>NZ_JABBPG010000009.1 GCF_013140855.1 Pseudoalteromonas caenipelagi | reverse complement strand
TTTTAAGAAGTTTTAAATTTAAGTTTTACTCGACGCTGACTCGTTGTTGCTTTGCTTATTCAGCGTAGCGCTCCGTGTCAGTGGGGTCGCATTATAGGGCGGCGAATTAAAAGCGCAAGCGGTTTTTCAACAAAACTTCAAAAAAAACACATTTCGAGCAAAAAACACACAAAACCATTTAAAACTACAATTTTTGATATACATATCGCCCATTGTTTGTATGATTTTCACTCAACGGGGAGTTAAGTATTATAGAAAAATAAAAAGATGCAAATTATTTTTGCGAAAAGTACACAGCCTGAATTCTAAGAGTGTACTTTATACCCACGGCTAATACAGAAGACTGTATAGCTTTCGTCTATATGATGCAGCTAACACGTCCCCATCAGGTAACGAAGCAATTATGTCCAAGAAATCTTTTTTTGCTGACATAAAGTTCATATCCCGTTGCAAAATACTTAATAAGAGTGCCAATGCATCTTCTTTTTTACCAGCCTCAGCAAGGACGGTCGCTAGTTTTAACTTTATGTCGTTATTCTCAGGCTCAGCTTCGAGTGCTTCACTAAGCATTTTTATTTCAGGAGACTCTTGTGCTTGCCTTGCCTGCTCTAATTTGGCCTGTAAGTTTTGAAAATATGCATCTTGTTCAGTTTCTACTATCGAATTGAGTAGTGCTTGTGCATCATCTAGCTTTTGTATCTGAATACAGATGTTTGCTAAAACCAGTTTGACTCGAGTGTTATTTGCATCGATGTCATAAGCTTGCTTCGCAAAGCCAAAGGCTGTATTTAAATCGTCATTTGCAAGCGCCTGCTTTGCTTGATCTAGCAAAAGAACCTCTGGTTTGGGTAAATGCTCTGCAAGCGCTTTCTTGATTTCTTCTTCACCTTGAGGACCAGGTAGCATATCAACTGGAGCACCATTCTTAAGCAACACAAGAGTAGGCAAAGCTTGTAAGCCAATTTGCTGTGCAAGCTGCGACGCTAAAGCTTGTTGGTTATCACAATCGACTGTAGCGACAAGGATGTGAGACTCATAACTAGCCGCCAAATTATTTAGTATAGAGGCCTGTGCTACACAGTCTGGGTTTTGAGCACTAAAAAAGGTTAACAGAATTAGTTTATCTTGGTTTTGCTCTCCAAGCACTTGTTGTATATTTTCGCTTGTTAGTTGAATTTGGTTACTCATACTTTGCTTTATTTTTTGCTGGTTTTGTTTTTATATTGAGGCAAAGGCATTAATTACAAGTCTAATTTTACGTCTTCGCCGTATTTTTCCTCCGCTTTTTGAATCTGCGTTTATTATTTGGCTTTGCTAGTCCCTTAAAGTTTATATTCTCTGTTAAGTGTGCTGTTGAGATAACTTCACCGATTTGAGTTATGAGTGGCTCCATAAAATTTTGATAGCTACACTCTTTATTAGCAATTTTAGCTAGATGTGATTCCCACAAAGCAGTTCTATCCGGTAAAGTCAAAGCTTCGGGCAACATATTTATCATAGTTTTCCCAACGTCACTGCTTTTTATTAGTTTGCCTTCACGTAGTAAAAAACCTCGCTTGAAAAGTAACTCGATTATCCCAGCTCGCGTTGCTTCTGTACCTAATCCGTCAGTTTCTTTTAAGATCTTTTTTATTTCAGGATCTTTTACATATCGGCTTATTCCAGTCATGGCTGCCAGCAAAGACGCATCAGTATAATATTGTGGAGGTTGTGTGTGCTTTTCCTGAATCTGCGCATCATGGCAAAGTAACTGTTGTCCTTCAACTAGGGGAGGTAAAAAGGTTGAGTCAGCTCCCTCATTGTGCCTTTCCTTACCAAACAATACTTTGAAACCCTCATTCGTAATCTGTTTAGCTTTGGCAATAAACATCCCACCTGCAATTGAGATTTCAGCAACTGTTTCATTGTAAGTGTAAGCTGGGTAAAACTGAGCAACATACATTATGCTGATGAGCTTATAGATTTGCTGTTCATATTGGCCAAGCTGCGCCGATTTTAATTTTTTACTTGTTGGTATGATCGCGTGATGCGCCGCCACTTTTTTATCGTTCCAACATTTAGACTTAATAGATAAATCGGCATTCTCGACTTTGCCTTTATCACAACCATTGTTATTAGTTATTGCAGATAATACCTGCCTAGATTCATGAAAATGTGCTTCTGGTAGATATCGATTGTCTGAACGCGGATAGGTTATTAACTTGTGTTTTTCATATAACGCTTGGCATACATCCAAAACCTGTTTCGCCGACATCCCATATCGTTTATTAGCATCTATCTGCAGCGCAGATAAATTATATGGCAGAGGCGCTGATTGTTTCTTTGGCTTTTTTGTCAATTTCACAACCTCAGCAGGCTGCCCTTTCACACGAGTAGCCACATTTTGTGCAAGCGCTTTTACCAAGACACGTTTTTCTTCGTCCATATATGGCAGACATGCTTCACTGGGTTGCCACTTAGCAACCAAAGGCTGCAGCTCTTCGGTGTGTAGGTGGGCAAACACTTCGTAAAAAGGTTTCGATACAAATGCTTTTATTTCATTGTCTCTTTTTACAACCAGCCCTAAAACGGGAGTCTGCACCCTTCCAACAGACAGTACACCTTGATACCCCGCTTTTTGTCCTGTTAGTGTATAAGCGCGGGTAAGATTCATACCATATAACCAATCAGCCCTAGCTCGGGCTAAGGCTGATACGCTAAGTGGTACAAACGATTGATTTGACTTTATAACAGTCAAAGCCCGCTTAACTGCATCCACATTCAGATCACTGACAAGTAAGCGTTGTACATTTTGCTTTTGCGACGAGCTCAAACCAACATGTTGAAGTACTTCATCAACAAGCAATTGTCCTTCGCGGTCAGGGTCTCCAGCATGAACAATGATTTTGGCACGCTTAATTAATTTTGTAAGTACGCCTAGTTGTTTTTTAGTTTTAGCTTTTGCTTTAAATTGCCAGTTTTCGGGTACTATAGGAAGGTCGTCATACAGCCATTTTTTGTACTTTGGATCGTAATCTTCAGGTTCAGCTTGTTCTAACAGATGCCCAACACACCAAGAAACAATGCTGCCATCACCTGCCTCGATAAACCCATCTTGCTTTTTATGTGGTTTAGGCAGTGCCTCTGCAATCGCTCTTCCCAAAGACGGTTTTTCGGCAATATATAGTTTCATTGAATTAGACAAACCTGATAACTGTATAAATAAACAGTTATCATAAGCTAAGCGATGTAATTATTCCAGTATGAATCAATGGGTGATTAGATGGGATGGGTGTTTGCCGCGCGCCGACATCGACACGCAGCAGTCAAGTTACTTAGTTTTTAGAAGATTTAATTGAGTGTGCTTTTGTTCAACAATTATTGTCATTTTACTCGCTGCTTGCTCAACTTGATCTGCTAATTGCGACAGCTCTATCGCTGCATCAGCAATGCCTGTCGTGTTGGTATTGATTTCCTCTGTCACAACACTCTGTTCCTCGGCGGCTGTCGCTATTTGAGTAACCTCATTAGAGATACTCGATAACATAGCCACCATACTACCCATGCCATCGGCCGACTCCTTACAATAAGACACCGCTAGTTCTCCTTGAGCAACTGAATTTTCAATGATGCTTTCAGATTGATGAACTTCATGGGTTAAATTGCCTATCAACTTACTAATATCGTTGGTTGAGTCATGCGTCTTAGAAGCCAAAGCCCTTACCTCATCAGCAACAACCGCAAAACCCCTCCCTTGCTCTCCAGCCCTAGCAGCCTCAATTGCTGCATTAAGCGCCAGTAGATTAGTTTGTTCTGCAATCGCTCTGATCACATCTAATATTTGTGAAATGTCGGCACTTCGCTCTACAACTTTCGTAATAGCTTGTTTTGCGTCTGAAACTTGAGACGCCATTGCTTGAACCGTCTGCGTAGTTTTTACAATACTGGCTTCACTCAGTTGCACTTGGTTCGCTGCTTCATTAACGCTGTGTGCCGCTTGTTCAGATGAGCGAGCCACTTCTGATGCAGTAGCGCTCAACTCATTGATAGCAGCAACAACACTATCAATTTCGTTATGCTGATTTGCCACCTTATTTTTGATGTTTATGGCTAACTCTGTCGTTTCAAAAGACTGTTGATAAGATTGTTCTGCAAGCTTTTTCAGATCATCAATCATGTTGCGAAGCTTGTAAGTGAAAGAATTAAACCCTTTTGCTAACGCTATTAATTCGCCATGATGACTGACTTCTAATTCATGAGTCAGATCCCCCTCACTACTTGCTAAGTTTTCTATACGGCGCTGGATATGCGTCAGAGGCTTTATAATCGTATTTATAAGAACCATCGCTATCGCTATCCCTATTAACGCGATAACAACGCCAACAATTAGCATTGTTTGACTCAAAGAATCAGCCGACTCTTCAAGCTCTTTTGCCAAGGAGGTTGCACGCTCAAGAACCACACCTTTAGGTACTTCGATCAACAAAGACCAAGTGGTATTTGCCAGCTTAATGTCAATTGGCACGGCAACCGCGATGTCCTCTCCAATTTCAATGACTTCCTTAGAGCTATGCAGTCCTAACAGCTTTTGTGCTCGAGAGGCTGACATAGACTCCTTCAGTGGTCTTGCCAACTTATTATAATGGCTCGAACCAACCACCAAACCGAGTTCGCTCAGTAAGGTTACTTTAGCTGCTCCTTGGTACAAAGAGCGCGATAGTTCTTCGACTTGCTCCTGAAAAATAGGCAAATTGACATCGACTCCCACTAAACCAACAAAGCGGCCGCTAGCTTGCACAGGCACAGTCAGTGAAGTCATCAACGTGCCATCATATAAGTAAGGCTCCATAATACAGGGCCTATTTTTATCTCGGGCACACAAATACCATTCAGCTTCCCTTAGGCCAAACTCGTTTCGAGCCTCTAAGTACTTGTCAGCCGCTGCGGCAACCTTTTGTTGACTTATACCCGATGAATCACGCGTAAAGTAGATTTCTAATGTACCATCACCAGCTACAGAGTGACTCGCTCCAGATCTGTATTGTCCATCTAGATTGTCATATCCGTTTGCCTCAAATTGTGCATACATAGAAGAGACAAACTTATTCTGCTGCAATGCACCAGCAACTGCATTTTGTACCACTTCACGAGATAAAGGCTG
Source organism: Pseudoalteromonas caenipelagi (assembly GCF_013140855.1). Classification (GTDB taxonomy): domain Bacteria; phylum Pseudomonadota; class Gammaproteobacteria; order Enterobacterales; family Alteromonadaceae; genus Pseudoalteromonas; species Pseudoalteromonas caenipelagi. The sequence continues at coordinate 198,451 of NZ_JABBPG010000009.1, read as the reverse complement.
CTCTTGAGCACCGTTATTTAATACCCCCGCAAACGTATAAGGCACACGGTAAGCCTCGTTTATAAATCCAGCAATACGCTGGGCATAGAAGCTTCCTTGTGCTGTTAAACTACGTTGCGCCTCGTCATATATTGCGCTCTGTACTTGCTTATTTTGCTTTTCATTTTGAGCACCTAAATTAAGCCACATATATAACGTGAGCAACATTACCAAAGAAGTGACTAAAGCACCGACAAATACGAGTAGCTTGCTTTTTATAGATGTGTGATTCATGCGTTTCCTTCTTTATAATGCAAACAACTAGCTTGACTAAAGTACATCACTTTAAACAGGGCAAATTTGACTCTACCAAGCTTGCATAATGGTAAATTCAAAACAAGACTTACCAAATTAGTTATATAACAACTTTTTGATTTTACTCTGATTACACAGGACAACATAAAGCAAATTAATGTGCAAGTAGGTAAGTTGGGTAAAACAAAAAAAGGTACGGTTGTTAAGCGTACCTTTTTATTTTATGAGATATCACACATCATCTTCGATATTATCGTTCCCTGAGGTTCGCTCGATACTTTTGAGTTTATGATGAATAGCTGACTTGATCAGCATGTATCCACTGATAGGCGCGGTCAACAGCAAGAAAATTGATATCAATATTTCTTTCGCGCTCACGCCATCTTGAAGTTGACTAAAGTAAATCATTGCCGCTGTTAATAAGCTTGCCATTCCTAACGTTGTCGCTTTTGTAGGCCCATGCAAGCGCATAAAAAAGTCAGGCATCTTTACTAAGCCTATTGAGCCTACAAGCACAAAAAAGCCACCTATTAGTAATAGTATTGAAATTATCCACTCAGCCATATTACCTCCTACTCAATTATATCGCCACGCAGTAAGTACTTGCATACAGCTACGGTACTCACAAATCCTAACATAGCGATCAGTAATGCGGCTTCAAAGTACAAACCGGTTCCCATACTCATCCCATATAAAATGATCAATGCGATGCTATTTATGTACATAGTGTCAAGCGCCAAAATACGGTCAGGTACCGAAGGCCCGACAACTAAGCGCCATAAGTTTAGCAACAATGATAAACCTATCATTGCAAACACAATTAAAATGACTGTCTCTAGCATTGAAAAATCTCCTTAAGCGGCGCTTCATAACGCTGCTTAATGGTTTTGACCAGTTCCTCTTCATCTTCCAAATTTAAAACATGGATCAGCAAGTAGCGTTGTTCAGGTTTATCACCATTAGGTAAAGATTCTAGCCAAGGGTAAACCTCCGCACTTACAGTGCCTGGTGTCAAAGATACGGTACTGGCCAAAATAGTAATAGGCATACTATGGGATAAATCTAATGGCACCTTAATAAAACCAGGGTTTAACCTTTTCGTCGGGCCTAAAATCAGTAAAGCGACTTGGACGTTCGCGGTAATGATGTCATACAAAACAAGCAATAGGTGGCGTATAGCTAAGCCAGGCTTTAATATCAATGGTTGTTTTGTGCGAAATGGCTGAGTTACTAGGGGGATCACAATCGCTAATATCAGGCCAAGCACAATATGCCCTGCAGATAGACTATTGTTAAGCAACAACCATACGGAAAAAAGCATTAGGCTTCTAAACGGAGTAGGTAGCCAAGAAAAACGAGCATCTAAGCGCATTACTGAGCTCCTTCTAAAACAACACTGAGATTATTTGCAAAATTATGCAACTCAGTTGCCGTCATCAATGCATATTCAGTTAAAGGGCCTGCAAATATGACCATCAACGGAGATGCTATTAACAACATAACTAGCGCACAATATTGAGCGGGATGAACACGGTTCTGCTCTGCTGCATCCGCGGTTTTTGCCGTTGTATTATGCCAAAATAGTGTGCTGCCAGTTTTTGACAGTGATAGCAAAACGGCTAGGCTTGCAAGTAAATATACGGGCCAAAATACAATTGCCTGTTCGGTTTCATAAGTGGCCCTTAGTAACCAAATTTTTGCTACAAAACCAGATAGCGGGGGCATACCTATGACGGTAATAGCAGCAATTAAAAACCCACTTCCAAGTAATAGCGGTTGAGCAACTGGTCGACCTGCTGTAATTCTATCGCTCACCTTACCTCTTTGGCGGGCAATAAGATCTGCAAGTAAAAATAATGCCGCACTCACTAGGGTTGAATGAACCAAATAGTATATAGCGACTGCGCTTGCTTGGATTGACTGTACAGCCACAAGCGCAACCAAAGTGCCAACCGACACAATAACCAAATTTGCCGTTAACTTCCTTAAATCTTGGCTTGCTAACACGCCAATTGAGCCGACTAAAATCGTGGCTATAGCTAGCCACCATAACCAGCCTTGAGCCATAAAGCTCAGCTCACCTGCATGTTCACCAAATACGAGGGTATAAACCCGCATCATAGAATAAACACCAACCTTAGTCATAATCGCAAACAAAGCAGCGACCACAGGCATAGCCGTAGCGTAGGTGTTCGGTAACCAAAGGTGGAGCGGCAATAACGCACCTTTAAGGGCAAAAACTACCAATAATAATAAGCCGCCAATTTTTGCCAAATAAATGTCATCACCTTGCAATGTTGTCACTTTATTTGCCATATCAGCCATGTTGAGGGTACCCAGAACACCATAGAGGGTACCTAGCGCTATCAAAAAAACCGCAGAGCCAACTAAGTTCATAATCACGTATTGCAATGCAGCACGCGTGTTATGTTTATCCCCGCCGTGCATTAACAGCGCGTATGATGCAATCAGTAACACTTCAAAAAATACGAACAGGTTGAACATATCACCTGTTAAAAATGCACCGTTTACACCGAGTATTAAAAAATGCAGTAAAGGATGAAAAAATGCGCCTTTTTCATCGTCTCCAGCACACGCATAGAGCGCACAGGCCATTCCTAGAAAGGAGGTGAGGCTGACCAGTAATACCGACAGTGGATCAGCAACCATAACAATGCCAAATGGTGCAGACCAGTTACCTATCGCATATACCTGAGTACCACTTGAAGTGACCTTTGCCATTAACGCAAGTGATGCGAAAAGTGTAAAGGCAGAGAAAACAACAGATGCAATTCTTCTAATTGGTACGCTTTTACCACATGGCGGTAAAAGCAAAATAACCCCAGCTAACATTGGCAGAAGAATTGGTAAAGACGTCAAATGCTGGATCATGCTTTACCCTTTTTGTTATTTTTTACTATTTCTTGCCCATTTACATGATCATTGCCCAAGTCAGCACGACCACGAATAGCCAAGATTACTACAAATGCTGTCATTGCAAATCCAATTACGATTGCTGTCAGCACCAAAGCTTGTGGTAAAGGGTCGGCATATTCACTCGAATAACCAAGTACTGCCGCCTTATTTAGTGCCAAACGACCTGATGAGAACAAAAACAGATTAACGGCATAAGACAACATAGTTAAACCAAGTACCACTGGGAATGTTCTTGCACGCAAGATTAAAAACACGCCACAGGTTACTAACAATCCAACACAAGATGCATATAATAATTCCATTAAAAGTTTACCTCTTCTTTTGGTGCATCCGCGGTTACTTTACCCAAACTTGCTAATATCATTAACGTTGCCCCGACAACCGTAACGTAAACACCTAAGTCAAACACCAGTGCGCTGGCCAATTCAATTTTGCCAATAACAGGTATATCAAAGTAATCAAACCACGTTGTTAAGAATGGTCTATCAAATATCCAGCTGCCAACACCTGTTAGCAAAGCAATGGCAATGCCTGAGGCAATAATTTTGCGGTAGTTTATCGTTAATCGCTCGGCTATCCAGTGAGAGCCGTGCGCTATGTACTGCAAAATAAAGGCAATTGCCGTTACCAAACCTGCGATAAAACCACCACCAGGAAGGTTATGACCACGTAAGAAAATATAAAACGAAACCAATAACGCAAGCGGTAGTAGGCTTTGCGAGATACTAGCAAGTAGTAATGGGTAACGTTCTTTTGCCCATGGGCGTCCTTCACTATCACTAGCAGGCATAAACAGTGGTAAGTTAATTAGTAACTTATAAATACCTAAAGCGGCGATACCTAGAACTGTGATTTCTCCAAGTGTATCAAAACCACGGAAGTCGACTAAAATCACGTTCACTACGTTAGTACCTCCTCCTCCTGATTTTGCATTGGCTATAAAAAATTCAGAAATTGAATCCAGTGGTCTTGTTATCATGGCATAACAGATACTACCAACAACAACACCAATGGCAGACGAAATACCTATGTCACGTAACACTCGGATTGAGCTTGACTCTTTTGGCGTTCGTTGTGGTAAGAAAAACAGCGCTAGCATCAGTAGAATGATGGTCACTACCTCAACAGTTAACTGTGTTAGAGCTAAATCTGGTGCCGAGAAACGTGTAAAGGCAACAGAAACCATCAGACCTACCACAGATAGCATCAACAATGAGACCATACGCACATGGTGCCAAATCACAGTACCAATCGCTCCAATCATTAACAGTGCCGCGCCAATACCATTATGAATATCTACTGCTGTCGGCTTTTTACCACCTACCAGTTGCGCCATTTCAAATAGTGGCCATCCAGCACTAATAAGCACCACAACAAACATCAACATTAGATAACGCTGTAATGAGCCATTCTCAATCGCCGTTATTTTTCGTTGACTCCATTTCACGATGCCATACACCGTGTTATCAAATACTTTTTTGGCGTTCATTGGTGGCAGTGACGCCTGAAATTGGAATAAATAGCGTCGTTGAGTGTAGATAAATAAGCCACCGCACACTGCAATACCACTCATTAATAGGGGTAAGTTAAATCCATGCCAAATCGATATTTTAAATTCTGGCGGCGGCGTGCCTAACACAGCTGCTGAAGCTGCATTGAGTATTCCATCTATAACTAAATTAGGAAACATACCAACGACTAAACATATTGCTACTAAAATTTCGATTGGAACACGCATGTACCTTGGTGGTTCATGAGGCTGTTTGGGCAAGCCAATAGGCTCGCCATTAAAAAACACATCATGGATAAATCGGGCAGAATAAGCCACTGAAAAAGCGCCAGCGATAGTCGCTAATACCGGGATCAACCAAGACATTGAACCAAGTAACTGCTGATACAAAGTTTCAGCAAAAAACATTTCTTTTGATAGGAAGCCATTGAGCAATGGTACACCTGCCATAGCGGCTGCGGCGACCATCGCCAAGGTTGCGGTATAAGGCATGAATCGCCACATACCGTTGAGCTTACGCATATCTCGAGTACCAGTTTCATGATCAATAATACCAGTCGCCATAAACAGCGAAGCCTTAAAAGTTGCATGATTTATTATGTGAAAAATAGCAGCAACCGTAGCGAGTTCTGTATCCAGCCCTAATAGCAAAGTAATTAAGCCCAAATGGCTAATTGTTGAGTAAGCTAATAAACCTTTTAAATCATGCTTGAACAGTGCAACATAAGCGGCAAATAATAGAGTCGTTAACCCTGTTAACCCGACCAATATAAACCATATATCGGTTCCGGCGAGCGCAGGATAAAAACGAGCAAGCAAAAATATCCCCGCCTTTACCATAGTTGCAGAGTGTAAATAGGCGCTTACCGGAGTGGGGGCGGCCATTGCGTGAGGTAGCCAGAAATGGAACGGAAACTGTGCCGACTTTGTAAAAGCACCTAATAACACCAAGACTAAAATGACTTCATATAATCTGTGCGCTTGAATTAAACCTTTATTTTGTAGGATAACATCGAGATTGTAGCTACCAACCACATCCCCTAGCATCAGTAAACCAGCCAGTAGTGCCAAACCGCCAGCACCTGTAACGGCAAGGGCCATACGTGCACCTTTACGCGCTTCGGACTTATGACCCCAGTAGCTAATCAGCAAGAATGAGCTAATGCTAGTAAGCTCCCAAAATAACCATAGCTGGAGTACATTATTTGACATCACGATGCCAAGCATCGCAGTCATAAAGAGCATCAAGTAAGAATAGAGCTTGGGCATTGAATCTTTCTCGCTCAGGTAATAACGAGCATAGAAGATCACTAAAATACCGATACCAAGTATCATAAATACAAACAGCAAAGCTAGCCCATCTAAGCGAAAGGCAATTTCAATACCCAATAACGGGATCCAAGTAGTACTTTCTCTTATTGTATCTCCAGCAAATATCGCAGGAGATAGGTGAATAGCCCAAATAAGCGCTGCAAATGGGGCAAGCAAAGTCAACGCAGTAGATTGATTGCGAGACAACTTGCCCAAAAATGAAGAAAAAATACTGCCGATAAAGGATAACAAGGGTATCCAAAGCAAAGTCATAGATTAAACCTTTTTGTTTCAGTGCCGTAAGCACACGGCATACACTGAGTTTGGGGTGCACTCTAGCATTATTTTAGTCATTCTAAATTACATGCTTTGAGCACACAAAACTCTCCCAGTTATACTGTATTAGTGTTTGAGTTGTCTATAGTTATACAGACTGGCTGATGTCATTTTAGACAACTTTAACAAACAATTCAGATTAAATTCATATCTCGCTTGCACTCTCATACAGCGTCGCCGTGTTCTGATTCGTTTTCCAGTTAAAAAATGTAGGTAACTGGTAACGCCTTGAGTTAATAGCATTTTGCCAAAGCTGTCGATATTTATGCGATAAAGGTAGTTCTTGGTACTGCATAATGCTCCAATCTTTACTTGGCTTATAGGCGGTAAGTGCACCATTTCTGCATGTTTTACTTTCATACCAGCCCTCATCAGGAGGAGATTCAGCAACAATCAAGTTTGGTGCATAGCGCCCCTCCTTTTTACATAGCCAACGGGCTTTTTCAGGTGCTACTGCATATTCATCTTCAAAACCACTGAAATGCATTAATTCATGTAAAAATACTTGGTAATCACTGCTTAAAGTTAACGTCATCATGCCATTAGTTACATTTGCTTGACCACTTTTGGTCATCACTATGACATAGTCGACATTGTCCATGGAGTCTTTATATTGCTCTATCAAACCTTCAGCATTACATCTGGCAAACTGCCCGTCAGTCCCCTCACATGCCATAATATTTCCTATATAAAATACTTCTGTAAAGCAGTAACTGTTTGCTTCTGGTTCTGGTTTTTTGAGATACTGCTTTTTTAGCTTATTCAGCCTCTTCACTCCGCGATAGTGGTCACTTACCAACAGCACACGATTTTTACACAGTCCTGAAAACTGCAGATCATCAGATACAATGCGCAACCGCCATGCTGCTAATGACTCTCTAGGAAGCGCTTGCGGTAACGTGCCTCGCTCACTCTCAAGCAGCACGGATAGCTTTTGAGGTAGCGAGTACATCTGTTGTAATCTTTGCAGCTCATCAAACGCATCATTCTGTATAAACGCTTGCGCTAAACGCGCTCGTTGTTGCTCCATCCCATCAAGATAATACTTTTGCCAATACAGTCGACTCTCGTCAAAACGCTGCTGTTTAGCAAGCCGTATGGCCCATTCAAACTTTACTTTAGCAACATCTAACACCAACAGGGCACGGATAATATGTTCAGGAAGGGCTGATAAATTTATTTTATCTTCTATCAAGTAGTAAACTTGTGGGTTTTGTATCAAAAACGCATGGCGCGCTGTTTGTTCACTTAAACTCGGTTGATGATGGCTTTTTACCATCATCACTAATAAAAAACAGCTAATGACAAAGAACTTAACCTGCCTCATCAGCTGCTAATAGATCCAGTTCTAAACGAGCGTATTTATGCTCAACGAATTCATATACATTGGTAGCAAGCACCAACTTAAAAAAATCAATTGCAACTTGCTGCTCTCCTCTGGCTTGATACAATTTAGCAAGATAAAAATAAGCTTCACAGAGGCGTTCTGCATATTCTTGCTGATTTGATACCCCTTCCCCAAGTTGTGACAGGAATTGCCCTTCACTTATTTCACCTAGGTAGAGTTGAACCAGTTGGCTTGCCCACTCTTCGTAGTTCAATGCTTGACTGTTTTCTTTGAGTTGCGTGACAGCGAGTTGCTTATTAACTTGCGATTGGGCCAGATATAGCCACATCACACGATAAGCATCTTGAGGCGAACGCGCTAAAAAAGTAGACAAGTCCTGACTCGCCAAACGAGGACGCTCCCCATAATAAAGCGCAATACCACGGTTTAAGTAAGCATATTCATGCTCTTCATCTAACTCTAAAACAGTATCAAACATTTCGTAGGCTTGACCGTACTCTTGAGAAAGCGTGTGATGAATGCCTAAAAAGTTATACACTTCAGCCAGATCTGGTTTCATCTTTACTGCGCGATTGAAATCAATACGTGCCAAGGTGCTTAGTCCTACGCTGTCATATGACATGCCGCGGATGTAATATAACTGCGCTTTTTGTTCTTGCTGTAAATCACTGGCGTTCAATAACTCTGAATAGCGAGCTATGGCAACCTCATTTCTAAAATTGGCGGCCAGGGGCACGCTCAACGGAACATTTACAACATGCTGTGCGTTGTTCTTTGGACTCGATTGGCAACCAGTCACCCCAAGTATCACTAAAGATAAAATAAATATGGATTTTAACGTCATATCCTTCCTAAATTGTCGCTTAACGGCGCGGTTACGGCCATTAAAACACAAAAAAGGGGGCCATACAGCCCCCTTTCGTTACTAACTTGTTTTATTTACACAATGTTATTCTGCTGGCGCTTCAGGTGCTTGCGCTGCAGGCTGCTCTTGTGCTTCTTTAATGCTTAGACGCACACGGCCCTGACGGTCAACTTCAAGTACTTTAACTTTAACTTCTTGACCTACAGATAAGTGGTCTGCCACGTTATTAACGCGCTCAGCACTGATCTGAGATATATGTACTAGACCATCTTTGCCTGGTAACACATTCACAAACGCACCAAAGTCAACGATACGTACAACTTTACCGTTGTAGATAGTACCTACTTCTAACTCAGCTGTAAGCGCTTCAATACGTGAAATCGCATCTTTAGCACTCATGCCGTCAGTTGCAGCAATCTTGATAGTACCGTCATCTTCGATTTCAATCGTCGTGCCAGTTTCTTCAGTTAGCTGACGAATAGTTGCACCGCCTTTACCGATAACTTCCGCGATTTTCTTCGGTGGAATGTTCATTGTGTAAATGCGAGGAGCAAATTCTGATAATTCTTCAGAAGGTGCTGAGATAGCTTCGTCCATTACAGAAAGAATATGTAAACGAGCTGCTTTTGCCTGTTTAAGCGCAATCTGCATAATCTCTTTGTTGATACCTTCGATCTTGATATCCATTTGTAGTGCAGTTACACCTTCGCTTGTACCTGCTACTTTAAAGTCCATATCACCTAAGTGATCTTCATCACCTAAGATATCTGAAAGAACCACAAAGTTTTCGTCTTCTTTAACAAGACCCATAGCAATACCTGCTACAGATGCTTTGATAGGCACACCAGCATTCATAAGCGCTAATGACGTACCACATACAGAAGCCATTGACGACGAACCATTTGATTCGGTGATTTCAGATACAACACGAATTGAGTAAGGGAATTCTGCCAATGTAGGAAGTACCGCTTGTACACCACGCTTAGCAAGGTTACCGTGACCGATTTCACGACGCTTAGGAGAACCAATAAAGCCCGTCTCACCTACACAGTAAGGAGGGAAGTTATAGTTCAACATGAAGTGGTGCTTGTGAGTACCTGTTAGGTCATCGATCATTTGTGAATCGCGCTCAGTACCTAATGTAGCTGTAACAAGAGCTTGCGTCTCACCACGAGTGAAGATAGCAGAACCATGAGTACGCGGTAATACGCCCGTCATCACGTCTAGTGCACGAACCATATCAGGTTCACGACCATCGATACGCTTTTCACCAGCAATGATGCGACCACGTACAATGTTCTTCTCAAGTGAGCCGAATAGTTTTGATACTTCTTGTGTATCAAGCACATCGCCTTCAGCAAGTTCTGCTGTTAGAGCAGCAACTACCGATTCTTTTGCAACAGTCAGTGCTTCTTTACGCGCTACTTTGTCAGTAATGCGGTACGCTTCACCGACTTTATCAGCTGCAAGTTCTGCAATTTTATCTGCAAGTGAAATGTTTTTCTCTGGAGCAGCCCATTCCCAAGCCGGTTTGCCTGCTTGCGCCTTAAACTCTTCAACCGCTTTGATGATTGCTTGAGATTGCTCGTGACCGTATACAACCGCACCTAACATTTCTTCTTCAGAAAGCACCTGAGCTTCTGACTCAACCATAAGTACAGCGTTTTCAGTACCTGCTACAACTAGGTCTAGCTTACTTTCTTCAAGCTCTTTAAGAGTTGGGTTAAGTACGTATTGACCATCAATGTAACCTACGCGAGCTGCACCAATTGGACCATTAAATGGAATACCTGAGATAGCAAGCGCAGCTGAAGTACCAATCATAGCAACCATGTCTGGTTGAATTTCAGGGTTAACTGAAACAACCGTCGCGATAACTTGTACTTCGTTTACAAAACCATCAGGGAACAAAGGACGGATTGGACGGTCAATAAGACGTGCGATAAGTGTTTCGCCATCATTTGGACGACCTTCACGCTTTAAGAAACCACCTGGGATACGACCGGCTGCGTACATACGCTCTTGATAGTTAACCGTTAGTGGGAAGAAGTCTTGACCTGGTACTGCATCACGCTTACCAACAACAGTAACTAATACTGATGTGTCGCCAATGCTAGCTAGTACTGCGCCGTCAGCTTGACGAGCGATTGCACCTGTTTCTAGAGTCACTGTATGTTGACCTAGTTGAAATTCTTTAATAATTGCTTGCACAAATATTTCCTTCAATAAACAAAATATAAACGCCAACAACTACCAATTACAGTCTTAAGATGACTCATGAATCACCTTAAGCACTACAATTGGCAAAAGATGTCGACGTAATTTCGGCCCTATGCCGAAGTAGCTTAGTATACTTGGACATCAGCCACAAAAAAAGGGGCGATTAAGCCCCTTTTTTCTATGTTGACTAAAAAGCCAACAAGTAATCAAATTATTAGCGACGTAGGCCAAGTTCTTTGATTAGTGCTGAGTAACGCTCAACGCTCTTACCTTTAAGGTAATCAAGCAAGTTACGACGTTGGCTAACTTTGCGAAGCAGACCACGACGTGAGTGGAAGTCATGCTTGTGATCAGCGAAGTGACCTTGTAACTTGTTGATATCAGCAGTAAGAAGTGCAACTTGAACTTCTGGTGAACCAGTGTCGCCTTCAGCACGTGCGAATTTTGCTACGATTTCTGCTTTTTCTTGGTTGCTTAGTGACATAATAACTCCAAAATAGAATTTAAATTATGCTTTAGCCGATCACTAATTCAGCCAAAGCGAGTAAGAGGCGCGCATTGTACCAGCAAGTAATATCTGACGCTAGTAAAACTTATTGATTGGTTGCCAAGGCTCTTTTGGCTTTGAGATGACCATCTGCGTTACGCTCACCAATACCAATAAACTGGCCATCAGCTACAACCTTAATGATCCCATCTGGCACTTGATCACAGACAACAACCTGACCATGGCTAAATGCCTTACCTTGCTCTTGAGATATCTCAACAACAGGTAAATCAACCAAAGCGGTATCCATCGGTAATAATAACGCATCCAAATAAGTTGATGGTTCAACACCTTCAGATTTAGCCAGTTGCAGTTTTTCTTCCAACTGCTCTATAGTCACCATTTTTTCACTGGGATAATGCCCAACCTTAGAACGGTGCAGCATGATCACATGCGCGCCACAACCAAGCTTTTCGCCAAGGTCATCAACAATGGTACGAATATAAGTGCCTTTTGAGACATGTGCCGTCATTTGAATTTCTTCATTTTCAGCATCATATTCGTCAAGGGTTAAACTATACACATTGATTTTTCGGCATTTGCGCGGTACTTCAATACCTTCACGTGCATACTTATATAAGGGCTGGCCTTGATATTTCAGCGCTGAGTACATTGATGGATACTGATCAGACTCGCCCAAAAAGCTATTTACAGCGCTTTGCAATGTGTCTCTTTCAATATTGACTGGCCGAGTTTCGACCACATCACCGTCTGAGTCAGAGGTTGTCGTACGCTCACCCAACTTGGCACGTACTACATAGGTTTTATCTGTGTCCAACAAGAACTGCGTAAACTTGGTCGCTTCCCCAAAGCAAATAGGCAGCATTCCGGTTGCGAGCGGATCGAGCGCACCGGTATGTCCTGCTTTTTGTGCAAAATAAATACCTTTTGCTTGTTGCAATGCCTTGTTTGACGAGATCCCCTGTGGCTTGTGCAGTAACACAATACCATCAACTGGACGGCCTTTAGAACGTCTAGCCATTACTTTTGCTCATCTCCAGAAGGATTCTCAGAAGAGTCCTCTGATGACTCAGGGCCACGCTTTTGGTTGTCTTCTCGGATCACCGAATCTACCAAGTTAGAAATACGCATACCTTCTAACAAAGAGTTGTCTACCACAAAGCGTAGCTCTGGCATGATACGAGCACGAATTCGTTTCCCAAGCACTGAACGAATATATCCCGTCGCATCATTTAAAATCGCAACACTTTGCTTAGTCTTATCTTCATCCGTAGTATTAAGGACTGTGATAAAGATTTTCGCGTATGACAAATCCCTAGACACCTCAACAGCTGATACTGTAACGAAGCCCAAACGGGGGTCTTTAATTTCGCGTTGTAGAATAACCGCAATCTCTTTTTGAATTTGCTGAGCCACTCTGTCTGTGCGAGAAAATTCTCTCATTTTCACCACTTATAAAATTAAAATATTGAAAAATAACAATAAATTTTATTTAAACACAATAGACAAATGGGGGCAATTGCCCCCATTTTAATCACACTATCAGTTTAGAATTACAGTGTACGTTGAACTTCTACCGTCTCGAATACTTCGATTTGGTCACCAACTTTCACATCATTGTAGTTCTTAACACCGATACCACATTCCATACCATTACGTACTTCTTGTACGTCATCTTTAAAGCGACGTAGTGACTCAAGTTCACCTTCGTAGATAACTACGTTGTCACGAAGTACACGAATTGGTGCGCTACGCTTAACGATGCCTTCAGTAACCATACAGCCTGCGATAGCACCAATCTTAGGTGACTTAAACACATCACGTACTTCAGCAAGACCAATGATCTCTTGCTTAAATTCAGGAGCAAGCATACCAGACATGGCCTGCTTCACTTCTTCGATTAGGCTATAGATAACACTGTAGTAACGTAAGTCTAGATTTTCAGCTTCAATCACTTTACGAGCAGACGCATCGGCACGGACGTTAAAGCCAACAATAATTGCATTCGATGCAGCTGCAAGTGTTGCATCTGTTTCTGTGATACCACCGACACCAGAACCAACAATCTTCACTTTAACTTCATCAGTTGACAGTTTAGTCAGTGAGTCAGCAATCGCTTCAATTGAACCTTGAACGTCTGCTTTAAGTACCACGTTAACTTCAGATACGTTGCCTTCAGTCATGTTAGTAAACATGTTTTCAAGCTTCGCTTTTTGCTGACGCGCTAGCTTAACGTCACGGAATTTACCTTGGCGATACAGGGCTACTTCACGCGCTTTACGCTCATCTTTAACAACAGTCGCTTCGTCACCTGCAGCAGGTACACCAGATAGACCTAAAATCTCAACAGGAATTGAAGGACCCGCAGTCTTAATTTCTTTACCATTTTCGTCACGCATTGCACGTACACGGCCATACTCAAGACCACACAGTACAATATCACCCTGACTTAACTGACCTGACTGAACAAGTACGGTTGCAACTGGACCACGGCCTTTATCTAGGCGAGATTCAATTACTACACCCGCAGCCATACCTTGAGTAGGTGCTGTCAACTCAAGCAGCTCCGCTTGCATCAATACAGCTTCTAGCAGCTCATCAACACCAGTACCAGCTTTTGCTGAAATATGCACAAACTGTACATCCCCACCCCACTCTTCTGGGATAACATCAAGCTGAGCTAGTTCGTTCTTTACGCGGTCTGGATCTGCACCTTCTTTATCCATCTTATTCACAGCGACAATCAAAGGCACGCCAGCCGCTTTCGCGTGCTGTACCGCTTCTTTGGTTTGTGGCATTACACCATCATCGGCTGCAACAACAAGGATAACAATATCGGTAGCTTTTGCACCACGTGCACGCATTGATGTAAATGCTGCGTGACCTGGAGTATCTAGGAAAGTGATCATGCCACCTTCAGTTTCAACGTGATATGCACCGATATGCTGGGTAATACCACCGGCTTCGCCTGAAGCTACTTTTGCGCTACGAATGTAATCAAGTGTTGATGTCTTACCATGGTCAACGTGACCCATTACTGTAACTACTGGAGCACGCGATTCTGTTGAATCTACTTCAGAACGATCACTTAGTACTTGCTCTTCTAGTTCATTTTCCTTCACTAGAATCACTTTGTGACCCATTTCTTCAGCAACTAACTGCGCAGTTTCTTGGTCGATAACTTGGTTGATAGTAACCATATCGCCCATTTTCATCATTGTCTTAACAACTTCTGCGCCTTTAACGGCCATGCGAGATGCAAGTTCAGCAACAGTGATAGTCTCACTAATACGTACTTCATTTTTCACATCTGTAACTGGTTTTTGGAAGCCATGTTGTAATGATGTTGGCGCTTTCAGCTTGCCTTTACGACCCCTTACTGGAGCTTCAGCTTTTGCTGGGCCTTTTTTCTTTTTCTTACGACGAGCACTTTTCTCTTCACGTGCATCTGATTCATCTTCTGCTTCACGAGCATAAGTTGACGTCGTTAAATGATGGTCGGCCGCTTCTTCACGTTGACGGCGTTCCTCTTCTTCTTTTTTCCAACGAGCTTCATTTTCTTCAGCTAGTTTGCGCGCCTCTTCAGCTTGGCGCTTCGCTTCTTCTTCAGCTTTTCTCAATGCTGCCTCTTCTGCTTCTTTTTGCAGACGCTCAGCTTCTAGGCGGTCTTTTTCAACTTGTGCACTATCCACTTTTTTGTCCTGCGGTTCGTTAGCCTTACGCTGCGCTTCTGCTTTGCGTTTAGCTTCCTCTTTGGCTTTACGTTCAGCTTCTTCTTTGGCCTTACGCTCAGCTTCTTCTTTAGCCTTTTGCTCTGCTTCTTGCTGTGCCTTTAACTCAGCTTCTTTTCGTGCAGCTTCCTCAGCCGCTAGACGCTCTTGCTCTTTTTGTTGATCAATTGCGCTCTTTTTAACATAGGTACGTTTTTTACGTACTTCAACAGAGACTGATTTTTCTTTACCTGTAGAGCCTTTTACACTCAAGGTGCTTTTGCTTTTACGTTGTAAAGTCATACGCTCTGGACCTTCAGCGCCTTTGCCACCATGCTGCTTGCTTAGATGGTCAAGTAACTGTGCTTTCTCAGATTCAGTTACGCTGTCGTCTTTGCCTTTGGTGATCCCTGCATCATTCAACTGCTGCAGTAATTTATCAACAGTTGTATCAATAGTCTCGGCTAGTTTCTCAATGCTCACTTCTGCCATAGTGTGTGTTACCTCCGTTAATATATTATGCGTCTTCACCAAACCAACAAATATTACGCGCAGCCATAATCAACTGCCCAGCTTCTTGCTCTGATAATTCTGTAATTTCAACTAGCTCATCAATTCCCTGCTCAGCTAAGTCTTCAAGAGTAATAACTCCTTTGCTAGCCATAACGAATGCAAGGTGACGTTCTAGACCTTCTAAAGCTAATAAGTCTTCAGCAGGCTCAGCCCCTTCAAGGCTCTCTTCTGTTTTAAGTGCTTTTGTTGTCAAAGCATCTTTAGCACGATTACGCAGCTCTTCTACTGTGTCTTCGTCTAAACCATCTATCTCTAAAAACTCTGCAACGGGTACATACGCAACTTCTTCTAAAGTTGAGAAGCCTTCATTAATTAGTATCGTTGCAAAATCGTCGTCAATATCAAGATGCTCAGTAAACAAGTTAACTAGTTTATCAGACTCTTCAGCATTTTTTGCTTCCATGTCTTCAACAGTCATCACGTTAAGTTCCCAGCCAGTTAGCTGGCTTGCAAGACGAATGTTTTGACCATTTCGGCCAATAGCCTGCGCAAGGTTGTCTGCTTCCACCGCGATATCCATTGAACGAGAGTCTTCGTCCATCACAATAGATGCAACTTCTGCAGGTGCCATCGCATTGATCACAAACTGAGCTGGGTTATCGTCGTAAAGTACGATATCAACACGTTCACCGCCAAGCTCCGTAGACACGGCTTGTACACGTGCGCCACGCATACCTACGCAAGCACCAACCGGGTCAATTCGCTTATCGTTAGATTTAACAGCAATCTTTGCACGAGAACCTGGATCACGAGCCGCACCTCGTATTTCAATCATCTCTTCGCCAATCTCTGGCACTTCGATGCGGAACAATTCCATCAACATCTCAGGTTTAGAGCGGGTAACAAATAGTTGTGCACCACGTGCTTCTGGTTTTACATCGTATAGTAAACCACGCACACGGTCTCCTGGGCGGAAACTTTCGCGCGGCAACATATCTTCGCGATAAATAACCGCTTCAGCATTGTTACCTAAGTCCATAACTATTGCATCGCGAGTTGCTTTTTTAACAACGCCCGTTACTAGCTCACCCTGTTGATCTTTATATGCTTCAACAACCAGTGCACGCTCAGCTTCACGTACCTTTTGTACGATCACTTGCTTAGCCATTTGGGTAGTAATTCGGTCAAATTTAATTGACTCAATTTGCTCTTCTACAAAATCGCCTAATTGGATCTCAGGTTCATCAACTTGCGCAGCCTCGAATGTAATCTCAGCATATGGATTTTCTAGGGAACCATTTTCTTGTGGCTCAACAACTCTCCAACGACGGAAAGTATCGTATTCACCAGTTTTACGATCGATTGATACGCGAACTTCAATGTCGCCACTATGTTTTTTCTTTGTTGCAGTCGCTAGTGCGAACTCTAATGCTTCAAAAATCTTTTCTCTTGGGACTGCCTTCTCATTGGAAACGGCCTCTGCCACCAATAATATTTCTTTTGCCATAGGTAATGCCTCGCTTGCCCTTATCCTTCGCACTTAATATTTAAAACTTTGCGATAATGTTCGCACGTTCGATGTTACTTAGCATGATCAAATGCTCTGCCCCATCAATACTCAAAGTGATCATGTCACCGCTAACAGCAACTAAGTCGCCTTTGAAGTTTCGACGACCATCTTGCGGAAGCTTAGTACGAACGCGTACTTCTTCTCCTTGCGCCTTCTCATAATGTGCTGGCTTAAAAAGCGGTCTATCAACACCTGGAGAAGACACTTCTAAATCATATTCGTTTGTAATGGGGTCTTCGACATCCAAAATTGCACTGACTTGTCGACTTACATCTGCACAATTATCTACGGTAATACCGTCTTCGTGCTCGATATATACACGTAACGTAGAGTGACGACCAGCTTGCACAAACTCAAGACCCAATAATTCAAACCCTAGTGCTTCAACCGCGGGCTCTAACATTGCAGTCAATTCTTGCTCGAGTTTTGTCACAAAATTCCTCCATACAAACAAAAAAAGGGCTAAAGCCCCAATAACTTAGATGTTTCATACCAAAGCTTTGGGTTAGAAACCTAAGCTGCAGATACGACAACGCCCCGAACCAAGCGGGGCGTCACACCTAAAGCAAAACTGTGTGGCCAAAGGCCTTGCTTGGTTGCGTAAGACTGCAGCAAAATTAAGCTGACGCTTAAACGCAAAACGCGCATTACAAAGAATGCGCGACACCATACAAGAGTAGCGAGCTACCCTAGATTTGGTTGCGGGAGCCGGATTTGAACCGACGACCTTCGGGTTATGAGCCCGACGAGCTACCAGGCTGCTCCATCCCGCGCCAATAAATAGCAGTGCAAACACTGCAAAATATGCGCTGTATTATAAGGACAGTTCCATTAATAAGCAACCTTAGACTGAAATAAAAACCTATTAGTGAAGATATAAGCACAGCGACTCCCAGCGCTGATACCTGCTGTGGCATCAAATGCAGCGATAGTAACTTAACAAAATCTTAACGTGCGATTTTTCTCACATGCTGAGACTTTTTCGCACATTTTTTATCGTACTTCTCGCATCTTTACTTATTGACACTATACTTAGGAGACTAGTCTGCAGTAAATAGCCCTTTAGCAGCTGGTAACAAGTTATGTGGTTGTACTTGTTTTGGTTTAGTTCGAGCAAACGGATGCGCTCTTAATCGACAGCGAGGCGATTATGAGTATTTCTCCATATCAGTATCAGTTATTAACCCAGTCATTTGCGACTCTACAGCCTAACTTCCACTGTTTTTGTGTTAGTTTAAGGACACAACTTAATAGATATGAAATGCAGTTACAGCTGCCACAAAGTAATGAACAACTCATCACCATTGAACACCGATTGAGTAAATTTATTCAAGAAGCCCTCTACCTTTTACCTCAACAAGAGCAGCTCGCGCAGTTTATATATACCAATGCACACCGATTAGCGCAGCTAAAACCAAGCGAGAGAGATATTAGTGTTTTGTGCAATACAATGATAACAACACTGCAACTTCATCTTGGAGCACAATTTACACTCGCACTACGTAATGCATGGCGTAAGGCTTTGCATATTTTTGCAAATATAATAAAAAGTGTATTGTTCAAATCGAGTAATGTGGTCTGTTTGGGGCAATTTAGAGCGCATAAGCAAAAACTTACATCGACAATTAGCTAACCTAAAATTGCTTGTAAGCGAGTGTGAAAGAAATATATATTTTGACAAAGCGTGTGCAAAAAACCTTTTGGCAACCCGTTGCGCTGTGTTTTGGTATAGCGATCTGGGGTGTATTTGAGAGTTTAAAATCTTAAACACACCACACTACTAAACTTCAGGTATGGATAATAGTTTTGAAATAGGAAATACGTGTAAACTGACAAAACGAGCAATCCAATCAGTTTTTTTCAATAGCAAGGCCCATCTGGGCCTCGTATCAAGTTGACTTGGTTAAGTGTTTAGAACAATCGCCATCGGCGTTTTTTAACCTGAACTTTATGTACCCAATTAACTTCTATAGTCGTAACTGCGAGCACATCTCTGTCAGCTTGAGATATCAGCTCATAGCTTAGACTTTCCGGTGAACCAAAACTAAGCGTATAAACAAAAGAGCGAGTGTTAGCCCAACATTGTAAAATTTTCTTTGATTGGCTCTGGCGTATACAGTAGTCACCCAAGGCGGGTGTGTTCACTTTCAATGTCACATCGGCATAGCAAGTTCTTCCTTGGTTTAGTGCAACGCACTTATTTGGAGTTGCTTGTAAGATTTGGCTGGGTACTTGTTCTTCAGCAGACAAACCAAACGTTGCAAAACCCAAAACTGCTCCTAGCATATACTGTGCTGACATGGTTCTAAAATACATATTTCACTCCAGCAAAAACAGCAGTTGCATAGCGTGATTCTACTAAGGGACTTTCTAAGACATTAGAAGAGCCGATTAACACAGATGCCCCCGTACTAAACACCCAATCGACGGCAATGGGATAGTTAGCCTGAGTCTGAACAAATACTGAAGAAGCACCATTCACCTCATACGCTGGCAAATGGGGTGACTGTTCGTCTGAGTCCACACCATAAAAGTAATCAATAAAGTTACCTGAGTAGTAATTGGCGCCAAAGTTAACCCATAGGTCCCAATTTCTCAGCTCAAATGAACGTGTTGCTTCAGCGTGAAGCACCCAACCATCACTCGCCCCAAAGGCATCATATACCAGCTCAAAAGCTGCTTCATACTGACCGAATGTACGATAGTATGCCAAACCAAAGGACTGGTCCTGATGGCGCTCTTTTATCCCAGCTAATTCAGGGACTATCGTTCCATCTTCATCATAACCTTGTTGAGAGAACCCCATTTGGTAGTGCCCATAAATAACATCCACTCCTTGTAGCTCATCATTCCAAACTTGGTAGCCTATATCAGCTCCCCCGAAAAAGTCTCCTGATTTAACCCTTAAATAAAAGTTTTTATATTCAACGCGCGCATCAGCCAGGATATTTAGTCCACCAAAATCAGAGTCCGCGCCTTTTAATTCAGGTAAAGAAAGGTCAACCCAGTAAGCTCCAATGCTTAATTGCCAGTATAATTCGTCGCTACTTTCAGGTTCAGTTTGAGCATAGGAGCGCACCGGAATACAAAGCAGCAAGGTAATCAATATTATTTTTATGTTATTCATCGTGTTTAGGCATGCTTATTGTTAGTTTTAGTTGTGCCGAATTTATCGCCTAATGATACCCGACCTAAACGCTACCAACAATCATATATTTCCCATCACAAAAAAAACCAAAATTAACCAAAATGAAATGAAAAAGTAACAATTAGCATGTCAAATACCGCTTCTTAAACTAGAGTGATTACTTTACCAAAGGATAAATAATGAAAAAAATCATGCTCTGCTCGCTTTTAAGTGTTGCGGCTCTCAACGCTGAAGCTTTTAGCCAAGAAACTCACAAACGTATCGTCATTGATGCGGTTAATTATATGGCTCAACACCCAACCTCTACTGAATACCAAAAGCTCGTACAATATGCTCAAGCAAATAACATGAGTGTTTCTGCGTTAGCACAATTATTGGGTCAAGCAGCCTATGATGTAGATGATTTTGAAGATACATTCTTTTGCGGAGCTATCACTGGTGATTGTGTCCAAGCGCCACTTTGGGGAGCTGCAGAGAGTATCGTAAAATATACCAGCTACTGGCATTTTCAAAACCATACTCAAGGTGCGGATACCCATGGAAATGACTTTGGTGGTTATAACTGGAAGAAGCTAACAGTGTGGGGAACGGTAGATTCTATCGCTTCAACATGGCTAAAAGGTGATTACCTTGATGATGGCCGCGGTGGTGAAACGGGCTGGTTTAGCGCGGACGATACAAAATACAACAGCTATGGTATTACCGAAGCGAATTACCGCATCGACGGTCACTCTACCTACAGTATGTATGATGACTTTGAAGAGATGCCGTTTCAACCAATCGACAACCTTGGACAATATTGGTATCAAAAATATCTGCAAAGTGGTAATCCACAAATCCTTGGCTTTGTTTTTCATACGACCGATCTTTTACAACCACACCACACCTGGACTACCTCTGATTTAAACCACGCAGGCTGGGAGTCTTGGGTAAAAGATTATTACGATAAAGAAAACTTAAACAACACACAGCTAGTACGTGAAGCTCTTGATAATTTTGCTCCTTTAGCAATAAACAGCCAAGATATTCGCCCATTGTTAACTCAAGGCGGCGCTTTGTCT
The DNA here is from genome assembly GCF_013140855.1 of Pseudoalteromonas caenipelagi. Lineage (GTDB taxonomy): Bacteria > Pseudomonadota > Gammaproteobacteria > Enterobacterales > Alteromonadaceae > Pseudoalteromonas > Pseudoalteromonas caenipelagi. The sequence goes on along the minus strand of NZ_JABBPG010000009.1, from coordinate 177,120 downwards.
TATTCTCAAGGTGGAATTGTCCTTAACTCAAAAGACCACTATGACCGTTTAAATACCGCAAAACTTGTCATTCCCCATGCCATAGCGATGGTTGTACATTTGCTAAACCATGCAATGGTGGCACGTTAATGCCTATTTTAGTACTACTATTGGCAAGCTTTATTAGCTTGCCAATTTTCGCAAACGTTACATTTGAGAAAGCCGAAGTAAAGCTGGTTCAGCAAATACTTAAAGAAAAAGAGGAGAGTATTACATTCAACCAAACCCACTCACGCTTGTTGGAAAACACCTTTTTATTAGAGCAAGCGAAGCAACGTAACCCAGCTATTCTGGTTAGACAGTCAGCAGTTGGCTTTAGCAGCAACTTTCATGCAAGAAGATACACATTAACCCTACTAAAAAGCCAATTTCCGTTGCCGCATATTCCCAAGCTAAACGACAAAGTATGGCAACCCTACTCTTCACAATGGCTGCAAACACAGTTACCAAGTTACCCGAGCAACAATGTCTATACAGAGTTAGAATTAATGCGCTTAGCTAAGGTTGACTTAAGTCATTTAGCCGATGGTAAACTGACTCTCGCAACACTGATGTCTGAGCAGTCTATGCAAAACCGCTATAAGCTTCACCAAGGTGATATTGAGTTATTCAAATCACTTGTTGCAGAGCACCGTCGATTCAACCTTATTATGAAGGGGCTTAATAATAAGCTTCAAGCACAACACCTCTCCCCAAACAAGCTGATAAATATTGCCAAAGCAGAATTACTACGACCAACGATGCTGACTTACTTTGGAGTAGCACATAGTTTGCATGCAGAGCGCAGCGACTACTTAGACGAGTTGCAACAGCGCATAACCGAACAGGCTGTACATGGCTATTTTGCAAAAAATAAACAAAAATTTAGATTTATAGAAAAAGTCCAAGCCAATGCAGTGTTATTTGAGGACAAGGCAAAAGCAGAGCAATTTCAAAGCTATGCATTAGCACACTCTTTTGACCAAGCAGTAACCCATTTTAAACAAGTCGACTTATTTGCTGTTGATAAAGGGCTGGTAAAACGCCAAAAGAATAGTTCATGGGCGCAGCAGGTGGTTTTTAGTTTACAGCCAAATCAATTATCAAAGCCCATTCGCTCGCCTCAAGGGCAATGGCTTGTGGCACATACAAAACAACGTTTCTATGCTTATTATGATAAGGATAGTGAAACGGTTAAATATCAAGCAAAACTTGCTTTAACTGACGCTCTGGCAAAAAAAGCCTATGCCGAGCTTAAAAAACATTGGTTTGAACAACATAATATAAAACTATGAATAAAAAATATGCCTTACTTGCGATAGCTTGCGCATTAGCACTATTTGCAATACGCTATTTGCTCAATGAGCCAAATTCGCACTCCACACACACTGCGAGCAAAGCGCCATTACCTCAGCCCTCTTTGGTAGCGTCATCGAGTGTGACTCTACCAAGTCCCCCTACTCCTATACAAAACCTAAGTGATACAGAACAAAATAAAGGTGTCACCTTAGTGTCAGAGGCCCGCTCCGAGCAAGACATCGAGGTGTATATCCCCCCTATCGGCAAACCTGCAACTTACGATAGCTATCAAGGCGACTTAGATGATTATGAAAGTTATCAAGCCTATGGAGATGAGCAGCAGAGAAAACTAAAGCACGCATTTATTGTCGCAGCAAAGGATAAAGTAAAACGCCTTGAAGCGCTTTTACAGCGAGGCCGTGAAGAAGGTATTAGTGAAGAAGAGCTGACATTTGCACAAGAAAAAATTGCTGGGATAAAGCAAATGAGCGAACGACTACAGCAAGAGCTTAGCGAAGAAAACTAATATCAATTAAAACGGCTGTGCAATGCAAAAAGCAATCGCGATGGAAATGTCAGTATACTCAGCAACAACAATGCCGCTCAAAAAGCGGCATTGTTATTACATAATTGGTCGTTAACAACAGTCAGGGAAATCTGTTTTAACTAAGCTTATTTGTTTTCTAACACCTTGCTGGTGCCAATTTCAATTTTGCGAGGCTTAAGCGCTTCTGGGATCTCTCGTTCTAGGTTAATAACCAACAACCCGTGATCCAGTGCAGCACCTATTACTTTAACATGATCGCCTAATTGAAATTTGCGTTCAAAGCTGCGCTCTGCAATTCCTTGGTGAATAAATTTTCTGCTTGATTCGGCGCTTTTTTGGGCTTTAGTTCCCGCTACTTTTAAAGTGTTGTTTTCTGACTCAATGCTTAGCTCTTGCTCGCTAAAACCCGCTACAGCCATGGTAATTTGGTACTTATCTTCTTCCAACAGCTCAATGTTGTATGGCGGAAAGCTAGGTTGTTTGTCTGTACGTGCAGCTGCATCCATTAATGATGCTAGGTGGTCAAAACCAATGAAAGAACGATATAGTGGAGATAGGTCTACTGTGCGCATAATGATATCCTCAATTTAAGCGATATAAGCTTTCAACTCTTCCTGATGAACCAGCCAAAAACTATTTTTTATTTTAAAATCAGTTTATTGCATTTAGTGAAAACCCATTACGGCGTCTTCACTAATCTATCTATGGTCGACAAAATTGTTTTCAAGTAAAAAATACAAAAATTTTTAGATGGGCAATCAATGTTTAATAAAAAATTCAGTTAAAACATTAAGGTATATTTCTTCAATCGCATGTAAATCGGCAATTGAGACATGTTCATTGACCTGATGAATAGTATGATTTCGCACCCCACACTCAATAACTTGAGTGTGTGATGAAGCAAAAAAACGACCATCAGATGTGCCACCTGATGTGCTTAGTGAAGGGTATTGCCCTGTAGCCTGATAAATGGCCTTTTCTGTTAATGACAAAAAACAATTCTGCGCTTTTTCACCTGTGTAATAAGGTTCACAAGGTCGCTCCCACACAAACTGTAGATTGGATTTCCACTTTTCTAGCATAGATTCAACGAGTTGACATACCGAGTCACTGCGATAAGCATGGCTATAGCGAATATTGAATGTAATTTCACATTCGCTTGGCACTAAGTTATCAACGATATTCGGGACCGTGATCCCCGTCACTTGCAAATGTGTTTTTGAACCAGGCTCATCTTTCCACCATACAAGCTGAGTTAAAGCTGTTACAATTTCACCTGCAATGTGTGCTGCATTAAGCGTATTTTCAGGGTACGCAACATGACCAGCTTTACCACTTACTTGCACACGCCCCGACAGAGCACCACGTCGACCATTTTTAATGGTGTCACCAACAGACTTATCAGAAGTCGGCTCTCCAACCAGACAGGCATCGAGTGTTATACCCCGACTTGCTAAAAAGTGAGCTATATGTTTTGAGCCATATTCAGCCTCGCCCTCTTCATCAGATGTTAATAACCAATAAAATGTTCCTTCGAACTCGCTTTCTTTTGTACACAGTCTTTCGGTTGCACTGAGCATTGCCGCTATCCCGCCTTTCATGTCTGCGGCGCCACGGCCAATGATGCAGCCGTCAATAATATCACCACTAAAAGGAGCGGCTAGCCAACCTTTATTGCTTGCAGGCACAACATCAACATGGCCCGCAAAAGCAAGGCTAGGGCCATCAGAAAAACAACGTCTCGCAACTAAGTTTTTTACCCCTTGCTCTTCTTCAAGCAGCAAAATTTCAAAATCCAGTTCATATAACCTCGTTGCCAACCAGCTGAGGGTGCCTGAATCTTGGGGGGTAACCGAGGGGGCTTGAATTAGCTTTTGTAGTTTTTCAACTGTTGTTAAAGGATAGTTTGCGATACTCGCGAGGTGTTGCGCCATTTTCTATAAGCTCTGTACTGAACATGATTGTTAATTACAGCGACTAGATATTGCGCTTTCATGGCAACAATGCGTCATGTTTATGACATATCAACTAAGTTTTCTAATAAAACCAATCTTGAAATGCTCGAAAACTTAATCTAAATCAAACTTTCAAAAATTTCTGAAACATCCAATGGTAAATATTGATCTAGGACAGCTTTTTTTATCCAAGTAACTCTTATTATGAACCCAACAAAAAGATATACCTCGTATAGGTTCAGGAGATGACAATGAAAACACTTAGCACAGCATTACTATCGGCTTTACTCGTAGCTGCACCTTTTGCTCAAGCACAGTTTAGCGTAAACGTTGGTGCAATTAATGTTAATCCAAGCAATACAGCGTCTCATATTGAGCAAAACAAAGCGCTTGGACTAGTAGCAGATTCAGATACCCAGTTGGGTCTAACATTTGACTACCAATACACAGATAACATTACATTTGAACTTATTGCGGCAACCCCTTTCTCTCATACAGTTAATGGTGCTGGCGGCTTGCAAGGTGCTGAAATAGCTAAAGTTAAGCACTTACCACCAACATTGATGGCTCAATATCACTTTTTTGGTGCTGATTCTGCGTTTCGTCCATTCGTGGGCGCGGGTCTAAACTACACCGTATTTTTTGATGAAGAGGCAACTCAGGCGCTACGCACGACACTAGGTACAAACGATGTAAAAGTGGATTTAGACAGCTCATTTGGTGTCGCTCTACAAGTTGGCTTTAACTACGACTTGAATGAGAAATGGGGACTACACGGTATGATCTCTAAAATAGATATCAACACCGATGCAACTGTTTATGCAAATGGTACTAAAGCACTTACGTCAGATGTTGAGCTAGACCCTGTTGTTGCAATGTTCGGCGTAAAATATAAGTTCTAATTTATAAATACAGTTACTTTACTCAGCCTTAAAGGCCGCTATCAAAGCGGCCTTTTATTTATTGATTACTATTTTTTTTCTCTTCTAACATTGCTTTCCAATGCACTATTTCAGCTGGCAACGTTGGTGTCTCACCATCAAACTTGGCAACCTCGAGCATCTCTTCGACACTCACAATCCCACCCTTTTTACGAAATACACCGCGTACATAGGCAATCGCGTGAAGCCCTCGTGTCGAGTGAAACTTCTGCTCAATGTAAAAGTACTTATGATCCCAGCCAACTAAACGCGTGGTCACCGTGAATGACTCAAAAGGCTTTATATCTCTGATGTAGGTAATGGCCGTTGCATTGACTATCGGAAACCAACGTTTCTTCATCACGGCACTAAATAAACCTATGCGCTCTGTCATCCAAGTTCTGGCCAAGTCCATAAACGCTAAGTATCGAGAGTTAGTTAGATGTAAATTAATATCACAATCACTTGGCAGCACTTTAAAGTCACAGGTAATAGGCTCTAAAAGTGCTTGATACTGCTTATTGTTTTTTATTTTCCAAAATAACAATAGCAAACGAAAATACAAATTCATGTCAATTGGTCCAACCAGTCTACAGTTTCCACCGAGTCTAACATAGAACACTAAGCGAACAACAAATACTTGCCATCTAACTAGTGCTAAACTAGGCTTCAGATAAAGTCTAACGAATTGATCACAATGAAGAACATGAATAACTTAACACTGCTTTTTAGTAGCTTTTGCCTGTTTTTTTCAAGCGTCAGCTTGGCTGATTTCGACTATACTGGCGAAGGGACCTTACGCTATCCAACTGGCGTAGAAAAAGATTTTAAGTTTGGCTTTGGTTGGCAAACGAGCACCAAAAAGTTTCGGATTGGCGATAAAAGCTATGAGATGTCTGAGTTGCCAGAGTCGTATTCAATTGCGATTACCCTAAGCAAAGACGAAGATAAAGTGTGGGTGCAAGAATTCAACAAAGGATTTATTGAAGGATTTGAGTGGCAAATAGGCAACCATAAAATTTGGCTCAGAAAACAGGATTATAACGATAATGTAATTGGTAGTTACCTGTTAACGTTTAATAAAGTAGATTACTTTTTAGCAAGACCAAATATCAGTATTGAAGTGTCATTTACTCAAAGCGGCATAGCGAATGTAAAACTTGATGGGGTAACAAAAGACATGAGCATTAAGAACTAACGCCATGTCTTTGTATTTTAAACTAAACTTTTACTGTTTTACGATTAATACCGTATTCTCTTAGCTTATTGGCAACCGCTGTGTGGCTAAGTCCCAAGCGTTTAGCTAACTGCCTTGAACTTGGGTAAGCCGGATATAGCTTTCTCAACAGCGTGGCTTCAAAGCGTTTTACTGCTTGTTCTAAAGACCCTTCAAAATCTGACTCTAAATAGCCTAAGTCATGTGTAAACGTTGGTAATTGCATATGCTCGACGCGCAGCTCTTGGTCATCAAGCAAAGAGACAGCACGATAGATAGAATTCTCTAATTGGCGAACATTACCAGGCCATGGGTATTGCTCTAAAAACTCTAAACATTCCTCAGACAGCTTTGGAGCAGGATGTCCATTTTGCTGCGCATACTTTTGAATAAAGTGTTCAGCTAATGGACCTATATCTGCTTTTCTGTCTCGCAAAGGCGCTATTTCTAACGTTAATACGTTAATACGATAATATAGGTCTTCCCTAAAGCTGCCCTCTTGCACCATCGCCGGTAAGTCTTTTTGGGTGGCAGCAACAATACGCACATTTACTTTTACTTCATTTTCATCGCCTACTTTTCGAAAAGTGCCATCTTGCAAAAATCGAAGTAGTTTAGTTTGTAACTGCCTAGACATTTCACCTACTTCGTCTAGAAATACAGTACCACCATCGGCTTGTTCCAATACACCACGTTTTGGTGCGGTGTTTTCTTCATATCCTGCGTATCCAAATAATTCAGACTCAGCTACATCATCCGGTAACGAAGCGCAAGATAAGGCAATAAACGGTTTTAAAGAACGGTTAGAAGCATAATGACAAGCTCTCGCTAAAAGCTCTTTACCTGTTCCAGTTTCACCAGTGATCAAAATAGGCGCTTCGAGTTGGGCCATTTTTCTTGCTTCACGCACAACTCGACGCATTGCCGTACTATGGTTGTGAATGGTAGCGAAACTTTCCTGACCATAACGACGAAATGCACTTACTTGCTGTCCAAGTCGGCTTTGAGATTTGATATTGATTACCGCTCCGGCTAAAACATCTTGTTCATCTCCTTGCGGCACTGAGATAGGTAAAATATCGGCAATATAATCTTCCCCGCCAACCTCTACGCGGGTTGTTTGGCCTAAGACCTCTTTACCTTCGAGCCAACGTGTGAAGTTGAACCCCTTCAGTAAATTATTGATGTTTGCACCAATAATCTCAGACTCAGGCTGGTTGAGATCTTTGCTTGCGGCATCATTACAATGACGAACCCACCCTTTTGCATCTATCGATATCACTCCGTCTGGCAAAGCACTCAACAGAGTATAAAGCTCGTTATGTTCTCTTTCAGAAGGTAAGAATGCAGTGGTTCTAACGTCTTCAACGCCATCTATCAATCTAATTTCTGGCATTATTTTTTGAAATTGTTCAAATTCTATCGGCGGGAAGCTCACATACATTCGACAGTTTACCGAATCGACTTCAATACCTTTTAAATCAACTTGATAACTAACCAATATGTTAAGTATTTCTTGGGCAATACCAATTCGGTCTGCACAATGAATTTCAAGACGCATTTGTTCCTCAAAAGGGGGTAGCACAACTTAATGGGATCATACTCTAAGAATAGCTACTGGACTAGAATAATGTAAACTATTTTGCACAAATCAGCCGATTTAATCAGTAAAAATACTGTTCATTTATGATTTAATAATAAATTAGGATGAACTTTAAAAAAACTTAACGCGTTCAATTTTTATTATTGCCGTTACATCTCACGCAGCCTTCTTAACGCACCAAAGAACAACTTAGGCTAAAAATGTGTATTTGTTAGCACTTACATACACGATATGACTTAATCTAGCCTAGTTTCTTAAAATTCATTTAAATGTCCTGATAGCACTATGATTTTTTTAACTTTTTATCCTACTCTTAATACCATACAAACATAAGTCGCCGTCAAAATGTGCACACCTTTTGGCAACGAAATTACCTTTCGTAGAATAATACTAAGCATGAGGTAGTAAGTGTCGGTCATACAACAGCTCAAGTCCGTTCAAAAAAGTACCGTTTTTTGGTCTTTAATTATGTTAGCGTCGTTCATACTGTTAGCTCAGTACGCAGGCCTATTTCAACCACTTAATGCTGTCACTTACACCTTACTCAATCGCTTTGATAGTAATCAACAAAGTAACATCGTGCTCGTTGAAAGCACACAATTAAGTTTGGAGCACACACCACTTGTTAAGCAACTTTCGCAATATAATCCTAAAGCAATTGTTGTATTTTCTAACGAGCAGCTAGATAAACCTGACACAGCAAACAATGTGTTTTACATCGGTTTTAATGACTCCTCATGTCAAAAGCCAATTTCGACATGGCTTGGGATAGATATTGTTTTTGAACCTAACGCTACGCGATGCAATGGCTGGCTCAATACCCTATTTCAGCCACTGCAAGCAAAGCAACTTATTGACTTCAGTTTACCCATTACCAGTTTGCCAAAATTTACCAGTAAAAGAGTGTTATCAGGCGATCTGTTCAGTACACAAGTCAACGATAAGATTATATTTATTAGCCAGTTGACTAACAACTACAGTCATAGCTTAAATGCACCTGGCTTGCAGAGCTTAGCGAACCCAGTGTACTTATATGCCTACTTGGCACACAATCTTGATAAACAAACTCTGGTGAGCATAGTTCCCAATTATGTTTGTATGCTCACATTGCTGGTTCTACTCTTTGTGTTAGTTGCCTGTTATCAAAAATGTACCCTTAGCTTTAATTTAAAGCTGGCGGTATTACTGAGCGTAACATGGCTACTAATAAGTTACTTTACTGTGCAATATTTGCAGCTTCTTATTCCTACCATCCAGCTACTAATCAGCACATGGCTGGCTTTTTTGTGGGTTTTCTTTCACAGTAAATGGTCAGAAGAACAAAGTTTAGTGCGGCTTGTAGATGATGTAGAGCAACGTATGTTTGGCCGTTACCTCCCCAAATCGATTATCGAAAATGCCTCACCATGGGAGGCAATCATCAAGCTGATAAACCAACAACTTAGTCTAGAAAAAAGCATTTTCCTTGCGCGTGTAGAGGGCGATCATCGATTACGAGAAATCCATGCTGTAAACTGCCAATTGAGCGATATATTGGAGTTACGACGTGATTATGAGCGCTCTCCGTACAGCGATGCCATCAAAGAGCTCGGTGTTGTAAAGGTGTCACGCCCATTTTTTAAAGCGCTCGGCACAAATGAGTTTCAGTATATTACGCCTTTAATGTATGCCGGCGATATACGCGGCTTTTGGGCTTTAACAATCATTCAAGACAAACAATTCATCGAACAAGCCTTTAAACGTAATGTAAACCGATTTGCTAGCCAAATTGGCGAACTACTATATCACTTTAGAATGTATACAGCCCAACAGAATGCAAACAAACAGACCATAACTAGGGCCCTTACTCTTAGACTGTCAGAGCCACTAAGTAAGAAGGTTTCTTCTTCCGTGGCCGCTATGGAGCAAAAGCTATCAACGCTTGAACACATCGTAGATAAGCAACACACAGCAAGCGTTGCGTTTAACTTATTTGGGCAAGTTATGCAGCTCAATAACGCTTTTGAGCAACTCGCTAAGCGTCAAAACCTACTAATATTTTCTATGAACTCGTTAGACCTTTTATTGTCTGTCAGTGAATTATCTATTAGCGAAGCAAAAGGCAAATTGCGATACCTGACACTCAACAAAAGCGAATTTAAGTTATTGGTTATAATGTCTGAGCGTTATTACGTATTACGCGTGTCGAGCATCGATAAAACCGCCAATAGCAGTGAGTCTGACACACCATTTTCGGTCTCTGGAATTCTATTTGAGTTTGTTGATATCACCGAGTTACTGAGTGGCTTAAAAATCCCCAACATATTGCTTAAACAACTCACAGATAACACTGACCAAAACCACGATGACAGTTGGGATTCGCTGTAATGGATTGGGTGCTCCCTTTATTTCCCACTGGCAGCGGACTCAGCCAGTCTGTGATAACAACCGTTTGGGTTGGTATCGCAATTGTTTGCTTTTTTAACCTGAGGTTTGGTTTTCCTTTAACAGGTCTTGTGGTGCCAGGTTACATCGTGCCGCTATTAATCGTCAGCCCTACTTCTGCCATAGTGATATTTATTGAAGCCATCGTCGTGTACTGGGTTATGCGGTTAAGCGCACAACTGCTCATGGAAAAGCTTGGTTATGCTGAGATGTTTGGCCGAGACCGATTTTTTGCCATCATCTTAATAAGTATTTTAGTGCGCGTAGCCATGGATAGCATGCTTTGGCCAATAATAGCGAACGAGCTCCGGTTATGGGATATCAGTTTTGATTACGCTTCAGATCTTCACAGCTTAGGGCTGGTGATCATAGCCTTAGCAGCTAACGTTATGTGGAATCACGGCTTTAAGTATGGAGTGAAAATCACCGCCATACAACTGCTGAGTACCTATCTTGTCGTGCGCTATGTTCTGATGCCATTTACCAATTTTAGTATTGCTAACTTGGCGATTATGTACGAGGCCGTCGCGGCCTCAATTGTAGCGGCCCCAAAAGCCTATATTATTTTGGTACTGACCGCATTTATCGCTTCTCGGGCTAATTTACGATATGGCTGGGAGTTTAACGGTATTTTACTCCCTGCATTACTGGCACTGCAGCTGCTTCAGCCCAGCAAGTTGCTAACGTCGTTTATCGAAACCGCTGTTATTTTACTTATTGGGGGCGGACTCTTACATTTTACCCGACTCAAAAACGCTAATTTGGAAGGTGCAAGGTTACTGCTATTTTTCTTTAATATTGGTTTTGCTTACAAGCTAGCACTCAATTACGCACTGGTTCACTTTTACCCAACAGTTAAAGTGACTGATACATTTGCATTTGGTTATATGTTATCAACACTATTAGCATTGAAAATCTACCAAAAAAGTGCGCTGGGCCTGATTATTAGAGCGACATTTCAAACTTCCATTCTTGGCGGTGCGCTAGCCATTGTGATTGGCTTTTTGATTATGTTCCTGCCTAGTTTATTAGACGTAAAAAAAACGACAGCCGCCGCTGAAACAGCCGCGCCAGTATCAATATCGGCACAATTAAGTGATTACAGGAGTATTTTGTATACGGCCAGCCAGAAGCCATTCTCAATCGGTCAGTATCAGCATAACTTGAATATAAACCAATTTAAAAGTGCCGTTAAATTGCTGACTAGCGACAGAGAAAGCCTCGAAAACGTCACACGATCCAGTGAGATATTTAACGAAATAGGATTTAGATTACAACAAGATGACCATTACTTATACATTCAAGACTTAACTGAACATACCCCCCGGGGGCTTTTTGTATTAGCTAAAAACCCAACCAGAGCACATATAGTTACAGTACCCTATCCAACAAGTGAGAGAAGGGCAAGCGATACCGCTGGTATGTTATTTGAGTACTTGCAAAGTAATGCTTTGGCAATTGGAACGGCAAAAACATCATTAGACAGCGAACTCAGTGTGCCACAAAGTGCCTATTATCACGCTTTTATAGAAGCGCTCAATATACCTGAAGTGCTACAAATCAGAGAGCTTACCAAGCAAAGTAAAAAAACACTCCCAGCCAACCATATAAACAATGCCTGTCATGCTTGGGTTTTTAATCAACTTCCCGATTCTATTAGCCAAAACCAGTTACACAACCTGCTTTCATGTGACAACTTTTCATTTGGGTTAGTGTTACCAAGCAATCTTCCATATCCAAACTACCCGTTTGATATGCTTGAAGTTTACATTAACAACGACAACTATATTCAGCTGCTAGCACAGGTGTCGCGAATACAAAGTAAGGATAGACTCCCTGTAGAGTATCGTCATCTGTCTGTAGTACAAGCTATCGATGACTTTGCACCGCATATAAGCGCCAAGGGCAGTGGTCATTTTGCCGAGCTATCGCGCAAAGATGCTGCACTGTGGGAGTTTGAAATACTCAGACCGTTGTTACAAATATCGGATGAACTAGCGCAACATCCGCTGGATGTAAATATCGCAAACCAACTAGCCAGTATAAATAAAACGGCCCATTCAAAAGGCTACCAGGTTACGCGTATTAGCGACATGCACAGTGACTATTTGATGATTTCTCCTCGTCCTGAGCCTCGCTATTTTCATCTTGGCCAAGGCCTATACTTCATTCGTATAGGGCAAGCAAATCTAACCAATGTTCAAGTCCCTCGACCTCTTTTTGAAAGCCATACATTAAAGTTTTCCGGCTCGCTATACCGTTCAACTCACTCTAAATCACTGATGATCGCTGGCGCTCATCCTCTTGCATCACCAGCTGCGAACGTTATGAAACCAACAAATACAACGTCGTTGTTTAACGTTTTTCATCAAAGCCTATTACGTTACTACCAAGCACAACCCGTACTCAATTTACAGATCCGTAGTCACAGTGCGCCTTCACAAGTGCGACCCACAGCGCTATCTTTTATCAATACAACGCCAAGTAATAGCCATCAGCACCTGCTTGCTGAGTTACATAACGCCTTAGTCAAACTCGGGTTAGAGTATGAGATTGTGACTGGTCAACAAGCAACTCGCGGATTAGAAATAGGCTCTTCGGCTCAAACAGGGTATGAAGTGTTTACATCTAATAGTGAGTTAGCTGCTCTTTGGTTAGCATCTGATTACAAGCGACACTTTGCCACCTCAAACGATACTCTACGACAGCGCTTAGCAGCCATATCGGCAAGCACATCAATATTAAAAATGAGCATGCAAGACATTGACGATAATGTATGGCTAGATTTGCCTATAATGCAGCGTACTGCGCTTCAAAAGCTCACCGAGCAATACTCAAAAACACTGCATTTACCTTACCTTAGTAAGTTGTGTAATAAACAACCTGACTGTTATCTTGAGACCGCCTACATTGAAGACCTTAATGAATTTGCCCTGCTAGTTAGAAAAAACAAACATCTGATTGCAATCTACTTACCAACCAGACATACGTTGTTAGACAAACAAAACTATACGAATAGTGCGCAAGGGGGGGACCATGTTTTACATTAGATGGGCCATCATTTTAGGTGTCACAATGAGCCTTGCCGCTTTTTCTTTCACTCAAGTAAGACAGTTCGTTACTTGGTTAAGTAGTGCAAAACCCTTGCTAGAAAAACAAAGCTCAGAAACCCGCTCAAATGTACATTGGCTAACCCAGGATAAACCGCTAATTTATACCTTTACAGCATCCCAGACCGACTCAATTCGGGTGTTATCTAATGCGATTTTTAGTCAACCGGATTATCAGCAACCTGCTGACTATGCCATCGAGTACACTATGTTAGATGCTGACCAACGTGCAATAACCCAAGCGGTTTATCATCACACTTCAAAACTGGCACTTGATGAGCAACAGCAGCAAGTAAAGCAAATCATAGAAAACCGCCAAAGTTTGGCGGTATCCACAGGTCAATCGTTTTATTTAAATCATAGCCAATTTGAAAATGCCACGGCAATTGCGTTTAGATTAATCCTTGAAAATCCATTACTTAAAGGCGTGGTATTAAGAGTACACAGCAAGGAAAAAAGCAGCCCGACAGATATTTACAGTGCTTGGCTTAGATATCCTCTACCTTGGCGTGCACGCATTAGCAACTATCACACATTAGGGGGCAATGCATTAAGCGAACAAGAGATATTCAACGCAGTAAAGTATGATTGGCGAAAATTAGCACCTCAAGGTGTACCTAATGTTGATTTTACAACAGACACTCTATACGAAACTCTGCCTTATCATATTCAAAGTTATGATTTTTCAACTTCGCAACTCAGCTTAGATGGTTTTTTCACAGATCATTCCCTTTCGGCCTCTGTAAATGTCACACAACCACAAGACATTTATTTTTCTACTACAGCCCCAGAAGCACTGACTTTTAGATGGTATGACTATAATCAATGGTCACCACCACAAGAATTGACAGCGATTAAAACCAACACCGACACGCTGTACAAACTGTCCAATGTCTCCAGAGGAATGATCACTATAAAATCGGATACAGCGGTTTTATCTCAATGGTTTTTAGCTAACAAACAACCGATAGACCCATTACATAGCCTGTATTATCAAGTTAACAAACAAGATGCTATCAAATATAGCGTCACATCAGATAGCCAGATAAAACTGGATATTCGCCCAGCGAAAAGCACACATTTAACAGTCAATATTTATGATGAACAAGACAGTCTAATCAAGACTTACAATACTCACTTAGAAGCGCATAAATCTGAGTTTGATAGGGCCTTAAATGACGATACTGAACGCACACCAATTAGCGAAAGCAGCTTATTGTACCTGCATCAGCTGCCATCAAATAGCGCCTATATAATGGTACAAAGCGATGGTTTGATGGCCTTTAAACTCCATACCAGAAAAGCGTCATACCATACTCATTCAACTTTATGTGATACGTCATGTGATAAACAAAACAGCGCGCTTTTTGACATTCCTCCATGGTATCCACAAAAAGCCGACAATGATTATCAATTGATGTCGCAAAACAAAACGATAACGGTCAGATTGTTCTCAGCGCCACCAGCTCAAGACGTTAAAAAGACAGCTTATGTAAGTAGAGACTTATCAAATGATTTGGCCATTGCCAATACAGCCTTAATCAACTCCCCAAAACCTTATTACTTACCAAAAGACGCATTTGAAACTTATCATTACGCTGAGGTTGATATGCAATTTGCGCAACAGCTTCTCAATCGTGCGCCGCCCACTCCGATAAACTTAATAGTAAAATCTAATCACCCACCATTAGTACGCGAGTTTGATACGCGACAACTAGCAAGTAGCAGCAACGGGATGCTGTTCAGCAATAATCAACGCTTGTTTGCAAATGTTGGCACAAGCCGACCTTGGACAAAGCAGCGCTTGTATAAACTTGACGCGAATAGAGCATTGAAGCTTAACTACCAAAAGACCCCGTATAGTGTCGTTGTAAAAGCATATAGCACATCTTCGTTTACAACTGCTCTAGAGCTTTCAACTCAAATAGATGCCCAATTTAAAACACAGATAAATCAAACATACAGTTTTGAAAATAAGCGTACGCAGCTATATCCAAGCTCAACAACCCGTGCATTCATGCTCCACCCGAGCCTAGGTGAATTGGTAGCATATCCAAGTATGACTGTACTAATTGACTCAGATATTAGCGAACTTAACAGCTTGATATTAAAATCAAATAAAGACATATGGCTCAGTGTTATTGAAGAGTTCGAAGAACACTCACCCACGTTTAACTGGTGGCTAAATGAAGACAATTAGTTTACTTTACATTGCTATCCTGACCACTTGTTGGCCCAGCTATGCAAATGAACCGCTCCCCAGTGTATCCACCCTCAAAAGCTGGTTTGATAAGCCTTATGCACTTGCCCCTTGGGAGTATAAAGTCGAAAACAGTCAATATCGTCTAGTTGCTCAAAGTGCAACCTTAGGGGGGAGTCATCTGTGGTACCGACCCGCAGGAAAGCCCTGTATTGTCTCTGTTCTTCACCAGTTTTTTGACCAATATACATTTCCTATTGGCACAGCAATTTATGCAAATTTATGCCAAGTTATGGTCAGTAACTCCCATCATCGATATAGCGATAAGATAGATGAGCAAACAATGGACCTGTCCAAAAGAGCCAGTAGCTTGCACCATAATGCAATTTTAGCCTATCAAGCGAGCTACCCTGAGGCGAAAATATTGCAAATCCATGGTTTTAGTAAAAAGAAGCGCAGTACACTGACAGGTAAAAATGCAGACTTCATTGTTAGCCAAGGAAAGTATAGTACCGAGAAGATACAGCAATTATCAGTGTGTTTACGTCAGATCAGTTCAGCAAGTTATGACTACCCTAGGCAAATTAACGAGCTTGGAGGTACAAAAAATGTGATGCACCAATTAGCACTGACCCCTGATACTTTTTTCCACATTGAGATCAGCCGGACGATGCGCCAACAACTTATTGAACATAACCATTTAATGGAACAGCTTACTCTATGCTTGCGCTACGTCTTATAACTTTGTTACCGCTTTTATATATTTGCTCGGTAACAGCCCTCACACATCAATTGGCAAGCCCCCCTCAGTGGCTAGAGCATGGTAATGACGAAGTATTGTTGAGCTCCAGCTCTCCCACTATAAAGTTAAGGGCGTATGAACAAAAACACTTGTACCTCAGAACCCACAGCACACTTGCGCTAGCACCATTTGACCCTCAATCGATAAAAGTCTGGCAAGCTTTCACTTTTCATAGCCAAGTTGATATATTGCCAAGCCAATTACGCTGCGAGCAGCAAAGCTGTGAGGTGCCACCCGATAGTGCTAACCGTATTATCATCATTGAAAATCAAAGTAACTCAGAGCAAAATTTAACGCTGTGGCAGCATCACTATCAAACGTATCAAGATCCATACTACACTCAGCTGCCACTGCCCTTAGATAAAGTGACTTTATATCATTCACACCACTATGAAGAATATTACAACTTGCCTGCAGGCCAACAGGTGTCTATCCCTATCAAGCTGGCTGTAAAACTAAAAATCTCAGTTAAAAATCTTCTCAGCGCCAAAAATGACAATAACAAAGTATATATATTTGAAAATCAACGCCCTGTGAGCATATTGCCCTTGAGTAATAGCCAAGCACCAGAGTATCAAAACCAGCATGTGAGTATTACTCACAATGACTATGTTGCGGTCGCTGAAAATAGTCGACTTACGCTAAAAAGTTACGGTAATGCCTTAATTAAAATAGAACGTGCAGAACAGCCATTTTTAGATCAAGACAGCCCACAAAAGCAACTAGACTCACTGGAAAATCCATATTGGACTAATAATCTAGATTATTTACTTAATGACATTTACCATAATCAGGGCAACTATGCTTTAACCGCCATTGCACAACCACCATTAACGCCATTAAAAAGAAAGCGCCATCAGCAACTCATTAACATGGTGACGCAAAGACGCTTTTTATTACCAAACGTCTGGCCAAAAAAACTTGTTTCAAACTATACAGAAACGCCTATTACACAAGGGCTTAGAGATGTTAATGGGCGTGTCTACCAAATGCAGACTAAACAGAGACTGCATACCCACACACTCAAAGATAAGTTGTTGTTTAATTTAGGTACAAATACGACTACCGAGCATGCTGTCACACTTTTTATTAAAGCAACTGCTGACGGTATGATGACGGCAACTTTAGGCGAGCAAGTATTTACTTTGCAATTTAGAGCAAGCGACACTACGCAGCGCATTGAACTGAGTAACCGAGTAGACGCAGATACTCTTATACTCGCTTTGTCAAATGACCAACAACCAGTAGATGTGGCGGTTCAAATTCCTGAACTAGCACCGGTGGTGCATAATGAATTGCTTTATATGCAGCCAAAGAAATTAGCAGATAAATCAAAAACAATCAGCACATTGCTAGAACGCCACACGGTGCAAATTGCCTCTGATTATCTTGATTCTTTACCCTCTTTCAGCGCCAAAAAAGTGGTAAACCTACAGCAAACATACGAAGAACAAACGCTGTCATTGGCCCGAATAGCAGCATTATTAGATACCAAGCCAAATGAAGTGTTAACACCCTTAAAGTCACTCACTACTAGCCCATATGAAAACATCAGATTAGCGGCATGGAAAATGCGCATAAACGCTTTAGACAAACTAGACCAACAAACGCATAGCCAACGTTACCTTGAAGGGCTACTAAAGCAAGGCAGTCCAGCTCTGACAGAATTTTCGGCCAACGCACTTCTGCAGCGCTATCAAGAAACTAATTCTCAGTACAAACTTCAAGGATTGTGCGCTCATATGGCTGCACAATTACGCGAATGCAAAATACTCGCGCCCTCCTTGTATAGTGCTCAAAACAAGCAACATCTTGCGCTATGGCTTGGCCATGATAACCAAGCAACATTGCCTAATAGCGATGCTTTATATGGTGCACTGAATTACCAAACATTAAGCAATTACAAATCAAGTGCAGCCCCCTCTTTAACATTGAGCCACTTTGGCTATGCGCAGCTAACGTCAACAAATAAGCAATATCAGGCACTTAAGCTTACTCCCGCTCAACTACTCACAGTCTCCACATCGCATGATGTTACTCTGCACATTAATGCCCGAGGTATAGCAAGCAATGAAGCAAAACAGCAAATAAATTGGCTTAAACTCGTTAACAATACACAGCAATTTATACTGCCAATTTTTACGGATATTGCTGCAAACACCTTCAATGATGCACAGCAAGCACTGTCTATTGCACAAAATGGATACATTAATTTAAAAGCAGGCGAATCAATCAGTATTAGTAGTGACAGTGTAAGCTATATTACTGTTTCAGAAGCATCACAAAATGAGCAACGCTTCACTGACAATAGCGTCACTGCCTACATAAGTCACCCTTCCTTCAAAACATTGCTCAACGATAAAACCCTCAACGTCAAAACGCTGTTAAATAATGCTCTGTACAGATTAGATACACAAACCATGCTCGATGAAGAGTACATCACATTGCTTGGTAATTTTACGTCTGATCCGTTAACACGTAGTGAGGTCTCTTTGCTAAAGCGAATTAAGCAATTTGGTCATTGGCAGATCATAAATGAATATATCGACTATCTGGGCACACAATTGGTTGTGTTACAAAGCCCCTTGCAGTTAAACCAAGCAGAGCAAATTACCAGACACACCTCGCAAGCTTCTGACCTGTCGGGATTGCAGATACGCCCATATCACTCTTTTTCGCTTGATATTAGTCAATTTCAAGCATTAAAAAACAAACTTCGTATTGCATTTTCACCTGCCGAGTTGGGTATTGAGCAGACCGCCAACATTACACTGACTGTCAATCAGCAACAGCGCGAATATACACTGCAAAGCACGACTCCCATTGAGCACGTTTTTACAGACAAAGACATTCAACAAGGAGTTGTTAATGTATCTTGGCAACAACCATTTATATCACAAATGGTCAGTGTACAACTGTTCGAACACAACCAACAGCAGTGGCAAGAAATACCGTTGACGCCAAAACTACGTTTTTATTTAGCCAATGAGCAGCAGCCCCTGCGTGTAAATTTAGAAAAAGACGCATTAATAAAAATTGAGTATCTAGAAGATGATAAACGTGAGCAAGTAGAGCGCTTTTACTCAGCCGGTGTTCATTCTCTCTACATTAAAAATGCACCGTTGCTGCGCGCCTTTAAGTGGCAGCTTAAATATCGCAACCAAAAAGTCTCTTTTTTCTCTCAAAATAAGTCCAAATACATCGTTGTCGAGAAACAAAAAAACACTCCTGCTGTCAGTGCCCCCTCCCCTGTGCCGTCACTTTATATCATGCCCAACGCCTTTCACTATGAAGGCTTTATTAATCACACGCGGCGCTCGCCCAGTAATTTCGACGAGCAAGTAATACAGCAGAACCTAACGGATGTAGGTGCATTGCTGCGATTCAAAACACAAAATAACTGGTACAAATTCGGGTTTAGTAAACAATTCAATGATACTTATCATTCCACTTATCAGTTGAGTGGCCGCACTGATTGGTTGTCAGACCAAAATGACTGGTTTGCTGCGGCTCAGTTACAAAGTTTTTGGCAGCCAAAATCAACGGCGCTTGCAAGTCGAATATCGACTAGGATGTCAGTTACTCTGGGCCAAAGATGGCTATTTAACAAACAACACCGCCATCAATGGTGGTTGCAACCGCACTACTTTGACAGTAGCGCGAAGTCAAGTGAGCTGGCGTTACCAAGATTAAACCCTGACATATTAAGCCAATACAAAGACAATCACCGTCATGGCTGGCGCGCAGGCTATCAATACTGGTATCAAAATCATGCTGATCAACAACTAAGTGTCAAAGCGCAACTGGCCAGCAACCAAAATTGGCAAACAATTGACAATACACGCGTTACCTTTTCAGCTCGCCAATTTTATCAAGGTCACATATTCGAAGGGCAACTTGTTGGCAGGTATGCATTTAACGACGAACATCGACGCCAGTCACAGTGGCAATATTTATCCCGTTTGAAATGGCATAAACAATTTTCAATTAACCACAATTTAGCAACCTCGTTTTCTCTAAGCTGGGAGCAAAATTGGCGTGATAAACAACATATCATCGCGTTGCAATTAAGCATAGGCAACACGCTTCGTACAGGCTTTACGCCTTTTAGCTACGCTGAACAACCTTTTAAAACATTGTCAGAGCTTGAACTAATGCAGCAGGTGAGTAATGAATAAACACCAACTAAAAGCCCATTTACAAGACTTGCTATTCACCAACACCGAGCGATTTTGGATAAACCTTTATCACCATAAATATCAACAGTTGCTTGATGAGTTGTGTGAGTGGCCACTGTTGATGAATAAACCTGAAACCGAACCTTTATCTCCTTGGTTGCTATTGCATTCTATTAGCTTTATCCGCCATAAAATTGAACAGCAGCAAGCAGAGATCTCGCAGCTGCGTAATGCATATCAGCTTTTTATGACTCGATTATCGAAAAGTGAAATTGACTATGAAAAACAGCAGCATATTTTAAATTATGCAGAAACACTCGGCGCCACAGCCAAACAACTCAAAGCAGACAAGGCCGCTTTTGCTCGCTGGTTTGATGAAGGTGCAATGCGAGATAGATATCAAAGTAAAGTGGCAGAAATAGAGCAAGGTATTAAATTCTTAATTGCCCGACTAGGCACGTTGAGTAAAAACTATCTTGCGATTAATCACGCTCAGTTAGAGCAAACTTGGCGTACCCTTGACTTACAACCATTCTTTTTGAGTTTGTTAGAGCAAAATCAAACCGCCTTTATTCGTCATAGCATTATTCGCGCTCTTGTGAATCAGGTCGCACTTATTCAAGAACATAACATCGACACCCAGCTAAGTTCTGAGCTTATTGCGCGCTTAGTTGAGTTACTAGATGATGAACAAACACCCTATACCGCCATCATTGATATTCTTGAGATATTGATTCACCAACGTCCTACTTTTGTGCGTGGCCACATGTGGGCAGCGCTATTTGCTGATGAGCAACAAATAGATAATAATCAATTGTTTATTCTGGCGGCACTGCCAAGAGTCATAACCCAGCAGCAAAACATAACAGCAAAGGATATTACTTTGTTGGAGCAACTGTCAGAGCATGACTACCCAAGAGTAAGACAAGCTCTAATAGAGCAAACCGCCAGTCTCCCAGACGACATTGCCAAAACAATCATTTTAGATCGGTTTGCAAACGAACAAGTTGATGCGGTGCGGTTTACTCTTATAAAACAGCTTACCGCAGAGCGTTTCTGTGAGGATTTATTCGCCTTCGAGCTTTGGCAACAAACCCTTTTCGGTCAATATACTTTGCCAATAAAGCGCATAGCGCTAGAGCAAAGTGCCAGAATCATGCTGAATATGCAGCTCAACCAAGACTCAGAAAACGCCATATTTGAGCGCTTTATTAACGTGCTCAATAAAGTGCTCTTACAAACACAACCCGTTGCCGTTAAAAGATATATAACTCGAACTAGAGAGCAGCTTACGAGTTTTTATAATCAAGCGCTGATAGCTGATATCAATACGCAACTGGCTTATGGTAATACCGTGCTATTGCCCAATAACTCAACGGACCAACATACTCTAGGTAGAGCTTTGAGTTTTCTAGCACAACAACGTGTTGGCTTTAACGGCAAGCTATCAAGAGGAAAGTGGCACATCCACGAGGGCTACAATATAGCAAGGCGACTTTGGCGAGTGGTCCATGAGTTATGCCATAGCAGCACTGACAAGCGCCCAGGTTTTAGCCACACAACCGCAAGAAAGCCAAGTGCACAACTCCATGTTCCAAGCTGTACCGTGGCAGAAATAAGCGAAACCAATGTTCCTGGAGAGCCACTGTATCATTTGCATGAACACAGTGCTCGCCCCTACCTGCCCCTGCTAGATTATATACTATCAATATTAAGCCAAGACCAACTTGCAAGTCCGGTATTTAGCTACTCGCCAGACGGTATTTTAGAGATAACGAAACCGGCTTCATTCACCCGAAGAATTTATGCCTACTGCTATATTAGCCTGCACTTTCAACAGTTAGACAACCTAAGAAAAGGCGGAGAATTCGAGCAGCAAAAATATCTTAATGAACTGGTCAAGCTTGGTTTTAAAATACAATTTAAAGCTTATGGAAATGTACTTAACTGCGCATTTCCTGTTGAGCCTGGGATTGAAAGTCTATTTTCTCATTTTCGCCTTGCTCCAAGTGTGATAGCAATTTGGTCAAGCTTTAAAGAATACGCTTACTCTGTCTATCAAAATACCCTCTCGCAATTGGTTTTCTTCGTAGTGAGCTTTAGCGCCTATTTCTGGGGCCGCCATTTATATATCAGTCGTAAAATTATCCGCAATCGTCAAGCTATTGCGGTGAGTATTGGTGGCTGGGGAACGCGTGGTAAATCAGGCACTGAGCGCTTAAAAGCGGCATTATTTAGTGCCTTAGCGCTGCGCTGCATCACCAAAACAACAGGCTGTGAGGCGATGATGATTTATTGCAAAATTACAGGGGAGCAGTACGAAGTTCCCATTTTCAGACCTTTTAACAAAGCAACCATTTGGGAGCAAAGTGATGTATTAGAATTTGCAAAGTCGGTCAATGCCGATGTGTTTCTATGGGAATGCATGGGACTAACTCCCCGCTATGTAAAAATCTTACGCCGCTGGATGAAAGATAACTTTATCACAATAACTAATGCCTATCCGGATCATGAGGACATACTCGGTCCCAGTGGTGTTGATGTTGCAAGAGAAATGTCGGCATTCATTGGTGAAGACACACAAGTATTTACCAGTGAACAAACTATGGCCCCCTTTTTAGAAAGTGCGGCAAAAGAAAAGAACTCAACGCTTATCCAAGTACACTGGGGAGATGGCTTTCAAATCACCCCAGATATAAGGGCCTTATATCCATATGATGAACACCCCGACAACATCGCTCTAGTATGTAAAATGGCTCAATATATCGGTATCAATAAAGATTTCGTATTCAAAGCAACCGCTGAACGCATTGTGCCCGATATCGGTGTACTGCAACACTTTTTCGCGGCCAAGGTCGGCGACCTATCACAATCTTTTGTCAACAGTATGTCCGCAAACGAGCGCTTGGCAACGATTGAGAATTGGCAACGTTTAGAATTATTTAAAATGAGCGAACAGCCGCATGTGCAGACCATAGCTCTGATAAATAATCGTGAAGATAGAGTCGCGCGCTCTAAAGTATTTGCCAATATCATGGCAGAAGACTTATGTTTTGATCATATAGTGGTAGTAGGAAGTAATGTGGGTGGTTTTGCCAGCTACCTCAAAGAAGCAGTAAAACAAAGAATTATAAAAGCGATTGAAAATAAAGACAAAAAATCCATCAGCGACTTTATAACGCAGATAAAACTCAATGACGATATAGCGTCATTGTTGGCAGCAATGAATATCTCGTTACAAACATGCCCTTTAACAATTACACAAGTCAGCTCATATGAGGCACTTGAACAAGCCTTGTGCAGTAACAATGAATTATGTGACCACCAAAAGAGCATACTACTAAAACACTACTCACTCTGGCAAAAGGGGCAAGCGATCATAGCTATTGATGACTTAACAGCGCATGCAAACAACATTTTGCAAACCTGCCTAAGTCTCCTCAATAGTAAACTAGTGCTCATTGAAGATGTCCATATAAGCAGCAATAGTCTGACCCAAACAATTGCCAAATTAGGGTGTAAAGATCAGCATCAACTGATAGTAGGTATGCAAAATATAAAAGGTGTTGGCATAAGCTATGTGCAAAGTTGGCAGCAATGGCAAAAAACCCAAAAAGTCTGTGAGCAATTACTGGACCCTAAAATCAATAGTACTGAATTTAGGCAAGCGCTAAATTTATTAGCACATCAAACTAATTTTAATCTTTTGGAGGTCAGCTTGATTGCGCAAACTGCCCAAGCCCTGCTAAGCGTATCGCATGCTCAAAGTGAGTTAAGCCAAGCTGAATTACAAATTTTACTCAATAAATTGGCTGATAGTGCCTCTGAAAAGCACAGCAACAGCAAACAAAAAGCACAAAGTCCAGTTAAGCAATTTTTCTACCAAGTCATTGAGTCTTTTTTAGAAGCGGGTGCCGCAGTAAAAAGAAAAAAACTTGCTCAGCAAGTTTATAAGGATATTGCCTCACAGCACATTACCATTGAACGCGCAACAGATGTACTTTCAAGGTTAAGCCAAAGCCAAAAGTCTGGCTGGCTCATAGCAAAGCAAAAAAAGCGCTGATCAGGATATTCAACTCAATCTAGAATTTTTTTAAAAAAAACCTTATATCATTAATAAATAAAGAAATACTCGTTCACAAAAGGACATTAAATATTAATGTGAATACATTATAAAGTATATTTCAATCACCTTTTTTTAACATTTTACCACCCCATTAATAGCTAACCACTTCCCCAAACGTTTCCATATGGGTATACTGACGCACTTTAGATGCATAGTTAGTCGCTGTTTAAGCGCTCAATAGTGCGTAATTACTTACTTTGGCCACCCGTTCAAATTACATAACTATTTGCACGTAATGATTATTATAAGGCCTCACAACACATTTGATTTAATTAGGAAGTACATATGAGTTCATTACCTAATTCAGGAGAGTTTTTAGGTCATCCTAAGGGTTTATTCCTGTTGTTCGGCACAGAGATGTGGGAAAGATTTGGCTACTATGGCATGCGCGCCATTTTAGTGTTGTACCTAGTCGCTATTACACAAGATGGCGGCTTTGGTTGGTCTAATGCTGATGCACTTAGCCTTTACGGTACATTTACCATGGCTGTTTACTTAACGCCATTATTTGGAGGCTGGCTAGCAGATAACGTGTTAGGTCAGCGAAAAGCCATTATCATTGGCGGTATTTTAATGGCTGCTGGTCACTTTATTATGGGTGTGCCTCATGCTGCTGTTGCAGGTATGGAAGAAAACGTATTCTATTTGGGCTTAGCACTACTTTGTATAGGTAATGGTTTATTTAAACCTAACATCTCTACTATGGTTGGCGACTTGTACCAAGAAGGTGACAAACGTCGTGATGGTGCATTTACCATCTTCTACATGGGTATCAACTTAGGCGGTGCGCTAGGGCCACTTGCTGCAGGCGGTGTTGCTGCATTGTTCAACTGGCAAGCGGGTTTTATCGTTGCTGGTATTGGTATGGTTATCTCTGTAATAATGCAATTAGTTTTGAGCAAAAAGTATCTAGGCGATATCGGGGTTGTACCTGCTGCAAAACTCTCTGCAGCTCAATCAAGTACAGGTAAAAAAGAACCTCTAACTAACGTTGAAAAAGACCGCATTAAAGTTATTTTCACCATGAGCGTATTCAGCATCATTTTCTGGATGGGCTTTGAACAAGCTGGCGGCTTAATGAATATCTTCGCTAACGATTACACTAATCGTATGCTAATGGGCTTTGAGGTACCAGCATCTTGGTTCCAATCTCTAAACTCTATTTTTATTATTATCTTTGCACCTCTAGTTGCCATGATTTGGTTAAAGCTTGATAAGCGCGAACCTAACTCTCCTGTTAAATTTGCTATTGCATTGGTCTTTTTAGCACTTGGCTTTTTAACTATGATGCTTGCACTTATCACTGAAGGTTCTGGTGAAGGTACAATGCAAATTAGCATGATGTGGCTAGTACTATTTTACCTGTTCCACACGCTGGGCGAGTTATGCTTGTCACCAATAGGCTTATCTATGGTGAGTAAATTAGCGCCACTGCGTTTAGCCTCACTATTAATGGGTATTTGGTTCCTATGTACTGCAATTGCTAACAAGATTGCAGGTTTAGTTGGCTCGTTCATCGGCGAAGGTCATGAGGCAGTTAACAACGCAATGGGTATTTTTATTGGCTTAGGCGCTACCGCTTTGCTATCAGCAACTGCGATGTACTTACTAAGTGATAAGCTTGTTGATTGGATGCACGGTGCAGAAGGCCAACATGAGCCACACACACAAGAACATATTCTGGCTGAAGAGCTAGAAGTTGCAGCTATAAAGCAATAATTACCCAATCAGGTATTTGATAAAACCGCATGCCTTGGCATGCGGTTTTTTAGTATTTAAACGTCTATGACCGCCCATCAGTAAACAAAAGTTTACAAACACTGAACCTAAAGCAAGAAATAAGAGAAGAGTAAATTAAAAATATGCTGCTTAACTAAGTAACAACACAAAAAACAAAAACCTTTATAAATCAAAACGTTAAATAAAAACACACTTCTAAAAGCACCGTTCAAGCTTCAAATCTCCTGCGCTCGCCATCACCTTAGTTGCACGCTTTTTGTGTGTGTCATTGCTACCGTCATATTTTCGTGTGTTTGTGCAACTTAATTTACAATCGCACTGTCTGCTAAATAGGGGCCGACTCTTCCTCTTTGCGCATTTTTGATTAATCATCCACCTACTGAAAAACATAATCTAACAAGCAACCCAATTTGCTTAATTGCGGGAGTATGACAATGAGTGAAGTAAAAAATCCACTAGGTTTAGTTGGTATCGAGTTTACCGAGTACGCAACACCAGATGCGGACTATATGGATAAAGTGTTCACCGATTTTGGTTTCTCAAAACTTAAAAAGTTTAAAGACAAAGATATCGTTTATTACAACCAAAACGACATTCACTTTTTACTAAATAACGAGCGTGAAGGCTTTTCTGCAGCTTTCGCTAAAAGCCATGGCCCTGCAATTTGTTCAATGGGCTGGCGTGTAGAAGACGCTCAAAAAGCGTTTGAAGTTGCTGTTGAGCGTGGTGCAAAGCCAGCGACTGACTCTGCCAATAAAGACTTACCTTACCCTGCAATTTACGGCATCGGTGACAGCCTAATTTACTTCATCGACGTATTTGGCGACAAAGGTTCAATCTACGACAATGACTTTGTAGACCTTCAAGAACAAAACATTGTTAAAGATAAGGGCTTTATCCGTATTGACCACTTAACTAACAACGTTTACAAAGGCACTATGGAAACATGGGCTAACTTCTACAAAGACGTATTTGGTTTTGAAGAAGTTCGCTACTTCGACATTAAAGGTCAAAAAACAGCGCTACTATCTTATGCACTTAAGTCGCCTTGTGGCACCTTCTCTATTCCAATTAACGAAGGTAAAGACGACAACAACAACCAGATCGATGAGTACCTAGATGAGTACAATGGTCCAGGTGTTCAACACTTAGCATTTTTAACTAACGACCTAGTAGGCTCACTTGATCAGCTAGATAAGAGCACAATCGCTACGTTAGATATCGTTGAACACTACTATGACACTATCTTCGACCGTGTACCTTGGGTTAAAGAAGATAAAGAGAAGATCAGAGAGCACCAGATCTTAGTAGATAGCCAAAGTGAGAACTGTTACCTACTACAAATCTTTACGAAAAACTTATTTGGCCCAATCTTTATCGAAATGATCCAACGTGTTGACGATGGCGGCTTTGGTGAAGGTAACTTCCAAGCGCTATTCGAGTCTATCGAGCGTGATCAAGAACGTCGCGGCGTAATCTAAGCTTTATATACGTTATTATTTTCACAAGCAGCTTTTTAAAAGCTGCTTTTTCCATTTTAGTTAGGGCAAAATAGCACTAACCAAAAGTAAAAAGGAAAGGCAATGTCTTTTATTAACGAAACTCATGATATTAATCTTAAAAGCTGGGTAGCAAGTGCAAACCAGGCTGGTACAGATTTTCCAATCCAGAACTTACCATTTGCGGTATTTCGTCGCAAAGGCAGCAATGAAGAGTTCCGTGGCGGTGTTGCTATCGGTGATCAAGTATTAGATCTTGCAGTTGTAGCAAGTGCTGGTATTTTTTCAGGTGAAGCGCAAGTAGCACTTGAAGCTGCCAACGCTCAAGCTTTAAATGAGTTTATGGGACTGGGTCAAGCTTACTGGTCGGCACTACGTTTAGCGTTATCTCGCGCTCTACGTGAAGGCTCAGAACATCAAGCTGTGCTTGCAAATGCGCTGGTTGCACAAGCCGATGTTGAGTACTCAATGCCATGTCACATTGGTGACTACACTGACTTTTATACATCAATCTACCATGCGACTGCTGTAGGTAAGCTATTCCGCCCAGATAACCCACTATTACCAAACTACAAATGGGTGCCAATCGGTTATCACGGTCGCTCATCTTCTATCGATGTATCTGGCCAAGCTTTCCATCGCCCGAAAGGCCAAACTAAAGCACCAGATGCTGATACTCCTTCATTTGGTCCTTGTAAGCGCCTTGACTATGAACTAGAGCTTGGTATCTATTTAGGTAATGGAAACGAGCTAGGTGAGCAAATCGCGATTGAAGATGCTGAAAGCCATGTATTTGGTTTTTGTCTATTCAATGACTGGTCAGCACGTGATTTACAAGCATGGGAATATCAACCATTAGGTCCATTCCTAGCGAAAAACTTTGCCTCTACAGTTTCTCCATGGATTGTAACAACGGAAGCGCTCGCACCATATCGCACTCAGTGGCATCGTGAAGAGAACGATCCTCAGCCGATGGAATACTTAGAGTCATCTCACAACCGTGAAGCTGGCGCTTTTGATATCCAAATGGATGTATTGCTTGAAACCGCTAAAATGCGCGAAGAACAGCAAACCCCAGCGAAGCTGTCTGAGTCTAGCTTCAAACACAGCTACTGGACTGTAGCGCAAATGGTAACGCATCACACAGTAAACGGCTGTAACTTCCTACCGGGCGACATGCTTGGCTCTGGTACACAATCGGGCCCTGAGCATGAAGAAGCCGGTTCTTTACTTGAGCTTTCTCGCGGTGGTAAAGAAACGATTACGCTAACAAATGGCGAAGAACGTAAGTTCTTAGAAGACGGCGACAAAGTAATTATGCGTGGTTGGTGTGAAGCTGATGGCTTCAATCGCATTGGCTTTGGCTCTGTTGAAGGCACGGTTCTACCTGCTAAATAATCCCAAATTAAAAGCAGATAAAAATCAAAGGTGTGCATTTGCACACCTTTTTATTATACAAATTAGCTGGATTTTTGTATTAATCTTGTTATTGTGAAGTGTTGTTTAAGAATTTTATAAGTATGTTGAAGCTAATCAATCGCCTATTTAAGACATTATTCCAGCCAAGGCAAATTTTAATACGCCAAAACGGTGAAATTTATATGTTCACCTTACCAAGCTGGGTTCAACCATTGCTGTTAACATTAGCATCGGGCGCTGTGGCTTGGGCTGTGATAAATGCACAATCTGTGACGCAACAAAAAACTACAATTTCCTCTTTGCGCACGCAAACCAATGAAGACAAGCAGCGTTTTTTAAATGAAAAGCAGCAAATGCAAGCTCAGCTTGCTCAGCAGCAGCAAGCACTTAACGAACTCACTGAAAAGCAACTCATGCTGCAAAGCTTAGTCGATGCCTTACCAAGTTCACTAGTTGAGCCATTGAATGAAGCGGAAAATGCGCCCACACAAACGCCAACGGATAATACAGACGTCCATTTAGAACAGCTAGATGACCCGCAACAAACGACCGAACAAGTTAATTCAGATAGCTTATTACCTAACCAAAGCGAAGTGTCACAAGGTGAGCAGCAAAGAGACTTTGGTACGCAGGCGCAGAGGTTGGCTTCTCATCAGCAACAATTGCTTAGTCTGATCTCTGACAACATTCAAAATCGTGCAGCAACACTAAGTAGTGGTCTGGCAGAAGTTGGCATCGCCCCAAAACACAACTCAGCACTAGCTCAAGGTGGTCCGTATCACCAATTAGAGCTAGAGGAACTGCCTCAAGATTACCTCAATGCGATAGATAATCTGGTTACGTTAAATAACTTAGAGCAAGTGATCACCACCTTGCCAGACTCTATGCCAGTTGCTAAAGATGATTATTATATTTCGAGCCAATTCGGTTTTCGTAAAGACCCTATTACTGGTCGACGCGCTTACCATAAAGGTGTCGATTTAGCTGGTTGGCATAAAACAGAAATTATCGCCCCTGCTGCAGGCACGATCGTTCGAGCCGGACGTAATGGCGGCTACGGCAAATTTATCGAAATTGAACATGAGCACGGCTTAGTGTCTCGATTTGGCCATTTGCACACAATCAAAGTAAAAAAAGGGCAACAAATCAAAAAATCTGAAGTGATTGCTTTGATGGGGAGTACTGGACGAAGTACAAGCACTCACTTACATTATGAAGTATTGCAAAACGGCAAACATATTAACCCTATCAAGTTAACTAAGGTGATCAATCGTGTTCAATAGTTTATTAGGCAACGATAAATCGGTATCAGGCGTTCCGGCGCTGATCTCTCCCAATACGGTCATAGAAGGCCATGTTCGCTGCGAAGGTGAGTTACAAATCGACGGTAAGGTAATCGGTGACTTGGTAGTGAATACCCTCATTGTTGGTCTGCATGGTGTGATTGAAGGTGATGTAAAGGCTCATCGCATTCGGATAAAAGGCACGGTCAATGGTAGCATCGATGCAGATAAAGTGATGCTAGAGCCAACCGCCAAAGTACATGGTGACGTCATGCATGACACGCTCAGTATCGAAGCCGGTGCTTTAATTGAGGGTAAGCTTACTCATAAAACAGAGGTGACAAATATCACCTCCTTTAAAGACAAAGCAACGAGTAAAGACAAGACTAACGCGCAGTAATGTACATATTGATATCAGCGTGAAATACCTTGTTTCCCTGTTTATCAAAGATCTCTACGGGTACAATTAAATCTTCTTTGTCTTGCCATTGTCTGGGCAAGGCAATCTTAGCTTCTGCATCCAAATCTGTTTCAGCTTTTTTTAGGTATTGCACAGTCATGCCTTTTGGGATCCAACGGTGTGTTTTATGCGGCACTGTTGCATCAACCATTACGCCGGCACACAATTCAGCTAGATTACACTGCGCTATCGCATGAATAGTTCCAATATGGTTGAACACGGCTTTGCGTTTGGGAATTGTGGCACAGCATAACCCTGGTTCAAGCTTCGTTATAGTTGGCTTAATTGAACCAAAATAAGGCGCCTTACGACATACGGCTTTGCTAAAGAGCCACTGTCCAAATGGAAGCCACTGCATTCTTTTATATATCTTTAGTAACGGGGCTGACACAGTTAATACCTCTGTAAAACAATATTGTTAAGCAAAATTAACACATCCGACCTGTTTGGAGAATACACTCAGCATGCTTTTACGCTTTTATTTTGATGATCCGGTGCTTTGTCCTGTTCTTTTTATTTTCGCGCATTAGAATAGCCGCCAAAAGGAGTCGTCATGCCACAATCTGATTTAACTAGCAAAACGCTTATCTTTATCCTAGCTTTATTAGTGATTTTTTGCCCGCTAGGTATTGATCTATACCTACCGGCTTTTCAAGCCATGCAACAGGGCTTGGCTGTATCTGAGTCAAAAATTCAGCAAACCATTAGTGTCTACATGCTCACCGTTGGCTTAGGGCAGTTAATCGCAGGACCACTGGCTGACAAATACGGTAGAAAACCTGTCTCAAGCTTTGGCATCACACTGTTTATGTTGGGCGCTGTGATAGCATCGCTGGTTGATAGCTGGACATGGATGATGGTGGCTAGAGCATTACAAGGTTTTGGAGCCTGTGCCACATTTGTCGCGGCTTTTGCGATTGTCAGAGATAGCTTTGGCCATAAAGGAAGTGGTCAAATGATCACTTATCTCAATGGTATCGTGTGCTTCATTCCTGCATTAGCTCCCCTACTTGGTGCTTGGTTAACATTAGAGTTCGGCTGGCGCAGTAATTTTACCTTTCTATCAGGCTTCGCGGTTATCGGTTTACTATTACTTATGTGGTTATATCGTGAAACGAAACCTGTTGATAGTATCTATGAGGGACACATTCTCAACTTCAGCCGCTTCAAGCCGATGCTAAAAAGCAACGAGTTTATGTTTAATGCTAGCATTACCATGCTGGGCATGGCAGCCATGCTCGTTTTTGTGACAACCGCACCTGGTTGGATAATGAATCAACTACATGGCTCAGTTTCTATGTTTACAGCATGGTTTACAGGCAATGCCATTTTAAGTATCGTCGCCAGCTTTACCGCACCGATACTCATAAAACGCCACAGTCGACTCGCTTTAGTCGTGGGTTTAACCCTATTTACAATAGGTGGTCTAACTATGCTGCTCGCAACACGTTATCAACATCCTGCTGCTTTTATGCTGCCTATGTATATTGCCTCTGTTGGCTTTGCATTTTCTCTTGGCTCTGCCGCAGGTAAAGCACTCTCTGGATTTGCCAAACAAGCAGGTACGGCCTCTGCACTTATTGGCGTAATGCAAATGAGCGGTGCTGGAATTTTGGCCCTATTAACACAACAGCTACATTTAACAGCCCCCTACCAGTTGGCTCTGCATCTTCTGTTAGTCACGCCATTTTTATTTGCATTATTAGGTAAAAATAAACAAACTCTACACAGTGCGGCTTAGACCGCACTTAGGTACTCAAATAAACATACTTATCATTTCCTTTGTAAATCATGTATCTATAATAGTAAACCATGTAACCTGCTAGACTTCCTCTAATACTATAATCGTATATACACATAATTAAATACTCTAAATTTTTATAAAAAAAGCAATAAATTATTCTTTACGTTACTAGCCATTTCGATCTACTCTGTTTCCCCGTTAATCAATTGTTATTTATTTAACAATCAAGTTTAACAATCGCTTCACTCATTTTAACGAACTAGAGATAATAATAATGAAACTAAACAAGTTCACTTCAGCACTAATGTTTGCCGGTATGTGTGCAGCTGCTAGCGCACAGGCTTCAGATGACCGTTACATCATTCAAGTTGAAAATAATAATAAAGGCGTTGTAAAAGCGTTAGCAAAGCAGTTGGGTGCGCAACTTCATGTCGATGGCGACGGATTTATCGCAGCAACATTTTCTGGTAAAGACTTATCTCAAGTAAGAGGCTTACTTAACAACCCACACGTAAAACTAGTTGAGCAAGACTTCAAACGTGTTCCTCTTGGCATCTACAATGATGATGCTGGAGATGCAATGACACAGCAACTTACACCCTATGCTGTTTACCAATCACAAGCTGACCAAGTTACTTTCAACGCCAACGCAGGCATGAAAGTATGTGTTATCGACTCAGGTCTTGATAGCTCTAACCCTGACTTCATCTGGGGTAACATCACCGGTGATAACGACTCAGGTACAGGTAACTGGTACGATAATGGTGGTCCTCACGGTACTCACGTAGCAGGTACTATTGGTGCTGCAGATAACAACATAGGTGTTGTTGGTATGGCACCTGGTGTTGACATGCATATCATCAAAGTATTTAACGCTGAAGGTTGGGGTTATTCTTCTGACCTAGCTCATGCTGCAAACCTTTGTTCTCAAGCGGGCGCTAATATCATCAGCATGAGTTTAGGCGGTGGTGGTTCAAATAACACTGAATCAAACGCATTTGCTAACTTTAACGCTGCAGGTGGTCTAGTGGTCGCTGCCGCTGGTAACGATGGTAACGATGTACGTTCATACCCAGCAGGTTACCCTTCAGTAATGATGATCGGTGCAAACGATGCGAACAACCAAATCGCTGATTTCTCACAATTCCCAAGCTGCGCTAGTGGTAAAGGTAAAAATACAACTGAAGACGAAACTATCTGTGTTGAAGTAACAGCCGGTGGCGTAGATACGCTTTCAACTTACCCAGCGGGTATGGCAACATCAGCAAGCTTAAACGTAGATGGCAATGTTGTTGCAAGCTCAGCTATGGAAAACTCTGGCACTGTAACTGGCAGCCTATTCTTCATGGGTACAGCTGAAGCAACTGATGCTGGCGCTGCTGGTAAAGTATGTTTAATCGACCGTGGTAATATTTCTTTCCATGACAAAGTTGCAAACTGTGAAGCATCTGGTGGTATCGGTGCGATTATCGTAAACAACGAAGCTGGCATGTTATATGGCACACTAGGTGATACTAACACTACAAGTATCCCAGCTGTAGGGGCAGCACTTGAAGACCGAGCAACACTTATGGCTGCAAGTACTGCAACTGTAAACATTGGCACAAGCGATTACGGTTTCATGAGCGGGACTTCTATGGCAACGCCTGCAGTTTCTGGTGTAGCAGCTCTTGTATGGTCAAATCACCCAGAGTGTACTGGTCAAGAGATCCGTGCAGCACTTAAAGCAACTGCAGAAGATGCTGGCGCAGCTGGTAAAGACGTATACTTCGGTTACGGTATTGTTAAAGCAGCTGATGCTGATGCTTACCTAACTGCAAACGGTTGTTCTGGTGGTGATAATGGTGGTGACCCAGGTAATGGCAGCATCGACCTTACAGCATCTGGCTACAAGCAAAAAGGTGGTAAGTACGTTGACCTTAACTGGCAAGGCGCTAGCACCAGCCAAGTAGATATTTATCGTAACGGTAGTAATATTGTCACAACTGCAAACGATAATAGCTACACGGACAGCATCAGTGGCAAGGGCGGCGGTAGCTACATCTACCAAGTATGCGAGCAAGGCAGTACGACTGTTTGTTCTGATACTCAAACTGTTGTGTTCTAAAAACCCAACCTAATTTAAGCGGGCTGCATAGCCCGCTTTTTGTTATTCCTTATATCCATTTATTTTCCCCTCAAAACAGCTTAGACTGACTGACACTGTTGTTGTTCTACTAGTTAATAATGCTCAATCCTGAATCAGTTATCTCCTTTTTAATCGCCAGCGCTGTTATCGCTGTGGCACCGGGCCCTTCTAATGCATTTTTAATGGCGCAGACGTTCACGCATGGACGTCAGGCAGGAATGAAAAGCGCGTTAGGTTTCGCTGCAGGAGGAGTAATACATACCATTTTTGCTGTAGTTGGCCTATCAGCTGTTTTAAAAGCCTCTGAGAGTGCCTATAACGCAGTGCTTTACCTTGGCGCAGCATATTTGGCTTATTTGGGTGTAATAACACTCAAAGACACCTTTAAAAAACAGATTGCGTGCGAAGACAAGCCGCATGTAAGTACAAAAAAATCGGGAAACGTCTTTGTACAGGCAATGATGACCGAGGTACTCAACCCAAAAGTTGCGTTATTCTTTATTGCGTTTATTCCTCAGTTTGTAGATCCGAGCCTCTCAAGCGCAACGTTGCAACTGGCTATATTTGGCCTTTTGTACCCAATACTCGCTTTTCCGATAGACTGTGCCTATATTTATGGCGGAGATAAAATTGCCGGTTACTTTCGCCGCCACCCAAACGCCCCGATATGGATAGATAGAATATCAGGATTCATTTTTATTGCCTTAGCCGTAAATTTAATAGTGTAAGAACAATGCAAACGACTGAACAGACTTTACCAATTACTAAAAACATTGCACTAGTTGCTCATGATGGTAAAAAAGCCGCACTCAAAAAATGGTGCCTCGCTCATGAGTCGATACTACAAACTCATAAGCTTTATGCCACAGGTACTACTGGACATGTCATAGAAAAAGAGACTGGCTTAAGCGTAGAAAAGCTACTCAGTGGTCCGATGGGTGGCGACCAGCAGATCGGCGCAAAAATTGCCGAACACCAGATCCATATGTTGATATTTTTCTGGGACCCGCTGGCATCACAACCCCATGATCCCGATGTCAAAGCTCTACTCAGACTTGCTGCAGTATGGAATATTCCAGTTGCATGTAATGAAGTCACTGCTGACTTGCTGATCAGCTCCCCTTGCATGGCGCAAGAAATAACCCGCAGCCTGCCAGATTACCAAGGTTATCTGGCTACTCGGCTTGATTAGCTATAGATTTGATGT
Source organism: Pseudoalteromonas caenipelagi (assembly GCF_013140855.1). Taxonomy (GTDB): domain Bacteria; phylum Pseudomonadota; class Gammaproteobacteria; order Enterobacterales; family Alteromonadaceae; genus Pseudoalteromonas; species Pseudoalteromonas caenipelagi. The sequence continues at coordinate 141,242 of NZ_JABBPG010000009.1, read as the reverse complement.
GCCCACTTAGTTAGCCCAGCGGTAACACTACCAAAGTTGTCACCGTTGAGCATAGGAATATCACCCAAGGACTGATTAAGGGCTGCTTTTAAAAGTGGTGATTGCGCACTTCCACCTGTTAAATAAATAACATCCGGTTGTGTTTGCGCACTCGTGATCGCATCTTGTGCTAGCTCACATATTTGTTTCAAGCTATCAGTAACCGCCTCTTTAAGGTCTGTATGAGTGACGTCCTTAAATAGCTGTGGTTCAATACAATCAAGCTTTGCCATATACTCAGCATCACTCGATAATGAGATTTTGCTCAGCTCACCTTGGCGCACTACCTGATGACTCAATTTACTTTGTTGGATTTTTAATAATCTGGCTAATTTATTCGGTTCACTCACATCTCGCAACATCGCTTTTAGATTGCGGCCATTCGCCTGTGAGTAAAACTCGCTTTGCAAGTGAAGATCATTAATTTTACACGCCTGCCAATACAATTGATTTGGCATTGGCAGACCTGATTTAAGGGTAGAATCTAAACCACAAAGTGGCATAAAGTTATGATAAGCCATTGCTATATCTAGATCGTTGCCACCAAGGCGTTTACCTGTATGTGATAAAAAATCTTGATCCCGTACACTACGGCCACGAAAACTGGGGCCCATCTGTACAAAGGAGCAATCACTGGTCCCCCCACCGATATCCACGACCAAGACTTTTTGGTCTTCATGTAATCTTGATTCATAGTCAATCCCAGCCGCAAGTGGTTCATATAAAAACTCCACCTCTTTGAACCCAGCCCGTTTTGCAGCCGTCGTCAAAATATTAATGGCCTGTTGATTGCTTTGTTCACCACCGACGGCTTGAAAGTTTACTGGGCGTCCTATTACCGTATGTGTGATTGTTCGTTGAAGTTGCTGCTCTGCGCGCTGCTTGATTTGCATGATCATTGCACTGGCAATATCTTCAAAAAAAGCAATTTGCTGAGGTTTAAGCCCGATTGCACCAAAGAATGATTTAGGTGACTTAACAAAATAGCCTTCTTCAGGGAAATCGATGTATTCTTCAATGGCTGCGGTGCCAATTTGCAAGCCTGTTTCACCGCTGCCTAAATCGAGGTCTCTGCGTATTGCAGGCACGCCTTTGAGTAAACTTGCTCGAGCATTCAGATAGGCTTCAGCAAGGTCACTACCTTTTAGCTTATTTGCCACAAAATCAACCACCAACGCATTGTGTTGCGCATAGAGTGTGGAGGGTAAATAGTAACGGCCAGCTTCCAGCTCAACGAGTTGTACTTGGTGCCCATGCGCCAGTGTACCTATAGCACAATTTGAACTTCCATAATCAAAACCAACAATCATAGCGACCTCATACGACTAAAAAAGGTCGCGCAGATTATCATAGCCAATTATAAAAACTCAACTTAAATAACCTCCGCTTTGAATATGCAAATTTTCCTAATTGAGGTTAAATACCAAATAATTAACCAATTTAGAGTATCGGCCTCACTCTTAAAAAGCGTGCAAATCGAGGTTTTCCATACTTTGTAAACCCTTGATGTCGATAGGTTATTTGAGCACCAATTGGAGGCGGGTTATTACGAAGCTCATCGCTGAAGCCCGTTCCAATTTTAAACGGTACACCTTGTTCGTTTACCACTTTGAGCGCCCCCATCATCCCGGTATATTTTCCTCGCCCTGGCGAATAACCCACAACAACCGCTTCAGCGTCTTGAAATGGTTTGTACTTTAGAACCCTATCTGAACGCCCAGCAACATGTAACGCACTTTTTTGATGCAACATAACACCTTCACCTTGGTGAGAAAGTACCTGCTGGTAGTATTCATTTAGTTGCTGATTATTATAAAACTGCCACTGTGTTACTGCTTTGATATGCTCAGCACCCATTTCCAACACTTCGGCTTTATAGCTTTGATAACGCTCAACAAATGCTTGAGTCTTGTTCGGAGAATCAAAGATGAGGTATTGTACACGTCGCCACTGTTCGTCAGTGCTTTGCTTGGATCGTACTACTTTGCTTACAAATGCAAACTGCCCATAGCCTGACCAAAGTTCGCCATCAAGTGGTGATGTACCCAACGGCGCCAAAAACCATGCTGGTGCCGCTATTTTATGACCTCCTTTTGTCCGCAGCGATTGACCATCCCAAATTGCCCTGACGCCATCAAATTTTTCACTCACTAAGTAATCTGAAATTAAAATGTTTTCGTGATATTGATTAGCAAGCTCAATACGCGGTAGAGGTTGCGCAAAAACTTGCGATACAACCCATAGGTAGGTAAGTATAAACGATATCCATATTTTCATTTTAAGGCTCCTTGCACTTATCTTGAACCTTAAAATGTAGTCTAAAAGCTAGGTTATGCGAGTTGTTTTAGCGTCTCCCAAGCAGCTTGTAGGTTTTCTACATTATAAGAAGCTTGTGAGAAATCTTGCTCTTTGGAATGATGGTTTGGTACAACGATTGTCTTTAAGCCCGCTGATGTTGCTGAACTTAACCCGGTATGCGTATCTTCAATTGCTATCGCCTCACTCGATTTAAGACCCAGTAGTGAAAGCGCTTTACAATATGGTTCGGGGTGTGGTTTTGGATGTGTAACATCATCCTTGCACACAATACAAGCAAACAAACTATCGAGAGCATAGTGCTTAAGTACAGGTAATGCTTCTTCTCTCGTGCTTCCCGTTACTAGAGCCAAAATGTATTGCTTACTTGCTAGTTTGAGCACTTCGTCCGCGTTAGGCATCAGGCTCGGTAACATGGTTGCAGCAACATCAACAAATAAACGATTTTTCTGCTCTGCTAGCAGCTGTGCTTGTGTGTTCAATTTATGTCGCTGATTAAGTATTTCAGCGGATTTTAAGGTTGGTACACCTGAAAACTCATCACAAAACGCTAACTCGTCATAGCTCACTTGCCAAGGTGCTAAGACTCGCATCCAGCTTTGGAAATGGAGCGCTTCAGAATCCACTAGGGTCCCATCAAAATCAAATAAAATGGCTCGTAAACTCATCACCCGCTCCTTGAACAGATTTAAATTATTGGCTTAGTCCTGCAGGTGGCTCAGCACTTGCTTCTAAGCCACTCTCAACTTCAACAAGCTCGTAGCCTCTTGGCTTTCTAACAACTTTCAAAATCGGTTTTTCAAATGCTGATTTTAAACGTTCGGTATCCGCAAGCAACTCGTCAATTGTGCGTCCAAAAGGCGCAGCACCTGTTTCTGACCAGTTGGTAACTTTTCCATTTAGGTTATATTCAACCTCATGAATTTGATAAAGCGCTTCTTCATCTTTTGTTGCTTCGCAAAAGATCACGCGATAATTCCAAAATCCAGACATAGTTATTCTCTTCATTAGATGATTTGTATGACTTTATCAGCTCTCGCTGTGCTTTTCATTACAGGCAATAAAAAACCCGCGTCAAACGCGGGTTTTTTCACCATGAATTATCATTTCAGACTGTTTTAGAAGAAACGAACTTTGAACTCAGCACCAATGAAACGCTCTTCATTCAACATGCCTGTGTTATTGTTGAAGTCTACGCCGCCAATAACCACTTGCTCATCAAATAAGTTACGAACAAATGCCGACACTTCATATTCATTGTCACCCGATGTCCACATGTAACCTGTACGAATACCGGTTTCAAAAAGTGCTTCACCTTCAAACTCAACTGATTTATACAAGAAGAAATCAATCTCGCTACGATATGACATATCGCCATATACGAAGAAGTCACCACCAGCTAACTCTTTGGTATAACGAAGTGTCGCGTTAGCAATCCACTCTGGAGCATGTGGAAGGCTATTGCCGTTTAAAATAGCTCTTTTCTCAGGACCAAAAGCTCCTTGGATTTCGTACGTAGGGTCTGTCACAGTACATTGGCTACAGATAGCAACAGCTAGAGCATCATCTTTAAGCTCTGTTTTGTTATAGCTTAAGTTGAAAGTAGCATTTAACTCATCAGTTAAAACCCACTCTGTGTCTAGCTCAAAACCATAACCTGTTGTTTTATCAGCGTTAACTAAACGATTGAAGTTAGCGCCACCGCCTACAGCTGTAAGCTGTTGATCATCCATTTGATAGTAGAATACAGTCGCATTTACACGACCTTGACCATCAAGTACATCTGATTTGATACCCGCTTCAATTGAGTTCGTCGTCTCTGACTGTGCAACAGTTACTTCATCACCGAATAAGATACGACCTTGAACACTTGGTGCTCTAAAACCATTAGCGATACGTGCAAACAAGTTAATATCATCGCTGTATTTGTATGCTGCGCTTAAATCCCAGCTTACATGGCTGTCGCTTGGGTTCGCAGTCTTGGCTAACAGATCTGCAGCACCCACAGGGCTCTTAGTGCGTTTTGCTGAAAACTCTTTATCATCATCTGAATAACGAAGACCTGCTGTAATTTTAAGGTCGTCAGTTACAGTGAAGTCAAATGAGCCGAACAAAGCCCAAGCTGAGGTATCTTGATTTTGTACTGCGTAGCCATTTTGCAGGCCATAGTTATTCGCAGCAGCATCATAACTTAATGTATCGTAAGAGAAGCTTTCTATTGTTAAATCTTCTTCAAATAAGAACACACCAACTTGATAATTGAAGTCTCCAGAGAAGTTGCTTGATAGACGCAGCTCTTGTGTGTACTGATCATGATCAGGAATGGCATCTGCGGTTTCTGATGGGAAAGGAATAATACCAGGACCTTGGAAACCAATAAACGCAGCACCATAACCACCATCAACATCCGCGCGAGAGTATATTTCTGCACTTTCCCAAGCGGTAATCGAGGTAACAGTATGCTCAGCTAAATCCCACTCTAATTTCAGGTTAAGACCTTGAGAGTCTACCTGCTGAGTAGAGCGAGAAGCGGCATCATGATAAACAACATCGTTATCGTAAATCGGGTTGATATTGTTGCTGCCCTTTTCGATTAAGTTGGCACGAAAAGCAATCGGGCGACCGTCTAAATCACGCACATGGTAATTTAATAGACCAGTGAAATCCTCACCTTCGTACAAGAATTGAATTCGTGCTGCTTTTTCATCATAGCCACCGAGTGAATCTTCTTTTTCAAATCCAGGCGCTTTAACATCGATGTAATCTTCTTTATCTTGCCAAAGTACAGAGACACGCGCAGATAAGCGATCAGTTAAACCAGTACCCGCAGCACCTTCAAAGTCAACAGCACCTTTACTACCGTAAGAAACAGCACCGTAAGCATCAAACGATTGGCTTGGCTTAACTGAATCAAACTTCACAAGACCTGCCGGAGTATTACGACCGAATAGTGTTCCCTGTGGACCACGAAGTACTTCAATACGAGCGATATCAAATACAGGGAAACCTTTTAGAATCGGGTTTTCTTGAACAACTTCATCAACTACCAGTGATACCGGCTGAGAGGCATTTAAATCAAAATCGGTGTTACCAAGTCCACGAACATAAAAGCGCGGAAATGTACGGCCAAAAGAAGACTCTACAGATAAGCTCGGAATTTTCGCATTCATAAAGCGAATATCCATACCCGCAGAGCTATATGCATCAAGATTGTCACCTTGCAGCGCAGATACACTTACCGGAACTTCCTGTGCGTTTTCAACACGCTTACGCGCAGTAATCTGAATCACTTCTAGTTGGTTGTTTTTCGCATCAGGGGTTTGTTCAGCGGCGAGAGTAGAAAATGAAGTACCTGCTACAGCAGAGAACAACGTTGCATTGATTAAAGTAGCTAACGTAGATCTTTTCATTGCTTTCATGTTGGGATTTAACCTTTTATATGCACTCTTTTTGTTCAACGGTAGTATGGTCGCCGTATCACCTTGGCGTGGTACGTTCAATTTTTCGCGTTTGTAAATTATTTTACGCGGACCTTGCAACCGAGAGTGCAAAGCGAACCTGCAAGGCTGAACGTGACGCCCACATTATAGCAGCAAATTAAAATATTACTGCCAAGCCAACAACAAAAAATAGTGTTTTTTGAATTTTTAGCAACAAGAAGCCGGACGTTTACAGCTTTTAGCAACAAAAAAAGCCACCAGTGCGGACATATGTCCTTGCATCAAAGCAACCGCGATGTTTGGCGTCGGTTCCGTGTTCCTACTTTTGAAATCTAACCGTTAACAATTTAGAGACAGAGTAAAAACTCAGTAAACTTCAAGCACAATATGACTATAGAGACGGAGAATTCATGCTCTTAAAATCCCCTTTTTGCGTAACTTCGTCGTATTCAATGACAGCAACAGCTGCCGTGTTAAAAATCGGCAACTGCTCTGGACACAGTTGCTCAACCAAATAGCTCACTATGGGCATATGAGCAACGATAAGCCATACATCTAACTCTGTATTTAGGCTAATTAAGGTTTCAAGGTAATCAATCGCAAATGCGGCGTTGCCAGTTGGGACAATATCCTTGCATATTTCTACATACGTCACATCGTTAATGGCTAGCACCTGTTGTGCCGTTTGCTGTGCTCTTGTATACGGACTTACCAACAGCGCTTGTGGTTTGTAATGCCCCTTTAACCACCACGCCATCTCTTTCGCCTGGTTAACGCCTCGGCCAGTAAGTGGTCGCGATTCATCATTTACCTTCACTGGTGCTGCTTCGCCATGACGCATAATTAGAATAGTTTTCATCGCACTCTCGAATATTCTTGTTAAATTTGCCAGATAACCAGTAGCTAATTACCGTGTTTGTTCGCTATATTAAAACAAACGACTCTTAAACTTAAAGTAAAGTGGCACCATATAGATAGTTCACTTATTGTCTCTTTGCTCACATTTTCTATATCGGCGGCAACAATTTGAAAGTTAGTAATAATGATAATCGCACATATCACCAGCTCAAACTCGACAATGGTCTACAAGTTTTACTAGTTAGTGATTATTCGAGCGATAAATCAGCCGCAGCGCTTACAGTTAATGCCGGCCACTTCGATGATCCAATAGATCGCCAAGGCATGGCACATTTTCTAGAACATATGTTATTTTTGGGTACGAAGCAACACCCACAGCCTGGTCATTTTTCACAATTTATTAGTCAATCAGGTGGACAAAGCAATGCTTGGACTGGCACTGAGCATAGTTGCTACTTTTTTGACTGTGCTCAACAACAATTTTTTAGTGCACTCTCGTTATTCTCAGAGTTTTTTATTGATCCTCTGTTAGATGTTTCACAAACCGAAAACGAACGAAATGCCATCGATGCCGAATTTAAAATGAAGGTAAAAGATGACGGCAGACGAATTTATCAAGTGCATAAAGAAACAGTTAACCCATCGCATCCATTTTCCAAATTTTCTGTGGGTAATAAAGAAACTTTAGAAAATCGCGATCTGTGTATTGCTCAAGAAGTACGTGATTTTTTTGAAAAGCAATATCAAGCACAATGGATGACCCTCGTTGTTGCCGGCCCTCACTCTTTAGCTGAACTCGAAACACATACACGCGAGCTATTTAGTGCTGTGAAAGGATCAAAAACACCCAAAGCGCAAATTCAAGCGCCACTTTATAGAAAGCAAGACTTAGGGTTATTGCTGCACATTGCACCAAGAAAACACATGCAAAAGCTCATTGTCAGCTTCGCTATGAATGGTATCGACAACTTATATAAACATAAATGCGCCAGCTTTTTAGCACACTTGCTCGGTTACGAAGGCGAAGGGTCTCTTTATTCTATTTTAAAAGAACAAGGGTGGATTAATGCACTCTCCGCAGGTGGTGGGATCAGTGGTAGTAATTTTAAAGACTTCAACATCAGTTTTGCGTTAACCGATGAAGGCATAGACTATTATGAAGACATTGTTGAAATGCTGTTTGAATATATCGCCTTAATTAAGTCAAACACAGCATCTTTACCACAACTTTATAAAGATAAAAAAACCTTATTGGATATCGCTTTTAATAACCAAGAACCAAGTCGCTTATTAGAGTGGGTTAGCACCATCAGTGTAAATATGCACCACTATGAAAGTGAAGACTATTTATACGGTGATTATATAATGCAAGGCTTTGATGAAGCTTTACATACTCGCCTATGCGGCTATTTAACCCCTCAAAATATGCGTATCGTACTCATTCACCCTGATGTTGAAGCCCAACTAAAGGCAAAGTGGTATCACACCCCTTATCAAGTTGAACAACTGAGTAACGAGTGGCTAAATGCATTAGATAATATTGATACGCCGCTGCCTGAAATGCTATTGCCCAAGGTCAACCCCTATCTGCAAGTTGAAAACGAACTATATGATGTTACACAACAAAGCCAAATCCCCGATTTACTTAAAGATAAGCCAGGCTTTGCTTTTTGGTTTAAACAAGACGCCACTTTTCGTGTCACCAAAGGCCATTTCTACATAGAAATTGATTCTTTGCTGAGCATAAAAAATACTAAGCATATGGCAATGACTCGCTTATTTGCGGATTTATTAATGGACAGCATGGCTGAACAATATTACCCAGCTGAACTTGCGGGGCTTAATTACCACATAAACTCACACCAAGGCGGACTCACCCTGCACACTGCTGGGCTGTCAGGAAATCAAATAACTTTAGCGCTTCAATTACTTGAACATATGCTCAAGGCAGTCATTAGCGCGCCTCGTTTTGCAGAGTACAAAAAGCAGCTAATTAGACATTGGAAGAACCATAACCACAATAAACCGGTCAGTGAGCTTTTCAGCGTACTAGGTGCCAAACTGATGCCATGGAACCCAGAACCAATGGCTTTAGCAAAAGCACTGAAAAACATAAGTTTCAATGAGTTTTGCCAGTTCCGAAGTCAGTTTTTTGATTCAATTCATATCAAGGCTTTTTTGCACGGTAACTGGCAACAAGAACACGCGCACAACATGCAAAAACAGCTACGTAAACTGTTTACTAATAGCGAAATACTAGAAGACTTAAAACGACCGCTGGTGGTATTAAATAATTACCAAGAACATTGCATTGACAAACCGAACTGTGAGCATGCATTGGTTTACTATATTCAAGCACAAACAGAAGATGTCTTTGAAAAGGTAGCGCTAATGACTCTCAACCAACTCGTTAGCAATCAATATTTCGAAACACTGCGTACTCAGCAACAGCTGGGCTATTTGGTAGGTGCAGGCTATGCACCTTTCAATACCAGAGCTGGTGTTGCATTTTATATCCAATCACCTAATGTGGATGCTGAGCAGCTTCAGAAAAAACATGACTTGTTTATCACGCAATTCATCAGTGAACTTGACTCACTTGATGATGAAGCTTGGCGTGATGCCAAACGAGCACTGCGCTTGCAAATTGCAGAAAAAGATAAAAACTTACGGTTACGAGCACAGCGATTTTGGATAGCAATTACCAATGATGACCACCAATTTAACATGCAAAAAAGGTTAGTTAAGCAGCTCGACTCCTTACAAAAAGAGCAGCTAATTAGCTATGTAAATAAGGTGTTTTCTCCTTCCTATCCCAAAATTGCACTACGTTGTAATTAAAGGTGGATTGGGTTGCTGATGCAGCCCTAATGAACGAATGGATTGTTGGCTTATCGATTCGATTGACAATAAATCGCTGCACTCCCATTTCAACGTTGCAAAAATATCAATCAAATATCAACTTAGGGACCTAAAAAAGACACAAATATAATAAATACCTTTGACTCATTCTCTCGCTTCATTTAGATTAGGGTGTGCGAAAAAGAGTTGTGCATCTATGATAAAAGAAACAATAAAAGCAATAATCATCATGATGCTGTTGAACTCAGTGCTTAGCGCCCCCTTATTAGCACTTAACCTTAATCAACAGCTAAACCACCTAGAACCTCTCTGGGCTGGGATCTGTGTAACTTTTTTCACCCTCTCTATTTATTTACTTTACAGCAATAAAAAGCTTAAACGCGCACAGACCGCATTACAGCTCTCTGAACAAAGATTAAAAAGTACGGTTGAAGGAAGTGGCGATACACTCTGGGACTGGAATATTGCAACAGGCGAAGTAGTTCGTATTAACGATAAGTATATGATGCATAAAAGTAGCAAAAGCCACTTTATTCCTAATTCACATCGTATTCATCCTCAAGACTTATCCCTTGTCGATAAGTTATTAAAACAACACTTCGCTGAAAAAACCGCTTTTTTTGAGGCCAGCTATCGACTCAAAGATAACTTAGATCAATATCACTGGGTGCTTGATAGAGGCAAGATAATTGAAAAAGACGGTAACTTAAACCCAATAAGAATGACGGGAACTGTGAGGGATATTAGTCACCTAAAAAGCACTGAAGAGCGCTTAAACCTGTTCGCTAAGTGTGTCGAGTCCCTCACAGATGCTATTGCTATTTATGACCACCATTTTCGTCTTGTAGATTTAAACCCCAGTTATTTATTGTTATTCGGTGGTAATAGAGGTCAATATATTGGCAAAATGTTTAGCTTGCCGGGCTATGATGAGCGTTATATTAATCAGGTCAAAACAAGTCTTAGAGAAACCGATCATTGGCAAGAAGAGCTGCGACTTCGCAACCACAACGACGTTCTGCTCCCAATTGAAGTTACCATAGATGAAATCAAGAACTCTCATGGGCAAATTACAAACTATGTTGTTGTTTATTCTGATCTAACTGAACGGAAGAAAGCTGAATCACAATTACACAACCTGTCGAATAGAGATAGAACAACCGGCCTGCCCAATCGCAACTTGTTTTTTACTAATCTAAAAAAGCTAGCACGCCAAGATACCCATCACGCACTGTTGGTGTTCGACTTAGACAACTTTAAAAAAATTAATGATTCCCTAGGTCACCAACTTGGAGACAGTTTACTGGCGAAGTTGGCAATGCGGCTAAATAAATTAGTACGGCAAAAAGATACATTATATCGTCTTGGCGGAGACGAATTTGCGTTAGTGATGTCTGGCACCAATGATATTCATACTATTACCCGTACTGCGAAACAGTTTCTCGCTGCGATTGCGACGCCTTTTAAAATGGCAAATCATGAGCTTGTTATTACCTCATCGGTCGGTATTGTACTGTTTCCAGAAGATGGCTCCACTCCTGAAATATTGCTAAAAAATGCCGATACAGCAATGTATCACGCCAAGCAAAAGGGTAACCACTACTTGTTTTTCAATGATTCAATGAATGCACAAGCAGTAAAAAGATTACAAATAGAAAACTTGATGCGCTTTGGCCTCAAAGAAGACCATTTTGTTGTGTATTACCAACCTAAAATGGATATAAAAACGGGCCGCTTAGTTGGCATGGAAGCATTGGTTCGTTTTATAACGCCGAAAAAAGGCATAATTAGTCCTGGCGTTTTCATTCCTATTGCCGAAGAAACAGGACAGATTATAGAAATTGGAGAAGTTGTTTTAGATAAGGCATGTAAAGACGTAAAACGTTGGATAGACCAAGATCTGTTTGATGGTCGTGTTGCCGTGAATTTATCCGCCAAACAATTCAGTCTGCCAGATTTGACGACTAGAATTGATATTATCTTACAAAAAAATCAGCTACCTTCTTATTTTCTTGAGCTAGAAATCACAGAAGGGACCATCATGGATGATCCCAAAGAAGCCATTTCAATCATGCGCTCTCTCAGTGCTCGTGGAATACACCTTGCCATTGATGACTTTGGTACAGGATATTCCTCACTCGCCTATTTAAAACAATTTCCTCTTAACACGCTTAAGGTTGATAAAGCGTTTGTGGATGACATGGTATCTGAAAGAGGTCGAAATATGGTTGACTCTATTGTCACAATTGCTCACAACCTAGACCTACATGTTGTGGCCGAAGGCGTAGAAAAAGCAGAGCAATTAGCCGCGTTAGAGCAGCTTAACTGTCAAACCATTCAAGGGTACTTTTACTCGAAGCCACTATCAGCCAGTGAATTTACTGCTTTTCTAAAAGCACAAAAACAGCGCGAAAATAATAACCAGCCACAATTAAAAGTTGTTAATTAGGTAGGGCTATGCTTTCCAAATGCAGTACGTTGTCACTTGGCTGCGAAGCCACGCTCTACGATGATGCACGTTAAATAAATACCAAGCTCCAGGACCACACATAAGGCCCGCAAATACCCAACGCTTAATCGGCATACCTTTACGCACGGCTTCCACATAAAGAATCACAGCACTTAACAACGACAACAAAAACCACACCATATCTAAAGCAAACCTAGAGGCCTATTGAAAGGTTGCGCATCATAACAAAAAGAATGTTTTTTGTACAATCAAACATTAATTGTTGCAAAATATTGCATTATTTAATTTAATAGCACCACAATTCAGTGTTTGATAAGTAAAAAAATTCATACTTTTTTGATACTCAGTTGATTATTAAATAATTTATTTAATTGTTATCTACACTGTGTTGTAAATTGAAACTACGAGGTATGGTTTTTCTTAGCAGAATGTCTTTTGCATTACTCAGCGCTGTTAGCGTTGCCATGATGCATCATGACAAAACTCCGGAATGTTCATACTTAAGAACAAATGGAGTGATACATATCATTAGTGTTTTGTACTCTTGAACAAACAAATTGAACTTATTTAAGTTTAATACCTTGGTTAAGGTAAACTCTTTGTTTGGAAGTTTGAGTTATGATGCACTTTAGCTGTGCATTTAAAGCTCGGTGATTATCGTATTTTTACAATAGCTGCTAAAATTAAATCATGTTGTTTTAAATTATTTAGTTACGTCAAGGACACGATCAATGGATCATAAAAGCGTACACGACTATTTGCAGAGTAAACCTGCAACGTTTATTACACAACCATTTGCACAAGATACTGATGTATACAAAGTGCAACATAAGATGTTCGCTACCCTTTCAGAGGGTAAAGAAGGTCAGGTTGATGCTAACGGTGAGTTAGTCTGGTGGCTTAATTTGAAGTGCGATCCTGATGAAGCATTGCTACTTCGAGATGAGTTTCCTGCTATTGTGCCCGGTTACCATATGAACAAACGTTTATGGAACACGATTATCTTAGATGGCTCAGTGCCTGATGATAAAATCAAAGAAATGATTGATAAATCATATGATATCGTTGTTGATAACTTACCAACTGCACAAAAAGAAGAACTTGCAAAAATTGCAAGTACACTAAACAAATAATTTGGTAAAGTTTGGCCTCCCCCACTCAAAAGTGGGGGCCATTTCTTTATTTTCATATCTACCTCCCCTCCCTTACACTCCAAAAGCACCTTGAAATTGATTAAGTTATACGTGATTGTATCTATAATCAAAAATACATGTCTTAAAGAGGGAATATCATGAAAAAAGTCGCAGTACTCACAAGCGGTGGTGACTCACCAGCAATGAATGCAGCAATTCGAGCAATCGTTTTAAGTTGTCACTATCACCAATTACAATGTACAGGCTTTTACCACGGTTATAATGGACTTATTAATGATCAACATGTCGATATGCATCAATTTGATATTAACTCTGCGCTACAACAAGGTGGAACAATTTTAAAAAGCGCACGATGCCAAGCTATGCTCACTGAAGAAGGCGTCATGCAAGCTTGTAATACATTAAGAAAGCATGATATCGATGCACTGATAGTGATTGGCGGTGATGGCTCCTTAAAAGGTCTAAAAGAGATCAAACAACACTGGGAAAAACCTGTAATCGGCTTACCCGGTACCATTGATAATGATTTAAGCGGTACCGACTCTACCATAGGCTTTGCCACCGCTGTGACAACAGCAACACATGCTATTGATAAGATTCGCGATACTGCCAATGCATTCGAACGAATTTTTATTGTAGAAGTAATGGGTAGACACAGTGGCCATATCGCATTTAATGTCGGTATTGCGACAGGCGCAGAAGCCATCATTTCTTTCGAAAACTTCACTCCAGATCAAGCCAGCAGCAAAGTCGCAGAAATACTCAAAGGTGTTGAAAAACAAAAACGCACTCATGGCAGCTTTTTAATCGTATTGGCTGAAAACTTGTGGCCTGGCGGTGCTCATGCATTAAAAGCAAGTTTAAGCGAACAAGGTCAAGTTGACAGTGCTTTGTGTATTTTAGGCCATATTCAACGTGGAGGGAGTCCAGTGCCTGAAGACAGAAACCTCGCGACAGAACTGGGAATTGCGTCAATTGAGGCGATCTTAGATGGCCAAGACAATGTGATGATTGGCAAATTATCTGGCACTGTTGTTGCCACTGCATTAGAGGACGTGATTAACACGCCAAAACCGGTGAGCAGTCACTGGGTGAAAGCTCACCAAAGGCAATTAACACATTACTTAAAATAACTCTGCGTTTAGCCAAAGATGCGTTAGGACACTTGCAATATATCCTAACGCAATAACAGGCGCCCATTTTAAGTGGCCAAAAAATGTATAATACCCTCGCGCTTGGCCCATCAGAGCAACACCAGCTGCAGAACCAATTGACAGCAAGCTACCACCTACCCCTGCGGTTAATGTGATCAGTAACCACTGGCCATGCGACATCTCAGGTTGCATAGACAACACAGCAAACATCACTGGAATATTATCAATCACCGACGATAAAATACCTAAAAACACATTTGCGCTTGTGGCGCTCCATTGTCCGTAAAGCACTTCTGATAGTAAGCTTAAATAACCTAAAAAGCCCAAACCACCAACGCACATTACAATCCCATAAAAGAACAGCAGCGTATCCCACTCAGCGCGAGCCACTTTATTGAAAATATCAAATGGCACCATGCTTCCTAACATATCGATACGCCGACGGTCTCCTTCTCTTTGCGCCTTCGTTTGACGCCGTTTCAAAGTGACTCTTAAGTAATAACCAAAGAACTGCAGATAACCAAGCCCCATCATCATTCCCATCACAGGTGGCATGTGTAACAGGCTATGACACAAAACAGCCGTTAACACCGTCAACAAGAACAAGATGAGAATACGTCTAGCACCTCGCTGCATAGTAACAGGAGCAAACACCGCAGAAGGATTTTTCTTTTCTATAAACAAACTCATTATGGCCGCTGGCACCATATAATTTACAAGTGAAGGGAAAAATAAAGACAGAAACTCGTTAAACTGTACCAGTCCCGCCTGCCAGACCATCAGCGTAGTAATATCGCCAAAAGGACTAAATGCACCGCCAGCGTTAGCCGCTATGACAACATTAATACAGCTGATGTTGATAAAGCGTTTATCACCTTCAGCAACTTTCATTACTACCGCACACATCAGCAATGCGGTGGTTAAGTTATCTGCTATCGGAGAGATAAAAAATGCGAGGAAACCTGTTATCCAAAACAAACTTTGGTAGCTAAAACCTCTTTGAATCATCCACGCTCGTAACCTATCGAATACTTTGCGCTCTTCTAAGGCATTGATATATGTCATTGCAACAAGCAAAAAGAGCATCAACTCCGCGTATTCAAGTAAATTGTGTCTAAATGCATGCTCTGTAACGTGAGAAATATCATGGGTGACATAATAGAGACTTATGAGGGCCCAGATTATCCCTGCCGCCACCAATACCGGTTTGGACTTTCTCAGGTGTAGTTTTTCTTCAAGCATAACGAGCGCATATGCAACAACAAAAATGGCTACACAAATTATCCCTACAGTAGAAGTTGTTAAGTCTATTTTTTCTTCACTGGCCAATGCTGGCGCGGTAAACCCCATTAAAAGTAGAATAAACAAGCCAAGCTTGCTGTTAAGTGCACCCATATTTTTACCTTAATATTTTATTGTTATAACTCAAGGGTTTTCGATACATATAAAAAACATAGCACACTTTGTAATCATATAAATTAAAATTTGATACGTGCAAACAATGAAGGTCGATAACCTAATTGAAAGGTTTTGGTGAGTTGCATACTCGCGGGGGGAGTTGTTACGTGAAGCCAGTTAATAATTCCACGGATACAGGCAGGAAATTACCAGATTAAACAGCTGTGGCTATCAGCAACTAAGGGGTACTCCCCTTAGTTGCGAGTGTAGATTTGTTGCTATGACACGCTATTTGCTTTCGGTGAGTTTTTCTACCGCCAAAATAAGTAGTAAACCAGCCAATGCCAAAGCGATGCATAAACCTGTCTGAGGTGAGATCCCCGTCACACTGGCGAACTCCATAGGGGTAACGTTTTGCTGTATGAGTGGCTTTTCAACGCCATGTGAATTTATATACGTTGAAACCACCGTTTTCCAAGGCCATAGTAAATTTAAAGACCCAATCAAAAAGCCGGCTAACAAAGAAAACGTCACTTGTTCATATTTATCTAATAGCCATGATAAAAACCGCGAGAAAACCATTAAACCAACCACACAACCAGCTAAAAACAGACCAACGAGTGCAAAGTCTCGTACTGTCACCGCGTTGAGGACATGTCCATACATTCCCAGTAACAACAATATAAAGCTTCCAGAAATACCTGGTAAAATCATTGCACAAACCGCTATCGCGCCGGCGACAAAAAACATCCACCAGTGAGGGACTGCTTCAGAAGGTGCTATGGTCGTGATGACAAAAGCCATGAATGCGCCGACGATACAGCTAAGTATCGTTTGCCAGCGCCATCGCTTTACTTGTTTTGCAACATGAATAAATGACGCAACGATTAAACCAAAGAAAAATGACCACACTAAAATTTGATGGTGCGCTAATAGGTAGGTGATTAATTTAGCGAGCGATGCAGCGCTTGTCACCAAACCCGCAAATACCGACAATAAAAAATATCCATCAACATGCGACCAAAAAGCTTTAAAACCATTGTTTTTTAAAATAGCCAATGCATCCAAATCAAAGCTTTTAAGTGCATGTAAAAAACGCGAATATATCCCTGTTATAAATGCGATGGTTCCCCCTGAGACCCCAGGCACAACATCGGCTGCTCCCATGCCTGCTCCTTTTAAAAAGAACCATATGTAGTCTCGCTTTGAATCACACTGGTGCGTCACTATTTTTACTCCATTTATCACTTTCGGCTAGTTTAACTTAATTGATTTCTCGCAAACAGCATTGCAAGCACCTTCACCTCCTAAAAGTAAGTTTTTATTAAAAAAAAGTCGCTAGTTGCCGATAACGGAGTATCGTTCCATTTAATGATTAAGTCGCCATGCATTTTTTAAGAGTTGTTCTGTACTGTGTGTTATTGATCTTTAGCCTTAATAGCTTGGCAGCCTCTGCGCCTTTTATAATGCCAGAACCACGTACTAAGATAGAGCAGCAAGACTTAGCCAAATACTTTTCGGATAAGTTAATTGAGTTAGAGACAGATAATGGTAAAGTCACTACGCTTTTTTCTCCCTACATGAGTAGCAGCAAAAGAGGCGTCGTGATCCTGCTTCCAAGTGCAGGTCATGGTCCCTTGTCTGTACATGGTTTAAGTTATTTATCTCAAGCTCTCACAGACGATGGTTTTGATACTTATGCACTGCAAACGCCAGAGTTAAATTGGCAAGCAGACTTATTTAATATCGAACCAGCAACACCAGATAAGGAACAAGTTTATGAAGGTCCTTGGTCTGAAGCAATGCTAGATGATTATAAAGAACAACTGCTCTCAAGTTTCGATGCTTTGTATCAGCAATTAGTCATTACCAATCAAGACCAAGTTGTTGTCGTTGCACAAGGTGTCAGTGCTGGCGTATTTTCTGAATATTTAGCGTCTTTACCTAAAATCAATATTGATGCCTTTATTGCCATTAGTGCACAGTTACCAAATATAAGCAGAAACAAACATTTACCAGCCGTTTTATCATTAGTCAGTCCACCGCTGCTGGACATTATCTACTCATTAGACAATCCCACTATTCATCACAATGCTAAGCAAAGAAAACGTTGGGTTTTACGTAATAATAAATATGACTATCGTCAAAGAGAGTTGTTTGGGCTAAGTACAGAACCTAGGCAGCATGAACGTTTAAGAAAAGAATTAGATGGCTTTTTACGGCAGCTTTAAAACAACGCACTTGGGTTTTAAAGCTAACGCCAAAAATGAACAATGTACTTGGTCGTTAATAAAGCCTTTAACTGGCCTTTTTTAAAAACTCATAGGCCGATTGAATGTCTTGGCTTTTACGCTTAGCCACTTCCATCATATGTTCAGGTAAACCTTGAGACACCAGCTTATCTGGATGGTGCTGCGCCATTAATTTTCGATAAGCACGTTTAATATCCTTTTCACTGGCATCACTTTGCAACCCCAATACCGCAAGCGCTTGAGTTTTAGAAAATTCAGGCTCAGGTTGTGCACGCTCTTTTCGCTGATAGTGATTTTGTTGGCTTTGTTGAAAACGCTGCTGCTGTTGGCGAAAACTAAACTCTGCTTGATAGCGCTTAAGAATAAAGCGAAAGTGGGTTGCAGAAATCCCTAAATATTGGCTGACTTTTTGTAATAACTGTTTTTCCTGTGCAGCTAAGTGACCATCAGAAAATGCCATCTGTATTTGAATTTCCAAAAACAACTGCAACAGATCATAACGGCGTGCAAACACCTCTTTAAAATCAACAATCGCTTCTTTTAATTTGAACTCAGGCTCTTTACCTGCTCGGAACGCATTTTGCGCTTCTTGCCTATTTTCTCCATGCAAGCCCATTTCGTCCATAAACGCAGTAGCAGCTTGAATATGTATTTCGCTTACTCGGCCATTCGACTTGGCAATATGCCCCATCACGGCAAAGCAACTGGAAAAAAACAATGCTTGGCGTTGATGTAAGTCATCTCCACTAAAAAAGCCTTGAAAGCCACCTACCTTGTCAAAATTCTGCTTGAGACTTTTATCAAACATGTGTCCAAGCCAAAAGCCGAGTATCGCCCCAATCCAGCGGCCAAACATAAACCCAAAGCAGATTCCAAGTAACTTACCCCACATACTTATTGCTCCTGCTTATGGTTTATTTCTGCTAGACGTTCAGGAGTGCCGATATCACTCCACACACCTAAGTAAAGTTCGGTTGATACAACACCTTGCTCTAAGCCACTTCTGAGCATAGGTCCTAAGGGAATAAACCCTGATTCATAAGATTCAAAAAAGTTTTTGTGGTACAGCCCAATTCCAGCAAACGTATAACATTGTTCATTTATCGTTTGATGTGCGAGACGAAAGTCTCCCTGCGGATTGTGAGAAGGATTTTCCACTAAAACAATATGTGCTTCGCCAGGGTTCAGCATTAATTGCGTCAGTGCACTCACATCATAATCAGTATATATATCGCCATTGATGACAATAAACCGCTCGTCACTGTCACACAAATGTTCTAACGCTTGAATGATCCCACCCGCTGTTTCTAATCCACCTTCGGGCTCTCGACTATAGTGAATATTAACTCCATATTGAGAACCATCACCAAAGTGATTTGCTATTTTCTCCCCCTGCCATGCAAGATTAATCACAATATCGACTATACCAGCTTGTTTGAGTCGCAAAATGTGATATTCAAGCAAAGGGCGTTGAGCCACTTTAAGCATCGGCTTGGGTAAATTAGCGGTAAGTGGCATCATTCTTTTGCCTCTACCAGCTGCAAGGATCATGGCTTTCATCGTGTACTACAACTCAACTTAGCTTCAACTTTTGGCATTATGTCATGCCTTAACCAAGTTGCAAGCCACTGAAATGGCTCGTAACAATTTGCCACATCCTCAATATATTGCAGTGTCGGCATAATGTTATTTAAATACCCAGCCTTATTATCTCGCAGCAACAATCGACAAAATATACCCGCAGCTTTCAAATGACGTTGCAATCCAGTTAAGTCAAAATAATAACAGTACTGTTCATAAGACATACCCGATAACAAATCAGCCTCTTTTAATATTTCAAAGCTGTGCAGGCGTAGCCGAGTAAACTCTTCGCTAGGTAGATTAAAATAACAATCACGAAGTAACGACACCGCGTCATAAGTAACCGGACCTTGTACGGCATCTTGATAGTCAATGAGCGCCCACTGCCCTTGTGTTCGCATTATATTGCGACTGTGAAAATCGCGATGCATAGTCACTTGCGGCTGAGATGTCATCGCTTCAACCAACAAAGACTTCATCGTTTGCCATTGCTGCTTGGGCAATTGCTCATTTTCCAGCTTTAACCACTCAACAATCAACCATTGCCAGAAAATATCCATTTCCATTGCAATAAAATCAGCGTCATAGGGTTTCATATATGCTGACACGGGGGTGTGAGCAATATTAGGTAAAAGAGCCAATATTTCGCGATAGTCTTGATACCGAGAGTCTGAACTCAATCTATCCGCCAAATGCTCACCACCTAAGTCTTCTAGCAGTATTAGGCCTTTTGATTCACTAAACAGCAGAATTTTTGGCACTCTTAAACCCTGTTTAGCAAAGCTGGTGTTAAGCTCAATAAAGGGTTGGTTATCTAGCTTATTTGGGTCTGAGTCCATTAAAATATAGCTTTTTTGAGCGACCATGACTCGATAGTAACAACGAAAACTCGCGTCGCTTGTAATGGCATTGTATTTGATATCTTCGTCACCGAAATACGATCGCAAAAAGCCCTCAAATAAGCTTTGTCTATTTTGCTTGTTTGTCACAAAATTCCACTCTTAATTACTGTATTTCACTAAGTTTTACTTTATCATGTATTGCTTATATATAAACAACGGCGTTCAAGGTTAATAAATGAGCAAAACATGGGGGGTTATCGCAGCCACACTGATCAGTAGCAACGCGATAGCTGCATCAGAGTCTACACCAAAGCTATGTAGCCAGTACCTACAACCTATATCGTGGCAACCTCTGAGCTCATTACCTAAAAATGCCATCGATATTCAAGCTGATGATGTTGAGATGCAAGGCAAAGATAGCGCTGAGTTTTCAGGCAATGTTGTCATCAATACCAATAAAATGTCGCTCTTTGCCAGTAGCGCTCTGATTGATAAAAAGCAGAGTCTACTTAATGCGACTGGCCCCTTACGCTATCAAGACCACTTTAGCGACGTAAATGCTAACGCACTATACGCAGACCTCGATAATACTGAAATCAACTTACTCGGCGCTGACTATCAGTTAACACAACAGCTGGGTCATGGCGGCGCAGAAAAGCTCTCGGCATCGGACAGCGAAATATCGTTGATAAATTCCAGCTTTACCACTTGCCCCACAGAGCAACCTTTTTGGGCACTTGAAGCTGATAATATCACCCTGTCCAAGCATGAAGGATGGGGAGAAACCCATAACGCGGTGTTAAAAATACTGAATACACCCGTTTTATATATCCCATACTTTACTTTTCCTATCGACGATAGGCGCAAGTCTGGGATGTTGATGCCAAAAATTGAACCTTCAAGTCGTTATGGCTTGGAAGTGGTCATTCCTTATTATTGGAATATTGCACCTAATTATGACGCAACCTTCTCTCCGCGTTATATGTCAAACCAAGGCTTACAATTAATCACTGAGTTTCGCTATTTAACCGAGCAACACTCAGGTTTACTCGGGGTTGAATTTTTAGAAAAAGATGATTCAGAACCACAGCTTAAAGAGCGATACCTCGTTCACTGGAACCAACAAAGTTATCTCAGTGATAACTGGCGTTTAAGTTTTGATATAACTAACGTCAGTGATGATAACTACCTGACTGATCTGAATTCTAGCTATGCCAATGAAACAGGCACTCAACTTGATAGAACCGCAGTGCTCAGTTACCTCGGAGAGTATTGGATATCAGACATTAAGTTGCAAAATTTTGAAGTTCTCGGCGACCACACAGAGTCCTATGCGGCACTGCCACAGATTACTTGGCGCAACCGCAAAGCTTACTCTGCACTGGGAATCGATTTTAATTTACAAGGCGAGTTTAGTCATTTTAGTAATGATACTTTAGTGATAACTGAAGCGACTCGTTTCCATGTTGAGCCAAAAGCCAGTGTCAGTATTAATAACTACGCATGGTCATTTTTGAGTGAAATAAGCTTGCTGCATACGCGTTATGAGCAAAAAGGCGACTTTGCAGGCACCGATTATCAATCAGACGTATCACGCACCTTACCCAAAGTACGTTTGCACGGGCAACTGAACTTTGAGCGAGATACACAATTTTTTGCACTGGGTGGTACACAAACCTTAGAGCCCCAAGTTCAATATTTATATACTCCTGAGCGCGACCAAAAAAGCATTGGCTTGTTTGATACCACCAAAATGCAAGATGACTTTTATGGTTTATTTAGAGAGCAGCGCTTTTCAGGTGTAGATAGAATAGCCCAAGCGAATCAAATCACTTTGGGTGCTACAACTCGGCTTTTTGATAGCAAAAACCAAGAACGCTTTAATTTTAGTGCCGGACAAATTATTTATCTTGAAGATGATGTAAAACCCAGTGCACAAAGTTTTGATAACAGAACAAACTATAATGCCTTGTTTGCGGCACAAACCATGGTACATTGGCACAGACGTTGGTACTTCTCTGCTGGCATACAGTATGACGCAGATGCGAAAGAATTAATTGAATCACACACCACACTTGATTACAAAGGTGACAACAATAAGCTCGTACAATTGAACCATCGTTATGCAAACGATGTCTCAGGGTATGAAATCGATCAAGTCGGCTTATTCAGTAGTTTACCAATTAACGACAACTGGCAAATGGTTGCCAGCTATCACCGTGATTTGACCACAGGGCGCAGCGTTGAAGTATTCGCCGGAGTACGTTATGAGAGCTGCTGTTGGGCTATTCAGTTAACCGGTAAAAGACAAATAGAAACCGACTTAAATCGCACAATACACCAAGATGACGCGCAATTTGATTCAAGCATAGGCATTAGTTTTGTATTGAAAGGCTTAGGCGGAAAATCAAATTATGATATTGAACAAGTGCTGCAACAGGGTTTGTTTAATTATCGTCGACCTTATTTTTTGAATAATTAATAAATATTAGAACATTATGAATTTTAAAAAGCTGTTATGGGTTGCCCTACTGGGGCTAAGTATCCACCAAAATGCCTTCGCAGAGCGAATGCTTATCGATAAAGTTGTCGCCACGGTAAACGACGGCGTTATTTTGCAAAGCGAAGTTGACCAGATAATTAACCGTGTAAAAGAGCAAGCCAAACAACAAAATACTGAACTGCCGTCAGATCAAACTTTACGTATTCAGGCGATTGATCGCTTGGTTGACCAGACATTAATGTTACAGCTTGCTGGACGTATGGGCATGGAAATTTCTGATGCGCAGTTGGATCAAACCTTAGCCAGTATTGCCGCTGAGCAAGGTGGTACTATCGCTGATTTAAGAAAGACAATCGAAGCAAGCGGAGAAAATTTCCAAGAGTACCGTGAGCAAATTCGTAAAGAAATTACTATCAGCCAAGTTAGGCGCGCTAATGTCGACCGCCGCGTGTACATCAGCCCTCGTGAAATTACTAACTTACAAAAGATTCTTGCTGAACAAACAGGAAGTGCAGAAGAGTTCGATTTAGGTCATATTTTAGTTAAGATCCCAAGTAAGGCGACCCCTGAAGAAATCGAAGATGCGCGTATCAGAGCCAACAAAGTAATCGAATTTTTAAACGAAGGTAAAGAGTTTAAGCGTATCGCAATAGCATCATCAAGTGGCCCTAAAGCCCTGGAAGGTGGACAATTAGGTTGGATGAGCATTAATGAAATGCCATCGCTATTTGCAGAGGCCGTAAAGGGTAAGAAAAAAGATGAGATTATTGGCCCTGTACGCTCAGGTGCGGGCTTCCACATTTTGAAAGTTCAAGATATACGTGGTCGTCAAGTTGTTGAGACAACAGAAGTTCGCTCAAGACACATTCTTATTAAACCTTCAATTATTCTCAGTGAAGAGAAAGCCAGAGAAATGCTGGCAGGCTTTGCCAAAGACTTACGTGATGGCAAAGCTGATTTTGGTGAGTTAGCCAAAGAGCATTCTGAAGACCCAGGTTCTGCATTAAAAGGCGGTGAATACGACTGGACGGATCCTACGACCTATGTTCCTGCATTCAAAGACACATTAATGTCACTAGAAATAGATGAAATTAGCGAACCGTTTAGAACAAACTACGGTTGGCATATTGTACAGCTGCTAGGTAAACGTGTTGCTGATAAAACTGAGCAAGCAAAATTAAATAGAGCTCACGGCCTACTGTATAATCGCAAATTTAAAGAAGAAGCCTTTAAATGGCAAAGTGAGATTAGAGAGCAGGCCCATATTGATATTTTTGCGGCCGAGTAAGTAGACATATTATGAGTTTAAGAATTGCAATAACACCCGGTGAACCGGCAGGCATAGGCCCAGATCTTGTGATTAAGTTGGCGCAGAAAAGTTGGCCTGTACAGCTCATCGCGGTTGTTGATAAAACCGTGATGGAGCAACGAGCCAAAGAACTTGGACTCAGTATCACTTTGCTGGCGTTTAATCCAGATGAAGCGCCACAACCTGCTCCCGCAGGTTGTTTATACTACTTACAAGTAGATAAAGAGGTTGATGTAACCCCTGGCGTACTGGATGAAAAAAATGGCCATTACGTACTAGAAACTCTGCGTTTAGCCTCAGAAAAAAACATGGACGGTACGTTCGATGCCGTTGTTACTGGGCCTGTACACAAAGGCATTATTAACCGAGCTGGTATATCCTTTAGCGGCCACACTGAATATTTTGCGCAGCAATCGGGTACATCTGATGTCGTGATGATGCTGGCTACAGAAGGGCTACGAGTGGCACTCGTTACGACACATATACCACTTGAGTATGTTTCTAGAGCGGTAACCAAAGAACGCTTGAGCAAAGTCGCTTCTATTTTGCATGATGATTTGAAAAACAAGTTTGGGATCGAACATCCGAAAGTACTTGTATGCGGCCTTAATCCTCATGCTGGTGAAGATGGGCATTTGGGTCGAGAAGAAATCGATACCATTACGCCAACCCTCAATGCACTTAACCAAAAAGGCATGAACTTTATTGGCCCATTACCTGCCGACACCCTATTTCAAGCAAAATATTTAGATAATGCCGACGCTGTGCTCGCTATGTATCACGATCAAGGCTTACCTGTGTTAAAATATAAAGGATTTGGTAATTCAGTAAACATAACCCTTGGATTACCCTTTATTCGCACCTCAGTTGATCATGGTACCGCATTAGATTTAGCGGCAACAAATAAGATTGAGGTGGGTAGTTTTGATTTAGCGATACGCGAAGCGATTAAGCTCGCCACTGAAAAAGCACAGAGTTCATGACAGACAAAGTACATTTGGGACATCGAGCCCGTAAACGTTTTGGCCAAAACTTTTTAAACGATGATATGATCATCGATAAGATAGTCACAGCCATAGACCCAAAACCGAGCGACAATCTAGTTGAGATTGGTCCGGGCCTTGGTGCAATCACCGAACCTGTTGTTGATTTAAGTGGTCACCTGACAGTTGTTGAGCTAGATAAAGATCTTGCTGAGCGCCTTGTGCACCACCCATTTATGGGACCAAAACTGACTGTGCATCAGGGAGATGCCATGAAATTTGACTTTTCAAGCCTAATCAATGGCGATGAAAAGCTTAAAATATTTGGTAACTTACCATACAACGTTTCAACCCCGCTGTTATTTCATTTATTTGAATTTGCGGATCACGTTGAGCATATGCACTTTATGCTTCAAAAAGAAGTGGTTAAACGCATGGTTGCAGGCCCTGATTCGAAAGCATTTGGCCGTTTAAGTGTTATGACGCAATATTACTGCCATGCAATGCCAGTGATCGACGTGCCACCAGAGTGTTTTAAACCAGCTCCAAAGGTCGATTCAGCAGTTATTCGTTTGATCCCCAAAAAGCCGGAGCAACCTTCCGCTAAAAGCACTAAAATCTTGAACACAGTGTGTTTAGAAGCCTTTAACCAACGCCGCAAAACCTTGCGTAATAGCTTATCTAATCTGCTTAGTGCCGATGAGATGGCAGAACTTGGTATTGACGCTTCAAAACGCGCTGAAAACTTATCACTTGCACAATTTATAGAAATAGCTAACTGGATTTATGACAACAAGCAGTAACATTGGCTCACCTATTAAGGTTTCGGTAGAAACCTTTTATGTTGAAGCTCAGTCTCAGCCTGAAAAAGATAAATACGTTTTTGCCTACACTGTGACGATTAAAAATCATAGTTTGTGTAGTGCCAAGCTACAAAGCCGCTATTGGCTAATAACGGATGCTAACGGTAAAGAAACTGAAGTAGAAGGTGAAGGCGTGGTTGGAGAAAAACCAACCATTGGACCTGGTGAAAGTTATAAATATACCAGTGGCGCAGTGCTCGATACCCCCCTTGGCACAATGCAAGGCCACTATATAATGCGAAATGAATTTGGTAGTGAGTTTAAAGCTGCTATTGATGTATTTCGCTTAGCCTGTCCCAACATTTTGCATTAGTTTTTATGGCCCTTTACGCAATTGGAGATTTACAAGGCTGCTTTAAACCGCTCATGCGGCTGTTAGACATTGTTGACTTCAATCCCAGCCAAGATCACCTGTACTTAGTTGGGGATGTCATTGCCAGAGGGCCAGACTCTCAAGCCTGTTTAGATTTTTTATGTCAAAATCGGGATGCCATTAGTATCACTCTAGGTAACCATGATTTACATTTTTTGGCCTGTGTGCTGCTTGGTAAATCGCCTAACCCAAAAGACAAGCTTGATAGCATATTTGCCAGTAACAAGCTCGCTCAATACACCTCTTTGTTACAGGCACAGCCATTGGCGCTCTTTTTGCCTAAACTCAGCACATTTATATCACATGCTGGTATTCATCCTGATTGGGATATTGAACAAGCTTTAGAGTATGCTCAATTTGCTCAGCAATGTTATCAGTCTGAGGATGCGGTTCACTTCTTTGCAAACATGTATGGCCCTAGCCCAACAAAAAAAATAAACAACCTCAATGAACTAGATAAATTTAAAGCGATTATAAATGTGTTTACTCGCATGCGCTTTTTAGATACCCAAGGCGCGCTAGATCTTAATCATAAAGGTCCTGCTCTATCATCCAATACGCTTATGCCTTGGTTTGAGCATGAACGTTTTAAGCATGATAATAACCGTTATGTTTTTGGCCACTGGGCGGCCTTAGAAGGCAAAACAAACTTAAATAATGTCATCGCATTAGATACCGGCTGTGTGTGGGGCGGTCCAATGACTTTAATGGATTTAACTTCAGGTGAGCATTTTTCAAGCAAATAAGGTAAACTTGTCTAGTTTTACTGAATTATTTACACGCATCTGCTATAAAATACTTAACTTATCCTTAATGCAACCGATAAGTTATTCAATCCTATTAGTAAATTTATGGAAACTGTATGAACTTGACTGTTAGCCAAAGAATTTGGGGTGGTTTTATTTTTATCACTCTTTTACTGCTGTTGATTGGCGGAAACTCATTGCTAAGGATTGCAAATATCGATAGCTCAACTCAACAAGTAAATCGACTATCGCTACCTGCACTTGATAAAAGCTCTGAGTTACAAGTTGAATTTTCTTTAATGAGCAAAATGGCGCAAGGTACTTTTTATGCGCAAACGCCTGATGAGCTCAATAGCCTAAGAACACAGTTTGAACAAAGACGAAAGTCATTCGAAAGTACCTATTCCGAGTTACAGCAAGTTGTACAAAACAGTCCTAAATTAGCGAATGATGCACGTGATGTGGGAAAAACATTTGAGACGTTTTCGAAAGCCGTTGCGAGTTTGAAAAAAGACAAAGCACTGGAACTTGAGCTAAGAAAAACACTTCGCTCTCAGCTTGAGCAAGTTGAAATGAGCGCGGAAGATGCCACCACCGTTGTGCTAGACATCATCGACTTAGACGGTCTAAAAGAGCAAAATGCACGCGCCTATCAAGCCGCAACAAGTATGGAAAATAACTTCTCCTCTGTGGTGACTAACAGCGCTGATATGCTCAATATCACAAATTTGAATACCCTTTCCATTGTGAAAAAGGATCAAGAATATTTAGTAAGCGAACTTGCGCGTAACATGGAGCTGATGAAAGGCCCTGTTAAAGCCCTAGACGAAGGGTTATTTTCAGACTTGCAGTCCTATCATTCTGACTTAGAAAAGCATGTAACAGGTTCACAGAGCTTGTATGAAAACAAAAAGCGTTTAATCAATGCAATCGACATGACGCGAAAAGAACTCCAAGACGCAGAGCAAGCAACTCAAGCTGCTTTGAAACAGCTCGACCAACTATTAGATGAAGCAAATAGAGTAGCCTTCGATTTACAACAAGAAGTACGCCAAGATGTAGGAGCTGCAAACTTGTGGACTTGGGTTGGCATGATAGTCGCAACACTTATTGCGATTGTGGTGGCGTATATTACCGTTAACTTAATCACCAAGCCCCTATCTGAGGTGAACCGAGTGCTTACTATTGTTGCGCGCGGAGATATGACGCAAAAGCTTGATGATTCTGCAAAAGATGAGTTTGGTGAGCTATCACGCAGTTGTAATACTTTAATTAGCAGCCTACGTGAATTGATCACAGGTATTGTGTCACGTTCTACTCAACTTGCAGCCGCATCTGAAGAAACGTCGACCATTACCAATGAGTCAAGCCAAGCTATTCGCAATCAGCAAGCACAGGTTGAGCAAGCGGCGACGGCAACCACACAGATGAGTAGTACCTCACATGGTGTGAGTAACAGTGCACACCAAGCATTGCTAGAGATTAAAAATGCCGATAAAGAAGCCGAGCGCGTTAAAGGTATCTCTTATGAAAATAAACATACCATTGAACAGCTAGCACGTGAGGTGGATGAAGCGTCAAGTGTTATCAATAAGCTTCACCAAGACAGTGCCTCAATTGGCAGCATCTTAGATGTCATTAGAGGCATTGCAGAGCAAACGAACTTACTTGCACTAAACGCCGCCATTGAAGCAGCACGTGCGGGTGAACAAGGCCGCGGCTTTGCGGTTGTTGCTGACGAAGTTCGCTCACTGGCAAGCAAAACACAAGAGTCGACACAAGAGATTCAATCTATGATTGAATCATTGCAAGCAGGTGCTGAAGAAGCGGTTCGCGCCATGTCTAAAGGCAAACAACAAGCAGAGTCGTGTGTTGAGCAAAGTGACTTGGCAAACGAAGCCTTAAACTCAATCACCCAAGCGGTATCGCAAGCCCACGATGTCAGTGAAGAGATCTCAAATGCTGCGAACGAACAGCAACAAGTGGCACAAGAGATCAGCGAACGTTTAGAGTCTATCGTATCGATTGCCGAGCAAACCGCTGAAGGCGCAAACCAAACCTCGATTTCAAGTAGCGAAGTGGCTAAACTGGCCGAAGAGTTACGCCAATCAGTAGAGCAGTTTAAGGTGTAATATCAGCCTTTTGCTAAATATAGAAAAAACCGCGAAAGCGGTTTTTTTGTGTCTGTTTAAAACGCATTGAGTAGCTTAAGCGGGTTATTCCAACATTAGTTCTTCTGAAGGTAGCTAAGACAATAAATTAATGGGGAGTATTGGAATAGTCTTGATGGGTAATTTGTGATGAAACTTATCGAATATGCTAGGTTTTAACTACGTAACCTAACATTGAAATCAACCTAATGGAAAGCTGGAACAACAAAACATTGATTCAATATGCCCAAGACAAACAATCAGAGGAAAATATATTTAAATTGAAACGAGCAATTAGTTCTATCACTGAAACTTACCACTTATGTATATATCACTACCATACCCTTGATGATTTGATTGACGAACATTTGCGTCAGAACCCTACTGCAAGTAGTGCATTTCGTTCAAGGTTCAGTATAGATCCAGATGTTAATAACAAAGATTACGAATTTACACTTGGCTGTAGGGCGAACATTATCGCTATCGTCAGAACTTTGCATTCATTATCCGATATTTTGGGGTTTGTAATTTACTTAGGATTAAGTCTTAATCACGACAGTAGAACACGGCTCGAAGAGTCAAAAATTTACTTAAGTACAGTAAAAAATAAGCTTGAAGTGCTCCCTAAATATAGTGAACTACTACTTCTAGTTAAACAACTTACCAGCCCTTCCGATTATCAGTACCTTAATCGACTGTGTAATCAAACCAAACATTCAATTATTGTAAGACCAGAGTCTCACTTTGATTTAAAGGAGCAGGGTAAAGAGCGTTACAAATTTATATTCGAAGCAGTTGAAAAAAGAGCTGGAGTAAACGATAAATTTCCAGAGGTCAGTGCCATACCTTTCCTGAAGAGGGAGTTTAAACGCCAGAATGACATCGTAATAAGTATTTTGCATTGCTTGGACAAAATTGCTTCAGGTGCCACGTAGCACAACTGAGACTTCCAATTTCCCCTTTCGCTAATAAAACCCCCACAAAAAAACCCACCGAAGCGGGTTTTTAAATCATTGTTTATGTCTAACAATCCACTGCAATCAGTGGGGTGTTATTAAAACAAGCTGTTTGCTTTTGCTACTACGTTTTCAACGGTAAAGCCAAAGTGTGCGAATAGCTCACCAGCAGGTGCCGATTCACCAAAGGTGCTCATACCAACAATCGCGCCGTTCAATCCTACGTACTTGTACCAGTAGTCTTCAATGCCAGCTTCAACCGCTACTCGGCGTGTTACCGCACTTGGTAGTACGCTTTCTTTGTATTCAGCTGATTGTGCATCAAACACATCGGTAGATGGCATAGAAACAACACGTACCTTTTTACCTGCATTACGTAGTTCTTGTGCTGCATCAACCGCAAGTTGAACTTCAGAACCTGTGGCAATGAAGATAACTTCAGGGTTACCATCACAGCTCAATACATAACCGCCTTTTTTGATCGCTTGAACTTGCTGCGCATCACGTGCTTGTTGCTCTAACCCTTGGCGAGTGAAGATCAATGAAGTTGGACCATCTTTGCGCTCAATCGCTTGTTGCCACGCAACCGCAGACTCAACTTGGTCACACGGACGCCAGTTCACTAGGTTTGGTGTTAAACGCATGCTGGCAATTTGTTCTACTGGCTGGTGTGTTGGACCATCTTCACCAAGACCGATAGAGTCGTGTGTGTAAACAAAAATACTTGGTTGCTTCATCAGTGCAGCCATACGTACTGCATTGCGCGCATATTCCATAAACATTAAGAAAGTTGCACCGTAAGGTACAAAACCTTTGTGTAGTGCAATACCATTCATAATGGCAGACATACCAAATTCACGTACACCGTAGAAGATATAGTTGCCTGATGCATCGTCTGCCGTTAGGCCTTTTGAGCCTTCCCATATTGTTAAGTTTGAACCTGCTAAGTCCGCAGAGCCGCCCATAAACTCAGGTAAAATTGGACCATACGCATTCAGTGCATTTTGTGATGCTTTACGGGTTGCTGGGTTTGCCGGGTTTGCTTGTAACTGTGCAATGTATGCTTCAGTATGCTCAGCCCAGTTTGCCGGTAAGTCACCGCTCATACGACGTTCAAACTCAGCCGCAAGTTCTGGATATGCCATTTGATATTCAGTGAACTTAATTGTCCACTCGCTTTGCTGCTGCTGACCGCGCGCGGTTGCATCCCACTTAGCATAAATATCTTCTGGCACTTCAAAGGCGCCGTGTTGCCAACCTAAAAACTCACGTGCCGCTTTAATTTCGTCATCACCTAATGGCGCGCCATGACAATCATGACTACCTGATTTATTTGGTGAACCGTAACCAATCACGGTTTTACAACAAATTAATGTTGGCTTGTCAGATTCGGCACGTGCCGCTTCAATTGCAGCTTTAATCGCATCGCTATCATGACCATCAACGTTGGCAATTACGTGCCAGCCGTAAGACTCAAAACGCTTTGGTGTGTCATCGCTAAACCAGCCTTCAACTTCACCATCAATAGAAATACCGTTATCGTCCCAAAACGCAATCAGCTTGCCTAAACCAAGCGTACCAGCCAACGAACATGCTTCATGAGAAATACCTTCCATCAAGCAGCCATCACCTAAAAATGCATACGTGTAATGGTCTACGATATTGTGTTCGTCACGGTTAAATTGTGCAGCAAGCGACTTCTCAGCAATCGCCATACCGACAGCATTGGTAATACCTTGACCAAGAGGACCTGTTGTCGTTTCGATACCTGGAGCATAGCCATATTCAGGGTGACCAGGCGTTTTAGAATGCATTTGACGGAAGTTTTTTAAATCGTCAATTGATAACTCATAACCACTTAAATGTAGCAAAGAATAAATTAGCATTGAACCATGGCCATTTGACAGTACAAAACGGTCTCTGTCAGCCCATTGCGGGTTACTTGGATTATGCTTTAGATAATCGCGCCAAAGCACTTCAGCGATGTCCGCCATGCCCATTGGGGCTCCAGGGTGACCAGATTTGGCCTTTTGAACCGCGTCCATTGACAGAACACGGATTGCATTAGCAAGTTCTTTGCGAGATGGCATAATTCTCCTACCTTGTAATAATTTATTTTTGCGCGGGTCTAGAAAGTGCCCATTCTTACTTATTTTTACAGCAAACTGCAACGATAAATGGCAGAAAAACACGCTTAAAGCCAATATTTTCGGGCCTTCCAACACGCTCAAATTAATTTAGACGTCTAGGCGTAAAAAAACTATGCATATGCTTTTCTTTTCGTTAATATATGCCTCTTAATTTTTTAGCGCTATCCCCGTAGTTCGTGAAGCGCAATATTTGTGAGCATAAATTCAATGGCAAAACATTTATTTACTTCTGAATCTGTTTCTGAAGGTCATCCGGATAAAATCGCCGATCAGATCTCTGATGCGGTACTTGATGCAATTTTAGAACAAGATCCAAAAGCACGTGTTGCGTGTGAAACTTACGTAAAAACCGGTATGGTTATGGTTGGTGGTGAAGTGACTACCAGCGCATGGGTAGATATCGAAGAATTAACACGTAAAACAGTACGTGAAATCGGTTACACACACTCAGATATGGGTTTTGATGCCGATTCATGTGCCATCTTAAATACCATTGGTAAGCAGTCTCCTGACATCAACCAAGGTGTTGACCGCGCGCGTCCTGAAGAGCAAGGCGCTGGTGACCAAGGCTTAATGTTTGGTTACGCTTGTAACGAAACAGACGTACTAATGCCTGCTCCTATCACCTATTCACACCGTTTAGTTCAGCGTCAAGCTGAGGTTCGTAAAAGTGGTGAGCTAGCGTGGTTGCGTCCAGATGCTAAGTCTCAAGTCACTTTTGCTTACGAAAATGGTAAAGCGGTTGGTATTGATGCGGTTGTGCTTTCAACTCAACACTGTGACTCTATTTCACAAAACGACTTAGTTGAAGCTGTAATGGAAACTATTATCAAGCCAGTATTACCAGCTGAGCTTGTTACATCAGCAACTAAGTTCTTTATCAACCCAACTGGCCGTTTTGTTATCGGTGGCCCTATGGGTGACTGTGGTCTAACTGGTCGTAAAATCATCGTTGATACATACGGTGGTATGGCACGTCACGGTGGTGGTGCGTTCTCTGGTAAAGATCCTTCAAAAGTTGACCGTTCAGCAGCTTATGCAGCGCGTTACGTTGCTAAAAACATTGTTGCGGCAGGTCTTGCTGACAAATGTGAAATCCAAGTATCTTACGCAATCGGTGTTGCAGAGCCAACATCAATCAGCGTTGAAACATTTGGCACAGGCAAGCTAGAAGAATCACGTTTAATCGAGATCATTCGTGAGCACTTCGACCTACGTCCATATGGCATCTTAACGATGCTTGACCTTGAGCGTCCAATTTATCAGCCAACAGCGGCATACGGTCACTTCGGTCGTGATGAATTCCCTTGGGAAAAAACAGACAAAGCTGAAGCATTAAAAGCGTCTGCAGGTTTGTAAGCAAATATGCTTTAAATCTGAAAAAGGTGCCTAGTGCACCTTTTTTAATGCCCTTGTGTTTTTTGTTGCTGGCGAACATATTCGCTTGGTGACACTCCATACCAACGCTTCACCGCACGATTCAACGACGCTTGCTCTGCATATCCCAACAATTCACTTAATGCTTGTTTAGACAATACTTGGCAGAACTGTGTAAAACGCCTTTTACGCTCTTGCTCCAGCAACTGAGAAAAACTCACTGAGTAACACTTTAGCTGCCGTTGTAAAGTGCGAGGAGAAGTGTCTAACAACTGAGCTAGGCGAGTTAAAGACATGTCCTGTAAATCACAACGATGCAAACTTGGCTGTAACTTTGCAAACCAACTTTGGTTGTGCTCATATGCTCTTTGAAGATCCCTAATTGCAGGATATAAATTAGCATTAACTAACTCATTACGCGTCAATATTGGCATATCCAACAGTTCAGCATCAAAGTAAATAACATTGCGCGTGGCATTATCTCTGACCTCACAGCCATACCAGTTGCTCAATCTAGCGTTTTGACTTTGCGTTAACTCTAGGTTGAATTCAACGTGATGGGCCGATAACGGCTGCCCCGTAATATGCCTCACCATCGCCACCCAAGCGGTCATATTACGTAAAATAGCATGTTGATTATTTTCATATGGTTGCCACGCAATACTGGCAACCCCTTGATGAGTCGCAAACTGACAAATACCAATATCTGCAACTGTTTTATCAAACGCTAACAAAGCATCTAGTGCCTGTTGCAACATTGCCGATGATTCGACCAAATATCCTAACAAGCCATATTGGGCACTATTTATTTGTTTTCCAAGTTCAAACCCCCAAAGTGGATCTTGATTTAACTTTGCACCTGCTTCGAGAGCAGCAAAATAATGATGCATAGGAATACGGCTCAAGCCTTTACTTTCACTGGGTAAATACTCGGCCAACACTTGGCAATATTGAGGACAGACATCGAACATAGCTGGCGTGAAAAGACAAAAAAATAACAGATAGGGTCAAGTATGCCGTGCATCAAAACGATATGCTAGTGCAAAAGTGACACGATAAAAAACGATGCAACTACTCAATTTGCTAATTTCATTACCAAAATCTAGCGACTTTACACTTGATGCTTTATCAGACTGCGTCCAACTTAGGCGTATCTTTAACGCACACTTTAAAGAATTACCCGCCCAAGATGGGCTTCGTAGGCGTCATGTCACAATGCGAGGTCACCAGTTTATTGAGGTTATCACGCAGCAAACACCACAACATTTATGCTATCGCATACAAGGTTATGGCCCGATAAAAAATCACCGCGGTGAAATTACGCTGACTTCAACAGCCACGGATCTACAGCTGCACTATCAAATTTTTGGCTTCAGCAACACTTGGTTACCCAGCTGGTTGCTCAAAATAGTGCTATTTGTGGATTTTAGCTTGGCAGCTAGAAGATTAAGGAAGCTATATCATGAACGTTGAGTTTATTTTATTGGCCCTAAGCCCGTTATTTGGCTTGGCAATCATCGTTGAGTATAGAAATGCCAAAAGTGGCTACACCCTGAAAGAATTTTTACTCAATCTGGGACTGGCTTTATCTCATCAGGCAAGCGACTTAATTGCCCTATTTGTGCTAATGCCATTTTTCTACTGGTTACACATGCATTTTGCGGTTGTGCATTTTGAACTTAATCCCTTGAACATTACTTTGGCCTTTATACTTCAGGATTTTTTATACTACTGGTTTCATCGCGTCAGCCATCGCTGTAACTGGTTATGGTGTGCGCATATTGTGCACCACAGCTCAGTGAACATGAACTTTTCGACTGCCATGCGACAAAGCCTCTTTTATCCTATCGTTGGAATGTGGCTATTTTGGCTACCGCTTATCATTATTGGTTATCCACCAGAGCTTGTATTTGCCATAGTTGCAGTTAACTTGGCCTATCAATTTTTTGTGCATACTGAACAAGCACCAAACTTAAAGTGGTTTGGCGTACTATTTAATACGCCTACCCATCACTGCTTGCACCACGCTCGCAACCCTGAATATATTGATAAAAACTATGCTGGCGTACTGATTGTTTGGGATAAGTTGTTTGGTACTTTTGTAGAGCCTATAGCATCAAAACCGCCACAATATGGTGTTGCAGAGCGTCATTATCGCGTGTCTTTTTATGATGTGCTTGTAACACCATGGCTTATTTTACTGCACAACCTACGCTTACAAAACTCTTGGCGAGGGAAGTTGCGTCTTCTATTTGGTAAACCTCATGATTTGAAGCAACATTAGCCACACCAACCGATGTGGCTAACGATACCATTAAATAATGGTTTTTCTGGTACGTAGGTGATTATAGTGATCTTTTATGTAAGCTTTCTTGATATCAACTAAGCGTTGATAGTTTTGCTGAAAGTAAACCGGTGTAGGAATTGATGCATCTTTAAAACTTATAAACGCGCCATAGGTGCCTTCAATCTGAGCATTGCGACTGGCTGATATCCAATCCATTGCACGGTTAGTATCTACATAGACAGAATTATTTTGCTGCTCTAATTTGTCTTTTATACTTTCATTCCACCAAGTTTGATATTGAATCGTATAAAGCGCATCTCGATAAGGAAAAGAAACACCTAACGCTTTCTTGCTTTCTTTCAAATCATGATAGTAATCGCCCACTATCGCCCCTAAAGTAACATAACTGAACAGCCCTAAACTTGCATTATTGGCTTGAATTAATGGCGATGTTAGCGTCTCTAAAAGTTGCTTATAGCCTTGCACTCCAAGCCCTTTTTTTGCTACTAGCTTAGAGGTTATTTTATGAGGTGCAGGGGCATCATAATCTGGCGTAAAAGCATGTTTTTCTTTAACTAGCGCATCATGCAGCGGAATAGTTTGATCCGCTAAGCTCTCTCTTGCCCAATTGCTTAACAAAGTATGATCATAGCTATATTGCACAGAGCCCTTGGCTTTACCTTTTTGCTTGAAAGCAACCCTGCTAGATGTCAATTTAGGTTGCTTGTTCTTATCTTGTGTTGACGCAAACTCTTTTGCTACAAATTCACGCAATGCTTCCTCGCTGCCTTGCCAATAACCGTACATGGTACATGGGTGATAAAGCTCATCATAAGGCGTAGAGTCATCGACAGATTCTTTAGCGATGGCGTTAATTTTTAAATTAGTACCTAGTAAGTCACCTGTATTATCGGCACCAATTACTTTTTCCCAAGCTTTGAGGACATCAATCGTTGGACATTGAGACTTTGCGATAAAAGTATTCTTCTTCTGTTTAGTCAAGGCATTCCAAACTATCTCAAACCGATGAATTTCATCGGGCAACTCAAATGTTTTCACCTTAAGCTCAGTTACTATCCCCCAACTCATACCGCCGCCACCACGCAGTGCCCACAGTATTTCGCGGTGACATGTTTCACTCACTTCAACCACATCGCCATTGCCTAGTACAACCGTTGCACCTACAAGGTGTTCACAGCACATACCATGCTTTCGAGTCCAAGGACCCCAACCGCCACCTTGAATAAACCCAGTTAATCCAACGGTTGCGCACGTGCCATGAGCAATCATTCGCCCATACTTAGCCAGCTCTGGTGTTAACTGATAAAAACGATATCCAGCCCCTATGGTTGCAACTTCATCCTTGTCGTTGTAGCTAAAGTGCTTAATGCGACTCACATCAATAAGAATGGTGTTATCACCGCTACACTCCCCCTCATGGTCATGACCGCCTG
The DNA here is from genome assembly GCF_013140855.1 of Pseudoalteromonas caenipelagi. GTDB lineage: Bacteria > Pseudomonadota > Gammaproteobacteria > Enterobacterales > Alteromonadaceae > Pseudoalteromonas > Pseudoalteromonas caenipelagi. The sequence goes on along the minus strand of NZ_JABBPG010000009.1, from coordinate 103,725 downwards.
CGCGCACCCGAATGGGTAGATTAAACTTTATCGCCAACGAGTATATGAACTGCACTTCTACCGTTGATTCACATAAAGCGATAACAAAAGGATATTGCTGAAAGCGTGTATTAAAAACCATCGCCTCAGTTTGATAATTGTTAAGCCCAGCCACATCACTCAAGCCATTCATCTTTTGACTCAACAGGCGAGACTGACTAAACCCAGCCTCTATGGCTGCTTGATAAAATAGCTGAAAATTATTGACGGTATTTGCAAATACGGCTTGTACCGCACGGCGTTGGTTATGTGGGTCGGGTGTTTGTTGTGACTCTCTGTTAGAGAGTTGCTCAGTAAGACCCGCAACAACATCTTGAATGTGAGCTTGTTCGCTGTGCATGCTTGGTTTCCTTATACTTAGTATGGGTAGCAATCAGCCTCTAAGTATTATCAATTTTAAAGCAAAGTCACATTACACAGCGTTACACTACTTGATGATCTTATTATTGATCAAATAAACAGCAAAAATAGCCAAAATGGCACCACAGGCCACAGGCAAAGACAACGGCTCAGAAAAGTACCAAGCAGACAATCCCATTGCCGATGCCGGAACCACAAATATAAACGAACTAGAGCGACTTGAGCCTAACTGTTGATTGGCTAAAAAGAACAAGCTGGTCGCAATACTCACCACCACCACAGATAAAAACAGCATGTGCTGCCAATAAAAGCTTGAGTATTGAGTGATGCTACTCAATGGCGAGTATTCATAGGCAAAACCATAGCTTACAGCGGTTGCGGAGGCGTACATTAAGGTACTAAACAGCAGAAAATCGGCAAAACGCGTCCCCTGTTGACTTACCAAAGTTAATACCGCCCAAGTCAATGCAGCCATAATAAAATAGGCATTACCTGTGGCAATTAACTGAGCATAGTCGAACTGCCAAACTTGTATCATACACATGCCACCAGCGAGCCCTAAAGCTAACCCAAGCATCTGTCTTTTAGCGACTTTTTGCTTGAATAAAATGGTTGCAAGTAAGAAGGTGAACACAGGGTTGGTCGTTGTAACTAACATGCCACCTTTGCCTGGTAAGCCATCATGAAGACCCAAAAAAAATAATTGGTTGTAAAATGCTAAAATCACACCAGCAGGCAGTGACCAAAGCAATGCTTTTTTAGAAAAGCGCAATGTAACTAACTTAAAGTGGTTCACCAGCCATAGGATCGGAAGCATACCAATCGTCGCCATCGCTAAACGATAAAACACAGTTACTGGTGCAGGTGCAAGCGAGGCAATTAACTTACCGGATATCCAACTCGCTCCCCACAATAGCATGGCTAATACAAGGGTTATGATCAGGGGTGAGTCGGAAGACCGCTCAGCTTGGGTATAGGTTGTCATGAAATCCTTCGAAAGAGATTAACACGCCTTACATGGTGTGTAGAAAATGAGAACAACGTAATAATACCGCTAATTGCATTAAGAAAAAGCATTTTAAGTTGAATTTTTTAGACTATTTATTGGGCAAGTTTTATTGGCCAAATTCGCTTACCGGGAGCTGAGGTTATTTAATGCTCAAGCGTTCAAACGCACGACAGTCTCCAGCAGATAACTGACTGTGGCGTTTTTTATATTTAGGGTTTTTAATCTGAGTTTTGAGTGATTTGAAGCTTTTCAGAATATTATTCAAGGCCGTGTTATTCACTAACCAAATGGGCAGTGACCCGTTAGGCTCTGCATAAATTTGATGTTTGATTTGCAAGCCTTGAGCTGTTTGCGTTAGTAGCCAATAGCCCTGTACTGGTGTTATGCGCACTGCTTTGCTCTGAGGAACTGGGTATGCCGTTGTGCTTAAAATATCTAAACGGTACTGATTTTCGCTTAATTGCGACAAACAAGAATGAGTCAGCATGTCTCTATCGCTAACGGGCCAAGGGGAGTCAAAATAAGTGTAAACCACAGCTTCTGCTGCCGTCGGACGCGCAATTACATTAACAAAGCGACTGCTACTAAGCCAGTTAGGTGCTGCCTGCGTGTCGTTCATCACATTAAGTAATGTCTCCACTGTTGCGCCTGCAAAATATGCCTCAACAAGAATATAATTAATACCGCTGGTGTGGGGTAAAATGGAGACTTTTATATCAGTAGTTTCTCGCCAGGCTTGCCACTGAGCAGCAGAACCTGACGAAGCACCCGTTATCAATAACAACATAACAACGAGCCTAAACACGCTCTTTAGCGCCAATATGGGAAGCTATTAAATGAAACACTGCGGCTTTGTTCCATAGCCCCTACCAAAAAGTCAGCCTTTGCTTGCAGCCAAGATTGAATGCTCGCTAACTCTTCTGAGTCTTGCCCCTGACACAACTGCATCAAATAAGCGAGGGTATCTAGCTCATAAATACCATAAACAATGTCTATCCAAGGCATTCTAAACTCTTGTCTTGCCTCTTTATTATAAAGCTCTCCAAGGCAATTACCGTTGAGTAGTGTATTCTCTAATCGCGGCCGTAAGTGTAAGTAATCTTCTTTTGTTAACACTTTGCCTTCAGGTAGTAACTGGTGAAGCTCTTCCCAGTCTTTATCAAACAATTCGCGGGCAACGTCACTTAACGGCATTTGTGCGGCACTAAGTGCACTCTGATCCCAACTTTGTCGCCAGCCTTTATCTACTAACCAGCGCGTTAACGAGAGAATCAGTCGGTTATATCGAGCACAATGAAATAAGTCCTCAATATCCGTTGGTGTAGGTTGCACATCTTTCAAATCATCGATCACCTGAGCAAGCTCGGGCGCATTGTTTATCTTTTTATAATAAGCATGTCGCTTAGAAGTATAAGTTTTTAAATGAATCGCGTTTTCAACCCACGCTAATTCACCGAGTAACCACTTTAGTTCTGCACGCAAATGCTCAGTAGATGATTTGTCGACTATTGCACAAAACAACCTAAAACTATGACGAATCAAAGTAATACCATCGATAACACGTTTGAGTGTCTTCAGGCTAGGCTTGTCGAAATAACATTGCTCATGCTTTTGCACAAATTGAATGCTGTAACTCATTGTGGCAATAAACGCTTGCTCTTGGGTTATCCCAGATTGTAACGGCACAAAACCAATAAACTTATTTGGCTTTAGAGGCTGCTCATCTGCTAGCCTATAACCTCTAGCCGCTTTTGAGTACAAGCCTAATCGCATCCCCGATAAATTAATCAAATGATCGGCCAATAAAAATAAATCGCTACGCTGCCCTTCAACAAGCTCAATCTCTAGCTCAGAAATTGCTTCAACTCGGCCTTGTGCTGTTATTTCGCCTTTATCTAAAACAACCTCAATTTTACTTCCTTGCTCAGTTTCGATTAACCAAGTACGGCGGATAAAGTTAGTACTGAAGATCGGGAATAAATTTTCATTGATGGCATCAACTTGCATACCATGAGGCCAAATATTGGCATCGAAAGCCAACAAATTCGGTCGGCCAGACTCTAAAGGTAAATTAAACTCAGGACGTTGATGCAAACCACCCACTACTTCTCCAGCCAACTTAATTGTCTGCTCACACTCATCGTCACAACAGCGGGTACGAAGGCCAATATCTAGTGCCCGTAGCTCTCGACTGGGGGTATCAAAATATGCATTTTTAAGGTTTTTTGCAGGTTGGTTTGCTACTGTCTTAGCAAACTGCGTGATAAGTCCTGGGATAAGAGGAACTTCATTGTCTGAAAGTAAAAACTTCAGTTCTATTTCAGTGTCCATTTGGGCAAGTAAATACCTATATAATTATCGAACGCTCAAAATATACAATGATACGTTGGTTTGCAAACTTTTTACTCTAAGATCTGCTAAGTTTTCCGGTTAACTTGCTATTATTAAGTTAAATCCATACTATTTCTAAAAATTATCAAAAACTTGGGTCAACCTATGTTAAATAGAATTGTTTTGCCAACATTGCTTATCCTCTGCTCACAGCTTGCTGTCGCTCAGACTGAAATCGTTAATGAGCAATTGCCAGCTTCACCAGCTAATGAACAATCAGCCAATATCGGCTACATTATCGATAATCTTTTTATATACATGCACGCTGGCCCTGGTAAAAATTATCGAATTCTCGGCTCTGTTGACGCGGGAACACCGATTACAATCCTCTCAGAGGTACAGGAAGACTTTATTCAAATCCTTGATGATAAAGGCAGAGAGGCATGGGTTGAAGCTAAATTTGTTACCGACCAACCCGGCCTTACCCAACAGCTTCAACAGGCAAACGAGGCTTTGCAAAATAGTCAAAGTGAAGTAGATGCAATCCGTGGTGAATTGCCAATACTTCAGCAAGCTAATAACGACCTGCGAGCAGAAAACCAAAACCTACAACAAACGATTACACAGCTACAAACAACGTTGGACCAACAACAACAAGCAACTGCTGCTAAGAAACAAAAAGAGCAGCATCTAATGCTCACTTACGGTGGAGGTATTACCTTAGGCGGGCTGTTGTTTGGCGTAATTTTGACATTACTCTTATCACGCCGTAAACGCTACGATGGTTGGTAGTAAGTGAAATAAAAAGAGGTCGCGCAAGCGGCCTTTTTTATAAATTTAACACCTCTACTCCCATATCCGATTTAATATGTTCTATCACCATGTAAGTGTGGTTTGTTCCGACCCCTGGGATTTCAACAACCTGCCCCAGTACTTCTCGATACTGTCGCATGTCTTGTACTCGAATTTTTAACAAATAGTCAAACCCGCCAGCCACCATGTCACACGATACAACATTAGGTAATGCTAAAATGTGCTCTTTAAAAGTATCAAACACAGATTCCGTAGAACTTTTTAGCGTGATTTCAATATGCGCCACTAAATGCTGACCTAATTTCATCGGGTTTAAGCGAGCAGTATAGCCCTCAATGTAGCCCTCAGACTCCAGCTTTTTAACTCTGTCTAGACAAGGGCTTGGGCTTAAGTTCACCGCTTTTGCTAAATTTACGTTCGAAATCCGGCCATTTTTTTGTAATACATCTAAAATAGCTAAATCAATGCGATCAAGTACACGAGTTTTAATTGAAGTAGTCATTCAGCATTTTATTCTGTGAGAGTTAATAATCTCCCGCTAATTTACCGTAATCAGAAAAAATAAGACAGCATATACTGCTGTATTTTGGATAGAATGCTCTCGAAAATTGATATTAAACCGAATGCGTAGTGATGATATTTTAAACACCCAAATCATTGTGATATGGTGGTTCAACGCACTGCATTTAAATTTGTCGTAATTGAAAGAAGGCCTTATGCCTCCTACACATATACCAAGGGTGTAGGCGATAATTACATGTATTTTTGACTCTACTCTTATTGAGGGTTGCTTATGCTTTATAACGGCGATTTGACAACTAACTGTCCTATCAGACAAAAAATCCGTGACTTCTACCGTATTGATGAAAATGAAGTTATCGATCATATTTTGCCGCTTGCTGAAGTTGGTGTTACGGCTAGAAGCCGAGCATGGGAACGTGCACGTCAATTGGTTTTAAATATTCGTAAAGACCAAGATGGCCAAAATGGTGTCGATGCCCTATTAAACGAATTTTCGCTTTCAACAGAAGAAGGCGTTGTTTTGATGTGTTTGGCTGAAGCTTTATTACGTGTTCCAGATAAACAAACTCAAGATAATTTGATCCGTGATAAATTAGCCAAAGGTGACTGGAGTTCTCACTTAGGCAGCAGCGATTCTTTATTTGTGAATGCATCGAGCTGGGGACTGTTAGTCACCGGTAAAATGGTTAATTACACGGATAAAAACAAAGAACAACAATTTGGTGTTCTGAAAAAAACCATTGGCCGTTTAGGTGAACCTGTGATCCGCAAGTCTGTGAACTTTGCGATGAAGATCATGGGTAAGCAGTTCGTCATGGGTCAAAATATTGATGAAGCCATTGAACGTGCAGCTGATAAAGAGCAAAAAGGCTACGTGTACTCTTACGATATGCTCGGTGAAGGTGCGCGCACCATGGCCGATGCAGAGCGTTACTTCAAAAGCTACATGACTGCAATCCATGCCATTGGTAAAGCAGCGAATGGCCGTGGTCCAATCAAGAGCCCAGGTATCTCAGTTAAGCTATCAGCCATTCACCCACGTTACGAATTTAGTCATCGTGACCGTGTTATGAGTGAAATTGTGCCAAAGCTAAAAGAGTTAGCATTGGTTGCGAAAAAATATGATATCGGCTTTACGGTAGATGCTGAAGAGGCTGACCGTTTAGATATTTCTTTAGATATTATCGAAGCCGTATTCTCTGACGATGATCTGGGCGATTGGCAAGGCTTTGGCTTAGCGGTTCAAGCTTACCAAAAACGCGCTATTTTTGTTGTTGAGTGGCTAGCGAATTTAGCTCGTCGTGTCGGCCGCAGGTTGATGGTTCGACTGGTTAAAGGTGCTTACTGGGATACTGAAATTAAAACCACGCAACAAGATGGTTTAAATCACTTCCCTGTGTTTACGCGAAAAGCAACCACCGACGTATCTTACAAAGCGTGTGCAATTAAACTGCTTGAAGCGCGTGATGTGATCTTCCCTCAGTTTGCTACACACAATGCCTACACGGCAGCAACGATTCTTGAAGTCGCTAAAGGTGATAACCAAGGCTTTGAATTCCAACGTCTACACGGTATGGGTGAGTCACTATTCGACCAAATCGTTGAGAAAGAAAAAATCCAATGCCGAGTATATGCGCCAGTTGGCCAGCATGAAGACCTGCTTGCTTACTTGGTACGTCGTTTATTAGAGAACGGCGCCAACTCTTCATTTGTAAACGCGATTGTAGATACCTCAAAACCTGTTGAGTCACTGTTGCCAGATCCAGTTGAAACCCTGCAAGGTTTACGCAACAAGTTCAATAAACAAATCAAGTTACCCATTGAGCTTTACGGTGATGAGCGTCCAAACTCAAAAGGGATGGACTTGACCGATATCAATACATTAACACCGTTTAAAGAAAACTTAGACAGTTGGTTTAACGAACATTTAATTGACGAAAGCCAAGTAAAAGAAGGCCACCTAGCGGTGCGCAACCCAGCTAACCACAAAGAAGTGGTAGGCCAGGTTCGTGTTCATCAAAGTGATGACATGAAAGCCATGCTAGAAAATGCCGACCAAGCATTTGCAAGTTGGTCACAAACACCAGTGAAAGAGCGAGCAGATTTACTGCGCCGAGTTGCAGATATTCTTGAGCGCCATCACGATGAGCTGGTTGCTATCTGTATTAAAGAGGCAGGTAAGGTAGCTCAAGACAGCATTGATGAAGTGCGTGAAGCAGTTGATTTTTGCCGTTACTATGCAGCTCGTGCTGAAGAACTGTCGCAAGATGAACGCTTCGAAGCTCGCGGTGTTATCTTATGTATCAGTCCATGGAACTTCCCTCTGGCTATTTTCCTAGGCCAAGTTGCTGCAGCAATTGTAACGGGTAACACGGTTATCGCAAAACCTGCTGAGCAAACAAGCTATGTTGCTTTGCGTTGTATCGAGTTAATGCACACAGTAGGCTTACCGGAGCATGTCGTGCAACCTGTTATTGCGCGTGGCAGTGAAGTAGGTAAACACATAGTGCCAGATGAACGCATTCAAGCCGTGATGTTCACAGGTTCAACAGAAACCGGTACTTTGATTTCGCAAATCCTAGCAGAGCGTAATGACATTCAGGTACCTTTGATTGCTGAAACCGGCGGTCAAAACTGTATGATTGTTGATTCAACTGCACTTCCTGAGCAAGTCGTCGATGATGTTATTTCATCTGGCTTCCAAAGTGCTGGTCAACGTTGTTCAGCCCTACGCGTATTGTTCTTACAAGATGATGTTGCTGATGGCATCATCACCATGCTAAAAGGCGCATTACAAGAGCTACATGTTGGTGACCCTTCATTACTGTCTACTGATGTAGGTCCAGTGATCGATGAAAAAGCACTGAACACGCTCACTGCACATGTTGAGTACTTGAAGAGCAATGGTAAGTTGTTATTTGAATCTAAGATCCCAGACAACAATGAGCATGGCGCTTACTTCTTTGCACCTCGTTTATATGAAATTGCTGATTTGTCTGTACTTAAGCGTGAAGTGTTTGGTCCTATCGTACACATTGTTCGCTACAAAGCCCAAGACCTCGATAAAGTTATTGATCAGATTAATGCAACTGGCTACGGTCTAACTATGGGTGTTCACTCACGCATCGAAGAACGTTGTCAGTATCTAGCGAAGATGTCACGTGCAGGTAACGTCTACGTAAACCGTAACATGATCGGCGCTATCGTGGGCGTGCAGCCATTTGGTGGTCGTGGTTTATCGGGTACTGGTCCAAAAGCCGGTGGTCCAAACTACTTATATCGTTTGGTCAAAGAAAAGGCATCTCCTGAGAATGTGCAAATGACTAACCTGACAGCTGATCAGTTAGAAACGCATGATTTCCCAGGCGCAGCAGAGCAAGTTGATAAATTGATGCGTAACTCAATGCGCGATGAGAAGATCTGGCGTAATACACCATTAAATGACCGTGTTTCTGCCGTGCGTCAGCTATTAGCAAAAGTTGCCACTGTTGAAATCATCGACGACCTTGCTGATGATTTAGCAAAAACACTGGCCGATGCTCGTGCACAATTAAATCGCCTTGAAAAGCGCATGCGTTCTTTCACTACCTTACCGGGTCCTACAGGTGAGTCGAATACATTGCACCTTGAACCTCGAGGCTGTGTTGTGTGTTATGCCGATAAGAGTACCTCTTTCAACTTCTGGGCAATTTCTATAATTACAGCGCTAGCTGCTGGTAACACGGTTATCACAGTAGCATCAGAGTTGTTCTATGAAGAAGCGCAAGCATTTAGAGACAAATTCATCTCTACGGGCATTGCCGAAGGCGTATTCCAAGTTGCTAGACCAAACCAGCTGCAAGCTATTTTGGCGCATCCTCACCTTGCTGGTGCGGTGGTAGCGGCACGCTCGTCTAGACTTGGCTACTTTAGTCAGCAACTTGCTGCTCGCTCTGGTGCGATTTTGCCAGTAATTAGTGCTGAGTATTACGACACTTTAATCAACCGACTCATCACAGAAAAAACGATTAGTATCGATACCACTGCATCAGGTGGTAATACATCGTTGATGACACTCGTTGAAGATGAAGAGTAATCACTTTATATAACATGATGAAAAGCCAGCATATGCTGGCTTTTTTATTTTTTATCATCATTTAGTCTTAGAAACTCCCCCTTAATTCCTTCCTTTTAATTGATCCTTTGCTAACCTTAAAATTAACTTGAAGATTATAGGACATCAAATTGAAGACTATAGATATCAATGAGTTAAAACCAGGGATGTTTGTCGTTGGCGTGACAAAACAAACAGGTCACGTTAAAGTGAAAAACCAAGGCTGGGTCAAAACCCAAGATGGCATTGATAATCTCCTCAAAGCAGGCGTTATGGCCGTTGAAATTGACCCTGATAAAACTCTTCATACAAGCGAGGAAAAGCAATCTGATAAAAGTGACAAGCCAGTACAGCAGATGGAGTCACAAAACCAAGCTTCTCTTCGAGAAGAACAAACACAGCCCGTGTCAAAAAAATACGATCCTTTTCATAAATCAACCTCGATAGAAAATGAACTCGATAAAGCCAATGCACTTTATCAACAAGCAAAAGCTTTACAGCAAAAAACGTTCGATGATTTGAAAAATGGTAAGCAACTTGATCTCTCACCGTTTCAAGATACTGCCAGCGGCTTAATTGACTCAATATTTAGAAACCAAGATGCACTGGCTTGTATTGCACAAATCAAAGATAAAGATGCCTACTTGCTAGAGCACTCCATCAATGTCGCTATTTTAATTGGCATTTTTGCAAAGCATTTATCATTTGACAGAGCGCTCATTGAACAAGTAACCACAGGTGCATTGCTCCATGACATAGGTAAAATTCAGGTGCCTGATGAAATTCTAAATAAGCCAGGCACACTCACACACGACGAATATGAAGTAATGAAACAGCATGCCCGATTCAGTTATGACATCGTCGCAAATGCAAATCTAGGTGACATGGCTACTGAAATAGCAGGTTTTCATCATGAACGCTTGGATGGCAGCGGCTACCCTTATGGGAAAAGCGCCGATGAGTTATCCCAATATGTGCGCATGATCGCCATAGTCGATACCTACGACGCAATTACGGCTGATAGAGTGTATAAGAGTAGTAAAACCCCAGTAGCAGCATTTAAGGTGTTACGAGAGCATGTGCCACATCATTACGACGAAACCCTACTCAACGCATTTATTCACTGTATGGGTGTGTATCCTGTTGGCACCTTAGTTAAACTAAAAAGCCAACGTGTGGGTGTTATCAGTCAAAGTAACCCTAAAACACCACTACAACCGATAGTGAAGATCTTTTATCACGCTAAACACATGCACTATACCGAGGTAAAAGATGTTGATTTATCGAGTAAACGTGCTGACGATGAAATTGAAGCGGCGATTAAACCTGAAGAATTTAGTCTCAATTTGCTTAAATTCTTTAAACACTCCATGCTGCCATAACCTTATGGCAGCCAGTCTTGCATCGCCTTCATACTAAATTCATAGCCATCATAATTAAACAGCGCTTGTTCTGGGGTGATCTCTACTAACTGCAGCGCTCCGATACTATCACCTTCATACAACTCTCGGTTGTTTAGTTTTATCCAGCGTTTGTCCGCATCAGTAGCATAAATATGTGCCTGATAACGTAAAGACGGCAAACTATTTTGTAAAGCACTTGGCAACAGCTCAATTGGTGTGGCACGAGCAGAATCACGACTACTTGCAGTAACATGGTGTGGCGACTGAGTTTCGGTTTCTGCCACCGCTTGTGCAAACGCTTCTTTAAGCTCTTTAGATACACCAGCAAGCGCTGGATCTTCAGGCTCACTCACTTCGGTTGTTGGTGTAGATAATGGCTTACCAAGCACTCGGTATTGACTCAGATCTTCCTGCGCCGTTTGTTGATAATTTTGAACTTGCAGGTTTTGCTGCCCTGCTTGCTGTGGCATCGTTGGTGCCATATTCATCACTTGCCCATTGGTTACAGGCACTAATTGCTGTCGATACAAAGCTTGTCCATTAGCATCAAAACCCACTTGTACGGACATCCATTGGTACTGTACCGCACTCATCATGGTGTTATTGGTTGCTACTGGCTGACCCGCCATTACATTCATGGGTTGTGTGACAGGCTGTGTCATTACATTGTGCTTTTGGCTGGGCATTGACGGAGCTTGTGCCGTTAGAGCATCGTCTTTATCTACATTTGGTTGCGGCTTGTTTGCATCCGCCAGTTCAGCTGGTTGTTTCTCACTGTGCTCTTGGGTGATGGTGTTGGATTGCGCAATTGATGATTGTAAATAATGACCACTCATAAACCCTGCAAAAGAAAATCCACCTATGAGTACGACACTTGATAACCCCAACACTAAGGTTTTATATAGTCTAAGTTGTTTTTCATGTTGATATGCTAAGTGATCTTGCTCACTGTGGGCAGTTTGCTGTGATTGCTTCAAGGCATTAACTAAATACGACATAACTCACCACTAAAAAACAAATGAAAGTGCAAAACCAAACGCAAAACTAGCTAACGCAGCCGACGAAAGCCACCAAGCTTGTGACCTTTGTGGTTTAGTTTGCATTGGGACTAAATCTAATGGCAATGCTTCTTTAGCTGCTTGCATTGCAATTTTTTTGTTAATAACCTGCTGTTGAGCAGAATAAGCGCCGAGCAAGCAACGATCAGCCAACAAGTTTAGTAATCTTGGAATCCCCGCCGTGACCTTATGCATGTATGCAATCGCATCATGATTAAACAGCATATTCTTGCAGCCCGCCTTTTGCAGTCGGTGTTGAATATAGGCATAAACTTGCGATTGCGTTAGAGGCAACAAATGGTAGCGCGCTGTAATTCGTTGGGCCAATTGTCGCAGTTCATTGCGCTGCAACAGGTGCTGCAATTCTGGCTGACCAACTAACACAATTTGTAATAGCTTCTTATGGTCGGTTTCTAGGTTCGTCAGCAGACGCAATTGCTCTAGCACCTCTGCAGCCAAGTGCTGTGCTTCATCGATGATCAGCATAGTGTGACCACCAGATGCGTGATTTTCAAGTAACCTCGCTTTGATGAGGTCGGTTAGCACCTTTAAGCTTGCCTGCTCAGCAGGATACGCAATTTTTAACTCATCACAAATGCTGGCTAACAGCTCAATTTCAGACAACGCAGGGTTTAGGATAAAAGCCACCTGAGTTGACTCAGGAAGTTGTGCTAGCATGCTGCGAGTAACCGTGGTTTTTCCTGTTCCTACCTCACCGGTTAGCAACACAAATCCACCAGCATCCCCCAGACCATAGGTCAAGTGCGCCAAAGCTTCTTTATGCCTGTCACTTAAAAATAGATACTCAGGGTTGGGAGCAATAGAAAACGGTTTTTCGCTCAATCCAAAATAGCGTAAATACACGATGCGTCTCTTTATTGTTATGATGGTGCCTATAATGGCAAAAAAACACAATAAGTTAAAACCTTGTTTCTAATTTTGCGCAAATTGTTTTGTTGAGGACACTATGCAAGTGTATTTAGTTGGCGGTGCTGTAAGAGATGAATTACTCAATCGCCCAATCATTGATGAAGATTATGTGGTTGTAGGGGCTACCATTGAGCAAATGCTTTCCCTAGGTTACACCCAAGTTGGCAAAGACTTTCCAGTCTTTTTACATCCCAAGAGCAAAGCTGAATATGCTTTAGCCAGAACCGAGCGAAAGCAAGGACAAGGCTATGGGGGCTTCATTTGCGACTTTTCGCCTGATATTACCCTAGAGCAAGATTTATATCGTCGAGATCTCACCGTTAATGCCATCGCTAAAAATGAAAATGGTCAGTTAGTCGACCCTTTTAACGGCCAAAAAGATATCGCAAACAGAATACTTAGACATGTCGGCCCCGCCTTTAGCGAAGACCCTTTGCGCATTTTACGAGTCGCTCGATTTGCCGCTCGCTATCATTACTTAGGTTTTACTATTGCACCAGAAACACGTCAACTAATGGCTGAGATGGTAAGACAAGGTGAACTTGCAACCTTAACCAAAGAGCGCGTTTGGATGGAAGTAGAAAAATGCTTGAGTGATGGCTGTATAGCAATTTTTTGTGATGTATTAGAGCAAATTGACGCGCTTGAGTTGGTATTTCCGATGTTCAAAACGTGGACTAGTTCACAAAGTAACTCACTGACAGAAAAAGTCAGCCAACTACAAAAAGACAGCCCGAATTTTAAGCTCGTGCAGTTTTGTTTATGGCTAGCGCCATGCCAATTAGAAGACTTACAGAACATTGAGCAAACCTTAAAGGTGCCAAATACATACGCCCAGTGTGCCAGAGATTTTTGTCATTATCAGAGCTTACTACGCGAAGAGACACTGTGCGCTGAAAGTGTTTTAAAGTTACTTAACGCACTTGATGTATGGCGTAGGCCAGCGCGTTTTGAGGTATTTTGCCAAACTGCACTAGCACATGCACCAGACCAATTAGCACGTATTACTAAAGTCAGAAATTCGACACAGCAAGCCATAGAAGTTGATGTGCAAAGTATTATTGCACAAGGCTATAAAGGGGCTCAGATTAAAGAACAATTGAGTCAAGCACGTTTAAAAGCTCTTGAAAATGCACTTTAAGTGCTATTTCATGCAGCATGTTGGTGCCAGTCTAACCTGTGAGAATTTTGCAAACCAAAATGATTTCAACGAGGGAAGATAAAACAACGAGGTACAACCAATAAGGTTGTACCTCGTTGTGATCACATTACCAAAGTAAAAAAGTAAAAAGTGCCGCACCGAGTAATAATCGATAGACAACGAAAGGAAACATACCCATACGCTCAATTACCTTTAAGAAAAAGTGAATGCAAGCATATGCGGCAATAAAAGATAACGCGGTTCCTAATAGAATAGCATTCCAATTTATAACTTCCCCAGTGCTTACCAACTTATAGATATAATAAGAGCCCGCTGCGGCAATCACTGGGATAGACATTAAAAATGAAAAACGTGCTGCGCTTTGTTTGTTTAAGCCAAGTAATAATCCTACCGTCATAGTGATCCCCGAACGCGAGGTGCCGGGAAAAACCATCGCGACAACCTGCGATAGTCCAATTAATAACGCACTAAGCCAATTAATTTGATAAATCGTTTTTATTTGTTTTGCTTTTGCATCTGCATACCAAAGTAATAGACCAAACACCACAGTGGTGGTTGCAATGATCCAAGCATTACGAGAATACACTTCCACATAATCTTTGACTAAATAACCGATTATCAACGACGGTAAAGTCGCGATGATTATCCACCACCCCAATTGACTATCATCTGTTTTACCTTGTTGACCAAACGACTTGAACCACGCACCAAGGATATCTCCGACTTCCTTACGAAAATAAATAACCACGGCCAATAAAGTACCAACGTGCACCGCCACATCAAACGCGGTGCCTTGGTCAACCCATCCCAACACTTGAGAAGGCAAAATTAAATGCGCCGAGCTAGAGATTGGTAAAAACTCAGTTAACCCTTGTACCAACGCCAGAAGGATCACTTCAATAATACTCATAGTAAAGACAGCTCCACTTTCCATAGTTTTTGTTGAGGGTTGTTATAAGCTTGCCAAATACTAGCTATGCTTTGTTGACTAACAGGATGAATAAAACTTGGGGCTATTTCCGCCAAAGGCTGCAGCACAAACGCATTTTTTGTGATTTCATCTCTTGGCAACTGCGCTGGTTGTTCGCATATAACATCGTCATAAAACAATAAATCTAAATCTAGCGTGCGCGGGCTAAACTTTTTATCATTGCGAGTGCGGCCATTTTCAAGCTCTATTTGTTTTAGCAAATGGCACACCTCTTGAAGTGGCATTTGTGTTGTTGCACCCAGCACCGAATTATAAAAGTTGCTGCCATTAAACCCTACAGCTTCGCTTTCATAGACACTTGAATGTTGATAATTTGGAAAGTACTTAATAAGTGCAGTTAAGCCGGCTCTTAAATTGTGCTCGCGATTAACATTTGAGCCTAGACTAATGTATATTTGCGCCATAACTAGTGTTTCGCTCTTGTTATCTCTACACCTACGGTACGCGCCTGTTGAACCGCGGCTGGTTTGCTGACTCTAATGGTCACTTGTTCAACATTAAATTCACCAAGGATCATCGCAGCAAGCTGCTCTAACAGCGTCTCTAACAGTTCAACCGGTTTGGCCGTCGTATGCTCAATAACGCGTTCACTGACTTTTGCATAATCAACCGCTAAGTTGATATCGTCAGTTTGTGCAGCAGCCGAAATGTCGGTCAACATATCAATGTCAAAATACAAGCTTTGTTTACTTTCCTTTTCAAAGTCGTAAACTCCTATTATAGTTTCGACGTGTAGTTGTGATATATAAACCTTATCCATTGATACTCCACTGGTTACTAAACACTGCTCTGATGACTGCAGGTTGCGAACTACAGTCGGCATCGAAACGCCGATCATAGCCGAAAACGCCACAAGACAAAATAAGGAAACACGTGTTAGTTAGTTTAATCTGTGTCTGCGCATACTTAATAGGCTCAATCTCTTCAGCTGTTCTAGTCTGTCGGGTCTTTGCTTTACCTGATCCCCGCTTTTCTGGTTCGCAAAATCCAGGCGCTACTAATGTGCTTCGTCTAGGCGGTAAATTACCTGCAATCTTAGTATTAGTGTTCGATATTCTAAAAGGCACAATACCTGTCTGGGGTGCTTATTTTTTACAAATAGAGCCCATTTGGCTCGGTGCCGTTGCTGTAGCTGCCTGTTTAGGACATATCTACCCTATTTTCTTCCATTTTAATGGTGGTAAAGCCGTGGCGACCGCATTTGGCGCATTACTTCCTATTGGGTTGTCATTAGGTGGATTATTAATTAGCACATGGTTATTCGTGCTATGGCTAACACGCTACTCATCATTGGCCGCGATTACAGCGGTTAGCCTTGCACCGTTGTATACTTGGTGGATAAAGCCGATTTATACGTTACCCGTTAGCTTTTTAACTGTGCTGATTATTTTTCGCCATAGAGAAAATATTAAAAGGCTCCTTAAAGGTAAAGAGCCAAAAGTAGGTGATAAAAAACCTTAGATTGGTTTCAGACTATCCAAAGGCCAACGTGGCTGGGTTTTCATATCAAGTGGGGCGTATTGCTTAGCTTTTAAACGTTGCATTCCTGCAAATGCGATCATCGCGCCATTATCTGTGCAAAATTCCGTACGAGGATAATACACTTTGCCCTGCATACCTTGCATGACACGTTCAAGTTTAGCGCGTAATTCCACGTTAGCACTGACACCGCCGGCAATCACCAAACGCTTTATGTTGGTTTGCTTTAAAGCACGTTTACACTTAATCGCTAATGTATCGATTACAGCAGTTTGGAAAGCGTGGGCGATATCCGCTTTTGTTTGCATATCATCACCCGCTGAGCGAATCGTATTGGCGGCAGCCGTTTTTAAACCACTAAAACTAAAATCTAAGCCAGGTCTGTCCGTCATTGGCCTTGGAAACACAAAACGTTCAGCAACACCCTGCTGTGCCATTTTTGCAAGCAGCGGGCCTCCAGGATAATCGAGCCCCAGCAGTTTGGCCGTTTTATCAAACGCTTCACCGGCGGCATCATCTACCGACTCACCCAAGACTTCGTATTCGCCAATGCCCTCTACTTTAACCATCATAGTATGGCCACCCGACACCAGCAGCGCGATAAAAGGAAAGTCAGGACGCTCATCTTCAAGCATAGGCGCCAACAAATGACCTTCCATATGATGAACTGCAACCGCAGGAATATTCCAGCCAAAAGCCAATGAACGGCCGATTGAGGTCCCCACTAACAAAGCACCAACAAGTCCAGGCCCTGCAGTATAGGCAACGCCATCCAGTGATTCAGGACCACATCCAGCTTGCTCAAATGCCGCTTCAATCAACGGAATCGTTTTGCGTACATGATCGCGAGATGCCAGCTCAGGCACTACACCACCGTAATCGGCATGTACTTTGACTTGGCTATACAGCTGATGAGCCAATAAGCCTTGCTCATCGTCATAAATAGCAATACCAGTTTCATCACACGATGATTCTATGCCCAAAATTCGCACGCACTCACTCCCAAGATGGATGATATAAAAGGCGGGTATTTTACCTTTAGTGGCTTTTATTGGGCAAGTAAAAGCCCGTTATCCAGCTAAATTGCTATACCTATATTGGTTTGACCATCAGCCAATGCCTGTTGTTTGAGCGCTTTTACATTATCAGCTTCAATTCGTCCCATATTTTCAACAAAGTCGATAAGCTCTGACAGCACTTCTATTTCGTATTGCATCAAAGGATGTTCTCTGACGGCTTTATTATCCGGCTCAATATCTTCATTTTCTAATAAAAACTCGACATAACGCGCAACCGTTGCCTGTGATATTTTAGCGATACTAACAAACTCTTGTTCGTCTTTTGTCATTAAGCCGTTCATCAATCCCAACAATGCAGTTGCTGCATCAATAGCAAGGTAAGTACCAAACATATCAAATTGCGATAACTCAGGAACATTTGGCTCAACCTTTTCGATTTGCTTTTCAAAGCTAATTTTGCTTTTTGGCAGTAGTATCTTTTCCCAACATACATTTAGCGCATTTCGCAACGCCGACTCATCGCCAAACTGGGCAGCTTCGCTAAACAGCCCATAGTTAGGCAGCATTCTTTCAATAATCGCGGCGGCCAATACTGCCTGCTGTAAGTAGTTAAGCTCTCTAATTCTCTGAAAGTTATTCGCTTTTGTCATTATGTTTTCCACATTGCCAGCAATATTGAAAGGCTGGTCCATTGAGTTCTCTGCAATTATTGCAACGCCAGTCTGAGCTGGTTTGCTGTTGCGCGTAGTCTACCAATATTTTTTGCGCAGCGCGCTCTTTTATCTCGTAAACGAGTAAACTCAGTGTTGCTTGATCTGCTGGGATTTCGCCGATGCCACCCACTAAAGGCTCACCACTAATGCGCGTTTCAATCTTTGCCTGTGATAACAAGCCTTGCACAATATGTGCTTCTAGCAAGTTTTCAGTGGTAAATACACATCGCCACTTAAAGCTATTATCTGTCATAATAAAATTGTTCCGCGATTATTAAAGAGATAAAAATGACATTAACCACTCCTGGACTCCTTTTTCCTGCTATTTCTTTACTTCTATTGGCCTACACCAATCGCTTTTTGGTATTAGCTCAACTTATCAGAGAGCTAAATGCGCGAGAAGGAGAAAGCATTCGACCCCTCGTTCGTGCTCAAATTAATAACTTACGCAAGCGCATCAAATTAATACGCTTTATGCAAGTTTGGGGCGTTGTTGCCTTTTTGCTATGCACACTGTCAATGTTTGCCCTATTTATCGAAATTGCTTTGACCGGCGTTATTTTGTTTGGGGCCAGCTTATGCTGCTTAATAATCTCTTTGATTATCTCTTTGTATGAGATCCATATTTCTTGTGATGCAATAGAAATAGAATTGCAAAATATTGAGAAAAAGCCAACTTCATGATTAAGCAGCCCCTCACATTAATGACTATACTGACAAGGTGAATAATCATTAAAGGGGCGGCGAGTGAGCAGTTTTCTTTTCTCTGATGAATTAATAGAAGAGCCAAATAACCCAAACCTTGCTTCAGAGTATTGGGATATCTTAATAGTTGACGATGAAGAAGATATCCATCAAGTAACCAAGTTAGTGCTATCAGGCTTTGAGTTTGAAAAAAAACCGCTGCGTTTTCATCATGCTTACTCTGCCAAACAAGCAAAAGAAATTCTCGAAAGAGAAGAACTAATATCCGTTGGCCTAGTTGACGTTGTTATGGAAACAAACCATGCGGGCCTAGATCTGATTAAGTACATCAGGAACGTATTAGAAAATCATGACGTACGACTCATTTTGCGCACAGGCCAACCAGGTGAAGCCCCTGAAGAGTCAGTCATAAGAGATTATGATATTAATGACTATAAAAACAAAACCGAACTGACCGCCGTAAAACTCAAAACATTACTCTATTCCGCCCTACGTGCGCATCGAGATATTCAAACGATTGAACGACACAAAAGAGGGTTGGAGCAAATCATAAATGCTTCTTCATCTTTTTTGCAGTGCAACAGTGTTCGTGAATTTGCTTCAACAATTTTGGAGCATGTCTCAAATGTGATGGGCTTAAATGACAATGATATTTATTGTGCAGCGGCAACTAATAATGCTAACGATTCAGGTGCAAAATTCAGACTGCTGGCAGCATCTGGTCTGGGTATTGAGCCTAGGTCTTCTTCGATACCTGAACATGTTAAAGCACTTTTTATAGAATCTCATAACTTAAAGGCATCACGATCCACTGAAACTGAATATGTAGGCTATTTCCCTTCCGCTGGAGGGGGAGAAACCATGCTTTATGTCGGAAAAGACTCAAAAATGAAGAGTACGGACAGACAATTATTGGAGTTTTTTGCTAATAATATTGCCCTCGCGTATGACAATATTAAGTTACGAGAAACAGTGAAAGATTCGCAAAAAGAATTGTCATACATACTTGGTGAAGCTGTAGAGCGTCGCTCAAAAGAAACTGGCTCTCATGTTAAACGCGTTGCGCATTACAGCATGCTCCTAGCCCAGCTATATGGGCTTTCAGACTACCGTGCAGAAATAATAAAGCTCGCATCACCGTTACATGACATTGGAAAAATCAGCATTCCTGATAACATTTTAAATAAACCTGATAAGCTCACTGAAAGCGAATGGGCAATAATGATGACCCACGCACAAACTGGTTACGAAATTTTACAACATTCTTCTAACGAAATATTGCAATGTGGCGCTACAATAGCGCATCAACACCATGAAAAATGGGATGGTACTGGGTACCCTAGAGGTCTAAAAGGTGAGAAAATAGATATAGTCGGTCGGATAACCGCGCTGGCTGATGTCTTTGATGCATTAGGCAGTGATAGATGTTACAAGCCTGCTTGGCCTTTAGAAAAAGTACTAGCGCTGATAGAATCTGAGAAGGGGAAGCAATTTGATCCTAAACTCGTTGATTTATTTATAAACAACTTAGATCAGTTTATCGCAATTAGAGACAGTTACCCTGATTAAGTTTTGTAAGCAAAATGTAAAATATTCACTTTCAATCTTCTGATACTTGTATTAGTATTAGGAAAACACATTAATTTTATGTGATAAGTAGAAATTAAAAGGAATTTCGAATGAGATTTGAACAACTAGAACAGTTTGTCGCCTTAGGCAATTTGCGTCATTTCAGACAAGCTGCGGAACAAACACAAATAAGCACCTCAGCTTTGACCAGAAGTATTCAAACTTTGGAAGATGAAATTGGTTGCGAACTTGTTAAGCGTTCAACACGCTCTGTTAGGCTCACTGAACAAGGTGAGATGTTTTTGAGTTATTGTAAAACAACACTGTCAGAGCTTGAGCTAACCAAGAAAACTATCAAGCAAAGTTTATTTGGTCGAGATCAGCAAAAGCTAGTGATTGGCTACACCAGTGAAGCCAGCTCAATTGTGCCTATGTCCTGTGGTCAGTTTCTTGCTGATTACCCCAATATTAAAATTGAGATGCAATTGCAAGATGAGCATGAGTTAACTCGTAAGCTGCAACTTGGCGAAATTGATATCAGTGTTTACTTACAATCAGCGAGTAACGTGGTTAGCGATATCTACCTTCCTGACCAACTTATACTTTTTGTGGCTAAACACCACCCTCTTGCCAGCAGAGATTCCCTTCGCAAAGAAGAACTATATGATTACCCTATGTATGGTTGTTTTTCGCAGTCTAAGCAAGTGCAGTCAATGCTAAATGAAGCAGTAGAGGGGCTAAACAAAAGCAGTAGTATGAAAATAGGTAACATCGATCAGGTAATGGATGGCCTAAAGCAGTCAAATCATTTTGCTATTGCCAGCATCGAGCACGCTAACACCATCGCGCAAGACCCTAGTTTGGTGATTTTAAAAACCAATAAAGACATCAACCATGAGCAATTAGTTGTTCAAACCAACCACCATGTCAGCCGTGACAGTCATATCAAACACTTACTCAGTTTGATTGAAACATCAGCGAAGGCCAAAGCCTACACTTCAAAAGTGTGATTATTTCTGTGCATAAAAAAGGTGCTACCCGCACCTTTTTTATGAATTTTTTTATATGAGATAGCTACAAGCAACCCCAATGAAAATAACTAAGCCAACTCTATTGTTACTTAAAAAGGCTTTAAAGCAATTATCTCTATCCCTTTTATGTATTGATACCTGAAGCAAAGACAACAGCAATAATGCAAAAGCTAGCCCTAAGAAGTAAGGCCAATGCATGTTCTGATTTATTCCAATAAGCGCCATAATTGCAATGAAGGCACTATTTAATATAACGATCCAATGTCTATCGTACTTACCAAATAGAATTGCCGTGGATTTAACGCCTATTTTCAAGTCATCATCTCTATCTACCATGGCATACATCGTATCGTAGGCAACCGTCCATAATACGTTGGCAATAAACATAAGCCATGCGTATACAGGCACAGCATCCATACTAGCCATAAAGGCCATGGGAATAGAAAAACTATATGCCATACCTAACACAACTTGGGGCAAGTGCGTATAGCGTTTCATAAATGGGTAACATGCAGCTAACAATAATGCCACTACAGACAATAATATAGTCTGCCAGTTAAGCATGAGTACGAGCGCAAAAGCTAAGCTAATAAGTAAACAAAATAAGCTCAATGCTTCCCCGGGTTTTACTTCACCAATTGCTAATGGACGTTGTGCAGTGCGCTTTACAGCACCATCTACTTTTCTATCTGCAAAGTCATTAATCACGCAACCAGCACTGCGCATAACAAATACACCACAACTGAAAATAACAAGTAGTTCAATAGGCGGGA
Source organism: Pseudoalteromonas caenipelagi (assembly GCF_013140855.1). Classification (GTDB taxonomy): domain Bacteria; phylum Pseudomonadota; class Gammaproteobacteria; order Enterobacterales; family Alteromonadaceae; genus Pseudoalteromonas; species Pseudoalteromonas caenipelagi. The sequence goes on along the minus strand of NZ_JABBPG010000009.1, from coordinate 81,725 downwards.
TACCTGAGTTGGCCAACCATAGCGCCCAATAAGTTGGCCATAGCAATAACAATGTGCCTATTGGCCTGTCTGTACGCATCAAGCGTAAATACGAGGGAATATTCGATTTATGAAGCGAATTGAGTTGCATAGCTGACCTTCGGTAAAAATACTTCACAGACCATTATTTTTGCATCTTGGTGTGTAAAGACTCGACGTCTTGCATACAATCGCTGCTCAGATAATTGTAAATCTTTTAACAACGGCGCAAGTGCGTTTGGGTAATCTATTTGTGCAACTTCAAGCGCTGAGCGTTGCCATGATTTATCTTGAAACAAAACTTCGCCTAAGGGTTTATTACCTAATTGACGGACCCCTAAATCTGCAGCTTGCGTATTGATCCAGCTTTGTGCATAAACTCTCGCAACATCATCACATACTAGCAATACTTCTCGACATTGGAGTTGAGTACAATATTGCCCTAAAAGCCTTTGATGTTCTTGCGTTGCTGCGATCCATTGTTCTTGCAATACATCTACTCTGAAATCCGTACTTTGCTTTTTTAAACAAGATGTCAGTGAACCACTGTCTAAAATAATTGCAGCGTCGTCGCTTAATAAATGAGAATACTCTGGTGCAGATTGCCACTCAAAATCAATGGAAAAAGGTGCCATCAAAAAAACTCTATCTGATTTTTGAAAAATACCCCCGTATCATAGCACTACCCACTGCTTCAAAAAAGTTTGCTGATATTTTAATAAGATATACATCACAAATGTGTAAAATAATGCAATTTAAGTATACACTTAGCATTGCCAGTTTCACTTTTGAACCAACGGGATTTCAAATTGTTATGAACAAACCATACTACTTATTTGCGGTTGCTGTACTCGTTATTGCAAGTTTTGGGGCACGCTCAGAATCTAATGTAGGCTACTTTGGTTTTGAACCAGACATCATTACAAACTACATTGGCCAATCAAATAAGAAGCTAGGTTATGTTCGCGTGACTGTTGATTTGATGCTAGAAGACGTTGGTAACATTAGTGTTGTGGAGCATCATACCCCACTGTTAAGAGATGCTATCGTACAAATTTTAAGTAAAGAGCCAGAAGAAACCATAAAGTCTTTAACAGGTCGAGAAGAAATTAGACGCCGCTGCGCTGATAAACTAAAAAACCTTTTGAAAGAAGAAACAGGAGAAGAAATTATTCGCGACGTCTTGTTTACTAAATACCTGTATCACTGATTTGCTTGCTTGGTTGCAACAACGCAACGACCATACCTGTGAGCAACCCAAATAGATGAGCCCAGTTTGCCATACTAATAAAAAACATATCGGTAAACCCAAATATCATCCATAACAGCATAAAGCCAACAACGCCCTTACTCACTATTGCTGGCTGTGATGGGTTTTTAGCACCAAACACCCAAGCATAACCCAATAGCGCATACACAACACCACTGAGCCCACCAAAGCGACTGTCAACCATAATAAACTGTGCCCAATTACTCACTAAGGCACTCAAAACAAACAGCATATAAATGTAAATAGCCCCCGAGCGACTCACTATCTGATTACCTAAATGTAACCACCAACTTAGATTAAATACTAAGTGTAAAGCACCAAAGTGTAACAGTACCGGTGTAAACCAGCTGCCCGGATCGTGTGCTTTAAACTGTAAGTGGCTAAAAATCGTGTTTGCATCAAATAAATAAAAACTGACAAATACACCCATACATAGAATAAAAATAAGCTTTAAAAACCAATGTAATGACATAAAACGTTGCACTAAATTTAAGTCGTTTGATGCATAACTCAGTGGAGACTTTGCCTCACCGCTTTGCCATGATGCGGCTAAATATCTATCATGATCAGGATTTGCTAAAAATTCTTGCCAAAGTAAGCTTGCTTTAGCTTTAAACTCGTTGGGCACCCAAACCTCTACCTGTGTACCATCATCAGAGCGCAAGCGCACTGGTACACCTTGTGTTTTAAAATAATCCGCAGCACCTTGAACGGCGCGAGGATTATTAAAAGTACCCAATAAAATCATCTATTTACTTGATCCGGTAATTCAGATGCCCACTGTGTGAAGCCGCCATCCATACTGTAAACATCTTCAAATCCCTGCTCAATTAAATAATTTGCCGCACCCTGTGAGCTAATACCATGATAACAAACCACAATAATTGGCTGATCGAATTCTTTTTCCTGCATAAAGTGTGCGATATTGGCATTAGATAGATGCTCTGAACCTGGGATATGTCCCTGCGCAAAACTATTTTCATCACGAATATCAGCTATCACTACATCATCACGCCCTAATAGCTCTTTAGTTTGCGCAACAGAGATATGTTTCATTGACATAAAATACTACTCTTATAATAAAAGGGCGACCTACGCCGCCCTAAAAGAATTTACCACTGCGGGGGCTAATCCCAGTTTAAGATCACTTTCCCCGATTGACCAGAAATCATAGTATCAAAGCCCTTTTGGAACTCATCAATATGGAATTGGTGGGTGATAATTGGCTCTAGATTGAGACCTGATTGGATTAAGCTTGCCATTTTGTACCAAGTTTCGAACATTTCTCGACCATAAATACCTTTGATCACAAGCCCTTTGAAAATAACTTGGTTCCAGTCAACGGCCATGTCTGACGGTGGAATACCTAGCATGGCAATTTTACCACCATGGTTCATGTTATTCAGCATGCTGTTGAATGCTACAGGTACGCCAGACATTTCTAGGCCAATATCGAAGCCTTCGGTCATACCCAGCTCTTTCATGGTATCTTCAAGCTTTTCGTTAGCAACATTTACAGCTCTCGTGGCGCCCATTTTGCGAGCCAGCTCTAAACGGTAGTCATTCACATCAGTGATCACCACATGGCGCGCACCAACATGTTTCGCAACCGCTGCCGCCATGATTCCGATTGGACCTGCGCCGGTGATCAAAACATCTTCGCCCACTAAATCAAAAGACAAAGCGGTATGCACTGCGTTACCAAATGGGTCAAAAATAGACGCTAATTCATCAGAAATATTATCTGGGATTTTGAATGCGTTAAATGCGGGGATAACTAAGTATTCGGCAAATGAGCCTTCACGATTTACACCAACACCGGTGGTGTTACGACATAAATGCACACGCCCAGCTCGACAGTTTCGACAATGCCCGCACGTAATATGCCCTTCGCCCGAAACTCTGTCGCCGACTTTAAAACCACGCACTTCTTGGCCCATATCGACTACTTCACCAACGTACTCATGGCCTACAACCATAGGCGTTGGAATCGTATTTTGCGCCCATTCATCCCATTTGTAGATATGCACATCTGTACCACAAATCGCGGTTTTACGGATCTTAATTAACAGATCGTTATGCCCTACTTCCGGTTTAGGCGCATCTGTCATCCATATCCCTGGTTCTGCTTTTAACTTAGATAAAGCTTTCATACTCATTACTCAGTGACAAGCAAGCACTTTGCTTGCTTTGAAATTATATAATGCCTAGCTCTTTACCAATACGAGTAAAGGCGTCAATGGCTTTGTCTAGCTGCTCACGCGTATGAGCAGCTGAAATTTGTGTACGGATCCTTGCTTGCCCTTTAGGTACTACAGGGAATGAGAAACCAGTAACATAAATACCCTCAGCAAGTAACTTGTCTGCCATCTGAGCTGCAATTTTTGCATCACCTAGCATTACAGGAATGATGGCATGATCTTTACCTGCACAAGTAAATCCAGCCGCTTCCATTTTTTCACGGAAGTAAGCGGCATTGCTCCACAATGTGTCACGTAATGCTTTACCCTCTTTTAGCATGTCGAGTACCGCAATTGACGCTGTTACAATTGAAGGAGCCAAAGAGTTAGAGAATAAGTATGGACGAGAACGCTGACGTAGCCAGTCAATCACTTCTTTTTTACCCGATGTATAACCACCAGATGCACCACCAAGCGCTTTACCAAGCGTACCTGTAATAATATCAACACGGTCCATCACACCACAATACTCAGGCGTACCACGACCATTTTCACCAACAAAACCAACCGCATGTGAATCATCAACCATTACTAGCGCATCGTATTTATCAGCTAAGTCACAAAGCGCTTCTAAGTTACAGATCACACCATCCATCGAAAAGACACCGTCAGTGGCGATCAGTTTGTTCTTTACACCCGCTTCATCCGCAGCGATTAACTGCTTTTCTAAATCAGCCATGTCGTTGTTTGCATAGCGAAAACGCTTAGCTTTACATAAGCGCACACCATCGATAATAGAAGCGTGGTTTAGTGCATCAGAAATAATGGCATCATCAGGGCCAAGAATTGTTTCAAAAAGACCTGCGTTTGCATCAAAGCATGAAGAATAAAGGATCGTGTCTTCTGTTTGTAAAAACTCACTGATTTTCGCTTCTAACGTTTTATGAATATCTTGTGTTCCACAAATAAAACGAACTGAAGCTACACCAAAACCATGAGCATCTAACCCCTGCTTGGCAGCAGCAATCAATGTAGGATGATTGGCAAGTCCCAAGTAGTTGTTGGCACAGAAGTTAATCACTGAATCGCCACTTGAAACTGCAATTTCAGCTTGCTGAGAAGAAGTGATAATACGCTCACTTTTATATAAACCTTCAGCTTTTACTTCTTCAAGCTGATTTTGAATCTGGCTGTAAAAGGCCGATGCTCTCATTTGGAGTCTCCATTATTTGCACGGGTCCCTACGTACACAACGCGTTAGCATTGGGTACAGGGCAAATCATATTGGGTCGCTATTGTAAAAGGTTCAAACCGCAATTGCACGAACTGTGATTATCCCGTGCAATCCGATTAGGTGAAATAGTTATGAGATGAGCTACAACAAATTTGGCACCTGTTTTAGAGATGCGCAAACGAGGTCTGCTTGGCTTTTTACTGCCTCGGAAAATGCTTGTCCTGACTCAACCAAAATAGCCTTACTGAGTCCTGCCGCACGAGCCGCTTCTATGTCTGATAATTTATCTCCCACCATGATGCTTTGTGACACATCAATATCAAACTCTTCAATCGCCTGAGTCAACATACCTGGGCTTGGCTTACGACACCCACATTCTTGTTTAAACTGCGGCAGAGCTTTGTCTGGGTGGTGAGGGCAGTAATAAACCTTGGAAATATTGACTTGATGTTTGGCGAATTCATCGCACATCCAATCACTCAATTTGGAAAACTGCTGCTCGTTATAATAACCTCGCCCAATACCAGATTGGTTAGTTACCACAACGATAATGTAGCCCATAGCAACAAATTGCTGACATGCCTCGAACACACCATCGATAAACTCAAAGTCTTCAATTTTATGAACATAGGCGTGATCAACATTGATAACTCCATCTCTATCTAAAAAAATGGCTTTTTGTTTGCTACTCATAGCTTCTCAACCTCTACCACATGGTTAAACATATCGATTACTTGCTCTGTGGTTATCTGCGCCATTAAATCACTGCCCTTAACGCGTACTCCCCAAGGGAGCTGCTGTGCCGTTTTACCTTTTTGTTCTAACAGATTTTGGTGATAGACCTCAACCACATAATCTTGATACAAATAAGGCCCTGTTCTAGCAGGGTTTGAATGTGCATATAACCCAATTACGGGCGTACCAACCGTTACCGCCATGTGAGCAGGGCCAGTATCAGGCGCTAAAACCAGTGATGCGCGTTCAAGTACACAGAGTAAGGTTTTGAGTTGCGTCTTACCCACTAAATTTTTGATCTCACATTGAGCATGTCGGATAATATCCCCAGCCAGTGTTTCTTCTAAAGGCGTAGGCCCCCCCGTGATCACTACAGAAAACCCCTGCTTTGCAGCATGATCAGCCAGTGCAGCATAACGCTCTGGTAACCAGTTACGCTCAGCTTTACTTGCCGCGGGGGAAATCGCAAAAATTCGCTCGTGTAAACTACCTAACAACGTGTGTGCTTGTTGCCGGTCTTGTTCTGTAACAGGCATATTCCAAGTAGGCTTGTCACACGTTACGCCAATAGTTCGGGCAAAGTTCTGGAACCCTTCAAGTACATGGGGCTCGCTTTGCGGCTCAATTCTGCGATTAACAAATAAAGAATGCAGCTCTTTACTACGGCCTTTATCAAAGCCGATTTTCACTTTTGCGGGAATGCAACGTGCAGCAAGGTTAGCCCTAAGTGCCACTTGCATATGCAGCAGCACATCAAACCTTTGACCTCTAAAAGCCTGCTTCAGTGTCTTATAAGCTGCCTTACCTTGCTTTTTATCAAACACGACAAATTTCACGCCAGGCAAGTCTGCCAATAACATGGCTTCTACTTTACCAATCACCCAAGTGATAGACGCGTCAGGGTATGTTGCTTGTATGGCTTGCACAGCTGCGACCGCATGACACACGTCACCAATTGCCGAAAGCCTAAGAATACAAATAGAACGAGGAGAAAAAGACACCAAATTTCCTGCAAATAAAGCTTGTTAGGTGTGCGATCTTAAATTAATCAATGTGCTTTGCAAGTTTAAGGCGAATAAAAAACACGGTACACTTGCCTCATCATTTGCTATCCACGTATGTTTGATGAACATTACCAAAATAAATAGCCATTACTTGCTCAGCAACGAAAAGACCACCAGCGATGTTTTTCTTGATTGGTTTGACCCAACTCACTGGCAACAATTAAACGCAATTGTTGCCACTAAAAAAGGTCGCGCAACGGCTTGGTTTTATAAGCACAATGAACATGTCAATGTACTCAAACATTATTGGCGTGGTGGCTTGGTAGGTAAATTGCTTTCAGATCAATACTTTTTTTATGGATTAAAGAAAACTCGTGTATATAAAGAGTTTGAGTTGCTGTGTGCACTTGATAATTTAGGCTTACCGGTGCCTAAGCCTGTAGCTGCCAAAGTCTCTGTGCAAGGGCTGATATATCGAGGCGATTTAATAACTTCTGCGATTAACGGTGCAACAAGCTTATGTGAGCGTTTACAAATAAGCCAAGCCACGGAGCAAGAACTTTCTCTCGTTGGTAGGACAATCGCCCAGTTTCATAACCAAGGGGTATATCACGCTGATTTAAACATCAACAATATTTTGTTTGGCGATGACGGTAAGGTGTACTTGATTGATTTTGACCGTGGGCAACTTCGTCCACAGCAAGCGGCATGGCAACGGGCCAATATGGAGCGCTTACATCGCTCATTTAAAAAAGAGGCCGGCAAGTGGCCGACCTTCAATTTTTCAGAACTAGATTGGCAAACACTGCTGAGCGCTTACCAAGCAACAATCCGGTAAATCACGACTTTTGTGATTTACCCATTTTGGCTTTTTCGATAATACCAGAAGTAGAGCAACCATCTAGGAATGCAAGTACTTCAACCTGCCCCCCCTGACTTAGCACATAATCGGCTCCAGCAATGTCTTCAACTTTATAGTCACCACCTTTAACGAGAATATCAGGGCTAACCAGCTCAATTAACTTAGCAGGTGTATCATTTTCAGCTTCCGACCCAAATGGGATCACCCAATCAACGGATGCCAGAGCGCTGAGCACCATAGCACGTTCACGCAGTGAGTTGATCGGTCTTTCTGGACCCTTTAAACGTGAGATTGATTCATCATTGTTTAAGCCAACGACCAATCTATCTCCCATGCTTTTTGCCTGTGCCAAGTAACGCACATGACCTGCATGTAAAATATCAAAGCAGCCATTAGTGAAAACAATTTTTTCACCGTTTTTCTTGGCAAATGAGATGTGCTTTAACACGTCATCGAATGGCGTTTGGTAATGCTCACCAGTTTCACGCAGATATTGCCCCATTTTACGACTAAGTTCTTCGGGCGAAACGGTAGCAGCCCCCAATTTACTCACAGCAATACCAGCGGCAATATTGGCTACTTCCACTGCATCTTTAGGCTGCATACCAGCACCTAACATCGTTGTGAGCGTTGCAATTACTGTATCTCCAGCACCAGTTACGTCACTTACCTCTTGTACTTGAGCAGGAAAGTCATGTTTTTCAGTTGCTGAGATCAAGGACATACCTTGCTCAGAGCGCGTCAAAAGCATTGCGCCAATACCGTTATCTGCAATGAGTCCTCTTGCACTTTCAGTGAGCACTTCCTCACTGTCGACTCGACCGCCTGCCAACTTGAATTCATTCAAATTCGGTGTAATGTAATCAGCACCACGATAAAGGGATAAATCACTCGATTTAGGGTCAATCAACACTGTTTTGCCAGCAGCTTTCACGAGGCTTATCATCTCTTTGATAGCACCCAATGCGCCTTTGTTGTAATCTGAGAATAAAACAAAGTCGTAATCATCAAGTACTTGCTCTAAACGTGCCAGCAATAAGCGACTGTGTTGCTCAGTAAATGTCTCTTCAAGGTCTAAGCGCACCACTTGCTGGTGTCGGCTGATAACACGCATTTTTGAAATGGTTGGCAACTCTTCTATCGTCACTAACTGTGAAGCAATTTTTTCGCTTTCTAAAATACGTCGCAGTGATTGACCATTATCATCTTCACCAATTAAACCCAGCAGGCCAACTTGCCCGTCTAGGTGCGCGATATTTTTGGCCACGTTTGCAGCGCCACCGGCTTTGTCTTCTAATTTGCTCACTTTCACAACTGGCACTGGGGCTTCAGGCGAAATTCGTCCTGTATCACCATGCCAATATCTATCAAGCATTACATCGCCCACAACCAAAACACGTGCTTGGTTTAACTTTTGTAAGCATGAAAAATCCATTACAGGCGCTCCGCAACCAACATGTCTACCGCTTCACATAACCAGTGACCAATAAACATATGTGCTTCTTGAATACGCGCTGTTTCATCATTTTTAATGATGATAGGTAGCTTAGCGATATGCTTTACTTCACCGCCATTTCGGCCTGTGAGCGCCACAGTATTGGCACCAATATCATTGGCTGCAGCCAAAGCTAAGTTAATATTTTTGCTAGTCCCTGACGTGGTTAAACCAATAACTAAGTCTTCAGGCTTACACAAAGCTTGTACTTGACGCTCAAACACGGTATCAAAGTGGTAATCATTACTGTGTGCCGTGAGAATAGAAGTATCTGTCGTTAATGCAATTGACGCCAAAGGGCCACGCTCAAGCTTATAACGTACTACAAATTCCGCCGCCAAATGCTGTGCATCTGCAGCACTGCCGCCATTGCCAAACCAAATCACCTTACCGCCTTGCGCTAATGTACTGTGGCACGCTTCTAATAAACTTAAACACTCTTGGTGGTAATTTGCCATAGTGTCAAACAAAGCTTTGTGACGCTCTAGACTTTCTAAATAGCTTTGTTCGATTTTATCGTTTTGCGACATATTTGTTCCTATATTCCCGAATTTGGGTATGATTTCTTTAATTATATCGTATTATTACCAGTATACATTGAGCGATAGCCAAGTATAGCTTTGGCCAAAAACATCTTTACCAACGGTCAATGTGGTCTCTACTTGACGTTTATCGATGATCTGGCTGTTACTTATTTGCAATGCTTGCGCTTTTTCGTAACTATTGCCAATTTCATTAAACTCATTCACATAACCACTTTCGTTATTTACTTGCGTATACTTTGCACGCCACATCGAGTTCACATTTTCACTTAACGTCATTTCAAGCGTATGAATTTGGCTTGGCGCTGAGTCACCAAAAACTCGCATATCCCCCGCAAAATGGCCTACTACTGCGCCTTTTATCGTATTCCCTTTGGTTGGGTAAATCTCATTTTCATACCAAAGGCTGTGCATATTGGTATATTCATAACGCAAAGTTGTCGTGTTGCTCAGTTGAGGTAAATAGAGACCAAAACTTGTTGCGGTATTACCAAATTGGTAGTTTTTATGGCCTTTGGTATCTTCACCGCCATATTCAAAATACCACTCAGCAGGCATAAAGAAGTTCGTTTGAAGTGTGCTGGTGATTGTTGCCCATTGGTCGCCCAGCTCAGCATCTTGGCTTAATTCGGCTGTTTTATTATCAGAACCTGCTGGGTCAAAGTAGGCTTTAATGATATCGCTGGTACTGACTTTTCTTGGCCCACCACCAAATTGCATCATTCGATTTAAACCGATAGTCCAGCCATCTATTGGCTCTAAACTAAAATGAGTACCTGCCAATCTAGGCTTACCAGAGTGCAATTTGCCTTGGTATAGGATGCCATTTTCTACCGACTCTAATTCCGCATAAAACAGCTCAAAGTCAAAGTTCCACCAGTTAGTTAATGGTGCAACCAGCCCTAAAGATACTGAAGGTGAAGGCTGGGCATTATTTGAATAAACTTGTGCAAAGCTCTTAAAAGGAGAAAACCAGTGCTCCTTGTAACCCAAGTTTAGCTGAAACGTATCACCACCTAGCGCATAAAAGGTATTATAAGGCACCAAGTCACCTTGGCGCACACGATAGTCCATACCTAACTGCAATAATGTACTTTCGCTGCCACGCCAAACACCTTCTAGCGACAATTCTGCATATTCTTGCGATGTATTGCTTCTATCGTTAGCTAATTTAACAGTTTCGCCAGAGTCATAGCGCAACTTTAAACCTTGACGTGTAATATCGTCTTTACTGAAATAAGGCGTTAAACGAGTTCGAATACTGTTATATAAAGGTCGATTCAAGCCATGTAGTTTGCGCAATGCCATATTAATTTCGCTGATACGATATGGCTTAGCCATTGGAACACCGTCTGTCAGCGCAAACATACGATCGATTTGGTATTCAAGTAACTTATCTTTACCTATCGGCAAATAGGCTGTAGGTGCACTATAACTGTAACTTGAGAAAAACAGTACTATGCCCGCGATACAGGTTGAAAGTTTTAACGACATAAATTTACAAGCAATAAATGAAAAAAGTGCTGCCATACTAGCAAATAACCCGCTCTGGCGCACACCTACAAATGTGTAATTTTGTTAGTCTATTTCAATTTAACACCCGAACACGCTAAAATAGCATTTTAAATAGTTGTTTGGTGCCATGGCTCGATTATTATACTCTCTACTGCTCGCGCTACTTTCGCCGTTGGTTTTTATTTATTTGTATGGTGTTCGTGGTAAAAAAAATGCGGGTTACCGTCAACACTTTTTAGAGCGTTTGGGCTTTCACAACAAACAACTACCACAACATGCGGTGATATTCCACTGCGCATCTGTTGGTGAAGTGCTGGCCGCAACCCCGCTTATAAAAGCTTTTAAACACACTTATCCTAACCAGCATTTAATTGTGACCTGTAATACTCCAACGGGAAGAGCACAGATAAAGCAAAACTTTGGTAATGAGGTAGCACTGTGTTATTTACCCATAGATTTTTATTATGCCACCAAGCGTTTTATCAACCGTTTGCAGCCAAAACTACTATTGATATTAGAAACCGAACTTTGGCCAAACTTATTGGCACACGCTAAACAGCAAGGTTGTATCGTGCAAGTGCTTAACGCGCGTTTGTCAGAAAAGTCATTTCATGGCTATAACAAAGTTGCGCCTTTAAGCAAAGTCATCATGCAAAACATTGATGTATTGGCCAGTCATAACCAACTAGACGCTGAGCGCTTTATTGCATTGGGTTTAGCGCCCGAAAAAATCACGGTAACAGGCTCTATAAAATTTGATATTCAGTTAAGTGACAAGGAGAGAGCTGATGCAAAAGAGCTTAAAGCATTATTTGCTAACCGACCGGTTTGGGTTGCAGGCTCAACTCACCCTACAGAGCATGAGCAAGTACTAAATGCTCACCAAAAGGTATTGGCTGTACACCCACATGCTTTGCTTGTTATTGCGCCACGTCACCCCGAGCAATTTGCTAAAGTGGACGAGCTACTCACTGCTTCTTCGTTATATCACTGTTGTCGAAGCAAACCCTTCGACAGTAAGTGTCATGTGCTTTTAGTTGACACTCTTGGCGAACTAAAAATACTCTTTGGTAGCGCAGATGTTGCTTATATTGGCGGCAGTTTAATTGAGCGTGGTGGTCATAACCCACTTGAAGCGGCGGCTTTCTCAGTACCAATTCTAACGGGTCCACATACGTACAATTTTGCTCATGTATACCCTGAACTACTTGAACTCCATGGAGCGCGTGTTGTGCACAACAGCGATGAGCTTGCTGCATGTGTGATTGAGTTATTGAATAACCCAATACAACGCGTAACTAAAGGAGAGAATGCGCTAAACTGCCTGACTCGAAATCAAGGCGCAATAAATAAAACTCTGACGTTAATTGACCAATATTTGCAAAGGTAGCCATAATTATGAGCACACTCTCACCGTTAACTCCCAAACAGGTTATGCAAAACTGGGTAAGCTCAGTGATAGTTAAATACAATTTTTGCCCCTTTGCACGCAAAGAAGTTGAGCAAAATACGATTCACTATCAAGTTTCACAAGCAACAAGCCATGATGATGCCGTGATGGCAATGTTAGATGAATGCGCAGCACTAGATAGCCAACCTGACCGTGAAACTACCTTACTTATGTTTGAAGGCGGATTTAGCGATTTCGCCGATTTTTTAGACCTAGTCGACTTAGCTAATGCCATGCTAGCTGTGCAAGGCTATGAAGGGCGTTACCAAATAGCAAACTTTCACCCAGACTATGTGTTTGCTGATAGCGAAGACGATGATGCCGCCAATTACACCAATCGTGCGCCGTATCCTACGCTGCATTTAATTCGTGAACAAAGTATGGCTCGAGCATTAGAAAGCTACGACGATCCACAAAGCATTCCTGAAAACAATATTCGTTTAGCACGCAGAAAAGGCGAGGCATTTTGGCTGCAATTGTTAAAGAATTGCCATAAATGATTTGGAGACACTAACGTGCCTCCAAAAATACCAATGTTTACTTTTTCACCCAGCGTCCATTTACCTGCACGTAATGACCCGTCGATGTTTTCTCAATGGCTTTTTTGCCAGCTAACGCTTCAACTTGCGATAAACTGATGCCATTTTTTTGTGCTAATTGCTGATATTTCGCTTTGCGTTTTGCGTTGATATCTGAAATTAACGCTTGTACTTGTGCATTACCGTTTACTGCCGCTAAATAACCAGACTCAGTTTCACCTACTAAGCCTTGCTCTTTGGCACTGTCTAGCGTTAACGCCAATGCAGAAAAAGCCATACCTAGCGCCGCCACTGCAATAATTAATTTGTTTGCTTTCATCATACTCTCCTTAAAATAACTCGCTGTCGTCGCTAAATAAATCATCAAGTTCTTTGTCAACTTTAACACGAATTTCGTGATCAACTTTGACGTTTAAGTTAATGGTGATCGGCTCTTTGGTTTCTACCTGAACTTTGTGAGTGCAGGCACAAAGTGCCAGCAAGGTTGTTAAAATTAGGGTCCATTTCATTGGCTTTGCTCCTGTTTTGTTAAAGCATTTTCTACTTTTTGGGTTATCTCGTCACTTAAACGCAAAGCCCGAAAAAGTGTAAATATGTTCTCTTTATGTGTGTAGTTAAAATTCACGGGTTGCGATTGCTGCTTGTTCTCACCAACTATCTGCACGCCCAGTGTTAACCAACCATCGGGCGTTAATGCAACGTCACTGTTTAATTTATCAATCGTTAAATCATCTAGCACGCCAATCACCGATTTTAAACTGGGTTGCTGAGCCTTCAATGCTTCGATAGAGGCATTTTGAGCCACTTGTAATTTTCCTTCACCAGTACTAAATAATTGACCTTGTTCAATACTTACCGTTGAATCAGCGATGCTCATAGGAAACACACCTGACACTTTGCCATTAAGCTCAATGCCAGCATCTCTACCCGCGTGAGCAATTAAGCCTAAGTCCAAAGATTGTGCTTTAACTTGCACTAGCTGAGGCTGTAAAGATAAATTTAACCGCTCAGCCCCCACGTTACCGTCGAACATAGATGCATTAATAGCGCTTAAATAAGCTTCATCATTCTCTACATGTAGCACAGTAGATAAATTAGACAACACCACACCTGAGCGTACCTGTCCTATAAGCACCTTAGAGCTGGGAATATTAATCTTGCCTGAACTATATTGACCGGTAATGACAGTGTTAATTTTGTCTACATAATGGGTATCATATAAAATGGATAGATCTGTCACTTGCACCGAAAAGTCTGCGTTTTGTAGATTGAAATCCCCCTTAGCTTGCGCAGCGATGTCCCCTTGTACAAGTTTTAGTTTAGGTTCGAACCCATTGACCACGGGCTGCAAAGACACAATAGGTTTAGCCGTTACTGCCAACTGATAAGGGTGTGCTAACTGTGAATATTGATGCTTTAGCACCGCTTCGACTGTGCCGCCTGTGATAAAATGTTCATATACACCAGCTCGACTTTGCTGACCTTGGCTATCAATGTTGATATTGTTAACTTCTAATTTAGGTGTTTTCAGTGAGCTTAACTTGGTTTGCGCGGAAAGCTTGGTAAACACTTCCCCTTTGCCAATATTGCCCGACAAAGCAAATTGAGAGCTCATCCCCCGAACTTGAATCGATTGGCTATGCAATAACTGATTAGTCAAGCTCCCCGATAATGCTAATTGCTGATCTTTTGCAATATCCACTTCCAGCTGAAGCTGACTATTTTGAGCTCTCAGCTGCTGATAGTTAAGTTCATCTGTTTGGACGATGAGTTTACCCTCTATTGAAACTTGGTCAGCAACTGTAACTTGTGCATTAATGGTAACATTGCCGCTTTGCATGTTGACGTCGTCGTAGCTTGCTTGTCCAACACTACCGTGCACATCTAAGTGCAATTGCGATTGATTGGCCCCAACGTCAAAGCCTATGCGCCCACCTAATTTAATACTTTGCGCTTGAATCGGTAACACAGGTAAGGTGTCGCTATAATACTCCAACTCACCCGTACCTTTTACTTGCCCACCCATAACCTCTATCGGTGCTTCAACTCGTAATTTACCCAAACGGTTACTTTGGTGTGCAATAGATATTGCAGCACTCACATGAGCCGTTTGACTATCTATACTTGTCGCATTAGCTTGAATAGTCGTTTCCCTATCGCGACTGCTCAGTCGCAGGCGCTCAGTGGTCAAACTTGTCCCTTGCCATGAAAGCTGGCTTGGTATACTCACATGCCATGGTTGATTTAGCATTGCGCCCAGCTGTTCACTATATGGTTCTTTTTGCAAAACGTTACATTCGTTCGGTTCGAGTAAAATGTCAGCGTTAGATAAATCGGCTATCAAATTCTGTTGGTTAATATCAAAAGAAAGCTCTCCACTGCCTTGGCTTGTGACTTGAACATGACATTTTGCATGTTCTAACTGAGCAGCCACTGTGTGTTTGATGTTCAAATCCACTCTATCACCAAAGTAACTTGCATGGGCGATGCCTTGCAAAGAAGTTATTTGTACGGGTAATTTGCTTTGTAACGCTGGACTACTGAGTTTGAGGTCTACTGTAATTTCCTTGTCTTGCACAATCACTTCTGAGTGCACATCACCACTGAGTAAGAAGTGATTAAGTTTATTCTCTTGCAAAGATACATTCAGCTTTTGAGGCAATAAAGCTGATATCGCCTTATCGCTTGTAATAGTCATATTATCAATACTTAACAGTGGTCTGTTCGGTAAGTTTAGCTGTAGAGGTTGCCAAATAGTTTGTTGCTGCTTTGGCGTATCATCACTTGAAAGCACTAACTGGGCTATCACGTTGGCTACATGAATACGCTCCCGAGTGATCTGCATATTCTCAACGCGCAGTGATACATGCTGATTATCCAAGCAAAGTTGTTCAACTTTAATTTGCTTCCAACTGTTGAACGACCAGTTTAAACAGCTCACTGAACTCTGATGAGGTGCCAAATAATGATCCGCAATCATCACCGCCAATCGCTCACGAGCTATGTAAAGGACTAAAAAAAGACAGCATAAGATAACGATAAGCCACTTAAAAAACTTAACTATCATATATTTGATGCCCTTTACCTGATTGCGCGATAAGCTAATGATAAATTAAAACGGGGCAACTGTGACAACCTAATTGTAATAAGTTGTAGTATTTGAAACACCCGAGCCTAAATCGCGTAAGGCGACATAATGATTTATAATAGCGGTTAAATTTAATTGGTTATCAATAATAAGTAGTCCGGTTGATAACGTTGAACCGCTCTCACAACACAGGCTTTTCAATATGAAGTTAATAAAAATAACTCTTGCAATATTGCTTTGCGTAGCGACTTTCCATGCGATTGCCAAAGAAGAAAAAAAAGAGCCTCCGCCGTTAAACCCTGCTTATTATGGTGAGCACCCAATGGTGCTACTCAACCAAGGTGCCAGTATTTACGCAACTAACTTACCCGCGTACAATTTTCCAAATAATGTGCAGGTAGTATATAAAGTAGAAAACCCTGGAGTGGCGTTTTTAAGCTTAGTTAGAGATTCAGATTTAGTAACGATTCAGCCTAATAAGTTTAATATTGAACGTTTAATGCGCGGTGAAGAACTAGAAGTAAAAGCAGATGTGTATAGCGGCCATTACGCACAAGGCGGCAGTCTTTTACTCAGCGATGCCCCCATTGTATTTAGCAAAAAACTGTATTCTCGCGCACTTTCAGACTTAACCCCTTCTTCGCAATGGCAAGAGTATGACATGATACCAGTTTCAAACGATGGTCGAATTTATATTCATAAAATCCAACAGCGCCCTAGCTTTAGCCATTTAATTTATATCGACTTAACCAGTGCATGTATGCAAAAGTTCCGCACCTCTAAGCGTGTTCCTCCTGCAAGCGAGTTAACCATAAAATTTGTCAATTGTGGATCGTTAAAACCACTGTATTACGATACTAAAAACTTAGAGTGACTATTTAGTTGAAGATGCCGATATTATTTCAGTATCTTCTTCTATTTCCTTCACACAATCGCAAAATTGGTATTAACGACACTCAAACACTCCCCTCGGTTTCGATCACTAAGATGCGTGCTTCACCTTGTGGGTGGGCGACATGCTCAGTACCCACTGAGGCGTAAAAAATATCGCCCACATTCAGTATTGCTAGCTTTTCTTCTCCATTTACCTTGTAATGCATATCAACTATGCCATCTAACACAACAAATACCTCTTCACCATCATTGATATGCCATTTATAGGGTTGATCCGTCCAATGCAAACGGGTGGTAATGCCATTCATATTGGCGATATCTAACGCCCCCCAAGCACGCTCTGCAGTGAAATTCTTCGTTCTGATTATTTTCATTTTTAGGCCTCTTAAAAAATAAACTCATTGTCGTGGGTATCGCTGCCAACAGTTCGCTTTCTCTTCATAATAAAAAAGGCCACCAATGTGACCTTTTTCAATTTAGCTAAGATTAACCGATGTTCTTTCTAGCATTACGGAACATACGCATCCATGGGCTATCTTCTTTCCACTCTTGTCGTGGGTATCGCTGCCAAGAGTTCACTTTCTCTTCATAATAAAAAAGGCCACCGTAGTAACCTTTTTCAATTTAGCTAAGATTAACCGATGTTCTTTCTAGCATTACGGAACATACGCATCCATGGGCTATCTTCTTTCCACTCATCTGGGTGCCAAGAATTAGCGACCGCGCGGAATACACGCTCTGGATGCGGCATCATGACTGTTGCACGACCATCGAGAGATGTAATACCGGTAATACCTTCAGGAGAACCATTTGGATTGTTCGGGTATTGCGTTGTTGGATTACCAAAGTTATCAACGTACTGAACTGCAACTGTACCAGACTCAAGCGCCGCTTTCACTGCTGCGTCGTTTGCAAACTCAGCGTGACCTTCACCGTGAGATACTGCAATTGGCATACGAGAGCCAGCCATACCTTGGAAGAATACTGACGGGCTTTCTTGTACTTCTACAAGGCTAAAGCGTGCTTCAAAACGCTCTGACTTGTTGGTTACAAAACGTGGCCAGTGCTCAGTCCCTGGGATTAGCTCTTTCAATGTCGATAACATTTGACAGCCATTACACACACCTAAGCTGAACGTGTCTTGACGCTCAAAGAATGTTTGGAACTGGCTGCGTGCCATATCATTGAACAAGATAGACTTAGCCCAACCTTCACCGGCACCTAGTACGTCACCGTACGAGAAGCCACCACATGCTACAAGACCTTTGAACTGCTCAAGTGTTAAACGACCTTCAAGGATGTCACTCATGTGTACATCTACTGCTGCAAAACCTGCACGGTTAAATGCAGCTGCCATTTCAACGTGTGAGTTAACACCTTGCTCACGGAGGATTGCCATCTTAGGCTTAGCACCAGTTGCAATATAAGGCGCAGCTACGTCTTCGTTGATGTCAAAACTTAGTTTTACGTTAAGGCCTGGGTCTTTCTCATCAAACTTCGCATCAAATTCTTGCTTAGCACACTCAGGGTTATCACGAAGTGCTTGCATCTTATAGGTAGTTTCAGCCCAAATAGTACGTAGTTCAGTACGTGTATTTGCAAGAACAGCTTCACCACCACGGTTGAAGATAACTTTATCTTGTGTGTTTAATGCACCGATATTGTGGCTGATTGCCGCAAGGCCGTTATCCGCTAAAACAGTTTCAACTGCCGCGAGGTCGGAGTTTCGAACCTGAATCACTGCACCTAGCTCTTCGTTGTAAAGCGCTTCGATGTCAGAACCCGTTAGGCTATCAAGATTTACGGTCACACCTGTACGACCTGCGAATGCCATTTCAGCAACCGTTGTAAATAAACCACCGTCTGAACGGTCATGGTAAGCAAGTAGCTTCTCGTCAGCGACAAGTGCTTGCATCGCGTTGTAAAAACCTTTTAATAGTTCTGGGCTATCAACGTCAGGCGTCTTATCACCAAGCTGCTTGTAAACCTGTGCAAGACTTGATGCACCCATACGGTTTTGACCCGCACCTAAATCAACTAAGATTAGGCTTGAGTCACCTTTATCAGTGCGAAGCTGAGGTGTTACCGTTTTACGAATGTCTTCTACACGACCAAACGCAGTGATCACTAGAGAAAGAGGCGCTGTAACCGCTTTATCTTCACCGTCATCTTGCCATGTTGTCTTCATCGACATTGAGTCTTTACCAACTGGGATAGTTAGACCTAGTGCTGGACATAACTCCTCACCTACAGCTTTAACTGCTTCGTAAAGACCAGCGTCTTCACCTGGGTGACCTGCTGCCGCCATCCAGTTTGCCGATAGTTTGATGTTCTCAAGACCACCAATATTTGCACCAGCGATGTTAGTCAATGCCTCAGCGACAGCTAAACGTGCCGATGCACCATAGTTTAGAAGTGCCGCAGGTGTACGCTCACCCATTGACATTGCTTCACCGTGGTAAGTGTCAAACGCGGCAGCTGTTACTGCACAGTTAGCTACTGGCACCTGCCAAGGACCCACCATTTGGTCACGAGCTACCAAGCCAGTGACTGTACGGTCACCGATAGTGATAAGGAATGTTTTTTCAGCAATGGTTGGTAAACGAAGTAAACGCTTAGCCGCCTCGTCTACGTTGATGCTATCTGTTTCCAGCGCTTGACCTTGCGCCTGTTTAGACTCAACGTCGCGGTGCATCTTTGGTGCTTTACCAAGTAATACATCAAGTGGCAGGTCTACTGGGTTGTTATCAAAGTGGCTATCCGCAACTGTTAGGTGACGCTCTTCTGTTGCTTCACCAATTACAGCGTACTGTGCGCGCTCACGCTTACAGATTTCTTCAAAACGAGCGAAGTCTTCTGCCGCTACCGCTAATACATAACGCTCTTGTGATTCGTTACACCAGATCTCATGTGGAGCCATGCCCGGCTCATCGTTCGGAATGTTACGCAGTTGGAATTTACCACCACGACCACCGTCGTCTACAAGCTCTGGGAATGCGTTTGAAAGACCACCCGCGCCCACATCGTGGATAAACGCGATTGGGTTTTCGTCACCTAGCTGCCAACATTTGTCGATCACTTCCTGACAACGACGTTCCATCTCTGGGTTTTCACGTTGTACAGACGCAAAATCTAGGTCTTCATTTGACTGACCAGATGCCATTGATGATGCGGCACCACCACCAAGGCCAATGTTCATCGCAGGGCCACCTAGTGCAACTAGCTTAGCGCCAACTGGAATTTCACCCTTTTGAACGTGCTCAGTACGGATGTTACCTAGACCACCTGCAAGCATAATTGGCTTGTGGTAACCACGCACTTCTTCACCGTTGTGGCTGTTAACTTTTTCTTCGTAAGTACGGAAGTAACCAAGTAGGTTAGGACGACCAAATTCATTGTTGAACGCCGCACCACCTAGAGGACCGTCGATCATGATGTCTAGAGCATCAACAATACGACCTGGCTTGCCGAAGTTTGTTTCCCACGGCTGCTCAAAACCAGGGATGCGAAGGTTAGATACAGTAAAACCAACTAGACCTGCTTTTGGTTTAGAACCACGGCCTGTTGCACCTTCGTCACGAATTTCACCACCAGACCCCGTTGATGCACCAGAGAATGGCGCAATTGCAGTTGGGTGGTTATGGGTTTCAACCTTCATCAAGATTTCAATGTTCTCTTGATTGTAGCTGTATTCCCCTTCTTTATTTGGGAAGAAACGACCCGCTTTTGAGCCCTTCATTACCGCTGCGTTATCTTTATAAGCCGACAGTACGTTTTCTGGGTGCGTCTCGTAAGTATTCTTAATCATTTTGAACAGCGACTTAGGCTGCTCTTTACCATCGATTGTCCAATCAGCGTTGAAGATTTTGTGACGACAGTGCTCAGAGTTCGCCTGTGCGAACATGAATAATTCGATGTCGTTCGGGTTACGACCAAGTTTTGTGAAGTTTTCAACTAAGTAGTCAATTTCATCATCAGCTAGTGCAAAGCCTTGCTCAACGTTTGCCTTTACAAGCGCCTCACGACCGCCACCAAGAATATTTACAGATGACATTGGGCGCGGCTCTTCAACACGAAATAGCTGGCCTGCGCTTTCAAGACTATTATGTACAGACTCTGTCATACGGTCGTGTACTAGCTTTGCAACCTCATTTAGTTGTTCAGCAGATAAATCACCTTCAACATAGTATGCAATACCACGCTCCACACGGTGTACTTTATCTAAACCACAGTTGTTTGCAATATCAGTTGCTTTTGACGCCCACGGAGAAATGGTACCGATACGTGGTGTTACTAAAATAAGCGCACCTTGTGGCTCATGTTCGGCAATAGTTGGACCGTACTTGAGTAGTTTGTTTAGTTTGTCTAGTTCCGAATCGCTTAGCTCTGTAGTTAAGTCTGCAAAGTGCATAAATTCTGCATAAATACCGGTAACAGGTAAATTTGCATCTACGCAGGTTTTAAGGATTTTTTGAACTTTGAAATCAGAAAGTGCTGGCGCACCACGTAAGATCAACATAGGTATTTTCATCCGGGGTTAGGGATTGAACGATATTTAGGGTCGCTATTATAGTAGAAATGTCGCTTGGGTTTAACACTAATAATGCCAAAACTCGCAAAAATCCCACTTTTTAATTTAAAACCAAAGTTTTAGGTGTACTAAAAGTGCAACAATTGTTTTTATTTTGCGTTCATACGTAAAGTTAGCTACCGTGAAAACATGCTTATAGCAAAACGGGAGTAACATCTAATGATTAAATTTGTTTTTATTGCTACCTTGTTTTGTATGTTGCTTGGCTGCGAGCAAGCCACTGACAACCAACTTGAACGAATAAAACACAAGCAGATTATCAGAGTGGGAACGCTTGCCGGCCCTGGTAATTATTTTCAAGCTCGCCATGGTGAACAAGGTTATGAGTACGAGCTGAGCGCCGAGTTTGCTGATTTTCTTGGTGTAAGGTTACAAATGGTGCCTTTTTTCAGTTTATCTGAGCTGTTTGAAAGGCTAGATAACGGCGATTTAGACATGATTGCCTCAGGGATAAGCTATCATCCCAAAAGAACTCACAAATACAAATTTGGTCCAAGCTACCGTTCTATAAGTCAAAAGCTTGTGTTCAAACAAGGTCGAACAAGGCCTAGGAGTATCGAGGACATCGATCAACCTATCACGGTATTAGCCAACTCTAGTCACGTATTAACATTACAAGCACTTAAACAGCAGTACCCAGCGCTCACGTGGCACGCGGTGACAGAAAAAGATGAAGAAGAACTACTACTTGGTATTATCGACGAACAAATAGCATACACGATTGCCGATTCACACACCTTGGCACTTTTTCGCCGCTACCATCCAACCGTCAGCATTGGTTTTTCAATTACTAGAGACGATCCAATTTCTTGGGTATTGCGTAATGATGGCGATGATTCGTTATTTGCATTATTGCTGCCGTTTTTTGCTGAACTAAAGCAAACGGATGTGCTCTATACATTAGAGGAGAAGTATTACGGACATGTATCTTCTTTTAACTATGTTAATGCACTGGCATTTGTGGAAGCGGCACATGAAGTATTACCAACTTATTTAGCTTGGTTTAAGCAATATGCAAAGAACATAGATTGGCGTCTTTTGGCTGCACTTAGCTATCAAGAGTCCATGTGGAACCCCAGAGCAAAGTCACCAACGGGCGTACGCGGTATAATGATGTTAACGCTACCGACGGCCAAGCAGGTAGGGGTTACCAATCGGTTAAAGCCGGAACAAAACATTCGAGGAGGTGCGCAATATCTTGCTAAACTACTCAAACGTATTCCTGCTCGTATCCCCCAGCCAGACAGAACATGGTTTGCGCTAGCGTCTTATAACGTAGGCTGGGGCCATGTAAACGACGCTCGGATAATTACGCAGCAACAAGGTGCCGATCCAGACAGTTGGGCAGATGTTAAAAAACGGCTACCACTGCTTATAAAAAAACGCTACTATCGAAAAACTAAATATGGATATGCACGCGGAGATGTTGCTGTACAGTATGTAGATAACATACGCCGCTATTATGATGCACTGATCTGGTTAGATGAAAACCATGCGCTAAGTGTAAACTCTGGCAAATAGGTTGCTTGTGTCATTAACTTGCAATATAGACCTGTAAAGCTCCACACGTGCTTTTCTCTCACACATATAAGGAGGTTCTGATGCTTAAAAGACGTCGAACTCATCAATTTAAACGTAACACACGACATACATCACCAAACAGACGTCGTGTCTTGCTGAAAAATATACATAAAAAAGTGCTACTAAGAAGAAAGTTATTCGCACTACTACAAATGGAAGAAATGGCGGCTCAACCTTGAGCCGCTTTTTGTTTCTTTTTGGCTTCTTTTATTTCTTTGCGACGGCGCCTGAAAAAGGCAGAAAGTTTTTGCGCACACTCATCAGCTAACACCCCGTCGGTTACATCTAACTGGTGATTTAGCTTTGGATCTCTAACTATATTCATAATTGACCCAGCCGCCCCTGTTTTAGCATCTTTTGCACCAAATACCACTCGACTCAAGCGGCTATGAACCAATAAACCTGCACACATTGGGCAAGGCTCTAACGTCACATATAACGTACAATCCACCAAACGGTAGTTTTTAAGCACTTGTCCAGCCTGCCTAATGGCTTGCATTTCCGCATGTGCTGACGGGTCATGATTACAAATAGACTGATTCCACCCTGCAGCAATAAGTTTGTTGTCTTTGACAATGACCGCACCTACTGGGATTTCATTTTGCTGTTCAGCTTTATCTGCATAAATCAACGCTTGGGACATCCAATATCTGTCTTGTTCTAGCTCACTCATGTCTATCTAAATCACAGTTAAAAACACCACCTAGTATATCTTGAACACCGCAAGTGAGAAACCAATACCATTTAACTAACCTCAGCTGCGGATAAGAGTTTTGATGGCTCACAATGGAGATGTTGTAACTTTTTCAATATCCAATGATGATATTTCGCTCAATATCAAGGCATTTTCGCGAAGTAATAGCGTGCTATTACAAGTGAAAATAGCGAAGAAAGTGTGCGAAATAGCTTTATTGGGCAAATTCGCTTATGTGCAGCTGAGGTTAACTATGTATCAGAACCTAAAAACCATAAAAAATTGATGGTTTTTCGCTAATTTAGTGCAATCGTCCTAGAAAATAACAAAATCACGTGGCTCTCAAGGCTACACTTAAGCTATAATTCGCCGCTTTTTTTATTTCTTGAGCTCAACACACACGGGTAAAACATGAAATTTCCGGGACGCCGCAGGCATAAACATTATTTTCCAGTGGAAGATAAAGACCCTCTAGTCAACCAGTTAGGTAACGAAAATGGTTTGAAGCACAGTTATATTTGTGGCATCGATCAAATCGTTGTAGATATAGAAGCGAAAGTTGATCAGGCATTTTTGGATGAGTTTGGTTTACAGCGCGGCATGTCACAAGTAATTGCAAGCGACATTACCAACGCATTATATGAACGCTTAAAACGCGACAATATGATCGAATATGAGTTTGCTGGTGGCACCATAGGTAATACAATGCACAACTATTCAGTACTTGCCGATGATCGTTCGGTTTTGCTAGGTGTAATGAGCGAAAATATTACCGTTGGTAGTTATGCATACAAGTTTTTGTGTAACACCTCTAGTCGTGTCGACTTAAACCACCTTCAACCTGTTGATGGCCCAATAGGTCGGTGCTTTACTTTGATAGATAACACAGGTGAACGAACCTTTGCGATTAGCGCTGGTTTGATGAACTACCTTCGTCCTGAGTCTATTTCTCAATCGCTCATTGAAAATGCATCAGCTTTAGTGATCAGTGCTTATTTAATGCGCACCAGTGGCGATGAAACAATGACGCAAGCTACCATGCAAGCAGTGCACTATGCCAACCAAGCAGGAGTCCCTGTTGTATTGACATTGGGTACCAAGTTTTTGATAGAACAAGACCCAACTTGGTGGGCTGAGTTTGTTGAAAACCACGTTGACATTCTCGCTATGAACGAAGAAGAAGGTGAAGCTATTACAGGGTTTTCTGACCCTCTATTAGCGGCTGATAAAGCACTAGACTGGGTAGATTTAGTTATTTGTACAGCAGGTCCCAAAGGCCTATTTATGGCGGGCTACGTTGATGAACAGTTTAAGCGTGAGACTGAATACCCATTGTTGCCTGGAGCAATTGCTGAATTCAACCGCTACGAATTCTCTCGCGGTATGCGCAAAGCTGATTGTAAAAAACCAATCAGAGCATACAGCCATACTGCACCTTATATGGGTGGCCCAGACACTATTAAAAACACCAATGGTGCTGGAGACTGCGCACTAGCGGCGGTGCTACATGATTTATCTGCAAACGAATATCACAAATTAAATGTGCCAAATTCAGCTAAACATGAGCAGCAAGCTATTACATACTCTTCATTGGCACAAATTAGTAAATATGCCAACCGTGCGAGTTACGAAGTGTTAGTGCAACACTCACCGCGCTTATCGCGTGGTCTACCAGAGCGAGAAGATTCACTAGAGCAATCTTATTGGGATAAGTAAACCTCATATAGATTACAGCTACAAGCAGCACATATAAAAAAGCCCCTATCATGGGGCTTTGTGTTATCGGTACACTTATATATCTAAAAGCGGTATTGCAACCCCAACGCTATTTCACCAATATCATTTTTTGATAAAAAGTAGTGGCTATAGTCAAGTCCAACCGACAGCTTTTTTGATACCTCGTAGTAAACTCCCCCGCCCAAATAACCACTGAAGCCATCATCTTTGTAAGTTTGAGAGTTGCCACCATCACTTAGGCTGTCAATTTCATATTGCCAGCGTAATAAGCCTATGAACACTCTGCCGTTAAATTGATTTGTAATACTTTTAGAAAAATCAATTTGAGCCGATACGCCACTGGGTAGCACAGGCGCTTCTTTTGCGAGTATATTTTGAGCTTGATCTACTGAACTCACATCACCTGAAAAGCGCACTTCTCCTTCGCCCAAGTCGATATACCTAAGCCCAACATGCAAACTGGGAAGTACTTCGTAAAAAGCCCCGATAGACCAACTTGTGCCTTTGTCATCTACTTTTTCAATAGATAACTGCGTAGCTCGTAGTTCTGAATCGGCGGTAGCTTGACCAACACTCCCCGTAAATTGCCATAATTCAGAATTAGCTTGAGCAGGACCCATGGCAGCAATTCCAAACACCACTAGCACTGCAGCGAACAAACGGCTACGACGAATAAATATTGCAGTTGTTAGTAACACAAGCAACCCTCCTAGTGAACCCGATGAACTATTTGTAATCGTCGTATTTTGTGACGTATTTACCACTACTGATACAACTCCTTCGGTTGATGCTCCATATTCATCACGGACCACATAAGTGATAATGTCTGTACCTGAGAACCCAGTTTTTGGTGTGTAGGTAATAGTATTGTCAACATTTATAGCCACACTGCCTTGCTCCGCACTGGCAGAAACCAAATACAAAGCGGCTCCCTCTGGGTCACTGTCGTTCGCGAGCACATCTATTACTAATACAGCCCCCCCATTACTAATGGCGCTGTCATCTACAGCGACAGGAGCTTTGTTCGTAATCACAGACACACTCACAGTACTACTCGACGTGCCACCTTTGTTATCTGTAATACTATATTGAATCGTTGCTTGACCAATAAACATATTAGGTGGCGTATAGTGAACCTGATCATTAATCACTTCAACAGCGCCAAAATCGACACTGACACCTGTTATTGTCAGTAAATCACCATCTTGATCCGTATCATTAACCAACACATTGATTGCGATTGATTGCCCAGACACAATAGTTGCTGTATCAGTATTCGCTTTAGGTAATGCATTGTTACTCAGTGGCACTGCTATACCACCGGGGTCTACAATAGTGCCGTTAGCAATACCATCATCATCATTAGGTCCACCATCGACAATTCTCAATTGAATACACCAAGCGCCTTCTACTAAACCACTCACCCATTGAGTATCTCCTGGAGGAGGACAGAACCCAGGCTCACCTTGAGCCGACAATAGCTGATTGTCTGTATCGACAACAAAGTCGACCCACTGTCCATTTTTCAATTTACGGTAAATGGCACCAAGAGGCACAGGTAACCGCTGCGGTAATACTATTGAATAAACGTCACCTGCTTGCGGTAAACCTGTCGCAATATAGTCAAATAACCCGCCTGTATTCGTTGCGCTAGGGTCATTAGGTAACTCTGTTTCTAGTAACTGCAAACCCCCAGTTTGGTTTTGTGCCACTGTGACACCTTTACGTAAGCAAACACCTGGGTCACCTTCAACTAAGAATTGTCCTGATTCAAGTGCCTGTTCTTGCATAACATTACATTCAGATATTGCATCTTGGAAATCAGGGATCCCATCCCCATCGGAGTCTGTATACCCTTCTTGATCATCAGGGATCAAGTCTCCATCAGAGTCATTACCACCTAGCGAACCCAACGATTCAATTATCTCGATAAATACATCTTTGGTCGTTGACAAACTCGGCGTCGCATTATCTTTGGCGGTGACACTCACTTTATAGATACCTGTTGCAACACCTTGCGGATTAAACACAAATTGAAGAGGATCTGTTGCACTATTCACTAATCCCGACTCTGCTTGCCAAGAAACTGTAACTTGATCATTTGGATTAGGATCAAATACCGTTGCGTTAATTTGCACCTCATCATTCGTGGCAGTAATTAAACTGCGCTCTTCATTATTTTGAGTCACCGAGGTGGTAATTGATGGAGCAGCATTATCTTCAACAATGGTCACAATTGATGAAGACTTGGTGCCCACATTTAAACCACCATCTAAGGTGATCACAATAGTTTCATTCCCCTCAACCAAACCATCAGCAAAGATAGTAAACTCGATCTTCGCTTCTGTACCTGAGCTAATAACTACCTCGCCCGCTTGTATGTCATGGTCGCTGCTATTTGCCGTGCCAGAGACTGTGTAAGGTATCGTTACAGGATAACTTGGCGACACACCGTTAAGATAAACACTTACTGAATGACTTCTATCTTCGGCAACTCGACTATTTTTTTGCAATGAAACTAATGGGTTTACATTAACCGTCTGACTGGCCGTTGCAGCTAAGTTATTGCTGTCAACAGTTTGCCAGTAAACAAGATGTTTACCAGGCGCAAAGATAGGCGTATTGCGAGTCAAAGATACTGGCAGAGGGTTGCCCTGACTATCAGTTGCCACCGCAGTGCCTAGATCTACTTTCGTAAACAAGCCTGTCGCATTGACTGTAATGTCACTGGGTGCCTGAATTGTTGGTGCATTTCCGCCCGTTACGTTATTGATGGTTAACGTAGCCACAGCCGAAGCACGCTCTTTGCTACCATCAGTAATCACATACTTTATGGTAACAGGCCCTTGAGCATTACTAACTCCTTGGTAAACCAGTGTGCTATCTGTAATAGTCACTGTGCCCAGTGATGCCTTAGCTCCTATAATAGTGATTTTATCACCGTCGGCATCTGAGTCGTTTTCAAGTACTGGCAGTACGTATTGATTAGTAGATACAAAGTCAAATACAAAGTTGTCATCAACTGCAATTGGTACATCATTAATCGGCAATACGCTAATACTTACAGTTACAACTTCTGAACTTAACTCACCATCAGAGGCACTAAAGGTAAACCCATCACTACCATTAAAGTTAGGCAATGGTGTATAGCTGAATGTAGTGCCTTGAATTGCTACTTGACCATTTTGTGGTTGACTTTGCAGTGTTAACGTTAGCGTATCGCCATCAGCATCTTCTACCGCAGCCACAAAACTCGTCGTACCATCTTCTTTAACGTTTTGCTGCATATTGCTTGCAACAGGTGCTTCGTTTGTTGGTTCAACCGTTATAGCAAAAACGGGTAAGCTGGTTTGTAACTCTCCATCACTTACCGTAATGACGATATTTTCGAAGATCCCTACATCTTGACGAGTTGGAGTACCTGTCAAACTCCCCGTTGCAGAGTCAAACAATGCCCAACTAGGTAAACCTGCAATGCTAAAGGTGAGAGAAGTAGAATCTATATCTTCAGCTTGTGGCACAAAGCTATATTGTTCATCTTGTTTTACAGAGGTTGGCGCAATACCTTGAATTGTTGGTGCATCATTTACCGCCACCACCTCAACAGTAAACGCTGTAAGTGAAACAGTTGCCTGACCATCACTGACCGACACAACAATACCTGAATAGGTACCGTCTTGACCTTCTGTAGGAGTACCTGTAATAGCACCATTGGTATCATCAAATGCAGCCCATACCGGTAAATTACTCACGCTGAATGTCAAAGTATCTTGATCGGCGTCTACAGCAGTTGGCGTAAAGCTATAACTTTCATCTTCGTTTACTGATGTAGATGGTGTGCCAGAGATCTCTGGTACATCATTGACTGATGACACCGTAATATTTACCGTGGCCACATTTGAGGTTAACCCCTCAGCATCCTGCACCGTATAAGTAAAGCTATCGCTACCAAAGAAGTTGGCATTTGCGGTATACACTATAGAGCCGGTGCCTTGTACTTGTGCACTACCACCTTGAGGATTAGTTACAACGGTTACACTTGATGTGTTGAGCTGGCTATCTACATCGCTATCATTACCCAATACATTAATTTCAATATTACCGTCTTCTAGAATCTGTGCGGTATTATCTACCGCTACTGGCGCATCATTCACCGCTGTGATGTTGACGGTTACCGTTGCGGGATCAGAGCGTAACCCATCACTATCTTCGATGGTGTAAGTAAAGGTTAAAGTACCATTTTGGTTCAAGTTAGGTGTTATTGTAATTACACCGTCAGTGGCAACCGTCACATTTGCTTCGGTATATACCCCAGCGCCATTACCCTTATCCTCTAGCGCTATATCAGCACCAACAAATCCATTGTCTTCCACGTCTGTGTCGTTAGCCAGAATGGCCAAAGTAGTCGCTGTATCTTCATTGGTCGTTACCGAATCATTACCTGCAACAGGTCTGTCATTTACAGCACCAATATTAATAGACACTGTCGCGACATTTGAGCGACCACCTGCACTGTCTAAAATGGTGTAGGTAAAGCTATCACTGCCAGTCTCATTGGCATTTGGTGTATAGACTAGCGTACCCGCTGTTTGGTCTATATTGACAGCCCCTTTAGTTGGCTGTGTAGCAATTTCAATATTACCTGTTGGGTTTGTATCTTCAACATCCGTAGCACTAGCCCTAACGGTTAACGCCGATGTAGGCGTATCTTCACTAATGTTTGGAGTAAAGTTTGCTGCTACAGGCAAATCATTCACTGGCGTAATGGTAACTGATACTGTTGCCACATTTGACTCAGCTTGGTCGGAGTCTTTTACCGTATAAGTGAATGAGTCTGAGCCATTTTCATTTGCGTTTGGTGTATAAGTGACAACTCCATTACTGACTGATACTTGCCCCTTAGTTGGCGAAGTTTTAATAGTAACAGACGAGACCACAATGCCATTTTCAGGGTCGCTATCATTGCTTAATACATTGAGTGAATTAGCGACATCCTCTGTAACACTAAGGCTATCATTTACAGCCGTTGGGGCAACATTATACTGTTTGGTTACTGTATCGGTGAATGCCGAACTTGCATTACCAGCAATATCCGTAGCGGTGACAGAAAGCGTCAATGTTCCTTCAGCAAGATTTGTGACATTAATACTGGAAACTTGCTGTGTTGAGCCCGTAATTGAAATTGCACTGGCACTACTGACAGAACTGGTTCCATCTGAAATTTGATAGGTAAATGACCCAGTACCAGAACCCTCGAGGCCCGTTAAGGTGAAACTCATCGCAGCTTCATTGGTTGCGTCTATTTTGCTTTGGTCGATAGCGGCAGTTACACCTGTAGGCGCAGTCGCATCAATGGTAACTGATAAACCTGAGCTATCCGTTACATTACCTGCCGTATCACTTGCTCTAGCAGTAATAGTATGAGCACCAGAAGAAAGTGCAGAAGTCGTTATACTCCACTGACCGCTACTGACAACAGCGCTACCTACAGAGCCATCAACACTGGAGATAATTGTAATCGTATCGCCTGTGGTACCCGTCCCAGTAAAGGTTGGCGTTGTATCGTTGGTTAAATTATCAGTGCTTGAACTGCCACTGTCACTTGCTGTCGCTAAATCAGGAGTACTTGGCGTAGTAGGTGCCGTTGTATCGATTGTCACACTTAACGCAGCTGAACTGGCGCTGGTATTATTTGCAGAGTCAGTTGCTTTTGCAGTGATAGAATGAGCAGTACCGGATGCTAGGGTGCTGGTAGTAATTTGCCAATTTCCACCCGTGGCCGTTGCGCTACCAATAGATGTTGCGCCCCCACCAACCTGATCGCTGTATAAATTAACCGTTGAGCCACTTTCTGCAGTACCGCTAAGAGTAGGTGTTGCATCATTAGTAATATTATCTGTGCTTGAAGCACCAGTATCGGACCCTGAATCTAGATCAGGTGTAGAAGGAGCATTTGGCGCCACGTTATCGTTTACTGTTATCGTAAACGACTTTTGGAATGTTGCAGTGCCATCACTGGTTTGCACACAAATGGTGTAATCGCCTGGAGAAGTTGAACCTTGTGTTTGCAACGTACTTGCGGTGAATTGGAAGCTGCCATTACCAGAGCTTGCACTACAAGTGCCGCCATTGCTTGCGCCTACACTCACCAAACTATATGTGTGACTATCACCCGCTTCTATATCTGTGGTACTTGCGGTTGCAACTGTTGCCGCTGTGCCCGTAGCCGATTGATTAATGCTTGTCGCTGTTAGAGCGATATCTGTGGGCGCATCATTGACCGCCGTAATGTTTACAACTGCTTGATTGGTACCTGTACTGTTCTCAGTTCCATCATTAAATGTGTAATTCAACGTTACTGAAGACGAAGGGTCTTCAGAGCTATTACCATAATTGATTGACTGAAGAACACCATCAACCATAGCGGAGGTCGCACTGCTGTTAAATGTCAGTACTAAGGTTCCCGATGAATTAGTGGTTACAGTACCAACTGAGGTGGAGTTATATGTGAAGGTATTACCTTGGGTTAACGTACCTAGCAACCCTGAATTGCTAAATACATCTGATGAATTCGCACCGCCATTACGTGCAATCGTCACCGATGCACCACTATAGTTGCCATTACCGCCATTGAGTGCATCGAGTTCGGTATCAGCAACCGTTACATCCGTATCAATTGCAACGGAAGAACCGTTCTCCGTAAAGGTACTGCCACCATTTAAGCTACTAAATACAGGTACATTATTTGCGGCAGCGAATGTAATTAAAGTATCACTGCCTGAATCGGCCACTGTATATACCAAATCATTCGCTGGAGCATTGGTTAATGTGAGTGACACTTCAGGGCTTGCAAATGTTGTTGCATCGGTATCTACCTCTAGCGTGCCGGTCCCGTTAAAGCGCACGTTACTGGTAGTTAGTCCTGTTATTCCAGTAATAGTAATGGTATCGCCCGCAGCAAGGTCAGCAATGGTATCTCCGTTTAAGTCACTGGCTGCACCAGCAAAGTTGTCATTGCCGCTATTCCCAGTCATAGTATCCGTACCAGCACCTGGACGAATGGTATCTGCACCACTACCACCAGTTATTGTATCGGAACCATCTAAGTCTGCGGCAGTAATTTGCAAGACATCTGTTGCAAATGCAGAAGCATTTATCACCAAGTCAGCGGTGATAGCACTGCCTGATGAATTAGTAACAGACACTGTTTGCCCGTCCGCACTAAAATTGTCTGTTAAGGTAATCGTAGCGTTATTATTGGTGCCAATGGCAATGCCTTCAATAGCAGAAATAGATGTGGTTGAGAAGTCAAATGTCCCCCCATCCATTAACTTCAATGTTTCAGAACCTCCGCTTCCAGAAATAGCCGTCGCAAAGTTGCTTAGGTTTGCAGAATCGATCGCGACAGTAGCGCCACTGCCAACAGACAAGCTACCAATATTTGTAAAGACACCACCACTGACATCGGCACCATCAGTGACCTGCACTTGGTCAGCGACTGTGCTATCACCGGTGAGGGTACCAGTATAAGTGCTGCCGCCAATTGCAAACGTTATGGCATCGGTAGCTGAACTTGCGGTCACACTCGTTGTACCTGTGGCCACAGTTATGGTTCTGGTATTGGTTGTATCATCACCCACGCTGTAAGTTTCAACACCGACTAAGGTAGTAAAGTCACCATCTCCACTGATGGTAATTGTCTCTGAACCTGGTGCTGTTATAGTGCCTGAGAAAGCAGAGTTTTGACTGGCAGTCATCGCTACGGATGCGCCAGAGGCGAGCGTTAAATTAGTGATATTACTGATAGAGGCACTTGTAATATCTGCACCTGAACTCATCGAAAGGGTGTCAGCAACAGTGCTATCTCCTGTCAAAGTGCCTGTATATGTTAACGTGCCTATATCAAAAGTAATAGCGTCTGTAGTCGATGACCCTGTAACAGAGTGTGTAGCCCCGTTTACCGTTACCGAACGCGTGTTAGTGCTATCGTCTAACAAGGTGTAGTTTTCAATTGCGGAGAGCGTAGAGACACTGCCATCGCCTGACACAGTAATGGTTTCAGTACCAGCCCCTGAAACGGTGCCAGAAAATGCTGATAACTGAGATGCACTAAGCGTTGCAGATCCGCCACTTGTTACAGTCAGATTTTCAAAACCTGATATCGTCGCACCAGCAATACTACCACCATTACCAACCGTCAGTGTATCAGTACCAGAGCCACCAACTATAGAACCTGTCGCAGTCAGCGTGCCAACGTTCACTGTGTCATCGCTCGCACTACCGACTAGGTTTTGTGACGCACTACCAAGAGTAAAGGTGTTGGCAACAGAGAGTGAATAGCTTTCTACGGCACTATTACCCGTCAATCCATCCGTTGCCGAGCTAATTGTAATGGTTTCTGAACCAGGTGCGGTAACTGTTGAGAAGCTATCATGTTGTGCCTCGCTCATCGTCACACTAGCACCACTGGCAAGTGTGAGGGACTCAAATGCAGAGACTGTTGCGCCACTGATATTTGCTCCAGAGCTTGCTTGTAGAGTATCTGTACCTGAACCACCGTTTAACGTACCTGTAGCGCTTAAGGTAGTCACATTAACCGTATCATCACCTGTACTGCCGGTCACATTTTGCGCAGCATCAGCTAGGGTAAAGCTCATCGCCTCCCCCAGCACATAGCTTTCAATGTCGGCATCACCAGTTAGTGCTTGGTCTCCGTCGGCGCTTGAAATTGTGAATTGATTGGTGCCTGCGCCATTAATAGTGCTAAATGCATCATGTTGAGATTCATTTAAGGTAATTGAAGCACCGCTATCTGGTGTTAACGTTTCAAATCCTGTTAAGCTAGTGAACCCAGTTAAATCAGAACCTGTTGGAACAGATAAAGTATCGGTTCCTGTGCTACCATCCGCAGTTGAACCAGTGATATGGCTGGTATCTGCGATAGTCAATGTTTCATCATCACTGGTAAATGTAATAGCAGGAGATAAATTTGTACCATTAGTGGTATTAAAGCTAGCCGCAGAGCTAGTTGCTGCAGTTACGTTACTGACCGAAATTGTTGCTGTACGAGAGGTGCTATTGTCTGTGCCATCATTGATCACTACAGTGACGGTTCTGGCAGTTTCATTCGCAGAGCTAGAAGTGTTGTTATAAGTCACAGCTTGCAAGAAAGTTTGCACTTCTGATGCCGTCGCCGTCGCACCAGACACAGTGATGGTGTCTTGTAGTGTAATCTCAGATGACCCCGAAATACCGCTCAGTGCATCTTGTGCAGCTGCCGTTACATTGAGCCCCTCTGATGCACCATCTTGATCATTAGTCAGGCTTACCGTAATAGTCGTAATGGTATCGCCATCGGCTTCCGTTACGGCTGCGCTTGCTGCGATATTGACAGCGCCTCCCGCCTCAGTAAACGAAGCTGTACTGTCGTTACCACCTGTACCAGAATCTAAATCCACACTCGGTGGTGTATTACCCGTGGAAAAATTAAAGGTTGTATCATCGCTAATGCCATCAAAATTGTTGCCTACTGAATCATCAACCGCAGTTGCATCGACTCGAATTGCATAATTTCTATTACCTGTTAGATCCGAAGTCGGGTTTATATAAATCTTGTCATTAGTAATACTGATACGGCCAGCGCTGGGCGTTGTCGTTGTACCATCACTTTTAGTTGCTACATTAAATACTTCAAAGTCACTACTGTTCGATACATTGCGAATGGTAATATTACCTGTACCTAGCGCAATATTCTCACTAAAGTCGAGAACAATATCATCACTCACAGTGACATTCGTCGCATTATCATTCGGTGTCGAATTAGCACCGTCAAAAGTTGGACCCGTTGTATCTATTGTAAAACTGGTTATTGCTTGCGCTGCACTGGCATTGCCCGCAGCATCAGTCACCGTCACTGTACAGTCTGTATATGTGCCAGCCGCTAGCGCTGTCGAATTATCCGCTTGAGTCAGAGTGATGGTTTGATTACCTGTGGAGCCAATCGTCGTTGAGGTTGATGTACCACAACTGCCACCCACAGACAGTGTACCTGTCTCTGTAGTACTAAATGTATAGCTTGGCGTTGTATCATTGCCCGGGGTTGTAACTGCCGTTACTTCAGCTAAAGTTGGAGCCGTTGTATCTATTGTAAAACTGGTAATTGCTTGCGCTGAACTAGCATTGCCCGCTGAGTCAGTCACCGTCACCGTACAGTTCGTATAAGTGCCTGCGGCTAGCGCTGTGCTGTTATCAGTTTGGGTCAGGGTAATGGTTTGATTACCTATCGAGCCTATCGTCGTTGAAGTTGACGTACCACAACTGCCGCCCATAGAAAGTGTGCCAGCCTCGGTAGTACTAAATGTATAGCTTGGTGTTGTATCATTGCCCGGGGTTGTAACCGCGGTGACTTCTGCTAAAGTCGGCGCAGTAGTGTCGATAGTAAAACTGGAAATGCTCAACGCGCTGCTGGCGTTACCTGAGGAGTCAGTCACGGTAATCGTACAATTACTGTATGTGCCCGCTGCTAAAGCGGTCGAATTATCCGTTTGAGTCAAGGTAATCGTTTGATTACCAGTACTACTGATGGTCGTTGAACTAGACGTACCGCAACTGCCGCCAACCGATAAAGTGCCCGTCTCGGTTGTGCTAAATGTATAGCTTGGCGTTGTATCATTGCCCGGGGTTGTAACTGCCGTTACTTCAGCTAAAGTTGGAGCCGTTGTATCTATCGTAAAGCTAGTAATTGTTTGGGCTGAACTAGCATTGCCCGCTGAGTCAGTCACCGTCACCGTACAGTTCGTATAAGTGCCTGCGGCTAGCGCTGTGCTGTTATCAGTTTGAGTCAGGGTAATGGATTGATTACCCGTAGAGCCTATCGTCGTTGAAGTTGACGTACCACAACTGCCGCCCATAGAAAGTGTGCCAGCCTCGGTAGTACTAAATGTATAGTTTGGTGTTGTATCGTTCGTAGGTGTAGTCACCGCAGTGACTTCAGCCACCGTAGGAGCAGTGGTATCAATTGTGACACTGAGGCTCGATGAACTACTGCTGACGTTACTACTCCCATCTGTTGCTTTGGCACTAATAGCATGCGTGGTCGCACTCAAAGCACTTGTGGTAATTTGCCAATTTCCACCAGTGGCCGTACCCGAGCCTATTGACGTTGCGCCACCATTAACCTGATCACTATATAATGTGACAGTAGAGCCGCTTTCTGCAGTACCACTTAAAGTTAAAGTTGTATCGTTGGTAATATTATCTGTATTGGATGAGCCAGTATCAGATGCGGCATCTAAATCTGGTGTAGAGGGCGCGTTTGGCGCTACATTATCGTTCACCGTAATCGAAAATGTTTTTTGAAAAGTTGTTGTACCATCGTTGGTTTGTACACAAACGTTATAACTACCTGCCGATAATGCAGATTGGGTTTGAAAAGTTGTGCCAGAAATTGAAAAACTGGCATTGTTATCATCACCCGAAGCAGTACAAGTGCCATTCGCACTTGCGCCATTAGTCACTAAGCTGTAGGTATGACTATCACCGCCATCAGAATCTGTTGTAGAAAGCGTGCCGACTGACGCAGAAGCTCCTGTAGCAGACTGATTAATCGAAGTTGCACTAAGGGAAATATCCGTCGGTGCCGAGTTGCTCGCAACAGGTGTAACAGTAATCGTATCTATTGCAAAGTTATTGTTATAAACATTGCTAGCCGTGTCATAAAACTCCAACACGACTGTATCAACATTTTGCCAGTCAGCACCTGAAAAATCAGTGCCTCTTGTAATTGTGAATACGTCCCCAATCTGTCCCAAAGGTACGGTAATTGTGGCAGTTACTGGGGTTGCAGCCGTTCCACCATCATACCCTTTTAAGTTAATCTGGTAATTACTGGCTGAAACCTGCAAGTTGGCATAGATGGTAATTGAGTCAAAGCTAAAGTTATTATTAGAGTCACTAGTATAAAATATATACCCGCCTGCTGAAGCAGACGGAGCCTGATTAATAAAGGCATCTGCTGCAACCGCAATGCCGCTATACACGGTCATAGTAGATGACGTGTAGGAAGTTGCAGTACCGGCATCAATTAGGTATGTAATAGAGTTATCAGTATGAGATATGTTAGCAACACCACTGCCCGACTTCACTTTATAATTAATAGAGAAAGCCGAAACCGATAAACTAAATACAGATAGCCAAACAAAAAGCCAATATTTGACGTTAGCTTTAATCTGATACCTCATACTTACTCCAAATGGCCCGTGGACCAAAGTTCAAAAGAGCTTTAAATGACAGGCAGCTAAAACACTTTCTAGTTAAATATACTTACAATCAAAAACATCCCTAAATAGGCCCTTGCGGTATTAACCGCAAGGGCTATTAATCAACTACGTGCAGGGTAAACGCCCTGCAAAACTATTTGCCAATTTACAACTTGTATCGGGTTAATAATGCTGAAACTTTGAGAAGAACCAGTATCACCCACCACAACACTGCCCTCAGTACTACCGTCAACAGTCAACCCAGCTATAGGGGTTAATGTTGGTGCAGGAGAGAGGCCCTGCTGTTTGTAATACATCGGAGTAGTCGAATTACCCGCTAGGTAGGTTGTCCCGTCAGGTACATTCGTATTAGCATTGTTCTCTGCAGCCTGTAATACCCCCATTACTCCTCCACCTCCTGAGGGCACAAATTGCGCGGCGTGAGTGTGAGAAGGGAGATTCGATAAGCTCAATGCTATTCTTTCTGCACCAAGTTTAAATCCTAAGTTATAGTCCATACCTCCTGGCATTGGCCCATGGCCTACTGGGCTACGCCCTCTTAAATCAGGTAAGCCAAAAGTCGTTCTTGCATCTCCACCAAAGTTATTACCCAATAGCGAATACAGCGCTGTATTTTCACTAATTGCTTGCAGTTGACCGTAGCAAAGCGCTAAACGCTCAATTGCAAAGCTTCCGCCAAATGGTACCATGGTGCCAATATATGCATCTGTAGCCATATCTAATCCTCTTTGTTTGCGTTCTTTCGTGACTTGCGGACTTCAACACTACACTCGTGCCACTCATTCATTACTTGTCATACACATCTGCGTTATCACACAGCATTTAACCTTCAACTCAATTAGGCTGAGATTCTTCTTCTGATTGATCTGCAAATGGATCCGCAGAAAAAACAGGTGGAATAAATAACTCTGGTATTGAAACTTGGCGAAGACTGCCAACGGATGTTTTATTGCAACAAACTGTACCTAGGTCATTGATGCTTATTTCTAATGATGGTGATTCATCAGAAGTAGGAAAGCGCCAATAAAGCTCAGTAGTTTTATAGCGGATCAATGCCATTTGCTCACATTGATCAAAGTCGTCTTGTTGCTCAGACCCTTTTTCGTGATAACTTTCTAGTTTTTGTTTACCTAAAAACATCACTACCAGTGACCCCATGCCTGGAACCTCAATCACCCCAGACTCTCCGCTGTCAACGCTTAGCTCACCGCGACCCTCTAATTTTGAAACAACTACGCCAGCCTCTTTTGTTGGCAGCGCGCCGTTGTTATATGGGTATACTGCGATGTCATAACCATATTGATTAGTCACACTAATATTAATCTTCATTTGTCATCTCACATCTGAAGTTATGTTTAAGCACTGTTACAACCAAAACCGATAACACCCACACACTTCTATTTATCAACCTTGGAAAACACTGCCCCCAAATACGCTAGGTGTAAAACCCCACCACAAAGCGCTATAAACCACTGTTAATTATTTTCTGGCATCAATGTAAAACCAGCTTCTAAGCCAAATAGCACAGCAAATCGATAACCATCAAATATGCCTTGTTGTGTACCAATAACATCTAAACGCAGTGCCCCATTAATGGTCTTAATAACTAACCCGGTGTGTCTATCGACCTCAATAACTGTTCCCGCCTGTACACCAATCAAAGGGCTCTCTACAACGCTTGCTTGCAACAGTTGAAACATTTCTTGGCGGAACTGAAATAGTGCACACCCTGCATCAGCATTGCCTGCTCGGGCCATATTGACGACTTGCTTGCTGGTTTGCTTATGCCAATTAACTATTAATTGTTGCTGTGCAACTTGTGGGGCTGTTTTGTCACTTGTCTCACCTTGCTTGTGCCAAGTGATTCCTTGTTTTTCATCAAGTTGACAATATTTTGCTACTAGTTCAGGCAAAGCCTGTGCAACTTTGTATTGCACACAACTTATGGTATCGAATGGGTGGATCTCTATTTCAAGATCTGTGGCGATATCACCACAATCAAGCAACTCTGTTACTTGATGTAGCGTCAATTTGGTTTTATCTTCGCCATTTCTCAACTGCCAGTACAACGGAAAAGGCCCTCTGTAATCGGGCAATGGACTGGGATGAATATTGACAAGGTGACCTGAAAAATACTGGATTAATGCGGGGCGCACTTTGTGCCTGAACAGGTAAATCAAGCCTCGATTAACCGCCAAGCTATCTAGCTGGCTGAGCAAGTCTTTATCATCGCTCAGGTTATAAGCAAGCGTTTTAATACCACTTTGCTGTAACCAATGTTGTAGCTGCATCAAGTCTGGGGTTGGCTGTGCATCAACCAATACAACACAAGCTAATTGGCCACTTTGATGTAAATACTGAATCGCAGTAAGACTTTGACAACTACCTGTAAAAACAGCATATTTCTGCATATTCTGCTCCTACACTTTTACTGGCACAAAGCCAGGTAGACCACTTAGCTGATAATAAAACTGCACCGAGTCACCACTATTTGCTACAAAGTGGCTGTGCTCAACATCACGGGGTTTAGTATCAATGTAAAAGCTCATGTCAGGTCGAGGGTGAGTTATCCCAGAGTCATACTGACCAACCCCTTCTTCTGCGAATGTGTCAATCTGCGCATAAATCGCCAAGATACGCTTGTCCATATCTTCAATACCAGCGGGCAGGGTGATCTGATTGGCGGGAATAACCTTTATTCCTTCTTGTAATTCAAGCGTTTGCATATTGAGCAAAGTAGATTTGTTAATGCTTAATATTTCACCTAGCTCCACACGGTCTTGCTGTGCACTGGCATCCATATTCAGCGAATGACTGTACTCCACTTCCTTCCACTGTTGATTAAATTCGTTTTCCCCAATAACCATCATGCCCCTCACTGAGACATTTTGTGGAATGATCAAGCCCTCTATCGTTAAAAACTGCACCAAATGCTTAGCGATACTCAGTTGACCTTCTTTGGTGAAACCATGCTGCATGGCCTCTAATACCAGTAAGTCTATGCTCTGCTCGGGCACATATGTAGTAGCATCAGCCTCTTCAATGCGCAAAATAAATTCATCTAGCTGTAAATCTTTTACTAACTGCTTGAGCGCCAAAACAGCGCCAGGATGCACATCTACCAAAATGACTTGGAGCTGCTCCTTGGTATATTTTTGACTGTCTTTGTAGTAACTCAATAAAGGCAATAACAATGGCGCAAAAGGGCCACAAGCAGGATAAAGAATCGTAATTGAGTCGGTATGAGATAACTTGCTTTGAATTGCTTTATCAACCCCACGCGCATAACCCTGAATTCGATAAATATCTTTGATAGTGTGCTTGCAATGGTAGGGTGACATTATTAGCCCAGATGCTGAAACATATTGCTTAGTGAGTAACTTTTCACTCAACTGCGCCAAAGCCATAGATTGCACTGCATTGTCGTACATGGCAGAAAATGCTTTTACTAAAGTCTTATGCTCTACTTTGCTATCACTCAATACCAGAGCCATCGCATCAACAAAGCTCTTTTGTAAAAGTTGTTGTCGCTGCGCTGTGGTTAATTTTGCTTTTAGTAAGGATTCTAATTGTGTTCGAATTGAGTGTTTAAGTAACTCATCAACATGGGGATCCGCGAAATCCAACACAGATCTGTTTTCAACTTTTGGTTTTTCCATCTATGCTACCTAGCTCCAAGGGTCCTTGACTAAAACATCTACGGCAAGATTCAGTCAAAATTCATAATTGCCTACTTTTCAGTCTAGTCAGGCAAGAATAAAGTGCTAAGTTTTTTTTGCGAAAATAAGCTTATTACCAGCAAGAGGAACAGATAAGTAAATGAAAATAAATGCGATTAATATCGGTATCAGCAAAAGCTAACATAATGAACATAAAAAAGGGCTGGATTAAACATCCAGCCCTGGTCAAAAAAGCTTCAATAAATAATTTATTATCTACGCAAAGAACGCCTGCTAATTAACGAGGCCAACATAAAGACATACAGCCACAATAATGAGCCACCAGAGGACTTACTGTGATTATTTGCTTCGCCTTTACCATCACTATTCTCGGCTACCGCTTTTACCGTTACGCTAACAGAACCAGCAACAGGCTCTCCATAGCCATCGCTGAGCATATAGGTAACCGTGTCAGTGCCAGAAAACCCAGCTTTTGCAGTGTAAGCTAACAATATACCTTGTTGAATACTCACACTTCCTTGCAATGCAGATGCTTCAACAATCGTCAGTTCATCTCCATCAGCATCACTGTCGTTTGCTAACACATCTATGCTGATGCTTTCACCTACATAGAGTTGTGCCATATCCGATTGCGTTATTGGTAGACGGTTTGCCGTTACCTGAACCTGCACCAAACCTTCGCTGGCTGCCCCCTGGTCATCGTGTACAACATAGTTCACGATATCCACTCCAGAAAACCCAATATTGGATACATAGCTAAGCTTACTACTGTCGATAATAGTTACTTCGCCATTGTTTGCCGTTACAGTGCTCACTGATAAACTATCGCCATCAGGGTCGCTGTCATTAGCCAGTACATCAATGATAATCGGCTTATGGTGTAATGCCGTTATTTGCTCTCCTTGCACCACAGGTGCTCGGTTACCAACAACCTCAACGATCACTTGGCTATGCGCTGTACCGCCTTGACCATCACTAATGCTATATGTCACAACATCAACACCCACAAACTGTTCGGCCGCTACGTACTTGAGCGTTTGCTGCGCAGTGATCTCAACCATGCCAAACTGTGCTGATGCCTGTGACAGCGCTAAAGTATCATTGTCTGCGTCACTGTCGTTCGCAAGCACATCAATCTCTAGGCTACTATTCCAAGGTAAGTTTACACTGTCTTCGTTTGCCACAGGTTGCATATTATCACTGAGATAAACAGCAACACCACTTGGGTCAACGACCGTACCATTGGCCTCGCCATCAGCATCGTTTGGTCCGCCATCTTGCACTACCAACTGAACACACCAATGACCTTCGGTTAGGCCCGCTTGCCACTGTGCATCACCTGGAGGTGGACAATAGCCAAATTCACCAGCAGCACTAAACACTTGGTTGTTTTCATCTTCAACAAACTCACCCCAACCTTTCGCTTGCGTGTACTTGCGGTAAACTGCATTAGCAGGAATTGGTAATTGCTGAGGCAGAACTAAGTTGTAGTTTTGACCTTGCTCAGGAAGACCATATGCAATGTAATCAAAAATACCGCCACTGTTCCTCGCTTGTGTATCACGCACAATACCTTGCTGTTCATCAGAGTCTAACTGCAAACCTCCTGTATTACTAAGCGCAGCCACAGCACCACGACGTAAACACACTCCTGGATCACCTTCTACTAAGAATGCGCTTTGGTTGTTTACCTGAGCAGGCACTACGTTACATTCGTCAATTGCATCTAGATAATCGGCAATACCGTCGCCATCACTATCTTTATAGCCTTCTTCACTATCAGGAATTAAGTCACCATCGGTATCAACATCAGATAAACCGGCTAAGCGTTCAATCACCTCAACATACACAGTTTCGGTTGCATTCATTGCAGGTGCACCATTGTCAGTCACGATGGCTTTTATTGCATGAACCCCGAGTGAGGCAGCCGTTGGGTCAAACACAAAGCGTGTGCTATCACCACTGATGTTACTTAAGTCTGATAACCAGCTCATCGTCAACTTATCAGTAGAATTTGCATCGTCCGCCGTTGCATTGATAGTGACCTCACCATCAGCTTGGCTTACCGTCATGCGCGTTTCACCTTGCTGCTGCACGTTTAAGCTCAACGTTGGCGCAATGTTGCTTTCGCGAATGCGGATAACCGTTTGCCGCTTATGACCCAGATTTAGCTCTGGATCCAATGTCACCACCACGGTTTCTTCTTGCTCTGCAATGGTATCCACTAATACTGTGAAGTTGATTGTTGCTTGTG
Source organism: Pseudoalteromonas caenipelagi (assembly GCF_013140855.1). Taxonomy (GTDB): domain Bacteria; phylum Pseudomonadota; class Gammaproteobacteria; order Enterobacterales; family Alteromonadaceae; genus Pseudoalteromonas; species Pseudoalteromonas caenipelagi. The sequence goes on along the minus strand of NZ_JABBPG010000009.1, from coordinate 38,084 downwards.
TACCACTATTAATAGTTACAACGCCGCTTAGTGCTGTGTGATCACTTTGCGAAGCTGTGCCACCAATGGTGTAAGCGATATCTAATGGGTAAGTAGGTGAAATACCATTTAGCAACACAGGTACCGCTACCTCAGAGCCCTCAGCAACAACCTGATCTTTACTCAAAGAGATTAGTGGTTTCACATTCAGTACTTGCTGTGCAATGGTTTCCAGCCCCCCACTGTCTTGAGTTTGCCAATACACATTGTGCTTGCCTGGGGAAAATACGGTTTTCGCATCAACTAAAGAAACGGGGAGTATATTGCCCTGAGCATCCTTTGCTGATGCTACACCCAGGTTTACTTTGGTAAACAACCCTGTTGCGTTCACCGTTAGATCTGTTGGTACGTTGAGCGTGGGCGCTTGTGTATTTCGGTTACCTGTAATCTCAAGGTCAACTTTAGCGTTAGCTCGACCTTTATTACCGTCAGTTACCGAGTAAGAAAAGGATACTTTGCCAACATAACCCTCAGGCGCTTGATAGTTAATGGTCGACCCATTTGCCGTTGCATTCCCGATGCTTGATGTCACACCTTCTACACGCAGTACATCACCATCAATATCGGCATCGTTGCCAAGCACCGCTAGTGTATAGCTATCATCTGCAGTCTTAATAAGGGTGATATTGTCATCTTGTGCTGAAGGCGCATCATTGATTGGATTAACCGTTACGGTAACCGTTGCAATTTCTGATGTTAGCTCTCCGTCGCTGGCAAGATAAGCAAAGCTATCTTGGCCATTGAAGTTGGCATTGGGTGTATATACCCAACCGCTCTCAGTCGAACTTAGCGCACCGCTTTGAGGTTGTTTTTGTACAGTTAAAGCTAATTTATCACCTTGTTCATCACTCACTTGAGCTTTGATAACAACGCGCCCGTCTTCGTCCACTTTTACTGTTTGTGGACTTGCTTTCGGTGCCGTATTGCGAACACTCACAGTTAAGTTAAATGGTTTTAACGAATCGGACAGCTGGCCGTCAGATACACTGATTGAGACATTGCCCGTTACGCCTACATCATCTCCCGTTGGTGTGCCTGACAGCTCACCCGTTTGCGGATTAAACGATGCCCACGTAGGCTTGTTTTCAATGCTAAAAGTTAAATTTACACTATCAATGTCTTGAGCAATTGGAGTGAAACTATAGCTATCACCTTCAACAACAGAGGTAGCTGGTTGACCCGAAATAGTCGGCGCATCGTTAACGTTAATGACGGTGAGTGAGAATGCAGGCAAGCTCGCTTGTAATTTGCCATCCGATACAGTCAGCACAATGTTATTTGTTGTTCCAACACCACTTTGTACAGGTGTGCCTGACAGCGCCCCTGTTGCAGTATTTAAGCTTAACCATGCCGGCTTGTTAGCAATACTAAAAGTGAGTTTATCTCCATCAATGTCACTTGCTTTAGGAGTAAAGGTATAAAGCTGACGCTCGTTAACACTGGTTCTTGGCGAGCCACTTATCGTTGGCGCATCATTGATATTGATAACAGTCAAATCAAAGGCTGTCAGTTTTGCTGATAATTCACCATCTGATACTGACACCACAATACCTTTTGTTGTGCCTACATCAACATTACGAGGTGTACCGTTTAGCTCCCCTGAACTCTTATTGATACTTAACCACTTTGGATTGTTCTCAAGTGTATAAGTAAGCGTCTTAGAGTCGATATCTTTGCCTACAGGTGTAAAACTATAAGCTTGATCTTGATCTACAGTGACAACAGGCGTACCTGTAATTGTTGGCGCATCGTTCACGGCTTTTACCACGATACTAATTGACTGAGACACGCTACCTGCAAGCGTATCGGTTAATTCAACTTTAACGTTTCTAGGTGTTGTTGACGGATTATCTGAAGTGTTTTCATAGCTAAGTGCTCTAACAAGTGCTTGTACGATAGCATTGCTACCTGCACTTAAGTTAACCGTTAGACTATCACTCCCCGTAACCACACCATCATTGGCTGTGCCACTGGTTTCACTGATAGTACCAACAACCGTATCTTGATAACTTAACTGACCATTGCTAATACTAAAATCACCGTTTGTATTGATGCTGAGGATATCTTCAGCTAACCCGTTAGCAGAGATTGATGCCACAAGCTTTGCACCATTACCTTGCCAGTTTGCGTCACCATCGGCGTCATTGGCTGTTGCTTGGCTATCAATGATCGTTGCCGCATCATTCTCTGTGTAATCAAGTAATTGACCAAGTACAATAGTCGGCGCTGTATTTACCGTTAAGTTAATGGTGACATCCGCATTCGCTGATATCCCCCCTTCGCCATCACTTAGTGCAAAGCGTACCACTCGATTACCCGCAGTGCCCGCTGAGTCTTGGCTGTTGTCATAGCTAATCGCGTTAATAATCGCAGCAACCACAGCATTGTTTGCATTACCGTTAAAGTTCACGGTTAGCGCACTGCCATTACTGCCGCCACTAAAAGTACCCACATTGCTTAGGTTGTAGACAATCTGGCCACCACTCAATTGAATAGCTGCACTGCTGTCATCAATGGCTAATACATCTTCACTCGCCTGCGCACCGCTGGCAATCGACACCAGTAACGTGCCACCATTGAAAGTATCAGTATCAATGTCTGTCACCGTTGCCGCACTGCCTTGATTCACAATCACAAAGCTTTGCGCTGAGGCATTGTAGTCAAACTGCTCACCGTTTAGATTGTTGATAACAGGCGCGTCGTTCACATCGGTAATATCCACATTCACTTTCGCCAGTTCAACACTGCCAGAACCATCATTGCCCGTGATAGTGATGATTGCTTGGTTATCACCTTGGCTATTCTCTTCACCCGTATACTTGATGTTTGCAGCCGTATTAAGGTAGGTATCAATCGCAGTAGCAGAGCCTACCAGCGTAATGGTTTTACCATCTTGAGAAAGCGTTGCCGTCACACCGCCACTGCTGCCATCCGCAGGCGTTGCAAACTTGCCTTTATCTGCGCTGATGGTCACCGTTACACTGCCACTGTCACCATCAATCAACGTCAATGCCGACAAGTCTAAGTTTGAACTAGCATCTTCTGTGACTGAAATATCTGTAGGTGGTGTGGTTAGCGACACAGGGTCGTTCACTGGGGTAATGGTAAAGTTAAAGGTTTGCCCTGTCAGTGGCGCCGCATTATCTTCACCGCCATCAGCAAGGGTAAACACAAAACTATCTGATGTGGTGTCACTGCTATTGTGCGTGTACATCAAATTGCCATTATCAATATCTTGCTGGGTAAAGGTGGCGTTTTGCGTGAGCAACTCAACTGCATCTAACGTATCATCGTTATCCGCATCAACAAACAGGCTACCGTTCGCTGGCGCTGTGGTAATGGTGTAAGTTAACCCTGCACCGCTGTCATCCACATCTCCTTCGTTCAAATATGCACTGGTAATGGTTGTGGTTGCCCCTTCTGCAAGCGTAATCGCCGCATTAGTAGCAAGTTGTGGGGCATCATTAACAGATGTCACTGTAATGGCTGCCACATCTGACTTAGCTGAAAATGCCGCAGTGCCCCCCTTAACGGTTGCATCAACTTCATCACCCGCCGTACCTGCTGATTTATCCCACGCCACAAACGTGATGCTTGATGAACCATGGTAGTGCGCATTGGCAACAAAGCGTATTTTGTGTGTGTTTGCTTCTGTCAATGCGCCATCAAGCAAACGCGCTGTTGTGGTTAAATCGACACTTTGTGCTGTGGTGTCACTCAAGTTCAACCAGTGAGTACCATTGTCAGTACTGTATTGCCATACCCCGTTTGTGTTATCTACACCAACGACAGCAATGGCTTCAACCGCACTGCCATCGACATCACCGATTGAGTTGTCTACCACCAAAGTGGCAATATCAACGCCCGTGTTATTAGCATCAGAAATATCTTCAATAATTGCAGTAAAGACTGGCGTTTGTGTGTCATCCAATGTCGGCGCATCATTCACTGGCGTAATTGCTACTACCGTCTGATTAGTGCCGCTGCTATTGGCAATACCATCGTTAAATGTCCAAGCGAGCGTTGCCGCCGTACCTGGTGCCTCCGAGCTGTTTGTATAGGTAATATTTTGCAGCACGCTATTCACAACCGTTGTGGTTGCGCTACTGTTAAATGTTAACTTTAACGACCCTGCGCTATTTGTCGTCACAGTGCCTACCGTCGTATTATTATAGGCTAGTGCTTGATCTTGTGTCAGTTCAGCTAAGTTACCCGTGCTGCCAAATACATCACTGGCATTCGCACCGCCAGCACGCACAATCGTGATACTCGCACCATCATAGCTACCACTGTTGTTATTTAGCGCATCTAACTCGGTATCAGAAACCGTAACATTGCTATCTAGCACTACCGCTGAACCATTTTCGGTAAACGCCGGTGTGCCGTCTAAGTTTGCAAATACTGGTGCATCGTTTTCGTCCAGCGTAATAGTCACGGTTTGTATACCAGACTCAACCGCGTTGTCTGTCGTTATTGAGGCGATGTCGATCACTATCGTTTCGTTATCATCAATCACACTATCGTCAACGGCTGTCACTTTGAATGTTCTTGTAGATGACCCCGCAGCAATCGTCACACCGCTACTGATGTTGTCAGATAAGGTGTAATCAGTACCTGCACCTGTTGCTGTACCTGAAGTATTTAAACTGACTGTCACTGCATTGGTGGCAGTCACTGCATTGCCAGATGCATCTTTTAACGCGACAGTAACTGTGGCCTCGCCACTTTTCTCACTGATTGTGGCATTATCAACACTTAATTCAACAGTCGGTGCAACCGTAAAGGTAAAACCGGTGTTATCACTGAAACCAGCAAAAGCATTGCCGTTTTGATCAGTTAAAAAGCCTGAGTCCATGCGCACCGCATAACTCACTCCCGCTGACAAATCAGCACTTGGATTAATGGTTAAGGTGTCACCCGATAAGCTGATCTGAGTGCTATCAACTGCAAAAGTTTCAATCACATTTCCGTTGCTATCCACTAAAGTGATGGTGCCACTAGAGCCCAGCTTCATCGTTTCAGAAAACTTCAGCGTTAAGTCACCTGACGCCGATACACCAAATCCACCGTTTGCAGATGATGAACCAGACACATTGATACTCGGTACAATACCATCTATCACGATAGCTTTATTCGCAGACAAAGAGTTGGCAGTTCCCGGCGTGGCAAGAGTCAATATCGCAGCATTTCCTAAACTGTCTTTAATCGTGCCGCTATTTAGAGCCAACGCAGATGTTGAAACATAGGCTAAATCAGCGCTGACATCCCCTGGTTGTACCGTATAGTTAAAGGTCACCTTGCTGCCCGATACGTTCGCAAAAGCTGCCGTACGGTCTGTTGTGCCAGTTTCTAAAGTCAGTGTAGGCGCGCCAGTAACCAGCACAGACTGATCAAAATTAACGCTGATATTAATTGTGTCGCCGACTTTAAATGTCCCCTCTTGCTGGGATGTTACATAGGTAACCTTAGGCGTTCTATCTACCGTATGCACAGCGCCATTAAAACTGTCAACATACCCATTGGTGTTATTACCGTTACCTAAGCTATCCGTAATATTAGTATTCGATTTTAAGTCTAAGCGCAGGCTACCCACGCCAGAAATGCCACTCACAACAACATCAACTGATGTGCCAGAATCACCAGACACAAAGGCAATTGAGCCTGTGGCATTACCTGAAACCGTTGTTAGCGTAAAGTCATCTGTTGAGATATTGGTAGCTGATTCATCAAAAACCACTCTATAAGTGAGTGACGTGCTGCCTGCACTGGGGGTACCGAAGAGGTTAATCGACGATACGGCAGGAGGCGTGGTGTCGCTCTGTGCATTGACGTTATCAACGACTAACCCTATAAATGAAACGTTAAAAATATTGTTAGAGTTAGTGAATTCATGCACCGTAAACTCGATTGAAGACACGCCTGCAACGGGTTCGAAAGAACCAAATAGGTCAGCTAAGCCTGCCGTAGAACTTTTCGAAAGCCTAGTCAGAGCCGACAATTGAAGCGTTGAAAGCGTATCACCACTGGCATTTTTAAATACAACTTGCGTCGCATTAGTGAGGTCTATATCAACATTGCTATAAGCATGAATTTTAATGTCAGTGACATCAAAGTGTGTCACATTGCTGCCATCGGCTTTAAATATAAAAGTTTGTGGTGAGCCGATAATATACGGGTTAACACCGTGAGTATCGCTTAGCCCATAATCTTGTAAATTGTTGGGCACCAAATAACCGCTATGGCCCGTCACGGTTCTATACCCCGTACCACCAGAGTCCATTGCGCCAACATTCTCAAAGCTAATCGTTTGCGCTGCGTATGCCTTACCCGCAAGAGAAATTAATGCAAAAATCAAAACGATTAACACATTAAACATCTGTTTAACGCTCATTGGTTCCCCCCTTTCTCAAGCATATTTTCAGTCAAGCCGAGCTCAAAGAAGCCCACCTTTATCAAGCTGAAACACATATAGATTTCCTTAAAAAAATCAAATGTAAAAAAGGCGCTTTGATTAAAGCGCCAAAAACCGTTAACTCCGCGATGGGTAAGTGCCCGCATTGGCAATGACAAACTTAATGACCGTGCTAGGCTGGTAATTTAGTATTGGTGCTGAGCCACCTGTACTACCCACATCAACTTTCACCTGCACAGCGGTTTGTGCGTCATGAAAACTCCCTGATATTTTGACAGCATCCGTTGCCATTTGCACATCAGAGGTGGTCGAGTACGCCTTGGTGATAGGCGTTTTAGCTAAACCATTTACAAGCTCACCTGTAGCCCAGTAAGCCCCTTTGGCATTGTCGGTATCACCCAGTCCGTCTTTCGCGTTTACAGTTAAGGTACCTGCAAAACCTGCCACTGCAGTTTGAGCGTCCGCTTGCGCTGTGGCAATATGCGTATGTGACGGCAACTGAGCAACGGATAAGTAATTGTACGAATTGCCAAAACGGTGACCTAGTACTAGTTCTACTGATGACTCTATACCTAGCCCACGACCATCACCTACGGCACTACGACCGCGAAAATCTGGTAAAGCAAAGGTTGTGCGGCCATCACCACCATACATTGTACCTAACAAAGAATACAAAGTGGAGTCGGAAGCGATAGTGACAAGCCCTCCTGCACACGCATAATAATCACGTGGTACAAAGTTGTATGCCACCATTTCAATATCACCAATTAATGGATCAGCACTCATATTTTTCTTCCTTATTTATTAATTTAAAATCATGCCTGCTTGCAGTTTGGCCTGCATCGCAAAGCGATAGCCATCAAAAATACCTTCGTTGCAACTCACTATGTCCAGCTTTAAGGCTTGCTGGTTATTCAACGCAATCACCAATCCATCTGTCTTTGACAAGGTTAAAATGGTGCCTGCTTTAACACCAAAGGTCGGTTGGGTACTTACACTTGCTTGCAATAACTGACACACCACTTGCCCAATGCGTAATCGTGCGCCACCAAAATAAGGGTTTGCAGCTCGGGCTAAACTCACTATTTGTGCTGCATTGTCTGTTTGTAAATCAATAAATAAGTGGCTTTCATCTAGTTGAGCTAAGGCTTTTGGGGCAAACTGTGAGGTTTGTTCAGTTTTATGCTGGCTATCAAATTGCATCACTAACTGACTTAACACGTTCGGCAACTGCGCCATCAGTTTTTTATGCAAAGTACCCGCAGTGTCATTTTCTTCCACGGCCACTTGGTACTCACTTAATCGTTGCATATGCTTGCTTGAGGCAACAATCAAAGCACAGCTATCAGCTTGCTTTTTAATGGCATCAAACAAAGCATGTTCAATTGTGGCGTTACTATGTTCACCAAACTGTACCTGTATAATATCTTGTTCAACTTTAAGGTCTTGCAAAAGTGCAAAAGGTAAGTGAAAGCTGACAAAATTTTCCGCCTGCCATGCGTGTTCTGCCGAGTTAATAAAGTCAGCATCTAATGTTGCTTGAAAAGCACTTGGTAGCGAAAAGTGCTGCGCAACCGCCGCCAATTGCTGAGCCTGAGACTCAGCACAATGGGTGATCAACACCCCAGCAAGCGCCTGCATTTGCACTAAACATTCAATAGCTGGGATAGCCGACGTTGAGCAAGTGATTAAAATTATTTTTTTCATGCTACTTCCTTATGCAATCGTCGGTAAAAAGCCCGGCATACCGCATAGCTTGTAGTAAAATTTAAGCTTGTCGCCGCCTTTTACCAGCAAATCATCTGGCTCTGAAGCTTTTGGTTTAAAATCAATACATACCGACATATCTGCTAAAGGATGGGTGATCCCTGAATCGTATTGAGCAACCTGCTCTTGTTCATCAACATGCAAGTTAGCACTGAGTAACAAAATGCGTTTTGACATATCATCCACATTGTGTGGAATGCTCACTTGCCCCGCTTCTATTAAGTCGTAACCATTGCCCAATGGCATAATGGCCATTTGCTTAAGCGTATCTAAGTTCAGGGTAAAAATAGGTCCAAGGTTAATACGCTCAGCTTTAATTTTCGCGTTTATAAAGCTTGAGTGACTGCGCGCTTGTTCATGCCACTGCTCAACAAATTCACGTTGTGGCACTGCCAATATCGCTTCAATCACGATTTCCTTAGGGAGCAAATAAGCATCCTTTGCTAAAAACTGTGCAAGGTGGCGCATAAAGCTCAAGTGCCCTTCTTTGCTTAAGCCATGTTGCATCGCTTCAATCACTAAAATATCTATGGGTTGGGAAGGCTGATAGTCCATTACATCCATGCACAGCACCTCGACACTGTGCTCTAACCCCAAACTCCCAACCACACGGTTAAGCACCTTTTGCGCACCAGGCTGAATATCAATTAAAGTGACTTTAAGAGGCCGTTGGTAGGTATTATGTTTTTTTACGTAGCACAACAAAGGCAAAACAAGTGGCGCAAAAGGTCCGCACGCTGGGTAAACTAAGTGTAACGGCTGTGAGCTTTGAGACTCAGCATCATCTAACGTGTTCTTAAGCGCGCGAATAAAGGCTTTAACTCGGTAAATATCATTCACGGTTGATACCGCATCTTTAACCGCCATAACTAAACCTGTGGCGTTAACGTAGGAGTGAGTTGTCTCTTGCTCTGTTAGCTCAAGGCTTTGATAAAGCTCAATTAATGATTGCGAAAAATCAGCGAAGTAATCAACAAGCTGCTCATGCGTTTGGGTGTTAGCAAGCAAACACTCAACGAGCTTACAACAGTGATTAATTAACAGTTCAGAGCTTGCAAATGCATCTCCTTTTAGTTGACGGTTAAGCTTATCACGCAAAGATTGATTCAAAAGTTTTGCGAGGCTGGGATCGATAGAGCTCAACTCACCAGCTCCTCCCATTAAACTTTGAACTACACTACTGTTGCTTGCCATGCCCTCAGTCCTTAAACAAATAAAAAATGTCGATCTCTTTGTTTACTCATAAGCTCTATGTATGCGCAGTTATTGTCATCACTTCGTTTACTCTAATGGCCAGTCAATCAGCCTTTAACTACATCCATCGAAAATAGTGCACAAGCTCTAAATAAAGACTACGACTGCGCACAAATAATTAACACCGCTTTAACACCCTGAATTGTATGGAAAAAACAGAACTTTTGAGTAGCTTTGAATTTGACCTGATTGTTTAATTAAAGTCAATTACAACGCATTACAATCACTGTAATTGACGTATAAATTATTCTTACGAAGAATTTGGTTAGAGGTACAGTACTTATATTAGGAGTAATGGCACCTGCAGTGGGTGAAATACACCACGCTGAGATTAACTAAAAAATAGCGGTACCAAGTTGTTCAGAAACATACTCAAGCGCCGCGATCCCCGCTACAGAATTACCAAACTTATCTAGCCCAGGCGACCAAACTGCAACGGTAAACTGGCCTGGTACAACAGCGATTATCGTGCCCGATACACCTGACTTACCGGGCATCCCCACTCTATAAGCAAAGTCACCTGCTGCATCATACAGGCCACTGGTAAAAAGTAGAGAGTTTAGCTGTTTAGTCTGTTTGGCACTGAGCAGTTGCTGTTGGCTTTGCGCACAAAATCCGTGATTTGAAAGGTAAGAGAAGGTACGGGCAAGTTCTGCACAGTTAACTTCAATGGCACAGTAATTGAAGTATGACCAAAGCACCTCTTCTACATCGTTAGTAAAATTACCAAAGGATTTCATTAAGTAGGCCATGGCTGCATTTCTATAACGATGCTCAAATTCTGATTGGGCTACCCGTTTGTTAATAACCACTTTTGCGTTGCCTGACTGGCTACGATATTGCTCTAACATAGTATGGATCGGCGCACTCAAGCGAGAAAAAAGCGCATCACAAGTCACGATGGCACCCGCATTGATAAATGGATTTCGAGGAATGCCATTTTCAAACTCTAGCTGTGTAAGTGAATTAAATGCAGTCCCTGAGGGTTCTTTACCCACTCTTTGCCATAGCTCATCTTCATATCGTTGCAGTGCCATAGTCAAGGTCATCACTTTTGATACTGATTGTACCGTAAAGCGTGCATTGCAATTACCTGCGGTAAAGGTTTGCCCATCATTGGTATGTAATGCCATAGCAAACTGACCTAACTTTTGCTCTGCTAATGCAGGAATATAATCTGCAACTTTGCCCTTGTTCAGCAAAGGTTGAACATGATTAAAAGTGGCATCTAGAACGGCTTGATAATTAGGCATTAAAACTACTTATAACAACTGAAATTGTTGCTCAGTCTAGCATAAAAAAAGGGCCTGTTAAGGCCCTTCGTGAGTGTTACAACTAGGTACTATTACCTAGCGTAAATCCATTTCTTGAATAATTTCGTGTGCAATTTCTGGAGTAGTGCTCACTGGCTTATCGTGTAAATTCGCTTTTAACTGGCCTTTTCTATGTTTTAAAGAGGCATCTAATTTTTTAGCGGCATTCGCAATAGCGGGGTACATAACCTCTCCCTCACCTTTAACGCCTATGCGCACACCTGAATAAATTGTTGAAATTTCCGCGTTAAACTTTTTGTTATCTTTACTAATTATGATATCCAGCGACAATAATGACGGAAAGTGTATCGCTGTTTTGGCAAACTTTTCTTGAACGTGAGCTCTTACTGCATCTGTAATATCCACATGGTGGCCCGAAAGATTTATCTTCATATATTTATCCTTTTCTTGTTTACCTCAATTACAGTATTGAGGCCATTTGCTAAAACCTCAAGGATAAAAAGTGAGATTCTTTTCATTTATGTGAAAATGATGCGCCAGATCACAAAATAGGAACGAGTGCTTAAAAAAGCAAACATACGATAAGGTTTTGAATAAGAAGTCTAATTAAGAGTAGAGCTGACATGAAAAAGAACAACCAGTCAAAAACAAATAAATTCGCAAGAGGCGTGCTTTCCGACATGTTAGCTTAGGGCTAAATTAATCAATAGATAAGAAAGGTATTAATGTCATACCAAATAGCGCTGATACGTGAGCTATTAATGCTAATTTCGAGGTAAGTTAATGCCTAAAAAATGGTGCCGACTATCCGAGTCGAACGGATGACCTACTGATTACAAGTCAGTTGCTCTACCAACTGAGCTAAGTCGGCACACTAAATCTTATAGATTCTAGCAAGCTAGAGACGAATAAAAGGGGATGGTGCCCAGAGGCGGAATCGAACCACCGACACGAGGATTTTCAATCCTCTGCTCTACCGACTGAGCTATCTGGGCATAAACTAGTTACTTTACATTTAACTCTCTTAAAAGAGCTTAATGTTCAAGTATTATGGCTTTCGCCGAAAATAAATGGTGCCGACTATCCGAGTCGAACGGATGACCTACTGATTACAAGTCAGTTGCTCTACCAACTGAGCTAAGTCGGCACACTTAATAATGGTGCCCAGAGGCGGAATCGAACCACCGACACGAGGATTTTCAATCCTCTGCTCTACCGACTGAGCTATCTGGGCAAAAATACTTTCAAAGAGAAAATCACGTAAGGATTTTCAATACCATCTTAACAGCTCTACTTACTGAGCTATCTGGGAAAAATACTTTTCACAAAATTTGATGCTTATGTTTTTATTCCTAGCTAGGAAATGGTGCCGACTATCCGAGTCGAACGGATGACCTACTGATTACAAGTCAGTTGCTCTACCAACTGAGCTAAGTCGGCGCACCTAAAAATGGTGCCCAGAGGCGGAATCGAACCACCGACACGAGGATTTTCAATCCTCTGCTCTACCGACTGAGCTATCTGGGCAAACCTTGTTTGTATCGAAAATTCAATAAGGATTTTCAATACACTCCCTAATAGCTCTACTTACTTAGCTATCTGGGCAAACCTTGTTTGTATCGAAAATTCAATAAAGATTTTCAATACACTCCCTAACAGCTTTACTCACTTAGCTATCTGGGCGTGCGGCGTATTAAAAGGGTTTTGCCCTTTTAAGTCAACCCTTTTTTTAAAACCAATGTTTGTTTGCACAGATTTCATCCAGAGTGAACAAAATAACGCTTCTTTGACGATGTTTCCCCCACATTAATATACTTCTACCCATGATAGAAATGACGTTTGTCATTAAAAACGTAGAGAAATTGCCCGAGTTGAGTGTTAGGATTGATTTGCTTATCGCTTTACCTCTATTTAACCATGAATAGATAAACTGGAATACGTCAATAATGCAAAATGCTTCTCGAATAAAAATATCTGGGTTAATCCCACTGATCATTGCCACCGCTTTCCTTACGGGGGCCATTTGTGCCGTTGCCAGTTATTTATTGCCCGCAAACAAGTCCATCCCAAAACTTGATATACAGGCAACCAAACTCTCAACACCAGTTGCTAACTTGATGATCAAATCTAGTTTTGAAGACGCGAAGAAAATGCTGGAGGGTGTAGAGTATATTTCTAACGACATAGAGTTCTTTTTATATAGTACGACAGGCGTCAGTGAACCAACTCTGATTTACCAATCATCTCAAAATGCGGTGCCTGCATTATCAAGGCTAGATACGGTATACAATGATAACGAAGTAATAACACACCAACCCTTGCATGTTGATGGGCAACTGGTCGGTGAGCTGGTACTACGCTATCAAAAAGCGCAAACATCTGCTTTTGAATGGTTAAGCTACTTTGGTTTTGCGCTCGCTCTAATACTTGCAATTTTTATGGCATGGTTTAGTAATCGCAAAGTTGCCCACGATTTAACAAAGTATAATCAATTACTCCAAGATGAACTTACACGCATTATTGATAATCAAGACTATCACTCTCATATCAGTTCTGATCTTGGCTTAGGGCTAGAGAATATCGCCAAACTGATTAATCGTTTACTTGAACAAATACTGTCGGTAATTGAAAGTGACCAGGCCGTTCATAAAGAATTAAAGCAACTTCAGACCAGCTTAGAGACCGAAGTACAGGCACGGACACTAGCACTGGAAAAAGCCACATTGAATGCCGAACGCGCCAGCGAAGCCAAAACAACCTTTTTGGCAACGATGAGCCATGAAATAAGAACACCTATGAATGGGGTCATTGGTACGATTGACTTGCTTAGACAAACCGAGTTAGACGGTGCGCAACATCGCCTAAGTACTATTATTAGAGATTCTGCTTTTTCGTTACTAGGCATACTTGATGACATTTTAGACTTTTCAAAAATTGAAGCGGGCAAATTACAAATTGATAGTAGCCCATTCTCAGTGGCAGAAACGGTTGAAGAAGTAGCCAGAGTGCTGTCCTCAGTCGCCAAAAAAAGAAAGCTAGACCTACAACTCTCTATCGCACCGGATATTCCAACAAATTTAGTGGGCGACACGGTCAGGGTTAGACAAGTTTTATATAACCTATGTAGCAACGCGATTAAGTTCACAACCACAGATGACAACAGACAAGGCTATGTCAAAATTTCTGCTGAAGTTGCGCAGAACACATCGGAGCATTATACCTTGCGCTTTACCGTTGTTGATAATGGTAAGGGCATGAGCCAAGCCCAATTGCGTGAGATTTTTAATCCATTTATTCAAGCTGAAGGTACTATTACCCGCGAATTTGGTGGCACAGGACTTGGTCTATCCATATGTAAAAGCTTAATTGAGTTAATGCTAGGGTCCATTCATGTTTCCAGTGATATCGGAATGGGTAGTGAGTTTGTGGTAGAGCTGCCGTTTAGTACCTCAGGTCAGGTTACGCATGCCAACAAAGCAGTATTGAATCAAAAAGAAGTGGTTATGCTGACCGATAACGCCGATAGACAAAAAACGGTTTCTCGCTATTTGTCCTTTATGGGTGCTCGCGTTACCGTATTAAGCACTTCGGCTAACATTGACGAATACCAATATAAAAACTCTGTTATTTGGGTGCTAGATGGCCTAGATAGCATGGAAAAAGTCAATGACCAACTTCGTTCTTTGCTTTATTCATTGGAAAACAACAACCAACAAGTCGTTGTTTTGAGCACCATGGATGATGCAGCCATTAACCATAAGAATATTTTTTATCTCAACGCCGCGCCCCTGTGCAAAACCAGTTTTATGACCGCAGTTTTAGTTGCCGCAGGCTTGCACAAACCTAAGCAATTAAAACCAACACGTACATTAAATAATTATTTAAGCGTAGAACAAGCCAAAGAGGTGAATAAGCTAGTTCTACTCGTTGAAGATAATATATTGAATCAACAGGTACTTACGGATCAGCTCCATTTGTTAGGTTATGGTGTTGAAGTAGCAGAAAACGGTGAACAGGGCTTAGCTGTTTGGAAAAGTGGCAACTACCCAATCATTTTAACTGACTTGCACATGCCTAAAATGTCAGGCTATGACATGGTTAAAGAGATCCGCGATATTGCAGAGCAAAGTGACGATATTAACGCACAACCTTACATTATTGCAGTCACCGCAAATGCATTAAAAGGGGAAAAAGAACGCTGCCTTAGTGCCGGTATGAATGACTATATTACTAAGCCGGTTGAGCTCAACGTGCTAGAAGATACGCTGCGAAAATACCTCAAAACACTGCCCAGTGAGCAATCCTCAGACAATAGCGAACATAAGGACGGTGAGCTGTTCGACGTTGAAGAAAATAATGAGCAAACTCAAAAAATTCAGCCAATAAACCTAGAAACATTGAGTAAATACGTGAATCATGATGAGGCTAAGCAACGCCGATTCTTTAGAATGTATTTGGAGCAGAGCAGCCAACTTACCCGTGACATTTATGGCGCAGTGATCTCTTGTGAGCAATCCACAATTATCGAGTCTTGCCATCAACTTAAGTCTATTTCAACAACAATAGGCGCTGAACAAGTGGCTGAAATTGCGATTGAACTTGAAGCACAGTGTAAAGCGCAAACATTGTCTTCTGATGAATTGATTGCATATCGTAATAAACTAGATAAAGCTTACACACAGGCCACGGAGTTTATTCAACAATATCTGCAGTCACAACCTAGCGAGTAACCACACTTTAATGATAGAGGCGCACTCGCGCCTCTATTCACATTTACAGCAAACTAGCCTTCATACCACAGCATATACAATAGCTTTATGACGAGTGACACCATAATAAGCGGCAGAATGTACTTACTGTAGCGTTGCATTTTATCTAGCCCTAGGCGATGTTGATAACGCTCAAGTAATGGCACCAAAATAAGTAAAGCAACAATGAGTGAAACTAAAATAACGATGATATTCATGGCGCAACTACCCCTTCATAAGTCATTGCTGTTATACCATGAATTAGAGCAACAAAAAAAGCGCAGCTCTCGCTGCGCAGTCGGTTGGAAGAATAAGCTACATTTAACCCACAAGCGCTAATAAGATACCCGCAGCTACGGCGCTACCTAACACCCCTGCAACATTTGGCCCCATAGCATGCATCAATAAAAAATTATGAGGATTAGCTTCTAAGCCAACTTTATTCACAACACGCGCAGCCATGGGTACTGCCGATACCCCAGCCGCACCAACAAGTGGGTTAATAGGGTTACTCGACAGTCGGTTCATAATTTTTGCCATAAACACCCCTGACGCAGTGCCAATCGAAAAAGCTAATGCCCCTAATACTAGAATGCCCAATGTCTCGACTGTTAAAAATTGATCTGCGGCTAATTTTGAGCCAACAGCCAACCCCAAAAATATTGTGGTGATATTAATCAATTCGTTCTGAGCTGTATTGCTAAGCCTATCTACCACACCACATTCACGCATTAAGTTACCCAAACAAAACATGCCCACTAACGGCGTTGCTGCCGGTAAAAACATGATAGTTAAGCTTAAAACAACCAAAGGAAAGAGTATCTTCTCTTTTTTAGAGACTACCCTTAATTGTGGCATTTCAATATTGCGCTCTTGCTCAGATGTGAGTGCCCGCATAATAGGTGGCTGAATAATAGGTACCAATGCCATGTAGGAGTAGGCCGCAACGGCAATCGCACCTAACAGCTCAGGCGCAAGCTTTGATGCCAAGAAAATCGCCGTTGGACCATCCGCACCGCCAATAATTGCAATTGCAGAGGCATCTTTTAAAGTAAATTCAAAACCTGGAACATAATTTAAAGCGATTGCACCAAATAATGTCGCAAAAATACCAAACTGGGCTGCGGCACCTAACAACAACATCCGAGGATTGGCTATCAATGCGCTAAAGTCTGTCAGCGCACCAACTCCCATAAATATCAATAGCGGAAAAACACCACTATCTATGCCTATGTAATAAACGTAATACAACAAGCCCCCCGGTTCAGCGAGGCCAGCAACAGGAATATTCGTTAAAATCGCGCCAAAACCAATTGGCACCAGTAATAAAGGCTCAAACCCTTTTGCTATCGCTAAATACAACAAGCCGCAACCAACAGCCATCATCACCAGTGCTGGTATGGTAAAATTGGCAAGCCCAGTGGCGTGCCACAAATTTAGTAAACCTTCCATAGCCCCTCCTACGATAATGCTAATATAGCGTCGCCCGTTGCCACCGAGTCACCTTCTTTCACAAGTACTTGAGACACATTACCCGAATGTGTCGCGCGTACTTCCGTCTCCATTTTCATCGCTTCCATGATCAACACCACGTCGCCCTTCTCAACTTGATCACCCGCTTTTACCTTGATTTTGAAAATATTACCGGCAAGTGGTGCATTCATTGTTTCCGAAGAGCTAACCGACGCTGATTGAGGGATTAGTTCACTGTCTTTTACTTTAACTTCTTGCAACTCACCACCTGCCGCTACAACAACGTCGTATACTTTTCCATCGACTTGCACGCTATACCGTTCAGGCGATTTACCTGATGGCTGCGCTGGCGCAGCTTGGACTGGTTCTTGTGATGTTTTAACGAGGCTAGGTTTAGGTTCAAATGCATCGGGGTTGTTTCTGTTTTTCAAAAATTTTAAACCAACCTGAGGGAACAGAGCGTACGTAAGCACATCATCAATTTGTGCCTGTGCTAACTCAATATTTTCTTCTTCTGCAAGTTTAAGCAGCTCGGTTTCAAGACTATCCAGCTCTGGTTCAATTAAATCTGCAGGTCTACAGGTAATGGCTTGCGTGCCGTCAAGTACCTTAAGCTGCAATTGAGTGTTCACAGGGGCTGGCGTAGCTCCATACTCTCCCTTTAGAACACCAGCAGTTTCCTTGGTAATTGTCTTGTAACGCTCTCCCGTAAGCACGTTAAGTACCGCTTGAGTTCCCACTATTTGAGAAGTCGGCGTCACCAAAGGTAAAAAGCCAAGATCTTCACGTACACTGGGGATCTCTTTTAATACAGCATCTAGTTTGTCTTCTGCACCTTGCTCTTTAAGTTGGTTTTCCATATTGGTTAGCATGCCCCCAGGCACTTGCGCCAATAAGATACGTCCATCAACGCCCTTTAGACTTCCTTCAAAAGCAGCATATTTTTTGCGAACTTCGCGGAAGTAACTGGCGACTTCTTCAAGTAACGCTAAATCCAAGCCCGTATCACGCGCAGTCCCTTCGGTGATGGCAACCATGGTCTCCGTCGCACTATGCCCGTAAGTCATACTCATAGATGAAATTGCGGTATCTAACATATCAATACCTGCATCAATCGCTTTTTGGTATGTCGCGGTGCTCAGTCCCGTAGTTGCGTGACACTGCATCGCAATGGGTATGGCCACTGTACTTTTCAAACCACTGATCAATTGCTCTGCATCGTAAGGTTTTAGCAAGCCTGCCATATCTTTGATACAGATTGAATGACACCCCATTTCTTCAAGCTTTTTCGCCTGCTCTAACCACATATCTAAAGTGTGAACTGGGCTTACCGTATAAGAAATAGTTCCCTGTGCATGTGCTCCCACTTTGATGGCAGCCTTAATCGCTGTCTCTAAGTTACGCATATCGTTCATCGCATCAAAAATGCGAAATACATCCACACCGTTTTGATGTGCACGTTCTACAAACTTTTCTACCACATCATCTGCGTAGTGGCGGTAACCGAGTAAATTTTGGCCACGAAGCAACATTTGCTGCTTGGTATTTGGCATCGCTTCTTTCAAAGCCCGAATACGATGCCAAGGGTCTTCACCTAAATAGCGAATACATGAGTCAAATGTTGCTCCACCCCATGACTCTACTGACCAATATCCTGCTTTATCCAGTTTTTCTGCGATTGGTAGCATATCCTCTAGGCGCATGCGCGTGGCGAGAAGCGATTGGTGTGCATCTCTGAGCACTAACTCAGTAAGTTTTAGTTGTGACATTTTAGACCCCTATTATTTTTTTGTTCTGTACTGCGCAATAGCTGCTGTAATTGCTGCGATGTGAGCGCTGGAAACCCCTGTTGATGATTTACTTGCAGCTTGATTTGATGTGTTGTTTGATAGCTCCGGTCCTGCAAGTTTTGCTAAGTTCTTCACTGCAAAAATCAAAATTGATAGAAATACAAACACACCAACCATACCTGTGATCATCAAGTTGCCGGCTTGTAGCAATAAACTAACGATATCCATGCTGTTCCCCCTACCACGCGCACATTCAGCGCACTGCGATTTATTAGTCATTTTTTATAAATATTTATGCACCATCATAACAAAAGAATTTGACATGTAAATAACATTGTAAATTGGTATTACCAAAAATAGTTAATACATTTATTTCATACGGTTAGCATGCTTTTTTTGCCAAACATCCCTAAATACGCTCTATAAATATGAAAAATATTCAGAATAGGAGTTGAAAATAATACAAAATTCTTTGTTATATAATGATGACGAGACGGCATATTGTTAACGACAAATTGGTCATACCAAATAAAAACATCCCAGCATTTTCAACATTGGCTGTTAATGTAATTGACTAGTGGCTTAACACATCGAATACGCTACAATGGCGCCGTTTAGCCACATTTGGAGTTATTAATGTTCACTGAAAAATACACCTTAAACAAAAGCTACTTTGCAGAGTGCTTTGATGAATCAGTTCCTTTCAGTGACAAGGCAAAACCCAAGTATCCATTATTAGTATTTCTAATATTATTGAGTGGAATTGCGTGGTTTTTACTAAAAAAACCATATGCAGCCAGCTTTTTAGTACTCGTCGCAACACTCGAGGTCGTTGCCTTTATTTACCGCAGACCGTGGTGGATAGCGCGGCAAATGCTTTCAAGAGCATCGGGAAGTTTGGTCACTTTACATATTGATGAACAAGGTATTCGAGCGGTGAACCCGTACAAGCAATACCAGTTTGCGTGGCAAGATATTGAGCAAGCATATAAAACAGATAAGGGTGTAGTTTTAAAAACCAAACAAGGAATGCAATATATTTCTAAAGCGTTAATTAGCCCGCAGAGCTTTGACTTTATATTGGCACAAACAAAAATATAGCCACATGGTGGCTATATTTATCATATGAGGTGTTTGGCTTACATGTTACCAGTCGAGGGGTTCGACTTTTCAGCCTGAATACGCATATAAATTTCTTCACGATGCACTGATACATCTTTTGGTGCATTTACACCAATGCGCACCTGATTTCCTTTTACGCCTAGCACAGTTACGGTTACTTCATCACCAATCATGAGGGTTTCACCTACTCGACGAGTTAGTATTAGCATTCTCTTGCTCCTGTATTCCAATAATTAAAAGATTCCGCGTCAAAACCATTTTAATGAAAAGTGAGCATAAAAGTAAGCACAAAACCGAGCTTTACTTCACTTTACGGCAAAAATGTTACATGTAATTGGTTAACCGCACAATGTAGCTGTGCTTCTGACACCAAAATGGTTGCTTTAATCTCAGCTGTACTCATTAACTTAGGATAAATATCTTGTTCCGCTAATACTGTTAATGCATTTGCCAAGATTTCAGGGTGCGACTTGATACCCAACCCAACCAGCGACACTTTTGCCTGATGCAATTCAAATACGACATCATTAATCTTGTGTGCAAATGGCTCTGATTGCAATAACGCCAAAACTGCTAGGTGATCATTGCTTTGCACTGTAAAAGCATAGCCTAAAATAGCGGCTTGGCGACTCCATTGAGATAACATATCAACGTCAATTTTTAATTTTGCCAATGCCAATAGAAATTGGCTCAGCACCGACGCTTCAGAAGCCGTGAATTGATAAAACACAATATCTTTGTTTGCCGCTATCCCTGTAACGGGGCTATCAGACATACCTTCTTCCTTATAGCTTATCAAAGTACCATTATCGGGGTTAAAGCTTGATAGCACTCTGAGTGGGATTTGATAGCGTCCCGCAGCTTCAACAGAGCGTAAATGTAGCACTTTTGCGCCTAAGCTTGCTAGTTCAAGCATCTCAGAGAAATTGATATGATTAAGTCTACGAGCACCTGATACGACTCTAGGGTCGGCAGTGTAAACGCCGTCAACGTCGGTGTAAATTTGACATTCATCGGCTTGTAATACGCCCGCAATTTCAACTGCAGTTGTATCTGTACCGCCTCGCCCTAAGGTGGTGATATTGCCTTCACTATCTCGACCTTGGAACCCTGCAATGATAGCAATGCGGTTATGCTCAAGTTCCTGTTTGAGACGCCGAGTATCAATGTGCTCCACTCTTGCCCGACCAAACATGTTATCTGTTCTAATCGAGATTTGATCGGCAAGTAAACTTACTGCAGAATGGCCGCGTTTGATAATCGCCATTGCCAGTAAAGCAACACTAACCTGCTCACCTGAGCTCAATAACACATCAAGCTCTCTGGCACTTGGGGATTCATCAAGGTGCTTTGCAAGATTGAATAAACGATTCGTTTCGCCAGACATGGCTGAGACAACCACCACCACTTGATGGCCTTGTTGCTGGGTCTTAATAATAAGTTCGGCGACCGCCTCAATACGCTCTAGTGAGCCTACTGAGGTGCCACCGAATTTTTGTACAATTAACGCCACGAGTTACTGAGTTTTCTCAGCAACCCATTGGTTAACGCTAGCAAGGGCAGTATCTAAGTTTTGCGGTTCACTGCCGCCAGCCTGTGCCATATCAGGACGACCGCCACCTTTACCGCCTACTTGCGCAGCCATATGATTAACTAGTTCACCCGCTTTGACTTTGCCAACGAGATCTTTAGTAACGCCGGCTATTAGACTTACTTTATCACCGTTGGCAACACCCAATGCAATAACGCCTGATCCCATCTTGTTCTTCAGGTCATCAACCATACCGCGCAACGCCTTTGATTCAGTGCCCGCCACATTTGCCACTAATAGCTTGACGCCGTTAACGTCTACCGCTGATTCAAGCAACGATGCGCCTGCTGCGCTGGCTAGTTTGTCGTTGAGTTGCGTCAGTTGTTTCTCTAAGCCTTTATTTTTCTCAAGTAAGTTACTCACCTTCTCAAGAACGTTGCTCATATCGCCTTTTAACAACGCCGCTATTTCGTGCAATTGCTGCTCTTGCTCAGCAACATAGTTGAATGCTTCAGCGCCTGTTACCGCTTCAATACGGCGAACGCCAGCGGCAATACCACCTTCAGAAACAATCTTGAATAGGCCAATATCACCTGCGCGTTTTACGTGGGTACCACCACATAACTCGATTGAATAGTCGCCAATTGATACCACGCGAACTTCATCATCGTACTTTTCACCAAATAACGCCATCGCACCCTTTTCTTTGGCGGCATCAATGTCCATGAGCTCGGTGTTAAGCGCAAAGTTAGCGCGGATCTGCGCGTTTACTAAATCTTCAACTTCGCGCAATTGCTGTTTAGTTACACCCTCAAAGTGAGAAAAGTCAAAGCGTAGGCGATCGGCCATTACCAATGAGCCTTTTTGTGCTACGTGCTCACCTAAAACTTGGCGTAATGCTTCATGCACTAAGTGTGTTGCTGTATGGTTTTTCTTTATATTCTCTCGACGCTCGGCATCAATTTGTGCATCAACTTTTTCATTAACACTAATGCGGCCATTAACCACACCATGATGTGCAAATGCGTTACCAAGCTTAGTCGTATCCGTGACAGCAAACTCACCGTTGGCTACTTTCAAAGTTCCGGTATCACCTATCTGACCACCTGACTCTGCATAAAACGGTGTTCTATCAAGGATAACAATACCCTGCTGGCCATCTTCTAATACTGAAACCACTTTACCTTCGTGGAATAATTCCACCACAGTGCCACTATAATGCACAGCCTCATAGCCCTTAAAATCAGTGGTTTTTTCAGACTTAAGTTGCTCATTGTAGTCAGCACCAAACTTGCCAGCTTGCTGCGCTGTTTTACGCTGTACTTCCATACACTCTTGGAAGCCTTTTTCATCAATGGTCATGAAGCGTTCACGCGCTACATCAGCCGTTAAATCTGCAGGGAAGCCGTAGGTGTCGTACAATTTGAATACTAGCTCACCAGGAATAACATCTCCTTCAATGCCAGCTAGGCTCTCTTCTAAGATAGCCAAACCACGGTCAAGGGTTTTACCAAATTGCTCTTCTTCAATGCGTAAAACTTTTTCAATAATGGCCTGTTGTTTCGCAAGCTCTGGGTATGCTTGACCCATTTGCTCTATCAATGCAGCAACTAGTTTGTAGAAGAATGCGCCATTTGCCCCTAGTTTGTTACCATGACGTACTGCTCGGCGAATAATACGACGTAGCACATAACCACGGCCTTCATTAGATGGCATCACACCATCAGAAACCAAAAACGCGCATGAACGAATGTGGTCGGCCACAACACGTAAAGACTTATCTTCTAAATCTTGCGCATTGGTTACTTCTGCAGCAGCTTTGATTAAGCCTTGGAAAAGGTCAATTTCATAGTTTGAGTGAACACCTTGCATAATCGCAGAGATACGCTCAAGACCCATTCCCGTATCAACAGATTGCTTTGGGAGTGGCTCCATCGTGCCATCAGCATGACGGTTGTACTGCATGAATACCAAGTTCCAGATCTCAATAAAGCGATCACCGTCTTCTTCAGGTGTGCCAGGACGGCCACCCCAAATATGCTCACCGTGATCGTAGAAAATTTCTGAACACGGTCCACATGGACCTGTATCACCCATTGACCAGAAGTTATCTGCCGTATCGATACGTACGATGCGATCTTCTGGCATCCCAACTTCTTTGTGCCAAATATCAAAAGCTTCATCATCGGTGTGATAAATTGTTACCAATAATTTCTCTTTGGGAAGCTGCAGAACTTCAGTTAAAAACTGCCAAGCAAACTTGATGGCGTCTTGTTTAAAGTAATCACCAAAACTAAAGTTACCCAGCATTTCAAAAAACGTGTGGTGACGGGCCGTATAACCTACGTTTTCTAAATCATTATGCTTACCACCGGCACGCACACAACGTTGTGAGCTGGTTGCTCTGTTGTAAGGGCGGCTTTCTGCGCCTAAAAAAACATCTTTAAATTGCACCATACCAGCGTTGTTAAATAACAAAGTGGCATCATTGCCCGGGATCAACGAGCTTGAAGGCACAACTTGGTGTTGTTGTTTGGCAAAGTAGTCTAAAAACGCTTGCCTGATCTGTGCGGTAGTCATGTGCTGCATGTGATTATTCACCCATTGTTGCTGCTTGCATTGCAAAATCTATTTCTTCGTAGCTAAAGCCACGGTACATCATGTAGCGTACGCGCTTTGCCTTTTCTTTATAATCGAGTTTTTGTGGGGTCGAAACAAACTTTCGAGTGTAGGCGTCTAAGGCCAACTCAAACCAGTCTATTTCTTGTGCATCAATTAGTTGCATTAAGAGGGCTCGATCAACCCCTTTGTTCCCCGCTTCGGCCAGTACTCGTTTAAGTCCTAAACCTTTATTTATTTGTCTTCTGATAAAGCTCTCACAATACCGATTATCATCGATATAACCAAGTGATTCGCACCACTGAAGCAAATTTTCTATAAAGTCATCGTCTGCTTGTTTGGCCTTTAACTTTTGCGTCAGTTCTTTTTTTGAATATTCTTGTCTGCCCAATAGCCAAAGTACGTAATTTTTCAGCTTTTGCTTTTCGCTCTCATCCATTAGGCGTCAAAACGTCCCGAGTCACCAGAGGTATGGCTATGATTTTGCCCTGCTTCATTGAGATTAGCCTCGAACGGCATAAAAATAGCTTGGAACGACACAAAAAAACTGATGTAGGCAATCGGCATTATGACCAATAAAGGCACCATACTCAGAGGAATAGCCGCTGCTATTAAAACCCCAATCAATAAGCTATAAACACCAAGCGGTGCCATGTTGACAAAGAAAACCTGCAAAGAGTGTATCAAAGCGGTAACGATGCGCTTTTCACCTCTAAAAAACACTAACGGTAACGCATAAGCAAATGCCATCATATTCAATGAATGGGCAACAACAAATAGCAACACATCTGTCATCGAAATACTCGCCAATACGGCACTGATCAGTTGCTCAGGTGACTGTTGTGGCGATGCATTTTCCATAATGCTCAATGCGTCTTCAAACAATATACCAGCGCCCCAAGTGAGCAGGATCACAACACCGAGTTGATATAAACCTAAACGAAACAAATGCAATCGACGCCCTTTGGCAGAAAAAGCAGCCAAAATATTGGCTAGCGAAATAGTCTTACCTTGCTGTTTGCTTAACACAGCCAAATAAAAGCCCGCAGTTAAAAATGGCGCTGAAAAAGCTGCTAGTAATTGTAATGGAGGCATTACCAAGGGCAATAGAGCCACTGTAATCATAAACAGATGCATAACAATAAATGTCATTGGTTGGGTTTTAAAGATTTCCCATCCAGCTTTTAGCCACTGAACACCCATGGCAGCTTTAAACACTCTAAACTTGGCAGACATATTAACTCTACATTGATAAAAACACTGTGATTATACCGATCAGAACGCAAAATGCGACCAACAGGTCGCATTTAAACGCTGAGTTTTTAAGGGACTACTCAGGTTTGGATAGCTTTTTAATATCTAACATATGTGCACCATGTTTAACCTTTGTTTCTAGATAGCTTCGGTTTCCTACATGGCCTGATTTTATATGTGCTTGCGTACCAATTACCGCTTCAACCTCAATGCCTGCATCGCGCAACGCATTAAGCTTGTTTGGATTGTTAGTCATTAATTTAACTTGATTTAATCCCAACGCTTTAAGCATCAGCACGGCGTCTGAAAAATCTCTTAGGTCATCAGCAAAGCCAAGATGATTATTCGCTTCATAGGTATTCATACCTTGCGACTGTAAAACATAAGCATCTATTTTATTGTACAAGCCGATACCGCGTCCCTCTTGGCGCAAATAAAGAAGCACGCCACCTTGTTTGTGCATGCTTTCGATACATTCATTGAGCTGCTCACCACAATCACATCGAGAAGAATGAAAAACATCTCCCGTTAAACACTCAGAGTGCATTCTGATAAGCGGTGTAGTTTGCTCCGTATCTGCTTGATTAAAAATAAGCGCCACATGTTCGTGACCATCTTTTAGACCACTAAAAGACACTATTTCCGCAGGAATATGGCTATGCTGACCCACGTTTAACTGAACTCTCGCTCTTACTTCTGCCACGACTTTTCAGACCTTAAACTAAATAAATGTTACATTATCACATTTTTCGTATGATAATATAGATATGGTATTTAAAATTAAAAAAACAAGTACCGAGCTTACTATGCTCAGTAAGTAAGCTTTAGAACTTTTTAAGTGTAGACTCATTATACTGAGCCAAGTCCAATTGCGCTTGGTATTGCGCTGCTAAGGTATCTAGTTGTGCCTGCCAAATACTTAAATCGTCCAACGTAATCGTATTGTCATCCAGTTCCCAAAGTTGCTTTGAGCCACTGTAGCTGAACTGCATCGCTAACATCGCATCAATATCGCCTTGTTGGGCAGCCTTTTTTAGCTTAGGCATTTTACGCGTTACTTTGTTGAGTGCTTGCTTTAACTCCCAAACATAGTTGACTTCATACATAAAAGGATGATTACGGTACTTTTTTAAAACCAAGCCAATAACCATGACACTGACCATCACACCCAATAAGTTCCAATGAAAATGACTGCCATCAGCATCCGGAAACACAGCAATTAACGCTTGAGAAATACCTAAACTCCCCATGGTTAAAGAGGCTACACACGCCGCGATGACTTTATTTAGATGATTGCGATAGCGCGCTTTATCAATTTTTTGTAACTGCATAATAACCTCGTGCAAATGGGGCCGCTATTGTAGCGCTTTTAGAATCAGAAAAGAATTTTAAAAAATAATCACCCCTTTTTTGAACCTGTAACGTTGTATAGATAAAACCACAAAAAAGGATCGCGTCATGTATGTATTAGACTTTCAAAACAACTCGCTAAACTATAAAAAGCTGTTTGCAGCTGTATTAGGTGGCACAGCTATGACCGCTGCTGCATTTGTTTTTATGCAGCAACTAGTGTCACAAGATGAAATCCGTATTCCTGTACCGAAACCAATCATCGACATTGAACTTGGCCAAGTGAAAAAGGATACGCCTGCAGAGGAAAAACCTAAACTTCCCGAGCCACCTAAAATGCAGCGACCACCAACTAAAGTGGTGAATAATACGCCGCCAACAACTGAAATTTCGACTGCCACACCTTTTACTCCGCAAGTGCCAGTGCCAAAAATGACGCTATCACCACCGACAATGATGGCAACCGAAGGCGGTGCTACTCCCATCGTAAGAGCGGAACCCAAATACCCTATTACCGCAGCAAGAGATGGCATTCAGGGCTGGGTTAAACTGGCATTTTCTATTTCACCAAACGGTGAAGTTATTGATGTGAATGTGCTCGATGCAGAACCAAAACGCGTATTTGAGCGAGCAGCAATTACGGCATTAAAACGCTGGAAATATCGCCCAAAAATAGAAAATGGCCAAGCAGTTATGCAGACCAATCAAAATGTTGTGTTAGAGTTTAACTTAGCTCAGTAGTAATTATTGAGGGGCCAAAAGTCCCCTAAGAGAGTGCCTATGCTAATAGCCTTAAAATCTTGGTTTATTGACCAAGCTCCCCCCAGTGATGCGCTCCTTGCCTATAAACAAAGTGGCGATCATAAATATTTAGAGCTGTTAATAGAACAATACAGTCAAGACCTTTATCACTTTGTGCGCAGTCATTCGAATGACGCATTAGCACATGATATTTGTCAAAAAACTTGGCTGACTACCATGGAGAAAAAACACTACTATGAGGCGTCACACTCTCCCAAAGCTTGGCTCTTTAAAATAGCCCGTAATGCGCTGATTGACGAAGTAAGAAGGCAACGCAGAGGATGTGCTTTCGATGAACATACCTTAGTAAACACTCAAACAATCTCTGAGCCAACAACTGAATTAAGTGCAGCGATTGCACAACTGCCTTTTTTACAAAAAGAAGCACTCTCTTTGCAACTCGAAGGTTTTTCACTGCAAGAGATTGCTCAGATCACGCAAAGTAATAGCGAAACCATAAAAACGCGCTTGCGCTACGCAAGACAACAGCTCAAACAAGTACTGGGAGAGAGCCATGAACGATGAGCAACTAGACACACTTTTAAAACAACAGTTCAATGCACTCAAAAGGCAAAATAGGCTTTCAAAAAAGCAGCTCAATCACTTTAAGAGTACCTGTAAAAAACCCCAAAGTAGATCAACTTGGGCAACCATGCAGTGGCTATGTGCCAGTATCGGTGCGGTATTTTTAGCGCATTTATTGTATAGCGAATATGATAGAACAACTCAGCCACTGTATACATTGAATCTAGACGACTACCAGCAGGTTGAAGTTCACACGTTAAAAAATGGTCAATATAGTTTGTCTCGCGTGACGGCAAAGCAACACTTGGACGAAAACCTAAAGCAAGACACCCATTTGTTAAAACAACTCTACAGCGGACGTGGTCAGCTGGTAGAAAAACAAGCCAATAAATGGTTTATTGTTGATTGTCAGCAACAGACATTACTCGAGGTGAGTGCCCAGCTGGTAGCACAACTGACTAAACAGAAATCTTTTGAGGAAAATAACGTTGGTACCATGATAGCGTTTGAGAAAAATCAAAAAGGACAGCTAGTGAGTTTAGCTGCCCTAGGTATTAGCAATATACAGCGCTGCGGCTAGATCATAATTACACTTGCAATAAAGAAGCAAATCAAAGATAAAGCCCCCCCAACTAACGCGTAAGGTAGCTGGGTTTTAACATGGGTTAGTAGATCGCAACCAGAAGCCAGTGCTGAAACGGCGCTGGTATCTGAAATAGGCGAACAATGATCTCCAAAAATCCCGCCACTGAGTATCGCGCCCATAACTAACGCTGGCGGCAGTCCCAACGCTTGAATAAGTGGCACACCGATGGGGATCAAAATAGCAAATGTGCCCCACGATGTTCCTGTGGTAAATGACATCACGGCGCCTGCCAAAAATAACACCGGCACAATAAAGTATACGGGTAAGTAATCCCCCACCAAGGATGCGACAAACACACCGGTTCCAAGATCTTTCAAACTGGCACCAAGCGTCAAAGATAACAATACGATTGTCACTAAAGGAAGCAGCTCACCCATGCCTTTAAAGCCCACATCAACCAGTTGCTGATGAGTGAAACGCCGCGCCGACAACAACAAAATGTATGCCAGTGCAGTTGCTAGCACTGTTGCATAGAGTACTGATTTTGAACCACTGCCATTTGCAAGCTCACCATTGCCCGTCCAGAACATAAACCCAACCATAGAGCCAACTAATACCAGTAAAGGCACAAGCATAAAACGCGCTTTCGTCGCTTTAGGACCAACATCAAGCTCAACCTGTTGTTTTTGTAATTGCTCTTCAGCTACTTTCATGGGGCCATGCACCTTATCAAAGACAATGGTGTACAGCACAATTAAAAGCGCTATTATTGCGTAAAAGTTAAAAGCAACACTCCCCCATAATATACTGACTGCGGATTGCTCTAATTCATAGTTACTTAATAAGCCAAGCACATACGCGCCCCAACCGTTTAGTAAAATAAGAATGCAAACTGGCGCACTGGTACTATCAATAATGTAGGCTAAACGCGCTCGGCTCATTTTAAACTTGTCGAACAATCCTCGAGAGACGATCCCCGATGTTAGTACGCTCATATTTGACTCTATAAAGACCGCAATCCCCGTGAACATAGTCAGCAAACCCACTTGCCTTTTACTCTTAGCAACCCCTTTATTCATCAGCATATTCACAGTTGCGGCAACACCGCCTGACTCCCTGATATAAGCCAATAACGCACCAATTACTAAGCTAAAAATGAGGATTCGGCTGTTCCCTGCGGAGGTAACAACTTCGATAATACGTTCAATACTGTTTACGGGTGTCATCAAAAGTTGACTAGAACTATGTTGCATAAGCAACAAAAATTCAGACGAAATCAGCGCCAAAAGCAATGCTAAAATTACTTCTTTTCGCCAAAACACCACTAAAATTGCAATCAGTGGCGGTAAAATTGAATACCAAGTCATACTTTCCCTTACAGTAGAGACGGTTAGTTATAATAATTAGGATTTAGTAGCTTAAAGCGTTTAGCATCAAAAACAAGACCTCTAGCATTTTTATAATCACTTTGGCAACATTTGTACCCATTAATAATCTGTGACATGAAAAAAACACAATAATTAAAGTGCTGACTATCACTGCAATTCTTTTGAACCTATAATAAATACAAATAAGTAACCATGAAGTATCGAAATGTCGACATTTGTAAAAATAAAGGCGCTCAAGCCCAGCCTTTCTAGCAGCGAAGCGAAGTTGGCTGATTTCACACTAAATTCGGGTTCAAAAATCCGCTTTTTGTCTTCAGTTGAGCTGGCAAGACAAGCTGGTGTAAGTCAATCAAGCGTCGTTAAATTTGCTCAGAAATTAGGCTACAAAGGCTTTCCTGCTTTTAAACTTGCTGTTATTGATGATCTCAACCTGCAAACACAGCAGCCGGAGTCTATCAATACGCAAATTTCACACTCAGACTCAATTGATTTAATTGCCAAAAAACTGTTGTCAAACCAACAAAATATCCTACATGAAACGCATAAGCTTAACGATTCAATACAATTTGAAAAAGCGATAGCCACTATCAAATCTGCAAAGAAAATTCTGCTATGTGCAGTAGGTGGTAGTTTTCCAATGGCGCAGGACTTTGCTCTCAAGTTGCAAAAGCTCGGACTGCCTGCTATCGCACAAACCGATGAACTCACAGCTGCCAGCTACATGGCCACAATGGGTAAAGATGATTTGCTTATTGCTATTAGTGATTCAGGGCAAAGCAAAACCGTTTTGAAAGTGACTAAGCAAGCCAAAAACAACGACTGTACCGTGCTATCACTATCACGTTATGGTAGCAATCCATTAAATGAAATGTCGTGTATACAATTATTCAATGTGATTGGGGACGAGCCGATTAAACACGCTTCGATTTTAACGCGCACGTCGCAAAGCTACTTAATTGATGTGTTATTTACCGGCTTGACGCAATCAAATTTGCGCTGGCAAAAACGTGCCGAACGTGCAAACGAACATATGTATGATATTCGCCATTCCTAGCGTTTATAGAGCAAGTAGGGCTGACGACGGCGCTTAAATTTAGCTAAGTCAGCCTGCCAACTTTTCTTTATTTCTTCAAATGTTTGACCACTTTTGATAGCCAGTCTTAGCTTATCGGTCCCAGCTAACTTATCCATAAATTGGGCGTGTGTAAAAAAAGCCTCCCCTTTATTATCAAATGCGCGATAAGCGCTGATAAACCACGTAAGATCTAATCCTTGAGTTTCAGCATCAGCCAAATTCTTACCATAAGCAACTTTGCCTTTGAGCTTTGGGTTACTAGCGGCGCCTGGGGTTGGTTGAGGAGTAAAGCTAAACTCCCCCAGCTTAACCTCGTCGTGACCATATACCTGAAAAGGCCTCATAGTTCCGCGGCCAACCGATACTGGCGTTGCCTCAAAAAAGCAAAGCGATGGGTATAGTGCAATAGCTTGCGCGTTCGGTAAGTTGGGACTTGGCTTTATAGGTAGGTCGTAGCTGATATTAGCATTGTAATCAGCCACAGGAATAACAGTGAGCGCAAGTTCTTTACTTGTATTTAACCAACCTTCTGCATTGATCATTCTCGCTAGCTCCCCCACTGTCATGCCGTGCAAAACTGGAATAGGATGCATACCAACAAAAGAGTGAAACTTGGGTTCAAGTATCGGCCCATCAACATAAGCAATATTAGGGTTCGGCCTATCTAGCACTATGAATTGCTTTTCATTTTCAGCTGCCGCTTCCATCACATAATGCATGGTACTGATATAGGTATAAAAACGCACGCCCACATCTTGAATATCAAACACAATAATATCAATGTCTTCGAGCACGTCAGCCGTTGGTTTTTTGTTTTTTCCGTACAAAGACACTATCGGCAACCCTGTTTTACTGTCTTTGCTTGAATCTACTTTCGCTCCTGCATCATGGTTGCCTCTAAAACCATGCTCAGGCGCAAACACCTTACGGACATCAACGCCTTTAGCCAAAAGGCTGTCAAGTAAATGCCCATCTTGCGTTTGCGCGGTTTGATTCACCACCAAGGCTACCCGTTGGTTTTTTAACAAAGAGAGATATTGGTCGTAGCGCTCTGCGCCGACTTGTAGCGCCGCGGCTGAAAATACATGAATAAGTGTAAAAAACATCAAGAGTGAACGCATAATGACCTAGTCCAGTGAACCGTAGCACTATGATGACGAACCTTGTATCAACATGCAACCAACATGCGCTGACGCAGAAATGATTAGAGCAGGTATAAGCGTAAAACAAAAATGCACGGTGAACATACCGAGAAATACCATGATAATATTTGGTATCAAAACGACTTACCTGTCTTATACGTACCGTTGCCATGGAAGCTGCCTATCTTTCGATCTGATAAAAAAAGACAGGTTACGGATAAAAAACAAACAAATAAAATGGGATTCTTGTTTATTATAGCGCCAACACCAAACGCCAGATAAAAGAAAACCAGCTCCCGCTGGCTTTCGTTTGCTTGACTTAGGTTGCTCCCAAACTAAATCAGGGTAAAGGGGTATGAATTGAATCAATTACTCGACCCCTTTGATTAATTAAAAAGGCATTACCCCGGTTTTAATTCCTAGTATATCCGCTGCATTCACAAAATAACCACATGAGTTAAGCACTCTAATATCAACGGTGTTATCTTGCTTTGCATAAGCCGTCATAGCTAAACTCATAACTTCCTTATAATGTGGCGCAGTGCTACTAATTGCAAACCTCTTAGTTGCGGCGCATGCTGGCAATCCAGATTTATCACCATCGACATCAATTAACAATATACTATTTGAACCTGTCGAATATACACCAACACCAATTATTGTTCTTCCTCTATAATAGTCAGCAGCAAAAACATTTTTACACATCAACAGGCCTAAAATAACTATCAACATTCTTTTCATTTCATCTCCTTTATGAATTTAACAAATAAAAGTGGGGGTTTTGTTTATTTTTTACCTTTGGTTCTTTATTTTTAACTACACTCACAAGCTCTCACAAGGACAGTCACTTGGACCACTCACAAGGACAGTCACTTAAAAACCCACATCATCTTACCCTACACGCCCTCAAAAGTGACTTTTTCTTAGTACACAAGAAGCACTCACAAGGACAGTCACTTGGACCACTCACAAGGACTGGACCACTCACAAGGACAGTCACTTAAAAACCCACATCATCTTACCCTACACGCCCTCAAAAGTGACTTTTTCTTAGTAAAAGCGTCACTGCTCTGTGAGCTCGTTTAAAATCCCCCTATTGCTCACATAGTTTATCGCACCTCAGTCTATGCCTTAGCGAAGTGTGGGAGATTGGGCTGACTTATTGAGGTTAAGTTAACAGCGTTTTACTGCTTTTTATACTGCTTCGTCGTTTATGTTGTGCACGTTCACAGTACATATCTAATGAATGCGCTTTGCCTACAGCACCATGAAAAACATGTTCAAATTGGGTGGTCAGTTTTAGCCAGTTTTCAGCCTGAATATTGAGGCGCTGCAGAATCGGAGCCTGGTGTGGTTCTATGTGCCCTCGTTTATCTGCTCGTATGCATTTTCCAGTGAGTTCAACCAGCCCTAGATAAGATTTTAATTCAAAGGGCAATCCTTTTGGCATATGTTTTCTGGGACTACCTACAAAGCGGGCTAGTTGATTAGGTTGTTTGCCCGATGTAGCAGCTTCACAGCGTTTTTTGATGCTGGTATGTTCTGATTGTTCTGGGGTCCGTGCCATTTTCGCGCGTATTGGATTTAAATCTACGTATGCCATGCAGGCCATCAGTGCTGCGTCGTCTAACAGCGCTTGGCTTTTAAAGCGTCCTTCCCAAAAATGGCCTGTGCATTTATCTTCTTTGTTAGCTCGTCTGGCAATATTTTCGTTGAGCACGCGCATAAACCAACTAATGCTTGATATACGGTTTCGGTATTCTTTGATATCTTTACTTAAAAAGAACCGCTGACCTTCATCTAACGCTTCACCATTGAGATATTTATGGCTGAGCAGTGTGCCTTTAAACAATTTATGCCAACGCAGCAAAATAGCTCTATCACCCAATCTTTCTGCTTTTTTATCATCTACATACAGCACAATATGAGTGTGGTTACTCATCACCGCATAGGCACAGACATCAATACAAAACACCTGCGCTAAAAACAACAAACGCTCTTCTACCCAGCCTCGTCGATGCTCATACGACTTGCCAGTTAGTTTATCTTCGCCACACAAAAACGCACGGCGAACACAACGCGAAACACAATGATAATACTTAGTATCGGATAGGCTGATTTGACACTTCCTTGCTAATCCCATCGTTCACTCCTTGAACTGATAATTGAAATGATTTTGAAGAACTCAAAGTATAGAAAAGTCACTCAAACTTTCAAATTCGAGTGACTGAAGAAATTCGAGTGACTGAAGAAATTCGAGTGACTGAAGAAATTCGAGTGACTGAGCAAACTCGAGTGACTGAGCAAACTCGAGTGACGAGCAAACTCGAGTGACGAGCAAACTCGAGTGACTGTCCTTTTTAATTTTGTCAGCTTTATCCAGTTTTTGGCCTGTATGTTTAACCGCTGTAGAATGGGGGCTTCATTTTGCTCTATGTAGCCACGCTTGTCTGTACGAATGCATTTGCCTGTGAGTTCAACAAGTTCTAAGTACGATTTAAGCTCAAATGGTAAGCCATTTGGCATATGCTTTCTGGGGCTACCTGCAAAGCGTGCCAGTTGTTTGGGTTGTTTGCCTGCTTTAGCATGCTCACAGCGCTGTTTTATACTCGTATGAGCTGACTCTTCCGGGGTTTTTGACATCTTGGCTCTAATGGGGTTTAAATCAACATATGCCATACAGGCCATCAGTGCTGCGTCATCTAGCAAAGCTTGGCTTTTAAATCGTCCTTCCCAAAAGTGGCCTGTGCATTTATCTTCTTTATTGGCTCTACGCGCTATGTTTTCATTCAGCACACGCACAAACCAACTAATACTTGATAGCCTAGTTCGGTACTCTTTTATCTCTTTGTTTAAAAAGAAGCGTTGGCCTTCGTCTAAGTGCTCGCCTTTTAAGTACATAAGGGCATGCTTTGAGCCTTTAAACAACTTATGCCAACGAAGTAGTATTGCTTTATCACTCAGTCTTTGCGCTTTTTTATCATCTACATAAAGCACCACATGGGTATGATTACTCATCACCGCAAAAGCACATACATCAATACAAAATACCTGTGCTAAAAAGAGTAACCTGTCTTCTACCCAGCCTCGTCGATGCTCATACGATTTGCCAGTTAGTTTATCTTCGCCACACAAAAACGCACGGCGAACACAACG
The DNA here is from genome assembly GCF_013140855.1 of Pseudoalteromonas caenipelagi. Taxonomy (GTDB): domain Bacteria; phylum Pseudomonadota; class Gammaproteobacteria; order Enterobacterales; family Alteromonadaceae; genus Pseudoalteromonas; species Pseudoalteromonas caenipelagi. Next base: position 2,778 of record NZ_JABBPG010000009.1, on the reverse strand, counting down.
CGAAACACAGTGATAATACTTAGTATCGGATAGGCTGATTTGACACTTCCTTGCTAATCCCATCGTTCACTCCTTGAACTGATAATTGAAATGATTTTGAAGAACTCAAAGTATAGAAAAGTCACTCAAACTTTCAAATTCGAGTGACTGTCCTTTTTGATTATTTTCTTATTCTGCTATCACTTGAAAAATAGACGGAAATACATCTTTAGAACCACCACAACCTACAACTTGAATATTTATGCTCGCTTGTCTTGCCTGTGCTGCAACTAGCAAAGCATATATTTCATTAAATAATATATTGTCTTTTTTAAGAATATAATAACTTGGTGAAGGGCAATTATCTGGATTTGGCATTGAGCCATGTTTTATTAAAATACCATTTTCTCCTGGGGCAGGATATATTTGCGAAATTTTTGAAGCCCCAGACCATCCGCCTAATGCGAAACAAGCACTAGAGAAAAGACCGCCGATTAATAGTAAAGGTAACAAAAGTTTATCCATAGTATATATCTCGTTTAATTATGTAATTGATCTTTATTACTCGTCAGATTACTTATGACGAAAATGAGTTTATTGAATTATTTTAAATCAAAGTATGCTCTTATACATCTTTTTTTAAAAAATTTACCAAGTCATTTTCCCTCAGGGTAAGAGCATGAGAAATCACTTACTATTTAATACCCCGCGAATTCAACTCCGAAGTACACCGCTTGCTAAATTAAGCTGCCTTGCGTAATTCTTCGAATACGGCTGCTGGCTGTTTATACCTCAGACATTTTCTCGGTTTGGCGTTTTACGCTCGTTCAATCTCTGCAATTTGCTTATCTGTTACCGTGCGTAAGTCAGTGCCTTTGCGTATGTATTGGCGCAGCATGCAAATTGGAGTGAGTGTCCATCATTTCTGTAGCACGAGGCGACTAAAAGTCACCTCGATTGGTTATAAGCAACTTGAATGGATGTCCACGATAAATTCTAAATTCCACAAACTTGAGTGCCTGTCCATTTAGTTTGTTTCTGAGAATTGAAATGATTTTGAAGAACTTAGTTTGTTTCTGAGAATTGAAATGATTTTGAAGAACTCAAAGTATAGAAAAGTCACTCAACTTTCAAATTCGAGTGACTGTCCTTTTTAATTTTATAGTAGTTACCGATATTGGCGTGAAACACCAAATACTATAGCGCCAGAGCGACTACGTTTAATTGCTGAAATGAAACGTTGGTTTGGGCTAAGCCATGGCTCCGCAGGTCAACGAACGTTAGTTCAACTGCTCGCAAAGTCTGGCTTCAAAGCAAGTCGCTGGTTGGTGAGTAAGCTAATGAAACAAGAGGGATTGGTTAGTCGTCAAATGCCAACACATAAGTATGCCAAAGCAGAAAAAGAGCACTTAAGCATACCAAATTTATTGAAACGAGCATTTAGCACAAAAGCACCCGATCAAGTTTGGTGTGGTGATGTTACCTATGTTTGGTGCGGCTCTCGTTGGCTCTATTTAGCTGTTGTTATTGACCTTTATGCTCGCAAAGTTGTTGGTTGGGCAACATCGGCTCGACCAGATAGTGAACTAACGAAAAAGGCTTTGAGAATGGCTTATGAAAGCCGAGGTAATCCAAAGCGGGTGCTATTCCATAGTGATCAGGGTTGTCATTATACGAGTAAGAGTTTTCGTCAGTTACTCTGGCGTTATGGCATGATGCAAAGCCTCTCACGCAGAGGAAACTGTTGGGATAATGCGCCAATGGAACGCTTTTTTAGAAGTTTTAAAACAGAATGGATGCCTAGAGTGGGCTATCGAAATATGGCTGAAGCATCAGCTGCAATTTCGCAATACATAGTGGGTTATTACAATCGGTATCGACCTCATCAGCATAACAATGGTTGCTCACCGATTATGAAAGAAAAGCAATACTGGGAAACTTATAACGAGGTGGCCAAAAAGTATTGACCACTACAAACACCTGCGCTAAAAACAGCAAGCGTTCCTCTACCCATCCTCGTCGATGCTCATACGATTTGCCAGTTAGTTTATCTTCGCCACACAAAAATGCACGGCGAACACAACGCGAAACACAATGATAATACTTAGTATCGGATAGGCTGATTTGACACTTCCTTGCTAATCCCATCGTTCACTCCTTGAACTGAGAATTTAAATGATTTTGAAGAACTCAAAGTATAGAAAAGGCACTCAAACTTTCAAATTCGAGTGACTGTCCTTTTTAATTTTCGTTCAAATTCGAGTGACTGTCCTTTTTAATTTTCTAATACAAAACACCTGCGCTAAAAACAGCAAGCGTTCCTCTACCCATCCTCGTCGATGCTCATACGATTTGCCAGTTAGTTTATCTTCGCCACACAAAAACGCACGGCGAACACAACGCGAAACACAGTGATAATACTTAGTATCGGATAGGCTGATTTGACACTTCCTTGCTAATCCCATCGTTCACTCCTTGAACTGAGAATTTAAATGATTTTGAAGAACTCAAAGTATAGAAAAGTCACTCAAACTTTCAAATTCGAGTGACTGTCCTTTTTAATTTTTGTTGAAATGATTTTGAAGAATCTAAAGCTTGGGCAAAGCACTCAAGGTTTCAAACTTGAGTGCCTGTCCATTTAGTTCTAACTTGAGTGCCTGTCCATTTAGTTAATTTAGTTACTCTGCCAGCCAAGTTCTATGAGCTTCCCAAAAAGGTTCCTTTCTTTTACATACAGATTCTATACCATCCAAATAAATAGGTTTAGAGCTGCTAAAGTAAGTTACTCTGTAATACTTC
>NZ_JABBPG010000008.1 GCF_013140855.1 Pseudoalteromonas caenipelagi | reverse complement strand
GTGTGACTTACCACAACGTGTTATCGAAGACATACCCGCCAGTGACCAGCCAATACCCGCAGCCCCCATGCGCTTATTCGAACTTGAGTAACTTAAGCCCAGTTGCGGCTGAATGCCACCCGAGCCCACTGGTAAGTCAAACGGCACGTTATACGTGGCATTACCTGACTCATCAACCCTAAACTCACCCGGTGTGGTCAGCACTATGCCGCCTTCTTTATCATCCGGTAACGATAACGTATTTGAATCATTGCTTGGTGCAAAGTGTTGCTCACTAAATGAGTATAAGTCGCGATCTGCTTTCGGCTGAGCAATGTTAATCCAAGACGTACAAGTGTTATCCGAAAAACACACTTTTATGCGGTAAACCTTGCCTGCTGAATTACTCAGACCAAAACTCGTCTCACCATTTGTAAGTGTGGCTAACTCGTCCCAATCAAGCGATGCAAAATCACAGTTGCTTGCAGCAGCACACGAAGCGCTTTCAATCACAACACGGGTTGCACCTGGCACACTTGGCCAAGTTAGCTCTGTGCCTATATTTTGTGGTGCAAACTCGATGTCTATAATTTTTATACGCTGCTCTGTTTCTCGATACTTGTTACATATAAGCGGGTTACTTGCTTCACATACTCTTATATAGAAGAAATAAGTACCGAACGTTGAAAGAGGGCTATTAGGTTGGTATTCAACCAACTGTGATGAATTAGGTGCTTTGACCCAGTAGGTTGCAACAACATCAGATGTAAAAAGCTCTGGCATCGCCCAATCAAAGGTTACACCATGGTTTTCACCAGCACTGAGCACATCAAACCGTGTTACTTGAGGTAATACATCTCCTCCCACATTATAAGTTACCCCTCCGGTTCGACTTGCACATCGGCCATCAAGACTGCAAGGAACCACTTGTACTAAGTGATCTCCGCGTCTATAAAGAGGTCCCCTTTCTATCGCAAAATGGTCTCCGTCAGTAATTTCTGCAGCTGTAAGCTTACGCCTCCAAAGCAAAGGCATATCCTGAGGCTTTGTGATATATATGTCATAGACCAGTTCGTCATCATAATATGCTGGTTTTTGCCAAAATATTTTAACCTTATCGCCATAGGTTAACTTCGTTGCACTTAACGACAAGTTATCAACCGCCACTAAATCTAACGGCACTTTAATATCAAATGTAAACGGTTCACTGTCGTAGTATTTATCAGCTCTGAAAACAATTGTATGTTGCCCCGCAGGCAGTAGCCCAAAGCTATAATTAAACAACTGTCCATCGTCACTGCTTAAGGTTATCCATTCACCATCATTTATTTTTGCTTCTAGCTGTTTTAATTGGCCGCCATTTTGGGTTTGTATTTTTACGATAACTGCTTGGTCAACATACCCTACTTTATTATTTACACCAGTATAGGTGACATCATATTTGACCTCAGCAGGCTTCGAGTTAATGCGCACGGCTTGACTTCTCGGCCCACAGTTAACTTCAAAACCACCGGTTTCGTTATATGGATTACATGCTCTAACTGTTACTACATAGTCTTGTTGTGCAGCATCAAAGTGCATTTCATAATGAAAGTCGTTATCGTTGTAACGCCTTGCTATATATGGCGCAACACCAAACACTAGGCCTTGTTTTGTGTGCCCTTGTGGGTAATCAACTTCAACGAGATAGTAGCCTCGATCTGAGTCCACCTCCGAAGATTTTGGCCAACTTAGATAAACCGTGCTGTCAGGCTCCGTTCTAACAAAGTCATAAGGTGTGGTGTCACCTAACACACCATTGATGTAAACACCTGCTACTGGCTGTGTCGGTTTTCTATAAGGTGTCGGTGGAACGCCAACATAAACATGCACTTTTTGAGTTGGTCCACATACTTCGCCTGCACTAAGCCGATTACAAGCTCGCAGCGCAATATCATATTTACCATTACTTGATATTGAGATCTCTTTATGGAATTCATTTTGGCCATACTGATATGTTAGATAAGGTGCTGTTCTATAAATGATACCTTCATCACCATTTTCAATACGATATTTATAATACCCAGTATTTGGTGGGGCTATTTCTTCAGTAGCTTGCCAATGCAAAACTAAGTCTTCAGGGCTGCTGAGCACCAAGCTCTGTTGACTATGATAATTAGTCTGCCCAACTTTACCGATGGCTAAGCTATTAACTGCTTTGGTTGGCTGTCCATAAACCCTAAAAGATATCGGCTGGACCACTTCACCATTAATTTTTACATGTAGTTGGTACTGCCCAGGCTCAGAGATATTCACCGGAAAGGTAAATTGCGCGTTGCTGCTTTGACTGGTATGCCACACGCTTTTATCAATGCTAAATTCAACTTTATCCGTTGCTTGTAGCTGCTCTAGTAGCGTTAATGTAACTTGAGCACTGCCACCTGCTTCAATTACCCCCTGCTCGCCAAACACAACCTCAAGTCGTTTTTTAACCTCTAACTCTAATACTTCAGAGAATGGGCTACATATCTGCCCGTTACACGCTCTTACCTTGAACGATTTTTGCTCTGGGGTGGTAAAGTAAAATTCAGCACGATCTGTTGTATAAGTGTGCTTATTGCCATTTAGCCATAGTTCATAATGACTGGCATTGATATCTGTCGACCATTGTAGCGTTATTGTTTTATGTGTTGTAGGGTTGCTAGGTTGGTTGACCCACACTGGTTTAACTTCGAGCTGCTTTGGCTCAAAGGTGTTCATAATATATTGGCTATGTACCGGCAACCAAGCGGAGGCAAAGCTGGTTGCTGAGCATAACAAACACGCCGCTATGCTTATAGAAGCAAATATCGCACTTAATTTTTTCACGTGTTTAATCCTTTATGCTTACTTTGCTAATACGCTCGTAGCGACCATTACCAATACACACCTGTGTGCCTTCGATGGTTACAGGCTTTGCCATAGCAACCGCCGTTAAAATCAACCCGTATAATGCGTGGTCTTGCTCTTGGCTCATATCGAGCCCCCAAGATTGGGTTGTACATGGGGAGTCATTGCGCACAATGTTGGGCAAAATCACCACAACACCATTGTCGAGTTCTACCTGCTTTATTTTTGACGAGGCAAATGCACATGACGAACACGCCAAGGACAAAGCCAAAATATATTTATACACCGCTTAGTCCTTAATCTTCACGTATCTTACAAGGGCCTGTGCCGCAAACAGGGTGGGTTGTTTGTTTTATCAAAGGATAGGCTTTAAAGTTATAAGAACTTATATCTGGCTTAAAACAAGCACCATCCCTATATATCGACTTAGCTAAAACAGGATTGGCTTTATCTGAGTTATAGAAAGTCTTATCTTCAGTTGAATAATACAGGCTTTCGTGAAACAATTGCTCTCCAGTACAATTTAAACCCGAGTAATAAGTATCCACACTTTGCCTTCCAAACTGCATTCGTACTTCTTTAAAAGCACTTTGGTGACTATTTTCAGCATCCTTGTCGATGTACCTCCAGAAACCCAATGTACCTGATTGGTATAATCCTAATCGCGTCACTCCATCATGTTTATAAAGACCAATACTGCCGCTGATGTTGTTTTCTCGGCTGGTATCAGCCAACAAGCGCAGAGATTGAATACGCTCAACGTCTTGTGTATCTGCGCAATCTAGCGCCGAATGCACTTCAACGGCATAGTTTTTTGATAGCGCTGTAACAATCAGCGAGTACATAGCCCTGCCATCGTGAGTATTGAGCGAAAAAGCCCGGAGTTTTTTGTTGGTATTACTCGCACACGATATGGTGCTATCTGTCATTGATTCGGTTGAGAACAACACAGTATTGTTTTTAACTTCAACTTGGTTAACCAAGCCGGCTTGTGCAGCGGTGCTAGCAAATAGAGTTAATAAAATAAATTGGCGCATGGAGTCGTCCTGTTGGTTTTACAGTAGATTAGTCTTGTTTAATGGTGCAAGGGCTAGTGCCGCAGATGGGGTGCTCTCCAAGCTTGGTTCCAAAAGCGCTGGTTCCATAACCACCACAAGAAGAGTTTTTAGTGGAAGACTTTGACTGAACTCTAGTTTTTATTGTTTTATCCGCAACATAGTATTTGCCATTCGCCATAATCATAGTATTCGGTATACTATCTGGTATCACCAAATCTCCTGTGCAATTAGGACCAGAGTGGTATATGTCATATGAGGTAATAGTTTCTAACGTCTTTAAGCCCGTTTGAGCTTCATCATCGACGTAAGTTATTACTTTGGTAATATTATTAAAATTAACAAACGTTCCAACTCGCGTTTTACCATCTGCTTTATATACACCTATTGAATGCGACCCTGAGCTTTGCTGGATAGTCACAGCAGTTAAACTCACCTTTTGGGCTCGCTCTATTGTATCGATATCCCCACAGTCATTAGCTGACTCCACGTCAATACCATGTTGTTTTGTTAGCGCAGTGACTAGCAATGAGTAAGTTGCGCGCCCTTGGTGGGTATTCAACGACACCGTTCTATATGTTTTTTGATTATCTGCTGCACAAGCTGCTGTGCTAGGAGTCATTGAATCTGTACTAAACACAACGGTGTTGTCTTCAATTTCAAGATTGGTGATCAAACCCGCATTGCTAAAAAACGATGCGAATAAGCAAAGAATAGGGATGGCTTTAATCATAGTAAGTAGTCATTTTAGACACAAAGGCGACATTTTAATTTTATAAGCGAATAAAGCAAGCGCACAGGGGGAGAAAGTTTATTAAATAAACCAACTTTTAAGGGTATAGAGTCAGAATTAACCCTCAGTTGTCACTCTTATTATAAAAGTGACAATGATTGGGCAGCCCAAGACATTTCCACAATTGTAGAAATATCTTGCTTTTTAAAAATTCAGCCAATACACTGGCGAGCATGAAAATTGAACAAGCAGCCACACAGTTGGCTGAGCTGGGGCATGTTACCCGGCTCGAAATATATCGTATTTTGGTGCGTGCTGGTCACAATGGCTTGGCAGTGTCGGCTATTCAGCAGCAGTTGGATATTCCGGGCTCTACTTTGTCTCACCATATTTCACGCTTGGTTAAAGTAGGCTTAGTGAGTCAAACCCGCGAAGGCCGCGTGCTACGTTGCCAAGCACAATATCAACAGCTTGAAGGGCTGATTGCCTTTTTGTCTGAAGAGTGCTGCGCTAATAGCGGCTAAAAAATTTACCTTATATTTCGATAATTCTAGAAATATAAAAACAGGAGATAATTATGTCTACTTCAAAACAGTGGCAAAGTGCCATCGAGTTTTTTATTGGGGCTTTTATAGAGTTGGGCGTATTATTTGTGCTGATCAGCTTTATTGTCAGCATCGTTAATCACACTCTACCTATGAGCAAAGTGCGCGCACTACTGTCGGGTAATAAGGGCTATGGGATTGCAATGAGTTTAGGGGCAATAACACCCTTTTGTAGTTGCTCGACCTTACCAATGATGGTGGGATTGCTTAAAGCCAGAGCGGCATTTGGCCCAGTGATGGCATTTTTGTTTACTTCCCCCCTACTCAACCCATTTATTGTGGCATTATTTTGGGCCACATTTGGGCCGAGCCTTACTTTCATGTATGCATTTTTTGTGATTGTAATGGCGCTTTCGTCAGGTTTTTTGCTGCAATACTTGGGTTTTGAGCGTTATATCCGCCCTGAGTTATTTGCCGAGCAGCCGAATAAGAGTCCTCAGTGTAACACTGGTTCATCTACTTCATCATGCACTGACACCCGCCCAACATGCGCGCCAACAGCTGCTCACGAGCAACCAAAACAGTCCAAAGTTTCACTGGGAGTTACGCTGTTTAAAGGAGCGCTTTCACAACTCAAAAGCATGCTGCCTTATATGGTGCTAGGCATTGCTATTGGTGCTGTGTTACATGGCTTTGTGCCGAGTGAGCTGTTTGCCTCCCTCAGTGGCGTGCACACGGTTTTTCTCATTCCACTTTGCGCACTGGTTGGTACCTTTTTATACGTCAGAGCATCAACGATGATCCCCATTGCGGCATCATTAGTCGCCAAGGGTTTAAGTATGGGGGCGGTGATGTCTTTAACCATCGCAGGGGCTGGAGCGAGTTTGCCTGAGATGATCATGCTTAAAAAGCTGTTTTACTGGCCTCTTTTGGTCGCGTTTATCGGCCTTATATTCATTACAGCGTGCCTTACCGGCATCAGCATCGAGCTACTAAATTTGCAGCCATAAGCTGCGAGCAGCTAAAGCAAAGCGCACTATTGCCTTGAAATAATTAACATAGTGCGCTGTTGGTTTATCTTCAAATTACTGCGTTTTAAAGTGCTGCAAGCTTTGCAACAAGGTTTCACTCTCTTCTTGCAGCTGGCCTCCTGCCGTATTGGCTTTTTGCATCATTTGCGAGGTGTTATGCGATAAATCTTTGGTGGTAACGATGTTTTTTGATACCTCTTCAAGCACTGTGGATTGCTGATGCGTAGCAGTTGCAATTTCTACTGACTGCATTTGAATTTTTTCCACTTGGGCGGTTAATTCTGTCAGCTTTTGATGGATTGCTTGGGCATGTTGCACACTATCCTCGGCATGTGAGCGGTTTACAATCATTGCTTCTAATACGCGTTTGGTATTTTCACGTAGCGAGTTGATGATGGTTTGAATATTATGTGTTGATTCTTGCGTTTGTTTAGCCAAAGTTCTCACCTCGTCAGCTACAACCGCAAAGCCTCGACCATGCTCTCCCGCTCGTGCTGCCTCAATAGCCGCATTGAGTGCCAATAAATTGGTTTGGTCAGCAATGCTGCCGATCACATCAAGTACTTCACCGATGCGGTCACTGCTGTCATTAAGTTCGCTCACCAACACTTCATTGTCTCTAAAACTAGTGGCCATTTGATTGATCTGCTGATCGGCCTGAGTAGCAAGGCTCATGCCGTGCTCTACTTGTTTTTTAACTTCAACCGTTGCATCACTAGAACTTTGTGAACTTCGACTAATTTCACTGACAGCATGAGACAACTCGGTGGTTGCTGTAGCCACCATATCTAACTGTGCATCTTGCTCTTTAACCGCTTGCTCGGCTTTAACCATCATCTGTTGCATGTTGGCACTGGATGCAGACACTGAATTGGACACCCGCAAACTGTTTGAAACAATGTCGTTAATATTATCTACAAAGTCATTAAACAAACTGGCCACTTTGCCAATTTCATCATTGCTTTTTACTTCTAAACGTTGCGTCAGGTCGCCATCGCCGCTAACAATACGTGCCATGGCACTGGTCACTTCTTGTAATGGTTTTAAACCTAGTTTAATTGACCAAGTCAACACCATTGCAATCGCGACTAACAGCACAACAGTCATTAACACCAGCTGCCAAATGGCTCTATTAATTGGCTCATCAATTTTTGCTTGTGGGTAAAGAAGTACCAAACGCCAGTTCATCAGTGGCTCATCCATCGCCACTTTAACAACTGCAGCCAAATAGCGACTGTGTTGCCACTTAACAGGCACATAGGATAAATCCTCTGACAAATCATTTAACGCCGCAAATCCTGAGTTACCCGCTAATGAGTCGAGCTTTATTAGATTACGGTTTTGTGGTTTTAAGTTTGTATCGGGTAATAAGGTGATCAAACGACCATCGTCTTGGAATAAGAACGCATGACCAACCCCTTGATATTTAGTGTTGTTGGCAATTTGTCTTTGAATGGCTTCAAGTTTTAAATCTATGCCTGCAATGGCAATTCTACGTCCGTGCTGATCAAATATAGGTTTCGAAATAGCGGCAGATACAATTTGCGTTCTGCTATCTTCAAAAGGTTCGTTAACAACGCCTTTGCCCTTAGATTCAGTGAGCTGCCACCAAGGAATATCGGTGATAGGTCGCGTCATCACTTTTTGCGGTATACGGCCGCTTTCATCCCAGTACTCGCGACTGCGCTCGGGGCTATAAAATACACTGATGATCTCGGGTTCACTATTAACTATACGAGTAAGAAACTGATTGATATTGGCATATTCAGGCTCTGAGTCTAATGGTGCCCACGCTTGCGTACGACTACTTAGCCAGTTTTGCATGGTGGTTGAATCAAATGCGGTTTGTAACACTTTATAGCGACTTAAAAATAGCTCTTCAACATTTCCCGCTTCGGTTTCTATTGCACGTGCCAAGCCTGACTTTACGCGTGAGGTACTTTCTTCTGTTATGCGATTAACCGCAACAACAGACAGCACAATAAAAATGGCTGAAACGATGGCACACACACGCAGTACCAGGCGCCATGTGAGAGAAAGCTTTTGCAACGGTTCTCGTTGAGAGTTTTTCATAAAAGTTACCTAATTACTACGTAGATAGTTTGAGTGTTATTAACCTAAACACTGTATTGACGTATTCGCCAGTTGGGTTTCGAAAAATACAGCGATAGAACATTAAAGTAACCAATAAAGGTACTCGATTGTTGCACTCAATTGTTTAAATAAAAAGAATTTTTGTGTAACAGCAGGTGTTTTTATGATTGTTTAGTGCTGAATAAACGGTATTTTTGCGCCACCGTTATTATTGGTATTATTTGCGCTTGTGCTTAAACGAGTATTATTAAACAGAGTCGGCCAATCGAGTTGCCTTTACTGTTTAGCATACTGGCTTGCAAAGTATCTTGTCTAAAAAGGCGCGTAGTATACCAAGCACCAAGACACATGAGAAGGTACAAGAATAGATATCTAACCAGCATCATTCTAACGCCATATACCGCCTTGTTTTATATAAATAAAATTACAAACCCATCAATAAAAAAAGAAATTCATTGCGAATTGGTGAATATCTATGCACTTTACCATCAGTAAGAAACCACCACTGTAAAACATGTGTTTAAGCTTGGCTTTACACTACAACTACTTCGTAGCGATTCCTTCGTAGCGACGAAAATTCGCAACAACGTATACAACCATTCAGCTCCGGTTAGCAGCTAAAATGTACATTCTATTTCTATCAGTTCATCTGGCTTGTCAAAATCTAACTTGGGAAAGTGCTCAATGAGCCGATTATAGAGCCATTCATGCTTGCGTTTAATTTTATACATGGCATCGATGTGTGTGTCGTTTAATTGAGTATGTTCAATTAAACTTGAGAGCGCATTGAAAGGTAATGCTCGCTTTGGGTCTCCAACTTCATTAAGCGTTTGCAACTTAAACCACAGCGGATCTACGTCATTTTCACTACTGACTAACGAAACCCCTTGCGATATTAAAAACGGTATCAGTTCATCAACCACAGATTCTGGCCTTCTCAAGTCTTTTTCTAACACTTGTGTTATCAGCGAAAACCCCAACGGATTAGTATTTTTTAAGTTATATTGTTGCGCAACCAACAGCTGTTTTTGTTGCTCTATGGGTAAACGAAATAACATAGCGTAAAAGTCACTATTCAGTGGCGTTACCTTATCTTCAATTAACGTGTTAATTTGCTCACTAGTGTAAGGTGATTCTGCATACAGTTGTTCAAATAACACCGTAGATTCGTACCCGTCTAAATCTCTGAACACAGCTTTGAGTTTTGCGCTATTTGCCATGATCGTTTCAAAATTCTTTAAGCCATCTAAATTTAGCTGGTGATTGTTTAAACTAGAAGATATTGCAACGTACGCAAACACAAAGCTCTTTTTTGGACATAAGAAATCGCCAATAACTTGCCACCGTTTTCCCAGCTTTGTATTTAAATCGTCAGTCTTTATGTTGCGTATAGGGATACTCGGACGTATCGTTTGGTGAGCACAGATGTCGGCCGCATTGGGCTCAACTTGCAAACCTGAGTACCGTATTACTAATTCATCCATGCGCTTTTGAACACCCGGTGCTACTTCAAATGAATGTGAAGAAACCTCTTTAATGCGCCAGCTAGATTGGTCACGATTAATACCCATAAAAGTTTGTTTGATAAAACTAGTCTGACTATTATGCTTGTCGTCTAAATACACGGGGGCAAGTGCAAACATAGCATTAAACAACTGCTGAGCGTGTTGTTTTGCAAAAGCACTCAGTGAAACAACATTGTCGCTATTTCTTAGCGGGTGCTCAAAGAACAATTGGTTTCGAGAGAATTTTTGTAACTTATTAATAATACTTAAAGATCGTTGAAAATCTACGGCGTAAAGTGCTCGAGATAATTCGCCTAGCCAAAGAGTTAGCTCAACATCGGGGTAAAGGTTAAGCTGTTTATTAAAATCAAAGTGTTCAGTGTAAGTGTTTACCCTATAATCTCCTAGCTGATGTAAGCTAAGTTTGTCTGGTTCACTGATGGCATCATAATCTAGCTCGTCAATGCGCTGCATAAGGGCGGTGTGTTTTTCGTGATAGCGAGACAAGCCATTAACCTGCTCTACCCACATCATCGCTTTATCATAGCCGTACAATGCAGTGAGCGCTTGCGCTATTTGATGCTTGTCTGTGCCCTCAAAATACCAACCAATCGCTTTTAAACCAACAAAGTTAAATTTCATCCTGTATAACTTTTCTTGTGCGCGCTCAAACGCTTCACAGCTTGTACTGTCTTTTTGATTTATTTTTTCCGACTGGGTGGAAAGCTGCGGCGGTATCTGCTTTGGATTATTTGCCGTACTCACTTGATGTGTATCGTTCACAGACTGAGGTGCTGCGGGGCCTTGCTCTGCTTTTGAGGTGATGAAATAAAGCAAAACACAACAAGAAAGGATTAACAGCAATATAATTATTTTTCTTTGTGACATGTGTGAATCAGTCCATGTATACAAGGTAATTCCATTAGGTCTACTAATACTGCATGTATGTTTCTAAAAAGACAACTGCCTTTGGCTAAGATAGACCAAAGGCAGTTCAATAAATCTACAGACCTAGCGCTTTAATCTGCTCAGCAACCCGAACACCACTTCTAACAGCACCTTCCATGTAGCCAAGATATAAAGTATCGGTATGCTCGCCTGCAAAGTACACTCGCCCTACTGGCGCATAGAATAATTTCCAGTATTCACTTACCTGACCCGGACCATAAGCTAAATAGCCGCCTTGCGTCCATTGTTCATTAAGCCAATTTTGCGCTTTGGCTTCAATAAAGTAATCAGATGAACCGGGATACATTTGCTCTATTTCGTCTAGACGAGCATTAATAATTTGCTGATCTGTCCAATGCTTTTGTATTTCACTAAAATCGCCCGAGGTATACGCTATAAGGATCCCGCCTTCACCGCCTTGCCGCTCGGTGGTTTCCCATGTCCAACCCGTTGGTAAACTTGCCACAACGGTATCGCCACCTAATTTTTTATCTAACCAAAAGCGTTTGCTGTAACGCAATAATACTTTAGAGTGCGTACCGTAATTTATATTATCTGCAGCTTGCGTTAATGCTTCTGGCAAAGCGGGAGAAAATGCTATTTTACTTAATACCTTCAGTGGAACAGTGACAACTATTACATCAGATGTATAGCTTTTATTTGTTGCAGTTGTCACCATTATTTTGTTTTCTACTTGCTGAATGTGAGTAACCGCCTGATTAAGTATAATCTCACCATTGATATTATCTTTATACGCTTGCGTCATAGCCCGCCCGCCTTTTAAAAACCTAGAAGACTCAACATCATCATCAGAAACATTTTCATATACTTTGGCATATTGTGCTAAATGTAATAATGACAGGTCGCTCGGTTCATCAAACTCACCACGTACAAACTGCTCGGCCATTTGCTTTGCTGTTGGGTGTAACTGCAATTCATTTAGCCAGCTTTGTACGGTGACTCTATCGTATTCTTTAGCTTGGGGTAATTGCGCTGGGTTTTCTGGATCTGGCACTGCATCCGCCAACTGTTTCATGCTGTCTTTAAAGCGTTGGTAATCATTTACTACGGCTTTATCATAATTATTATCGAACTCTTTGTAGCTAACTAATTGGCCGTCTATATAGTATGCCCCTTCGTCAATATCACCGTCGTAGCCAACATCTGCTAGCTCAACATTAAACAATGTTGCATAACGGTGTAGTTCCTTGTGGACTGTTTCACCGTCAATAAGCTCGCCGCCTATCTCACCGGTTTGAGTGCCCATTTCTATCGTTGCGACTCGCCCACCAATCCTATCTCTTGCCTCTAGTATGATTACAGCAAAGCCTTGCTGTTCTAACTCATATGCCGCAGTTAATCCCGCCAAACCAGCTCCCACAACTATCGCATTTTTGCTTAATACAGCCGGCTTATCTACCTGCTTTGATTGCGCCGTTTTATTACTGCCACATGCCGTTAATATGATTGAGAATATAACGGTCATTACAACATGACGGAAAATATCCTTTTTCCAAAATTTCATTTTTATAAACCTCTTACTGTTAAAGTTAAATTAAAATCAATAATGCAGTTAATATTTTAAATACCACTAAAAATTAAAACCACAAAATGATATACAAGAAATTAAAATTAACAACAAAAATAAAATATTATTTTACCTTCCGTTAATATCACCTTTTAAGATTTTATAGCTACACTTTACAGACAAATAAACTTGGCTTGATGCGCATCAAGTCACAACTGTACAAACTTGCTAACGTTAAAGCTTCAGTTCCAACAAGGAAAGAACATGACATCGCATTTCTCAATAGAGCATTTATTAAATCGCAAACGGTTATGGTTACAAATCATTATTGCATTGCTGCTTGGTGTGGGTATTGGTTTGCTGCTTTCACCAAAAGGTGCCGCAATTGTGAGTCCCCCAGTTGCCGAGCAAATTGCTCAGTGGGTCGCGCTGCCAGGTAAAGTTTTTTTGGCACTTATCCAAATGGTGGTGATCCCACTCGTACTCTCGTCGATCATATTGGGGGTGGCGGGTAATAAAGACACCAGCTTCTTAAAAAAGGTTGGGATCAGAATATTCCCATATTTTGTACTCACCACTTTTGTTGCTGTCCTCATTGGATTATTGGTCGTCACGATTATGGAGCCGGGTAACTATGTTGATAACCAGTTACTTACCAGCCTTAATTCACAAACCAATGACGTGCAAATAAGTCAAATAGAAACCAAGACTCTCCCTGATCGAGTCGTTTCAATCATTCCAGAGAACATAACTCGCTCTACGCTAGATAAAGATATGTTTGCGGTAGTCATGTACGCTTGTTTTATTGGTATTGCTTTAACTACGTTATCAATCAAACAAAAAACGCTACTTCTTGAAATAACGCAAGCTGCACAATCTCTGTCACTGCGCATTGTAAACTGGGCCATGTTTTTGGCTCCATTGGCGGTATTTGGTTTGCTGTGTGACATTACAATTAGAATTGGTATTGACGCACTCATAGGGGTATCGGCTTATGTCGGCACCGTTCTTATTGGCTTACTGATACTGCTACTCGTCTATCTTTTGATAGCAAAGGTGCTGGGCAAAGTCTCGCCATTCAAGTTTTTAAGTGCCATAAGAAGTGCCCAACTGTTGGCGTTTTCAACCTCAAGCTCTGCCGCAGTTATGCCGCTTTCGATGCGAACGGCTGAGATAGAGTTAGGTGTTAAAAAACCCATCTCACAATTTATCATACCTTTAGGCGCCACTATCAATATGGATGGGACCGCGCTATATCAAGTTATTGCTGCGATTTTTCTTACCCAAGTATTTGGTGTGCAACTGTCAGATAATCAAATCATCTTACTTATATTGACAACGGTGGGGGCCTCAATCGGCTCTCCCAGTACACCAGGGGTCGGTATTGTTATTTTAGCATCTGTGCTTGCTAACTTTGGGATCCCAGCTGGCGGCATTGCGCTTATACTGGGGGTCGACCGTATCTTGGATATGTGTAGAACCGTGCTCAATGTCACGGGTGACTTAACAGCTTGTGTTGTTATGAATCGCTTATTGGGTGATGACATTGATATGCACACCCACCCCGTTACGCCTACATCGACACAAGCTTAAAGTTAATATCAGGATATTTAGGGGCTGTTAGCCTCTAAATATCTGATAAATCCTGGAGATTCAATATAATATTTGTCTGCATATTGAGAGATAATTTCCATTCCTTTGAGTTTTTTTACGCTGGTTTGAATCGCTGAAGTCGTCACCTCTGACGCCACTGTTTTTGAAAGTTCCTCCACGACCTGAGCGCTATATAATGCTGTTTTTTCTTGTCTGATCAATCTGAGTATTTCGATATCTAAATCTCTTAAACGTTTTTTAAGCCCCTCAAAATCACCATCTTGGATCATCAACGCTTTGATATAATCTGTGCCCTCAGTTAAAGATGCCTTATGAGCCATTAAGTAGGTCATCAACTTCATCATCCAAAATGGCGACTTATCTATTTCTTCATAAAACGCATTAACGGCAAGTGCGTCGTAATTTAAGTCAAAATGTTCTCTTAGCGTGTCACAACAGTGCCTTACAAACTCTTCGCCCAAACGAGGAAAATCAATCATAAATGCCGAATCATAAAAGGGCTTATCTTTATCAGAAAACATTGCATTGACACCCGAACGGCTAGAGCCTGCGAACACCACACAAATATCACTATAAGTATCAAGCGCAGTGCGCAGTGCATGCTGCACGCTTAAAAACTTCTCTGATGAAGCTAGGTGTTGAATCTCATCGATGATGATCAAGGCCTTATCACCACATTTATTGAATAATGCTTCGACTAATTGACCTATTTTAAAAAGTTCAGATTCGCTGGGCTTATGTGCATTTTTATCACTGAATTCAATGGTTGCTTTGCCAAACACATTGTTGCCCACCTCTAACTTTTTTATCTCGCTATTAGCAAGTTCGCTGAGCTTTCCTGTAACCGTCTCATTAAGTGCATTCAGGGTATTATTCAGAGCCTGAGTAATAGCAAGCGTTGGGCTATCAGGCTCTCCCCAAAGATTGATATAAACGGGGATAAAACCATTTTCCAAGGCTATTGGATATAGATCCTTAAGTAAAAACGTTGTTTTGCCTGTGCGCCGCACGTCTAATAAAGCAATACGACTCATCGCACCTTGATACACAGTTTGTAAATATGATTCGGCTAATGTTTTACGCTGAAAATGCCAATTTACCTTTTTCATAACTTCCCACCCTGCTGGTTATGGCCGTTTATGCACTATTATGGTTAGTATACATAACAAGACATAAATGAACATAACCGTAGGTAAACAATTTTATTAAAAAGTATATTTAGCGAGCAGGAATTGCTACAACACAATGAAATGTATTGCTTTTATGAAATAAAGAAGAAGGCTTTAATTTAAACGCAAGTCGCAAGCCCTATGACCAAGGGCTCGCGTGGCAAGCAAGAAAAAAGACAAAGCCAGAGCAACACTGGCTTTGTCTGTTTCGATTAGTTACCAGTGAAAAGAGCCTGCACTTCGGCGTTTGTTAGCGCCTTTTTATAAAAGCCGACATTGTCGATATCACCATCAAAGTGATTACTCATGCTCTGGTTATCGCCATCGCGTCTTGCACCTATCAAGATGTCCATACCATTACTTGGCATCAAACCTGATAACTTGGAGCCTAATTTTTGACCATCAAGATATAACGTAAACTCGTTCTTTGTGTGATCATTAACCAAAGCGGCAAAGTGCCATTGACCATCATCAATGATGTTTTTATCGCTACGAATGGTTCTATAAGCATTTCCCTCAAGGCCAACCCTGCTATACAGCGCCCCATTGCTTCCTGCAAAAAGATAAAACTGAACATCTGAAGTTGAGTTTTTAACTTTAGAGATCAAAGCACCACTTTGTGTGGTTCTAAACCATAATGTAGCTGTAAAGCTATGCTGTGCTGGGTTCACATCCATCAGCTCATGGCTGCCTAAGTTGACATAGTCATCACCATCAAAGTGTAAGGCGCCTTGTTGATAGCCGTCCGCGGTCCACGTGGCTCCCCCAACTATGCCATTTACATCCGTTAGAGTACCGCTATTTACAGCAACATTACCCGACGTTTCATCAAGTTGTAGTGACACCAAGTGTGCATAACTTTGGTCAAAACCAAAACGAGCTTCAATAACGTGATGCGCTGTTAAGTTATCAAAAGTATATTGCTGTGCAGGTTCGACAGATTCGCCATCAACACTTAATGACACTACTTTGTGTAACGGAGCTGGCACCATAGTAACCACTTGCTGTGCTGTGCGAGCAACAGAGATTGGACCATTTGGAGTAATGTCACCATTTTCATTGGCAAAAGTACTGATCCTGACAAATTTAGGGGCAAAATTAGCCGTTACTATTTTATGCCCTGTCACTTCGCAACGACCGTCGACAATCTGGTCGCACCCTTCCCAACCCATAAAATCATGGTCACTGTCTGCAATCGCGAATAACGTGATCAATTGATCCTCAGCAAAAGCATGTCCACAGGTTGTCGGACATTCAATACCATTAGGGTTACTCACTACACGCCCACCACTATTGGCTAACACCCTTAACGTTACATACTCAAGTGCACCGATATCATAGGCACCTTGCAAAGGTCTGATAATATTAACTAAGTCTTTCGTAAGTCGAGTGCCATCAATACCAAAATCATTAGGCATATCGGTGCCGGTATTTACAGCAGCTGTGCCACTGGCGAGGGCGTAAGGTAGGCTGGTAGTTCCTTCAAGTACAGTCGATGAAGTATTAAAGTTACTCACAACCACTACGTCACCCTCTACATCCATCGGCGTATCAGCTGGAATAATTAGGTTATTGGCGATCGAATGCGTTTCTCGGAGCATTCTAAAATCAACACTCTCTTTAACTGCATCGATGATGGTGTTGTTGATCACATGATGAGATTTGCCCGCATAAATCTGTTGCCATGGGATATGCTGATCGTACTCGTCATACATTTTATGATGATCATCATCAGTATTAAAACGCACTTGAATAGCCGCTTCTTTGCCATCTCGACCGCCTTTCCCCGCGCCTTTAATGACGTTGTTAGCAATTACACCGCCAAGATTTGGCGCATGTATTCCTAAGCCATATCCGCCCTCATCACCTCCTTCAAGCGTATTGCGATAAACATCACACTCTGTATTTGTTTGCAGGCTAATTGCGCCAATTTGGTCGCGATGATAGTTTTTAGTCGAAAAGTGAGTGACATGGTTATCGAATATCTCACACGATACTGCACTCGATTTTACATTGATCGAATCCCAACCAGTCCTATCCACCAGATTACTATAAATTTTTACTCCAACCAACTGACCAGCCATTGGCTCGTTATAATCACCAAAGGCAACTTGCTGTTGTTTATCAGGTGCTTGGTAATATTGGCAAATTCTTCTCTCATTACCGCCCATACCTGAACCCGGCAAATGAAATGGATCAGGGTGTTCTGTGGGTTTATACAATCGGTAGCCCCCATTGGAGCCAATATACATCCCCTCAGTACCCGTATGATGAATATAATTGTGATGGATACTCGCATTGTAAAAAACCATCTCGCTGCGACCGCTTGCGTCAAGCTGATCTATCACACCGTCATTATTGTAATCGTGCATATGCTCTTTTTGATACTGCTCAGGCGTGTCGTGTAATACTAACGGTTCATTGTAAGCATCATAAAACTGTGGCGTTTCATTTTGTTCTGCATAGCGCGCAGGGACTGAGCCATCAGAGCAATTGCTAAAGGTCTTTAAATTAACGCCTGATTGAGACGTATAGCCAACCTCAAAATGATCCAGCTCTATATCGCTGCTGCGTTTATAATAACTCACGCCTTTGCGGATTGTTCCGACACGACCATCGACTGTAAAACCATATTGATATGCCTGATTACCAGAGCCCGTGATCCGTAAATGCTGACTATTTAACACCTCAAACGCGGTATCAATATAACCACTGCTATCACGGTTTTTGAAAACAACCTGACCGCCCGTATTGATGAGCGTAATTGGCGCATCGGCACTGCCAGCTACGTTTTCAATTCTTAACTCATTACTTGCACCACTGGGCGCACCTTTAACACACAATACCGCACCAGGAGTCAGTAGTTCTGACGGGTTAAGCTGCTCATTGCCTTGGCCGTTTACGCTTGCGAGGCGACCATCAACGGTAACCCTCTCATTATCGCTCAATGTCACGGTATTCGATGCTGTACATAGGGACTGAGTTTTTAAGGCTGTGATCACACCCTCAACACGCGTATTGTTTATCTCACTACCAGGGACTGACTGGTCAAATAAACGCATATAAAAGGTATGCGACATCCATTGCTCAAATGTCGGTTCAAGTAATGTACTACCTACTGGGTTATTATTGGCTTCAAACTCCATATACAAATCACTTGTGCGCACACAGAGCTGGTTATTAGCCGCAATATTATCGGGCATAATTAAATATGAGCCAGCGTGTTCAGGTTCAATAACAACTCTAAGTGATGGGTTCTGTTTATCCATGTTTAGACTTAAGCCATCCACTGTGGCTTGGTAACGAATACCTGCAGAATTAGATTGCGCCGTGTAATTTGGATGTTCACTCAAATCATGCATTTGGTCGTCATACCAATATTCACCTGAGATGGCACCACCTTGTTTAATCGTATTAGTAACCAGCTGATGTGGGTCATTTACTTCACTGACGTAACCGCTAAAAGTCACGCGGTACATCTGAGCGGCGCTTGTTAGCGGCAGACAAACAAGGCTGGTTGCTAAAAGTGCCAGTTGAGGTTTAGATAAAGCCATTATTAATCCTTTTGTATTAAATTTGCTTATTCGGTAAACACCTCATTATGTTTAGATTATTTATTCTATACATTGTGTTTATCTGAATAACATTAACCCCCCCCCGACAATACACCTATATTTTATATGGGTATAAATTGTAAGATATCATTAATAAAACCAACGGCAAGCGAGATAAATATGATTTTTTTAATAAAAACATTTGCTTGGTAGTTATCAGAAAATACGCCAAACTATTGCCAATAAAAGAATACGAAATAAGACTGAGAAACTAAATTCACTATTACTATACAAAGCAGTGCGCTTTTTTTATCATTCCGAAGCAGAACAAAATTCCCGCTGCGCAAGGAGCAAGCATGGCCAGAACAATCATTAAGTTTATAAGCCTTATCATGGCTTTTTCTGTCATAGCAAATGACAATGTTACTATTAAGCCTTTTGAATTTGCACACTCCGTTGCATTTGAATCGAAAGTATTAAAGCAGTCTCGTTTAATTAACGTTTATTTACCAAATGGTTACGATGCAAATCAAAGTCTAAGGTATCCTGTTATCTACTTACTTGATGGCTCTAAGGATGAAGATTTTATTCATATTGCAGGGTTAGTACAGTTTACTAATTTCCCTTGGTTGAATATTTTACCCAAGAGTATTGTTGTAGGGATAAGTAACCTCGATAGAAAACATGATTTCACTACCCCAAGTAATAACGCACTGGATAAAAAAGAGCTGCCCACACATGGTGGAGCCAAAAACTTTATCCGATTCTTAGACGAAGAACTCCGCCCTTTGGTAAATAAGCAATATCGAACTAACTCAACGTCTACTCTCATCGGGCAATCTTTAGGGGGACTGTTAGCAAGCGAAATTTTATTTAACCACACGACGATGTTTGAGCATTATGTGATCATCAGCCCAAGCCTTTGGTGGGATGATGAGTCATTACTTGCCAGCAAGTTTGAACCCACACACTTTCCACAATCTGTTTATATTGGTGTAGGTAAAGAAGGCGAGATTATGGAACGTGTAGCAAAAGCACTTTATCAAAAAATATTGCCTAAGCTAAAAGATAAAACACAGCTCAAGTTTAATCAGTTTTCACAGCTTAGTCATGGTGATACGTTACATTTGGCAGTATACGACGCGTTTAATACTATCAATTATCAGTAGTCAATGTGCTCACAGCGCGCCGGTGTGAGCATAGCACTTAGAGCATAAACTCCAGTTAGTTCCTATAAAATTAACAAGGAAATGGGAAATTGCTACATTTTTGTTTATTGTTGCAAACAAAGTCATAAAACTGTCATTTTATTGCGCAATAATGCGCCCCACTTTAAATCAACCATTACTTTTGACCATGACACAACCGCCAGTACTGCTGAGCTTTTCAGCTCGTGCCTTAGATGAACATGCAGAAGATCAAGCATGTCAGCATGCATTGCAGTACGATACGCTAAAGCTAGATTACCACTCCTTAGGGCTGTCATTTTTATGCGAGCTACCTTTTGATGCTCAATTAGGAGATGTGATTGCTTTATATGCAACGCCAATCCAAGCGCGTTATGCAAGCTTCAGTGCCGAATCTCCATTAACTAAACAAGCGCTGGAAACAGGTCACCAAAGTTTACATCTAACAGGATACGGTGAATCAGGTGAGTATATTGTGCAGTTAAACTTAATTGGGCGTCATGGTATGGTAAAAAATTCGGTTGAATACAATGCATATATTAACAGTTCAGTGCAAGGTGACGGATTGTCTTCGCACAAGCCCCCATTGATATCAGGTTCTATGACATCAGCATTAAAACGCCATACAACTAACCTAATGGCGTCTTTACTCGCAATTTTTTAAACTGATGCTTATGTTAAAAAGGCTGAACGAGAGTTCAGCCAGATAACTTCAACTTATAAATTTTTCTTATTTTTTAAAACTCTTACGTTCCAAACTGAGTAACATAGTAATAACAGCATAATGTAAGAAAGGCTCCCACTGCTTTTTTTTGTGTTATTTGATGCCGCTTTTTCAACTTGAATTTGCGTATCTATATTCAAAGTGATGGTATTGGGTGCTGAATACTCGACACCATCAAACACACTATATTGCAACTGCTCAGTGAATAACTTATTACTTGGTACATAAAAAGTCATCGTGCCTGTTTCTTTATTCAGTGCAATATCGATATGCTTGGGCTTCTCTATCCACTCAAATGTCAATAAGTCTGTGTCCTCATCTTTTGCTTCGAGTGTTATGCTTACTAAGCCAGCACTACTTATCGTTCGCTCTAAGTCCACGCCAACAGGAGGAGTGTTGGTACGCACTATATCAACTCTTTTCTTGAACATAGTACCTTGACTGTCAACAACTGCAACTTCAACTACATCCTTACCTATACTATTACCAGACGGTATGTATACAAACTCACTCGAACGCTCGTCGATAAACTTAAAATGCCCCATCATCGGCGCTTGTACTAAGCTATAAGTCACTTCCTTTGGATTTACACCTGAGGTAACAAGTTCTGATGTAAGTGTATCTGACCAATGTGTTGAGAACTCTTCAGATATAATTCTTAAGGGCTCTCTAACCAATACTGAAATATTAAAGACCAGTTTTGTGACACCATTTTTGGTTGCTAATACAGTAAAGCTGTCATTTCCATCTTTTTCACTGTCAGCTTTATAAATGAGTTCACCTAACTTTCTATTAGTAAAAGTGACTTTCCCATTTTTTGGACCCTGAGATACATAAAATAAATACCCTTTATCCTGCAAACCATCGAGCAACTTGAGTTCAGCTGAAGTATTCGAATACAGGGCCATCTCATGATTATATTGTTCTACCGAGCCTGTCGGCGTACCACTGATCTTAAACAATATATTGTCAATAACCGTCTCTATGAGCCAATAAACATCACTTTCTATCAGTTCTATTT
Source organism: Pseudoalteromonas caenipelagi (assembly GCF_013140855.1). Classification (GTDB taxonomy): domain Bacteria; phylum Pseudomonadota; class Gammaproteobacteria; order Enterobacterales; family Alteromonadaceae; genus Pseudoalteromonas; species Pseudoalteromonas caenipelagi. The sequence goes on along the minus strand of NZ_JABBPG010000008.1, from coordinate 206,768 downwards.
TAGAACTGCGTGCATAACCTTGAATTTCTTTAGACCAAACTAACGTGTCTGTTTTGATATCAAAAACACCAAATGTATCCAAGCAAAGAAAATGCACTTTGTTATCAACAAGTTGCTCTAACTCAATAATTCTAGAGTCACATATGTTCAGCGCTTTAACTGGGTTTCCTTTTTGATTCAAAACAATGAGCTGATTGTTTTTGTCAAGTGCCGATAGAAATGTCATGCCTTGCATATTCAACTCATTAAACAGCTCATAGTTCGTTGAATCAAAGGAACTATTTTCGCCGCTGAGCAAATCGTAAATAGTCGTCATCCCGTCCAGCGTTAAAACCAATTCTTTGACACCATCTTGGTTAAAATCAACTGCCCGCAAGTCGCTACATAGTAGGCATTCTGAAATACCTTTAGTTACCGGCGTTTTTAGAGTTACGTCAAAGTCTATTTCAGAGTCGGTAATGTTTTTAATTATAATATTTTTGACTTTGTTACTTTGCTCAGTACCTAGCGTGGCATATTCTGTTTTACCGTCTCCATCAATATCACCGAGCACCTTAAACTCGCCACTGATACTTGCTAGACTTTCAGGCTTTCCATCTAAACCCCAAAATGCTGTAAAAGATTCATAATAGGACGTAACCGTATAAAAGATATGACCTGGCATACCTGTTTCAACTGCTATCCCTCCCCAATCAGAAAAATAACTTCCAAGTGCATTGCCAATGATACTATCAGATTTCCATTGAACCTCATTGGTTTCTATATCCACATTTGCAAGATATGCTGAAGATGCATAAAGGGATGAACTATATCCGATAGAAAAAATACTCATATGAGCGTCTAATTCAATTACATTTAACTTATTATTAGCCTGACTAATAGAAACACCACCATTTTGCGCAAATAGGGTCTTTTCACCAATATTAAGCTCCGTCAACGACCACCCAGCAGTCTTAGTTGTAGTGGAAACAAGTTGCTCTTCATTTTTTCCATATAAATCAACGACACCGATGAGCGTATTAGGTATATTAGGGTCTTCTGGATAATAACCCCCAGTGAATGTATTCATAACATGTGCAGAATCACCAGTGAATAAATTGATCGACATATAGGCAACATGAAATGATGTGGATGGTCTACCTAAATAATAGAAATACTTAGCGTTATTCAACTCATTGTTGTAATAGCTTGGTGAGCTCGTCAAAGGTGTTATGTTTTTGGTGCCTTCAACACAATCTTGAAGCTCTTTTCCTGCGGGCCAAATGACAGATTTCGTTTTTATGTTCACAGCACATTGAGAAGATACAGCATCATCAAAACCATCTTTATCTATATCTTTTGCAAAGAAAAAGTGCGAGTTCAGCGATAACTCACCAATCTCTTTTAATTCATTATCTTTAAAAGCCAGCAATTTACCATTAGCGAGCAAGAGCTCTGATTTATATTTTCCAGTAAAATTGCCCACTAAGAAATGTACATCAGTACCATCTAAAGGAAAGCTATTTTTGATGTTATAGTTTTTAGGATCTACCAACGTGACTGTATTGCTGTCTTGTAAGACAACCTCTATATTGCCGTCGTTGTCTATATCTTTAAAACGAACATTACTGGCAACCGCGTTTTCTATTTTCGTCACATATTTATCTGCTGTGACATTGAAAACGTGTACTTCATGATTTGTTGAAATAACAAAAGCGAAGTAATTATCAGAGGCTTCATCATAGAACATTTCAAATGACTCAACATTCTCATCTTGTGGTAAAACCTTACTACTTATTATGTTATAATCACTCTGCTCTTGAGCAGACATTAACTCAGCTACAGAAATGGCCCAACTACCATTTACAAATATTATTTCCTTATTACCATTGCCATCTAAATCAATAAAACGTGCATTTTTTATACTTCTCATTTTACCGTAGTGTTTTAAAACCTCTACTTCGACCGAGCTATCCGCAATAGATATACATGAAAAAACACAGGTGAAAAAACAAACCAACTCCCTGAACCTCATACAAACTCCTTGATATTTCATATTTAAAAGCACCCACTTTACAGTGTGATTTTATTTCGCAGAAAAAAACAAAAGTACCACACCCTCCCTATTAAGGAAACAAACACAATTAGTCCGCAAAGCTGACTTTACCCATCGTCACGCTGGGTGCAGTAGTGAATCGTTGTTTTGTTTGCTCGCCAGCTAAACATTCATTGGCGAGCATAGCAAATAACACCGCTTCTTTTGCATCAGGATGAATGCCTAAAACATCACTCCCTTTAACACAAATATGGGTGCCCAGCTGTTGCTGTATTTGTTGCATGAGCAACGGATTATGCACTCCACCCCCACTACAATAGACGGTTGTGTATGCACTCGCTAACTCGTTAATATGCTTTGCGATTATATGTGCAGATAAAGCACTGAGCGTTGCCATTACGTCTTGGTGGGATAGCTGCTGTGTTTGACTCTGAGCTTGGGCCAAAGTCAATAAACCTAGGTTAAAAACCTCCGGGCCGGTGGTTTTTGGCAAGTCGAGATTAAAAAACGCGTCTTTTAGAAGTGCATTCAGAAGAGACTTATTTACCTTGCCTTGCTTTGCAACTATTGCTTTGTCATCAAAGGGTTTTGCAAAGTGCATACGCATGTACGCATCCATAAGCGTATTACCGGGGCCTAAGTCACTGCATACCACATCATCAAGCTGCGCGGCTTTTGGTAAATAAGTTAAATTTGCAATGCCGCCCATATTCAACAAAATACGATTTTCATCGTCACTGGCAAAATAAAAATAATCACCATATTGCGCAAGTGGCGCTCCCTCTCCTCCTGCAGCGATATGTTTCTGTCTAAAGTCTGAAACTGTCGTAATACCAGTCGTAATGGCAATATGATCGCCATCTGCTATTTGTAAGGTGGCATTACCAAACTCATTATGACTATGTTGATGCTTTGGACAATGAAATATAGTTTGGCCATGACTGGCTATCACATCGATGCTTTGAGGGCTTACTTGCCAGCGTGCCAAACATTGATTGATCAGTTGACCATGATATTGCCCAAGCCACGGGTTTAGTAAGGTTAGGTACTCAAGGTTTACCGTTTGCTTTGCAAACACACGCGTTATTTTGTCTTTTACGCTTTGGGGATAGTCACAGGTTGTAAATGCCTCAACAGTCACACTGGTATTACGACCATGGCCACTTATTCGGCATAAAGCCACGTCTAACCCATCCAAAGAAGTACCGCTCATCAGCCCGATAATCAACCGCTCAGATTTTTCTGCACTTAGATAAAGCTTTTTAATATGTGGATGCATGACTGGAAATTTACTCGTCTTGTTAATTGTTAGAAGTGTATAGGCTCACAATGGGGTAATTGTGACGACCAAATTCTAATGTCAGCGTTAATGTATCGTTGGCACTTATCGCGTATTTATCCGCATTCATGAAAGGCGTAATACGCTGCCCATCGGCCAATAATGCCATTACATGGGAGTTTTCAAGAAATCGTTTACCACTGCTAACATTTTTAATAGTAACCAAGGCGGCTCTATCACCTTGCTCAGTGCTCATAGGAAAAAAAGTTTGCACCATAAAATCTCCCTGTTTAGGGTATTTACGAGCCTCATTGGTAAATGCATTATTAGGTAACTTTGTAATGCTATTATCAAATCTATAAACCAAGTCTTGCGCGTGTATCTGATAACTTATTAACAATAAAACGAATAGCAAAGTAGATTTCATACTGTCCTCCTAAAGGCGCTAATCTGCCAAATCATTAATGAATACACCCTGAGCCAAGGCAGGTTAATTTGCGTCGTGGGCCAACGCTAATTGTTTAACCTTGCTGGCAATTTCTAAAAAGCGTACTCCTTCACAACATGCAAAACCTGGTAATTGTTTGAGCTTATATTGACTAATAAATGGCGTAGTTACCCCAGCTAAAAAGCGAATAATGGTCTCTTTACTAGCCACAATACCACCTTGGCGTAAGTGCTTTTGTAATGCAAACACATAATTGCGCAATATGTCATCATCAGGTAATGCAAGTGCTTGGCTGCGCGTTAATGAAGCCACCAGCCCTTTACACACACTACAATGCCCACAATGGGTTGGCACATCACTGTCATCAAAATAATACGCTAAATTGGCGCTTAAACATCTATCAAGTTCAAAAAAGCGCAACATAGCCGCAATGCGTTTTAATTCTGCTTGCTCTTTGTCTTTAAAGTAGGTGTATAAAGTGTCGACAAGGTGAGGCTGACTGAGCGTTTGTTGATTGACTTGATAAACCTGAACCATACGCTTGCTTTCAAGCTCTATCAAACCCTGTTGATGCAAATAATCAAGTGCAGCTACCGCCCTTTGCCTATCAACTCCTGAACCAACCAGCGCCTGCATATCAACTGTTCCCCATACTTTTTTGAACTGTGTATACATAAAAATATGTTTCAAAAAAGCCTGCCTAGTGGGGTCAAACTGGGAGAGTAATTTTGCTTCATTGGTAGTAAACTTGAATCTAAAATCAGCGTAGTAAGAATATTTAGCGCTGATTGCGCCAAGCAGTTCAAGCTGTACCAATAAGGTTTTTAAAGCCAATATACGTATGTTACTGACTTTAGAAAGCGGCAATTCTTGTAGTTCCCATTTTCCACCCACTTGCTCTTGTAAACACTGCGAAATAACTTTTTCAATCCCGCTTCGCTCTGGTGTGTCTCCATACACAAAGTTTTCAACCGTTGCTACACCGTCTAAATTAGCTAACACTGTACAGTATGCTTGTGCACCATCTCTTCCAGCTCGACCAATTTCTTGGCTATAGTTTTCAATTGATTTGGGTAAGTCATGATGTATCACGAAACGAATGTCTGACTTGTCGACTCCCATACCAAAAGCTATCGTTGCAACAACAACCTGAATGTCGTTGCTCATAAACTGCTGTTGCACACGCATGCGCAGCTCATCCTTTAACCCAGCATGGTAAGCTGCGGCTTTTATACCTGCTGCTTGCAGTTGCTTTGCTACCTGTTCGGCTTGTTGCTGCAATGTCACATAAACGATGCCTGCACCTTGATAGCCTCGCACCAATTGCAATAACGTTTGTAGCTTATCGCTTTCTTTGACACTCAACACAGATAAATCTAAATTAGAACGGTAGAAGCCTGTTTGTACAATATGCTCAGGCGCAATATCAAAGCGCTTCGCCATATCAAACTTAACTTTTTTGGTTGCTGTTGCAGTTAACAACAGCGCCAAAGGAATATTCAGTTCACGTCGATACTCTGGCAACTTTAAATAGTCTGGCCTAAAGTTGTGTCCCCACTCTGAAATACAGTGCGCCTCATCCACTACCATCATTGACACTTTGACTTGTTTGATAAACTCACGAAAGCGTTCATTTTTAAAACGCTCTACCGACACCATTAAAATTTTGATATCACCACTACTAACTCCCTGCATTACCGCCTGACTTTGCTCTGTTGACTGGCTGGAATCTAGCGTTGCTGCGCTTATGCTTTTACTGTTCAAAAACATGACCTGATCGTGCATCAATGCCAGTAAAGGCGACACGACCAGAGTTAAATAGGGTAAATGTAAAGCACTTAATTGGTAGCACAAAGATTTCCCTGAACCCGTTGGAAAAATAGCAAGCGATGAGTGCCCTGCTAATAACTGAGAAATAGTTTGCGATTGTCCTGGTCGAAAACTGGCAAAACCAAAATGTTGCGATAAGCTTTCTAGCAACTGCTGTCCGTGCTCCATAGGGAGGCCTCGATTGGTGTAATTACTTGACTTAAAAGTATCATATTTTGTGTTTAGCATTAACGATAATGCGCCAATTATTGTGCGTTTTAGCAAATCATCACTGTGTATAAGAGGAGAAAACCATGTCTAATCCTTCCACCCCTTCCCTATTGGTTTTCAGTTTTGACGGTACAGGTAGCGAACCTCGTGATGCACAGCAGTATAGTGCAGAGCAATTTAAAGAAGATTGTGAAATTAGTAATGTACTCAAACTACATTTGTTACTTGGCGGACGAATACATCCGGACGCACAAAGTCACTTTGCAAATCAAAAGTGCTTTTACTATAGCGGTATTGGCAACCAAGGTAGTGCCGTAAAAAAAATATTAAATCAAATACTTGCTCCACAAAGTAGTGACGTTGCCAGTATTTTGTCTCAGGCAATGCAAGATTTTGAAAAGAATTATGACAGTGGTGCTCAGGTTTTACTCATTGGTTTTAGTCGCGGAGCCGCACTGGCAAGGCGATTTGCTAAATGCCTTGAAAAACATGTCAGCAGCAATGTGTTCTTATGCGTATTTGATACCATCGCATCCATCGGCTTTAGTAAAATCACCAAAGCGGCCTGTGGTACCGAGCATGTCATATTTACTGATCATGATGTCGCCAATAATGTCTCAGCCGCGCTGCATTGTGTAAGCCTAGATGATAAGCGAAGAGCATTTGAAGCGACTTTATTTAATCATGCACCGCAAGTGCACGAACTTTGGTTTGCGGGCAGCCACTCAGATATCGGTGGTGGCTTTTACCGCAGTGGCCTTTCAGATATCTGCTTGCGATACACCCTTGAGTGGTTGCTCGTACAACCTCTCAATGTCAATGTTCTCACTCGCGAACAGGTTAACTACGCTGACTTATTACCACATGATGGAGAATTGCTAATAGATGCAGATGACTTAGCGATTAAGCCTGACGCACTTGCACCAAGCCACCAGCATGACTACTTCTGGGGGAATATAAACTTCAAAGCGACTCACCGATTATGTGTTGTAATGCAAAATAACCAAGTCAGCGATAAACCGCCTATTATCCACCACAGCGTTGCAAAACGCATATACAACAGCAGTAGTTACCGCCCTGAGTCGCTCAAAGGACTGCAACACTGCTTAGAATATGCCAATGGAGAACTACTTCAGTGTAAGGGAATTAATCCTCATATTGAACTTCCGACGCAGCAACTCAATATTCTACAAGTTGGCGAGACAATGCGTATCAAAGTGTTTGCCTGTGAACCTTATAACCACACAGGGCTTTGGCTAGAAAAGGGGGCAACGTATCGTATTAATCCAACCGATTCGCAAGTTTGGTTTGATAGAGACATGAAAGTCACGGCAAGCGGCTGGCATCGTGATAACCGAACAGTTGGCGTTAAACAGCTGCCAATAGAACTTATGGAACCATTTAAACGCTTGCCGGGACGCCCATGGTTTTCTTTGGTTGGCTGTATCAACGCCAACGATAGTTTAGCTTTTTCTCTTAATGGCGGAGGGGATATAAAAGTCAATCAACATGGTGAATTTACACCCTTTGCCAACGACATATGCGGTGATTATGGGCTAAACCTAGGAGCAATTGAATTAGAAGTGGTGCGCTTGGGATAACGGCTCCAACTTCGTTAGGTACTTGTCTTCAATAATTTTCAGTTGCTTGTCCATAGCGCTAATTGCCCTGTTTATCTGGGCAATTTGCTCTATATTAAAGGCATCTTTGTTGAGCATAAAGTGAATGCCATTATCGTGAACAACATAAGGGTGAATACGCAATTTTTTGTACCCTAGCAAGTATTTGTAATATATCCCGCTGGCCTCATCCTCGATAAGAAAGTCCACACGACCTCGACGTACCAACTCCATTCGTTGCGATAAACTTGCTACTTCAAAATAGTTCTCTTTAAAGCGCTCAATTCGTAATATGTCGGCCAACTCTTCGCCATAAAACGCTCCCGAATTGGCGGTAAACAAATATCCTTTGGTAAACAACTGCGTTAAATTTTTAACTTCGTCCATCGTTGTCATTGTAAACAAACGCATTTTTTCACGCCGATATTCAGCACTGAAATACGCTATTTTTGCTCTTTGCTCGTTATAACTCGCGGAGGGGAGAATATCAATGAAACCTTTTTCAAGCTCTGTGATTCCCCGTGCAGAGGACGGTAGCTTGACGAAGTTAATACACAAACCAGCCTGATTAAAGATTGATTGAGTTGCTTCGATATCCATACCAAAATATCGCTCTCCGTCATACATCACATAAGGAGGCCATGAAGTACCTACGCCAACTTTAAATGTTCGCTCACAGGCAAGACATTGAATAGAAGCAAAAAACAGTATGATTAAACAAGATTTGTAATACAACTTAATACATCAACCGTAACCAAGGACGCTCAATCTATTATGGGATAATACCAAAATATTACCAACGTGAAGAGACGAAACTCAAGCTTTTGCTGTTCGAGACAAAATTAATCCGGCTGTCAACAAACTACAAGAGACGACTAAACTTATACCTAAGACATTAATTTATTTGTTAACTTTTGTGCAATGGGCGCACTAAAGAATGACACAACGGCTGCTGCCGGCCAAGCTAATATAAATGCCTTTCCCCAATTAAGTAAAAAGTGTGAAGTTATTCCTAAGTTAATATAGGTTACCCAAAGCGTCATTAAAACGGATAGGAAAAAAGACAACAGCAGTGTAAATGTAATACGGTGTTTTAAAGTTGGCATAGCACGCTCTGTCGAATGGACATAATCACTTAAACGTAAAAATCGCCGCTGATTATAAGCCTATACCTTGTGCGCAAGCAAACCTTTACCTTTATACCAATCTACTTAACCAAGTAAGCTCCTTAGAGACAATTAAAAGCTTCGCTCTTTTTTGTCCTAAATGAGGAAGTTTTAACGTCGTTAGTGTCAGGTTTTGTCGGTCAAAATAATTAAGTATTATTGCCCGTTAATGTTGGGCATAAAAAACGCCAATCTTTCGATTGGCGTTGTGTTAGCTTTAATTGGCAGTGCTCATCCTTGAGTCAACCATTTCAGATGTAAAGCCTAATTATAAAGCTTGCCATACTAGTGCTTTGCCTGGTTCTTCACCACGCGTCCACCATTTAGCACGGTAGTTTTTACCACCATATACAACCGTATCACCACCAACATAAACCTTGTTGCGATCCCACGTATCTACTGGGCCAGATTTATCTGTTACGGTTACTTGGAACGATTGTGAAACACTTGCAGTGCCATCTGATACTGACACTGATACTGTATAAGTTGTATCTTGTGATACTTCACCAGCACTTAGACTGACGCTCGCACCAGACCCTGATACCGATAGGCCTGCAGGTACATTCCACGTATAGGTTAATGCATCATTATCTGCATCAGTTGCCACAGCGTTAACATTCACCGACATGTTTTCTTCTACACTTACATCTGCAATAGGTGCAAGTACAGGCTCATTATTCGCGGCTGTGCTTACTGTCACAGTGACATCTTTAGAAACAGACGTCGTACCGTCAGACACAGTGACCGTTAATGTGTAGCTCGCATCAGAGGTCAGTGTTGGCGCCGTCACAACCACACTTGCAGAATTTGCGTTTGCTAAGCTAAGCGCTGCATCCGCACTCCAAGAGTATGTGAGAGGGTCACGATCGGCATCAGTTGCACTGGCAGTCACAGTGGCAGTACCACCATTAGCGATAGTTACTTGGCTATCAACTGACACAACTGGCGCACGATTAGGAGGTACATCCCCCGCAAGTCCATCGTGAATTGCATTTAAGATATCACCGTTATCAGCATCAATTTCCCATGCAAATAAACCGCCTAGATCATTGACTTTTACATAACCACCTTTGGCTTTCACTGAGCGAGGGCTATCAAAGGTTAATAACTTACCATTACTGCGGTTCCACACATAAGCGGCCTCAGCTTGCTCATCATAACCTGCTTCAAAACCATTGATACCGGTACCGTTTGGACCTAAAAGATTTGCAACAATCCCTTTGTAATCCATGATACCTGGTTCCCAAACACCTTCCGTTGTAGAGCCTGTAAATTTGCCGTTACCCGGCGCCGTCATTGGGTTACCTGGAATGGTTGCATTTGCCTCCATCACACCTTCCCAGCCACGACCGTACATTGCTGCGCCAACCACCAGCTTTTTAGAGTCAACACCTTGAGCTAGCAATAGTTTAATTGCATTGTCAGTGCTATATGCAGGACCTTTACGAGGTTCACCATTATCATCAACGCCTGTACCGTTACATTCATCAGTACTAATATGTGAGCCACAGTATAATGCTGTTTGGTGACCTGTTACATTGTTCCAACCACCATAGAAGTCATACGTCATGGCAAAGATGTAGTCCATATATTGCGAAGCAGCTTGATAGTCCACATCTTCAATCTTGTCGTAACCAGTACCTATTGCAGAAGTTAATTGGTACTGACGGCCAGTTTCCGCTTCAAGCTCATCCAACATTGCACGTAACTCTTGCATTAGTGCTACATATGCAGGACCATCATTAACTGGGTCACCTAAGTTGCCATTTGGACCGCCACCACCAGGGAATTCCCAGTCAATATCAACACCATCATAAAACTTCCACGTTTTTAGGAACTTTTTCATTGATGCTACGAACGTATCGCGGTTTGCTTTATTGGTAAATCCGTGGAATGGGTCTGATAAAGTCCAACCACCCACTGAAGGTAAAATTTTAAGATCTGGATAACGTTGCTTCAGTGCCATTAATTGAGCATACGTACCCCTTATAGGGTCTTTAGAGTCAACGCCAGGTAATGCTTTTTGAATAGCAGCCCATGGGTCGTGGATAACCACTTCATAGTCCGCAGAGCCCGCACAGGCAGTTTGTAACGCGCGCCAGCTATTGCCATTTTCTATTTCTTTAAGCGACTCGTTTGCACCACAGATTGGAATGAAGCCGTAAAGTAAGTGTGATAAGTTTTGCGCAGGGATCTTTGTAGCGTCAAAGTTGCGACCATATATACCCCACTCAACAAAGTATGCACCCGTTACATAATTTGGGTTAGTACCATAATTTTTGTTATTTGGATTAACATTCATTGGCAGTGGATCTAAATGGCCGCCATCAGTATCGGCAATCACAATCGGCTTGCCAGCACTGCGAGCACATGTGCTACCTTCACACAGTTCAACATACAAAGTGTGACGACCAGAGCTGCTATAAGGGAACTCAATTACACCGCTTTTGGTACCAGCAGGTAAAGAGCCTTCATTAACCAGCTTGTCATCAAAAAATACTTTGTAACCATCGCCACCAGCACCACTCCATGCATTCCATTTTATGCTAATGTTAACTTGCTCTTTGGCGTTAACTAAATCTTTGTACGAGCCCTGCCCATCGAGGTTTACCTCAACAAAAGAATACTGCTGAGCCTCCCAGCTTAAACTTGGTGTAGAAGGTGCAGCTATAACAACTCCCGACGTCATCGCTAAGGCCACCGCGGCCGTTAAATGTTTCATTTTCATTTCTTTCTCAACCTTATTTACATGTTGTATCCAACCCATTCAGGCGGATGATTGTTGTACCAATAATTTACGACTAACACTGACTCCGACACTTAAAAAGTAGCGGAGCATCATATTTACAGCGCTAACCAAACCAATGCAGAACCTGGCTCTTCACCACGAGTCCACCATTTTGCTTGGTAGTTTTTCCCTTTATGAGACACTTTATCGCCACCGACATAGGTTTTACTTGGGCTCCATTCTGGGTACTGAGACTGATCACTGTCTTTTACTGTCACTGACACTTGTGCTGTAGTACTTAACTGGCCATCAGAGACCGTTACAGTGATGCTGTATTGAGTGTCTGCTGATACCTCAGGTGCAGTGATTTCGATGGTTGCGCCAGAACCAGTCCAAGACAACTCACTGGGCACTTGCCATTGATAAGTCAAATCTTGCTGTTCATCATCAAATGCATGAACATGCAAGGTCGCTGCTGATAACTCGTCCATGACGATTGGATCTGTTGGGTTAATTTTTGGTGGCGTGTTATCCGGTGCAGCTTGAATAGTCAGGTTGTAAGTATAATTTTCATTACTCACAAACACTTCATTTGATAGCAGGTTCTGCGGGTCGAATACTATCTTATTGTCACTTTGTTTAACGCCCACTTGCATAACACTGGCATGGTCAAGGTTGAGCATTTGTGCCAGTTGTTCAGCCCAATTGCCATGATTGAAGTCAGTTACCTTCAACGAAGTACTCACCAACTCCTTCCCTGTACCGTCAAATACACGAGCCCAAACAGTATCACCAACTTGTGCTTGTTGACCTTGAGAAACAAAGTATCCCGCACTTGTCCAGTTAATAGGGCCTGTATCACGCATGATTGTGATATCGCTACAGTTGTAAAAGCCTTCACCAACCACATCAATACGCTGCCAACGGGTATATAAAATGGCATCCCCAACGCGATTTTGAGGAATAGACACTTTCATTTCGTAAAAGCGTTTACCATCAGGGTCTTTCACAAACTCTACATTGCCAAGCTCAGTAACGAGTTCTAAATCTTCCCAACGCAGTGTATCTGTTGCTCTGTTGAACTCTGGTTTGGTGATGTAGAACTTCCAAAAGCTTGGGTTGTGTGGCGTGGTTGCTCTAAAGCGGACCGCTATCTCGCCGTTGGCATTCGGAGTTACTTCAGTACTTTGCCAATGTGTCGAAGGCAGGTTAATACCCCGCTTAGCGTTATCTCCACCAGCACACAGAGAGCCATTTGGCACATTCGCTTCAACAGCTGCTTGATCGTTATAGTTTGCGGTATTAACCGAGAACTCGTGCTCTTGAATAAACTGTACGTAGCCAGACTCTAAAAACGCAGCTCTACATGCTTGGTTAGGAATATTTGAGCCATCTTCTGGCCACCAATAACCACCTTGAGCCTCACAGATTGATTGGCGCGCTTTAGGAAAGTCCATAAAGCCATGAGCATTCACGTTAAAACTCAAGGTACTCAATAATGTTGTGCTGACCGTTGCCAATAATAATGGGGTTTTAACTAACATCTTGTTCATCGTTGTTTTCTCCTTAAGTGGGCAGCCGAGGCTGCCCTACATCTTTAAAGGCTGCATACCTTCTGGTAATCACTGCTGCCCTCTGGCGCTTGATTAGTCCACCATTTGGCTTTATAAACTGCTTGGCCTTGGCGTACTAAATCACCTCCCGATGCGTGCGTACCTCTTGGTAGCGTTGGATAAACAACGATGTCTTCAATTGGTGTACCTTCACACGTATTCACTGGGTCACCACCACCGTCACCAGGCTTTGCTTCTGGTAGTTTTGGATACTCAGACTTGAAGGCGTACTGTTTACCATCCTTTTCAACTACAAAGTTGATTGGACCTGAAATAGGCATGTAGTACATCACTTGTGCATTAACCGTTTCACCCGGTGCAAATGACTTAGGTACACTGCCCCACTCATTCACCAGCGTGATGGAGAAACGGTGGAACTCGTTTTCAAACCCACCAATGTTATTACCCGCAGCATTTGAGCCATTAGCGTCAACTGCCATTTTCAGCTTTTCCGTTGCATTCCAATTCGATTTGAAAATTGCAGAGGTTGCCACTGGCACATCAAACGAAATCTTCGCACCAGTTAAATCAATCTCAGAATTGTTCTTGAATGAGAAAGTTGGGCTAATTGGATAGTTAGCATCTCCCAGCGGGAAATCTTTCGCAGTAAAACTAACATCCACCGATTTTTCAGGTAACTGGAAGTTAACATTTCCCTGATGCACATTGTATTTAGAGCCGTTTTGGTTGAACTTGTTATAAGCAAGCGACGTCATGCTTGAACCCATAAAGTATTCACCTTTAGAGGCATCGTAATCAAAATCACCAGCAAGCTCCCAGAACATGATCCCACCTAAGCCATTATTAATGACGTAATCCACTTTGGTGGCCATAGATTCTTCATCTTCTATTGAGATGAAAACTTTTTTCTGGTCATTCCAAAGCCAAGGCGCAACGGCAACAGAATCATAGTGGCGTGTATAAGTACCTGTCAGTTGATCAGTTGGGTCGTTTTCTGGATCAAGGCCGTAGTCTGAAGCATAGCTAGGCATTACCCCTTTTTGCAGGTTTTTAGCATGCCAAAGTGGGTTAGAACCAGCTGGCACTTCTAGACCTACATCATTTTTGTCATGCCATAGGTTGTCGATACCAACAGCCCCGTTACCACATTTGTTCTTGTCACCTTTGCCGGTTCCTGGAGGGCAGTTAGTTTGGTCTGATAACGCTGCTTGTCCCCAAAGGCCATTAGTACCACCTTGCACATTTTGAAAGCCACGGGTGTAGTAAGGAATACCAATATTGATACGCCCTGCAGAGACTGAACCTCTGAAATAACGCACCGCCCAATCCGTATTCAAGTAGCCAATACCTTCAAATTCTTTGGTGCCGTATACATTCCATTGCTTCAGTTCTGAATCTTCACCTGTATCGAATAACGACGCGTTGTGGCCTACATGTGAGTTCCATGCACCGTGTAAGTCGTAAGACATGATGTTTACATAATCTAGGTATTTAACTGCTTGGAATGTTTCCATACCACGTAGCAAGTAACCTGAAGATGGAGACGCGATAGTAAGCATATAGTGCTGACCGTCCGCCTCACCCGCCTTGTCTAACTCTTCACGTAAACGTTTCATTAGTACTTGATAAGACGCATTTAAACCTGCGCGGCGCGCATTTGAAATAGGGAAGTCATCAGGGTGCCCCGAATCATCCATGGAAGAAGGATATTCGTAGTCAATGTCTACGCCGTCAAAACCGTATTTTTTGATAAACTCAACAGCACTTTTTGCAAATGCATCAATACCAGCATGATTAACTGAACCATCGGCATTGGTCGTCATAGTGTAAAAACCACCGCTTTTAACACGCGTACCATCAGACCCAAAGTAGCCGCCAGTTTCAGCCCAACCGCCAACAGAGATCAGCGTTTTCACATCTGGATATTGCTTTTTGTATTTATTAAGTAAGTTAAAGTGGCCTTTGTAAGGTAAGCTCGGGTCTAACTCAGCGCCTGCAACGCCAGGCCATTCCATGTTAGTGGCAGGGTTACCTGCTGCATTAGGGTCACCAATCGATACTTTGTTATTTGCATCAACATGGGCAAACGCATAATTGATGTGTGTGATCTTATCCCACGGAATGTCCTTAACCAGATAGCTTGGCTGCCCATTCGCGCCGTTTCTCCAGCTTGTAAAGTAACCAATCACACGACGAGGGTGATCCGAGCCCATCAGTTCACGGCCGTCTTGGTCGTAGATAGTACAATAAGGCGTGTTCACACCAGGTGTTTGATATAGCCCTTCTGGTCTACATGCATCCGCATCTGCACTCGGGTCAATGACATTCACTGATTTGCTGATCTGACCTGTTGCGCCTTCATTGTCAGTCACTGTAAGCGTAAAGGTAACTTGACCAAGCTCAGTTGCTTGCCATGTATGCTCCGTTGCAGTGCCATTTGTGGCGACAACTTCAGTACCGTTGACAGCAAAGCTTAGTTTACTCACTGAACCATCTTCATCAGTACCTGACAAAGCAAATTTAACGCTTGAACCAATCACTAGCTCAGGCGGCATGTTCACAATACTGAGCACTGCAACCGGTGCTTTGTTTACAGGCGTGTCGGTTTTAACAATGACTTGATGACTAAGCATACTTGATACGGCGCCTTCATTATCAGTCGCCTTAACAGAGATAGTATGTGTGCCTTCTTCAGCCTGCCAAGCAGCTTCAAAATTATCGTTTGTTCCTGACGTGTCCGTTAAGATAAGCGAGCCATTTACGTAAAAGTCAACTTTAGCCACACTACCATCTTCATCAGTTGCATTTGCAACAATGGCAACGCTGTCATTTACTTTAAATTCAGACCCATCAAGTGGGCTCAACTGGTTGATCTTAGGATCTTTATTTATGACAACGCTGTCACAAGCACCCAAACTTAACCATTCTTGCCATGGACCAGAATGTGTTTCAGGTTCTGTCTGATTCCACCATTTAGCCTCATAAGCGACTTGATTTTGCTGAACGATGTCACCTGCAGTGGAAGTCATCCCAGCACTCCATTCAGTAACACCTGTACAATCGTAAGCATACGACTGCGCGCCCATTAACCCCAAAGTTAAGGCGCTCAACTTGAGCGCCGACTTGAGTATTTTTTGTGAACTCATGATTATCTCCGACCTTTACATGTAACTTTTGTTTAACAAATTAACATTAAAGCTAACACATAAATAAAGACCGTCAATCACGTTTTGTTTAGTTTTCAACCGAAGAAGAGGTGATGAACATATAAAATTAGTAATATTTTCGTATAAATTTATTTATACACCTAGTTCTCGTCCATCCCGTTCTTTTCAGTAATTACATGAGTTGAATTCATGTAACCGCTAACAAAAATATATAAAATATATTCTAAAAACATACAGTTGTGACATTAATTTGTCATATAGATAAATTTAATTTTTGGCTAACAGTAAAAAAACTAATCGAAAATCAGTGAATTTCAGTTATACCCAAAAAGAATAAGACAATACTTTTTGCTATAAATAATTATATGCCCCCACCCCTTTACGTTAACGTTAACGTGATGTGAAAAGTGTTTTTATATACTTTTTGATTATTAAAAATGCAAAGCTAGGTAAATTTGGGTATAGAACAGGCGACAGCCTGTTACAACCGACATAACATTAAGGTGTGTATTGTGAATAGAAAATGTAGATAAAGGTTATAAATCAGGCATGCTTAAAATCGGTAGTTCACAGGTTATTTTACTGCCAACACCAAGCGAGCTTTCAATTAAAATCTGCCCTTGGTGCTCTTGTATAATTGAATACACAATCGACATCCCCATGCCAGTGCCTTGCCCCACAGGTTTCGTCGTATAAAAGGGGTCAAATATATGCTTTTTTGTCTCTTCACTCATTCCACACCCGTTATCTGAGACGCTTAAGTAGATAAACTTTTGCTTACTAAAAAGCTCTACAATAATTTCAGCCTTTCGATGTTGCTCGTCACAGGCTTGCTTCGCATTCAGCAATAAATTCACAATAACTTGGTTTAAGGCAGCTAAATTACAGTAGCTCAAAGGAATAGGTTGGATATGACAAATTAAGTGGACGTTTTTTAATTGGTTATGCAGTAGTTTTAGAGCGCTGTCCAAGGAGTTCGAAATATCACTCATGGCCAATAAATTGTTTTTTGGTCGAGCAAAACTCAATAGGTTTTTTACAATCGCACCAATTCTTCTTAGACCCTCTTGAGCATCTTCCAAAAGTTCATCTATATCAGTTATTAAAAAATCAAAACTCTGTTGTTTGTTTAACCTCTTCAGTGCAGTTAAGGCATCTTCACTGGTGATTTTACCCGCTATATAATCGTTGCTAATACACAGTAGTTCATTGAATACAGGTTTTACATAGTTAAGGCTTTCTAAATTACTCATCGCATAAGCGAGCGGGTTGTTAATTTCATGCGCAACCCCTGCGGACAAAGTGCCTAACGTTGCCATTTTTTCAGCCTGCATTAACACCGCTTGCTGGGTTTGTAATTGTAGGACTTTTTCCTCCAGCGCCTGATTGGATTCATACAGCGCCCTTGTTTTTTCTTCTAACAAAAGCTCTAATTCATCGCGTGCTTGCTTTTCACGCACAAACGCTTGGTAATAGTCTTCAGGTGTTTCGGACATTTAATTCCCTCCAAATGTGAGCAACAAGTGGCATTGTTCGTAACCATCGTGCATGCATTGCATGTGCTCAATTTTAGTTTTCACCCCATAATGAGCCCCTGCACCATAAATTAATCCTTCAGCGCAAAAACATAGCTTTCTGCGAGAACTGTAGCGCAGTAAAATACGTCCATCTTCAAGTTGCTGACTATTTATAGTCGGTAAATTTGGCTCATGATAGAGTTTAGCCACTTCTGTATGTATCACAGAGTCGATGCCAAGTATAAGCGACTGAAAGTCGCTAAACTGTTGTAAAATGCCCTGATGTCTTTCGGTCAAATAGCCAAATAAGTACTCACCGAATAGGCGCAGTACATCCGTTAGTGGTTTATCTAAAATTTCAGCTACCTCGTTGGCTAACGCAAACAGCTCTTCATCAGGATAGCTTTGCGCACTTACATATACGCGATTCTGAGGTGCATGTTTGTCCAACAATGCTTCCCATGCTGACATTCCCTGATTCTTTATAACTAACTCTTCGAGCCCTCTAAAAACAACACCTTTCATAGTTTCTCACTTTTGCACTAAAAGTTGTTATACCACTGTTTTACGTTATTAAATTCGCCGCATGTATATAATATTGAAGTCAACTGCGCAGAAATATTAAACGCCTTATTTAGGGTTAGCTGTTCCACTAGGGCATGCATTACAACAACAGAAATTACGGGCTCGATAGGGATCTGTTCAACTAACTGGGCTCTAACAAGCTCTTGATCGTACCCCCATAACGCCAAAAGGTAGGCACCGATATCGTAACAAGACACCTTTGTGCATAATCGCTCATCGTTAAGTACACTCTCTTTTGTGAGTACGCCGATGGCACTTAACAAACAACATGCAAATACTTTTTGCTGCTCTTGCAAGTCTTGCCCTAAACAACGGCTAAGCGACTGCCCCATAACCGCCTTAGAAAAAGCAGTGTCCATAATCAATTCTATTTCTGATTGCCTTAGCTGATTGATGAACACGTTTGAGATTTCATAACAAGTCACCACGGCGGTGAAAGCAGTCAGCCCAATACGGGTGATAGCTTCTTTTACATCTTGAGTAGTGCTTTGAAAGCCCATAAATGCTGAATTAGCAATTTGTAAAAGCTTACTGACCAATATTGGGTCATGGTTAACCAGTTCAGCCAGCTCATTGACATTTGCAGAGCCTTCATTGAGTAACTCTAGTAGCTCAGATACATTTGAATTCAAACAAGGCAAACCTGAAAGTTGCCCCAATTTAACTCGAATTGCGTCATTTATTGGTAGGCTTTTTAAAGTTAATGCGCTATCAACCACTTTAGATAAATGTGCAGGTGTGTAAGGTTTAGCTAGGTGAAAGTGAATAGTGTTATCAATCTGCCATTTGCATTCTTGCTGCAAGTTATCGCTAAATAAACACCTAATTGCACGTGGACAGAGCATCCGAGCGGCAATTAAAACATCATGCCCAAAAGAACCATGTAGGTGCTCTTCACACAAAAGAATATCTGGTTCTCCTTGATCTACAATACAGCTTTCAAAATCCTCAGGGGTTTCAAGACAAACAATAACGGTATTCTCGTAAAGCCGGCTCAATGAACGTGATAATGCTTTTAGCAGCAGTTCATCATCGTCTACCAAGAGTATGTTGAGTACCTGTTCACCCATCCACTTCAACCATCTAACAAAGTTGTATATATAGACAGCTTAGTCTAAATTTATTCACATACACATTTTTGTAATGCACTGTTTTTTATGCAAGATATAGAAACTCTCAAGGAACGATCTCAGCAACCAGCCAAAGTGCTTTGTGTTGACGATGAAGTGAGTGTATTACGCTCTCTATCCCGCCTTCTAAATCATAACAAAATGGAAGTAGTGACATTTACATGCGCCGAAGAAGCACTTAACGAACTAACAAACAATGCGTTTGAAGTTGTCATTAGCGATATGCGGATGCCAAAAATGGATGGCATTGAATTTCTTAGTAAAGTTAAAGAGTTAAACCCAGACACTCAACGTATTTTACTCACAGGGTATGCCGACATTGACAACACCATCGGTGCCATCAATCAGGCCAAGATCCACGCCTACTTAAATAAGCCCTGGGAAAATGACCATCTAGTACATGTGATAGCTCAAGCGGCAGAAAAGTATCGGCTCAAGAAACATAACGAGCAATTACAAGCGCATATCATTGAACAAAATAAACAATTACACGATCTCAACCATTCACTAGAGCAGCTCGTTGAAAAACGGACCAAACAAATTCGCCAAGTACTAAAGCAGCTTGAAGTTTCCCATAAGCATGAACAAAGTGAGCATAAGGCAACGGTTGAGCTACTTTACAACTTTATCAACGCCAACCCATATATTGACGGCAAACTAGCAAGTAACATAGGTAGGACATGTCGATTAGTGGCTAAGCAGTTACAGCTACCTAATACCATTGTGCAGACCGCTGGCATGGCGGGCTTTTTAGCGCAAGTAGGCTTGCTTGCAATGGACCCTGCGCTTTATAAAGTGCCTACAAATCAACTGACAGATCAGCAAAAAAAGTTATTCTACACGCACCCAGCAACTGCACAGCTTATGCTCATGCCTGCGCAACACCTGAACGATGTCACCGAAGCAATTTACCACCAGTTTGAAAAATATAATGGTGAAGGCATACCTAAAGGACTTAAAAAGGACCAAATACCGATTTGTGCGCAAATATTAACAGTTGCCCGAGACTATTGGCAGTATTTCACCAACAATCAAAAGAGTGAAGAAGAAAGGCAACTTGATGCGCTATCACACATCAAAGCTTTTAGTGAACACCTGTACCACCCTAAAGTTGTTAATGCCCTCGAGAAATGCGCAAGTCAGTTACATAAGAAACAAGATAAAGCGGGTTCAATGCAAATTATCACCAGCGAACAACTCCAACCTGGCATGACCTTAGGTTTGGCAGTGCACAATCATCAAGGCATTATGCTCCTGCCTAAAGGCCATGTATTTACTGCCACATCGATAGCTAAACTCAAACAACTAGAGCAACAAAAACCGACTCCATTTAGACTGATGGTGAACCATGCTGTAAATGGTGCTTAGCCGTTAAGTTAAAATCTTCTAACAGTACATAAATTGCGGGTAATACAAACACGATTAATAAGGTAGACAACGCCATCCCAAATACCATACTCACCACGAGTGGCTGTACCACTTGCGCTTGCAAACTGGTTTCTAGCAGTAAAGGTAAAGTACCCGCAATGGTGGTTGCCGACGTGATAAAAATGGCCCTAAATCGAGCTTTTGCGGCCAAAACAGCGGCTTGCTCTAAGCCGATACCATCACTTTGATGATCCTTAATGAATGCCACTAGCAAAATAGAATCGTTTACTACGATACCCGCAAGCGAGATAAACCCTATCATGCTGGGCATCGACAGATCATAACCCAACAAAAAATGCCCCCAAACGACCCCAATTAGGGCAAGTGGTATCGCCAGCATCACCATCACAGGTTCAAAGTAGCTACGAAATTGAAAGCTCAAAATAATAAACACACCAATAAGCCCTAACACAAACTTACCTGCCATTGACTTACCTGTTTGTGAACCGGTTTTTATTTCGCCTTCATAACTTACGCTTAAACTTTGCTCAGCTTCGAGTAATGGCGCTATGCTGCGCTTTTGCAGTTGTGCCATCACTTCATTGGTATTAGTCAGCAATGAATCAACATCTGCTGTAATGGTCACCGTGCGCTGCCCATCAACTCGATTTATCCGCGTCACATCTTGTTCTAATGTGAGTTGAGCTATACTCGCCAGCGGCACTTGAGTCCCTGAGTTTAACGTGATTGGGAAGTTAAGTAGGCTTTTTATACTGCTCTTATCTTTTTCTTGCAGGCGTACATACAACTCTATACTACTATTGTCACGCTGTACTTCATCTGCGACTTGCCCAAATAAGGCGCTGCGAAGCTGATTTGCTACTGATTGGCCATCAATACCTTGTGCCAAACTACCGGGCTGCAACTTAATTTGCCAACGCAGTTTTCCATGACGCAAATCATCCATAACGTTAGATACTCCAGCATAGTTCGCCAGATCACGCTTTAATTTGGCTGAAGAACGCATTAAGGTGTCTAACTGCTCACCATGTAGACGAATTTCAATTGCTCGACCTGCCGGACCAAGTACTGGCTCTTTAAACGAAATCGCTTGAACCCCAGCGATTGCTCCCGCTTCGTTGCGCCAGATCTTAATTAGCTCGGCTAAACGCGTATTGCGCTGTTGCGCCGTTAACAAGTCTACTCTGACGGTCGCCAAATGCTCCCCTTGTTCAAATGCATCTGAATTACGGTTGTATTGCACAGTAATATGTTCAACTAACTCGCGACCTTCTCCTTCTTGTTCAGACAGGCGCGTATTTACCCGCCCTAGGGCATCAACATATTTGTCAACTACACGCATCGTTTGCTCAAGTGGCGTACTTGGTGGCATGAGTAAGCGCATCTCTAAAGTATCACCTTCTAACTGCGGAAACGCTTTAAACTTAACAATACCACCCGCAATTAAAGAGATAGACACTAAAAACAGCATCACAGTAGCGCCGATAAACTGATAACGATTCTGTACACACCAGTGTACTGCATTCACAAGGGTTGTCTGTCTAAAATGTTCAAATGAAGTAGTAAAACGCGTTTTTACTTTCCAAATAAAAGCCAATAAACGATGCGGTGCTTTTTGGCTATTACCTTTGCCCTTGTGTAAAGAATGGATGAGGTGATTTGGCAAAATAAAAAATGCTTCGATCACACTAACAAATATCGTCGCAATCAACACCAAAGGGATATCTTTTAGAACTTTCCCTATATCACCACTGATAAACGCCAGACCAATAAACACTACGATGGTTGTTAAAAAAGATGAAAAAACCCCTGCGCCAACTTGTAATACGCCTTTGATTGCGTCGGCGTCTAAATCATCCCCTTGCTCTACTTTTGCCGCTATGCTCTCAGCAATCACAATGGCATCATCCATCAAGATGCCAATTGACATTAATAGCGCAACCATAGAAATCATATTGATGCTCACTCCCATCAGCATCATCAGCGCAAACGCACCTAAAAACGAGACAGGCAAGCCCATTGACACCCAAAAGGAGTAACGAAAAGAGAAGAACAAATACATCACCAACAGCACCAAAGCAAAACCTTGCCAACCGTTATTAAGCAACATGGCTAGCCTGTCTTCGATAATATGTGCGGTATTTTGCGTGAGCGTTAACGTCACGCCTTTTGGCACTTGCTGTTTTTGCTGTTCGACAAATTGGCTAACCACTTCAACCAAGGTAATGGCATCTTGGCTTTTAGTTTTTTTGATATCCAGCAAAGCAACACGCTTACCATCAAATAGCACTTGCTCCTCATCAAGTTCAAAACCCTCGGATAATTGCGCAACATCCCTAAGGTAAATTTGCTCGCCATTTTTTAAGCTTTTAATTACTAAAGACTGTAAGCTTTGAGCTGTCACTTTTTGCTGATCAAAGCTCACTAACATGGTTTTACCATCGTTACTCATTTCACCAGCAGGCAACTTTACATTTTGCCGCTGTAATAACGCCACTACATCCGTTGCTGAAAGGCCATATTCTCGCAGTTTAAACAGCGATAAATCTATCTTGATTTGCTGATCTGAAAAGCCCTGAATATCAACTATATCAACGCCCGGCTGACGCTTGAGTTTGTCTTTTAACTGCTGCGCATATAACTTCAACTGATAAACCGGTAAATCAGCAGATATTGCTAATGAAATCAGGTGTTGATCGCGCCCCAGCTCTCGCACAATAGGCGACTCAATTTGCTTTGGGAAATTATCGATGGCATCAATTTGGGTTTTTACGTCACTCAGTAACATCGCAACATTAACACCATGCTGCGCTTCCACCGTAAGATTGGCTATCCCCTCTCTTGATTCACAACTAAGTGTTTTTATGCCATCTAAGCCGTCCACCGCCTCTTCCATCACAATACATAAAGCTTGCTCAACCTCAGTAGAACTAGCTCCCGGATAGATAACACTTACTAATACCTTGTCGCTACTAAACTCAGGAAACGTTTCACGTTTTAACTGCGGCAATGAGCTTAAACCGGCAATACAAATGATCAGCATCAATAAGTTTGCAGCGGTAGGATGACGAGCAAAAAACGCAATCATGGTAACACCTCAGCAACGTTCACTTGCATACCATCTAACGTTGGTAGCAACTGCGTCAACAACACCTTATCGCCCAAACGAACTGTATCTGGTAGCTGGTTATCGAGCGCCGCAAACTGGGTAGTTTCAAAAAGCACTTTTACAGACTTTTTAACCAGTTTTTTATCTTCTACAACAAACACATAATTGTTATGTACTGCCGATAAAGGCACACTCAAATACGACTCGACGGGGCTTGACATCTGTACTTCAAGAAACATGTTATCAAGCAGCGGTGGGCGGTTGATAGGATCGAAATTAAGCCATTGATTATCTGTTTCCAAGATAACTTGCAAACTATTGCTATGCTCGGTGCTTTGTATTATCCGTGTTACTTTTGCTGGCCACTGTAAAGACGCCTCAGAAGCGTTACCACTTGAATAGTAGTTTAAGGTTGCTTGCAGCGGTAAGGTAGCAACATTAGGAAAATCCCGCGTTTGGCTGCCTTTATTTTGCTCAAGCCACACCTGGCTCAACATTTTGCGTGCCTGCGACATGTTAAACTGTGCATTTACCTTCATCACTCCTAAGTGGCGCGCCTCTAACAAGGTATCTCGTGCGTTCACAACTTGCTGCAGTTCAACATTAACCTGTGTAATTTTACTATCTTTAGGCAAGGTGAATACGGTTTTTTCCAGTAAATTTTGCGCTTCTTGCATACGTGCGCGGTGTGCCGACACACTTGCTTTGGCAAGTGCTAAATCGGACGGGATCAAATTTAAATTAGTTTGTAATTCAAGCACTTTTTGCTGCTGTGAAAACAACTGACTTTGCTGTTGTTCAACCGCAGATTGAGATACCGAGCCACGCTTTAACAGCCCTGTAAGTCTTGTCAGCTCTTGGCGTAAAATGGCCAAACGTTCAGATTCTAATGTCAAAGACTGGCTAAGCTTTTGCTTATTGAACGCTATCATATCAAGGCGTTCTTGGGCGGCGTTTAAATCATACTTTGCTTGCGCAAGCTTTAACTCATAATCGACTGGGTCAATTTTTAACAACACCGTTCCCGCGCCCAATATCGCGCCTACTTCTAAGTCTGGGTGTTTATAAATCACACGTCCTGATACTTGCGAGACAGCGTGCCAAATTTGCTTAGCCTGTGCACGTCCATAGCCCGTAATACTATGCTGCAACTTGCGCTGAGCGACTTCAGAGACCACAACATTGGGAATATTGAGTGCATTACCAATTTGCTTTGGCGCTGATTTTAGTTTTACAAAAGTCATTAAAATTATCACGCCGAATAGTGGCAACAAAAGCAACCAATACTTTTGCTTTAATTTGAACAAAGCCATATCAGTGCCTCTCATCCATATTAAACAACCCTGATGTCATCAGCATCGTGTTATGCTGTATTAAAGATTCTAAAAAAGACTCGTCATATTCAATCCCTTCCATCTTTAACATAAGCTCTCTCATGTACCATGGGTAAATCATTAGCCCCATAAGTGAAATTCGAAACAACACCGGATCAACGCCTTCTTTGACCAAACCTTTGCTTGCAAAGTATGAATATACTGCGTCGATCACCTTCAGATGTGTGCTACCGATTTGCTCTAAGAAAAACTCTCTACATACGCCCTGGTTTAAAATCACTTCTTTTAACATCAATAAGGGAAATTCAGGCGAGCAGGCCATCACTTTGGTAAAACTGCGAAAAACATCGCTAATAGAAGTAAAGTCGTTACCCGTTAAGTGCGTTTTTATATTGCTCATCACCTGACCGGTCACCTCCAAAATCATGGCCTTGTATAATCCTTGTTTGTTACCAAAGTAATATTTGATCAATGCAGAATTAACCCCAGCGGCATCGCTAAGTTCTCGAATACTGACTTTATCGTAAGGCTTTTTGGTGAATTTGTGCCGAGCGGCTTGAATAAGCGCATCACGAGCTTGCTCGTTATGCTTAATTGGTCTGCCAAGTTTTTTAGTGGAAGGGCTAGCCATACTATCTGGTCGCTATTATTTAATCACTTGGTTAAATAATAGCGACTCAATCTTGATAAGCGAGGCAAATAATTAATCAAAAAGCAGGTTTTGATTAATCATTAAAATAGTTAACGTCTAAAGCGAACAACCAATTCGTACATATCACTGGCAACATCGGTCAATTGGGCACTCACTTGCTTAACGGTATCGGCACTGTCTAAGCTGTCACTCGCAAGACCGGCAATATTGACAATTTGCTGATTAATATCATCAGACACAGCCGCTTGTTCTTCTACCGAGGTTGCAATTTGCATCGACATATCATGAATTTGGCGCACTGCTTGCTGAATTTGCATAAGCATATCGGTACTTTGGGCTAATTGCTCAATACCCGATACCGACTCTTGTTCACCCTGTTGGGCAATAGTCACCGCATGTTGCGTGCTATCACTGAGTTCACTAATAATCGTATGTATTTCTTTGGTGGACTGCTGAGTACGCTGTGCTAAATGACGCACCTCATCTGCAACAACTGCAAAGCCTCTGCCTTGCTCACCCGCTCTTGCTGCCTCAATTGCCGCATTTAAAGCAAGTAAATTGGTTTGCTCTGCGATCTGCTCAATAATTTGCGCCGCATCTGCAATACGTGTGGTTTGTTTTGATACACCTAACACCGAATCGCGAATTTGTGACACCGTTTCACCCAGTGCTTCAATAGCATGCTTGGTTAATTCGGCAATACGCGTATTTTCATCCGCCATCAACAACGCGCTTTGTGCATGCTCTGCACTTACTTGTACATTGCCCGACACATCATTAATTGTGGTGCTCATTTCGTTCATAGCGGTAGCCACTTGCTCAGTTTCAAGCTGTTGTTTTTGCAACTGCTTGTAGCTATCACCCGCTCGTTCAAGTGCTTGGCGAGCACCTGATGTGACCTCTTTAGCTGAATGCTCAATACGCGTGATCACAGTATCTAAATGTGCTTGCTCACTTAGCATTCGAACATGAATGCTCGCCATTTTGCCATCCCAAGTTGAGTAGACTTGCTTCGCTACTTCATCGCAAAAGCTGTGCTCTAAGCTTTGCTCTAGCCGTTTTAGCTGCTCACTATCTCGCCAAAGGTTATAGCCACAAATACTCAGACTATTAAGCAGCACCCAAAAAAACGCAGCATTTTCAGCGCCACAGAGCCACAATACAGCCCCCACAATGACCATCAATATTGGCCACAGCACCCTGAGTTTAGGCCATTTAAACTGCGTATTTTTGTTATTAATTAAGTTACTATACAGAGCCTGTGCTCTGGCAACAGTCTCTTGATCAGGGCAACGACGAACTGACTCATAACCAATCACCTTGCCGTTTTCCGTCACCGGCGTGACATAAGCATCTACCCAATAAAAGTCACCATTTTTACAGCGATTTTTAACTATCCCCATCCAAGGCTGACCTGATTTTAGCTGTGCCCACATGGTTGCAAAGGCTTCGGGTGGCATATCTGGGTGACGCACAATATTATGTGGCTGACCAATAAGTTCTTCTCGAGAGAAGCCACTTATGGCAACAAAGTGATCGTTGCAATCAACAATTCTTCCTTGTAGATCGGTTATCGATACCAATTTTACATCTTTAGCAAACTGCTTTTGACGCTGTGTTATGGGTTGATTGAGTCGCATACACCCTCTTTAAGTACTTTAAATTTATGCTATTCCAGCACGACTTTATAAAATGGGGGCCAAAGGTACTGTGACACCCATTGGCTTGCAAATAGAATCGGTTGAAAATCGCATAAAGTGGAAAAAATCTGCGAGCGCACCCGCAATTGTCCGTTATTTGCACAGCCCGCATGTGGTTTTATAAATTTATTCATTAAAGAGGAGTATAGCGAGCAATAAATATAGATCGAGTTAATAGTTACGAACGTACTGATAATCTTGTAAAATTAACCGAATTGGTGCAATACGAATCGCGACCTAGCAAGGTAGTGAGTCGTTTGAGTACAACTTTATGTTCAAAGGAGCCGTGTGTGTCACGTTTTTCAGCAATTACCGATAACCCTCATGATGGGCGTTTTAATCAAAAAACAGGTATTTTAGTTACTAACTTAGGCAGCCCTGATGCCCCCACACCAAAGGCTTTAAGAACCTACTTAGCAGAGTTTTTATCAGATCCAAGAATTGTTGAGATCCCAAGATTAATCTGGTTGATGATTTTGCACGGCATTATTTTGCGCGTCAGACCCAAAAAGTCAGCCAAAGCTTATCAAAGTATTTGGACCGAGCACGGTTCACCTTTGATACACATATCGCAGCAGCAAACAGATAAGCTCGGTGCTTTAATTAAACAACAAGGTTTTGATAATACCGAAGTGGTTATGGCGATGCGCTATGGCAATCCATCAATTGAAGCCGGCCTCGAAGCACTGCGTGATAAAGGCCTGACTCGTATAATTGTATTACCGCTGTATCCGCAGTATTCAAGCCCAACGACGGGCTCTACCTTTGATGCAGTTGCTAACGTTTTGAAAAAATGGCGTTGGGTACCTGAACTTCACTTTATAAATGGTTATCACAAAAATCCACTGTATATAGAATCTCTTGCAAACTCGATTGCCGAAGACCTACAAGCCAATGGTACGCCACAAAAGCTGGTTTTTTCATACCACGGTATGCCTAAGCAGTTTTTAGATCACGGCGACCCTTATCATTGCTTGTGCCAGCAAACAACTCGCCTAGTAGTTGAAAAGCTCGGTATTGATAAGTCTTTGGTTGAGACTACTTTTCAGAGTCGCTTTGGTAAGGCTGAATGGTTAAAACCATACACCGACGCGACGCTTTCAAGCTATCCTGAGCAAGGCATTAAAGATGTGGCAATTGTTAGCCCTGCTTTTAGCGCAGACTGTTTAGAGACCTTAGAAGAACTTGAAGAAGAAAACCGCGAGATTTTTGAACACGCTGGTGGCGAGAAATATCGCTATATCGCAGCACTGAACGACAGAGATGACCATATTGACGCGTTATACGACGTGATAAAACCTTTGCTGTAATCATGCTAAAAAGGCACGGTATGCACCACCAAGGTACTCACCGTGCCAACGTTTTTATTTTGCAACTTTAAACTTTTTCTCAAAATAACGTCTTGACCAACTGATTGAAACCGTACCTATTACTGAAGGGACTATCCAACTCAAAAATGCCGCCTGCTCGCCCAACAGATAGCTGAATATATGACGCCCACCAAATGCCGAAAATGCTGTGTACACACCAATACCAGAGCCTAGCATGGCAATTAAATGCTCAATAACCCAAGCTCTTGGCTGTACTTTCGCTTTATACACGTAACGGATGTAGCGACTCACTACCAGCAATGACAAAACCGCAAATACAATCAATAACGTTTGCGAATGTATGATACCCAAAGCCATGGAAATCAAAGCGGTGACCACCAGTATGCAGAACAACCCCAAGTGTAGTGGCGTGCGCAACAGTGCATTATTGGCTTTCGCTTTTAGGACTTGCTCACCATGATAAATCGACACCAACACGAGCAATGACAGCATTAGTAAAAACAACGAAAAGATACGAGTATTACTGATGTACTGCGCTTGTTCGGCCATATCTACAAACGTTTTAGGTTTAACGCTTACAGGGTCGACAAGGACCAAGATACATGCGATAACCCCTAAAATAGACGTACCATACATCGACCAGTTGTAATATTGCCCATACCGATTATGTGTTTTACTGCCTTTGCTTGCAAAAATTGGCACCCAGAACAGTACTAACGCAAAACTGCCTAAACAAATATGTAAGTAAACCGCAAACTTATGAATGTATTCCATTGCTTTGTCCTCAACTAAAGTTCATACAGCTAGGTTAATCAAAACGCTTACTCTCACACAGTCACGGATGTCACATCATCATCGTGACAAATGTCATGAACCGATATTTAGGACTAGCATGCTTCGCCCAAGCACATTAAGATAAAGCCAAAAAAGGCCAACGACGCGTGTTTAAGTATCCAATAAGTTCATTAATTACCGTCCTGTTAACTTGGGCAGCAGTGGCTATCCCAAGCATATTTGATGCTTCTAGAAATATGATTAGCCCAGCAGAATACCTACTACATGGCTGTGTTTTGGTACTGACGTTACTCGTCATTAATGAGTCCACTCGTTATGGTTATAAAACTCGCTATTACTTGCTGTTTTTACTCTTTACATCCATTGCCTATTTAATGTTCTTAGTGCCATTGAGCATTGTTTTGATCTACAGCGTGATGTACTGCTCAATTCTCGCATTTTATGCACCTATTCGATTTTGCTACGTTTACATTTTTGCCAGTCATGGGCTTTTTTTAATAGTCCACACTTTTTATTGGCAAACTGGTTGGCAGTGGGCCAGTGCCGGCATGTTTATGGCATTTCACCTGTTTGCTTTAGTGATGACGCAACGCATGATCAGTGAGCGTAACGCCAAAGAAGAATTAGCACTAACAAACGCTAAGCTCGAAGCAACCCAGCATCTATTAAGCAATGCTGCTGCACAAAGTGAGCGCCTGCGCATAGCTCGAGATTTACATGATGAAGTTGGACACTCACTAACATCTCTCATTATCAATTTAGATGTCACCAGAAGAACCTGTATGCCAACGCAGCTGACACAATTACAAGCATGTTATGAACAAGCCAAACAAGCGCTCGCCACAACACGTGCCATTGTGAGCGACAAACGTAATGACATCGGCTTTGATTTAGTCCAGAGCTTAACTCAGCTGAGCAAACAGACCCCTAGAGTCAAAGTGCATTTAAAGATCAGCCCAAAGGTTAAGCATGTGCAACTTAGCACCGCACAATGTCTATTAAAATGTGTTCAAGAAGCCATTACCAATACACTCAAACACGCCCCGACTGCAACTGATATGGATATCACTTTGCAAGAACAAAACGGTAACCTTGAGTTATTTATCAAAGATAATGGTTTATTAAAGGGGGAGGTTGTGCTTGGAAATGGGCTCACTGGCATGCAAGAGCGAGTCGCACAGATTAAAGGCCAACTTGATATCGACACCTCTAAACAAGGACTAAGCCTAACCATACGAGTACCTTATGAATAAAATAAAAATACACTTAGTAGATGACCAACCTCTGATAAGACAAGGTATGCGGTCGCTTTTACAACTCACCAACACCATTGATGTAACGGGTGAATCAAGCAGCGGCAATGCTTTTTTAGAGCAATTAACTGATAACACGATTAACGCCGATGTTGTTTTACTCGATATGCGCATGAACGATGGCAGCGGTTTAGATGTGCTCAACGCCTCTATCGCGCAACAAAGCGCACTTAAGTTTTTAATTTTAACTACTTTTAACGAAAATGACTTTTTGCTAGGCGGCATGGAAGCAGGCGCCAGCGGCTTTTTACTCAAAGATGTATCGCTAGAAGAGCTAGTGGATGCAATTGAGCGCGTTCATGCTGGTGAAATTGTGCTGCAAAACGAACTCACACAGCAACTTTTAAAAGCTAAGCGCCAGCCGCAGCAGCAACTTAACGAACCACTCACAGAAAAAGAGCAACAAATCTTAGCATTGATGGTATCGGGCTTGTCGAATAAAGAAATCGCCGCACAGATATTTAAAGCCGAAGGCACCGTGCGCAACCATGTATCTAATATTTTAGCCAAACTGCAAGTACGTGATAGAACCCAAGCGATACTAAAAACGCTGGAATTGGGATTGTTGAGTTAAGGCAACCTAGGCGTGGGTACAGCCTCGCAACAGCTCGCTGTTTTGACTTGACCAACGCTCATCAGCTGTAAGGTAGCTGCTGTGCTGTAGAGGAAAACTTATAACGAAGTGGTCAAAAAATAGCGGGCACAAAAATTATCATTTGAAGTTCATTGAAAGCTGAAAAATAGAAACAAAAACTTCATCTAAAAGTGACTACTCTAAGTGACGGTCCGCTTTGCTCTATTACACTTTATAGCTTACCTACGCCATTTATCGCAAGTCTTCACAAAACCGCTTTTGTTGGGCACTAAATCAGTTTTACCACCATATATTTTGCCATTTCTTTGGCATCTTCTTTCTACGTACCATCCCACGCTATTGCAATATTAATCGGGCTAGATCCTGTTTCATCCGAAACAGCTATTGCCTCTCATTATTATTTTTTGCACAAGCCCAAAATATGGAAAATCATAACAATATTGCAACTTTAGCGACATCAATGCTAATTGTTGCTTCTTGCTCTGATACTGTATCTCCAAAAAGCCCACAATCGTCTTGAATGGTTAAAGTTGAATGCTCAAAGTCAACATAAAAATTAAAGAGGTTTGAGAACAATTCTGCGTATACTTTAGAGGTTCGATTTTCCAATAAAATCCTCAATTCATGAACGTATTCAGGTTCTTGCAAAATAAAATAATTCAGTAGTTCCATCTTCCCCACCAGAGTAGCTTTTTACACACGATTCAACTCAAACAGTAACTCGCCATCGCTTTGCAGCCCTTTGCACTGTCAAGCTGCTTTAAATAAAGCTGTTCAGCGCGTGTATCGGGGTCAGCCCCTAGATGAACGCTGGTTAGCCATTTTTGCCAGGCCAAAATAACCATTTGATTTATAAATACTTTACTAAAGACCATTCCTTCATAACTTGGTTCAACAAACAACACCCAAATAGAACAAGTTTGTTTGCAATACCAAACCCTAAATTTCACCGTCAATTTTAACAACCTAACCTTTCCCTGTTTGTTCAATTTCAGGGATGTAGTGCTCCTAGGTAATCGCAGTGCTGGTCAGCATATTTTCCTTCACGGCCATGCGAATTCATTGCATTTGTGTAATATCTTGGCGCGCTGCAACTCGGCATATCATGTTCTGTTATCCTTTGCTGCTATTTGAGTACGATGTTGTTACACAACATGTAATCACTCAAAAGTCAGCTCAACCACTTCTTTTTTTGATGCTATTTGAATACTCATCAGTAGCTCGCTACCGTTGTTATCGGTTAAAAAATCAATATTGCTTGGTACATCGCCTAGCACGTTATATTCATTGCTATCGAGTGTATATGACCACAGTTGTAAGTTGTCATTCACACCAAAAATGGTTTCTCCACGGATAACAAAGCGCTTTTCGCTCCCCTGGCCGTTAAGTGCGCTTATCAGCTTATCTTCAGCAGGCCCGGGTTGCCAAAATCGCCCTAACAAATCGGTGTAAATCAGTGCTCCGCTTGCCGACTCTTGCGCCCATACAGCTGACTTGTCGTAAACAACACTGTTACTAGGTGTCACTAAACTTAATTCAGCCAACCTATACGCGCCGTTAGACCATATTAAAGACAAAGCGGTTTGTTGCTCACTGTCCCACTGAAAAAGCTTATCAACTGAGTGCGGCAGCGCAAATTTACGTTCTGTACCATCTAAAAATAGCTGCACCAGCTCTTTATCGGCATTCACCAAAATACTTTGTCCATCTTTTGCCCACTCTATAGAGAATATATAGGTGTCAATCGGAAACTGACTGAGCTGCCACGCACTCTGTCCATCAGATATCCATACCTGCTGCTCACCTGAGCGCTTAGAGGTAAATGCAATATCATTCCCTTCAGGCTGAAATTTGGCGTTATCTTCGGAGACATTCGAGCGGTGCAGTACGCTATTTTTTACCGAATCTCTATCTAGATTCAACGTGGCATAATCGGCGACTGGCACAGAGATGATATCACTATCATAGTAGCCCTTTATTGCCAGCATTTTGCCCCTGTTAGGGTGTACTTTTGGTGAACCAATGGGCTGATCCAGTGGCAAACTAATACTCTCTATTTTTCCGTCTGTTGATATAGTAAAAAGCCGTTTACCCGTACTAAAAATCAGCTGTTCATCTAACGATGAAAAGTTGGGATAGATGTATCTGAATTTACCGATTTGATCTGGATAGTTTACGCGATTACTTGAGATCACTTCACCATTGGGCTTTAACATTTCAAGATAATACTCACCATCTTGATGGACACTCATCAACGCAATAAGCCCTTTTTTCACCGAAAAGTCGTAATCGGTTACACTGCCATTTTCTACCTCGTAAATAACGTCACTGCTATTTTTTGACACTGAATAGTTGATGATTTTCCAACTATCAGCAGTTTTTTGCATTAATGCAATGTTATCGTGTGATAGCCAGATTGGATTACGAATTTCTGATGATTTACACTCCATCAGCACGGTGGGAGATATTGGCCCTTTAAGCGCTTGATTAAAATCTAAACTCACCAACTTATAGCACTTTTTCTGAAGTACAGGTTCGTCACAGTCACCTTTTGAAATAAACGTTAGCTTTTTGCCATCGTGAGATAAACTATGGCTGCTATAAACACCCAAATCTTTGGTTAGCTGAAACTCTTGCTGGGTTTTAATATTTTTCGCCCAAATATTATTAATGCAAGCTTGCTCAGAAAAACGATGGAAAATAATAAACTCCCCATCATGAGAGTATATCCCTGCACTTTCTTT
The DNA here is from genome assembly GCF_013140855.1 of Pseudoalteromonas caenipelagi. Lineage (GTDB taxonomy): Bacteria > Pseudomonadota > Gammaproteobacteria > Enterobacterales > Alteromonadaceae > Pseudoalteromonas > Pseudoalteromonas caenipelagi. The sequence continues at coordinate 172,518 of NZ_JABBPG010000008.1, read as the reverse complement.
ATTATCGGTTGCAGTCAACGCACGAATTTGCGAAACCGTTAAGGTGGGTGTTTGGCTCTCGGCCCAGTATTGATATCCCACAACTATCATGATCAATAAAAAAAGTCCGCTAAGGGCTGCTATAGAGCTGATTTTGGGAGTTTTTGCATTATGGTTTTGGGGGGAGGTTAGGTTATTTTCTGGGGAGCTATTTTTAACTGAGTTGACTGGCATGTTGCCCTCAGACCACTGCACGTCACACTCTAAGCTATAACCTTTTTTAGCATGCGTTTTTATATAAACTTGCTCTTTGCCATCATCGCCCAATACCTTTCTCAGCTGGGCAATACTACGCTGTAAAGTATTAGGAGAAACGATAGTGCCTTGCCAAACTACGTCTAAAAGCTCATCTTGGCTTACTACTCTACCTTGGTTTTCGGCCAAGTAAGTCAGTACGCTGAGTGCCTTAGGCGCAATGGTTTGCACTTGTTCACTTTTAGTTATCTGATTTCTCGATACATCAACAAAAAAGTCACCAACCCAATATTGCTGCACACTATTCTCTCTTTTCAAAAACGGTAAATTAATAAGCGTCCAAAGCTAGCTTATATTAAGTGAGCGTTACACACTATAAAAAACAAATAACACTTTGATAAAGTTCGTGATTTATCTACAAATCTTTAGGTCCTAGTTAACCATCACGTATTTGCGCTTTAAACCGCTAGATAGAGTACCTACACGCCTCGGTACTGAAGAAATTGGTTATAAACAGGTCATAAGTCTCAGAACATGCTCATCCGAGTAAGTCTATTAAACCTCCACGGTTACGTGCTCATGTTGTTTTAGCATTTCCAAACACTCTAAAATAGGTCTTGCGGGGCTATAAATATACCCTTGCATTAGATGACAACCAAAGTCAGAAAGCATTTGTTGTTGCTCTGGTTGCTCAACGCCTTCGGCTATTACCTTTATGCCTAACTGAGAGCTCAGATCTATCAAACACTTCACCATCACTTGCTTGTTGTGATCAACCCCCATACTATCAACAAACGATTTGTCTATTTTCACAAAGTCTACTTGGTTCTCAATCAGGTTACTCAATGACGAATAGCCAGTACAAAAATCATCAAGTGCTATTTGTACGCCTAATTCGCTAAGCGCTTCTAATACCTGCCAAGTGTATTTGTTCGCCGCCATCGACTCTGTCACCTCAATCGTAATTGCGTCGTACGGTAAGCCAAAGCGTTCTATTTCTGCTGGAATAAGCTCAACTTGGTTGTTACTTGTTTTAAATTCGTTGATTGAACGGTTTATTGAACAGCTAATATGTTTAAAGCCAGCTTGATGAAGCATTGCAAGATCGCGGCAACTGGTTTCTAGCACATACTGTCCAATTAAATGAATTAAGCCAAACTCTTCAGCAATAGGAATAAAATACGCGGGGGAAATAGCACCAAACTCATCATCAAACCAACGTATCAAAGCTTCAAACTTTGATATTTTACCCGTGCAAGTGCATACAACAGGTTGATAATGTACTTGTAGTCTACCAGCTCTTAATGCGGCTTTAAGTTTGTCTCTGAGTTTTATTTTTTTTAGGTAGGCATTTTGAATCGCTTCATCATGTAGCGCTACACGTGATCGTCCTTGCTTTTTGGCATTACTCAATGCATGAGCCGCATTTTTTACCAAAGTCGAGGCACTTAACTGTTCCGCAGCTTTAAGATATGCAACCCCAATACTCACACTCAGTTCAATCGTTAGCTCTCCAATATGATATGGCTCACAAAGCAGTTGCTTTAGCCTCTGTGCATGATCCATTGCTTCGGAGAGTGTATGATGCGCAACCAGTAAAGCAAATTCATCACCGCCATAACGGCTCGCCATATCCTTTCTTTTAAGCGTATTCAATAATCGGTCAGCGACAGCTATCAGCACTTTGTCGCCTATTTCTGGGCCAAAAATATCATTGACTTCTTTAAATCGGTCTAAGCCTAAAAAAAGCAGCGACGTATCATGAAGCCGATACGACTTAGTCAGTTGCTTTTCTATACTCAACATAAAACTACGGCGATTTAAAAGCCCAGTCAATGCCTCGTGATTAGCGTAAAAGGTAAGCTGTGCTTCGTTACGCTTCCAGTCAGTTATATCTCGAAAGATAGCCACATAGTTGGTTATTTTACCGTCACTCCCTTTGACCGCATTTAGTGTTAATTCTTCTGGAAATACTTGACCATTTTTCCTTCGATTATAAATCTCCCCTTTCCATATGCCGGTTTTCTCTAGCTGCAGCCACATTTTTTGATAAAACTGCTTAGTTTGTTTACCTGAAGACAAAATACCGGGGTCTTCACCATAAAGCTCTGCGGCGCTATAGCCCGTTTGCTGTTCAAATGCACGATTTACCATCATGATTTTATTGCGATGATCGGTGATCATAAATGCCTCTGACGCATTCTCAAACACCACATTCGTCAACTCGACTTGGCGACTCAACGTAGAGGTATAAGTGATATCTTGGACAGTAGCGCGCAGTATGCGCTCGTGCATGTGCTCGTCACTCAACTCAACCTCACCAACAATATGAAACAAGCCTTGCGTGGTAGTCATTTGCTTGTGGCAAACTAACATATCAAATTTATCAATTTTTTCTTGTTTGATAAGTTCCAGCTGCTCGGTAACTTTTTTACTATCGTCTGAACGAAGGTGCGACAAAAAGTATTGCAATGACACTTCGTTATTTTCGCAATTCAATAAGCTACTCATCTCTTGGCTAAACCAATGTACATTGGATGTGATATACCAAGTCCAAGAACTTAACTTTGCAATTCGCTCACCGTTTGCAAGTTGTTTAAGAATCAATTCTTTGGCTGACATTTCAAGGTTGTGACTTAGCTCAGTTGCAACAATACAGCCAATCTCAGAGAACCAAAGTTTATCCTGTTCGCTCAATATCATTGGCTCATTGAACATGCATACCAAAATACCAACGGGCTTGTGATCTGGTGCTCTTAAAGTTACACCTAAGTAGGCATTAATATCGAATGACCTTAAAAAGTCATCTTGAGGGTAAAGCACTTGTAAATTGCTTTCGTAGGCACAAACACTATCCAACTCTTTTGCATCAAAACAGGGGGTGTGAATTAAATCGTAAACAAAATTGCTTTTAATTTGATCCTCATGCAGATATTGCAGTGTTTTAACTTGCTTTGCGTCATTTATAAACTTGCCTATGATACAGTGGCTTGCTTTTAAACGGTGATAAAGCGTCTTGAGCGTATATTGATAACGCTCCTCACTACTTTGTAGGCTGTAAAAGCGGCTAACAGACAAATCCATAAGTTTGTGTACCTTCGAGTATTTTTGAGGCAAAAGACGACGCCGAATAATAATTAATTAAAGTACATACAACTTATACGTGGATCAACAAAGTTGCGAGTAACTGAAAAAAATTAATAACGATAACCACTTGTAACCTCTTTAGAATTACCCATTTCAAGCACAAAGGCTTTACGCTTTAAAATGAGCTTTCAGTTATCAAAAACACCTTACAAAATGTGTAATAATCAAGCATCTTTTTACAGTTTCTTACTGGCTCCTCAGCTAAAAACTCCAAATAATACGCCCACCAAAATCATATTTAGGGCAAAACAATGAAGAATACAATTATTTCACTGACCACCACAGTACTATTAGCAGCCTGTGCGCACCATGACGATGTAAGGCCTGGAGAGGGTAAACACTATGTGGTGATTAAAGCGGTCGATAGAGACCAAGGTATGAAAGAAGCGCTTGGACAAGCTGAACACTTTTGCGACAAAACCAAAAACAGTTTAGTAGTAATAAACGAGAACGTTGATTATCAAGGGGAAAAATCAGAAAAAGATTACCTGGATAGTCGCTCAACTGCTGAGTTTGTAACGGAAGCAAGTACGTGGCTTTGGATACTAGGGGATGGTCACGTTGATGATGCTGGGGCTGTTGCAGCTATTGCTGGTGTAGTCGCACTAGAATCAATGGATGCTCCTTACACTGTCACGGTAAACTTTCGATGTGCATAGCTATACGCGCCGTTATTTTTGAGTATTGATTTAAAATAACGGCGACTTAGTTCACTAAGTGGTTTTTTAGCGTTCAATGAGCATAGATAAGAATAGGAACATACCAAAAGCAATAAATACTAACCCGCTCAATTTGTTATACATACTCCGGCCATATTCATTACTCAAAGCACCTCTTGCACTGTTGGCTAAGGCCACATAACCAAAGTAAATCACAAAATGAATCACCGCACTGGTCAAGCAAAGTATCGTAACCTGAGGTAAAACGGCTTTACTGCTATCAATAAATTGAGGCTGTAATGCACAAACAAAAACCAGTGCTTTTGGGTTTAGCAATGTCACCCAAAATGCCTGCTTAAAGATAAATGCACGTTGTGCACTCAAAGGAGTATGTGCGTTTGGTATATCAACGCTGGTAACGGGTAAGCGAATACTTTTTACACCTAAGTAGCACAGGTACATGGCACCAACTACTTTCAAAGCAGTTAAAAGTGTACTAGACGCGAGTAATATAGCCCCCGATCCCGTAGCGCTAATAATCAGCAATAACTGAAACGCCAGCACATTACCCAATACCCCAAACGCCGCTTTCTCCTTTGTATAATGTAAGCCGTTGTTGATGCAAAGCTGTACCGAGGGGCCTGGGGACAACAATAGAGTCATAATAATCACACAATAGCCCAAGTAAAACTCAATCGTCATCACCTACCTCGCCTAACACTTTACCGTGACTACTATAATCACGCATAACGTGTGCAACGCTTATTCTGTAGTTTGTAAACAGCGTGTACTTTCCTTTTTGTTGTGCAGCTTGATGTTCAAAGTCACTTTTCCACCTCACAACAGCCTCTTCATTTTCCCAAAATGACAATGATAAGAGTTTGTTTGGATTGGCTAAGCTTTGAAAACGCTCAACGCTGATAAACCCCTCTACTTTAAGCAATTTACTTTTTAATCTCGCAGCAATGTCTAAATACGTTTGTTGGCCTTCAGCTTTTGGGATTACTTCAAATATGACGACTATCAACTGCCTCTCCTTTTGTTGGTAGCAAATAAGTGGCAGGAACAGCCCTTAAAAATGTGCGCTTTTCACTTACTATAAACTGTTCACTTTGTGCAAAACTAAAGTTGCGGCTACCGAGCTGTGATTGACGCAAGGTGTGTCGATATACTTCGTAATCCGCAAGAGACTCAAAACTGATTAAGCCGTATGCTGTGTTATTGGTACCTTCATGTGGTAAAAAGTAACCCAGTAACTCTCCTCCACTTTGCGGAATTACTTTGCCCCAGTTCTGAGCATATTGCTCAAATAAATGGACTTTGTGTGGGTCGATTTGATATTCAATAAAGCAGGTTATTTTCATAGTGGTTGTCTCCATAATGTTTTTTTGGCAGTCTACTTGAGGTAAATTTCGATGCTTCGGTGGCAGTCGAACTATGAAGGAAAGGTATGGAACCAAATATTGCTTACTTAGGCGCGCTTGTTGGCGATGTTGCTCGCTCTAAAATGCTTACGGCTTTAATGAGCGGTAAGGCACTCACCGCCACAGAGTTGTCGCTCGAAGCAAATATCACACCGCAAACTGCTAGCAGTCACTTGATGAAATTGGTCGATAGCGAACTAATCACGGTGCGCAAACAAGGTCGACATAAATACTTCCAACTAAAAGACATTCAAGTTGCTGAACTCATTGAGAAAATGCTAAACATGAGTGCGTCGATGGCACATACAAGTATTGCCACAGGGCCCACCGATGAAAGATTGAAAAGATCGCGTATATGCTACGATCACCTAGCAGGTGAACTAGGCGTTCAGTTATTTGATACGTTACAAAGCAATGGATGGATAGTTGAAGCTCAAGATACGCTGACTTTAACGCAACTTGGCCTTGGCTTTTTTAGCGAACTCGGTTTTGATATAGCCACAACTAAAAAAAGTCGTCGACCATTGTGTAAAGCATGCCTCGATTGGAGCGAAAGACGCAGCCATTTAGCAGGTTACCTTGGTAAATGGGTATTATCTGATGTACTGGAACGTAAATGGGCACATCAACACTTAGACTCTCGCGCTATCGAATTTACCTCTCATGGCTTAAAAGCGTTTAAAAGTAAGTATCACCTCTAACAAGTAAAACCAAAATAAGGAATAAATTCATATCGAATTATATATAATCTGCACTCTTTATAATAACTATTACAAGCTCCTATGATGTACAAAATATCAATTGCCCTGACATTTTTGCTTACCTCAACAACCAACGTATTTGCATCCCAACCAGATGTAACCGAATTTCTTAGCGTATTGCCGCAGTATGTTGACTGGGCGATCGAAATTGATAAGCAAGGCCAAAAAACGGGCAAACCTTTAAATGAAGCAGATCTCAAGTTAGCCAAAGATGTTGGCGTAGAACATCCCGAAAAAGTGCGAATAGTTTACGTTGAGCAAGTACCCTACCCATACGAAAATCGAACTCTTAAACAAATGGGCGAAAAAATAGGTTTTATTGGTGAAGGGATCACCAATAATGCGCAAGTTTTCGGTTATGCAATCTACGTTAGAAAAGGCTATGAATTAGACAGACCAAAAATGGCACACGAACTCGTTCACGTAAAACAGATAGAACAAGCAAGCTCACTGCTAGAGTATTCCAAAAAGCACCTCGTGGACATGGCAAAATATGGTTACGCCGACGCACCATATGAAGCAGAAGCTTTCAAAGCCAATGAAAAATACGAGGTTAAATAGCTTCAACTTAGGTTAAATTATTTTACTTCTCAAATGCAGTGCGTGTGACACGGTATTAATCTTACCTCGCGCTATACTCTATAACTCGTTATAATTACGTGTAAGCGAACAAAAAAAGTAAGTAAAAATTCGTATATGAAGAGCCAAAAAGTTAATCCGCTGGTGTCGCACTTTACAATCGCATTCGCGCTATTGACGGCCTTATGGATATTTGTAACAGACAAAGAAATGCTGATCCTCGGTAATTCTCTGGTGCTTGTTTATATTGTTAGTGCGCTGGCATCTCGTGTGTTGAAAAAGCGAAAGCCCAAGAAAAAATAACCGTATTAAAAAGCCCAGCTTGTTCGCTGGGCTTTTCTAAATTGACTGGTTAACTTTATAGTCGACCATTAGCCAATTCGATAAAGAACGCATAATTTAGTGCGGTATCTTTGATACTCTTAAATCTACCTGATGCGCCGCCATGCCCAGCTTCCATATCTACTTTAAGTAACAGCTTATTGTCGTCTGTTTTCATCTCTCTTAGTTTTGCAACCCACTTCGCAGGTTCAAAATACTGAACTTGGGAATCATGCAAGCCTGTTGTTACCAGCATATTTGGATAGGCTTGTTTTGATACCTGATCATACGGTGAGTACGAACGCATATAGTCAAAGTATGTCTTGTCGTTTGGATTTCCCCACTCGTCATACTCGTTTGTTGTAAGAGGAAGTGATTCATCCAGCATGGTATTGATAACATCAACAAACGGTACTGCAGCATGTACACCGTGATATAACTCAGGCGCTTGGTTAACAACCGCCCCCATTAGCAATCCACCGGCGCTGCCACCTTGGGCGTAAATGCGCTTTTTATCACCATATCCTTGGGAGATTAAGGCTTTAGTCACATCAACAAAATCGTTAAAAGTATTCTTTTTATGTAACTTTTTACCATCTTCATACCAAGGGCGACCCAGCATTTGCGAGCCGCGAATGTGCGCAATCGCATAAACAAACCCTCTATCTAGCAGGCTCAAACGACTGATAGAGAAACCTGGGTCAACCGTATAACCATACGAACCATAACCATATTGCAGCAGAGGATTAGTACCATCTTTTTTGAATAATGATTTTTTATATACGATTGAAACCGGCACTTTTATACCGTCGCGAGCGGTAACAAAAATACGCTCAGATTGGTAGTCTGCAGCGTTAAAGTCACCGAGCACTTTGTCTTGTTTTAACGTCACTTTAGAGTAATCATTTAAGTCTACTTCAAAGGTGGTTTTAGGCGTTGTCATACTTGCATACTGAACTCGAACTCGGTCGCTGCTCAGCGTATTATTACCGGTCATCGACACTCGGTAGGCTGGATCATTAAACTCAATTTGGCGTTCTTTATTCTTTGCTAATTCACGAATAGTAATTTTTGACTGACCTTGCGCTCGACTTTGATAAACTAGATGCTCATCAAACAAAGTAAAATCTTCAAGCCTAACGTTTGGCTGATGCTCAATAACGGTCTGCCAGTTTGCTTTGTCAGATACAGCATCTATTTTCGCTTTCATTAGCTTAAAGTTCACTGCGTTTAGATTAGTTAAAATGTAATACCAATCCTTATGCTTAGAAACGCTGTATTCTAACCCTTTTTCTCTGGCTAATAGGCGACGAGGCTTAGCTTTGACATCATCCGCAGACAGCGCCGATACGCCTTTTGATTCAGTGCTATAGTGATGGATAAAAATTTGCTCACCATCTTTGCTACGACTTAGGTAGGTATAATACGTATTATCTGCTTCTTCATATACTAGTTCGTCTTGCTCTTGCGCAGTGCCTAGCGTGTGACGAAACACCTGCGTACCTAGTAACGATACTGGGTCTTTTTTGATGTAATAAAGTGTCTGGTTATCATTTGCCCAAACTACACCACCTTGCACACCTTTAAGCGCATCTTTGAGTGTCTCGCCCGTGGTGAGATTTTTAACTCTAACCGTATAAATACGGCGGCTCAGAGTATCTTCAGTATAAGCCAACAAGTTTGCATTAGGACTAACTTCAATACCACCTAAATCATAAAACTCATGAGGTTTTGCAAGCTCGTTGATGTCTAGTAATAACTCCGGATTAGCGCCATCAACAGTTAGACTACGGTAAATAGTGGCATATTCCTGCTCGCCAACTGTTTCGTTAAAATAAAAATAACGCCCTTTTTGTACGGGAACAGAGCGATTATCCTTAACAATTTTGGCTTTTATTTCCGAGAATAGTTGCGATTGCAAAGCTTCACTTTGCGCTAGCACTGAATCTGTGTAGCTATTTTCTTTCTCCAAGTGCGAAATCACTTGTTCACTAGAGCGCGTATCATCACGCAACCAATGGTAATTATCCACCAATTCATAGCCATGAATCTCAGTTTTATGCGGTATCTTTGCTGCAATAGGCGCTGTAACTGATTGGCTACTAACAGAACTTGTTTGGCTAATTGTAGATGTTGATTGGCATCCAGTTGCCAATATAACCGACGACAACGCGAGCTGCCAAAGAACTGATTGTTTCATCCTAAATATCCTTGTTTACTATATTTTGTAGAAATGCCGGCTGCATCGTCCACAATAATATGATTATTCGGCATAAATATAATTGAATTCTTACTTTAGGAACAGTAATCTTGGTAAATAAAAGTTAACAGGTGTTAAATATGAAGATCCAATTAGCGACTCTAACCATCCCGCTAATGCTCGTACTAGGGGGTTGTCAATCAACTAGTCCTTCCTCAGAAACTTCAATTGCGTTATGTGAAAAAACCATCATTGACTACGTGCAATTTCGTGATCAAGGACCAATAGAAAACTACCAAGCCTTATTTACCAAAGATGCCACTTTTAATATCCCAAAACTAAGTGTGGCACTCAGTTCAAATGAACAAATAGCCGCCAGAGCAAAACACGCGATGGCGAACAAAAAGACCATTCATATGATCACCAGCACCGCCATAACGCCAAACGCTCAAGGACAACTTTCCAGTACTGCCCACTTTATTCTTTATATGAGTGACAAAAACAATACATCGACACCCACTAAAGTATTTAACGGTCGCTACGTGGATAGGTTAGTACTCGAGAATGATCGCTGCCTGATAAAAAATCGAGAAGTGATCATAGACAGAATGGACACGATAGATTAACACTACTTTGCCGAGCGCTTATGCCAGCGGATAAGCTCTTTTTGATCCCTTGTTATGGTGTGTCCCTGAGCTTCGAGCTGTTGGGCACTTTGCGCCAAAGCCGCTTCAGCCCTGAGTTCTACCTTTTCAAGCAGCGACAGTAGCAATTGCTTTTCGTCCTCGCTGATATCGTTAAGTACGTTTTTTTCTCTTTCGCGCATATGGGCCACTACTTTTTCATAAAGTGGCAGGCCTTTTTCACTGATTTTAACAAACTTGCTGCGCTGCCTTGTATGGTCATTATCAGCACAGATCAGCTCCAGTTTCATCAATGTATTAATAGCTCGATTAACCGAATATGGGTCTAGACGTGATTGATAGGCAATATCTGCGGCATTGATAGGTCCATAAGAACCGACATTTAATAGCACTCGAATTTCTCTGGTCTCAAGCCCGGTTAAATTTTTTATATAAGCATCCCGATCCATCGCCAACAGGTTACTAGCCACCGCTATCCTATAAGGAACATGATTATATAAATCATATGGTTGCTCTATATTTTTTGACAACTCAAAAGCTGATTGACGCGCTTTATTGCTCATAATCTCATCCAATAAATAAAAAGCGGCATGCATTTTTTGTAGACAAGCGCTAAAAAACCGCTTAAATTATGTTGCAAATGCAACATTTCAAACCAATTAGGAATACATTATGGCTTTAGTTACCCCTCTTGCACAAGACGCAAACTCTGAAGTGGCAGAGCTAGCAAAGTTTTTTAACGAAACCTTAGGCTTTTGCCCTAATAGCGTTTTAACCATGCAGATCCGCCCTCATATTGCCAAGGCTTTCATTAACTTAAATAAAGCAGTGATGGAAAACCATGGCAAAGTGACCAGCGAATTAAAGCGCCTGATTGGTTATATCACCAGTGCCAATACAGGCTGCAGATATTGTGAAGCACACACCATTTTGGCGGCAAAACGCTACGGTGGAGAAGATATTCGCCTGAAAAATATTTGGCAATTCCGTGACAGCGAGCTATTCACTGACGCTGAAAAAGCAGCATTTGAGTTTGCATTAGCTGCATCAAGCGTACCAAATGCCGTAGATGCCAATATTGAACAACAACTAAAAGCACACTGGGATGATGGTGAAATTGTAGAGATTTTAGGTGTTATATCATTATTTGGTTATTTGAATCGCTGGAATGACTCCATGGGCACAACGCTGGAGCCTGGCGCAGTAGATGCAGGCGAAACCTATTTAGCCCACAATCAATGGCAAGTGGGTAAGCACCAGTTATAAAAACTTTTAAGCGAAATTATAATTGGTAGTAGGTCACAGTAAATGGAACTTTTGGTTAGCGTACGTACCGAAAGTTCTTTGTACACGACTAACAAATAGGTGAATTTGGTTATTTAAACCCTAGGAGCTGTCTACCTTTCAAGTTTGTTTTGCAGCCGTTTGATTTGTATTTATCCAAGTCAGAGCCAGGTTACATATTTATTCTATGTGAGTTTGGCGATAAAGACTTTGTGCTCCTACAACGTCACCTCCCCCCTCCTCCATGTGAAGCAACACTGTAGAAATGACAATCAAGCACTGCCCTTTGGGAAACAATAATCATACAGCAAAGATCAATAGGCCCTAAATGTAGGTATTTTCTTTAAATTTTAAAAAGTAGTGATTTCTCGTATAAGAAAGGATTTCTAGGATACTAGTAATTTACAACAATGCTTCAGTACCTTGTTATGCAGCGCTTTAAAACCACCTACAGTGATCTCTGCGTTGGTAAACACAGCGCAGCAAGATGATGGCACCTGGTCATTTGACATTCAGACACCTAAATGTTAATAAAAAAACCCGCAAACAAACAAAATATTAACAATACAACTATTTATCCAACATTAAGATAAGCAAAGCAAGGAATAATAATATGCTTAAACGCGCTCTAGTACTCTCATTACTGGCCTCACCTGCTGCATTGGCCAACAATCCATTTACGTCTAACAACTTTACCAATGAAGCAATGGCAAGAGGGGCTGGTGCTGCACAGCCCCAAAACCCACTAACTAATGCTCAATTCCGTTCTGCTTTTAATAGTATTAACATCAATGGGGACGATTTCACAAAGATAATTACCCAATGTGAAAATAGGCCCAAAAATTCGCTAAATTGTGCGAGTTTACTCTCTGCGCTGCAAAAGCAATTTGGCCTCAATGATGACGGACTACTTAGCGCATTCAAACAATGTATAGATAACGAACAATTCATCCTTGATCCTGCAAAACCCGAAGAGCGAACTGATTGCCCTCAAGCACAAGAAAACGCTTTTAAAGCTTTTCAATGGGTGTCGTGGGACATTGAAGCAGACAAAAATAATGCCTTTTACCAAACGGCCTTGGCACCAGTGGGGGACAGCAAAAGCTTTAGTGTAGGTCTATACAAAGGATTGTGGTATTTGTGGGGTGAAAACATCCGCTTACCTTTCTATTTTTCCTATGCAGAGCCCAAGTCTAATACCCCAAAAAATGAGGCGTCGGATACTTTGATTGACAAAGACGCAGGGCTACAAATAAGCATACCGGTTATTGCTGCATTCAAAAGTGGCCCTGGCGGTTTAGATAAAAAGCAAAGTACAATATCGGCTGGAGGTATTTTTAGTTTTGTTGCAAAAGATGTTAAAGGTAATGAAGACTCAGAATGGGTCACAGGTTACAGAGCATCACTTATTGCACAATATAACTCATACCTCGAAGTATTCAGCGTGGATGGTCCAAACAACGAGGCTCAGCCAGGCTCACTGAATATTGCCTTTAACTATACTCATCACAAATATAGTAACGACAAGTTGAAAAATGTCGCTAATAATCTAACGCTACTTGACGGTGAAAAGTACTCTGACAGTTTTAACAGTAGAGGCATTACCATCACGGCAGAAATCGGTAAGGTAATCTCTATAAGTTATCAATATGAAGAAGTCGATGACGCTATTTTTGGTAACGACAAAATCAAACGACTCGTCCTTTCAAAAACCTTTTAACGAATGAATTGCAGTGAAAGGCAGCAGAAATTTGCCGTCTTTCACAGTATATGCGCTAGTTATTGCTCAGATTACGCCCCACGGTGTCCATTTTAAACTATACAAATTTCCGTCAGTATCGGTGTACAGCCATCAAGTCCAAAATCAGCAAACTCGATAAACCGTTGTTTATTGCTGCTGTCGCCTTTGCCATCAAAGTTACAACGCCTGTTCCACACAAGTAAATCAGGACTCTTCTTCCGCTGGCTAACTTCTGTTTGTTCTTTTTGCCATTTATAACCTCGATATTTGGATTATATTCCATTATCGCAGTGTCACGTATTATTGGAGCTGTTCAGTTTTCGCACTAACCACCACCTCACCCAAATCGTAAAAATACGGTAACAATTAAACATTATGCAAAATTGCTGAATATTAATTAATCTTGTGAAACATTTATTCACTGAACACGTTAAAAATATTAAAAAATATAAAAATTCACCATTTCACTATATTTTTAATCAAAGCATGATTAAAATGCGTAAAATTTCAATCCAGCTGAATATTAATTCAAAAGTTGCTTTATGGCAGGCTTGTCCCCTGCCATAATTTGTGCTTTTCTTTGTGAGCATAAAAGCAACAATACACCAATGGGGATGCAAAAATCATGTTCAAACCAAGCTTACTTTCATTAGCTGTGTCTAGTGCACTTACCAGTGCTCTGCTAATTCCTAATTTAGCGCAAGCCGATGACGCTCAAGCTAAAAAAGACAAGTCACTTGAAGTAATTCAGATAACCGCAACAAGGCGTGCAGGTTCTGTTCAAGAAGCACCATTGAATATTACAGCCCTTGATAGCGACGTAATGAGTGACCAAAACATTGGTGAATTAGCCGATGTTGCTCGCTGGGTGCCTGGTCTGACAGTAACCGACCAAGGTGGTCGTTCAGGCTCACCTATCATCGTTCGTGGATTGAATACAAATTCATCTGGCCCAAGTTCTGATGGTGGCACTGTGGCAACTTACATCGGCGAAATTCCAGTAAGTATTGATATGCGTTTAACCGATGTTGAACGTGTAGAAGTACTAATTGGTCCACAAGGTACTTTGTATGGTGCTGGCACGCTCGGCGGAGCAATACGTTATATGCTCAAAGCACCTGAACTCGATATCACCACAGGTAAGGTGTATGGAGATCTATTTCAAAACAGTGAAAGTGATTCGGTAGGTGGTGAATCAGGGTTTATTTTCAATACGCCACTTATTGATGACCAACTAGCTCTTCGCGCCAGTGTCAATGTGTTTAAAGACCCAGGTTTTATCGATTACAACTACGTGGTTAAAGACGCGGGCGTTTCTAAGCCAGATCCCGATTGGAGTAACCAAAGTGACGTCGTTCAGAACCTGCGCCAAGCAAAAGACAACAACGGCGAAACCACCACCACAGGGCGTATTTCACTACGTTGGGCCCCTAACGACTGGCTTGATAGCACCATCAACTACTTCTATCAAAAACAGGAGAGTGAAGGCCGTTCAATCGTGCATCGCGGCGCACTTAACCCAAATAATGGCCTGAATGCAAAAATTGGCAAATATGAGTCTGCTTACCGCTATGAGGAACCAAGAGACAAAGAAGATTCTTTACTCAGTTTAGAAATTAAGGCTGATCTTGGCTTTGCGGAGCTTGTATCTGCTACTGGTTTTTCCGAGTTTGAAGCCGATGGTCAACGCGACCAAACTGACTTACTTATTCGCCTTGATTATGGCTATGAAGAGTTTCCATCATTCTCATCTTTCACTCGAGAAGTGGAAGAAGAAGAGACCTTTACCCAAGAGATCCGCTTAGTATCGCAAGGCGACTCCGATTGGAACTGGATCATTGGTGGCTTTTATAACAAATCTAAAGGTGATGGCTTTAGTAAAGAATACACACCAGGTTTTAGTCAATTTGCAGTCGCAAATTTTGGCGGCGCACAAGTACGCCCAGATAGCCTTGAGTATTACTCTGTCGATCGCAGCAAAGTTACTGAGCAAGCCATTTTTGGTGAAGTTGGTTATCAGGTAAACGACAAATTAACCATTACCCTCGGTGCACGTTTTTACGAATACAAAGTTGATGCAGACTCTGCGGTTGACTTTCCGCTATTAAACACGGTTTTCGGCGATGCAGGGCCTAACGACGTTAACTTGGACTTTGAAAACAGTTACGCCGAAGATGATGGCAACTTGTTCAAGTTTAACGCAAGCTATCAATTTTCAGATACCGTCATGACTTATGCGACCGTAAGTGAAGGCTTTAGGATTGGTGGTTCAAATGGCTTGGCACCGTGCCCTGATCCGCTCCCCGCAAACCAAGCAGGCTGCGGTAAACCCAATGAGATGCTTTACAAAGATGATACGACAATTAACTACGAGCTAGGCTTAAAAAGCACTTGGTTGAAAAATAGATTCCACTTTAATGCTGCGCTGTTTAACGTTGATTGGAAAGATGCACAAGTCGGTGGTGCGACAGAAGTTGGTCAGCTGCCCTATACCTCAAATGCAGGCTCAGCCAATGCAAAAGGGGTAGAAATTGCTACTCGAGCGATGTTAACCGACTCATTCACCGCTTATGCAACTTATGCCTATACCAAAGTAGAATTAACCGAAGATGCGCCATACTTATTTAACACCGATGGCAGTGACGGCGGCGTCAAAGGAGATAGATTACCAGGTTCACCTGAGCATCAATTCTCTTTAGGTATTAACTATCAAACCGAAGTGTTAGAAGACAAGCTTTTAGATGTAAACTATGGCTTAACGGCACAAAGTGACTTTATATCTAAAGTGGGCTTACATGATAACGGTGAAACCTTGCCGGGTTATGCACTAAGCAAT
Source organism: Pseudoalteromonas caenipelagi (assembly GCF_013140855.1). Taxonomy (GTDB): domain Bacteria; phylum Pseudomonadota; class Gammaproteobacteria; order Enterobacterales; family Alteromonadaceae; genus Pseudoalteromonas; species Pseudoalteromonas caenipelagi. Next base: position 156,688 of record NZ_JABBPG010000008.1, on the reverse strand, counting down.
ATATCCGCTAAGTTGACGGGTGATCAGTGGTCTACCACTCTTTATGTGAACAACTTATTTAATAAGTACGCGTTCACATCTGTAAGACGCAGCAACGCTGACATTACCTCTGCTAATGGCGCCGAAATTCAACGTAACTACGGACACTACTTAAACCGTCCTTTAACCGTGGGTATTAAGTTCGATTATCAATTTGAACTGTAACCCACTAGCGGTTAACCTGTTAGGCTCAAACGTTGTTTGAGCCTTTTTATTTTATACAAGAATAATCAACCTATGACGCTCAATGTTACACACTTGCATCAACAAGCCATCAAAGCGCTAAATCAGGGCCAGTTACAACAAGCCCACCAGTACCTTGTGAGCTTAGTACAAATCGATCCTCGCCATGCAGATGGTTACTTTTTATTAGCGATGGTGAATGTGCAAGTCGGGCAAATTAAAAAAGCCATCAAGCTGATAGTAAAAGCTTTAGAGTTTTCACAAACAAATGAATATTATGCGCATCTTGCTAAGTGTTATGCGCTAGACGGCCAACTAGATAAGGCGAAGTCTGCGGCGTTACAAGTAACAGCCTCGAGTATTAAATCTGCACTACATGCAGATACAATAGGCGTGGCTCTGAGCCATATCGGACTTCATGAACTCGCGCTTGAATACTATTTAAAAGCCCTAGAGCTAAACAGTTCAAACCCTCAGTTTTTTTATAATTATGGTGTATGTTGTAAGTTTTTGGGTCAGTTTGATAATGCCAAAACCGCATTTGAAAGCGCCATTAAGCTGCAACCCAATCACCATCAAGCGCACTTTGCGCTATCAGATTTAACCAAAGTAACCGAATGCGACAATCATGTGGCACGTCTAAGTAAAGCATTTGCTGACGTTCAATCACCCGATGCAAAGTTGCATCTTGGTCATGCTTTGGCCAAAGAATATCAAGATCTCAAACAATACGATAAAGCCTTTAATGCATTAAAAAATGCAAAAGCAAGCAAGCTACAACAAGCACGTTTTGATAATCGAGCATCTGAGCAACTATTTAGTTCATTGACATCACTAAGCACTCAATATAGTGATAACAATGTGCAAGGTTTTGCAAGTAACGAACCCATATTTGTACTCGGTATGCCTCGTTCTGGGACGACGCTGGTTGAGCGGATTTTATCAAGCCATAGTGAAGTGATGTCAGCGGGAGAGTTACAAGATTTCGGTATTACCACAAAACGGCTGGCACAAACCGACTCACCACATGTACTTGATGAGCTCACCATCAACAAAGCCTATGAGCTAGATTTTGAGCAGCTTGGAAAACAGTACTTAGATGCAACTCGAGTAGTGACAGGCGCTAAACTCCACTTTATCGATAAACTACCGTTTAACTTTTTTTATGTTGATTTAATTCGTAAAGCACTGCCAAACGCCAAAATCGTCTGCTTGCTGCGCAACCCCCTCGATACTTGTATCGGTAATTATCGACAGCTATTTACGATTAATAATCCATACTATCGCTACTCTCTCGATCTTATGGACACAGCCAAATTTTATGCGCGCTTTTATCATCTGATGCAGCATTGGCAAAAACTGCATGGCAACCACTTTAAACTACTGCAATATGAGTCACTCGTTAGCAACCCAGAACATCACATTCGTGATTTACTGACATTTTGTGATTTACCATGGCAGCAAAATTGTATAGATTTTCACTTAAATACTGCCCCAGTTTCTACTGCAAGCAAAGTACAAGTGAGAGAGCCTCTAAATAGCAAGTCAATTGGTCGATGGCGAAACTTTGAATCACATATTGAGGAAGTTATAAATTACCTAATGAGTCAAGATATTCCAATGTCTGAATAAACTGGCACCAAAAATAGCACTTTGAAAAAGTATAGATTGGTTAATTAATTCAAATAGACTTACTATCTGAATATCAAAGCTGAGCGACTGCTCAGCTTTCTATGTACGCATTAATTAGCAAAGAATAGTTCCACACGCTCTGCATGAGCCAAAGTCTTTTGAATTACATGTGTTTGTAAAGTCATTACAAACTTCTGTACGATATCCACCCGCAACGTTAGGGGTTTGCCCTTTTTCTAAAACCAGTTCACTTAGCTTATTCAACTGTTTGATGTTCTTTTTATTTAGCTTTAGTTTCATATTTTTATTTCCTTATTAATGTAATTTTTAAAATGCTCTACTGAGCAATAAATAAACTAGCAAACAATATTTAGTTTTAAAACTCTATTTTTACTTAAATATATAAAAAATATAAATAGTACTTACAAACTATGTTTAAGTAATATCATTTCTTTAGCTACATTTGCTGCTGATGGCAAAAACATAGTTGATACAATACGCTCATCAATAACAACTTCATGCTTATCTTTGAGCATTGCTTTATTGAGTGCTTTTGCGCCACGCTTATTGAGCTGCTCTTCTACTAAAAAAGGTAACAGCGTACCTTGTTTTGCCCAGCTTTTTTCCCGTTCGGTTGCATTTGGAAAACCAGCCACACGCTTACCTGTAACAATATATTGACCATTTTCGAGCTTTGCATTGGCAAATGCGCCTGGGCCATGACCACTACCACCAACCACACCTCCTGCTTGATAAACCTTAGCAATGATGTTTTGTAGTTCAGGTGACCTGGCTACATCAAATAAAGGACCATAACCTCCTCCAATAAACACCGCCCAATAGTTACTTGGGTTTACTTGCTCAGGCTTTAAAGAGTTATTTGCTTTATCCAAAAAACCCTCATATTTAATGGTGTAACTGCTGATCCCAAGTGGGTCCATCATAAACTCAACTTTACCTCCTTGTGGTGAAGCAAAATCTACTTCATAGCCATGACTGACAAACACATGATACGGCGGTGCTACCTCCCATAAATTGTTTCTTGCGTCATGTTTTTCGGCGTCACCCATATCAAGCATATTTGAAACAATAATCAGTACCTTCTTGTGTGCTTGTGCATTTGCGTCACATTGCACAAAAGCTGCACTCAACAGAATAATAAAAATAAATAACCGCATGTAGTTCCCTTTAATGTCTTATTTAAAATGCTAAACAACGTTAGTCGCAATACGATACGAAAAGGTTTAAATGAAGAGAAAAGCATATTGTCTAGCAACGGCATACTGTTAACTATTTGTACTATTTATGGTGAAAACACGACCAACCTTGCGGCTTGAACAAAAAACATTCTACACATTTCAAAAGTTAAATATATCATTTAAAATCAGCTGGTTAAGAACCCCCCTCTGTTCTATTTATTAGCCATATCAAAAATGTCAACCTTGAAATACCGCTACTAACTCTATAACCTTTATTTTTATTGAACGTTCAATTAATAAAAATATGCCAAAAGTCGGAATGGAACCTGTTCGCCGCGAGCAGCTTATAAAAGCAACCATCGAGTCGGTTGCTGAGCTTGGCTTACAGGGTACAACTATTAATAGTATTAGCAAAAAAGCGGGATTATCTTCGGGGATAATCAGCCATTACTTTGGTGGTAAACAAGGCTTAATCGAAGCAACTGTACGCTATCTTTTATCAAATTTAAAAGTTGAACTGATGGCGAAAGCGGGCCCGAACACGTCACCTGAGCAACGACTGATGTATATCGTTGAAGCCAACTTTGCATTAGTACAACAACGAAAAGATACCACACGTACATGGCTGAGCTTTTGGGCACAGTCAATGCACTAGCGGGGCCTAAAGGACAGTCACTTATAAATCCGACTTATAAATCCGGACCACAGCGTTATAGCTCAATCAAAACTAACATCATCTTATCTTACACGTCCCCAAAAGACGAACACCCTAGACCGAAGTAACAGTTATTTGTGCACACACTTTGGACTTCCCAGACTTCACTAGACACCCAATGGCTACATTGTAACTTCAACTAGAGGTGTTTATGAGCAAAGACAAACGTACACCCAAGCGTTTAAAGTTGAAGCAGCTAAGCAAATCACCGAGCGTGGTTATGCAGTTGCAGTAATTTCAGAACCGCTAGGTATTTGTACCAAAAACGTTATATCATTGCGCGCTCAAGTATCAAATAAGCACCCAAACTCCGACAATGTTGCGATAACTGAAATTCAGCTCTTTCAGATGAGATTAAAACAAAGGGCTACAATTTGCTATTGCATGGTCATTGCAGCTTTAGGGACTTTGTTCGCTGGTATTGTAATGCTTTATATAGGTATCGCGGAAGACTAAATTGTCTGGTTTGAATTTGAATCTATTAAGTTAACTGCCGGTGGTTTAGGAGCAACAACCATAACGGCTAGTGTATTTTGGGGGAATTTTGCGTACCGCTCTCGACCTGAAATTAAGTATATTGGGACGACATGTAATCTGCGCCTTACTCGCGAAGAGAGCGAGAGGGGTAGGCACACGCAAAAAAGCAAACAAGAAAAGCGGTTAACCGCATAAGTGCACAGCTGTTTTAGGCATTATACAGATAGTTTCGATTGAGTTACATTAACTTAATGAGTTCATGATAAATAGAGATATTTATTCAATTACTAATTTAATAAAAGGTATTTATGGTCGTTTACAAAACATTCCTTATTTTTCTAGTTTACTTAACCTTGTTGTCAGGCTGTGGTGGTGGAAGTGCTCCTTCATCAAATCAGCCACCAGTTTCTAATGTAGAAAACAATCACCCGTCAAATCAAGCACCAATTTCTAATGCAGGAAACGACCAAAGCGTAAATGAATTAAACACAGTTGTGTTATCCGGAGCTGAATCAACTTCTGAAAAGAGCATTAAACATTACGCTTGGTCACAGGTAGGGAATGGCCCCAGAGTTACAATTAAAAATGCAAATAGTATTTATGCTAGTTTTACCGCACCAGAAGTAAACGCAGAAGAAGAAACATTATTAAAATTTCAATTGGTTGTTACGGATCAAAATGGATTAAGTTCAAGCGATACTATTCAAGTAAATGTTAAAGATATATCAGTTAATCCATCAGAGTTAATATTTACCAATCACCTTGAGTTTGAGAACAAGATATCACTCAAATATTCAGATCTCTGGCAGAAAATTAATTACACACATAAATATAAAAGCTTAGTAACATTTTATGAACGACCTGGAAACAATGATGATTTATATCAGGCAAGCATCAAATTATACAAGACAGATCAGGATATTATTGCCTTGGAGAATATAAGTAATTTTCAAGAAATATCAAGAAAGCTTATCAATGCCGGTGGATTTGAAGGGCAAGAAATTATTTTTAGCGGTGAATTATTGGGGCAAGAACAATATGACTTGATGTTTATGCAGTTTACCATTGAATTTAATGGAATGAACTATTTGTTGTTTTACACGGCTGAGCGGAAAACTTTTGGAAGAAATATAGAAGTTGTTCGTCATATGTCAAAATCAATCGAAATTGGTCAGGTGCTCATTGATAATTTGAGTAGGGACAGTGATTTAACTGATCCAGGAAAGCCAGCAATTGCAAATGATGGTATAAATCATTTAATAGTTTCTTGTAGAGAAGAAAGTGATTTTCCTTACTCTGGTCAATTAATTGGAAAAGTAATATTTGAGGATCGTACAACTACCGACGAATTTACAATAGTGCCAGCTAGTGGTGAGAATACGGGTTCATCTGGATGTGGGTTTAGTACTTTTCTTAGAAGCTACAGTGCAATATTTGACGGTACCAATTTCTTGTTAACTTATAGTGGGAAGGTTGATGGTACAGTTAGAATTTTGGCAAAAAGAATAAGTCCTGAAGGCGTTGTATTAGATAACACACCAATCATAGTTTCACAAAATACAACCAATGCAGTATATCAACCAACCATAGCATTTGGTACAAATCGAAGCCTAGTGGTTTGGCATGAAAAGAAAGATGTAGATTTGATTAAAGCTGCATTTGTTGACAGTGAAGGTAAGGTCACTGACAGTTTTAATATTGTAGATGATGTAGGCTATTCATATGTCGACAGTGAACATATGGCTTACACACCACAGGTTGCCTACGGTGACGGAAAGTTCATGATTGTTTGGAGTCCTCATTTTTTTAGGGGGACTCGTTCATCTTCTATGCCAGTTTATGGTCAACTAGTTGATATCAATGGTAACACTCTACTTTCACAACCCGTAGAAATAAGAAAAGACGATGGTAATAATCCTCGCTATGTACAAATAGCCTCCGATGGAACAAACTTTTTAATTGGATGGATTGAAGGTTTACTTGAAGATCATTTTATAGATGGAGGTAGCTTCACCATTTATGCTCGACATGTATCTCCTCATGGGAAGCTTCTCAACGGTGGTTCCGAAAAACTAGGGCTTGAAATTTCTCCTATCCTAATGGCGGACGAGGAGAGAGAAGTAGCAAAGAATTTTCTGAACTTATCTTTCCATGATGATAACTATTTGTTTTTTTGGTCTGCTGGTCAGTATACTCAAAAAGATGGCGTGTATGGTGTAAAAGTTTCAAAAGATTTGAGCACTGTTTCAGAATCAATTCCAATTATAGGGACTAGAGGTGAATCCTCAAATGATAACCTTGGTGTAAAAGCATCTCCAATGAACATTTCACACACTGATGACCAGTCATTTATTGTTTGGCCTTCAATGAGCGGTGATTTGGAAGGTTGGCGTATAGATGAAGAGTCATTCAATTAAACACTATACTAAACTACCTAACGAGTGTGTTAAGTTCAAGTTGTAATAAGCCTTAGGACGCCCCTCGCAGGCTTCGCGCAAGTATAGCCTGCGATATGCACCCCTTAAAAAGTGTTATGTTCTCAGTGGAGGAGTATATGAGGTTTAAAGTAATTCATTATGTAGCTAAAACAATTAGCATCTCCTTCAAAAAGGTTGAAAAACGGAAGTTGCTCTTCCCTTAAAACACCACACACCTAGTTTGCCGAAACACAGAACGTGGGTATGATCAAAGAAGCTGAGTTTTTCATTCCTACAACAGAGACACATCACAAAAATGGTGTTGCCCAAACTACATTTTACAAGTGCCGTTCTAAATATAGTGGGATGGAAGCCTTGTTCTGCGCAACCAAATCAGAACACAGTTTTTATTGCCCCTTCTTCAAGCAATTGTTGCTCAAAAGCCAACCACCCCAAACGCTTGAGCAAAAAATATTCGAACTTTTCTAAATCAAAATAAAAAAATATATATCAACAACTTGAAAACATCTTACTTAGGCTTTGAACGGCTATTCTGAAAATGTCAACCTTGAAATACCGCTACTAACTCTATAACCTTTATTTTTATTGAACGTTCAATTAATAAAAATATGCCAAAAGTCGGAATGGAACCTGTTCGCCGCGAGCAGCTTATAAAAGCAACCATCGAGTCGGTTGCTGAGCTTGGCTTACAAGGTACAACTATTAATAGTATTAGCAAAAAAGCGGGATTATCTTCGGGGATAATCAGCCATTACTTTGGTGGTAAACAAGGCTTAATCGAAGCAACTGTACGCTATCTTTTATCAAATTTAAAAGTTGAACTGATGGCGAAAGCGGGCCCGAACACGTCACCTGAGCAACGACTGATGTATATCGTTGAAGCCAACTTTGCATTAGTACAACAACGAAAAGATACCACACGTACATGGCTGAGCTTTTGGGCACAGTCAATGCACGACCCAGAGTTACACCGACTACAAAACGTCAATAGCAACCGCTTATACAGCAACCTTGCTAGTTCGTTTCGACAATTGATGAGCGTAGAAAACGCAAAACGTGCCGCGCAGCTCAGTGCTGCGATGATTGATGGCTTATGGCTACGAGCCGTATTAAGTCAATCGGATACAGACCAATTTAAACATAGTGAGGAACTGGCAAAAGACTACGTTCGCTCACTGATAAGCCAGTATGGAGCCTAATATGACAACCACGACGCAAAACGTCCCCGTCTACCAAAACTTTATTCACGGCCAATACATGCCTAACCAAACTGGTGATAGTTTTGCAGTAAAAAACCCCGCCACTGATGAAGTGATCTATCGTGTAGAAGTAGCTGACGAGGCAATTCAAACTGCTGCCATCCAAAGTGCCAAACAAGGTTTTGCCATTTGGTCAGCAATGACACCGATTGAACGTAGCCGTATTTTATTAAAAGCCGTTTCACTGTTGCGTGAACGCAATGATGAATTAGCCCAAATTGAAGTGCTTGATACTGGCAAACCTTGGCAAGAAGCACAGTGTGTCGATGTACAAACCGGTGCCGATGTTATCGAATACTTTGCTGGCCTCGCACCTGCACAAGTTGGCCAACAACAAATGGTTGGCAACGACTTTTATTATACTCGCAAAGAGCCGCTAGGCATTTGCGCTGGCATTGGTGCTTGGAACTACCCACTACAAATTGCCTGTTGGAAATCGGGCCCAGCTCTTGCCGCTGGCAATGTGTTGCTATTTAAACCATCTGAAGAAACACCGCTTGGCGCGCTAAAACTGGCGGAGATTTTTATTGAAGCCGGCGTACCAGCGGGCGTATTTAACGTTGTGCAAGGTGCTGCGGAAGTGGGTCAATGGCTAACAGGCCATCCAGATATTGAAAAAGTTTCGTTTACCGGTGAAGTTGGCACAGGTAAAAAAGTAATGAGCAGTGCAGCAAGCACACTCAAAGATGTCACCATGGAGCTCGGTGGCAAGTCACCTCTTATTGTATTTGATGATGCAGATATCAGCGACGCAATCAGTGCCGCTATGTTGGGGAATTTCTACACTCAAGGAGAAATTTGCACCAACTGTACACGTGTTTATGTGCACCGCAACGTATATGAGCAATTTATTAGTGAGCTTAAAACCCGTACCGAGCAAAATATCATTGCGGGTAACCCAATGAACCCAGAAGTGAATTTAGGGGCATTGATCTCAAAGCCACACCAACAACTGGTTATGGATTACATCAATAAAGGTATCACTGAAGGTGCTAGATTATTAACCGGTGGTAAAGCACTAAGCCCAGACTCTGCGCCTAACGGCTACTTTGTTGCACCAACCATTTTTGTTGATTGCTCCGATGAGATGACCATTGTCAAAGAAGAAATATTCGGTCCTGTAATGAGTGTATTGGTGTTTGACGACGAGCAAGAGGTAATAGAGCGAGCTAACAACACACACCTTGGTCTAGCAGCTGGCGTATTTACTAAAGATATTCAGCGTGCACACCGCGTTATTCATCAAATTCAAGCGGGGATCTGCTGGATAAATGCATACGGTAATTCCCCTGCCGAAATGCCTGTGGGTGGCTATAAGCACTCAGGTATTGGCCGAGAAAACGGCATTGAAACCTTAGATCAATACACCCAAACCAAATCGGTTTACGTCGGAATGAATAAAATCGACAGCCCATTTTAATAGGAGTATCCATGACCCAGAAATATGATTACATCATAGTCGGTGCAGGCTCTGCAGGATGTGTACTCGCTAATCGACTAACCGAAAACGGTCAGCACAAAGTATTGTTGTTAGAAACGGGTGGCAGTGATAAGAGCATTTTTATTCAAATGCCAACAGCCTTGTCGATCCCGATGAATACCGACAAATATGCATGGCAATTCCATACCGAGCCCGAGCCGTATCTAGATAATAGAAAAATGCACTGCCCGCGCGGTAAAGTGTTAGGTGGTTCATCTTCAATCAACGGCATGGTGTACGTACGTGGCCATGCTAAAGACTTTGACGAATGGCAACAACATGGTGCACAAGGCTGGGATTATCAATCATGCTTGCCTTACTTTAAAAAAGCTGAATCTTGGTACTTAGGCGAAAACACCTACCGAGGATCTGAGGGTCCATTGGGTGTAAATAACGGCAATGAAATGGAAAACCCCCTATATCGTGCCTTTATTGAAGCAGGCCAGCAGGCAGGTTACGCTAAAACGAACGACTACAATGCAGCCCAGCAAGAAGGCTTTGGCCCAATGCATATGACCATAAAAAATGGTCGTCGCTGCTCCGCCAGTCGAGCCTACCTTGACCCCATTAAACGTCGCAGCAACTTAACTATTATTACCGGTGCGCAAGCGCAAAAGGTATTGCTTCAAAACAAGCAAGCACAAGGCGTTGAGTTTAAGGTTAACGGCAAAGTGCAATCAGCACTGGCAAAGCGTGAAGTGATCTTAAGTGCAGGGCCTATTGGCTCCCCTCACCTATTACAACTATCTGGCATTGGCGACAAAGAAACGCTAGAAAAAGCAGGCGTTGAAGTACAGCACCACTTACCTGGTGTTGGGCAAAACTTACAAGATCACTTAGAGTTTTATTTCCAATATAAGTGCAAGCAACCTATTACCCTTAACGGTAAACTAGGACTGATATCAAAAGGCTTGATCGGTGCCCGCTGGATTTTAAGCAAAGATGGCTTAGGTGCCACAAACCATTTTGAATCTTGTGCTTTTATTCGCTCAAAACCAGGAGTTGAATGGCCTGATATCCAATATCACTTTTTGCCAGCGGCTATCCGTTACGATGGTAAAAGTGCCTTTGACGGCCATGGTTTTCAAGTCCATGTGGGTCACAATAAACCTAAGAGCCGCGGCGCTGTTACGATTGCCTCTAGTGACCCTGACGAAGCACCAAAGATTCAATTTAACTATCTACAACATCCTGAAGATATTGAAGGCTTCAGAGCCTGTGTGCGCTTAACCCGTGAGATCATAGAGCAAAGTGCCTTTGACGATTATCGCGACGGTGAAATTCAGCCGGGTAAAGACATACAAACTGATGAACAAATTGATGCTTTTGTGCGTCAAGCGGTAGAAAGTGCTTACCATCCTTCTTGCTCATGCAAAATGGGGGAAGATGACATGGCAGTGGTTGACTCACAAACCAAAGTTCACGGTATCAATAGTTTACGTGTGGTTGATTCATCTATATTTCCAACCATACCTAACGGTAATTTAAACGCCCCAACAATTATGGTTGCAGAGAAAGCCGCAGACCATATTTTGGGTAAAACACCACTTAACAATCTTAATGCACCAGTAGTCATGGAATCGCAGTGGCAACAAGTGCAACGTCGTTCGGAGATCTAAATTTGCCACTCGCTCAGGTAGCCATACCTAGGCGGGACTCGCAGTGGCGTGCGGGATAAATTGTTTATCCCAGGGGCTCAGAGCTTTGCTCTGCTCCCTAAGCATTAATGCGAGATAAAATAAAAAAACAATGGAGAAATAATGAGTTACTTTTACTTATTTTGGGAGGGTGACAATGACCTTATGGCTTAGTGCTGGTATCATTTTCACCCTATTAGCAATTGCTTTAATTTTGTTTAAATGGGGTAATTTACAGTGTGTTGGCGTCACACCAGTTAAAACATTTACGTTTATCGCCATACTATTTACATCAGGCTTAGATGTCGGACTGATCATGTTTCCGCTTACTGAGTTTGCGGGTTACGCAGACATAAAAGCAAGCCCAGAGTATGCATTTGCAAACCCTTTGGCCATTGAATTTGGTTTTTGGGGCTTTTTGATCTGGGGATTTTATTTTCTGACCTGTTTTTATTTCTGCGTAATAGAACCCAAAGTGAAGTTCTTTGAAATTCCTTGGGTGAAATTAATCAATAATGTGATCATTATTGGTACCTGTGCTTTTACAGCCTACTTATTGCTAACCAACTTGCCTTGGTATTTACCAGAAGTAGGCGATGGTAGTTCTATTATTCCGAGTTTTTACTTGGTTGTGCTCGCGGCTATTTGCTTTGCCGTATACTCTAGCACCAGTTTGAAGTACGTACGTTTTTTAAGTATTTCAACTACATGGCTATTTATTGGTTTAATCGCTTTCATGTGGGCCTCAGCTTTTGTTTTTGGCGACAGCGCCATGAGCAGCTTTGCCAATAAGTTTGCGCTACTTGGCGATTACTTTGTAAATATTAATCAGTTTGTATTGCCACTGAACGATTACCATGAGTTCTACCTATTTTGGTGGTTTGCATGGAGTATTATGATTGGCCAGTTTACGTCGCGCTTCGTCGGCGGGCTGAAAACTTATCAAGTACTCGCTGCTATGTTGGTGTTTCCTTCTATCCCAATCGCTGTATGGTTTAGTGTGCTTTACCACTATCACGAAGCGGGTATTCCAACTGAGGGCATTAAAAACTTCGCCATGGTGTTTGTTGGCGTGGTGTTTGTGATCAACTCGCTTGATTCACTTATTCGCCTGTATACAGACAATCTAAATTTAACTGTAAAGCGCTTAGGCATGCGTAACTACATGATATTTAATATTGTTGCACTATCATTGTTAACATTATTGTTTAAACTCGAGTTTTTACAAATTCAATGGGTCGGTGCACTGGTGATAGGTTTGTTTTTCTCATGTGTTATTTACATCGGGTACAACAAGCTTAAAACCGTGAGCCAAATTGATAGCTCACCAAAAGATAACAAAATTGATTACAGCAAAATTGAAACCGCTAGCTAAGGAATACAACATAATGACAACGAAGAAAACAATATTGTTTGGTGCATTAGCACTCGCTTCAACACACGCTATGGCTAACCTATCAACAACCATTACCGCTGCGTCTGATTATAGCTTTAATGGTGTGAGCCAGACTCAAGAAGACCCCGCTTTGCAGGGCAGTCTTGATTATGCTTTTAACGACGGCGTGTATGCAGGCTCGTGGGCATCAAATGTCGATTTTGCTGACAATACAGACATTGAGTGGGACTTTTACGTTGGTAAGTATGCAACACTCAATGACAACTGGAGTATTGATTACGGTATCGCATATTACAGTTACCATGGCGGTACCAGCTCAAGTCATGGAAACTACCCTGAGGTATATTCAAAGTTTGGCTTTGCCAACTCACTAGGCCAAACAGAGTTTAACTTTTGGTATAGCTGGGATTACTTTGGTACCGGCGCAGACCACACTATTGCTATGGTCGCGCACAGCATTGAAGTAGCGCCAGGCCATACACTACGCGCAAGCTTTGATGTATCAAACTCTCTCGATGGCAACAAATATATGTGGGATGCAGGCGATAAGTCTTATACACACTATCGACTAGCCTACCAAACAAGCTACTCAGGCTTCGATATCGAAGTCGCTGCAGAGAACACCAGCCTAGACTACGACACGGCTGATGAGCGTGTTGTACTGAGTGTGTCTCGCACATTTAATTTGTAACAGTACAAGTCTCCTACTACTTGTATCAAAGGCCAAGCACATGCTTGGCCTTTTTTATATAATAAAAATCGAATTGGTTAATTGTTCTTGATCAACTACACGATGTAGCGAATACAAAATGCTCAGCAGCAACATCCTTAAGCCCAGATAATGCAGTAATCAATTGAAAATGGTACATTTTCCATACCTGTCACGCTCTTTTTGTTTAGCCGGTAGTTGACCTATATTATTAAACCTAAGGTCAACAAAACTAACGAAGAGTAACAAAGCGATTCTCAGAAAACTACGATGACAAAGAGGCTTTCCTTGTGAACAACTTTCTCAGCTCTTTTGCAGCATTGCGATATCACAAAAATCCTCCCCTCTTTTTATTGCAATAAATTATCCTATTAAATAATATGTTACTGATTTGTTGGAATATGACAGTTGGCAAGGATAAAGCATTAATACTCTTGGCAAACTTGAGTGTTGTCTCTCACCTTTATGCAGAGCGCCCTCTTTTACCTAGCACACCACTTGTATAACCAGATCACAATTCACCTTACAACATGACTACGTGGTACAAACTATGGATAAGCAATACGAAGCGTTACCAAAAGAGCTCGATAAGCTGGTTCAAGAGAGTTACGAAAAGTTCTCTAAACGTGCAACAAATTACAGCCCCCTACATAAGCTGTCACGCAGGTCAGCAGCTACAGCGAGCATTTTTGTTCTTATCAGTGCAAGCTACCTTATAGCTGGTCTCTCGTTATTTAAATCTACTCCCATTGGCGACTTAAAAAAGTTAGGCGATATTGTAATTTTTGATTTGGGTAACAAAGCACTCGTTGTAAGCATCGCTACCAGCTTCGTGACTTTTTCAATTTATCTATGGTTAAAAAAATGGCAAAACAGTAAAAAAGAGCAAGGCTCTACGACCTACCCTATCCAGTTTTATCAAAGTTACTTTCTTATCATTTCTACGGGTATCAGTTCACTACTCTTTTTTGAGTGGCAACAGTTAATGCCTGTGTTTTTTGCTGCTGGATTAATTATTTTCATCCTATCTTATTCAATTAACCGAAAGTTTGGTTACACGCGGGCATGGTCAAGAAACAGACTGTATGCAGAAAAAGTACGTCTTATTGATGCACGTTATAAGTCTGGGATGATTTTTAGAGATAAAGCACATGAAGACCTACTCAAGCTATTAGAACAATACGAAGAACAAACCCATCAAGATACTGTTAATGACTATATCAGCTATGGAAATTCAGCACTGAACACACTAAAGGGGCTAAGGAAATAATCAATGAGCCAGACACACATATTAAACCTGGATAAAAATGAGTTCAGAGACGATTTCATTGGTAAAGATAATCTGAATGAGCTGTGGCAAGACGAAGCTCGCGAAGGGCTGATTGGCCGCTTACAAACCTGCCTAGCAGAAGCTAAACATTATGCGAAAAGTAGAGCCGACAACCCACATAAAACATGGCTCTCTCACAACGCCATTTTAGTATCCGGTCAACGCGGTACAGGTAAAACTGTGTTTTTAAGAAACAGCCAAGCCATCTGGCGCAATGCCAACCAACAATCGAACGATGATAAAAGCGCACTATGTTTTCTCGATGTGATTGACCCAACCATGCTGGTCAACGATGACTCTTTTGCTAATGTTATCGTCGCGCAAATATACAGTAAAATTGAAAAGCAGTTGCTGCATCTTGCCCATGTAAGTGGCTCAAGCTCCAGACAAACGGATAAAAACAAATTTACTCAAGCGTTAAAAAAGCTTGCTGACTCATTAGGGAAATCGAGTGAGTTTAACGGCCATACAGGTATCGATAAAATTCAACACTATAAGTCGGGCATACATATCGAGTCATATTTTCACGAATTCATTGAAATATCGATAAAAATTTTAGGCTGCAAAGCACTAGTGCTGCCCATTGATGATGTAGACATGGCCTTAGATCGTGCCTTTGAAGTGGTCGACGATGTACGTAGGCTCTTAGGTTGTCCTTACATTATCCCGATTGTCAGTGGCGATATGCGTTTATATGAGCATATGACACGAGTCCATTTTGATGACAAAGCCTACAAAAAACACCGCCATAATCAAGCGCTAATCGACGAAGGCAAGGCGGTGACCAAAGAGCTCACAACCGCTTATCTTACCAAGGTTTTTCCAAACCAAATGCGACTATCGCTTTTACCCATTAGTCGTTTGGTTAACAGCCTCAAGATTGTTCAAAATTTGGGTAGCGAACAATTGGGATATTCTATAAAAGAATATAATCAATTACTTTTTAAATCCTTCTACCCGCTTTGTAACAACAAAGAAGTATTACAGCATTGGCCAGAACCAGAGTCATCACGTGAACTGGTTCAGCTAGCTCGGGCTATTCCACCTTGCCATATAGATGAATCTCTAAGCCAAAAAGAAGTACCTCAGCCCGACAATAAAACACTATGGGAAAGCTATGCTAACTGGGCAGAGCAAAAGAAAAATGGTGTAGCCTACACCAACGCAGCCTCTTATCTAACACTTGTAAATAGAAACACAGAGCAGCTATTTGATATTCAAAAGTTGCTTTCTTTTAACCCCAAAATGCAGATGGATAAAGAGCTATATCCTTGGGCAAGAGTTCATTTTTACAAACAACAGACTGCCGAAATGGCCAAAATTGAAAGCGAAAAGGATCGCACTAATAATAAAGATATACTTGATTCGGTATTTAACGCTCAATCTTTGACTTTGCGCAGCATGCCACCTTTGGAGTTTTTTGACTTCAAACTGTTCATTAGTCAAACAACTATCAACAACACGCCTAAAACCTTCCAAGAAGGTAGCCAAAGCTCTACTGAGCTATCAAACAACGCACAAGAGCGAGTATCAACCGAACAACTACTATTAGACATATTCACCCATAGAGATTTTTATTCCACCATGTCTAACACCTATCGGTTTGTATTTATGAGCCGCTCCTTTGAGCTTATTGCCTATTCATTTTTATCGCCCACTGTGGACCAGAAAAAGCTGACCGACAATATAATGGCTATCCTCAGTAGAGCCCCGTTTTATTCTATCTTTAATATGAATATGACCAAAGCGGTGTTTAACGATGATGATGATGCAGAGACAGATGAGCTTGAGCGTACTCAGTCGACACAAGCTTCCACTGCAGCTGAGCTGAGCAACCGCATAGCTAAATGGCACAGTGACAATAAAGCATTATTTGAGCAAATTGACACGCGTAAACTCACTGAGCTTTTCGCCTATATGTTTAATAAGACCTTCACCGCCTTCAACCTATTTAAGTACCAAAACCTATTAAAAACAGAAGATCGCCGGAGTCTATTTAGAAAAAGCCAAGGCTATAAAGACGAGCATCTATCGGATCTTGCCACGCGATTTAACTACATGCTACTCAACTCTGCTTACAGCGCGGGAGTACAAGGTGAAGCGATAGCTGCCAATGTTGCTATTACATCTAACTACTCCACTATTCGTGACCGAGCCGAATTTGAACGCACCGACCGCACATTAATGCGTAACAGAGCTTTTTTAGAAGAACAATCCAAAAGCTCGGATTTGACAACGAGCGATACATCTTCGCTTACACTCGCATTCTGCCAAGCCCTTGAACAACACCCAATTATTAAGCTAAGTAATTTAGATAAGGGTAAGACACTCATGCTGGGTAAATACAGGGAAGCTGCTGTAGCTAAAAATGACGCTGTTTTTATGCAACCACAAAAGGACATCCAAAAAATTGATTCTTTGGACGAAGAACTCAATGATCAAATTTATACAACACTTGCTGAGCTCCTAGATTTGTATCATATAGATGAACAAACCAGAGCCAGCACAGCGAGGTTACGCAACTGGTTAACTCAAAATACGGATAATATCGTTAAGCGTTCCCCAGCCTTCAAATGGTTATTACAATACCCTAGAGTCGTTTTGCAGCAATTTAAAAAGGATAGAAAGCTTAATGCACAATCTGACGAGGGAAAAGTACTTTCTTCGCTTATAGTTTCAGGGCTGTTTAAGTGATCTGTTCTTCAGACAAGTCGGTTGTTGCGGCCGCACTACTCACATCTGATCGCTTGCTCAAAACCGCAGACAATTTAGAGCAAGTATTGAGCTGTTCTGATGCGCCTGAGCATAACACCAATCTGGTAAAAGCCGTTGAAGACTATCAAAAGTATGTGAGCCATACTCTGCGTACTGACGATATACGCCATATGCTCGCACTGCACGGCACATCAAATATTGATGAAGACCCAGAACGGTTACTGAGCAAGCTGGCTAACTATTATTTGCAATGGCAAGGTAATCGCTTTGAAGTCAAACCCAAAAAGCTAGATCAATGGTTAGAATTACTCAGTTTAATTGACCCTAGTTGGGTTGTTGCCCAAGCCTACAAAGATGTTACGTCTCGAAATGGGGTGAGCTATTTAGATGTGATCAATGCCATTATTAACGAGCAATGCCCGTTTGGCCTGCCTAATGACAGGTTTGGCCGAGGGTATGCCGATAACCATGTACATTTGGGAGGGCATGGTTACATCGGCCCCTCACTGCTCAGTTTTGCCCTTTACGGACAACAATTAGATGATGAAATCGTGTGGCCAAGGCGCAGTGAGTATACCCAGTTTGAAAGTGGGATATATAAAAAACAAAGTTTACCTATCTGGTGTCATTATTTAGGATGCGAGCTGATTGAACGCACATTTAATAAAAGCGACAAACCATTTATTCCCTTTGGCTCAGAAAACGTTAAGAAAGCTGAGCATAATATACTAGTTTACCTCAATGAAGATGAAGCACAGCAGCCACTGCAACCTTACTTTGTTGCTGCACATAACCGCTCAGCCCCTTCAGCAAAACGATGGTTACTTTATTGCGTAGGCATATTAAGCACTCATTGCGCTCTA
Organism: Pseudoalteromonas caenipelagi; assembly: GCF_013140855.1. Lineage (GTDB taxonomy): Bacteria > Pseudomonadota > Gammaproteobacteria > Enterobacterales > Alteromonadaceae > Pseudoalteromonas > Pseudoalteromonas caenipelagi. Next base: position 138,616 of record NZ_JABBPG010000008.1, on the reverse strand, counting down.
AACCCGCTAAAAAGCCAATTTATTCGCACCTGTAATATTTTAAGAAACTACATGGTGGTCTCTGGTGTAGGGCTAAGCCAGTTTGTGAATCATTCGCGCTTCAAAGCTCGAGACTCCAGAGCCCTCAAACACCAGACTCACAGTGCAATTGATGCGTTAAACACCGATATGCACCAGAATTATCGCGAATTTAGGTCTACTGCCAATGTGTTGCTAGGTAGTGATTGTTTTCCGTGTCACCCAGATGCATTGGCTAAAGCGCTAAAAGGGTTATACAAAAACAGTCTTGCCGAACAAGTGCACTTTGTTCTGCACTTTACTCGCTCAGGAATGCGTAGCGACAAATACCAAGAAGAGGTCAGGAAAAGACTCAAACAACAAGTTAATATGCTACAAGAATTTGCTTGTTCAACGACCTTTTCTGAAGAAGATAGCAACAAAAGTGGGCTTTTCAAAGCGCAACGAGAATTAACTTTTGACTTGCGCAAAGCCATTCGTGGCTTTGATGTCGCAGGCGATGAAAACCAACTTCCCATCGAAATTTTTGCACCGGCCCTTAGGGTACTACGTGAAGCTAAGTATAGCTCTAAAGGTATGTTTTCTAACCGTATGCAACGACCCTTCTTAACTGTTCACGCAGGGGAAGACTTCAGCCACTTACTCAGCGGATTGCGCGCTATTGATGAAGCCGTTTATTTCTGTAACTATCAAGCAGGAGATAGACTAGGACATGCCTTAGCATTAGGTGTATTACCCAGAAAGTGGGCAAAGCGCCAACGTGTTGCTTACCTGACATTAGATGAGCACCTAGATAATCTAGTATGGTGTTATCAAAAAGCACTCGAAGTAGTGCAGCAGGTGCCACAGTTTACCGGCGTGCTACAGTTGCTGAACGAAAAAATCCAATATTGGTCGTCACTGCAATATGATCAGGAATATAGCTGCAGAACCCTATATGAAGCGTGGAAGCTACGTAGAAACTGCCCCTACTCTGTACGCAATAGTAATCTTGTCGAGCCCGGATGGGCGATTGATTTTGATGAAAATAAACCATCAAACACGTCCAATAAGGCATTTGAACTTTGGAAACAGTATACAGGTAACAGTCTACTATCAGGCAATAATCAAAAATCTGTCATGATCCACTGTATACCCAAGTCAGGTGAAGAGCCCTTTGGTACAGAGCTGGGCATGTATTTTGATTCTATTTCTGCCGCTGAGCTTGAGCTATACGAAGCTATCCAAGATTTGCAAATGGAAAAGTATGCTGCCCAAGAGATTATTATTGAAGCGTGCCCAACCTCCAATATTTATATTGGTCGCTTTAAACATCATCGCGAGCACCCTATTTTTCGCTGGGATCCCCCCGAACAAGATTGGATCAAAGCAGGTGAAAAGTTCAACCAATTTGGTCTTCGTAAAGGCGCTGTTGCCGTATGTGTTAACACCGATGATTCTGCCCTTATGCCAACCACCATCCAGAACGAACATCGTATATTACAGCAATCGGCAATTGGATATTATGATGTGGGTGTCAATAAGGCTGAAATTTGGATTGAGCGGATACGCAAAAAAGGTATGGATGTATATAAAAGTAACCATTTAAACTGGGTAAATAATAAGTTAGATTAGTTTAAGGGGCTAATGCAGCCCCTTAAACTAGGCTCGTCTGTGTCTTCACTCAAAGTTCGAGTAGATGTCCACAATTCCAACTTTTTATTGAAGTATTATTATATTCCCCCAACACCAGAGCAAGATAACGAACTTTACCTCGATATAAATTTATGACCTTATACTGCTTTTTAAATTGAGCAGCTCAATTATGTCAGCCAATACGTTGTTCGAACACTTTTTTCCATTGATGAACCACGCCAGCAAGGCAAAGTGCAACACCCATTATTCGATATTCTGTTTCTAACAATCACTGCCGCCATTGCAGGTTGCCAAGGTTGGAAGGAAATTGAAGATGATGCCCATGACAACTAACGTGGTTACGTAAGTTTATCGCATTAATCAACTTCTCTTGCTTGGTTGGTAGTTGTAAGCAAAAAGCAAAACAGCCACGCATATCTATCAGTAAGTTCAGGTCACGTTGTTATTCCCTTTCTAAAATCAATGCCCTTCCTTTGCGACCCGAACTAGATTGCACGGCTCTAAGCCCGTGTACTTTGCCAAGTGAAGTATTAAAAGGCACCCATTCACCGTCTTGTAGCTGTGCTTCAATGGCAAAACTCGCAATGGCGGTAAAAGCATCAAGTTTATCTGCAGATAACTGTTTTGCTGCGACAACAGGTACTCGATACGCAATATCAGCCAGTGCTAATTTAGGTAACTCTTGATAGCCCAAAATGGCTACAAACCGCTGCCAATCGGCTTCTCGTTGTGCTTGCAACTGCGCGGTAAAATATCCGCTAGATTGGCTGTATGTACGACCTGCTTGGTAGGGTAGCTCCCACTTTGCATGATGCCATGCACGCTCTGCAAGGGCTAATAACCTTGGGTAAAGCATGTACTGTGCTTGCTCATCACTTCGCAACATTTCACTCCATAAATGCCCCTGAATTCCAGATAATTTAACTCCATTGTTAAGTGATGACTCACTGTCATCAGCTATGTAAGAATGATTGTGAGTATTTTTCCAGATCTCTGCATGCGCAGGGAGGTTATCTGGCATAAATTCAAACATCTTTTTACTGTCAATGGCACGGCTTGCCCAATGATTACCCCGCTCCTGTGGATGAGACTGATATGGAAAATCAAAGTAGGTTACATCAGGGCTAGACAACACAACCTGCCACCCTTGATTAGCGAAACGATGAGCGACCACATGCCCATTTTCGCTTAATGTCGCCCAAGCATTGACCTGGACATTCTTTGTCATTTTGGCTACACGTACATCACCTAAGCCATCGCTCCACCCAGCAACCTGTATACCTTTTTTATCAAGTAACGTTGCTACCCGCTCAATAAAGTAACCATTAAAGTTGCTAAAGTCTTTCACGCTTGCCTGCAATGTTTTACAAGCTGGCGAATCAAGCCAAGCCCCCGCGGTTTCATCTGCACCGATATGGTAGGTGCTAAGTGGTACCCCTGCACGGTCATGTAATACTTTGACTTCGCTCAATACTTTGTCGATAAAGGTGTAAGTATTTTCAATACAGACATTAAGCGTGTTGTCATTATAATGTTGAATGGAGCTGTAACGCGTCTTATCAGCAGGTTCTACTAAGCGATATTGCTGTGCATCCTCTTGTTTGCCTTGTGTCATCAGCTTTTTATATCGCGCTTCCATAGCTATAATCGCAGCGCGTGAGTGACCAGGCATATCCAACGAGGGTAATACTTCGATGTGGTGCGTTTTGGCATAGCGTAGAATTTCAATATAATCCTCTGCCGAGTAAAAGCCGTTAACACTCGCGTTTTTGCCATTCCCAGCGCCTAATTGCGGCAATAGGCAGCGAGTTTCGCTTAAATCTAAACAGCGATAAGCGCCCACTGAAGTGAGTTCATCGAGATCTTTGATGGCTAAGCGCCAGCCTTCATCATCAGCCAAATGTAGGTGTAACTTATTTAACTTATATGCCGCCATCTGTTCAATGGTTTGCAAAATAAAGGCTTTAGAACGGAAGTTGCGGGCAACGTCCACATGTAACCCACGAAAGTCATACCTTGGTGCATCTATGATCTCAACGGTGGGAATGCTCAAATCATGAATATCCAACAGCCCTGCAAGGCTCTGTAAAGCGTAAAATGCAGCGGCTGCGTTGTTGGCCCTAATGGCGATATTATCTGCGGCGACCGTCAGTTGATAATGTGGGCTTGTTTGCTGATTTGGCTTTACGGCTACATCAACTAAAAATCCATTCTTGGTACTTTTAACTCCCAGAGTATTGAGTCGTTTTTCTGCCATTGCGATAGCATTTACAGAAATACCTGACAGTTGCAGATTAATACCGCCCGCTAGTTTTATACGTTTATCAGACAGCACGGTAAGTTGTCTGGGTTGAGGAATAAGCCCAATCGCAGCATCAAGGGTTGGTTTTACTTGGTGTTGATACAGGTATTCACTGCCCATCCACGGCGTGTCGTCTTTACCGCTGGTTTGCAGCTGATTGAGTGAAGTAAATGGCGCTAAGTATGGCTGTAGTTCAAGACCAGTGTCATTATCAAGCTGGGTTTGTGTGCTTTTTATCACTTTTGGGGTGAGCGTAAGCTGCGCGTCCGTAACAATATAATTTGGCATAAATTCCGAACGTGTAACTTGAGAGTCCTTGGTATAAAAGCGCACCTTAGTGGGGGTGTTTGAAAATCCAGTAAACCCCTTTGCTGGCATGATTTTGTGAATGTCACCATTGATATGGGTAATGGTAAAGTTATCACCCTCTACATGGTAAATCGGCATCAGTTGGCTAAAAAAGATAGCAAAGTCATTGTTTGCTCGGGTATTGGCTTTGGCTACGCTAAAGCTCAACTCAGAGTAATAGCATTTTTGTTGCTCTTTAGGACAGGAGGTGGGCTTGCTATCCAACAAAGTGTATTTCACTTCAAGGTTTTGGCTCAGCCAGTTTAATGCACTTTGGTCAATGGCATAAAGGGGAGACGACACCCCAAAAATTAGGGCAATAAGCCGATTAAACCTCATTGGCGAGCTCCTTGTTATCATAGTTAATTTTATTATGTTGAAACAATCCGTACGCTCCTAAAAGTGGCGCATGATTTAAGGTGCTCGGCATAACACTAACGGATTGGTATAAAGCACCGTCAAGCAACTGCAGCATCTTTGCATCAAGGGCCGCTTTAAAATAGTCATAGGAATGTGTTACGGAACCGCCAAGAACAATGACATCAGGGTTTAACACCAGCACCACTTGGGCTAGCGCATGACCCACATGACTGCCGAATGTCTCGAATTGTTGTAGCGCAAATGAGTCACCGTACTGTGCTTGTTCGGCCAACCATTTTCCTTCAATCCCTTGTCGCCCAAAGAACTGTCCAGAAGCGTAATCTTCAATAATACCATCAAGATAAGTTAAATTACCTAACTCTCCTGCAGCACTATGATTTCCTGTATACAAGCTACCATTAAAAACAAAACCAGCACCAATTCCTGTGCCAAGGCATACGCCAATCAGGTTTTTAGCATCATGACCACCGTATAGATATTCACCGTAAACAAAGCAGTTTGCGTCATTGTGCACCACTACGGGTAGCGAGAACCGCTGCTCTAGCAGGTGCTTCAAAGGCACGTTATGCCAATGAGGAATATTTTGTGTTGTCAGTACGGTGCCGCTGCACACCTCCAAGGTGCTTGGTACTCCAATGGCAATGCCTGTTGTTTCGAGCGTTCGGTTTTCGTCGATTAAGCGCATCACAAAGGCATTAACTTGGCTCAAACTGGCCTGACTGGGTACAGCATATTGGCGTACCTGTTTAACTTGAGAGTGCGTAACAGACGCTACTTGGGCCTTTGTGCCGCCCAAATCGATACATAACAAAGAGTGATTCATAGTAATTTAACTATTCTCGTTTAGAGGTTGAGACAGCGTCTTTTGGCTATTGCCAAACGTTTTATTTTTAATCAAAGGATTAGCCCACACTCCAACGCTCAGAATGTAGCCAAGTGGAAGCAGTAATAGCAGGGCAGCAAGTTGTAGGTTATTACTTAACTCAGCCGCAAAACCTAAGATAGGTGACATAAAGGCACCACCAATGATCCCCGTACATAAAATTCCCGTAACTGCACCATGACCTGTTTTAAATGAGTTCAATGCGAGGGCAAATATGACCGACCACATAATGGAGAGGAAAAAACCCACTATTGGAAAGGCGATAAGGGCAACTGTTTTAGTCCCCAATAACGCACATAGCAGCGCGATAGCGGCACCAAGGCTGAATAAAATCAACAACTTTTGTGCATCAATCAGTTTAAGGAGCAGCAGTCCAAGCAGGCAGCCTAAAGTTAGGCATAACCAAAACTCGCTGACGACTTTTGCGCCTTCGCTCGTTGGGTCAAGGCCATGATATTGCTGCAAAAAGACAGAAATAAGATTAGCCACCCCCTGCTCTAGTGCAACATACGCGGCTATGGCAACAAAAAATTTCAACACGGTTTTATCTTTAAAAAAACCGATACTTTGTGACCAGCCCAGCTGCTGCTTTTTCTGCTCAGGTACCACGCTAAATGGGGTAAATTGTGAAAGTAGTAACATAGTCACACTAAGTAGTGCGAAGAGTGCATAAATACTTAGCCACGTTTTATCGGCGGGAATAATGCCAGACAGCGCACCGCCAATTCCCTCGATGGTGGTTACTTGAGCTTGCAGTTTGCTATACACCAAAGGCGCAAGTGTTGCGGCAGCACCAAACATCAACTGTGCAAAAACTGACAGCACGGCAAAATGTTCTGAGCCACCGCTTGCTCTTAGCAGCGGATTGATAGCCACTTGCAGCAAAGCCATGGCACAACCCAACATAAACAAGGCAACCATGGCAATTACAAATGTAGGCAGTAACACAAAGGTCGCTGCGCCAATTGCAGCAAGGGCAAATGCCAGCTGCATCACTGTCTTTTCTCCTAGGCGCTGTACCAGTAGCCCTGCTGGAATTGACATCACACCATAGGCGATAAAAAACGCGAACGGAAAAAAACCTGCGAGCGTTAAGCCTATGCTGTAACTGTCTATTAATGCGGGAAAAATCGCGCCTAAAATATTGGTGATAAAAGACACCGTAAAAAAGGTTGCTAATACTAATGCAATCACTAGATAGCTTTTTTTCATGTTGTATTTCCATCTTCAATTAAAAAGCGGGTGATGACGTGGCGATCTCGCTTGTGGGCAGACAAACAAAAAGATCAAGAGGAATCTCACCACCACCCGCAATTGGGGTTATGCACCACATACGTGTAATTGTTCCAGCGCATTTTCATGAGCAATAAAATGTGCTTCACTAAGTTTGTTTAGGTAGACTTTTGCTGCATACTCAATATGTTGCGGTGCCTGTTCAAAGGGCATGTGGCAGCTACTATCACGATGATCCATGCCACCAAGTAAGCAATACCAGCTTGGTCGAATATAGGGCGATTGTTGTCTGTGTTGGTTGAGCCAAGCATCAAAGTCGCCACCGCTACGCCAGTGTGTGAGTAACTCATCGAGCTCGTTCAAGCTCAGCGCTGCGGCTTTCGCATCTAGCCAATACGGAGTATCTACACGCTTGCTGGTAGCGTAATGGGCCAGTACATATTCTTTGATCCCAAGCACAAGATCAGACAGCTCTTGATTGATAGCTTCATAGTCAAGTTGCTGAGATAACAGCCTATTCAATAACTCAATGCTATGACCTGTGACCATCAGTGCCGTGGCTTCTAATGGTTCGATAAAACTCTGAGCAAGACCAATGGCAAACACATTACCCTCTACACTGCGCGCCATCATGCCCACTCTCATGCTAAGGTGTTTCGCTTGCCCTTTATCAAGTTGAGCTGCTTGGCGCAGCTGTGCCTCAGCTTCCTCAGCGGTGACATATGCGCTACTGTACACGTAACCATGACCAGTTCTGCCTTGCAGTGGGATCTGCCAACGCCAGCCACACGGCATGGCGATAGATGACGTACTCGACGGTAATGGGTCTTTTTTGTCATTGGCAATGGCGACAGCCGCGTCATTAAGTAGCTGATCCGAAAAGGAAACAAACGGCACTTTCAGCGCTTTGTCAATCAACAATGCGTTAAAGCCCGAGGCATCGACGTAAAAATCGCTACTTACCTGCTCACCCGACTCTAGTGTTAGAGCAATAATTTCCCGTGCTTGATGTTGTACTTCACTCACCGTGCTTGGTATATGTTTTACTCCTCGGGCCAAGCTAAATTTTCTTAGCCAATCAGCCAGCTTTTGAGCATCAAAGTGGTAACCGTATTCAAGAGCTCTGGGCAGCGGACTTTGTGGTAGTGGCGCTTGTTGTTTGTCAGCAAGCACTGCTGCCAAAAAGTAATGATTGGGCTTATCAAAGTATTCACTGCCTCGACGCCTCGCATTGGCATTAACAAAGTAGACTTCAGCTGTTTTCGCGTCCATTTCACTGAAAAAAGGGTGAAAGTAGCTACTTTTATCGCCATTCCAGTTATCAAAATAGATCCCAGTTTTATAGCTTGCCTGACATTCGCTCATCCAATCACTCTCTTGCACGCCTAGGCTTTGCATAAAAAGCTGTAAGTGCGGCGTTGAGCCTTCGCCAACACCAATTCGGCCAATGCTTGGAGACTCAATCACAGTGACCGATAAATTAAGTTGATGCCTAGCCAAGTAGGCTGCGCACATCCAACCCGCAGTTCCGCCACCCAGTATGGTTAGTGAATGTATTTTTTTCATGACTCAAATAACCCCAGCCGCAACCGGCTGGGGCTCCATGGTTAGAACTTATAGCTAACGCCAAGGTAATAACGTGCTCCAAATTCAATGGTATTCTGCGTTAACTTGTAGTTAGTGTCGTAAGACTGAATAACCTCATTAGTCAGGTTCACACCTTCTAGGCTGACGTCTAGATTTTCCATTGCATGCCATACCAGTGAGGCATCCCATTGCTGGTAGCTGTCATTGCGTACAGCCTGCGCTGCACCAACGCCAATCCATTCACTGCGCCAGTTATAAGCGATACGTGCACTAAACTGCTCGTTTTCAAAAAATAGTGAGCCGTTGAATGAGTTCTCAGATACCCCAGGCACCATTTCTTTACTATTGTCGGGTGTGGTGGTTTCACTATCCACATAGGTGTAGTTAGTAATAAAACCAAAGCCATTATCAAAACTATGTTGAAGCTGCAGTTCTACCCCTGTTACATCACCATCACCGTTACTGCGCGGACGCGTGACACGACACTGATCGTATTTAGAAGAGTCGGTGCCGCATCCTTCTACGTACTCAACACCTTCAGTCGAGAAGACAACGTTATCAATTTTTTTCACAAAAACAGCTGCTGAGAGCAAAGATGCTGGTGTGAAGTAGTACTCCACACCAATATCTGCTTGATCTGCTTCGTATGGCTTAAGGTTCGGGTTACCACCTGTAGCAGAACCAAAGTTAGCATCAATGGCAAGGCCTGGTTTTAAGTCGCTGTAATTTGTACGGGACATAACGCTAGATGCGGCGGCGCGGATGATAATGTCGTCACTGTAATCATAAGCAACGTTTATGCTTGGCAACCAGTTATCATAATCAACTGTTTCATTAAACTTCTGTTTATCGACATAGCCAAGCGATGTTTGTTCGGTATCAACATAGCGTAACCCGACATTACCACGGAAGTTTTCTCCGCTAAAATCACTTTGTACGTATATCGCGAGCATATCTTCTTCAACGTTAAACGTCTTGCCAAGCGCTTTAATTTCAACTAATTCACCTGCCTCATACTTGCCCTTGATAAAGTTCCACCACTTGTCTTCATCTAACTTGGCGTAAGAATCTAGAATGTGCCCCCCAGTTTGTGAGTGAAGATTGGTAAATACACCATCACTCCAATCAGCAAGGTTTGAGTTTGGTACAAAACCCAATATTTCTGAAGGGTTACGCTCTAGCGCAACACGCGAAAACTCATTTTGGTTTACCTTCACACCAGCTTGAATATTATTGAAATAAGCATTATCTAACATCCACTTCACATCTGCTTGCGCATAGCTCACATCGTGTTCTTGCACGGTTGTTTGAAAGTTAGCTTCTTGAGCATGTTTAAATTGCGTCGCATCAGTTGGGTCTAAAGAGTCAAACCAGATTTGATAAGGACCTGAAGCGTCGTATGTAAATCCGCCGTCGGTGCTGCTTTGACCATCAGGGAATGCAGGGTCGCCAATGCGCTCACCTTCATCTGAAGCTGGGATCCACCAGCTTGATGAACCAAACTGAGTACCACCTTCAGAGCTAGAGTGACCGATTACACCGCTGATCTCAAAAGTGTCTCCTACATATTTACCGCTTAGGTTAAGTACGTCGACTTCCATGTTTACAGCGTTACGAACAACTGGGTTATAGATAATGTTCGCATAACCTGGCAAAATGCGCGCACGCTGCGTACCACCTGCCGCATTGTTTTGCACATCAACCGCACCGGCACCACGGGCACTTACCGTAAGAAAGTTATGGTTCACATGTGGATTATCAAATTCAAAGCTAAAATAGTCGACAGTGAACTCGGTATTGTCACTTGGTGCGAATTGCGCGGTCAGTTGTGCGCTGGTACGTTCGCGCTCTGCTTTGAATGCTTGCGAGCCGATAGCCCAAGCACCTACTGTGGAAGCTTGCCCAGCATCTTGGTTGGCGGCAAAATATTCATAATAACCACCAATGGACTCGATAACATGGCGACCCGACGTCAGACTCTCAACAGAATAAGCCGCCAGTACACCGAATTTTTCATCATCATTTTTCCAGCTACCTAAAAACGATCCACTTAAGTCGTTTTCATCATACAAAGAGGAGCGGCCCAGTTCTGCTGACACCATATAAGTGTGCGCATCTAAGTCCAAGGGTTTACGCGTCACTAGGTTTACCGTACCACCCAATGCACCTTCTTCGATGTTTGCCTCTGGCGTTTTGTAGACATTCACCGCCGACACTTGCTCTGCAGAGAGCAGCTCCATGTTAAACGTGCGGGTCGCTGGGCCTAAATCATACCAATCGGTACTAGCAACTGACTGGCCATTTAACAAAATGCGAGACTGTTCAGGAGCAGTACCACGAATAGTGACACCACTCACTTCACCATATTGACGGTCGACCGTTACCCCTGAAATGCGCTGTAGCGCATCACCAATATTTTTGTCTGGAAACTTACCTATATCTTCCGAGGTGATGGCATCGACAATACCATCTGCAAAACGCTTGGTGTTCATTGAGGCTTCAAGCGAGCGACGAATTCCTCTGACTTCAATCACTTCAACACTTTCATCGGCGCTTTGATCTTGGGCAAAGGCTGATGGTGCTACTGTGAGTAGCAAGGGTGATAAGGTACTTGCTGTTATGATGGCAGCAAGTTTATTCAATTTAAATTGCTTCAACTTAGTTGTATTCATTATTCTGCCCATTGTTCCTAATCTGTTATTGGCAGAAGCTAGGGTATCGTCTTGGGTGTTTTATAAGCAGTATATTTCTATCTACTACTGATACTTTTCACGCTTAAACGAAGATAGTTTGATAAAAACACTTCACAGCAATGTTGGCAATCCTATATTTCGATAGGTTAAAATTATTTAGTGATTGAATTTGCATGGTATCTTATTTAATGCAATCATTTTTCAGTTTTAAATTTGTAACATTAAGATATTTAAGATATTTAAGATATTTAAGATATTTAAGATGTTTAAGATGTTTGATAAGGTTGTGTTGTTGCAGCGAAAGTCAGTCCCTCGAATGTAAAAGGAAATTACTATGCGTGCGATGTATGAAAAAGTACTGCCATCACCGGGATGTTCATGGCGCTATTGCCTCTATCAATTACCCGAAATTCCCTTTAATTGGCACTATCATCCAGAATATGAGATCTGTTTGACGCTAAACAGTGTTGGCGTATGTCACGTAGGAGATCATATCGCCCCCTATGACGATCTAGATTTAGTTATATTAGGTCCTGATTTGCCCCATACTTGGCAATCAAAACCTAACCCTGATAACAGCGCTCACGTTGTGCATGTAGCACAAATACCAGCGAATTGGTTAGAGTCTTTGGTAACACAGCACCAAGAATTACATGGTTTATCTGAATTGTTAAATGCATCACGCCGTGGTGTAAAATTCTCCAAAAAGGTAGCACTGCAAGCGAAAGTTTGGTTTGAACAAATGGCCGATGCGCAGCCGTTAACCCGCTTTGTGCTGCTACTAAAAGTGCTAACGCTAATGACAACTTCGGATTATCAGCATTTGGCCAGCAACGGCTTTCGCTTTGATGATCGCCATGACCCAGCCAAAGACAAGTTCGATCGAGTTATTGCTTATATCTATGATAATTATACCGAAAAATTAAGCGCCGATGAGCTTGCACAACAAGCGCATATGAGTACCAATCATTTCCATCGTTTTTTTAAAAAGCGCACAGAGCGTACCGTTACCGAGTTTATTAATCAGCTACGCATTGCCAAAGCCTGTAAGCTTTTGATTAGCTCTGCATCCCCGATCAGTGTAATATCGGATCAATGTGGCTTTAATAACATTTCTAACTTTAACCGCCGATTTCAAGTGTTGAAGGCGTGTACGCCCAGTGAGTTTCGTGCTCGACTGCATCAAAAGGCATTGTATTAAAATGCGATAAGCAGCAAATAACCACAAATTAAACTAAACGAACCTGTGTCGTTACTCGCAAATCAATCAATTTAACCTACAATGAAATAAGTCTTAACTAGCTGTAAGCAATATTGATGAAAGAGTGTATTTGGCTGTTTCTTTCCTTCTCTATTTTTATTTGTACTTCAATAAACGCACAACTCCCCGATGAAGAGTTTAGTCAATTACGCACACAAGTAAGTAAAGCGGCGGGTCAATCGCCACTGGCAGGCATTGAACAGGTTGAAAAGATAATTAATGAATATAATCAAAAGCTTGCAAACTTTCAAACCATCCGGCTGCTCTATCTAAAGTCTTGGTATCAAATCAATGCAGACCGATTAGAAGCGGCCTTGGATACCTTAGCTCAAGCACGCCTAATGGCGCGAGATATTAAAGAACCAGGTATTTTATATAGCTATTACAGTATCTCTGCCAGTGCCTTTTCTAACATTGAACTTTATGATTTAGCTTTAAAAAATAACTTAAAGGCCTACCAAGAAGCGCCATTACTAAATCGCCCTCAATTTATCGCGCAAACAGAAAATAATATCGGCCACGTGTATTTAAAGCTGGGCCTGTTAGAAGAAGCAGAAAATTACTTTCAACGTTTTTACAATTCCGCAATGGAATTAGACTTAGCATCACAACAAGCAACTGGATTAAACAACTTAGGTGAAGTTGCCTATTTACAAGGAAAACTCGGAAAAGCCAAACAATTGCATCAAGAAGCGCTTGAGATCCGTAGAGCAAATGGTTATGACTACCACCTTTCTTGGTCACTTTATAATTTGGGCCGGGTTTATGCTAGTGAAGGCAATTTTCGCCAAGCTGAACAATATCTAAAAGACGCAATCAAAAATTGGCAAAACAAAAGCGCCCACTCAAAAACAGACAGGGCACTCCTCGAGCTTGTAAAAATCTATCTAATACAAAATCGGTTTGATGAAGCACAAGCAAAAATTGAGCAAGTAATACAGCTTGCAGAGCAATATAAACACTTTAGTTCATTGCAAAGGGCTTTAAAGCTAAAAAGCGAACTAATGCAGCAATCTGGCGAGCTAATCGAAGCTTTGGAGGCCCTTAAACAATATAACTCAGCCTATGAAACATTTACTAAAAAGCAAGCCTCTATTGGACTTGCTTACATGCTTTCGCAAACTGAATTACAAACTAAAGAAATGGCCTTAAAACAACTAGAACAAGCGCACCAAATAACACTTGCCAAAGCGGAGTCAGAACGTCGCCAAGGTTGGATTATATTATGCAGCTCGCTGATTATTATCACGGTAACCTGGGCCTTTATGTATCGATTAAATAGTAAAAAGAGGCAGCTGCAGAATTTACTGACACAACTCAACAACACCCAAGAAAAACTGGTCGAGTCTGAAAAAATGCGGGCAATGACCACGCTTGTCTCTGGCATGGCACATCAGCTTAACACCCCACTTGGGCTTGTGATCACCGCTGACTCCAGCTTACAGTCATTGGTAGAGCGTCTATCCACGCAGTTTTCTAGTCAGTCTTTAACACAAAAGTTGCTTGAGCAATTTATTCACGAAGCAACTGAGCTATTGCAACTGAGTCAAAAGAATAGTGAAAAAGCAGCAGACATGGTTCAACGATTTAAAATGATGTCGGCAAAACTACAAATCAGTGAGTTAACTAACTTTTGTGTATTAAGCTTTTTACAAAGTCATACCAAAACCTTAATCGCAACACAGCAAAAGTCGATACAATTGTGCTTAGATGGAGAAAATATAGAGCTTACTAACTATGCGCCAGTGTTACTCAAAGTTATCGCACAACTCATTGAAAATTCAGTTAAACATGGCTTTACCAATACTGAAAACCCAAAAATTGAAATTGTTGTTGAATGTGACGCCAATGAGCATGTGCTCATCCATTACAAGGATAACGGCTCGGGTATTGCGATAGAAAAACGCAAGCAAATTTTTGACCCGTTTTATACCACTCGATTGGGAGAAGGTAGTTTAGGTTTAGGCCTTAATATTATCTACAATTCGGTCGTGCATATTATGTGCGGCCAAATCGACTGCATTGAAGACAGTGAAGGTGCACATTTTGTGATCCGTATACCTAAAGAAATACCTCATAACACAGTCTTTGATGCAAGTCCTATTGTATCTCATAGTTAGTGGTATCAGGCCTACCCTTATAGTTATTTTCAATAGAAATTTGAGTATTTAAAAATTTAAAATAACAGTATAATAATCATCTACTTTTGCGAAAAAAGTCATTTTTAATCGACAATTTAAAGGCAGCGCAACATTACCCACAAAAACAATTGTATTAATATAAATAAAAGCTTTACCAACCAATTTTATACCGCTTGCAATATCATTTAAAAAAAATAAAATACCGCCAGACTGAGTAATAACTCTATATTTGACTTTATTAAGGATGAACAATGAAAAAGTTAGGTCTGATAATCGCAAGCACTGTAACATTTACGGCGTTTGCTAATGTTGAGCAAGCCGCTTCTCTGCCTGTAAATAAAAACATTAAAATTGTAGCTATTGGGCAAAGCGGTTGGGATCCAATTTGGCGAGAGCCAACTTGCAGTATTGAAAAAACGGATGAAGACTCTGTAGGCAATGCTTATATGATCAACCATTACGATATGTGTTTGTGTCAAAACAGTAAAAAAGCAAGCTATTTAATTGAAGATACGCAACAAAATCCAAAACAAGAAGCGGTTATTTGTTATCTCGAGCAGTAACCAAATTTTAGCTTTACCAAACATCCATGTAATTACAGTGCACTCTGTAATTACATGTAATAGAACAAAGTTGGTACCACTCATATACTTTTGCTGTTCAAAAGGAGAATATTATGTGTACCAACTTCGTAATCACAACCGAAACAAGCTCAAAAGAAAAAATCCCTTTCACGATACCTGATGCAGTCATTGTTGGCAGAACAATGGAATTTGGTAATCAATCAGTTGCAAATGGGCAAGTAACTATCTTACCTAAAGGTGAACAACTTTATTCATATGGTAAAACAAAAGCACACCACAAATACTGTATAGTGGGTGTAAACATTAACGTCACAACTGATGATAATAACGATGATGGGTATGTAGCACAACTGCTTGGCAATTGTTTATCCGATGGTATGAACGAGGAAGGACTCACTTGTGGCTCGTTATGGTTACCGGGTTCTGAATACCTAACAACAGAAAAAATACAAGACAATGATATTCCGGTTTATTTATTCACTAACTGGGTACTGGGTAACTTTTCCTCAACTGAAGAGGTAGAACAAGCTGTTAACTCTCGAGATTACCGCTTTTTTGAAGTAGCAAAGCTTCCCCTACCTTTACACTTTCCTATCACCGATAAATCAGGCAAGAGCATTGTTATCGAGTTTTCTTCTAAACATGGAACGCCTTGTGTGTACAACAACGAGCTTGGCGTTTTAACTAATGCACCAACCTACCCTGAACAGCTCGCAAATTTAAACGCCATGCTACGAGAGCATAAGTTTAGCCCTTATAATCCACCCCAAATAGCATGCTCAATCGAAGCACCACAAGGCGAAGGATATGGGTTAGCAGGATTACCAGGCGACCCTGTTCCGGCTTCACGCTTTGTTAAAACAGCGGTTTTAAAACAGTTTGCAACCGATGCCCAAGCAGGATATAAAATCAAAAATGCAGCAGATGCAAAAACTCTTGCGTATCATTTGATTAACTCGGTTGACTTACCAAAAGGCGTTACCCGTTATGGTGATGCCCACTTAAGCGAAGGCAGCGATTATACACAGTGGGTCGTGGTTAAAGATTTAAGCCATGGCGAATTTCAGATCCGTAAATACGACTCTCCAATCCCGTATAAGATTGATTTTGATACAATAAGCCAGCTCGATTTGACTGCACCAATGTATATTGATGTACCTAAAGATGTGGACGCTTTACCACTGATACCAAACACATAATCTCACGTTTTGGATAAGAATTTTGCAATATAAAATACGTGTAGAAAGGCATAACTTTATTGGAAATGATTCGCTTATCCGACGCTGAGGTTAATTACCCCACAATATAAACCAGCTTGAGGTGACTCATCTCAAGCTGGTTTACGCGGTAGTAGAGAACTAAAATACTTATAGCAACTCTCGTAGAATAAGTATTAACTTATCGATATCCTCTCGGGCAATATCTTTATGAGTTACAAGCCTCATGCCTTGATATCCAGGCGTAATAACAATACCCTGCGTTTTTAATTTTTCACATATTTTTTGAATATCAACATTATCCTCAATATCCACAAATACAATATTGGTATGTACTGGGTATGGCTCTGTATTAAATCCCTTTAGGGTATTTAACTGATGTGCTAAATATTGTGCATTGTCATGATCGTCAGCTAAACGACTCACATTATGTGTTAATGCGTAATGCCCCGCGGCAGCTAGGATCCCCGCTTGTCGCATACCACCACCGAGCATCTTTCTGAGTCGTCTTGCTTTGTTAATAAATTCGTGATTACCTAGCAGTAATGACCCCACCGGAGCTCCTAACCCTTTAGACAAGCAAATTGTCATTGAGTCAAAATGTTGGCTAATTTCTTTTATATCAACGTTTAATGCAACTGCCGCGTTGTATACACGTGCGCCGTCTAAATGCAGCATGAGTTGATGCTTATTGGTGAACGCTCTGGCTTGTGCTAGATACTGCAAACTTAACACCTTACCACCTATGGTGTTTTCTAAACTCACTAAGCGCGTTCTAGCAAAGTGACTATCATCCGGTTTAATGGCTTTTTCAAGTTTAGTTAGGCACAAGCTACCGTCAGGTTCATTTTCGATTGGTTGAGGTTGTACCGAGCCAAGTACAGCAGCTCCGCCCGCCTCATATCGATAGTTATGGGCATTTTGCCCACACAAATACTCATCCCCACGTTCACAATGGCTTAATATGGCCAATAAGTTTGCCTGAGTGCCTGAGCTGACAAACAAACTTGCTTCAAAACCATGGCGTGTTGCCGTCCATTGTTCCAACGCATTAACGCTGGGATCATCACCATAAACATCATCACCAACTTCAGCGTTGCTCATCAACAAGCGCATTTGTTGGCAAGGTTGGGTGACCGTATCTGAACGAAAATCTATCATGCTACAGCCCCTTTTAAAGTTGGTTTTTATAAACAACACCATTTTTCATTACAAAGCTAACTTCACTGAGCGCTGAAATATCTTCTTCAGGGTTGGCTTTGATGGCAATGATGTCAGCATATTTGCCCACCTCTAAAGAACCTAAGGTATCTTCTTGACCAAGTAACTTTGCTGCAGAGCGCGTTGCACTGACCAGCACCTGCTTTGGCGTCATACCATACTCCACCATCAACTGAGCTTCTTTAGCATTATCTCCGTGGCGAGATACTCCTGAGTCAGTGCCAAACGCTATATTAACGTTGTTTTTTAGTGCATTACGAAATGCTCGCTCTACCACAGGTGCAACTTCACGTACTTTATTTGCAATCGCTTTTGGCATATTAGGATTACTTAGTACCTCTTTTGATACGGTGTAGCCTGCAAGTAGAGTTGGTACTAAATAGGTATCGTGTTTTTTAAATAAGGCTATTGATTCATCATCCAAATATGAACCGTGCTCTATCGAGTCTACACCGGCGCGAATCGCTGCATTGACGCCTCGAGTACCATGCGCATGAGCCGCCACTTTACGGCCAAGGTTATGAGCAGTATTTACAATGGCATTGAGTTCGTCATCTGTCAGCTGTTGATTTAAGCCTGCGGCAGTGTTGCTTAACACCCCTCCTGTGGCAGTTATTTTTATTACGTCTGCACCATATTTAATGACCTCTCGCACCGCGCGTTGACAATCATCAGCACCATCACAAATGCCAATACTAGTATTCATCGCGTCTGTCAGGTCATGTCGATAACCATGCATATCACCATGGCCGCCCGTTGCAGATACCGCGTTACCTGATGCAAATATTCTCGGACCCACTATAAGTTGCTTTTCTACAGCACGTTTAAGGGGAAATATAACGTGGTAATTCGCGCCTAAATCTCTAACCGTGGTAAAACCTGCATCGAGCGTTTTTTGCAAATAAGGGAGCGAGTTTAACGCATAGTCCGCATTGTCCTGCGTTAACCACCCGTGTGGGTTTGCATGTTTGTCTCGTTCAAATGTTAAATGCACATGCATATCTATCATGCCAGGCATGACATAGTAGTCTTTCAGGTCGTAAAGTTTCACATCTTTCAGGCCTAGCTTTTCAGGTAAAACATAGCCTTCGTGGATAGCTGAGACTTTGCCCTCTTCTAGAACCAATGTTTGTTTGCTCAGCGCCCCGGCTTCTGGCTTAACTAACACTTTTCCTGCATAAATTACCCCATCAACTTGTGCAAATGCCGCAAAATTAACGAGTGATATACTGGTGAGCAGCAACCCTGCCTTAATTATTTTCATTCTTTTCTCCTCTTATACAGATAGTGTTAATACCATATTGACTGCTATCTGTTTTTTATTTGCGCTCAACGACTGAATTTTAGCCATATTACGGCTCAGATTAGTGATTAATTGAGCGACACAAATACCGCAACTGTTCAATAAACGCCTTTGCTGCTACCCCTAAACGGTCACTATCTTGAAACACGAGATACAACGCACTTGAGCGCGTTGCATTATGGGTTAGAGGCAATTGCTTTAATAAGCCATTTTTTAATTGTTCTGTAATCGCACTTGCTGGTAGCCAAGCAAACCCTAACCCCTCACAAATCATATCAATTGAAGTTCGCAGATGGCTTACTGTCCACCTTTGATTTGCCTCAAGCCACCCTGAGTCTGAACGTTTATTATGCGCTGAATCTCGAATAACAATCTGCCGAAATGACTTAAGATCTTCAAACGTCAACGGCCTATTATATTGTTGTAACGGATGAGTAGGACTCGATACAGCGACAAATTCAACACGACACAGTTGTTCACTAAATCCACTTGCTAAAGTCATTGGAGAAATTGCAATATCGGCTTGGTTGTTTTCAACCAGCTCATGTGCGCCACTTAAAATAGACTCAAAAAGTTCAATCCTAAGCAGAGGGAATTTCTCCGATGTGTTATCCAGTGCTTGATAAAGAATTTGCTTTGCAAAAACTTCGTCTACAGCAATACGCAGTGATGTTTCAACTCCCTTTGCAAGCGTATGCCCAACAGACTCAACCTTCTGTGCCTCATCTAAAAGGTAATTTGCTCGACGCAGCAACATTTGTCCCGCTTCAGTTAATCTTGTTTTTCTTCCTTCGACATAAAAAACTTTGACACCCAGCGAATGCTCTATTTTGCTCACTGCGGTATGAATACTTGATTGGCTTTTATGTATCTGCTCAGCGGCTTGGTTAAAGCCACCATGTTCGGCCACCATACGAAGCATTCGCCACTGCTCAAGAGTAATTCTTAGCATGATGCAGTACTTTCCTTTCATTTATTCTGTAGATACACAGCTAGTAAAGCATATCGATGTATTTGGGTGAATGACTTTTTTATCTTGGTGATCATAAATGATAAAAAATGACTTTACCTAAAGTTAAGTTGAGCTTTTACGCTAGCTAAAAATTAAAACGACTTTCAAAAGGATCACTCAATGCGTAAAACAGTTATTTTATTTTCAAGCGCCAATAAAAGCGGCAATACATTCAAGCTCGTAAATCTAGTTATGACACAGTTGCACGCTGAGCAAGTTAAATTGGTGTCAATCGACGACCTTGAATTTTCTGATTACACTTATTCAAATAAATATACTAGTGACGATTTTTACCTTGTATCTGAGGCACTAGATTGGGCCGACAACATTGTGTTTGCCTCTCCCGTTTATTGGCATAGTGTCAGTTCAAATATGAAACGCTTGATTGACCGCATGACGGAGTTAACAGAAAATCCAACCATCAAACCCATCGGTAAAGGCTTAAAAGGAAAACAAGGGTACGTGTTAACAACCTCAGCCAGTGCACAGGTTTGTGAGATATTTTCAGGTTTTTTTGATAAACTTTTTAGCTACTTTGGTATTCACAATACCGGTTTACTTCATGTGTCATGTAGAAATGGCTTTGCGTTAACCACTAATACGCTTAATCAATTTACACAACATCTTAATAGTCAAAAAGCGTAACGATTAACTAAGTTACCGCTCGCTTAAGATAAGCTGCTGAAAAGTTCAGAGCGATTATATTGAGTCATATTGACGCAATATAGCAATCATGACGAGCTCAATGAGATAGACAACAGCATCCAACCAAGCACTTACCCGTCCCCCTGACGAAGGTCAGGATCTCTTAAGCGAGTGGTATTAAAGATGAAGTAACCCTTGTTAAAACGATGAGCTAACTTACGTTGGTGATACCAGTTGATATTGTCGACGTACCTCGTCAATCAGACGGTGGCGAGAGCTGCGGTGGCGCTCATGTGGCGCAAAATGCGCACTGACCTTATCGAGCAAATCAACCGCCTTTGCTAAAGCATTCAGCTCAGCAGCACTAAGATGCTCTGTAAGTGTTAATTCATTAATTTGAGCAATTGCAAGCTCTTTAGCGGCAATATCTTCAGGTAAACCTGAGCGTGTACATAAACCATAGGTGCCCGATAAAAAGTGTTGCCACTCAGATTCTACATGTTCAGCAAGTTTAATGTTTAGCTTTTCATCTTTACATTGATAGCCCTGAGTTTTTAAAACGCTCACTGTTTGCAGGTATCTTTGACTGAAAACTTGATAAATAAACTCGGGCTCGGCATTGGCTTGCACTATGCCAAGCCAATGTAAGTAGCCTTTGGCATAATACTCACACTCAGTTTGCTGCTCATGATGACCAAAAAATGACTCACAACCGACATGCAAGTTCAGCACATATGACGCTTTTGGCATGATCCCACTTTGTTGATAACTACGCAGTGCCTGTTCACCGACCCCTGAGTTTGACAACAACTGTGATAAAGAAATAAAGTGACCGTTCAGATAATCTAGTAGCTGCACTATTCGTTCCTTGTAATAGTAATAATTAATTAGTTTGTTTAGTTTGCTCATCCTGGACGCAAAGGCGTTACTATTTGCGGCAGCACGATTCATTGGCTGGTATTACACTGGCTTTATTTTAGCATATAAATTAAAGGATTAGGATATGGAACAGGCTATACCACCTACGTTATCCCTCAGCTGCCAATGCAAAAAAATGAAAGCAAAGGTAGAACCTATTTCACCTAAACAGGCCAATCATCTCACCTGTTATTGCAGTGACTGTCAAAAGTTTGCGGTCGTGCTCAATCGCGACGATCAAGTACTTAATGAATATGCTGGAACAACCATAGTACAGGTGCCTATTGCACATTTTAAATTCACCGACGGGAAAGAGAACCTAGCCTGCTTGCGGCTTACTGAAAAGGGCCTCTACCGCTGGTATGCAAAGTGCTGTAACACGCCTATTGGTAATACCCTTAATGCAGGATGGCCCTTTATTGGTATCATTCATAGCTTTATCGATGATGACAGACTCGTTGAAAAAGCAGGAGAAATGAAAGGCTCAGTCCACATAAAGGAGGCATCTAGTCGAGTGCCTGAGCGTCTACTTGGTCCTCAAGGGCATACCAAACTACTACTCGCTACATTGCAAAAGCTTGCACTGTGGAAACTACAGGGTAAAAACAAGCCAAGCGAGTTTTTTGACAGTAATAGCCAGCCCGTTGTTGTTGCGCAAATCCAAGCACACTAATCTGTGTGCTTAATGCTCAAAGGCAGCTCCATGTTCTACCGCATAAAATACCAATATCTCAACAGATATTTTTCCTTCATTGTTACCTTCGTTTAGTTATGAGCTTCCATACTTATACATTGAATTATCAGATCACAACCGAAACGCTCAAATTCTAATGCGGCTCGCATTATAAAAAAGTAAAAAAAACACCTTTACCTAAAGTTAACTTGAGGTTTTAAAGTTAACTTAAATCAACAGGAGGTGCTTAATGAATAACTATTTAAATATTATTAATCAAAGCTTTATTGAAAGAGTTTTTGAGTTGTTAACGGATACGATGAAGAATAAATAGGAGAAAAAAATGCGCTTAGAACATGTAAATTTAGTGGTGTCAAACTTAGAAAAAGCTCTTCACTTCTATCAAGCTGCATTCCCTCATTGGTATATACGCAGCGAGGGACATGGCGAATGGTATGGTAAAGCACGACATTGGCTACACCTTGGGGATGACTATAACTACATTGCCTTTAGCGACCACGGAGAAGGTAGTAACCGAAAGCTTGAGGGACATCAAATTGGTTTGGGACATTTTGCTTTTGAAGTAAATAACCTTGACGCTTTGATCAACCGACTCATAGCTGCAGGCTACCCAGTTGATAAGGGAAGTAATGACAATCCGCACAGAAGAAATGCTTACTTTATTGACCCAGATGGGTTTGAAGTCGAGTTTGTAGAGTATCTAAGCGATCTGCCACACGAGCGAAATAATGACGATTAATAAACCAAAGGCGACATGAGAGTAACTCTGTCGCCTTTTGTTTAATCAAACACCTGATCACCAAACTTTAGAAATTCTTATTGAAGCCACTGATCTATCTTCGCTTTGCTCCAATACATCAATAATAATGCCTTTTTTAGGGATGTTACGCCCTGTCGCTGGACGCAAGTAATTTGAATAATCATCCCAGTCTATGAATCGAGGGTTGTTATTGATAAACGGGTCTGACAACGTAACACCACTTATAATGCTTTTCCAATCAAATGGTTCTTGAACGTCTAAGCTAAAAGCCGCATCACGGATCTGCATTACCGAGCCTGCCATTTCACCTGTGCTATACAAGATAGGGTTTCTATCTGCATCCACGAGCCCTAACCAACCTTCACCTGGGTGATCGGCAACATGATTATCACCTTGCTGAACTGTACTTGCACCTGCACGCGATACTGGACGGTATGAAGTATCAACATACCAAACAAGCATACCAGGTGAGTAACTTGCTCCACGCGTTGTGTCTTTTAAGGCTTCATCAACACCAAAGTGCTGACGCCACTCGACCAGATAATAATGTGGATAATCAAATTCACCTGTAGACGCTTCAAAACCATTGATAGCAAGACCTAGGTTGCTTGCTTTGTCAGCATCATAGTCAACCAAAACCTCTGACTCAGCCATTACTTTAATATCATCAAAGATAACGCCAATATGGCCAGTATTAAATGCCCAATATTGCAAAGACACTGTAATTTTTTGGCCTGCAAAGTAAGTTAAATCAAACTCAGCATCACGAGGGCCGTCAGAACGCCCCGCAAACCCAGGACCAATGTACTGAGAAAAGCGGCTTAACATATCGGTCAAATTACCATTTACGACATGCAAGTCTCCATTGCCATCCGTTACTCGCACCTGAATTAAAGAGTTATTTTTATCTGTTTTATAATCAGTAACAAAAGTTAAAACCGCTTCTGACTTCGCACTTAAGTCAACTTCAAAATCCAGCGTTTTAATGGCTAAGTCAGAGCCAGTAACAGGTGAGCTGATAAAACCTTTGTTATCACTTGGTAAAAGCTCTTTAACGGTCTTATCGTTCAAGTCAATGCGAATATAGTCATTGTTATTACCACGTACAGACGCAGCATCTAACTTATAAACACTACCTGTTGAGGTAAGTTCATTTTCATGTAAATCAGTGCCAACGAACCAGTTTCCGCCCATAGAAGATTGCAAGTATTGTTTGGCAAAAGGACTCATTCCTGTAGGCGCTGTCCCACTAATTTCTCCTCCATAAGACCCTGAAGACATAACCGACCAAAAGCCAACTAATGAACCTGGCGCCTTTTCAATTTCTCCAAGCCCATCCTCGGTATAGTTAACATCGTACTCGTCTGGTAGCCCTAAATCATGACCATATTCATGTGCTGATACACCAGCGGCACCATCAACGGGCTGCAGTGTATAATCGTGAACTCTGTAGCCTGTAGTACCAACAGGTTGAAAGCCAACTGCCGAACGGTGTGACCAAATAGCATCTTCACCTAAATCACCCCCTCCTGCAGCTTGATCAATTGATGAGTGATAAATCATCACATGATCTAAAATGCCATCGGGCTCTCTTAAGTCACCATCACCATCGTAATCATAGCGATCTTCTTGGTCGAAATAACTCAAATCTACGCTGGGGTCATTTGCAAGATGATTAATCGCTTCCATTACAAGTGCCTGAGCATTGATATCAACTTGTCCTGCTTGGCCTGGAGCACCATAGTAAGCAGCGTTGTTTGCGGCGGTATACCAACCAAACACTTTTCCTTCAACTTGATATGAACCACCACTTTGATCTAAATAGTACTGCTTCATACTTATTAAGTTTTGACCACTCGGCCCTGCGTAACCAGTACTCGAAAATAGCATGTCACGATAATGTTCAACCGAATAATCTGAGTAGTAATTTCTAGTTAGATCAGAAGTTACAGCATTGACTGGATAGTCAGGGAAATCTATCAAAATTGCCAGCACACGGTCAGTCGTCACTGCACCTTGCCATGCTCTGCCAGTTGCTTTTAAAGGTTTTGAATTGTCAAAACCTGAGCCACTGGCCTTACCACGTGCCACATGCCACTTAGTTTTTAATATTTGGTTGCGTTCAATCTCAGCTTTACCGCCGCTATTTTCTAACAACGGTTTAATTGTGACGTTTGTGCTACTGGCATATGCACCGCTACAAATGAGTGATATTGCAGCAGCTAACAGTACATTTTTTTTCTTCATTTTTGCATCCTAATTATGTGACTATCGCCCAGCCCATGTACCTATTAAGAGTGCAAAATACAATTACTCTGTTTGTATTGTCAATTTTTTTATAATTATTTAACAAGAAATATTTATTCCGTTTAATAACAATGAAAGTAATAGAAAGTTACCAACAAAAATATATCAATAAATTCAAACAATTAGATAATAAGGAACGTATCTATGCAATATTTTGTTAAACTAATTAGTAAGCAACCATGAAAAACAGTTCAAAAAAATTAAACAAAACGATAGCCAAGCATCCCCACTTTAGATTTGGGTTGAAGAAAAATAGACTAGTTGGTTGAGTTCGCCCTAGGGTGTTGCCACTTTGTCACAAGCGCGTTTTCTTATCGCTTTTGCGATTGGCCTTTCAAAAAGTTTGAAAGATAAATAAGCGGCCAAAACACTCAGCAACAATGACAGAATCAGCTTTAGTTCAACGGATAGCGCTAATGTGTTAACCACTTCAATGATTGGCATATGTAATAAATACAGTGAATACGATATCTTGCCAATAAAATCTCCAAGCCTATTAGACAGCAAGACATTGTTATCAGGCACTAAAAAGACTATACAGAAAAACACTGTCCCCATTACAAACAACACTTCATAACTTAACCACATCCTATTTTTAGAGTCCGACGTGATAGGTGAAAACTCAGGATACATCAATGGAATTAAGCACAACGCTAAAATAAACCAATGGCTTCGTAAATAAGCCGGAATATTTGCGCACTTATAATGCAACCCAAAAATGACGCCGATAAAGAAAAAAGGCAAGGTTCTTAAAATACTAAATAAATTGTATGGAATACCGTAGAAGTCACCAAATACCTTCGGGAAGTTAGTGAAAAAGAGCAATAACATAACTGCAATTATCACTACATAAATATAGCCTTTTCGATGTTGTGAAAGTGACCATAACAAAACAAAGATAAAATAAAAATGCACTTCTGGGGGGATAGACCACAGCACACTTTCACCATAAACGAACAATAAATGACCGACAAGAGTATTATAATCAGCAATGTTATAGAGCACGTTTTTGTCGGCTTGAGTAAAAAAATAAGAAGCAAACACAATAACTAAGTAAAGGGGAATAACTCGCCCTACCCTCGCCAAAAAATAATCCGTTATGTTTTGTCGATTACATTGCTTATCTAAATACAGGTGTGCCATTAAAAAGCCACTCAGTAAAAAAAACAGCATAACCCCATAAGCCCCAGAACCACCGCCTAAAGCGCCATCGAGCCAATTGGTAAGATCACTAAAGTGAGTAAAAAAAACGATGAGGGCAGCAAGTGCTCTAAGTGTATTTAGCTTCCTTATTTGCATACAACCAACTCCATGAGGATCTATTTCTTAGCAAAGGCAAGATTCTATAACCTGCTTTAATAATTACAACAGTTTAATTTTTTATTAATAACAATCACCTAAGATTGAGCGCTGCGATGTTGCTGTGTTAAATGAATTTATACAGCGAATTATGGATTCTGTTTTGAGTATGATGTATTTACAAAGCTTCACCAAAAAACCAACCGATTGAGTACCTGAAAAATAACCAACCTGTACAATGCCAAGCCTTTTATATGCACTAATTAAAAGGTTTTTGGTTACCATGGCAGTTGTTGAATGCTCTTCTCGAAAATGCTTATTTTCACTGTTTTTGCTCACCTGCTCATTGTTCACCAATGCATCCAATGACTTAGCTAGTATCAACACCGCTGATTTAGCTCAAAACGTTAACTTCATTGTTGAACTTAATACTCAACCTAAAACAGCCAGCTCACTGCATCTTAGCAAGGCACAAAATGCCCAGCAATTGGCCCAACGCCAGCAACACGTTATCAGGTCAGTGCATCGCGTTAGTCCAAGTATCGTTATTGATGCCAATTACAACACGGTGCTAAACGGATTTTCAGGCAAAGGAAAACGTGCAGATATTCAAGCTCTGCAGCGTCTTCCGATGGTCAAGCGCATTCATATTGTTGAAGATAAAACTTTACCACCACTTGATAAAATAGCAGCAAGAGGGGCCTATTTATCTTTTCGAAGTGGTGCAGACCAAACTACACCTACGGGCCTTGGTGTAACCGTTGCAGTGTTGGACTCAGGTGTTGACTACACACACCCTGCACTCGGTGGGTGTTTTGGCCCTGCTTGCAAAGTAGTCGGAGGCTATAACTTTATAGACAACAATCATGATCCTATGGATGAAAACGGCCACGGTACTCACGTAGCCGGTATTATTGCAGCACAAGGACAAAACCCTGGTATTGCACCGGATGCTAAAATTTTGGCTTACAAAGTATGTACCAAAACATGCCCCGTTAGTGCTATTTTACAAGCCTTTGAACATGCTCTTGACCCCGATGGTGACCCAAATACCGATGACGGAGCAGATATCATCAACATGAGCTTGGGTGGTAAAGGTGATATTGATAGCCCGCTTACTATTGCAGTAAATAATGTTGTAAAAAAAGGCGTAACTGTCGTGGTTTCTGCAGGTAATGTGGGCGCGCTTGGACCGCAAACCATAGGTAGTCCCGGCAACGCAGAACTAGCAATAACGGTAGGCTCGTCGGGTAGTTACGATAATACCAAAGCAGTCTCTGAGTTTAGTTCTCAAGGCCCTATTTTATCTCACAGCTATCAAAAGCCCGATATAATCGCGCCTGGCTACATGATTAATTCGCTTGCGCTTAACAGTTCTGATACCACGATGTCAGGTACATCAATGGCAGCCCCCCATGTTGCAGGGTTAGCTTCTTTGTTAAAAGAACAGCGCCCAACTTTAAGTCCACTTGAAATAAAGTCTTTGATTGTGGCGCATTCCTACAATAAGCACGCTCCATTTGCCAAACAGGGTAACGGTCAGATGAGTATCACGCGCGCACTGAACGCAAAATTACTCCCTTTTCAATCACAAGTGATGATTGGCAAACTCAATAGAGACGGCGATGTACACAACTCTGAGCACAGTGTTGCAATAAAAAACATATCTGATGAACCTGTTACATTAAAAGCGCACATTAAAGTCCCTAGTGATCAAACAAACATCTCATACTCTATTGATAGTACCAGTTCACTTACACTTGCGCCCAATGCTACCCATCGTTTTAAAATAACAGTTAAATCAAGCAAAGAGTTAGATTATGCCAGTGACTTTTTACACGAAGCCCAATTAGTCATAGAGCATGAAAGCGCACAACTTTACGTGCCCATTATCATGCTAGACGCGATTGAATACACGATTAACTCGCAGCAACTTGTTAAAGAGTTATGGCTCAAAGAGCACGACAATAGTGGCTCTTATACCGATCAGTACATCACACAAACGCAGTACCTACTCAGACCGGGGCAATACACACTGAATGCGTGGTACAGCCTTGCCGATAAAGAAGCCATCGTGGTTAAAACACTTGATATAAAAGACGCATCGCATATTTCAATTTCAACAGCGCAAGCGCCACATAAAATCAAAGTACAAAGCTGGCTAGATCATCAAGGTGCTTCAAGAGACCTCAATGAATTAGAGGGGTTTGGCGTGTTTTTTGATATCGCGAATAAAAGCCAACAAACACGCTGGAGCAAGTTTTTTGACCTGTCAAATAACGGTATGTTTGTAAGCAAACCGCTATTCTCATCATCGATACCACAAGGCAATATTTTAAGCTTCTCACTCATGTATGGTGATACAGCAAGTTCAGCAGATGATTATCATTTATATGCATGGTCGCAAAGTATCGATAAGCTCGATGGCAATAAAGCCATTGAGTTAGACGGCTCATCAAGCAGCACTGTATTTTCAGTCTCTGCCCAACACCATAACGAGTTTAAGTGGTTAGTCTATAACAATCTTGAAACTATTCGTGACGACACCCCATTTAATAGTAATACACTCGGTGTATACACATCAGGTAGAGCATTTGCAAAAGCACTAAGTTCAGCCCACCGATTATCTCAGCCTTTAAGTTTAACGGTGCATGGCAACCCTCAGCAATCGACGTTTGCAAACAGCTATAAATATCAGTTAACAGAGCAAAAGACTCCCTACAAGTACGTTACCACCCCTACTTTTAATTTTGAACAGGCGGGGGTAAAACAGCGTAACCACGCTACCATTGAACGTAATTTTAATATTGATTGGCAAGCCTTAGTCATTGATGCACATCAAGCTGGCTTTGATAGCCAGCTGGTTTTTCGAGATGAATTAAAAAGCCACAACAACTTACAATACAGCGACTATATTGATGACTCGGTACTTGTTTGCGATCAATTTATCGTCGCTAAACGCCAATACACATCATCAACAAACGGTAACCTATTTGGTACAACAACTGCGCATAATAAAGTGCAAGCATGTCAAAATAGTCAATTTATTACCTATGCAAATAGCTACCTTGCAAACACTCCATCTTTGATTGCAAGCCAATTACAGCTAAACAACAATGAGCAACAAGCACGTATAAATGTTGTTAAACTTGATTATCAAAGCATTTCTCAAGCGAGCATTCCATTTCATTATTTGGTAGAAAACGACGATTCGTTACAAGGCGATGTAAAAGTTCTTGCTGAGTTAAATATCAATGGCCAGTGGCATGAATTAGATGTAACGACGCTAAGCAAAAGCATTGATGATAATGGATCACTGGTAAAAACGAGTATCGACTTACCTGAACAAGAAAATACGCAACTTGCAACCCTAAGAATAAAGCTATTCACCAACACTTTGCATAAAACCATTTGGTTAACAGATTCTATTGTTGTCGGTGGCACGCTCGAGGAATTATTTGCTCAAGACTCAGATAACGACGGTATAAACGACGCTCAAGACCGCGATGCTGATAACGATGGGATGACTAACGGGTATGAGTTTTTAAACAACCTGAACCCCTATGACCCCACAGATGCCAAAAGCGACTTAAATAAAAATGGTATCAGTAACCTTGCACAGTTTGAGCAAAATACCTGGAGTCAATTTATAGAAAGCACGGTTGATAGTGATCTTGATGGTTATGTTGACCTGCGAGACCTATTTCCTAACGATCCAAACGAATGGGCAGACTTTGATAAAGACGGCACTGGCGATAACGCCGATACCGATGATGACAATGATGGTTTTGTTGATAATCAAGATGCATTCCCCTATGACGCGAATGAATGGCTAGACTCTGATCAGGATAGCATTGGCAACAATAGCGACCCAGACGATGATAATGACGGATATTTAGATGCTGAAGATGCCTTTCCAACGGACCCAAGCGAATGGCTAGATACCGATTTAGATGGCCGCGGTAACAACATAGATAATGATGATGATAACGATGGCTTTCAAGACCATGTAGATGCTTTTCCTTTAGATGCCAATGAATGGCTAGACTCCGACCAAGACGGTGTTGGTAACAATGCAGACAATGATGATGATAATGATGGATTCATTGATACTGAAGATGCTTTTCCAACAGACGCATCAGAGTGGTTAGATAGCGACTCAGATGGCGTTGGTAACAATGCAGATAATGACGATGATAACGATGGCTATAGTGACGACAATGACGCATACCCGTTAGATGCGTCAAAATGGTCAGATAAACCTATAACAAATGTTACACCAATAACAACGTCTCACACTGAAAATGGTGACGCGCAGGCAAAAAGTAGCGGCAGTTTTGGCTTATTCGCTCTTGCCCTATTGCTGTTATGCCTGTTTCGTTTAAATTTAATGACGAATTCACCTTATAAATTTAAATGCAACAGCTTATAGTTTTATTGATATGCTCAATCCTAAACACTTAGATTGAGCATATTGAGAATCATACGTACAAACGCTAGGTAGACTTATCCCATATACCAGGCTCACATTGCCCTTGAATAGCCACCTGCTTGGCGTTAAATTCAGGCTCTTTTCCCTGTTTTCTTTGTTTGTTGTAATCTTTATTTACAGCAACAATAGTCGGTGTGAGTTGAACGATGGCAAAAATATTAACCAAGGTCATCAAACCCAAAGCCATATCCGCCAAGCTCCATACTTCTTTTAGGGTCGCAGTTGCTCCCCATAACATCATGCCCAAGTACATTGTGGTATAGATACTACGACCTACTTTATTATCAAGCTTAAACAGATGTAAATTACTCTCTGCGTATGCAAAATTGGCGACAACCGACGTAAATGCAAATAACGTGATTGCACCTGCTACAAAATAAACACCGCCTTGTGCTAAATGAGCTGTCATGGCATTTTGCGTTAATCGGATCCCTTCCATGTCGCCACTAATATTCACATCAGCGAGCAAAATGATCACGGCCGTGCAACTACAAAGCACAATGGTATCAAAAAACACCCCTAGCATTTGAATATACCCTTGAGTTACTGGGTGATTGGGTATTGGACTAGCAGCTCCTGAAGCATGAGGCACGCTTCCCGCGCCCGCTTCATTGGAATACAAGCCTCGCTGAATGCCATTTTTAATCGCAGCCCCCATAGCACCAGCCCCGGCTTCTTGTAGTCCAAATGCAGAAAGCAAGATATCTTCAAGCATGGCTGGAACATGCTTAAAGTTAATAAGCGTGATGAGTATGGCTGCGGACACAAAAAGTATGCCCATGATCGGCACAACCCGCTCAGCAAAGCGCGCTATTGCTTTAAAGCCCCCCATTATAATAGAGCCTGCGAGCACTGTGATCACCACGCCGGAGTAGAACGGTGGAATATCAAACGCAAACGATAAGGCATCTGTAATCGTATTAGTTTGCATGGCACTAAAGCTAAAGCCATATCCCAAGAACAAACAAACAGCAAACGTGATAGCCAACCAACGTTTATTTAAACCTAGTTGAATATAATATGCCGGCCCTCCACGAAACTCACCTTCACTATCACGCACTTTGTATACTTGACCAAGCACACTTTCAGCAAACCCTGTTGCCATGCCTAGCAGCGCAATGACCCACATCCAAAAAATGGCACCGCTGCCACCGAGCGAAATAGCCACAGCAACACCAGCTAAATTACCGGTGCCAACACGAGCAGATAAACCGGTGCACAAGGCTTGAAAAGAGCTCACTTTTTCTTTATCGGCGTTACCGCTGCTCTTTAGGAGCTTAAACATGTGCGTAAATTGACGCAGTTGGATAAGCCCTAAGCGGGCTGAAAACCACACGCCGGCAAACAACAAAATATAAATAAGTAATTGACCTTCACCCCATAACAGGCCGTTAATACTTGCTATTACTTCATTGATCATGCCGAACTCCTCTTACGCACTTGCGTGCTTTATTATCGTTTTTGTAAGTGCACACCACCTAGCATACAGCGTATCGAGCCACCAGCCGATTCCAAAGTGGGAATACTCATAGGTAACAAACTCGCAGAGCGCTCTATGATATGTTTTTGCTCGTCACTCAATGCATCTAAAGCGCTTTGAGATAAAGCTAAAACGCGCCCTTGATGACCTTGTAACTCTAATGCATTACCACAAAAGTGAGCTACCTGCGCATTAGTCAGTCGGATCACGGTCTTATTTTGGCTTTTAAAGTACGCAAGTAACGCCGAGCGTTGCGCTACAGGCACCATATCTAAACCTATCATCACAAACTCTGTAGCAACACACATTAGAACATTGGTGTGATATACGGCCATTTGTTGTTCATCAAACGCATTAAATACATGTGCTTGATAGCCGAGCTGCTGACAGACTTGTTTAACCAACTTAGCACATGTACGCTTTGACTCAACCGCAAAGGCGATTTTATGGATGTGATCTATAACCATTGAGCCCGTACCTTCTAAAAACAAGTTACTCTGCGCCAATTGACTCAAATCAGTTATAGACGCTACATGATAGTGCTGCTTTAAAAACTCCACGATATCCAAGCGACGTTCGGCACGACGATTCAGTGCATACATGGGATAGGTGATCAGTTGCCCATCACGGTGTGTTGAAAACCAATTATTTGGAAACACAGAGTCTGGTGTTAAGCGACTTTCATCTTCAAATAAATGCACATCGACACCAGCATTTTGCAGTGTATCCGCAACATAAGTTACCTCTTTATAAGCCAATTCACTCACCTGAGCGCTCTGTGCCTCCACTTGATAAGCATTGTCCTGCATAGTTTGTGGGTTGGATACAAAATGATGTGGGCGGATCATCACTACAGCATTGGGGGCTTGAATAGCGCTCATACCCTAACCTTACTACAGAGTGATAAAGTAATATCTGAAAATGTATGTTCAATAAAAAAAATGAAAGGCTGCATGGCCCCTCCTATCATGTTGTCATAATGTCTAGGTTACTATAGCGAGCGAAATCTTTAGTTAAAATGGCAAAACATCACACAATAAGCATAAATTTTTAGCACAATTAGTAAGCATATTGTACAAAATGGCAGATCACTGTTATTTTAATCATAGGTTTCACTCTTTTAGAACTCACATGCAACCTTACCTCTATGACTCCTTAGACAAAGCCCTGATCGCTGCGCTGCGAAAAGATGGCCGAGCATCCGTATCTACTCTTGCCAATTTACTAGATGTATCTCGCGGGACAGTACAAAACCGTTTAGACCGACTAGTAAGTTGTGGGGCTATACTAGGTTTTACTGTTAGAGTACATGAAGAAATAGACAGTGATGCAGTGCGTGCTGTAATGATGATTGAAGTGGTGGGTCATTCGACATCGCAGGTTATTCAAAAACTCAAAGGCATACCTGAGCTTATTAGACTTCACACCACCAACGGCGCATGGGATCTTATCGCAGAAATTAAAGCTGCTAACTTAAGCGCATTTGATGGTGTGCTCAGAGAAGTCAGAGAAATTCCGGGTATCTTAAACAGTGAAACCAGCATTATGCTGTCGTCAACCTAATGCTGATAATCAGTATACTTTTTATAAATCGCTGCAATTTCTTGGTTATTAACCATAGTAGTTAACGCGGTGTTGAGCTGCTCTTTTAAATCAGTTAGGTGAGGCTGCAGGCGCATAGCAACCTTTGCAGTTTCAATGATATAAGCGTCTTTAAAATGTCGATAGGCGGGGTTGTTCGCCATATAATAGTGCGCAGTGTCTTTGCCAATCAATACATAGTCTAAGCGGCCGTAGGCAAGTTGACCTAGTAATTCTTTTTCTGAAATATTGTCATAAACAATCAATTTATCTTCATCAAAATGACTTTCAAATGCACCATAACGATACCCTCTCACTCGACCAACGAGGCTCCCATATGCTTGGCTAACATCTTCCAGCGTATTAGCGTTATTACCGAGTAAGATTTCCACCGACTTGGCATAGGTGATTGTGTAGATCCCTGGTACTTTTTGCTGTATTCGCCATTGCATACTAACGCCAGGTTCGATGTCTACTTGTCCAGAATCAAAAAAGCGCTGCCCACGTGCAACAGAGGTTGCTACAAACTCAAACTCATGCCCAGTTAACTGCGCCAAACGTGCAAAAATATCAGTAAAAATACCCACTACTTTGTCGTTTTCTTTGAAGCTATATGGAGGGTTAGCGCCATGATAAACCAGCACCGTGTATTTTTGAGCAAACGCGGAAGAAGCCAAAAATAGCAGTAATAAAAGCCATACTTTCATTGAAACTTCCTCCTTAATGCTATAGCAAGCGCATTATTTAGTTATAGCACCATGGATAATTTTTGTACAAAAATAGCTGCTAATCGCCATTATTCGAAGTGCTATAAAGTTGCAGGGTGAACTTTAAAATCACCAGTAAATTCGCGATAAACCACAAGTCTTTAATCACAAATTGACCAAGTCCAGCCAGTACCGTTTGAGCACTAAACGCACCTTGTGCTGTGATTAAAAAAGTTTGCGTCATTACAAATACAGCGCCACACCCTAACATCGCAATGATTAGCAGCTTATAGCGCCTTATTGTTAGGCCAACCCCCAGTAATACGGCAAATAGGATATCGTAGCTGCCAATCAGATTTGACGCCCATTGAACCGAAAACAATTCATACAACCAAGACATAAATGGCGAGGTGCTCACCAAAGATACAATGCCTTTGGCCTCAAACTCATAGAACTTTAAGCCCCCAATCCACATGAGCACCATAGCAACCGGTAAGTAATTAAACCATGCAAGTTGCACAAGCGAGAACCGCGACGCAAAAAAGAGCGTTAACGCTAAAGGGATAAGCGCTGCATATTTGATAACACCTTGGCCCGACCCTAAAATTGGAAAGCCGCCTAGACTTTCGATATAACGACTCGAGTCAAGCAAGGTCAGTAAAGGAAGCGCGGCTACCAGTAATATAAGGCCAAAGCTCAACATGGATAATTTCTGCTTTTTCGAACATAGCACCAAGGCCGCAGCAAGCAACATCAAAGCACCGAACAGCCTGCCAAAACCATTTGCGCTTATCGCGCTTCCCATGTTGAAAAAGTTGACCATAGTCGTCATTTCTTTTTCGCTGCCATTTAATGCCAATGACACGCCTAAAAGTGCAAGGCTTAAACAGACGCACACTTTGACGGCATGATTAATATAATTTTGGATCATCTTATTCTCTCATTTATCTGTATGACTGATGTAGACCGAACAAGCATGGTTTTACATTCACTCTAGGCAGTAAGATAAGATGCTTTTATTATTTAGGATAAACATGCCATACAGTGCAGATAATAAAAATGGCGCTAAAAGCACCATTTTTATTATCAACTCAGATTAATTTGATACGTGGGCGGTTTGTTTAATTGTTTACCAAGCCCTCTTAAACCCAGCCACCAAGCAAATGCAATTCCCCCCATTACGGCGAGCCAAGTACCAGCAAATAGAGGCTGCTGAGCAAAATTTGCTAGCTGATAAATGCTCGTAGATAGAATATAAGCCAAAGAAGTTGTCCAGCCTATCACCAGCCACATCCAACGTGCTCCAGACTCGCGTTTAACCGCGCCTAATACAGCCACACAAGGGGTATACAGCAAAATTAAAACGAGGTAGCTAAATGCCCCAAGCTGGCCATTAAATTGACTGGCCATTTGCGTTAACAGCGCATTGCTGTTGGCATCTTGTTCATCTAATGCGCCTAACCCTAATGGATCGCCTAAGTTACCTAATAGGTCTATAAAATTGTTAGGGATAGTGCTTAAGGCCTCAGCGGTTGCGTTAGTCAGCGAAAACTCGCTTTCTTGCTGCTCTTCACCGATATAAAGCGCATCTAAAGTACCTACAATGGCTTCTTTAGCGAACAGACCGGTGACAATGCCCACCGTTGCCGGCCAATTATCTTCTTCAATCCCTAAAGGTTTAAACGCAGGCGTCACTAGCTGTGCGGTTTTGGCTAATAATGAACGTTCGGTATTTTCATTACCAAAGCTGCCGTCGGTGCCAATTGAATTAAGCATACTCAATAACATAACCACCATCACGATGGTTTTGCCAGCGCGTGCAATAAACCCTTTTAAGCGGTGCCAGGTTGTTAGCCAAATATTGCGCCATACTGGTAGATGGTAAGCTGGCATTTCTGTATAAGAAGGCGTTTTTTCACCGGTGAAAACCAGTTTCCTGAATATAAAACCACTACCAACAGCAACAACAATACCCAGTAAATACAAGGCAAATACCACATTAGCGCCATTGGTTGGAAAAAACGCTGCAGCAAACAAAGCGTAAACCGTTAACCGAGCACCACACGACATAAATGGCGCCATGATTATTGTTAATAATCTGTCAGACTCTCGGTTCATGGTGCGCGCTGACATCACCGCAGGCACATTACAACCAAAACCAACGATTAAAGGCACAAATGCGTTACCCGGTAATCCGATAGATGACATTAAACGGTCAATCACAAATGCCGCGCGAGACAAATAACCACTGTCTTCAAGTAACGATAAGCATAAATAGAGTACCCCTATCACAGGGATAAATGTTGCAACTAATTGCACACCAGCACCAAAACCATCGGCAAGTAACACACTGAGCCATGCAGACGCACCTACAGCGCCAAGTACTTCTTTAACTCCATCAATTAACAAAGCGCCGACAAAAATATCGAAAAAATCAATAAACACGGCACCAAAATTAACGGCAATGGTAAACATCAAATACATCATCGCCAAAAAGATAGGCACACCCAAAAATCGATTAAGAACAACCTTATCAATGGAGTCTGTTATGTCTGAACGTTGGGGTGAAATAATATTCACCCCTTGAGTTAGGCCACGCACCCGTTTGTAACGTGCAACCGTTGCCGCAACAGGATCATGCTGCTGTACTTGCTGTTTTGTGACCACATCAGGTTTGGGTTTACTATCAGCTAATGTACTTGTAAGTGCTTGTTTTAATGAATCAAGACCTTTGCCAGTTGAACCAATGACTTCAATAACGGGTAATTGCAAACGTTCACTTAATAGCGATACATCAAGAGATTTACCGCGTTGGGTCGCTACATCCACCATATTGGCTGCCACCACCATAGGCGTACCAAGCTCTTGCAGCTGAGTTGTCAGCACTAGGTTGCGCTCTAAATTAGAGGTATCAACAATATTGATGATTAAGTCAGCATCACCTTGGCGTAAAAAATCAATGGCAATTTGTTCATCTTGTCCAGGCTCTATTTGTTCAACACTGTAAAGGCCAGGCAAGTCGATAAGCTCAATATGTAACCCCGTAGCCAAGGTACATTGACCGAGTTTTTGCTCAACCGTCACTCCGGGCCAGTTACCTACCTTTTGTTTTGAGCCAGTTAAGCGATTAAACAGTGTGGTTTTGCCACTATTGGGGTTACCCACTAATGCAACTTTCATCTGCGCCCCTAAGTATTTAATGTTAAAGAAATAAAGCTCGCATCAGTTTTACGAACACTCACTAGGGTGTCACCTACCTTTACCTGTAATGGACAGCCCATAGGAGCAACGTTCATCAGCTCGATTGACTCTCCAGGTACTAAACCAAGGGCCATGATACGACTGGCGAGTGCAACATCTTGGTGCCCCAATGCAGAAATAACGGCTTTTTGTCGTGGTTTTAAATCATTTAAAGTCATAGTTTAAGCGCTTACTGCAATTAACAATAATTCCCATTACCATTTTGCGCATAATAACTCAGAGTCAAAGCTAAGGAAAGAGCAGCTTTCATAAAGCTGTAACTTACGCCCAAAAATCAGAAGGTTGCATAACAAAAAAGTATAAAAAAACTGCAAATAGTATATTATTTATTAACATATACACCCACAAAAGTTACGACCCGCACGTAAATATCAATTCAGGAAGTTCTCATTCAAAGTCTTATGTTTATCTCTAAATGACACATTCCCCTGAATAATGGACTAGTTGTAGAAATTAAAATTATATTGTATAAGATATTCATACCGAGTATTTGTCTGGATTGGGTCGATGTTTATTGATATCTAAATAGTTGTCTTTCCTAATTTGTGAAGGGGTTAAGCCAAAAAAGCATTTAAATTGCTTAGCAA
Source organism: Pseudoalteromonas caenipelagi (assembly GCF_013140855.1). Classification (GTDB taxonomy): domain Bacteria; phylum Pseudomonadota; class Gammaproteobacteria; order Enterobacterales; family Alteromonadaceae; genus Pseudoalteromonas; species Pseudoalteromonas caenipelagi. Next base: position 100,066 of record NZ_JABBPG010000008.1, on the reverse strand, counting down.
AGTAGCTTGGATCACCAAACCCTGTACAAAAACAGATAGATGAGATAGGTAATGACGTTTCAACAAGTAGCTTGCGTGCTTGTTCTAACCTTGTTTCTGTTAAAAATTGTTTTGGTGTTTTAGCTAGATATTTTTTGAACCTTCTTTCTAACGCACTCACAGATAAGTGGGCAATCTGAGCGAGTTGCTCAATGGTAATCGCTTTTTGATAGTTGAGACGAATAAACTCAACGGGTGTTTTTATCGCGTTGATATGAGCAAGTGTTGTTGATGTTTTTTGCAAGTGTCGAGTTATACCGTATGTGCCGATAACGTTGCCTTGCTTATCTTTCAATGGTCGCTTTGAGGTAGTAAACCAAGCCAGCTCGCCATTGTTAGATTGATTTATTTCAAAACGGTCTGTTACACAAGCTCCTGCTAAGACCTTTTTGTCATCTTGGATAAATTGTCGTGCCACATGGACTGGAGCGAAGTCAAAGTCGTTCTTGCCAATCACATCATCCAATTTTGCGGCACCCACGTGGTCCACAAAAGCTTGATTAGCATAAACAAAGCAATGCCTAGAACTTTTTATCCAAAAAAGGACATCTGGAAGTAAACTGAACATATTAATAATTTGAACCATATCAACATCTTTAGTATTTTCAATACATTCTATTTCTTCTTTTTTGTTTTCCATATTTCCGACAACTAATTTCGACATCACAAACTTTATATGTAAAACGCCGATTTTATTTTATTTTAGACTGAAATTATCTTAACAGCTTCATGGGACAAAATAATAGACTGTTCTGTAATTAGAATGTAAATAGGTGACAACGAGTGAGAAAAGTAAGAATGGGCATGGTCGATGGAGGGCCTGATGCATTTATTTGTGCGTTACCTAAATCTCAAAGAATGGACTTCGTGGTTATCGTAATGCCTAACCATTTACACTTTCTTGTATTGCGCGACAAACCAGCTACCGTCAGCCTTGCTCAAGCATTGGAACTTGAACTAGAGATCTATAAATCTAAATGGCTTTGTGGACTTACTTGTGCATACGCGAATTATCTCCTTATCAAACAAGCCGAAGAGCTGGTTAAAACAGGAGAGTTTGGCGCGGTTAAAAAGGTGATTGTTGAGTACACAAGGCTGGTTTGCAAAAAATGAACCAACAAAATTCCAATAGACTATTCGTTGCCTGCTGTTTGGCACTCACCGTAACTGCAATGACTTTTGCTATTAGAGCGGGAATATTAACTCAGCTTAATGCGCAGCTTAGCTGGGTCAATGCGATGGCACTTTTAGACTTTCCTGTAGCCACTATTTTTGATGGCGTTGCTTATAACTGGCTAGGGCCCAAGAAACTACTGTTCATTGCCTTAATCGGATATGTTTTGGGGCTCATATTAACCATGAGTGCAGCGGGCTTTGGCTTGCTAATTATATCAAGCTTTTGTATTGGCTTTGCTAATAGGGCTGTCAAAGCTGGGTGTAATCCACTGATTGCGGATATATTTCATACAAACAAAGCCGTAATGCTGCTCCCAACCATACTTTATGGATATTTAGTGCTGGCCCAAGCCTTCCCAGCTAAAGCTGTAGAAAAAATATCTATATTAGGTAATGTGAGAAACCTGCTGCACCCATTGTTTATCTTTATGGCATTTTGTCAGCCTTTAACCTCTGTGACAGAGCTAAGTACTCAACAATGGATAGAAAGAGTTTTCGGCGACACTGGTGCTCCCCCTATGATTGTTATGGCGATGATAACAGGAGCAATGGCCGTAGGACGCTTTTTTGCAGGACCTTTTGTGCACTCGTTTGACCCCATTGGTGTGTAGTACGTCTCTGCAATATTTGCTGCTTTAGGTCTTTTTTAATGAGTACGAAAATCGGTATTAAGGTCTATTTTTCAGCATTATTGTTTGCATTGGGTGTTACGTATTTTTGGCCTACTATGCTTGGCTTTGTTGCAAAAAAATTACCTAACACTGGCGCTTTAAGTCTGTCAGTTATGGGCGGGGTCGGTATGCTCTCTGTCAGTTTGTGGAGTCCAGTGATTGGTAGGTGGATTGATTTAGCGAGAACAGAAGCACAGCAATATAATTTAACAGACGAGCACGTTGAACTGATTACGGGCCAAGCTACATTAGGGTACTTGGTGTTATTCCCTTGTACTTTAATCATTGCATTTGCCTTTTTACTCGTACAGCAAAAATAAAAACTTCTATGCATAGGAAGCTGAAATGACTCAACTAACCGACATTGATAAGAAAAAGCGGCAATTCTTACATCACTTAACTGTTTTGCTGGGGGGGGCTTCAGCAGCACAATTCTTGGACGGCTCAGTACTATCAAGCGCATTTGCATATTCTATAAAGGCAAATAGTGCCGACAAGGATGGCGCTCTATTAAAACAACATCACATGAAACTGCTCAAATGTATGGTCGACTTGGTAATGCCCAAAACAGAGACTTTATCTGCCAGCGAATTGGATGTACATGGGTTTATAGATCATCAGTTAAAAACGGTTCACAGCATGCAGGACCAGCAAGCAGTCATAAGTCTACTACAAAAAGTAATGAACTTTAGCCAAAGCAACTTTAATGGCCCCTTTATTGCGCAATCTTTCGAGCACCAACTCAAAGTGATGCAATGTGTAGAAGCGCAATCACATGGGTTTGATAAACAAGATAGGAAAACACTCAAGTTGCTTAAAAATTTGATAGTTTTTGGTTATTTCACTACTGAGTATGGTGCAACTCAAGCCTTAAAATACCAAGCGATACCAGGTGGTTTTAAAGGCTCGATTGAATATACATCGGTGGGAAACTGCTGGGGCTCACTCGGGTTTTATTAGGTTCATGTGATGACAGATTTATACATAAAAAATAGCAAAGAAAAGTTTGATGTGTTAGTCGTGGGTTCAGGCATTACTGGCGGCTGGGCAGCCAAAGAGTTTTGCGAACGAGGCTTCAAAACACTGATGATCGAGCGAGGTCGTATTGTTGAACATCGCAAAGATTATATCGGTGAACACAAGGGCCCTTGGTTGTTTGACAATCGTATGAAAGTCGATAATTTACTTGTTGAGCAACAGTATAATGTGCAAAAACGATGCTACGCATTCAGCGATTCAACAAAACATTTTTTTGGCAACGACAGAGACTTGCCGTACACCACTGCTCAAGGCACAGGGTTTAGCTGGATACGCGCCAATCAGCTTGGTGGTAAGTCATTACTTTGGCATCGCCAATCCTATCGGTTCAATCAATGGGATTTTGAAGCTAATAAAGCAGATGGCTATGGTAATGACTGGCCTATTCGATATAACGATTTAGCACCATGGTATGCTCATGTTGAAGCACATGTTGGTATCGCTGCAAATATGGATAATTTAGATACTTTACCCAACAGCGTGTCTTTACCTGCATTTGAATGGACTGCGCCAGAGCGCATGCTCAAAGATAAATTAGCAAAGCTTTACCCCGATAGGCCCATGGTGATGGGCAGAGCTGCACATTTAACTAAGCCAACAGAATTACACTTAGCGCAAGGCAGAGTACAGTGCCAAGCCCGCAATGAATGTCAAAAAGGTTGTTCCTTTGGGGCTTATTTCTCAACGCAAAGTTCAACCCTACCTGCGGCCGCAAAAACCGGAAATTTACATATTGCCCCTAATAGTGTGGTGCACAGCTTGATTTATGATCGCAATAGAAACAGGGTGGTTGGTGTGAGAGTGGTTGACAATGAAAGCTTAGAAACAAGAGAGTATTACGCTCACATGGTTTTTTTGTGTGCATCTACACTCGGATCGACACAAATATTATTGAATTCTAAGTCTAAAACCTTTCCAAATGGCATTGCAAACAGCTCAGGTGTACTTGGTCACTATTTGATGGATCATAATTACAATGCGAGAGCTGTTGGCGTAGTAGAGGGTTTTGACAATGAATATTACTCGGGACGGCGACCGACAAGCCCCTATATCCCAAACTTTCAATATAAACCTAGTCGATACGCAATGGACTATAAAAGAGGCTATGCGTTGGCAGCTTGGTCGAGTCGAGAGGACTGGCGCGCTAAATCTAGCAGTGATGGGTTTGGTGCTGATTTCAAAAATAACATGACGCAAGCCGGACGTTGGTTATTTGGGTTATCTGCTCAAGGAGAAATGTTGCCCAGATACGAAAACCACGTATCGTTGCATCCAACGAAAACGGATAAATGGGGAGTACCGCAACTACTTATCAATTGCCAATGGTCAGATAATGAAAAGTTGATGATGGATGATGCAGCGCAGACCGCCAAAAACATGCTGTTCAAAGCTGGATTGAAGGATGTGTATTGCTATACGCGCTATCACGAGCGCCACCCAGGGCTTGCTATTCACGAGGTCGGTACAGCGAGAATGGGCTCCGATCCAAAAGAGTCAGTATTGAATGGATTTAATCAAAGCCATGATATTCCGAATTTATTTGTAACTGATGGTGCCAGTTTTTGTTCAACGGCTACCGTCAATCCATCACTCACTTTTATGGCTATTACGGCTAGAGCTGTTGATTATGCCGCAAAAGAATTTAAAAACCGTCGAATTTAGGAAAATAAGCATGAAAAAAAGAACACTCGCCTTAGCCCTGCTATTAGGTACAAGTCTATCAGGATGCCAACATGCTGTGGTAGATAATCAAAGAGATTTTTATCGAATAACGAACAAGAAAAAAGTCAGTGTACAACTTTGGTCTGTTAAAGATGCTTTAAAACAAGACTTCAACGGCACCATAACCCAGCTAGCTCGCATGGGCTTTGATGGCGTGGAGTTTGCTGGAGAATTTGGCCCCTATAAAAATGATCCTCAAGGTCTGCGTAAATTTTTAGATAGTTTGAGCTTACAAGCCAGTGGTGCCCATATCGATTTTAAGCAATTCTCAGAAGACAAGTTCAGCGACTCAGTTAAATTCTATCAAACACTAGGCGTAAAGTATTTAATCGACCCATGGGAAAAACGCGCATGGGATCACGAGCAAGTAGCTGATGTAGTCAAAGACTTAAATGATCTTGCAGATAAACTAGCGCCGTACGATATGCAAATTGGCTATCACAATCATCAACATGAATTTGCCCAATATAACGGAGCTACATTCTGGGACTTCATAGCAGAAAATACCAGCCCTAATGTTGTATTGCAGCAAGATGTGGGTTGGACATCTTTTGCGGGACAAGATCCGGTTGCCTATGTTAAAAAGTATCCCAACCGCACAAAAACAACCCACTACAAGGTAGTTATTCCTGAGAAAAACCCTGATAACCTGTCACCGATCATAGGATTAAATAATGGCATAGACTGGCCAAATCTCACTAAAGCGTTATATGAACAAGGCAGCGTTGAATGGATTGTATTAGAGCAAGAGCACTATCCTGAAGGACTCAGTCCAATACAGTCAGTTGCCCTGTCAAAACAAAACTTAGATAAAATTCTTCAATAAAGTGTTAAGGGAAGTGGGCTGCCCATGTCCACTTCCCTTTGCATAAGTAAGTTACAACTTTTCCTAGCCTCTTTGTTTTCATTACGAAGCCTCAATAATTCAACACGTTCGTCTGAATTTAAAGCAGTACCTGATTGCTCAGCTTCAAATTTGGCTTTCCAATTGCACAGCAAATATCTGTAACCTCATACAAGGTGCTGCGGTCTTTGAAACACTATAAACCTTGTTTAAAGCCTTGTTTAGTGACCAATGCGACAGCTTCTCGTATAGACTCAGCAGGATAACTTCAGTTTGCTCTTTTTGTCATTTTTCACATCAATATTTGGATTGTACTCCATTATCAATGATGTCCTGCACAATTGGAGCAGTTCAATAGTTTAAGACCTTAGTAATCAACGTGTATGGCCACCCCTGATACGTGCCTCCAAACATCGCTACTACCTATCAGTACTACTTACTAAACAGGGTTCAACGTAGCGCCATACTTTACCATTGCCAGAATTGAGATCTGGGCGACTTCCTTTGGTCCACCATTGAGCCCGATAGACTAAGTTGTTATACGCGGCTTTATCTGGATAGCGATATATCTGTTCGGGCTTCCAAGCGGCTACATGACAGCTGTCGCTGACAACCTGAATCGTTTGCAATGTATGATCGAGTGTATTTTTGCTATCCATCGCAGTCAAACGAACTTGATAACTCCCGGGTTGTTGGTAGATATGTGTTGGACTTGCGAGTGTTGACGACTGGCCATCACCAAAATCCCAGTAATAACTGGCAATACCGTTATCGTCTGTTGAGTGATCAGTAAAACTGACTTGCAACTGCGTTTTGTTATACGTAAACAATGCGGTGGGCCCCGCGTCATGATCTTGACTTGGGCAGTAACTATCGTTCTTTACACCTGAATCATAAACACCAACCGATTCCATCGCCAGTACAACATCGTTTACACAGTAGTTGAGATCCAAAGCTGCTTGGTAAAGCCCTTGCCCTGCCGACTCAAACGTGGCGTCACTGGTCCAATAGAGCTGATTGGCCAACGTAAACAGCTTAAACGCCTTTTTAATGCTCCAACCGGTCGTTGTGGCAAGTTCATAAAATGCTTTGTTAAAAATCCCTGAGCTACGATGTACGCCTGTGCCTTCAACATATTGACTGGTATGACTCATTTTGGGGTTATCCATTGACCTGACGGTTCCAGGCTCTTTCAACAGTTTGTCACCAATTTGCCAGTTAAATTGTTGGTGTACAAATTGATTCAGCGCAGCCGCGGTAATGTCTGAGTAGGCTTCATTGAGCCCACCTGATTGACCGCTATAAACCAATTGCGAATGTTGCTCCGTAAAGCCGTGCGCAATTTCATGGGATGTCACACTCAATGTAGCGGATGGATAAGTTTTTTGTGTGCCATCCCCTAAAGTTACAAACTCTCCATTCCAAAATGCGGCCGCTCTATCTTGCCCATAGTGCACACGCATTTTGATTTTTGTGGTGAGCGCCGACGTGTTAACCCACTCATTGAACATTTTATCGGTAAGCTGTGCAAAAGCATGGGCATCGTTTAAGGGCGAAAACGCACCATTTACTTCTCTGGTGGTATTCTCTGAACAAGCAAATTCGTGTAAATGCAGTTCGCCTGTGGTGTTACGCATATCATAGGTAGTCACATTGGCACTATCTAAATAGCAAGTACCTTGGCGCTCAATTGCATCGAACTTTGCAAGCCCATCTTCAGCCCCATAGTAGTAGAGTCCAGTTTTACCATTTCCCCCAGGGCCACTTGCTTTTATTGGTGTAGAGGCATGAGTTAACCCTTCCCATTGCTTCAGAATATGGCCACTGTGGGCATCAATAATGAAATAGGGACGAGTCGGTACTACAACGTCACTATAAAAAGAAACCAGCCAAACTAAATGTGCTTTGTTGCTATCGTCTAACCAGACATGCAGCTTTTGTGTGGTATTTTGAACAGCTGAGCGACTCAGCTGTGTATTTTCCAATGCCTTTCGAATAGCTACTTGTGCTGTAATTTTTGGTACTGTTGACGTAATATCGTCGCTAATGTGTGTTATTACATCACCATATAAACTATAAATATTATAGTTCTTGAGGCCCACAACAAAAGACTCTCCCAATAAGGGGAGCCCTTGATAGTATTGTTGTTTGCGCATTTTTGTAATGCCCGAAGGTAGCAAGACTTGGCGCAAGGTTTGTGCATCACGCAGTAGTGTGTGTACAGTAAGATCACTTGTCGTATAAACAGACTGACTATGCTTTAAAGCAGCATAAAATGCACTCGCGTCAACCCGTTCTGCAGCGCACACTGACGATGTACTGAAAGCGAACAAAACGAGTAAATATTGATGTTTATTGATTTTGTTTTTCATTAGCTTATCCCTAAAAATCAAACCACGTATAGCAATATACCTTACTGACGATGCCGATACATGGTTTGAACCGAACTTGATACATTTAAAGTCATGAGCAGGTAGACGATATTAAAAGTCATCATCTAGCCAGAGGTGATGCTTACAATGCGTTCTGAGTGGGGTCGTCACATAACCCATCAAACTTCCATACATGAGTAAACACATCTGGTGTGGCTCCGGCTCCCCAATGAATGGCCGTATATTTTTTATCTAAGTACTTCACCTTATCCCCAATGCGATAGTGTTTATTTTGCTGCCATTGAGCTCGGTCATCACATATTGGCGCAATGCCATCATCAGCATTTACTGCTTTAATTTTTAATGAGCGATGTCCTTCGCTATCCGTGACGACTAAGCGCACCATGTAGGTGCCTTCTTTGTCATAGGTATGAATTGGATTTTGCTGCACACTACTGGTGCCATCGCCAAATGCCCACTGGTGGCTAACAATGGCATCGTTATCGGTGGATGTATCAGTGAAAGACACTTCAAGTAAATTGCCGCGGTAGGTAAAATTGGCAACAGGCAAACCAACGGGTAGCTCACAGGCTTGTTGATCAAGATACTGCTTTGCGGCAAGCACCTGAATCACGCCAAAGCCATATTCATTATCGCGCCCAACAGGACCTTTATCTAAGGCGGTTACTTGCAGAGCTTGGCGAATTTGTTGGTTGGTACAATTTGGGAAATAGCCCCAAAGTAGTGCCGCTGCACCGGACACATGTGGAGTTGCCATTGATGTGCCGCTCATATTCCCATATTCACCATTTTTGGTTGTGGAGTTCACCTTTACGCCCGGCGCTGCAACTTCAACTTGATCGTTATAGGTAGAAAAACTCGCTTTCATTCCTTGCTCATCGACCGCAGCCACAGATACCACATCATCGTAAGAGGCTGGATAGTGATGGTTTAAAAAACCACTGTTACCAGCTGCGGCGATATGCAACACACCTTGTTGATAAGTGGTATTAAATGCCTCACGCTCCAATTCTGAAGGCTTATTGCCACCTAAACTCATATTGATGACGTTAGCACCAGCTGCGGCACACTGATAAACCGCTTCAGCGATTGTAGAGCCATAGGTCCAGCTCCCTTGTGAGTCGAATACTTTGACAATATGAAGTCCAAGCTCACCCGATGGATTAACACCAACAACGCCCAAATCGTTCCCCCCGATCGCCGCGATTGTGCCTGCCACGTGCGTGCCATGACCATGGCCGTCTTCAAACCAATTGCCTGAATCAAATTCACCATAACCATCATCACCGGTGATATTTGCATGCGGTAAATCAGGATGTCCTAGGGTATAACCCGTATCCATAATACAGACCTTGCGATTAGCCGCGCCCACATCGGGTAATTGGTTGGCCTGAATTAAGCTTATACCGTAAGGGATGGATTCTGATTGGAGGTAACGTTTTGGGTCGCCCTCAATAAATTTAACGCTGTGATTGGCCTTTAAAGCCTTGAGTTCAGACTGGGTTAAATAGGCAACCATTGCATCTTGTTGTATCAAGCGTTTTGTGAGTGTTAATCCAGCCTTTGACGCAAAACTCTCGATTACAGTTACTTTTGCTTCATTCATATCTTTATGAAGATATTGCGTTTTTCCTAATTCATTCAACATATACTCAGGATTGAGTTTGATAATAAATCGCTCCTTCATATTGTCTTGAGCGAGGGTTTTTGCATAAAGGGCGTTAGAACCAAATATTGAGATTGCGCACATTGCAATACTGATACTCTTTCTTTTTATATTTTCCATAAATCACTCTCTAAGTTATACGTGAATACAGGTTTGGCTAGCTTTAAGAAAAAAAGACATCGCTGTCATTCATATCAAAAGTAACCCACGACCAATTGAATAAGCCTACTTATGTATAGTTTGTCAAAAAAATGATCGCAAGCGTTAACTGGGCAGCGAAAAATATAACGAAAAGCTTATCAAGTTTAAAAAACAAACATGTTAACCTTTGATTTTAATATATTTAATATGATTTCCTATCTGCGCTTCAGTGCATCTCCCCTCCACTTAACGCCGAAATTATTGCATTAATGGCCGTATTACTCCTAGTTTAAATTTTAACTTTGTATTTACTATTGTTGCGATATTAGAAAAACAAATTTCAAATATCTGCCAAGATCGGGAGTATAAACACTGTTAATGGTAAACAGGAATTCACCTTCCCTATCTTGCACAAATGTCTAACGGACAAACACGTATGCCCAAAGACGTTAAGTAATTACCAACTTAATACTCGAACTTGGGGCGCTGAAACTAAGCGGTGATGAATTCACAAGCAATCAAATAGAAGGTGAATGAAATGACTCATTCTGTGCAATTTAAATCATTATTGAGATGTCTTGAACTACCGAACTTATGTAGTCAAACAACCAACAACATCAAATTGCTAAAAATAAAAAACAGCAGCTTAGAAAATAAAAGAGCCATTAAAAACTAATCAAATCGTTTTTTAATGAAAAGCTTAATTATCAACAAGGATACAACGAGATGAAACTAAAAACCCTAGTCGGTATCTGTACGTTTGGTGCCTGTATGGCACATTTAACGACATATGCAGGCACAAATTCCATCCTTCAGCCGGCGAGCCATATAAAGCTCACACACAACGAACAACTCCAGCAGGCGTTAGCACCCGATTGCGGCATTGAAGACAATGGTCAAGATTGGTCCGCACTACAGCGCGAATCTAAGCAATATCGTGTAGCAAAAACGCTCTCACGCCCTATGATGTCTAAATCCATGGAAAGTACGTCACTACCTGAAGAGTTACTCCAAAACAGTGTCGCAGTTCCAGGGCGTTATTATATTCCTGTGGTTTTTCATGTGTATGGTGATGAATACAACTGTGCGGATGAAACACAAAAATGTTTAACCGATGATAAAATTCAGGACGCGCTGACTAAACTAAATAATGATTTTCAAGGTTTATCCATCGACTCGCCCGAGATAACACCACAGTTTCAAGCAATTAGAGAGAACCTCAATATAGAGTTTGTGTTGGCAGGGAAAAACCCACAAGGCAACGACACTTCGGGGATCGTTCGCCACGCACGTGAGCAAAAAGGGTATGGTAATTATGATGACGAAACCTTAGCTCAAATACAGGCTGATGCGTGGGATAACTACAGTTACATGAATGTTTATCTAATGCATGATTTATATGATGATGGCAAGCTTAATAAATCAGGAGTCGCATGGTATCCAGAGCTGGCGATGACGGAGCAAGGCACGGCGCGTGTTGTATACAACGGCCATTATGTGGGCAACAACACCAGTGAAAACTTCCGCTCAGTACTCACTCATGAATTCGGTCACTGGTTAAATCTGATCCATACCTTTGAAACCAAGCAGTGTTCAATCACTAATGAAGCCTTTTGTGCTTCGACGGGTGACAGAAGCTGCGATACACCTCAAATGTCTATGCCTAGCGATATGCAAAATAATGCACCTAATTGCTTAGGGCAGCCCACCAACACTGAAAATTTTATGCATTACTCCGATAATTACGCCATGTTTACACAAGAACAAGTAAACAGGATGACCGCAGCACTGCATAACCCTGCTCGTAATACACTTTGGTCCAATGAAAATTTGATAGCAACAGGCCTGTCCCAATATGTGAGTAATAGTGCGCATCCTTGGGATGGCGTATCTGGGTTGAATGTTGAGCCAAGCGGAAAATTACTTGCCAGCCACGATATCCCTTTTGCGGATAAAGGGGCGATTGAGACCTTCGAAGTAAATTTACCTTTTGATGCTAAGAATATCTTGTTTTACCTTAATGGACATACAGAAGACCCTGATATGTATGTTTCAAAAGGGCAGGCTCCTACAGCACCAACTGGGGACTCGGACCAATGGGTTGCAGACATAGTGTCTTTTAATTCCGCAGGAGATCGAGAGCTTGCAACGGTCGATATTCCAGACGTGACTGTGCCTTATTTTGCCTCTGTACATGCCTTTACGTCATTTAGTAATTCAAAATTCAGCGTACTTCAAGGTGAAGACCCATACCTAAAGGAAGGGGAGCAACGCTACTCCGTATTGAGCATAGACAACTTATGGGCGAACAAAAACAACGGCTCTTGGAGTGAACGCCCAGGTAAAACGTATGATTTTCAATTTAGTGTACCTGAAGAGGCATCACGCGTCGTGGTTGTGGTGCCCGGTGGCTATCAAGGCCCAAAAATGGCAGATGGAACAATCAAAATAAACGGTGATCTCGACCTCTATGTCGCCAAAAATCGTGCTGTATCAAAAACCGATTTCGACTGTCGACCTTTCACTTGGAAAGGGATCTCAGAATACTGTGAGTTCCAAGGTGGAGGAGATTTTGACCTGTTCATTGAGCCATTTGAAACCTACAGCAATGCATCAATTCAGGTTTACTATGAAATTGCCAGCACACAAAACCAATTACCATTTGCTAATGTCAATGGCAAGACTCGCTATGAGGCTGTGGGTCACGCGCTTGAATTTAATAGTGCTGGTTCAAATGATCCGGATGGAAAAATCGAATCTTATTTATGGGATTTTGGAGACGGTACACAAAGCACGGATGCACAAACAACACATACCTACTCACACACCGGTACTTACAATGTTAGTCTCACTGTAACAGATAATTCGGGTAATACCGCGACGGCACATACCAGTGCTGTGATCACTGAGCTCTCACCAAATGATGCGCCATTATGCAGCGACTGTGAGCGTGTTTATTTAGCTGATGAATTAGATCTCGCTACCCACGCGAATGGGCACGTTTATCGCTATGAGTTTGCTGTGCCTGATGCTGCGTCGTTAGTCACATTTGAACTTGTTGAATATTATAATGGCGACCCAGACATTCATGTGAGTCGTAATCAAGCTGTGTCGAAATCTCAATATGACTGTCGTCCTTGGGAAGCTCCGAATCAAACTGAATTGTGTCAGTTTGAACAAGGTGGCATTTACCAAGTTATGATTGACCCATTTAAAGATTACGAGTCACTGCGTTTTAGAGCTTATTATGATATTCATCGTGATGCTGATCACTCAGCGCCAAACCGTTTACCCAATGCTGATGCGGGTGGCAATCAAACGGTGAGAGCGGGCATTGCGGTGCAACTAGACGGTACTCGATCTAGCGATCAAGACGGAACGCTTGTTGAATATAAATGGGATTTAAATCACGGTTTAACATACTCAGGTGCTGTGGTTACACACCATTTTGAGCGTGCTGGTAGCTACCCAGTTACACTAACGGTCACTGATAATAAAAATGCCAGCGCCAGTGTACAGGTTATCTATCAGGTATTGCCGATCGGCGATTACGATCAAGATGGCAATGTAGACACTGATGATATCAATGCCATAAGCGCAGCTATCGCGGCGAATCTGCCTATCGACAGCAGCTTTGATATTAACGGCGATGGTGTTGTTGATAACGCAGACGTAGCAGCACTTGAAGCCTTATGTAGCTTCGCACAATGCTCCAACATTCCACCAGCACCTCAGCCACCAGTTGCTCACGCCCATGCTTCAACGTCGAAGCTACAAATTGGCCAACAAGTCGCTTTCAGCAGCGCGGGTTCTGACGACCAGTATGGGCTGATCACCGCCTATCAATGGGATTTTGATGACGGTACGCAAAGCAATTTTGCCAATCCAACACACAGTTACGAGCAAGCAGGCATCTATCAAGTCACCTTAACCGTGACAGACAATGACAACATGACGGCTAATACCACCATCACAGTGAATGTTGATCACCCGCCATTAACAGACGCCTGTGCCGACTTCGATGGTGTTTATACGAGAGCGCTCGCGCCAACTGAACCACGCTGCATTAATGGCACGCGCGGCCACTCCTTCGCAGGCATGGACCGAGGTCCAAAAAACGTAGCCATCACACTTATCAATGCCCCCTCTGATGCCAAAGTTTATTTCGGTGATGGTCACTGGCCAAAAACTGATGGTTCCGATCATGAGGCCGTGTCCTTCACTCAAGGTAACCAACAATGTCTGCTCTATGAAATTAACGAACAGTCTCGTTACTGGGGCTACTTACAAATTTCAGGGGATGCGACTGGTGCCACGATAGTTGTAGATTACGACGTCGCCGGCTGTCGCCCACTGTAACTTTTAAATATCGGGCACAATTGAGTATTAAAAGTGCCCGATATTCACTCTCACCAACTCAGGAAAACAACATGTATAAAACAATTAAGATCACACCTTTGGTGGTAGCATTAAGCTGCACATGGGCTTGGGCACAAGATGATAGAGATATAGGAACCCTTGACCATGCTACTGACATTGCACATATCAGTGCTGACGCAGAGTACACACCCGATGCGATGTTCAACGATAAGTCACCTAGCGATAAACCAACGATAAACTTGGCTCAGCCTAAACTGAGCGAGCCGCAATTGATGATAATGAGCGGCCAAGCTGCAACAACGCAAACCTGCCCTACGGAGGCGTTTAGCCACCTCAGTGGTTCGGTATTTTTAGATGCGATTAAAAATTATGGCCACGAATGTATTGATACTTTATTTAACGATAAACCCGAAACGCTAACACTAGGCGGATATACAGACGCTAACTTTAATACCGTTATAACCGAGTTAAAAAGCCAACTGCGCAGCTATGATGGACAAACAAACGCCGCATATCTGAGCAGTTTATTCTACTGGTTAAAAGCATATGCGTATTACGATAATCGACGCTTTGTAAATCCAACAACAAAACAAGCCATGACACAAGCGGTCAATGCCCTCTATGCGAACAGCCATTTTTTCGATAAAACCGCCACCCATGCGCAAGTGGTCAGAAGCGCAACGGGTATTATTAAAAATGCGCAAATCGGCCAGTTTTTAGTCCCCATTGCACTGGGCGTACTTGCTCGTTTCGATGAGTCTTACGAGCATATCAATGACTGGGCCCGTTCAGTTACCCCGTTGTTTTGGCAAGTTTTGAATGACTGTGCCAGAGACGAAACCTGTCGCGCTCAGCAACATAACATGGCTTTAATTGATGCTATTACAGGGTTTATTTACAACAATCTGAATTGGTTGCGTAAATCAGCCAATGACTATCATTTGTTTAATTTGGGCTACCAGCTAGTTAACCTTTACAAAGGTAAAAACGACTCTCATTTTGCTGCTATTGAGGGGAGACTGAGCGCAGAGATCTCAAAAGTACTCACGACCTACGGGCCATTGAAAACCGATAAAGAACGTACCCTGTATTTAGCGGTTTTAGAATCGATTAACTACAACCGCCAATGCGACGCTTACTCTGTGTGTAACAAAAGAGCAGAAATTATCGAGCAAGTGCTAAACAATCGCGTGGAATGTCCATCAGGCAATTTGTTTATTTGGGCTCAAGACATGGATGATGCACAATTAGCATGGACCTGTAATTCCTTAAAAACCCACGACGAGCACTTTCACCAATTGCTGCGTACTAACCATATTCCAGTCACACCTGATGACAATGATTCTTTGAAAATGGTGATCTTCAATGATAAAAAAGAATGGGTGACCTATGGTGGCGTGCTGTTTAATGTCAGCACCAGTAACGGCGGTACCTACCGAGAAGGGGATCCTGCTAAAGCCGGTGATCAAGCCACATTTTATGCCTATGAACATGTGTCTGAGCGACCTATTTTTGATATCTGGAACTTACGCCATGAATATGTTCATTATCTAGAAGGACGATACATCTCCAAAGGTGATTTTCGTGATAGTAATGATGCGGGTCGCACGGTCTGGTTTGGCGAAGGCATTGCTGAATATAGTTCTCTAAAAACATGTAACGCCAATGCAATAGAAGAAGCCAGAAAAGGCACTTATTCGCTCAGCACCATTTTTAGCAATGAATATGGCGTTGGCCAAACACGTATTTATGATTGGGGCTACCTTGCAACAAGGTATATGTACGAACAACAAAACGAGGCGTTTTTTAACATGTTAGCGCTATTTAAAGCCGGCGAATATCAACGCTATCGCACTGAGCTTGTTGATAAATGGGTATCGCAAAAGTTATTTGATACTTCGTTTGCCAGTTGGTTACAACAAGTTGATTATAGCGGATGCAGCACCGATACAACCCGCCCCCCCTCACCCATTGAACCCGTTAATGTCGATGATATACAAGGCAGTGATAATGTTGGGGTAGATGCCTGTGCAGTGCAACCACCAACAACAGACACTCGCAGCCAAGCAGGTCATGCATTGTGTGTCGCACCCGATCCCACCCGCAGAGTCAAAGAGTACCCCTTGTATGTGCCTGATGGGTTAAAAAATGTATCGTTACAGATCACGTTACGCCATGGCAGCGGCAATGCAGAGCTTTACTATGAATATGGTCGCCCAGATAACGGCTGGCAGTATACGCATGAATCAAAGGGACCTAACAACAGCGAAACCATTACCGTCGATAACATTCAAAAAGGCTGGCATTACATTGCCGTAGATTCAGACAACGGTTTTCAAAATACCACCTTACTGGCTCGCTATATTCAGCAACCCATTGTCGGTGATAACGAATTACAAAATGGTGTTTCTGTCCCTGTGAATGTCGCCGATCATGGTCAACTGATGTACACCATGACCGTGCCCGCAGATGCGAAAGACATTACCTTCAGTACCACTGGTGGAACTGGTGAACTGGACATGCATGTGAAATTTGGCAGTGAGCCGAGCAAAAAAGACTATCATTGCCGCCCTTGGATAGTCGGAAACCGAGAAACGTGTCACTTTGCTTCCACAGCTGGTGGGGTCTATTACATAATGCTCAGTGCAGTTCCTATGTTTAGCGGCGCAACGTTGACAGGGTCTTATACTCACTAACTTGAAAACTTCACGCTAGGACCTGTTGATCTTTCGAATTTGTTATTTCAGCAGGTTGATAGGTATTTATGCAAGGCAAAGCCAGTTTACATAGTTACCCCACCTCCATGTGGGGAAATACGCTAGAAGTACAAATCAAGCTCTAGTGTATTAGAGCAAACCTAGAATGGAGTGGGTTATACCTACCCTCTTCCTAAGCTAAACCAAAAAGCCACTAATTTAAAATATTACTGATAAGTAATAAAACGAGTTTATTCTCACATAATCGCTTTTGTGGTGTAGAAAAGTTGGTTGAGGTTTCATTTTTTACATTCAAATTGCAGTGTTTTCGTTCTGTGACTTAAAAAAGTTGCAATTTTAGGGTAGCAAAATCGTTTCGATTGCCAAGTAATTCAAACTGGTTTCAGAATGGACTAAGCACAATCATCACAATTAAATTAACTCAGCAAAAATACGCTCAAAGCTTTACATTATTTAATCTTAAAATTTTTAACCGCGTTTTGACTAGGTCGCTTTGGGGTGTGACAAGGCGTGATGCTTTAACTGAAGTGAGCGATAAGCGCACGGCAAACGAATGCTTGCCGTGTTTTAGAAGAAATTAATTAGACTGCTGTTGGTTAAGCTTTTCTTTTGCCTGCTCGACTTTAGAAAAATCTAAGCCTAGTTCATCAACCGCTTCTTTGATAAGCGCAGGGTTTTGCATTACCAGTCCCATTAACTGCTGCAGTTTTTCTTGTGGGATCCCTAGCTGTGCTATCACACCCATTGCCATCATCGGATTTTCAGTTAACGTTTGAAATAGCGCCTGTACTTGCTCGTCGCTAATATTGTGCTCTTTTAAAATCGCTAAAATAGGGTTCATTACTTTACCTTCGATACTTTGATAATACGCCCTTACTTTACGCTTAAAATAAGGACCAATGATAGTGTTATGTGGTGGCTAAGATGAGAATTTTCAAGCACTCTACTTTAGGCACACTAATTCAACGGCCAATCCTGAAGAAACAAAAGTCAAACCAGCTCATGTATTGAGCCCTGCCACAACTTTGGCTTTGTTATCAACCAAGCAGTAAAACGTGAAGCAAAGACTCCCACCAGCGCAAAACCTAAAGCAGTGTGTCAAATGTAATCATCGCTATCCCTTATTTTTATAATCCGCTGTACCTAGACTAAATTAGCAACAAACGAGTTCAAAATTAACGCATGTTAACCTATTGATTATGTCGCTGAGCAGGGAAACGCTCCTAGCCTATGTTGCAAATTATTGCGTACAGCGGGCCATTCACTGGCTATGATTGAATACACCGCCGTATCTCTAAGTGAACCATCAGGCATGATCTGGTGGGCTCGTAGTACACCATCTAACTTGGCACCTAATCGCTCAATAGCTTGACGAGAAGTCTGATTAAAGAGGTGAGTTTTAAACTCCACCGCAATAGCACTGTATGTGTCAAATATATTTTGTAATAGCAACAGCTTAGCCTCGGTGTTAATGGCTGTTCGACGTACACTATTGGCGTACCAAGTATAACCAATCGCGGCTCTTTTGTTTTTAGCATCGACCTGATAATAGCGCGTCGTGCCCGCTACTTTTCCTGTTTCATTGTTGATCACAGCGTAAGCTATATCGCCGAGTTGCACCGCCTCTAACGCTCGATCTACATACCCTTTCATTTGTTCAGGTTTTGGCACGCTGGCATACCATAATCGCCATGATTCACCGTCTTTTACAGCATTTTGTAAGCCTTGTGTATGACTTAAATTTAGAGGCTGCAAAGTGACATGACGCCCAAACAACGGCTCATTTCTTATCCACATTGTTGTTATTTCCTTTACGATCTTTTTTTCGATGATACACTGCATTCAAAGCCTTAACCGTAAGCAGTCTAACCAGTCGATTAAATTGGCATAGGTAGATACGCTATTGACTTCAGGAGTGAATATGCTGCTAAATTTTGCTGTTTTAATTGCCCTTTTGCAAGGTATGCCGCTAGATCTCACTGAACTCAAAGCACAGTTTATGGCTGAGCCACAAGAGCTTGCGCAGCGCTATTATGATCACCCAAAACTGCCAGCTAACACCGGCTCAGCACAATTTTATCAATTAACATTACGAGCTGCGATCGTCAGTAACCAACCACAGCTGGCCAATGATATTGCCCAAAAGCTAACGCAGCCAATCTGGCAGCCCTATATAGAAAACCATCATGCAAAACTCGTCAGTAATATGGGTGTATTGTTAAGAATTAACGGCCGTTACGAAGATGCAATGAAAGCTTATCAATGCGCTTTGGCTTTGAATAATGGCGATAAGAACTTTAGCTTTCATACTTTGCTCAATCTACAATCAGCCATGTTGCACGCTAAACAATACGACAAAGCAAAAGACATGTTAGATAAAGCGGCTAAATTAGCTACTAATGAGCAACAGCATTTACGGGTCAAAATCAATGTAGCAAATCATTTTCTTGATACCAATAATTTGTATAAAGCCAGAGCGTTATTCAAAGAGCTATATAGAGACTTAAGCCTAGCTGGTGAAACAGAAACCGCAGCACGTGTCGGCTTAAACTTGCTAAATACAGAGATTTTGTTATCTGATTACTCACAATTTTGGCGCTACCAAAATTCGGTTAGACAATCTATTTTCTCAATTGCAGGTAGCAATCATCATTACTACTATCACTTTGTGATAATGCGCTCATTTGTTAACGCTATGCAAGCACCTAACAATATTCAGCATACACGTTTTGCATACGCCATTGAGCACGGTCGTTTTTTGTTTGAATATGGTCAACAGGCGTCTATTGGGCGGTACGTTAATATGCTTAATGTGCCTTGGATCTCAGCTCAGTTCACTAAACAGGTAGCTGATTATCAAAAAGTTAGGCCCAAAAAGTTCGTACCAATGGCCTTACTAGAGCAGCATTGTAATGTAAAAACAGTAGCCCAACATCATTCTGGGCTACTTTAAAAAGCCAGCTAACTCATCTAAAAGCCAGCATAGGACGCTGTATTCTTGCCAAACTCAAACACATTTACTTTACCGCATTGTGCAAAGTGATTTTTACTCGCATAGGGGGCGTCTGGCTGGCGTATATCACCTTCCCAACCTTGGCCATTCTTAACATAAGCTTTTAATTCAAACCAGCCATTGATAGTGTTAGTACAATCCATTTGCACGTCTAACATCCAATAGTGATGACCATATTGGTTTAATGGCGTTTCGCCATAACCATCATTTTCAACAGTACGTTTGGTGCCCCATTCACTCGGCCAAGCGTTTGTTGTCCAATCTAATGGACTACCCTGTGCGGTTATATCTTGGGTAGATTCATTAGCAGACCAATCTAGGTAATGATCTCCTGTTTTCCAGTCTAAGGTTGTATTGTTTTTCAGGTTGTTATGGCTAATTTTCAAAGTACAAAGCGCAGGAGTTTGTGTGCAATCTTTGCCAATACTCAATGCATAGTCATGATCAATACCACCACGGATAAACATATCTTGACCTGAAAGCGTCTGCGCTTTAACAAATACAACGGTACGCTTCATCGCAGTGTGTGTGTCTTCCAATATCTTAGCATTGTGATGAATCGCAAGCGCATCCATTTGTGATAGTGAAATAGACGCAAAACCTTGTGCGCTAACAGAAACTTGACGGCCAGAGCAACTGGATTTATCGGCGCTTATACTTCCAGACAACACATCACAATATATCCCAGGAGCTAACCCTGTTTGTAAAGTTTGAGACAGTGTACCTGACTCTCGGTTAATAACCACAAAGCCTTCATTGCCTCTTGAAAATGCAATTTGGTTATTACCGTTATCCCACCAATTACTCACTTGCCAGTGCCCTGTGGTGTTATTGCGAAAATCAACAGCGCCCGAGATCATACTGTGACGATGCTCACACTGCCATTGATCTGCAAAGCAGTTTAATTGACCATTGTCATGCACGGGAACATTCGGCGCGCCTGCATCGCTGTCATGGTTAAACTCGTAGCTCGACATGACTTTTGGATAACCATAGGGGTAGGCCAACATAAATACATTGGCTAAGTCATAAAGTTTACCATCGGCAAATGTCACCACATTACCTGCACCACCGTGACCGCGTTGGTTATCATGGTTATCCACAAACACCACCGCTTTGTAACTGGGCATCATTCCCCACGCTTCGCCAAAACTGCTAAGCCAAGCGAGCTTGCCGCTTTTAAAAGTTTCACCTAACTTGGTGGTGTATTTAAACTCAGTAACAAGGCCATTGCCAAAGTACTCGCTCGCGCTCACCGCTTCGCTGCCTTGATCAATTACTTCTTGAAACACCAAAGGCGTACCATTTACTTGCGACAAAACCGTTGCTATATCTGACGCTGGCATATGCTTAGAAGCATCGAGTCTAAACCCTGCAACACCTGCGCTAACCAGTGAATTTAAATAGCCACTTAATTGCGATTGTACATAAGCAGAGTCGGTGTCTAAATCTGCAAGTCCAACAAGTTCGCAGTTTTGTACTCGCCAAGCATTATTGCCATAATCTTCGCCATTGATAGCACAGCTTTCATGAAAATCATTTGGACTGTACATAGGGAACTGCTTAATACCATAGCTGCTGCCCGCAACCCCTTGGCCACTGCCAGCCGCCATGTGATTAATCACCGCATCAACATAGATATCAACGCCCGCTTGCTTACAACGCTGCACCATGTCTTTAAACTGCGCTTCGCTACCACCGCGGCTATGTAGTTGATAACTCACAGGTTGATATCGTGTCCACCAAGGCTCACCTATAATGTGCTCATTTGGTGGTGACACTTGTACCGCTGCATAGCCTTTTGGCCCCAAAAAGGTTTCACATTCTTGGGCTACATCGGGCCAAGACCATTCGAATAAGTGTACAAAGGTAGTAGGTTGAGCATGCACGCCCTGTGATAAACACAGCAATGTTGCCCCGCTCAATGTAGATAATTTAGATATTTTATTTAGTGTTGTCATAATGTGCTCTTGTTATTGATTTTATTTACAAACCGATAACAATGTAGAGCACACAGACTAATTTATCCCGCTGAATACGTATGCAGTCAATGAATGCTTGCCACATCACTCGAGTCAAAAACGTACAACTCTTTGTTGATAAAGAGTAAATAACAGTAAGTTTATCTTTATTGAATTTGCTTAATCATTTGCAAAATATCATGCACGCTGAGCCCAGTATCATGCGATTAATTGGCATTGGTTAAGATGCTGCAGCTCGACTTAAGCGATCTAACACATCAAGCCATTGCTCTTGCTCAGGAGGAAGCTCGACCCAGATATGTTTAATATCCGCATTATCTAGCTGATAGAGCGCGTAATATAGGTTTTGCGCGTAGCCCGCTTTGTCTGACGATAGTTTCATTTGCACCACGGACATATCATCAAGTGAGCCTGTTAATGCGTCTGAGTAGTACAATACTGCAATATCATTTTGCGAGAGTGTAGAGTGTAAATTTAGTTGCTCAATTAAACTGTCGCTTGCCAACAACTTAACAGGTTTAGTTGGTTGATAGTGTGCTTTAACATTGCCTGGCACTGCCACATTGTGGCTTTTGGGAAGCTGCACGTCACACTCCAACACAGCTTCTATTTGTGACTTGGTAATGGGCCCAGAACGCAAAATAGTCGGCACATCACAGGTTAAATCCAAAATGGTGCTTTCTAATCCCACTTCGCAAGGGCCTCCGTCTAAAACCGCAGCGATTTTTTTATTCAGGCCAAACATGACCTGCTCTGCCGTTGTAGGGCTGATGCGTTTGTAGGGGTTGGCAGAAGGTGCCGCTAGACCGGTGTTTAGGCGAGCGAGCAACGCGAGCACATCACGCTGATTTGGCACTCTTAGGCCAACGGTTTCTTGCCCACCCGTAACCACATAAGACACATGCGCTGCTTTTGGCAATATAATGGTTAACGGGCCCGGCCAAAAAGCATCAGCCAAAAGCTGTGCACTTTTTGGTACTTTACTAGTCCAGTGACTGAGTTTATCAACACTATCTACATGTACAATTAGAGGGTGATCTGCAGGTCGCCCTTTAGCAGCAAAAATTTTACTTACCGCGTCTGGCTGACTAGCATCTGCCGCAAGTCCATAAACCGTTTCGGTTGGAATAGCGACTAGCTCGCCTCTTTGCAAATGCTCATATGCAATTTCGACACTTTGCGGGTCGTTTGTAGATAAAATGTCTGTTTCTAAGTTTGCGCTCATACCAAATCCAATCAGGAGCTAGGCTCGTACATAGTCTGCAAACCCGCTATTATACCCTAATCAATGTACACAGCCACAACAAATCCATTAGGGCCTGTTTATCTTTCAAGTTTGTTTTTGCAGCATTTTGATTAGCATTTACACAAGGCAGAGCCAGCATAGTATAGTTATTCTATTAAGTCTGACGATAAAGACTTTGCGCTCCTGCAAAGACAACGGCCCTATAAAAGAGTATGCAGTACCTATGAACTTCAATCCCCATTTGCCTTTGGTATACCATCCAAATTACTCTTTCACATTTGATCCAAAGCACCGCTTTGTGATGAGCAAATTTGCGCGCTTATATGAGCAATGTAAGCAACTAGGTTTAATCCAAAACAACCTTTACCGCCCCAGCACAGGTACCCCTAAGCGCTTAGAGCACATTCATTGTGAAAATTATATCTGGGACCTTTGGCATAATCGCTTGAGCGAAAAGAGCATGCGTCGAATAGGCCTGCCTTGGTCAGAACAGCTAATGGCACGTACATTTACCGCGCCACTAGGTACTTTGAAAGCAGCCCAGTTAGCGCTACAACACGGTATCGCTTGTCATTTAGCAGGCGGAACGCATCACGCCCATTACGATTTTGGCTCAGGATTTTGTATGGTTAACGATCTTGCTTTTACCGCGACGGAGTTAGTCATGAGTAAACAGGTCCATAACGTGCTTATTTTTGATTTAGACGTGCATCAAGGCGATGGTACTGCTGCCATGCTCACTCATAACCCTTATGTGTTTACTTGCTCCATCCACTGTGAAAAGAACTTTCCGTTTAGAAAACATCCGAGCGATCTAGATATTGGCCTAGACAACTACCTAGAAGACCAAGCATATTTAAACACCGTCAAAGAGGTACTAACGGGGCTAATTGATGACTTAAACCCATCACTGGTGCTGTACGATGCAGGTGTTGATATTTGGCAGCATGACACGTTAGGAAAGCTAAACATTAGCTGGCAAGGCTTACAACAAAGAGACGCGCTTGTTTTATCCACTTGCCAAGCCCGCGGTATTCCCGTCGCTACCGTAATTGGTGGCGGTTATGACAAAGATCATCATCGCCTCGCGCAAAGGCACAGCATTGTTATAGAGCAAGCAGCTAAACTATAACTCTCAATGAGTTACGGGCTCTCAAACTGTTCGTTGTGCTTAGCAAGCGCTGCTCGGACACTCTGTATTATGCTAAGGTCTGTGTTCTTACTAAATGCCATACAAGCTTGGCGCTCATTTGCATTTTTAACTTCATATGCTATTTCTAATAACTCAAAAGGCCTTCCCATTTCCCGCATTCTTTCATATGCGGTGTATTCAGTGGTGATGATAAAATCAACTCTTCTTGCCAATAGCTTGCGAGGACTCGCACTGGGATCAGCCGTCAAATCAAGATTCACACCATTTTTAAAACCTTGTGCCAATAAATACTCATGAGTAATACTGCCTCTAACTAAGGAAATAATATAGTTTTTAGCATCATCTAAGCTGGTTAATTTAATATCATCGCGGCTACGCAACTTAAATAAGTACTCTTTTACAGGACTGAGTAACGGACATGCCCACAAAAATAGCGGCTCTCGCTCTTCAGTGCGATAAATTGAGTAAATCATTGTATTGGCTTTTGTTTGCGCTATTTTCATAGAACGTACCCAAGGGTAGCTTCTGATCTCATAGGAAATTTGTGCATCATCTAGCACTTCACGCACTTTTTTTGTTGCACGGCCCACTATTTCACCTCTTTCATCGGTGAAATTATATGGGACCCACTCTTCAGTCACTACATTTAACATGGGTTTTGCGTTGATAGAGTATGCAAACAATATCAATGCAAGCCAAAACACCTTCATTTAACAACTCACAATAACCGCTCATTGTTTATTATGCGTCTTAATGCAATACATAGCAAAACCAACCTATCGTTTACAGGGCAATTTTGCATTTTTTCTTAACTTCATGCACCATGCCCTCTTAAATAATAGAAAGTATAGTTAGTTATGAAATCATTCTTCTTTTTGCTCTGCATTTGGTTATGTAGTTATGGTGTGAGTGCTCAGCAATCAGCAAAGCCCACTGAATCTCAACAGGATAAAGCGCTTGAGGAGTTACAAGCGCCAATGTATAAACCCCTATTGGAACGCTATATTTTAGATGAACTAAAATCCGTACGCTATGACCAACAAAAACTGCGCGAAGACGTTACTAAGCAGGTAACTCACTCTCAGCTTGACGCAGCAGATAGAGCGCTAACCTACACCACCGACACCATCAACAATGTGTTATTCATTATCACTGCCACCGCATCTATTTTGGTGGTTGTTGGTTGGACGTCGTTAAGAGATATAAAAAATAAAGTTGAAGACTTAGTTAAAGAACGAGTGGGCAACATTACACAAGAATATGAACAAAGACTTCAGGTACTCGAATCAAAGTTAAAGGAACGATCAGAAGAAATCCTGAACAATCACAAAAAGATAACCATTACCAACGAGGTACATTCGCTTTGGATGCGCGCTAATCTAGAAAGCGACATGAACTCAAAAATAGAAATTTATGATGAAATACTAAAGCGCAAACCAGAAGACGTTGAAGCTATCGCGTACAAAGCTGACGCCTTGCTAGAGCTTGGTGAAACAGGCGTTGCAATTCAACTCTGTAATCAAGCGTTAGAGATGGATAACGACTATGGTTATGCATATTGGCAAAGAGCATGTGCCTATGCAATGCTACATCAACATGCTGATGCGATGGCTGATATACGGATGGCTTTAGAATATGCGCCTAATCTAAAAAATGAGTTATTACATGAAGCAGCGTTCGCCAGCTTGCACGACAATGCCAGTTTCAATGAACTCATTGAGCACGTTTAAGCGCCCTTTTTATTACCCGCTTCTGTAACTTATAAACCTGCTGGGCAACACCGCCCAGCTCAGCTTGCTTATTTTGCAGTTGAACGAATTGAGCATCGCTTAAATCAAATGCAGAAAAAGCGTTACGATGATGGGGAAAAGAAAAAAACAGTCGCTCAAGGCTTCCATCATCGAGTGCTATTTTTAAGCCCCTCTCAAGTAACTGAGCAAGCTCCTGATTTCCTTTTCTTACATAAAAATACATCGTTGCAGGATACTGCAAAACAAACTTTGACCAGACCATTAATTTCTCGCCTTTTATCGCCAACAGTTCAGTATTTGCTTCAGTAATGGCCCTTGGAAAATAGTAACCAGAGTGTTGTTGTAAAACTCTATATAACTCTTCATCACTATAAGTATTTTCAATTAAAAAACCATTAGCTCTTAAGATGTCAGCATCCGGCCAGTCCCTGCCAACAAGCGCTTTTAAACGCTTTAGTTGAGAAACATCTTTCAAAGCATTAAAAAAATGTGATTCGCTTTTATTGATCACTAACAGACGAATACCGTAACTACCAAAAGCTAAGGGAACAGGTATTGCAAGCGCTTGCTCACTTCGCGCTTGTGCAGACATGGTCCACATCACATCAATGTTCTGCTTTTTAAGCTCTATAAACTGACGATTTTGTGTGATCACAACATCAATCGGCTGTAACCATATATCCTGTTTATCATTCGATACCTTAGACAAAGCAAGTTCGAGTACTTTAACAAAGTACATATTGTTAGGGTTATTACGCAGCGATGTTGCATCCACATACTTAATCGTTTGTGAAAAGCTACTTTGTGAAATAAGAAGCAAAGCAAAACAAAGTTTATATATCATATAATTATTAATCTAACCTCTGTTTATAGCCTCTTTAAATATGCGTCAATAGCATGGGAAAGCAGATCATCTATCTGCTCTTCAAATTCGTCTTTATCTTTATCAAGCCTGTCTAAGTAAGCAATAACCTGAGTCGACGATAAATTTTTATTCCCCACTTTGTACTCTCTCTCAGGCAATGACTTGTCATAGCGTGGAACAAAATTAAACGATGCATATATTGGCGGTTTAATAATTTTGTTCGCAAACTGGCAAAAGCCTTCCACATAATCAACGCCGGTCGGACCTAAACACCCAGGTTCAACGCGATACAGTAGTCTTATTCTTTTGTCTTCACTCATTTTTATACCAAATTTATGTTGTTTAACTTACAAACCAATGAGTATGCAAATAATGTCAGCTTGCATTTGCGTCACCAATATTGCTCTACGGTTATATGACCAGGCTCAGCTCGCCTATGTCTTTTAAATCCGCTCTCTATTAACAGTTCAGTGGTGTCTTTCACCATTTGTGGGTTACCACAAATCATAAAATGACTGGATTTAGGCAGTTCAGTAAAACCACAATATGCACTTAACTCTCCTGTTTTCAATAACTCAGTAATTCGCCCTGTAAGGCCAGATAAAGGCTTTTCTCTAGATACTACAGGAATGTAGGTAAATTGCTGAAATAACTGCTGTGTAGCCATGATTTGATGTTGATAAGTGAGATCATCATTATGGCGAACACCGTGCACTAATATAACCTGTTTAAACCGATCCCATAGATTCCCTTGGGCAATTATCGACAAAAATGGTCCTATCGCGGTGCCGGTGCTCAACATCCAAAGCACATCGGCATCAGGAACTTCTTCAAGCGTCAAAAAGCCGTTTGGCTGCGCATCGACATATAACTCATCATTAACCTTAAGCTCAGACAATTTATTAGACAAACTTCCATCTGCAACTTCAACTAAATAAAACTCCAACACAGGGTCTTGCGGAGAATTTACAAAAGAATAGGCACGTGCAATACGCTTATCTTCAATGTGCAATGCTAGCTTCGTAAACTGACCCGCTTTGAAAGGCTGCACATCAGCGCATACTTTTAAGCTAAATAGACTTGGCGTCCACCAATTTACATCGAGTACTTTACCTGTTACCCACTGTGGCATGCATTTCCTCCATTCATAGCCTGCACGTTGCTAAATTCTTAGCTTTACGGACGCGTCCCCACCCTTAGCAAGGCCAAATTTAGTGCAGTTCGACATACTAAAACGCTTTATTTATCTGAGTTAAACCATGGCAGATATAATAATAAAGTCAAAATTTGGGACACCACGGCGCCCCCAAGAATTCAGCTAAAGACTTATCACCTCGCCTTTTGGGCTTTTGTTTAGGGTATAGCTGTATCATATCTATAATCTCTAAATGGGCCTTCATAGCAGTGCCATAGCCTCTTTCTAGTAATGGGTTGATATGCTCAATGAGCCACTTTTCATGCACTGCCGTTACCACTTGTGTTTTAATAGATTGCGCGATTACATCTAACCAATATAAATACTGTGAGTCGTGCTCTTTAAGCAAAACCTCAATGCCTGTTCGATAATCAGCAAATTTGTCCAAAGATTTATATGCCAACGCTGCGCCGAGAATATTGAATGTAACCCCTACTTTAGACAACTGATCATCAAGCAAACCATACTGTTCTCTCGCTTGTTCGAAACTACTGAGCGCATCCTCAAACTTACCCAAAGATGTCAGTATATTGCCCCTCACAACTAAATAGCCGGCCTTAACTTTCATTGATAACTGTTTTTCATCAATGCTGTTAATAAGTTGAAATGCCATAGCTGGCTGATCTGATAACTTATATACAATTGCTAAATTAACCTTAAGCAACGAATGCTCTATGTCACTTGCAGACTGCGCAAGCGCGCATGTGTAGTGCATTCGAGCTTGCTCTAATTGATTATTGTAGCGATAAGCAACACCAATTCTGGTTAGCAAAGTAAACTTCATTGGCTCTAAATAACTCGATAATTCAGCGTCATATAACCGTTTAACAATACGCTCAAAAGTAGCCCACTGCGCCGAGTTTAGCGCTGCTAACAACCCCGTATAATGTAAATCAATGATTGCTTGCTTATTCGTTGAGGTATTGGCTTGTTCAAGCATTTGAGAATACAACTGCAGCGCTTTATCAGGCTCACTAGAGGAGAGTTTTTTCAACTCATCTAGCTGCGCTGCACTTACAGGCAGCATAAGTAACGAAGACAATAGCAAAGCAGTAATCGACATCTAGAAGTAACTCCCAAAGCGTGACGCTATCAAAAGCATAGCTTTGATCTAAACAATTTTCCTAGATGTTTTACAAAGTTACAGACAAAAAAAAGCCGCACTGGGTGCGGCTTTTTGGGTGTGATTCGCTTTGTTTTAGGCGTGTCTCCAAAACTCTGCGATTACGTTACCAAGGAACTTATTCATCTGTGAGCCTAGCTAAACCCACAAATACAAATTTTTTAAATAGACTCTAAAGCGATTTTAACCATCTCGTTGAACGTGCTCTGACGTTCTTCGCTTGGTGTGGCTTCACCAGTAATTACATGATCACTCACTGTAAATAGAGCCATCGCTTTTGCACCATACTCAGCTGCTACGCCATACATACCAGCGGTTTCCATATCAACCGCCATAATGCCTAACTTATCTAGCTGCTCATAGAAACTGCTATCAGCTTGATAGAAGGTGTCGGTTGTGAATACGTTACCGACTTTGGCTTCAATACCAAGTTTACGCGCTGCATTTACGCCATTTTCTAATAAGCCAAAATCAGCTATCGCAGCAAAATCATAACCACGAACACGAGCACGGTTTACGTTTGAATCAGTGCTTGCACCTTGTGCAAAAATTACGTCGCGAATTTTGATGTCTTGACTTATACCGCCACAAGTACCAATTCGGATCAGATTTTTTACGCCATAGCTAACAATTAGTTCTCTGGCGTATATAGACATTGAAGGAATACCCATGCCTGAACCCATGATGCTTACTGGTTTACCGTTATAAGTACCAGTAAAGCCATACATATTACGAACACCAGTCACTTGACGTGCATCTTCTAAAAAGTGCTCCGCAATATATTGTGCTCGAAGCGGGTCGCCTGGCATTAATACTGTTTCAGCAAAATCACCACTGTTTGCACTAATATGAGGTGTGCTCATCGATTGTTTTCCTTCTTTATGCTTTGTTTAGTGAAGTAACAAACCCTTCACCATACTCAAGCGCAGATAAATTAAACCACTGGGCAAGGGTTTGACCTATATCTGCAAAACTTTGTCTTTCTCCTAACGGAGCATTCATCATACCCGGTGTGTAAGCCAATACAGGCACATACTCGCGAGTATGATCGGTACCTGGTGCTGTTGGATCACAACCATGGTCGGCAGTTATCAACAACAAATCATCGCTTTGCAGTTTGTTGAGTATAGTCGGTAAAAATGCATCAAATTGTTCCAATGCTTGCGCGTACCCAACTGCGTTACGGCGATGACCAAATTTTTCATCAAAATCCACTAAATTAGTGAAAATTAAACTGTGATCCGGTGCACTATCAACTAGCTCAGAGGTCTTCTCTAACAAGTTCATTAGCCCTGGCGCTTTGTGTTTCTGAGTAATGCCTTGGTGAGCATATATGTCAGAAATTTTACCTACACTGATCACTTCTCCACCGTCCGCAGCTAGTTTGTCTAATACTGTCGGCGCTGGAGGTAATACCGAATAATCTCTGCGATTACCCGTACGAATAAAGTCGGCACTCGAAGTGCCTATAAACGGCCGCGCAATCACTCGTCCTATATTCATTTCATCAAGCAGTGCCCGTGCGATTTCACATACTTGATAAAGCTTGTCAAGGCCGAATGATTGCTCATGAGCGGCTATTTGAAAAACGCTATCTACTGAGGTGTAACAAATAGGCATGCCGGTTTTCACATGCTCTTCACCCAGTTGTTCTAAAATTGTTGTTCCAGAGGCATAACAATTTCCTAGAATGCCTTCGATACCAGCCCGTTTGCATAACTCGTCTACAAACGACTGAGGGAAACAAGGTGTTGTATTTGGGAAATAGCCCCAATCAAACAACACTGGCACACCAGCCATTTCCCAATGGCCAGATGGCGTATCTTTACCGCTTGACAGCTCTTTAGCATAACCCCAAGCTGCTTGCGGGTTCTGGCGATCGCTCACTTCACATGATTCGCCACCTGCCGCTTCACAAGCGTCTAACAAGCCTAAGCGGCTTAAGTTAGGTAAAGATAAAGCCTTGCCGGTTTCTTTTTTATAAGCTTGTAAGAGGTGTGCAAGCGTATTTGCACCAACATCACCAAATTTATCTGCATCTGGTGCGGCGCCAATACCTAGGCTATCTGCCATTAAAATAATTGCTCTTGCCATCAGTTACCTCATATTTACAAGATCTGGGTTTACATATGTGGAATTATTCAACGTGCGCTCCCATTGGTTGCTACTTTAATTGTTGCTCCGAATAATCGTACAGGACATAAGTCCGCTGTCATAAAAGCATAACAAAATTCACGAACTGCTTTGAAGTTGTTGATTTTGTCTCACAGGACATAAGTCCTGTTTTGTTGTCTGCAAAATCGCTAAATTTGCATCCTAAGCGAAGCAAAAGAGATTAATCGTGTCTTTTTTGCTATTGTGATCTTCCAACGTTAACAACTGCTGGGTGTGAACTTTAGTGACACGAACAATTATAGCTATTGCTGGAGCATCTGCTTCTGGCAAATCTCTTTTTACACAAACAATATACAATGAACTGGTTAACGAGCTTGAGTCAGGCGCGATTGCCATTATTGAAGAAGACGCTTATTACAAAGATCAATCGCATTTGCCGTTCGAGCATAGAACTCAAACTAACTATGACCATCCGGATGCGTTTGAACATGACTTGCTGCGCACTCATTTAGAGCAGCTAAGAAAAGGTAATGCAGTTGAAGTACCCACTTATGATTATGCTCAGCATACTCGTAGTGACACAACTCGCACAGTAACACCCGCAAAGATTTTAATTATTGAGGGTATTTTGTTACTAAGCGATCCTGCATTAAGCGAAGAGTTTGATATCAAGGTGTTTATTGATACGCCTTTGGATATTTGTTTACTGCGTCGTATGCAACGAGATATTGAGCAACGTGGTAGAAGCTTGCCGTCGGTGGTGGAACAATACCAAGCAACGGTAAGACCGATGTTTTATCAGTTTATTGAGCCTTCAAAGCACAATGCCGACTTGGTCGTCACCCGTGGCGGTATGAATCGCGTTGCGATTGATATCATTAAAAGTAAAATAAAATACTTACTGCAAGAATAAAACGGGAACTTTGGGCATGACAACAATAATGAGCTTGGTGGGCATGTTAATGCTACTGAGTGTTGCGTTCGTTTTTTCAACAAATCGTAGCGCTATAAACAAACGTACGGTTGGCGTTGCATTTGCGATGCAAGTGGCAATCGGGGGCTTTGTACTGTTTGTTGAGGCGGGTAAAAACGCTTTGGCGAGCATGTCGAGCGCAGTTTCGGCTGTGATTGGTTACGCCAATGACGGAATCGGGTTTTTATTTGGGCCATTAGCAGACAAAAGTTCTTTGGGCTTTATCTTTGCGGTGCAAGTACTCCCTGTGATCGTATTCTTTTCTGCTTTAGTGGCTGTTTTGTACTACTTAGGCATTATGGAATGGATCATTAAAATTTTAGGTGGCGGTTTACAAAAGCTGTTACAAACATCAAAGCCTGAGTCTTTGTCTGCGACTGCAAATATTTTCGTAGGTCAAACAGAAGCGCCTTTGATTGTTAAACCGTTTATACCAACGATGACAAAATCTGAATTATTTGCCGTAATGGTGGGTGGTTTAGCAACGGTGGCAGGCTCCGTAATGGCTGGATACGTGGCAATAGGTGTAGAGCTTAAATACCTAATTGCGGCGAGCTTTATGGCAGCACCGGGTGGCTTCTTGATGGCAAAAATGATTGTGCCAGAAACAGAACAACCAAAACAAAACTTAGCAGATGTAAATGCTGAGGAAGACAAACCAGTTAATGTTATAGATGCGGCTGCGGCAGGCGCATCAAGCGGTATGCATTTAGCTCTTAATGTAGGTGCAATGCTACTGGCATTTGTAGCATTAATTGCTTTGTTAAATGGCATGTTAGGTGGAATTGGCGCATGGTTTGACCATCCAACCTTAACATTGCAAGAGATTTTAGGTTACGTATTTGCTCCAGTAGCATGGCTAATTGGCGTGCCATGGGATGAAGCCGTTACAGCCGGTAGTTTTATCGGTCAAAAGTTAGTAGTGAACGAATTTGTTGCCTACTTAGACTTTATGAATTATCGCGATGGGTTAAGCGAACATACACAAGCGATTGTCACATTCGCGTTATGTGGCTTTGCTAACCTATCATCAATAGCAATTTTACTAGGCGGACTAGGCGGTATGGCGCCAAGTCGTAGAAAGGATATCGCACGCTTAGGGCTCAGAGCGGTTTTAGCAGGGTCAATGGCTAACCTGATGAGCGCAGCAATTGCAGGGTTTTTCCTCTCGCTAGCTTAGAAACTTAACGAGATATGCCGCATTTGCAAAACAATTGGTTGACTGCCTTAAGGGGTTAAGGCATTCATACTAACTTGAACGATACTTCACCAAAGGGCCGCAAGGCCCTTTTATCGTTTTAAAGCCATAAACTTTTTTACCGCGCACACGTCTTTTTGTTACCATATTTCCTACATCAAACAGAGCAGATAAAACACGTAAGCAAATACCGTGTTGATGGAATGCTACTCACCGATTAAAGCTACGAATAATAAAAACAGCTCACAGGAGTCCATATGCAAACTTATTACCTTGAAATGCGCTCGAAAGAGGCTTTTAAGCCTGCAGTCCAATCACCGGACTTATCCATCGTTGAAGTTGAGTTGCCACAGCCACAGTTCAACCGGTTTTTGTATACGTTTGTTGGCAAGACTTGGCAGTGGACTGATAAAGCACTTTGGAGTGAGCAACAATGGCAAAACCATATTGATACGAACAACATAAGAACCTGGGTGGCTTATGTACGTGGTGCGATTGCGGGGTATTATGAATTGAGCAAGCAGCAAAATGGCGATGTTGAACTAATGTATTTTGGGCTCACGCCAACATTTATTGGGAAAGGGTTAGGTGGCGCATTGCTCAGCCATGCTATTAACAGTGCTTGGTCTATCGAGTCAACCAAGCGTGTTTGGGTTCATACCTGTGATCTAGACCACCCAAGTGCCCTGCCTAACTACCAAAAACGTGGTTTTTCTTTATACAAAACACAAACCGACTAGCCTTTAACAAGCGCAAAGCCCCCGTCATTACAAATGTGTCGTTTTGCAATTCAATACGATGGCCACTTTATGCGGGTATCCCCTTGGCTTCGGGCTCAGGCCTTTCCTCATAGCTATGCTCGAGCCTTTCAATCGCTTGGTATGCATAGTGTTTGTCCTGTTCAGGAAATGTAGCGATTAGCTGTGCAAACTCATCAAATGTCCAGTTGGTCCGTTGCGTGCCAAGCCCTTGAGCTATCTTCTCGTAGCGTTGTTGGTTATCTTGAGTCCTATTCGCAAGCCATGCTAAAAAGGCAACTACACTGCAGTTAACACAATCCGTCGCATAATCGACTAAAAATTTATCTGCCAATTTAATGGCCTGCGGGTATTGCTGAGCAACCACTGACCAGCCAATTCGCGCGGCTCGCGCGCTTTGCACCTTAGCCTGAATCGCTGGGCTAGTATCCTCTGCATATGCGGCTATAACTGCATTATAAGCATTGGGGTTGTTATCACGCTGTGCAATATCATCCGATTGATTAAACATGGCTTTGGCGGCTTGCAGTCGTATTTCGTCATGTTCGTCATTGCGGTAGAGGTCAATAACCTTGTTGTATGCGTCTGGGTTGCTATCACGCTTTGCAATATTATTCGATTGGTTAAACATGGCGTTGGCGACAGCCAGTCGTATTTCATC
The DNA here is from genome assembly GCF_013140855.1 of Pseudoalteromonas caenipelagi. Lineage (GTDB taxonomy): Bacteria > Pseudomonadota > Gammaproteobacteria > Enterobacterales > Alteromonadaceae > Pseudoalteromonas > Pseudoalteromonas caenipelagi. Next base: position 65,246 of record NZ_JABBPG010000008.1, on the reverse strand, counting down.
ATGTTCGTCGTCACAATAGAGGTCAATTATTTTGTTGTATGCGTCAGGGTTGTTATCACGCTTTGCAATATCAGCCGATTGATTAAACATGGCCCACACGGCTCGCAGTCGTACTTCATCATGCTCGTCGTTGCGGTAGAGGTCAATAACCTTGTTGTATGCGTCTGGGTTGTTATCACGCTTTGCAATATCATGCGATTGATTAAACATGGCTTTGGCGGCTTGCAGTCGTATTTCACCATGTTCGTCATTGCGGTAGAGGTCAATAACCTTGTTGTATGCGTCTGGGTTGTTATCACGCTGTGCAATATCAACCGATTGATTAAACATGGCCCACACGGCTCGCAGTCGTATTTCATCATGCTCGTCATTGCGGCAAAGGTCGATAACGTCATTGTATGCGTCTGGGTTGTTATCACGCTGTGCAATAACATTCGATTGATTAAACATGGCTTTGGCGGCTTGCAATCGTATTTCACCATGTTCGTCATTGCGGTAGAGGTCAATAACCTTGTTGTATGCATCTGGGTTGTTATCACGCTCTGCAATATCATGTGATTGAGCAAACATCGCTTTGGCGGCATAAAACTTAAGCTCAATATTGCTGCTACCTTTATAACGCTCTATCACAAAGTGATATAGATCATCTCGCTTGATTGATGTTGCCGATAGATAGAGCTTTTCTGCAACCCACCCCCTTAAATCATTACTAAGACCGTCATCCGCAGGAAACTCATCAAGCAGTTTAGTGATATCACCGTCTATGATATACAAATCAGGGATATACTTCCCTGTCAACCCTATCGGAGGATAAGGTTGTTGATAGTGTGTCAATGCATAGGAACTATAAAGCCTGTTATAGGCATGTTCACACCCCATACTCGCATTGCTAATCAATAAATAAATATCTTCTGGATGCTCCTTAACTAGTTTAATAAGCGTCTCTAATTCCTCATTAAATGTTGACAAAAGTTCATCAACTTGGAAATGACTTAACCCCCTTAGCTCAGTAATGATACGTAACTTCTCGCCTAAGCCCAGTGACAGAGAGTAAATACTCTTATCGACCATCTCCAATGCGGTGTCACGCTCTTTGCTGGTCAATGCGATTTGTTGTGCACTGGCGGCTAATGTGGGCACAATATGTTGCGCTGGTGTTTCCATAATGATTTTTTTGAGTGCTCTGCTTAATGCAATGGCTAAGTTATAGTCTCCTTGCAGTGACTGAGCATGTTCACCTAACCTTTCAATGGCTTCTAATCGCAATACAATATCTGGTTCAGTAACCAGAAAATGCACTAAAGGAATATCACACAACAAATCATGGCCCAGGTGCCATTGCATTGCTTTACCACTGCCCGTTGTCGACACCCACCCTTGGCGCTGCAACATATCAGAGGCTTTTCGTAATGGTTTCGGAAGCCCCTCTCGTATCGCTTTATTCATCGGGTATAGGCACAGTAAACAAGTGAAGTCTTCATCAGCTAGATTGTCATCAATATGGCGACGTAAACGTTTTACCAACCAATAACCATCATCCTTGTCGCTTTTGTTATCTGTCATACCATGATTACTAAAATCGTAACTCACCAGAGTAGCAATCAACGGCACCGCTGAGTCAATGGCTTGAGAACGCAGCGGCTCTGGCACCTTGGCATTAGTGAGTATCTCTTCACATACCTGTTTTCGCCAAGGTAATAATAGTCGGTCATTAAGAGATATCTCTTGGCAGGCTCTTGAGTTTAAATATACAGGCCCATGCATAGTCGCGGAGCCATTACTTAGTGTTCTTGTGGTTGTGATTAAAAATGCATACCCTTTGCTTTGACTGATGATGGCTTGGTGAATACCATCATATAAACTGCCCATTTGCTCTATATAATCAATAATCAGCAAGGTTCTACATTTATTCAGTCTCGCATCTTCGATGATAGATTTTACATCTTCTAAACTCGCATGTTTTTGTACCAACACACCTCGAAACCCAGATGCGCGATACAACTCCAGCGCAAGGCGTGTTTTACCTAAGCCACCATCTCCGGTTATAACTAGAGGCCGAGTGTGATCTTCAAGACAAGACCGTAACTTGAATATACCCAACTCTTTTGGTGCAGCGACATAAGTTTGAATGTCCGCGCGCAATCGTGCCCTTAGTCCATCTTTACCCGCTAACCATTCAGGATCATCAAAGCCTATTGGCAGCGATTGCTTGGTCCCAAAGCTAAGCTTGCTAAGTACATACTTTCTGGGTAATTGGAAAGCGAACAATATGCCTAACACGGCCATTATGAACCCAAGTACCGCAGACCTATTCTCAACCACAAAAAATGCGATCACATCAACAGTGTCAATAACAACGGAAAGCCAATACATAATTAGTCCTTGCTGCTAAGCTTTGAATTCAGAGTGTAGTTTTAAAACATACTCATTTATTCTCATGATATCAATGCCATGGAGTAAGGCTCGCAACCTTTTTATATGGGTATTCGTTTTCAAGTGCTGCAATCACAAACAGAGTTAATTTGACAGCAGGTTATTTGTAAACAAAGCTTAAAGTATTGTTGAATATAAATAATCAATCCAAAAGCTCGTAGAACCGCGCCAAGAGTCTTGTGTTCGGTTTATCATTCTAACAACAATATGCCCGTTCTACGGCTTGCTTAAAAACTCACGGTTACCGTATACAGACTCCGATGCGACTGAGCCTCATAACTAGCTCAGCTGGCATAGTATAGGTTAGGAGCTGTTATGCACGACGCCCTATTCTCTTTGTTTTTTATGACCTTACTACTTTTTGGCAGCCCAGGTCCCGCGCCAATTTCTTTACTTGCTTCAGGTGCAAATTTTGGCTACAGGCGTAACTTACCTTTTTTAACCGGGATACTGATTGGATTATCTCTGGCGATGGTGTTGGTCAATGTGGGGTTGGCTCAGCTTATTGAAACCTCGCCTCAATTTGCTTCAGGGTTATCTATTTTATGTGTCGGCTACCTTGTATATCTAGCATACAAACTGTATGTGCAAGATACCCACAATAGGAGCAACGATAAGTTGCCGGGCTTTACGCAAGGTGTGCTATTAAACCTTATTAATCCAAAAGCGTATGCTTCACTGATCACACTCTTTTCTCAATTTAGCATTGGTAGCGCTCCGCTGTTCAACCCATTGCTATTTACCGGCTTGATCTGTATTAGTTTGGTCGCAATCATTGACGCATTATGGTTATTAGCGGGTGCAAAGCTTGGAAAAGTATTTAGGAGCCGCCAACATATTAAGCGGCTCAACGGGGTTTGCTCTTTGGCTATATTGTTAGTGGCTTCAGTGCTAATTAGTCATTAAACCTGTCGCTCAAGCGCGGCGCCATAAAAACCATCAAAATGGGTGTTTACACCGGGTAGCAAGCTTAACTCTTCCACAAGTTTAAACTGTGGGTTATTTTCTAAAAATGCATGTACTTGTTGTTGGTTTTCACTCGGTAAAATCGAGCACGTGGCATACACCAAGCGGCCGCCAGGTTTACACATCTGGCTATAGCGCTGCAGTATTTCTCCTTGCAGCGTTATCAAGTTTTCTATGTTGTTGTTTGCCAACTGCCATTTGGCGTCTGGATTGCGGCGCAGTACCCCAGTGCCAGAGCACGGCACATCAAGTAACACTCGATCAAACTTGTCTTTTAAGCGTTTTACTGTTTTGCTATTTTTTATAAGGCGAGTTTCAAGCATATGCACGCCAGCTCGTTTGGCGCGTTTTTTCAATATATCGAGCTTGTGTTGATGAATGTCCATAGACAACACGTAGCCTTTATTTTGCATTAACGCAGCGATATGCAAGCTTTTACCCCCAGCTCCCGCGCAGGCATCGACCACTCGCAACCCTGGTTTTACATTTAACAGTGGTGCTATCTGTTGAGACCCTGCGTCTTGCATTTCAAACCAGCCTTGAGAAAACGCTTTGGATTTAAATAGGTGCCCGTATTTCGTTACCTCAAGGGTATCTGTGTCGGGTAGTAACTGGCATTCTATATTTTCCCGTGCCAGTTCTACTTGCAAAGCTGATGCATTGGTTTTAAGCGTATTGGTTCTTAAGTAGGTTTTGGCTGGGTTATTTAACCCTTGCGCAACGTTCAACCACTGCTCACCAAGCTCGTTAGAGGCTCTTTGCCATAACCAATCGGGGTAACTGTTCAGCTGTGCGCTAGTTGCCTTGTCTAAATTGTCATTTAATAGCTCAATACTTAGTGCTGTAAGCTCACTCCAATCTGGCAATGTTTTGGCGTTGAGCAATTGGTATGCCCCCCAAATATGCCACATTGAAGGACTATCATTGTCTTCGTAGCCAAGTGCGACTGTGAGCTTGCGCCACCAGCGAATAATATTGTAGGTGTCTGTAACAAAGGTTTGCCTATTTGTAAGGTCCCAATACGTTTGTTCACCAAGCACTCGCTCAATTACTTTATCTGCATATTGCTCAGTAAACATTATTTGCTCTAGGGCAAAAATTTGCGCTTCTACACTTTGACGTTCTGCGTGCACAGACAACCTCATTTATTCAATATATCAGTGCAGATTGTAACTTTTTTTCTGTATAACAGCGAATAATTCTAACTAGCCTCTGGTTTGGATAATAGTTTTAGAATAGGAAATACTTGCAAACTGGCAAAACGAGCCGTTTATGACCTACAGCGCATTACAACCAGCCTTTTATTACGAATATAACAATTATTTACATATCTATGATTGTCTCAGATACAGTATCAGATATCATAACGGCAATACCAAGGCTTACGTAACCAAAAACATTTATTACAGACTGAACTATGAGTGATATTTGAATGAGGATAGAGATAACGCAAAGCATGGACGACTTTTGTTGAACTAGCCTACTCTATGTTTAACAGCAAAGCCGATAGTGCCCGCTATCGGCTTTTTACTAACTTTTATCGAGCAAAATTATTGAACATCTCGAATAAACTTCCATGGCTGGGTAGAGTCCGGCGTATTACCTTGAGTCCACCACTTCGCTTCATATATTTTATTTTTATAGCTAACCTGATCGCCTTTTAAATAGACTTTACTTGCATCCCACGCAGCCACACCTCCTACTGGTGGCTCGTCATCTGGTGGCGTTAGCTCATCCACCACCGTGACTTGTGGCCAACTTGCATGAGATTTATAAAAGTTCGTTACACACTTTTCATAATCCCCTGGTACTAGTGCAGAATAAGCCGTTTGATACCCCACGAGCTTACATTCGAACGAATAACCACCTGGTCGGTCTGAATAATAGGCCCAATCACCTTCCCAGTTGGTATACAGTACATCTGTGGCCCCATTTAGGTTTAAGCTCCCATACGGCGTTTGTTGCCAGCAGGTGTTTTCTTCATCTGTTTCAATTGGGATATTATAATAGTGCGCCAAGCCTTCCCAATAGCGAATACGATTAACTGGCTGACCTTTATTTTTGTTTTGCTCGCCACACTCAATACCGCCATTGATCACATTGATAGTCGTGCCAAAGCCATAGCCAATACCTGCATCTTGCTCGCGCTGAGAAGGCACCCACGTGCGGTCAATCACATGCAGCATGGCAGGCTTTGGTGCTTGGGGTGTTAAAAAGAACCAAATTGCAGATGCAAGATTCAACCACGAATCAGCCACCAGCCCTGGGTTATTCAGTAGCACAGTAGCATCGCCATCAAACATTACTTCTGAAAACGCACCATAATTAAAGTGATATGAAAGCTGTTTAGCGCCACGGCCGAAATAACCCTGCCCTTGTGCACAAGGCCAACGTCTATTTTGCCAATCGTTTTGACCACACCCTGTTGTATATCCAGGCTGACCTTCCGACCAGCCCATTTCACGTACATGTACTAAAGCTTGTTGCCACTCTTCTAAACCTAACGGGTTATCAGAAACATTATCCTTAGCAATATGCCCACCGGTTTCTTGTGAAAAGTGTGCAAAAGCGGTCACAATTGATTTTTTACAGATAGCGTCGGCGTTACGCCCATCGCTATACTCTCCACAGAATGCAGGGAATTTACCAATTGCTCTTAAGAATCGAGTATAAGTGTATTCGGGCGCTGCCATGTGGGTTAAAAAATCCCACTGCGCTTGAGGAAAAACACGCTCTACACGCTTTACATTACTGGGGTTATCGCTACGACCTGGCAAAATTGCTTCAACAACTGCATTACTTCTTGTTTCTAAAGCTTTTGCCCAGATGGCGTACATTGGGTTGCTGGTTTTAGCTGCAACCGTTTCTTGTAGTTCTACTTTTGATATCAGATAGCCACCAGGGTTTTGCGGATCAGGTTCAATCGTCATTGCACTTGCAGATGAAATAGCAGCTATATTGAGCGCTACCATCATAGGGGTTAACTTAAACATGTTGTTCTTCCTTCTTTATATGTTGTATCGAGTGAGAAACAAAAAATTCACACTGGATTTAAGAGTATTAACCAAATGACATCGCTGTCAACGACTTTATGTGAAGGAATGTAACAATCAACTTGACCAATAAACGTTCAAATTTGTAGACGCAAAAGTGTAGCCTTTTAATTGTTAAGTATAATTTCTACAAAACTTACCCTGTCCCTGCATTTTCATGAAGATTTATTATTAAATTCACAGTAAGGTAAGAAGGTAACAATTAAGCAGGTAAACAGTATGGTAGTAACACAATTACGCCCAGAGCATTTTGAAGCAGTCGTTAAACTGGCCAATCAAGTACACGGAGATAACTACCTTGATATGCCTGGGATAGCAAAAATGGTAGCGCTTGGCACCAAGTTTGACATAAATGCCTGTTTTGTTGCGTTAGATGATAGCGGTAACTTACTTGGCTTTAGAACGAGCTACGCTGCAGAGCAATGGCCAATTGACAAATGGTGCTCGCCAAAAGCGTGGCCTGTTTTACCGTCACAAATGGCTTACTTTAAGTGTATTGCCGTGGCACCAGAAGCTCAGGGGCAAGGTATTGGCCCGAAGCTCCTGCATGCGTCAGTGGTTGCATTAAGGCAGCAAGGTGCCCTAGCTGGAGTTGCACACCTTTGGAAACAAAGCCCAGGTAATGGCGCCGTAAAGTATTTTACAAAAGCAGGCGGCCAAATCATTAAAATTCATAATGACCGCTGGTTAGAAAACTGCATTAATGACGGGTACGTTTGTACAATCTGCAGTAACGAGTGCCACTGCCAAGCAGCTGAAATGGTTTTAATGTTTTAAATTTAAGAAAAAGAATAATATGAGCCCTAACTATTACGACCCGCTAACACATACACACTGCCAAGCAAGTGGCTATGCACCAAGCTACTGGGCAAGTACGGTTGATTTACCAATTCCTTGCCCAGCACCAGTGACCGATGCACACTATGAGGTCGCTATCATAGGTGGTGGCTTTAGTGGCTTACTCACTGCCTATTATCTTGCTCATTATTTCAATATCAGCTGTTGTGTGCTTGAAGCGAATCAAGTTGGCTTTGGAGCCAGCGCCCGTAACGCAGGTTTTGTGCTAAAAGGCTCTGGCCGTTTGAGCTACCCTCAAATGGCTAAAAAATGGGGAATGGATGCCTGCAAAGGTATTTATGATGAATTCAGTGAAGCGGTAGCACGTGTCGAGTCTTTAATCACTGAACATAATATTGACTGCCAGCCACAAGCAAAGGGTTATTTAAAAATCGCCCACAACCAAAAAGCGATGCAAAGCTTAAAAGCACAAGCAAGCTTTTTAAAACAACTTGGTACGAATGACGCGCAATTTTTGACAACAGCAGAACTTGAACGTGATTATATGCAGAATCAACAAGCCTTTGGTGCAATGCGTTTAGCAGATGGATTTGGCGTGAATCCTTTAAAATTGCTGCTTGGCTATCGTGACATCGCGTTGCAGGCGGGCGTCACTCTATATGAGAATGCATTAGTAACCAAGGTTGAGTCACCCTCAAATCGTCATACTTTACATGTTAACAATGCTGTTCTAACCGCTAATAATGTGGTTTACGCTGGCAATGCATACAACAATAAACAATCACACTCGCTTATCAATAATCGCTACCTACCTATTTTGAGCAGTATTTTAGTGACTCGTCCACTGACCGATGAAGAGTTAAGTCAAACCGGCATAAAAACACATCAAGTGACCATGGACACCCGTACTTTAAAATACTACTACCGCCTGCTACCCGATAAACGCATTTTATTTGGTGGCCGCGGCGCGGTATTTGCCAAACATCAAGACTCCCCTATCTACCTGAATAACTTAAAAAAAGGACTTGCTGAGAGCTTTCCTGTATTGGCTAACATTGAGCATGATTACTATTGGAATGGATTTATTGCCGCAGCTTTAGATGATATGCCACATATTTGTTTACAAGGTAATGTGGGATACATTCTTGGTTACTGCGGTGCTGGGGTATCATTTAGTGCACAAGCTGCATACCGTATGGCGCAAATGCTCGCCAAACAAACTGTGCCCAATTTACCTTTGTACCAAACGCCACTCCCCTATTTACCGTTTGCAAAGTTCAGGCGTTTTGGGCAGCTTGCCTATTATCAATACGCGCAAGTTAAAGACAAGCTAGGCTAACACCTAGCTTGCTTGTGTCATATAAATGATGCAATTATTTAACTCCATGTAAACAAATTGGAAAAACAAAATACATAAAAGATGCGTTAAATATACCTGCTTATAAAATTTAACTAAAACAACAGGTATATTATGAAAACTACAATCGCACTAGGCCTTTTGGCATTCACATCAACACTCGCTCTAGCCCAAGAAGCTGAGTCTGTCACGTTATTAAACAATGTAGAGCAAATCGAAGGGGAAGGAGTTACCTTTGATAAAGCGGTCGTTGAAGTTGCAAAAGTGAGCGACACACTCGTTACAACGTCTACTACTTATTACAATCCAAGAGTATGGGTGGGTAGCTATTTAGATAACTTTTTTGTTAACTATCTTAACGGCAACCAATTCTGTAGAGAGCGTGGACACCGTGAAGAAGCAGACGGTAGCACAATAAAGTGTGGCGAAGATGAATCCTCATACGCAGAATATAACTGGTATGCAAAAAGCTGGGAAAACAAAAGCACGGGTAGCAAAAATCAGTGTTACCCTTTATATGCTACGATAAAATGCCAATAATAAGATAATTTATATTTAAAAAACGAAAGCGCAGTACGCTTTCGTTTTACCACAGCTATTTTCATACCATGTTCGTATTTTTTAATCCTTTTAATAATACCCCTTGCATCAGTTAACCTTTCCTGTTTTATTTATCTGTACAAACACCATTCAGATTAGGGACATCTTATGCAACACTCAGCACTCACCTTAGCCTCATTATGCACTCTGCCATTACTTAATTGCGCTAGCGCAGTCGCAAATGAAAGTCATATTACTGCATGTAACTTTACAATACCGTCATCCCATTATTTAGTTGATGGGCTGGCGATGAACATTCAGCCTGGGGATACCGTTTGTTTAGCGGCTGGTGAGAGAGGCCCATTAAAACTAAAAAACATTTATGGCAGTGCTGAGCACCCAATCGTTATTCGTAATGCCGATGGCGTTGTAACAACCAAACCATATGAGTACAGCATTGCCGTTGAGCAATCAACATGGCTAAGGCTCACATCTATATCACCTAACCCTTCACAGCCATACGGTATACGATTAGGCGGTACATTGAGCATTGGCCAGCTCAGTGAACAAATAGAAGTAGATAACATCGAAATTTATCGTGCCCGCTTTGCTGGCATGCTTATAAAAACTGACCCCAATTGCGACCCAGCCACATGGGCTGAAAACTTCACAATGACAGGTATTAATATTCACCACAACTACGTTCATCACACTAAGGAAGGTGAAGGTATGTACGTAGGCTATACCGGTAAAAGCCGTAAGTTAGAATGTGATGGTGTGGCGACGACTGTATATCCACATAAGCTTGAAAACATTCGCATACATAATAATAAGCTCGAACAAACTGCTGCAGATGGCATTCAGCTAAACTCAGTAAAAGGCAACGCACACATTTACAGTAATAAGATTTACCGTACGGGCGTTAGCCCATTTGCTCCTGTTTGGCAAAATACCGGTATTCAAGTGGGTGGCGATGATGTACAAGTGAGAGATAACTTAATCTATCGCAGTGGCGGCAATGGTATGATGCTAGATGGAGATAACCTACAAGTCATTAATAACAAAATTATTTATGCGGGCGAAAATGGTATCTTTGCACGTAACCCGGCACAGCAAAACGCACAAATAAGCGGTGGATTGCCGCACAGCTATAAAAACAACCTAATTATTCAGCCAAAAACTTATGGACTTAAACTATACGCAACCAATACAGCTTCAGCACATTTGATCAGCGATAACACCATTGAAAATGACGGCTCATTAGACGCGGCAAACCGCCCGATGACTTTCTCATTTTTAAATGATCAAGTTGAACGAGTTTTGTTAAATAACCACCACTATATTGAAAACACCGACAACTAAAAAAGCTAACTACCACAGAAGCGATTTATTGTCGCTTCTATCAATTAAGACTCACTCTTTTTATTAAAAAACTTCCCAAAGACCATAAAGACAAATTGCATTAAGATAATGTTGATACAGAACCACTGCACTCCTTGATACCCTAATAATAGAGCGGCAAAAAACAGAAAACTAAATACGCCCAAATATAATGCAACCTCTCGAACGTTAGGAACGAAGCTCTCTTTAGCGTATAAACTCAGAATTACTAATAATGATGTGCAAGCTACAATAAATACCAAAGTAACAATGTAATATTGATAGTTATCGACTACGAAAAAGTACAACCACAGATTGTAGTAACCCACAAATCCATTGAGTGCTTGTTTGCTAGATACCTCAAAAATCTTGATACTTAAATATGGTGCTATCAACGGCACCAGCATAATAAACAAACCCTTAAAGTCCACAGTTGCAATCCTTTAATGGGACCAGTCTTGGCCCCGTAACTTACTTAATAACACACTTGTTGTGCTACATCTCCACCACCTGAGTTAGTCCAAACAGTGACACATATAAACTGCCTTTCACGACCGCCATCCCAGCCACCGCCATCCCTTCCACCGTCAGAACCTCCACCAGATGAGCTCCCAGAACGAATTTCTAACAAGCGACCAGCTTTGATTACCAAAGTATCTCCAACTTGTAGATCTGTTCTATACCAATTAGTACCTGTGAGTATTTCATTTAACATTGTAGCCGTAGTTGCTTCAACCAAACTAGAGCTAATAAGTACCCTAAGAGCCGCGGCTACTCTCGCCGCCACTTTTCCAACTACGCTAGCAGTAACCAAAGAAATCGCAATACGCCTTGCGTTATTATTCCCATCTATAAATTCTTGAGTAACAGTGAATTCAACTTTTTTGTTTATAACATAATCCAAAAAATCACTTTGCACCCATTGCTCGCAGCTATAGTCAGGGTCATATCTGCAATCCAAGGGCATATCTAAAGGTTGAACTCCTTCATCAATAATGCGCTGACTATTTGGGTAAAAAGTATCTAAATATTCTTCCAAAGAAATGCTGTTGATAAGTTCATTACCCTCGAAGAAATTAAATACTTGCTCCTGTCCAAAATATGTATCGTAAAAGCTAAATATGTATCTTAGCTCTTGATCAATATCACAATTATATCGGCATACAATATTCAGGTGACCGACTATCATCCAAAGGAGTCATAGTGGCTACTTTAGGCTCTAAAGAGTCCATATATGAGGCCAAATCATTGGCATAAGATGCTGCAGACATAACCAAAGTCATCAGCAGTATTAACGGTAGTTTCATAAGTAAATCCATTTATCGTTTATTAAGTTATCTCTTCACGGTTGAAGAGTCCCTAAAACGCCTTAACGGCAATATCAAGCGTAGTAAAAGATCAAATTAATAACTTCATTAAAACAAAAAAATCTCAACAAATTATAAAGAATTGTTCAGACCCCAAAATGGAGCTTCACACACCTACAAAGACAGCCTAATTATTCAGCCAAAAACTTATGGACTTAAACTATACGCAACCAATACAGCTTCAGCACATTTGATCAGCGATAACACCATTGAAAATGACGGCTCATTAGACGCGGCAAACCGCCCGATGACTTTCTCATTTTTAAATGATCAAGTTGAACGTCAAGTGTTCAATAACAAACACTATATTGTTACAAGTGACAAATAGCATTGCTATGCCATTTTAGTACAGAACTCAAACTTCACCGAGTTAACCAAAAGTGATGCAGCCTCTGCTGCATCACTTGTTTGTAGTTACAATGCTGATTTTGAGTCGAGTTGCGCCAGTTCCTTTTGCAAGTATTGTTTTTGTAATTCGCTCTCAACGCGCTCAATACCCGATTCAAGTATCTTTTTGGCTTGTTTGAGCTGGCCGTTTTTCTTAAGCGCCTCTGCCCATAACCCATAGATATACTCATCTTTTGGAAAATATTGGCTATTTACTTCAAGTAACAATGCTCCAAGGTGAGGATGCTTGTCTAGCTCATCTTCCGCCAGTTCATAGTAGCCATAGCGACTAAGCTCAAGCCCTTCAAATAATTGACTTAAACGCGTCAAATAATGACTTTTTTGTTTATCACTATATTCTGCATTATTTTGTATTTCTGACATTAATTTGAAAAGCTTAGCAATGCCTTCTTCTCTTTGCTGTTTTTTGCTATGCCAACGTTTATTTACCGCCTCTTTGGCAAGCGCTATCGCCTTATCTAACGCTTGCTCTGGTGCAACTTTCACATGAGGTTCAACACCCACTGTTTCCCAATTGGTTTTTGTCACAGGATTAATAGCAGTGCCAGTCGCTATAAATGTTCTAAAGGTTTCGTTTACTGGGAACATACCGCCGGGGTTTGCCGCCCCGCCCGTGGTCTCACCAACCAAAGTTGCCCGCTCACGGGTACGCATGTTGTAACTAAACTCTTCTGCAGCAGAGTACGTGCGCTTACTGGTCAATATATAAAGCGGTATATCGGTAAGCTTTTTACCTGACACGTCATCTAACACGTAAAAATCACGTGTTTCATCTTCTTCACGGTAATATAAGCTGTTCAATAGCAGCTTTTTATCAAAGAAGTAACTACATAAATACTGCACGGTGAAAGGTGAACCGCCCCCATTCTTTCGCAAGTCAATAATAATAGCCTGTGCAGAGGACAGCACGGTCATTGCCGCATCTAAATACGCTTTGGTATCTTCAAGCCCGCGAAAACTATTGAGCTGTAAGTAGCCAATATCTCCCTCAAGCATACTCACTTCTAATACACCTTGAGAACTTGCCCCACGATTTAAAGGTTTAAGCAAACTATCTTCAAATCGTGCTTTAGCACCAATGACATTATCTGAACTTGGGTTGACACGTACTCTTAAATGGCGATCCTTTGCTTGCGTTTGCAGCCATTCGGTTAATGCCATAGCAAACCCTTCTGCGTCATGATATTGGGCAAATTTACCTGCTTCAAACTCAGCTTTTAGTTTTGCGGTGGTTTGCTTCGCAACATCTTCAAAAACATAGTGCTCTTCAAGGAGTGTTGATAACTTTGTAATGGTATTTTGTTGTATTTCAGATGAGATTTCGTTTGCCATCACAGAACCTATCGTAGTGCCACATAGCAGCATACTGCAGACGAAAGACTTAATAAGATAATTCATAGGATTGTCCCTGTTATATGAGTATTTTTGAAGAATGTAGATGATCTTTACTCGTAACAATTGTAAAAAAGTAAATCTTTAACGTCGGTAAGGATCGTAGCGCCCCTCAAAACGGTTACTAATATGTTCTATTACTCCGTGGTGATAAGACTGAGATGAAAAAAAGGCCCTAGGAGCGATGTTAAATACGGCTTTAAACTCTCTGTTTAGGTGGGCTTGATCATAGAATCCAGCTTGCAGTGCGGCATCAGTTAACGCCTTATTGTTATCTTGTTGCTCTAAGGATAAGAAATAGTTTAACCGCCAAATACGACTTAACTCCTTAGGCAGTAATCCACAATTAGCCGTAAAGTGCTTGCCTAACGTCACTTTACTTAACGAAAAGTCATTGCAAATTTGCTGTATTGTAACATTTCCCCTGCGTTGCAAAATAGCATTCGCTTGACCTCTAAAGAGCTCTGGCAATGCAAAATTAGCCTTGTATATAACCTCAATTAGCCACCGCTTCGCAACCTCCACGCAAGCAAGTAGTAATTCCTTAGCCGTTAACGAACTAACCTTTGAAAATAACTCAGTTATTTGATTAAAGTAGAGTGTCGATTGAAGATGAGGTTGCACGCATACTAACGCGTTTTTTATTTCTTTTGCGTTAAATTGACTGAATGGCAAAAGTGCAAAAGGTTTTAACCTGATCGTAAATATCCAACTCACGTGTTGAGCATTTAGCGTAACCATACGCGTATGTTGTCCCATTAACCAAACGGATGGAGCCAACGTTTGCATACAAGACCCATCATGTAATGGGCCTTCGTTTATCAACAAATCAAATACACCTTGCGGTAAATAACTGACGCTATTTGATACTCGCTGTAACAAAAAACACTCTACGTAATGACTAAGCTCCGCACTTGGTCTACATTCGAATATCATATCCCGTACTTCCATGCATATTTTTGAGCACTTAGCTGTAACATTGCGGCTGGCGCGGACACGCATTGCCACGCACACAGATCACCCTAACATCTGCACTGAGGCTACGCTCAACCCAAGCGATATTTAAAATTTTTGCCACCCCTAACAGCTGCTGTTTTATCTGGTGCGGGATAACACTTGATCCACCGTGTTTAATACAAAGGTTCTGTAATTCTAACACCAAATGTTCAACATCGATCCCTTGCGCTGCGATGGCTGGATTTAAATCCACACCAGCACAAAGCACATGAAAATTACCCGCTAAATCTTCCACTTGTATAGACTCACAACAGTATAACCTTGGCTTACCTTCAACAAGTAAAATAGACAGCTGTGTACTACTTTGACTAGATACTTCGGCAAACTTTCTAAATACCGCCCAATGCTGACAAGGATCTTGTACCGTACGCATATTTCCCCAAGGTAACGGAATGCCATTCCCTCGATATACGGCTTTCAATTTGCCCGGCTGATAAGCATCAAAATAGTGCCAATGTGGGTAAGGTGACACAACGGTCATTCTGCGCATCACAACCGAGGGAGATAAGTTCAGTAATTTATGCACACTTACCTCATAGCCATGACTATCCAGCAACTGCCTAAAAGAAACTTTGGGGCACAATAAGGCACCTGCAAAAAAGCTTGCTTCAAAATCACGCCATGCATTGAGAATATCTTGTGCATTGGGGGTATTGTGATGTGCTTCTTCGTTATGTTCACTGCCCCCTATTGTAAGTCGACAATGTAGTCCTTCACGATTATGTAAAACGGCATGACCAATATGAACCGCCAAATCATACTTCAGTCTACTCTCGCGGTTTTTCAAAAGGGTGTTCAAATATACTAAGTTAGGTGCTTCAAAGTAGGAAGTAAGCAAATGCTTACTTGCTTCTTCTGACTCACTAAATTTGGATTCACCAGCTTGTTCAAACCAACGTAGTTGCAAATCATGTTGCTGAGCAATCGCTATCAAATCATCACTGTTTAGATACAAGTTTTTATGGCCAACGTCTTCTGCTGCTCGTTCGAGATCTGGAAAGTAATTTTGATGATGCTCTTGGTGCGCTCTGATCAGTAAATGGGCAAACTGACGGCCACTGATCCCCGTTTGCGATAGCATTTCTGGTATCGCAATCTGTAATATATCGTTAGAAAACAAAAAGTTTGGTTCTAAAGCCATGCCCAAGACACCGCCGTGATTACCTTTTTGCGGTGTAATACTGTCTACTTCAGGCTCGTTATCTAAAAACCAAGCCACAGGTTTTTGAAATACCTCTGACAAGTTCTCTAGCATCTCCTGACTTGGTGTGCGTTTACCGCGCTCAATCATTGATAAGTAAGACACGGAAGGCGCGGAGTGGGGATCAAAACGAATGCAACGCGCCGATAAATCTTCTAATGTCAGATGGTTTCGCTTGCGTAAATTACGTATTTTAGTGCCCAAAAAATGGGACTTGCGCATCAGGCTACTTTCTTTTTTCATTATTTTTATTCCATCGAAATGCCAGCTTCATGTATAAAAATAACACAATTTGTAAAATTTACACTGTGAAATTCTTTTTGTGAAATTTTCAGCATAACTCGCATACACTGAACTTGAACACTCTCACAACGCATATACATAACGTAACAAGAATGAGGAAATATCGATGACAGCCCTAACCCGTTCAAGTTTAACATCTCGACCTATCACCAGTGAAAAGCTTGATATAGCAAAAGAGTACCTGGATCAGCATTGCCCACTAGACCATGGTTCACACCTGCATGCTACCCATTACGTGGTTTACTACAATCACTTAATGGCCTTTTTCGCCGATGGCAACCATTGTGGACTTAAATATCCAAAACAATTTGTGGCCTTATGTGGTCATCGAGATGATCCATCTGCCATTTTATTACGAAAGGACGACCAGCTTCACATTGAGCTTAGCTTCAATCGCTGTGGAGATTCGGGCCGGTTAGACCGCGCAAACATCGATGATATTCAAGTAGAAACACCTTTAAGTTCGGTGTCTTCAAAGACAGAGCTTAAAAGGCTGTGGATGAGCTTTTTACATGGGGTACAAAATACAGCTAACCTTAAACTGTATACCGCCAAAGACGGTAGCGATTACTCTTTATGATATTTATATTTAATACAGTCCCTGTGGTAGGCGCATCAGCCAAGGTTTGCTGAGCAAATACCACAGCCTGTGCTGTTCAGCGACAAAAAAGTATGAAGCTCAAATTATCGCTCGTAAACCAGTAGAACCATTTATTATCCTACCATTTAATTAACCACCTCCATTTATTAATTTCACCACACTTAAAAACAACAATTAAAAAATAACACCCTTCGTTATTTTAAACAAATTGCCAAACGAAAATTTAAAACAGAAAATTAAGAATAAACACACTAACGATTAAAGATAACTTCAACTTAAAGACACTGCATTTAGTTCTTTTATCTATAGTTACTGCTGGTATTTTCAACGTAATGTACCTTTATAAAAATACACCATTACTCGCTGAGATTACAAAAAAACAATTTTGCGACAACACTTACCAATTGCGGTTGCAATTTTATCAGGCATTAGCGGAGCCATTGCTTCTTCTGGCGTTCAAATAGCCAGCACACTAAGCATAATATCTGTTGTTTTTTACGTTATCTGGGCATTTGGAGCTGCAAAGGCTCTAACAGAATATGCGTCTAAAAATCTTAATATAGAGCTAAAAACAAATCCTATATATTTAGTTACATTTAACTTTTATTGCATTAACAAATTAAATGAGATGACATCAAACCAGCCAACAGAACCGTTAGAAACTACTAAAAACAACGAACCTGCATGATATTTAAAGCCGCACTTTTAGTGCGGTTTTTTACTCTTTAATATTGAAAATATATTCATGTCACAGCTCATTCGTGTAAACTAATCTAAACAACTCCTTGAGCACAAACATCTACTGACCGCTTTGTTGTTCTGTTAGTTGGTTGTTATTCTTGAGCAAACTTCAGCTTGCGAACTATTTATTCAAGCTGCCTAGAAAGTATCGACAACAGGAATAATCATGAGCTGCCCATATCACTCAGACAATAAACCAAGTAACTACCGTGCAATGGAAAAAGACATTCATACCGATTTCAAGGATGACATGTCTTATGGTGATTACCTTAATTTGCAACAAGTACTAAACGCTCAAAACCCTTTATCAGACCAACACGATGAAATGCTATTTATTATTATTCATCAAGCCAGTGAGTTGTGGCTAAAATTGGCTGGCCACGAGCTGTATGAAGCAATTGAAAACATTAAAAGCGGTAACTTTGGCCATGCGTTTAAGGTGATCTCTCGTGTGAAACAAATTTTGAGCCAGCTGACTCAATCTTGGGGCATCTTATCAACACTAACGCCTGTTGATTATTTAAAGTTCAGAGATGCTCTGGGTCATTCATCTGGGTTTCAATCTTATGGTTATCGCAAAATAGAGTTTTTGTTAGGAAATAAAAATACCGAGCTGTTGAAAGTACATGAAAGTAACCCAGACGTGCATCAAGAGCTGAGCGACATACTACACAAACCAAGTCTTTACGAAGAAGCCCTAAAAGCACTTAAACAACAAGGTTTGCCCATTGATGAGTGCGTACTCAATCGAGATTTTAGCCAACCATACGAGGCGAATCAAAGTGTGTTGGATGCTTGGATAGTTGTTTATCAAAATGCCGATAAGTATTTTCATCTATATGAACTCGCTGAAAAGCTCATTGACATTGAAGATAGCTTCCAGCAGTGGCGCTTTAAACATATGTATACCGTGCAACGCATCATCGGAAATAAAATGGGCACTGGTGGCTCTTCAGGCGTAGAATTTTTGAAAAAAGCCTTGGATATTAGCTTTTTTCCTGAACTTTTTGAGCTGCGCACGCACCTGTAACTTTGGAGTAAACAAAATGACTATGGATTTAGCGTTAAAGTTACAGCCACATTATAGTGATTTCAATGTCAGCGAGCGCATTCTGCTGTCAGGTCATTCTCACCAAGCCTGGCCCAATGCTGCTAAAAATGGCTTGCTTGAGTGTTATCAAGATGCCGCCACTCACGTTGACGACAAATGGGGGAAGGCATTTGAAAAAGCGCAACGTGTAAAGGATTTCTATGCCAAATTACTTGGCGAAAAAAACGCACAGATCACTCTAGGTGAGTCTACCCATGAGTTGCTACTGCGCTTTTTATCTGATTTAGATTGCTTTAAAAAACCACCAGGCAGAGCGATAAAAATCGTCACAACCGATGGTGAGTTTCACTCTATGCGTAGGCAGCTTAACCGTTTTAAGCAACTCAATATGCAAATTGAGGTGGTGAATGTTTACCCAAGCAATACGCTAGCACAACGCCTTATCGACAAAATTGACGGACAAACAGATGCGGTGATGATCTCAGCAGTGTTTTATGGCACCAGTGAAATTTTCCGCGATGTGGGATTAGTTGCACAGCACGCACATGATATGAAAGTGCCTTGTTTGGTTGACACTTATCATGCACTCAATGTGGTGCCGTTTGACATCAAAACGTGGCAACTTGAACATGCCTTTATTGTCTCGGGGGGCTACAAATATTGCCAAGCTGGTGAAGGTAACTGCATGATGCGTATTCCACAAGGCTATAACGGCAGCCCTATTATTACTGGCTGGTATGCTGAGTTTAGTGTGTTAAACCAAGCACCAGGTCAAGTAAGCTATGGACCCGGCTATCACGCCTTTGAAGGCGCAACCTATGATCCAAGTAGTCACTATCGCGCCGCAGCAGTATTTGACTTTTTTGAGCAGCAACAACTAGATATCAATACATTACGAACAATCAACCAGCAGCAAATTGCGATTTTACGCGATGGTATTACGTCTGTGCCTAAACTTGCGCAAGCTTTTAGTCTTGCCAATCACAAACATGAAGACAATGGTGGTTTTTTAGCGCTTACAACCCCTCACGCTAATTTATGGGTATCAAAATTACACGAGCATGGCATTCAATCAGATAGTCGCGGTGAACAATTACGTTTAGGGCCTGCACCTTATGTGAGCCAAGATCAGCTTGAACAGGCATTAAATGTAATGGAAAGCTTAGTCCCGAGCATCTTGTAAAGAGCTAAGTGTTACGAAAAACTCAGTGTGATTTTTTCTGTCACACTGAGCGTCTATATATCAGCCTGCTATTTCATTTGCTTTTAGAGAAGGCTATTTAATCGCTGTTACATATTACCAAGCTCTATCATCATTGCCGTATACATCCTTAAATTTAACTTAAGTTGTTCGACTGTAATGAATTCATGCTCTGAGTGACCTGTGTAAGGCTTGCCTGGCATTGAAGGACCAAAGCTCACAGCGTTATCAAACAATTTTGCATTAGTCCCACCACCAATCGACACGAACCCCGCATCTTGATCTTGCGTATAGTGCTTAAATATATCTAACAACTTTTGTGCGTGAGGTGCACTATCGAGTAACATCGGCTCACCCAACTCAACTTTAAGTCCTGCAAGGGTAACATTATGCGCTTGTTGCCACGCGTTAATTGCTTGTGCTATCTGTAACTCCAACTGTGACGCGGTTTTGCCAACGGGTCTACGTAGATTAATCGACAACGTAAGCTCATCACCTTGGCGTGACAATAGTGTTGGTGCAACCGTCATTGGCCCCATAAAGTCGTGACTATATGCAATGTTGCCAAAATGCTTGCCATACAAACCTGTACCAACAAGTTCACTTAAAAACATTACAGCTTGCCCGTCTGCATTTTCAGCCAACTTAACACCGCTAAATAGTGCAGCTAAATGGCCAATTGCATTCACACCCGCTTCTGGCTCTGAAGAATGCGCAGATGTGCCTTTAACTACTACTTTTATGCCTTCAGGCTGCTCAATGAATTGTACTTTTGCTGTGCTGAAATTACTGGCTTGCGCTTTAAGCTTATCTAGCAACTCAGTCGAGGCGTTATGTAACATCAAGCTTGCGTCTTCAGGGATCTGACTTTTAAATGCCCCGCCCTTAAAGTTACTAACATATACGCCTGTTTGTTCTGCTGAGCCACTAAATGTTGGTTCAATCAAACTCCAGCCTTTTTCAGCAACTACAACGGGGTAACTCGCATCTATTGTGATAGCGTACTTAGGTTGCTCATAGGTTTTCATAAAAGTCTTAAGAGGCTCCCAGTCAGACTCTTCTGCAAGGTAGATCATTAATTCGATACGATTACTAAGCTCAATGCCATTATCTTTTATGGCCTTCATTGCATACATTGCAGTGGCAATAGGCCCTTTGTCATCTTCTGCGCCTCGCGCTATTAGCTTACCAGGCTCTGACGTTGTATCTAATTCAAATGGACTTTTCTGCCATTTACTTTCATCAGCGGGCTGCACATCACCATGCGTTACCACCGTGACTTTTTGCGACTGCTTGCCAAGTCCAATCAGTACCGTATGCCCTTTGTCCTGATAATCCAAGCCAAGCTGTGCGGCTTTCATTTTTAACAACTGCTTAAATCCGATGAATGCAGGGTTTTGAGGCGTTGCAATACTCTCTTTGTTTACCGTTGCAAATGACACCATATTCGCCAAGGTATGAATTTGTGCCTGCTGATAATTATTTACCGCATACTGAGCGGTTGAATGACTAATATCAGCAACATTTGCCTGTACACTATGTGTAAACATAGCCGTGGCCAGAGTAATATAACGGATCATAATTGTTCCTTAGATATACATAACCAACAAAGGGGCTTGCGCCCCCATTCATATTAATTTGCCAAAGCTGTCAACGTTAAGCTTTTTTTTGCTGCTCAATCCAGTGATTTACGTCGTCTTCAACAATGGCTAAAGGGCGTGCGCCTTTTAACAAAATAAGGTCATGAAACGCTTTAATATCAAACTTATCGCCTAACGCATCTTTTGCCTTACCACGCAGCTCTACTAGCTTAAGCATACCCAATTTATAGCCCAACGCTTGGCCTGGCCACGCTATGTAGCGGTCAATTGCAGCGGTTACATCGCTCATTGCCGTACCTGTTGCTTGCGCAAAATATTCGATAGCTTGCTGACGAGTCCAACGCTTGTGGTGCAGACCTGTATCAACGACCAAACGTGCTGCACGATACACTTCTGCCTGCAAGCGACCTAAATCGCCAAACGGGTCGTTTTCATACATCCCCATTTCATAAGCCACCAGCTCTGAATACAGTGCCCAACCTTCAATATAAGCATTAAATGACGCATTTTGACGCATTAAGCCAATATCTGTTTGCAGCATATTCAAAGCAATTTGAAAGTGATGCCCAGGCACAGCTTCATGATAAGTCAGAGTTTTCATCGCAAAGCTTGGCACAGCTTTCATATCTTTTAAGTTGATAGCAAATATGCCTGGGCGGCTACCATCCAGTGATGGACCATTGTAATAACCACCTGGAGCGCCTGCCTCTACTGCTTTAGGAATACGTTTTACTTCCACTTTCTGTGGCGGCAAGGTAGAAAATAGCGTAGGGGCTTTTTTGTTAATTGTTTCAATCTCACCACGTAAGAAAGTCAGCAGCTTTTCACGGCCTTCATCGCTATCTTCATACAAAAAGCGCTCTTCTTCATTGAGTTGCTTCATCCTGTCGCCAACGCTACCCTCGCTGTAGCCATTCGCTTTTAGAATGTCGTCCATGCGCTTGGTGATGCGCTCAACTTCTTGCAAGCCAATATTATGAATTTCCTCTGCACTCATATCTGAATCGGCAAGATACGTGATCTCATGTTGATAAAATGCTTCACCGTTTGGTTGTGCCCAAATACCTACCTTGGTCGGGGCTTTTGCTTCAAGCGACTTCATATCAGCAGTTACTTTAGCAAACGCAGGGTAAATTTTATCTTTTACTATCGCCGTTGCTTGGCTTACGTAATCTTGCTTAGCTTTATCCGATAAATCGGCAACGTCACCGAGTTTTTGCTCAAAAGAGCTCACTAATGGGTGCTGTGCAGCCTCGGGCGCAGTAAAGTTATCTAAATAACCTAATGTATTTGCAAACAGTGGCTTAGGCAAAATCACGCCTTTTTCGGCATCCGCCATCGCTTTTGAACGTACCTGCTCCGTCATTTTTGCAAATGCTTCAAGGCGAGCTAAATAATTTTGTGCATCTTGTTTTGACTCCACCCCATGTTGGTCTTTCAATACATTAGGAATATCGACCAATGGACCAGATAATTGATTGATTATGTAAGGTAGATGTCCACCCCAAGTATCGATGTATCCCGCTGAGAACTGACTATGACCAGCATAATATCTTGCCAGTACTTCGTTCACTTTAACATGCAAAAGCTCGTCGTCACTTAGCTGACCAGTTTGTAAGCTTTTTAGCTGCTCAGCGGCTTTATTCATATCAATTTGCAGTGCCTGCATCCCAGCTAAGGAGTAATTTGGTAGTCGGTCAGCATAATCACCATATTGCTCTGGGGATAACTTTAGCGACGTTGCCAAAGCTGGCTGATGAGTGATAAAAGTTTGCGTATATTGATCCACAACATCATCCACTGAAGCTGAGCTAGCTGAAGCTGATACCTCAGTTGAACTACCTGAGGTTGAATTGGGTGAATTACTCTCAGAAGAACACCCAGCAAGGGCAAAAAGAACGGCTAAGCTGACTAGGCTTGCTTTTTTCATAACAAAACTCCGTTGGTAACTGTTGCGCAATTTAAAGTATAGGTATTGATTTATTAATTATTCTGATTAACCTGAGTTTTGGATGAAAAATAGGTTAATTCATTGTTTTTTCAATAAAATGATTAACTTTTGTTCTCATCTAGCCAGTAAGTTTTAGGGATAACAAGGCGAATTTACGTACTATATAGCGGGCTATTAGAAGTGAATTCAATGCAGTTAGCGTTAAAACTAGCTGCTAGAGAGATATTAGTTATCCAACCTCAGGTTGATAAAGTCACAGCAATACCATTTTTAGCCTACAATATACAGCTTTATGAGGTGAGCAGCAGCTCAAAAAGGCGGGAAACGCGTTGATGTTTTTTATTAAATTCATATTCTAAACTAAGGAAGTTGTACCAAATACACAGTGTCGGCTTTGGCAGCACTTAACAACAGACGCCGCGCTTCTAGCTGTTCAATTGATGAAATGCCATGTATAGAGTTGCTTTCATTGTTGTAAGAAATTGCTTCGGATAACCTACCATTTGCTTGCACGCGCAATTGCACTAAACCACTATCTTGCTCGCCTGCAGCAAACAAATGTTTTCCATCATTGGAAAGTAATAGTGTACCAACCCCTTTTAACCCTTCAACAGTGATGCTCTGAACATGGTTGAAAAAACCATCTTCATCAGCAAATACTGTGATGCTTGCATTACTGGCATTAGCCACATAGATAAATTTGCCGTTGTGAGATGCAATAATTTTTTGTGGATTACTGAGAATTTTTTCAGCACTTAGTGTATTTTCAAGCTGCTGTAAAAAAGCCAGTTTTCCTTCATTATCTCTTGCATAAATAGTCACAATATTACCGTCAAACCCTGCAACAAATAGTTTATTTCCTGATGCCGAAAGTGCAATGCTTACAGGGTTTCCTAAATGTTTTGGTTGTTTATCTAGGTGTTTTACTTGTTGCGCTAATTTTATGGTTTTGGCATCCACATTAAAGATAGTGACTGAATTACTCTTATAGCTTGCTACCAACAACTGCTTCCCATCATGGCTTTGGATCACTTCCCAAGCACCAAATAACCCCAATTTATCCAAATTTGCTAAAGGTTGGTTATTTTTAAATACAATTTTGGGTGAAATGTGATCGCTGAAGCTTTGCAAGGGGATAAGCTTACTGTCATTGCTAAAGTCAAACACCGACAAAGCACCATCATAAAAGCTTGTAACAGCAATACGCTTCTCACTTCCTATTTGCGTTAAACTAGCTGCCCCCTCCAAATAAATACCTTTATCTGGCGCACTTTTTAAAAAGTCAAAAGGCTGTAATAAGCGATTACTTTTTAGTTTGAATCCCACCAATGCATTGTCATCTCCGCTGACAATAAAAACATGTTTACCATCTTTAGATAGCTTTACATGTCTTGGGTTGTCTAGCCCCTCAACACCATTCTCACCATCTTGAATAGTTTGAACGACTGTTAGTATTTTATGCTCAATTGCAAAACTAGCTTTACTTGCACCTGTGATCAGTAAACAAACGAATAAAGCGACATAGCCTTTTAATCTCACCATCAGACACCCAACGATTAAAAATATTTAGATTCAGTAGAATACTGGCTTTTCCCAATAGGTAAGTCAACGACGTTAATTAAGATACAGTATAAATCTTCGCTGCGAGCAAAAATAAAACTCAAAGTGGTATTTTGGATATAGAAATGAAAAAGCGGCCGCACTTGAGTATACCGACCGCTTATTAAACTGAGGGATTAGTTTATTTTGGTATCTAAGTTCTTAAGACCTAAATTTGCCGAAACCACAGTGCCTTCTTTTTTTAAGCCAGCGAGTACTTTTGCCAGGTTTTGTTCTGATGCTGTAACAACATAGAACGACTTATAAGCTTGCTTTAACGTTAAGCCGTGCGCTTTAGCAACTTCATCAGCATCAGCAAAGCTTGCTAATTGAATAAGTACTTCGCCCGTAGCTTCATACGCACTTAGGCCGTTGTCACCGATAATGACTTGCCCTTTAGTTACGGCTTCACCACTTAGCACATCACCAACCGTCGTTTGACTATCAAGTTGCAATTGGCTGATGTCTTGAACTGTAACATCTTTCAATCCATCAAATGAGATTGGTGTATTTGCAAACACCGCGCTAGATGCAGTCATCGCACATAAAACGAATAGTTTTTTCATTGTCATACTCCTTAGTGGCCGTAAATACGAAGTGACCAATCTTTTAATACACCCGGATCAGTATTGTTATTACCATTGGTGCCAAAGAAGCCTTTGTTTGGGTGGAAAATCAAGGTACTACTTGTGCCTTTGTCTGTATCAAGCACTTTAATGGTCCAGTTACCTTGCGATTGCTCGCCATAGAAGTGGTGGCTCAACATGATTGTGTCTGTATATCCACCTTCAGTGCCGCTTAAGAAGCCTGTTCTTGCACTCATCACGACACTGCGCGTACCTGATGGTGATGTAAGCTCAATCGCCAAATCGCGCAAACGTGTATGATCAATGTTCACTTTTAGCTGCACAGCTTCAATCGTTAAGTTGTCATCAACACTCATTGTGCTTTGTGCACCAGTTAAATCTGCATCAGGAATAGTGACATTAGCATTTTTAGCTTGCCAGTCAGTAACTTGTAACTTAGGTAGTGATACGCCAGTAAAAAGTGCTTTATACACCGCATCATCTACATTAACCGCACCTAAACCATAAAAGTTATGGAAGTTATAACCCGCAGCGTTTGTTTGCCATCCAGGAATTGCATCATAGCTGACGGTTTCACCTGTTGCAGATTCAAAGTTCAAAGTGACACCACTGTTTTGTGGATCAACTTTGCGCGCCGTTGAAGCCAATAAATGACGCACAGTTCTAGCATCAAGGGCTGGATTTGCCGACATCACAGTAGCAACAGCACCTGCGGCATTTGGCCCTGCAGACGATGTACCGTTCATGATTCCCGTAAAGTTACAATTAGGGTCAAGATCAGAGCCTCCATGTAGGCTATTTTTATGAGCACCAGATACGTTCATGCCTCTATCACAACCGGTCAAATCAACCGTTACCATCGCTGGCTTATCGTCACCATATTCACCGCCAGGTGCTGATAAGAATACATTCGCACCAACAGAAGAATATGACGCTAATTTACCCTCTGCGTTTAACGATGATACGACCAAGTTCCAAAACGACGTATTTAGATCTGAAATATTCGCATTATGAAATGGCAGGCCCTGATTGTTTAATGTCTGGCCGTTTTCAAATGGTAAGACATAGAAGCGTTCACCGTTGATGTATGTGGTGTAATAACTAAAAGAGTTACCCGCTGATTTCACATAAATAGCCCCTCTGCCCCAATGGCTATCAAGGGTGATATCTTGCATAACCGTTTCTTGCAATGCAAAAGTAGGATCTTCATTTGCATCACCATTGACAGGCGCAGAAGGAGTGCTGCCATAGCTTTGGTTAAAGACACGCGGATCTGTAAAGCGGTCAAGTGCTCTAAAGTCTTCACTTAGTCCATGTGACAACATCCAAGATTCGATGGACTGTTCATCTAGGTAATTAAAACCAATTAAGTTTGCGTATGGTGCAACACCTCGACCACCTAAGTTATTGCCCTCTTCTGCAGCAATGAGGCCTGCTACAGCGGTACCATGACCATGCGTATCAACAGGGTATTCACTACCATCAATTAAGTTCTTTGAACCCGGAACAACATTATTCTTTAAGTCTGGGTGTGAGATCTCCACACCAGTATCAATGACCGATACCGTGATACCTCGGCCTTTGATACCCATGCGATCTGCAAAATCTAAATTCAGGTCCTCTCCTGCATTACCTGCTGATAATGAAAAGCCTGTTTGTCCTGTATTTTGTAAATGCCACTGCTGAAATGTGAGTGGATCGCGTTTTATTAAGTCTTGCTCTGGCGAAGTGTTAGCGTTAGCTGCACAAGTTGCAGCAAGTACTGAAACTGCCAAAATTTTCTTTTTATAATTCATAGCTTCCTCAACGTGTTACCCCATAAGGGGGACTAAACATAACACTCTGGTCACGTATCAGCAACAGAAAAAGACATCGCTGTCATTTAAAAATACACATTTTACAAACAAAACAACCCTTTACACTCAAAAAAATATTACATTTAAAACACAAAAAACACATATTTACCCATTAACAGACCATTTGAAACTTACCTTGGGCTTTGATCGTTAACGAGATAGAATGTGCACTGTATTAATGGGGACTCTTATGAATCGCAAAAAGAAGATATATGAAACACTGAAGAAAAAAGACAAACGGGCAAATGCTAAGTTACATAAGAGCAATAAGCCCCGTTATATCTCGAAAGCAGAGCGCGAAGCCAAGCAAGAAAATGACGACAACTCTCACCTGACAGAGCAAGCTGAACAAGGTTAGTTCACTACTTGCTCATTTAACTCAGCCAACATCTCATCATTAAACATGTTGTTTTTTAACAACGCTTGTAACTTGCCATCGCCATGTTGATATAATGATAGAATTTGCTGGGCTAATTTTTGACGCAACTCGGGCTGCTTATTTTTTGCTTGGTAGTATTGAAGCATTAAACCATCTGCAGCCATGCTTTTTAAATATTCATTTTGCTCCTTTTCTATTATAGCAACAAAACTATCAGCCACCCTCGCATCAGTTAATGGTGTATTGGTAATAACTTCTAAAGCTTGAACTTTCAGAGCCTCATCCGTGCTCTGTTGGGCAATCCGCATAATTGCGTCGACCGTTTCGTAATTATAATGATGCATTTGTGTTTTATTGAGCACATACATATTCATTTGCAGTTGTCCCATCGCTGCAAGCCTTGCTCGCGCATTGAGGCTAGTATCCAGTATCTTGGCGTTAAGCTCTTTATTCACCTGTAAAGCGTAGTCAGGATCTGTTTTTAGCTTTAGTTCGTAGTCTTGAGGTAAGTTTTCATAAAATGCGTAGGCCGGATCGTTGTTCAATGCCTCTTCTCTTTCGCGTGCCTGTTTTTTCTTTAGCACTGTCAATACAGACTGTTCAAAGTTACCTTGCTCCGCAAATTGACTGTTATGAGCCACAGGAGTTTGCTCTATGGCGCGTAAACGAGCCTCTAAATCTAGAATTTGTGCGCTCAAAGTGCTGATAACCTGCTCATATTGAACAGCCTTTTCGCTATGTTCCGGGTGATAGGCAGGGGCTTTATGGGCTGTTTGGTTGCTGTCCGAAGGGTTCAATACGTTATACAAAGATAAAACCAAAGCAAACGCTGAGATAAGCATGGCTATGTAAGCATGTTTCAACTTCAAAACTCCTAATATTGATATGTCGCCACTGTATACAAAAGCTTAGTAAATATCAGCAGTAAAAATGTAATTTTGAGTTGCATTTTTAAGACAGTAGTAATGTATCTGAAATAGTTTTGCAAGCAATCGATCACACCCTCCGCCTAATATGTCGTCACACCACCATGGATGAAAACCATGACTAGGATGGCATTTTTATTTTAGGAATAATCATGAAAAAGATCAGTAGTATACTCGTTGCGCTCTTACCCGCATTGGCGTTTGCACAACCTGAGGTCCATTATGAGCAATGTAAAAGCAGCTTTAACTACCTAGGCGCCGACTACCAAGGCACTACCAATAAAAATAATGATGGTAGCCAATGGTGCTACCTTAAAAATGCACAAGAAGGCGCCTATTGGGGGCATGTAAAAGTAGAGACCATCCCACAATTTAAAACGAAAAGTGGTAAAGCTTGTCGCGCACCTTCAAGTTACCAAGGTGAACAGTTTTATGGCTGTAGCTCTCGTAACCACACCACGCCTTGGTGCTACACCAGTGAAAGCGAGTGGGAAGAGTGTGATATTGTTGAGCCAGCCCAAATGCTTAGCCACACTCATCCACAAGCAAATAAGCGCTTAGACAGAGTGGCGTTAGGCTCTTGTTTTAAAACCAAAGGTGATATGCCCGAAGCCTTAGCAAGGTTAATCACTCAACAGCCAGATTTATTCTTATGGCTTGGTGATAATATTTATGCCGACACCACCGACATGGGCCAAATGCGCAGAAAGTATAATGAGAAAAAGCAAAACCAAGATTATCACGCTTTTTTAGAAGCAAAAATCCCAGTAATGGCGACTTGGGATGATCATGACTTTGGCCGAAATAATGATGGTAAGCATTACCCAGAACGAGAGAATGCCCAAAAGGAATATTTACGCCATTTTGATGTACCTCAAAATGACTCTCGCTTGAACGGTCAAGCCGGTATCTATGAAGCAAAAATGTTAGGGAATGAAGGTGAAAAAACACACGTGATCACCCTTGACGCACGTTACTTCCGCTCGCCCACTTTTAACAATTACGGTAAATGTGAAGGAGAACAAAGCACAATGCTGGGTGAGCAGCAATGGCAGTGGCTTGAAGCAGAGCTTGCCAAACCATCACAAATCAAACTTATTGCCAGTGGTATTCAAGTACTGCCGCCATTGTACCAAGGCAGAAGCATGTCTAGTTACTGCGCTTATGGCCAAGGTCAACAGTTTGAAGCAGCCATAGCTGCTCTTGGTGAGCGCGATATGTCGGGAACAAGCTATGAGTCGTGGGCGGAAATGCCCAATGAACGTAAACGCTTACTACGTATGGTACAAAAATCAATTAATGATGGAAAAACCAAAGCAGTCATTTTCTTATCCGGTGATCAACACTGGGGAGAAATATTACAAAAAGATATTCCAGCAAGCAGTGAATTTGGAAAACAAGCCACTGTATACGAAATCACTGCATCTGGCTTTGGTCAAAACTGGCCTTACCATATAGAAAACCCTTTGAGATTACCTATCTATGCAGACACTAAAGGCGATGGTAAATTTAATAAGCAATGTAAGCTACCTTTTGTCTATGCGGGTGTCACTTATCAAGGCTGTACAACCAAAGACAACACCCAACCATGGTGCTACACCGAAATAGATGAAAATGACAAAGGAATTGAAGGCCAATGGGGGAACTGCGCACCCAGTGGCGCTAAAATTCCAACTGGTTACGTGGGCACAATAAGTAAAAATATTAATAACTTGACCACAAGTAACCGTCACTTAATCAACAAGTCGGGCAGCAATTACGGCATGTTAGACATTGATTGGCAAAACCGCACCATAAAAATGTCAATCCAAACAGCTGATGAAGAAGCTGTTTCGACAATTATCACATTTTAAAAGTGGTTATATTAAGGAGCTGCCTCGACAGCTCCTTGCTGTCCTTTGAGCTGCTCCCCTAGTCGTTGCTTTAGCAACTCCACCCGCCGCTCTAACTGTTCAATGTCAATCAAATCGCTTTGATACTCAACTTCGCTTTCAAGTACTTCTTTTTGGGTTTGCAGATTAATAATATATCTGGCTAGATTATTTAAATCGCTATTGAGATATTTATTAATGATAATGAGATTGTTGATGGCCCCAAGACCTGCCGGCGAAATATTTTTACTCACTATTGGCTGTACAATAATATCATCCAAATAAGTTGGTGCTGGCAAATCGTTATTTTTATAAACATTTTCAATGAGTTGCTTATCTTGTAATGACTGCACATAAACGTTCATACTTGTTGAGTAGTCTAAGCTGGTATCCACCGTTTCTATTGCAGCGTTAAGTAATTTTACGACATCCTCTTTTTAAGCTTGTTGCGCACGATACTCACTAATACCCCTGCTAAGGTTGCTAGCAGCGTAAGAATAAAATCTACACCGACACTATAACGTTCAATGGTTTTTTTAAAACGCGGTAAAAATGCAAAGCAACCAACAGCCACCAACAATACCGTTAAAACAGCATACAGCACCCTATCATTTGTTCCTTTTTTATAGTTATTGGCATACTACCAAAACACGCAGTAAACACGAATAAAATCCAACTTTTTGCCTGATGTCGCTTTTTTTCAAGAATTGTAAAAGACACAAAAACTAAACTAGCAGCATTAGCAAACAGGAGAAACTACATGACTCAACGTTTAAACTACTTTACTACGGTACCCGCTGCTATGGATATTTTGCTCACTCAAGAGCACTACTTAAAAGAGCAATTTGAGACAAGCCACACTCTCTCTATAACGATACTAGCGCTGGTAAAGTTACGCGTATCACAAATAAATCAATGTGCATATTGTATCGATATGCACAGCAAAGAGGCGATAGCCCAAGGTGAAAGTACAGAGCGGCTCATTGGCTTGAGCGCTTGGCGGGGGATACCTTTGTATAACGATATTGAGCGTTGTGCATTAGAGTGGGCAGAGTTGATGACGCGCACGCAGAGCGTTTCACAGCATGAC
Organism: Pseudoalteromonas caenipelagi; assembly: GCF_013140855.1. Classification (GTDB taxonomy): domain Bacteria; phylum Pseudomonadota; class Gammaproteobacteria; order Enterobacterales; family Alteromonadaceae; genus Pseudoalteromonas; species Pseudoalteromonas caenipelagi. The sequence continues at coordinate 33,577 of NZ_JABBPG010000008.1, read as the reverse complement.
TTTGCAAAGGCAAGAATCGTTTTTAGTGATAGAGATTTAGTGAATTTGACAATTGCCGTGAATGCGATCAATAGTTGGAACAAAATGACCAAGGCATTTAACCCAAGCCTTTTCTAACAGGATGTTTATCAGTGGGCTCAGGATATAGTTTTGATATTTACAAACCAAAAGGTAGATTATCACCGTACATTCAAGCCATTTGGGTAGCTCGTACTGCACACACTTTGCCTGAGCCTATATTTCAATACCTTAATTGTGATGGTTGTAGTGGTCTTGTTTTTAACCTTGGCAACGTAATACATGTCGACAATGTAGCACTGCCTTTTGGCGTAATAGCGCAGCCAATCAGTACCAGAACCTCATTTGTTACGCTACCTGCAGGCAGCCATATGGTCGGGATAAGATTTCACCCCTCTGTGGGCAACATCATTGCAAATGCCCAACATCAGCAGTTAACCTTACTTAACCCAAATCGCATATACAAAACTATATTTAGTAAACTTATTATATCGCCAACGCCACACGCACAAATCGTAGCAACTTACCGCTGGTTATGCGAAAACCTGCCAGTATTATCGCAACTGCCAGATACTCTAAAACAATCCATTGAAAGAATAAAAACCAGTAAAGAGAGTAAACTGTTTGGCTTGGCACCCATTAGTCAACGGCAGATTGAAAGAGACTTTAAAAAATGGCTTGGCATTACACCCAAACATTTTCAAAGAGTGATCAGAGTGCATCAAACTCTAAACGTACTTAAAGCCAACCCCACCCTAGCGCTTGCTGATGTCGCCTGCATTAATGGCTTCACCGATCAAGCTCATATGACTAGAGAACTTAAATACATGACAAAAATTACCCCTAGGCAGTACCGATTACTAATTACCAAACAATAACACTGCCACAGTCACTCTTTCGACATTTTTGTTTATCCCTCAGCCCATTCACTACCAAAATAATGGTCTATAATTAGCCGATTAACGAAAAAATACAATCAGTTAGACAATAGTGAATAAATCTATGTCTCAAAGAGTCATCAAATTTTGGCAAAAACGTTCTTTACGATTTTGGCTTACATCAGGATTATGTATTACCGTAGCGCCGCTATTGGTATTTACCTTAGTCAGCTTTACATATATTAACAGTCAAATAATTGCGCCCCTCATAACCCTTTCGAATGAACAAAGCGAAATTGTACAACCCATTAATGAGCTACAAGTAGCCATTTTGGACGTCTCTAACTCAATAACAAAATTTACGATTGATGGGCAACTTTCACATCAAGAAGAATTTACACGAGAAGCGCAGCAAATTGATGCTGCATTTGCTCAGCTCGCAACTATCCATAACGTTGGCCACCAACAACTCCTTAGCGATTTAAACCAAGCCAAGGCACAATGACAAGGTGTTGCACAGCAATCACAAGCACTGCTTCAATCGCCTCATATACCAAGCAACCCTATTTTCGCCCAAAAAGTAGCCTCATTTGAAAATAGCGTTCACCAATTAGGCAATACATTAGCCACTGTAAATAAAGACATTCAGCTTGAAAACCAACGCTTACATGAGCGAATTGTTGATACACTCAAACACACCGAAAGAATGTTTGTGGTAGCCATATTAGCAATGGTTTTGTATGGCGTAATTGGCATGGTCATCATTAACCGTTCTTTGCTAACTAGTATGGATAAATTAACCGAAGGTGCGTCAAAGTTTGCGAACGGTGATACCCATCATTCAATTAATATTGGCATACCAATTGAAATAGCAAGTGTTGCTCACACTTTTAATTCGATGAAAAATAAAATCAGTGAACAACATAAAACACTTGAACTTATGGCCAATGTAGATGGCCTAACTGGCTTGCTAAACCGCCGTAAATTTGATGAGTTAATAGCACAAGAGCTTATCAGCGCTACTCACAATAGTGACTCACTCAGCGTTATTCTTGCTGATATTGATCATTTTAAGAGATTTAATGACACATATGGCCACCAAGGTGGAGATGAAGCCTTAAAGCAAGTAGCAAATACGCTGAAATCAAGCATACGCGACATAGACAAAGCTTGTCGTTATGGTGGAGAAGAGTTCATAGTGCTTTTACCTCAATGTAATAATAAAGAAGCGATGGCTATTGCTGAGCGTTTGCGCTCAAGCATTGAAGAGTTGACACTCAACTTAGGCCAAAATCAAACCAGCTCTTTGACAGCGAGCTTTGGCATAGCCACTTATCCAGTCAGTGCTAAAAAACCTGAACAATTAGTTAATTGCGCTGACCAAGCGCTGTACAAAGCCAAAAATTCAGGCAGAAATAGAGTATCAACCATAACTTAGTTGTCATATTCATGTTACGTAAGACGACCCCTTAGTCTTGACTTAAAACACACACCTGTCCCGTTCTTATCTCTCTAAAAAGGGAGTTATCTAGATTTGCTATTCAATGTTGTTGTAACTTGCTATATTTTTGCATCAATTTTCTAGAGAAATTGTCATGAACGTACATCTTATTGTCGCCCAGCATCATTTAGCTTTGCTATGCATAAAGTGGCTCGCAACGAGTGGCTCGTGACACACTCACTCAAAATGGCATCACCATTAGCGAGTCTGACCTGTATAAAAAAAGCTTCAACCCAGTCGTGAGCCAAAAAAATGTGCCTAAGTAACCTAATCCAGAAAACTATAGTGTTGCAAAAGCTCTGCGATGGGTGCTAAAAAACGGTGGATTTGAGGTGTCTATTCAGCAGAGCAAGCCAAACTTGCCACATGTGATGTATTGATATTGCAGTTTCCACTATGGTGGTGGTCGTTTCCTGCCATTTTAAAAGGCTGGATAGACAGAGTCCTCTGTTGAGGATTCGCCTATGGACAAGGCGCAACGTTCACGCCTAAAAGGGTGATGTATTCGCTTACCACTGGCGGTGCAAGCAATGAAGAAAGACAGACTTACTATCAGCAAAAAATTGATGGCTTATATCAAGATGTGTTCGGTTTTATGAGCTGGCAATTGCTACTGCCTTTTATTGCCCATGGTGTACAACAGCTCTCCTGTGAACAGCGTGCCAATTTGCTAAAGACGTATGAACAACACCTACTCAATAGTGTCGTTAACAAACAATAAACGACTCACAAAGACACTGTATTTACGTCGTTAAAGAGACAACTTTTGGGTGCTTAGTGCTCGATAATTCATGATAAATATCATCAAGGTACTGAGCAAACTCATCGGGCTCTATTGTTGTTGGAAACACTACGTCATACACTCTCACACGCATACCTGTATCTGATTCTTTAAACAGTTGCCACTCGTCATTTTTGCGAACAACCGACATAACAGCACCAAAAACATTAAATTTATACATACACTTTACTCTTAAACTGTTGTGGCAATTATGCGAAGTTAAATTACTTCTTATTGAGCTTGTAACATACTCAAAAATCAGGTTAAGAGCTATACCTAACCTTGATCATTGCGCTTTATCTATGATTACTAAGTAGCTTTGGTTTGCCTAAGCTTTGTCACCTGTTCAAAACCAATTCCCCAATTATCAGTGCTTACCTCTTCTATAACAACGAAAGTCGTTTGTGGATTTTTATCAAGTACATCTATCATCAACTGAGAGCACCCTTTGATAATGGCTTGCTTTTGCTCGCAAGTAACCCCTTCGTCGGTAATTTTCACATTAATGTATGGCATATTAGATCCCTATTAAATAAATAGTCATTTGTTTTTAAAGCGTAACGTTGGTATACATCTTATTTACTATCAACCAGTTACCATCTTCTTTTAGTAACCCTAAAAAGTCCACGTAGTTAAAGCTAAACAGTGGGCAGTGCACTTTAACCATGGCCTGATCTTGCACAACTTCTATTGATAAGATGGCGTATTCATAGGCATTCCCTTGTGTTGCTGGAACAGGACGATCCGCAACATCAACTAGCCACTGGTTGAGCTTTCTGCGACTGTTAGGAGCCTTTAACCATGCATCTTGATGAAAGATGCTCGCTAACAACTGAGTATCACCATAATGCAAGCCATCAAAGTATTTTGTAATAAGCGATATGATGGCTGCTAAATCACTACTTTGAGTTTGCTGAGGTTTCATACATGGCTTCCATAGTTACAGCGAACATGATTGTGCCTGCTCTGCAGCTAATGATTGTACAAAGCTCGCCCTAGCCTCAACACGCTGGATCATTGCACGTGTGTGCTCCCCTATTTTAATATCAACAGCAAATAAGTGACCCCAATGTGAGTAGACAGCTAGTAAAACATCCGCTGCCGACAATTGTTCACCGCCTAAGAAGTCACATTCGTGCAAACGAGACTCCACTACTTGCCATAGCTCATTGATACGCAACGATGCTTTGTGCAACAAATCTAGCTTGCTCTGCTCATCAACAACGTTATTTGCTATGAAAAACAGCTTTGAGTAAGCAGGGTGCATCGTTGCATTAGCGAATAACATATCTTGCACCGCACGGTGATACCCCAGGGGGTCGCCAGGAAGCATTGGACTGTGATGTTTTTGCAATACATAAAGCAAGATAGCAACACCCTCAGTAAGCACCTTTCCTTCGTCAACTAATACGGGAATACTGCCAACAGGGTTGATAGCGTTAAAATTACTAACGTTGCTTTTATCTATAATTTCAATATCTTGCCCTAGTTCTCGTAAAATAACTTGAGTTGCTAATGAACAAGCTCTTGGTGAGTAATACAAGGTGTACATAATCTTCTCCTAATGGTTGATTTGCTATTGGTCGCTTATTTAAAAAGCGCAAGTAAATAGTAAGCCGCTTGTTTATTTTCATATATAGCGATAATGTGCATGTACTGTTCTCACATTGAGAACAATGGCATAAAAATACACTTGATGGATTAGACAGATGGATAAACTACGAGCGATTCGACTATTTGTTCGCCTTGCTGACGTTGGCAGTTTTACGCAAGTAGCTGAACTAACCAACTCCTCAAAATCTATGATCAGCAAAGAGATAAGTAGGCTAGAAAATGAACTAGGTGTGCGTTTATTACATCGCTCTACGCGCAACGTACAGCTTACCCACATTGGCCAAGGCTACTTGCAGCGCGCACGCGAGATCCTCAAAAAGGTAGATGAAGCAGATATATTTGCTCAAGATCTGCAACAGAATATTAAGGGAAAACTGAAGATAAATGCGCCAATGGCACTTGGTATCACCGACCTATCTATTATGTTTGCTGACTTCATGGAGCAAAATCCAGATATTGAGTTAGACATCCATCTAGGTGATGAGAGCATCGATTTGGTAGAGCAAGGATTTGACTTGGGGTTTAGGGCATCTAGCAAACCCATCGACTCCAACTACGTTGGTCGACCCCTTACACAATTTAATTATAAAGTCTGCACCACTGAAAAGTACCTATCTCAGCACCCATCAATTCAATCTGCACATGACCTAAAGCTGCACAACTGCTTTGTTTATAGTTATTTTCAAGGAAAAAATGTATGGCCGTTAGATGGAGGTGTTGCTATCGCTGGGAAATTAAAAGTTAATAGCACTATCTTCATGCTGGAATCAATAAAACGTGGCCTCGGGATTGGGTTTATTCCTGACTTCGTGTGCCAAGATGCCATCAGGCGTGGTGAAATCATTGAGATATTACCAACAGCAGCAAGGCCAAAACTCACTTTATACGCGCTCTACCCAGCGAGACAGTTTGTGCCAACCAAACTGATACAGTGTATTGAATACTTAGAGCTGTGGTTTCGTGACAGGCAGAAAGAATATGATTAACCACACTAATTTGCTCTGGCTTTATACTGCGTAGGGCAATAGCCACGGCTAACATCTGGATGACGTAGCTTTTTGTGTTTAGTCACTCTGCCATTTACACGCTGCCTCCAAAGCTTAAAGCTACTCGGCTTTAAGTTACATCTCATAAATGAAATGACTTGAGACTCACTCAGACCAAACAGTGTCTCAATGGCTTCAAAAGGTGTTCTATCTTCCCATGCCATTTCAATTATTCGACTTTGCTCACAAGCTGAAAATCTCATCGAATACCCTCACATTTTTACAAAAAAGCCTAATACGTTGTGAAGATGAATACCGCTCACAAGATCATTAAAAATGAGGTAACTCAGATAAATATTCTGGCTTATAAACCAAACAAATCTGCAAAATTCTCGCTATTGGGACGCCTCTGGCACAACAACTTGTAAATAATCAAAAGGCTGATTAAGTGTATTTTTGAGGTATGAATAATAACTCCCTTACGTGTCATCTGCGGCAGAGGGTCCAGCCACCAAATCTTCAGGTTTTAAGTTAAGGAAGCGCGTGAGCATGTAACACGCACTCTTAATTTTAGATTTTCTTTCAGATAGTTAGCGATTAGCTTTTACTCCTTCCCCACTCAAGCGCTTAGCTCTTCTTTCCAATAAAACCCTGTAGTAATCACGCCTTTTGCTAATAGTTTCGGCATCACATCATCATAATGATACTGATGTGTCCCATATTTACTACCTATGATGTAATAGTTCATTATTACCCAGCCCCTACATTCTATTGTTCTTAATAAGCTACAGCTCAATTATTCCGAAGTAAAATAAAACCAGTGGTGATAAAGCGAACGACTCGCTGCGAGGTATATATTATAAACTTAGTAAGGCTTTGTTGAGAGCACGATAAACAGCGACTTGTGATGCTAAAACTAAATAGCCAGAAATAGTTAGCACTTAACGGGGTAAGCTATTGTCAGAAATAGTTAGCACTTAACGGGGTAAGCTATTGTCAGAATTAGTACTATCTTATGTATAACCTTCTTACAGAGCTAAGACACATCTGGCGGTAAGACCATGCTATCGTAAATAGTTCCAATCTCACCGTCCAGTTAGCCCGGAGGTTATTCAATGGGCTTACAAATAACTTTCTGCAAACAAATTAATTATCAACACCTTACTGAATGGTGACTCGTCACTCTAACTGTTGGTTTACCGCGAGAGCGTCTGGGGTGACCAACCACTTTTTTCCCCCCATATACTTGCATTGCATCAACTTGAGATAGCTCTTTTAATCTCTTAGACTTCACTTTTAATTCAACTTTCATTGTTCTTCTCCTCGACAAACTTTAATGTAATTTTTTGTTTTTTTACAATTACTTACTATCTTAGTTTGACTCCTCAAAACGTTGCGCAATAGAAAACTCTGTTATTGCATAGAAATCAAATTGTTAAGACATCTTGCACTTGGTTTGTGTGATTTTTGTCCAAGCGAGTTCATCTTACAGAAGAAAAAAGGAACAACAATCAATAAATTTAACCATTTTTACCCAAAATATATTCAAAGTAATAATTTGTTATTGGTCATCGATAGCATCAGGTACAGGCTTGTCTTTAAAAACAATAGGTTAAATTAAGCTGATTCAATCAGCATTTTATTTGTAAGCAAAAATTAAATCTTTTTTACGCTTTTGCTTTAAACCACTTGTTGCGCCCACGCTAGTTTTATATGCTTGTTCTTCAATCGCTTATGCGATTCAAACACATCAGTAGATTGGCAGCATAAGGAATTTTTAATGGGGATAGGTGACTTTTTTGGGGCTGGTTTCGTTAATTTCCTCAGTGCAAGACTTGAAAATATGCTCGCCAATAAGGCTCAACAAGAAGCCATTATCAGTGCATTTCAAGCTCAGCTCGAGACTCGCTCTTGTGCGCAAGGCAATCTATTTATTGAACTTTATCAGCGAGCAGTACAGCACTCAGAACTCGATATAGATTACACGCAGCCTTTAGACAGCTTAATCGTGATGCTTGAACATGAAGGCGACTTACAGCGGTTATTTGAAAACGCCATCGCTCAGAGTGCTGACTTTTACGACTATAAATCTAAATTAATCGACAAGATCTCAACATACATACAAAGCCACCACTATCAAATACCGGCTGAACTAGGTGGCATGCCAGAGCGTTTTGTTGAACAACTCCATGAGTTTATGGGCATGTTTATTGAGTTGCTGACGCCACATTCAGCGCTAAAACAACATATTGCTGCATTAAAACTACAATTAGCTAAATCTAAACTGCCATTGATGGCACAGCCTATCCTTGCAGATACCCAACAACCACATAACTTCTTTCATAAATACAAATATGACCGTCGTTTAGTGCACTTTGAAAAAGATAGCACTCTTGAGCAACAGCTAGATTCATTTTGCCAACCAAAAGCACATAAACTAGGGGCCGACATCAAGATCATGGCGTTATATGGCCGCGCTGGCAGCGGTAAAAGTCGCACCGCTTTTGAGTGGTGTTTGAATTTGCAAACACAAGCGCTACCTTGGCATGCCGGATTTATCAGTAATACACAAACTGTTGATAATATGAGCCTATATAGTTGGCAACGCCCAACGCTTATCGTACTGGATTACGCGGCTAATAGAACTGAACAACTGCAAGCGCTACTAAATAGTCTTCAGGCCTGCCATCAACAAAAGTTAATCAATGCCCCCATTCGCATTTTGCTGCTTGAGCGCCAATGCAGTTTAGAGCATGGCTGGCTTAAGGAGCTACTTGATGACGCTAATATAAGCCCCTACTTTGCGTACACCGAGCAACAGCAGCCATTACATGTCGAGATCAGTGCGCCCACTTTAGCGCAAAATCAAGCGATTGTGAGAAGCTATGCAAAAGCAACAGAACAACAATGTGATAACAAGCTTTTGGCACACATTATTGATACCGCCAACCGCATTGAAAACACACAACCCCGCCCACTTATTCTTCAGGTGATCAGTGAGCTATTACTTAAAGATACAACCCAGAACTACCAAAGTATTGAACAAATTTTAGAAGCACTATTTAAAAACGAAGAGCGAATACTGAGCAAAGCAGCTTCAAAGGCAAATTTATCACAATTTTGGGCGCTGATTGCGATTGCAACCTTGGCTGGGGGCACAAATCTGAGCATGCTTAAGCAGCTTGAATCCACGCATCCGATTATCACTCGTTTGGTCACTGAACAAAACTGGCAATTGGCCCAGCTGTTTTATGGTAATGCGGCCAATAGCAATGACTTTTCGCTGCCCAGCTTAGAACCTGACTTACTCGGTGAATATGGGGTGTTACGTGTATGGCGTAACTGGCAGCAATCCAGAGAGTCTATATTTTCAAACAACGATGAGCCGAGTGCACAAGACAAGCTACTTGCGCAGCTCTCATTGGCATTTACCCTTAATGCTAACAACTGTGCCGACGCGCTCGCCCGCACTTGTTATGATTTCGAAAAAGACAATTTGCTACTAAATAAAGACTTTTATCTAGACATTCAAAAACAGTGGAAGGACAGTAATCACCCTAATCTGAGAGGATATTGTGACTATTTAGGGCTGTACTTTTGGAATAGGCTCGACAACCATTACAAGCAGCGTGACACTGAAAGCTACCAAACGGCGCTTAATATACTGTGTGGGTGTCATGAGTTAGCGAGTGCGAGCAAGATGACTTTCGCTGTGGTACTTTTTACTGCCAGTTCAACAGATAATGATCTCAATATTCCTTGGAAGAAGCAGCAAGTATATGTCACAAAACTAAGAACTATCGCTAACCAAACAAATAACGCCAAAGTTTCTTTTTTATACGCTATGAGCTTAGTTAACTTTATCGGTCATTGCACTGCATATAACTTGCGCATAGCAATGGATTGTATAACCCAGCTAACTTTTGTTGCAGAACGGCAAAACACTACAAGAACTTGGGTTGCACTAGCCAAGGGTTTAGTAAATATTGTCGCAAACTGCACTGCAAAAGATTTGTCCACATCAAAACACTGTGTAATCCAACTATCTCAAATTGCAAATGAGCAAAACAATAATGAAATTTGGCGTGAACTTGCAAAAGCGCTTTTCAATATCACTTATTCTAGTGTGGAGGTAGATTTATCATTGACTAAAAGTTACATAAGGCAATTATCCGTTTTAGCTAAACAGCAAGATAACTATGAGATTTGGCTTCGACTTGCAAAAACTTTAATGCATTCGGTTCCTCATTATGCTTCAACCAACTTACCGCTAGCGAAGTTATATATACAACAACTCTCATCTATTGCAGAGCAACAACAAAGTGAAGACATTTGGCTTTTAAATGCCAAAGGGTTAGTGCTGGCCATCAAGAGCTTTGTCGCCAATAATTTAGATGAAGCAAAGATACTGCTAGAACAGCTTACTGAACTAACTGAGCAACAAGTTCAAGCGTCCAACTATAACGACATATGTAACACTTTATACCGTGGTCAGTTTTTAACAGCATGCTATTGGATTCTATTAAAGCCAAATACAGGCGGAGAAAAGCTATTTTTTACCGTTGAAGAAAAGCTAACTGAAGATAAAGAATTAAAACCTTTTGTTAAAAAATTAAGACTTGTTATTGATAACAGAGACAAACCATAAAGTAAGTCTAAAACCTGACTCTATGCACACTAATCGTTCTTTGCTCACCACGCACTTCGATCTGGGTGTCTTCTACATACTGTAAACCGAGCTTTTCAATTACGGCGCGTGAGCGGCTGTTTTCAACAAAGTGCGTTGCCTCAAGGCCTTTTAAGCCTTTTTCATTTTGATAATAATGAACGAGCCCTTTAACCGCTTCTGGCGCAAAACCTTGGCCCCAAAAATCAACACCTAACCAATAACCTAACGTGCCAACGCCCTCGTTAATGTCAACAAATCCTAATGTGCCAATCACATCATCACACTCAATTGTGGTTATCGCATAAACGACGCTATGGCCACTTGCAAATTGCGCAGGATGCGTAGCTATCCACTCAATAGCCATATCCTCAGAATAGGGATAAGGAATATTTTTGGTCATTTCGCTAATGCGCTTATCGCCTGCAAGTTGTGCCACACGCTTTGCATCGCTTTGTTTAAAAGGCCTGAGCACCAAACGCTCGGTATTAATAATGGCTTGCATAACACCTTTTCCATAAATTGATAATAAATAATTGCTACAGGCTAGTTCGGTTTGACCATGTACACGCAGTGTTCGCTTACTTCGTGCTCAGGATTAGGGTGTATAACAAAGCCAAACTTTTCGTAAGCATACATTGCCGACTGATTATCTTCGTAAACAAACAGCCCATATTGCGCTACATTGAGTGACTGTAAACCCTGTTTACAAAGCTCGCTGAGTAGTATTTTTGATACTCCTTTGCCACGTTGACTTGGATTGACGACCAAGCGAGCTAAATGACACCGACCAAAACGCATATAAAACTGACCAAAAGCCTGTAACACGCCGTGTTGTGATTGCAGCACACAGCTGGTTAGTTTGTCGGTTTGTAAATCAGCCTTAAATGTATCTAGGTTAAAAGGATATCTAAAGTTTGGCCCAGCCCACTGAGTGAGCTGGTCTTCGCTATTAAACCAAGCCATTAACTGCGCAATATGCGTGTCTGTTGCTAACACTAATTCCATCGTTATGCCATTTAAACCCGTTGTCATTAAAGTAACAAATTAATCGACTAATGCAATAACAACACTTCCAGCAAGTGCGCACGCAAAGAATAAACGCAACCATTTAGCCTGCTTGGGCTTTGCAAATAAAGGCCGAAGTTTTGCGCCTGCCGCCATCCATAACGTATCAACGATGACTGCAACCATAAAACACACCGCCCCCGTCATGATTGCACTCATCAAAGGGCTTTGCGTTTGCAGCATGTTATTGGCAAAAATGGCTAAAAACGCGGCATACGCTTTAGGATTGATCAGGTTCAGAATAAAACCATCTCTAAATACTGGGGCCTGACCAGTTTGATTCGCAATCCCTCCTTCAGCAGTGGCTATCTTGTAGGCCACAAATATTAAATATCCGCCTGCGGCCAATTGACACAGCAGTTTTACCGAGGGGTAAGCACTAAATAATGTGCCTAAGCCTGCAGCAACTAAGGTGATCACCACCAATAGCCCAGCTAAAATCCCCGCCAAAAACCCCGTGCCACGTTTAAAACCAAAGCTGGCACCAACACCTGCAAGAGCTAAAGGTGCGGGACCTGGAGAACCTAACAGTAACGTGGTAGTCAACACCAGCGAGATGATCAGTTCCATTATAAATCGTTCCTTTTCAATTATTTTATGCAATAAAAAAGGCCCAAGGGGGCCTTGATAAAACTTTATCGAGTATATTCGTAGAGGTTAGTCTTGTGGCACTCGCACGTGTCCTTCCATCAAAACACGCGCACTGCGGCTCATAATGGCCTTCTCGGCTTGCCATTGACCGTCCACTAGCTTTGCAGCTGCACCAACACGCAATGTGCCAGATGGATGACCAAAAGTGACACTTTCACGCTCACCACCACCTGCTGCTAAGTTCACCAAAGTGCCCGGTATCGCAGAAGCAGTAGCAATCGCAACCGCAGCCGTCCCCATCATCGCATGATGTAATTTACCCATTGAAAGTGCGCGTACGCACATATCAATATCGTCGCTGCTAATATGTTTTCCACTTGAAGCGATGTAGCTTTGTGGGCCGCTAACAAAAGCAATCTTAGGGGTATGCTGGCGGCTTTGCGCTTCTTCTAAAGAGCTAATTAACCCCATTTTCAACGCGCCATAGGCTCGAATTGTTTCAAATCGCTCTAACGCAGCATTGTCACCGTTTATGGCTTCTTGTAACTCAGTGCCTGTGTAACCTAATTCATCGGCATTAAAGAATAACGTCGGTATGCCAGCGTTAATCATAGTTACCGCAAACTTGCCAATTTCGGGTACTTCCAACGTGTCGACTAAATTACCTGTTGGGAACATTGCCCCTTCACCATCGGCGGGGTCCATAAACTCTACCACCACTTCAGCTGCTGGAAAGGTCACACCATCTAGCTCAAAATCACCCGTTTCTTGCACTTCACCATTGGTAACTGGTACATGGGCAATAATGGTTTTTTTGATATTTGCTTGCCAAATTCGCACCACCGCAATGCCATTGTGTGGAATACGGCTCTGCTCGACCAAGCCATTGCTGATTGCAAATGACCCAACTGCCGCAGTTAAGTTGCCACAGTTGCCACTCCAATCAATAAATGGCTTATCAATGGCGACTTGGCCAAACAAGTAATCAACATCATGATCCGCTTGGGTACTTTTTGACAAAATAACAGTTTTGCTGGTACTTGACGTAGCACCGCCCATGCCATCGGTATGTTTACCATATGGATCGGGACTACCAATCACACGCAGCAGCAAAGCATCACGCTTTGGACCAGCTACTTGCGCCTCTGGTGGTAAATCCGTGAGGTTAAAGAACACCCCTTTACTAGTGCCACCGCGCATATAGGTTGCGGGCACTTTAATTTGCGGTTTAAAAGACATGCTTGATCCCTTTAAAAAGCCTTAACATAGGCCCTATTTGAATAATGCAAACGGTTTAGGAGATCAGGAAAACGACAGACGCATGTTTGGGCACTACCATCTTCCTATTTAGTCTCAAAGTTGAGCCTATTTCGTCATTCTGAACATGTTTCAGAATCTCATTACCTTAAACTGTTGGCTTTACTGTTTCAGGGCCTAATCATTCATTTTCTGTTATGCGTGTGCTTCTAAAAAGTCTTTCGCAAAACGTTGCAGCACACCACCAGCTGAGTAAATTGACACTTCTTCAGCCGTATCTAAGCGACAAGTCATAGGAACTTCTACTCGTTCACCATTTTTGCGGTTAATAACCAGTGTTAGCGTTGCCCCTGGGCTTGGCTCACCCGCTACATCAAATGTTTCGGTACCATCAATGTTCAGCGTTTTACGTGTTGTGCCCGCTTTAAATTCAAGTGGCAATACGCCCATACCAATTAGGTTAGTACGGTGAATACGCTCAAACCCTTCGGCAGCAATTACTTCTACACCCGCTAAGCGAACACCTTTAGCTGCCCAATCACGAGAAGATCCTTGACCGTAATCAGCACCAGCCACGATGATCAACGGCTGCTTGCGCTGCATGTAGGTTTCGATTGCTTCCCACATGCGAATTTCTTGGCCTTCTGGCTCAAGGCGCGCTAGGGAACCTTGCTTCACTTCGCCATTTTCATCACGCACCATCTCATTAAACAATTTCGGATTTGCAAACGTAGCACGCTGTGCTGTTAAGTGATCCCCTCGGTGCGTTGCATAAGAGTTAAAGTCTTCTTCTGGTAAGCCCATTTTTGCTAAATATTCACCAGCCGCGCTGCTGGCCATAATAGCATTAGACGGAGACAAGTGATCCGTGGTGATGTTATCACCAAGTACCGCAAGCGGGCGCATGCCTTTCATGGTACGCTCTGCTGCCAACGCGCCTTCCCAATAAGGAGGACGACGAATATAGGTACTCATTTCACGCCAGTCGTAAAGCGGGTTATTGTGTTCGCCGTAATCCACCGTTAAATTAAACATAGGCTCGTAAACTTGACGGAACTGCTCAGGCTTCACACTCTGAGCGATTACCGCATCAATCTCTTCATCGCTTGGCCATAAATCTTTAAGTGTTATCGGATGACCATTTTGGTCATGACCTAACACGTCTTTTTCGATATCAAAACGAATAGTGCCGGCAATCGCATAAGCAACCACTAACGGTGGCGATGCTAGAAATGCTTGCTTAGCATAGGGATGAATACGACCATCAAAGTTACGGTTACCCGAAAGTACTGCCGTTGCGTACAAGTCACGGTCAATTAGCTCCTGTTGTATTTTAGGGTCAAGTGCGCCACTCATACCGTTACAGGTGGTACAGGCAAACGCGACAATACCAAAGCCAAGCTGCTCAAGCTCTGGCAACAAATTAGCCTCTTCAAGGTACATTTTCACGGCTTTTGAACCCGGTGCTAAAGACGTTTTCACCCATGGTTTGCGCACTAAGCCTTTGGCATTAGCGTTACGTGCCAATAGACCCGCTGCAATCACATTGCGAGGGTTACTGGTGTTGGTACAACTAGTAATCGCTGCGATGATCACCGCGCCATCTGGCATTTTGCCCTCTTCATTTTCAACCACACCAGAAATGCCAGCTTTGGCAAGATCCGCTGTTGCAACACGCTTGTGTGGATTTGAAGGACCTGCAATGTTGCGCCCTACTGACGATAAATCAAATTTCAATACACGCTCATATTGCGCTGTTTCAAGGCTATCAGCCCAAAGACCAGTATGCTTAGCATAGTTTTCAACTAAGCGTACTTGTTCATCATCACGACCCGTAAGTTTTAAGTAATCAATGGTTTGTTGATCGATGTAGAACATGGCTGCTGTTGCACCATATTCAGGAGTCATATTTGAGATTGTGGCACGATCCCCTAATGTGAGGCTCGCTGCGCCTTCACCATAAAACTCAAGGTAAGCACCTACTACTTTTTCGGCACGTAAAAATTCAGTGATCGCTAATACAATATCAGTTGCAGTAATGCCCGGCTGCGCTTTACCTGTTAGCTCAACCCCTACAATGTCTGGTAAACGCATGTACGAAGCACGACCTAGCATCACGCTTTCAGCTTCAAGACCACCCACACCTACAGCAATTACGCCCAAGGCATCAACATGTGGTGTATGACTGTCGGTCCCTACTAAGGTGTCAGGAAATGCGACGCCATCGCGGGCATGAACAACCGGAGACATCTTCTCCAAGTTAATTTGGTGCATGATACCGTTACCCGGTTGAATAACATCAACATTTTTAAAGGCCGTTTTGGTCCAATTAATAAAGTGAAAACGGTCTTCGTTGCGTCTATCTTCAATCGCACGGTTTTTCTCAAACGCATCTTTTTCAAAGCCTGCATGCTCTACGGCCAGTGAGTGGTCAACAATCAACTGAGTTGGCACAACTGGGTTTACTTTTGAAGGATCGCCACCTTTTGCAGCAATTGCATCACGCAACCCTGCTAAATCAACCAAGGCGGTTTGACCCAAAATATCATGACAAACAACGCGCGCTGGAAACCATGGAAAATCTAAATCGCGACGACGTTCGATAATTTGTGTTAGGCAATCGTCTAGCTTTTCGCTCTCGCAACGGCGCACTAAGTTTTCGGCCAGCACACGTGAGGTATAAGGCAAAGTGTCGTAGGCACCTGGTTTAATCGCATCGACGGCTTCGCGGGTGTCATAGTAGCTCAATTGCGAATTAGGCAAGAGCTTACGGTATTTGGTATTCATAACTACATCCATTGGAAATTGGTGACAGAACTAACAAAGCAAGCGACCAACTTGCATTGGCCGCTATAGGGTGCAGGTTAACGCTCTGATATTGGCGTGACAGGACGTAACTCTTCGCCGGTATATTCAGCTGACGGGCGAATAATACGGTTATCTGCACGCTGCTCCATCACGTGTGCAGCCCAGCCTGTTAAACGTGACATCACGAAGATAGGCGTAAACAACTTGGTTGGAATCCCCATAAAGTTATACGCTGATGCATGGAAGAAGTCGGCATTACAGAATAATTTTTTCTCGCGCCACATCACTTCTTCACAACGTACTGAAACAGGGTAAAGCACTGTGTCACCTACATCTTTTGCTAGCTTTTCAGACCATTGTTTGATGATCTCATTACGTGGGTCACATTCAGAGTAAATCGCGTGACCAAAGCCCATGATTTTTTCTTTGCGCTCAAGCATGCCCATCATCTTCTCTTCTGCATCATCAGCGCTTGTGAAGCTTTCAATCATGTCCATTGCCGCTTCGTTTGCACCGCCATGTAATGGACCACGTAGTGAACCAATCGCACCAGTTACGCAAGAATGCATGTCAGACAAGGTTGATGCACACACACGTGCCGTGAACGTTGACGCATTAAACTCATGCTCTGCATATAAAATAAGTGATACGTGCATCACGCGCTCATGCAATTCATTAGGCTTTTTACCATGTAGCATATGTAAGAAGTGCGCACCGATTGAGTCGTCATCAGTTTCTACGTCAATGCGCACGCCATCATGGCTAAAGCGGTACCAATAACAAATAATACTTGGGAAACACGCCAACATGCGATCGGTCACTTTACCTTGTAAATCAAAGCTCGTTTCACCTTCTAAGTTACCAAGCATTGAACAACCGGTACGCAACACATCCATTGGGTGTGCATCTGCAGGAATGCGCTCTAACACTTCTTTAAGCGCCAGTGGTAAGCCACGCATTGAGCGAAGTTCACCTTTGTAGCTGTCTAGTTCAGCTTGAGTTGGTAAGTGACCTTTTAAGATAAGGTGTGCAACTTCTTCAAACTGACAGTGTTCAGCCAAGTCTTTCACATCATAACCGCGATAAGTTAAGCCTGAGCCTGATTTACCTACTGTTGAAAGTGCTGTTTTCCCTGCTACCTGACCGCGAAGGCCAGCACCGCTTAGTACTTTTGCCATTTTTACTCTCCTGAATTTTTTTACCTGCTGGATAATATTTTTAATGGTGAGCACACAGGCCCACCCAATTATTTTAAATCTTTCAATTACTTGTTTTTGCCTTGAGCAAATAGTGAATCAAGCTTTTGCTCATAATCGTGGTAACCAAGATAGTCGTACAAATCCATACGAGTTTGCATGTTATCAATGACAGCTTTTTGATCGCCGTCCGTTAAAATGGTTTGATAAACTAGCTCGGCTGCTTTGTTCATGGCACGGAATGCACTTAGCGGATAAAGCACAATAGCCACGCCCCACTGACCAAGCTCTTCTTTGTTCCAAAGTTCCGTTTTACCAAACTCGGTAATATTAGCGAGAATCGGCACATCTAATGCTTCGCTAAATGCTCTATAATGCTCTTCGGTTTGAATCGCTTCAGCAAAAATACCGTCCGCGCCCGCAGCTACATAAGCTTTGGCACGTTCAATCGCCGCTTCTAACCCCTCTTGAGCAAACGCATCGGTGCGTGCCATGATGAAAAAGTCAGGATCGGTACGCGCATCAACCGCCGCTCTTATGCGGTCAGTCATCTCTTCAATTGATACAATTTCTTTATTTGGACGATGGCCGCAACGCTTTTGCGCAACTTGGTCTTCCATATGCACTGCTGCAGCACCTGCTTTTTCCATATCACGAATGGTTTTTGCAATGTTAAATGCGCCACCCCAACCGGTATCAATGTCAACCAATAAAGGTAAATCACATGCTGCAGTGATACGCTGCACATCAGCAATTACATCGTTAAGTGATGTCATTCCTAAGTCAGGCAGACCGTAAGATGCATTTGCTACACCACCACCAGACAGATAAATCGCTTGATGACCGATTTTTTTTGCCATAATCGCCGAGTAAGCATTGACAGTACCTACTATCTGTAAAGGCTGATTGGCTTTGAGTGCCTCACGGAACTTTTTACCTGCGCTTGTTAATCCTGTCATGATGTTCTCTCTTATAAGCTGTTTTGAAGTTTGGCTTCGATATTATTTTTTGAATAAGTGATATGTCGACGCATTAGCATCTCGGCAAGCTCTGGATCACGATTACTGATCGCTTGAACAATATGCTTGTGCTCATCAAATGCGCTAGTAACACGAGGCCCAGCCATACCAAGCTGCACGCGATACATGCGTACCAAATGGTAAAGACCATTGACTAGCATAGAAATAAGGTGGCTATTTTTACTACCTAGGATAATGCGATAGTGGAAATCTAAATCGCCCGCTTCTTGATAATAGAGTTCGGCGTTTTTTACTTCATCCGATTGGCTATTCAACAACGCGTTAAGTTCAGTGATCTCTTGTGCCGTCATATGCTGTGCTGCAAGTCGTGCTGCCATGCCTTCTAAAGACTCTCGTACTTGATAAAGTTCAATGAGCCCTTCAGGGCTGAGTGACACCACTCGGGCACCAACATTTGCCTTACGTTCCACAATATTACACGCTTCTAAACGGTTAATTGCTTCACGAACAACGGCTCGGCTCACTTGATACTTTGTCGACAATTCTGTTTCACTCAGCTTAGTGCTTGATGGAATAACCCCTTCTACGATCTCTTTACGAAGACGGAAAAACGCTTTGTCTGAAGAAGTTACAGCTTGTTCTTGAAAAAAGTCCATCTTGAGCAATACATTCTGAGTGATGATAAGTTGTAGACAATAGTAGAGGTGGTTTACGTTAACGTCAACCTTATCACCGCAAGATTGTCGACAATCTTGTTTATAGCCTATATAAATTTTATGAATGGGCTGTTTTATCAAGATATAACGAAGGTAGCGATGAAAAAGTCAGCACATTGGCCCGAGTGCTGACTTATGTTTACTACCGTTAGCTAAGGCAGGCTTTGTGGTTTTTCTATATAACCTAAGGTTTGGATAAGAGTTTTGGAATAGAAAGCACTTGTAAACTGACTAAACACAATCCGAAGTTGAGGTTACATATTAAAGTGAGAAGTAGTTGGTATAGAAGCAGCTACCCCAGATACAAAAAAATACGATAATCGCAATAAATACGCCAGCAGATCCTAAGTCTTTTGCCAAGCCTGACAAAGGATGGATCTCAAGGCCCACCCTATCAACAATGGCTTCAATGGCTGTATTGACGATTTCTGCAAACATCACAAACAAGGTAGCACATAGCATCATCACTTTTTCATATAATGAAAAATCTACCGTAAAAATAACGCCAAACGTGATCAATAATAATATAAGCTCTTGACGAAATGCTGACTCATTGTAAGCCAACCATCGCAGCGCCCGCGCTGAGTTACTCAGAGCAAGAAATATTCGCCTGACTCCGGTGGGTTTATTCGTACTATCGAACTTCATTTAACTCTCCAATATGAGCTAGCTTAGAATACTGACACGGTGCAAATACATCGTGGTTTAGTTCATAAGTTGTGCTGTTAACTTGCACAAGCCCCATTAAGGTATCATACAGATTGTCGTGGCTTATAGGCTGGGTAGCATGCATCTTGACGCAATTGCTAAAATCAGCGTTTTGCATTTTATTGCTCCAATATATCATTGGTACATGTGTTTGCTCTTCAGGTGCAAAGCGATAAGGGAAACCATGTAAGTACAACCCTTTCTCGCCTAATGACTCTCCATGATCCGACAGGTAAAGCATATTAACGGTTCCTTCACTGACATTTTTTAATTCCCGTATCACTTGATGCAGTACATAATCAGTGTACAAAATTGTATTGTCATATGTATTAACTAGCTGCTGCTGTGAACAATGTTGAATATCGCTACTGGGGCAATCGGGCAGAAATTTTTTAAACCGGCTGGGATAACGACGATAATAAGTTGGCCCATGAGAGCCAATCATGTGCAAGACAATAAGCTGACTCTGTGTTGGGCTATGAGCGAGAGCGGCTCTTAAGGGCGCTAATAATGCCTCATCGTAACAATATTCACCATCACATAATTCATTACTTACATTAGGCTCAATTTTAATACTGTGTATTCGCTTACATACACCTTTGCAGCTGCTATTGTTGTCTATCCAAGTTACGTTACTTCCTGCTCGTTGAATAATATCTAAAACATTATCCTGGCTTTCGGCGGCTCTGCTTGAATAATTATCGTGATTGAGTCTAGAAAACATGCAAGGAACAGACACAGCGGTTGCAGTACCGCAAGACTCAA
Source organism: Pseudoalteromonas caenipelagi (assembly GCF_013140855.1). Classification (GTDB taxonomy): domain Bacteria; phylum Pseudomonadota; class Gammaproteobacteria; order Enterobacterales; family Alteromonadaceae; genus Pseudoalteromonas; species Pseudoalteromonas caenipelagi. The sequence goes on along the minus strand of NZ_JABBPG010000008.1, from coordinate 13,044 downwards.
CATAAGGAAAAAACTGCACACGGTCATCCACCGTATATGCATTGGTTGGTCGTTTATAGCCGCCCAACGAAAAGTTTTGTGCCCGAGCAGTCTCACCAACTACAACAACGGTAAAGACAGGTACATTACCATCAACCAGGTGAGGCGAGTCATCCAAATGCTTAAATGGTAAAGGTTGGTAAACATAATTGTCTCTTAGATACTTATAACCTGATACATACAAAGAAAAAGGCAGAATATAGCTTGTAAGCTCTTTGTGATTACGGCCAACTGCGGCAAAACTTTGATATTGAGGTAGTATCAGCGCAATCAATAAGATGGCTGATAACGCATTGATCTTTAAAACTACTCGCACCTTTTTAAACCAACTTCCGCTTTGATAACACTTAGTTATAAACCATGCAGGAAGCAGCCCAAGCAGTAACACACCAGCAAGTGCACGAAAGTTCAGATAAGAAAACGCTTCATGCTGATCAGTTTGCACAATATTGACAATCATCTCTTTGTCAAAAATGACACCATAACTGAGCGCAGCATATAGTAGAGCACCAGATACCAATATGCAGATAAACATCATGACTCTTGTGAATGCAAACAACGAGCACCAGCTGTTTACCATAATGGTTAAACAAAATAACACCACAGGAAGTGACAACATCATGCTTAAGCCAGTAAAGCGTGTGTAATCAACAGCATCAAAAGCTTTTTGTAAAAATATCCAATTAACCACCACGGTCATGTATAAGGTGGTTAAAACCATCAAACCGATAAAGCTTCTGGGAAACAAATGTCTAACCATATCGCGCTCCAATTTATTAATGCACTTTAACTACTTGTCTGTGGTTTACATTCGAGCGATATAGCTGTTTTTGATAAGCTAACGAACTGAATAATACATGGGCGAGCGCCTTTTCTTTTATCTGTTCTAACTCTGTGCTTGGCATAATGGCATGTTGTTGTTTGTTCTTTACATCATAATGCCAATAACTCGCTTTCTTTCCTGGCATAAGTACTGCCACTTTATCGTTTTCTATATAGGCGTAGTTATCGTAGTACTGCATCATCGCGCGCTGTGTAGGGTAAGTTTTAGTTAAGTCATACCCAATCATCGGAGATGGCTCTTGTACGCCGAGCAATGACAGTAAAGTCACGGGCAGGTCGATTTGGCTTACTAACCGCTCATCGGCATGAGCATTCACTTCACTGTTAAGGATAACAGCCGGTATATGAAAAGATTTTATAGGTACGGGTTCACTACCAAACACTCTAACATCATGGTCGGCAACCACTAAGAAGATTGTATTTTGCCAATAATCACGCTTTTGGGCTGTGGTAATAAAGTTGCCAAGTGCATGATCTGCATATTTAATCGCTAAATCTCTTGCTCGATTATCACTTTTAAAATCATCTTCTAAAGAAACTTTTCCTTTTGGGATATCAAACGGATCATGATTACTAGAAGTAAAGATCAAGCTGAAAAAAGGCTGATTGGACTGAGCAAGCGCCACAAGCTCTTTGTCTGCTTGGTTGAATAAATCTTCATCGCTTACCCCCCATGAAGCTACAAATTCGGGCGATTCAATGTCATTTATATCTACAATGTCGCTGAACCCATTACCGAGGAAAAAGCTTTTCATATTGTCAAAATGACTTTCTCCACCGTAAATAAACTGAGTGGTGTAGCCTTGTTGTGATAACGCACTGGCCAGCGTATAAAACTGATGTTGAGATTTCGATAACTTGACAACTGAGCGAGATGGCGAAGGCATAAAGCCGGTAATTACCGCTTCTATCCCCCTTACAGAGCGAGTACCCGTTGCGTACATATTCTTAAAACCCCAGCCTTGTTGGTAGAGTTGATCGAAATTAGGAGTAAGGCCAGAGCCCCCTAACGCCCCAACAAACCTAGCACCTAAGCTTTCCTCCAATACAATCACCAAGTTTTTCTGCTGCCCTTGGTAAAAGCTTGGTTCACGAGACAACGTGGGAAACTCATCGCTTATAAATGCACTTTTATACGCTTCATTTCTAACTAGCTGAATGATCTTTTGCTTATCTAATGCACCATATAGCGCTTGGGCACTGGCTTCGCTACGCATATTTTTTATTGCGAATGCGACACTATAGGGGGAGTTTAACGTCAAAGAATTAACTAATGCATCTTGAGAAAAGTAGACTAAAGATGGATTCAAAGGTCGATGACCGAGTGTCCCTCTAGCCATTAACGCTAAAGCAATTAAACAACACAAGCTTAATAATGAATGTGTTACCCAGCCCACGTTAGAAGACGTAGCTTTGTGATGAGCAATATACTGCGAGGTGACAAATGCCGTAGCACCACATAGCACTACAGCGACGACCAAAGTAAATAAATGACCATTTACCAACATAGAAAACACTTCATGAGGGTACTGCAAGTATTCAATAAATAAACGATTAGGCCTTACATCGTATTGGTTGATAAAAGCGGGCGTTGCAATTTCAAACAAAACCACTGATGTGATTAAAAGCACAATATAGCTTTGACAGAGCTTGTTTACGAAATATTGCCACCGAGTAGGCAAAAAATAACCAAAGAATACCAGCAATAATACAGGTAACAACAAATAAGCGCTGGTACTTACATCAACCCTAAAACCACCCCATAGCAACTCAAATAAACTGTCTTGCGTGATGCGTTCGATTAGCCACACAGACAAGGCTAACCGGCTTATTGTAAACAGCGCTAACAATGTCAAAAAGGTCATCCACACTGACTTGTGGGCATGTAAATAACGATAAACTTGCTGCATAACTAACTTACTTTGTGATTTTTTTATAAATTAGTATGCGAAGCTTAAGAAAAACTTAAGAAAGACAGCCTTAGCTCGGACAAATAGTAAATCATTGGCTACCTAGCCTGAGGTTTGAATAAGATATAGATTAACCCATTTTGTTTATATGAAGCGCTCACTGCCCCGCTCACCTATAGGCAAGACGAATTTACGCGCTAATAGTAGGCGATTAATAGTGAATTGAACACAATTAGCATTAAAACTGGCTTGAAAGGATTTTTTATCCGACACTCCGATTACCATATTATTTGCCGTTCCTTTCAGTTCATTACAGCATAAAAAACCGTGCTTATACTCAATCTGCTTAGCTCTAAGCATAGTGGATAACCCTCTTTAACGACATAACTCAAGTTTTTGGACGCCTTTATTGAACAATCAATATGTTATAATATAACGCTTAGTAAATGATATATTATAACAAACTTGGCGTTGTACAATGAAAATGCACTTTTTACTCGCGAGCATCTCATTTGCTTTGCTATCGGGCTGTGGGTCGGAGAAACATACGTTAACCCCCATCACTCAAAGTGAACAAACCAATAATAAAGAGCAAGCGGGTCAAAACAAAGCCCCTGAAGACATTCCGCTTCCAGTTGGCCGGTTGGCGCTCACTCAAGGCAACTCGCTCTCTATTTATAATTTAGAAAACGGTGAGTTAGTACAAACATTAAGTACAACCCATATCGGAACAAGCTTAAAACCAGTCCTGAAGGACGTTACGTATCAGCGATTTCGCGTCAAGAAGATTTGGTGCAATTCATTGATGGTGGCCTGTATATTGAAACCGAGCAAGACACGCCACATTTACATCAAGAAGAGCCTAGTTTACTTGGATTTGAGCTACATAACAGCAAAGCCACTCACTATGTACCCAATACACCAAATACCTTGTTATTTTTTGATGGCGACAAAGAAACTGCAGCCAATGCAAGCTTTGCGCTATTATCAGATACCAGCATAGAGGAACAAAACGTGTTGGCTGAACATTACTTTAACACCTATATGCACGGTACAGGTGAGATACGCTCAGAATGGGTCATCGCTACTTTGCGCGACCCGCAAAGTGAAAGCACCCTGCCAGATCAATTGGGATTGTTCGAGATCCATGGTGACCATTTTCATCAAGAACAGACTTTTGCACCAAAGTGCCCAGCGTTACATGGCAGTGCTCAAACACAAGATCACATCGTTTTTGCGTGCGCCGATGGGATTGTGAAAATAACCCAGCAAAGCAGCACATTTAGCGCGACCCATATTGCCAACTCACAAGCACTCCCTAATGAGCATCGCATCGGCAAACTGTTGGCAGGTCAAGACCATGACTTAATGATTGGTATCGCGCGCGGTAGTTTTTACAAAATTGACCTAGCTAACAACGAGATCAGTGCATTTAACTGGCAACCCGAAGGCGTAGCAAATTATCTTGCTTACGGAATGAGCGCCGTGTCTAAAGACTTGCTCGTGGTAGACGAATTAGGCTATATCAATATCTTTGATAGTGATAATGAGTTTCAAGCCGCGGGGCGATTTAAAGCCGTTGAATCCATCAATACAGACAGCAGCATGTTGCTTATCAATAACCAAGCCTACAATATGACGTATCTTATTCATGACCAAAAGGTCATCTCGCTCGATCTTGAGCAGCACTCTGCGGCGCCCATTATGACGCTTGATGCACCAATTGAATCAGCAGCATGGCTCGGTGTAACCAAAAAGTAATCTAATTCTGTAAAAACTAAACCTTAACGATAGAGCAGACATATTTTGTTGGCTTCTCCCACCCTTTGTGCGCAACCCTAGTGGTCGCGCACATTTTTGTTATTTATCAGCCACGCTCGGCATATAAAACCTCAAATATTCCAAAATTTACGTTATAAGTACCCAAATAATGCACATTGCCATTATAGCGAGTAAACTTACAAAAAATTTACAACTATACAAAGGAATATAATGCGACCATCTTTTGATGATCTTGCCTACTTTATTGAGGTAGCAAACACCCACAACTTATCACGCGCAGCACAACGGCTTGGCATCACACAACCTAGCATGAGCACAGCAATAAAGCGACTTGAGCAAGTGTTTGCTACACAACTGCTTATAAGAAGCCGAAACGGTGTTAAACTCACCCATGCAGGAAAAGCGCTAGCTCAGCACAGCCGTAAATTTATGACTGAGTGGGAGCAGCTGCACGCCAATGTGCTTCGTGCAAGTACAGATATGGTTGGCACCTTTAGTATTGGCTGTCATCCATCGGTTGCATTGTACACATTACCCGAGCTACTAAGCGCTTTAAAACACAAATATCCCGCTTTGAAGTTGAATTTGGTGCATGATCTGTCAAGAAAGATCACCGAACAAGTCGTTAACTGTGAAATAGATTTTGGGCTGGTCATTAACCCAGTGCCCCACCCTGATTTGGTGATCCACAAACTGTTTTTAGATGAAGTAACGCTTTGGCAAAGTAGTTCGCTTAAAAATTTCAGCACAGATAACGACAACACCGTTTTATACTGTGATCCAAACCTAAAGCAAAGCCAAGCGTTGTTAAAAGTACTCGACCTCACTCATTTTCAAGTGGAGCATTCTAATAATTTAGAAGTGATTGCCAGTTTAGTAGCCAAAGGCATTGGCGCAGGAATTTTACCTGAGCGAGTTGCCAAAAAATGCGCAGAACCATTGCGCCGCTTTGAGAAAAACAGCGCAACGGTAGTGGATGAGCTATGCCTAATCCATCGTTTTGACATTCAAAACAGTACGATTGGTCAAAACCTAAAGCATGAAATTAAGCATGTATTAGCAGAGCCATCTAGTTAGTTTTGTTTAGCATCATCTAACTGCTGGCAAGTCACAGCACCTGTAATAGCATGAATATTGTTAATAGTTGGCAAGCGTTCAAAAACCTCACCAAACGTACTACCATCTTTGGTGCTAATGGTAACAAAAGTCATATAGTACTGATTGAAGTAATTAAAGGCATATAAAATACCATCACGGCTAACAGATGTAGGTAGAAGCTCATACGTTCCCTGATCTGTTAGGTAAATTGATTTTACATCTATGTGCTCTAACAGCTGTTTGTAGTAATACTCGTGACTGTTAAAACCATTAAGTGCAATGCCAATACCACAGTTACCCCCTCCCAACTGTGGGTACTGTACGCTAAAGCGCACTTGCGAAGCGCCTGAGTCTAGCGTTGCAAAATTACTATTGGCGTCAAACCATTCACTCGGTCCTGCAAATGTGGGTAATGCCGTTAAACTAGCAACGAGTGGTAATGCCATTTTTTTGAAAATATGACCAAAATGGTATGTGTTCATAATAACTAACTCCTTTACATGTTGTGGTTTAACATCATCATAAAAAGTGTCAGTCACAAGATAAAATAGGAGTTTACAATGAGTAGCATAGTGTTCATCTATGATACTAGTGAGGAGTATGAAGGTGTGAAAAGGTGAAAAGGTGAAAAGGTGAAAAGGTGAAAAGGTGAAAAGGTGAAAAGGTGTGAAGGTGTGAAGGTGTGAAGGTGTGAAGGTGTGAAGGTGTGAAGGTGTGAAGGTGTGAAGGTGTGAAGGTGTGAAGGTGTGAAGGTGTGAAGGTGTAAAGGTGTGAAAAGGTGAGTATTGCCTTCTGAATTGCTCAATAACAAACAATGCTCAACCAGAGCATATCAATTTAGACTTTAATTAATATAGCGACTTAATAGCAGTAACATCACGATTTTTCGACCAAAACCAGCTTTAACTGCTCAAACATCATTGGCATGTTTTATTTGTTATAAAGGTGTGTAGAGCACCATTAGCAGGTGCCCTCTCGACTTAAGCTAGTAGTCGTTTTTATCAACAATTCAGCGTGAGTCAACAATAGGCATTACGCATTCTATTTAAAGATACAAAAGCAGCTTTCTAACAAGTAAAAAAACAACATAACAGACAGGTGTAGGTTACAAACGAGCGCTCAACGTGTCTTAAAAGCATTATGAAGCAAATGAATTTCCCTTTCTCTATCAGCACTCGTTTTTGGGTGGATAATTTTAGTTACATGCTTTCTCACTAAACGAAGGCGTTTATTTACCATAGCAGTATTGATTTGTCTCATATTTTAAAACTCTCGACAGTGTGTACCTGTTTTCATCATAAGTTTGCATCACACAAATGTAAAATAGATGTTAACTATAAGAAAGATAGAACAAAACTATGGCTAATAAAACAAGAAAGCAGGCGCTTAAACAATAAAGGGTCAAAACAATAAAGAAACAATAAAGGGTCAAGTCACTTGCTTCATAATATGCTCAAAAATATCGCTTAACCGCTTCGCAAACTGCTTATCGTCATTGCGTCTCTTTCTTATCTGGTGAAAACAATAAAGGGTCAAGTCACTTGCTTCATAATATGCTCAAAAATATCGCTTAACCGCTTCGCAAACTGCTTATCGTCATTGCGTCTTTTTCTTATCTGGTGGGTGATAAAACTGACTGAACCACCGTGTCCCAAACCAAAGAACAAAGCCATATCAGCAAGTCGTGCATCGAGTAGCTCCTGACAAAAATACATCGCTACTTTGCGTCCTTCAAACCCTTTGCTCGGTCCTTTTATGACACTGGTAATCTGCGAAATGGGGCAGTGATAAAAGCGAGCCACCGCATTCACGACATCGCTTATAGTAAGCTCTGGTTGTAACTGTTTTACAACCACTTTCTCTGATGCGTTTGCTAATACAGAGCCCTTCAAGGCATGCTTAAAATCGTCACTACTTAAAACGGCGGCTGTTTTTACTTTACTATAAAAATCAGCTATTTCAGCATCGTTACCACGCAATACATAGGCTTTGTATTGCTTGTATTTGTAGCGATGCCCTAACATGTCATAGGTAAAATCACGTGTCAGCCAATCTTGTGGTTCCGTTTCACCGATGTACGCTGGGTAGCTCGACCATGGGTATTTGGCTAAGTCTTCCACCATTGGGTTTGCCATTTCAATTGGGTTACGATGAATATAGCGGCTTAGTTGCAGAAGATACGCGCCTTTTTCAACCAATATAGCTTTGTATCGACCACGAAATAACGGCCCGTCAGTGCGTTTTAATTTGTTATGCCGCTGCGTATACACCCCATTGATGTGGCGCATCACTCGCCCTAAATTGGCTTTGGGTGTTTCAATCAACAAATGGTAGTGATTCGACATCAAACAGTACGCATGAATAATGCAATCAAATCGCGCGTGAGCCTCGGCTAGAGTCGCCAAAAATGCTTGAAAGTACTGAGAATCATGGAAGATGGTTTGCCGTGCGCGCCCACGGTTCATCACGTGATAAAACGCGTGCTCGTACTCAATCCGTTGAGGTCTGGGCATAGCCAATTGCCTGTATTACTCATCCTCCTTTAACCCTAGTTGAAAAGTATGATGAAGCAAGCGGCTTGACCCCTAGTTGAAAAGTATGATGAAGCAAGCGGCTTGACCCCTTTTCTTTTTTTATTTGATGCGTAATTAAAGAATATTAAGCTGATCTAGATGCAAGTGCTCGCGTAACAAAGTTAAAAACCAGCGTACACGATAAGGTTGAAAGTCTCGGTTAGTGTAAAGTGCATGCAGTGGTAGTCCGATCACGGGATGTTTTGCCAGCACATTAACCACGCTGCCTTCTTCTAACTCTTTTTGATACAACCAGCTTGGGCCCCAATGGATGCCATGTCCAGCTTTAACCATATAAGCGATAGAACGCAAACTGTTCACACTTAATGAACTAGATAACATGTTGTGTGCAAAGCGTTCACCACTTTGAAATTGAATATCAAAATTGGCCTGAGCGCTGGCATAAAGTATAAACCTATGTTGTGCTAAATCGTCGATATGATGTGGTGTTCCGTGCTGTTTTAAATACTCGGGACTTGCAACCAAAATACGAGGAATGGAACCCAAATCAATGGCATACAAATGGGAATCCACGGGTTTACCAAAACGTATTGCTACGTCAATGTTTTGCTCTGTTAGGTTGGTCAATTCGGAGCCATATATCAGTTCGACTTTCAATTCGGGTGCTTGGCACATCATGGTATGTATTATTGGCGTAATAAATTTATCGCCTAGGTCGACGGTGGTGGCAATACGTAAAACACCTTTCACTTGTGTTGAAGTGTTAAATACCTCTTCTTCTAATGCGCTTTGCTGATCATATAAGTTTTTTAAACCATTGTAGTACGCTAAGCCAAGCTCGGTCGGGGTTGTTTTTACCGTTGAGCGATTGAGTAATTTGGCATTAAGCCGTTGCTCTAGTTTGGCTACTTTACGACTCACAGTTGATGCTTCAATGCGCAACTGCGCTGCCGCTAACTTTAAACTTCCCGTTTCTATAACGCGAATGAAAATGTGCTCTGGTGAATTCATCTTATTGCAAAAATAACATTTAGGTTTTGCAATTTTAGATCTTCATGTTGAATACTGCAATTAACTATACTGTGTTCAATTTCTGGCCTTACTAACATTTGGTAGTGCTTAAGAACTCATACAACACAGGAAAATTACTATGTTTACAAAATTTCAGGCGCTGGTTGCGTCTACTCTATTGGTACTTGCCAGTGCGAGTTTTGGTAGTGTAGCTAATGAGCATAAAACGGTACAAAAGATTGCCGATAATACTTATTCATTTAGTTTAGATGGTGGGTATATTTCGATGTTTTCAATCACCAACAACAGTGTTGTGGTATTCGAAACGATGAACTCTCACCATGCTAAAAGCATGCTTGCCGCCATTAGGGAAATAACCGATAAGCCCATTAAATACGCATTGCATAGCCATAATCATTGGGATCACGCCAGTGGTGGTAAAGTATTTACCGATGAAGGTGCGATTACTTTAGCACACCAAGAAGCGGCGCAATGGATGGTTGCCAATCCATATCAGGATATGACGCCGCCAACTGAAACTTGGCAAGGTCAATTTAAACAACTGAAAGTCGATGAGCTGAGCATTGAGCTACATTATTTGGGGATGAACCATGGGCTTGGTATGACGGTTTTCTATTTGCCGGAGCAAAAATTGGTGTATCTTGCGGACATCGTTACGCCAAATAGAGTTATTTTTTCAGTCGTGCCTGATTTCAATTTACGCGAGTGGGAGCGAAGCTTAAAAGCGTTGTTAAAAATGGATTTCAACAAAGCGGTTTTTTCTCACAATGAAAAAGAAATGCCGTTGTTGGCAGGTAGCAAAGCAGATGTACAAGCACAGCTTGAATATCTTCAAGACTTACGCAAGGCGTTTTATGCCGAGTTACAAAAAGGCACCAATCCCATGTTGATCCCAAGCACCTTAAAGTTGCCAAAATACCAAAATTGGGTTGGTTATGATCAGTGGCTTGCTATGAATGTATGGCGCGTGTTGGCAGATGAGTTTATGGGGCCATTCCCGTGGCGTCCAGAGCCTAAGTAACGCACTGCTGCAATAAAGGTGAGGTAAGCCTCACCTTTATTTGTATGTGATGAAAAAATAAAGGGGTCAAAAAAAATAAAGGGGTCAAGTCACTTGCTTCATATGAATTAGTTCAGACAAGATCTGACATTTCGATTTGAAAAATTGAGAGTTACCCGTTTTGATAAAGGTGTCGAATCTTTTAATCAAAACAACCTAAAAGGTGGTAACTCTCATGTTGCATACTAACAACCCAATCATAAAAGACAAAACTGGTTTACTTAATCTTGCTGAAGAATTAGGTAACGTATCAAGAGCCTGTAAAGTCATGGGTGTTTCAAGAGATACATTTTATCGATATCAAGAGCTAGTCGAAAACGGTGGCTTGGATGCGTTAATTGATAAAAGTCGTAGATCGCCAAACATCAAAAATCGTGTAGACGAAGTAACGGAACAAGCAGTTGTTCAATACGCTATTGATTACCCCGCTCATGGTCAGCACAGGACAAGCAATGAATTGCGTAAACAAGGCGTCTTCGTCTCAAGACAAATAAACAATAAAATAAACAAGACAGCCATAATAAAATTATCAACAAATGAGCCAATAAAGGCAGTACCTTTGACATTTTTACGCCAAAAGCGCCTGTTCATTGTTGATTTTTATTTTATTTTATTTTATTTTATTTTATGCGAGATTTTAGGGCTAAATTGCACAGAGCTAGACGTGATTTTGCCTACTTGTTCAGCATCATTCGGTTTTTCTTACACTGTTAGGGTTGTAGAGTGATTTATGCGAGTAGCTTCTCACAATGGCTGATGCCGGTTCGCCGCTTTACTTCTAAATGTGCGTAGTAGCCATCAAGTTTATTAGGCCGCCCTACTGCGCCTTTAAACACTCGGGTAAATTGCGTGGTGAGTTTTAGCCAGTTTTCAGGGGCAATGTTTAATCGCTCTAAAATAGGCAATGTGTTCTGCGCTATGTGTCCGCGCTTGTCTTCTCGCATACAGCGGCCGGTTAGTTCAACTAACTCCAAGTAAGACTTTAATTCAAAGGGGAGTCCTTTGGGCATGTGCTTTCTGGGGCTGCCTGCAAAGCGAGCGAGTTGCTTAGGTTGTTTTGCCTCTTTCGCGGCGTTATTTTTTACGGCATCAAGGCGTTTTTGAACGCTGGTGTGGTCAGAGCCTTCTGGTGTATTTGCCATCTTCGCTCTGATGGGGTTTAAATCAACATACGCCATGCACGCTGCCAAGGCGGCTTCATCTAAAAGCGCTTGAGATTTAAAGCGCCCTTCCCAAAAACGACCTGTACAGTTATCTTCTTTATTGGCTTTTCTGGCAATATCTTCATTGAGTACACGCATAAACCAACTGATATCCGCCAATCGCTCACGGTAATCTGCAATAGTGCGATTTAAAATGAATTGCTGCCCCTTATCCAGCTTATCGCCTTGAAGAAACTTCTGCGTAAGTAGCGTGCCTTTAAATAACTTGTGCCAGCGAATAAGTATGGCTTTATCGTTCAACCGCTTGGCCTTTTTATCATCCACATACAACACAATATGGGTGTGATTACTCATCACCGCATATGCACACACATCAATGCAAAATACTTTGGCAAGCGCTAAAAGCTTGTCCTCTACCCATTGCCTGCGGTGCTCATAGCTTTTACCGGTAATTGTGTCATTCCCACACAAAAATGCACGGCGAACACACCGCGAAATACAGTGATAATACTTCGTATCAACCAAACTTACCTGTCTCTTACGTGCCGTTGCCATGACAAATGCCTACCTTTTAATCAGATTAATAAAAGGTAGGCAATGAATGAAAAATGAGCAAATAAAAGTGGGTGTCTTGCTTATTTCTTTTTTGCTTATTTCTTTTCTTGATGAAAGGTAGGCAATGAGTGACTTCCTACCAAACTAATGTTTGTCCCTCGAGTCTTATGTATGTTATTGTTTGTTTAATATGAGTTGCATACATTTGCGTTATTTCCTTCTGCTATCTTTTACCCCATGTGAATTTTTTAAATGCATCGGGATGCGCCTCACTAGTGCGTACCGTTGGCCCTGCCTGATCTCGTATGTTTTGATCGCACGCAGCTATTCTCCTATCTAGGTATTGTACAGCTGCCTTGTGCCCCGCATCCAGCCCCCCATGGGCTCCCCCGATTTCTTCTCTCCCCTTCTTAGCGCGCTCGAAAAAGTACCTCGCCCTCGCGAAGTTCTGATTAGCAAACTCAGCTTTTCCTTTTCGTTCTTCTTCATGATAATCATCAACTCCGTTACCACCTCCTCTTCTCATTTGTTGTATTATCACTTTCCTAAATTGCTTACATTGTTCATGTTGTTTGGTTTTAGTTTCAAACATTTTGCTTCCTCAAATTTCTAGTCCTCTAAGAGTGAATGGTTTCTGGTCTCTTACTGCACATTGCCTCTATTTCTATAAAGTATGTCAACTCGATACAAACGCACTAGCAAGACAAACTCGACAGCCATAATTAAATTATCAACAAATGAGCCAATAAAGGCAGTACCTTTGACATTTTTTACGCCAAAAGCACCTGTTCATTGTTAATTTTTGTTTTATGCGAGATTTTAGGGCTAAATTGCAAAATACTAGACGCGATCTCGTCTACTTATTTAGAGCAAATAAAAGTGGGTGTCTTGGTTAACTCTTTCTTTTGGTTAACTCTTTTGGTTAACTCTTTTGGTTAACTCTTTTGGTTAACTCTTTTGGTTAACTCTTTTGGTTAACTCTTTTGGTTAACTCTTTTGGTTAACTCTTTTGGTTAACTCTTTTGGTT
>NZ_JABBPG010000007.1 GCF_013140855.1 Pseudoalteromonas caenipelagi | reverse complement strand
GTGTGACTTACCACAACGTGTTATCGAAGACATACCCGCCAGTGACCAGCCAATACCCGCAGCCCCCATGCGCTTATTCGAACTTGAGTAACTTAAGCCCAGTTGCGGCTGAATGCCACCCGAGCCCGCAGGTAAGTCAAACGGCACGTTATACGTGGCATTACCTGACTCATCAACCCTAAACTCACCCGGTGTGGTCAGTACTATGCCGCCTTCTTTATCATCCGGTAACGATAACGTATTTGAATCATTGCTTGGTGCAAAGTCTTGCTCACTAAATGAGTATAAGTCGCGATCTGCTTTCGACTGAGCAATGTTAATCCAAGACGTACACTCATTAGCGCTAAAACACACTTTAATGCGGTAAACCTTGCCTGCTGAATTACTCAGACCAAAACTCGTCTCACCATTTGTAAGTGTGGCTAACTCGTCCCAATCAAGCGATGCAAAATCACAGTCGCTTGCATCAGCACATGCCGCGCTTTCAATCACAACACGGGTTGCACCTGGCACACTTGGCCACTGTAACTTTGTGCTCAGATTCTCGGGCACAAACTCGGTGTTCATTACCGATACTTTGGTCTTCGTCGGCTCTAAATCGCTACAAGCTCTAGACGCTGTACTCATTGGTGCTGAAATTGGTATGAACATGCCATCCATGATTATCGGAATGATTTGCTGTTGCTCAACTAATGCGCACGCTTGAACATAAAAGAAGTAGTCTCCTGATGCTTCAAAAAGATAATCAAACGACCCTGCTTGATTGTTTGAGCTACTCGCTAACTCAACGTATTGACTACTCCCAGGCTCTTGAACAAACAATGTCAGTTCGTATTGCCTTTCTTGTGCTTTTGCAAACTGCCACTTAATCGTGTCTTTTGAATTAATAAATGAACGTTCTGATGCTTCTAGTCCTAAATCTTCTAACGTTCCAAGTGAATAATGCATATTCACTTCTACACGATTCGAACTAAAACACTCACCTTGCGCATTGCACGCTTCTACATAAAACGTATGTATGCCAGGGTAGTTTTGGATCCAACGATTTAGTGAGGTTTCTGTATACCCCTCTCTTATTAAAAGCGCTTCCTGTTCTGGTTTAATTACCCATAGTTTAAATGAAGTTGTACCCGCTGGTTTTGTCCAAGAAAGTAAAGTTTTATCACCCAATACCATTGAGCTCTTTTCACTCGTCATTACAGGGTACTGCTCTGCACGTCCCTCCTTCATGGTGATATTCAAGCGGTTTGACGTCACACACTCACCATTGTCTTGGCATGCTTCAACGTAGAATGAGTGTACTCCTGGGTAGTTTTGGATCCATCGATTAAGGAACGTTTGTGTGTATCCCTGCCTAATTAACAATGGCTCTTGTTCTGGCTTCTCAACCCAAATGTTAAACACTTTCGCATTTTTTGGATTGGTCCAAGAAAGGACCGTAGTCCCCCCTAAAAACATCTCGCGTTGTGTAGCACTTAAAACAGGCTTTAGTGGTTGACCAATGGTTTTACGTACCGTATTACTCACTGTACAGTTTGCATCAGTTTTATTGCACGCAGTCACTTTAAAATCAACAACTGCCGCCTCGCTTACTTTCAGCTCGTGAGTATATTCCGCTTTATTAGAGCCACCAATGTGGTCTATTTTTTGGCCACACAGCTCAGTACCATTTTCTGCTTTACAACTTACTTTGAAGTATCCACCTGCATAAATTAAATTACCTGGTCGATTCCAGTTTACTTTTACTGTATCGCTAACATCTGGAGACTCCGGCGTCACGCTCACAAGTGGTGCATCTGGGTTTGAAAACGACACGATGCGAATCGCTTTACTTTTTTCACCGCAACGATAGCTACCTGAATCTGATGTAACACAAGCAGCAAGTTGTAGTCTGTACCAACCTTTGTTACCTACATTAATATCATAGGTTTTCTTTGCTTTACTAACATGCGCTATTTTTTTCGGCGTACTACTGTCCGGGTTGTCCTTATTCACTGGGTAGTAATACACATCAAAACTATCAGCACCAGCAATAGACTGACTCAGCGCAACGGTCATATTTGTATTTTCTGGATAATAGAAATCCCAGTCAACATTAAAACTCGGATCACCATGCGTAGGGATCTGTGTTGAAAGTTTAACAAGATTGCTTGAAGTACAGTTAACATCCGATTTATTACACGCTTTAACCTGTACGTAGTAGTCACCAGGCGTTGACGCTTTAAATGTATATGTATATTCAGATTTATTTGAGCCGCCGATGTGATCAATTTTTTGATTACATACGTCTGTGCCATTTACAACACAGCTCAATTTAAAGTAACCACCAGACCAAATTAATTTATCAGGTCGGTTCCAAGTAACTGTAACATCACTATCAAGTTCAGGTAATTCAGGTGTAACAGATACAGTAGGCGCCACTGGTGCTTCAAAAGACACAATTCTGCGTCCTTGGCTAGTTGAACTGCACTGATAAGCTCCGCTTCTTGATGTTACACATGCAGCCAGCTGAAGCTGGTAGTAACCTGCAGCGCCAACATTAAGTGTGATTGACTGCTGTGATTTTGCAACATGTCGCACCTGAGGTGACGAGTTTTCTTTATAATAATAAACGTCATAGCTATCAGCGCCTTCTATAGACTGAGGTAGCTTTACTGTCATTGTGGTATTTTGTGGATAATAGAAATCCCAATCTACGCTATAGCCTGGGTCTCCTGGCACCGCGGGGATAACATAAGCCGTACGCGTTGCACTGCTCGAGCAGTAAGAGTCGGTTTTGTTACAGGCCTTTACTTGAATGTCGTAGGCACTAATACTGTTAGCCGTAAAACTATATGAGTATTCAGATTTATTCGAACCGCCAATATGAGGAATGGTTTGCGCGCACACATCTGAACCGCTGTTATTGATACAGCTGAGTTTGAAATAAGCCCCTGACCAAATCAGTCCATCTGGACGGTTCCAATCCACTTTAACCGTTCCACCTTTACCAACAGTTGTCGAACTAATCGCGAGGTTTGGCGCGCTTGGATTATTAAAGATAACGATACGCCTCGGTGTACTCTCCGAGCTACAACCTGCGCTATTACATGCTTTGATACGAATATAATTCGGTCCACTTGCCACAGAAGGAATATATTCCCAAGTACTACTGTAGAAAGTTCGACTAACCGTAGTACTGGTTGTGGAAGTGCCGTTATAAACTTGATAATAATCAGCCCCAGAAATACTAGGAATTTTAACTCTGATAGAGGCGCCAACAGGATGGTATAAATCCCAATTCACATTAGGCTCACCAGGGGTGGCAGGAATTGTAGGCCGTTCCTGCATATACACACTGACACTGTTTGATGAAGCACACGCGCCATTTCCATCACACGCTTCTACATAAAAAGTATGTGTGCCAGGATAGTTTTGTATCCAACGGCTAAATGAAGTTCCTGTATAATTACTACGAAACTTTAAAGGCGACTGCGAGGGCTTAATAACCCAAAGGTGAAAATAAGCTGTTCCACTGGGTTTTGACCAAGAAAGTTCTGTCGTATCACCTAAGTACATAGAGCTTTTTGAAGAGCTCATAGAAGGTGACTGAATCGCTTGAACACCGATGCTGAACATCAGCACAATAAAAAATAATAGTCCTTTATACATGTGTGCCCCTAATTTGAGTTGATTGGGTCAATATAAGCATCCAGCTTGTGCCACAGCGTGCTTTTTTATTACTAGGCCTGAGCATATTTTGATACGTCAGCATCCGGAAGTCCTTAAACGAAGTTAGAAAGTTGCGTTTTGAAAATAGGTTCAGAATTCTATTGGAATCATTTTTAGAAGTAAACACGGCAGGAGACCAGATTGTAAACGAGAGTGAAAAACAATCACTCTGCTTATTGCTGTTTAAATTGGCAACACGACTTAAATAGGTAATTGTAAATACAGCTTTTATCCCGTATATACGCATAAAGGCCTTTTGGAGGCAAACTGACTAATAGCACAGTTTCAATATCCATAGCCTAGCTTCAAACACACTTATTAAAGAGTAAAGGTTGGGTAGGTTGAAAAAGTAATATAGTTTAAATAGCTACCACTGTGGTGCTATTTCAATAATCAATGTATAAATAACTAATAGATTGATTAATATCTGGATTACACTGTTCAACCCCAAGTTTAACAACATGTCCCGATGAGGCTGCAGCTAAAAGCATAGCAAACCAAGTCTTAGCCGTTTCATCTGACAAACTAAAACTCCAATAGGTATTTTTTTGCGTGCTTTTACAGGGTTCATCTTTTAATCTAAAATAAACCGTACCATCTTGAGGGTATATGCGCTCAACGCCACCTTTAGTTGAAGCTGCTTGCGCTTGGCTAAAGGCTAGAATAATTACAACAATTAGTGTATAAAACTTCATTCTTTAATCTCTAAAAATAAGTATCGACTTATAGATAAAAAAGCTTAACAGCTTTAATTTAAAAATTTTATTTAATATAAAAAAGAGCATTTCCTATCCTGTATTTATATTTTGATATAGGTATCCACAAATATTGTTACGCAAATTTAGCTATTTAGTCACTTCTAGAACTTTAACTTTGCACCAATGGGACTTATCACCCCTGTCGACATACCAAATATTGACCTTCTTTTCCCCCATTAGTGCTGCCAATGCAGACGAATGTACTAATTTGCTATTTGTCCAAAGTTCACATGTCACACTTGGATTATCCGGGTTGGGGCCAATTCTAGAACTACCGTTTACGTTTATCCAAACATTCACCGTATCATCGGGTGTTTCATAAACCTTCATGGATGAGATAGTAGCAGCTCTCACGGACAACTCAGCTGAAAGCACCACGTTTGAAAAAATAATACAAAGGAAAAATAGTAATTTTTTCATAATAATAGTCGACTCGTTTAATAACATAATACTTATTTATTGCTGTAGATATGACTGATCGCAGGTAACCCCTGCACACACCCGTCTAGATATAATGCCAGAGGCTGTTCTGCAATATGAGCAGCCAACACCAAAGCGACAATTTCTGAGTAGTGAGGGTGACTTTTATCTAAAATGTAAAGATCTTTTCTACCACATTTATCTGGATCAACCATCGCGGCTTGACGAATAAGTAAGCCGGTGTGTGTTTTATAAAATTGGTACTGATTAACCTTCTGAGGTAATGTCATTTGACCTGCAAAACTTTTAAAACCAAAGAACACTATGACAAATAATAAATAACGTAAATTCAAATTAATTTAAATTCCCTTTTGAGAGTATGAAAACATATAATTAAGTAAATATATGTTTTCATAATTAAATTTAAAATTGCAATAGATAATAAATAACTACAATATAAAAATCATCTTTTCTACATACACTAACAAGGATGTTGCTCTGATTAACGATGAACCCAAACACCCACTATATCTGATCGGGTACCAGAATTGCACTGAGCATTGTCGTCTTTAAAACGAACAGTGACTTTTTTATCAGCCATTTGTGCAGCGAGTAGCAATGAGTATGTATGCTCAAAATCAATATCGCTGGCCTTCATATTAGCTAGCCCACCATTGATAAATTGCAGCCAAAGGTGACCATCATCGCCAATGTATAACCTGCTTGTTTCAACCGTACACTCCTTATATGCAAAGGCATTAATGGACAGTAGGGCCAAGCTCGCCCCTAAAACTAACTTTTTCATGTCACTCTCTAAAATAATCACGAGTTAGAAAAAACACTTTATTTAAATAATTTTATTTAAACCCTACGTAAACAAACTCACTTTATAATAAGTATATTATTATCTAATTCTAATATGAGTTGCTTTAGAAATATGACCAAATTGACACTCTTGGTCTTGAACTGACTCTCTATGTACAAGCATAACCTCTTTCTCGCCCATAAATGCCGCCATTGCTAATGCAAACATATCTTTTGCATCAGGGTCACTTGTTGGCCACCAAAAATTCCCCGAACCACCACAAGTTTTATCTTCGATAGTGGTATAGATAATATGCTTTCCATCATGAGACATTATCTCTGTTATCTTTCCCCAGCCTTTTGTCCAGCCGGCTTGGCTTACACCAGGAAAAATTAACAACATTAAAACAAATAAATTTTTGTACATAATCCCCTCCTTATAAAAATATAATTTAAAAATCGCCATAAGCTACAACATATAACTTACAGTAATACCCCGATGAAGAACCTGCCCATTTTTGCTCCGGTATTCCCCATACCTTAACTTTTGTTTTTGCTTGATAAGCGGCAATTATCATGCTTACATTAGCATTAAAACCGTCGTCACTTTTACTCAAGAAATAGCCCGTACACTGCTCAATAGGATCTTTGAGTTTAAAGATCACATCACCACCGCCGTATTGGTTGTATGATGCGAGCGCGACTATCTCTGTCGACGAAGACGCTATATTATTAGCGAAGGCAAAAGCACTTGTGAAAATCGCAACAAAACCGATAAGTTTAATCATATATAATCATCCATTTGAAAATAATTTTTCGATGCCTAGTTCAATACCATTAGTGCATCGACGTCTTCACCATCTGACCACCGACTGCATTTACCGGCACCATAAATTCGCACTTTTTTACCGCTGGCATGGGCAGATAGAATCATTGAATATTGCTGCTTTCCAGCTGTTGAGTTTTCGTCTTTAATCATCCAATAACCACTGGTTGCGCAACTTGGCCTGTTGTTTCTAGTGCCACCTTCTAGTGCAAAGTACACAAGACCATCACTGGCTCGAACCATCAGCCAAGCAACTTTACTCTCTTGGCTATTGGCAGTGCTAAACCAAGGCATAAAAGTTAGAGCAACAAACAAAATAAATTTATACATACAGTAACCTCTTTTAATTAGCAGCCTCTATTTATGCTGAGCAGCAGAGTTTTAAATTAATGAATTCGCGTTAGTGTAACTTTTCCTAAAGATAATCCACCGCCGCCATAATAATCTAACTGGGCAAATAACTTGCCTGACTCTAGCTTAAATTTAACGATCTCTCTGCCAGACACATGGCTAATACGCGTATAGCGACTTGCACCATTGAAATTGTATAGCACATACTCTTCAAGTACTGGGTCATAGCCATCTCTTATTCCTGATATCGTCACACGATATGCTGAATTCCCTGCTACCTTTGCAGGAAGTTCCTGCCACTGTTTATTGGCAGGTAAACTAATACTTAGAGTCTGGCTAGTGATATAACTAGATTGATTATCTTGTGATAGAGCACCACCAATAGCAACGACATTACCTATCAATTGCGTATTTTTTAGTACCGCGCTGTGTTTCCACCAATCCTGCCCTGTCATGCCATTAATTGTGATCTTCCCTGCATTTTCAGCATCTATTACGGCATACTTTCTATTTGATTGCGCGCCACCTTGAGCAAACACCCCGTTAATGTCTAACGTACGCGAGTTCTTAACTTTGAATACAGTGTTGACACCTTCAGCGTAGAAATTAGATATTTGGTTATTCCACGTATAGTGCTCCGCCGGTCCATAAATTTCGACGCCGACAGCTGAATTCTGCACAGTAGAATTAACGATGTTACTACCCATAGCAGCTAGCTTAAGCCCAGTGTTTGAGCCTTCAACATAAATATTGTCAAATACATTCACGTTGTTAAACCAACCATTTGGCTCCGTATTCCAGTATGCTGGATTGTCACCATTGCCATGTAGCTCAACACCAACATTCACTTTGAAAATGAACAAGTCTTCAAAGCGGCTCCAAATAACCCACTTTCCGTATATCCCTTTATCAAAGCCTGTGATGTCTAACTTTGAAAAGTGTGAACGATATGATGCAAAAGGTATCTCTATCGCTTTACCTTGTGGCTGAGCGTTACTTTGACTCAACGTTAAATTATGGATTTCAACGCCATGAGCAACCTTAAACATACTGATGTTTGAAGAGGTGAGCAGTTTTGAAAGCTCTCGTTTTTCACCAGTAATTTTTATTTGAGAGCGATGGTTGCCCGCAAATTGAGTTACATCAATGGTGTTTTCTATATTAAATGTGCCAGCAGGAATATACACACTCTTGCTATTGGATACAGCGTAATTAACTGCAGCTTGAATCGCTTGACTATCATCTAAATTATCATTAGCAATTGCGCCAAAACGCTCATCAGTAATGGAAACTGAGTCTGCAGCAACTACATTTGTGCTAGCAAATATCATTGCGACTAAAAAAGATAAATGTGTTTTCATAAATGTTCCCTACTCATGTGAGGTTTAAAATGAATAGCCCAGACACGCTCTAGGCAAACTTACATTGCTCAGCTGGCACAGGACAACGAATCCCCAATAGGGGTACCAAATTACAGATATAAACAAGTCCAGCCACTGTAGTGAATTTCTACATCACTTTACCAACACTGTGCCCTTAAAGTTTCTATTTTTCAGATATATGCAAAATAGTTGGAAATTAATGCACTTGGTGCATATAAAAGCGATATCACTAGGATAAAATTGCAAATTGTTTTATAGGTTCAGCTAAAACGGAGTGTTATTAACGAAAATTAATGCTCTAAAACAACTTAACTGCTTATACATATTTATAAAGGCCGAGATTCTATCAGAGTTATATCTTTAATGTTCTCTAATGTCGTGCATTTTCAGTCTGCAACGTTAACAGTTGTAAATAGAGCTACTATAAGCGCGCAAAGCTCTGTTCGAGGTGCTGTGGAGCTAGGTAAATCCACTGTTGATAAGTGGGCACGCCAGCAAAAAAGCAAAGCGTAATGGAAATCTCACAAGTGCGACTCCTCTGCTCCTAGCTCCCAAACCAACTTAAAACCCGTGAACTTGAACGTAAACTCAAGTACTTAGAAGAGTACAATGAGATCCTAAAACAGGCTTCATGTCATTGCATGGCGTGGCGTGGCGTGGCGTGGCGTGGCGTGGAATGCTAAGGCAAATTCGGATGGATAATGGTCCTGAATTTACGTCGAACGTTTTGGAAAGTTGGGCTGCTGAAAAGTGCATAAAACTTGAGTTTATTAAACCAGGAAGTCCCTATCAGAATGGATTTGTAGAGCGATTTAATCGCAGCTATCGAGAAGAAGTTTTGGATTTATATCTGTTTGAGTCACTTCAGCAGGTTCGTTACATTACAGATGAATGGTTAGATATTTATAATTATGAACGGCCTCATGACGCACTGGGAGATCAAACCCCAATGGGTTATCTTGAGGTAGCATAATTCTACTAATGAGCTGTACTAAAATTGGGGCAGTTACACGGGACGTATCTTGTAAGAATAAGTTTGCGATTGTTTTACAAACACTTTATATGGGGGCTCATATTTCAGGCACAAAAAAACCGACTGTCTTTTCAGAACATGTCGGTTGATTGCTCACTTCTTAAAGAAGTGGCGGACGCGGGACGTATCTTGAAAGAGTGAACCTCCGATTGCCTGCATCGCGACTCTCTATATTTAACCACTTGAGAGAAGTGGCGGACGCGGGAGGATTCGAACCTCCGACCGCCTGGTTCGTAGCCAGGTACTCTATCCAGCTGAGCTACGCGTCCGTATTTAAGTATCTTTTACATCTTTACTTACGAGATGCCCTTTTATTAGCCACTTAGAGAAAAGTGGCGGACGCGGGACGTATCTTGAGAGAGTGAACCTCCGATAGCCTGCATCGCAGTCCTCTATATTTAACCACTTGAGAAAAGTGGCGGACGCGGGAGGATTCGAACCTCCGACCGCCTGGTTCGTAGCCAGGTACTCTATCCAGCTGAGCTACGCGTCCGTATTTAAGTATCTTTTTCATCTTTACTTACGAGATGCCCTTTTATTAGCCACTTAGAGAAAAGTGGCGGACGCGGGAGGATTCGAACCTCCGACCGCCTGGTTCGTAGCCAGGTACTCTATCCAGCTGAGCTACGCGTCCGTATTTAAGTATCTTTTACATCTTTACTTACGAGATGCGAACTTGTTCGTAGCCATCATTGCTAAATAAACTATCCAGCTGAGCTACGCGTCCGTACAAGAGACCATGTTTAAAACATGGCGGAGAAGGAGGGATTCGAACCCTCGATAGGGCTACAAACCCTATACTCCCTTAGCAGGGGAGCGCCTTCAGCCACTCGGCCACCTCTCCGTCTTGTGGATGCGTATAATAAAGGCTTGAGAAAATAAGTCAAACACTTTTATGGCAAAAATGAACTGTATGCTCATAGAATGTGCAGCTTTTAAGTCATTTATGTAATGCTGCTTAACTTTTCAACATTTTGTCAATAAAAATAAGGTTAAGCGAGCAAAACATACAAAAAAAGCCGCTCAATAAGCGGCTTTTTCACAACGTTTAAATTAGTCTGCTTGTGGACGCATATGCGGGAACAAGATAACGTCTTTAATCGTTGGTGAGTCGGTGAATAGCATCACTAGACGGTCGATACCGATCCCCTCACCTGCCGTTGGTGGTAAACCATACTCAAGTGCTTGGATATAATCTTCGTCAAAGTGCATCGCTTCATCGTCGCCTGCGTCTTTTTCTTCAACTTGGCGTGCAAATCGTGCGGCTTGATCTTCTGCGTCATTTAGCTCAGAGAAGCCGTTAGCAAGCTCTCGTCCACCAACAAAGAACTCAAAGCGGTCAGTGATGAACGGGTTCTCATCGTTACGACGTGCCAGTGGTGACACTTCCCACGGATATTCTGTGATGAAAGTCGGTTGAATAAGCTTGTGTTCAGCCACTTCTTCAAAGATCTCACATAAGTATTTACCCGGGCCCCAAACACAGTTTTCAGGAATTTTCACGTGAACTTGCTTAGCAAACGCTTTTAATTCTTCAAAATGATTTTCAGGATCTTTAAAGATGTGAGCTTGTGTAGCCGCAGCTTCTGAATGCTCGATAATGGCATCCGCCATTGATAAACGAGTAAACGGCTGACCAAAGTCATATTCAACCGTATCAATTACTTCGCCATCAGCATTCTTAGTGGTGTTCACGATCGTTGTTGTACCTAGAACATCTTGCGCCACTGTGCGTAACATATCTTCAGTTAAGTTCATCAAGTCATTGTAGTCAGCGTAAGCTTGGTAGAACTCGATCATGGTGAATTCAGGATTATGACGTGTAGATAATCCTTCGTTACGGAAGTTACGGTTAATTTCAAACACGCGGTCAAAACCACCAACAACTAAACGCTTAAGATAAAGCTCGGGCGCGATACGCAAATACATATCGATATCAAGTGCATTATGGTGCGTCACAAACGGACGTGCCGATGCACCACCAGGAATAACCTGAAGCATAGGCGTTTCAACTTCCATAAAGTCACGCTCAGCGAGGAAGCGACGAATGCCTTCGATCACTTTTGAACGAATACGGAAAGTTTCACGTGTTTCCATGTTCGTGATCAAGTCAACATAACGCTGACGATACTTTGCTTCTTGGTCTGTTAAACCGTGAAACTTTTCTGGTAATGGGCGTAATGACTTAGTAAGTAGCTCGTAGTCAACCATGTCGACATACAAGTCACCTTTGCCAGATTTATGTACAGGGCCTTTCACACCGATAATATCACCGATATCTAATTGACCATACTTGGCTTTTAAGTCTTTTTGTACGTCTTTTGAAGCATACGCCTGAATACGGCCTTTCATATCTTGCAATACTAAAAACGGACCACGTTTAGCTAGAATACGGCCAGCAACAGCAGCTTGGCAGTCTAACTCAACTAGCTCCTCTTTCGATTTATCACCAAGCTTAGCCTGTAGATCAGCCGTATAGTCTTCACGGCGGAAGCTGTTAGGGTGGCCATTGGCGTTGCAATTCTCGCGAATCGCATCCAACTTGGTACGACGCTCAGCAATGAGTTTGTTTTCGTCTTGGATTTGATCTGTCATTTTTTAGCTCTTAGTTTAGCTTGTTGATTAAAGGCCTGATTTCAGGCTAGCTTCGATAAATTTGTCTAAATCACCGTCTAGTACAGCTTGTGTATTACGGTTTTCAACACCGGTACGTAGATCTTTAATACGCGAGTCATCCAATACATAAGAACGTATTTGACTACCCCAACCGATGTCAGATTTGGCGTCTTCTTGAGATTGCTTTTCAGCGTTTTGCGCTTGCATTTCTAGCTCAAATAACTTGGCTTTTAACTGCTTCATGGCTTGCGCTTTGTTTTTGTGTTGCGAACGCTCGTTCTGACACTGTACAACAGTATTTGTTGGTAAGTGCGTGATACGAACCGCAGACTCAGTGGTGTTAACGTGCTGACCACCAGCCCCCGATGCACGATATACGTCGATACGTAAATCTGCTGGGTTGATATCAATTTCAATATTATCGTCAACTTCTGGGTATACAAATGCTGAAGCAAAAGACGTGTGACGACGACCACTTGAGTCGAACGGGCTCTTTCTCACTAAACGGTGAACGCCTGTTTCGGTGCGTAACCAACCGTAAGCATATTCACCCACAAAGCGCACTGTTGCACCTTTGATACCCGCTACATCGCCGTCGGTTGCTTCTACTAGTTCAACCTTAAAGCCTTTTGCTTCACCCCAACGAAGGTACATGCGCAGCAGCATGTTACACCAATCTTGTGCTTCTGTTCCGCCTGAACCCGCTTGTAAATCTAAATATGCATCGTTGCTATCGTGTGCTCCTGAAAACATTCGACGAAATTCAAGTTTTTCCAAAGACGCCATCAGCGCCTCTAATTCTTGCTGGGCTTCGTCAAAGGTATCCTGATCTTCAGCTTCTACGGCAAGCTCTACTAGGCCTTCTGCATCGTCAGCTCCTGAAACCAAGTTATCGATGGTTTCAACAACTTCCTCTAACGCTGATTTTTCACGACCTAACGCTTGCGCCTTTTCCGGTTCGTTCCAGACGGCTGAATCTTCGAGTTCGGCATTTACTTCTTCTAAACGTTCTAATTTAAGAGCGTAGTCAAAGATACCCCCGAAGCAGTTCAGTACGTTCGCGAATGTCCTTGATTTGATTAATCACAGGATTCACTTCAAACATGCACATTACTCCAAAAATTGCTCGATTTTCTATGGTTGCCGCTATTTCATCTCTGACTAAGCAGCACCCCAATTATTAAACGCGCCATAGTAGCAAAATTTGTAGTCGCTATAAATGCCTTTATTAGGTAATTGCGCTGATTTCTCGCACGATTAACTGTAATGAAAACTTGCCTCTGAATTCATTAATATCCAGTTGATACGCTACCTGTGCAAAACGCGCTTGCGTATTGGGCCATGCTTTTACATCAATATTGAAGGCAATGGCATCCACAAGCTTTGCTGATTGATGTTTTAACACTAATTTTAGATGCTTTTCACCGACGATTCGTTGCTGAACCAATTCAAATTCACCATAAAATACAGGCTCAGGAAAGTGCTGCCCCCAAGGCCCAGCTTGTTGCAACAGTTGTGCAAAATCCATAGAGAAGCACTCTG
This sequence comes from Pseudoalteromonas caenipelagi, assembly GCF_013140855.1. Classification (GTDB taxonomy): domain Bacteria; phylum Pseudomonadota; class Gammaproteobacteria; order Enterobacterales; family Alteromonadaceae; genus Pseudoalteromonas; species Pseudoalteromonas caenipelagi. Next base: position 272,597 of record NZ_JABBPG010000007.1, on the reverse strand, counting down.
CGGGAAGTGCACCATCGGTCAACAGCACACTCTGTTTGTGCTCTTCAGATAGATTCTCTGCAACGGCACTAACAAAGACTTGTTTGAAAAGTTCAAAGCTTGTTTCCTGTATAGTCAACCCTGCGGCCATCGCATGACCACCAAACTTTTCGATCAATTCTGGATATTGGCGATTGAGTGACTCTAATAGGTCCCTCATGTGAATACCTTCGATAGAACGACATGACCCTTTGATTTCGCCGTTATCGCCTTGTGCAAATACCACAGTTGGGCGATGGTATTGCTCCTTGAGGCGTCCCGCCAGAATACCGATGACTCCTTGGTGCCAATCTTGTTGATATAGGCATACTGCATCTGGCACACTTTGGGTACTGACAACCAAGCGCTCAAGCACGGCCTGTGCTTCTTGTTGCATGCCCTGCTCTATTTCGCGGCGTTCGTGATTTAAGCTATCTAACTCGCTGGCAATACGTCGAGCTTGATTGATGTCTTTTGATAATAAACACGCGATCCCCAAACTCATATCATCTAAACGCCCAGCCGCATTCAAACGCGGTGCCAAAGCAAAACCAAAATCACTGGCACTGAGTCTTGCTGCATTGCGATTGGATACTTCAATGAGTGCTTCAATGCCGGGTCGAGTGTGACCTCCGCGAATACGCGCCAACCCTTGGTAAACCAAGGTGCGATTATTTGCGTCTAATGCCACAACATCAGCCACTGTACCAAGTGCAACGACGTCTAATAAAGACGCTAAATTGGGTTCTTGTTGTTGCTTATTAGCAAAGTAGTTTTGAGTTCGTAAAGTATGTCGTAGTGCCACCAGCAAATAAAAGGCGACCCCGACACCTGCAATAGACTTTGATGGAAACTGGCAGCCATGCTGATTGGGGTTAACAATAGCATCTGCATTGGGTAATTGCTCACCTTGTAAGTGGTGGTCAGTGACAATCACTTGAATGCCCGCTTGCTTAACAATATCAATACCAGCAATACAAGAAATACCGTTGTCTACTGTGATCACTAAATCAGGGGCTAGCTGCACGATTTGCTCTGCAAGCGCAGGGCTTAATCCATAACCTAAGCTAAACCTATCTGGTACCAAGTAATCTAACTGCCGATAGCCAAATTGCGCCAAACCCTCCATTAAAACAGTAGTACTGGTGGCCCCATCAGCATCAAAGTCTCCTACTATTAATATCTTGGCTTGTGCATGCAGTGCTGATTGCAAAATATCGCACGCTTTATCAATATCTTTAAACAAGCGAAAATCGAGTAATGTGCTAGCACGATTATCCAGCTCCTCGGCCAACTGCACACCACGACTGGCATATATCTGTTTGATCACAGGATGTATGTGATTGGGCAAATGACTATCGTCGACGCGTGGTCGAGCTTTGATATGGGTATTCATGAACTACAGAACCTTAAATTTGACGCAATAAAAAAGGCCTAACGGCCCTTTTTAACTCGCCATTATTATACCTGCTACTAAGACTTATTGCCTTTATCTTCTAACATTTTTGCTAGTGAGTCGGCAGGTTGGTAACCAGGTATAAGCGTACCATCTTCAAGAATAATCGCGGGTGTACCTGACAAGCCGAAACTTTGGCCTAACTGATAATGTTCAGCCACAGGCGCACTACAATTCTCAACTTTAGCAACCTTTTGCCCAGCCTTAGCATCTGTTAACGCTTGTGCTGCATCTTTTGCGCACCACACATTCATTAAATCTTCGTAACCAGAGCCACGTAATCCACCACGTGGATAAGCAAGGTATTTAACAGTAATGCCTGCAGATAAATAATCTTCTAGCTCTCTGTGAAGTTTGCGACAGTAACCACATGTGATATCAGTAAAAACGGTGATTTGGTGCTTTTCATTCTCAGCTTTATACACAATCATTGAATCTTGATACTGTGCTACACCCTCTTTGCGCACGCCACTGAGCGCTTGGTCAGTCACGTTTATACGGCTTTCTAAGTCTATTAGATTGCCTTGCATTAAGTATTTACCATCAGGCGACGCATACAATACGCCTTTATCAGTCAATACCGTTTTCAAGCCTGCAACAGGGCTACTTTCTACACTTTTAACCGTCACGCCGAGTTTAGCAAAACTTTCTTTTATCGGTTCAAGCGCTAAAGGTGCCATCACCATAGGCTCTGATGCGGTCTCTATTTCAGTATTCGCGAGCGTTGAAAAACTGCATACCATTGCCGCTGCTAACATTAATTTTTTCATATCTATCTCTTAAAGTTATTATCCTATTTCCCCAGTAGACCGAGAATATCCAATAAAATTCCATCAAGCTCTAGGGTGATGTTGCTGATGTAAACTCTTTAAGCGTTCACTCGCAACATGTGTATAAATCTGTGTGGTCGACAAGTCACTGTGTCCTAACATCATCTGCACGACTCTTAAGTCAGCGCCATGATTGAGCAAATGTGTTGCAAAAGCATGACGTAAAGTATGTGGTGATAATGGCGACGTTACTTGAGCCAAAATAGCATAGTGTTTAATTCGATGCCAAAAAGTTTGTCTTGTCATCCCTGTGCCTCTTTTTGAGGGAAACACAAAGTCGGTCGCATGTTTCACCATTTGAGGACGCCCAACTTGCAAAAACTGTTCAATATAATGCAACGCCTCTTCACCCATAGGAACCAGTCGCTCTTTTCCGCCTTTGCCTTTAACAAGTACCACGGCTTGTCGCAGATTGATTTGCTCCATTCTCAAACCAACCAATTCAGTCACTCGCAGACCTGTTGCATAAAGCAATTCCAACATAGCTTTATCTCTAAGCCCCATTGCATCACCTAAATCTGGCGCATCAAGTAAGGCTTCCACTTCCTGTTCGGTGAGTGTTTTTGGCAACGACTGCGCCATTTTAGGCTGCGCAATATTCAAAAGTGGCGTGCTAGTTATTCTTTTTTCTCGAATAAAAAAAAGATAAAACCGCTTCAGTGCACTCAGGGCTCTTGCTGTGCTGCGCGCTTTTAAACCCAAATCATGACGATGAGCCAAATAAGCTTCTATGTGATCACTTTCAACTGCAAGTAGCGATTTATTAAATGTAGTTTGGATATAGAGCGCACATTTTTCTATATCACTTCGATAAGCTGCCAGCGTATTTTCACTCAAACCTTGCTCTAAAAATAACGAGTCTAAGAATAGTTCTATATATTCTGCATTTTCACCGCTTAACGGTGTAGTTGATTGTTGCTCGCTCACAGGCTTCCTGTATCAATTTGCTGCGTCATAAGGTAGACTTCGCGCCTATCATAACAGTCAATTTAAAAGTGATAAATACCATGCAGATCGGGTTATTTTACGGTTCAACTACTTGTTACACTGAAATGGCTGCGGAGAAAATCCGCGATATCATTGGTGACGATATCGTTTCATTACACAATATTAAAGACGAACCCCTTAGCAATGCCCAACAGTATGACTTTTTGATCTTCGGAATTTCAACCTGGGATTTTGGCGAGTTGCAAGAAGATTGGGAGTCATGCTGGGACGATATCGATAACGTCAATCTAGCAGGCAAAACTATCGCATTATTTGGGATGGGTGACCAACAAGGCTACGGTCAGTGGTTTCAAGATGCACTGGGTATGCTGCATGACAAAATTGCGCCACAAGGCGTACAGTTTTTAGGTTACTGGCCAAACACCCCCGACTACGAGTTTGAAGCATCTAAAGCGCTCACTGAAGATAAAAAGCACTTTGTTGGCTTAGCCCTTGATGAAGACAGTCAATATGATAAAAGTGATGAGCGCATCGCCGCTTGGATAACACAAATAATGACGCAGTACGGTGATTCTCTCTAACTTGGCTAAAATCGAGCTATCTATCGTGTAAATTTGTGTAGCTGTTCATTTATTTCTTTTACAGCCTGATTAATTTCTTCGGCTGCTTTTAAAGTCTCGGCAGCGCTTGCATTGTTATTACTCGTCACGTTACGAATATCAGCAATGCGAGCACTGAGCTCTCTGATTAAACCTTCTTGCAACGAAGCCGCCTCGGACAACTGCAGATTTTGAGCCTGAGTTTCAGTAATAGAGTTACTGATACTTCCTATCATGTTATTCAACGGTGATTCAAATTATCTTTCCTAGCGACGGTCTCATTCATCGCAACATGTAAACACCGTAAACAACTTGAGATCAACACCCGCGCCTAAACGCCGTAGATAAATGTTAGTACCATGAGTGATCTCTTATCCACTTTGTCAGATATGGATAGCCTCGTACTGGGTCTGGCATATCCCATAACTTTAGTAACGGAACACCAAATCCATCACCGCTTTCGAAAAGATCTTTGTAGTGTGCACTTCGGCCCTTGTATCCATAAGGGTGAAATACCACAGCCATGGGTAGGCCTATGTGAGTTATTGCAGCAGCAGACCAAGCAATCGCAGCCATTTCCTCCCCATGCATCCAATCTTCTTTACGGCCACTTTTATAAATGTCACCACTTAACAGATGCCTCTCGGTAGGTTCACAAACTGCAACATGCCCAGCTTCATGTAGTATATCGCCGGGGTATAGTAAGCGTTCTAAATCTATATTTAGCACGCCTTTTTCTAACTTTAACCCAGGTAAGAATGTCTTCCCTTCAATGCTTGTTAAACAAAATGGCAGTTCAATTTCCGTCAAAAAATCTAGGATGATAGCCGTGTCATTACACATGGTGAGAATTCCTTGTATCTAGCGACTCATTACTTATTATCACAGTCTACATCAACACACGCTTTTTGAAAGAAACCTGTAAGCTATTGTAATTTGCTCTTTAGAGTATCTATTTAGTTACATCTTCAAATAAAACGCTTTGCATAGCGCAACATAGTCATCAGTGTATTGCTGATTGGTATGCTTAATCGCTAAAGATTCTGTGATTGGATCATGACACGGCGTGTATGACAGTTCTAAAAGCCTACGACTCGGTGCTTTATTCTCTGTACTTGATACTAAGCATTCACGCTGTAAGTGCATACCTTCAGTCATTGCTATGCAAAGCAGTCTTTGTGCTTCTTCAATTGGCAAAATCAAAATAAATCGAGAACGGGGGTGACTAACGCGTATAAACGCCGAGATAAGTGCGTCAAAGCTTAAACTGTCTGTGTGACGGGCTGTATTTCGTGCTTGATTGGGCCCTTTTAAACTGCCGTTGAAATAGGGCGGGTTACAAATCACCACATCAAAAGTTTCTGTCGTATTAAAAGTTCGAATATCACCTTGATGTAATTGAATATCTGGCCAAGGGCTATGCCAAATATTCGCAAAGGCGTCAGTGTAAGCGCCTTCATCGATTTCTACGGCTTCAATCTCAAGGTCTGGCGCACGCTGTTTGCACATTAAAGATAGCAGGCCTGTTCCACAACCTATATCCAATAAGCGATTGGCACCGCTTAAGTTTGCCCATGCACCTAATAAAATTCCATCTGTCGAAACCTTCATTGCGGTGTTCGATTGTTGTACCTTAAATTGTTTAAATGCAAACCCAGACATGATTCACCTTTTCCAAAATAGCCATCACGCGTATAATTGCTCACATTGTCCTTTATTTATGATGCACTATGCAATTTTCTGAATTCGATCTTGATCCAAAAGTTTTAACCGCCATTAGTAAAATGGGCTTTGAAACAGCCACAAGTATTCAGCAGCTGGCTATTCCAGAGGCCTTAATTGGCCGCGATATTTTAGCCTCAGCTCCAACCGGTACAGGTAAAACCGCTGCATTCTTGATCCCCGCAATTCAGTATTTGCTTGACTTTCCTCGCAAAGACCCTGGATTTGCACGCGTGCTTATCATGACTCCTACTCGTGAGTTGGCGTATCAAATACATGAGCAATGTCAGTTGCTTGCCGCTAATACTCACTTACGCATTGGTGTTGTAACCGGCGGTATCAACTACGGCAGTCATAAAGAAATTTTTGAAAAGAACAATGATATTCTAATCGCCACCCCTGGTCGTTTGATGGAGTATCTTGAAACCGAAAACTTTCACGCTGAAAATGTTGAATTGCTCATTTTGGATGAAGCAGATCGCATGTTGGATTTGGGTTTCAAAAAAGAAATGCTGCGCATTTGTGACGAAGCCAAAAACCGTCGTCAGTGCTTTTTATTCTCCGCCACATTAGAAGGTGACAGTGTCGAATTATTTGCGGAGCGTATTTTAAATGATCCAGCTCTGTTAGAAGCTGAATCGTCACGTAAAGAAAAAGCAAAAATTCACCAATGGGTGCATTTAGCGGATGACTATAAACACAAACTGGCCATGCTGACTCACCTGCTGCAAAACGAAGAGGAAGTGCAAAAGGCCATCGTCTTTGTTAAAACCCGTGAGCGTTTAGAGCAGCTCGTTGGAGAGTTGTACTCAAACGATATCAAAACAACATGGCTACGCGGAGAGATGCCTCAAGATAAACGAATGACGGCTATGGCTAATTTTCATAGCGGTAGAACACGTATTTTAGTCGCCACGGATGTTGCAGCCAGAGGTATTGATGTACCTGATATCACGCACGTTATTAACTTTGATATGCCACGCACAGCTGACGTATATGTGCATCGTATTGGTCGAACCGGCCGAGCAGGTAAAAAAGGCACAGCGATATCATTTGTTGAAGCACACGATGCAGCCATCTTGAAAAAGGTTGAGCGTTACACAGAGCAAGGCTTAAAGCGTAGAGTTATTAAAGGGCTAGAGCCTCAGCATAAAGAAGCTAAATTACCTAAGAAGAAAAAAGACCCAGTGAAGATCAAAGCCAAGAAAAAGCTAAAAACGAAGCTAAAGAAAAAGAAATAACAATGACATATTAAATCAGCCTAAAGCGACATCACTGGATTGCTCTTAGGCTGATGTATTTTGCTTCAGATATTGTCGTAATACCACTTTCAGTTTGTCTATTTCTATTGGTTTAGTAATAAAGTTGTCCATACCGCAGGCTATCGCTTTATCATAATCCTCCGACATCGCATTGGCTGAAAGCCCACAGATTGGCAAGTTAAGCTTTAACTCATTACGTATATATTGCGTTGCATTGAATCCATCCATTACGGGCATTTGAATGTCCATTAACACTAAGTCGTAGGCATAAGGTGTATTACTAAGTTTGTTAACTGCTTGGCGTCCATCCTCCGCAATATCGGCTTGTAACCCCAAAGAAGTAAGTAGTTTTTCAGCCACCATCTGGTTAACTGCATTATCCTCAACAAGCAGCACGTGCCCTTTAAGGTTAAGCTCAGCATCTGCTTCTACCGAATTATGAAGACGCTGACTTTCCTGTTTAAATAACTTACAAATGTAGTTGTAAAATGTCCCGTAAGTGAAGGGCATTTCTAGCACTAGGGTATCTCTGGCAATGCCTGCACGAGTAAGTAACACAGCATCTCGCTTATCTATGATAACGCACAAACCCGCGCTATAATGTTGCAAGGATGCAATATCAGATAAACAAAGTGACTTAGACATCTCATTGTTAAGTATTAATACCAAATAAAGCTCACTGAGCTGTTGCTGTGTTATATCGCTCAGATTTTCATGCACCAGATAGGTCACTTCACACTGATTGACTGCAAAATACTCGCTGATTATACGTGTCGTTTTATCTGATTGATGGTGACACACTACGCTGACTTTAAAATTGTGTTCTTTTGGTAATTTATTTTCCAGATGGCTTGTTGCTGGACGTAGTTTAAGTAATACCGAAAAAATTGATCCCTTATCAATTTCAGAGTGCACGCTCACACTGCCATTCATCAGCTCGCACAATTGTTTGACGATTGTCAGACCTAACCCCGTACCACCAAACTTTCTACTTGTGGACACATCAGCTTGCGAGAACTGCTCAAACACTTCATGTTGGTGCTGCTGAGTCATACCAATCCCGCTATCCTCTACATCAATTCCTAAAATGACCTCTCCAGTGGCGCTATCATAAGTAGAAACCCTTAATTCAACACCGCCAAGAGAGGTAAATTTGATAGCGTTATTGCATAAATTTAAAATAATTTGGGTAATTCTAACTTCATCCCCAACTAAATGACTGACCTCGGTAGGCGTAATACACCGAAAATACAAGTTTTTTTCTGCGGCACGTAAACTTACCGATGCAAGTATATTGTCGAGCATTTTATCTAACTCAAACTCTTTTTCTTCAATATCTAGTTTACCTGCTTCTATTTTAGAGAAATCTAAAATATCGTTTATCACAGCCATCAGCACGCCGCTTGAGTAGTCTATTTTATCAATACACTCTCTTTGTTCAGAAGATAAGTTTGAGGTTTTTAATAATTCAATTAAGCCGATAATACCGTTCATTGGGGTGCGGATTTCGTGGCTCATATTCGCTAAAAATAAACTCTTTGATGCGGTAGCTTGTTCAGCTTCTTTTTGCTTAGCAGCCAGCTCATTGTTCAACTCTTTTTGCTCGATTACCAAGTCTTTTGTTCGTTCAAATAACTCAGTGGTCTGCAAGTTCTTATTATGAAATACACTGGCAGCAACAGATAACTGACCAATCTCATCTTCTCGATTAAGATAAGGAATATCCTCTACATGCAAGTTGTTACTCAAACGTTTAAACAACACCGTGAGTGAGCGAATCGGCCTGATCACTCGAAGGATCAGCAACGCGGCATAAAGTGCAACTAATACTATGCTCAATACAATGAACAAGTCGCTGCGCGCCTGCAAAGCACTGGTTACTTCTTTTGCAGAAGCAATCTTATCCTGCATCTGCAACTGCTCTTGAGCACGAAGCATAGTTGATAAGTGCAGTATCTCATTGGCAGTGCCCGGTAAAACTACATTGGTCAAATACAAATACCCACGAATAGTTTGGTGGAGCTTTCTAAATGCGGAACCCATTTTTTGAAAATGCGCTTTTACAATGTCGTTTGTTAATTGCGAACTGGCTTGCGATACTTGTTGATTAAACACCTTTACATGTGTCGCATTTTGCGTCATCAAATACGCAAGTACGGCATTATGCGCTTTTGTTAAATACAGGGTCGCTATGGCTTGCTGATTTGAGTCTAGCTCTGTATTTATTGCGGCTTGGGCTGTATTAATAACCGCTAATAATTCATCTCGGTATAAAGACTGTCGCTTTTCTCGGCCAGACACGGCAACAGCTAAGTTATCTTTATAGTCTGTAAGGTGGCTTTGCATTCGAACAATCATGTCATTGACATCTTCAGTACGATGAGGCGTTTGGCTGATTTGTGCTAACACCTCCTCAATTTGCCTGATTAGCTCATTACTGCGATTCACCGCAGCTGTACTTGCTGACTGTTTATAAATTAAAACGTTGCGCTGTAAGTCTATTACTGACAATTCAAGCAAATAGGCTCTTTCGGCAAGCTTGTTAGAGCTGGCTATTTCATTATCTCTTTGTGCCAGTAATTTATAACTTGCTTTAGTCAAATAAGCTGACGCAAGTACCAACGAGCAGATACACAGTAAGCCCAAACTAAGCTGAAATGCTAGAGAACGGTAAAACGTCATACACTTCTCCTAGCTAATAAACTCGTACCACTTTTGCAAGCTGTAGTCATAACTAGGCATGACCGTGTTCCATACTGCAACGTTACTAAAGCGCTTTAGATAACTGCCTCCTGTGCGTACTTCACCTTGCTTAACTGATAGCTTGCCATCAGTGCCAGTCAAATCTTGTGCCGCAGGAAGCCCTTCATACCAATAGTCCCACTCTACTTTAGATAAGTAAGATTTAGCCCTTTGAGGGTTTGAAATGTAGTAGCCTTGCCGCGCAATGAAGGCGCCAGGCCAGCCAGATAGCCACCAGTTCATGTAATCATACGCGGCATCTTTAACCGAACCTGTCGTTGCAGATGATAAACACATTACGCCATGCCAGCCTCGATACCCTTCTTTAGGCGCTGCATAAATCACTGGCACATTCTGACCGTTCAGCGCAGAGACGGCTGGCGAAAACATGCTTTCAATCACCACTCGATTGCTTTTCATAAAATCAACCGATTCAGGGACCGATGTCCAAAAACCACTAAAGTGACCTTGTTGTTTATAATCACTCAATACCTTGAACAGCTGGTCTAGTTCATCATTGCTAATATTACCGATATTCGCAAAGTTCACTAAACGCTGGGCTTGTGCCGCGAGCGCTAAGTCAAACAAACCAATGGTTGGTGCGTTTACTATGCCTACTTTGCCTCTGTATGCATCTTCAAGCAGCCACCCCCAGCTCTCTGTTTTATAGGGCACACCGGGTGCAATAACTTCGGTGTTATAGCCAAATGAGTCAACATTGTGTACATAAGGTAGGTAGCTAATAAAATCACTTTCTTGCTCTGACAGTGTTTGATCTTCTTGAACATGAAGCAACTTGTAGGGGGCATCGCCAGCACCAAGTTTTGCACTTGGCTGTAGGCGACCCGTTTTAGTTAACGGGTTTATTTCACTCCAATATGTCAGTCGCTTTTTTTCAATTGGTTGTATTGAGCCTGAATACCATAAAACATTGATGCTATTAGACCACTGCTCATATAAATCGAATGACTCGGGTGCCATTGCCGCTTTTTGTAGTACCGCTGCGCTCCCCTTTGGTTCGTAGACCAAATTTATGCCTAAATCCTTCTGTGCCTGCTCTTTAAGTGCTTGCTGAAGCGTAACATGTGTGCCCAAAACTCTTACTGTATGAACTTTTTTGGCAAAAACATACGGCGCTTTAAAGCCTAGGACACTGCAAGCACCAACACTTGCAGCTTGTTTTAGTAGCTTTCTCTTGCCTTGATCAACCCCACTACGCAACGATTTTTCTGTCATAGCATTTCCTTACCAACACGCACGATTAGTCGCTCATTTGCTCTAATTTTATCCAAGTATAGAAGAGGGTTAACTATTTGGCTTGTAGCAAAGACAATTAATGGGCACCTAGAAAATAAGCACAGAATAAACCGCAGGTAAGAAAATTATTTATGTTAAGTCAATATAGATACACGCTTTTGCGTTAGTCTATAAAAGCTTACGGCCAACAAAGTGAAAATCATGACGGGCATTGCAGCAAAGTTTAATGTTTGCCAACCAATTACCGACTCAAGCCAGCCTGCCGCTAAAGATGACATGGCAACCATGCTAAATACCAAAAACTCATTACTGGCCTGAGCTTTTGCTCGTTCATGGTCTTGGTAGGTTTCACTTACCATGTGTGTGGCTGAGATAAACATAAAATTCCATCCCACACCAAGTAAGCACAACGCAAGTAAAAAATGCCAATGGGTAACACCAAGTAAGTTGACCACACAACACCCCAACACGGCAAAGATCCCCGCAGTCATAACATGAGTTTGACCAAACCGTGTTATCAGTTTTGCAGTAAAAAATGAAGGCACAAACATGCCCAAAACATGCCATTCAATAACTAATGCAGAGTCACTTAAGTCAAATCCATGGCGATGCATTGCCAAGGGAGTCGCTGTCATCAGTAAATTCATGGTTGTATAACTGGTCATGGCAACCAAAACCGCAGTGATAAATTTAGGCTGACTGACAATCTGCTTTAACGGACGAGGAGTTTGCTGGCTGGTTTTATGGCTTACTTCGTTAAACGTAACCGCTTGTAATAGCGCTAAAGCAAGACAATACAGTGCAGATAAAGCAATAAACACATTGGCATAGTTGATTGATACATAATGTTCATTGACCCAAACTGCGATATTGGGCCCCAAAACAGCAGCTACTACACCACTTGCCATAATCGTCGAGATAGCCGTTGCGGGGTTGTCACTTGCCTCTATTGCAGCAAAACGATACAAAGTAGCAAAGCCAATACCAATACCAATTAAAAAAGTGGCAAAGCTGAACAACCAAAATTCACTTAACGTTAACGCATAAAAGCCTAGAATCGTGCCACAAATGCCAATCAGGTTACCTAACGAAAAACCAACCCGACGGCCAACTTTCGCCATAATTAAAGAGGCCGGAATTGTGGTTAGTAATAGGCCTAGCATTTGTGTTGCCACTGGAAACGTCGTGAACCCTTCACTTGGGCTAAGCGCCTGACCAACCAAAGCTGCAATCGTAACCAGCAAGATGTTTCCTGTCGTGATTAACCCTTGGCAGATTGCCAGCAACAACACATTTTTATTCATACTTCTTCCGTTTACGGCAAACTTATTGGGGTTAGTTTTGCTCAGCTCTTAAAAATACCGGCTCATTCTCTTTCGAGGTGGCCTCAGAACTAAAATAGTAGCCAGCCACATCAAAGCGCTTTAACTCATCAAGTGAGTTAATTTGGTTTTCCATGATGTATCTTGCCATCATGCCACGCGCTTTTTTAGCGTAAAAGCTAATTACCTTATATTGTCCATTTTTACAGTCTTTAAAAATTGGCGTGATAATATCCGCTTTAAGCGTTTTTTTATCAACCGCTTTAAAGTACTCATTTGAGGCTAAATTTACTAACTGAGCTGAGTGTGCTTGTTCTAGTGCCTCATTGAGTTTTTGCGCAATAATTTTGCCCCAAAATTCATACAAGTTCTTTCCACGGTCATTATCTAGCTTAGTGCCCATTTCCAGTCGATACGCTTGCATCAAATCGAGCGGTTTTAGCACCCCATACAAGCCCGATAAAATTCTTAAATGGCCTTGTGCATATTCCAACGTTTGTTCACTTAATGTGCTCGCCTCTAGGCCTGTGTATACGTCGCCGTTAAAAGCAAGAACGGCTTGTTTTGCATTATCTTGAGTAAATGGTTGTGACCATTCACTGAAGCGAGCCACATTCAAGCCCGCAAGCTTATCACTGATTTTCATTAAGCTTGCCACTTGCTGTGGTGACAAAGTGCGACATACCTTAATGAGCGCTTCACTGTGCTCCAGTAATTCAGGTTGAGTAAACTGCGTGATAGTCGAAGGAGTTTCAAAATCTAAGTTTTTTGCGGGAGAGATTACCGTGATCATTGCGAGCCTATTGACTTAAAATATGTTTAGTGTCAATTTCAACACTATCCTTTCGTTACTTCAAGTATTGAATAACACTTGAATTTATAAGGGATAACCATACATCACTCTAAGAGTTACTACGTTGCTACCCTTTAACACCTCACAACTGTGTTATCCGAGTAAATACGGACAATTGACCTATTAAAGACCGTCATGGTACTGCAACATAGGCACTCTAGAATTTTTGATGATTTTTTGCTGCAAAATAGGAATGAGGAAAACCAATGACATCAGCACTAGATAGGCTAAAACAACACTCTTCGATTGTTGCTGACACAGGCGATATAGAAGCCATTCGCAAACATCAGCCAGAGGATGCGACAACAAACCCGTCACTACTTCTAAAAGCTAGCGAAATGCCAGCATATCAAGCCTATCTGAATAAAGCATGGGATTATGCCAAAAGTGCTGAAAAAGACGCAGACAAGCAACTTGAGCTTGCGTGCGACTATTTTGCAGTACTGATCGGTAAAGAAATTGCAGATATTGTGCCTGGCTATATTTCAACTGAAGTAGATGCGCGTTTATCATTTGATACCCAAGCAACGATTGCCAAAGCTAAAACGCTGCTCGCTTTATATCAAAAAGAAGGCGTTAGCCAAGATAAAATCCTGATTAAAATTGCTTCAACGTGGGAAGGTATAAAAGCTGCCGAGCACCTAGAAAAAGAAGGCATTAAATGTAATTTAACCCTGTTGTTCAGCCAAGCCCAAGCAAGAGCATGTGCTGACGCTAATGTATTCCTAATTTCGCCTTTTGTTGGCCGCATTCTAGACTGGCACGTTGCAAACGGCCTTGAAAAGCCGACGGACCCACTGGCTGATCCTGGTGTTCAGTCAGTACGTAGCATTTATGAATTCTACAAACGTCATGATTATAAAACCGTTGTAATGGGCGCAAGCTTCCGTAATACCGGTGAGATCATAGCACTTACCGGGTGTGATAAATTGACGATTAGTCCTGCACTACTCGAAGAGCTGGGTGAATTAACCGACGCGCAAGAGTATTTGCTTGAAAGCGACTATCCAATAGAAGCAAAACCAGCACCATTAAGCGAAGCGCAATTCCGCTGGTTACACAACGAAGATGCTATGGCAACCGAAAAACTAGCTGAAGGCATACGTGCATTTGCACAAGCACAAGAAGAATTAGAGTCTCGTTTTAAAGGGCTATAATCTAAATTCAGCTTCCTTCTATAAAACGTCGCACACTTTGCGGCGTTTTTTTATTTCCTTTTCTTTTATTGATTTTAATCAAACTGTCACCTGCCTTTAACTTAACCGACACATTTTTGTTTTATTTTCACACAAGTTATGGTATACCAAAGTTGCTTGCAGCGCGTTTCAAGTGCAAAAGCGTTATTGAGGTTAATAATCAATAGGAGAAATTCATGGATAGCCTAGACGATATTCTGGAGATATTAGAAGGTCCTGAAACAACAAAACGAACCTCTCAAAAAAAGCAAAAACGAAAGTGGCGTGAAATTGAGGCGCTAAAAGATAAACAGCGTCTTCGCAAAGAGTTACAGGAATTAGATTACTTCGCAGACAACCTAGATTTGGATGACTTGGACTTTTAAGTCATTTAAATAAAAAAGGCTCCTAGGAGCCTTTTTTATTTAGATGACTCGAGCTTCTTTGAAAAGCACTCGAGTACTTTCCGTGATACCTTGTTATACCTGCCAATTAATGGTCTGCTTGCCCATACTTTGCAAAATTTGGTTGGCCTTTGAGAAGTGCTTACAACCAAAAAAACCACGGTGCGCAGACAACGGAGATGGGTGCGGCGCATGCAAAACATGATGACGTTGCTGATCGATACACTTACCTTTTTTCTGGGCATGTGCCCCCCAAAGCAAAAATATAATACCCTCACCGTATTGGTTTAATTGCTCAATAACCACATCGGTGAATCGCTCCCAGCCTAAGGTTTTATGAGAGTGAGCAGCGCCTTGCTCAACGGTTAACACCGTATTAAGTAGCAATACCCCTTGCTGTGCCCATGGCAATAAATAACCATGATTAGGAATAGTAAAACCGTCTATATCTTGTACTAACTCTTTGTACATATTTGCCAACGACGGTGGTGGCTTGATCCCGGGTAATACGGAGAAACACAAACCATGTGCTTGATTAGGTCCGTGGTATGGGTCTTGTCCTAAAATCACAACTTTCACTTCATCAAAAGGCGTCACCTTAAATGCTTCAAAGATTTGTTCTTGAGGGGGATATACCGTCACCCCTTCGCTGCGCCTTTGCGCTACGTAGTTCAAGGTATCTTGAAAATAGCTTTGTTGTTTTTCCCGACCGAGTAAATCTTGCCACGTTGTCATACAGTAAACCTTTATTCTTTATTATATTGTGAGCGAGCCAATTGCAGTTTATCACACATGTCGCTCACGCCATCAAGTACCCTTATGCTGTATCGATGCAGTAAGTCTGCGTCAACTTCAATAAATTGCTGATACTTAACCGCTGGGATCTCAGGCCAAGCTTGCCAATTGAGAGTCGGCATCACCTTTTTACTTTTTTCGTTGGGCAGCACAATCACTTGGGGTTGAGTATTTAATACGTTTTCAATACTTATCTGCGGGTAATTTGCAGAGTTATCAGCAAATACATTCTCTACCGAACAAACTTCAAGTAGTTGATGCAACCAAGTGTTTCGATTAATCGTCATCATGGGCTCTGGCCATAATTGATAAAAAACTCTCAAAGGAGGGCTATTTTTATAGCGTGCTTTTAATGCCTCAAAACGCGCTGAGAAGCGCTCAGCTAGTATTTTTGCTTGCTGGTTTTGACCTGTAAGCTGACCAAATAGCCTCAGTTCATCAGCAACCTTGCGTATATCTTTGGTATCGCTATAAATTACTTTTATACCTAGCTTTTCTAGTTTTTCTAGATCAGCCTTTTTGTTATCTGATTGCCACGCAATCACCAAATCAGGCTTTAACGCCAAGACCCGCTCAAGTGAAATACCGTTATAACCACCAATACGCTCAATGTCATTGGCAGGCGCCGGATAGTCGGCATACTCTACTGTACCAACTATGCGCTCTCCCGCACCAATAGCGTATAGGTTTTCAACAATATGCGGGGCAAGTGCGATAATTCGCTGCGCCTCTTTCGCCTGTACCACAGTGCAGGCAAGCAATGCTATAAACCATAGCCAATAAGGCACTCTCATCAGTAATCAAAGCCTTCAAGGGCTTTAACACCAGACTCAAAAGCATGCTTTACATTGCGTACTTCGCTAACAGTATCAGCTAAGTCCGTTAGTTTACGATGAGCACCGCGCCCAGTGATTATCACTGATTGCATTTTCGGTCGCTTAGCTATCGCATCAAGTACCTCTTCAAGGTCAATGTAGTCATAGGTCACCATATATGTCAGCTCATCCAGTAAAACTAAGTCGATGCTTTCATCTGCAAGCCACTGTTTGGCTTTTTGCCAAGTTTGTTGCGCAGCGATAGTGTCTGTATCACGGTTTTGCGTCTCCCACGTAAAGCCTGTCTTCATCACTTCAAACGGTACACCTGCTTTTTCTAGTAGATTGCGTTCACCACACTCCCACATGCCTTTAATAAACTGAGCTACAACCGCTTTGTTGCCATGACCTACACACCGAGCCACCACTCCAAACCCAGAAGACGATTTGCCCTTCCCGTTACCCGTGATCACTTGGAAAATACCTTGTACTTTATCTGCCGCAGCTACTTTTGCATCCACTTGCTCTTTTACTTTTTGCTGTCTTTGCTGGTGCTTTTGCTGATCTTTATTCGATTGCGAGTCGCTCATAGATTCCTCGTTGTATAATTATTTATCAGTGCTTAAAAGCGCTAAGATTTCTTCTATATTCAGGTATTGCTCACAGGTGTCTGCAAGACGCTCTAGCTGTTGCTCTCGATGCTTAGCTAAATCAAAACCAAGCGCCTGCATACGGCCATCACTGGCCCATGTTAATATTGCTTTGGCGGCATTTGGATTATCAAAAAGCCCATGTAAGTAAGTACCAACAACCTGCTTGTCACTTGATATAAAACCATCTTTAATTTGTCCTGTAGGGTGCTCAGTAAAATGCATAAACGGGCTATCGAGTGCCGGCCCATCACTGACACCACAGTGAATTTCGTAGCCATGAATGGCTTCATAAGTATCTGCCAATAAACAATGTCCAGATACTTGAGTCAGTGTTTTGTTGTTAGTCAGTGTAGTGGTAAAATCTGCCAAGCTCAGTGCTTCAATGCTCTGCTGTGTCGACTCAACGCCATCAGGGTCTAAAATAGCCTTACCCAGCATTTGCAAACCGCCGCATATACCTAACACTTTTCCGCCAAAGCGCAAGTGGCGCAAGATCTCGGCTTGCCACGACTGTGATTGTAAAAACGCCAAATCGCTTATCACGTTTTTACTGCCAGGAATGATTATCAAATCAGCTGCACCTATTCGCTCACCGTGGCGTACATAACGTAAATCAACGTTTGGGTGCAAACGCAGGCTATCAAAGTCGGTATGATTACTGATATGCGGCAGTAGCAACACCCTAACGCTTAGCTGTTTATCGGTCACATGGTTTTCAACTGTTACCGCATCTTCAGCATCAAGGTTAAGTGAATGTAGATAAGGCAAAACCCCCAATACAGGCTTATTCGTGTATGCCTCAAGCCAATCAAGACCTGATTGCAATAAGCCAATATCACCACGAAAACGATTGATCACAAACCCTTTAACTAAGGCCTGTTCAGCTTCGCTTAACAGCGCTAAAGTTCCCACTAAGTGAGCAAACACTCCGCCTTTATCTATGTCTGCAACGATGATCACCGGGCAATTCACTTCACAGGCAAAGCCCATGTTGGCGATATCATTCTCTCGTAAATTAATTTCAGCGGGGCTGCCTGCACCTTCAACGAGTATCGCTTGATACTGCGCATCTAACCGTTGGTGAGATGCCAACACTGCTTGCATCGCTACTTTTTTGTAATCTTGGTATTTGGCAGCTTCCATATTACTAATGGCGCGACCATGAATAATGACCTGTGCGCCAGTATCGCTGTTTGGTTTAAGCAATATAGGATTAAAATCGGTGCTAAGTTCAACTTTTGCCGCTATCGCTTGCAGCGCTTGAGCACGGCCAATTTCGCCACCACAAGGCGTAACTGCGCTATTGAGTGCCATATTTTGCGGTTTAAATGGCGCGACTTGCAACCCTCTTCGAGCCAGCACACGGCATAATCCTGCGACTAAGGTACTCTTGCCTGCATCTGAAGTGGTGCCTTGTATCATTAATGTTTTCAAAATGTCCGCTCCTGCTTCAGCGCCAAGGTACATCCCGCAAACACGACTAATTGTGGCGCTATCAACTTAAGCTCAACGGTTGCTAGCTGCTTAGCAAGTATCTCTAACTGCCCAAGTGCGCCTAATGGTTTTGTTTTAAGGTCTATTATCTGTTGGGACTGTTGTGCAAACTGTCTATTTAGTGGTGGGACCCGCATCATGTATTGCGCCCTATATTTGCGCAGCACTGCGATTTCGCAATACCAGTAACGACAAGAAAAACACACTGCCGATTGCCGCGGTGATCACCCCCACAGGCAACTCTTGGTTGTTTAGCACCGAACGCGCCGCTATATCAACCCAAAGCATAAATATGCCACCACTGAGTGCCGTGATGAATAACCCAGAAAAACTCGCTTGAGAGATAAAAAACCGGACGATATGTGGCACCATTAAACCTACAAATCCCACACCTCCACACATTGCTACTAACACAGCGGTGAGCAATGAACTTAATAGCAGCATACTTAAACGTAACTTAGTGACATTTATGCCAAGCGTTGTTGCACTTTCATCACCTAGCAAAAGAGCATTTAAAGCTCTTCGAAACAACAACATGCAAAACAAACTCATACATACCACTAATGCAGGCAGCCAAAGCGTTTGCCAATCTGCACGAGAAAAGCTGCCAAGTGTCCAAAATACAATAGCACTGATAGCCTGAGGGTCACTCCAATACAAAATTAAACTTGTGGCGGCGCTGAATAAAAATGATAAAGCAACGCCAGCTAGCAACATAGACTCAACTTGCTGGCTGGACTGAGAGCGGGCAACCACAATAAGTGCACTCATGGCAAGGAGTGAGCCTAAAAATGCCGCGCCAGAGAGCGCTAGCCCCGCTTGTACGCCGGTTAGTGCGAATAACAAAACCACGCCGAATGAAGCGCCTGACGATACGCCGAATAAATAAGGATCTGCCAGCGGGTTTCTAGTGACGGTTTGTAAAATAAGTCCCGCCATAGCAAGACCACTTCCCGCTAAAAAAGCCAGTATGGCACGAGGCAATCGCAGCTCAACAATCACTCGATGGGATAAATCCGCAGAGTCATACATTAGCAATGCGTGCCACACTTGCGCAAAATCAACTGATATAGCCCCAAGACCAAGCGCACACTGAAAACTTGCCGCGAGTAAAGCAATTGACAGCCCAAAAAGAGTAAGTCTGTTCATCGGACATAACCATAATGGTAACGAATATGAGGCACCATAGTTTGATCATCATTTGCGATTGGCACGTGCGAGACATCCGCACATACGCCAAATACGTCACTGAGCAAGCCACTACTGAGCACTGTATTTGGCTCGCCTTGGGCTTGTAGTTGACCATTTTTTAAAACCAATAAATGATCTGACATGGCACCGGCTAAATTGAGATCATGAAACGACGCTAACACACACACCCCCAAAGACTTAGCCAACTCCATAATTTGAATTTGATACCTGACATCTAAATGACTGGTGGGCTCATCCATTATCAGCAAGCTCGGTTTTTGTAACATTGCTCTGGCAATCATAGCTCGCTGTTTTTCTCCCCCTGATAAGGAGCTAAATACTTGCTTGGCTTTGTGTAAAAGGCCGACTCTATCCAACACAGCCTCAATGTTACTTTTATCTTCTTTGCTCGTTGATGAAAACAATGGTTTATGCGGTGTAAGCCCCATCGCAATCACATCAAATACAGCCAAATTAAATTGCTCTGGCACTTCTTGCAAAACCACCGCTACATGCTTTGCATACTCTTGCCTAGAGTAGGTGTCGATCGGCTTACCAAAAAGCATTATGCGGCCATCAGTGGGGGCACAATAACGATAAATACAACGTAACAAGGAAGACTTCCCTGCGCCATTGGGGCCCAGTAAGCCAACAAACTGCCCCACTTTCACCTCAAAATTGACGCCACTGAGAATGTCAGTTTGGCTGATGCGCAAGCTTAGGTTTTCTACAGTTAATATAGGGGAGGTATCAGTTGTTTGGTTCATGTCTACCTTAAATACAGTAAAACGAGCATGCAGACACAAACAAACACAATACGAAAGATATTGCACAAAATGATTGGTTGTGACTCAAAGTACGCCCGCTAAGAGTGTATTTGCTGGTCTTGGTATCTGACTTTGGCTTACGCCTTCACAGTTGCGGGGACAGTTGAGTATTTGCAACTCATTCCCAAGAACTACCAACAAAATTTGACGCCCATTATGCTGTCTAGACGTCTAAAATACAACTTTTGCCCACGCTTTATCCTATTCATCGTAATAAACATGAGTTGTAACACATTTACCATACCCTACCTCGAGCGCATAAAAAACATGGGTATTGTTTAGCGCCAGCTTTAAAATATGACCAACAAGCTATTTGATTGCGCCCACATAGGTCAAGACGACATTCTTAGCACTGCGATTATTGTGCAATTGCCCAGACCACCAAGCTATAACTCGAGTTTGAAATAGCTGCAACGATTCGCCATTTGGAGAAGTATAACACTCAGGTGATTGCCTAGACTGACCGATGGTTGGATTGGACGTTTGCTGCCAAAGCGCATCATAAGACTTGCCCCTAGCAAATAGCCTTTAGTTTATGGCAGACCATGACGAATGAAGTGCCAAACCTAATGCAGACAAATCCTTTTAAAACAAAAATGCGAGCCGTAGCTCGCATTTTTCAAGTGTGAATAAACTATAAAATTTGATTTTCTTTCCAAGCTTGCTCTTTAGCTAAACGCTTTTTGCGCCTATCACATGGGTCATCACAGTCACAGGCTTTCTCTACACCGACCGCACCTAAACCGCCACAACTACTAGCCATTGATTTCTTTTGTACGAGAACACCTACCGCCATTGCAGCAACAATTAAAATGAGCAAACCGAAGGTAAGTAAAAACAGTGACATTGTACTGGCCCCTATAAAATAAAAAGTGTCTCAGTAAAACTGAGCATTGACGGTCTAAGACAGCGTTATTATAACTCGCTTATTGCTTACTCACAAATAAGGTTTAAACGCTTCACTTGCATAAGTTGCTAGACCATCAGGCGATTTGCTTATTAGATAAACCGCCAAATTGTGTTGCTCTGCATATGCTTTCGCCCGCTCTGTGCCCATTACAGTTAATGCTGTTGCTAAACCATCTGCGGTCATCGCTGATGGATGCAACACAGTTACTGATACCAAATCATGTTTAACAGGCATACCGGTCGCAGGATCAATTAAATGCGTGAACGTTTCGCCATCCATTTCGTAAAAAATACGATAATCACCCGATGTCGCAATGCCGATGTCATGGAGTTTTAGCTCCTTGTGAACTTGACGCTGTCCCATGGGTGCATCTGGTTGCTCAATAGCGATGATCCACGGTTTATCATTTGGTTTACTACCCGATAGTCGCAGCTCTCCACCTATTTCAACCATATAGTTGTGGATACCTATTTGCTCTAACAAAGACGCAACTTTATCAATACCATAGCCCTTCGCGGTGGATGAAAATGACACTTCTAGACCATCAATGGTTTTTGCTAGTCCCTGCTCATTGAGAATAAGCTTATCAACACCGATGCGGCTGCGCATATCATCTAACTGTGCTTGCGAGGGGCGATTAGTTGGGCGCTTATCTGGGCCAAACCCCCATAAATCAATCAATGGTCCCATGGTGACATCTAGAGTTTGGGTTGACTTTCCGAGCCTAATTGACTCAGCAACCACGAGTCTAAAATCTTCGCTGATAGGCATAAATTGGTTATGTGGGAGCGCGTTAAAACGATTTATCTCAGAGTCTTTCACCCAAGGTGACATTGACTGGTTTACAGCAATGAGGGTTTCATCAATTTGACTTTTTAGTTGCTCCGCATTCACTTGCCCTTCTTGAGGGTATATTTTAATGTTATAAGTAGTTCCCATTGTTTTACCGTTTATAACCAACGGCTGAGGCTGATCGAGACTGGCTTGCTCACAACCAGTTACAAATAAAAGCACAACAATAAACAATGGAAAAACGACACGTTTCATAATCCCTGCCTCAAAATTTTATCTAAAAGTACATGTTTGATTTTATGACAACCGCACTTCCTGACCATGCTTAATAAAACCAACCAAAAAATAAAAAACCCCAAGGTTTCAAAAACCTTGGGGTTTATATTTTATCGCAAAACTGTGTTTTGGATCATAACTAAAAACGCATTAGCCACCGAAATCATCAAGTAAGATGTTTTCGTCTTCTACACCTAAATCTTTTAGCATGTTGATTACAGCTGCGTTCATCATTGGAGGACCACACATGTAGAACTCACAATCTTCTGGCGCTTCATGATCTTTCAAGTAGTTTTCATAAAGTACGTTGTGGATGAAACCTGTGTAACCTTCCCAGTTATCTTCTGGTTGTGGATCTGACAACGCTGTATGCCATACGAAATTGTCATTTTCAGCCGCTAGGCCGTCGAAGTCTTCAACGTAGAACATTTCACGTTTAGAACGCGCACCATACCAAAAAGACATCTTACGCTTAGAGTTAAGACGCTTAAGTTGGTCAAAGATGTGCGAACGCATCGGTGCCATACCTGCACCACCACCAACGAATACCATTTCTGCATCAGTATCTTTAGCGAAGAACTCACCAAATGGACCTGAAATAGTCACTTTGTCACCTTTTTTAAGTGACCAAATGTACGACGACATTTTACCACAAGGCAGAGACAAGTTATTTGGCGGTGGAGTCGCAATACGTACGTTAAGCATGATAATGCCGAACTCTTCAGGGTAGTTAGCCATTGAGTACGCACGAATTGTTTCGTCATCCACTTTAGACTCAAGATTGAAGAAGCCAAAACGCTCCCAATCTGGACGATATTCTTCTGGAATATCATAGTCTGCGTATTTAACGTGGTGCGGTGGCGCTTCAATCTGAATATAACCACCTGCGCGGAAAGGTACAGACTCACCATCAGGAATAGCTAGTTTAAGCTCCTTGATGAATGTCGCCTTGTTATCATTAGAGATAACTTCACATTCCCACTTTTTAACACCGAAAATTGACTCTTCAAGTTCAATTTCCATATCGTTTTTAACGTTAACCTGACACGCTAGACGACAGCCTTCACGTGCTTCACCTTTAGAGATGTGGTCAAGTTCGGTAGGTAGAATGTCACCACCACCCTCTTTAATGTGTACGCGACACTGGCCACATGAGCCACCGCCACCACATGCAGATGATACGAAGATACCTGCATCGGCCAATGCACCTAGCAGCTTGCTACCCGCAGAGGTAGTAATTGCCTTGTCTGCATCACCGTTAATTCCAATTGTGATGTCACCGCTTGCTACCAACTTAGATTTAGCCGCAATAATAACTAAAACTAAGATAACAACGATAGCAATGAACATCCCTACGCCTAAATATACCTCAAGCATGATTTTTCCTCGCTACCTTTACAGTGAAATACCAGAGAATGACATGAAGCCAAAGCCCATCAAGCCCACTGTGATAAAGGTAATACCTAGACCACGTAAACCATCTGGCACGTCTGCATATTTCATTTTCTCACGGATACCGGCAAGCAAAACGATTGCCAATGCCCAACCCACACCAGAACCAATACCAAATACCACTGACTCACCAAAGTTAAGGTTACGCTCAACCATGAATGAAACCGCACCAAAG
Organism: Pseudoalteromonas caenipelagi; assembly: GCF_013140855.1. Taxonomy (GTDB): domain Bacteria; phylum Pseudomonadota; class Gammaproteobacteria; order Enterobacterales; family Alteromonadaceae; genus Pseudoalteromonas; species Pseudoalteromonas caenipelagi. The sequence goes on along the minus strand of NZ_JABBPG010000007.1, from coordinate 248,629 downwards.
ATTGCACAGTTTACAGTGATAAGTGGTAAGAAGATGCCCAGTGCGTTGTAAAGTGCAGGGAAGAACTTATCTAGTGCCATCTCAAGGATCTGTACTAGCGCAGCAATTACACCGATAAAGGTCAAAAAGCGTAAGAAGCTCAAATCAGCCTCAGCAAAGCCTAACCACTCAAGCGCACCTGGTGCCAATACTGCGTAGTACACTAAATTGTTAACTGGAACAGCAACACCAAGTACAAAGATTACAGCAACACCTAGGCCTAATGACGTGGTTACTTTCTTAGATACTGCTAAGAATGTACACATCCCTAAGAAGAAAGATAAAGCTAAGTTTTCAATAAAAACCGCTTTTACGAATAAGCTAATATAATGTTCCATCTCTCTCCCCTTATGCCTTCGCTTCTACTTGTTCTTTCTTGTATGTGCGAAGTATCCAAATAAAGATACCCACCAAGAAGAACGAGCTAAATGGCATAATTAATAGGCCCATTGGACGGTACCAACCACCATCAGAAACAAGCGGTAAGATTTCAACACCAAACAGTGTACCTGAACCAAATAGTTCACGAACAAAACCAATCGTTAGAAGTACAACTGAATAGCCTAAACCATTACCAATACCATCTAGGAATGACATAGTTGGCGGTGACTTCATCGCGTATGCTTCTGCACGACCCATTACGATACAGTTAGTAATGATCAAACCGATAAAGGTAGATAGCTCTTTTGCTGTTGAGTAAACAACCGCTTGCAAGACTTGATCTACCACAATTACCAATGATGCAATGATAGTCATCTGAACAATGATACGCACACTTGATGGAATATGGTTACGGATCATAGAGATGAATAAGCTTGAGAACGCCGTTACCAATGTCAATGCGATTGACATGATCAATGCGTTCTTAAGGCTTGATGTTACCGCCAGTGCAGAACAAATACCAAGTACCTGAAGGGCAATCGGGTTGTTAGCAAAGACAGGGCCAAACAAGACTTCTTTCATTTCTTTAGTATTAGCCATTAGTTCAATGCTCCTTTACGTACTTTCGCAAGGAATGGACCAAAGCCTTTGTTGCTTGTCCAAAAGTCAATCGTGTTATCTACACCGTTTGAGGTCAATGTAGCACCAGATAAGCCATCTATTTTGTGCTCATTGCTACCAGCAGTACCTTTAACGATATCGATAGGAAGTTGTTTGCCTTCCCACGTCGCAGTCCACTTAGGGTTTTGGATTTCACCACCTAGACCCGCAGTTTCATTGTGCTTGTAGAACTGAATTGCTTTGATTGTTTGACCATCATCATCCATTGCTAGGAAGCCAAACATAACACCCCAAAGGCCGTAACCTTGAATAGGTAAAATAACCGTAGACACCTGACCACTTTCATCTTTTGCAAGATAAACGGGTGAGTTGTTAGTCATACGTTGCACACCGGCAAGGTCGTCTTCTTTAGGGATAGCAAAGCTGCGCGCAGCATCATATTTTGTGCTTTCGAAATCAAATGAAAGTGGGTCAACATCTACATATTCACCGGTTTTCATATCAATAACACGCGATTCAATATTTGCGTTAAACGTCGCTTCAACATTTTCAACATCTTTAAAACCAGCAGCGGCTAAGATGTTACGTTGAACGTCTTGAATTTTGTTGGCTTGTTGTAGAGGACGTAACTGTACTGATGCAACAGATACGACTATCGCACATACTAAACACAGGCCAACAACAACGCCTAACGTTTTGCCTATAGATTCATTGTTACTAGACACGTGCTAATCTCCTCTTAACATTAGACTGCACAACAAAGTGGTCGAATAGCGGAGCAAATAGGTTAGCGAAAAGAATTGCTAACATCATGCCTTCTGGGTATGCAGGGTTAACCACGCGGATTAATACCACCATCACACCAATTAGTGCACCGTATGCAAACTTACCTTTATTAGTGAAAGACGCAGAAACTGGGTCAGTCGCCATAAAGAACATACCAAATGCAAAACCACCTACCACTAAGTGCCAGTACCAAGGCATAGCAAATGCAGAGTTAGTATCTGAACCTAATGCATTGAATAAGCTTGCCATAGCAACCATACCTAGGAATACACCTAGTACGATGCGCCATGAAGCAATACGCACATACATTAAGAAGAAACCACCTAACATCAGTGCAAGCGTTGACGTTTCACCCATAGAACCTTGAATGAAGCCATAAAACGCATCCCACCAAAGAACCATGTTATTGAAATCTAAAGCACCTTGCGCAGCTTGACCTAGGTAAGTTGCACCAGAGAACGAGTCTACTGCAGTCCAAACTGTGTCACCTGAAATGTTTGCCGGATATGCAAAGAACAAGAATGCACGACCAGCAAGTGCAGGGTTTAAGAAGTTACGACCTGTACCGCCAAATACTTCTTTAGCAATTACAACACCGAAGGTAATACCTAGAGCAGCTTGCCAAAGAGGAATGGTTGCAGGAAGAATCAAAGAAAATAGTACTGATGTTACGAAGAAACCTTCGTTCACTTCGTGCTTACGGATTGATGCGAATAATACTTCCCAAAAACCACCCACAGCAAACACGGTTGCATAGATAGGTAAGTAGAAACATGCACCGTAGAACATCTTAGCGCCCCAACCAGCTTGCGCGGTTAGCTCACCACCCAGTGCTTGGAAAATCGCTACTTGCCACGTGTTAGCAAGTTCAAAACCGTTACCAAGTGCAATTGCAGCCTGATGACCAATGTTAAACATACCAAAGAACATAGCAGGGAAAGTTGCCATCCACACTAAAATCATAATACGTTTTAGGTCGATGTTATCACGTACGTGAGTTGCCCCTTTGTTTACATAACCAGGCGTATAAAAAATAGTAGCTACTGCTTCATACAGCGCATACCACTTTTCGTGTTTACCACCTGGTTCAAAGTGAGGTTCAATGTCTTCTAAAAATTTCTTTAAGGCCATTTTTTAACCTTCCTTCTCGATAGTAGTCAGGCAATCGCGCAGGATTGAACCGTACTCATACTTGCCAGGACATACGAAGGTACATAGCGCTAAATCTTCTTCATCTAGCTCTAATGCGCCCAACGCAATCGCACTATCCAAATCACGTGAAATTAAGTCACGTAATAATGGAGTTGGTAAGATATCGAGTGGCATAACACGCTCATAATTACCGATTGGTACCATCGCACGCTTAGAACCACCCGTCGACGTTGTCATTTTGAACAAGCGACTTGGTGCTAAGTGTGAAATAAATGTACGTGTTACTGAGAACTTGTCACTACCTGGCGCAATCCAACCAAATAGTTCTTTTTCGCGACCTTCAAGTAGCACTGATACTTGAACATGGTAGCGACCAAGGAAAGCGTGAGGGCCGGTTGCTGTTTTACCAGCTAACACAGAGCCAGAAATGACTCGGTTATCACCGTCTTCAAGCTCGCCTGCAACTAAATCTGTTAGCGACGCACCTAGTTGAGTTCTAACTAAACGTGGGTTCTTAACACGAGGACCAGCTAGTGATACAACACGCTCAGCGTTAATTTCGCCAGTTAAAAATAACTGACCAAACGCGATGACGTCTTGATATCCCAAATGCCATACCTGCTTGCTCGCAGATACAGGGTCCAAGTGGTGAATATGAGTACCCACTAAGCCTGCTGGATGAACACCTGCAAACTCATGCACTTCAACTTGTGAAAGTGATGAACTTGGCACCTTACTACCAGCTTGCTTACAAACGAACACTTTGCCATCAGTCAAACGAGATACAACTGCAAGACCTGCTTCAAATGCTTCCACATTTTCAGCAATAATCACAGCTGGATCCGCAGCTAACGGGTTAGTATCGATTGCAGTCACGAAGATAGAACTTGGTGTTGCATCAATTGCAGCTACTTTGCTAAAAGGACGTGCTCGTAGCGCAGGCCATTGACCTGATTCAATAAGCACTTCTTTCACTTTGTCACGCTCTAGGCCACTTAATTCTGTAGCCGCAAACTTGTCAAAAGTGATTTGCTCATTGCCTTGCACTTCAATCACAACGGATTGCAGTACACGCTTAGCACCACGGTTGATTTCTTTAACTACACCAGCAGCTGGTGCAGTAAACTTGACGCCAGGATTCTTTTTATCTTCAAAAAGAATTTGGCCTTTTTTGACTTGGTCATCCACACGAATATGCATGGTTGGACGCATACCAATAAACTCTTCGCCGAGCACAGCAACTCGTTTGACGGTAGAACCATCATGAATCACTTGCTGAGGCGCGCCCTCTATGGGTAAGTCCAGACCTTTTTTTATGTTGATCATACGCACTTGCATTACATTAACGGAAAGAAATTGAAAAATCTTTAATCACCACGACGCCTATGCCTCATATTTTTCGGTATCAAAGAGCCACCTGAACGAATAACGCACAAGCATCGCAGTTGTGTTCTCACATATTTCTGTGATTTTAACATTAATCACCCAGACTATGCGAGTGGAAATACAAAATTTATATGCCTTTCATCGGCTTTGTAGCGAGCAATGAGAGCAGTATAGACTAAAGTAGCACAATAGAAAGTGTGATATCCCGAGAGTAAATAATTCGCTGCGATTAGAATTGCCGATACGCGGTTGGTAGTCTAAAAAGCGCACATTTGAAGATTAAGGGACTGTGTTTTAGAAACATTAGCCAGTTACTGGCTACTCTTAGTGACGCCTCTTACAAATAATCTCCAGTGAAAAATATAAACACATTAAACAATACTAATACCTAACGAATAATAAGCTGTTGCTTTTCCCACATGCATTTTCTACCAAAGAAATCGCCCTCGCTTTGATTGCAATATGCGTAAACACCAATTTGATACTTTAAACTGTCAATACCATCAGCTATTACTCGATGCCAAAAACAAACTTTTGAGCAAAATTGAGCAATAAAAAACGGCTAATCAAGTATTAGAAGTCATACTGATATTAGCCGTTTTATCTAAATACTATCTTGTACTTATTTTTAATTAGATTAGGTTGTTAATCGCCACATCAGGATTAACGTCTTGCTCATAGTCGATTTCATCAATACCAAAACCAAATAGGCGCAAGAACTCATTGTGATAACCGATATAATCAGTCAGCTCATCAATGGTGTCTGTTTTAACTGTATCCCAAATGTTTTGAACACGTGATTGTACGTCGTCTTCAAGCTCTTTGTAGTTTTGGAATAAGTGACCACCATCATCAAAACGTGGCGTTTCACCATATAAGTTTTCACGGAACAAAGCATCAATCTGCTCAATGGTGCCCTCATAGGTACCATCAGCCTTCATCACTTTGAATAGCGCAGAAATATATAAAGGCATAATAGGAATCGCAGAACTCGCTTGCGTCACAACTGCGTTCAGTGAAGAAACATAAGCTTCACCATTTATTGCCGCTGTAGACTCTTTAATCGCAACCGTTGCACGGTCTAAGTCTTCCTTTGCTTTACCAATCGTTGCATGACCATAAATTGGCCAAGTAAGCTCTTTACCAATATAGGTATAAGCACTTGTCTTGAAATTATCAGCAAGTACGTCAGCTTGTTTTAGCGCGTCAATCCAAAGCTCCCAGTCTTCGCCACCCATCACTTTTACAGTGTTCGCAATTTCATCTTCGTTTGCTGCTTCTACCGTCACTTCATCAATTTCACGCTTTGAAGTGTTTAAGTTTTTAGTGGTGACTTTGCTGCCGATTGGCTTCAACGTTGAAGAATATACTTCCCCGGTTTTAGGGTCTGTACGACGAGGTGAAGCCAAGCTGTAAATAACAAGATCGACTTTACCCATTTCAGCTTTTATGGTTTCAACGGTTTTGGCTTTTATTTCATCTGAAAACGCATCACCATTAATATTTTTTGACCATAAACCTGCTTCATCAGCCGCTTGCTGGAAAGCCGCAGTATTATACCAACCTGCCGAAGCGGTCTTACGTTCAGAGCCTTCTTTTTCAAAAAAGATGCCTAACGTCTTCGCGCCTGCGCCAAAAGCGGCAGTGATACGCGAAGCTAAGCCATACCCTGTAGATGCACCAATAACCAGTACATTTTTAGGGCCATTGGCTATTGGGCCTTGTGCTTTAACATAAGCGATTTGCTCTTGCACGTGCGCTGCACAGCCTTGAGGGTGTGCGTTGGTACAAATAAAACCACGAATTTTCGGTTTAACGACCATAATCAATCCTATAATTTTTCAAAAACTGTCATAGTTTAATGGTTGATCAGACAAATACAGGTCTGATCAGCTAGTTATCAAATTTAGAGCCGCCTAAACAAGTCGGCGAATCAGGGGTTTGCCCTTCCCTATCACTGTATTCATCAGGCGTATAAGCATGAATAGACAAAGCATGAATATGCTTAGCCAACTCATCTTTTAATATCTCATTAATTTTACGGTGGCGTTGCAATAAGCGCTTGCCGGCAAACTCTTCACTGACAACTACTACTTTAAAGTGAGAGTCTTCACCGCGCGAGTGCATATGACTTTCATTAACAACATTAAGGTGTTTGCAGCTAATGGCCGTTGCTATTTTTTCATGGATGAGCGCTTGCATCGACATGCTAACCTCTTCATTTAAATTTCATTTATGAGCGCTACTATACGCTTTTGTGCTTTGTTGACCAACTGTTCTAAAGGTTAAATTAATTCGTCCACTGCTGACTTTAGCTTGTACTGGAAGTGAGTGTTGGTAATCGCGCTGACTATCCCCATGCATTATTAGGCAACTACCACTTTGGAGCATAATTTCATACTGCTGCTGAGTAGCTTTATGTTTGATTTTAAATTTACGAGTAGCACCAAGAGAAATTGATACAATGCATGGCTCGGTGCCAAGCTCTGCTTCATCATCACTATGCCAGCCCATTTTATCTTGACCATTGCGATACCAATTTGCGAGTAAGGCATTAAATTGGTATCCGTAGGTTTGCCGCAAACGCTGGCGCATGGCCAATAAAGGCTCTGGCCAAGGTGTGTTATCTAACATTTGTTTTGAATAACTATACGACACATCGCGATCAGCAATAAAGCACTGCATACGAGGAATTAGATGGTGCTTGCCATAAACTTGAATGCTAGGTTGCTGCCAATTTAGCTGGCGACACAAATAGTCATACAACAAAATACTTTTAGATAAACTCATTACCTTGGGATAATAATCAAAACCCGGAGGCAGGAGCTGTTCAGACTGGCTCGATGTCATGATACTATTGACCTATTCACTACATGTTACACAATATTATGACAACTGATGCGTTATTAGGTGGCCATGCCCTAACCTTACACCGTTTTCCTTTAGAACAAAAAAACCGCAGTCTGCAAGCTTGGGATGCGGCCGACGAATATCTCATCGATTACGTTCAAGAACATCATAACCAAGCTTTACGCATTTTGGTACTCAATGACAGTTTTGGCGCGCTAACCTGTGCGCTAAAAGCAATTGGGGGTAACCAAAGGCATATCATCAACGTTAATGACTCCTTTGTTAGCCAGCAAGCTTGTAAGTATAACCTTGAAGAAAATCAACTTGAACAAAATACAGTAAGTTATTTAGACAGCTTAAGTGAATATCCTCATGATGTTGACTTAGTCATTATAAAGGTACCAAAAAATGCAGGGTTTTTAGCTTACCAACTGGCCCTACTAAGCCGTTTACCTAGTAGCATTAAAGTTGTTGCCGGTGGTAAAGCAAAAGAGATCCACACCTCGACGCTGAAAAGCTTTAGTCATTTTTTAAGTGAGCCAACCACGAGTTTAGCAGTCAAAAAAGCACGGCTCATTTTTAGCGAGACAACGGCTAAACCCGTCATCAGTAAATTTCCCGTATCTTGGCCACTGGAAAAAACTGACTTTACGCTCACCAATCATGCCAATGTATTCTCTCGCGATTCATTAGACATTGGCGCTCGTTTTTTCATGAACTACCTACCACAAGGTAAAAAGCCGTTAAAAGTAATTGATTTAGGCTGTGGTAACGGTGTTATAGGATTAATGACTCTTTGCAAAATGCCCCATGCTGAACTCACTTTTGTTGATGAGTCAGCGATGGCCGTTGCCAGTGCGAAAGCTAACGTTTTAGATAATTTACCAGATGCGTTAGAGCGCTGCCGCTTTATGCAAAACGATTGTCTTAGTGACTTCACTCCAGGTTCAGCTGACTTAGTGTTATGTAACCCTCCGTTTCACCAAGCCCAAGCAATCACCGACCATATTGCATGGCAAATGTTTGTACAGGCTAAACAAGTGCTTAAAAAAGGCGGTGAATTAAGAATCATCGGCAATCGTCATCTTGATTATCAAGAGAAGCTTAACCGCTTATTTGGCAACTGTAAGGTGATAGGGAATAATAAAAAATTCACTGTACTTAGTACGATACGTAGAGGTTAAACAATGAAATTACTCACTGCTGTTTTCGCTGTTTTTTTAACAGGCTGCGCCAGTGCACCTAAATCTGTGATCCTCAGCCCAAACTACTCTGCAGGTCAAATAACGCGTCTTAACATACCACTACACGTTTCGGTAGAAGATAACCGTACAAGTAACTTTACCATTCGCGTGTTAAAGCAAGAGCCTGCACTGTATTTGCCTGATGCCTCGTTACCTAATATTGTTGGCGATACGCTTCGCCAAGCTTTGCAAACCAACGGTGTTCAACTTACTGCAATAACAAGTAATCAATTTATTCTGCACATCAATGAGTTTGCTGCCAAAATCACAGAGTCATTGACTGAACACCAAAGCCATGCACAAGCCAAATTCAGTATCGAAGTGGCAAAAGGCTCAAAACGCTTTGAAAAAAGTTATCATGCCAAAGCGCAGCTTAGTGGTCCACTGCAACATGATCAAGCTAAAGTCGAGGGCCAACTCAATAACTTGACTGAACTGCTCATCACTCGCATTGTGTCTGATAAAGAACTCATTCAATTTTTACAGGGATCATAATGAAAAATATCATCATTTTTTTATCATGTTTATTGTTTTCTATTTCTAGTTTCGCAGCTAATAAAGAAGGACGGTTTGTCCAAAAAGATAACCTCTTTCCACGAGTAAAGATGGTTACGAGTCTAGGCGATATCATCATTGAACTAGACAGGTCTCGTGCGCCAATTACCGTGAATAACTTTTTGACTTACGTTATCAATGGCGATTACAAAGGTTCCGTATTTCATAGAGTGGAGCGCGATGAAGCCAACGAAACTGACTTTGTTATTCAAGGAGGTGGCTATGATAAAGAATACGATGGGATGTTTGAACGCGCGCCCATTTTTAATGAAAGTGGTAATGGCCTAAAAAATGATATGTATTCAGTCGCGATGGCTTATCAAGACAACAAACCGCATTCAGGTACCCGTCAATTCTTCTTTAATATGAACGACAACGACCATTTAAATCCAGGTCGAGATTGGGGCTTTGCCGTTTTTGGCAATGTTGTCGAGGGGTATGAAACTTTAGATAAAATCATGCAGGTTGAAACAGGTTACAACAGTAAGCTTGGCTATACATTTATACCTAAGACACCTGTTGTTATTTTTGATGTAAGCGTACTCGACGCACAGCCTCTCTAGTCAACAAGGAAACACATGATCCTCAAAGCAAGTTTGCGTGAATATTTGAGTTACTATACCGACAAACGTCTAGTGACTATTTTTATGTTGGGGATCAGCAGTGGCTTCCCATGGGTACTGATTGGCTCTGTCATGTCTGCTTGGCTAAAAGACGAGGGGCTTAGTCGCAGTATGATAGGCCTATTTGGTATTGTCTTTGCGGCCTATACGGTGAATTTTTTATGGTCGCCATTACTAGATCGCATTAAGCTACCTGTCTTAGGCAAACTCCTTGGTCAAAGGCGTAGTTGGATAGCATTGTGTCAAGTGATCACCGCAGGTGCCGCGCTTGCGATGTCAACCATCGTGCTCAAAGAACAGCTGTTTTTAGCCGCCCTCCTATGCTTTGTTATCGCGCTTGCATCTGCGACACATGACATTGCTATTGATGCATTTCGAATTGATTCACTGCCAGAAGACGAAAGTGAAAAAGCAACCGCAGCCGCAGCCATGGCAACTTCAGGTTGGTGGACAGGCTATGCCCTACTAGGCGCTATGCCATTTTTTTTAGCTGACTTACCAAACTTCGATTGGCCTTATATCTACATCATTCTCGCTGGTATCATGCTGATGCTGCTGTTAGTGACTTTGTTTGCAAAAGAACCGGAGTCAATTCGCGAAGTCGTACAAGCACAACTTGAACAAGATTATCAAAACAAGCTCGCCAAATTGGCTCCTGGCACCATTAGCCGCTTAAGCGCTTGGCTCGCTGTTACTTTAGTCGAGCCGTTTAGAAGCTTTTTTAGAAAAAATGGCGTTAAAACAGCGTTAGCACTATTGGCCTTTGTATTTTTATTCAAAATTGGTGAGTCATTCTTGGCAAGAATGTCGATTGTGTTTTACAAAGAAGTTGGCTTTAGCAACAGTCAAATCGCACAGTACTCAAAATTAGGCACCGGCGTTATTACGATTATATTTGCCTTTTTAGGCAGTATATTCAACCATCGATACGGTATCGTTAAAGGGCTATTCATTAGCGGTATTGCGATGGCAGCGTCGAACTTAATGTTCTCGTGGATAGCCATTGCTGGGCCCAAAGAGCATTTATATGCATTGGCAATTGTTGTTGATGGCTTTACACAAGCTTGGTCGTTAGTCGCTATGGTCGCGTTTATTTCCATGTTATGTGATAGAGCATTTAGTGCCACACACTATGCCTTATTGGCGTCTTTAAGCAGCTTAGGACGTACTGTACTCTCTAGCTATAGCGGTGTTGTAATAGATGATTGGTTTGCTGGAAACTGGGCGCTATTTTTTGCCTTAACAGCCGTCATGGTTACCCCGTCTTTAGCTTTCCTATATTTAATTAGGCATAAGCTGTACGCAATCGAAAACGCATACCATGGTAGAGAAGCAACAACAAAATAAGTCAGGCGATTTACAGTAATATTAGCTTTGCAAAAAGAGTTCTGAAATGGAGGAAGGATCGAGGTGCAAATCCTTGCACCTTATTACTCAAGCAATACTTACTGCTCGTCTTTTAGCAGGTGAAGCCCCTCATATGGGTCAACTTCAAGTGCTTCACAATAGCGTAAAAACTCTATCACGTCTAAACGACGCTCTTGGTTCTCAATTTTTCCGATGAAAGAATGCGGAGTACCCAAGACCTGTGCGAGACTACGCATTGTATGGCCTTTCTCATGACGCTTAGATTTTAGCCACTTAGTTAGCTTGCCGTTTTCTTCAGAAGAAACCGTTTTTCCCATCATATTAAACATCTCCTACTAGATGATATTCATAAAAAAATTCAAATGAAATATGCCCGTCTCATTTGAACTACTGTAATGTATACCATAGGAACATCGGCGAACAGCCTAGTTTGTCCCTATGTACCAAATTAGGTATAGACTATAATTCTTTTAACACCTAATTAAAACTTAAACTATTTTAACTTTCTACCGAAGTAGTAAAGCCCCTTAACTTTAACAAAAATTTTATAAAATGTACCACTTTTAATAATAAAATATTTTTCTTTAAAAAATATAAACTTAGACCTAATATTAACAAATTAACCAAAATGTAGGCTGAATATATATGATCCGATTGCTGTTTTTATTACCAATTTTGCTGTGTTTTGCATGGTATTGCTTTTTACGCACTAATGGTGTGCCAATAAAGAAGGGAAAGAAAGGATTTTTATATATTTTAGCATTTAGTACCTTTGTACTAGGCTTCTTTGTACTAATGATCCAAGTTACACATCAGACATAAAAAAAGCCACTATAAACAAGCGGCTTTTTCTCTAAAAAGAGCTATACACTGAAGCTGGCACCGCAACCACATGTTGTTGTTGCATTAGGGTTATCGACAAAGAATCGTGCCCCTTCCAAGCCTTCTGTGTAATCAACCGTACCATCAATGAGATACTGAATACTCATCGGGTCAACAACCATGATTACACCATTTTTTTCAATCTCTAGGTCTCCCGGGTTGGCCTTTTCATCAAATGTGAAACCATACTGGAAACCCGAGCAGCCCCCCCCAGTTACATAAACACGCAACTTAAGATTCGGATTTTCTTCCTCTTCGATAAGCTCTTTAACTCGATTTGCAGCTGCATCGCTAAATTGGATAGGTAACTGTTCAGACATTTTCACTTCAACCCTTGTACATTTTATGTGGCAATTATCTAATACCCGAGTGTTTTAATCAAGTATAGTTATTAGACTCCTCAAAAGGTTACTTCGCACAAAAATAGCGAATTAAATATTCACTTATCAAGGACGCTATGACATTTTTTTGATAAACTTAAGTCCTTATTATGACTCGGAATTCAAACATGTCGCTGGATACTCTAAGGCGTCGCCTAGCCAAGCCCAAAACTTCTGTTCAATTATGCTTGCTTGGCGTAATTGCAGGGCTATTGGCCGCTGTTTTGATTATCCTTTTCCGACTGACCATCACGCAGGTGCAAGCACTGTTTTTGCAAACCCAGGATGATTTTTCAACACTTGCTGAGTATCAGCGGGTGGTTTTACCCGTTCTCGGCGCCTTGCTAATTGCAGTTTTTGCTGACCTAACAGGTTTTAAGCACTACCGTTTAGGCATCCCCTTTGTAATTCATCGCATCAAGCACCATTACGGAAAAATGCCAATATGGAACAGTGCTAACCAGTTTTTTGGCGGTGCAATGGCACTGATCTGTGGCTTTTCGGTTGGTCGAGAAGGCCCTTCTGTACATATGGGGGCAACTGGGGCAAGTATTTTGGCAGAGCGTCTTCACTTACCCCTAAACTCTGCTAGAACTTTAGCTGGGTGCGGAGTCGCAGCGGGTATTGCAGCATCATTTAATACACCGCTTGCAGCGGTCATATTTGTAATGGAAGTAGTGCTTAGGGAATACAAAATACATATTTTTGTGCCCATTATGCTGGCCGCGGTGACTGGTGCATTAGCAACACAATTTGTATTCGGCAATGATAGTGAGTTAGCACTGTTTAGCATCACACCTTTAAACTTTTGGCATTATCCATATTTGATCCTATGCGGCGTGATTTTAGGTGCCATTGCCTTTAGCTTTAACCAAAACCTCATGCTTATTATTAAAACCTTTAAATCGGTAAACATGTTCCCTCGTTTGTTGCTGGCAGGCCTTATTGCAGGGTTCATTGGTTATATGGTCCCTGAAGCGATGGGCTCTGGTATGAGTGCCATAAGTTTAGCCGTTGACTCTCCCGATAATATGCAATTACTCACAACTGTGTTAATCGCTAAATTACTCGCAACCCTATTTGCTATTGGTTTAGGTATTCCAGGGGGGTTAATCGGACCAGTGATTGGGTTGGGCGTTATCATGGGCACCTTGATGTCGTTCTTCGCTCAATTTATCACCCCAGGCCTGGATGTCAGCGGCACCTACGGTGTTCTCGGTATGGCAGGGTTGTTGGCTGCCACTTTACATGCGCCACTAGCCGCACTCACCGCGGTGATGGAGCTTACCTCTAATCCGCAGATCATCGTGCCAGCTATGCTTGTTATATCAACCGCCTATGTCACTGCCTTACAGGTTTTTGGCAATCGCTCGATCTTCTTGCAACAACTTGACTTTCAAGGCCTCCCCTATCAAGTTTCTCCAGCGAGTGAAGCATTGCAAAAAGTCGGCATTATGGAGGAAATGGATGAAAACTTTAAGCTGCTCTACTCTGACGATAAAGAACAAATAAAAGAAACCCTCGCTGCGGTGAACAGTCAAACGCCTTTGATCGTATATGATGAAGAAAACGGTTATCGACTTGCTGAATATGATTTAAGTTTAATGAGCGACCAAAATGTGGGAATTTCTTATATCCCACTTCAAGGGCTAAGCAGTCAAGCAACCTTGTCTGATGCATTTGACATATTAAAAGACAAGCGCAGTGGTGCGGTATATGTTTATAGTCAAAAAGATGATAAACAAATTATGGGTCTATTACGGTGGGACCAAATTCGCCATATTTTAACGATCCGCAATAGCTTACTTTAATGGAGATGTAATGAGCGCACTTTTGATATACAAAGCCCTACATATATTTTTTATGATAGCTTGGTTTGCCGGTATTTTTTACCTTCCACGCCTGTTTGTTTATCACGCCATGACTGAAGAAAAATCTTGTAGTGCAATGCTAAAGATTATGGAAAGACGCTTACTTTACTTCGTCACTCCATTTGCATTGTTTACGCTGCTATTTGGTCTGCTCACTATTTATGAGTATGGCAGAGAATGGTTTCGTCATAGCATGTGGTTGCACTACAAATTGGTGCTCGTAATCATCCTATATGGCTACCATGTTTACTGCTTCAAACTACTCAATGATTTTAAACACGACCGCAATAAAAAGAGCCATCGCTTTTATCGAGTGTTTAATGAGTTTCCAGTGATACTTTTATTAGTCATTGTACTGCTCGCAATACTCAAACCTAATCTATAACTATGCTATGATAGCGCGCCAAATAACCGCGATGTTATGTGCGCGTTATCACGGTTGGGTTGCCTAGCTGTTTGTGACCCGTTGTTAAGTTGTGATTAGGAACCGCCCAATGTTAAGTTTCCAAGGTGAAAACATTCTTTCTGTCAATCAGTTAGACAGAGAAGCGATTGAACATATCTTTGCTATAGCAAAAAAAATGGAGCCATATGCAAAAAAGCACAAGCGCACTCGCGTGCTCGAAGGTGCTATTTTAGCGAATCTGTTTTTTGAACCTAGTACTCGTACTCGAGTTAGCTTTGGCACCGCATTTAATCTACTCGGCGGTTTAGTACGTGAAACAACTGGTATGCAAAGCTCTGCGCTGGCTAAAGGTGAATCGCTATATGATACCGCCCGCGTTATTTCAGCTTATGCAGATGCAGTTGCGATGCGCCACCCAGATGCAGGCTCGGTTAGCGAATTTGCGACCGGTTCTGATGTTCCTGTTATCAATGGAGGGGATGGCCCTAATGAGCACCCAACTCAAGCTTTACTTGACCTACTTACTATTGAGCGTGAATTAAGTCGTTTTGGGCGTAGCATCGATGGCATGCATATCGCACTTGTTGGCGATTTAAAATACGGCCGCACGGTACACTCACTGTCTAAACTGCTTTGCCACTACAAAAATGTACGTTTTAGTATGGTTGCGCCTGATGGTTTACAAATGCCTGATTATATTCTTGATAATGTCAGCAACGCAGGCCACAAAATAGAACTTGTTTCAAAAATGGAAGGCAACTTAGCAGCCGATATCGTGTACCAGACCCGTATTCAAGAAGAACGTTTTCCATCTCAAGAAGAAGCCAACAAATACCGTGGTGGTTTTAGGATCAGTCAAGCAATTTATAACGCACACTGTAAACCAAACTCAATCTTAATGCACCCACTGCCTCGTGATAGCCGCAGTGATGCAAATGAGCTAGATAATGACTTAAATAACAACGATAACCTCGCTATTTTCCGCCAAGTACAAAATGGCGTACTTATCCGTATGGCACTCTTTGCTCTGACCCTAGGGGTCGAAAACCAAGTTGAAAAGTACGAAGCCGACGTGCCTTGGTTTAGCCGAAAACGTAACAGTTAACAGATAGGAATCATCATGACAATTAGCCAAGACTTATTTACTCGTGCCCAGACGTCTATCCCAGGTGGTGTAAACTCACCTGTTCGCGCATTTAACGGCGTAGGTGGCACACCGCTTTTTATCACCAAAGCAGAAGGTCCTTATACCTTTGACGCTGACAATAACAAATATATAGACTACGTGGGATCATGGGGACCGATGATTTTAGGTCATAACCACCCACAAATTAAACAGGCTGTGCTTGAGGCCGTAGAAAATGGCTTGAGTTACGGCGCGCCAACTGAAACCGAAATTCTCATGGCTGAAAAAGTCAAAGAACTGGTACCATCAATTGAAAAAGTACGCATGGTTAGCTCTGGCACAGAAGCGACAATGAGCGCCATTAGACTCGCTCGCGGTTATACGGGTCGTGACAAAATTCTTAAGTTTGAAGGCTGTTACCATGGCCATGCTGACTCTCTACTGGTAAAAGCGGGTTCAGGCGCATTGACTATGGGTGTGCCTAACTCACCAGGCATTCCGGCTGATTTTGCAAAACATACGTTAACTGTATCGTTCAATAATTTGGATGAAGTAAAGGCTATTTTTGAGCAATACAAAGACGAAATTGCTTGTATCATCGTAGAGCCAGTCGCAGGCAACATGAACTGCATTCCTCCAGTGCCTGGCTTTTTAGAAGGCTTGCGTGAAGTATGTAACAACCACGGTAGCGTACTGATTTTCGATGAAGTCATGACCGGCTTTCGAGTTGCATTAGGTGGTGCCCAACAATACTACAATATCACCCCTGATCTAACATGCTTAGGTAAAGTCATTGGTGGCGGTATGCCAGTCGGCGCTTTTGGTGGTAAGCAAGAGATAATGGACTACATCGCTCCAGTAGGCCCAGTTTATCAAGCAGGTACTTTATCAGGAAATCCAATCGCAATGGCGGCAGGCTTAAAAGCGCTTGAGTTGTTAAGTGAGGAAGGATTACACCAGCAGCTAGAAGCTAAAAGTAAAGCTCTGTGTGATGGTTTTCAACAAGCTGCGGATGAAGCTGGCATTGCGCTTACAACAAACTACGCTGGCGGCATGTTTGGCTTTTTCTTTACCGACGCAAACAGCGTTAACAGCTTTGCACAAGCCACTGAATGTGATTTAGAGCGCTTTAAGCGTTTCTTCCACTTGATGCTTGAAGAAGGCGTTTACCTCGCACCATCAGCGTTCGAGGCGGGTTTTGTGAGTACCATGCATACACAGCAAGATATTGAGAACACGATTGCCGCGGCAAAAAGTGCATTTGCAAAGCTATAATCACACCAAATCGCAGCTAGCTATCCTCGGCTAGCTGCCTCTCCCTTTACATGTATTTTATCCGCCTTGCGCAAATTAAACATATTTGAACTAAGATTACGCTTCATCAGGTCTTTAATAATACCAATATCCTAAGAAAGTTAACCTTATGCATGGACTAAGAGCTTTTTGTGCGCCCGCAATACACTTAATGGCAAATCTGAAATACAAAACTAAAATCACCTTAGTGTTTGGTATTTTACTGGTACCTTTGAGTGTCAGTTTGTTTTTTCTGACGAGTATTTTGTCTCATTCAATTAATATCAGTGCCCAACAGCAGCAAGGTTTAGACTTATACCCAAAGCTGCTTAATAACATGATGAACATGCAAGAACAGGAAAATCATAGGATTGCCACAAAAGCCAACTACCAACTTAACTCACAAGACTCTGTCATCGAGCAAGTATCAATTCAATCTAAACTCGCAATAGATGATGACCTTGCACGCTCATACATCAACCGAGCATTGGTCGAGTCTACCCCAAAATTGGTAGAGCAAATCAATGCCCTTGCCGAGCAAACACGTCTGGTGATCAACCAAGGTCAATTCACACCAGACAGCTTCATCGCACTGTCCAACCTCAACAAAGTTCTGCTGACATTCTACACTCAGCTAGACACCAAACTTACCGTAGCAATGACAGCTAATCCACAGGCCAACAAGCAGTTGCAAAAACCGATTGAACGCTTAGAAACAAGCCTCACCCGCTACAAAAACACCATCAAAGAAAAGTTATTAGACCCTGATAAGTTAGCGCTATCAAATGCCCAGTTCAAGCAGCTTTACCAAGCTGTTATTAAAGATGTATCAGAGTTGATTGACCAAGCAACCCCTTTGTTGAGTCAGCTTTTAGCAGACAAAGTCGCCAGACAGACCATCATCAGAAATGGGGTAGCGACCGCTTCGGCACTCAGTCTACTGCTGGCCATCTATTTAATGTATGGCTTCTACTTTGCGGTTGTGGACAGTATTTCTAGCTTTTCTAACGCAGCAGCGCTTGCTGCTCAAGGTGACTTACGTGCCAAAGCAAACCCTTATGGCAAAGATGAGATGACCATTATTGTAGCTCAGTACAACAAAGTGTTGTCTGCTTTCATTGCATTGCTCAACGATGTCAATACAACCAGCGTTGAGCTTGATGGAGAAACTTCAAAGCTCACCCAAATAAGCCATGACACGCGCAGTGATGTGGGCCAACAGCAGCATAAAATCAGCATGATCCATGGTGCTTTGAGTGAAATGGCCAATGTTGCAGACTCGGTTGAGGGCTCCGCACAACATGCCACTGAACTGGCAAGTACGGCAGCGCAGCACGTGAAGCAAAGCTCCGTTAATACCACTGAGCTCGCTCAGCATATGACGGTATTACAAAAAGAGTTTGAAGAAAGCCGTATCGCACTGGATAAACTTGCCCAAGACAGTCACAACATCAGCAAAGTCAGCGCCGCTATCAGTGAAATTGCAGAGCAGACTAACTTACTTGCGCTGAATGCGGCCATTGAAGCGGCAAGAGCCGGGGAGCAAGGCCGAGGTTTTGCTGTGGTTGCCGATGAAGTAAGGACCTTAGCCAAAAGAACGCAACAACAAACCGAGGAAATACATACCATTATTAACTCTTTGCAAAATGCATCAAACGATACACAGAGCAAAATGCGCAGCAGCGTAGAGAAAATGGAGCAAGGTGTTGAAGCTGCCGATCAAACCAATCAAGTATTACAGCAAGCTCAGCAAAGTATGGTTAAAATTGATGAACAAGGTGTCCATATAGCCCAGCTGGTGCAACAACAAAGCCGCGCTACACAACAAGCACTTATCGATGCCAGTGAAGTCAATGAGCTTGCTGAACATACCCTAAGTTCAGCACAAGCAACTGAAGAAGATGCCCTGAAGCTGGCTGCAATGGCTCAAAAGTTACAAAAAGCGATGAGTCAGTTTAAAAGCTAGTTGGTTACTTTATCTAGACTTCCATGTTTATTCACATAGCGGTCTAGGTTTAAACTCGCTCTGTCGTATTGGCAGTTGGATCACTTTACCGCATCCAGGCGGTGCTTGCTTACCGGTCAAAGGATTTACAAATGCCCAACGTACATCACTTGGCCGATTATCAGCAATCGCTTGCGGATTAAGCGGTTTCAAGTAACGGATATACAGCTCTAGCGCCCCGCTGGCACCTGTTAGGCCTGTCGATTGGTTATCATCTCGTCCCAGCCAAGTAACAGTTACGGTATTGTGATCAAAGCCTGCAAACCAGCTATCTCGCAAATCGTTACTGGTGCCTGTTTTGCCCGCTAGCTGAATAGATGGAAAGTGTAAATTCAACCTTTTCGCAGTGCCTTCTTTTGTCACTTTCTTCAACCCATATTTGGTCATATAGACAGCTTGCTCGGTAAAACGCTCACGGCTTATAACATCATGCTCATAAAGCACTTTGCCAGTGGCGTTGGTCATTGCAGAAATGGTTGTAAGCTGACGATAAACCCCGTTACCTGCAAGTGTGGTATACATTTGCGCGACTTCGAAGCTCGACAGCTCCAATGCGCCTAACAACAGCGATGGGTATTGGTTGATTTGTGATTCTATACCAAGCTTTTTCAGCGTTGCAGCGACATTATGCACTCCCACATCTAACCCTAAGTTGACCGCTGGTATATTAATACTGTTACTAAACGCTTGATAAAGAGGCAAAACTCCACGGTATTTATGATCAAAGTTCTCAGGGCGCCAGACATCTCCCGACTCGTCTGTCACTTGTAATGGACCATCTTCAAGCAATGTACCTAAATTGTATTTTGGCTTTTCTAATGCCGTTAAATAAATCGCAGGCTTCACTAAAGAGCCAATGTTTCGTTTGGTATCGAGTACACGATTAAAACCACTAAAACGCACATCACGTCCAGCCACTAAAGCTGATACTCCGCCTTTTGCGACATTGACAGAGATCATTGCAGTTTCAAGCTTTTCTGTATCAAAACGTCTTTCGAGGTATGGCAACCCCTTGCGCACAGCCTCTTCCATCGCAGCTTGTTTTTGCAAATCGAAATAAGTAAATATCCTGACTCCTGCATTTATTATCTCTTGATTGGTCAGTAACGTTTTCAGCTCTCTATCAACCAACTCTAAATAGCCGGGATAATTTTGCTGGAGACTCTTGTTTATCGGCTGAACTTTAATGGGTCTGACTAAAGCTTGGCGCAGCTCATTGGTTGATATATATCCTTGCTCTGCAAGCAATCGCAGTACCAAATCTCGCCTCTCTTGTACGCGCTCAGGATAACGTCTTGGATTATAAAAGGATGGACCTTTTACCATCGCGACCAACATCGCGATTTGGTCAAATTCAAGCTCATCAACAGGTTTGGCAAAGTAAAACTCCGCTGCCAACCCCATCCCGTGAACCCCTTGGTTATAGGCTTGTCCCATAAAGACTTCGTTAAGATAAGCCTCTAAAATTTCATCTTTGCTGTAACGATAATCTAAGATCAATGCAATGAAGGCTTCATTGATTTTTCTAACTATTGAGCGCTCTCGGCTTAAATAAAAGTTTTTCGCCAACTGCTGCGTTAACGTGCTGCCCCCTTGCACCGTTCGACCCGCTTTAAGGTTTGTGTATAACGCGCGTAAAATTGACCAAACAGATACCCCGTGATGTTCATAGAACTCTCTATCTTCAACCACCAGCAATGCCTGTTTCAAAATATCAGGAAACTTCTCTAAAGGAACGAACTCTCTATCTTGTTTAGATTCATTACCAATACGTGCAATTTGTACAGGTTCTAAGCGAGCCTGTTTAATGCGTCGACCATTTTCATCGACGATATTGGCTAAACGTTTACCAGCAAAACTTAATGTAAATACCTGCCCCGACTGTGCACCATTATAAAACTCAAAGGCACGACGGTGTATTTTTATGGTTCGCCCATGCAGCTCGTATTGCCCTGTACGGTTAATTTTGTTGACCTGAGAGTAGTTAAGGCGCTTGAGTTCCCAGATAACTTCGTCTTCTGATAAAAATTGCTCTGGATAGAAGTTCATGGCTCGTGCATATACCTGCACTGGCAGCTGCCATTTACTGCCTTCAAATTGGCGAGTAATTTTTGCATCTAAATAAATTAAATAAAAACTAACAAGTACCACTATGGCAATGGTGCCTTTGTAGAAAAAGCGCCAACAAGTTTGCAATATACGATGTTTAACCGCCGCCAAAGTAGATTTTGGGGAGGATGTTTTAGTTTTAGATGCAGAACGACGCGTTTTGGCTGGCGTTTTTGTCGACTTTTTCTTGGGTTTTTCTGTGTCGTTATTTTTTTTATCTACCATGCCACTTATTACAAACTTCTTAGTTAAATATGCCGAAGCATAGAGTACCCTAGATTAACCAAGCCTGAAAGATAGAACGGGCCATTTTGGCCCGCTCTGCGTATAAAGTAAGTGAATACTCTAATCGTTATTGACTGCGCACAGAGACAAACTCTGGGTATGCATCAATACCACAATCATGTTGGTCCATTCCGTTGATTTCTTCTTCTTCACCAACTCGAATGCCCATCGTGGTTTTTAGCAATGCCCACACAAGGTAAGACACGATAAACACAAACCCTAAGATACATACCAAACCAATCAGTTGATTTACAAATGTCGCATCGCCGTTCGATAAAGGCACTAACATAACCCCTAAAATACCGCAGGTACCGTGCACTGAAATTGCACCTACTGGGTCATCAATTTTAGCTTTATCTAAGAAAACAATACTAAATACCACTAAAGAGCCACCCAATGCCCCCAACATACAAGCGAGTAAGGGGGTAGGTGAAGCTGGCTCTGCGGTAATAACAACAAGCCCAGCTAAAGCACCATTTAACACCATAGTTAAGTCTGCCTTACCCCATAATGCTTTACACACAAGTAGTGCTGCGATTGCCCCAGTCGCTGCCGCCGCATTGGTATTTAGCAAGATTTGGCTGACCGCTACGGCATTTGATTTATCCGCTAAAAATAATTGTGACCCGCCATTAAATCCAAACCAGCCCATCCACAAGATAAATGTACCGAGTGTTGCTAAAGGCATGTTTGATCCTGGAATTGGATAAATCTCACCATTCTTACCATATTTTCCTTTACGTGCGCCCAGCAATATGACACCTGACAAAGCTGCTGCAGCGCCCGCACCGTGTACAATCGCAGAGCCTGCAAAGTCAACAAAACCAAGTTGAGATAAAAAGCCACCACCCCATGTCCAGTAACCTTCTACCGGATAGATAAAACCAGTCAGTACCACAGTAAAAGCCAAAAATGCCCATAGCTTCATACGTTCAGCAACCGCACCTGATACAATCGACATCGCGGTGGCAACAAACACAACTTGGAAAAAGAAGTCAGATTCCAAAGCATGATCAGCGTCAGCGGCAGCTTCGCCAATCAGAGCACCAAAACTTGGGACGATGCCGCCTTCTGTATTACCCACATACATAATGTTGTAGCCAACGAGCAAAAACATCGTACACGCTATCGCATAGAGGGTAATATTTTTGGTTAAAATTTCTGTGGTGTTTTTTGAACGAACCAGTCCTGCTTCAAGCATGGCAAACCCTGCAGCCATCCACATAACTAGGACACCCGAAATTAAAAAGTAAAAAGTGTTTAAAGAAAATTTCAGTTCTACAATTGCGCTTTCCATTATTCGGCCCCTTAAATAGCTTCTTCATCTAATTCGCCGGTACGGATCCGCACGACTTGGTCTAGGTCATATACAAAAATTTTGCCATCACCGATTTTACCTGTGCTGGCTACTTTCGTAAGCGTGTCAACAACACGTTGTGTATTTTCACTACGCGTTGCAATTTCTAGTTTTATTTTTGGAATAAAATCGACTTGATATTCAGCACCACGGTACAACTCGGTATGACCCCGTTGACGCCCAAAACCCTTTACATCAACCACCGTCATACCTTCAATGCCTAAATCTGCGAGCGCTTCTCTTACTTCATCCAATTTAAATGGTTTTATTATTGCACTTATCATTTTCATTGTTGGTCCCCTTAGGACAGGTTTATCCTGTTAACACAGCTAATCCAACCTTCATGCCACAAAATTAAAGCCAACAAATTCAAAATGTTAACAAAAAAACACAAATAATAACGGCTAATAGTGCACCAACTAAGTGCATTATTAGCCATGCTGTACTGTCATGGTGCAACCTTCTTAATCAAAGTGCGTTCTTTGAGAGTTGTTTCGCTCGACTCATTTAATGCCCGCAAGTTATCCTATTGTTGATGGTATTTGACTCATACACTTTGAAAGTTGCGTGAAAAACAACTGTAATGTTATAAATTTATTCATTTGGGGAAAGTAATGAACTTAAGCAAGTTTCTGGCGGTATGTTTTATTGCCGTTGGCTTTAACTGCGCTGCAGCAGATCACAATCGTGCAATAGACATTGATAGTAAAGTGGTCACCAATCACAAAGCGACCATCAACGGTGAACGCATTAGTTACAGTGTGACATCAGGCACTCAACCGGTATGGAACGAGCAAGGGGAACCGACGGCGACGCTTTACTATAACTACTACAAAAAAGATAAAGTGGATGATATCAGTAAACGCCCACTGTTAATTTCATTTAATGGTGGCCCTGGTTCCGCTTCTGTATGGATGCATATCGCCTACACTGGACCACGCATTTTGAAAATTGATGACGAGGGCTACCCTGTGCAGCCTTACGGTATGAAAGATAACCCTTACTCTGTGTTGGACGTTGCAGACATCGTATTTGTTAACCCTGTCAAAACGGGTTATTCACGTGTATTACCAAATAAAGAAGGCAAAATGCCCAGCGCCGATGAACAAAAAGCGCAGTTTTTTGGTGTTAACGCAGATATAAAATACCTTGCAGATTGGATTAATACCTTTATTACCCGCAATAACCGCTCATTATCACCTAAGTTTTTAATCGGAGAAAGCTACGGTACAGTGCGAGTTTCAGGTCTTGCAAGAGAGCTTCAACAAGCCCATTGGTGGTTTTTAAATGGTGTGGTGTTAGTCTCGCCAACCGATATTGGTATCGAACGTCAGGGGCCAGTAAAAGCCGCAAACCGACTCCCTTATTTTGCTGCAACTGCTTGGCATCACAAGGTGTTGCCAGCCGAGTTACAAGCAAAAGACTTAACAGAAGTGCTATCAGAAGTTGAGCGCTTTACCATTGATCAGTATTTACCAGCACTGGCAAAAGGAGCCTTCATTGCAAACGATGACAAACAAGCAATCGCTGAACGTGTTGCCTTTTATAGTGGCCTGTCTAAACAGTTTGTGCTGCAAAATAATTTGGATATCAGCGATGACGCGTTTTGGAAAGAATTGCTGCGTGACCAAGGCTATATTTTGGGTAGACTAGACTCACGCTATTTAGGTATAGATAAGCGTGATGCAGGTGACAGACCGGATTATTTTCCTGAACTAAGTGCTTGGTTGCACGCCTTTACTCCAGCCATAAACCATTACATTCGTGAAGAGCTAAATTATAAAACAGATGTGCAATACAACATGTTAGCCAATGTTCATCCGTGGGATAGAAGTAATAACAACACAGGTGAACAGCTACGTGAAGCGATGGCCGAAAACCCTTATCTAAACGTATTAATACAAGCTGGTTACTATGATGGTGCAACCAACTACTTTGATGCCAAATACACTCTGTGGCAACTAGACCCAAGCGGCAAAATGCGCGACCGCTTGAGCTTTAAAGGCTACCGTTCGGGCCATATGATGTATTTACGTAAAGAAGATTTAAAAACCTCTAATGATGATTTACGTGAATTTATTAAAGCATCTTTAAAAAGTCAGACGCGCTCAGCCAAATACTAACTAAACCGCGTGCGAACAACATTGTTGTTCGCACTTCTCTTCTAATACAGATTGTGACTTAACGAGCAGCTTGATAGTATCGCCCTTTTAACATCTTTAGGGGCGTAAAGATGCAAGGCACTCTAAGCAAGCTAAAAGCAACGCATACACAACCAATTCAATACCAATTACCCATTGGCAATGAGCTTATTGCACTCAATGAGCACATCGGTAAGCGCATTACCCTCACGCACACTGGCAATATTTTTTGTTGTAACTGCGGTAAAAAAACCAAAAAAAGCTACTCGCAAGGACACTGTTTTGTGTGTATGAGAAAGCTGGCGAGCTGCGACATGTGTATTATGAAACCGGAAACGTGTCACTTCGATAAAGGCACTTGTCGTGAACCACAGTGGGGTGAAGAGCACTGTATGATCCCCCACTACGTTTATCTTGCAAACACCTCAGGTTTAAAAGTGGGTATCACTCGTCATACACAGGTCCCAACGCGTTGGATAGACCAAGGTGCCACTCAAGCGTTGCCAATATTTAAAGTGCAAACACGGTTACAGTCAGGCCTAGTAGAGGTTGCACTGGCTGAGTTTATTGCTGATAAAACCAATTGGCGCAACATGCTCAAAGGCGTATCTGAAGAGATCGACCTAAAAGCCAGTGCCAATGAGTTGATCCCACAAATCAAAAACAAATTAGACGAGCTTGCAGAGTTATTTGGTGCTACTGCCATTGAATGTCTAGATGAAGAAGTGGTTGACTTAAGCTTTCCTATTGAGCAATTTCCAACCAAAATAACATCCTTCAACTTTGATAAAAACCCAGAGGTATCGGGTGTATTACAGGGAATAAAAGGCCAGTACCTTATTTTTGATACCGGCGTCATTAATATTCGTAAATTTACCGCTTATGAAGTGACTTTTTCTGCGTGATAGAAACGCAGCCAATCGTCACAACTCAAGGGTTTACAATACATATAACCTTGGATAGTGTTGCAGCCCAGTTTTTGTAAAAACTGGCGCTGCTCTGCTTTTTCAACCCCTTCAGCTACCACGTGCAAATTGAGTGCTTTAGCCATCGCAATGATTGCTGCAACAATTTCACTATTACCATATTCATCAGGTATTTTAGCGACAAAGCTGGCATCTATTTTTAGTGTGTCAATCGGTAACTTAGTGAGGTAACTTAGCGCAGAATAACCCGTTCCAAAGTCATCTAAAGCGATAGCAACCCCCAAACTCTTTAATTTATGAAGCTCACTTTTAGCTTCATGTAAGTTACTAATAAAGCTGCTTTCAGTGAGTTCAAGCTCAACAAAACGCCCATCTACCCCATGTTTATTCAATGCGTTGGATACGGTTGTTGCCAATTCACCTTGGCACAAGTGCTGGGCTGACACATTAATCGCTATACGCCGTAAATCACTGCCTTGACGTCGCCATAGCGCCATTTTTTCACACGCTTTATTGATCACCCATTGATCTAATTTGATAATGAGTCCTAATTCCTCGGCAAGCGGAATAAATTGCGCAGGCGAGATCATGCCTAACTTTGGGTCATTCCAGCGCAACAAGCATTCAACACTAGAAATTCTTCGACTCGCCAAACATTGTAGTGGCTGAAAATAAAGCTCAAATTCATCATGCTCTAGGGCGTGCTGGAATCGGCTTAACATAGACAAACGCTCTAACGAACGGGCGTTCATTGACGCTTTGTATAACTGAAACGAATTTCGGCCAATCTCTTTGGAGCGATACATCGCTACATCTGCATGCTTGAGTAAAGTTTCGCTATCCACGCCATCATCAGGATAAATAGCAGCCCCTAGCGAGGCGGTGGCGTTAACACTGATATCATTAAGCTCAAATGCTTTGCTTAACTGCTCTAGCACATTGTTCGCGAACCCCACCACATCCGAAATATGCTTTACCTCTGTCAGTAGCACGACAAACTCATCGCCACCAAGACGCGCTAGCGTATCGCCTTCTTCAAGCATATTTTTTATACGCTCACTGACTTGCACTAAGAGTTCGTCACCGGCACTGTGGCCTAGCGTGTCATTCACTTCTTTAAAACGGTCTAAATCAATGAACATCACCGCTAGTTTATGATTTTCACGATGAGCAGAAGCTAAAGCCATCGATAAGCGGTCGTAAAACAAACGACGATTTGGCAAACCTGTTAGCTCATCGAAATAAGCGAGTCGTGCAATTTTCTCTTCAGCATTTTTGCGCTCGGTAATGTCACTGAAAATAGCCGCATACAGCACTTCATCACTATAGGGCTCATTGATGGCAATAATGGTTAGCCACTCAACATATATCTCACCACTCTTTTTACGATTACAGATTTCGCCTTGCCATACACCTTTTGTTCTCAGCTCTAACCACATTTGGTCATAGTATTCTTTACCATGAATACCTGAACTGAGGATATTTGGGCTTTTACCAATTACCTCATAATCTTGGTACCCTGTTAATTCACTAAACGCAGGGTTGATTTGTAATATTTCACCATCACCACGAGTGATCATAATGCCATCTAATGAGGCATCAATAATCCGATTGGCAAGGTAAAGGTTTTTCTCTGACTTACGCAGCGCTAAGTCTCGTTGTACAAGCACCTTTTCAAGTTCACTGCAATACGCAGTTTCAATCTCGGTTAGTACATTTTTAAGTGGCAACAAGCCTATCACTTTAGCTGTGCATGGGTCTTTCACGACCAAATGACGAATAGACTCAGCCGTCATCAGTCGATATGCATCAAATAAACTATCTTTGGGACTAACTTGTAACAGCGGATATGTCGCCAGCTCCCAACAAGGAATACGCCAATCAGGGTTGAGTAGCATGTAAGCGATATCTCGCTGAGTCACAATGCCATATTCAGCCAAGTCACTGTGGTAAACTAACACCGCAGTAACTCGACGAACTCGCATCACTTCAATAACTCTTGAGACACAATCATCGGCTTTTAAAATAATCACATTGCGGTTGTAGTGATCTTCGATTGGCCGAAAATGTAAATAATGATCTAATCCTTGATTGCGTACAATATCAGACAGTGAAACCACTCCAACAGCTTCATTGTGCTGATCTTTGACCAGTAGATGACGAATGCCTAATTGATGAAATTTGACCGTAGCCTCACTCAAGGTTTTATCAACTTGAATATCATGCACAGGTGCGGTCATTGAACCTGCGATTGGCGCATAGGCAAAGTCTGGATCATTAAAGTTGAGCTTGACACAATCTGATTCCGTCCAAATTCCCACTATTTGCCCATGTTCGGTGACAAATATTGAGCTTACTCGCCGCTTACGCATCAACTCAACCGCTTCGACTAATGGCGTTTGATGATCGCAGGACAATAATTGGTTAGAAAAAATATCTTTGATTTGTAATTGACGATTATCAGATACCATTGAGCACAACCTCGTATTCTTACTCGAATACGCAGTATAATGCTGCTCATGTTTTATACTTTGATTGAGAACAAACTATGACAATAAAATATTACCCACTCTTGCTGTGTTTAGAAGAAAGTATTGAATATATTGACAGCCCTCATTCACTTGAACAGAGCACTTTTTATTTAACCACCGAGCAAAAGAATCAAGCGGTGTGTGTGCTAAAAGACGGCAATTGCTGCGATTTATTGGGAAATGAAATAGCTGCAATTCAACTACAACCGCTCACTGAGTTAGTTCAGCAAGCGCTTATGGAAGATGGGCAATGTTGCGTGCAAAAGATATCTCTACAAACCTATCAACAAGCCTTTGAATTGCTCAAACAACTACATAACTAATCTGAACTCGGGGTAACTTAGAAGTGCCCTTCAACCAATGCTTTGATGTGTGTAGCAACGCTGCGCCCTAAAGCCGACAAAGCATATCCCCCTTCTAAAAAAGAGATAATCCCCTTCGCTTGGGTACTATTGGCTACGTTTATCACTTGCTCTGTTAGCCACTGATAATCGGCCTCTACAAATTGTAAACCGCCCATGTCGTCTTCAATATGCGCATCGAACCCCGCACTGATAAAGATGAGCTCCGCCTTAAATGCCATTAATTTAGGCAACCATTGTTGGTTAAACAGCGCTTGTAAGTCTTCACCTTTACTTGCCACTGGCAATGGAGAGTTGACGATATGCTGGTTGTTCTCGATTTCGGTGTTTGGATAAAATGGATGCTGGAATAAAGAGCAAAACAACACATCAGGTTGCTCACGCATTATGTCTTGTGTGCCATTGCCATGATGTACATCGATATCCAATACCGCTATGCGCTTTACACCCAATGATTTTGCATAGGCAACGGCAATTGCCAGATTATTAAATACACAAAAGCCCGATGAAGAGGATTGGTTCGCGTGATGTCCCGGCGGGCGTACGCTACAAAACGCGGCATCTAAATTACCAGCTAATATTTCATCAACGGCTAATATACCAGCCCCCGCCGCTCGTTCAATCGCTTTGAACGACTCAGGACACAACCAAACATCCTCTGCAAATTCATGTACACCTTGCTCAGGTATCGCTGCGCACACTTTATCAATATGAGACTGCTCGTGTACTAACGCCACGTGAGACATACTCACTTTAGGTGCTTGCATATGAGCGATGGTAGCATCGACACCCGACGCTAATAACCTATCGGTGATCGCATCTAATCGTTCTGGACACTCAGGGTGCTCAGGCCCCATCGAATGCTTTCGACAATGAGGGTGGCTTATCACTGCAGTTCTCATTGTAATCCTTCAACTCGTTTTTATATAAGTGTAACAAGCACTGTGAGCGAGCACAGTGCGACTTTGGTGTTAATTACCAACATCTTGAATTTTTTCCTGCACATCAAAATTAAACTTTGTTACTCACTCTCACTTTTTGATATAGCTGCCATTCTCGCTGGGCACGTTCTAGGTCATGATCAGTGACATGCTGTTGCGCTTCAATGTGCTTAACATAATCAGCAGGAAACCGATGCTCTAACGCCCCATGCAGTACATGCTGCACATACCAATCAAAAGGTAGATGCGTATCAATAAACGTATTGGCGATATAGCAATGCGCACGCATCGGACCATGTTCTAATGCCTCAACGTCAAGCGCAACACGATCGTAACGCGCCCCTTCGATGATATCTAATTGATTAATTTCTTGATCATTTAAGGCATACAGGACCCCCATGACCAAATCATCACGCCGATGAGTCGCTTCGATAGTACATTTGGCTGAACCATCGGTGCTTAGCATATTAAATGTAAGCTGATGACCAAAAAGCTTAGCGACACCTAAGCACTGCGCTTGGGGTAAGCGGGCAAATAACCGCTTAGTTGACATGTTCGAGCCAAATGCAAAATTGATATGGGGCTTAATACTCATACTGCTTTATTAACCTTTACTTAAATCACAACTCTTACCGCCAAAGCGATTAAGACAACGCCAATCCCTCTGTCAAACCAATGACCCGCTCGCGCAAAAAAAGCACGTACACGCTCTTTGCTCAATACCAAAGCTAAAAACGAGAACCATACCCAAGTAGCAAAAGCCATATACAACCCATAAAATGCTTGGACTTTGGTGGGCGTTGACGGTGAAATAACCAAGGTAAACAACGAGAGAAAAAACAGCGTCGCTTTTGGATTAAGCGCATTAACTAAAAAACCGCGTCTCAATGCTTGCCAAGCGCTTTCAGTATCCTGAACAACTGGTTTTTCGCTCGATGAATTACCCTGTGCTGGTTTTGCGCGCAGCGCCTGAACACCCATATAGGCCAAATAAGCACCCGCAACATATTTAAGCACGTTAAACAATGTTGGTGACTGAGACAAAATAATCGCCACACCAAGCAAACAATAGGTAACATGGACTAAAATACCCAATGCAACTCCACCGCTTGTCCATAGCGCATTTGCTCGTCCCCGTTGAATACTTTGCTTTAATACAATTGCAAAGTCAGGGCCAGGACTTGCGACGGCAAAAAAATGCGCCACAGCAATCAACAAAAATTCATCGACAAACTCAAGCATTACTTTGCTCCTTGAGCATCAGTAAGACTGGATTAGGTGAATCACTAACGTAACTTTCAATTTGCTTTCGCGCTTTTTTATAAATGCTCTTTAAATGTGGTTTCAAATGCTTTTTACCATCTACATTGGGTTTGAAATAACACACTAAAGCATGCATAAAGACCGTCTGCGCTTCGCTCAGTGCCGCTTGGCGATTCGCATAAGGGTTATAGCAAGAGCCACACCCTCCTTTGAATTGATATACCGTGTTACTCATCATCACGCCAAAGCCCATAAAGCAAGCTAACGCATCGCTGGCAGCTGCAATTTGTTGCTCTCCACCTGGTGGTAACGCACCTTTTTGATAAATCATGACCGTCGCTAAGCTGCCAGCAAAGCTGGCCACTAAATCTTGAGGTTGATTAATTTGGTTTGGATTATACGACAACAATACATCATGTGGTGGCTGTACATTGAGCATAGCCGACTCCCCGCGCATGGTATCGGAAAAACTAAATACCGGCATAGTTTGCTCAGCAGGTAAATTTGCAGGACCAACCAATTGTAATGGCCATGTTTGCAAACCCGCATAATCTCGCACACGCTTAAACACCGTCTGTGCCATTTGCTCAACACTGGTTACTTGGTCAGGAAAGTACTGCCCCGTAGGCTCTATGATCTGTGTACTAGATAAAAAGTATTGCCCGTCAAAATGCTCACATGCCCAGACAAATGTGTCCATCAGCCAAGCTACTTCTGACTCACTTAATAATGGTTTTGATTTAAATAACGCTAGCATAATTACTCAGTTCTCGTTGCCCATTGCCAAGCTTTTGTATTATAAAGTGGTACTGTCGACAAGGCATGGTGATGACTGCCACTGGTTTCTTTGGTCGAGTAAGATAAATACAATAAAGTGCGAGTTTTAGCGTCATAAATACGACGAACTTTTAATGATTTAAATAAAATACTTTTTGATGTTTTAAAGACAACTTCACCATCTTTAGATAAATCAATTTGTTGCATCTGTTGCTCAGTAATTTCACCCGTTTGGCGACATGCTATCGACATATCCGATGGGTCAGAAAAATCAAAGTCGGCTTCAACATGACTAATATGGCAGGTAACTCCCGTAACAATCGGGTCTTGCTGAGCTGATACCACCACATCTTTGGTGGTAAACAAACCTAAACTTACTTTGGCAGCATCATCACTACAGCCACTTAATGTCATCACTGTAGCAATGGCAGCCAATACAATTTTGTATTTATACATCTAGTATTTCCATATAAATGACCTAATATAGCCCCATTTACTCATACTTGGACCAATAAGTCATCATGCCACATATAATCATTGAACATGCCAGTAACCTTCCTGTACCAACTACTGACCTTGTTACATGCGTCCACCAAGCCACAGAGCGAACAAACTTGTTTGATAACAGCACGATAAAAACTCGTAGCCAGAGTTTTGAGCACTTTAAAGTACAAGCAGGTAAAAGCGGCTTTGTCCATGTACAAGCTCACCTCATAGCAGGACGCAGTGAAGAGCAAAAGCAATTATTGAGCGAAACTATTCTCAGCGCTTTGAAAACTCTACTTGATAGCAACTGGCTACTTAGTGTTCATCCGTATGATTTAATCCCCGAGGTATACCGAAAAAACTGATCTAAGTAACACAGTTGCGTATAATGATGTTCCGTTAAAATTAAAGATAAAAGATTATGAAGTTTCCTTGTCGCTTGGATAAGTTTTTGAGCCACCTCACTGAATTGCCACGTACCAAAGTCAAAGCTGGTATTAAAAGACGTTATGTAACCGTTAACGGTGAACTGGTTAATAAATTTGATTATTCAGTTACTCAGGACGATCTCGTCACTTGGCAGGGTAAACCGTTGCAGTATTTGGGCAAGCGCTACTTCATGTTGAATAAACCAGCGGGTTATGTCTGCGCTAATAGTGATGAAATGCATGCCACTGTCTTTGATTTGTTAGACGAACCTAACTTAAAAGATTTTCATGTTGCAGGTCGTTTAGATATAGATACCACAGGCCTTGTACTTATCACTAATGATGGTGATTGGTCTCATCAGATCACCTCTCCAAAAAAGCAAAAATTCAAAACTTATTTAGTTGAAACTCAAGAGCCAATAACGGAAGAAGCCCTTGAACAACTCAGAGCAGGTGTGCAATTGCATAATGAAAAACAAGCCACTTTGCCTGCCATCGCACAAAAGCTAGAAAGTTACTGTTTGCGGTTATCTATTTGCGAAGGCAAATACCACCAAGTTAAACGTATGCTTGCAGCCGTTGGCAATAAAGTTGTTGAACTTCATAGAGAAAAAATTGCTGATATTGAATTAGACGACACGTTAGCAAGTGGTGAGTATCGCCCTTTAACGGAGCATGAAATAAGCATAATCAATGCAAAGTAAGTAAATAATCTCATCAATATGAGGAAATATCATCTCCATTTTTAGCCAAATGCACTATATGTTACTTACATGATTCCGATAAACATGGTAGATAATAATACTCTATTATCTGAAAGGGGCGTATCGTGCTATCAGGTTTAACATTAAGAATTAAAATAATACTTTTCGCCGCGGCTATTTTCCTCTCACTTTTACTGGTCGCCACATTAGGATTACAAGCTTTACGTCATGCGAGTGAATCAGACAATATTGCACGCATCAATCAATTGATGAAAAGCACAGTTAATATTGTCGAACAATTCGAAGACTATGTAGAAACGGGTGCTCTGAGTGAAAAACAAGCTAAAAAACTTGCAATTCAGATGCTTAGAGAAAACAAATACCATGACTCTGAATATGTCTATGTTGTTGATGATGAGCTTAACTTTGTTGCCACCCCTCATGATCCGCAACTTCATGGTACAAGCTTTAATGACTTTAAGGATTCCAAAGGTAACAGTATAGGCCGTATGGTCGAACGTTTGGTTGGCAGCAAAACAGACCAAATTATCACCTACAAATGGGATTCTGTGCGTGATGGAGAAGTGGTTGACTTAACCTCTGTTGTACAAAAAACCTCTGGGTTTGGTTGGTACGTGGGTACGGGGATCAGTGCCAAAGAAGTCGACGCTCGATACTGGGGCACCGCACGTTGGTTGTTGAGCTTATCTTTGCTCATTGCCGTTGCCTTAACATTTGCGTTAGCTAAGTTTGGTTTGGCTTTATCTAACAAGCTTGGTGGCGAGCTAGATGAAGTGCTCTCTATTGTAAAGCAAGTATCGCGTGGCAACTTGAGCTCACCAATTAATACCGCACAAGCAAAAGAAGACAGTATTATTGCGGCGATGAGCTACATGCAACAAGGCTTGCAAGGCGTAGTTGGTGGTATTGCAGGAGTAAGCGACGCACTTAAATCACAGAGTAACGATGGTGAGCAACGTTCAAATGAGCTTGAGCAACTAACTCGCAGTTTAAGTAGCGAAACACAAATGGTTGCCTCTGCTATCACCGAGTTAACGGCTTCTGCACAAACAGTGGTTGAACATGCCGATCAAACTGCCAACTCCGTACAAGAAGCCGAGAAGCAAGGCCAGAATGCCGATAAGCTGACTACTGAAGCTGCAAAAACCATCGCCTTATTAGAGCAGCAAATTGACAGTGCGGGTAATAACATACAAACCCTAGATGAAGAAGTAAGTAATATTGCTAATGTACTGAGTGTTATTCAAAGCATTGCTGAACAAACCAACTTACTGGCTCTGAATGCCGCCATTGAAGCTGCGCGAGCTGGGGAGCAAGGCCGTGGCTTTGCCGTGGTCGCAGATGAAGTACGCCAGCTTGCACAACGCACGCAATCCAGTACCGAAGAAATTCATACTATGATTGGCAAACTGCAATCTGCCACCCAAGAAGCGAAATCATCTGTGACAGTGTCAATTCATACCAGTGAGAAAACCGTGACTATGTCCAAAGAAGCTGGTGAAGAACTGCGTAAAGTGGCCAATTCATTGAGTGAAATATCGCAAATGAGTCACCAAATCGCTCATGCAGCGAAAGAGCAGCTCGAAGCTGGCGAAGATACCGCACGTCGTGTCGTAACTATTTCAGATACAGCCTCGCAAACCGCCAGTGTGTCTGAAAAAGCCCATCACGCCACTGACAGTATTAAAGAGTTAACCGTTAAACTAGAAACAGAAATAGCCAAGTTTAGTTGCTGATAAACAACCAATGATTTGTCATCCTGAACTTGTTTCAGGATCTTCTTGCACTCGCACTGGTTGCTAAATATAACAAGATTCTGACCCGCGTCAGAATGACGGGGTTCTCGTCATTCTGAACTTGTTTCAGGATCTTCTTGCACTCGCACTGATTGCTAAATATAACAAGATTCTGACCTGCGTCAGAGTGACGGGCTTCTTGTCATCCTGAACTTGTTTCAGGATCTTCTTGCACTCGCACTGGTTGCTAAATATAACAAGATTCTGACCTGCGTCAGAATGACGGGGTTCTCGTCATTCTGAACTTGTTTCAGGATCTTCTTGCACTCGCACTGATTGCTAAATATAACAAGATTCTGACCTGCGTCAGAATGACGGGTTGTTTGTCATCCTGAACTTGTTTCAGGATTTTAGCTGCTCTTAGGCTTTGTGAGTTTTTTCTCACTGGGCAGCATCAAGGTGATCTTAGCGCCTCCCAAAGGGGAGTCGCATATCTCCAATTTACCGTTATGGCTGTTTAAAATGCTCGCCACAATCGATAAGCCAAGTCCAATTCCCGGTATGTTACGGCTACTGTCTAAGCGTAAAAAAGGTTTTAGTACTGCTGCTCGTTTGTCTTCGGGTATACCTGCACCATCATCCTCGACGTCAATACAAACATACCCATCACAGCAGCGCGTACTCACACGAATTGTACTAGAAGCAAATTTGCAGGCGTTATTTACCAAGTTCTCAATCGCTCTTTTCAGCAACTTTTTGTCAGCGTTAACCTCAATATCAGGCACGATGTGAGCAAGCGCATTAATCTGTGAATAAGCAGGAACACTGCGACTCACCACCTTATTAACAATACTTTCTAGTCGGCAGACCTGAATTTTAGGCTCTCTACGTGCGGCATTTAAACCAACATATAAAAACCAGTCATCGAGTAATTCGTCCAAGGCATCTAAATCTTCGTCCATAAACTGAATCGTCTCACGATACTCTTCGGCACTGTTACAACTGCGAGTCATATCTAATGCAAAGCGCAACCGAGCGAGTGGCGTTTTTAAATCGTGAGAAATACCATTGAGCATATGTTGATGCTCTTCGAGTAAGCTTTCAATTTTTTCTGCCATGGTATTAAAGTGACTAGCAAGCACACTGTAAGGAGCAGGCATTTCGGTGGGTACGCGTAAAGAGAGCTTACCTTGACCATACGCTTCATAAGCGTTTAACAGTCGCTTAATGTACTTTTTATGCATATGTACATAGCAATAAACAAACAGTGCTAATACTGTTAAAATCGTCACCAATAGCGATTGCCAGTAGAGCAAGTAAGCTTGCTTATCCACATGCATCTTAGACATCACTAATATTTGTTCACCATGCTGATAGTAAGCCGTGACACTGTCTTGCGTCCAACCACTGACCAATTCAATGATACTTCCAGCACGGGATAACTGTACCAAATCTACTTCTAAATCCTCAGCCTGCTGAACAGTCAACACATCTAACTCATAACCAAATTGACCAGACCAATAATTCAGTACATCATTACTGATAGGGCCTTCTTGAGCTTGCTTATTGATGACAGAATAAATGCCTTCTAAAATAGGCTTTTCTTCTTGGACACGGATATCAACATAATTGGTATCTAAAAGAATAACCGCAATAAAGATACTGCAAATAAAAGCCGCTGCAGAATAAAAAAATAAACGTTTAAACATCTGGTTACTCGCGTAGTACATACCCCACACCCCTAACCGTCTTTATGTACTTATAGGGAGGAACATTATCGTTTATTTTTTTGCGCAAAGAAGAGAGTCTCATATCAATAGAACGATCATGTCCATCGTACTCTATGCCTCTTACAGCAGAGATGATACTGGCTCTGTCTAGGATCTCACCTGGATGTGACATCAAATAGTACATCAGGCTAAACTCAGCCTCTGTAAGCTCTACAGGCGTATCATCTAAATAAAAACTACGATTGCTGGTATTAAGGGTTAAATCTTGAATTTGAAATACAGACTTTCTACAACTAGGTGCCTGACCTGCAAGGCGGCTCAGCGCTTTTACTTTTGCTACCAATATATGCGGCCTGATTGGTTTAGTAATAAAGTCATGAACGCCCAAGGCCAATGCATCAGCTTCCAAGCATTCATCATTGCTGGCAGTCATCATGATAATGACCCCTGTGTATTCAGGAAGTATTTGTTCCAATACACTAATGCCGTTGAGCCTTGGCAGCATCATATCGAGTAAAATGACATCATAAAGCTCACTATTTACTTTCTCTAACGCCACTTGCCCATCAAATGCGCAAGTAACTAAGTAACCTTCATGTCGCAGCACATGTGAGATCATATGACTCAAACGTTTGTCATCTTCGACCAATAAAATGCGCTTTTTGTTCGCCATTGCCTACTCCTTGCAACTATCTAGTACTTTAAAAAATTGATTATTCTGTGTAATTTCTGCTGGCTTGTTATTTTTATGTAGTATCAACTGCCCGTCTCTTAACTCCATCAAGCGATCGGCCGTATGATAGTAGTTATCATCATGAGACACGATGATCACTACTTTACCCTGCGCTTTTAAAGAAGGCACGATTTCTTCATAAAATACTTTTTTAAATACAGGGTCTTGATCTGCCGCCCACTCGTCCAATAACACAATTGGCTTATGCTCTATGTATGACTGGATCAACGCTAAGCGCTTTCTTTGCCCTTGCGACAAAGTTGTTTTGCTCCACTTACCTTCAATGATTTCCACGGCTTTATCGAGTTTCAGTAAAGACACCAATTGTTGTAGTAGCTTTTCATCTTCAACTGAGTCGTTCACCAAGATATGTTTAAATACCCAAAAATCAGCAGCAATTAGGCTCACAC
The DNA here is from genome assembly GCF_013140855.1 of Pseudoalteromonas caenipelagi. Lineage (GTDB taxonomy): Bacteria > Pseudomonadota > Gammaproteobacteria > Enterobacterales > Alteromonadaceae > Pseudoalteromonas > Pseudoalteromonas caenipelagi. Next base: position 210,721 of record NZ_JABBPG010000007.1, on the reverse strand, counting down.
ACTCTCGATAGCTCGGTATATTATTGGTCTCTAGCGGAATATCACCGTACTCAATCGTTCCGCCTGTGGGGCTGTACAGTCCCGCTAACATTTTAAATAGCGTTGATTTACCACTGCCGTTACCACCAATTATGAATGTTGCTTCACCGGCTTTAAACTCGCAATCTATTGGACCAATTTTAAACCCTTTCTCAGACTCTACTTGCGCAGCATATTGATAAGTAATGTTACTAAGCTTCAAATTAAGGTTACTGCCTAACGCAGCAACTTCTTGCTTTTCATCCACAACGTCATCTGAAAGTTGTAGGCTTTCAATTTTCTTAAAGGCAACTTTAGCTTCCATCAAATCAGTAGAGGCTTGTGTCACCTGCTCAATAGGCTCAAGGATGAACAGCAAGGTAAGGATATAACCCACGACTACTGTTTTCTCTAACCCTAAAGTCATGCCTAGGTAGTATAAAATCACCCCTAGAATGGCAAACAAGATAAACTGTCCCCAATGCTCTAACATACCAAATAAAGTCAGTGCGCCGCGGTTGTTTTTTCGTAACTGTTCCAATGTGCCGCGGATATCCGTTCTCACATAACGTTGACGTTTTGAATCTAAAGATAACTCCTTTTTCCCTTTAACTATCGCTTCGTAATGCTCCATAAGTGTATCTGCGCACTCACGAATATTTTGTAGATATTTGCGCGACAATAAAATGATTACAGTAAAACTAAGCCCAGCAAATGCTATTAATGCAAATACATACATCAGCGCAGTCACAGACAAATACGCCATGTAGGCTATTGCACAGACAATGATCGAAATATTAGCAACCATTTGCGGTAAAACTTGAAAGAATTTAATGGCAGTATCAACGTCTTTGCTGAGCGTCGCATTGACTTTAGGCAAGCCAATACTTTCTACTTTTTCATAAGATGAGTCTAAAACCTTATCAACCAAGCGACTGTGTATATCACGGCTTGCATTCACAACCAGGCGAATTTTAACAAACTCATTGAGTACGCCCAGTCCAAGTAATACGCCAATCGTAATAAAAAACTGTTGCGCCGAGTATTCAATAGTCTCAACACCAGAGGTAAGCGCATCATTAATGATTTGCAATACATGCATACTAATGACACCTAATAAAATCCCCATTGGTAGGGTAAAAGCAAAATACCAAAAGTATTTTTTATAAAGGCGATTTAAGCTTTCCAATTGAATTCTCACTTATCCTTAAATTAAAACAACGGCTGCAAACTTATTCAGCATTAACGACTGGTTTGCACATTAAAATACTTGTACCACAAATAGCAGATAAACTTGGTAAGGGTTAGTAAAGACGTGACGACTCACACCATTTGCTCAGCACTTCAAACTTGAAAAAACGCCCGTAGTGGGCGTTTTGATAACTTAAGCAAAGGTAAATCCATCTGCCTCTTGCAAGAATGGAAAGCGACTTCTCACATCTTGTAACTCATTTAAATCAAGCTCGATGTTTAACACCACTTCCTTATTGGCGCCATACAGTAACGTTTCACCCAGTGGATCAACAACCATAGAATCGCCGCTATATGCGATATCATTGCCATCAACACCCACACGGTTAAGCGCTACAACATAACTTTGGTTTTCAATGGCGCGAGCGGGTACTAAGCTCTTCCATTGCGGTGCACGTACCTTAGGCCAGTTTGCGACGTATAACGCAACATCGTACTGACAATCTAAGTTTCTAGACCAAACTGGAAACCGTAAGTCGAAGCAAATAAATGGTGCAATTCGCCACTGACCAAGTTGGAAAATCGCGCGCTCAGTACCGGCACTGTATTGCTCATCCTCACCGGCAAATTTAAACAGGTGACGTTTGTCATAATGAGATACTTCCCCTTGCGGTGTGACCCACAAAAAGCGGTTTACGTACTCATTACCCACTTGCATCATCATGCTGCCACACACAACTGCGTCTTGTTGCTTTGCAACAGACTTTAGCCAACTAACGGTTTCACCATCCATTGTTTCGGCAAGTCCCGCAGGCTTCATATCAAACCCCGTTGAAAACATCTCTGGTAAAACGATTAGGTCTCTATCAGATACTGTTCTTAACTGCTGCTCTATCGCTTCGCGGTTCGCAGCTGCGTCTTGCCACACTAAATCTAGCTGTAACAAGCTTATCTTTAATTTTTCGCTCATATTTAACTTCCACTTAAGCGTCGTATAAATGTTCCATAAAAACCTTTGCTGTGATCTCTTCACTGATCTCAGCTATCGGATGTTGTTGCGCTGGTGTTTTGATAAGTCCTGCTGCCACACAGTGATCTAATAGAGTAGACATTAATTTACTATCCAGCTTAGGACAGCTCACACCTGTGCCTTCTAACAATGCTTGGATACCAGACGTATCATATTTAGCTTGCTCAGATAAATTATCATCATCGCTTACCAATGCCAAAATATCAGTGAAGCTTGAGTGATATGGCTTACCATTTAGTAACATACGGTCTTCATGTAGTGCTTGGAAGTAATCATCACAAGGTACGTTACGCACTTCGTAGCCGTATGCTCGTAGCAAATCGATAATTTCATTGTAAGTCGGTGGGTTTGGATTAACCAAATTGAACGTTTGACCACTTACCGTATTGATATTCTTTACAACTTCTAAAGACGCTTTAGCCACATAATCCACAGGTGTTACATCAAAGTCGTCCGTTGCATGGAAAGTATAACCCGTTTCAACCAGCGCTCTTATCATCTCATAGTAGATACCTTTTACTGTGGTACCTGTGAGTGGATAACGACCATTTTGGCTATCACCCCAGATATTACCAGGGCGCACAATAGCCATTTGTAAGCCTTTTTTAGCTAAGTCATTAAGCAATACTTCACTTTCAAATTTAGTTTGCTCATAACCCATGTCTTTAAAGTTTTGCCCATAGTCCACACAGTCTTCTTTTAGCACAAAACCAGGCTCGTATAACTTAGAGCCGATAACTGAGAAGCTTGAAGTATAAAGAAGTGGAATATTCGCTTGCATACATAGCTTAGCAATACGCTCTGTACCAACCACGTTTTCTTCACGTAAAGAAGGATATTCTGCAATAAGAGATAACTTGGCTGCACAATGAATCACTACTTTAACTTGAGAAGTCAACGTAGCGTAGTCATCATTACTTAGGCCTAATAAGTCTTTACCTATATCACCATAAATAACGCTGATACGTGATAGTTGATCGGTCACTGCGCCTTGAGGATCATACAGCTCAACCATCTCCAATACTCTACGACGTGCATTTTCTAAGTCTTGCTCACGAGACATGCAATATACTTTGGCATTTGTGGTTGCAAGTAACTCGGTTAAAATACGTCCGCCCAATACGCCTGATGCACCAGTTAATAGGTAATTATCTGGTAAAAACGCTGCGTTATTGTTCATGTTAATTCCTTACAATTGTTCCATTAAGTTTCGCGTTTACGCTACATGGCCCCAACTCGCATGCCACCATCAATGGTGATCACGGCCGAATTGAGATAGTTAGTTTTACAAGTTGCTAAAAACTGCACGACTTCTGATACATCTTCTGCTGAACCAAAGCGTCCGATAGGTACCGTACGACGTGCAAACTTTGCTTCCTCAGCATCCGGGATGCTTTCTTTTTCAAGAAATTGATTAAACATCTGGGTTTTACAAATACCCGGTGCCACACAGGTCACACAAATATTCATAGGTCCGAGTTCTTGAGCCCATGACTCTGACGCTTTAATCAAACCCGCTTTTGAAGCTGCATAAGCTGCACTACCACCTGACCCCCAAATGCCTGCCACTGAACCAATATTAATGATCCGACCATATTTTTGTCGCACCATGGCTTGGCTAAAAATAGTGGTGCAATTAAATGCGCCAGTGAGGTTCACATCAAATGTTTGCCGCGCTGCTGCTAAGGACTCTTTTTTAAGACAAAACGCTTTATGTAAAATCCCAGCATTATTAACCAGAACCGTAATCGTACTATTTTCACGCTGCACTAATTGATCATAAACAGCTTGCACACTATCGCTATCTGTAACATCCATAACAAACGTCAGTAACCGTTCATCATCATCTAGCCAATGCTTAAGTGACGCCAACTTGTCTTCATTCAAATCTACAGCCGCTACCGTATAATTTGACGCGAGTAAGGCGCGGCATATCGCCGCACCAAACCCACCAGCAGCACCTGTAACAACTGCTATTTGTTGTATCATGCTTATCAAAGTCCTTTAGGGAATGTGATATCAATGATTTGTTTAGCGTTAACCATTGCAGGATAAATACGCTCTTCGAAGAACGATACATCGTCTTGGTTAAGCATTAAGTTTGAATACATACGTGATAGTGGCGAGAACTGAATGCCGTAACGTTTGCTGATCTCACGAATGATGATGTCACACATCTTAACTTTTGCTGTGTAACCTTCAGAGCGGTCTACTAACTCATTCTGAGAGTGGAACACCATACCTGTTGGCATACCTTGCAGCACTAATGGCATGTCTGCAGCATGTGCAGCTTTAACGAAAATATCAGCCATTTGCGACATCAAACCACCCATTCGGTCATAACAACCCGGATCATTCTCAATCAAGTCAAATGTTGCTTTGATTGCAGCAAGACCCATAGGATAACCGTTGAAAGTACCCGCATGAATGATCTTACCTTTGGTGTAGTAGTCCATAATGTCTTTACGGCCCACGATTGCAGAAATTGGTACTGCGCCACCACCGAGAGCTTTACCTAGGGTAGTGATATGTGGTGTAACACCGAGTAGTTTTTGTGCACCACCTAGACCAAAGCGAACACCTGTGATTACTTCATCGAAAATTAATACCACGTTGTGCTTCTCACATGCCGCTTTAGCACGCTCTAAGTAACCATCTTTTGGCAAAATACCGCCACCGTTCATACAGATTGGTTCCATAAGTACCGCGGCAATTTCGTGACCGTGTTGCTCTAGTGTACGCTCTAGGATTTCAGGCTCATTCCAAGGCAACATAAATGTTTGGTCTTGCAATGTGTTAGGGAAACGGCCTAGCGTATCTAGCATGTCACCTTTAAACATTTCAGGTACAGGGAAATCTGCTGTTTCAGGGTTGAAGCGACCACCAATGACGTTATCCGCATTACCATTGTAGTGACCATGGAAGCGAATAAAGCGCGGCTTACCAGTATAACCACGTGCCAAACGAATGGCGTTTTGTACCGCTTCAGTACCACTTAAACTAAAACGTACGCGCTCAGCTGAAGGGACATTATCAATTAACTTTTGGCATACTTCATACTCAAGGTCGAAGGTATCTACAGAAGTTAACTTCTGCATATTTTCGATCAAGATTTGATTGTATTGTTCGTTGTTATGACCAACAAACAAAGCGCCAAATTTACAGAATAAATCAAGGTGTTCATTACCATCCATATCCCAAACGCGAGAACCTTTACCTTTTACAAATGGTACGATCAAGGCTCTTTCTGGATCTGCGAAGTTATAGTGTGCGCCACCTGGAAGTACTTCCCATAATTTTTTGAAGTACTCTTTTGATTCAGTCAGATCTAATTTTTGATTTACTACTGTGTTCATTTTCTTTTGTTCTCCTTGAATAGAATCTTTCTTGATTTCTTCCTTTTGCGACTGCGCATCAGTAAATTCACTAAACTGCTGTAATCGGATAGGGAAGGTTCCGTCTTGGCATTGTTCGATACCAGAAACGGATAGTGTTTTTGCAATATTTACGCGAGTTAAATATGCAGCGCAGTTAAGTAGATAGTTTGCTACGCTCTCAACTGTACGTGATGGTGCGTCCTGTAAATGAGTGTCTTGTAACCAATCATTATTAGACCCCATGGCTGGGCCACACCAAATTTGGTAATCGATGCGACGCTGCGCATCACCTGTAATTGCCCACTTAGATGACTGACCTAAATACCACTGAAACACCAAGGCCATCTTGCGCTTAGGATCTTGCTCAGCAGAATCTGCTATGCGCTGCAAATTACGACTGGCAAAGAAAGCTTTAGTGTCATCCCAAATTTGCGCCAATGGTTTGTGGAACATTTGTTTTTCAAGCTGCTGTTGTTCCGCTTCAGGGATTTGCTCTAATGAGTCATAACGCTTATAGATTTGATATAACTTTTGCGAACGCACACCATACATGGTGCCTTTTTTCAATGTTTGTACTTGTGCGCCTAGCTCAAACATATCCGCAGAAGGCGACGACACAACATCCGCAATCGTTGCCCCAGTTAGCATCTCACGTACTTGATCAGAAGTGCCCGACTCAATACACGCTTGGTTGATTGACCCTGTCACCACGTAGGCGGCTCCCATGGCATACGCCGCAGCGACGGCCTCAGGGCAACCGATACCACCAGCGGCACCAACACGCACAACCTGCTGATAACCGTATTGCTTGTGCAAGCGAGTTGCTAAGCGCAACATTTGCGGGAAGATACACGTTAACGAGCCGTGATCCGTGTGACCACCTGAGTCAGCTTCAACCGTGATGTCGTCAGCCATTGCTAACTGCTCACCAAGCTTGGCTTCAGCTTCACTCAAATGACCACTGGCCACCAACTTAGCAACTATCTTATCTGGCGCAGGCGCTAAGAACTTGCTTGCCACTTCTGGGCGAGAGATTTTTGCGATGATGCGTTGCGCTGGCACAACTTGACCATTGATAAGCTGTACACCCTTCAAGCGGAAATAAACCAGAGCGGGTGTTAAGTTAATATAAGCGGCGGCTTCGACCACTTTTACGCCATTATCTAAACATAATTGCACGACCTGCATTTCCCATTCAGGATCAGCGGGGTTGTGCAGCATGTTCATAGCAAACGTTTTATCACCTACCACCTGCTTTATTTGCGCAATACTTTGCGCGATGCGCTCAAGTGTTAAACCACCCGCACCAAATGAGCCTAGCATGCCCGCATTGGCAAACGCGCCGACCATTTGTGCAGAGTGGATGCCATTGGCCATCGCTCCCCCCATGTAGGCATACTTCAAACCATAGGTTTTTCTGAATGCCTCGCTACCTAGGCTGTTTGGTGTTACAGCTGGGATAATGCCTGCCACTTCATTGATAGAGATTTGATCCCCCACCAACTGGTTCAGTGGCATCAAGGTACGCGTTGACTGCTTTGACCACACTGCCAAAGGCAACTCTAGTGTGGCTAAATTTTCTTTGATTTGCGTTAACATAGTCATACCGTTTGCGCTCTCATTGTTAATATCGACTGCAGATCACCCTCGTAACACACATACATGTCGTCACATAAGCCAATCACGCGATCCTCATATAGCACCTCAATGACCGCTGTGATCTCCAAGCGAGCTTGATGCGCAGCTAACTCAGTTACACTGATGTCTTTGATTGTCATACGATAGAACAGGGTTTCGTTTTGGAACTTCACTTCGCCACGGAATTTAGCCGATGAACTATGTCCAGATTTAGTCACTAACTTGACCCCTGGTAGTTGAGGTAACTTCAAGTAGTACATATAGAAAGAGAACAGCTGCTGACATCCTTCAACGGTAAAGGTCCCAGGCACACAAGGGTCATTTTTAAAGTGCGCATTAAATACCCAATGTTCGGTCGAGATATCTACTTCCCCGAGCATTTGCCCTAGCTGCCATGCGCCACCACGAGGTTCAAACTGAGACACCCTATCGAGCATGCGATGACATGGTCCGTACAGTGCAACCGCTTTGTTATCAACATACCCGTCTCCAAAACACTGTGACAGTAGGCCCGAGTTTAATGCCGCGATTTGCGTACTATCAAAGCTTTGCAGTTGACTCAATTTGGTGACATCAATGGGGTTTTGCTGAGGTTTCGCAGTAAAGAACACCCCTTTGTTGTTCATGCTCTTACCGCTTTGCTTGAGCAAGTCTTCACGATAGAAGAAACCTGATGCTGCAACTAAGGTAAAGCAATGACGCTCAGCACCATTAGCCGCTTTAGCAAAACAATCGTACTCATAATCAATCAGTACGTTGTTGCCCATCTTCTTAAATGAGGTGATACGTACCACACCACGGAGTATTTCGCCCGGTTTAGGGAACTCTCCATATACGGTGGTTTCACTGTTCACAGCACGATAAGAATGTTGTCCTTGGAACATTTCGTCACAACCAATCAGCGTAAATGCCACTATCATTGCGTGAGACGATTCCAACGATACAAACGATGGCACCTGCCCTTTTACCACATACCAGTCATCTGGCGAGATGTCGTATTCCCAATGCACTTCACACGGTTTTAACTGACCACGCTCTGCTGTACATGACAAAATGCGAGATACAAACATATATGGCCATGACGGCATACGCGTACGTACAGAATATTGATCCGCAGCTGCATAATCAGGCCCCAAAACATTAGCAATTAAGCCATCTGTGATCTCGTGCAGTTGTTGCTCATTAAACATTGCAGCTGCTGAACGCGGCGATACAGGGATGTTTTTCACTTCTGGCGCTAAACGTCCATAGCGCGGGTCAAGTAATACCGCTTTCGCTCGGCTTGCACTGCTTGCTGAAAGTACAGCATCAGGCACTGCTGAGTGTTCTGCTGCGCTATTTTGCAGCTGCTGCTCATCAAGCTCAGAGGCCAGCAATGTGGCTGTTGCCGCATAACTTGCTCGCATTGCTTGTAAAAAAGCACTATGTGTTTTGGCATTTTGAGCTAGTTGAGACATCACCTTGTGCTGCACCGTGCTAGGTAATGAAGTGGGACCTGCAACGTTGTGCGCCTGAATAGATTCCAGAGCATCCTCTTGAGTACTCTCTTGAGTTGGCTCCTGAACAGCTTCAACAACTGGCTCAGTTAATTGAACATCATTTTGCGTAACCGATGCTGTTGGCGCGGCAGAGGCTTGTTCAACAACACCGTGCTGAACATCGTGTTGCGGCGCTTCAGTTACGTTGACTTCTAGCGGTGCAAAACGTGCGCGACATGGAGCAAACTGGGCCATCGTGCTGTCATTAACTAAAGTCTCGGCAACGGTGTTTTCTCCGGCCACCCAAATTGTCTTAAATAGCCCTTTTGGCTTTTCACCGGATAAGTTAGCAAATAGGCTAGTGAAGCCTTTATCTTCATACTTATCAGCCGCTTTTAAAATCATATGGCTATAGGTTCTGTCTAAGCCCATACCGCTGATAGCGGCATAACGCAGCGCATCAGTCTGTTGCTGCTCATGGCGTAGCACTAAACCCTGCTGCTGTGATGATATAGACTGTTGTTGTGACAGATGTGGCACTGCAGGCAAGCGTCTGCGATACAAATTAAGTGCTGTGCCAATCAAACTGGTGATATAAGATGCACCATGTAAATGACCAACATGCTGTTTGATGTTAGAGACAGTTACAGGTTTGCTCGCGTCCCCATAAACCGATAACAATCCTTGTTTTTCAGCTTCATCTTCAGCATCAATACCACTGGCATGCACTTCTAACAGCTCAACCTGCTCAACATCAACCCCTGCTTTTTCCAGTGCCATGCTGGCCGCTTGCGCGATGCATGTAGCATCTGGAACAAAAGTCGTGCCATTATCAACCGATTGCGTAAAGCTTAAAGCTTCTATCGTTGCATAAACACGGTCTTTATCCGTTACCGTATCGCTTGGTTTGAGCACCACAACACCGCCACCTTCACCCAGTTTCCACCCTTTACTTTCTAGTAATGGCATACCTGGCTGCGAGGCATTAATTGGCGAGCGTTGGTGAGCAAACATCACACCTTCAGCACTACCACCAAAGCTCCCCCCACCAACAATGACAGCATCAACCTGTCCGGCATCAAGCAGCAGGCGTGCAACATCTATGGCTTTAGCAATTGAGTTTTCATGAGACTGCAAGGTAAATGCAGGACCATTGAGTTTTAACAACGCTGAGATACGACTAGATACAATATTACCAATTCCGCCCGTCACACCTTCGACAGTCGGCTCTGGAAATAACGCATCTTTTGTAATCGTCTCTAAGCGTTTTAACTCCTCATCTGTCAGTTCAATGCTTGCTTTGGCTAGACTATCTTTTAGTTGCCAAGCCATTTCTGTTCTAGCTTGATAGCGCAAGCTGTTAACATCATCATCACCTGCAACGATTACCGCAATGTTGCGCACTTGGCCATCACGCTCATAACCTGCGTCTAAAAATGCAGCTTCTGCAAGCGGCATCAGCGACAAGTGAGAAAGCAAGTGTAAGCCTGCTACATTGGGTGGGATTTTGTAACGCTGGCAGTCAAAAATAAAGTTATCTAAAAACGCTCCGGTCGGAAGCTCATTTAGATTGTACTTTTCTAACAATGACTTACACTGCTCAATTCCTGACCAACGCTTTAATGGTAACTCGCTAAAGTTATCAGCCCCTTGGGCAATCAATGCATCTAGTTCAACAAGTTCTTTAACCTGTGGTAAACAAGCACTAAGGCCAACAATCGCCAAACTACTAGGCGATTTTTCAGGCTCAGCCTCTGTCACTGTCTTTATGGCATCTTCAGAGCAAATGACTAAGTGGCCGTTAACGCCACCAAAACCAAAAGCGTTCACCCCAGCAACTTTGCCTTTGCCTTGAGCTGGCCACTTTATGGCTGAGCGAACGACAGAGTTGATGGTTAATATACCTGATTCACTTCCCACAAAGTCTTCTACTTTTTGTGTAGCAGGTACTTTGTCGTGCTGCATAGATAGCAGAACTTTGAAAATACTGACCATACTGGAAGCTGTGAGTGCGTGACCAAAGTTTTGCTTATTCGCACCAATTTTTGGTAAACGATCAGCGCCAAAAAAACTGGCGATAGAATTAAGCTCTACTTTGTCACCAACGGGTGTTCCTGTGGCATGACACTCTACATAGTCAGGGTAGCGACTCGCTTGCTCGTAAGCTCGCGATAACGCTAATTGTTGGCCCTTACTATCTGGTACTAGCATATGTTTAGCACCAGCGTCGTTAGACAGACCGATGGCGTCAATCACACCATAAATTTTGTCGCCGCTGGCTTTTGCATCGCTATAACGTTTTAATGCTAATACACCAACACCTTCACCCGCTTTCAAGCCACCTGATCGCTTATCAAACGGCAAAGACTCTTCCCCTTTATCAGGAAACGCCTTAAGTACGTTGAAACCATGGTTGATATAGATATGGTCGGCTTGACAAGTCGCACCGGCAAGCATGATATCCGCCTCCCCCGCTTGTAAGTGTTTACAAGCGAGACTGATGGAATAAATCCCCGAAGAGCATGCACCATCAATGGTATAAGTTGGACCCTGCAAGCCCAGCGCTTGGGCTGTTACCACAGCGTTGTGACTACCAATCAGCAAATTATCAAATGACCAGTCATGACCTTGCCAATATTTACTAAACGCAAAGTCTTCACGACCAATGAGCGTTTGGATATGCGGTGTCAAAATCTCATGATACATTTGGCTAACCAACTGCTTGGCCGCATGTGTTGGCATATTGATGTTACCCAGTACCAGACCAGTACGAGATAACAGTTCTTCAACTTCGCTACACCCTGCATCTTTTAATGCCGCAGCTGCTGCATGCAAAGTCCATTGGAACACTTTATCAAACTGCTGCAATGTTTGCTCTGCAACGCGAAAACCGTTCAGTTCAATGTCCGATTTTCTGACGTAGCCATTTTTGCTGTAGCCAATCTTATCAATCGTGCCTTTTTCTGGGTGCTTGTAAAGAGCGGGAGATACCCCGAGCTCTAGCTCAGAGATCTCACTCGTTACATCGGTTCCCTGTTCAAAGACTTTCCAGAGTTGCTCTGGGTTGTCGGCTTCGGGGAAGATACACCCCAAACCGACAATCGCTATTTTATCTTTCATGTTCACTCACACCTTTTAACAACGCGTTTTCTGAAGCAGAAATCGACGCTAACTGTGTGTACTTGACCCCTGAAAGTCGGTACGCTAACTCGCGGCGCTCGTTGTATACCGAAATATCAGATAGCAGCGTTTGCTTATTACAAGACACCACATCTACAGCTACATAAAAGCGCTCGTCAAAATTAATATCGCGATGCTTTTCTATATGTTGTATGCCAAGCGGCAGTCCCACAGTTTGTTTGTGATGACGAAGCCACAGATAAGGGACTTGCACAAAGATGTCTGCGATAAAGCCATTAAACTGTCGAATGTCATTGAATTGCCCATGACCGACTTGCTGACTAGTAAGTTGACAACAGACCAACATGCCTTTTTCGTCATTTTGTATTACATAATCAATACCTTGCAGTGAGGGGCCACTGAATAGGTAGCCACGTACTCCGTTATGATAAACAGGGAATGGTAGAACCTTTTCGCCTTGCAATTTGGCAGCATCTAGCTGTTCTTTGCTGGCTTCTGCCTTAGCAACCAGCGCAATACTGGCTTGATAGTGCTTAACAGCTTTACCATCTTTGAGCCCTGTCACTTCTAAGTGTAAGTTCAGCTTGCTACCTTGATGCTTATCGGCTTTGATCACACACTCAAAGTCATCACTTTGCTTGCCATCAAACACGATGCCTTTTAGCACGGCAAAGTCATTGATTTCACTTAAAGAGAAACCTGGATAGAAGTTAAGGCTCTGCTCTATCATCCAGTGCAAAGAGAACATTGCTGGGAACACGATATTGCCGCCCACCTGGTGATCTGTAAGACCTGGCGTTGCCGAAGCAAGCAAAGTACGTGTTACTTTTTGTGGTTCACTGTATTGCACTGACATTGGTTTTTTGTCGGCATGATATGCACGACCACCAATGATCACCTGTGTCGCACTTTGCTGTGGTGCATCCAATTCACTGACACACGCAGCAAACCCTGTTGGCTTATCAATCAGTACCAAGTTGCGGCTTTCATAGGCTTTTTTCAGAACATCATTGACCATACCACCGTCCCATGGGCCCCAATTTATAGAGCGAACAAGGCAGTTCGGGTATTGACGTTTGAGCATATCCGCGGCACGTGAAAGTACCTCATTAGACATTGAGTAGTCTGTTTGTCCTGCATTACCAAAGAACCCTGATACAGATGAGAACAGCAACACTGTTTCTAACTTGCTTTTATCCACCAGTGATAAAATGTTCTGTAATCCCAATATTTTGGTATCGAACACTAAGGCAAAATCTTCTAACGTTTTACGTTCAATTTTCTTATCTGCAAGGTTACCCGCACCATGAATTACACCGGTAATTGTACCAAGCTCTTTTTCTGCACTTTCAACAACTTGTTCCAATGCTTTTTTGCTTTGTACATCAGCTGCGTAGTAACGTGCTGGCGCACCTATCTTGGCTAATGCATCTAAGGTATCTTGGATTTCTTGCGTACCTTTGGTAGAGCGAATCAACGCATCAACTTTTGCAGGGGTCATCGGCTCAGACTGTGCTTTCAAGTACGCTATCGCTTGCTTTTTCAGCTGGGCATCATCGTTTGCACCTTGTGCCCACTGCGGTAGTGCTTTTAGTTCGCTGCGTCCAAGTAACGCAAAGCCACAACGGTAGCGTTTAGCCAGCTCAATCACACACCCAGCTGTAATACCTTTGGCACCACCGCTGACCAATAACACCGATTGCTCATTCAGCACAGGTGTACTTGTTTGTTGCGTTACGTCATCACGCTTAAGTACGAGCGCGGCACGTTGCTCTTTGCTAATACCAACGTGACTTAAAGTACGGTCAGAGTCAGCAAGTTCTTTGGCAAATGCTTCGTTCATCGCTTTTTTGCTCAAGCTTGTCTGCAAATCAAGGTGACGACAGTAAACGCTTGACCACTCGTAGTTCAACGATTTGGTTAAGCCACTTAATGCACTGTTTAAGGTGCCACTTTTGCCTTGTGCACTAGTACCAAATTGACCATCATTTAGACCAATAGTGAAAAAGTAAGCGGGTACTTTTGCAGACTCAGCTTGCAACTTAGGTTGTAATACTTTAGCCAACATAAAGAGTGCTTTTAAGCTAAATACCTGTGCTTGGTCGTATAACAGCTCCAGCGACTCTTGCTTAATTGGGTCCGCGACGTATAACACACCAGCAATCTTACGTTTGGTCTTAGACTCAACATCCTCAACCAATGCTTTCACCGCATCTTCTGTACACTGTGTTAAGTAAAAGTCACTTATCGTGTTGGTCTTTTTACTACCAACCAATACGCTAACCATATTCTGCTGCTGTTGTTTGAAAGTTTCTTCAAACAGCGTCACGCTTTTTTTGGTATTTGCCAGCACTAACCATTGGTGATTTTGCTGTGGCAAAACGGCAATACGGTCAGGTGCTGCAAGCGCTTCTAATTTAGCAACATAACGGCCTACTGAACTGGGGGACGCTGCAGATTTACTCTGCAGCTGGGACTTTTTTACGGCACCCTCCTGAGTGTCAGTTGACACAAAGAATCCGATTTGTTGAGTTTTCTTTTTCACGTCAGCATCAGCAACGTATACTTCTTCTTTAGCGTCTTCTTTCGCTTGTTGTTTTACAGCTGGTTTAGCTTCTGATGTTGCGTCAAGCGCACCACCATCAATGGCACTTAATACTTCTTGAATTGAATTATGAGCAAATTCAGCGATGCGGCGGATGGTGTTCAGAGCGTCAAAGTTAACGTCACCGTCTAGGTCATCTTCATCCATACCATCGCCTGAATCTTTACCCCACAAGCGTTCAAACAATGCAGCAAAGATTTCAATACGTTTGATAGAATCAATACCAAGATCCGACTCTAGGTCCATATCTGGGTCAATCATATCAGTCGGGTAACCCGTCTTATCACTTACGATTTCAACTAATAGGCTACAGATCTTATCGATATCCAACGACTCAAAGTATGATTTTTGCTCTAGATCTATTGCCCCACCTTCAAGTGCAGGTGCTTCTGCTGCAGGCGCAGGTGCCACTTCTGGCGCAGCTGTTTCAACTACCGGAGCAGGCGCTACAGGTGTTGCAGGCGCAACTGGCGCAGAGGTAATAGGTGCCGATACTACTGAAGCAGGAGCCGCTGGCGCAGCTTGAGCAACCGGTGCAGCTTGAGCAACTGGCGCAGCTTGTGCAACTGGCGCAGTTTGTGCAACCGGGGCAGCTTGTGCAACCGGGGCAGCTTGAGCAACCGGGGCAGCTTGAGCAATCGGTGCAGTATTAAGATTAGAAATTTCAGACACAGACGCAGCAGCACTAGACTCAACGCTGCCTAATAGCGCTTGCTGGCTACGGAAGTACTGTTCATGGTTTACATGATAAAGTGTCTGGTTCTTCTCAAGTACATTGAGCGTGTGATCGATATGACCTAGAACCTGGTTAAAGCTGTCGTGGTTACGAAACTCACTTAATGCATTTTGTTGATGACTGATAACCGACGTCAACATGTTTAAATACTGCTGTTGGTTTGCCTGAAACTGGCTATGTACGTCGCTTAATTGCTGTTGAGCTTGTAATTGTCCAGCAACGGCGCTGAACTGTGCATTTGTGTCGTTTTGAGACATGGTCAATTCCCTTGTGATCTGATTTTGATTTAAATTTGAAGATGTTTGATTTGAGTGTGTAGCTTGATTCGCCGCCCACTTAACTTCTTGTAATTTTTGCTCTAACTGTTGCTCTAAATCTTGGTTAGCCAGTTGCAACTGTTTAAGCTCTTGTTCTTTGTGTGCAATAGTTTGCGCGAGCTTTGCTTGCTCAACAGCAACCTGCTGCTGCACTTGTTCGTCAACATATTCTTTAAGTAAGCTATCGTCAGTATCGCGTAACTTTTCCATCACGGCTCTGCGCTTAGGCGTTGCATAGTTACCACCATCTAGCAAAATCGTCATAACTGACTGTTTGGCAGGTAATGGCTGCCTTAAGCGATACTTGTCGATGTGCTTAAGCTCGATGCCCAATGACACCATTTGTGCCACTGCTTTGTAGAACTGCGCAACCGTTGGTGCTGAAGATGACGGGTTAACGGGTACAACCGCAAAAGGTTTATCGCCCAGAATGTTTTTCACGAGGTTACTTAGCACCCCTTTTGGACCAACCTCAACAAACACTCTGATACCATCAGCGTACATTTGCTCTACCAATTCAACAAAGCGCACTGAGCTGGTTAACTGCGATGACAATGTCTCACGCATTTGCGCTGACTTATCGCTATATGGTTTAGCCGTCGTATTAGCATAAACTGGGTGCTTGGGTGCTGTGAACGGTATGAACTTCAAGACCTCTGAAAACGCACTTTGTGCTTGGGCAATGTAAGGTGAGTGGAACGCCGCATCTACGTTCAATTGCTGACATCTAAGCTGTTTTGCAATCAATTTTTGTGCGGCTTGCTGTGCTTCATCTTCTGCTCCAGCAAACACCGTTTGTTTTGGTGAGTTGAAGTTTGCAACAACTAAGTTTTTATACTCAGCTAAAACACTCTTTACAATTTCGCCATCCGCTTCTACCGCATACATGACACCTTTTTCATCTTTGCCTTTGAGCGCATTTGTCATAGACAAGGCACGCTCAACAGATGCTAAATAAAGCTGGCTTTCAGACATAGCACCGGCTGCCCACAGTGCTGTTAATTCACCGTAGCTGTGACCCGCAAAACGTGTAACTTCCATTCCCATGTTGCACAAGGTTTTGTAATACGCTGCAGATACTGCGCCCAGTGCTGGTTGAGTGAACTCAGTGCGGCGCAACTTGTTATGCAGCGCTTCTTCTTGCTCTTCAGTAAATACAGGCACAGGGTAGATAGCAGTAGAGAGCTTCTCGCCAAGCTTTTTGCGGCTCTCTAAATCAGCGACTCGTAAAGACTCTCTAAATTCAGGGTATTCAATGGCCATATCTCGAGCCATATTGAGATACTGTGAACCTTGACCTGGGAACAATGCAGCTACTTGTTTTTTATTTTCAACCAAACCTGTTGGACGATAGAAAACACCTAGCGGGTGCTCAAACGCTTGATCTGGCTGATTAGTCACAAGTGGTAATACTTTTTCAAGTAGGCCCGCTGCATGTGACGCATCACTGGTTACCATCGTTAAACGTGCATCGCCTTGCGGTACAGCAATTTTCTGTTGCTCCAGATGTTCACGGAATTTCGCGGCTCCTTCCTCAGAGCGCCAATCAGCCAGTGCTTGCTCAGCAACTTGTTGCAATTGTGCTGGTGTTGACGCACTTAGAACGACCACTTCGGGCAAGATCGATTGACGGTAAGCATCGGTGTGCTCATCTTGGAACTCCTCCAAAATGATGTGGTAGTTGGTACCACCAAACCCAAAGCCACTGGTTGCTGCACAACGTGGTTTTTTGCTATCTTTTTTCACCCAAGGCCTTGCTTCGGCACTGATGTAGAAAGGGTTTTTCTCATCTGCAAAAAACTTATTTGGCTTGGTGACATTGATTGTCGGCGGTAAAACTTTGTGATGTAACGCTTGTGAAACTTTAATCAACGAAGCTGCACCAGCAGCACATCTAGCATGGCCAATTTGAGATTTAATACTGCCCACAGCTATCGACTGCGGTGCCAAATCGTAATTACCAAATACCATGCCTAAGCTACGTAATTCGGTTTCATCACCTGACGCGGTGCCTGTACCATGCGCTTCAACCAGCTCAATATCTTCTGGAGAAACCGTCGTTCTGCTGTAGCTACGCTCGAGTGCAAAAACCTGACCTTGATCACGCGGTGCAAACACACTTTTAGCCTTACCATCACTTGATGCTTCAACTGACTTAATCACTGAATAGATTCTATCGCCATTGGCTACCGCATCACTTAGACGCTTCAGCACCACTAAGCCAACGCCATCCCCTAACAACATACCATCCGCTTGCTCATCAAACGGACGGCAGATCCCCGCTTTAGAAAGTGCAGGTGTTTTCGAGAAACATAAAAATGAGAAAATAGAGTTTTCTAGGTTAACACCACCGGTTAATACCGCATCACAGCTTCCCATTCTCAGCTCGTTTACCGCTGACTTAATTGCTGCATGGCTACTACCACAGGCGGCATCAACCATGTTAGATGTGCCACCAAAGTCAAAGTAACTGGCAATACGACCACATGCCACGTTACCTAAAAACCCAGGGAAGCTATCTTCGTTCCAGCCGATATAGCACTCGTTAAGCTTGTCAACAACACTGTCCACTACGCTGCTCGGTATGCCTTGGCTAACCATCGCACTGCGAACCATAGGTGTTTGGTTGCGAGCAAGAAGTGAAAACGCCGTATTTCCGTTGCCGGCACCACCTAAGATAACACCCACCTTGCTGCGATCTAATGAGCTGTTTTCTTTAAGTAAATTGGCATCTTCAATCGCTTTTTTAGCCACATGTAATGCAAACAGCTGGGCGGTACTGATTGACTCGATTAATACTGGCGGGATCTTAAACTCAATAGGATCAAAGGCGATAGGTTTGATGAAACCAGCTTTGAACATATAGGTTTTATCAACTTTACTCGGGTCAGGATCATAATATGCCTCCTTGTCCCAGTAAGTCATATTGTCTTTTTCATCGACACTGGTCATCGAATCTTTTTTCTGGCAAATGTTGCTCCAGAAATCGTAAAGATTGTCAGCATCAGGAAATTGGCTCGCCATGCCTACAATGGCGATTGGTTCATCCTCATACGATGTAGGTTTGCTTTGCGTATTTGGTTTAGCTTTAACTTTAGCTTTTGTAGGCGACTTCTTGGTGACCATATCACTCGTCCTTTTTATAAAAATTAGTGAAGTCAAAAATTCCATTCTTGATTACGAGCCATCCAAATTGTGTGCAAAAAAACACCCAGATCAGTCGAAATCAAAATACAGCTAAGGAACGACAAATGTTTAACATTTGTTACATATCAAAACACTTTTTGTCTGCAAAATGAAGACAAAAAATATGAAATTTTTTATACGAAAAATAATTCCATTAGTTTTTATGCGGTTATATATGAATTTTTTTATTTTCCTATAAAAAGGACAGATACAAACAAATTACAAGGCTTACATTTAGCTGAAACAGCACTCCCCAATAACAAAAACCTAAAGAAAATGAAATTATAAAACCAAATAAATCAAAAACATACAAAACAGAAGAGGCAATATAAACTTTAATTATTGTTTATCAAAAAACGTACAACTCAGGAATAGGGCTCACAAAAAACCACAAACCATTGATAAATAAACATAAATTAAAAAAACCGAAATCAACTCACCATACAAAGAAGTTCAAATAAAAATTAAAAGCTTTAAAAACAAAAAGATAATAAAAAACAAAAAATATTTTGAATATTATCCACCCATGAAAATGAGAATTATTCACTTTACATGACAGTTATTAGACAAAGCATCTTTTTTGTAATACGTATAAATTTCGTTCTATTGACACCCACCTGGTCAGTCCAGATTCAGCGTACTCTAAATCAATTACGTTGATTACAATCCATTTACATAGTTTTAATTTCTTGTATCTAATACACCTAACTATGAGCCGCGTTACATTTTATTCAAAACATCAAATTACAATGCAATAGAAAACCGCCTTTAAAGCTTTTATCAAAAATGAAAAAATCAATGGGACTTACTGCAAATAAAGTTATTTTTCGTGGAAGAGTAAGAGCAGGATCTAGAATTTATAAAACGACGAGCCGTTGGTACGAGTAAAGACTTGTACCAACTCATAGCTGATTAACCAAATGTTTGAATAGGCATTGTGAAATACAAAGTGTTTATTTAATTAAACTAACATCGCTATCGCATATTTTGTATCAGGGTGTGCCGTAATTAACCTCTGCTATTTTCTATTTCAAAAATCTTATCCAAACCTGAGGTTAATTAAACTTGACCAAGCTTTGTTGTAGTTTGGCTTTTAGCCCACTTCAGTTGTCTACGCTTACCGTTTAGTAGCTGACCTAGCCAAGTGTAACGAACCAGTATGTGATAACTCAGTAGTGAAATAGCAGACGAGATAACGATATTCGCAGCCATTTTGGTATAGTACTCCCATTCATAACTATACAAGCCATAACTGACAAGCAACACAATTGGTAAGTGAACGATATATACCCAATATGCACTATCAGACAAATATCGCAGCCAGCTTTGGTAACCACTCAGCCAACGCTTGAAAAAACCAAACAGTGCAAAACTCCAACACCAGCCCCAAAGACCATAACAATACGCAACCACAAAATTATCTATCTGTGAGCCAGATCCAGTAAGAAGCGGCTCAATAACGACCAAGGTTGCCAACATCATTACACACCCCAAAAGCGTATAACGCCCCCAGCAACGTTGATAGTGATTGAGCCAAAGGCGTCTGAATTTATAAGCCATAAAGCCAAAACAAAAATAAGGAATGTAATGCAATAACTGCAAAGGATTTGGTATAAGTTCGCCATCGGCGGGGATCATACCTCTTTCAAAGTGGCTATCAACATACGCAATCATCGTCGCATAAAAGATGATAGAAACGGGATGGCTCGCCCAATACCGAAGACGTCTCAGTAGTGATGAATTACTCAAAGACAACCTATAAAATAGCGGTAATAAAATGATATGACAGATAAGTAAATAATACAGGAACCACAAATGGCCGAAGTTGAAATGATGCGCTTGTGCTTGACTCAACCAGTCTTGATCAATTTCGATCCCGCTGCTGCGCATAAGCTGCAAATATTCAACAATGATTGAGCCTAGAGAATAAGAGATTATCGGACCAAAAATGAGCAGCGGAATAGCAATTCGTAGCAACCTCAACCGGATGGTTTCAACTAGCCCTTTTCTGCCCAATATAGCAGCAACAAAAAAGCCAGATAAAATAAAAAACAGCGGCATCCGAAAGCTATGAATCGAAAATACCAGCATATCAGCCCATTCACTGAGCGCTGCTTCTCTGAGTCGTTGCGGCGTATCAGAAACCATTTGCAACATAGCAACATGTATCACCACACCCAACCACATAATATATGCGCGTAAATTATCCAGATAATGAACACGGCCACGTACTGTTTTACTAATCATCCTAGATTTATCTCTCACGTATTTTCAAATTGTCGGGCACTTAGCGCTTTACTAGCACAAAGCTTTAAAATTGCGATACTCACACCTGCAAATGCAGCTAACAGCATAAAAAACATGCTAATGGCAATTGCGCTTTGGTAACGGTACTGCTCAATATCGAAAAAGCCATTAATGGCCGCAATGATCACCGCTAATACTATGGGCACAGCCATCACCAAACTAAATGCTTCTGACTCCGAAATATGGCCAATGCCACTTAAATTGATATACCCTAATATGCGTTCCAAACGGGCTATTTGTCCAACCTCTAGCCACAACCACACTGCTACCAAAGCGCCCGATATATAGGTGCTTCTGACCACAGCCCCGGTGTCAACGTAACCGTACTCATCAGCGATCCCTACGTAGTATTTAATGAAGAATGTAAACAACGTTGTGACCGCAATGGCACTCCATGGTAATAAGTGAAAACGGATAATATGATCGATACTTTGTGCTTCGTCATATGCTTGACGACGATGGTGAAATGCTCTGATAACGGCAATCGACAAAGGCAAAGCGGCGTTGATAATGATCCAGTTGGCAAACAAAAATGTGGCGATAATGATGGCGCAAAATAGCATCAACAAATCGTCAAAGGTCTGCGCGCTTTCGCTGTAACATAGCGCTATCAACAATCCAGTGCCCACCATGAGAAGCACTTTTTTCCAACTGATATATTGCCATGCAGAGGTCGCTGCCGAGGTCGCTGCCGAGGTCGCTGCCAAGGTCGCTTGGGTGCCATCACCCCCCTGTTCTATATTGATATTTTGCTTCTTGGCTTGTAGCAATGCTTGCGATGCAATTTTAGTTAGCGCGTTTACTGCCACAGAACACCCACAGGCTGGTACAAGAATCAAACACAACAAGTACCAAAAGACTTGATAAGACTCAAAATATGGCTTGGTCAGTAAAAACAGCAACGCAACAACAACAACTTCAAATAAACTAAGTAGCAATGTCCTTAGCAAATAACCGGGATATTGTGCACGTACTAACTCAGTGAGTTGATTCATTTCACCGCTCCTAATGACTGTTTTTTTGGGTTGCGAGTTGTGTCAACTGGGTGTTCAGCCACAGCATGACATCGTCTACAAACTGCTCGGAAAATCCATCTTCTTCCCATAGCGACATTTTGATCAGCCACCAAAGGGACGGTGACAAGTGTCCAAACTCACTATTTTTCAACAAGGTATGGTTGGCATTTTGGTAAACATTGAGCTGCAGTTGTGAGGCATTGCTGGCGAATATCCGCTCATATTGCTGCACGTTGTATGGCACATTGACATTGCTATCATGATTGCCAAAAGCGACAAATATCGGCTGTTTGATATCCGATAAGTCTTGCTTAGAATCAGCAAGTATATTTTGCTGTACAAAATGATAGCGTTCGGGACTCATTGCTGACTCCACCACATCGGGCTCTGTTTGCTGTAAAAAATCAAGGTAAGCGCGGTGAGATTCTCCTTGAGCAATCAGCTTAGAAATGTTTTGCGCATGCTGCATTTGCTGCTGTTTAGCATCTCCTAAAATGCCCTCTTTTTGTAAGCGCACTTGCGTCAAAAACTCACTTTGTTTGAGCCAGTTAACCGGCGTTGATACAAATACAGCAAAGGATATTTGCGTAGAGTCTTTGAGCGCTTTAGGCATCACCCAAGCAGCTTGCGAAAAGCCGAACAGTCCAATGGGCACATTTTTAAGTTGCTCTTGTTGGCGCAGCATTGCGATGGCGTTGTGTATTTCATCGGCACGACTTTGCATATTCTGGTTGAGCCAGTTACCGCCAGATCCTCCAACCCCAGCTTTATCCCATGAATATGAAGCGATACCTTGCTTTGCTAAACGCTGCCACAGCGGGTAGTAATAACCAAACGCACTGCGTCCCATTGCACCATCACCATGCACAAAGATCATCACTGCACGAGGAGTCTCACTATTTGTTGGCAATATTAAAGAGCCCGAACGCATCGCGCCATCGGTTGCAAAATCTTGCTCTAGATTTTCGTACGGCGCACTATCTAACATCGCTAACAAAACAAACACCAGTCCAGCTAAGGCAACGTATAGAGTCCACCGACCATAGATAGTGGGAAGCTTGTCATCGATTTGCGTCATATTATATTCCTTTAACATTCATGGTCCTTTAGTTTTCCCTCTGTGCCTGTTCATCGACATGAACCTCACACAGCGTTTGGATTTGCAACTCAAGTTCATATTGCAATGCCTGCACAGCTTCAAATGTTAAGCTACGAGCGTTAATTTCGATACATGGTTGCCGGCTGTCAGTCCGCGTACAAACAAACTCTAGCGTCGCCCCCCATATGGCATTTTCACAACCATTGTATTTTTGTTCTAATTGCGCAACCCCTTCACAATGCTGTTCAATACATTTGGCAACTTGTGCATCGTGATGCCAGCTCAGCCCCTCATCCGTTTTTTGTATCAGCGCAAAGTCTTGCAAGATGTTTATAGATACCGGCGGCGCTTCTCTAAAACCTCGATATGTTTTTTGCTGAGGCTGACCTGCCATTAATTTGCGGATCCATTTTGGAATATCATCAACGGCCATCATCTCTTGCAAATAGCGTGGGTATATTTGAGCCGATTTAAAGTACCAGCTGAATAAACGGCTACCTATATTGAGCATCTTCTTGTAAAACTGCGGGACGTCCTGCCAGCGCCTTTGTTCAATGATGGCATCCAACATAACCGAAGAGATAACAGGGTACTCTAGCGCAGCTATCGTATGCTGTTTAACGCTTTTCAGTAGCTGTGCAATACTGCCGTTTGCAGGAACACGAATTGGCAAAGCGCTCTCCCCTGCTAACAGCGCAATGAGATCGGTCATTTGCGTATCGTAACGGTTCTCCATCACGTGCGTGATACAAAATTCACTGTTTGCTGTGACACGAGATAAACTCATCCCAATCAGCGTATTCATCAACATTTGCAAGCTCGCATCATAGTGCTGAGCGTAATGTTTAAGTTTTTCCAACTGCGCCTCACTCAACACCACCAAAGCGCTTTGCAATGCTAACTGTTCACCCTGATATTGCGCTGGGAAGGTTGGGTAATGTAGGTTGCGCAGCGCATCTTGCCAAAATGCAGTAATATCATTTTGGCACGTTTGATAAGCTTCTCGCTCCCAATAAACAAAGTCTCTTAGCTGTGCGCTGTGTTGAGCTAAAGGAAACGCATGACCATGAACAAGACTGAAGTAACATTGTTCGATTTGGCGTGCAAAAATGCTCAGCGCTGCACCATCAAAAATAATGTGTGGGGCACATAAAAACAGTACATAATCATCGTGTGCAAACTGCAATAGGTGTGCAACCAGCAGTGGAGGATGAGTTAAATCAAAAGGCTCAAGACGAATGGTTTCCAGTGCATCATATACTTCAGCCAATTGGCTTGATGTCATATTTTGACAGTTAATAATATTGAGCTCGATTGGCTCAGCACACTCTTTTATTTTTTGTAGTGGTCGTTTAAGGTCAATTTCAACTTGCAATGAATCATGATGCGCAGACAGCATTTGCAACGACTGCTGCAACAGAGCAGTATCAATCACATCCTTAATTTCAATACATTGTACATTATTAACGGTGCCAACGTTGGCATCGTTAATCAACCAAAATACCACCTGCTGATACGACAATGGAAAAGGCTCAGTCACCTCCCAGTTTTGTGCAACCAAAGTAGGTAAAGCGATCCCTTGCTCATGAAGTTGCACGCTAGAGCTCTGTAAATCACCTGTTTGCAGTAATTTGGCTTGCTTCTCAATCGAACTGTTGTCAAACAAACTTTTCAGCTCAACAGGGGTATTTAACTGCTCTTTAATTAACACTTTAAGCTTAGCAATACTCAACGAATGCCCACCAAGCGCAAAGAAATTATCGGTCACACCAAATTGCTCAACATTTAAAATTTGCTGCCAAATAGCGTACAACGCCTGCTCTAACTCGTTACGCGGCGCAATAACTTGCGTTTTGACACTATAACTTGGTTGTGGCAGCGCTTTTCTATCCACTTTGCCGTTAAGTGTTTGTGGAATAATGGCCACTTGTGTCAGCGTGCTTGGCAGCATATAGCTGGGGAGCTGTTCAGATAGCTGATTGAGGATCGCCGCTTCATCACATACCTGCCCAGTCGCTGGCACAATATAAGCGGCTAAAAATACGTTTTGCGACTCTTTGATATCAACAACCACCGCCTGTTGTACTTGTTCTAATTGACACAGCGCAGCTTCTACCTCTCCAAGTTCAATGCGATATCCTCTTATCTTAACTTGAAAGTCATTGCGGCCATGGTATTGAATTTCACCACTTGGCAACCATCGAACAAGGTCGCCGGTTTTATAAGCCTTCAGCGCATCTAAACCATCACTAAGCGCATAGGGCTGTTGGCTAATAAAACGTTCAGCGTTAAGCTCTGGGCGATTTAAATAGCCTTTTGCCACTAAATCTCCGGCAACCACCAACTCCCCAATGGCCCCCAAAGGCGCTAACTGACCGAGTTCATTTAGCACGTAAAGCTGAGTATTAGCCAGTGGCGTACCTAAGTTACTGATGCTATCAAACTGCGTTTTTTGTAGTTTTTGCAACTGAGTCACAGTCGCTTCGGTCACACCGTAGCTATTGATAAGTCGTTCACCCCAAAGCTCTGCAACCTCTGCAGTACAGGCTTCTCCACCGGTGATCACTCGTTTCAAAGTTGACGAAGTAACCCTACCAAGCGCACTTAAGTAGGTTGGCGTGGCTTCGAAGTGAGTAATTCTTTGCTCAATGAGTAAGGTGTTGATCACATCTGGTTGCACTATTTGTGACTGACTTGGGATCACCAAACATGCACCGTTGATAAGGGTTAAAAACAAGTGC
Source organism: Pseudoalteromonas caenipelagi (assembly GCF_013140855.1). GTDB lineage: Bacteria > Pseudomonadota > Gammaproteobacteria > Enterobacterales > Alteromonadaceae > Pseudoalteromonas > Pseudoalteromonas caenipelagi. Next base: position 184,841 of record NZ_JABBPG010000007.1, on the reverse strand, counting down.
TCAACTGACACATCAAAAATATAATTTGCAAGCCACAACACCCGTTCTTGCTCACTAAAGCCAAATGCCTGTGTCTGCGAGGCGATTAACGCGCTGACATTATCATGACTGAGCATTACCCCTTTTGGCTTACCGGTAGTACCTGAGGTATAAATAACATATGCAAGATCACAGGCTTGGCTAACGGGTTCTAGCTCGAATGGATACTCTACCTTTGCAAGCTCAGCACACTCAACGTTAATAAGTGGCACGCCCGTATTCTTTAATTCACCATGATAGCAGGCTGTACATAGTAGCATTGCCGAGTTTGTATCTTCGAGAATAAACTGCCTTCTTTCATTAGGGAACTCAGGTGATAAAGGCACATAGGCGCCCCCTGCACGTAACACCGCCAAAATCGCAATGACCATCTCGATACTCTTATCGAACTGCAATGCAATAAATGTGTTTGCACTAAGCGCAATGCCGTATATTTGTTGATATTGCTCACGGATTCTCACAGCAAGTGTGTTAACCCAAGCATTCATCTGAGCATAACTCACTTGTGTATCTGCAAAACACAAAGCGATAGCATCAGGCCTTTGGGTTACCGCCTCATCAATTTGCGCTGTTAGTGTTTTATTTTTTGGATATGACGATTGCGTTGAGTTCCAATTGTGCAACTGCTTTATATGTTGGCTCGCGACCCAGTTTACCTCTTGCAACTGCGTATTGAGGTTATCAGCAAATTGCTGCAATACATCAAGATAACTCTCAACTAACCACTGCATACGTTGTGCTGAAAAGAGTGCGCTCCCATACACCAACTTACCCGTTAAGTGTGTTGTGTGATCGCTAAGCGTTATATCTAAATCAAATTTTGCCGACTCCTGCAAAGTCACGCCTTCTTCACCAGCAACAAAAGGTAGTAACCCCAGCTCATTGGTATTATCTGGCGGTACTACACTGAACATCACTTGAAAAATTGGATGGCGAGACGTGTCGCGGCTATCACATAATGCCTGTACAACTTGCTCAAAAGGCACATCTTGGTTTTGTTTAGCACTAATAATCACTTGGTGCAGCTGTTGTATTAACTCCAGCAAGGACTGCTCGTGAGAGAGCCGTAATCTCAACGCCAAACTGTTTACAAAAAAACCGATCAGCCCGTGAGTTTGTGGCATATGCCGATTATCTGTTGGGGTGCCAATCACGATGTCGCGCTGACCGGTTTGGCCGTAAAATGTAACAAATGCAGCAGCAGCCATCACGGTGTACAAAGTGGTATTGTTTACAGCCGCAATACGCTTTAATTGCTTTGTTAAACTAGCATCGATGATAAAATCGTGTGTTGCACCTTGATAATCAAATTGTGCAGGGCGCACAAAGTCCGTTGCCAATGCCAATGGTTCATGGCCTTTGAGCTCAGTTTGCCAATAATCTAGCTGTTGGCGCATCAACAACTGCTGTTGTTCTTGGTGTTGAAATTGCGCATAGTCGCGATAACGAATTGGCAATTCTGGCAGCTTTGCCTGTGTACCTGTTTTCAAAGCATCGTAAATCAATGCTAATTCATTAAAAAAGACCGGCTCAGACCAGCCATCAAAGGCAATATGGTGCCACACGATAAGCAAAAATTGCTGTTGCGATACGCTGTAACTAAACACACGCATCGGCGCGCCATTTTGTAAGTTAAACGGACACTGATAATCGGCTTGCACGCTAGCACTGAGTTGTAGTTCACTGTCAAGTTCAACACGCGTTATCCGAATTGGTTGTGTCAGCTCTGTGAGTCTAGCCTGTGCAACATCTTCAGCTTGCATATAACAGCTGTTTAACACAGGATGTCTTGTTACAACCTGTTGCAGAGCTTGCTCTAATAAAGCGATATCCGCATCTGCAGCAAGCTTGGTGAAAAATGGTAAATGATAGGCATCTGTTCCGCCTTCAAACTGCTCTATAAACAACATTCTTTGCTGTGCATAAGAGAGCTTATTGGAGTCTGAATAGGGGATCTCTACAATACTTTGAGCATCGCTAAGCTGCAAAGCTAACGCTGCAATTGAGGGGTGCTGGTAAAGTTGTGCCAGCGATATGGTGCAATTAAGTTGCTGTTGGCATAACCCTAGTAACTTTAAAGCGCTGACTGAATCACCACCGAGTGCAAAAAAGTCATCATGAATACCAACTTCTTGCAAAGACAAGGCTTGCAGCCAAAGCGGTTTTAATTTAGCTTCGCTCTCGCTGCTTGGTTGTTCAACCTGCCCGTCATGCAAAAGCCTAGGCTCTGGCAATGCCCGCCGGTCTAACTTGCCGTTAATGGTGATCGGAATGTGTTCAAGCTGAGTGTAGGTCGCAGGCACCATATAACTGGGTAATGATTGCTGTAAACGCGCTTTGAGCTGCGCATCTTCAAGGGGAAAAGCAGGTTTGAGTACGTAATACGCGGCCAAGTATTTTATTTCGCCCCGTAACCTATCAATCACCACAGCACTGTCTATCTCAGGCATAGCTGTAATAACTGATTCTATCTCTGCAAGCTCAATGCGATAACCGCGAATTTTAACCTGAAAGTCATCACGCCCTAGATATTCAATATCACCATTTTCTAACCAACGAGCCCTGTCACCCGTTTTATACAAAACACCACCAGAAGAATGAGGGCTATCACTTTGCTCAACAAAGGGGTTAGCAATGAATTTTTCTTGGTTCAGTTGTGGCCGATTCAAATACCCCTGCGCCAGTCCCACTCCACCGATGTACATATCTCCTGGCGCACCGATGGGCAACAGCTGTAAATTTTCTGACAAGATATAAATTTGGGTATTTGCTAAAGGTTTGCCAATGTTATTGATACGCCCGCTGGTTTTTCTATCACAGCGCTGCGTTTGTGTTACCGTTGCTTCAGTCACACCATAGCCATTAACCAACCTCTGCTGCCAAAGATTTTGTACATCTTTGGTACACGCCTCCCCCCCGGTTATCACTCTTTTTATATCAGGCGCATCCACCTCACCAAGCGCACTGAGGTAAGTAGGCGTTGCTTCAAAGTGCGTAATTTTTTCATCTTTCAGCAATGATTTAATGCAAGCTGGGTCTAATATTTGCGGCTCACTTGGTACCACTAAACATGCTCCGCTGCTCAGTGTTAAGAAAAAATGCTCAACAGATACATCAAAAATATAGTTGGCTAACCAAATAGATTTGTCTTGCTGTGTAAAATCAAATACGCGGCGCTGATAATTAATCAGGTTAACCACACTTTGATGACTAATCATTACACCTTTAGGCTGTCCCGTTGTACCCGACGTATACATCACATAAGCAAGCTGCGAAGGCAAAAGCGCATCGACCTCAGTAGGATTTTGTAAGTCTTGTTGCTCATCAAGCTTGTCTATCGCCATGCTCACATAAGGTGCGTCACTCACGCAATCAAGGTAATGCGACTGAGTCAAAATCAGTCTACTTTGAGTATCTTCAAGAATGAAGCGACGTCGCTCGGCAGGAAATTGCGGCGAAATGGGCACATATGCTGCGCCCGTCTTTAGCACCGCTAAAATTGCGACGACCATGTCTACGCTTTTATCTAGCAAAAGCGCGATAATATTTTGCTTATCCGATTGGTGCTCTGTGCCATTTGCTAACAGCATAGTCTTAATGCGCCGCGCCAATAAATCAGCTTGATGATGTAGTTGCTGATAGCTCACAACTTTATCTTGGAAGATAACCGCAGTGCGCTTTGGCCACTGCTGTGCAGCTCGCTCAAGTTGACTCACCAAGGTATCATTTTCAGGCCACTCGACTGTGCAGCCTTGCCAACTTTTAAGTAGTTTAGTCTTTTGTTCACTGGGCACTAAATCAACCTCAGCTAAGCACTTCGTCGCGCCGCTGATGAGACTTCGAAGCGTCTGTGTAAAGCAGTTCGCAAAAAGCGTCAAACCAGACTGGCTATATTGCCAAGGACAAAGTATCTGAATCGAGATAGCATTTTCTTGCGTTTGAGCGTATAGCTGCCAGCTATGATTGTTTGCCAACGACATCGACGCTAAAGGCTTGTCCGTTAGGCTTAATGTGGCTTGATGAAGAGTCTCTATTCCAGCGGAGTTTGCCGCTTGCAAGATAATAGCTTCGCTGCTCGCGACGTCTTTTCCTAAATGATGCTTTAGATTTGTATTGGCTGCGTTTGCTAGCGCTTTCAAAGCCTGCTGAACAGAAATTTGCATCGCTAAGTCACACACCACAGGCGTATAAAAATTTGGCTGAGCTATTTGCTGTTGATTAATCCCAATTGCAAAACGAGTCTGCCCGGACATGGTACGCAAAGTAAGGTAGTAACTGAGCAACAACAAAGTGTGTAGGTCGCAATGAGTTTGCGCTAATTGATGCTGGATCAACACAGCATCTTGCTCTGTTAAATCAACAGAATAGCGATACCCGTATTGGCTAATTTGTGTGTCATCTTCACATGGATCTGCTACAACAAGTGCATCAAGATCAGCAAACTGGTTCTGCCAAAAGGTCATACTCATAACAACATCCTTATACAACTGAAAGGTTCTCTCACCCTTGATTTATAAATAAATTCATAAACATATCTACATGCAATAGGTAATTCAGCAAAACGCCCTGCCCGTTGCTATTAACAAAAATAAGTTACGGTGCACAAGACTCACCTTGCCCTTGTTGCTGAGATTGACTGTACGCAAATAATGCCGCAGCACTGACTCCCACTGCCACAGCAAAAATAATAATGCTGACAGCTATCACGGTTAACCAAATTCCACTGGTTAATGACGGCACAAAAAAACCGAGTACAAACAATGCGAACCAAGGAATAAACCCTGCGCCTAAAATCATGCCAAATAGCTCTGAGTAGGAGAACTTATCCGTATCAGATAAAAACAACGGTTGTAGCTTCATATCCGTTTGGATTGGCTCTAATACGTTGTAACAGCTCCAAAAGCCAACAAAAGTACAACTGATATAGCTATATGTCGCCAAGCTAGATAGGCTTATTTGCCCAGAGTCTGCAACATATCCCATGTAGTACTTACTCATCAGCAAGCCAAACGCCAGCACCGCGAATACTAACCAAGGGAGCAAATGAAAGGTGATCAGCAAGTCAACAGTTTGAGATTCATTAAGTGGCTGTGCACTGCGAGCTTGGCGCAAAGTACCCGCAACGAGTGACTTTGCATAGCGCTCAAATAACAATGCACTGACAACGAACACAGCAAGCCCAACGCACAGTGCAATCACCAGCATCACGCCAACACTCTTGGCGCTAAAATAATATAACGCAGCACCACCTACAGCGGGCAGCAACGTCAAAATTGCCGTTTTAATGGTGACACATTGCCATTGCTGCGTTATTGGGGTTTCACTCACTGCTGAAATATCGATATGGCTAAAATCATTCAGTTGCTTTTGCGTGGCTGTTTTTAGCTTAGCTAGTGCAGAAGCCGCTTCGCTAAAGATATATAGCGGTATTAATATTAAGAAGAATCCATACCAAAACGGATTCAATGTTTCAAAGTAGGGTGTAATAAGCAGCATCACCGCAAAAATTGCCAACACTTCCAGCACGCTCGAAAACAACAAATCCCAGAGTAACTCTTCTCTTTGTTTATCTAACCAAGTGGTAAAGTTATTCTCCATCGACAAGCGCTCCTTGAGCATTCAACTGAGCATGGGTTGTTACCCAGCTAAGTACATCAGCAACAAACTGTTCGGTTAAGCCATCGGCTCCCAACCAATTCATTTTTACGCCAAACCAGATTGAATCTTTACGAATGCCTGCAAAGTGTTCGTTTTTGAATAAGCCGTGATCCGCTTCTTCATACACTTTGTAACTAAACGGACCAGACAGTTTGCTTTGATAAGTATCAATACTCTGGTGTATATCAACCACCTGATCAGAGTCGCCAAATAGCGCTAACACGGGCTGTTTAACTTGCTCCAGCATGGCACTGGCATCAACCTGCATATTGTTAATGACAAATTCGTAGCGACTTCGGCTCATGACCTTGCCGCCATAGCTTTGCGGTGCACTTTGGGTGATAAATTGCTGATACGTTTTGTAAGGCACTCGTTGTTTTAATAGCGCATCTAACGCTTCGTTATAGTCGAGGTTTTGAGCTAACAACTGCCCCTCTTGCCCTAATGACTTTAAGCGCTGCACGGTTTGAAAGTGGCCTTGTTGCTCCCAGTTAACCGCGGTTGATACCATAACCGCATACTTGAGCCGTTTATCTTGGGCAAGTACCGACGGGAGTACCCAACCTGCTTGTGAAAAACCGATCACACCAATACGCTGACTATCTAAGTTTGGCTGCTTAGATACCCAATCAATCGCCGCGCTAAGTTCTTCAGCACGTTGCGTCATGTTTTGTCCAAGCCAGTGACCACTTGAACCACCCACCCCTTGTTTGTCCCAAGACAGTGACGCAACCCCCGCCTCAGCGAGCGCTTGCCACAAGGGGTTATAGTAACCATAGCTGCCACTGGATATGGGTCCATCTCCATGTACAAATATCACCACAGGCACAGGTTTATCAGCACTTTGCTTGGGCAGCACTAATGAGCCATACAAGGTCTCTTGTTGGCTTTGTATCTCAACGGCATAACGGTCATAATTCGACAGCCACATAACGGCGATGACCAAACCAAACAACAGCGCGCTGGCGATTTTTATTATTGAGTGCATTGCGATATTCTCATCTGTTCTTTTTCATAATTAACAGTGCGACCACGGACCAAAACAAAGTTATTTCAAGCATATTGAGTATAAATTTTCCCTATTTTAGGTCAATCGAATCATTGCGAATTTAGCGCTTTGCTTACAAAGTCTTACCAAAGGCTATCAAACTCTCTGTTCAGCAAATTGCGCAACCTTTGCGGGTTGCTTTAACAGTGCATACAGCTCTTCACGTATTATTTGCTCTGCGTGCTCGGTTAAACACTGATGAGATAAACGGATCCCCGCCCCTTTGAGCGGATGCTTTTCAATATAAAAATTCAACACATTTTGCTCCCATTCACTGTCATCTTGTGGCACAGGAAAGTCCAGCTCGCGACGTAAGGTAATTCGACATGCCTGCGCACAGTCTTGCTCGATTGCTTTAGTGTCGATACCTTGCTCATAAAATGAAGGCAGCATATTCACGTTCATGGTCAGTGCTTGATGGTGCGGACCAAAGCGCAGGATCTTTTTATCTTCTTCAATATCACTGGCGGCTATGGCGGCAAAATCAGCCAACGCTTGCGGATATAACCCCGACTGTTTACTAATGCTGTGATAAGCGCCACTGAGCTTACTGAGCATTTTTAGCCACCAAGGGCGCTTAGCGAGTTTACGATGGGCCAAGATTGACAAAGGAATGCTCCAAGGCACATGCCGATATGCATACACAGCAAGCGTGGTTTGTTTAACTTGCAACAATAATTCAAGCAATGACTGGCTATCCGCTAGCTGCAATGGCACTGGCAGTGACGTAAGCAGTGCACCATAAAGCGCTCTTGCGCCATCGATATCCCGATTCTCTTGTACCGTGGTTAAACATAAGTTGTTGTTACCTGATAGTTTGGCCATCACTTTGCCGATCAAAGCTAAAAATACCATCTGCTGGGTGAGTTTGTTTTTCGAACACCACCTCTCAATCTCTTGTAACTGGGCTTGACTCAACGGGATAAATATTCCACGCCGAGCACGATTGGTGATATCTAATAACGAAGGCGCAAGATAGGTCGGGTTGGTTTGGCTCAATTTTTGTTGCCAAAACTGCGTGGCCTGCAGGCTTTGCGAATGCCTAATTGATTGCTCTTGGGTAACATACTCAGCCAGCCCTAGCTTTTTACCGACTCTTAGCGGCTCTCCTTGCAACGCTTTTTGATACAAAGCGCGCAATTCTATGTCCATTTGATGTAGTGCAGCGCCATCCATTGCAAAGTGCGGTGTTACTAACATAAGTAAATGTTTTTCTGGTGCGATTTTAACCAAGCAAGCTCTTAGTAAAGGAGGCTTCATTAAATCAAAGTTTGGCTCGGCATATTTTAAAAATAATGCCCCTAATGATGCAGTTCGGCCTTGCTCACATAGACCGCTTAAGTCTTCATAAGGTAAATGAAAATATTCATAGGGATACACATACTGCAACGCACACCAATCGCTCACTGATGAACGCAGGATCTCATTATCTTGTAACAGTGTATTGAGGACTTTTTCAAGTAAGTCACCACATAATGGCCCTTCAAATTCATAAGGCAAAAAATGATTCGCCGTCTCTTTGGTCATATGATAAATAAACCAAAAACTAAGCTGACCATTGGTCAGTGGCAACACCTGTCTGTTGTTATCAATACTGATATTCATCATACTGCTCCTTGACTTGCCGCAGACTTATTAGCAGCAACTAACTCACCTAGTTTCGCTACCGTTGGATTTTCCAAAACATCCTGTAGTGTAAGCTGCGTCGTATGTTGCTCATTGATGCGATTAACAATCTTCAGTGCTAGCAGAGAATGACCATGCAGGCTGAAAAAGTCATCGTTACGACCAATGGGTGATAAATAGAAATAGCTTTGCCAAATCAGGGCAATTTGCCGCTCTAGTGACGATGCGGGCTCTGCGAATGGCTGCTCCAGCTCTGGACGCGGCGCATATTGCTGTTCATCTAGTTGCGATGTTTGTTTGACTAACGTGGCCGGTGACACGTGATTCACTAGCATGTCATCAACCAGTAACTTGTGCGTCGGTTGCACCAAAGCACTAAAACACCGCCCTAAGTCTTCTGGGGTTATCTGCTGATTGGCTAGCACAACACTTGAGAAACTCTCTTTGCCAGCCTGATGCCACAATTTAGCATTGCTGGTTAAGCCCGCAGTGCTTGGCCCTTGTAGCAATACCAGTGAGTTTAGCAACGGGTTAGCTACCATTAACTTAGTCAATAATTGACGATACCCCACCTGATGTTCAACGTGTTTTAACAAGTTTTCTGGCTGACTAAAGGCATTATCTGTAGACACCAAGTTGATGCAAATATCACTACCCTGTAAATCCGTTTGCTTGTGCAAAGAGCGGCTTGCTTTGTTGCTGTGCCAAGAGTAGGCAATACCTTCTTCTAACCAACTGCTGAGTAGTAAAATAATGTTGCTATATAAATTACCCTCAACGTGGTCAAGTAACCACTGCTGCCATTGCTGTTGAGCGGGAAAGTCTGCGGGCAACACCACATGGATATGTTCACACAAGGCAGGCAGCGCTGACGCAATGGCAACGCCATTTGGTTGCTCAATGCCTATCAGTAGCGCCTTACTATAGTTAACTTGGGCATTATCGCTGGGGGTAAATCGACTATGGGTGACACCAAACAATTGTTTGTGCATGACTTTAAATTGGTATGCTTTAGCACCCACGAGCTGACTCAAAAGTGCACTAGTGAGCACGCTGCTTTGAGGCGCTTTAGTCGCACCTTTCTCTATTTCACACCACAGTATTTTTGGCGCGACAGCTAGTGCCAAGTCTTGATATTGGTATGAGAAGAAATCAAGAATATACCGCGCTAAATGAGCGCTTTTGTTATAAGCGGGTTCACCCGGTATGAGGCAAAGCTGTGTCCATCTTGTGTTGGTATCGAGTAAATGGTTATCAAGTGCTTGCCAACTGCGACGCAATGACACATCCACCATGGCATTTAACAAAGCTTCAGGTTTATTTGAAAACACACTCAACCTTGCATCTACCCAACTACATGGTGCACCAATGTGCTGTTGAACATGGTTTTCAATTTGCTCTAAATGTGCCTGCTGCGTTAAATCCGCATAGAGCGTATGGTCGTCGCCAACACTAAATTGCAAAGCTGCATAAATGGTCCAAACATTTTTTTCGCTGCTGCTAAAACAACGCTGCACTTTTTTTGCCGCTTTCCCTTGGGGCATCAGCAATAAGATTTGTCTTTGAGTATTATCGTGCTGTGCTACTTTCGACCACTGCTGCATGCTCCAAAGAGTACTTTCATGCTTGTTCAAAGGCAGCTTAAAACGCGTTGCTGCAAATGCATATCCAGGCAAAGATAAAGGTGCAAACCTTTCCCCAAAGTACGCGTCGCTATCAACTGTAACGCCATGCATCCACAGCTGTGCAGCCATGCTATGCAAACTAGTACTGACCGTAAGGTGACAACATGGCAAACAATGTGCTTGCTTGTCACTTTTGCGCTTACACAAGGCCTGCCAAAAGGCTTCTTGTTGCCAGTGCTTGGCAGTTAGCGGCTCTTTTGAGTCATTACATGCCAGTGCACAGCGCGCCTGACCAGGCAGGCTTTCAACGTGCGCGATTGATTGGTCGCGAAGCAAAGCTAGCGCCTGACTTGCCGTTAATACACCAGCCCACTGCGCGGCACTAATAAACAACGCGCCGCAGGCATGAATGCTTTTAAACTCCAACCCCATTTGTGACAACCGTGATAACACGCTCAACCACACAGCTCGGTTTAGCAACCTTTCAATGCTCGCATCGTCATCCATTTGGGTGCGTAGCTCATGCCACATTGATGGCGACTTGCAGATGATATCTAACTCAGCGCTCGACTCACTCAGATACCCCTTAAAATGAGCATTCAGTATGTCATCACTATCAAATAGACGCTCCAACACAATCAGATCGTCACTTGTTATAGCCTCAATGCTAATGGTTGGTGCTCCCTGAGCTTTGCTAACATCATCACTGGTAATTGCTTTAAGCACTTGTAAGTCTTGCAAAGAAGTTACGCTGACTGCACTGCGATAAAGCATCGGCGCTTTGCAATTGAGTAAATTCCAACTTAATTGTTTTAAGTTACATTTTGGATTGTTACGCAACCAAGCAACCAATGCATCTCGGTTACGTAACAGCGCTTGAGGGTCTTTCGCGCTTAAAAATAATATCTGTTCACTGTGCTCTGTCGCTGCTAAAGGTATGGCGCTGGCATTTTGCAACAGCACATGACCATTGGTGCCACCGATCCCAAAAATGTTCAATCCGGCGATCAGCGATTTAGATTCAGGCCAAGGTGCAACCTCTTGTTGTACATAAAAATAACTGCTTGGTGATTGTAGTTGCGCTAAGGGGTCATCACAATTGATGGTGGGCAGGAGAGTACGATGATGTAACATCAAGCTCACTTTCACGAGACTTGCCAGCCCTGATGCGGCATCTAAATGCCCAATATTGCCTTTGACAGATCCAAGCGCACATGACTGACCGGGTAAAGCTTGAGCATATGCCTGCTGTAGCGCTCTTAACTCAACACCATCGCCCAGCTCAGTCCCTGTGCCATGAGCTTCGACATACGCCACTTCATGCGGTTCTATATCGGCATTCATCATCGCTTGCTTAGCAACTTGTGCTTGGCCATTTACAGATGGGGCTGCAAAGCCCAACTTATCACGACCATCATTATTCAATGCACTGCCTCTGATCACCGCATAAATGCGGTCGCCATCTTCGAGCGCTTCTTCATAGCGCTTAAGCACCACGGCCAAAGCACCGCTGCCAGGCACCATACCTGTTGCATTATTGGCAAAGGGCCGACATAGGCCATCAGGGCTAAGCGGTCCGCCCGGCGTGGCAGTGTAGCCTTCGTAATGGGGATAGCCAATGCGACTGGCAACCACTAACGCCGTTTCACAATCGCCACTATTGAGTGCTAAGCAGGCATAATGGAGCAATACAAAGGAAGTGGAGCACCCCGTTGTCAGCGACAAAGCAGGTCCATTCACACCCAATTGATAAGCGAGCTTGCTGGCAAACAACTCTTGTGAGTTATGATGAATTAACTCATCTATTTCTACCGCACTGTCTAATCTATCTTTGTTGCTGATACCATACGTTAAATAAGCACTGGTTGGGGCCCCAGCAAATACGCCAATATGTGCATCAGTGCGCTGATTTATCAAACCCGCGTCTTCTAATGCATGCCAACTGACTTCTAGACTCTGCCTAAGCTGGGGATCCATCAGACAAGCTTCTCGTGCTGCAACATCAAAAAAGGCGGCATCAAAGCCATGCACATTATCCAATACCCCGCCTAAATTGCCATTTTGTTCGGGATAGCGTTGTTGCTGCATTTTTAATACATCTTTGCCCGCCAGCAAATTTTCCCAATACTCGTCTATTGAGTTTGCGCCTGGCACCCGAGCGGCCATACCGACAATTGCAATTTCTAGCCCCGTTACCGTTTCCATGCTTATGCCCTTTTACCTTGTCGGTTTCTTAGCTTGAGCATTCTTGCCCTTGCATCTTGCTTATTTTTTGTCTTGCCACTGTCAACTTGATCTCGCGCTTGCCCTGTAGGGCAAATAAACTGGCAAAAACGCTCAATTGACGGGTAATTAATTAAATCAAGCGTGGTAATTGCTTTGAGCGCCGCAGTGCTTGCATCACTCATAGGCCCTTGCTCTGGTAGCGCTTTGAGCTTAGTGAGTAAGGGCAAGAACAGCAGCGAGTGACCACCTGCATCAAAGAAGTTATCGGTATCACTCACCTTGGCTTGCAATAGTTCGTACCAAACACTGCGAACGCCCTCGAGCAATGCTTGCTCAATAGACTCTACGCCTTGCGTCGCTGTGTCTTGTTCCGTTTGTTCAGTGACTGATTCTTGAGTTGAAGCACTGTCTAATTGGCTGAGATCATTAGCTGTAACCGTTGCTAAACGCTGTGCAATGGCAACAGAGCCGTGACTAAACGTTTGGTGCTGCGCATGGGCGTTGTCGGCCATTTGTGCAAACACCGCCATATATAATTCGCCCAATGCAACCACTTGCTCGCGCGTTAACAGATCATTGTCGTAGTCCAATTGGAGTGACACATCATTGGCTTTTAGGCCAGAAGAGAGTGTTAAATGTTGAAAATGTACCGTCAGCGCAAAGTTAGTGCCTTCATGAACTTGGTCAGTGCGCAAGTTGTTTTTCACAGTTAAACCCAACTCAGGACAAAGCGCTTCATACACGTGGAAGTCCATGTAATTAAATAGCACATCTTCTAATAGTGAGGTTTCTCGACCCACTAAACGCTGTACTTCAGCCAAAGGGAAGCGACGATGTGGAATAAGGTCACACTCCAGCGCAAAAGTGTCTTGAATTAAGGCTTGCCACGTGCCGTCTTTTAACTTTTGTCTAAACGGTAATGTGTTGATAAATAAACCATACTGTTTATCTCCCCCCTTACCTTCATAGCGACCATTAGTTGGAATACCTGTAAGTACGTCTTGTTGTGCGCTGACTAAACTCATCACCTTGATGTGACCTGCTAACAACACACTTTTCAACGGTACATTGGCTTGTTTCATCAATGCTTTTAAGCCATCGTAAATGTTATCTTCAATCCGCAGGTGTACCGCACGCAATTGCTTAGACTCACACATAGCATCACTTTGCAGCGGCAATGCCAGTGGTTCAAAATCGGCCAAATAATTGCGCCAAAAGTCGATACTTTGTGGATTGTTTATGGTCGCTTTTTCAGTGGCCACAAAGTCTGCATAACGCCAATTTAGTTGTGGCAGTGCGGTGTGCGCTCGACGGCCCATTTTTTCAGCATACAGATTAAACACATCAACGATCAGTGAGTGGTAGCTCCAGCCATCAAAAATAGGGTGACATTCCGTCATAGTAAACTGGAAGCTTGTGGCACTGCGATGTTGAATAAAAAAGCGCAGTAACGTGGGCTGTGTTAAATCAAACGGTGAGGCTTTTTCTTGCTCTATTAATGCCATCACCTGCGCTTCTTGCTGAGACTCTTCCAATGCTGAAATATCAGAAAACTCCACTGGCAACAGGGCATGTGCGTGCACACACTGAATGGGCTGATACTCATTGTGCAAGTCGAATCCTGTACGCAAAATCTCATGATGAGCCACCAGCTCTTGCACCGCTTTATAAAACAGCGCTTCATTGAGTTTATGGTCCAAACAAATATGTGATGTGCCCGTACAGTGATAAATATTCGACTCTGGCGCCAACATCATATGGTAGAACATACCTGCCTGCATACCGCTTAATGGATACGCATCAATCACATCCTCAGGGAGTTGCGCGCGTTGCTCTTCGCTTATCATGCTAAACGCGGGAACATCTTTTACTACACCCATAGAGTCAGCGTCATGCTGAGTCAGATAATCGGCAAGCGCTTTTAAAGTTTGGGTCTTAAAAATTTGCTCCAGTGGCAAGGAGATCCCTTGTTGCTCTAGTAGCTCATTGACTTGCACCGCACGTAATGAGTCACCACCTAGAGCAAAAAAGTTATCGTTCACACTGACGCTATCAACGTTTAGTACTTGCTGCCAAATTTTCGCGATTCCCACTTCTATGGCACTACTTGGTGCAACAAATTCTTGCATAAGTGTGCTTCTATCTACTTTCGGCTCTGGCAGTGCGCGGCGGTCAATTTTGCCATTAATGGTTAGCCCAAATGCCTCTAACGGCATAAAAATGGCGGGGATCATATACTCAGGTAAGGTCTTGGCAAGTTGCTCTCTTAGAGCTTGTACGTTTAGTTCATCACACACAACGTAAGCAACTAACTGAGCACCTTGCTGCGGCGTTTCATGGGCTAGCACCAAAGCTTCTTTGATGCCGCTGCAAGCTAATAACGCGTTTTCAATTTCCCCTAACTCAATCCTAAAACCGCGGATCTTCACTTGATGATCGGCACGCCCTTGGTAAATCAGCTCTCCTTGGTTATCTACTTTCACCAAGTCCCCAGACCGATATAGCGTTGGCTGCACATCACTAAATGGGTTATTAAGAAAGCGCTCTGCACTTAACTCAACGCGGTTATGATAACCATCAGCAACACCGTCTCCAGATACAAACAACTCCCCTGTCATACCATCGGGCACAGGTTGTAACCATGGGTCTAATACATACATCGATAAATCTGGTATCGCTTCGCCGATTGGTGCCGCAATACGCCCTTTTAATAACTCAGCCGACAGCGCTTGGTAAGTTACATGCACCGTAGTTTCAGTAATGCCATACATATTTATGAGCTTTGGTTGTTGATCTGAATATTGCTCAAACCAACGTGATACCGATGGAATGTCCAACGCTTCCCCACCAAAGATCACATAGCGTAAGTGATAGGGCTTGCCAATTGCTGCATATTGTTTAAATGCCGAAGGTGTTTGGTTCAACACCGTGATCTGATATTTTTCAACCCACTGTGCAAATACATCGGGCGCACGAGTCACCTCTTTGGGGATCACCACTAATTTGGCACCGTATAATAATGCCCCCCACATTTCCCAAACGGAAAAGTCAAACACGCATGAGTGGAATAAACTCCATACATCTTGGCTGTTAAACTCAAACCAATGATCGGTGGCGCTAAAGAGTCTTAACACATTGTGATGGGTTGTCTTCACCCCTTTTGGTTTACCCGTAGAGCCCGAGGTATAGATCATATAAGCCTGATCTGCGCACTCAATATGGCGATTTAAATTGCTGTCATCGTTGCTTGCAATCTGCTGCGCATGGGTATCTAAACACACCAGATGCAGGTTACGTTCGGTAAATAAAGCAAGGCTGTCTTGATTGCCTATAACCACATCCACATTGGCATCATCTAAAATATATTCCAGTCTTTGCTGACCCGCACTTGGGTCTATTGGAACGTAAGCCGCGCCTACTTTTAACACCGCTAAAATCGCCACCATGGTGTCAACGCTTGGCGATAAGCAAATAGCCACTTTTGAGCCTTGCGCCAGATGAGGCTGAACGCTTAGTAAATGACGGGCGAGTTGGTTAGCATGCACATTGAGCTGCTGATAAGTTAGTGTGCGCTCACCATCAACAATTGCGTCGTTATTCTCAAAACGTGCCACCATCTGCTCAAAGCCTTCGCAAATACTGTTAAATGGTGAGGAATAATCGCCAGCCGCAGATGCATATCGAGCAAGTTGAGCATTTTTCGCCTCTTCATTGAGCAAAGGCAACTGATACAAAGGCACATCAGACGCGGCAATAATTGAGGCTAACAACTGCGTGTATGCTGCTGCGATACGCTCAATGCTTTGCGCTTCAAACAATTCTGTACTGTATTCCAAAGCCATCGAGACAGCATCAACGTTGTCTTCTAACGACAAAGTCAGATCGAATTTACTGGTATCATTGTGCAACTGCCAAGTGCTTACTCCCAGCTCAGACATGTGTTCGTCAGTGCCATCATCATGGCGGTAGTAGGCAAACATAAGTTGGAAAAATGGTGAAGTATCAAGGCTTCTTTCGCCATAAATATCACTCACTAACTTGGCAAATGGCAGCTGTTGGTATTCCCAGGCATCTAGCACAGTATTTTTAACTTGTTCTAAATAGGCACTAAAGCTTTGCGACATATCACACTGCGTGCGGTAAACCACCGTATTCACAAAGTAACCCATAATAGGCTCAAGCTCCGCCATATCACGGCCTGCAACTGGCGAACCTACGGTGATGTCTTCTTGGCGAGTATAACGACTGATCAATACCTTAAACGCGCTTAGATAAATATTAAAAGCACTGGTTTGCTGCTGTTGCGCCAAGGTGTTCACCCCTTGCACCAGCTGCTTTGGTAGTGCAATTTCTAATTGCTTGCCCTGAAAACTAGGCTGAGCTGGGCGCACTTTATCTGCAGGAAAAGTACAAGGCGTGACATCTGCCAACTGCTCACGCCAAAAAGTTAATTGCTGCTGCGCCTGCTGTTCCCCCAATTGCTCTCTTTGCCACTCAGCGAAGTCGCCATATTGCAGCTCTAATTCATCTAATTGCGGTGTGTGCCCTTGCGCCAATTGTTGATAGTTTTGCCATAACTGGCATTTAAAGATATCAGCTGACCAGCCATCGGTGATGATGTGATGAAAAATAAATAAGAGCTTGTCTTGCTCCGGCTGCACTAAGCGAATAACACGAAATAACGGTGCCTGAGATAAACTAAATGTCTCGCGTGTTAAACGTCGCACTAACTGCGTTTGTTCGTTTGATGCACACTCTAGCTGCTCAATATGCCAATCAAGTTCAGGCAAAATATACTGCTTTACTTCGCCTTGCTGAAACTTAAATACGGTACGCAAAGATTCTTGCTGCTGCACAATCAGTGATACAGCCTGTTGAATGAAGTCATTGCGTATCGACTTATCTATGCAAAACCCCTGACAGACATGGTTGTGCCCTGTGCCAGAGAAAAGCGTTTCACTTAGCCACATACCCTGTTGGGCCATTGAAACTGGAAAAGAGAGTTGTTCAGTCATTGTGTTATCCTCATCACCGCTACGTTAAGCGCAAACTTGTGAAATATCCTTGTTTCGTCTTTATTGACGTTTTCTACGTGAACTTACCCGAATATCCGATGTGCTCACTTTCGGTGCTTTATCTATTACACCAGCCAAAGCACTGAGCGTGGGCATTCTCAAAAACGCCGACAGAGGTACTTTAACTTTGAATTCTTTTTGTACTCGAGCCAGTATTTGACTCGCCTTGAGCGAATGCCCCCCTAAATCAAAAAAGCTACACTGTTGACCAACTTGCTGAACTTGCAGCTGTTCACGCCAAATTTGAGCGAGTTTTTTTTCAGTATGTGTACTAGGTTCTAAAAAGGTAACTTGTTGCTCTACTGCTAATTCCAGCAATGCTTTGCGGTCCACTTTAGAGTTCGCTGTTAGTGGTAACTGCGACACTTGCTGCCATACATCAGGGTGCATAAAATCAGGTAAGCTGTTTGCCACCTCTTCTTGAAGACTTGCCTGCAGTGCGGGCCAGTTTGTAACTTTTTGCTTAGCAACCACAAACGCTATCATTCGCGCACGGCCATTCGCTTGAGCACTATCGCCTTGACTTAATACCACAGCCACATGTGCAACATCCTTATGATTAAGAATGTTCTGCTCAATATCGCTAAGCTCAACACGGTGTCCGCGTACTTTGACTTGTTCATCGTTACGACCGCGATAATGCAATCGACCAGTGTAGTCAAAGTAAGCTCTATCACCTGTCTTATAGAGGATTTCCCCTGTTTTAAATGGATGCGGCACAAATCTTTCGGCCGTTAACTGTGGTTGGTTAACATAGCCTTGGGCAAGGCCTTTACCACCGATATACAACTCGCCCTCACCACCAATCGGTAATAATGCTAAATCTTCATCCAATACATACAGCTGGGTATTTTGAATTGCGCGACCAATTGGCACATCAACCAATTGCTCTGTGTCAGGTACATCATAAATACAGCAGCCTACAGTGGCCTCAGTAGGCCCATACTCATTGATTATGCGTGTGTTATCCGCAAGCCACGGCTGACAAGTTGCGCGGTGCAACGCCTCCCCGCCCACCACTAAGGTATGAATATTGGCTTTAAAATCAGCACCTAAGTCTTGATGTATTAAGTCTAAGTGGGCTGGGGTTAATTTTGCTAAACAGAAGCTGCCCGCTTGAATTCCCTTTGCTAACTCTATCAGCTGGGTTTCTTGGCTAAATAGTTGTACCTGAGCACCACTGGCTATTGGAACCAACAAACTGGTTACCGTCGCATCAAAGCTAATTGAGGTGGTCACAGGCACCTTGCCCGCCACTGGATAGTGGTACGCTCGTTGACAATGAGCGACGTAGTTAAGCAATGCGCCATGACTGATGGCAACACCTTTTGGTTGGCCCGTCGACCCCGAAGTATAGATCGCATAGCAAGGGGATTTATGCGACAAGTGTGGCCATACTTCGGGGCGCGGGACTGGTTGTTGTATCAGTTCATCCACTTGATAAGCTGATACATCAAGGTGTTGTAGCCACTCGTCTTGTGTGTCATCACATAGCAGCATCTGTGCTTGCGCTTGTTTAAGCATGTATTGCTTGCGCTGTGCTGGGTAATTAGGCTCAATCGGAATATACGCAGCGCCCGCTTTTAGTAACGCGATTATAGCGACCAGTAAGTCACTATGTGCACGGTAACAAACGCCTACATATTCCCCAGCGGTAATACCTTTGCCCAGCAATGTCGCTGCGAGTTGTTCACTGCGCACAGCCAACTGTGCATAACTAAGCTCGCCATTAGGGGCTGATACCGCGCACTGCTGTGGGTATTGCGCAACCATCTTGTCGAACAAGCTCACAAAGTCTTGCGCAGGCAGCGGTACATGTTCACCTTGCCATTCGTTTAACAAACGCGCTTGCTGCTCTAAAGGTACGGTATTAATATGCGCCAAAGGTGCGCTTAATTGCGAACCTGACAGCTGCTGCAATACCCTCTCTAACTGCCCTATTAAACCTAACAGTTGCTCATGACCCGCGGCGCTTGGACTGTGGTAGTTAAATTTAATGTTTAGCCCTTGCTGCTCACTGATCACCAAAGTAAGTGGGGTTTCGGTTTTTTCAATTGCAAAATCAAACACAAAGTGACTTGGTTGACGCTCATGTGGGTAATTTTCAAACACCACTAAGCTGTCAAATAAACGGCTCTCGGCAGACAACCCTGCAATAACTTTGAGCTCACCAAGATCAGCAGCGTGGCTTTGTACTTGTCCCATTTGCTGCTGAATATGACCCAGCCATTCTCCTAGTTGAGTTTGCCCTTGGTAATCTATTGGTAATGGCAGCGTTTCGATAAACAGCCCTATCGACTGCTGCAATTGACCGCGTTCAGGCTGACGGCCAGCATGTGTCACTCCAAAGCATACTTTTGCATGCCCTTGCTGGCGCTGTAAAACCAAAGCCCATGCGCCTTGTAAAACGGTATTAATCGACACATTGGCGCTGCGGGCTAGCGCTTTTAACGCGTCGGTTTCAGGCATCGACAGATGTAAATACTCACTGATGTAATGCCCCACTTCCCCTTCTGCTTGTTGCATAACCGACACAGTATCCAGCGGTAATTTACTATGCACAAAGTCGGTCAGTTGCGAACGCCAAAATGGCGCCACAATGGCAAACTCATTTTTTTGTGCCACTAAATCGTAGCTGGCTTTGGCTACAGGCTTGTTATTAAGTAAGTCTGTAAATTGCGCCAGCAGTAAGCTCACTGACCAGCCATCTAAAATGCCATGATGATGCACCAACAGCATCTTGATTTGCTCGCCTTGCTCCAGCCAATACACTCTGTGCAGAGGTGCCTGCTCTAAGGCAAAACCCTGTTCTTTGTCGGCATCAAGCAGTGTCTGTAGTTGCTCAGCACTTTCTATACTCACCGCTTGCCAAACCGCTTGCACATGGCTATCGACCACCAACAGCGGCTCATCCGTCACGGTACTGACAAATTTAACTCTGAGCATTGGGTGCGTATCGACCAGCTGTTGCCAACAGTGCTGGTAATGGCTTTGATCGTGAGGTTTGGCTTGCGGCAAATCGAAGCACAATTGCTCGTGATAAAAATGGCCACGCTCATTGTGCAAGCTATGAAACACCATGGCTTGTTGCATGCTATTTGCGCTTAACACTCGCTCCAACGGCTGTTGCTCACTTAATTGTGCTAGTTGTGCTGCACTGATGTTCACTTGCGCATCACATATCGCCAAAAATGCCGTGCTTTGTTTTTGCTCAAGCAACACCAATAGCGCATTCAAGTTAGACTCAAAACAATTTGCCAACTCTTTGACTCGCTGAGCACTATCACCATGGCAAGCGTGCGACCAATATAATTTTAAGCCTTTGTCAGTTGCTTCAACATCCAGTGTTAAAGCAAACCCTCGGTGGTTGTTGGCTCCAGTTTGATAAGGCAGCAATAATTCAGAGTCAAGCGCTAGTGCTTGCTTATCGTTGTTTGTCGATGATTTACCTAAAAAGTTAAGGCACACATGAGCCTGTTCCAAGACGGCTTTATCCAGTGTGCGGTCAACACTGGCTAGCTGTGCTGCCGCCATAACTTGCTGTCGACTGGCATGCAATGTGTCTAGCAAGCGCCCCGATGTTTGCACAAGAAGCGGGTTAAAATGCGTAAACCACCCTACTGTGCGACTTACATCCAATGCATCAACGCCGCGGCCATGACTCTCACTCACTATCAGTACCCGCTCTATCTCGGCCCACTCGCGTATGGCTTGCGCCATGGCACTGACCAATAAAACTTGCTGAGCATGCTGTGTCAGCACACTGTCGTTAAGTTCTTGGTATAAATCAATTTGCAGTGTTTGGGTAAAGACTTGGGTATCTCCCGCTAATAGCGGCGTACTCAAATCATCATCGTATAGTGGCAAACGCGCAATACGGCTTTGTGACAACTTATCCATCCTTGCTACACTGTGCGTGTTGCACCACTTAGCCCAATTTGCGTAGCCACAAGTTACTGCACCAAGCTGCACCGACTCACCGTCCAACAACTGCTGATAAGCACGATTTAAGTCGTCGATAATGATTTGCCAAGAAACATGGTCCACCGCACCGTGGTGCATCACCCACAACAAACACGGTTGGTTATCAGCTAAAACAAATGGACGGATTAGCCACGGCTGCTGCGCTAAATCTAAGCTACTTTGTTGTACCTTTAGCCAAGTATCAAATTCATCATGGCTAAGACTAACCGGCTCTTCTAATTGTAGTGCTGCAAACGCAGGGGCAATTTCAGCTCGCCATTGTTGCTGCGCTTGGTATAGCTTAAAGCGCAACATGCCGTGGTGATTTATCACGCTTAATAACGCTTGTTGTAGCACGGCCAAGTCACAGTTATTAGGTAACGTCACAATGCGTGATTGATTCAGGTGGTTAATTTGTGGTGCGTTGTACGCAATTGCCCACTGCAATATAGGTGTTAATGCAAACACCCCCTCTTGCTGCGTAACTTGCTGCTGCGTATCTAATGACACTACAGCCGCTAATTGTGCAATGCTTTGATGCGTTAGCATCATTCTCGGTGTGATCTTAAGCCCCTGCTCTCGTGCTTTAAAGATAATTTGTAAGCTAACAATTGAGTCGCCACCCAAAGCAAAAAAGTTATCATCTACTGAAATGCGCTCTAGCTTTAACACCTCTTGCCAAATTGCCCGCAAAGTGTCTATTACAGGAGAGGTGTTCTCATCTTCAGTTGTGAGGTTGTTGTTAGGAGTGATTGCAAGTAGTGCGGTGCGATCCACTTTACCATTGTGCGTCAACGGCATAGCGGCCAGTTCAAATAATTGCGCAGGGATCATGTACTGTGGCAACGCAGCGCTTAATTTTGCACGCAATTGTTGCTCAGAAATCGCGCCGCTACAGACATAATAAAGTGCTAACACTTTATTACCTTGAGCATTATCTTTAATTAAAGCTATCGCATCACTCACCACATCAATGCTAAGGGTACAGGCTTGTACATCTGATAGCTCTATACGATTGCCCGCTAATTTAACTTGGTTGTCTTTACGCCCTAAGTAAACCAGTTGGCCCTCATCGTTATACTTAACTAAGTCGCCACTTTGATAAACCTTTCGGGTTTTATCAAAAGGATGCTCACTGAACTTTTCAGCGGTTACTTGCGGCATATTCACGTAACCGTGGGCCAAGCTAAATCCAGCAATATATAGCTCACCAACCACCCCACGGGGCACCTGGTTATGGTCTTTGTCTAACACCAAAAGTTCAGTACCGGCAATCGCTTGACCGATTGGCACGGCACCATCCGGTGTGGCACCATCCGGTGTGGCACCATCCGGTGTGGCACCATACGTTTTACACAGCTTAGGCTCAAAGCGATAAATACCACAGCCAACCGTGGCCTCCGTTGGGCCATACTCATTAAATACCACCACATCGGTATCACGCCATGACTCAAGCGCACCATAATGCAGCGCATCGCCGCCAATAATAAGATGAGCAGCGTTACCTAAGTGCTCAGCAGACACATGCTGACGTAACACATCTAGGTGTGCAGGCGCTATTTTAACTGCACCATAACGACGTTCGCTAAATAATTCGCATAACGATTCGAGCGGTTTTGAAGGCTCAACAATGTAAAGCGGACGGCCCGTTAGCCATGGCAAAAATAAACTCGTTACGGTTGCATCAAAACCCACCGAACTGTGTAAAATCATGCCGCCTGATAATGACTGCGGTAAGTAGGTCGACTTAGCAAACACTAAGTAGTGCGCCAAACTGGATAAGCCAACTTCCACCCCTTTAGGCTTACCTGTAGAACCTGAGGTATAAATAATGTAGCCCGCTTTAGCACGCGTTGCGACTTGATAATCTTGATTGTAGTGCTGCCAAGGTAACGGACTTTGATCAACGGCTACCCACGGGGTGCGCCCATCTAATGCAAAGTTAGATGCACTGTGTCTATCCGTCAAAATGATATCAGGCTTAGCATCGTCAATAATATGAGCAACACGTGCAGCTGGATAGCTTGGGTCAACGGGGATATAACACCAGCCCGCTTTTATGGCCGCCATAATGCTTACCACCAGCATCGGGCTGTGCTTTTGTAATATTAAGCAACGTGGTTGATGGGCCGTATTACATGCTTGTTCTTGCAACCAATTAGCCAACTGCCCACTTTGCTGCTTAGCCTGAGCATAGCTGAGCTGTACATCACCTTGTGATAAAGCTAACTGAGTGGCGTGTTGCAGCTCGGCTTGTTGTAGCTGTTCAACTAACCATGTTGCTGGTAAAGCTTGCTGCTCGGTGATAAAACGCGGTTGCTGGTAAGTTTGTGTATTAATGGGCACATCTTTCAACGCCGTGACTTCGGTATCAAGTGTGCTTAAATTCGCCAAAAACAGCTGCCATGCTGCTTGTATTTGCTGCATATGTTGATCACTTACACGCACGCTATCATATTCCCACTTACAGTTTGCGCCTTGCGATTGGCTGCTCGACTCAACAAAAAGCGTTAATGGAAACTTAGCTTGCTGACTTTCAAGCGCTAAGCTCTGCGTGTGTACATTGGGCAGCGGCTGTCGCCCTGACTCCTCTTTGTACACAAACATCACCTCAGGGGCTTTATCGCCTCCCCAACCAACGGCATCAACCACTTCGTCAAATGGTATTTGGCCATGTCGAGTGGCATCTAAAAAGCGTTTGCGTGTTTGGGTGATAAGTTGATTAAGCGTTTGCTTGCCATCGCATTGTTGCCTTAGTGCAAGGGTATTTAAGCGCAAACCTACATAATCTTCTTGGGGTGATAAGCCTAATATTGGCAGTAACAACGTGATGTCTTGCTGCGCACCACAATAGCGATATAAGAACCCATAAAATAAACCAAACCAACAATTAAATTCTGAACATTGCAGTTGCTTTGCAAGCGTGCTTACCCATGTTTGAACTGTCTCACCAACTTGCTGCTGCATTACACTCGCTTGCGCAATACCCTGACCTTTATTACCTATTGGCAAATTCAATTGTGTTTGGGCATCACACAAGTGAGATTGCCAAAAATCAAGGCTGTTTTGCCAAACTACAGAGCCACGGTTTTGCTGCTGCCAAAGGGCATGCTTAATGATTTGATAATCGACAACGTCTTGCTCAGCGGCTAATTCATCATGATTTACATCACACAACTGTAAGTAGGTTTGCTGCCAGTCACTTCGAAAACGCGCCAGTGCTTCTTGATCGAGCATAATATGATGGCACGCTAAAATCACTGCGTGATGAGTGTGATTATCGGTGATCAAGGTAAGGTGAAGTGGCACTGCGCTGCTGAGCTTCCAAACATGCGTACGTGCTGTATCACTAAACTGTTGGCAAAAATCGTAAAATAACTCAGGCTGAGCTGAGTAATCTATTTGCTTGAGCAACTGCATATTATCCACAACGCGTTGCTCTAGCCCCACATTGGATTGTCGAAACTCACAACGCAAGCCGCCATGGCGCTTAAGTGTTAGCTCCAATGCCCCATAGAGCTTATCGGGTTGTAATTCACCAGTAAGAAAGTCGCAAAATACCAAGTTATAGCTGGTCGCTTGCTCATCTAATTGCTGCAAATAATACAAACGCTGCTGCGATGCCGTCATGGGATACCAAGTTTGACTTTCGATTTGCTGTTCGCTGTGATTGGCTTGCTCTGGCTTATCTTGTAACAATTGCGTGATGTTTAACGCCAGCTCGCTCACCGTTGGGTATCTAAATAGTTCACTGACCCCCAAGTCAACGGCAAATGCTTTGCTCAATACCCGCATCATTGATACCGCCAGCAATGAATTGCCACCTAAACTAAAGAAGTTATCACTTTGTGCAATGCGCTCCACGGCCAAAAAGTCTTGCCAAATACGAGCAACTTGACCTGCTACTTCATCATCACCATCAAAGTCGTAAGTGTGTGTACGTTGCATTTGTGGTTCAGGTAGCGCTTTTACGTTGATTTTATTGTTCGGTAAACGAGGAAAATCTTGCATTGCCACAAAACGGTCAGGCTGCATATAGCTCGGCAGCTGCTCGGCTAAATAGGCACGCAGTGTTTTTTCATCGAATGTATGTTGCCCAATACTCACGTAAGCCACCAGCAAAGGGACTGACTCAAGGTGTTTTACAATCACTTTCGCGTCAATAATGTGAGCATCTTGTCTGAGCACGGTTTCTATTTCGCTGGGTTCAATACGATAGCCTCGCACTTTAACTTGCTCGTCTATGCGCCCTAAAAACTCCAACTGACCATGCTGATTGAGTCGTACTAAGTCTCCTGTGCGATACATTTTGGCGTGTTTATCTGCGGCAAATGGATCTGCTACAAACTTTTCTGCCGTTAGCTCTGGGCGGTTTAAATAACCTTTGGCAACCCCAATCCCGCCAACATATAACTCACCGGGTAAACCTTGCGGCCGTAGTTGTTGCGCGCTGTCTAGAACCCAAGTTTGCACATTAGGGAGTGGCTGACCTATGTGAACCTGTTCATCATCCCACTGTAGCTCGGCGTTACTCGCACTTACCGATGCCTCGGTTGGTCCGTATGAATTTACAAAACGACGACCTTTACCCCACAATCTCAATAAGTCGATGGCACAAGCTTCACCGGCGGTAATGATCACACTTAAGTCTGGATATGCTTGATAAGGCAAGGCTGCCAACGAAGATGCTGGCAAAGTAACGTGGGTGATGCGTTGCTCTAGTAAGGTGTTGGCTAAATCAGGTCCGGGTAAAATGGCGAGTTTATCAGCCATCACCAACACTCCACCCGAGCACAGCGTCATCACGATTTCCCATATTGAAGTATCAAAGCTAAATGAGGCAAACTGCAGCACTTTACTGCCGGGCTTCATATCCAGAAATTCAACTTCACCATAGGCTAAGTTACATACTCCAATGTGAGGGACTTCCACCCCTTTAGGTTTACCCGTAGAGCCCGAAGTATAAATAATGTAAGCCACATCCTGCCCGGTATGCTCAGCTTGATAGCGAGGTAATTCAGCCAGCTTATCTAAAGATAATGATGAGTTTGCACCGTGCTCATAAATAACACCTTTGTTATCAAAAACTAAGCAGCGAACATCCATACTTTGATATTGCTCAAGCACTTGCGATTCACATAGTAAGAAACGCATTTGCGTATCTTCAATAATGAACTCTCGGCGCTGAGCTGGGTAATCAGGGTCAAGCGGCACATACACCGCACCCAATTTCAATATTGCGTAAAAACCCACTACCAGCTCAATAGAACGAGAAATACTTAACCCAACTCGAGTATTCGGTCGCACACCTAGGTGATAAAGTTGTTGTGCCCATAATAACGCACGCGCTTCGAGCTCTTCATAGCTGATGGTCTGTGATTGATAAGTCACCGCACCAAGTGTTGGCGTTGCTAGTGCTTGCGCCTCTATCATGCCATCTATGGTATGAATTTTTGGCATTTGGCCACTGACTCGAGCCAATTGATGAAGCTGTTCGTGCTGTTGCTCATCAAGCAAACTAAGGTGTGATAGTGGTGCGTTAGGCGTTACGACAATTTCTTCGAGCAGTTGAGTGAAGTGTGTAACAATTTGCGCCGCTTGAAACTCATCAAAAGCGATAGCGCCATATTCAAACAAGCCTTTGAGTTGCGAGCCATGCAACCACATATCAGCACTTAAACTATAGCGCGCTATTTTGCTGTCGATACGATCTAAGCCTGCTTTGCTATAAACAACGGGCAGGTTATTTTCATGATAAGCAAATAAGCTTTGAAACACCGGATGAACGCCAAGTGTGCCTTGTAATTTTAAGTCGCTCACCATGTTGGCAAATGGGTAGATACCATAGTGAATAGCAGTTTGAATATCTTGCGAGACACGCGCCAGCAGCTCACTAAATGGCTGCTGCATATCAAATTCAGTAACAATTGGCAGCGGATTAATATTAAAGCGAGTCTGCTGAGCACTGGTGATCTTAAATGGCAAGCCTGTAATAATTTGTGACTGGCAAGAATACTTAAACAAAAACACTTGGAAGGCACTAAACAATAAGCTATTCATTGAGACTTGCTGTTGCTTGGCAACGCTCAGCAATGATTTCGTTAACTTTTCAGATAATTCAAATGCATACAAACCACCACTAAACGGTGCGGTGTTATATTGCATGCCAGTTAAGTCAAGCTCAGTATTCACCCCGTCTAACCTTTGCTGCCAGTAATTTTGCGCACTGTTATAATCGGCCAGCAATTGGCTATTGTCTTGTTGTTCTGGCGCTTTAATAAGCGCTGTTTGGTGATAAAGCGCTAAGAGGTTTTCAAATACGAGTGCAAATTTATCGGCATCCATCAGCAAGTGGTGCGCACATATCGCCAGTTGCCAATGTGATTGGCTTTGTACCACCATTACTTTAAGCAGTGGTCCGTGCTCAAGATCAAATGACGCTGCAGCCCACTGCTCTAGCGCTTGCTTGGCATCCACCAGCTGCGCGACTTGTAAACTGGTTAACGCAGGGCTTAGCCCATTACACCATTGAAAGTTATCTAAATCGATGGCCTGTGATAAACCATTGTGCTCACTAAGTTTTGCTAATGCCTGTGAGAGCCTATCTACATCCACTTGGCCCTCGAAAGTAAGTGCATAGGGCATGTTGTAAAGAGGCTGCTGGGGATATAGCTGCTGCGTAAAAACCAGTCCTTTTTGTGCTAATGTTAGCGCGTTGTCATCTGCAATCTCACTGCTTTGCAGCTGCGCTGGCGTATCTTCATACTGGTGATACAAGGCTAACAAATTCAAAGGTGTCGGCTGTTTGGCAAACTCAAAATAGGGTATTGCAACACCCGTTTGCATTTTAAGCTGAGCAAGTAAAGACACCAATTGTAACGAGGAGCCGCCCAAGGAAAATGCAGAAGTAGCGGCCGAAAAATGTGCATCGGTAAAAACTGATTGCCAAAGCGCGGTGATGGTTTGCGCTGCTGGCGCTTCTGTCGGCCATGAGACTGCCAAGTTGTCACTTTGTATTGCTGTAAGCTGTGTTACATCACTTAACTGTACATCACCTTTTGAAAAGTTAAGCAATAACATACGGTCTGATTTGCCGTTGGGTAATAACTCAAAGCGTGCATGTTGGAAGACTTTGCTCGGG
Organism: Pseudoalteromonas caenipelagi; assembly: GCF_013140855.1. Taxonomy (GTDB): domain Bacteria; phylum Pseudomonadota; class Gammaproteobacteria; order Enterobacterales; family Alteromonadaceae; genus Pseudoalteromonas; species Pseudoalteromonas caenipelagi. The sequence continues at coordinate 156,440 of NZ_JABBPG010000007.1, read as the reverse complement.
ATCATATAAGCGGGTAATTGCTCTGCCAATTGACTATGCAGCTGGTCTAATTCGAGTGCTTGAGGTGCGATTAGATGCGCGTAAATATGCTGAGCACCTTGTGCATTTTGATGATATGTCACAACGGCTTTTTGAACCTCAGCAAGGCGCTCATAAGCAAGCTCTATTTCAGCTAACTCAACGCGCTGACCGTTAATTTTGATTTGCTTATCAAGGCGCCCCAAAATAACTAAATCACCATGACAATTAAGTTCACCTTGGTCCCCTGTGGCATATTCCATTTGCTCAAAAGAGTCGGCAAAAGCAACCGCTTTTAAGTGTTCCGCATCCCAATAGCCCGCTGAGCAATATTGGCTTTTAATAACCACTTCACCTTGCCTAAGCGCTTGATTTTCTTTCTCATGCTCATTTTGCTTAAGCAAAAATGAGCTATCGGCTATTGGCTTACCCACCGGGATTGTTGCGCCCAACGCTTTAAGCGCGTTTAAAGGCAACCTAGGTACGGGGTAACAAAAACGCGCCAAGGTTGTTTCGGTTGGGCCATACAAATTATAAAGCTTTAGCTTTTCAGGCGCTAAAGCATAAACTCTGTCAGCTAACTCTGGGCGCAGCTTCTCTCCTGCAAGCATCAGTGCGCGTATATGAGAAAACGCTTGGGCAATAAGATGATCAGGTTGCCCAAGCCATAACTCAATAATCGAGGGCACTTGGTGTACTAAGGTCACTTTTGACTGCGTTAAAAACGTGAGTGTTGCTTGAGGGTCGAGCAAAATGTCAGTATTCGTCGGAATAACCAATGTCGCTCCATTACACAAAGGCAATAAGGTATCTCTTAGCACTGGGTCAAAACCAACTGAAGTAAGCATGCTGGCCTTGTCTTGTTCTTCTACCTGTACAAAATCAGATTGCCAACGAATAAAATGTGCTAGCGAATCTGTACGCCCCAAAATTCCTTTTGGTTCGCCTGTTGAACCTGAGGTAAAGTAAAGGTAGCCCGCCTGATGAGCGCTCTCCCCTGTCAACTCTTGGCTTATTTGAGTATCGAAAACCGCATCATTAACAAGTAGCGTATTGGTAGTATCCGATACTACCGTATCGGATAAGCTACTAACCGTGTGTTTATCACATAACACAATACTTGGTTGTGCTTGGCGTAAAATAAGCTGGCTGCGCTTTGCAGGCCATTTAGGGTCGATGGGAATAAATATATGCCCTGCTTTTTGGGTCATCAATAAACTGGCAACCCACAATGGTGATTTGTCTAGGTAAACGGCAATACGTGCAGGTTGTCTAGCAACTAGGCTTTGGCTAACCAGCCGTTGTGTCACCTGTTGCTGCAAACTTGCAACGGCTTGGCTAAGTTGATCGTAAGAGTATCTTAACGAACCATATTCTATCGCCGTATTTGAGCGATACTGATTGGCAGCTAAAGCGAAGTCATGCCATACATTCATTGTTCCAATTCCCTAAACTTGTGTAAAAGCGCACAACGCGATTGCATATACCGCTGTTGGACATATGATCATTAAAACTAGGCCGTATTTACCTCTGTCATCTCAACTAGATTGGCGCTAGCTTTTTCACCTCACAGTAGGCATTGCTATTGTGCAAAGCCAAATGTTCCCAATTAATAAACACAACAACATCTCGTTCCCCAAATGTTTAAATTTGTTAAAATCTTTAAAAAGACAATTTAACGCTCTAACAATCAATAGGTTGACCTGCTTTTGTTGCGCAAAAAATAACAAACCAAGTACTTCAACATACTTTAAAAAAATATGACAAAAACCATAAAACCCTTTCAAAGCCATGAAAAATAAGATATTTACCTTTATTGGGTATACATATCATATACTCAGCTGTTTAAAGAAACTACAGGTCCTTACAATCGCTTACTGAATTGTATTTTGGCACTGAGTATCTTAGGTCCCGTAAATACAACAGGTGCTCATAGGGTCAAATGTAAACAACGTTTTAGGTACTCTTTGCCAGTGAGCGTTAATCCGACGTATTGCAATACAACAGCACGCCTATTTTCATTTTTGAAGGAAATCAGTGCTGTGAACGAACAGCTCAGGCAACAAAAAGCAAGGGCTTAGTTCAGCAACTATCTCTGTGAACACAGCTAAGAATGAAAAGGAAATACGAAATGAAAAAGCATTTGTATACGCTAACACTAACATCGGCGCTTTTGTTAGGGACTGCAGGTACAGCTCAAGCGCAAGGTAATTTTGGCATTGGCTTGGGGCTATTCAATGGCTCAACTGAATATAAAGACATCGACACCGAGGTTTACTTACTACCGGTGCTCATGTACGAAAGTGAAAGCTTCAGCTTATCGCCTACTCGCGGCGAATTTCACCTACCAGTTAGCAGCAATATGTGGGTGAGCGCAATTGGAGCACTTAGACTACAAGGCTATGATGCCGATGATAGTGCAACATTTAAAGGCATGGACGACAGAGATATTGGCTTTGACTTGGGTGCGAGTGTCAATTTTTACAATGACGAAATTGGCTTCTTGTCTTTAGAGTGGCTAGCAGACGTAACGAGTACCTCAGAAGGTAATGAAGTGTCTGCAATTTGGGCCTACCCAATTGAAGGCAAAGCACTCACTATTACACCCAGTGTTTTCTGGCGCTGGCAAAGTGACGACCTAATCAACTACTACTATGGTGTCAAAACTAACGAAGTGACAGCAACACGAGGAGCTTATACTCCTGATTCAGCTTCTACTTTTGGTGGCGCACTATCTTTGGATTACAAGCTAACACAAAGCGTGACACTTTTTAGCGAGATCAGTGCCTACTCGCTTGATGATGAAGTTAAAAACAGCCCACTGGTTGAAGATGACAAAGACATGGGTTATGGCGCATCAATTGGCTTTGTATACAGTTTCTAATATCTCACGCCATTAAATATACACAGGAGAAAGTACACGCGTTGTCACTTTCTCTTTTATTCGCATATATTCAACACCTAACATATCATTACGCTGCATTAAAGTATCACCTACTAGTTTTTTTTGACTAATAAAAAATACCAAAAACAAACAAAAACATTTACTTTACAACCATTTAAAACACAAAAAACATCATCTAATTCACTTTCAAAAGCCTTTACAAAGGCTTACTGACCCACATTGTATTAACCCGTATTATGCTCTTCTATAAAGCATAAATTTGTCTTTGAATTTACCATAAACAAGGAGAGAACCATGTTGATTCGAACTACCCTTTTTTGTGCCATGTTATTACCTACATTGGCTGCAGCCAATACAGCGCAGGAACCGGTTGGAGTTCTAGAGGTTGTTGTTAATTCAGCAAAAAACGATGATGGCGAAATACAAGTCACATTAATGAACAATGCAGCTCAATTTGATTCCAAAGAAACGCCTATTGCAGTATGTAGACAAACCATTGATAAGCTAAAAGCACTGTGTAAGTTTGAAAAACTAAAGCATGGTGACTATGCCATCTTTGCGTATCACGATGAGAATAAAAACAAAGAATTAGATGAGAATTTTTTGGGTGCCCCCAAAGAAAAGCTGGCAGTAAGCGGCGTAGACTTAGCACAAAACCAAGCGCCTACTTTTTTACAAAGCAAATTTACGTTTAACAGTCAGTTAGCGCAAGTATTTATTAATTTACAGTAGAAGATGATTGGAGCTTGCTATGAAGCGAATATTTTCGAGTTTACGAGTAAGACAAGCGATTGCCACAGTGTTCGCATTGTTTATTTTACTGGTGGTGTTGGATGAGCTAGAAAAGGCTGAGCAAGCTAACGTCATGTCACCTGCGACTAACTCAGAACCGAGCCTACACGTCGCTTCAGTGGTTGAAATAAAACCCATCTCGCAATTACCAAGTTTAATGCGCTTAGGTTATGTTGAACCACTGAAAATCACTGAAGTGATGAGTGATGTATCTGGACGTATTGTCTCAGTAACAGATTCTTTTCGTAAAGGTCAGCTACTTGATAAAAATAGCGCGTTACTTCATGTTGACCCACTCCCTTACCGAGTCGCATTGGCCAATGCGCAATCGCAGTTGCTAGAGGCCAAAACCAACCTGAAAAACGCGCAAACTCAATACGATGCCAACAGCTTGGTGGTTAAGTCGGCGCAAAGCCAACTAAAACTTGCAGAACTACAAGTTAAGCAAGCAGAAGTTGATTTAAAGCGCACAGTTATCGCACTGCCATTTGATGGTGAGCTGGTGCAAATAAAAACCAACTTAGGTGAATATGTTGCCCAAGGCACCAGCGTTGCCTCAGCACTACCTAAAACAACACGTGAAATTCGCGTACCTATCAACATTGAAGAGTTTGATGATTTAGAACAGCCCCTACTAAGCAAGCAAGTTGAGGTGTTCAGTTTAAATAAACTAAAAAGCTGGCACGGTAAAGTGACCGGTGTCAGTCACTTCAGTGAAAACCAACAACGTACCTTGTACGTAAGTATCGACAGTGAACATAGCAGCTTACCCATGTTCGGTGAAAACGTGTATGTTCAGCTTCCGCACAAAAACTGGCCATTTACCTACTCGGCACCAGAGTCGGCGTTAACAGAAAAGTTTGAGATTTGGCTCATCGATGAGCAAAACAAAACTGCTCGTCACAAGTTAAAAGAATTTACCATCAACGATGGCATAGTGTATTTTCCCATGCCAAATACGCAATTTAAACGCGTTGTGGAATTTCCTAGAAGCTATTTAAGTCAAGGTATGAAACTTGCCGTAAAAACGTCAGTACCGAGTAAGGAGGCACTATGATCCAGTGGTTTATCCGCCATCCGATTGCCTCTAACTTATTAATGATGTTTTTGCTGTTGGGTGGACTACTCAGCGCCAGCAACATGCGTAAAGAGATTGTTCCCAAGTTGCCTTCAAACCAACTGATTATTTCAACCTATTATGAAGGTAAAACGGCCGATCAGGTTGACCGAGAAATCGGCCACAAAATTGACCGAGCCCTAGAGGGGATCAGCGGCATTAAGTCGATTAACAGTATTGCTGGACAAAATAGCCTAACTGTGACCATTGTGAAGCAACTTGACTATGACATGAACCGTTTAATGGCGGATGTAAAATCAAGTATTGATAGTATTTACGATTGGCCTGTACTTGCTGAGCGCCCACAAATCATCCAAGAAACGCTGGTGTTTGATGCCTTGCTGGTACAGCTTCATGGCGACACCGACCCTGATAGCATGATTAAAGTGGGAGAGGCGGTAAAACAAAAGCTACTGAGCTACCCCGCGATTCAAAAGATAGAAGAATATGGCGCGCATTCTTATGCCGTTTATATTCAAATTGACCCATACAAAATGCGCCAATATGGGCTTAGTTTTGACCATATTTCAGAGGCAATAGCCAAGCAATCGGTACGTGCAAAAAGCGGTGTACTCAAAACCCCCAATGGTAAATATCTACTCTATTCAGATCATGTTGCTGAAACTGAAAAAATGCTTTCTGATTTAGTGGTAAGCGTAACAGAGCAAGGCCACATTATTTACTTATCTGATGTGGCAGATATTAAAGACGACATTACCGAACATGACTCAAATGTAACGTTTAATAATCAGCCAACCATGGGCTTTGCTGTAAAAATGTCTGCCACCAGCGATGTGCTGGAGATCTCCGAGCAAACAAAACTCGCCGTGGAAGAGCTCAAAGCAACCCTACCTAGCAACTTAGACATTACTATTTGGTTCAACGCCGCCAACTACGTTCAAGAGCGATTAGACCTGTTGCAAAACAATGCGATACAGGGGTTTGTTCTGGTCTTTATTATTTTAACGTTGTTTTTGAACATGCGTTTGGCCTTTTGGGTTGCCATGGGTTTACCGGTAGCAATCGCTGGTACTTTTATTGTGCTAGGCGAACTTGGTTTTCAATACACCATTAACGAAGTAACCACATTTGGTTTTATTCTGGTGCTGGGTATTTTAGTGGATGATGCCGTTGTGGTGGGCGAGAGTATTTATAGCTACAAAGAAAAACATGGTGCATCACTTGAGTCAACCATCAAAGGCACCGAGCGTGTTGCGATCCCCACAATTTTTGGAGTATTAACGACCGTTGCGGCACTGTTACCTATGACACGCTTTCCTTCCGAAACAGGGCGTTTATTTGCCGGCTTTGCATGGGTGGTGATCATCGCCTTGTTGTTCTCACTACTTGAATCAAAATTTATTCTACCTGCCCATTTACGCTCTTTAAAATTTGACAACGATGCAAAGTCTTTCACTAGAAAACTGACGGTATACCCTCGCAAATTACTTGAACTATTAGCGCATAAGCTATACCGCCCAGTCTTAGATGCCTGCTTAAGATATCGATACGTATGCTTGATTGGCTTTTTTACACTGGTGCTAGGCATATTAGGCAGTTTACAAAATGGCTCGATCCGCAGCGTTATGTTCCCTGATGTACCAAGTGACTTGATCATTCTTGAGCTAAATTTAGAACAAAACGTACCGGTGTCACTGCTACAAAAAGCCGAGGCGCAAGTTAAAGCGGTTAGAGCGCGCATTAATGAGCAATACCAGCAAGAACACCAGCTAAACGGCGACATTATCGAAAAGGCGATGACGGTGACGTTTGAGCAAGGCAATATTTTAGTCTTTGCAGAGCCCATACAGCGTAGCGAACGTGCCGACATAAACCTAAAAAAAGTAGCCAACCAATGGCGTAAAGAGCTGCTAAATGTAGAAGCGCTACAAAGTGTGGAGGTTACAGTCTCTTTAGAAGGCACAGGTGCAGGTACTTATATTCGCCTCAGTCATCCTGATCTGAGTGTGCTTAATGAGATCAGTGATTACACCAAGCAGTGGTTAACACGCCAAAAAGGGGTGAATAACGTGCTTGAAGAAAACTTATCCTCTATGCCACAGCTGACTTTTACACTTAAGCCTGAAGCACAACTGTTTGGTATCACCCACCGCATGCTGTCGGAGCAGTTGGCAACAGCCTACGGCGGATTAGAGCTTGACCGCTTTTATCGTGATGAGCATCGCGTAAAAATGTACTTAACACTGCATCAGCAGCTTCGTGACTCTCGCTCTGATCTCAATTCGCTGTATATTTATAACGAAAAAGGGCAACCTATTCCATTGTCTGCTGTGGCCGATGTTGAGACCACCACGGTCAATAACACCTTAACGCGCTTTAATGGTGAACTTACCCGCTCGTTAAAAATTGATGTTGATAAGAGCGTGCTGTCACCAGAGCAGCTCTATAGCGAGTTAGAGTCGGTGTTTGCAAGCCATGTGCAATCTCAGTATCCAGGAGCCGGCCTTAAGCGCGCTGGTGAACTTGAGCAAAATGTTGAGTCAACCAAGGGCTTAGGCGTTGCCTTTACCGTGGCAATTGCGCTGATTTACGTACTATTGGCCATTCCGCTAAAACGCTACGGCCAGCCTTTATTGATTGTGTTTTCGGTGCCCTTTGGCCTTGTGGGCGCAATATTAGGACATGTGTGGTTAGGCCTCAGTGTGAGCCTTTACTCATGGTTGGGTATGCTCACGCTCTCTGGGGTCGTAGTGAACGATAGCTTATTAATCGTCAATCGATACAATCAGCTTTGCCATGAACTAGACTCAAAAGTGGATGCGGTAAGACAAGCTTGCTTAGACCGCTTTAGGGCGATTTTTTTAACCACCATCACCACCTTTGCGGGATTATTGCCGCTTTTGAATGAAACTTCAGAGCAAGCGCAATACTTGATCCCCGCAGCAGTATCATTGGCTTACGGATTATTATTTGCAACCGTAATTTGCTTGGTGTTAATGCCTACGCTATTGATTATTTCCTCTGATATAAAAGCGTTTATATCTATGCGGGAGTTCTCATTTGCCAAGGCTCATCAAACCAAAAAAGCCCAAGCGCAATAATTAAAAAAAGGTCGGGTAAATCAACTTACCCGACCTTTTTTTACTGCATGTCTTTAACGCTTTTACTCATCTCTTTTAAGATCAAGCTAGGAAAAAAGCGCCCCATAAACTTCAGTAAACTTGCCTGACCAGGTGTGATCTCATAGTTGTTTTTTGACAACCCCTTCATAAAATCGCCAACCAGTGCTTGCACCGTTATCGGCTTACTACCTTGTAAATCTGCGTCACTAAACTCATCAAGTAACTCGGTTTTTGTACCAGGAGGGGCTAATTCAAATACCTTAATACCCGTGTTTTTTAACTGTGCTCGTAAAGCCAAAGTGTAAAAATGCAGCGCTGATTTGGTGGCACTATACACAGGGGCAACAGGCATAGGCACAAACGCCAAAGCCGACGACACATTAACGATAGCTGCGTTGGGGTTTTGCTTAAGTAATGGCAAAAATGTATCTACCATCCAAATCGGCCCTTTAACGTTAATATCTAGCTCTTTAGTGAGCGCTCGCAGATCATCGCTGCGGGCCTGCAGATTAACCTTTTTCATCACACCAGCATTATTAATCAATATATTCAGCGTTGGATATTGCTTGGCCACCTCGCTGTAAAGGTTACGAATATCGTCAATGTTGCTGACATCACTTTTTATGGTGATAACCTCTTTGAGTTCTTTGCGTACTTGTTGCAACTGCTGCTCATTACGACCCGTTATAATCACGGTATTATTACCAAGTGCCAAAAAAGCCTTGGCTATCTCAAGCCCGATACCGCGACTGCCCCCAGTAATTAAAATGGTGTTATCGGTTAACTTCATCGCCTTAATCCTTTATTTTTTTGCTTAGCCCAGCATATATCACCTTGATGTGATTAAGCTATGTACATTAGACGTCATAAACGTATTAGGAATTCGTCGGTGAGAGAAGCCGTTTTAACAACTATTAAACCAATAGCTTAGTGAACAGCGCTAGGGGGAAAATGAGGGCAGTAACCTACGTGGATTTAGGGGGTCAAATAATACAGGAGATATTATCAAGGTCCGCGATACATGTAACACGAGCGTATTTAATCTCTTATGCCATTTTCAGCTGTAATAAGACTCATATTAACGAAAAATCATTCTCGAAAGCCGCTAGCTTATATTGTTAACTATCTAACACAGAACTTTATGCAATATAAGAAATGCGGTATACAAACAGTTAAACCGACAAAGCAAGCAACAAAAAAGGCCTCTCGGCCTTTTTTGTTAATTATTCACACTGCAAAATTACACACAGTAAAAAGTAACATAAGTACCATCGTCACATCGGCTTACATCAGTTACACAAAAGTAGCTTGGTGGCGGCGCAGCACCACCTATCTGTGGCGTCATTTTTGCTGGTAAGGTTTTACCTTTAGATAAATTTTTTACATTCTTTTTGTTCAATTGTATCTTCATCTTATTTTTCCTTGTTTACTTTATTTAACTTAATGGATACAAAATAAACAATATATTATTAAAAAATAAACAGCAATGATTATTTTCATAAACTTTATTCATGTGTAATTAGGTAGATGGTAAGGCGAAAGTCGCCTACATATTCTTTCTCTAGCATGATGAATTAGCCGAGTAACCTGCTCAGCATAAGGTGATAATAAGCCGATAGGTATGAATCGTAGATTAGATAAGCCTGAGGCGCATCGGGCAATTAGAGTAACGGCAACAAACGCAGTGAGCTTCTCGCCAAGAGTCCCTAACCGTCCAATGGCGTTGCCTTGTAACCACCTGCTTACGCCGACCTAAAATTGACTCAAACTACATTACGCTTTTTAAAATACCCCAGCGTTTGCCTGATTGGGTAGATAGATAGGGAAGCAATTGCGACAATGTTACATATCCAGATGCCAATACGATAAACCATTCCTAATTCATGGTAGTCAAAATAGCCTCTGGCGATTAACTGCATGAACAAAAACAATTCCATTGTAAAAATCATATATATACAAACACGTGCTGTTTTTGAAAACAAACACCCGCGCAACCGATGAAAAATATACAATGTAAGTTGGCATATAAACAAATTCGCTATAACACCTGTATAAAACACTTTTATCCGATTGTTCTGTTCAAACTCTAGCGAAAGTAAGTACTGTTCTACTTCCCCACCAAAAGTATGAAATAGCATAAATACCACCGCACTCATAAAACAAGAATGCATTTCATGCAGTTTTAGCGAGTTTAATGTTTTATGACTGGCATAAAATAAAGACCAGCGGTGTTTAGGAAATTGCGTGAGAATAAACCACAAAACGATGACTAATTCGTAACCATTAAATATCCAGCCGAGTTGATAGAGAAAGTCGTTAAGACTCATTGATATACATCCATTTTGTTATTCTTTGATTCCATTAAACGTTTAAAAACCGCAAGGTCGATAAGCCTCAGTGTCTTCGAACGATGATGCATAAAGTTTACGATAGAACATACTGTGAATGCATTCTTTTTACGCAAGGTGAATTAGGTGCAAAAGGTTAACGACTGCGGACGCAGTGATTGCGTTTCTTTTGCGCAAGGTGAGTTAAACAATTTTAACAACCGCTACGGGCTTCTCCCCGAGGGCTCAAAAAGTGTAACAAGAGGGCTAAACCAGCTTAACCCTCTAACATAAATTTATCCGTTATTTGATCTCAACGCGTTGTGAGCGCATTACCACTTCGTCGTTTAATTCAATGCCAATGCCTGGCTCTTCCGATACCTTGAATACGCCATTTTTAGGTTGTGGGTCTTGAATACATAATTCGCGGTTCCACTTTTTAATCGCGTAGGTGTGATGTTCATGAATTAAAAAGTTTGGAATGGCTGTTTCTAGGTGTAGCGAGGCTGCTGTTGCAACGGGGCCACCGCACACGTGAGCTTGAATGCGCACATCAAAAATATCGGCGTAATCACACACTTTTTTGGTTTCAGTAAAACCGCCACACAAACCAATATCTGGTTGCAATACATCAATGCTTTGATCTTCTAAGTATGGGCGTACACCCCAACGGTTATATAAACGCTCACCACCAGCAATAGGCACGGCTACTTTGTCGGCCACTTTGGCATGTAAAGAGTGGTTTAGGTAGTTCACCGGCTCTTCGTAATACATGCAGTCAAACTCTTCGGCTATCTCGCCAATTTGAATGGCTGAGGTTGCCCCCGGTAAGCTGTGGCACTCAAAAATAATATCGACTTCATCGCCCACCGCTTCACGAATTGCTTGCATACGTGCACGGTATAGCTTCATCTCTGCGCGCGAGATTATTTTAGTGCGGTCGTAATAGGTGTTGCCAAACTTATCGTATTGTATGGGGTCAACTTTAACCGCATCGTAGCCTTCTGCGATGGCTTTAAGCGCCGCTTCTGCATACTCTTGAGGCTCAACCAGCGCTTTAAACTCGCTATCCCAGTCAAACTGTAATTGCGACGCATAGGTTCTTAGTTCAGGGTTAACCTTACCGCCAAGCAATTGATAAACAGGTAAGTTAAGTGCTTTGCCTTTAATATCCCACAGTGCGGTATCAATGGCGCTCATGGCCGCATACACCACAGGACCGCCACCTAAGCCCCAAAAGCTTTCGCGTAACATGCGCGACCACAACAACTCAGTTTGAAATGGGTCATGACCGATTAAAAAGGCTTCCGCCATTTCTTTTATCATGGCCGCCGCAGCGCTGTGGCCTAGGTCATAAGCAAGACCTGCTTCACCCACACCGCTAATGCCTTCATCGGTATGAATACGAACAAATACCGGAGTCCAAGCGGGTCTATCAGGACAGTGAATATCAAATACTTCGACGCGATTAACTTTCATTATGAATTCCTATTGTGCAAAACTTGGGTCTAAGCGGTATGCCTTTCTGAGCATGGCAGGCCAAGCAACTTGCCCGCCCGTGCTGCCGCTATGAACAACGTTAGCTTGGTTGTAAATATTATCTATAATGGGCTGCGGTACAGGCACGGCTTGTTGACCTGACGACTGAATAGCCAGTTGAATTTCACAAGCGCGCTGTAAGTCATAAAAACGCATAAACGCATCGCCCACCGTAGGCCCGACCGTTAAACCACCATGGTTGACCAACAACATATGATTGGTCGACCCCAAATCGTCTTGCAAGCGCTTACGTTCATCGTCGTTCACCGCCAAGCCTTCGTAGCCGTGATAAGACAAAGAGGGTAATGAGAACATAGAATGCTGGCTCAGGGGTAATAAACCGCACTCTAGACTGGCTACGGCAACCGTTTCTTTGGTGTGTAAGTGAATAACGCAATGCGCATCATCTCTTACTTCATGAATAGCGCTATGAATGGTAAAGCCCGCAGGGTTAATCTTAAATGGCGTATCATCCAAAATATTACCCGCTAAGTCGACTTTAACTAGATTTGACGCAGTCACCTCATCAAAGCTTAAACCAAATGCATTAACCAAATACTGATTTGTGCCAGGCAAACGCGCTGACATATGCGTGTAAATTAAATCGCCCCAGCGCATATGCTCAACTAAGCGATAGCAGGCTGCTAAATCTACACGTAGCTGCCATTCTTGCTCAGACACTTTGCCTTTTAAGTTGAGTTTAGGTAGTTCAAACATAGAGGGTCCTTAGATAAGCCCAATTAGATGTATAGAAGTCTAAATGACTATGGGCATTTGTTCAACCAAATAAAAACCACCGACATGCGGTGGTTTTTAAAATTCACGAATGTGGTTATTTAACTTGCGATAAATACTCTGCAATGGCGTCAATTTCTGCATCAGATACATTGGCCACCATGGCTTTCATTGCCGCCGACATACCATTGCTGCGCGCGCCTGATTTAATATCTTTCATCTGCGCTGCTAGGTATTCTTTGTTTTGCCCAGCAAGCTTAGGGTACATTGCCATAATAGGTGCTTTACCGTCTGGACCATGGCAAGTTTGACACATTTTAGCTGTGTACAATGCTTTACCATCTTGCGCGTTCGCAACATTTGCACCTAACGCCACAATTGAGAGCCCAACCCCACAAATTATATTTTTTATCTTACTCATAACATTACTCTTTTTGTTAATTAACGGACAAATCTTTTACAGTGTAGACCATTTGTGAGCGCTACACATAAGTCATTAATTAGCAGGCGCTGCGATGAGTAAAATTAACTTACCAAACTAAATCATCTGGTACTTCATAACCCGCGTATGGGTCGTCCTCATCAGGGCCGCTGTTGTCGTCTTCAACATGGAACACGATATATTTTTCGTCAACCTCTGCAATTTTACGCGCGGGGTCATCTTGCAACACGTAAAATTGCCCTTCAAGCACACAAATAGCCAATCGGCCTCTTGACAGCGCTTGTTTGGTTTGTTCATTTACATCAAGCTCTTTAACTTTGTTTTCATAGGTAAAGTTAAAGGTAACATCACCACGAATTTCATCTTGGTTATGATGCTCTAAAATTTGTTTAACACGTGCAACTTGCTCACGCTCTTTTAACTCAGCTTGCTTGGCTTTATTCAGCTCTTCAGCCTTTTTTTGCTGCTCAAGTTTAGTTTGTTCAATATGCTTTTGTAGATCACTAGGGTCACTGGTAGCGCCCTTTTTCTTCTTCTTTTGTGCTTTACGCTTCTGTGACTTAGCCACTTTTGCCTTGTGCTCAGTCGTTAGCCCCGCTTTTAGTAGCTGCTCTTGTAACGAACCCATTGTGCTGCTCCATAAAATATTAATAGCCATATTCTAACGCAGTGGTTTTTTTTGACCATATGCAAAGCGCGCTTCAATAGATTTTTTTGTACCGACACCACCATAGCAAAAGCTTTTATACTACAACATGATTTAACGCAAAAAATCGCTAACTATTTGATACAAAACTGTTCAATGCAAACAAAGCCACGCATAATATGCAGCAGTCGCGCAAAGAGTATCCAGGAAGGTTCATGCCGTTATTGCAGTTACTCATTTCATCTATGTTCATTTTTTTTGTGCTCTACGCACCGCAGCCCCTGCTAGCCCTATTTGCTGATAATTTTAATGTATCCACAGCGGCAAGTGGTGCGTTAATGTCACTCACGATGTTGCCGCTGGCCGTAGCGCCTATTTTTTATGGCTTATTGTTTGCTCGCAAAAATCCACTGTCGATTCTCAAAGTAGCAATGCTTATTTTAAGTATTACCAGCTTACTCTTTGCACTGGCTCCCTCTTTTGAGCTATTACTTAGTTTGCGTTTTATCCAAGGTCTCACCCTACCTGCAGCGCTTACCGCAATGACAGGCTTTATTGGCCAGCAATATAGTGCAGTACAGTTACAACAAAATATGACTCGTTACATAGGCAGCTCTATTTTGGGTGGCTATTTAGGACGCGTACTGGCGGCAAATTTTGCCAGCTGGTTCACATGGCAAAGCTTTTATTATGTGCTAGCAGTGTCGTTGATTATTTTGGCTCTACTTATTAAACCTAAGCGCTGTGAGCCACCTAAGCGTGAGCCCGCCTCACCAAGCGCCTACTTAAAACCTTTACGTCACCCACTTATCGCACGCTTATTTGGCTGTGTATTTTGTATGTTTTTTTGCTTTGCCGCTTTGATGAACTACCTACCCTTTATTTTGCAGGATGTGTTTAATATCACCGATAGCAAAACCATAGGTTGGGTCTACACTGGCTATTTAATTGGCGCGGTGCTGTCTATGGCAACGCCCTACATCAGTCGTCGCTTTAATAATTCGTGGTTATTGTTAAGTGCTTTGTTCGCCCTTTACTGTTTAACGCTTGTTGCCATGCAGCTACCCGTATTAAGCCTATTTCTTATCGCTTTTACGTTATTTTGTGCGTGTATGTTTATGATCCATTCAAGTGCATCTCCCCTTGCTAATAAACTGAGCGATGCACCGCCAACGGTGACAAATGGTGCCTATGTGTCTTTTTATTATAGCGGCGGTGCGCTGGGCTCTTTTATACCTGGTTTAATACTACAAAGTTTTGGCTATCATGCCTTTTTGATAACGCTGCTGCTAGTCTGTGGGATTGGCCTAACACTGAGTATCACAACTTATAGACATGGAATATCAATCACATGAGGCGTGTGATGGGTATACTGCCAAAATTGTTGCAATTGTGGCTTAGTTAACACCCATGTTTTAGTGTTATTAAGTGGGTGACACTGCCACAGCTGAGCACTCCAAAGGCCTCGGTCAATCCAAAGTTCTACTTGCTGCTCTGTATCATTTATTAGCGCCAATGCCGACACACAACCAGGCTTGATATTAAGATATTTTTCTAACCTTGCATCTGAAGCAAACCCCAAACGTGATACACCCTGTTGAGACGACAGCGTTTTCAAATCTACCTTTAGGTGTGCTCTGAGCAATAATAAAAAATGCCGACGACCATAGTTATCTCTGAGGAATAAATTTTTGATGCGAGTACCTGCTCGCTCAAGCTGCAACTTGTCTGCCTCATCACAGGTATGTAACGGTGGGTGTTCATACTGTAACGCCTGAATATGCAACTGCTGTAAAACACGCTCTAAGTGTAGTGTTGCCGATTCACTCACAAGCCCCTCGCAACTGCACACTACGTTGACGCCAATACACTTGATTAATTTTATGACCCGCTGAGCAATAGTTTTCATCTGCAAGCGCTGTTTTAAGTAATTCAACCGCGCGCTCTTCGAGGAGTAACTTTAATTCGGGAGAATCTTCAACTCGTTGATGTTTTGCATATGCCTTAAGATCAGAGCGGGATAGCGGCCTGCTGGTATCTAAAACCATGACTGGGGTTGGTTCAACAGTCACTATGTACACAAATAACTGTTGGCCTGAGTCTGATACTTTGGTGTGGAGTACTTGTTTTTCGATTTCAAGTACCGGGGTTTTAGATGCTGAAGAGCACCCCATTAACAAGACAAAACAAGCACCTAGCAATGACAAGCTTATTTTCTTTTTGAACATCAATCATTCTATTTTTTAATTCATTTCAACCAGTCTATCAAAGCCGATTGTAAAAATGTGAAAATTTTTTGCCTACAAAAGCTTGACGAGGTAATTAAAAAACTATAAATTTCGCAACGTCCAAATCGGAATGTGGGGCTATAGCTCAGCTGGGAGAGCGCCTGCCTTGCACGCAGGAGGTCAGCAGTTCGATCCTGCTTAGCTCCACCACTTTCCGCCCTTTCTTATTTTAAGTATTCTTTTTAATATCCAAATTGTTATTTTTTAAAGCCTTCGCTTTTAAAATGAGCTGACTATCAAGCTAGTGCAATTCGCTTAAGAGATCCTGACCTTCGTCAGGAAGACAGCATGAGCACATTTGAGCACAGCTACCTTCCTAATTATTGCTGCTATTATTGTGAACTCGTTTCAGAACCCCATCACCTTAAACGAGTGGCATTAACAATGGAGTTAATGCCTTACACTAAAACCTTTTGCTACTTATTCTCGAGTCTGGCCTTCGCCATTCACTAAAAACTTCTCTGTAGTTAGCGATTCTAAGCCCATTGGCCCATAAGCATGTAGCTTGGTCGTTGCAATACCAATTTCTGCGCCTAAGCCTAACTGAGAACCATCAGAAAAACGTGATGAAGCGTTAACCATAACCACAGAGGCATCAACACTACGTTGGAATAATTGCGCGGTTTGCATATCTTGCGTACAAATCACTTCAGTGTGATGGCTACCAAAACGGTCAATATGTGCCAGTGCACCTGCAAAGTCATCAACAATACGAACAGCCACTTCTAAGCGCAGGTATTCTTCACCAAACTGTGATTCATCAATCACATTTGCACCCTCAAAATATTGAGCTGCTTGGCTGTCGGCGTTGATCACCACCTGCTTGTGCGAAAACGCCTTTTGTAAGCGAGGCAAGAACATTGGTGCTATCGACTTATGCACCACAATGCCTTCTAACGCATTACACACTCCAGTACGTTGAGTTTTACCATTTAGTGCCAACTTGAGCGCTATATCTAAATCAGCAGCTTCGTCAACGTAGAGGTGACATACCCCTTTAAAGTGTTGAATAACAGGAATTGTGCTATTTTCAGTAACAAAGTTGATTAAGCCTTCTCCACCGCGAGGAATGATCAAATCTATATATTGTTTTTGCTGCATTAATTCCATCAGCAAAGCGCGATCTGGGTCGGGCACCACAGTAATAAGCGCCGTTGGTAAATTATGCTGCTCAAGCACTTGGTGCATAACCTTTGCGATAGCTTGTGAGCTTTGTAGTGCTTCTTTACCACCGCGTAAAATTACGCCATTACCCGATTTAAAGCACAGCGCACCAGCATCTGCTGTCACGTTCGGACGTGCTTCATAAATCATACATACCACGCCTAAAGGCACCCGCATTTTGCTAATTTTAATACCGTTTGGTCTAACACCCATGTCTCTAGTTAAGCCAACTGGGTCGTCAAGTTCAACAATGGTTCTAATACCATCAGCCATATCAGCAATACGTTCAGGTGTTAGTGTTAAGCGGTCAATCATCGCCGCTGATAACTGATTATCTCGAGCTAAAGATAAGTCATGTTCATTTGCAGCCAAAATATCGTCACTTTGGGCAACCAAAGCCTCAGCCATGTCCGTTAGAACTGCATTTTTTTGCTGTGTTGTTAATAACGCTAGCTGCTTTGCAGCACTGGCAGCTTGCTGTGATAATTCAGTAATTAAACTCATGAGTTAAGATTTCTCCAAAATTGCAATATCTTGTTCAGAAATAACGGGGCCTATGCTCTCTTGTAAGTGGCCGTTATCAGATGTTTGCTCTTGCTCAGCAAGAAAGTTAAGCAAACAACTACTATAGTTTGTGGTCGCTTTAGCTAAACGCTCGCCCTTTTCAGTACGAACCAATATTGTGTCACCAACGGCAAACTCCCCTCGAACATCTGAGATATTTTCAGCACCTAAAGGCTCCGCGTGATCTTTTAGTTCTTCTGCATAGCTGTGCTCAACAATGATCTCACCTTGTTCAGAGGCTGTGTGTGTCATCCAGTGCTGTTGAGAATGCATAGGCACATCATATGGTAAGAAAACAGTGCCGGGATTGTTCCCCGCTAATAGCTGCTCAAAGGTACTTTCTTTAAAGCCATTGACAATATAAGTACTGATACCATGCGATGTTGCTTTCTCGGCAGCTTCTATTTTGGTTTTCATTCCGCCAGTACCCACTTGGCTTGTAGCGCATCCGGCCATTGCGTATATATCTTCAGATATCTCTGACACTTGAGGTATCAGTTGGGCATCTTCATGAAGATTTGGGTTTTTGTCATATAAGCCGTCGACATCAGAACACATTAATAACACATCAGCATCGGCTGCTGCGGCAACCATGGCTGACAAGTTATCGTTGTCACCCACTTTTAACTCATCAGTGGTAACCGCATCATTCTCATTGATAATAGGTAAAATGCCATGCTCAAGTAAAGTGAATATCGTTTCACGAATACTGTTATAGCGCTCCAGATCTCGTAAGTCACCATGAGTTAAAAGTATTTGTGCTGAAGGGAAATCAAAAAAGCGGTCCCAAGTCGCCATCATCTCAGTTTGCCCAGCGGCAGCCATAGCCTTTTTCAGTACCACTGATGAGTTTTTAGCATCTTCAGGAAATAAGTGGGACCCTGCCGCGACGGATCCAGAAGAGACCAGTACCACTTCTTTACCCATCGCTCGACAGCGCACGATAAACTGAGCAATAGTCAATAAGTAACGCGCACGACAGCCATCTTGATCTGGTGCAATTAAAGCACTCCCTATCTTAATTACTATACGCCGAGAATTTGAAATGTTCATATTGTTTCCTGCAGTTGCCCTTGCTTAAATTAATTCCACGCAGCATCCGCAAAAAGCAGACGTGCGTGAGTAAAAACAACCAGAGTTGAACAATACAAATATACAATACAGCTTACGCGTTCACACATATGTGCCCAACACTGGCTGTCGCTTTACTAAAAAATGGATTGTGACATCGTAATTTATCTACAACGTCGAGCCGTTTTCAGCTGGTACATCATGGTTTGATGAAGCTGAAAAGACCTAAGCCGCAATGAATAATTGCGCAAAGAATAGTTAAATTGTTGAACAGTATTTAATATCTAAGCCTTCAGGCTAAAACATAATACTAAAAGCTAGTTCATTATAATTGCTATAACGAAACCAAAAAGAATCGTGGTGACTTGCACCAAACGCTTTATAGCTTAACGTATCCTTCCCTACAATTTCAACTCAATACAAAAATAAGTACTTATATCCGCTATAAAACTAATGAATAATTCTTTATAGGTACATTGTGAAATGAAATGATCCATTTTCTAGTATAAAGACTATGGTTAGGATAGATACTCAGCTTTTGTTAAAGCTTAAATTCGTAGCCGTCATATAACTGTGGTATAAACCCGCTAGTATATTTTTAACTATGTTAACCAATAGGTTAACTGGAGAGATTATGTCAGCTATTTACATCGCTGGAATTGCCGTTTTTTCGGTTATAGCGCAATGGCTAGCTTGGGCGCTCAAAGTTCCTGCCATTTTGTTCTTGCTACTCATTGGCTTATTGCTCGGCCCTCTGACTGGGCAGCTAAGTCCCGATGACTTATTAGGCGACTTATTGTTCCCAGTCGTTTCACTATCGGTTGCCATTATTTTATTTGAAGGCTCTTTAACTCTTCACTTTAGAGAACTCAAGGGTATAGGAAAGATAGTTCGTAATTTATGCTCAATAGGTATGTTCTCTACCTTCGTGATAGTCGCATTAAGTGCCTATTTTATTTTAGATTTAGATTGGCGCGTAGCCGCTGTGCTAGGCGCGGTGCTGGTTGTAACCGGTCCGACAGTGATAGCACCTATGTTAAACGCGATGCGTCCAACTCAAGATATTGACAGAGTACTACGCTGGGAAGGCATTGTAATTGACCCCATAGGCGCACTTTTTGCCGTGTTAGTGTTTGAAGCGGTGAGTTTTGTCGGTAAAGGCGAAGTATTAAGTCACACTTTAATCGCTTTGTTTTCAACTTTAGGTGTCGGGATCAGCGTAGGTGTTGTGGCAGGTTGGATAACCAGTGCATTAATTCGAAAAGAATGGCTACCTTACGAACTTCACAAGTTCGGCATTTTAGCATTAGTACTTTTTAGCTTTACGGCTTCAAACCATTTAGCACATGAGTCAGGGTTACTGGCTGTAACTATTTTCGGTATTTGGCTCGCGAATCAAGATGATCTGGAAATAGACTCGGTGCTTGAGTTTAAAGAAGATCTATCGATGATATTGATTTCAAGTTTATTTATCTTGCTCGCAGCCAGATTGCAGCTGAGTGATTTAATGCTGTTGGATGCAGAAATCTTTATTTTTTTAGCGATTGTATTATTTATCGCGCGGCCCATTTGTATTGCCATCTCTACCTATAACACTGATTTGCCGTTAAAGTCTCGAATACTGCTGTCGTGGATAGCGCCGCGAGGCATAGTAGCCGCTGCAGTTGGTTCTGTTTTTGCGCTCAGTATGATGGAATCGCAAATACCAGACGCAAACAAGCTCGTCCCTTTAATTTTTACCGTGATCATTGTGACTGTTGTATTGCAAAGTTTAACGGCAACCCCTTTGGCAAAGCTACTAGGAGTGCGCCAACCTAGCCCAAATACGCTGCTTATCATTGGCGCAAATCACGTAGCACGTGCTATTGCAAAAGGATTAAAAGAGCAGAATATTGACGTGTACCTTTCAGATCCGGCGTGGGAAAACTGTAAAATGGCGAGAATGGACGGTCTACCTTGCTACTATGGGAACCCACAATCAGAACATGCTGAACGCTATTTACCCCTCACGACAATACAATCAGTGCTAGCACTCTCCCCAAACCGCCATCACAACGCCTTGGGTGTGCAGTACTTCTCGCATTTATTGAGCGAGCAAAACGTATTTTCATTACGCTCATCAACGAACCATGCAAAGGCAAACAAAGACAGCGCAACTTTTTTATCGAGACAGGTGTTGTTTGGCGAACAAGGTTACTATGCCAAGCTAAGTAGCTTAATTGCCAAAGGCGGAAAGGTCAGTGCAACGCGCTTATCTGAAGAGTTTGATTGGCAACAATATTTAGAAGTGAATAAAGAAGCAATTCCGTTATTTATTACAACCGACAGTAATAATGGCGAATCGCAAATTAGACCATTTGTCATTGATATGAAAAAGCCACCTGAACAAGGTGAGCGGATCATTGCGCTCCAGCCCCCTAAGATGTCAGTTCTAAAAGAGCCAACACAAAGTAAAGAAGGGCCAACCTCTGTTGGTGAAAAACTAAGTCAGTAATCTTTGATTTGCTATGCACAGGATGAATGTAGGCATCTATCCACATCGCTCACCATCAACATAAAAATATCTATGTTGATGGTAGCTAATTACATTGGTAAACGGGCACGGCGGATTGCACTTTGTGGCATTTTTTCAGCAAGTTGAGCTAATGCTTTTTCAATTGTTTTGTGTAGCTTTTTATCGGCAACGGCTGAGTGAAATAGCCAGCGATAGGCATCTTCGTAATCTCTTGGGCTACCGTGTCCATCATTAAATAAATTAACCAAACGCAGTTGTGCTTTAATATTCCCCTGAGCTGCTGCTTCACGTAAATATACGACTGCCATCGCTTTGTCAGCTTGCACCAACTGTCCTACGTCGTAATAGCGCCCTAACTGTTCAAGCGCGGATGATAGCCCTTGTTCAGCCGACTGACGCATGTAATATAGCCCAAGCTCAACGTTACGCTCTACGCACACACCATATGCCAACATATCGCCATATAAAAACTGATATGAGGGCAAAGCCATGGTTTCGGCTCGTGCTTCAATATCTTTCACAAGCTGGCATTCGTCATCTTTGACGCGTTTTAAGTGCTCATTTTTTTTTATTAACTCGATTAGTTCAGCTTGGGTATATAGCGGCACGGCAGTAATTGGCTCTTGAGCCACTGTATTCATGCTGAGAAATAAACCAATCCAATACCACTTTTTAATCATAATTAACCCAATCTAATTAGCACACCTAAAATATCATACAAAGACTATACCAACTATTTCACATTACACTATCCAGTCTTTTGGCAACGGCCATTTATATAACCTCAGCTGCGGTTATATATATTATAGGCACAAAAAAAGCTGCATTACGCAGCTTTTTCATCACATGTTTGTTTACGCGCCAAATGGGTTGCGAACAATCATCGTTTCAATACGATCAGGACCCGTTGAAATAATATCAATTGGAACACCGGTGATCTCTTCTAAACGTTTGATGTAATTAACAGCTGCTTGTGGAAGCTGCTCAATTGACGTAGCACCAAAAGTATTTTCACTCCAGCCTGGCATCTCTTCATACACAGGAGTTACTTTTTCATAGCCCTCAGCTGCTAGTGGCGTTACGTTCGTTACAGTACCATCTTCTAACTGGTAGCCAGTACAGATCTTGATAGTTTCAACCCCATCTAAAACGTCTAGCTTAGTCAAACAAAAGCCTGAAATACTGTTGATCTGAACCGCACGACGCATTGCTACTGCATCAAACCAACCTGTACGGCGTAAACGACCCGTTGTGGCACCAAACTCATGACCTTTCTCACCTAAGTGCTTACCTACTGGGTCTTGCTTGTCTTGACCGTCATAAAGTTCTGTCGGGAAAGGACCTGAACCAACACGCGTTGTGTATGCTTTTACAATACCCAGCACATAGTCTAAGTTCAGAGGGCCAAAACCTGCACCTGTTGCCACACCACCAGCCGTTGTATTTGACGACGTTACGTATGGGTATGTACCGTGATCGATATCTAATAACGTACCCTGTGCACCTTCAAATAAGATATTATCGCCAGCAATACGAGTTTGATCTAACAGCTCAGTTACATCAACAACCATAGATTTAAGGATCTGAGCAACAGCCATTGCATCGTCAAATGTCTTTTGGAAGTCTACCGCATCAACTTTGTAGTAATTAACTAATGTAAAGTTGTGGTACTCAAGCACTTCTTTTAGCTTCGCTGCGAATTGCTCAGGGTTGAACAAATCACCAACACGAAGACCGCGACGTGCTACCTTGTCTTCATACGCCGGGCCAATACCACGACCAGTTGTACCAATTGCCTTTTCACCGCGCGCTAGCTCGCGGGCTTTATCAAGTGCAACATGGTAAGGCAAGATTAATGGACATGCTTCGCTGATCAATAAGCGCTCACGAACTGGCACACCACGTTCTTCCAACATACCAATTTCTTTCATTAACGCATCTGGTGCTAACACTACACCATTACCAATCACGCATTTTACGTTATCACGTAAAACACCAGATGGAATTAGGTGTAGTACCGTTTTCTCACCATCGATCACCAAAGTATGGCCTGCATTATGACCACCTTGATAACGCACAACTAAAGAAGCTTTATCTGTTAGTAAGTCTACAACCTTACCTTTACCTTCGTCACCCCATTGGGTGCCTAATACAACGACGTTTTTACCCATTGCAAAATCACTTAGAAAAAATTAGGGGCAGATTTTACCAGAAAAGCAGGGGGGAGATCACCCCGTTTTGAGTGTTTTTTCCGCATTCGCCAAAATAGTGTTAAAAACGCCTGATATAAAACAAAAAAAGCTCTGAGAAATCTCAGAGCTTTTCTATATTTTACAGGTAAAGCGTGGTTATTTAGCTTTTGCGCCTTTCATGTAATCAAAGAACTCACTGTCTGGTGATAACACCATAACATCGCCTTTGTTTTGGAAAGTACGCTTATACGCTTCTAATGAACGTACAAAGCTATAAAACTCAGGATCTTTGTTATACACATCAGCGTAAACCTTAGCCGCAGTTGCATCACCTTCACCACGCACAGCTCGCGCATTTCGTTCTGCATCCGCCAACATAACTGTAACGCGTCTATCCACTTCTGCACGAATCGTCTCTGCTTTTTCTTGACCTTCCGAACGGTGCTCTTTAGCTACAGCAGTACGCTCTGCACGCATACGTTGGTAGATTGAGCTACTGACTTCGTTTGGCAGGTTAATTTGCTTCACACGTACATCCAGTACTTCTATGCCAAGCTCCCTAGCACTTTCAGAAGCTTGTACAAGTGCCTCTTCCATTAACTCGCTACGCTCACCAGACACAATCTCGCGAATAGTGCGCGAACCAAAGTTGGTTCTCAAGCCATTGTTCACTTTTTGTTTAAGGAGTGTTTCTGCATATTGCTTATCACCACGAGCACGCAAGTAAAAAGCACTAAAGTCATTCACACGCCATTTTACGAATGAATCAACAATAAGGTCTTTTTTCTCGCTAGTAACAAAACGATCTGGCGCACCATCAAGCGTTTGAATACGTGCATCTAATTTACGTACCTGACTAAAAAATGGCACTTTAAAGTGTAAACCAGGTGCGTAAACAACCGCGCTATCTTCGCTGTCTTTTTGTACTTTACTAAACAGTAATACAATCGCGCGTTGCCCTTCTGTCACAACAAAAACTGAAGAGAATGACAATAAAACGGCAGCAATTAATATCACAATACTAAAATTCTTCATTGCGCTTATCTCCCGTTATTAAATCTGTCTTGCGAAAAACGGTCATTACCGCCATTCACAGAGCTGTTGCGTGATTGACCCAATGTTTTACGAAGTTCATTGATGTCGTTCTTACTCGGTAGTGTTATTTGGCCACCAGAGCCTGCCTGCCCCATAATTTTATCTAGCGGTAAATACATCATGTTATTACCACCTTTAACATCAACAATGACTTTTGCGCTGTTGGTAAGCACTTCTTCCATAGCATCTATATACAAACGCTGTCTTGTAACCTCTTTGGCCGCTTGGTATTCAGGTAATAGCTTTGCAAAACGCTCTACCTCACCACGCGCTTCCAAAGTGACGCGCTCCCTGTAAGCTTCAGCTTCTTGGGTCATACGTGTAACCTGACCACGCGCACGAGGCTCTATCTCACGCGCATAAGCTTCAGCTTCACGGATAAAACGTTCTTCATCTTCTTGTGCTGCGATTGCATCATCAAATGCATCTTTAACTTCTGCAGGCGGACGAGAGTCTTTAAAGTTTACATCGGTAACTAAAATACCAAGGTTGTATGGCTCGATAATTTTGTTGAGCTCGTCCCAAGTTCTTTGACGAACCAACTCACGGCCAGTTGTTAAGACTTGGTCCATACGAGAATGACCAACCACATAACGCAAAGCGCTATCTAAAGATTGTTGTAAGCTATGATCAGCATCAGTAACGCTGAACTTATAAAGTCGAGGGTCCATAACACGATATTGAACCTCAAACTCTACGCTCACTACGTTTTCATCTTCAGTAAGCATAAAACCTGAAGCTGACAAAGAGCGTACCGCTTCAATATCAATAGGAATAACTTGCTCAATGAAAGTCATTTTCCAACGTAAACCTGGCTCTGCAATACGATCAAACTGGCCAAACTGCAGCACAATACCACGCTCTGCTTCTTTGACAGTGTAAATACCACTGAGAGCCCAAACGATTGCCGCAATAAGCAGAATGAAGGTCATACCCGCTCCGCCTAATCCGCCTCCGCTTCCCCCGCCGGATTTACCTCCGAACAAACCACCAAACTTGTTGCTGAATTTACGGAATACTTCGTCTAGATCAGGTGGGCCTTGATCCCGACCACCGCGGTTTTTCCACGGATCGTTATCATTGCCATTATTACCCGGTTCATTCCAGGCCATAGCTATACTCCATTTTTATTAAAGTCAATTAGGGTAAATCTAACAAATATAAGGCGTTTCTCATACCCAAATACGAGCAAAACTGCACTTTTCTGTGTAAAAATTATGTATCAATAAATTTTTCTATGTCTATACCTTGCTCTTTTTTCAGGCGCTCCCAATCAATTTGAGGTAATCGCACTTTTAAAAGCCAGTTCCCTTGCTCATCATAATCCTCTTGCTGTACCGCATTTAGATTAAATAGAGCACCTCTTAAACGCCCTAAAGCAGGCGGAATACATAAGGTATGAGTAAATATTTTTTTAGCGAGTAGCTCTGAGATAGCTTGTGAGAGCAACTCAGTGCCCACTCCACTGTGAGCCGATAACCAAACTCGAATAGGCAGCCCTTCATCATTACGGTCAATTCTCGGTCTAACCTCTTCTAAAAGGTCTATTTTGTTATAAACCAACAATTGCACAATGTCATCTGCTTCAATCTCTTTTAAAACAGATTGCACCTCTTCAATGTTTTCTTTGCGTCGATTATCAGCCACATCAACGACGTGAATTTGCAAATCTGCTTCACGAGTTTCGGTCAACGTCGCTTTGAACGCAGCCACCAAGTCATGTGGTAAGTGGCGGATAAATCCTACGGTATCGGCCATAATCACCGGCCCAATATCATCTATATGTAGCTTTCGCAAAGTTGGATCAAGCGTTGCGAATAATTGGTCAGCCGCA
The DNA here is from genome assembly GCF_013140855.1 of Pseudoalteromonas caenipelagi. Taxonomy (GTDB): domain Bacteria; phylum Pseudomonadota; class Gammaproteobacteria; order Enterobacterales; family Alteromonadaceae; genus Pseudoalteromonas; species Pseudoalteromonas caenipelagi. The sequence continues at coordinate 130,113 of NZ_JABBPG010000007.1, read as the reverse complement.
TATACGTCAGAGTTGGTGAGTAGATTAAATAATGTCGATTTTCCGGCGTTGGTATACCCTACCAAAGACACTGTAGGCACTTCATTGCGGCTACGTGCGCGTCTTCCTTGTTCACGAACAGTGGCTACCTTTTCTAAGCGCTTGCGAATACTCTTTATCCGCTCTCGTAATAAACGTCTATCCGTTTCAAGCTGAGTTTCACCCGGACCACGTAACCCGATACCACCTTTTTGGCGTTCCAAGTGGGTCCAACCGCGAATTAAACGTGTGGAGATATGCCTAAGCTGGGCGAGTTCAACCTGCAACTTACCTTCATGTGTACGTGCTCGCTGAGCAAAAATATCAAGAATTAAGGTCGTTCTGTCGAGTACTCGACATTGACAAACACGTTCTAAGTTTCTTTCTTGAGAAGGACTAAGTTGGTGATTAAATATAACGACATCTGCATTGTGGATTTTGACAATCTCAGCAATTTCTTCTGCTTTACCCGTACCGACGAATAGTTTGGCGTGTGGTGCTTGGCGACTGCCTTGCACAACCGCCAAACTACTAACACCTGCAGAAGACACCAACATTTCCAGTTCTCGCAAATCTTCGCGATCACCTTCTTTAGGAAAGTCGATGTGAACTAAGACTGCCTGTTCGCCGGCTTCATAACGGTCAAACAAGCATTTCGCTCCTAAAGTGAATTAATAGTTACCATCATCAGTTTGTTCTGTACCTTCCGTGCCTTGAGCACTTTGGAAATTAACTGCTCGAGCAGGTACAACTGTTGAGATAGCATGCTTATACACCATTTGATTTACGGTGTTTTCTAACAAAATGACGAATTGATCAAATGATTGGATCTTACCTTGTAATTTTATGCCGTTGACTAAAAAAATTGAAACAGGAATGCGCTCACGACGTAAGACATTCAAAAATGGGTCTTGTAACGATTGGCCTTTTGCCATTTTCTTTTCCTTCGTTCTAGGTGTTATTATTAGTTTCGCTGTCGATTAAATCTCAGCAGCTTGATTTAACAGCTACTATTAGCTTAGCGAAGTTAATACGCGTTGCAAGTTTTGTTGCTCATTGGTCTCTAACCAAGTCAGCTGCGACCACCCTCTCAACCATGTGAGTTGTCGCTTTGCAAGTTGTCTGGTAGCTGCAATACCCTTGAAAACCATTTGCTCATAGTCACACTCTCCAGCTAAGTGCTCCCACATTTGCCGATACCCAACACATCGTATTGAGGGAAGATCTGGGTGTAAATCTCCCCGCTGATATAAGGCCAAAACTTCGTTTTTAAACCCTTGATCCAACATAATTTGAAATCTTTTTTCAATACGCTGATGTAATACTTTCCGATCGCTCGGCGCGATAGCAAATTGATGAAATTGATAAGATAACGGTGCCTGCTTTTGCTGTTGCAATTCAGTCATTGTTTTACCGCTAATACGATATACCTCCAACGCACGATTGATGCGTTGTGAGTCATTCTCACTGATCTTTGCAGCAGCCTCAGGATCAATATCTGTCAGTTGCTGGTGTAGTTGAGGCCAGCCCAGCTGATTCGCTTCAATTTCAAGCTGAGCACGCACCACAGGGTCCGCTTCTGGCAAAGGTGACAAGCCTTCAATAAGCCCCTTGAAATACATCATAGTGCCGCCGACCAAAATAGGGACCTTACCTTTTTTATGTAAAGCATCAATGTGTCGACAAGCATCCTTGCGAAAATCAGCAACCGAGTAACTTTCTAGCGGATCAATAATATCAATAAGATGATGTGGTGCTAAGGCAAGCTCATCGGGTTCTGGCTTGGCGGTACCAATATCCATCCCTTTGTATACCAAAGCAGAATCAACACTCACCACTTCTGTATCTAAATGCTGACATAACTCTATCGCAAGGGCCGTTTTTCCCGCTGCAGTTGGCCCCATTAGTGTTATTACAGGTAATTTATTCACTCTAAAACTCTTGTGGTAGTAATTGTAAAAGCATCTTACTTTCTATTTTAACTGCTTTTTCCTGAATACGCGCCAAACATTTTTGACTTTTTTCAATAAATTGCTGAGCTTTGGTAAAGTGATCACTCGAATAAAATCGCTCAGGGGTTTTGCTCACCATCCATTTGAGCCAATCATCAATACTTTGCAACGATCCATGACATGCTTTAATAATCTCTGAGCAGAACACACCCACATCAACACTATACAAACTAACCGGTAGCTTTTTGACCATGATGTAACGTTCAAAACGCTGGATGTCAAAGCCTAACAAGGTTAACCAAGACTCTTGCTTTGCAAGTGCCGCTACTTCCGCTTTATCTAAATTCACTCGAACTGGCAACAATAACGCTTTACTGGGCAAACTAGCGTCGCGCTCTAGCTCGCTTGACCAATATAAAGGCAATGCGTGTTTAAAGTGCGATACCAACAACTGTTGCTTATCCTCAAGCAAAGTAACGCCGCCCTCAAGAGCGAGCATATTGGTACACTGCACTCGCGGCCTTTGCACCTCTGTTTGCTCAGGGGGGATATCAAATTCACTCGCCTGCTGATGGCTTAACTCTTGATATAACTGGTTAACATTATACTGCCGTACCGGAGCCTCTTGTTGCGCATTCACTTTATTTGTACCGCTATAATCTCGCGAACTGCTATACGCTGAAGATTCACGATTAGGCGGTGTTGGCGCTTGAAGCGCGTCTCTTGGCGACGCATTTTGTAACGGCTGTAAATGGCTTCGGTAATCTTGGTGTAACGAATCCCCTTGTTGGGCATTAAGGCTTGCTGAATTTAATTCTTGAGTAGCCGGTATTACCGCTTGTCTAATAGCTTGCACGATAAAATCGTGCACCAATCTCGCTTGATGAAAACGTACTTCATGTTTAGCTGGGTGAACATTTACATCAACTTGCCGTGGGTCAATTTCTAAGTACACGACAAACCCAGGGATTTCTTGCTCCCCCACTACTTCTTCAAATGCTTGTCGAATGGCATGCAAGATCAGTTTATCGCGCATCATTCGGCCATTTACATAGGTGTACTGCGCGCTATTAGGGCTGCCAACGGGTAGAATCCAAGCAACTAACATCAACCCTTCAGAACCAGACTCAATATACGAGGCCTGTTGTTCAAATACCTTGCCAGCCACTTGCGCGACACGCTTCACCCCATCAGCCTTAGCACGTGCACGGTATTGGCGAACTACTTTTTGGTTATGTGTCAGCGTAATGGCAACATCAAAACGACTCAAAGCAATCCGTTTCACCAGTTCATCAATATGACTAAACTCTGTTTTTTCAGTACGTAAAAATTTACGCCGAGCGGGGGTATTAAAAAATAAGTCTTTAACTTCGATAGTCGTGCCATCAGGGTGCGCAGTAGGCTGAACTTGCACCGCCATATCACGCCCTTCGGCAAATGCCTGCCATGCGGTTTCTTGCTCAGCAGGTTTTGAACTTAGGGTTAATCGAGAAACAGAACTAATTGACGCCAACGCTTCTCCGCGAAAGCCTAGAGACGATATACACTCAAGATCATCCAGACTTTTCAGTTTGCTCGTGGCATGCCTTGACAGTGCTAACGTTAACTCATCTTTGACAATGCCTTTACCGTTATCTCGTATTCGGATCAGTTTATGCCCGCCGCGTTCAATATCAATTTGGATTTTAGTGGCACCAGCATCGAGACTGTTTTCAACAAGTTCTTTAACGACTGAAGCCGGCCTTTCCACTACCTCACCAGCGGCAATTTGGTTGGCAAGCCGGGCTGGTAAAATTTCGATGCTCATAGCAAGTTATGCCTTTGGAATTGTTAGAACTTGGCCTATATATAATGTGTCTTTGGTCAGCTGATTAGCTTTTTTTAACGCTGAGATAGACACCCCATAGCGATTTGCTAACACACTTAAAGACTCACCACTTTTTACGACATGCTGACCAGGCTCTTTTAACCTAGCAAACAGCGAGTCATCAGGGGGATTACGTTTATAGTAGTTTTTTATCGATTTAAAAATTGCGCGGGCTAACTTTTCTTGATGGTTGCCAGATTTTAATAAACGCTCTTCTTTGGGATTAGAAATGAACCCAGTTTCGACCAAAATAGAGGGGATATCTGGAGATTTAAGCACCCCAAAGTTCGCCGACTGAGGGCGCTTTTTATGGAGCTTAGTCACCTTTCTTAGCTCACCTACCACTTCATCCGCCACCTGCAATGCCGTTTTCATAGAATGATCCATAGACATATCTAACAATGCCTTTGCTAGGTACTTTTCATTCGCGGTATCTTTGATAAGCTCGGCCGCGCCCCCCAATAATTGCGAGTGCTTTTCTTTATCTTCTAGCCATTTACCAATTTCAGAATTTGCTCTGCGCAAGGATAATACCCAGACAGAAGAGCCACTGGGCCCAGGGCTTGAAAATGCATCAGCATGAATAGAGACAAAAAAATCAGCGCGTTTTTCTCGCGCTTTGGTTGAGCGTGTGTGTATTTTTAGATAATAGTCACCCGTACGAATCAAACGCGCCTTCATACCAGGTTGTTTATCAATAAGACGGGCTAAACGTTTCGCAATAGGTAGCGTGACATTTTTTTCATATGTACCAGATGGGCCAATAGAACCTGGGTCTTCTCCACCATGCCCAGCATCAATGGCGATAATGATATCTCTATCAGTTAAGCGTTCACGCTTCTTAGCCTGACTTTTATCATTGCTATACAAGCTGGTTTGTGTGGCGTACAGGTCAACGACTAAACGATTTTTATAAGGGCCTGCTGGTGCCAACGCCATCACCACGGGTTTTACACTACTGGATAGATCAAAAACAACCCGAGTACCATTTGAAGATTTTGGTTTACTGTAACGTAGCTTGCTGATTAAACGATGCTCTACTGGTATTTTGGGTAACTTATCAACTTTGCTAGTATTGTCAAAATCGACCACCAACCTCAGCGGGTTCTTGAGCATAAAATAGCTGTAATCAGGCTTTGCAGACAGATCAAACACCACACGGGTACTATCTGGCGACGGCCAAACGCGCACCCCTTCGATATCATTCTTCGCTTGTACAACTGTGCTAAGCATTATAACAACACTTAGCAGCATGCCTGATATTTTTCCTATACTACGCATCTTGTCCTAATTGCATTACGATTGTTTTACCGCGTTCACTATTGGCAGACACGGTTATTGTTCTTTGCTCACCATCATAGGCCATCTCTACATTTAGATCGGGACTAGGAATAAAACCTGCGCCTTTTTGCGGCCACTCAATGATGCAAATTGCGTTGGGACTAAAGTAATCTCGGATCCCCATGTATTCTAGCTCTTCAGGATCACCTAACCTATACAGATCAAAGTGATATATCGAGACATCGTCTAGTTCATAAGGTTCAACTAGAGTATATGTTGGGCTTTTTACCTTACCGGTATGCCCCATCCCTTGAACAATACCACGTGATAAAGTTGTTTTTCCCGCACCTAAGTCTCCATGCAAAAACAACACCGCACCATTTTTTATATATTTACATAGGCGTTCGCCCATAGCCACCGTTTGCGCCTCATCGGCCAAATGCTGACTAAATGTATTACTCATGATCACCCCAATAAGCGTCGAATATGCATAAATAAATCGCTTGCAAGCAGCCCTTTTTCGCCTTCTTTTGCTGCAATTTGCGCAGCTAAACCATGAATATACACAGCTAAGTTAGCAGCCGCAAACGGCTTCATACCTTGCGCAATCAAAGCGCCAATTATACCAGATAAAATATCTCCCATCCCAGCACTTGCCATAGCAGCGCATCCCGAGCGATTAATATTTATACGACTTTCATCAGCAATGAGCGTTCCAGGCCCTTTTAACACTATATTAGCATCGTAGGCTTTGGCTAAATGTGCAGCCAACTCAAAGCGGTTCGCCTCGTCAACACCACTTTTTACGCCCAATAAACGCTTTGCTTCCCCCATATGGGGAGTCAATACAGCACAACAATAACGTTTCTTTGTTTGTGCTAATAAATTTAAACCATCTGCATCACACACAACCTGCTTCGCAAATTGTGTACTTTGCGAAAATAGTGCTTGTGCCCACTCATCCTGTCCAAGGCCTGGCCCAATAACCATCACGTCAGCTTTGGACATTAAAACTGATAACTGCTGCACATCCTCAATTCCATGCACCATTAATTCATACCTACCCTGTAACACACAGGCTACGTTATCTGGGTGAGTGGCAACACTAACCAATCCTGCACCGGCCCTAAGCGCCGCTTCAGCGGCTAGACGAATTGCTCCAGCCATTCCTTTGTTACCGCCGACCACCAATACATGACCACAGATATTTTTATAACAATCGACTGAACGCGATGGCAACCTAGAGAAAAGCGATTCATGATCCATATAAGTTGCACTGGGCTGCGCTAATTGCTCAAATGCATCAGCCACACCCAAACTTGTATACACTAACTGACCACAATGCGCTTTCGCTTTACCGGTTAATAGCCCTTGCTTTAAGGCAATAAATGTCATGGTGATATCTGCTTTAAAAGCACCTTTTGCGACCACTGACGTAGTGCCATTAACACCACTTGGAATATCAATACTTAGTTTGTTTGCTGGTACTTTTTCACACTCGGAAAATAGTTTTTGTATCTGCTCGGGTAGTTCACCACGAAATCCAGTTCCAAACACCCCATCAACAATAACATGGTACGAATCTAAACAAGGCCGCTTCGTCACTATGTCAACTTTCGCTTGGTAAGCAGCTTGATAAGCTTGCAGAGCATCACCTGTTAACAAAGTTGTATCACATAAACTATAAACGGTGACTGCACGCCCTGTTTGATAGAGCAGCCTAGCCAAAACGTAGGCATCTCCAGCATTGTTGCCTTTTCCAGCCAACAAAAGAATATGCTGAGCGCTGACCAAGTCATTTTCAAACAACGAGAAGAGCGATTCCCCAGCTCTGAGCATTAAATTGGATAAACTTGTTCCCGAGTTTTTTGCAGCCTGCTCTTCATATTGCTGCACCTGTTGGGCTGAGTAGGCAACTTGTGGTAAATTAGCGGTGTATTTGGCTTCCAAGATAAACATTCCGTGACTGCAGATAGTATTAATTATATTGAACTGGCAAAAAAAATTAAGCAATGGGGCAAAGAGCTTGGATTTGCCGAAGTTGGCATAACCGATATTGACTTGACTAAGCACGAGGCACAACTTCAGCGCTGGTTAGATAATGGCTACCATGGTGAAATGGAATATATGGCAGCCCATGGAATGAAAAGAGCTCGGCCTTCACAACTTGTGCCAGGCACACAGCGTGTGATTTCCGTGCGGATGAATTACCTTCCGCCTGATGCTGGCTTTGCAAAAGCCTTAAAGAACAAACAAACAGCTTACATCAGCCGGTATGCATTGGGCCGAGATTATCATAAAGTGATGAGAAATCGCCTCAAACAGCTAGGACAAAAAATCGCAACTGAAGTGTCTGCTCTTGGGTTTAGGCCCTTTGTAGACTCGGCTCCAGTACTTGAAAGACAGCTGGCAGAAAAAGCTGGGCTTGGATGGAGAGGAAAAAATAGCTTACTCATCCAAAAACACGCGGGCTCTTGGTTTTTCCTTGGTGAACTCTTTGTTGATATTCCTTTACCCATTGACGCTCCAGACGAGTTTGAAGGTTGTGGCAAGTGTAATGCGTGCATCACTCTGTGCCCCACTGGAGCCATTGTTGAGCCTTATGTTGTTGATGCACGAAAATGTATCTCTTATTTAACAATCGAGCTGCAAGGTTCAATTCCTGAGCAATATCGGCCGCTAATAGGTAATAGAGTTTACGGTTGCGATGATTGCCAGCTTGTGTGTCCATGGAACCGATTTGGACAACTCACGAAAGAAGCTGATTTTAATCCAAGAACTGCAATCAAAGACCGCTCATTGATTGAGTTATTCAACTGGGATGAAGAGACTTTTTTAAAAGCAACTGAAGGGAGTCCAATACGCCGAATAGGCCACCAACGATGGCTTAGAAATATCGCCGTTGGACTGGGTAACGCTCCTTATGATGAACAAATAGTAACAACATTAAACCAGCACTTAGTCAACGCATCAGAACTTGTCAAAGAACACATTAATTGGGCTTTACAGCAACAATTTAACAAGCAAGAACTACATCAAAGAAAGCAAGCCCGCTTAATTCGGATCATCGAAAAAGGCTTGCCGCGAGATGCTTAATTGCCAAGTGAAAATGAATAACAAACCTGTGTAGTTACAAGTCATTAAGAGTAACGAATAGGGATAACTATAACCAGGTTCAATGCTCGTCAACTTTATGACTTAACTCAGCTAAATCTGCTTCAATTTCGCTAAAGGCTTGTTTCACTTGAATAAGCGCCTCTTCTCTTGCAACCGATTTCTGAATCGCACTATCTACGTGATTGTAAATAAAAAGTTCTTGGTCTTCATCTAATCCCATAGTCGGAATGCGACGCTCAAACTGCTCTTGCAACTCTCTAAACACAGCTTCATTTTGCTTGCGGTTGTTATCTAGCATCGTCATTAAACTTTTAAACTTGCTATTGATCATGGCAATCGCACCATTAAGATTTTGTTGCTGCTGGCTAAGTTCATTACGAGTCAAAATAGCAAGTAGTTGCTGCTCTGTTACACTAACAATAAAGCAGATATGATCCCTGATGCGACCATGTTTTTCATCATCGCCTTCTGGCATATTAAGCACTAACACACTGACATAGTCGTAATTCACTAAAATCCGACTGGTGAACTCATGCAAACGACCTTTTGATTTTAGTATTTCGAACAGTTCAAGTACGATTGGTGAACATATACCCGAAGTTGCATAGTGTTGTTGCTCATTGTTTACCCGAAACTCAACATTACAACTGAGATTAAAATTCGCCATACAATTAATGAGTGCCGTTGCAAGCGTTGGAACATCGTTTATATCGCCAATACTCTCAATATAATTGACTATTTGCCCCATTTCACTACTAGTCGCCATGGCGCTAAATGCTGTAGTTGTCGCATCCTCTATTTGCTGCTCCAGAATATCTTTTTCTAAAAGCATCTGCCCTAATTTTGTCAATTTTGCTGTTAACTCACCTTGCCCAAATGGCTTAACAATATAGTCCTCAGCCCCGACTGCATAACCTTCCATACGCTCTTCAACAGACCCCCTCGCTGAAACAAACATAACAACAATATGGCTGGTATCAGGATTGGATTTGATCGCACGGCATACATCGTAGCCATTCATTTTCGGCATGCTGACATCAAGTAAAATAACTTGTGGGTTAAACGTTGCCAACATCTCAAGACACTCTGGGCCACTGGCTGCCGTTTTGAGTTCAAAGTCTAAGTCCTCGAGAATTTCTTCGATGATTTCTAGGTTAAAAGGCTCATCGTCCACAGCCAAAACGCGTTGCAGTGCCATACATAAATTCCTTGTTTGATTTTGTCGCCTTTTATATTTATAGCCACGGTTCTTATATTATGCGAATACTCAGCACCTACTTTTGGTCTAGCGGTATCTCGATATGGAGCGTTGCCCCTACATCATCATTATTGGTTGCGTAAATACTTCCTTTGTGAAGCGCCACAAACTCTTTACAAATAGCCAAACCTAAACCAGTGCCCCCCGCCCCACTATTCGTTGTTGAGCTTTGTGCGAACTTAGAAAATATATGAGTCAATTCATCCTCAGGAATGCCAACACCTTGGTCACATATTTCAATACTTACCTTATCGCTAGCACTTAAAACTTTGATCTGAACAACGCCCCCGTCGGGGCTAAATTTAATTGCATTGCCTAGCAAATTACGAAACACTTGATTCATTTGTTCTTGATCACAAAACACTAACAGAGGAGCTTTTGGGGCACTTAGTTTAAGGAGAATATGTTTTGCCAGTGCAGATCCAGACACATCATCAATTGCGGTTTTAATAATCGCACATATGTCTTGAGCACTGGGATTAAATGGAAACCGACCTGCATCTAATTTTGATAAATCTAACAGGTTGTTGAGTAATAGCAGTAAACGCTCTCCACTGGTTTCAATGCGCGATAAATACTTTTCTAGTTTGTCTATTGGGACTTCGCCAGCAGCAAGTTTATCCAACCCAAATCGGGCAAAGCTCAAGATTGAATGCATTGGTGTGCGCAGCTCATGAGACATATTGGCAAGAAATTCTGATTTACTGATATTAGCAGCTTCGGCTGCCTCTTTTGCTTTTTGCAATTGCGCTGTACGAGCTTGAACTTCAGCTTCTAGCACTTCTTTAGCTTCTTCTAAAACTTGTTGCTTTTTCTTCAAATGCGCCACATTTTTTAAGATAACAGAAAAAGCTAACTCGCCGTGATGATCTATCTCGTTAAAAGTCCCCATTAAAGGAATAACTTTATCATTTCGAGTGAGCAACAACTCGCAATCAAAATTACGCCGACCTTTGAGCTCTTGCATTTGTAGCTTTAGGCTCTCAACCGATTCACTATCAAAAAGGTCAAAAATAGAGCTACATTGTATTTCTTCTTGAGCACAGTCAAATAGTTCGACACAGGCATCATTTCCTTCAATAATGCTGCCATCTTTATTAAATAGCATAATAGAGTCTGGCGTATGTTTATAAATCACACGCAACAGGCTATCACGCTCTATCAACGCATCGACCGTATCTTGCAAACGCTCCACCAGCTCTTGGTTATGCCTTTTTAGCATCTCCGTTTGCCACAGCTTATGTAGCGCTTTAAGTAAGTCCCCATCATCAAAAGGGGTGATCAGTACATCATCCACCCCAAACCGGATCGCCTCTAGCATATCTACTTGATCAGCTTGCTTCGTATAAAGCAAACAACGCGCATTATGATTGAGTCTCTTTAACTGACCAAATAGCTCTAATGCACTTTTGTCATGAGGTTCATAGGCTGCAATCAGTAGATCAATGGCTTGATGCTGTGCTTGACTCATCCCAGCGAGGCTTGTATCAGCAGTGTAAACCTGTAGCTGTGCACCAGAGAGACTCGATGCGAGTTCTGACAGGCGCTCTAACTGATGATCAACAAGCAACACAGTAGGCAATAGCAAGCGATTATCAGCACCTATTTCAAACACTCGTTCGAGCAGGTTTGTTATTTCTTTATTGGAGAAAAAAGGGTAAACCACTATGCCGTTTGGCAGCGCTTTATTAAATTGACTAAATAAAGCGAGCTGCTGAGCATTATCGGGTTTAGGGGCAAGTAAAATTAACTTTTCGTGGTGCCTTAGTGAGGAAAGAGGCTCTAAAAAACTCGTTGGGATTCCGTTTGCTATGGCTATCGCATCATAACTCGCGATATCTTCTACCTCTTCGAGCATACGATAATGTATGTGCTCAACCTCACCACCTAACAACTCAAACAGCACCTTTAAACGCATAGCTAAAACACTATTGCTATCTACTATCAAAACCTTGTTAGTCATTTGTCTACACAACCAATTCCTTATCTTTTCAAGTGTAGACGAATTTTTTGATTGAGCTTTAGTCTCTTAAATGTTTACCCATTATGGTTAAGCTATAGTGTTTAGCATCCATATTGGCAACTTCTGGCAGCTCTCCCCACACTTCAAAACCATGACGTCTAAATAAATTCAAGCTAGGAATATTGTGACTAAAGATAAACCCAAGCAGGGTTGAGACATTAATTGTCTTTGCATGTGACTGAGCAAAATCTAGTAATTTATGGCCTAGACCCTGGCCTCTGGCCTGCGCTGCAATATAAACGCTTATCTCACTGGTTTGGCTATAAGCAGGGCGTCCATAAAACGACTTAAAGCTGAGCCAAGCTACAACAGCGCCTGCTACTTCATACACAAACAAAGGTCTGTTTGAGTGATGGCTCTGAAACCACTCTATACGTTGCTGCACACTCAACGGCTCGGTATCAGCAGTGACCATTCTGCTTGCTATCGTTTCATTGTAGATATCAGTAATACATTGAAGGTCATCAATATTGGCTAATCTTATTGTCATACTCAGGAAATATTTGATCGCATCGTAATGGAATGTCGTATCATAAAAGATAATTATCTTAGAGGGAAAGCCAATGATTAAAAAAATAATTGTCAAAACCACGTTAATGATGAGCCTAGTTCTGAGCTCCCTTTCATATGCACAGCAATGTGATGATTTTACCAATGTAGAGCTGCGTAAACTTCGCTCTGATGAAATGCTCAACCTTTGTCAGTTCAAGGGAAAACCATTACTTATAGTTAATACTGCAAGTAATTGTGGGTTTACTGATCAGTTTGAAGGTTTAGAAAAGCTACATCAACAATACAAAGATAAGGGCTTGGTTGTTTTAGGGTTTCCATCAGATGACTTTTTTCAAGAAGAAGACGATGAAAAAGACACAGCTAAGGTGTGTTTTGTTAATTACGGTGTCACTTTCAATATGCTTGCAACAACAGCGGTACGAGGAGATGATGCAAATCCAATATTTAAACACTTAAATGAGCAAACAAGTTCTCCTAACTGGAACTTTTACAAATACTTAGTATCAGCTGATAGAAAACACGTGACACGATTTAATAGTCGAACCAAACCACTGTCGAAAGAGCTTACTAGTGAAATAGAAAAGGCACTCTAGGCAAATAGTGAGTTTTTGCCATTCTTGTATTAGAATAAAGTCTGAGTAAAAAATAAACACAAGCCATTTATGGAGAGCGTATGACAGTTGCAAGTGCAAGACACATTTTAGTTGAAAGCGAGGCTGAGTGCTTAGATTTAAAATCAAGAATAGCTTCAGGCGAGGACTTCGCTGAGCTCGCAAAACAGTATTCTAGTTGCCCTTCAGGACAAGATGGAGGCGCTTTAGGTGAATTTGGACCAGGTATGATGGTGCCTGAGTTTGACAAAGTGGTTTTTTCAGCGCCCATCAATGAAGTTCAAGGCCCAGTACAAACGCAATTTGGCTTTCACCTACTTGAAGTTACCAGTCGCTCAGAGTAAATTAAAAACAAATTCTTGGGCCGCTTTATGCGGCCTTTTTTATAGACTTTACAAATAGAAAAGGAATCATTATGCAACTATATGGCTCAGATACTTCCCCCTTTGCAAGACGTATCAGGATATTTGCAACGTGTCATAACTTACCTGTTAGTTATCAACACTTAGATATTTTCGATGATAAAGACAGAGCCACCTTAATTGCTAACAATCCGGCTCGAAAAATTCCTTTTCTCATCGATGGACAAAATACCATTTGTGATTCTGGTGCTATTTATCGCTACTTGGCTGACAAATTCGGCCTAACTAAAATGACCTACTGGCAAGAGAATCAGCTCGTCAATATTAATGCCTGTAATGATTCTTTAGTAGAGCTTTTATTGTGCACACGCTCAGGGTTAGATACACAATCAGATGCGCTATTTTTTAACCTACAAAGAGAACGCATTGAAGCGATATTGTCAGATTTAAATGAACAATGTGTGAAAAGTGACTTTTTAGACTGCGACTATCTGCAGATCAGTTTATACTGCTTGCTAGATTGGATTGAATTTAGAAAATTAACTGATTTAAGTTCGTTTACCGCGTTACTGCATTTTTACGAAGTACACAGTAACTTACCAGGAAGTACAGATTCAGACCCGAGAATATAGTTGTCACATATAGAAGGTAAAGGCAATGAGCGACATTGAAATAGAATCAGAGTTAGTCACTTTTGTAGAACAAGTTCGTACCAACCAACAGATCTGGGCCCTTGGTTCTGAAGATGGTGGCGTTGTAGTATGTGAGTCTAATCAGTTTGAAGAAACTGATGTACTACTGATTTGGGATAGCGAACAAAAAGCCCAAGCTCAGTGCAAAGATGAATGGCAAGACTATTCACCTTTAGTTATTACGCTCGATGAATTTTTAGATGAGTGGGTTGAAGACCTAAACGAAGATCAAGCGCTATTTGGCCTAAACTGGAATGATGACAATGTCTGCGTTGAAATTGAGCCTGTAGGGTTAGCTCGCGCACTCGTTGACTAAGGCGATTAAAGTTCCCTCAATAGCGCGTACATAAGCTTGCGCGCTTGTGCCTTTAGTATTTGGTGGCATTAAAGGTTCAGCACCAGCAATCACCGCCCTATCATAACTTTCGCTGACATTGTCACATTTTATAGTAAGCTCGAATCCTAGTGCGGGTTGTTTAGGCTGTGCGCGAATATAGCTTTGCTTGAATTGAGCTTGAGCGAGAGGGTGGCTTGCAAAGCCCAATATTACCTCCCCACTATCTAACTCACCATAGTCACCAGATTCAGTCAGGCTTTGAGTGCTAAGACCGAACGCTTGGTAGTAAAAGTCGAGTACTTCCTCAACGTTATCTACATAAATTACTGTTTTGGCATAGCGCATTAATTAACCACTTAAAATAAAAATCATCCAACGTACTGAAGCGCTCATCAACCGCAATCAGTAATAGCTATCTGCTAAGCATAAAGTTAAATACGGGCAAATTACAACCAAGTTATATCAATTGCTTTAAATTAATGATCAGATATTGCGATAGATAAATGGCTTAGTAACTAACCTCAGCTGAGGTTAACTAGGCAAAAACCTCGGTATGTAGTTATTCTACATAAATAACGTTTAACACCGTTAACGAGTCATTTAGCTCACTAGAATACTCAATGTTTTAAAGCAGTGGGTATTATTAGGGTTATGTTCTTTGCTGTTTAATTTTTATTCCCCGAAGGGAAACTCTTGATTGCCATTTCTACTCAGACTACTGCAAAAACAAACTAGAAAGCTCAACCGGCTCTAAAAGTGACTACTAAACCTTCATTGCCATAGGGCAATAAATACAAAAAATCCGCAAACTCGAAAGTTTGCGGATTATATCTTTTAGAATAAACGTGCTTTTAGCGTGTAAAATTAAGACTTGTTACGGTTTTCTTTGGTAAACGCCCTAAGTTTGCGCTTTTGCGACAATGTCATCTTATTCGTACGACCTGCGTATGGGTTATCCCCTTCGCGGAACTCAATTTTAATTGGTGTTCCCATAATATTAAGCGCTTTACGGTAGTAGTTCATTAAA
The DNA here is from genome assembly GCF_013140855.1 of Pseudoalteromonas caenipelagi. Classification (GTDB taxonomy): domain Bacteria; phylum Pseudomonadota; class Gammaproteobacteria; order Enterobacterales; family Alteromonadaceae; genus Pseudoalteromonas; species Pseudoalteromonas caenipelagi. The sequence goes on along the minus strand of NZ_JABBPG010000007.1, from coordinate 115,055 downwards.
TAGCGCTTGTAGCTATCAGGTAAGTCATGTACTTGGTTACCATGAATAACGATCCTAGGAGGGTTGTAGCCCCCTGCGTGCGCATATTTAAGCTTAACGCGTCGACCTCGTACCAATGGTGGTTGGTGATCAGCCTGCGCCATATCCATAATTCTACGCAACATCGCTGTACTAATACGTTTAGTTGCTGAGTCGTATGCTTCATCTACCGATTCAAATAGGTGCCCAACTCCGGTACCATGTAATGCAGATATAAAGTGCAAACGGGCAAAATCAATAAAGCCTAAGCGACGGTCTAATTCTGACTTAATACGCTCTTTCACGTAGTCATCCAGCCCATCCCACTTGTTCACTGCAATCACCAAAGAACGTCCCGAATTCAAAGCAAAGCCGAGTAAACTTAAGTCTTGATCTGAGATCCCATCTCTTGCATCAACAACCAATAACACCACATTGGCATCTTCAATCGCTTTTAGCGTTTTGATCACTGAGAACTTTTCCACGACATCGCTGACTTTTTTGCGTTTACGTACACCTGCGGTGTCAATAAGCACATATTCACGTTCATTACGTGTCATTGGAATATAAATGGAATCTCGCGTTGTACCTGGCATGTCATAAACAATAACACGTTCTTCACCCAGTATGCGGTTAGTCAACGTCGACTTACCCACATTTGGACGACCGATGATGGCCAGCTTGATTGGCTTATCTTCAAAAGCTGATTTTCCGTCTTCGTCAGTACCTTCTTCACCCTCAAGGTAGAGCTCAGCCAGTTGCGAATCATCTTGCGCTAGCTCTTCTTCTTGCTCGGCTAATTCTGCAATAACGGGTTGCAATGTCACATCTAATAGCTGCGTTACACCACGGCCATGAGCCGCTGCAATTTGATATACTTCGCCAAGCGCTAGCTGATAAAACTCAGCACAGTTCGAATCAGCGTCAATACCATCGGTTTTATTCGCCACCAAAAAACATTTCTTTTGTTGTTTGCGTAAGTGCTGTGCAATAGCCTGATCGGCAGCATTCATGCCTGCGCGCGCATCTACCAAGAAAAGGACAATATCAGCTTCTTCAATCGCTAATAGCGATTGCTCGGCCATTTCTGTTTCAATGCCCTCTTCAGAGCCATCAATACCGCCAGTATCGACCACGATAAACTCATAGCCATCATAGCTGGCTTGACCATATTTACGATCCCGCGTTAGGCCAGGAAAATCTGCCACCAAAGCATCTCGAGTACGCGTTAAGCGGTTAAACAGTGTGGATTTACCCACATTAGGTCGCCCAACAAGAGCGATCACCGGAAGCATAGACTACCTCTTTAATAAACAACAAAAGGCTTCGCAAAGCGAAGCCTTAACAAACTTAACTAAAATTAAGTGTTACGGAATTTTAACTGCGCTAACTTCACCATTGCGGGTGTAAATAATCAGCTTATCATCAGCCACAACAGGCTCTACAAAAAAGCCTGAGCTATCAAACGTTTCACGGGCAACCAACTGACCGGTTTGTTTATCTAGCCAATGTAAATTGCCTTCCTGATCACCAAGGGCAACATAATTCCCCACGACAGCTGGTGCCGTTAAATACCAACCTCTTAGTGCAGGCTGACTCCAACGTTCAATACCTGAATCTTTATCCAACGCATAAACAACGCCGTTACTATCAACTAAGTAAAGAACATTTAAATCTAAACTCAAATCGCGGTAACTACTGTATTCTCGTTTCCAAACTACGTTGCCGCTTCGCACATCAACGGCTGCTAAATTACCATTATAGCCTATTGCGTAAGCCATTGCGCCGCTGACAACAGGCTTTGTGTCAACATCAACCAAGCGTTCAAACTCTGATGAACCTTTAGCAATAGCAACATCCGCACTCCATGCACTGTAACCATTTTCGGCGATCAGAACAGATAACTTCCCGCTTTCTTCACCAAATAACACGCCACCATTCGCAGCAGTTGGAGAGCTCAAACCACGCAATGTTAATGCTGGTACTTCTTGTTCATGACGCCAACGCTCTTCACCCGTGTCAGGGTGCAATGCAAGCAACTTACCGGAACCTAAATTCACATATATCAGTCCGTCACCAGCAGCAGGTGACGATAGTGCTTCACCAGGCACATTTTTACGCCAAATGATTTCGCCAGAATCTCGGTTTAAGGCAATTACTTCGCCGTGCTCAGAACCTATGTAGATATTTCCATAAGCCTGCAATATACCGCCTGCGAGCTTAGCACTATCATTGTCTTCCCAAGGCCAAAATGCAGGTTCCTTACGGGTATCTGTTTGCCACAAGATTTCACCCGTTTCTAAGTTAAGCGCTTTAACTTGACCATAGCGCTCGGCAACAAAAACGGTATCTTTGTATACTGTTGGTGTGAGGCGAGAGAAATAATGCTCTACACCATTACCAACACTTTCTTGCCAAACAACTTGTGTTTCAAATTGATTGTTGATCTCTGGCAATACCAGTTCGTCTTCATCACTAGATGAACATCCTAACAGCGACGCCATACATAGCGCCAAGGTGGCCATACTGAGCTTATTCATATTGACTCCTATGCTGCAGGTTGTGCTGAAGCTAAGTCATCTAACTTAATTTTAAGCAAAGTATTGGAACCCTCAGTCGATGCTTCCAGTGCGGCTTGGTATTGAGATTTCGCTTGCTCTTTGTCACCTTGAGCTAAGAAAATGTCACCTTTGATTTCTGAAATCTGTGCTTTAAAGCTCTCAGGCATCGGCTTATCTAGTGTTGCTAACGCTTCTTCAAATTGCTGTTGCGCCAATTGCACGCGAGCTAATCGCGTTATAGCCGTTGCTTTAAGCTCTAAGTTTTGGACATTATCTGCAGCCCACTGTAGCTTCTGAGCCGCCACATCTAACTGCTGTTTTTCAGCCGCTTCTTTAGCCGCAACAAATGCCGCTAAGACTGCGTAGTTAGAATCACCATTTTCTTTTACAAAGCTGTCGCTTACAGCTAAAACATCTTCGCTTTCAACAAATTGGTTATAAGCATTTGATGCCGCTTCTGCGCTATCAATTTGGCTTTGATTATAAGCTTTCCAGCCATATAAACCACCTAAACCAATAATAATGCCCAACGCCAAAGACACCCCATTTTCACGGAAAAATCGTTTTATAGCCTCAGCTTGTTGTTCTTCTGTTGAGTAAATTTCCATTATAACCTCTTATGCTATCAGCGCTTGTAATAGAGTTTTAACCTCATCCAAGGACACTGTGATCTGTTCTTGTTGTTCGCGCAGATATTTTACGGTTACCTTACCTTGAGCAAGCTCATCTTCACCAAGGATCAATGCAACCAATGCATCACTCTTATCTGCTCGTTTTAATTGTTTCTTAAAGTTGCCGCCGCCTGCATGTACCATAACGCGCAACCCTTCGACTTCATTTCTAAGTTGCTCCGCTATCACTGGCGCTTGAATGCTGGCTTTATCACCCATTGCCGCAACATAAACATCCGCATTGCGACGAATATCACCAACACAGTTAAGCTCTTGTAGCATTAACACTAGACGCTCAAGGCCCATTGCAAAGCCAACAGCTGGCGTGCCTTTACCACCTAGTTGCTCAACTAAGCCATCATAACGACCACCGGCACACACTGTGCCTTGCGCCCCTAAGCTATCCGTAACCCATTCAAAAACGGTGCGATTGTAGTAATCTAAGCCACGAACCAGCTTTTCATTAACGCGGTATTTGACGCCAGCAGCATCTAATCGTTCACATAAATTTTGAAAATGCGCCTGCGACTCTTCATCAAGATGTTCTGACAACTTAGGCGCATCGACTAAAATCGCTTGCACCTCAGGATTTTTGCTATCTAATACACGTAATGGATTAGTATGCATGCGACGCTTACTATCATCATCCAGCTGCTCAACATGTTGCTCTAAAAAAGCAACTAACGCATCTCTGTAGAGCGCACGAGCTTCGTTTGAACCAAGCGAGTTAAGCTCTAAGGTAACATACTCACTAATACCAAATTCTTGCCAAAGGCGCGCCGTTAATAAGATTACCTCAGCGTCAATGTCAGCGCTGGCGATACCATACGTTTCTACACCAAACTGGTGGAACTGACGGTAGCGACCTTTTTGTGGGCGTTCGTGTCTAAACATCGGCCCCATATACCAAAGACGCTGCTCTTGGTTATACAGTAAGCCATGCTGATTACCCGCGCGAACACACACTGCAGTTCCCTCTGGGCGCAATGTAAGGCTATCGCCGCTGCGGTCTTCAAAGGTGTACATTTCTTTTTCGACGATGTCGGTTACTTCGCCGATAGAGCGTTTAAATAAATCAGTAGACTCAACAATAGGAAAACGGATCTCTTGATAACCATAAGACGCCACCGTTTTGCGTAACGTATCTTCTACTTTCTGCCAAATTTGCGTTGTACCAGGCAGACAGTCGTTCATACCACGAACTGCTTGAATTTGTTTTGCCACTTAAATTCCTAAAAAATCTGTTTCTTATCAATAAGATCGTCGCAAAGTACCTGACTTGCGTAAAAAAGTAATCGCTCATTATACCCAAACAGGCTAAAAATGCGACCTACAGCATAGACAGGCTAAACACGAGATAAAAAAATGACCTCGTCAATATATGCTGCTTATTCTACAATCTTGATATCTATTTCTGGCTGTTGCTCTTTTTTTGCAACAAATTCACGAACCTGCGCTTCTAATTGGGCCACGATATTGTCATTATCAATACGCAGCTTTTGTCGCTCTCCGTTAATATATAAGCCCGAGCGGCGATTTGCCCCCGCTAGACCAATATCACTCACCAGCGCCTCTCCAGGCCCATTTACAACACAGCCGATCACCGAAACGGAGATAGGAGTGATGATGTCCTCTAAGCGTTCTTCAAGTTGATTCATGGTGTTAACCACATCAAACTCTTGACGAGAGCAACTTGGGCAAGCAATAAAGTTAATACCGCGAGAGCGAATACGTAGTGATTTTAAAATATCAAAACCCACTTTAATTTCTTGCACAGGATCTGCTGCAAGCGATACGCGTAATGTATCACCAATACCCTCCGCCAACAGCATACCTAAACCAACAGCTGATTTCACAGAACCAGAGCGGAATCCTCCCGCTTCGGTGATCCCCAGATGCAATGGCTGCTCTATCTCTTTAGCTAACAATCGATACGCACCAACCGCTAAAAACACATCTGATGCCTTTACCGACACTTTAAACTGGTCAAAATTCAAACGCTGTAAAATTTCCACGTGACGCATCGCCGATTCAAGCAAGGCTTCTGGCGTTGGTTCACCATACTTTTCCTGTAAGTCTCGTTCGAGTGAGCCACCATTTACACCTATACGAATTGGAATATTTCGTTCAGATGCGGCATCAACGACGGCACGGATACGATCTTCAGAGCCGATATTACCGGGGTTAATGCGCAAGCAATCCGCGCCATATTGCGCTACTTTGAGGGCAATTCGGTAATCAAAGTGGATATCTGTCACAAGTGGAATATCGACTTGCTCTTTGATACTTTTAAACGCTTCAGCAGCATCCATGGTTGGTACAGATACACGTACAATATCTGCACCCGCATCTTGAATAGCGCGAATTTGCGCAACCGTTGCGTCTATATCAAGCGTATTGGTATTGGTCATAGATTGCACCGCGATCGGTGCTCCGTCTCCAATCGGAACATTTCCCACATTAATGCGTGTTGATTTTCTGCGTTTTATCGGAGATTCTGAAAACATAAGACGGTTACTCTGCTAACGGTAATTTAAATTTTGCTAAACGATTTCTTGGTAAGCTAGATAAGTCAATTAATTGCCCATCCAATTCAACTTCAACCACTTGGTGTTTGCCCAACACGATAGAAAAAGGCGCTTTACCTGATACAGTCATGGTGTAACCCGCTTTTTTAACACCAAATGCAATGCGCTCTTGTGTTGCATCAAATATTTCAACCCAACTGTCATCACTAAACCGCATTACGACTGTACTTATCGATGGGTCTTTTTTTTCTTCAACCACCTCTACAACAGTCATTTCATCGGTTTGAACTGGCTCAACAGATTCGTCTAGCAAGGTCGTTTGATTATTGATAGATTCACTATCAGCAGCAGATGTGCTTACTTGACTAGAGGTATCATTTGAACTGAAAGAGTCTATATCTAACTGCTTTGTACTTTCAGATTCTACACCTATGGGTTGTTCGCCAAGTGGCTGTGCATTAGTCGTTGTTGAAGGCGACAAATTAGCATCCGTTGAGCTGTCGTTAGTCTGCCAAAACCAGATCCCCGACGAGCCCAATACCAACGCTAATATCAAATAACTAAAAATCATTAATCGATTATCGCTCGCTTCTTTTTCAGTGCGCCTTGAAAAGCTCTGCATTCTCTTGGTTGGTTCAGGTGCTTTAGGAGCATCCATCAAGGCTAACAATTGCTGTGCATCGATACCAAGCAAGGCACTGTAACTTTTGATATAACCTCGAATAAAAGTAACAGGGCCTAAGTCTTGATAATCATCTTGTTCTAACTTAGTTACTTGCAACGCGGTTAATTTTAGGCGTTGCGACACATCTTCAACACTCATGCCAGCAGCAATTCTAGCTGTTTGAAACGATTGTCCTATTGTAGGGACTTGTTCTTCCATTTCGATGTTTTCTTGCTTCATAAAACGTAACTATCAGGGTTCACAATCAGTAATCCATGACCTTCTTTTAAGGCCACATCCGGTGTTAATTCATTCCATCGCATTAAATCGTCGATCAACAATCCATGTTGAGTCGCTATTTTGAATAAAGTATCTCCTGCTTGAATAGTATGCATTGTTGCAGGGTTATTTAGATAAATTTTCTGCCCAGCATTCACCCTATCTGATTCTTTTAAGCTATTCCAACGCAGTAAATCAACCAACTTAATATCGTATCTGACCGACAAACTAAATACGTTTTCGCCAGCTTGTATTATATGAAATGGTACTTTTGGTGCACTTACTTTTTCGTTCACTAGAGGTAAGTTTTGCACATTTTCTTCAAAAGCTCGTGCCGTTTTAGTTAGGCTCGTTGCTACTTTACCAAATTGCACGTCGTTCGGATCAGGTTCGTAAAAACGAACAATACTTTCACTGGTTTGCTCAACCTGCACTTGGTCCTTTATTGGAGCAGTTGCCACACTTGAAGAACCCGCTAATTTTTGCTCGCTCGCCATAGTAGGTTTTGCTGCTGAACCCGCTGTGAATTGCGTATCAGGTCGCAATGACATGCTTTGCGATTTAGGCATTTGCGTCGCAGCCTCATCAATCACCTTACGCTTAACCTTTATTTTTGGCTGGAGGGATAAATGAGAAGGCGATTTTTGAGTTATTTTTTTAAGCTGAGCTAAACGATACTGCTCTTTCAAATGAGCAAACTCATTGTTATGAATTTGCTCATTCAATAATGCTTTCGCTTGAAAAGAATCAGGGTACGTTTGAATCAGCAAATCAGCGGTTTCTTGTGCCTTTTGCAGATGTCCCATACTAACGTGCAAAAGATGCTGCAAAAGCATACTTCGTGGTGAAACAAAGCCTTTATCGGAGTAATTTTCTAATACTCCCATTGCTTGATGTAAATCACTTTTAGCATAAAACAGAGCAGCTAAACCAATGAGTGCAGACTGACTGCGACCATCATGTGCAATCGCACTATTAAGGTAGTCTTCAGCTTTTGAAAAGTTATCTTGTTTTATGGCACATAGCGCTAAATTTTCATAGCTGCGCGATACTCGCAGATAACTAGGCACGTCGATGGCTTTAAAAAACTGCTCGCTGGCTGCTTGATATTCACCAATACGACACAAGAACGTACCATAATTATTGAGGGTATTTGGGTCATTAGGAGCGATACTAAGCGCCTTTTGATAAGCTTTGCGAGCTCGCCCATCTTCACCTACTTGTTCGTAGTAATATGCCAAAGAATAATGACCTTGAGGCAGGTCAGGCGCAAGCTGTAATGCCTTTTCAAGGTTATACTTTGCTTGACTTGTATTACCTGAGCGCAAATATTGCAAAGCCAGAGTAATGCGCGTTTTAGCGGCTTCTTGGTTATTTACTTCGTTTCGTACATTAGGCTTATTTCTGGTGACTGAACTTGTTTCAGTAACACACCCAGATAATAAACCGATTGCAACGATAGAAATCAAGCAAGAACGCATGCACGACCCTTTATGTAATAACACTGTGCCCTTATACTACCTAAAAGTCCTTATGATTCATCTATTTTTTATCATAAGGACCTATTTAAAATATCGCCAGGTGCTTTTTTACACTGCTTTGTGTATTAATTCGCACTGACCTTAACAGCAATAGCATTATCTTCACGTTGCTGCTTTTTAGCCAAACGCTTAGTTCTGTCTACCACATCACCCACTAATTGACCACATGCGGCATCAATATCATCCCCGCGAGTACGACGCACAATACAGGTTAAACCTGCCGCTTGTAACACTTTTGAGAAGCGATCTATACGACTATTACTTGAGCGACCATATTCATTACCTGGGAATGGGTTAAACGGAATAAGGTTAATTTTCGATGGTGTACCTTTAAGTACTTTTACCAACTCATGAGCATGATCCGTACTGTCGTTTACGCCCTGCAACATCACGTATTCAATGGTCACATCTTTATTCGCTTTTGAACCGTCGATGTAACGACGACATGCAGCCAAAAACTCTTCAATTGGGTACTTTTTGTTAATTGGCACTAGTACATCACGCAATTCGTTGTTTGGTGCGTGTAATGAAATCGCCAGTGCAACATCAATTTTTTCTTTCAGAATATCAAGTGCAGGTACGACCCCTGAAGTACTCAATGTCACGCGACGTTTCGACAAGCCAAACGCCCAATCGTCCATCATTAACTCCATTGCAGGCACAACGTTGTTAAGGTTAAGCAACGGCTCTCCCATCCCCATCATCACCACGTTAGTGACAGGACGCTTAGTGCTATCGCCATCATGAAGACCAATATCTTTTGCAACACGCCATACTTGACCAATGATCTCCGACACTTTTAAGTTGCGGTTAAAGCCTTGTTGCGCAGTAGAACAGAACGTACACTCCAACGCACATCCCACTTGAGAAGACACACATAACGTCGCACGCTCTTTTTCAGGGATCCAAACGGTTTCAACTTCTTGCCCGCCATCAAGCAACAAAGCGTATTTTATAGTGCCATCGCTGGCCACTTGCTTGACCGAGATTTCAGGCGCTCTAACCTCGCATTCAGCCGCTAACTTTGCTTTGAGCTTTTTATTAATGTTACTCATTTGCTCGAAGTCATCCACGCCGAAATGGTAGATCCATTTCATTACTTGATCAGCACGAAACGGCTTTTCGCCAAACGACGCAAATAGCTCTCGCATGCCCTCGCGGTTTAAATCAAGCAAATTAATCTTTTTTTCTGTAGTGGCCATGAAACAACCTCAATTCAAGTGACGGTATAACATTAGTAAGGCAGCCGCACATTGTACAAAAAACATGCAACAATAACAATCTTAGCGAATTGTTTTGCTAAATGCTCAACAGCATAAGCATTTAGCAAAGTATTCGATACGAAGTATTCGATACGAAAAAAAGGGCTCGAAAGCCCTTCTTTCATTTGCTCATAAACTCGAAATTAACGAGTACGTGGGCAAAGCTCTTCTTCAGCGAAGAAGTAAGCGATTTCGCGAGCAGCTGACTCAGGTGCATCTGAACCGTGTACTGCGTTTTCATCGATGCTGTCTGCGTAGTCAGCACGTAAAGTACCAGCTAGTGCTTCAGCAGGGTTAGTAGCACCCATGATTTCACGGTTCTTACGAACTGCATCTTCACCTTCAAGAACCTGAACCTTAACTGGACCAGAAGTCATGAAAGAAACTAAAGCACCGAAGAAAGGACGCTCTTTGTGCTCTGCGTAGAAACCTTCAGCTTTCTCTTGAGAAAGGTGAACCATTTTAGAAGCAACGATCTTAAGACCAGCTGATTCGAAACGGTTATAGATTGCACCGATGTGGTTTTTAGCTACCGCATCAGGCTTGATGATTGAAAAAGTACGCTCTAAAGCCATCTTTTTTGCTCCAAAATAGTTTGTGATTATTGACGGGCGCGAATTATACGCGTTTTAGCTGCAAAAACCTACTACATTTACCTGTAATGTGGTTAGGTCCATGCGTGAGTAAACTTAATTCTGAATAAAACAAATCATGATCTAAATCAAAAGCGCTTTTTCGATGCTGATTTATACTGCGCCGCTTTTTTATTTCGAGTCAATTTTGACCCCAACAGCTGGCTTGTAACCAGTTCGATGTATGAGGTTTTTATCATGTTTGTACCAGAACTCCTTTCACCTGCGGGTAGTTTAAAGAATATGCGTTACGCTTTTGCGTATGGCGCAGATGCAGTTTACGCCGGTCAACCACGTTACAGCTTACGTGTGCGTAACAACGAGTTTGACTTAGACAACCTCGCATTAGGCATAAATGAAGCGCATCAACAAAACAAAAAGCTCTATGTAGTATCTAATATTGCACCGCACAACAGTAAAGTAAAAACTTACTTACGTGATATTGAGCCCGTTATCGCCATGCAACCCGATGCATTGATCATGTCAGACCCAGGTTTAATCATGCTAGTACGTGACAAATGGCCTGACATGCCAATTCATTTATCCGTACAGGCCAACGCAGTGAACTACGCTAGTGTGCAGTTTTGGGCCAAACAAGGTATAGAGCGCGTGATCTTATCCCGAGAACTGTCACTAGAAGAGATCGCTGAAATTCGCCAGTTATGCCCGCAAACTGAGCTAGAAGTATTTGTTCATGGCGCTTTATGTATGGCCTATTCAGGCCGCTGTTTATTGTCTGGTTACATCAATAAACGCGATCCCAACCAAGGCACTTGCACCAATGCTTGTCGCTGGGAATATGACGTAAAACCAGCAAAAGAAACCGACACGGGTGATGTGGTTCATAAAATCGACCCTAAGGCTGTGATCCCAACACTCGGTGAAGGCCAGCCAACATCAGAAGTATTTATGCTTGAAGAGCAAGGTCGCCCCGGAGAGTATATGCCAGCTTTTGAAGATGAGCATGGCACATACATCATGAACTCTAAAGACTTACGTGCTGTGCAGTATGTTGATCAGCTGACCAAAATGGGCGTCCATAGCTTAAAAATTGAGGGGCGAACCAAATCTTTTTACTATGTCGCACGTACCGCACAGGTTTATCGCAAAGCCATTAATGATGCTGTTGCGGGTAAACCATTTGATCCTAACCTAATGCATACGTTGGAAAACCTAGCGCATCGTGGCTATACCGAAGGCTTTTTAAAGCGCCATACACATCAAGACTATCAAAACTATGAATATGGCCACTCGGTGTCAGACAAGCAGCAGTTTGTGGGTGAAGTGCTTGGTCGCCACGACAATGGTCTTGTTGAAATTGATGTTAAAAACAAATTCTGTACCGGTCACAGCCTTGAACTTATGACACCACAAGGAAACATCTCGTTTAATCTTGAGCATATGGAAAACAAAAAAGGTGAGCGTATTGATGATGCCAAAGGCTCAGGTCACATTGTTAAGATCCCACTGCCTGAAGACATCAACTTAGATCACGCCATACTTATGCGTAATTTAGACAACAACCAAGATACACGTAATCCGTTCAAAAAGGCCTAACCATGGCCTTGATGATCAACTCTAAGTGTATCAATTGTGATATGTGCGATCCTGAATGCCCTAATCAGGCCATTTATTTTGGTGAAAAGATATATGAGATTGACCCAGATAAATGCACTGAATGTGTTGGCCATTATGATACGCCAACATGTGTCAGTGTTTGCCCGATTGACTGCATCAAGCCAGATCCGAATCATAAAGAAGACTTAGATACTTTAGCTGAGAAATATTTGCGCCTAACTGGCCAAAGTTGACCCAAGATACACAACGAAAAAAGGCTCACAATGTGAGCCTTTTTGCTGGGAGTCTGCTATTTAATTAGAATTTGTATTCAATACCTAAACCTAGGTAATCACGCTCAACTTGGTTATCACCATCAAACGTTGAGTAAAAACCATATAGCTTAGTTACTTTATTCAACTTATGATCGATACCAACCGATACACCGTCTAGCTTGTCACCTTGATCAAAGTCTAGTACTTGATATTGTGCTTTTAACGTGTTGGCACCGAAACTGTATGCCGCGTTTAGCATGTAGCCATCTGCTTCTTCAGAACCATCAACTTTCTCTTGAGTTTGATACATAGCACCCAGTTTAAAGTCAGCCACTTTACCTTGCACCGCAAAACGCACTGCGTCACGGCCATTTACTTCACTATCAACGGCAACAGCTGCGTAAATAGAAGATTTTTTCAAACCACTATCACCATATATTAATGCAGTTGAAAAACCGTTTTCGCCATCTTTCTTATCTTCAGCGATATAAGTGCCTAATACTTTGAAACCGTTAAAACTTGCTGATTTATATGAAATAGAGTTGCCTAAACGGTTTTCACCTTTGAAAAGGTTTTTAATATCACCTTCTAGGTCATTAAATAAGTCAAGCTTGCCTTGCGACTGTTTAAACGCGGTATCATTACGACCAATCACTACTTCACCAAAGCTGCCTTTTACACCAACATATTGGTTACGTGCAGTGATGTTGTCTTTTCCGTTCTTTGAATCAGCGTCAGATAAGTCCACTTGAAACTCTAACTTATAGATAACGTCTAAACCACCTTCCAACTTCTGTGCGCCTTTGAAGCCCAAGCGAGACGCATTGCTTTTGATCTCTGTTGCAGACCCTTCACCGTCATCACTTGATTGCAGTGAAACGTTCGCTTTACCGTACACTGATACATCAGCGTAGGCATTTAATGACAAAGCACTCAAAACAGAGAGCAAAAGTGCAGAATTAGTCAGTTTCATGTGTATTTCCTCAATATCGCAACACGTTAATTTTTGAACATGCGCAGTGTGCCAGCGCTAAATGACAAAAATATTACACCACGCGAAATTAAGTAAAAAAACAGTCTTAAAAATGAAATTTTTTGGAAACAAATAAAAATATCAACCTTACTACAAGGAGTTACAGATATTACCTAAAAAGAAAACATGTCATAAAAAAGATATATAAATGACATTATTTCAGTGATTCGAGTAATTTTGTGATTGTCTCAATCTGTTCCTTTTGTTCATTATCTTTATGGTATGCAATGAATATTTCTCTAGAAACTTGGTCAACACAATCAATATGAAAGAGTTTTTTCTGTTCTATCATATCTTGTGCCAACGCTTGAGGAATAAAAGCACTACCACCACATTGCATAATTAAATCAAGTGCAATTCGGCCTGTACTGGTTCTAAAATAAGGCGGCGTACTACCTGAAAACTGCTTAGCATGCCATAAAGAGAATGCAGTCCCCCAATCAACATAAACATATTGATTATTAAAAAACGCCAACGCATCTTCACACTCAAACGTACTTACGGGAATAATTGCCAAGTCTCTAATTGGTTTGACTACCAGCTCGTCTACTTTAGGGGGGTCGAATAAAACAGCTAAATCCAATGTTCTTTCTAATAGTAGGCGGGTACTTTCTTGTTGTGCTTTAACTTCCGCCACAAGTGAAACCCCCGGCATTGCGGCGACAATATTGTTGATACCAAATTGTAAAAACGCATCCCAAATATTCGGGGTACCAGATAACGACAGCTGTTTATGCATGTTATTGGCAAGAGCAACATCCACTTTCGCGCGCTGCATACCAGTTAAAATCATAGTTGCATGGGGCAATAACCTTTCACCTGGCGCGGTAAGTTGGATATTATTACGTTGGCGAATGAATAAATTGACGCCCAAAGATTGCTCTAGCTGGCGAATTCGAAAGCTCACAGCCGATTGAGTTATATATAAATTTTCTGCTGCGCGACCGAAATGGCGCGTCTTAACTACTTCGACAAAAGTTTTTAATAGATCTATGTCCACTTTTGTTCCTTACGATAAAAAAAACTTGTTTAAAAAAATTCGAATCCTGATCCATACTCCACCCAATATCAATGTGAGGATTGAGTTATGGATCAGAACCTAGCGAATTTACGCAATGCTTTTGTAAGCCCTCGCGCTTTTTATGACGATGCCAATTTTCCAAGAGGCTTTAGCCGCAGCGGACACTTTACGCTCGCCGAAGCTCAGGCTCTTGAACAACACGGTGTACTACTAAAAAGCTTATACAACAAAGACTGCGAACCACAAAATAGTTTTCAACTACAATTTGTTAATGTCATGGAAGGACAGCTCCCGCCAAGCAATGTCATTGAGCGTGCTTGGGCTAAATATTTAAAGCTCACAACCTGCAAAACAAAGTTTCACACATTGTTTGGCCGCTCAAAATCAGTACCAGACTCGTATACTCCAGCATATAGCGCTGACGACGAAGTGTAATCCCATCAGGTGCGCCTGCTCGGCGCACCCCACTTTACGCTATGCGCCTACAACGACTAAACAGACTATTTTTAGCCTTAATTTTATACTAAACTTGGCATACTAACTGATTAACATTTATTGCATTTTAGAGTTGATCAGTTTACAACTTAAATGTGCACAAAAATATAACAAGGCCAGCTTAGTGACCCGTAGAGTACTTATCATAGAAGATACGCCGACCATCGCAAAAGTACAAAAACACATTGCGATATCTTGTGGTTATGAAGCCGATATTGCATCGTCATTGGCGCAAGCACAGGCATTAATGAGTGAGCATCATTATTTTTGCGCAGTTGTTGATTTTATTCTACCCGATGCTCCCCTAGGTGAAGCTATTCCCGTTACGGTAAATGCGGAGATCCCAACCATCGTAATGACTGGTAATATTGATAAACGGACTAGGGAAATAGTCGATAAATATGCCATCATTGATTACATCACTAAAGAAAATAAGCAAGCCTATCACTATTTAAAAAAGCAACTTACCCGCTTACCTCGCAATGAGATGGTAAAAGTTTTGGTGGTCGAAGATTCTCGTCATGCAAGGTTATATATTTGTAGCTTACTTTATCGGCATAAGTATCAAGTGCTAGAGGCTAAAGACGGTGTAGAAGCACTCGAAGTATTACAGCAACACCCTGATATCTCGGTCATTATCGCCGATAATGAAATGCCAAGAATGAAAGGCGACGAGTTATGTGCAGAAATTCGTCGCTTGTACAGCAATGAAGATAAAGTCATTATAGGTGTATCTGGTTCAGACTCTCCGCACTTATCAGCACGCTTTCTAAAAAGCGGAGCGAATGATTACTTACGAAAACCATTTAATCCAGAAGAGTTTTATTGTCGACTGAGTTTAAACGTCGATATGCTAGACCAAATCGCCACCATAAGATTACAAGCAAATACCGACTATTTAACCAAGCTTCCCAATCGTAGATATTTTTTCGAACACGCCAAAAAATACCAAAGAATACGCACTGTCAACAATCAAGCTAGCCAAGTCGCCATGATAGACATCGATCACTTTAAGCATATTAATGATAATTACGGTCATGATGCCGGTGACGATGTACTGGTTGCGCTGGCTCAAGCATTTGATAAGTTTTTTCCTGAACAACTATTAGCAAGGCTAGGTGGAGAAGAGTTTGTTGTTTACTTTAATGACAATAGTGAGCAAGAAAACACAAAACAACTAGAGCTATTTCGCAAATATATAGAACTCAATAGCGCTTCATTTACAACGCATAATATACCATTTACTGTCTCTGCTGGATTTGTATCAATGCAAGAACCAAAGATAGACGAGTTATTAAAAGAAGCTGATAACAAACTATATGAAGCAAAAGAGTTAGGTAGAAACAGAGTCATCCTCTAACTCTTTTGCCAAAGCCATCACGCTGTTAATTTTGTTGTTTTCGAACCTTTCTAGAGAATTGGTAGGAATCCCAACTAAATAATGCTAACGCACTCCAAATAAAAGCAAATGTGACCACACGTTGCGAGCTAAATTCTTCGCCATAGAAAACAACGGCTAAAACAAACATAAGACTTGGTCCGATATACTGGAAAAACCCTAAAGTAGAATATGGGATCCGTTTAGCCGCAGCAGTAAAACACAATAGTGGCAATGTGGTCACAACCCCTGCACTGATCAGCAGAGTATTGATTAGCACGCTATTTTCGCTAAAGTCTGATGTCGCTGTTGGCGCAGAAAAATACCAATACGCGAGGGCTAATGGCAATAGAATGACAGCTTCAAGCAGCAGCCCCGGCAAGGACTCTACTGGTACCTTTTTTCGAATTAAACCATACACCGAAAAAGAGCTTGCCAAAGCAAATGCGATAACAGGAAAAGAGCCAAAACTCACCACTTGAATTACCACACCCACAACGGCAAAGCCAACCGCAACAAGTTGCCACTTTCTTAACCGCTCAGCTAAAAAAATCATCCCCAGTAGAACATTCAGCAGCGGGTTTATGTAATATCCCAAACTAGTATCAAGCATGTGCTCATTATTGACAGCCCAAATGAACAATCCCCAATTAAAACCTAGTAAGCAAGCGCTAATGCATAGCATTAACAGTAGTTTTGGCTTTTTTATAATATGCTGTACTTTATGCCACTGCTTTAAAAGTCCAACAATGACGGCAATAAATACAACCGACCAAATGACTCGATGCACGAGGATCTCCATGGCATCAATAAAGTCTATTTGCTTAAAGTAAATAGGCGCTAAGCCCCACATCAAAAAAGCCAACGAAGCAAAAAGATAGCCTTTTTGTTCTGCGTTTTCTTGGCCCATACCACCCCCTTCAATTTAGAGGCAGCATTATACCTGCTTTCTTTACAGTTATTCGTCAAATTGACGTAATCGGTTTGTTAAATTAATGACGTAAACTAAGTAACCTGAGCTTCGGATAACTAATATCTCTCTAGCAGCTAGTTTTAACGCTAACTGTGTTGAATCCACTTCTAATAGCCCGCTATTAATACGTAAGTTCGCTTTTTTATCCCTAAAACTTACAGGCTAGATGAGAATAAAAGTTAATCATTTTATTTAAAAACAATGAATTAACCTATTTCTTATCCAAATCTCTGGTTAAATACCTTAATCACCAGTATTTTCTTATTATGATTGAATATACTGAAAACTGACATTTACCCGACCAAGTATGTCCCAGTTCCGAACGCGATTTGCACGCCCTCCTGGTTGTGCAACTCCATTCGGCATACGCATACTTTATTACCTGAGCGTATTAGAGTTGCACTAGCAATGAAGTATTCACCTCTTCCTGGGCGTAAAAAGTCTGTACGAATATCGATGGTTCCCAAAGTAGCTAATTTGGCAGGTACACTGTTGAGCGCTTCATCAGGTAGTTTATGAATAATTGAAGCTGCGGCGAGCATGCCGCCTACATTGTCAAGCACCGCAGAAATAACACCACCATGAAGAATTTTTTGTGTGGGATTACCAATAAATTCATCTTGCCATGGTAATTCTATACGCGCACTTTCAGCATTTAATTCTTTGATAGAAATGCCTAGAAAGCGATTAAATGGCATTTTCTCTACAAAAATATTGCCCACTTGACTGATTAACAATGCTCTATCCATACTAACCCCTAAAACTCATCTGACCAGTAAAACTTATGCTTAACTTGGGTATTTTGCAAGCACTAAAAGTTACAGACAATCGAATGAAAAACCTCTAGAATGCTCGGCGATGGAAAACCAAGTGCTGCAAACTGATCAAACTCATACTTACACTGTGCTCAAAGACATTTTTGGCTACAGTGAGTTTCGTGATGGCCAAAATGCGGTGATTAATGCCGTGTTGGGGTCACAAGACGCCTTAGTGTTGCTACCTACCGGTGGTGGGAAATCGCTTTGTTATCAAATCCCAGCACTGACTTTCCCCGGGTTAACCGTGGTTATATCTCCGCTAATTTCGTTGATGCAAGATCAAGTAGCACAATTGCAAGCGTTAGAAATAAAAGCTGAATTTGTTAATAACAGTCTCACTTATGAACAGCAACACAATATCTATCAGCGCCTACATGCCAACGATATAAAGCTACTGTATGTTGCACCAGAGAAAGTGCTTCAGTATGAGTTTAAAGAACGCTTAAAACAGTTAAACATCAGTTTGTTCGCCATCGACGAAGCGCACTGTGTATCGCATTGGGGGCATGATTTTAGACCCCACTACTGCCGCTTAAGCGAACTCAAACAACATTTTCCAACGGTGCCAATGATGGCACTCACTGCAACAGCTGATACCGCTACGCGCAGAGATATTGTGCAACAGTTGGGCCTTAATCAACCCTATATCCACACTGGCAGCTTCGATAGACCCAACATTCGCTACACCATTGAAGAAAAATTTAAGCCTTTATCACAATTAATGCGTTATTTAAGAACGCAAAAAGGCCAAAGTGGCATCATTTACTGTACCAGCAGAAAACGCGTAGACGACATCGCGCAAAAATTAGCTGACGCAGGGTTCAATGCCGCTGCCTACCATGCAGGAATGAGCAACGAACAACGCCAATTTGTACAAACCGCGTTTGCCAGAGACGATATCCATATCGTGGTGGCAACGGTCGCATTTGGTATGGGTATCAACAAATCTAACGTTCGTTTTGTGCTGCACTACGATATTCCCAAAAGTATTGAAGCGTATTATCAAGAGACCGGACGTGCTGGTCGAGATGGGCTTGCAGCGGAAGCCATTATGTATTTCGATCCTGCTGATATTGGTCGCGTAAAGCGTTTTTTTGAAGATATTGAAGATGAGCACAGACGCCGAGTCGAAGAGCAACGTTTTAATGCCATGGCCAGTTTTGCAGAAGCCCAAACATGTCGCCGACAAATCTTACTCAACTATTTTAGTGAGTATCAACGAGAGCCATGTGGCAACTGTGATATTTGCCTCAATCCACCGAAACGTTTTGATGGTACACTTGTGGCACAACAAGCCTTATCATGCGTATATCGTGCAGAGCAAAGATTTGGCTTAGGGTATATCGTCGATGTATTGCGCGGCGCAAATACCAGTCGCATTAGAGATAATCAGCATCACACCCTTAGCACCTATGGCATTGGTAAAGAGCACAGCAATGAATATTGGCTCAGTGTACTCAGACAGCTAATCCATCATGGCTTGCTCACCCAAGACATTACTCAAGGAGCCAGCTTACGTTTAACCGAAGCGGCACGCGCTGTGTTAAAAGGCGAGTATGCTTTGCAACTTGCAGAGCCAAGACTGCAAGCCAAACACGTTTATCAAGATAAACTAGCCCAGTTTAACTATGATAAAAAGCTGTTTGCGAAACTGCGCAGCTTGCGAAAAGAGCTAGCTGATGAAGATGATGTCCCACCTTATGTGGTATTCAATGATAAAACGTTGGCTGAAATGGCACAGCTGATGCCAACTAACGACAGCGAATTTTTGAAAATTTCCGGTGTAGGATTTACCAAACTCAGCAAATATGGCGCACCTTTTATGCAGTTGATACGTAACTACCTAGCTGCCAGCTAATTACTAAGAGATATGTCATGAGCAACATCGAACTTGATCTTGAGCACCAAGTACTCATTATTACCCCAAAGTACCTACCTGAAGCTGACGAATTTGAGCTCTGGGGGAAGATATTTTTGCACTACCCAGAGGAAGTAAAAATATTAGAGTATGCTCAAGGTGCTGACCGCCATCAACTGCGCTTTTGCTACGCTGAACACAACTTTAACCTAAACTTTGAGCACTACAGCGAAAGTATCTGGGTTTCCCCAGAAGGTTATGATGCCGAAGCCCAATTAGGCAATTTACAGCAATTATTCCTATCAAATTCTTAATAATGAAATAGACTTAAAGATAACAGGTTAACTATAGTAACAAATTAATATGACTAGATAATTCTTCAGGAGCTGTGAATGAAGGCACTAAAATGCAATCCAATTCTCATCATTTTCAGCTTCTTCATGAGCATGTCAGTGCTGTCTAGTGAATTTAAAGACCTAACCGAGAGCTGCGCAAATCAAAGACCTTTTGAGGCGCTTAACAGCGACCTAAATAGGCAATTAGATAAAGCGATAATACTTCCTGAAGACGGCGACCGAAAAAAAATAAAAACCATCAGCTTTCATCAACTCAACGTATTCGACACCAGCATCCCAGAAGAAAACAACGCATTATTTCGTTTTGCTAACCGTGCTCATATTACAACTAAGCCCGAGGTACTACGCAGTATATTACTGTTTCAAGAAGGGGATGATTATTCACAAAAAAAGCTAGTCGAATCGGAACGCTTGCTACGTAGCCAAAACTTTCTATATGATGCCAGAGTATTTGCCGAAGAGGATTGCGATGGCAATATAGAAGTGAGCGTTGTAACACGCGACCTTTGGACGCTACTGCCCGAACTTAGTTTCAGTCGTAGCGGTGGCGAAAACTCATCCAGAATCGGTTTTAGAGAAAGTAATTTGTTTGGCTGGGGGAAACGGTTATCGCTTGCCCATACCAGCGATAAAGACCGCTCTGGATACTTATTTATCTATGACGACCCTCATATTTTATCAACCCGTTATCGAGGCCGTATTGAGTACGCGGACAACAGTGATGGAAAACGCCATTACTTCGGTATTCAATATCCTTTTTTCTCGACCGATACTCCTTACAGTTATGGGATATCAGATTTTCATAATCAACGTACTGAATCTTTATACCAAGCAGGTGAAGTCGTCTCTGAGTATGACCATACGAGTAAAGTCTCTGATATCTATTTTGGCGCAGCCACTTCGCTACACAATAGCTGGACACAGCGTTTGAGCCTTGGTTTTCGTAATCATGAAGACTCCTTTACCGCGACAACGGCGACTCAATTACCGCTTGCTGAGGACCGAAGGCTTTCTTACCCCTATCTACAAGCACATTGGTTTGAAGACAATTTTATTAAAGTGCGAAATTTTGACTCAATATATCGTACAGAAGACCTCAATTTAGGATGGAACATCAAAGCCTTGATTGGCTATTCCGACAAGCAATTGAGCAACGATGAGAGTCACTTTATCTACCAACTCTCGTTAGAAAAAGCACATTACACCTCAGATAGAAGCTTGTGGCGAACCGAATTAGCGCTCAATGGTCAATGGAACAGTGAGCAAAATACTGCCCGTAATATGATTTCGCAAGCGACTTTTGAATATTACTTAAACACCAGCGTATACCAATCTTGGTATACGAAAGTACAGCTGCGGTTTGCCAAAAACCTAACGGAGGATGTGCAATTAACGCTGGGGGGAGAAACAGGTTTACGAGGTTTTCCTATTAAGTATCAACACGGTAGTAAGAGTGTCTTAGTCAACTTAGAGAAACGCTACTATTGGGAGTATGATTTGCTGCAGTTATTTAAAGTCGGTGGCGCGGTCTTTTTTGACATTGGCCGAGTTAGGGGGAACAGTTTAGTTAATAGCGACCCAAATTATCTTAAAAACATAGGTATGGGTCTACGTCTTGCTCCAAGTCGTGCTAACGCAGGCTTAGTGCTGCATTTAGATGTAGCCGCACCAATAAACGCGCCAGGAAATATAGACGGTGTACAGTGGCTATTTACCGTTAAGAATCGCTTTTAACCAATCCTCCCTAGCGATATGATATAGCTATAATATTTCAACTCAGAGAACACACAATTTTGTCTTATCTTATGACCTTTTTGGGCGAGCAATACCGTTTAATCGTCACTATTTTTGTATTATTGCTCTTTCCAGTTATTTTAAAGTTCAGTCGGCGTCTTTTGGAAAAAATAACGCAAGGCAAAATCGATCCTCATCGTCAACTTAGGGCTGAGTTACTGCTCAAAATGATAACCGCTATGGTGCTGGTGTGTTTGCTACTCGTATTTTGGGGTATTGAGTTAAGAGGCTTATTGGTACTGGGCTCTTCTCTTTTTGCTATGCTTGGCGTGGCGTTATTTGCCGGTTGGTCTTTACTGAGTAATCTCACTTCTTTCTTATTAATGTTTATACAAAACTACTGCCGTGTTGGTAACTGGGTAAGAATCGTTGATGGTGCTAACCATGTTGAAGGTTGTATTATTGAGATGGGGCTGATGAATGTGGTGCTAAAAAACCTTGACGGCCATCGTGTTATTTATCCAAATAACCTATTTGTTACGCGACCTGTTTTAGTGCTTAATCAAGAGCCAAGTAAACCTAAATCACCGGCCGCTAAACGCGTTTTAGGTCCCAAAAAATAACATCCTAATTATTATAGTCTGTATTGCGAGCTTTCAATTCAACTTCAGAAAAGCCGCTATACAAACTAATCATTTACAAGCATATACTTTTTATGAATTAGGTTAGGACATGTTGATCGTTACTATGTATTTTTTCAGCAGTCATTCCGGTATTTTGCCAAGGTAGAACCTGCATTGCATCGTTATTGTTATAAGTCAGGTGATAACGAAAAAAGCCTCAACAGTGCAGCCTGAAAGGTTCAACACCCCCTAGTTATTGAGTATCACGTTGCCATTGGTTTCGTTACCGTCACTTAGCTCATCAATAAATGACTCCACCTGTTGTTCTACTAAGCTATTTGCATGCGCAAAGTAAGCAAGATGGAACACCGCATCACCTTCATTTACTAATGGCATCGTTTGCTGGCCAATGACTATACCACTACGTGGAGCTAACAAGGCAAGCTCGTTATTGCCTAACGGGTTATCTATGTACGCCAATACTTGCCCCTTTATAACCCTCTCTCCGAGGTTTACCTGAGCGCGCACAATACCGTCGACTTCTGCCCTTACCCAGCTAGTTGATGCTGCAATCACTGCATCAGGGCTTTTTTTACGGCGGCGTCCTTTGAGCATTCTTAGCTTTCTCAGTACATTTTCAACGCCCTGCAAGCCACCAGCAATCGCAACAGGGTCAAACCGTAAGGCTTCTCCAGCTTCATAAGTAATAACAGGGATATTACGACTACTCGCTTCACTTCTAAGCGAGCCATTACGTAAGGTAGCATCAATGACCACTGGCGTGCCAAAGGCATGCGCAATCTCTGCAGTTGCAGGGCACGACAAATCAGCGCGTACTTGTGGCAAGTTGGAACGATGAATTGCCCCCGTATGTAAATCAATAATATGCGTACATAAACTTGCTACTTGAGAAAAAAACATATGCGCCATCCGAGCACCAAGCGAGCCACGCTCAGAACCTGGGAAACAACGGTTGAGATCTCGTCTATCGGGCAAGTAACGCGACTTTTGTACAAAACCAAATACATTCACTACAGGTACCGCAATGAGTGTGCCTTTTAAATCTTGCACATCCACTTTTGCAAGTAATTGTCGAACCACCTCAACACCATTGAGTTCATCCCCATGAATGGCTGCACAGACTAATACAACCGGTCCAGCTTCCAAGCCATTCACGACTTCTATCGGGATGGTCAGTGGCGTGTGGGTATATAATTTAGCTATCTCAAGCGACAGCGTTTTTCTCTCACCCACACCGATAGATGTTTCCAATAAAGTGAAAGGTCTATTAATTTTAGCCTTTGCCACGCGTTGCAGTCCTCTTAGATGCGGCATTTTTTTCAATAAACTCAATAATCATGCCAGCAATGTCTTTGCCTGTTGCTTTTTCAATACCCTCTAAACCAGGAGACGAGTTAACTTCCATCACCAATGGCCCACGGCTTGAACGAAGTAAGTCCACGCCCGCCACATTCAAGCCCATGGCTTTTGCGGCAGCTACAGCAGTTTTACGCTCTTCAGGCGTAATACGTACTAAACTGGCACTGCCTCCTCGGTGCAAGTTAGAGCGAAATTCACCTTCTTGTGCTTGACGTTTCATCGCGGCAATTACTTTATCACCAATAACAAAGCAACGAATATCCGCACCACCCGCTTCTTTGATATATTCTTGCACCATGATATTCGCTTTGAGGCCCATAAATGCTTCAATTACGCTTTCGGCTGCTTTGCGGGTTTCAGCTAGTACCACGCCAATTCCCTGAGTGCCCTCTAGCAATTTAATCACAACAGGTGTACCACCAACCATTTCTAGTAAGTCTTTAACATCGTCAGGTTTACTGGCAAATCCAGTAATAGGCATACCAACGCCTTTGCGCGATAATAACTGTAGCGACCTTAATTTATCTCTTGAGCGTGTAATTGCCACAGATTCATTCAATGGGTACACCCCCATCATTTCAAATTGACGAAGCACAGAACAACCGTAAAAAGTCACCGACGAACCAATTCGAGGGATAACCGCATCCACCTCAGTGATTTTGTCACCTTTAAAATGAATTTCAGGCTCTTCAGAGTTAATATTCATATAACAACGCAGCGCATCTAGTACCAAAATATCATGACCACGATGCTTAGCTGCTTCTATTAGGCGGCGTGTTGAATAAAGTTGTTTGTTACGTGATAAAATCGCAATCTTCATTGTAATTCCGTTTCTTTAGTTAAATACGAAGCGCTTGGGTCAACAACAATACGTCCGGCCATCGCCGTTCGTCCTAATAACATTCTAAATTTCATGTTGTCGCGGTTCGTGAGTGTTAATTCAATTGGCCAGTTCTGTCCTGCAATAACTAAGTTACTCTCTATAACATAGCGCATTTCTTTATGACCTCCAGAGTCCGTAACTTGCCTTTCATCTTTTATTGGAGCTTCACAATACACTTCTAGATCAGTGCGCTCTTGCTCTGGATGCATCCAAAACCTCACCCACGCTTGGCCTTGCTTGTCAAACTGCTCAACGCGAAATGCATGCAAACAAGAAGTGCGTGCGCCGGTATCAATCTTTGCTTTTATTCGAGCTATTCCAAGTTCAGGTAAAGATAACCATTCACGCCAACCAACATTTATCATGTCAGACATACTCGCTCCTTAAAAAACTGTCTTATACAGCAATTTTCAGCATATAACAGCAAATAATATTTATCCAAACAATTAGCAAATTACATTGAAGTATCAATAGTTTTGTACAAACATGATAACTAGATAAGAAAAGGAAAGTATGATGAATTCAGGTTTAGTCCATGCATTACAATTAGATGGTTCAGGTGGCGCAATTCCCCTCAATGAACTCTCAGATATCACCCAGTTGCAGTCACAAAAAACCCCTGTTTGGCTGCATTTTGATTATAGTTCAAACGAAACGATTGAATGGTTAAAAAGCCAATCATTTTTACAAGAATGGGAATGGCAAGCCATGACAACTGGTGAAACTCGGCCTCGTGTCACACAAGCTGAGAATGGCCTATTGCTATTTTTAAGAGGGGTTAATTTGAACCCACAGCAAAGTCCAGAAGATATGGTCTCTATTCGCTGCTTTGTAAACGAACATACACTAATCACCTGTAGAAAACGTCAACTTATGTCTGCACAAGATATACATAACGCTCTAAAAATTGGCAAAGGCCCTAAGAATATAGCTGAGCTTTTGAGTGCTTTGGTTCAAAGGCTTACTGCCAGAATGCAAGATGTTATCTATCAAATCGATGAACAACTGGATATATTCGAAGACATTCTAGATAACCACGAAGGCCAAATAGACGCAACGGTTTTATCAACCACTCGCAGACAAACTATCGCTTTAAAACGTTATTTAAAACCACAAAAAGTGGCTATTAGTGAACTACTAGAATGCCAACTCCCGTGGTTGGATGATGTAACAGCACACAAAATAAACGAAGCGGATAATGCTTTAAGCCGTTACGTGGAAGAGCTAGAGTCAGCCATTGAACGAGCGCAAGTTATCCAACATAGCTTATCCAATCAGCTCAGTGAACAACTAAACCAGCGCATGTATGTTATGTCGGTCGTTGCCGCACTCTTCTTACCGTTAGGGTTTTTAACTGGTTTATTGGGTGTCAATATCGGCGGCATACCAGGAACAGAATCGCCTTATGCATTTGCACTATTTGTGATTGCGCTGTGTTTATTGACGGGTGTAATTGGCTATTACTTTAGGGTAAAAAATTGGCTTTAAAACATGTTTAACACAAATACACTGGCGCTCTCGGCAGGGATCGAACCTGCAACTTAGCTTCCGGAGAGCTACGTGATATCCATTTCACCACGAGAGCGCATCAGTCGCGACAATGATAATGGCATAGCCAAATAAATACTAG
Organism: Pseudoalteromonas caenipelagi; assembly: GCF_013140855.1. Classification (GTDB taxonomy): domain Bacteria; phylum Pseudomonadota; class Gammaproteobacteria; order Enterobacterales; family Alteromonadaceae; genus Pseudoalteromonas; species Pseudoalteromonas caenipelagi. The sequence goes on along the minus strand of NZ_JABBPG010000007.1, from coordinate 88,885 downwards.
TATTTGTGTGCTATATGATTAATAAACAATCTAAAATTTAAAAAAACACTATACAAGACACAAAAAACACGATATTTAACTATGCTTATAGATACAGATGTTTAGATTGGGCTCTGTAATCAATAATGGCAACGCAACTGTCGCACCATTTATACAACAAAGCGTCATTGCAATTTTATACATCAAGAGGATTTTATTTATGACCCCTATGACCACTGAGCAAGTTGCTGAATTTTTGGGCGTTAAAGTTGAACGTGTAAAACGACTTGCAAGAGAAAACCTACTCGTGGCAAAAGACCAAGACCCTCAAGGGCACCCTATATTCGATAAGTCAGATGTTGAAAAATATAAAGAGCTAGCTCAACGACTAGGTGGGATCTGAGCCACACATTGATCTAATTGACGCAGCAAGGGATTTGCCAGCTCAACATAACCTCTTTGTTCATACCATTGAATACTTAAAAGTAAATATCCGCACCGATACGCGGTGAGCTTAATGTCGGCATTTTTAGGTGGCTGTTGTTGTTGCAAGTCGTAGTAAAGCGCTAGCATGTTACGACTTTGAGTAGTCGTTAGGTCAAAACTACAACACAAAGCAGCCAAATCAAAAAAAATGTCATTATAAGCACAGTATTCAAAATCGATTATTTTTATCCTGTGCTTACTTGTAATTAGGTTTTCTAGAACAAGGTCATTATGGCAAAAGGCAAGGTTTTTTGGTTGTTTTTCAAGCGTCGTAATACTCCATGCCAATGCCTTCTTTACATCACCAACTAAGCTTTTCTCCAAGCATTTAAGCTGTGGAATAATGTCTAAGTAATTAGATTCAAATGAAGGCACAAATTGATGCACTGTTAATACGCCTTGCAGTAAGTCTTTCGTCAATTTTGTTGGGGAGTCAACACCAGGCAAAAACTCGAAGACTGCGATGCGCATTGCTTCACTCCAAGTGTGCACATTCGCTGTCACTTCATAATTGTGGGCTAATTGGCGCTGAGACTTTAAAGCTGCGATGGGAAAGTTGTCTCTATAACGTTTCAAAAGTAGAGGACCTATAGATGACTCGATTAAAAAGTTATCATTACTTAGGCCTTTCCCCAAAGGGCCTAGTTTAAAGACGGTCACATTTGGCATTAATGCACTAAAATACTCGTGCATAGCTTTGCTATTCAAGCTACAGTTCTGCAAGTGTTTTACCTTGTTTAAGCTCATAACGCTCGTACCAACGTTTATAACCGACGCAAGAGATTAAGGTAAGAAGCAGTGCCAAAGCCAAGGTTGGGTAATATCCTTTCATAAAATATAGATACATGGGTGCCATGTTAATAACAATCCAATATAGCCAGTTTTCAAGTACTTTTCTTACTACCAAATAAGTTATTACAACGGCAAAACACAGTGTAAAACTCTCTATATAGCTCAAGCTAATATCATTTGAAAGTTCTTGTATTAGCGTGCTGAGCGATATGGCAAATAAAGACGTTAATATAATGATAAACAGGTGTATTCTCACTGGCCAAGATATTATTGGTAACGGAGAATTATTAGTTCCCTGCCGCCAGACCCACCAGCCTATCACCGCCATAAGCATATAATAGAGGTTCAGTATTGCTTCTACTAATATATTTCCATGCCAATACATAGCCGCATACATGATAGAACTTACAAACCCTGCATACCAGCACCATAGGCTTTCTCGCACGGCTAACACCACATACATAAAGCCCAGCAACACTGCCGTATACTCCCAATAAGAAGATGTGAGCAGCGCATTTAAAAATACTGTAAATGAGTCTGGCATTAGGCTGACAAGTCACCACATATAAATTTACACACAAACACGATTTTCCCATACGCTTCGAAAGACTGCTTCATATGTGTTTGCAACAAAGGCATAACGACATCATACTCGCCAAATACTTGGGTTGACATACAGTTCGTTACAACTTTCAGTTCCGAGTGCTGATTTAATCGTTCAATAAAGTCTTTGATGAAGGGAATATAATCTTGGTGTAGAGGATATTTACTGATCTCAACAGAAATTTTCATGTATTTTCCTTATTAATCGTCAGCTTGCACTGGCACATTCAGATTTTTGCTCTCTTTAATTAAGGAACGAGGCGTGTAATTTATCCAGTCTTGTTGATAAATAATTTCCCCTTGCTCATTAAACTGCAACTTAATCAAAAACCGCCAAGGTCCTAACTCATTGCCAAAATACAAAAAGCGATGAAACACCCCAGAAAAAACAGCTACTTTTTTTTGGCTATCAACTACTTGTTGATCCACTGAAAAAAGTGGCTTACCGTCTAATACCGTGAGTTTGTTATTTGGCCAGTCATAAAATTTAGCTATGGCTTGGCTCCCAACTGCTGAATGTCCGTACAGCATATCTTCAAGTTGCGCATCAGGTGCATAAAATGACAAGAGCTGCTCAAAGTCCTGACGTTTTTGAAACACCTCTATATACTGCGCCACTGTCTTATCTAGCGCAGTTGAATTGGGGGTTGATTGACAAGCGCACAACCCAATAATAATAAACAGTAAGAGTATTAGCTTGTTGATCATAAGGAATGCTACTTTGAAATTAAGGGCGCGATTTACGCCCCTATAATGCCTAATGGTTTACCTTGCTGCCAAGCACCTCGAGTAAAGTCCGGAATATCAATAGCAGCACTTCTGTTTGCCACTGATTGTGCTGAAAGTGGCGATATCACTGACCATGCTGCTCCATCGTAAACGTCTTGATCGAGTGGCTCACCATTGCGTAAACAATAAATCATCCGCCAAAACATCAAAAAGTCCATTCCACCATGTCCACCATTGCGCTGAGCTTCTTCACCCATTCGCAACCAAAGTGGATGATCATATTTGTCATACCAACTTTGCATATCATAATCCCATTCATGGAAGCTTTTATCACCACCTTGTTCTAGCGCTATGCGATTTGGAAAACCAGCAAACACGCCGTTGGTTCCTTGAATCAAATTATGTCGTGAATAAGGCCTTGGTGTTGTTGTATCATGTTGTACCATGATGCTTCTGCCTTGCACAGTTTTGATCATCGTGGTGTTCATGTCACCTGCAATATACTTCGCTTGGTTACGCTGATGTTCAGGGGCAAATTCACGTTTTGCATACGCTGTGCGACCCAAAGACGGTGAACTCATTGAGGTCAAATAGTCAAAGCGATCACCTCGGTTGATATTCATGTACTGAGATACTGGGCCTAAGCCGTGGGTCGGGTACAAGTTGCCATTGCGTTTGGTATGCCAATCAGTACGCCAAGAGCCGGTTTTATGTTCAACTTCCTTCATTTGCCAACGTAGTTCATGGATGTAAGCGGCTTCGCCATGCAGTAGCTCTCCAAATAGTCCCTGGCGAACCATATTGAGCACCATCAACTCATCTCGACCATAGTTGACATTTTCCATCATCATACAATGACGTTGCGTACGCTCAGCAGTGTCGACTATGTCCCACATTTCTTCCACGCTAAGCGCCAAAGGCACTTCAACAAATGCATGCTTGTTGCTGTTCATGGTGTCGATTGCCATAGGAGCATGCCATTTCCATGGCGTAGAAATAATCACAATGTCAATATCATCTCGCGCTAGCATATCTTGATAAGCTAGTTCAGCCCCTTTATATACGCTTGGCGCTTCTACCCCTTGCTCTACTAGGTAGTTAACAGAACGAGTGAGTACTTCATCATGGGTATCGCAAATCGCCACGATACGGGTGCCTTCTATCTGGCTCATTCTTTTAACATGACCAAAACCACGCTGGCCTACCCCAATAAAAGCCACGCGTACTATATCTAGCTTTTCGCTCACCAGCCCCATTACAGAGCGACCTTGGCGCGATGGCGCGATATTAGATGCGTTGTGCTGAGCGCAACCTGATAACGTTGTAGTAAGCGCAGCCGCGCCTACAGCACTCCCCGCAGCCTTTAAAAAATCACGGCGATTCATTTTTGTCATTATGATTGTTCCTTAAAAGATACTTCACTTAGCAAGCTACCCCATCTTAGTGACAATGCAAAGTGAATGCGATTAAGTAAACGGAGTATAAAAACACAAGACACTTAGGTACCTTGTGTTCTTTGATCAGTAGCGAGCCAAAATGCTTCTAAGCGTTTTTTCTTTGTCTAATACATCTTGATATAGCTTGAATTGATTACGAGCACGTTGCAAATTATGTTGCGCTCGGTGAGTCGCAAAGTAGTTATCACCATCCAAATAATCAGTCAAAAAGCGCAAACCTATCATAAATGGCATTACTTTAGCGCCTAGCAGAAAGCTCTGTTTTTCTTGCTCTGTTAAAATATCAGCCAAAGGCTCTACATACCCTTGTACAATCGCCGAAAAAATTTCTTCTCGAACAAGCACGTTATCTAGATCTGTTGAGTCTTCGGCCTCTGGCGAGCAAAATGTTCGTACCATATCGCCAAAATCAAACAACCAATAGCCAGGCATACAAGTGTCCATATCAATAACCGCTTTGCTTTGATTGGTTTTGCTACAAAACAACATGTTGTTGATTTTTGTGTCGTTATGGCAAGGTCGAAGTGGAATTGTTTGACATGTTTTTTGTAACTCATCAGCAAGGGAGAACTGAGATTGGCAAAATGCTATAACATCTTCGCATTGCGCCGAACGTTCATGTGCATCTTCCGCTAGCACATGTTCAAATGCTTCGATGCGTTTAGCCAAGTTGTGAAAATCAGGGATTACATGGTGGAGCTGCTGCGCTTCAAAATCTTCAAGCGCTTTGGCAAACAATCCAAACGCATTGGCCGCAGTTTGTGCTTTGTCTATAGAGTCGACCACATCTTCACTATAACTTCCGCCAATGAATTCTAATGCACGCCATACACCGCCACTTAAATTCACTAAATAATCATTTTTTATAGTGGGTAGGTGTTTGATTATATTTAAATCATACTCCCCATTATTGGCTTTTTTAGCCAAGTGTTGCTCAATCGCTCTGGCATTCTCGACCAAATGATCTGGGTTTGGGAATACGTCTGTATTTAGTTTTTGTACTACTACAGCTTGCTTACCATCTTTAAGCAACATAGTTGTATTAATGTGACCATTGCCAATTGGGTTCATTACAGGCTTCTCACCTGCCAACCCAAATTGCTGTGATAGTTGTGCCGCTACTGCACTATTTTCCATGCTAACCTCATTGACTAATGGCATACAACTATTGAGAGCCTCACTCTCATTATTAGCGTTGTTCATTTATTTTTCCTGCCACCGCTGCTAATTCTTCTTTAAACGTAACGCCATACCAATGATCTTTGGCTGAATAGACAGTCAAGTCCATGTTTTTTGATACGATACATTGTTCAATACAATTCGGTAAATAATACTCTTTTATGACATCGCTGTCATAAGTTCTTAGAAACTCGTTGAAACCATACTCTAGTTCGGCAAAAAGCGCTTCCGTTACCCCCCAAAACGTCATTGAGGCTAACGCTGTATTGGGTAAAGTGTGAGAAGCATCGTCAAACGACCCTATGAGCCCACGCTCAGTTTGCTGAATATTTTCATATTCTTTAACACCAACGAGCCTGTTTCCCTCTAACTGGCATATTCCTCGGTTAACTCCGCCCGCTGACGAAAGCGTGTTAACCAAAGCGTAAGCAACCATCGCCATATTGCGTGGCGAGCGTTGAAAGTGATGGACCATTTGGATATAAGCTTGTTTGCCATAGTAATCATCCGCCGTAATGACAATAGCGGGGCCTGTGATATATGGCTTTGCAGTTAACAATGCATGCCCTGTTCCCCAGGGTTTTTCGCGTTGTTTAGCTAGTTCAATAAACTGTTCAGGCACATCACTCACCCGCTGTTCAACCAAAATCACTTCTAACTCTTTTGGTAAACGCGGTAAGATTTGTTGTTCAATGACCTGTCGAACACGCGCACTTATTACTAATACTGCCCGCCTCACGCCCGCTGCGTACGCATCTTCGATGCTTAACTCCATGATGGTGCGTTCAATACTAGGTAATACTGCTATTTGCTTGCTACCACCAAAACGACTACCTAAGCCCGCAGCTAATACCACCAATGTAGGGGCATCTATTAGTTGTTGCAACGACATTGCTCCTTGCAAAAAAGATAAAAAACAATCAGACGCGAAAGTGTATCTCGCTTTACAACTAATGAAAAGTCATTGCAAAAATTGCGCTAATCAAACTTTTGGCATAGATACTTTATATCCAGATACTCATCAAGCCCTTGATGTGCACCTTCACGCCCTAAACCAGACTGCTTTACTCCACCAAAGGGTGCTACAGGATTAGAAACCATGCCCTCATTAATGCCCACCATACCGTATTCAAGAGACATAGAAACTCGATGTATTTGTGATACATCCTGTGAGTAAAAATATGCAGCAAGACCCTCTTTTACGTCATTGGCGATGTGCAAAGCTTGGCTTTCGTCTGAAAATGACATCACACTGACCACTGGCGCAAATATTTCTTGTTGAGCAATCTGCATCTGTGGTGTGACGCCCGTCAAAATCATAGGTGCCATAAAGCTGCCGTCGAGTTCTTCTCCTTGGTACACAATCTTTGCGCCTTGCTCAACCGCTTCAGCAACGAGCTTTTGGGCCTTTTGTTTTGCTTCAACAGTGATCAAGGGGCCAATGTCGACCCCTTCGCTTAGACCATCACCTACAACGAGTTGTGCTACTGCTTCTACAAGATGCGCTAAAACCGTTTGCTCAATACTTTGTTGAATTAAAATACGGTTAGCAGCAACACACGTTTGCCCTGCATTTCTGAATTTAGCAGCCATTAAGCCAGTGATTGCATTGTCGATATTTGCCGATTCAAAAAAAATAAACGGCGCATTACCACCGAGTTCCATAGAAGTGCGCTTAATGGTGCCTGCACATTGTGAAAGTAATGTCGCTCCAACCTTCGTTGAGCCTGTAAAAGTCAGTTTGCGGATATCTGGGTTTTCGCACAAAGGTTTAATTAGCGCTGCAGAATCAGAGGTAAGCAATACCTGAAACGCCCCTTTTTGCATGCCAGCCTCCAGCGCAAGTTTTGCCAGTGCAATGGCACTTAATGGCGTTTGCTCTGATGGTTTTAAAATAAAACTACACCCTGCTGCATATGCTGGCGCGACTTTACGGGTGATCATCGCCAACGGAAAGTTCCACGGTGTGATGCCAAGCACTACGCCTACACCTTGTTTAACTATGCGTAACTGATGCTGTTGATCATTGGCTGGAATAATTTCGCCATAGTTACGCTTAGCTTGCTCGCCATACCACTGAATGAAGCCTGCGGCATAATCAACTTCTCCCATAGCCTCTTTTAGTGGCTTGCCCTGCTCTTGTGTAAGCAAGCGTGCCAACACCGCTTTGTGCTCTATCACTAACTCAAACCAACGCTGTAACACCTCACTACGCTGTGCTGCACTTGTTTGTTTTAACGCATCGAATGTAGTCAGTGCGCTGTTCAGCGCCAATTTTACGCCTTGCTCGTCTACTTGTGATACATAGGCTATTTGCTCGGCGTTGGCTGGATTCAACACACTGAACCGCTTTTTTCCCTGATACTCATCACCCGCTATCAGTGAATGTTCTAACCCAGTTAATAAACTCATTTTTAACCTCTTACAAACATAAAAAGCCACAGCCTAACTAATATTTTCAGCTAAGAACTCTTATCAGGCGTATGTTTGGGCAGTTGTCATCATTGAATGCCCACTTTAAACGCATATAACTCTTAAGCGGTCATATTACCTATCAACAAACGCTTTACTGTTCAAATTCAATAATACTAATCGTAAAAATGTACTAAAACAAAGATACAAACTGTACTGCAGAATAAAATAAGCTCACTTATTGAGGAAATACAATGAATTCACAATAAGACTTAGATTCATATAACTATTTGATATAAATAAATTACTGTCCTTAGGTCTTTTTTAAAAACAAATAAAAACTTACACGTTAATTTGCTCACCATATGTTTGTCTATTACTCTTAGTTAATTAGCAACAATATGGGTCTAGTTCATATTGAAAAGCTTGTCTTTCTATCTCAACATTTGTTTAGTTGTAGCGTGTTTATATAGCTTTGCTCACGCTTACCAAAATAATTTTGGGTCTGACAAGGAATACCTTAAACAGGAAATTTTATCAATTACAAACTCACAGATACGTGAACACTACTTAGATGTTTTACACCTACTCATAAACTCAAAAACCCCCAAAGCTTTTGAACTTCTATCACACATCAATAGCAATATAAAAACCGAACAGAGCCAATACCTTTATTTACAATACATGCTCACCGCTCATGCTTTCTCACAGCTGTCACTCCATAATCAAGCTACTGCTCACTACCTATCCGCATATGAGTTAGCTCTCATTGAGAAAAATCAGCAAAGAATACTCATCAACTTAGCTTTTATCGGTGATTACTTTATGCATATGCAACGACATCAAGAAGCGTACTATTATCTATCCCAATACCATGATAAGGCGACAGCGAGTGACTTTCTCCAGCACAAGCATAAGTCGCTCAATCTGTTGACAGAATTATCGATTAGACAAGAAAAATATCAGCAGGCCGAAAACTATTTAAATCAAGCGCTGCGCTTAACATATGAGTTACCTGATTCATTACCCGCTACTCGTAGCTACTATCTTAAAGGGTGGCTTAAATACACACTAAAGCAACCAGATGCTGCAAAGTGGATAATTAAATCAATCGCTTCATTGGAAAAACACAAAGCATATGAAGCAAAACAAAAGGCACAACTGCACCTTTTTAATATTTATCTCAAAACAAATGAAATTGCAGCAGCACTTGAACTTGCCGACAATATGATAGCGGCTAAATCACCTCTTTTAAGTCTCCCCACGATAATACAGTTATACAGCTCTGCGATTGAGTTTTATCACTCCCAAAATATGCAAAGCCGAGCGGCAGAGTTAGTCAAACCGTATATACATGCTCAAAACCTTTTAGAAAAACAAAGGCAACTTGTTGATTTAAAAAACTATATTGCAGCTTCAGAACTCGCAAGTAAAGAGCTAGACATCATACAACTGACCAAAGAGAACGAGTTGATTGCAGCTAAAAACAACAATATAAAACAGTTAACCATAGTTATAGTTAGTGCATGCTTTTTCGTCACATCACTTTCTATTCTATTTTTGACACTGCATACCAGAAAACATAAAAAGCTTGTTACCGCTTTAGAAGACCTTGCCAACACACAAAAAGCATTAACAAGTGAACAGAATATGTCAGCCATGACCACGCTTGTTTCCGGAATGGCTCATCAACTGAATACCCCATTAGGTATTATTATTACATCAAGCTCGGCACTAAGTGATGCCCTAAAGACGCTTAAAAAGCGATATAAGCAAAAAAAACTTGGCTCAAAAGATTTAGAGTTGTTTATTGAGCACGCAGAACATGCTTTGGCTCTTACAAATTCTAATAGCAAAAAAGCTGATGGCTTTATTCAAAGGTTTAAAATGATCTCGGAACATTTAGAAGAAACACGCCCTACACCTTTTTTAATCAACTCGTTTTTGCAATCTAAAATCACACAATTGATGGAACAGAAGTCTCAGCAGTTTACATTTCAAGTCAACGGCCCCGATATTGAAATAGTGAGCTACCCTGATGTACTTTACAAAGTCTTCGAGCAGCTGATTGAAAATAGCTGTGTCCATGGAGCCCAAAATAAAACAATTAACATCAATATATTTATTTCAGAAAAAGTAACAAAAAACATCATCGCAATAGACTATCAGGATGATGGTATCGGCATTCCCATCGAAGACATTGAAAAAATCTTTACGCCCTTTTTTACCACGCATTCCATGCAAGCTCGGCTTGGGATAGGTATGAACATTATTTACAATTCAGTGGTAGACATAATGCAGGGAAGTATTACATGTGAACACAGTCACAAAGGCGCAAAATTCATTATAGAGATACCCCAAAATACAAAAACTAATAGGGTAAGTTGATAAAAGCAAACAAAAAACTAAACTTTAAATGTGCCTCTAGCTACTAAATCAAGGCGGCACAAAATACCTTCTCTGCGTTAACAATAGGAATACATTATGAGTAATATTTCGAGGTTTACCCTCTATTTAATGCTACCAACTCTGTTGCTATTATTTAGTCAAGCAACCTATAGTCAGGGAGTGAGAATCAGTGGGTTTGGTACGGTAACCATGGGCTCTACACTGGATTCTGAGAAGCCCTTGGGTTTTTACAAAGACGATGTTCAATTTAAACCTGAATCTCTAGCTGGCGTCCAACTCTACAGTGATATAGGTAGTAAAACATCAGCAACTTTACAGCTAACCTCTCGAGGTATGAACGACTTTGATACCAAGATAGAGTGGCTATATCTAACTTATATTCTTGACCGAAATTGGAGTTTTAAAGTTGGTAAATTTAGAACACCTTTTTATAATTATAGTGAAAGTCTTGATATTGGTTACTCCTACCACTGGATAAGACCACCGCAGTCTGTTTATATTCCTTTATTCAATAATATGGAAGGTGCAAGTGCAATGTACCGCTCTGTATATGGTGAAATAGACTCTAACTTGCAGTTATTCTATGGCACCTTACATGAGACCTCTCCAGGTGGCTCAGTAGATATTGACTTCATGGCCGGTTTCTCGTGGTCGCTGCAAAAAGACTGGTTAAGTATGCGCGCTTCTTACTTTAAATCTAAAGTAACGATTCCAGCAGTTTTCGCCAGTGCGGCAATTCCTTTACTTCCAGCTGAGGCAAATCCTATGGCGATGCCAGGCCCCCCTGGTCCAGAAATGCCAAAGGTATCAGTATCCGTTGCCAATGCCATTTTGCCTCAAGGAGACAGTGCAACAAACGCAGGTATTGCACTGAAAGCTGAGTTTGATGACTGGATGGTCTTAGGTGAATATACCCACAATAAAGTGGACGATAGTATTTTTACTAACCCTGTAGGCTACTATGTATCCTTTGTATATTTTTGGGGTAAATTTCAACCTCACATTACCTACGAGCGATTTGATACTGAGCCTCAATATGAAATATTAGATATGGTCGCAGACACAGACCCTGTGAAGCCTCTATTACGTGACGCCATCGGCCGAACTGACGAAGACAAAAAGACATACACCCTTGGTGTAAAATACAACTTAGATAGGGGCACAGCAGTAAAAATCGATTACTCCTATACCGACTTTAAGATTGAAGTTAATGACCCCGTCAGACCGCAACTTGATGCTGGTGTTTTAAGTGCTTCAGTTAGCTTTATTTTTTGATCGGAGGTGAGTATGTTTTATCGAGTTATAATACTGGTAGCAACCTTGCTTCTATCTTTTTCAGCAAATGCTAACTTAGTGATAATTGCAAATAAGAACTTTTCAGAGAACTTAGATAAAGAGTATGTTAAGCGCATATTTCTTGGTAAGGAGCAGTTGCTCCCTAGCGGTTCAAAGATAATGATACTCGAAATGGATAATGAGTCTGACACATTTGCTGAGTTTGCAAATTCAGTTGTAGAAAAACAACCTGAGCGTTACAAAGCCTACATGGCAAGGCAAATTTTCACTGGCAAAATGCCGCCACTACAAAGAGTAGGTTCCTCAGCTGAAATGAAGGAGCTAGTTTCAAAAGACAATTACACAATTGGTTATATTTTGAAAAGTGAAGTAGATAATACGGTTAAAGTAATACTCTCTTTTTAACCCATTGAACCTATAATCTTTCACCTATAAGGTGGTTCTCTTATCTGAGCCACCTTATCATCTATGTCTTAATTAAAAACCAACTCCTACCTGTCTTACTTGCCTCGCGTACCTTCTATTTTTCCTTTCTGTTCCAAAAAATAACGTTGAGAAGTGAGTAATACAAACAATACCCAATGTTGACGCACTCGCAAGCAAAAATGCGATAAAAGGAAGTAAACCCTTAGCACTTAATATATCCAAATTATTTCTTTGTGTAATAGCAAGTAACTTGGGTAAGGTGCTCGGTATCGACATCTTTTATCAGTGAAAAATGCGTTGGCACGCGCACACTATCACACGTTATTTTCAATAATTTAAAGGGCCAGCTTGTTAAGGTAATGATTGAATCGCACCTTAAATTTGCAATACAAAAAAGCCACAGCGTTTGCTGTGGCTTTTTTAGTGTACTTTAAATAGGACGAAGCAATTAATGTTCTTCGTTGACGATATTTAGGTTGTACTTTGGAATTTCAACGACTAAATCTTCATCTGCTATCACAGCTTGGCAACCTAGACGAGATTCAGCTTCTAAGCCCCATGCTTTATCTAGCATGTCGTCTTCTAGTTCATCACTTTCTTCTAGAGAGTCAAACCCTTCACGCACAATCACATGGCATGTAGTACAGGCACATGACTTTTCACAGGCATGTGGAATGCTGATGCCATTTTTAAGCGCTGCGTCTAATACCGTTTGTCCTTTTGGTGCTTCAATGGCAGCGCCTTCAGGACAAAGCTCTTCATGGGGTAAAAAGATGATTTGTGGCATATTAAACCTCGTCTACCGACTGCCCTTGCAGTGCTTGTTTGATTGATACATCCATGCGACGCGAAGCAAACTCACTGCTCGCCGCATCTACTTTTTCAATCGCATTTTTGATTTCATCTGGCGATTGTGCCTGCTCACGCGTTTGAGCAAGTATAGTCATTTGTTCACGTAAGTGAGTCAGCTCCTGCTCATTGAGCAGTGCGCTGTCAGTTGCAAGTGATGCCTCTAGCGCTTCGAGCACACGTAGAGCTTCCACTTGCTGCTCTTTAAGCATACGCGCTTGCATGTCTTCTTTGGCATTACTCATTGACTCTTTAAGCATTTGCGCCACTTGATCATCGGATAAACCAAATGACGGTTTCACCTGAATTTCAGCCTGTACGCCCGTTGATTTTTCCACCGCCGACACACTTAGCAAACCATCCGCGTCCACTTTAAAGGTCACGCGAATATGCGCTGCGCCCGCCGCCATTGGAGGAATACCTTTGAGGCTAAACTTAGCTAAAGAACGACAATCATCTACCAGCTCACGCTCCCCTTGCAACACATGCAATGACATAGCCGTTTGACCATCTTTAAAAGTAGTAAATTCTTGGGCGCGAGCAACTGGAATGGTGGTATTACGTGGAATGATTTTTTCAACCAACCCACCCATGGTTTCTAACCCAAGCGACAGTGGCAGTACATCTAGCAACAACATCTCTGAGTCAGGCTTGTTACCAACAAGAATATCCGCTTGAATCGCCGCGCCAATAGCAACCACTCTATCAGGGTCAATGGAAGTCAGTGGTTGTTTTTCAAAAAACGCTTCGACTTGCTCACGAATAACAGGCATTCTCGTAGAGCCACCGACCATCACTACTTGTAAGATTTCTTCATTGCTGACACCGGCATCTTTTGCTGCACGACGACAGGCTCTTAGTGTTTTTTTCACCAACGGCATCACTAGCTCTGCAAACTCATCACGAGTAATAGTAACCGTATGGCTTTGCTCACGCAGTTCAAGTTTAACGTTAACAGTTTCGTAGCTACTTAGCGCTTCTTTGCAGGCCTTTGCTTTATTGATGAATAAGCGTAACTCTTTGGCATTTAAATCATTAATACCCGTTTGAGACTTAAATAAGTTCACTAATGTAGAGTCAAAATCATCACCACCCAAGCTTGAGTCACCGCCCGTTGCCAGTACTTCAAATACACCTTGGTTTAAACGTAAAATGGAAATATCAAACGTGCCACCACCTAAGTCATAGACAGCTATCACGCCTTCTTGCCCAGAATCCAAGCCATACGCTACCGCAGCTGCGGTTGGTTCATTAAGTAAGCGAAGTACTTTTAACCCAGCAAGCTCTGCAGCATCTTTGGTACTTTGGCGCTGCGCGTCATCAAAATACGCCGGCACAGTGATCACAGCACCTTGTAGCTCTTCACCGGCAAAACTAGCTTCAGCGCGAGCACGCAAGCTTTTTAAAATTTCAGCAGAGGCTTGCACAGGGCTAACAGGCCCCGCTACAGTGTGAACGGCAAGACCACTTTCAGTTTGCACAAATTCATAAGGTAATTGACCATAACTTTGCTCAATTTCTTGTTGCGTTTTGCCTAGAAAGCGTTTTACAGAGATTAAGGTGTTTGTTGGATCTTCAGCGGATGCTTGTTGCGCTGCACTGCCTACAACCACATCGTCAGCTTGATAGCGCACCACCGATGGCAACATCACCGAGCCATCAAAGTCAGCAAGCGTTTTTGCTTCACCGCTTTGTACAGTGGCAACTAAAGAGTTAGTGGTTCCAAGATCAATACCAACTGCTAATTTATGTTCATGTGGTGCCGCGCTCTGCCCCGGCTCAGCAATTTGCAATAATGCCATAATGCTCTTTCACTTTTAGACTCGCTTTAACCAGGAGTCGAGAAATTAATCAAATAAATTGTCTTCGATACGCGCTAATTCGTCACGCAACTTGTATACAAACTTAAGTTTGCGAATGTTGTCGGCGGCCAACTGTAAGTCTTGCTCATTGTCACTGCTAAGCTGCTGTGCTAATTGCTGACTAAATTCAACATCTAACGCCTTGATTTGCTGTTCAAACTGTTCAATAGCCGCTTCTACATCATCACTTTGAGGCAACTCTTCAAGCGCTTCACGCATCTCCATTTGCTGCATCAAAAATATAGGATCTTGCAGTGTTTGCTGCTCAGCGCGTATATCTACACCGCGCTCACTGAGCATATATTCAGCACGTTTTACTGGATGTTTTAGTATCGAAAGTGCATCGTTTATTTCTGCTGTTTTTTGTACTGCCAGCAGCTTTTCTCGCTCACCTTTTCCGGCAAAGCGATCGGGGTGCACTACACGTTGAAGCTCTAGGTATTGCTGATTTATCTTTGCAAGATCAACATGATAATCGACTGGAATGTTAAATAACTCAAAATAGCGCATGTCTTTTACTTACCTAAGAGGTGCGCTTTACGCGCATTGCAAATATACGACAAAGCCCTACCAAGGCAGGGCTTTGAAAATCAACCAGTTCGGCGTTTATACCGTAAAGCTCTCGCCACAACCACATTCGTCTTTTTGATTTGGGTTATTAAACTTAAACCCTTCATTAAGACCTTCTTTGGTGTAATCAAGCTCGGTGCCGTCAATATAAACTAGGCTTTTGGCATCAACGATTATTTTCACATCATTGTGCTCAAATACTTCGTCGCCTTCGTCTAGTTCGTCAACAAACTCAAGTACATATGCAAGACCTGAACAGCCCGTGGTTTTAATGCCAACACGTAAACCTATGCCTTTGCCACGATTTGCTAAAAAGGCCTGAACTCGGTTTGCCGCTGCGTCTGTCAATGTCACTGCCATGGTTCTTTACTCTTACTTCGCTTGTTTACTTTTATAATCTGCAATTGCTGCTTGAATAGCGTCTTCTGCTAAAATTGAGCAGTGAATTTTAACTGGCGGTAACTCTAGTTCAGCGCTGATATCAGTGTTTTTGATAGTCGCAGCTTCTTCAAGGCTTTTACCTTTCACCCACTCAGTGACCAATGATGATGATGCAATTGCACTACCACAACCGTATGTTTTAAATTTTGCGTCTTCAATAATACCTTGATCAGACACTTTAATTTGTAACTTCATTACGTCACCACACGCAGGCGCACCTACCATACCAGTCGCTACGCTTGGGTCATTTTTATCTAATGAACCAACATTACGTGGGTTTTCCACGTGGTCTATTACTTTTTCACTGTAAGCCATAACTATTTCCTCACTATGTGCTCATAACGCTTGGCTACAAGCAAAAATTTGCTTAATGATGTGCCCATTCAACGCTATCTAGGTCAATGCCTTCTTGATGCATTTCCCACAGCGGTGACATTTCACGTAAACGGCCAATTGAATCTTTGATTAGGTTGACGGTGTAATCAATTTCTTCTTCTGTTGTGAAACGACCAATACTAAAACGAATTGAGCTATGTGCTAATTCATCGTTACGCCCTAATGCGCGTAGCACATAAGAGGGCTCTAAGCTTGCTGACGTACAAGCTGAACCAGATGAAACGGCAATATCTTTCACTGCCATCAACAACGACTCACCTTCAACAAAGTTGAAGCTAATGTTCACAATGCCGGGCACTGACTGCTCAATGGCACCATTAAAATACACTTCGTCCATGCCCATCACGCCATCAATTAAACGTTGACGTAATGCACTGATGTGAGCGTGATCTTTTTCAAAATCTTCTTTTGCGATACGAAACGCAGTGCCCATACCAACTAACTGGTGTGTTGCTAATGTGCCAGAACGCATACCACGCTCGTGACCACCACCGTGCATTTGCGCTTCTAAGCGAGCACGAGGTTTACGACGAACATACAACGCGCCAACCCCTTTGGGGCCATACACTTTGTGACCCGAGAATGACATGAAATCAACTTTTAATTCTTGTAAGTCAATTTTTACTTTGCCAGCACTTTGCGCGCCATCAACGTGGAACATAATTTTACGTTCGCGACACATTTCGCCAATCGTGGCAATATCTTGAATTACGCCTAGCTCATTGTTTACATGCATGATGCTCACTAAAATTGTGTCATCGCGCATGGCTGCTTCAAGCTTTTTCAAATCAAGTAAACCGTTTTCTTCAACGTCCATATAGGTGACTTCAAAGCCCTGACGCTCAAGTTCACGACACGTATCTAGTACCGCCTTGTGCTCAGTTTTAACGGTGATAATGTGCTTACCTTTCTTTTTATAGAAATGCGCTGCACCTTTAATCGCTAGGTTATTTGACTCAGTAGCACCTGAAGTGAATACGATCTCACGCGGATCTGCGTTAATTAAATCAGCGATATCGTTACGCGCTTGGTCAACTAACTCTTCCGCCTGCCAACCGAAACGGTGTGAGCGTGAAGCTGGGTTACCAAAATTGCCATCCATTGTCAGACACTGCATCATTTCGTCTGCAACGCGCTGATCAACCGGAGTGGTTGCTGCATAATCTAGATAAATCGGTAATTTCATTTGTTTCTCCGCTTGACGTCAACCCTACAGTTGACAGCTCACTTGAATATTGTCTAATTGCTTCATCGCACTGTTGACGCTTTTATCCTGACGCGATGCAACAGATTGCACATCAGAATTAGCGACTAACTCGGCAAGGGAAATATTGTTTAAAAACTCTTCGATGCGCACGCTCAAATCTGACCACAGTGTATGAGTTAAACAACGCATACCACTTTGGCAGCCGCCCCCTTCTCCGTGGCAACGCGTAGCGTCTACAGACTCATCAACCGCGTTGATAACATCTCCCACAGAAATACTCTGCACATCACGACCAAGTAGATAGCCGCCGCCTGGACCACGTACAGATCTGACTAATCCGTGTTTACGCAGTCTGGCAAATAATTGTTCAAGGTAAGATAGAGATATTTCCTGACGTTCTGAAATATCTGCCAGCGGGACCGGACCAACTTGGGCATGCAAGGCAACGTCTAACATTGCTGTTACTGCGTATCTGCCTTTCGATGTCAATTTCATGAAGCCCCCTAGCTTTTTACCAAGCCGCAAATTTTAATTACCTGACTAGGATAGTCAAGTATTACTCACACGTAATACGACTAAAGTTACCCAATACCCGAGTAAATCAGTCAAGTACTAGTGACCATTGTAATTACCTGAGTAATTTAGTCAAGTATTACGCTCAATTAAATGCCGCAAGCTACATCACCAATAAAACGCGTTTAAAAGCGGCATGATTTCAGGGGTTACTTGTTTGTTGACTTATTAATTGAAGTCAAAATACCACGTAAAATATTGAGTTCTTGATCTTCTGGTCGTGCACGGTTGAATAAACGCTTAAGTTTAGTCATCACCATGCCTGGGTGTTGTTTGATGATAAAGCCCGTTTCATTTAGCGTGCTCTCTAAGTGCTCGTAGAATAATTCCATTTGCTTTGCACTTGGGTAAACTGCCTCATCCACTTCAGGGGTTACTTGTTGGCCATCTAAAAACGCCATACGCGTTTCATAGGTCAGTGTTTGTACAGCCATCGCCAAATTTAACGAGCTGTATTCTGGATTGGCAGGAATACACACGTGGTAGTTGCACAGCTGCAGCTCTTCATTTGTTAGACCACTGTTTTCACGGCCAAAAACCAATGCAACAGGGCCATGATTCGATTCTTTCACTAACTTTTGAGCACACTCTCTAGGCTCAACCATAGGCCAAGAAAGCGTGCGAGAACGCGCACTTGTGCCAATCGTCAATGCGCACTCTTCAATCGCTTCTGATAATTTATTGACTCGAATGGCATTGCCCAGTACATCCGTTGCGCCTGCCGCTAATGCACTGGCGTGGCTGTCTACTTCACATGCTGGGTCGACTAAATACAATTTAGATAGGCCCATGGTTTTCATCGCACGCGCTACTGAGCCAATGTTACCTGAGTGAGATGTGTTTACTAACACGATACGAATGTCTTCTAATGCCATTGATAAACAAGCCTTGAAAAAATAATTGCGGAGTTTACCACAGCCTTGATGCGGCACCATAGTAAAAAGCGCACTAACTAACCACAACTCCAGTGCAGACTAACTAATTCCTTTTCCAGAACAGTGCAGTACAAAAAAGCAGCAACTTTATTTCCATTTGCTTATTTACTTTGTGGTAAAAATCGCTAGAATACGCCGGCTCTATACGAATATGTTCTTTTACAACTCAAAGGTAATGCTATGCATCCAATGTTAAACATTGCGGTACGCGCTGCGCGTAATGCAGGTAAAGTGATCTTACGTGCATGTGAAGATTTATCAAAAGTCGAAGCTCAACAAAAGGGCACTAACGACTTTGTTACTAACGTAGACAAAGACGCTGAAGCCGTCATCCGTGATACCATTCTTAAAGCCTTTCCCGAACACTCACTTGTGGGTGAGGAACTAGGAGTAATAGAAGGCAAAGATGCTGATTACCAATGGGTTATCGATCCTCTTGATGGTACAACTAACTTCATCAAAGGCATTCCTCATTTTGCTGTTTCTATCGCCTTAAAAGTTAAAGGTCGTGTTGAACAAGCTGTTATTTATGATCCAATCCGCAGTGAGCTTTTCACCGCGTCACGTGGCCAAGGTGCGCAATTAAACTCTAAGCGTATTCGCGTTACAAAAAGCACTGAAATTGCAGGCTCGGTACTTGCAACTGGCTTCCCATTCAAGCAAAAGCATCACATTGATGCGTACACAGAAGCATTTAAAGCACTGTTTGTGCACACTGCTGATATTCGTCGTGCTGGTTCTGCAGCGCTTGATATGGCTTATGTTGCTGCTGGCCGTGTGGATGGTTTCTTTGAAATCGGTCTTAAGCCTTGGGATACTGCAGCAGGTGAACTATTGGTTAAAGAAGCCGGTGGCATGGTAATGGACTTTGCAGGCGGTGCAGGTTACAACCAAAGTGGTAACATTATCTGTGGCGCTCCTAAGCTTTGCCAACTAATGGTAAAAGAAATTCGTCCAGTGCTGACTGAGTCACTACTGCGCTAATCACATTGATTATTACGTGATATAAAAAAGGAGCCGAGGCTCCTTTTTTAATGCTTCACTTTTCTTGCTCGGCGGGTACATTATCATTTAAGACCACCGCTGGTTTGGGTAATTCAGCCGTGGCTGGTATGTTGAAATACGGATTTTCCAACTCCAGTACCATCGTGTTCTGGTCAAAAGGCAACTGTGCTAACACATCCGCAAAGTAACGCTCGAACAGCGCATCAAATTCGCCCGATGCTTGTAGCTTAGCTAGTCCCATGGTTATCGCATTAGCAAGTTGCGGCTTGTCTTTGTTGACAAAAAAATAAAAGGCACTGGGATAATGCAAGTATACACTTGGCAAAATCACCAAATTATCAACTTTTTGAGCGGCCAGCTCGGCCCCTACTTCGATGAATGAGCGTGGAAAATAATCTAGCCGACCACGAGCGACCATTGCAAACATAGCTTGATAATTAGCCATTGGTCGAACCGCTAAGCTATTGTGCCCTAATATTTTTGTATCGGGCCAATCATGCCCTTGCACGGCGGTTAATTTAGATAATTCGGCTAAAGACTTTACATCGTCAAACTGAGATAAATGGGTTTTATTAACCAGTAAAGCCCGTTTACCAATAAATCCTTTGAAAAGCGGAACTCGAATAGCCCTAGCAAGTTGCTCTCGTTCGGGGCTTGTCATGCTCCAGTGTAAGTCTACGTCACCTTGAGAGAGTGCAAGTAAGGTTCGCTGCTGATGAGGATGCACTTTTACGTGTTCTATTTTTACATCATATGCTGCTTTTTTAAGGGCTAAATCAAGCAGTTCGTATAGATATAAATCTCTGTCGTACAAAGTACGTTGTTCTTTAGCGACATAAATGGTTTGTGTCGCAACTACGGCGCTCGCCCAACTACACAATAGGCACAGGAATACGAACTTACGCATATATCTGTTCCAAACTTGTTTTTGTTTACGCTACACCCAGCCGAGTTTTTACTCAAGTCTTTATAACTGTTTTTATTGCCAGCTTGACTTACCTTGTGCCAAGAAAGCCGCCCCTTCGTTAAATTGTTAGGCTGAGCATTCTGTCTGCGTCTGCCCATGCCGCACAGTAGATACCGTTGGGCGACGACGATTACAAACAAATAAATAGCTATTTCTATAACGCTTGGCTTCTTTTTTAGCGTCTGTTGCCAATGCCGCAACTTGATGGCTGTTTTTACAGCTATCTAAATCAGGCCTTACCAGTCCTATAGACAGAGTCAAAAGCGGCACAAACTGCTTTTGCCCTTCTCGATTAGTTGCCCAATACCCGCCAGATTTAACATGCTCTGGTGTAAAAAACGCCTTTGATTGCTGTTCAAAGTCGCTGATAATCTGATGGCATAGCTGCTGGGCATCATCACCATCAAACACCACCATAAAGTCATCGCCACCTATATGTCCAACAAAACAAGGGCTGTTTTCACAGGCCTGAACGGTTACCTCAGCGAGCAGTTTGATCACGCTGTCACCACTGGCGTAGCCATATAAATCATTAAATTGCTTAAAATGATTTAAATCAATATACGCCAATGAGAAGCCAGATTGTTTGCGCAAACGCGTTTCAATCGCTTCGTTAATCGCGACGTTTCCCGGTAACATAGTCAAAGGATTAGCATGTTGCGCATGGCGAATTTTTTCTTCGGTGATATGTTTTAATATATCTCGCAAAGGTGCCAGCCCTAAATACTTACCCTCGCGGGTAATGATGATGTGTCGACGTATATCAAACTCTT
The DNA here is from genome assembly GCF_013140855.1 of Pseudoalteromonas caenipelagi. Lineage (GTDB taxonomy): Bacteria > Pseudomonadota > Gammaproteobacteria > Enterobacterales > Alteromonadaceae > Pseudoalteromonas > Pseudoalteromonas caenipelagi. The sequence goes on along the minus strand of NZ_JABBPG010000007.1, from coordinate 67,539 downwards.
GTTCGGTGATCTGCTGACTCACTTGGTCAAGTTGCGCATTTTCATCAACAATAAGTGGCTGTTTGTCCATCAGCTCCATCACCGATTTTTTGGCATAAAGCGCATGACCATAAGGTGCTGCAAATACCTCTGTAAGTTGGTCTCTATGTAGCAAACCGATCGGTTCTCGATGCTCGTTAACCACTGCTAAGCTCATGAGTTTTTTATCCAACTCAAAGTTTTTGTGCGCATCCTTACATTGCGTGCACTGATGAATAGCATTTTGCGCCATTGCCAACCAGCCGATCGATATAGAGTGTTCGTTTGAAGGTACTTGCGGCTTTAAGTTTAATGCCGACCATTGACTGGCATCGAGCTCTATTACCGGTTCAGTTTGCGGGTAAGCCAGCAAAAAACCTTGAGCATTTACAATGCCTAATTTTTCCAGCAAGGCGAGTTCTTCAATCCGCTCTATCCCTTCAGCGATTACCGATGTACTGGTGGCTTTCGCCAGTTCAATGATAGATTTCAAAAACTCACGCTTAACAATGCTTTGGTCGCAAAAGTCGATAAAATAGCGATCAACTTTTACATATTCAGGGCACAGCTCTGACCATTGCTTTAAACCAGAGTAACCCGCACCTAAATCATCAATGGCGATGTTAAAGCCAAGCTGCCGATAGTGCTCAATGGTTTTGAGCAGTAAAAAGCCATCATCAACCCTGTCTTGCTCAGTCACTTCAATCACAACTCGATTGGTCGCTAAACCGTACTTTTCGACCAAATCACGCGTTTCTCCTCTAGGGTGACTTGGATCAAGTAACGCACTGGGGCTGACATTTAAAAATAATTTACCCGGCAACTGCTGTGTGACAAATCGTTCTATCGCTTTTTCACGACATAACAACTCAAGCTCTGAGAGTTTGTTGTGAGTACTGGCGGCTTGAAACAGTCGTTCTGGCATTTCTAAGCAACCCACACCGCGACTTAAAGCCTCAAACCCAAGTACCTCTTGCTTGCTAATATCATAAATTGGCTGAAATAAAGTTGTTATAGTGCCTTGCTCTAATATGTTTTGTAGTATATTTCTTTCTAGCTCAGCGACTTTATTCACACCCATAACCAACAAACAATTGACCAAATAATAGCCCTGCAAACTAGCAAGGTTTCATGACATTTTTGTGTCAATTACAGGAATATATCAGTGAGCTATTGCTCTAATAATATCAACAAAGACTCTCAAACCGCGCTGCGCTGCTAGGATTATGCCCCGACCTACAACTGGGTGTTTATTCGATTGAAATTTATTCAGCAATGTTAAGTCTGAGATATTTAATACTTGAATTTATATCATGCAAATTATTAACAAATTTATGAATATTGGTATCTGCGTTTTATTTTAAAAACCTTGGCAATTTACTTAACATAAAAATTGTCGTAGCATTGATATTACCTACGCTATTGAGTTTGCCATGTTTAAGCCAATTTCTACCATATTAGTTGCATTAGCTATCTTGATTGCTCTGACAGGGCAAGCGATGGCTGTGGCTACTATGCCGTGCGAAATGGCGCTAACTAATCATCAAAGCATGGTGAGTATGGATCATGAGCAAATGCAAGGCGCCATGGACTGCTGTGATACACAATGTACTTGCCCTGCTAGTGCATGTTTAACCGTAGTCTATCTCGATACCATGCACCTTCTTGCATTTGAATATCACCTAGCAGAGCCTAGACAGACCTTTTTATCACAATCTCCCCACGCGGTTACCACTTCTCTTTATCGTCCGCCGATTTTTGCCTAACACGGGATAGGTGCGCCTAAAATCTGGTGTATCTTCTACTGCGCTCATTTATTTAAAAATGTTTTATTATCATAAAGTTAAATCCAATTTAGGTTGGTAAATCATGACAAAAGTATTTATACAGGCGGCATTAGCGAGTTTATTGATACCACTTTGTGCAAGTGTCAATGCTGAGCAAACGGTTCAACAAATAATATCGCTCAATGATGCCATTTCGCTGGCCCAACAAAACGACCCTTGGTTACATAGCAGCCGTTTAAAGCAAAGCGCTGTTGAGCATAAGAGTGTTGCAGCGCTTACGCTGGCAGACCCAAAAGTGTCTATCGGTATGATGAACTTACCGACTGATGGCTGGGACTTGGCACAAGAAGGAATGACCCAGTTTAAAGTGGGTGTATCGCAAATGTTCCCAAGAGGCGATAGCTTAGCGATTAAATCTGATCAGCTAAAAACCTCGGCAACGCAATTCCCATTGCAACGAGAAGACCGCCACGCCAAACTCACACGACTCATTTCACAGCTGTGGTTAGACGCCTATTTAGCTCAGCGCACCATAGCATTAATCAATCAAGATCGAGCCTTGTTTGAACAAATGGCCCAAATCGCCAAAGCCAATTATGCCAGTGCCATTGGTAAAACAAGGCAGCAAGACGTTATTCGAGCACAGCTAGAAATCATTCAACTTGAGGACCGTTTAACGGTAGAGCAGCAAAAGCGAGACACCGCTTTAGAGCGTTTAAATGAGTGGTTACAGCTGTTTAGTATAGATAGTCTTGATACTCTGCAAAATTTAAAAGCAGCCACGGCACCCATTGTGCTGCCTAATGAGCTACCAAAAATCGCTTTGGCACATGCACAACATCTCAAACCCAGTGCATACCAACGCAGCGACGCTGTAACACTACTGCTTAACCACCCTGCACTGCGCGCAATTGATATAAAGCACCAAGTTTCTAAAAAGGCAATCGAACTCAGTGAACAGCAGTATCAGCCGCAATGGGGCGTTAATGCCAGCTACGGCTATCGCGACGATATGCCCTCAGGCAGCAGCCGAGCAGACTTGTTCTCTGTTGGGGTGTCTTTTGACTTACCTTTGTTTACCGAGCATAAACAAGATAAGCAAGTTGCGGCAGCCGTGGCCGAATCTGAAGCCATCAAAACAGACAAGTACGTCATGCTAAAACAAATGCTCAGCGAGCTGGAAAAAGAACTGGCACAATTGCAGCGTTTATCTGAGCGACAAGCACTATACAAACAGCAACTTATAGAGCAAACACATCATCAAGCTGAGGCTGCATTGACAGCCTATACCAATGACGATGGCGATTTTTCGGATGTGGTTCGTGCAAGGATCACAGAACTTAATGCCAATATTGCAGCATTAAAAATTGATGTGGATGCACTCAAATCCGTAGCCAAAATTAACTATCTATTGACCCAATCTAATCACAGCATCACTGAGCCAACCAAGCAGCTAGGAGAGCAATAATGTCAGCGAATAAAACAACGCTTACTGCCTTAGTAGTGGGCCTAGCATTGGGTGCGGGGATCACCGTAAGCTTGCAAAATACAGACTCAAACAACGACTCACATTCAGCACACACAGGTAGCTCAGGAGAGAAAAAACCGCTGTATTGGGTCGCACCAATGGACTCAAATTATCGTCGCGATAAACCTGGAAAATCGCCCATGGGCATGGATTTGGTGCCTGTTTATGAAGAGGATAGCGGTGACAATCACGGTCCGGGTAGCGTTAAAATTGCCCCTCACGTAATCAATAACCTTGGGGTCAGAACCGCTCCCGTTGAGTTTAAAAGCATGCATACGCAAGTATCTACTGTGGGCTATGTGCAATACGACGAAGATCAATTACTGCATATCCACCCAAGGGTTGATGGTTGGATTGAAAAGCTTTTCATCAAAGCGGTAGGTAATCCTGTCGAAAAAGGCCAACCCTTATATACCTTGTACTCTCCGCAATTAGTAAATGCCCAAGAAGAGCTACTGATCGCCCTAAAACGTAACAATAGTTCGCTTATTAATGCCGCAAAAGACAGGCTAAAAGCCCTACAATTATCTGAGCAGTTTATTCGTGAGTTAGAAAAAACCCAACAGGTCCAACAGACCATTACCTTCTACTCGCCGCAATCAGGGGTCATTGATGGGCTGAAGATACGCGAAGGCTTCTATGTCAAACCAGGTAATACTTTAATGAGTATTGCTAAGTTGGATCAGGTGTGGGTTGAGGCCGAGGTTTTCGAGCGTGATACCGCGTTAATTAAGCAAGGTTTACCTGTAACCATGACGCTAGACTATTTGCCCGGTAAAACATGGCAAGGCAGCGTAGATTACGTCTACCCAGTGTTAAACAGCAAAACGCGCACTTTAAGGGTACGCCTTAAATTTGATAACCCAAATTATGAGCTAAAACCCAATATGTTTGCGCAAGTGGCCATTGACGCCAACCTTGATGATCCAGTGATCTTGGTGCCTAAAGAATCGGTGATCCGCACCGGTAAACAAGACCGCGTAGTGTTAGCGCTCGGTGACGGTCAGTTTAAATCAATCGCGATAACCATTGGCCGAGTGGGCGAGCAGTACATCGAGGTGTTAGACGGGTTAAATCAAGATGATGAAGTCGTCACCTCAGCACAGTTCTTGATCGACTCAGAATCAAGCAAGAACTCCGACTTTAAACGCATGGAAGACAATGCACCCGCCAATGCCGTTTGGATGCAAGGTGAAATAAACAGCGTAATGGCCTCTCACAACATGGTGAATATTACCCATGACCCTGTTAAAGAATGGGATTGGCCGGCGATGACGATGGACTTTGATGTTGCCGAGCAAGTAGACATCAACACCTTAAAAGCCGGTCAAACTCTGCACTTTGAAGTAACTAAAACCGATGCGGGCAACTACCAAGTAACGGGCATTCACATTATGTCACAGCCATCAGATGAGGTGTCTAGCGCAACCGTTGATGGCCTGATCAATGCTATCGATAAAGAAAATAGAGTTTTAAATATTAGCCGTGGCGCCATTGAAAAGTGGAACCGCCCTGCTGCCACCATGGACTTTTTAGTCAGCGATGAAATTGATTTAAACCAGTTCAGCGCAGGGGATGAAATCACCTTTACCTTTGAAATTAGGGATGACTTTGTGATCACGGAGATAACCCCTAAAGCCGATGATAATAATGATGCGCACAGTGCGCACGAAAATCATAAATAAGGGGTGCCAGCATGATTGAAGCAGTAATTAGATGGTCTGTGGGCAACCGCTTTTTTGTTTTGCTCACCACCTTGATCATCGCCTTTGCGGGAGTGTTTTCTCTAAAAAATACCCCCGTTGATGCAATACCCGACTTATCTGACGTGCAGGTGATCATTAAAACCAGCTACCCAGGACAAGCGCCACAGGTGGTACAAGATCAGGTGACGTTTCCACTGACCACCGCCATGTTATCTGTGCCGGGCGCACAAACAGTACGTGGCTATTCGTTCTTTGGCGACTCCTATGTGTATATTATTTTTGATGATGACACCGACCTTTATTGGGCCAGAAGCCGCGTACTGGAATATTTAAGCCAAGTAGCAGCGAGCTTACCCGATAGCGCCAAACCACAGCTAGGACCTGACGCAACCGGTGTGGGCTGGGTATACATTTATGCCTTAACCGACAAAACTGGTAAACATGATTTAAGTCAGCTACGAAGTCTGCAAGACTGGTTTTTAAAATATGAATTGCAAACCGTACCGGGTGTGTCAGAAGTGGCCGCCGTCGGCGGTATGGTGAAGCAGTACCAAGTGCAAGTAGACCCTGATAAATTACGCGCCTACAACATTCCGCTGAACCATATTCAAACGGCGCTGAAACGTGGCAACCAAGAAACTGGTGCGTCGGTGGTTGAAATGGCTGAAGCAGAATACATGGTCACGGCAACGGGTTATATTCAGTCAGTCAGCGACATTGAAAAAATTCCACTGGGGATCAACGAACAAGGCACACCTTTGCGAGTTGGCGATGTGGCTACCGTCAACTTAGGCCCACAAATGCGCAGAGGTATTGCCGAGCTCAATGGCGAAGGGGAAGTGGTTGGGGGTGTAGTGGTTATGCGCTTTGGCGAGAATGCGCAAACAACCATTCAGGGTGTCAAAGCAAAGCTCGCGTCATTGCAAGACTCTTTACCTAAAGGCGTAGAAGTCGTCACCGTTTACGACCGTTCAAAGCTGATTGAAAATGCCGTTGATAACCTTTGGAGCAAGTTACTCGAAGAGTTGGCTGTGGTGGCGATTGTCTGCATGGTGTTTTTGTTTCACTTACGCTCTTCATTGGTTGCCGTCATTACCTTGCCATTGGGTATTTTAGTGTCGTTTATCATCATGTACATGCAGGGGATCAACGCCAATATTATGTCGCTAGGTGGGATTGCTATTGCCATTGGCGCGATGACCGACGGTGCCATCGTGATGATTGAAAATATGCACAAGCATATGGAAAAAACCCCACTGACCGATGAAAACCGCTGGCAAATCGTTGCTAAATCGGCATCGGAAGTTGGCCCTGCACTATTTTTTAGCTTGCTGATCATTACCGTTTCGTTCTTGCCCGTATTTATTTTAGAAGCGCAAGAAGGACGTATGTTTGCCCCTTTAGCCTACACCAAAACCTATGCAATGGCTGCAGCCGCAGGGCTTGCGATCACGCTAGTGCCGGTACTAATGGGCTACTTTATTCGTGGCAAAGTGATCTCAGAGCGAAAAAATCCGTTGAATCGCGTGTTAATTGCACTGTATATGCCAGTGTTAAAGCAAGTGATGAAGTTTCCAAAGTTCACTATCGTATTGGCTATCACGATAACCGTTATCGGTTTTTATCCAGTTAATAAGATTGGCAGTGAGTTTATTCCCCCTTTGGATGAAGGCGACTTAATGTATATGCCCACCACTTATCCGGGTATTTCGATTGGTAAAGCGCGCGAATTGCTGCAGCAAACCGACAAACTTATTCGCACCGTGCCTGAGGTAGAAAACGTATTTGGTAAAGTGGGCCGTGCTGAAACCGCCACCGATCCTGCGCCATTAACGATGATTGAAACATTTATTCAATTAAAACCTAAATCACAATGGCGAGCAGGAGTAACAACCGAAAGCCTCAAAGCTGAGTTAAACGACCTAGTTACCTTTCCTGGGCTAACGAATGCTTGGGTTATGCCAATTAAAACGCGCATAGATATGTTGGCTACGGGTATTAAAACCCCAGTGGGTATTAAAGTAGCCGGCGCAGATCTTAATATTATTCAAGATATTGGTCAGCAAATTGAGCGTATTTTACCCGAGGTTACAGGCACCGCATCGGTCTATTCTGAGCGTGTGGCCGGTGGGCGTTATATCAAAGTGGATATTTCGCGCCAAAAAGCCAGTCGCTTTGGTTTGAATATTGCCGATGTACAACAAGTGGTTGCCACGGCAATTGGCGGTATGAACGTCACACAAACCATCGAAGGACAAGAGCGCTATCCGGTTAACTTACGTTACCCTCAAGACTACCGAGACTCGCCTGAACAGCTTGCTCGCTTGCCTGTGGTCACCCCATTTGGTGAGCGTATTGCGCTGGGCGATGTTGCGCGTGTTTATATTGAAACAGGTCCACCGGGGATCAAAAGTGAAAATGCCCGTATAAATGGTTGGACCTTTATCGATATTGACGGTGTGGATGTTGGCAGCTATGTTGCTAATGCACAAGCGCATTTAGCCAAAAATCTAGACTTGCCAGCGGGTTACTCAATCACATGGGCAGGCCAATATGAATACATGGCGCGTGCAAAAGCAAAACTCAGCTACGTACTACCACTGACTTTAGCGATTATCATCATACTGCTTTATTTAAATTTTAGAGCATTAAGTGAAGTAGTGATGATTATTGTAACCCTCCCTATGGCGATGATAGGTGGGTTGTGGCTAATGTATCTAGAAGGTTTTAACTTCTCGGTTGCGGTGGGGGTGGGTTTTATCGCACTGGCTGGCGTGGCTGTTGAAATTGGTGTGATCATGCTGGTGTACTTAAACCAAGCACTGCAAGAACTCAAAGCCAATGCACAGCAAACAGGACAAACAATTAGCCAGCACAAGTACCTCGAGGCGCTATTACATGGCGCAGGTATGCGTGTACGGCCAGTAATGATGACAGTTGCCACCATCATTATTGGCTTACTACCCATTTTATATGGTTCTGGTACGGGATCGGAGGTAATGAGCCGAATTGCTGCACCTATGGTGGGAGGTATGAGTAGTGCAGTCTTACTCACATTGCTTGTACTACCTGCTATCTATAGTTTGGTCAAGCAAGCTGATATTGTGCAGTTCAACAAAGGTATCCAACATTATGATAAGAACAATTAGGAAATACCATAAATGGCTGATGGCGTTTATCGGCGCCCAATTTTTTATTTGGTCACTCACTGGGCTATACATGGTGACGATGGACATTCACTACATCCATGGTGAATCGTTGCAGCGCCAAAGCCAGCAACCCATTGCACTAAACCAAGTAAACTACTCACTGAGCAAGTTGCTCAGTGAGTACCCCGGCGCACAGCAGATAACCTTAACGCAGTTACTGGCAAAGCCGGTTTACCATTTTATTGATAAAAACCACACGCGCCATTTGTTAGATGCGCAAACCGGTCAACTGCTGCCATTAATTGATAAGCTGCAAGTGTTAAAAATCGCTAAACATCAATATACAGGCGATGATGCCGTAGCATCAGTGCTGCTAATCACCAACAAAAGTGAGCTACCTAGCGAACTTGCACCAAGGCATTTACCCGTTTGGCAAGTCGTGTTCGACAACGTTTGGGCCCCCACCTTTTATATCAGCCAGAACACAGGCACTATTGTCACCAAGCGTCACTTTTTTTGGCGACTGTTTGATTGGATGTGGCGCTTTCATATTATGGATTATGACGATGGTGAGAATGTTGCCAACTGGTTCTTGCTACTCATTGCACTACTGGGCACGCTAGCGGCTGTATTTGGGGCTACGCTCACCTATCAGCGCGTCTTTAAGCCAAACAATCAAGGAGCCAATTAACGATGTTGCAGTTGAATAAATCCTTACATAAATGGCTGTCATTATTGGTTGGTTTACAACTGATTATTTGGCTTGTTACTGGCTTATATTTTAATTTAATGGACCATAAAAAGGGCTCAGGAAACGCCAACTTTCGCCCTGTTGCACATGCTGCCAGCGAGTTAAATGCTCCGTTTATTCCATTAAAAAGCTTAGACTTTGCACCCGCTCAGCAAATCAAGTTACTGTGGGTTTTAGGTCATCCTTATTATCAAATTACTCATCACTTAGGCGCTCATAGCTATCAGGCCAAGCAAGTTACTTTGCTGGATGCCTATTCGGGGCAAGAGGCAGCTATCAACGAGACATTAGCTCGCACCATCGCACTTAAGTCTTTTAAAGGTGCGGTTAATATCATCAGTGCAAACTTGCTTCAACCACCTATTGCAGAGCTGCCAAAGCACGAAAACCCGCTGTGGCAAGTAAAGCTAAGCGATGCTGAAAATACCAATGTATATATCGATAGTAATTCGGGGCGTGTCATTGCGCATATTAATGACGACCGCAGACTGCGTGATTTGATGTTTACCCTGCACTTTATGGATTACTTTGGCACGGGCGGCTTTAATCATTGGCTCATTATTGTGTTTGCCATTGCCACGCTGCTACTGTCTATGACAGGCATCACTTGGTTGATTGAACGCTTTAATGCAGGCCAACTAAGCTTTGCTTTTAAATCTAAAAAACAGCGTATAAAGGTCATTGAACTGGCACAACAGCAAACTCATGAGCTTGAATTAAAAACAGGCATCAGTTTGTTTGATGGCTTGGCTGCTGCTGGTATTGTGCTGCCCTCTAACTGTGGTGGCGGTGGTACTTGCGGCCTGTGCAAAGTGCGGTGCAACGAGAATACACAAATGACCGACGCCGACAAAGCAAATCTATCCAACTCAAAACTTGAACAAGGTTATCGACTTGCTTGTCAGCACAACACAGCGGAAGTCACTGAAATTGAGGTACGCAGTCGCACGTTTAATAAACCTAAGAATAAGCCTTAGCTTTAGTTTTTAACCGTATAAAAGCCACTAAAACACCTCAGTTCTGTCGTATTTGAGTGGCTTTATGTATCTACATCGCTGCTCTACACAGCCCAAACCCAGAACTATTCCCCAATTGCTTAACGATGAATGTTACACTGAGCATCATCAACTCTCCAAAAGTAAGGACTCTCAATGAGAGCCAGTCTAAAAGCACGAATGATCGAAGTCTGTAACAGTAAAATTGCCTACAAAGGCGATAATGTCGGCTTGTCTTTTTATGCGTTCTTTTCTAATAAAAACAGTGATCCCGAACTACTCATGGAAGCCGCCACATGGTGGATACACACCCACCAGCTCGATCACTTTGAAAAAGCACTCAAAATAAAAACCATGGTAGAGCAAGAGTTGTAAACGAGAAGCTATTGCGACTACACATCACTCGTATTACCAGCCTCAGCTAGAGATCTTACTAAAATAGCCTCAGGTGAAAGTGTTGTATTTTTTATCAACCTCAGGTGTAGATAAGTGCATTGAAATAGTAAATGGCTGTTAAGTGACTAACGTATATTCACCTTGCTGACCAACGCCAACCATTTGAGGTTATTTAAACCGTGAGCAACAATATCATGCCATTCGCTTAAGATATCCTGACCTTCGTCAAGAAGACGGCAAGTGTTGTTTGGGCTGTGCCGTCTTGCGTGTTGGTCTTATCATTCTGAACTTGCTTCGTCATTATGACCTTGTTTTGCTATTCTCTGTTTGTTTTAAAACCTCTATAAACTCACACAATCAGCAGTCACCTAAAAGGCGCGGTGCGCACGTGCAATAACACGACCTTCCCCATGCTTTAATTGATTAAATCAACATAAACATGCTTATAAATAAATTGCATTAAGCATACATTATCTATCAACGCGACGAATACTATATATTTTATTATTGAATAAAGCTTATCAATAAACATATCCGACAAGTGCTACTAATTAACTAAATTAATTGTTCAGCGCCGCCGAAAAAAGTACCATAACTTTGCCAACATGCGGAATATGTTATCGCACTAGGTATGAGAATATAAATAATTTCATACAAACCAAACCGTTAGCCCAAAATCAGCTTGACTATTTTGTTGCCATATTGTGTACCAAGCGTTAACATTGGGTAGTGAGGTGAGGAATGTATACCAGATATAAGGAATTGGATAATGAAAACCTCAATTAAATTAAATATCAAAGCTAAAAAACTAAAAGAGCTATCGAAAGACAAAGCAGGACTGGTTGGTGGTGGTGCTACTTCTGAAGCAACAAGACCAATGTATGCTAATAGCAGTTATTGGCCGACAGTGTATACATGTAACTGTTAGGTGAAAAATAATAAGGATAATTTATGAATGAAATTTTTTATGGTCTCGGTTGGGTCATCAAAACGATTGAGCTCTTTGTTGTCATTTTTTGGGTTCATCAGTTCTCAAAACTCCGTTGGAAGCTATTTTTTGGCATTAAGAAAGATTTAGTATCTGTAGAAAAACACGAATTGTACTCTTGTTTCTTAACCGCCTTTGCTATGCTCATATTTCACCTTATAGCTTCCGAAGTAGACCAATTCATTCTAACACTCAACATGGAACAGCTAGAGAAAATTAAGCTGTTTTATACTAGTGGCGTTATAGTACAGTTTTCATTTGCGATGACTCTAATGTGTTTACACTTGATTAGAGACTGTACATTCTCACCAACAGCCCGTATCTGCATGTATACCACACTTGTCTATATGATGTTACAAGGTATGGAACTAATATCTCGCGCATACTACGATTACCACGATTTAGGTCTCATCTATCAAGTAGGGGTGTGGGTATGTAACTTTATAGCCGTAGGCGCCCTATGCACTTACCCCATTCGCTCCATCAAAGAGCACTTTAAACAAAGACGCGCAGCCGCTGAGTAGTCGATTTACAAACTAAAATTTCATTCATGCAAAAATGGCGACCTTGGTCGCCATTTTTATTACTCACAAACTGAATACCAACGTTAATGACTATGACTGACGCCATTTAACTGACTGTGGTCAATAAATTGTCTAACGCTATGACGATAAGCTTTTCCATCTATAAGCATCTTTGGTTTGGCGACACCACACTACCATTTTGTGTGCTGGACTACATATATCGTTTCTCAATCTCACATCTCAAACCAATAATACTTTGCGCAAATAGACACCTTGTAATCACGCTAACATGCTTAATTTGTTGTAAATAACCTTTTGAACAACAGCTTTTTTGACTGCAATTTTAGACCTTTTGCCTGCTCAATATCCGCTGTATTTAATACGCGATAATGATGCGATGACACAAGCTGTTCAACCTCAATGCCAAGCTCCGCCATTTTATCCATCAATACTGCGAGGCGATGATACGCATCTATATCCGGCCAATTACTAGGTGAATTAAACGCCTTTTTAAAGCTGCTACCAAACATATCCTCCGTGAACAGTAATTTATGTTCTGGCAGGTAAATAACTAGGTTGTGATTTGCGTGGCTGTTTGGCACATCAAATAGCAGTACCTTACCATCGGCAAGTTGTCCCTGCTTACTCACTTTAATGAGTTGCTCAGCTTTTAGGGTGATGTATAAATGCGCCTGGACGGCAGCTAGGTCGTTGGGATGAACAATTAAAGCTGCCCCTTGTGCGAGCACATCTTTTACACCCATCAGGTGGTCGCTATGATGATGGCTGATCACATGTTGCTTGATAGGCTTGGTACTACCCGTTGTTTGGCGCAGTAACGCCACATTGCTCAGCCAATCTTGGCTTTGCTGATCCATTTGCCAAGCACCTGCAGAGATAAAATAATCGCCTACATCAATAAATAAAGAGTATGACCAATCTTGCCCCACATAATACACACCAGAAGCTAACTCTCTAATTGTACGCTTTGACACATCCACAGGGCTCACAATTGGACGAGGCTTGTAATGTTCTGGCAGCAAAAACAGCGTGTTATCTGTGACGTTAAAAGTCACCTCTTTGGCACTTGAGTAAAACAACGGCCCTTTTTCAGTACCTGCAAATAGTTGCTTTGCCCACACAAGCCCTTGGCTTTGCTGGTGATTTAAAAAATCATAACTGATCAGTTGCCCGCCCTGCTTTTTTAACATCCGTGTTAGGTAGCCAGTTTGCCGATTAATGTACACCACATATTCTTGCTTTGTGCCCGCAAAAACAGTGAGTACATCATGTGCCTGACCTTGAATAAATGCGATGTCGCTCCACAGGCTCTCCGCTTTGTCATCATTTAACTGCTTAACAATCAGCGTGTCGACTAACTGGCTTTGCCCAAGGTCAGCATTGGCAAACGTCACCCGCTGTGACGCTATCGTTTGCGCTAAAGCATGGTCAACGCCATAACCTTTTCCATCGCTATAGAGCCGATGCAAAATACTGGGGCTATTTGAGCCGTGAGAACCAACCAAATACGTTGTGGCGCGTTTAAAAACCTTGCGCTGGTTGCTAAAGTCGATAGCAAGCTCTAATTGCTGCTCATTTAAATAGCTCACCATTTCACCTTGGCGTGCATGAGCGCTTTGCCACTGTGAAAAATGCAGTTGCTTATCGCGCACCGTAATACTATTTAGCTCGGTGAGCTTTGCTCCTCCATAAGCGCTGACCGCGCGGTTAATAATTTGCTGTGCTTGTGGCCCTGCCCAAGTTGCCGTGCTTGCCAAAACAAGTAAAAAACCAGCCGTCCAATAGCACATGCTAAGCCTATTTTTGTTCCACATTATATTGCCTTTGTTTATGTAACTTATCGCCAGTGAACACAAGCAATCAGACACACACCACAAAGCGCCGCTTATAAAAAGCTGATTATTAACTGATGGAAAATAAGGCACTGTTTTATCTGCTTATTTTAATTTTGACACCACAAAAGAGTGCTTAGCCTCAGCTAGACAGGCGATTCAATAGCTCATACACTGTGGCCAGATGTATTTGAGTAACCACCACGATGCAGCCAGTCATTTTTTATATTCAAGATTTTAAAATCGACTTATCCCAGTCGTTGATAATGCAGGGTGAGCAGCACACTAAAGTAGAGCCTAAGGTACTCAAAGTATTGTATGTGTTAGCGCAACATCACAATGAAGTGGTCACGCATCAAGCTTTAATGGAGCAAGTTTGGCAAGGCGCTGAGGTGGTGCCCAATGCCCTACAGCGCTGCATTGCCATCTTACGCAAAGAGCTAGGTGATGACGCTAAATCGCCTACAATTATTGCCACCCATCCAAAAATTGGTTATCGACTACTGAGCGAAGTAACTTGGCAACCAGCGCCTTGTGAGCACACAAAACCACCAACCAAAAAACACCTACGCGCACTCAAGTTAACCCCAGCAACTTTTGGCTTAGTCTTTAGCACCTTGCTGTTATTGCTGATCACCTTGTTTTGGCTCGACACCGAGCACCTTCAATACTCTAAACTGAGCGAGCTAACACGCACAGATGCCCATGAGTCTCACGCGATATACAGCCCAAATGCTCAGTACGTGGTATTTAATCGCTATGCAGGCGGTTGCAAAAGCCACATTTGGGCAAAAGAGCTGGCAACTGGAAAAGAAACGCAACTGAGCGAAGATGCAGGGCAATTTGGGGCGATAAGCTTTACGAGCGATGGCAGAGAATTAGTGTTTGCCGCGCATAATACGTGCGATAAAACCCAAGCCAATACGCAAACACCCACCCAGTGCTGGGCGCTGGCCACCCTAGATTTTGCACAAGCGCTTAGCCACCCACAAACTCCCCATAAGCGCTACCAATGCCAAGCACAACAATTAGCAATGCCAAAAGCACTGGCGAATCATCAATATGCGTTTTTGCAATTTAATGGTAGCCGCTATTCGTTAATGCACTACAACGATTTAAACAAAACCAGTAAAACGCTGTATTCATCCAATGAACACGATATTTATCACTTTGATTACAGTGCCAAGCGCCAACAGTTTGCACTGTTTGCGCAAGCAAAAAACGCACAAACCTTACTTATCTTGCTCGATGAGCAAGGCACAATACAGCGTAAAATTGCGCTACAAAGCGCATCATCACATGGCTTGTTCGAGCCACTTAAAGGTGTATATTCAGCAAAAGGTGAGCACTTACTTGCCGTTAATAACCGTAAACTTTTTAAGATTTCCCTGACTGGTGAAGTGAGTGAAATACCAACTCCAAGTAATCGTTTGATTTCTGTTGCACCACATCCAGATAAACATACGCTTGTTGCGATACAAGGCAGCAAAGACATTGACCTCGCGCGAATAGACTTAACCAACAACCTAGAGCAAACAGCCCCCCATGATTTACACACCGTCGCCACCCCTTACCCTAGCTTGGCTCGCACGCCCGCCCAAGAGCGCATCGCACGCTTTGCCCCTAACGGACAAAGCATCGCTTTTATTAGCGACCAAACTGGGCAAGATGAAATATGGTTATGGCAAAATTCAGGTCATGCAGTGCGATTAACCCATCGAAAAAATCACAGTCAAATTCACGGCTATGCTTGGTCGGCGGATAGTCAAACTATCGCTTGGGTAGAAAGTGGCAAACTGGCGCTCACCAGTATAAAAAGTAATGATTTAAAAGGCTTTGATTTAAAAAGCTCTGTTCTAAAAGCAGAAAGCAAATTTGTAAGTACACACCAACCTTTATTTTCGGTTTTAAGCTGGCTTGATAAAAACACGCTGTTGGTGCTTATCAAGCACAAACTGACAACACACCTTTACCAGTTGAACATCAATACAAATACACTCACACCATACAACATCGGTGGTGTTGAAAATGCCTGGGTTAGTCACAAGCAACTGATTTACAGTACCGCACAAGGCGAGGTATTTAGCAGTGTGCTGGAGCCCAATTTAATGCCAGCTAGGGCGCTTACGCAACTAAATGGCAAGGCTTTATTGGTTAAAAATGGTTTTATTTATAGTGTGAATAAGCAAACCTTTGACCTAAACCAATACAACTTAAACGGGCAATTTATTCACACCTTAAAAACCCTTAAACCCACCGCTTGGAAAGTGACCGACTTACACAATGAACAACTCCTGCTGGAGCAGTTTATCGGCATAGATCAGGAAGTGGTGATAATGAATTGAGCAGTACAGCATTAAGCCATTCGAAGTAAAATAAAATGAACGGAAACACTGACAAGCAGCAATGTTGAATTGCTCATTGTCAGTGTTTTAGTTGCACTACTTAGCTACTAGATGATCGTGTCTATTTCGTCGATAAGTCCAATATAGTGCTTAGGAATATCTTGTTGATTATATGGCTTATTCGGTGTCCAATCTGTAGGCCAATTGCTACTACTGAACGACCATGCGTTCAAACCATTTAAACTTTCTTGCAAATCAGTTAGATTTTTTAATAGTCCTTTTTGTGATGACACATTGCTACTTACAGACATGCCTTTCCACTCAATATCACCTTCGGCTGCCGAAAAAGGTATCGGATAGCAGGTCACCTTGCCGTCTTGCGCACTCAACACCTTAAGGGTTTTATCGTAGTCAAATGACAGGTACTTAATTTTTTCATTTGGTTTTGAAAAAACAACTTCATTATCATAAATAGAGCTTAACCCACCCTGTTCAGGACCAAAGATCCAAATATCTTGATCAGGGGTAATAAGCGGCAATAAACTATAAAAGTCGCTAAACGCATGATAATTAGCAGATTCGAAGTCAAATGGGCAAGATACTAATGAATAAGATTGACGTTCACTTGTTCCA
This sequence comes from Pseudoalteromonas caenipelagi, assembly GCF_013140855.1. GTDB lineage: Bacteria > Pseudomonadota > Gammaproteobacteria > Enterobacterales > Alteromonadaceae > Pseudoalteromonas > Pseudoalteromonas caenipelagi. Next base: position 50,866 of record NZ_JABBPG010000007.1, on the reverse strand, counting down.
GTGAGCTTTTCAGATACCGACTTATCTCCTTTGATAAGGCCCAATCCCAGCTCACAATTTCGTAAGAATCCCACTTCATTCCACAATGAATAAATCGCGCCAGCATCCTTCCCTAGCTCCTTATATACCTCGTGCATGTCAGCGTTTGGTTTTTGTAACTTCGCCGCACCATTTGCAAAGGCATCTGCCAAATAACCGCTTTTAATGCTAGGTTTCGAGGTATCTTTTCTCGCTATTTCGGTGATCCCACAGCTTTCGGCAATATAATAAATTTTACTCAGGGTTAGAAAATCTTGCACCATGACCCGTAATTGTAAGGACTCAATTTCCTTAAAGTCTTCAACATTGTTATAAAATCCACGTGCCAACCAAGGGAAAATATCCGCCCAATTCGCTATCCACACGCCAAGAGGTACACATCCTTGAATATTTAAAAAACCACTTGAACTTGTATCCACACTATCAGCAGTCGCACTTAATACACTTGCTGAACGAGAGAGCTCTTGTAACGAGTGATGCTCAACATCACGCTTGCTTTCAATTTTTTCCTCTGATGCCAGTGTGTTGACATTATTACCTTTAATATTGCGAATTGTTTTCGATATACCAGATGTATTTGAAGGTTCATCTGTTTGATTTAGAAATTCAGTTAACGTAAGCGTTTTGTCTTTTGCTTTGGCTTTTGCTTTGGCTTGCTCATAGGCTTGTGCTTTGGCGAGTACTTCAAGTCCTTCTAAGTCTTTTATTTTGCCAACTTTTTCGATTAAAGTAGGATTTTCGAGAGGCTTTACAAAATCTGGGATTTTTGGCGTATCTTTTATCGTCATGCTCGGCGCTTTAGTCACCACGTCAACATCCGCTAGAGCTTGATAGCTCTTACCTATAAATTCACCACACCATTTGTTCGTTAGCTCTTCTAACTTTGAGCCAGCCCAGAAAGATTTACAATCCACATCCACTTTTGCATCATTGCTCGAGTTACTACCCGCATAGGTGGTTTTAACATTGATAGATGCTGCAGGGTTCGCGTAAGAAAAGTTTGCCTCACCGCCATATTGCCATGAGTTGGCTTTATCTTGGGCGGTCATATTCATTTGCACACAGCCGATCGCCCCCCAAGTCACGCCTACCACTATGCCATCGCCGTGCAACCGACTGAAGTCGTTGCTTTGTGCTACCCAAATATTAACTAACTCAATAAAATCTTGGTAATCACTAGGATGCTTCAAAGCACTTAATATATCGACATCCAAATTGCCAGCCGCTTCAATGACGTTGTTATACGCTGTAAGTACGTCGCTACATACACTTTTAGTCGAGTCGTTTAAACTCTCTAAGAAGCTTCCCACGTTGAGATTTTCAAAATCAATATATTGTACGCCAGCAACAGATGTTGCAGAGTAATCGACAGTGATTGATTTACTTGACTGTGCAACCGCATTACCCGCATACGCCGCTAAAGAAGATTTGAATTGACTGATCCCTGAAACACCATAGGACCCCGATACACCAAATGACCCTTCATTCATGCGATCTTTATATACATAGCTGCTTTGCCCTGACATGTACACGTCAGATCCTTCTTGCTCCACCATCTTGCTCACATTTATATTTAAAACAGAGCCTTTAAATACTGTGCCAACTGAAGAATGGACCACTGAGCCAAGGGTAACGCCATGTAATGGGTTATTGATAGGAGATGCCATATTGCTTATTCCTTACATTAAGTGCTTGTAATTAAAACTATTAGATTCGTGTTGAAGCCGCGCTCTACTCACTTTTGTTATAAAGTTTGTAAAACACTTTTTGCGTGTGTCCACCAGAGTGCTCTTCTTCATATTCAAAATCAGCGTCTGAAGGTTTAAGCTCAATACCGTATTTGCTTTTGGTCGCAGCGATTGGGTGATTAAACTTAAATTTAACTGTCGTATCCTGCCCCTCAAACTGGTAAAGCACATAGCCCTCCGGTCCGTAAGCACCGCCACTCACACTGCTGCACTTCCACGAACCTGTTGCTTCTATTCTCTTTGGTGGGTTTTTAGTAAATTTGCCGTGTTTATCGTCTTTCTTAACATAGATAAGTGCTATGCTCGTGTTGTTTTCAACTGTTAAAGTAACGTCTCTACTCATGTTCCTGAACTCCTATTCACTTCAATGATGCGTTTAAAATTTGCCACGCGTACCGAGTAAAATGCCTAACCTCTTGCTTCAAAGCCTAAAGGTACTGCTGGGAGGAATAAGAATCAATTACATGACATTACGGTGACATATCGCAAAGTTCAGAGTTTGTTGACATAAGATAAGAGAAACAAAACTGTAGAAAAGCCAAAATATAGAAGGATTAGCTGTATGCCAATAACGCTTATTATCTACAGTCTTTGAATTATGTGATCTAAACAGATAAACACTGAATGCAGTCGCTGTTTATTGATATTGAGCAAAAGCTAACGGAAATAAAATAAGCCTATAAATTAGATGCTTGCTCATTTGACTGACGCCTTTAGTCCCTTTTCTAATGCAGCCGTATAAGCAGGCATATACTGTTGAATGATGGCCAACCTTTGTCCTGAACTATCAAGCGTATCCAGCGCTTTTTGCCAATTAGCAACCACACTGTCGGGCGTATCTTTTGAAAAAGCCATATACACGGCATGTGCTGGCAATTGAAACGACATCATTTCGAGCGCATTTAAAGGATAACCCGCTTCTTGCAAGGCTTGTTGGGTGTTCATTAGCGCAATCATGGTGCAATCAAATCGACTTTTGGGCTGTAAAAGCAACCTAATCGCTTGCTCTTGGCTAGCAGTCTCATGATACATAATACCGGCACTGGTAAATATTTCGGTGTCCGCTACTTTTTGTTGCGCCACACAAGTGGCGTCATGCTGTTTTATGTCTTCTAAGCTGCGATAAGTGCGCTGATCACTCGCGCGTTTATACACCACGGGGCCATCATATAACAATGGCCCTACCCACTTAAATTGTGATTCTCGTTGAGGCGTTCTGACGACAATCAAATGTGCATGAGGTGCGTATTGCGAGTTTGCTGAATTGACACGTTTAGCGGCGCGGCGCAGGGTGTTTAAACCACGCATAAACGAACTTAATTGAATGTCACTATACTGCCCAGTTAACTGCTCCATCTGTTTATAAATGTCGACAATAAAACCTCCCTTTATCTCACCATTTTCAACTATCACAAATGGGGCTAAAGGGTGCATTGATACCACTAAACTATTTTTGCTCTGCGCCGCTTGTGCCGTAAATGGCTGACCACAGCTACAAAATATTAGAACCAATAAACACCACTTCATATCAGTCAACCAACAATTGCTCATCATGCAACTGTTAGTATTGTTGATCACTCGCAGGTCTGTCTAATTGCTGTTAAATAGGAATGAGTAAAAAGTCGGTAATTCATCGGCACTTTACGCTCAAATACTGATACAAGTACCGATGCAACCCCCGTAAAACAACGCGCTTCGTCTGAGCAAAAAACTTAATGGCTTAACGAGAATATCGCCGCTAGCGCTGGATCTTTACCAGCAAAATAATCGCCCGCACTGAGTTCAATGGGTAAGTCGGGCGCCACCCAAATACGGTGATCTTCCGGCGCGCTAGTTTGATGAAATTGTGACGACAACAAACCATGCTGCCTGCTGTACGGTAAGTTAAACCAGCCCGACTCGCCAATGGTATTGGGGCGAGTGGCCGACGGCTCACCCACAATGATCGGGTTTGTAATAGCCTGCACTTTAACCAAAATATCGTGGCCTGCCGAGAAGGTGTTACGGCCCACCATCACAAACAACTTACCTTGAGGCTTATACAGTTCAAAAAACGCAGTTAACGCAATCAAAGGCGGTGTAATGGAACCATTACCGCCGCTATTATGGCGTAAGTCTAAAACTAGACTGTTGATATCATTACTTATAATTATATCTCTGAGCTGCGTGCTAAATTCAGCCAGTGACACATCCTTGCGATTTCTCACATCGTTCACTTGCACATATAAAAGACTTTGCTCAGCGAAGTGCTCATGCCAATAAGGTCTGTCGTTATGCTTTAAATAAGTCGGTAACTCGCTTGCGCGCAACTTAGGTAACTTAGGTAATTTGGGAAATCCGCCAAAACGCATAGCTCGTGTACTTGGTGTTACCGTAAACTGCTCGTCTTGCTTGCGTAAAGTCAGTGTCACCGCTTGCTCAGCCGGTACTATATCTAAGCCGTGTAACACGGGCACTAAGCTTAAATAATACGGTGCTAACCAACTTTGCTGCATTTGGTTGTCGCGGGCATTAATACTGCCAACCAACTCAATGGCTTTATCAACCGCCAGCTCGCCAATGCGCTCCACCTTACTGCCAATTAAATGTTGATAGTCATCACTTGCTGCAACGATGTACAAGCCGTCGTTAAATAAGTAAAACTGCACAGGTAACTGGGTAAAGTTACCCTGTGCTCCCCAAGCCGGAATTAAAATATTGTGACCGTTGTTAAGCAGGCCAATAAGCTGCATAAAACCAAACACAATTTGCTGGTCGCTCAGCTGCGGAATACGTTTATCTAACGCATCAACTTGCGCTTTAAAGTCAGCTTGACTGATAGAATGAAAGGGATTGACATGCAGACGCTGAATTTCAGCATAAAGATAGGCTAAATCGCTGCGCCAGCCTGCATCTCGGCTTATGTTTTGGGTATCAATCACACCTGCGGCGCGCTTAAACGCTTCACTATTTTCCATGCTCTTAAACGCGGCCATGGTGTCACGACTAAACAAACTACGCCCTGCCAGTTTAGGCTTATCATCCCAGCGCGCGGCAAGGGCTTTGTTGAGCCATTCAATGGCTTTACTTTGTTCACCTGCAAAGCCATACGCCTGTGCTAGTTTAACCATTAAATCGTTTGCTGTGCTGGCACCATCGGGAATGCCCGTTAAGCGGTAGCCCAGCGACAGCGCTTGCTCAAACGCACTCACCGCATCAAGCCATTGCTTGTGGTTAAAATACGCCAGTCCCAATAAATACCAAGTGGCACCATCGTTTTTATATTGCTTGGTGAGCTTTTCTAACAAAGGCTTGGCTTGTGGCCACTGAGCTTGCTGAGCAAATTGTACGGCTTGTTGTTTATCTCTGAGGTAGTCCGTTGGCTTTTTAACTTGGCTGGCAAGGTAAACATTGTCGGCTTGGTTTACCATCTCGGTGGCTTTATTTTGCGCCACGGCATTTACGCTCACGCCCGCTAACAACAAAGCGCCTAACAACACGCACCCACTCGTATACAACATGTAATATCTCCTTTGCGATAAATACCGCTATCGCGATTAACTTGCCGCCAGCATAACAAAAGCACCCGTAAATAGAGTTTAAGATCCTGATCTGCGACTCATTAACTGCTTTTTAAACTGCATAGGCGTTAATTCAAACTCTTTTTTAAAGCTATTAAAAAACGTCGACTTTGAATTAAACCCATGATCTAAAGCGATATTAATTAGCGGCATAGTAGAGTGCGGTGCCTTTTCAATAGCGTCTTTTACTGCCCTAGCGCGCAAGCTGTTGATGTAGTCACTAAAGTTACGATTGGCCATCTTATTTACCGCCCAAGAAATATCTCGCACCTTAAACCCGGTATGTTCAGCCAATTCGCTAATCGTTAACCTGGGCTGTGAGTAGAGCTTGTCATGCCAAACCGCGTGTTCAATGTCGGTAAAAATAGCCTGTGCAAGCGCATCATCTTGCTGTGCATTTTGAGACTCATTCAACAGCTTTTGATAACGTTTAATATCGTCAAACACTTCAGGGCTGCGCAGCACTTTAAAAATCAAATAACAAGACAGGCTAAAAAAGATGAGTTCACTGGCAAAGTACAGGCCCTTTTTGAGTAACAGTGGCGTGATGGTTTGGGTGTTCATTCGCACTAAATCCAACACCAACAAAGCGCTAAACACCCCAAGTGCCGTTGATAACCACTTTAATGAGTAAGTATCAACTTGCGAGCTTACCGACTTAAGTAAGCTATGGTATTGGCCCAATTTGATAAAACACACAAAAATATAAACTAGCTGACTGAGCGTGCCCAGCAACACCACCGTTTGCACCTGCGAGGTAAATGACAACGCCAACAAGGCAGGTATAAAATGTGCTGCCGTCTTAACATTTACTTTTGGCTCGTCCCCCGTCAATGAGCTCACCAACAAATACAACAAAGGCCCAAACAGCAAGGTAAATGCTGGGGTGATCAACACCTCCGCCAACAGCGCATTATTCTCAGCAATATTCAGCACACACAACACACTTTGAAAGGCTAAAAACAGCGCCAGCAACCTAAACTTAGCCACCTGAAACACCAACGCAGCACCAAAAGCGCTCATAAACGCAAACACCACTTGCAGCAAGCTCACCGTTTCAAGCGTGATGGGGGAAGAGATAAAATTCATTAACTAATCAAAACCTTGTGATGGGGTAAGTTATTTTCTTTTAAAGCAGAGCGTACCACATATTGTAAAATCGTAAGTTAACTTTCATGCTTACCATCACACAGTCATCCTGACGAAGGTCAGGATCTTGTTTGGCACTACTGCAGAGTTTGAATAGGCTGGTGTAGACCCTGAAACAAGTTCAGGGCGACGCAAGTCGGTTCGAGACGGCGAATGTTGGTTCAAAACGACGAATGTTGGTTCTGGAGGACAAGGGCGACTCTATTCGTCCATACCGCTGCGTCATCCTGACAAAGGTCAGGATCTTGTGAAACCATTCACCTCAATTCAAAGACGACAACCACTTTATACTTTTAGCCCCCATAATAGGAAACGAATCACTATGGCCAGCGGCATCAATCACCACATGCTCAACTTTTGATATACTAGGATAGCGTTGGCTTTTTAAGGTAGTAACAAACTCATCAATATGACCACTTAGCTCTTTTTCTTGTTCGCCATAAGATATAAACACATTGATATTTAAGTTTTTATTTTTTAGGTTTGCACTTTGCTGAGCAAAAAGTTCAGGTGCAAAACGCCAAATACTGGGGCTGCCGAGAATGTAGTTTTTAAACATATCTGGCTGTGTGAGCAATGCATACGTTCCAAATAAGCCCCCTAAAGAAAAACCAAAATAGCTGCGCGCTTGTGGTTTGGTACGAAAGGTTTTTTCAACATAACTAAATACATCATTTTTTATAAATGCGAGATGTTCACTCGCTTGACCCAATTGATACTTAGCCTGCTTAGCCACATCTTTAGAGGGTTTTATTGAGTAATCCCGATAACGACTAAAGTGCACACCTTCTTGCGCTTTTACCTGCTCTGCAATATCTGTTTGCCATGAAATACCCACTAAAATTATATCTTCTAACAAAAAGTACGTAGCACCTGATAACAACTCCATATGCCACAATGCATCGGTAAAGTAGATCACCGGATAGCGTTTTGCTGTGTCTTCGGTATAACTTTTGGGTAGTTTGATATACAGCTCATACTGCCTCTTGTTTTTACTGTCTTGTATAGGCACCACTTGAGTACCTGATATGCTAAAAGGCTTATATTCGTTGGCATTCAATGTAAAAAGCGGCAGCAGCGCAAAAAGCGCAATGAGCAAAGTTGATTTCATGTTGTTTTACCTAGTTCGGTTCAACGTATCAACACACTAGATAATGCAAAAAATAAATACCTGAACTACAGATGATTTCTACCTGACGTCTAGCCGCACACTATAAAAAGCAAAGTTTTTATAGTGTTATAAACTTCTGAGCAGAAAATTATGCGCCACCACTGCAGCCCCACCCGCACTGCAACGTTAACCTGACAAAGGTCGGTTTAAATACACTGCGTCATCCTGACGAAGGTCAGGATCTTGTCAGCCCTGAAACAAGTTCAGGACGACAAGTGTAAGTTCTGAGCGACACGTGTAAGTTCTGGGCGAATCATGTCGATTCAGATGGAGGCGGTAAAATAATATTAGCTATCACACTATCTTTCGTCGTATTCTCGCCTACCTAACTTAATATCTATTATTGACCCCACACGTGCTACTACCAGAGGGTTTCTGAATGACCGTAAAGCACGTGTTATCGTTTGACTCGAGTTCCATCTCAGATATGGCTCGCTTTATTAACGTCAGACATATCAGGATCAACCCACATTGTCCCCAAAAAACACCTGCAAATGCCCCTTTGATATCACCCACTAATAGGCCGATGAAACAAGGTAGTAAAAACAGCCCATAAGAGCGGAATACGGTAAGGTAAATAGAATGCATAGGTTTTTTAACTGCATAGTAAAAGGTATTTGTCACTATCATCAGGCCTAATCCAACCATACTAATTGGCACAAGTTGCATATAAAAAACAGCGAGATACTCAATGGCAGGGTCACGACTAAAAGCCCCTGTAATAGGCTGTGCATATATGTATTGCACAGCGCTATTCAGCACGCCCCAAGCACATATAAAAATGAGTGCGTAACGCAATACTTGCTTAACTTGAGTTCTCTGATGCTGCTTAATTGCCGCGCCTAAATAAGGCCCTATGGTATTGGCCAACGCTGAGAGTAGTACCATTGAAAAACCCTGTATTGCATTCACTAATCCAAAACTGGCGACTGCGGCTTCAGAGTGCCATGCCATCAGTGCCGTAGCAAAAAGTGCCGCGATGGGCGTTTGTACTCGATTAAACATGGCGGTTAGACTCAATTTGGCCACGTCTCTTGCCGCCGCTTTCAAACGCGTAAAACACAAATCTGTTGAACATCGCCACTGATGCAACCTGTACAGGATCATTAAGGTATATCCGGCACCTCCAATCCTTGCTATCAGTGCGGCAATTGCAGCACCTTCCACTCCAAATGCAGGCACTTTCAACCAACCAAAAATAAACACGGGGTCAAGGCAACTACTGGTGATTGCTACACCGACCATAATGCGACTCGCTTGAGCCATTTTTTTCTGCCCTCGCAGAATCGCGGCACCTACCATGCAAATAGCCAAAAATGGAAAGCTGATCAGCCAAAAAACGAGATAACCAGTACCTAATTCGATTAAGCTTTTACTCCCTCCCATTTGCCCGAGGAGCCAAGGTATCGCAAAGACCAACCCGATACTTAACATTGTGGAAATAATAAACGACAGTAACAGTAACGCTAGATTTTGGACTTTTTGCTTGCCCTGTGCTTGCTGACTGGCGACCACACCCACACCGATCCCTAGCCCAACGAGTAAAGCCAAGAGTAAATTGGCTATGGGCAGCACCAAAGACAATGCGGCCAGCTCACTCGTACCTAACTGGCTAACAAAGAAAGTATCGATTAGATTGGCACTAAATACAGCAAGGAGGCCCAAAGACGTGATCATAGTTGCTTTGAGCAAGTCCCAATAACTATGGGTACTCAACGACTGAGCACCCAACAGGGTGGGCAGTGAGCGAACTGGCTCATTGAGTTGATTTTTCATGACGTACTAAAGCTAACCCACCAGGCTGTTTTGCTTTCCACTGTCCAGCCATTTTGAAAAAATGACAATATATACCTAGCTTAGATACAGAATACGACAGAAGATCTTGTTCGGACGAAATCAGCCTTTGCTTTTGTACAACATACTCTAACTGGGCCTGTCTATTTTTATTTAAATATTCTGGAAACGCGACAATCAGTTCAGTACAAGGGTTGTTGCTATGACAAATGTGAACAACATAGCTCACCTCTTCTAATATGCGCCAACACCAAATAGCGTCACTTGATATCGGGCTCACACCGTAGTTTTGATATCCTAACTCAGCTAGCTGACTTAATAACGCTTCATGTGTGGGCTGACAATCAACCACAAGAATAATATCAATCACATCTTTTGCGGTCATACCTTGGATTGATGTACTGCCTATGTGAAAAGCGTTGAAAACGTTAGATACACCTTGCAATAATCGGTATTTCTCTAAGTTAAAATCACGTTGCCAACTTGGCTTAAAACTTTGCTGCTCTAGCGATAAATCAGGTGCTTTTACCAGCAACATTCGCTTAAAAACCTGCTCTATAGGTTCGTGATTAAACTCTTTGTATTGACTTTTTAATGCTTTAAATGCTTTTAAATGTGCTGTTTTCATTGAATTTCCATGTCTCTACGGCTGCTTTTATACATCGATCTCACGTCATGAATACCATAGCTGACAAAGATCACGGCTGAGCAGCTCAGATAGATCAGCTACTTGTTCTTTACACTGTAATTTCAAGTGTGCCAAATAATCTGCACTGTACTCACTAACAGACGTTGTTTTGTGTATGTGTACGAGTTTTGGATGTATTTTATTTCGAACATGAGGGGCTAAGTTCTTGATTTGCTTTATTGCGGTAGAACGCACCCGCTGCTGCCCTTCACTTTGGGTTTTCGCCCAATTTGAATAACGACTGATCTGCAGAAAATCACACACCTTAGCCAAGGTGCCTAGGTTATCCTGTCGATAGTCGTCAAACAAAAGTACGCACAATTGCTCAGGTTTAAAATACTTGCCATAGTGGCTCAGCATTTTTGCGTAATGGGTGTTTTCTAGGTAATTGAGTCCATGAGAAAAGTAGTGTTCGTTTGGTAAATACCGCCCTTGTGCGCGTTCTGCTGCTAAATCAATCGCACGCTCAAGATCGCCAACCTCTTCATTCCCTGTTCGCAAATATAGTGAGTGCAACGACTGTATTTGCTCCCATGGACGGCGCAACAAAACGATCACTTTCGCATCGGGATTTAACTCGGCAATATGCTTGGGCGCATGCTGACTACTTAAATACCACACAGAACCTTCACCACGAATTGTCGTATCAGATGAATTAAACAAACTTTGATAATCCTGCCAATCCGTCAGAGTATGAGGCTGTATCGGCAAATCATCAGCTAAAAAATGAGGTTCTTTTAGCACCGAAAGACTCACTTCAGGGTGCTGCTTTAAACTCAGATATAGCGCAGATGTGCCGCTACGTGGCGCACCCACAATAAACAAATTAGGGCGTTGACTCATAGCCCACTCATCAGGGCAAGACGTTTCTATCCAAGGTGCTACCACGGAAAAACTCCTCTGTCTTTGTAGAGTTTACCGCGAATTTGCTTGTCGTTGGTCATACATAACCAAACAGCTGTCTCTGCGCCTTCTTCTACACTTCGCTCGGCACGCAAGCCACCTAAATGCGTTCTCACCCACCCAGGCGTCATCGCGTTCACTAAAATATCCTCATAGTCTTTTACTTCATCGTCAAACATTTTGGTCAACCCATTTAATGCCAACTTTGAAATGCGATATCCTGGGTTATATCTGTCTAGTTTGGCGTACGTACCGTGGCCACTTGAAATATTAACTATCCTTCCATAGCCCTTTGCTTTCATTGCGTCAATGCACATCCGCGATAAACGCCAAGCTCCCCAAAAGTTGGTTTCTAGAGTCAACCGTGCATTTTCTTCAGACTCAGTGACCACAGTGTCTGTCACTGCGCGAGAGATCCCCGCATTATTAACCAAAATGTCTATCCCCTCTTGGCACCAAGTTTTTTCCAATGTTTGAAAGTCTTCATCACACGTCATATCAAGTTGGACTAAGCTGGTTTTCGCTAACGCGTTTGGCAATTGAGCAGCGAGTTTTGACTGCGCCTTCTGCACTTTTTCAAGATTCCGACAAGCCATGACAACGTGAATGTCACGAGCAATCAACTGCCGGCATATTTCCAGTCCAATCCCTCGATTAGCACCGGTGACTAAAGCTACTTTTTTACTCATGTTTCAATCCTTTTACTGCCTGATTTAAACTGATTAGTCAGTAATGACTTGGCTTTGGTAATGGGGAAAGCGATTAAACAACAACCTTTCTCTGTTACCTACAAAGGTTGCTAACTCGTTTTGGAAATAAGTTTGCCACTTGTCTTGTGCTTGTCGCTTTGTACCCTCTTTAGGCTGGAGTTTGTCTTGGTTCAAGATAAATTCAATCTGATTTGGGGCTAAATTTTGCTCTTTTAAGTATTCAACAAGCTGCTCATTGAGGCATTCAGTATGTAAAAATTTAATCGGATATTCAGCTTCTTGGTAAGCCCCAGATTGAATTGTCTCTTCATCTAGTTCTGCATATACATCTTTGGCGTCACGATAGAAAAAACGGATAAATTGCTCCGTGTGCCAACCCAAGGGTTTATCGGCTTTACGGTTTTCAAATCCGTTCAACTGCCCTTCAAAGTGGCCTTTAAAATACGTATCACTGACACGAATAAAATCGCTAAAGCTCATCGTTTCTGGATCGACCCCCATGTTTTGCCACTGTGCCTGTGAACAATATCTATGGGGGTGTAAACGCCACCAACCAAAGTGATATTGCGACACATACCTATCCATTGGATGACGCATGATAGAGAGAATAGGCATACCTTTGGCCTGCTCAGGAATGTCGCTACAAGTTAGGTGTGTTTCTAGTTCTGTGGCCTCAGGATAAACTCGCTTTAGCATATTTTGAACAAAGGTCCCACCCGTTTTTGGCATGTGGACAAAAACAAAATCATTAGTGATCAACATATCAATACCCCGTATCTAACCAAGCACGAGCCAAGCTCTTACCACTAAAATCACCATACATAACACCTTGTTCTGTAAGCTTTAGAATGTTGTTTTCTATGGTTAAAAAGCCTTTTTCAATGAGTAAATGCAGCATCTCATTGTTTGGTGATGCCAGTGCAATGCCGTGCTTGTGTTCAAAGGCACTCAAATCGATTTGCGAGGTTTTCATTCCCAGCACGATATCCCGCGCAATGACTTCTTTGCTGTTAAGGTGCATACCTCGGTCAATGGGCAGTTCGCCCAGATCGATTTTGTCTAAATAAGTTTGCGTGTTGGAGGTATTTTGAATATACGCCCTTTCAAGAGAACTAAACGCAGAGACGCCAAAGCCATAGGTGTCTTCACCACGCCAACGTTTAATAATGTGTCCTTGCGGGTAATCACCATTTTTAGTAAATGTAAAATAGGTCGATGGGCGATAATTGGCTTTTTTCAGCGCCCCCATAGCCATACGCATAAACGCAATTTCTTCATTATCACTGGGTAGTACGATGGTGTTTTTACGTACTGCTGAGAAATACTTAGAGTTTTTATACAGCTCCATCTTATAAACAGTGATCGCATGAACATCCAAGGATATTGCCCGCTCCACCGAATGACGCCAAGTTTCCATAGTTTCGCCTTCCAAACCACTTAACAAGTCGATGTTGACAGTAACACCGGTATCAAGCGCACGGCCAATGGCATCTATATTCATTTTTTCTGTGTCTTTGCGCCCTGTTTTACTGACAATCTCATCAACAAAAGATTGGATCCCAAAGCTCATTCTTGTGATGCCAAATTGACTAAGCTGTTTGGCTTTTGATTTATTGTAAGTGATGGGTTCAACTTCAAAAACAAACTCACTCAAAGTCATATTAAAATGCTTGTTGAGCTGTTCGAGTATTTTTTCCATATGATGAGGTTTGAGCAAACTAGGTGTGCCCCCACCAAAATACAAGGTATCTACCGGCCTTTGCTGCCACCCATAAGCTTGGCTAACCATGGCAATTTCTCGGCACAAATAGTCTACGTACTGATCCATCTGCTCTTGATCACTATCGGCCAGTTCCGTGATCTTAAAAAAGCAATAAGCACATCGTTGAATGCAATAGGGAATATGAATGTATAAATGGAGACGATTATTCGCAGCCACTGTGGGACTAAAACTGCTTTTCCAATATCGACTAGAAGGATAATTAGTAACAAAACCTCGTCGATGTAACTCATCTTGCGGGAGGTGGACTTGTTCTTCTTGTAGCTTGCTTTGCATATTCAACTCCTTGAATGCCAATTGTAAGCGCGTAAACGCCAGAGTTAATTTAACTTTTGTTTGATGCGTTCAATGATCACGCCCAAGGTTTCAAAATTTTCCACCGTGAGTTCATCGTCGTCGTACTCAAAGTTAAAGGCTTTTTCTAGCAACAAAATAAATTCAGTAAAAACAATAGAATCCATAGCTAATCCGCCTTCGAACAGCGGTGTTTTCTCGTCAAAAGAAGCAAGATTTAAATCGATATCGAGTTCTTTATCCATTAAGGTTTTGATTTGTTCAAACATGTGAGATTACTTCCTCTAATTTTCTTCGATTGAGTTTTCCATTTGCCAACCTTGGTAAGGGGTCGACCAATTTGATTTGCGATGGCACAGCGTAAGCAGGTAAGTGACTACGCCACGCTTGTTTTAATGCGCTAAATTGACTTTCGGTCACACCTTCACAACAGGCAATCAGCGTTTTGCCCTTGCTGTCTTGTGGTCCACATACAAGTGCCAACTCTTGAACAAAAACATCTAAGTTCAGAGCTTGTTTTTTTAATTCGATTTCGAGCTGCGCAAATGCCAATAAACGTCCTTCTCTATTTACGCTAAAATCTGCACGACCATGCACGCTAAAGCGTCCATCTGATGCCAATTTTCCCAAGTCTCCGGTTTTAAAAGGCTTTTCAGCAACATTAAAAAACTGAGGGTGCGCTGGGCTCATAGCTATCGAGGCATTTGAATTTAAATAACCAACAAAGGCATGCATTTGGTGTACTTCAAGTTGCTCATTGACACTGGCAACGTCTACCCCAGGACAAGGTGTAAAATAAGCTTGCTCAGCATCACTATTGAGTAAACCTTGATTGATAAGTGATGCAATGCCAATCACCCCCATTTCTGTACTGCCATAGAGGTTCAACCAAAACTGTGTTTTGTTAACCCACGCATTTAAGTAGCGAGTGTTAACACAATCCCCGGCAGTGACTATCAGCTTTAGAACATGTTTATCACTTAGCTTGGCACTTACTGCATCGAGCAAAGAGGAGGTAAAGAATACGCAGCTTGGTTGCCACGTTTTTTCTATCTGCTTCCATTTCAATAAATTGAGACCTTGGGTCAAACACACTGATGCACCCGCGCATAAACTCGATAATGCAGCGGCACCAAAGCCATACATGTGGGAAATAGGCACAGGTATAAGCACATTATCTTGTAAAGACAAGGGCAAAAGGTTAAGCGCATTTTGGCTATTTGCGACCAAAGAGTCGGGCTGATGAAAAATCACTTTGGGTTCACCCACACTACCAGAGCTCAAAAAACCCAACATACCTTGTGAATCACCGCATGTTTGCTCAGTGTTTCCTTGCATATGGCTGCTTTGCCCTACCACTTGGGCTTGGGTACGACAGAGCAATTGGTTAGCATCTAGCTCAAACTGGTCACACTCTTTTAACTGAGTGGGTATCTCACTCGTACTAGCACGCAAAACGGCGGTTTTTTTAAGGCCAAAGCATGCCAACATCAATGCAAGGCAGTGAATGCTTTGCGTTATGCTGAGCACAAAAACTTCTGAACAAGGCACGTCTAACAGTGCCTCATGATAATCGCGGATCAACTGATTAAACGCATGATAGGAGACACTGTTGTTATCGTCACAGATCGTCGCGCTCGTCGTTGGGTTGAATTGAATAGGTGCCATTGAGATCACATTATGCATAAACGTCGGTTCCTTTTTTTGCATATTGATGGACGCGGTACAGACTGTGTGCATTGACTACTTCTAGCAATTGAGCAATTTTATGCTGCTTAAAATAAAGGTCAAAAGAGCGCAAATAATAAGGTCCAACAACGTCTAAAATACGTTCGTACTTATGCGTTTGGGCTCTGTCACATCGAGAACCGACTTTGCGCAAATGTTCACACCCAAAAATATCGCCTATGGTGAGGTTTTGTTCGATTAGAGCATGCTTTTGAGTGTCACAGAGTAACGACAAATCAAATAAGCATTCCGCATAAAGCAAAGGGGAATTTGGGTTTTTTAGATATAAAACAGAGTGACGCGTTAAGGTATCTTCGGCTTGAAGTTGCTTATGCACCTGTACACTGATTTTTTGCTGTGCTTTTTCTTCCAAAAAAGCGGTTGTGGACGTACTTAGCTTGAGGTAATCCTTAAGTAATTGCTGACCTCTGGCTCTTTGAATATCTGTACTTGCCTCAAAGTAAGCTAACTCATCGGCATTTGTATCGTCGATAGTTGAATGAAAGGCGCTCAGTGCCTTGCTGGTCAATTCCATTGGTTTACTCCTAATCCCATTGCCTCATTCCTAGAGAAAAAACGGTTGAGCTTAACTGATAAAGTCTTCCCTCACTACCGTATTCCTTTATGCATTCCTTTTATATTGTGCTTTTTAGCCAGACAAACTGGCGACACAACGATATAAAAATATTAATATGATTATCAATATACAGTCAACTATCTTTAAATAAACAGTAATGAACAATTTAAAAACCAAGCAAAAACGTTATTGCAAAAAAAGCACAAAAACACACCTCACATTTACAACAAACCGATAAACACACACCAAAATACCAAAAAAATGCTTTTAAAAACAAAAATACCCATAAACATTAAACACATATAATTTAAGACACATATCAAACAGCAAACAAACACACCTATCAATCAGCATTTTCTATTTTAAAAATAAACAACTTATTTTAAAGCTAGATATTTTATTTAAATAAAGTAAATAATTTTTAGCCGTTAAATTTTATTTCAAAGATAGTCGGTTATTTTGACGGCCAGGTTTTATTGCAAAATAAACATATTTTTGCCTGTATAAGCACCACCTCTAAATACGACACTTTGGTGTCGCTCTTTAATAAGCTTTGCTTTATTGACCCCCTGTTTGGCAAAGTGCTTGTTGAACCACTAACAGTGGCGCAAACAACCCCATCACCCTAAACACCACTGCCGTCATCCTGACGAAGGTCAGGATCTTGTTTAGCACTGCTGAAGGATTTGAAGAAGATCCTGAAACAAGTTCAGGAAGACATAGCGCCTGATGTTTAGGCCCTAGGACCCTGAAACAAGTTCAGGGCGACGAATGTCGGTTCAAGATGACGAATGCCAGTTCAAGACGACAAATACAGGTTCAGATACACTTCCGTCATCCTGACGAAGGTCAGGATCTTGTTTAGCACTGCTGAAGGATTTGAAGAAGATCCTGAAACAAGTTCAGGAAGACATAGCGCCTGAAGTTTAGGCCCAAGGACCCTGAAACAAGTTCAGGGCGACGAATGTCGGTTCAAGGCGACGGTGCCGATTTTGGGTGACAAGTGACGGTTTAGTACGACTCACATCGGCTTTAGGCTACTCCACTCGCCTATAGTACTCCGTCATCCTGACGAAGGTCAGGATCTTATTACCAGTTTTTACTAACACAAACTGTTTTCCCATAATTCTACCGAAGACAAAGTAGCCTAGCAGGCCCATATATAATGAGGGTGTCTGGAACCCCAAAATTTAATTGGAACGAAGACAATTCTAACCTGCTAAATTCCTTTGATTTTTCACTCAGATTTCGTTTCTTGGTATTTATTTATCATAACCGTTTGAGTAAAACGAGCAATCTCGAAATTGGCGTTCTGTGAGCCATTTCAAAGAATATCTTGCTTATATTTCACCAAAAAGCACCTCATAGACATTAGCAATAGTGTCTATGCGATGAAATTGCCCTTTGTTCAACTCTCGGATATTTGGTCTTTCAGCTTTCAACCCGTCACTATCACCCTTGGTATGTTTTGCTATTTTAACACCATCAAGTGCAGGCAGAGGTTCACCAGCTTTCCCACCAAAATAGTAGAATGGCCCCAGTTCAAGAGTGTTTTCGTCAAAATAAATCCAGATGACGCAGCCTGATGGTTTATCAGCGAGTTTAACATGCACTTTTTGTCGAGAAGTTTTACCGCCTTTATATGAAGCCTTTAGCTGAACATGCCTAACAAGTCGATTTGATTCTAAAATGACATCATAACCAGAGTTATCAACTTCTGGTTTTGCCACTTCCAAATCACAAGCTCCATTTTTCCAAGCGATTTTTAGTAGCTCACCAACAAACAGGTGCTCTATTAACTTCTCTCTGAATGAAGAATGTTCTGTGTGTCGTTCCATCATGCATAAAATTCCTTCTCGTAATTATATTGCTGAAATAATTAAATTTTTGTTATGTTTCAAGATATAAGATTAAGATTCTATTGAAAACTGTCCACTCCCCCGTCAGTGAGACACCTGTAAACTAGAGTTTTCCAACTTTGCTCGGTAAGCTGCGGGCGGCAGATCACCAAGGCTTTCATGTGTGCGTTCTTCGTTGTAATCTAATCGCCAGAACCACACCATTTCTTTCACTTGATTGATACTTTCAAACAAGTAAGCATCTAAAAATTCTCGTCTAAATGAGCCATTAAACCGTTCAACAAACCCGTTTTGCTGTGGCTTTCCAGGCTGGATATAA
This sequence comes from Pseudoalteromonas caenipelagi, assembly GCF_013140855.1. Lineage (GTDB taxonomy): Bacteria > Pseudomonadota > Gammaproteobacteria > Enterobacterales > Alteromonadaceae > Pseudoalteromonas > Pseudoalteromonas caenipelagi. The sequence goes on along the minus strand of NZ_JABBPG010000007.1, from coordinate 32,547 downwards.
ACTAATTCTATGTTATGTGCTTCACACCAATCGGTTAAACGGGCTGAGATTAATTCAGGCCCGTTATCTACTCGAATTTGTTTCGGTAAACCGCGCTCTGCTTTGAGTTGTTCAAGTGTTCTAACAACCCGTTCCGCTGGCAGCGAAGTATCTACTTCAATAGCCAAACACTCCCGAGTGCCTTCATCAACAATATTGAGCGTTCTAAATCGTTTTCCGCAGTATAAAGAATCATGCATAAAATCTAAGGCCCACTGATGATTAGCTTGAGCGACAACTTCCAATGGCTGCACAACTCGTTTTGGCAGCACGCGTTTCACTCTGCGCTTTAAGTTCAAACCCATTTGGCAATACACCCGATATACGCGCTTATGGTTAAACGGATAACCTTTAAAGCGAAGGCGACCATAGCATTTCCAGAATCCAGCTCTGGGGGACTTTTTTAATTCTGCATTGATAGCATCAATGACAGCTGCGTCAGCCTTTCGCCAATCTCGTTCTGAGCGGTAGTAGGTAGCGCGACCAATACCCACAAACTTACACGCTTTTAGAATACTTAAACCCGCTTGAACCAGTGTGTTGGCGCTACTTCGCTTCTGCGCTGTCACCAACCCTTTTTTGCGAATAACTCCTTAATCGCATGATTTTCTAAGCTGACATCTACGTACTTCTTTTTAAGCTTGGCATTCTCTTCTTCAAGCTCTTTCAGGCGCTTAACATCTGACGCTTCCATACCGGCATATTTGGCTTTCCAGTTGTAGTAAGTGGCGCTACTGATCCCATGCTTGCGGCACACTTCTTCAACCTTCATACCCGCATCGGTTTCTTTAAGCACAGCTATGATCTGAGATTCTGTAAAACGTGACTTTTTCATCGTTGTCTCCTGATTTTGATATTACAGAAAACTCTAATTAAACATGTCTCATGTTAAGGGAAGTGGACAAAATCACTTGTGGATGGACAATAAAGTTTGCCCGTAATAAACAGAATAAACAATAAAGTTTGCCCGTAACATAGGTTTATTAATCTAGTAAATTGCCTTCTCACAAGGATAAGGTAGGCATACTAGCCGTTGCAACCACGCTCACTCCTTCAGTGATCAATAACGAATTACACAATAAGCCCAATTAAAGTCTGGCCACCAATTTATGGCGTTTATTTTTACTTTCAATCTGGAGTGTGACGTAAATGCATCTTGAAGGGTTCAAAATGTAAGCTAAGTAGATTCAAACTGTACCTTATTTAAGAAGTGAAAAAGCGCAAAGGGCTACTAGGAAGTATCTCCTGCCTGGCTTAAAAGTATGAGAATTATCTTCAGATTAAATAGTCCCGGAATCAGTTAAGTAAAAATTGAGCTAAAAACATCTTAAATGAGCAGCGCTTTACAGAAAGGTATGCTTTTCGATACCTTTTGTATGGTGTCAATAAAACTAAGAAGATAAAAGAGTATTTACCCTGATCAAAATACAGGAAATAAGCCTTCACTCTGATCGCATTGTGCAAACATACTGGAGTATTTAAGCCTGAGCTAGCACGCCTCAATGCCACCACGCGGATTTATCGGGAATCAGTCGTACACTATATTAATGCAGCCTATCCGAGGCTAATTCATTTTAGTACTTCGGATAGTTGTTCAACAGAGCGCGTTATTTCGGATTCATTTAACGCACCAAACCCAAATCGAAGGTGTGTTGGTGAAATTTGATCATATTTATAAAGTGTACTCAACGTTGAATCACTACCGGGGAGACTATCTAACAGCTTACCGTTGACAAGCTTCGAAATGTCAATCCAAATAGCCATACCACCTGTTGGCAGCGAAAATGAGACACCTGAGCCAAAAATACGCTTGAACTCTCTTGCGGCAAAATCCCTTCTGGCTTGATACTGTTTTCGGATTTTCCGAATATGTCGTTTTACTTCTCCGGATTCCATTAACTCTGAAAGAACAATTTCGGTTACTGTATTGCCCTGCCTATCTATTAAAACGATTTCTTGTGCCGCTCTTTCAATAAAACTTGGATCAGCAACAATATAGCCAAGCCTGAGACCGGGAGCAAAAACCTTTGACATAGACCCAATATGTACAACATTTTCCGAATGTGGAAGACTTGCAAGAGGTGGAATTGGATTGCCATCGTAATGAAATTCATGATCATAGTCATCTTCCAACACAGCAAATTTATGTGACTTAGATAGCTCTAATAGTGCTAATCTTCTATCCATTGGTAAGCATACTGTCGTAGGAAATTGATGGTGTGGCGTTACATAAACAGCAGAAATAGTATAGTTACCCAAGATCTCTCTTAAATGCTCGATACTTAATCCATTTTGGTCAATTTTACAACTAATGATCTTAAAACCATTTGATTCAAATGCAGCTCTTGCAGGCAGGTAACAAAGATCCTCTACAACGATTGCACCTTTATTTGGGTCTAGCACTCGAGAAGCCAAATAAATCCCCATTTGGCTACCTCTGACAATACAAATTTGTTTATCTGAGCAACTCATAAACCTGTCACTTGATAGCATCTTTTTTACTGATTGGCGTAATTCAGTGGTACCTCTAGGATCACCATAGCCAAGCTTTGAATGGCGACTGAGGTTAATGCACACCTTTCTATAGGTCCTCGCGAGCAAGCTATAGGGTATTAGACGAGAGTCTGGTGTACCATCGTTCCCCGATATCTCCCTGCTATATGCACAAACAGCATCTTGATACAAAATCTCGACTAACTGCGATGTAGCCTTAGCTTTATCTTGACTATTCACTGCATGTTCGTTAGACAAAGTTAGCGTTTGTTCCGGCAATGTTTGTGAAATATAAGTACCTGACTTTGGGCGAATAACCACCCATCCCTGTCCTTCAAGCTCTTCATATACTTGCTGGACAGTTTTACGGTTAACACCAAGTTGCTTAGCCAGTGTTCGCGAACCAGGTAGCATACTGCCAGGTGCTAGTCTCCCGTCTTTTATATCCTCGGTAAGCTTGTTCAGCAATTTTGAATGCAAAGTTTTACCTGGACTGTCTTCTAACCAAAATTGTGTATCCCAAGGCCTTAGCATTTATCCCTCCCCTACATCTGGACCATATAAAATAAAATTTCTGGACCTTATTATTGGTCCAGTCTAGCGGTATCTTACTGACATTGTCAAAACCGCTTGAGAGGAAAGCTTGTATGAAGACAGCAACAAAGTCGAAACAGGACCTAATGCACGGTGCTGAGAGTGATATGCAGAAGCTCATCGAAGACATCGGATTATCAGAAAGAGAAAAGCTAGCACTAACTTGCAGAATACTATTTGATAAAGGCCATGATTCTGGCCTGGCCGGACAGATCACCAGTCGTGCAGAACAACCAAATACTTTTCTAACACAAAGATTTGGACTGGGGTTTGACGAGATCAGTGCTACGAATCTGATTACTGTAGATCAAGACTTAAATTCACTTGATGGTACAGCTATGCCAAACCCAGCAAATCGCTTCCATACATGGATTTACAAAGAGCACCCTGAAGTTAACTGTATCATCCATACACACCCCACCTACGTCGCAGCCCTGTCAATGGTGGGTACACCATTGATTATTTCACATATGGACACAAGTGGGCTTTACAACGACTGCTCTTTCATCGCGGAGTGGCCAGGTGTACCCGTAGGCAATGAAGAAGGTAAGTTGATATCGAAAGCTCTGGGGAATAACCGTGCAATTTTCATGGCTCATCATGGCCAGCTTGTCACTGGCCGGACCATAGAGGAAGCATGCAACTTGGCCATCCTCATTGAACGTGCTGCAAAGTTGCAGCTCCTGGCAATGTCAGTTGGGGATATTAAACCGCTGCCGCCTGAACTCGCAAAAGAAGCACACGACTGGACTTCGACAGATAAGCGAAACAAGGTCAATTTCGCGTATTACGCCAGACAAGCCCTAAAGAATCACCCTGATTGTATATAAGGATCACAATATGAACCTATCTGGAATTATTGGCTACCCAGTTACTCCCTATAGCCAAGATAACAAAAGTGTAAGCCTCGAAAAGCTTGGTAACGTAATAGATATTTTGCTTGAAGCGAAGGTGGATGCTATCGCAGCACTCGGCAGCGCGGGCGAAGCTGCCTATTTAAGTGAGTCTGAATGGAGGCTGGTTGCTGATTATACTGTAAAGCATGTAGCCAATAGAGTACCAGTAATAATAGGTATTGCAGAGCTAACAACAGATAAAGCTGTTAACTACGCAAAGTATGCCGATGAAATCGGTGCCGACATGATTATGCTTTCACCGTTCTCTTACTATAAATTGAGCGAAGAGGAAATCCATTCACACTACGAAGCTGTTTCAAATGCCACAAAATTACCCATCATGATCTACAACAACCCTGCAACATGTGGCGTAGATATGTCTCCGGAATTTATGCTGAAAATGGTAAACAATATTACTAACGCGACAATGATTAAAGAGAGTACAGGCGACATTCAGCGGATGCACAAAATATTTGCACTCTCCAATGGCAAAGTGCCATTTTTTAACGGGTGTAACCACATGGCCTTAGAAGCGCTTAATGCTGGTGCCAATGGCTGGTGCACAGCAGCCCCATGCTTAATAGGAGACAAACCGAAACAGCTATTTGACGCCGTAAAAAATGGCAATAGCCAAGAAGCACAGCGGTTGTTCTATCAGCAATATGAGTTTTTGGAATTTATAGTAACCTCAGGACTGGCTGCATCGGTAAAGTCTGGGTTGTCCCTGTTAGGCAATGAAGTCGGCAGCCCAAGAAAACCATTGTTACCGCTTAACCCTGCCGAGAAAAAGCGGCTCAAAGCCATGTTAGATATCCTTGTGTAGCTCTAAATAATAAGGCCTGCTCGTATTTGCAGGTCTTCATCCTATTGATAGAAGGTACTGGCATGGATCAAGCTTGCCCAAACACCATTATCTCATTGCTCGAAGATGCAGGCCGAAAAGGCAGCTCTGGCGCAAATTTAAGGCGTTCGTTAGAGATGACTGATACAGAGTTTAAACAAGAGTCAAAAAAGCTCTGGGACAAAGGAAGTTTATGTGGAATACGCGAAGAAAACTGTTGTACCAGGGGCTGTGGGTTTATGTGCACAGCATACTTAGATGAGAGTAAAATATGGAAGCTCACAGAAAACGATTAATCCCCACTCTCGCAACCATTACACATTAGAATAGTGAGTAAATAAGATGTATGTCGAGCAGATAAATAGATTCGCAGATCAAGCGAGTAAGAAAGTAAGTCTCTTATTAGAAAGGGCATCAGCAATATGTATTGGCGGGTTGCTAGCTGGTGCATACATCGGCTTTGGCATTGTTTTAATCATGACATTAGGCACAGATGTTCCTTCTGAGTTTAGAGCGCTAGTTATGGGGGCCTGCTTTGCCATTGCGTTAACCTTGATTATATTTGCAGGCGCAGAGCTGTTCACTGGTTACACTATGTATACAACTTTTGGGGTATTAAGAAAGCGCATTTCAATATCAAATGCCGTGCATATCTGCCTTGTTGTCTGGCTTGCAAATTTAAGTGGATCAGTGGTATTTGCCCTGATATATAAATTAGGGGGAGGCGTATTGACAGAGAGTCAGAATACTGTTTTACAGTTAATCGCCTATAAAAAAATAAATGCTCCTGCAAGCACTTTATTTTTTAATGGTGTTCTCTGTAACTGGTTGGTTTGCCTTGCAATCTGGATGTCGGCCAGAATGGACAGTGATATAGCTCGGTGCATCAGCATCTTTTGGTGTCTGTTATGTTTTATTGCCAGCGGATATGAGCATAGTGTTGCCAATATGACCATTTTTTCTCTCGCGCTTATGGGCCCAACCATCGAAGGGATTTCTCTGTCAGGTGCAGGACTTAATTTATTGTGGGTGACCCTTGGCAACACGCTAGGTGGTGTGCTTTTTGTTGGGGTGAGTTATTGGTATATGTCTACTTTAGCAACCGATAATCAGCAAGATAATAAAGTGCACGTACCGTCGCAAAAGCGTAATAATTAAACCACATGAGATAATACTGACTATGAAGTACTGTTCGTTGCGTCAGGCTCTTTATACGCATTCACGACGTACTAGTTTGGGGTCGCTCAATTTCAAGTGAGTCTCGCCAAGTAGAGCATAGCGAACACTTGCGGGGCTCAGGACCTTGCCCTTGGGTTTATGGCCTTTCATTCCTTTTTTGGCTCTCTTTTATGGCAACTTTTCTTTTATGGCAATGTATACATTAATTTTGCGTCTTTTCCCCTCGCCCTCCGTCATAACATTAAGCCAGCATTGTTTTAACTATATAGATACAAAAAACCAACCTCTGGCTAACTATTGCACACCAGATATGTTGTCAAGAGCGCCATTTACAGTGCTTATACAGGCAAATAATGGGTGCAGTTCAAACATTAATTCTCATTAAGGGAAATGATTATGGAAAAAAGAAGTTATTTATTGAGGGGGGCTGCTTTGATATTAACGGCCTACTCTTCGATAGCCAGTGCTGTCAAGGTGCATACATCTGATGTGCCTTGGAAATACAGCATGATAGATGGTAAAGGGCAGGAATATAACAACGCCCTGGTCGCCGATCTGGATGGTAATGGCACCGATGATATTGTATTACAAGAGGTTTCAGATAGAGGGTATGTTTCGACTCAGGGGATGTTAGTTCTTCTTAGTCGAGCAACGGCTGGAGCAGGGAAGTACGATGAAAATGAGCAAAGAGCTGAGTGGAGTTCATTGTTTAATGCAGGTACTGCCGAGTTTCGCGACCAGCTTAATTACCCGGGATATTTAAGAGGTTTTTCATCTGTAAAATCAAATTTGTTTGCAGCTAATATGGCGAGTAGTAAGGGTGTAGAAATATTCAGACAGAATAAAGCAGATAGTTATGATGGTCGTTATTATGCATCAGATTTTTATACAGTTGATGTTCATGGAGCAAGGGAAGAAGCCCCCGATAAGCAGAAGATAGATATAAACTTTAGGAACGATTTAGTGGAGGGCCTCGTCTTTATTCATGCACCAGACGAGCTAGCATTTGCTGATTTTGACCATGACGGCCTAGACGACATATTTGTTCAGATAACCGGTATTGGTAATGGCTATAAAAAAGACGGCTCTATTTATTACAACAAAAATTTTAAAATATATCAGAATGCTCCTATCCGAATGGCTGATGGTAGTGATGGCATTGCTCAGCAAGATTTACTCTCATCATCAGGATTGCTTAATGGTGCCAATGCGCATATTCGCTTTGGTGACTTCAATGGCGATGGCTACCCAGATATATTGCGCTGGGATAAAACGGAAACTAGCGAATTCATCAATGTTAAAACTACTGAAGGACATTCAAAAATTGATATCTGGTTTGGGCTAAGTACCCCCGGTACTTTTAAACGCAGTTATCTATACCTTGATGGTGATTTTAATCACCAAAAAAACAGTAACGATCCGCAAGTCAAAGAATCGTTTAAAAAATATTCCAAGGAGCAAGTCAGAATTGGTGACTTTAATGGCGACGGGAGTGATGATATCGTATTTATTGACGACTACAATTACACCGTTTATATCAGCCATGCCGTTAAAGTAACCGTCGACCAGGCTGGCAAAGAAACAATTACCAGAAGCACTGACGCTCTTTTCTCAAGCGTAACGGTGGAAGATCAAACCGTATATAACAATACCAATTTCATTAGTATCGCCGACTTTAATAATGATGGCATGGATGATATCGGTGCCTGGAATGGCATACCTTATATTCTGTACGCTTCATATACAAACACAAGCGACACAGCAGCACAAGGCTTAAGCTTTACAGGGATAGAATCTTCTCGGACGATAGATCAAAACGGCAGTTTTAATAATCATTTCAGTGGTTATACTAGTAGTCGCTATCACAAAATGGCGCATGGGGACTTTAATAATGACGGTTATACCGATATCTTATTGTTACCTAAGTCTACAGACAACCCGGTAGTGTACCTTACTCCGCCTTACAACCCCTTATCAGCGATTAATCAGCCGAGTTATAGTGAAGTTAATCATATGACGGGCCTTACTTATAAAAATAAGAACTTTGTGTTCTTTGCTGAAGGCAATGACATTAAGTATATCTATAAAGATGAGCACGGTTGGAGCAAAGCCCAAACATTACCATTTTATCACCAAAACAACGACAGTCGCTGTAATAACGACAAGCCTGAAAATACGACTTTTTTAACCGATGCAACATTAGCAGGTGTCGATACTAAAGGGCAAGGAAAGTACTTCTCGCCAGTATGTAATGCTAGTTATGACGGACAAGTCTTTGATGTAACAAGCGATGGTCAATACCTTTATTTGTTCAGGGCAAATGGTTATGCAAATAATTCGAAAGTGTTAGCTGAGAGATTCGATTTTGCCCCTGTAGACAAAAAACTCATCCGACTGTCAGAATCCAGGTATAAGCTTAGTGGCAAACGCTATGCCTCAAGTCAAGGTTCAGAGGTTATTACCACGCCTGGAGACAAACAAAACTTTACAGAAAGCGCAGACATCTCCACCAAAGATAGTTCTAACATGCCTTTCTATGAGCCCGCATTCATTGTGCCTTTTTCTATCGGGGAGCTTTCAAATGACGCAAGCTGTAAAGTAACAGCTTTATCGGCTTCCACCCTTGGTGAAGGTAAAGGGCAACAACGTTTTGTGGTAACAACTGCGGTAAGTAACGCTTGCAGTTCCAACCCTAAACTGGTCGTTGCTTCCTATAGGAAAGGTAGCGAGCAAATATTTGATAATAGTGATTATACATATTTGCAAGACGGCAAGGCTGAAAAAGTAAGTCCCTGGTATCACAGTACTTATTTTTATGCCAGAAATGTTCGCAATTTAGACACTGCAGTTGTTCAAACCTCAGCACCCGCCGTTCTTAATGGCGAGCAAGGTACACATATCTTTGATCGGGAGCTGGTTATTTCCTCAGCCTATGAAGATGAAGGTGATGGAAAGGTTCTAACCTACAATCTTCCTCTGGATAAGCTGGGGCAGATAAAAAATGACACGCCGAGAGGATGGTCATTCACCTTGATGGATACGGACTTAAATATCACCCCGCGCTTATATGAAGGCACAGATGGTTTGCTCTATAACATGTGGAGGCGAGATTCAAAAGGCGACCTTGTCTACAACGTAAAGGATACTACATTAATAAAGCAAAGAACCTGGCGTCACGAAGAGTCTGCGTATGTAAACATGCTTGTGAGTAACTGGGGGGAAACAGAAGGTGATTCGGTAAGAACATTTGAATTCCCGCATAGTTGGCCAGTAGCAATTGACGACCAGCCTGATAGCCTGCGCCGTGCTCTAATGATCCCAAGAGATGCTGAGGAAAGGAAGCCCCCGCAATGGTCTCCCAAGTTTGGTACTTTCTTTCGGGGAAATGATATGGTTTTAGCCAAAGGCGTTACACCAATGACTTTCACTGGAGGTAGGTTGTCAGAGTTTGGTGGACAAAAGCAAGGGATTATGATTCAAGAATATGTCGAACCACTGAAACAAGCCGACGGGCGCTTCAAATTTGCCTTTTCCGAAGTACCTATGGGAAAACTTAAGGCGACTTTTAACGGCAGGCATGTGGTGAGTACAACACCTTATGGTTACATTGAAGGCGCACCTCCGGTACCAAGAGAAAATTTAGGCAGAGACCAAAATGGTCGATGGGGCTATTCTGGAGCTCTTGCCGATGTTGAAATTGAAATAAATATCGGCACTACGGTCTCAAACGCTATTGATTCCACAGGAGGCGGTAAAGTTTCACTTTATGAAACTGCCGGTATTAAAACGCCAATAGTATCCAGCAGCCTTAAACTCTACGTCAATGCCTCAGGAGGTAAAATCTGGGGTAATGAAGAAGAATTTTCTTTATCTAAAACAATAGTGAGAAAGTCATTTATGACTGGGAATGTTCCTGGGCGAGTTTGTGAACAAGGAGAAAGCGCTTACCTGCAACCTTGTTATGAAACCGATGACAAGGGAAATAAAACGGTTGAGCTATGGGCTCCTCACACGGAAGGAACACTTTTTGTTTCTACATTGAGTGCATCTAGATATGCACTACATCACCCTGAAACAGGTAGACTGGTCGGCTATGTACTGGATTTCTCTGATGCCGCTATCAATGATGAAACCATTAATTTTAAAATGAACCCTAACTACCTGGTGGCGGGCTCCCTCGATGGCTTTATCGGTCCTAAAAAAGTTAATGGTGTCGGACAGTCTTATTTTAACCCAAGAGAAGAGTTGGTTTGGCGAATTAAGGATAAGCGTCAGCAGGATGAACTGTTAGCTCGTCACAATGCAGCCAAAACAGATACCAGTGGTACGTCTGCACAAGAGTTTATCAATGATAAATTGTTAATCTCAGAGATAGCAGTCTCTGATGGTGGGTTTCAGTCAAAAAATGAAATAGCTGCCGGATCAATTACTGATCACTATGGCTTTGAAGCCAATGTAGATTTTGGTGTAGATTTTGAAGTTGACTCCAGTGGTACAGGTTTTGGGGTTGGTGTAGGCGGATACTTCTCCCGTACATTCAAGCAAGCAAAAGATACCCAAAGCTCTATCAGTTTCGTTGCCAATATAGATCATGGCGTGACGAGTGAGGTTCAGGATGAAAATAATAACACCCTGCCATGGGCTGTCGATAAGTACAACTCCAGAAGCTATTTTTTACCTGCAAGCGCGCAAAACCTGAACATTTTCTTTGATAAGGTTGTATCGCCTCACCTACTCACAGGAGAGAACATCCATGACAGTGAAATTCAAACTGCGGCATTGCTTAAGAAGTTACGCGCAAGCTCAGTGCCTGTTTGGCGGGTAACCCATAGAGTAGATGGTGTAAGCCGTTATATTCCGAATCCAAATTAACATAGAGAACTAGAGAAACAAAAGGCCGTGTATGGGTGTTTATCATCAATACACGGCAAACTCATTCTCGATCGATACCCTCTTGAACGGTACTTATCAATTATGAAAATAAATCACTATTTATGCTTATCTATAGTCGTTACTGCGTTACTATCTGGCTGCTATGACAGAAGTAATCAGCAAGCCGTAACAGATGACACAAAACTTGCACCTCAACTGCAAACCTCTATTCATGTCCCTGAAAAAATAGATAATATCACCGGATTTGCTAACCAGAAACGGTTTAGTTTTAATCGTGCAAAACAACAACTATTTAGTTATCAGGAGGATGGCTACTCCTCATTACTAGAGTTAACACTAGAGCAGCCCCAGAAGGGCCAGCTATTAGCTTGCCAAACTTATCAAAATGACGAAATACATCAGCTACCATTATCAACTAAACAGATGTCCGAAGCTTTAGACTCTAGCGCGAATATCGAAAATATAAAGATAAAAGCAGCTTTGTGCGGAAATATTCAAGCGGATATGGGAGTTGATGTAATCGTACTGCTCCAGCAAGAACAAACATTGTTACTGATGTTGGGTTCAACCGATAACAATATGCAGGTAGATCACTGGCGGGAGATCACTTCATTTCCAGCTAAAGAAGATCGACAGTATATGTTATGGCCACAACTTATTGCGCACAGCGCTACCAGTATTTCCATCATGCAATATCAAAATAAAAACTGGTCTTCAATAAAAGAGCTACTACCAGGTGACTTTATAGAAAGTTTTACCTATGAACCAACCGATCATACTGAAATGTGGGCAGAGTATATAAAATTGGACCGTGCATCTGCTAAATTGATGTGGAATGGAGGTGCAAAAAGCATGGCTCAATTAGATAAGTATATAGATTCAATCGATAACAAACTGCCAATTTCACCAAACCAATATAAAAAGGAGATTGAACAATTACTACTAAACCTAGACCCAAATAAAAATGAGGAGGTCGCTTCTCGGTTGGCTTCGATATATGTAAACTGGAAGCAGTCCCCCTAATTAAGAAATATTAAAATTGACGTTGGCAAGAACCTAAGGCAGGTCCAGCTCAACTATCACCTCCCTAAATTTTTTTGTCTGAGCGTCCCCCGAGTTCCACGATAAAAAATAATTTATTGCCCATCGCCAGCTCTGAATAAGCCTTGTTAATTTCTTGCTGGCGTTTTCAATTACCATAAATACCACTTTGCTTGAAGATCCACAGCCGGAAGCAACTCTTCACTACTTGATTACGTTGTTATTCGAAGTGTAAGTGCGGCATAGTGTCCATAACACCAATCAAACTCGCTGCTTTCAACGAGCTACAAACGGAAATTAGCGCAGAGGAGTTTTCCTGGATACCGTGCCTTCAAATACTACAACACTCTTAAAAGAGTGCTGGCAAAGCGACCAAGTTGTATAGCCGATGGAAATGAAACAGGTTTGATGTTTGAACTGGCTTTAGGCTGAATCAGGAAGCGTATGAAGCGCAGTTCTCCACTTCGCTTTTATTGTTTGGCTCTATAAAAAGGAAGATTACCAGGTCAAGTTTTAGCTAATACATATTAGTAAGCTGAGTGTTCACGCACTCGAGCGCCCAATGCAGCTGCACTTTTAATTTCCGACATGAGGCTGAAATAACTGTGGTATTCAGGCAGTTCAATGCTCTTATCTTTTTTAGCTAACTTGTGCACTTCTATACACGTTCAGCTGCCTGCCCTTTACTTTTTTTTGGAGTTAAAGGGCAAGCTGTCAAAGAAAAAAGTACCACCTATGTGATTGCTTTTAGCTCTAGGTCTAGACGCTTGAACGCCTCTTGTATATCCGCACGAGGGCAGGCAAAGCTGATCCGGGCATATTGTTTTGCGTCACTATCAAACCAAGTGCCTGGAGACGCTCCAAACCCAGCTCTTCCAAACAGCTTTATCAATTCATCACCTGGAAGACCTACGCCAGAGAAATCTAACCAAGCTTGGTAGGTGCCTTCGACGGGAAACATCTTGACGTTAGTGAGTTCTTTATCAGTGAAATTTTGGAGCCAGTCTACAGTTCCTTGCATGTACTCCATAAAAGCGCCTAACCACGATTCACCTTTCTCATATGCCGCAATAGTTGCAAATGTCGAAAATGCGCTCCCATGATCTAGGTAAAGCGACTCAGAAATGGCTTTCATCTTCTCTAATAGCTCGGTATTTTCAGTGTAGAGATAACCATTTGAGATACTTTGCAGACCAAATGTTTTTGATGGCGAACCGATTAATGATACGTGTTTATCAGCCCCGACAGTCATCAGGCTGGTAAACTTATATCCTTGATAAATAATGTCAGAATGAATCTCATCACTGATTATTGTAACATTATATCTATTTGCCAATTCAAGCACTGTAATCAGTTCGTCTGGCCGCCAAACTCTGCCAACAGGGTTGTGAGGGTTGCACAATATGAGTACCTTCACATTTGGATCTTTTAATTTGCTTTCCAAATCTTGAAAATCCATTTCATAACTATCGTCAACGACACGAAGAGGGCTTTTAACAACTTTCCTATTAGCAGTACTTATTACTTTAGAAAACTGGTGGTAAGCAGGTGTTTGAATCAAGATACTATCATTGACTTCCGTCAGCTCTCGTATAAGTAAAGCTATGCCTGTTAGTACGCCGGTAACTTGTACAAAGTTACTCGTATTCAATTTGAGACCATGCCTGCGGAGATTCCAGTCACTTATTGCTTTAAATACCCCTTGCGAGTGAAATTCATAAGCAAACTTCCCTCGACTTGTCAGGCGTTGTAACTCATCTATGATTGGTTCTGCAACCCTTAAGTCCATATCAGCCACCCAAAAAGGAGTGACATCCGCGGTTCCGAATATCCCCTCAAGCATATGCGCGCTATTTCTGATGAATTGGTTCTCCGCTGCAGGATCTTTCTTGTCAAAATTCACTATTAACCTCTGTATTGTAGTACGTACTGTGTAAACTTTAGACGGAGCTGGCTAACAAAGGATGCAAAAATTTTCTATAGTAGCTTGTGAGATAAGCCTGTCCTTTCCATTATCAAAAAACTAATACTTTCTTTTCACAAAAAGGTCACCAATAACCATAGCGCTTTAAAGTGAGGCTTCGAAATCATAACGTATGCCGACACTTAGTTGGTTTTTCCTTGATTGATTTTCGATGTCCCGAGTCAGCCATTCTGTAAATATATAAATATAACTATTAAAGTGCCTTTCAAAGGTTACGTTGTAACCGTTATACGAGCGCCCTAGCCCGTTACCGTTCCAATCGAAATATGACATCTTTAATTTGTAGCTCTTGCTAAAAGAGTATGCAGACGCTATGTCTAAAGATGATTGTTTGTAATGATTGCCTGACAATACATGTTCGACATCCCGATAAGTTATGCCTAAGTATAGTTTTTCTTTTACATTCCAACTTGCAGCAAATGAAACAAAATCTTTTTCCTCACTATCGTTTATCTTTTGATTAAGAAATGAAGCACCAAAATAATAGCTGGATCCGTTATATCCAATTCCCAATGAGCTAGCATCTATGTGTGCTTTATTATTGGAATTAGTATTATCTCCACCGGCACTGTACTCTTCATGTCCGTTGGCTTGAATCCCGGCTTCAAATTTCAAGTTATTAGCAGCGTATGAATATGTTATTAGTTGATTTGTTCTGGCTGGCCCAGCTTCATCGTATGCAAAAGGACTTGCTCTGTTATTAAATATATCTGTCACGAACGCGATAGTATTGTAATGCGGGCTGTATTGTTTTCCGATTGCAATCTTACCGAAATATCCCTTCAAGCCGACAAACCCTAGTCGCGCATCACCAAAGTCAGAATCAGCTTCTATGTCAACATCCCACTCCCCCTGATAAAAGGCAGTTAGGTTGCTGCTATGAACTTTCTCTCCTTTAAAGCCAATCCTAGAATAAAAATCCGTAACATCTGTACTGGTCTTCCCATTGCCGAAATGACTATATGTGAGTGCGGGCCTAAAGCTTCCATAAAGAGTTAAGTTACTACTCTTCGATGGCACTTTTTTTTCTTCAAGTTCATCTACACGATTTTGTAATGCTGCTATTTGACCTTGAATAGCCTCAAAACCTTGACTATTTGCTGTTGCATCCAATGCATTGAATAACAGAAAAATGGAAACTAATGTTACCGGTATATTTTTTAAACTTTTCATAATCAACAAATCATTTCTAAAGGAAAAGCGACAGAGCATTCACTGCTTGAGGCGCTAGCACTTATATTTTTCAAAACTATCTTCCTGATGTTTTTCAGGTATAAGGTCGCCATTAATAAAATTGCAATTCAAGCTGTAACGTCAATATCTTCTTAGTTTTGGAATTTAGCAGCTACTAGAAAAGTAGTTGCTGTTGTAACTTATTTTTTATTTTTGGTTAAGCCCTTATCATAGCGCTGGATCTTGATCTGCATTTTTATTAAATATTCCTTCTAGCATTAGCGTGATTGCGCCATCACCAGTAACATTACATGCAGTTCCAAAGCTGTCTTGGATTGCAAATATAGCAATTAATAGTGCTACACCAGCTGGGTCAAAGCCTAACACGCCTACCACTATCCCCATTGAGGCCATAACGGTGCCTCCTGGAACGCCTGGGGCACCAATCGCAAATACCCCAAACAACAAGATAAATACTGCCATCACATCAATTGGTGGGATTGAGCCATAAAGCATCAGTGAAATAACCATGACAAAAAGTGTTTCGGTTAAAACTGAACCACAAAGGTGAATCGTTCCTCCAAGCGGCACCATAAAGTCAACAGTCTCCTTACTTAGAACTTTCGATTTTCTTGCTCCATTCAACGAGACAGGAAGTGTTGCAGCGCTAGACATAGTACCAATAGCTGTTAGATATGCTGGACCGTAGTGCTTTATAACTTGCCAAGGGTTTTTACCAGAAATAAATCCAGCTATTGAATATAAAATAGCTAACCAAACTAGGTGACCCAACAGCGCTAACATGACTACTTTCAAAAATACAGGAAGCTGTTGAGTTAATAACCCTTCATAAGCGAGCCCTGCAAAGGTGGAAGCCACAAATAGCGGTAAGGTAGGAATAACAACTGCTTTTATGACAATCATCATCATACTTTCAAATTCAACTAGAAGTTTTTCGAAGCCACTGGCTTTTGTCTTCAACGTTGTCATACCAATAAGAATGGCTAGTACTAATGCTGACATCACCGACATAACAGGAGAGATTGAGAGTTTAAATGCTGCTTCGGGAATGGGTCTCAAGCTCTCTGTTTCGATTGGGACGGAGAGATATGGAATCAAAACTAGACCTGAAAAGTAAGCCAAAGATGCAGCTCCGACAGCTGAAAAATAGGCGATACCTATTCCGGCACCTAACATTTTGTTAGCGTTATATTTTAGTTTAGTTATTGCAGGTGCAATAAATGCGACAATTACCAGAGGAACAGTAAAGAATATAAATTGCCCTAACACATACTTTACTGACGCAATAATAGACATTGTTTTTTCGTCGGCAAATATACCAATAGAGATACCAGTTAAAATCCCTAAAATTAATTTAAGAATGAGCGACCACTCAGATATTCTATTGCTCAAATTCATATTTTAATAGCTCTTACCGTTAGAAAAGCTAACCCTTAGTTGTATTGGCTACTTACTAAGACGCAGTATTGGCAAAAAGGATGCATAGAACTTGGCAAATGTGACCAATGCAATTTATACATTTTCAGGAAAGGAGTTTTAGAGAGGCGAGGACTATTGTTGAACAACTAAACTTTATCGAAAAATCGTTATCATTCATACAGTCAGCCCTTGGCATTGACTGACCGTGACAAATAACTTACTTACAACTTAACTCTGAATAACTAAGGTTCATCAAAACAGCATTCATCCTGTAGAAAGCTGATAACAGCAAGTAACTTCTTGTATTCAACAGTACAAAACAAGACCCTCCCCTCTCTTCGCTGTTTAATTAGACCAGCAGAGATGAGACTGGAAATATGATGGGACAATGTTGAATTGGGAACATTTAGCTCTTGCTGTAGTGCTCCAACACTTATCCCGCCCTTACCTGCCTTTACTAGTCTTTTAAAGATCATTAGCCGAGTCGTATGGCCAAGCTCTTTAAAGGCTTTGGCCACTTCTTCAATTACCATAATTTATCCACTCTAGAGGCTTTAATATTTCCATATTACCAGAAATTTATTGACAAAGCCAACAACCTCACCCTATCATTTCCAAGTTACTAGAAATATAGATTTTGATTTTTATCGTCGAGAGGTTTTTTATGTCTATTAATCAAGAGGTTGTTTTAAACACTTTGAGTATGTTTATTACTCTAGCTGTTGAACTGACTTTGCTTTATTTAATAATTAGCTACATTGTAGGTATCTTACAAGAGTACATTCCAGCTTCAAAAATCCAGAGTATATTAAGTGGGAAGAATGGTCATGGTTACTTTATAGCAAGCTTACTTGGGGCTATAACCCCCTTCTGCTCATGTTCGACAATACCTTTCTTAAAAGGTCTGTTGCGAGCGAATGCTGGGTTTGGAACCATGATGGTCTTTTTATTTTCAAGCCCATTACTTAACCCCATTATCATAGGGCTATTTGCGGTTACCTTTGGTGTCAAGGTTACAGTCTTTTATTTCTCAATTGCGATGGCAGTGTCAATAATAGCAGGCATCACGTTGGAAAAACTCGGTTTTGAAAAGTACGTTAGATCAGAAGCTTATATTGAACCTGAGAAAAAACAATGTGGTTCAGCTTGTCACAAAAAAGCCCCACCTGTAAGCAAGTGGATAAAAATTTGGAGAAGCACCTGGAAAGATTTCAAAAAGGTAGTTCCTTATTTGTTCGGAGGTATTGCTTTAGGTTCAATTATATATGGCTTCATGCCAACAGAAATTATTTTAAGCATCGCTAGTGAAACTAACCCTTTTGCTATTCCGATTTCAGCAGTTATCGGTATTCCATTGTATATAAGAGCTGAAGCTGTGATCCCACTAAGCTCAGCGCTAGCAGCAAAAGGAATGGGGCTTGGAGCCGTTATGGCACTCATCATAGGTAGTGCAGGAGCTAGCTTGACAGAAGTTATTTTACTCAAATCAATTTTTAAGAATAAGCTGATTTGGGCGTTTCTTTTTGTAGTCTTATCAATGGCTATCAGTGCTGGTTACTTATATCAGTTTATTTTTATTTAAACTAACTCTAACCCACCTAACCTGATGTAACTTGCTGCTAGCAAGGTTATAAGGCCTCAAAGATAGTCAACTGGAAACATGTTTTCCAGCGTATCACGGGGCCTTCCGTCGTTGTAAACCTAGAACTGATGATCTTTCATTTTACCAAAAAATTGCTACTGTAAAAATAGATGCAAAGCTCACATGGCTTTTTCACGAACAGTTGTTTGTGAACTCAAAAAACGATGATCTGATCCAGTAAAACAGGACACTTCATTAAGCTATGTTCAGTTGTTCAAATCTTTCAGTGCTTAGATAGCCAATAGCACTATGCCTTCTCTTTTTGTTGTAATCAATTTCAATGTATTCAAATATGTGCTGGCATGCCGCGTCGCCACAGCGCCATTTATAGAGCATCACACACCAAGGTTGATGTCATGCGCTTACTCACTACCAACCAATCACTACGCGTGAGTATAAATCGATAATAACTGCTAAATAGAACCAACCTTCGCTTGTCATTAAATAGGTGATGTCGCCTGCCCATTTTTGATTTGACTCGTCAGCGATAAAGTCTTGCCCAAGCAAATTCGGAGCAACAGGCAATACGAGTTTACTGTCTGTTGTCACTTTAAACTTGCGAGCCGCTTTAAGCTAAAAGCCCTTGGAGCTCCATGCTCTTTGTAAACGTATCTTTGATTTTAGTATCACACGCTTGTTACGCCTGCTTGCGCTTACTCGGCTGCTGGCACGATTTTAGCCATGAATAATACACACTTGGCGACACTGATAATACATAGGCTATCTTGCGTATTAAGAATGACCTGCGGTTGTCTTTCATAAACTCAAATCGAGTTACTTTTGGTTTTTCGCGAAGTTGGTAGCCGCCTTTTTTAGGATTTCTAGCTCCTCTGCTTGCTTAGCCAACTGGCGTTTTAACTTGGCATTCTCTGCTCTCAGAGGTTGATGCTTTCTTTTGAGCTGCGTTACGCCAAGCATAGAGCTGAGATTCATAAACTGTGAGTTCTCGCGCAGCCTGTGCAATTCCAGCTTTGGTCGCCAGCTTCAAGGCTTCTTCTTTAAATTCGGCTGAATAAGTTTTTCTGGTTTTCTTTGGGGATGTCATTTTTCACCTCTATGAGTTAGTTTACTCACTTAATGAGGTGTCCAAAAGTGTTGAATCAGATCAACCCTATATTAAAAATTAAAAATTAAAAATTAAAAATTGACAGTTACACAGATTTATACAGAGTCCATTTTTTCTTTGTTGATTAATGCCTTCCACTCTTCACTGTCAGCACCAACCACACACTCTCCGTTAACACGCATAGACAAGCGTAAAACACACCGTTCTATTATTTCCGAAAAAGATTCGGAAGGTAGATACCTAACCGAGTCTATTAGAGCTTGGCAATGAGGTGCGCTTTGCTCGCACATTGTGTAGTAAACCCACTTGCCCTTCTTTTGCTGTGTTAACAACCCTGCTTTAAAAAGCATTTTTAAGTTTCTTGATACGTTATATTGAGTATCCCCTGTAACATCTAATGCTTCAGCTACTGTTATACGTTGATCAACATGTAGTAGTAACCAAAATAAACGTAGTCGAGTTGGATCCGATAATGCTTTAAGGGCATCAATATAATTTACATCAATCATGAGTCTTTGTTCTTACCGCTTCGAGATAACCTGTGGCCATTATACCGACCCCAATAAGAAAAATAAAAATCAAAACCAAGAATCCACTTTAAGTCTTCATGTACACTGGGTGGAATGCCGCTAACATTATCAAGTTCAAATTCACGAATTAAACATTGTCCGTAGTCTCCCTACCCTGCTTGTAACTTACTCGGCACATAACCACACAATAGGATCTCTACTTTCATACAAGTTCCATAAAAATACGCCACAACCAAGAGTGGCGTATTGATTGTTTAAATCAAATATTGGAATATCATTCCACCTAACACTGCGGTGGTTAAAACAATTGTTAAGAATGCAAATACTGCTTTTTTCTTTAACACTGAAGAAACTAGCGCAATCTCAGGCAAACTAGCACCTGTACCACCAATTATCAGTGCTAATGCAGGCCCTAACCCCATACCTTTTATGATTAACACTTTTAACAAAGGAATAGCCATTTCAATGCGCAAGTACAAAGGAACACCGATAACGGCAGCAATAATAATTGAACTAATATCATCTCCACCAACATATTTTTCAACCAGCTCCGCTGGTAGGTATGCCGCAGAAAGGCCACTTATTAACGCACCTAATAAAACATAAGGGACAATTCGCTTAAATAGCGCAATAGCTGAATGCATTGCACTTCGCATGCGAGACGGCTGGACTTGTCCCTTGACCATTGTTGCTAAGGAATCACAACTCATATTTACTGTATCACATGCATTTAAGCTTTGTTTTTGCTCAGCACTTTCACAAGGTGTTGTAGTCATTGTCGCACAGGCACTAGTTGGTGCATTACTAGATGTACTGCAACTAGGCACTTGCTTTGCATCTTCTAACTCATCACCTCGTTTAATCTCGTTTTTCCAAGGTGATTTAGAAATTATCCAACCACCGATAACAGCTGCACCAAATGTAAGAGCCAGATAGACAGCCGTTATTTTTAAGCCGAACATCGCGTAAATCATCGCTAAAACAATAAAGTTACATAATGGCGCTGAAATCAAAAAGCTTAGTACAGTACCTAAGGAAACTCCCATTGAAGCCATCCCCATAGTAACTGGTACTACAGCAGCACTACAAAAAGGTGTAAGCATTCCAAAACCAGCTCCTAATACACTGCCCCACTTTTCATGCTTATTGATTTTTTTCTGAACTTTATCCTGTGGCACATATTCTCGCATTAGACCAGTTAAAACTGAAACTACAGCAATTATAAGTATCAAGCCTCCGCCTACATGAATAAACTCATTAAGCGCTATCATCAATTTATCTATATCCAAAATATTATCTCTCTTAAATGTTGAGTTCGGATTGAAATATACGCATACATGCGCTATTGTGCAACTGTAAATTTAGATGCGACTAATTAATCTTGAATACATAACTAACACACGTGTACGGAAAGCCCTCACTTACTGAATCGGCTTCCTGAAATACATGAACATGAATACTCACAACTAGATAACGGATACAGAATATGCGTACAACTAATTACCTTTTAGCTACACAAAAAGCTATACCGAAAGATGCTGACATAATCAGTCATCAATTAATGCAGCGAGCTGGCATGATCCGCAAATTGTCATCGGGCTTATACACGTGGCTTCCTTTGGGATTAAGCGTACTGCGTAAAGTAGAAAAGATTGTTAGAGAAGAGATGGATAACATTGGAACAATGGAAACTCTAATGCCATTAGTCCAGCCCTCTAATTTGTGGGAAGAAACTGGGCGTTGGGATAAGTTTGGGCCGGAGCTATTGCGCATTTCAGATCGACACAATCGCTCATTCGTTTTAGGTCCTACTCACGAAGAAATCATTACTGATCTCGTTCGTAACGAAATTAGCTCCTATAAGCGCCTTCCTTTAAGCATTTATCAAATTCAAACAAAATTTAGAGATGAAATTAGGCCTCGCTTTGGTGTCATGCGCTCTCGTGAATTTGTTATGAAAGATGCCTACTCTTTTCATTTAAGTAAAAGTAGCTTGAGAGATAATTATGAAAAAATGTACCAAGCATATTGTAAAATTTTTGACCGTATTGGGCTGAGGTATCGAGCAGTGCTTGCTGATTCAGGCAATATAGGTGGCTCAAATTCGCATGAATTTCATGCTTTAGCTGATAGTGGTGAAGATTTAATAGCATTTTCTAATAAATCGGAATTCGCTGCCAATATAGAGAAAGCAGATGCGTTGCTTCCTAAAACGAAGCGTAAAATGGCATCAGAGAGTTTGAAAATGGTTTATCTGCCAGAGGTAAATGATGTTGACGAGTTAGCGATGGAAAAAAAGCTATCTAGCAGCTCTTTTGTAAAAGTTATATTTGTGAAAGCGTCTAATGTAGTAGGTTCTAATATTGTTGCTTTGGTTATTCGCGGAGATCATCAGCTAAATGAAGTTAAAGCTGAGAAATTGCCAGAAGTTGAGTTCCCAATTCACTATGTTGATGAGAAAGAAATTTTCGAGCTGACAGGTGCATCTATAGGAGCACACGGCCCTGTCAACCTCAACATTCCGTACATAGTTGATTACAGCGCTTCTGTTATCAGCGACTTTGTCGCTGGTGCAAACCTAGACAATAACTACTATTTCGGCATTAATTGGGTTCGTGATGCAAAAATAGATCGTATTGCTGACATTCGAAACGTTGCAGAAGGAGACCCTAGTCCGTGTGGCCAAGGGAAACTTAGCTTAAAGCGAGGAATTGAGATCGGTCATATTTTCGAGTTAGGTGATTACTATTCAAAAGCGATGAACGCAAATGTTTTAGATAAAACAGGTAAAAACCGAACTTTAGAAATGGGAAGTTACGGTATAGGTTGTACACGAGTTGTGGCGGCCGCTATTGAACAAAATCATGATGAATTTGGAATTATATGGCCTGAATCTATTGCACCTTTTAATGTGGCAATTATCCCGATAAATATGCATAAATCTTCATCCGTACAGAGAGCTACTGAGATGCTATACAACACTTTAGCCTCTAATAACGTTGAAGTATTACTTGACGACCGTAAAGAGCGCCTCGGCGTGATGATTAATGATATTGAGTTAATTGGAATCCCACATATTTTAATCATTAGCGAGCGTAATCTAAAAGAAGGAATTGTCGAATATAAAAACCGGTTAACTGGCAACAAAGAAAAAATGCAAATTGAGAATGTGATTAGTCATTTTAATTGTATTAGTTCAGACAAGATCTGACACTTCGCTTGAAAAAGTGGGAGTTACCGCTTTGATAAAGGTGTCGAACCTTAAAATCAAAACAAATAAGAGGTAACTCTCATACTACATACTAACAATACAATCATTAAACACAAAATAGGTTTACTTAGTCTTGCAAAGGAACTTGGTGACTATCAAAGAGCCTATAAAGTGATGGGTATACCCCCACGGAGGGATCACACTTTGTAAAAAGGCTTTAACACCCAGTCCTTCTCTGATCTAATAAAGCCCACATTATCACTATCGACTTGTTAATTATCTCATTATTTAGCCTCCTTGAACTTATTGAAGATAAGCGTTCTTCTATCAATCAACATCATGATCTTGCTGATGTTTTGTTTCTTATCATCTCGCCTGTTTTATCCGGTTGTGAAGGCTGGAAAGATATCGAGGTGTTCGAGCACGATAAACAGCCCAGGCTCAGGCAGTTCAGAGCATTTAAGCACGGTATTCCAACGCGACATAGCATTGCACGAATTATTAAAAAACAGTGGAGACTGATTCGTTGGTTTTAGCCTGTTTAGTTGGGTCAACGAGCAGCGCTTTCAGTCTATTAAGCCAATCATTGCATTTGATGGCAAAACCCTGCGCGGTGCCATTAAGAAACGTGAGGATAACTTACACTTAGTGTCTGCTTTTGATTGTGAGTCAGGTTTAACTTTGTATCAGCATACACTAGCGAGTAAACCCAATGAGATGCCGGCAGTTAGGGCCTTATTAGATGTGCTCGATATTTCAGATTCTATCGTCACACTGTCCACTTCCCTTAACATGAGACATGTTTAATTAGAGTTTTCTGTAATATCACAAACAGGAGACAACGATGAAAAAGTCACGTTTTACAGAATCTCAGATCATAGCTGTGCTCAAAGAAACCGATGCAGGTATGAAGGTTGAAGAAGTGTGCCGCAAGCATGGGATCAGCAGTGCTACGTATTACAACTGGAAAGCCAAATATGGCGGGATGGAAGCGTCAGATGTTAAACGCCTGAAAGAGCTTGAAGAAGAGAGTGCCAAGCTTAAAAAGATGTACGCAGATGTCAGCCTAGAGAACCATGCGATTAAGGAGTTATTCGCAAAAAAGGGTTGGTGACAGCGCAGAAGCGAAGTAGCGCCAGCACACTGGTTCAAGCGGGTTTAAGTATTCTAAAAGCGTGTAAGTTTGTGGGTATAGGTCGCGCTACCTACTACCGCTCAGAACGAGACTGGCGAAAGGCTGACGCAGCTGTCATTGATGCCATCAATGCAGAATTAAAAAAGTCCCCCAGAGCTGGATTCTGGAAATGCTATGGTCGTCTTCGTTTTAAAGGTTATCCGTTTAACCATAAGCGCGTTTATCGGGTGTATTGCCAAATGGGTTTGAACTTAAAGCGCAGAGTGAAACGCGTGTTGCCTAAAAGAGTTGCGCAGCCATTGGAAGTTGTCGCTCAAGCTAATCATCAGTGGGCCTTAGATTTTATGCATGATTCTTTATACTGCGGAAAACGATTTAGAACGCTCAATATTGTTGATGAAGGCACTCGGGAGTGTTTGGCTATTGAAGTAGATACTTCGCTGCCAGCGGAACGGGTTGTTAGAACACTTGAACAACTCAAAGCAGAGCGCGGTTTACCGAAACAAATTCGAGTAGATAACGGGCCTGAATTAATCTCAGCGCGTTTAACCGATTGGTGTGAAGCACATAACATCGAATTAGTTTATATCCAGCCTGGCAAGCCACAGCAAAACGGGTTTGTTGAATGCTTTAATGGCTCATTTAGACGAGAATTTTTAGATGCTTACTTGTTTGAGAGTATCAATCAAGTGAAAGAAATGGTGTGGTTCTGGCGATTGGATTACAACGAAGAACGAACACATGAAAGCCTTGATGATCTGCCACCCGCAGCTTACCGAGCAAAGTTGGAAAACTCTAGTTTACAGGTGTCTCACTAACGGGGGAGTGGACAACACTAGATGCACTACATTGTCAGAAAGCGACTCTTTCAGCATTGATTTCAAGAGGGGCTAACTATCTGGTACAGGCCAAAGCAAATCAGAAAACACTCTATAAAGTAGTCATTTCATGTTTGGAAACAGCCTTTGCAGAAGAAAAGAATTTGACTGAAGATGTACAAGTTAGCAATGGTTATGGACGTCAAAAAACATACATCACTTATGCTCTAAAGGCCGACAATCTGTCTGAAGAGATAAGAGAAAAATGGCCTAGACTCACTTCGCTAGTCGCGTTTGAAAGACACAAAAAATCCGAATCGTTAACAAAAATAGACACGCACTTTTATGTCACTTCAGTTGAGCCTGATGCACAGATGTTACAAAAAGCTATCCGCCACCATTAGCACATCGAGAACCAGCAGCATTGGGTATTGGGTGTCGTGTTTAAAGAAGATGCCTGTCAGAGTAAGTGAATCTTTTCCGCGGAAAACATGGCGCTCAGACAGGGTGTTCGCAATCTGTAAAACAGCACACAGGCCGTAAAGGTTCGATACGTGGCAAATGTGTTCGGGCAAGATTTGACGATGAATGAATTCAGGGCAGAGCTTACCTCCAGTTAATGGTCGTTAACGAAGTATACTCTCACCCCGGATCCCGCCCTGATACTAACCTGCAATACGATTTAGATAGCTAAAGTTTGAATTAACGATTTTGTACCAAATTTCCTAAGTACGTTTTGTCTGTCAGATAAAAGCCATAAAACTCTTCCAAAAAATCAACAGCTACCGAGCGGTCAGCAATACCGGTATTTAATACTGCAGATTGCCATGATTTAACTTTGGGAAAACCACCAAGTAAATCATATCCTGTTTTTTCTTCTATAATTGACGCCCGGTGTAACAAGGGCAGCCAAGCAATATCAACGTTACTAAGGCTATCACCCTTGAAGAATGGATGCTCTCCCAACACCGCTTCCGCTTTCTCAAAAACTTTACTTAGTTTTGCCTGCCGCTCTTGCAATATCTCAGCGTTGGGACTTCTCATTGTAGAACACTGCAATAGGTAGTGCTTTGTGGCTTGATAGCTCCAAGCTCTGTCTTTAGCTCTCTGCTCTGGTGTGATGCCAACTTCTATAGGGGCTGTAATATCATCGATATACTCTGCGATTGCGTCGGATTCAAATAAGACCTCACCAGTTTCAAGTATCAGGACTGGTACTTGCGCATTCGGCGAAATATCCAAAAACCATTGTGGTTTATTTTTGAGATCAATGAATTCAATCTCATAGGGGACATTTTTTGCTTCCAACAAGCTAGTTACGCGCTGTACAAACGGGCATATCTTTAAACTCACAACTTTCATCATATTAATACTCTCTTATTCAGATATCACATATATGACGTTGTTACACACAAAATAGACGCAACAATATGGTCGTCATTCTGCACTTTATTAAAAATGTTCTACTGCATCATAACGAGCCAATTTTAGCTGCTAGCCATTATTATTCTTTGACGAATCGCTTTAGGTTAGCCATTGACTTAACTTCCTTATGGTAAATTCTTAAATTAAAATATTACACAATATAGAGGTTACAATTTAAGTGTACCTTTTACGCACTCTATCATAGCACTTTTTCCCTGTTTCACTTTTTGGTGTAAAATCTGTTATTTCCCCTTTAGACATTTCAAATTCACAACAAGCTAACATTAGCTCTCTCAACTTCGCTCGACCACGCTGTACTCTACTTTTAGCACCAGATAAAGAAAGCCCGAGACTCGTTGCAACATCTTGTTGACTCATCCCTTCAAGCTCCGATAGTTCTAAGGGGATACGATATTTATCTGGCAACTCTTGTAACAAAGGCCTCAAGCACCCAGACAATACTTTATAGTTTTGCTCTATGAGGTCTTTTGACTCTTGAGCAAGGTCATCAGGCAATTCTTCGTAGTTAGTTCGTTTTCTGTAGTAATCAATTATTGTGTTTCTAGTTATGGTGTACAGCCAACTCCTGAGGCTCCCTTTTGCTTTCAGTTGCTGTAGATTATCACTCGCCTTAATGAAGACTTCTTGTAGTATGTCTTCAACAACTTCCTGATCACTTATTTGCCGAGCTATATAACTTCTAAGTTGTTGTTTGTGGCTCTCCCACTCAGCTAGCATATAAACCCCCCTAGCATATGAAATACCTTCCTCTATAACGTTACGAACTCTAAGTATGACGGCTACTTTCAAAAAAAGATGCATAATCTCCGACTATTTTTGCGTCCTATTGAAAGGCTTTTCGTCTTTCTTAACTCCTGAACTTTGAAAAGTAGTGGTGCTAGGTGTGGGGCATAGGGAACTTAGTTGTATCGACTTCAATCCCGAAAAAAGAAAAGTAATAGCTGAAAACAGAGACTCCCCCAGACCTAAAAGCTCGTCACTCGATAGTTAGTTTTTAAAATTATGGCCCATTGAGTTTTGCATTAGGTTGAAATAAAACCGCTATAGCTAGCGGATTTATTTGAAAGCATAGAAATGCGCTCAGCTGGCTTTGAAAATGACGACATCCTTTGGTTTTAGCAAGGTTCTCGAGATAGATACAAGTCAGCCCAACGAAATAAAAAAGAATATTATTAAAAACTGAAATTAGCTTTACGCGTTGTTAAATATAGATTCATTACTTGAGGAATATTAAGTGATTAAACTACTTAGAGAAGACATCAAGAGTGTTCTTCAGAGAGATCCTGCAGCTAGAAACGTCATAGAAGTAGTTTTTAACTACCCTGGTGTGCATGCAATAGCGATGCATCGCATTGCTCATGCAATGTGGAAAAGGAAGCTCAAATTCTTATCTCGAGTTTTGTCTAACCTGAATCGCTTTCTCACCGGTATTGAAATTCACCCCGGAGCTATAGTGGGCCGAAGGTTCTTTATAGACCATGGTATTGGGGTTGTGATTGGCGAAACCGCCGTCATTGGTGATGATGTAACAATTTACCATGGAGTCACCCTAGGTGGGACCAGCTGGGTAAAAGGTAAAAGGCACCCAACCTTGGGGGATGGCGTGATCGTCGGTGCCGGAGCAAAAGTACTAGGCCCTATAAAAATTGGCAATGGGGTGAAAGTAGGCTCAAACTCAGTTGTTACTAAAGAAGTACCTGATAATACCACTGTCGTGGGTGTGCCAGCTCGCGCAGTTTCAAAATCTAACAAATCAAAAGATAGTGACCAAAAGTATCGAACGTTAACAGAAAACCTATGCTTTTTCTCGTATGGTGAAACCCAATCAGAGAACGATCCTGTTGCACAAGAAATTAGGGAAGTT
This sequence comes from Pseudoalteromonas caenipelagi, assembly GCF_013140855.1. Lineage (GTDB taxonomy): Bacteria > Pseudomonadota > Gammaproteobacteria > Enterobacterales > Alteromonadaceae > Pseudoalteromonas > Pseudoalteromonas caenipelagi. Next base: position 4,262 of record NZ_JABBPG010000007.1, on the reverse strand, counting down.
TTAGACCGACTGTTGACTATGGATCAAAAGCTCGAATCTATCTGCCTTAAACAAGAGGATAAGAGGTGCAACAGCAACGAAAAAAAAGCTCAACCTTCAAAACTGATAAATTAAGTACTGGTTGTCTCTGCCTTTTCAAGGCTCTAAGCGAACCGTCCCGATTTCAGGAGGGTACGCTCTCAACTAGTTAGAGTAAAATTGTAATAGTGTGTTTAACAAATATTTTGCCGTAAGAAGAATGCTGAGCTTGCTCGCTGCTAGATAAACATCAAATTCTTTATTTTGCTCTACAGGCACAAGAGAAAGCATGAATCGCTTGAAATCAGGCTTGGTTGTTAAAGCCTTTCAAACATGAGTATCAAAGCATGACAATATCAAACGAAAGCAATTACCTTCCATCAGAAATCGTTGAAGATATTATTGAGTGGGAAATAATGCATGGCGTCGCGTTTAAGCAACATGATAGTACAGCAAGACACGTGCCTTTTAGTATTGCACCAATGAAAATGAAAAGAAATCACTTTGAGCATCTGTTGAAAGTTACCCCCCTAGTATCTAAATTAATTAATAATATTTCAGAAGACCATGCATTTTTACAGTCATCTTTAAGCAAGGTTGCAGAAGCGGAGCCTTTTTTCAAGATACTACTATCATTGCATAAAGAGGCCCATGGTGAAGATGGCTTGAGCAGCTTTTCAGCTAGAAAGCCACTCCTAATCATGCGGACAGATTTCATGGATGATCGTGAACAAGGTGCTAAGGTTATAGAGTTTAATGGCATTGCGGCTGGTATGGCACCATTTGGCTCCCGTGGTACTCAACTACATAGGTATATATGTGAGCAGCACAATAGCGCTTACCAAAAATGGTTAGAAACGGACGAAGCCACTGTGGCGGAAAACGAGGGGCTTGAACAGGTAGCTATCGGCATCGCTGTATCCGCGATTGAAATTAAAAAAGATTTTGGCGAATCGGGCTCACCTACATTTTTAATGGTGGTTCAAGAAAGTGAAGACAACGTTTATGATCAACATTTATTGGAGTTAGAATTACAAAAACTGGGCTTTCGTACCGTCAGGCGCACATTTGAGCAGTTGAGCAGTCAACTTTCAACCGGTCAATCCAAGCGCCTGATTTTAGAAAACGTCGGACCTATAGATGTAGTGTATCTCAGGACTGGATATCAATGTTCTGACTACTACTCACCTAAACTCGACAAATTGGTTTGTTGTCAAACCCTTAGTAGAGTTAGGCTATTTATCGAGCGACACCATGTAGCTATGAATGCCACAATTAGTCAGCAGCTGGCAACAAGTAAAGCAATGCAAATGCTGGTAACAAATATGTCGATAGATGAATATATGAATTGGGGGTTGACCTACGAAGAGGCACTCTTAGTTAAAAGTGTTTTGGCGGATATGAATCCGATTAGAAAAGAAATTATCAAGTGGTTCAATTCTGAAGCCAATAAAGAAGATTGGGTTTTAAAGAACCAAGGAGAAGGCGGAGGAAACTGTGTTTTCGGAGCGGATATTAGCCAAAAGTTAGAACTTATTAAGCCCCAAGAGTATGATGCATGGGCATTGATGCAACGTATCTACGCTATTGAACGTGAAAAACCAGTATTAACAATTCGGGACGGAAAGCAGGCTATTGTGAATCACCTGATTAGTGAAATAGGCTTATTTACAGTTTACTACAATGGGGAGCCTGTCACCGAGTATGGTGGGTATGCTGGCTACTTAATAAGAAGCAAACCGGCAAATGAAAATGAAGGAGGTATTCATAGTGGTCAAGGACTTTTGGATTCTCTAATGCTAATTTAAAGTGCACTAAGCTTAGACTTACTCTGGCAGTTACCCATTTTTCTATCGGTGACTTTTGATTTAGTGAGTTAACTGATAATTGCATTAATATAGCAACACATTGTAAAAGTTGCCCTTAAACTAAACAAAGAACTCAAAAATTCCCGTAAGGGTGTAATATAACACCGAAGATGGCTCCTATTAGAACAGCACCGTTATTTCAGCTGCACTTTTTTTATAGTCTTCTGGCATAGTAGATTGGAACAGTAGCGGAGACCAAAAGTGCTTCCCTGCTCGCGAAATCCACCCTTGCTCAAGAACATATCTTCTTACTGATGTAGAGTTTTGCACAAGAAACTCAAATTCGCTTTTTACGCAAACGCTTTAAATTGAATAAGACCGCTCTTGAAGAGCTCAAAGCCGCCTGTCAGGCGAAGTCAAACCTGTTCTTTTAAACTGTAAGATCGGATATGAGCTAATGCTAAAACATAATTGTCATTACAAGTTTTCGTAGAGGAAATATCGACACTATGACTCAAACTTCATTAGCTCCCCTTTCTTCATTTCTTCCTCCGACATAAGAGAGTTAATTCGAAAGGGCATCCATGCATGGTTGCCTGTCAAGTCAATATATCCTTGATCTAAGGCGTACCTCTTAAAAGAGTGTGAATAGCGAAACAAAAATTGAAGATCAACTTCCTCTTTAATTTCACTATATTCCAAGTTCATGACCGCACAATCTTCCTTCTTAGCGCATAAACCGCAGTCTCGCTCCTTTGGAAGCATCATAACTTCAGATAGCTGCCTTCTCGGGGAAACAAACATTCTGACATATCCGACATGTTCGCTCATATATTCACTAAAAGTGGAGCGTCTCCCTAAAAAAATAATCAATGCATTCAGCTTTCGAATAGCTTGTAAATAATCATAAGAATCAATTGGTAAAACAAGTAACTTAAAGAGGACTGCGAACCACTCTTCTCTAATTATAAACTTATTAGATTCACACAGTTTATTTAAGTTTAACCTCAGCCAACTTGCCAATAAGCGCCCTAAGCAATATGGCGCATGGACTGCAAAAAAGAGCTCTAGTTTCTTTGTGTTATTACCCAATGACGATTTGGCAACCTCCGATGGCCTCTTTTGTGTACACACTTCGTTAACCGGTATGCCACCAACTAAAACTTCTTTTACATCCTCAATCGCATTTCTATATGAAGTACTTGTTAAGTGCCGTAAAGGCAATTCATGCACATAGCACCAAGTGTTTTTAAGCCATTGATGTCTAAAGTAACCGTGTCCATACTCGGAAATGGCCTCGTTAACACATGCCTGACAAAATCGAATTCCTGTTTTACACGACATTCGACTCCGCCACTTTTCATTGCTGAAAAAGCTACCCCGTAAAGACAAACAATAGCTATCGGGAGGGGTAAAAATACCATCTAGGCAAGCTTTTATTGGTTCTCCTACCTCAGCGGCTTCAAGCAGAACGCTATCATCAAATCGATGAAAAATATGTTGAACTTCTTGATGGGCATAAGGATATGAGTACCACATTCCATCTTTTGTTATCACCCCCTTAGGGTTCAGCTCCCCTGCAAATAGCATTTGCTGCCGAAAAAGAAAGCTTTGTAATGATTCATCCAAAGGTATGTTCATTTATTTCTTAACTTATAGTTTTCAAATATCATCATCGTTGTTGGTAGTTTATGTTTGTATCTCGTCAACCACCCATGAGCACCTAATAACTGATCTAGCTTCGTTAAAGTTACTGAGCCTGTTTTCTTAGACAAAAGATCACTGAGTTGTTTTGAAAGCAGCCTATCTCTTTGATTCCAATCAACCCTTTGATTACATTTGCCCTTAATCGCCGTTGGCAAAATGGCGTGTAACCAACCTTGTTCGTGATTGTACAGCCAATAAAACGCTGCATAATTACTTTTCTTGCAATCTTGCCGAGATGCCAACGGGTGTGTCTTAATAAAATTCATTATTGCACATTTATATCTACGACGCTTTGAGTCAGATTTACACTTCTTTCTCCAAATCACTAGGTTAGGACAACTAGAAATAAGTTGCTCAACGCTACCACTTGATATGCCATAGCGATAAGCAATCTCACGTCGGTGAAATCCTTTCTTGGCTAAATCTAAGATATATAATTTGACTTGTTTGGTTATGATTTTCGGCTTTGTTTCAACTTCAACATTTTCTCTTAGTGCTAACGTTTTAATGTAACATCTGCTTTTCCCTATTCTTCGACTAATCTCAGCCATAGAATAACCTTGCTTTAAAAGCTTCAAGCATTGCGCTTCAACAATAGAATGTGTAGTGGTCAATACTTTTTGGCCACCTCGTTATAAGTTTCCCAGTATTGCTTTTCTTTCATAATCGGTGAGCAACCATTGTTATGTTGATGAGGTCGATACCGATTGTAATAACCCACTATGTATT
>NZ_JABBPG010000006.1 GCF_013140855.1 Pseudoalteromonas caenipelagi | reverse complement strand
CATTTCACCTTGCGCAAAGGAAACGCACTCACTGCGTTCGTTGTCGTTAACCCTTTGCACCTTAACTTCGCTCACTGTCATTAAACATTTGCACCTTAGCTTCGCTCATGTCGCTAACCTTTTGCACGATATCTCACTTGTTCGAATTCATTTGCTCGATAAATTTATTAGAGTCAGCGATTGAGCGATTCATATCATCAATTAACGATTTGATATCACTTTGCAGGTTTTTGAATTCACCTCGGATAGCGGCAATGGCCTGAGCATTGAGGTTATGTTTTAGATATAAAACATTATCTTTTAACGAAGCCAGTACGGGCTCCATTTTGCTTTCACTATTGCGCATTGAGCGTAGCAATCGGTCAAATTGCCTTTGTGTTTGTTTCAGCTTTTTTTCACTCTCTCGTTTGAGTTTGTCGCTAGAGTATTCTGCTAACTCGTCTTGCCACTCATTAAATAAAGCTTGTGCAACATCCTCAACTTTATTGATATTTGCACTGACTTCTTCGGCGGATGCTAAACTTGATTCATAGTCATCATTGAGTTGCTCGTATGCTGACTGTAACTCTCCACCATCAAAGTTAATTAGCGTGCTGAGACGCTCAAGAGCAGATTGAAACTCTTGTTGCGATTCCTGTTGCGACTCTTTGGTTGCCTCAACTCGATCCACTAATATTTCGCGTTTGTGAATTCCTACTTTCTCCATTGCTGAGTAGTAGGCTGTTTGACAGCCACTGAGCATTAAGATAAGAGTTGTAGCTAATGTAAAGCGTTTCATATTATGCCTATTTACCATCTATGATGCTGTAAATTATGTAACTGATTGCTATGATGTGCAAAGTGTTTCGTCGTATTGGGCTATTATGAATTTTCAGTTTGAAGCTTTGATAAACAAAATTAATCGAATTATAGCTATCCAGCCTAAGTGGTGGCGTTACTATTTAGCTCGATGTACAGAAGATCAGATCACTGTTAATGCGGGTTATTTAGCCTATGTCACCTTGTTATCTCTGGTTCCTTTAATTGCGGTTGGTGTTGCGATATTTTCTGCTTTTCCGGGGTTCGAAGAAACGCGCTTAGCGATCGAAAACTTTATTTTTAATAACTTTGTCCCAACGTCGACAGACAGTATAAAGTCCCATATCAGTGCGTTTACTGGAAACGCTAACCAAATGACGGCAGTGGGTATTGGCTTTTTAGCTGGTATTGCCCTGTTGCTTATACGCAATGTCGATGCGGCACTAAATCGAATTTGGCGAGTAGAAAAAAAGCGTCCTTTAATGATTTCTTTTGCTATTTATTGGATGGTATTAACACTTGGGCCTGTACTTCTGGGTGCGAGTATTGGCGTCACTTCTTATATTGTCTCACTTGTTTCGTTTGCAGATCAGGGCATCCCCGGTTTCAGTGGGTTCTTGTTAAAGTTATTACCTTATGCGATTTCCATGGTTGGCTTTATTATGCTCTATACTTTAGTGCCTAACACCCGTGTATCTTTTCGTGCTGCGGTGCCTGGTGCTCTATTTGCTGCTATGTTATTTGAATTGTCAAAAAAAGGGTTTGCAGCTTATATCAGTCACTTTCCATCTTATGAAGTTATTTATGGGGCGTTAGCAACCGTACCAATCTTGTTTGTTTGGGTTTATTTGTCGTGGATAGTTGTGCTTTTAGGGGCTGAATTTACAGTGTGCCTAAGTGAGCATGATCCTTGGTTCAAAGCGCTTGATGAGCAAGATGAGGAGCAGAGTTTTTCTAGCTAATGAGGTGTCGTGATGACACAAGGTTATAGAGTCGGCAAAGCATTTCGCCATTATCATCTTGCAGTTGGGGATGGCCATCAGATATATGTAGAGGAATATGGTAAACCAGACGGTTTGCCAGTGGTAGTGAATCATGGTGGACCGGGTTGTGGTGTAAATAGCGACTCTACGCAATATTTCAACCCTAGGCGTTATCGTATTATTTTGTTTAGCCAAAGAGGCTGTGGCGGTTCTACGCCCTCTGAGTTGGAAAATAATACTCCCCGTCACCTTGTGCAAGACATCGTCCAGCTCATCGACCACCTTGAAATAAAACAAACGATTTTGGCCGGAGGCTCTTGGGGAGCAACGCTCAGTTTGTTGTTTGCCCATACTTATCCTGAACGGGTGAAAGGGTTAATCCTTTGGGCCAGCTTTCTTGCAACTGTTGATGATTTGAAATGGCTGTATTCATCGCAAGGTGCAGGAGCTCAGTTTTATCCAGAAAGTTATCGAACTTTTAGCCAAGGGTTGACCTGTGAGCAAGATATTTTAGCTTATTACCGAGATGCGCTATTTGGTGAAGACGAATTGTTACAGCACAAAGCGGCGCAACATTGGCATGACTGGGATAGGCAAGTGACGCTTGCAGCATCATTAAGCCGTTACCATTTAGAACAGGCAAGCTGTGTTACCCAGCAAGCAAAAATAATGTGTCATTATTTTAGTCCAGAAATATTTCCCCAATTGAGCGGTTTGGATATTGCTACAGATGCGTTGAAAGGCATCCCTTGTTGGTTTATTCATGGTCGGCATGATCTTGTCTGTCGGTTTGCTCCGGTACAACGTCTCGCGCACGAGTTAAAGGCGCAATTATATATTCTCGATGGGCTTGGACACAGTGGAGCAAATGAGGCTTACTTTGAAGCCATCAGGCGAGCGGCCGATTTACTCGCTTGCAAATTAAACACCTAATAATATGATTGCTAGCGATCGGGACGTCATTACCCTATAGTTGTGCACTTTGTTTGTGATAAGCCAAGGGGGTAATGTGCAAGGTTTAATACAAAGAGTGTCTTATGCGAAAGTAGAAGTGGACGGTCACATCGTTGGTGAAATTGGCACTGGAATTTTAGTGTTGCTGGGGGTTGAAAAACACGATGATCAGGCTCATGTGACTAAACTACTTCATAAAATAAGTAATTACCGTATCTTTACGGATGAAGAGGGCAAAATGAATTTGAGCCTGAAAGATATTTCCGGGCAGTTGTTGGTAGTATCTCAATTTACGCTGGCTGCTGACACCAAAAAAGGCATGCGGCCGAGTTTTTCTTCTGCCGCAACGCCGGAACAAGCTAAACACTTATATGAGTTATTTGTTGAACAAGCCAAAGAATCTGGACTGCAAGTTGCTACAGGGGAGTTTGCTGCGGATATGCAGGTAACGTTATGTAATGACGGACCTGTAACCTTTAATTTGAGTGTTTAGCGCCTGATGGCGATAATATTGTTGGCGTAGTTTGCAACGGTCTGTATGTGTGGCTTTTTGCCAAAATTAGTGATCAGTAGGTGCTCTAAATGCTGGCGTTGAGAGTCATGCTCACATAAAAAATTAATGAAAAGCCAGCCATTAGGGTTAAGCGCCGCACGCAATAGTTGATAAAACGGGTGTTGATATAAAAATAGTGGCGCATCCATTTCACTGAATAAGTCTAGTATGATCCAGTCATAGTGTTGTGTACCTGATAAAGCAGTGTCTGCATCCATACAAGCAACGCTGCAGCCTTGTTCGGTACTGAAATACTTTTTATAGCAATGAACGATGTCAGGGTTATTATCCACTGAAAAAACCTTACATTGTGGATAGACCGCTTGCAGATAATCTCTTATCGCGCCGCCTCCGAGTCCTAGCTCTAAAACATTTTCAGGACAGGGTAGGTTTTTCCATATGCTTTCAAGTATTTGTAAATGAGGAAAAAGAAGCCTCTCTGGGTGGTTTCTTTCCACTACAGATTGTAAGGTGTTATTGATCAACAACCAGCGCAAGGTTTTGTCTTGTCTAACTTGAATACTGACATCGCCATGTTTATGCCAATAAAGTAAGTGGCCTAACTGATGGCTTTGCTGCACAAACTGGTTGGCGATCGTGCCGCCGGCAGTTACAAAATTATGCATAGTAACATGAGCATAGCTCAGGTTTTTTATAATGCATATTTTGTGCGGTATTTTTTACAGTCTAAAAGTGACTTCTACCAATAGACTATGTTCAGATACTGCTAATTCTTGTATGGTCTATTGCTTATAGCCAAGAAAAATGAATAACAGGAGTATGTATGTTTAAGGTTAGTTCACCCCAAAGTAGTGAAGACTGGCAAGCTTATTATCAATTACGTTGGCAAGTACTTCGCGCACCATGGGGCCAGCCTAGGGGATCTGAACAGGATGACTTAGAGCAAGAGTCTGAACATCTTTGCATCAAAAACAACGAAGGACAGATACTGGCTGTGGCGCGTCTGCACTTTAACAATCAACAACAAGCGCAAGTTCGCTATATGGCTGTATCAGAAGCGCACAGAGGGCAGAATTTGGGAAGTCGTTTGCTGCATGAGCTAGAAAAAAGCGCATGGCGACAAGATGCTGAGGAGCTAGTGTTGTTTGCACGTGAGCGAGCACTTGCTTTTTACGAGCGCCATGGCTATCAGATGGTTGAAAAAGCACACCTTGCATACAATGATATTCAGCATTGGAAAATGGTAAAACAAAAGCCCACAGAGCCGGGTTGGTTTCGCCACCCAGACTGGACACAAGTCTTGCAAGATACATGGCGAGAATCTATCCCTATTAGTGATGCTATGGGCATCAAAGTTGAGAGTTACACCGATTGGCAGTTTTCAACTCGTGCTGACCTAAAAGCAAACTTAAATCTTCACAACTCAATGTTTGCCGGATCTATCTACAGCATGGCAACATTAACTGGGTGGGGCGCAACATATTTAGCGTTGAAAGAGCGTAACCTTGAAGGAAATATTGTGCTTGCAGATGCCAATATTAAATATTTGAAACCCCTCACTACCGCACCCAGTGCAATTGTATCAATCGCTGATTGTGAAGGTGAGCTAGGTGCGTTAACAAGCGAGGGCAAAGCGAAATATCATGTACCAGTGAAAGTGTATGATGGTGATATATTGGTCGCAACTTTTGAAGGTTCATTTGTTGTTTTGAGATAAATGCCGCTGAATATCCAGAACTGCTTCCTAAAACTGTCCAGTGGGCTTTGGTACCCTTAAAAAGTCCACTGATTATTGCAAGTTATACTTTATTAATAATTGCTCGAGAATTAGTTGAATGTTGAGCTGTTTGGCCCTAGTGTCGAACGTTAGCATCATATCATCAATAGCATTTTGGTCTTTAGCATTGGGAGTGAAGGCCATAAATATATCTGTGCGACTGACGCACCCTGCTATTTTATAGTCTTGCCACATTTTGGCTTGTTTTAGTTCATACAATGTAGAATTTTTTGTGAACAAAAAAGCATCGATGCGGTTTTTAGTTAACATTAGCGCACTCTGCTTGATATATCTTTCATGGTACGGCTGAAAAACAAACTGATCTATATGGCTAGACACATAGTGATTGAGCTCTTCTATTGACGTGTCGATTGCAATACCAATTTGCATCTTACGAAGGGAATCAATCCCTCTGTATTGCCATTGATTCTCTAATGTTGTGAAAAAACACATTTCTTGTTGTCCAACGGCTAAAACTGGGTAGCGTAACTGAGGTGCTTCTGCTTTGGCTGGTGAAAGTAGTGCATGATACTTTCCCGCCAAAACGTACTTTATCGCTCTGGACCATGGAAAGTAATCAACTTGCAGCTGATAGTCTGAATCGCGATAAATCTCTTCTACGAGGTCGACAACATAGCCTTTTTCCCCTTGCTCAGGGCAAATTTGTGGACACCAATCAATGGCTGCAACCTTAATCGTTTTTGCAAAAGCGTTTGTTGCGACTAAGAGGAATACTAATAGGCATAACTTCATCGCTCGTCCTCACACTCATAGAGCTATATTATTATGCATTAACTTTAGAAGATGACGCCGCTAATTGATAGCTAGCGTGCATTTCTATGATGTTTTTCTCTATTTACGCAAATATTGCCCCGGTGTGCAGTAAAATACTTTTTTAAAGGCGGTGTTAAACGCTGAGCTTGATTCGAACCCCAGTTGCTCAGCGATAACTTGTTGACTGTAACCCGCTTCAATCATTTCTACGGCTCTTAAGCCTCGCAGCTTTTGCTTCCACTGACTAAAATTCATAGCAAAACTTTTATTAAATAAGCGATTGAGCGTGCGGGTTGAGGCACCCACTTGTTCACCCCATTGCTGTAGTGTTTTATTACAGCCTGGATTGGCATGTAACTCACTGATAATAGGAAGAAGCCTCGTGTCTTGTGCGGTTGGCATAAAAAAAGCACTGGTTGGAGCGGATTCTAACCTGTCGATAAAGACATCGATAAAACGAAGTTTTTTCTCATCAAGTGTATAGTCCGGATCCCATTGGCAGATCTCTAAAATAATAGCCTTCAACAGCTCGTCAACGTGCAGTAGCTTGGCTTGGGAGCCCAAAACATCAATGTAGTCGCCATCAATATAAACACTGCGAAAGTGTCCGCCGTAACGACAAAATGTTTCATGCGGTAAATTAGGCGGCAACCACAGCGCTTGGTCGGGCGGGATAACAAAATTGCCCGCTGGTGTATTTATGCTCATTACACCATTACTGGTGTAGGCAAGCTGTCCCCAAGTATGTTGGTGAGTTTGTACATGCTGCCAAGGTGGCATGGTACTCGCTCTTGGGTAGACCGGTTTACCGAGCGTTTTTAAATTGAATCGAGTTTTAATGCTGATCCAGCTAGAAGTTGTCTGATCTGATAAGTTTTCTGTCATAGTGTTATATTTTGGTCATCTCAAAGTGAGCATACAATGAGCAAGAAATACAATCAATGTGCTTATAGGAGAGACAATGGAAGATGTACCTGCTCAAAAATGGAAAACCCCATTCGGATTTTTAGCATTGGCGACCGTGGTAATGGCAGTCACGTTTGCTGCGTGGACTGCATTACTCAATAACTTTGCCGTAGAAGCAGCCCAATTTACCGGGGCTCATATGGGAATGCTGCAATCGTTAAGAGAGATCCCCGGCTTTTTAGCCTTTACCGCTGTTTTTATCTTATTAGTTTTAAAAGAACAAACATTTGCTTTGGTAAGTTTGTGCTTGCTGTCAATTGGAGTTGCAGTCACTGGATTATTTCCCACCATTTATGGACTGTATGCGACGACAGTACTGATGTCGATTGGCTTTCATTATTTTGAAACGCTTAATCAATCATTGAGTTTGCAATGGTTTAATAAAGACGAGGCACCACAAAAACTTGGACAGCTCATGTCGATAAAATCGATGGCTTCACTTGTCACCTTTGCACTCATTTGGTTGTGTGTCACTTTTGTAACCAAAAATTATGAATGGTTATATCTTGTATTAGGTGGGACAGGCTTATTATTGACGCTATTTATGATCAGTGCTTTTCCACACTTTGCAGCAAAAAGCACGCAACACAAAAAGCTCATACTACGCAAAGAATACAGTTTGTATTATGTGCTGCTGTTTTTCTCTGGTGCACGAAGACAAATCTTTATGGTGTTTGCTGGCTTCTTAATGGTTGAGAAGTTTGGCTTCGACGTGGCGCAAATAACGATGCTTTATATGCTTAACCATGTAATCAATATTTTCGCAGCGCCAGCAATCGGTAAAATGATAGGAAAAATAGGCGAACAGAAGGCGCTTACTATTGAATATGCAGGCCTAATACTTGTCTTTACCGGATATGCACTCGTTGAGTCAGCCAATTTGGCCGCCGTACTTTATGTTGTGGATCATTTATTCTTTGCTATGGCGATTGCGCTTAAAACATACTTTCAAAAAATAGCCAGACCTGAAGATATCGCTTCTACAGCGGGTGTTAGCTTTACTATCAATCATATTGCGGCGGTTATTATTCCTGCAAGCTTTGGTATTGTGTGGCTTTACGACAATTCATTGGTATTTTACTTTGGCGCTGGTTTGGCTGCTTGTTCGCTCATATTAAGTCAGTTTATTGGTTGGCATTTACAACGTCGCCAAGCGCAGCTACCTACTGTGTAATATCAATGTAGCTGTGACTGGAAAGGTGCAATATGATTGTTTAGATGGCTGATTTGCTACTGCAATCGTATTGCCTATTTCAGTCATAAACTCACAGTTGTTCAGTGGCTAACTGCTGTTTTAAATGATCAATAAACATGCGAGTTTTTAACGGCGTAAACGCGCTTTTAGGGTAGTAAGCCCACAGTTGCTTTTTCGCTGATTGAATAGCTGGCAAAACGGCTGTTAAGGTACCAGCTTGCAGTTGTTTGTGGATATAACTTGCTGAAATGAACATTAAGCCCATGCCTTGCACGGCTGCTTCTAGCATCGCATCGAGATGATCGGATACAAAGTTATAGTGTGCAAAGTTAAACTTACTCCCGTCGCTTAAAACAATATGGCCTTACTTGTTGCTAAGCGCTTTATGCTTTATGGCTTTACCTTTTACATTAGCAAGTGCGTTGTTTGGGTATGGCCTAGTCATGGTTGTTTTTGGTGGCTATTTTTCTCTTTATATGGGCCTTGTAACTACTTATTTTCATGAGCAGGCAGGAACGGCCAACGCCCTAATCGGGGCAATAGAATTATTGCTATTTACGTTACTTGCAGTTGCCTGTAACGCCTACTTTATCAGCACACCGAGTGATATTGCTTGGCTTATTTTAGGCGTCGCCATGTTATTGGGATGGGCGTGGGGAACATTGTTTATTAAAAATAGTAAGTTAGATGTCATTAGTAACATTGAATCAAAACAATAAAAAGGAGTCGTTAATGCATTTTAGTACACCAAGGTTAGCAATTCGCTTAATCACAGCAGAGGATTTACAAGCAAGTTATGAGCATCGTAGTTGCTCGCTAACATCTCGTTATATTGGCGAGCCGGCAACATTTGAACAAGCCAAAGCGAGATTACTAGAAGGATGCAAACCTTGGTTAGCCGAGGAGCATCAGCGTTTAGCTCTGGCGATTACATTACACAACAGCGACAAGTTGATCGGTGAGCTGATGTTTAAATATGTGAATAAAGAAAGCTTAATTGGTGAGATAGGTTACCGGTTACATAAAGACTTTATTGGCCAAGGGTATGCCTTTGAAGCTGTTGATGCATTCGTTAAAAAACTGTTTGAACAGTTACCTGTGATGAAGATTATCGCGTTATGTGCTACTGAAAATACGGCATCTTGGAGGCTAATGGAAAAGTTAGGAATGCAAAGGGAAGGACATTTGCGCAGTCATTTTAAATTAGGTGATGAACGCGCAGATGCCTATTACTATGGTTTGTGTCGAGACTGACAAGCTAGGGGAGTGCTGCATGTCAGTGATGAGTTATAACTTTTTACCTTCATCAAATAGTGATTTAAGGCTATCAGCGAACTGCTTAACTTTTTCTTGCATCGTCTTTTTAACGGTGATGTCAACACTCCCCAAGATCACCTTACCTTGAATATAGAGCTTTGGACGTTGAATGTTGTAGCCATTGGACGAAAGACCAGTACGGTTGTTACTCACATGACCTAGGATGTTAGTTGTACTTGTTATAACATCAATGTTTTCAGGGACAATAATTTCATCACTACCACTGATACAGTTTACTTCTATGGTCACCTCGGGGTGAGTAAAAACGGCGTTTCTAAAATCTAATTCTATGCTGCCTAAATAATTATTTAATTTAATATGTTTTGGGACGACCCACTCTCCACTGCGTTGATCAGAGCTTAAGATAGAAGTGATGTTGAGTGTGTCGGGATGATCGGCCGATGCGGTAAAATTCGGTTGCATTCGCGCTTGCTTTTCGCTGTGATAGCGAGGATCGGATTGCAGTGGCAAGTCGGCAGCTAGAGCCTGAAGCCGTTCGGCATCATTTGTGTTGTATGCACTATCTAAACGTCGCTCAAAGGCATCGGCAGAGATCTCACCATGGCTGTAATTTAGGATTAATTGATCGATCACTTCATCTCTTACTGTGTCAATGGGTCTATCGCTTACTGGTACTGGCATCTTAATTATCCCTATCTTGCATATTCATTGTTCTGAATATTAAAGCAATGAGTGGGCCAAAAATTTAATCATTATTTATCAATAGGTTAATTTTTATTAATGATCGTATATTGGTGATAAAGGCGAAAGAGTAGGTAATTTCACCAATTAAGCGTATTTATAACAAATAGAGTGAGTAGAAGCGATATGTAATAAATGACAGATCGATACCTCTAGGTATCGATCATGATTGTATTAAAGCGCTTTAAAGCGAATAGCAGTACCACCGCTGGTGGCCAGTTTTAATGTTAATGTGTCCTTTGCCGTAACAATTCGTTTGCTGATGTGTATCTCATATGGATTGTTTTTCCACTGTGCATCTTTTCCGTCTTGGTAGATTTGTGCTTCGAACTTTTTATCTGCCTCTAAAAAGTGTAGCGGTACGTCGATTGAGCGCGTTTGCTCATCAGTGATAGCACCTAAATACCAATCGTTGCCCGAGTACTTGCCTCTTTGTCTTTCTTTTCTTGCAAACACTACATAATCACCAACTTCACCTGAGAGCGCGATACTGTGTTCCCAGTCTGTAGGGACATCTTTGATAAATTGGAATGCATCGGCTTTGGCAAGATAGTTTTCTGGTAAATCAGCAGCCATTTGAATTGGGCTGTATAACACGACATACAAAGCCAATTGTTTTGCTAGCGTAGTTTGTGGACGGTTAGTTTTATCACCTAATCCATTAAAACTCATGTCAAAAATGCCTGGTGTAAAATCCATCGGCCCCGCGAGCATACGCGTAAATGCTAACATCGGTGTATGTTCAGGTGGGTTGGGGGGCGTTCCCCACGCGTTAAACTCTTGGCCTCTGGCGCCCTCACGACTTAACCAGTTGGGATAAGTACGACGTAACCCGGTGTCTTTGATTGGCTCATGGGTATTAATGCTAATTTGATATTGGGCGGCAAGTTTAACGTTATCCAGATACTCGTTAACCATAAATTGACCATCATGCCATTCGAAGCGCGGTAGTCCTCGCTCGTCTATCCGTTTAATATTACCGCCATCAGCAACATAACCTGTTTTAACCTGACGCACACCCGAGTGCTGGTAAAGCTTAAAAGCATCATCCATTTGATTGCGATAGTTACTCACATTACCAGACGTTTCGTGATGCCCAATAAGACGTGCGCCGACCTTCGCACCATGTTCGCTAATCGCTTTAATATCAAAATCAGGGTAGGCTTGTGTAAAGCTAAATACGTCACCATTGTAAAACCAGTCTCCATCCCAGCCAGTGTTCCACCCTTCAACTAATACGCCATCAAAGCCGTGCTCTGCTGCAAAACTTAAATACTCTTTAGTGAGCTCGGTAGTAGCACCATGTTTTTCGCCGCTACCCCATGTGTTTTTACCAATATGCATGCCCCACCAAATACCTAAATATTTACCCGGCTCGATCCATGATGTATCCGTTAATTTATTGGGTTCGTTAAGGTTTAATATCAGATGTGAATTAAGTAAATCAGTGGCTTTATCACCAATTTGCAAGGTGCGCCATGGGGTTTTAAATTGCCCATTGGTTTTTACTTTTATGCCGTCAGACCAAGGTGTTAAATCTGCAACAAAGGTACCTGGGCGACGTTGATTTAAAGTCATTGCAGCATAATCAACTAATGCGGCCTCATGCACACTAATATGCACACCGTCGGCATTTTTTAGCGTGAAGGGCGTATGTACATGTGCTGCATCGTGCAAACTGGTGGTGTTATACGTGTATTCATAACGATTCCAACCTCGCGCGGGGATCCACCATGCGGTGCTATTTTGGCTATCTGCAAAATTAAATTCCGTGAGTTCTTTGGTAATGTATAGCGCATGGTTTTTATTTACTTCATAGCGAAATCCAAGGCCATCATTAAACACCCTAACACGCAGTGTATAGGCTGGTTCTTTGCTGCCTTTATCACGCAGCTGCACTTCTAACTCATTGTGCTTATCTTCAATGATACGTGCTTCACCCCATGGTTGCTGCCAACTGCTATGATGACTGCTGGTGGCTGATTTAGAGATTTCGACGTTGTCTTTCATCGGGGCGGCACGTTGAAACTCGAAGCCCAATTTAGAGCCGTTAAGTAACGGCTTATTGTTAAATTGAACCTGATATTGAGGTTGAGCGTGGTTATCATCAACCGTGAACTTGATGCCGCCATCGGGAGAGCTCACAGAGTAGCTAGCCGCTTGAATTGCCGAGCAAAAGAAGCTGCCGCACAGTGTTAGAGTGCTGATTAAGCGCATGATGTTCCCTAATTTGTTGTCATGAATGGTATTTTACTAGCATACTGCTCATGGCCTAAAACACTGAAATATCTGCATACGTATTCATTTTGAATGCACAAAGGCGTATCTTGGGTCTATTACAGGAGGCATCAT
Source organism: Pseudoalteromonas caenipelagi (assembly GCF_013140855.1). Classification (GTDB taxonomy): domain Bacteria; phylum Pseudomonadota; class Gammaproteobacteria; order Enterobacterales; family Alteromonadaceae; genus Pseudoalteromonas; species Pseudoalteromonas caenipelagi. The sequence goes on along the minus strand of NZ_JABBPG010000006.1, from coordinate 279,941 downwards.
TGTGAGCATACGTGCTCTATACTGATTATCTAATAACTTGTACGGAATGCTGGATGAATAAATTACTCTTATTACTAGGGTTGTTAGGCGGCGCAAGCCATGCGCTTGAAATAACAATTACAGATGAGCTAGGCAAGCCAGTTGCAGGAACAGCGGTTTGGTTGACGGGAAAATCTTGGCAAGCAAGTCAGTTACAACAGCAAAAAACTTATAGTATGGGGCAAAAAGACCGAGCCTTTACCCCACATACCTTGATAGTGCCGAGTAATAGCCAAGTTGAGTTTCCTAATTTTGATTCCATTCTTCACCACGTGTATTCATTTTCTCAGGCCAAGTCATTTGAACTAAAACTGTATAGAGACAAACCGCTCGCGCCTGTTCAGTTTTCGCAAGCGGGTGTCGTTGAGCTTGGCTGTAATATACACGATTGGATGTTAGGGTATATTTTGGTTGTTAATTCGGGTGTTTATGGGCTAAGCGACGCAAAAGGTAAAGTATCCTTGGCTATTGAAAGTTCTCAGTTGGGAAATGCGCAACTGAATATTTGGCATGAGCGATTTGAAAATTTGGATAAGCCTGAAAGCCTGCCACTCACTATCACTGAAGTATCACAACAGGTGCAGTATCAAATTAAACAACCTCTGCTCGATAAATTGGAGTTCCTTACAGATGAGACCGATGATTACGAGTAAACAGTTTGGCGTATTAGTTGGTTCGCTAATAATTAGCCAGCACGTTACGGCACAAGATATGTCAGCTCAGGTTAAAGGGAATGTAAGTATCTCTTTAACTAACCCCAGCAATACAGTAGCTTGGCATCAATATGGCTGGGGTATTTCGAGGTTCTCTGATGATAACCAGCGCCTCAATATCAGTCGATTGGCATTAAGTACGCGATTAGATATTAGTTCGGCATGGTCGGCACACGCAGTTGCTCAATATGTCCCAGATCCAAATGATAAAATTGGGCTTACAGAAGCGTATGCCCAATATCAACCTTTAGCACAAGGTTATCAATTTAGTGCGCGCTTTGGTGGGTTTTATCCGCGTATGTCTTTAGAAAACCCCGCGCTTGGGTGGTCATCTCCCTACACTTACCACTTCTCGGGATTAAACGCGTGGCTGGGGGAGGAAGTACGTACCTTTGGTGCAGAGTTTGAGCTTAAACGCGCTGCGCGCCGATTTCGCTCCAAGCATGATATAAGCATGATCGGGTCTGTATTTAAGGGCAATGATCCGGCAGGAACATTGATTGCGTGGCGGGGGTTTGTACCCCATGATAGACAATCGGTTTTTAATGAACGTATAGGGTTTGCGCCGTTAAAATCTCTGTCCACAGCGCAATTGAGCCGCCAAGGGCAGTATGTAGAACCTTTCACAGAAGTAGATGGACGGTTTGGCTTTTACTTAGGTACTCATTGGAGCTACTTGAAACGGCATACCCTACGCTTATATTGGTACGATAACAACGGTGATCCCCGTGCGATAAATTACGTAACTAAGCAATACGCATGGGATACAAAGTTTTGGAGCCTAGCGTGGCGAACAAAGTTTAATGCGCAATCTCAACTGATCGCACAGGCGATGGTAGGTAATACTGCGATGGGACCTACACGCGGTGTAGATAATGATTTTTATAGTTGGTTTGTCATGTTTAGCCACACGTTTGCAGATTACCGAGTGAGTTTAAGAGCTGAGCAATCCAAAGTAATAGATAAAGACCATTGGCAATTTGATGAAAATGCCAGTTTTACTAAGGGAGTGACGGTAAATGTACAAAAGTCACTGTCGCAACAATGGCGATTAGGCGCTGAGCTGCAACTTATCGATTATGAGGCCGATTCGAGATCAGCAGTCGGCAGAGCGAAAGGGCAAGATGAACAAATTTGGCGCTTGAGTGCGCAATATCAATTTTAATAAAAAAGCGCCAATTTGGCGCTTTTTTATTAGTGTGTATAGAGACCTTAATCACACAACCGGTTTAAACCATTTAATGCTGCGACTCGGTATGCCTCAGCCATAGTTGGGTAGTTAAAGGTGGTATTGACGAAGTATTCAACGTTATTGCCAGCCCCTTTTTGCTCCATAATGGCTTGGCCTATATGCACAATTTCAGAGGCACGTTCGCCAAAGCAGTGTACGCCAAGTAGCTCTTTTGTTTCGGCGTGAAACAGCAATTTGAGGCTGCCAACTTCCGTGCCGGTGATTTGCGCGCGAGCTAGGTGTTTAAATTGCGCACGGCCCACTTCGTATGGAATTTTTGCGGCAGTGAGTTGTTGCTCTGTTTTACCGACAGAGCTCATTTCTGGGATGGTATAAATCCCCGCAGGAATATCAATAATTAATTTATCTGCACACTCACCATGGGCAATCGCATCAGCAGCAATACGGCCTTGATCAAAGGCGGCGCTGGCCAAACTTGGGTAACCGATGACATCACCCACCGCGTAAACATTCTTTACCTCGGTTTGATAATTTTCGTTTACTTTTAACTGCCCACGACCATCTGCTTTTAAGCCTATAGCGGCTAAATTAAGATCATCTGTGTTACCGGTACGTCCGTTAGCGAATAAAATACAGTCTGCTTTTACACGTTTACCTGATTTTAAATGTAAAATCACGCAATCGTCTCGGGTTTCAACGCGCGCAAAATCTTCATTATGACGAATGACAATACCGCTATTCCAAAAGTGATAGCTAAGCGCATCAGAGATCTCCGCATCCATAAACGCCAGTAGCCTGTCGCGGGTATTAACCAAGTCAACTTTCGCGCCTAAGCCTTTAAAAATAGAGGCATATTCACAACCAATTACACCCGCGCCGTAGATCAAGACCCGTTGCGGGTTATGCTTTAAGCTTAGAATTGTGTCGCTGTCGTAAATTCGAGGGTGAGCAAAGTCCACTTCAGGTGGACGATAAGGACGTGACCCTGTTGCAATCACGATTGTTTGCGCGGTGATCAGCTCTTGTGACCCATCAATATGTTCTACTTTAATCGTGTGTTGGTCAACGAAGCTGGCATTACCTTGATACAAATGAATGCGATTACGCTCATAAAAGCTACTACGTAAATTAGACTGTTTTGAAATCACTGTACTGGCATGATTCAAAATATCTTGGAAGGTATGACGTTGCGGCTTTTCAGTAAATCGGTATAAAGGGTTGGCTTTGTACTCTATTAATCGACTCACAGAGTGACGCAAGGCCTTAGATGGAATGGTGCCCCAGTGTACACATCCACCACCAACGGCTTGCTGCCTTTCAATGACGGCGACTTTCTTCTGACTTTTAGATAAGTTCATCGCGGCCCCTTCACCTCCGGGGCCTGTACCAATGATGATTGCGTCGTATTGATACACCTCAGAATCTGTATCGTTTAGCGCTGCTGGTTTATTTTTTGGCTTAGCCACGGCCTCTCCTCATTCTATCTAAGAGGCCGCCATACTTTAGCTAAAAGACGGTTTTAGCAGCCTCGCATTTAATGCTAACCATGCTTGTTTTTGAGTTTGCCAAGCCGCTTCTAATTCTTGATATTGTTTCATCAATGCGGACTTTTCACAGTGCTCTAGCATGGAATCTTTTTTTGCTTCGATTAGTTGCTTTTGCACGCTACAAAAGGTCTGAAGTTTTTTCAGAAGCAATTCATACTCTTGATGTAACAATGTAAGCTTATCTTGCGCTAAAGGCAATTTTGCAAGACGTACTTTTGTTTTCAGTAGTAAAGTTTCTGCTTTGGCTTTTTCTATTCGCTCAATCGGAGTGCGTTTGAGCTTAGATGCAAGCCCTAAAGCCGCCATTGTGCGGATAATCCATTTGGTTGGATCGTAGTGATACCAGCGAATTCCATTGCGATAGTCACTGGCAAAAATATGATGAAAGTTATGATAGCCTTCGCCATAGGTAAATAGCGCTAAAAAGCCATTGTCACGTGCAGTATTTTTTTCGGTATATGGACGAGAACCCCAAATGTGCGCCAGTGAATTGATAAAGAAGGTAAAGTGCTGACTTAGCACGAGCCTAAGTACGCCTGACAAAAGCAGCATGCCCAAGACTTCAAACCAAGTGTTAGAAAACAGCAAGCCTAGTAAAAGCGGAATACCGATATTAGTAAGCAAAACCAGTGTTAAGTAATGACGGTGCTGAAACATCACAATCTTATTGCGCTGCAGATCTCGTGCATTGGCGTAATTACCATAGCTATCGCCTTGGTAGTCGCGGAGCATCCAACCTATATGACTGTACCAAAAGCCATTCGTTGCTGCATAAGGGTCTTTAATTGGGTCGTCAACTTGTCCATGATGAATGCGATGATCACTACTCCAGTGTAGGGCACTATTTTGCAGGGCAAAAGCGCCACCGATAGCAAATATCCATTGCACGGCTGGATGTGCATCGTAAGCTTTGTGTGCCCATAGTCGATGATATCCGGCGGTAATTGATAAGCCTGCGTAGAACATACAGCAGACAAACACAACCCAATGAGTTGTGCTGTATCCATAGGTAAAGCCATACCAAGGCACTAGCGTGATAGCAGCCAAGAATGACAGACTAAAAAATATAACATTGGTCCAAATAATCGGTGGTTTTTTCATGATCAGTTAATTTCAGCGTACACTTGTACGCTAAAATAATATTTCATTCTGTTGCCGTCAAGTATTAGACTTGAGATCGTTTTAAAAAAATTGCTATTGGAGCTGAAAATGTCGGGTGTTCGCGCACAACAAAAACAAAAAACAAGGCAAGCACTGATTGAAGCTGCATTCAATCAGCTTAGTGCAGAACACAGTTTTTCAAACCTAAGCCTACGTGAAGTCGCGCGTGAAGCAGGTATCGCACCTACTTCATTTTATCGCCATTTTAAAGACATGAACGAGCTTGGACTAACCATGGTGGATGAAGCTGGTCTTACGCTCCGTCAGCTTATGCGTCAAGCTCGTAGGCGAATTGCCAGTGGTGGCAGTGTGATCATTACCTCTGTTGAAACCTTTATGGAGTTTATTGATACTTCAAGCAACCAATTCCGGTTGCTACTGAGGGAGCGCTCCGGCACGTCAAAAGCTTTTAGAGCCGCAGTTGCCAGAGAAATTAAACATTTTATTTTAGAGCTTGCCCATTATCTTGAAAGCGAAACGCCTTGTGACAAACAGCATGCATATATGCAGGCTGAGGCCATGGTTACGCTGGTTTTTAATGCGGGTGCTGAAGCGTTAGATCAAGATGCGCAACAAAGGACAGAGCTCACCGAAAGGTTAATTTGGCAGTTACGTTATATCGCCCGGGGTGCTAATCATTACGGGTCATAATTTGGCTGCAATTTACTTTCAATGTTTTGTTTTCTTCATCGAATGGATTACTCAAGTGTTGCCATTTAGCGATTAAATGGCGGCTAACAGCGAGTTATTTCTAACTCTCATAGTTTAAGAATCAACCATTTTTACTACATTTGTACCTAATTTACCAATGAGCTTGCAAAGGAATATATTATTCCTTTGCTCTATTCTACCTTGTTATAAAAAAGTTTACGTTGTGTTTTGTTTTTGAGTCAATCACTTAGGTTCTTTGTGAATTTCATTCATTCTTTTTTGTTATTTAATTGTTAATTTTGATGCATTACTCTATATCGTAATTAACCACCTTTAGATCAACAAGGTGTTGTGACTAAATTCAACAAGGAATTGAAATGAACAAGTTATCGGTTTTCTTTGCCATTGGAGTATTCGGCATAACCTCTGATGCTCAAGCTATACAGAGCCACAGTTTGCTCAATCAGGCGCACGTGTGGCAAGTTCTGGAGCAATCAATAGCTCAGCAACAGCTTGACAATACTGAGCAATCTAACATCCACAATATGACAGACGGATATAGGGATGTATTCACCTATCGATTAATCAAGCGAGCAGGAAAGCAAAAAGAATATCGCCATTATCAGACCTATTTGGGCCAGTGGCCAGTATTGGGCGCGCGCTTTGTGCTGATAAATAATGGAGATGGGCAGGTTAAACAAGGACTGGGAAAAACCGTTTTAGCAAAAGAGACGTTGGGTTATTCAACCCCTAAGCGCTTTTTACAGTCTGACGAGCAGTTGTTAGCTGATATCGCCAAGCAGCTGAATATAATCGTACAGGATGCTGAGCTGACGCGTGCTTATGAGGTGAGCAATGAGCAACTAAACCCTGTTATCGTGCTTAAAGGTCGTGTTGATAAGCAGCTTTATCGCTACGTTATTGATGCTAGAACATTACAAGTTATCAGTCGCAAGCAAGACTTGGATGCATTAAACGATAACTTGGTTGCAGGTGGTGGCATTGGTGGGAATGAAAAACTTGGTGCAATTTGCTACTCACCTCAGCCACAGAGCATGAATAACTGTTTAAACTATCGATTTGACGCAAGCGATCCAACAGGGCAAGAGCTGTTGTTCCAAGTTCAAGATGGAGCAATATTTCAGGCGTTTTCGGGGTATCCGTTTATTGTCACTAAGCTTAATGATACCTGCACACTAGAAAATCCGTATGTTAAAACCATTGATTATATGGGCGATAAGTCGGTAGCAGCGAGCTACCAATGCGGCAGTACTAACGAACACTTTGATAAGCAGCGTATTGATGATCAGTATTATGACTATTACAGCTATTTAGCGGTGAATGAAGCGCATTTTAATGCGGGTGTTGTGATGCAGTATTACCATACTTTGCTCAAGCAAATGTATCCACAACAAAGCACAGATTGTGAGCCGAATGGATTTTGCCTAAAGCAGCTTAAACAAAATGTGGGTAATAACACGTATGGTAATACGCAAGCTAATTGGGATGACTCTCACGTAAATTACGGTACAGGAAACTACGGCGGTACTCATTATTTTCATACCACTTTAGATGTTGTGGCACATGAGGCAAGCCATGCGGTCACATTTTGGAACAGCCAGTTAGGTGCCGCGGATCAAGATGGTGCGATCAACGAAGCATTTTCTGATATTGCAAGCGTAGCAGTATTGGATTACTTACAGGCGAACGTGTCTGGTGCCTATAGTCAATCAGCAGCCTATTTACAGCAAATTAGCGACAGTGCCCAAAATCATCAGAAAAACCGTAAATGGTGGTACGGTTGGGATGTTATGTACGAAGACAAAGGGGCCAGATTCTTTGAGATGCCATCATGGGATGGTCGCAGTATTGATCATTTTAAAGACTATCAAACAGGATTATCCACCTATCATACTGGTGGCGTATTAAGAAAGGCATTTTATGAGCTCGTAAAAACCCACCATTGGTCTATAGAAGATGCCTTTAAACTGTTTTTACGCGCCAACATAGAGTGTTTTTTCCCTGACGCCAGCATTGCCGATGCGGGGCAGTGCATACTCTCTCAAGCGGGCAATTTCACGTATTTAGGCAGCGAAACTGAGTTAAAAGCTGACATTGATGAAACTTTACATTCTGTAGGGATTGTTGCACGTAGCTCAGACATTTCAACACTGGATTTTACCAGCAGTATTAATTACGACACGGTGAATTATCGTGTGACAAGTGTACCTGTACACGATATCGCAAGGCTTGATGTTGATTGGGGAGATGGCACAGAGGAAACTTGGCAAGAGGGGGACTCAAGCAATATTTATGATTACCTCGAACGCTCACGCCAAGTTAATGTGGATGATTTAGTGCGCTTTAAGCTGATGGTGACGCTCAAAGATGGGCAACAAAAAGTGGGCTACCGCCATTTTTATAGTCGAGCTGTTGGCGCCTCTTGTGAGCCTTACTTTAACCAAGGTCAAGTACACACCACGGATGTGAGTGTTAACGGCGCTGCGCTTACATTGAGTAGTACACGTTATCAAAGTTTGTTAGCCAGTGCGGTGTCATTTAATCGGCACAACGAACATACCTTAACCTTGCCATCATCGCTAAGTGACAAGCGTTTAACACTGTTGGTTGACAGTAATCGCAATGGCTTGTTTTCAGCCGATGAAATGATCTTAAACAACCAATTAATTGGCAGTGGTGTAGTGAATTTTACATTGCCCGAAACGCTCTTTGCTGGCACGACGATGTTGCGTATGGCTATCGGTAGTGAATATAACTTCTACGATACTTGTGGACATACAAAGCTTGCTCAGGTGGTTGATTTAAAAGCGGACATAGATGTTCCTGAACTTCCAATTAAGGCTGGATTTGACTATCAAATTCTAGCGGATAATCGCGTTGAATTTACCAACACTTCACAGGCTAATGTATTACGTCAGCCTAAGTATCAATGGCAATTTGGGTTTGATGGCCGCACTAGCTCTGCGCAAAACCCTGGCATTATTGATTACCCTAAAGTGGCAGGCAATTACACGATTACCTTGTCGGTCAGTTACCAAGATGGCAGCGGTGAATCAGACACGTTTAGTAAAGATATCTCATTATCAGCACCTCAGCAGTGTGTGGTTGGGATCAGTGACTCAAATAACGCAAGTGCCTTTTATATCGACCAAATCATGATGTGGACATCGATTAATGACCGCTTATCGGTTACGGGCGCGCAAGGGACCAATAGTAGCGGTTATGTGCTACATAAGCCTAACTTTAGCTTTACTCGCTCACAAGAGCTCACCGTAGATATTGTCAGTAACGAGATCAGTGAATTTACAGCTGAACGCCTTTTGAACAATCGAGAAAATGAACTGCGCTTCACCGTTTGGCTGGATAAAGATGGAGATAAGAAGTTTGAATTCGGTGAAGAAAACTTTAGCGACATCAATAGTAACTATCTCAAGGAATGCAGCAATGGTCGCTGTCGTATCAAAGCCAGTCAGTCATTGTTCTTACCTTATGTGCGCTGGTGGGAAGAGAAGGACTATGTGATCCGTGCGCGCCTAGAAGAGCAACCTCAAGCAAGTAAAGGGCAAGACGGTTGTAATAACTTCCATTACGGTGAAGTTTCCGACATCAAGTTCTCAGTCACTGGCTGGTAAACAACACATCTTTTTGTAGTAAGGGTCCTTGTATCAATTGATACAAGGTTCCTGAGCTCGTGCTCAAAAAACACCAATAAAGGTAAAATATAACATAGGGAATCAAGATGAAATTACTCAGTTTATCTGTCGCGCTTGCATTAGGTGCGGCTACGTCAATCGCGCAAGCACAAAGTGATGTTGTGAAGGCCAATGCCAGTTCACCTGTACTTGAAATTAAGCAAGGATTTGTAAAGTCTGATTTAACAAGCAAGCAAAACATACAAGCGTTAAAGCAGCGTTTAAACAAATATGGGCTAAACAAGCAAAATAGACCTCACTTGTTTAACGTGATTGATAAACAGTATACGCGTAGCTTAGCTGCACCGAGCTTAGCCATGTCTAATGTCAGTACGGCAAATGATTGTAATGCACATAATTCAAGTTTATGTTCATTTTTCAAGCACATGGGTATTGAAATTGCTACTTTACCTGGTACCAACGAAGAATATCTCGTGGTATCTGCACTCAATAGCGAGAAGAAGCCTACCAACTATACGTTTATTGACATCACGCTAGTGAACGAAAAAGGTCAATCGATCACTCTACCACGCTATGCAGAGTTTTTCGGCGATGGCGAAGAAGAGAAAAAGCGTAAGTCAATTTACTCATCAGCACGCTTAAGTGATGCTTTGGCTAAGTTGCAAAACGCTGAGCAAATATACGCAGATGCTTGGGTGACGGTGGTATATACCGATGCAAATGGCAACGAAGTGGTAGAGGATAGAAATTCTAAAGTTGAATACTCTAAAGATACTTTATTAGGTGAATTAGGCCTAATAACCCCAGAAGCACAAAGCGGCACGCCAATTTCATCAGTACACAATGTTGGTACATTAACCACTGACTTTGGTTCAACGCTATCTCATCCTAAAGATCTGCGCTCTAAAGAAGCAGGGCAGTTAGACAATAAAATTATCGTTTGTTTAAACCGTAACTATGGCGATTGTGACTACGAGAATATCTACCCAGCAAATACCCCTAATGACCAGTTAAAGTTAAAGATCCCATTTGTGGGTGAATACATCATGATGGGTAAAGTGACGCGTATCTATCGACCTGATTGGACTGTCATTGATGTAGTCGATAATGGCGATGGCAGTACGACTCTTAAAAGTGGCCCTCAGGTACAAAAGCCTGACGTGATCGACTTTGGTTCTAATATCTTTATTCAAACCAAAGAAGGTGGTGGCGCCACTTCGATTTCAGGTGATCAATATAACGATATTCAAAACTTCTTCGCTGATAATATTCAAGTGGAATACATCCCATTTGGCCGCCGTACTAAGACCAAATTATCTTGGAATATCACCCGTAACCAAGGTGTGTTTGGTGATGCAACCTTGTATGGTCGCTACCAAGATGCAAACTGGATCATGAATATAGCTGTTGATAATGAACCGCGCCCGGGTCAAACACCGCGTGCTGAAACCGTCGTTATTGGCTCTGCAGGTCTTGGTTCATGGGAAGATATCGACTACCCACAAATGCAAATTGTGTATAGCTGCCTTGCTGAAGGAAGTTTAATTACCTTGCCCGATGGTTCTCAGATGCCAATTGAAAAGCTTTCAGTTGGTGACCAAGTACTGGGTGCTAGCCAATATAATTCTGCTAGCCGTTTAGCGCTTGAGATCAAAGATATTTCAGTTGGAGTTGAAGCAATTCCAATGATTGAAATTAAAACCAAATCAGGCAAAAAGTTACTGTTGACTGAATCTCACCCTGTAATCATGCAATCGGGCGAGTCTATTTGGGCTAACGAAGTACAATTAGGCGATCGCATTCATACCCAAGATGGTGTTGAGTTTGTAAGCAAAATCAAAGAAGTGAAATTTAAAGACAAGGTTTACAACTTGCGTTTGTCGCGTAGCAAAGACGATCCTAACTACTTAGAAGGCGAAACCTTCAGTATGTTTGCTAACGGTGTTCAAGTCGGGGATCTGGCGATGCAAAGTAACAATGAGTTTAAGGATAAAGTTGAGACAGAACAGGATGTTTTGAATCGCTTACCAGAGCCTTGGCACAAAGATTACCTTTATAGCATTAAGTAACAGGAATGGCCTGAAAGGGCCATCTCACGGAGTGAATTATGAATAAATTTATAAAACTAAACGTGTTAGTCGCAGCGCTATGCTCAACGTCAGCTTTTGCTATGGGTGAATCTGATGATGCTAAGCAAAATTTAATTAAGCCCAGCAGCATTGATGCCGTGCCATTGGGGACGGCTTACCACAGCAAAGGCGAAAACTACCTTGGCTTGCAGTCGGTAAAAGGTGTACAAGCAGAGCATTTGGGCAACAGCAAAATCGATTTTCGCGTTGGTGTTGATTTAGGTTATGAGCAAGCGCTTAAGCTGATTGACGGTAAGGTGGATGCTGGCTTTAAATTTCCTGCTGTAAGAGTCGATGCCGGGGCAAACTATGCCAAAGATATCAGCGCTGACAAATACACAGGAACTTATACCGTTTATTCGTCGATGAAACCAAAATCTCGTATGTTGATGCCAAGTGGTATGGTGGGTTATGAACCGACCCAGGCGGCACTTGATTTGGCTCAAGCGCAGCCTGGTAATCGCGAAAACAACTTAGGTGATGGCTTTGTACATGGCTTTGCTTATGGTTCTAACGTGGTTATCAATATGAAAATTGATTATCGCAATGAAGAAGACAAGCGCTCAATTGGCGGCTATTTGAGTGTTGACTGGATTGGCAAAGTCAAAGTGGACGGTCAGCTGCAAAAGCTTGATGATACTAAACGTCAATCGGTAAAGATCACCATCAGTGGTTATCAAAGTGGTGGCGATCCAAACCGCTTATTAAACATTATACCTAACGGCATTATGCGTTGTACGTTACTCAATCCAGAGCCTTGCTTTGAACTTTTTGAGTCAGCGATTAACTATTTGAAAAATGATTACATTAATCAATTTGATTCACTCGATGACTACAATGTAACCGAAGCCTACATCGCCGAATATCAAGACTCAGGTCCCGCTTTGCAAGCGCTAGTACCTGCACAAGGATATGAAGGTGCAAATTACTTAACTAAGTTAGTTGTAAAAGAACTCACAGCTCGTTGGATTGCTGAGCGTTTGACCTATCGTCGTGCTAAAAACCTACAGCGTTACTATGCATCGCAATTTAGCAACGAGCAATTAAATCAACTTAGTAATATTGAATCAGCGAGTCGCAATAATGCTAATTTATTTGCCGATATGGTTGATTACTGCGAGCAAAACCCAGAAGGGAATTATTGCACTGAATATGAAGCGGCGAATTTAGTTTATTACACCGACTACAGTAGCTACAGCGATGTTTTGAAGTAAGGAAACGACCATGATGAAACCACTATTTATTGCCACATCGGTGATGTGTGCAGCAACACAAGTGCAAGCGGCAACAGAGCTTGAACAACAAGCCAATTATAATGAAGTTGGAGAGTTCTTAACTGTTGAGCAAGCACAAGGGCGCTTTGCGTGGCTGGAAAAGTGTTACGACGGATTGCTCGTCGAGATTTGGGAAAGATCTCACGACACCACGCAAATTATTAGCAAGGAAGAAAAGCTTAAGCAGCTAAGAACCCTTTGGCTATCAGCAGATAAAGTAGCGCAAGGCCGGGTCAATTATCTCACCTTTGCAAATAGCGATTTTAGTAATCCGTATCAATGGCGTGCGGGTAACAGTGTGAATGATGCGTGTAGCACCATGCCGCCTGAATATGTGCCAGTGGCTTTGCAAACTACATTATTGAAAAATCAATATTGTGAGAACCAAAGCTACGATAATGAGTGGGAATGGATTGAAAAAGTGACGGTGGAAGAGTTTAGTCACGAATCTCAAAGCCACAGCTACAGTGCAATTACCGGTAAAGTGATCAGTTTACCCGCTGGTAGAGCGGTAAAAATGTCCGTAACCCCCGGTAATAAAGAGCCCCAGTACCCATCGTATGTCGCAATGCGAGTATGGATTGATTGGGATCAGGACGGGGTGATGAGTGATTCAGAGATGGTTCATAAATCAGCGTCGGATGCACCTTTCCAATTTACTTTTGAAGTACCTGCAGAGGTGCCAGATGGTGTCACCTTGATGCGTATAGCCAGCGATGCTGGTGGCGGCTCTGATAACGCATGCAAGCGCGTTCAGTATGGTGAGGTGGAAGACTACCTGGTGACAATTCGTTAAGGACAAAACAATGAAACCAATTTATTCAACAATGCTATTGGTGGGGCTATGCACAAGCTCTGCAATGGCGAAGCACAACGATGCAATAGCAAAAGAAACGATTAATTCAGGTTCGTCTATTTCTGGCTTAATCAATGACCATATTGCCATAGGTACGGCCTACGACAGCCAAACAAAACGCTTTTTGAATGTGCAACCTGTAGCAGGTCGGATTGATGAGACATACGGCAACAGTGAAGTGACGTTTAAAACAGGCATTGATATGAGCTACGATGATTTGCTCAGTACACTCAATGGTAGCGTTGACTTAGATGTTAACTTCCCTGTGGTGCGTGTATCAGCAGGGGCGTCTCTTGCTAAAGAAATGGCTTCAAGTACGTATTCAAGCTCATACACGTTTAGCGCTCGAAGCACGCCTAAAAAACGTTTGTTCTTACCGCAAGACAGTAACATTGGTTATACCTTGTCACAAGCCGGTGAAGAAATAGCGAATAAACATCAGGCTAAGTTGCAGCAGCTTGCTGGTGATGAGTTTGTGTCGGCAATCGAATATGGTGCCAATATCATGGTGAACCTGAAGATAGATTACGGCAGCAATAAAGATAAGTCAGAAATCGGTGGCTATCTCGATGTGGACTTATACGGTGGGGTATTCAATGTGGGTGGACAACTGAAATACCTGCAAGATGATACTAAGTCATCGGTGAAAATTACCGTGCGTGCTATTCAAAATGGTGGCGACCCTAAGCAGTTATTAAGCATTATTCCAAATAACATTATTACCTGTTCATTGGACAATCCCAAACCGTGCTTTGACATGTTTTACGAAGCGGTGCAATACGCTAAAACGGGCTTTGGTTCGCAGTTAAATTCACTCAGTGATTATAACGTAGTGCGTTATTACACCACGCGTTATGACAGTGCATCTTTGGCATTACGTCCCTTAGTGGCTGATTATCAAACCATTCGTAATGCGACCAAGTGGTTGATCAGCGAATTAGAGGATGACTTTAAGCAAGCGGTACTTGACGAGCAGCGCGCTTCTAAATTGCTGACTAGCTATTACGCTTACCTACCGGAGGCACAGCGCAGTGCTGTAGAGACGATTCAAAACCTCGCCTATGACAATGCTTGGTTTTTATTCAATGCAGCACAGTTTTGTCGTGACAACCCATTTGGTACAGCGTGTGAAGACGAAGTACAAAAAATGAAAGACGATTGTGCACGTCGCGGCAAAGTATGCCCAGCTAGCTATGATGTGACTCAGTTGCAGCTGCCACAATCAGATCGTTTAGATTGGAAGCAGTGTGAATTGGCACGCCAAGAGGCTGTGCGCGCAGGAGTGGTGAGTGAAGATGATAGTGTGAAATATCGTAATATGCGTTGGGCACCTACTTTCATCAACATCAATGCACCTGCCATTGGTATTTTGAACTGGCGCTTATGTGAAGGTGCTTTAGGCAGCTACGGTAACGCGTTTAACACGCTTTAAACACCCCCAGAGCTGGCCAAGGTGCATCCCCTAGTGCATCTTGGCCTTCTGCTAAAGGAGCTATCATGAAATTAATAGCAGGGTTCATGCTGTTATTGGCGTTTAATATCTCGGCAAAGCAGTATTATAGTGAGCAATTTAGCGAGCAAGACTTAGGCAAGGCGTTTGATACCGAGCTACACCGGGCATCTGAGACGTGTTTAACAGGGACTGTTGAGCATCACCAACAAAGTGCAGGGCAACTGGATTATTTACAGCGCTTAAACGAAACCCAAATAAGGCGTCGCACTTTTGGCGAAGTGCATGGAGGAGTGAATTTATTTATTGTAGCCGGCAGCGTATCAACCTCCATTACTCACACCAACGCAACTGATAATTTAACCTTAACGTCGCAACTACATTTAAAGTTGTCACAAGGGCACAGTACGATAGAAAGCCGTCAGGTGCTTAAAGACGCTGAGTACTGCGGTGATCAATTCATTTATCAAGTTAATTACGGACGAGATCTGTTTATCAATACACGCTTGCATTTTCGCTCTGAAGCCGATTACAAAAAGTTTGTAACGAAAATAAAAATTAGATTGCTGTTTTTCAAAAAGACCAAAACCAAAGTTAAAGAGATTGAAAAGTTTGCGCAAAATGCAGTGCTGACCATAGATGCTAACTCTAGTGGCTCTTTGCCTCCTAGGCTGCAACAAATAATGAACTCTAACCCTAAACACTGCCGAGGCAGCAACATATCACCCTGTTTAAATACTTTGCAGGCTCTAGCTGATTATACCTTTGGAGGGCAATTGAGTGATGACTTGGGGGCTTTGCCAAAATTGCCACGTAGTATTATCACTAAAACATATGAGGAATCAGGTCACTTTGACGTAAGCAATGATGTATCAGTGGTGAGTACAGAGCAATATGAACCCATATGGCGCGATATAGAAAAACGTTATGGCGAAGCTGTTCGGCGTCATCGACGAGCTGAAGCATTCTTAGCTGTTGCAACCGAGCAAGAACAAGCTAGTGCTCAAGCGGAGTATGATATGTCGCAGCAACAACTAAGCCAATTGCAAGTATTGCGCAGTACCTGCCTTGTACAGCCTTGGTTAGGGCAATGTCAGTGATGTATGAAAAGTAGCCAGAAAAGCACGAAATTGAATTTTTGTTTTAAAAAGTAATTCTAAGCACGTAACTATCGAGCTGTTATATTTTCATCCATTGATAAGGTTTGGGTGGTATATATTTTCCCTTAAATTTGTTTTTTGTGGGTTTGTTTTTCTTTTAGGGTGAGGTTTTATTCTTTGCTGGGGTTTTTTTATGCTTGATCTTGCTTTGTAACCCATGTTACAACATAGCCAATCCATCAACAGGACAATTTTGCTCTATGAAAAACATCACGCTTTTGTCACTACTGCTTAACCTCTTACTGATTAATTGTTTCAGTGGGGTGTAGTGCGCGTAAATAGAGCTACTACTTTAACCCCGCACTAGCGGGGTTTTTTTATTTTTGGGGATGAGGAATAAGTTATGCAGGATAAAGTGTGGATTTTTGATACGACATTGCGTGATGGTGAGCAAGCGCTAAAAGCCAGCCTGACAGAAAACGATAAAGTTCAGTTAGCTCATGCAATTAGCCGCCTAAATGTTGACGTAATGGAAGTTGGATTTCCTGTGTCTAGTCCAGCAGACTTTAGAGCGGTACAGCGAATTGCAACTGAAGTCAGAAACCCGATTATTTGTGGTTTAGCCCGAGCGGTGAGTAAAGATATTGAGGCGTGTGGTGAAGCGCTAAAACCAGCACTGCAAAGTCGCATTCATACCTTTATTGCAACGAGCCCGCTGCACCTAGAGCATAAGCTACGTATGAGTTTGGATGATGCAACGGCCATGGCTGTTAAGTCAATAAAGCTTGCGCGAAATTACACAGATGACGTTGAGTTTTCATGTGAAGATGCAGGACGTACACCCCATGCTGATCTGTGCCGCATCGTAGAGGCGGCGATAAACGCAGGTGCTTCTACTATTAACTTGCCTGATACTGTTGGCTATGTCACGCCAGACGAATATGCGGCGATGATCCATCATTTGATGAACAATGTGCCTAATATTGATAAAGCACGTCTGAGTGTGCATTGTCATAACGATTTAGGCTTGGCTGTGGCTAACTCGATTGCAGCCGTACAAGCAGGGGCAAGGCAAATCGAGTGCACTATCAACGGCATAGGTGAACGAGCGGGCAACTGTTCGTTAGAAGAAGTGGCGATGATCATGAAAATGCGCCAGGACCACTTAAAAGTACATACAGATATCCATAGTGAAGAAATTTATCGTGCGTCTCGCCAAGTGGCCAAAATATGCAACATGGCGGTGCAACCGAACAAGGCTATTGTGGGTGAAAATGCCTTTGCACACAGTTCAGGTATTCACCAAGATGGCGTGCTTAAAGCACAAAACACCTACGAGATCATGTCTCCTGAAAGTGTTGGTGTGCCAAATAACCAATTGAATATGACTTCACGCTCTGGCCGCCATGTTATCGAACACCGTTTAATGGAACTTGGCTACCAAAAGTCTGATTATGATATGGATAAGCTGTATGAGAGTTTCTTAGCGTTGGCTGACCAAAAAGGCACCGTGTACGATTATGACCTTGAAGCGATGATTTACTTTAACCAAATCAACGATGAAGATGACCATTATAAATTAGAGTTTGTTAACTCTACCTCAAATTCTCAATCGGTAGCCAGCTCGACCATTGGTATGACAGTCGGTGAGCAGTCAAAACAAGAAGCCGCCACGGGTAATGGTCCGGTTGAAGCGTCATTTTTGGCGCTTGAACGAATTACCGGCATGGCGGTGGAAGTTATTGAATACAATTTAGATGCAACGGGACAAGGTGCCAGCTCTCTTGGCCAAGTTGACATTATCGCAAAATATAACGGTCGACAATATCACGGCGCAGGCCTTGCCGCCGACATTGTTGAAGCGTCTGTGCGGGCGATGATCCGCGTTTACAATCTTATCGATAGAGCACAAAAAGTCTCAAGTTTAAAACAACAAAGGAAAGCAGGATGAGCCAAGCAAGTTACCAAGTAGCCGTACTTCCCGGAGATGGCATTGGCCCTGAAGTGATGGCGGCGGCACTGAATGTGTTAGACGCTGTAAGTGACAAGTTCAATTTTAAAATAACACGTGCAGAATATGCCATTGGTGGCGCAGCCATAGATGAGTATGGCCAAGCACTCCCCGCCTCAACGCTTGCAGCTTGTGAAGCTGCCGATGCTATTTTATTTGGCTCGGTAGGTGGTCCAAAATGGGAAAACCTACCGCCAGAACAACAACCGGAACGGGCTTCTTTGTTACCACTTCGCAAGCACTTTGGGTTGTTTTGTAACTTGCGCCCTGCGCAACTGCTACCTGCACTAAGCGCGGCGTCGCCACTTCGTGCCGACATCAGTGAACAAGGCTTTGATATTTTATGTGTTCGAGAGCTGACAGGAGGCATTTATTTCGGTGAAAAAGGCAGAGAGGGCGCAGGGCAAGATGAATCGGCTTTTGATACTCAGCGATATTCTCGTCATGAGATACAGCGCATCGCGCGCTTTGCTTTTGAAGCGGCCAAATTACGTCACAATCATGTGACATCAGTAGATAAAGCAAACGTATTGGCATCAAGTGTACTTTGGCGAGAAGTGGTTACTGAAGTTAGTAAAGATTATCCAGAGGTTAAGCTTGACTATATCTATGTAGACAATGCAGCGATGCAGCTAGTTAAGCAGCCTCAGCAGTTTGATGTGCTGTTATGTGATAATTTGTTTGGTGATATTTTATCTGATGAATGCGCCATGATCACGGGCTCTATGGGTCTACTTCCATCGGCCAGTTTGAATCAATCTGGGTTTGGTTTATATGAGCCTGCAGGGGGATCTGCACCTGATATTGCTGGTAAAGGTATTGCTAACCCAATTGCACAAATTCTAAGTGCTGCGTTGATGCTGCGATATTCGCTTGGCCAAGATGAAGCTGCTCGAAGTATCGAAAAGGCAGTCGCAGAAGCAGTAGCCGCAGGGGTGGGTACACCTGATATCTTCCCACAAGCGGGCTATACCACACAAGATGTCGCACAAGCGATTGTAGCGAGAATTTAACCTATTTTGATAGCAGTCTTCCGTCAGGCTGCTGTTTTAGCTGAGGATGTAGCAAGTGGCACAAACCTTATACGATAAAATTTGGCAATCTCATGTGGTTGCAAAAATTAATGAACAAACCGATTTACTATACATTGATAGGCACTTAGTACACGAAGTAACGTCGCCGCAGGCATTTTCTGGTTTAAGAGAAAAAAACCGTGCAGTGAGATGCCCAGAAAAAACCTTTGCGACAATGGATCACAATGTATCAACCAAAAGCCGTTCATTGGATGCAGCCAGTGAGGTATCAAAAAACCAGCTAATGGCGCTTGCTAAGAACTGTGAAGAGTTTGGGATTGTGCTTTACGACTTAAACTCCATTAATCAAGGCATTGTTCATGTAATGGGCCCTGAGCAAGGGATCACTTTACCGGGTGCAACCATTGTATGTGGCGATAGCCATACCTCGACCCATGGCGCATTTGGCGCGTTGGCGCATGGTATTGGCACGTCAGAAGTTGAACATGTATTGGCAACGCAAACATTGCAGCAAAAAAAGGCCAAATCATTAAAAATTCAGGTCAATGGTTTATTGCGCCCAACTGTAACTGCAAAAGACTTGATCATGGCGGTAATAGGAAAGTTGGGCACGGCGGGTGGTACAGGTTATGTTGCTGAGTTCTGTGGCTCGGCGATTGAAGCATTGTCGATGGAAGCGCGTATGACCTTGTGCAATATGAGTATTGAAATGGGCGCAAAAGCGGGGCTTATTGCACCTGACAAAACGACTTATGCATATTTAAAAGGGCGCCCTTTTGCACCTAAAGGGGATGACTTTGATGCGGCTGTTGCCTATTGGCAGACACTTTGCTCAGATGAGGGTGCTCAGTTTGATAGTGTGGTAGAGCTTGATGCCCAAGATATCCAACCACAAGTGACGTGGGGCACGAGCCCCGAACAAGTGATAGGCATTGATGAGTTGGTGCCAGACCCAGAGCAAGAGCCTAATCTGATTAAAGCACAAGCTATTCGCAGCGCCCTACAATACATGGGTCTGCAGGCTGGACAAAAGTTGTCAGATGCGAAGGTAGACACCGTGTTTATTGGGTCGTGTACTAACAGTCGTATTGAGGACTTACGTGCTGCTGCTGATATTGTTAAAGGTAAGCAAGTTGCAAAAGGGGTCGAAGCGTTAATTGTGCCAGGCTCTGGCCTAGTAAAACAACAAGCAGAACAAGAAGGACTTGCTGATGTTTTTAAAGCGGCAGGGTTTGAATGGCGTGAGCCAGGTTGTTCGATGTGTTTGGCGATGAATGATGACCGTCTCGGCGCGGGTAAGCGCTGTGCTTCAACGTCAAATCGCAATTTTGAAGGTCGTCAAGGTCGCGGTGGTCGTACCCACCTTGTTAGCCCTGCAATGGCAGCGGCTGCGGCAATTGCAGGTCACTTTACTGATATTCGAGGAGAAGTCTAATGAGTTGTTATCATCAAGGGTTGTTGGCACCATTAGATAAAAACAATGTGGATACCGACCAAATCATCCCTAAGCAGTTTTTAACATCAACCAGCAGAGATGGATTTGATAAGGCGTTATTTTATGATTGGCGCTATCTGGAAGATGGCTCACAGAACCCTGACTTTGTGCTTAATGAAGCGTGTTACCAAGGAGCTTCTATATTATTGACGCGTGACAATTTTGGCTGTGGTTCTTCACGTGAACATGCGCCATGGGCACTTAAGCAATATGGCTTTAGTGTGATTTTGGCACAAAGCTTTGCTGATATCTTTTTTAACAATTGTGGTAACAACCAAATGCTGTGCATTGCTTTACCAGCTGAAGTGCTTGAACAGTTGTTTCAATTGACCCAGCAGCATAGCGATATTCATGTTGAAGTGGACTTGGCTAATCAGCAGTTAAGAAGTCAGTATTTCGATGCTATTGATTTTGATGTGCGCGCTGATATTAAAGCGCGTCTATTAAGTGGTTTAGATTTTATTGGTGAAACAGAGCAGTTAAACGATAAGATCAGTGACTTTGAGCAGCATTTGAAATCCCAACGTCCTTGGCAGTAGCTTTATTGATGGCACTGGCTGGAAAAGCGCTTTAGCCTAAATAATTGCAACAAACCAAAGGGTCGATTACCCTTTGGTTTTTTGTCTCTGGCTGTTAGGAACACCGTCTATGAAATTTACCGCATTGAGCGCTTTAGCGCTTTTCAGTTCGCTTGCATTGGCACGTCCAGCGCCTTTGGTGTCTATTCCAACACACGATGCATTTTTTAATCAGATTGCTGCGCACTGTGGTAAAGCTTTTGAAGGGGAAGTTGTTGTTGATAATGCACCGGGTCCTAGTTCATTTGCAGGTAAAAAACTTATTATGCATGTTCGCCGATGTGATGAGCGCCAACTTCAGGTACCTTTTCATGTTGGTGATGATGCCTCACGTACTTGGATCATTACCAAAACAGGGAGTGGTTTAAGTTTAAAACATGATCATCGCCATGAAGATGGCAGCGATGATGCGTCAACCATGTACGGTGGTCATACTCTTGATGCTGGGTTTGCCAATGTACAATCATTTCCTGCCGATCAGTATTCAAAAGAGCTTTTTGTCCGCCAAGGGATCCCACAGTCAATGGGTAACACTTGGCAGATGTTTATTTACGATGAGTCGTTTAGCTACCGTATGGTACGAGAAGGCAGAGAATTTCGAGTAGATTTTGATCTTACTCAGCCAATTAAAACACCTGCAGCACCTTGGGGATATAAAGACTAGATGGTTGGTGCTTTGAATTAAGATAGGAATTTATTCAAAGCCCAACAGCACTATAATTCGCATTAACGTATTTTGCTGGCTATTTTTAATAGGTCATTAAAAAGCCGACTATTATCGGCGCTTAAAAAAGGAACCGTTATGGCGATAACAGAGCGACAAAAGCAGCTGGTACAACAAAGTTTTGCTAAAGTTGAACCGATCGCAGAGCAAGCCGCTGAAATTTTTTACAGCACGTTATTTGAGTACGACCCTGCATTAAGGCCATTGTTTAAAAATAGCATCAAGAGTCAAGGGCAAAAGTTAATGGCAACACTAAAGCTTGCTGTGGCGGGGCTAGATGATTTGGATAAACTCGTTCCTGTTTTGCAAAGTCTCGCTGAGCGTCACGTGGGATATGGTGTGAAAGCGAAAGATTTTACTCCGGTTGGAAATGCTTTACTACATACACTAAAAGTGGGACTAGGGGAGCAGTGGAATGATGAGCTGCGCCAAGCATGGGTCGACACAATTCATATCGTGGCGGATGTGATGAAGGCGCACGCATTTGCAAAGTAACTAACCTCAGCTGCACATAGGCGAATTTGCCCAATAAAGCTATTTCGCACACTCTCTTCGTTATTTTCACTTGTAATAGCACGCTATTACTTCGCGAAAATGCCTTGATATTGAGCGAAATATCATCATTTGATATTGAAAAGGTTACAATGTCTCCATTGTGAGCCATAAAAACCCTTAGCCGCAGCTGAGATTAACTAAAATCGATCCAAATTAAACACTTACGGTTGTATTGCTTATTGGCTAATACATTTGAGATCAACCTGTAAGTCGCTTTGATAGGGTCTAGGTGTTGTTGGCAGCTTTTCATAGCGCTGTACACCTTTGAGTATGGTGAGCTGGGGGGTACGCGCTTGGCATAATCTAGCACTGTGGCGGAGTAAGAACACACTTTGTTGCAAAAAATGCTCGTAACTGTCAGATTTTATCTTTAATAAGTAATGCTCATTATTATACTTAGTTTGTTCGTAGTGCACCTTGTGATCAAAGTCATAGAGTTTTTCGGACTTTACATCTTCGGCAGATGCAAAATTTGCAGCGACGAGGGGAAGAATCATCAGGAACTGCTTTAGGTACTTTCTAAAGTTGGCTCTACCTTGATATACGTTGTGCATATAAACTCCTTGGCACGAAAAGTATTTCATAAGTTATTAGTTTAACACAATGGAGAAGTTTACTTGTTAAATCACCTGAAAAAGCTATTGCAAAGTAACACCCCCAAAACGGTTGGACATGAAGTTTTAGATTTTAATACCGCATTGGCAGCTTTATTGGTTGAAGTGATGCGTGCCGATGGCAAGCTGTTAGATAGTGAGTTTGACAAAATTAGTCACATTTTAACGCAGCGTTGCCAACTTAGCGCAGAGCAAACGACAGCACTGATTGATAAAGCGCAAAAACTAGTAGAGCACGCCATTGACCTTTTTGCATTTGTGAAGCAAATCAATCAACATACCTCTGACATTGAAAGAATCGATATTATTGAGCTGCTGTGGCATGTCGCGTTTGCTGATGGGCATTTAGATAGTCATGAAGATCATATAATTCGCAAAATATCAGGGTTGCTTTACGTTGCACACCCTGATTTTATTAGTGCAAAACTTGCTGCACAAGAATCTGCTGCTAAGTAATAATATCAATCATTCATTATTGCTAAGCCCTCTTTTGAGGGCTATTTAAGGCAAGGCATAGGCGATGAAAAATATTAAATACCACTTTGGAGTAAGGGTATACCGTGGTGTTTTCATGTCATGTGATCGAGCTATTAAATAACACGTGAAAAACGCGCCGTTTTAAGTTGTTGTTGTAAATATTCATCAAAACACATGCAGATGATGCGAATAAACAGGTTCCCTCTGCTTGTCACTTCTATCTTGTTGTCTGATATCTCAACTAACCCATCTTGGGCCAAAGGGGTGAGTGCACTTAAAGCGTCAGCAAAGTGGCTTTTAAACTCGATATTATAGTGTGCCTCAAATTCGGTGATATCTAATTCGAAATGGCAAATTAGTTGCTTGATCACCTGTGCTCGTAACAGATCTTCTGCATTGAGTTGCATGCCTTTGCTAATGGCAAAGCCGTGTTGATTGACGGCGTCATAATAGGTTTTTAACTCTTTTTCGTTTTGTAAAATAGCATTACCAATTTGCGAGATTGAAGACACGCCTAGCCCCAGTAAATCACAGTCTCCATGAGTTGTATAACCTTGGAAGTTACGGTGTAATTGTCCATGCTGCTGAGCAATGGCTAATTCATCTTGTTTTTTCGCAAAGTGGTCCATACCAATAAATTGATATCCAGCTTGACTCATTTGTTGCAAGGTATTTTTGAACATGGTGAGCTTTTGCTGTGGCGTCGGCATGTCTGCTTCTTTGAGTTTACGCTGCGCCGCAAATTTATCAGGGAGGTGTGCGTAGTTGAATACCGACACTCTATCAGGACTCAGTGCGATGAGCTGTTCAATACTTTGCGCAAAGCTATCAGGTGTCTGATGAGGCAGGCCATAGATCATATCAGCATTGATAGACTTAAACCCTAATTCTCGTGCGTGCTTAAGTAGGGCAATCACATCATCCATATGTTGTGGTCGATTAACCGCTTCTTGTACTTGGTCATTAAAATCTTGCACACCAAATGAAACACGATTAAAGCCTAGTACGTGTAAGTGCGCCAACATGTTATCTGCCAGCGATCTTGGATCTATTTCTATGCTGCGTTGCGCTTGATTATTAAATTTAAAATGTCGCTCTAGCATGGTGATTAGACGCGTCATTTGCTCGGTGGTTAAGAACGTTGGCGTTCCTCCACCTAAGTGAAGTTGCTCTACCGTGTAATGTTTAAATAAAGGTGCTTTAGATTGTATTTCTAACTCTAGATTATCTAAATAAGTATCAGCCTTGTGCTGGTGACGAGTGACGATTTTGTTACAACCGCAGTAATAGCAAAGTTGATGGCAAAATGGGATATGGACGTAAAGTGAAAGTACGTCACTATCAGAGGCTCCAATGGCAGTTCGCAACGCAGTATCATCATATCCTGGTGCTAAAGATAAAGCGGTAGGGTAAGAAGTATATCTCGGGCCCGAGACATTATATTTTTTGATTAGGGAATCATCCCATGTAGGTAAATTAATCACGATACGCACTCGCACAGTCTGCTTACAATTTTGATTGCGATAGTGTATCGATCTTCATCAACTGCGGTATTGATCTAGGGCAAAAAGAGGTGAGCCACAGACATGTGGCTCACCGGTTGTTAGAGTTTAAATTGATTCACGGTACCATTGAGAGCTTTGGCAAGATCGTTTAAGTCACGTGCTTCACTTGCCAGAGTTTGGGCATGATGTGCCGTGCTATTAACCAAGTCATTGATGGTGTTGAGGCTATTGTTAATATCTTCAGCAACCACCGTTTGCTCTTCTGTCGATGTGGCAATTTGGTGGCTTTGATCTTGTACCGTCACCACTGACTCTGCAATTTCTTTAAGAGAATCTAATACGCCTTGGGTTTGTTCAACGGTACTTTGCGCTTGTTCTTGCCCTTGTTGCATCATGGTGGATGCTTGCTGGGCTATCTGCTGTAAGCGAGAGATCATATTACGAATGTCATCGGTAGACTCTTGCGTCCTGCTTGCCAATGAGCGAACTTCGTCTGCAACCACCGCAAACCCTCTGCCTTGTTCACCCGCACGAGCAGCCTCAATTGCGGCATTAAGTGCCAGCAAATTAGTTTGCTCTGCAATGCCGTTGATCACATCAATGACCGCGCCTATGTTACTGGTCTCTTGTTCAAGGCCAGAAACAACTTTAGCGGCTTCGCCGATATGTACAGATAGTTCAACCATCACTTGCTGTGCTTGGTTTGAACGCGCTGCACCATCTTGCGTCATACGCTGTACGGTTTCTGCTGCTTGGTTGGTTTCTTGTGCGTTGCGTGAGATCTCGGTGACCGTAGCGGCCATTTCTGTCACAGCGGCGCTAACGCTATCGACCTGTTCTTTTTCTTGCTGAATTTCATGATTAGTATTGGAGGAGACGTCGCTTAATTGCGCAGAGGCATTACCTAGTTGTGAAGCTTGTGCGGCGGTATCGAGCATCATTGCGCGCAGCTTATCAATAAAGGTGTTCATATGGTGCGCCAGTTGGCCCACTTCGTCATGGCTATTGATGTCTATGCGCTGAGTCAAGTCGCCATCACCCGAGGCAATATCCCGCATAATATAGGTGAGTTTGGTAATTGGTTTTGCAATCATATGTGTCGCCCACCAAATCATCGCAACAACAATACCAAGGATAACGATAACCGAACTGACCGTTGTCATAACGGCTTGCTCAACAGGCTCTTCAATTAGGCTTGTTGGAATTAAAATACCCACATGCCAATCTAGAATGGGCGTGTCTAACTTAACCCTATTAAAAACGACGTAGTATTCTTTACCTTTAAGGGTGACTTTAGCTGTTCCAGACTGATTAGTCTTAATCTTTTGGTTGAGCGCGGTAAACCCTTGCGTGTTTGCAAAGCGACCTTCTAAAGCTTCTAAACCTTCTTTGCCATTTGGACCTTCATCTGTGATAGATAGGTCATGACCTGTTTGTTTGGAAAGGTGAACAACTTTTAGATTACTGTCGAGCAAAAAGCCATAGCCTTGACCATGAAAGCGAATATCTTCAACCATGGCGCTGATGCGGTTAATTTGTAAATCGACACCACCAATACCAACCAGTTCACCACGGCTGTTGTGTACAGGTTGCTGCACAACGGCGGATACTGCCCCAGTATTGATATCGACGGTTGGTGTGCCGACATACAGCCCGTTTTTGCTTAGGGCGTCTTGCCACCAACCACGTTTATAGGTGTAGTAGGGTTGTCCATCGGCAAACTTCGATGTGCGTTCATTTTCTTTAAAATATTCGCCGGTTTTAGCTGAACCAAAAAATGCCGACAACACGTTTTCGTCATTGCTGCTAATACGATTGAAGTCTTTATTAATGTTGTCATAACCATCTAAAGTGGATAAGTCGGCTTCTCTGGTATCGTATCGCTCAAAAAACTCAATCATATGTGGGCTGGTAATAAAGGATTTTACCAATTTACCATATTGAGCGAAAAATGACTCCATCGATAACTTTTCACTCAGTATATAGCTTTGCGCTTCTCTCTCGACACCCTGTCGCGATAATGACGCAATATGATTGACGAAATAGCTAGAGGCTATGATCAGGAGCACGGAAATCGTGCCACCTATGAGTAGGAGGATTTTTTTTCTCAAAGATAAATTTTCAAGCATGGTCTGTTCTTTTTCTTGGTAATGCGCAAGAGGTAATCAAACCATATCTATCCCAGCTTTGCTACCGTTTGCGCCAAGCGATGTTAAACAAGTATGGTCGAAAATTGTATTTTTTTCATCGTAATACGCTTTATGTCGTAGTTATGTGGCACACATTTAGGTTGATGTTCTTACTTGGGATGTGACAAGGGGCACAAAAAAACGCCCAACGAGGGGCGCTTTTGATAAAGGAATTGGTTTACCGAGCGGGTTAATTAGCCGCGCGGACCTGCCTGTTTGATGGCATCTGAGACATCATACTTAGCAAAGTTCTCTTGGAAGTCGGCAGCCAGTTTTGCTGCGTATTCAGCATATTTAGCCTTGTCTTCCCAAGTATTAATTGGGTTAAGAAGCTCGCTATCGACACCAGGAACTGATACAGGTACATCTAAGTTTAACGACTCAATGTGTGTTGTTTCAACGTTAACCAGCTTACCTGATACAATTGCATCAACAACAGCACGTGTAGTTGGGATATCAAAACGCTTACCAATACCGTAAGGTCCGCCAGTCCAACCTGTGTTCACTAGGTATACTTTTGCACCAAACTCGCGTACACGCTTCATTAGAAGCTCTGCATATACACCTGCTGGGCGAGGGAAGAAAGGCGCGCCAAAACACGTTGAGAATGTTGACTCAATGTCAGACGTTGAACCAATTTCAGTTGAACCAACTTTAGCTGTGTAACCGCTTAGGAAGTGATATGCTGCCGCTTCTTCTGAAAGAATAGAAACCGGTGGTAACACGCCACTTACATCGCATGTTAAAAATACAACTGCTTTAGGTTCGCCAGCACGGTTTTCTAGTTTGCGCTTTTCAACGTGCTCTAATGGGTAAGCTGCACGGGTATTTTGCGTTAAGCTCGTATCTTTAAAGTCAGGTACGCGGTTTTCATCTAACACAACGTTTTCTAAGATGGTGCCAAATTTAATGGCATTCCAGATCACAGGCTCATTCTTTTGTGACAGGTCGATACATTTAGCGTAACAACCACCTTCAATGTTAAATACGCTGCCAGGTGCCCAGCCGTGTTCGTCATCACCGATTAAGAAACGTGTTGGATCTGCTGAAAGTGTTGTTTTACCAGTGCCAGATAAACCGAAAAATAATGCTGTATCACCCGCTTCACCTACGTTTGCACTACAGTGCATAGGTAATACGCCTTTGGCTGGTAATAAGAAGTTCTGTACCGAGAACATTGATTTTTTCATTTCGCCTGCGTAATGCATACCCGCAAGTAGCACTTTTCGCTCAGCAAAATTGATGATCACAGTACCATCGCTGTTGGTGCCATCACGCTCTGGGTCGCAAACAAATGAAGGTACATTCATCACTTGCCACTGAGGTAAGTCTGAGGCGTTGTAATGAACAGGTTCAATAAACATGTTTTTTGCAAAAATATGGTGCCATGCAGTTTCTGTAGTAACCACTACTGGTAAGTAGTGTTCAGGATCTGCGCCCACTTCAAGGTGAGAGACGAAGTGGTCTTTACTTTGTACGTGTGCTTCAACACGAGCCCATAATGCATTAAATTTTTCGGCATCGAATGGACGGTTTACATTACCCCATTGGATGTCATTTTCAGTGCTTGGCTCTTTTACGATAAAACGGTCACTAGGTGAACGGCCTGTACGACGGCCAGTTTTTGCAACGAAAGCTCCATTTGCGGCTAAAGTGCCTTCGCCACGGCTAATGGCGTGTTCGACAAGTTCGGCTGCAGTTAAATCGACAAAACGAGTAGCGCTTGAAGTCATGTTATTACCTAAATGTGAGATTGAACGGGATAGCTCTGAAGTTCTGACTAACCTTAAGCTGAATTTATCTTACCAGATGGTTTTGAGATATTCGAGCTTTTGGAGGGCCTAAAAAGGCATAAAAATGTCAAAAAACTTAAATAATTTCAATGATACCGGTGTCATGAAAATTACTAAATTAGTGATACCGGTGTCATTTTTTACCAACAAAAAAGCCGTCATTTTGACGGCTTGATATTAGAAACGGACACTAAGGCTATTTTAGTTAAAAATTGCTTTGATCTCGTCTTCATTAAAAGTGTAGTTTTTTAGACAATAGTGACAGCTAATATTGATCTCCCCTTGCTCTTTAAGATCTTCAAGTAGTGCTTCTTGACCAACATTAACGAGTGCATTAATGGTTTTTTCACGGCTGCATCCACATACAAAATTGATTTGCTGTGGTTCAAAAAGCTGAGGGTTGTCTTCGTGGTACAAACGCGTCAGCACTGTTTGTGCATCTAAGTCGAGTAACTCTTCATCTTTGATGGTATTACTCAAAGCTTCTAGATGTACAAAGTCTTCAATTGACTTTTCTTTATCAACAGGAAGTACTTGCAAAAACAAGCCTGCTGCTTTAACGCGTTCTCCGCTGGTACGAGTAGCAAACCACAAGCGCGTTTTTAATTGCTCTGACTGGGTGAAGTAATCTTCTAAACAAGCTGCAAGTGAGTCTGATGTTAGCGGCACGATACCTTGATAACGTTCGCCTTTTATTGGCGTAATAGTAATGACCATATAGCCTTTACCCATTAACTCAGGGATGGTGGAGCCACTGATTTCACCTTGTAATCTTGCAACGCCACGCATGTTTTGTTCGTGATCGCCATTAATAACGGCATACTTGACGGGGCCATCACCTTGCAATTGTACTGCAATGTCGCCTTCAAATTTCAAAGTGGCCGTTAATAAACTGGTCGCAACCAACAACTCGCCGAGCAGTGCTTGAACTGCTTGCGGATAGTTGTGTCCTGCAATGATCTCGTTAAAGGTTTGATCGATTTGTACCAGCTCGCCGCGTACATCGAGTTTTTCGAAAATATAGCGGTGTAGTAAATCAGGTTGCATTTATTAAATCCTAGCTTGATTTCAATTTGAGTAATTCGCGTCTTTGCTTTTTATCCGGTTTGTTAACAGGATGTGGTGCAAAAAAGCTGTTGTTTTTGCGTGCTATTGCGTTTTGTTCACGCTTTTCAATACTTTGTTCCGATTCAAGGTATGATTGCTGGGCAATCGTAGCGGATTGACGTCTGTCGAGTAACTTCAAAATGGTTACTTCTTTTTCATCAACCCCTTGTGCTAGCTTAACCTTTGCACCAACTTCAACACATTTACTGGGTTTACAGCGTTGCCCGTTATAGTGTACTTTACCCCCTTGTATCATTTCTCGAGCGAGTGCTCGGGTCTTGTAAAACCGTGCTGCCCATAGCCATTTGTCTAGCCTAATAGTCTCATTTTGCTTGGGTTTTTCGGGGGATTTCTTTGTCACAATTTATTAACCATGAAGAACGTGCGATAATGATGCAAATTTAGCATATTTCCACATTCAAAAAAAGCATGTGGAACTCTTGCGACGTTTAGTGTTCGAAGGGCTAGCCACAAGATTAGACAGGATACGTAAACTGTCATATTAGTGCGCTTGTTGTATTTTCACCGAAAAGGTACACTGGGTCGCTCAACAGAATAAGAATAGACGGATATGGAACTACAATTACAACAGTTACAAAAAACATTACTTGCGCTGCCTCATGCCAAACTTAGCCGTTTAGTGGTTTATTTGTCTGTTGTTTTTATTGCTTATTTATTATCTCAATTGTTTTGGTTGCTATGGCCTAAACCGGTTACTGCGCCTTTGCCCTCAATGTCTGCCGTGTATGCGTCCAGCAGCTCAGCGGTTAACAGCCAAGCAATTATTCAACAGAATCTATTTGGTGATGCGCAAAGCAAGCCTGTTGAACAGCCACAAGCTATTGTTTCTGATGCGCCTCAAACAGCATTGAATGTTCGTTTGACTGGGATAGTTGCTGTGAGTCTCAATGATAAAGCGGGACTTGCGATTATTGAATCTCAGGGCCGTCAAGCGACTTATGAGGTGCAAGAAGCGGTTGAAGGCACGCGCGCCAAACTTGCCCAAGTATTACCAGATCGAGTTATTTTAGATGTGAGTGGCCGTTTTGAGACGTTGATGCTTGATGGTTTGGAATATTCAAAAAATGTTGCTATGCCAGTCGCGCCTAAAGTGCCAACCAAAAGCGGAGGACTTGTGCGTACAACGGTCCCCAGTGAATTAGTAGAGAAAAAAGAAGAATTATTAAAAGATCCAGGCAAATTACTCGATTATATTCGCATTACGCCTTACAGAAGTTCAGGAGAGCTTTTGGGCTATCGCTTGAGCCCGGGTAAAGACCCTGCTTTGTTTAACAAAATGGGGTTAAAAAACAATGATTTGGCTGTTGCAATCAACGGTTATCAACTCACGGATATGAAACAGGCCATGGCTGCCATGAACGAGCTAAGAAATAGCACTGACGCCACTATTACGGTTGAGCGTGATGGTCAGGTCATGAGCGTGCAATTTAGCCTGTAACGATACTAAATTTGGAGTTTAAAAATAATGGGTAAAAAGCTACACCTCACAAAAATCAAAAAAGGGTTAGCTAGATATGCAGCTCTGATGTTAGCAGCTGGTTTGTCGCTTTCTGTGTCTGCTGTTGAGTATGCTGCCAACTTCAAAGGCACTGATATTAACGAATTTATTAATATCGTTGGTAAGAATCTAAATAAAACCATCATCATCGACCCCAATGTACGCGGCAACATTAACGTGCGTAGCTATGAGTTGATGGATGAATCTCTGTACTATCAATTCTTTTTAAACGTACTCGAAGTGTATGGTTACTCTGTGACGGAAATGGACAGCGGCGTATTGAAGGTTGTGCGTAGCTCTGACGGCAAAAAAGGCAATGTGCCATTGGTTGAAGGCGAGGAAGCGGGGAATGGTGATGTGATGATCACCCGAGTTGTACGTGTGAAAAATGTAAGCGTACAAGAGCTAGGTCCACTCATTCGCCAATTTAGTGACCAAAAAGATGGTGGTCACGTGACTAACCTAAACTCTGCCAACGTAATGATGCTCACAGGTCATGCGGCATCGGTTAATCGTTTGGTGGATATCATCAAGTCAGTAGACCAAGCAGGCGACAAGCGTGTAGATATCGTTAAGCTAAATCATGCCACAGCGGATGATGTTGTGTCGGTCGTTGAGAGTATTTATAAAGATAGCGGTAAGGGTGCTATTCCCGATTTTCTCATTCCAAAAGTCGTTGCTGACAGCCGCACTAATAGCGTCATTGTTAGCGGCGAGTCACAAGCCCGAAGCAGAGCAACTGATTTAATTAAGCGCTTAGACAATGAGCTAGAAAACCAAGGCAACACTAAAGTTTTTTATCTTAACTATGCCAAAGCTGAAGACTTGGTAAAAGTGCTGCAAGGTGTGAGCAAAACACTGCAAGAAGACGCACAAGGTGGTGGTAATAAAACCCGCAGCAGGAATAAAAATGAAACCAGTATTGAAGCGCATCCAGACTCAAACTCACTGGTTATTACCGCACAGCCAGATACCATGCGTTCATTATCTCAAGTGATTGATAAGCTAGATATTCGCCGAGCTCAAGTATTGGTAGAAGCGATTGTTGTTGAAGTCTTCGAAAGTGATGGTATTAACTTTGGTCTGCAGTGGATCTCAGAGCAAGGGGGGATGCTGCAGTTTAACAACGGTAGCACCGTACCTGTTGGGTCTTTAGCCGTAGCGGCTGAGCAAGCGCGTGATAAAGAAGTCAAAGGGACTATTGTTGGTACAGATGACAATGCAGTATCAAATACGGTTAAAACGGTAGAAGGTGACTTAGGACCACTCGGTCAGTTGCTTGGTGGTGTAAATGGCCTGGCGATGGGTATTATCAAAAACGATTGGGGTGCAATTGTTCAGGCAATTTCAACTGACACCAAATCAAATATCCTAGCGACGCCTTCCGTCACTACCATGGACAATGAAGAAGCCTCTATGATCGTGGGTCAAGAAGTACCTATTATTACTGGCTCTACATCGGGTGACAATAATTCTAATCCATTCCAAACAGTTGACCGTCAAGAAGTGGGTATTAAGCTAAAAGTGACGCCGCAAATTAATGACGGCTCCGCAGTGCAACTTACCATTGAGCAAGAAGTGTCGAGTGTGAGTGGTGCAACAGCGGTTGATATTTCAGTAAATAAACGAGCTATCAATACCACCGTAATTGCAGATGATGGTGGTATGGTAATTTTAGGCGGCTTGATTGACGAAGATGTACAAGAAAGTGTCTCAAAAGTACCACTGTTAGGTGATATTCCTGTCATAGGGCATCTATTCAAATCAACGGGTACCACCAAGCGTAAGCGTAACTTATTGGTATTTATTCGCCCGACCATTATTCGTGATAGTCGTAGCATGAATGAGCTAAGCCACTCTAAATATAACTTTATTCGTACTGAGCAGCAGATCCAACAAGACGATGGTATCGATTTGATGCCGTTTGAAGCCACACCGGTATTACCAGAGTGGAACGATGCATTGGTATTACCACCAACGTACGAAGAGTTTTTAAACGAACAAAATAATAAAGAGCGCGGTAATGATGACTGAGAGTAAGGTAGAAGCGGTCACTGAGATGTCGGTTAGTGAGCTATCCGTAACTGATATGCCTGCCGAAGTCCTCGAACAGTCTGAACAAATAGCACAATCGCCTGTGCGTTTGCCATTTGGTTATGCTCGCCGAGAAGGTATGTTAATGAGCCAACAAGCGGACGGGCTGGTCGTTTACTATCGCGGTGAACTAAAGGTAGAAACCTTGTTGGAAGTACGCCGCACCGCAGGTGAAGCATTTAAGCTTGAACACTTAGATGATGACAAGTTTGAACTGCTTCTTGAGGCGTCTTATCAGCGTGATAGCTCTGAAACTCAGCAAATGATGGAAGATATTGGTAATGAAGTGGATTTGTTTTCATTAGCCGAAGAGCTACCACAAACAGAAGACTTACTTGCTGCCGATGACGATGCGCCGATTATCAAGCTAATCAATGCAATGCTGAGTGAGGCTATCAAAGAAGGTGCGTCAGATATTCACATCGAGACTTTTGAGCAAGACCTAGTTATCCGTTTTCGAGTTGACGGTGTGCTTAAAGAAGTGCTTAAACCAAACCGCAAGTTAGCGTCGTTATTAGTATCGCGTATTAAGGTTATGGCAAAGCTGGATATCGCTGAAAAGCGTATTCCACAAGATGGTCGTATCAGTTTACGTATTGCTGGGCGTGCCGTTGACGTACGTGTTTCAACCATGCCATCAAGTTTTGGTGAACGTGTTGTATTGCGTCTACTAGATAAAAACAACGCACGTCTAAATCTAGAAGATTTAGGCATGACCGAGCGAAACAGAGAACTATTTGCTGATATCATCAGTAAGCCACACGGTATTATTCTTGTAACAGGTCCTACGGGTTCTGGTAAAAGTACCACTTTGTATGCGGGTATGAGCCAAATAAACTCAAAAGACCGTAACATCCTTACTGTTGAAGATCCGATTGAATACGAAATTCCAGGTATCGGTCAGACGCAAGTAAATACCAAAGTAGATATGACTTTTGCTCGAGGCTTACGCGCCATCCTACGTCAGGATCCTGATGTGGTAATGGTGGGGGAGATACGTGATTTAGAAACAGGCCAAATCGCAGTGCAAGCATCTTTGACAGGTCACTTGGTGATGTCAACGCTGCATACTAACACCGCTGCTGGTGCCATCACGCGTATGGAAGATATGGGGGTTGAACCGTTCTTACTGTCTTCTTCACTATTAGGTGTGTTGTCACAACGCTTAGTAAGAACACTTTGTCCAAACTGTAAAGAAGCACATCTTGCGGATGAGCGAGAGTGTGAACTTCTAAGTCAACCGTTTGATAAAGCACCTACGATTTATCGTGCTGTAGGCTGTGAAGAGTGTAACTTTAATGGTTATAAAGGGCGTACTGGTATCCATGAGTTACTGGTGGTTGATGAGACTATTCGTGAGCTTATTCACAATGGTAAGGGAGAGCAGGCGGTAGAAAAGTATATTCGCAAGCACAGCCCAAGCATTCGTCAAGATGGCCTAGCTCGTGTACTTAAAGGCCAAACTACTTTGGAAGAAGTATTACGCGTGACGCGTGAGGAAGGGTAGTTATGGCGGCGTTTGAGTATCGCGCTTTAGACGCAAAAGGCAAGGAAAAGTCTGGTATTTTAGAGGCTGATACCGCTAAACAAGTCAGGCAAATGCTACGTGAAAAAGCCATGATGCCACTTGAAGTATCGCCTGCTGCAGAGCGAGACAAGCAACAATCAGGTGGTGGGTTTAAGCTGTTTCAAGGCTATAAGCCATCCGTTGCCGACTTGGCTTTGATAACACGTCAGCTTGCAACTTTGATCCAATCTGCATTACCGGTTGAAGCTGCGGTGATGGCTGTGGCAGAGCAATGTGAAAAGCCTCGCTTAAAACGAATGCTGATGTCGGTACGTTCTAAAGTGGTTGAGGGCTATACATTGGCAGACGGTATGTCTGAGTTCCCACATGTATTTGATAATTTATACCGTTCAATGGTGGCAGCGGGTGAAAAGTCAGGTCATTTAGATCAAGTATTAAATCGATTGGCTGATTACACCGAACAGCGCCAACATATGCGTAGCCAAATTACTCAAGCAATGGTTTATCCCACAATTTTGGTGGTTTTTGCGATTGCCATTGTCTCAGTCTTACTTGGGACAGTCGTGCCAAAGATACTGAAAACATTTGAGAAATCTAATCAGGTTCTACCTTGGACTACCGAGTGGGTGATGGCGGCAAGTAACTTTGTGCAAAGCTATTGGCTCGTCAGTCTTGTTGTGATTACTGGCAGTATGGTTTTGATGAAACGTTCTTTACAGCAGCCCAAGGTGCGTTTTTGGTTCGATAGTAAGCTGTTAGTTTTGCCAGGTATAGGCAAGGTGAGCAGAGGTATTAATACTGCAAGATTTGCGCGCACCTTAAGTATTTTATCTTCAAGTTCAGTCCCATTGCTTGAGGGGATGAAGATAGCCGGGCAGGTGCTTGAAAACGAGAAAATTAAGGCGGCTGTTGCTGAAGCTGCAACACGCGTAAGTGAAGGCGCAAGTTTGCGTGCTGCTTTGCATCAAACCAAGCTATTCCCACCAATGATGCTTCATATGATTGCCAGCGGTGAAAAATCAGGTGAGCTTGAACAGATGCTAGAACGAGCTGCAAATAACCAAGATAGAGAGTTTGAAAGCATGGTGAGTGTGTCACTTAAGCTTTTAGAACCGGCAATGATAGCCAGCATGGCAGTGATCGTGCTGTTCATCGTAATGGCTATCTTGCAACCTATTATGGCTATGAACAAAGCGGTTGGATTATAGTCAAACATAACACTTGAGCATGTCATTCTCATGCGTATTAAGTAATTAACTTTGAGGGAAAATATCGTGAATAAACAATCAGGTTTTTCATTATTAGAGGTAATGGTGGTATTGGTGATCATAGGTATGATCATGTCTATCGTTGCGCCAAATATTATGGGTTCACAAGAAGAGGCCGCAATTGATAAAGCGCATTTAGATATTCAGCAGCTAGAAGATGCAATGAATATGTACAAGCTAAAAAACAAAGCGTTCCCCACAACAGAGCAAGGTTTAGAAGCGTTAGTTACCCAAACTACAATCGATCCAGTACCAAAACGTTTTCCTGATGGTGGTTTTATTTCAAAGCTACCTGAAGATCCTTGGGGTAATCCATACCAATTAGTAAGCCCAGGTGAAATGGGTAAAATTGACATCTTCTCAATGGGTCCAGATGGCGAAGTTGGTACTGAAGATGACATTGGTAACTGGGACGAAGAGAAGTAGCGATTAATCTCATATGAGCAACTTGTCACCTCGGCATAGCACAGCAAACCACCCGCAAGGATTTAGCTTGATTGAAATCCTCGTGGTGATTGTGATCATTGCATTTGCAACCAAAATGGTTACTTATAGCTTTGGTGGCGATATGGAAGAAGAGCTAGAAAAAAAGGCATTGCGCACTCACAGTGTGCTTAACATGGCTTCTGAATTTGCCGTGCTAAATCAGGTTGAGTTGGGCTTACATTTAGATAAGAACGTACTTGAACTGTTAGTGTTTGATGGTGACAAATGGACGCCTCTAGAGTCAGAAGAGTTATACAAACCCATCGAGTTTAGTGATCAGTACCGAGTTGAGTTGAACATCGAAGATTTAGCTTGGTCGCAGGATAACTTGCTAGAGCAATCTAATTGGCGTGAACTGATGGGTACTGATGCCGATGAGAGCTTATTAGAGCTAAAAAAGCTTAAAGTACCACAGGTATTGATTCTATCTTCTGGAGAAGTCAGTGCTTTTCAGATAACGATTGAATTGGCTGAGCAAAATGAGCCAGTTTATTTTATCGAAGGTGAATTTATGGCGCCGGTTAACTTGCGTATGGAGCCTGAATGATGATGCGCAATAATCGTGGCTTTACATTATTAGAAGTGATGGTCGCTATGAGTATATGTGCTATGGCGGGCATTGCCGCCATGCAAGCAACTGGCGAACATATTACACACATATCAACGCTTGAAGAGCAAACCTATGCCTCATGGGTTGCTGAAAATCGCCTCGTAGAAATGCGCGCTAGCGGCGAAAAGTGGTCTGGCACCAATAATCAAAAAGGCGAAGAAGAACTAGCTGAACGAACATGGTACTGGCAGCAAAAAGTCACTGCAACGGCAGACCCCAGCTTTGTCAAAGTGACCGTGGAAGTGTTTAGCGATGAAGCGTTAAAGCACTCGGTCTATGACTTAACCACGTTTATTCTCAAGGATAAATCATAATGCGCCAACGTGGTTTTACATTGCTTGAAGTCATGGTTGCTCTGGGCATCTTAGCGTTTGTGGTTATGGCGACTCACCAAATTTTAGACTCAACCCTCAAAGCGAAAGATGCATCGGAGTCGACCATTGCAGAACTTGAAGCATTGCAGACCACTTTTCGATTGATGGATCAAGATTTTAGTCAAATGACCAAACGTGAAGTCCGCAATGAGGCCGGAGATGTTAATCCTACCTATATATTACACGGACGCTATGAATTACAAAGCCAGTTTGATGGTATTGCGTTTGTCCGTGATGGTTGGACAAACCCTATCAGCTTACTGCCTCGTTCTGAGCTACAAGCGGTCGGCTACCGGGTTGTTGATGATAACCTAGAACGTATATATCGTATTTATGTAGATGAACTTGATGGCGCAGAGCCTCGTTCGCAAGTTGTCATTGAAGACGTTGAAGAGCTTAAATTTGAGTTTATGGATGACAAGCAAAAGTGGCAAGAAGATTGGAAAAAGAAAGCCTTACCTGTCGCTGTTGCGGTTACGTTACAAGTTAAAGGTGCAGCACCTATTCGTCGTCTATTTTTAACCCCAGGTGATGGCAAAGAGCAACAAGCTCAAAGTGAAAGTGGCCAAGTCAGGGGGGGTTCTTTTGATAACACCCAAAATGAGCGTTCAGCTGTTGGGGGCCGTAGATGATAAAAAAACAACACGGTGCGGCACTAATCATCGTATTATTTATCGTCGCTTTGGCAGCAACGGTTGCTGCTGAAATGGCTGGCAATTTAATGGTGCAAGTACAGCGCGCGCAAAACATTCAAACGCACCAACAAGCTAAATGGTATAGCTATGGTGCTGAAGAGCTTGTTAAAAAAGTACTTTTGGAGAGTAAAAAAGAAGAGCCAGAAAAAGTACACCTTGGGCAACCTTGGGCCTTGAGTGATGTGCCATATCCCGTGGATCATGGCACGCTAAGTGGCGAAGTAACTGACTTGCAAGCATGCTTAAATTTAAACGCCCTTAGAGCCGAGAAAAAGCAAAGTGGTAGTGTGGACGATACCAATCCAGCTCACAAGGCGTTGTTGTCGTTGTTGAACAACATTGAAGACTTACCTGTAGAAGAAAGCGAAGAAGCGTTGGCTGATAGTGTTTATGACTGGCTTGATGAAGACAGCATCACGTTTCGCTCCGGTGCAGAAGAAGATGAGTATATGTCCAGAACCACACCTTATTTGAGTGCCAATAATTTAATGGCGTCTGAGTCAGAGCTCAGAGTAATCAAAGGGTTTAATCCCTTGGTGATGGAAAAGTTATTACCTTATGTGTGTGTCATCCCAGGTAACACTGAGTTAAAAATCAATGTAAATACAATCAAAACGGAACAAGCCTTATTGTTAAGTGGCTTATTAGAAGGCCTAAGTGCCTCTGGTGCAGAAGCTATCATCGCAGCGAGGCCAGAGAAAGGGTTTGATAATGTTGAAGATTTTTTTGTCGAGGCAAGGGATCAAGGCGCTAAAGTTGATAAGCAAAGCAACGAATTATTTACCGTAAATAGTAATTATTTTAAGTTACGCGCAAAAGCACTATTTGATGATAGACGCTTTTCAATGACCTCAATTATTCAAATAAATCAAGGTCAAGCAACTATACTGGCGCGAAAATTTGGAGGCGTACAGTGACAGAAAAATTAGTGATCCGAGTGGATCAGTCACACCAAAAACCGATTCATTGGTTAGTATTTTCATCTGCGGATGAACAAATCATTGCCAGTGGTGAATTAGACAATGCAGAACAACTTGAGCAGCTATCAGAAAAAGCGGCTAGTCGAGAGGTAACGCTATTGCTGAGTGCTTCTCAAGTGCAGTTAAAGCGTGTGGTCTTGCCGACTAAGTGGAACCGAAAGCTAGAGCAAGCACTGCCATTTATGCTTGAAGAACAAATCGCGTGTGATGTTGATGAGCTGTTCATTGCCGTTGGACAGCCTGTAATGGATGGTGAAAAGCACTGTATCGAAGTCGCCATTTGTAATAAGCAATGGTTGAAAGGCTGGTTAACGTTATTCAGTGAACTGGATATTGAGCTAACACGCGTAATACCAGATGCATTGCTATTGCCAGAGCAACAAGACAATGCATTATCTATGATTGAGCTTGGTCAGCAGTGGCTTTGCCGTTTAGGGCACTGGCATATCAGTGCGATAGAAAAAAGCTGGGGAGCGGATTATCTATACGCGTTACAGCCAAGTAGAATTGTTCATTACAGTCCTGCTGAGGGAATCCCTGATGTGGCACCAAAAGAAGCAAAAGAAGCTGAATATGATTTACCTCTAGCGCTTTTTGCAAAGCAATTAGGAAATGTCTCATTTAATTTGCGACAAGGGGTGTTTGCTGCAAAGAAAAAGCAACCACAATGGTGGCGAGATTGGCGCAGTGGCTTACTGGCGGCAAGTATTGCAGTTGGCTGTTTTGTCGTGGTGAAAGGTGTTCAGTTGGTGGTGTTACAAAAGCAAGCTGACGACTTCAAAACACAGGCTGTAGCCGTTTATCAGCAAGCCTTTCCTGGAAAAGTAGTACGTCCACATCTGCTGAAAAAGCAAATAGAGGGAGAGCTTGCAGGGCTTGGTAGTGCAGAGCAAGGTGGATTCCTAAAGTTGACCAACCATTTAGTCGCAGTGTTTGGTGAAGTTGAGAATTTTACGCCTGAAACATTGCGCTACGATCGTCGCAGAAATGAGTTGAGAATTCGTGCACGTGCGAGCGGCTTCCAAGTATTTGGGCAAGTTAAAGCAATTTTGGAGCAGCGAGGCTTAGAGGTGCAACAAGGGTCATTAAACAATGACGGTGATGTAGTGATTGGTGAGATCCGACTACGAGGTGATGCATGAAAGAACAAGCATTAAAATATTGGCAATCACTTAAAGAGCAAGAACAGAAGCTACTCATTGTTGCTGCTATTGTATTTGTTATATTCTTTTTAATCATGGGTGTATTTAAACCACTCAATGCCGCAGTGGACAAAGCGCAAAGTGATAAAGCGCGTTACCAAGCGCTTGTGACTTGGGTTAATAACAGTGTCGTAAAGATAAAAAGCAGCGCATCAACGCACCAAGTCGCTAGTACGAGTAATTTATCAGTACTTGTTAACCGCACTCGTGGCCAATATCAAATTAACATTAGTAAAATGCAGCCTAGTGATAATGCATTAAGACTCACGATTGATTCAGTGGAGTTTAATAAGTTGGTTGCTTGGTTAGATGAGTTAAGTAATAAACATGGTGTGAAAATAGATAGCCTAGATCTGGCACAAGATAGTGCGCCCGGCTATGTGCGTGTGAGCCGTCTGTTGTTAGAGAATTAATATGAAAAAAACAATTAGTTTAATCGTTATTTTTATCGTCGCTTTTGCTTTATTCACGGTATACAACATGCCCGCTTCCGTGGCATTACAATTACTGGGTAAACAATTGCCGCCAAGCTTGCAAATAGGGGCAGTGAGCGGCACGTTATGGCAGGGACAAGTCAGTGAAATTCGAGCTAGCAACATACAATTAAATAATGTTCGCTGGAAGATCGAGGCGCCAGCCTTACTGCTTGGAAATATGCAAGGCAATGTGCGCTTTGGCAGCGTGAAAGATAAATCTGATATTTCTGGCCGGGGTAACTTTACGCTTGGTTTGGTGGACCAGAGTATTTGGTTATCCGATACGTCAGTGCGTTTTAGCGTAGAGCAAGCGATGTCACAAGTGACTCTACCCTTACCTGTAAAAGCAAAAGGAAGAGTCCTGTTAGATATTGATAATTACCACAGTGGTGCTCCTTACTGTGAGGCCCTCAAAGGTGAGATCAGAAGCCCAGGTATTGCCGTCGAAGGACTTACTGGATGGTTTGATATCGGTCAGCTTGGTGGCGAGCTGAGCTGTAAATCAGGAGATATAGCTGTATTGGTCGACCCTGATAACCGTTTAGGTTTACAGGCTGATGCGGTGCTCGCTGATAACTTTCAGTTTCGTGTCGCTGGCAATATTAAGCCCGAAGCCTCTTTACCAAAAGAAGTACACGATGCCGTTAAGTTTTTAGGGCGTCCTGATAGTGAAGGTCGTTACCCAGTTAACTTATAATATGAATTATGCTTGAATTTAGTTTTACGTCTGAACATCGCCAGCTTTTAGAGCGCTACATTAACCATAGAAATGGAGCTATGCCTTTGAGTTGGGTGCAGGGCTATTTGTTTGCCTCTATTTGCGGACCTGATGCCGTAGAGGTAGAGCAGTGGTTAGCCGAGATCACTGCTCATGATAACGATATCGATGAGTCTGTAGTGTTCGCTTATATGGCATTGCATCACCAGATCACTGAACAGGTTTTTACCGGTGCTTATCAACTGCCATGGCTCAATGATATTGAGTATGCTGTCTGTCAGCTCTGGAGTATGGGTTTCTTAAACGGTGTGCAAGGTTACTTTGAGCAGCTGCAAGCTTCAAATGAGCTTAGTGCTGAGCTTAAAGATGCCTTGCAAATGGCCACTGAGCAGCTGGCATTCTTTTCGCTGGAGCATAGCCAAATTTCGCAATACTGCGCACAGAACCAATGCGATGAGTCTGCATTTGTAAATCAACAAGCACAATTGGCCCAAGAGTTTGCCCAAGGTTATGCGCAGCTCATTGAGACAGTTGCACTGCAAAGCGGTTTGTATGATGATGAAGAAGGCTTTTAAGCTATTTCTAGCTCAATTTGAGTACAGCCTTTTTCACAACAGACTTGTCCCTTTTGCGCTGCTTCCACAGCT
Organism: Pseudoalteromonas caenipelagi; assembly: GCF_013140855.1. GTDB lineage: Bacteria > Pseudomonadota > Gammaproteobacteria > Enterobacterales > Alteromonadaceae > Pseudoalteromonas > Pseudoalteromonas caenipelagi. The sequence continues at coordinate 237,476 of NZ_JABBPG010000006.1, read as the reverse complement.
AAATTGAGCTTCAATGGTTTGTGGCATGTTTCACATAGTATGGTTTGTCCAGCACTGAGTTTCTTTAACAATTGCTTTTGTTGATTAAAGGATGCGGCTCGTTGTTTATTTAATTGGTTAAAGTCCATTATAGTGATCCTGTTCTTTGCATCGCGCTTTCTATAATGTCGCAAATATTTTCTAGCTTGTCAGTGAAAAAATACAAGCTCATTTCTCTTTCAATACAGTATTGTTGAAAAAACTTTTTCATTGTTAGATCGTTAGCGAGCTCTTCATCTAAATGTGCGGCTTGTTTGTCCGTTAGTTGGATTTGCTGATCTATGCGAGTACGGGCCCTTGCTGCGGCAGTTGGTCGCTGCACTTTAGTGGACTCACTGAGCATGGCGATACTCTTTTCGAGAAACTGCTGTCTTGGCTGTTTGATCATTTCAATATCAGTTGTGAATAGTGCAACGATAAGCAGCACAAAAATTAAAAACTTCTTCATAATGACGGCAACTTTGATCTCGATAGGGCTATATCCTGAGGAGTGTAATAAAATAGTTTAAGGAAAAGCAAGTTAAGATAGCGAACTGCTAGCTCAATATAAAAAGCAACAGTTTGTTTTATTGGTCAATAATGACTTCTATGGTATCAATCACCTTGCAAGCTTGCGTATAATATCCCTATTCTAGTTAAGGTTACTGTAGCAAGTAACGCTCGATCATGGCGGCTTAAGGAGCTTCGATGGACAAGCAAATAAAAGTCAAAAATATCCCTTCAGAGGTAAAAATTCAAAAGCCGGATAATTTGCAGCCGGATAGGTTTAATCCCAGAAATCGTATTTATGTGCGAGCTGTTCAAGGGCTACATCAATTGCTGCGAAAGCGGATAGGCTTTGTTGGTATGTTGGCTTTTATGCTCTTACCATGGCTTAGCTTTAATGGTCAGCAAGCGGTGTTGTTTGATTTATTTGAGCAAAAATTCAATATATTCGGTCTGACACTATTACCGCAAGATTTAACTATCTTAGCGTTTATATTGATGATCGCAGCCTTTGCGTTATTTTTAGTAACCACATTTTATGGCCGAGTTTGGTGCGGCTACACCTGTCCACAGACGGTTTGGACGTTTATCTTTATTTGGTTTGAAGAAAAATTTGAAGGCACCGCTAATCAGCGCAAAAAGCTCGATCAACGAGATATGGATTTTGATAAATTTTGGCGGAAAACGGCAAAACATAGTAGTTGGATGTTGTTTTCGTTATATACCGCACTCACTTTTGTGGGGTATTTCACTCCAATACGTGAGTTAGTGCCTAACTTACTTACTTTTTCTGCTAGCGGTTATGCCACAATCAGCATTTTAGTATTTGCTATATGTACCTATGGTAATGCAGGTTGGATGCGCGAGATCATGTGCTTACACATCTGCCCATACTCGCGCTTTCAGTCCGCCATGTTTGATAAAGATACCTTTACCGTAAGTTATGATACAAAACGCGGTGAGTCCAGAGGTCCTCGCTCTCGTAAACAGGATCCTAACGAACTGGGGTTAGGGGATTGCATTGATTGTAATTTATGTGTTCAAGTGTGCCCTACTGGTATCGATATTCGCAACGGCTTGCAATACGAATGCATTAACTGCGGGGCATGTATCGATGCCTGCGATGGTGTTATGGATAAAATGAATTATCCAAGAGGGCTCATCTCTTATACCACTGAGCGTAACTTAGAAGCATCTGCCGAAAAGACCAAACCAGTGCGTGGAAAATTAATTGGTTATTTATGTATTTTGCTGGTTCTTTGCGGTGCGCTTGTTGCTAACATCACCATGCGAAAGCCAATGGAATTAGATATTATTCGTGATAGAAACCAACTTTATCGGGTCAACTTTGATGGGCTGGTTGAAAACACGTACACCTTAAAGATAATTAACAAGGCACAAGTACCTAATACATATCATATTGATGTTGTGGGCTTGAGTAACTTTAAGTTTTTAGGGAAGCAGCAAATAACTGTTGAAGCCGGGCGTTCGATGGACGTTCCCTTATCGATAGTTATTGACCCATATGATTTGAAAAAGCCGGTAACGGAGTTCGAGTTTTCAATTTATCCTGTTGACGAGCCCGACAGTCGCTTAACGCAACAGACGAACTTTTTTAAAGGTAAATAGTTCAGTACACTACAGCTGACAGATAAAAGCGGGTTAACCCGCTTTTTTTATAACAGAGAGACTTATGAGCGAATTTAGCTTTGCAAATCTAACCCCCGATTTCATTTTAGATGCCATTGAGAGTGTTGGCATATATCCAGAGTCAGGTTTACTGGCACTAAACAGCTATGAGAATAGGGTGTATCAGTTTAAGGCTGATGATAACTTTCGCTATGTCGCTAAATTCTATCGGCCATATCGTTGGAGTGACGAGCAAATTTTAGAGGAACATCAGTTTGCATTTAGTTTGCAAGAAGCTGAAGTGCCAATGGTTGCGCCAATTAAGCGTGGTGGTGACAGTCTATTCCACTATCAGGGCTATCGCTTCGCATTATTTCCAAGTGTAGGCGGACGTCAGTTCGAGATGGACAACTTAGATCAACTAGAAATATTAGGGCGCTATATTGGCCGTATGCACAGAGTTGCCGGTACACAACAATTTAAACATCGCCCCACCATTAATTGCCAAGACTATTTGTATAATGCAAAGGATGCATTGCTTAAAAGTCAGCTGCTTCCGATGCATTTGGAAACGCCTTTTGTCACGATTCTCGAACACTTAATAGAAAAAACAGAACAAGAATATCAGCAAGTTGAGCAGATCCGTTTGCATGGCGACTGCCATGCTGGCAATATTCTCTGGTCTGGTGAGCATTTGATGTTGGTTGACCTAGATGATTGCCGTCAAGGCCCTTTGATCCAAGACCTTTGGATGATGTTAAATGGCGATAGGCAAGAACAGTTAGTACAACTTGATACACTGTTATCGGGTTATGAAGAATTTAATACGTTTGAGCAGCGTCAGTTAAATTTAATTGAACCGCTGCGTGCCATGCGTATGGTGCACTACATGGGTTGGATAGCAACTCGCTGGCAAGATCCTGCTTTTCCACGGAACTTTTCGTGGTTTGCAACTGACAAATACTGGGAACAACAGATATTGGCACTAAAAGAACAATTTGCCACGTTACATGAACCTGCGCTGAGATTAATTCCATAAAAATTGAGAGAGATCCATGTTTAAAACAATAAAACAATCCCTTCTGCTACTGGTTATACCCTTGTTAACCTTTGCTGTGAATGCTGCTGATTTTACTGATGGTAAGCATTATCAGACTATCGAGAACGCCAAAAGCGAGACCCCAAAAGTAACTGAGTTTTTCTCTTTTTACTGCCCACATTGTTACCAATTTGAGCCCATTGCCATCGCACTGGAAAATAGCTTGCCAGAGGGTGCTGAGTTTGAGAAAAGTCATGTAAATTTCTTGGGCGGACTGCCTGCACAAGTACAAAGTAATCTGAGCTATGCCTATATCATTGCGCAACAAGCTGGAAAGGGCAAACAGGTTGCTGCGCAGATTTTTGATAGTATTCACAAGAAAAAAGCAAACCTAGCAGAAATCAAAGATGTGAAAAAGCTGCTTGAACTAAATGGCATAAGTGAAAAAGAGTTTGACCAAAGCATGAGTAGCATGTTGGTTATTGCCGCTGAGAAGAAAATGCAAGAGCAGCAAGAACTGTTTGGAAAATTAGGTGCATTAACAGGCGTACCTACTTTTATAGTGAATGATAAGTACAAAATAAATGTGCGAGAGCTGAAAAGCCAAGCTGAATTGGAATCACTGGTAAAATATTTGCTAGAAAAATAAGAATTGGAGAAATATATGTTGAAGTTTATTAAAGCAGCGGCTGTGGCGCTTATGTTACCAATGCTGGCGAATGCTGCGCAGCAGTATGAAGAAGGTGTACACTATGAAGTGGTTTCTGAGCGAGGCACTAAAAAGCCTGAAGTGACAGAATACTTTTCATTTTATTGTCCTGCCTGTAATGCTTTTGAGCCATTAATTACTGAGTTTAAGCCAAAGTTAGACAAAAGTGTGAAGTTTAAAAAGAGCCATGTTAACTTTGTCGGTCCACGTGACCCAGAAAAGCAAAAGATGATGGCTAATGCATTAGCCACTGCAGCTGTATTACCGCAAAAAGATGCCATTGTTTCTGCGCTGTTTTCTCATATTCACACAAAACGTGGCAAGATAAACGAGCTAGCTGATATTAAAGATATTTTTGTGTCACAAGGCGTAGATGCAGATAAGTTTGATAAGTTGTATAAAAGCTTCTCTGTGCGTACAAAAGCTTCTCGTATGACACGTATGCAAGAACAATTACAAGATAAGGGCGCATTAACAGGCGTACCAACGTTTATCGTTAATGGTAAATACAAGCTATTATTACGTGAATCGAAGACGACAACACCTGAACAGATCAGTGCGTTGATCAATTATTTAGCAACCAAGTAATCGTAATTTAGTTTGTAACAAAAAAGCCTCGAAAGAGGCTTTTTTGTTTTGTAGTTTTAAGTTTAGTTGGCTCTGGTTTCGAGCTCAGCAACGACTAAAGTGAATGTACGTAGCTCGTCGCCTCTATACACCTCAAATTCGAGTCGAGTGCCAGGGCGAGTATTACCGATGAATTTGAGAGTGCGCTGTGGATTGGTGACTGGTTCTCCTGCCACTTTTACGATAATGTCGTTTTCTTGCATACCGGCTTGCCATGCGGGTCCTAGAGGGTCTAAATCACTGACTCTGAGACCAACTATACGGGTGTATAAATCGGTAACTTCTTTACCAGTGCTATCAACTGCTGCTCCCCTGAAACCCAAATAACCACGTACTACCCGACCATCTACAATGAGCTTTTGCATAACTTCTTTAGCGAGTTGGTAGGGTACGGCAAATGAAATCCCTTGGATGTCGATATTGTAGCGAGTACGAAATTGTGCTGATGTGATACCTACGAGTACGCCATTGGAGTTAACAAGCGCACCACCAGAGTTGCCAACATTCACCGCTGCATCCATTTGTAATAGGTTATTGTAAGGGCTATCAGTGAGAGATTGCTTGCCTGTTGCGCTGACAACACCTTGAGTAATGGTTTGACCCAAATTAAGCGGGTTACCTATAGCAAGTACAACATCACCAACGCGAGGATTAAAACTATCATCAATGGGGATCACAGGAAGATGTTGCGCATCGATTTTTAGTAATGCTAAATCTGTGATCGTATCAAAGCCAATGACTTGTACATCATTAAAGCGGCGTCCATCCGTCAGTATGACCATGATTTGGTCGGCATCATTGACAACATGGTAGTTAGTCAGAATATAGCCATCATGAGACATGAGCACACCTGAACCAAGCTCTTGAGTGGTGTTTGCGCGCATGTAACGAGGCACAGATGAAATGCTTTCAGAGAAGATAGTAACAACCGCAGGTGCTGCTTTTTCAACAGCATCAGCAAAGCTCATGTGGCTATTGGTATAGTGTCCGGTTACGTCAAACTTTGGCAGTACAGCGCTTTTTAAGTTTGGAGAAAACCAAATAATTAGAAAAGCGATACAAAGTCCTGCCACAAAGGGAGGGAGTAAAAAGCGAATTAGTTTAAGCACAAGCGCAGTCTTATTAGTTCTAAAGGTTTTATCATGCACAAAGAAAAACACAGCGGCAAGTGCCACTGTGTTTTTTAATACAAACTTATACTTATATTATTGAATAAGTAAGAAGACCGAGTCTCGACCGCGTTTGATACCAAGCACAATGTTACCCTGAATATCATCGATTAGGCTGCTCATATCACGAATGCTATCAACTCGTTTACGGTTAACTTGCATGATCACATCGCCTTCTTCTAAACCAACTCGTGCTGCAGGAGAGCGAGGTTCAACAGACGTGACAACCACACCTTTATTGCCATTGCGCTCACCGCTTTCAAGCACAGCGCCGCGCAGCATTGGGTGCACTTTGTCAGCTGGAGCTTGAGCTTCACCTTGACCTTTAAGTGTTACTTCTATGGTGCGTTTACGACCATCTCGATAAACACCAAGCTCTACGGTTCTGCCTTCGCCAATTGTTGCAATTTTACTGGCTAGCTCTGCAAAGCTGTGAATATCGTCACCGTTAACACTGATAATAACGTCGTTGGCTAAAATGCCGGCTTCTGCAGCTGCAGACTCTTTGACAACACGTGCAACATAGGCACCTTGCTTAACGTCGAACCCTTGTGCCTTAGCAATACCCGCATCAAGCGTGCGACCCTCTATTCCTAATGACCCGCGGCGAACCTGACCAAACTCAATGATTTGATCCACTAGGTTTTTCATCATATTCGAGGGAATTGCAAAGCCGATCCCCACATTGCCGCCTGAAGCCCCTAAGATAGCGGTGTTAATACCAATCAGCTCGCCTCTTAAGTTCACCAGTGCGCCACCTGAGTTACCTTGGTTTATTGCTGCATCAGTTTGAATAAAGTCTTCATAACCTTCAATATTTAAGCCGCTACGTCCCAGCGCACTGATAATTCCTGAAGTAACGGTGTGGCTCAGACCAAATGGATTACCAATGGCGACAGAAAAGTCACCGACACGAAGCTTGTCAGAATCAGCCAGTTTAACCTCAGTTAAATCATTGCCATCGATTTCTAGTAATGCAATATCTGACTCTTTATCAGTACCGACGAGTTTAGCTTCAAACTCTCGACCATCTTCTAGAGTTACAACAATTTTCTCAGCATCTGCTATTACATGGTTGTTGGTAACTACATAACCTTCATCAGCATCGATAATTACACCGGAGCCTAGACCACTGAATTGACGCTTTTGACTGCGTGGCTGAGGGTTACCAAAGAAATAATCGAAAGGGTCAACACGACGCCTTACTTCTTTTGCACCTGAAACTTGAATACTGACCACACCAGGTGTCACACGCTCTAGCATTGGTGCAAGTGTTGGCATAGCTTGGCCATCTACTGCCATTGGAAGCTTAGCTAAAGCAGCATTTGGGCTAATAAGTAGGGCGGTTGATAAAATAGCTGCTGTTAATAACGAGTGTTTCAATTTCATAGTTAGTAAATACTCCGCAAAAGCGTTAATGCATTGAAAAGGCAAGTACTAAAATCTATGGGTGCTTGCCGTTTCGCTATTGTGAAAAACTATATCTACTGACTATGGGGTCAAAAAAAAGTTCATCAAGAGGCTTTTGATTGCTCAACTTCTAACCGTTCACCTGAGAAAAGACCACTTTCACCATCAACATAGTCGGTTGGCTGTGAAAAGCCTTCGCTCGCTCTATCGCTGCGGCGGCGTTCAGGTCGACTCTTCAATGAAGCGTGTAATTGCTCCGTTGTTTCTTTTGAGAAAAATGGCTCGCTAGGGTGACTTGGTTTTTCCGCTAAGAGTACCTGATTTGTTTCCTCTACATGGTTTAGTAGTTGACTATAGCTATCTTGCATTTTGCCCATTAGCTTTTTGGTACTGGCAAGGTGGTCAGCAACTTCTTGGCGGTATTGCTCAAGTTCATGCTTTGCTTGTTGAGCTTGCTGCTCAAGATCACTGTGTTTAAATTGCTTTTTAGTCCATACAGAGCCAATAAAAAAGGCAGCAATGGCAACGATTACGATAAGGCCAATCCAGGCAAATGAGGTCATATATCTCTCCTAATAACATCGCGAAGCGCATAAGCTTTGAAAACTGGGCGAGTTTGCGACTAATGATAAAATCTAATGATAAGCTAAATATACGCCTAGAATCGATGCGTGTTAATATAATACGCAAATAAAAACGTAGAACTATGTAACTGACTATGACACCGTGGGAAAAATATCAGCAAGATTTACAGCGAGAAGACTTTCAATACGATAGTGCTCAAGAGAATGCCGTAAAGCATTTACAAAGGCTATATGATGATTTAGCTGCAGCCCCAGAACCCAAAAAGGGGTTGTTCGCTAAGTGGTTTGGCAAGCCTAAGCCACAAAAAGTCAAAGGTTTATACTTTTGGGGAGGAGTTGGGCGGGGTAAAACTTATTTAGTTGACACCTTCTACGAAACATTACCAACAGAAAGAAAAATGCGAGTGCACTTTCATCGTTTTATGCATCGAGTGCATGATGAACTAAAGCTTTTGAAAGACGTTAAAAATCCGCTAGAAACAGTTGCTGACAAATTCAAAGCACAAACGGACATAATCTGTTTTGATGAATTCTTTGTGCAGGACATTACCGATGCAATGCTGTTAGGTGGTTTGATGCAAGCATTGTTTGCCAGAGATATCGTGTTGGTGGCAACTTCTAATATTGTTCCTGATGAACTGTATCGAAATGGTCTGCAGCGAGCACGTTTTTTACCAGCTATAGAATTAGTGAATGAAAATACCGAAGTGGTGAATGTTGATTCGGGTATCGATTATCGGTTACGAACACTTGAGCAAGCGGAGATTTTCCACAGTCCACTGGATGAGCAAGCGGATCAAAATTTATTTGAGTACTTTGATAAACTTTCACCCGAACCTGGCCGTTTAGATGAAAAAATTGAAATAGAGGGACGTTTAATCCAAACCCGTAAAGTCTCCGATTGCATCGTGATGTTTGACTTTTCAGCCTTGTGTGAAACGGCGCGATCGCAAGTTGATTACATGGAAATAAGTCGACTATACAACACAGTCATTTTGTCTAATGTGAAGCAGTTGGGACAACATAACGATGATGCGGCAAGGCGTTTTATTGCACTAGTCGACGAATTTTACGAGCGTAATGTCACTTTGATTATCTCTGCTGCAGCGCCAATCACTGAGCTGTATACCCAAGGTACTTTGAACTTCGAATTTAAGCGCTGTGTCAGTCGGTTACAAGAAATGCAGTCACTGGAATACCTTGCAAGAGAACATCTTGCATGATTGCTGGTTTATTGTTCTATCAAAATAGGAGAGCGTGATGCAAAAAGTTTTTTGTAGAAAAAACAATCTCACGCTAGTCAAGTATAAATAGAGTTGCTATAATCCGCGGCCTGCCACGTTGCGTTCTATTGCCCTCGTCGGCTTAGCCACTGACTTGAGCGGCAAAAAAGTCTTAAACTCGAAGGGGTTAAAGCACTCATATAGTAAGCGGTAATCTTTTGATTACCTGTGGTTTTAAATAGAAAAACATTGGATTTTTAAATGAAAACGTTTGTTGCTAAACCAGAAACTGTAAAACGTGACTGGTACGTAGTTGACGCTGAAGGTAAAACTTTAGGTCGCATCGCTACTGAAATCGCTCGTCGCCTTCGCGGTAAGCATAAAGCTGAGTACACTCCTCATGTAGATACTGGTGATTACATCATCGTTATCAACGCTGAAAAAGTTACTGTAACTGGTAACAAAACTCAGGACAAAATGTACTACGCTCACACTGGCTTCCCTGGCGGTCTTAAGTCTGTGAACTTCGAGAAACTTCAAGCTAAAAAGCCTGAAATGATCATCGAAAAAGCGGTTAAGGGCATGTTACCTCGCGGTCCTCTAGGTCGTGAAATGTACCGTAAACTTAAAGTTTACGCTGGTAACGAGCACAACCACGCGGCACAACAGCCGCAGGTTCTAGACATTTAAGGAGCACACTCATGGCAAATCAATACTACGGTACAGGTCGTCGTAAAAGTTCAAGTGCTCGCGTATTCTTACGCCCAGGCACTGGCAGCATCGTAATTAATCAGCGTTCTATCGAAGAGTACTTCGGTCGTGAAACTTCTCGCATGGTTGTTCGTCAGCCTCTAGAGCTAGTTGAAATGACAGAGAAGTTTGACCTTTACATCACTGTTGAAGGTGGTGGTATGACTGGTCAAGCTGGCGCAATCCGCCACGGTATCACGCGTGCACTTATGGAATTTGACGAGTCACTTCGTCCTTCACTTCGTAAAGCTGGCTTTGTTACTCGCGACGCTCGTAAAGTTGAGCGTAAGAAAGTTGGTCTTAAGAAAGCACGTAAGAAGACACAGTTCTCAAAACGTTAATTTTTTACGTTTCAGGAATTCAAAAACCCAGCATCTGCTGGGTTTTTTGTTTTTGCTTTATTCTTACCTGCCTTTTAAATTCAGTTCGAACAATTTTTATTTCTGCTTAATTAGTAGGCATTTTTCCTAATCCTCAGATTTTCTGATAAAAAAAGTGCAATATTTAGGGATTTAGTGCAAATCTGACGATAACTCGGCGTATTTTTTTGCTACAATTGCATGGCAAGTAAAGTGAGCGAGTTTCAACCCTGCATTCGGTGGTTCTCTAGCCTCAGTTGAGGTTGATCTTGGTCAGTATATTGTTTTTTAGAATAGCGTATCATAGGCCATCGGCCTCATGCTCAAAGTAACCTAGCTAATTTAGCTTGGGTTTATTAGGGCATGAGTCTGTAATAACCTTGTTTTAATCAAGGGATTTATTTATGATCGCTTCTATTTTGTAGTTTCTTAAAATTAACCTGCTGTAACTGATGTTCTCAATATAGCAAGTGTTGAGAATCATAGTGGAGATAAGTGGATGAGCAATGCGCCTGTAGACAATGGCCGACGTCGCTTTTTAACCATAGCTACCTCTGTTGTTGGTGGTGTTGGTGCGGCTGGGGCTGCTGTTCCTTTTATTGCGTCTTGGAATCCAAGTGAGCGAGCTAAATCTGCAGGTGCGCCTGTAGAAGTAGATATCAGCAAGCTTGAGCCTGGACAATTAATTCGTGTTGAGTGGCGAGGCAAACCTGTATGGGTTGTATCTCGTACGCCTAAGATGCTTGAGCAAATGAAAGCTCATGAAGATATGCTTCGTGATCCAGCATCTGAAGAGCCTCAACAGCTAGATTCAGCGAAAAACCCATATCGTTCTAAGCGTCCAGAAATATTTGTGGCGGTTGGTATCTGTACTCACTTAGGATGTTCACCTGGTTTCTTACAAGGTGGATTTGGTGAGAAAGTAGAAGGCACTGATGATGGTTTCTTCTGCCCATGTCATGGTTCTAAGTTTGATATGGCTGGCCGTGTATTTCAATCGGTTCCAGCACCATTAAACCTTGAGATCCCACCGTATACCTTTATTGATGACACAACCATTTTGGTTGGTGAAGAAGAAGGGGTTGCGTAATGTTTGGTAATATTATCAACTGGATCGATGAACGTATTCCAATGACTCGCGTTTGGAATATGCACATTGCTCAATATCCTGCGCCAAAAAACTTTAACTTTTGGTACCTATTTGGCTCACTTGCCATTTTAGTATTGGTTAACCAAATTATTACTGGTATTTGGTTAACGATGAACTTTGTACCTTCGGCTGAGGGCGCATTTGCTTCAGTTGAATACATCATGCGTGATGTTGAGTACGGCTGGTTACTACGTTATTTGCACTCTACTGGTGCATCTGCATTCTTTATTGTTGTGTACTTGCACATGTTCCGTGGCATGATCTACGGTTCTTACCAAAAACCACGTGAGCTTCTGTGGCTATTTGGTATGTTCATTTTCTTAGCATTAATGGCTGAAGCATTTATGGGTTACTTGTTACCTTGGGGGCAAATGTCTTTTTGGGGTGCTCAGGTAATTATCTCGCTGTTTGGTGCTATCCCAGTGATTGGTGACGATTTAACACTTTGGATCCGTGGTGACTATGTAATCTCAGGCGCAACATTAAACCGCTTCTTTGCATTACACGTTATTGCACTGCCGTTGGTATTAGTCATTCTTGTGTTCTTACACATCGTTGCTCTACACGAAGTGGGTTCAAATAACCCAGATGGTGTTGAAATCAAGCGTAAGAAAGGCACTGTTGCAGAGGAAGATAAGCCAAAATTCAAGTTCCATGAATATTATACAAGCAAAAAAGATATCGTGGATGCTATTCCATTCCACCCTTACTACACAGTAAAAGATGTGTTAGGTGTGGCTGGTTTCTTAATTTTGTTCTGCTGGGTTGTATTCTTTGTTCCTGAGATGAATGGTTTCTTCTTAGAAGCGCCTAACTTTGAAGCCGCTAACCCACTGAAAACGCCAGAGCATATTTTCCCTGTATGGTACTTTACGCCGTTCTACGCAATCTTACGTGCTATTCCTAATAAGCTATTAGGTGTCGTGGCAATGGGCGCATCAATCGTTGTACTAGCTCTGCTACCTTGGATTGACCGTGGTAAAGTGAAGTCTATTCGTTATCGCTGTGGCTTCCACAAAATTAACATTGCACAGTTTGTTGTGACGTTTGTTATTCTTGGCTGGATTGGTGCTACACCACAAACAGACTTCAAGACATTGTTGTCGCAAATTACTACCGTGACATACTTCATGTTCTTCGTATTACTGTTTGTGTACTCGAAGAATGAAAAGACAAAACCATTGCCAACGAGGTTGACGAAATGATGAAAAAGCTAATTATCGGTTTATTCGCATTGTTGCCAACGTTTGCTATGGCAGCGGGTCCATCAGTACCACTGATGGAAGCGGGCAATGATTTAACAGACAAGGCGTCATTGCAACGTGGTGCTAAGTTGTTTATGAATTACTGTCTTGGTTGTCACCAAATGCAGTATCAGCGTTATGAGCGTACTTTTAGAGATATCGGTATTCCAACTGATATCGGTCAGCAGCAATTGATTTTTGACGGCTCAAAAGTGGGTAGTCATATCAAGAACTCAATCAAAAAAGAAGACGCGGCTAAGTGGTTTGGTGCTGCGCCACCGGATCTAACTTTGGTTGCACGTGTTCGTGGTACTGATTGGATTTATACTTATCTTAAATCTTTCTACAAAGATGAGTCTCGTCCATTTGGTGTAAATAACATCATCTTCCCTTCAGTGGGGATGCCACACGTATTACAAGAGTTACAAGGTTTACCAACGCCAATTACTGAACAAGTAGATGAGCATGGCCATACCGTAACTAAAGTAGTAGGCACTCAAACTGATGGTTCTGGTGAGCTAAGTACTGATGAATATGATCAAGCAGCGCGTGATATAACCAATTTCTTGGCATATGTAGGTGAGCCTTCTCGTCTAGAGTCAGAAGCGATTGGTTATAAAGTACTAGGATTTTTAGTTATTCTATTTATCCTTGCGTTCTTCTTGAAGAAAGAATACTGGAGAGATGTCCACTAAGTTGGTCATATCTAAGGTGATTTTTGTAATAGGGGCTTTAGCCCCTATTGCTGTTTAAAGTGATTTATTACTTTTTGTAATTATTAATGGAGGTAGGCATGGCCGTTGCTGCCAATAAGCGCCCTGTAATGACTCTTTTCTCTGGTGCAAACTGCATGTATAGCCACCAAGTGCGTATTGTACTGGCTGAGAAAGGGGTAAGTGTTGATATTCACCTAGCAGAGAAGGATAACCTGCCAGAGGCTCTACATGAGATAAACCCTTATGGTACGGTCCCTACTTTAATTGACCGTGAGTTGGGTTTATACCAAGCGGACATTATCAATGAGTACCTTGATGAGCGTTTTCCACATCCACCTTTAATGCCTGTCTACCCAGTAATGCGCGGCCGTAGTCGTCTTATGATGCACCGAATTGATACTGACTGGTACAGCCTAGCAGCTAAAATTATGGATGGTGGTGCTGAAGAAGCGCAAGCACGTAAGGAGTTAACAGAGGCTCTTTTAGCGGTTGCGGCAATTTTCAATGAAGCGCCTTATTTCATGAGCGAAGAATTCAGTTTGGTTGATTGCTATTTAGCACCACTACTTTGGCGTTTACCGCAATTCGGTATTGAGCTCAGTGGCGCTGGTGCGAAAGAGTTGAAAGACTATATGTTACGTTTATTTGAACGTGACTCTTTCCAAGCTTCATTGACTGAAGCAGAGCGTGAGATCAGAGCATAATGACTCCAAATCGCCCATATTTACTGAGAGCCTTTTTTGATTGGATCATTGATAACGAATGTACACCACATCTTGTTGTTAATGCTGAGTATCCAGCTGTTCAAGTGCCTACACAGTTTGTACAAGATGGGCAGATTGTGTTGAATATCAGCCCATCAGCCGTCACGCAATTTGCAATGGATAATCATCAATTGAGCTTTAATGCTCGCTTTGGTGGTCAGCCTATGCAAGTGTATGTGCCTATTGCTGCGGTATTGGCTATCTATGCACGTGAAAATGGTGAAGGAACCGTCTTTACGCAAGAGGAGTTTCCTGATGATGAGGATGTTCAAGAAACGCGTGAAACACAATCAGCAGAGTCAGAAAAAGCTGAACCTGAAAAGCCAAAAGGATCACACCTTAGAGTGATCAAGTAATGCGCTGCATTACTTCTGAAATAAAAAAACCTGCTCCTAGCAGGTTTTTTTATGTGTGATATAAATTAACACTACAAATATTCGAAAGCTTTTACAACTCGAGCTACACCATTGATATGGCGAGCAATTTCGACTGCTCTATTGGCTTCTTCTTGGCTTACTAGGCCCATCAAAAATACTTCGCTATTCTCAGTAACCACTTTTATATTATTGCCACTGACATCATCTGCGGCGAGTAGTTTGGTTTTTACTTTTGAGGTTAGCCAAACATCATAAGTTTGCGTTGCCACGCCGATGTTGCTGCTAATTCTCAATTGATTATGAATTTGACGAATAGCCGCAATACCCTGTAGTGCTTTTTGCGCTTGCTCTTTCATCTCTATATTGGCGACTTGCCCAACCATTAAAACAACACCGTTGACACTAATTAGGCTGATATTGGCATGTTCTTTTAAGCGCTCAATATTTCGAATTGCAATCATTCCCTTGATTTCTATATTGTTATCATCAAGCTGAGAGCCTATTGTGCGACGATCGTCTGCCGCAGAAATAGCACCTGCAGTGCCAGCGACGACTGCCGCTGCACAACCTTGTAACAGCGCAAGACTCAATAGCAGCGCGATAGGTTTTACCAACATTGTTACTGCTCTCCTTGTGGGAATAAAGCATTGTCAATCAACTGACTAAGGCAGTGTATAATGAACAAGTGAGACTCGACTATGCGGCTAGGGCGTTTACTAGGTACACGGATCTCTACATCACTGGGGCCTAATAGCCCAGTTAATTCACCGCCGTCATCTCCAACCAGCGCGATGACTTTCATATCTTTTGTCAGTGCAGCCTCAGCTGCACTGACAATGTCTTTCTCATTGCCGTTAACGGCAATGACTAACAGTAAATCGCCTTGCTGAGCAAATGCTCTTACTTGTCTTGAAAAGCGATCTGCATCATCAGAGGTTGTAGACTGTCCTAAGTGAACTGAGGTTTGTGCGAGTGCGACTGCGGGTAAACAAGGACGCTCAGTTTCGTAAAAATTGACCAGTAATCCGGCCATATGTTCAGCAAGCATATGGCAGTTATCTGCGCCGCAGCACAACAGTTTGTTGCCGTTTATTAACCCTTGCACAATTGTGAATGCTGCTGATTCCAGTGCATCGGGTAGTACTTCCCCGGCTGCAATTTGTGCCTGAATACTTTCAGTAAAAATGCTTTTAATAGATTCTTGCATACTAAAAAACGCTCTTAATCCATTGTATATTAGGAGGGTTTTTGCCCTCAATCGCAATAAAGTCTACGCGCACTGGTACATTATGCAACTGTTGTGCGCCCAAGTAGTGATAAATGCTACGTATTAGCTTTTGTTGTTTTGCGTGACCGAGTGCTGCCAGTGCACCACCAAAGCGGTTTGACTGTCGATATTTCACTTCTATGAAGACCCAACAGTTACTATCACGCATGATCAAATCTATTTCACCGTACGGGCAATAATAATTGCTCTGTACATACTCTAGCCCTTGTTTTTGCAAATATGATTTGGCTAGGCGTTCGTAATGCTCACCTTTATCTCTGGTGTTTTTGAATAATCCTTTAAACATTGGCATCCTGCCTTAGTTCAGAACTTGCTCGTCTGTCTTTTGTGTCTGGCGCATATAAAGTGGGGCAGGTGGGGTTTCATCAAGCTTCACTAAACGGACCTTGTTCTGCCTGTATTGCGCCCAGCTTAAAGTCCTGGTAAGGATGTTATCGCGCTTTATACTAATTTGTCCTGTTAAACCAGAAAACTCTTTACCGGGTATATGTGCGAGTTGTTTTATCTGTGGGATCAAATTTAGAGAATCGTATGCCATTGCAAATAGTCGCTGCTCTATATCAGCTTGCTCAGGCCACAGTGTTAAATACTTTTCTCGTAAGCCGTTTTGTTGTACGGCCCCAGGCAGCATCCACGGCTGCTCTGTAAAATATAAGCCTTCTAAATCACCTTTGTCTGTGGAGTCTATGCGTCGACTGTAGCTTTTAGATGTCGCATATAAAGGGATGCGCTCAGCAAAAGTGCTTACATTAACATCCAAGTAAGGTTTTAGTAGTCGAGTTTCAATCGTGTCACCCAAAATATAGATCACATCTATGTCTCCACGGGAGCGGGTTTCGCTTTCAACTTCTTGGCGGAATAAAGATTTTATTGTTTTAATACGTTGCTTTGATTCATCAACTTCGAGCAAATTCGCTACGACTTTAGCCATATTTTTGCTGTCGGTATAAAAACCTACTTCTGGTTGAGCCTCACTGAATCTTTGCCATTGCTGTTGAAAATGATTGATGAGTCGGTGCCCAGAGTTATTATCTGGGGCCAATAGCATAGGCTTTTGATATTCTTTTGCCAAGAAGTGAACCAAGGCTTGTTCAACCTCATGCTCAGGGTTGAGGGCAAAGTAATAATGCTGTGTATTAAGATTAAGTTGGCTCGGAGTATTTAAATATATCGTTGGTAAAGCAGAGAGTACGTCACTCGCAGCAAGTTTATCAATATTATTTTTCAGCAATGGACCAATCACAAAATCGATTTGATGACGCACAATCGCTTGTTCAATTTCTTGGGGGCTTTGAGCTTCATCGATAAAGAAAACCTCATCGATACTTTGTTTGTCCAAAGCGGCTAAAAAGCCGTTTTTTAGGGCAATGCCAAACCGCTCACTGCTCCCTGATTGCGGCAGTAAAATTGCTAATCGTTTCGTATCATAGGGTACTAAGTTCACTGATGTTGCCACTTCTTTGGGTAATAAGTAGCTAGCAGGATGACTTACAAAACGACGTTGCCAGTTATTGAGAGCCTGATGAAGTTGTACACCAGCACCAAGATAAACAAGTTGATATTTAGCAAGCTTCACCCAACCTTGTTGAATAACAGTGCCGGTATCTAGCTTTTCCAAAGCATAAGACGATAGTTGCTGAAGCGCCTGCCAGATATCATCATTAAGATTAGCAATGGTGACGTTGCTTTGAGTACTTATATTGGCGGCATTAAAAAAGTAGCTGAGCGCTTGATTAGGTAGTCCTTCTGAGGCGTAAATACTGCCAGTTAAATATTGATGCCAAGCTTTGTGTTCAGGCAAAGAAAGTTGATCTTCAAGTGAATTAAGAATTGCCAAGGCTGCACTAGCACGTTGCTGATTTTTGCGTGCCAACGCGATATATAATTTATTTTGGACGTGATCAACACTGACCTTACTCTCTAAGGCGAAACAAATTTGTTCAAGAAGTTGCCACTCTTTGCTACTAATCGCCGCATCTCTTGCATAATAAAGTAACTGGATTCTATCCACGCCGGACTTAGATTGGGCTTTTTCAAACAAGGCAAGCGCATCAGAATAATCTAAAGTGTGCTTGGATTGCTTATTTTGTGGCTTGGAGTTAGCTGTTGGTACTTTTTCAGTTGTACTACAGGCTGATAACCCCGACAATATAGCGATTACAAGACTAATTATTTTCAGTCGCACAACAACGCCCTAGTTGATTTATTTTCTAGGGGCTATCTTACTGACTGAACTGGGAGAGCTCAATGATAAAAGCACAGAACACAGATAAAATAGGCACCCTTTATGTGGTAGCCACGCCAATTGGCAATCTTGCCGACATCAGCGAGCGAGCTCTAACAACGTTATCCAATGTCGACTTAATCGCAGCTGAAGATACACGACATACTGGTAAATTACTGAGCCACTTTAACATCAAAGCTAAAACCTTTGCCTTGCATGATCACAATGAAAAACAAAAAGCGCAGCAAGTTGTTGATTGGCTCAATGAGGGGTTAGATATCGCTTTGGTATCGGATGCGGGGACGCCTTTAATTAGTGACCCAGGCTATGCCGTTGTAAACCTCTGCCGCGAACAAGGCGCTCATGTCACGCCAGTACCCGGGGCTTGTGCCGCGATTACCGCGCTTTGTTGTTCTGGCTTGCCAACGGATCGTTTTCAATTTGTTGGTTTTACCCCAGCAAAGAGCCAAGCTAGACAGCAGTTTTTTGTAGCTGCATATGAAAGTGGTATCACCAGTATTATGTATGAGAGTACGCACCGAATAATGGCGAGCCTTAACGATTTGCAAACCGCGCTAGGTGAGGAGCAACAAGTTGTGTTTGCCAAAGAACTCACTAAAACATACGAAACATTTTTTAGTGGTACAGTAGCGAAATTGATCGAGTTTTTGACAGGAGAGCCGGAAAAACAACGAGGCGAACTCGTACTGATGCTACCAGGTAAACCAAAGCAACAAGAAGAAATCCCAGCGGATGCTAAACGTATGTTGTCGTTACTTGAAAGTGAGATGCCTTTGAAAAAAGCCTGTGGCGTTGTTGCGGACTACTTTAACTTAAAGAAAAACGCCTTGTATAAAGCGGCGATTGCCGAAAAAGACGCGTAAAAAGCGTGAGCTTTTGATGATAATCCTGTATTATCCCGCCCCTGAGTCAGCCGAGATAATCGCTGCCTGCAACGAAAATGCGCAGGGGGAGGAAAGTCCGGGCTCCACAGGGCAGGGTGCCAGCTAACGGCTGGGGGGCGCGAGCCTACGACAAGTGCAGCAGAGAGGAGACCGCCAACTTCGGTTGGTAAGGGTGAAAGGGTGCGGTAAGAGCGCACCGGGCCACTGGTAACAGTTGGTTGCAAGGTAAACTCCACCCGGAGCAAGACCAAATAGGGTTCCTTATGGCGTGGCCCACGTTGGAACCGGGTAGGTTGCTTGAGCCATAGAGCAATTTATGGCCTAGACGAATGATTATCCACGACAGAACCCGGCTTATTGGCTGACTCAGAAATTTTAGTAGCCGCTTGATTTGCTTATGTAAGTCAAGCGGTTTTCTAAACCATCAAACCATCAATCTGCAAAACAACATATCATTGGTACATAGCGGCAATATTTTGCTAATTACTTGGATAAATATCCTGTCGTTGTAACTGACTGCAATTTTCTAACTAAACTTACAGAAATTACGTGGATTTTTTATCCGTAAATGAATGTGAGTGAAACCAATGCCAACAATTACATTTTATGGTGCTGCACAAGAAGTAACGGGGTCATGTCATTTGATTAGTTCCTCTTCTTTGGGTGATGTGCTGCTTGATTGCGGTATGCACCAAGGTATGAGAGCAAAACACCTGATCTCCAAAGAGCAATTTTCTTTTAACCCCGCCAGTATCGACATGGTTATTTTATCTCATGCACACTTAGATCACAGCGGCAGGTTGCCTTGTTTGGTGCATGAAGGGTTTGTTGGCCCAATTTATTGTACAGAGGCGACTGCGCAGTTATTACCGATTATGTTGTTCGATGCTTTGAGCTTGTATGAAAATGATTTAAGAAGAGAAAATCGCAAACGCTCACGTAAGGGGCTCGCTGATATTAGCGCTCAGTACAATAAAGAAGATGTATTAAACGTTTTAGAGTGCCTTAAGCCATTTCCATACAAACAACAGGTAGATATTGGCAACGGTGCTTTGGTACGTTTTTATGATGCGGGGCACATACTTGGTTCTGCCATCGTTGAACTTACATTGGATGATCATGGAAAACAGAAAAAGTTAGTTTTCTCTGGTGATCTGGGTAATACCGACACGTTACTGATGAACGATCCTGTACATTTGGATACTGCAGACATTGTGCTGATGGAAGGGACCTATGGGGATCGTGAGCACAAAACTTTGGGAGATACGCAAAAGCAACTGCAAGAAATCCTGAGTAATGCCTTTGCAAGGGGAGGTAATGTGATGATCCCTGCCTTTGCGGTGGGGCGTACGCAAGAGTTGTTACTCTATTTAGGAAAACTACAGCAAGCAGGGTTGCTTGATAATTGGCAAATTTTTCTCGATAGCCCAATGGCCATTGAGGTCACTTCAGTTTATGACCAATGGTTACCCAACTTAGACTGCGAGGGAATAAAAACCTTGTGTACAGGTGAGCAAACACTGTTAAAGAACTTTCTTTCTACGTTGCATTTGATGGTTGATGCAGAGGACTCTATGGCTATTAACAAAATCAGTAAAGGTGCGTTGATCATCGCCGGTAGTGGCATGTGTACAGGAGGACGGATCACACATCATTTTAAGCATCGTATTTGGGATAGCCGTAACACCGTCATTTTTGTTGGCTATCAGGCTAATGGTACGCTTGGCAGAATATTGGTCGATGGCGCGCGGCATGTGAAATTATTTGGTGAAGATATTATTGTCAAAGCAAATATCGAAACATTAAATGGCTTTTCAGCGCATGCGGGGCAAGCAGCATTAATAGAATGGGTTAGCCACTTTAAAACAAACCCTAAAGTGGTATTAGTTCATGGCGAGCCAGATGCTTTAGAAGCACTTGCCTGCAAGCTTGAACAAATGCATAACATACAAGCAGATATTCCAATTTTAGGTGACATGATTGAGTTTTAAAGGAGCACAATCGTTAGCGATCTTTCTGCTGTGATGGAGTTTATACTTTGTTACAAAGTGGTTAAAACTTTGGTGTTGTCTTTGTGTGATAATGTATTTGTGAAATTCACTATTTATTTACTTTTTTCACCACTATCTTTGCGGTACGCTTTTATATATTGCTAGGATTTCTTGTAAGTGCTTAAAATTAGACATATTTTATTCTGGCACGATAGTTGATTAGGAGTAACTATCTGTTGAAATATAAATCGGTAAAGGATATATCATGGGTAAGAAAAAAATCTCAGTTTTAGCAACATTTTTGGGGAGCACGCTTATGTGTTTTGCTGCAGCAGCATCTAATGTTGACGTGGATCCGATTGATCAGTTAATTAAAACGAAGATGCAGCAGAAGCATATACCAGGTCTGCAGTTGGCTGTTGTTAAAAATGGTGAGCTGGTAAAGCAAGGCAGTTATGGCTTTGCAGACTTACAGCACAAAGTTGCGGTGACAAAAGACACGTTATTTCCTATTAACTCTATGACCAAAGCTTTCACTGGTGTCGCAGTTTTGCAACTTGCAGAACAAGGATATATTCGTGTAGACGATGAAATAGGTAAACATTTACCAGACCTACCAAGCGCTTGGAAGTCATTAAGAATTAATCAGTTGATGGGACATAGCACAGGGCTGCCTAGAATCCTCTCTTCATACGAAACGGTAGACACCATTGTTCCAAGAGATGCTGAAGCATCATGGGAAGAGGTGAAAAAGCGCCCTTTGCAGTTTACGCCGAATTCCCGCTTTCGCTACAATCAAACAGGCTATGTGATATTAGGTAAGCTTATAGATAAGTACGTGCCAGAAGGATTTACGAGCTATATTACCAAGAAGCAGTTTAACCCTGTGGGAATGACGCAAACAGCGCAGGCAGGGTTTGATTATTTAGAATTGGTGGTACCTCATCAAGCCCGTCAATATATCCATGTAGGTGATGGTAAATATAAAAACTTTTATGGTGAGTTTCCCTATATGCTCAGAACTGCGGCAGGAATGAGTTCAACAGCAGAAGAGCTAGCTAAGTACATCGTGTCATTGCAACAAGGCAAGCTTGTAAAAGACTTAGATACCCTTTGGACACCAGTTAGGCTAAATAATGGGCGTACCGAAGGATTTAATAATTTTGAAAATGGCTACGCACTAGGTTGGCAAGTTATTCAACGCAAATATCACCCCGCTGTTAGTGCCAGTGGTGCCAATGCGGTTACGCTTATTACCTACCCTAAAGATAATGTGTCAATTGTTGTATTAACCAATTTGTTAGGGGGGCTACCAATAGAGTTTGTTGATGATATCGCGGCTCACTATATTCCTGATTTTAATAGCGAAATCAAACAAAAATCCTATCATCCAATGGCTTATTTAAAGCAATTAACTAATAAACAGGGCTTTGAAAACTTTTCTGCCACTTTTGCGCAAGCTCAAGCTGATACTGGTGTGATGTATGATCTAGAGATAGTGACTGAATGGGGCGAGCAATTAGTCAAAGAAGGTAAAGTTCAACAAGGGATTGCAATATTTAAATTTGCACTGTCGATGAACGATGAGCAAACATATTATTTGAGCGCTCTGGCTGAAGCGTATGAGGCAACTGAGCAGTACCAATTAGCCCTTAAATATTATCAGCGAATGTTGGAAGTAGACCCTTATAATCAGTATGCCAGCGATAAAGTTGACTCTATAAACAAGTATTTATAAATCACCGAGTATGTAATCGAGTGCGTGTTATTCATTGCTCAAGTAATTAAATTTGTATTGGGTAATAAATGGCTTGGCAAATATGCCAAGCCATTTATCTAGCGAAGTTATTTTTGCTGATTAAGCTGTGTTAACTTATCCCCAACTGGTTTTGAGAAGTTGTAGCCGTCGTACTTATCCCAGTTAATCGACCAAGTCATTACCCCGCCAAAGTTAGGGTATTGTTTGCTTGGCACGATTGACGAGCAGTTAGTACCTTTGACTAAGCAATCAAGTGCGGCAGTGATGTTACCAATAGGTGCTTGCCCTGAGTTGGCTGACTTCGGTCCTGATGGCAAACCTATCGCGACTTGGTCATCACGCAGTGGCATAAAGCGCGAACCATCAGCAAGGTCAAACCCTTCAACCAGCATTTTCGCGTGGGCTACCATCATGTTCACTGAGCCTTCAGGGGCACTACCTGGCTCATATGGATTAGGTAAACCGCCATTGTTATAAAGCTGAACGTGAAGTAAATCTAAGGTATCCCTAAGCTCATTAATTAGTGGAATATACGCGCCCCAAATACCAGAGTAGGCAATCATACCACCATGCACATATGGATGTTCAGGGGCCATAGTGAGCACCATATCACCTCCAATATTTTGTTCAATTTGCTTTAGTGCGCGCGGTAAACGGGCTTGAATTTGCGAGCCATGTACCAAATTTGAACCACTTTCGAGGTCAATATCCAACCCATCGAAGCCCCATTCATTGATAATATCCGTCAGGCTCGATACAAAGTTAGCTTCATCAGTATCGGTATTAAGAGTGATAGTGCCCTCAGCGCCACCTAAGCTCAGTACAAATACTTTACCTTGCGCCTGTAGGTTTTTCATATCTTGCTTAAATTGCACTGGGTCAACCGCTGGACAATTTGAGTGAATGTCTTTTTCAAACAAATTAAAGTGCACTGTGCCATTAGAGTTTCTATCGTTATCGGCAAACGCGATATCGATTATATCCCATGCATCAGAGATTTGATTTAAAGGAATGGGGCAGCCAGCTGGATTAACAAAGTTATGCCAATAGCCGATCAGTTTATGGGTTTTGCCAAGTGGTTTATCTATCACTTTTAAACTGACCCCGTCACTTTGTGCCTCATTGCCTAGGTTATCTTTCGCTGTTGCAGTGATGGTTTTCATGCCAAGGCTTGCAGGCGTGTAAGTTGTTGAATAAGGGGCGCTAGTGTCAGTTGCAATTACAACCCCATCAATTGAAAAACTAACTTGTGTGACTTGTCCCTGTAAAGCGGATGCTTCAGCTGCAATTTGCACAGAATTACCTAAAGTGATCTGTGTACCTGCACTTGGTGATGTTATTGATGCAACCAGTGGTTTATCGGTCACGGTAACCATCTGCGCACTGTTACCCGTGTTTCCTTCGTTGTCTGTTGCTACTGCTTTTAGTGCGATAGCACCGAGTTGCTGAGCTTGCCATGTGACTGAATATGGCGCTTGTGTGAGGCTTGCCAGTAACGTGTCATTGGCATATAGGTCAACTTGAGATATTTGTCCGTCGGCGTCTTGTGCCTGTACAGTGACATCGTATTGGTTGCCTTTGAGAAGGGTACTATTTGGTGCCGGTGATACAAAGCTCACTTGTGGGGCAATGGCACAAATACCTTGGTCAGTCCAAGCGTCTTGCCAGTATTGCCCAACGCCCGGTTCATATGCCCAAAGCGCACTAGAGCTGCACCAAGGGCCAATGTCACAGTGATATTTATGATTGTTGTGAGATACCAAATCACCAGCGCTATAATTGCCTGAGGCCTGATATGCAGGAATATTGGCACATCCCCCTGAACTTGGCTCTGTTACATCAACCTCAACAAGTGCGACGGCTACAGCGGCTTTGTCGTCGGTTGCAATGGCTTTTAGCTGGTGCTTACCGATGGTTGCAAGCCAATCATACTCATAAGGCGACACTGTGTCGGTTGCAAGTTTTGTGTTGTTAAGCCAGAACTCGACAGATTTTATTTCACCATCACGGTCCTTTGCGTCAGCGCTAATACGCACTGTCTCTCCTTTTTTAAACTGCGCATTATTTGCTGGGCTTAGTAACTCGACAGTCGGTGGTAAGTTTTCTATACCATCGAGCACAGTCAGCTGCACAAGTGCGCTGGTTTTAGTTGCACCTTTATCATCTGTTGCTACCGCACTGACAACGTATTGTCCTGCAACTGTTTGCCACGTTACTTTATAAGGAGCCTGGCTTGCAGCGCCGATAGACTGCGAATCTAAGAAAAATTCAACTTGTGTTACCTGCCCATCAGGGTCTGACGCATTCGCACTAAAAACAGCGCTGTCATTTACAGGCAAAACAGAACCATCAGCAGGGCTGGTAAGTGCCACATTCGGTGCTTGGTTACCACCACATTGCCCGAGGTTTTTCCAGACAGAATAAGGTGCAGAATTGTCAGCGGGTGATTGATTAAGTGTCCACCACTGTGCTTCAAAGGCTGCATTTTGCTGTGTGACTAAATCACCTTTGGTGTAAACCAAAGAGTTTGACCAAGTGGATAGCCCTTGGCAGTCATATGCCAAAGCACTCAGCGGTAATGTTGCCAGGCCTAACAAGGCGTGGGGCAGTATTATTCGTGTAGATAGCTTCATGATTATATCCTTTACAGTTGTATTAATTTTGCACAAGGCAAATTCCAGCATATAACCTAGGTACATGTTAGGCAATTGTGTTTTCGTTATAAGTGATCGATATTTGAGCATAATGCTTACGATTAAAGTCATGATAGGGGTTATAGCTGCTATCTGTTATACTACTAATCTTGCTTGATTGCAGATAGCGATAACACGCGTCGAGTGAGTGCAGTTGGCTGAGTAAAATAACACATTGTTTGCTCGGGCTTATGCCACTGTAGATATCCTATCTTTTGTTGATGATAAGCCCCAACACATGAGAGTTTAAATGACATTTTCTGATTTGGGGTTATCTCCCGCTATTGTTAAAACCATCAATGAAAAAGGCTACACTGTTCCGACACCAATTCAAGCAAAAGGGATCCCCGCTGTTTTGAGTGGGCGAGATGTTATGGCTGCCGCACAGACGGGTACTGGTAAAACCGCTGCTTTTACACTCCCCATCATAGAGCAGCTCCTTCAGCATGAACGACCTCGTGCAAATCAAGCGTTGGCTTTGGTTCTTGCGCCCACAAGAGAGTTGGCATTGCAGATTGCCGAAAATGTAGAAGCATATAGCCAAGGTACGCGTCTGCGCAGTGCTGTGGTATATGGCGGCGTGAAAATTAACCCACAAATGATGCAGCTTCGTAAAGGCGTTGATATTCTTATTGCAACGCCGGGCAGATTACTTGATTTGTTCAGCCAAAACGCGGTTAAATTTAATCAACTGCAAACCCTCGTGCTTGATGAAGCTGACCGTATGCTTGATATGGGCTTTATCCACGACATTAAGAAGATCATTAAGCAGCTTCCCAGTAAGCGCCAAAACTTACTGTTTTCGGCAACCTTTTCAGAGCAAATTCAAGCACTCGCTAAAGGCTTAATCATTGATCCGTTAGAAATTTCGGTTTCACCAAAAAATACCGCATCTAAAACAGTAACGCAGTTTGTTTATGGTATTGATAAATCTAAAAAGACCAAACTACTAAGTCATTTGATCCAAAGCAAAAAATGGCAGCAAGTATTGGTGTTTTGTCGCACCAAACACGGTGCTAATCGCTTAGTCACTCAGCTTGAGCGCGATAAGATTTCTGGCGCTGCAATTCATGGAAATAAATCGCAATCAGCGCGGGTTAAAGCGCTCAATGGATTTAAATCTGGTGAGATCTCGGTACTGGTTGCCACGGATATTGTGGCAAGGGGACTGGATATCGCTGAGCTGCCTTATGTAGTCAATTATGACCTGCCGAATGTGTATGAAGACTACGTGCACCGTATTGGCAGAACGGGACGAGCAGGAAGTGATGGAGTTGCGGTATCTTTTGTCACAGTAGATGAAGCTGATGATTTATACGGAATAGAGCGATTTATTGGTGCCTTGATCCCAAGGGCGCAAGAGCCAGGTTTTGAACCACAACACCCTGTCCCAGAGAAGGCATTAGACACGCGCCCAGTTAAACCAAAAAAGCCGAAAAAGCCGAAAGTTCATCAAGAGCATCAAGCTGTGGATCATTCCAAGCGTCAGCAAAACAGCAGCGCTAAAAACGCGAAGCCAAACTCAGCAAATAAAGGTAAACAGCAGCGTGTAAAATCGGCGATTGATAATCCAACGAATGCTAAGCCTAAACGTCGCCGCTTCAAACCAAAGCAAGCTAATGCTCAATAATGTTTGATTGGGCATTGTGTTATTGAACAATTTGACCCATTCTAGAGATATCGACTAAACCGTTGCTAGGCAGCGGTTTTTTTCGCTCTGAAAGGGAATAATATGACTGACTACGCGTTAGCCTGTGTAGGCGTTGCTATTTTTATTTATTCAATTAGTGTACGGCAGATTAAACGTGCAGAACTAACAGGCCCTATCTGGTTTGTATCATTAGGAGCATTGTTGGGCTGGTGGTTTGCAGATGGTTGGCACTTTCAAATTCAAGACAGTGAAATTGTGTTACCAATTATTGAACTAACACTTGCCATTGTGCTGTTCACTGACGCTGCAAAAACGCGCTTGCGAGTATTATTTCATTCATATCAATTACCCTTACTGATGTTGTTGGTTGCGTTGCCAATCACTATGTTGCTTGGCGCACTGCTTGCTCATTGGTTACTGGCACTAAGTTGGCTTTATGCTGCTTTATTAGCGGTTATTATTAGCCCGACTGATGCGGATTTGTGTAAAGGGTTTATCACACAAAAAAAAGCACCTGCAAATTTACGTGAAGCAATCAATATTGAAAGTGGTCTCAACGATGGCTTGTGTATTCCTGTATTTGTGTTTCTGCTAGCGGTCGCTGATGGGCAAGCTCAGTCAAGCTGGCTTGGGTTACTGGGACTATTTTGTAAGGAAGTGGGGATCGCACTGCTAGTTGCCGCTTTGATTACAGCCTTAGCAATCGCTGCAATAAAAGCGGCTCACCGTCGACATTTATTTGCTTTAAATTCGAGCCCATTTCTTTTTATTGGTATTGTCATCGCTATTTTTTCACTGACGGAGTCATTGCACGGCAGCGGGTTTATTGCGGTGTTTGTGAGTGGCTTACTGTTTGATAAATTTTATCAACACAGCTTTAAAGAAAACTTGATCGAAGATAGCGAGCATATAGCTGATTTTGCATCACTGCTTATCTGGGTACTGTTTGGCATGGTGGTGAGTCAAACATTGAACTTCAATGGTAATCTATATGAGTGGTTATATGCGCTTTTAGCTGTGAGCGTGATCCGTATTATTCCTGTTTTATTAAGTTTGATACCCAGTCAGATAGGCCTCGAAGGAAAGCTAACATTAGCTTGGTTTGGTCCTAAGGGACTGGCATCAGTTATACTGACTTTAATGTTATTACAAGCAAATATTGAAGGCACTGAGCTGATCGCTCATGTTGCTGCTTATACTATTTTGCTGAGTGTGTTTTTACATGGGATCAGTACGCGGCCAATCGCGTTGCGTTTTTTTAAAAGAAACAAAGAAGCTAAATAATGATTCTATCGTCACGTTAAATGAAATAATGGTTTTCTAGCTATATAGATTAATGTACTGAAATAACTAAATTAAACCTTATCATCTTCTTTTTTCATAAATAGAGTTTGAACTCAAACTGTCATTTTATTGCAATCAAAAAGTCATGAACCGTCCCTAAACTGTGCCGCAATTTAATCAGTTGCGATTTTGGCAACTGAGTGCTCACGTTACAGGAAATTAACCATGAATAAAAAGTTGCTGGCAGTCGCTGTATCGGCTGTGTTACTAACCGCATGTAATGACAACGATACTAAAACAGTTGAGGTCATTAAAGAAGTTGAAGTGATTAAAGAAGTGCCTGCGAAGTCAGTGACTTCTGTTAAAAACGTGATCTTAATGATCGGTGACGGTATGGGCCCTCAACAAGTTGGCCTACTTGAAGAGTACGCAATGCGTGCACCTAATTCAACGTACAATGGTCGTGGCAATCAAACAGCACTGTCTAAGTTAGCTAACAGTGGACACTTAGGATTATCATTGAATGCCCCCCACGGCGCGAATGGTAGTTTGGTAACGGACTCAGCATGTTCAGCAACTCAACTTGCAACTGGTATTGCTGCAGGTTCAGAAATGATCGGTTTGGATAACCAAGGCAATATCGTAGAAACCATTTTAGAAAAAGCAAAAAAAGCGGGTAAAGCCACCGGATTAGTATCTGATACTCGTATCACACACGCAACGCCAGCAGCTTTTGCAGCTCACCAACCACACCGTTCTTATGAGCCGGAAATTGCTGAGCAGTTAATTGAAAGCGGCATGGTTGATGTATTGTTATCAGGTGGTGCACGTGTCTTTATGCCATCCGATATCAAAACCGATGAAGCTGATAGAAAAATCATGGCAGAGCTCGGTGCGCCGCAAAGTGTTTATAAGAAATCAAAGCGTAGCGACGACCGAAATCTGGTAGTTGAAGCAAAAGAGCAGCACGGTTACTCACTTGCGTTTGATAAAGCGCAATTGGCAAGCAATGAATCTAACAAAATACTTGGCTTGTTCGCCAACTCTGGCATGGCAGATGGCATAGCGTATAAAGCGTGTAAAGCGGATAACAGCTGTACCCAGCCTTCATTAAAAGAAATGACAGTTAAAGCACTCGATATTTTGTCTAAAGATGAAGACGGTTTCTTTTTGATGATTGAGGGGGGTCAAATTGACTGGGCAGGCCATGCGAACGATGCTGGTTGGATGCTTAATGAGTTATTGAAGTTTGATGAAGCTGTTGAAGCCGTTCATGAGTGGGCTAAAGAGCGCACTGATACACTTGTGGTTGTTACTGCAGACCATGAAACAGGTAGCTTTGGTTTTAGTTATTCAAGCCACAATAAGCCTGAAGCGGTTACATTGCCTGGCGATGGTATGAGAGGCAAAGATTACAAGCCTAAGTTTAACTTTGGTGGCTTGGCACTACTTGATACGCTTTATGCTCAAGAAGGTACTTTCTTTGATGTGCTTGGTGAAGTAAACGGCAACTACGATTACTCAAGTGCAACAGATGCGCAGTGGAAAGCAGCAATTGAGAAATATACGCCTTACGTTATTTCGTATGACGAAGCGCAAAAAGTGAATGCGGCGGAAGGTGTAAACGGCGATGGTTATCCACTGCCAAAGTTTGAAGATTTCTCTGACTTCTATGTATATGAAACAGAAGACTTCACTGGCAAAATTGCGCGTGTACTTGCCAAACAGCAAAACGTAGTATGGGGAACGGGTACTCACACAGCGGCACCTGTTCCAGTCTATGCGTTTGGACCTGAAGGAGTTACAAAACAGTTTTCAACGATGCAGCACCATGTTGATATCTCAAATAAAATGATGAGAGCGCTTGGTCTAATCGAAGAGTAATTGTGCAGACCAATATATTAGAAAGCACAACCCTGAGACTTTGAAGCAAAGCCACCATTAGGTGGCTTTTTATATTTAATTATCGGTAAGTAATGTGAGTAAAGCCTCTTGTGGCATGGGTTTGGCGTAATAGTAACCTTGTCCAAAATCACATCCAGCTTGCAGTAATAATTCATGTTGTTCGTATGTTTCAATACCCTCAGCAATCACTTGTAAGCCAAGTTGATGAGCCATCATTATCATCGCTTCACACAATGCCAAGTCGTCTTGGTTGTCGGCAATCCCATCAACAAAGCGTTTGTCTATTTTGATGTAGTCGGTGTCCATTTGCTTTAAGTAGGCTAAAGATGAGTAACCTGTACCAAAGTCATCCAATGCAAGCGCAAACCCTTGGGCTGTCAGCGTAGTTAAACGCTTTTGGGTACGAGGTTGAGCATTCATCATCAAACCTTCAGTAATTTCAATAACGATGTCTTGCGCGTTTAAATTTAGGGTTTGTAGTTGTTTGTGCCATTTACTTAGATAACAGTGTTTTGAAGTAAACTGCACTGGAGATACATTAATGCTTAACTGCATATGTTTACCTGAATCTTTAACTTTACGTAGCGTATCGCAGGCACTGGTAAATATAAATTCTCCCATTTTGTGTATTAGTTGCGTTTCCTCTGCAAGTGGGATGAACTCATCGGGACGGATGAGGCCTTTTTCAGGATGCTGCCAGCGAATGAGTGCCTCCGCTTTTTCAATCTTTTGTGTTTTTAGCGAAATAATCGGCTGGTAATATAAGCAAAACTGGTGTTCTTGTTGGGCAATGCGTAGATCTTTGAGTAAACGCATACGGCTCTCTGCTTGCTCACGCATGTCACTACTGAAAAAGGCGTAGCCACTGCGTCCTTGCTGTTTTGCTTGATACATGGCTTGATCGGCAGCTTTAAGTAAGTGTTCACTACTTGTTCCATCATCTGGAGTTCTAGCTATGCCGATACTCGCACTCATGTGAAAAGACTCATTCCCAATGTTGATTTTGGGTTGTAATTGAGCCAGCACTTTGTCGGCAAGTTCAGCCAGAGCGCTGTCATCTCCAAAATAATGGGTCACCAAAACAAATTCATCGCCACCAATACGCGAAACCAAACTACAAATTGGACTAAGTTGATTTAATCTATTGGCAACTTCGGTGAGTAATTGGTCGCCGTAAAAGTGGCCGAGCGTATCGTTAATATCTTTAAAATGATCGAGATCTAGCAGTAATATGGCTAATTGCTGAGAGCCTTGTGTCAAGCGGCTTTTTAGATGACGCTTTAATTGAGTTCGATTAGCCAGCTGTGTAAGTTGATCATAATGTGCTTGGCGCCAAATTAATTCATCTTGTTGTTTTTTCTCTGTAATATCTGTGAAAATAGCAACGCGTCGATAGGGGGCGCCATTCGAGTCATACACGCTATTGATGGTAAGCCATTCTGTAAACAACTCACCATTCTTACGACGGTTAATGATTTCGCCTTGCCATTTTCCTTGTTCTTCTAGCTGCTGCCACATGTGGTTATAAAACACTTCTTCATGTTGGCCGGATGCCAAAATGGCAGTGGTTTTACCGATCACTTCTGAGCGCTTATAACCAGTTACATGGCTGAATGCTGGGTTTGTATCGAGAATGTAACCATTGGCATCTGTGATCACCATGCCTTCGCTGCTATTGTTGTAGACTAATGCAGCTAGGTTTATTGCCTCTTCCTGCTTTTTACGTTGGCTAATATCGCGGATCATTAAAATTGCTTGTGGATGATCAGTTATCGGGCTGAGCCGACATTCATAGACATGGCGTTTATTGTTTTCTTCGAGCGAAAATTCCAATTGGCAATGAGAGTCCTCATTTAGATTGGCCAACTGCTTTAGCAAACGTTGATAGATATGCTCTGGAAAAATGTGCGGCAATTTTGGTGCTCTTTTAGCAAACTGACCATGTCGCATTAAGATATTGCCCTGTTTGTCTAACCTTAGATAACTATCAGGTAATGATGCGAGCAACGCGCTTAACTCAGCGTGCTTATGTGATAATGCCGATTCAACGTTAAGACGAATATTAGCCATTTGCTCAAAACGTAATGCGATGGCATTAAACTCAGGAGTTTGAGATTTTTGCGACCAACGTACAGGTTGTCCTTGCGACAAATCTTCTATTGCATTGAGTAAGTTTTTTAATGGCTTCAGAATGACGCGTTGTAAACTCCAGCGCGCTTGCCAAATAAGCAGTGCAATGGCTAACACGAATAAAGCGAGCGT
Source organism: Pseudoalteromonas caenipelagi (assembly GCF_013140855.1). Classification (GTDB taxonomy): domain Bacteria; phylum Pseudomonadota; class Gammaproteobacteria; order Enterobacterales; family Alteromonadaceae; genus Pseudoalteromonas; species Pseudoalteromonas caenipelagi. Next base: position 205,239 of record NZ_JABBPG010000006.1, on the reverse strand, counting down.
CATAGCAACTTCTTTATTGGCTTGTACGATTGCCTGTTCGAACGGTAATGAGACATGAACCTTGAGCACGTTAAGCGTATTATTCGATTTGAGTGGCAGTGTAAAATAAATTCGTCGCTGGCCTTTGTTGTCTTCTAAAATGTGTGCTTGGTTGGCGCTAATTTCTGGCCAGTGTTTACTGTGAGGGCTTCCCAATATTTTCTTGTTAAAGGGTGATAAAGCAATAATATTGTCATTAATATCACTGAGCATTACTTGACTGCCCTGTGGTAGGGGAAGTTTTGCTAAGGTTTGGCTCCACTTATCAAGCGGTTTTACTGCCACAAGTACCGATCTAATTGTACCGTCTGTAGCAAAAATGGGCGTTGCAAAATTGACGGTTGCACGGTGAACTGAGCGATCTTGTTGAAACTGACCGATGGCAAATTGCTTAGTTGATAAGGCAGTTTGAAAATACTCGCGATCTTGAATATTGATAGCGCGATTGCCTGTCGTAAGCGAACATATTACTTCTCCGTTTGGCGCGACAATACCCATGTTAGCCATATCCGCAAAAAGCAGTTGTGCGTGTGAAAGCAAAATCGGACATGGGCCATTTTTGAACTCACGGATACTCGGGTTTTCTGCAAGTGTCTTGAGTAGCGCTTTGGTATCGCTAATCTCAGTGCTTTGTACCGCAACAATATGCTTGGCAAGTAACAATGCATGGTGCTCACTTTGCTCCAATATTTCTGAGCGCTCATCCAATAGTTGTGTAAATATAACCAGCAGGCCTGGGATGCAAATAAGAAACAACAATCGGTAGAAACGTTGTGGTATTGATAAATTAGAAATAATCACACCTGAATGCGCCAATAGAACGACCTCGTATAGTACTAAACAACGACTATTTACGCCAAGTAATTGAGAGTTTTTTAGTATTTATTTACACAGATATTGAACCCTTATTGCATGTTGTTACAGCGCCTTAACTGAGAATTATTTATTTTCCTTGCTGATAATTTACTGTAATTTTTCCGTAAGGAAGTTGTGTTTTTAGGCCTGTTCCACTTTTTTCCACCTAATTCATGTACTTTGGCTAAACCCGCATTTTTTCTGGGCTCAAAAGCAATACCAATCCTTATATTTGCTTGACAGAAAGGCCTGTCAAGCCCTAGACTGTACTATTGTGGTAAAAAGTGGTTTTTAGTGGATCAAATTGGATCTTGAGCGCTAAGCGGGGTTGAGGTTGGTTTTTTAATGTTCAAAGGTGCAAGCTCACTGAGCTTAGATGACAAAGGGCGTTTTGCGGTACCGACAAAGTACCGGCAGCAGCTCATGTCTGAAGATCACGGTGAAATGATCTGTACTATTGCTATTAATGAACCATGCCTATGGCTGTATCCTATGAGCGAATGGTATGAAATAGAAGCTCGCTTGCAAAAACTATCCAATATGAACCCCAGAGCTAGACGTTTACAGCGTATGTTGTTGGGTCACGCTACTGAATATCAACTTGATAAAAATGGCCGTATCTTATTGGCACCTTCTCTTCGTACCCATGCAGGGTTGAATAAGAAGATCATGCTGGTAGGGCTATTAAATAAGTTTGAGATCTGGGATGAAGATCGTTGGCATCAACAGATGCAACTTGATACTGAGCTTGAGCGAGGTGGCGAGTTTGAAGCTTCTCCAGAACTTGATAATTTCTCGCTGTAACAGAAAGTAAGGCAAAGTTTGAGCATGACGGCGCAATTTCAACATGTGTCAGTGTTGATGGCAGAAACGTTAGACGCACTCGCTATCAACCCGCAAGGCATATACATAGATGGCACATTTGGTCGAGGTGGTCATTCGGGACAAATTTTGTCACGTTTAGACTCTCAAGGACGTTTACAGGCAATCGATCAGGATCCGCAAGCGATAGAAGCAGCAAAGAGATATGCTGAAGACGATCGCTTTTCGATAGCGCACACACGTTTTTCAAATATTAAAGAAGTTGCTCAACAAGCAGGCTTGCTTGGTAAAGTGGATGGTATTTTATTAGATATTGGGGTGTCTTCACCACAATTAGACGATGCTCAGCGTGGCTTTAGTTTTATGCATGATGGCCCGCTTGATATGCGAATGGACCCAACGACTGGACGTAGTGCAGCACAATGGCTGGCTGAGGCTGATCTTGAAGATATTACCTTTGTGATAAAAAAATACGGTGAAGAAAAATTCGGCCGTCGTATTGCTCACAAAGTAATTGAAACGCGTGCACATACGCCAATTACCACAACGAAACAGCTTGCTGATTTGGTTGACGAAGCTGTACCTGTAAAGGATAAACACAAACACCCCGCAACGCGCACATTTCAGGCTATTCGCATTTACATCAACAGTGAGTTGGAAGAAATTCAAACTGCATTACAGGCGTCTTTAGAGGTATTAAAGCCCGGTGGACGCTTAGTCGTGATCTCATTTCATTCGTTAGAAGATCGCATTGTTAAGCAGTTTATTAAGAAGCAGAGTAAGGGAGAAGCGATGCCCAGAGGTCTGCCTTTAACGGATGCACAACTTAAACAAAACTTGACGTTAAAGGCTGTGGGCAAAGCTATTAAGCCAAGCGCAGAAGAAATAGCTGCTAATCCAAGAGCAAGAAGCTCAGTACTTAGGGTGGCGCAAAAACTGTAATGAGCAAAAATATCGATAGACAGCCAAAACTATTTGTAGAAATTATGCAGGGCTTGTTTGCTAACAAGTTTACTGCGTTTTTGCTGTTGTTGATTTTTATCACCGCATTGGCGGTAGTGCAAGTGACTCATTTAACGCGCCAACAGCTAATCGCTCAAGATGAGTTATTACAGCAGCGAGATGAACTTGATTTAGAGTGGCGTTACTTGTTGGTGGAAGAGGAGTTTTATTCACAGCATGCCCGTATCGAAGAGATAGCAAAAACTCAGCTCAACATGAAACGCCCAACCTCTAAAGATGAGCAGGTGGTGGTGTTACAATGAACAAGTCCAAAGTAGTCACAAGTCTTATCACTTGGCGTTTTGCACTGGTATGTGTGCTGCTAGTGATGGTGTTTTTAACCTTAGTTGCTCGCGCTGCTTACTTGCAGGTGATCGAGCCTGATAGAGCACGGGAAGAAAACGCCAAACGTACTGTTCGAGTTGAGAAACTAAAAGTGCAGCGCGGCATGATCTTTGACCGAAACGGCAAAGAACTCGCCGTAAGCGTTCCTGTGGTCAGTGTTTATGCTGATCCCAAAGCACTTGATAAATCCATAGCCAAAAAAGTACTCAAAGCGGCCCGTAAAAAAGGCGAAGATTACCAAGCACTTGCTGAAAATGAGAGCGAAATGACGCGCCGCAAGCAAGCTTGGTATGATAACGAGCTACGTTGGCGAGAGTTGGCAGATGTACTGCAAATAAAAAATGAAGAAGTGGATAGCCGTTTACGTCATGACCCGAGCCGACGCTTTGTCTATTTAAAGCGCCAAGTAACACCGGCTGTTGCCAATTATATTCGCCAACTAAGGTTGCCTGGTATTCATTTACTTGATGAGTCGAAACGTTTTTATCCCAGCGGTGAAGTCACAGCGCATATCCTCGGCTTTACTGACATTGATGGCAAGGGAATTGAAGGCATAGAGCGATTATTTGAAACTGCGCTCACTGGCGCTGAGGGAAAACGCACTGTTCGCAAAGATGCCAGAGGTCGAGAAATTCAGGTGCTTTCTGAAGAGCAGCGAGTTGAGCCTGAAAATATTGAGTTGAGTATTGACTTACGTATTCAAGCGATTGCATACAGAGCGCTGAAAAGTGCCGTACTAAGTTATAAAGCAACCTCAGGTTCAGCAATGGTGGTTGATGTTAAGACCGGTGAAGTGTTAGCTATGGTTAATAGCCCAAGCTTTAATCCTAATGATATGAGTGATGCGGCGCCTTATAAACGTCGTAATCGAGCAATAACCGATTTATTTGAACCTGGTTCAACACTGAAGCCTTTAGCCGTATTAGCTGGCCTCAATTATGGTGCGATAGAAGCCGACTCGATTATTGATACCTACCCTGGCTGGATGCGTTTGGGAGGCAGTTTGGTTCAAGATACCGTAAACCATGGCGATATGACGTTGCGCGAAATTTTAAAGATCTCCAGTAATATGGGGGTTGCTAAAATCAGTCAAATGCTGCCTAAGGACTACATGGTTGGCTTGTATCAAAAAGTTGGTTTCGGGGAAGACACCGGCACCATGATGGTTGGTGAAAGCAGCGGATTGTTCTATCCAAATCGTCGCTGGTCAGACTTTGAAATTGCTACATTGGCATACGGTTATGCAGTGTCAGCGAGTACAGCACAAATAGCACGTCTTTATTCTGTATTTGGTTCGGGTGGTGTGCTACGACCACTCACTATTTTAAAACAAAAAACGCCGCCACCGGGAGAGCGTATTTTCAAACAAGAAGATGTTCATGCTGTTGTAGAAATGATGGAGTCGGTATTTGAAAAAGGCGGTACGGCTGCAAATGTCAAGGTTGATGGTTATCGTGCGGCTGGCAAAACGGGTACTTCTGAGAAAGCGATAGCAGGGGGATATGGTGATGAATACGTTGGCTATTTCGCTGGAGTCGCGCCTGTTAGTGACCCTCGCTTAGCGGTTGTGGTTATGGTTAATGAACCAGGTGGCGATGTGTATTATGGAGGTCACACCTCGGGACCTGCTTTTGCTGAGATCATGTCAAATGCACTACGTATTCTTAACGTAGCACCAGATAAAGATCGCGTTGCGTATATTTCGGAGTCTAGCAATGAATCGTGATATCAGTGCTGTTCTTGAAAAGTTGGGAGTCTACTGCGACTCGCTAGCAGTGGCTAATTTACGTGTAGATAGCCGACACATAAAAGCCGGAGATGTATTTATTGCAATTCGTGGGCACCAACAAAATGGCGAAGACTATGCGTTATCTGCACTCGAAAAAGGGGCCGCATGTGTTCTGATTGATGCGCAAAGTGCTCAGTGCTCGACTCATCCACGCTTTATTTCGGTTCCTCAGCTAAGTGAAAACGCAGCAAAGATAGCCGCTCTTTTTTACCAACATCCAAGTGAGAAAATAGCGACCATTGGTGTTACTGGCACCAATGGCAAATCGACCACCACCACTATGATTGCGAATTTAGCGCAGCACTGTGGCACGCCCTCTGCTGTGATTGGTACATTAGGTTATGGTCATCCCAACCAATTAACAGAACTTGCAAACACAACGCCATCAAATGTTGATTTGCAACGTATTCTTGCAGAACTAAGTGAACAAAGTAGCTTAGTGGCAATGGAAGTGTCTTCTCATGGTTTAGTGCAAGGGCGCTTAGACGAAACTCACTTTGATGCAGCGGTGTTTACCAACCTGTCGAGGGATCACCTAGATTATCACGGAGATATGGCGCAATACGCACTTGCAAAGCTGACGTTGTTCCAAAAATATAAGCCTCAGTACAGCGTACTCAACATTGATGATGAGTGCGCACTGCAATGGCTAAATACACATCATTTCGACAACCTCATTGTGTATGGTAAAAAACCACTACAGAGTACTTTTGAAAACTATGTATGGTTTGATGAGGTCGTGTGTGATCAACACGGTATGAAAGTTACGATTGATAGTAGCTGGGGACAAGGACAATTAAATACGCCACTGTTTGGTTTGTTCAATGTTTATAACTTAGCTGCAGCGTTGGCAACATTACTCACCCAAGGATATGCATTTACAACATTGCTTAAAGCTGCTGAACACCTTAAGCCCGTAGCTGGGCGTATGCAGGCGTTCAGCGCACCAAATAAACCCACTTGTGTTGTAGATTATGCCCATACTCCAGATGCGTTAGAACTGGCTCTGCAAGCGTTGCAGCAACATGTGCCTGGCAATGTTGTCTGTGTATTTGGTTGTGGTGGTGACAGAGATAAAGGCAAGCGAGCGTTAATGGCACAAGCTGCTGAGCGCAACGCAGATCTGCTCGTGATCACCAGTGATAATCCTCGTAGCGAAGATCCACAAAATATTATTGATGATGTTAAGGCTGGACTCAGCAACCCTGAGTATGCTGTGTGCAAAATTGATAGAGCGCAAGCGATCCGCTATGCCATTGAGCATGCGCCTAAAAATGCAGTGGTGCTCATTGCAGGTAAAGGCCATGAGGACTATCAAATTATAGGAGATAAGCGTCTGGATTTTTGTGATAGGCGCTTTGTTGAAACAGTTTTGCAGGAGGTAAGTGCATGATCAAAGCAGATTTAGCTTGGCTTGCAGCGGTACTTGATACTCCTTTAAATGGGGAAAATTTGGCAATCGCCAATGTAAATACTGACACCCGAACAATAACAAATAACGAGGTGTTTTTAGCGCTACGAGGGCCAAATTTTGATGGGCATCAGTTTGTTGCTCAAGCAAAAGAAAAGGGCGCCATAGCGGCCATTGTAGATACACCTGTCGCATGTGATATTACACAACTTGTTGTGAAAGACACGCGTCTAGCACTTGGCAAAATTGGTAAAGCCGTGATTGATAAAGTGGCACCCAAAACCATTGCTATCACGGGGAGTGTAGGTAAAACCACCGTTAAAGAAATGTGTGCCGCCATTTTGGCTCGAAAGGGCAAAGTGCTTGCCACAAAAGGCAATTTTAACAATGACATCGGTGTGCCATTAACCCTATTGCGGTTACAAGAAGATGACGAATTTGCCGTCATTGAGCTGGGCGCAAATCATATTGGCGAGATAGCCTACACCACGGCATTAACAAGTCCTGATGTTGCTGTTGTATGCAACGTCGCACCTGCTCATATTGAGGGGTTTGGCTCAATTGAAGGGGTTGGACAAGCCAAAGGTGAGATTTTCTCTGGGTTAAAAAAGGGTGGCATGGCAGTTTTAAACTGCGATTGTGAATTTGTAGGGATGTGGCAAAGCACGCTTGGTGATGTACGCACTAAGTGCTTTTCTAGCAATCAAAAACTAGATGTGTGGGCTGAAGACATCAGGTTAAGTGACACCGCACATGCAAGCTTTATGTTGTGTACCCGTGATGAAAAAGTACCAGTACGACTGGCGCTGCCAGGTGAACATAATGTCACTAATGCCATTATCGCTGCGGCGCTTACCAGCGAGCTTGGGGCAACGCTCAGTGATATTGCTTCTGGCTTGGAAGGTATGGCGGCAGTTAAAGGCCGAGTTAATTTAATTGCAGCAAATGCGAAATTAAATGTCATTGATGATACATACAATGCCAATGTACGTTCAGTAAAAGCTGGCATTGATCTGCTGATGAACATGCCTGGTTATCGCATTTTGGCCTTAGGTGATATGGGAGAGCTTGGCGAACAAGCTAGAGAATACCACCAAGATGTGGGTGAATACGCACAGCAAAGAGGGGTTGATGCATTGTTTTCTCTTGGCGTACTAAGTCGCTATAGCAGTGATGTATTCGCAAAGCCCGAGCGACACTTTTCCACCCGAGAACATTTGCTAAAAGCACTACAAAATGAACTGAAGGCACAAGATGGAGTATGCACTGTGCTTGTTAAGGGCTCTCGCAGCTCACGTATGGAATTATTAGTTGAAGATTTAGTGAGCAGTAGCCATACATCTGGCACTGATGAGGCCTCAAAATGTTAGTTTGGTTAGCGGAATATTTAACGCAATATCACAGTGGTTTTAATGTTTTCTCTTATCTAACTTTAAGAGCAATTTTGGGGATCCTAACGGCACTGTTTATTTCTTTATACTTTGGGCCCAAGTTGATACGCGCATTGCAGAAAATGCAAATTGGACAAACAGTGCGTGATGATGGACCTCAGTCACATTTATCTAAGTCTGGTACCCCGACCATGGGGGGGTTACTTATCTTAGCCTCTATTTTTACCAGCACTTTGATGTGGGGAGACTTAGATAACAAATACGTCTGGGTAACGCTTTTTGTGGTTGGTAGCCTTGGAATTGTGGGGTTTATCGATGATTATCGCAAAGTGATCCGCAAAGACAGTAAAGGGTTAATTGCACGATGGAAATATTTTTGGCAGTCCGTTATTGCTATATCAGTTGCCAGCTTCATGTACTTTACCTCCAACTCTGCAGCAGAAACGACTTTGGTTGTCCCATTTTTAAAAGAGGTTATGCCGCAGTTAGGGTTGTTCTATTTGGTGATGTGCTACTTCGTTATTGTCGGCACGTCTAATGCGGTAAATCTAACTGATGGCTTGGATGGCTTAGCCATTGTGCCTACTATTTTAGTGGCATCTGCACTGGCTATCATTGCTTACTTAACAGGTAATGTGAACTTCTCAAGCTACCTGCATATTCCGCATATTCCGTTGGCGAGCGAACTGGTGGTTGTGTGTACTGCCATTGTTGGTGCCGGACTTGGATTTTTATGGTTTAACACTTATCCAGCGCAAGTCTTTATGGGTGATGTAGGATCGCTTGCTTTGGGTGGGGCGCTTGGGATCATCGCAATTTTAGTGCGCCAAGAATTAGTATTGGTGATTATGGGAGGCGTTTTTGTTATGGAAGCTCTTTCAGTGATCTTACAAGTGGGATCTTATAAGTTGCGTGGTCAACGTATTTTCCGTATGGCGCCAATTCATCACCATTATGAATTAAAGGGTTGGCCTGAACCTAGAGTGATAGTGCGATTTTGGATCATCTCTATTGTTTTAGTACTCGCTGGCTTGGCAACATTGAAGATTAGGTAATGCAGTATTTAAACGAGTTAAAAAACAAAAAGATAACTGTGCTCGGGCTGGGTGTTACTGGTCTGGGCATTGTGCGCTTTTTGTTATCTCATAACATAGTGCCACGAATTGTTGATAGCCGCCCGGTACCACCAGGTGCCCAATGGTTAGCCGACAACGAGCCTCAATGTGAAGCAGTATTTGGCCCTCTTGCAGAGGCAAGCTTATCCAGTGCTGATATGATCATTATTAGCCCCGGGTTAGCGTTATATGAAGTAACCGTTGCCCAAGCGATTGCAGATGGTGTTGAAGTCATCGGTGATATTGAACTATTCGCCAGATTAAATGACAAGCCTGTGATTGCAGTAACGGGGTCAAACGGTAAGTCAACGGTAGTGACTTTGGCTGCTGATGTGCTGCGCGAAGCAGGTATGAAAGTGGGGCTTGGCGGTAATATTGGGACTGCTGCATTAGACTTGCTTAGCAATGACTACGATGTATTTGTATTAGAACTTTCTAGTTTTCAATTAGAGACCACGCATAGCCTATATTGCACAAGTGCAATGATCTTAAACATTACAGAAGATCACATGGATCGTTACCCTGATTTTGCTGCGTACTGCGCGGCCAAACAGCGTATTTATAAACATACCGAACATTTAGTGTATAACGCCTCTGATGCAAATACTTTTTGTAGTGACCAGCAAGGTGTGAGTGTTGGTTTGAGTAATGCAGACTATCAATTAATGATGCATCAGGGGGAGCTTTTCTTTAGCGCACACGAACAGCCATTATTACCTGTATCCATTATGGCCCTTGAAGGTAAGCATAATCAGTTTAATGCTTTGGCGGTTATGGCCTTGCTGGCTCCCATTTCGCTGCCTATTAAGGCGTTTGAAAGGGCGTTTGCTCAGTTTAAAGGTTTACCACATCGTTGCCAGTTGGTCGCTGATTATCATGGTATTAAATACTTCAATGACTCTAAAGCGACAAATGTAGGTGCCACTGTTGCCGCTCTAGAAAGTCTATCGGCAGGCCATGGTAAGATAATTTTGATTGTTGGTGGAGATGCAAAAGATGCCGATCTAACGCCACTTGCAGAACCTATGGCTAAGTATTGCAAGGCAATTTACGGTTTCGGTAAAGATGGCTCGTTATTTTTATCTTTGCATCGCAATAGCCATCTTGTATCCACCTTAGAGGATGCGGTTAAACAAGCTCAAGCTATTGCAAGTAATGGTGATTGTATTTTGTTAGCACCAGCATGTGCCAGCATCGATATGTATCCAAATTATATGGCAAGAGGCGAAGAGTTTTGCCGATTAGTGGATGAGATCACGCAATGCTAGCTTTGTCACAGCTAAGGCTGAACTTTAACGTTAGACAATCAAATGCGCTGTATGATGTGCCTTTGCTTTACGCCATGCTGTGCTTACTCGGTGTTGGATTTGTGATGGTAACAAGTGCTTCTATGCCAGTAGCTGAAAGGTTGTTTAATAACCCATACCACATCACCATTCGCCATGCGGCATTTTTATGTATGGGGTTTGTGCTGTTTTGGATTACTACCAGTGCACCTATGTCTTGGTGGAAACGCTGCAATCCTTATCTCTTGTTGTTCGGGTTGGGCCTTTTAGTTTTAGTACTGGTGATTGGACGAGAAGTGAATGGATCTAAGCGCTGGATCCCTGTTGGGCCTGTAGGAATCCAAGCAGCTGAGCTTGCGAAATTGTTTTTCTTTAGTTATATCGCGGGTTATTTGGTGCGTAAACGTGAGGAAGTACAAGAGAATTTAAAAGGGTTTGCCAAGCCTATTGCGGTATTTGCTGTGTATGCTTTTTTAATCTTGATGCAACCTGACTTGGGTACTGTTGTGGTGATGTTTGTTACCACTGTTGGGTTATTATTTTTGGCTGGCGCAAAGTTATGGCAATTTTTTGCATTGATCCTCACGGGTATTTTACTGGTGGTGCTGCTGATTATTTTTGAACCTTATCGAATGGCTCGTGTTGTTGGCTTTTTGGAGCCTTGGGACGACCCATTTGGTAAAGGATACCAGCTTGTTCAGTCTCTGATGGCTTATGGCCAAGGGGGCTGGTTTGGCCAAGGTTTAGGTAATAGCGTGCAAAAGTTGCAGTATTTACCTGAAGCACACAATGATTTTATTTTTGCGGTAGTCGCTGAAGAACTCGGGTTTGTTGGCGTGGTGAGCATCATTATGTTGTTAGGCACTTTGGTCTTTAGAGCTTTGCTAATAGGGCAGCGAGCGCTGAAATGTGGCAAAGAATATGAAGGCTATTTTGCTTTTGCAATTGGTATTTGGTTTGCCTTTCAGACCGTAGTCAACATTGGTGCAAGTGCAGGTATTTTGCCTACCAAAGGATTAACATTGCCATTTGTCTCGTATGGTGGTTCCAGTTTACTCGTCATGATAGTGGCAGCAGGTGTACTACAGCGCGTGGACTTTGAAACCAAAATGGCAACTAAACAGGCTACGTCTCGAAGTGGTTCCCGAGGAGGTCGCAGATGATGAAGCGTTTAATGGTGGTTGCTGGTGGTACTGGCGGACACATCTTCCCTGGCATCGCGGTTGCGAACGAGCTTCAAGCACAAGGCTGGCAAGTGTCTTGGGTTGGCACCGCAGATAGAATGGAAGCTCAGGTAGTGCCAAAAAATGGTTTCGAGATTGATTTTATCGATGTCCAAGGTGTACGTGGTAATGGTATTAAACGCCTAGTTAAAGCACCTTTGATGGTTTTAAAAGCCATTATTGCGGCCCGAACGCTTATAATACGCCACCGCCCAGATGTGGTATTAGCCATGGGGGGGTATGTCACAGGTCCAGTGGGAATAGCTGCAAAGTTAACCGGTACTCCTTTGGTGATCCATGAGCAAAATGCCGTAGCTGGCTTGAGTAACAAACTGTTGGCTAAAATAGCCAACAAAGTGCTGGCCGCATTTCCCGGTGCGTTTGTCAATCACAAAACGCAAGTAGTGGGAAATCCAATAAGACATTCGGTAGCCCGCTTGATGCCAAAAAGAGCGGTACAACAGGTAAATTGTTTGGTTGTCGGTGGTTCACTGGGTGCCAAAGTACTCAATGATACGCTGCCTAAAGCATTTGCCTTGTTAAGTAAAGATACATCTTTACCGCTGGCGATACGTCATCAAAGCGGTAAGGGTCACAAAGCACAGTTACAAGCGGGTTATGCCGCTGTCGGTCTTGAGGCGTCAGTTGTTGAATTTATTGATGATATGGATGCTGCTTACGATTGGGCTGATATTGTAATTTGTCGTGCTGGCGCATTGACTGTAAGTGAAATTGCAGCCGCGGGTAAAATGGCGGTATTTGTGCCATATCCGCATGCGGTTGATGACCATCAAACGGCAAATGCTGGGTATTTGGTGAATGAAAAAGCAGCATTGCTGTTGCCACAAGATAAATTTAACGAGCAGGCGATGTACGAACTGCTACTCCCTTATCTAAAGGAGCCAGAGCAGATCATGCAATTGGCAACGCGAGCTAAGCAATATGCGAAGTTAGACGCTACGGCGAACGTCGCAAAAGTATGTGAGCAAATTAGCTCACCAATTTGAATATTAGATATAAAAGAGTAACGCGTGAAAGAGACCACTAATCGTCGAGCTATGAGAAGAATTAACACCATACACTTTATTGGTATTGGTGGCGCTGGTATGGGCGGCATAGCGGAGGTTTTAGCATATGAAGGCTATCGGATCACAGGGTCGGATATTGCTAATAATGCGATGACAGAGCGGTTATTAAAAGCCGGTGCGGAAGTATTTATTGGGCACCATGAAAACAATATTAAAGATGCTAACGTGGTGGTTGTATCTAGCGCTATAGATGAACAAAACCCTGAGATAAAAGCAGCTAAGGCTGCGCGTATTCCGATTGTTAGACGTGCCGAAATGTTGGCCGAGTTGATGCGTTTTCGCCATGGCATCGCGATTGCGGGCACACATGGTAAAACCACCACTACAAGTTTGATAGCCAGTATTTTTGCTCAAGCTCAGCAAGACCCGACCTTTGTTATTGGTGGCTTGTTGAACAGTGCTGGCACCAATGCCAGATTGGGAACTGGAGATATACTGATTGCTGAAGCCGATGAGAGTGATGCTTCGTTCTTACATTTACAGCCAATGGTATCGGTTATTACGAATATTGAAGCAGACCACATGGATACCTATGAGGGTGATTTCGAAAAAATGAAGGATACCTATGTAGACTTTATTCACAATCTCCCCTTTTATGGTTTAGCTGTGGTATGCATTGATTCGCAAGTGGCAGCCGACCTTATTCCTCGTTTTGCGCGCCCGACTATTACTTATGGTGAATCACAGCATGCAGACTATCGAATGCAAGATTTTAAGCAAACGGTAAACAGCAGTGAGTTTACCGTAGTAACTAAAAAGGGTGAATCAATAGTCGTTAAGCTCAATATGCCAGGTAAGCACAATGCACTCAATGCGACAGCTGCCATAGCAGTAGCTAAGGATCATAACATCGATAATACAGCTATTTTAGCTGCATTGGAGCAATTTGAAGGCATTGGTAGACGTTTTCAACATTATGGTGAATTTGAAAATGAGCGTGGCAAAGTCATGTTGGTCGATGATTACGGCCACCACCCTTCTGAAGTAGCGGTAACGATTCAAGCAGCACGCGCTGGGTGGCCAGATAAGCGTTTGGTGATGATTTATCAACCCCATCGTTACACGCGTACTCGGGATCTGTATGAAGATTTCGTAAAAGTACTATCTGAAGTAGATCAACTTATTTTGTTGGATGTATACAGTGCTGGAGAGGCTCCGATTGTTGGCGCTGATAGTAAAAGCCTATGCCGTAGTTTAAGGCAGCGCGGTATTGAGCCGATTCATGTTGGTGACCACAGTGAGCTGTCAATGGTACTTGCTGAAGCAATGCAAGATAACGATCTTGTTATTACTCAAGGGGCAGGCAACATAGGTCAAATCGTAAAACAATTGGCTGCCAGCAAAATGTCGCTAGCAGCATTACAACAAGGTGACGCATGAATCAGTTTGGTAAAGTAGCAGTATTGTTAGGCGGTAGTTCTGCTGAACGTGAAGTTTCGCTTAAATCGGGTGAAGCTGTCTTAAATGCGTTGCTAAGCGCAGGTGTTGATGCGATTGCATTTGATCCCGCTCAGAGAAACCTTTGGGAATTGAAAAGTTTAGAAGTTGAACGTGTGTTTATCGCGTTACATGGTCGTGGTGGTGAGGATGGCACAATCCAAGGTGCGCTTGAGTATATGGGTATACCTTATACAGGCAGTGGGGTGTTGGGCAGCGCATTGGCAATGGACAAAGTGCGCTGTAAACACCTTTTTCAATCTGCAAAACTGAGCACCGCACCTTATGCCGTGGTGGATGCCAGCATCGGTTTTAATGCGCAAGCTATTATTAGCGAATTTGGGAAAGTGATGGTGAAACCTTCTCATGAAGGTTCAAGTATTGGTATGGCTCAGGCATGTACAGCGCAAGAATTAACCGAAGCGTTAAATAATGCATTCAAATTCGATGAACACGTTTTAGTTGAACAATGGATCACCGGTCGAGAATTTACAGTAGCAATGCTTGCAGACGAAGCGTTACCAGTCATTGAAATGAAAACACCTCGAGGGTTTTACGACTACGAGGCAAAGTATCAAGTAAATAGTACGCAGTATTTTTGCCCTGCCGATATTTCACAGGCGTATACGTCGCAACTACAAATAATGGCTAAGCATGCTTTTGATTTAGTCGGGGCTAAAGGTTGGGGTCGTGTGGATGCGATGCAAGATGAAAATGGACAGTTTTATTTGCTTGAAGTGAACACGGTCCCAGGAATGACAGAGAAGTCGTTAGTTCCCATGGCTGCTAAAGCGCAAGGGATAAGTTTTGAACAATTAGTTGTTCGCATTTTGGAGCAAACCCTTTAAGATGCGTGCACTTTTCGAAAAAGCCCAAAAACTAAACCAACGCCTTAATTGGTCGTTGATTTTAGGTGCGAGCTTTTTCGTGTTTGTGATGGTGAGCGTAGTAAGAGGAACTTATTGGGTTAGCGATTGGTTGGTTGAGCATAAAGATGCTCAAATCAAGCAGTTAACTGTACTTGGCAAGCCATATTATACAAAAGAAGCGGATATTATAGCGGCCATAAAAGAAGTGGACCTCAGTAGCTACTTTGAGTTGGATGTTAAGTTGGTTCATAGCAAAGTGCAGGCATTGCCATGGGTGGCGCATGTGTCAGTACGTAAGCAATGGCCTGATCAGCTACAAGTATATGTGGTGGAACATAGACCTGTTGCAGTTTGGAATAGTGACTTATTGCTGAACCAGCACGGGGATGTTTTTCAAGCCAAAAGCGACTTACTTAGTACAGAGCTGCCGCAACTGTATGGCCCAGAGGGCAGTGAGCAAGAAGCATGGCGAACATTTTTACAATTTAAAGACATGCTCAAAGTTAATGACTTTAAGCTTGTGAGTTTAGCGCTCTCTGAGCGTTTTGCTTGGCAATTATGGCTAGATAGTGGCATTCGCTTAAATTTAGGCCGAGAAAAAATAGCCAAACGAGTACAAAGGTTTATTGATGTCTATCCAAAAATGCAAGCGCCAGATGGTGCAGCCATTGATGTGATAGACCTACGTTATGATACGGGACTGGCAATTAGCTGGAAATATCCGCAAATACAAGAACAACAAAGTAAGAGTGAAGCATGACCAAGTCAGCAGAAAGAAACCTGGTAATAGGGTTGGATGTAGGGACTTCAAAAGTGGTTGCAACCGTAGGAGAAATTACTGCGGACAATCAACTTAGTATTGTGGGCGTGGGTAACCAAGTGTCCCATGGTATGGATAAAGGTGGAGTCAATGACCTTAATCTGGTCTCTGAGTCCATTCGTCGTGCGATCGATGAAGCTGAGCTGATGGCTGATTGCCGAATTAGCTCGGTTTACTTGGGTATTTCAGGCAAGCATATTCAGTGTCAGAATGAAAGCGGTGTCGTGGCAATTAACAATGCCGAAGTGAGTGATGATGATATTGCAAATGTGATCCACATTGCGCGCTCAGTGCCCATTTCTGCAGAGCGTAAAATGCTTCATTCGTTGCCGCAAGAATACAGCATAGATATGCAAGAGGGGATTAAAAACCCTTTAGGTATGAGCGGTGTTCGTATGGAAGCAAAAGCACATATCATTACATGCTCAAATGATATGGCTAAAAACTTAGAAAAATGTGTTGAACGATGTGGTCTACAAGTTGACCAATTAACGTTTAGCGCGTTGGCGTCTTGTTATTCAGTGCTCACAGATGATGAGAAAGAGCTTGGGGTTGCGGTTGTTGATATTGGTGGTGGTACCATGGACATAGCAATTTATCTAAATGGTGCATTGCGTCATTCTGCGGTGATCCCTGTTGCGGGTAATCAAGTGACGGGAGATATTGCAAAAATATTCCGTACCCCAATTTCTCATGCTGAATCATTAAAAGTGCAATATGCCTGTGCAAGTAGTCAAATGGCCAGTAGCGAAGATACCATTGAAGTGCCAAGCGTAGGTGGACGCCCTGCTCGTTTGATGTCAAGACACACCTTGTCCGAGGTGGTTGAGCCACGTTTTAGAGAATTATTAGAGCTGGCGCTGGAAGAAATTCGCCGCTCGGGGTTTGAAGATCAAATAGCTGCTGGCCTGGTGATTACAGGTGGCAGCGGCAAAATGGCCGGCGCTTTAGAGGTAGCCGAAGATATTTGTCAAATGCCAGTGAGAATAGGTAAGCCTATTGGAATTACTGGTTTAACAGATTATGTTGACGATCCTGCATATGCAACTGCTGTAGGTTTGTTACAATATGGCCGAACGCTGCAATCGATGAATGCACAAAAGTCGAAAGCAGAGTCGGAAGGAAGCTGGTGGAGCCGCATTACAAAATGGTTCCAAGGCGAGTTTTAAGCTCAAGTCGGAGAGTGAAAGATGTTTGATATTATGGAACAGCACAGCGAAGAAGCTGTAATTAAAGTCATTGGTGTTGGTGGCGGTGGTGGTAATGCCGTTGAACACATGGTGAAACAAGAAATTGAAGGTGTGCGTTTTATTGCAGCTAATACCGATGCGCAGGCACTTCGTAAGTCTTCAGCAGATGTGACAGTGCAATTAGGCACGCAGATAACTTCTGGCTTAGGTGCTGGAGCTAACCCTGAAGTGGGTCGTAAGTCTGCAGAAGAAGACATTGAGTCCATTAAAACTGCTCTAGAAGGTGCAGATATGGTATTTATTGCCGCTGGTATGGGTGGCGGTACAGGTACTGGTGCTGCACCTGTTGTTGCGCGTGTCGCTAAAGAGCTTGGAATTTTAACGGTTGCAGTGGTTACCCGTCCATTTGATTTGGAAGGGAAAAAACGTATGGCTGCCGCTGATCAAGGGATTGGGGAATTGTCAGAAATTGTAGATTCACTTATTACAATTCCCAACAACAAATTACTTAAAGTCTTGGGTAAAGGCACTACACTCCTAGATGCGTTTGCAAAAGCAAATGATGTTTTATTTGGCGCTGTACAAGGTATTGCAGAGTTAATTACTCGCTCAGGTTTGATCAACGTTGACTTTGCTGACGTAAGAACAGTGATGTCTGCGATGGGCACCGCCATGATGGGAACCGCTTCTGCATCGGGCCCTGATAGAGCACAAGAAGCAGCCGAAGCCGCTATCTCTAGTCCATTGTTAGAAGATGTAGATTTAACAGGTGCTAAGGGGATCTTGGTTAACATCACAGCAGGTATGGATATTACAATTGAAGAATTTGAGATTGTTGGTAACCATGTTAAAGCACTCGCCTCAGAAAACGCGACTGTTGTTGTGGGTGCTGTTATTGACCCTGAAATGAGCGATGAACTACGTGTAACTGTTGTAGCAACAGGTTTAGGTGGTGAGCGTCGTCCGCAGTTTGGTATTGTGGATAATGGTTTTAAGAAAGTGGTTGGTTCTGACGCTGGTACTGCAAGCCAAGAGAATACGCAATCGGCGGGTATGTTTGTGCCAAGTTTTACACAGCCGCAAACAGAAGTAAGCCAAGAAACTGTTTCAAATACAAGTAGCTCTGCACCAAGCAACTCGCAAAGTACAAGTTCTGAAACAGCTAAAAAGAGCAGTAAAGAAGCAGAGAAAGACAAAGATAATTACTTTGATATTCCGGCATTTTTGCGCAAGCAATCAGATTAACATCTGGTTATAGATTAAACAATTGGCAGCAGGTCGTATCTGTGATACAATCCGCCGTCTATGTGTAATAAAAGTGGGCGAAGCTATGATTAGACAACGTACAATTGCCGAAGTTGTAAAAGCAACGGGTGTAGGGCTTCATAAGGGCGAAAAGGTCACGATCACTCTCCGACCTGCGAGCGAAAACACCGGAGTGGTGTTTCGTCGTGTGGATCTTGATCCAGTCGTCGATTTTGAAACTACGCCAGAAGCTGTTGGTGATACGCAATTGTGTACTTGTTTAACTAACAAAGATGGTATTCGTCTTTCGACCACTGAGCACTTAATTGCCGCTGTAGCCGCGATGGGTATTGATAACCTTATTGTAGAGCTTGATAGCGCAGAAGTGCCAATTATGGATGGGAGTGCATTACCATTCATTTATTTATTGCAAAAAGGCGGGATCAAAGAACAAAACGTTGCCAAGCGTTTTATCCGCATTAAAGAAAAAGTGCGCGTTGAAGACGGTGATAAGTGGGCAGAAATTACCCCTTATGATGGTTTTCATATTGATTTTGAAATTGCTTTTGATCACCCTGCAATTAATGATAGTCGCCAGCGCATTGCGTTGGATATTACAGCACAGAGCTTTACAGAGCAGATCAGCCGGGCTAGAACTTTCGGTTTTATGAAAGACATTGAATACATGCATGCCAATAACTTAGCATTAGGCGGTAGTATGGATAATGCCGTTGTATTGGACGATTATAAAGTATTGAACCCCAATGGTCTGCGTTATGATGATGAATTTGTTAAGCACAAAATCCTAGACTGCGTGGGTGATATGTTTATGGCAGGTCATAACATTCTTGGTAAGATCACTTGCTATAAATCGGGTCACGGCTTGAACAATGCCTTACTTCGTAAAATTATGGCTACCGAGTCAGCTTGGGAATGGGCAACATTCGACGAGCCAGTTGCAATGCCTGCGCCAGGACTTGAAATCGCAACGGCCTGAGATAAAAAGCAACGAAAAAAATGACGCATCAAGCGTCATTTTTTTTGGCTGATTTTTGTGCATGCGCTGCGAGCTTTAATAGTTTTGCTTGTAAGCTGGGTGGTGCGTTGCTGGCTAGCTCTTTCAACTGAGCTGCAGTATGTTCGCTCATGATACGACCGCTTGGTTCTTTACTTTGAGATTGCTTACCCGGATTATGACTCGAAGAGAGCCGTTGTTGCGCTTCAGGGTTGGTTGTGACCTTTACCTGAGAGCACTCGATCATACCTGACTGACGAAATTGCGAAAGTATATCCATTTTTAAATAATTTAGTCGGGTTGCCAGCGTTGCTGAGGCGGCCTCAATAATCAAAATACCGTCTCTGTAATTGGCGACGCGAGACTTTTTACTCAAAATAGGCCCTATTGCCCGTTCTAAACAGGCTTGCAGTTCAGCCATCTTTTTTGATTTGTCTGAGTAATTGAGCAGCTTATCTGACCACTTACCCATCAGTTCATTGAGCTGTTTTGGATCGTAGCGGTTCTTTGCCATGTAATGCTTAGCCTCGTAAATGTCGCTCATTGGAGTATAACGTTCTCTTAAACACAACAGAAGTTTTATTGCTGCTCTTGAATTATGCTTTTTCGTACCCATCTCCCTTATCACACTTAGAGACTATCTTCATAGGCCTTTTGGCTAAACCCAAAAATGAGATGTTGTAAAAATGAGCAGCTATGTTGCTCTAAATTGACACAAAAATGGGTTGATTTCACTTCAGTGGTTTGCACTGTCGCTGAGTCTGGTATGATAGGGCATAATTTTACATTATAGGCAGTACAACAAATGTAACTTCATTTGTTGCCAAAGCGAAGCAGTGCGACCTCACCTGCCAAAGAGTATATGGATGTGGCGTAGGTCAGCCATCACAAGAGTGAAACGGTTTTAACATGATAGCTAATTTATTTACCAAGATTTTTGGTAGTCGCAACGACCGCACTATTAAAAACATAAGAAAAACGGTCGCGTTAATCAATGCCCTTGAAGAGCAGTACAGTGCACTTTCAGACGAAGAATTAAAAGCAAAAACGGCTGAATTTAGGCAGCGCTTTGAGCAAGGTACTAGTCTAGATGACCTTCTACCTGAAGCATTTGCCACAGTGCGTGAGGCGTCTAAGCGCGTCTTTAATATGCGCCACTTTGATGTTCAGATGATTGGTGGGGTGGTTTTACACGAAGGCCGCATTTCTGAGATGCGTACGGGTGAAGGTAAAACATTGACTGCGACACTACCAGCCTACCTAAACGGTTTAACTGGTAAAGGTGTACATGTTATTACGGTGAATGACTATCTTGCTAAACGTGATGCAGAGACCAACCGCCCATTATTTGAATTTTTAGGGTTAACTGTTGGGTGCAACGTACCAGGTATGATGCCGCAGCAGAAAAAGGCAGCATACGCAGCAGATATCACGTACGGGACAAACAATGAATTTGGCTTCGATTATTTACGCGATAATATGGCGTTTAGCATTGAAGAACGCGTACAACGTCCTCTTTATTACGCAGTAGTGGATGAAGTTGACTCAATTTTGATTGATGAAGCGCGTACGCCATTGATTATTTCTGGCCCTGCAGAAGACAGCTCAGAGCTGTATACGAAAGTAAATACTTTAGTTCCTTTACTAGAGCTACAAGAAAAAGAAGATGAAGAAGGTGTTGAAGGTGATGGCGACTTCACGCTTGATGAAAAGTCTAAGCAGGTTCATCTAACAGAACGTGGTCAGCTTAAAGTTGAAGAACTATTGATTGAGCACGGCTTAATCGAGGAAGGTGACTCATTATACTCTGCGGGCAATATCACTTTATTAAGCCACGTTTATGCGGCGTTGCGTGCCCACAAGCTTTACCAAAAAGATGTAGATTACGTTGTAAAAGACAACGAAGTAATTATTGTTGATGAGCATACAGGGCGCACCATGGAAGGACGTCGTTGGTCTGAAGGTTTACACCAAGCTGTAGAAGCAAAAGAAGGTGTACGCATTCAAAATGAAAACCAAACGTTGGCATCTATTACCTTCCAAAACTATTTCCGTATCTATGAAAAGTTAGCGGGTATGACGGGTACTGCCGATACCGAAGCATTTGAGTTTCAATCAATCTATGGCTTAGATACTGTTGTTATCCCAACCAACAAGCCAATGATCCGTGATGATCGCGCAGACCTAGTTTATCTAACTCAAGAAGAAAAGTTTGAAGCGATTTTAGAAGATATTCGTGATTGTCAAAAACGCGGTCAGCCAGTACTTGTTGGTACTATTTCAATTGAAAGCTCAGAGTACCTTTCACACTTTTTAACGAAAGAGAAAATTGAGCATAACGTATTGAATGCAAAATTCCACGCTCAAGAAGCAGATATTGTTGCTGATGCAGGTTTGCCAGGTAAAGTAACGATTGCAACCAACATGGCTGGGCGTGGTACCGATATTGTACTAGGTGGTAATTGGCAAGCACAAGTGGCTAAGCTAGACAACCCAACTGACGAGCAGATTGCTGACATAAAAGCAAAATGGAAGCAGACCCATGACGAAGTTATTGCAGCTGGGGGATTGCACATTATTGGTACTGAGCGTCATGAATCACGCCGTATAGATAACCAGTTACGTGGTCGTTCAGGCCGTCAAGGTGATGCAGGTTCAAGCCGTTTCTATTTATCAATGGATGATGCGTTAATGCGTATTTTCGCAGGTGAGCGCATGACTAATATGATGCGTAAGCTCGGAATGCAACGCGGAGAGGCGATTGAGCATCCATGGGTTAACCGTGCTATAGAAAATGCACAACGTAAAGTTGAAGCACGTAACTTTGACATTCGTAAGCAGCTACTTGAATACGATGATGTTGCAAACGATCAGCGTCGTGTTGTGTACGAACAGCGTAACGAGCTACTTGAAGAAGGCGACATTTCTGAAACCATCACGGCGATCCGCAGTGATGTACTAAGCAATACGATAGATCAGTTTATTCCGCCGCAAAGCTTAGCAGAAATGTGGGATATCTCTGGACTGGAAGAGCGCATAAAAGCTGACTTCTTACTTGAATTACCCATTGCAAAATGGCTTGAAGAAGATCAAAAACTCTATGAAGAAAAACTTCGCGATCGCATTATCGAAGAAGTTGAATCAGCTTATAAGCAAAAAGAGCTTATGGTTGGTCCAGACGTGTTGCGTCAATTTGAAAAAGCAGTGATGTTACAGAGCTTAGATCAGCATTGGAAAGATCATTTAGCGGCTATGGACCACTTACGTCAGGGCATTCACTTGCGTGGTTATGCTCAGAAAAATCCAAAGCAGGAATACAAGCGTGAGTCTTTTGAGTTGTTTTCTGAAATGTTAGAGAACTTAAAAGTAGATGTTGTTGGTATTCTTAGTAAGGTACAAGTGCGTGCTGAAGAAGACGTTGAAAAGGTTGAACAGCAACATCGCCGCAGTGAACAAGCACCTAGAGAGTACCAGCATGCTGAAGCTGAACATGTTGGTGGTGAAGTGCCTGAAGGGGCTGCTGTTGCAGTAAAGGCTGAACAAAAAGTGGGGCGTAACGAGCCTTGTCCTTGCCAATCGGGTAAAAAGTATAAGCAGTGTTGTGGTAAGTTAAAATAAACAATGCGCAACAAATAAAATCAGAAAAGCGACCTATAAGGTCGCTTTTTTTTCAGGAGAATATGATGACAAAGAAACGAGTTCATGTTGCTGTAGGTGTAATTATGCAACAGCGAAAAATTTTTGTTAGCAAACGCAGTGAGCACCAGCATCAGGGCGGACTATGGGAGTTTCCTGGCGGTAAAGTTGAGCTTGGAGAGAGCGTTACAGATGCGTTGAAAAGGGAGCTGCAAGAAGAGGTCAACATAGTAACGCATAAATCACAGCCATTTATGCTCATAGAGCATGACTATGGTGACAAGCAAGTGTGCCTTGACATTCATTTGGTGACAGATTTTTCTGGAGAAGCCAAAGGGTTAGAAGGTCAACAGTGTCAGTGGGTAGAGGTAGATAAATTACATACTCTCGATTTTCCTGCAGCCAATCAAGGTATTGTGACTAAGCTGCAAGCTGAATTTTAAACTAACTAAGACATGATTTGTTACTTTTCCTTTTCGTTTAACTCAACTCTTGGTTTGTTTTAGGGAAGTAGGACGTTTAATATGGCTGGGTATCTTTGATAGGGCATATCATAATGAATAAAAAAATAACTTTAATTGCAGCAAGTGTTGCACTTACTTTGGGCTTGTTAGGATGTAGCGAGCCGGCAAATAATACGAGTAAAGCGTCACAAGAATCAGCGCAATCAGCATTGGCATCGGGTATTAATTTAAACAATATCGATCGCAGCGTAAAAGCTCAAGATGACTTTTATTATCATGTAAATGGTAAATGGCTAGAGAAAACTCAAATACCTGCTGATAAGTCAAATTATGGATCTTTCACTCAGTTGTATGATGAGTCGCAAAAAGCACTAAAAACAGTATTAGAAAATGCGAAAGCTAATGCTCAGGCAAAACCGGGAAGCGATGAGTACAAACTCGGCGCATTCTACGCCAGCTATATGGATGAGACTGCTCGTGAGGAGCTAGGGTTATCGCCACTTAAAACTTATTTATCAGATATTAATAGTATCAAAGATAAAAAAGATCTCCCTGTACTAATGGCCAACATGCTGACAAAAGGTGGAGCTAGCCCATTTGCTTGGTATGTAAATAATGATGCTAAAAGTTCAAGTGAACAAGCCCTGTATCTTTATCAGTCTGGTCTTGGCCTTCCTGACCTAGATTATTACTTAGAAGACACTGAAAAATATGAGGCTATAAGAAAGCAATATGTCGAATATATTACGCAAGTGTTTGGTCGCTTAGGCTTTGAAGATGCAAAACAACGTGCTACTAACATTTTTGAACTTGAAAAAGCAATGTCAGCAGTTATGTGGACTCGAGTGCAAAGTAGAGATGCAACGAAAACATATAATAAAATGACAATGGCCGAAGCAAACCAGCTTATGCCTGACTTTGACCTGTCAGCTTACTTTCAGGCGCTGGGTATTGACCTGCAAGAGGTTGTTATCAATCAGCCATCTTATCTCGAGAACTTATCAGATATTTTTGCCCAAACACCGCTTGAAACTTGGCAGCAGTATCTGACATTCCACTTTGTTAATAATCATGCACAGTTGCTAAACAAAGATATGGTGGAGTTGAAGTTTAATTTCTTTGGTAAGAAATTACGTGGTGTGGAAGAGCAAGCTCCAACTTGGAAAAAAGCAGTAGATGCAAGCAATGAAGTGCTTGGTGAACTATTGGGTAAGATCTACGTTAAGCAATACTTTCCACCTGAAGCGAAAGCTAAAATGGAGCAGCTGGTTGCAAATTTAATCAAGGGGTTTGATCAAGCAATAGATGATCTAGAATGGATGAGCGCTGAAACAAAAGTGGCGGCCAAAGATAAGCTGAGTAAATTCACTCCTAAGATAGGTTACCCAGACAAGTGGAAGGATTACTCTGCACTGGAAATCAATCGTGATGACTTATTGGGTAATGTTGTACGATACAACCAGTGGTCCTATCAAGACATGATTAATAAACTTGGTAAGCCAGTAGATCGTTCTGAGTGGTTTATGACTCCCCAGACTGTGAATGCTTACTACAACCCCGTGAATAATGAAATTGTCTTCCCTGCAGCTATTTTACAACCTCCATTTTTCAACCTAGCGGCCGATGATGCTGTAAATTATGGTGCAATTGGCGCGGTCATCGGGCATGAGCTAGGACATGGTTTCGATGACCAAGGCGCTAAGTACGATGGTGAAGGTAATTTACGTAATTGGTGGAGTGAGTCTGACTTGTCACAGTTTGAAGCTCGTGGCAAAAAACTCGTTCAACAGTTTAATCAATTTAAACCGTTTGAAGATGTTAATGTAAATGGCGAGCTTACGCTAGGTGAAAACATTGGTGACTTAGGCGGCCTAACGGTTGCATACAAGGCGTATCAAATTTCACTTGGTGAACAAACCGCGCCAGTTATTGATGGTTATACTGGTGAACAGCGATTCTTTATGGGCTGGGCACAAATTTGGCGCAGAAAATATCGTGACGAAGAGCTTCGCAATCGCTTAGTAACAGATTCACACTCACCTAGTCACTATCGTGTTATTGGTGTTCTACCAAACATGCCTGAGTTCTATAAGGCATTTGATGTTAAAGAGGGTGATAAGATGTATTTAACACCTGAGCAACGCGTCAAAATTTGGTAGCGTTAAATTTTTAATATTGAGTAGCCCGCAATTAGCGGGCTTTTTTATGCTTAGCGTAGTTTCATTGCAGCAAAATGAAAAAATAATGATAGCGCTGTCATTTTTGTTTCTATATGATGAAAGTGCATAACTAAGCTATTTATTAATCAAATCGCACTTAAAATAATGACATTAAGCGAAGACACTACCGCTTTATAAAGGAGCCTAGGATGAACTTTAAACACACTTTACTCGCCAGTGCGATACTGGCAATGCCTTTAGTTGCCAATGCTGCGCTTACACAAAATGAGCTACAGCGCTTTACCCAAGGCACTGAGTTGATGTTTGCTGTGGAGGATAACTTTAGTAAAGGCGAAGGTAGCGTGCTCGCGTCTATCAATTTAAAAAATGACTCTGATATTGCTTTGCCAAAGGGTAAAAGTGACTGGCAACTCTATATACATTCAATTAGAAAAATTCAGACAGAACAAGCCGCAGGATTAAAAATAGAGCATATTAACGGGGATTTGAACCGTTTGGTACCTACTGAAGATTTTGCGGGGTTAGCGCCCGGAGAAAGCTTAAAAGTAGAATTTGGCGCAAGTGCTTGGATTGCTGCATACAGCGACTTTATGCCCCGCGCTTTTATGGTGGCAAACGGTCATAAGCCAGCTATTTTTGCCAATACCGATACCGAAGACTTTACACAGTTCGTAGCGCCCATAGAGCGTGAAAATCAGCTAAAACGTTATAATAAACCGATAGATCACACCAAAATTGCCAATGCAGCGCTGCGTTATGAAAGAAATGCAACATCATTGTCAGTGGATAAACAAGATGCACTAAAGCGTATTATCCCTAAACCTAGCAGTGTTGATTTTAACCGTGGTACTACGCAGGTAAATGAACAGTGGCAAATTCGTTACGCAGGACGACTCAAATCAGAAGTGAACGTGTTTGTAAAAGATTTAGCTGACTATGGCCTTCAACTTGATGCTCAACCAGATCATATCAAGTCGGATAATCAGCCAACTATCACGCTCAAAGTGGATGACACTATTGCCAGCGGAAAAGCCCAAAGTTATCGCTTAGAAATTGATGATGAGCAAATCATTATCGTCGGTTCTGATAATGCGGGTGTTTTTTATGGTATGCAAAGCTTGCTAGCGTTGTTCGGGCCTGAATCTAAAAATAATATTGAACTACCCAACGTAGAAATTGAGGATAGTCCAAGGTTTGCTTGGCGTGGTATGCATTACGACAACGGTCGTAATTACCATGGTAAAGATGCCATGTTTAAATTAGTGGAACAAATGGGCCGCTATAAAATGAATGTATTACATTGGCACTTCTCTGAAGATGAAGGTTGGCGCTTAGAAATACCTGGCTTACCAGAGCTCAGTGAAATTGGTGGTTACCGTTGCTTTGACTTAAGTGAACAAAGCTGTTTGCTCACACAGCTTGGCACTGGGCCGTTTAAATCAGGTTCAGGAAATGGCTACTTATCGCGTAAAGACTTTATTGAGCTACTTAAGTTTGCAACTGCTCGACACATTAAAATCATTCCTGAAATAGAAGGTCCGGGGCACGCACGAGCGTCAATTAAAGCCATGGAAGCCAGATACAATAAGCTTTTAGAACAAGGCGATAAAAAGGCTGCAAGTGCTTACTTACTCAGTGAGCCAGGAGACACATCAGAGTATTTAACTGTTCAAAATTATACAGATAACTCAATCAATGTATGCTTAGACTCTACTTACGCCTTTATAGATAAAGTGACCTATGAGTTACAAAGTATGTATCGCGAAGCTGGCACCAGACTAACCAATTTACATTTTGGTGGTGATGAAGTCGGCAGTGGCTCGTGGACAGGCTCAAAGGCATGCCAAGCATTATTTTCTGACCCTAACAATGGCGTCGCGGGTGTTACAGATTTAAAACCTTACTTTACTCAACGGGTAGCGGGTCTTTTAAACAAGCGAGGAATTACCCCTGGGGCTTGGGAAGATGGTTTAATGTATGACAAAGTGAACCCTTTTAATCGAGCATCATTCCCAAATAAAAATGTTACTGCAAATGTATGGGATAACATTTGGGAGTGGGGAGTCGCTGACAGAGCACATCGTTTAGCCAACGATGGTTATCAGGTCATTCTTTCACACGGCACCCATTTATACTTTGATCACCCCTACGAAGCGCATCCAGAAGCACGAGGT
The DNA here is from genome assembly GCF_013140855.1 of Pseudoalteromonas caenipelagi. Lineage (GTDB taxonomy): Bacteria > Pseudomonadota > Gammaproteobacteria > Enterobacterales > Alteromonadaceae > Pseudoalteromonas > Pseudoalteromonas caenipelagi. The sequence goes on along the minus strand of NZ_JABBPG010000006.1, from coordinate 177,843 downwards.
TACTATTGGGCAACACGTTACATTGATACCAAAAAAACATTTGGTTATATGCCTGACGATGTATACGCTAATGCAGATTTTACCAGAAACCGAGAGCCTATCGTTAATTTAGAGGCATTAGTTGGCCGTGAACTGCCCAAGTTGGAGAAACCGGAAAATATTCTTGGTATACAAGGGCAAGTTTGGAGCGAGACAATCCGTACTGAAGAGCAGGTGTTGAGTATGATCTTCCCGCGTATTCTGAGTGTTGCTGAGCGTGCTTGGCACAAGGCTTCGTGGGAAGCTTCAGGCTTAAGTAGCAAAAACTTTACAAACGACTGGCTAAAGTTTGCTGCAGCACTGTCCGTTAAGGAGCTGGCAAAACTAGAGAAGCGAGGAGTAAAAGCACATCTGCCCGTACCCGGAGGTGTGATTAAAGATGGAAAATTACATGCCAATAGCGCATTTCCATTTTTAGCCATAGAGTACTCCTTTGATGACGGTCAGTCTTGGCAAGTATATTCTGGCCCTGCCAAAGTAGAAGACACTCAGAGCATATTACTGAGGACTCGTCACGGCAGCAGTAATGTTAGCCGCACTACTGAGCTATCTTTGTAAAACGCTATTAAGAATAAGTAATACGTAACTAGAATTGGAAGTTTGTTTCAATTTTAGTTACGTTTGTGTTTAAAAACTGACTAGTCAAAGATGTAATTTTAACGTAAAGTTAAATGTCAGCGCTGTCATTTTTGTTTTATTAAGCTGTTTAGCTGTGAGTTGAAGCTTCTTAATAAAGCAATTTTAATTGGATGGCTATTAAAATAATGATATTAACTAGCAACAAGAAGAAACTTATGGAAGCAATCGTGGATATTGAAAGTAAAGACAAGCAGAGTATCTGGTTGCCGATGGTATTAGCCGGTTCAATGTTTTTCATTTTGGGCTGTATCACTTGGTTAAACGGTGCAATAACGCCGTTTTTACAGCAAATGCTCGAATTAACACCTTTACAGGCCTCTTTTATCATCTCATCGTTTTACATCGCTGTAACCGTTGCTGGCATTCCATCAGCCATACTTATTAAGCGTGTTGGCTATAAAAATGGTATGGCAATTGGCTGTATGATCATGGCGGGTTCTGCTTTGATGTATATCCCCGCAGCAAAAATGCAAATGATCGAGATCTTTCTATTTGCCCAGTTGATGATTGGCATAGGGCAAACAGTATTACAAACAGCAGTGAACCCATATGTAGTAAAAATGGGCTCAGAAAAGTCAGCTGCGGTTCGCGTTTGCATCATGGGTCTACTGAACAAATCAGCTGGCGTTATTGTTCCGATCATTTTCGCAGCGGTTGTCGTGAGTGGTTTGGTAGAAGGTGGCGCTAAGTTGACTCAAGAGCAAAAAGATATAATGGCAAATAGCCTAATTACACCTTATATCGCTATAGCTGGGTTAATTTTTATTTTTGCCTTATTTGCTAAGTTTTCTCCGTTACCTGACTTGGTATTTAATGAAGAAAGTAAAACCAGTAAAGGGGAAATTAAAGAAACGCTATCGCATCCTCATTTAGTACTGGGTGTTATAGGTATCGCTTTGTATGTTGCGGTTGAAGTTATCGCTGCTGATACAATCGGGTCGTATGCACTGCAATTAGGGATTGCTGATTATTCTGTAATGACATCATATACAATGGGGTGTATGCTTATTGGCTATGCGATAGGTATAGCGCTTATACCTCGCTTTATGTCGCAACAAAGTGCCTTGATGATGTCAGGTATTGCAGGTATTGTAACTGTATTGGCTGTTGTGCTTGGTAGCAACAACTCATTTTTGCTTTCAAACATGTTGCTTGTCCCATTTGGTGGACCCCAGCTTCCAGATCCGTTATTGTGTATTGCGCTGCTAGGATTTGCCAACGCGATGGTATGGCCTGCAATTTGGCCGCTTGCGTTGGATGGTTTAGGACGTTTAACCGGTACAGCTTCAGGCCTATTAATTATGGGTATTGCTGGCGGTGCTCTAGGACCATTATTGATAGGTATTGGTAACGCAGCTGGTTTAGGCGCGCAAGGCGCATATAGTTTAATGATCCCCAGCTACTTATTTATTCTCTTTTATGCTGTCAAAGGGCACAAAATGAGAAGCTGGAAGTAAAGAATTTCTATCTATACGTAGAAATAATCCCGTGTGTAATGCCACCGAAAGGTGGCATTTTTTTGTCTTAAATTTGTCAAAGTACCAGGAAGAAAAACAACAGAATAAAAATGTTAGGAAAGAAATAGGAAAAATTACAGACAAATATTTGATATTGAACCTAAGTTCAAACAGGAAGAGATGGGGCGACTGATGGGACTTGAACCCACGACAACCGGAATCACAATCCAGGGCTCTACCAACTGAGCTACAGCCGCCGCAATAACAACACCTCGTTGGTGTGTGGCGCGCATAATACATAAATATCTTGTACTTGCAAAGAGAAATTTCTATTTTTAGTGAAAAAAGTTAGAAATAAAAAAATCCTTACATACAGGCAATATTCATATAATCTATGTATGATCCGCTCAAAATCAAAAACCGTGCCTAGGAGGCCTTATGGATACAGCTATACAATGGCTAAATGATAACTCTGATATGTTACTTCATTTCTCGATACAGGCTGTCATAGCCTTATTGATCCTTTTTGTTGGTTTAAAGGTCGCTAAAACGTGCGATAAATTAACTGTAAAGGCTTTTGAGAAACGCAAAATAGACAAAGCTGTCGCAGGTTTTGTTGCTAATATCGTATATGCAGCTGTGTTTGCAGCTACGGTGTTGATGGCACTGTCTCAAGTTGGTGTAGAAACAACCTCTTTTATCGCTATCTTAGGTGCCGCTGGCCTAGCTATTGGTTTGGCATTGCAAGGCTCTTTGTCAAACTTCGCTTCAGGTGTGTTAATTATCATCTTACGCCCGTTTAAAGCGGGAGACTATATTGAAGCCGGCGGTAAAGCTGGCAGTGTTCAAAAAATAGAAATTTTCTCAACTGAATTAAAAACACCTGACAACAAAGTTATAATTATGCCGAACTCATCGATTATGTCGGGCGCAATTGTTAATTTTTCTAGAGAAAAAACACGCCGTATTGATTTGGTAATTGGTGTAGGTTACGACGCTGATTTAAAGCAAGCTAAGCAAGTTTTAAAATCTGTTCTGGATAAAGAAGAACGCATTTTAAAAGAACCAGCTTATAATGTCGCGGTATTAGAGTTAGCAGACTCAAGCGTTAACTTTGTGGTTCGTCCTTGGGTTAACACCTCTGACTATTGGCCTGTATATTTTGAACTGGTCGAAAATATAAAAATTTCCTTAGATGAAGCTGGCATTGCCATTCCATTCCCGCAAATGGATGTTCATCTTCATAAAGATTAATTATTGAAAGGTTATTGAGAAATGAAACTAAAGCTTTTATCTCTGTGTGTTTTTGCAGCCACTGTAAATAGCGCGTATGCAACGACTGCAGATGTAAAGAAAACTTGGGATGTGAGTAGTGAAGTAGGTGCTATCATCACAAGCGGTAATACTAAAACCACAACGCTCAAAGGTGGTATTAAAGCCAAGCATAACCTCGAGAACTGGCACAACGAGTATAAGCTTAGCGGCATTTATAAAGAAGACGAGATAGAAAACGATGCAGGAGTGCGAGTTACTGAGCGTACAAACGAAAAGTACTCACTATCAACGCAGGGAAACTATAAGTTAAGAGAAGATCATAGCCACTTGTTTATTTATGGCTCATATGTGTCAGATTACTTTGGGGCATATAGAAATGAAGCGGTTGTATCTGCAGGTTACGGCTTAAGATTGTTGAACCGCGACGATATGTACTTAAATGCAGAAGTAGGTCCAGGTATTAAGCGCTTTGAACATCATAACAATAGCTCTGAGTTAGATGACAATGGTAACTCTCTCGCTGGTCAGTCAGAAAATGAAGTGATAGGTGTGGGTAAGTTGGACTTTAACTGGCAGCTTTCAGAAAATGCACGCTTCACTCAGCTGGTTGCTGTTGAATATGGTGAAAGCAATACAAAAACCACTGCCGAATCAGCATTGATGACGAAAATAAATGGCTCGCTACAAATGAAAGTCGCATATAACGTTATCCATAACTCAGACGTTGCAGCAGAAAAAGATAATACAGACACAGAAACATCTTTAACTTTAGTATACAGCTTCTAAGGCGTTAACAATTTTATACATAAATGGGGCCAATGGTCCCATTTTTTTTAGATTAGAAATACTGTATCATTCGTCGGTCAAATTGCGCATTCATTTAAGGGTATATACGTGAAGTTAAGTAAATTAACTGTCTTTTTTGTTCTGTTCTCATTATTTGCAACCTATATAGGAAATGCTCAAGCAGTGTCTCCTAGCCCACAGCAAATAGAGCAGTTTAAAAAGCTGCCTAAAGCTCAGCAAGAAGCAATTGCTCAAAAGTATGGGATTGATCTAAATTCCTTGAACAAGCAAGGGAAAAAACAAGATGTGAGCTCAGAATTAGAGTCAACAGTGCAGCCACGAGAAAAAGATAATGAATTTGCTCAAGATTCGGAAGAGGACAAGTATAAACCTAAGCTAGAAGAGCTAAAACCATTTGGTTATGAACTTTTCGCAGGTGAACCGATGTCATTTTCTCCCGTTGAACTTGCTGCTATACCCGATACGTATTTGCTGGGGGTTGGTGATACTGTCAAAGTCAATTTGTATGGAAAAAGCAATAAAGAGTATGAGGTCCAGATTGATAGTTCGGGTCGCCTTGCTATTCCTGACTTATCCCCACTTTACGTAATAGGTATGTCTTTTAAGGAACTAAAAGGGCTTATATCAAATAAAATCTCGACAGAGATGATTGGTGTGCAAGCTTATATATCAATGGGCGAACTTAATTCGATGCGAATTATGGTTGTAGGTGAAGCATACAAGCCTGGGAGTTACACCGTCTCTCCTCTCGCAACGGTGACTCACGCGCTATTTGTTTCAGGGGGAGTGAGTGATAATGGCTCTTTACGACACGTACAAGTAAAAAGAGCAGGTAAGCTCATCACAACTTTTGATCTTTACGATTTACTGCTATTTGGAGATAGCTCTGATGATATCGTATTAAAGCCAGGTGACGTAGTATTTATACCTCCAGCAGAAAAAAAGATAAAGATAAAAGGTGAGGTAAATCGTCAAGCCATATTTGAATTAAAAGAGACCGATACACTTGATAGCTTGCTTGCTATGTCTGGGGGGCTGAAAGCAAGTGCGAATAAGTCGAAGGTTGTTGTATCACGTTATAATGGAGACGGTAAGCGAATCACCTTAAATTTTGATTTCACTAAAAAGTCTTCATATAAACCGATGAATGGTGATGAAATATCGGTACATGCTGCCTCTGCACGGCTACAAAATACGGTTACACTAATTGGCGCTGTAACAAACCCAGGTCACTACGAGTGGCATAAAGGCAAAACACTAAAGGATGTTTTTAAGTCACCTAGAGAAGACCTTCTTCCTATTGCTGATTTCGGTTACTCGCTAATTATTCGTGAGGTTAACTTCAAAGGAGACATCGAAATACAGCAGTTTTCTTTACAGGATATCTTTGATAGCAAAGATGAAAATATAGAGCTTTATTCGAATGATACCATTGTTGTTTTTAGTCGTTATCAATTGAGAGAAGAAGAAAGACAACTGCTTGATGACATGGCATATAGTGAAGAGCAGCTAAAACTGCGAGACAATATCAAGTTGTGGGAGCAATTTGAACGTGATGAGTTTCTGAAATTTATTGGTCTAAAAGAAGACGAACTATTCGAGCTCGACGAGGACATTGAACTTATCACAAGTATTGATGCATTATTTCAAGAGCCTGAAGACACAAAAGAAGAAGACCTAGCTGTCTTTAGTCGTAGCAAGCTACTTGCACCAATTTTGAAAAAATTGGAAAGGCAAGCAACCCCAACACACCCAAGCAAGTTATTTGCCGTAAATGGGCGAGTGAAGTTTCCAGGTGTCTACCCGTTACCTGAAAATGCTGATTTCAAAAGTGCAGTTCAGGCAGCAGGTGGATTTTTAGAAGCAGCTTATCTTAAAAAAGTTGAACTTACTCGCGTACAGAACTCGGACTCTAAGCTGGTAGAGCACCTTCAATTTGATGGTTTGCATGAATTAGAAAACTCAACAATTAAATTAACAAGCAAAGATACCATCAATGTTTTTCCTACACCAAACTGGCAAGAAAGGCTTCAGGTGAAAGTGGTTGGTGAAGTAAAGTTCCCTGGCATCTATACGATTAAGCGTGGTGAAACACTTGACAGCTTATTAAAAAGAGCGGGTGGTTTTAGTGAATATGCTCACAAAGACGCGGCTATCTTTACGCGTGAATCAATTAAGCGTAAAGAAACTTCTCAACTTCAGCGCTTAACTCAAGAACTAAGACGCGATATCATTACTAACACTTTCCAAAAGAGCCGGACTGCAAACACGAGTCTGCCATATGAAGATATGGATCAGATCTTAAAGGATTTATCCAAAGTTGAAGCGTTAGGTCGTTTGGTTATCAATCTTGATAAAAGTTCAACTCAGGAGCTCCAACTTGAAGATGGTGATGCGTTATATATCCCTGCGATACAAGACTCTGTGAGCGTGATAGGCGAGGTTAACTTAGCTGCAACGCATCTGTTTGACGCTTCTAAATCAGTTGAAGATTATATTCGAGCAAGTGGTGGGTTAAAGCAAAAAGCTGATGATGAAAGGATATACATAATAAAAGCAAATGGCTCTGTTGAGTTACCAAGCCAAAGTTCTTGGTTTGCGGTTAATAATGCAGCTTCACAGCTAGCACCTGGCGACACTATCGTTGTTCCTCTTGATTCTCAGCACATTGATAACTTGACATTATGGAGCACGGCAACACAGATTGTTTACCAATTGGGTCTAGCGGCAGCTTCAATTGCTCGCTTGACGGACTAAGTCATTATTGATGATTAATTGAGGGTACGGGAAACATACGTTTCCCGTATTTCGTTTTTATGGTTCGACTAAAAAAATTCATTTTAGTGGCAATAGAGTTATTTCAGACATTGTTACGCCCTTACTTTGCTCAAACGGCCTTGTTAAGTAGGTTATATTATTTCCTTTTTGACCGCAGTTTTGGCTATGAACAGCAAGCGATTCTAAAAGCAAAGCTACAATACGCAAATGGGAAAGGTATTCAACAAAGCTCTAGCTCACTTTTACGTCGTAATATTCATAGGCTCGAAAAGGGACTGATAATGCGCCCAAGAAGAGCCATTTTCGCTTTAGACTACATTAAAGAAACCGTTGATGTCTTTTCACTCGCGGTAAAAAAAGCGAACATAGAACACAGTGACTTGGTTTGGGCTAACTCAATATTAAAACGCTATTTTGAGGTATGCGACCAAGCCCACCCAATAGTGGGAGCCAGTTTTGAACAATATAGGCAAATAGAACATGCGTTTGATTGCCAGTCTCTGCCCTATAAAAGCACGGATAAGGTGCAGCATGATATTAATATTGAACAGCTTATAAGCTTATGCAAATCTCGTAGATCGGTTCGTTGGTTTGAGTCTCGAGAAGTACCAAAAGAGATGATATTACAAGCCTTGAGGGCTGCAACGGAGGCTCCGAGTGCGTGTAATCGGCAGGCGTATGAATTTATGCTGATAGAGGATGAGCAGGTTAAGCGTCAAGCTGCAAACTTACCAGGTGGTACTGCTGGTTTCTCAGAGCAAATTCCGGCTCTATTGGCTGTCGTAGGGGATTTGTCTGCGTACCCTTTTGAACGTGATAGACATGTTATATATATTGATTCCTCACTTGCGAGTATGCAATTTATGTTGGCATGTGAAACGCTTGGTCTGTCAACCTGTGCTTTGAACTGGCCAGAATTACATAAGTTGGATCAAAGAGCAGCTAATTTATTAGAACTGCCTCAATACAAACGCATCGTCATGTTTATCGCTGTGGGTTATGCATTAGAAGAAGGGGAGATACCCTTTTCCAACAAAAAAAGTCCGCAAGCGCTACTTACTTATCCAGGAAAAAAGAATTGTGATTAATATTGAGGTAAAAGGGGTTCAGTTTTCTAACAAAGGCGCTGAATTGATGCTTATTGCTATATTGCAACAGCTAGATACGCAAATAGAGGAGTATAATCTAGTGCTGTCGCCTGGAGCCAATCTTCCTTACAAAAAGCGAGCGGTGTTGGGCGCTTATCAAAAGTTGAGCTTGCGACGCGGGCCGTTTGATTTTACTGGTTTATTCGGTTTACTACCCAATGCTTTTAAAAAGTTATTAAAGCGTTACGGCATTATCACTGAATCTGATGTGGATGTAATTTTAAATGCAAGTGGCTTTTCATATGGTGACCAATGGCCTGTTAATGATTTAGAAAATACAGCTAAAGAAGTCGCACGTTTCAATAAGTATGGTAAGCCGTACATTGTATTACCTCAAGCTTTGGGGCCGTTTGATAAAGCCAGACATGCAAAAGCTGCCGAAATATTAATAAATAAATCACGACTTGTTTTCGCGCGTGATGAAGCCTCTTTTGATGCATGTGAGAAGCTTAACAAAGAAGGTAGTTTGATAAGAAGTCCTGACTTTACGGCTTTGATTGAACCTGAACATGTTGAACCTTTTGAGAAAAAGACGGTCTGTTTTATTCCAAATAATAAAATGATCTCTAAATATAATCATAAAGATGCAGTAAACAGTGCAGATGTGTATATTGGTTTTTGGTGCAATCTTGCGGCTTACTTTAATGGTAAAGGGTTTGAAGTTGTATTACTTAACCATGAAGGTGCTGAGGATAAAGCTTTGTGTGAACAGATTATTGCAAAATCACCATGTGACATTCGATTAGTTGATAGCTTAGGGGCCATAGAAATTAAAGAGTATATAGGTCGTTGTCAGGCGCTGGTCAGCAGTCGTTTCCATGGTTGTGTGAGTGCATTATCCCAAGGTATCCCATGTTTGGCCACAAGTTGGAGTCACAAGTATGAGATGCTTTTCGAAGAATACGGATTGATAAATAATGTACTGAATTACCTAGATAGTGATGAAGTAATAGATAAACAACTGGCAATTTTTATCAACGAGCTTGAACAGCAAAAAGAACTCAGTTTGCGACATGCGCAAAAAGTCAAAAGTGAAAATAAAGACATGTGGCGTAAAGTCATTACCGAAGTGAAAGACTACAAATCTCAAGTAAAAAATTGATAAAATGGCAAACTAAGCGATATGTAATCAGAAATAAATGGGAGAATTCAATGAGAAAACAACGCGGCTTTAGCTTAATGGAGTTATTAATAGTACTTATTATTTTGGGGTTATTAGGCTCGTTGGTGGCACCAAAGCTTTTTTCTAAAGTAAGCTCTTCTAAAAAGAAAACAGCAATTGCTCAGATGCAAATGTTTGAGACTGCAATTGATACTTATCGTCTTGATATGGGCACTGTGCCTACAACGCTACAAGAATTAAGAGTGGGTAATTCACCGAATTGGGATGGACCATACTTACCCAAAGATATACCGCTAGATCCTTGGGGCAAACCTTATGTTTATACTGTGCCTGGAAAAGAAAACAGACCATATGACCTTTTATCATACGGCCTTGATGGTAAAGAAGGCGGCGAGGGCGAGAACGAGGATGTAATTCATAAATGATGGATGTGAAAGCGCTATTGGTTAACTCTTTTCGGGTTTCAACTTCTGATCTAGATAAAGCGACAGCATATCAGCAACGCTACGGTGGTAGATTGGAAAACATTCTGATAAATATGGGGTGCTTAACAGAAGACGATTTAGCACCGCTTTATCATGAGCTTTTAGGTTACCCGCTATTTGAGCCAAGTGACTACCCAGCTTGGAGCCCTGATGAATCCGTAGCGTTTGCGTCTTATGAAAAGCTAAAGTCGCTTAACTGCTTATTGCTTAGTGTATCTAATAATTGCTGGTTAGTAGCGTGTAAAGACCCTCTAGATGCTGAGTTATCGCAATATCTACTCATGCAGGAAGTTAATATTGAAGTTGTCATTGCAACAGAGTCGCAGCTACAAAGCTTCTTTTATGAGATTCAAAGTAAAACAGAATCCAATTTTAATGACGAAGAGTTAACAGGCGCAGAAGAAGCTCGATTAAGGGAGCTTGCATCTGAAGCTCCCACTGTTAATTTACTTAACTCATTGATTACAAAGGCGCTTTCTAGAGGTGCTTCAGATATGCATCTAGAACCATATAAAGGACGTTTTAGAGTAAGATATCGTATTGACGGTGTCTTACATGAAGTGGATTCGTTAGCCCCGAAAATGCAGTTACCTATAGTTACGCGACTAAAAATTCTTTCGGGGATGGATATTGCCGAAAAGCGTCGCCCGCAAGACGGTAAAATAGAAATGCGTATTGCAAATCAAGAACTTGATATACGTGTTTCTGCTTTGCCTCTTAATGAAGGGGAAAGTATTGTTTTGCGTTTCTTACTGAAGGATTCTATTCGTTACGATATGTCTGTATTAGGCTTATCAGGGGATACGCAAAAGCTAATTAGTGAAGATTTGAAAAAAACAACGGGTGTGATTTTACTAACTGGGCCTACTGGCTCTGGTAAAACGACAACGTTATATACTTTCCTAAATGAATTAAACACCCAAGATGTAAAAATTATTACATTAGAGGATCCAGTAGAATATCAATTAGAAGGAATTAATCAGGTTCAGGTTAATTCAGATATTGGTTTTGACTTTGCCGCAGGTCTTCGCTCTATAGTGCGTCAAGACCCCGACATTATCATGGTCGGGGAAATTCGTGATAAGGAAACAGCACAGATTGCATTACAATCGGCATTAACGGGTCACTTGGTATTTAGTACAGTTCATACTAACGATGCCGCGGGGGCATATACTCGACTGCTTGATCTTGGTGTTGAAGAGTTTTTACTCAACGCAGCACTTGTATCCGTTGTAGCCCAACGTTTAGCAAGAAGGTTATGTCAGCATTGTGCTTTACCCGCTGATAACCAAAGTGAGTTGCTAGGTAAATATCCATTGCAGGAAATTGCTGATATGGCTGGGGTAAGTGAGTTAAATCTTAAACAACCTAATGGTTGCGAAAAATGTAATAACACTGGGTTCAAAGGTCGAATCGCTATCAATGAATATTTGCGTTGTGATGATGAGATAAAGGCGATACCAAAAAATGACCAGTTTATTGGTAAAGCAAAATCTCACAACCGCGCTTTAAAACGTAGAGACCTATTTGAAGATGGCTTATATAAGGTTATTACAGGCGTAACAACAATAGATGAAGTGCTAAGGGTTGCAGGTTAATGGAATTTGAGTATAAAGCCATTGACGCTCAAGGCTCCCGACATCAAGGTACTATTGAAGCACTTGACACTAAAGAGGCGCAACAGAGTTTAAATGAGCAAGGACTCAGCCCGATAGAGCTTAAGGTTATTGGTAAGTCTTCAGGGCTATCAGAGCTTTTCTCTCAAAAAGTCGATTTAGAACAGCTTGAGTTTTTTACGAGTGAGTTGTCATTATTGCTAGAAAGTGGTGTTCGGGTTGATAAAGGTATTGATATTATTAGGCAGTCGAACTCACACCCAGCACTAAACCGATTACTTAATCAAATAGCGACTTCTCTCAAAAAAGGCGAGTCGTTGAGTCAGTCTTTTGCAAAGCATGAAGCACTATTTGGCCCTTTATACATCAGTCTATTAAAAATTGGGGAAACATCAGGAAATTTACCGGAGGTGTTGCGTCGACTCGCGGCTGATTTGAAGTTTCAAAAAGATTTAAAATCGCAAGTAAGTGCTGCTCTGACGTATCCTAGCGTGATATTTTTTGTGTGTATCATGGCTGTATACTTTGTTTTGACCTTTATCGTGCCGAAAATGGCTGGCATATTTACAGATCTTAGCCAGGCGCCTTGGTATACCCAGATGATAATTGGTGTAAGTCAGTTTTTTATTGATTATCAAGCGGTTATTTTGAGTGCTATGATAGCTTGTATTACTGCTATAGTATACGGATTCAAAAAACCTGAAGTGAGAAGCTGGTTTTATGCAAAAGCGGCTAAGTTACCCGGTATTGGTGCTATTATAACGACTTCTGAACGCATCCGTTTTGCTCAATCTATGTCAATGATGCTCGAAGCTGGTTTACAGCTTGATACAACTTTAGAGTTAACGTCAGATACTTTAAAACACCCAGACTATCGACGAGATGCTAAGCAGGCGTTAAAACAGCTAAAATCGGGGCAGCCGTTAGGACAAGTTTTAGGGAAGACGAGAATATTTCCGGACTTTTTCTTATCTATTATCAAAGTTGGAGAGGAAACCGGCCGACTACCGAGAGTATTTGAAGAAGTGGCGGTGCGTTCTCGCTCTGATTTAGAGCAAGTAATAAAGAAATTTACCACAATGTTAGAGCCAATCATGCTCTTGTTCATGGGTGGGTTTGTCGGTGGCATAGTGATCACCATGTTGATGAGTATGGTTTCGATAAATGATGTCCCGTTTTAAAACAAACGTTGGCTTTTCACTCATTGAGTTGATGATTGTGCTCGCCATTATGAGTGTCGTAATGGGTTTAACTGGCGGTTTAGTCATCAATATTTTTGAAAAAAACAAACGTCATGTAGAGCTGGAAAAAGTAAGAAACCTTTTCAAAGTCTACAGCTATCGGGCTTATTATTCGGGTCAAGATACTCAGATTCAGCTGATTGATGGCCGAGCAATTATCTCGACTCAAGCGAACAGCAATCAACAAATTATAGAGTTTGATACACTTCAGTTTGTTGCTGATTTGTATACCATTGACACTAGGTTTTTGGTACAACCACGTTCGTTTGGGATTTTTGTTCATGAGCAACCTCGATTTTACGGTATTGAAAGTGTGTTAATGCGTGATGAATAGAGCCCGTGGATTTACGTTAATCGAAATTTTAATTGCTGCCATTATCTTATTCTCTTCTATCGCAGTTGTAGGGGAGCTATTTTCCGCAAGTAGCTTATCTTCAAAAAAGGTTATCAATTCCAGTCATTTTTACCAGACTGTTTACAGCTCAATTCCCCAGATAAAAGATGAGCTTAGAACTAAGCTAAATAAAAAAGCGAAAGTAGACTTTGTTGAGGGACAAGTGACAACAAACGCCTTACCACTTAATTGGCATGCAGAGCTAGTGGAGCGCTTTGAGCCTCCTAGGGATTTTGATGATACATATGAACAGCCAAAGCGTTATTGTGTCTATAAAGTATCGATTGTTAGTGTAAAAAACGTCTCTGTAGCACGTCAGTTTTCTTTTAATATGGTGGTATGGGAATGAGGCCAGCGAAAGGTTTTTCTCTTATAGAGTTAATGATTGCTACCACACTATTGTCTTTAATCATGTTTGCAGGGTACTACAGTTATAGCCTTTACAGCAGCTCATGGAATAAGAGAGTAAACCATTTTTGGCAGCTGACTAAATGGGATGTAATGCAAGCTAAGTTAACAGAGGTATTTCAAGGAATGGTACCCTACATCATTAATCAGAAAGACAAGACTGGATTGCCGCATATTGCATTTTCAGGAAATCAGGAGCGTGTCATTCTGATAACCGAGGGGGCTTTATTTTCAAGTGGTTTGGTGTTTGTTAAATTGGAATTTAAGCGTCAGAGCAATGGAACGAACAAGCTCGTTTACAGCGAATATCCAGCTAATAGCAACCCTGTTTTAGTGTGGCAGCCAGAGCGGATTAATTGGCAGCATGAAGTTGTCATAAAAGAGAATTTACGAGCAGCAAAGTTTTCATATTATGGGTGGAATGACTTGCAAGCTTCGCTTGCTGTTAAAGAGTTTGATTTATTGATATCAGATGAGCCTGAAGAAAAAAGCTGGCATGATACGTATGACGCCAGAAAAAATAGACTTTCACCATTGAAAGTAAGAATAAGTTACACAGATCGAGAGTCTGATTTTTTATCTGACCAAGTTTTTCCACTATATGCTTCACCAGAGCTACTAATAACAAGAGATATAAGTTACTGATGCGTTTTATTTGTAGCAAAAATAAAGGCATTGCGCTGGTGCAGGTACTAATAATTACCGCTGTTCTTATGCTCATTGCCATCTTTATTCAGCAAAGTATTAAACAACAGGTTGAGATAGCATCCTTGGCAAAAGAGCGATTATCTGTTCGTTTGGAATTGGAGAATGTGCAAGCAAAGCTTTACAGATCTTTATTATCACATCAGCGGTATCAAGACAAAAACAGCACAGATGAAATTGTTAAACTATGGAACTTTCATGGAGAGCCCTTTTATCTCGATTCTGTAAAAGTAACGGTACAGGATGTTCAGGGTTTAATTAACCTCAATACGAGCCCAAGAAGCCTTTTAAAACGTTACTTCTCTCCTTGGGTTGACGAAAAGTTGATGCCCCAGCTACTAGATGCTGTGGAGGATTGGAAAGATGAAGACAATTTGCGACGGTTAAACGGCGCGGAAAAGCAGGATTATGATAAAGGAGTTACACCTAGTAATACATACCTGCAGCATGTTAATGAGTTTAACTTAATTGCTGAGCATCTTAAGTTAACAGATATCATACCGCCAATTGCATATCGTTTTGTGACGGTACAGCGCTTAGCGGGTTTTAACCCATTAAACGCACCAGAACCTGCTTTGAATGCTTTTCTAAATGACGAGAACCTTGTAAAACAAGTGTTAAGTGCAAGAGCGCGCGGCGAGCTATCTAGATTTCAATTTTTTCAAATGACGGGGATTGAGGAAGGGGAGTTTGTTACTTTTGGAACTTCGCCGTTTCTTGAGGTAGAATTGAGCGCTTCGAGAAATGGGGTGCTCATTACGAAGAGAGTGAAGTTGAAAGTAAACCCTCGCGCTAGAAAAAATGCGCTAACAATTTTTAACGTAGTGTGGTACTAGAGTTGAATATTCTATCAAAACTAAAGCGGGCAATATTAAATTATTTGTCTAGCAAAGCGAGTTACTTCGATGGCAATCACTATAGTATAGAGCCTGATGAGTTTAGACCAATTCAAGCAACTAGAGCTATTTGCATAGTTGCTAGGAATAAATGTATTGAGTCGACAAAAAGTTACACATCAATAAGTAAAAAAGAGCTTTATGCAATTATTGATCTGGAAAAAAAAGCCAGTGAAAACTTCGTTAGTTATCGCGTTATTGAGAGCCGAGATAATGAATCTTTTGAGGTTCACAAAACCGAATTTGACATTACAGAAGAGCAAGCAACGTCGAGCTGGGTGCTAATACCAGAAAGCTTTTTGATAGGTCAGTGCTTCAAAGGGAAGCTAGTATCTATTGATACGTTAAAGGGTAAGTTGTATGTATACATGCTAGGTACTCTTCACTGTTTATATCACGCAGGGTTAATTCGATCTATTGAAACCTTTAAACATAGTATTGGTTTGCCAGATAATATTCAGGAAATTCAGTTAGAAACAAGTCAATACGCTGCATTCTTGAGAAGTGGGATATATATCGAAGAACTACAAAAGAATCATCAAGCCGTTTGTCTAAATGTAAAAAGTAAATTTAGCTTAGCTACATTACATGCTTTGTATATCGCGCCTTTGCTAACATTCTCTACTGCTTTATTGGTGACTGTTGCTTTTCAGTATCATGCGCTGAGTCAAAATGAAGGTCAAATAAACAGTAGTAGCGATGAAGTAAATGAAGTTTTGCGCCTATCTAACAAGGTAAAATCGATTAACAAAGATATTGAATTAGTAAACGAACAAATAGCCAATGCACAGCTAGTTTCTGAGCACTGGGATATTTTAAATCTGTTGATTGAAAAGCAAGTGAAGTTTAACTTTATTCGATACGAAAGAGGGCGAATGGTTATTGATGGAGAAGTAAAGGACTCTACTGCGCTGTTAAGAGGCGTTAATGACAGTCCACTTGTTGAAAGTGCTGAATACAGCGGTGCAATTAATAAAAGCCAAGAGCTTGATAAATTTAATATGAACATCTCTCTTACGGGACAAGATGCTAGATGAAAGAATTAATTAAGTTTAAGCATTACTTCATTGTGCTAGGGGCGATATTATTTGCAACGTATATTACAGATCCACTATGGAACCTTTATCTACAGCAATCGGAGTCTTTAGCCTTATCAAATGCGCGAATAGACAAAGTCTCTAGTTTATTGGACAACAAATCACAATTGATTGATGCGCTGGGCGTGTTAGAAGCGCAAACAGAGCAAGTGTCTGAGCTTGTATTTACTCAAGCAACGGAAGGTGAATACAAGTTAACTGTTCAAAAAGCGATAGAGAATATTTTGACAGAATCCAACTGTAAATTGAACATCTTGAATTGGAGTGATGCAACTCAGATCCTTGAAGGTATGTCTGCTAAAGTAGTCGATATAGAGCTCTCAGGTGGGCCATTATGTATAGCAAAGTCGATGCGTTTGCTCGAAGCTCACAAACCAATAATTCGAATTGAAAAATACGCGTTTGGAGCCAGAGGCTGGTTTGGCCGCATTTCTGAAAATCTTGAAGTCGAAATTTCAGTCAAAACTTGGCGAAAGGCAACGTTATAATGAATAAGTTAATCGTGGTACTATGCTCTATTGTACTCATATGGTTTTCATCTGTACTACTTGAGTCACCTAATGACTCCCTTAAAAACTCAAACCAATGGACATCAATTGAGTTGAGTGAAATTAAGGTGCCTAAAAAATCTATCCTGGAAACGCAATGGGACAAAGAACTACAAGCGCAAGAGCAACAAAAGAAAGTTGATGCATCAAAGACACCAGAGCAACCAGTGACTCCAAATGGCAACCTCATTTCTATAGGGAATAATGCATTTGAGTTGCTTGGTGTTTTTAAACAAGGACACGACAGTTTCGTGCTGCTGAAGTCAGAAGAGGGACAAATTGAAAAAGCCAAACAGGGCCAAATGTTGTTCCAGGAGATTAAGGTAGAAGCAATAACTGCAAATAGTGTGATATTAAGTACAGCTCAACAAAGTAAAGAATTTAAACTTTTCAGGTGGCAAACAGATGAACAAGCTAAGTAGATTTACCCCTATATTTGCAGCATTGTTAGCAGTATCAGGGTGCCAAACGATTTTAAACCCAAATGGGGCCACGCAAGCTAAACAAGTTAATGTACAAAGCTCTTATCTGAAGGGAGAAAGCGCTAGTGCGCGTAACAACACTGTAGTCAGTGATAGCATGCCTCAAGAAAAAGGGAGCTTTCAACGTTTAAGTAGCTTGGCAAGTTCCCATACGAGCAAAAAATTAGAAATAGACCTTTCAACTAGTTTTAAGAGTGACGATAAATTTCAAGTATCGGTAAATGCACTGCCTCTGAATGACTTTATCCATTACACTTTGGGAGAACTGTTGGACGTTTCATACTTGATTGAACCAACGGTGAAAGAAAAAACAACACCTATCACACTAGAGTTAAAAGAAGAAGTGAGTGGTCAGCGTTTGTTTCAATTGATTCAAGAAGCATTGGCGCAAAACAGTATCAATATCACGCTTAATGATGGCGTTTTTTACGTCTATCCTTTTGAGCAATCGGGGAGTAAATCTGAGCGAGCGTTTGGTTTTGGACGCGATGCTGATTCGGTACCTACAACATCGAGTGACATAATTCAATTAGTGCCAATAAAGTATGGTGTGTCAACAGGATTAAGAAGCTCTGTAGCCGGGTTAGTCGATGCTCAAGTTTCTATCGACCCGAATCAGGGCATGATGACGCTTATTGGTAAGCGAGAACAAATACTAAGAGCGCTTGAATTACTGTCCCTCATTGATAGCCCCGCGTTGAGCAATAAGTCTATTGCCTTAATGAGTTTTACTTATATTGACTCTCAGACCTTTATTACTAAGGTGTCTGAATTGCTAGAGAATGAGGGAATTCCAGTTCAGTCAGGTGCACGTAACTCTGTAAGTATTCAGTTTGTGCCTATCGAGCACCTGGGGAAAGTTGTTGTATTCGCAACTGCGGATGAAATTATTGATAGGGTAGAGTATTGGGCAAAGCAGTTAGATAAACCTGCAACTGGATCTGAGCAAAGCTTTTACATTTACCACCCTAAATACGCAAGAGCGAGTGATTTAGGTCAAAGCTTGGCCCCTTTATTAGGGGGGAATTTATCTGGGAACAATGCGAGTAGGCAAAACAGCCCTGCGAGTACAACAGCAAATTCAAATAGCTCGAGAGCAAACGCAAACTCAAACAATTCAGCGTCTGCACCTTCAAATGCAGGTAGCTTTTCCGTTGAAAGTGATGGAATTAAACTTGTTGTTGATCAAAGAGCTAACGCTTTGATTTTTTACTCTACCGGTCAGTATTATCAAGAGTTACAGCCTATTTTGAAGCAGTTAGATGTAATGCCAAAACAAGTCATGATGGAAGTTGTTATTGCTGAAGTTAAGCTGACAGGCAGTTTTGCTAAAGGTGTTCAGTACGCATTACAAAGTGGCTCATCCAATAATAGAAGAGAGACGTTTAATTTTAATTCTGAGACAGGCTTTAATTACTCTATTGTCGGCATGCCTGGTAACATTAAGGTAAATCTCAACCAGTCAAATGGTTTAGTGAACGTTTTATCAAGACCAACGTTACTTGTTCGAGATGGCGTCTCTGCCAATATCAGTGTTGGTGATGATATTCCAACGGTAGGTAGTACGACTGCAGATCCGATTAATAGTGATAGAGAAACCACGACTATTCAGTATCGAAAGACGGGGGTAGACTTAAATGTAACGCCCACTATTAATGCGCAAGGTACAGTCATCATGACTATTGAGCAAAGTATTTCGAGTGTGAATGATAAGGCAACAGGGAGCTCTGGTAGCCCTGCGATTTTTGAACGTAGCCTAAGTACAGAAGTGGTTGCTGGTGATGGCCAAACCGTATTATTAGGGGGGTTAATTAGCCACAACAACTCACAAGGAGCAACATCAGTTCCGCTATTTGGTTCTTTACCACTACTTGGACACTTGTTTAGAAGCGACGAGAGTAGTTCAGATAAAACGGAATTAGTTGTGTTGGTTACGCCAAAAATAATACACAACGATGAGGACTGGCTGAAAGTTGAACAAAGCTTTAAAAAAGGTTTAGAAAACTTAGTCTTTTAGCTTGATTATCCAGCAAATTATGGTTAATTTAAACGGGATTATATTGGTAAGATGAGCTATATTGTTCATATACCGATAACATACATTCGATCGATTGGTCACAAATGTAGGCTATATTATAATAAAGTGCTATTTAAGGCCTAAAATCGTTACAAATTACGTTATATAGCTTGACAAGTTGACAGGTTGAAATTAGATTGTCACCATTCGGTGGAAGTCGATAAAAATTATAGAAAGTTCTTGGCCTATTGATCCTTCCTAATCAATGGGCCTGTTTCATGAAACTAGGAGAATGGAAATAATGAAACTATTCAAAAAAGCGCTCGTAGCTACGGCTATTTTTGGTGCGATGGGTGCACAAGCTGCTGACTTAACAGATGCAGTTAAATCAACGTCAAAGCAAGGTCTTGAGGTTGCTGCAGCAGCTCCAGCATCTTCAGTACGTGCAATTGTTCGTGAGCAACTTGAAGCAGGTGATCAAATCACTCTAACTTTTGGTGCTGGTGTTACTGGTATAACATCTGTAGCTGTTGATGGTAATAACGACGCTACTGCTACTGCTGCTGATAACCAACTTGGTCTTGTTTATGGTTCAGGTACTTACAAGCTTACACCTGTATCAGTAACTACGACTTCTGGTATCACTACTGTTGTTCTTGAAGTTAAAACAGGTGACCCAGTTACTAAAGATTCGTCTTTCGAAATTCAAGTTCGTGGCGCTAACATTGCTAAAGCAAAAGCAGCTGAAGCGACAGTTACTTACTCAGCGAAATCAGGCTTAACTGGTGCAGCTAAAGATACTACTGGCGACAACAATGGTTCATTCATCGTTCTTAAAGATCAGTATTCTGCATCTATCAAGACTAAAGCGAATGGTGTAATCCAGCGTGATAACGTTAAAATATTCAAATCTGGTGCTGTTGCAACTAATAATACCGATGCTGATACAATCGTTATCACTCTAGCTGATGCTCAAACGCTTCTTTCACCAGCAAATGGTGTAAATGCGCAAGCTAAAGTTACTATTGAAGGTGATTTCTCAAGCACTGCGTTTGATGCTGGTACATTAGCTGCAAACTTTACAATCACAGGTCAAGGTACTAACACTGTAGGTAACCTTGCTCGTGCAAATGATAAGAAATCTATCAGCTTCACTGTAACTGACACAGCTGCAAACGATGGTATCGCTGGCGATTACACTATCACTATGGACAACGCGGCTCAGGACATCAAAGCGACTGCTTTCATTGCTTCTTTAAGTGTTGATGCTGATACAACGTCTGCTACAAACAACGCACAAGAAGTTTTAGCTAAAGTTGACGCTGGTAAGTGGGAACTTGATGCAACTATCATCAACATCCCTTACTTCCCAGTAGGCTTCAGTGGTATTAACACAAGCGTACACTTTGCGAACGAGTCTTCAGCAGCTGCTGACGTAATTATTACTGCTATCTCTGAAGCTGGTACTACTTACTCAACTGCAAACATGGTAGATTACCTACCTGCTAAGAAAGTATTGAAAGTATCTCAAGATACAGTTCGCTCTCTGCTTAAAGACAGCAAAGGCAACACTGTTCCTGAAAATACTAAACTAAGTGTTACTTTCAACATCGATGCTAACGATGGTGACGTTAATGCATATGCTTTCTCTCAGAAAGATGGTGTAGGTCGTCAATCTCTAGTGACTTCACAGCAGAAAGGTATCAAGTAATTTAATACTTGCCTTTTTGATGAAAACCCAGCTTAGGCTGGGTTTTTTTTGCTTTAAATATAAGTATCCCTATATTAAAATTCGAATTTTTCGGATTAGTGTGAGGTTTTTTGTGACTAAAGCATCAATTTTCTTACTTTCTGGACTAGGAGTTTTGCCACTTTTTGCGTCTGCTAATTTATGCCAAATACCTAAAGAGGTGCTGGGTGATTATGAGGGACAAAGGCAAACAATTCCCTTTGGTGAACAGCGTAAAATGTATATTGAGCGTTGGATCATCCAAGAAACGGTAAGTCCGAAATCAGCAGTATTGGCAACCAACATTACCTGCCAAAAAATGGAAGGCATTAAGTTTACGGGCTCAAAAGAAGAATGGAATGGTTTTATAAATTCGATCGCTCAGGGGTTTGTGAAAAACAGTGCAAATGATATTCAATTAACCATGATAGGTGATGACAAAGCGGTGTATAAGGGAACGCTGCCACATCAGGAGTATTCGATAAAAGCTGATTTTGATGGCAACCAACAGATAGTGCATAATATTACTTGGCTTGACTTGACTGACAATACTGCGCTGACCGTATCAGTTAGTGGCAACATTCATTTGGTTGACATGATTTTTGATAAATACAAAGACTTGATCAATAAAATTAAGAATTAGGTCTGAAACACTTAGGGAGTATTTTTAATAAGTACTCCCTTGTAGATTTAAAGAAGAACATAAAGCCAATGCTTGCTATGCAATAAGAAACAACACTGGCTATTGCTGCCCCAATCCCCCCAAATATGGGAATTAAAAACCAATTCAGAAAAATGTTACTTAGAGCTCCAAAAGCATGGCTATACAGGCTGAGTTTGTGATGATTAGATAATACAAGCCACTTACTCATAAATGCTCGACTAAATATAAATAAGCAACCGAGAATATGGATTTGTAATATAGGCACGCTAGGTAGATACTCATCAGTAAACAGTAATATAATAAGAGGCTTAGCGAGCAGCATCATTAAGATTGCGACTAAGCTCGCAATGACAGTAGAGTAAAAGTATAGCCAGCGCTGTAGGTGCCAATAATGACTTATTTGTGTCTTATATAGCTCTACTAGCCTAGGCATTAATACATTACTTACTAATACAGGCAAAACATACCAAAACTCCGATAGCTTGGCTGCTGCAGCATAGTATGCAACTTCCTTATCACCAACCATAGTAGCCAACATTACTTGATCTATTTTCAGGTAAATGATGGCGGCAAGGCTAGATAAAGCAAGCCACTTTCCTCGATGAAATAGTAAATACATACCACGGCGTATATTTTTAGTCGTTGAGAACACATTGTGAAGGTGAACTTGTTTTTGGCGTAAAAGCAAAAGGTAAGCAAAAGCAATACATAGATACTCTAAACCAACAAGCGCGACCCATATACTCAATGGGAGCTCAAAAATAATAGCTAATATTAAAGCGGTTTTGCATACTAGTTTTATTAATAGCCTTGGTATGAGAGGTTTTATTACTGAGTGCTTGGCGATAAAGTAAAACTCTGTCACGTTCAGTGCATTACCAATTTGCAGTGTAACCAGCAGTGCGACAAGTATTGCTTTATTTAGATCCCAAATGAACAGCCCAGATAAAAAGGCAAAAGGGATCGCGATGGTAGAAAAAAGCAGCCTGATAAGTAAAGCCGCTTGCATGTAGTAGGCGCTACTATTCGGGTATAAAGAAAAATATTTACTTGCAACGCTATTGAGGCCCATTTGTGTAAATATTAAAAACAAAGAACCCAGAGAAACAATTGCTGAGAACAGACCGAATAGTTCTGCTCCTGCATATCGAGCCATTAGCAGCGCACTGGTAAAGCTAAGCAGCAGTACTATGATACGCTCGCCAATAAGTAAGGAGCTGTTAAGCCAAGTCAGACGGGTCACGCAAACCTTTCCTGTGCCATTTCAAAGTTTACCTGTTCTTGGTAGCAAAGGGTGTTTAACCGCTGTTTTACGGGCTTAGATTCAAAGTACTCAGTTAGTATATCAACTACATTTCTAGTGCTGGAACTGGTTTGTGCGTTGGTGGAGTTACGAGATTTTATGTTGAGGGAAGTATGAAAGCTGTGCTCAAATTTTTTACTAAATGCATTGAGATCATTTAGAAAACCAACGATTTCAAACCGACTTAAATTATCTAAAAAAGTCTGTTGCAGTGATATCGCCTCTTGTGGATCTTTTGGGTAATGTCCACAAATAAACGCGGTCTGTGTGTTTGCCATTTGCCAGCCTCTGCGACTATTTAGCAGGTCATTAGCTTCCGAAATCAAGTTGTCTACGTTCAACTTATTTGGTGGCATGATTACAAGATTATTAGTTAGTTTATTAAATATATAGTTTGATTTTAATCTGGCGATTGGTTCTCTTAGCACTGTAATGAACTTCGTATTATCATGCTTTTTTAACAGATATTCGTTTACTCCCCAGTGTCCACTGATGTAGTGACGTTGTAGAGATAGAAAGTAGTCTAGGGTTCCCTGAAGTTGTTTAAGGTGATGCTCTCCAAAGTCACAGCTATCTTCTAGCGTCGTGATCGGCCGGTTAAAGCTTGCAATACTTGAAGCGATGCTAGTTGTTCTACACAATCGACGGTCTTCACTTGTGGCCAGTTTTTGTCGTAGTGCATTATCAATTGAAACTCCACCGCATTTTGCAATATGGATAAAAGCCACTGGCTTGGGAGTCGGGCGATTGGTTACTGGGTTGATGGATATGTCGTAACCAAGCAGGTTTACTGCATTTTTTATAATTTGCTTCAGCATGAGTTAAATCAAAGAGCTGGGATATTTTCAAGATCTTAGCACTTTTGAAACCAGCCATAAATAGCCTATATTTATCCGATATTTTTAATTATAAACGGGCGGCTTAAAGCTAAATCAGGCCAAACGAAAGGGGCCGTCGCACGTTTAAAAATAACGGTACATCATGACTGTTATAATTCTTCACATTTAGCTTTAATTAGTAGTTCTATAGGTGAGTGACTAAAGAGGGCACTTATTATATAATCCTCCTCCGCTTGACTTTCTAACAAGGCAAGTAACTACATAATGTTTTTTCTGATAGGGTTTAGTTTTTGTGCTAATAGATAACATAGGGGTCTTTTTGACCGCTTTTGTAAGCTTGTTTTTTTTTAGAAAGCTAGCAAAAATGGTAAATTTAGTTGATTCACCTAGTGAGCGCAAAGTTCATGTGGGGAGAGTGCCTCTTGTTGGAGGGCTTGCTATTTTTGTTGTGGTCTTTCTTTATCTATGGTTTTCATCAAACCCAATCGATAACTTTGAGTTGTATTTAGCATGTGCAAGCACTTTACTTGTTATTGGTGTTATCGATGATCTTAAGGATGTTTCCTTCAAAATAAGGCTACTCATTCAAGCCGTAGTGGCTCTGGCTATGATCGTATTTGCAGAACTGAAGTTAACAAATATGGGAATGCTTGTCGGGCCTTTTGAGCTGCATATAGGATATTTTGGAGTTCTTGCAACGGTAGTGGTGGTAGTTGGCGCTATTAATGCCTTTAATATGGTTGATGGTATTGATGGCCTATTGGGAGGGTTAGCTATTGTTTCCTTTAGCTCTATGGCGGTACTTTTCTACCTTTCAGGGCTGGAGCAGCTATTTGCATTGACAGTTGTAATTGTCGTTGCAACTTTTCCTTACATTTTAATGAACCTCGGCATTCCTCTAGGTAGGCGCTTTAAAGTTTTTATGGGTGATGCTGGCAGTACGGTGATTGGATTTACTGTCGTATGGCTACTACTTGAAGGCTCTCAAGGGGATGTAAAAGCTTTAGACCCTGTAACAGGGTTATGGATAGCCGCGATACCCATTATGGATGCAGTTTCTACGATAACTCGACGCATTAAAAAAGGTATGTCGCCTTTCAAACCCGATCGAGAGCACCTTCACCACATTTTGCAAAGATTAGGTGTGGGGCCAAAGATGACCCTTGTGGTCATTTGTACTATTGCAAGCTTGTTCGCAAGTGTTGGTATTATCGCTCAGCTATATCAAGTACCTGATTATATTATGTTTTACAGTTTTCTTCTGTGCCAAGTACTTTATAATCAAGTTATGATTAATATTTGGAGGATCACGGTGGTTATGCGCCGTATCTTGGGGATCCGAAAAAGTTCAGCAACCCCAAAAGATGAAGAATATTTAGACTCTTAAATATCAAATTACACTGCAAAGTGGTGGCCAATATCAATCTAAAAAGGCAGCAGAGTGTTTCGTAAATTAATGAAGCAGGCAAGTGTTTTACTTGGAGGAAACCTTTCAGCGTCCGTCTTGAACTTTTTATCAGTAGCGGTGGCATTGAAAGCATTAGGGGTAGAGTCGTTCGGTGCTGTTACGCTACTACAAAGCTATATTTTGGTTATAAGTTTGTGTTTTAACCCGCAAGCATGGCAAGGGCTAATACGCTACCTTCACCTTGAAAAAGATAAGGCTTCGCTTATAAAGTTAACCCTTTACTACGATTTTTTATGTGCAGTATTGGGCACTTTACTTGCTGTGTGTCTTACGGATTTATATTTATCTTTTTTTGATTTAAGTGAATATTCCCACTTATTAAAATACTCTTCTCTTTATATACTTGTAAATCAAACTAGTGTCGCGATAGGTGTTTTAAGATACCACGAACGCTATACTGTGTTGGCGTTGCAGAGTGTTATTAGTGCTGTGATATTTTTTGTATGTGCTTTAGTAGGTTACTGGCAGTCTTATAGTATTGAGTTTTACGTCATATCATACCTGCTATCATTAACTATTGGTGTTATATATATTCAGCTATGTTCAATACAGCCAATTAAGCAATTACTTGGTACTCAATGTAGTAAAAAAATGTCTAATACAGATAAAGGCACCTTTAATAAGTTTAACTACACTGTACATTTAACGGCTTTGGCAGATATACCCGTTAAGCAATTAGATAACATACTTGTTGGCGCTGTCGTATCTGTTGGTGCCGCTGGCGCATATAGAGTAATAAAACAAATAGCGACAATATCAACAAAAGTTACAGGGCCTTTGAATCAAGTTTTATACCCTGAAGTGAGCAACTTACTGGCTGAAAAAGCTTATAGTAAAGTACGCTATGCTATGAGCAAACTAATATTATTCTTGCTTGTTCCATCATTAGTTGTTGTGTTATTTGCCACCATGACTGCTGATTATTGGATTCTAGCAATGTTTTCGCAGGAACTAGTCGAGTATAAATGGCATATTGGCGCATTCTTAATTATGCATGCGGTTGCTACTGCATTTACGCCCATTCACCCTGTTTTTCTAGCGCTTGGGTATGTCAAAAAGCTCTTTTATATTACTCTTATCTCTAATTTAGTATTGTGTTTGGCTATTGTTATATTGGGCCCATATATTGAACTTTGGGGCGTATTGCTTGCGATTTTTTTACAGTACTTTTTAACTATAGCGTGGAAATTTCCACTGATTTTGAAGCGATTAACAGAGCAGGCGAATGAGAGTCTTACATTACATACCTAATTTTTCCATTACCACAGAAACATTCATTTATGATCAAGTAATGAGTATCGAAAAAGAGGGGATAACGTCTGCAGTACTTACAGCCAATAGGGTAAACAAACCGAATCGCCCATTTTCTACAGTATATGTCGCGGCAATTAAAAAAGTGTTTAATGGGCGTTTAACTCACGCTTTAGCATTTCGTTTTGAGTTGTTGCCGTATCTAATAGACTATGATGCTTGGGAGATGGTGATAGATGAGTTTAAGCCAGATGTGATCCATTGTCACACTGGACATGCGGTAAAAACGTGTATACATGTAAGTGAGAGGTTGGGGCTTAACATTCCTTTGGTGGCTTCATTACATGGCTCAGATGTAAATAGTGAGCCTTTAATTAGAAAAAAATATCAGCGTGTACTTTCTAAAGCTGGCAAAAAGAAGAACGTATTCTGGACGGTACCATCTAAGTTTTTAAGGCAAAAAACCATCCAAAACTTAGCTATCCCAAAAGATAAAATTTCGATTGTGTATAATGCGATCAATCGCTGTTTTACGACTTATACAAGTAATGTTGAATTTGATGAGTTGAGAATAATATGTGTTGGCCGCTTTATTCCTTGCAAAGGGCATATCTTCCTAATCGAAGCTTTTAGTATGTTATTAGAACAATACCCTCGCGCTCAGTTGACACTAGTTGGTAGTGGTGCTTTAGAAAATGAGTTGGCTCAACAGATAAAAAGTATGAATATGCAACATCAAGTAAAGATTATATCTTATATTAATCATGATGAATTACCTAGCTTACTGTCTGAACACAATATTTATGTACAACCGTCAATAAAAGACGATGTTACAGCGCAGGAAGAATCCTTTGGTGTTGCGGCTCTAGAAGCAATGGCAATGGGCTTACCTACAGTTGTGACAGAGTGTGGTGGACTTTCTGAGCTAGCCAGCGTTTGTCTTAAAGATACGATACAAGTCGTAAAGCAAAAGGATAGTCGTGGACTCATGGAAGCTGTGAGGGTACTTTTTGAAGCTAAACCTCTACAATCTTTGAAAAATAGGGAGAGAATCAAAGACACTTTTTCGAATGAGAGAAATGTAACTAGTATTGTAAAAATTTACGAAGAGTCACAAAAATAACCTTGAGTCATAGGGAAATTAAATATTTATTTTTATTCATAATTTTATGACTATTACTCATGTTAATAAATTTAGATACTATCCTCTAGATGGGTTAGTCAAAGGCTCTTCTTTTACATAGCTCTGTCGGGGTTTACTGTTAGATCTTATCCCAAAACGACGGCGAATTCTCACTGTAATGCGCCAGATCCTACTCATAATATAAAAGTAGGCAAAGTTAACTAATATAAAGCCCCAGAACATAATGTAATTAGGTATCCCGATTACCTCTGAGATAACACCAAATGTGGCGAACACGAAAGCGATAAAGCAAATGGCAAGTAATGCCAGTCTTGGTGTTAAGCCAAGACGAATAAGAATATGATGCAAATGTTCTCTGTCTGGTTTAAATGGTGACTGCCCTTTTTTTAGCCTTCTAAAAATCGTTGATAGCGCATCCATAACTGGTACTGCGGTTATCCAAAGTCCAGTTATCGCATCAAACGAGCGAGAGGGTCCTTGTGAACCTTCTATAAGTAACCAGACTACCGTAAATCCAATCACCGTACTGCCCGCATCTCCCATAAAAACCTTAAACCTAGCACCAAAAGGAATACCAATATTCATTAAAATATAAGGGATAGTTGCAATCACAATAACTAGCGAGAAAGACAATAGTTGTGTGTGCCCAGACAAGAGAAATAATACAGACATAGCACCAAAAGTAACGGTTGCCATACCTCCAAGTAGACCATCTATACCGTCCACCATGTTGAAGGCATTTATTGCTCCAATTACTGCAATAAATGTCAAAAAGTAGCCAATATAAAAGATGTTTAACTCGAATGGACCGATAAGGTAGCCCAAGTTGGTTAAGACCAGTTCGCCACCTATCATCATAACTAAAGACGTAAATGCTTGTATTGCGAGTCTTAGTTTAAAGTCCAAATCTTTTAAATCGTCCCAAACTCCAATAAGTAGTAAAAAACCCGCAGAACACAGGTATAGATTTGAATGGCTTAAAGTTGAGGGGGAGACGCATAAGTAACTGAAAACAATAATGAAAATTGATAGTCCTCCGACCAGAGGAATTTTCCCTACATGGTGCTTTCTTTCATTAGGAGTGTCAACTAAGTTTATCACTTTTGCCAACTTCCGGAACAGAAAGAGGCTCACAAAGGCCGCGAGAAACACACTTAAGTTATTTACTATCACTTTAAACAATACCTAGTTTGAGTTGGTAATAGAAACGTCGACTAACGCGCCTTATCATTTTGTTAATACGCATAATATGTACAGAATTGCTCGTCCCCATATAAAGCAAAGAGCATAGTCGAACAATTAGCATTAGTCACAATTTATAAAAATGCAAACAACATTACATGATTAGCACAATACATCAATCGTAACCAAGGAAGTGTTTTTTTTTGTAAATAAGGTCCGTTTTTTAACTGTGCTTGTTTTATAACTTTATAAAGGAACGCATGATTCCTATAAACGCTATTTTAAAGGGCTGCAATTTTGCTATAATGTCGGCCATTTTTGTTGGTTATTTGGTTATAAAACTATATGGATAGTAATCATAGTGCTATCGAGCAGGATATAAGCTCTACTTTTGCTCGCATCTTGAAATATAAGTGGGTCGTTATCATAGGTACTTTGTTATCTGCGGTACTGTCGGTATTTATCGCCATTAATCAACCGAATCTATATACAGCTAAAAGCTACTTAGTCCCTACAAACTCAAACGAGGGGGGCGGGCTGTCAAAACTCGCTGGTCAATTTGGTGGATTGGCGAGTGTGGCTGGTATCTCATTAGGAGGTAATGACGGTAACGATATTGATGCAGCCTTAGAATTTATGAAAAGCAGGGGCTTTTTGCATACATTTATCGAAAAAAGAGCTTTGTTACCCGAAATACTGGCGTTGGAGTTATGGGATCAACAAACAAACACTTATATCTACGATCTAGAACAGTACAACCCTGAGACTAAGACTTGGGTAAGAAAAGCACAACCAGGCAAGAGTGTGATACCTACACCTTGGGAAGGTTATATTGCTTTAACTAAGAGTATTGATGCTTTGTATATGAAGAAAAAAGGCTTGGTTGAGATCAAAGTGACTACTGTATCCCCAGAGTTATCAGTGAAAATTTTGCAATGGTTAATAGAGGATGTTAACGAGTTTTGGCGTAAAAAGGATAAAGATGAAGCTGAAGAAGCAATTAACTACTTAAAAGATCGAGCATCTGAAACAAGCATAGCAGAATTGCAAACCGTGTTTTATGAGTTAATAGCGGAGCAAACTCGTTCTAAACTCTTATCATCCATAGGGGATTATCATTTACTAAAACCATTATCTCCGATTATTTTACCAGAAGAAAAGTCAGGACCATCACGCGCGATTATTTGCTTAGGGATTACGTTGTTGGGTGGTTTATTCTCGCTCGTAATTACATTTGTATTAGCTTTGAGCTCTAGGGCGAAGGGACAATGAATAATAAAACTTCTCAGCCGTGTGTGTTTCTTACTAGCAACCAGTACAAACCTAATATTGGTGGTATAGAAAACTCTTTGTACCACCTCGGTCAAGAGTATAAAAACTTGGGGTATCAAGTTGTAATTATCGCCAGTGATTTGAATCCTGAGAATAAAGAACTTTGTGAGTTTGAAGATGAAGATGGCGTTACTATATATAGATATAAAGCTAAGCAGGGCTCTGGTTTCTTAGGGTTTGCCAAGCATGCGCTCAACGCTATCCGATTATATAAAAAGTTGCTCAAATTGTACCAACCACAAGTAACTATATGTCGTTTTCACTTTAATTTAGTATTACTCAAAGTTGTAGGATACAAAAATATTGTATACCTCGTGCCTGGAGTAGTTGAAAATGAGACTAGGGCGAGTTTACAAATACAAAATAGTGTAATTGGCTTGGTAAAAAGTAAGCTTTCTTTTGCGTTACATAAAACAATGCAGAAGTTAGCGTTTTCTTTCACTGATAAATTATTTGTTTTTAGTGAAAATATGCGCGATCAGATAAGAAGAATCAATCGTACTAAGCCAATTTACATTTGCAAACCAGGTGTTAGTCTGGCGCGTTTTACTATATTAAAGCGTAGCGAAAAATTAATTCGGCGCGAGAGTCTGGGAATCAAGACCGCTGGACCTGTGTTTTTCTGTATTGGTAGATTTGTTAAGGCGAAAGGCTTTGATACAGCAATAAAGGCATTGCATTCATTGAACGATAGTAGTGCGCAGCTATGGCTATTGGGCGAAGGTCCTGAAGAAGCAGAATTAAAAAAACTATCTCATGAACTACAGGTAAGTGAGCAAATTAAGTTTTTGGGGCGTCAAAGTTGCCCTGAAAAATATTATCAAGCTGCCGATTTCTTTATTATGTCTTCGACATATGAGCCTCTAGGACAAACGATACTTGAAGCATTAGCGTGTGGACTTCCTATCATCGCAGCGAAGTCCAGCACAAGTATTATAACTGCAACCAGTGAAATGTTATCAGAAACGAAAAATATACTACTTGAAGAGTATTCCCCCACAGCATTTTCAGCCGCGATGCAAAACTATATATCGCTCAGTGAGCTTGCTTATGAGTCTTTCCAAGTTGAGAACCGTGATTTAGCTGAATCGAAGTTTAGCTGGCTCAAGTTGGCTAAGGAGCTAGCGACATATGATTAGGTTTGCTTATTTATGTGCCAAAGTCGCCAGCCGTTTATTGCCCATTTCCAAGTTACAGAACCTTACTGATAGACTAGCCCATCAATGTATTATGGCTCGCTATCGGTCTCAAGGTGCAACTATTGGGGATAACTGCGTGATTATCAATACTACTTTATCATCGTCAAGCAAAGGAGATAAATTCTTCATTGGTGATAATTGTACTATAACAGGAGCAACCCTATTAGGGCATGATGCGTCACCTACTTTATTTTTGGATGAACTCATTGTTCATGAACAAAGTTATCTCCGGGGATCAAGGCGCTCTTACAGATCACCTATTACGATAGGAAATAACGTCTTTATCGGCTGGGGAAGTATTGTTCTACCTGGAGTTCACATCGGCGATGACTGTGTTATCGGTGCGGGAAGTGTGGTGACGAGGGATATTCCTGCAGGTCACGTTGCAGCAGGAAATCCAGCTAAGGTGATAAAACCGACTCAAGAATATATAGAAGCATATCGTCGATTGTTAGATGAAAAGCCTGGTAACTTCTAATGGAACAAGTACAGGTAGCGAGTAGTCAATCCGAGCCATCTATGGCGCATAAAATTTGTGTGCTTATGATGAGTATTTACCTTTTGGCTGATATTGCATCGGGTTTTACCGTGATACAGTTAGGAGTAGATTTAAAGATTTCTCTGCTATTTAAGCTTCCTCTCACAATTTTGATATTTACTTTAGTCTTTGTGCTAAATCCCAATTATTTTACAGTATTGTGTAGTGTGCTGGGCTTTTTGCTGATCGGCCCCGTCCTACAGCTACTAAGTAAAGCTGATTTAGCTTTTTTTATTGCTGACTTTTCACTCGTCTATAAAATGCTATTGCCTATGTCTATTTTTGTGTACTTTGGGTTATTGGCCATGCATTGGAGAGCTTTTACAGTCAAGTGGCTTGAGAGGATCTTACTCAGTAACTTTCTCATTTTGAGCATTAACTTACTCATTGGGGCACTCGGCTTTGGGCGTGCCAGTTACTCATTAAGGGATGGTGAAACAGCTGGCTCCAATGGTTATATTTACGCTGCAAATGAGCTTGGTGCAACGATGATCGTCTTATTTTCTTTTGTTCTGCACTGGTTTTGGAATTATCAGCGTAAGTGGTACTTTATCTTTTCACTAGTGACACTATTTTTTGGCTTTTTGGTTGCAACTAAAACAGCAATGCTATCCGCATTATTACTTATATTTTTGATCCCCCTCGCAAATGAGAGAGAAAAGGTTTTCAAATTTACTAAGTTAAAAGCATATATCTTAGTTCCTCTTTGTATTGTTGCGACCATCATTATGCTTCTTATTGCTGATCTACTAAAGGCTATTGGGTTATATGATAAGTTTCTTTGGGTATTAACGGAAAAAGGAGTCCTTGGAGTTATTTTATCTGGGCGAGATATGTATGCATATGACTTATGGGTAGTGTATATCGAATACTTAGATACATGGCAACAGTTCATAGGCGTGGGGAGCGCAGGTATAGCACAGTTTTTACCCATTAAATATTCCGCTGAAATTGATGTGGTAGATACATTGGTATGGTTTGGTTTTTTTGGGCTATTGGTGTGCCTAGCATTTTACTTATTTACATTTACTAAATCATTAAAGCAATTTGTTGATTCTAAATCAAAATATAGCCCTTGTGTTGTTGTCGGTTCGTTTATATTACTGTTCTTAGCTCAATTAAGTGGGCATGTATGGATGTCTGGCACATTGGGTATTGCACTTGGCTGCTTTTTATCTTTGTTATGGGTTGATAGAGAACCAAAGGAGCTGGCTTGAAAGAAGAACTGCCATTAGTGTCCATTTGGATGCCGACTTGTAATCGACTAACTCTATTGAAAAGAGCCGTAGCATCAGTTCTTTCTCAGACATACCCCAATATAGAGCTGTTTATTGTTGATAATGGTTCGACCGATGGTACATCTGAATACCTAGAGCAACTGAGCGCAAAATATAGCCAGATTCGTTACCATCGTTTTCCAACAAATCTAGGTGCTTGCGAGGCGCGGAACTATGCTATTGAAAACTCATTAGGGGAGTTTGCCACGGGAATAGATGACGATGATGAATTTTTACCAACGCGTATAGCTGATTTATTTGAGGCGTATAATGATAATTACGCCTTTGTTTGTAGTGGTTATATTTGGGACTATGGGAAAATCCGTAGGTCGTTGTTGAATTCAGATCTAATTATCAATTTGGAGCAGCAACTTAATTTTAATCAGGCTTCAAATCAAATATTTACCAAGCGGCAAAAATTAATAGAAGCAGGTATGTTTGATACCACCATTGTCTCTTCGCAGGATTGGGAATTTTGGACGCGGATGATTATTCGCTATGGGGCTGCGAAACGAGTCGGAACTGCAACTTATATAGTTCACACCGCACACGATAAACCAAGGATCACGGATAGTATTGATAATCGTTCAATTGGTCTGCATCAATTCTATGATCGCTATGGGCACCTTATGTCTAAAAGCAATCACAAATGCTTTAATTTTTTGGTGCATTATAGTGAAGGAAAAAAAACGACTTTCAAGGATGTAATACGATATTTCACTCCCGCGATCTTCGGCAAATTAATACGTGCTTGGCTAGCGACCTTATTCCCTCTGTTGGCGAAAAAGCGCCTAGAACTCTTTAAACGAGATTAATGTGAGTAGAATTTGTTTTATTTCTAACCTTTTCCCTTCTGAAAAGGATCCTTCGTTTGGCAGTTTTGTCGGTAAAAACTATGCTCAATTTGAAGAAACTGGCCATGAAATTGTGAGTAAAGTTGTGATTGACCATAGGGCAAAGGGGCTACGCAAGTTACTTTGTTACATTCGCTTTATTTACCAAGGGATTTTTGCATTAGCAAAGCGCAACTATGATGTCGTCTATATACATTACCTAACGTATTCAACAATTTGTTTGTTACCCTTCTTGGTCTTTAGCAAACCTAAATATGTTATTAATGTACATGGAGATGATTTAGTTGGTGCTTCACTTATACATAAAATAATGGGATTAAGCTCTCCTTGGGTGATTAAACATAGCGCAGCTATTGTTGTGCCTTCTGAGTATTTTAAAACAAGATTGTTAGACATGTATCCTTGGTACAGTAAGCAAAACGTTATTGTTTCTGAATCTGCTGGCGTTGACTTCGATTTATTTAAACCTCAATCTGAAGTTATCAAAGACAAATTTAATTTAGGGTATGTATCGCGTATTGATGAGGGGAAAGGCTGGCCAGAGCTACTTAAGGCCATTGCGCTTATCAAGTCAAAAACACCTGAGCGTTTGAGTTCTTTTGAGCTGAATATGTATGGTACTGGCGCTCAGGTCGAAGAACTAAGACAAATGATTGATAGTTTAAAGCTTAACTCTTTAGTCCGCTATCATGGTGCGTTAGCGCAAAGTCAACTTGTAGAGCAATACAATGCTATGAGCGCATTTATCTTCCCAACGCATAGAGAAAGCTTTGGATTAGTTGCCGTTGAAGCTTTAGCTTGCGGTACTCCTGTTTTAGCCTCTAACATTAGCCCTGTAAACGAAGTCGTGAAGCATGGTATTAATGGTTTACTTTTTGACGTAAAAAATGAGCACTCAATTGCTAAAAGTATAATTGAGTTGATAGATATGAAGCCTGAACGTTATCAAGAAATGAAACGTTCTACGCGCAGCTCTGTGCTGTGTTATGAGTCTAATAATGTTATTAGCACGCTAAATGAAAACTTAACAAAAAGGTCAATTTTTAAAACATGTCGATGAAAATTGTAGTAGTAGGCACAGGGTATGTGGGGTTGTCCAACTCTGTACTCCTTGCTCAGCACAATGAAGTGGTTGCTTTAGATATAGTGCAGCAGCGTGTTGATTTAATCAATAGCGGTCAATCTCCAATTGTAGATAAAGAAATCAGTGAGTTTTTGACGTCTAAAAAGTTAAATTTGACAGCTACAACAGACAGAGCGATGGCTTATCTTGGGGCCGATTTTGTTGTGGTTGCAACGCCCACTGATTACGACCCTGAGACTAACTACTTTAATACAAAGAGTGTTGAGTCTGTAATCAAAGACGTACTAGCATTTAATCCAAGTGCAGCTATAGTGATCAAGTCTACAGTGCCTGTTGGATATACTGAACGAGTACGTGAGCGATTCAATACAAAAAATATCATCTTTTCTCCTGAGTTCTTAAGAGAAGGTAAAGCGTTATATGACAACTTGTATCCTTCTAGGATAATTGTCGGAGAGCGCTCACAAAGGGCGGAAGCGTTTGCCAATTTATTACGTCAAAGTGCCTTTAAGGAAAACATTGATGTTTTGTTCACGGATTCGACCGAAGCTGAAGCGATTAAGCTATTTTCTAACACGTATCTAGCAATGCGTGTTGCATATTTCAATGAGTTAGATAGCTATGCTGAAACACATGGATTAGATTCTAAACAAATCATTGAAGGGGTTGGTCTTGACCCTCGTATTGGAAAACACTACAACAACCCATCATTTGGATATGGGGGATATTGCTTACCTAAAGATACCAAGCAACTGCTCGCTAATTATCAGGATGTACCAAATAATATGATAGCGGCAATTGTAGAGGCAAATACAACAAGAAAAGATTTTATTGCAAACTCTATTTTAGCGAAACAGCCAAAAGTAGTAGGCATTTATAGACTTGTTATGAAGTCAGGCTCAGACAACTTTAGAGCTTCGGCCATTCAAGGCGTCATGAAAAGGATCAAGGCTAAAGGTATTCCCGTTATTGTATATGAGCCTAGTTTCGAGGAAGAGTTGTTTTATAATTCAGAAGTTATTACACAACTATCTGAGTTTAAAGAAAGGGCAGATATTATTGTTTCAAATAGAATGGTGGAAGAGCTGTTTGATGTTAAAGACAAAGTGTACACGCGCGATTTATTTGGTAGCGATTAGTGCTTAAACTAAATGCTGTTTAACCCTTGTAGTTTTTGAGAGTGAGTGCTTTAATACGCGCCTTTTATTTGTTTGGTCTCGATTTAAGTAACGCTTAAGTCGACTTGATGACTGAATGCGTTTTTTGCAAAATTTTGTATAGGTAATGTGTAATGGAAGAGCAGTTTTTTGGTTTGAACTTTCGGGGTTTAGATTTAAACGAGGTTTTAACCCTAACTGACGACATAAAGTTTATCGTTACTGTTAATGCCGAGTTTATTATAGCCGCACACAAAGATGATGAGTTTAAGTGTATTATTAACAGCAACTTTGCCACGTTAGATGGGCAAATTCCATTTTATTTTGCAAAAAAGAAAACGGACAAGCGAATTGAAAAGATCAGTGGCTCAGACTTGATCTTTAATGTTGTTAGCAATGCCAGACCAGAACACAGAATTTTTTTGCTTGGTGATAAACCAGAACATAATGCCGCCGCCGTTTCGGTAGCTAAAGAGCAATATCATGCGGATTGTTATGGCTACTCCCCCGATTTTGAGCCATTCCCTTTTTCAGCTAGTACAAATGAAAAGATTTTAGCTGAAATAGAAAAAGTAAAACCTACCTATTTATTTGTTGCGTTTGGGGCGAAGAAACAAGAGTTTTGGATCCATCAGAATTTAGCATCATTAAAGCTAATGGGTGTTAAGTGGGTGGTTGGCTGTGGCGGTAGCATTTCATTTTTATCTGGTAATGTTAAACGTGCGCCAAAACTAGCTCAAAGGCTTGGCTTAGAAAGTGTTTTTAGGTTTTTCCAAGAGCCAAAAATGTTTAGGCTAATGAGAATTATCAAAAGTTTTGAGTTTTTTAAATATATTCATAAATAACTGGCAATTTCAAAAAGAGTTTAGCGATGAAAGAAATTAATATTTGTCCAGTGATTATGGCTGGTGGCTCAGGAACGCGTTTATGGCCTCTATCAAGAGGAAACTACCCTAAACAGTTTTTATCTCTTGGCGGCCAGTCAGAAACAATGCTGCAAAAAACCATATTGCGTCTAGAGGGCTTGAATCATATGCCTCCTATGTTGATTTGCAATGAAGAGCACCGCTTTATTGTGGCTGAACAGATACGTCAGATAGGGGAAAAACACGGCGGTATTTTTTTAGAGCCCATAGGTAAAAATACGGCTCCCGCTATTGCATTGGCTGCTTTTAAAGCAATAGAAAATAACCAAGATCCTTTATTGCTGGTGCTTGCTGCAGATCATGTAATTGAAGACGTGGATGCATTTCATCAAGCAGTAAGCAACGCAGAAGAACATGCAAAATCGGACAAACTCGTGACTTTTGGTATTGTCGCAAGTAGTCCCGAGACTGGTTATGGTTATATTCAAAAAGGTCCCATGCAAGGATCTGGATATCAAGTTAAGGAATTTGTTGAAAAGCCAGATGAGCGTACAGCTCAGCAATATATTGACTCCGGAGATTACTACTGGAATAGCGGTATGTTTTTATTTAAAGCTAGCCGTTATTTGGAAGAACTCAAAACACACCGCCCTGATATTTATGAAGCGTGCCAAAAAGCGATCGAAGTGCAAAACGTAGATATGGATTTTATTCGCATCGATAGAGAAGCTTTTACGGATTGCCCTGACGAGTCAATTGATTATGCAGTAATGGAGCATACCAAGGAAGCTATTGTGATCCCCATGGATGCTAAGTGGAGCGATGTAGGCGGTTTTGAGGCGCTATGGCAGGTACAAGAAAAAGACAGTAATGGTAATGCGTTAAGTGGCGATGTAATGGTACTTGATACCAATGAATCATTAATCTTGTCTGAAAATAAGTTAGTAGCGACAATTGGTGTGAGTAACTTAGTTGTTATAGCGACAAAAGATGCGGTGTTAGTGGCAGATAAAGCTAAAGCCCAACAAGTGAAATCAATTGTTAGTCAGTTAAAGTCACAGCAGCGCAAAGAGGTTAAGTACCACAGAGAAGTTTACAGACCATGGGGTAAGTATGACTCGATTGATACAGGAGAGCGTTTTCAGGTTAAACGAATCACCGTTAAACCAGGTGCAAAACTCAGTGTACAAATGCACCATCATCGTGCTGAACATTGGATTGTGGTATCGGGCACTGCCAAAGTGACAATAGATAACACTGAGCAATATTTAACAGAAAACGAGTCTGTATACATACCTATTACCGCAGTACATGCTCTTGAGAACCCAGGCAAGGTGGATCTTGAGCTTATTGAAGTTCAATCGGGTAGCTATTTGGAAGAAGATGACATCGTTCGTTTTGAAGATAGGTATGGTCGAAGTTAGCAATCACTATGAAGGAATTAGGTAAATGTTAAACACTCAAGATGTAATTGCTAATAGTGGAGTTTCGTTTGGTACTAGTGGCGTACGGGGTTTAGTTAGTGATCTAAACGCAAATGTTTGTGCAGCATTTACCGTAAACTTTATTAATGTAATGCGCAGTAACTTTAGCTTCCACAGTGTTGCAATAGCTATTGATAACCGCCCTAGTAGTTATGCGATGGCACAAGCATGTGCTGAGGTTTTGCAAGAGCTTAATATCACCGTATTGTATTACGGTGTGATACCTACGCCGGCATTGGCATACAGCGCAATGCAAGACGAAATTCCTGCAATTATGGTTACGGGCAGTCATATCCCCTTTGATAGAAATGGCCTAAAATTCTACCGTCCAGATGGCGAAATATCAAAGGAAGATGAATCACTTATCGTAACTTCATCTTTTAACTTTAACAGGCTCTCCAGCTTATCTGAGCTACCTGTTTTAGCTACTGCAACAGAACGCTACATTACAAGGTATACTTCACTTTTTAACCCTGACACTTTGGCTGGCCTTCGAATTGGCATTTACGAACATTCGAGTGCTGGGCGTGATATTTACAGTGAATTGTTTTCTGCTTTGGGAGCTACAGTAATCCCGCTTGGACGAAGCGATAATTTTGTGCCAATAGACACAGAAGCCGTTTCAGAGGAAGACAAACGCTTAGCAAAAAAATGGACCAAAGAACATCAGCTTGATGCGTTGTTTTCGACTGATGGGGATGGTGACCGCCCATTATTAGCTGATGAGAAAGGTTTATGGCTGCGCGGTGATATTCTAGGTCTACTATGCGCTAGGTTGTTAAGTATCAAAACGTTAGCTGTTCCTGTTAGTTGTAACAGCGCAATTGAGTTATCTGGTTCTTTTGACAAAGTATTGAGAACGAAGATTGGTTCTCCTTATGTTATAGCCGCTTTTGAGCAGTTAAGTACAAAGAGCAACTCATTTGCAGGGTTTGAAGCAAATGGTGGATTCTTGCTTGGCTCAGATATACTCTTAAATGACAAGGTGCTACGTGCACTTCCTACAAGAGATGCTGTTTTACCTGCAATAATATTATTAGCCAAAGCGAAAGTAACCCCTCTTTCTATACAAGTATCTGAGCTTCCCTCACGTTATACGCACAGTGATAGGTTACAAAATATCAGCAAAGAGATAAGTAATAGGCTAATAGAGTTTGGCATAGCAAAACCAGAAGCGTTATTGGTAAAGTTAGGCCTAAACTTTGAAAAAGAAATTATACTCAATACCATTGATGGACTGAGAATCGATCTCGGAAAGTATGGCTGTGTGCATTTTAGACCCTCGGGCAATGCTCCTGAACTAAGGTGTTACGTTGAAGCAGATTCACCTGATAGAGCGTCACAACTCTTGTCTAAAGTGCTGCTTGGAACCAAAATGCTAATTGGCGAGTTCAATAATTAGAACTATTGAGTCTGGATATATGCATTAATAACTCAGTTGTATGGAGAGTCATTATATTATGACTCAATTTATTACTTTCTGAAGCGAAATAAATAATACGGACTAAAGTATGATGAGCTGGTATTTGGTGTACTGTAAACCCAAACAAGAAGCCAGGGCTTGCGAAAACATAATGCAACAAGGGATTGAGGCTTTTTACCCAACTTTTACACGACGTAAAACGTCAGCTGCAAAACAAATCATACAGCCTTTGTTCCCCAGATACCTATTTGTGTATATTGATCCATATTCTGTTCATTTTTCTGCAATAAAATACACGCGTGGGGTCAGTGATTTCGTCCGCTTTGGAGAGCGTCTTCAAATCGTCCCCGAAGAGATCATGTCTCAACTTCGTATAGGACAGCCTGTTGAGGAACAATGCGATTTTAAAAGCGGCGACCAAGTCACACTATCCAGTGGTTGTTACAAGAATATAGATGCGATATATCAGCAGGCCGATGGCGACACTCGAAGTGTTTTGTTAATAAAACTCTTGAATCAATACGTTGAGATTGTTGCGCAAAATGATGACATTCAAAAGCTAAGTTAGTGTTTTTATCTTAGTTGAATGTAATAAAAGTGATATAGCCTATAATTTGGCGGCAGGTTAAATTTAACCTATATAAGGCAAAGAATAGGGCAAAAATAGATAAAAGTATCAGCGTTTAGGGGCTGCAACCTAAGGGCGGAAGCGTGCCAAAATTGGCCTTAAGCTAGAGTGAGGTCCACTATCTAAAAGAGCATGTATCATTTGGTATGTGTTGCCCTAAGCTAAGTAGTAACCCTAAACTAAGCTGTCATCCTGAACTTGTTTCAGGATCTTTGTACCTCTTACAACTGTGGCTGAGTTATATATAAATTTAACATGCAAAACAGTAGTAAAGAGTAACTTTAAAGTAAGCACTCAAAAGGTTTAAGGCTAAGCTAGCTTACCTAAGACCTGCTTTGCACCTAGTGCGCTACTTGCGATCAGTAGGCGTGCATGCTTTAATTGACGCACTAAATTCGGTTGCTATTAAATAAAAAGCAATAAAAAGAAAAGATTATCATTTTTTGGGAAGACACAATGGCGTTAAGCTGTAAAACTATCATTGCTAGTAGCCTTTTGTTGGCAATGAGTGGCTGCACACTCGTACCCGGTGGTCACTTTGAAGGGATTAGCTCAGGTCAACAAACTGCAAATCTTGAGCGCGACTTAGAAAAAGTAAACATTCACATCATTGACTCTCAGCTAGTTCAAGAGCATAAAATCAAAAGCGCCAAAGAGTTAGACCGCTCAGCGCGTGAAGGTGTTGATGTATCTGATTACGAATACCGTTTAGGGGTGGGTGATGTGATCACCATAGGTGTATGGGATCACCCTGAATTAACTATTCCGGCGGCTGTACAAAGAACGGCTGAGTTTGATGGCTTTCGTATACAAGCTGATGGCACGATTACCTACGCATATGCTCCTAAAGTGCCAGCTGCAGGTAAAACCGTCACTGAGCTGCGTGATGAGCTGGCAAAAAGACTAAGCCGTGTTATTGAAGACCCACAAGTTGATGTAAAAGTAGTGGGCTTCAAAAGCCAAAAGGCGTATGTAACTGGTGAAGTAACCAAACCAGGTGTTTATCCAATCACTGAAACGCCAGTAACGCTTATTGATGCAATTAATCACGCGGGCGGCTTGAGTGAAAGCGCTGATTGGGAAACCGTAACATTTACGCGTGGTGATAATACCGAAGTTATTCAGCTAGATGACTTTTATGCTCGCGGCGATATATCGCAAAACCGCTTGCTTCAGCATGGAGATATTATCCATGTAAGCCGTAATGATAAGCGCAACGTGTATGTGCTTGGCGATGTTATCAAAGCGGGTAAAGTGAATGTTAATCGCTATGGGTTAAGTCTTGCTGAGGCATTGACTGATGTGGGTGGTTTTAATGAGCGAACAGCCGATGCGAATGGTGTATTCGTATTGCGTAAACGCGACCTACAAAAAGACGGCGTGCTTGCAGATGTATATCAACTACACGCTAACAATGTTGCATCACTGGTACTTGCTGAACAGTTTGAACTGCAGCCTCAAGATATTGTGTATGTAACCAGTGCGCCATTGGCTCGTTGGAACAAAGTTATCAGCTTGTTATTGCCATCTCTATCTACAGTGGATGCAATTCAAGATATCGAAAACCAATAGTGTGAATGCTCATGTTTGATAGTGTGTTAATGGTTTGTGCTGGTAATATTTGCCGCAGTCCAACCGCAGAATATGTATTAAAAAGCAAATTGGCGGGTAAGAATGTTCAAGTGTCATCAGCGGGTTTAACTGCGTTAGAAGGTAAATCGGCCGACGCAATGGCGCAAGAGCTCGCTACAGCGCAGGGGATTAACATGAGCCCTCACCAAGGGCGCCAGCTCAGTGGTGCGCTTGTTGCGCAAAATAGTCTCATCTTAGTAATGGAACATAGGCACCTTGATGACTTATGTAGCCGTTACCCCCAAGCTCGCGGTAAAACCTTTTTACTTGGTAAGTGGATTGGCGATAAAGAAATCCCCGATCCTTATCGCCAATCTAAAGAAGCGTTTGAACACGTATATGAGCTTATCGATAGCGCCTGTGGCGCTTGGCAACAGTATTTATAAGGAATTGTGAGTATATGAATGCTCAGCCAAATCTAATCACTCCACAAAAGTCCCAAAAAGACGACGCACAAGAAATCGATTTACTGGCGCTATTTGGCGCCTTGCTTGATGCAAAATGGTTTATTGTTGGCGTTACTGCGTTATTTATGCTGTTGGGCGTAGCCTACGCGATATTTAGCACGCCAATCTACCAAGCTACTGCCATGGTACAGGTAGAAGAAAAGGGCGGTTCAGTACCAGGCTTTGATGATATGTCTGGCATGTTTGAAAGCACCTCTGCCGCGGTAACTGAAATAGAACTACTCAAATCAAGAAGTGTGATTGGTGAAGCCGTAGACACACTGAACCTAGATACAGTCGTTGAACCCAAGCTATTTCCATTATTTGGTGGCCGCAGTTTCCGTAAATTTGTAGCACAAAATGAAGGCGAAGTAGCCGAGCCAAGTTTTGGCGCAAGCTCTTATGCATGGGGTGGTGAGCAAATTGAAATACACCGCTTTAGAGTCCCTAAAAGCACAGAGGGAGTAGAGTTCACTCTACAAGCACAAACTGATGATAATTTTGCTTTATTAAATGCAAACGATGAAGTGGTGCTTGCGGGTAAAGTGGGGCAAGAAGTCAAAGCTGGTCAATTTGAATTAACAATCAAAACGCTTATTGCGCG
Source organism: Pseudoalteromonas caenipelagi (assembly GCF_013140855.1). GTDB lineage: Bacteria > Pseudomonadota > Gammaproteobacteria > Enterobacterales > Alteromonadaceae > Pseudoalteromonas > Pseudoalteromonas caenipelagi. The sequence goes on along the minus strand of NZ_JABBPG010000006.1, from coordinate 134,584 downwards.
CCCTGGTACTGAATTTTCAATCGTAAAGCGTAATAGATTACAAACTATACTAGACTTGCAAAGTGCTATTTCTGCATCTGAAAAAGGTAAGGATTCAGGCATTATCAACCTTGCATTGCAAGATAAAAGTCCAGCATACGCAGAAAAAGTACTAGACAAAGTGGCTGGTATTTATGTACGCCGTAATGTTGAGCGTAATAGTGCTGAGGCACAACAATCTTTAGAGTTTTTAGAAGTACAGCTGCCAGATGTTAAGCGCAACTTAGAGCGTGCCGAAAAGGCCTTTAATGAATATCAAATCCGACAAGAATCTATCGATATAAGCTTAGAGACGCAAGCAGTACTTGAGCAAATTGTAATACTGGAAACAAAACTGCAAGAGCTAGACTTAAAACGATTAGAGCTCGGTCGTAAATTTAAACGCGAGCACCCTTCGTATCGTGGTGTAGTTGAACAAATAGAAACCGTAAAACGTCAACGCAATGAGTTGGCTGGTGAAGTACAAGGCCTGCCAGAAACCCAGCGTGAACTGTTACGTTTAAAGCGAGATGTAGAAGTAAACAACGAAATCTACACCCTCTTACTTGGGAAAACTCAAGAGTTAGATATTGTGCGCGCCGGTACGGTAGGTAATGTGCGTATAGTCGATTATGCAGAGGTAAATACAACGCAACCAGTCAAACCTAAAAAAGCACTCATTGTTATGATGGCAACCATGCTTGGTGGAATGTTAGCCATTGCAATCGTACTTATTCAAAAAGCACTACATAAAGGCATTGAAGACCCGGCGGAAATTGAAGCGCTAGGCTTGCCTGTATATGCAAGCGTGCCCTTCTCAGATTATCAAGTAAAACTGACTGGTTTTGCCAAAGCACGCAAAGGTAAAACAGCAAAAGCTAAATCAATATTAGCCATTGATAATCCAGCTGACCTCTCAGTTGAAGCGCTACGTAGCCTTCGTACTAGCTTGCATTTTGCTATGCTAGAGGCAAAAAACAATGTTATTGCTATCTCTGGTCCAAGCCCTGGTGTAGGTAAATCATTTATTACGGTAAACCTTGCAACCGTGCTGGCGCAAAGTGGTAAAAAAGTGCTTGTAGTTGATGCCGATATGCGCAAAGGGTATTTGCAGACCCAGTTTGGTATGAAATGGGATAATGGTTTAAGCGATTACTTGTCAGGTCGTCTAAACTTAACTCAAACCGTTAAGCACACGCAAGTAGAAGGGTTAGATGTAATGACCCGTGGTCAAATACCACCTAATCCATCAGAGCTTTTAATGCACCAAAATTTTACCAAGTTAGTTGATGAGGTCAGTAAAATATACGATTTGGTGATTATCGATACACCACCAATCTTAGCAGTAACAGACCCTGCTATTGTAAGTGCGCATGCCGGTACAACATTACTAGTAACCCGTTTTGGTCAAAACCATGCAAAAGAGCTAGAAATTACACGAAATCGTTTTGAGCAAAATGGTATTGATGTAAAAGGGGTGGTATTCAACGGTGTTGTTCGTAAATCAACCAATGCCTATGGTTACTACGGCTACTACAACTACGAGTACAAATCAGATAAAGCATAGCGGGTTATGTCGCTGTAACCGGTAGCAGCGACTTTATGTCGCGACCCGTAGCAACGACTTTACGTTACGACCTATGAGATGAGTCGTTATTGTGAGACGCAGGGCAAGCTGGAGTTGATGCAACATAACAAATCAATGTTTATAAAGTGGCATTATGTTGAGATTGAAAGATAACCAATCAAGGTTACTCAATTGCGATTTTAATTCGTTGAGTAATAGCTCTGCATGAAGATATAGGGCGTTATGAATAGGGAGACTGAATAAGACAAGTCAAACTTCCTAAAATCCAATCGGCATTTCTAAATAAACCAGTAGAAAAAATAAAGGGACACTCTGTGAAAGTACTTACCGTATTCGGAACAAGACCTGAAGCAATTAAAATGGCGCCTTTAGTACACGCTCTAAAGCAAGATGTACGCTTCGATGCCAAAGTATGTGTTACAGCACAGCACAGAGAGATGTTAGATCAGGTATTAGAGTTATTCAAAATTACACCTGACTATGATTTAAACCTAATGAAAGCCGGGCAGACGCTACCAGAAGTGACAAGCCGAATTTTATTAGAGCTTACACCAGTACTTAAAGAGTTTAAGCCTGATGTGGTCTTAGTACATGGCGATACTGCAACCACATTTGCAGCAAGCTTAGCAGCTTATTATGAGCAAATTTCAGTTGGTCATGTCGAAGCAGGGTTGCGTACAGGCAATATATACTCTCCATGGCCAGAAGAAGCAAATCGCAAGCTTACAGGGGCGCTTACCAGATACCACTTTGCTCCCACTGAGACCTCTAAACAAAACTTGCTAGTTGAAAGTTACCATGATGAAAATATATTTGTTACGGGTAACACAGTGATCGATGCTTTGTTAATGGTTAAGGATCAAATAGAAACAGACTCGGATCTAAGCAATACTCTAGCTGCACAATTCCCCATGTTGGATGAGAGCAAAAAGCTTATCTTAGTTACAGGTCACCGAAGAGAAAGCTTTGGTGGTGGATTTGAGCGTATTTGTGAGGCTCTGGCTAAGACTGCAAAAGCGCACCCAAGCTGTCAAATCCTGTATCCTGTGCATTTAAATCCAAATGTGCAAGAGCCAGTTAATCGTATTTTAAGCGGTATAGACAATGTTCACTTAATAGAACCTCAGCAATATTTGCCTTTTGTTTATTTAATGAATAGAGCACATGTTATTTTAACAGATTCTGGCGGTATTCAAGAAGAGGCACCCAGCCTAGGCAAGCCAGTTCTAGTTATGCGCGATACCACTGAGCGTCCTGAAGCAATAGAAGCTGGGACAGTAAAGTTAGTCGGGACTGATGTAGCAGCAATCACCACTTCTTTAGAACAACTGCTAATTAATGAGAAAAGCTACGAGCAAATGAGCAGAGCCCATAACCCTTATGGTGATGGAAACGCATGCAAAAGAATCTGCGATGTTTTAGCTAAATAAACAAAAGTAAGCAGTTTTAAACTTCAAGATTTCAAAGGGAAAGTATGTCATTTAATACAATTTCGGTCGTTGGCTTGGGTTACATTGGATTGCCAACAGCAGCGATGTTTGCCTCTCGCAAAAAGAAAGTAATTGGTGTGGATGTTAATCAGCATGCCGTAGACACAATCAATCGAGGTGAAATCTATATCGTTGAACCTGAGCTAGATATGATTGTTCATGCAGCCGTAAAAGAAGGTTATCTCAAAGCAACGCTTTCACCAGAGCAAGCTGATGCCTTTTTAATTGCCGTACCAACACCATTTAAAAATAACGACTCACAAATTCCAGAACCCGATTTAACATATATTCATAAAGCCAGTGAAGCAATTGCACCAGTACTAAAGAAAGGAGATTTAGTTATTCTTGAATCTACCTCGCCAGTTGGTGCTACTGAGCAAATGGCAGGTTGGCTAGCCGCGGCCCGCCCTGATTTAAGTTTCCCGCAGCAAGCGGGAGAAAATGCTGACGTAAATATTGCTCACTGCCCAGAGCGTGTATTGCCTGGACATGTAGTTCGTGAGTTGGTAGAAAATGACCGCGTAATTGGAGGTATGACAACTCATTGTTCTGCTCGAGCTGTAGAGTTGTATAAAACCTTTGTACAAGGTGAATGTGTAATAACTAATGCTCGTACTGCTGAAATGGCAAAACTAACAGAAAACTCGTGTCGAGATGTACAAATCGCTTTTGCCAATGAGTTGTCGCTCATTTGTGACAAGCTAGAAATTGATGTTTGGGAGCTTATCTCTTTGGCTAACCGTCACCCTCGCATTAATATTTTACAACCAGGCCCTGGAGTTGGTGGACACTGTATTGCAGTAGATCCGTGGTTTATAGTCAGTAAAACACCAGAATTAGCTAAGATCATACATACCGCGAGAAGCGTAAATAATGCAAAGCCAGAATGGGTTATTAATAAGGTAAAAATAGCAATTGCAGAGTTTCTTCAAGCAAACCCTGATAAGACAGTGCAAGAAATTACAATTGCGTGTTATGGGTTAGCATTCAAACCCGATATTGATGATTTACGCGAAAGTCCAGCGCTAAATATTGCCAAAAATTTAGCTGAGTTTCATGCTGGTGCTGTTCTTGCCGTGGAGCCAAATATCAGTAGCCTTAACGGGATTTCTTCCTCTATTGAGTTAACGTCGTTGAATGCCGCTCAATCGCGCGCTGATATTCATCTTGTTTTAGTAGATCACAGTGACTTTAAAGCAACTAAGTTCAGTGCTAAATATATAATCGATACTAAAGGGATTTGGTAAATGAGCAACATACTCCCTCTTATTGGGCGCACACAAGCGCTTTTTACACATGACATTACAATACATAATGAAGAGCTCAAACGTATAGTTTCAGAGTCTAGGTTTATTGTTCTAGGTGGAGCCGGCTCTATTGGTCAGGCAGTGACTAAAGAAATCTTTAAACGCAATCCTAAAAAGTTGCACGTAGTCGATATCAGCGAAAATAATATGGTCGAATTGGTTCGTGATATTCGTAGCTCCTTTGGATATATTGAAGGTGATTTTCAGACCTTTGCGTTAGATATTGGCTCAATTGAATATGATGCCTTTATCGACGCCGATGGTGAATATGATTATGTGCTTAACCTGTCGGCTTTAAAACATGTGCGCAGTGAGAAAGACCCATATACACTCATGCGAATGATTGATGTTAATATTTTTAACACTGACAAAACTATTCAACAATCAATCAAGAAAGGAGTAAAGAAGTACTTTTGCGTATCTACTGATAAAGCGGCAAATCCGGTAAACATGATGGGAGCTTCAAAGCGTATTATGGAAATGTTTTTAATGCGCCGCAGTAAGCAAATTGATATTTCGACTGCGCGCTTCGCAAATGTTGCATTTTCAGACGGCTCTTTGCTGCATGGATTTAATCAGCGAATTGAGAAAAAGCAGCCCATAGTCGCACCTAGAGATATTAAAAGGTATTTTGTAATTCCACAAGAATCAGGTGAACTTTGTTTAATGTCATGTATTTTCGGTGAAAACAGAGATATTTTCTTTCCTAAATTGAGTGAATCTCTACATTTGATCACATTTGCCGAAATCGCAATTGAGTACCTCAAAACGAAAGGGTTTGTACCTTATATTTGTGACAGTGAAGATGAAGCACGTACCTTAGCAAAAACATTACCAGAAGAAGGCAAGTGGCCATGTTTATTCACCGAGAGTGATACCACTGGCGAAAAAGACTTTGAAGAATTCTTCACTGACAAAGAAGTGTTGGACATGGCACGTTTTGAGAATTTAGGAATAATCAAAAATGAGCCACTCTACCAAAAAGAGCTGTTGACTTTATTTGAAGAGCAAATTGCACAAATGAAGGCCGCTCGCGTCTGGAATAAAGAGCAAATTGTTGAACTTTTCTTCAAGATGATTCCTGACTTTGGTCACAAAGAAACTGGTAAATACCTAGACGGTAAAATGTAGGTGAAATATATGGATTGTAACAGCTTTGTTGACTTTGTGCGGGATACATACTCAACCAACGAATTTATTCCACTTCATGCACCTACTTTTAGCGGTAATGAAAATAAGTACGTAAAGGAAACAATTGATAGCACTTTTGTTTCTAGTGTTGGCAAGTTTGTTGATGACTTTGAGCGTAAAATAGAAGCTTTTACTGGTGCGGTGAAAGCTGTTGCTACTGTAAATGGTACTGCCGCATTACACACTGCGTTATATATGGCAGGGGTAGAACGAGGTGACTTGGTTATTACGCAAGCACTAACGTTTGTTGCAACTTGTAATGCTCTTTACCATATGGGCGCAGAACCAATATTTGTTGATGTGTCTCATGTAAGTTTGAGCCTGTGCCCTATTGCTGTTGAGAACTATTTAGCTGAAAATGCAGAAGTAACAGAAAATGGTTGTCATCATAAGTTAACGGGCCAGCGCATTAAGGCTATTGTTCCAATGCATACTTTTGGGCACCCTACTGAATTAGATGAGCTTATATTTGTATGCAGAAAATGGGGGATTACGTTAGTCGAAGATGCTGCAGAGAGTTTAGGCTCTTACTACAAAGGCAGGCATACAGGCACTTTTGGTGATTATAGCGCAGTAAGCTTCAATGGAAACAAAATTATCACAACAGGTGGTGGTGGAATGGTGCTGTGTGCAAACGAGGAAGGTGGGCAGCGAACTAAGTACATAACGACTACCGCAAAGGTTCCTCACTCTTACGAATTTTTCCATGATGAGCCGGGATTTAATTATCGCATGCCAAATATCAACGCGGCCTTGGGGTGTGCGCAAATGGAAGTGATTGATACGTTTTTGGAGCAAAAACGCAAGCTTGCTTGTCACTATAAGGAATTTTTTGCAGGTAGCGATGTAAAGTTTGTTACTGAGCCTGAGTACGCTAAGTCGAACTACTGGTTAAATGCAATTGTTTGCCCTGATGTAGAGAAGCGCAATGAGATACTCAAGTATGCAAACAAGGCTGGTGTGATGACTAGGCCTGTTTGGCAATTGATGCATCGTTTACCTATGTTTGAGAATGCTCTAAGAGGCGATTTGACGAATTCAGAGTATTTAGAGGCGCACCTTATTAATATTCCAAGTACACCTGTAGTGAGAAGTATATGAGAAAAATAGCTGTATTTACCGGCACTCGAGCTGAATATGGGCTTCTATATTGGATTATTAAAGGGCTTCATGAGTCTGAACGGGCAGAGCTTCAGCTAATTGTTGGAGGGATGCACTTATCTCCAGAGTTTGGCAAGACAATAAATCAAATAGAAAATGATGGTTTTGACGTATCAGAAAGACTTGAGTTTTTATTATCTTCTGACAGCCCTGTGGGCATTTCTAAATCAATGGGGCTTGCACTTATAAGTGCTTCAGAAGCATTTGAAAGAAATCAGCCAGATTTGTTAGTAGTGCTTGGTGACCGGTTCGAGTCAATGGCTATTACTCAGGCTGCCATGGTCGCACAGATCCCGGTCGCACATATACATGGTGGTGAAACTACCGAGGGGCTAATTGATGAAGCCGTTAGGCACTCACTTACCAAAATGTCGCATCTTCATTTTACAGCCACAGAAACATATAGAAAGCGGGTCATCCAACTAGGAGAGGATCCAAACAAGGTATTTAACTATGGTGCTCCTGGAATCGATAGCATCAAGTCGCTTGAGTTGTTGGATAGAGAAGCTTTATCGCGGGCAATTGATTTTGATGTCTCCTCTAGTTCTTATATTGTTGTCACATATCACCCCGTAACTCTTGATAAAAGTGGGGCTTCACAAGGCTTGGAAAACTTGCTTAGTGCGCTTGAAGAATACAACGATTATAAGTTAATTATTTCATACCCCAACGCAGATACACATGGCCGAGCTCTGATCTCTTTATTGAATGAGTTCAAAGAAAAGCATTCTACAAGAGTATTGTTGGTTCAATCTTTAGGACAGCTGCGTTATTTAAGCTTGTTGAAACATTGTGATTTAGTTATAGGCAATTCTTCAAGTGGTTTAATTGAGGCTCCTACGTTCAATGTTCCGACAATAAATATTGGCGACAGACAAAAAGGGCGTATATCGGGAGATACAGTTTTGCATTGTACTGATGATAAGAATGCAATTCTCCACAGTTTGGAAGTGGCAACTTCTAAGAAGTTTAAAAAGCAATGTGCAACAGCTATTAACCCATATGGTGATGGTGACAGCTCAAACAAAATACTTTCGCAACTACTTAGTTTTCCTATAGAAAATTTAGTTTACAAAACATTCTACGATTTATAATTAGAGGCACCATGCGAGTTGGCTTTATTGGATGTGTTCACTCAAGCAGGATGGCACTAGAGACATTACTAAGTATTGAAGGTATTGAAGTATGTGCCGTAGTGACTAAAAAAAACTCAGCTGTGAATGCTGATTTTTGCGACTTGTCTTCTGTTTGCGGTGACAGAAATATACCCTTTCATTATGAAGATTCAAAAAATAAGACTGCATCTAAAGCATTTTTAAGCAACTTCGATTTGGATATTATTTATTGTGTTGGTTGGAGTTATTTGCTTGATGAAGAGTTATTAGCAATGCCTAAACAAGGCATTATTGGGTTCCACCCTGCAAAGCTACCGCAAAATAGAGGTCGCCATCCAATCATATGGGCATTGGCATTAGGACTGAGCGAGACTGCATCGACATTTTTTAAAATGGATAGCGGGGCTGATTCTGGTCCGATTATTAGTCAGGAGCCGATAAAGATTGATATGGATGAAAATGCACAGTCTTTATACGATAAAATTCTGCATACGGCACAACAACAAATCAAAGACTTTACAAAGAGTCTTTTGGAAGGCTCTGCCGTATTTGCTGAACAAGACCAGCAAAGTGCAACATATTGGCGGAAGCGCTCACGTAAAGATGGACTGATTGATTTTAGAATGTCGGCTGAGTCGATCCATAATCTGGTACGTGCTCTTGCACCTCCTTATCCATGCGCTGAGTTTTTATGCAAAGAAAATCTAGTGCAAGTACGCCGTTCAGAAATACTACAACAGACTGTTCCCGCAAATATCGAACCAGGAAAAGTACTGGAGAAAAGAGGGAATAGCATTTTGGTTAAGGCCGCTGGAACACAAGCTATTTGGCTTCATGACGCGGTTTTAGAGAATATAGATGTGGGAGATTATTTGTGAAAAGTGTTTTAGTTGTGGCTCCCCATGCAGATGATGAAACGTTGGGTTGTGGTGGCACAATATTAAAGTTAAGTGAGCAAGGTTATCAAGTTCATTGGCTCGTAGTGACGGGCATGACTAAAGAAGCAGGCTTTTCAGAAGCTCAAATTGCTAAAAGACAAGAAGAAATGCTTAAAGTAGCTCAGTGCTATAACTTTACCAATGTACACGAGCTTATGTTACCCCCAGCAAAGCTGGATGTGTTGGCTAAGGGTGATGTTATTGGACCTATCGCGCAGGTAGTGTCACAGGTGAAGCCTGAGATTGTGTTTACGCCGTATAGGAATGATGCACATAGTGACCATGAGATCGTCTATGATGCAGTTATGTCTGCGACCAAGTCATTTCGATACCCATTCGTAAAAAGAGTTTTAGCATATGAAACGATGTCAGAAACAGATTTTGGGCTAAAGCCTGAAAGTTGTGGCTTTAAAGCCACAACTTATGTGGATATTTCTGCATTCCTAGATGAAAAACTCAATATACTGGAAATATTTGAATCAGAAGTTGGGGAATTCCCATTCCCTAGGTCACGTTTGGCTCTTGAATCTCTTGCAAGAGTTAGGGGAGTTCAGTGCAACTCTGAAGCAGCTGAAGCGTTTATGCTAATTAAGGAGATAATATAATGACATTGATAATTGCTGAAGCTGGAGTAAATCATAATGGCAATGAAGAGCTAGCCTTTGCATTAGTTGATGCTGCGCATAAAGCGGGTGCTGATATCGTTAAGTTTCAAACTTTCAAAGCCAAAAATTTGGTGACGGAGTCAGCACAGCAAGCTGAGTATCAGGTAGCAAATACCGGTATCCAAGAGTCACAGTTTAGTATGCTTAAACGGTTAGAACTAAGCTATGAGGTACACCATCAATTGGTGGAGTACTGTAATAATCTTGGCATTGAGTTTTTATCTACTGCGTTTGATTCAGAAAGTTTAAACTTCTTAGTGAATGATTTAGGCTTAAAACGTTTGAAGTTACCATCAGGTGAGTTAACTAACGCTCCTTTGGTACTTGAACATGCCCGTACAGGTTGTGATTTAATAGTGTCAACGGGGATGGCAACATTGGCAGAAATTGAAGCTGCTTTAGGAATGATTGTGTTTGGCTACATGAATCAAGAGGACAGCCCTACAGATGAAAAAGTGCAGGCGGCATATTTTTCAGATGAAGGAAAAAAGCTTTTGAAAGAAAAAGTAATTGTACTTCATTGTACAACGGAATACCCAGCTCCTTTCGAAGATATAAACTTGAACGCAATGGATACTATTGCAAATAGCTTTAAACTTGCTGTGGGATATTCTGACCATAGTGAAGGTATTATTGTACCGATATCTGCAGTGGCAAAGGGTGCAGTGTTAATAGAAAAGCACTTCACGTTAGATAAGTCATTACCAGGGCCCGATCATAAAGCATCGTTAGACCCTGAGGAACTTGCGTCAATGGTGGGTGGTATTCGTACTGTTGAGAAAGTATTAGGTGATGGCATCAAAGGGCCTAGACCAACAGAAATAAAGAATAAAGTGGTCGCTAGAAAGAGCCTTGTTGCTGCAAAAGCAATTTCAGTTGGGGAAAGCTTTACCTCTAACAACTTAACGATCAAAAGGCCTGGTCACGGCATTGAGCCGTCAAAATACTGGAGCTATCTGGGCAAAGAAAGTAGTAAAGGGTACGAGGCTGGTGATTTAATCGATGAGTAAGATCAGTTACCTGATGTTAGGGGCTGGCGGGCATGCTGCTGTTCTTGCGGATATTCTGTATTCACAAGGAAAAGAGTTAGTTGGTGTCGTTGCCCCAGAAGTAGTTGCAGGGCATGGTATTTTTACAAGTGTTCGCCACTTTGATAGTGACGATGCGGTATTAGATTTTAATCCTAAAGACGTATTGCTAGTCAATGGTATCGGGGCGATGCCTAGGAAGTCATTGAGGCGTTTACTCTATAATCGCTATCGAGATTTGGGGTATTCATTTGCTACTATCGTTGCTGACTCAGCCATCGTATCAGAACATGCGGTGTTAGAAGCTGGAGCTCAAGTGATGCAAAGTGCGGTTATTAACATCGGCTCGAGAATAGGCGAAAACAGTATTGTTAATACGTCCGCAACAGTGGAGCATGATTGTGATATTGGTGAACATTGCCATATAGCACCGGGGGCTACGCTAAGCGGACAGGTGAAATTAGAAAAATATGTTCATGTTGCTACTGGTGCTAGCGTTATAAACAATGTGACGGTCGGCGTTGGGAGTATCATTGGAGTAGGTGCGAATGTAACGCAGTCTATTCCTTCTGGGAAAGTGGTATATGGAGCAAAAAATTTTTGCAAAGGACGAGATGATGAGTATTAAAAACTGGGAAAATATAATAATTAGACCTGATGACTCGCTCAAAACAGCACTTTCCGTCATTGATAAAGAAGCCCTACGTGTGGCTATTGTTGCTGAAAATGGAGTTATAAAGGGTGTGGTAACAGATGGAGATATAAGAAGGGCGATACTAAAAGGCACTGAACTATCATGTGTTGTTGAAGAGATTATGAACCGTAATCCTATTACAGCCAGCGCCTCATTAAGCAGTAATGAGCTACAGAAAATGATGAAGGAATCAGAAATCTTATCATTGCCTATCGTTGATGATGAAGGTCGAGTTGTTGGGCTTAAAACATTGTACGATACTTTCTTGGTTGAAAAACGAAATAACCCTGTTTTTATCATGGCAGGTGGTTTTGGTACTAGATTAAGACCTTTAACTGATAACTGTCCTAAGCCGATGCTGAAAGTTGGCGACAAACCAATATTAGAAGTCACAATACAAAACTTTATCAAAGCAGGCTTTTTAAATTTTTATATATCAACGCATTATATGCCAGAAATCATCGAACAGTACTTTGGTGATGGCTCCTCGTTAGGTGTAAATATCACTTACGTCCATGAGAGTGAGCCTTTAGGAACAGGTGGTGCGCTGGGGCTTCTACCAAAGGACTTACCTGAAAATCTACCCATTATTATGATTAATGGGGATATATTAACTAATGTTGATTATGAACGATTACTCGACTTTCATGAAACGAATGATGCTGATGCAACTATGTGCGTAAGAGAATACGACTATCAGATCCCTTACGGCGTTGTAAAAGGCAATGGAATGAAAGTGAGTGGTATAGAAGAAAAGCCAACTCAGCGCTATTTCATTAATGCTGGTATTTATGTTATTTCTCAAAAAATTGTAAGCTTAGTACCAAAAAACTACCGTGTTGACATGCCAAGTTTATTGGAGATGTATTTTAATGGTGAGGGGCGAGTGCTTATGTTCCCTATCCATGAGTATTGGCTTGATATTGGACGAATGGATGATTTTCGTCGAGCACAGTCTGATATTCAAACTTTAGGTCTAGACTAATGGATAGAGTCGCAGTTATCGGGTTTGGTAATATAGCAACTCGCCACCGTAGAAATCTCAGGTCATTTTTTCCAAAAGCAGTTATCTACGCAATGTCATCAAGCGGTCGTAAGCCTGAAGCTGTACCCGCTGATGTCGATTATATCGTTGAGTCAGTTTCAGAGCTCATCGAATTAAAAGTTGAGCTTATAATTATAGCTTCGCCTGCTCCCTTTCATAGCTCTCACGCGATACCACTGATCCAAGCAGGTATTCCTGTACTAATTGAAAAGCCAGTTTGTACCAATGAACAAGATACGCAAGAGCTAGAAAGCGCGATAGCAAACTTTAGTACACCAGTTGCTGTTGGGTACTGTATCAGATATTTGTCATCTGCGAGGAAAATGAAGGAATATATCCTATCAGGTATGTTTGGTAAAATTTATCATTGTTCAATAGATATGGGTCAGTATTTACCAGATTGGCGTCCGCATAAAGACTACCGAGAAACGGTATCTGCACAGAGTAAATTAGGAGGTGGCGTACTGTTAGAGCTCAGTCATGAATTGGATTATGCTCAGTGGATATTTGGCGAACTAGATTTGCAGTACGCATTGCTTAAAAATTCTGGAGAGCTTGAGATTGATGTAGAGGATAGTGCTGATCTTCTTTTTCTAGCAAAACATGGAGTATGTTTGAATGTTCATTTAGATTTCTTACAGCAAAAAGTAAGCCGTAGATGCAAAATTATCTCCCACGCGGGAGTTGTTGATTGGGATCTAGTCGCGAATGAAATTAGAATATGTACAAATGGAAGTGAGAAGTTACTATTTAGCGATCCCTCTTGGGAACCAAATCAAATGTACTTAGATATGCTAACTGATTTTCTATCTCTAATTAATGGAGATGATAGTCAAGCTGTTAGCGTTTCTGAAGCTTCAAAAACGGTCGCTTTAATAGAAAATGCTAAATCTAAGTTTCCAATAAAAAAAGTTATTAGAGCTGGTGTACAGTAAAATGGAGCTTCAATGAAAAGCTATGCATTTATCTTTGCTCGAGGTGGTTCGAAAGGATTACCGGGAAAAAATATTCGACCATTATTAGGAAAACCATTATTAAAATATTCTATAGATACGGCTCTTTCTGCGCCTTCTATTGATCGTGTGTTCGTCTCTACCGATGACGAAGCTATTGCAGCAGTTGCTTTGTCTGCAGGCGCCGAAGTTATTGAGAGACCAAGTGAGCTTGCTTCTGATAGCAGCCCTGAATGGCTATCTTGGAGGCATGCCATTGACTGGGTTACAGAACGGTATGGTAGGATTGATACGCTAGTAAGTTTGCCTGCAACTAGCCCTTTGAGAGCTGTCGATGATGTTGAAAGAGCAATTGCTAAACTTAACGATACATCTGCAGACATTTGTATCTCGGTAACACCAGCTAATAGAAGCCCATTTTTTAACATGGTAAAAAATAATCTAGAAGGGTTTGTTGAGCTTGTGAACAAGCCACCAAGGAATATCGCGAGAAGGCAAGATGCCCCTGAAGTTTTTGATATTACGACCGTCGTTTATGTCGCAAAACCTGATTTTATAAAAGAAAATACGGGTATTTTTGACGGCAAAGTTACATCTGTAACTGTCCCTAGAGAAAGAGCTGTTGATATAGATGATATCTATGACTTTTTATTAGCGGAAAGCATCTTACGAGGGGAAGCAAATGTCTTATAACTTAGAACATAAATTTATATTAGTACTAGGTGGCGGTGGATTGTTGGGAGGTGCCATAATCTCTGCTGCGCTAAAGAAAGGGGCTAGTGTTATAGCCGCCGATATCGATGTTGACAAAATGGCGGAGCGGCTAGAAAAGCAATGGAGCCTTAAGGAGAGCGCCAAGTTAAGTTTAATGAGTTTAGACGTTACGAATGAAAAGCAAGTTAAAGAGCTATTCTCCAGTGATATCAAGCTTGATGGAATTGTGAATGCAACATACCCACGTAATAGTGAATATGGTAAGAACGTACTAGATGTCACTTTATCTGGGTTTAATGACAACTTATCATTGCATTTGGGCAGCTCTTTTCTTGTCATGCAACAAAGTGCAATATACTTCCAGAAGCACAAATCTCCACTTTCTGTAGTCAATATTTCTTCCATTTATGGCTTGATTGCCCCCAAATTTGAGGTTTATGCAAATACCTCAATGACCATGCCAGTCGAATATGCCGCGATAAAGTCTGCGATATTACACCTCAGCAAATACTTTGTTTCATATATAAAAGACAGTCGCTTTAGGAGCAACTGCGTGAGTCCTGGAGGGATCTTTGACAAACAGCCTGACAACTTTTTAAATGCTTATAAAGCTCAAACATGCGGAGCTGGTATGTTGGACGTAGAGCAAATTACTGGCGGGGTTTTATTTTTAATCTCCGATGATGCTAAATATGTGACGGGGCAAAATATCGTCGTTGACGATGGCTTCAGCTTATGAAGTAAGAGCTTAATTCGTTAGACACGCTATAATTAAATGACGTGTTATTAAAACAGAACTGCGGCTTTATACTGATTCAGAAATCAATTAGACCTAGAATGGACTGCCTAAGAATGACGTTGAAAACTTTTGTTTTGAATTTGGTACAGGTTTTATGAATAAAAAAAATGTGTTAGTGATTCCTAGCCATGATGCATCCTTGGTTGAGTATGTGAGGCTATTTAAACGGTTGAATGGAGAGCTCAACCCCATTTTTTATATCACTTATCACAGTAAAAAATTAGTGGAATTGTTAAATACACATTGGCATGTCATTAACGATGTTTCTCACCCTTTGAATACCACTAATAAAAATAGCTGGGTAGCTAATTTACTCAAGTATTTTTTTGATAATACGACGTTAGGTTGCTATTTGCAAAGTGATCTACTTTTGTCTCGTTTAGCGAATAAAGCAAAGAATAGGGTACTTGATAATGCAGAAAAATTAACAAGCCTAATGGTTGCAGAGAATATCACTGATTTAGTGATTTCAAGTGATCGATCTTCAGGTATAGAAGCGGCAGCATGCTATGCGGCAAAAAAGCTTGATGTGAAAATAATCATTCCAGCTTTTGCGTATTCTGCGACTTATGAATCTAGTTACAAATTAAGAACAATGAAGATCTATCATGCTAAATATAGCCAAGTGCCCCAAAATATAAAACGTTGTGCTATTTACGGTGACAAAGGGTTTTATCGCCCATTTGAAAGCCTAATGTTACATGAGCTTGGTATTCATCCAGAGAATCCATGGGTGTTGGGTGGAGGCGTCGCAGACAGTGTTTTATTGGATAGTAAAAGGGAAAAAAGCAGACTTGCATCATATGGTGGTGTAGAAACTAAATATCAAGTTACAGGAACTGCTGCACAAGATGAAGTACTTCATTGCTACAACAATAAAGCAAGTATAAAGAAAACGTTGCTGAACAATGCAAACTTCAGTACAGACAGACCAATTCTGATAATCTCTTTACCACAATACTTCGAACATAAGTTAATGGGAAAGGAGCAACATATTGAAATTTTTAAAGATTTGTTTGAAAAATTAGCAGTTTTAAATTATTCAATTTTCGTTTCTCTTCACCCAAAATCAGATAGGGATGATTATCAATGGATTAATGAGTGCTCCCCGAACATTAAAATAATAGATTGTTCTTTGACAAACATAATAGCTATCGCGGATATCTTTATGGGGACATATACATCAACGATGTGCTGGGCGCTTATGTGTCATGTTGAATGTGTGATAGTTGATCACCCTAACTTAAATTATCAAGATTTTTTGAGCGAGTTTGATATTCCTGTTTGTAAAAGTAATGAAGAAATAATCAAATTCTTAACTGGCCCTAAACAAAGCAGAGGTTGTAACTTCGAGAGTATAGAGCAGCTGGGAGAGTTTGATGGCAAATCTTCAGTGAGAATTTTTCAAGCATTCAATAATTCAACACTTGAATAATTATAGGAAATGTTTTCTGAATCTAGTTTTCTACTAAGGCAAATAACGCTCAATATAGAGTTGTATTGCTCCGCAATTAACTGACTAGGATTAGTGAATGAAAATGATAAAAAACCTATTGAGTTTTTCTGTCGTTGGTTTACTCCCGTATTTTATTAACTTTATTACTTTACCTTTATATAGTGAGTATATATCCGCAGAACAATTTGGAATTATTGGGCTTATGATGTCGGGAGTGATCATAGCGACATCTTGGACAGGGTTTCAGTTTTCCAGTGCCATTTCCAGGTACTTTTTTGATTATGAAGCAGATGAACTAAAGTCTTTTACTTCAACCGTGATTTTTTTAACTCTTGGTTGCTCATCTTTTTTCTGTCTTATTTATGCTTTTTTAATTAGCCAAGGTTACTTTTCTAATATATTTAATGGTATTAGCACTCAAGTACTATATATTGGTGTGTTTCTCATTTTTTTGTCTATCTTAAATACGGTTTTTGAGCGTCTGTTGATCAATGAACAGAAAGGTTCCCTAATCTTAATGAGAAGTATAGTTGCGCAAGGTTTATCTGTTTTTGTCGGTGTTATTCTTATCTTATATTTCGGCATGTCTTATATGGGGTTTCTGATATCAAGCGTAGTCTATTACTCCGCTATGGTGTTATTTTCATTAAGACACTGCCGGCATTACTTGGCAGATTCTTTTAATTTCAACTATGCAGATATGGCAGTAAAGTATTCGTTTCCTTTGATTTTTCATTCTGTTGGTGGCGTATTATTTATGTATAGTACGACCTTTTTTATTGAAAGTTTTTTAACTCTTTCAATGGTTGGGTTGTTTTTTATTGTTGATAAATTTACTCAAATCATAAAAGCTATAGTTAATTCTATTAATAATATTCTTATGCCAATTTATAATAAAAGTTCTGTGACTAAAAATAAGGGAGGGGCTGAGTTTTTCGAAAAAACACTACCTGTTTGGTATTTTTTTGTTAACTTACTTATAGTTAATTTTGCTGTTGTTGCACAGTCATTCATGGTTGAATTTATGGGAAGTGAGTATAAAGATTTACTTGTCGTCATTTTAATAATGTCAATGGCATATCTATTTCGAGGGTTGTATTGTTTTTGTATGGCTCCGATATTTTTCTATAAAAAAACTATGATAGTTCCCAAAGTGACGCTTGTGACTGGTATATTATCACTCCTTGTAAACTATGTATTTGTCTCAAAATTTGGGTTTGTCGGTGCAGCCATTGCCGTCTTCAGCGTTTTTCTTATTAATTTTTTACTATCGCTTTTTGAATCAAAAAAGGTTGAAGTGATTAATTTTCGTTTCGGATCCTTGCTATTGATGACATGCGTGATTTTATTATTCAACCTGCCAGCACTATTTGTGTTAGATGCCGGGTTTATAATTGTTTTTATGACAAGCATTGCGCAATGTTTGGCAGCAGTTTCTATCGTCTATAAATTTAATTTGTTTCATGTAAGGGAGAGCTTTGACTCTTTAAGGTTATATAAATGAATAAGGTTTTTACAATTGCAGAAGTCGGACAAGCTCACGATGGCAGTTTAGGGATATTGCACTCATATATCGATGCCGTTGCTGAAACAGGCGTAGATGCAATTAAGTTTCAAACGCATATTGCTGAAGCTGAAAGCAGTGAATTTGAGAAATTTAGGGTGAATTTTTCTTACGTTGACAAGACAAGGCAAGATTATTGGGCAAGAATGTCTTTCACCAAAGAACAGTGGAAGGGCATAAAACAGCATTGTGATGATGTTGGGCTTGAATTTGTTAGCAGCCCTTTTTCTATCAGTGCTGTGGAATTACTAGAAGAGCTTGGTGTTCAGAAGTATAAATTTGGTTCTGGTGAAATATCAAATATGCTCATGTTAGAAAAAGTTTGTAAAACGGGTAAAGACATCATTTTGTCTAGTGGCATGAGTTGTTTCAATGAGTTAGATAGAGCAGTTAGCTTTGTCCAAGAACATGGAAATAAATTGACGCTTTTGCAATGTACCACGCGGTACCCTACTCAGCCAGAGGATGTTGGTTTAAATGTTATTAGCGAGATGAAGCAACGTTACGGGGTTGACGTTGGCCTATCTGACCACTCGGGCACGATTTTTCCAGCTCTGGCTGCCGTTAGTTTAGGTGCCTCTATGCTTGAAGCACATGTGGTTTTTGACAAAAGAATGTTTGGTCCAGACTCGACTTCGTCATTAACAATTGATGAGTTTGAAATGCTCATGCAGGGGGTGCGTGATATTTCTAAAATGTTGTCAAATCCAATTGATAAAAATGATATTTCAGAAAAACAAGAACTTAAAAAAATGTTTGGTAAATCTCTGGCGGTTAGGAAAGCTTTACCTGAGGGGCATGTACTCACTATTGATGATTTGGAAACCAAAAAGCCGGCAGGGTATGGAATTTCCGCGTCAGATTTTAAAACCGTGTTAGGAAAGGTACTGAATAAAAATATGAATCAATGGGCATTTTTAACGAAGGATGACGTGATATGAAAAAGATAAAGGTGTGCGTTGTAGTTGCAAGCCGCGCTAACTATGGTCGAGTCAAGTTTTTGTTAAAAGCGTTGCAAGAGCACACTGAAATTGAGTTACAAATATTAGTTGGTGCATCTTTGCTTTTAGAGCGCTTTGGCAAAGCTATTAATGTCATGAAACAAGACGGCTTTGAACCAAATAAAGCAATTTACTATACAGTGGAAGGTGAAACATTAATTACTCAAGCTAAATCAACGGGAATGGGAGTGATAGAATTAGCAACCGCATTTGGTGAGTTGGCACCCGATTATGTTGTAACTATCGCCGATAGGTATGAAACTATGGCGACGGCGATCTCAGCAACATACATGAATATTCCTCTAATTCACCTGCAAGGAGGTGAAGTTAGCGGGAACATTGACGATAGAGTTAGACATGCAATCACCAAATTAGCGGATTTTCATTTCGTAGCAACTGAAAAAAGTAGAGAGCGAGTAATTAAAATGGGGGAGAAGGAATCTTCTGTTTTTAATCTTGGATGCCCTGCAATGGATGTTATTGCAAATTGTGATAAATCTATCTCGAATGAACATATGAAAAAATATGGCGGAGTAGGTTCAGAGGTCGACTGGAATAAGCCATATATTCTTATGATTCAACATCCCGTAACAACTAGCTACGGTGAAGGGTTTACTCAAGTAGAGAATACTCTGAATGCTTTATATCGGATCGAGCATATCCAAAAGGTTGTACTTTGGCCAAATGCAGATGCAGGGGGCGAGGATGTCGCAAAAGGGATAAGAACTTTTCGAGAACATCATATGTCGGATAACTTCCACTTCTATAAAAATTTCTCCGCAGAAGACTTCATCCGTGTATTAAATAACGCGACATGTGCTGTTGGTAACTCATCTTCTTTTCTGCGTGAAGGTGAATTTTTGGGGGTTCCGGCTGTAGTTGTTGGAGACAGACAAAATTTAAGAGAATGCGGCAGTAATGTAATTTTCACAGGATATGATGAGGAGGCTATTTTTAATGGTTTAAATAAGCAGATAGAACATGGAAAATATCCTCAAGGGAGAGTTTTCGGTAATGGTGATGCAGGAAAAAGAATTGCAGAGATTATTCCTTCGTTAAAACCTAACTTATTAAAACCACTTACGTATTGATTATGAATATAGCAATTATACCAGCAAGGTCTGGTTCCAAAGGGTTCAGAGATAAAAACATTGCGCGTCTCAATGGAAAGACTCTCATCGAATACGCTATTGCCAGTGCTATGTCCGCCAAAAAAATAGAACGGGTTGTTATTTCAACAGATTCAGCATCGTACGAAAAAATTGCCGTTGATGCAGGAGCAGAAAGTTTTGGGCTTAGGTCTAAATCGTTATCTGGAGATAATTCAAAAACTGTAGATGTTGTGACTAATTTACTTTGTCAAGAACAGTTTGCTAATGTCGAAAATATTGTGTTGCTCCAACCTACCTCCCCACTAAGGACGGGAAAAGAAATTGATGAATGTCTGTCTATTGCTAATATGACGGGGGAGTCGGTCGTATCGGTTGCTCGGGTGGATGATCCTCACCCTTTTAAAATGAAAAAAATAGTTAATGGTGCCTTGCAGGCATTTATTGATGGGACAACATCAGAAGTTAATCGACAAAGCTTGCAAGAGGCATACGCACTTACGGGAGCTATCTACGTTACAAAAAAAGAACACCTACTTAATGAAAAATCTTTTTTCTCAAATAAAACAGTTCCTTATGTGGTTGAACGCTTTGTGAATATAGACTCGGAAGAAGATTTTGAATATCTGAAGTTTTTGGTGGAAAGAAATAAAGTGAGGTTACCACTGTGATTCAGGTTGATTTTCTTTTTTTGGTTGAACATGAAGACCGAGAAATGTCTTCTGTTAAACGATTGAAAAGTGAGTTGGAGATGAAAGGGTGTAGTTGCATCATATTGTCTACGGAATTTCATGCTCACTTGTTTAATCAATTTAATGCAAGAAATATTGTGTTTCCTTACGCTATTGATGATGCAACTTGGCCTATTAGGGCTTTTAAACGGCAAAAGTTTAAAAAATGTAACTTTATCAGCTTAAATTGGGAGCAACTTTTAAGCAAGTCTAATCAAGACTTTAAAAAGCCCAAGTCGCGGTTCATCCAGGAGCATTTTTATCACTTAGCATGGGAAGATAACTTTAAAGAGTTTCTCAAGGATAGTGGTTCTAAAAGTGACAACATACGTGTGATAGGAAACCCCTTACATGAATTACTGATGGAAGATTTATATAACTCATCATTGTATGACGGTAAATTACGTGCTGAGTTTGGAATTGAAAAAAGCTCTGAGCTGTATTTTTTTCCAATGAACTATGGCTGGGCATTTTTTAGTGATGACAAAATTAAAGCCAAAATCGCAATGGGGTATGACTCTGAGGTCGCATACGAGTATAGGGACTACGCGTTACGTTGTTTGAATGCATTTACATATTTCATAACTAAACTGTGTGCTTTATACCCTAAGAGCACATTTGTTGTTCGACCCCACCCGTCAATTTCAGTAGAGCAATATGTTGAGAAATTTACCGTTAACGGACTAACAATCCCTGTGAATATGGTGCTGACAAAGAGATACACAATTAAAGAATGGATTGCAATCTCTCAGGTTGTTGGCAGCTCATGGAGTACGTCCGTATGGGATGCCCAAAAAGTTGGTAAAAAAGGGTTCCTGTTTACTCCGTTTGAAAGGCCTGATTGGCTAGACACATTTTGGAATAAGTTGGTCATAAATATTAGTGAGCCTGAAGATTTTGAAATGGTCCTCAATAGTGAGGGTGGTGATGTTTCTGACGTTGGGAAAATCACCCTCTCGATCTCATCTTGGCTATATGATATCCACTCGAGTCATCTATATGAGAAAGAAATTAAATCGGATATATATTCTGAAATAATTAATTTTAGTTATAGAGCTAGAGCTAAGTTCCGGGTGTTTAGCATGAATAGGTTAAACGGAATGGGAGTAGGGAAAGGCCTACAACGAGATTACTTCTTTCCTGTAGAGTAATATATGGAAACATCACTTGAGAAAAAGCTTACTCATCTTGGCTTATTAATTATCACGCTTATTTACTTCAGAACAACAATAGGTGTGATTTTAGGTAGTGTGGTAGCAGATTTAGTAATTGTTTCTACTATTATACTACTACCTGCATTTATATTTTTGATTTTTAGAAGGCAAGTTTATGGCCATAGAAAAACAGTCTTCTTTTATATAGTTTATTGTTTTCTGGCGTTTCTTATTACTCCGTTGAGTTCTGAATATGGCAGCTATTTTGGTGGGTTTATTGGTCTCACCAATTTGGTCTTTCTTGTAGTCTTTTGGCTCGTTTTGCTTAGCTATAGAAATATGGAGGATAATATTCAAAAGTTTGCAGGGCTTTTCCTTATAATAGGAGGGGTGAATGCTGTTGGTGCTATTATACAGTCAACTATTTCTATAGACCTATTTGGCTTAGTGAGTCACGGTGTTTATACCAATGAACAGGTTTTAGCAAATGAAAACGTAAATGTTCGAGCTGTTTCATTTATATCATCTCCACAATCCTTGGCGCTTTTTTTATCTTTTTGCCTTTGCTTGAGCTTTAGTTATGACTGGAGGAGGCAAAGCTTAAAATATTTTACAAGAGGTCTTCTTTTCTTTGCTGGTGTGTTGACTGTAAGTAAAGTGTTCTTCGTTTTTATTTTCTTTTACATTTTATTTTCTTATTTGTCACCAAGAAAAATAATAAAGCTATTTTTTAGTGTGGTTTTATTTTTTACTATCTTGCTTTTTTTTAAAGAGCATTTAGGTCGAGTGTTTGAAATGATCAATATTTTAGAGAATATAGAGTCATATTCTGCGTTCATTATATGGTCAGATTCATTTAAGTATGCAATTCAATTCCCAGAAGTCATTTTTGGACATGGGGTGGGCGTTTTTTCTCGAGGCTCTCAGAGCCTATTAAACTATCAGTTGCTCTATGGTTCAACAGAGAGCTTTTTCATTCAGGTGTTAGCTGAAATTGGCATCATAGGTTTGGTTTTTTTGCTTTCTTTAACTTTTAGTGCAGTTAAAAAATACTATGCTTATGATCGGAGGTTAATGGGGCTGTTAAGTGCATTTTTTATTGTTGGATTTTTTACCCCAGCTCTTTATGGTTACACAATTGGAATGTCTTTTTATTTTACTTTACTTTTGCCTTTAGTTTCAAAAAGAACCAATATCGAAAAGTAAGAATTTAACTATCATTGAGGTCAAAATGCTGTTTTCAGTATTATGGATAAAGTAACATTTTTAATATGAGACAGCATGATTTTACTGACAAGTTTAAGCACTTACAAAAGAGTTTGCAGGTATTCTTTAAAAGCAGTGGCTTCTTGGTTTTGAACTTTTATAGCATGGGGAGTGAAACATGTTTTCGGTTTTAATGAGCGTTTATAAGAATGATGAGATCTTTTTCTTTAGAGATGCTGTGGAAAGTGTAGTAAAGCAAACTATTTTACCTGAAGAATTTGTTTTAGTGTGCGATGGCCCTTTGAACCAAAATTACTTTTCAGAGATCGAAGCTATTGGTAGTAAGTTGTCAAGCATGAATGTTAAATTTGTACTTGTTAAACTGGAATGTAATGTTGGGTTAGGATTAGCTTTAAGAGAGGGGATTAAACATTGTTCTCAAAAATATATTATTAGAATGGATAGTGATGATATATCAAGACCTACTAGGATAGAAAAAACTCTAAAATTTATCAAAGAAAATCCTGATGTTGATGTTTTTGGGTCGAGCATAGAGGAATTTTACTCTGTGCCGGGGGATTTAAAGCGCTACAGAGAAGTCCCTATATCTAAGGATGAAATAATTCGTTACGGTAAAAATAGAAACCCGATGAATCACGTTACGGTATGCATGCGCAAAGAATCAATTCTAGCAGTTGGTAATTATGAGTCTGTATTATTTCACGAAGACTATTACCTCTGGGTTAAGTTAATTATGGCAAACTTAAATATGGCCAATGTGCATGATGTTTTCGTTGACGTGAGAGTTGGAAATGATCTTATCGGACGTCGAAAAGGGTTTGATTATCTAAAGCTTGAGTTTGCTTTTGCTAAAAAATGTAAGGAGATTTTATACTTTAACTTCTTTGATTTTTGTAGATATCTTTTACCCAGGATTTTTTTAAGGTTATTACCAAGAAAAATACTTAGCGTAATATATAAAAAAATGAGAAGTTAATTAATGGGAAAACAAGTAGCCGTAACTGGAAAAACGGGTTTTATAGGTAGTCACCTTCCAGAAGATTTTAGAGCAGTGGATTTGAGGAAGCCAGAAAATGATTGGAACTTTTTTGGTTGCGAAACATTAATACACTTAGTGGGTGCTTCACACAGAGTGTTTACAGAAAGTGAGTATAAGTTCATAAATGTTGATTTAACTAAAAATGTTGCTAGGAATGCTATTGCTTCAGGTGTTAAAAGGATAGTATATATCAGCTCAATGAATGTAACTTGGGCAGAGGCTGGTATCTTACCTAATGATATCGCTACGAAAACAAAGAAAGAAGCAGAAGATAGCTTACTAGAACTTTGTAATGCAAATAATGTAAACCTATTTATTATTCGTGCACCTCTCGTGTATGGTAAAGGGGCACCAGGTAACTTTGCATCACTTATGAGAATAGCCTCTAAGAATTTACCACTCCCTTTAGGTTCTATAAATAATAAGCGTAGCTTTGTTAGTGTAGATAATTTAATTGATTTGATTATTTTATGTGTTGAATGTCAGGAATCGTCAGCCTCAATTTTTTATGTAAGTGATGATCAGGATGTTTCTACAACTGAATTTCTAAGTGAGCTGATCTCTTCCGCTGGTAATACACCAAGATTAATTCCATTTCCCGTATCATTGCTGCTGTTTTTTGCTCGCTTGGTTGGTAAGAAATCTGAAGTAGAGCGGCTTTCTAAATCACTTACGGTTGATATTGAACATACAAAGAAAACTTTAAATTGGGTGCCTCCAATAACTTTAGACGAAGGTATTCGTCGTTGCTTCAAATAACTTATATAAATAAAATTAATGGATTCATAAATGATACGCTTACTCGATTTTTTATTCGCCTTATTTGGTTTGTTAGTTACCTTTCCTTTTTTAGTTGTGATATATGTTATTGGTTTATTTGATACTGGCTCACCAATCTTTACTCAAGAGCGTGTAGGTAGAAATAAAAAGCCATTTATTTTAGTTAAGTTTAGAACAATGAAAGTAGATACTGCTTCCGTTGCAAGTCACCTTGCAAGTTCTTCTTCGATTACACCATTTGGGCATTTTCTTCGCAAAACAAAATTAGACGAACTTCCACAACTTTGGAATGTACTAAAAGGTGAAATGAGCTTGGTAGGTCCGCGCCCAGGTCTTTACAATCAAGAAGAGCTCACATATGCAAGAGAAGCGAAAGGCATATATTCGGTTAGGCCTGGAATCACTGGTCTCGCGCAGGTGAATGAAATCGATATGTCTACCCCTGAATTACTTGCGACAACAGATAGGAAAATGATTGATACTTTGACTGTGGCTAATTATTTTAAATATATAGCAATGACGGTAACTGGTAGTGGTTCAGGAGATAGAGTTGGTAGACATTAGTGTAAGATATTCTCTGTTCTAAACTCAAGCTTCTTCATATTTTCCTCATACATTTTTGCTACTTTTGTGTATACTGCAGCATGTACTATGCTTTAGTTCGTCTGCGGTTTTAGTTCGGATTGGAATAAAAAGGGAACACAATGGATAGTTGGTTTCGCGCCTTGCTTGGCGCTTCTCGCAACCAAAAGCGGCTTCTCACGCTTGTTTTAGATTCTGTATTTATAGTCACGGCATTTTGGTTAGCGCTGATTGTTAGGCTCGATAGTATTGCTCCTTTAACTGTCACCAAAAATTGGCTGTTATTGGCTATTCTTTTACCAGTAAGTTTGTTTGTTTTTGTCCGCTTAGGGCTTTATCGTGCTGTTCTGCGCTATGTTGGTGCTAATGCCGTTGGGGCGGTAGTTCTTGGTACCCTTGTTAGTACAGTGGTGTTGGTCATGGCGGCGTTTTTTACTCAAACTACAATTCCCCGCACTATGCCTATTATTTACGGCTGGTTGATGGTGTTATCGCTAGGTGGTTCGCGTATTTTGGTGAGGGCGCTTATTTGGCGTTTATCTGCGGTGACTAAAACGCCAGTAGTGATTTACGGTGCTGGTGATGCAGGCCGCCAGCTAGCTACGGCGCTCGCGACTGGACCTGATTATTACGTAACTGCTTACCTAGATGATGATAGTGGTAAGCATGGAGCTATTATTCAAGGGATCCCCGTTATTCCTTTTAACGAGATTTATAATTTAATCGACAAAAAAAGAGTTAAAAAGGTGTTGCTGGCATTGCCTAGTGTACCGCGCTCTCGCCGCAAAGAAATACTCACTAAGTTAGAAAAGCTGCCACTTGAGGTGATGACAGTGCCAGGTATGGCTGATGTCATCGATGGTAAAGCACAATTGGATGAAATCAAAGAAGTTGAAATTGAAGACCTATTGGGCAGAGACCCAGTAACACCTAAACCAGAGCTGATGGCAGCAAATATCAAAGACAAAGTTGTTATGGTGACTGGTGCTGGTGGCTCTATAGGCTCTGAACTATGTAGGCAAATTATATTAAGTGGACCTAACAAGTTAGTGCTTTTTGAAGTGTCGGAGTTTGGTTTATATAGCATCGAGAAAGAGCTGAATCAGCTTGCATTGAATAAAGGCGTATCGTTGGAAATAGTACCAGTGATCGGGTCGGTGCAACGAGTCAACCGTATTGAAACTTGTATGAAAGCCTTTGGTGTGCATACCGTATATCATGCTGCGGCTTATAAACATGTACCGCTTGTAGAGCAAAATGTGGTTGAGGGTGTTCGTAATAATGTATTTGGTACATATTACACAGCTAAAGCCGCTATTAACGCAGGAGTAGAGACCTTTGTATTAATCTCTACAGATAAAGCGGTGCGCCCTACCAATGTAATGGGTGCAACCAAGCGTATGGCAGAGTTAGTGTTACAAGCCTTGGCTGAAAGTAAAGTAACGTCTAAAAATACCCGTTTTTGCATGGTACGTTTTGGTAATGTGCTTGGTTCTAGTGGTTCAGTTGTACCTCTATTCCGTAAGCAGATTAAAGAAGGTGGCCCAATCACGTTAACCCACAAAGATATCACTCGATTTTTTATGACCATACCAGAAGCCGCCCAGTTAGTGATCCAGGCGGGAGCCATGGGTAAGGGCGGTGACGTATTTGTATTGGATATGGGGGAGTCTGTTAAGATTAAAGACTTAGCAACCAAAATGGTGCATCTTTCTGGCTTAGAGGTCAAATCAGAGTCAAACCCTCATGGTGATATTGAAATTGAATGTACCGGCTTGCGCCCTGGTGAAAAGTTATATGAAGAGTTATTGATAGGTGACAATGTTGAAGAGACTTCACACCCGCGGATCATGACGGCCAATGAAGTAAAATTACCAATGGCAGAGCTGGAATCTTTTATGAACGCAATGGATACGGCGTGTCACAACTTTGATCATGAGCTTATCCGTAAATTGTTGTTAGAGGCACCTACAGGGTTTAATCCTACAGATGGTATTTGTGATTTGGTGTGGAATGAAAAACATCAGGTGCTGAATGCTCCGCAAGAAGACGAGAAAAAAGTTGTTAACTTTAGAAAACTTTAACATCTAGTGAGCCATAGCTTAACAGTGAAAAGGTTCAACTGATGCGTTTATTGAAGCTTAAGCTAAATTGCCTTTGTATCTATTAGAGGTCAATAGCTTGGGTTTTTCTATACTTAGTTGTACGATAGCTTAGTAACTCTAGTGGTAGAGGTAGTTGCCTGTCTCTATCTCAATTGAACCAAGAATTTAAAACTATAAATTGGTCTGTGTACATGTCAAAAATAAATAAGATCTTTGCAGTTAGCGTTGTTCTTGCTAGTGCGCCTGTTTTAGCAGATAGTCAAATTACAAGCTATTCTTCATTTGCTGGTTATACTGGCCTCTTTAATACCCCAAATGCTGAAATATTAGAAAAAGGTGTTGTTGATTTTAGCTATAACAATCAACTTGATTTACGTGGAGCAGAATATATCGATGGGCATAACTTCATCTTTTCTGCTGGCGTTTATGATGGCCTTGAAGTGAGTGGTCAGATAGCATCGACCACAATGCATGACAATATGTTTGAAAAAAAAGGTCAAACGCGAGACCTTTCTTTTAATCTTAAATACCAACTCCCTTTTATCCCTAAAAATTGGTTTAACCTAGCTATCGGCGGTAAAGATTTAGGCGGTGCGGCAAACAACTACGAAACTTATTATTTAGCGGGTTCAAAAGAGTGGAATGATTTTAGGTTTTCAGCAGGCTTTGCAGTCAGCGATCGCACTACAGGGCAAATGGATGGGGCTTTTGCAGGTATTGAATGGCAGCCATTAGACTGGTTTGCATTGCAGGTTGAGCATGATGCAGATGCAGTGAATGCAGGCTTACGTTTAACTGTGCCTAAAGAATGGATTTATGATGCGGGCACATTAACGCTAAGTAGTAGGTTTTACAGCAATACCGATCATGCTGATAAGGATACCTACTGGGGCTTAAACTTCTCAATGCCTTTGTTTGAGCAAGCGACACTCAATGATCCAACAGAAGCTGCACCTGCGCCTATTTTAGATAACCATAATAAACGAGAAGCAGCATTTAAAGCGCATTATCAAAAGCAGCGAGAACTTGCGCAAAAGCCATTAGAAGAAGCAAAGCAAGAAGTCTCTGAGCGTGATAAGTTTAGCAAGTCGCTCACTTTGCAAACTCGCGAACTTAAAAATGCGTTAATTGACGATGGTTTTGAGGCGGTAAGTGTTGGCTTTAACCGAGAGCCCCATATCGTTGTAAGTTTTGAGAACTTTGTATTTAATCGAAATGACATTGACGCAATCGGGCTAGTGTTAGGGCGTATTGCAGAGCACATTGATGAGCCAGATGCAAAATACAGTATTCAGCTTTTAAATCGTGGCATGCCAATGTTATTTGTGCGCGGTAACGTAGATAACTACCGTGAGTTTATCAATACCAGCACCACACCAGATATGGATATACGCCGCGGCGAAATGGAGCCGCTCGGCAGTGTGTCTTGGGTAGGTATGCCAAATGCCAATAGCCCTTATTTTAGGCCTCGTTTAACCATAGGGCCTGCATTAAATCAACGTACAGCAACAGAACTTGGCGTGTATGATTTCTCGCTGGCTGTAAAAGCCGATTTAGACTTACCCATGTGGTATGGAGGGGGCTTAAGTATTAGCGCTCAATCTGAGCTTGCAAAAACTGACGATTATGAAACGGGAAAAGCGTTTGGCCGACTCGCTGAAAAAGACGGTATAACTCAAGCCACGCTATACCAAAGTTTTGCACTGCCTTACGGTATTTATAACCAAACCCATGTCGGCTTTTTTAGAGAGTTTAACCAAGATTTTACTGGTATAAAAAATGAAACAGTTTGGCTAAGCGAGAATGGTCGCCACCAATTTAAAGCAGATATTGGCTACTTAGAGTATCAAGACTACGATACAGACCGAGATTATCAAGCCTTGTCTTATCGCTATAATTGGATAGAAAAAGATGTCAGTTTTCATGCCTCCGCAGGGCGCTTTTTTTATGACGATAGTGGCGTAAAGGTTGAAGCTCGTTTTTGGTTTGGAGACAGCTACATATCAGTGTTTGCACAAGATACCGACGTACAGCTAGCAGGGGTATCATTCAGTATTCCACTCACGCCACGTAAAGATATGGTAACTACAAGCTATGGTCAAATCAAAGGCAATGCAGCTTGGCGCCATAGTGTCAGTACCCGTATAGGTGAGTCTCATAATAATGTAACAATTGGTCGAGCAAAACAAATCGAAACACCAATCAATGTTACTAACACATTGCTCAATCAAGGTAGGCTGTCAAGTAGCTATATTTACGCAAATTTGGCACGTTTACGTGAGGTTTACTTGACTCATCGTTAGACGACTGTGTTTTGAAGGGTTGGTAACGTAACTTTAATATTAGATAAGTTTATGAAAAGTTAAAAGTTGCGGTAGTTTTTCTAAAGTAGTGCTTGTATAATTTATCAACTGCTTTACCCTACTTTTTGTTTAACTATATTTTATTGCGTATGCCTTTTGTAGTATTGTGGGTGGCGATAATGATGTAGCCTCAGTGGTTAGTGAGGTAAAATCAACGAACATGTTTTTTATTGTCAATAAAGAATATGGAGCGGTCAGTCCTACATTGTGGGGTGAAATTGGCACCGTTGAAAAATAACAATAGGAAGAATTGGAAATAAATGCAAAGTTTCCTATAGTATAATTTTGAATTACAAACTGTGCGGGAGTTGTTTGGGCTCTTGCGAAAAAATGGAACAAGGACTAATCATGCTTGCTAATAAAAAATCTCTCTTGGCAGTCTCTATTGCTGCTTCGCTAACGTTAACGGGTTGTTTTAGCGACAACGACAATAATGTTAAGGTTACACCACCAACGCCTACGGAACCAGTTACAGAGGTAGTGCCTCCTTCAGATCTTGTAACTGAACAGCCTGCGAAAGTGTTTGCTGCGAGTGTTATCGACTCTGCTAATGCTGATGTATTGGAAGAGGCAACAGTTAAATTTTTAGTAGATGGTGCTGCCGCAACAAGCTTAACTGATGTTAACGGTGCCGACTTAACTTCGGTGGTTGTTGATGCATCAGGCAGCTTTACTTTTTTAAGTAAAGAAGGCGCATCTGGTGAAGTAACAGCAGTGGTAACGAAAACAGGTTATGCTGCAAAGAGCTTTATTGTGGACCTAGACGCTGAAGCGGATGAAGGTGCTAAGGATGTGCCTTTACAGTTTGCCCTAGTTAAAATTGCTGGTGATAACTTAAAAGAAACGACAGAAGCTGTTGCGGTTGATGGCGCTGTGACTACCGCTCAGGTAACAGTTGAAGCAAAAACTGAAAGTGGTAAAGGCGGTACTGGGGTAGCTATTGATGCAAGCACTGAGCTAAGAGATGCAACAGGAGCCCCTGTAAGTGGTGGCGATGTATCATTAAGCGTATTAGCTGCTGACTCAAATGATAATAGTGTTGGTGCAATTATTCCTGAAGGTTTAAATGCCGCTGGCGCTACGCAAGTGGCAACACCTGTTGGTGTAACTAACGTTAATATGCAAGCTGGTACAACAAAAATTAAGCAATTTAATAAGCCTATTACACTAACCACAACGCTACCAGCAAGTAGCGGTGTAACAGTGGGAGACGTGCTGGATGTTGCATCTCACGATGAAGACACAGGTGAGTGGCAGAGCGAAACTAACAAAGCAACAGTAACCGCGCAAAATGCAGATGGTACGTTTGCTGCACAGTTTAAAACAAACCACTTAACTTTCTTCTCAGTGAACCAGAGTGCGCCAGTGTGTCAAAACGGCGTTTCGATTAACGTTACAAGTGGCACTGTGCCTCCTCGTGGTTTAGCTGTTTCAATTACGTCTTCTGATGGTTCAATTGGTAGTTACTTACGCGGTAATTCAAAGCAGATTATATCTGGCAGCGCAACTGCAAGATATGGTATTAGTGCAACTGCAACAGCTAATGTTAGAGTGTATGATTACTCGGGTAATGATTGGTACAACTCAAATGGCGAAGTGAATGTGTGTGGTTCTATTCCAGTTACTTTAGGCAACCCAGTTCAAACGTTTGATGCTGACTTTACATTAGCGGGAACCTGTGCAGATACTTCAAATGGTACTGTTGCTGTTGATTTATCTGGTTCAGTGGTAACTTATGCTAAAAATGGTAAGGCTGCTTCAGTTGCCGCTTCTTTAGGTAACTCAACATTCAGATTATCTGGTTTAGAAGCTAATGCTGAATATACGATACGCACAACAGTTCGTGGTGCACAAGTTGCTAGCGGTGGTCAATCTGTTGTGACTAATACAACTACAGGTGCAGCTACGAGTCCTATCTCTCAAGCAGTTACCTTAACGTGTGAAACGCGAGTTGTAACAGGTGGTTAATACCACTGACTTGTCAAAGTGAAAGAACGCCACCTTAATTAGGTGGCGTTTTTTTATACTTGATAAAATACAATCAGTATCCGGTAATCCCCCCGAAAAATAATCGCAGCCAAAAGTAGCATTTTTTCGTAATCTATTACGCAGGAGATTAGCTATGTCGCTCAATAAATCTTTGCCAATGCACATTGCTGTTTATCACTCTGATTGGGGCGATAATCTGCTTAAGTAAATTTGGAACGGGTGATTGAGTGAGCTGCTCATCTTTTAATCCCATAAGATAATGAAAGGCGGGCTTATTAGCGCGTTGAATGGCGGCAATACGAACTTGCTGCTCAAAGTTCAATCGCAAACTGCTTATGGCTGTTTTATGCCCTTGCTGATCTATATTGGGTAGGCCACACTTTTGCAAATAACCTAAGCGCTCTCCCTCACCTGAAAACCAGATCCTCACTTTTTCACTATAGCGACCTGATTTAGAAGGCAAGTCGAATAACAACCGAGATTGGTTTTCCCTTTTCACAAATTGAATGTACTGCTCAAACCCTGCCTGCCAAAGGGCTGTGTGTATTGGTACAAAGCGGTGTTGAATCTTTCCATGGGTGGTAAAGCTAAAGCCATGAACGCCATCAATCTTGATAATGTCAGTTAGCTGAAGGTTACCTATTTCATCGCTATAGGCGCCCGTGTAATAGGCAATGAGAGGCAGCCAAAAGTGCCAGTGCTTGGGTTGCTCTCTAGGCTGACGCTCGTCGCAGTAGATATAACCATTAAAAAGCGTATGTAGTTCCATAGCAGAAAAAGCCCGTCGGCCTAAATGCGATTTCATGCTTGTTGTTATACCTATTTAGCTTTTAAGTGCTTAGTGTATCTTTTTACTATGGCTTAAATAAAGTCTCAGGCGTATTTTATTACTCACTTTAATCAACATAGCCGCTAATTTGATATTGGGGTATACTACGCGGCCAAACTTGCTTTGTACTTTATTTTATCTCTTAAAGGCATCACTTCATGACTTTAGCAAATACACATTTTCGCCGTTTCAGCGTGGCACCCATGCTCGATTGGACTGATAAACATTGTAGAACCTTTCATCGAAAGTTGACTAAGCATGCGGTGCTTTATACAGAGATGATCACAACGGGCGCGATTTTGTTTGGCAAAGGTGATTATTTAAGCTTTGGTGAACATGAAATGCCAGTTGCATTGCAGCTAGGCGGCTCAGATCCAACAGCTTTAGCTGAATGTGCAAAGCGTGCCGGAGAGCATGGCTATAGTGAAATTAACCTTAATGTGGGTTGCCCGTCTGATCGCGTACAAAATGGCCGTTTTGGTGCCTGTTTAATGGCTGAACCACAATTAGTGGCTGATTGCGTTGAGGCAATGAAAGCGCAGGTTGATATTCCTGTAACAGTTAAAACGCGCATTGGTATTGACGAGCAAGACTCTTATGAGTTTTTAACCGCGTTGATTGAAGCTTCAGCTAAAGTAGGCTGCGATGATTTTATTATTCATGCACGTAAGGCCTGGTTGCAAGGCTTGAGCCCAAAAGAAAACCGTGAAGTACCGCCACTTGATTATCCGCGAGTCTATCAGTTGAAAAAAGACTACCCTGAACTACATATCAGTATTAATGGTGGTGTTAAAACGCTTGATGAAAGCCTACACCATCTGGCGCATATCGACGGTGTAATGGTCGGGCGTGAAGCGTATAGTAACCCATTTATGCTCTCGCAAGTTGATGCACTTATCTATGGCGATGAGGCATTTACTCAAACACGCCATGAGGTTGTACGTAGCATGTATGATTACTTTGAGCAGCAGATGTCATCAGGGGCTAACTTTTGGCACATAGCGCGCCATATGTTAGGTATTTTTCAAGGTCAGCCGGGTGCAAGGGGCTTTAGGCGTCATTTATCTGAAAATGGCCATAAAAAAGACGCTGATCTGCGCGTCATGGAAAAGGCACTGAGTTTTGTGCCTGAGTAGCCTTCATTAAACACAATAAAACAGCCGCATTTTATGCGGCTTTTTTATTGGTCAAAATCCTCATTTTTTAGTCTATTAAGCTACAGCTCAACTTTTCAACATGGCAATTAAGTTTGTTTTATTTGTTAAGTTATTGAATTTTAATTTTTTTTAATCTTGGCATAAAGATTGGAATAACAAGTTAAACCAACGCCAATGCAAAGGAGCAGAACATGGCCTTAATTAACCGAATTGAAGACTTAATTAAATCTGAAGTAAATGCGTTTTTAGATAAAGCTGAAGATCCACAAAAACTGGCAGCGCAGTTACTCATTGATCTAAACGATGCGCTCAGTGAGTGTCGCAGCACGGCAGCGGCAATTATTTGTGAGCAAAAAGCATTAGAGCGTCGTCAAGCAAATCAACGCAAGCAAATCGATATGTGGCAGCAAAAAGCTGAACATGCATTAAGTAAAGACCGCGAAGACTTAGCTAAAGCAGCGCTTAAAGAAAAGCAGCAACTGGTCGAGGCTTCGCAGGCATTAGAGCTGCAAAAGTCTACTTTAGATGAAACGTTAACAAAATTGAAAGCCGATGCTGATACGTTATCGAATAAAATTCAGACACTCAAAGCTAAACAGCAGCAACTATTGCGTGCTCACCGAACAGTAAATGCACAATTAAAGTCGCGTAGCACTTTGCACAGCCAAGACGTAGAGGGTGTATTGTCTCGTTTTGAGCAGTTGGAACATAAAGTAGAGCGCATAGAAGCGCAGGTAGACAGTTATGACTTAGGGCAAAGCTCTACAATACAGCAATTTGAACAGTTTGAGCGAGATGAAAAGATAGACGCTGAACTGGCGAGCTTAAAACAGCAAATGCAGCAAAAAAGTGCTCAAGTGAGTGCTTAGGAGTCAAGTTATGAGTATTTATCGTGAGAGAAAAGCGTGTTTTCGTGATTTACGAAACAAAAAACTAGCGGGTGTATGTGCCGGTATTGCGCATCGTTTTGACATACCAATTTGGTTAACTCGAGTGCTAACTGTACTGTTATTTTTAAAATTCCCGTTGATGGTTGCCATGGCGTACGGTATTTCATACGCCGCATTACCGAGTAAGTCTTAATAGGAGTTAGCACAATGAAAACCGCATTTTTAGTTCTTATAGCACTGTTGATCTGTTCTACATTGTCATGGCTTAACTCTCCTTTGGTATGGCTAAGCATTCCAGACTTTGTAATGGAGTTAAGCTGGGTCGGAATGGAGTTGTTCACGGTACTTATTGGCATAATTGCATTTATTGCGGTTGTTGCTCTACTAGGAATGGGGTTGATTGGTGCGATATTGGTGATGCTCATTGGGCTAGTATTAGCATTACTATTTAACTCCATTATTATCATCTTCCCTTTGTTACTATTAGTGGGAGTTGGCTGGTTAGTCATGGAGCCTAAGTCGGCTTATTAGTTATTTTTAACTACAATTGATTGACGCGAAACTGCTTAATTCATGTTATGATTTAAGCAGTTATTGCTATAGTCAAGGAAAGTTTATGTTTTCAAAATATCTGGGAGCACTCGTTAGTGCTACGCTTATTTTAATCCCAAGTTTAGCATTTTCAGAACAGCCGCAAGCACAAGAGCAACACTCTAACCTGCATTTAAGTCACGCCAAAATTCGCCAGTTTTTACCCGCAGCGGCATCGACAGCAGCATATTTTTCTTTAGCCAATCACAGTGACAAACAACGAGTATTAAAAAGCGCATTGATTTCAAAAATAGGCCGAGTAGAAATGCATGAACATGTCCATCAAAATGGCATGATGCGAATGCAACAAGTCAATGAGATTGCTATTGCCGCGCATAGCAGCATTGATTTTAAGCCAGGAGGGTATCACCTTATGGCTTTTGAACCTGCTGAAGCGCTGAAAAAAGGTGAGCAACTTAGTCTAACATTACATTTTGCTAACGGTGAACAGGTAACGGCCCCTCTGCACATTGTCTCTTTACAAGATGATATGAAGCAAAAAGGGCATGATCACTCACAACATAATCATCATTAGGAGCCATTATGCAGCAACACATAGGAAAATTTTTTGGAGCGCTGGGTGCTTTTATCTTCCTAGGTTATTTACTCGCAGTATATTGGAGTGTAGAACCCGATAAGTTTGATGTTGTTGCGCGAGCAACAGAGCAAGCTGCGCAAAACAACGAGAAGTTAGTAACTGGGTATGTAACGACGAATACATTGATAAGTGTCAGTGAAACGCTCCTTAATAAACCTGGTGGCTATTTGTCAAATGACATGTTACCGCCAAGTGTTTTTATGGATAATATGCCTGCTTGGGAATACGGGGCAATTGAGATGGTGAGAGACTTGGCTTTATCAATGCGTAAAGACTTCAGTCGTTCGCAGTCTCAATCTACAGAACACACTGCGCTAAAGATGGCACAACCGCAATTTAATATCAGCTCAACCGCTTGGGCTTGGCCAAGCGCTGAAGGTGAATATCAAACTGGCATTGATTATCTAAAAGAGTACCGCTCAAAAATAGCAAGCCTTTCAGAGAGAGACAGTCAGTTTTATGCCAGAGCCGATAATTTAAGAGGGTGGCTTAAAGAAGCTGAGAAGCGCTTGGGCAGCTTGAGTCAGCGCTTGAGTGCCAGTGTTGGCCAAGACCGAGTGAATACAGATCTCGCGGGAGACAGTGCTGCTAACCAAGCAACCTATGCACCAAGTCACAGTGAAATAAAAACGTCTTGGTGGAAAATCGACGACGTATTTTATGAATCTAGAGGCGCAAGCTGGGCACTTTTACACTTTTTAAAAGCGATAGAGCACGATTTTGCTGATGTTTTGGCAAAAAAGAATGCTGCAGTGAGTTTACAGCAAATTATTCGTGAGTTAGAAGCGACCCAAGAAACAGTGTGGAGCCCGATGATATTAAATGGTAGTGGCTTTGGGTTGGTTGCTAATCACTCGTTAGTAATGGCAAACTATATCTCAAGAGCTAATGCCGCTCTTATTGAACTCAGTGAACTTTTAGCGCAAGGATAAACAATGAAAAAATACTGTATCGCAGCCGCGTTGTCGATGGCTTGTCTTGCACCCGTTGCTCAAGCAGACACGTTGCTTGGTTTGTATTTAGGAGCACAAGGGTGGCAAGCAGATAATTCAGGTAGCTTTGCTGAAAAGGGCAATGCTCAAACCTTCAACTTTGATGATAAAACGTTCTCTAGCTATTACGCAGCACTAGAGCATCCGATCCCACTTGTACCAAATATCAAGCTTCGTTATACAGAGCTTGAGTTGGATGGTTCAACAACATTATCTGAGACGTTTGAATTTGGCGGTAAGAACTTTACCGTAGGTACGGCAGCTAATACAGTCACAGATCTCAATCATGTTGACTACACCTTGTATTATGAAATTTTTGATAACGACTTAGTGTCATTCGATTTTGGTATCAACGTTAAGCAGTTTGACGGTTCTATTAAGTTAACGGGCACAGCTCAAGGTGTTGCAACGACTGAAATGCGAGACTTCTCAGGATTGGTACCGCTTGGTTATCTAAAAGCGCAAGTGGGCTTACCAATGACGGGCTTTAGTGTGTTTGCAGAAGGTAGCATGCTGGCAATAGATGACAGCAAAATTCAAGACTATCAAGTGGGAGTAGCTTGGGAAGTTATTGGTAGTATGGCGGTGGATGTGTCGGTGAAAGCTGGTTTCCGCTCAATGGTATTAGAGCTTGATGATGTTGATGATATTTCAACGGATATCGATGCATCAGGTCCATTTGCAGGGGTTGAAATTCACTTCTAAATATTGAAGTTTTTATAAAAAAGCGGCAAGAGCCGCTTTTTTTAGGCGTATTTAACTCCACTGGCACTCAAACTCCTCAGCTAAAGCTTGCTCCAACTGATGTTTGTATTTTTTATTAATTGGCGAGCTAACTAGCTTTTTTAACTCATCACCTGTTTGGGTTAGTTTGTAGTAACTGAGCACCAACTCATTACTTTTAGGCACAAGTGTGAGCTTTTTACTATGAAAAGAAAACTGCAAAGGTTGCCCCTGCTTTAAGCTGGCCGACTCGATTTCTTTTCTATAAATCAAGTTAATATCCATCAAAGTAAGAATATTCGGAAAGCTTAAGCCAGCAACGCTCAGGTTAAGCGACTCTTTATTTCCTTTTCTGAGTAGGTCAAAGAACGAAGGCTTTTTATAATAACCGAGTAAGATCAAATAACTGTCTTCTTTTTCAAGGTAACCACACAAAGCTGCGCATTTTTGCAGTGCTGATGCTTCTCTTTGGGTCATTTGTTTAAGAGTCTGCAAGCTTTTTATTGAAAATGTACCAGGAGAAACGGTCTCACCAACTAAAATCTTAGCCCACAGTTTTTGCATGTTCTGATTGGTAATATCCTCGGCTAAATTGATAAAGTGCTCTAACCAATCAGGATCGGGACGCCCTTGGCTTGTCACATCAGGGCACACGCTTAATGCGATTGCCGTGATCTGCTCAATGTTTTGCTGGCGTTGTATTTTATTAAGCTGCTGGCGTTTTAGCGCGCGTTTTAAGATGCTGTCTTCGCTGCGAACCGAGTAGCTAATCGGCATGGTGCCTTTTGCACTGTAACTATTATCCGAACCACTACGAGCGCCAAAGTCTCGGCTTTTAACCATAGTGAAACCAAGTTTTTCTTCTATCAAGGCTGCAAGGCTTGCTTTGGCCTGGGCATTTTTTACACTCATATCGCTGCTCGCAATTTAAGTTCAGTCTGTAAATTATTGAATGCTGAAATCATCATCTGTTTTAAATAATACTCTACATAGAGTGCTGCATAGCCACCCAGAAGGGGGGTGTTTATTGTCCCACTCATTTGCCAAAGCACTACTGTTGCGTTGTCATGCCGAATAAATCGTAACAGGCCTTTAGCGCTATGCTCATTGTCAAAGAGCATGGAAAACTGCATTTCTTGCTCTGTTTGTTTGGTGATTGTCAGCTCGATTTTCCCAAAATGATGCTCTATTAATGCATGAGCGCCAACGCCATTACTGGGGGTAGAAAAGTAAATGTTTTGGGGGTCGCTTACGCGTTGCCAAACCATTAGTTCAGACCAGCGCTTTAAATCAAGTAAAGCAGAAAACTGCTTCAGATCAGTGGTTAAATAGGAGGTTTGTTGCTTTAATTGATACTTATGAGGTAGCAGCAGGCCCGTCACCACAAATAAAAGAATGGCTAATAGTAAGGCCTTTATTACAATAATGAGGGTTTTAATATATATCTCCTAATGCAATATTGCTGACATCTTACACGCAAGTGTTTGAACATCGTCTATAATATTTCATGTGTGTGAATGAAATTTATAACTTGTAGTAAAAATGTATCACAATTCGTATGATGGTAAACGACTTAGTAAACCTAAGCTTAGAACAAGCAAAATAGTGTATTGCATTGAAGGGTAAAAAATGGCGTCTGAGCAAGATGATTTTTTGTTTTTAGATCATGATGAAGATACGCAAGAAGTTGAAGTTGCAAGCGCCGCTTGGGACATTCTTATTGTGGATGATGATCCTGAAATCCATTCTGTAACAACGCTCGCGTTATCAGGTGTTGAGTTTTGGGGACGTTCGCTTTTTTTTCATCATGCATATAGTGGTGCAGAAGCAATCGAAAAGCTTATTCACAACCCTGAAATCAGTGTAATGCTACTCGATGTTGTGATGGAAACCGATGATGCTGGGTTAATCGTTGTTAAGCGTGTACGCGAAGAGCTAGAAAATAACAATGTACGTATTATTTTACGTACGGGTCAGCCTGGTCATGCTCCTGAAGAGCAAGTGATCAGAGACTACGATATCAACGATTACAAAATGAAAACGGAATTAACACGCAGTAAGCTAGTTACTTCGATGATGACTGCGGTGCGTTCATATCGTCAAATTTGTGAGTTAGAGGCACAAAGCTTAGCGCTAAATTCTATTTTAGATGCATGTAAAGGCATATTAGGCCACAGTGATATTCGCTCTTTTAGCTTGGCGGTAGTCACCCATCTTGCAAAAATTTTAGGCAGTGAGCCAAATGGCATTGTGAGTGGTCAGCTTGGTAATGATAAGCGTGTTACGGTGCTTGGCGGTACCACACAGTTTCAAGACTCTTTTGGTGAAGGGTTAGAGCAGCTCGATAATGGACGCGTTATTATGCAGGTGCAAAATTGCTTTAATAGCGGTGAGCATCAGCATACAGAGCATGATATGACGGTTTTGCTCAAAGGTAAAAATCGCAGTGCAGCAATTTATTTAGAATTGGACATACAACCCTCCGAATCACAGTTGCAATCAATGGAAGTGTTTCTTGCTAATGTGAGTGTTGGTTTAGATAACATAAAATTATTCAATGAGTTACGTGATGTGGCGTACAAAGACCCGCTAACGAAACTACCCAATCGCGCCTGCTTTACCGAACAAATAGCTAAATACTACAAATCAAAACAGGCCGACCTATTGCTGGTTTTGATAGATATTGCGCAGTTTTCAGATATTAATAATGGCTTAGGTCAAGAAGTTGGCAATCAGCTATTAATTGCAGTGATGACTCGTTTGCAACAAGAATTCCCTCAGGCAGAATTTCTAGCGCGTATTGGCGCTGATGTGTTTGCTATGTTGCTACCAAAAGTTTCTTTTGAAGAGCGCATGTTTGTTGATAGCTTATTGACGCCTTATCAGGTAAACGAACATGTGCTATCAATTCACTTTCGAGTTGGCGTGTGTGAACAAGATGACTTTGCCTGCAATGGTCTAGATACACTTAAGTTAGCCTATATTGCGTTAAATCAAGCTAAACAAGAAAACCGAGTTGTTGGGCGTTATACCCCCGATCTTGAAGAAAAAATGGCATGGAAGTTGGGGTTGATCCGCCAGCTTAGACAAGACTTTGAGCATCGAAAGTTAGAAGTCTGGTTTCAGCCGCAGCTATGTTTCAAAACCTTTGAAGTGGTAGGGTGCGAAGCGTTATTACGATG
Organism: Pseudoalteromonas caenipelagi; assembly: GCF_013140855.1. GTDB lineage: Bacteria > Pseudomonadota > Gammaproteobacteria > Enterobacterales > Alteromonadaceae > Pseudoalteromonas > Pseudoalteromonas caenipelagi. The sequence goes on along the minus strand of NZ_JABBPG010000006.1, from coordinate 93,816 downwards.
GCCATCGGGTAATGGTCGTTATATTTCTCCGGGGATCTTTGTTCCTTTGGCAGAAAATGCCGGTTTGATTGTCGAGATCGGTCAATGGGTGCTCGAGCAAGCTTGCGAACAGCAAAAGAAGTTTGCCGCAATGGGTAAAGAAATCAGTATCGCGGTCAATGTCTCTGTTCCACAGTTTAAAGTTCCTAACTATGCACAAAGTGTTAAAGATACACTGCTTGAATACCACGTGGAACCGAGGTTTATTGAGCTAGAAGTTACCGAGAGCGTTGTGATGGATGAAGTCGGTGCTGTCGTAGAAACATTGCGTGAGCTGCAAGATTTTGGTGTAGAAGTGGCAATTGATGACTTTGGTACTGGTTTTTCATCACTGAGTTATTTACAGACACTCCCATTTTCAAGTTTAAAAATTGATAGGGCGTTTATTAAAGATATTCCTCATAGTGACTCAGGTGCGATTGCTGAGTTGGTGATTTCATTAGCACGTCATCTTGGTAGAAAAACCATTGCAGAAGGTGTTGAAACACAAGAGCAAAGCGATTTTCTCAGAAAAATGGGGTGTGACGAAGTTCAAGGCTTTATGTACGCTAAACCTATGCCCAGTGATGAGTTAATGGCTTTTTTGAAAACCTATAAACCAAAAGGTAGCTAGTTTCCATTGCAAGTTTAGTCTGCTTGCGATGGTAACTGAAAGCAACGCAAAGTGACTTAATGAGCAAGCTCGCCCATCCAGAGTACAGGTTAGTTAGCTACTCTTTAAAATCTATGGTTTGTGGTCAGATGCATTTGAGCTATAATTCGGCTCTTTTTTATCCTCTAGGCAGTCACTATGAGTACACTCAAAGCTGAGCGTCCATTATTCTCGTATCCAAAGTATTGGGCCGAGTGTTATGGCACGGCACCTTTTTTACCAACCACCCGTGAAGAAATGGATGCATTAGGCTGGGATAGCTGTGACATAGTATTAGTAACAGGTGATGCCTACGTTGATCACCCCAGTTTTGGTATGGCAGTGATAGGCCGAGTGCTTGAAGCTCAGGGTTTTAGAGTGGGTATTATCGCTCAGCCTGAATGGTCAAATAAAGATGCCTTTATGAGTCTTGGTAGACCCAATTTATTTTTTGGTGTGACCGCTGGTAATATGGACTCAATGATTAATCGCTATACCGCCGAAAAGCGTATGCGTCATGATGATGCGTATACGCCGGGTAACATAGGGGGTAAACGTCCAGATAGAGCTGTTGTGGTATACAGCCAACGTTGTCGAGAGGCATACAAAGATGTGCCTTTAGTAATTGGTGGAATTGAAGCCAGTTTACGACGTATCGCGCATTACGACTATTGGCAGGAAAAAGTGCGTCGCAGCATTATCTTTGATGCCAAGGCTGATATCTTGATATACGGTAATGCGGAGAGACCGCTGGTGGAGGTTGCGCACCGTATAGCGAAAGGAGACAGCATTGAAGATATTCAAGATGTGCGTGGTACAGCGGTTATTCGCAAAACTCCTTTGCCACAGTGGCGGGGTAGTGACTCCACAGCGATTGATAAAGTTGGCAAAATAGACCCAATTCCTAACCCTTACGGTGCTGATGATGTTGGCTGTAGCAAGTCTGAATTTGCCAAGGCTGGAATAGATCTATCAGAAGAGGCTGCAAAACCTATAACTGTTCAGCCTCCTAGGCTTAAACCTTGGGAAAAGGTGTATGTAAAATTACCCGCATTTGAACAAGTGAGTGTTAACAAGCCTCTTTATGCACATGCTTCTCGGATCTTACACCAAGAAACCAACCCAGGTTGTGCCAGAGCGCTGTTTCAGCGCCATGGCGACCGTTATGTGTGGGTTAATCCACCCGCTTTTCCTCTGGAAACAGAAGAAATGGACGCCGTGTTTGGTTTGCCATATCAACGCGTACCCCATCCAAGCTATGGAGATGCCAAGATCCCTGCCTATGAGATGATTAAAACGTCGGTCAATATTATGCGAGGTTGCTTTGGTGGATGTAGTTTTTGTTCTATTACTGAGCACGAAGGGCGCATTATTCAAAGCCGCTCAGAACAGTCAATTATCGAAGAAATAGAACAGATCCGCGATAAAGTACCAGGCTTCACAGGGGTTATTTCTGACTTAGGTGGCCCAACCGCAAACATGTATAAATTGCGTTGTAAGAGTAAAAAAGCCGAGAGTACGTGTCGGCGTTTATCGTGTGTTTATCCTGATATTTGTAAACACATGGATACGGATCATACGCCAACGATTGAACTATATCGTAAAGCGCGCGATGTGGAAGGTGTGAAAAAAATTCTCATTGCATCGGGTGTACGCTATGACTTAGCGATTGAAGACCCTCGATATGTCAAAGAGTTGGTTACCCACCATGTTGGTGGTTATTTAAAAATTGCACCTGAACACACTGAGCAGGGACCATTGTCTAAGATGATGAAACCAGGTATGGGTACTTATGATAAGTTTAAAGCCTTATTTGATAAGTACTCTAAAGAAGCCGGTAAAAAGCAGTATCTGATCCCTTACTTTATTTCAGCTCATCCGGGGACCACGGATGAAGATATGGTCAATATGGCATTGTGGCTAAAAGCCAACGATTTTAAGTTGGATCAGGTGCAAAACTTTTATCCATCGCCAATGGCTAATGCGACGACTATCTATCACACAGAGATGAACTCGTTACGCAACATTAAAAATAATAAAGAGCATGTGAGTGTTCCCAAAGGTGCAAGGCAAAGACGATTGCACAAAGCTATTTTACGTTATCATGACCCATCTGGGTGGCCAATGATCAGAGAAGCTTTGCGTAATATGGGTAAAGCGAATCTAATAGGCAAAGGTCCAAATTGTTTAGTACCGGATGAAGGTCGCGACGAAAAACGCAAAGGCCACCATAAAGGGAAGGGGGGAAGAGCCGCATTGACTCGCCATACAGGGTTTAGCCAATTTAAAAAGGCTAACACCAAACCAAAAGTGGCGGGTAATAAACAAAGGCCTCGATAGTCTGAAATTTCGATTTTGTAACAACACATAAATAAAAGGGCCGCAGAGCCCTTTTGTATTTTTAATGGTGCGCTGCATCGAAAAATTTTCCAAACAAGGCTTCATCTCCCAGTAAGGCTTGCTTGAATGGCCGCCATTGAGGGTGTTGATGGCCCGCTTTGGCATGCCACTGCGCCATTTCATCAACTGAAGGCGTGTAGATTTGAGTACCAAGTTGTTTTAAACCAAGTTCGCAATAATGCTCCACACGAGGGATCTGTGCTAGATGTTGTGCAAAGGTTTGTTGTGTTGCTTCATGTAACGCATGCCTTAATTTCGTAGGTAAGCTATTAAACCAGTTTTGGTTTACAACGAATAGCCAACCGTCTTGTACACTTTTGATTCTCGAAACGACACCTAGATGCTCTTTGAGATTATTTGGACCATTAAACAAACCGACAATAGAAGGGTCTAGCGCTTCTATTCGTCCCCCTTGTGCCAAGGTTGCGGTTTTTTTCCAAGGTACTCTAACAGGCGAGGTATCACAGAGGTCATAGAATTGCTGTAAACCTTTACTGGCTGGGATGCGAAACACGATATCACGCATATCGTTGGGAGTTTTTATCGTTTTGCCATATTGTTTAGTCGATGTCACCGTGCGTGTGCCGGGCAGATAATGCATCAGAATTTGCAGTTTACCTTGTCGATGAATTTTGTCGATGATGTGCGTTTGCCAAATTTGCGAAGTAATTAGCTTCAGATAGTTATGCCTTTCTGAGCACCAAAATGGGATGTTTAAAATATCTAATGTGCTTAGTATTGGGGTTAGATTTGATACAGAAACAAGTGCCCCGTGAACAGAGCCTCTGGCAACCAAAGCAGCTAGTTCGGTTCCAACACCGAGTATACCGTTGTGGTATATATCAAAGTAGATTTTACCGTCACTCACTTGTTCAATATTTTTCTTGAGTTGTTGGTGCATGTGAGGAGACGAGCGCCATTGACTTGTGTCATAAGGTGAAGCAAACACCATGTTTACGTAGGCGTTATTGCATTTATCAAACTCAGAGTCTTGCAGTTTATCACATTGCTCTTTTGCCCAAATAGGCATAGGTAATGTGAGCCCCATGCCCAGCAAGGCTAATTTTTTTGAAAATGTCCGACGAGTTTTATTAATCCTGTTGCAATACTTGTCTTTATTTAGGGTCATACTACTTACAGCATCAATGAGGTAGTTATGTAAGCTTAGCAGAGATGTTGCCCAGATTGGTGTTAAGCGGTTTATTTACTAAGCTTAGTTACATAACCTATTGTACAGAGTATATTTATGCAAATTTCGCAATCAAAGTTAATGTTTAAATGGGGGCTTGTCGGCGGAGGAGTTGTATGTATTTTTATAACATGGTTGCTATTGTCATCTTCTTATCAGAACTTGAATACTGAAAAGCGTCTAAATCACTTACATAATTTGTTTCATAATGTTCAATACACTCGAGCCGCTGCGATTAATTCACTTGAAGGATTGTCAGTGTACACAAAAGCACTAAAGCAGTTTAGAGACGCTTTGCAAGAAAACCGTAACCTGTTAGCTTTTGATGATATCTTTTTAGCGCAACTTGAAAAGCAAATCGCACTTTTAGCAAACTTGGATAGTAATACTTGGCTTGATAATAATAAGGTGCAACAACAACACAATGCTTTATTGTTGACATTTTCTACTGTGGCGGCTGATAACCTTGTGGCTACTTGGCAAGATGATTTTAAATGGTGGTTATTGCTGCTGGTGGCGATGATTTTGTGGGGCTTTTTACTATATTGCCTTTATCGAAATTTGACACGTAGTATTGAATTGACAGCGCAAGTACTACATAACGCTAAAAACTCACATTCATACAAAGTACCAGAGCACTTTTATGGTCATTTGGCTGCTGAGCCTCAATTAATTGAGTTGCTTAGTTTTATTGATGTGCTATCAACAAGGCTAGATGAAGTACACTCTCGTTTTATTGAAGAAGCCCAAGAAGCAACGTTAGGAAGTATGAGTCAAGGGTTTTCAAAATCTTTACTACAAATCATTGAGCATGCAGCAACACATCAAAAACGCCTCACCACAATCGTAAATAAGTTAACTAATGGTCAAATTAGTGAAGAGCAACAGGTGCAATTACACAACAAATCTCGTCAGATATTGAGCCAATTAGATATTGAGCTGGCAAATGTTTATGACCTTTTGGCTGATTTTGAGCAAATATCTAATTTTCATCAGTTTGATATTGAAGTTGAATTTAACCTTAAAGAACTCGTTGAGGCGGTGTTTTCACGTCATAGCCAAGCACTGGTACAAGAACAGTTCCATGTCAGTTATGAGATCCCTGACAACTTACAGCTACAAAGTGCGCCTGCCGTGTTTGAGCAAATATATCATCACTGCATCAGTAATAGTATTAAACACGCAAAATGCAGTGATAAAGTGTTGCACATTGTTGTATCTGCGATGGTTATTAATGATTACCTACATCTATATTTTAAAGATGATGGGGTAGGGATTGATAGCGAGTTATTGCCAATACTGGCTGAACCCACTTTAAACGCTAGACAAAACTTTGGAAAGCATGGTTTAGGGCTAAGTGTTATTCATCACTTGGTAACAGATAAACTTCATGGTGAGTTCAAGATCCAAAGCCCAGCGCATGGTGGCGCTTGTATTCACATTGTATTAGAAAAGACTCGGTTCGAGCTGGCATCCCCTTGTCGTAAGGCAAAGGTGCACTAACACAAGCTCAGTAGACGGTGTAGATTTTTCTTTTAAAAGAAAAAAGGCTGCGATTAGCAGCCTTTTTAACTTTGAAAAAATCAAGTTATTATGCTTTTTTGCTCGCGACCCATTCGTCAACAAAGCGCTCTAATACATTCAATGGCACAGGACCATTTTTAAGCACTACATCGTGGAACTGGCGAATATCAAACTTATCACCCAGTTCTTTTCTAGCAGCTTCTCTCAGCTCTAAGATCTTTAACATACCGATTTTATAAGCTGTTGCTTGAGATGGCATAACGATGTGACGTTCAACCATTTTCACGCCATCAGACTTTGCATTAGGTGTGTTATTTACGTAGTAATCAATACCTTCTTGGCGAGTCCATTTCATTGCGTGAATACCAGTGTCTACTACTAGACGACAAGCGCGCCAAAGTTCCATTGCCAAACGGCCAAAGTCAGAGTAAGGGTCTTCGTACAGGCCCATTTCTTTAGGCACGAGCTCAGAATACAAACCCCATCCCTCAATATAAGCGGTATAACCACCAAATTTACGGAACTTAGGAACACCTTCAAGCTCTTGTGCAATTGCAATTTGCATGTGGTGTCCTGGAATACCTTCGTGGTAAGCCAGTGCTTCCATTTGGTAAGTTGGCATAGCTTCCATGTCGTATAGGTTTGCATAATAGATACCTGGACGAGAGCCATCTGGTGCTGGTTGTTGATAGAAAGCTTTACCAGCGGCTTTTTCTCTAAATGCTTCAACGCGTTTAACAATCATGTCAGCTTTCGGCTTAACAATAAATAGCTCATCAAGACGAGACTTCATATTATTGATAAGTGCAGTGGCTTCACTTAGGTATTGCTCTTTGCCTTCATCTGTATTTGGCAGGTAAAACTGTTTGTCGGTTTTCATGAATTCCATGAATGCTTTTAAGTCACCTTTAAAGCCAACCTTATCTTTGATTGCACGCATTTCATCATGGATGCGAGCAACTTCAGATAACCCAATTTCGTGAATTTCTTTTGCCGTTAAAGCTGTGGTTGTTGTACGAGCAAGCGCATTATTGAAGTACGCTTCACCATCAGGGAATTTCCACGCACCGTCACGGTCGTCTGCGCGTTTCTCTAGCTGTGCAAGATAGCTAATAAGCTTGCTATAAGCTGGCTTAACCGCCACTTTTAGTGCGTCAGTTGCTTGGTCAATCAGTGCTGATTTTTCGCTGTCATCAATACTTAGCTTTTCAACTTTACGTTTAAAGTCAGCCAATAAAGTAGAATCTTTACCATTATCAAACGGCGCACCAACGATGATGTTTTTGCTTGATTCAATCACATGTGGGAAAACAAACTTAGGTGCAATAATGCCTTTGTCTGCTCTGATCTTTAGACCATCAATAAGTTGATCAAATACTTTAGGTACACCATTTAAACGCGAAATATACGCTTTAGCGTCTTTTACATCAGTGATTTGATGCTGGTTGATTAAAAATGCTGGTACCATAGAGTGTGTACCATACATTTGGTTCACAGGGTAGCTGTGGTAACGCCATTTAAAATCGGCAATTTCATTTTCTAAATTCTGCTGCATTAAGTCGTAGCTAACTTGGGTTGCAGCATCTAATTTATTGCGATCGATGGCTTTTAAAGTTGCTAAGTCTTTTTTGGTCAGTTCTAAATCTTCAAGTTTACGTGCTTCGCTCTCGTCGTCCCACTTATCGTAGTCTTGTTTAATACCCATATAGGTTTGATAAACGGGGCTACGCATGACACCGCGCATAAACACTTCTTCAAAAAAAGCATTGGCTTTTTCTACTTCACTTTGTTCGACTTGTTGAACTTGTTGTGTAGGAGCTGGTTTTTCAGCAGTTTGCTGGCAACCACCTAATAACGCTACGCTGATAGCTGCAGCAATAACAGTGAGTTTACGCATTGTTTTACCTTTGTTGTTATTTGGGAGCCTGAGGCTCAGTCTTAAAGTTGTTAGATAGTCGGCGATTAATAGACTTAATCTAAACGAATAATTGTAGCAGGTCGTTTAAATATCTGTGGCCCTTATTTGTAACTAACCATGAATCACCTTGATCAAGTAACAGCCCATTTTTTTGTGCCTGATTTATCTGGCTTTCAATATCTGCAAGCGTAAGGCCTGTATAGTCAACGAACGCTTGTTTTAAACAGGGCTGTTGTAAACGAAAGCAATTCATAGCAAATTCAAAGGGCCTATCTTGCGGTTCTACTTGCCAACTTTCGTATAAATAAGGCTTGGTTAAATCCATGTACCCTCTAGGGTGTTTTACTTTAACCGTACGGATAATAGATGCGCTACTTGGCTGAGTAATTTTGCCATGAGCACCACAGCCAATCCCGAGATAATCGCCAAACTGCCAATAATTTAAGTTGTGCTTACATTGATAGTCAGTTTTTGCATAGCCGGATATTTCATACTGCTGGTAACCTGCTTGAGCGAGCATAGCTTGGCCTTGTTCTTGAATATCCCACAATGTTTCATCTTCAGGGAGCACCGGTGGTTTAGAAGCAAATTGCGTATTCGGCTCTATCGTCAACTGATACCAAGAAATATGGGGGGGCGCTAAGTCAATAACACGTTGTAAGTCACTTAAGGCGTCAGCTACGGTTTGATCCGGTAAACCGTGCATTAGATCCATGTTAAACGATTTTAAACCTGCTTGTTTAGCTTCATGTGCTGCATTGATGGCCTCTTGCTCACCATGAATACGACCAAGAGATTTTAGCTTATCGCCCTGTAGACTTTGCACACCAATCGAAATGCGATTAATGCCAGCGCTAACGTAGTGCTTAAAACGGTCTGTTTCTACAGTACCAGGGTTTGCTTCAAGCGTGATCTCGATATCATGTTCAAACTCAATGAGCTTATTTATCTCTTTAAGCAAATAATCATAGGCATCTGCTGAGAGCAGACTGGGGGTTCCACCACCAATAAAAATGCTGTGCAGTGTTCTTTTTTGTACTAGGTGAAGATCGGCTTTTAAATCATTGAGCAAATGTTGCACATACTCTTGTTCAGGAATATTGCCTTTTAAACTGTGGCTATTGAAATCGCAGTATGGACATTTTTGCACGCACCAAGGAACGTGAATATATAAACTTAACGGCGGTAACTTCACGTACGGTCCTGCAATTGCTTAACGAGCATGCTTAATGCTTGTCCTCTATGACTGATGGCATTCTTTTGCTCTTTTGACAATTCGGCACTGGTACAGTTAAGTTCTTTTATAAAAAACACAGGATCATAACCAAAGCCTTCTCGGCCTTGTTGTTGGGTCGTGATTTCACCTTCCCAGCTAGCCTGGCAAATCAATGGTGTTGGGTCATCGGCGTGGCGCATATAAACGAGTACACACCAAAATCGAGCGGTTCGCTTGGTCTGTCCTTCAAGGGCTTCGAGTAACTTGTCGATATTGTCTTGATCATTAGCATCAATACCCGCGTATCGAGCAGAGTAAACACCCGGGGCACCACCAAGTGCATCTACTTCTAAGCCTGAGTCATCTGCAATTGCAGGCAACCCTGTCACCTTAGCCGCATGACGAGCTTTGATAATGGCATTTTCTACGAAGGTGGTGCCAGTTTCTGGCACATCTGACACATTAAACTGACTTTGAGGTAACACCTCAATATTGAGCTCGCTAAGCATGCTTGCGAGCTCCTTTACTTTGCCTTGGTTACCCGTTGCTAAGACAATTTGTTGGGTCATACTAAGTTAATCCACATAAAATTTTTGCTGAAACTTTAACACTTGTTGGTTTTTACCTTGCGTAATATTGATGGTGAAGCGATACGTTTCTTCGTTGCTAAAATCAATTTGCGCTAAGTAATAGATGGCGTCACCATCGACGACTTCTTTAAATTCCAACTCTTGTTTATTACCGATTAAGTTACGCGCTTCACCTGTTAAGACCGCTTTTTGTGCAGTTTTTTCAGCATTGTTTTTTAACACTGAAATATTTACAACGGCTTTATAGTTACTGCGTTCCAAATCATACGCTTTAGCAATAGTTGGTTGAATAAAGGTCGATGGAAAAGCGATGTAATGCACTTGCCATGGACCCAAGTTTTTAAATTGACCACCTTGCTCTGTACTTGCTTGTGCAAACGCACACATTAATACCAGCAAGGCAAGTGAGATATACTTTTTCATCATGTATTGCTCCTAACTGAGTAAGTCCATCACCAACAGTTGTAAAAACTGCATGCCGATGAGCAACACCAAAATTGATAAGTCTAAACCACCTAACGGAGGAATGACTTTGCGAATTGGTCTTAGCATGGGCTCTGTGAGTTGATCGAATACGGCTGCGATTGGGTTATAACCTTGAGCAACCCAACTTAAAATTGCCCGTATGATAAGGATCCAAAATATAAGTGAAAATGCTTCTTTCAGTACAGTTATAGCTCCTTGGATAAATGCACCAAGAGGATTCCAACCGCCGTAAAAAAGCACCATCAGTAAGGATACTTTAGCAAAGCCTACTATGAACGCCAGCAATAAAGACGCAAGGTCAAAACCGCCCGCACCAGGGATGATTTTTCGAAGCGGGTTTACCGCAAAAGAGGTCACTTTTACAACTGTTTGACTTAATGGGTTGTAAAAATCAGCTCGAACAAGTTGTAACCAAAATCTTAACAGTACAACCATTAAAAATAGATCAAAAACGATCCCAATTAAAAAGTGCATGGCGTTCATAAATTAACCTTTAAAGTTCTTTTTCCATTTCTTCAGCGCGGGCAATACAAGCATCCATTGCACCGGCTACCGTCGAGTATAAATTGTGTGATTTTAAGTGCTCAACCGCAGCATGGGTTGTTCCACCTTTAGAAGTCACATTGGCACGTAACTGAGCAATGCTGATATCGCTTTGTGATACCGCCATTTCAGCTGCACCTAACGCTGTTTGTTGGACTAATTGGCGCGCTTGCTGATCGCTAAAGCCAAGTGCTTTGGCTTTCTCTTCGATTGCTTCCATAAATAAAAAGAAGTAAGCAGGGGAGGAACCCGTCACTGCAATAATGTCATTGATTTGTGCTTCTTGCTCTACCCATGTTGCAATGCCTGTGGCAGAAAATACTTGTTCAACGTAGTTTTGCTCATCGCTGCTGATATCTGCACCATATAAGCCACACACGCCTCTACCCAACAGGCACGGTGTATTGGGCATGCAACGCACCATTTTTACTTTTTTACCCAGCATTTCTCTTAATCGAGAAACCGTGATGCCTGCTGCAACAGAAATAAATAGCTTGTCACTAAAATCGATATCAGAGTCAATAAAGCTTTGACACAGCTCGGCCATCATTTGTGGTTTGACAGACAACACAATCACATCAGCATCACGCAGTGCTTGATTATTATCTGAGGTGGTTTGTACTTGGAAGTCGGCAGCCACTTTAGCAAGCTTGTCTTGGTTGCGGTTGGTGGCAATAATGCTTTTTGGGGCAAAGCCATTTTTAATCATGCCGCCGATGATTGCATAGCTCATGTTGCCAGTGCCGATGAATGCAATTGTTTTATTAGACATAGCGAGTACTTACCTTATTTTCTTGAGCCAAAAATATCAGTGCCAATGCGTACCATCGTGGCGCCAGCGATTACCGCTGGCTCTAAATCACCACTCATACCCATCGACAAGGTATCTAGCTGAGGATATTGGTCCTTTAGTCTATCAAAGCAAGCTTTCATTTGCTGGAAATATTGTAATTGTTTATTTTTATCATCGGTTTGTTCGGTGATTGTCATAAGCCCTCTGAGGTTAAGTTGACGGCTGTTGTGAATAAAGTCTGCAAGTTCATCAAGTTCCTCTAAGCGACAACCTGACTTGTTTTCATCGGCACTGATATTCACTTGGATCAGTACGTTTAAAGGCATTAGGTTGTTGGGGCGCTGCTCATTTAAACGTCTGGCTATTTTTAGCCTGTCGACACTTTGCACCCAACCGAAGTGTTCAGCAACTAAACGTGATTTATTAGATTGAATTGGACCAATAAAGTGCCATTCGATATCTTTTCTCTCTTTCAGGTGAAGAATTTTATCTACCGCTTCTTGCACATATGACTCACCAAACTGGCGCTGTCCGTGTTGATAGGCTTGTTCAATCAGTTCAACAGGTTTTGTTTTAGAAACTGCTAAAATAGTAACTGGATGATCATCTGAATGTGCAAATTTACGCTGTTGGGCGGCTTTTTCTACTCGGGCGTAGGCCAAGTCAAGTCGTTCTGCTATTGTAACCATATTATTATTACGCTCGTAGTGGAGTCATACATGGATATTACTGAGTTATTGGCTTTTAGTGTGCAACACCAAGCCTCCGATTTACATTTATCGTCTGGCGTTTCGCCGATGATCCGCGTTGATGGCGACGTACGCCGCGTTAATATTCCTGCGCTTGAAGCGAAGGACGTTAACAATCTGGTATACGATATCATGAATGATAACCAGCGCAGAGACTATGAGCAAAATCTTGAGGTAGATTTTTCTTTTGAGGTCCCTAATTTAGCGCGCTTTCGTGTCAATGCGTTCAACACCAACCGTGGCCCTGCAGCGGTATTTCGTACCATTCCATCCACGGTGCTTAGTTTAGATGACCTAGGAGCGCCCGATATCTTTCGCAAGATTGCCGAATATAGAAAAGGGTTAGTGTTGGTAACAGGCCCGACAGGCTCTGGTAAGTCGACCACTTTAGCCGCTTTGGTTGATCATATTAATGCCACGCAACACTATCATATTTTGACCATTGAAGACCCCATCGAATTTGTGCATAAAAATCAAAAAAGCCTGATTAACCAAAGAGAAGTTCATCGAGATACACGTAGTTTTAATGCTGCACTTAGGAGTGCTTTGCGCGAAGACCCCGATGTTATTTTAGTGGGCGAATTGCGAGATTTGGAAACCATACGTTTGGCCATGACCGCTGCTGAAACGGGACATTTGGTATTTGGGACGTTGCACACTACATCAGCACCAAAAACGGTAGACCGTATTATTGACGTGTTTCCGGGTGAAGAAAAAGACATGGTTCGCTCGATGCTTTCAGAATCATTACAAGCGGTTATTTCGCAAACATTGGTCAGAAAAGTTAATGGCGGTCGGGTCGCCGCGCATGAAATTATGTTAGGTACACCTGCGATCCGTAACCTAATTCGTGAAGATAAAATTCCACAAATGTATTCAACTATCCAAACCGGCGCCATTCATGGGATGCAGACAATGGATCAATGCCTCAGCAACTTGGTCAACAGAGGCGTAATATCGCAACAAGATATTCCCGGTAAAGCGCACGAAGATCTTAATCAGCGGAATTTTTAAGGAGTACTGGAGATGTTGGATAAATATTTGCAGCTGATGGTTGATAAGCAAGCATCTGATCTTTTCGTATCTGCGGGTTTGGCTATCAGTGCTAAAGTTGATGGAGAGCTGCGACCACTAGAAGATGATCCGATAGACGCGGCTAAATCGCTCGCGTTAGTTGAATCGATTATGACTGACAAGCAAAAAACACAATTTCATGAACACAAGGAATGTAATTTTGCGATAGTCACCGCCTTGGGACGTTTTCGTGTTTCCGCTTTTTGGCAAAGAGATTGTGCAGGTATGGTGATCCGCCGGATCATCACTCAAATTCCTGACGTTCAAGAACTTGGCTTACCGTCGGTATTAACCGATGTCATTATGTCAAAAAGAGGATTGGTGTTATTTGTTGGCGGTACAGGTACTGGTAAATCAACTTCTTTGGCGGCTTTGTTGGGTTATCGGAATCGAAATCAGCGTGGACATATTCTTACCATTGAAGACCCTATTGAATTTGTTCATGAACACAAAAAAAGCATCATTACTCAACGCGAAGTAGGTATAGACACCGAAACATTTGAATCAGCATTAAAAAGCTCATTACGCCAAGCGCCAGATGTGATTTTGATTGGTGAAATTCGCTCTCAAGAAACCATGGAATATGCTTTAAGCTTTGCAGAAACAGGGCATTTGTGTGTTGCGACCTTGCATGCTAACAATGCTAACCAAGCGATTGACCGCATTATGCATTTAGTGCCCAAAGAAAAACATGACAAGCTAAAGTATGATTTGGCACTCAATTTGCGAGCCATCGTGGCGCAACAACTTATACCCTCGTCTAAAGGTGAAGGGCGAGAGGCTGCCATTGAAATCTTACTTAATACTCCGTTGGTTGCAGAATTAATTAAGAAAGGCGATGTGGGATCTATCAAAGAGGCCATGGCAAAATCTAAAGAAATGGGAATGCAGACCTTTGATCAAGCACTATTTGAACTGTACAAGCAGCAACGTATCAACTATGCAGATGCACTCCATCACGCAGACTCCCCAAATGATTTAAGGTTGATGATCAAGTTGCAAAACAATGAGCAACAAGGTGCTGGTTTTTTGCAAGGAGTTACAGTTGATGGGCTCGACAAAAAATAGATTTTTTTGTGCTTTGTTAATGAGCGTGTGCTTGCTGGCACCGCTTAATCTTGCAGCAAAAGATCTGGTGCAAATGTTTATCCGCGATGATGTGTATGCAGATTACCTACGTTTTTTGAATGGCCGAACGGTCATGGAGGTAGACAGCTTTAGCAGCGATTATATTCGTCGTGATGTTGTTGATATGATTTTGGTGCAAAAAGCATTGATATTAGGTGGTTTTAATAAGTCATTTGAATATCAAGTAGGCAATGTCAATTTTAGAAACACCAAGCTACTTGAGCAAGGTAAGTTATTACTTAGCTTTGACAGCTATTGGTTAGCTGATGCGCAACCATTACAGCATGCCCTGTTCATTAGTGATCCAGTGATCCGTCAAGGTGAATATTACGCCGGGCTTTACCATTCACCAGATAACACAAAAGTTACAGCATTATCCGGGTTTGATGCGTTAAAAGAGCTTAGTGCTGTGAGCACACCACGATGGCGAACCGATTGGGATACGCTACAAAAGCTTCCTTTGAAAAGTCATGTCATTGAGCATGAGTGGATAGCGCAAGCGCGCATGGTGAGTATGCAGTGGGTTGATTTTATGTTGATGCCATTGATGCCAGATAAAAAGAATGAGTACATACTGGAAGGTATCCACCTTATTGCCCATCCAAAGTGGGTGGTGTTACTCGATGGCAGTCGCCATTTTGTTGTCTCGAAACGCCATCCCGATGGGGAGCGTGCTTTTGCTGCTTTGCAGATTGGTCTTGCTAAATTAAGGGCTTTGGGGCAGATCAAACGTGCATATGAACAAGCTGGGTTTGCACCAGACTGGTCAAAAATGCAGGTTCTTAAACCTGCCCATTAGATTATTGCCATAAGCTCTCAAAGAAGCTTTCTAGAATGATCACTGCTGACATACTATCAACATTACCTTTACCAAGGTTTCTATAGCCGCCTTGTTCAAATAGTCTTGCTTTTGCATCAGCTGTAGTGAGACGTTCGTCCTGAGTTTCAACTGGTAATCGATAGTTGTTGTGCAATCGGTTAGCAAACTTTTTAGCTGAGAATGTAACCTGTTGATTTGTTCCATCCATGTTGAGCGGCAAGCCTACCACGAGTAAGTCTGGTTGCCATTGTTCAATGTGTATTGCTATATCTGGCCAATTTGGAATGCCATCTCTGGCTTTAACTGCACCTAGACTGGTGGCTGTGCCGGTGAGTTCTTGCCCTACGGCAATACCGATACTTTTGGTCCCAAAGTCAAAACCCATTACAGTGCGCTCGCCTGGGCGAGCTGGTTCTTTTTTAGTCATAACTACTTCTAAGCGTGTCCTGCCTGAGAGCTTAATTGAGTCGCATCAATACCGAGCATTTGCACGGCTTTTTCCCAGCGTTGTTCAGGAGGTGTGTTAAATATGATTGTAGGGTCTGCTTCAATGACCAACCAAGAATTCTCCAACAGTTCTTTTTCTAATTGGCCGCGCTCCCAACCGGCGTAGCCCAAGGTGATGAGAAAGGACTCTGGACGGGCATTTGAAGTTAACGAAGCGAGTACATCTTTAGAGGTGGTGATCATAATGTTAGAGCTAAGCTCTTGGCTAGAGGAGTAACCAAGTTTTGGCGTATGCAGTACAAACCCTCTATCGGTATGCACGGGTCCGCCAGCAAATACTTGCTCAGCAGCTGCTGAGGTACTTTTATCGTTGTCGATTTCTATTTTATCTAATAGTTCTCCAACGGTGACATCAATGGGGTGGTTAACCACCAGCCCCATGGCTCCATCTTCATTGTGCTCACAAATATAAGTCACAGTGTGCTTAAAAAATGGGTCTTGCAAGCTAGGCATTGCAATTAAAAAGTGATTTTCTAATGATTGCATATATATAGACCCCAAAATTGTTTTACTTAGTATGGGCGAGTTTTGCTTCTATCGCATCATAAAACATGTCCATAATTGAAATATCGTATGCTGTTTCTATTTCTTTAACACATGTCGGGGCGGTCACGTTTATTTCAGTGAGTTTGTTACCGATAATATCAAGACCAACAAACAGCAAACCTTTTTCTTTTAAAGTGGGCGCAACGGCCTGAGCTATACGTAAGTCGTCCTCACTAATCGGACGAGCTTCACCGCGTCCGCCTGCTGCAAGGTTACCACGCGTTTCACCGCCTTGAGGAATACGCGCTAAACAGTAAGGTACCACTTCACCATCTACGACTAAAACACGCTTATCGCCTTGCTTTATCTCGGGGATATATTGTTGTGCCATTGCAAAGCGTTGACCATGTTCGGTGAGTGTTTCACAGATCACACCAATATTTGGATCATCTTGTTTGACCCTAAAAATAGATGCTCCGCCCATTCCATCTAGAGGTTTAAGGATAATATCTTGATGTTTTGCTAAAAACTCCCTAATTTGCGCTTGCGAACGTGTTACTAGGGTGTCTGGCGTGTGTTCACTAAACCAAGCTGTAAATAGTTTTTCATTGGCATCTCGCAGACTCTGTGGTTTGTTTACAACAAGGCTGCCAGCTTGCTCAGCACGTTCCAAAATATAGGTTGCGTAAATATATTCAGTATCAAAAGGGGGATCTTTGCGCATTAAGATGACATCTAAATCAGATAAATCAATGGATTGTTTCTGCTCCAGTTCATACCAATGGTTTGCATCATCAAACACTGTGGCTTTTGCTGCAGTCGCTTTGGCGTTACCTTGATATAAAAATAGGTCACCTATCTCCATGTAATACAATTCATAGCCACGCTGTTGGGCAGCCATCATCATCGCAAATCCGGTGTCTTTTTTTATGTTGAACCCATTAATCGGATCGCTAATGATCCCTAATTTTATAGTCATGCATCACCTTTATACTGTTTTTATTAACTATGGGGGCCGTGCTTTGGAAATTAAAGGGCTAAATCACCAAACTGTAGCTGTAAAGCACTTAACACGGTCAACGCGGCTGTTTCTGTTCTTAGAACACGTGGACCTAAACGCACATCAATAAAGCCTTGTTCACTGGTTGCCTGCATTTCTTCGTCAGTAAACCCGCCTTCTGGGCCAACAATAAAGCGCACTCCGCTGTGAGGGGCTGGTAAAGTTTTGATACTATGTTCAGCGCGCGGGTGTAAGGTTAATTTTAACTCATCTGAAGGTTGTGTTAGCCAAGCGCTTATATCTACAGGTGGATGTATCACGGTAATGGTGTTGCGACCAGATTGTTCGGCAGCGGCTATGGCGATTTTTTGCCACTGCGCATGCTTTTTGGCCAATCTTTCTCCTGAAAGTTTAACACCGCAGCGCGTCGTGAATAATGGTGTGATTTCGCTTATGCCCAGCTCTACAGACTTTTGAATAGTAAAGTCCATTTTATCACCACGAGAAATCCCCTGCCCAAGGTGAATTTTGAGCGGTGACTCGCAGTCATGAGCAACAAACTCTAGAGGCTGAACAACTACTTTTTTTTTCGAAACTTCAACAATATCACTTAAGTACTCGCCCCCTTTACCATTAAACAGCGAGACTTTGTCACCAACTTGCATTCTCAATACTCGGGCAATATGGCCTGCAGCATCGTCGTCTAAAGTAACTGGCGTGTTTAAAGTGAGCTCTGAAGATTGGTAAATATGAGGTATACGCATAACTGGCCTACAAGAAATAGCAATGTTGCAATAGTAAGGTTTTGCTTACTCAGCGTCTAGTTTCTAATAGCAAGAGAAGGTCGGTTTGAGCAATAAAATCGCTTTTATGTATCTAATTTGCACAGTGAAGCTTCTATATTTTCTCCAACAGCGGGTAGGGCACCACTGCAAGAGAGATGATTGATATTCGCTTTGTCGGTTATTTTCTTGTACGTGAAAGTACCATCTTGTGATTGCTTCAAAAGGTAGCGCACGGGATGGAGTGAATTAAAAATAAATTGTTGCTCTTTACTTGCTAACTCGTAGTCAACATGAGGAATAAGTACACCACTTACTTTATGATGTTCATTAAGGTAAGTGGATAGCTCAGAAACACTGATTTCATTTGCAAAATCGCAATAACAATAGTCCTTAATTAAATTATCAAACATCATTTTTAGCAGGTGACGTGTGTTATCTCCAGCCGCAATTAACTGGCTCTCTTTATTGTGTGAGTGCTTTTTTAGATATTCAGCATAATCCCGGCTGAACTCTTTGTTACTGTCAACTAAAAGAAAGTTATCAAGCTTGAGAGACATGGCTCCACCTTGTGTAGCCTTATCCAATAGCTACACAGAAAATGTATTAATAAGTAGATAGCCCATTGATGCGAAAATCGCAAATTCTATGCAAGCAATTCCGATATTATCTTGATGGTCAACTTCAAGGCCAATGTCAACTTTAGGCAACGATAGATATAAAAGCGCAAAGCTTCCTGTATACAGTAATATCCACATCAGGCCACAGTGTAATACAACTGAAAACAGGTTCTCGACTATCATTGCGCCATGATATTGAGCGCTGTGTAAGCCCGCGTAGATAGCAAGGGCTAGGCCTATGGTTTTGCCTGCGTATCGAATGCCGATGGATATATTGTCTAAACTAAAGTTTTGCTGCAGCGAAGCGCCTTGGTTAAACCTGGCAAAACGACTTTCTCTAAACTTACTATCAAGTGCAAATAACCCCTGTAGTAGTAAAAAACTCGAGCAAACCACAAGCAAGTCACTAATACCTTGTGGGTGTACCCAATGGTATAAGCCAAGCACTAAAATACCGTTGGCAATGAGCATGCCTGAGTCAACTAAAGCTGCACAAATATTTTGTTTTAGAATGGCTTGCTCTTCATTGAACTGATACAAAATCCATTTTCGATGTATATATTGACCAAAACAAATAAACATCAGAATGAGCGACAACACAAATAGAGCGCGCAGCGGCTGCGCAATAGCGCTGGCGTATTTTATGTCGTTAAAAAAATACGCAACACTAAATGCTATCACTGAAATTTGGGACGCGTAACTTATACCCAGCGCAAAGTTATCTCGTTTGGCCAGCTCTTCTTGTAAAGCTTGTTTTGCTCGGAACTGAACTTGTAGGCGCAAAAGAGTAACAACAAGACAAATAACAACAAAACCCGAAAAAATAGCAAAAAAGTTAATGTTAGCCAACGACAAATAAGTCATATTCGCTCTACTGGTAAATTTTAGATATTGTTACTATAACGACTCCCAACTCTTTGAGCCATATAGCAATGGAGATTTTTTATGCATGATGTCGCTTTACCCACTAACTTGGCTCAACTAGCTCAAGACCGCTGGCAAACTTTATACCCTGAGCAAGTTGCAAAGCCTGAATTGTTACGTTTGCTGGCGATGAGTGATTTTGCTTATCGAGTGTTGCAGCAATCACCAGAGCTAGCTGATGGGTTGCTTGACGATGAGCAAATGAAAAATCGAGATATACCCAACCCTTTACCTGACGATTTAACCGCTTTAAGTGAACACGACTGTTTTGGGCGACTTCGAAAATATAGGCAACGTTATTGGTTAAAGGTGATGTGGCTCGATTTGGTCAAGGGCAATGATATCGAAGACAGCATCCGTTATATTTCTGCACTGTCTGAGCGATTGATTGATGCCGCTAACTGCTGGGCATTTGCACAAACAGTGAAGCAATGTGGTACGCCATTAGATGAATCAGGTGAAGCGTTGAAGATGATGGTTATCGGAATGGGCAAGCTTGGAGGTGCAGAACTAAACTTTTCATCAGATATCGATTTGATTTTTTGCTATCCGCGCAATGTGTCAACACAGGGAGGGCGTAAAAGTATTGAAGCTCAAGTTTTTTATACTAAAGTCGCGCAAAAACTGATCTGTGCACTCAACCAGGTTACCGCTGATGGTCAAGTATTTAGGGTCGATATGCGCTTACGCCCTTTTGGTGACAGTGGGCCTTTGGTTATGAGCTTATCGGCGATGGAAGATTACTATCAAGACCAAGGACGTGAGTGGGAACGATATGCAATGCTAAAAGCCCGTTTACTTGGGCAGCAAACCCCGCATTGGCAAGCGTTTTACACTATGCTACGGCCTTTTGTATATCGACGCTACATTGATTTTTCGGTGATTGATTCACTGAGAAAAATGAAGCATATGATAGCCCAAGAAGTGAGGAGAAAAGGACTTGTCAATAATATTAAACTAGGTGCTGGTGGTATTCGAGAAGTTGAGTTTATTGTGCAAGCATTGCAGATGATCCGCGGTGGCCGAGACATCAGTTTACAAACACCTTCAACCCTCAATGCGTTAAAGCAATTAAAAGCGCTAGAAGTGATCCCGCCTGATATCGTTGACTCATTGCAAGACAACTATTTGTATCTTAGAAAAATAGAGCAATATTTGCAGGCATTTGACGATCAGCAAACGCAAACTTTGCCCGATATTGGCGTATCTCAAGATAGATTAGCCTTCTTAATGAAAGCTAAAAGCTTTGATGATTGTTTAGCTATATTGCAAAAACGGATGACTAATATTCGTGATGAATTTAGCCAAGTCATTGGCGATGAACCTTTAGAGCATACTCAATCAGATGAAGCATATACTTATATGTGGCTTGAGGGAGACACAGAGCAACTACTCGGTAAAGTTGATGAGTCACAACTCGTGCCTTGGAAGGAGGCGCTGAAGGAGTTTAAAGGCGCATTGACGAAACGCCAAGTTGGCGCTCGGGGTGCAGATATTCTTGATAAGTTAATGCCTTGTTTATTACAACAAGCAGCAGAGCTCGGTTTAAGTGGCAATGTGCTGATCAGAGTTTTAAACATCATTGTAACCGTGGTATCCAGAACGGCTTATCTTGAGCTCTTGTATGAAAATCAAGGAGCGTTAAAGCAGTTACTCTTTTTAACCTCACATAGCCAATGGATTGCCGAGCATATTGCCAAATACCCTATTCTGCTGGACGAATTATTAGACCCCGCAGCGCTTTATAAGCCGCTTCCGTTAAATGCGTACAAGCTAGAGATAAGACAATATTTTTTGCGTATAGAGCAGCATGATCTTGAGCAGCAAATGGAAGCGTTAAGGCAATTTAAACAGACGCATCAATTACGTATTGCCGCGGCTGATGCTACCAATGTGCTTAGCATTATGAAAGTCAGTGATCATCTAACCGCATTGGCTGAAGCTATCATCGAACAGTCAGTGAATTTGGCGTGGCAACAAATGACAGCGCGCTACGGGCAACCACAAGGCAGTCATGAAGATGCCAAAGGCTTTGCCGTGATCGCCTATGGAAAAGCGGGGGGGTGGGAGCTTGGCTATGATTCTGATTTAGATCTTGTCTTTGTCCACAATCGTGATGGTGATAGTTATACCGACGCAGAAAAAGCAATTTCTTCAAGGCAGTTCTATCTTAAGTTGGCACAGCGTTTAATGCATTTGTTTAACACCAGAACCGCTTCAGGCATTTTGTATGAACTCGATACGCGTTTACGCCCTGAAGGAAACTCGGGTTTATTGGCTATTAATTTAGAAAGTTATTACCAATATCAATTGCAACAGGCTTGGACGTGGGAACATCAAGCCATTGTTAGGGCAAGGATAGTATATGGGCAGCAAGACATGCGTGAGCGGTTTATGCAAATACGCGCTAACGTTTTAAAACTACCAAGAGAGCACGTTAAATTATTAACCGATGTGACCTCAATGCGTGAAAAAATGCGTAACCACCTGAGTAAAGACAGCGCAGAGTTGTTTGATTTAAAACAAGGCCTTGGGGGCATGACGGATATCGAGTTTATTGTGCAATATCTGGTTTTAAACTACGCCGAGCGTTATCCTGAAATGGTCGAGCATACAGACAATGTGCGCATTTTAGCATGTGCAAGTAAGTTAGGCATATTGAGTGAGCTGGAGCAGTCTGTGCTTAGTGACGCGTATTGTTTTTTCCGTGAGCTTTATCACAATCAGAGTTTAAATCGCCAAGGAAAGTGTGTAGCAAAGGATAAGCAAATACAGGAAATGACAGAGAAAGTGACTGAGATCTTTGAGGCAACGCTAGCAAATTAGCACGGCAGCTGTATTGAACATGCCAATGTCGTGACCTCAAAGGTCACGACTAGCAAAAAACTAGTTGGTTAGTTTTCGGCAATTATCACGAACAAAACGTGTTGGCTTTTCAGTGATCACCGCAGCTCGTTGGCGATGACAGAAAAAGGTGTAAATCTCAAATTCAAAGTCATCGTTAATGGCTCGACCCACTTGGTACAGTGCAGATAAAAAGTCACTGTCGACACGAAAGTTCTGTTTTACAACATAATCTTTATCTAAATACCAAAAAAGCTCTACATTTTCTTTGCGCGCGTAGTCTGCTAACACACTTTTTAAAGTATCACCGGACTCGAAACGTCTAGGCTGATATTCGCCTGTCCAGCGTTGGCTTGATGCTTTTACAACTCGCTCTCTATCTTTGAGTGCTTCATCAATGCGAAACGATGGGTCGCCAAGCTCAATAACAAACTTAGCACGCTCAGTATCTCTGCTTGAGGTACTGTTACGAAAGCTTTCATAAAATTGTGAAAACCCTTGAGCTGCGACATTTGCGGTTGTGCTGACACTCATTTTTGGCATAGCGCCAAACAAAAAGTAGTACGCAGACAAAATAAGAATGAACGCCAATGATAAATGTTTGACCCAAAACCAAGCCGCAGACACTTGTTTAGCTGCTTTTTTTCTTCGCACAGGTGGCGGCGGCGGTGGCGCTGCTTGGCGCGTAGGTCGACTTCTTTTATTTTTTTTCATAACCATAAATAGACTTAGCTGTAATAAGATGGCGCATTTTCATTGGGCCGAGTTTTAAAACGTCTGTGTAACCACATATACTGCTCTGGCGCCAACATGATGGATTGCTCCATACGTTGATTTACACGTGTTACATCCTGCTTTGCATCTTCACTTGGAAAATCAGTTAATGCAGGGTAAATTTTTAAATGATACTTACCGCTAGCATCTCTTGTGCCACTTAAGCTGAGTGTTTCACAATTTTTACTCGATGAAAATAACAACGTGCCAGTGGTTGTGGCTGCGTCAGGTACAGCAAAAAATGACGTAAACTCGCAACGGTTACGTCCATAATCTTGATCTGGCAGGTAATAGCACATTTTTTTATTTTTAAGTGCTTGTAATAGGCCTTTAACATCGCGTTTGGTGATCAAGGTTTCGTTTGAGCGCAAACGTCCCTTGGTCATAAAATATTCCATAAGCGGATTATTATGTGGTCGGTAAAAGCCAATACCTTGTTGTTTGCAACCTAATATTCGACCAAGCATTTCTAAGTGTAGCATATGTGGTACCAGCAGCAGCACGCCCTTGCCTTGACGTTGAACCTCTTCTACTAGCTCTACGCCCTCAATTGAGCCAATGACTTTGTTTACTCGCCATTGTGGCCACCACCACGCCATGCCGGTTTCGAGTGTTGCTATTCCGGTATTTTCCATGTTCTTTAAGACCATGTCGGCGCGTTGTTGTTCGTTTAAATGCGGAAAACACAAAGCCACATTTACTTGTGCTATGTGGCGGCGTTTTTTAACAAACCTATGTACTAAACGGCCAAGTAATTTTCCCAAGAAAAACTGTATCCGCTGAGGCAACCAAGATATGAGGTATAAACACAAGACACCAATCCAAGTTAACCAATAACGAGGCGCTAAAAACGACCATTTAAAAGTAGGGGCTGTTACCACAAACATCATCTCTTACTACATAATGGCGTTAGTTTATCGCAAGTGCTTAAAAATACAAAAAGCCGACATAAAGCCGGCTTTTTACATTTATCAGCATGATGAAGGTTAGCTTTGCACTAAGCCCTTGTTGATTGCTTCTAAATCGCTACGAGATAGTGTGCCTGTTGCTTGCTTCAAGCGCAGTGAAGACAGCACATATTGATAACGTAAGTTAGCAAGGTTTCGCTTAGCGTTATATAGATTTTGCGTGCTAACCAGTACGTCCACGATAGTACGTGTGCCTACTTCAAAACCAGCTTCAGTAGCTTGCAACGCACTTTCGGCAGAAACCACGGCTTGCTCTAATGCACGGTAAGTTGCCACATTAGACATAACCTGATTATATGAAGTTATAACCGAGCGCGTTACTTCACGCATGCTTGCTTCTAAATCTTGGCTTGCACCCACATACAACGCGCGAGCCTGTTCAGTTGCCGCCATAGTTTGACCACCTGAGTAGATAGGTACGTTTAATGTGAGGCTAACACTCGTTCTATCACCACGAGGCTTCAGTAATGATCCATTAGAGTCTTGTAATGAGTCAGCATAAGATGCATTCAAATTGAGCGTTGGGTAATGTCCCGCTTTGGCTAACTCAATTTGATCTTCAGCAATATCAAGGCTCGCCTTTGCCAGCGCAAGAGAAAGGTTTTTCTCTTTTGCTACGGTAACAAAGTCAGTCGCTTGCTTGTTAGGCGATACGGTTGAGAATGTTGTGGTATTGAGTGAATCTAGCTTCGTGTGATACTTACCGGTGATGGTACGTAGTGCTTCACGTGCTGTTTCAACGTCGTTTTTAGCCACAATTTCATTGGCTACTGATTGGTCAAACTGTGCTTGTGCTTCGTGTACATCGGTGATCGCAGTTAGACCTACTTCGTAGCGTTGTTTAGTTTGCTCTAGTTGGCGCTCAATGGCACGTTTTTCGGCTTGTACAAATTCAAGGTTATCTAACGCACTAAGTACATCAAAGTAGCCCTGAGCAATACGTACTACGAGTTCTTGCTGAGTTAGCTCATATTGCGTCATCGCTTGCATAGCTTGCTTTTTAGCAATGTCTAAAGTTTGCCATGAAGACATATTAAAAATCGTTTGTTGCAAAGCGATTGAGCGACTAAAAGTATCTTCGAAAGCACTGTAAGATGTGTAGCCAGTTGCATCACTTTCATTGCCAATGCCATGGCCATCAACATCTATTTGGCTATAACCTGCTTCAAAGCCAAGTTGCGGAAGTAAAACACCTAAAGCTTGCTCTTGCGCAAACTTTTGCGCGTCAGCCTGTGCTTTTGCTTTTAACACAGTAGGATCGTTTGCAGTTGCAATGTCGTATACTTGAAGTAAATCTTCGGCGTGCGACAGATTAGAAGTTAGCGCACATGATAGGCCAACTAACAGAGATAATAAGCTTTTTTTCATCGTTCGTTCAGTCCTTAGACAACTTTTTGTATTAAACGCATGTTACCTTGTTTTTTTTCAGAACGAAAAAGTTTAAACGTAAAACATCACCAACAAATGTAACAGAATATAATACAAGCCTTTATCTGATGATAAAGGTATTTGAGAATAGTCAGAGCCACTATCATGGGGGTAGTTGATTACAATTTAAACCCCCCCTGTAAAAAATTAGGATGTAAATAATGTCGTCAATCACATGCTTTGATAATCAAAATGTAACAGTGGAGTCGGTCGAGACCGTTTTTAATGGTTTTTTTAAAATACAGCTCTATCAGTTTCGCCATGCTTTATTTGCAGGAGGAATGTCGCAAACGATTTGCCGAGAGATTTTAGAGCGAGGCCATGCTGTTGCGGTTTTGCCCTATGACCCTAAAACAGATTCAGTCTTGCTCATTGAGCAAATTCGTATTGGTGCCATGGCGAGTAGGTCATCTCCTTGGTTGTTAGAATGCATTGCGGGTATGGCTGAGGGCAGCGAGCAATATGAAGAGGTGGCACGTAAAGAGGCTTTGGAAGAGGCAGGGCTAGAGCTGGGGGAATTACAATACATGACGTCGTACCTATCCAGCCCTGGTGGCACAACTGAGCGCCTTTACTTATATTTAGCTAAGGCCGATTTGTCGCAAGCGGGTGGTATTTTTGGTTTAGAAAGCGAAGGTGAAGATATTAAAAGTCATGTGATACCCTATGCGCAAGCAATCGACTTTTTGCAAAGCGGTGAAATTGATAACGCGGCAACAGTGATTAGTTTACAATGGTTAGCACTTAATAAAGACAAAGTGCTCGCTCAGTGGGTGTAGTAAATAAGTTGAGGTATAACTTTGAGTGATATGGCCCTAGCTCGTGATTATGTTCAGTCCTTACCTAAGTACATAACTTTGTGTGAGCGTAATTATCTGCGCGCCCTTAAGTTGTTGCCGCCTGAAGAACATGGCGCGCAAAGAGCGATAGAGCTGGCAAATGTGCATTATGTTATTGAAGTGCAAGGCTGTGCCAAATACACCACAGACATCGCGATTAAGCAAACGTCCAACGGCAGTGTGTTTTTTCCGAGTTTACACCTTGAAGTACGCTTATATCACGATGCTAAAGTAGCTGAAGTGGTGCATCATGATTATCACCAACGTATAAAGCCATCTTATCGTTATCCAAATCCTAAAATGCATCAAAAAGATGAAAAATATCAAGTGAATGCATTTTTGGCTGAGTGGTTAATGGCCTGTCTTGAAAGTGGTAAAGTGCCGCTTAATTGGGATGTAAATAATGGCTTGGTTTAAGCAAAAGTATGCATTTAAACAGCCTGCATTGAGGCTTGCGCATATCACCGACTGCCACCTTTTTTCAGATACCAATGGGCTCTATTTTGAAGTGAATACTGCGCAATACTTGCGTCGTGTTTTATCGCAGCTTGCCACAGAGAAACTGGATGGGGTGATATTCGGCGGTGATTTGACTCAAGATCATACGGTGGCTTCTTATTCATTATTTGCACGGTTAATTGGCGAGTCGAGTTTAACTTGTCCGGTGTTTTGGATGCCTGGAAATCATGATGAAATCGAGCTGCTTAATCAAATTAGCAACGGCCAAATACACAGTGCAAAACATCTTTATACCGAGCATGTTGATATTTTATTGCTCAATTCAAAAGGGCAAACGCCCGCAGGATGGTGTGACGAACATCATTTAGCGTGCGCAAAGGACGTTTTAAATAGCTCGGTAAAAAATGCCTTGGTATTTTGCCATCATCACCCAGTACCTATTCAAGGTTATCTAGATAAGCACATGCTAGAAAATGGCCCTCAGCTACTCAATATGCTGGTAGAAAGTGATAGTGTAATCGCGCTTTTTCATGGCCATGTGCACAATGACTACCATCAACACTTTAGAGGACTTGATATTTTTGCCACACCAGCAACATCTATCCAGTTTGCTAAAGCAACAGCGCATTGGCAGCAACAAGACTTGGGGCCAGCGTGGCGACTTATTAATATTGATGGCGACACATTGGCTACTGAGGTGATATGGTTAAAAGGGTAATTTATATTCATGGTTTTAATAGTTCAGAGTTATCAGCCAAAGCCCAGCAGTTTGGTGCTTGGTTAGGGCAGCAACCATTATCGTGTGAATATATAACACCTCGGCTACACTTTGATCCGCGCATTGCAATTATGCAGTTGGAGTCGCTAATCAATGATCAAACGGTGTTACTTGGCAGTTCTTTAGGTGGTTTTTATGCCACCTATCTATCACAGCAGTACAATATTCCAGCCGTGGTGATCAACCCAGCAGTGCGACCTTTTGAATTATTGGCGGATTATTTGGGAGCGCAGTATAATCCTTACCAGCAGATACATTATCATTTAGGGCACGAACACGTGCATGCGCTAAAACAGTTATATGTGGCGTATTTAACAAAACCAGAATTATTGATGCTTTTGCAGCAAATGGGCGATGAAGTTCTCCCTTATCAGCAAGCGCTGCAATATTATCAAGCGTGCCAGCAACGGATAGATTTTGCTGGCGATCATAGTTTTATGGACTTTCAACGTTACTTTGACACGGTTGTCAATTTTCTTAAAATCACGTAAAACAGAACGAATTAAATAAAAAGAATCTACCTATGAGCGAGCAAAATTATAACGCCGAAGCCATTGAGGTTTTAAATGGTTTAGAGCCGGTAAAACGTCGTCCTGGCATGTACACTGACACCACTCGACCAAACCATTTGGGCCAAGAGGTTATTGATAACAGTGTGGATGAGGCGCTCGCCGGTCATGCAACTAAAATTGATGTGATTTTGCATGAAGACAACTCCTTGGAAGTAATTGACGATGGTCGTGGTATGCCCGTTGACATTCACCCCGAAGAGGGCGTACCTGGGGTTGAATTGATCCTCACTAAGCTTCACGCAGGTGGTAAATTTTCGAACAAAAACTATCAGTTTTCTGGTGGTTTGCACGGCGTGGGTATTTCGGTTGTTAACGCGTTATCGAAACGCGTGGAGATCACGGTTAAACGTGATGGTCAAGTGTATGAAATGGCATTTGAGCATGGCGATAAAGTGCAAGACCTCGAAGTAACCGGCACGGTAGGCAAGCGTAATACGGGCACGTCAGTGCATTTTTGGCCAGACGCAAGTTATTTTGACTCTGCCAATTTTTCTCTTACTAAGCTTAATCATGTGTTAAAAGCCAAAGCGGTATTATGCCCAGGCCTGCGTATTCGTTTTCTCAACAAACAAACCAAAGAAACGCAAGAGTGGTATTACGAAGCGGGACTTGAAGATTATTTAAAAGACAGCGCCGAAGGTTACGAAGTGCTGCCAAAAGCGCCGTTTACGGGTAGCTTTAGTGGTTCTACAGAAGGGGTTGATTGGGCACTACATTGGCTGCCTGAAGGCGGCGAGTCAATCACCGAAAGCTATGTTAACTTAATTCCTACCGCGCAAGGTGGTACGCATGTGAATGGCCTAAGACAAGGCCTACTTGAAGCAATGCGTGAGTTTTGTGAGTTTCGCAATTTATTACCCAGAGGCATCAAACTAACCCCGGATGATATTTGGGATAAATGTAGCTACGTATTATCTGTAAAAATGCAAGACCCACAGTTTGCTGGGCAAACCAAAGAAAAACTATCTTCGCGCTCATGCGCTACTTTTGTTTCTGGCATCGTAAAAGATGCATTTAGTTTATGGCTGAATGAACACACAGATACGGCAGAGTTATTGGCTGAGCTGTGTATCAGTAACGCGCAAAAACGACTGCGTGCGGCGAAAAAAGTAGTGCGTAAAAAAGTAACCTCAGGCCCTGCGTTGCCGGGGAAACTGACCGACTGTTCAGGCAGTGAAACTGAGCGCTCAGAGCTGTTTTTGGTAGAGGGTGACTCTGCAGGCGGCTCGGCTAAACAAGCGCGTGATCGTGAGTTTCAGGCCATCATGCCTTTGCGAGGCAAGATATTAAACACTTGGGAAGTTGAATCGGGTCAGATCCTTGCGTCTCAAGAAGTACACGATATTTCGGTTGCCTTGGGGATTGACCCAGACTCCGACGACCTATCGGGCCTGCGTTATGGCAAAATTTGTATTCTTGCTGATGCGGACTCGGATGGATTGCACATTGCAACGTTGTTGTGCGCGCTATTTGTTCGTCACTTCCCGACTTTGGTTAAACAAGGGCACGTGTATGTAGCCATGCCGCCGTTGTTTAGAATCGATGTGGGTAAAGAAGTATATTACGCTTTGGATGAAGATGAGAAAAAAGGCGTGTTAGATAGAATTGAAGCTGAGAACAAACGCGGCAAAGTCAATGTACAACGCTTTAAGGGATTGGGTGAAATGAACCCTCTGCAACTTCGTGAAACCACCATGGACCCAAACACGCGTCGCTTAGTACAACTGACTTTAGAAGAGCAAGAACACACCATGGAAATGATGGATATGTTACTTGCTAAAAAACGCTCTAGCGACCGTAAAGTGTGGCTTGAAAACCATGGTGATAAAGCACAGGTTGAGGTGTAACTCTATGCTTCGCTACGCACTTTTTACCGCTAGTTTAATTTGCTCAACGTTCAGTGCTGCTGCTGATGAATTACTTGAGCGATTAACCTTACCTAAAGGGTATGAGATCAGCTATTTTGCAAAAAACGTAGACAATGCAAGGCAGTTGGCAGTATCTAAATCAGGGGTGGTGTATGCAGGTTCACGTAAGGCCGGCAATCTCTATGCGTTAATTGATAACAATCAAGATGGCGTTGCAGATAGAAAAATCGTACTAGCGCAAGGGTTAAATATGCCCTCTGGCATTGCTTTGTATAATGGCGATTTATATGTAGCCGAAGTACACCGCATTATCCGTTTTAAAAATGTTGACAAACAACTCTCAAAACCCAGTTTTGAAGTGGTGTTTGATGAGCTGCCTACTGAGCGTCATCATGGCTGGAAGTTTATTCGCTTTACCGACGAAGGCGAATTATTAGTACCTGTTGGTGTGCCTTGTAATGTATGCGCTGAAAATGAGCGCTTTGGTCGTATTTTTTCGCTTAATTTACAAACTAAAAAGCTCACCACCATAGCTCAGGGAGTGCGCAACTCGGTTGGCTTTGATATTAACCCACAAAGTGGCGCTTTGTGGTTTTCTGATAATGGTCGCGACATGATGGGGGATGACATTCCACCCGATGAAATAAACCGAGTGAGTGTTGATGGCGAACATTTTGGTTTTCCTTACGTGCATGGCGGCAGCGTGTTAGACCCAGAGTACGCCAAAGATATGAGCCTTGCAGACATGCAAAAATATGTGGCGCCAAAATTGGCGTTACAGGCCCATGTAGCGCCTTTGGGTATCCATTTTTATCGTGGCAAACAGTTTGCCAAACATATGCATAATAAACTGCTAGTGGCAGAGCATGGCTCTTGGAATCGCAGTAGTAAAGTGGGCTACAAAGTGATGATGGTCACCATCAAAGAAGGCGAAATCACCGCCTATGAGCCTTTCATTAGTGGCTTTTTAGATAAAGAACAAACCTTGGGTCGACCGGTTGCATTTGCCGAGCTTGCTGATGGCAGCTTGTTAGTGTCGGACGATTTTGCGAATGCGATTTATCGCGTTCGTTATAACAATAAATAGGGTGTTACATGACTGATCCTCAAACCTTGTCTTTACAGGGGATTGAACAACAAACGATGGGGCGTTTTACCGAAGACGCCTACTTAAATTATTCCATGTATGTGATCATGGACCGGGCATTGCCACACATTGGTGATGGCTTAAAGCCGGTACAGCGTCGTATCGTGTATGCCATGAGCGAATTGGGCTTATCGGCCGCCGCTAAATATAAAAAATCAGCCCGTACTGTGGGTGACGTACTCGGTAAATATCACCCTCACGGCGACAGCGCTTGTTACGAAGCCATGGTATTAATGGCGCAACCTTTCTCTTACCGTTATCCATTGGTCGATGGCCAAGGTAACTGGGGGGCAGCTGACGATCCTAAGTCATTTGCTGCAATGCGTTACACCGAAGCGCGTTTGTCTAAGTTCTCTGAAGTGTTACTTAAAGAGCTAGGCCAAGGTACTGTAGATTGGACACCAAACTTTGATGGCACCATGGATGAACCCAAGGTATTACCATCACGTTTACCGCATATTTTACTCAACGGGGTAACGGGCATAGCGGTTGGTATGGCGACCGATATACCCCCACACAACGTAAAAGAGTTGGCAACGGCGTGTTGCATGTTGCTTGACCAACCAAAAACCTCGTTAGAAGAACTGCTAGAAGTAGTACAGGCACCTGACTATCCAACAGATGCTGAGATAATCACGGCTAAATCTGAAATCCAAAAGATTTACACCACAGGCCGTGGCTCTATCAAAATGCGTGCAGTGTATACTGAAGAGCAGGGTGATATTGTGATCACAGCCCTACCGCACCAGTGTTCAGGGGCCAAAGTGCTGGAGCAAATTGCTGCGCAAATGACCGCGAAAAAGCTGCCTATGGTAGCAGACTTACGCGATGAGTCGGATCACGAAAATCCAACGCGTATTGTGATTGTACCGCGTTCAAACCGGGTGAAGCTTGAGCCATTAATGGCGCACTTATTTGCCACCACCGATCTCGAAAAAAGTTATCGCGTTAACCTGAATATGATTGGTTTGGATGGTCGTCCAAAGGTGAAAGACTTACTTCAGATTTTATCTGAGTGGTTAATATTCCGCCGCGAAACGGTACGCCGTCGTTTGCAATATCGTTTAGATAAAGTATTGGCGCGTTTGCATATTTTAGAAGGTTTAATGGTTGCCTTTTTAAATATCGACGAAGTAATAGAAATTATCCGTACTGAAGATAAGCCAAAAGACGAACTGATGGCGCGCTTTAATCTATCGGATAAGCAAGCTGAAGCGATTCTTGATTTAAAACTACGTCACTTAGCCAAATTAGAAGAAGTTAAAATTCGTGGTGAGCAAGATGAACTCAGTATCGAGCGTGATAAATTAGAACTCACATTAGGCTCAGAGCGTCGTATGTCGACGCTGATGAAAAAAGAAATTCAAGAAGCCGCAGAGTTATATGGTGATGAGCGCCGTTCACCGGTGATTGAGCGTTCTGAAGCCAAAGCGCTAAGTGAAAAAGATTTGATCCCATCAGAGTCAGTAACGGTTGTACTATCTGACAAAGGATGGGCACGTGTCGCCAAAGGTCATGACATTGATGCCGAGGGCTTAAGCTATCGCTCTGGTGACAGCTACAAGGCGTCAGCCAAAGGGCGCAGTAATCAACCTGCGGTATTTTTAGATACCTCGGGTCGGGCCTTTGCTACTGAAGCGCATAGCTTACCATCTGCCCGCAGCCAAGGTGAGCCAATGACAGGGCGCTTTAATCTAGGGCCTGGGTGTATTTTTGAGCACGTGGTAATGGGGGATGAGAAAACCCTGTATCTGATGGCAACCGATGGTGGTTATGGTTTTATTACTGAATTTAACGATTTAGTGAGTAAGAACAAAAACGGTAAGGCGCTTGTGAGTGTGCCAAAAGGTGCGCAACTTATGGCGCCTATTACGGTCAATGATGTCGCGACCGATATGTGTATGGCAATCTCTAACGAAGGTCGTATGCTGCTGTTCCCACTACGCGATTTACCTAAACTTGGTAAAGGAAAAGGAAACAAAATTATTTCGATTCCAAGCGCTAAAGTTCAAGCCCGCGAAGAGTTTGTAAAAGTACTGGCATGTGTGCCCGAGGGAAGCGCCGTTACCCTGCACGCAGGTAAGCGCAAACTTACTCTTAAGCCAAGTGATTTAGAACATTACTATGGCGAGCGAGGTCGACGAGGCAATAAACTACCACGTGGCCTGCAACGTGTAGATGAATACGAGATTGAGAGTAAAGCTGTCGCACCTGAAGATGCAGAGGCAGCGCCTGAGCAAAATGAACAGTAGCGCTTAAAGCGGCTTTTAATCATAAAAACGGCGCAGTAAGCGCCGTTTTGTTTTGCGGAACATCTTGGAATAAAACTTAAGAGAATCGTAAAATTAAACTCACAGTAACGGATATAACAAAGCTAATCATATCAACTTGTAGACCCCGAATTTAGGTTAATTAGCGAGCCGAACTGAGTTGATTCGACATCGTGAGGCGTGGTGCCGTGAAATCTTTACCAAACACCAATGCCACCTCGTAAGCTTGCAGTATACTCATCACCGTTTTACCGCTTTCAAAATTGCTTATGGTGGCCTGATCGACACCAAGAATTGCACCGAACTGCTTTTGTGTTAACCCGCGCTCTTTGCGTAAGGTACGTATGCCTACTTGCAGCTCACCCTTAAACTTATCTACTTGTGCTTTTCTAACTGCTAAATTGTTTTTCATATTGTTCTCCTAGAGTAGAACCGCATTAATGGCTAGGACTACAAACCCAAGTGATACGCCCTTGCTCAACGGGTTGTACGTTAGCTTGATCACTTACACCATCAAAACACCGTGGTCCCTGTTTTAGTGTTCATACCGTCCACCTGACTTTTGTCAGGAGCTTCTACACAAATCTTTACCGTCATCCTGACGAAGGTCAGGATCTTCCAAACAAATGCAATAGGGTCCTTGTATGGTTTACCCACATCTCTTTACTTGGTGTTAACATCATCTGGTATTCAGTGTGAAAAAATCTCCCCATCCGAAAAATAAATTTATAAAAATATCGTTTGGGTTTGTGCATAAAGAAAATAGCCGATGACACCGGTTTGTTAGGCGCAGTTAGTAGAAGGTCTAGCTGAAGGTGTAACGCAATTAGCGTTAATAAAGAATAGGGTAGCTATAATAACCACCCAGCTTATTCTTACAGGCAAAAAAGTGAGGCTCAACAAGTCGGCCGCTGTTTAGAGTCTTGGGCCTAGCTAACGCTTT
The DNA here is from genome assembly GCF_013140855.1 of Pseudoalteromonas caenipelagi. Classification (GTDB taxonomy): domain Bacteria; phylum Pseudomonadota; class Gammaproteobacteria; order Enterobacterales; family Alteromonadaceae; genus Pseudoalteromonas; species Pseudoalteromonas caenipelagi. Next base: position 59,507 of record NZ_JABBPG010000006.1, on the reverse strand, counting down.
TGCAGAGTAACCTATTATAAAGAGTTAACCTCAGTTTTATTATTTTCTCTAGGTGAGCAAATCATCATGGTTAACAGCGCGCCGCAGCACAATGCCCATGCAATGTAGATTAGTCCTTCAAAGTTATCGTAGATTAGGGTCCAAGATTTCATTTCGAAATAAGACCAAGCGATGTTTTCTAGCATGCCCAGTAAATATACAAGTGAAGTATAGATATACAACCAGTGGAAAATGCCATCAAAGTGAGTCAATTCTATGTTGGATGAATTTGATATTAAACGGGATAACTGAATTCTAAAGACTAATATGAATACGGTGGTAAGACTAAGTAGAAATTGCACGCCATAGATTATTGTACCTTGTAATAGCTTGTTTTCTTCAGGTGTTAGGTAGTTGATTAATCCTGTTTCAAAAAGAACTGGAGACAAAGCGGTTAAAATGAAAATAAAGCCTGCAATATGAGTCATATTAACATTTTTTGTATATGCTCCATAAGCTATGCATATCCCTAACAGAGATAAATAGAGTGGAGTAACAAAGCGAACATCCCAAAGTTGAATGTAAAAAAAAGCAACGGATGCAATACTGAGCAAAATTAGGTTGGAAAGTTTCATTATTTATCCTTGTGAAACATCTGTAGGCACTATGGGGAAGAAGTTGCTACCAGCATGTGCGACTCTTGGGGGCTTATAAGCTCCGGTACCACCAGATACTAAGATACAGCATTCGGTGGAAATTTTAGTCGGCTGAGAAAAAATTATGGCTTCTGTGGTGGCTGGTATCGCTCTTGGGGGCTTTGCTGCGCTATTACCTGCACATACACAGTCACTTTTAGAGAGCTCATCAATGTTTTGAGTTTCAGGCTTTATAAATAAATTCATGCGCTTAAAAATACTAAGAGGGCTTAACTGTGTCATTGTTCGTCATCCTGTAAGTTTGGTTTTTGTTTGCCGTTAACCTGATCGCGGATCTGTTTTATTTCATTTAATAACGATCCTGAATCTATCTTACAATATACAAGCCACATGAAAAGTTGTTTGGAACGAATATCACTTACGCCTAGCTCATAATTAATGATGGTTTTTCTATCGCATTTGAGTTTTTTAGCCATGGCTTCTTGGGAAATACCGGCATTAACCCTCATTGCTCTTAAATCATCACCATTTATCACGTCCTTGTCCTTTTAGTTTAATGAGGAGAGTGCGCCACACCTAAAAATATAATGTTAACAATTGAACGGCTGTATCAATACAAAAATAAAATGTCAGCGTTGTCAGTAGCTGAAAGTTAAATATTTCAGCCCTACGAAGTAACAAGATACAAGATATTTTAAAAGAAACAAAAGATCAACTTTTCATTTACAATTGAGGCTGGTTTGTCGTCGCAATTTCAAAAAGATAGAGGTGTAAGCTTGGTCAATTACATAACTTGGAATTGAATTGGAAACATAGTATAACTTCCAACTAAACAATGAATTAGTTTGCTTTTTGGTGAGTTAAGGACTGATATTAGTTTTACAAAGGAGTGAGGCGTATGGATATAACACAGGCAAATGGATACTCAAATACAGGTGCAGTCTTAAAAAACTCTCCGCGGCCTCTATCTGTTTCAAGCCAATTTAAGGCAAGTGATACAAACGCATCGGTATCGTCTTTAGCGCTAAAGCTGAGCAAGGCACAAAGCGCTATTGAGCAGGTAGATCAAACAGCGCTTTCTTGGCCACAAAGTAAAGCTGCCACACATACACAGCTCAGTCGCAAAGAGGTTGACTTAGCTAAGTGGGAATTTGAGCATTTATCTAAAGCCCAGTTAGAAACGATAGCCTTAGACCCAAGTAATACCTTCTCTGATCTAGAAAAAGTAGCAGCCTTTGAAAGGTGGCATGTACGCGATCAGGCTGAGCTTTCAGTGTTAAAAAAAGAAAGTCTGACAAGTGGCGGTAGTGCCAACAATATAATGCACTCATTTGAGGCGGCATTGACGTCTCATATCGAGTCTTTTTCAGCCCTCAGTAAAGCAATGGTTTCGCAAGAATATGGGCCACAAACAACATTACAATTTGAGTCTGCTTTAAAAGAGCAGGGATTAGCACATAGCGCAACCCCAAAGCACGCTACTCACTATTATGCGGTTATGGTCGACGACATTTTTGGTGATAACGAACCTGAAGTGCAAAGTGGTGTAAATGGCATGTCTCATTCTAATGTCTTGAAAAGCCCCTATGAGTTTTTAACGCGCGAAGATAGGACGCTATTGTCAGAAATGTACCAATATGCCGAGCAAAACAATGTTGATTTTAAATATATTAAGCGCCTTGCTTCAGACTTAGGTGATTATCGAAAGCACAACGATGGCAAGTTGCTTGGTAACGCTAACGAAGGAACGTTTGACTCAGCAGGGCACAAGGTGACTTTTAGCTTTACAGATAAAGATCAGGCGACCATAGACGAATTACTCGCGGGTGAAGGGCTGTTTGCGACTAAGATTGATAAAGGGTTTATTTCGTTTATCACAGAGCCTGGACAAGGGGCGCTTTCACATGTGGGCAGTTACCAGTTTTTACAGCATATGGCAGAAGTAACTGCAGGACTAGAGCCCAGCACTTCAGCCGATGAGTTTAGTATATTTAAAGGCTTTGCTAGTGCTGATGAGCGATATGTAAGAACCTTGTCTGAAGAGGTGTACCCGATGCCTGAGCCCGATGTTGTGTGTAAAAATGGTCATTGTGAGGTGACTGAGAAAGGCCGCGAGAATGACGTAACTTTAGCATCAGAAAGTGGCAACTATGTAAGCCCAGATCTAGCATCTGAATTATCAGAACCCTTATATCAAAAGCGGCTAAATACCCAAACGCAAGAAGATATCTGGTACAAGTGGCTTGAACAAAGGTGATCTTTAGAGTCATTTTTTTGTTAGCGGTACACAATATGTTTTATACGCAATACGGTTTATATGGCGCTGTGATAACTCTATTACATGTACAGAGCTTATATCGTAAGGTAATAAGTACTGAAACTGCATGAAATAAGATAAAAAGCCTCGCTATAAAGCGAGGTTTTTTATGTGTTTATGTTGGCGCTAAAGAGCTTTACTCAATATTCTGAATTTGTTTATCGCTTTAAATTTCACAATTCTATATATATCAGGGGCTACAAGGTTTTTTGGTCCGTTTTAAAACCCTCTTACTCACCAGTGTACTCACCATAAAGAAATCGAAAAAATTTATGAAAAAAAATAAAAAAATGCTCAATTTCTAATTGGGAAAGTTGGGATATGGGAAACATAACTAACTATCTGCGTCAGTACAAACACACAATGGTGAGTGTAGAGAGACATTAACAGACAACAAGCAATCATCACGTGTGAGCCAGAATTGTAACTTACTGCCAGCTTTAACCAAGTAACATTTATCGCTGGCTCTAACGTGTTTAAGAGTGGTACGTTCAATCGGCTTTGCCGACCTTGCTATATCAGCAAATTCTACTTTTTTAGCCCTGTTTATAAAGTCCATAGATTTCATATAAGTCCCTTTCGCTATGAGGTTGGTAAGTTTTAGGCGCTTGCCGCCTAAAGGCTCGCCATACCTCATGGCCAACACAGACTATGCAGAGAAAATCCAGTCAGGCTAGAAATCGCCCGAAGGGTTGCGAAGCAAGGGGGCCCCGCTTGCGGGGTTCCGATTTATGGCTTTACTGGCTTTGAAAGGAGTGATTTAGGGCTTAATTATTAAGCTTATCTTCTTTATAAGAAGAACAGATAAGGTGTTTCTCAAATCATTACGATAATAACGAACAATGGACTTTAACTGTGTAGTTAAAAATCAAACTCGAGACCTTTAGATGCTGGTTTGAAGATCTTCTAGGAAAGTACATCTAAATATTTGTTTTAGATGTTTTCATGATAAAGCTAATTGCTATTAGCTAACTAAAACTTTAAAATCAAACGAAATGTGACTTATAGTCCGTAGACTCATAGTCTACACCCTTGCAGTCTATCCCTTTTATTAGAAGGGGGTTATATGACGCAAGACGAAGTATTGGCTGTTTTTGGTTCTAATGTTCAAAAAGAACGCCAGAGCAAAGAGTTTAGCCAAGAAACTTTAGCTGAAATGGCTGAACTTGATAGAACTTACATTAGTTCCATGGAGCGCGGGAAGCGCAATGTAAGCCTTGTCAATATAGTTAAAATTTCTAATGCCTTATCTATTTCCCCTTCAAAACTATTTGAAGGAATAAGGGAAATAGATGGATAACATTTCAAATGCATTTAATTTTTACAAAAAGCATATATACGACCCTGAAAAAATTGGTCTTCTGAAAGAACATAATTTAAAAGTGGCTGGTCATGTCCATTCAGTAATCTGGGAGTTATTTTGTGCACTCATTACTGGCGAAAAGGCTGAGGGAATTACTGGAGCAGACCTTAAAGGTTGGGAAGTTAAATCTGCAAAGGTTGGCGGTAATTTTGAGTATCAATATCACCGTCATGCGCATTTACAAAAACTAGAAGAAGATAAAGTAGTAAACCATATTTTTTGTTCTTATTCCGAAGAGTATGACAGCGTTACTGTAAGAGCAATGAAAGGTTCAATGCTTTGTGAAAAGTACTTTAATGTTTGGGAACCTCTATGTATTGAAAAATACAAGAACCCAGACAATTTGAGATTCAGAAAAAATGTACTGTTCTCATTTGTACAAACCAATGGCTTAGTTGTGTTAGAAATTCAGGGTGGGAATTTAGTATACAAGAATGATGATTTTAAGGTTGAATTAGATAGTTTATGAAGAATTTTGTCGAGTTTTTTGCTGGTGTAGGTCTAGTACGTGAAGGGTTAGAGCAAGATGAATGGCAATGCTTGTTTGCTAATGATTTATCGCCAGATAAAAGAGAAACTTATATAGAAAATTTTGGTGATAGAGATTTTCACTTAGATGATGTTTGGAATATTGCTGACAATGTAGAGCTAGTTCCAGATGATACTTTCCTCTACACAGCTTCATTTCCTTGTACTGATTTATCCGTAGCTGGAAACAGAGCTGGCTTAGCCGGTATTCATTCGGGAACGTTAAACGCCATATTTGAGATAATTAGCCAAAAAGAAGCTATAAACAAAAAGCCCAAAATGGTGTTACTCGAAAATGTAAAAGGGTTTTTAACTTCACATAAAGGTGAGGATATTATAAACACTGTTAGGCTATTTTCCGAATTAGGCTACTATGTTGATATTGTTGAATTAGATGCTTCGTATTTTACCCCTCAGAGTCGACAGAGATTATTTATAATTGCTGTAGAGGAAGAGCTAGCGCAACAAGTGATGCTAATAAAAGACAATAATGCTGTTCTAGATAACTGGTGGAGTTCATTTGAAAGATATCCACAACTGAGGTCAGAGAAACTGAAAAATGTAATTCTTAAATCCGATAATTTGAATTGGGGCATATTTGATTTTAACTTTAATAGAGAAATAAATAACAAATTAGAAGAGTTAATTGAGAGCGATATTCCTCGAGCTTCTGAGTTGTGGTGGAATGAGGAAAGGAAGGAAAAATTATACCAGCAAATGAGCGAAGCTCATAAAGAAAAACTGCATAGCAATATAGATAATGACGAGTTAAGCTACGGAACTGTTTATAGACGGATGAGAAAAGGTAAGTCTACTGCAGAATATAGAACTGATGGTATAGCCGGTTGTTTAAGAACACCTAAAGGTGGTTCTAGCAAACAAATACTAATCCAGGCCGGGAAAGGTTCATGGAGTGTAAGACTTTTAACTCCTAGAGAATATGCACGCCTTCAAGGCGTTCGTGATTCATTTAAATTACCCAGCAATATAAATAAAGGTTTATTCGCAATGGGGGACGCAGTATGTGTCCCTGTAATCAGGTTTTTGTCTGAGAATATATTGACGCCAATATTTAATCATTGGCAAGAAAAAAATCAATAAAAAGTAATTATTACGAGAGTTGTTATGGATACAATATCAATAAAAGGGTTTAAAGGATTTAGCGAACGAGTCGACATTGATTTAAAAAAATTGACAATTTTTTTCGGGTATAACAACAGTGGGAAAAGCGCTCTGTTAAGAGCAATCCCCTTGTTATCTGACAGCTTTAAAGATCACACGTCTAATTTATACACTCATAGCTATTTAGACTATACCAGCTCATCATTGCGTGGAGCTATACATGCAGACATCCTGAATGAAAACTCTAAAGATATAGATTTTGAAGTCACTTGGCAAAGCAATGGTATTTCCTTTTCCCTAAGGCAAAATGCTCATGAGCATGAGTTTATAAATAAATTAGGAATTAAAAAAGAAGGTATAACTAAAAATTATCTCCCATCTGCACAAAACTTTTCTGAGTTTGAATGTGATGGAGAAAATAGCATTAGTCTAGAGTCATTTTTTTCTATATCTGATACTTGCATTAGAGAAAAAATAAGAAGGTCTTCAGCTTCAGTCTCATGGATATCATCTATTCGAACCTCCCCACCAAGAAGTTTTGATATTGGCTTAGGTATAAAAACTGGGGTGAATTATAAAGGTGAAGGGATTGGTGAGACACTTTGGTATATAAAAGGCAACTGCCCAGATGCTTTTGAGTTGATCAATACCTGGTTACTTGAAACCACAGGGCGAAAACTCAAACTCGACTCATCTTCAATTCAAAATGTAAATACTGGTAGAGCAACAGTAAAGCTTCAAACCGTAGATAATGCCATTGAAAGTTCACCGGTTGATATAATAGATTCTGGCGAAGGGATCGCTCAAGCACTACCTGTTGTAACTTTATGTTCAATGGCAAAGTTTGGGTTGCTTGGCGAAGCCCCAATAATAACGATAGAGCAACCAGAACTGCATTTGCATCCTCAAGCGATTGTTACGCTCGCAGAATTTATGATTAACATTATAAAAGATAAGGAAAACATTAAGCTAGTTATTGAAACTCACTCCGAAAGCTTTTTATTGGCAATTCAGTCAGCAATTGTCAAAAGAGAGATTATTAATGATGACCTTTCATGTTACTGGGTTGAAAAAGAAGATAATGTGTCGAGCATTTCTAATATTACTTTTGATGACGTTGGATATATCCAAGGAAACTGGCCTCAAAGTGTATTCAGAGAAATAATAGCCCAATCAAAAGAACTCTTACAGGCTAGGGAGGAGCGGGAATGATACTGTGGCTCTTACCTGACGCTTTTGACGAAAGACAAAAACAATATTTGGATACACTCAGAACTAATGCGATTAATAACAAGGCATTTTTAAAATTCGACATAGAAAACCCAGCCGTTTCAAGGTGGACAACACAAAACAATAGTTCTGACTGGGAAGAAATTTATCGATGTTGGATTTCAGATGCTACAAAGTTTAAACAAACAAACATTGCGCAAGTCTCTGGAAGTGTTACCAATTCAAACTTAGATTCCGACATCCCTATTTTAAGTCTTGAGGATGCGGCCAGACTAATTACGATCCCTTTATTTCTGAACTTTGAAAACGCTTATAATGACGTACAATTCATAAAATGTGTTGTAGATAAGTCAACAAGGAAACAGGTTTTTGAAAAGATTCACAATGCTGAAATTGTAACCAAAGGCGGAGGTATTGGAGAAGTTAAAAATGAATTACGAAGACAAACAAACCCTTTGATTCTTCGTTTTAAAATGTTTGTTTTAACGGATAGTGACTGTAAATTTCTTGATACTCCAGCGCCTGATGCTATAGATGTGGCTGAGATATGCACTGAAAATAAAGTTGAATTTCATACTTTAAGAAGGCGTATGATTGAAAACTATTTTCCTTTAGAGTTATTGTATGAAAGTGTGCCAAAAGAAAGTTTAGACAACGACATCAATTATAAAAAAGTACAAGCATTTTATTCATTAAATACTGAGCAACGATTTTGTTTGCACTTAAAAAAAGGTTTGAATAGAGCTGATCTGCACTCAAATATTTACGATGATTTACAAGGTGAGACTAAGCAACTACTTGGAAACGGCTTCAGGGGGATCGGTGATTGGTTTAGTAGAGAAAACAAACAAAATGTCATTCACAAGCTGATGCATCGTAACATTGAATGTAGCGAGGTTATTAACCTTGCTGCCAAAATTAAAAATTATATAAGGACACCAGCGTGAGTGATAAGTTTGTAATGGACCCTCGCGTATCATTTGTTACGCAAATCCTTGATGAAATAGAAGTCGGGATTATAAAAATTCCTAGATTTCAACGCGAGCTTGTATGGAAGTGGGAACAACAAAGAGATCTACTTTGCAGTATTGTAGAGGGAATTCCTATCGGCTCGATACTAGTTTGGTCAACTAATCTAGATAATATAACTTCATACGATGTTATTGGGCCATTTAGGTTAAATTATGAAACCGATAATACTCATGTTTCACAACAAATGTATTTAATGGATGGCCTACAAAGGATGTCCACTCTGTATGCTTTAATTAAACATCCAGAACACACATCTGATGGTTCTGATTTATCAAACTATCAAGTATATGCCGATCTTGAAAGCAACTCTATTTCAAATATGTTTCTTAGAAAAGAGGAAATAATTAAAGAGGGAAATAACCCAGATTCATTTCATTACTTACCTTTGAAAGTCATTTTTGATCAGAAAAACTTGATGAGATTTCTTAGGAGTATACCGCCTGAAAAGGATTATTTAATTGATAAGGCTGATGACATATCAATTGCTTTTAAGAATTATAAAGTCCCAATGATACCAATGCGTTCAGATAAGCAAGAGTTGGTAACAAAAAGCTTCGAGCGAATTAATACAAGGGGCACAGTGATGTCTGAAGCTCACATGCTAAACGCATTGAGTTACTCACCTGAATTTGAACTTTTAACATCTATAGAAAATCTTAATAGTGAATACTTAGAAGAATTTGATAACGATAGCATTGATCAAACTTTTATATTGCAGTTACTTAAGCTTCAACTAGGTAAATCGATTTACGATAAAAATACAGACTCTTTGGCGAAAGAAGTTAATGAGAAATTGCTCCGTGATATATTTTCAGGTATCCAACTGTTGCTAAGATTTTCAATGGAGCAGTATGGAATGTCCTCTATTAAAGTCTTCCCATATAAATTACAAGCGCTAGGTGTATGCCATGCATTAGTCAAATATCCAGATATTGACCAAGCGAAGCTTAATGCATGGATTACAGTGACTGCCTATACGAGCGCTTTTGGAACCACTGCACGGAACTCTGAGTCAGCTTTAAATGATTGGTTAATGTATCTGAAAACTAATGAGTTAAAATGGACCCTTAATACGAAACCGTCTGTTTCATTATGGAAGGATAATGTTAGTTTCAGAAATACTAGATTTAAACTATGGGCACTTGCTCAAGCTCATAAGCTTGACTCTGATAAAGGGACTAACTTTGCTAAAGATTTTCACAAATTTAAAGGGAAAATATTAAAAAAACCTACTGAAATTAAAGATAAAAGCAAGAAATCGGCGTTATATTTTATTTCGAAAGAAAAAAACTTTTCGTTGGCTGATCTTAACCCTATTGACACAGAAGCAATGTTTTTAAATGACAGCATGTTAGATGAAATTAAATGTCAACAATTTGAGGAATTCAGGGAGCAAAGAGAAACTGCAATCTTTAATTATGAAGTAAGCCATATATTTACTCCTGCTGCTAATATTTTAAAATTAACAAACTATAAAATCGAAAATTAATCGAATATGACAAGTAAGCTATTTATATTGTTGTATTAAAACCTGTAGTTTGTGTTGAAAGTAGCCCAAATATTGATAGAAAAACAGAGCACACCAGTTCTTAAGAAAAGCAGCCCAATATAATGGGCTGCGCGTGTAGGAGCTACACGACTATCCTCTGTCCACTTCCCTTAACATGAGACATGTTTAATTAGAGTTTTCTGTAATATCACAATCAGGAGACAACAATGAAAAAGTCACGTTTTACAGAATCTCAGATCATCACAGTGCTCAAAGAAACTGATGCGGGTATGAAGGTTGAAGAAGTGTGTCGCAAGCATGGGAGCAGCAGTGCCACTTATTACAACTGGAAAGCCAAATATGGCGGTATGGAAGCGTCGGATGTTAAGCGCCTAAAAGAGCTTGAAGAAGAGAATGCCAAGCTTAAAAAGATGTACGCAGATGTCAGCCTAGAGAACCATGCGATTAAGGAATTATTCGCAAAAAAGGGTTGGTGACAGCGCAGAAGCGAAGTAGCGTCAGCGAATTGGTTCAATCGGGCTTAAGTATTTTGAAAGCGTGCAAATTTGTTGGTATTGGCCGCGCTACATACTACCGCTCAGAACGAGACTGGCGAAAGGCTGATGCGGCTGTCATTGATGCCATCAATGCAGAGTTAAAGAAATCACCCAGAGCAGGATTTTGGAAATGCTTTGGGCGGCTTCGCTTTAAAGGTTATCCGTTTAACCACAAGCGCGTATATCGGGTGTATTGCCAAATGGGTTTGAACTTAAAACGTAGAGTGAAGCGCGTGCTGCCAAAACGAGTTGCACAGCCATTAGAAGTTGTCGCTCAAGCCAATCATCAGTGGGCATTAGATTTTATGCATGACACTTTATATTGCGGTAAACGATTCAGAACACTCAATATTGTTGATGAAGGCACACGGGAATGTTTAGCTATTGAGGTAGATACTTCGCTGCCAGCGGAACGAGTTGTTAGAACGCTTGAACAATTGAAAGGAGAGCGCAGTTTACCTAAACAAATTCGAGTAGATAATGGACCAGAATTAATATCGGCACGTCTAACAGATTGGTGCGAAGCGCATAACATCGAATTAGTTTATATCCAGCCTGGCAAGCCGCAGCAAAACGGTTTCGTTGAACGGTTTAACGGCTCATTCAGACGAGAATTTTTAAATGCTTACTTGTTTGAAACCCTCAATCAAGTGAAAGAGATGGTGTGGTTCTGGCGATTAGATTACAACGAAGAACGTACACATGAAAGTCTCGGAGATCTGCCGCCAGCAGCTTACCGGGCAAAGTTAGAAAACTCTAGTTTACAGGTGTCTCACTGACGGGGAAGTGGACAAGCGGACTTTCAGCTCTTCTAGCCAACACACAATCTGTTGTGGAAGTGGTATGCTGATATCGCTCTCTGTTTTTGTTCTCGCTTTTGGTAAGTGCCACACTGCGTTATCTAGATCGAATTCCTTCCAGGGCGCTTGGATTAACTCTGATTTTCTAACGCCTAGTGTAATAAGCAGACAGCAAACTAAGTAATTATCGCGTGTGAATGAATCCGAATGTTTTCTGAATACCGAAAAGGCATTTTCAATTTCTTCAATGCTCAGGACCCTTTTTCTTGGCTTTTCAACTCCTCCGGCATCTTTACAGGAAAATGCTGAAGCAGGGTTATTTGATGTAATACCAAGTTGAATGGCATGCTTAAAAAGTTGATTGAGTAGGCCCAACACATCATTTGACACTGTTGGACGACCACTGTTTGTAATAGTATCCAATATATTTCGAACATGGATTGCAGTTACTTGTTCAACCTTCAAATGGCCGATATGGGAAGAAACGTTATTTTCATACTTACTTCTTGGTATATCAGGGTGTTTATTACGTTTTAATATCTTGTGTTGATACATATCCTTGAATAATAGGTCAAATGTCATTCCGACATAACTTTCAATTGAGGGAGTAGAAAGAGGGTCGATGCCATCTCGAATTAATGCCCGAATTTTCTCTGCTTCACCGCGCGCTTCAGCCAGTGTCAGTTGCCCGAATTTACCCAGTGACTTTTCCCTCCTCTTTTCGTTAAAGGTATATCTTAGGGACCAATAAGGTTCGCCACGCTTCGGAACGACGAAGGACAATCCATTGCCATCGGAGGTTTTACTATGCTGTCCATTAGCAAGTATGTTGACTTGTTTAACTGTTAAATTTGGCATTTTTTCACCTCTTGTACTCACCAGTAGTTTGAGACTAGCAGTGAAAAATACTCACCACAATACTCACCAATTGGATGAAACAGAATGAAAAAATACGGAACAATAAAAAACAAACCTCGCTATAAAACGAGGTTTTTCATGTGTTTATGAGTGTTTTTGAGCGCTAGTGAGTTTTATTCAATATTCTGAATTTGCTCACGCATTTGCTCAATTAACACCTTCAACTCTACCGCTGCGGTGGTGATCTCGGTGTTGATTGACTTAGACGCTAGAGTGTTCGACTCGCGGTTGAACTCTTGCATCATAAAGTCTAAACGACGGCCGCAGGCGCCGCCTTTTTTCAAGATTTTGTGGGTTTCTTTTACGTGCGACTTTAAGCGGTCTAGCTCTTCGGCTACGTCTTGCTTTTGCGCAAGGTAGATTAGCTCTTGCTCTAGGCGGTTTTCGTCAATCTCGGCTTTCAGTTCTTCAAGCTTGGCGGTGAGTTTTTCGCGCTGCCATTTGTTCACTTCTGGCATATGACCTTCAACAATGGCCACTTGCTCTAAAATTGCATCTAGGCGGGTGGTGATCATGGTTTCTAGGTTTTCACCTTCGCTGGCACGTGCTGCTTTAAAGTCTTCAACTAATTCGTCAAAGCCTTTTAAAAGCTCGCCATTTACGGTATCTAAATCAATTTCTTGGGCTTCCATCACACCTGGCCAGCGCAAAATATCAACTGGGTTGATGTCGCCTTGGCTGTGCTGTTGCACCCACTTAGCACTTTTAATTAATTGCTCTGCCAGTGTTTCGTTAATAGATAGCTCACCAACATGAGCAGGATTAGCGGTAAACTTTAAGTACACTTCAACCTTGCCACGCTGCAAGTGCTTGCGCAGGCGCTCTCGTACAACTGGCTCCATGGCACGGAATTGCTCAGGTGCGCGGATAAAGGTCTCAAGGTAACGCTGGTTAACCGAGCGAATTTCCCAAACCCCAGTGCCCCATTCACCTTTTACTTCTCGGCGTGCGTAGGCGGTCATACTATGGATCATGTAAAGTTCCTAATCTATTAACAAAATTGGCTGTCGCCATTATAGCTTATAAAGCGCACAGGGCGACAGCCCAAATATTTACCAAAATAATCAACGTTTACTACAACTATTTATTGGTTAACGCATGGCATCGTATCGGTTGAGCCATTATAATAGGCAAAACTTTGACTTTAGGGGAACGTGGATGCGTCCAAGCGAAAGAACAGCAAACCAAATTAGACCTGTAACATTTACTCGTAACTACACAATGCACGCCGAAGGGTCGGTATTAGTGGAGTTTGGCAACACCAAAGTACTGTGTACTGCCACTGTTGAAGCGGGTGTACCGCGCTTTATGAAAGGTCAAGGTAAAGGCTGGATCACCGCTGAGTATGGTATGTTACCGCGTTCAACTCATACTCGTAACAACCGCGAAGCTGCTAAAGGTAAGCAAGGCGGTCGTACTATGGAAATCCAACGTTTAATAGCTCGTGCATTGCGTGCAGCCGTTGACTTAAAAGCGCTTGGCGAAAATACCATTACAATCGATTGTGATGTTCTACAAGCCGACGGTGGCACACGTACTGCCTCTATCAGTGGTGCTTGTGTGGCGTTGGTCGATGCGCTTACACATATGCGTGCCAAGGGGATGATCAACACCAACCCACTTAAATTTATGATTGCGGCTATTTCTGTTGGTGTATACAACGGTGAAGCAATCACCGATCTTGAGTACCTAGAAGACTCAGAAGCCGAAACCGACATGAACGTGATCATGACCGAGACGGGTAAACTGATTGAAGTACAAGGTACCGCCGAAGGTGAACCATTCTCGTTTGAAGAGTTAGATGAGCTACTAGAGCTTGCTAAACACTCAATTCGCGAGATCATTGATTTACAAAAGAAAGCACTTGCATAAGTTTGCTCAGTAATCGTTTTAATAGGTAAGAAATGAAAGCATATCAAAAAGAGTTTATTGAATTTGCCCTTGAAAAGCAGGTGCTTAAGTTTGGTGAGTTTACGTTAAAGTCGGGTCGTACTAGCCCTTACTTTTTCAATGCCGGATTATTTAATACTGGTCGTGATTTGGCGCGTTTAGGGCGCTTTTATGCTGCAGCGCTTGAAGATGCTGGCATTGAGTACGATGTATTGTTTGGCCCTGCATACAAAGGTATTCCTATTGCAACCACAACAGCAGTAGCACTTGCGGATCACTACAACAAAGATGTGCCTTATTGCTTTAATCGTAAAGAGAAAAAGCAACACGGTGAAGGTGGCTCGCTGGTGGGCTCTGCGCTTGAAGGCCGTATTATGTTGGTTGATGATGTGATCACCGCAGGCACAGCAATCCGTGAGTCAATGGAGATCATTGCTGCAGCGGGTGCTGACTTGTCTGGTGTATTAATTGCGCTTGACCGCCAAGAAAAAGGCAAGGCTGAGCTGTCGGCGATTCAAGAAGTTGAACGCGATTTTAATACTAAAGTGGTTTCAATTGTAAAATTGGCTGATTTAATTACTTACCTTGAAGAGCAAGGCAGCATGAGTGAACACTTAGAAGCGGTGAAAGCGTACCGTGATCAATACGGTGTTGCTTAAGCGATAAGTTACTAGATTATAAAAAATGCCAGTCTGCGACTGGCATTTTTTTTATCACGCGTTGGCTCATTAAAAGTTCAGTATGATTGGGTATTATTGCCCATAGCGCACAGCTGTTATGATTGGTCTATTGCGCGCAAATTTGGCATAGTAGGCATCGCGCCAACCGTGGTATTACACTTAATAAGGCACATTATTTTCATGGCAAGTCAGGATAAAAAACAAACTCATATTCATATTTTAGGTATTTGTGGCACGTTTATGGGGGGGATAGCTGCTATTGCTCAGTCTTTGGGTTATCGGGTGACAGGCTCTGATCAAAATGTGTATCCGCCAATGAGCACCCAGTTAGAATCTTTGGGTATTGAGCTTACCTCAGGATATGATCCAAAGCAGTTAGATCCCGCGCCCGATATGGTGATCATCGGTAATGCCATGAGCCGTGGTAACTCTTGCGTTGAGTATGTGCTCGAAAAAGGCTTGCCGTACACCTCGGGGCCCGAGTGGTTAAAGCACAATCTATTACAAAAATCATGGGTGCTGGCGGTTGCGGGTACGCATGGTAAAACTACTACGGCGAGTATGCTGGCTTGGTTATTAGACTATGCAGGCTTGCGCCCTGGATTCTTGATAGGTGGCATAGTACAAAACTTTGGCGTGTCTGCCCGAGTCAGCGATACCCCATTTTTTGTAATTGAAGCAGACGAGTACGACACCGCGTTTTTTGACAAGCGTAGCAAATTTGTACACTACTTACCGCGCACCCTGATCATGAATAATTTAGAGTTTGATCATGCGGATATTTTTAAAGACTTGGATGCCATTCAGACTCAGTTTAATCACTTACTACGTACCTTACCAAGTCAAGGTAAAGCAATTTATCCAGCCGATGACGCGCCACTGGTTGAGGTTATTAAACGCGGCTTTTGGAGCCAGCAAGAAACCTTAAACGGCGATTGGACGTATAAGTTACTAGAGCGTGATGGCTCACAATTTGAGGTGTATTTAGCCGGCCAACTTGAAGGCGTTGTGAATTGGTCAGCGATTGGCGAACACAATGTAAAAAATGCCTTGATGGCAATTGCTGCAGCACGCCACGTGGGGATTCCTGTGTCTGTTAGTATTGATGCGTTGCGCGAATTTAAATCGCCTAAACGTCGCATGGAATTACTCGGTGAAGCAAATGGCGTGTTTGTGTATGACGATTTTGCCCATCACCCCACGGCCATTAAAACCACGCTTGCGGGCCTAAAGGCTAAAGTCGGCGATAAACCGGTGATTGCAATCTTAGAACCTCGCTCAAATACCATGAAAATGGGCGTGCATCAGCATACCTTGCTGGAGTCTTTAAGCGAAGCAGACGAAGCGTATTTGTTTGAACCGCAAGGTCTTGGTTGGTCATTGAAAGATCAAGCAAGCAAAGCGGGCAGAGTATGCTTTGATAGCACCGACGAAATTATTGCAACGGTATGCGCAAAGGCCCAACCTGGGCAACACATCCTTATTATGAGCAACGGTGGTTTTGAAGGATTACACCAAAAATTGTTAAGTGCGCTTAAGGCTAACGCATAAATATTGAACTTAATTCAAAGGCAAACGAGTGAACAACTTTAAACCAGCAATTACTTTGGCATTCAGTGGTGCATCAGGCGCACCATATGGGCTGCGCCTTTTAGAGGTTTTGGTAGCAATGAACTACCAAGTGTTTGTATTGATCTCAAGCGCAGCAAGGGTAGTACTTGATACCGAATCAAATATTAAGCTCTCGGGCAACGAGCAAAAAGCCACAGAGCAGCTCAGCGAGCTGTTTAATGCGCAGCCTGAACAAATCCAAGTATTTGGCAAAGACAATTGGTTTAGCCCTGTTGCCTCAGGCTCTGCTGCGCCTAAAAAAATGGTGGTATGCCCGTGTAGTGCAGGGAGCGTATCTGCCATTGCAATGGGGGCATCAGATAACTTACTAGAACGTGCGGCTGATGTGGTGATCAAAGAACGTGGGCAACTTATTTTAGTACCCAGAGAAACCCCGTTTAGCTCGATCCACCTCGAAAATATGCTCAAACTGAGTCAACTCGGTGTCACCATTATGCCAGCGGCGCCGGGGTTTTATCATCAACCTCAATCAATTAATGATTTGGTCGACTTTATGGTGGCCCGAATTTTAGATCATTTACATATTGAACATACTCTAACTAAGCGTTGGGGTTATGGAGAACAACAATAACATGACGATTGCATTGAATATTCAAGGCTTGAAAAAAGTCTACAAAAACGGTGTCGAAGCCGTAAAAGGGATTGACCTGCAAGTAGAGCAGGGCGACTTTTTTGCATTACTTGGCCCAAACGGCGCGGGTAAGTCGACTACCATAGGTGTAATATCATCTTTGGTAAACAAAACCGAAGGTAAAGTAGAAGTGTTTGGACATAGCATAGATACGGCATTAGAAGATGCCAAATCTGAGCTTGGTCTAGTGCCACAAGAGTTCAACTTTGGTCAGTTTGAAACCTTAAATCAAATTTTAGTCAATCAAGCAGGTTATTACGGTGTGCCAAGAGCATTGGCCCATGAGCGCGCTGAAAAATACCTTAAACAGCTAGGTTTGTTTGATAAAAAAGATAAGCAAGCACGCACTCTATCAGGTGGTATGAAGCGACGCTTGATGATTGCCCGAGCGTTAATGCATGAACCAAAACTACTCATTCTTGATGAACCAACCGCTGGCGTTGATATAGAGCTACGCCGCTCAATGTGGGATTTTTTACGCGAAATAAACAAACAAGGCGTGACCATTATTCTAACCACGCACTACCTCGAAGAAGCTGAACTGTTGTGTAAAAACATTGCGATTATCGACAAGGGCATCATCGTAGAGAACACCACGATTAAGGCGTTGCTTGCGAAATTGGATAAAGAAACCTTTGTACTAGACCTTAAATCTCCTATTCAACCTGTGAATATCGAAGGGTATGCATTTAAGATGGTTGATGACCATACGGTTGAGGTGGAAGTGGCTAAATCGCAGGGGTTAAATGAAGTATTTACGCAGCTCACAGCACAGGGCAATACCGTGTTGAGTATGCGTAATAAAGCGAACCGTTTAGAGGAGCTATTTGTGGGACTATTAGAGCAGGGGCGTGCATCATGAGTTTAGGTCGTTACAGCGTTGCGCTAAAAAGCATTTGGATCAAAGAATGTATTCGCTTTTTACGTATTTGGATTCAAACCCTAGTACCGCCTGCGATCACCATGACTTTGTATTTTGTTATTTTTGGTAGCTTAATTGGTTCTCGTATTGGTGATATGGGCGGCTTTAGTTACATGGAATTTATTGTGCCTGGTTTGATCATGATGTCGGTGATCACCAATTCGTACTCTAATGTGGCATCGAGCTTTTATTCAACCAAGTTCCAAAAAAGCATTGAAGAGCTACTCGTGGCCCCAGTGCCAAATTACATCATTATACTTGGCTATATGGGCGGTGGCATGGCGCGCGGTATGTTGGTGGGTTTGATTGTTACCTTGGTGTCGTTGTTTTTTGTCGACATACAAATTCATAATTTAGGGGTGATCATTGCCACGGTCATTTTAACCTCCGCAGTATTTGCGCTAGGGGGCTTGATTAATGCGGTATTTGCAAATAGCTTTGACGATATCAGTATCATTCCAACCTTTGTGTTAACGCCACTGACCTATTTAGGTGGGGTATTTTATTCAATCACCTTGTTACCAGAGTTTTGGCAAGGCGTGTCGCAGGTAAACCCGATTATTTATATGGTTAATGCTTTTAGATATGGCTTTTTAGGTGTGTCTGATGTCAACATTTACGTCGCATTTGCGGTATTATTGGCGTTTATTTCTGGGTTATTTATCTTGGCGTTGAGTTTAATACGCCGAGGAGTAGGGTTACGCCATTGATGAGTGAAGCAAATTCAAGAAGCATAGTATCAAACCAACCGAGCTTGCACGACAAGATCGATGACATCGTAAATAAGCATCTTGGTGCAGAGTTTAAAAAACCCATTGCACAGCACACACAACGTGCTTTTGATGAGGTGAATGAACGTGTGCAAGCATTTGCAGGGCCTATTGTTTTAGATTCATGCTGTGGGGTTGGTGAAAGTACGGCTAACTTAGCTAAGCAACACCCTGATGCATTGGTGATTGGGATTGATAAATCAGCTCACCGACTAGACAAACACGATGTTGAATATAAGCAAACAGAATCAGGGCAATATCTGTTGGTGCAGGCAGACTTAAATGACTTTTGGCGGTTAGCTGTCGAGGCAAACTGGCGTCCTACCCATCATTATCTGTTTTATCCAAACCCTTGGCCTAAAGCAAAGCATGTGCAGCGCCGCTGGCACGGTGCAGCTGTATTTCCTTTTATTGTTAAACTCGGTGGGCGCCTTGAAGTGCGCAGTAACTGGGATATATACGTAAAAGAGTTTGCTCGTGCGTTACAATTGGCAGGTCATCCAACGCCAGTTGAGCCGTACCATAGTGATACGGCCATTACACCGTTTGAGCGAAAATACTGGGCCAGTGGTCAATCAAGCACGCGCTTGGTTGCTCAGTTGTCTTAGCTTAGTACATAAATGAGGGGCTGCACTGGCAATATAGCGCCCCTCCACCAGATCAACGCCCGCCTTTGAAAGTTGACTATATTGTTGTTCAGAGTCAACCCCAGCCACGAGCAACATAATGTCTTTATCGTGACACAGCTTTGCAATATGTTGGATAAAGTCAAAAACTTGCTCGTCGTCGGCAATGTGTGTGGTGTTACTTTCATCAAGTAATATCATATCAATATTCAACTTCATTACGCGGCTAACGGTTAATAGCCCACTGCTGACCGCATTGATTGATACTTTAACGCCTTTGCTTTTAAGCACATTAATACACACAGCCATGGCATTAAAATGTTCTAGTACGTCTTTTTCATCAAGCTCAAAGGTGATCAAACGAGGCTGAGGGTAGCGTCTGAGTTCTTGATCAATAAAATCCAACAATTGCGGATCCGTGGCATCTTGATAACTTAGCTTTATGCTCCACGCAGTTCCTGACTTTCTGAAACGATCAATACACTGCGTTAAAATATTGCGCGTTAACTGGCTTTGTAGACGTGATTGGCGTACCACTTCGCTAAAACTCTCCGTTTTTAAGATGGCGCCTTGTTCGGTTACAATTCGAGCGCTACACCCATGCTGCACCACTTGCTGGGTTTTGGGGTCGACTCTAGGTGTAAAGTAGGTAGCAACACGATTATCTACAAAGGCATCTTGCAAAATATTGGCTATGGCCAAGTGGTTTTTTTGCTTTAAACGCGCATCTTGGCTGTCGACACTAAACATGCATATTGACTGTTTTCCTTGCTTAGCTTGGCGGCATGCAATTGAGGCGTTTTCTAGCAGTAAAGACTTATTTCCAGTGGCAATACCAGCATGTAATTGGATATACAAATGTGGCTTAGTTAAAATAGGGCTCGAGCTTGGAAAGCTGGCAATGATACGGTTTAAGTATGCTTCTCCATCTTTGATATCACTCATGATAACAAGTTTAGAGGTAGCCAAGCGATAAACTCGGTGGGGTGATGTGATGGGTTTAAAGTACTCCATCACCTTTTGTAACACTCTATCGCCAACGTAAGTGCCGTAAAAGCTAATGATGTCTTCTAGTTCATCAATAGAGATAATAGCCAAGCTGAGGTGTTGATCTTGTTTTTTACTTAAGTCTCGCTCAAGCGCGACTCTATTAGCAAAACCGGTACGCGGGTCGGTGCTCATCGATTTTCGATACAGTGCAATATAAAATGTTGAGACCAATACCGCGATAAAAAAGAAAAAAGTAGCTGTTAAGGTGGCTTTAGTCACACTTTCTTGCAGCAGAGTATCTACTTGGTTAATAGTCATATCAGCCCCTGCAATGTAGGCTGTACCATTACTCGATATATAAGGCACAAAAATACTTTTGAAGTGCCCCCATTTATCTCTAGAGACTTCAAAAACAGGCTCAGTAGATTGAAAGGCCGCTTTGTTTATTGCTGTTGCTTCTTTGTAGTGATCGAGAAACTGAGTTAGTTTGTTGTTTTTAATATCAGATTTGGTATAGCTTGACGCCGTAAAATGCACATGTGGTGGTTGGTACACCATGGTATAAACGTATTCTACATCGATCGCTTTTGCTAAAGCGGTAAGCTGTGCGCTTTTGTGCTGGAATTCTTGGGGGCTAATGGTATTTAGGCGATCATGGTAATCATCACCAACCAGTAGCTGAGTACTTTTGGCTGCTCGTAAAAGTTGTTCATCAATCTCAGCCATAATTGCTGTGCGTGTCGACTGGTACGTGTAAACCACATATCCCGCTAGGCTCGAAATAAATAATGAAAACCCTATTAGCGACCAAGCCATTGCCGAAGTCCTTCGGTACATAACTATCCTTTAAATCAATCCGTTCCTGAATTTTAAACATTGTCCTACGTGATTGCAAAACACACAAATGGTGTATGCCCATCTAGTCTAGTCAGCTTTTTATTATTTGGATAGACTTTATAACGCTATGTTATGGCAATTTTATGTTGTTGTTTTGCAAAGTGCTAGAAGGTTTTAAAGTAAAAATGGATGCTGCCTTGGAAGGCGTATTGAATGTATTAATGTGGCTTTGCGGTGTGCAAATTTCAGAGAATTGTCTTGTCTTAACCATTAAAATGTCATAACTAACTTGGTCATATCGTGATTTTTCGACTTACAGTAGGAGACATTGTGGCTTACTTGCAGTAAAGTTAGCCATTTCAAAATAACAAGTGTTTGGGCGGTAAGTAGGCCGTTCATAATTAACTGGGTAATGTAATGGGTCCAAAGCGTTGTGCTGTCGCTTCTGAAGAAAGTTTGATGCGTATTTTTACGGTGCCAGAAGCGCCTGACTCGACTCTAAGTAAAATAGAGTTAGAGATCTCAAGTAACTTAGCAGGTTTTTTAAACGAGAACATTGCAGCGATAGAAAAGCCCTTACACGAGATTGAGAAGGACTTTCAGTCTGCTGTGATCCCAGAAGAACCAATGTTTGTGTCTGATTATGCACAAGATATTATGGAGCAGTTGGTTGCGCACTCCGTGCATACTGCCGCCCCAAGTTTTATCGGTCATATGACATCTGCACTGCCTCATTTTGTATTGCCACTGTCTAAGTTGATGGTGGGTTTAAATCAAAACCTTGTAAAAATAGAAACTTCTAAAGCATTCACCCCCCTCGAAAGGCAAGTGCTGGGCATGATGCACCACCTAGCTTATGGTGCTTCTGATAAGTTCTACGATAAGTGGATGCACAGCGCTAGCACCTCTTTGGGGGCATTTTGTTCAGGCGGAACGGTTGCTAATATTACCGCGCTGTGGATAGCGCGTAACCGTTTGCTAAAAGCGGATGGTCAGTTTAAAGGCATTGCCGCGCAAGGTATGGTCGCTGCGATGCTACATTATGGCTACAAAGGGTTAGCTGTATTAGTGTCGGAACGTGGCCATTACTCACTTGGCAAAGCCGCTGATGTGCTAGGCCTTGGTCGAGATAACTTTATTGCCATTGAAACCGACGCGAACAACAAAGTAAATGTGCAAAAAATGCGTGAAAAAGCGCAGGAACTTCAAGAGCAGGGGATCAAAGTGTTGGCCTTAGTGGGCGTTGCTGGTACAACCGAAACCGGTAATATCGATCCATTACAGGAAATGGCTGATCTCAGTGAAGAGCTGGGATGTCATTTTCATGTTGATGCTGCTTGGGGTGGGGCAACGTTGCTATCAGGTAACAACCGCCACCTGCTTGATGGTATCGAACGTGCCGATTCAATCACCATTGATGCGCATAAACAAATGTACGTGCCGATGGGGGCTGGTTTGGTGTTGTTTAAAGACCCCGCCGCATCAGATGCCATAGAACACCATGCTGAATATATTTTACGTAAAGGTTCCAAAGATTTAGGCAGCCACACGCTTGAAGGGAGTCGCCCTGGCATGGCGATGCTTGTGCATGCATGTTTACGTGTCATTGGGCGCAAAGGCTACGAAATGCTCATTGATAAGGGCATCGAAAAAGCGAAGTATTTTGCTAGTTTGATCGAGCAAGATCCTGATTTTGAGCTTATTTCACAGCCTGAATTGTGTTTGCTTACGTACCGCTATGTGCCTGTAGAAATACGCAAAGCCATCAAAAATGCCACTGAGCAAGAGCGCATTGATATTTATGCAGCCTTGAATCGTTTTACCGCCAGTATGCAAAAACGCCAGCGTGAAGCGGGTATATCATTTGTATCGAGAACGCGTTTAACACCGGTGCAATACGATTTTCAGCCAACGGTCGTATTTCGTGTGGTGCTTGCAAACCCGTTAACCTCACATACTATTTTGCAAAGTATTTTGGATGAGCAAAAGGCATTGGCTAAGACTGATCCGGTATTCAAAAAATACTTATCAAAGTACATGAAGTAACCATTACTAAAACGCCACTATTTTTAAAATATTTGTGTATAAATTATTACCCACTTGTTCCTTATTTTAGGTATTATTAATAAGAAGTGGGTATGGCTCACAGGTACCAATGTTTTATCAAAATAGTGGCTTATTATGTTTATTGACCTCAGTGAAGTAACTCAACGCTTAAGACGGATGAGTTCTGAAGAGTTAGATGTATCGGGCAGTTACCAAAACTTTTTGTTAGATCTGCTCAATGAAGGTAAAGATACCCTTGGCGTGGAACATGTGTCTGTTTGGTTATTTGATGACATTACCGCACCGAATAAACTTATCAATGTAGCAAGCACACAATGGCCAAATGATCAGAGTGTTATTGACTACCCTGAGTTACTTTGTGAAGAGTTTCCCAATTATTTCGAAGCAATCGCCAGCGGTATTTCTATAGACGCCAATGATGCTGCAACTGATCCTCGTACCAGCGAATTCAAAGAAAGCTATCTTGATGTGCATAATATTACCACTATGCTCGATACCGTGATTTTCAAAAATGGCATACCACATGGTGTGGTGTGTTTTGAAGGCACTGGTGAGCAACGATATTGGCAAAGTGCTGAAATTGCTTACGCTGAAATGATGGCTGATTGCTGTAGCCGTCGACTACTGGTTAATGACCTGTGGTCTTTACAACAACAACTCACCGAAATGGCCTTTCAAGATGCGCTTACAGGGTTAAAAAACCGTCGTTATTTGATGGATTATGCGCATCGTGAGATCAGCCGACACATTCGCTCTGGCCAGCAGCTGAGTGTGGTTATGATAGATATTGACCATTTTAAGTTGATTAATGATAGCTATGGTCATGAAATTGGTGATGTGGTGTTACGCGCATTTTCACAGCAATGTTTACAAGCACTGAGAACAGAAGACTGCCTATGTCGCTTAGGTGGTGAAGAGTTTATTATTTTACTCCCGAACACTTCTGTAGAGGGCGCGGTGGAAGTAGCAGAGCGCCTGCGACGGCATGTTGAAAAACATATAATTGAAAGCGGTACTCATCATATTCAAGTGACGGTCAGTTGCGGGGTGGGTGAAGTTAATTTAGCAAAACCATTTAGCCAGTCTTTAAAAGAAGCGGACCACGCAGTGTACGACGCCAAAGCAAAAGGCAGAAATTGCGTGGTGGTGTACTAGCACTCGTGGCTATAAGCTGCGGGTGTTACGCCCGTAAAATGCTTAAAATCTTTAATAAAGTGCGCTTGATCGGTGTAACCCAACCACATTGCTACCTCAGTCAGTGACTTAGTTTGTGATTCTAATAACGCTAACACTTGATGCATTCGATACTTTCTAATTAGCCACTTAGGGCTTAATCCAATGTGCGCTTTAAAGTGTCTTTGCAGTGTGCGTATCGACATACCACAGCGTTGTGATAGTTGCTCAACTTGCGTCACTTCAGGGGTGTTTTTTATTATTGCTACAAGCTGCTGTATGCTTAGTTGGGCCTCGGTGCGCTCTAAACACAAAGGTTTAACAGCGTCTCTTAGGGCGTTTACAATACTGTTATCATCATCTGCATCGATAAGCTGTTGAGTTAACTGCGCTGCAAACGCAAATTTTTCTCGCGCTAGAATGCGTTTGTCTACACATTGGTGGGGGGCAATACCGTGTTTTGACAAATTTGCTGCAAGTGCAAACTTTACGCCGATAACCCGACCGGCTCCACGCATGGTGTATTTGTAAGATTTGCTTATGGGACCAAGTAACGACAGCGTATTGTTATCTAAGACGAGGTGCAAATTGGGATCTGGCAGGTTGTGCTGAACGTGAAATTTCCCCTTGGGTAAAGCCCAATCAACTATCCAAAACTGCTCTACCAGATGCGCTAACTCGTCGCTAGGCACATAGCGTCTTAGTTCATAAAATTGCTGACTATGAGTATGATGCATCACCCCTGTAATGTTAGTTTTGTTAACTACAATAGACTGTTGCACAATAATTTCTGCTGGCGTGTTTTTACAATACTCTAAGCGAAGAGGGTGATAATGTTAAGGTTAATTGATAAGACACATTCGGAGGCATTATGACATTAACAGGCACTCTACAAATACAACAGTGGCAAGAAATACCCGATACAGACTTTGCACAGCAGACAGGTTTAAAAACGGCGTTGGTAAAGCAAAGCTACAGTGGTGATATTCAGGGTCAGAGCACGCTTAAATATCAATTAAAATACAACGACAAGGGCGATGCGCATTTTACTGGTTTTGAAATGCTAGAGGGCAGCATTAACGGCACGTCCTATCAACTCACTTTAATGCACACCGGGCAGTTTGTGGCAGGCGTTGCCAGTAGCCAGTTTACAGTGATAGCAAGCTCGCCCAATGATTGGCTAAATGCACAAGGTGAGTTTAGCTCAACTGAAGGCGGGCAAGCGCAGTATCGCTTAGGCTAAAAGGGTAACAACTTAGCTGAAGTTAACCCTTCAGCTCAGTGTATTACGCGTATTTTAGAGGCGATTATTTTGCTGATATAGGTGCAGCGCTCTTAGCGCATTATACAAACCCGCAGCCATGGTAAAGTCGTGGCCTTCATCATTGAACGTATCTAACTGAACCACTAAATCGGTCGAGCGGTTTCTTAAAATTGTTTGTGATAAGTTATCGTACACTTGGCGCATCTCGCCGCCTTCGCTGCCGATAGTCATATATAAAAAATTGCCTACTTTTTTGTTTGAGTGCATGTATTGCTTTGCTGCGTTGGCGGTTTCTCTTGCTCCCCACCAAACCGCGGGGCTAAATGCTAAATGACCTTGAAAAAGGTGTGGGCGCGCGTGAAAGCTGTGCATCACCAATAAGCCCGCAATAGAGTGGCCTGCAATCACGTTGTGCGACTTGGTTCGGTAGTTTTTATTGATTGTAGGCATAAGCTCAGACTGTATAAAATCGAGCAGTTTATCGGCCCCGCCTCCAGCGCCAACGGGTCCACGAGGGTCTTTGTTGATGGTAGGCGCAAAGTCGTTAAGCCTATCATGGCTTTCGATACCCACGATAATATGCTCGTTAGCGCCGTTTGAACTATGCAGCCTTTGCAGCATGCCAAATACCAACTCGTCATTGAGCTTGGCATCTAAAAGATATAAAACCGGGTAGTGTTTAGACTTATCTTGTTTGTACGACGCGGGCAGGGCGATTGTTATTTCCGGTGGTGCGCTCATAAATTGCGAGCTTGGTAAGTCTACTTTTGAGAAGTTAGCGCCGTGGCTAGCAAAGGTGCTTAAAGTTAACAGCACTAAAAACAGTAGTTTCAAAATGAATATTCCTTTTTGTTATTATTTAAATTGTTGAATATTTATTACTTAAGCAAGCACTGATGAATTGTGTTGTGTCTGCAATTGATATCACGTCTTTCACAACTAAATCAGCGTTTTGTCGTACTTGGTTGACTACAGATATATAAATTTCTCTGTAATGGCTGTCGTATTGAGCAAGATATTTATTAATAGACGTTGCAGCGTTGGCGTGATTATGGGCGATATGCCTTTTAATCACTCGAGATAAGCATATCTCTGCGGGTGTATCTAATAAAATCACAGTATCGATGAGCGTGCGTGTTGCCTCTCGCTCTTTACCAAATGGCTCTTCCACAAACACAAATGGGCGGCTACTGCTCGCAACTAAGTGTTGTAGCGCATTAACAAAACCAGGTGAGCTAATCAAAGATACGTTGGTACCCTCACGTAGCCACTGCGCCATGTCACATGGATAAGTGCACTCGTTTGAATAATCATCAAACAATAAATATGGGCAATCAAATAGACGAGCTAATTGTTTTACCTGAGTGGTTTTGCCCGAACCCGACATCCCACTGATTGCGATCACTTTGGTGTTATTCACGCGTTACTTCTTTTTCGCTTTCACGGCATTGGCTTTTAAGTAAAGTACCCATGGCTTATGCGTACTAACTCTGATTAGTCATTTTTTTTGGTAACTTACATGAGGAAAGTTGGTTTTACAATGTTGTTTTGTGCCTAAATATCAAACAGCGGAGCAAAAGCGCCAGACGTGGTGATGGCGGTTAAAATTGCTTTCAGCGAGCTCAGCATGGCTTGATGAACAAAGTTACCCATACTGATGCGCTTTACGCCAAGGGTTTTTAACGTAGCAAAGTCAAGCAACTCGGGCACGCACATAACATTAATTGGCAGCGTTGTTGCGCTTGTTATTATTTGAATATCGCAGGCTAAATGTAAGCACGGCAAAAACAACCCATCGGCCCCTGCATCTTGATAAAGCGCAGCCCTTTGCAAACTCGCTTCAAGCGGTTTTTCAACACCAAGCAAATAAGTATCGCTGCGCACATTAATAAATAGGTCGACTTGTGCCTCTGTTAGCTGCGCCTTAATTGCGATGAGCTTGCGTGCAAACTCTTCTGCATCAACCAGTGTTCGTTGGCCGTTTACTACCGTGCTATCTTCAATATTAATGCCCACTACACCCAGCTTAGCCAACTTAATGATGTTATTAGCAACCTCTAGAGGCGAATCCGCATAACCCGCTTCAATATCAACGCTTAAAGGTAAGTTTGAGTGCTGAGCAATGGCTGTCACGATGATAAGCAACTCATCAAAGCGCAGCGCTTCACCGTCTTGTTTTCCCAGCATATTTGCAATCGCTGCACTGGATGTACCAATTGCTGCAAACCCCAATTGTTCGGCTATTTGTGCACTGGGCACATCCCACACATTACCAAGCAGCAACGGATGTGTTTGAGTGTGTAAGTCTTTAAAAGTCATTATTTTTCCTATCATTCATTAAAACCTATTTGTTGGAGTGAATGATAAAGGCAAGTAACCACAGCTACGCGCCATTTGTGGAACTGAACGTAAAAAGGTGAGGGGGCTTTTTCGAACAACTATCAGCGCGGTAGGTCGGCATAAGCGAAACGCCATCCGACGTTTAACCGTTTTACGAAATGGCGCATTTTTGTGGGTAAAGCGCGACTATGTCGGAATGTAATTCAGGATTAAACAAGAGCTCTGCCAACATGCGGCCTGCTTTAACGGCTACCGGGCAATGGCCCTAATCATTTGGTCTACGCTATGCTATTGGTCATTTTTTATGTTAGGTGTATCAGTCATTATTTTTGAGGTGAGTATATCAAAAACTTGAAAATTGGCAGCGTTAACGGTCGTTGATAATAGATATAAAATGGCAAAATACATATTCATTCAAAATGATAATTATTTGGTATTTCACGAAGGCGTTTTAAAATTTTATCATTTTTAACAACTAAGTTGAGACTGAAATGTCGGAGCAGTGTAGGGAGTGCAGCTTAGCAAACGTTTGGTATGGTAAGTCCACTGGCTTTTTCAATCAAGCCAATGGAATAACATCAAAATACGGTTTTTAACGGCAATTTAAGTGACTCCAGTTTGTACTGCATCGCTCCAGTCTTTCCGCTTTAATGATCCACTTTTTTGAACAAGCTTGTCATAAATGTGCATTGCTTTGTAAATGGCTGACTGCGAGAGCATTTGTGCTAGTTTAATGTCATTCCTAGCGACAAAAGTTTGACCATGGTGAACTATTTTAGAACGTATTTTGTATATGCTTTTCATCTGCTTGGCGGCTGGTGACGGCATGTCTATGGTGGAAACAAAGTTAGCTAAACCCTCGACAATTCTTTTGTCACTCACACTGCAAATTGCTTCGATGGCAAATACGAAGCATAGAAACATTTTGAATGTCGTCATCTTCTCTCAAAGCTTTAGAAAAAAAGTGTAAGCCATTAAAAAACTTTCCACGGATCTCACACTCCTCTTTTTCATAGCGGTCTAACATGAAACTAAATAAAGGGTCAGTCGTTAATACAGAAAAATTATCTGAAGACTTGTGAAAAGGAAATACATTACTGGTATTGAGTGGGTGCCTTAAAATGTGCTCTCCTTTCACTGAAAAAATATGCTTTATGGGCGAGCGCTTTGTGTTGTTGGGCAACAGCGTGGCTTGTAAATTGTGATACGTCATAAAAAAGTCAAACACCCAAATAAACCAATTGAGTTTTTGGACTGCGAGCTCCCAATCTCTGTCGCTATAACACTGTACCTCAAATTTTAGAATGTCGTATTTAGTTAAGGCGTCTCCGCTCGTTCTTTGGTAGTGTTCAAAGCGCTCTTGACTGATTGGCTTAATATCGGTCGCTTTTACTAATGCAGTTTGATCACTTTGTGCGGGGATAAGCACAAAATTATCGGACAGCTGAATGTTGCCTTGTTGCAACTCTTCTTCAATGTAGCACAAGCTCTTAGGAAATAGGCTTTCCCACTTAAACAAGATGGGTGCGAGAATGGTATGAACTGAATCTTGTAGTAGATAAGCAACTTTTTGCTCAAAGCGCTCTATAAAAATAGTGTCGTATTTGTAGTTAACTTCCTCAGCCACTGCCTTGATAAGCGGCGCTAGTTCATACTCCGAAAAATTGTTGACTAATAAAGGCTCTAAGTTTATTACTTTGATAAGTTGTGGGTTTTGCTCAAGTTCAAAAAGCCATAACAGTTCATTTATTTCTTGGGATGAGTAATCTTGCTCATTAAACAGTGCTCCCAAGAAATTGAGCCTCTCTATCGAATCTTCATCATTTTTTGCTTTAAGAAGTTCAATTTCTTTGATGAACGTTTCCTCGCTTTTAGTACGAATGCGCTCAAGTCCTCTGAGTACTTTCAATAAAGCTGGTGGGTTTATGAGTTTGTGGTGTGTGGTGAATGTAGTCATAGTGATTGAGCAATGAATTTAATGAAATGGCCATATCAACACTTTAAATATGGCCGCTTGGTGTTACTTATCGCATTGTGACAAACTCTTCAGACCCCGTCGGGTGTATCGCGACTACTGAGTCAAAGTCTGCTTTGGTGGCGCCCATTTTCATGGCAACGCCGAAGCCTTGGATCATCTCATCTACCGCAAAACCGATGCCGTGTAGGCCAACTACTTTTTCGTCTGGGCCTGCACACACAAGCTTCATTTTACATGGTTGGCGGTGCTGGGTAACGGCGGTGTACATGGCGGCAAAGGTTGAGGTATACACTTTAATGTTGTCTTTACCATATTGCTCAATGGCTTGTGGCTCGCTAAGGCCTATGGTGCCAATAGGCGGGTGGCTAAATACCACGGTCGGTACTAGGTTGTAGTCCATTTTTGCATCAGGCAGCTCGGGATTAAACAAGCGCTCTGCCAACATGCGGCCTGCTTTAACGGCTACCGGCGTAAGCTCAATTCCGCCTTCCATTATATCGCCAAGGGCATAAATACCTTTGACTGAGGTGTTTTGGTATTCATCTACTTTAATAAAACCGCGTTCATTGGTTTGTACATCGGTGGCGTCTAAGTTGATGA
This sequence comes from Pseudoalteromonas caenipelagi, assembly GCF_013140855.1. Lineage (GTDB taxonomy): Bacteria > Pseudomonadota > Gammaproteobacteria > Enterobacterales > Alteromonadaceae > Pseudoalteromonas > Pseudoalteromonas caenipelagi. The sequence goes on along the minus strand of NZ_JABBPG010000006.1, from coordinate 29,116 downwards.
GGTCGGTAACTGGCTCTCGGCCAATGGCCCAAATTACTTGGTCTACGCTATGCGATTGGCCATTTTCTAAATGTAGAGTCACAGAGCCATCGGCTTCTTTAGTCAGCTCTTTTGGTACTGCGTGGGTGTGTAGGGTTGGACCTTCTTTTTCCATGACTTCCGTTAGGGTTTCTACCACTAGCGGGTCAAAACTACGCAGTGGGGCATGTTTGCGCACAAACAGGTGGGTTTCTGTGCCTAGGCTGTTTAATACACCTGCCAACTCAACTGCAATATAGCCTGCGCCAATTACCGCAACACGGCGAGGCTGTTCATTCAGTGCAAAAAAGTCGTTTGAGTCAATGCCATACTCAGCGCCAGGAATGTTAGGAATACTCGGGCGGCCACCTACGGCAATACTGATATGATCAGCAGTATAATGTTCGCCGTTCACTTCAACGGTGTGGTTATCAACAAATTTGGCAAAACCGTTGATCACGGTTACGCCATTTTTGGCAAGGTAGCCTTCATAGCCTTTGTGGATACGGCCAATATACGCTTCGCGGCTTTCAACCAGTTTTGCCCAATCAAAGTTTTTTAGCTCAACATCAAAACCATAGTCTGGCGCATAGAGTTTAATGGCTTCTGCTACTTGGGCACCGTGCCACATTACTTTTTTGGGCACGCATCCTACGTTTACACAAGTACCGCCCATGTGTTTTGCTTCAATTAAAGCCACTTTAGCACCGCGCATTGCTGCACGATTTGCTGATGCAATACCACCACTACCGCCGCCAATGGCAATATAATCAAAATGTTGAGCCATAACTTCCTCTTAAATTCTTGAAAAATACACTACGCTTTGGGAATGTAGACCTCGATACGTAGGAAAAAATAACAGTCTAACTTGTAATTGCGGCGTTTGCCCCAATTTCAACTCAATAAGCCGAAATAACGATAGAGAAAAATTATGAGTAACCCATTAATTGGGCTAGAAGGCCTGCCACCATTTTCTAAAATTCAGCCGGAGCATGTTGTTCCTGCATTAAAAAAAGCCATTGCTCATTGTCGTGAAACCATTGACGAAGTATTAAAAAACAACACATTTACATGGCAAAATTTAGTGCTTCCTCTTGAAGAAGCTGACGATAAGCTATCTCGTATGTGGTCGCCGGTTTCTCATATGCATTCGGTTGTAAATTGCGATGCACTGCGTAAAGCCTATGATGAGTGTTTGCCATTGCTCTCAGAGTATTCAACGTATGTTGGTCAGCATCAAGGTTTATACCAAGCTTATAAATCTATTAAAGAGTCTGATGAGTTTGCGCAGTTGAGTATTGCGCAGCAAACAACCATAGATAACGAGTTAAGAGACTTTGCGTTATCGGGTATTGCTTTGAGCGAAGAAAAACAAAAGCGCTATGGTCAGATCAGTGTACGTTTATCTGAGTTGGCCGCTAAATTTGGCAATAATGTGATGGATGCTACACAAGCGTGGCAAAAACACATTACCGATGAGTCTGATTTATCTGGCTTGCCTGAATCTGCGCTGGCACTTGCTAAACATACTGCTGAGTCAAAAGGCCTTGATGGATGGGTGTTTACGCTTGATTTTCCATCATACCTACCCGTTATGACCTATGCGGATAACCGCAAACTGCGCGAAGAAGCCTATCGTGCATTTGCCACTAGAGCTTCAGATCAGGGCCCAAATGCCAATGAGTTTGATAACTCTGAGATAATGACTGAAGAGCTTGCGCTGCGCCATGAGTTAGCGCAGTTGCTAGGTTTTGACAGCTATGCACACAAGTCACTGGCCACAAAAATGGCCGAGTCCCCAGAGCAAGTATTTGCTTTTTTAAATGATCTTGCTGAAAAGTCTAAGCCTCAAGCGCAAGCCGAAGTGGCTGAGCTGGTGGAGTTTGCTAAGAGCCAACACGGTATTGAGCAGTTAGAAGCGTGGGATTATGGTTACTACTCAGAAAAGCTCAAACAGGCTAAATATGCTGTCTCTGATGAGCAGCTACGTCCTTATTTTCCTGCAAACAGGGTATTAAGTGGTTTATTTAAAACCGTTGAACGCCTGTTTGGTATTAAAGTCACTGAAATCAACGAGTTTGATTCGTATCATCCAGACGTACGCTTTTTTGCGATTCATGACAAGCAAGGTGAACTGCGAGGCCATTTTTACTTAGATTTGTATGCGCGTGAAAATAAGCGCGGTGGCGCTTGGATGGATGACTGCATGGGTCGTAAAGTGCGTGCTAACGGCCAGCTGCAAACGCCTGTGGCTTATTTGGTTTGTAACTTTAACAAAGCGGTAGGCGATAAGCCTGCGTTGTTTACCCATAACGAAGTGACCACCTTATTCCATGAGTTTGGTCATGGTATTCACCATATGCTAACGCAAGTCAATGCAGCCTCTGTAGCGGGCATCAATGGTGTTGCTTGGGATGCGGTAGAGCTACCCAGTCAGTTTTTAGAGAACTGGTGCTACGAAGAAGAAGCACTTAGCATTATATCTGGTCACTATGAAACCGGCGAGCCGTTACCACAAGAGTTATTGGATAAATTATTGGCCGCTAAAAACTATCAATCTGCCATGCAAATGCTGCGTCAAATTGAATTTAGTTTGTTTGATTTTCATATTCACGCAGATTATAAGCCAAACACGCAGTGTAATATTCAGGGCATATTAAACGCCGTACGCGAAAAAACAGCGGTAATTAAAGCGCCTGAGTTTAACCGTTTTCAACATAGCTTTAGCCACATTTTTGCTGGTGGTTATAGCGCGGGCTATTACTCATATAAATGGGCAGCGGTGCTCTCAGCAGACGCATTTTCTAAGTTTGAAGAAGAAGGTATTTTTAACGAGCAAACCGGCCGTGAGTTTATGGAGCATATCCTTGAAAAAGGCGGCTCTGAGTCAGCTATGGTGCTGTTTACTCGCTTTAGAGGCCGAGAGCCGCAAGTGGATGCGTTATTGCGCCACAGCGGCATAAACTGTGCTGCTTAACATATAAAGCGCTTATAAAAACTGGCAAAGGCACCTAATTTGGTGCCTTTGTTGTGTTTGGCGTTCGCAAATTTGTTTTCTAGGTCTATGCTTTTTAAAGAATAGAGCGAATTAGGGTAGCGATATGAGCAAGTTGGTGTTGGCCATTGACGATGACAAGTTAGCGCATTGCATTATTGAAGAAGCGCTCTCGTCATCATGTCGATTACTACACGCAAAAAATGGCGAAGAAGGAATACGTTTAGCACAAAAATACCAACCCGATATCATATTGCTTGATGTAGAAATGCCCGGTATGAATGGTTTTGAAGTGTGCGAAAAAATGAAAAGCATGGAGCAGTTAGCTGATACGCCTGTAATGTTCTTATCATCTAAAGGCAGTCTCTCCGAAAGAATGAAAGGGTATAACTCAGGGGCTGCAGATTATATTGTTAAACCTTTCGAAAGCTTGGAGTTGTTAGCGCGTATTGAAGTGCTTGATACTTACCGACAGCGTTCATTTCAATTAAAGCAAGATATGCAACGTGCCCAAGTCACGGCCGAAATTGCTATGACTGACTCTGGGGATATGGGGCGCATTATGCGCTATGTTGGCCAGTCATATCACGCGCATGATCTTACCTCGTTAAGTGAGTACTTTTTTGAATTTTTTGTGCCACTTCAATTAGACGTTGCAGTAGTGTTTTGGTATCACGATAGTGAGGTGTTTTTTTCTCATAATGGCACGATTCAGCCTATCGAACAGGAGCTACTCGAAAAGCACCGTAATAGTAGTCGGTTTGTTGACTTTGGTAAGCGTACCATCATCAATTACCCAAAAGTATCGCTGTTAGTAAAAAACATGCCTATCGATGACCCTGCTTTGTATGGCAGGTATAAAGACTTACTGCCGCATATTTTAGAGGCCACCAATGCAAAACTCAAAGATATGGAAATCAGTGAAGATGCGCTTAATAAAGTGGAAGAAATTGGCTTTGCATTTGAGCAGCTTAGTGAACAGTTACATGGTGTAGACGAGCAGCATGCCGTTAAGGTTACGGAGTTTATGGAGTTAACCCACAAAATGCGCAGTCAATTGCCTATCGATCAAGCTGTTCAGCTTGAAAAACTGCATGAGCACTTTGAGTTTTTAAATCTTGAGCTGAATATCATAAGAGCAAAGTTAAACGAAATCACCCGAGTGCGATATCAGCTCACAGAAAGCTTAAATAAAATCGCCAAACCTTGGGGTGAAGACGAGGTAGCTGCGCAAACCGACATTGAGCTATTTTAAAAACTCTGAGTGTGCTGTAAAACTTTATGTAGTCAAGAGGCTATTTAGCACGAAGTGCTTTAGGTATACTAGCGGTGCATGAACACAGGAGTTTGCAGTGCTTATTCATACCCCATTTGTTGAAAACCACCCTTATCTGACAGAACTTGAACAGCGTTTTGCGTTAGCGCAATGGGCTGCACAGTCAAATAACATTGATAACCCCACGTTTAAGTTGATATATGACGAGCTTGGTTTGCAATTAATCAAAGCCGATGAGCCTAAACTTGGCGCTGTACTTGTTGACTTTGTGACCGGCGCAGCAGCTCATCGTCGCAAGTTTGGTGGTGGTAAAGGGCAAGCGATTGCAAAAGCGGTTGGCTTAAATAAAGGTGCAACACCGCACGTGTTGGATGCAACGGCAGGATTAGGGCGAGATGCGTTTGTACTTGCAGCATTAGGCTGTCAGGTTACTTTACACGAGCGTCATCCTGTTGTTGCGGCTTTACTTTATGATGGTTTGCAGCGTGCTTATCAAGATGCTGAAATTGGGCAGTGGATGAAGCAAAATATGCAAATGCAATTTGGTTCAAGCCATGACCTATTAGCGAGCACAGAAGTTCAACCTGACGTGGTTTATCTCGATCCGATGTTTCCACATCGTGAAAAATCAGCGTTAGTTAAAAAAGAAATGCGCGTGTTTCAAGACCTTGTAGGAAGTGATACCGATGCAGATAACTTACTTGATTTTGCCTATCAGCTTGCGCAAAAGCGCGTTGTAGTGAAACGTCCTGACTATGCGCCTTTTTTAAATAATAAAACCCCCAGCATGCAGATTAAAACAAAGAAAAACCGTTTTGACGTTTATGTAAAAGCAGCAATGAAATAGCCTTGTTGCAGCCTGCTGTACAGTATGCATACGATGAAAGTATGGTTTTACATCTGGACGGCTAAAGCTTAGGCAAATTACATCAAATTGTCATAAAAGAGTAATACTCTACGCCCGCTTAATTTTTATAGGGTTGTGCATATGCGTGTTTCGTCGTTTACTCGGTTATTGGCAATATTATTGGCATCGGCCAGTGTGTTTTTAGCTGCTGTGCTAATATGGGCATCTCAGGTGCTCAGTGCCCTTGATAGCCAGAACATGGCTTATACACAGCTTAAAAATACCATTTTAATTGACCTTGAAGGCAGCATTGAAGATTACCTCAGTACTGGAGATGGGCAATATCTTATTCAATCTTCAGACCTTATAAAAAAAATTAAACAGCAATATTTGAATGTGCTTCCCGCTTTGTTGAGCGAAAAGATGCATATGCAGCTTGATCAACTCGATACCGATATCAATGGTAAATATCGCGCCTTGGGAAAGTTGTCGGGTAATGAAATGGCGTTACTTGATAACGCACTTAGGCAAATGGCAGGCTCTGCATCGTCTCTTATCAATTACACATTAAAAGCATCAGAGCATGATTTGGCGCCCCAGTACTACGAGCTGGCAGCTGATTACTATGCGCAAGTGAGTAACTTAAGTATCTATACCTATCAATTGGTCATGAGCTTTGATGAAGATACCGAAAAAAACCTCCAGCAAACGATTTTGCGTTTACAGCAACTCGCTGAGCAAATAGCTAATTTAAACAATTTAGGGGTGATGTCTGAGGTTGATGAAGATGAGCTATTTTTTGGCGCTGAAGCAGAAGACTTAGCGGAAGAGATCAAGGCTGAGCTACATAGTTGGCCAAACCGCTTTGAGCGTGATTTAAGAGCCACATTAACGCAGGCTAAAAAGCGCCAGTCAGGCATTCTTAGCCTACGAGCAGATATTAAAGAGGTATCGGGTGTGATGCTGTCAGCGGAGCAGCAATTAAAAACGCAGCAAGATGCCTTGTCGGAACGCGTGTTGATTATTTTTGGTATTGCCATTGGTTTGTTAATGTTACTCGCGGGAGGGATGTATTTAATGCAGCGTAATCAAGTGTTGCAACCACTGCGTCATTTACGAGACGGCTTTGCGTATTTGATTGAAAGTAATGATTTAAAGAACATTCAAAGTAAAAATCCTAATACGGAACTCGGTGAGATAGCCACTTATTTTAACCAGCTAATAGAGCGCCAACGTGCAGAAGCGCAAGAGCGTGAGCAAATGCTCAAAGTGATCAATGAGTTTATGCAACAAATGAGTGATCACTTAGCGAAGATCGGTGCTCAATCAGACACCACTTACGCGCGTGTAGAGCAAACTCAAACTATGCTTGAGCAAGTGAAAAGCCTAGGCAACGAAGCGAGTGATATAAACAGCCAAGTGTCAGATAACGCCAGCGAAACTTTTAGTGCCATGAATCAAAGTGTGAGCTTTGCTGATGCGATGCTCAATGCCAGCTCTAAAAATCAGCAGCGTGTAGAAGAGGGCTTGGAAAGTTTAAATGAGCTACTAAATGGCGTGGCTGATGTTGGTAAGGTCATCGAGATTATTCGCAATATCGCTGATCAAACCAATTTATTAGCACTAAATGCTGCCATTGAGTCTGCGCGAGCAGGTGAGCATGGACGCGGGTTTGCAGTGGTTGCCGATGAAGTACGTAAGCTAGCACAACAAACCCAAGACTCGTTAACAGATATAAATGCACAGCTCAATATCTTGGGTGAAAACTCCAGCCGGGTTTCAACACAAATCTCTGCACTGGCAGAAGATGCTGAGCTACAAACCAATCATGCACAAAAGTTAAAAACCAACTCTGAAGGGGTGGCGCAAAGTGCACAAAATGCCAACCAAGTGGCCTCTCATGCTATGGAAATTGCGCAGCAACAAAGTGGATTGCTAGATAACTTCAGTGAAGAAATGGATCAAATGAAAGCGCAAGTGAATAGCTCAAGCCAGCAGGTATGCGATATTCAAGCGCGTTTACAAGAGCAAATGCAGCAAATTAAGCACAGTCTGGGGCTTGCGTAACGATATATACGCGCTGGAATAGGCTTACTTGTACGTACTTATGGCTAAGTATCACGACAATAGTGAAATAGCTTGTTTCACCCTTGTTCTTCGGTCTGTGCAAACGCATTTATTTTGTGTAAGTCCAAGCAATGCTCATATCAAAGCAAAGAAGTTCAATTATTTGATTACTACATTTAGGAAGTCCTTCATTTTGGTATGACAAAAAGCCATATTCCGCTTAGAAGAAGCATATGCGAAGCGCCATAATACAAACAAAGCAAATGTGCTTATGTATGCTGGCAGCGAAGAAAAATGGAGGGTAGATCATATGCTCGAATTTGACGCGCGGTTAAAGTCTCGAAATGACCAGGAGCTTTAAAAGGGGGTTTGAATTACAGTACCTTTGCTGTGTTGCTTACACGTGGCCTTAAACAAGCGCTGCCCAGAAAAGCTAAAACATAACCTTATTGTTAGTACTAAGTCTCATCTTTACCCAGATGTAGAAAAAGCTGCTAGGCTGGTATAAAGATTTTAAATAGCAGAAAAGGAAATAGCGTGAAACTGCCGTTAAGCCGCGATGCCCACTATTATTCTCAATTTGTTTCTGACGAGCTGAGCCAATCACTGTTTGATTGGCTGATGAATAGTTTTGATTTATCTACGCCTGAAACTATTGAATTACCTGATGGTACTAAAAGGAGTATTTTACCTTGGCGGATGATGTTTTTAGAGCCAAATTTGGCTAATTCAGGTCAATTCCCTGTGCACCATGGTCGTTGCTCTGTAAGTTGTGATTTACTGGAGCAGTTGCGACAACAAATAATTCAGATCACTGGGGTTAACTTACAAGTTGCAGTGTGTTTGTATTATCCAAATGGTAAGCATAATTTGGGGTTTCACAGTGATTTGCCAGCGTTTGGCTCCACAGATACGATTGCCTCGATTAGTTTAGGCGCTGAGCGAGAGTTTTTAATTCGTTCTCAACATGATCATAACGAACAATACTCAATTACCTTAAAGCATGGTTCATTGTTGGTGATGGGAAAAGGATTTCAAGATGTTTATGAGCATGCAATCACTGAAGGGGAGTGTGACTCTGGCGTTAGGTTTAATATCTCATTTAGGCGTTTTGGCGATATCAGAACACAAGCGGCGTAAATCAAAATGCCGCTTGATTTTTGTTTTTAAAGCAAACGTATGCCATTAATTAAAATATTTCTACCGAGATTTCACGACGTTGCTGTTGCTCGTTAATGTGCCAAACTTCTACAGCGTGAGTCGCTCCACCAGTCCCTTTGCAGATCACCTCAGTCACAAGTACATTAGCGCGAGCATCATACTTGGCTGCGCCAGATACACTGATTACGTCACTGTATAAACCGAATTGATGGCGTTCGCTTAGTAATTTGGGGGTTTCACCGACTAAATTCGCAAAGCGGCAATAACCGTTTGGTTCACCGTTATCTAGGTTAAGTTGTGCCTGATATGCAACATCTTGGAAATAGCCGGGATTAAAGCCGTCCGAATCAACCCAATTAGCCACGTTTAGCTGGCTATTGAAGGTTACTTTTGGCACAGGGGCAAGCTTATGCCTTAAAGTTTGGCGGTTGCCTAGCTCGTCGGTACACGTGGCTTCAACATATTTTTCTTTATACTCGTGTCCTTTTTCAATGGTGCCAGTTAGGATTTGAAAGTCGACATTGAGCACGCTTATTAGGGCGTCAGTGTTTTGATCATAGACCGCAGCACTTTGACAAGGTCGACGATTTGTAAAATGAGGGGTGTAAATACGTACGTTATACGCAGACGTTGATTGTGTCACCATTGCATCAATAGGGGCATTATAAAATGTTGTTACGCGTCCCGCATTGCTGTCTGTATCATAAACGTTGTTAGAGGCAACTGTATTGTAGCTCGTTAATCCCAGAGCAAGCATGAGTGCTAATTTATTCATATCTTTTCCTTGTAGTGTTTTATGAGCATATTGCTCATAAAACACACTAGCGCTGTCTTATGCGAATGGAAAATGAAAATTTCTATATTAGGTCCATTGTGTGCGGCTAGATTGCATTTTATTCAATACGATTAGTTAACTGCGTATTTTGATGGCAACAGGTATTTGGCAGTTTGTGCATAGATTATACAGCTGTTATGAAAACTCACATTGTTTGCAAAAGTGTCAGGTGCATTGTGTAGATTGGCCAGCCACAAGCAGGGCTATTTAAAGCGGTTATCAGTAATATATTTAGCTAGAATCGCTTGATAAGTGCCATTTTCCTGAATTTTAGCCAGCCCGAGGTTAAAGTTAGTGATGATCTGCTGAGCTTGTGGGTGGCTTTTACTTACACCAATATAAAGTGGCCACCTTACTATGGCCGGAAAATATGCGTCCAATTGTTTAAATTCAGCCATTGTTTTGCGTTCATATTCGAAGGCTAGATAGTCAGCAATAGCCACTTCTACTCTATCTTTAACGACCAACTCTAAACACGTATGCAGGTTAAGTACATCGGTTATGGTTAACTCGTCAATGTTATCTAGTAGAGAGTGATAACCATACCCTCTCACTGTAGCTACACTTCTAAAGCGTAAACTTGCAATGCCTTTGTAATCAATCGGGTTAGTATTTTTGCTTATAAGCACTAATTGATTGTAAAAATAAGCGGTGCTGTAAAACATGGTGGCTCGACGCTGTTTGGTTGACCACAGTGCTGCGACCAAATCGATTTGATGATTATCGGCCAGCATCAAAATACGGCTAAAGGGAGCTGTTTTAAATTCAAACTCAATGTTTTGTGCGTTATAGGCTGCACTAACAATGTCTTTGATTAAACCATTGCCGTTTTCTTCGATGTAAGGGGACCAAGGATTATGACCGCCAGTTAATTTGCTTAAGTTAGCTTGAACACTGGGTATGACGAGCATAAGAGCGACAAGTGAAATGATAAGCCGTTTTATCATATGTGCATCTACCAACAACTGCTTATTATTTATTGTAGTTCAAAGCTATCACTTGGCATCTGAAAGGTCTGGCTTGTTGTATTGCTAAGCGATAAAAAATCGGTCACCTTTGAGGTGACCGATTTTTTTTTGGCTTAACTAAGCACCACAGGGAAGTAAAGGTGCTTAGTTGAGCTGTTGTTGGGGAAGCCTAAAAATTTACGGGTTGTACTGTGCGTTAAGCGTTAAGCCACTAAATGAGCTATATGCATTTAAGCTTAAGTGCCAAGTACCTGCCGCAGGGCTTGTGAAAGTACAAACCTCTGAGTTACCGCTGTTCCAAGAACGACAATCGTAGCTTGAAGCCGAAGGCTGAGAACCTTGTTTTACATATAAATCAGCATCACCTGAACCACCCGAAGTTGTTACTGTAAAGCTGCTCATACCTGCCGGTACTTCGATTGTGTAATGTAACCACTGACCTTTAGTACCAGAAATGTTGCTTTCAGTACCGCCGCCTGGCTGAGGATCTGGGTTAGTTGTACTAGCCGTAATATCTGCTTGTAAGTTAACTTGTGAGTATGCACTGTAACCTTCTAGCATTACCCAGTACTTACCTGCTGTTGGATTGTCGATTGTACAAGTTTCGTTGTTACCACCTTTCCAAGGACGACATATATAGCTGCCTGTTGTTGGCTTAGCACCTGCTTGTACATATAGGTCTGCATCACCGCTACCGCCGCTCATCACAACGTCTAGCTTAGTTGCGCCAGCTGGTACATCAACATAGTAGAAAGTTTGGCTACCTTTAGCTCCGCTTAGGCCTGTTTTTGCTACGCCATCTTCAAGTTGTTCATCTATTGGTGGCTCAATAATAACACCACCTGCTGCTTGAACCGCAGCTGCAGCGTCAACAATACCAGTACCACAACTATTACATGTTGCAGGGAAGCTACGTGTTGTATCTTTTAAGATAGTCTCAATTTCATCTGGCGTAGCAGTTGGCTTAGCTTGCTTGATAAGTGCCGCTACACCCGCTACGTGAGGGGCTGCCATCGACGTACCTTGCGAGTAGTGATAGCTGTCTGCTACTGGACCATTGCTGCCAGAGTTGTGTGTTGATAAAACACCTTCAGAGTCATTCGCAAAGCTTTGTGCGCCACCTGGTGCTGCTACATCGATAGAAGTACCATAGTTTGAGTAGTAAGCACGGCCACCGCTGCGGTTAACTGATGCTACGTTAACTACGCCATTACAGTTACCTGGGTTGTAGTTGTTGGCGTTATCGTTATCGTTACCTGCTGCAATGACAATTACAGTACCATTGCCACGTGCTTGGTTAATGGCATTTTGAGTTGTTGCACTACAGTTACCGCTACCACCTAAGCTCATGTTGATAACGTCAGCTGGGTTTGCGTTTGCAGGTACACCCGCAACGCTGCCGCCAGATGCCCAAATAATACCGTCGGCGATATCAGATGTTAAACCACCACACTTACCAAGTACACGAACTGGTACTACTTTAGCGTCATAAGCAACACCAGCAACACCTTCACCGTTGTTAGTTACAGCTGCAACAGTACCTGCTACGTGAGTACCGTGCCAGCTAGAATCACGAGCGCCATGTGTGTAACCACACTCGTTTGCTGTTACTGCATCACCTGGATCTCTTGCATCGTTGTCGCGCAGACCACCGTCGTTGGCAACGTCTAAATCAGAGATCATGTCGTAGCCTGGCAAAATGTTAGCATTTAAGTCTGCGTGTGGACGGTAACCTGTATCTAGTACAGCGACAGTTACGCCAGCACCAGTTGCGCTATCCCAAGCTGTTGGCAAGTTTAGACCACCGTTTGCTTCATAATAGTGCCACTGATCTGTGTAACGTGGATCGTTTGGCACTGCAAATGGTTGTAGCATTTGGTCAATTTCGATGTATTCAACATTACCTGAAGCTGCAACTTCTTGCATAAACGAATTCGCTTCTGCAGGTGATAGTTTTCTATCAACACGCATTACGTGGTGGTTGCTAAGCGCCATAGGACGAACATATTGCGCTTTTACATTTGATTTTTTGCTTGCAAAACCTTGTACAAAGCTCTGCGCACGTTGATTCATTTCCGCTTGTGACGCTGTTGCGTCTGTACCTGCAGCCATCAATGTTTGATCGTTATTTTTGTACTTAATGATGAACTGAGTACCAAATTTGTTTTGGTGTTGTAACTTCGCAGCTGTTTGCGCAAAGTTGATATTTGCTTGCGCAGATAAATCGGCTGTCGCAAACGCTGTATTCGCCGTGAACAGGGTGGTCATTGCCAGTGACAATGCGCCTAATTTGAACTGATTTGTTGTTGTCATAAGATTCCCTAACATGTTGTGTTTTTATTAAATCTACACTGCGCAAGTGCAATGTGGACGTTACAGAACGTAAAGTTAACGTTAACCATTTAAAAGAACTGTTTTGTTATTTACATTGTTCGATTAGTTATAAGCGGATGGCTATATGACATTTAGATTACAGTAAGCGTTTGTTTTTAATGCATTTGAGCCTGTTTTTTATACGGAGGTAAAATATCGTTATGCTATGTAAATAAATGTAAATGTAATCGATATTTTATTCAGTTGGTAAAAAAATGTTCAATAAGTAGACTGTTTTTGATTATTTTATGTGTTTGTTTTTTGTTCGACTAGGCGGCGTTTATTGCAATCGTTAGTTGCGGTTCTGACATCGCTGATAATCTAGGTATAATAGCCGATAGAGATTTGTAAGTTGGGTAAAACATGTTGCAATTTGATGTTGTCGTTATTGGTGCAGGTGCTGCTGGATTGATGTGTGCGGCGCAAGCAGGCTACCGTGGGCGCTCGGTAGCGGTGCTTGATATGGGCAAAAAGCCGGGCCGTAAAATTTTGATAAGTGGCGGAGGGCGCTGTAATTTTACCAATGAAGGAGCATCACCTAGCAACTACCTATGCGCTAATCCGCACTTTGTAAAGTCTTGTTTAAGCCGCTATACCCAACATGACTTTATTGAGTTGGTAGACCGCCATGGTTTAGCCTATCACCATAAAACGCTGGGGCAGTTATTTTGTGACAATAGTGCGCAAGATATTGTTGATATACTCACAACAGAGTGCGACTGGGCAGGTGTACAAATATTTTTACGTAACGAAGTGTTGAGTGTACAAAGCAAAGAACAAGGTGGTTATATTATCACCACCAATGAGCAAACTTTTGAGTGTGAGTCGTTAGTGGTGGCATCAGGTGGACTCACCATGCCCAAACTTGGCGCAACCCCCATTGGTTATAAAATTGCCGAACAGTTTGGTTTAACAGTGTTACCCACCATGGCAGCGCTGGTGCCATTTACTTTGCATGAACATGACAAAGTACGCTTTGACGGTTTATCAGGTATTAGCATTTTTTGTGAAGTGAGTAGCGAATGCGGCACCACGTTCAAAGAAAACATTTTGTTTACACACCGTGGACTATCAGGCCCTGCCATATTGCAAATATCATCATTTTGGCGAGCAGGGCAGGCGGTGACAATTAACCTATTGCCAGAGCTAAACTTAAGCGACACCATTCACCAATGGCGTAACGAAAGCGGCAGTAAATCGTTGAAAAACGCCTTAGGTGCAATCCTACCTAAGCGCTTTGTAGAAGTGCTGATCACAGAGCAAGCCATCCCCGACAAAGCCCTTAACCAGCTAACACACAGTGAAATAGACGCCATTGCCAACTACCTCCACAATTGGCAAATAAAACCCAACGGCACCGAAGGCTACCGCACCGCCGAAGTGACCCTCGGCGGCGTAGACACCGATGAACTCAGCTCAAAAACCTTCGAAGCCAAAAAACAAAAAGGCTTGTACTTTATCGGCGAAGTCACTGATGTAACAGGCTGGTTAGGCGGCTACAACTTCCAGTATGCGTGGAGCTGCGGATTTGCCGCAGGGCAGGTGGTTTAAGTGATGTGAAAAGACAATAAAGTTTGCCCGTTAGCAATAAAGTTTGCCCGTAACAATTTAAAAAGACAATAAAGTTTGCCCGCAGTAAGAGCTAGAGCTATATTTGATAATGGAAACTAGAATATTAGGCAGAGCTAATGGCGAGAGGTAGACGGCTAGCGAGTATTGAAGATTTTAATCGCTCGCTCAAGAATAAGTATGGTATTGGTACGCAAGAAGCCTATAAGCCATGGCTACGAATACAAGACGTTAATTCTAAAGGGAAAAAATCAACAGCATTTGGAAGAAAAATAAAGCGATATCATCATTTTTTATCAGGAATAGAATCTGAATTTTTTTATATTGCTGAATTTAGTGATTCAGTCATTGATATCCGAGAGCAGTTCCCTCTACTTCCACTGACGTTATCACAGAAAGTTGCGTCTGCAATTGGCGTTCCTCACCCAATAGTAACGGGAACGGATGTGCCTAATATAATGACGACAGACTTTTTGTTGACCCGTCAATGTGCTGGCAATACATCTTTTCACGCTATATCGGTTAAACCAGACGAAAAACTAACCCAAAGAATATCAGAAAAATTGGATATTGAGAGAGTCATATGGGAGCTTTTGGGGGTTAAGTTTTCTTTCTTCACTGGTAATGAGGTTACTAAAGCTCAGGCTGCTAATATCAAGTGGGCAACAAGTCCTTTTCGCTCTGGTGCGGTAGGCATTACACAAGCAGATATTGAAATAGCACTTGGAACTCTGTCCAAAGGAAAGTACTTGCTTTCTCAATTATGCAGCGAATTGAATTTGAGCTTGAAAGGAAGAGATGTCGATGGGTTATATGTATTGCGATACCTCATTGCTGAAAAGTATATTAATGTTGATTTGGATTACTCTATTGTTACATCTAACACTATAGAAATATTATCATTGGCTCAGAGTCAAAGTAGGTCTTTGTATGGTGCTTGAAATAAATAGTACATGGAAAATAGAAACCTCTGAGAGTGACTTAAATGGAGTATTTCGCGTCATAGAAGTGAGAGCTGATTTAGACTGTCTCATTCTTTTTGAGTTAAACGAAACTGTTGGTACGTGTAGACCTATAACGGTTCATCTGCCTACCTTTATTACATGGAACAGAAAAGGTAGAGCAATTCAAATTGACATTACTCCACCTGCATTTTTGCTCGTTTCAGACGAAGAAATTGAACCTAAAAACCTTGAAAGGCGAAATTCGAACTATGAAAAGATAAGAAGCTTAGTGTCTGATAAGCAGTTCATATTAGACTATGCATGTTCAAAAAGAACATCGACACTGGCACAACATGCAAAGCAAATTGGCTATGACAGAAAAAGCTTGTCCCGTTTGTTAAGTCGTTACTGGCATTTCGGGCAAAGTAAAAACGCGCTGTTGCCTGCATATGCAAACAGTGGCGGCTATGGCAAGCAAAGAATAGCTAAAGAAGCCCCACTTGGTGCACCACGTACTTCTAGAACATTGATGTTTGAACGAGCACCAAAATACATTATCCGAGAAGCAGATAAAAAGAACATTCTAAAGACGTTAAAGAAATACTATTTAAAGCCAAATGGAAAATATCTTACCGAATGCTACAGAGACTATCTACGGCAATTTCATGCAGGTGAAGTTAAACTCGCTGATGCATGTAATAGAGCCCCTCATATACCTTCTTATAAGCAATTTAAATACTGGAAAGGTAAGTTGGTTGAGAAAAATATGGAAGTTCGGCTACGCAATACTGATCACAATTATAATCTTAGAAAAAGAGCATTGTTAGGGAGCCCATTACAGGATGGGCTTGTACCGGGTAGCTGCTTTGAAATAGATGCTACGGTGGCTGATATAAATGTTATATCTGAATTCAGTCCAAGGTACGTCTTAGGGCGGCCTACAGTGTATTATATTATTGATTGCTCAACTCGAATGATAACGGGAATGCACGTTTCTCTTTATCATGCTTCTTGGCGTGCTGCGCGACAAGCTTTTGTTAATTGTTTTACTCCTAAAGCTGAGTTTTGTGCTCAATACGGTGTCAAAATCGATGAATCCGAGTGGCCATGCTCGCATGTACCTGCTTACTTTACTTGTGACAATGGCGAAATGATTGGTTTAGAACCAAGGGAAAAGGTCACGCCGCTCGCTGAGTTAGGTTTCGCTCCTGCATATAGGCCAGATTACAAGAGCTTTGTGGAGCGAAGGTTTAAGACTATCAATGATAAGCTACTTCATCAATTAATTGGTACAACACGAGGAGGTAAGGTCGTACGCGGTGATGTCGACCCTCGTAAAGAGTCAATATATACCTTATATGAAGTGACTAGCATGTTGATAGAAGCAGTGCTAGAACACAACCGTGATATTTTGAATAAACTTGTTTTTGACAACCCAATTCTGCTCGAAAAGAACATAAAGCCAACACCAATCAATACTTGGAAAGTATATTTAGCCAGTCATCGGCATAGCCTTCACCAAGTCCCGTTTAGTGAGGTAATAGCCAAGTTGTTACCGCCGGAAACTGTCAGTATGACTCGAAGCGGGATTCAGTACAGAGAAATGTACTATACGTGCAAACAAATGGAAGATGAAAACTTAGCTGCTATCGCTCGAGACGGCGGTCACCGGTCACTTGACGCGCGAATAGATGACAACACTCTGAACTATATTTACGTGAGAATGAACCGTAATGAGGGTTTTACAAAATGTACTTTATTGAAGCGCAACTCCATATTTAAGGATATGCCAATGGCTGAAGTGGATTTTGTGCAAGATTGGATAACAAAGTTTGAAGAGCTTTCTCCCGTCACCGTCGAATCGATTGATATGAAAACCAGACATGAGGCGTTAGAAATTCAAGCTAAGAAAAGGGCTAAACAAAACACGTTAACGAGCTCCGAAAGAATTCGTAATATCCGTGAAAATCGTCGTGAAGAATTGCGTAAAACGACTCACAGTGAAATAGATGCAGAGATTGGCAATACCAGCGACGATGCAGATACAAAGAGCATGCAGCAGAAGGTTGTTATGTTGCCAAGGCGGAATAGGAAATAGGGGAGCAATGCGTGAGAAAAGTTGATGCTGAATACCATGAAGCTATTTTACCAGAGTACCGAGGCAACCCTTTTATTGAAGCGTTACCTCCAAAGCTTAGGGCTGAAGATTTGTTGGAAAAGTTCTCCAACTATGTTGATCTTGATGAACATATTAGGGACAACCCAGATCCATTGATACGCGAAGAATATACGATCCGATTAAAGCAATTAAGACAGCCATTTTTTATATATTATGAATGCTTCAGAGCAATCGAAACTGCAATAAAAGATGGCTACTCAAGAAAAAACCCATTCAGCCCTACCACTTCACAGTTTTTACATTACCCCGTCGATAAGCGGCCTGAAGTAGCCCCATCTTCAGGCTTTTTTGTGCCAAAGGCTGAGACTATCACTATCATTGGAGAAAGTGGGGTAGGTAAAACTTGTATGCTTGAGCAAATTTTAAATTACCTCCCGAATGTGATTAAACATGATGTTTATCATGGACAAAAGCTAGAGTATACAAAACAGGTCGTATGGGTGAAGGTAGAATGCTCTCGAAACTCAAGTGTTAGAGAGCTATGTGAAGATATAATTTTTAGCCTTGATTTAGCAATGAACCAACCAAAAGAGCCTCTAGCAGCAACGATATCAGGTCTTTTGTGGCAAATTGAACAAAGAATTAAATCAAGTTTTCTCGGGGTACTCGTTATAGATGAAATGCAACGGCTGGAGCTTAAGAAAACAGGTGGTGAAAATAACTTGTTGAACTTCCTTCATAAGCTGGTAAATAAACTAGGTGTTCCACTCGTTTTTTGTGCTAATCCGCCTTTTGATAAAACTTTATCGAAACAACTTAAAGCAGCGCGTCGAGCTGAAAGTGCTGGGTACTTTGAATTCGAGCCGTTAACGAGAGAAAGCGGTGAATGGGACGTTTTTATTGGAGAGCTTTGGGAAATCCAGTGGACTAAGGTATACAATGTGCTCACCTCTGAGTTGAGTGACAAGATGTACGAGCTTTCCTTGGGTAATTTGGATATTGCTCACCGCATATACCGAGAAGCTCAAAGAATGGTTATTTTAGATCCCTTAGCTGATGAGAGAATAACACCAGCAGTGTTAGATGTTGCGTATGCAAGGGCATGTAAATTATCTCGAAATACACCCGAAATTAAGGCGCTTAGAGAGTCTATTTCATTGCCAACTGGGAACCGCAACCAGAACTCCCCCCAGCAGCTGGAGTTGTCTACAGAAACCAGAACGCCAATTGCTGACGTTACTCGGCCCCAACATCCAGAGTTGGAATCAAACATAGTTGAACTTTTGGGGGCTGTAGACCTACCAGATAGGATAGCTAACCCTTGTTTGTTTCAGGATATCGCAGAGCAAGAAGAAGGGTTTTCTCTATTAAAAGGCACAAATACGGTACTTGATGACCCGCTTGGCGAATTAAACTAAAACGCGGTGTTGGTTTTTAATCAAAGCATCGTGCTCAGAGTTCCTAGTGTTAAAAGTTCATGATTTGAAATCATCGATTGTTTTGTACCTGCTTGTAAAATTGTTTTTTCATCCATATGCAGCTTACAGTGAACATTAATAGTTCAATCAGTTTTTAACTTTTGCAGGCTAACGGAGTTTACTATCACGTTCTTTAACTAATTGTTCAATTGCTTGATCTGCAAGGCAAGCTCCTACCTGCATAGAGTCTAAGTTTGAGGATTTTTGACGCTCTTCTCTTGTCAAGCTAGGGAAAAGGCTGGATTTCATTTGTTCGAATGATTTATAAATATCATTCTTCGTTTGCTTTTTCATCATTGAACCCTCTGAAGTAATTTGCAAAAAAGTGCTGATTTAGATCTGCTGGAAAATAGTGTTTTCTTTTCACCCATATTAACCCGTCACCTTTTGATATGACAGCTACGTCAATCGGCCCTCCTACAGTTTCCATTGATTCGGTTATACGCCTTTTAAACGCAGTTAGGTTTACGAGTGCCTCCGCCATTGATGCTAGCTCATCTTTCGGTAATACGGTGACCATTCGCATCACGGGTTGTACATGTTCACTTTGCAAGTGCTCTCTAAACGCTCTAGTAAACCCTTCCAGCAACATAGTTACTTCCTTACTAAAACGTTTTCTATCTTCTGAGCTAATATTTTCGCTGTTTAAAAGCTCTGGTAATCGTTGTAAAAGTTTATTTAAATAACTTTGAATAAAGTAGGCCACTTGAGGATTAATTCCATTCATAAACGTGGCCACCATATCTTCTTGGGCAAATGCGATAATCTTGCAGTCATCACCACTTTTAATCGTATGCGACTTTTGACAGTTTTTTTTATACTTTAGTTTGTTTTCCACTACCCCCTCTACGTCAAAAGCGAGAATTGAAGGGTATATTTCAGCTTCGCCGTAACCAGCAATAACTAAACCTGAAACTCCGGCAGAAAATACTGTTCTCGTGTGTATGAATGTACCTATATCATAAAGTTTTGCTGCAGTGGCACTTGCGATAGGTGTATTTTCAAATATGTTATCTTTCCATTTTTTGAATTCTTTTAAATATTTAGAGCGAACTTCTTTTTCAAACCCTTCCGACATCCCATCAGCGTACTCTGCACCTCTTAACTTTGAGTGGTAAGAAGCCACTGTTGAACGTAACTTTTCTGCAGCCTCTTCATTCGTGATTTCGCCTTGCTCTTGAAAGGTTTGGTGCAATACTTCGAAAAAGCTGTCTCTGATTAGTGTGTAGTATCCACGCACATTACCCTGTAACCATGCTTTTTGCGCACTGTCAGGAAATAGCTCAGGACTGTCATTTAGGTATTCTAAAAAGTTCTCCGCGTACTCTTGCAGCGAGTTGTGCTTTTCACCCCCGTGCTTTTGACGATATGTCTTAATTATTGTTTCCCAAGGGACCCTTAGGAGTCCAGCATTGCCGTAAACCATAACACCAATAGGCGCAATCTTGGAAAGTGAGAATAGCTTTAAGGCCGAGTTGTAAATTTTTTGGTCTCCGATAGTCACTGCACTATCGGCTGCCAAAGCTATGGCAGATGCATTGGCAATTGCTACTTCAGCAGTCATTGCTTTCTCCGTGAATGTAAAGTATTTACAATTGAGCACATAACCGCTCATTTTTACTCACTAATTGTAGTCGCTTATTTAAAAAAGCTAATAGTTGTGGGGATTTGCTATGTGATATACAAACAGTGGGGGACAAAAAATTAAAATTGTTAACGAAGGATGCCGCTATTTCCTTATTCAGTATATTTTTAAGGTGTGCACTAAAGTTATCTATAACAATATTAGTTTGGAATAAGTTAAATTAACCCAGTTATGACAAACATGCCTCTCTTCGGAGCTTTGTATGAGTATTATAAACCTCCTCATAGTTTTCTATATTCAGTTTGCCACTACAAACTAAGCTCACTGTAAGTCATTAAGCTTTTTTAAAGCTCTCACAAATAGTTAGAAGAAAATCTTGAAGTTACGCAAAATGAAAAGTATAAAACTATTTGCTTAGCTATTCGTTAGTCTTTTACATGCAACTATGAACGTAAGGATGTGCCGTGAGAATCAAGATGTACCCCGCAGAGAACGGGGATGCTTTTCTAATAAGCTCAGACAAGACGAACATCCTTATAGATGCTGGATATGCCAGAACTTTCAACTCATACATACGACAAGACCTAGAAGAGATCGCAAGTCGAGGTGCATGTTTAAATTTAGTAATCGTTACTCACATTGATGCTGATCACATTGGAGGCATCATTCGCTTTCTTCTCTTAAACAGCCATTCAGAAACAAATAATATTGTTCCTGTTGAAGGTATCTGGCACAACAGCCTACGAAGTCTGACTTCATTGGATGAAATTGAATTATCACCTCAAGATTTTGAGGTCATAAATGCAATTAATAGACGAGGTCACCCCAAAGAGCTCAAAGCAACCTCAAATTACGACGAAATCAGCGCACGTCAAGGCTCAACATTAGCATCTTTGATTCATGCTGGAGAGTATGTCTGGAATAACGGTGATGGAAGTCAAAGCGTTTGTATCAATAATGTGCAAAACAAGCTATTTCAAGATGGTTTTGTAAAGGTGCTAACACCATCAAAAGAACGACTAGATGGCTTAATTAAGTCATGGAAGCGGGATTTAAGACGCTATGGCTTTGTCGGTTCTATAGGTTCGAACCAAGCAATCGACGATGCTTTCGAACTTAATTTTGAGCACAGCAGTGAAGGGCAAGCTAGAGGCAAAAACCTCATATCTGCAGGACGCAGGAAAAATCTCGAAGACATATACAAACCAGACAGCTCACCAACTAACGGAAGCTCTATCGCGACTGTTATCGAACTTGATGGCCTTCGAGTATTGATGCTTGCGGACGCGTGGGCTGAGGAGGTTTTGAAAGAACTGCTAAAAATGAAGTCACAAGGTGAGTCCATGATGTTTGATGCAATTAAAATATCTCACCACGGAAGCAACTATAATACTAGCCCAGAGCTACTTAGCACCGTAGATGCTCCAATGTATTTCATTTCCTCGAATGGAAGAAAACATAACCACCCTGATATTGAGCTTCTTCGAGCAATAGTCGATAGGGAGGCGAGTTTTACGAGGACTCTCTATTTTAACTACTCGACTCCAGAATCGAGAGAAATTAGAGATTTCGAAACAACTACAGGCGCTACTTTCATTGTTGAAGAAGACGCTACTAAGTGGATAGAAATCACCAAGGAATAGTCATGTTAGATACTGAAATGAAAGTGGCAACTTGTAAGATTGAATGTGGTGATGAGTCTAGTACAGGCTCACTAATCACATCGAAAATCGTATTAACTGCTTACCATTGCGTAGCCAAAGCAATTGAAAGTGATTCAGAGGTAAGTGTCACTTTTAATAATATTAGTTCCCCCCCTTCAGTACTGAAAGCTCATGTTCTTGGACATGACGTAAAGTTGGACATCGCTTTAGTAGAGTTAGAAGCTGTGTGTGATATCTCTCCAATCAAGCTTAGTGACTTATTACCTTTAGGAGGAAACCGCTTCTATTCCTATGGGTGGCCTACTAGTAAGCTAACTATGGGACATCGGTTAGAAGGATCGATTGTTCAAACTTTCGAAAGTCTTAAGTTAGGCTCAGATATAGAAATAAGCATAGATGAACCTATATCTTTAAACGACTATCAAGGCTTTTCCGGAGCGGCACTAGTTTGCAACGATGTTTGTGTTGGTGTTATTCGAGTTTCCATAGAAAAAACCATCGGAGTTATATCTATATCTAGGATACGTGACTTTTTGAACAGCTTTGGCATAGCTATTGAAACGAATAAAAAACATTCAATCAGCCAAAGCTTAGCCTCTAGGAAGGCATTCACTGAACAGTTCGATGATTTTATCTCTGCAAAAACCGGTAGTTATATTTTCATTAACGGGGCTCATGGTATTGGTAAATCAACATTTTGTGAGGCTTATTCACCAGAAACACTTTCTTTAGAACACTTCGGAACATACAGCTTTACTCCAAGAAAAAGCTCCAAAAATGCAACTCGATTAGCTCAACCACAAGAGTTCTTCAACTGGCTAAACATGCAAGTTTCGATGTTCATTACAGGCACTCCTGGACGCAAAGAAACGCTCGATTACCCAGAACTAATAAATAAAACAGAGCAGCTATTGTTACAGTTAAGTGGAACTTACTCTTCTAATGGGAAAACCGGGATACTATTTATTGACGGACTTGATGAAGTCGAACGACAAGATGCAGACACCTTGACTAAGTTCATTGGTCTATTACCTATGACACTACCATCAGGAGTGGTAATTGTTCTTTCTGCACCAAACTTTGAACAGTTTGCGACTCGATTAGGTAATAGGCTAAACCGCAAATCATGCATTTCTATGCCCTCTCTCAGTGATAGTGCAGTTCAAGATTTTTGTTATGGTGCTCTTACTGCAGAGCACGCTAACTCAAAAACTGTAAGTCTGATTTGCGAACGAGTGCAAGGGCATCCACTATATCTTCGTTACTTAATCGATCTCGTGAACTCAGGTACAAGTAGTGACGAACTAGAAAATTTGCCATTAATCGACGGCAGCATTCGAAAGTACTACGACTTATTGTGGCTAAAATTGAAAGAGGATAACGACGCTGTAAACTTGCTAGCAATAGCGGTTCGTTTGCGTTGGGGGATTCCCATCAGTCACTTTACAGAGATTTTGAACCCAAATGAACAAGCCATACTTGTAGGTACTCTTGGAAGAATACAACACTTGTTGTTGAGCCCAACTGAAACGACGATATATCACTCTTCTTTTTCTGATTTTCTTCTCGAGAAGACCGCATTACGAGAACAGGATGTGCAGCTGCGATTAGCTGAACACTGTGAGAAGCAAATACAAAAAAAATACTGCTTGCTCAATTTAATTTACCATGGTCTTAAAGCTGAAGGTACTGACAAAGCACAAGTGGTAGATCTATGTACTCAAAAATGGATTGACGAGTGCGTGTATCAAGGCATCGAGCCTGATACTCTTCTAGAAGATCTTAAAGATGTTTTGAAAGCAGCAACAGAGCTTGGTAGCCTGGTTGAAACAGTTCGTATCCTTTTACTTTGCCAAAGAATTCAGTTCCGGTATAACACATTGTTTGCTCAATCTGCTGATTTAGCGGCGAATGCTTTGATCTCTATTGGGAAAGAACAGGAAGCTTTGCAGCATGTAAGTCGATATGGTCAATTAATTATACCGTTAGAAGAGACACTTATCGTTGCATTGAAACTTGTGGATTCAAACAGCCATGAGGAAGCTCTAGAGTTATTAGGTATCGTAGAGAAGTACTTAACAGAAGCTCTTGAACAGAATGAACTTTCTTATCGAGAATTCTTAGATATCTATGACCTTCAAATACAGCAGTTCCTTATAAAAATTCGTGCAGGGGATGATAACTCACGATTATTGCTTGCTAAATTCCAGTTCTATTGGATGAAAGCTATCGACAAAACTGTAATAGATAAAGAAGCAAGCAAACTTATTCGAAGTGAAATGATAACTTACATGCAGGCTGCATCGATGTGCTTAATTAGCAGTTACATGTCCATTTCTCAATTGCGAAAGTTTTACTCCGGACCGTTAAGCGAGATAGCAGAACCAATAGTATTTGCAGCTCCGTTATATCAGGGTCTATGCAAAAGATATGATGTGAATTATGACAAGGAATTACTTGGTCAAGTTTTTTCTGATGTAGAAACTTTAGTTTCAGATGCTTGGGATGAGCAGAATAAAGTACATTTGAGTATAGTTGATTGCTATATATCCCTAGGTGCGCCTAAAAGTATTGTTTTGGCGCTAGGAGAGCATGCTAATGACGTACCTTTATCCATATCATTTATTGCTGATGACAATGTTACTATTGATTATTCTAAATTAGAAAATGGTATAGCAGTATGGAAGCATAAAGCTTTTATTGATCCTGAATTTACCTGCCCTAGCTTATCCCCCCTATCACCAGATACATGGATAAATGGTGTTGACTCAATATGTAGGTCAATTGCTTGGTGTCATGGTTCAGCAAGACGATTCAAAGAAATCGGGGACACAATAGAGTTAGAAGCAGTCTGGAAAATTCTAAATCGAGATATTTTAAAACAATTAAAATTCAGTCTCGCACAGCGTGTGCAATGGGAAGACGCATATGGCTTGCCAGAGAGTATTATTCCTAATATATATCAATCAATTACAGAGTTAATTATCGATATATATCCTAGTGGAATTTGTGACTTGCTGAATTTTATCGAGGAGCAATTTGACTGTCAATGTGGTATCTACTCAGAAGGCTTTAGAAGTATTCTAAACCAAGTTCTAACAACAGTTGTTAGTAAGCCATTAGACGTAGAAGTAGAGGATCAAGCATTTCTATTGCTGGATCGTTGGAAAGAATACGTAACATCTAACCTAGAGAATAGATATGAGCTCATTCCGGAGCTGTTAAGTATAATTCCACTTTATGCAAGGTTAGATGCCGCGGACCAAGCGAATAAAACTTATCAACTTGTCTTATCATTCTCCATGGGACCTAGTTGGTATAAGGAAGATCAGCTAGGTTTAAGTATTACTGCGCTAGAGTCTATTGACAAAGAATATATCGTTGAACCAGAAGTCATATGTCAAATAGCAGACCTACTAGATGCCGCGGATGGTGAGATGACTTTCCAGCGTTTTGTTCGATACGCTAAACGAGACTTCATTGGAGCTTTGTGTCAAAGAGGCTCCGTTCAAAGCGCTGTAAATTACTTTATTCGCCAAACCTACGGAGCGCTTGAACAAATGCATCAAGACGTTACTCGTGGAGATATAGACAGAATTTCAACGCTAAGAGGCACTCGTTTCCCAGGAGCAGCTCTGGAAGAACAAGACTCAATTCTATCTCTCATTACCCCTCTGATTCCTAAGGCAGATTGGCAGCTATGTTGGGCTCTGTTGGAGTGCTTCCAATTTGGCGATTCACGCCACAGAGACAAGTTCGCGCTTGCCTATGGCCTTTTAATCAACAAGTTAGCAAATGATAATGCCATGCTAGACCTAGCTCTTGATAGGGTGGAGATTATTTGTGAGTCTGAATTTGATAGTTTAAATGACCGTTCAGAGTTCATTTCATCGTTAGCATCCAACTTAAATGAGCATGTCAAAAGAATTTTCGCAGCAAGATTCCCGGAGAGCATCGCCCAACCAGGTGCAGACTTGACTAAAACTCTATCAAGAGAAGGCTCAAAATCTGATAATAGAGAAGCAGAAACAAAAGATTCCGATACAATTCACTTTCCAGGGACTTTTGGCAGATCTAACTCTATTGAAGAGGCTAATGTAGCCTTATCTAATGCGTCTAGACACCTACGCCGAAAGAATAATTCAGAAGCAAAAAAAGAAGTCATCTCAGCAATGAATGCTATTCAAGATGGTGGGTGGTCCTTATGGAATGAGTCTACATCGGTTGTTAAGGAAGGAAAATCAATACTTCTGCAAACTGATAGCTCTGTTTCTGATTTAGTTAAGCTGCTTTCACCTTTAATCGTGGGTAAGCGTTACACTGAGAGCTGGCGAATCGCAGAAAGTTTAATTACATGGTTAGCAAGTCATTGCCCTTATTACGAACAAGCCCAGCTCCTAAAACTAACGAATGAACATACTAGCTTAATGGTTGGAAGTCTAGAAGAGGCTGATACATATACGTTTCTGGAGAATGATGATGGTTTATCTGATTGCTTAGCTAAGCTAATTCTTCATGTTATCGAACACCCTACATGGCTGAGGCGCGAAAAAGCATCAGAGATGCTGATTTGGCTGTCAAAGAGCTACCCAGATTTTGTTCAATTATTTGGACCTAAAGCTTTTTCCATGAACAGTGGCATTCATCCCGACTTAATTTGTGGTGCTCTTGAGCAAACATCTATATCACAACAAGCCTGGGAAGCTCTGGCTCAAGAGCTTGACTTTAATTCGATACAAAAAAACTGCAAACATATCGGTAGATATTCAGTTTTAGTACGCATTACTAGACAAGCTGCAGTGCAAGGATTAAAGTCTGCTGACGAGGCTTTGGATACATTGGCGGCTCGCTTCAATGGTGCAACTAATAAAAGCACATCCGATGATGTTGAGTTACCTACATGGGCGGAATGTATTCGATCCAACTGGCCCAGATTAATGAAGCTAGGCGTGGTGAGTTCTTCTGTACTGGCTCAAGCAGAATCAATACTGCAAGAAATATGCTCTCCACTATCGATAGAAGCTAGCTTAGAATTAGAACAGTTGTTGGCTGAAGGGTATTATGGAAATGCAGAACGCCCTAACCGCTGGTCCGATAAAGTTCGTTACGCGTTTCATGTAGCTTTGCATAATGTTGCAAAGGAACCTGAGTACAAACATATCGAAGCCATTTTCAGAAAGTATAATCCAACTCGTTTGGATAACTTAAGAATCACAAATTTTGAATCCCAAGCTATAAATTGGATACGCTCTAAAGAACCAATACCGGCACATGGGAATAGTATTTATTTAGACTACTGTGAAAGAGTTTGGCTCAAAGACCAACTGAGATTAGTTAGACTGACAGCGTACCTTACTGACAGTCAAGAAAATCTTCCTTTGCCTTCTGGGCGATTCTTATCAACAGATAAGCCTTCACTAGATAATACTAGCTTGTTTGACACTTGTGCCAATGTTGAAGCTTTACCTGCGTATTTTGGTAGTTTTACACCGGCAATACCTACTACGCACTTCATGAGGATAACTGGGGCAAGCAATTCCAACTTGAAGCGAGGTTGGTGGAAGTCAGGGCGACTCAAAGAAACATACGAAGGAGCTCCGATCAATGAGGGATGCTTCTTATCGATTGATTCTAACGCTCTCAGACTACCACATGGATTAAGTTTGATTTGGGTATTTGAGTTGGATCTAGAACCTGTTGGGCTAATTTCTTTCGGATAATATTGGAGGATTCATGAATTTTGAAACATATGATACACCAGAGACTAGGTCGGAATTCGAACTACGATTTCACTATCTGCATAATATTATTAAACAAGGTAAGTTTCATGTGAATGCTAATATATCTATGGAAGGAATTCTCAAAGTAAGAAAGCTCCCAAATGGACGGATTGATTTTCTCAGTGTTAATGAACAAGCTCGCCTTAACGCAAACATGATGTATCATATGCGAAATTTAAAGCTTCCTGACAATATTGATCTTGATGAATAATGGGTTAGCACTGAATATCATCAGTAAACTGTGGTGGTCAGTTATAACGGACAACTACATAATGGATGACTCTTGCTTAGTTGGCTTTTTGAACTATTAAAGTAAAAAAGCGTACAGAGTTAAATGATAAGAGCTAAAGATTTTTACGGTGCACACTCAGTTATCTATAGTTATACTAGTTTGAAATAAGTTTAGACTTTGTTTTGCGATTACCCGTTGCGCTTCCTAGTGAAACATTATTTAGCCGATTGATTCGAGGGCTAACGGTTTCTGGTGTCAGCCGTTCTAGTTATTATTGCTGGCTACTTGGAAGCTCAAGAGTAAGTCTCCATCCATATCTCACATCAAATCTTATCAAAATAGCGAGTAAAGCGGCGGAGTCTGTAAATAGTCTATACTTTTCTCAGACGCTATTCCCGCTTTTTGGGCACTATTTGCCTTCGCACAATCAAAAAATTTACGACTCAGCTTTATATTCATCTCATGGTTTCAGAAGCTGCCAACTAGCGAACTTTAGGGAGCACGAATGTTTGACGTTAAAATATTGCCCTTTATGTGCAAGGAACGATATTAAACAGTATGGGGTTGCCTATTGGCATATTGAGCATCAGGTACCGGGAATTGAATGCTGCTCTAGTCATCCAGTATGGCTTATTCACGAGCCTTTGCGTGAAGCTAGTCAAGTCCATGAAGGATTGTTACCTTGTGAGTGTGGTAAAATTCTCGACTGCAATGATAAAGCCTTTGACTTTGCTAGATACACACTAGGAAGATTACAATTAATACAATCAGGTAAGCAGCCTAAAAAAGATTACTTGCCTATTTTGGCAAGTAAAGGGTATGTGACAAAAGGAGGGAGTATTCGTAGGACGTTGTTAGCGACTGAACTTGCAAGGCTAGTTGAAGAGCTGGATTTCCCTTATACAGAGTTAATGCCTGAATCTGAACGTGATTATAAATACTTCTCTAACCTTCTGAAACCTAATGCTAATCAGCACCCTTTCAAACACCTTTTATTAGATTATTGTTTGTCGGATTTAAATGTAGCTCATATTTTGGCAGTTAAACCTGAGTTGAATAAAAATCTAAAGCCAGACCATTGTAGTGGCACAATAAATTTGGCCACCTGATTAGAGGTGATAGAATCACCATAACTGATTAGGTGCAAATATGACAAAAAGAACTCGTCCAACTTATTCTCCTGAATTTAGACTCGAAGTCGCTCA
>NZ_JABBPG010000005.1 GCF_013140855.1 Pseudoalteromonas caenipelagi | reverse complement strand
AGTCCCTTAGTAGCGGTTAAACTGGGTCTGGTGGTAAGTCCCTCAGCAGCAGCTAAACCTGCTCATTTCACCTTGCGCAAATGGAATGACTTCGCTTCGCTCACTGTCATTAAACATTTGCACCTTAACTTCGCTCACTGTCATTAAACATTTGCACCTTAGCTTCGCTCATGTCGCTAACCTTTTACACTTTACTTTGTACTTTATTTTCGAATTGGAATGGTGACTTCATTGTCCTTTTCTTCTTCGACTTTATTTACATTGTGCGGTAATAAACGCTTTGCTTTACGCTGTTGTTTCATTGTGGTTTTTAGAGCTGCTAGTATCTCTTGATCAAGAGGTGTGGGGCACAGTGGGCTAAGCAGATTATTTTCTTCTGTGGGGTCTTCACTTAGGTTGTAGCATTCGTATTCGCTGGGGATAAAACGACTAGTCGTAATGCCGTCTGGATTTCCTGCGCCGACCAAGTGACTGAGATCATATCTAGAATCTTTTCTTCCTACGCTTTCACCATCATCATCAAGGCTATCTAAAAAGCCACTATCAGTGTAATAGCGTGCGTTGTCGTAGTAACGTACGTACTTCCAGCGGGTATCTCCACTGAGTTCCGGTAATTTAGTTACAATGGCTTCGATATAGTTTGGCTGGATAATGCTGTTGTATGCAACACCCGTTGCAGGGTTTGTCATATCTGCACCAACTTCGACATTATCATTGGTCATAAAATAGATAGCTTCATCGCTTGGGAGTTGTTGACCAAGCAATACACTCGAAAGATCTCTACCAACCAGAGGTCTTGCTTCACTATGATTCTTTGCCAACTGTTGGCGTACACGCTCGGTATCAACATCTGCAAGACCAAGTAACGTTGGTAACAAATCGACATGTGAGGTCGTGACATCTAATTGGTGGTTTGGTTTTTTGAACACATTTGGGTTGGATATGATAAAAGGCACGTTCAGGACTTCTTGATATGCAGTGTACCACTTTTGATGTAAACCACCATGGGCACCAAGAAGTTCTCCGTGATCAGAAGTGAAAACCACAATCGTATTTTCGTATAACGACGTTTGCTTGAGTGTTTCATACACCGTGGTGATATGTTTATTAACTTCTGCCATTAAATAGTAGTAGAACTGGCGGTAGTCTTCTGACGGGGCTTGTGGCAAGTACATTCTTGGGTAGGTATATAGATAGTCTTTTTGACAGCGAGGCTTACTTGCTAGGCTTTCAGTCTGGCTTGGCGCAGGGCTAACTTCGGGTAATAGTCCTGCTTCTTTTTGCTGATAAAAATCTTCAAACCAATCTTTTTGGCGAGGTAGTACAATATCATGGGGATTTACAAAAGATGATACGATCAAAAAAGGCTGCTCCGAGCCTTGTTTAGCTGCTTCATCCAGCATGGTTAGGGTTTCACATACTTGTCTGGCAAAGCCAGGATCTCGTACGGTGCCACAGTTATTTTCAGCAGAACCATGGGGTTCTGGACCAATCCAGTGGTTGAAGCCAAACTTATCCAGTTTGTTCGCTTTGTTATACAGTTCATGTCGCTGTGGGTAAGGTTGGCCAGAAATTGAATTACTCACTAACGCTTGTTGCGTACCGGGAACTAAAATATCTTCGTCAGATAAATGCCATTTTCCGCGATAATAGGTTTGATACCCAGCTTCACGAAACCATGCGCCCATGGTTGGAACTGTATTGGGCTCAAGCCAAAACATATTCTGATCGAAAGAGGATTTACCGATTCCAGGCGTTTGACTAACGCCATGAAGAGAAGGGTATTGGCCTGTATAAATAGAGGTTCTGCTAGGGGCGCAAGCCGTAGATGCTGCATTATGATTGATAAACTCAATGCCATTTTGGCGCATTTGCATCAAGCTTTCACTATTTTTTAGTCTATATTCTTTTGCTTGTGGATTTTCATAAGGAGGCGGAAACCGTTCTTCGTCAGTGGTGATAATTAAAAAGTTGGGCTGCTTGCCATTAATTTTCATGGGAATGTCCTTGTAGTGCATGGGTTACTCGCAATCAGTGTAGTTCAATTTTTGAACTTGCTAGTAAATAAGCTACAAGGATGACAGTCTCTAAGGGTTAGCTTAGTGCCTTAATTGCCTCACTTAAACCATCTAATGTCATTGGATACATACGATTTTGTACGGCTTCTTCGATGAGCGCTATAGAATGATAGTAAGGCCAATACGCTTTTGGTTGTGGGTTAAGCCAAGCGACTTTTTCGAAATGATTGGTTAAGCGCTGTAACCATAATGCACCGGGTTCTTGGTTCCAGTGCTCGACACTGCCACCTGGATAGGCTATTTCATAGGGGCCCATGGTCGCATCACCGACAAATATCAGTCGATAGTCTTTGCCAAAGCGGTTAATTAACTGGTAGGTATCAATTAAACTAGATTGACGACGCTCATTGTCACGCCATACATGCTCGTAAACACAATTGTGGAAGTAAAAGAACTCGAGATGTTTAAATTCACTATGTGCAGCACTAAATAATTGCTCACATAAATGAATATAATCGTCCATAGAACCACCGATATCGAATAGCATCAATACATTGACAGCATTATGCCGCTCTGGTGCCATCCTCACATCAAGCATTCCGCCCTGTTTGGCGGTAGCTGCAATCGTTTCGTTGAGATCCAACTGATCGCTGGCACCACTGCGCGCAAACTTACGTAACTTTTTTAGCGCTAACTGCATAGTGCGACTAGATATTTCGCTATCGGCATCAAGGTTGCGGTACTGGCGTTTGTCCCACACTTTTACAGCTCGACGTTGACGGTTTGTGTCTTGGCCAATTCTAACCCCTTCAGGGTTATAGCCATAAGCACCGAAGGGCGATGTGCCGCCAGTGCCTACCCATTTATTTCCCCCTGCATGCCTTTTTTGCTGCTCTGCTAGGCGTTGCTTTAGGGTTTCCATCAGTTTATCAAGCCCGCCTAAAGCCTCAATTTGCGCTTTCTGCTCTGCTGTAAGATGTTTTTCGAATTCTTTACGTAACCACTCGTCTGGTAAGCTTGCACTTTTTTGTAACTGGGTTAAGAAATCACTGTCTTCAATTCCCTCAAAATAATCAGCAAATGCTCGGTCGAACTTGTCAAACTGGGTTTCATCTTTAACAAATATTGTTTTACTTAGCTCGTAAAAGGCATCTAAGTCCGCAAAAGCTAAACCATGATTAAGGGCATTCAAACAATCTAGTAACTCTCGTGGTGAGACCTTGAGGCCATATCTTCTGAGTGTGAAAAAGAATTCGATTAGCATGAGATTATCGCTTGCTCATAAATGCTAGTTTTTCTATAAGGCTGACGTCTTGTTCATTTTTTAGCAATGCGCCAAACAGCGGCATTAAGCCACCTTTATGAGCGTGGTCATGTAGTGTTTTTGCATCGATATCTTCAGCCATTAATAGTTTTAGCCAGTCTAATAGCTCACTGGTGCTTGGTTTTTTCTTTAATCCAGGTATTTCCCTCAGTTTAAAGAATGATTCAAGTGCACTTTGCACCAAATTTTGTTTTATATCTGGGTAATGAACATCGATAATTTGCTGCATCTGCTGTGGTGATGGAAAATCAATGTAGTGAAAAAAACAGCGGCGCAAAAAGGCATCGGGGAGTTCTTTTTCGTTGTTAGACGTGATAATCACTATAGGCCTAACTTTGGCACTGATTTTCTCGCCGGTTTCATAAACATGAAACTCCATTTTATCAAGCTCTAATAGTAGGTCGTTTGGAAACTCAATATCCGCCTTATCAATTTCATCAATCAATAATACCGGGCGCTGTTTGCCTTCAAATGCTTGCCATAGTTTGCCCTTAACAATGTAGTTGCTGATATCATGCACTTTTTTATCGCCAAGCTGGCTGTCGCGCAATCGTGAAACAGCATCATATTCATACAGGCCTTGTTGGGCTTTTGTGGTTGATTTGATATGCCATTGGATCAGTTCTGTATTGAGGCTATTTGCCAGCTCCTGTGCTAACATGGTTTTGCCGGTGCCTGGTTCTCCTTTGATCAAAAGGGGTTTTTCTAATACCACCGCCGCATTCACGGCTTGTTTGAGTGCACTACTGGCAATGTAATTACTTGTACCTTCGAAGCTCACGTTTGTTTCCTAAAGATCTGGTCTGATGAGGTTAGTGTGCCATAAAATAGGGGGAGACCTCTAGCTAGTCGACGGTTTTCTTCCTAATCAGTACTGATAAACTTGAAGCGAGGAATTAGCTCCCCGTTTATTTGAACTTGCTCGCTAAACATATCTAAAGGTCGTACCCAAAAATCAAAGTCGCCATAAAGCGTTTGGTATACTACCATTTTCTCGCCTGTTTCACTGTGTGTGGCAACATGGAACACACGGTATTTAGGCCCTTTGTAATGCTGATAAATCCCTAGTTTTAGTGATTGCTTCATTGTTTGCTCCTGTTGCAGTGCTGTATACTTGGTGGTTATGCATTTGCCTAAGTGGCGTAAAGATGAATTATATTTCTATAGATAAATTTAAGAAAGCTTGGGTATTCAAGCACCAAGATCTTCCTATTAACGAGGCTGACCTCGACGCGATAAAATTAATGAGCCCAGAGCGTTCAGCAGTACTTTGGACTACGATGGTCTCAAGGGAAAAGGATCACCCTGATTTTTTTACTAAATCGGAATGGCCTGGCGATGAGGCAACATGGGTCTCGCAGCTAAATTGGGAAACACCTTGGGAGAATGGAGAGCCGCATTTACCTCAGACGCTGTGCGACTTTTTACAATGGGAAGATAATACGACGGTCTATTTTTGTTTGAGCCGTGAGCATGTATTTGAAACACGCTTTGATGTTTTTAAACACTGTTGGCAAAATTTTATGTTTCTGGCCGATGGTAGCTTGTTGCTAGGCAAGAAGCGGCAAGGCGTTGTGCAATTTATGGAAAATGGCCAAGCTAAGCTTGGTGAGCGTCCGAAAAGCTAGCCTGAGTATGCTTACCATGCTATAACTTTCTCAACTGGCGGAGGGTGTGTGGTAAAGCAAAATATAGCGGATACTAAGCAAAGTCATTTATGGCATAACGAGCAAGAACGTTTGCAGTTTGCTGAATTGGTTAATGTATTTTATGCACGAGAGATCCCTGCATTAGCACAACAATATAGTGCTGAACAGTTGCAACGTAAGCTGCTGAGCTTACCTTATTACGTTGAGCGTGCAGCAAGGCATATTACTCAAGGTGAAGTACCATTAGAGCTGGATAGTCAAAATGGATGTTGGCTGGCAGCACAGAAAAAAACGTTACCAACATTTGATGAACATAAAAACCAGAGCTTTTATTGTGCAACGACACCAGTAGGTTTAGTGGTGCCAGTATTGTTAACAGATGCACAATACTCTCAGGTTGTCATGGACAGCATAGATCAAGTGAGAGACAATGCGATACATTGTAACCAATATGGTTGGTTTGCTAATTCAGGCTTGAGTCATCAACATGACTTTAGGTTATTTAAACCAACTAAACAGCTAATGGTTGCAGCGTGTTGTGGTCACCGTTGGCAATATGGAAAAGTTGTCACGCCACGCGTGTTAAGCCTAAGAGAAATGCTGCTGGCCAGCATGATAAATTGGACCAATGTTAAAGCACCAAAACAACGACATCATTAATCCGCTTTACGCTATATCCTGGCTCGTAGGAGGCTAGGTTATGCGCTTATTTCAAATAGTACTCACTTGCTTGGCTGCGTTTTTACAATATCGATTGTGGTTTGCAAATAATGGCATTCAAGATTACACCAGAATTAAAAGTACGGTTGAGTCTCATCAGGAACTTAATGCTAAGTTATCTAAACGCAATAAATTACTCAAAGCAGATATAGAAGACTTGAAACTTGGCTTGGAAGGTGTGGAAGAGCGTGCACGCAATGAGTTAGGCATGATCAAAGAAAACGAAACATTTATTCGAGTACTTCCTAGAAAACATCATGAATCACACAATTAAAATAGCTGCAGTGGTACCAGCCGCAGGCGTTGGAAGCCGAATGCAAGTTGCACATCCAAAGCAATACTTGAAGATTGCGGATAAAACCATTCTTGAACACACATTAAATAAACTTGGACAATTGAGTGAGCTTGATAAAATCGTTGTTGCTGTAAGCGAAACGGACGATTATTTCAAAGCTTTGCCATTGCTTGATGCGCGAGTCACCGCGGTAAATGGTGGTAAAGAGCGTGCTGATTCGGTGCTCAATGCGTTACAGGCACTTGCTCAAGACAAACCCGATTGGGTATTGGTGCATGATGCAGCCCGCCCACTGGTCTCGCTTGAAGATATGCAAACTTTAATAGCGCAATGTGTCGCTGATGGTGAAGGGGGGATTCTTGCTGCCCGAGTAAAAGACACCATTAAAAGAGGTGATACGCATAGCCTAGAAACGGTACCGCGTGAGCAGTTGTGGCAGGCTTTAACTCCACAGTTTTTCCCGTACCAAGCTCTAAAAGGTGCACTAGAACAGGCGCTTGATAATGCGGTTGTAATTACCGATGAAGCGTCTGCAATGGAGTGGGCGAGACATCCCGTTAAATTGGTCTCAGGACGCAGTGACAATATAAAAATTACGACTCCTGAAGATTATGATTTGGCGTGTTTTTTAATTTCCAAGCAAGAGAGTGAATAATGATTAGAATTGGTCATGGTTTCGATGTGCATAAATTTGGTGGCGAGGGTCCTCTCACTGTCTGTGGCGAAAAAATCCCATATGTACAAGGCTTCATTGCTCATTCAGATGGAGATGTAGCAATTCATGCATTATGTGATGCTTTGCTCGGTGCGTTAGCGCTCGGCGACATAGGTAAACACTTCCCTGATACGTCGCAAGAGTTTGCAGATATAGATAGCCGTATACTGCTGCGCCGCGTTGTTTCACAAATGCAATCCATGGGATATAAATTAGGTAATTGCGATATTACCATTGTTGCGCAAGCGCCTAAAATGCGCCCGCACATTGACAATATGCGAGCAAATTTAGCATCAGATTGCCAAGCGGATATTTCGCAAGTTAACGTTAAGGCGACAACAACAGAACAGTTGGGTTTTGAAGGTCGTAAAGAAGGGATTTCGGCGCACGCGGTAGTGGTATTGGTCAAATCATGAATGAACTAAATTATTTATATGGTAAACCGCAATCCAAAGCTGATTTCAAAGCCCATGCTGAAGATTTTATGGTGGATGAAATACTCGATATCCCATTGAGCGGCGAGGGCGAACATGTTTGTTTGCAGGTAGTTAAAAAAGGTGAAAACACGGCATACGTTGCAAAGCAAATTGCAAAGCTTGCCAATGTGGCACCAAGAGATGTGAGTTATGCTGGTTTAAAGGACCGCCATGGTGTTTGTAGTCAGTGGTTTAGCGTACCCGTTGCGATTAAAAAGAATATTGATTTTAGCGCGCTAAACAGTGATAGCATATTTGTCGTAAAACAGGTTCGTCATAACCGCAAATTGCGCACGGGTTGCCACAGCGGTAATCAGTTCCAAATCATCTTACGCAATGTCGATGTTCCGCTAGATATTCTTTCTCGGATCAATGCGGTAAAGCAAGGCGTTCCTAACTATTTTGGTGAGCAGCGTTTTGGTCATGATGGTCATAATTTAGAGATGGCTGAACGTTTATTTGGCGGCGAACAGATCCGAGATAAAAAACTTCGTGGTATTGTGATTTCTGCGGCGCGCTCACATATTTTTAATCAACTTGTTAGTTTACGTGTTGAACATCACGGGTTAGCTAAAACTTGGCATCGAGAGGTCTTTTTATTAAACGGTAGCAATGCGTTTTTTGAGGATGATATAAGTGATGAGATCATCGCACGCTTAACCAGTGGCGATATCCTACTCTCTGCCCCAATGGTTGGAAAGGGTGATAAAGGCTTAGTTGCCCAAGAAAGGCAATGGTTACAACCATATAGTGCTTGGCAACAAGGGCTAGGACAGTTAGGCTTAAAAGGAGAAAGGCGGGCCTTGCGTTTAGTGCCAAAAGACCTACAAGTAGAAACGATGAACAGTAGCACAATCAAGCTGTCGTTTAGTCTGCCAAAAGGCACATTTGCTACTGCTGTGCTCAGAGAGTTAGTACAGCATAGGGATGCCAGTAAAGACACAGTAATTCAAGAGGTGGCCGATGAGGATCTTACTTAGTAATGACGATGGTGTACATGCCAAAGGGATTGAAGTTTTATATAAAGCACTGACACAAATTGCACAGGTCACCGTTGTTGCACCCGATAGGAATTGTAGTGGTGCAAGTAACTCTCTGACGTTACTTAACCCATTACGTGCGACTGTATTAGATAATGGTTTTATATCAGTCAATGGTACCCCAACTGATTGTGTTCATTTAGGCGTTAATCAGTTAATGGATGAACTGCCCGATCTCGTGGTGGCGGGAATTAATAATGGTGCAAACTTGGGAGATGATACCCTTTACTCCGGTACTGTTGCTGCGGCGAGTGAAGGACGTCACTTAGGGCTACCCGCTATTGCGGTTTCACTGTGCTCCAAACAGGAGAATCATTATGAAACGGCAGCTCAAGTGACTTTAGACATCATTAAGCAATTGCGCAGTCACCCTTTACCAAAAGACCAAATAATTAATATCAATGTACCTAATGTAGCGCTTACTGAGTTAAAGGGCATAAAAGTATGTCGCCTTGGGGCGAGGCACAAAGCTGAAACGATGACTAAGCAACAAGATCCGTGGGGACGAGATATATTCTGGTATGGTAATTTGGGAAGTGAAAGTGATGCTGGAGAGGGTACTGATTTTCACGCTATCAATCATGGCTATGCAGCCATTACACCACTCAAAGTAGATATGACAGCCCATGAAAGTTTAGAAGCTATGTCTAATTGGTTATCTGAGGTGTAATAACCGTGCTAAATAGTTACAAACGCAGTGCCAGCGCTTTAACTCAGTTGCTCAAAGAACAAGGCGTAGCAGACGCACATGTTTTAAAGGTGATAGAACAAACGCCCAGACATATGTTTGTTGATGATGTACTAAAACACAAATCATATGAAAACACCGCATTGCCTATAGGCCAAGGACAGACAATTTCGCAGCCTTACATCGTCGCTAAAATGACAGAAGTATTACTTCAGGTTGGGGTTACGGGAAGAGTGTTAGAAATTGGTACCGGCTCAGGTTATCAAACTGCGATCCTAGCTCAATTGTTTGAAGAGGTTTGTAGTGTCGAGCGCATTAAGGCATTGCAATGGCAAGCTAAGCGTCGATTACATTTGCTTGATTTGTATAATGTGACAATGAAGCATGGTGACGGTTGGCAAGGTTGGCAATCAAAAGGTCCTTTTGCTGGCATCATTGTTACAGCGGCTGCCAAAGAGGTGCCTCAACAGTTGCTTGAACAACTTGAAGATGATGGTGCTCTCATTGTACCTTTAGGTGAGCAAACACAGCAATTGACTTTGTTTGTTCGCAAAGGTGAGCAATTTATAGAGCACCGTTTAGCCCCTGTACGCTTTGTACCTTTAGTTGCGGGTGATATTATTTAATCTGACGTTTGCGTTAGTTACAAAGCGCGCCTAATAGCACTGAGTGTTATGTAATCGTCAATTGTAAAAACATAATAATTATAACGCTCAAAGGGTGAACGATGCTTAAGACATACCTGTTGATAATGACAACTGCTTGTATGTTATTAAGTGGTTGTAGTAGTCGTAATACACCTGCACCTGTAACAAGTTTAAGCACAGGTAAGTCCAGTTCATCACAAAAAATTCATATTGAAAATAATCGTTATCGCGTGCAAAAGGGTGACACCTTATTTGCCATTGCTTTCAGTGCAAATAAAGATGTGAGAACAATCGCGCAGATAAATGGTATTAAGCCCCCTTACGTGATTTATCCTGGCCAAGTTATCCACATAGACCGTCCACAAAATAAAAATAAAAGGCGCAAAAAATACACAGTAAAGCGGAATAAGTCCAGTTCTAATAAACAAAAAAATAACAAAATTGCTAAAAAAGAACTTGATCAGCCAAAACAACGAGAGTATGTTCAAAAACATAGCAGTAAAAATGACAACGCATCTAAGGCTTTGTTTTCTAATAAGGTACGTTGGCATTGGCCTGCCGTTGGTAAGGTGACAAAGCACTTTTCAAGCAAAGAAAATGGCTATAAAGGGCTTCAAATCGCGAATGTGGAAGGCGCACCTGTAAAGGCTGCTGCCGATGGCATAGTGGTATATGCAGGTAACGCACTACGTGGTTATGGTAATTTAATTATTTTAAAACACAATGATGATTACCTTAGTGCATATGCGCATAATTCGAAGTTACAGGTCACTGAGCAGCAAAAAGTTAAAGTTGGGCAAAAAATTGCCGAAATGGGTAGTACAGATGCTTCTAAAACTGCATTGAGGTTTGAGATTCGTTTTAGGGGACAAGCTGTTAATCCGGTTAAATATTTGCCAAGTAAGTAGTGACGTCAAGGTTTAGTTACGCATAACGTCACTATTCATTCACTTGGGAGGATGCGTATGGCTCAAACTGCAAATGTTAAAACCAAAAAAACGGACGATTTTGAAGATAAGCTCGACGAGCTAGATGTAAATAGCTCAAAAGCCGAACTATTGGAAGAAATTGACGACGATGACGACATCTTCGCCAAAGATGAGAATGTAAAAAATCTAGATGCAACACAATTGTATCTAGGCGAGATAGGCTTTTCGCCTTTACTCAGTGCTGAAGAGGAGGTGTATTTTGCTCGAAAAGCGCTTAAAGGTTGTGAAGCATCACGCAAGCGTATGATTGAAAGTAATTTACGCTTGGTGGTAAAAATTTCCCGTCGCTATAACAATCGTGGCCTAGCATTATTGGACTTGATTGAAGAAGGCAATTTAGGCTTGATCCGAGCCGTTGAAAAATTTGATCCTGAACGAGGCTTTCGATTTTCAACTTACGCAACTTGGTGGATCCGCCAAACGATAGAACGAGCGATCATGAATCAGACTCGGACTATTCGCCTACCGATCCACGTAGTGAAAGAGTTAAACGTTTATTTACGTACGGCAAGAGAGCTAACCCAAAAGTTAGATCACGAACCAACAGCAGAAGAGATCGCAGAGTGTTTAGACCGCCCGGTTGAAGATGTGACTAAGATGCTACGCTTAAATGAAAAAATAACTTCAGTAGACACTCCCATAGGAGGAGATAACGACAAAGCATTGTTGGACATTATTGCTGATGAGAAAGGCCATGGTCCTGAAAGTGAAGTGCAAAGTAATGACATCAATAACCATATTGTTGATTGGCTCGGAGAGTTGAATCCTAAGCAACGAGAAGTGCTTGCAAGACGGTTTGGTTTGTTAGGCTATGAGCCCTCAACACTTGAAGATGTAGGCAGAGAGATTGGCTTAACGCGTGAGCGAGTGCGTCAAATTCAAGTGGAAGCTTTAAGACGGTTAAAAGATATTTTGCAGCATGAAGGTTTAAGTACAGACAGTTTATTTGAACAGCTTTAAGTGCTCACCGAGCGTTATAAGTTAATAAAAACCACCTATCTTAAGGTGGTTTTTTTGTGCTCTGAGGAAACTAGCTCAGCTGCTGTTTTAATTTGTATAGTAATGCATGTGCTTCTCTAGGGCTTAGCTCATCGGGGTCTATCGCTTGTAATGTTTTTTCAACGGCAGATAGTTCAAGCTCTACCAAGGGTAAAGCGTGTTGAGCTGGCGTAACAGGCTCTACGACACTTTGATGATTTTCTAACTGTAGCAGCTTTTGCTTGGCAAGCTGTAACACTGGTTTTGGTACTCCAGCAAGACCCGCAACCTGTAAGCCAAAGCTTTTACTTGCAGCCCCTTCCATTACGGTATGTTTAAAGGCTATGGTATCGTTATGTTCTACCGCATCTAAATGCACATTCACTAAACCAGACTGTTGTTCAGCAAGTTCCGTTAACTCAAAGTAGTGTGTTGCAAAAAGTGTTTTAGCTTCCAGCTGTCGGGCGAGGTAGTCTGCAGTGGCGTATGCCAAAGACAAGCCATCGTATGTACTTGTGCCACGACCAATTTCATCCATTAGCACCAGAGATTGCTTGGTTGCATTGTTCAAAATTGTTGCGGTTTCAGTCATTTCCACCATAAATGTTGAGCGGCCAGAGGCAAGATCATCGCTAGCACCAATACGTGTAAATATACGGTCTACGTTACCGATATTTGCGGCGCTTGCTGGTACATAACTACCAATATGTGCCATAAGTACGATCAGTGCAGTTTGACGCATATAGGTAGATTTACCGCCCATGTTTGGCCCAGTAATGATCAGCATTTTTCGATCATTATTGAGGTAAACCGGATTGGCGATAAACGGCTCTTTACTAACTTGCTCTACAACAGGGTGTCGTCCAGCATCGATGTTTATTTCATCGTTATCGCTTAAGGTGGGCTTACAATAGTCAAGGGTTTGGGCACGCTCAGCTAAGGTATTAAGTACATCTAGATCGGCTAACGCCGCGGCCATCAACTGTAACTGCTCTAAGTAAGGAGCAATAAATTCAAACAGTTGTTCATATAGCTGTTTTTCAAGCGCCAATGCTTTGCTCTGACTGCCAAGCACTTTATCTTCATGCTCTTTAAGTTCTGGAATAATGTAGCGCTCGTTATTTTTAAGCGTTTGACGGCGAATATAATCTACAGGCACTAGATGTGAATTGGCGCGGCTAATTTCAATGTAAAAACCATGAACTTTGTTGTAGCCAATTTTTAATGTACTGATGCCTGTACGTTCGCGCTCTCTGGCTTCGAGTTTTTCCAATATATCCGTGGCACCTTGACTCAGAGCACGCCACTGGTCTAACTCTGCGTTGTAGCCTGTGGCAATTACTCCGCCATCGCGGATCAAAATAGGTGGATTGTCGATAATGGCACGTTCGAGCAAGTCTTGGAGTTTTGGCAAAGTGGGAGATTGGGCACAAATTTGCTTAATACGTGCGTCACCGCTTTCGGCCAAAAGCTCATGCAATGGAGCGAGAGCCTGTAACGCACAGCGCAAACGGGTTAAGTCTCTTGGTCTTGCATTACACAGCGCCAGTCTTGCTACCACACGCTCAATATCACCAATTTGTTTTAGCGCGTCATAGGTATCTAGACAAAGCTGGGTTTCTAGCAAACTCGAAATAGCATTGAGTCTGGCATTGAGTTCATTGCGATTGCGAATAGGGGTGTGAATGCGACGTTTAAGTAACCGAGAGCCCATCGGCGTGGCTGTTTTATCTAAAATCTGCGCTAAAGTATTATCAATGCTGCCTGAGAGATTAACGGTAAGTTCTAAGTTTTTGCGCGTAGCCGCATCTAAGATCACGGCATGTTCATTCTTTTCTAAAGTGATAGCGCGTATATGTGGTAAAGCGGTACGTTGGGTATCCTTTACATACTGCATTACACAGCCTGCAGCGACTAATGCGGTGGTTGCTTGTTCTACACCAAAACCAACTAAGTCTTTTGTTGCAAACTGCTGGCAAAGTAAGTGCTTCGCGGTATCAAGATCAAATTCCCAATCAGGGCGGCGGCGCGCGCCCTTAAATTGTTCAATGAGGTGTAGATTTTTAAATGACTCAGGATAAAGTAATTCAGCTGGTTGTAAACGTTGCAGCGTTGAACTTAGTGCCTCATCGGTTTTTAGTTCAACAATACAGAATTGTCCTGAGTTGATATCAAGGTAAGCTACTCCGTATTGCTGCTGTTTGTCTTGCCACAATGCCGCCAATAAGTTGTCTTGACGCTCTTGCAGTAGCGCTTCATCAGTGACTGTTCCTGGGGTGACAATTCTGACAACTTTACGCTCAACAGGCCCCTTGCTGGTGGCAGGATCGCCCACCTGCTCACAAATGGCGACGGACTCACCCATTTGCACTAAACGTGCAAGGTAGTTTTCCACTGCATGATAAGGCACCCCCGCCATAGGAATTGGGGCCCCTGACGCTTTACCACGATGAGTTTGCGAAATATCGAGTAACTGAGCTGCACGGACGGCGTCGTCAAAGAACAACTCGTAAAAATCTCCCATGCGATAGAACAATAAAATATCTTGATGCTCGGCTTTGATCCTAAGATATTGCTGCATCATGGGGGTTTGTTGTTTTATAGTA
This sequence comes from Pseudoalteromonas caenipelagi, assembly GCF_013140855.1. GTDB lineage: Bacteria > Pseudomonadota > Gammaproteobacteria > Enterobacterales > Alteromonadaceae > Pseudoalteromonas > Pseudoalteromonas caenipelagi. The sequence goes on along the minus strand of NZ_JABBPG010000005.1, from coordinate 298,242 downwards.
TGTTCAGAATATAAATCTATCGACATGCATCTACCTAAGAGGTTGAATATGGAGCTAAACCAAGAGATTAAGACTCTGGCTGCACAATTGGGCGCTATTTTAACGGATAAACGTTTGACGATCACTACCGCTGAGTCATGTACTGGTGGTGGAATAAGTTATGCGCTAACAGATACACCTGGAAGCTCGAATTATGTTGATAGATGTTTTGTTACATACAGCAATGAGGCTAAACAGGCTTTATTAGGGGTCAGTGCACAAACTTTGAATAGTTATGGGGCTGTAAGTGAGCAAACTGTTGTCGAGATGGCTACAGGCGCAGCGCAAGCGGCAAATGCTGATATTGCTGTTGCGGTATCTGGCATTGCAGGGCCTGGTGGAGGTTCAGATGATAAGCCTGTTGGCTTGGTATGGTTTGCCATTAATATACAGGGAAATGTGAGCAGTTATGAGCAAGTTTTTCCCGGAGAGCGTAGTTATGTTAGAACGCAAGCTATTGCTTTTGCTTTAAAAAATATAGTTTCTCACATTCAAGGCTAAAAATGTACTTGATACTGTGATTCTATACAGTATACTGAGCCCATTACGCTAAATTGGAGAAGCAAATGAACGATAACAAACAAAAAGCGCTCGACGCTGCATTGTCACAAATTGAACGTCAGTTTGGTAAAGGCTCAATTATGAAGCTAGGCGATAGCCGAGCTCTAGATATTGAATCAATCTCTACTGGCTCACTAGGTATTGATATTGCGTTGGGTATTGGTGGTTTACCTACGGGCCGTGTTGTTGAAATTTACGGACCTGAGTCTTCTGGTAAAACTACGTTAACGCTACAAGTTATCGCTGAAGCACAAAAACAAGGTAAAACATGTGCCTTCGTTGATGCTGAACATGCTTTAGATCCAGTTTATGCGGAAAAGCTAGGTGTAAATGTTGATGATCTTTTAGTGTCTCAACCTGATACAGGTGAGCAAGCGCTAGAGATTTGTGACATGTTGGTTCGTTCTGGTGCTGTCGATGTGGTGATTGTTGACTCGGTTGCGGCACTGACACCGAAAGCAGAAATTGAAGGTGATATGGGTGATACGCACGTTGGTTTGCAAGCGCGTCTAATGTCACAAGCTCTTCGTAAACTTACTGCTAATATCAAACGCTCAAATACGCTATGTATTTTCATCAACCAAATTCGTATGAAAATAGGTGTGATGTTTGGTAACCCAGAAACCACAACAGGTGGTAACGCGCTTAAATTCTATGCATCTGTACGTATTGATATTCGTCGTATCGGTTCGGTGAAAGAAGGCGATGAAGTTGTGGGTAACGAAACCCGAGTAAAAATTGTAAAAAACAAGGTTGCTCCTCCGTTTAAACAAGCTGAATTTATCATCATGTATGGTGAAGGTATTTCTAAGCATGGTGAATTAATAGACTTAGGTGTTAAGCATAAACTGGTTGAAAAATCGGGTGCTTGGTATAGCTATAATGGCAATAAGGTAGGTCAGGGTAAGTCTAACTCAATCAAATTCCTAAAAGAAAACCCTGAAATCTCTAACGAGATAGAAGGTAAATTGCGTGAGATGTTATTGTTGCAAGCAACAATAACACCTGAAGAAGGTGAAGAGCCTGCTTTAGCTGCAACGGATGTTGAATTGTAAAAACTCTAATTAAGCGTAAGAAGCCCAGCATAGCTGGGCTTTTTTATGGATGGTGTATACGTTGGTGATTAGAAAACGTACTTAGCTGATAATTGCAAGCGGTTCAGATCGCCATCAAGGCTGGCTTCAGTATCTCGCGTGGCGACCTTATACTCCACACCAAAGGTCAGTTTTTTAACCGGTGAATAGAGTAAGTTGGCACTGAAGCTCTGGCTTGATTTAGTGGGGTTACCTGAAATGGCAAGTAGGTTTTCATCGTTATCAGCCGAAAAAAACGAATACAAGAAAGTCGAGCGCAATGTATCATTCCAATGGTATTGATAACTGATAAAGCCAGATGTAGAGTCAATAGCATGTAATTTGTTTCCATCATACACAGCACCATTTGCTACATTTAAGCCTACATAACGACCTAATCCTTGACCCTGCGTGAGCATAAACTTCAGATTATTTTTCCCAAAGTTGATACGTCCCGAAGCACTGATCCCCATAGATGTTTCAGTTTCATCTGCTGCCCCCAATTTGTAAGTTAGTTGACGAGCGAGGGCGGCGACAACCAAGTGTCCCCAATCGGCATTGTAGGTATAACGCGCTGTAAAATCTGGCATGCTCGTATCATCAGTAACGACTCTTGCGCTATCAGCGGTCGTTACTGTACTTTCTGGGTTTTCTGCTGAGAACGACCAATTACCCACATTGTATTTAACCATTGCTTGGCGCACGAACACCGTACCCTCAGCCGCACCAACAAAGTCTAGTGTTTCAGGTAGCGCTGAGACATTTTGAAAGTTTGACCAAGCTTGACCAAATGTCCAACCTTTGTAACTAACGTAAGCTTGCCTCAGTCTTGGCGAATATGAGTTAGTGACGCGTTCATTACCACCTGTTGATACGATAAAATCGAGCTCGATTTTGGTTTTTATATCACTGCCATCATCTAATTTGGTTGTTGTCGCTAAATTAAATCGAGATTGTCTCGCATGCATGTCAAAAACCGCATCTTCAGACGATGTGGCTGACACCGGCGTGGTCCCAGGCACGTAAAAATCGCGGCCGATATTGCCACTGCCTAAAGTACCATCAGAGAAATCACTCCAAATGGCGTCTAGTTTAACGTAGCCACCGTAATTGATATCCGTTTGACCTATAGAAGCGGCGAATGAAGGTGCTGATAGCACGCTGAAAATGCTTGCGGCAATTGTCGTTTTTGTTGTGTAACCGAATGTTGTCATAATCTTTTTTCCTGTGCAGCGACTCATCATGTGCGATGTCGTCTGATAAAAAGCGTCGGTATTCACTTTTGATGAAGGATGGGGATTACTCAATTACCTATTGGTCTATACGACTAAGGTGGCAAATATTACGCGCAGTTACTTGAATAAAGTATTCTAAAAAGTAAAGAGTGATAATTAGTGTTTTGAAATTTAAGCGATTTTACTTTCATCTGGTGCAATTAAAGGTATTTCTTGAGCTATGCCGATGACTTGAGATAATTTCATATGAAAGGTCTGCGTTATTTACTTCTACAACTAAGGTCTAATACTTTCATGGCTTTGCCTGAGTGATGCTTGGGTAACGCCTAAAGGCAAACAAATTAAAATGGAGATGACTATGTCGCAGAGCATTTATCCTGTTCCTGAAGCAATAAAGAAACACGCACTCATTGATAACGATAAATATAACACGCTATACAAGCAGTCAATTGAGGACCCACAAGGGTTTTGGGCTGAACATGGGCAACGGCTAGAGTGGTCAAAGCCATTTTCAAAAGTAAAAAACACCTCATTTGATAAAGGTCATATCAGCATTAAATGGTTTGAAGATGGTCAACTGAACGCTTCATATAACTGTATTGATAGACATCTAAAAGATAAAGCAAACAAAGTCGCGCTGATTTGGGAAGGAGACAACCCTGAAAATAGTGAACACATTACCTATCAGACTTTACATGATGAGGTGGCAAAGCTAGCAAACGGCTTGAAAAAATTAGGTGTTCAAAAGGGCGATCGCGTTGCTATTTATATGCCGATGACGCCACAAGCTGTGTATGCAATGCAAGCTTGTGCAAGGATCGGTGCCATTCACTCTGTGGTATTTGGTGGTTTTTCACCTTCAGCGATAGCGGACCGAATAAAAGATTCTGGAGCTAAAGTCGTTATCACTTCAGATGAAGGCCGACGTGGTGGTAATTGCGTACCACTTAAAGCGAATGTAGATGAGGCGGTAGCACAACCGGGTGTAGATATTGAGCATGTGGTGGTGCACCGTTTAACTGGCGGTGAAGTTGAGTGGCAAAGCCACGATGTATGGTGGCATGAGTTAGTCGCAGATGTAGAGGCGAAGTGCCCTCCAACGGCGATGAATGCTGAAGACCCATTATTTATTTTGTATACCTCTGGGTCAACGGGTCAACCAAAAGGGGTGGTGCATACCACTGGTGGGTATTTGGTCTATGCATCAATGACACACGAGTATGTATTCGATCTAAAAGAAGATGATGTTTACTGGTGTAGTGCCGATGTAGGCTGGATCACCGGCCACAGTTATATTGCTTATGGCCCACTTGCCAATGGCTGTACACAGGTCATTTTTGAAGGCATTCCAACTTATCCAAGTGCCGGTCGTATTGGAGAAATAGTTGATAAACATAATGTAACGATTCTTTACACTGCGCCAACTGCTATTCGGGCATTGATGGCGAAAGGAGATGAGCCAACTGCCACATCTAAGCGCGCTAGTTTACGTATTTTAGGCTCGGTGGGTGAGCCAATTAACCCTGAAGCTTGGACTTGGTATTACGACAAGATAGGCAATGGCGCATGTCCGATAGTGGATACATGGTGGCAAACAGAAACAGGTGGGATCATGATTACGCCACTGCCTGGTGCTACAGACATGAAGCCAGGCTCTGCAAGTCGACCTTTCTTTGGTATAGCTCCTGCGCTATTTGATGCACAAGGTAATGCTTTAGCAGACGCTGCTGAGGGTAATCTGGTTATTCTTGATAGCTGGCCGTCACAAGCTCGCACCGTTTACGGCGATCATGAACGTTTTGAACAAACCTACTTCTCGGCATACCCTGGGGTGTATTTTACAGGGGATGGTTGTCGCCGCGATGAAGATGGTTACTATTGGATCACTGGGCGTGTAGATGACGTACTGAATGTATCTGGGCACCGACTAGGCACAGCAGAGATTGAAAGTGCGCTTGTTGCTCACGAGTCAGTGGCTGAAGCTGCAGTTGTAGGTTACCCTCACGATATTAAAGGCCAAGGTATTTATGTATACATCACGCCTAACGAAGGGGTGGTGGTAACAGAAGAGCTGACAAAAGATGTGAGAAATTGGGTCCGTAAAGAGCTTAGCCCAATTGCCTCTCCTGATATGATCCAATGGTCACCTGGGTTGCCAAAAACACGCTCAGGTAAGATCATGCGCCGTATATTGCGCAAAATAGCAGCGAATGAATACCAACAATTAGGGGATACTTCAACGCTTGCTGATCCTAGCGTAGTCGATGAATTAATTGAAAATCGCTTGAATCGTTAATTGAACGTTAAAAGCTTGAATTTCGTTTAATTCTAAACGAGTATATCGGCTGCTATTGTAAAAGATAGTGGCCGAATTTTTTAGGAGCACAGTATGAACCAGTTTTTAATTGCAGACGATCATCCGCTATTTAGAGCGGCATTAAAGGGTGCGTTGCAAAATCAGTTCGATACGCTCACTGTGTTTGAAGCCGATACTTTTGATAGCACTCTTACAATACTGTCACAGCAGGATGAATTAGACCTATTGTTACTGGATTTGCATATGCCTGGCAGTGGTGATTTATACGGCCTGATAAGAGTGAGAGAGGACTACCCGAGTTTACCTATCGTGGTGGTATCAGGTAGTGAAGATCTTAGTGTGATCTCTAAAGTGATGGCTTATGGTGCTATGGGGTTTATTCCAAAATCTTCATCACCACAAGAGATTAATCAAGCTATCGACACAGTGTTAGAGGGAGATAACTGGCTACCTGAAAATATAAAAGATAAAGTAGCTAACACAGCCCATGAAGATAAAGAACTCGCGCAACAAGTTGCCTCACTGACGCCACAGCAATTTAAAGTGCTTCAGTATCTGCATGAAGGTCTACTAAACAAACAAATTGCGTTTGAGTTGCACATTTCTGAAGCAACCGTGAAAGCACATATCACCGCTATTTTTAGAAAGCTAGGGGTGTACAACCGAACACAAGCAGTATTAATCGCCTCAAAACTACAACTAGAACCGATTGAGCCACAAATATAAAAAGCGCCTTAGCGCTTTTTATATTGCTTACAGAAAAGTGAATTAACTAAACACCACTGTTTTGTTATCGTTAATAAAAACCTTATGTTCGCAAGCCAGTTGTAATGCTTTGCAAAAGACCGTTTTTTCAATATCTCTACCCATTTTAGCCATACTCTCAGCATCATTTGCATGACTCACCTGCGTGACATCTTGCACTATGATAGGACCCTCATCTAACTCATCGTTGACAAAATGGGCCGTAGCGCCAATGATTTTTACGCCGCGTTCAAAGGCTTGGTGATAAGGTTTTGCACCAATAAATGCGGGTAAAAATGAGTGGTGAATGTTAATAATGCGGTTATTAAATCGAGCAACAAACTCAGGACTTAAAATACGCATGTATTTAGCAAGACCAATGATATCTGGCTGATATTGCTCAATAACGTGTGCCATTTGCTCGTCATGTTCTACACGTGAAAGCCCTGAGTGTGGTACACAGTGAAAGGGAACCCCAAAGCCTGCGACCAAAGGCTCTAAATCAGGGTAGTTGGCGACCACCGCTAATATTTCGATGTTCATTGCTTTCTCATACTCTTTAAGGAGTACGCCGCCCAGACAGTGCGCTTCTTTGGTTGCCAACAAAACCACTTTGGTTTTTTCACCGTGATGGAGTGCAACCTGAGCCCCTGCTGGGAGCTGCTCTCTTAGCTGCTCTAAAAATTGCGCATGTGGCTTGCCAGTTAACTCAGTACGCATAAAAAAGCGTGAGCCTTCTCTATCTACAAACTCATTGTTGCGAGTGATATTTAAATTATGCTTAAAGCATAAGTTGGTAATTTTGGCGATGAGCCCAACACCATCAGCACATTGCGTAGTTAGTATGTAATTCATTTTCCTCATTCCTATAAAACCCCTTTTTTGCAAGGGGGTTTAGCATACTAGCAACCCTGAATCTTTAGGTTAACTATAAATCGCAAATTAATGGTTATTTTTTGCAATTAGCCGCCATAAAACGAAGTTACAAGCGATGATTGAGCAAAGCTTTTAACTTGGCTGGCTTAACAGGCTTGCTAAGATAATGAATTTGTTCTGTTTTGGTCTGCTGTTTTAATGCATCATCACGCACTGCGGTAATAAGTACCGCAGGTACTGTGGTTTGCCAAATATGCCTCAGATTTCTGATGACAGCGATACCATCATCGTTTTGCCCAAGTTGATAGTCCATTAATATCATGTCGGGCGCTTGTTGGTTGTTAGCGTATTCGATTGCTTCATGGGCTTGGGTGAAAAGCACAGCGTCAATATGCCATTTGCCTAGCAAGCTGTTCATGGCCTCTAGATTTTTTGGATCGTCATCCACCACCATCACGGTGAGTTGCGATTTTTTACTGCTATCAGCTTGAAGGTTATCGTTGGCTTTAGACTCAGCCAATTGTGCATCACCAAAAGGAATGATAATAGAAAATCGGCTGCCTTTACCGACAATCGAAGTAACTTCTATTTCCAAACTCAGTAAATCACACAGCCGCTTTACCACGCCTAAGCCAAGTCCAACCCCTTTATTATCATTGCTTTGAATGCGATAAAAGTCGTTAAAAATTTTGCTTAATTGATGCTCAGAGATACCTGGGCCGGTATCCCACACATCAAGACGTAAGCTGTGTTTTTTGTTACGGCACGTTACCAGCACTTTACCTTGCTCTGTGTACTTAACGGCATTGGAGACTAAATTTTGGATAATACGTCTTAAATAGGTTGTATCGCTATGTACGTAGGCATGATTGCTGCGAACTTTCAGTTGCAAGCCTTTTTCGCTGGATAAAATCGCATATTCATTGGCAAGGGGGTTTAAGATATCGTCAATGCAAAAATGCCTTGGTGTGGGCTTCATAGCACCTTGTTCCAATTTTGCGATATCCAGCAGTGATGACATAAGGTGTACTGTAGAATCTAAGCTATCAGAGAGCTTTTCAAAATTACTTTGATCTTTATGATTAAGGTGCTTTTCGTCGATGGCTGCCAAATATAAACGGGCAGCGTTGAGTGGCTGTAATATGTCATGGCTGGCCAATGCCAAGAAACGCGTTTTACTGTCGTTGGCTTGTTCAGCTTCTTTTTTAGCGGCCATTAAGGCATTTTCGGTGTCGATACGTGACGCTATCTGCGCTTGTAAATCGGTATTGATGGTGCGGATCTCTTGGGTGCGCGCTTCTATGCGGTTTTCTAGATCCATGTTGATTTCTTCCAGCGCATTTTGGGTGGCAATGTGCATAGTAATATCGGAGAAACTGGTAACAAACCCTCCTTCTGGTAAGGGGTTGCCGCGCATTTCGTATACTTGGCCATCGCGTCGATGGCGAATAAAATGATGGGGGGTGCCATTGCGCAAATGCTGCACGCGTTTATCGACCAGACGTTCAATATCACCAGGTCCGCATTCTCCGCGCTGTGCGTTAAACCGGATCACTTGCTCAATCGGTAAACCAACTTCTAAAAAACCCTCTGGATAGGCAAACATTTCGCCGTAGCGTTTATTCCATGCGACTAAGTTGAGGTCTTTATCTACCACTGAAATACCATGGCTGAGGTTCTCCAAAGAGGTGTACAGCAAGTTTTGGTTAAATTGCAGCGCTTGTGTGGTTTCATCAAAGAAGTTTACCACCTCTTCAAATGCCATTTGTTTACCCGATGCCACGGTATGGATGAGGGCTTGTGCTGAAGATGCACCTAAAACCCCGGTGAGTGCTCGTTCACAATAAGCAATAAAGTCAGCATCTGGGTGCGCGTTGTTATCATCAATGTTATGGCTTAGCGCATAGTGGCTCAGTAGTTGCCCTGAACGTTGAATGCCTAAAAAAGTTTGTAAGAGCACTTTAAAATCATAAACACTGGCTTTGACATTTTTATCTAATCGCTTTGAAAAACGCGCTTGTTCTTTGGGGAATACAAACGCAGCGGCTTGAATTTTATCAATCAACCTTTCATGTGCAGCCAGTGAAAAGCTTATATAACAGCTGATGTTAGCCAATAGTGCGATGAGTGTACCGCGTGTGATGATGCTTTGTCTTAGCTCATAATCAAATGGTGCTGCATTGCCTACAATGGGTAGCATTAAAAAAAGCGCCCAACAGCTAAAACCTGCAAGTAAACCAGCATATACACCGTATGCGTGTCCTTTGCGCCAATACAGGCCCCCAACGATGGCTGGCAGTAACTGTGTTACCAAAGAAAAAGCGACTAATCCCATATTTGCCAGCGCTTCTCCATGCCCAAACCACTGCTGATACAAATAGGCTAACAGCAAAATTGCGGCAATAGTGACACGGCGGATCATTAAAATAGGGGTTTTGTAGTTGCGTGTCAGAGCACTGCGTTTAAGTTTACGTTTTAACAGCAGCGGTAATACTACATCGTTTGATAACATAGTACTGAGTGTTAACGTTGCAACCACAATCATCGCCGTGGCTGCCGATAAACCACCTATGAATACGAAGGTTGTGATCACTGGGTGATTTTGCATCAGCGGCAGTGCTAGAACAAAGCTATCGGCGGCAATATTATTGCCGATGTCGGGGTGGATTGCTGCCGTTGTGATTGGGATGATCATCGCAGCTGTAAGTAATAGATACACAGGGAATGCCCAGCGCGCAGTATGCAAGTGGCGGTGGTTTTGGTTATCGACCACGGTGACATGAAATTGCCTTGGTAAACAAACTATCGCTGCTGCCGCCATCAGTGTCTGGCCAATAAAGTTAAAATTAAACGCGTCAAAATTAAACCAATGCTCAAAAGAAATGGTTTGGCTTTGTGGCAGCTGTATTAAAGTCACAATAGCCAAAAATGCAACCGCAGCCAGTGCTAAAAACTTAATGATTGACTCAAAGGCCACTGCCAACATGAGTCCAGAGCGATACTCAGTTACATCTACTTTGCGAGTTCCAAAAAAGATAGCAAACAAAGCCATGATTAATGTACCAGTAAGCGCAAGTACGTTTCCTGAGAGCGTTTCATCTTGTTGTAGCAATAAAAAGCTACTGCTGAGCGCTTTGAGCTGCAACGCAATATAGGGGATCGTTGCTAGCAGCGCTATCATGGTAACCATAACGGCCGTTGTTTGGCGCTTGCCATAACGCGCGGAAATAAAGTCTGCAATGGTGGTGATATTTTGCTTTTTACTGACCAGTAGTAATTTTCGCAAAAAGCCATGGCCAAATAAAAATAGCAGTGCGGGGCCTAATAATATCGGCAGATAATGCCAACTGCTTGTTGCAGCGGTTCCAACAGCACCATAGTAAGTCCAAGACGTACAGTAAATACCCAATGAAAAAGCGTACACGAAAGGATGATGGGTAATGCGCATGGCCAAAGGCGTGGTTTTATCACCCCAGTTGGCTAACCAAAATAATACACCGATATAGCTCAGTGCGACGAGAATGAGAGCGGCTGTCATTGTTGTTCTTCTTAAACTGCGATTTCATTACCTTATCATAATTTGTTTTTAAGTCTGTATAGGTCACTCGTTTCAATAATGTGTAAACCTTTGTTTTTAAACAAAATAAATGTTCTGCGAGATATGTTTAGACTAATGTCGTATAAGCGTCATATTTCACGCTCAACGTCACATTTTTACATAGCATGGTTTTAAGTTGTTGATATTTATTGTTTTTTAGTTGTATTAATTTTACTCAAGGTGCAGTTTACGTTAAGGTAAACTTGCTGCTACGACTAAGGTCTCAATTTCTTCTGACAAAGCCATTGCTAAGGTAAATGATGACAATTAATACCAACACAGCTCATTAAAGAGCACGTGATAGGGGATATAAAAATGGCTTTTAAAGACGAACAACAAGCAAAAGCATACTGGTCAGAAAATCTCAGTTTAATGTTCAAACTATTGGCAATTTGGTTTGTCGTGTCGTTTGGTTTTGGCATTTTGCTGGTAGATGTACTCAATGAAATCCGTTTCTTTGGATTTAAATTAGGTTTTTGGTTTTCACAGCAAGGCGCAATCTACACCTTTGTAGCCTTGATTTTTGTCTACGTATTCAAAATGAATGCATTAGATAAAAAATATGGCGTAGACGAATAAGGGGCAATTTCGATGGATGTACAAACTCTCACATTTATTATTGTTGGTTTGAGCTTTGCGCTTTATATCGGCATCGCGATTTGGGCAAGAGCTGGATCGACACAAGACTTCTATGTTGCTGGCGGTGGTGTGCCACCATTTGCTAACGGTATGGCGACCGCTGCTGATTGGATGAGCGCAGCGTCGTTTATTTCCATGGCGGGTATTATTTCCTTTGCCGGTTACGACGGTGGTGTTTACCTAATGGGATGGACCGGTGGTTACGTACTGTTAGCTCTATGCTTAGCGCCTTATTTACGTAAATTTGGCAAGTTCACGGTGCCTGATTTCATTGGCGATCGATACTATTCACAAGTGGCACGCGTGGTTGCCATACTTTGTGCCATATTTATTTGCTTTACCTACATAGCGGGACAAATGCGTGGTGTCGGTGTGGTGTTTTCTCGCTTTTTAGAAGTAGACATTGAAACAGGTGTTTACATCGGCATGGTGATTGTTTTCTTCTATGCTGTGCTAGGCGGGATGAAGGGGATCACCTACACACAAGTGGCACAGTATTGTGTGTTGGTATTTGCCTACCTTGTACCTGCGATTTTTATCTCTTTGATGATGACGGGCCACATACTGCCTCAGACAGGATTTGGCGCAACACTCGCTGATGGCTCAGGGATGTATGTATTAGATAAGCTAGATGGGTTAAGTGCCGAGCTTGGTTTTGCGCAATATACCGAAGGCTCAAAGAGCATGATTGACGTATTTGCCATTACCGCTGCACTGATGGTTGGAACCGCGGGTTTACCTCACGTTATTGTACGCTTTTTCACTGTACCTCGTGTTAAAGATACGCGTATTTCAGCGGCTTGGACCTTAGTTTTTATCGCGATTGTATACACCACTGCGCCTGCCGTTGCGTCATTTGCGCGCGTTAATATGATAGATACCATTAACGGTAAAGATGGTAGCGGAACCGCGTATGCGGATGCACCAACCTGGGTGAAAAATTGGGAAAGAACAGGTCTGATCGTTTTTGAAGACAAAAATAATGATGGCAAGATGTCTTACTCGGCTGGCAAATTGGAAGATCCAAATAGTGCCAATGAGGTTAAGATTGACCGCGATATTATGGTATTGGCGAACCCTGAAATTGCCGACTTACCAGCTTGGGTGATTGCACTAGTTGCAGCCGGTGGCATAGCCGCAGCCTTGTCTACTACTGCAGGCTTATTGCTAGTGATATCCACTTCGGTATCTCATGATTTGCTCAAACGTACCTTAAAACCTAATATCAGTGATAAACAAGAGTTACTCGCCGCACGTTTATCAGCCATGGTTGCCATCGCTATCTCCGCATATTTTGGCATTAATCCTCCAGGGTTTGTGGCCTCCGTAGTGGCGTTTGCCTTTGGCTTAGCTGCCGCTAGCTTCTTCCCCGCGATTATTATGGGTATATTCTCTAAGAGTATGAATAAAGAGGGGGCTATCGCGGGTATGGTGACGGGGATCTCGTTTACCGCAGCGTATATAATTTACTTTAAGTTTGTCAGCCCTGAACTTAATACCCCTGCACATTGGTTATTTGGGATATCACCAGAGGGGATTGGTATTGTAGGTATGGTGGTTAACTTTGTGGTGGCTGCTGTGGTACTTAAGTTAACAGCTCAACCTCCCGTTGAAGTGCAACAAATGGTTGAAAGTATTCGCAATCCTAAAGGGTCAAGTGCTGCGCACGCACATTGATACGTGAAAGATGAAAAAGGACACCCAGCCCTTTTGGGCTGGGTTTTTCGTTTCAACTGTTGTCGCTTAATTATTCGCGACATATGCTCAGGAGTATAAGATGACGCCAGAAATAGCTGAGGTTAAACAGTTTGTTATTAAACAGATGCCGTTTAGTCAGTTACCCGAAGCTGCGAGTCATTTTTTCGCCACTCACCTCGAAGTTGTTTATTTAACGCAGCAAAACCAACATCAATGGTTGCGAAGTACGCATCTTTTTTTATATTTAGTCCGCTCAGGCAGTTATGATCTATTGTCGGCAAGTGGTGAAGTGATCACGCGATTAGCTGAAGGCGACTACTTTGGTTACCCGTCATTACTCACAGGAGAAGCAATTAAAAATCAACTGAGTGTAACTACCCCAGGGCTTGTTTATGTGTTAACGCAAAGCAACTTTGATTTCTTACGCCGAGAATACAAGCTTTTTGAACAGCACTTTGTCAAAGCGCATGCCAATCGCTTGTTGTCATCTCATTACAAACAAAATCGAGATAATTGGAGTGAGCAAAAGATCAGTGATGTAATGAGCAGAGGGGCTGTCGCGTTGACACCCGATGCAACAATTGTTGATGCTGCCAAAACCATGAGTCAATATGGGGTTTCTTCAATTATAGTGAGTGAAAATGAGCAGCTATTAGGGGTTGTTACCGACCGAGATCTACGCAATAGGGTTTTGGCTCAAGAGCGTGATCCGCATGCACCTTTATCCTCAATTATGACCCAATCTCCGAAATATGTATTTGAGCATAATCGTGTTTTTTCAGCGTTACATTTAATGTTGAAGCATAACATTCATCACTTACCAGTTTTAAATGAACATCATGTGCCATTGGGGATGTTAACCAGTACAGACTTGTTGCGACAACAAAAAAGCGACCCAGTACAATTGATTGGCAATATCTATAAAGCACAAAGTGTGGCACAGCTCAAATTGCTCGCAGCAGAGATCCCCTTGCTGCTGAAAAGCTTTGCCTATAATGTGGAAGACACCTCTTTAATCGGTAAATTATTGAGTGGCCTAAGTGACGCGCTGACGGCTCGTCTCATCGCAATTTACCAACAGCAAAACGGTCAAGCACCTTGTGTATTTAGTTGGATCTGTTTTGGCTCTCAGGCGAGGGAAGAGCAAACACTGCATTCAGATCAAGATAACGGTTTGCTATTGCCAAATGAGGTGACGCAAGAGCAGCGAACATACTTCGCACATATGAGTGAGTTTGTTTGTGAGCAACTTGCACTGTGCGGTATTAAGCGCTGTCCTGGTAATATTATGGCCAGTAATGAGGCGTGTAGAGGTACTGCGGAACAATGGTTAGCGCGGTTTGAAAATTGGATATACGCACCGACGCCTAAGGCAATGCTTAATTGTAAAATCTATTTTGATTTACGCTTTATAGAAGGATCTAGCGCGCTCTATGGTGAATTTACTTCAAAGCTGGCAAAGTTGAAAAAAGATGATTTGTTTTTTGCAGCAATGGCCACTGACATAAACACAAATTCAGTGCCTCTGGGGTTATTTCAGCAACTTAAGCTGGAGAAAGATCAACAGCATCATAAATTCTTGGATCTTAAACGTCGAGGCGTGGTGATCATCAATGATCTGGTTCGTTTGTATGCACTAAAAGCGCAAATATATAAAGCCAATACACTTGAGCGTTTGGAGGCGCTGCTAAGTTGTGACTTACTCAGTAAAAATGATGTTTATGATCTTAAAGATTGTTGGCGATACCTTACGCAACTGCGGCTAAATCATCAATTAGAACATGATCATCTGCCTGAAAACTGCATTAATCCAGCAGATCTCACATCACTTGAAAAGCATCAATTGAAAGAGGCATTTTATTTAATAAAGCAGGCACAGCAGGCATGTGCTTTTAAGTTTGCTAGAGGAAGTTTGTAGTGTTTGTAAAGCGCTGGTGGCAAAAAGTCTATAAGCAATTTCAGTTAAAGCAATATGAATTTGAGGCGTTGAACTATCTGGTCGTAGACATTGAACTGACAGGCCTAGATGTCAAACAAAGTGAAATCGTTTCGATCGCTTGGTTAGCGATTGAGGCGGGTAGAATTGACTTACATTCAGCTCAGTACCATGTCCATAAAGACGTAAAAGCATTAGAGCAAAGTCCTATATATCATGGCATCGATGAAAGTATGCTAAAGGACGGAGCGTCGCTAGAGCATATAATGTGTAATTTATCACAGGCACTAGATAAAAAGGTGTTAGTTTGCCACAGCGCATTAGATTGGCCATTTATCAAACAGGCGAGTGCAATGACCAGCATCTCGGTTGAGCCGCTCTGCATGGTCGACACCATGGCGATTGAAAAAAAGCGCTTACTCAGCTGCGGACAGCCTATT
This sequence comes from Pseudoalteromonas caenipelagi, assembly GCF_013140855.1. Taxonomy (GTDB): domain Bacteria; phylum Pseudomonadota; class Gammaproteobacteria; order Enterobacterales; family Alteromonadaceae; genus Pseudoalteromonas; species Pseudoalteromonas caenipelagi. Next base: position 283,086 of record NZ_JABBPG010000005.1, on the reverse strand, counting down.
GCTGGTGATAGTTTGACTTTAGCATCGTGTCGAAAGCGTTATCAGTTACCTGATTATCAAACTCATCATGCTTTGACGGATGCGTTAGCCACAGCCGAGCTCTTACTTGCACAGGTTAATGCGATGAATGCAGGAAAACGCATTAAATTAGCTGATTTAATGTAAAAAAAAACATCATTTCCCTTACACATTTAGTCTTGGTCGATTACAATAGCGCCATCTTTGGAGCGACGCTCCTATCATCTTTTTGCATTTAGCTGGATTTTCACTTTAATGACAATCAAACTGGCAATTAATGGATTTGGTCGTATTGGGCGCAATATAGTTCGCGCTTTATACGAGTCTGGACGCCAGAAAGAGATCCAAATAGTAGCGATAAATGAACTGGCAGATCCTAAAGCGGTTGCGCACCTATTAAAATACGATACGTCTCATGGTCGTTTTGCTTATAACGTAAAGCATGAAGCGCCCTATCTGAATGTAGCCGGTGATAATATTCAATTGTTTAGTGAAGCCGATCCGAGTTTACTGCCTTGGCAAGCGCTTGATGTTGATGTAGTGCTTGAATGTACAGGCGTATTTCATTCTCGCCAAGATGCACAAAAGCATCTTAACGCGGGTGCAAAAAAAGTGCTGTTTTCCCAACCTGCGGATGCTGATGTCGATGCCACCATTGTGTATGGCATAAATGAAGAAGAGTTAGCTCCCTCGCACACCATTGTATCGAATGGTTCATGCACGACTAATTGCATAGTGCCTGTAATTAAAGTTCTTGATGATGCGTTTGGCATTGAATCGGGCGCGATAACAACGATCCATGCTTCTATGCATGATCAGCAAGTGATTGATGCATACCATAGTGATTTGCGCCGCACACGTGCTGCAAGCCAATCAATTATTCCCGTTGATACTAAATTAGCGCGCGGTATTGAACGTATTTTACCTAAATTTCATAGTCGTTTTGAGGCAATCGCTGTGCGAGTTCCTACCATTAACGTGACGGCAATGGACTTGAGTGTGACGCTAAACCAAGATGTTGACCTATCAAAGGTCAACCACGTGTTGCAGCAGGCGGCCTCAGGACGTTTAGAGGGAATATTAAGTTACACTGAAGAACCCTTAGTGTCAGTTGATTTTAATCATGACCCACATTCTTGTATTATTGATGGCACACAAACACGAGTTAGTCATAAACGGCTAGTAAAATTATTGGTATGGTGTGACAACGAGTGGGGATTTGCCAATCGTATGCTCGACACCGCAGCGGCTATGTTGGCGCAAAAGTAGTTTATTTGAATATTGAAGTATCGTTTATATAGGAGATGGTCCATGTCAGTCATTAAAATGGCCGATTTAGATTTAAGTGGCAAACGTGTTTTAATTCGTGAAGATTTAAATGTGCCTGTTAAAGAGGGCAAAGTGACCTCCGATGCCCGTATTCGTGCATCGTTACCAACTATTAAATTAGCCCTTGAAAAAGGCGCTAAAGTGATGGTGATGTCTCACCTAGGTCGTCCGACAGAAGGTGAGTATGATGCGCAATATTCATTACAGCCTGTTGTTGATTATTTAAATGACGCATTAGAGCAACATGTTCGCTTAGAGACTGATTACCTAGATGGTGTTGATGTTGCAGACAATGAAGTTGTGGTATTTGAAAATGTTCGCTTTAACGTAGGCGAAAAGAAAGATGATGAAACGCTTTCTAAAAAACTTGCAGCATTATGTGATGTGTATGTAATGGACGCATTTGGCACGGCCCACCGTGCTCAGGCGTCTACCCATGGTGTTGGTTTGTTTGCACCAGTAGCTTGTGCAGGCCCATTATTAGCGGCCGAACTAGATGCATTAGGCAAAGCATTAGATAATCCAGCACGACCGTTAGTGGCGATTGTTGGTGGCTCTAAAGTATCTACTAAACTAACCGTGCTTGATTCACTGTCAAAAGTGGTTGATCAGCTTGTTGCCGGTGGCGGTATCGCAAATACTTTTATTGCAGCAGCAGGACACGCTGTTGGTAAATCTTTATATGAAAAAGATTTAATCGCTGAAGCAACCAAACTAACTGAAGCTGCTCGTAGTAACGATGGTGATATCCCTGTGCCAACGGATGTTGTTGTTGGTTCAGAATTTTCCGAATCAGCAGTTGCTACCATCAAAAATGTCAGTGAAGTTACCGATGAAGATATGATTTTTGATATCGGTCCAGATACCGCGAATACTTTAGCAAAAATCATTGAGCGCGCAGGTACCGTGGTGTGGAATGGTCCGGTTGGTGTGTTTGAGTTTGATCAGTTTGGTAATGGTACAGAAGCGATTGCCAATGCCATTGCCAAATCTAATGCATTTTCGATTGCAGGTGGTGGTGATACATTAGCTGCGATTGATAAATATGGTGTTGCAGACGATATTTCTTATATTTCTACGGGTGGTGGTGCCTTTTTAGAGTTTTTAGAAGGGAAAAAACTACCAGCTGTGGCTATGCTTGAAAAAAGAGCAAGCGTTTAATATTTTCATAGGCCAGCTTTGCTGGCCTTATTTGTTTATATCACTCTCACTAAGATATAAACAAATAGCCGTGGCTTAGGCCACACACAATTTATCCCGTTCAAACTAGATGACAAGCGTCATCGACTATTGGAGAAAGCAAAATGGCTTTAATCAGTATGCGTCAACTTCTTGATCATGCAGCAGAGCATGGTTATGGGGTTCCGGCTTTTAACGTAAACAACCAAGAGCAAATGCGTGCCATTATGGAAGCGGCTGATAAAACAAACAGCCCTGTTATTGTGCAAGGTTCTGCGGGCGCGCGTGCTTATGCTGGTGCGCCGTTTATACGTCATATGATCTTAGCTGCTATTGAAGAGTGGCCACATATTCCGGTTGTTATGCACCAAGATCATGGTACTTCTCCTGCGGTTTGTCAGCGCTCTATTCAATTGGGTTTCTCATCAGTGATGATGGATGGTTCACTACTTGATGACGGTAAAACACCTTCAAGCTACGAATATAATGTGGATGTGACCCGTCGTACTGTTGAAATGGCACATGCTTGTGGTGTGTCTGTTGAAGGTGAGCTTGGTGTTCTTGGCTCTTTAGAAACGGGTGAAGCTGGCGAAGAAGATGGGATTGGTGCAGTAGGTAAACTAACTCACGATCAACTGCTAACTGACCCTGAAGAAGCGGCTGACTTTGTAAGCAAAACTGGCGTTGATGCGTTAGCGATAGCCTGTGGTACGTCACATGGTGCATACAAATTCACACGTCCACCGACAGGCGATATTTTAGCGATTAATCGCATTAAAGAAATTCATGCTCGTATCCCTAACACTCACCTTGTAATGCATGGCTCTTCATCTGTGCCACAAGATTGGCTTGCCGTAATCAATGAGTACGGTGGTGAGATCCCAGAAACCTACGGTGTTCCTGTTGAGCAAATTGTAGAAGGGATCAAATTTGGTGTAAGAAAAGTGAACATTGATACCGATCTTCGTTTAGCGTCAACAGGCGCGATTCGTCGTCATTTAGCGCATAACCCAGCAAACTTCGATCCACGTAAGTTCTTAGCTGAAGCGACCAAAGCAATGACTGAGATCTGTGTAGATCGTTACGAAGCGTTTGGTACTGCAGGGCAAGCGAATAAGATCAAACCAATCTCATTGGATGACATGCACCTACGTTATCTGTCAGGTGAGTTAAATCCTCAGATCAAATAATAACTAAGTCTGCTATTAGTTAATGCAAAGCCTCCATATGAGGCTTTTTTTGGATCACTATTTTACCTTCGATCACATTTAAAGATCAGTAAGTTACCAATAAATAGCTGAAGGGATCAGTTTTTTACTAGCTTGATTGAAATAGATCCGAATATTGACCATTTTTGTATGTTTTTTAGCTAATATCATGGTTGTAAAGGTATTTATAGGACTAAGAGTAAGTAAAATAATGATCCCACAAAGCCGAAGGTTAGTAAGATTTTGATCCCAAATAGGTCGCTTGGTATAAATTTGATCTTTACCTTGATAATTTCTTGATCTCCTTCCAAGAGCGACTAATTTTTATACTGAAGCTCGTGTTTTGAGTCATGTGAGTTCAATGGAGTTGAACTTCAAAAACGTCATCTCTGAGGCTGCGCAATCATGAAAATAAATGTACCAACAGTTTTATGTTCTTCCTTATTGGTTTTGTCGAGTTTTGCAAATGCAGAAGCTGTGAAAGTATATGGCAGAGTACATGCGGGCGTGCAGTATAGCGACATTGCAAGCGAGAGCGATACCAGCATTGAAAGTTATGCATCTCGTTTAGGCTTGAAGGGCGATGCCAAAATAAATGATGGTTTAGAGGTGTTTTTTAAATACGAATTTGAAGTTAACCCTGCTGATAATGATAAAGATGGTAAAAGTGGCGAAAACATAACTGCCAGATCTCAGTATGTCGGCTTGAAAGGCAATTTGGGGCAAGTATTAATTGGCCGTGACGATACCGCAATGAAAAAGTCTCAAGGTAAAGTCGACATGTTGAATGATTTTGAAGCCGATATTAAAACGTTGTTCGTAGGTGAAAATCGTTTGGGTGATACGATTCAATACAGTACGCCTGAGATCAACCATTTAAAATTTGTTGTCAGCTATATCGCCGAAGACAATAGTAAGCAAAAAGGGGAGTCGGGGTTGTCTGTTGCTGCTATGTATGGTGATAGCGCTTTAAAGAAAACACCAGTTTATATTAGTGTTGCCCATGATGAAGAAGTTGCTGGGCAAGATATTAATCGCATCACAGTACAAGGCAAAATGGGTAATGCAACACTCGGTGGTATATATCAACAAAGCGAAAAAGTAGATTCTAACAATAAAGTCGACAGCTTTATGGTAAGTGCATCCTACAAAATAGAAAGCTATAAACTGCTCGCACAATATCAAGATTCAGATGGTGCGAGTGGCAAGCTCTCAGATTCAGGTAATGCCACCTCTATCGGAGTAGAAAAAAGCCTGTCAAAGCAAGCGCGTATGTATTTTTGGTACTCACAATTTGACTTAGATAATAATCCAGAACAGGAGCATATGGCACTTACGCTGCGCTACGATTTTTAGTTAAATGTTTTTATTTATTAAATAATTAAGTAACATCAATAAGCTACGAAATTATTTCGAAGGTGGTTTAATTTGTATTTTTTTGGCAGCTTTTGAAGATCCAGTGTACTATTTCATAAAACTGTCACACTAAGTCATAATAATGACACCAACTTCGGTAATGAAAGAGAACATTGGGATGTCACGTAAAGTACTTGTAGTTGATGATGAAGCGCCTATCAGAGAAATGCTGGTATTTGTTTTAGAGCAAAATGGTTTTCAAGCCGTTGAGGCTGAAGATTATGATTCGGCAATCGCCGCAATGGTAGAGCCCTATCCAGATATGGTATTACTAGACTGGATGTTGCCTGGTGGTAGTGGTATTCAGATAGCTAAAAAGTTTAAGCAAAGTGAATATACCCGTCAGATCCCAATCATCATGTTAACAGCTCGTGGTGAAGAAGAAGATAAAGTCAAAGGCTTAGAAGTGGGCGCTGATGACTACGTTACTAAACCGTTTTCACCGAAAGAGTTAATGGCGAGGATCAAAGCTGTGATCCGTCGCGTATCACCTACTTCGCTAGAAGAAGCGATAGAAGTACACGGATTACGGTTAGATCCTATTTCACACCGTGTGACTTCTGCAGGTAGTGAGCTTGATATGGGCCCTACTGAATTCCGCTTATTACACTTTTTTATGACTCATCCTGAGCGTGTATATAGTCGTGAACAGTTACTTGATCATGTGTGGGGCACAAACGTCTATGTTGAAGACAGAACGGTTGATGTGCACATTCGCCGTTTGCGCAAAGCGATTGCTCCATTAGGTCATGATAGACTTGTACAGACTGTACGTGGTGCAGGTTACCGTTTTTCTAGCAAGTTATAATAAAGGCTAGCAGTAGTTGTGTTAGGACACGAGCATATATGTACCGAGTGATTAATAAACAGGCGTTATTTAAACGCCTGTTTTTGTATTTTTTGCCTTTAACCTTGATAGGTATTCTGATCGGTGCTCCCTTCGTGTTGTTATTTATAGGGGCTCTTTCATTATTACTATGGCACTATCATCAACTCTACCGTTTAAGTGACTGGTTACTTAACCAACGCAGCTTTAACCCACCTGAAGGGGAAGGTGCTTGGGAACAAATTTTTGAAGGTATCTATCATTTACAACATCGCAACCGTAAGAAACGTAATGAATTAGCAGAGTTGATTCGACGCTTTCGAGAGGGGGCTGAAGCCGTGCCGGATGCGGTAGTGGTATTGCAGCAAGACATGAGCATTGTATGGTGCAATCAACTTGCCTTAAAAGTGCTTGGCTTGCAGTGGCCAACGGATCATGGTCAGCGCTTGGATAACTTGATCCGAGATCCTAAGTTTGTGAAGTATATGAATGCGCATCAATTTGATGAGCCGCTTGAGCTTGACTCAGGTCATGCTAGTGAGCAAGTTCTAGAGTTTAGGGTGATGCCATATGCTGAGCAATTGATGATGGTGGTTCGCGACATCACTCGCTTAAAGCAATTGGAACAAATGCGAAAAGACTTTGTTGCCAATGTGTCTCATGAACTGCGTACACCACTTACGGTCGTAACGGGCTACCTTGAGATGTTAGACAGTGATAACTTACCGGCACCCACTATGTGGAATAAAGCCCACTTTACCATGATTGAACAGTGTAAACGCATGGATAGCTTAGTTAATCAGTTGCTGTCTCTATCTCGAATTGAGGGGGCTCGTAAGCAAGAGAAAGACAAGCCTGTTAATGTGCCCACAATGTTGTCATTGATTGAAGTAGAAGCAAAATCACTAAACCAAGAAAAACATCACCAACTGATATTCAATGTTGACCAATCTTTAGACATTTTAGGTGCTGCAGATGAATTACGCAGTGCTTTTTCAAACTTGGTGTTTAATGCCATTCATTATACAAAGCCTGAAGGCGTTGTTGAGGTAAATTGGCAATGTGATGAACAAGGACAGCCGCGTTTTTCAGTGATAGATAATGGTGATGGAATAGCACCTGAACACATTCACCGCTTAACAGAGCGCTTTTATCGTGTAGATAAAGCCCGAAGCCGAAAAACAGGTGGTTCAGGGTTAGGGTTGGCTATTACAAAACATGTTCTGACCAGACATGACTCGGTTCTTGAGATCAAAAGTATCGTAGGTGAAGGATCTACGTTCTCATTTGCTTTTCCAAAATCAAAGCGCACTTTTATGACAAATAATGAAAGTCATAAAAGTGTCATTTAAGAGTAATTTTTCTGTCATCGAATGACTGCAAAATAGTCTGCGTTATTTAAATGGGACGAACAATTGGAGTAACCCCAATGAAATTTAAAAGCTTAGTTGCCGCAATGGGTGTGGCTGTAACAACCTTAGTTTCAACACAAGTTTCTGCGTTAGATAAAACTCTACCAGAATATAATAAAACCAGCGGGATCTCAGGTAACTTCTCTTCTGTGGGCTCCGATACGCTTGCAAACATGATGACGTTCTGGGCTGAAGAGTATAAGCGCATTTACCCTAATGTAAACATCCAAATTCAAGCTGCAGGTTCATCTACTGCGCCTCCGGCATTAACAGAGGCTACGGCTAACTTCGGCCCTATGAGCCGTAAGATGAAATCTAAAGAAATCGAAGCGTTTGAAAAGCGTTATGGCTATAAGCCAACAGAAGTGCGCGTAGCTATCGATGCTTTAGCAGTATTTGTACATAAAGATAACCCAATTGAAGGTCTACGTATTGACCAAGTGGATGCTATCTTCTCATCTACACGTAAGTGTGGTGCAACTGAAGAAGTAGCTCGTTGGAGCGATGTTGGCTTGACTGGAGATTGGGCAGTAAAAGATGTTCAGCTTTATGGTCGTAACTCAGTATCAGGTACTTACGGTTATTTTAAAAAGAAAGCTCTGTGTAAAGGTGACTTCCGTAATAACGTTAATGAACAACCAGGTTCTGCATCAGTAGTACAGTCAATCTCTTCTTCAGTAAATGCGATTGGTTACTCTGGTATTGGCTACAAAACATCAGGTGTTCGTACTGTACCTTTAGCTAAAAAAGGTAATAACTTTGTTGATGCAACAATAGAAAACGTTGCGAATGGTAAGTACCCACTGTCTCGTTTCTTGTATGTTTATGTGAACAAACACCCAAATAAGCCGTTAGCACCAATTGAAGCGGAATTCTTAAAAATGGTTCTATCACAAGACGGTCAAAAAATTGTTGAGAAAGATGGATATGTGCCGCTTTCTGGCAAAATGGCGAGTTCTGAGCTTAAAAAGTTAGGCTTATTATAAGATTTATTCTATTGCCTACGGATAGGCTTTAGAATGCGCTCACTAAGAACGGCCCTCAATGAGGGTCGTTTTTTTTTTGTGGCTAATATTTGTGTGATGAGTCAAAGGATGAAACGGCGTCATTAATCTTAAATCATGCATCTAGATAACCTCAGCTTCGGATAAGTGAATTTGTCCAATAAAGCTATTTTCCCACTCTCTGTGTTACTTTCACTTGTAATAGCCAGCTGTAAGCGTAAATGGTGCTTTGGCATTATTTGTTCGCTTTGAAGGTCACAGTGATAATTTTACTGTGCAGGTATACTGATTGAGGGGGAATATGGTCAAAGCGCAGCCGTTTAGGATAAACAAACGACTGCGAACAGGTACTTTGATATTTATAAACTTACTTGCATGTTATCGATAAGTCTAACTTTACCTAAGAAAGCTGCAGCGAGAACGACCATATGCTTATCATTGGGGCCGGCAGGTTTTAATGTTTCAGCATTAGCAACATTGAAGTAGTCAGGCTTTAAACCATGTTCGAGCAACATTTTTTTCGCGTCTTCTTCGAGTTGTTGAAAATCCGTATTGCCAGCCTGTAGGCTACTTATCGTTGCGTTTAGTGTTTGAAAAAGGACTTTGGCGGTGTCTTTTTCTTGTGCGCTTAAGTAACCATTGCGAGAACTCATCGCCAGGCCTGAAGCTTCGCGCTTCGTTGGCACACCTACAATTTCAATGGGCATAGATAGGTCTCTGACCATGGTTTTGATTACTTGCAGCTGCTGGTAATCTTTTTCACCAAAACATGCAATATCAGGTTGCACCATGTTAAATAGCTTGGTTACGACCGTCGCAACCCCTTTAAAGTGACCAGGGCGAGAGCCTCCGCAGTAGCCTAATGATACTTCAGGTACGTCAACATAACTTTGTGCAGCAAGGCCGTTAGGATAGATAGTCTCAACACTTGGTGTAAAAACGAGATCTGTTCCTAATTCAGCAAGACCTTGTTTATCTTCAGTGAGTGTTCGTGGGTAGCTATCTAAATCTTCAGATGCACCAAATTGCATTGGGTTGACAAAAATACTCACAACAACTTTATCGGCAAGTGTTTTTGCTTTTTCTACCAAAGAGAAGTGACCATGATGTAAATTGCCCATCGTGGGTACAAATGCAATGCTAAGTCCTTGCGAGCGCCATGCTTTGATTTGGCTACGTAATGACTTAATTTCGGATACTGACTGCATTATTTAAACTCGTGTTCTGAGGTTGGAAAAGCGCCAGATTTTACATCTTGGCAGTATTTCTTAACTGCATCCGGCATATTGCCTGTCTCAGCTAAGTAGTTCTTCGAGAACTTAGGAATGTAACCAGCTGAAATACCAACTAAATCATGCATAACCAAGATTTGTCCATCGGTATCTTTACCTGCGCCTATGCCAATCACAGGGATAGTTAACGCTTGTGAAATACGCTTGGCAAGTGCTGATGGAATACATTCGACAACTAGTAATTGCGCGCCCGCTTGCTCTAGTGCCTTGGCATCAGCAATCATTTTTTGGGCTTGTTCATCGCCTCGCCCTTGTATTTTAAAGCCACCAAAAACATGCACAGATTGAGGTGTTAGACCTAAATGACCACACACTGGGATACCTTGCTGAGTGAGTGCACGAATACTGTCTAATAGCCATTCACCGCCTTCTAATTTCACCATATTTGCACCAGCACGCATTAGCTGAGCTGCATTTTCGCAAGCTTGAGCTGGATTTGCGTAGGTCATAAATGGCATATCCGCGACTACAAACAGCTCTTTACTGCCTGCTCTTACACAGCGTGTATGATAAGCGATATCATTATTTGTCACGGCCAGTGTATCGTCAGCGCCTTGTAGCACCATACCAAGAGAGTCGCCAACTAAAACAACGTCAACCCCGTTGTCGTTAAACAGTTTTGCAAAACTTGCATCGTAGGCGGTGAGAGCGGTAATTTTATTTTGCTCTCGTTTCATTTTTGCCAATGTTGATACCGTTACTTTAGCCATGTCGGTCCTCTTGATGGAGTTATTATTTTAGTGGGGTTAAATCATTTAAAGGTACATTTTTGCAGATATCGGCGAGCGCTTCGCCATTTGGCAATACCAGATCGGGCGCAATTTCTAATAATGGATAGACCACAAACTCTCTTTGGCGAAGTCCGTAGTGTGGAACGGTTAAGCGCTTGGTATCGATCACTTGGTTACCAAATAACAAAATATCTAAATCTAGGGTGCGAGGTCCCCAGCGTTCATCTTTGCGCTCTCGACCTTGCTCTAGCTCAATTGTTTGCAATGAGTCTAACAGTGCTTCAGCTTCGAGTGCCGTCTCAAGGCACGCTACGGCATTAACATAGTCGGGCTGATCTTGTGGCCCCATTGGCTTGGAGCCATAAAGTTGCGAGCAGGCATGCACCTGTGTATGAGGTAGTCGGCTCAATGAATCAAGTGCGCACTTTAGTTGCGTCACAGGTGCATTCAGGTTAGCGCCTAAGCCAATATAAACCTTAGTCATTGCTCTGTGGCTTCTTCTTAGGTTTTCTGCGATAACGGCGGCGAGGCTTACCTGCTTCTTGAGAAGGTAGCGATTTGACCATCTCTTTTTGGCCATTAATATCTTGCTTAAGATAATTTGTCCACCAATCAGCTAACTCTTGCTGTTCGTTTTCGCCACTTTCTACTCGTAGTAATAAAAAGTCGTAAGCGGCTTTAAAGCGAGGTTGTTGAGATAATCTATATGCTCTTTGACCACTGCGCTTATCTAGGCGCATTTGGATATGCCAAATATCACGAGCGCCGAGCGTAAAGCGCTTTGGCACTGCTATGTGCTGTGAATTTTCGGCTAAAACTTGGTTCATTGCTTGTGCAAAAGCGTCAAACACCGGCATTTGCTCTTGTTGTTGGAGCTGTTCACTACGTTTTAGCAACGGGAACCAAAGTAGTGCCGCATACACAAAAGCTGGAGTTACTTTTTTGTCTGCATTAATGCGTTGGTCTGTATTGGCAAACATTTGCGCGATAAAACGAGACTCAAAGCCGCTGTCGCTTTGCTCAATAATGGCATCAAGTGTTGGAAATAACTGCTTGAATAATCCCATTTCTCTGAGCATATGGTAGTTTTCTTCTGCCTTGCCATTAAGAAATAGCTTTAAGGTTTCTTCAAACAATCTTGCCGGCGGAATATTACTAAGGAGAGCGGCTAACTCTTTGATCGGCGACTTGGTGGCTGGGGCGATTTGCATATTCAGTTTTGTTGCAAAGCGCACAGCGCGAAGCATACGTACAGGATCTTCTCGGTAGCGCGTTTCAGGATCACCAATCAATTCAATTTTGCGTTCTTTAATTGCTTCAATACCATTGGCAAAATCATGAATACTGAAGTCATTGACTGAGTAATACAGCGCATTGATTGAAAAATCACGACGTTCAGCGTCTTCTTCAATGGTGCCATAGACGTTGTCTCTGAGCAGTTGCCCGTGTTCGCTCGATTGACTAATGGGGTTTTTGCTATCTTGACCTTGGTGGTGACCACGCATGGTTGCAACTTCTATAATTTCGCGACCAAATACGATGTGCGCTAAACGAAAACGGCGACCAATTAAGCGACAATTGCGAAATAACTTTTTAACTTGTTCTGGTGTCGCATTGGTGACGACATCAAAATCTTTAGGTTCTATGCCGAGTAAAATATCTCGAATACACCCGCCCACTAAGTATGCATCGTAGCCGCCATCTTTTAGGCGATACAAAACCTTGATTGCATTAGGGCTAAATTGTTTGCGAGAAATACTATGCTCGCTGCGCGGGATCAATTTTGGCTCAGTACAGGTTACTGGTGCCGTCTTAGGGTCGCTTTGGCCAACCAATTGTCTGCAAAATTTAAATAGCTTAGAAATAATAACCTGTCTCCTAAAACAGTGGATACGCCAAAAATAGTAAAATGCGTAGGTGAACCTACAAGGCACGCTATGATATACCAGTGGCGGCAAAAAATTAAGTTTTGGACTCAAATATTGTTCGCCTAAAGGCCATTATTTATAGGTTTTTCGAGTACCTTTGGAATTGTATTTAAAGAAAACGACTGTGTTGCCCACATTAAAATTTCTTCAATGTTAGCATCGTCTAGTTCGCTTGGAGGATTAAACCCTAAAAAGTGCAGCGCTGACAATGTGGCTGGTTTAGGATTGCGCTTGTCTATAGCCGGTGCGTGGTTTTGCTTGGATAACTTAAACCCTGGCTTGGCAACGGCTAGAGGTACATGTGCATAATGTGGTGCGGGATGGCCAAGTTGCTGAAATAAACCTAACTGTCTGGCTGTAGGCTCCAATAGATCTGCACCTCTTACAACATGGGTAATATGTTGTTCAATATCATCTAATACGACGACCAGTTGGTAGGCAAATAATCCGTCACGGCGTTTAACAATATAATCTTCATGGGCGATTTTTTTGGGAATATGCACTTGCCCTTGAATTTGATCATTAAACGTCTCTATCGGGAAGTTTTGCTGCAAACGCCACGCATTACCAGCAAAGGGAAGGTTTAGCAATCTGCAGTGATTGTCATAGAATCCACCACGGAGCTTTATTTCTTTTCGGGTACATTGACAGGCATAGACTAAAGATTGTTGCTCAAGTAACGCTAAGGACTCTTCGTATAAGGCATGGCGTTGACTTTGATACACGACTGTTTCGTCCCAATGCAATCCAAAGGCCTCTAAAGTGTGCAGAATATCACTGTCGGCACCTTTGACTACGCGAGGTGTATCAATGTCTTCAATGCGAACTAACCATTGACCTTGTTGGCTTTTGGCGCTCAAGTAACTGGCTAGCGCAGCAATGAGCGAACCGAAATGTAAGGGACCCGAAGGCGAGGGAGCAAATCGACCGCGATAGCTCCCTTGATGGGATAATGCTGGGGTGAGCATAATGGGCTGAGATTAACCTCGGCCGTTTTGCTTTTCTTTAATTTCAGCCAGTGTTTTACAATCAACACATAAATCGGCTGTAGGACGCGCTTCTAAGCGTCGAATACCAATTTCGATACCGCATGATTCGCAGTAGCCAAAATCGTCATCTTCGATTAGTTGCAGTGTCTTTTCAATCTTTTTGATCAGTTTACGTTCACGGTCACGTGTACGCAGCTCTAAAGAAAACTCTTCTTCTTGTGCTGCACGGTCTACAGGATCAGGAAAGTTTGCTGCTTCATCTTGCATGTGCGTCTTGGTGCGATCAACTTCATTACGCAAATCTTTACGCCATGCTTCTAATATTGCTTTAAAATGCGCACGTTGTGCGTCATTCATGTATTCTTCGCCCGGTTTTTCCTGATAAGGTTCTAAACCGGCTTGAGCCAATAACCCTAGTCTCTTTTGGTCAGGCATAGCATTCTCCTAAATCCTTAATACATTACCCCAGCTAACGCCGGCGGCTATAAATAGCAGAATCTCCCCCCCTAAGCAAACACTTTTTCATTTTTTAGTATGGCATTTACTTAGACATCTCAGCCTTAGAGACGAAATTCTAATGGGCACGTATATGGGGATTAATATCTGTATTTCAACTTATTTTAACAGGAACTTGATGTGATAGGGTTATTTCATGTTCACAAAGCTTAGCCTTATATGCCAGTATTTCAACTCCAGCCTCATGTGCTTGCTTAAGTAAGGTGGCGTAATGCTCGTCGATATGTTTGGCTGGCGCAACATCGTTAATCCCTTCATGCATCACGATAAACAAGAGTACGGCTCGGGCACCTTGCTGTTTCAGGCTCATTAATTCTCGTAAGTGTTTTTGGCCTCTGAGTGTCTGTGCATCGGGAAAGTAACCGTGATTCTGTGACAACAAAGTGACTGATTTTACTTCAACGTAGCAAGGCGGGAGGCCATTTTGTTCAAGTAAAATATCAACTCGGCTGTTCTCCTCGCCGTACTTAACTTCTCTTTGACAATGATGATAGTCACTCAACTGGCTGATGATACCTTGCTCAATACCTTCACAGGCAACGGTGTTGGCGTGGTTGGTGTTTACGCATATAAGTTCGCCTTGTGTGTTTTGTGTCAGTTCCAACGAGTGGGGGTATTTGCGTTTTTTATTATCACTGGTTGAGTAGAAAGCACCAAAGCCTGCGTCGGCACACCCTGTCATTTTGCCCGTATTGGCGCAGTGAGCCGTAAACTCACCGTGTTGCTGGCAATGTAAATCAACTAAGAAGCGTTTGTAACGTTTTATGAGCGTTGCTTTATTAAGTTGGCTTGCAAATTTCATCAATTAATCGCATTAGGTTGGGTCAGTATGCTTGCTAGTGTACACTTTAGGACACTATCAAGTGTAAGAGAATATAGGATTATGTCTGACAAATTTATTGTGCGTTTAAGTGAAGAAGCGGCTGCGCCGCATTGGGGAGTTGCAGCGTCATTATCTTTTGATAATCAAGGTGCAACTGTTCACTTAAATGAAAATGAAACACTTAAAAATATCCAAAAGGCAGCAAGAACACTTGCACAACAAGGAATTACGCAAGTTGAGCTACAAGGTGAGCAGTGGTGCACAGAATCACAATGGGCTTTTTATCAAGGGTTTGTTAGTCCAAAACAACTCGCTGGTGTCACCTTCGTCGAAAATGCGCAATCTGATATGAATGAATTAGTTGCTTTGCAAACATCAGCAACTTGGGCTCGACAAATGATCAATGGCACGGCCGAAGATATTTATCCTGAAAGCTTAGCGGGTAAAGCTGCTGAGTTCATTCAATCTCTTGCGCCTGAGCATGTCAGCTATCAGATAATCAAAGGGAAAGCGTTACTTGAGCAACAGTGGATTGGTATCCATGAAGTAGGGCGTGGCAGTGAACGTCCGCCTGTATTACTAGAGCTTGATTATAACCCTACTGGAGATGCAGATGCGCCAGTGAGTGCAGCATTGGTGGGCAAAGGGATCACCTTTGACTCGGGCGGGTATTCAATCAAACCCAGTGAAGGGATGCTGGGGATGAAATGCGATATGGGCGGTGCAGCGACAGTCACAGCTGGTTTGGCTTTGGCAGTTCAGCGTGGCATCAATAAGCGCATCAAACTGTTTTTATGTTGTGCCGAGAACTTGATTTCAGGTCATGCTTACAAACTTGGTGATATATTGACGTATAAAAATGGTACGACTGTTGAAATTGTAAACACGGATGCAGAAGGTCGCTTGGTATTGGCTGATGGTCTAATGGCTGCGGGTGAGACTGGTGCAGAATTAATCATAGATGCAGCAACATTGACGGGGGCCGCATTAGTGGCGGTAGGACAAGAATACAACGCCTTGTTTGGTTTAGACAAAGAGCTGGTTTTTGATGTTCAGCAGTTTGCTGATGAAGAGTTTGAAGCTGCTTGGCCTTTGCCTTTAGAGAAATGGCACCAAAATAATTGCCCTTCAGCCTATGCTGATACTGCGAATAGCCGCGCTCAAAAAGGCGGTGGCTTTGGTGGCGCATCAAATGCTGCAGGATTCTTATCGCGCTTTGTGCCAAATGAAGGTAAAGGTTGGGTGCATATCGACTTGGCTGCTGCGTTTCAAAACAACGCAGGTAGCCAATGGGCTGCGGGCGCAACAACCTTAGGTATGAGAACGGTCGCTCGTACCTTGGCAGAAAAAGCTTAACGATATTTTATGGGCAATGCAGGCACGTATTGCCCAAATTCGTTAAGAAAGTAGGGCAGCCGCTAGGCGAACAAAGTCCGAGGATGTTAAGATCCCAAGGAGCTTATTATTGTCATCAACAACAGGCATACATCCATGGCGGTTACTGACAAAAAACTCGGCTACTTCTGCTAAGCTTTGAGTTGGCTGAATACTGGCAAAGTCAGTGGTCATTATATCTTCAACGAGGGTATACTTTTCCTTTCTCTCCAAAGCATTGGCACCGTACGTCGCCATAATTCCCATCACTTTTGCGATCATAATTTTCTGCGTGAGCATACCTTGTAATATCCCTTGTTCGTCGATAACTGGTATGTGGCGAATGTTTTTCTCGCGCATTAAATCATGGGCGTCTTTTAGCGAGGCTTTAAGCGAGACTACAAATGGATCGGCTGTCATTAGATCGGCAACTGTGTGTAACATTATTTCTTCCTTCCAACAGAGCTTGGTTAGCAACTAAGTCAACATACCTAAGTTATAACGCACATTTTTATGCTGTGCATGAATCAAGATCAAACTATGTGATCCTTTATGATTTAATCGCTGGTGGGAATAAAAAATCTTGCTTTGGGCTTTTTGTGCTCAGCTAATTGAATGTATTTTAATTCAACTAATTGTGACACGGGCACCAGCTCATAGCCCTGAGCTATGAGCTCGGGCAGCGCCCTGGATAAGAAAGCGGCTGTTTCAGGGTAAGGGTGCGCGATTGCAATCGCAAACTGCTCGGTATCGGCTTTATGTTTTAACGCTTCTAATTGCACTCTCAGTGCGTCAGCTGTTAGTACGTTATCTAAAAAGATGTGACGGCTGATATTTTCAACACCATATAAATTAGCGACGTTCTGTGCTTGGGTATACTCCGTTGTACGACTATCGAGGAAAAATAACCCGCGTTTTTTCAATACTTCCATGGTCCACTTCATCGGCTCAACATGTTGAGTAAGTGCCGATCCCATATGATTATTAACCCCTTTAACCTGAGGTAATGTTGATAAAGCATGTCCTAAAGTACTTTGTAACTGCCATTTGTTCATCTCTAAGGTCAGGGCTCCAGGGCCAAGTGCTTTCTCTAGAGTTGACTGCATAGGTACGTGCAGCAGCAGCTCTTTTTTTTGTTTACTGGCTAAAAAGGCGAACTGTTGGGAATAAGGGGTATGAGGTAAAATAGAAAACGATAACTGTCCGGGTAATGCCAGCAGTTGTAAATCTCTCTTATGATTGCCAATATCATCTATAACAATGGCAATTTGTTTTGCTGCGCATGGTAAAGCCATCAACCAAAGCGCAAAAAGTCCCCAATGTATGTGTCGCACAGTCCCATTTCTTATTGTTTATAATAGTTATAATTTAATGTTTTTTAAGTAACTTTCTTGCATCAGTTAAATGAGAATCTAGTCTAGCCAATTGCTCCTTTTTGGCTGTTTGTTCGCCAGCCATTATAGCGCTTTTACTTAAATGTGAAAGCACTTGCTTGGTCAGAATAATATCTGGCTCAATACCTATTCCCTCTATAGAGCGTCCCGAAGGCGTGTAGTAGCGCGCGGTGGTTAACTTCAAGGCCGTGGTACCATTGCCAACAGGAATAAGCGATTGTACAGAACCTTTGCCAAAAGAAGGCGTACCAACAACCAAGGCTCTACGGTTATCTTGTAAAGCACCAGCGAGTATTTCTGCCGCAGAGGCTGAGTTTTCATTGATCATAATAACCACTGGTGCGCCGTTTAGGATATCGCCTTGTTGGGCGCTGAAATGTTGATTAGCATCATAAAATCGTCCTTGAGTTGATACGATGGTACCTGCATCTAAAAATAGATCAGATATAGCCACTGCGCTGGTTAGCGTGCCACCAGGGTTATCTCGTAAATCGATTATTAAACCAGCCAGTGGCTCGCCATTTTCTATGCGAAGCTTATTAAGGTGTCTGGCAACATCATGATAGCTGTTATTGTTGAAGCCATTTAATGACAAGTAACCATTACCATTGTGTAGTAATAAACTTGTTACGCTTTCTAGGTTAATTTCTTGGCGGCGAAGTGCCAGTGTGAGCTGTCGTGTTTTACGTTCTACCGTAACTTGAATGATCGAAAACTCAGCTTTTTGTAGTAATTTAGAGACATAAGCAATGTCTTTGTCAGTCACGTCTTGATGATTGATGGCTACAAGTTTATCGCCACCTTCAATACCAGCTATATCTGCGGGAGAGCCGGGCAGAGTATTAATGATAACGACACGGTTGGCGATTTCTTCAACCTCAATACCAATACCAGTATAACGCCCGTTAGCGGCACTAAAAATGGCTTCAAGCTCAGTTTCAGAGAGGTACTTTGAGTATGGGTCTAATTGCGACAGCAGTTGTTCAAAATTACTGTTATCGATATGGCTTAATGGCAAGTCTTCAACATAGTATGCATGGATATGAAACAGTATTTCTTCCACTTGTTCTTGGGAAAACTGTTGCTTTGCAAACGTACTTGGTGTGATGAGAATAAGACAAAGCAATACGCTAAAGAGTAATGCCCAAGCATGATAAGTGCGAGTGAAAGCGTGTTTAATGCGATTAACTATACTCATGTGCTGCTCCAAGTGTTGGTGCAGCACGGGTTATTCAATTAACTTGCTTTACACCATTTTACCGGATCGACAGCGCTTCCCTTATGCCGTATTTCGAAGTATAGACCAGATCGAGTTTGTCCGCCGCTTTGGCCAACTAAAGCAATTGTTTCACCAGCGCTGACTAAATCACCAACATCTTTGAGTAAAGTTTGGGTATGCCCGTACAGGCTCATAAAGCCTTTACCGTGATCGACAACCATAACCCAGCCAAATCCGTTGAGCCAGTCGGCATAAACCACTTGCCCTTGCTTGATACTAATAACTGGCGTGCCAGTTTGTGCTTGAATAACGACGCCTTTCCAACTCATTCCTGCATGTTTACGTTGCCCAAAGCGGTGACGTAAACGACCTTTACTTGGCCACTGTAGCTGTCCTTTACTTTGTGCCAAACCATCTAGCACTACTTCGTCAGGTTGTTGGATTTTGGCCAGCTCTTCAAGTGTTGCAAGCAAGGTTTGCTCGTTTTCTTTTAAGTAATCGATGGCTTGTGCGGTTTGTTGTAAAGCGGCATTTAGCTCTTGTAGGTGTATTTGACGCTCATTTTGGCGTGCAACAAGTGCCGTTTGACGTTGCTCTTGTTGTTTTCTCAGCGCCGCTAATTGCTCTTGTTTGCGTTTAAGCTGTTGTTGATTTTTTGCAAGCTCAGAGAAAATCAGTTTTAGTTCTTCTAATTGATTTATTCTGGCTTTGTTGAAATAGTCATAATAGCTAATGGTACGTTCTAAAGTAGCACTTTGCTCTTGGTTTAAAAGCATCTTTGAGTAGTCATGACTGCCCGTCATATAGGCGCTTTTAAGTTGTGATGCTAGCAGCTTTTGTAAGCGTTGTTTTTTACTTTCGAGACTTTTCGCTTCGCTTTGCAAGGTATATTGCTGCTGCTGATTTTCAGCTATTCCTCGCTTTGTGAGTGACAATGCCTTGGCATTTTTTGCAATGTCTAACTCTTGGGCTTTTAGCTTTGCGCGCAGCGAAGCGATATTACTACGTTGTTGTTGGTAGTTTTTTTGGCTCTTTTTGAGCTCTTGTTGTACTTCAGTTAAATCCTGCTTGGTGCGAGACTCATTGGCGATAACCGAAGTTGTCGCCAATAAAAGGCCAAGTGCAAATAACTTACAGGGCAATTTAAGCATGATTATTTTAAAGTCATGATCGGTGTGCCAGTCATCTCACTTGGTTGCTCCATACCAAGCAAGTGCAGCATAGTTGGTGCAACATCACTTAGTGTTTTCCCATTGTGTGGCTGGGCATCTCGGCCAACATAAATGAATGGCACAGGCTCTGAAGTGTGTGCTGTATGAGCTTGGCCTGTGTTAGCATTGGTCATCTGTTCAGCATTACCATGATCTGCTGTGATCAGAGCTTCACCGTCTACTTGTTCAAGCGCTTCAACAACTCGGCCAATACACTTATCTACGGCTTCACAGGCCTTAACTGCAGCGCTAAATACACCTGAATGACCTACCATATCGCCATTTGGATAATTACAGATAATGACATCATACTGGCCACTGTGAATAGCTTCTACGAGTTTATCTGTAAGCAGCTCTGAATTCATCTCTGGTTGCAGATCGTACGTCGCAACTTGTGGAGAGGGGATCAGCTCGCGCTTTTCACCTTCAAATTCATCTTCTTTGCCACCACTGAAGAAGAATGTAACGTGTGCATATTTTTCTGTTTCAGAGATACGTAGTTGTGTTTTGTGGTGTTTTGCGAGCCATTCACCTAATACATTGTGCAGTGCTTCTGGTGCGAACGCTGCCGGCGCATCAATGTCAGCAGCATACTCCGTCATCATCACAAATGCGCTTAGCTTAGGCGAGGCTTGTTTGGCAAATCCATTGAACTGTTTATCGACAAATGTACGAGTCATTTGGCGTGCTCTATCAGCTCTAAAGTTCATGAATATTACTGTGTCACCATCATTAATCTTAGCCGCTTCGCAGCCTTGTGGCTGAATAACGCTTGCTTTAACAAATTCGTCATTTTCGTCACGAGCATAGGCAGCGTTGAGTGCTGTTACACCATCTTCATACGTATACTGTGCTTGTGCACTTACCATGAGGTTGTACGCCGCTTCTATGCGCTCCCATCGGTTGTCTCTATCCATTGCATAATAACGACCAACAATAGACGCTAAACGACCACACTTTAGTTCAGAAAATAATTTTTCTACTCGCTCAATTGAAGCTAATGCACTGCGTGGGGGCGTATCTCGGCCATCTAAAAAGGCATGAAAATAAACGGCTTTTGCACCACGACTAGCGGCAAGTTTTATGCCTGCAACAATATGGTCTTCATGACTATGCACACCACCTGGACTTAAAAGGCCCATTAGATGTACAGCGTTACCCGCTTGAACTGCCTTATCGATGCTATCAACTAATACGGGGTTGTGTTCAAATTCACCGTCCGTTATTGCTTTGGTGATGCGAGTGAAGTCTTGATAAACGATACGACCGGCACCTAAGTTAACGTGACCTACTTCTGAATTACCCATTTGACCATCAGGCAGGCCCACATCTAATCCAGAGCCAGAAATCAAAGTATGAGGTTTGGTTTGCCATAAATGGTCTAGCACAGGGGTGTTGGCTGCTAAAATAGCATTACTTTCGCTTTCTTCTCGATAACCCCAACCGTCTAAAATCATTAGAACAAGTGGTTTTTTTTGTGCAGTCATTTGGGCTCCTTTAGAACTAATCTTTTCACCTGTGTCAGGGGGGAAAGTTGACACATCAGCGCGACATAACGATTGGGCCTAGCATACCTTGTTCTGCGTAAAAATTCAGCCCTGTTGCTATGATTTATCCTCATCATAGATAACTTTAAAACCTATTCATCGGGGATATGTCTATTAGGCTCAGACAAAGGGCTATACCCAAAGGAACGCAAAATGTATACTTCGGAGCTATTCATTATTAAGGGTGTGTGAGTTTTGCTAAAATCGCACATTCAGAAAGTTAAGTTGGAAGGTGCATGGAACAATACATCGAGTTTATAGGCAATAACGCGATTTTAAGTGTTATTTGGTTGGCGCTTGTCGCTATGATAGTAGCAAGCTGGTTTAAAAGTAAGTTTTCAGCCATTGCGCAGGTTAATCCTCAACAGTTGACTTTATTGGTCAACCGTGAGGAAGGTCAAGTTGTCGATATTCGTCCAATAAAAGAGTTTAATGCTGGCAGAATTGCGGGTTCAATACAGCTAAGTGCGGAAAAAGCCAAACAAAGTGACTTTGCGGGGCTTGAAAAGTATAAAAGTAAACCCATTATATTGGTGTGTACTACAGGCATGACGGCTTCGGGTATTGCAAACACCATGCATAAATCAGGCTTTGAGCATGTTTACGTGCTTAACGGTGGTATGGGCGCATGGCAAAGTGCCGGATTACCAACCACAACAGGAAAGTAACAGGAGTCTTTATGACTGAAGTTGTGATTTACACAAAAGATTATTGTCCTTTTTGTCACCGAGCTAAGGCGTTGCTAGATGCAAAAGGTGTAACATACACCGAGTATGATATTGGTAAGCAGCCTGAGCTACGTGAGCAAATGATAGAAAAAGCCAATGGTGGATACACAGTGCCACAAATTTTTATCAATGATAATCACATTGGTGGCTGCGACGATATGATGGCTATCGAAGCAAAGGGCGAGTTAAACGCTTTACTAAAATTGTAAGAAAATTTAATAAATTCAAAGAATCTAGGAACACTCATGACAGATCAAAACCAAAATGCGGCAGCAGAACAACAACAAGAAGCGCAATTTAATATTCAACGTATTTACACAAAAGATGTTTCATTTGAAACACCAAACTCTCCGGCGATCTTTCAAAAAGAGTGGACTCCTGAAATTAAGCTAGACATGGACACGCGTTCTGAAAAGCTAGATAACAACGTGTTTGAAGTGGTATTGTCGTTGACTGTCACGGCGAACATTGGCGAAGAAACTGCATTTTTATGTGAAATTCAACAAGCGGGTATTTTCTCAATCGCAGATCTAGAAGAAGTACAAATGGCGCATATGTTAGGTGCGTTTTGCCCGAACATCTTGTTCCCATATGCTCGTGAAGCCGTTGCTAGCCTAGTAAACCGTGGTACTTTCCCACAATTGAACTTAGCACCAGTAAACTTTGATGCGTTATTCGCTCAGTACATGCAACAACGAGCAGCGCAAACAGAGCAAACAGCTGACGCATAAGCGATGAGTTCAGTAAAATCAGCTGTAACTGTATTGGGGGCGGGGTCTTATGGCACCGCCCTTGCTATTTGTTTTGCCCGAAATGGTCACAAGGTGACACTATGGGGGCGAAATAAAAATGACGTTGCGACGCTTTCAGCTGAGCGGAAAAACCAACGTTATCTTCCTGATTGCCCTTTCCCTGATTCTTTACAGCTAGAGTGTGATTTAAAAAAAGCGGTTGAGGCCAGCGAAATAGTGCTGCTGGTGGTGCCAAGTCATGCATTTGCAGACACCTTAGCAAAGGTGCGTAATAACTTGTTACCCAATGCACGAGTTGCTTGGGCAACCAAAGGCTTAGAGCCGGATACGGGTCGCTTGCTACAAGAGGTGGCTCTGCAGCAACTGGGAGAGCAAGTTCCTTTAGCTGTGTTATCGGGGCCAACGTTTGCAAAAGAAATGGCTGCAGGGCTGCCAACCGCAATTTCTGTCGCAGCAACAGACAGCGCTTTTGCTAGTGAATTAGCGAAGTTACTGCATTGTGGTCGCTCGTTTCGAGTCTATAGCAATGACGATTTCATTGGTATTCAACTCGGTGGAGCGGTTAAAAATGTCATTGCAATTGGCGCTGGTATGTCTGACGGTTTTGGTTTTGGAGCCAATGCTCGAACAGCGTTAATAACGCGCGGTTTGGCTGAACTTTGTCGTTTAGGTAAAGCGCTCGGTGCGCGTTCTGAAACCTTCATGGGTATGGCTGGTTTAGGCGATTTAATTCTAACGTGTACTGACAATCAATCACGCAACCGTCGTTTTGGCCTAGCATTAGGTAAGGGCTTAACGGTAGATGATGCGATGCAAAGTATCGGTCAGGTTGTTGAAGGTTACCGCAATACCAAAGAAGTGTATTTACTGGCACAAAGAAGTGGTATTGAGATGCCAATTACTGAGCAAATTTATCAAGTTTTGTATCAGCAAAAAGATGTCAAAGAAGCGGC
This sequence comes from Pseudoalteromonas caenipelagi, assembly GCF_013140855.1. GTDB lineage: Bacteria > Pseudomonadota > Gammaproteobacteria > Enterobacterales > Alteromonadaceae > Pseudoalteromonas > Pseudoalteromonas caenipelagi. The sequence continues at coordinate 259,237 of NZ_JABBPG010000005.1, read as the reverse complement.
TATGGCACTGCTTGGCAGAGAACAAAAAGCGGAGTGATCCGCTTTAGTTCATTTTTTTATACCGCGTTGGTAAAGTCGAGTTGACGCCAAGATTCATAAACAAATACCGCAACAGCGTTGGATAAATTCATACTTCGGCTATCTGCACGCATGGGTATACGAACACGCTGCTCTTCAGGCAATGAAAAAATAATATCTTCAGGTAAACCTCTCGTTTCAGGACCAAATAGCAGACAATCTCCAGCTTGGTATTGAGGTTGGTGATGATACTTTTTACCTTTTGTCGTACAGGCAAAGACGCGCTTAGGTTGGCAATCTTTTAAATAATCTTCGAAAGAAGCATGGCGCTTTACATGGCTAAATTCATGATAATCTAAGCCTGCACGTTTTACCCGTTTGTCATCCCAATCAAAACCTAAAGGCTCAATTAGGTGAAGGGCATAGCCCGTATTTGCACATAAACGAATAATATTTCCAGTGTTGGGGGGAATTTCAGGTTGGTAAAGCACGATATCTAACATAATCACCTCGAAAAGTTCATTATGCTTAGTATAACGAAATGACATCGTATTGGGTAAGCATTCGCGGCTGCTTTTCGTCTTTTATGTCATCATTATTTCACTTCCTCTGTATAGACTGTAAACTGTTGAAATAAGATATCTTTAATCGAGCCATAGAGGTTTTTGGTCAATGAAAGAAAATGTGAAGCCAAGTTATGAGCTGTTAGTTCGTTTTGCCAGTGTATTTACCATGTTGATGGTCAGTTTAATGATTATCACTAAATGCTGGGCCTGGCTATCCTCTGGCAGTGCTTCTATGTTGGGATCATTAACTGACTCGTTACTCGATATCAGTGCTTCGCTGATGAGCTTTTTAGTCTTGAGTTATGCCTTGCGTCCTGCTGATGATGACCATCGCTTTGGGCATGGCAAGGCCGAAGCCTTGGCTGGGTTGGGGCAAGCCGCGTTTATTGCAGGTTCAGCGTGTTTATTAGCCTTTCACGCGATTGAACGTTTAATAAACCCCGTTGAGTTAAAGCATTCGTTGCTCGGTGTATGGGTGAGCTTGTTTGCTATTGTGTGCACTTTGTTGGTTGTAATAGTGCAATATCAAGTTGTTAAGCGTACACAATCTATTGCTGTAAAAGCCGACTCATTACATTACAAAGGCGATGTGTTATTAAATATGGCTGTATTGCTCGCCATTTTACTGTCTTATTACGGTGTTCTCTACGCTGATCCTATATTTGCCATTGGTGTCGCTGGGTATTTACTTTACAACTGTTGGGATATTGCCAAACAAAGTGCAGCGCATTTGATGGACCGAGAGTTACCTGATGAAGAAAAAGCGGAAATTATTATGCTGGCATCAAGTCATGAAAGTGTATATGGCGTACACGATTTACGAACTCGTCAAAGCGGTAAAATTAAATTTATCCAACTTCACCTCGAGCTTGATGACGATATGCCGCTAATGCGTGCACACGCTGTGACTGATGAAGTAGTAGAGATGATCCAACAGGCTTTTGAAGGTGAACTCGACATCTTAATTCATCAAGACCCTGTCTCTTTGGTGGTTAATCCTAAGTTATCGCAAAATTGATAAAACTCTTTGAGAACAGTTTGTCGAATATCATCTGTTTCACACAACAACTCGTGTTTGGCGTTGGCAATGGTCCTTAGTTGGGCGTCTGGATGGGTTTCGATAAATCGAGCGTGTGCCCGGTTGTCGACGACTTCGTCTTGCTCGGCACTGACAATAAAAAGTGGCGTTTGGATAATCAAATTAGGGATCTTTTCTATAAAGTTAAAGGTTTGATTAAGCCAACCATAACTGACTCCGCCTAAACACAACTCAGCCTCATTTTGATATAAGGAGCGAAAACGTTGATAACGAATATGACAATGAGTGAGCTGGTTTTCTTCAAAGGGCACAGGAAAATAATTGCTTTGACCAACTGCGTAGTGCTTACCAAGCCCCAGCCAACACCCTATTTTAGCTAACCACTTGGCAAGCTTATAAGGTGTGTTGTGTGTATTAATATCAAACATAGGTGCAGATAGAAAAGCGCCACTTATGGGGTGCGAATAACGCGATAAATAATCACAGCTAATGGCTGCCCCCATTGAATGGGCAAGAATAAATAATGGACCTTTTTGGCGTGGCATCACGACTTTTTCGATAAATGCATTTAGGTCGTCACCATAGTCGGTGAATCTTGAAACATACCCTGTTTGAGCATTACCCGTTAAGCGCTCGGATAGGCCTTGACCAATGTGATCATAGGTAAATACCGCAATATTATTTTGTGCCAATTCCCACAGTAGCTCTTGATACTTCCACGCAGACTCTATTCGTCCATTGACTAGCACAACACTATATTTTGCTGTTTTGGGAATATGATAGCTGTAAAATAGTTTACCGCTTGGGGCTTTTAGATAGCCCTGCTCAGAGCGTTGCCAGTGCCGCTCTATGTCACTATTGTGTTGTGCAAGTTGGGTGCTGTAACTGTAAAAATTCATATAGGTAATGTGATCTTAACCATTAAGCCTTGTGGTTTGTTGTGCTGAAACTCCAAACTACCATGGTGCGCGAAAATAGCGCGTTTGGCAATGGCTAAGCCCAAACCAATCCCACCGCTGTCTCTATTTCTAGATTGGCTGGTACGGAAAAAAGGTTGGCATAGTTGCGCTAGTGCGTTATCAGAAACCCCCTCACCATCATCACAGATTGAAATCTCGACAGCTTTTTGCGATAGCGAAAATGATAGCTCAACGTTATTTTTGGCATACTTAATCGCATTGCGCAGCACGTTTTCGATGGCGCTACTTAATAACTCTCCATTACACATCAAAGTGAGCGTTGGAGGAGCTGCTAAGGTGAGGTTTTTGCCCATTTGCTCAGCTTCAAATTGCGCATCCAACAGCACATTGTCTAACAAAGTAGCAAAGCTAACTTGGTGCATATGCAAGCTATTTTGGCCGTGTTCTAAGCGAGATAAAGTGAGAATATCAGCAAGCATTTTATCTAAGCATTGCGCTTCTTTTTCGATGCGAGTCAGGTATGTGAGTTGTTGCTCACTGGCATTTTCTTGAGCTAACGCATTAGCCAAAGTAAGGCGAGTCAACGGTGAGCGTAATTCATGAGAGACATCAGCAAGTAACTGCTTATGGGTCATAACACTTTGTTCAAGTTTATCAGCCATATGGTTGAAATCATGCATTAGCGTGGTTATTTCATCATTGCGGCGCATAGGGATATTGACGCGGGCATCCAATTGACCTGATGCAAGTGCTTTGGCACTGCTTCCTAATGAGTTCAGTGGTGCGACTAAGCGACGACTGAATAACACACTCAGTAAAATAGACGGCAGCAAAACGGCGAGCGCTTTGAGCCAAAATGGCAGCATTTTTACGCGCATAAGTAATGCGTTCTCTCGAATAGGCTTAATTTGGTACAGTTGATACTGCTCGTTGCCTAATTGAATTGGAAAAGGGCCGTAAGCAAAGTAACGTTCGGTTGCGATAAATAAGGGGTTATTGGATGTTTGAAAGTGTAGTAAAGATAAGTCTATATTCTGTGAATTTACTTCAGAGCTAATGCTTTGTTCTATATTTTCGTGTGCCAGATAAAGCCATTTATGCTGATTAAAACGAGGGTGTAAAATGACTTTCTCTACAGGCTTTTTCTTTTTATTAACTAAGCGCTCAATGTTGTGGGTCAGGTGGCCCATGGAATCAAGGAGCTTTCCTCTTAACGGTTTAGTTTCTAATTGTTCTGGTTGTAATTGGCTCAGAGCAACCAACAGTACCAAAATACTAATGATAGTGAGCCAAAACGCTAAAAAAGCCTGTAAAAATAATCCAGAGGGCTTAAATTTGCTCCAATAGCTTTGCTTACTCTGTATAGCATCATTGCGCCAAAAAGACATAGCCACTTCCTCTGATAGTCTGAATGCAGTTGCTGTCACTGTACTGAGCTATTTTTTTTCTTAGATTGCTGACATGCATATCAATTGAGCGGTCAAAAGGGGCTAATCGACGGCCCAACACTTGTTGGCTTAATGTATCTTTAGTGACTACTTCTCCAACATGGCTCATTAGTTGTTGAAGTACGGAAAACTCGGTGCCAGTTAAGATGATTTCATGCTCTAAAACATGTACTCTGCGAGAGAGGTGATTAAGCGTCACATGGTTGATGGTTAACTCTGCATTTTGGCTGCTAGCTTGTTTAACAAAGTCGATACGTCGGCTAATCGCATGAATTCTTGCTAATAACTCTCTGTGGTTAAATGGTTTAGGTAGATAGTCATCCGCACCCAGTTCTAGACCAAAAATACGGTCAAAGTCATCACCTTTAGCCGTGAGCATGATGACTGGAGTAAGGTTGGACGCACGCAACCTTTTTAATACTTCAAAGCCATCTAATCGAGGCAGCATCACATCAAGCAATATCACGTCATACTGTTCGCTCGTTGCCTGTAATAGACCTTCCTCACCATCAAAAGCTTGAGATACATTACAGCCTTGTGTGGTTAAGTATTCTTTAAGGAGGTCGCTTAATGCTCGATCATCTTCAATTAGTAGCAGCTTACTCATAGGTGTTTTTCTCGTTACTTCATTACTCTAGTGTACCTTGCAAAATATTAAATTGCAGATCTTTACATAGTCTTTACGTTGCTTTGCGTTGCTTTTCATCCCACAGGTTAAGCTAGCTATACAAATACAACGAGCATTTTTAAGGCAATATTATGAAAGCAATATCAGTATTAATTATCAGTGGTAGTTTACTATTTAGTGCCTTGGGTGAAGCGGGGCAAGGCAGACATCATGATGAGCACTTTTTACTGTCAGACAAAGCGGCTAGCACGCTTAACTTGAGTAAAGAGCAGCAACAAAAGATAGCGAGCATAATTGAACGCAAAAAGGTCGCAATGAAAGACCTAAAAGCGATGCGTCATAACCACAAAGGTGAGTTTAAAGCTTTGGTCGAAAATGATTACTTTGATGAGCAGCAAGCGAGGGTGTTGATAGCCAAAACAAGTGACGCGAAGCAGCAAGCATTACTCGCCAAATTAAAAAGTAAGCAGCAGATTTGGCAAGTACTGACGCCTGAGCAACGCGCTAAACTTGAAAAAATAAAACACCGTAAAGCGCACAGGCATACAAAGTAATAACTTGATAGTGACTAATTGATGGGCGCAACAGCGCCCATGCTATTGTTTAAAAAATGTGTCTTCACTTTGCGCGAGCATCGCTTCGATATCTTCAAGCATCTCTTGTTGATCTTCGGCGTTCATCTGTGTATCTGAGGTGATCGCTGTGGAAATTTTATTGTTCTCAAAAGACCATTCTCCTAGGTCTATCAGCTGGCATCGCTTAGAGCAAAAGGGTCTATTCGGACTTTGTTCTGACCAAACAACATCGGCTTGGCAGGTTGGGCACTTAACAATGGTGGGCATAAACGGCTCCCTTGAGATATTTTGCCCACAGTGTAATGAAAATCAAACGTAGATACCAGCGTAGGTATCGCTCTAGCATTGCCTAATAGCTGGTAACTCGGTTGATTTCGCTTAACGAAGTGACTCCCGATGCTGCTTTTTTTAGTCCTGATGTTCTAAGATTCGCAAATCCGAGCTTGTTGGCTATTTTGGCAATTTCCATTGAATTACCGCCAGACATGATCAACTGAGAGATTTCAGGGGTGATTTTCACCATTTCGTAAATGCCGACCCGACCTTTATAACCGTCAGTACAATGTTCACAACCTTTTGGTGTAAACAGACTGATCTCGCTTAATTGCTCTTGAGTGAAACCTTGATTCAATAACTCTTCTTGAGGCAGCGTTTCAGGTTCTTTGCAATGCTTACATAAGCGTCTTGCAAGACGTTGAGCAATGATAAGGTTAACGGAGCTTGCAACGTTATACGCTGGAACGCCCATGTTTAATAAACGAGTGAGTGTTTCGGCAGCTGAATTAGTGTGTAATGTACTCAATACCAAGTGGCCCGTTTGAGCCGCTTTAATCGCAATTTCAGCAGTTTCAAGGTCTCGAACCTCACCAACCATGATCACATCTGGGTCTTGACGTAAAAATGCTTTCAAAGCATTTGCAAAGGTCATGTCCGCTTTTGGATTGATCTGAACTTGATTGATCCCTTCTAAGTTAATCTCTACAGGATCTTCTGCAGTACTGATGTTACGTTCAGGTTTATTTAGAATATTTAAGCCTGTGTACAAAGACACCGTTTTACCCGAGCCTGTAGGCCCTGTAACAAGGATCATACCTTGTGGCTGCGCAAGCGCATCAAGGTACATTTGTTTTTGCTCGCTCTCATAACCGAGAGCGTCTATGCCCATCATCGCGCTTGATGAGTCCAGAATACGCATTACTATCTTTTCACCCCACATGGTGGGCATGGTACTAACACGAAAATCGATACTTTTACGTTCCGATATTTTGAGCTTTATACGACCATCTTGAGGTTTGCGCTTTTCAGAAATATCGAGTCGCGACATTACTTTAATACGTGCAGCTATGCGTGTTGATAAAGTAGTTGGAGGGCTTGCCATTTCATGCAAAATGCCGTCAATTCTAAAACGAACACGATATTTGTGTTCATAGGGTTCAAAGTGCAGATCTGATGCGCCTTTTTTTATCGCATCCATCAATATTTTGTTGATGTACACGATGATGGGGGCGTCATCCTTGTCTTTTTCTTTATCATCGGTATTTTGCAAAGACTTTTGATCGTCTTCAATATCAAGGTTTGCAAACTCTTTAAATTCCTCCTCGCTGAGCGAAAGGCCTTGTGAAGAGTCAAAAAGTTGCTCTATTTTCTTTTCTAATTGTTTGTGATCAACGACCACCACATCACATTGAAGACCTGTGCTAAATTCGAAGTTTTCAAAGGCACCATAATCAGTGGGATCTGATGCTGCGATGTAGAGCTTGCGGCCTTTTTTGTGAAGAGGTAAAACATGATGTTTACGGATCAGCTTATCGTTGATGAGCTTTTCGGGGATTTGATTGATGTCAAATTCGTTTAAGTCAAATAGAGGCACGCGGAATAAGTCTAAGCACTGCTCGGCAAGTTCGGCACTGCTGATACCGCTACACATACAGATGAGTTCGGCTGTTGATTGTGCTTCACTTTGTTTTTTCTTGATTTGTTCTGGTGTTACTCGACCTAACGTAATAAATTTACGTAACAATGGTGAATGATGTTCCATAAGCCCTCAGACATAGACATATCAACTACTTACTAATTTACATCAATTGGTTATAAATAAACTTATGAACCTCAGCATAACAACGAGTAAGTTAAGCACTTGTTGAATGATTTACTGCAATAGAAACAAAGTTTTGATGCAAGATTTCTAATTCATTATACATATCAGTTAATGATTTATCATTATTTAGTATGGTATTTGCACGTCTTTGTTTCTCAGAGCGAGACATTTGCGCTGCAATGATACTTTTTACTTGCTCGGTCGAAACCCTATCACGCGCAGCTGTACGCGCTAGTTGAATAGCCTCTGGCACATCAACTAGCAAGGTGTGATCGCATAATTTATCAAGGTGGTTCTCAAATAGTAGTGGTGCAGATAGAACCACATAAGGACTCGTCGCATCTTTTAGCTGGGATAATATTTCATGTCGGATCATTGGATGTAACAGCTGTTCAAGCCATGTTTTACTCGGCTCATCAGCAAAGATAATGGCACGTAACTTCGCTCTGTCTAACGTACCATCTGTGTGAAGTATGGCTGCACCAAACTTATCTACAATGGCTTGCAAGCCTGAGCTGCCAACTGCAACCACTTGCTTTGCAATAACATCTGCATCAACAATCGTAATGCCTTTTTCAGCGAGGGCATTGCTGACTGCCGTTTTGCCAGCGCCAATGCCCCCTGTTAGTCCCAATACCCAATTACTCATACTATGATCACGCTAAGATTAAACTAAAATACCAGTTTTCTATGATGTCACCGAATAGCAACGTCAACCAACCCGCGATGGCTAAATAGGGTCCAAACGGGATCGGAGTGCTTTTGTCTTTGCCTTGTACAGCTAGTTGAATACTCCCTATAATGGCACCCACACAGCTTGATAGCAGCACAATAGTCAAGATTGCTTGCCAGCCTAAAAGTGCGCCAAAAATGGCTAATAACTTAAAATCTCCATAGCCCATACCCTCTTTGCCCGTGGCTAACTTAAACAGCCAATATACACTCCACAAACTTAAGTACCCAACTGCAGCACCGATAATTGCCTCAGTGGGGGCAATAGTTATGTTGAAGGTACTGGCAATGAGCATCAACCACAACAGTGGCAAGGTTATTTGATCAGGTAACAACATATGGTCAATATCGATAAAGATAAGTGCGATCAGCGCCCATGTCAGTACAAGGTATAATGCTGTTTGTTCGCTCGCCCCAAAATACCATGCGACTAATAGCGAGCTTAACGCTGTGCCCAATTCAATCAAAGGATAGCGTATTGAAATGGGGGTTTGACATTCGTTACACCGACCACGCAATAACAGCCAGCTTAACAGCGGGATATTATGCCAAGGCTTAATTTTGGCATTACATGTAGGGCAATGGGAGCTGGGCGTTGCCAAGTTAAATGATGGGGTATTATGTTGCTCGGTTTGTTGTTCATTGAGCAGCGCTTCACATTCACAGCGCCATTGCTGTTGGAGCATTTTAGGAATGCGGTAAATCACCACATTTAAAAAACTTCCAATACATACACTGACAAGCCCCACCACCAGCAAAAAGAACCAAGTGTGTGCTTGCATGAGTTGAAATACTTCAAGCATAGTTATTCTTATTTAATTATTATGGGACTAAATAACTGATCCCAATTGGAAAATTGGCAAATACATGGCGATAATCAGGCCGCCAATCAAAACCCCTAAAACCGCCATAATCAAGGGTTCTAGTAAACTTGATAAGCCATCAACTAAATCGTCAACCTCTTGTTCGTAGATGTTTGCAACTTTTGCTAACATACTGTCCAAAGAGCCTGACTCTTCACCAATGGCAACCATTTGGATCACCATATCTGGAAAGACACTGGTATTTCTCATTGCCCAGTTCATCTGATTCCCTGAACTGACTTCGCTTTTAATATCTAAAATGGCATTTTTATAAATTGCATTGCCAGATGCGCCAGCCGCTGAGTCAAGTGCATCTATCAAAGGCACACCAGCGGCAAAGGTGGTCGAAAGCGTTCTGGCGTAGCGAGCGACAGCCGCTTTGTCGAGTATCTGTCCGACTACAGGTAGCTTAAGTAGCAGCCGGTCATTAAAGTTACGCAATGCTTTGGAGCGAAACAGCATTTCTTTATAGGCGTAACCACCTAGAAATAGCATCCCGAGTAGCATCCACCAATATTTTTGCATTATCTCAGAAATGGCGATGACCATTAAGGTAAAGGCGGGCAATTCAGCACCAAAGCCGTTAAAAATTTCCTGAAATTGCGGTACCACAAAAATTAATAGGATCGAGGTTACAACTAAGGCAACAACAATTACTGCTATCGGGTAAAACAGCGCTTTTTTGATTTTAGATTTGAGTGCTTCAGCTTTTTCTTTGTAAATTGCAATGCGCTCGAACACATGATCAAGCGATCCTGATTGTTCGCCTGATTGCACTAAATCACAATATAAATCATCAAAATAGCGTGGATAGGCACGAAGTGCTTTAGATAAAGGTTGACCCGCTCTTACCTCATCTGCAATGGCCGTTATCAACTTTTTCATACTTTTATTGTTAATACCGGAGCCTATCATATCGAGTACTTGGATAAGCGGCACACCGGCATTGAGCATTGTAGCGATTTGTCTCGTTGTGATAGCGATGTCTTTAGCATTCACTTTAGGTGTGCGATTTAAACCGAATAACGCCTTGGGTTTACGTTTAACTTTAGAGGGCGTGATCCCTTGTTTGCGCAGCTGTGCTTTTACAAGTGCAACACTGGTACCGGTCATTTCACCTTCAAGGCGTTTTCCTCTGGTGCTAACACCGACCCATTTGAACGTGTCTAATGACTTGTCATTTATGTTTTTTTCCATATAGAGCTGCTTGTAGGCTGAATTAATATTAGCAGCCGTAGAAACGGCTGCTCTAGCTACAGATTAAGCTTTAGTACAACCTTTAGGTAATAAATTTGCATCTGCGTCACTGGTACATGTCCACTTAAATGCATTGTTTGTTGTAACTGGTGAGAACGTAAACTTCTTATCTTTCATTGCACCTGTGGCAGAACCCATTGTAACAACGATTACACCGGTATCTTCTGTTACGGCAAGGGTCGAATATGTTCCCGTAGCAGCCAAGTCAGAGACTGCCAATGATGTTGCCGTGCCTGGATATGACCCATTTGTTTGATAATATTCAGCAATCGCTGTTTTCGCACCAGTAGATAGTGAAACAGCTTCTGAAGCCTGTGCTCTCGCAACATAATCTTGATATGCAGGCAACGCAACTGCTGCCAAAATGCCGATGATAGCGACTACTATCATTAATTCGATAAGGGTAAAACCACCCTGTTGTTGTTTTGCCATGATGTGTCTCCTGAAGGAAATAGTTTAACTTACCCAGTGTAAGTTAAACAGATATTAAAATCTTTATGGTTATGAGCTTTGTCTATCTTTAAGTATAGCCATAATTAGCATAAATCGCTTTATGCGATTGATTTAAATACCTTAAGACAAGCTGGAATTAAATCATGTGATTGATTTAAATTCATAACTCATTCTTTTGTCGTATTTAAAGGCTTGGCTGCGATATTGTCAACAAGTTAGTAGCAAAAGCCAATAATTAGCGAGTAACTATTCACTTATGCTTCAAAACGCATCGACAGATCAATGCTCTGTAAATGCTTTGTCAGTGCGCCACTTGAGATAAAATCCACGCCCGCTTGAGCATAGGTGCTTAATGTTTCAAGTGTCATATTGCCTGAAACTTCAAGTTTTGCTTTGCCTTGGGTCAAAGTCACGGCTTGTGTTATGTCTTCAACTGTAAAATTATCGAGCATGATGATATCTGCACCAGCTGTTAATGCTTGTTTTAATTCACCTAAGTTCTCGACTTCTACTTCAACCGGCTTATCTGGGTGATTGCTTCTAGCTTGCGATACGGCTTTATCAATACCACCGCATGCTGCAATGTGGTTTTCTTTAATTAAGAACGCATCAAACAGGCCAATGCGGTGATTTTTTCCGCCACCACAGGTTACAGCGTATTTTTGTAGTGCACGCAAACCAGGAATGGTCTTACGGGTATCAAGTAACTGTGTTTGGCTACCAGCTAGGGCTTTGACATAGTGGGCAGTGGTTGTTGCTGTGCCTGATAGTGATTGTACAAAGTTTAGCGCTGTGCGCTCTGCGGTCAAAATTGCGCGGGCACTGCCCGATGCACTAAACAACTTACTGTTTGCAGCAACTTGCTGGCCATCTTCGACAAACACAGTGACTTTTACTGAAGGGTCTACTTGTTTAAAGACTTCTAAAATAAGCGCTTTACCGCAAAAAACACAATCTTCGCGGGTGATCACATATGCATTCGCTTGCTGCTCTTGGGGAATAAGCTGTGCCGTGATATCTCCTTGTGATGCCGATTGATAGTTTAAGTCTTCGTTAAGTGCTTGTTTTACCAGCTGGCTAATTAATTCGTTAGAGATAGGTTGACTTTGCATAGTACTGTCACTTGTATTGGCTAATGTGGAGAGAGTCAGAATTTTACTGTGTTGCGCGCATTTACACAATCGTCGCTAGTGAATTTATATTAACCTTGATAAGGTAACAGTATGATAATTAGAGAGCATTTTGTATTATGTCGTTAGATTGGTTAGCTGACGCAACAAGGCGGCCATGCACCTTCTATGATGATAGACCTGAGCAAGAAGAGATTTCTCTTTTGGTGATCCACAATATCTCTTTGCCTGCGGGGCAATTTGGTACGCCTTATGTGGATGCACTGTTTAGTGGCTCATTGGATTGTAACGCACATCCGAGCTTTGCCGACTTAGAAGGGGTAAGGGTATCAGCACATTGCTTTATCAGACGGGATGGGCAGGTGCTACAGTATGTGCCTTTTAACAAACGAGCGTGGCATGCAGGCGTATCGAGTTTTGCCGGACGAGAGCGCTGTAACGATTTTAGCATTGGCATAGAGCTAGAAGGAACAGATAATGAACCATACCATGAGGCACAATATAGGCAATTAGCTGCGATAACAAAGCAGTTAATGGCAGCTTACCCAGCTATTAGTAAACAGCGAATTGTGGGGCATTGCGATATTGCACCTGGGCGAAAAACAGATCCAGGTAATGCATTTCAGTGGTCGCAGTTTTTTAATCAATTAGAACAATAAAGAGCAATGTTATGATTTTAATTTCAATCATTCTGGCGTTAGCGATAGAGCGTTTAGCTGCGAGAGGAAAATACTGGCAGATGAGCCATTATGCGCAAGCCTATCTCGCCCAAAGTGCGTCATTCAAAAGCATGTTCAAATCAGGATTTGGTGTTGTTACTTGGCTTGTTATGCCAAGTATTTTATTAGCTTTAATATATGATGCATTTGATTCTGTATTGGTTGAGCTGGTGTTAAACGTATGTGTTCTTCTAATTTGCTTTGGCTGTGCACAGCAGCGAGCACGCTATAAAGGCTATTTAAATGCACTAACTCGAGGCGACAATGAGGCTGCAACCCTATATGCCTTACAAATGGGACAAAAGCGTACAGAACTTGAGCAAGGCGGTGAATGGTTTGGTCAAACGTTGGTTTGGGTGAATTTTCGCCACTATTGTGCGGTGATTTTTTGGTTTGTATTTTTGGGGGCTGCTGGTGCTGTATTGTATGCGTTAACGCGCAGTATATTTGACGCAATTGACGAAAACTCAGAACACACATTGAAAAATCATGGACAGCGTTTGCAAGCTTTATTGCATTGGTTGGATTGGCTGCCAGCTAGAGTAGCCAGTTTTGGTTACTTAATAATCGGTAACTTTTCTAATGGCACGAGCTGCTGGCTTAAACATGTACTTGATTTTAAAGTGTCTAATCGTTGTGTGGTTACCTCTACAGCCCTTGCTGCAGAGCAAATAGAGCAGCAGTATGCTGGTTGCACCTATGAAGCTACATGCATGATGCGGCTAGTGAAGCGTAATATACTGTTTTATTTGGTATTGATCGCATTGCTAACGTTGTTTGGTAACTTGGCATAATGGTTGTGGGGAGTTTGAGTGGTTTGTACCACTCAAATGCTAGCTGAGCAAACTTTTAAGCCAAGCTTGCTTTCTTAGTCGCATGGCAGTGACCAGTTTGTTATCTAGGTCAAGCGTTCTAAGGTGCTCATCAGTTACATCAATTAAGTCACACACACCGGTTACTTTCCATAACCCTTCTTCTAACTCCTTTGCTTTATGTAGCGCGTAATGGCTCACATATCGCAGTTCATTTGCCAAGTAATCAGTATCGGGGCGTCCTGTTTTTGACACATGTAAGTGAAACACAAACAAAATATTCTTCGACACGGCTTTTTTCAAAAACAACGTCAAAGGCTCTTGAGGCTCACCCTTTTCAATACAGTGACTTTTTAGGGCTTTGCTTAGCTCTTTTTCATTGCTGTCAAAACTCACGAACAGGTTGTATTTGAGTGGCTTACTCTTACGACTATGCTTTCTTACAGCTTCAGTTAAAGCACCTTCAACAAAGCCTGATGGGAACAGCGGCCTGATATTCAACTGGCCTTGCTTCGCATTGTGATAATACATCAATAAGCGATGTATTGGCGTAGGGTAGAGGCCTATGCCAACCGCACCTATTTTGTAATGTGAGGTTTCTTTGTGCAAATAAAACGGAAATTGACACACACTTTTAGTGATCATATTTCTCAATGCGGTAGATAAGCCAGGGATCCTTGGAGATTCCTTACAAGGTTGTAACTTATCTTTATTACTATCAATCAGAAGCTTGAAAAACTCACTGGCGACTTGAGGTAGGTCTGTAAGTTTACTGACTTTGAGGTTTATTGTGGTTTTTGTTTTACTAACGGCAACCACTTCATAACGCAGATTACTCAACGTATATTGCTTGGTGATTTTTTGCAGATCGGGTAAATCGAGGTGGATAATATCCCCTTTGGTCATCGTAGTCGGTTGAGCCAGCTGCACTTGCAGCCCCATAACAGACAAATCGAGTGTGTGCCCGTTTACCTGAGTATGATTATCAATATGTATGGTCACCGCCGTTTTATACAGGTAGCGTTTGTGAGAACGTAAGTTGACATATTCTAACGAAACCACCTCTAATTTAGGTGGGTTTAATGCTTTTCCTCGGCCAAAGATCTTGAGTTGATTAACAATACTTTTATCAAACGATACCTTTTTATACGCCTCTTTTTGATGCTCTGACGAAATATCTGTAATGAGCGCTAAATATTTGACATTGTTGATGTAGCTTTGTACTCGAGGGGTAGGGCGCTTATTCAATTTTTCGATATTTTTACTGGCATTGGTCGGTAGTGAAAGTGGGATAAATGCATCTTCGTGGTGGCTGGGCATAAGTTGAACTTTATACGTTCTCCAGCTATTTTTCTGTGCGCCATACGCAACAAATAAATTGCGTAGTTGCGCTTGTTTAGCTAATTCAAAATCAAAGGCTGAATAGTGGTATATTTTCCCATCTTTAATATGTGTAAAACAATAAAGAGTACTTTCTTTGACCGCGTTGGGTAACGAAAGTATCGTGTTCAAGCGTGCTTGGGATAAAATTTGATATAAGCAAGATGTTTTTCTTTCGTCTTCAAAGTAATAATTAATATAGGCGTTATTTTCGTTAGTTAATGCAATCGATGGGAGAAGTTGTTGCTCTGTTTGTGAAATAAAAACGAATAATGAACTCACTCTTGGATGATAATATTGCTCATATCCTTTGCAGATAATGGCATCCATGGTGTTATCCAAGTTCACTTTATAACGACGTTTATTACCATGAATAAAGCTGTTTAAAAAATCATCAAATGAGTTGCTGTTTTCAATAAACGTTCTTTTAAGTCTAACGTGCTGCTGCTCTCTAGAGAGCGGTTCCACAGCTACTACTTCGTACTGAATGCCGTCTTTCAAGCCGAGTTCAAACTCTTGCTCTAAACCAATTAGTCGCACGCTGACCAGCTGTGAAGGTTTAATACGCTCTTTTGCAGGAATTTTTATTTTCGCACCACTAAGAGAAATATCAGAGGTTGTACCGCTGACTGAGCGTCCTTTGCCAAGCTCGACAGAGATTTTTATTGAATAATTCATTCGCTCTTCAATACGGCTCTCGTATGATGCGAAATGAATAAGTTTGGCATGATTGGGTTGTTCTGGCGCGATGTCATCAATCAGGCTTTCACTATCGAGAGCTTTTCTTTGCATAACCCGAAAGTTATTTTCGGTTTGCATGACTTCTTCGTATACGGCTAACGTATATTTACCATGGCGCTCGATTTCTCGTTCAAACACTTCTATGGCTAAATCGTCCATAAAGTGTTGCTTTCCGTCGTATTCATAGGGCTTAACTTCGCCGTCAACTTGACCTCTCAAGTCGATAAAACGGGCAATGGGCTGCGACAAACGAGACATTTCCATTTTCAGTAAGAACCTGTCAGGTTTGGAAATATCTTTAGTCATTTGATCAAAAATTTTGTCGAAGTTGGGATCGCCCAACTGCGCTTTTAATTCTTTGATCAGAGGTTGATACTTCTGTAGCTTATCTTCAGCCATAATGACCCATTGTGTTATCCATGTTTAAGCCCCGAGACTTATTCGTTATTATTTGTTATACCAAGTCAGAACTATGACAATATTAAATCATAGTTAATTAATTCTAAACAATTCTGTTAACTTAGTCTGCTATTGCAGCTTTTATATTCTACAGAGACTAAGTTACAAAATTTAAGCAATAAGTGTGCCCAATAATATGGTAAAAAAGAAAACCGCCTTTGTATGTAGTGACTGTGGCGCTGAATTTGCTCGTTGGCAAGGACAGTGCTCAGAGTGTCGAGCGTGGAATACAGTAACAGAGTTTCGTGTCCCCTCGGTAAAGGCTCCACCTCGCAGTGCTGCAATGGCAGGTTATGCTGGAATGGTGGATGCCAAAGTGCAGACCTTGGATGAAGTGAACCTAGAAAGCTTGCCACGCTTCAGTACTGGTTTTAAAGAGTTTGACCGCGTTTTGGGCGGTGGTGTTGTGCCAGGTAGCGCAATTTTGATAGGAGGCTCTCCCGGTGCGGGTAAGAGTACCGTATTGTTGCAAACTATGTGTTTATTAGCACAGAGCATGAACACCTTGTATGTGACGGGAGAAGAGTCGTTGCAGCAGGTTGCGATGCGGGCTCATCGTCTTGGGTTGCCGACCAATAAACTACGGACGCTTGCCGAAACAAATGTAGAGACTATTTGCCAATTAGCGTTGCAAGAAAAGCCCAGCATTATGGTGATTGACTCTATTCAGGTTATGCACATGAGCGATGTCCAGTCGGCACCCGGCAGTGTCTCGCAAGTGCGAGAAAGTGCAGCTTATCTCACTCGATTTGCCAAACAAAATCAAGTCGCCATCTTCATGGTCGGTCATGTTACCAAAGATGGTAGCTTAGCAGGTCCAAAAGTATTAGAGCACTGTATAGACTGTTCAATTTTGTTAGAGGGCAGTTCTGATAGCCGTTTTCGTACTTTACGTGGTAACAAAAACCGTTTTGGTGCCGTTAACGAGCTGGGAGTTTTTGCGATGACAGGGCAAGGGCTCAAGGAAGTGAGTAATCCTTCGGCTATTTTCTTAAATCGGGGCGAAGAGCAAACTCCAGGCTCTTTGGTTATGGTTATCTGGGAGGGGACTAGGCCACTATTGGTTGAGGTGCAAGCGCTTGTTGATTACTCTCAATTGGCCAATCCTCGGCGTGTAACTGTGGGATTAGAGCAAAACCGTTTGGCCATGTTACTTGCTGTGTTGCATCGCCATGGAGGCTTGCAAGTGGCCGACCAAGATGTCTTTGTCAATGTGGTTGGTGGGGTTAAGGTCTCAGAAACCAGCGCTGATTTGGCTTTGATAGTTGCACTGGTTTCGAGCTTTAAAAACTATGCATTAGAACGTCAGCTGGTGGTTTTTGGTGAAGTTGGACTAGGAGGTGAAATTCGTCCTGTACCAAGTGGTCAAGAGCGATTAAAAGAAGCTGCAAAGCATGGTTTTAAACGTGCAATCGTACCAAGCGCGAATAAGCCAAAAGAGCCCATAGAAGGTATGGAAGTCATCGCGGTTAATAGCTTAAGTGACGCGCTTGACGCTTTATTTTGATAAGAGGTGTTAAATGCGCAATGCATTATTGGTAGGACTTGGAGCAGGGCTTGTTGTATATGGCACCATACAGTATTGGGTTAATAAAACTGTTGCAACCGAACTTGATAGAAAGCTAACCGCAATAGAGCAGCAACGGGGCGTTAAGGTAAATTATGGCAGTTTAGATGCGGGTTTACTTCAAGACAAAGTGACTTTACAAGGCGTCATTGTTGAAGATGCTTTGCAACGACAAATAGTCAGTGCTAAGCAGGTGAGTTTAGAGGGCTATCAAAGCAGCGAAATTAGCGAATTGACTAAAGTCACTTTTCATGGCGTGAAGCTAAGTGAATTTGCCAAAAGACAGGTAACCGATGTACCGTTTTTATTGCTCGATAGCCAAATTGATTTTACCTCATCAGTATCATTTGAACGCAGTACGAGCAAAAGCGAAATCTCTGCATACTTTGCTGCACGCGACATACTAGCGGTAAGTTTGTCTATTCAGATGCATAACATGACCCCCTTGATGGAGGCGTCCCATCACTTGATGCTACAACCAAGTGATACCGGCCCAGCGCAGTTAAGCGCATTACAAAGTAAAGCACAGGAAGCTTTCAAGCTTGCTCAGTTACATGGCATGCAGCTTTCAGTCGAAAACCAAGGGCAATTGCGACAGTTATTTACCCAGCTATTACTGCGTTCAGGGTTAGATAGAGTCAGCTTTTATCAGATGCTAGAAACACAGCTTGATGGCGCACAGATGGCTCAGCGAAGTAAAACCGCTGTGTTAGCGTTTGCGCATGGTTTGCAACGTTTAGACATGTCATTACAGCCGCCAAAGGGCACAAGTATGGGAGTATTATCAGAGCAAATTGACATGCTCAAGGGAGAGCCGGAAGTGTTTGCAGATTACGTCAACCTACAAATTAAAGGCCAATGATGTAATAAGGCCACACATGTGGCCTTATTAGTCTTTATCAATGTAGTATTCTGGCTCGAATTGTACCTTCAACCGCACTGAGCTCTTTTAAAGCGACTTCTGAATGATCGCTATCCACATCAATAACAACGTAACCTATCGTATCATCGGTTTGTAGATACTGAGCTGCAATGTTGATACCGTGCTGTGCAAACGCTTGGTTGATTTGTGTTAGTACACCAGGACGGTTTTGGTGAACATGTAGCAAACGACTGCGATTAGCCAGCTCTGGCAGTGCCACTTCAGGGAAGTTAACCGCGCTGAGGGTTGAACCGTTGTCAGAATACTTCGCTATTTTTCCTGCAACTTCAATACCGATGTTTTCTTGCGCTTCTTGCGTTGAGCCACCCACATGTGGTGTTAAAATTACATTATCAAACTCTCGCAGCGGAGATATAAACTCTTCGTCATTTGATTTTGGTTCTACAGGGAAAACATCAATAGCCGCACCGGCAAGCTTTTTGTCTCTTAGTGCTTCAGCAAGTGCATCAATATCAACCACGGTGCCTCGAGATGCATTGATCAATATAGCGCCTTGTTTCATCACTTCTAATTCTGCCATGCCGATTAGGTTTTTAGTCGAAGGGGTTTCTGGGACATGCAAACTGACGACGTCTGAACGCTGTAAAAGTTGTGTCATGTTTTGAATTTGCTGTGCATTACCCAGAGTTAGTTTGTCTTCAATGTCATAGAACTCTACTTTCATGCCGATATTTTCTGCCATGATCCCCAACTGAGTACCAATGTGACCGTAACCAATAATGCCTAATGTTTTACCACGTGCTTCATATGACCCTACAGCTGATTTAAGCCATTCACCACGATGAGCCATCGCATTGCGTTGCGGAATACCACGTAAAAGTAACAGTATTTCTCCTAATACCAGCTCGGCAACAGAACGGGTATTTGAAAAAGGCGCGTTGAAAACGGCAATACCACGTTCTTTGGCAGCTTGCAGGTCAACTTGGTTAGTACCAATACAAAAACATCCCACAGCAACGAGCTTTTCCGCAGCATTAAGTATAGATTCGCTTATATTTGTACGAGAGCGAATACCCACAAAGTGGGCATCTTTGATACGCTCTTTTAACTCATTTTCAGGTAACGATGTTTTTACGTAATCTATATTACTGTAGCCATTGCGTTTTAGTGTTTCGACAGCGCTTTGGTGTACACCCTCTAACAGCAAAATTTTAATTTTATCTTTGGCTAACGATACCTTACTCATGACTGATTCCTATTAACTAATCTTTGGCCCCTCTGGGGTCCCAGTAATAACAATATCGGCTCCACGCTGTGCAAATAAGCCATTAGTCACAACGCCGACAATTTGGTTGATAGTTTGCTCTAACCGCTTTGGTTCCTCAATTTGCAAGTTATGCACATCAAGGATGACATTGCCGTTATCGGTGATGACACCTTGTCTATAAACCGGGTCGCCACCTAATTTTAATAATTCTCTTGCAACATAGCTGCGTGCCATTGGGATCACCTCCACAGGGAGTGGGAAAGCACCCAAAGTGGTAACATGCTTGGTATTATCCACAATACAAATAAATTGTTTGGCGACTGCCGCGACGATTTTTTCACGCGTTAATGCAGCGCCACCACCTTTGATCATGTCATTGCTCGCATTTATTTCATCAGCACCATCGACATATACATCAAGCACGTCTACATCGTTAAGTTCAAATACTTCAATACCTAGCGCTTTGAGCTTTTGTGTTGACGCTTCAGAGCTTGAAACTGCCCCTTTAATTTGCTCTTTAATGCTGCCGAGTGCATCGATAAAGTGGTTAACTGTTGAACCTGTGCCAACACCTACAATGGTGTCTTTTTTCACATATTCTAATGCAGCCCATGCAGCCGCTTTTTTCATTTCATCTTGGGTCATTACGTAATTCACTGTGTTGTCAAATAGAACACAGGAAGTATATCGTAATTGTGGCCTAAGAATGAGTCTGTTTATGTGTTACCACTGATAAAATTTACTTGGCGTAATAATTTGCCTAAGCGGTACATCCCATGCTTCGACTGGGAGCTGCTCAACTTGCTGGCAATCATGTGCAAGGCCTATTAACTCGGGCTTTTGCAAGTTCTCTTTGTAATAATGCGCCAACGTTTTATCGTAATAACCGCCACCCATACCTAAACGATTACCAAAGTTGTCGAATGCAACAAGTGGCATTAGCAAGTAATCAAGTTCATAAAGCGGGCAAATATGACTACAGTTCAACTTGGGCTCCAAGATAGCATAGCGATTAAGCTTCATGGGTGAATTTTTCTCATATCTCTGAAAGAGTAAAGTGGTGCCATTAAAGGGGTGGATTACAGGTAGGAATATCTGGTGTTTTTTATCTATAAGTGATTGTATTAATTCAGATGTGTCGAGTTCTCCATCGTTGCTTAAGTAGAGCCCTATTCTAGTGTTTTTGGTGAGTTTTTTATGTTGAAAAAAATTAATATTAATTTTTTTCGCGGCGAGTTCTTGTTCTAAATCGCTCAGGTTTCTTCTCGCTTTTCTAATATTCTTGCGAATTTCTGAACGAGATAAAGGTGAAGTGGGTTGATGGTGCGACATATATCTAATTTAAATTGAACCATTGTGGATAAACGATAGCCAATGCTAATACAGTTAATAATACAATTAGCACGGTGGCGAGTAGGTACTGCAGTTTACGTGTTGGCAATTTCTTACTTGTTTCAATGTCTAATTCTAACTCATCAAATAACTCATCGTCTTGCCATTGAGGCGATGCTTGTTGCTGCTGTTCAATAGCTTGCTCAGGCAGACGTTGCTCAAGCTCTTCTAACCGCTCTTCAATACGAATGAGGCTACTGGTGATGTAGTCTAAAGCTTCAAATACACGTTCATCTTTTTGTTGTTGAGCAAGGCTTTGAGAGGAATTGTCTTCCACTGGGACCAGCTTTGCTTGAATACCTAAACTAGCAAGAAGCTTGACTTGCTTTAAGCACTTGGTTTTATCTGCCACTGCAAACAGTGGCTTATTCGCGAGAAAACTTTGAGCCTTTTGCTCGGAGATTTTTAATTTAGCACTTAAATGTGTCACAACTTCTTCAGCTGATGTAGTGCTGTCTAATTCGACAAATGCGACGCGATACCTTTGTGACATGGTTATTCCTAAAGCTTTGCTAATGCTTTGAGTATACCGAAATTTTTATAGGTTGCGAATGTGTTGTGCAGTACATATATGCAGTGATAAATGAGTTGAGATGTTGATAAGCGTTTTAAATTGAGAAATGTGGTAAAAAGTGACAAAACGTTATTGGGAAAATGCGCTTATCTGTCGCAGAGGTTGTATAAGTAGGCCAGCTTGTGGCTGGCCTAAGGTGTGTTTATTGTTGCTCTCGAGCAATCGCACGATAAGCAATATCAGTTCGACACTCTACACCATCCCAGTGAATATCTTTCACCAGAGAATAAGCTCGCTTTTGTGCTTCAGTCACTGAGTGACCCAGTGCAGTTGCACATAAAACACGACCGCCAGCGGTGACAACATCTTCACCATTGTGCTTAGTGCCTGCGTGGAACACTTTTTCTCCTTCCGGATAGCTCACTTGTAGGCCTGTTATAACGTCGCCTTTAGGGTAATCACCAGGATAACCTTTCGCCGCTAAAACAACACCTACTGCTGCACGAGGGTCAAACTTAATTTCAAACTTATCAAGCTCTTCTCTATTTGCAGCTTCAATAAGTTCAACCAAATCAGACTGTAAACGTAACATGATAGGCTGAGTTTCAGGGTCGCCAAAACGACAGTTATATTCAATTACTTTAGGCGTACCATCAGCAGCGATCATCAATCCAGCATATAAGAAACCAGTATAAGGGTTTCCTTCGCTCGCCATTCCCTCAACGGTAGGGTAAATCACTTCATCCATAATTCGTTGGTGGATTTGCGCAGTTACGACTGGGGCAGGAGAGTATGCACCCATACCCCCTGTGTTTGGACCTTCATCGCCATTATATGCACGTTTGTGATCTTGGCTAGTGGCAAATGGCAGTACGTTTTTCCCGTCAACCATGACGATAAACGACGCTTCTTCACCTTCAAGAAACTCTTCGATAACCACACGGCTGCCGGCTTCACCAAACGCATTACCCGCTAGCATATCGCGAATTGCCTCTTCAGCTTCGGCTTCTGTCATTGCAACAATAACGCCTTTACCAGCGGCTAATCCGTCTGCTTTTACAACGATTGGTGCACCTTGTTCTTTCAAGTAGTCTAATGCTGGCTCTACTTGTTCAAACGTTTGGTATTGCGCCGTTGGAATGTTGTGACGTGCCAAGAAGTCTTTGGTAAAAGATTTTGACCCTTCAAGCTGCGCAGCGGCAGCTGTAGGACCAAAAATAGCTAAGCCCTCTTCGCGGAAACGATCAACCACACCTATGACGAGCGGTGCCTCTGGACCAACAATTGTCAGTGCGACCTTATTGTCCTTTGCAAATGCAACTAACGCTTCGATATCTTCCACACCAATGGCTACGTTGGTTAACTTAGGCTCTAACGCAGTACCTGCGTTACCTGGTGCTACAAATACTGTTTTTACAGATGGGTTTTGAGCGGCTTTGAACGCAAGAGCATGCTCGCGGCCACCACTGCCAATGACAAGTACATTCATGGCGTAATTTTCCTATTAAAGCTTTTTAAATTTTAGAGTCATGCGATCGCTTTCCCCAATAGCTTTGTATTTATCAGCTTGCTCTTCACCTAGCGCTAAACGAGGAGGTAAAGTCCAAACCCCTTTAGGGTGATCAGCTGTGTCTTTTGGGTTTGCGTTGATATCGCTTTGCGCGACTAATTCAAAACCTGCTTGTTTTGCTACTTCAATCACGTAACTTTGCTTCATATAACCAGAGCGCTTTTGCTCTGCGTCATCACGGTTTTCAGGCAAGCGATGCTCTACCACGCCTAAAATACCGCCAGGCTTGAGTGCTTTATTAAATGCTTTAAATGCACTTAGCACGCCCTGATGTTCTCCTCGCATGTACCAGTTGTGAACATTTCGAAAAGTCAGAACCATATCGGCACTGCTAGCAGGTGCAATGTCTAAATGAGTAACAGGTGAAAATTCAGTTATTTTAACTTCACTAAAGCGCGCATCATTAGCCACTTTGTCTTTAAAGCCATCAAGAGAGCGTTTGTAATACCCTTCAGACTCAGCAGGGAAGTGTGCGGCATACAATGTACCGTTACCTTTTAGTGCTGGCGCTAAAATCTCAGAGTACCAGCCACCACCCGGTGCAATTTCAACAACTGTCATACCATCTTGCAGACCGAAGAAATCGAGTGTTGCAACTGGGTTACGGTACTGATCTCGCGCTCGGTTTGCTTCAGAACGCGCTGCATTTTGCGCTGCAGATACCAAAGCTTCGGAGTGCTCAGCTGCAGTACTGGTCGCATTATTGCTGTTGCAGCCCGTGAGCGCGGTTAAAATCGTTGCGGCAAGTAGTGTTTTTAAACCAAATTTCATTTTCTGTTCCTTCACTTTTGTGATTGTGTTTTAAGCAGAATACTTGAAATTAGTACAAACAAAAAGCGCGAATCGTTAAACGGTTCGCGCTGTCATGTTTAGTGACGGAAGTGGCGCATTCCGGTAAATACCATTGCCATGCCCGCTTCGTCAGCTGCAGCGATGACTTCTTCATCGCGCATAGAACCACCAGGTTGAATAACGGCGGTAATACCAGCTTCAGCTGCTGCATCGATGCCGTCGCGGAATGGGAAGAAAGCATCCGAGGCCATAACTGACCCTTTTACTTCTAAGTTCTCATCGGCCGCTTTGATACCTGCGATTTTTGCTGAGTAAACGCGGCTCATTTGACCTGCACCAACACCAATCGTCATTCCGTCACGGGCATAAACAATGGCATTTGATTTAACGAATTTAGCTACTTTCCAGCAAAATAGTAGATCTTTTAACTCTTGCTCGGTAGGTTGGCGCTTAGAAACAACCGTTAAGTCATCTAAAGTAACCATGCCCTGATCTCTGTCTTGCACAAGAATACCGCCATTGACGCGTTTAATATCTGCTTGTGTGGTTTTTTGACTCCACTGGCCGCATTCTAATAAACGAACATTCTTTTTCGCAGCAACAATTTGTGCCGCTTCTTCAGAGATGCTAGGGGCGATGATCACTTCCACAAACTGACGCGATACGATGGCTTCAGCAGTATCAGCGTCAAGTTCTCTGTTAAAAGCAATAATGCCGCCAAAAGCAGAGGTTGGATCAGTTTTAAAAGCGCGGTCATAGGCTGCTAAGATGTTTTCATCTACTGCAACCCCACATGGGTTCGCGTGCTTTACAATCACACAAGCCGGTGCATCGAACTCTTTTACGCACTCAAGCGCTGCGTCAGTGTCTGCAATATTGTTAAACGATAACGCTTTACCTTGAAGCTGTTTAGCGGTGGCAACAGACGCTTCTTGTAAATCACTTTCCACATAAAAAGCCGCATCTTGGTGTGAGTTTTCACCATAACGCATGTCTTGCTTTTTAGTAAATTGCATATTGATAGTACGTGGAAACTTAGTTTCAACAGCGGCTTCATCTGTGTAATCAGGAACCATATTGCCAAAATAGTTGGCTATCATGCCATCATATGCAGCTGTGTGCTCATAGGCGGCGATGGCTAAATCAAAGCGTGTTTTGTAGGTCGTTGAGCCATTATTGTCTTTTAGCTCTGCAATAACGCGGTCATAGTCATGCGCATTAACAACGATTGTCACATCTTTATGGTTTTTAGCTGCAGCACGAACCATAGTTGGTCCACCAATATCGATGTTTTCAATAGCATCTTCAAGGCTACAGTCAGCTTTTGCAACGGTTTGTGCAAAGGGGTATAAGTTAACCACAACCATGTCGATAGCAGAAATATCATTTTCGGCCATAACTGCTTCGTCTTGACCACGACGCGCTAAAATGCCGCCATGCACTTTTGGGTGCAAAGTTTTTACACGGCCATCCATGATCTCTGGGTGACCTGTATAGTCAGATACTTCCGTGGCAGCAATGCCGTTATCCGTTAATAATTTAAATGTACCGCCTGTAGAGAGGATTTCTACGCCGTGTGCGTTTAGAGCACGGGCTAGTTCTACGATACCGGTTTTATCTGACACGCTTAATAACGCGCGACGAATTGGACGATGTATATCCATGATGGTTTAGGTTTCCTCAATGATAAGTTAAGGGCTAGCTTAGAAGGGCGCTATTTTAGCCTAATTTGCGTAAGAAAACGATCATAAACCGCGATGTGGCGTTGAGAATTTCTGAATTTATTGTGGGAGTATGATGTTAGCACGCAGGCGTGAACACTAGAGAGGTAGCTAAAGCATAAAAAAGCACCCTAAGGTGCTTTTTTATTTACGTAATGAACTGTGATATTTTTAGTTCATGCCGTATTTTTTTAGCTTTTTACGTAAAGTACCACGGTTGATACCTAGTAAAATCGCAGCGCGCGTTTGGTTACCACGAGTATAAGTCATTACTTCCTCAAGTAACGGCGCTTCTAGCTCTGAAAGAACAAGATCGTAAACGTCTTGTACATCTTGACCGTTAAGCTGTTTTAAATAGTGATGAACAGCTTTTTTTACTGCATCGCGTAAAGGTTGCGGTTTCTCTTGTGACTGAACATGAGCGTTAGTGATAAATGGAGAAGTCACATTTTGTTCGAACATCATTATGTCTCTTTCTTTCTTAGTTAGCTGCTAGTGTTTCAAAGTATTGTTCTAATGCCTCGATCTGCTCAGAGGGCGTCTCAAGGGCATTAAATACTCGCCTAAACTGACCTGCTTGGTCATGAGCTTGCAAATACCATGATACATGTTTGCGTGCGATGCGCGCTCCCATCGGCTCACCGTAAAACTGATGAAGGTTTTCTAAATGCTCCATCAAAATGCTACGTACTTCAGAAATTTCTGGTGCAGGTAGCTGTTCTCCAGTTCGCAAAAAGTGGTCTATCTCCCTAAATATCCAAGGGCGACCTTGGGCGGCTCGACCAATCATGATGGCATCTGCGCCCGTATAATCCAGTACCTGCTTCGCCTTTTGTGCCGAGGTAATATCCCCATTGGCAACCACAGGTATGTTCACTGCACGTTTGATATCCCTTATCGTGGCATATTCAGCTTCTCCTTTGTACATACACGCTTTAGTGCGCCCATGTACGGCAAGAGAGGCTATGCCATTACGTTCAGCAATTTTAGCTATTTCAACACCGTTACGATTTTGCGTATCCCAACCCGTACGGATCTTTAGCGTTACAGGCACTTCTACAGCATCGACCACTGCTTGAACTATCTGCTCTACTAATTCTGGATACTGCAACAGTGCAGAGCCTGCTAGTTTTTTATTCACTTTCTTTGCAGGGCAGCCCATATTGATATCTATGATCTGCGCCCCATTTGCTACATTGAACTGCGCTGCTTGTGCCATCAGCAAAGGATCGGCACCGGCAATTTGCACTGAACGAATGCCAGACTCGCCACTATGATCCATACGGTTCATCGACTTATCTGTTTTCCACACCTTAGGGTTTGATGACATCATTTCTGATACAGCTAGGCCTGCACCCAATCGACGACATAATTGTCGAAAAGGTCTATCAGTGATCCCCGCCATTGGGGCCACAATAATGTTGTTATCAAGTTGGTATGGACCAATACGCACAGTAGTTCAATCTGCCTCTTTTCAAGGGGCGCTAAGTTTACGGTTTTTTTTGCAAAAATCAAAGGCTATAAATTGAACATTATTGCTTTTTTTTTGAACTTTCTGGGTTGACTTTTTATAACAGTTTGAGTCTGGAGTCTATTTGTTTGATTTTTGTTCAAAGGAAAGAGGTAGGTATCTAAAAATAAATCTATATTGGCTGTGAAAAAACAGTAAAGCCTGTTAAACACAGGCTTTAGCTGTTACAAGTTACTAACTCAGAGTATCAATAATAAGTAAGTTATTAAGCTTTTTTACCACTGACTCGAGTCCATTCGCCTTCTTGTGCAACTTCATCAAGATCGATAAAAGGCGCATAAACGTCAGCAACTGATTGTGCTTGCTCTGCCAAGATACCAGACATCGCAATTTGGCCATGAGGTTTTAAAAAGCCTAAGATAATTTCATGCAGCTCTCGAAGTGGCTGTGCAAGGATATTCGCAACCACTATATCAGCTGAAAATTCAGGCTGGTTCTCAGGTAAGTAAACTTCTAATTGATCTGCCACACCGTTGCGTTTCGCATTGTCCATACTTGCCGCCAATGCTTGAGGGTCAATATCAATACCGATCACACGCTGTGCACCAAGCTTAATGGCTGCAATCCCCAAAATGCCAGAACCACAACCAAAGTCTACAACCGTTTTGCCACTTAAATCTTGGCTCTCTAACCACTGTAAGCACAGTGCGGTGGTAGCATGAGTTCCAGTACCAAATGCCAGTCCAGGGTCTAACAACACATTGATTGCTTCTGGGTCAGGGATATCTCGCCAGCTCGGGCATATCCATAAACGCTCACCAAACTTTATAGGGTGAAAGTTATCCATCCACTCTCGTTCCCAGTCTTTATCTTCTAACTGTTCAATTTTATACGTTAGCGGTTGTTCACTATTAGCTTTTAGATAAGCGACAACGACATCCATATCATGGGCAGCATCAAACAAGCCTATAACAATCGTGTCGGGCCAGAAAATCACTTCGCCCGGTTTGGGTTCATAAACGGGATTATTACTGCCGTCCATAAATGTAACTGAAGGACAACCGACATCGAGTAATAAATCACTGAGTTTGTCTGCGCTTTCTTTGTTAGCGTGAATGCGGATTTGGATCCAAGCCATGAGCTTTCCTAAAATTTGCTAGTTATTAAAAAGGCCGCAGTTGCGGCCTTTATTCAATTTTTTTGAATTAAAAGGGCATTAACCTTTTACATCCAAAAAGCTTTTCAGAAGGTCTGAGCGTGAAGGGTGTCGCAGCTTACGTAGCGCTTTTGCTTCAATCTGACGAATACGTTCACGTGTTACGTCAAACTGTTTGCCCACTTCTTCAAGTGTATGGTCAGTATTCATATCGATACCAAAGCGCATACGCAATACCTTAGCTTCACGTGCGGTTAAGCCCGCTAATACTTCGTTGGTTGCGCCGCGAAGACTTTCCATTGTCGCCGAATCGATTGGTGATTCAATGGTTGTGTCTTCGATGAAATCACCCAGATGTGAATCTTCATCATCACCGATTGGTGTTTCCATTGAGATTGGCTCTTTAGCAATCTTAAGTACCTTGCGGATCTTATCTTCAGGCATCATCATGCGCTCTGCGAGCTCTTCAGGGTTTGGCTCACGGCCCATCTCTTGAAGCATCTGGCGAGAAATACGATTGAGCTTGTTGATAGTTTCAATCATATGTACCGGAATACGAATAGTACGTGCTTGGTCAGCAATCGAGCGTGTAATCGCTTGGCGGATCCACCATGTAGCATAAGTAGAGAACTTATAACCACGGCGATATTCAAACTTATCAACTGCTTTCATCAAACCAATGTTACCTTCTTGGATTAGATCCAAGAATTGTAAACCACGGTTGGTGTATTTTTTAGCGATTGAAATTACAAGACGCAAGTTAGCCTCAACCATCTCTTTTTTCGCACGGCGGGCTTTAGCTTCACCGATGCTCATACGACGGTTGATATCTTTAATTCTTTCAACTGTTAGGCCAGTACTTTCTTCTATGACTTTAAGCTTGTTAATACAGCGCTCTATCTCAGGCTTAACTTCTGCAAGCTTTTCAGAGTATTTTTCACCTGCTGCGATTTCTGCGTCAATCCAAGCCATATCAGTTTCGTTATTTGCAAAATGTTTAACGAATGTTTTCTTCGGTACTTTCGCTATTTGAACAGCTTGCTTCATGACGATACGTTCTTGTACGCGAACTCTGTCCATCATTTCGCGCATGTTATTAACCATACGGTCAAACTGTTTTGGAACTAGTTTGAAAGTACGGAATAACTCGCCAATTTCAAAAATTGCAGCTTGTGAATCTGGGTGCGAACGGCCCTTTGCAGCAAAAACTTCTCTTGCTTGGTTATACAAAGTACGAAGTTGTTCAAAGTGAATGCGAGCTTCTTCAGGATCAGGCCCTGTATCAGCTTCTTCTTCGTCATCGTCATCATCTTCGTCATCTTCATCAGCTAAGTCTTCATCGCTGAGCTCAGAACCAATATGCGTTGCAGAGATCTGTGTTTCTTCAGCGTTAGGATCAAAAAAGCCTGATACGATGTCACTGAGGCGCATCTCTTCAGCTTCGAACTTATCCCATTGCTCAAGCAAATAAGTGATAGCTTCTGGGTACTCTGCCACAGAGATTTGAACTTGGTTAATCCCTTCTTCAATTCGCTTCGCGATTTGAATTTCGCCTTCACGAGTCAGAAGTTCTACGGTACCCATTTCACGCATATACATGCGCACAGGATCGGTAGTACGACCTATTTCCTTTTCTACCGTAGCAAGTGCTGCTGCAGCTGCTTCTGCGGCATCTTCGTCGGTAGTGGTTTCCTGCATCATCAATTCATCGGCATCTGGTGCATTTTCGGCGACCTGAATACCCATGTCATTGATCATACTGATGATGTCTTCGACCTGATCTGAGTCTATTATGTCTTGTGGAAGGTGATCGTTAACTTCTGCAAAAGTTAAGTAACCTTGCTCTTTACCTTTCTGAATCAGAAGTTTGAGTTGTGACTGAGGAGATTGATCCATAGAGATTTATGCTTCCACTCTGATAAGTTGATACAACAGGCGCCAGCTAAAAACACCCAACAATTTGCTTGACGCAGTTAATAGAACATTATAGCAGCAAAATTTAATTTTGACTAGCTCTTCTAACGCTTTAAAGCTTGCATCAATAGTGCACATTCTTGTCGTTCTTCGCTGGTTAAACCTTGTGTTTTGTCTTTTATAAATAAGGTCTCTAACCTAAAATTTAAACATTGATCTTCAATAAACTGAAAAGTATTTTGAAATTCTTGTGTTAAAGCTTGGTCATTGATCTCATGTTGCCAAACGGCCAATTTTTGTAACGCTTGGTATTGCGGTTTGTCTCTAAAATATTCAAGTAATTGTGCTGTGGTATAACTTGGATGATTAAGACAAACAGACTGTAGTTCTAACAGTAACTCAATACCGGGAATACTCATTTGTGCAAGTTCGGGAAGATAGTCAATGCTGGTCGCTAGGTTCGGATGCTGTATTAGCAAACCAATCGCTCTGCGCATTGGGGTTACCTTAAACTTACGCTCAATATTTTTTTGCTGTTTTGGTGTTGCAAGCTTGGCAGAGAGTTGCTCTGTGGTTCTGCCTATCAGTCGTGCTAGCTTTTCTAATAAACTTTCTTGGTAAAATTCACTGGGTAGTTTGCTTATCAAAGGTAGGGCATCGCTGAGTAGTTTAGCTTTGCCTGCATCATTTGTTAGATCGCAACTTTGCGCTAACTTATCAAATAATACTTTCGAGAACTCTTCTGCTTGCTGTAAACGTTGCTCAAATACTTCTTTGCCTTCCTGTTGTACTAATGAGTCAGGGTCTTCGCCATCGGGTAAAAACACAAATTTAAGAGATTTACCATCTTTTAAATAGGGAAGGGCATGTTCAAGCGCGCGCCATGCGGCATCTTTTCCGGCTCTATCGCCATCATAACAGCAGATAACTTTATCTGTTGTTCTGAACAATGTTTGCATGTGCTCAGCTGTTGTTGCAGTGCCAAGTGCTGCTACAGCATAGGTTATGCCTTGTTCAGCCAGCGCTACAACATCCATATAGCCTTCAACAATCAGTATATTATCTAGTTTGTCGTTAGCTTGTTTGGCCTCAAAAAGGCCATACAGTTCAAAACCTTTATGGAAAATACGTGTTTCAGGGGAGTTAAGATATTTAGGTCCCTGGCTGTCTCCCATAACGCGGCCACCAAAAGCAATCACTCGGCCACGTTTATCCCTGATGGGAAACATTAATCTATCGCGGAAAAAATCAAATTGGCGACCAGGCGTTTTTTCAGATGCGAGTTTTAATTCAATTAATTGCTGCTTTTGATGCTGGTTTCTACCAACTTGTTGGCACAGAGATTCCCACTCTGGTGGGGCATAGCCAATCATATACTGCTGAACAGTTTTACCAGACAAACCGCGACTTTTAACGTATTCGATCACTTGACTGGCATTTTTATGATGCTTCAACTGATGTTGGTAAAACTTGGCCGTTTGCATCATTAAATCGTAATCAGAGCGCTTTTGCTCAACAGTTCGCTCAGGCTTACCTGAACCTTGTTCGCGAGGCACTTCTAGATTTAAAAGGCTAGCAAGTTCTTCTATGGCGTCGACAAACTCAAGCTTGTCGTACTCCATCATAAATGAAATGGCGTTACCATTAGCACCACAGCCAAAGCAATGGTAGAACTGCTTGTCTCTCGATACTGTAAAAGAAGGGGATTTTTCGTTATGAAAAGGACAGCATGCTTGATAGTCTTTACCTGCTTTTTTTAGCCCAACACGAGCGTCGATCAAGTCGACAATGTCGGTTCTATCAAGTAATTCATCAATAAACTGTCTTGGGATCTTTCCAGCCATACTTATTCTAACGAAGTTCCTTTATGCCTAGACGAAGAAACCGAGCGCAAGGCTCGGTTCACTTTATCATACAATCTGTATGTGGGGTTACGCGCTTAATCGTTGTTTAATTAAACCTGAAATCTTGCCCATGTCGGCACGACCTTCAGCTTTAGACTTGATTACGCCCATAACTTTACCCATGTCTTGCATACCTGCAGCGCCGGTATCGGCAATTGCAGTATCGATCAATGTAATAATTTCTTCTTCAGTCAAAGGCTGAGGTAAGAAAGTTTCTAGAACAGTGATCTCATTTGCTTCTATTTCAGCTAAATCGTCACGGCCAGCATCTTTATACTGGGTGAAAGAATCGCGGCGTTGCTTAACTAACTTCACTAAAACAGAGGTAATACCCGCGTCATCAAGTGTTGTTCGATTGTCAATTTCACGCTGCTTAATTTCAGCAAGTACCATACGAATTGCGCCGAGACTTAATTTGTCTTTAGCACGCATGGCATCTTTTTGTGCGTCTTTTAGCTTAGTTAAAAGGCTCATTTATACAAGACCGAAACCGATTAGTATAATTTAACGCGACGTGCGTTTTCGCGAGAAAGCTTCTTCATGTGACGCTTAACCGCTGCAGCTTTTTTACGCTTACGCTCAGCTGTTGGCTTTTCATAGTGCTCGCGACGACGAACTTCTGAAAGGATACCTGCTTTTTCACATGAACGCTTGAAACGACGAAGTGCAACGTCAAACGGTTCGTTTTCTCTTACTTTAATTACTGGCATTAAAAATTCACCTACCTAATTAATGAGCAATGCTCACGCTGATCAAAGATTGATCAAGTGGTTCAAAAATGGTGCGGTATTGTAATCTGAAGCAACACCACATGTAAAGCCTAAATTATAGCTAAATCTATGACGGATTACTTGTAGCGCTGATAAAGTCGACACAACACTTGTCCTGCCTGCTTTTCCTTTATTATTTGCCAGTTACTTGGGGCGCTTAAATTAAGCTCTTTTTCCACTTCTACATAAATTAATGCATCGTCAGTAAGCCAATTATTTTGCTCTAAAAGTTCACACGCATGTTGGGCAAGCTGTTTTCGAAATGGCGGATCAATAAACACTAGGTCAAAAACAAGATTATCTGCGTTGTTGGATAACACATCGATTGTATTTCTGTTTAATACTCGAGCATTATTTAATTTGAGCGTGGTTATATTATTTTGCAGTTGCACAGCTGCTTGTTTGTCTAATTCAATAAAATAGGCGCTGTTAGCAAATCTCGATAAACACTCAAAGCCTAATCCTCCAGAGCCTGCAAAACAATCTAATACGGTCGCACCTCTGGTGTCTTGCATCAACCAATTGAATACGGTTTCTTTGACTCTATCTGTTGTTGGTCGTAATCCAGTTACATCTTTTACAGGTAGCTTTCGGCCTTTAAATTGACCGCTAATGATGCGGATCACACCATCATTTTGCTTAGCTTGGGAGTTCTTGTTTTTTCTAATATGTGCCATTGGTCATAGAATCTTAATATTTTCACTTGGATAAATCATGGCAGCTACATTTTTCATCCCTCAGGAACATGCTACACTGCGCGCTAATTTTGAATTTAATTTGACGGTTGCACACATTCAACAACAGGAATAGGCGCGACAGTCATTTATTGTGGTTCTTGATTGTACTAAGCGTGATCAAAATAGAACCTCCGTCAGTTTATCAGATTTATTAAATACGGTATTTAGCGAGCATGGGAAAAAAGAACAAATTTCTGTCTTGGTTTGGATTTGGCAAAAAAGAAGCAGAGCAATCACAGCAACAAGCTGAGGTAGAGGATAATCTCGCTAAAGCGCAAACAGAACAAGCTGCACAAGAAGCCGCGGAGCAAGCTGCCGCTGAAGAAGCTGATCGTCAGCGCTTAGCCGCAGAAGCACAGGCCAAAGCTCAAGCTGAAAAAGAAGCAGCAGAGCAAGCTGCCGCTGAAGAAGCTGAGCGTCAGCGCTTAGCCGCAGAAGCACAGGCCAAAGCTCAAGCTGAAAAAGAAGCAGAGCAAGCTGCCGCTGAAGAAGCCGAGCGTCAGCGCTTAGCTGCAGAAGCGCAGGCCAAAGCACAAGCTGAAAAAGAAGAAGAGCAAGCTGCCGCTGAAGAAGCTGATCGTCAGCGTTTAGCTGCAGAAGCGCAGGCCAAAGCACAAGCTGAAAAAGAAGCAGAGCAAGCTGCCGCAGAAGAAGCCGAGCGTCAGCGCTTAGCTGCAGAAGCGCAGGCCAAAGCACAAGCTGAAAAAGAAGCAGCAGAGCAAGCTGCCGCTGAAGAAGCCGAGCGTCAGCGTTTAGCTGCAGAAGCGCAGGCCAAAGCACAAGCTGAAAAAGAAGCCGCGGAGCAAGCTGCCGCTGAAGAAGCCGAGCGTCAGCGTTTAGCTGCAGAAGCGCAGGCCAAAGCACAAGCTGAAAAAGAAGCAGAGCAAGCTGCCGCTGAAGAAGCCGAGCGCCAGCGTTTAGCTGCAGAAGCGCAGGCCAAAGCACAAGCTGAAAAAGAAGCAGCAGAGCAAGCTGCCGCTGACGAAGCCGAGCGTCAGCGTTTAGCTGCAGAAGCGCAGGCCAAAGCACAAGCTGAAAAAGAAGCAGCAGAGCAAGCTGCCGCTGAAGAAGCCGAGCGTCAGCGCTTAGCTGCAGAAGCGCAGGCCAAAGCACAAGCTGAAAAAGAAGCAGCAGAGCAAGCAGCCGCTGAAGAAGCCGAGCGCCAGCGCTTAGCTGCAGAAGCGCAGGCCAAAGCACAAG
Source organism: Pseudoalteromonas caenipelagi (assembly GCF_013140855.1). Lineage (GTDB taxonomy): Bacteria > Pseudomonadota > Gammaproteobacteria > Enterobacterales > Alteromonadaceae > Pseudoalteromonas > Pseudoalteromonas caenipelagi. The sequence continues at coordinate 224,541 of NZ_JABBPG010000005.1, read as the reverse complement.
CTGAAAAAGAAGCAGAGCAAGCTGCCGCTGAAGAAGCCGAGCGCCAGCGCTTAGCTGCAGAAGCGCAGGCCAAAGCACAAGCTGAAGAGAAACCAAAGAAAGAAGGATTCTTTTCTAGATTGAAGAAAGGGTTACTTAAGACCAAAGTAAATCTAGGCTCTGGTATTGCATCAATCTTTAAGGGTAAAAAGATTGATGACGAATTATTCGAAGAACTTGAAACGCAGTTATTAACAGCTGATCTGGGCGTTGATACGACAATGAAGTTGATCGATAACTTAACCGATGCAGCTGATCGTAAGCAGTTAAAAGACGGTGATGCGCTTTATGAATTAATGAAGCAAGAAATGGCTGATATGCTAAAAGAAGCCGAAAAGCCCCTTGAATTACCTCAAAACAAAAAACCATTTGTGATATTGATGGTAGGTGTAAACGGAGTTGGTAAAACAACTACCATAGGTAAGTTAGCGAAGCAGTTCCAGCAGCAAGGTAAATCAGTAATGTTAGCTGCTGGCGATACCTTTAGGGCAGCAGCAGTAGAGCAATTACAAGTTTGGGGTGAGCGTAATAGTATCCCTGTTATTGCTCAGCATACCGGTGCTGATAGTGCGTCAGTGGTGTTCGATGCGTTTCAAGCTGCACAAGCTCGTAATGTGGATATCTTAATTGCTGATACGGCAGGACGTTTACAGAACAAAGATAATCTAATGCAAGAGCTTGAAAAAATAGCTCGTGTTATGAAAAAGCTAGACCCTGATGCCCCTCATGAAGTGATGTTAACTATTGATGCTGGCACCGGTCAAAATGCAATTAGCCAAGTGAACCTATTTAATAAAGCGGTTGGGCTGACGGGGATCACTTTGACTAAACTAGATGGCACAGCAAAGGGTGGTGTCATATTTGCAGTCGCTGATAAATTCCAAATTCCAATTCGCTACATCGGTGTAGGTGAAGGCATTGATGATTTGCGAACATTTAAAAGCGATGATTTCATCGAAGCATTGTTTAGTAATGACGATGCTTAACTAATAATGATAGGGAGACAAGATGCTCCCTTTCTTTGGTCTAAAACACAATTATAAGCAGGCCTAACATGATCAAATTTGACCAAGTCAGCAAAACCTATCCAGGTGGTCACAGAGCGTTAGAGAAAGTAAGTTTTGAGCTAGGCAATGGCGAGCTTGCTTTTTTAACCGGTCACAGTGGTGCTGGAAAAAGTACTTTACTAAAGTTGATCAGCGTTATGGAACGCCCTTCTGCTGGGCACGTTTTTATTAATGGCGTTGACTTAAATGGCGTTAGCAATCGCCAGATCCCTTTTGTTAGGCGTGATATAGGGATCATATTCCAAAACCATCGCTTACTTGAGCGTTACAACGTATTTGATAATGTTGCATTACCTTTGGTTATTGAGGGTATGCATCATAAACACATTGCAAAAAGGGTGCATGCAGCGCTGGATAAAGTGGGTCTTTTAGATAAAGTTCGTTGCCAACCCAGTACGTTATCAGGAGGGGAACAGCAACGAGTTGGTATTGCTCGAGCTATTGTCAATTCGCCTCCATTGTTATTGGCTGATGAACCAACAGGTAACTTAGACCCAGAGTTATCAATGGAAATTTTAAAGCTATTTGAAGACTTCAATCGTCACGGCACGGCGGTACTCATTGCGACACACGACCTTGGGCTGATTGCCAGAATGAAATATCGGAGTTTGACGTTAAATCATGGCCGTATGAGTCAAGATCCGTTAATGGAGGGGGGGTTATGAGCTTATTGTTTAAAAGTCGTGAAGCACAAACTACGAGCCAAAATAAATCTGTGTTTTTGCAAGTTTACTTTTTTGTTATCACTGTACTTCGTCAGGGGGTCAATAGCTTAGGTGAAATGTGGCGTACACCCATGGCTTCGATGATGACTATCTTAGTGTTAGGGTTGAGCTTAACATTGCCTGCAACCTTGTACATTGTTGTAAAAAACGTACAACAGGTGAGTAGTGGTTTTAACGATGCAGCAGAAATATCGCTATTCGTTAAAGAGTCAATGAGTGAACAACAAACGCAAACGTTAGCTAAGCGACTCGCTCTGTATCCAGAAGTTGCGGATGTTAAACTTATATCTAAATCTCAAGCACTTGATGAATTCAAGCGTATATCTGGGTTTGGTCAGGCTCTTGACTATTTAGAAGAAAACCCACTACCTAATGTGGTACTGGTTACACCCACTGACCGGTATCGCAAGCCACAGGCGGCGCAGCAGCTTTTGGATAAATTAGAAAAAGAGCGCGAAGTTGAGTTTGGTAAACTCGATATAGAGTGGTTAGAGCGTCTAAATGCATTGTTGAGCTTATTAAAAGAAAGCGTTGTGACTATTGCACTATTATTACTCAGTGCGGTGATCTTGATTATTGGCAATACCATACGTCTATCTATCATGGATAAAAAAGAAGAAATTCAAGTTTTGAAATTAGTTGGAGCAACAAATACGTTTATTCACACGCCATTTATTTGGACTGGTATATGGTATGGCATTGTTGGTGGTTTGGTGGCATTTATAAGCGTCGCATTGATGCTGTGGTGGTTAGAGTCTGCAGTGTCAATGGTTGCTGGGGTGTATCAAAGCTCATTTGTATTGCAAGGTCTCAATTTAAATGAATTGATGATTTTGCTCCTTTTGGCAATCACCCTAGGGTTTGGTGGGTCGTTTTTATCTGTACATCGTTACATAAAAGACATCGAGCCAGACAAAGTATAGTTCTATGCACTTTGGCACTTAAATGAACAAATTATTGTCTTAAGTGCCTGTAAAATGTCACAGTTGAGTCATGTAAATGTGCTAGGCTGGCAACGCTATTATCTGTTTTCTGACCAGTGTTTTATTTTGACCTTCTATAAATCAATAGCTTAAGTGTAAGATCCGCAGCAAAGAGAAAAAGCTTGCATTTTCTTTTAAAAAAGTATTATATACGCATTAGCACTCTTGCTTGAAGAGTGCTAAAATGGACTGAAATATTTATCACTGAGGTGAAAAATGAGTAAAGATTTATATGCATTAGCACTAACAGCTGGACAGCAAAGCGCGAGCTTAGATGGTTACTTACAAACTGTAAGCGCTATTCCTATGCTTGATGCAGAGCAGGAAAAAGTGTTGGCCACTCGCCTTCAACAGGAAGGGGATTTGGAAGCTGCTAAAAAACTCATCGTTTCTCACCTTCGCTTTGTTGCCCATATTGCGAAAAGCTACTCTGGCTACGGTTTACCGCAGGCAGATTTAATCCAAGAAGGCAACATAGGTCTAATGAAGGCTGTTAAACGTTTTAATCCTGATGTCGGTGTTAGACTTGTTTCGTTCGCAGTACATTGGATAAAAGCTGAAATCCATGAGTATGTGCTGAAGAATTGGCGTATTGTTAAGGTTGCAACGACAAAAGCACAACGTAAATTATTTTTCAATTTAAGAAAAAACAAAAAACGTTTGGGTTGGTTCAATCAAGATGAAGTGACTACCGTTGCGAATGAGTTGGGTGTTAGTGAAAAGGAAGTACGTGAAATGGAATCGCGTATGAGTGGCCAAGATATGGGCTTTGATCTAACAACTGATGATAACGACGATGCACCAACAAGCAGTTACTCTCCAGTTCAATACTTAACCGACTCAAGTGGTGACTTGGCTGATGTGGTCGAAGAAGAGCAGTGGCAAGAGCAGTCTCAAACGCGTTTATTTAACGCGCTTAAAACGCTAGATGAACGTTCGCAAGATATCGTTAGTGCGCGTTGGCTAGGTGATGAAAAAGCGACGCTGCAAGATTTGGCTGAGAAATACAACGTTTCAGCAGAGCGTGTACGTCAACTAGAAAAGTCAGCAATGAAAAAGCTGCATTCAGCGATGAGCTAACAGATAATTGAATTATAAGAAAAAGCCGCTACCTTGTTAGCGGCTTTTTTGTTTTTTGCCGACAGAGTTATTTTTTGAGCTTACAAGTGTTCGCTATTTTGATTATAATGCGCCTTCGTAAGTGAGGAGAAATGATTTTGTTGGCAGTATTACGCGTCTTAGCGATGGCATTGTTTATTGTTTTTAGCTGTGTGTTTGGATTACTTTTATGTGTCGTAAGGCCATTTCACCCTAACAATGTCCATATCATTGCAAGTTGGTTTGGCAGAATGTCAGCAGTTATTGGGGTGAAATTAGTTGTTTCGCGCCACCCTGAAAGTGAGCATGTTGGGCCTGCTGTATATGTAGCAAATCATCAAAATAACTATGATCTTTTCACCTTGACAGCGGTTGTTCCTCAAAACACAGTTAGTATGGGTAAAAAAAGTTTGAAGTGGATCCCATTCTTTGGGCAGCTTTATTGGCTTTCGGGTAATATTCTTATCAATAGAAGCAATCGCACTAAAGCAGTTGGTACGATTGGCAAATCTGCCGAAAAGATTAAAAATAAAGGCTTGTCTATTTGGATGTTTCCAGAGGGAACGCGAAGTTATGGAAAGGGCTTATTACCATTTAAAACCGGTGCTTTTCATACTGCCTTGAATGCACAAGTACCCGTAGTCCCCGTCTGCATGAATAGCACTACTAATTGTATTAAGCTAAACCGCTGGGACAATGGTATAATCTACATCGATATTTTGGCGCCGATTAATTTAGACAAAGAGATCAGTGCGCGTGAGCATGCAAAAGCAATACATTCAGTAATGGCACAACGTATTGCTCAGCTTGATGAAAAGGTAATAGAGAACAATGGAAAACTGGCGCGAAATTAGTGAAGATATTGTTGAGTCACTCTTAGAAGATGGTTCAGCAACAGACAAACTTTATGAAGTAGAACACCACTTTGTATGTGAAGACTTCAAAAAGTTAGAAAATGCAGCACTAGCAGCTTTTAGACTTGGTTATGATGTAGAAGACCCCGCTGAATTAGAACTTGAAGACGGCAGTAAAATTTGGGGTTTTGATGTTGTCGTTGAGGCCGAGTTAGACACTGACGTTATCATGGAAGACGTTGATAAACTTGCAGCTTTAGCGCAAGAATTTGATGTTGAATATGATGGTTGGGGCACTTATTTTCAAGAGTAATGCAACTTTAAGCTGGCTATGACTTGTTTAGGTGTATACAGCGCGTTTACACCTAAAAACTCTACATTAACTCCCTCCTATTGATTTTTTATCTAATAGTTAATTATTATTTAATACTCGAAATATAGACTCTTAGGGTCAAAAAGTGCTATTAATCGTACCTGTCGTCCTTTTTTATATGATCCTACTATGCGAGTGACTCTGCCGATTTCTGAACTCAAGCCTGGTATGTTTGTAGACAGTGTTCACAAGCAACGCGCAGATACGGGTGTCAAAATCAAATCTCGTGGTATGGTCAGAGACAGCGACATCATAGACAAACTCTCTGCAGAAGGTGTATTAGAGCTCAATATTGACTTTGATTTGAGTGAAATTGCAGTTCCTGAAAAATATCAGGTTGAAGCAAAAAAAGAGCGTAATAAACCTGAAGCAACAAAGCTTGATGCTCGAGAACGACGTCGAAGAGCTGGTATGGCTGGAGAGAAGCAGCCGTCACGACGCACTAAAAAGAGAGCTCAGGAGTCAACAGAACCGACTTCACTTGAGCGAGAATTTGAGCTTGCTAGCCAAGCATTTGAGCTACACAATAGAAAAATACAAATATTGTATGGAGATGTGACGTCTGGGTTAAAAGCAGATGTTGGTCTGATTAATCAAATAAGCAAAGAAATCGTAGAGTCAGTATTGCGCAACAGTAATGCCATGGCTATTTTAACGCGTTTGCAAGATAGAGAAGGCTATAACTGGCGGCATATGATTAATTGCGCCATTTTGATAAGTGTATTTGCTAAATATTTAGGCCTGTCACAAAGCCTCATTCAGCAGCTTGCAATGGGCGCTATGTTGCATGATGTGGGGCACGCACGTTTACCTCAAGGCTTGGTTAATAAACAAGACAAGCTTACTGATATAGAATACAAAGCGGTAAAAAAACATGTCGTTCATTCTTTAGGTTTAGTAAAGGGAGAGCAAGGCATCACCCCAATGATCATGGACATGATAATCAACCATCATGAGCGAATTGACGGCACGGGGTATCCTCGGGGCTTAAAAGGGCTACAGATAAGTAAAGCTGCAAGAATGATGGCGATTGTTGACGTATATGATGCCATGACTTCAGAGCGACCATACCAACAAGGCGAAGAGCCTGTTCATGCTCTGCGCCATTTACTGACTAACAAAGATAAATTTGACCCTGTGCTCGTACAGCGTTTTATCAAATGTCTTGGAGTTCATCCTGTCGGTTCTATCGTTAAACTAACGAATGAGCGACTCGCTTTGGTGCTTGCTGGTAATAAACATGCCCCGACCGCGCCACATGTGAGAATATTTTACAATACAAAACACATGCACCATATCACGGCTAAGGAACTTGATTTAAGCTCTCCTGATCATGATATCAAAGTGATTGCCAGCATACGGCCTTTAGATTATCAAATTAACTTATCTCGCCTATTAAAAGATCACCTTTTAGCTTAATTTTTTTACGTCGTTTTAGAGCACTGAATTTAGCTGACATTGATGCGCCACCTAAACAAGACAGTGTTAAAATTAACCACAGTACCGTGCCTTTATTTGTGTGTAGTGCCAAACAGCAAAGTAGCAATGCCAATAAAGACGCACAAATTCCAACCAGCCAATAATAGCTTATAGGATTATCGCATTGCCCAGCATGTCTGCAAGCACAATATGTGGCCTTACACCAGCAGTAAACACTCACTCCTGAAAAGGTCAGAGCACCTAATATGAGTAACAGCATGTCTTTTAGATCCATTGTTGGGCTTTCTAAGAAGTCTAATTAAATTGTCCATCCTCGTCAATGCTAATGAGAGTTATTTGTATTTGAGTGCTTTTTATGGGTGTTTGGCTGCGTAAACTTTAAGCTGTGATGTAAAAATGTTCGATTGATTAGAGTATTATCTCGAAATTGCAGCTTTTTAATCTTGTTTTAGGTAGTGTGTGCAGGTTTTAAAAATGTGACTTTACACATGGGATTAGAAAATGTCTGTATTTAAAAAAACGCTACTCGCATCAAGTATGATGTTAGTATCTTCACACGCTTTTGCAGCTGCCTTTCAATTAGCAGAGCAAAGTGTATCAGGACTTGGGCGCGCGTATGCAGGTGAAGCATCGGTTGCTGATGATGCTTCAGTTATTGCACGCAACCCAGCGCTTATGAGCCAATTTGACAGCACTATGCTAAGTGTTGGTGCCATGTATGTTGAGCCTGATGTTAGCCTTCGAGGTACCTCGACAAATAACGGTGTAGCCCCAAATAAACTGGATGATTCAAGCATAGCGCCAAGTGCTGTTGTGCCTGCAGTTTATTTTATGACGCCTATTAATGAGTCATTATTCTTAGGAATGGGGGTTTACTCTCAGTTTGGTTTAGCAACTGAGTTTGTAACAGACTATGCTGCAGGGCAGCTAGCCGGTGAAACGGAGATAGTTACGGTAAATACCAATTTGAGTGTTGCCTATGAAGTCTCAAAAGAGTTCACCGTTGCTCTTGGTGTTAACTATGTATACGCAGATGCGAAAATAGTGCGTACTTTTGGCGCGTCGCCTCTTCCTGTACCTGCGGCAACACAAGCAATGCATTTAGAAGGGGATGATAGTGGCTATGGCTGGAATTTAGGGCTTAGCTATCAAATAGATGATGATAGCCGCTTTGGCTTGCATTATCGCAGCGAAACCGACATTGTATTTGACGGTGAGTTTAGTAATCAATTACCTGCTGGAGCGCCTTTTAACGGTACTGCTGGTAGTACTTTACCTGGTAGTTTAGAACTTACTCTACCCGCTATTGCAGAGTTTTCTGGTAGCCATACCATTAGCGAAAGTAGCTCACTTCACTATAGTGTGCTTTGGACTGGATGGAGTAGCTTTAAGACATTAGCAGCCGAGGTAAAAGGGCGTGGTACGGTATTTAGCAAAGATGAAAACTTCTCTAATTCTATGCGTTACGCAATCGGTGCAGATCACCAATATGGCAACGATTTAAAACTGCGATTAGGAATCGCTTATGATAAATCGCCTGCGGATCCTTATCATATGTCTATTTCTATTCCTGATACGGATCGTATGTGGTACTCATTTGGTGCCGAATATCAAGTTTCTAAAAATAGCTCGCTGGACTTTGGCGTGAGTTTTTTACGCGGCAAAACACAACACTTTGTTGAAAAGGATAATCTTGGACAAGCATGGGGCTTTGAGTCTAATGGCCATGCAACTGTGCTGGGTGTGCAATTTAACTTAGGTTTCTAGCCGTCAAGAAAAAGGGCAGTGTACACTGCCCTTTTTATACAAAATTAGTCAGCCTTTATAAACTTTCAATTTTTGCTTTTTGCTCAAGCAACTTCGCTTTAGCATCAGAAAATTCAGCAAGCTTTTCTTTTTCTTTTGCCAATACTGCTTCAGGCGCATTATTTACAAACTTTTCGTTCGCGAGTTTTTTCTCAACTTGTTCTAAGCCTTTTTGCGCTTTTTCAAGTTGTTTTGCGATACGAGCAAGTTCGGCTTCAACATCAATCAAACCAGCCATGGGGATCATGATCTCGAGGTTACCGATAAATGCAGTTGCACTTGCTGGTGCTTCATCAGCGCTATCTAGTACCTTAAAGCTTTCAAGTTTAGCGAGTGCACTTAAGAAGGCTTTATTATCTTCTAAGCGGCGTAAGTCTTGCGCATCAGCCTTAGCAAGTAGCACATTTAACGGCTTGTTTGGACTAATGTCCATTTCACCACGAATGTTACGAATTGCCAGAATAAATTGCTTCACCCACTCGAGATCCGCCATTGCAGTCTCATCAACTTGGCTTTGGTCAAACTCAGGGAAACGCTCAAGCATGATGGTTTTCGCATCAATGTTTGCCAATGGCGCAACACGCTTCCAGATAGTTTCTGTGATATACGGCATAAGTGGGTGCATTAAACGTAGCAGACCTTCAAGCACAGTGATCAGAGTATGTCGTGTACCACGTTGTTGTTCTTCGTTGCCCTTGAACAAGATTGGCTTAGTAAGCTCTAAGTACCAATCGCAGAACTGGTTCCAAGTGAATTCGTAGATAGTGTTCGCCGCTAAGTCAAAGCGGTAGTTATCTAAGTGCTCACTAAAAACTTTAACTGTGTTTTGGAACTGACCTAAGATCCAGCGATCAGCCAGCGAATAAACTTTTTCACCATCATCAAAGCCACAATCTTGCTCTTCAGTGTTCATCAGTACGTAACGACTTGCGTTCCAAAGCTTGTTACAGAAGTTACGGTAACCTTCTAAACGATTCATATCCCAGTTGATATCGCGGCCTGTTGAGGCCATGGCAGCCAAGGTAAAGCGCAATGCGTCTGTACCATGTGGCTCAATGCCATCAGCGAAGGTTTTGCGAGTATTTTTTTCAATCTTTTTCGCTAGCTGTGGCTGCATCAAGTTACCTGTGCGCTTTTCAACTAAGCTTTCAAGATCGATACCATCAATCATATCAAGTGGGTCAAGGACGTTACCTTTAGACTTTGACATCTTATCGCCATTTTCATCGCGAATAAGGCCCGTCACATAAACGGTTTTAAATGGCACTTGTGGCTTACCATTTTCATCTTTGATGAAGTGCATGGTCATCATGATCATACGGGCCACCCAGAAGAAGATAATATCAAAGCCCGTTACTAGCGTATCAGATGGATGGAATACCTTTAAGTCGTCGGTATTTTCTGGCCAACCTTGCGTTGAGAAAGTCCAAAGTGCGGACGAGAACCATGTATCTAATACATCTTCGTCTTGGTTTAATACAACATTGTCGGCAATGTTATTGTCGCGACGAACTTCAGCTTCGTCACGGCCAACAAACACGTTGCCATCGGCATCATACCAAGCTGGGATACGGTGACCCCACCATAACTGACGCGAGATACACCAGTCTTGAACATCACGCATCCAAGAGAAGTACATGTTTTCGTATTGCTTTGGCACAAATTGTATTTCACCGTTTTCAACCGCTTCAGTCGCTACCTTCGCAAGTGGTGCAACTCGTACATACCATTGATCAGTTAATAGCGGCTCAATGACAACACCAGAGCGGTCGCCATATGGTACAGTTAAGCTATGGTCATCGATTTTTTCTAACAAGCCAGCTTGTTCAAATTCATCAACAATTTGTTTGCGAGCATCAAAGCGGTCTAGGCCGTGGAAACGCTCAGGAATAGGTGCGTCTAACTCTAATGGCTTACCGTCAAATGCATAGCATTCACCAGCATTTATAATCGCAGCATCTTTGTTGAATACGTTGATCATTGGCAGCTCATGACGCTTACCAACTTCGTTATCGTTAAAATCGTGGGCTGGGGTGATTTTTACGCAGCCAGTGCCTTTTTCCATATCTGCGTGCTCATCGGCAACGATAGGGATACGACGATTGACAATAGGCAATAAAACTTCTTTACCAATGAGATGTTGATAACGCTCGTCATCTGGGTTTACAGCAACACCGGTATCACCAAGCATGGTTTCTGGACGAGTGGTTGCCACGACGATGTAATCTTTGCCATCAAGCGTTTTAATGCCATCAGCAAGTGGGTAGCGCAAGTTCCACATGTGGCCTTGCTTGTCTTTGTTCTCTACTTCTAAATCTGAAATTGCAGTGTGTAATTTCGGGTCCCAGTTTACTAGACGTTTACCGCGGTAAATAAGGTTTTCTTTGTGAAGGCGCACGAACACTTCTTTTACGGCTTCAGATAAACCTTCATCCATGGTAAAACGCTCACGCTCCCAATCTACTGATGCACCTAAACGACGAAGTTGCTTGGTAATGGTGCCACCAGATTGGTTTTTCCACTGCCAGATTTTATCAATGAAAGCGTCACGACCTAAATCATGACGTGTTTTGTTCTCTTCAGCTGCCAGTTTGCGCTCTACGACCATTTGTGTGGCGATACCTGCGTGGTCTGTACCGACTTGCCATAAAGTATTGTTACCTTTCATACGCTTGTAGCGAGTGAGCGTATCCATGATGGTATCTTGGAACGCGTGGCCCATATGTAGGCTACCTGTGACATTAGGCGGTGGGATCATGATTGAATATGCATCGCCTTTGCCTGATGGCTTAAAATAGCCATTTTCTTCCCAGTCTTGGTATAAAGACTGTTCTATATCTTGTGGATTATAGGTTTTATCCATTTCACAGAACCTTAATAAATACTTTAATTTTCAATTTCTTTGGTTGAAATACTGGCGCCAAGTTGGCGTAGATGCTTAAACCGCTCGCGTGCTGCTTGCGTCGCCATAGCCTCGCTCGGAACAAAATCATAAACTTGTGCAAAGCGACGGATAAAATCCGGAAGCTTAGTTGCTAAATTAATGAGCACCGAACGTCTGCCAATGGGCGGTGTTTGACCAATTTCTACTGGTGCTCCACCTTTAGGGCCTTCGCCTTGTAAGTTATGTGGTACAAAGCTATCAGCTTCAAAACACCATAAATGCTCGTCAATGGCATGGGCATCTTCAACGCTATCAACATAGATAAATACGCGCTGACCAGCTCTATATTGTTCGGCAGCAGTGCGGGCCGCTAGATCAAAATGAGCCGGTAGTTTAGCATCCGGCTCATTGTCATGCTTTAACACATAGAATTGTGCATTGATGGTCATGGCGTTGACTTCATAATGGGCGGTTATTCTGTATTTCTACAGGCAAAACTCAGCGTTCAAAATAAAGGCGCATTTTGACACAGAAACCCCATGCCATCAATCAATCTGGCTAGGTTAATCTTGCTGTGCGTCTGTCACGTTAACGCGATTTAACAAGTATTGGGTTAACATTGGCACTGGACGTCCTGTTGCCCCTTTATTTTTGCCACTGCGCCAAGCTGTACCTGCTATATCGAGGTGTGCCCAGTTATACTTCTTAGTGAACTTAGATAAGAAGCATGCGGCAGTAATGGTGCCAGCTGCTCGTCCACCTAAATTGGTAAAATCGGCGAAAGGGCTTTCTAGTTGCTCTTGATAGTCATCCCATAAAGGTAGTTGCCATGCTCTATCACCACTTTGTTCACCGGCTTTAAGTAAGTCGTGAGCCAAAGGGTTGTGTGTTGACAAAAGTCCAGTTGCATGCGCACCCAGTGCAACGATACAAGCGCCTGTCAAAGTTGCAACATCAACAACTGTTTCAGGTTCAAAAGCTTCTACATAAGTCAGCGCATCACACAATACCAAACGGCCTTCAGCATCAGTGTTTAACACTTCAACGGTTTGACCTGACATAGTGGTTAATATGTCACCTGGGCGATAAGCGTTTGAGCTAGGCATGTTTTCACAGCCAGCAAGCACACCAATTACATTGATTGGCAGCTGCATTTCAACTAATGAACGCATTAACCCTAATACGCCAGCAGCACCTCCCATATCGTATTTCATCTCGTCCATGGCTTCGCCCGGTTTTAAGGAAATACCACCCGAGTCAAAAGTCAGACCTTTACCCACAAATACGATAGGAGCTTGGTCTTCTGCACCGCCGTTGTAATGAATAACAGACATGACAGATTCATTGGCACTGCCTCGACCAACAGCGAGGTAAGAATGCATACCTAGCTCTTCCATCTCTTTTTCGCCAACGAGATTAACAGAGACGTTATTGAACTCTTCTAACGCTTTTGCTTGCTCACCTAAGTAACGAGGGTTGCAAATGTTCGGTGGCATATTAGCCACATCTTTACACAATTTAGCACCTGCAGCGATGGCCAAGCCGTGCTCAATAGCCGACTCACCAATGGTTAATTCACGGCGAGTAGGTACATTAAAAACAATTTTACGAAGTGGACGGCGAGGGTCGACTTTTTTACTCTTTAATTGATTAAATGTGTATAAACAGTCTTGTGTAGTTTCAACTGCTTGGCGTACTTTCCAATAGGTGTCTCGACCTTTAACATGTTGCTCGGTCAAAAAGCAAACCGCCTCCATAGAACCTGTGTCATTAAGGGTATTAATGGTTTTAGAGATTATTTGCTTGTATTGTTTATCGTCTAATTCCCTTTCTTTACCACATCCGACTAGCAACACTCGCTCACTAAGCACGTTAGGGACATGATGCAGTAATAATACTTGCCCTGGTTTACCTTCTAAGTCACCACGACGCAATAAATTTGAGATGTAGCCATCACTGATTTTATCCAGCTGTTCACCGATGGGAGATAAACGGCGAGGCTCATATACACCAACTACGATGCAGGCACTGCGCTGTTTTTCTGGGCTACCACTTTTTACGCTGAATTCCATTGCGACTCCTGAGTCTAAAGTTATGTCTTTTTGAACTTTATGCCGACGCTACTATCAATACCATTAATGCGTGATTATCTCTGACTGTTGGTATGATAATTAAATTTGATGGCATATAATAAACTGACTAAAATAACCAGTTTACTCAAAATTTCCCACTATTCCAGTGAAACACGAAGTTTTATAGGGGCAAACATTGCTAATCTTTCGTTATTTAACTGCTGAGGTATTAAAATCGCAGGTCGCCGTGTTTCTCACGTTGATGACGATTTTCTTGTCGCAAAAGTTTGTTCGGATCCTCAGTGATGCGTCAGACGGTGACTTACCAGCGAAGCTAGTGGCATCGGTGTTGATGCTCAAACTACCACAATTGGCTGTTTATATTTTACCGCTAAGTTTGTTTTTAGGCATTATTTTGGCTTACAGCCGCGTGTATGCAGACAGTGAAATGACAGTCTTAAGAGCTTGTGGCGTCAGTGAGTGGTATGTGGTTCGAGTCACGTTAGTGTCGAGTGTTTTTTTTGCCATGCTAGCCGGGGGGGTCAGTTTGTATGTGGCACCTTGGGCGTCTGAAAAAGAATATCAACTAAAAGAGCAGGCAGAAGCTGAGTCTGGGCTATCAGCGCTTAGGGCCGGGCGATTTCAACAAACGGGTAATGAAAAAGCAGTGGTGTTTGTTCACAATATCTTGGATCAAGGGAAGGAGTTGGACAAAGTCTTCGTGGCACAGCTCCCCAATAAAGATTCCAACCAAGCAGCACGTATTGTTTATGCTCAAAAAGGGCGCGTGATTGAGCAAGAAAGTGGTGAGCAACAACTTGTGCTAAATGACGGTAAACGCTACGAAACGGACGGTTTAAGCCAAGCATTAAACAAAACCGAATTTGCCAGCTACCAAGTACAAATACGTGAGCAAATCATAGAACACCAGCGACGCAAATTAGAAGCAATACCTACGTTACAGTTACTCGAAATGGATACGCCTCAAGCGGCGGCTCAGTTTCAGTTACGCCTGTCAGTGCCCATTTCTATTATTCTGTTAACGTTACTTGCGGTTCCTCTGAGCGTAGTAAACCCTCGTCAAGGCAAATTCGCCAAGTTGGTGCCTGCTATCAGTTTGTATCTTGGCTACTTTATTTTATTAAATGCAGGAAAGTTTTTGGTCGCTGAGGGTAAGATCCCTTCTGCGGTAGGACTTTGGTGGATCCATTTAAGTGTATTATTTATCGGCGCTTATTTGATTGCTAAAGGACGACCATTTGGAGTATGGATGCGCTCACTGTTAACAAAACAGGCGTCGGTTGCATGATGAAAACATTAGATTTGTATTTGGGTCGAAGCATCTTGCAAACCACTGGGTTTGCGCTTTTGGTATTTGTGGGGATCAATACGCTCATTAAGTATATCGAGCAGTTGAAGTCAGTAGGTCGCGGTAGTTACGATATGGCAGATGCGATGCTGTATACCTTTTATAGTATGCCTTCGGATGTCGTGGTGTTTTTCCCGATGGCGGCATTGATTGGTGGATTGACAGGACTGGGGGCGTTGGCATCAAGCAGTGAGTTGGTTGTGATGCAGGCGGCTGGTATGTCACGTTTGCAAATCATCGGCTCGGTAATGAAAACAGCGATTGTACTAGCGCTATGTATGATGGCATTGGGTGAGTGGGGCGTACCGCAAGCTGAAAAGGCCGCCAAACAACTTAGAAACAACGCTATTTTTGGTGGTGAAGTGTTTAATGCACAAAAAGGTGTCTGGGCTAAAGATGGTAGTAATTTTATAAATATCGGCAACATTGAAAAGTCGGGTGATCTTAAAGATGTAAGCATTTACTATTTCAATGATGATTTAGAGCTTAGTAAAGTGATGCGCGTCGAACATGGAAGGAGTGTGCCACAAGGGTGGATTTTCAGCGGTATCGAAGAAGTTACTCTGGGTGAAGAAAAAATCACCACCCATTACCGAGAGTCGCAAATATATAACTCCCAGCTCACAGCAGAGAAGCTAGATGTTGTTTCTGTCGATCCTGAGTCTCTGTCATTTAGAGGGATTTGGTCGTATTTGTCTTATCTAGAGCAAAATGAGCAAGATACCAGTAGCTATGACTTAGCACTTTGGCGAAAGGTCATGCAGCCACTGACTGTTGCGGTGATGCTTTTAGTGGCACTGTCTTTTATTTTTGGTCCGCTGCGCTCAGTGAGCATGGGCGCGAGAATTATAATGGGTGTGATCACCGGGTTGGCGTTTCACTTGAGTAATGAAATATTCGGTCCAATAGTGATGGTATATAACGTACCTGCGGTGGTTGGTGCGATGATGCCAAGCATACTGTTTGTTGTTATTGCCAGCTACTTGCTCAAACGTAACCAATAAGCCTACTAAGTGCAAAATGTCGCTTGTTTCAATCATGAGATTCGACAGCAAGTTCAGAATGACGAAATAGGCTCAGAACTACGAGGACTAATTACGAAGACGGCAGTGCCCAAACATATATATGTCGTCTTCTTGAAACATACGTATGTTGTCCTCTCTAACTATTTGTGAAACGAATTACATTAAGCACGACTGCTGGGCTTAACCAAGTTAATCTAAACTGTTATAAACTTTTTTGTTTTCTTCTTTAGTTAATACAATTACTTCAGTTTTACAAAGTAGGTCCTGCAAAGCGCGCTTCTTTTTAAAATCAACTAACACGAATAAGTTCCCTAATCCACATAATGCACATATGCTTCGCGATAAAGCGGTAGACCATGGCAATAATTCCCCCGAGTGAGTTTGTACTTTTAATCTCCAGGCTCTCATGCCAATAGTCTGTCCACTTTTAGTCCAAAAGTAGGCGTAGAACAAGATGGCAACTAACACCAACAAAACTGCGCGAATTGTGTAAAGAGTGGGGGATGCTTGAATGTAAGCTGAAACGTCAGGGTGTGCCCCTATCGTTAATATGCCTGCAGATATAAAGCCTTGTATAATCAATAAATAAATCACTGTTGTTAGCATTGCAAAAGCAATAACAACTAATCCGTCATAGATTAGTGAAGCGAATCGACGAAAGAAGCCAGCGCTTGGAAACTGTGACATGTGTGAACTCTCACTCAAAACAAACGATCAGATTTGCAGTATTTTACACAACCTAGCAGGTAATGGCGAAAATCATTATAAATGGCGGTTTTATAGTTGTTTTGTACAAATACCAAGCAGTTGGTGTAGCTCAGTTAAAAAATTACTTGCCCAGCGAAGCGATGTTTGTATAATGCATGGCATAGAGACGAAGGCATTATAAACAAAGCCCTAGCTCAAAGTGGTTTTTCTTTATTTTCTCTTGTTTTAGAAGATGAAAGAAAAATTATGCCAGTGTGATGGAATTGGTAGACATGACGGATTCAAAATCCGTTGCCTTCGGGCGTGGCGGTTCAAGTCCGCCCACTGGTACCACTTTTTATAACCCTAGCCTTACGGTTAGGGTTTTTTTATGTCTTTAACTCCCCCAGAAAATAATTACTCGCATTTTATTTATAAGCGTTGCTTGCCGTGCGGTGGTGCTCAAATGTAGGTCCGACAAAAAATTAATGATCAAATTTTGGAAGTGCTCTCACTTCGCATCAAAAAGTCAAAAGACGAAGTCAATCTTTAGTTTTGGTTACAAGTTTTGTATGTGAACAGCTTATTTAAAAGCTTTGTAGGGGGCTTAGGCCCATGTTTCTCACTGTGACTGGTTTGTATTTTTATGAAGCTAACTTTTATCCGAACGAGATAATGAACCCAGCAAAGTACTAGGTTCATTATTTCATACAGTGTTAATGCTCGGGTTGTTTGTTTGGTATTGAATAAAATACTAATAAAGCCACAAACGGCAGAGGAGGAGCGACCGACAGTAGCAAGATTATAAATGAATCTTTTACTGGTGTTGCTCTGTCTCCCCTAAGTAAAAAGTACGCTAATATGGGAAACAGTAAGCACAATACAGCGTAATATCCTACCCATCTTACATTTATATCAATTGGCATGCGGTCTACTCCTTGTTAGTTTGGTTGAATACTGCAAGCCCCACTAGGGCAATCAGTTATAAATACACGTCTGTTATAAAAAGTGTCATGCCATCCAAAAACATCGACTCCAAAAAAGCGACTCAGCTCAACGAACCGCTCCCAATTACCGCTTTCTCTTGAGAACTGATAAGTACCGTTTAAATGGCTTCTACTGGTAGGAATTGCGTTGCCGTCAGAGTCTTTTCCACTTATAGGCTCAAATTCAGGCTGACCATTCACATTAATACCTGATACCTTGAAGCGAATAACGCTTCCATCGGAAAAGCCGATATCAATCACAATGTTAACGCCTACAGCGAGTTTCCCCACGCTTGCTACTACCGAGCCTACATAAATACCGAGTTGATCTATAACGGTTGATTGGAGTATGTATTCATTTGTTAATTCACTAAATTTTCTATCGTTGTATACTTTATAGACAGACTCATAGTTGTTACTCGTATAATTAGTGTTAGCAATTGAACGTTCTAAGCGTCTAAACTCTTGGGAAAATTGTGCAGCGTGGCTAAGCGCTGCGTTACTTGGTGATGCGTTAAATACAATTACTTTGTCAAACTCTGGGTCATATTCAATATTGTAACTAAATACACTGCCATTTTTGACATCTACAACTTCGTATTTTCCATTTTGTTTATTTGACGCTCGAAACTCTTCTATAGCTTCTCTTTTACTGATGACGCTAGAGCAGTCAAAACATCCTAGTAATTTCGCTGAGGCTGCTTTGGGGAGCATTGCCAAAAAACAAAGGATGATAAGTTGTGTGTGTAGTTTCATAGTAAGTTCCTTCTTTTGATTGGTGTGTTGAATAGTCCGTATTCATTACTATCTAGTTTAGACAACTGTCACGCTTAAACACAATTTTAAAATGTTGTAGGCGTATTCTCACAAAGAGCGGTCTTTGCAACGTTTCTTTTTATTAGTCGTTAGTATCAATACAAGCATTTTTTATTTATCTGCGCTAAAATAAGCGGTTACAACTTAAGCTGCGTTAAAAGCTTTCTTGATGTTTCAAGGAGCTTGTTAAAGTGGCAAACACACGACATTATTCGCATTCTCACGGGGTTTTTGTATGTCAGATAAGTGCTATATCACCGCACAGCAGTTGCTAGAAGATTCATTTTGTCTTGCTGCACAAGTTTATGAAGACGGCTTTCGTCCAGACTTTATTATTGGTATCTGGCGAGGTGGTGCGCCAATTGGTATCGCGGTTCAGGAATATTATGACTACAAAGGCATCGAAACCGACCATATTGCTGTACGTACTTCGTCGTATTATGGCATTGGTAAGCAGTCAAAAGAAATTAAAGTCCATGGTCTACATTATATTATTGAAAATGCAAATGCAGGCGATTCGTTATTGATTGTGGATGATGTTTTTGATTCTGGACGCAGTATTTATGCGTTAAAAGAGAAGTTAGCGGAGCTGATGCGTCTTAATTTGCCAAAAGAAATTCGCGTTGCTTGCCCGTACTACAAGCCTAAAAATACCAAAGTACCGATGAAACCAGATTATTTTATTCACGAGTCAGATGAATGGTTAGTATTTCCTCATGAGTTATCGGGCTTAACACCAGATGAAATCGTTGCTGGGAAATCAGACTTGAGCAAAATCCAAGACTTGTTTAAATAACTTGTTTTTACACTAAGCTGGTGAGCTAACCAGCTTAGTTATCACACTTGCGAAAAGCTATCTACAAAATCTTGTAATGCGTCTAAATCGACAGGCTTTAACCCCTCGCTGCTTCTTACTATTAAACCTTTATCTACGAGTTCAGTGACAACCCGTCTGTATGCACGCTCAGTGGTGGCAAACCGCTCCGCTTCTGCATTAACAGTAGGATAGGCACGTAACAATGTAGGATTGTTATTTTCTGCTCTCAGTAAGCAATCTTTAGCTATGTTATAGCTTAAAGGTAACAACAGTTTATCTAAGTTAATCTTTTGATTTTCAGCAAATTTTGCTGCAATTGTTTGAGCCGTATAAAGACTCAGTTCAGGCTGATCGAGTAATAATTGACGCCAGTGCTTTAGCTCAATTAAGTTATATTGCACTTCGCTTAAACAGGTTACGGTATAGATGCATGGCTGGTTGTTAAGTGCTTCGATCTCGCCAATGAGCGTATTGTTACAGTCAAGCTGCCCCAGCAGCAGGCGGCGACCGTTGCCAACATCATAACTAAAAGAAACCGTGCCACTTCGAACTAAGATCAGTTTAGTTAAAGGTTCGTCTTGATGGATTAATACGTCTTTTTTACTGTGAACAAAAGCGTTGCCAGCGAAGCTCAGCAATTGTTCTACAAGATTGGTTGAAAAATGATATTGAAACATCTAGATGGCTCTTCGGACATTTGTCCTATTTATTAATATTGAATAAAGATAGCATGACCACAATGATTTTTATGCTAACTCACGCCTGCTATTGAGGTTTTTCTCGTTTAGCCCCCATCCCGTGTTAGAGCTTACTAAGGTACTAATTCAAAGGGGTTTGTGAGTTAGCTTTTTTATTCTAGGCTTTACCATACATATATCGTTATTACGCGACCCTCTATGCTAACCCAACTAATTGGAGAGAACAAATGACTTGGGAATATTTAGGCTACATTGCCTCAGTTTTTTTAGTTATCTCTCTGATGATGAGCGATGTGATTAAGTTACGTTGGTTTAACTTGACGGGATGTGTGTGTTTCACCATTTATGGGGTAATGATCAATGCATGGCCGGTAGCCTTCACCAATGGGTTGTTAGCATTGGTCAATATTTATCATTTATATAAGCTGCATCGAGCACGATAACCTCAATGCAGCTATGGAAATGCTATTGCTGGTAAGCTAAGTTGCCAGCCAACCATGTCTGTAAGACTTGTATGTCATCAATGTCAGATGCATCAATGTTAAAATAATCTTTATCGATTAATATAAAATCTGCCCATTTGCCTTTTTCCAAGCTACCAAGCTTGTGCTCTTGAAACGCTGCATAGGCTGCATCAATGGTAAAAGCACGCAATGCTTGCTCTTTATTTAGCTTTTCTTGAGCTCGCCAGCCTTGCTCAGGTTCGTTATCACGAGACATGCGAGTAACCGCAGCATGCAAGCCATAGAAGGGGTTTGCTAACTCCACCGGATAATCTGAACCAGCTGCAATTTTACTACCTTGCTTTAAGAACGTTTGCCATGCATATGCGCCACGAAGCTGTTGTTCATCTAAGCGTTGCTCGGCCATATGCATGTCGGATGTCGCATGAATGGGCTGCATAGAAGGGATAATATTGAGCGTTTTAAAACGAGGAATATCATCGGGGTGAACTATTTGTGCGTGTTCAATGCGATTACGTAGTAACTTGCCGCCCACAGTTTTAAATATATGTTCATAGCTATCAAGCACTATACGGTTGGCTTTATCGCCAATGGCATGCGTATGCGCACTATAGCCATGAGTGAAGCTTTGTTTAAGCAATGACTCTAGCTGCGCTTGTGTTTCTAGCATCAGGCCTGTGTGACCTTCTCTGTCGTGATAGTCTGCTAATAACGCAGCTCCTCGACTGCCAAGCGCACCATCCGCATAGATTTTTACGCTGCGGATACTCAAAAAATCAGCTTTTTCTTTGATAACGCCATGTTTGAGCATAGGTAGTAAACGCTCATCACTGGCACTCAACATGGCGTAAATTCTCACAGGCAATGTATGTTGCTCAGCACGCTGTTGATATAATTGCCAAGTGGCATAGTCAATACCCGCATCATGGGTTGAGGTAATCCCCAAACTGAGCAAATGTTGGCCTGCTTTATTTAAAGCTAACTGTCTTTGCTCTGTTGTAGAGGGAGGAATATGACTTTTTATCAGTTGCTCGGCTTTATCAATAAAAACACCGCTGGGGAGTCCATCTGATGAGCGAATAATCTCTCCCCCTGCTGGCGCTTTAGTGCGTGCATCTATGCCAGCAAGCGCCATGGCTTTACTATTAACCCATATGGCATGTCCATCTACCCGGGTGAGAACGACGGGCCTGTCACTCACATACTGGTCTAACTGTTTAGCGGTTGGAAACTGTTTATCAGGCCAAAGAGTTTGATCCCACCCTCTGCCGATAACCCATCCCTTAGGTGCTTGTTTGGCATAGTCACGTAACTTTTCACCAATGGCTGATACTGATTTTATGCCTCTGACATCAAGCCTTAGCAGGTTATTACCCAAACCGATAACATGGCCGTGAGCATCAATTAAGCCGGGTAAAAGAGTGTGGCCTTTGCCATCAATTTTAGTGGCTTGAGGAAACTCTTTAATGATGTCTTTTTCGCCGGTTTTTACTACTTTACCATCTTTAAACACCAGCACATTAAAGGTGCTTAACGCACCTTCGAGTGTAGGGCTGTAACCTTGTATATTGTGAATTACGGTTGTTTGAGCATAGCTAAGGGTGCTGCAAATCAGCACGGCCAGACCTGCCAACAGTTTCATACGATCACCTATTTTTTATCGTTATTGTTAACCACCATAACTTAGTTTTAAGATGGACTCAAAATAATGATATGATTGAAGTTTGTAGTTAAAAAGGAAACTTTCAATGCAGTTGTTTATGGTTTATTTGGGTGGACGAGTGAGTGGCTGTCACATTGAAATGCACGATGTACGTTTTGTCATTGGCGAAAAAATAGAAGATTGCTATCAAAAATTAAAAGCACAGTGGGTTGGTGATAACGCCGCAGTGCACATGGACTCTTATGTCGCTATCAGTCATGTTGATGGGTATGAAGTTAGCCTTGTTAAAGAGCAGCCAGCGCAGACCCAAAAACTGTATTTTGTGAATATGGGGGCTTATGTACCTGAACGTTTAGCTGAACAACACGATTTTGCTTTATTTGTGGCGCAAAACGAGTATGAAGCGAAAGAGAAAGCGAAACAACAATTACTTAATGGCATGAGCCACCTACATAAAGACAACTTACATGACGTGGATGACTGCTTTGCCATTGACTTACTAGATGAGCAGTACTTTATTGCGTTAAAGCCAAGTGGTAAAAATCAGGACCTGTCACCGGATTGGTTTGGTTATCACATCCTGTGATCATTGTTCGTGCTTATCTGCTTTTATCGCAATCTTGATAGCGATAAGTACGATAGCAAACATTAAAAATGGCAATGCTGCTAGCGCATATTCGGCGACGTTACTGTCTTGATAGTTAGGTTGCAATATATAGTGACCACCGATACATAACGCAATCGTTACAAGTAAAAGTGGCAGCATTATCAGTTCTTTGCGTTTTGAATGTGCTTTCATATATCTAATCTCCCGACTACCAGTGTGATGCCTTTTTCACAAATACTTATTGATACTGATCATTAAAAGTCACCGAACAATCTCATTTAATTATTACCTTGAAAACTGCTTATTCTTTATCGCAACAAGGCAAGTAAATAACACGCGATTCTAGCACTATATCGATATATGAACAAAATTAA
Source organism: Pseudoalteromonas caenipelagi (assembly GCF_013140855.1). Taxonomy (GTDB): domain Bacteria; phylum Pseudomonadota; class Gammaproteobacteria; order Enterobacterales; family Alteromonadaceae; genus Pseudoalteromonas; species Pseudoalteromonas caenipelagi. The sequence continues at coordinate 201,694 of NZ_JABBPG010000005.1, read as the reverse complement.
CTTGTGCCACGCACAGGCTTTGATATAACTGCTTTTTTAAATACTGGAATAGGGCAATGGGGCAGCAAATAATAGTAATAAAATTGGGAACTAGTGTGCTTACTGCGGGTGGTATCCACTTAAACAAGCCACGCATGGTTGAGTTGGTTCGTCAGTGTGCCGAACTAAAAAAGCAAGGTCATCAAATCGTACTGGTTTCGAGTGGTGCCGTTGCTGCTGGCCGTTCGCAATTAGCTCAGCCCTGTGGCGATTCTATTTCAGAGAAACAAATGTTGGCAGCCATAGGGCAAGGTCAACTTATCCATTTATGGCAAACCTTGTTTGCTTTGTATGATATTCCTGTCGCGCAAATGTTACTTACCCGAGCGGACGTAGAGCACCGTGAACGGTATCTAACGGCCAGAGACACACTTACACAGCTGCTAAAGCATCAAGTGATCCCTATTATTAATGAAAACGACGCCGTTGCAACCAGCGAAATCAAAGTAGGTGACAACGACAACTTATCCGCGATGGTGGCTATTTTAGCTAACGCCGGCAAACTGCTTCTGTTAACTGATCAAGTCGGTTTATTCACTGCAGACCCACGTACTAACCCTGAGGCTGAATTAATAGCGCACGTGCACCGTATAGATGATGACTTACGCGCATTAGCGGGAGGCAGCGGTACTACCTTGGGCACAGGTGGTATGGCAACTAAGTTGCAAGCGGCAGATATTGCGCAGCGTGCCGGTATTGAGACGGTGATAGCCAAAGGCAGTGAAGAAAATATTGTGCTAAAAATCATGGCAAAAGAGGCGCAAAGTACCACGTTTATGCGTTTTGACGCTCCTGTAGAAGGTCGTAAAAAGTGGTTGTTATCGGCACCAAAATCTACTGGCACTGTTACAATGGATGATGGGGCGTGCAAAGCAATTGTAATGCAAGGTGCAAGCTTATTAGCCAAAGGCGTCGTTGGTGTATCAGGGCAGTTTGTCAGAGGTGACCTTGTGACTGTCACTAATCGTGGTGGGCAAATTATTGCTAAAGGGTTATGTGGCTTTTCTGAACGAGAGCTAGATACTATAAAGGGCTGTCATAGCGCTGAAATTGCTTCGGCTCTCGGTTATAAAGCGTCCAGTGTTGTGATCCATAGAGATGATATGGTGCTGCTGTAAAGTTATCTTAAACACGTGCAAAATGAGAACCTTACGCTAAGATTATACTTACTCTGTACTATCTGAGGAAATAAATGAGTAAGGTCTCATCGTGTGGCTATGAATGGACAATTCAACTTGTGTCACAAAACAGTGAACATATGCTTGATAAATGCTTAGCCAGTATCCTCAGCGCCGCGCTTGCTGAAGCTAGTTTGTTTGCGTTTTATTTCAGTAAAAGCCTATCAATACAACAAACACCTTGCGCAATATTTACCTCAAGTGAGCAGTGGCTTGATGAACAATTAGATGTACCGGCACTTGTTGGGCGCTTAAATAAACTAAACCATGATGTACAATTACTTAGTTTAGCGCAGATGCAAATACTGCCGGTGCGTTATCAAGGTTTGATACTGGGTTTTTTGGCAGTAGATAATAGCGCTATCATACCCACTTCGGAGCACAATGTGCTCAATCACGTTTTAAATATCTATGTGCATCAACTTGCTACTTTGCAGTACGCGAGAATTGACCCCCTTACCCAACTATTAAATCGTCAAACATTTGATGAAAAAGTAATGGATATCGTCGCTGGAAAAGAAGCGTGGTTGGTCAGGGAGCATGGTAATGATGTGAAATGGTATATAGCGATGGCAGACATAGATCATTTCAAATACGTTAATGATAATCATGGTCATGTTATTGGTGATGAGGTGATATTGCTGGTGGCACAGTTGCTAAAAAGTAATTTTCGTATTGGCGATTATGTTTTCCGCTATGGAGGCGAAGAGTTTGCGATAGTATTTCCTTGTAAAGATGAAGGTAAGGCAATCGAAAAGCTCGATAGTGTGCGCGCAATTATTGCAGCAACGCGTTTTCCACAGGTTGGTAGCGTCACAATTAGCTTGGGTGTTGCTGAACTGACAGATAATGCGCAAGTTGCAGATTTTGTAAATCGTGCGGATCAAGCTTTGTATCAATCTAAACAAGACGGCCGCAACAGAGTGACTGCTTTTTCAAACATGGATAGCGCTAAGGATAGTTATCAAACAGGTGATATTGAATTATTTTAGGCTGTGATATGATTGCGCCCATTAGAATTTAGTAATGGGAGCAAACATGAAGTTTGTACGTTGGTTTTTAGGGCGCATTATTTTGTTGCTCGATTTTGTATTTACTCCGCGCAGCAAAAAGCGCCCGTCTGATGAACAGCAAAAATTAGACGCGCACACCCAAAACTTAAAGTTGTATCAATTTAGAGCATGTCCGTTTTGTGTCAAAGTGCGCCGTGCCATCAAGCGCGAAGGGCTCAAAATAGAGACTCGTGATGCGAAAAACAATCCGCAATTTAGAGAAGAACTAGCTCAACAAGGTGGCAAGGTAAAAGTACCATGCTTACGCATAGAGCAAGATAATCAAGTGACTTGGTTGTATGAATCGAGTGACATTGTTAGCTACTTAGAAAAGCTTGAAAAAGCCGCATAATTTCACTCACTCTCTACGCGAGAGCATTTGAGTTACCAAGCGGTTATGCTAGCATAACCGCCCATCATCTATTGTCAGAAATTTAAAGAGAAACACCATGACTATCCGTACTCGTGTTGCACCGTCACCTACCGGTGATCCGCATTTAGGTACCGCTTATATTGCCCTTTTTAACTACTGTTTTGCTAAGCAGCAAGGTGGAGAGTTTGTTTTACGTATCGAAGATACTGACCAAGTACGCAGTACACCTGAGTCAGAGCAAGCGATTATGGATAGCTTACGCTGGTTAGGTCTTAATTGGGATCATGGTCCGGATGTAGGTGGTGAGTTTGGTCCGTACCGTCAATCAGAGCGTAGCGATTTATATAAAAAATATGCGCATCAACTCGTTGAGCAAGGTAAAGCGTTTTACTGTTTTGCAACTGCGCAAGAGCTTGATGAAATGCGTGAGCAGCAAATGGCAGAAGGCCTGCGCCCTAAATACGATGGTCGCGGTTTACTGCTTAGCGACGATGAAATCAAAGCAAATCTTGAGTCTGGCAAACCTTATGTGATCCGTATGAAGATCCCAAGTGAAGGCACATTCAAGTTTAACGATTATCTACGTGGCGAAATTGAGATCCCTTGGGAAAACGTTGATATGCAAGTGCTGCTAAAAGCAGATGGATTTCCAACGTACTTTTTAGCAAATGTTGTGGATGATCACCATATGCAGATCAGCCATATTTTCCGCGGTGAAGAGTGGATCAACTCGGCCCCTAAACTGCTTAAACTTTATGAAGATTTTGGTTGGCAAGCGCCTGTGCTTGGTCATTTGCCATTACTACGTAACCCAGATAAATCAAAGCTGTCAAAGCGTAAAAATCCAACGTCAATCAACTACTATAAAGAAATGGGCTTTTTGCCTGAAGCTGTATTGAACTATCTTGGTCGTATGGGCTGGTCTATGCCTGATGAGCGTGAAAAGTTCACATTAGCAGAAATGATAGAACATTTTGATATGAAACGTGTATCACTTGGTGGTCCGGTATTCGATGTTGATAAACTAAGTTGGTTAAACGGTTTGTGGATCCGTGAAAACTTAACGGATGAGCAGTTAATTCAGCGCTTTGTAGATTGGAAGTTTAATACGCAGACTTTGAGCCGCATTTTACCTGAGGCTAAAACACGTATTAATACTTTATCTGACTTAGTTGATTTAGCAGGGCACTTTGTTGCTGGTCAGCCTGACTACGATCCTGCGTTGTTAACGGCAGGAAAAGCTGATGAAGACACTGTACGTCAAGCGCTACAGTTCTTTATTTGGCAATTGGAAGGTCTCCGAAGCTGGAATAAGTCTGAGATCTTTGCGATAGCGAAAAGTGTTGCGACGTTCCATGAGTTAAAAATTAAGGATTTCCTAGAGCCAATTTTTGTTGCTATTACAGGAAAACAGTCATCAACTTCAGTGGTTGATGCGATGGAAATTTTAGGTTCTGATTTATCTCGTGCACGCTTACGTGTTGCACTATCGCACATTGGCGTATCTAAAAAGCAGGCCAAAAAGCTCGAAAAAGCATATAGAGAATTTCCTGAATCATAATTTATCTTAATGATATTTAATGAAAAAGCCGTATAACGTATTATGCGGCTTTTTTTATTATGCATAAAAATAAACAGATATGACCTCTAGTTAGTAATATTCTGCTAACATAGCGCGGTTTTATAATCATGAAAGAAAAGGTTTATGTTAAGTCAATTTTACCAACTAGACGGTGATCAGGTTGTGATCTCTCGCCAGCAGGGCAGTGAATTTGCCAAGCGTGTGGCGGATGATTTTAATCCTTTGCACGATGTTGATGCGAAAAAGTTTTGCGTGCCGGGCGATTTGCTATTTTCTTTGGTGCTTGCACGCTATGGTGTAAGTGAAAATATGCACTTTACTTTCGCAGGAATGGTTGATGAAACTTCTAAACTGGACTTTCCTGCTGGTGGTGAAGAGTTTGATATCACCTCTGAAGGCAAAGTGATGCTAAGTGTTAAGCGAGATGGTGCGAATAACCAGTGTCAAAGCTTAGTAGATAGCCTTACAAAAAACTATGTTGAGTTTTCTGGTACTGCGTTTCCTCATGTCATTATTCCTTTAATGGCAAAGCAGCAAGTGATGATCAATCCTGCTCGTCCGATGGTTATTTATGAATCAATGACCATTCATTTAGATACTTTAGATCTGAAAGAGCTTGAACTAGAAGCGGATACACCTGAATTTAGCTATGAAGGTAAACGTGGGAAAATTATTCTTAGATTTAATTTACTCAGTGAAGGCCAGCGAGTAGGGCGTGGAGAAAAGCATATGTTGGTATCTGGGATCCGTGATTACTGCCAAGATATGGTTGATGACCTAATTGATTATTACAATAACCGTAAAGACACGCTATAGCCTACTATAGATTATCTAGCGCGCATCTAAAGCGCGCTTTTGTTATACTGCCAGTTATATACCGACTGTCTTAATTACATCTATGTCATTCAAAGCCTTTTTGTTCGCTGATGAGCTTAATCAAGCATTAGAACACCTTAATTTTGTCAATCCTACTCCCGTTCAAGAGCAATGTATCCCATTGTTGTTAAAAGGCCGCGACCTAGTTGCAACAGCACAAACGGGTACTGGTAAAACCGCTGCGTTTATGCTGCCAATTTTACAGCAACTACTCGCAGTGCCAGAGCAGCTAGGCATTGCAAGGGCCCTAGTGGTTGCACCTACCCGAGAGCTTGCCCAACAAGTGGCACAAAACACCCAAAGTTATGGTCAATATACCGGGCTTAAAGTGGCTTGCTTGTATGGTGGCGCTAATATTGGACCTCAAGAAAAAGCGCTTAAGGCTGGTGTAGACATTGTGATTGCTACACCAGGCAGGCTGCTAGATCACCTTATTAAAGGCACCTTATCACTTGCCCAAGTGAAACATTTGGTGTTTGACGAGGCTGACCGCATTTTGGATATGGGGTTTATTGGTGAGATTAAACGCATCATGCGCCATTTACCTACCCAACGGCAAACCTTGCTGTTTTCAGCCACAATCGATGAGCAAGTACAGACGCTCGTTAAGCAATGGTTAAATGACCCAAAACGTATCAGTGTAGATAAAGAAAACAGTGCGGCACAACGGGTAGAGCAAGTATTCTATGCGGTAGATGAAGATAGAAAACGTGAGCTGATGTCTTATTTGATAGGTAAGAATAATTGGCAACAAGTGTTGGTGTTTACTCGCACCAAAAATATGGCTGATGATTTAGCACAAGAATTAAATAAAGATGGCTTAGCAACGCTGGCTATTCATGGTGATAAATCGCAAGGAGCCAGAGATAAAGCACTTAGTCAGTTTAAAAGTGGCCAAACTAGAGTGCTGGTTGCAACGGATGTCGCAGCCAGAGGAATTGATATTTTAGACTTGGATTATGTGATCAATGCTGAGCTGCCATATGTGGCTGAAGATTATGTGCATCGCATTGGACGTACAGGACGGGCTGGTAAAACAGGACACGCGATATCTTTGGTGAGTATTGATGAGCAGTGGTTACTCGAAGAGATAGAAGTATTATTGGATGAACGCCTTACACCACAATGGTTGCCAGGTTACGAACCTGATTTAACCAAAGCACCAAAAGATAATCGTAAGAATACTAACAAATCACGCAAGCAAAGAGATAAGAAAAAAGTGTTGAACAAGCGTTCATCAAGGCGCAGGTAATAATTATTTAGGCACTAAAAAAGCACCGATTGAGGTGCTTTTTTAACGTTTTAAGCAATTTGTTTTTCTGCAAGAGTCAGTTCCATTGTTGCCTTGAGTAAGCGGTATAGATTAATGGATGCATCAATTTCTTCTTTTCGGTTCGTTAAGCTTTCGATATTTAATCCAAGCGGTACGTCCAAATGTGCACAGCTTTTTAAGATTTGATCTAGGCTCTCTTTGCAGATCCGAATTGATTCACTTAAAGAGTTCTCAGCGTCTAAAATACGCCACTGCGTGGCTTCCGGTACTGAAATGCCTAGCCAATCCATAAACTCAAGTGTCTTTTGTCCACCACACGGCGTAAAAGTTAAGATGATACGCTTAGGTGTTTCTCCTAGTTGACGACAAGAGCGCGCATAACTGGTGATTAAATCAATGGTTGCTTGTGCGTTGTACACCGCCTGCGAGATAAAAAACTCGCACCCTTGTGAGGTTTTCTCTAGCAAACGTTCATGTTCGTTACGCTTACTCGCGTGACGTTCCGCTATTGTTACACCGCCAAGGAAAAATTTCTCCTGATGCTGGCTTAGTGCCTGATAAGCATCGGATAAATTTAATCGAATATCACCATGAGAAGATGGACTGCCAACGAGCACTAGGTTTTTTAAACCGTATTGGTGTTTAGTATTGGTTAACCATTCATTGAATTCACTGGCTTCGCGTTGTGCAACACTTTTATAGGTGATCACATCTAAGTTTGAGAGTTTATGAATTAACTGACTGTATTCACAAGGATCAACTGTATGCTTAAACGGAAATGGACGAGGTGCTTGAGTACGGCTACTTTCGTCTTGAATATCATAAATAACCACGCCGTCGTATTCAATTTCATGTAAACGAGCAAGCAGTTTGGCTGCAATATTTTCAAGCTTTTCTTTGTCAGTGCCAACTTTAGGCGGCGTTGTACCAATTAAGTACACCCCTTGGTTAGGGTCTAATATTTTCTCTTGCAGTGATAACGCCATGATCCTCATCCCAGCTCAATGTGTGTCGATAGGGGATAATATAGCAGCCATTTAGACGTCTAGATAGATTTTTTTAATGAAAGATATTCAATATGTATGAATTTATTTCAAGTTTAGCCCTCCCTTTAGATATTTGTGGATAAATTTGTTTACATAATTTTGCGCTTGGAAATGTCATTCGGCTTGAAAAGTAATGCATAATGACTCAGGTTTAACCATGTTTTGGTTACAACTGTGCGATAAATAATAAACTCAGGGATCACTATGAAATTTAAACTTTTGGCAACGAGCCTTGCGGTAACCCTTGCACTAACGGGGTGTGTTAGCAATGGCAAGCTGACGACAACGAGTGAGATACAAACACAAGCAAGTAATAAAGTATTTTCACAAGACTACCTTTTAGAAGAGTTAGACAATGGCCTACGTGTGATGGTCGTTAAAACCGATTACCCCGATGTGGTTTCTGTACAAATCCCTGTCTCTGTTGGTTCGAGAAACGAGGTTGAGGTTGGTCGTACTGGTTTTGCACATTTTTTTGAGCATATGATGTTTAAAGGTTCTGAAAAATACCCGCAAGACGTTTATGCCGATATTTTGAAAAACTCTGGTGTTGATAATCGAGCTTATACCACCAATGATTACACTAATTACTATCTAAGCTTCTCAAAACAACATTTAGATAAGGTGTTGGAAATTGAAGCGGATATTTTCCAAAATCTTACTTATACAGAGGCGCAATTTCGCACAGAAGCTTTAACGGTTAAGGGCGAGTATTTAAAGAATAATGCTAACCCAATTCGCCAATTGCTTTCAGCAGCGCGTAATGTAGCCTTTGAACAGCACACTTATAAGCACACCACGATGGGCTTTTTTAAAGATATTGAAGCGATGCCTGAGCAAATGAGCTACGGCCAAACATTTTTTGAGCGTTTTTATAATCCAGAATATGTTTCTTTAGTCATAGTCGGTGACGTTGACCCAAAAAAAACCATGGCAATGGTGAAAAAGCACTGGGGGAGCTGGGAAAAAGGCAACTACGTGGCAGATATTCCACAGGAGCCAAAACAGCAAGCAGCAAAATATGTGCATAAGCAAAGTGATGGGCTACCAGGGCATTGGTTGTTAGTGTCTTACAAGGGCGCTGCATGGCAACCCGAAAATAAAGACCGTGCGGCACTTGATTTAATATCTGATTTGTATTTTTCTAAAACATCTGAGCTTTATCAGCAGCTGGTTGTTGAGAAGCAAGTAGCTAGTCAGATGTTTACATATAATCCTGAAACAAAAGACCCTGGCTTGTTACACGTTTTTGTAAAAGTTGAGCATGAAAAAGATGTTGCCATGGTGCGAGATGCTATCAACCAGACATATGCCAAGGCGCGTACTCAATTAGTGGATGAAGACAAGCTCTCAGCGCTAAAGTCCAATCGTAAATATAGCTTTATTAATGAATTAGATTCATCTCAAGCGATTGCCTCGACACTTGCTCAGTATATGCATTTTGAGCGAGACCCTGAGGTTATCAATCAACTTTATGCCACTGCTGATGCTATCACAGCACAAGATATTCAAGATGTTGCGAATAAGTATTTTGTCGACTCAAGTCGCACAACGGTGACAATGTCGGCATTAGACTCAATTAGTGGGTTTGATAAAGAAGTATCTTTGCAAGCTTTAGTTGACGCTGAAAGTCAGCCAAAAGAGCGTCACTTTAATGTGTTAGATAAAACAAATAGTTCACCTTTGGTGGATATGAACTTATTGTTTTATACCGGTGCGGCAGCTGATCCTGACGGTAAAAAAGGCCTAGCTGCTATGACGGCAGCAATGGTTGCTAATGGCGGTTCACAAAGTAAAGCCTATAAAGATATTCAAAAAGCGCTTTACCCGATTGCCGGTTCGTTCGATTATCAAATTGATAAAGAAATGCTGTCACTGCGAGGACGAGTCCACAAAGATAACCTTGATCAGTGGTATACACTGGTAAGTGATCAACTGTTAAATCCTGGCTTTAGGGAAGATGACTTCAACCGCTTGAAAAAAGAAATGTTAGATAACATCAAAGCCAGTTTAAAGTCTTCCAATGATGAAGAGCTGGGTAAAGAGGTTTTATACCATAAGCTTTACCAAGGACATCCTTATGCAAGCTACAATTATGGTGACTTATCAGATCTTGAGTCATTAACTCTTGACGATGTTAAAGCGTTTTATGCTGAGCATTTTACGCAAGCTAAGTTAAATGTCGGGATCACTGGTGCTATGCCCCAAGAAGTGAAAGACAAGTTGTTCATGGACTTAGCTAAGTTACCTAAGGGTGATGAAAAGCGTTTAACTATTCCAGATGCGCCAAAGCTTAAAGGCCGCCATGCAGCCATCGTTGAAAAAAGTGCTAAATCAACAGCAGTCTCTTTTGGTTTCCCTATCGACACAATTCGTAGCAATAAAGACTGGACCGCACTTTGGTTGGTTCGCTCGTACTTCGGTGAGCATCGCAACTCAAACAGCTTTTTGTATCAGCGCATTCGTGAAGTACGTGGTATGAACTATGGTGATTATGCATATATTGAATATTTCCCTCGTGGTATGTTTCAAACCAAGCCGGATGCTAACTTAGGCCGTTCTGAACAGATCTTTCAAGTATGGTTGCGCCCACTGCGTTCAAATAATGATGCACACTTCGCAACGCGCGTTGCCATGTATGAGTTAGATAAGTTGATTAAAGAGGGGATGAGTGAGCAAGACTTTACCGCTACACGTAACTTCTTAAGCAACTATGTAGCACAGCTGGTTGCCAGTCAAGACCGTCAATTAGGCTATGCGCTCGATAGTCAGTTCTACAACATCGATAACTTTGTAGATTATGTACGCGAGCAGCTTGCGAGTTTAACAGTTGACGATGTTAATCGCGTGATTAGTGAGAACCTGCAAACCCAAAACATACAGTACGTATTTGTGACTGGTGATGGAACAGACATGCAGCAGCGTTTAGCGCAAGAAATATCTTCGCCCTTGAGCTACAACTCTGAAAAGCCCGAACAGTTGCTGGCAGAAGATAAGCAAATAGCGGATTATAAACTCAATATACCGAGTGAGAACATTGAAGTGCTTGATGTAAAAACAGTATTTGAGTAAATATTTGCGCCGTTAGTTTGAGCCGCACACTATGTGCGGCTTTTTAGTCTGCGCTTGATTGCTTGTACATTGCACTGTAAATAGCACTTTGTTATAACTAATTACTATATTGTTTTCTATTACGGTAACACTTGCTAAAGTTTTATCGTTAGAATCACGACAGTTAATATGAATTAAGGTACCGCTATGCGTCATGAAATATGGCAACAACTTCGTACAGAAGCAAAAGACCTTGTTAGCCGAGAGCCATTACTGGCCAGTCATGTTTATTCAAGTATTTTGAATCATGAATGTTTGGGAGCAGCGTTGAGCTTTATTGTGGCTAATAAATTGGCAGATGCGGTGGTATCGGCATTCACTATCCGTGAACTGTTTGATCAAGCATTCGTTGATTGTGATCATATGCTCACTCATGTTGCCCACGATATCAAAGCGGTAAAAGACAGAGACCCAGCCGCTGATAGTTATTTAACTGTAATGTTGAACCTTAAAGGTTTTCACGCGATACAAGCGCATCGACTAGCTCATTGCTTATGGCGGCAACATCGTAAAGAGTTAGCGAGATTTATTCAAAGTCGAACCTCTGAAGTCTTTGGTGTTGATATTCACCCTGCATGTAAAGTTGGTCATGGCATCATGCTTGATCATGCGACAGGCATAGTCATAGGTGAAACAGCAGTGATAGAAGACAATGTATCTATATTACAATCAGTTACTTTAGGTGGTACAGGTAATGAACAAGGTGATCGCCATCCTAAAATTAGGGCGGGGGTACTGATTGGTGCAGGGGCTAAGGTGTTAGGCAACATCGAAGTGGGCGAAGGAGCTAGAATAGGCGCCGGTTCAGTGGTTCTTAGAGCCGTAGAGCCGCATACAACGGTGGTTGGTGTTCCAGCCAAAGTAGTAGGCCGTCCTTGTAGTCCATGTCCTGCAAAAAGCATGAACCAAAACTTCCTAGATGATGATCCTGAGAATGAATCGCATACCAGCGCGATGATTTAAGGTGGATATATGCGAGGGTTAGTCGTCATTATTGTAATGCTGCTGGCCTTTGCGTTAGGGATTATAGTTGAGCGATTATGGTTATCAGAACAGCTAGTTGCTGCTTATAACTTTTCGCGCTCAGCTGATTTAAAAATAGTAAAAGAGAACACCATTGAGCAAAGTGCACAATCGCAGGTGCAGTTAAATGCTATTCCTCAGCAGCACCAGCAAAGTTCAGTTGTTGAACAACTGACTCAAGCGCGGCTAGAAATATCGCGTTTAGAAGCTGAAAATGAGCAGTTGCAACAACGTTTATATGAACATAAACAAAGCACTCAACTTCCTCCTGTTAACGTTCCCAATGGTGATTTGAAGAGTATGTTAGCGCAGCAATATCAACAGGAAAGTCGTGACGCTGTATGGGCCGATGAGGTGGAGCTGCAAATTAATGACTTTTTGTATCAAAATGATTTGAGTCATCTAGTTAAGTTGCAAGAATACGGATGTAAATCTACAGTTTGCCAAATGGAACTAGTGCCGCAGGGCGATGCTAAAGACTTTGATGAAGCCCTGTGGCGGAAGGTGAGTGAAAAGCTCTTCTCGCAAACATGGTTTAAGCGTTTTACCATGAGTACCTCTACCAGCACCCAAGATAAAATGGTGGTCCACCTAAGTAAGCAACAAGTATATGATCAATAGTGACTCACTTTTAACACTTGAGAATGTATTTCGCCATCATGGAGCTGTGTTACAAGTTTTTGATTTTGTGAAGTTTCCGCCACTGACTTGAGCACTTTCTCTTCATGCTTAGTAATACTATACCCGCGAGCTAACACGTTTAGGGGACTCACACTATCTAGTCGCGCGGCACACAGTGCTAATCTATTTTGATGGTTATTTAAGTTTTTTTGCATTACTTGATACAAAGCTGTTGTCATATGCTCAAGTTGTTGATGTGCAAAACTAAGTTGTTTGTTTGGGTGCTGGTGGTTAAGGCGTTGTTTGGCTAGCGCTAAGGCATTGCTACGCTTGGCTTGGAGCTGCACAAATGCACGGGTTAGACGACTAATAAACTCATCGACTCTTTGTTGCTGTTGCAGCAATTGGTTTTCAGGATGTTGTAACTTAAGCCTTTGCTCAAGTACTTTACAGTGTTGTGAGGCGTGTTTTATTGTTTGCAATATTTGAATATGTAGTGCTTTTCGGTATTGTTGCACTTGTTGCTGTAAGGCCTGTCTATCAGGGCTAACAAGTTCAGCCGCAGCTGAAGGTGTTGCGGCTCGCAGATCTGCAACGTAATCGCTGATGGTAGTGTCGATTTCGTGTCCTACGGCGCTGATAACAGGTAATTGGCTGGCAAATATCGCACGTGCTAAGAGCTCTTCGTTAAAACACCACAGATCTTCTAGTGAACCACCGCCACGGCCAATGATTAATACATCAACTTCATTACGTTGATTGGCCAGCGTTAGTTTTTCAGTTAGTTGTAGGTGAGCCTCTTTACCTTGCACTTGTGCCGGATAAATGACGACTTCGAGCTGCGGCGCACGACGCTTTAGAACTGTTAAAATGTCTTTGATAGCGGCACCCGTAGCTGAGGTGATAATACCTACAGTGTTAATTTTACTCGGCAGTGGTTTTTTATGTGAACTGCTAAATAACCCCTCAGCAGCTAAGTGCATTTTTAAGGCATCAAACTGTTGTTTGAGTAGTCCTTCACCTGCGGGTTCCATTTTTTCGACTATCAGTTGATAGTCGCCGCGAGGCTCATAGACAGATACTCTTGCTTGTACTTCGACCTGTGCGCCGTTGGTTGGTTTATATTGGCAGTAGCGATTATTACCACGCCACATTGCCGCTTTGATTTGGGCTTTGTCATCTTTTAAGGAAAAATACCAATGTCCTGATGCCGGAGCAACAAAATTTGAGATCTCACCAGTTAGCCTGATAGAAGCAAAACCTTGCTCTAAAATGGCGCGTATTTCGCGGTTTAGTTTCGAAACGGTGTAAGTTGTATTCGAAGTAGATGCAAAGCTTGTCAATGGCATAAGTCACTCCATAAAAAATTCATGCGTACTTTATCATATTTTTTACTAAATATTATTTACTCGCATAAGGAACGCTGATAAAATTTGCACGCAATTCCTTATACTCAGTTCCACGTGAGAGAAACCGCAACCATGCTAAGAATTGCAAAAGAAGCCCTAACCTTTGATGATGTGCTATTAGTTCCTGCACATTCTACTGTTTTACCTCATACAGCAAATCTATCAACGCGATTAACGCGTGGTATTGAATTAAACCTGCCTTTAGTTTCTGCATCTATGGATACAGTGACTGAAGCTCGCCTTGCTATTGCGCTTGCGCAAGAAGGCGGTATTGGTTTTATTCACAAAAATATGACGATTGAAGAGCAAGCCCGCAATGTACGCAAAGTAAAAGCATATGAAGCTGGTATTGTATCTTTTCCGGTCACAGTCTCTGCAGATTTAACCATTGCGCAAGCAAATGCACTAGCAGAAGAAAAAGGGTTTTCAGGTTTTCCAGTAACTGATAAAGACAATCAGTTAGAAGGAATTGTAACGAGCCGTGATATGCGCTTTGAAACTAAGTTAGATCAACCGGTTTCAACCGTAATGACAACCAAAGAAAACTTGGTGACGGTGAAAGAGGGTGCTTCTCGTGAAGAAATTTTAGAATTAATGCACGAGCACCGCATCGAAAAGATTCTAGTTGTCGATGATGCTTTTAAACTAAAAGGCATGATCACAGTTAAAGATTACCAAAAAGCGCAAGAGAAGCCGAATGCATGTAAAGACGAACAAGGTCGTTTACGTGTCGGTGCGGCCGTAGGGGTTGGTGCTGGTACTGATGAGCGTATTGCTGCGTTAGTTGAAGCCGGTGTTGACGTATTGTTGATAGATACGTCGCACGGCCATTCGCAAGGCGTTATTGACCGTGTTAAAGCAACACGCGAAGCATATCCTAAATTACAAATCGTAGCGGGTAACGTAGCAACAGCAGAAGGTGCGATTGCGTTAGCTGATGCGGGTGTTGATGCGGTTAAAGTGGGTATTGGCCCTGGTTCAATTTGTACAACTCGTATCGTAACTGGCTGTGGTGTACCACAGATCACAGCAATTTCAGATGCAGTAGAAGGCTTAAAAGGCCGTGACATTCCTGTTATTGCAGACGGTGGTATTCGCTTCTCTGGTGATATTGTAAAAGCGCTAGTGGCGGGTGCATCATGCGTTATGGTTGGGTCAATGCTTGCTGGTACTGAAGAAGCGCCTGGTGAGGTTGAACTGTATCAAGGCCGTTACTACAAGTCATACCGTGGTATGGGGTCGTTAGGTGCGATGAACCAAAAAGAAGGGTCATCTGACCGTTATTTCCAAAAATCAAATCAGGCCGATAAGCTGGTGCCTGAGGGCATTGAAGGCCGTGTCGCTTATAAAGGTCCTATTGCGACAATTATTCACCAACAGGTGGGTGGTATTCGCAGTGCAATGGGCTTAACTGGCTGTGCCACAATTGAAGAGTTAAATACTAAACCGCAGTTTGTACGTGTCACATCTGCAGGTATGGGTGAATCTCACGTTCATGACGTACAGATCACCAAAGAAGCCCCGAACTACCGCTTGGGCTAACACTCAAAAGTGGGCTAGCGTTTGCTAGCCCTTCTTAATTTTAAGTAAAGCTGCAATATATGCTTTACTAAATTAGTCGTTTACTAACTAACGAGATTATCAATGAGCAAAGATATCCACGATTCCCGCATTTTGATCTTAGACTTTGGTTCGCAATACACGCAGTTGATCGCACGTCGTATCCGTGAGATTGGTGTGTACTGTGAGCTGTGGGCTTGGGACGTTACCGAAGAGCAGATCCGTGAGTTCAACCCGCAGGGCATTATTCTATCTGGTGGCCCAGAGTCTACGACGTTAGATAACAGCCCAAGAGCACCTGAATATGTGTTCAATGCAGGTGTGCCAGTATTAGGAGTTTGCTACGGAATGCAAACTATGGCAATGCAGTTAGGTGGATTGGTACATAGCTCTGATAAAAAAGAGTTTGGCTATGCGCGCGTTGAAAAGGTAGGTAACTGTAAGCTGTTTGATCAAATTCAAGATCATATCGAAGATGGTGCTGACTTCTTAGATGTGTGGATGAGCCACGGCGACAAAGTTGTAGAGATCCCTGATACGTTTGTAACTACGGCAAAAACTGATACATGTCCTCATGCAGCAATGTCATGGGAAGAAAAGCGTTTTTACGGTGTACAGTTCCATCCTGAAGTAACACACACACAACAAGGTCTGCGCCTGCTTGAGCGTTTTGTGATTGATATTTGTGGCTGTGAAAAGTTATGGACGCCAGCACAAATTATCGAAGATGCAGTTGCACGTATTAAAGAGCAAGTAGGGGATGACGAAGTTATTCTAGGTTTATCAGGTGGAGTAGACTCATCTGTGGTAGCCATGCTTATTAACCGTGCTATTGGTGATAAGCTGACTTGTGTATTCGTAGACAACGGTTTACTGCGTTTAAACGAAGGCGAGCAAGTGATGGAGATGTTTGGCGATAAATTCGGCCTGAACATTATTAAAGTAGATGCTGAAGAGCGATTCTTAAAAGCGCTTGAAGGTATCGACGAGCCAGAAGCTAAACGTAAATCAATTGGCCACACATTCATTGAAGTATTCGATGAGCAAGCAGGTAAGCTGCAAAATGCTAAATGGCTAGCGCAAGGTACTATTTATCCAGACGTCATTGAGTCTGCTGCATCTGCTACAGGTAAAGCACATGTGATCAAGTCTCACCACAACGTAGGTGGCTTGCCAGATGACATGGAAATGGGCTTGGTTGAGCCACTACGCGAGTTGTTCAAAGACGAAGTGCGTAAGATAGGTTTAGAGCTAGGCTTGCCTTATGACATGCTATACCGTCACCCATTCCCAGGTCCTGGTTTAGGTGTTCGTGTTCTGGGTGAAATTAAAAAAGAATACTGCGACTTACTGCGCCGCGCTGATGCTATCTTCATTGAAGAGCTGCACAAAGCTGACTTATACCATAAGGTATCGCAAGCATTTACCGTGTTCTTACCAGTACGTTCTGTTGGTGTAATGGGTGATGCGCGTAAGTACGATTGGGTGGTATCACTGCGTTGTGTTGAAACAATCGACTTTATGACGGCACGTTGGTCACACTTACCTTACGAATTCCTAGGTCAAGTATCAAATCGTATTATCAATGAAATCGATGGTATTTCTCGCGTTGTATATGATATCTCAGGTAAACCACCTGCGACGATTGAATGGGAATAACAGCGCATAGCTGATAAAAGTCTTCAAACAAAGGGCGAATAGTTAAATATTCGCCCTTTTGCTTATTAAAAAAGCAGTTGAACGCTATTTTCATAATTTTTCTTTACCTTTTCAAAAACCTCTTTATAATGCGTCGACATTGCAGGGGCGTAGTTCCAATTGGTAGAACAGCGGTCTCCAAAACCGATGGTTGCGGGTTCGAGTCCTGCCGCCCCTGCCACTTCCTAAATTTTTGCTTTATGCTCTTTAAAGCAGTATATTCCACACTTATTAAATAGCAGTACCACAGGTTATTATGCACCCTATGTACGCCGATATTCTAGATATTACGCCATTGTCATTAAATGCGCATTTTAGGACGCAAGATGCTGCACGTCAGTGTGTAGATGCAAATCCGTGTAATGGAACTGTTGAGCAGCCTTTTGAGGAATCTCCTGAAGAATCTCTTGAGGAATCTCTTGATGTCAATTCAATTTTATTTTCGGACATTAATAGGGCTTCTAAGCAACCGCTGTCAGGTATATATGTGGCAAATAACATGCAGCGTCATGAAGGACGTTTGTATATTCCAGCAAAAACATTAAGTAGTGCGCAAAAGCGCCAATTATGGTTGTTAATTAGTGAATAAGCTTGTTCAACGTGACGTTCTATCTAGCCTACCATTAGCACAGTTAATGGCGATAGAAAAAGCATGTCATGACTTTCCTTGGTCTGAAAATACCATGAAATCTTGCTTGTCTGGACGGTACTTCAACGGTGCTGTTTATCAGCAAGACACATTGGCAGGATTTTATGTTGGTGAGGTCGCAGGTCCTGATCATACTCTAATGGATATTTGTGTTGCGCCGGCCTATCAAGGTCAAGGCCTAGCCAAAGCACTGTTAAGCGACTTTATGATGGCGAGCGAACAAGCTGGCGCTGAAAATTTATTTCTAGAAGTTAGAAAGTCAAACATAACGGCGATTGGCCTTTACCTGTGGGCTGGTTTTTGTGAAGTGGGAATACGTAAAGACTATTATCCTTGTGTCAATGGCAAAGAAGATGCGGTATTAATGGCTAAAACACTCAACTTTGGCTCTGAGAATAGCTTTCAGTATTAGATGGCTGCTTTTTTAGGGTGTATTTTATCGCTTCACTTAAAGATAGCATTGCATAATGCCAATGGCTTTCATCGTTTGTTCTAAGGCTCTCTTCTAGAGTTTGTGCCGCGCTATGAATATTCATAAACCCAAAACACCCAGCACTGCCTTTAAGGCTGTGTGCAAGCGCTCGTAAGGCATCCCAATCTTGAGCTTGATAGTGTTGCTCTAATTGCGCTAAATAGTTGGGTAACTTTCGCTTATAGTTTTGTGTGATCTGAGCGAATTTCTCACTTTTTAATAAAGAATCCCATTTTGAATCACTAGCGGCTTGTATTTGTAGGTGTTTTAGCAGCACTTTACCCAGCTGTAGCCTATCTATAGGCTTTGCAAGGGTCGCATCGCATCCGGCTTTTAAATAAGCATCTATATCATGTTTCATAACATTTGCTGTAAGGGCAATAATTGGTCCATCATAGGCTGCATGCCTCAGCATTTGTACGGCTTCTATTCCCCCCATAACAGGCATTTGCATATCCATAAGAATGATTTGATAGTCATTTACCAGCGCTTTTTCTACGGCCTGTGCTCCATTGTTTACCAAATCAGGTGTGATCCCCCAGGCATTGAGCATGAGACAGATGAGCTCTTGATTATCGGGGTTATCCTCAGCAAGTAACAAGCGCGCATCAAATTGCGTATCAGCAAATTCTTGTGAAATATTATCCTTTGAGGTGGGGGCGTCAAGCGCCTCAAGCATGTCTGGTACTTTGCCATGATAATTGGCATTGATAGTAACGATAAACTGGCTACCAACACCTTGTTGGCTTTTGACATTTACGTTACCGCCGAGTAATTGAGCAAGATTTTTAGCAATACATAACCCTAATCCAGTGCCTCCAAAGCGACGAGTAATGGTGCTATCAGCCTGTTCGAAAGGCTTAAATATTCGCTCTATTTCCCCTTGAGACATACCAATACCAGTATCTGTAATGACAAATTCAAAAAGCTCCGTGGATTGATCATAGCTGATATCCATACCCACGCTGCCATACTCGGTAAACTTAACTGCGTTACTGCAAATATCAATTAATATTTGTTTTAACCGTGTCGAGTCACTGTTCAATGTACGAGGAATAGGTAGTTGGTAATTAATCGATAGGGTAAGTTCCTTTTGTTCACATAAAGGCTCTATGATATCCACGACATCGTCAACAATCCCTTGCAAGTCAACTTCAGATTGATCGACCGCGAGTTTTTCGGCTTCTATCTTTGATAAATCTAAAATGTTATTGATTAATTCAAGCAAGTGTTTTGAGTTTCTGAGCATTGTTTCTAGATGGCGTTGGGAATATTGGGTATCTGGGTTATGCAGCAACTGTTCAGTAAAGCCAATTATGGCGGTTAAAGGAGTGCGGATCTCGTGACTCATGTTGGCTAAAAAGTGGCTTTTTAACTCATTTGCTTGCTCAGCTTGGGTGTAAGCTGTTTCCAGCTGTTGGTTCATGCGTTCAAGTGCTAAGGTACGATTATCTACCTTCTCTTCTAGGTGTAGCTTGTAATCTTCTAACTCTCCTTGGAAGTCCCTGATTTGCTTTATCATATAGTTAAAGTCTTGAAACAATTTACCGACTTCATCAGTATTTTGATTTGGCAAAAAAACACTCAGATCTCCATCACCAACACGATGGCTCGCTTCTCCTAGTAACTCTATAGGGTTGATTAAAAGCTTTTTCACGACAATAAATACCAAAATGGGCAGCGCTATAATAGATAAAATAACGATCAATGCCGTGAGGCTTTTAATCGCTTGTCCTGACTCATAGAGCAGGTGATTGGGAATAGTAGATAGGTAATAATAATCATCGCTTAGCTGCACCGCATAACCAACCATGTTTGGCTTGTCGATGCTATTTAGATTGATCCTGTCTAATTCTTCATGTTCAGATAGATACTTTATTTGCTCAACTTCATTATGGTCGAGTTTTACTGTTTTTAAAGGTGTTGAAGAGCTAAATAATATCTCGCCATTACCCGTTATGAGGGTGTTAAATGCGCTTTTATAGGGCGACTCAAAGATAGAATAATGAATAATTGACGGGTCAACCTTAATTACGACATAGCTGGCAGCACTAACAGAACTACTATTAAGTATTTGTTGTACAAAAAATAAATGCGTGGTTCCCTCGTCAGTAGGCACCATAAAATACTGTTGGCTCAAATTACTCGCTAGAACTTGAGCGAAAAAAGGGTAGCTATTAGGTGGGTTACTTAGGTTGCGCGCATTATAGGCTAAACTCTCGCTTTGTTGATTAACCAAATTAATGCTTAAAATATCTGGATAGGCTTCGCTATAGCTCGCAAACACGTCCTGTAAAGCCATTTGGCGTTTGCTTTTTTCAAATTGGCTTTCGCCATTGTAAGTCAGATAATCGCTCAATACCGGTGAGGTAGAAAGTAATTTTGTTGTAGATTGATATATTTTTATGTAGCTGAGGATCTTCTGCTGTTGCTGTTCCACAAAGCTGCTTACAGTTAACTGGGCTTGTTGTTGCGTTGAGTTTGTGACTGTTGTTAGGGTAAAGCCGCCCAGAAAAAGCGAAGGCAAAACCACGAGAGGTGTAATGTAACGAAGTAGCTTTATGCTTAACTTACTTATTTTCATAATATTAAAGTCATTTCCCTATTACACGGTCAAGTTAAATTACAAGCCCAAATTACCTACGTAAGCTTATGTCCATATATGCGATTACTCAAGTTTGAATAGGTTTTGTGGTGGTAAAATATTGTTGTGATTTTATTAATAGACTAAGTTGTAAAATAGTCCATGCTTCCACCATACCAGTGACGGTATTTATTTAGCTTTTAGTATAGGTTGTTATGAAACAGCAAAGCTCAATAGGCCCTACTGAACCCTATGACATTTTAGCAATCAGTTCTGCTGATTTAGAGGCAATGACAAAGACCTAACCTTGCTGCATAAGAACAATTTAAATTACTCAATCATGTGCCTTTTTTGCCCAGAGTAAAACAGGTATAATCGGAAAAATTTTAATTTAGTTCGCGCAATTGAAGACGCGACTTACAGGGCAAAAGCTGCTTACATGTCTAATATCGTCAACGAAATTCAAAAGCGACGTACGTTCGCTATTATCTCGCACCCTGATGCGGGTAAAACAACCATTACCGAAAAAGTATTGTTATTCGGAAAGGCACTACAAAAAGCGGGTACTGTAAAAGGTCGTGGCTCAAACCAGCACGCAAAATCAGATTGGATGGAAATGGAAAAAGAACGTGGGATCTCGGTCACCACCTCTGTAATGCAGTTTCCTTATAATGACGCACTGGTTAACTTGTTAGATACTCCCGGACACGAAGACTTCTCGGAAGATACATACCGTACGTTAACAGCCGTTGACTCATGTTTGATGGTAATTGATGCGGCAAAAGGTGTAGAAGACCGTACCCGTAAACTGATGGAAGTAACCCGTTTACGTGATACGCCGATCGTGACGTTTATGAACAAACTAGACCGCGATATTCGAGATCCTATGGAGTTGCTAGATGAAGTAGAAACTGAGCTGAATATTGCTTGTGCACCAGTATCATGGCCAATTGGGTGTGGTAAAGAGTTTAAAGGCGTGTATCACATCCATCGTGACGAAACGGTGTTATATCAAACGGGTCAAGGTCACACGATTCAAGAAAAGCGTGTGATAAAAGGCTTAGAGAATCCAGAGCTTGACGATGCGGTGGGCGCAGAGCTTGCTGAACAGCTGCGTGAAGAGCTAGAGCTGGTGATTGGTGCATCGCACGAATTCGATCAAGAACTCTTTTTAAAAGGTGAGCTAACGCCCGTATTTTTTGGTACGGCCCTTGGTAACTTTGGTGTTGACCACATGTTAGATGGTTTAACGCAATGGGCTCCAGCGCCTATGCCACGTCAGACAGAAGAGCGTGAAGTAAAAGCTGAAGAAGACAACTTCTCGGGTTTTGTATTTAAAATTCAAGCCAACATGGACCCTAAACACCGTGACCGCATTGCGTTTATGCGTATTGTGTCTGGCAAATACAGCCAAGGTATGAAAATGAACCATGTGCGTATTGGTAAGCAAGTGAGTATTTCTGATGCGGTTACCTTTATGGCCGGTGACCGAGAGCGCGCACAAGATGCTTTTGCAGGCGATATAATTGGTTTACATAACCATGGCACGATTCAAATTGGTGATACTTTTACGCAAGGTGAAAAGCTTAAGTTCAGTGGTATTCCTAACTTTGCACCAGAGCTATTTCGTCGTATTCGCTTAAAAGATCCATTGAAGCAAAAGCAGTTGTTAAAAGGCTTAGTGCAATTATCTGAAGAGGGAGCTGTACAAGTATTTAGACCTCTGATCAACAACGATTTAATTGTAGGCGCTGTGGGTGTACTCCAGTTTGATGTGGTTGTCGCCCGTTTAAAAGCTGAGTACAACGTTGATGCGATATATGAGAGTGTTAATGTACAAACCGCACGTTGGGTAAGCTGTTCTGATGAAAAGAAAATGGCTGAATTCAGACGCAAATGTGAAGCCAACCTGGCATTAGATGGCGGCGATAATCTTACATATATAGCGCCAAGTCGTGTCAATCTTAATTTGTCGATGGAGCGTTACCCAGATGTTGAGTTCCACCATACTCGTGAACACTAAGCCGCAGACAAAGGATAAAGCATGAACATTAGAAAGATTCTAATTGAAAAAGCCAACGCGGCAATGCTAGCTGCGGGTATTCCTGAAGGTAGTAACCCTGCGGTGACACAAAGTACCCGCCCACAATTTGGTGATTACCAAATAAATGGCGCAATGGGGGCGGCTAAAGCACTCAAAACCAACCCAAGAGAGCTGGCGCAAAAAATCATTGATAACCTCGATGTGAGTGATATTGCAACGCAGACCGAAATTGCAGGCCCAGGTTTTATCAATATTCATTTAAAGCCAGAGTTTTTATCAGCGAGTTTGGAAGCTGCGAACAAAGACACGAAGCTTGGTGTTTCTGAGCACCAACCGGCTAAGAAAGTAGTGGTTGATTATTCTTCGCCAAACCTTGCCAAAGAAATGCATGTAGGCCACTTGCGTTCGACCATCATTGGTGATGCTGTGGTGCGTGCGTTAGAATTTCGTGGTGATACCGTTGTGCGTCAAAATCACATGGGTGATTGGGGTACTCAGTTTGGTATGCTTATTGCGCATCTTGAAGATTTACTAAACCAAGGTGTAGACCTCGAAAACGTTGCATTAGCAGATCTTGAAAGCTTTTACCGAGATGCTAAAAAACGCTTTGATGACGAAGAAGGTTTTGCAGACAAAGCCCGTAATTATGTTGTGAAGTTACAAAGTGGTGATGCGCACTGCAAAAAGCTGTGGCAAATGTTTATCGATACCTCAGTGAAGCACTCAGAAGAAGTATATCAGAAGCTGAATGTAACACTTAGCCGTGACGATATCATGGCTGAGAGTGCATATAACGACCGCCTTGCTGGCGTGATTGAGTTACTCAAGTCAAAAGGTATTGCGGTTGAAGACCAAGGCGCACAAGTTGTGTTCTTGGATGAATTAGCCAACAAAGATGGCGAACCTTCAGTCTTTATCGTACAAAAATCGGGTGGCGGTTTCTTGTATTCAACCACAGACTTAGCTGCATGTGACTATCGCTCCAATGAGCTAGATGTAGATCGTATCTTGATTTTTGTCGATGCACGTCAAGGGTTGCACTTTAACCAGGTTGAGATCACCGCACGTAAAGCTGGTTTCCTCAAAGACAAAACGACATATGAGCCAAGCTTGTTTGGTACCATGATGGGCGATGATGGTAAGCCATTCAAAACCCGCACAGGTGGTACAGTTAAACTAGCGGACTTACTTGAAGAAGCTGTAAGTCGCGCGGCAGATAAAATAGCCGATCGAACAGCCGATTTGAGTGAACAAGAGCGTAGCGAAATTGCCCGTAAAGTAGGTATTGGTGCGGTTAAATATGCGGACCTCTCTAAGCACCGCACCAGCGACTATATCTTCAACTGGGATTCTATGCTGAGCTTTGAAGGTGCAACGGCGCCTTACTTACAATATGCGTATACGCGTGTCAGTGGTATTTTCCGTAAAGCGGGTGTAGAGGGTACGAGTCTTGCTGGCAGCATTAATATCGTTGAGGCACAAGAGAAAGCGTTGGCGCTTAAACTGCTTCAATTAGAAGAAGTGCTTGATTTGATGATCAGTGAAGCGACCCCACACGTACTATGCGGATACTTATATGAATTGGCGAGCTTATACATGACATTCTATGAAGCATGTCCAATTCTAAAAGATGATGTGGCAACTGATGTACGAGAAAGCCGTTTGGTACTGTGTAACCTAGTTGCAAACACTTTACAAACCGGCCTTGACTTACTTGGTATCGAAGTAATGGAGCAAATGTAATTTAGCATTTGTTTGATTATTTGTAATACCAAAATGTGTTAACTTAAGAGCCGTATCGAACCTTGTTTATGCGGCTTTTTTGTAAGGAAAAACCATGAAGCTTGAAGATATTCGCCGAGAATACACAAAAGGCGGTTTACGTCGCGAAATGTTGGCCGATTGCCCCATTACGCAATTTGAAAACTGGTTACAACAAGCGGTTGACGCAAAGTTTGCAGATCCGACGGCGATGGTTGTAGCCACCGTCGATGAACAAGGTCAGCCATCACAACGTATCGTTTTGTTAAAGCATTTAGACGAACATGGATTTGTATTTTTTACCAATACAGGTTCGCGTAAAGCGCAAGAGATAAAAAGTAACAACAAGGTGTGTTTACACTTTCCTTGGCATGAAATCGAACGTCAGGTGATAGTATACGGTGAAGCAAAAACCCTATCGACGGCTGCGGTTGCTAAGTACTTTTTATCTCGACCGCAAGAGAGTCAACTGGCAGCATGGGCATCGCAGCAATCACGTCCAGTTTCTTCGCGCAAGGCATTGATGGAAACCTTTCATGCAATGAAAGCCAAATTTGCCAAAGGCCAAATTCCATTGCCTGATTTTTGGGGCGGCTACTGCGTAGAGCCTACAAAAATTGAATTTTGGCAAGGGGGGGAGAACCGCTTACATGACCGCTTCATGTATGTAAAACAAGATGATGGTTCTTGGCTGATAGATAGGTTAAACCCCTAAATCCTCATGCTTACATCTTAGTGAAGGTTGGGCAATTGCTCGACCTACTTGCGTTTACATGTTTATACTCATGGATAAGCCTATATTACAGCTGTTGCCATGCACTTTATTGATAGCCATTGCCACTTAGATTTCAGCGAGCTCAAGAACGACCTAAATGCTCATATAGCAAGGGCTCATAAACGAGGGGTTCAGTATTTTATTGTTCCTGGTGTTACTTATCCACAAAGTGCTGCTTTGCTGCAATTTGCCAAGGACTTTGCACAATGTCGCATCGCTTTGGGGTTACATCCATACTTTATTGAACAGCATAATGATGACGCATTCTCTTTGTTGCAAACACTCGCACGGACTCACCGTAATGATATTGTGGCCATTGGTGAGTGTGGTATCGATGCTACTTGCGCAAATATAGGATATCAGAGCGAATTATTTGTTGAACACATCAAACTCTGCAATGCTTTATCGCTTCCTTTGATAGTGCATCACAGACAAAGCCACCATTTAATTGCACAAGCACTTAAAGCTTGCCCTGCACAGTATGGCGGCGTGATACATGCTTTTTCAGGTTCTCTACAGCAAGCGCAATACTATATAAACCGAGGTTTCAAATTAGGTGTGGGAGGCACTATTAGCTATACACGTGCGAATAAAACCCGGCAAGTATTAAGCCAAGTGCCATTAGAGAGCCTGTTGCTAGAAACCGATGCCCCTTCAATGCCGTTATCAGGGTACCAAGGACAGGCGAATGAGCCTCACAGGCTCGTTGAGGTATTTGAGCATTTGTGTGCACTGAGAAGCGAGCGTCCAGAGCAAATAGCGCAACAGCTTTATTCGTCGTCTTGCACACTTTTTCGGATTTGACGTTTTACTTCCCAGCCTTTTAGAGCTCTGCCAATTTGCCACGTAAAAATACAAGTAATGAGTAACATGACGAGTACCATTCTTCCTAGTTCATGAAAATGGTAGTGACTTTGGCTCATCGCTGAATTTGTTAGGTAAACCATGCTTGCAAAACCTAAAGGCTGTCCTTGAAAAATAATGGGCTCAACAATAGGCGTTTTTAGTTTACTGATCCCCGCCACATCTGCTGGTAAGCCATAAACATTATCGCTATCTAACGCTTTACTAGTAGGAAGAATAAGCTCACCATCTTGGCTATATAGGGTGATGCTTAGTACATTGTCATCACGCTCAAGGTGTTCACTAAGAGTTGTTAATTGAGTGAAATTGTCTTCGCTCAGAGGCTTGGCAGCGTTCAAAGCAAACTGCTTAATTAAGCTTCTAGCATTCAAGTCAGCTTGTTTATGTAGTAGTTGGTGAGATTGAAAGCTGGTATTTACGCCCAACCAAGCGATTGCAATAAAGCATGCCGCAGCGATCAATAGACGGATCAAGCGCCTTCCTCGAGAAGATTTTAATAAATCAATAGCATGTGTATTTTTCATATTACCTGCGTTGGATGCTGACAGTATCCATGATAGATGTTAAAAAGGACGAGTCTGTTATTTAGGAGTCTATGTATGCCAACCTCTAGCCTTGTGCAATTACCTGATCATGATTTGTCTCATATCTTCACTTTAGCAAAATGGTATCAAATTGAAAATGGACAATATGAGTTAAGCGAGCGTGCGTCTGAAGCATATAGTGGGGTATACATCACTTTGTTTGGTGAGCAGCTTACCACTGCAAAGCTACAGAACTTTTTGGCTTTTTTGCACGACTCTAAATTGCCTGTCAGTGCCATATGCCAATATCACCCTCATCCCGCATTGCCCGAAGCTATGGTCATGTTTGTGAAAAGCCAATACAAATTGACTGTCACCGAGCAACTAAAAGCTCAATTGCGAGAAGCTGCGCACTCACTCTGTTTGCAAACGGCCGTTTTGCTTAACCCACCCACAACAACTAAGCGAGGCTTGTTGGTGATGGATATGGACTCAACGGCAATTAAGATTGAGTGCATTGATGAGATAGCACGTCTTGCTAATGTTTATGACGAAGTAGCCGAAGTCACCGCGCAAGCGATGGCGGGTCAACTTGAATTTAGTGAAAGCTTACATCAGCGGGTAAGCAAGTTAGAGGGAGTCAAACTTAGTTTAATTCAAGCGTTAAAAAATGATTTGCCACTGATGGAAGGGGTGCAGGCATTATGTGCCCACTTAAAGAAGCACAACTGGCAGCTTGCAATTGCCTCCGGCGGATTTACTTGGTTTGCTGAAGCTTTACAAGCGCCATTGCAGCTGGATGCGTTCTATGCCAATGAATTGGAGATCAAGGATAACAGCTTAACAGGCAAGGTATTAGGTGACATTGTTGATGCCCAGAAAAAAGCCGATATTTTAAACATGCTGGCAAATGAGCTTGAATTACCAAAAGCACAAACTGTTGCGATGGGGGATGGTGCCAATGATTTACTCATGATGGCACAGGCAGGATTAGGCATTGCAGTGCACGGTAAGCCTAAGGTTGTTGCACAAGCTGATGCGGCGATATGCGAAGGGTCATTGTTACAAGTGCTTTATTTACTTTCTATTCCAAAATAGCGAGACATCATAATTAGCCATTTGCATTTCCCCCTTTAGACAAATGGCTACTATCGCTTTTATTGCCACTTTTTGTGTTGCTAACCTAAATAGCCAATCACTTCTTTTGAGTTATATCGTGAATTATTTTCAGACGAATATGGGTAATAGACGTTATCTTTAACAGGCGTTGTATGAGTCATAGTTTGGGAAGTGATTTATTGTCATTTAGTCCGTCTTTGATGCTCAGTTTGTTTGAGTTCAACGCCATCTCTATTAACTCATTTTGTTGTAAGGGGTATAAAAGTTACGCATGTTTTTTATGGGTACTTGGGCGTGAAGAGGTTAGAGTTTACAACGCGAAAACTATCATCAATGGGCTTACTGTAGTGGCATGGCATAGGGCTGTTTGCTAGTGTCACCGAATTAAAGAGTTTATAGTCATCTGGTCAGACCTTTTTTATATTCCTTTGCAATTCGTTATTTTTGTATAAAGTTTAGTCTTTGAGCTTTCACTTTAAACGTATTTATACGCAGATTTTTGACAGCCTTCATTGATTTTGATAACGTATTGCGAAAGTTTGGTATGACCAATTTACCTTTTGGTTTTAATGGCACCGCTAGCCACTGTAAGCAGTGATTGGCTGTACACTTAAATTCGGCGTTAGATCAATGTCTTTAAAGATAAAAGCAGCGAAGTTATCCGATGTTATTTTAGAGCAGCTCGAGAATATGATCCTTGAGGGCTCTTTAATGCCGGGTGAAAAGTTACCTCCTGAACGAGAGCTCGCGAAGCAATTTGAAGTCTCAAGACCTTCATTGCGAGAAGCTATCCAAAAGCTCGAAGCGAAGGGATTAGTAACTCGTCGTCAAGGTGGTGGCACGTATGTAAAAAATCAGTTGGAAGAAGGTCTCACGGATCCATTATTTGATTTGATCAGTAAGCATCCAGAGTCTCAATTTGATTTACTAGAGTTTCGTCACGCTCTTGAGGGGATCGCGGCTTATTATGCTGCATTGCGTGGTACTGACACTGATTTTGAAAAGGTTCAAGATAGCTTTAATAACATTTCTCAAGCACAGGGCGATTTAGCTCAAACTGCAGCGGCAATTAATGCCTTTCATTTTGCGGTGGCGGAAGCTTCGCACAATGTGGTGTTACTGCACTTGGTAAGAGGTATGCAATCACTACTTGAGCAAAATGTCTTACAAAACTTAACGGTTTTGGTGCAAAAGTTAGAGGTGAGTGAGCAATTAGCTCAACACCGAAAAGTGCTTTTGGAAGCAGTGATTAACGGCAATCCAGAGCAAGCAAGATTAGCAAGTAATGCGCACTTAGCGTTTATTGAAGAGGCATTACTTGAAGCTGGCAAAGAGCGTTCACGAATTGAACGCAGCTTACGACGTACAAAGCAACAGTAAGCTTGTCGGTTACATTAAAACTGAATAATAAATTCGTATTTTAAACATAAGGAAAATTCCATATGTCTGAAGTCAATAAATTTGACGTAGACGCGTTAGAAACCCAAGAGTGGTTACAGGCGCTTGAGTCGGTAGTAAAAGAAGAAGGTGTTGAGCGCGCGCAATTTTTGTTAGAGCAAGTGCTTGAGCAAGCTCGCTTAGACGGCGTAGACATGCCAACGGGCACCACTACTAACTATGTGAATACTATTCCAGCAGATCAAGAACCAGCTTATCCTGGTGATGTAAATATTGAGCGTCGTATTCGTTCAATTATCCGTTGGAATGCCATCATGATCGTATTACGTGCGTCGAAGAAAGATTTAGAACTTGGCGGACATATGGCGTCTTATCAGTCGTCAGCAGCGTTCTATGAAATGTGTTTCAACCATTTCTTCCGTGCGCCTAATGACGTTGACGGTGGTGATTTGGTTTACTATCAAGGCCACATTTCTCCGGGGATCTATGCACGTGCCTTCATAGAAGGTCGCTTGAGTGAAGAGCAGCTAGATAACTTCCGCCAAGAAGTAGACGGCAAAGGTATCTCTTCATATCCACATCCAAAACTTATGCCTGAATTCTGGCAATTCCCAACGGTATCTATGGGCTTAGGTCCAATCGCGTCTATCTACCAAGCGCGTTTCTTAAAATACTTAGATGGCCGCGGCTTAAAAGACACTAAAAACCAGCGTGTATATGCATTCTTAGGTGATGGTGAAATGGATGAGCCAGAATCACGTGGTGCAATTTCATTTGCTGCGCGTGAAAAGCTAGATAACTTATGTTATTTGATCAACTGTAATTTACAGCGCCTAGACGGCCCAGTAATGGGTAACGGTAAGATTATCCAAGAGCTTGAAGGCCTATTTAGAGGTGCAGGTTGGAACGTGATCAAGGTGGTTTGGGGGTCAGGTTGGGATAAGCTGCTAGCAAAAGATACTACTGGTAAGCTACTACAGTTGATGAACGAAACCATCGACGGAGACTACCAAACTTATAAAGCAAAAGACGGTGCATATGTACGTGAGCACTTCTTTGGTCGTTACCCAGAAACGGCTGCATTAGTTGCTGATATGACTGATGAAGAGATCTTCGCACTTAAGCGTGGCGGTCATGAGCCATCGAAGTTATACGCGGCGTTTAAAGCAGCGCAAGAAACGAAAGACCGTCCAACGGTGATCCTAGCTAAAACCGTAAAAGGTTATGGCATGGGTGAAGCGGCTGAAGGTAAGAACATTGCGCACCAAGTTAAGAAAATGGACATGACACACGTAGCACACCTACGTTCACGTCTAGGTTTACAAGACTTGGTCGCAGACGAAGAGTTAGTTAACTTACCTTACTTGAAGCTTGAAGAAGGTTCAAAAGAGTACGAATACTTACACGCTCGCCGTAAAGCGCTACATGGTTATACACCGCAGCGTCTACCTAACTTCACTGAAGCGTTAACGTTACCTGAAGTCAGTGCGTTTGAGCCGTTATTGCAAGAGCAAAAGCGTGATATATCTACCACGATGGCGTTTGTTCGTGCACTAAACGTGTTACTAAAAGACAAAAACATTGGCCAAAATATTGTGCCAATTATTGCTGACGAAGCACGTACATTTGGTATGGAAGGTTTATTCCGTCAAATCGGTATCTATAACCCGCATGGTCAAAATTACACACCTCAAGACCGCGATATCGTCTCTTATTACAAAGAGGCAACGTCAGGACAGGTGTTACAAGAAGGTATCAACGAGCTAGGTGCAATGTCATCATGGGTTGCAGCTGCAACGTCATACAGCACCAATGACTTACCGATGATCCCGTTCTACATCTACTACTCTATGTTTGGTTTCCAACGTGTTGGCGACATGGCGTGGATGGCGGGTGACCAACAAGCGCGCGGTTTCTTATTAGGTGCTACGGCCGGTCGTACAACCCTAAACGGTGAAGGTCTTCAACACGAAGATGGTCATTCACACATTCAAGCAGGTACAGTTCCTAACTGTATTTCTTACGACCCTACGTTTGGCTATGAAGTGGCCGTTATCATGCAAGATGGTATCCGTCGTATGTACGGTCCAGGGCAAGAAAACGTGTTCTACTACCTGACGCTAATGAACGAAAACTATCATCAACCTGCTATGCCTGAAGGCGCTGAAGAAGGTATTCGTAAAGGTATCTATAAACTTGAGAGCAACGCAGGTGACAAAGCGCATGTTCAGTTATTGGGCTCAGGTACTATCTTAAATGAAGTCCGTAAAGCGGGTGTTATCCTAAGCGAAGAGTATGGCATTGGCTCAGACGTATTCTCAGTGACCTCATTCAACGAGTTAACACGTGATGGCCAAGATGCAGAGCGCTTCAACATGCTTAACCCAGCAAGCGAAGCAAAAGTGCCGTATATCACATCGGTGCTTAGTGAATCGCCAGCGATTGCAGCAACGGATTATATGAAAAATTACGCAGAGCAAGTACGTGCGTTTATGCCAAGTGCATCGTACAAGGTACTTGGTACCGATGGCTATGGTCGTTCAGACAGCCGTGAGAATCTGCGTCGTCACTTTGAAGTAAATGCAGGGTATGTTGTTGTTGCTGCATTAACTGAGCTTGTGAAGCAAGGCAAAGTAGACAAGTCAGTTGTAGTTGAAGCTATCAAGAAATTTGATATTGATACTACTAAAACTAACCCACTTTACGCATAAAGGACCGAACGAATGACTATCGAAATTCACGTTCCAGATATTGGTGCAGATGAGGTTGAAGTAACTGAGATCCTTGTAAAAGTAGGGGACTCAGTGAGTGAAGAGCAATCGCTTATTACGGTTGAAGGCGATAAAGCATCAATGGAAGTACCTGCTACACAAGCAGGTACGGTTAAAGAAATTAAGATCAAAGAAGGTGATACCGTTTCAACTGGGTCACTGATTATGATTTTTGAAGCAAGCGCTGGCGAAGAGGCAGCGCCTGCTGCGGAAGCGACTAAGAGCGCACCTGCCCCAGCAACATCGAGTGCCACTGAATTAAAAGAAGTGCATGTACCAGATATCGGTGGTGATGAAGTTGAAGTGACCGAGATCATGGTTGCCGTTGGTGATACCGTTGAGGCTGACCAATCAATTTTGAACGTTGAAGGTGATAAGGCTGCAATGGAAGTGCCGGCACCATTTGCCGGTACGGTGAAAGAAATCAAAATTGAAGTTGGCGGTAAAGTGTCAACAGGTTCTTTGGTATTCGTCTTTGAAACTGGTTCAACAGATGCACCAGCTGCAACTGAAGCTGCGCCAGCTTCTTCAGCACCTGCTGCTGAATTAAAAGAAGTACATGTACCTGACATCGGTGGCGACGAAGTTGAAGTTACTGAAGTAATGGTATCGGTAGGTGACAGTGTTGCAGCGGAGCAATCAATCTTAAACGTGGAAGGCGACAAAGCTGCCATGGAAGTACCGGCACCATTTGCGGGTACCGTTAAAGAAATAAAAGTTGAAGTGGGTTCTAAAGTATCCACAGGCTCATTGGTATTTGTATTTGAAGTGGCGGGCAGTGCGCCGCAAAAATCAGCGGATAAACCAGCTGAATCAAAACCAGCAGCTAAGTCAAACGATGCACCTAAATCATCAGCACCAGCTGCATCAAGTGTAAAAGAAGAGTTTGAAGCAAACTCATCTTACGCTCATGCTTCACCTGTGGTTCGTCGTTTAGCGCGTGAGTTCGGTGTAAATCTAGCTCGTGTGAAAGGCACCGGTCGTAAAGGTCGTGTGATCAAAGAAGACGTACAAAACTACGTTAAAGAGCTTGTGAAGCAAGTAGAATCTGGCAAAGTGGCAGGCTCTAATGCAGGTGGTGGCGAGCTAGGTCTTATCCCTTGGCCGAAAGTTGACTTTAGTAAGTTTGGTGAAGTAGAAGAGAAAAAACTGTCTCGTATTCAGAAGCTTTCAGGTGCTAATTTACACCGTAACTGGGTTCAGATCCCACATGTTACACAGTTTGACGAAGCTGATATCACAGCGCTTGAAGCATTCCGAAAAGAGCAGAATGTTTTAGCTGAGAAGAAAAAAATGGGAGTAAAAATTACCCCGTTAGTATTCGTGATGAAAGCAGCGGCCAAAGCGCTTGAAGATTTCCCAACGTTTAATTCGTCATTGTCTGAAGACGGTGAAAGCCTAGTTCTGAAGAAGTACGTACACATCGGTATTGCGGTAGATACGCCAAACGGTTTGGTCGTGCCAGTAGTTCGTGATGTAAACAAAAAAGGCATTATTGAGTTGTCTCGCGAGTTGATGGAAATTTCAGCGAAAGCGCGTGACGGTAAGTTAACGTCATCTGATATGCAAGGTGGCTGCTTTACTATCTCAAGCCTAGGTGGCATTGGTGGCACAGCATTTACACCTATCGTGAATGCGCCAGAGGTGGCTATCTTAGGGGTGTCTAAGTCTGAGATGAAGCCAAAGTGGAATGGTAAAGAGTTTGAGCCGCGCTTGATGGTGCCGCTAAGCTGCTCTTACGACCATAGAGTGATCGATGGTGCGTTGGCAGCCAAGTTTACTGTAACGCTTGCAAGCTACCTGAGCGATATCCGTCAGTTAGTGATGTAATTTGTTGTCCCGCCTACTATTTAGGCGGGACATCTTTTTGTGCGGATGATACACTTTCGCACACTTAAAAAACTCTCTCTGCCATGTACCGGTGTTTTTGTATGCGGCAGGCATTTTTGGGTGCGGATACTCAAAAGAGTACAGTCCCGTTCGAATAATAGTTAAGGTAATAACATGAGCAACGAAATCAAAACTCAAGTTGTTGTACTAGGCGGTGGTCCTGGTGGTTACTCAGCAGCATTCCGTGCTGCGGATTTAGGTTTAGAAGTTACACTTATCGAATCTCGCAATACCCTAGGTGGTGTGTGCTTGAACGTAGGTTGTATCCCTTCAAAAGCACTTCTTCACGTTGCTAAAGTAATTGATGATGCAGCTGAAATGTCATCTCACGGTGTAACATTTGGCGCACCACAAATTGACTTAGACAAAATTCGTTTTTGGAAAGAGTCTGTAATTGGTCAACTTACTGGCGGCCTAGACGGCATGGCTAAAATGCGTAAAGTAAAAGTAGTTAACGGCTACGGTAAATTTACAGGCGCTAACACCATTGCAGTTGAAGGTGAGTCAGGTACGACTACAGTTACTTTTGATAACGCTATTATCGCAGCGGGCTCTCAGCCAGTTAACTTACCTTTCATCCCACAAGATGACCGTGTAATTGATTCAACTGGCGCGCTTGAGCTTAAAGACGTACCAGAAAAACTACTTGTACTAGGTGGTGGTATCATCGGTCTTGAGATGGGTACTGTGTACCGTGCACTAGGTTCACAAATTGACGTTGTTGAATTTGCAGATCAGCTAGTACCAGCTGCTGATAAAGACGTTATTAAAATTTACCAACGTTACGTAAAAGATAAGTTCAACGTAATGCTTTCTACTAAAGTTGTTGCAGTTGAAGCAAAAGACGACGGCCTATATGTAACATTTGAAGGCAAAAAAGCACCAGCTGAACCGGTGCGTTATGACAAAGTATTGGTTGCTGTTGGCCGTACGCCAAACGGTAAACTGCTTGATGCTGACAAAGCTGGTATCAATGTTGACGAGCGTGGCTTCATCAACACTGATAAGCAAATGAAGACCAACGTTGACCACATCTTCGCCATTGGTGACATCGTAGGTCAGCCTATGCTTGCACACAAGGCTGTGCATGAAGGTCACGTAGCTGCTGAAGTTATCTCAGGTAAGAAACACTTCTTTGATCCTAAGTGCATTCCTTCAATCGCTTACACAGACCCTGAAATTGCATGGGTAGGTGTAACTGAAAAAGAAGCGAAAGAGCAGGGCCTTAGCATTGAAACTGCTGTATTCCCATGGGCTGCATCTGGTCGTGCAATCGCTTCAGCACGTACTGAAGGTCAAACTAAGCTTATTTTTGATAAAGACTCAGGCCGTGTTATCGGTGGTGCTATGGTTGGTATCAACGCGGGTGAAATGCTAGGTGAAATCGGCCTTGCAGTTGAAATGGGCGCTGATGGTGAAGATTTAGCGCTGACTATTCACGCTCACCCAACATTGAACGAGTCAATCGGTCTAGCGGCGGAAATCTTTGAAGGCTCAATCACTGACTTACCAAACAAAAAAGCAGTGAAGAAAAAGTAATTATTTACTTGTATTCAATACTAAAAAACCCAGCGATTGCTGGGTTTTTTGTATTTACAAGATCGCTTATCGTCATTCTTAACTTGTTTCAGAGTTAAACAGTGAAAGCTTAAAATACGTAGTGATAAGCTAAGCCAACATGGTTACCATCAATGCTTGGTGCATCTCGCACACTGGCTGACTCGTTGACATTGATACCCCAAACTTTGCCCACGCTTATTCTGTCTGCATCGTACGAAATTTTAACGACACGTGCTTCTAGCCAGCCGTTATGGTTTTCAAATTGGTAGCCTAGAGAAGCAACTACACCTGCAGTATTTTTGAAAGAAAGACTACTATTGGTGTTGTTCATATCCATGTCTAACTCACTGTTTAGATGGTAAATAATACCAACACCTGCTTTAAACGAGTCATTTAGCTTGTAATATGGAATTACATCCAACGCCCAACGCGAGAAGGTAATGTCTGCGTTGTTCGCATTATCAGAATCAAAATGGTAGCCCAAGTTTGATTGTAATGACCACTTGTTATTGAACTGGTAGTTTAAACCAGCACCTAAATTAATTGCGCCACCCGCACGAATATCTTGATTAGAGCGACCTTCATATTGAATTTCTATCAGCTTATCACCACCATGCGTAAAACCAACATACATAGAAAAGTTAAGTGGTGTAACATTTTCCTGGTTAGCTGGTGCTTCTGACGCGATGGCTTGTGCACTAGCAAGTGCAGCCACAACAAAGGCGATCTTTTTAAGTTTCATTGTTTATTTTTTCCAAATAGTTAGAGGCGCTGTATTTTAATGGGAACAAAGTGGAATGCAATGGCACAGCCTAAAGTTTGGTGGCTATTCTGTAAATAAGCGTAACGAGCGTGTTTTTAAATTTTATTTTGCTGTGATATGTGCTTCGCAATAAAACAAAAGCTCAGTAACAATATTAATAACATGGCATTGGCGAGAGCGGCAGAGCACATGCAGTACAGTGCTAGGCAGGTAGTATCCGAGTGTGATCAGAAGAAAGCCAAGCAATTTACTTACAGCGATAGACTTCAAAATATAGATAAACAAGTGATAAAATTATTCAGTTCGTACGAGAGCATCCGCATAAGCTGCTGACTAGCTTGTTCGTTGAACATCCAGCATTCTCAATATTGACGATACCGATGGCTTGAGAATAACACTCGACAATAAGAATATCCTTCATCTGCGTCCATCTGGGAATGCGCCTGAACTTAGATGTTATGCTGAAAGCTCTAGCTTGAATAAAGCCAAATTGCTGGTGAAAAACACTTTGGCTAAGCTAGCTTCTTTGGATTTAAAACCGTTATATCAGAGTAGCTAAACGCAATCCCTTAACTTTCAAGGCTTTCGAGATCTATATTGCACTAGCTCATAGTCAAGCTCGTCGGGGTAAACGATTAAACCATCTTGTTCGGGGACTGGGAATACAGCAATAGCCAACTCGTCATCGGCTAAACCATCAGTCCACTTAGCGTGCCATTTTTTAAGACTAATTGACAAGGGCTGACAATCTTGCCAATCACCAGTAGCCCATAGCTGGGCAAACTCTTTATTCGGCCAAATTGGCACACAATCTTCGCTGTCTGTGTTAAGCATTACGCAGCCGTGCTCATCGGTCAAAATCCAGATTAGTTCATTTTTGGTTACTTCTTTGATTAAATACTTATAGCGTTGTTCATTATCGTTGTGTAGCAACGCTTTAATTCTATCGGGATTAATTGGTGTATCCATAAATTATCCGTGGTTATTCACGCCAAGAGGTGGTTAGCCCATATTAGCGTAAGTTTTTTCTATATAATACAGCCTTGCAATCACCCAAAGGATCTTTATGGATATACTCTTTGATAAAACTCATGCCGAGCTTTTTCATTATGGCTATGGATGCTAGGTTATCAGGTAATGCTGTGGCGCTGAATGAAAGGGTTGTAGGGTTAGACGTTAAGGTGTGCGCTATGTGATTAGCCGCTTCACTCGCATAGCCTTTCCCCCAAGTACATTGTTTAAAACGCCATCCTAGTTCCAAGTCACTATCGTCACGTTCATTATTAAAAAAGCCCATAGGACGCACCAGTATCCAACCAATAAATTGCTCGGTTTCGGTAATGTTAACCTGCCATAAACCCCACCCTTGTTCTGCGTTAGTGAAAGCTTTGAGGCGTGGAATAAACGTATTGCAGATATCGTCCATAGTATTTGGGGTTCCGCCATTGATATATTTCATTACAGCAGGGTCTTGGTCTAGTTCAAAAAGTAAGTGAGCGTCGTTTTCATCCATCAGGCGATAGCTTAAACGTTCTGAATTAGCGAGAGTCATTTTTTCTCCGTTACTGTTTTTAAGTGTGAATTTTATTACAATACGCACCCAGTTTAATTGAGGGTGTTCAGTGAACAATTCCGTATTGGCATTACGCCAACAGCAAATAGCCGCTGCAAAGCGTGAATACAAGGCCAGAGGGTCGAAGCTAAACCGTTGTGAAGCATGTTTGTTAGCGCAAAGCCTATGTATCTGCGATGGTATTAATGTGGCAGAAGATTGTCAAAGCGCAGTGTGCTTATTAATGTATCATAATGAAAGTTTTAAGCCATCCAATACTGGGCGGTTAATTGCAGATATTATTCCTGATAATCATGCGTTTAGATGGGATAGAACCGAACCTGATAAAGCACTCATAGCGCTGTTGAACAACCCGATTTATCAACCTATAGTGGTGTTTCCTGCGGAAAATGTTGAGCCTGAGCGAATTATTACACATGTTACCAAGATGCCAAGTAAAGTGCCTTTGTATCTCTTTTTAGATGGGACTTGGCGAGAAGCTAAAAAAATGTTCCGAAAAAGCCCTTATTTGGATCAGTTACCTGTGCTTTCTGTATCGCCAGAGTCTTTATCTGATTACAAGCTGCGTGTTGCACCTCATGCACATCAGCTCGGGACTGCGGAAGTCGCATGTGTTGTGTTAGAACAGAATGGGGAACTTCAAGCTGCACAAAGGTTAACTCAGCATTTCATCGATTTTAGAGATGCGTACCTTAAAGGGAAGCGAAAAAAAGGATAGTATTCTAAAGACAAAGAAAGAAGCGCGACTCAATGAGTCGCGCTGACGGAATCTTTTATAGCATCCTGCTATGTTGAATTATCAACTCCTAAAACGTCCTGTTCCTTGGTTTTCGCTTGGCGTTCTGTTGGTGCGAAATCTAGCATCCTGCTAATGTCCTATTCCTCCATGTTGCTCCGTGCGCTCCTTCCATTGAAAACAGCTTCCAGCTGTATCTCCGTACCAAATTCCTTTTGAATCCATTTGAGCTCTGTGGCTCTAATCCTAATTATGTTCATTCCTAGAACATAATTTTCCTCAGTGCTTCCTGCACGTTGATGTGCTATTCCTTAGCTAATCCATAATGCGTCAATGCATGAATAAGACGTCCAATTTGTGCCTATTCTAATACACTATCCATTGTGCTTCCTTTAGCTATCCATTGCGCCTACATTCTAGTAGGAAGTGTCTGTATTCCATTTAATCAGCTTGCTAAAACCGATGTCATCCTGAACTTGTTTTAAAGTATAGAGCAATCGGGATGCTAAAAAAGCGACTAAAATGCTTATTAATTTACTCGAAAAGAAAGGTGATGATGTAAAGTCTTTATATTACAGTTGCTTATGGGTTTTTTGGTGGTATAAACAGCAGTCAGTTCCTTTATATCCCTGTGCTTGGTGAGAGATATCTCACATATAAATTCTACTCTTTCGCGTTTGTAAGCAAAGATGCTGATGATTAGTATTTGCTTTGGGGTGTATAATGCAATGATAAAGGTTAGAATTGCCCGAATAAGAATAAACGTAAAATTGGAGCTAGATTATGAAGCGATTACTCGCTGCTGTGTGTGCCTCGTTACTATGTACCCCCGCTATTGCTGATGAAGAAGTAAATATTTACTCTTTCCGACAACCATTTCTAATTCAACCAATTTTAGATAAGTTCACTGCCCAAACTGGCGTTAAAACCAATGTGGTTTTTGCTAAAAAGGGTTTAATCGAGCGAGTTAAACGAGAAGGTAAACATAGTCGAGCCGATTTAGTGTTAACGTCCAATTTTAGTTCACTTATTCAATTAGAAGAGCTAGAGCTTACCCAACCTATAAAGAGTGAAAAAGTAAATAATAATATTCCATCTGCATTTAGAGATCCGCAGGGGGAGTGGGTTGCTTTAACTAAAAGGGTTCGTAATGTCTATTCATCAAAAGAGCGCTTAGGTAAACTCAACGCGCTAACTTATGAAGAACTGGCTGATCCTAAATATCAGGGAAAAATTTGCACGCGTTCAGGCAAGCACCCATATAACTT
Organism: Pseudoalteromonas caenipelagi; assembly: GCF_013140855.1. GTDB lineage: Bacteria > Pseudomonadota > Gammaproteobacteria > Enterobacterales > Alteromonadaceae > Pseudoalteromonas > Pseudoalteromonas caenipelagi. Next base: position 162,102 of record NZ_JABBPG010000005.1, on the reverse strand, counting down.
AGGTCTTGTTGCTTCCATGGTTGCACATCATGGTGAAGAAGATACCAAAAAATGGTTATTAGGCGTCAAAGCAAATCTGGCTCGTAAGCCACAAGGCAACGACCGTGCGCAAGTTAAAGCGGTAAAAGAAGGGCTGTGTGATTTAGCGCTGGGTAACAGTTATTACTTTGGCAAAATGCTAACAGATGACAAGCAAAAAGCTTGGGCTGAATCTGTTTATATTAACTTCCCTAATCAAAAAGATCGTGGTTCTCACCTAAACGTATCTGGTGTCGTGATGACTCGATACGCTAAGAATGCTGATAACGCGCTTAAATTAATTGAGTTTATGAGCAGCGGTGAAGCACAAAACATGTATGCATCAGTGAACATGGAATACCCAGTAAAGCCTGGAGTGAAGTTATCTCCACTTGTGGCATCTTGGGGGGACTTCAAAGAAGACAGCTTAGGGCTTGCCGAGATTGCTAAATATCGTCCGGTGGCACTTAAATTAATTGATGAAGTAAAATTCGATCTGTAATTTAAGGGGCTGATGTTTGTCTAGATGGCAGCTGGCTGCTTGGTCGATAGGTGTATGCCTATCGGCACCGCTGGCCTTTTTAATTTTTGAGTCACTACAAGGTCACTCGGAGGTGTTTTCACATCTTTGGGAAACCGTTCTGTGGGATTATATTAGCAATACCTTGCTATTAATTTTAGGCGTCTTGGTGCTAAGTTGCATCATCGCGCTTCCGCTTGGTTGGTTAGCCGCATATTGTCAGTTTCCGGGCAAGCGTTTTTTTGAGTGGGCGTTAATGTTACCACTGGCCATGCCAACTTATATCATTGCTTATATTTACACCGATTTACTTGATTATGCAGGGCCCGTGCAAGTTAAGTTAAGAACTTGGTTTGATTGGCAGTCTCCCAATGATTATTGGTTTTTTGATATACGTACTTTACCTGGGGCTGCGGTAATGATTGCGTTGGTGCTTTACCCATATTTGTATTTGATATTTAAAACCGCTTTACGTGAGCAATCATTTAAACTGATCCAAGCCAGTCAGCTAATGGGACAAAGTCCGGTACAAAGCTTTTTCAAAGTGAGTTTACCAATGGCCCGTGGCGCTGTGGTGGCTGCCTTGGCTTTAATAAGCATGGAAACGATGGCTGATTTTGCCACCGTTCACTATTTTGCAGTCAGTACGCTTACCACTGCGGTTTATGATACTTGGTTAGGCTATTATTCGCTGACGGCTGCGGCGAAAATATCAGGCATAATGTTATTGTTTTTGTTTATCTCGTTAGCTTTAGAGCGAGTGAGCAGAAAAAGCACTGTTGTCCATGAGCGTCAAACCAGTATTAATGACGAGGTTCTTTATACGCTTAGTGGCAAATCAGCCTGGTTTGCAACACTCTATTGTATCTTGGTGTTGTTATTTGCTTTTGCATTGCCTGTTGGTGTTTTATTTGGTTATGCCATTGATTATTTTGAGCAAGCTTGGAGCAGTGAATTTTTCGTATATGCTTGGCACAGCTTAAAGATTGCTTTGTGGGTTAGTGCAATAGCTGTGGTGATGAGTTTAATCGTTGTTTTTTACCAACGAATTGGCGAGCATAATGGTAAATATATCCCAGGTAAATTTGCCAGCGCTGGATATGCGTTACCTGGAACCGTACTTGCCATCGCGGTCCTTTTACCTCTGACTTTACTTGATAATAAACTTAATGAGTGGTTTGCACAGAGCAGTTTTGAGCCTGGTTTACTGCTAAGTGGTAGTATTTTTGCGATGATATTTGCTTATATTGTACGTTTTTATGCAATTGCCCACGGTGCTGTTGAAGCAAGCTATGTGCGCATTAGTCCATCATTGGATATGGCAAGTCAAAGCATGGGAAAAAACCTTTTACAAACCTTAAGCTTAGTGCATTTTCCAATGTTACGACGGGGCATATTAACTGCTGCACTTTTGGTTTTTATTGAATGTATGAAGGAACTACCAGCAGCCTTACTATTGCGGCCATTTAATTACGAAACGTTAGCAACACATGTATTTCAATACGTGAGTGACGAGCAGTTGGAGCTGGCTTCTATTTCTGCACTGTTTATTGTTATGGTCGGTTTGATCCCGTTATATATTGTCAATCGTTCAATGGAACAGCATAGCCAATGAGTAGTCTCATCCTAGAAAAAGTATCGTATCAATATCAACAACAAAAAGTGATCAGTGAACTTGATCTTACGGTTGCGCATAATGAGATCGTCTGTCTTCTAGGCGCGAGCGGCTGTGGAAAAACGACAACATTAAAAGCCATTGCGGGCTTAATTAAGCCGCAACATGGGCGAATTGTTATCCATGGCCAATGTATGAATAACGGGCAACTATTTGTGCAGCCACAGCATCGCAATATTGGTATGATGTTTCAAGATTACGCCTTATTCCCGCATTTAAATGTGACTCAGAATATTGCATTTGGTTTATCAAGGTTGAACAAGCGCGAACGTCACACACGCGTGGCTCAAATGATTGAACTTGTCAGGCTTGAGGGCTTAGAAAAACGTTTCCCGCACGAGCTATCTGGAGGACAGCAGCAACGCGTCGCGATTGCCAGAGCTTTGGCTTACAAACCGAACTTATTGTTGCTGGATGAACCATTTTCTAACATTGATACTCAGGTGCGTTTTCAGTTAATAAATGACATTCGTAGTATTATTAAAGATCAACAAGTCTCTGCAATTTTCGTTAGTCATTCAAAAGATGAAGCATTTGCGTTTGCAGATAAGCTGGCCATTATGCACAAGGGGAAAATTGCACAACTAGATAGCGCTCAGGCATTATTTCAAAAACCAAGCTCCAAAGCGGTTGCAGAGTTTTTAGGTCGCGGGATCTATCTTGATGCTAATCGACTAAATGGTCAAAGTGTTAGCACTAAGTTTGGCAAGGTGGGGTCGGTGATAGCCTTGCCCGATAGTGAAGATAAAGGACAAATTTATGTGCGTCCGCAGCATTTAGAGCTAATTAACTCACCCACTGGTAAAGTGGAAATTTTACAACAAAGGTTCATTGGCACGGATTACGTCTATCATATAAAGGTGGATGATCAACAACTTGAAGTTCCTGCACCTGCCGAGCAATTATTAGATACAACTAAACCTGTCTCTTTAAAAATTAAGGCACATGCGGTAAATTTCTTTTCTTAACACCAGATGAATAAAAGGAACGAGCATGGCGCAAGCACAATCAGGGGTCTGTGCTGAAGCAAACCTACACGGGCTGCATCTATTTTTTAATGTATTAGAAGGTCAAGATGAAGCCGTTCGTGCTGCGCTAGCCAATTGTGAACGTTTGCAAAATGAATTGAGCGACCGTTTTTCTGAATCTATGGTATCAAGTTTCGTTGCCATAGGTGCGCAGTATTGGCCTCATATTTACCCTGAGTTTATTCCGGAACAACTTAAGAGCTTTCCTAATGTAACTAGCTCTGAGCATGTTATTCATTCTCAGCCGTTCGATCTTTTATATGTTATCCGCTCTGATAGAGAAGATGTTAACTACTTATTTGCCCAAAGTGTTTTGCATATGCTGGCGCCCAGTGTTGAATTAGTTGCACACGTAAGAGGATTTCGGTTTTTAGATGGACGTGACTTCAACGGTTTTGTTTATGGCGCAAATGCGCCTCATGGGCGTTTTAAGCGTCAAGTAGCGCTGATAAATAACCCTCAAAAATTAGACGATCAAGGTAGTTACTTACATGTTATGCGAGTGAAGTTTGATATCGATGCTTGGCAGCGCTTGCCGTTGGCAGAGCAAGAGCAAATTATGGGGCGTACGCGTTTAGATAATACTTTGCTTGAACCATCTCAACCTGATAGCCATGCAACATTAACAGAGTTAACTGATGAACATGGGCTGGCATTGCTGCTAGATCAAAGCATGCCTTTTGGTGATGTATTTGAGCAGGGAAGTCTGTGGTTAAGCTGCTCAGCAAGTGGCTCTGCATTTGAACAGGTGCTTACGTCTAGACTAGGTAATACGCAGTGTTACGATCCATTGTTAGATTACAGTCAAGCTGATATGGGAGCCGCTTTTTTTGCGCCTTCTGTGCAGTTTTTAAATGATATGGCAAAACTGTGTGAGGGGTAGGAGTGAGCAAACTCGTTTGCTCACTCAAATAAACTTAAACGTTATCAAATAGTGTTTTAACGCGCTCTAGTGTTGCGTCAATTTCTGATACTTTTGCAGGTGCGATGAATATCGTATCATCTCCAGCTATCGTGCCTAATACACCATCGGCTGTGCCCAGCGAGTCAAGTAAACGTGCTATTAACTGAGCAGCCCCTGGGCTGGTACGAATAATGATCATCATTTCGTTATGCATAATATCTATAACCAGCTGACGTAAAGGGCTTTTAGCTGTTGGCACGCCCATTTCTGCAGGTAAGCAATAGACCATTTCTTGTTTGGCATTTCGGGTTCTTACTGCCCCAAACTTGCTTAGCATTCGAGATACTTTACTTTGACTGACATTATCAAACCCTTGCTCTTTTAGGGCTTCAACAATTTCGCCTTGAGAACCAAAGTTTTCCTCTTTTAGCAGAGCTTTAAATGCCTTGATTAAAGCTTCTTGTTTTTCTTGTGGTTGCATAACGTTTCATTTCTTTTTAAAGCTGTTTGTTGGATTTTACACAAAACTAGCTAGTTACCCAAATTTTCGCATTTAATGTGATTGCTTATCTTTAGTACAAGGTGAGATTTGGTTATCGTAAACGCCAGAGTGTGTAAAGCTTTACAACTATAGTCGAAAAAATCATGAAAATAACTCGGATTAATTTGTTTTTAGCGGCGCTTTTCATTATCTTTACAGCTCATTCAATTCCACCTTCAAATTATGGAGAATTCACATGAAAGTTGCTGTATTAGGTGCCGCTGGCGGTATCGGTCAAGCTTTATCACTTTTACTAAAAAATGGCTTGCCTGCAGGCTCTGAGCTAGCACTATACGATGTTGCACCAGTTGTTCCTGGTGTAGCGGTTGACCTTTCTCACATTCCAACTGCAGTTAAAGTTGCAGGTTTTGGTGCAGATGATTTAGACGCAGCGTTAGTTGGCGCTGATATCGTACTTATTCCAGCAGGTATGCCTCGTAAGCCAGGTATGGACCGTGCGGACCTATTTAACGTAAACGCTGGTATCATCAAAACGTTGGCTGAAGGTATTGTTAGAAACTGTCCTAAAGCGCTAGTGGGCGTTATCACCAACCCAGTTAACGGTACTGTACCAATCGTAGCTGAAGTATTCAAAAAAGCAGGCACTTATGAAGCTTCACGTGTATTTGGTGTAACAACACTTGATGTGATTCGTTCAGAGGCATTTATTGCAGAGCTTAAAGGTGTAGACGTGTCTGAAGTGAAAGTACCAGTAATTGGTGGTCACTCAGGTACAACTATCTTACCTCTACTTTCTCAAGTTCCTGGTGTAACTTTCACTGATGAAGAAGTGGCAGCATTAACTCCACGCATTCAAAACGCTGGTACTGAAGTAGTAAATGCTAAAGCGGGTGGTGGTTCTGCGACACTTTCAATGGGTGCTGCAGCTGCACGCTTCTGCTTCTCTTTAGTTAAAGGTCTACAAGGCGAGAGCAACGTAGTAGATTACGCATACGTTGCTGTAGAGAACGGCGATGCGCCTTACTTTGCACATCCTGTGCGCCTAGGCCTTAACGGTGTTGAAGAAATCCTACCTTACGGCGAGTTAAGCGCATTCGAGCAAAAAGCCAAAGAAGATATGCTTGAAACCTTGAAAAAAGACATCCAAGAAGGTGTTGACTTCATGGCAAAATAAGCCATTTAGAATTGAAAAGCCCGCAGCTTGCGGGCTTTTTTGTGGGTATAAAAAAGGCCTCAACTGAGACCTTTTAAATAAACTTTTAAATTAGTTGTTATTCATCGCTAATCTTAACTCTCTATTACGCTCTAGTCGCGTGAGTAAGTCTTTGGCGACAGGTTTAAATGCCAATAACTCATCCTTTGGTAAAGACTCAGACTTGGGCAGCTCTACGGTTTTTGGATTACGGTGTACGCCATTTACTAAAAACTCATAGTGTAAGTGAGCGCCTGTTACGCGACCTGTAGCGCCCACAGTACCTATCTTTTGACCTTGCTTCACTTTTTGGCCTGTTTTAACCATACGTTTGTTTAAGTGTAGATACTTAGTAACGTACTTACTGCCATGCTGAATAAAGACGTAGTTACCGTTTAGTCGGTTGTAACTTGATTTAATAACCTTACCGTTACCAGAGGCAACAACAGGCGTACCTGTGCGCGCTGAATAATCAATACCTCTGTGCGCTGTAACTCTGCCAGTTACAGGGTGTTTACGACGAGGGTTAAAGCTAGAGCTAATATATTTAAAGTTAACCGGTGCGCGTAAAAACGCTTTTTTCATGCTGCGTCCTTCAGGCGTATAAAAATTGCCATCAGTATGACGAATCGCGCTATAGCGCTCACCTTGGTTGATAAATTCTGCAGCGATAATTTTGCCAGTGCCAATTTCTTCACCATCTACAAAGTGAGACTCATAAATGATAGAAAAGCTATCTCCTTTACGAATGTCGTTAGCAAAGTCGACGTCCCAGCCGAAGATGTCTGCAAAGTTCATGATTTGGCGCTCAGACAGGCCTGATGTGATCCCTGCAGTCCAAAAGCTCGATGAGATCTCGCCGCCAGCAGATTTAGCGACCGTTTCAATTTCTTTGCTTTGGATAGCGGTATCGTAGGTATCGTCTTGGTTGAGTGTGACGAACAGCGTATCTGTTTTAGATAGTACGTATTTAAGTTGTACTAGTTTGCCGTGTTGATCTTTTGCAAAGCTCAACACTTCACCTGGGTGAATTTTAGTAAGCTTACGCGTTTCTTCGTTGGTATTAACCAACTGATGTAATGTTTGCGCAGAAAATCCCGCTCTTTTAAAAATAATAGCGAGGTTGTCACCAGCTTTCACTTCATGATCAATAAAATTATATTCAACTTTTTTAGTATCATGAGGAGTGTCAGCGGCATTTAGTTCAGTTAGATGTTCTGCTTTTTCACTAACTTTTACAGGTAACTCGTATCGTTTACCTACTTCTAATGCATTTTTATCATGATCTTTAGATGCCGTTGCTTTTTCTGAAGGCCATAGGGCAACGATCACCATTAATGAGATGAGACTAATAATAAGCAGTTTGTGTTTTTTAGGGAGCTTATACACCACGTGAACCATAAGGCGCCTTTTCTGCTGTCAAGATTTTTACTGATAATATTGCAGGATATACGCAATAAAGCTGCAATACCAGTATTTTGTGCATTTAAACTCGCTCCAATATAGGCTAGAATCGGGCGATAAACTGAATATTTGGAGCGATGAATGGTGGACTTTGAAACTGCATTTGCAGAGATAAAACGCGGTGCAGAAGAAATTCTTATAGAAGATGACTTAAAAGAAAAACTCAAATCAGGTAAAAAGCTCAAGATTAAAGCGGGTTTTGATCCAACAGCGCCTGACTTGCATTTAGGTCACACTGTTCTGATTAATAAGTTAAAGACATTTCAGGATTTAGGTCATGAGGTTATTTTCTTAATTGGTGATTTTACCGGTATGATAGGTGACCCAACGGGGAAAAATGTGACGCGTAAGCCTCTTACTAAAGAGGACGTTCTCGCAAACGCTGAAACCTATAAAGAACAAGTATTTAAAATTCTTGACCCCGCTAAAACAACGGTCGCCTTTAACTCTACTTGGATGGAAAAACTAGGCAGTGCAGGGATGATAAAGCTAGCAGCACGTCAAACTGTAGCACGTATGCTCGAACGTGATGATTTTAAAAAGCGTTATGCAGGCGGACAATCAATCGCGATTCATGAATTTTTGTATCCACTAGTTCAAGGTTGGGACTCAGTGGCGCTAGAGGCGGATGTTGAGCTTGGTGGTACAGATCAGCGCTTTAATCTTCTTATGGGCCGAGAGTTACAAAAAGAAGAAGGGCAAAAGCCACAAACTGTATTAATGATGCCACTGCTTGAAGGTACAGACGGTGTGCAAAAAATGTCGAAATCGTTGGGCAATTATATCGGTATTACAGATGCACCTAACGATATGTTTGGTAAGGTAATGTCTATCTCGGATGATTTAATGTGGCGTTATTACGAGCTTTTAAGTGCGCTTTCTTTAGAACAAATTGCTGCATTGAAAGCGCAAGTTGCTGACGGTCGTAACCCTCGAGATATCAAGATTGAGTTTGCAAAAGAAATGATTGCTCGTTTTCATAGTGCACAGGATGCTGAAGCAGCACATCAAGACTTTATTAAGCGTTTCCAGAAAAATGCTCTGCCTGATGATATTCCAGAAGTTAGCATCACCATTGATGAGCCGACAACGTTCATCACAAACCTGCTTAAAGATGCGGGCTTAGTAGCGAGTACCTCTGAAGCGATCCGTATGATCAAACAAGGTGCAGTGAAGCTTAATGGTGAAGAAAAAGTTACTGATAGTAAGCTGGTCGTTGAGAAAGGTAGTACTGCTATTTATCAAGTTGGTAAGCGAAAGTTTGCGAAGGTAACGGTTAACTAACGAGTCTGAAATCGCAATATATCATTTAGCCAGCGCAAGTCGCTGGCTTTTTACTTTATGAGACTAACCTTTTAAAAATGTTGCACTTAGTGCATAAGTTAGCCAGCAAAGCGCGAGTACTAAAAAGAAAAAGACTCTGATGCGACTCAGCAGATTAAGCAATGAATCAATATCATTGGGTTCTGGATGGCGTTCGATGCCTAATCTCATCTTCTCATAACGCTCGCCAAGATAGAAACACGGGCCACCAAGTTGTACTTTCAGATTTGCAGCAAACAATGACAAAACCCAACCACTATTTTTTTGATAAAAATATCGAGCATAGTGTTTTAGGTAATGCATCACCTTTTTTACCTGTAACGGCATCGCAATCAACAAAACAAATGTTCGTATAGGGAGCCACTCAATAATATAAATGGTGCTTTTCAAGGCACTCATGAATCGACTATTTGGTTTTATCTCGGTACGCCATGCGTGGTCACATAGCAATAAAAGCTTATAGCTTAAAGCGGCCAGTGGGCCTAGCAATATGTAGAATATGATGATCATATAATAATGCCTAACGGTTGTTAGGCTGGTGCTATCTATACAGGCTTTGCTAATGCCTACGCTTGATAATTTGTCTACATCTCTGGCAACGATATTACTAAGTAACTGCCTCGCTGTGGATTTTTGTCCTTGTTTGAGCAAGGTGGCGATGCGTTTAGCACGAGTGGTTACTCTTGTATCTAAGCATAAATACAGCACAATTCCTCCTAACCAGTTGGGGTAGTAGGCAAATTGAGCAATGGCAAAACACAAAATGATGACGGTTAAAGAAGGTAACAAAAACGCAAGTGTGCCACTTAAATGTTGATACCCTGCAGGTGCACTGCTTTTATAGACGCGTTTAGCTATCGCTTTAAAAACTAAAGATAAGATGGTGTTAGGATGATAGCTATTAAGCAGCGGAACTGAATGTGCAGCAACGAGGGATAAAACAAAGATGAGCAAGCCCTGTTGGGCTTGCATAAACTCTAAAAGCATATTACAGCTTCGTGTCTACTAACTTTTCAAGTAGTGCAGTGACTAATTTTGAAGAGTTAACAGAAGCAACCTCTAAGTATTCTTCAAAAGATTGCGGAGATTCTTTACCCGCGATATCCGATAAAGAACGAATAACAACGAACGGAGTATCAAGTACATGACAAGCTTGCGCGATTGCGGCTCCTTCCATTTCAACTGCGAGCATGGTTGGAAAGTCTGTGCGCGCTTTTTCGATACGAACAGGGTCACACATAAATGAATCACCAGTACAAATTAAGCCAGTCATTGTTTGTGTACCAACAAGGCTAGCAACACTTTGCTTTGCAGCTTCAATTAATGTTGGGTGTGCTTTAAACCCAGCAGGCATTTGTGGTACTTGTCCAATTTCGTAGCCAAATGCAGTTACATCAACATCATGATGTTTTACTTCATCTGAAATAACCACATCACCGACATTTAAGCTCGGCTCAAAACCACCAGCAGAACCGGTATTGATCACACAATCTGGTTCAAAATTATCAATTAATAGGGTTGTGGCAATTGTAGCCGCGACTTTACCAATGCCAGATTGTACAAGTGTTACAGTGTGGCCAGCCAATTCACCGGTGTAAAAAGTAAATCCACCTTTAGTGAGTTGTTGTTTGTTTTGAATTGCCTCACGCAGGATCGCAACTTCAGGCTCCATTGCGCCAATAATACCGATTTTCATGATATAAATTCCTAAAAAAACTTGCACAGTAGTATACCTGAGCAAACCACAAATGCGAGTTTCATTCTTTATATTTGGATATATAAAAAGCAGGCAAAAGCCTGCTTTTTATCAAAAACATAATCGTTATATTTCTGCCAGCTCTGTCGAATGTGCTTTGGCTTGAGACGGTGAAAGTACCGCTGGTTTTTCTGTGCGGTTGCGGCTGCGTACAGGTGTTTTAGCAGTTTTCCCGAGTTTAAAAAGAATAGCACTACGTACTTCAGATGATTTGTAGCCTGCTTTTACTTTCATTCTAATGTGGGGGATCCCAGCAGATTCAAGCGCTCCGCTTACAAACCAATCGCGCTGTGCCTTGTGGCCGCTTTTATTGGCGTTATTTACTAAATCAACTGCTGCCATGATTTTTAAGGTATCTTTATCAACAAGCACATAGTCTAGCTGCTTATTTTTGGCTTTGATTAATGCCGCCCTACGAGCTTTATCTGACAAACCTGGCTTACATTCAATTAAGTCTATTAGCTTTACACGACTTACTATTTTGAATCTATCACCCACCGCTCTTTCTAATAAAGTAAGAAACGATGCCTCTACATTACTAAAAACAGACTCTTTTTTGTTAAATGGATAAGGGTTTCCGCCTGCGTCGGTATACTTAGCTGCAACAACAGAGGCTATGACCACCAGAGCTAATATTGATAATAAAGCAAATTCCATAAAACACTCCAACGACAATTTGACAATTTACAGTTATGTAAGCAAGTGTCGTGCCCGTTTGGAGTGTTCTTTGGATTATTTTATACTTGATAACCTTGAGCTAAGCCTTTTACCGCGTAAGCGACAGCATCATGCGCATGTAATGACTCATAGTGGTTTATTTTAATGTAATAATCTTGATAGTGCGACACTTCAAATAATGCCTTAAGTTTTCTTGCCGCGTCTTCACAAAACATTAAGTTTTGTCCGTTTAATCGAGCAAACTCTTGTTCGTCTTCACGTTTCACAGCCGCTTGTACGGGAGTTTTGAGTTCATTCTCAGTACTATTAATGAGTGCTAAAATGTCAAACTCTTGACTATCCGACGGTAACTTCACTTTGATGTTGGCTACACTGCGTTGAGAGTGCGGGGTTGCCACAATACCTTGTGTGCTTCCTAGCCAATCGTGCACTTGTTCAAAGTTCAGTTGCTGTTGCGCAAACTGCTCAGTAAATGCTTGTTGAATAAGTTGTCTCGCTAAGGCGGCAGAGCAAGGACAAGTAGACGAGTAGGTAATGTCGACGGAAACTTCTAGTTGGTAGTGGTTGTTTATTAAACTAGCCGTAATCGTCACGGGGTAACTTTTCCAACCTTGTTTACCACTTAATAAGGAAGGACGACGTAGTGGTAATTCAAAAGACAGTACAACTTTAGCTGCATTACTCAAATCTTGATGGCTGGCTATAAAGCTTTCTAATACCTGCTTGAGTGTCGTTGGGGTGAGCGTTTGCTCGCACGACAAGGTATCTAAAGCTAAAAATAAGCGAGACATATGAATGCCTTTGGCTTGCTCGTTGTACAAGTTTACAAAAGCGTCAGCTTTGGCTATGACTGTGGTGTCGGATAATCCTTTACTAGAAAATAACAGGGGTAACTCAATGTTGCCCATACCGACCCAATCTAAAGTTCCGGTTTGCAAGGCTTCAGCTGTGTCAGCAATATCTGGCATTATGGTTTGCATCTAAACCCTCATAGTCACGACAATTAAAAGCGGGCATATTACACTATAATCGGACGAGTTGCCCCTATAAGAATTGCTTAAACATGACAGAAATAAGTATTTTGTGCATAAGTTATTACAGTCTTAATTGCGTCAGTATTAACAAAAAGGATTATTCGCATCTTGGTGTTGCTTGCGTATAATGTGCGGATAAATTGGGTATATGGTTACTATGACAGAATCTTCTTTTGGCCCTTGGGCTCGTGTATTAGCAAATTTAGTCAGTAAATACGGTGCAAAGCCTGCCAGCTTTATGTGCTATTTTTTCATATTGTTAGTCGCACTCATCTTATCTTGTATGTTTTATTATGTTGCGCTGGGTGAAATAAAAATAGTTGATGTACTGGCGGTAATGTTTTTTTCCGCAGTGACTTCTCCAGTGCTTATATCGATTATGATCCGCTCAATACACCAACTGGAAGACTCGAAAAGCTATCTAGAGTCAGCAACACAGCAAGAAAAGCTCCTTAACCAAACATTAAAAGATAATATCAATCGCCTAAATAATGAGATTGATGAACGTAAAATGGCATTGCATGCAAAACATCGAGCCATTGAAGAGCTACGTAAAGAAATAGCAGAAAGAAAGAAAACCCAGCAAGAACTCGCACAACAAGGCATGCTATTACGTTCTATCGTTGACTCATCACCTGACTTATTTTACTACCGTGATGAAAATGGGGTATTTGCCGGGTGTAATAAAATGTTTGAACTTGTCATTGGTAAACCTAGTGAGGAACTCATTGGTCGCTCAGTAGAGCAAATATACCCTCAAAGCTACTTACCAGAAGTATTACGCACAGATACAGAAGTTTCAGCCACACACAAGCCAATCACGTTAGATGTTGAATATCCTGTCAATGATGAAAATCGCTGGTTTGAAATGCGTAAGCTTCCTTTTATTAATGATGATGGTAAGTACATTGGTTTATTAGCGTTTGGTCGAGATATTACAAGTCGTAAAGAAGCAGAGCAGGCATTAGAGACTGCTTATAAAGATAAAGGTAAATTCATTGCGACCTTAAGCCACGAGCTACGTACTCCCTTGAATGGTATCGTTGGTCTAACACGTATGCTGTTGGATACCGAGTTGTCTCAACAACAAAAAAGTTGGTGTAACACGATTTTTTCTAGCGCCGAAACGCTTGGAAATATTTTTAACGACATTATCGATTTAGATAAAATTGATCGTGAGCAGTTAGATATTGCAACTGATAGCATTAATGTTTCAGACTTTATTAATGACGTAGTGAATTTTGCTGGCTTGATAGCTGATCAAAAAGGACTTGAGTTTACTATTAACCGTTCAGGCGTTTTGGATGTTTATGCATTGTTAGATCCTACACGTTTGAGGCAAGTACTTTGGAACTTAATTAATAATGCAGTTAAATTTACTCACCGAGGAAGTGTAACGCTCAAGTGTAAACGGGAAAACCGAGAGTCAGGGCCTTGGCTTAATATTAGTATCATCGATACAGGTGTTGGTATCCCGAGCGATCAACAAGAACGCATTTTTGATATGTATTACAAAGCACCTGATTTGACCGGAGCGAATGCGATAGGTTCGGGGATCGGTTTGGCTGTTACCAAAGCGCTCGTGCACGCAATGAAGGGGAGTATTCGAGTTAGTAGCATGCAAGGGCAGGGAAGTCGCTTTGATGTGGAAATTCCTTTGACCTTGTGTAGTGCGCCAAAACAGCAGAGTTACGCTGGGCGTAGCCTATATATTTTGCTGGTGGAAGATGTGCCATTAAATGCTGAGATTGCGACTAACTTATTGGAGCAGCGCGGGCATGAAGTAATATGGGCTGAAACTGGTGAGGACGCGCTGTCTTTAGTTGCTACTGAGGATGATTTAGATCTGATCCTGCTAGATATGCAGCTACCTGATATTAATGGCGATCAAGTTGCCAGAGAAATTCGTGCTGATAGTCATTTTGATGATCTGCCTATTGTCGCACTAACAGCAAACGTGCGTAGTGCTGAGCAAGAATTAGAAGGTATTAGTATTCAAGGGGCTTTAGCTAAGCCGATAAATACAACCCGACTAGATAAAATGCTAGCAGAGTTATTTGGAATAGATGCCAAACAGGCGGGAGCAAAAGAGTTTCTCGAAGGAGTCACTTTTAGTGAGCAACAGCGGCACGAGTTAGATATAGATACCATCACCGATTTCATTGACTCTATGGGGGGAGAAGCTTTTGAACGCAGTGTTACTTTATTTAAAACGCTCAACCCGAGGTATTGCTCTGAACTTCGTCAATCTTTAGACAACGATGATATTGATGAATATGCCTCTGTAGCGCATAAGCTTAAAGGAGCGGCAGGATCAGTTGGATTACATCAAGTACAGTTGCATACGAAAAAAATGGAATTGGAAGCGCATCAAAACAGCGGTGAGATTTTGACTCAGTGGATCAATGAGCTAGAAATCAAGATAGCGGATGGCATCATTTTGTTGGAGCAAACTTTAGCGCTGCTAGGGATAAAGAATAAAGGTAAATAAAATAAGGGGCTATGCGCCCCTTATTCAATAATTGCAAAACTCCCTGAACCTTCACTTTATCAGCTATCAATCTTTCCAATAAAGCGATAGCCTTCACCATGGATGGTGCTAATAAGCTCAGAAGTATTGCTGTCACTTTCGAAATGCTTACGAATGCGACGAATTGTCACGTCTACAGTACGGTCATTAGCACGAAGCTCTCGACCAGTCATGTGTTTGATCAACTGCTCACGGCTGAAAATACGGCCTGGAGAGTCAAGCATTAGACGTAAAGCGCGGTACTCACCCTTTGGTAGGCGCTTTGCTTCACCTGCAGGAGAAGTTAGGCAGCGACTGTTTTCATCTAATTCCCAACCGTTAAAAGTAATAACGCCGTTCGTGTCGATAGCAGACTCTTCAGCAGATGAACCTGTACGAGAAATTAGATTACGCGCGCGAATAGTTAGTTCACGAGGGTTAAAAGGCTTTGTTATATAATCATCAGCGCCTATTTCTAAACCAAGAATACGGTCGACATCGTTGTCACGACCAGTTAAGAAAATAAGACCAATGTTTTTCTTTTGGCGTAATTCACGAGCTAGAATTAGGCCGTTTTTACCCGGAAGATTGATATCCATAACCACTAGATTGACGTCGTCATGCGTTGTCAGTTTGTCATGCATGTCATCGCCATCAATGGCTTCAATAACTTTGTAACCTTCCGCTTCAAATAAACTAACGAGGTTCAGGCGAGTTACGTCTTCATCCTCTACAATCAGAATGACTGGCGTTTGCATTATTAATTAACCTTTTCGGAATATATTATTTACATGAAATTCGGTACTATCTAATAAAACCGAATATTTACGATTATAGGAGTATATCTAATTGTTAACAAGTAAAATTAATCTGGATGAAACTTAGAAACTGCAAGCAATCTTGATAACACCTTAAAGTTGTGTTGAGAAACTTGTTGCTTATTTATATACAGTCGAATTTTACTCCCTTCTTGGACCAAAGAGGCTACTCCTCCGCCTTCGAGGAAATCTATTGTTTCCCCCACAAACACCGTGTCTAAAGGGTTTGCTTTAATCCAAACCGCAAGTATATCATCTTCATTACTTTCATCAATGTATGTGATATCACATTGTTCTGAAAGTTCCCCTAAATCTTTTGGTTTTTCTATTTGTATTATTTCTATTGGTAAATTTCTAATTTTTAAACTTCTATTACCCGCTAATATTAATCCAGGTCCATTATCTATATTTAAAAAACAGAACTTAGTAGAATTTTTAGTTTGCTGATTAGGGAACTCAATAAATTTGGCCATCTGATATAAAAATGCAGAACGCACCTGATCTGGTGACTTGGCACTGCATATCATTGGAATTAACAAAATTAATGGAAACAGGTATCTCATTGATTAACCTCACCCAGTGGTAAAGTTAAAATAAATCGTGCACCTTCATTATAATTTTCATCTAAAGAAATGTTGCCGTGTAACGCCTGAGTAATTAGGTTGTAGACCAAATGCATACCCAGTCCGCTTCCACCTTCACCCCGTCGGGTGGTAACGAATGGGTCAAAAATACGTTTTTTGATTGCGCTTGATACACCACCACCATTGTCACTATAAGTGATATTTAGTTGGTTGTTATCGGTGTCGATTTTTATGTTTATTTCATTATCTTGAGCATCAGCAAAGCCGTGTAATATAGAGTTAGAGATTAGTTGCTCAAATATTTGTTGTAGTGGTCCCGCTTTACTACTTATGACTAGGTTATCTTCACAGTCAATATTGATTATGGGCTTTTTGCTGGCCAGCTCAGGCTTCATAGCTTTGATGATATTATCTAATAGCACTGCTACATTGACATCTGAACTTAGCTCTAGATCTTGGCTAACTGCAACACGTTTAAAACTGGATATTAAATCTGCCGCCCGATTTAAATTTCGATATATTAAATCTAAGTTTTCAATCCCATCAGTTATAAAGCGCTCTAATTGCTTTGATGTTAAATTCTTTTGCTCAAACGCTGTTTTGATGTCGGCTAACTTATCTCTTAATAGGGTTGAGCCTGTAACCCCTAAACCAATCGGTGTATTAACTTCATGGGCAACACCTGCGACCATTTGGCCAAGAGATGCCATTTTTTCATTTTCGACGATTTGGTTTTGATATTGGTGCATACGCTCTAGCGTATTAAGTAGCTCTTGGTTCGCTTCACGAAGGGCAATGGTTCGTTGATTTACTTTTTCTTCTAAGCTTTGATTTAACTTTTTTATCTCTAATTTATCTGCTTGGTGACGTTCAATTTGGTTTTGCGTACGTGTCAGCATCACGTTTAAGCTACTAGCAAGAATGTTTATTTCTTCGATATGGCTGCTAGAGGCTCTAGTGCTATAGTTGTGATTTTTCGAGACATCTTGTAGTAATATGGATAGTTCTTCAATGGGTCGAGCGATGCGGCGTTGAATCCCTCTAGCAACGAGTAGAACTAAAAGTAAGACGAAAAGAGTGAGTGTGATATCAACCAGTATCTTGGTGTTTATATATTCATTTAATCGCTCTAAGCCACCGCGAATATAAACGTATCCTTCTATTTTTTCTTCATAAATAACAGGTTTAATAAGCTCTACATAGTCCTCTGTGATGCGAGGTTTCTTGAGCTCTTCAATGCTATTAACCTTTAGAGGAACTGGCGGAGTTTTAGAGGCATTATAACTGGTGAAAAAGACCGGTTTATTGGTTACGTCATCAATATCATAAATATGTATATTTTTAACTAAATCAACAGTTTTGAATGATTTTAAGCGTTTCTCTTCGGTTTTTCTGTCTTCAAAAATAAGGGTTATCTGAGCATTGAATGACACTATTTCGGCAATCATATCAAGTTTGTTGATAATGAGCTGGCGTTGCTCCTTGATATCAAGATAAGTTGAAATAGAAATAGATAGCGACAGGCATAAGGCGGTAACTAGCATTACAGCACTGATTAACACTTTCCTTATACTGGTTTTAGAAGCCTGTCTTGTCATTATTAGCCTTTATTGAGCCTGTTACCAATACTTACTCGCTATTCCCATGGCAACCCATTAAGTAACCTAAGGCGCGTAAGTCACCCAATTTGCTTTGTTCGGCGCGAAAAAGAGTTGAACACAAAAACTACATTTTAGTGTAGCAAACAGATTAGATAAAATAACAAAAAAATACCTGATTTTGCATGTTATTTTATCTATTCCGAGCGGTAAAAGGCGATTTTTAGGTTATTGACCTGTTATCTGGAGGCTTGGTAAACGGTAAATTTAGTATTTCTGGCTAAGGTTGAAAATTCACCAAACTGCTGCTCCAAAATAGGGGGATATTTTAAAAAGTTATTTGCAACTATTTGTATTTGCCCGTGAGGCTTTAAAAAGCCTTTTGCTTGCTCTAAAAACCGCTCCGCAATACCATAATCTGTGGCAATTCCAGTATGAAAAGGCGGGTTACTAATTATCAAGTGATACTGTCCTGAAACATTGCTCATACCGTCACTTAACATGCATTCAGCAGTTAAATTGTTAAGTGCCAAAGTTTGTTCGGTGGCATAAATTGCTAGTGCACTAACGTCTAAGCAATGTAGCCTAAGCTCGCTTTGTTGAATAGCTAAAAATGTGGCAATGATGCCAGCGCCACAGCCAAAATCGAGCACTTTCCCCTTGTAAGGCACTGTGCTGTTTTCAAGTAGTAGCTGTGTGCCAACATCAAGTTTTCCATGGTTAAATACACCAGGAACACTAACAACTGAAAACGATTGCCCTGCAACAGTAACATTAAACGTTGACTGGTAACGTTTGATATCAAAGTCTGCAAAAGCGTCTAATCCAGAAAATTCGTACAATAGGCAGTGCTTGGCGCTTTCAAGTTTGTAAAACTGCTCAGCAAATGGCTTAAGTTGCTTCTCTACTGATTTCACTCCACCTTTATTGTTGCCCACTACGAGCAATCGAGTATCCTTGTTTGCGATTGAACGAATATTGTCGAGCATCATGAGTGCTTCAGGCTTAGACTTTGGGTAATAGTAGATAATTAAATCTAAGTCTTTGAGTTGTGGTAGGCTGTGATCTACAAAGCTGTGTACATTGGCGCACTGACTAGAGTCATTATGATCAGCAACATTGTAGCTAAATGCATTAATCGTGGCGTTTGGATTTAGTTTACTAAGCTCCAATAAAAAGCCGTCGCGATTGGTGTTAATAACTAAAATATTATTGCCATGCAACTCTTCTTCATTACGAAGTAGCAAAAGGCTAGGGTTAGATAATTTGCTCATAATTACTCATTATAAAGGGGCCTATTAAAGGCCCCAAAAGTGTTAGCTATATGTTTGGGTTTACTTAACGCGTTTAAACATTAAATCCCAAACACCATGCCCAAGACGGTGGCCGCGCTGTTCAAACTTTGTAAGAGGACGATTATCAGGGCGTGGTACATAATCATTGGTAGTCGATGTGTTTTCATAGCCTGGAGCCGCCAGCATCACTTCAAGCATATGTTCAGCGTAGTTTTCCCAGTCAGTAGCCATGTGAAAAACACCTCCTATTTTTAACTTGGTACGCAAGCTTTCTACGAATTCAGGTTGTACGATTCGACGCTTATGATGGCGTTTTTTATGCCAAGGATCAGGGAAGAATAGTTGCATTGTCGTTAAACTACCATCAGGGATACAGTCTGCTAGCACTTCAACCGCATCATGCTCAAAAACACGCAGGTTTGTCACTTGCTGCTCATCAGCATCCATAAGGCAAGCCCCAACACCTGGACGGTGAACTTCAATACCAATAAAGTTGAGCTCAGGCGCATTTTTTGCCATCTCAACCAAAGATTTACCCATACCAAAGCCAATCTCTAGTACTACACCATTGTCGTTACCAAAAACTTTAGAAAAATCGAGCATACCCTGATTGTGCTCTAACCCCATGGTGGGCCAGCATTTATCGATAGCAGCTTGTTGACCTTTTGTTAAACGGCCTTCGCGTTTAACAAAGCTACGCACTTTACGGATATATTTACCTTCTTGCTGAGCTTGCTCTAGCGAGGTTTTACTCGATTCATTCATAGTCAATTCATTGGTGTAAAAAACGGGCGCACATTATCCCTGTTCGTGGACATAAGTACAATAGCTTGACTGTTTTTAAAAGCACCATACACTGGCGCTCTATTGAATTAGTTATAAAAAAAGTGTGATTAATGCAGGTTTCTAGTCAACAAGCTAAGTGGTTTGCCGAGCAGATCGTAAATTGGTATCACCAACATGGTCGCAAAACTTTGCCTTGGCAGTTAGAGAAAACTCCCTATAAGGTTTGGATTTCTGAAGTAATGTTACAGCAGACACAGGTCGTTACCGTGATCCCATATTTTGAACGCTTTATGGCGCGCTTTCCTACTGTTGAAGCATTAGCACACGCACCAGAAGATGAAGTGCTGCACCACTGGACTGGATTAGGTTACTATGCAAGAGCCAGAAACTTACACAAAACAGCTAAAATAGTGGCAAGCGAATATAAAGGTCAGTTCCCGCAGACACTTGAGCAAGTTATGGCGCTACCAGGCATTGGACGTTCTACCGCTGGTGCTATTTTGTCTTTAGCACTAGGTCAGCATCACCCTATTTTAGATGGTAACGTTAAGCGAGTATTGGCGCGGTTCTTTATGATTGAAGGGTGGTACGGCGTCAAGAAAGTTGAAAACCAACTTTGGTCTTTAACTGAAGCTATCACACCTAAAAACAATGTTACTGAATTTAACCAAGCCATGATGGACTTAGGCGCTAGCCTTTGCTCTCGCAGTAACTTTGATTGTTTGGCGTGTCCTTTAGTCAGTCAGTGTCAAGCATTTAAGCATGAGCAAGTTAAAGCTTTCCCTCATTCAAAACCCAAAAAAGAAAAGCCAAAAAAACAGGTTTATCATCTTATAATCAAAGCAGATGATAAAGTGCTCATGGAAAAAAGACCAAGTTCGGGCATTTGGGGTGGACTGTTTGGCTTTTTTGAATTCCAGTCTTTAGAAGAGGTTGAGCTGTTTATTGCTCAACAAGGGTTTAATGGTCACATGCAATCTTTGGCATCTTTTGTTCATATATTTACGCATTTTGAATTAACCATTCACCCTCAAGTCTTTAAGCTAACGAGTATTCCTGATTTTGCCCACGAACAACCAATTATTTGGTATGACGTTAAAGATCATCCACAAGTTGGACTTGCTGCGCCAACAAAAAAGTTGGTTAAAGTCCTCGACGCAATGAGTTAGACTAGCGTTATTATTCTTCGATTTATTTGGAAAACGTTATGGCACGTACGGTATTTTGTCAAAAGCTACAAAAAGAAGCACCAGGTTTGGATTTTCAACTATACCCTGGCGAAGTTGGAGAAAGAATTTTCAACAATATTTCAAAAGAAGCTTGGCAGCAGTGGCAGCATAAACAAACCATGCTGATCAATGAAAAACATCTAAATATGATGGACCCGGATCACCGTGCACTACTAGAAGCACAAATGGTGGGGTTTTTATTTGAAGATAAAGACGTTGAAATAGAGGGATACCGCCCTCCAGAGCAAAAATAAGCATTGAAGTCTAAAAAAAGCCGCTTATGCGGCTTTTTTCTTAGCAGAACAAACTGTTGTTTTAGTGGTCTCTCGCAACAGATAGTTTTGCAAGCGCGATAAGTGCTTGCTTATAAGGTGTGTCAGCTAAAACATCCAAGTAATCAATGGCTGTTTGCGCTTCATTTCTGGCCTTTTCCATCGCAAACTCTAAAGCATTGGTTTGCTCTAAAGTAGCGAGAATATCATCAAGATAGGTCATTCCATTACCGTTACTGATTGCTTCTCTGATCTGCTTTACTTGTAGCTCAGTGCCGTGTTTCATCGCATAAATCAGTGGTAGAGTTGGCTTACCTTCAGCTAAATCATCACCCAAATTTTTTCCCATTTGCTCAGCATTTGCGCTGTAATCGAGCACATCATCCACTAATTGAAAGGCAGTGCCTAAATGCATCCCGTACAACTTTAATGCTTCTTGAACTGCCTCAGATTTTTTAAGCACAACAGCGGGTAACATGGTCGCTGCTTCAAATAGCTTGGCAGTTTTGCTGTAGATAACCTGCATATAACTTTTTTCTGTTGTGTCTGGGTCGTTACAGTTCATTAGCTGCAGCACTTCACCTTCAGCGATTACGTTTGTGGCATCGGCGAGGATTTGCATTACTTGCATGTTGTTCAAACCTACCATAAGTTGGAATGAACGTGTGTAAATAAAATCCCCCACTAATACACTGGCTGCGTTACCAAACTCAGCGTTAGCTGTAGGCTCACCTCGTCGCAGAGCTGACTCATCTACGACATCGTCATGCAATAAAGTAGCCGTATGAATAAACTCTATAATCGTAGCTAAGGTGATGTGTTGGTCATCAGAGCACTCAAGCGCTTTGGCTGTGAGTAAAGTTAACATAGGGCGTATGCGCTTGCCGCCGCTATTAACAATGTAAAGACCCAGCTGATTAACTAAGGCAACATCAGATTGCATTTGCGCATGAATAAGTTGATTGACGTTAAGCATGTCAGGTTCGATTAACGTCTGGATAGTTTTGATATCCATTGTGCTCCAAGCCAAAAATAAATTTACGAGATACAGCGCGAGTGTACTACAAAATTTTAACTAGCTCGATATTTTGTCCAGTTATGGTTAAAAAAATAACTTAGCAAGCATAGATTGTTGATTATTTAGACTACTTTGTTGTTGTTTTTATCTGTTTTTATAAACGTCTTAAAAGTGTAAAAAAGCGCTTTGGTTTATGGGTTTTTTTGGATAGACTAGCAAAAAATAATGATTCGCCCTCATTGCAGTTATTTTTTATTCATTTTATACAAAAATAGGCTTGCTTGTAGCTTTGCATTAGCGTAAACTTCGCGCCCTATTGAAGAATATTAAGTTGCGTCGATTTGAGGGCGCACAGACGGAGTTAATTATGTACGCGGTTTTCCAAAGTG
The DNA here is from genome assembly GCF_013140855.1 of Pseudoalteromonas caenipelagi. Lineage (GTDB taxonomy): Bacteria > Pseudomonadota > Gammaproteobacteria > Enterobacterales > Alteromonadaceae > Pseudoalteromonas > Pseudoalteromonas caenipelagi. Next base: position 139,510 of record NZ_JABBPG010000005.1, on the reverse strand, counting down.
GTGGTAAACAGCACCGTGTGACTGAAGGTCAAACAATTCGTCTAGAGAAATTAGACGTTGAAACTGGTGCAGCAGTTGAATTCGATTCAGTACTTCTAGTTGCTGATGGTGAGAAAATCGAGATCGGTGCACCGTTCGTAAACGGTGGCAAAGTAACAGCTGAGGTTGTTTCACATGGTCGCGGTGAGAAGATTAAGATCGTTAAATTTAGACGTCGTAAGCATTCTCGTAAGCAGATGGGCCATCGTCAATGGTTCACTGAAGTTAAAATCACTGGCATTAGCGCTTAATTTAGAGGTACAGAAAGATGGCACATAAGAAGGCAGCTGGTAGTACTCGTAACGGTCGCGATTCAGAAAGTAAACGTTTAGGTGTTAAGCGTTTCGGTGGTGAATCAGTATTAGCGGGTAACATCATTGTTCGTCAACGTGGTACTAAGTTCCACGCTGGCACTAACGCAGGTATCGGTAAAGACCACACAATTTTTGCAAAAGCAGACGGTAAAGTTGTTTTTGAACAAAAAGGTCCTTTAAACCGTAAATACGTTAGCATCGTTGCTGAGTAATCGGTAAAAGATTAAAAAAACCCCGCTACGGCGGGGTTTTTTGTTTGTCTAAAGCAAAGCTTTATCAACTAAAGGCTGTTTTTATTGCTCAACGCAATAATGACTAAAGCTTTATTGGTAAAGGTATTATACTTCGGTATTAGAATCCCCCATTCAAAAGTCAAAAGAGAGTAACCATGAAGTTTGTCGATGAAGTTGAAATTCGCGCAGAAGCGGGCGATGGCGGTAGTGGCATTGTGTCATTTCGTCGTGAAAAATATGTCCCCGATGGTGGTCCTGACGGTGGCGATGGCGGTGATGGCGGCAGTGTATACCTAATTGCAGACGAAAACTGGAATACCTTGATTGACTATCAATTTGAACGTTTTCATCGTGCAGAGCGTGGCACAAACGGTCAGTCAAGAAACTGTACCGGTAAAAAAGGCGAAGACCTATTTTTAAAAGTGCCTGTCGGTACGCGTGTAACTGATGTAGATACCGAAGAGTCTTTGGGGGACTTAACGCAACATGGACAAAAGCTTTTAGTTGCGAAAGGTGGTTTCCATGGTCTTGGTAATGCTCGTTTTAAATCAAGTGTTAACCGTGCACCTCGTCAAAAGACACTTGGCACACCTGGCGAAGTACGCAACCTGAAGTTAGAGCTATTACTGTTGGCTGATGTTGGCTTATTAGGTTTGCCAAATGCAGGTAAATCAACATTTATCCGTAGTGTATCGGCTGCCAAACCAAAAGTGGCTGATTATCCATTTACTACACTTATTCCTAATTTAGGCGTAGTTAGACCCGAAGCCAGCAAATCTTTTGTTATTGCAGATATCCCAGGCTTAATTGAAGGGGCATCTGATGGTGCGGGTTTAGGTATTCGCTTCTTAAAGCATCTAGAGCGCTGCCGAGTACTTTTGCATATTATTGACGTTATGCCTGTCGATGGCACTGATCCGGTTGATAATGCGTTTGCAATTATTAATGAATTACATCAGTACAGTCCAAAATTAGCAGATAAGCCGCGCTGGTTAATCTTAAACAAGATAGACTTGCTACCAGAAGATGAAGCAGATGAAATTTGTCAGCGTATCGAAACTGAGTTAGACGCGCAGCAGGTTTATCGTATTTCGGCTATCAATAAGCTCAATACACAAACGCTATGCTATGACATCATGACATTGCTTGAGAGTATGCCAAAAGATAAATTTGAAGCAGAAACAGAGCAAGAAGAAGTCGAGTTTAAGTGGGATACTTACCATCGTAAGGCAACTAAAGATGCCAGCGATGACGATTGGGACGATGATTGGGATGACGACGATTATGATGTTGAAGTTATCTACGAAAGATAAGTAAACTTATATAAATAATTAAGGGCTATTTGGCCCTTTTTTTAATACTAAATTACTAGAGAGGTTCAATGTGATAATTTCCATGATCGCGGCGATGGCACACAACAGAGTCATAGGTCAAGATAACCAAATGCCATGGCATTTACCTGCCGATCTACAACATTTCAAACGAGTAACGATGAAAAAGCCTGTCGTTATGGGAAGGAAAACATTTGAATCTATAGGTCGTCCTTTACCGGGGCGACGTAATATTGTGATCACTCGAAATGATACATATCAGGCGCAAGGGATTGAAGTTGTAAACTCTCCAGAAGCTGCATTGGCACTGCTTAGTGATGTTGAAGAGATAATGATCATTGGTGGTGGACATGTATATGAGCAGTTTTTGCCAATGTGTGAAAGACTATATTTGACCTTTATAGACCTAGATGTTGAAGGTGATACATGTTTCCCAGACTACACTAAAGTCGCAAATTGGCAGGTACTCGAAGAGCAGAATTGCTCGGCGGATGAAAAGAATCTATATAACTATAAATTCGTAACACTGAACAAAAAAGTATGAGTTTATTGCTAATTTTTGTGCAGCTTGATACAATTACTCTCGATTTGGGGTACGAATAAAGTATTAGAGGGTGTTTTAGATGAAATTAACTACCGTGCTTGTGTCAGCTTCAATTGTCGCAGCGTCAATGTCGTTTAGCTATAAAGCCAATGCAAATGAGCAATTAGCAATATCAATTTGTGAATACATTGCAGCAGATGATAAAAGCAGCTTGCGTAAGAAGCTTAAAAGCTCACGTGTTAAAATCCGTAATATTTTTGATGCTGTAAAATGTAATGGCAACAACATGCTTCGTCACGCGATTGTAAGTAATGCAGCAGATACCGGCGAGTATATTGTTAAAAACTTACCAAAAAGCTCTTTAGAAGACGGTGCTGAAATAGCTTGGGCCGAAGGTAATGGCCACGGTGGTTCACCTCTAATTGCAGTAATTAAAGAGCGTGCAGGTCTTTAATGTAGACGCAATGAAGCTTGGTTAAGTGTAAAATCAAGCTGGCAAAAAGCCTCACTCCGGTGGGGCTTTTTTGTGTCTGTTTTTTGGCGGTGATATCTAATACCAATTGCATCAAATAAACGGCTTAGTAACGAGGAAAAACTACGCTATGTCGTTCTTCTATGGTTGTTTTTAACGCAGTTTATGAGCCATTCAGCTCGCTAAAAATGATTAATGCTTAATAAAATTAAAGTAAGGCAGGTAGGTTGAGTGGTGTTCCCCGGCGTCGCGGATGCGGATGTCAGCCCTTGAACCCTGAGGTTCAAGGCGGAAAGCAACAGCTCGCCGTAGGCTTCTCGGTACATGCCGAGCCTGCTCAGTAGCAAGCAAACTACATTCCTTTATAAAGTTTATCGGCTCAGGGACTTAATCTGCTGTCCTACGAGCTAGGGAACACCCTCAGTATATAAAACATAGTGGCAAGTCGAAACCATAAAACGCAAATAGTTGTCCGTTTGCTGAGTTTTTATCCGTCGCTGCTAATAAACTAATCACAGTGCTGGAATTTTACTCCATAGGATACAATTGCTTGGAGTTGCTATACTTGCAGTGTTAGCATTAAGCAACTATATGCGAAGAAAGTTTATCTGATGAGCGAATTAAATGACTACACACAAGCACAATTGTTGCTTGAAAAACACGATATTTATGTTGCCCCAGCTGAAGTACATGGTGCCATCAGTGGGTTATTGGCATGTGGTTTAAATATTGAAGAGAAAGAATACTTAGGATTACTCAGTGACGTGTTCAATGAAGGTCAAAATTTTAGTGAAGTGCTAAAACAGTTTTTTGCCGGCATGTATAAACATGTCGTTGAACACTTTAGTGACTCTGAGTTTCACTTTGAACTGTTTTTGCCTAGTGAAGATGAGTCGTTAAGCGATCAGGCCAATGCCTTGGTAAGCTGGGTGTCAGGCTTTTTGCTAGGGTTTGGTTTAAAACAAAAAGACTATGGCAAGCTTTCAGGTGATGTCAAAGAGGTTATAGAGGATTTTACTGAAATAACTAAGCTAGATGCTCACTTTGATGAATCAGAAGAAGATCAACAAGCCTTACATGAAATCATTGAATATATCCGCGTGTCAGCCATGTTGTGTTTTGCTGAAATGGGTAAAGATCCTGCGACAACTTCCAAGACGATACACTAATGATTGAAATAACTGAATTTTTAGAACGCAGAACGCGTCTGCTGTCACAGCTTGATAAAAACTCGGTGGCGGTGCTCCCTGCGGCTGTTGAGCTTACTCGTAGCCGTGATACTGAATACCCTTTTCGCCAAGATAGTGACTTTTTTTATTTAACAAACTTTGTCGAACCTGATGCTGTACTTGTACTGTGCAAAGACAGAGATGAGCAGGTTGCGAGTCATCTATTTTGTCGAAATAAAGACAAAATTGCAGAAATTTGGCATGGTCGTCGGGTTGGTCATGAGCAGGCTAAAAAGCACTATTTGCTCGATAATACTTATCCGTTGAGTGAGCTGGATGAACAGCTAAAAGAATTAGTAAATAACAAGCGTGTGCTGTATTACGGACAAGGCACTTATAGTGACTTTGACGACAAAATTTGGAATTTATTAAATGCATTACGTGGGGCACCTAAAAAGGGCTACAGAGCACCCGAAATTATCAAAGATATTCGTCCTTTAGTGCATGAAATGCGTTTATTTAAATCAGCTGCTGAAATAGAGGTTATGCGAAAAGCAGCACAAATTAGCTGCGAAGCGCATAAAAGAGCAATGTGCTTCGCCAAGGCGGGGGCAACTGAATATCAGCTAGAGGCTGAAATTCACCATCACTACGCAATGAGCGGGGCACGTCATCCCGCGTACGGCACCATTGTTGGCTCTGGCAACAATGCTAATATTTTGCATTACACTCAAAACAGCGATGAGCTTAAAGACGGGGATTTAGTACTGATAGACTCTGGATGTGAGCTGGAAGGCTACGCTGCAGATATCACACGTACCTTTCCTGTTTCTGGTAAATTTAGCGAACCGCAAAAGCAAGTGTATGAGTTGGTACTACAAGCACAGCAAGCAGCCTTTGAACAAGTAAAACCAGGCGGTACTTTGGTACAGGCTAATCAGGCTGCTATGTCGGTAATGACCGAAGGTTTGATCCAGCTCGGTATTTTGGCTGGAGATTTGGATACACTACTAGAAAATCAGGCGTGTAAAGCGTTTTACATGCATGGCTTAGGACATTGGTTGGGCTTAGATGTGCATGATGTTGGCGAGTACAAACTTGACGAAGCCGACAGGCCATTTGAGCCGGGTATGGTGTTAACCATTGAGCCTGGTTTGTATTTTGATGAAGATGCACAGGTGCCTGAACAATTTAAAGGCATTGGTATTCGTATTGAAGATGATTTACTCATTACAGAAGATGGCTTTGAGAACCTCACAGCGGGAGTACCTAAAGCCATAGCAGATATAGAAGCGCTCATGCAACGTTAGGAGAGTAGGTTGCAACAATTCGATATTCTTATTGTGGGTGGTGGCATGGCTGGGGCCACCGCTGCATTGGCAATTAACAAGCTTGATGCAAACTATAAAATTGCCGTTGTTGAAGCATTCACTCCTAAAAGTAATGTTCACCCTAGTTTTGATGATAGAAGCATAGCACTTGCCCATCAGTCTGTTGACTATCTTGCTCGGTTGGGCCTATTCAAAGCACAATGGCCTTTTGCTCAGCCTATTAAGCAAGTGAATGTCTCAGATAGAGGGCACTTTGGCAAAACGCAAATCAACCATCAAGATCACCACTGCGACGCGCTAGGCTACGTGGTTGAAGTTAATCCATATGGGGCATTTTTGCATCAGCAACTTATCGATGCGGGAGTCAGTTTGTTTTGCCCTGCCAATGTTGCAAAGTTGACGTTATGCCAATCTCACGTTGATGTTACGTTAAACGATGAACAGCAACTTAGGGCCAAGCTATTAGTGGTTGCAGATGGGGCTTACTCTCCCACACGAGACTTGCTGAATTTAAGCTTCAATGGCTCCGCTTATGAACAAGGTGCTTTAATTGCCAATGTCGAGGTGCAAGGCGGTCATAGCGGTAAGGCGTTTGAGCGCTTTACTGAGCACGGTCCTATGGCGTTGTTACCGATGAGTGAAAACCGTTACTCACTCGTTTGGTGTATGCCGCAAGCTCAGCTAGAGCAGTACAAGCATATGCCAGCTGAGCAGTTTATTGCTGAACTTCATGATGCGTTTGGTTATCGGGCTGGTTTATTTACCCAAGTGGGAATGCGTGCCAGTTACCCATTGGTACTGGGGCGCGTAGATAAAATCGTTAGTCATCGTAGTATCGTAATTGGCAATGCAGCGCATGCTATCCACCCGATTGCGGGGCAAGGCTTTAATCTAGGGGTACGTGATATCCAATGTTTAGTTGCGCTATTGGCCAGTGCAGATAAAGAAGCGCTAGGGGAGTATGTGTTTACGCGTAAATATGAACAATCCCGTCAACAGGATATCAATACGGTTATGACATTAACAGACTCACTGGTACGGTTATTTTCTAATTCTTCACGCCTGATGGCTCTGGGTCGCAGCTGTGGTTTGTTTGCCATGGCATTGTCTTCACGTTTAAAAGCCCCATTAGCAAAACAGTTAATGGGCCATGTGAGCAAAGGAAATATTGAATGAAGCAAGTGCAAGTATGTATTGTTGGTGGTGGCGCAGTGGGCTTAACGCTCGCTCTAGGTCTTGCTCACGCCGACATCAGTGTACAAGTGATTGATAGCAAACCAGTACCTCAACCGCTTGGTGAACAATATGGCAATCGCGTTAGCGCTATAAGCCTTGCTAGCCAAACCTTGTTTGAACGTTTAGGCGTATGGCAAGACTTGCTTGCAAGCAGAGCGTCTGCTTACACCCATATGGATGTTCGTGATCAAGATAGTTTTGGTAAAATTGCATTTAACAGTAAAGACTTGGACCTGAATGAACTGGGTCATATTATCGAAAATGATGCCATACGTTATGCGCTTTATAACCAGCTTTTACAATGTAGTAATGTCACTTTAGCGTTTGATACTAGTTATCAGAGTATTCACCAAACAGATACCGACGCACTGATAACTCTAGCCTCGGGCGAGCCTGTGATGGCTAAATTATTGGTTGCCGCAGATGGCGCGAATTCAGCTATTCGCCAGCAGTTTAAAATGCCTTTGACGTTTTGGGACTACGATCACCACGCGATAGTAGCGACAGTCAAAACACAATTACCTCATGAGGAAACTGCACGTCAGGTTTTCTTACCAACAGGGCCATTGGCGTTTTTACCGCTATCTGATGAGCATCACCACTCTATCGTGTGGTCTACCTCACCAGAGCACGCATCACATTTAATGTCTTTATCTAACGAAGCGTTTAATAAAGCTCTTAATGTTGCCATTGATGGGCAATGTGGATTGTGTGAAGTGGCAGATGACAGAGCGGTATTTCCACTTAGAATGCGCTATGCCAAGCAGTGGTTAAATAACAAAGTGGTGTTAATTGGTGATGCGGCGCATACTATCCACCCGCTTGCTGGGCTTGGCATGAACTTAGGCTTGAAAGATGTTGCGCTGTTGATTGATTTATTATCTGATCAGCAAGGTCAAGAGTTTGCAAGCCATAGAGCACTGAGGGAGTACGAACGTACCCGTAAACTCGATGCGCAAAAACATATTGCTATGATGCAAGGCTTGAAGGAACTGTTTGAAGGAACGAACCCGCTGAAAAAGTTAATCAGAGGGGTTGGTTTAAGTGCAGTTGATAACTTGGGCCCAATCAAACATCTGTTTGCTAAAGAGGCCGTGGGTAGATAATTACTCAATTGCCATTAGATCCTGACCTTCGTCAGGATGACGGTGACAGGGGGTTGCTTTCGAACTTGAATACTCAGGCGTCCTGAGTATTCATTGTCATTTATTGCAACTAGGTCTTGCTCTTCGCCAGCGTGACACACAGAAGTATTAACCCAAACGCAAAGCAATAAACTCAGCAAGTTTATCTACCGCATTTATAGACTCCGCAGAGTTTTTAACTAAGCAAATCCCAATTTGTCCAAGTTCTGGTAAACGCTGGGTGTGACTTTGGTAGTTTAATTCGCTTGGTACGGTACTTTTTGCCAGTACGGTGATCCCCAAGCCTTCTTTTAAAGCAGCAATTAGCCCGGTTAAATCGGCATTGCTGTAAATAATGCGATACCTCAAACCCGCTTGTTGCAGCGCTTCAATTGCTCGGCGGCGATAAATACAACCTTCAGGTGCCGTCACAAGCGTAACTATTTCATCATTTGCTTTAGATAAATCACCGACCCATACGAGTTGGTCTTGCATAAAAATTGGATATTTGGCTGAGTCGAGTTGCTCATTTAAGGCTAAGACTAAATCAAATTGGTCTTGTCGTGAGTCTGAGAGCAAATGCTTACTTAGGCGAGATTTTACTTCCAATGATACATCGGGATATAAAGACACAAAATCGCCGATGATAGAGGGTAATATGCGTGCAGCAAACTCGCTGGGAATACCTAAGCGCACTTTTCCTGTCACACTCTCTGAGGTGAACTGCTGAATAATGGCATCGTTTTGCTGTAGCATTTGTTTAGCCAAAGGTAGCAGCAGCTCACCATATTGATTGAGCACTTGGCGCTGACCCTGCTTTTTAAATAGCTTACAGTTTAGCATCTCTTCTAAACGTTTGATTTGCAAAGATACTGCCGGTTGTGAAAGGCCTAGTAGTTCGCCCGCTTTGGCAAAGCCGCCTACGTCAACCACCGTGACCAAGGTACGCAAGCCATCTATTGATAAGTTCTTCATATTAATAAATACTATTTAACAAAGGTAATTACATTAACATTATTTATCAATGGATAAATAATTACAATTTGTTGTTGGCTTTTACCCCCAATATACTCTGTGCTTATAAAATTTTAATTAAGGTGTCATCATGACTTTTGCACCCACAATGTTTGCTAAGCACCGCCAAGGCACTGCGCCTGTGGTAAACACAATGGTGGCGACTCAAAATTTAACCGTATTAGATTTCAGCGGTTTTGAGGCTACACCTTTTTTAAATCAGCAAATGGGCTTAAATCTAAATAAGTTGATGGCGCCGGGCCTTGGTATCCAGGGTCAGCTTGATGGTGGACAGCAGTACAGTGTTTACTATTTTAGCGAAACGGCCTACCGCTTTGTGGTAGACGCCGATGCGGTGGTTATTTTAGAGCAGTTTGTTGCTAAGCATGTTGAAGATTATGATATTGAGCTGGTGGTAAGAGATGATTTAGCCATCACCACGCTATCTGGACAACAGGCATTTGATACCCTAATTTCTAGCTTTGAGCTTACACCGGGCTTGAGGTTATCAGATGAACTTGTTTGCTACGGCAGACAAAGCGGTGAAGTATTCGTAACCTCTTTATTAGAGGAAGGTGAGCAGCGCTATCAACTCATTGCACAATCGCCAGTTATTAATAAATGGCAAGCAACATTGCAAGCGCAAGGCTTTAACCTAAACTAGAACAAAAAACACAAGGGCACTCTGTATTAGAGCGCCCTTGTTGCTATTGAATTAACCCCACCTCAATTGAGGCTAAGTTCAGCAAGACAACTTGTTGAGAATGACAAAGTGAAGGACAGATATGACTTCTAAAACAGTATTACATGCTAAGCACCTTGAAGCTGGCGCGAAAATGGTGGACTTTCATGGTTGGGAAATGCCAATCAACTATGGTTCACAAATTGAAGAGCACAATGCGGTGCGCAATGATGCTGGTATGTTTGACGTGTCTCACATGACTATTGTTGATGTTGTTGGTGACGATGCGAAAGCATTTTTGCGCAAGTTGGTAGCCAACGATGTAGCAAAGCTCACAAAGCCTGGTAAAGCGCTTTACACTGGCATGCTGAATGAGCAAGGTGGTGTGATTGATGACTTGATCATCTACTTCTTCACTGAAACAAATTATCGCTTAGTGGTTAACTCTGCTACGCGCGAAAAAGATTTAGCACACATTGCGAAAGTATCACAAGGGTATGCTGTAGAAGTAACTGAGCGTCCTGAGTACGCGATGATTGCAGTACAAGGTCCTAATGCAAAAGCAAAAACGGCTGCAATATTGAGTGATGAACAAAAAGCGGCAGTTGAAGGTATGAAGCCATTCTTTGGCGTGCAAGCTGGCGATCTTTTCATTGCAACTACAGGCTATACCGGTGAAGACGGCTACGAAATTGTTGTGCATAACGATGGTGCCGCTGATCTTTGGCAAAAATTATTAGACGCAGGTGTGGCTCCTGCTGGCTTAGGCGCGCGTGATACGCTACGTTTAGAAGCGGGCATGAATCTGTATGGTTTAGATATGGATGAGTCGGTATCACCACTGGCTGCAAACATGGCGTGGACCATTGCTTGGGAACCTGAAGACCGTGATTTTATTGGTCGTTCAGTGCTTGAGCAACAACGTGCAGACAAGAGCACCGACAAATTAGTTGGTTTAGTTTTAGAAACTAAGGGTGTACTTCGAGGTGGTTCTAAAGTTATCGTAGAAGGTGGCGAAGGGGTTATCACTTCTGGTACATTCTCGCCAACTTTGGGCTTTAGCGTTGCATTGGCACGTGTACCTCGCTCTACAGGTGATACAGCCCAAGTTGAAATGCGTAAAAAGCTTGTTGACGTAAAAGTAGTGAAGCCTTGCTTCGTACGTAACGGCAAAGCAGTTATTTAATATTAATAAAGACGGGTTAACCGTCTAAAACACCGAACCAAAGGAACAAAAAGATGAGCAACATTCCTAGCGAGTTAAAGTACGCGTCTTCACATGAGTGGGTTCGCGCTGAAGGCGATGGCACTTACACTGTAGGCATCACTGAGCATGCTCAAGAACTTCTAGGCGACATGGTATTCGTAGAATTGCCAGAAGTTGATGATGAAGTTGATGCAGGTGAAGACTGTGCAGTTGCTGAGTCTGTTAAAGCAGCTTCTGACATTTACGCACCAATCTCAGGCACTATCGTTGCTATCAACGAAGAGCTAGAAGATGCACCTGAAACGGTAAACAACGACGCTTACGGCGACGGTTGGTTATTCCGTATTAAAGCATCTGATGAGTCAGATCTTGAAAATCTTCTAAGTGCTGAAGATTACGCAAATACTATTGACGAAGACTAATCGTTTTTCGTCTTTTTAAAGGCCCCATTTATTGGGGCTTTTATTGTTATTGCACACATATTTTGGCTTCGGTGAGATGCCGTGGCCAGTTTTGTTTTGTTACTCTGCCGTTACCAAGGCTATTTGTGACAAACACACTTTTTAATTTGGATCATAGGAATCTGGACTAATGTCAAACGCCAAATCTCTTGAACAATTAGAGCAAAAGCAAGATTTTATTCGCCGCCATATTGGCCCAAGCCCGGCGCAAGTAACTGACATGCTAAACGCTCTTGGGGTATCGAGTGTTGAAGAGCTGATCGGTCAAACTGTACCTGCGGCTATCCGTTTAGAGCAAGGGTTAAACATCGGCGAAAGTCGTACTGAAGTTGAAACACTTAGCTACCTAAAATCAGTTGCAAGCAAAAACAAAGTATTCAAGTCGTACATTGGTCAGGGTTACCACCCAACGCATGTACCTAACGTAATTTTACGTAACGTACTTGAAAACCCAGGTTGGTACACGGCATACACTCCATATCAGCCAGAGATTGCACAAGGCCGTTTAGAATCATTATTAAACTTCCAGACTCTTACGATTGACTTAACAGGTTTAGACCTAGCGTCGGCTTCATTACTTGATGAAGCAACAGCTGCGGCTGAAGCAATGGCGCTTGCTAAGCGTGTTGCTAAAGCGAAAAAAGCTAACACCTTCTTCATTGCCGATGACGTACACACACAAACTATCGACGTAGTGGCAACACGCGCTGAGCAGTTTGGTTTTGAAGTGGTAGTAGGGCCTGCTGTTGACGCTGCCAACCACGACATTTTTGGTGCGTTATTCCAATACCCAAGCACAACGGGTGAAGTAGTCGATGTACAAGATTTAATTGCGCAAGTACAAAGCAAAAAAGCGATTGCTTGTGTGGCTGCAGACATCATGAGCTTATTGCTACTTAAAGCGCCGGGTAAACTGGGTGCTGACGTAGTACTTGGTTCTGCACAACGCTTTGGTGTGCCAATGGGCTACGGTGGTCCTCATGCGGCATTCTTCGCAACGCGCGATGCGTACAAGCGTTCACTACCTGGGCGTATTATTGGTGTATCAAAAGACCGTTTAGGTAACGATGCGCTACGTATGGCAATGCAAACACGTGAGCAACACATTCGCCGTGAAAAAGCCAACTCAAACATTTGTACAGCGCAAGTACTGCTAGCCAATATGGCGGCGTTCTACGCGGTGTACCACGGTCCAGAGGGCCTTAAAACAATCGCTCAGCGCATTAACCGTTTGACAAGCATTGTAGCAACGGGCCTTAAGTCAAAAGGCGTTGCCCTTAAGCACGATACTTGGTTTGACACGCTAACTGTGGTTGCTCAGAACAAAGACGAAGTAGTAGCACGTGCAATTGCGGCAGAGGTTAACTTTGCTACAAACCACGATGGTGAGTATTCACTGTCGGTAAACGAGACAACTACTCGTGCTGATGTAGCACAATTGTTTGACATCATTCTTGGCGAAGGCCACGGTTTAGATGTTGATGCACTCGATGCGCAAATCAGCAAAGATGGCATTAGCGGTATTCCTGCAAGCCTAGTACGTGACGATGAAATTTTAACGCACCCTAACTTCAACTCGTACCACAGCGAGACTGAAATGCTGCGTTACATCAAGCGTTTAGAGAACAAAGACTTAGCGCTTAACCACTCAATGATCTCGCTAGGCTCATGTACCATGAAGCTAAATGCGACCGCTGAGATGATCCCAGTAACTTGGCCTGAGTTTGCAGAGCTACACCCGTTCTGCCCGCTGGATCAAGCGCAAGGCTACCAAATCATGATCAACGAATTACATGATTGGTTAGTAGACATTACCGGTTACGATGCAGTATCACTACAACCTAACTCAGGTGCACAAGGTGAATACGCAGGTCTTATCGCTATTCGTAAATACCACGAGTCACGCGGCGAAGGTCACCGTAACATCTGCTTGATCCCAAGCTCAGCGCACGGTACTAACCCAGCGTCTGCGCAAATGGCAAGCATGAAAGTTGTGGTAGTTGGCTGTGATAAGAATGGTAACATTGATATGGAAGACCTACGCGCGAAAGCCGCTGACGTATCAGAAAACCTATCTTGTATCATGGTAACTTACCCATCTACGCACGGTGTTTACGAGCAAACAATTAAAGAAGTATGCGATATCGTACACCAGCACGGTGGTCAGGTTTACATGGACGGCGCAAACATGAACGCGCAAGTGGGTGTAACAAGCCCAGGTTCAATCGGCTCTGACGTATCGCACTTAAACCTACACAAAACATTCTGTATTCCACACGGTGGCGGTGGCCCAGGTGTTGGTCCAATCGGTGTTAAATCGCACCTTGCGCCATTTATGCCTAACCACAGCGTGATCAACGTAGCAGGTACTACAGAAGGTAACGGCGCGGTTTCTGCTGCACCTTACGGCTCTGCGGCTATTCTACCTATCTCTTGGGCATACATTGCTATGATGGGCAGCGAAGGCTTAAAGCAAGCAACAGAAATGGCGATTGTGAACGCTAACTACCTAACTGAAAAGTTAAGTGAGCACTTCCCAATCTTGTACCGTGGTCAAAACAACCGCGTAGCGCACGAGTGTATTGTTGACTTACGTCCAATCAAAGAAGCCTCTGGCATCACTGAAATGGATGTAGCGAAGCGTCTACAAGACTACGGCTTCCACTCACCAACTATGTCGTTCCCTGTAGCGGGCACTTTGATGATTGAGCCAACTGAGTCTGAGTCTAAAGTAGAAATCGACCGTTTCATCGAAGCGATGGTGTCAATCAAGGGCGAAATCGACAAGATCATCTCAGGCGAGTGGTCAATCGAAAACAACCCACTGGTATTTGCACCGCACACCCAAGCTGACGTACTTGGCAACGAGTGGGACCGCGCATACGACCGCTTCTACGCTGCATTCCCAGTACCAAGCGTAGCAAAAGACAAATTCTGGCCAACAGTAACCCGTATCGACGACGTATACGGCGACCGTAACCTAATTTGTTCATGCCCAGCGGTTGAGACTTACGCAGAATAAGTTTGGGTAAAAGCCAAGTGTAGGCTTGGTTTTGATTAGATTTAAAAACCGCCTTGTGACAGCAAGGCGGTTTTTTTGTGGATGGTGCAAAGGGTTAACGACAGCGAACGCAGTGAGAGCGTTTCCTTTGCGCAAGGTGCAATGAGATAGTTTAACCACTGTTACGGGAATCTCCTCCGTCGGATGGCGGCGCTGCGCGCCTTATACCTACCTACGAGTTTGATGTGTAGGTTGGAAAAGCCGAAGGCGCCTTCCGACGATTAAAAGTTACATAATCATAAAGAGCCGCTCTCATATGGTTCGTCTTCAGGTACGGTTAGTTTGAAATCTTTCATATCGATAGCATGCGCATATTTTTTGATAATCTGTTTTGCTTTTGCATAATTATCGCCGTGGTTTGTGCTTCTTAATATATGAATATCCTTATCCAATTGAACTCCATCTACTTTTTCACCAAAGTTTGAGGCAAGTATCATTACTTTAGCTATCAATGAGTCAACGTCGCTTTTCGCTTTCAATATTCTTTCTCTAAAGATAGGAACAAGCGCTTCACTGTACTTATTTATACTAGCTAAATCGGCTTCAGAATAGCTGGAAGAGTTGATATTTACTCCAATGGATTGAAGGAAGCTCTTTGCGCCATCTTTGTCTTTAACGCCGAATTTTTTCTTGTCTCCTACTTGTTTTTTTCTGAGAACTTGATACAAGGCTAACTGACGATTTGTACTATAAATGATAAGTTGATGATGAAAAATAGCTGCGAGTGTTTCTAGAAACTCGGTTGCTTTTAGGTGGGCTTCTTTGTCTAACCAGCTTTTGGTGGTGATGTAGGCCGCTGCTACAAGTAAGAATGTAAAAAATACGCAATTAATGCGGTACCTAGGGCTACAAGCATATCACTGACACTACCCCAATGACCATTTTGTACATGGGTATCATAGAAGCAAATAGACCCAAAGATAATAATAGCGAAAATAATAAAAGACCCTATCGAAATATGAATAAACTTTTTCATCCAGCTCTCTGATTTAATTTTATTATTAATTCTAGTGTAGGTTGGAAAAGCCGAAGGCGCCTTCCAACAAAAAGGCGAAGGGCTAACGTCAAAACGCAATGAGGGTGTTCCCTTTACGTAATGTTAAATGAGCCAGATTGACCAATCTAAGCTGTACTCTTTTACTCGGATGTTACGCTCTCGATTTTTTGTTGGATGGCGCTTCGCTTATCCAACCTACAACGCAATTATTAAATGCAATCACAAGGAGGTGGTATGCGGTATCGGCGTAATTATGTGGCGGGTGGCACTTATTTCTTTACGGTAAATTTGTTAAATCGACAAAGTGCTTTATTGATTGAGCATATCAATTTAATACGTGAGTCGGTGCGTTGGGTAAAGCAACACCAACCATTTTATATTGATGCATGGGTAGTTTTGCCAGACCATCTTCATGCTGTGATGACTCTACCTGAGGGCGATGATGATTATTCCAACCGCTGGCGTGAGATCAAAAAGCGCTTCTCTAAATCTTTGCCTAAAACAGAATTACTAGACGACACGCGCAGACGGCATGGGGAGCGGGGCATTTGGCAGCGACGTTTTTGGGAGCACACCATAGGTGATGAACATGACTATTGGCACCATGTTAATTATGTGCACTACAACCCAATGAAGCATGGTTTGGTTAATCGCGTTGTTGAGTGGCCGTATTCGAGTTTCCATAAGGCTGTGAAGCGAGGTGTCTATTCACATAATTGGTGTGGAGAAGGACTAATTCTCGAAGCGTAGGTTGGAAAAGCCGAAGGCGCCTTCCAACGAAGGTACAAGGTACTTCCCTATCGTCGGATGGCGGTGCTGTGCATCATACTCGTCCGACAGTATCTCAATCCTCAGAAAAACCAATGGGGTCAGAGTCGTTGATTTCATTAGGTAAAGATAAACTTGATAGGCAAGCCTGATACAGAGCGCTATTCGATGATGAAATACCCTTGATGACGGTTGATGAAATAAAAACTGCAATCGACAAAATGTGGGTACTTGGCAACGATAAGTTCAAAAGCAAGAATCAATGGGGTCAGAATCAATGGGGTCAGAGTCTGAGCTATCCCCAGAAGTATTTTATAAAAATCAGGCTGATAAAAATAGTATGTGGGAACTTTCATAGTATTTCGCGATCTGATCAATCGCCAAAAATCACACACCACTAGACACTATGAAAGTAACCACCATTTTGAAGAGAACACTCACCTTTGTCACGCCTAATATGCATATATATCGCAGGAATAGCCTTATAGCCGCTGTTGCAAGTTTAGCTTCAGGGGCCGCCGCCACAGTGACGACAATAGGTAGAGGCATTAGTTGTAATGCTAAGGAAAAGCATAAGATAAAACGCGCTGATAGGTTATTATCTAATGCAAATCTTGCTCGAGAAAGCCTAAGTATTTATACAGAGCTAGCTAAATATACGGTTGGCACTAAGAAGCGCCCTATTATTTTAGTTGATTGGTCTGACTTAGATGAATATAAACGTCACTTTTTACTTAGAGCTTCTTTGCCATCACATAGTCGAAGTATATGCGTCTATGAAGAAGTTCATTCGATAAAGACTAAAGAAAAACCAGCTACGCATGCGTTATTCTTGAAAAAATTAGCACAAGTACTGCCGCGAGATTGTAAGCCTATTATTGTCACTGATGCAGGTTTTAAAACACCTTGGTTTCGCAGTGTGTTAGCACGAACAATGGGGTCGATTTAATCAATGGGGTCAGAGTCGTCGATTTTTATTCCGCTTATATTTGATTAGTTTAGCTATACTGATATAACGATAAACTAATGGACTAGTTTAAGTTATGGCACGTTTACCTCGATTAAACCTTCCGAATATACCGCAGCATATTGTTCAACGTGGTAATAATAGGCAAATTACTTTTGTTGAACCTGATGACTATGTCATTTATCTCGAAAAGCTAAAGTATTACGCTAAAGAGTACAGCGTTAAAGTTCATGCATTTGTGCTTATGACGAATCATGTACATTTATTGGCTACACCAACCACACCAAATGGTGTAAGTAAGCTGATGCAGTCGCTAGGGCGCTATTATGTTAGGTATTTTAACCAAGCATATAAACGCACGGGTACCCTTTGGGAAGGGCGCTTTAAATCAACACTGGTTGATAGTGATAATTACTTTTTAGTGGTCAGTCGTTACATTGAACTAAATCCTGTTAGAGCGGGCATGGTTAAGCACCCAGCCGAATATATTTGGTCTAGCTATCAACACAATGCAGTAGGCAAAACCATTGGGCTAATTACCGAACATTCGCTTTATATGCAATTAGGTAAAGATAAACTTGATAGGCAAGCTCGATACAGAGCGCTATTCGATGATGAAATTCCCTCGATTACGGTTGATGAAATAAAAACTGCAACCAACAATATGTGGGTGCTTGGCAACGATAAGTTTAAAAAACAAGTAGAGGCAATGGCTGGTAGGCGGGCATCACCATTACCAAAAGGGGGCGATAGGAAGTCGGTGTCATTTATTAACTCTCGAAAATAGCGAATCAATGACTCTGACCCCATTGATTATGACCCCATCGATTACCTCATTCTTTGTTGTGAGGCTGACAATAAGCATTACCCATTTTAGAGTCAAAGACTGACTAAGCGTCTTTTTTTAAAGAAAATATTTGTTGCATAAATATTGTTTATTTTATTTCAAACTAGCTTGCCTTAATAAATAAATTCATATTTTTAGAATATGATTAACCCTCCTGGTAATTGTCTTTATTGCACCAATTTGGGTGTTTTTTGTTTTTATTGGTTTATTTTTGATCTTAAATGTAAATGGTCAGTGTTGACAGTGTTGCATTGGTGTTTTAGTGTTGTTACCGACACATGCCTGAAGTTGCAGTTCAAACTAACAAGGAAAGTGTGTCATAACTAAAAAACCTTTTAAGGAGAAAGTAACATGAAAAAAATCAATACTGCGAAAGTACAAAAACTAAAAACTACAGCTGTAGCAATGTACCCAATCTGGATGTGTTGGCCGTTCTAATTGCTAGTAGAGCGACCAAGTAATACGCGGTCGCTAAACGACTTACTGGCACCTTCGGTGCCAGTAAGTTCGTTTTTTAATCATCAATTCCCTTCTCATATTGTCTGGATGTAAACATGACTAATATTGATAACTATCACTTAATCCCCCTTAGTATTCAGCCTCAGGGAAAGGAATATCTTGTCGGCAATGCTGATTTAGATGAATTTTATCAACTCCCTACAGAGGGGGTGCGAGTTATTGAATGCCTCAAAGAAGGCCATTCACTGGATCAAATTAAAAAGATTTGCCTAGATGAATTTAACGAAGACATTGACCTTGAGTCGTTTGTTGAGTTTTTGCTAGAAGCAGGATTTTTATATAAAAGTCAAGCTGATGCTGAATCAGCAATTAAAGCGCATACAACACAAACTGCGGCAACGGATAAGCGCTGGGTTTTTCGGATGTCTCCCAAAGTGGCTAGCTTATTTTTCTCTTGGCCCATCGTCTTGCTGTATTGTTTAGCGCTCACAAGCGCGGTATATCTGTATATTACAGAGCCTCAAGTAAGAATTAATTTGAGTGCTTTTTATATCACTGAACACTTCACTGTGTTTTTTCTGACACTGCTATTTTCGTTTTCAGTGGTTTCTTTACTGCATGAATTTGGCCATATGGTTGCAGGCTCGCGGCTTGGGCTTGAGCCTAGGTTGGGTATCGGCAACCGGCTTTGGACAATAGTTGCTGAATGCGACTTATCAGGTATCTATAGTCAGCCGAAATCGAAACGTTACTTACCGTTGATGGCTGGTATGTTAGTGGACCTATTTAGTATCTCTTGCATTGTGATTGCCTTGTATTTCCTAACTTCATATGGTGTTGAGGGTACAGGGATACAAATTCTTCAGGCTTTGATATTGCAAATTCTGATCACGATCAGCTGGCAGTTTCACTTCTTTTTGAAAACGGATGTTTATTACATTTTGTCGAACTATACAGATAACCCCAATTTAGATCAGCAGGCCCGAACATATCTAAATGCTTGGTTGTCTCGCTTAACCTTTGGACGCGCAGGCGCTTCTTTACCAACGGACACGACAGGGACGCAATTAAAAACGATGCGAATATTTTCCAGCGTTTGGTTAATTGGCCGTATTGTTTCAATCACCTTCTTGATACTTATTATCGTACCTGCTCTGGCGCAGTATGCTCGCGATGCATGGCAAGCGGTAACCAGTGGAGCACAAGTGGATTTTTGGACAAAGGTCGACCTTGTTGCCTTCTTTATTTTCTCATTCTTGGTCTTTGGCGGCGGTATGACATTATGGCTGCGAGGGCGTTTTAACTTTCTAAAAAGGAATCAAAATGTTGCAAATGGATGATAACCAAAGTTGTTTTCAGATCCTTCCGATGGCAAACAAAGCGCATACTGATTGCCAGTCCATCGATCGTGTTTTTGAATTGAATGCTGATTTTACCCGCCATGGTGTTTGGGGCGGTGTAAGTGAACTAGTCGAACAGGCATGGAAGCACCTTAATCAACCCGAACATGCGGCGTTTTTAGAGACTCATAATTACGCACTGTATATGGTACTAGCTGATCACCGTGAGCAAATCGGCTTGAAATATGCCTGCTTGACCGACACGGCCACGGGGGCTGAAAAAACCAGAAACTTTCCGTTAGACCGAGCTTACCGGATGGTTAACAGCTTGGTTGAGGTTGTAAAGGCGTGGAAATCTTCGATAGCTGCGAAAGAGCAGTGGGCGATTGTTGTCAGAGATTTTTCTAAAGCAAACTACCTAGCGACACGTTTTTTTCTTGAATTGGCACGAAGAATGACAGACGTTGATGTGCTGGTACTTAGCGAAGATACAAGGTTACCGTTTGACTTACCTAACCTCGGTATGGGGCTGGTACCTACTCAACGTGGTGATAGTTTACCTTCGCAGCCAGAGACATTAATTAAAGCGCTAGCCCCTTTTGATGCCGATTTGTATGAACACTTAATCTCAACCAACGATATGATGGCATGGGAAGACGCTTTTCCATGCATGTTAAGGCAGTTTGAGCAATCGGGCGATGCACTATCTGTTGCTAAAGTGGCAATTAGGGCCTTATGTTTATACAACCACTATGGCTACTATCATGAATCTGCCAGTTTTGTAGATAGAGTACTGCCATACCTCGATGAGCTGGTTGGACAAGATCAGATCACTCGGTGGTCATATTTAGGTAATATTTTCCAAGGTATGGTAACAACTGGCAGAGAGAATGAAGCACTAGCAACTATTCTGGCTCATGCGCAACCTTATCTAACAGAGCCTGGTGTGAAGGCTAAAATGCACTATCTATTGTCTATGATCTACCTGCGTTATTTGAAGGATCAAGATCTGGATAAAGCGCAATACCATATCATGCAAGCACAACAAGAAATCGCCGCGGCAAAGGGAAGCATTAGTGATCTGGAACATGACTTCCTAAGTGTGTTTATTGATAACGGGTTGGCCTTTCTTCGGGTGCGACAGGGGAAAAATGAAGAGGCATTGCAACTATGTTACAGCGGGTTTCAGTTCTTGACTGAAAAACTAGGGGACGACGCTCATAAGTTACACCGTTCTGTATTGCTTTATAACTCAGCACAGGTTTACACCATGCTGGGCAAAAATGAGGAAGCGCTTAAGTTTTACAAAGAAGCAGTAGAAATGGACCCTTACTATTCGGAGTATTACAACGAAATAGGTAACTTGCTACAGCGCCTTGGTCGGTATAGTGACGCAATCGGTATGTATGAGTCGGCAATTAAATACAGTGCGCCATATTCAGAGGTATATTCTAATAAAGGAATGTGTCATGTGTTTCTTGAACAATGGCAAGAGGCGCTGGTGAGTTTCTCGCGCAGTTTAGAATTATCACCGTATCAACAAGATGTTTATTTAGTACGAGGTGATGTTTTTTCTGGCTTGGATGAGAATGACAAGGCCTTTGAGGATTACTCTCGTGCAATCGCAATGCCGGATGATTCTGCGACCGCAAGGGTCAACAGAGCGGTTATTCACTATGAAAGAGAAAACTATGAAGCAGCTTTACGCGATATGGATCGCGCTATCGAGCTGGAGCCAGATAATCTTTCTCATTATGAAAATCGAGCGGAAATATATAAAGTAATGGGCAAGCTAAGCGAAGCGCAAGCTGATTTGGCTCGTGTTGCTGAACCAGAAATGGCCTAGGTAATTGCTTTTAATAATAATCGTTATAACTTAAGGAGAGTACAGGTGACTTATACAAACTGTAAGGAGACTGAGTCTGTATTGTTGGGGTTAGTCAGTGAACAGCTTACAGCGCAAACACAGTTTGATGTTGAAACGCTTAAGTTGGTGACGGATGACAGTTATATGGAAGTATCTCCGGCAGGCGAGGTTGACTCTCGAGATAAGATGCTTGGTTTTTACGCGCCTGAACATAAACGCCCTGGACCGCAAGTAAGCTTGGAAGAACCACAAGTTCGTGTGTATGGATATACCGCTGTTGTGATAGGCAAGCTTGCTTATTCAATGGCACTACCCGATGGGCAGGAAAAGCAATTTTCTATGCGTGGCACATGGGTTATATCTAAAATAGAAGGCAGCTGGAAGATAGTTTCAGCGCAATTTACGGCAATCCGCTAAACACCAATCGCTCGAACAAACAGGGGGAGATAAGTCGTCTACTCCCTGTTTCACTTTTGGCGATTAACCTCTTTTTGCTCGCAGATAAGCGTTCCACCTGAATATTATTACTCGGATTAAACCCTCACTTACAATACCATCTTAATCCTCTGGCCCTTGCAGGGTAAAGGTGAGGTGCTTACGCATATCTTTTAAAATCACGCCCTTTTTAAGCATGGCTGCGCTTAAACGTTTTTGCCATTTGAGTAAGTCGGGTTTTGCTGCTTCTAAAGTTTGTTCATCTTCAAATTGAAAACACAAAAGTAGGGAGCCGGGGAATAGGTGATACTCCACATCAAACCAACATTGCACCATGCCGGGGATCTCACTGCGTGCTTGCTGTTCGAGCATATCGGCAACATTGAGTACCAGTGCTTGTTGTTTTTGTTGAACTTTCGAGAGCTTTTTCATGGATGGTCCAAATTAATGGCTAAATATAGCGACAAAGGGGATTATACCCGAGTGCTTAAAGATGTGGAAAGTTGAAAAAGCGCGAGGAGTTAGAGCAAAAGAACCGTCCAAGGTTATATGGTGTTAACGGTTGGCGGACAACTGCGTAGCCCGCAATCATCCGACAATATTTTGTTCGATAACGAATTAAGCTCAAATAAAAAGTTACAGCTAGAGTCTTTGCATTGCTTGAATTATCTAACCCCTTTATCTACTTGTGTATGTAAGTCAGAGAAAGTATCAAAGTTCATATTAGCATCCATTACTACCTTATATACACCAGGTCTGACTTTGGTGAGTATTTGGCCTTTCCATTTTTTATTGAAATATGTGTTTATAGTACTTTTTTTCCAGCCTATCTTTTTCTCTAAAGTGTTGGCTTCAACCTCTTGACCTACATTAGATGAAAATAAAGTGAATGCATTTTTTACTTTGACAGTTTCTGTCATAACTACCCCTAAGAATAAAGTTAAAAGGAATAGCCCTACCGCAAAATGAGCTGATTTTATTAATATGTTTGAATAAAAAAAATACAAGTGGTACGCGCGAAAAACCTGAAAATATTATCGGTAGAAGTATCTGTGGGAAAAACCGGAGCAGGTTCCGGTTTTGTTGTTTTAAGAAGGCTTATTTCTCTTGCAAGAAGTTAAGTAGGTCTTGATTTAGTCTCTCTTTATGGGTATCTGCAAGGCCGTGTGGTGCGCCTTTGTAGATGATGAACTTTGAACCTTTAATTAACTTGGCTGATACTTCACCCGAGACTTCAATTGGGACCACTTGGTCATCATCACCGTGTATCACGAGGGTTGGTACATCAATTTTCGCTAAATCTGGGCGAAAATCGGTAGCCGAAAACGCTGCGATTGAATCATAGGTATTTTTCGCGCCGCCCATCATGCCTTGTCTCCAGAATGATTGAATTAAGCCTTGTGATACCTTTGCCTCTGGTCGGTTAAAGCTGTAAAACGGGCCAGATGCAATATCAAGATATAACTGTGAGCGGTTGTCGTTGGATGCTTTGCGAATGCCATCAAATAGCGCTTTTTCTATGCCATTTGGGTTGGTATCGGTTTTTACCATTAAGGGCGTTACTGCGCTTACTAAAGCAACTTTATTTACGTGCTTTGTACCATGACGGCCAATATAGCGGGCTACTTCACCGCCGCCAGTTGAAAAGCCAACTAATGTGACTTTGTCTAATTTTAATGCGTCAAGCACGGCTGCTAAGTCGTCAGCATAATGGTCCATGTCGTTGCCTTCCCAAGGCTGGCTTGAGCGGCCGTGACCGCGGCGGTCATGGGCAATGACGCGATAGCCTTTGTCAGCCAAAAATTGCATTTGCGATTCCCAGCTGTCTGAACTTAGCGGCCAGCCGTGACTGAAAGTCACCACTTCGCCATCTTTGGGGCCCCAATCTTTATAATATAGCTGCACGTTATCGCTGGTGGTTATGGTGCTTGCGGTGCGGTTAAAGGTATCAGCATGTGCTGCTGCGCTAGATAATGCCAATATGCTGCTTAAAATCGTGGCTTTTACTAAGGTCGTGAGGTTTTTCATAATCTATCTCCAATGCATTTAATGGTATTTTCGCTTATTGTGCGCTTTGTTTCTTTACTCTGTTGATGGGTGTTATTGTGCACCCCTTTGCGATACTATTTATTACAGATACTCTTAAAAACATTGCAGATCGTATTTTATGGTAGATCGCCTCGCTTCTTTGTTTGAGCACTTTTCGTTAAGTGCGCATACCTTTCAGTCTGGTCCGTTATGTGGTACTAACCCTGTTGTAACCGATGTATCTTATGGGCAATTGCATCTAATTCGAAAAGGTAGCGTGGAGGTGTGGCATGGTCGCATTAAGGCATATCGTATTACTGAGCCGAGTTTGTTGTTTTATCCACGTCCGCTTAAACGGCATTTTGTGATTGCGCAAGATTCGCAAGCACAGTTTTTATGTGCCAATGTGTCGTTTGAGGGGAGTGATGTAAACCCCATCGCTAATGCGCTGCCCGATAGTTTGTGCTTGCCGCTGACATCATTACCCAATTGCGAACAGGTCTTATCACTGTTATTTGAAGAGGCCGAGGCTTGTTACTGCGGCCGTCAAGTGTTGCTCGATAGGCTTGTGGAGGTGTTTTTAGTTCAACTACTTAGAGAGTTGATGGAAAACCAAGTGATAAAAGTTGGTATGTTGGCGGGGCTAGCTCACCAAAATCTGCGCAGGGCCATTGTAGCGATGCATGAAAAGCCTGAGGTAGATTGGACCGTTGAGAGCTTAGCGTCTGAGGCGCATATGTCTCGTAGTGTATTTTCCAATTTATTTCGTGAAACAATCGGCGAAACGCCTGCAAAGTACCTACAAAGTTGGCGCATAGGTTTAGTACAAAAATGGCTAAAAAATGGTATGCCACTTAAGTTAATCGCTGAAGAAGCAGGCTATAAAAGTGAGGCAGCATTGTCGCGCGCCTTTAAAGTGCAAAGTGGTATGTCACCAAGGCAATGGCTTATACAAAGCAGGTCATAGCGCCTTATAAAAAAGGTGTTAAGGCGCTAATAAACGCAACAAATTAGCTTTTATTTAATTCAAACCTTTGGCCAAATATGTTGGCGATTAGTTTGTATGTTGGTAGATCAGGTTGTTTTACAAATTCAAACTTTACGTCAGCTTCATAGATAAAAAAGGTGCTTTTTGAGTCCGGATGCAGCGTAAACGCGGGTTTTCCCGGTAATTTTACTTGTAACCTGTACTCATCTTCACTCAGCAATATGAATAAGTTTAATCTCTCAGATGAATATTCACCGGTATAACTTTGCTGTTGTTGTTTGCTTATTACAATTGGGTTTACTAGCAAATCAATCTTTTTTTGGTAGCGCGCTTCAACAGTCGGGTTGCTACTTTCGAGCGCATTTATTGCTCTTTTGTAGGTATTGATGGCATCTTCGGTTAGCTGGTTTTTGGCGTAAAAGTCGGCCAGTTTTTCTAAGCTAGTGCTGTGGTTTTTAATTTCCCCTGATAAATCTAAGATCTCAAATGGCGATAGCTTGCTTAACTCAAGTACAGACAAGCCAGAGTTTTTAATGGCTTGATGAACGATATAAGTGCCTGCTTTATAGCCTATATTTTCTCTACCGTCAGGGTGTTTACCCATCATCCAAATGTCATAGGGGGCATTGTCAGGTAAGTTGATAATTTCTCTAACCCATTCAGAGACGCTGTTTGGGTAATGAAGCCAGCTATCTTGTATACCACTGTACTGCTCAGCAAAAACCGTTGCTAGTCCTTCGTTTGCAGCGGCAATTGCAATTCCAGGGCCAAATCTGTTTTCTTCAATTGTCCAGCCTCTTGCTAGGTGATGATACTCATGATACAGCGTATTTTTTACACCTTTAGCAATCGCTTCGTTTATCCCTTTTGTGTACATTTTTGCGATATCAAGGTTGATGGACGTTGGCGTTTGGGCAATACCCGACACCCCGCCCACTTTATCTAAGTCTTTGTCAACGAGGGCAATATTAACAGTTACTTGTTGAGGGAATTGAGGTAATAACGCTTTACTATGTTTGGTGATGCTAAACACTGTGCTGGTGAGCGTTTTTTTCTGTTGCTGGGTGAGCGCTTGTGTAGTGTTGCTGTCAAAGTTAATTGTAACACCATGTTTTGATTGTATTTTTTCGTTAGCGGTGCTATTTGAGCTGATTAACATTGTAACAGCGGCGAGCGCCAACGTTATTGTGCTGATAATGCATTGCAAGTGTGTGTGTTTTAAGTTGAATAAAGCCATAAGGTTACCTCTGAGGTGGCAGTAATGAATGAGGTGCAGCCTATTGCTGAGCTAATTTTTGCAGTGTTTCAAATAGTTGTTGGCGTTGCTCTGGGTCTAATTGAGAGTGTAAAGCTGCAAGGCTGTTAAGCATGTTTTCTACTTTACTGTCCACTTGTGTCTGCCAATCTCTATAGGACCTTATCATGTAGTCAACGTCCATATTATCGCTCTGAATAAGGCCAAGCATGTAGGTTTGTGCTCGGGCTTTGTCGGCTTGTATTGTTTCGCCAAAAAGCTTTACCGACATAGCAGCATGTAATGCAAGGGTGGCTTGTTGTTCAGACAAATTTTGCGTTTTAAGCAGTAGTTTCATCAAATCTTCGTTGGCATTTGCAGGTGGCGCACTAAAGGTGCTTAAGCTCAGTAAAGATATGGCTGCAAGTATAAAAAGAGGTTTTTTCATTTTCGTGCCTTATTTTGGATGGTGTGCTGTTTTGTGTTAATAAAGATACACCAATGAATAAAAGTTACTTTTCTGTGTGGCAACGCTATGTAACGAAACGTAACATTTAGTGAGAGCTGGCTGCTAGGCTGTTATTATGAACTGGAACAAACGTGTACGCGCTAAGGAAATTCGGTGAAAACAGTATTGATGATTGATGACGACCCAGCATTATGTACGCGGCTGCAGGAGTATGTTGCGCAGTATGACATCGCGTTACTTACCTGTGGTACGCCATCAAAAGGGCTGACTGCATTGGCACAGCACAACCCAGATTTAGTACTGCTAGATGTCATGCTACCTGAAAAAGATGGCTTTACCGTGTGCAAAGATATCCGAGAGCAATACGACACACCAATTATTATGCTTACAGCCAGAGGCGAATTAACAGACAAAGTATTAGGTCTTGAGATAGGCGCTGATGACTATTTAGCGAAGCCTTTTGAACCAAGAGAATTAGTTGCTAGGATCAATGTGTTATTACGGCGCGGTAACACTCGGACCAAAAAGGAGCTCAAATGGTCATTCTTAGGGTTAGATATTTACCCTGAACATCATAAGTTGGTGCTTGATGGGCAGGAAATCGATATTACAGGAATGGAATTTAGGTTGTTAAGACTGCTCGCTGGCAACCCCGGCCGTATTTATAGCCGCGATGAGTTACTCAACGAGCTAAAGGGCATGGGGTCTGATGTTTATAGTCGTTCCGTAGATATATTGTTGAGCCGATTAAGAAACAAACTAAAAGACTCTGCCCAAAGCCCTAAATATATCAAAACGATACGCAATATGGGCTACTGTTTTGTAGGTAAGAGGCTGTGAACTATCCAAAAGTTGGCCTGTTTAGTCGTTTTTTTGCGTTATTTAGTGCAACCACAATTCTATTAGGGCTTTGTTTTGTTGCTGCGTATTTTGTTATGAGTGAGGAGCAGGCGCTAAAGCAGCTTGACCTGAGATACAGTGCAATGCAGGCGTTTTTCAAAAACATCGAGTCGACACCTATACAACACTACCAAATTCATCAATATGCAGAACAAATAAAGGGGGATATAGCCATTGAAAGGCAAGGTCAGCGCTTTAGTAATAATACTGACTTTCCTAATATTGCCGCCTTGGTTGAACATGCTCATCCCTTTAAGGCTGTTTTTTACGCCAAATATCAATCTAAATACTACTTACTTTATCAGCTACCTGATGGCTGGATAGCGATTACATCAACACTTTTTAATCTTTTGGTTTATTCAAAGTGGACGGTGTATTGGCCTTGGCTACTGGCTATTGTCATTCTATGTGCAAGCTATGCGATGTTGCGCTATTGGTTAACGCCACTGATGGATATGTTTATGGTTGTAAAACAGGTTTCAAAAGGAGACTTCACGCGAGGTATTAAGCGCATACCAAACAATGAGTTTGCAGAGCTCATACAAGGCGTCAATAAAATGATTGAAGACTTAAATGTAATGTTTGAAGCCAAAAACGAGTTATTGCTGGCAGTAAGCCATGAATTAAGGACGCCATTGGCGCGTATGCAGGTGTCTTTAGCAATGAGTTGCAAAGACAAGCACACAAAAAAAATCGCACAAGATATTCAGCATATGGAGCAGCTGATTGAACAACTCGTGGAAGGTGAAAGGTTACGAGCGGGACACCAAGCGTTACATTTAACTAATAATTATCTACCAGCACTGATAGATGACTTATTGGCTGAGTCTGTTTTATTTCAACGTATACAGTTGATAGGTGAGGTGCCAGATGTGGTACTGAGCGTTGATGTAGGGCGCTTTAAGTTTTTAATCCGTAATTTATTAAATAATGCTTTGAAACATAATAGTGATGACGTTGAATGTCGGCTTGAAATAACGGCCGATGATCATAACTTAACTTTAGTGGTTGCTGATCAAGGTCAAGGTATTTCTAAGGCCGCGCAGCGTCATTTATTCGAACCATTTTATAGTGTCAATAAGGTAGCATATCGAGACGCAAAAGGAATTGGGCTTGGTCTTTGTTTGTGTAAAAGCATTGTTGAAGCTCACGGTGGTTCAATAGAGGTAGAAAGCGAGCTAGGTCAAGGTACTCGCTTTGTTGTTATCTTGCCAGTTTGCCAATCATAGTGCTGCTTAAACCCTAATAAATTGGCAACGACTCCTTTTGTAAAAACAAGACCTTTGTATGTTTAGATACAAACAAATCAATTCTGTGGCGGTACGATATCGAGCGATACAATATCTGCTTGACTACTTTTTTGTGAGGTAACAAAGTAGTGCTCAGAGATCGCTTCAAGATTGGTACAAAACTGTTGGCAAAGTTGCTCTAGACTGGGATCGTGGATGATTTGGTTTGTTTTATAATCATAAAAAGCCAGTTGATAGCGGTCAGCTTCAATCGTTCTATAGTAAAAACCTGTTTTCACTGGGAATAAACGAATGTTTTGCGCAGTAGTATTAACAATTTGCATTTTGGTACTAATGTTCTCAATGGCATTTTTAGTTGCGACAATTAACTGATTTTTATTATTAACTATCAGTTGCCGCCCATCCAACCGCTGTTGAAGCGACTGCTTTTTTGCATTATCTAAATTGTATTCATAAATAAAGTCACCTTGTGATGATTTATCAATAAACACAAAGGTATTGCTGTTACCTAACCAAGCGATAGGGCTGCCAATAATGTCTTCAAGCCAAGTGACTTGAGCTTTGCTCTCGGTGAGCGTAATAACAAAGGGGCGGTTGTTCAATGCACTAATGAGTTGTTGATTATTGCTATGCCAAATAGGGGGCGCGAGCGAGAGCTCTTCGTTTGGATTATCAAAAATAAGGTGTTCAGTATTTAGCGCTAAATTTTTTAAATACAGTTGCGAAAAGCCATTGCGGGTTGATATGTAAGCAATATGGGTTTCGTCGGGCGAAAGAGAGGCGTCGTTATCTAGCGCATTGGTGTCACTGATAGTTTTGATATTATTTAAGTCATTTTGATTTACTAGGTAAATGTCTTCGTCGGCACGTTTTTCGATAAAATACAGTTTATCTTTAACCTTTTGAATATATAGTAAAAAGTAATAGTTACTATAATTTAAAGCGCGCCAAAGGCCATTCAACTTAAGCTCAAAAAGCTGGCGACCATTACTCAATAACAACGATTCCTTTTGCTTATGCCAGGTTAAAAAGTACCAATTATTATCAAGCTCTCTAATTTGTTTAAGTTGCGCGCTTTGTAAATCTAATTGCTGTACAACCGACTTTGACTGTTTATTAAAGCCCACCATCGCGAGGGTGTTTTTATCTTCGGATAGGCTTATTTTATAAGGCTTAAAATTATCATTGGGTGCTAATAAGGTGGTGACTTCACCTGAGGTAAGGTTGTGCTTGTACAGCGTAACATTACGGCTATGCTCAGAGGCATTGTGGTTTGCAAGGTAAAGTAAGTTATTGTTATTGTCGATAAAGAATGTGCTGCTCCAATCAATATCGCTACGCTTAAACAGTATGGTGTGCCTTGATAACTGGTAGTTATCATCAAGTGAAAGCAGGCCAAACTCTACCCCGGTCGCTGTTCTAGTTGAGTAGATGAGTTCATTTTTACTTCGCCAAGCAAGATAGCTGTAGTGCTGGGCTACGTCAGTCACTTGCCATGTTTTATTGTCAGTTAAATTATGAATATAAATGTGCCTTTTGGCATTTTGCCCTACTTCATTACGTACTATTGCCATGTAATTGGGGTTTGGGCTGATGCGCATATAGCGCTCAAGTGCTGCGCTTGAGGTAATGGGTTTAAGGTTAACAGCAGTGCTTTGAGTTTGGCGGACGTTGTTATCAGGCAGCCAAAAAAGTAACAGTGCACTGAATATCATCATTATGATTGCACCTACAATAACCCATGTGTGAAGAGGTTTATTTTTTGCTTCTTTATGCCCTAATGGGGTTGTTATGTCAGCCGTTGGGTTTTGGCCTTCGAAGGTGATTGCTCCTTGCAAGCTATACCCGCGTTTAGGGTGTGTTTTTATCAGCGCTTTTTGCTCATCACATAGCAGTTTGCGAAGTAACGCTATGTTTCGTCTAACGGAATTAGGACTGTAAATTGAGCGTGGCCAAATTCGTTTGAATAAATCCTCAGAGCTGATGATAGTGTTTGCGTGTTCGCACAACACAATCAGCATTGCCATTACTTTAGGTTCAAGCACATGAATATTACCATCGACGATGACTTCACCAGAATGTGGCTTTACACAGATTTGCTCAAGGTAAAACGTTTGGGTAAATGATTGGCTGCACTGAGACTCACCTAACTGCTTGTAACTACTAATTATTATTCACCTTAATCTTTTCTTAATGGCTTTTTAAGCACTAATTCATCGCTTCTGGTTAGCTAAAATATTATCTAAGTCAGTAAGTTCACCGAGCTTTACATAATAATATAAAGAAGGAACATAACACGATGCGTTATTTACTGACATTGTCATTCATTTTTATGGCGTTCAAAGCCATAGCCCAATCACCAAACAAACCAGTTGATAATAATGAACCACTCGTTAGTTCATTTGTAAAGGCATTCAATAGTAAAAATATTGATACCATCACAGAGTATGTTGATAGTCACTTCTCCAATGAAAGTTTAACGCGCTGGGAGGGCTCTGGCAGAACGCGCTATATTGGTTACACAATGAATATGGCATTGCTACACAATACGCTTAAGCTACAAAATACTGAACGTGTTTTATCAGACTCACGAACACGACTAGCATCTAAAGTGCTATCACTAAATACTGGGTTAGAGTATTCATTAGTCTTAAATATTGATGAACACAATAAAATCAGTGGCTGGTATATGAGACCAACAGATTTAGGAGAGCATTCGATAGATGCTGTGTCGGAGTCAGCGATACTGACTACTCTGCGCCAACTTACTGATGACCTAGCGCAAAGAGGCGTATTTTCGGGCACCGTGCTATTTGCTAAAAATGAAGAGGTATTGTTTGCCAAGGCATATGGCTTAGCATCAAGACGTTATGATGTGAAAAACAACTTAGACACCAAGTTTCAAATTGGCTCAATGAACAAAATGTTCACTAGTATTGCAATTATGAAATTAGTGGAAGCTAAAAAGCTTTCTTTAAGTGATAAGCTTACTCGTTACGTCGATAGGCAATATTTTGGCGCAGGTGACTTTGATAAGATCACCTTACAGCAATTATTAACCCACACCTCAGGGCTGGGTGAGATCCCTGGGTTTGCAGAGCGTCAAACAACCATAAGAAAGCTGCAAGAGACACTGCCGTTATACAAAAATATGAAACTCAATTTTGCCCCAGGTAGCCAATGGCAATATAGCAGTACGGGCATGCGTATGCTTGGTCATGTGATAGAGGCTGTCTCTAAGCAGAGTTACTATGATTTTGTCGATCAACACGTCTACACAGCAGCAGGTATGAATAACTCAGGTAGCTTCGACATTGATGTGCCAGTAAAAAATACCGCACGAAACTATTGGTATTCAGTTGAAACAAAAAACATCACAGAAAATCTAATGATGCAATCCGTAAAAGGGGGGCCGGCAGGTGGTGGGTATTCAACGGTGGCAGATTTACATCATTTTGCAGTTGCATTGCTAAACAACACACTATTGAGTCCTGCGCTAACTGGCGAAGCAACCTCAGCTAAGCCACAGTTAAAATCACCAAATTATGGTTATGGATTTTCTGTTCGAGGTGAGCAGGGCAACCAAATTATCGGGCACAACGGTAGTCATTTGGGAATGAGTGCGCAGCTTAATATTTATCGTGATAAGGGCTACATACTGGCGGTTCTTGGTAACAGCCCCAACGCTGCCGAACCGATTGTTTTTACGATGAACAAGCTTATGCAAGCGCTCTAAACTTAGAGTTTTTTATTGCAAAGAGATGTAATACGGCGGTGGTAGTTAACCGCAGCTCCAGATAAGCGAATTAGCCCATTCTGTGTGTTGCATTTATGCAGTAATAGTCAGCTATTACTGCATAACAGCGTTTTGATATTGAACAAAAATGCTCATTAGATTGCTCGTTTCGTCAGTTTAAAAGCATTGCTTATCTTAAAACTCTTATCTAATAGTCTGAAGTTGATTAAGTTTTTAGTTAGCTCTGACTGTGACAGTAATTGTATCTGAGTAGGTGCCTGATTCATTCAGTCCGTTAGACAAAGGGGTAATTTTCAGTAGTGTTGATTTAGTTTCCCCCGCATCACCAGTGCCCGCAGAGGTGGCTTTTTCATGGGTATAGGTGCCTGCTTGTAAATCAATACCTGTTTTATCACCCACGCTAAGTGTGTACGCCAATTTGCTACCAAGGCTGTTATCTGCAACTAAATAACCGCCATTAGCAGAGCTATATTCAGTGGTTGCGTTGTCATTGGTATTGCACCAAACATCTAACGTGCCAATTTCTTGGGTTGTTTGTGACGCATCTAGGGTTAAGCCAGCCACACTGTTTGAGCCACTACTTGTTTTACACATAGGTTCTACAGTGCCTTCAAAAGAATACTTTGCTTCGCTACTAGTGGTATCAACAACTGCTGCTGTTGCATGTAGCGATATAATCGTCGAGGCGATAAATAATGAGTTAAGTAAAGTGTGCATAACGTCTCCCTTTAGATAAAGTACAGCAGTTGTGTTTCAATTTGCAACTTTTCTAACGTGTATTTTGGAGAAAATTTGATGAGTCAATTGTGCTTTAATAAACATTGCTCAAAAATTGCTACCCTATGGCTTTTATTATCAATCATCTAGCTTTTTGAAAGAGGGCTGTCAAAAGGGAAATGCTATTCGCTTAAGAGAGCCTGACCCTTGTCAGGAAGCCGGTATCTGTAGACACAGCTGGCTTCCTAACGGGCTTATCACCTTAAATGAGTGGTGTTATATAGCAGGGCCCTTAATAAAAAATAGCGGTGTGCTATTTTTTATTAATATGTTTCTTGGCCCTTTAAATAACCTTGTTATTTTATGTAGTAGGCCACAATGCCAGCGGTATAACCGCCACTGAATTGCCATTTACTGAATGCGCCAGTGAAGTTATAAGCGTGAGACCAACCTTTATTGATAATAATTTCACTGTAGTCACCACCGGAGCCACCGCATCCAGATCTTTCTGTGTGCCAAATTCTGCCATATGGAGCTGTGTTGTATGCGATTGACTCAGTTTGGTTTAGTGGAATACAACTGCCATTGAGTAAAGCGTCTTTTTCAATAATACCCACTTTACCCGTACTATCAACGACCATCATACCGTATTCCATGGTATCTCTTAGTGCTTGCCAATTTGCGTCGGTCATGACAGACAATGTGTCTGGGCTAACCACGTCAGCTTCGGTTGGGGTTGCACTCGTATTGTGAGAAGCAAATAAAGTCCAACCGCCGCTTTCCTTTTCCATATCACAGAAAGCTTTTATGGTCTTAGAACCAGATGGAGTAATTGAGTAGTAATCACTTGGTGCAAGAGGGTATAAGGTTTTGATTTCTGCACATGATTTTCCAGTTGGCTCTTGGGCAAAATCATTGCGCATTCTTGGAACAATAGGATCGCGTCCAAATGCGGTTATATCTTGAGCAAATACGCGTTTACCAAAGTTAAGAATGTTTACGTGTTCAATAATATGAGCAACTTCGCTGTCTTTAGATTGATCTTCTTGTAGGTACAAGCCATATGGTGCATTTGCACTGCTGCTATGGTCCAGTTTAATCTGATCTAACTGGAAGTTGTAACCATTGATTGTACCCGAGTTATTGGGCGCATAGATGGCAAGGTAAGCAACCGTTTCTTTTAAAGCGGCATTAACCGTTTTTTCTTGGCCTTGTTTTAACGCGGTAAAGCCATGCTGAGACACGCCGTGGATACGGGCTGTGTATGCTTCAGTGTTGTTGTATGATTGACCTGTAAGGAAAATATGCGGGGTGTGCTCGAATTTTTCAGCGAAGCTAATTTGTGTTTCACCATTGCCTATTTCAAAAGAGCCAACTTCGAGAATAGTACCATCAGCTAAAACTTGTCTACCTGATGGTAATGATAGAATGCTCACTTTTTCATCCGCATGAGCTCCATCTAGATATGGCCATTCTTTAAATGCAATTTCAACTGTACCAGCTGTATTTTTTAATGCGACTACACCAGCATCAATTTCGGCGTCGGTTGCTGCACTGGCAAATACAAAATTACCTTGAGTATGGTTCAGTGGAGTCCATGCATCATTGACGTTCAGCTCAACGTACTCATTTGCTGCGAATGCACTAGAGCAAGCAATTATAGATAGGTATAAAGTGTTTTTTAGCATCATAATTTCCTTTTTTACTATGAGGTTTAACAGTATCCCTTGATAAGGTACATTAAGAAGACTTCATAATATATTATTTTTTTGCGACAAGTTGCCGTTATTAACAATTCCTTGATCCCTGTCTGTTAAATGGAAATTACCTATCTAAATGCATGAAGCATCTAGTAAAAAGATGCTGGCGAGGTTTATATCTGATAATACTTTTATAACTGCACTAATGCTTTATTAAGCAACCCCTGGTTGGATAAGCAAATTTATCTTCCTTTAGTATTGCTTTTACTTGTAATAGCCTAACTATTGGTGCGTAAAGGTGTTTGATGTAGCACTAAATGCCATTATTGGATTGTAAGCAATATCGCTTTAAAAGCAGTTTCTATTTAAAAGCACTCATACAAACATAAAATTAATCAGGGTAGCGATGCTTCTATAAATGGTTAAATGCTCTATTATCTGCGTTAAAGTACGAGCTCAAGCTGACTAACAACGAGGTAGAGTCAATGTGAAGTAAGGTTATGTGGAGAGTCGGATGGCAGATATGCGAACCCGACTGGTTTGCTTTACTTGAGGGTATGAGAGACTGTAATGCCTCTCATGGTTACCACATTATTATTAGTTAGGACTTACTGTTACTGTAATTGTATCAGAGTAAGTACCTGCATCATTTAAGCCATTTGATTTAGGGGTAATTTTTAAAGCTGTTGCTTGTGTATCACCGTCAACACCTGTGCCTGCCAATGTTGATGCATGCTTATAAGAACCTGTTTGCAAATCGATGCCTGTTGTATCACCGATATCTAAGGTATATGCAATTTTGCTACCCTGAGCGTTATCTGCTTTTAAAAAGCCGCCGTTTGCTGAAGTATATTCAGTTGTTGCGTTTTCGCCTGTGTTACACCAAACATCTAAAGTACCAATCGTTTGCGTTTCTTGTGATGCGTCAAGTTTTAAGCCTGTTACGCTGTTTGAGCCACTGCTCGTTTTACAAAGTGGCGCAATGGTACCTTCAAATGAGAAGCTCGCTTGGTTGCTACTTGAAGTCGTAACGGCAGCCGCTGCTGATAGTGATGTGATAGCAGACGCAACAAAAAGAGATTTAAGTAATGTATTCATGGTGTTTCCCCTGAAAAAGTACAGCATTTATATATGTCAATAATTAGGTTTTTACCTGTTTGCTATACTTAAGCACGGAGCATGCCAAAAATTTATTTTTTTACGTTTTTATTTGCTTGTTTTTTCTTTTTTAAATAAATAATTCTTATATATTAGGTTGTTACCTGGGGTATACGGTTAGCGATAAATGATCTCTATAAACACCTGCTGGCATCATCTCGGTATTCCCTAATATGAATTCAAAGCCAAACCACTTATTTCTGACGCCGGGATAAAAGTTATAACTGCGTATTAGACGCTCGGACGACGAAATTTTGACGTTATCAAAACCGAGGGTATAGTCGATCAAGGAGCTTGTGTCAGTTTCGTGACGTAAGCCATTGTATTCTGAGTCTAAAACAATATCGTAAGAACTATTACTAAGAATCTTTATGCCCCAATAAAAGCGCATATTCGTCCTGAGTTCGCCTAAATCAATTTGATAGTTGCCACTGCTGCCTGAGACTTTTCCTTGGCTTGTGCTATCGAGTGTGATTGCAACTTGCGGTTGAGAATTATAAGTAATATTTAAATATTGCTCTTTGATCACGCGGTTACGGCGCACGATAGAGACTTTGACGCCGCCATAGTAAGCGCCTGCAGGAAACAAACTATAGTGCTTTAATCGTATCCACATTTGTGTAGTGTGATTATATAAAGGCGTGCGCCAGATCCCATTGCTTGCCCACATGTGATTAAATTGGGCATCCAGTAAATTTGCATACTTATATTCAGTCGGGCCTGAAAATACGAGTGAATAGTAATATATATCTTCTACCCAAATTTCATCTGCACAGTCAAGTAAGGCATCAGACACCTGTATCTTTAAAGGGAGATACACCGATACCTGATTACCATACTCTTCTATGACTTCAGAAGAACTAGAAGTTGCGGTTAAGTTGCCAGTACAGCGTTTGGCAAATGCGGTTGGCGTGGCAATCCAATAGCTTAGAACAAGCAGTATAAAGATCCTTAATTTCATTCTTGCAAGCCTCCGTTGAACTGCATTTGCTCAAGTTTAATGGTTCCAATTCGAATAAATCTATTTTCAACATCTGCAATACTAAACGTGCCTTTTGCATCATTTAACTCGATTATGTACTCACCCACACTTATTCCTTCCACAACAAAGCGGCCTGCACGGTTAGTGAAAAATGGTCGGCGAAGTGTTTGTGCATCACTATCGTCATTATTACGTCGTTTTATTACGTAGCCACGTTGCATTGCAATAGCTGTGCCTTGAGCATCAATTAAAGTCCCTATCACGGTATAGGATAAATCAGAACCCACCTGAATATGGTGGCCCGTGTTTGCTCCGCCAGTAATAAGATACATACCCGGACCCCAGTCATAACCCAGTGGGGCTTCAGGTACATCAATATTAAACTGTGTATTAGTGTAACCTGAGCCAAGGTTTATTAATGCACCAATCGCGCTATTGGGTTTAGTTTGCGCTCGACCAAGTCGGTCAACGTTAACCAATACATCAGCGTTCTTTAGTGTTTTATGTTTAGTGATCACAGCAAAAGGAGCGGTTGTGGTGGCCCCCATACCTAAGTGGCCATCAGCCACACCGATACTCGTTGATAGGTTTATGCCCGCACTGCTGTCGGCACTGACGTTATCGCGGGTATAGTTAGTTGCATTCACGTCGGCTCTGAAAAACGCGCCTGTGTAGCTGGCTCTCACCTGCTCTTGCCTGTAGTTACTGCCTTTTTCAGCTCGCAGTTCATAACCATAGTCATTGAGGAAATTATTGTTGGTTTTAGCGTAGCTGGCGCTGGCCACTTTGGTTGCGCTGTTATATTGTGCTCTGGTACGGGTATGCGCGTCTCTATCATAGCCGTTCCATGTGAAATTCAGTACAAACTTGTTTTCAGATATCATGCGAGGATCATCGCTTGAGTTATGATTAAAGCCGACTTTTAAGCGCATGCCCTCATAGCGGAAATTAAAACTTGCTGAAGCATTTTCACTGGCCCAATTGTCGTTATTAACTGTACGAGTGGCATTGAAGTTAAAGTCGCTATAATCGTCGATGATATAGCTGTAATCAAAAAATGCTCTGGTGTTATCAGTAATGGTATTCACGGTTTGCCAAGGCGTGTTGGTAAAGTTGTGTTTTAACTCGTAGCCTAAGCGCAAGTTTGGTGAGCCATAATTACCATGACCAAAAATACTGTGCTCTGTTTCTATTGAAAATGCCTCACCTGTTTGCTCGTTCATTTCACTTTGTGAATAACGCAAGGATATATTACCAAGTGGACTGCCCAAAGTTGCTATCGAGCCGAACACGTGTCCTTGAGGATGAACTACACCGTTTAAACCCAACGTGAGCTTATCATTGATGCCATATTCATAGTTTCCAGATACTAAGATCTCGTCATCATAGTGATAGCGGCCGTTATCTAGTGATGACACATAACCTACTTTTAGCGAGTAGTCACTTAACCCTGTTGCCAATAATCTTGCGTTGTAGTGTGTAGTAAAGTGAAAGTTTTGTGTTTCTCCGTTTGCATATCTGGCCACAACGTGAATATTGTTAACCCCCGAGGTGAGTGGCAAGTCGCTTAAGTCATAGCGACCAGCTCGCAATTTTAGTCTCGAAATTAAAAACTCATTAATAAACACTTCCAAGGTTGCTGCACGAGTTAAAACAAACTGCTGACTATTACTCGGTGTGATCCTTCTTTGTGGCTGCAACTTGGAGTAGGCTTTTTCTATACCCAGTCCTGCAAGTTGAGTACTAGATAAGTGTCCTGTGCTAGTGATTTGCGTATCACCTATGGTAAAGCGCATGGGTAAGTCTGGTCTATCATAAAATGCAAAGGTATCGCCGCGATAAAAATGATTGTTTTGATTATCACCGTTTTCCCAAAATGCGGAGCTACGGATGTTTAGTCCGCTTGCGCCACCTATGTTGGCATTCATCAGCCATTCGAGCTGAGTGTGCTCGGTGCGATTGTTGTCACTTCGCTCATGGTTGAGATTGAGGTTATTTAGTATTGCCCACTGGGCTTCACCTTGAGGGCGCTCAAAATGCCTATTTTTACCATAGGCTAAGCTGTCGGTAGCCATTGCTGACTCTGCCAGTGACATTTCTATGGTTAAGTCTTGTGGCTGTAAGGTGAGTGATATGCCGTGAGCTTTGAACTGTTCGATGGTGATGTCTTCGTCACCTTTCGTTGCCAGCCATGCGAGCACCTTGTTACTTAAAACACCGTGTAAATTATTTTTCACTTCTAAAGCTGAAATCGATTTTAAATCAAAGCCATCAACAGCGGCAGAAACTAGCCCTATTTCGGCAGTATTTAGCCGCACGGGAAAGTCCATGTGATAAACAGCGGCAAATGCTGGCCTATTCCATACAAAAAGAAGCGTAAAAAAGACACACTGCAATAATGCAGGGCGAGTGTTAAAGCCCATTGTTAACATCGATTAGTAATTACTTTTTATCAAGAAGGTTAACTAAAGTTGCCGTTTTGGTTGGCTTGTCGGCTAATAGTGTCTTTAAATCTACGCTCATTGAGTGGCCTGGCATAATAAAGCGGCCAGATGTAACAGACTGGAATTGAGCCCAGTTCACGATGGTGTTGCCTTGGTGAAAAAGGTATTCAAATTGCGACAGGTCTAATACGCGTTTGCCTTGATTAGAAATGGTTAACTTGCAGTCGTCTAACTTTGTACAATTTAGGTCGCTTTTTTGTGACGCCTTTACTCCATTGGGGCTAACAAATACTAGCGTTGCAAAGTTAAATACCATTTTAACGCCAGATTTTTGCTCATCTTCAGGTAATGGCAGTTGCTTAAAAACGATGCGGTATGAGTGAGTTTCTTCAAGCTCGGGGGCACCTAAATATTTGGCACGAAAAACCTGATAACCATTGGCTGGCACTTCGATTTGTGGGGGGAGAACAATAAAGTCTTCTTCAGCGCTCACTAAAACTTCTTTTTGATTGTCGTCAAATGTGCGTTTAAATACTTCTATTTCAATAGGTAATGCGCTGTTTCCTGGATTTTGCAAACGATAGGTAACTAACGAGTCTTTACCATGTGACGCAAGGTCGACAATCATAGGTTGAACTTGATAGGCCATTGCAGGAAGCGACAAGCACAGTAGTAATAACAATTTACGCATCTGAACTCCAACTAACAGGCGTGACTTACATTTTTGCTATACGATACCGTGACTATTTGTTAATACAAGCGTAATTTGTGTGGTTTATGAAATATTGGCCATATTGTAGGAGCAAGCCTCACTTTACAGGATAATTTTAGCTGAATTGACAGCACACTGCGCTTCTTTAGCTATGATGGTTTCTAAGTTGAGATTTTGTGTGCTTGGTATTTCTATAGTCGGCTTGTTTATATAGTTAAACGCTCATTGCCTAATGGCGTTCAGATCTTAACAGTGTTGTCTGTTACTTTATTTCATTATTATTTTGATATTGCGCGGTGGCAAGCAAGTTGCCAAAGGTTGACGATTCGCGGGTATCGTTATCGTTATATCAACCAGCAGTCTATCGAGACGGCATTTACTTGGTACTGCAAAAATGCCATCAATTGCTTTTGTATCGCCACTTAAGCAAAGAAGATAACATTCAGCTCATCCAACCCATTGGTTTGCATCTTTATTCAGGTGTTTCTGAGCTGCAAGTTGTAGCAAGTTTTGATGGCTCAAAAGTCATTTTTAATCGTATCAATAATTACGAAAGTGACATTGTGCTATTACAATATTAGTTGTTTAGGTTACACTTTTTTGAGTCTGATTAAGGAGAGCTAATAAAGGGAAATGACAATAGGTATAAGAAAGGCAGCAGTGAGTGATGCTGCAGCAATTAGCCAGTTGATCACCACGCTTACTGAAAAATATGTGTGCCCAACTTGTGAGGATTCAGCAGGTGATATCTTACGTAGCTCTATGTCAGTGCAACGTGTTACATCGTATTTATCCAGCAATTATTTATATATGGTTGCCACAACTGAGAACAATGAAATAGTGGGGGTCGCAGGTATAAAAGACAATTGTCATTTATACCATCTGTTTGTGAGTGATGATTATCAAGGACTCGGTTTGTCACGCAGGTTGTGGGAGTGCGTTAAACAACAGGCACTCAATAATGGTAATACAGGACGTTTTACGGTTAATTCGGCAATTAATGCGGAAGATGTGTATCTTCGTTTTGGTTTTAAGCGTCTTGAAGGGGTTAGAAATCGACAAGGCGTGTTAGATATTCCTATGGTATTAGAAAATCTCTAAAGAAGAGGCTCTGCAACTATTTAATTTAAAAAGGTTAAATTCTATTAAAACTCAGCGAATACTAACCGCTAGTTTTCTTATTAATGTGAGTATAGCTCCCATAAGAGCTTATGAATGTTGATGGCTTTTAATTTTAAATAATTAACGCAATTGTGATTTGTATAAATATAACTTTTAACTAATTGAAATTTATAAATTAAGCCTTTGGGTGGTATTGCAGCTGAAGAGTGAAGTTTACTTGTAGGTTGGAGGTGTATTTTAAATGTGGCAGTGCAGTCAAAGTTGCGCCGGTCGTTCGCTTAAGTACTTAACAAGGGTTTTAACCATAATACGAACACTGGTATCCTTAGTGTTTTTAGAATTGAAAGAGTAATGCAACTATGATCAACGATAACGATGTAATCGATACGCTAGAGGGGCTTGAGTCTTTTTTACGTGCAGTTGAAAACGGCGGACTTGGATTGGAAAATGCAGCAGGTGTTGCATTGGCCACCAATAATAGCGATGGTCGTCCTTTCGTTGCGGTGCTTGATGATAAACATCAGCTGTTATTGGGACGCTGGGTAACTCAAGAAGTGTTCGATAATGGTAAAGATATGGTGCAAAAGGGCGTTAAAAAAGCACATTAATCAATGGCTAAAGTAAATAACCTCAGCTGCACGTAAGCGAATTTGCCCAATAAAGCTATTTCGCACACTCTCCTCGTTATTTTCACTTGTAATAGCACGCTATTACTTCGCGAAAATGCCTTGATATTGAGCGAAATATCATCATTGGATATTGAAAAGGTTACAACGTCTCCATTGTGAGCCATCAAAACTCTTATCCGCAGCTGAGGTTAAATAGCATTATTTAGGAAGAAAGGTGCTAGGTTATATTTGAACGAAATTCTACCATCCGTTGTTACTGACAACTTTGGTTACGCATACAACCTTCTGCCTTTTAATCCAGAAGTAATTGACAAATGAAGTTCAAACTAACTAATGGTACCGTTTTCAAAGTGAAAATAGATACTTCTCATTGCACCTCTAGCCTTGAACACATTTTGTGTTGAGCCAGTTGCAAGTATTGCCTACAATAGCGCAAATTTATTTTTTGAAGAACAAAGACAATGACAGATACTACTTCAAGACCAGATATTCCAGATCAGCTTTCTATTAATCCTCGTAGCCGCTATTACAACGAAGAAGTGTTGCAACACGAGATTGGCGTGCGCATTAATGGTAAAGAGCGCAACGATGTAGAAGAGTACTGCATTAGTGAAGGTTGGATAAAAGTAGCGTCGCCAAAAGCTTTGGACCGTCGCGGCCAGCCATTATTATTGAAAACAAAAGGAACTGTAGAAGTATTCTATCGTTAATTTTGTAGCACAATAAGTATTAATGATGGGGGAAGAGATTCCCCCATTTTGGTTTTATAGAGGTTAATTAAAACTTACCTAAATCTACGTGAGACATCGCTTTACTAGTAGTCCAAGTATATTGCGTAGTTAAAGAAAGTGGTTTATCAACACATGTGTTAGACGTCCACTTTATCTTGCCAAATCCAGGAATTTGAGTACCTGCTGTAGGTAAATAAACATCGCCTTGAGAATTCGCAGGTAACAGTGCAGTGCCTTTGACAGGATCGTTTGTCCCATTAAATTTTAACCGAGGTACGTGAGCGCCCGCGAACTTATTACCATTACTATCAAACAACTCCATGGTGACATTCACATCGACATCAGAGTGGTTACTCACAAAGAATATAGTATGTCTTTCTGTACCAGCATAAAAATGAGGAATGTCTAACTCGCCCGAATAGTTGCCATCTGGTAGTGCTTGAAGAATAAGTTGGCTACTTTGATCGACACCGTTAACATATAAAGACACAGGTGTGTCGGTCTTAAAAATATCAATAATGTTTTCGCCAGCTCTTGCGATGT
The DNA here is from genome assembly GCF_013140855.1 of Pseudoalteromonas caenipelagi. GTDB lineage: Bacteria > Pseudomonadota > Gammaproteobacteria > Enterobacterales > Alteromonadaceae > Pseudoalteromonas > Pseudoalteromonas caenipelagi. The sequence continues at coordinate 96,248 of NZ_JABBPG010000005.1, read as the reverse complement.
AACGTCCAGACTTAGCTAAATCGTCCAGCGTTCCAAACCCACCGACTTCAGCGTGAATGTTATTGTTAAATTGCCAGCCCATATAGTTTGGCCATACATCTTTTCCTTTGGTTGTGGCATTTATCGTTCTAGTCAGTGTTCTATCACCTACTTTTAGTTCTAATACATCACCTTCGGCTAGATCATAGCCTGCAACTGCATAACGTTGTTTAATTTTACAATTGTTATCCAATGCGAGAGCGAATGTGGGTAAACTGCTGATAACCGCGACAGATAAGAAGAGATTTTTCATATTTTTCCTTTGTACTCTTTTCATTTAAGAATAACTAAACATAAGTGTTATTTTTCTAACTGATTAAAAACTACAACACTTTAAGTAACTATAAACGGGCCAGAGGGGTTGTTAAAGCTATTTTAGACTGCGCAGACGGATATCGATAAGTGGTGTCGCTTTTTAGGGAAGCGGAGATAGGAACTGAAGCAGGCTCTTAACCAACCCCCGTTGTGGCACATTATTTGGCCATACGGCATATAACGGAATATCTTCTACTTGCCACTTTGGAAATAGCTGCACCATTTTTTGCTGTTCAATATAGCCTTTTACTAGGTAATCCGGTGGTGTTGCCACACCAAGCCCTAGCATACATAGCTCTGTCATGGCCTCGATGCTATTGACGGTAATATTGCTTTGGTACCTAATCTGGAGAGTTTCACCTCGTTCGTTAAATACATTGCGGCTATGAGGCAGCATGGCGAGGCTTATCCAATTCCAATCTGCAAGATCGTGAATATGTTTTGGAGCGGCTTTTGCCTCAAAGTAAGCGCTTGAACATACCATAAGGCGTTTTATCTCGCCCAAGCGTCGTGACTTTAGGTTGCTACTAGGCATATCGCCCGCGCGCACGGCTAAGTCTATCCCTTCACAAATAAGATCACTGCGTTCATCTTTGTACTGAACATTAAGCGTCACTTTGGGAAACTGCTTACTAAATTGCGCCAAATACCGTGTGATGGGCGCCTTTATTAATGCAGTTGGCAAGCTAATGGTCAGCTTACCTTTAAGCTGTTGGTGATTTTGATTAATTTCGCTCAAACCAGTTTGTGCCGCAGCTAACATAGCTTGTGCATGCTGATAGAGCTTTTCGCCTTCGTGAGTGAGAGACAGCCTTCTGGTTGAGCGATACAAAAGTGCCACACCTAAGCGTTTTTCTATGCCACTTACTTGATAGCTGACCACAGAAGGAGAGAGCTGCAGCGACTGAGCCGCTGCTCGAAATGAGCCTTGCTTGACGGTTTCGGCAAAAATAGCCAGTGCTCTCAATTCATCTATCATAGCCATAGCTTAATAGTTAAGGTTTTTAGAATAGTGATTTCTAATTGTGCTATCTAGTTTAATTAAAGTCCAGCAGCATACTATATCTAATGTTAGTGATAGGAGTATGGTGTGTCAGTTATATTTGCTATGGGCTTGTTTGCCTTATCTATGTCTATTTCGCCGGGTCCAGTGAACTTAATAGCGCTCGCTGCGGGAGCCAATCAAGGCACCAAAAAGGCGATGCCATTTGTGTCAGGGGCGACCATAGGGTTTACTTTGCTGCTGTATTTACTGGGCTTGAGTTTCTACCAGCTGATAGCTCAATATAGTACTTTGTTAAACGTTTTAGGGGTATTTGGTAGCGCATTTATTTTTTATATGGGTTATCAATTAATGATGAGTCGTTCCCAGTTAAAAATAGTGAACGGGTTGCAGCCTCGTTTTACACAGGGATTTTTATTGCAATGGTTGAACCCTAAAGCTTGGGGAGCTTGTATCGCTGGGATCTCTGCATTTAATTTGTCACAGTCTCATCAACAGCTGTTACAGTTTGTATCTATCTATTTTGTTGTTTGTTACCTGTCTATCGCCGCTTGGGCGGTATTTGGCGATAAGCTCAGCTGCTTTTTAAATGACCCACAACGACTAAAGTTCTTTAATGTCATGATGGGAGGCTGTTTGATTTTAATTGCCTTATACCTAGTTACTCAACAGCTTTTAAGTGTTCTTGCTTAAGTTGCTATTGCTAAAAAAAGCAGCCATTGGCTGCTTTTGTTTTGGTTATATCTAAGGGAGATATGTCAGATCAATTGTTACATTTTTTACCTTTGCAAGGTTTATCTGGGCCGCCGCTATTGGTGTCGGTAACACTTACAGTGACCCAACTTGTCCATTCGGAGCTGGCAACTTCATTGTTTGTGCGTACTCGATAGCGGAAAGCACCAGTACCACTGTTGTCAATGTAGTCAATACTATCAACACCCAATAGCGCAACAGTTTGACTTGCCTGCCAACGGCCATTTTTATGTTGAGACTCTCTTTGTACTTCAAATGTCAGCTCATTGGTGCTGTTATCTTGCCAGCTTAACAAGGCTGTACCGTTTTGTCCGTCAACAGCGATTAAGTTACTTGGTGTGGCAGGTGGCTCAGCTTTTGGCTGAGTAGCGAGAGTTGTTGCACAGACACTTTGAGAAGCAAGCGTAGTATTACTGCTGGTGTCTTTAGCTTGAACGCTAAAGCAATATTCAGTTTGAGGCGCTAGACCGCCAGCTGTGTAATTAACATCGTTTTGCCATCCGCTGCTCGCACATTGAGTTGAGTTTTGAGTACAACTGAATAAGTAGCTAACCATGGTGCCACTGTCATCTGTTGCCACAACGGATTGCATTGTAATTTCAGTATCATTCAATGCAGTTGGTACTTGAGCAAAGCCCATAGGGCTAGGATCTGGTGGTGTTGTATCGGGTGTTGAGGGAACAATATTACCTTGCAAGTAAAAGTGCCCTTGGCTTGCATAGTCACTGGCATAAGGCCCTGCTGCGCCAAATACTTCAATGGTGTGAACTCCCTCTGCAAGGTCGATTAAAATGCTAGCACTGGTTTCATTGTTACTATTGCTGGTGGCAATAAGCGCGCCTGTGCTGTCATATAACCTCATGCCAATGTCTAAATTGGCGCCTCGTCTGGTGCTGCGTGTGAAAGCATCCCAGGCTGGTGTGGCGTAAAACTCTGCGGGACCAGCGCCTGCGCTAAATTGAAACCAGTCGCTATCACCGACTTGAATGCTACCTTTGTTTTCTCCAATGATACTGTCAGGGTCAATTTCTCGATTGGTTGTTGAAAAGTGTCCAGTGCTATCCACGTATAGCGCGACAGGAGTTGTCGCTTGTCCATGTGTATCCGCTGAACCGCCAAGCTTATCGTTGATAATGGCAATATCATCTTGAGTCTGGCTAGCATCTGGATATTCGCCTTTGCTCCACTGAGTGACATTTTTGTAGTAACCAACTCCCATAATAGGTGCCCAGCTACTTGGTTCGCTATCACTGCCTAGACCTGTGTAATAACTTTGTGTTGAAGTGCCATCATGGCTTAAGCCAAGGTTGTGACCAAGTTCGTGAGATCCCGCCTCTGCCATATACGGTGCAAAACCGTTGCCTAGTCGGTTGTAGTACACAAATGCAGGTTGATAGTACGTGTAGTTGCTGCGGCCCCAAACGTTTACATATGCGACACCTCCAGCTCCTTGATGCGGCATAGCCCCACCAGAGGTGTCTACATCTTTGGTAAATAAAACCCAGCCAGTGTGTTCGTTGAATTCACTAGGGGCTTCAGTGGTCACATCGATATCAAACGCGGCAAAGTCATCTGCCATACGATTCCAAATTTCATGGATCCGTGCTCGCTCGGTATCATTAAAAGTAGTTGGGTCGCCATCTAAATCATAAGGAATCGCGCTGTAGCTTGCGCCGCCGCTCCATGCTTTACCGCTGATTTGTCCACCATCAAAATCTAAGAATACGGTATTAGCTGCGCTTGGATTACTGTGTAATTTGAATACGTCAACCACAGGTAAAGTGTATTGCTCATCACTGATAACGGCTTGCTCTGTGAGGCCTTCTTCTATGTAAAACAGTTCACCACTGTTATCCGCCTCCATCAGTAACATATCAAGGGCAGGGATCCCCAACGTTTGTAGTTGCACGAGTACTTTTTGTTGTGCATGTGGAGGAAGGTTCTTAAGACTTGTTTTGAGTTTACTCTCTGGTAAGTATTCAATTGCTTGAGTTGGCAGTGCTGCCTTTGTTGCAACATTAGGTGCGGCGTGAGCCGCAGAACTGAAAGCAAAACTAATACAACCATACAAGATGGCTAGTTTGCCTTTTGTTAATAACTTCATGTATTTTGCTCCAAATATAAACAACTTGGTCATTTGGAACGGAAAGATAGGCAGCACAATAGCTTGGCTGCGCTAGCAATCCCGCTATCATAGGGCTTTATGCCCCTTAGACCGGTGACTTTGCGCCCCATCCTTTCGAATGGTTTGCCCATAGCGTCGAATTTAGCCGACAACAAAACTCTAACAAATAATTGCGAAAAATAAAACAAATGATTGTCAGGTGTTTATTTTGGGTAATATTACCAACGAGAAGGTGCATAAGAGCTAGGGGTATATAGTCTAAATGGCTTGGCAGTGGCGTATGTGTCGTTAGACCTAAGCCCGTCAATACTAACATGCGAGCTTGGCTATTCGCTTATGATGAGCAGCTAGGGTGGATCAAACAGCAAGTTATCGCAAAACTACAATAAGCTAGTCCACATCGCTGGCAGGCAAGAAATAGTCAGCTATATTTTACTCAGTCACAGGGGAACAATCGCAGATATGTCATGTTCGTATTGAGGCTGATCACAGTGAGTCTGAGTGTTTCTCAATTGGACAAAGTCGGTTTCGTTTGAGCTTTGATATTAATCCTATCACCCAACAACTCGCATTAGTTGAATCGCTCAGTACGTAAAGTGACATTGTAAGGATAAATTTTTGAACATAAAAAGTTAATGTAATTACACTAGAACCACAAATAGGAACGTGTATAATTCGCGTCTCTGTGAGCTTGGGCTCTAGGAACAGTGATGTTAATAGCAGAAGGAAAGAGAATGAACACGGATGATATAGACAAGCATATTGCACTTATGCAAAGTAGTAAAATTCAGCGCTTAGAGCATGAATTTGAAAAGTTAAGACCCAGTGGTACAGCGCAGTTTTTTCGTGCGATTTTTGGCATATTCATATTGTTAGGGATCATTACTCTTTTTCCACAGATCTTAGCTCAGCCAATTTCTTACTTATTATTGTTTTTGATATTTTTGGTGGCGTTTGGCACTTACTATGAAAGCCATCGAGTAAACAAGCGTTTGGACACCTTATATCATTTACTTAAAAACCCCTGATTGACACTAACATTAGATAAACCATAACGCTGCGCTAGCTCCCTCTGTATTGATTGTGTAGCATAGCGCTTTTGTTACTTGATTCAGCTGTGTATGTTTTATCTTTGTATCACTACCCTTGTGTGGGCATTTTCATTTAGTTTAATAGGTGTTTACTTGGCAGGCCAAGTTGATCCTTGGTTTAGTGTGCTCACACGTATTGCTTTAGCCGTATGTGTATTTTTACCCTTTCTTAAAATACCTGATAATAATACGCGATTAGTAGGTAAACTTATGCTCATTGGTGCCATTCAGTTGGGGGCAATGTATGGCTTTTATTATCACTCATTTTTATATTTGAGTGTGCCAGAGGTTTTGCTGTTTACAGTAATGACGCCGTTGTATATCACTTTACTAAACGATTTGCTGAATAGGCATGTTAACGGTAAATTTTTTGCCGCTGCACTTGTGGCGGTAGTAGGTGCTATTACAATTCGTTATGAAGGCGTTGATGGTCAATTCATTTTCGGCATGTTGCTAGTACAAGGCGCTAACTTATGTTTTGCGACAGGGCAGGTGGCCTATAAGCGCTTGATGCGAGATAACTTACTTAATCAACATAGCGTATTTGGTTGGTTTTTCATTGGTGCTTTGGTTGTTGCGCTAATTTGCTTTGTACTGTTTGGCAACACTGAACGTTTGCCTACAACGGGGACACAGTGGGGGATATTAGTGTACTTAGGTATTATTGCTTCAGGATTTGGCTATTTTGCATGGAATAAAGGCGCAACTTACGTTGATGTGGGCTCTTTGGCGGTGATGAATAATATGCTCATTCCTGCTGGTATTGTCGTGAATGTGGTTATTTGGAACCGCGATGCAGATATTTTTCGACTTAGTATTGGCGGTTTAATCATCATGCTAGCGTTGTGGCTAAATCAACAACTTAAACCTCGACCTTAGCGATGACTTTGCTTGATTCACAACAAAGGCGAATTTACGCAATCATAGCTCGCTATGGGTGCATAAACCCGCCTTGTTGTTCTTAAAATTGGTAGGCTAGATGAAGCAAAAATGAATGCTTCTTTTTAAAGTTGTTCGTTATTCTATCTTTTATCCACAGCTTAGAATCTAGCCACAGTCAACAGTATCACCTGATTTATCGTAGCAAATCTGGTTTTGCTGAATAAGGTACTTACATTTATAGGAAAAGTTATCTTCCATACAGTTAGTGTAAGTGCCATAAATTCCAGAGCCAATGTGGATGGTCACTTTCCACTCATGATATGAATATGGCGTTGTTGTCTGATCGTCTAACCAGCGGTTAAAAACGACGCTTGATACGATGTCAAACAACGCATATGGACGAGAGCCAAAACTACGCCAGCCTTTATCATAGCCATTATGTGGGCTTGAAAGCTCAACAACACTATTTGCGGCATCATAATAGGGGTTATCGTAGTTGCTTTTTTTATCTACTTTTGAAAGCAAACCTTGGTAATCTTTAACCCATGTAACATTTTCACAACTGTTTAAAAACACCATGCCTTTGTCGTCCCCTTTACCGCAGGTGCCTTGTGGCGCTGAGTCGGCGCTCCAGATATAGTCGCCGTTTTTACCACCATCTATTTTGGCATCATATTGAGTGGAGGAGGTAATGATAACATCGTTACCGCTGCCGCCTTCTTGATCAGAATCTTCGCCATAAACAAACATGAGATCGTCACCACCATTGCCCCAAGCTTTGTGCCACTTGATGCTATTTACGCTGGCGTCACCTGCTTCTAGTAGCGCATCATCACCGTCACCCCCATAAAGCCTGTCCTCTCGGCCACCGTTGCCGGTAAGGTAATCATTGCCGTCTTCGCCGTATAGTTTGTCATTCCCTTCGCCGCCGCTGAGTACATCGTGGCCATTACCACCATATAAAGTATCGCCCCCATCATTGTTGCTGTTGCAACTGCTTAGCTGGTAAATGTAACTGTTACCCGCATTAGATAAACGACACCCACCGCCCAAATAATCGTTGTCATTACCACCAAAGAGTATGTCGGTGCCTTGGCCACCCATCAGGAGATCGCCACCGTTTTCACCGAATAGCGTGTCATTGTTACCATCGCCAAAGAGTTTATCGTGATCATCGCCGCCTTTGAGAATGTCATCCCCATTGCCACCGCTGAGTATATCTTTGCCACTTTCGCCATGTAGCTGGTCATTACCGCCTTGACCTGACAGGGTGTCATCACCCGCCCCACCATACAATAGGTCGTTTTTGCTTCCAGAGTTAATGTTGTCATTACCTGCATCACCATAGATCTGTTGCGTTAATGACACTTGGCTACCGTCATAGTTATCATTGCCGTTACCTAAAGTGGCTTTGATATTGCTAAGTTGGCTAAGCTGAAATAAATCGCAGCTTGAACTGTTTCCTTGTTTTCGGGTAACCGTTAAATCATCACCAGAACTTGTTAATGTGAACGTTTCACTGGCACTTGAGCCTTTGATGAGTAATGTGGTGCCACTGATATAGGCCGATGCGCCATCGCCAATACCGCCACACGATGCCATAACATAATTAGATGCGCCAAGTGACAGGGCAAGACATAGAGAGTTTAATTTAAACGCCATTGTTTGATCCTTAAAATCATTTTTTGATTGTTGGGTACCGCAAATTTTTATGGCGCTAACATAAAGGTGAAAATTGCAAGAAATGTGGAGTATGAAAAGAACAATTAAAAAAAATTGAGTGAAATACAGCTAAAAGGAGCGTATTGGACCTTTGTCCCATACGCTCCAAAGACTAAGGTTTATCTGTCTAAGTTCATCACTTTAGTCCATGCTTTTACAAAATCATCAACAAACTTTTGTTTTGATGTATCAAAAGCATACACTTGTGCAACTGCACGCAGCTCTGAGTTCGAACCAAAAATTAAATCTACAGAGGTTGCCGTCCATTTTGGTTCACCCGTTTTGCGGTCAAAACCTTGGTATACACCGTCTTCTGACGACTTTCTCCAAAATGTTGACATATCAAGCAAGTTTACAAAAAAGTCATTGTTGAGTGTGCCAGGGTTGTCAGTGAACACACCATGCTTTACTCCTTTATAATTGGCATCGAGTACACGCATACCGCCAATCAGTACTGTCATTTCTGGTACACTCAAATCAAGTAAGTCAGCTTTATCTACCAACATCTCGGCAGGTGACTTATAGCTGTTTTGAACATCAAAGTAGTTTCTAAATGCATCGGCATGAAGCTCAAGTAGACTAAACGCGTTGACATCAGTTTGCTGCTGCGTAGCATCACCGCGCCCCGGTACAAATGGTACCGACACCGAGTAGCCAGCATCCGCCGCCGCTTTTTCGATTGCTGCACTGGCACTTAAAACAATCAAGTCGGCTAAAGAAATATGACTGTTGTTAAAAAAGCCGCTATTGAAGTCTTGCTGAATTTTGCTCAAAGTGCTGAGTACTTTAGCGGTTTCTTCAGGGTTATTGATGGCCCAATCTTTTTGTGGAGCGAGCGCAATACGCGCACCATTTACGCCTCCACGCATATCTGAGCCACGATAACTTGCTGCGGCTCCCCAAGCTACGCGAACTAATTCTGACACCGTTAGATCAGAGTTTAAAATTCGTTTTTTGAGGGTGTTGATATCGTCGCTATCGACTTTAGAAGCTGTTTTCTCGTCGATAGGGTCTTGCCATATTAGCGTTTCAGCGGGGACTTCTTTGCCTAAAAAGTTGCGCGCAGGACCCATATCTCTGTGGGTCAATTTGTACCATGCTTTGGCAAATGCTAAGCGATACTCTTCAGGGTTAGCTAAAAAACGTTCGGCAATTTTGCGATATTCAGGGTCGTATTTGAGTGCCAGATCAGCTGTCGTCATCACAGGAGCATGGAACTTACCGTCAACATGGGCATCAGGTACGGCATTTTTGAGTGATTCATCGGTGGGGATCCATTGAATAGCACCTGCAGGGCTTCTTGTTTGTTGCCATTCAAAGTTTAGTAGGTTACTTAAATATAAAGAGGTCCATTGGGTGGGAGCTTGTGTCCAAGCGCCTTCTAAACCACTCGTGACGGTATCTTCAGAGTGACCTTTACCACATTTATTTTTCCAGCCAAAGCCTTGTTCTTCAACCGGCGCTGCGCCTGGCTCTTTGCCAACACAGTCGGATGGTTTGTGCGCGCCATGCATTTTACCAAAGGTGTGGCCACCTGCTATTAAGGCGAGTGTTTCTTCATCATTCATGGCCATACGCGAAAAAGCGACACGAATGTTTTTAGCTGAGCCTAACGGGTCAGGTTTTCCTTTGGGACCTTCTGGGTTTACATATATAAGGCCCATATGAGTGGCACCTAATGGGCGTTGCAGTTTACCATTTTTATCTTCTCGATCGCTTGCTAGCATTTCAACTTCGGGTCCCCAGTAGACCATATCAGGTTCCCAATCGTCGGCACGACCACCTGCAAAGCCATAAGTCTTAAAGCCCATGTTTTCTAATGCAACATTACCCGCTAGTACCATTAAATCTGCCCATGACAATGCTTCGCCATATTTTTTCTTTACAGGCCAAAGTAAACGACGCGCTTTGTCTAAATTACCGTTATCAGGCCAGCTATTGAGTGGGTCAAAACGTTGCTGTCCACCGTCTGCACCACCGCGACCATCAAGGGTTCGATAGGTGCCAGCACTGTGCCAAGTCATACGAATGAAAAAAGGGCCATAGTTGCCGTAGTCAGCAGGCCACCAATCTTGCGATTGGGTCAGTAATGCATCGATATCTTGTTTTACTTTATCTAAATTAAGCGTATTGAACGCCTTGGCGTAATTAAATTCTGCACCATAAGGGTTGGAGCGCGAGTCATGATCTCTAAGAGGGGCTAAGTTTAGTTGCTCCGGCCACCAGAAGCTATTGGGTTTGGCATCCCCAAAATGAGCCTTTCCACTACCGATAGCCCCTTTGGGTTTACTGATCTGAGCGTGTTCGTGGTTATGTGCAAATGCAGAACTAGAGATAAGTAATAGGCTAATGGTACTTGCTAAAGTACGCTTACCGAATAGTCGCTTTGTCATCGTCGTTTCCTTTTTCAGGCATCTTCTCCAGCGCATGGTTGGAGAGAAATAAAATTAGGGCACCCTGAATAGTAATAATTCACAGTGCAATGGTTCAGACGAGCTCGTGCTTGCTCGTCCATGTTAAGCAGTTGGAAAGAGTATAGGAGAGTGTTTAATTATTGTTAGCGAATAAAAGCGATTGCTTTCATCGGAAAACTTGATGTTAAGTTACCGTTTTTTATGACAAAGCAGCAGATACAAAGCATAAACGCTGTGCATCTGCTGCCGAAGACGCAACTACAGGTTGTTTTTGAGTGACGCAGGAATACCCGCGTGTGATAAGGTTAATTCTGGTTGTACAGGCGTCATTTGCGCAATGCCACTGGGGCGAGTGAGCAAAAAGCGAGGTGAAATCATTTGCAACTGACTATGGTTCAATGTCATAAACTGAATGCCACCACTTTGGGTGCTGCGCCCACCTGTTGGTGATCCGATAAGTTTCGCAAAATCATAACCTTGGACGGTGTTGGCAAATACGATAGCTGATGAATAAGTGCCCGTTCCAATTAGCAATGAGGTTTTACCGTGGTAAAAATTAGACAGTTCGGGCTCTGGTTGAATTAAACGAGTATTTTCACCTTGTTCTATATCGCCAACTATTTGCCCTGGATCTCGATATTTCAACAGTATTTTTGAACGATAAGTTGAAAAATGTCTGTAAGGTTTATCAGCAATGTAGCGCAAAATACCGGCCATCCACATGTCATCATTACCACCACCATTATTACGAATGTCGATGATTAAATGATTCACTTTGTTATCTTTGATTGCGCTAAAGGTGTTATCCATATAAGTAAGAAACTGTTTGAAATCATCCCACGCGAATGTATTTACAGTAAGTAAAGCCGTTGTATTGCTGTAGCTAATGTTAAAAGCATCTGCAAATGATTGTTGAGCAAGACTGCTAGGAATGGCGGATTTTGCTTTAACGGTTATGTTATGAATTTTATTATTGTGTTCTAGTTCTATAGAAAATGTTTCTTGAGAACCAAAGGTCATATAAAACAGTCGATTAAACTGGCTCTGTAAAACGTTTTCACGAAACGCTAAAGTATCACCATGGGTGTTGGTGAGAAGTTTGTTTAAAATAACGGTGGCACTTTTACCATTCACTGAGACTATCTTAGCTCCCTTGTACTGACTGTTTTGCTCTGCCAAATCACAGTTAACAATCATGTGACCGTCTAATATTTTTACTTCAAAGGGAAAAAATGCGACGCCTTCACTTATCCACTGACGCCATTGAGAGGAGGAACCATGTCCTACTTTTAGGTGGCCGTCGGCGAGCATTGAATTGAGTGGTGCCATTTTTTGCCATAACTGCATTGCGTTTAGGGGAGCATTTATGGACGCTTTGATTTGTGCAACAGTGTCATAAAATTCATCGACATTTTTGACACTATGAGACAAATCTGGATGGGTTTGATGTAACCAGTTAAACCATTGGTCAATATCTTCCAAAGCCTGAGCAACAGAGAGGTGATGCTGAAATGGTTTTACAGAAGCGCCAGATGCCGCAGCGTTAGTGGCAAAGATAAGCATGACGATGCTTGCAAATATTAAGCGTAAGCCGCTAATTAGAGGGCGCATTAAGTTTTCCTTGTTTGTTTTATTCATTAAGACGCGCCACAGTGGCAAAAGGTTTAAAATAACGTAACTGCGATAATTTACAGGTGGCTAACTAATTGACTAAAAATACCGACTTTAATGGCTCTTTTATAAAATGAAAAACTCAGATAAAGGAGTTTAACTGTGTGCAACACCGAGGTTAACCGCAATATGTGAGCTTGAAAGCAGGCTGCCTATGCTCACTTCGCAGCGATATTTATATACAAGTTGTTTGGCAACGCGTGCTACCATTTTTGGTATATTGCCATCATCTAAAATGATCAGCTTGAGTTTTGCCAGTGCACCAATATTAATGTCTGTTTTTGTTTCCATCATGGGCTATTAATTTTATCTGTTTAATCAGCTTTTTTTAGCGTCGCCGCTGTTTTTAGTTTTTAATTTCGAACTTTATTTACACATAAGGTATTGCTTTTATTTATATATTTTCGGTAAAAAAATTCAAATATTTAACTTGAACTTTTGCCAGCAGACCATATCAAAGAAAGGATTTCGTTACATACTTTATTGCAGGGGATGGTCCCGTAAACAATGGAGATAAGAGCAATGTATATTTCGAATACCTTCCAATTTTCGACCAAGAAAAGAATCCAAAAACAGCTGAACAAACCTCATTCTGATTAATATCAATGGAGTACTACTACCATGCTTAGTGTGAATCACTTAACTCGCAGCTATGGCAGTTTTACTGCGGTAGATGATGTGAGTTTTACAATAAAACAAGGTGAAATTATTGGCCTTTTGGGGCACAACGGTGCGGGTAAAACCACCATTATGAAAATGCTCAGTGGTTACCTTGAGTTGGATTCAGGTAATGTGTCTTTGGATGGGGTTTCATTACAAGATGATGCCAAACAGCTACAGCGCCAACTAGGCTATTTGCCTGAGAGCTTACCAGTCTACCCTGATATGAGTGTTGCTGAGTATTTAGATTACGCCGCCAAGCTCAAAGGTCTTGAAGGTAACGAAAAGCGCAGTGAAGTAAAACGGGCAATTAAGGCAACCGATATTAGCGCAAAGTTGCTGGCACCAATCCATACTTTATCACGAGGTTATAAACAGCGCGTTGGGGTTGCACAAGCTATTTTAGGCAAACCTAAGTTACTGATTTTAGACGAGCCAACCAATGGGCTTGATCCTGAACAAACGCAGCACATGCGTAAGCTTATAAAAGACATTGCAAAGCATGCCACAGTCATTTTATCTACCCATATCATGCAAGAAGTTAATGCGATTTGTGACCGAGTGCTTATCTTAAAATCAGGAAAACTGGTGCTTGATGAAAAGCTAGAGGCTTTAAATAATACCGAGCATCTATTGGTTGAAAGTAATTGTGATGATGCCTCGTTGTTTTTGCGTCTTGACGGGGTTAAAACAGCCAATCAAATCGCGAAGCATCGTTGGCAAGTTTACCTTGAACACGCAATTGATATAAAAACGGTGGCCAGCAGCATAAGCCAAACCCTAATAAAAAATAACTATGCGCTTTATGCATTACATAATGAAAAACGCGATTTAGAAACCTTGTTTAATGATATTAACAACAATGGGTTATCGAGTACGAAAGGAGGTGCTCATGCAGCCTGATAACACGTCATCAGCTATTTTTACGGTGGCAAAAAAAGAACTTTCTTGGTTTTTTTCCTCACCCATCGCATATTTATTTATAGGTGTGTTTGCCGCCGTCACCCTGTTTATCTTTTTTTGGGCTGAGGCCTTTTTCGCCCGCAATATCGCCGATATTCGCCCCATGTTTGAGTGGATGCCGGTACTACTTATTTTCTTATGTTCCACCATTACTATGCGCTTATGGAGCGAAGAGCGTCGCACTGGCACCATAGAGTACGTACATACATTGAGTGTACCTTTGTGGCACTTTGTGGTGGGTAAGTTTTTAGGGTGCTTTGCACTTTTATCAGTGTCTTTACTCATCACATTACCACTGCCTATCACTGTAAGTCTCTTGGGGGAGCTTGATTGGGGACCTGTATTGTCAGGTTACCTTGCAGTACTTTTACTGGGTAGCGCTTATATGGCTATCGGGCTTGCGGTTTCTGCACGTAGTGATAATCAAATTGTGAGCTTGTTAGTTGCTTGTGCTGTATGCGGTGGTTTCTATTTTATTGGCACAACAGCCATTACCGACTTTTTCTCTCACAGTAATGCAGAGCTTTTGCGTCAGCTTGGTACTGGGTCACGTTTTGAAGATATAACGCGAGGGGTAATTGACGTAAGAGACCTTTATTATTACATCTCCCTGTGTGTGGCCTTTTTGGTGCTGAACACCTATTTTCTTGAACAAGAGCGTTGGGTTCTAAATAAGCGCACCGTGCATCATAAACGCTGGCAAGCACTGAGCGTATTATTGGCAATCAATGTATTGGCAGCCAATTTATGGTTGGGACAGTTACCTAAGTTACGACTAGATACTACACAAGGTAAGCAGTATTCCATTTCAGATGCCACACAGATGTACTTAGCGCAATTGCAGGAGCCTTTGCTGATCCGCGGTTATTTCAGTGATAAAACTCATCCATTACTTGCTCCTTTGGTACCACAATTAACTGATTTACTTGAAGAGTATCAAGTCGTAGCAGATGGACGAGTGCGAGTTGAAATCATCGACCCGCAACAACACCCTGACCTTGAAGCGCAAGCTAATCAACAATTTGGAATAAAACCTGTATCGTTCCAAGTGGCTGATAGATATCAAGCATCCGTGGTTAGTTCATACTTTAATGTGGTGGTGCAGTATGGTGATGAACACCAAGTGCTCGGTTTTAGAGACTTGATTGAAGTGAACGCACGGGCCGAATCTGACGTTGACGTGTTATTGCGCAATCCAGAGCATGATATCACTCAGGCAATTAAAGCCGTACTGCAAGATTACCAAAGCGCCGGTAATCTATTTGATACCGTGCAGCAACCGCTTACCTTTACGGGTTATATCTCTAGTGATGAAAAGCTCCCAGAGCAATTGCTTACCTTTAAACAGGCGCTTAACGAACAACTGCAACAGGTGCAAGCGAAAGCAAATGGAAAGTTTTCAATTAATATGGTTGAGCCTGAAGCCAATGGCGCATTGGTGGCACAGCGAATTGCACAAGAGTATGGCTTTGAGCCAATGAGTACGAGCTTGTTCGCAAATGAATCGTTTTATTTTTATTTAACGCTTTCTGGTGGTGAGCAAGTAGTACAAATACCTCTTGAAGATATGGAAGCATCAAGTTTTGAGCGTAATCTTAATGCGGCTATTAAACGCTTTGCTAAAGGCTTTACAAAAAATGTGGCTTTGGTTACCCCCAGTAAACCGGGAGCTTATGGTATGCCACAAGCGCAGTTTAGAAACCTCGAACAGATGTTAGGTGCTGAGCTTAATGTACACAAAGAAGATCTAACGGATGGGCAAGTCTCCGGTGAGGCTGACATCTTGATGCTGATGGCGCCCGAATCATTAGATGATAAACAACTGTTTGCAGTAGATCAGTTTTTAATGAAAGGCGGTACTGTAGTGGCTGCAACTTCGCCGTACAGTGTGGATTTAAGTCGTGGCAGCTTGGCAATGCAAAATCATCAAAGTGGCCTAAATGACTGGTTAGCACATCATGGTTTGACAATTGAAGACCGCTTAGTCATGGACCCAAGCAACGCGGCATTCCCAATTCCGGTAACACGTAATGTGGGCGGGTTCCAATTACAAGAAATGCGCATGCTAGATTATCCATACTTTGTGGATGTCAGAGAAGGCCTTAACAAGGATAACCTGATCACGTCACAGCTACCACAGCTTACTATGGCTTGGGCGTCACCTATTTCTCTGGATAAAGAACGCGCTGATATCGCCTACACACCGTTGATTGAAAGCTCCGAAAGTGCATGGACGTCATCGTCTCTCGATATCATGCCAAAGCTCAATGCACAAGGTGAAGCGAGCTATTTATCAGAAGGTGATACCAGCAAACATCTACTTGGCGTAGTAGCACAAGGCAAGTTCAGCTCTTACTTTGTAAACAAGGAAAACCCGCTGTTGGTAAAACAACACACACAGCAAAGTGCTGATCAAGAGGCTGAATCGGTATCAGAGTCACAAACGCAAGAAGCGCAAACACTTGATGTCTCTAGTGTAATCAAACACTCCAGTGACAGTGCTCGCATTATTTTGTTTAGCTCCAATGACTTTTTACAAGATCAAGTGTTGCAGCTCACCGGCGGCGTATCACAAAGTGACTATTTAAATGGCTTACAACTGATGGTGAATGCGGTGGATTGGGCACTTGAAGATACGGCTTTAATGAGTATTCGCTCACGCGGGAACTTTAATCGTACTTTGGCACCATTGGATCAAAGTGAGCAGCAAGTATGGGAGTATGGCAACTATGCTTTTGCACTGTTGATGCTATTGGCAATGGCTTTGTGGGCACAAGCACAGCGCAAGCGCAAACAACAGCAGTACCTTGCTTGGATAGCACAATAGGAGAGTAAGTTATGAGTAAATACTTAAATAGTTTATTTGCGCTACTGGCACTGCAACTGACGGTAGCGGGGTGGTTATATTTCAAAGATGCTCAGCAAGGTGAATTTGTCACGACGCCAATTCTGGCTGTTGATTCGCAGCGCATTACAGAGGTTGAAATTAGCGAAGGTGATAAGCAGCTTGTGTTAAGTAAACAAGAAGGTGAGTGGCATTTAAGTGATTACCCGCAATTAGCGCTAAATGCATCGAACGTGGACAGTGTGATCAATCAACTTAGTGCACTAAAAGCAGTGTGGCCTGTCGCCGACTCTAAGGCGAGTCATACACGCTTTAATGTGGCTGATGATAACTTTGCCAAGCAAGTAACCTACACCCTAAGTGATGGAACCAAGCATACGCTACTACTAGGTAAATCACCGAGTTTTAAAAAGCTGTATGTACGTAATAGTGAGCAAGAT
Source organism: Pseudoalteromonas caenipelagi (assembly GCF_013140855.1). Lineage (GTDB taxonomy): Bacteria > Pseudomonadota > Gammaproteobacteria > Enterobacterales > Alteromonadaceae > Pseudoalteromonas > Pseudoalteromonas caenipelagi. Next base: position 79,325 of record NZ_JABBPG010000005.1, on the reverse strand, counting down.
AACGTGTACAGTGTTGAGTTTAGTGCTTATCAAGTGAGCGCTGATGAAAATACTTGGCTGGATAAATCATTGCTTGCCGTGAGCGACATAACGCGCATTGAACACAATACCTTAGTGTTAGAAAAACAAGAGGAAAAATGGCAGTTAGCGACGACAATTACACCGCAAAATAGAGAACAGGAAATTGACTCGCAAAAAGTTCAAAACGTTGCCAATACCATCTCAGGGCTTAGGGTTATAGCGATATCACAAGCCCAGCTTGAACAAAGCGAGCAGCTCAGTGTGTTAGGCAACAATGACAAACAATACCAGTTTGCCTTTGCGGAGCAAAATGACAAGCATTTTGTTAAGCGTGGTGATATGCCCTATTGGTTCGAAGTGTCAAAAGCAAGTTATGATACTTTAGCCAATGTGCAGTTAGATACGCTGACCTCAGGTGCCGAAAAAGGTGAGGTGCAATCACCTTCTCTTTCTGAATAATCCTGCTGAGTAATATAAATCTGCCAAGGCCTTAAGCCGTGCTTAAGGCCTTTTTGTATGGCGCGCTTAATTTAAGTTTTTGTCAGCCAATTTCAAAAGAGGTAACACCAAAAATGCGGTTTAATGGAAGCGCTGGGTGCTCTGGCGTATACATTCTGGCGGTTTCAAAGGATGGTTGCATATCGTAGCGTTTTGCTAAAGCGAGCGCACCTGCATTTACTTCCGGCACATCAAGGAAAATCGCGTCGCTCGCCGTCACCTTAGCGCTTAATGCTAAAAATAAAGACTCGGCCAGTTCATTACTGTCAGCAAACAAAGGCCCAATTTTAAAGCCCGTTCTACATGGGCGAATAACGCCGTAACCTGCTAGTTTACCTTGGTGCAAAATACCCAAAGCGTGGCTGTTACTTTGCGTTATCCATTGCTGTAAAAAGCATCGGCGTTCGACGGGGAAAAAGTCAGCCTCATATTGACAGACTTGCTCAAACGGTAAAGCAGACAGTGGCACAATGTTTGTGTCAGTGGGGGAGTTTGCACCGCCCTTGCCTTCATAACGAATATTGCTATAAGCCAATTTAAACCCGGATTTTTTATAGTTGTCTTGTTGGGCAAGTACGCCATCTAGGCCAACATTACAGCCCTTTAGATATTCAAGACCGGCTTGCCATAGTTGCCAACCATAGCCTTGGCCACGATACGCTGGCTTGACGATATAAAATCCTAAAAAACCAAACTCATTATTGTATTTAACCACTGAAATGGAGGCGATAGGCTCATCATCTAAATAGCCCATTAAAAAACCGCTCGGGTCCGCAGCATAGTAACAGTCGGCGTCACTGAGCCCTGGGTTCCAGCCTTCTTGCGCGGCCCATTCAACAGCCACCTCTAAATCGGCTTTGCTCATGGTTTTTATTATCAATTGCCTATTTTGCATATGCTTTCCTTTGTCCTGTTTGCTGGCTTATCACCCATACTAATATGTTGAGCGCACTTAAGATGCTTACTCATCCATTATTATGGATATCGTTTTTTCGGCAAAGTTTAATTCTGCTGCGGCTGTTTTTCCCCACCAATCGCAGTTGTTATAACAATATTCTTCGATTGCTAGCTGTGTCTCACTTGCTTCGCTGATACCCGCTAAAGGGAAAAAGCCTTTCGATGATTGCTGCGCAATGTAGACAAGGTGCCACTGTTGCTCAAGTTTTACAAACGAATAGGCAAATTTGGCGTATAGCGGGCGATTGATACTGATAATTTGCACGAAGCGATAGTGTGAGGTGTTAATTTCAATGCTTTCAAACTGTTTAGCCAGTTGTTCGAGTAAGTATTCAAACTCTAATCGCTCTTTTGCGCTGGTAATCGTAAGTGTCTCAAGCGTTAGTGGATGTACTAGGTCCGTTGAAACGTCAATATTTTGGTTTAAATTTAAATCTGTGTCGGGCAGGTATTGTGTGAGCGCTTCCTCAAGTGCAAACCCTTTTTGCAGTGTACTGACATCACATTGACAAAATGAGATGGAATGTTGAGCATCGCTGGGCCAACTTGTCATATCGTTCTTTTTACACTGTAAGGTATAGCCACTTGGTTTATGTAGGTCACTTATGGCGAGTGGATAAGCTTCGATTCCATAATTTGATGTGACATAAAGTTCGCTGGTGGGCAGCCCTGCACCTGGATCATAGGTAAAACCTTCAAAGGCGAGCTGAGGCGTTCCTTTGAGCTGACAAATACGGGTGAGTTGTGTGTCATTACCGAGCAAGTTGACTTGGTGAGGGCCATAAGTGAGTGTCAATTCATTAAACCCTTGCTCATCACCTTTTAGTGACAGGGTGTAATCATAGTTAAGAGCAGCAGATGACAACAGCAACTCTTTACTGGTGTTTTGCAAATTTCCGCTTTGAACATTGGGGTGGGTTGTTTGCGTAAATTTGGCTTTATAGTGTGTTTGTGTATCAAAACAACCTGGTAAACAAAGCACTGCGCAAAGTAAAACAGATGAAGGTTTGACGAACATAAAAAATGAACTCGTTTTTGAGGTTATTAAGTTAAACACATGCTACTACAAGCGCATGTTTTTTACTTTGAAGTATTAAACTGCAATGTAAATTGTGCGCCTTTGAGTATAGGGCACTCTGTGACAGTAATTTTTCCATTAAGCCAACTTACAATGCGCTCAACAAATGCTAAGCCTACACCGTAGCCTTGCTGGCTTTGCTTGTTTAATCTAACAAATGGCTTAAAAATGTTGTCTCGCTCAGCGGGTGGTATTCCAGCGCCATCATCGGCGATAGATACACGAATAGCTTGCTCAGAGCATTCAATGTGAATAGTTACACGCTGCTGGCAATAGTTTAAGGCATTGGCAAGAAGGTTGTTTATGCACATGGTGAGGTAGTGTTTATCAGCCCAAATTATTGCCGGTGAAGCGCTGTAATGTACACTCAGAATTGGGCTGGCAAGTTTGTGCTCAATGGCTTGTACCACGAGGTTTAAGTCAATGGCAGCTTTAGGGGTGTCTTCTAGCGTGTATTGCAAGCGAGCGAATGACAGCAGTTGGTTTACCAAATCTTCCATGGTATCTAAATTGGCATTAATGCGCTGCTCATAGTCAGCGCTCAGTGTTTCATCATCGCTTTCAACGAGTGTGTCTAGGCCCATTCTAACGCGTGCCAGTGGTGTGCGCAGTTCGTGAGATAAGCCACTAGCGAGCAGTTTTATATCGTTCATTAACGCTTCGATGCGTGTCGCCATAGCATTAAAGTCGGTTTCAAGGGCTTTGAGATACCAGACAGAGCCAACGGGTACGCGCTGAGATAAATCGCCTTTACCCAGCGCTGCTGTTGCAACGCTTAAGCGGCGTAACCTCAATATGAATGGAGCTAAAAATAACAAAATCAGTGTCATGAGTGCAGCATAAAAACTCATTGTCATTAATAAATTTGTCGACTCGTCAAATTGCTCCTTTAGCGTGTTTATTATTAGAACTTGATTGTTTGAAAGTAATGCGTAAGCCTGCAAGTGTTGTTGTGTTTCAAGTACCAAGGTAGGTTTCACTTTTAATTCTGACAGCAGTGCTTGTGGTAATGGATAATCGGTCAATGCGTGGATCGCAAACTCAAAGTTTGGTAGCTGCTGTTGGGCTTGATTTAAAAAACTAAGCTGCTGTTGGGCGCTCAATTGTTGCAAAGCGATTTGTGTTAATTGGGCCTGTGAAGCAAGAGATTGCTGTTGGCCAATTTCTTGGTTTTGCTGTGAGTGCTCATTTAAGGCATCAAATAGTTTGCCAAGACCAATACTGCCAATCAGTGTGAAAATAAGTAACGCAACAACAAAGCGCCACATCACCACACCTCACTTACGAGCAAGTAACCTTTACCCCAAATGGTTTTTATTTTAAAAGGCATTGAACCATTATCGCCGAGCTTTTTACGTAGCCGTGAAATACGTAAATCAATAGAGCGGTCAAAGCCATCATATTCAAAACCGCACAATGCTTGTGTGAGTTCTTCGCGACCAACCACTTGGCCTGATTTGCACGCCAGTAACCACAATGCATCAAACTCGTTGCTGGAGAGGTTGATAGGTTCATCGGCCAAGCAAACCTCACGGGTTGCTTTGTTAAGCACTAAACTACCTAACTCAATTAATGACGAGTTGGACTGTCTATCTATTACTTGATTGCGCCTTAGTAAGGCTTTTATGCGCGTTTCTAACAACCGACCTCTTACCGGTTTAGTTAGATAATCATCGGCGCCCATTTCAAGGCCCAAAATTTCGTCAATTTCTTCGTCTCGTGCGGTAAGCATTAAAATAGGCACATTGGAATGCTGGCGTAGCTGCTTACAGACCTCAAGTCCATCCAATGAAGGCAACATGCCATCAAGCACCACTAACTCGACATCGCTTGTTTTCAAAGCGTCCAAGGCTTGTTGCCCATCATGATAAACATCAACCTTGTATTGCTTTGCACTAAGGTAATCACAGATCCACTGAGCAAGCTCTAAATCATCTTCAACGAGCGCCAACTTTGTCATTGCTAGTCCTTAAAACATTCGCCATCGAACCGTTTTACTGATCCGATTTTTATATAACCAAGCGTATTTGATAGAGGCGCTTTGCAGTATCTTGTCACCAACTAGCAAATTAATAGATACAGGGGTGTTGATTATCAACTCTTGCTCAAATTGACCTTGGTTTTGGTCATGCCAGCAGTGTAACGGTTGTTGTGCCATGGCGAGACAAAAGTCACCTTTAGTCGGGGTTTGCCAAGATACTTTGAGATTGACATAACAGTCTTGGCCCTTTTCTAACGTGGTACATTGTTTCGGAGAAACATGTAGCAACACCTGCGAGTTTTGTATGTTGTTGGCTTGTGCACCGTTTGCACCAAGTAGTAGAGCGGTTACAAAAGTACTTTGTAGAGTAAGTGATTGAATTAATTTCATAGCTTACTCCTTAAAATACATAGCTAATGGATAAGCTAGAACTGGCAGCATAGTTATTTAAATTGCTGTGATTTTTTAGGATGGTTTTGGTTTTAGAGCTATCCAAAATTGATTGGGCGTATTGGGTATATGAAATACTGCCCTCGAACAGCCAATTTTCAGCAAACGGCTTTCTAAAGCCCATTTTATAGGTCAGGTTGGTGCCACCGCTTGCTTCATAGGGGGCAAAATAGGATGAGCCCTCAGGTACCCCGTAATAATAATCCAGCATGTTGGCGTTACGGTATTGAGCACCGAATGAGCCATAAAAGTTCCAGTTTTTGTATTGCCAATCTTTAGAGAGCCATAAAGATGCATACTGGCCATTTTTATATGTATCAGTATCTGCGTTGGGCGCAATAATAGCTTGTACGTTTAAACCCGCAATTTCACCAGACGCTCTTAAGCCAAGATAACGCGTGCTTTTTTTCCAGCCTAGTGCACCATGGGCTGTCGACCACAACAAATCGAACTCCCAATCAGGAGTATTGAATAGGTTGTATCCAAGAGCAAAATTCGAATCAAACTCGTTTAATTTTCCAGGGGCCTCCACGAATAAGCCATTTTCAAAATAGTATGCACCATTTAGCGATAGTGAAAGGGTGTTATATTTTTTATAAAGGCTGGCTCCCTTGGTAATCGAAAATTCAGCCGCTAGATAACCGCCACCTTGGCGTTTGGCAAAATAATCAAACTCATTATTTGTAGTGTCATCAGCATGAACAAAGACAGCACCTAACGAAGTGCAAATATATAAAAGTACAGATTTATTTTTCATAGCAATTCTAGTTATTGGTTTATTTGCTAACAGCTTAGAAAGTTCTGGTTCAGGATACTGTACCGAGAATTTGCAACTTGTATCAAATTGTATCGTACCACAAAAAAAACCAGCGGAATAAACGGATTAAAAGGGGGTGATGCAAAAGGTTGATACAGGCTGATACAGTTTGGTGGCAGGTGTTACAGAAACATTTTACTCGTGAAGATAGAGTTTTCATTCAAAACAATACATAAACGAGGAAACATAATGAAAACAACCATTAAAATGCTGGCAGCTGCCACTATGGCTTGTTCTGCTACCCTATCAGGCTGCGGTGGCAGTGATACTAAAGTTACCAATAAAGAGCCTGTTACGGACGCTGTAAAAGCGCAGCCCAACCAATTTGACTATCAAGCGTTATTAAATGAAACCGTTAACTCAGAAGTACCAGGCGTAGTACTTTATATCAGCTCTCCAACGGTTAACTTTTACGGTGCGGCAGGTATTGCTGATAAAGAAACAAACACCCCAATGCAAATTGATGCTGTGCTTCCTAATGGCAGTGCAGGAAAAAAGCTTACGGCGATGCTTGCGGTGATGTTACATGAGGAAGGGCGCTTAGACTTAGATGCACCAATTTCAGACTACTTACCAGATGAGCTGTTATCACGTATTAAACACAGTGAGCAAATGACAACGAGGCAGTTGTTGGCTCATACCAGTGGTGTAGCTGGTTATTTGTCCGATAATGACGGTGACTTTTACGCAGGTGTGCTACAAACCCCCAATACATTGATAACAGACAGCTTTGCATTGCAGTATGCGCTCGATAAGCCTGCCCACTTTAAGCCGGGTGAAGGCTGGAAATACTCGAATACGGGTTACATTTTAACGGGGTTAATATTAGATTCCGTTTTGGGGGAGCACCATTCAAAAGCGACGCGTGATTATGTGCTCGATCCGTTGGGCTTAACTTCAATGAGTTATATTGGACGGGAACAATCTACCGCAGAGTTTGCGTCGGGCTACTTCTTAATGGATGGGGAGCTTGTTAACACTCGCTCATATTACCAATACATTGGTGTTGCAGATGCGCCTGTCGCTGGCAGTGCCAAAGATATGGCTGAATTGCTACGCATGATTGTGGAAGGCGATGGCGTCAGTGAGCAAGTTCGTGAACACCTTATTGGCAAAGTTAACCTTGTGGCTATGCAACAACCAAACAAACGCTATGGAATGGGCGTTATCGTTGAAAAAACAGCAAATCAAACGGTTTATTATCATGGCGGTGATGAGCTTGGGTATGCGACGCGTGACTACTATTTTCCAAAATCAAAAACTGCCATTACGATGCTATTTAACTGCAATATGTATGAGCTATGTAAAAAGGACCTTAACAAGATGCTCGATAAAGTGTTAGCGCAATTTCTATAATAATCTTAATAAATTTAGCTGTTTACATTTTATCTTTGTGCTTTGATTCTGGCTAGCTTTGGTATACGCTAACCTGAATTAAAAAGAGCTACACCATATAGGGAAATAAATGAATAGGCGGATTTACCTTCTTTTATTGTCACTGTTAAGTTTGTTTTGCTCATGTGTACAGGCAAACAATAAGCGCATTGATAATTCGGCTTTTAAAATTCCAAGAAGCCATATCGTTGAGTTGCAAGATACTCAAACGCAGCATGTGTACCCACTTTTTATTAAGCTGCCTCGCAGTTACCAAGCAAATCCTGACAAACGTTATCCGGTTATTTATATAACCGACGCTGGGTATAGTTTTCAAATTGTATCTGGTGCCACACGATTTCCGATGAATACCGGCAAAATGGCCGAAGCCATTATTGTTGGCATTTCGTATTCAAAAGGCTCAAAAGGTAGTGCAAGCCGTGTACGAGATTACACGCCTTTTAAAGCAAGTAACTGGAAGATGGAAACGGGGCAGGCTAAGCAGCACTTACGCTTTATTGAAGCGCAAGTTATTACTTACATAGATAAACATTTTAGAACGATTCTTTCGCAGCGTACTTTTGTTGGTAACTCTTTAGGCGGGTTGTTTGGTGCCTATATACTTGCTACTAAACCTGCACTATTTAGCAGCTATGTGTTGGGGAGCCCCTCATTTTGGTATCATGACAAAGCGATTTTTAAGCAAATTGAGTTGCTTGATAAAAAGCAGATTGTTGCACAGACCAAGCTATTTGTTGGGGTTGGGGCGTTGGAAACTAAAGTTTATATGGCACATGAGATGGTGGGAGATGCCAAATCTTTTGCTAATATGCTAGAGGCCAAACTCATTCCTACCCTGCAAACAAAATTGATGGTGATCCCTGAAGCCAATCATGAAACGGCTTTTCCGACCACAGCTATCCAAGGCTTATATTGGATATACAAAAACAACACCTAATAGATATTTAAAAGCAGTAGTTATATGAAACTTGAATCACTAATTTTTTCTCTGTTGAGCGCTTTAACCTCTGTAAATTGTTTTGCTGATAGCGTTTTTGACTCCATTCTCCTGCAGGTGTCACCTGAGGACAAATTTGTTTTTTATTCCCATGGCTACATTGTTGAAGGAGACAACCCTAAGCCTGTGGAAACAAAAAATGGCTGGGGAGAGTACGACTTTCCTGCAATAAAAAAAGCGTTAGCCGACGATAGTTACACGCTAGTTGCCCATCATAGAGCTAAAAATACCGACCCGTTTGAGTATGCGTATGAGCTAAATAAGCAAGTACGTACTTTGGTTAAAAAGGGCGTAAAGCCTGAGTATATCACTTTAGTTGGTTTTTCCCGTGGTGCTTTTATTACCGGGTTAGCATCGGATAAATTGTCAGACTTAGGCGTTAACACGGTGATATTGGCGGGCTGTGGACGTTTGGTTTGGAAAAAACACACCGACATTAAAGTGTATGGTCATGTGCTGTCGGTATACGAAAGCTCAGATAAGGCCCAAAGTTGTGCTGCGCTTGACAAAAAAAGCACTCAAACACGTTCATTTAATGAAATCGAGATCAATACAGGGCTGTCGCATGGGGCATTTTACCGCCCACTAAAAGTATGGGTGGAGCCCGTGAAACGGTGGATTAAATCCAATAAAAAGTAATGAATAAAAATAGCTGAAGCCACAGTGTTGCTAATGTGTAGTGTTGTTAAGAGATCCTGACCTTCGTCAGGATGACAACAAGCAGTTTATCTGAATACCTGTTGTCATGAAGCGTTAATGGCCGTCATTCTGAACTTGTTTCAGAATCTCATTGCCAGAGAAATAGTGAGTCAGGTGGCGCGGCTTCGTCACTTATCCAACCTACTCAAGATAACCGTAGGTTGGATAAGCTAAAGTCGCCATCTAACAATCAAAAGCTAAAGCTGACGCGACCGTAGAAGTAACGACCTCTAGCACTGTATGTTGAAGGATCATGTCCGCCATCTACGGTTGATGCCAAAATGGGCGGATCTTGGTCAAATACGTTGTCTATGCCAAAGGTGAGCTTACTTTCCCAAAAGTCAGGTAGTTGATAACTAACTTGTAAATCGTGTTTTATGTAATCATCCACTTTTGGGCGCTCAATCACATCGTTGTCATCATCAACTAAGCTGTCGATATAGCTCATATTCCAACTAGCACTCCAGTTATCTAGCGTCCAGTTTAATGCGCCACTGACTTTTAGCTCTGGGTAAGATGCACCACCTGTAACCAGTCCAGTCGCATCACTGCGGTTTTCTTCACCGCTACGAATTTCAATATCAACCCACTCTTTGAGTTTTGAAACACCTAACTGAACACTATAGTCACCTGATTGAGTATTTTTGATATCGTAACGTCCCTCTAGCTCCCAACCTGATAGCTCGCGACGGTCAACGTTTTCATAAATATCTCTGACTTCAACAATAGCACCTGAGCTTGGGTTACGGATCACCGTGTTTGACCAAAGCGCTGGGTTTGCTGCATTTTCAGATACCTTACGAGTTGCACCGTAAGTGGCAACTACATTGGTTTGTTCAATGCTCCAATAATCAAAGGTGATAGATAGGCCATCAACCAGTGATTCGGGCGTCCAAACAAAGCCTGTTGTGAATGACTCTGCTTCCTCGGCCTCTAGGTCTTGGTTTCCCCCTGTTACTGCGGTGTACCCTAAGTCACCCGGCGCTCTGACACTACACCCGGCTAAGTTTGACCAGTTATCTGTTGTACAAGGGTCAGTATCGTTTACAAAGCCTTTTTGACTGGGCGTATAAAGTTCTCCAAAGGTGGGTGCTCTAAAGCCTTCACTATAACTGTAACGCACTAATAAATCTGGGTTTACTTGCCATTTCAAGCCAACTTTAGGGTTTGTTGTGTTACCAAAGTCGCTATAGCGAGAATATCTTACAGCAAGTTCAAGTTCTAATGACTCGACCAGTGGCATATCGCTCAACAGAGGTAGAACAGCTTCTATATAAGCTTCTTCGATTTTTCGAGTTGGGGCGGTGGTGTCAGAAACCTGCTCAATAAAAGCGACATCGCCGGTGTTTAAACCCACATCATGCGTAACTGAGGCATCCTCCCAGCGCACTTCTGCACCGGTTGCGATATAGACAGGACCCGCAGGTAACTCAAAGGGGGCACCTGTGATATTGGCATTTAAAAAGCGCAATGTGTTGTCGTAGATGCTGGTGGGCTTGTGAGAGAAAATATAGCTCATCATTTCTTCGTTTACCGAGCCATACGGACCAATTAAATCTAATGGTACGCAGCCGTCGTCGCGATCAAGACACGCCTGTGAGTCACCTGCTGCTGCACGCAAGCGTGTCAACGACATTTGTTTACCACGGGTTTCGACAACTTTGCTGCGCTGGTGACTGTATACAAAGTCATAATCCCAATCTTCAATGCTACCTTTTAAACCAAAGGTAAAACGGTCAACGTCTGAGTCGGCATCTCTTGGGCGCAAAATGCCATTTTCGGTGATCCGGCGCTGCACAATCACATCTTCATCAAATGGGTTGTATTGGTTATTTTTAGACACGATGATGTTGTCGCCAAATTCCAGCGCTCCAGGGGCAAAATAGTTAATGCTGTTTACATCTGCCGAGTTATATTCCATAAATAATGACGTGTCTGGCGCTATTTCGTATTCACCAGATACCCACACCGTAGTGGATTGATATTCGTTAGAGCCTGTTTCATAGTCATGATAATTAAAGCTGTCGCACAGGGCGCTAGCACCACAGTGGGCTGCATCTGTTGGGGCATCTGACCAATAACCATTAAATGCTCTAAAGTCATTAACATCATAGCCTGTGGTTGGGTTCCACGTTGCGCCATCTGCAGCCGTCACCCCTAAACGTTCATAATCGGTTGAAAAAATCCACGAGCGCGGGCTTTTACTTGAGCGTAAATTGGTGCCAGCTTCACCAAAACGGCGTAAATCGGCTTCGCTACTGATGTCTCGGTCGCGGCGCATCCAGCCGTCATCATTAAAGTGACTGGCACTGACTAACCAGTTGGCTTTATCGGTATTACCACCAAAGGTGAATGACACGCGCTTTTGTCCCGCATCACCATGGCGGCTTTCACCCGCTTCAAGGTTGATTTTCAGGCCATCGTAGTCAGAGCGCATGATCAAGTTTACAACGCCAGCAATGGCATCGGAGCCATATACAGCTGAAGCGCCATCTTTAAGTACTTCAACACGTTCAACGGCATCAAAAGGGATGGTTTCTAAATCTACTGACGAGCTAACGCCACGGGTACTTACACGACGACCATTGATAAGCACAAGGGTGTTGTTAGAAGATAAACCTCTTAAACGTACGGTGGCTGCGCCATTATTGTTACCGCCAGAGCGCGGGCTTGCTGGGCTACCCACAACCGATGGTAAGCGCAGCAGCAATTCACCCACAGTGCTGACGCCTGAGCGCTCAATAGCAACTTTATCTAATACCGTGACCGGTGAGCTGGTGGTGAGCTCTTGGCGTTTGATGCGAGAGCCTGTGATGGTAATAACTTCAGCTTCTTCCTCAATTGAATCAGTTTGTGCCAAAGTGGGGGCACTGATCGCAAAGCCTGCGATAGCCCCCATACAAAGAGTAAGGCGACTTAAGTTAAACGTATTGTTAGACATGGTTTATCTCCATTAGAGCTTGTAATTATTATGTTTGGCTTTAACCTCTCATCGATAAAGATATATTGTATACAATATATCCACAAATAACGAAACGATATAACAAGGTGTATTATTCATATAAACGGTAATAACCGAGAAAAATAAGTTTAAATAAGAGTAAGGTAGCTAATTGATAAAAGGTTACTTTTTCAATAATTGCTAAAAATTAAGTAAGTTGAGCTGTGCTTTTTGTGCGGCGAATTCACAGTAATACAGTAAAAGCTGTGCTTTCATTAGGTGTTGATGCAACTTTGATATGGCCTTATAGAGGTGAATAATTGGCAGGTGCACAGCCAAGCCCCTAATTGGGGCTTGCTAACTGAGGCGCTCGTTGTATAGCGGGTTTAGGCGTTTTTTTGGTTGTGCCAAACAGCATACTTAACACCATACTTCGTTTTATCAGTTCATAACCTAAGTAGCACCCTGTAACTGTAAGCACTAACAAAATAAGAGATTCTATAATGGGGTGAATCGCTAAGCTTTTTAACCACCAAGCAAATACGATAATGAGCGTTTGATGCAGCATGTAATAGGGCAAAACAGCGCGATTGGCATAACTGATAAATGTACTTTTTTGATTGAGATAGTAGCCTGCAAAGCCAACCACCGCGAAAATCCACAACCAATGATTAGCGCTATGTATCACAGCATAAAATAATTTAACCGACAGGTTCGTTTGATAAAGATCTGCAAGTGTTGCCCAAACACCATGGCGGTCGGCAATAATAAATGCGTAACAACACAGCGCAATAGCCAGTATAACAAGCCGATAGTTAGTGATGCTTTGCCACCAGTTTTGCTGCATTGCAAACACCAAGCCGATTAAAAAAACAAAAAAGTACTTCCCATGATTGTACCAGTCGTCAATTAAGCTATGGGTACTTGGATAGCTGGCACTCAGTGCCCACCAGATAGCTATTAATGCGCTCATACAAAATAAGAGCATCAACCCTAAAGGTACTTGTTTTAGCCAGCGAGCATTGGCAAGTGAAGTGATGGGTTGCCTAAATAGGATCACTATGATGCTGTACACCCATAAGTAGGGCAAAAACCATAGATGATTCCAAGTCAATAAACCTATAGTTGAGTGATGTTCGCTAAGTAAAGTTGTGGTGGGGTTTATATAAGCTAGCCAAAACTGCCAAAAGTCTGGTTCAATGAGATTTTGACTCAGTGCTTCAAAATAAACTTGAGGGCTAACAATCACAAACATACCAAATAGCAATGGTATAAATAACCGCTGACTTTTCAAGGCAACAAGTTTTGCGGCGCTATATTTATTGCAGGCTAGAGCATTCGCCAAAGCATTGGCTATAGCAACGCCCGAAATAAAAAAGAGCAGCGACATGCGCCACGGATTAGTGAGGATCATCACATCTTGTAGCCACTCATAGGTGATGGCACTTTTAATATGCCACCCCCAATTGGCAACGTAATACATACCAATGTGATATAAAATAAGCACTGCCAACGCAAGTACTCGTAGAGCATCAATGTCATGGCGTCTTGGGTTCATTGTTTTGCTCACCTTTTGCTGTTATTGGGAAACAAAGTTTGGCAAAGTAATAGTGACTAAAAAACTACTAACTAATTGACAGGTAAGCTTTTAGTGATAAACGGTGGAATACAGGGATAAATACAATTGAATTGGCAGCGAATAGACAACAATAGGGTACTGCTCGGTTATTTTGCCGCCGCGCTTTATCTTTTTATCAACAACACCATTAATGCGTTGTCGGTGTGGAGTGAGCACTCGCGCCATGGCGAGCCAAGCATTGCACTTTGGGAGCCATTTGTTTGGGAATACACCAGTGCCTTAAGTGTGTTGGTTATTTTGCCATTGATGTTTCGTTTTTTTAGCCGCTTTCCTCTGCATTTTGCGCAGCCCAAAAAGCAACTGCTCGTGCATCTTTTCGGTAGTGTTGTGTTTGCTAGCTTGCATATTTTATTGATGGTGGCACTGCGTGAAATGGTATATGTGTTAAACACAAGTGACTACAACTTTGGACCAATCGCACGTGAATTTTGGTACGAATACCGTAAAGATGCGTGGGGGTATGTTATTTGGATGATGCTGTATAACATCACACAGCTGGTATATGCTCGACTAAAAGGCGAGGCAAGTGTGGTAGCCAGCAGTGAGCAAGAAGCGCAAGACTCCAAACGCGCAGTACCAGAGCACTTTTTGGTGAAAAAGCTCGATAAAGAATTTTTAGTTAAAGTGGCTGATATTGAATACTTAGAGTCAGCGGGTAACTACGTAAACTTATATAGTCAAGGGCGTATTTATCCACTGCGCGCAACGCTTGGCGAGTTATGTCAGCGCCTCAGTGCAAAAGGGTTTAGCCGAGTCCACCGCAGTTACGGGGTTAACCACAACGCGGTTGATAGCATCAGCTACCAACCTAGTGGCGATGGTGAAATTACCCTTAAATCAGGAAAAAAACTCAACCTATCAAGGCGATATAAAGACGAGTTTAAGCAAAGCTTGAGCTGATAAACCCAGTAATTAACCGTTGCAGCATGATTGTATGTAAGTCATTTTATTTTTATACCCAACGCCAGTGATACCAAAGTACCTAATAGCGTTGTAAATACCACTGAAACTAAAGAGCCAATTAGTACATATTCTGTCATGCTGCGACCTTCTTGCTTATTTAACTCACCAAATCTAAAAATTGATTTAGCTGCTAATACAAAACCTACGGCGGCATAACTGCCAACTAGGGTAAAAGTAAGTATCAACATACGCTCTAAATACCCGATTAATTTGCCACCCGAGACAATGCCCTCGGCACAAGGGTTATTCTCTGGTATTGGGTAGTTTTTTAATACGGCACTGATGATAATTGATGTGGGTTTAAGCACTAATAAATAAGCAAAGCCGATTAAAATCACGGCCGAGAACTTTTTATGCGCTAGCATGTTACTTATGGTTAGCCCATCGGTCATATGAAAGGCAATCGCTATAAGCACACATATGTGCAAAGTTTGATCGATAACAAAGTAGCTAAAATCATCACCATTTGCCCTTGTTACCTTCCACAGGTCGATAACAAAGTGGCTGATTGCAACAATCGTAACCAAGCAAATGGTTGAGCGCCAATCTAGCTCTAAGATCAATGCGGGAATGGTCAGCAAAACACCATGCAGTAGCGAGTGGTAATATAGCGCGGCACTTCGATAGGTATGTTGCTTTTTTGCTGCAATCCATTGGTTAGGCTGAAGATAGAAATCGGCCATCATGTGTATTAACAAAAAAGGAATAAATACGGTTAAAAAATCATCCATGATGACGCCTCATTACTTGTGTTATAAAGCGTAAATTAAGCTCATTGATTAGCGGCCAGCCTGATGCTTTAAGAGACTTGCTTGCTGTGGCTGCAGCAATATCAAGCTGTAGCGCTAAATCACTTACAGATAGTGCCCTATTACTTTGTAACATTGGCAGCAAAACTTCACACTGGCGGGCAGTCAATTCTGTGAGCTGTTTATCAAGATACTTAAAAAGTAAATCGAAATGGGCCGTGAGTTCGTCGCAGTCTGAGTTAAACAACAAGCGATCATGCTTTAAGTGTTTAAGCCCTCGACCTGAGAGTGTAAATGCAGCGCCTGTAGATTCTGATATTGAGTCACGTAAACAGGCATGTGAGGCAATAGCAAAGCTAACGCGGCAGTCAAAGGCTTTACCTAAGGCCTTAATACCAACCCGATAAAGAATGGCGTATCTGAGCACATTTTTAATGTCGAATACTAGACTTTGAAACTCATCGCCTCGCTCTATACTATGTGTATTGCTGCTATGTTCTAAACTGATCCACCCTTGAATTTGCTTAATTCTAAGCAGGAGTTGTTCAAACTGCTCAGAAGCCAATTTGGTAGAGTGAACAACATCACCGCTGATCACTGCGATAGGGGTATCTATTACGGTCACTTTAAATCCTTTATAGCAGTACAGTCGATTTGACGGTTTTTAGAGTCTATTAAAATTAGCTTTAAATAGCTAAAAAATCAAATTTAGCCATTTAAGGCTAATTTTAATAGTTTAGTCGCTTACAGCTAAATAGCGTCTTGATTTTGCTAACTTGATACTGTTTTTATATACAGTTTATTTGGGTTTGTCCAATAACATGATTACTCGTCGTTTTGTCCAATTTTGACGGCGACTGTTTGTGAGTGCTTTTAGCGGCTTGTTTACAGAGGCGTTTTTACGTGCAAATATTGAGACATATAATATAGCCCGTTTTGTCGGCATTTATTCCGGCATTTTGGGAGAGAATAAGTTGTCAGGCAAAACCGGTATCGTTTCAAAGGATAACAATAATTATGGCAGGACTAAAAATATTTGTTTCATCCACTTGCTATGACCTATCTGTGGTCAGATCTCAACTAAGGATCTTCATTCAAAATCTAGGGCATGAGCCCATAATGAGTGATTATAACGACATTTTATACGATCCAAGGGTTCACACTCATTCAAGCTGTGTAGATGAAGTTGCCGCGTGCGATATTGTCGTCTTAATTGTTGGGTCACGATTTGGAGGGAAAAGCGTACCTCAGGCTTTAAGTAAAATTGATTTTGATTCTCTTTTTAAAGAAAGTAAAAGTACAGAATCTTTGAAAGCCAAAGAAAATCTATCTGTTACTCAACTCGAGATATTAAAAGCAGTTGAGTCTGGGATACCGGTATTCACCTTTATTGATAATGGCGTATGGCATGATCATGCAACCTATGAAAAGAACAAAGATAAAGCAATAATAAGTGATATTGAATTTCCATCTATCCAAAAACCTGAAACCGCTAGTTTTATTTTTGAATTTATTAATTTTCTCAGGCATAGGGCGAGAGGGAATAGTGTCTTCTCCTTTGCGAAATTGCAGGACATAGAAGAAATACTAAGGAAGCAATGGTCGTCATTATTTCAAAAGTTACTTCAAGAGCAAAGAAATAGAGCTATCGAAGTTCGACGAATAGATAACCTGACAAATCAATTTGAAGATCTAAAAACAGCGATACTTACGTCCATTGGTACATCAAATGAGAAAGAAGTAGCTCGCGGTGTAGTACGTTTTAGGCGTTTAATGGACTTTATTCGAGGTCTAAGTTTGCGAGACATGAATTTTGTCTTGCATGGCCAGCATAGCTGGGAAGACCTTTTGAATTACGCAGGGATTGTCGAAATTGTTGATGCCGAGCAATTACCGGACGAGCTACGCTATCATCGAAGGACACCTGGTCCCAGAGCTAGAATGTTTCTAATTAAAGAGGATCGGACATTTTATGAAATGCGAGCGTCTTCGGATTTCTTTCATAGTATGTCGCTAGAGTGGGATGCATTTATGGAGCTACCCGAAGAAACCCGAGGAATCATTGCGGATGCATTAAGTGAAATGAGAATTGGCCCCGGGCCCCTGAGATATATCAGAGAGCCATTTGAACTCATGTTTGATTCGTGGCTCCATCAAGAGCGGCTTATTTCAGAAGATGAATCTGAAGATGGGAATGCCTGAAAATCATGAAGGAAAATCAAATCATGAAGGACAGGCACTCGAATTTTTAGCAAAGTCAATTATTCATATCGGAGGAGTTTTGGAAAATCATAAAGGACGTATATAGTCACTCAGGCTGAATCTGTCTTTTTTAAGTACTTAGTATTTAAGGTATAAGCATTGCTCACTACTTATGCGCGCTTGCTACTTTGCATTACTTTTGAATAAGGAGTTTGAGTTTAGAGTATGAAAAAATTAGTGATCTGTTTTTCTTTAATGATTCCAAGCATTGGATTTTGTTGCCCATCGTTAGAGGGTACATGGCAATCTTCTATACAGAAATTTGAGCTTTTTAACAAAAAATGGGCAAATGTAGGCGATAAAGCTTGGTCATTTATGATTCAAACTCAAGGATATGAAGTTATTGAATTCAATAACGCAAATAAAATGCATATTTCTACTCCTGAAATTGAAGTCAAGATGGGCGAGAAGAAAATGAAACTCCCCGCAAAAGAAGAGCACATAAAATTCGATATTCTTGGATGTACACATCAAAGTATCGTTTTGAAATATGAAAGGTATGGAAAGGCTCAGTTAACGCAATTACATTTCGAAAAAGATAATACTTATTGGGAATATATGGGAACCTCGGATGGTGATGGCAATAGCCACGTAAGAGAATACTACAACAAAGTTAAATAACATCACTAACTAGTTGCTTAGACGGAAAAACAGCTGGCTTTTGCTTGTTCCTCGCTAATTTTAGCCAGCTATTTAAATGCCGCTGTGCAAAGCGTTATATTTTTTGAAGTTCGTTACCGTATAAGGGTTAAAAATGAACGTAGACAAAGCAAAAAAGCGAATAGCTAAACAAGTTGGCAAAGGTTTTAAAGGCTACCCATTAGTTACTATTGAATATTTTGGTGAAAAGCCAGAGCTGGCAACAAAGGTTGTCGTGCAGTTTATCTTAGAAGAGGGTGCAGAGCCTCAGTCTCAAACTTTCTCGTCGAAGCTTGGGGTGTGCAATGATGAAAGCATTCAGACGGTTATTTTAAAAATCATAGAAAGAGGTAATGTGAGCAGCGTTACGGAAATAGCGGGGGTCTCTCGCCTCTTACAGGATTGAGCTTCGGTCAATATGGCTCAGTCATCATTAAAAATATTAACAAAGCGTTTAAGGTAGATAATTAAAGCTCACTTGCAATATAGTCGGGGCTGTCTATGTTGTGGCCTATCGGGCCACAATAGCGCGCATCATTATCCTCTTAAAAGAGCTATACACCCATCATAATTGCGAATAGCCCTAATAAAACTAACCCCCAAAAAAGTGCCCCTAGCGCTAACCAAAAATAATTGAGACCAGAAAGCTGATTGTTTGATTCGCCAAGTACATCCTCACCAGCATAGTTTGCAAGTGATTGCGCCTTGAGCAATGCCCAACAAGAAACGGGTAATACCAATAAGCTCAAGATAGTGGTAAAGGGCACACCATAGCCATTGTCAGACAGCCTGCCACATATATGACAACCAATCGAAAATACCACATAAATGGTTGCGAGGTGATTGATACTTTTTGGGGCTTCACCGTTTTTAATTTGGTATTTTGCTTCGAATAATGCAAATAAAGAATGAGCAAAAAATATCGAAAATAGCGCTCTCATAATCGGCCACATATCTTCGTTAGTGCTATTTTTATACAGTTGCCAATGCCTAAAGAACCAGTAAAAGGCATACATACCAAAAGTACCTATAAACAATATAAGGAACTTTCTTTGGGATACAACGTAAAACTCCATATTATTCGCTGCGTCTTGCACTTCTTCGTTTTTAGGTTCAATGCTTTGTTCCATTAATCTTCCGTGGTGTATATTTTCCCCAGTCATATGATGATGGGTTTTCATATTGATCGTTTGTACCCGATTGTATCAGTAGTGATAATATTTACTAACCGTTTTTGAGGCTAAGAAAAGCTAAGCACCAATCGGTCTATTTCTTGACTTTTTCTCAAGCAGTTTTCGCTCTGCTTTACTAACGTGCTTGCTCACCCATTTTGTTAGTTTTTTCATTAGCTCAGGAGGGAAGTTATGCCCCATTCCGGGCACTACTTTAAATTTTGCCTTATGTATTTGTTGCGCGGTTTTTTGTCCTGCAGAGAGCGGAATAATGGGATCGGCTAAGCCGTGAATCACCAAAGTTGGCGCCTTTATTTTTTTTAGTAAATGATCTTTTGATTCACTGTGAGTGAGCGCAACTAATTGACGTTTAAAACCATCAGGGGTGTGTGCACGAGATACACTAAGTCGTGCTTGCTGCTTAAGAATGTGCTCATCTTGCGGATAATCAGGGCTGCCTATTAACTGATTGAGCTTTACAAGGTATTCAACAGCACTCTCTTGATTTTGTGCTGTTGGCTTTAAGCGCACAAGCTTCAATAACAACCCTAAGTTTGAACGTGACAGTGCAGGCGCAGAGCTAGATGACATAATAGAGGTTAAACTGAGGACTTTCTTTTTGTGCTTGGCAGCGAGTAATTGCGCTATCATGCCGCCCATTGAAGCGCCTACCAAGTGGGCCTTTTTGATTTTTAGTGCTTTCATCAGTTCTAAAACGTCTTGGCACATGTCTTCAAGGGTATAGGGGGCTTTGCTTGATATTTTCAGCCGCCGACTGAGCCACGCTTTTATTAAGCTGGGGCGACCGCAGTGCTCAAGCTGTGATGATAGGCCAGTATCTCTATTGTCAAAGCGAATAACACGGAAACCGTTTTCCACCAGCCCATAATAAAAAGAATCTGGCCATACGGTCATTTGCGCGCCCAGCCCCATAATCAAAATAATTGGAGGAGCATCGAGGGGGCCTTCATCTTGATAATTCAGCGTAATACCGTGGCAGGTTACAATGCTGGGCATATTCAGACTCTTTGGTGTCATTATTTTCTGTTGGTAGAGGTTAGTATAGCCAAGCAGGTATGTAAGTTTTATAACAGCATAAAAAAGCGATGCGAATGAGCTAAGCGTCGCTCCTTTAGGTGATAAGTTTCTGAAACAAGTTCAGAATGACAAAGTGGATTTTGAAATAAGTTCACAATGGCGAAGTGAATTTACAATGACGTGACCAGTTAAGAAGGCAGCTTTGGGTAAACATACCGCTGCCGTCCTCCTGACGAAGGTCAGGATCTCTTAAGCGAGTTACATTGCGCTTAATCACCTTGGTTTTCTTCTTGAATGCCAAATTAAACCGCTTGTTTTTAAAGAGAAAAAATATTTTAATTTTAAAGTCAAAAACACTTGCATATTAACAACGAACACCTAATAATCGCACCGCGCCACTGGCGTTATATTAAACAATTTTGGAGTTTACCATGAGCAAAAAAACACATGCTCACGATCATCATCGTGGCGATATAAAAGACAACGCATTAAAAGCGTTGGTGACCAGCACATTATTTAAAGCAAAAGTAGAAAAGGCGAAAAAGGGTAAAGGGAGTTTTAAACGTAATGCAAAACATAAAGGCCAAGAGCCTTACCTTAAGGCAGCATAGGCGCGCTTTAAGATAAGGCTTTTTGCTTTAACAATTAATTGTTATAACCCACTTATGCTGCAGCCACCAGTTGTACAGAGGTTGTCTTAGGTTTAAACATTGGCAGTGACAACACCGCTGCCATAAAGCTTAAACTAAACAACGCACTAAAAGTCATACCACCAATAATCACCGCTGCTAAACCACGATATATTTCAGACCCTTCACCGGGGTTAAGCATCAGTGGCAACATGCCAAATATACTCGTACCAGCGCTCATATAAATGGCGCGTTTTCGTGCTTGAATGGCGTTAAAAATAGCCTCATGCTGTTGTTGGCCTTGGGCTACACACTCTTGGAACTTGTTAGCAAGCAAGATGGCATTATTGATAACCAAACCCATTAAAATAATAAAGCCAATTAAGGTGATCATATCGAGGTTTTGCGCGCTAAATAGATTAAGTAGATTTAGGCATAACATGCCTCCCGCCATGGCTAAAGGCATACTCGCAATGACTGCAAAGGTTAATTTCCATGAGTTGAGCGCAAGCCATAGCAAAAACAGTAAGATCACCATCGACAAACTAAACATATTTAAAAACTCATTGATAAAGTTTGAGAGTTTATCGGCGCTGCCTCTCACTTTTATTGATAGCCCTTTGAATTCACTACTTTGCTGTAGTGTATGTACATACTCACTTACTTTTGCGTAAAAGGCCCCCACGGTCTCGCCTTCGCTCGGAGACAGATTAAGCGATACGCTGGTTTGTTGATCCACTCTAAGTAGGCTCGATGGGGCAAGGGTAAACGTTGCATCAACTAATTCAGACAAAGGCACCAGACCGAAGTTAGGGATCACGATTTGTGTGGCTAACATCTGTTCTAAATCTTGGTTTTGTTGTGATTTTAAATAAAACGGTTGGTTTTCCCCGTCACTTGCAAACTGTCCTAAATACACACCTTGGCTAAGCAATTGTAAGTGCTGAGTTAAAAAGCGATTGTCGATACCATAGCGCACCAGTTGTTCATACTTGGGAGTAAAGGCGATGCGGGCACTTTGGTTATCTAGTTCACTTTGAGCCTCTATATTGGCATCTGGGAACTGGGTTTGTAGCTTCTCGAGTAAAGATTTCCCCTGAATTTGCAGCGTTTCTAGTGATGCGCCTTGTAAATCAAGTTGAGTTTGGCGACTGTTAGGTAATGCAAAACTGAGCAAATTACCTTGGCTGATAAACACCCTGGTGCCAGCAATATCATGCGTCAGTGTTGTTGATATCCAGTTTTTAAACACCTCGTAATCCCACTCTTCGGGTGGATAAAAATACAGCAAGCATCCACCTTGAAAGCAAAACATGCCGGTTACTTCATAATCTGGTGCATCTGGGTTAGCTTTTTGGGCTTTGATCCTATCTAGCACTGGGGTTGCGATATGTTGTTCAACTGCACTGGGAGATAAGGGATCTGAATAAATAATAAATGCTTGTGCGCTTCGGCTTTTTGGTGCTGGTAACACGTCTAATGGGGGGCTGGTAAAATAAATACAAAGCAATGCCAAGGGGACTCCCAGTAACAAGGTCAATGCTTTTAGCGGTGCGTTAGTGGCACTTAATGTAAGTAATTTCGTGCTACGCACAGACTGTTTTACCAACTTTTTTGCAGGTCTGATGACAAAGTAACGCGCCAATATCGGAATAAGTACCAAAGCCACTAGCAGAGAGGCAAGTAACGCACTTGAAATAGTGAATGCCAAATCTTCAAACAATTGCGCCTCAGGGCCTGAAATCATCAAGATGGGAATAAAGATCACAATACTGGAAAAGGTAGAGGATAAAATCGCGCCTTTTACCTCGTTGACCGCAGCGGCGATGTTATTGAGATAGGGCGTATCTGGCGATTGTTCTATATTGTGTTCAATACTCTCTACTACCACAATAGCAGCGTCTAGCAATAATCCGATCGACAGCGCCATACCTGCCAACGAAATAACGTTAAGACTATAATTTAGCGCGAGCATGGCAAGTAATACGCAGGCTAAGCACACTGGAATGCTCACAAATACCAAGCTAACGGTTTTGATATTGCACAAAAAGTAAAACAACACCGCCGTTGACAACAAAACACCAATGAGCAGGGCAATGTAAACTTGTTTAATGGCGCTGTGAATGCTTTTTGAATCGTCTCGGCTCAAGGCGAGGGTCATACCTTGTGCTTTAAGTGGGCCTTGATTTAAATCGTTAATAATGTTTTTTACGGCCGACACTGTGGCTAGTGCGTTTACATCTTTACTTGGGTCTAAGCGAAAGTAAAATGCTCTATTGCCAAACATAGATGAAAACCCCCACTCTTGCTCCATGCGCTTACGAACGGTCGCAATATCTTGTAAGCGAACAATATGAGAGTCTGTGCTATACACTGCGAGGTTATTGAGTGCATCTGTGCTTAGCTGTCCTGCAAAATGCAGCTCATATTCGCGTTCACCCAATTTGAGTGTACTACCGGAACGGTCTGCTAATAGGCTCAAAGGCGCTCTAAGTGCTGACAGAGGGATTTGCAGCTGTGCAAGTTTATCCATATCTACTTCAATATCAATGCGTTGACCTATTGGATTGCTGGCTGTTGCGATACCTGAAACACCTTCAACTTTTATCAGTGCTGGGTACACAATATGTCTAAATGCCTCGATATACGCTTGCTTAGACGTTGGCTGTTCAGAGTAAAGCATTGCCGTGGCCAGTGTTGCGCCCGTACCATCGGCCTGATTTAATACATAAGGAGATGCCACATTGGCAGGCCAATTAGGCACTTGGGAAATACTACTGAGGGTCTGCATATAAGCTTCGTCCATATCGGTATTGGTTTTAAACTCTAACCGTGTCGATGCAGTACCGTTGGATATATTACTTTCAATTAAGGTGTTATTAGCAAGGCCTGACAGAGTGTTTTCTAACGGAGCGATTAATGTTTGCTCTATTTCTTGGGCACTTTTACCTGGCCAGTCTGTAAACACCAATATTTCTGGACGGTCGATAGGTGGTAGCAAAGCGTTGGGAAGCTTACTGCCTGCAAAGGCGCCCAAGATACAGATAAGCACAGCAATGGCAATGACCACAGATGTATATTTGCTTTGCGCTATAGATCGCTGGTTTAACATTAGTTCACCCCCGCATCATGTGTATTAGCCTGATCGTTCAGAATTCTCACGCTTACCTGCTCTTTTAAGCCATTTTGTCCAAGACTTACGACTCTACTTGCGCTTGTCAGAGCTGCTTGAACGACAAAAGCGTCTCCTAGATTTTTGATGATTTTTATAGGAATTTTGATTGCTTTTAGTTGCTTATCAATTTGCCAGACATAGTTTTGACCATGTGCAAGGATCACGCTTTCAGAAGGAATGATGCTCAGGTTATTTGCCGCAGTGCGCATGGTGACTTGTAGTCTTTGCGCAATTTTTAAATTGGCAAAAGACTGTTGCTGGCTCGAAAAGTAAAGGTTTAACATTTGGCTCGTTTTATCTACATTGGCGGCACTGCGCTCTAAGGTGAGTCGCTCACCGGAGTCTAGAATAAATTCACTCTGGGTATTGGCGGTGTATTGTTCGAGCAATGCATGTGGTAACTCACAAGTAAGCTCTTTTGCTTGCTGTGTGGCAAATTCTACGATTGCTGCACCATTAGTGATGAACATCCCAGGTGATACCAATGTGCGAAGCACATAACCGTCGCTGGGTGCATAATGCGCAAGGTTACTTAGTCGCTTGCTCAATTCCTGAATTTGAGAATCGAGATTCAGATAATTGAGCTTCGCGGTGTCCCTTTGTAATGCGAGTTGATTAAGCTCCAAATCAGATACATGCTGTTTGCTTAGCTTTGATAAACGCGCAAACTCTTGTTGCGCGTGAGTCATATTTAACTTTTCTATTTGCTGTTTTTTTTGTAGCTGAGCCAGCTCAAAATCAAGGTAGGTGCCATCTTGTGACGCTATCAACTCCCCTTGCTTTGCAAAACTGCCAGAGGGCAATACAAAGGATATTTTTGCATCTACATCACTGGAAATATTTATTGGATAAGGTAATGAAACCAAGCAATTTAAGCGATGTTCCAAACCACTTGACCAATCTTGAACTGGCTTTACTTTAACCAAAGGTTCGGAGCTGGCATGGCAATATGTAGGTATCAGTGTACTAAGTAATGACAGCAATAATGCGATAAGCATATTTAAAAGCGAATGAGTCATACAATCTTCCAAGGTCATTGTTGTGTTTTACTCATCATCTACTTTTCTTTGTGATTAACCATGGACCGTTTATGAACTTAGCGGTAGACTGAATTGGTCACAAAAAGTCATACTGGTAACTTATTGAATTATGGAAGAATTAAAATCAGGCTTCACAAGTGCACCTAACTACATGGTGGCCGATAAGAAAGTGTGCTTTCAATCGGGAGAGGTGTCGTTTGGCGAACAATCCATCAAATTGGAGCCTTTACCTTTGGCTTTTCTGTACTTCTTAATACAACATGCAGGAGAAGTTGTATCGCGACAGGCATTGCTGGAAAATGTATGGGGTAATAGGCAAGTTAGCGATGACGCAATTCGGCGGGTTGTTAAAAAAATACGTGTTGCGTTGGGAGATGATGCTAAAGAACCTACATACATAAAGACCATTCCAATGCAAGGTTATGTGTTGATTGCGCCAGTTCAAGTGGTTGGCGAGCGCAAAAATAAAGGGCGCTCAAACCCGCTTAGTTTCGTTGCGCATAGACTCAAATGGCAGCACTTTTTATTGCTCCAATTGGGGCTTTTAATACTGTTCGCTTGTGGCGCTTATCTGTATACCTTGCAGAGCCAACGCGCTGACAGGTTGATGGTCCAGGACACGAAGCCGCGCATAGAGTTGCTAACACAGATGTCTGGTTCTGAGATAAATGGTAGTTATCATCCCAAGCACAATACTATTTTGTTTATCTATCGAGAAAATAATGACAGTCCATTTGCCTTGTATCGCAAGAATCTGACGACAGGGAGTGTGCATCGCTTATCATTTGACAGTAACAGCTATTTCTTAGCGTTTTTTTCCGATGATGGAGAATATGTTGCGTACAGTAAAGACACTCCAAGTGGGATGCAAAGCTTTGTTGCTAAATATGATGAGGTGGGGTTACATGACGCTAAATTATTGAACTTTAACCTTGCATATGCATACCCTCTGTCATTTGGTGAAGATAATGACACCTTATACGTAAGCGCGCCTTCGTCTGGCCATAACAGCTTGAAACAAAATGCCATTTATAGCTATTCGATCAGTCAAAACCAGTTTCAGCAAGTGACCTTTCCGTTTGTTAAAGGCAGAGGCGATTATGCCGCAAAGTTATCCCCTGATGGGCGTTATTTAGCTGTTCTTCGGAATATGTCGGAGCGTCGCTATCACTTGTTAATACATGATCTAAACCAGCAAAATATTATTACTGAAGTGAACCTCAGCTTTTTTGCATCTAATTTGGTATGGCTTAAAAAATCTTCTCAACACCTTGTTATTACAAGTTTTAAAGGTGATGTGTACTATTTTGATACCAAAACAGAGCAGTTGACAGAGCAAGCACATAGTTCGCCTGGGTTGAATGATGCGTTTTATTCGTGTGGGAAAAAGTGTTTATTTATGCGCCAGCACCATATGAACTATAAAGATAACTTGGAAATCAAAAACCCTTTCAGTAGCGCTGATATCACCTCGTTGGCGCATTTCCCAGACCCTAATGCTGACTTCAACCCTATTTACGGCCATCAAGGGGAGCGCATCTATTTTACCAGTAAGAATACTGAGCACGCTTATATCAAGTCGTTAGACAAAAATGGCCAAGAGCAAATATTGCATACGTTTAATGCTCGCCACATTGTAACTCGTATGTCATTGAACCCCGAGGGAACTAAGTTAATCGGTAAAATAGAGGAGCGTATTTTTGTGCTCGATATTGCGTCTAAGCAATTTACTCGAATAAGCCTTGCGGAGGAGCAAGTTGGGATTCCTCATTGGAGCCAAACGGGGCAAAGTATTTATTATGCAAGGCTTGAAGGGGTAGAAGATGTGCTATATCGCTATGATCTGGCTACCGGTAAAAAGGTGAGAATTGAGAGCGGCCTGACTGAGCGAAAAGAACTAGCCAATGGCATGAGCTTTGTGACAGACAGTGACTACCGACTATGGTTAGAAACAAAAGATGGCAATAGAAAAGAGCTACTTCAATTCGAGCAGTTTGATTTTTTAAACTGGCGTGTGCAAGGCAACTATGTGTACTGGACTGAGGCTGTAAAACTAAATGTTTATCTGAATCGATATGCCTTAGATACCGGTAAATTTGAGCAAAAGCTGTTATTTGAAAATAGTTGGGATACAGAGTTTAGCCTCCATCCAAGTGGCGATAAGATTTTGGTTTCTCATTCTTTACTTGCAGATAGTGATCTCGTTAAAGTCACGTGGCCCTAGTGAGATTTCCAAAATAAATGTAATTCGATAGCCTAAGTTGCGCTGGGACAGCCTTAGTCATTTATAGAGGTAATTTTAAGATTAGCTTTGAAAAAGACCAAAACCTTATTTTATAAGGTATGATCCCATTTGGAATTTATTGAAATCGCTCATTTTGAGCGATTTTTTATTTTAAGGTTGTGGTTAATAACCAAAAAAGGAGTTGGGGACGCAATCTCACTGTATCTAATACAAGGTCAAGCAATAGGAGTTGAACCTGTTATTGAACTTGTTATTTAGTGTTTGATGTTTTGATTATCTATTCAAATCGAGAAGTAAAAAATGAATGAGTTAGTGGCCGTTTTGCAGCATGTTTTAGGTGGTTTTCAAGCCATGTCTGCTTGGGAATATTTGGCAGTATCATTATCGGTTGCCTACATGCTGCTTGCGATGAGGCAAAGTGCTTGGTGCTGGGTAGCTGGTGGATTAAGTACCCTGATCTACACCATCTTATTTTTCAATGGGGCCTTGCTCATGGAGTCATTGTTGAACTTCTTTTATTTAGCGATGGCGGTTTACGGTTGGATGCAATGGCGGCGGGGGCAAATGCTCGGTGCAGAATCTAACTCTACACAAGAGTATGTACTGCCAGTCTCCTCTTGGTCACTGCCTCAAAATATCACACTGATCAGTATCACTACGGCCGTTTCATTAGGTGTTGGTTTTATAATGGACAACTATACCTATGCCGACTTTGCCTACCTTGATGCATTAACAACATGTTTTGGTATTGTTGCTACTTATTTATTAACACAAAAGATATTGGAAAATTGGCTATATTGGGTTGTTATTGATGCTTTGTCTATTTATCTTTATGTGTGCAAAGGTTACTTCCCAACAGTGGTGCTGTTTTGCTTTTACACGGTACTTGCGGCAGTTAATTATTATCAGTGGCAAAAATCGATGCGAGCATGCAGTGCAGTAAACAGCTAGGCCTGTGTTCATGGCGCAACATCAAAGGAGTGGTTATGGATCATCATCAAGTTCATCAATATTTGTTAAGCAAACCAGAGGCTACGGTAAGCCAGCCATTTGGTGAAGGTGTGGATGTTTATAAAGTCAAAGACAAAATGTTTGCCACCTTGGCTCAAGGCAAAGATATGGGGGGGGAGCGCAGCGATATTTGGCGAATAAACCTCAAGTGTGACCCAGACGAAGCGCAGGCGCTTAGGGATATATTCCCTTCGGTTTTACCTGGTTATCATATGAATAAACGTTTGTGGAATACAGTGTTGCTTGATGGTTCAATTCCACAAGGTGAAATTGAGCGAATGATTGATAACTCCTATTTACTCGTCGTTAAGAAAATGCCAAAAAAGCTGCAAACCTCTTTATTGCTTCATCTATAAATGGACCTTGTAAAGCGTTTATTTCAGCTGCTTATTTAGATTAATTACTGAACCAAGTGTTTGATATAGAGTCATAAATGACTAGCGAACAATAAAAAGAGTCAATTATGAAACGATATTTATCAGTGGCGTTGCTGGGGGTTGGGATGCTTGTCCCAAGTGTATCTGGCGCGCAAGAACAACAAAAAGAAACCATAGTACAAGCGCTCACACACAGTATTGAGCAGAACTATGTGCAACAGCAGAAAATTCCCCAAATCGTATCCGCATTGCAAGCACTTTCAAAAACGACTGAGTTTACAGCTGCAGCTGATAATCAAGCATTACTTTTGATACTGAACCAAGAACTTAAAAAGTTTGACGAACATTTAGATCTTTCTATAGTACCTCAAGGTGATACTCACGCTAAGAACACGAAGCAACAATATGAGTCTTGGTTTGATAAATTAGCACGTAAGAATTTTGGCTTTGAAAAAGTGGAAATCCTTCCCGCAAATGTTGGATTACTTTCATTTTGGGGGTTTGCTAATGTGACACCTCGCAGTAAACAAAAAGTACACTCTGCCATGATGCTCCTAGAGGATGCTGACAGCATCATTATTGATTTACGAAATAATGGTGGCGGAGATGCCACTATGGTGCAGTTGATTAGCAGCTATTTTTTAGACAAACCAACACATTTGAACAGCTTTTACTCACGGGATACGGGTTTAACGAGCGAGTTTTGGACCGTTCCAGTTACTGGCAAGCAGCGTCCCAATGTGCCTCTTTACATCTTAACCAGCAACAAAACGTTTTCGGCTGCGGAAGAGTTTGCATATAATTTTAAGCACCTAGGGCGTGCGACTATCATCGGTGAGCCGACTAAAGGTGGGGCAAACCCCTGGCGTTTTATCAATCTCACACCGGACATTCGTGTTGCGATGCCAACATCGATGGCAGTTAACCCCGTTACTAAAAGTAATTGGGAAGGCACTGGCGTCATTCCTCACCTTAAAGTCGCTTCAGAGCAAGCGCTTGATATCGCTTATAGCAATGCGTTACTGCATCTTCGTGAGATATCAGAAGGTGAGCGGCACTTAAATGACATTGAATTAGCGCTAAAAACACTTAAGGAACATCAATAATAGCAATCTGCAATAACACTTAATCATGTTTAGGGATTAAGCCTTTCGTTATCTTTGTTTAAAATTTTTATTTAGAACAACTAATAGCAAAATTTTTGCCTAGCTATCGACAAGGTTTATTGCCCCAAAATAGAGCACTTAGTTAAGCTGAACGGTATAAACACGTTACTGGCGCCCGTATAGGGCGTTGCAACTTAAAGCATAAAAAAGAAGAAAATAAATTTTTAAAAATCAAGTTCTTGTAATTTTTTTAAAAAATTTGCTTGAAAACTTTTGGGGCGGACCATAGATAGATTAGTGAGGACGCCGACAGGGTCCCAAACTATGTAACATTTTGTTTATATTGCTGTTTATTGGTTTATTTTAAAGAGTAAACAGTGTTAGTTATTGCTTTATGAGGATACAAATTATGCAAACAGTCGATCTATCTCCACTTTACCGTTCATTCATTGGTTTTGACCACTTAGCATCGCTAATGGATGCTGCTGCAAGAAATGAAAAACAGCCAAGCTTCCCTCCGTATAACATTGAGGCGTTGGGCAGCGACAAATACCAAATTACCATGGCGGTTGCAGGCTTTACTGAACAAGAATTGTCGCTTGAATCAGAAGGTAATGCACTACTGGTTAAAGGTGAGAAACAGGACAAAGAACCAAACCAAGACCGAAAATTTATTCACCAAGGTATTGCACAGCGAAACTTTGAGCGCAAATTTCAATTAGGTGATCATGTTAAGGTTTTGGGTGCAGAGCTTGAAAATGGCCTGTTAATAATTGACTTAGAGCGTGAAATCCCAGAAGCGTTGAAGCCTCGCAAAATAGAAATTGGCTCAGGCAAGTTGCTTGAAAGCAAATAAATAGCGTTAGCTTCCTTTACATGTTGATGATCCGTTAAAGCCGCCCAAAGGGCGGCTTTTTTGTTTTACTTGTTTATCAAGCCATTAATTTAAAACCGTTAGCTGTGATAGCTCAGTCACATCAATATGGGTCTGGAAATAGTACTTATCTGTGCGCCTACCCTGAGAGTAAAAGTCGATTGTCACCCGTTGTGCTTCACCAGTGACTCGGATTTGCTTATTAACCAGCGCAGTTTTGGGGCTTTGATTATATTTCGCTACGAAATCTCTGACAGCGCTTGGCGACATAGTGATACTGATTGAGCGTCTATCTCTATAATCTAGCTCGGTATTTAAATAAACGTGCCCGCGTATTTCGTCCGCAGCTTTTATTAAAAACTCAAATTCACCAGGTACGGAGTTTGGCGCATGCGCTTCAGTTTGAGCAATGAGGGCCATTGTATTGGTAATAGAACCATCATGATTAAAGTTATTTGGTACGGTGTTACAAGCACCAAGCAGTAGCGCTGCTGCAATAGGAATATACTTCATTGGCAATATCCATATAAAAACGCCACTATACCACATTGGACCTATATTAGGTTATACGACCTAAACTACTCACGATTGATTTATAAATCGAGACAAAATAATTAATTTATTTGTACCCAATAAGGCTATTTTGTATACTTCGCGCTTTTAGTTTTAGGGATCAATCATGGTAAATTTTGCGCGTAATGTATTGGCATTATGTTTAGTTTCTAGTCTTGTCGCTTGCGGGGGCTCATCCAGTTCAGGAGGCAATGGAAAAGTTAATGGTGGAACGGACGCTAATAACGAGCACTATATTTCGCTTTCAGCAATTAAATATAATAGCTGTACCGAGCGACCATATAGTGATTTAGATATTGTATTTCATGGCTCTGACGGAAAACCTGTAAAGTCGACCAAAACCAATGTACAGGGTGCATTTTATGGGCCGTTACCGGATGGTGCTAAGCATGTATCTTTAGTTGCACAAAACCCAGCGCAAATTTTTACTTACCTTGATGTTACGCCTGGAACAAACTTAAGCCGTCTGTATCTTGCAGATAATACAGAAGCTTGCGTGTGTAGAGATGTTGAAGTTGATTTTTCTGACGCTGCTTGGGCTGTGGACTACTTTGATGTACTTGATGAAAACATGAATTCACTCGATTTTCCATACACAACAAAATCAGCTACGGTTGAAGTGTGTCCTAGCGAGAGTGAGATCTATTTCTTAGCGCGTAATTACTCAACTCAACAAGCACTCGCGGCAAAAATTGATGTACCGCTAGGGGTTGATAAAGTATCCGTTAACTCGTCAGATTTTTCTCATGTAGGCGTGAAAGTTGCGTCCCCTGAGCTGGAGCCTGGTCATTATTGGCAATACAGTTACGCTGCTGATGAATCGCAAAGAATGGTATTTGCCAATTGGGGAGACGATGCTTACATTTTCCCAACCATGTTAAAGACAAACATTGTACAACGTAGTCATTATTCTTCTGAGTCTATAGCCAACACCACCGTTTCGCTGAGTGCAATCTCAGCCGCTGTTATTGACGAAAATGGCAATGTTGCCAATAACCCAGTTCCAAATTTAGATATGTCACTGTTTCAATCGTTTGTAGGGCAATCTAGTCCGCAAAGAATGGCTTATGACTTTACGGGTATAGACCCGCGTTTTGCGATGACTGGATGGCGTTTTGAATTCAGAGATAACGATGGTAATTTGAACTCATGGCGTATTTATACCGCGTTAAAAGACGAAATCCCAGATTTGTCATTTGGTGACGTTTATCCTGAGCCAGTGGGAGATGTGTCATTAGAGTCTTTTAGAATTTATCTGTATGGCTATGAAGGTGCGCCAACCGAATTAAATGCATATAGGAAGTTTATAAGTAATAAACCTGAAAAAAGTGTTTACTCATCAGAGCGTTACCAAAAGCCTGTGTGGGGGCTTGTTAACGTTAGAGTTCAGTAATTAAAAGACGCTCTGTGTTGTGTACACAGAGCGCACTATATTTATCTGTTTGCTTTAGTTTTAGTTGCTGTTTTACTAAAAATCCCAGCCAGCATTGAACCACTCACATTGTGCCAAATTGAAAACAGTGTACCTGCTAGCGCTGATGCGGGGGTAAAAAACTTCATTGCTAATGCGACAGCTAAACCAGAGTTTTGCATACCCACCTCAAAGGCGATGGTTCTGCATACTTGTTCATTTTGTCCAAACATTTTAGGTAGCCAGTAACCTAGCAACAGTCCTGCGCTGTTATGAAGCACGACGGCGATAAATATAAAAAAGCCAATACTTTGTAATTTGCCTTGGTTAAGCGCAACGATGATTGCGATAATGAAGATGATAGCAGCCATAGAAACTAACGGTAAAAAGGGCGTTGCTTTTGACAGTGCTTTGCTACAAAAAGTGTTAACGAGCACGCCAATAGTGACCGGTAGTAGAACAATTTTTAGCAGGCTGAACAGCATGGCTTGAACGGGAATATCAACTACTTCACCAATTAAAACACTGGTTATTAGAGGCGTTAAGATAACGCCTAGCAGGGTACTGATGGCTGTCATCGAAATAGACAGAGCGACATTTCCTTTTGCCAAATAGCACATCACGTTGCTCGCCGTGCCACCTGCAACGGCACCTACTAATACCATCCCAATGAGTAATTCGGTGTTAAAACTGAACAAGTGTGAAATAGCAAAGGCGAGTAAAGGCATTACCGTAAATTGCAACATAACTCCCAGTGATATCGCCAATTTACTATGCATTACGTTGGCAAAGTCTTGGGTTGTTAAGGTGAGACCCATAGCGAGCATAATGATCATCAGTAAGGGAATAATTGCCTCTTTAAAACCAACAAATAACTCGGGAAATAGATAGGCTATGGTACTGAGTAAAACGGCCCATAATGGAAATAGCTGTATCAGACGAGTCATATAAGTAGTTGCCTTAATTTAGGTTTTAATGGGTATGATGATATAGCGAGGCGCAAGCAATTGCTATGATATTGCTGTGCATGGGCTGTCTAAAATTGGTAATTAAAAGATAGGCCAACTTGTCTTGGTGGTGCCAAATAATACTCAGAGACACCAAAGGCACTGGTAAAGTCGTTCGCCCCGATAACGTGATATTCATCCGTTAAGTTGGTTGCAAATGCGCTCGCGCTAAGGCGCTCGCTAATAGGGTATTGAACATATAAATTGAGCAATGAGAACGACTTTTGTTTGGCGTGTTCGCTGTTAAACACATCGTTATACACGCCACTGCGATATGCCCAGCTGAGGCGAGTCGTCAGCGTTTTGTCATTGCCTACTTGCCAGTCTTTTTTGATGCTTAACGCACCTGTCCAACGAGGAGTTTTGATAAGCTCGCTGTCAGTGGTGACTTCAGTCGCTGTGCCGACATCGGTAAATTTAGCATCTGTGTAAGATAAACTGGCGCTGATATTGATAGCGTGAGTAACAACGGCTTCTATTTCTAACTCAACGCCTTCAGTCCGCGTGTTGCCAACGTTGTCGATGAAAATTTCTACGCCGGAGTCTTCATTTGATTCACCCCCACGTAATTGCATATCTTTGTGCTGCAGTAAAAATGCAGTGCTGTTAATGCGTAACTTGTTATTAAACCATTGCGAGCGCATACCAAGCTCAAAAGAGGTTAAATATTCAGGTTCGAACGGACGAGCTGAAACAGGTGTATTTGCGACACCATTAAAACCACCTGATTTAAATCCCCTAGAAGCATTGAAAAACACCATTGCATCAGCAGAGTGCGTGTATTGAATGCCAACTAACGGAGAAAATACCCGCCAGCTTTTTTCAATGGCTCCCTCGGGGCTTTGATCAGTGCGGTTGATGATAATGATATCGGCGACATTTAAGCGGGTTACCACTTGTTGTTTTTTATCTTCCCACGTTAAGCGCCCACCTGCGGTTAGGGTCCATTTGGGTGCAAACTGATAGCTGCTATGGGCAAATAACGCCATGCTTTGGTTGTCTTTTTCGTTGTTAAAAGTATTATCTAAATCAAGCCCAATATTTAATGGATTTCCCGCTCCACCAACGCTCGTTGGGTTAGATAGTGGGGAGCCGTCGAGCGGGTTTGGTAGTGTTTCAAGGCCAAGATAAAGCCCTTCTAGAAATACAAAGCGAAAGTCGTAATCAATATGTTCGTCTATAGCGTAAAGCCCGAGTAACCACTTGAACTGTTCGGTTTGTCGACTTGATAAGTTAAATTCGATTGAACGTTGGCGTTGTGTCTGCTCGTCATGTGTAAAGCCAATATTAACTGGGTTATTGTCAAAGTCTCGACCGTATAACGCATCTAAAGAGCGATAGCTAATAATGCTCTTAAGGTTGGTTTTATCACTGATACCCCAATCGATGGTAGTGCGGTAGCCAATTTGGTCCAGTCTGTTTTCATTTTCGGCGGTTGCAGCACTTAAGAAAGGGTCACTAAATGTTTGTAATGGCGGAATTTTATCTATGGCTGGTGAGTCGTTAGCAACATCATTGAATAAGCTGATTAAACTGGCTTGATCATTCTTTTTAGCCAGTACTGAAGGCGCCGTGCCGTTATTTTGTAACTGTCTGTCTAAACTAAATTCAACACGCAGGGCATCAGAATGCTTATATCTTAATTTGGCTAAAAGGCTTAGCTCATCTTGGCCACCTTCACGTTGCCCATTTAAGCGCTTTACAAACCCATCTTCATTTAATTTGGCGATTGAGATGCGTGTTGCCCATTGCTCGTTTAACGGCAAATTAACCAGTAAAGAGGTGTTGAGTTTATGGTATTCACCCACAGTGATATTGGCACTAGCATGGTAGTTATCACTTACTTTGTTGGTTAATATATTGATGGCACCGCCAATCGAGTTTTTGCCATACAAAGTACCTTGTGGCCCCCGTAATACTTCAATCCTGTCGATGTCCAAAAAGTTGGTGATGGAGCCTGCGGCGCGAGCGTGATAAACACCATCAATGTACAAGCCAACGCTCGGATCTGTGGTAGGGATAGGGTCGACCTGGCCAACACCGCGAATGGTGATGCCCCCGCAGTGTGTACAGCCTGAGTTTTCCCCAACGGTCGTTATGTCGATATTGGGAACAAAGTAAGCAGCGTCGACTAAGTTATCTAGTGCTCTTTGCGCCAAGAATTCGCCTGACATCACTGAGACTGAAATAGGGGTATTTTGTAGGTTTTCTTCGACCTTTCTTGCTTCAACGGTCACATTAAGTAACTCACTCAAATCAAGAGAAAACAAGTCAACGTTGTTACTGGCCTGCAACAAAGGCGTGTGCGCGAGCATTATCAAGCTTAGCACTTGCCCTACAGCACTGTTTAATCGCATGACTTCATCCCTATTTTTATCGCCTTACTCGCTAAGTATAGCGCTAATCTAAGTTACGTGATGAACTACGAGTGATGGGCTTTTTGAAACTGGCTCGGAGTGTGTCCAGTGGCCCTTTTAAACGCTTTATAAAAAGAAGACCGAGCGTTAAAGCCCACCGACATGGCAATCTCTAGCACGTTGCCTTGGCCTGCCAGTAGCATTGCTTTTGCCGCTTCAACTCGGGCATTATTTATACATTCAAAAAATGACGTCTGCATTACTTGGCTAAGTGTTTGAGAAACATATTGGCTTGGTTCATTTAAGTGCTTTGCCAGTTTAAATAGGTTGAGGTTAGCGTCTAGGTAAATACGTTCGTGCTGTAGCGCATAGTGAATTTTTTCAGCAATTTTAATGGCATTTTCTTGGGTGAGGGCCGAGCGCTGATAGGGCGCAGACTCTGTTGTTTTAGTTGTGTTTGTAATGCGTTTTTCAGTTTGCTGATAGGTGTTGGCGAACCCTGGTTGCTGCTTTAAGCCATAATAGCCAAAGCCCCAAATAGTGATAAGACACAAAGCCTGCCCCCAGAGTGGTTCAACGATAGCAATATTTTGCTCGTCTAATGTAATTGATGCAATGCCCCATATCCAGTTAGCAAGCATAGCGACAGTAATATAAATTAACCACTTATATTTCTTGTCGGTTAAGTCACAAAAAACGTCTTTCAGCTGTTGGTGGTAGCGTTTAGTTAAGTTCATAAGTTTGAACAGGTAATAGGTGGTTTGTATAAACCAAACTGCTAGCACGAACATGATGGAGATACTGATGGTTATTGTGAGCACCGTATTTTCGACTTCATCAGCAAAGAACATCTGCTGCAATGTTGAGCTTGGTGCCACCAACAGCGTAAAACTTAACACTAAGCTGAGTAATGCAGGCACATAATGTTTGATATCTGTATTTTTAAATCGCCAAGGCTCGACAGCAACTAGTCCATTTGTGTAAAACCAAAGGCTTGGTGCCAACAGTAAAAAGCAAGGTGCTAAAACGGCAATATAGTTAATTACCCCCTGCTCAAAAGCAAAAAAAACAAACCCAGAGGCACTGATGATGGTGAGCCCCAGCATGAGCAATAATAGCGGTAAGTAAAATGCTTGCTGTCGAACCTTGTCTAAAATTAAGTGCATAGCAAAGCTGCCTACCCCAATTGATAGGCTAGAAAAAAGTATCTCTAAAACATGTGGTTCTTTGAATGTCATTTTTTAACTTTTTGTAATTAATGCTTTTATTTATTTTTTTTATGATTTTTTGTCCTCGCTATGTGGCTAGGACGAATTTTACTCGCTACAAGCCTAGTATGGTTCTAAATTGAACTTTTAGCTATTTAGGAGCAGCTATGGTGCAGTCGGCCATTTTATATTCTCATATCTTGTTTGGCGCTATTGCCGTTATTGCAGGGTATATTGCGTTATTTACATCCAAAGGGAAAGCTCGTCATATTCAAGCTGGAAATTGGTTTGTTATTACCATGGTGTTGATGGCGATACCGGGTATTGTTATTGCTTACAAGATGCCCATGATAATCACGGCGATTGCTGGGTTTTTTACCATCTACTTAGTGGTCTCAGGTGTGGGGGTATTTAAATTCTCTGATAGAAGGCGAAGTTACCTAAATTTAGGCCTTTGTATAAGCGCTTTTATGATAGGGCTTTATAGTTTGTTGTGCGGCTATTGGGCAGCTCAATCACAAAGTGGTTTTTACCAAGGCGTTACGCTAGAGCCTTATATTATGTTTGGGGTACTGCCTATCATCAGCGCGCTGTTAGATATTCGTTATATGCTTGTTCAAACGTTAACTTCTACAGTGCGCTTAACACGCCATGTTTGGCGTATGTGTTTTGCACTGTTTATTGCTGTGGGGTCGTTTGTTGGGCAAGGTTTAAAAAGTGCGCCCGATGCCATAGGAAGCTTTGTGCTGGTTGAGTATGCTGATGTCATTATTTTATTGATCATGCTGTATTGGTTGCTACGCGTGAACGGCATTGTGACGAAAGTGAAAAATCGCGTTGCAAACAATACCTAATTCATTCGATTTGACTTAATTGCTCAAAGCGGCCGTTTTGTTTCATTTTAAATAGTAAATGAGAGAGCCGCTTGGCAAGGTTAGGATGGAGCTGTTTGTTGATATAAGTATGTAGTTTGATTTCAACCAGCGGTGGCGTGTGTATTTTTACATCGGCAAACATAATCGGTGAGACACTGAGTAATCGTGCTGCGGTAGCACGACTGGTAATTGTTATATCGGCACGCCCCATACTAATAAGTTCAATAGCTTGATGAAAATCATTGACCAAAATAACGCCTTTAAATCGTGCCTGATTTTTGTCTAAAAATGCAGTACCACGTTCATAAGCAATGGTATAGTCTTTCATGCTAGGCCAGCCATCCACCACAATATGATCTTTTCCTACTACGGATTGGTCAACCACAGCAATTGCCTGTTCAACTTGCTCTAAGTTTGGTCGAGACGCTAAATCAAGATCGCTCACGCGAAATAACTCGCCGTCTACTTTGCCGAGATTTGCCCAACTTAAACTGCGCTTATTGGGGAGCGTTACCACAGTAAGCTCATAGCCCAGTTCAGCTAAAGCAACATTCAATACTTGCGTTGCTTGTTGATACAAGGGGGTTCTTGGGTCGTTCGTCGTTGATAACGTAATGGGCGTAAGCGGTACATTTTGACTGTATGCTTGCGGAATATTTATAAACAGCAACGATAACCAAGCTAATGCCAAGTAATACAATCGTTTCAATATGCTCAATTCAGTGATAACAAAGATAACTTTGAGTATAGGCGGTTTGTGCGCAGAGCGATTAATTTACGGCGCAATATTATTAAAGTTAGCGTTCATTTGGCCGTTAATTAATCAGCAAATATAGGCTTCTAAGGATAGAATATGAAGATAGTCACGCACTCAGCTGTTGTCGCTAAAGCTGCCAATAAAGCTCAGCAAAACGACCCCTCAGCACTTAAAAATAATATTGATGTGAGCGAGTCAGAGCAAACAAAAAACGTAATGCTTAGTGAACACTTCGATGATATTGCCCAGGGCTATAAAGAGGGTAACCCACAGTTTAAAGAGCAGTATGAAAATTTTGAAGAAGCATTGGCGTTGCTTAAAGAGCGAATTGAGCAACTAAGAGAGCAAATCAATAAGCTGAAAAGCGCTCCTTTGCAACGGGTGTTACGGATCGATTCTCAAAGCTCAGTCGACACAATCGATACCAACACTCAGACAAATCAGCATATCGGGGCGCGTGAATATCAAAGTAATAGCGAGCAAGAGCAAATAGACGCGCTAGAAAAACAGCTGGGAGAGCTCAAAGGACAAGAAGCGCACATTAAGGCGCAAATGTTTCATATGATAGAAGAAGAAACCGAGCGGCTAGAGCGAGAAGCAAGAAGGTAGCGACTGTAAAGTGGCTACTTATAAATGAATAAGTTTTTAACTAGAACTGTAAGCGTGTATTTTG
Source organism: Pseudoalteromonas caenipelagi (assembly GCF_013140855.1). Taxonomy (GTDB): domain Bacteria; phylum Pseudomonadota; class Gammaproteobacteria; order Enterobacterales; family Alteromonadaceae; genus Pseudoalteromonas; species Pseudoalteromonas caenipelagi. The sequence goes on along the minus strand of NZ_JABBPG010000005.1, from coordinate 39,711 downwards.
AGGTATTGAGTGGACCGAATAGTGGTATGTGTGTCTCTTGAGCAGAGCTTTCCCTACCCTATCTGCTTTTGTATTCGAGTTGATTGAATAAGATGCTAAGTAGCGCCATCCAACATCTTGTATATAAGTGGACCTTGATGCATCGTCATATGTGACGTCAAAATACGCTACTTAGACCTTTGTAATATGGTTACTTTTTAGAAAACAACATACGTTTAAAGGTGTTATCAGCCAATATGTAATGGTGAAATAAGGCAGCCGCAGCGTGTAATCCAATTAAGTAATAACCAACTTCACCCGCTGTTTCATGTATTTCCTCAATGGTTTTAGCAAGCTCTTTATTTTCACTTGTCAATGGAGGAAGCTCCAAGCCAAAAAATGGCACTGGTTTACCTGCCATACTCAATATCAGCCAACCAGCTATTGGCATAGCAAACATAAAAACATACAGTGCAAGCTGGACAAGTTTAGCTAATGTATTTTGCCATTTTGCAGGTTCAGGCTGTATCGCAGGTATCGAGCCACCTACAACACGCGCAACTAACCTCACACTTACTAAAGCTAAAACAGATAAACCCAGCATAAAATGCCACATTTTAAAGGCTTCACGGGTGTCTGTACCTTTATCAAATAATTCTCTTAGCTCAATACTGCCGAAAACAGCGACAATTAAAATAAACATAAGCCAGTGCAAGGCAATAGAGATCGTATTGTAATGAGTTGATGTGTTTTTAAAATTCATAATGCCTCTTTTGTTAAGAAACGTATTCAGATGAATGCTCACATTATGTGTAATCAATCTGCTTAATCAGCCTAGTGGACAATTATCTTTGTGGTAATGATCTAAAACATAAAATGAGTTATTTTTAATCGCCATGTTAGCTAGCACTGTACTTTATTAAACTTAAAATAAACTTACGTACTTTATTAGAATGGGGTGTCGGGAATAAAAAAACGACCTGTTAAGCTTCTATTTTTAAAAATATCACGTGTTTAAACATAATAAACGGCTAAGGTTTAAGCAAGTAAAGGGTCCAGGTCTTGAATTAACTAAGCAGTGATGCTCTCAATGGGCCAGCTATACACATACTCTTCTACTTGGTTGCCACAAGGGGTATGCCAATAGCCTGAGGCAATATTTTGACCGCCTTTGAACTGATAAAACGCGATTGCTTTTGGATTACAGGCTAGCACTTCTAAGTAAATATTGTGTTGTGGGTAGTGTTGGTGCGCCCAATTAAATGCCGCGGCTAATAGTTTGGAACCAATGCCTTGTCCTTTTGCCGCAGATTTTACATGTAAGTTATCGATGAGGGTGCCGTAGTTGTCATGGTGCGCCCCAAATACGCAAATAAAACCACAAAACGTTCCTTCTATTTCAGCCACTAACACCAGTTGGTTGGCTAAGGGCGAATTAAGCCGACCTTGCCAAAGAGCGGCTCTTTCTACAAACACTTGGTTGGCTAAATACTCGCTTGATAGGGCATCTTGGTAATTTTCTTGCCAACTCTCTGCATGCAATTGCGATATATTTGGCAGGTCTTCTAAAGAAGCGGCTCTGATGATCATGTGATAGGTACTCTGAGCTGGTTAATCTGCTTATTACATTTAACCAATCAAAAGGGGACTGGCCAATATTTGCGATAAGTGTGATTTGTGCAAAGAGGAAATAGGGTGGGCCACCATGGAGAGGCCACCACGGAGAGGCCACCACGGAGAGGCCACCTTGAAAGGTGACCGTTTCAGCACTTGTATATTAGCTGCTCTTTACTGCTGCAATCACTGACACTTCAACGAGTAACTCTGGGCGTGCCATAGCAGCTTGCACACAAGCGCGAGCTGGGGCATGGCCTTGCGGTACCCACACATCCCAAACTTCGTTCATTTGTGCAAAATATTGCATGTCGCTAATATACACTGTGGCGCTAAGTAAATGGTATTTGTCGCTATTTGCCTGAGCAAGCAAGTCGTCTACTTTAGCAAGCATAGTTTGAGTTTGTTCAGTGATCCCTTGTGTAGCATCACTGCATACTTGCCCGCACAGATATACCGTATTGTTGTGCGTGACAATGCGGCTCATCCGTTGATTAGTGTGTTGGCGCGTAATAGTCATAAAATTATCCTCAAAAAGCGTATAGCAAACGCTAGGTTATAAATATGCTCTGCATGATAGCCTAGGCTCGCCATGCAGAGAATTGATAACCTAGTTTTTAAGGTGCTAAGTTATAACCACTTTTAGCGATTATTTAATATCCACCTCTATGGTTGTGCCTTGATTACTGCCATCACCTAGTACACTGATAAAGTACCAACCCGGCGCTAGACCATCTAAGCGAAGATATTCGTTGTTGCCATCTTGTTGTGAAGCAAATTCATGAAAGTGCCGCGTAGGCCAAAACTGGCCTGTGAATACGTCACTATTGCCAATGCCGTGCTGGGTACGGATCTCAATTTGGCTATTGGGCTCACTGATTTTGATATAAAAGTTAGCCTCACCAGAGCCAACACATACAGGCTGTTCATCAAATAACTGACCATATTGTACACTTGGGGCGTACAAACACTGGTTAGCGATAGGTTTGGGCTGCTCGGTGCCTTCTCGTTGCGCACTTTCAAAACTCGCTGCAACCATCATCCCCTGATAGGGTTTAACGTCAACCACGCTGACATAGTGTGTGCCTTTGTTAACCGTAACACTAAGAACTTGCTCATTTTTCACGGTTCTTGAGCGTACTGTTGCATTGATGGGGTCGGCCCAATGATCTCTGTTATAAAGTAATCGGGTAGTGGCTTGTGCATCACGCGTACTGAAATACAAAATGCTATTGTCTTTTTCTACTCGCACCTTGAAGTGCTGCATTCTTCCACTGATGCAAGCGCCTTGATCGAGTTTGAGTTTATCGCCAGAGCTTGCAGTATCACCCTCTTTACAATTAGCGGGTAAGTACAGTGGTACGCCAAGATCGTTGATTGCTCTTAATTGCAGCCCATCAGGGTCACCTTCTTCAGGTTGTGGTAACCAAGCTTGCAAACACGTGGCGTCTTTTACGCAAGGGTCGGTAAGTGCCTTCATAAAATTAACCAAATCTGCAAGCGATTGTTGATCAAGTTCTAAAGGAACCAGTACAGGGGCACCGTCGGCAATTTCATCATCTATTATTTTTGCCGATTCTTCGGTGTTAATTTCCGCGTCACTAAATAATGCTTGGCAATCTGCTCTTTCTTTAAATTGCGCCTGTTCGCACCAGCGTTTGTTATCAAAGTAATCACGCAAGGTTGCACGATAATCATTGTAGTGATCCATCACTTGTTCAAGGGTGTCGTAATTACCTGCGTGTCCATAAGGGGCGGTTACCTCTATGTTCAACAGCGTACCCGAACGGAAGCTAAAAATATCCGCTTCACTGTCGTTACGGTGCATGCGGCCAAGGTCATTGGTTTTAGTGTCGCCAGCCCCAGTACCTGGACCTATTTGTGGAAAGGCCAGACGGTGATAGTTAGATACCTTAGTTTGCGTAAAGCTATCGGTGTTATGGCAACCTACACATTGAGTGGGGATAAAGTCTGGTGGCGTGCCACCATCTGAAGGTGGGGGGGGTAAAAATAAATACAAATACGCACCGCGTTTTTGCGACTCAGTAATTGCTGATTTATCACCTCTGACATATTTAAACCATGGGTTATTGGTAAAGTTCATTGACTTTTGGTAAGCGGCAATAGCTTTCATAATATTGCTGTAAGTAACAACTTCTTCAGCGTCATTATTGCCGTATACGTCTTCAAAAAGTGGGCGCCAGTTATTTTTAAATAATTCACCTTGTGCGCTGCCATAATCACCAATACGTGCTGCAAGGTGTGCTCGAACGGCCTCGTTTGATTGCTCTGGCATAAAGTCAAAACCCCGCATTTCGCCTTGGGTGATCACCGGAAAGCGAGACTGAGCGGCTAATAGACTGGTGCCTGCATTTGGGTCGGCTTCGCCATAGGGCACGTCAGGGGTACTGATCCCTTTCTCCGGCGCTAGCCAGTCCAAAAACTCCACTCTGGCATCTCGAAACAAGCTACGTTTTTCGGTCCACGCATTAAAAATTGTGGGGGAGTTGCGTGGTACATAAAACTGCCCCGTGATGGTTTCTCTACCAGGGCCGATGACATTGGCATCTTTTGCCAGTGTACCGACAGGCAAAGCAAGCCCATCACCACCGCCTAAATACGGGTGATGACAGCTAGCACATGCTACATCTTTGTTACCACTGAGCGCTTTAGTAAAAAAGAGTAATTTGCCCAGTTTTACTTCAGGGTCATCTACAGAAGGGATATTCGCTCCTGTTGTGAGGTCTCCGGTAAGTTCATGTTGTGCTATTAGTTGGGCGAGTTTATCGTCCAGATTTTCATTGTTGTTAGTATTTTTGGCAGAAGCCTCAATAGCAAGCGCATGGTGTGTAAACGCACATAGGCTTACGAGCAAAGCAATCCGTCTAGTTATTTTTATCATATTAGTTTCCTTTGAGAAGAGATGGCTCTCATAAATTAAGTTACACCATTAACTTTTTGTTTGCAAAATTCGGGATTGGTTTTTATTTTGCTTTTATTTATATTGTTGTTTTTATTGGATTTTATGTTTATTTATTATGTTTTTTAATTTCGGTTAATGCAATGGTTATTTTTTAGGTTAATTTTAGGTTAATTTTTGATTCTGTGGGAAGAGCTAGGTAGGACTGAGTGAGTAATTTTGACTGTTTGCTAGGTGCAAATCAGGCATATTGCTTAGGCGTGTTAGCGATAACTTGAAGGAATATAGCAAGCGCGAAAGTTGTGATATGTAAAAAGGTTTGAACCGTGAGCAAGAGCCAGTGGCATAGCCCCTGACTCTTATGGATAAGGTTACTCAACAATCCATTTAGCGGATGTGTTTTGTGGGTTGCCATGGCGATTTAAATAGATACTGCCTTCATCAAGGAAAAAATACTGTTGCCAGTGGGTGTTTTTAATATTCCACACACCCCCTTGATAAATCAGCCGGTAAGCTGCTTGGCGTGGCGAGTTGACTAATTTGGCATAGCCAGAAGAGCTTGCGCTGTAGCTAAAGAATAACTCTGGCTGGTGCTTACTTCTTAGATAGAAAGCGTCGTCTTGGGTTGGCACCTTTATAAACTCTAGAGCCTCGCCCGGTGCAGTAATTAGCTTAGCCCCATCTTGTAAGGGGCCATCTGATTGGACTGGTTGAGCATTTAAAGAAGATTTGAACGTGACCGTTTGGCCTTTATCGGCGAGTTGCTGTGATGCTTGCCAGTCGCTAGGTGGTGTTTGCCAAGTTAGAGATTTCCAGCGCCAGTTATATGGCATATTCATGTGCGGATCGTATAAATCTTCATAGCCCGGCTCTGCTTCAATATTATATAAACACTGCCTGCGTTGCGCTTCAAGCTCTGCAACTCGTTGGGCTTGGTTGTCGGTGCCTACATTAAGTTCTAGCATACATTCAATGAGTGTTTTGCCAACGCCGCTTTCATTTGGCGCCAGCACATAGGTGTGATCACGATGTTGTTGATTGTCATACCAGTTCAACATGGCTTGTTCGTCAAACGATAGCCAGTTATCCACTAAGCGTTGTGCTTCAGCTCTGGCTACTGCGGCTCGTTCTTCTCGGTGAGTTGCCATGGTACGGATAAATCCTGCCCATAAGTCTTTGCTTGCTTCTAAAGCAACCAAAGCGACAGGCTTCATGCTACTGACTTTGTAACTATCCCAGCCTGATTCTAGACGTGTGTTTGCCTTCCAGATCACATCGCCGCTTGAGAAGTTGAGTACGTCTTTGGTGTCATGGCTATGTTGCTCTGCGCCCTCTGAGCACAGGTAAGCTTTAACCTGCCATACTTTTTCATAGTTGTCTGCTGGCAACCTTACTGTGTGCTCGGGAGAAAATGAGTCTTGGAATAAATGAACGGCTCGGCCAAACAAAAAGTAGTTATGGTCTACCTCGGTAAGTGCTGAATAGCCGCCGCCATCCCAAACCTTTATACGCTTGTTTTGTGCCATGGCGGCATCTACAAAGTGCTGAATGAATCTTTGTTGTGCGCGGCGTGCTGCTTCAACACCACCTTGACCGCCAATGTCATCGAAACGTCGCATAAAATGATCTTGTTGTAAGTCTGCGGGTTCTTGCGACACCGCGCTAAAACAATTAGGACCGCTCAAGTCGGTACTGGCATTGGTGACATTGAACCCTGCAATATCAACCCAGCGCTCACCTACAATTGCCGCATATACATTATCAAAACGGGGTTGATAACTTTTGTTGTTATTTATATTGGCGGTAAATTTAGATATTTCGCTATAGGCTGCGTTGAGATTGGTGTTTTTTGCGAGACCATATCGCCAAGTTGGTCGTGGATCATTGGGATCTGGGGCGATAATATGCTCTGCATCAAGTAGCTCGAGCGCTGAAGTTCTAGTCAGCCATTCATGGCCCATCGGCATAATGCCGCTGCCACCAAGTTGAGTAAACGCAAGGCTATTTGTTGATGCAGTAATAGCGATTGCTAAGCAAAAAGATAGTTTTTTCATGTGTACTCCCGTGTTAGTTATTTCTTTTTTTGCAAATACAATCCGAGTATTTGCTCGAGAGGGACACTAATATAAAATAGTTTTTATTACAATTTTTTTACTAAAATCTCTTTTTAATTACTTTTATCACCTTAAAAGTACAATTGTACCCATAAGTGTATTTACCTTGGCTATTCCTATTTAAGGGCGCTATAGGTAACTGAGTATCATATTATTTGATCGACGCTTGAGTGCGGCGTATTGCTTACACGGCAGATATAAAACGGCGAGTAAAAGTACCCAAACACACAACGTTAAAATCAGACTAGGCTCATAACTGGGGGGAAGCTTAGAGGGTTCAACTAGCATGTTAATGGGTTGACCATATTTTAGCCAAGTATAAGCAAGTGCCAAGCCATTAATGATAGGCACGTGAATCACATAAAAAAATAAAGGAACAGCACCGAAAGTTTTGAGCCAAGCTATCCGAGAGAACAATGAGTGTGTGTCGGTGATTTTTTCAAGTTGCGCCAAAAGGACCAAGCCTGGGCCTAACGTCATCAGCAAATACTGTAATGAAGGCGGATACTTATGCGTATTTAAAAATGACATTACCGCGTTTATTCCATGGTACTGAGCATCAAAAGCACTTGGATCGCCATAACTCCCAGTCGCTCGTAGCAACACAAACATCACAATAAAACCAAGGCCTAAATTTGTCAGGTAGGTAATGCGCTTTGGTGGTGACCATATGTAGACTTGTCCAACAACATATCCCAGTGCCATCACTCCAAACCAAGGTATTAAAGGATACGCTACGTAGATGCTGTAGTCTGAATTGTTGAAATGAATAGCGCCTTGGCTGTGTAGTATGTGCCACAACCAACTAAATTGCGACAACTTCTCGATAATGTCGGCATCATTTAAGGCGTTATGTAAAAACAGAACAGGTATGCAAAGAGAAAGTATCCACTTAGGCTTAAGATAAATAAGCACAGATAGCATGATCATGGACCAGCCAAGAATCCAAATCACTTGCCATACAACGGTATCATAGTTGCCTTGCCAACTGGGTGTGATCACTAATATTTCAAGTAACACCAGCCAAACCCCTCGGGTAAAAAGAAAGTTTCTCAGTTTAGTTTTATCTTGCACTTTTTGTTCATATAAAAAAGCGCTGACCCCGGTTAGAAATACGAAAAGCGGCGCACAAAAGTGAGTTATCCAGCGTGTGAAGAACCATGTCCAATGTGTATATTCAATGTCTGTGGGTGAAAATGATGTGACCCCCCAGTATGCTCGGGTATGATCAAGTGCCATTAAAATAATAATCAGCCCTCTTAAAATATCGATGGAAGACACCCTTGAAAGGGGGGCTGAGCGTGTTGAAAAGGTCATACTGTTAATCTCGCTAGAAATCCTTTAGGCCAAGACAGATGGCATCCATTGTTACTAGCATAGAGTTGAAAATTTGTTTTGTAAAATAATTGTAAACTAAAAGGCTGCTAGTACTGCTCTATAAGCCAGTCATATGCCTCATTTTCACAAAAAAAACTTTTAATGTTTAGCGCATGCTTTTGGGCGAATACTTCAATTAAGTCACTTTTAAAATCGGCGGGGGTGACAATGCGAGCAATATAAAAATGATTGAAAAGTCGAGAAATGAGTTTAAGTACTTTTACAACGTCGCTGCCGCTATAGTTTAAGGTCAGCTCGGTCACGTTCAGCATGAGTTTGTTAACTTTTGCAATTTTTGCTGTTTTCTCAATTGTTTGATACATATTTGTTATTTCACTTTTAGAGCCTTGTCCTTGTGCAATAACCATCATGTAACCCAGATGATGAAATATATCTAGGGAATATGAAAATGGTTCTACTAGTGCTGTGTTGCTCATCATTGCTCAAAGATGAATAGCTGTTCTTAAGGTTTAGTCGATCTCAAAACAGCAAGCAAGTTTGAGTTTTTGCCCTAACTGTAATCAAGTTACTCCCTATGTAAATCAAGTTAATTTTATATTGCAATTCAGTTTTTGTTTGTTTAATTTGTACCTTCAATAGGGATTGTTATGTGTAATCCCCTTTGTATCCGCAAATTTGCTCAGGCGCTTTTTTGCGTTTCGCATTGCGATAAATAACAACAGTAAAGGTCAACATAGGATAATAATAATGAACCAGAAATTTGCCTTAAGTGCACTAGCAATGTCATTACTTGCAAGCAGCAGTCTGTCTGCAACAGCGAGTGATTCTAAAACATATATTGTAAAGCGCAATAACCTCAAAGCCACTGCACAGTTAACCTTAGCTAGCGCAGATCATGTGCAAAGGGTATTGCAAGCTAATAAGCTAAGTACGTTATCTAAAACGCCTTTGGCTGAAGTTTCAACAGTGATGCTTAACCAGCAGCAAGTAGAAGTCCTTAAGCGCTCAGGTCAGTTTGACTATATCGAAGAGGATTTCGAGTATGAGATGTTTTCAAATACTCAGGTTAGTCCTTATGGTATTGCACAGGTTCAGGCAAATTTAGTCTCTGATGCAAACGCCGATTTATTAAAAGTATGTATCATTGACTCTGGCTATGATCTAGGCCATCCAGATTTACCACAAAACGCAACCGGGTTTGCAGATGCTGAAGTAGGTGTTTGGTATCGTGATGGGTCAGGCCATGGCACGCATGTAGCCGGTACTATCGCTGCGGTTAATAATAGTGAAGGCGTAGTCGGGGTGTTACCTAGCGATAAAATTGCTATCCACGCGGTGCGCGTATTCGATGACAATGGCAAAAAAGGTTATAACTCGCGTATTGGCCGTGCCGTTGATAACTGCGTTGAAAATGGTGCGAGTGTGATCAACATGAGCTTGGGTGGTGCGGGTAAAAGCCAGTATTTAGAGGAGCGTTTAAACGCGGCCTACGATAAAGGTGTACTATTGATAGCGGCAGCTGGTAATGGGGGAGATAGCTCTCTAAGCTATCCGGCAAGTTATGACAGTGTAATGTCTGTTGCGAACATTAATGAGCAACGCCAGAAAAACGATTCGTCTCAATACAATGCGCAAGTGGAAATTGCAGGCCCTGGTACTGAAGTATTATCTACTGTGCCAAGAGGTACGGGTATCGTTGCGAGTATAACTGGGTTAGGTCAGGCTTTTGAGGCCTCAGGAATGACTCACTCAGTTGAAGGAAATGTAACGGCATCGCTGGTGGATTGCGAGCAGGGATTAGCACAATGTACGGCTCCGGCAAGTATTTGCTTAATTGAGCGTGGCGGAGCGTCATTTGCTGACAAAGCAAAAAATTGTCAAGCGGGCGGCGGGGTTGCTGCGGTAATTTATAATAATGTTGCAACGAGCTTTTCAGGTACTTTAGGCGATGCAAACCATGGTGTGACTATTCCTGTATTAGGTATGTCAGGAGAGGCGGGCGCGACATTAAAAGGACTTCTAGGTCAGCAAGTTAATCTACAGCTTGAAGCTATTTCGGACTATGATAAAAAGTCTGGCACATCAATGGCAAGCCCACATGTTGCAGGTGTTGCAGCGCTGGTATGGAGCAATCATACTCAGTGTAGTAATGTTGAGATCCGCCAAGCATTAACAGCAACTGCAATCGATTTAGGTGATGCAGGACGCGACCACAAGTTTGGCTATGGCTTAGTACAAGCTAAAGCTGCATCTGATTATTTAACTGCCAATGGCTGTGGTGGTGACAACAAAAACCAGCTTCCACAAGCGGCTTTTTCAGTATCGTGTGAGGCTTTAAATTGTCAATTTGACGCAGGCACAAGTGTTGACCCTGATGGCCAAATAACAGCTTATGAGTGGCGAGTTGATGGTCAGGCATACTTAGGCGCTGTTGCTGCCCATGTATTTTCGCACGCTGGCAGCTATCAGGTATCCTTAACTGTGACTGATAACCTATCAGCAACCGCAAGCACAGCGAAAACTATCACTGTTCTTGATGATAGCACCGGTGGCGATTGCCAAGGCATAGCTCCTTGGTCAGCAACACAAGTTTATTCATCACGAGGTACGCTAGTTTCATACCAAGGTAAAAAATACCGTAACAACTGGTGGAATATAAATAAAAATCCGGAGCAAAACTCTAATGTAGGTAACAGCTGGAAAGTATGGACTGATTTAGGTGCTTGTCACTAATTAAAATATATAAAAAAGCCCGATTAAATCGGGCTTTTTTATGGGTACCTAGGCTTAGCCTATGGTTTAGTCTTGTTTGTAAACTTTACCGTCTTTCATAACAAAACTGACATTTTCTAGGGTTTCAATTTTGCTTAGTGGGTCATCATTTACTGCGATGATATCAGCTAAGTAGCCTTCAGATATCTTGCCTATTTCTTGATTTTTAAGTAGTGCAGCACTATGGATAGTTGCGGCTTGTATTGCCTGTAAAGGAGTCATGCCAAATTGCACCATACGAGAAAACTGTTTGCCATTATCACCGTGTGGATAAATAGCTGCATCAGAGCCAAATACCATATTTAAGCCAGCTTTTACTGCCCGCCTAAAGCTCTCTCTCTGCGCTTTTGAAACTTGCTTTTCTTTATTTATATTTTCTTCTGGCACCCCATTGGCTTCACCAAATGCCAAGGTATATTCGGTATTATATATATCACAAGATAAATAAGTGCCATGCTTTTTAGCCAGCTCAATAGCTTCGTCATCCATAAAGCTGCAATGTTCAATACTATCAATGCCAGCTCGGATCGCAGCTTTTATACCATTGGTGCCATGGGCATGGGCTGCGATGATTAAGCCTCGTAAATGTGCTTCTTCGGCCGCCGCTTGTAGCTCTTGTTCGCTAAATTGTTGGATACCAACCTTGGTCCCTTTAGAGAACACTCCGCCTGTTGCGCAAATTTTTATGGTGTTGGCGCCATATTTAATGTTTTCACGTACTTTTGCACGCACAGCCCACGGGCCATCAGCTACACCACCTGAGACTGATTTTTTCTCTGGTGCGCTGAAGTTATCATCACAATGACCACCCGTTATTGAAATTGAATAGCCTGCACTATAAATTCTTGGTCCTATTACTTCACCTGCATTGATGGCATCACGAGTCGCAATGACGCTATAACCAGGGGCACCCAAATTACGTACAGTGGTAAAGCCAGCCATTAAAGTTGTATGGGCATTTTTTACCGCTTTTACCGTTTTTCGTGGAATTGAGAAGTTTTGCGCCGCTAAAAAATTGTCTGATGGGTCGCTGGTTAAATGCACGTGCATATCCATTAGCCCGGGCAGTAATGTTTTATTATTGAGGTTAATAACAGTGGCATCTTTAGGTACTTTTAGTTCCCCTTGCTTGGCAATTTTTATAATGCGGTTGTCTTTTATTAAAAGGCTCGGTTTAGTTACCCTTTGGCCCGACTCTACATCAATGTAGGCTTGTGCATTGAGTACCGTTGTTTGTCCGTATGCATAGCTCGAAGTCAGTAATAGGGCGGTCAGTGATGTTAATAAGTGGTTTGTCATTGGCGTGATCATTTTTATTATTGGTTAGTTGATTATTAGTCATTCTATTGGATGCTGCGAGTTGCTTGCGACCAAAACAACTTTTATTCCGTTAAGGCTCACTGCCAGAAACTTGGTTTGGATACTTAGCCATGTTCTTATCAAATAGCGCGATTATGTTTTTTAGCGCTTCGGGAATGTCTTCGCTGATATAATACGCTGGCATAATCACAAATGTTTTTGTTCTGTAATCCAGTGCCATTGGCACAATGGGGACATTGGCCGATTTCGCGATATGTAAAAAGCCGCTTTTCCATTGTGGGGTTTTTTTACGTGTGCCTTCAGGGGCAATGCCTAAAATTAAAGAATCGGATTGGTAAAATATATCACTTACTTGTTTAACCATGCCATTAGCATGACTGCGCTCAACGGGGATCCCGCCAAGTTTTTTTAATAACCAGCCAAATGGACCGATAAAAATGCTGTGCTTGCCAAGAAACCTTATTTTTACGCCTAAACTAAGCTTGACTGAAATGGCGATAAAAAAATCCCAATTGGACGTATGCGGCGCGACTGCTGCAACAAACTTACTGTGATTAGGAAAGGCGCCTACGATGCGCCATCCCAGCAGTTTCAATACCAGAGCGCCAAATAAGCGCGATAATCTCCCTGAGCTTCTCGGGATCAATTTTGGAATATCTGTCATAGTGTCTAATTTCGCTTGTGTGTGCTTAGATGATAGAGTTATTTGCTAAATGATTCACGGTTCATGCGTATGTGTCATTCCTAGGATCACCTTAGCGACATCCATTAAGTATACATCTTCGAGTAATCCTATCACGTCATTCCAGCGAGGGTTATATTCGTTGTTCTCCCAACGCCTCAATGTGCGTTCTTCAATGCCATAACTTGCCGCTGACTCTGCTTGAGTAAAGCCTCGGCACTTTCGAGCAAACTTTAAAATATCTGCTCCTTTAGGTGTTCTGGTTGTTTGGGTATTAATCTGTGAGAGCATAATTTATATTTTCCTTCATTTATTACGCAATAATGCTATTTCTCAGTGAAAAGCGTTATAACTTGATGTATAATCCAACGCTAAATACGCATCAATCGGAACATAAAGGAAATGTTCGATGCTGGTGTTGCGTATTTTTTTGAATTTTAGATCTAAAAATTACGCATTTCAAATGTTATTTTAGTTTTTTACATCACTTTTTATTTGATCAGTGTCACGAAACGCGAAATTTTTTACTCTTAAAAATAAGGGAAACTTTGATATGTCTGAAATCTATAGCGGTAATAATATAAGTAATGATGCGAGCAGTGCGTCATTCTCTACGCGTGTTGAGCAAGCCATTAAACCAGACAGTATTCGTACATTTGCGTCAAAAATTGGTGTTTCAGAGGGGACGCTGCGTAGAATATTGAAAGGTGAAGATCCAAAACTCAGTGTAATAGAGCGCATTGCTGAACAAGCGGGTGTTGACTTTATGTGGTTGGTAAAAGGCGTTGGAGAAGCGTCAGGAGCCAACGATGAATCACCACTGTTGAGTCAACGGGTAGTGAGTGTTGATGAGTTTGAAGAAGAGTTTATTTTAGTGCCTGGCTACCATATCTCGGTAAGTACAGGGCATGGGGCATTTAATGGTACAGCCCGTATTGAGCGGCATTTAGCATTTAGAAAAAAGTGGGTTGACTATAAAGGCTTAGATAAAAGCCAGCTGGCTGTGGTGTTTGCCAAAGGCGACTCTATGGAGCCGACCATTCATAACAACAACACAATCTTGGTTGATTTATCTGATAAAAAGCTCAGCGAAGGGCTTATCTATGTAGTTCGTCTTGGTGAAGAGTTGTATGCCAAACGCTTACAGCAATACTTGGATGGCTCAGTGCGTTTAATCAGTGATAATAAAGAATATGTCGATCAGCACGTCCAGCCACATGAACTAGAGCAACTAGAAATCATTGGCAAGGTTGTGTGGATAGGCAAAGATCTTGCGTAAAAAATGGTGTGCTATAAAAGCACACCATAACTGGGGATCAAAGCTGTAAGCTTATAGGTGCACAATGCTGTCTGCATTGCCATCAGGATCACCACTGGCTTTACCATCTGTACTTGGGTTACCGTTGCTTAACATGATAACAGCACATGCCGCAGGAGACGCCATTGAAGTACCTGACATAGTTGTTGTACCGCCACCTTTACGTGTTGATAAAATGCTAACACCTGGTGCTGCGTAATCTACAGGTGGGTTCCCATAGTTTGAGAAACTTGCAAAGTTATCGTTAGAGTCAGTTGCAGAAATAGTGTAAACACGGTTATGTGAAGCACTTGCTGGTGACACATTGCTAGCGTGTTGACTTTCGTTACCAGCGGCAACAACAAAGAATGCACCAGATTGCTGCGCAGCATTTTCAACGGCATCGTTCAGTTCTTGGTTAAAGCCACCGCCTAAGCTCATGTTTGCACAATCTCCAGCGCTTGCATTTGCTGCAACGTGGTCAATACCCGCTAATACGCCAGACCAGCTGCCTGAACCACGGGCATCTAATACTTTTACAGGCACAACGGTTGCGCCAGCAGCAACACCAACTACATCAATACCATTATCTAACGCCGCGATTGTACCAGCAACGTGAGTACCGTGACCGTTAGCGTCATCTACGCCTGCATTTCTACCTTTTGTAAATGCTGAAAAGCCTTTGCTCTGATCAACATTCAAGTCAGCGTGATCAACATCAATACCTGTATCGATAACCCAAGCTGTGTACTGGCTACCATCAACAGGACCACCAACACGCGTTACACTCCAAGGTGTTTGTTGTGCAGCGCTTGTACCCACTTCTGGTTTACCTTGAATGCTCGCAGGGCTAGCATGTACCACACCATCTGGCGTAAAACGCATGATGTTAGCATTGCCTGCAAATGCAGTTTTGGCTTTATCACAGCTCATATTTACAGCCATTCCTTTGATACTGTTTTTGTAAATATGCTTTGCTTGAGCATTGGCTTTTGCAAGCATGCCGCGCGCTTTTCCTTCAACATCAAACTTTGAAATACCATCATTGAATCGCACGATACAGGTATTCGCAATTTCTATATCCGCTGCAGCGCCTTGGAAGCTTGGCTCTTGAGCCAGTGTTGCAGTGCTGCTGATTGCAAAGGCGATAGACAAAGTAAGAAGAGATTTTTTCATCATGTTGTTCCTATTTATAATTATTAGATTGTTAACCTTTATTTAAAGGTTGTTACAAACTTAGCTTTAAATTAACAGTTGTCAAAGTTGAAATGGTGAAAAAGTTTATATTTCCCCTCATGGGTGCATAAATGAGTTTTCTTTCTATTTATGTTGGGTATATATTCCCAATTAATGATAAGAAGTGTTATTTTTATGCTTATTTATGATATTTAACCATCTAGAAGTTCATCAGGTTATACCGTGATAATTCATGAAATTGGTACAAATGGCTCGGTTGGTCTGCTGCTTTTAGGTATGCTTATATTGGCTTATTTGCAACAGCACTCCTTAGGTTGTGCGACTGCTTAGAAGTTGATAGTTTGACAGTTCACTGATTGGAGATAAGAAGAAGAACAATGAATAAACTGCTATTAAGTCTGCCAGTACTTTTAGCCAGCTATGTAAACGCGACGCCTTTGGCTAGCAGTGTAAACGATGATATGGCTCAGCTAGAGTCTCTTTATTTACACCTACATCAGAACCCAGAGCTGTCGTACCATGAAAAAAATACCGCAGCACATTTAGCAAAAGAGCTAAAACAACTGGGTTTTGATGTTGCAGAGCATATTGGTGGACACGGTGTCGTGGGGTTATTTAAAAATGGTGAAGGACCTACAGTGATGATCCGTGCCGACACTGATGGACTGCCGATTGTGGAGCAGACGGGAAAGCCGTACGCATCTAAAGTGAAGACGCTGGATAAAAATAACAACGAAGTGGGTGTGATGCATGGTTGTGGCCATGATATTCATATGACCAGTTTTATTGGTGCTGCTAAACAACTTATCGCGTTAAAGTCGCAATGGCGTGGCACGTTAATGATGGTTGCGCAACCTGCAGAAGAAGTTGGTGCAGGGGCAAAGGCGATGTTAAAAGAAGGACTGTTCAGTCAGTTTGCAAAGCCAGATCATGTGTTAGGGCTGCACGTTAGCGCGTCAGTACCAGCGGGAAAAGTGGCAATCGCGCCAGGCTACGCGTTGGCAAATGTGGACTCTGTAGATATCACAGTTAAAGGCAAAGGGGGGCATGGTGCATACCCTCATACAACGGTAGACCCTGTTGTTTTGGCTTCACGTATCGTCCTTGCATTGCAAACTATCACCAGCCGTGAAATATCACCATTACAGCCTTCTGTTATCACCGTCGGCTCGATTCATGGTGGCTCTAAACACAATATCATCTCCAATGAAGTGACGCTGCAATTAACGCTTCGCTCATATGACCCACACGTGCGAGAGCAGCAAATTTCTACGCTTAAGCGCTTAACAAAGGGAATTGCGCTCAGTGCTGGCTTACCTGAAGATATGGCACCAGTCGTGTATGTTCATGAAGAAGAAACCATTCCTTCAACTTACAATGATCCTGCGCTTGCTGAGCGTGTAACGCAAGCCATTAAAAAAGAGTTGGGTGAAGACAATGTATGGAAGTCAGAACCGGTGATGGCAGGAGAAGACTTTGGTCTTTATGGCTTAACGGATGAAGATGTGCCGATTACGATTTTTTGGCTTGGTGGCGTTGAACCTACGTTATTTGAAAAAGCGCGAAGTAACGGTGAAACTTTACCATCGCTGCACTCTAGTAAATTTGCCCCAGATTACGCAAAAACGATTCATACAGGGGTAAGAGCAATGACCGCAAGCGCCTTAGACTTGTTTAACCAAGTTAAGCAATAGCGTTAGTCTAGCTAAGTGTTTTTCAAGCGTTGACTGGCTGCCAAGAGTGTCCTTTGCAGCCAACTTCGAAGCCAAAGCAACAGGGAACATTTTTAAAAAGGAACTGGTGCTTCAAATGTCATTAACTGGTTGGTTTGAGGGTGGCATATTTGTAGCATCTCGGCATGAAGTTGTAATCGGGCTGCCGCTGCTAATGCTTCATCTTTTGCATAAAGGCGATCGCCCAATATCACATGGCCCAGCGACAACATATGAACACGAAGTTGGTGCGAGCGACCGGTGATTGGTATGAGCTTGACTCGGGTTGCATGCTGTTCATAACTGAGCACTTCAAAATGTGTCAAAGAAGGTTTGCCTGTGTCATGGCAAACCATTTGCTTTGGTCGATTTGGCCAATCACAAATCAGGGGTAAATCGACCGAACCACGTTGCTGTTCAAGTTTGCCGTGCACACGGGCAATGTAATGCTTGTTGGTTAATCGATCTTGAAACTGAATGCTTAAAAATCGGTGCGATTCTTTACTCATGGCAAGACAGAGCACCCCAGAAGTTGCCATATCTAAGCGATGTACGATACGAGCAGTTGGAAATACGGTATTCACCCTGCTGATTGCACAGTCGGCATGTTTTGGATCTTTACCCGGTACGGTTAACAGGCCACTGGGTTTGTTGATGACCAGCATAAAGTCATCTTGATACAAAATGTCGAGGTAGGGGTCGCGCGGTGGCGCATAATTTAACAGCACAATGAAGCCCTTTAAGTCGTTCAGCGCGCCATTTTAACGGCGTTTTGTTTATTAGCAAAGTAGTGATAAATAAATGGCTGTAAATGATGAGTCACCTACAGCCATCTTAGAGAGCTTATTCGTGTGTTACGACAATTAAACGGATAGCATCAAGCTTCAGTTGCGCTTTGGCGATATGGTTGGTTAATTCGGTACGTTGCTTATCAAAGACTTTGATCTCTTCGTCACGAATGTTCGGGTTGATGGCTTTTAGAGCCGTTAAACGGCTTTGCTCATCGTCCATCACGGCTAACATTTTTTGCTGTGCTTGTGCTTGAATATCATCAAGTTCACTTGATGCTAATTCATTGGCTTTGGTGATCAATGGATGAATGGCGCTTTGCAATGCGTTAGCTAATTTACTTGCTGTTTGGCGTCCAACGGCAGATAACTGGTTGTTAAAAGCATCGAATGCAACGTTTGCAGCTAGGTTGTTACCCGCTTTATCCAACAAAATACGAATAGGAGTTGGCGGTAAAAAGCGACCTAGTTGTAAGGCTTTTGGTGCTGACGCTTCAGCAATGAAAATCAGCTCGACGAAGAATGTTCCTGCAGGCAGTTTTTTGTTCTTCAAAAGAGCAACTGATGCACTACCAAAATCATCATCACAGATCATATCCATGGTCCCTTGGACCATAGGGTGATCCCAGCTGATAAAGTGAGCATCTTCTTGTGATAAAGCCGTTGTACGGTCAAATGTCACGGTAATACCATCGTCTTTTAAACACGGGAATGATGGGTTAAGCATGTGCTCAGTTGGCTTCAAGATGATGGTGTTTTCACCTTTGTCTTCTTGCGAAACGCCAAAAATATCAAAAACATTGATCATGAATGCTGGCAACACAACGTCATCATCGAGTTGTTCGATTTCAGCAACCAGCTTCTGTGCTTTACCTTGACCACTGGAATGAAGTTCTAGCAAGCGGTCACGACCTTGCTCCATTTGGCTGCGCAATACGCGGTTTTGATTCGCAACTTGTTCAAGTAATGGATCTAAACTTTCTTCATCACAGTTATGCTCAGCAATGAGCTCTAACAACTCTTCTGAAAACTCTTTGTAAAGTAATTGGCCTGTGGAGCTTGTGCTTTCAAACGCATCTAACCCCTCTTGATACCAACGAAGTAACACCTCTTGTGCGGTGTTTTCAAAATACGGCACATGAATGTTCACATCAAACTTTTGCCCAATGCGGTCAAGACGGCCGATACGTTGCTCTAGTAAGTCTGGGTTTAGTGGTAAATCAAACAGAACTAAATGGTGCGAAAACTGGAAGTTACGACCTTCAGAACCAATTTCAGAACATAGCAGCACTTGTGCGCTGTCGTATTCGTCGGCAAAAAATGCCGCAGCTCGGTCTCGCTCAACTATCGACATGCCTTCGTGGAAAACAGCCGCTTTAATGGCTTCGCGTTCACGAAGTGTTTGCTCTAAGCTAATGGCTGTTTGTGCTTCGGCACAGATCAGTAATACTTTTTCGTGTTTGAGCTGTTTTAGTGTTTCAATTAACCAATCAACACGTGGGTCAAAAGCCGCCCAACCGCTACCCGCGCCTTCAAACTCTTGAAAAATCTTTTCTGGAAAAAGGGCTCTTAGCGCAGACTTTTCGGCACTTTGAATCCCCCCCATGCTGCCCAAAACTGACATGGCTGTTTTGTACTGTTTAGGTAGCTCAACGGGGTAGCTATGTAATTTACGACTTGGGTAACCCTCAATGCCACTACGGCTATTTCTAAACAAAATACGGCCTGTGCCATGGCGGTCTAACAGCATCGAGAGAATTTCTTGCTTTGCTGATTCATCACCATTTTGTGCATCAGCCAGTAAGCTGGATATATCCGTTTCTTTTAATAACTCAATAATGGTTGCCTGGCCTTTTTCATCCAGTTGTCCATCTTGTAACAGTTGATTGGCAGCATCTGCTACTTCTTTGTAGTTGCTTTCTTCTTCTACAAACTTGTCGTAATCGTAAAACCTATCAGGGTCAAGTAATTGCAAGCGGGCAAAGTGGCTGTAGTGGCCTAGCTGATCTGGCGTTGCAGTGAGCAAAATAAGCCCCGGAATATCTTGGCTAAGCTCAGCGATACGCTGGTACTCAGTACTTGGTTTGTCTTTTGTCACCGTTAGATGGTGAGCTTCATCAATCACCAACAGATCCCAGTCTGCCAATGTTGCCTGTTCAAACCAACGACGCTTTTTGGTAATAAATTCAAGACTAACGAGCACCAGTTGCTCGGTATCAAACACGTTTGGTGAGTCGGCAAAAGCTTCATCACAACGCTCCTCATCAAAAATAGAGAAGCGCAAGTTGAAGCGACGCAGCATCTCAACAAGCCATTGATGCTGTAAGTTCTCTGGTACCACAATTAATACGCGATTGGCACGGCCGGTGAGAATTTGCTGATGCAAAATCATACCCGCTTCAATGGTTTTACCTAGCCCCACTTCGTCTGACAATAGTACGCGCGGTGCAAAGCGCTTCCCCACTTCATCGGCGATATATAGCTGGTGTGGGATTAGACTCGCTCGTTGTCCAACAACGCCTTTTAAATGTGATTGCTGGCGGTTAAATTGGTGCTGCCAAGTTTGGTAGCGTAAAGTATAGCGGTCAAAACGGTCAACTTGTCCTGCAAATAATCGGTCTTGCGGTTTATTAAATTTTATAAAGTGATCAAGAAAGGTTTCTTTGAAAGAGGTTTTTTCTTGCGTATCGAGACGAGTACCATGATAGCAAAGTAGATCACCTTGTTGCTCAAGCGTTTCAACTTGCAATTCCCACTCTTCTACATGACGAATGATGTCACCTGGATTAAAAACAACTCGTGTAACTGGCGCTTCTTGCATTGAATATACGCGGCTTTCTCCACTGGCGGGGAACAATATGGTGACTTGGCGGCCCTCTAAAGCCACTATGGTACCTAATCCTAAATCTGACTCAGTGTCACTGATCCAGCGCTGACCTAAGGAAAAATTCATGTTTGTCTCGTCTTAGCAGAAAAAAGGCGGCTATGTTAACCGTTCGCATGGCGTTGTTCAATCTTGTTTATTGATACTGAATGTGCCTATTAAAAACTATTAACTAGAAAGCTATCTTGCTTAGCTGGTTGTCTATTTAATAAGCAAACAGTTGTCATGAAACGGACTTTTATGACAAATAGACTAAACTTGGTTTATAGCCATGCAAATTGTTGGTATTACCTACAAATGTATTGGGTATAGCATATATCATTGCAAACGACAGGAATGCGCTATGGGAAAAGATCAAGACCTAGACAGAAAAGTGTACGTGCTTGACACCAACGTACTACTTCATGAACCCCTCGCTTATCTTTCCTTTCAAGAACACGATGTGGTTATCCCCATGACTGTACTTGAAGAGCTAGATCACATTAAAGACAGAAAGCGCGATGTAAGTCGTGACGCCAGAGTGGCTATTCGTAGCCTAGACGATGTACTTAAAGATGCTTCCCCTGAACAGATGTTAGAAGGAGTAAGATTACCGAGTATTCAATCAGATAAAGAGCATGGCCCACTTGCTCGTGGCAAGTTGATTATTGTGAACGATCACTTATTCCCTGATAGCATTTCAGGATTACCAGGTAATGAGAATGACCATCGCATTATCAACTGTGCGGTACGCTTACAAAAACAATACAGTGAGAAGAAGGTCGTTCTTGTCACTAAAGATATAAATATGCGACTCAAAGCCAAAGGAGCAGGGCTTAAGTTTGTAGAGGATTATCGAACCGATCAGTTAATTGATGATATTAAGTTGCTCAGTACTGGCTTTTTAAAGATCAGTGGTGACTTTTGGCAAAATGTTGGTGAATGTAATTCAGAGCAGCAAGGCAGGTATACATTGCATCACGTGCCTAAGGCACTCCTTCCGGATGTGTTTTGCAATGAATATCTGATTGATGATAGTGAACACTTTGCCGCTCGTGTGGATAGCTATGATGATGGACATATTACCTTAAAAGACCTAAGCCGAGAGCGACTAATGCACCAAATGGCTTGGGGTGTCAAACCAAAAAATATCTACCAAGGTATGGCCCTAGATGCATTATTAGACCCAGATATAGAGTTAGTTATTTTAACAGGCCCAGCTGGGTGTGGTAAAACCTTACTGGCATTGGCAAGTGCGCTTGAGATGATCATTGAGAAGGGGGTTTACGATAAAGTCATTGTTACCCGTAATACACCTGAAATTGCAGAAAGCATAGGTTTTTTACCGGGGACCGAAGAAGAAAAAATGGCACCATGGCTGGCGGCTATCACTGATACTTTAGAAGTGTTACACAAGAACGATGAAAGTCCGATATCTAGCCGTAACTACATTATGGAAAAAGCTAATATTCAGTTTAAATCGGTAAACTTTATGCGTGGTCGTAGTATTCAAAACGCCGTTGTTATTTTGGATGAAAGTCAAAACCTAACAGCCTCGCAACTGAAAACTATCATTACGCGCTGCGGTGAAGGTACGAAGCTTATCTGTACAGGTAACTTGGCCCAAATTGACAGTAACTATTTAACGCCGGTGACTTCGGGTCTCACTTATCTTGTAGAACGTTTCAAACACTTCGAAGGCAGTGCAACCATTAATTTAAATGGGGTTGTGCGTAGTCGTTTGGCTTCTTTTGCAGAAGAAAACCTATAGTAAATCAACACCTACAGGCCACCGTGTCGTGGCCTGCTTTTAAACACTTTTAATAGACAATCCTAGCATTACTGGTAATGTTCTTGCTTAATAATAAATTAACAGTTTGGCTGTAATGGACAAGAACCAAGATTTTATCCCACTCAAAAAATATCGAACTGCTGCGTTGACAGGGTTATTTATGTCGATATTTGTGGCTGGTTTTTTATGTCTTCACTTGTATCATATCAAACTCAATCGCGCATTTTCTGAACATCAAGCCTACTATGAAGCCATCGACACGCAAATCATGCAAAAAGTGGCAGAGGCCAGTAATGTCATTGATAATATCTTCACCAGTATTGAACTACCTCTTAGTTATCAATTTGATGAATCAATACTTCAAACACTTGCCAAAACGAACAATTATTATCACAAACTTGATGCCAATGGTGGCGAAATAGTCGTTCGCAAAGCCGTTGAAAATGATTTTGCTGTACCTGATAATTGGCAACAAATACTCGCTTTAGGGCCTGCATTTAATACTGCTTTGTCATTAATTCCTGCATTGGACGCCATCGCTTATGTCAAAGAAGGGCAGTTCGCGTTTGTGCGCCGTAGAAATACTGATACCAGTCACTTGCTCAGTACGATGCTAGATGGCGCACTATCACCAGACTTTTCTAACTACAATTTCAGTAGCAGTCAGCGAGTAAAGGTCCAAGGCAAACATTACTTTAGTATTGCTAAGCACAGTGGTAATGCCAAAGGTGAATATGTCATGCTGGTGTATGATAGTAACGATGTTGCTATTTGGTTAAATGATGTGACAGCGGCACATGGTAAAGTCTCGTTACTGAATAAAGATAAGCGTAATTTGCTGAGTGATGAAGAGGTTACGCTTAGACCCAACAACAGTATGAATCGCGCTATACCTTGGCAAGGTGGGGTGCAGTTGTATACGCTCAGAGTTGATGAGCCTATGGATGTTGTTTATGAACAAGATGAGATGCAATTTATTAAGCCGATATTATTTGAGGTGATGCTTGAATTTTGTTTTTTATTAACCTTTATGGTTGCGGTATACCTGCTCCTCAGTTGGTTGGGAAATAGTATCTTTATTCGCCCGGTTAGTTACTTTTTAAACTATCTGACGCATCAGGAACAAACGCCTAAAAGTACCTTTGATTATGTCATCCCCGTTGATTGGCAGCCTTGGTTTAGTGCTGTCAAACAAGTCATCACACAAAAACAAAGTTTGCTTGAACAGCTGCAACGCAATAACGATGTTTTGGATGAGCAAGTTCAGTCACAAAAAAAAGCGTTGTCACGTTCCCTTGAAGCCAAAGAGCGCCAAGCTGCACTGCTTAATACCGTGCTAGATAGCGTGCCTGACTTGATTTATTTCAAAAACATCGACGGATCATTTATCGGTTGTAACCGTGCTTTTGAACAATTTTTGGGTATTGATAAGTCGCAGTTAGTTGGGCGTGAGCAAGGTGATATCACCGGCTTATACCCTGAGTTGTTGACGCTTGAGCAGCAGATGCGCGATGAGAAGCAGGCCATTACCCAAACGGTCATGCTAGATGACAAAAGTTACATGTTAACCTTGAGCCCGTTTTTAGACTCGCAAAGAGGTCTATTGGGTAGTTTGGGAGTGGCACGTGATATTACCTCTCAGCAGCAAGCAATAAAGGCACTACAAACCTCTGAAGAAAACTTCAAAGCTGCTATGGAGTATGCGCCAAATGGGGTGATTTTAGTTTCCCTTGATAAAGGTGTGTTAGCGATGAACAAAGCGGCGAGAAAATACTTAGACTGTGCCGAGTTTGGTCCTAACATACATTTATCGTCATTATTTTCTTCCGATAGTTATTTGGCAATCTCTCATATACTGAGCATGTTGTTGAAGAACTCAAAGAATGTGCTTGAGTTGAGTATTTCGCAAGGTGAGCCATACAGCTGGTTGCAATTGAGCGCGTCTTTAGTGTGGGACAAAAGTAAAGTCGCTAAATATTATGTGTTGCACTTACAAGATGTTACTAGCTTAACGCAGGCTAGGTTAGATGCCGAAAGAGCGACGTTGGCTAAAAGTCGTTTTATCGCCAATATCAGTCATGAGATCCGCACGCCTTTGAATGTTATTCAGGGCGTAGTGGGAATAATGAAAAAGCAACAACTCAATGAGCCGCATTTAGCTATGCTAGCTAAAGTGGAACATGCTTCGATACAGCTGCTCAGTATGCTTGATAGCATTTTAACGTTTGCCAAAGTTGAGCGACAAAAGCTGGCCGTTTGCATCGAACCTTTTTGTATTGCTACGTTGGTGCAAGATTGCCAAGAGTTGATAGCACCTTTAAGTGAACAAAAGAAATTAACACTCACTATTAAAGTCGATGACCGTATCTGGCCTGTTTTACAAAGCGATGTAAATAAAATAAAGCAGGTGCTACTGAACTTGCTCAACAATGCGGTTAAGTATACTCAAACGGGTGGCATTACCTTGAGCATGTCTGTTGTTACAAATAGCAAAGAGCAACAGAGTATTCGCTTTTGTGTTGCAGACACAGGTATTGGTATCAAAAGAGAAGATCAACAGCGATTATTTGATGCATTTACTCAAGGTGATGAATCTTTTTCACGTCAACATGAAGGGATAGGCTTAGGGCTGGCTATTGTGAAGCACGAAGTATCATTACTTGGTGGCACGATTTCTTTGAGCAGTGAGCTTGCTAAAGGGAGTGAGTTTTACTTTACATTAAAAATAGACAAAGCTGAGTGTGTGATACCAGCTAAAAGTGCGCCGGTGCTGTGGCTATGCGCAAACGATAGAATTACTGAGTTCCTTAGGCAGAGCAATATCTGTATGGTACACAGTGCTAACGAAGCTGTAGCAGAGCTGGCTCATGGAAATTATAAAAGTTTGGTTGTTTGTGAGCAAAACGAAGTGAGTGCGCTTGCAAAGAACATGTCAGAACACATGCAAAATCTCAAGTATGTGATCAGTAAGCAACCTGTTTGCTCTTTACCAGTAGCAAGTTCAACAATTGTAAAAATAATGCCTGAGGCCATGTTTTTACAAAGTGCCTTTTGTTTTTTGTTACATGAGCAGCATGCCCCTGAACTGCCTAAAACCCGGCAAGAAGTGTCTGGTTGTTTGTGTCTTGTGGTTGACGACAATGAGGTAAATCAAGATATCACGGCGAATATGTTGCGAACAATGAAGGTTAATGTAGTCGTATTGAGCTCGGCGGCTAACCTAGTTGACATTGTCGCTGTTTTACAACCCGATATTATATTAATGGATATTCATATGCCAGGTACGGATGGGTTTCAAGCCACTCAGGCACTTAGGCAATCACTACCAAAATTTACCAGTCCGATAGTGGCATTAACCGCGAATGCCCAAGTAACTGAACGAAAACGTGCTAAAGCAGTAGGTATGGACGGCTATCTAACTAAGCCTGTCTCACAGACCATGCTACACCAAACATTACAGCAGTATATAGCAAGCGAAGCGACTTTTTTTGATGGTGAGTTAGCGTTACAACAAATGATGGGAGATGCTGAACTATTGAACAAAATGCTTGATAAGTTTTCAAAGATGTGTACAGAATATTTACAAAAGGTGAGTATGCAAAGTGATACAGACAAGCTACAAATGATGGCGCACAATATTAAAGGTGCAGCGGGGGGAGTGGGCTTTATTGCACTTTCAGACGCTGCTATGCAACTAGAGCAACACTTAAAAGAGACGAATCAGCTACAAAAGAGTCACTTAGTTGCACACTTAATCATGCGTTTAACTCAAGTTCGTGAGTATATATTGAGGCAGTACGAAGGTGATTAGATGGTAAGCGGTGCACATGTTCTTGTTGTTGATAGCGATCCCCTAAACCGAGTGGTGCTAGAAAACACGCTTAGTGAAGATTGCTAAGTTACCTTGTGTGATAATTCAGAAGCTGCATTGAACGATCACTTTTTTTGGACGTCCACGACGGAATAAGGCCATTTTAAGCGCATCACACGCCTAGTTTGCCGTCATGCGGTTACTCATCGACCATCCAATCACGGTTCGTGAGTAGAGATAGATAATCACAGCCAAATACAGCCAGCCTTCGCTTGTTATCAAGTACGTAATATCACCGACCCATTTCTGGTTCGGGCCCGTTGCGTTAAAGTCTTGTTCAAGCAAATTAGGCGCAACAGGGAGCGTATGATTGCTATCTGTTGTAACCTTAAACTTGCGGGCTGCTTTGGCCACCAAACCTTGACGCACCATGCTGTTTCGTATGGTTTTTACGTCATGCTCAGCAAGATCTTCCTGAATTCGACTAGCACCATTACGGGCTTTGGAATTGTCAAAGGCTTCCTGTATCAATACATCTCGCTCGGCACGCTTCTCCGCTCTCGGGCTTGGCATCAGGCCACTTTTACGCCAGGCATAATACCCACTACGCGACACCTGAAAGCACCACAACCACTCTGATTAACGAGAACAGGTGCTAATGCTCCATAATAAACTCAAACCGCGCTATTTTTGGTTCTTCGCGAAGTAGGTGGCCGCCTTTTTTAAGATGGATAAATCTTCTGCCTGCTCAGCTAACTGGCGCTTTAAGCGTGCCACTTCAGCAGCAAGCTAGGATTCATATTCACTGGTATTAGACTTTTTCTCGGCAGCAGAGCGCCAGTTATACAATTGAGATTCATAAAGTTTTAATTATCTAACTGCGGCAGCTACGCCGATCTTATCGGCCAATTTCAGAGCTTCAGCTTTAAATTCAGCGGTATGTGTTTTGCGGACTTTCTTTGTTGACATTTTTCACCTCGTTAAGCGATTGCACCCACTTAGCAAGGTGTCCAAAAGTGTTGGTACGGATTATTAGTAGACCAACTCTCAACAAAGCTTTAACTAGTCTTAGCGATTAATATGAAGGAAGAATACTTTGGATAAAAGGAACTGCTAAAACATCATCAATAACCAAAAAACTATTGGTCTGACAAAAGTGCAGAATCATAATAAAAAAGCTAAATAAAGCTGACTCTTGCTAGAAAAATTATCTTTAATTTAGCCGCAAAATATAATGGAATTAGCCATTATATTATCGTGATGTTGGCGAGCTTAAAGATAGAATAACTCAGTTCTTATGGACTAAAAACAACGAGCGTTCTAACATGGAGCTAAGTGGTGTTACCAAATTAAAAAATTGAAATTCTCCTAAATTCTCCTATTTATTCATATGTTTATTGACATACTTTATAAAGCGTGTATTTTATTTAACGTTTTCTTGTTCTGAGTCAAATATTGTTGGCTTGAAGGAGGGAAATTAGTTTTTTTAATGGTGTTAAGAAGGATTCTTGTAGTTATGCGCCAATACTTTGTAATAAGTATTTGTACAATTATTTTTATTTTTGGTGGCTTTTGTATACTAAAAAATAAAGTACAATTATTACCTGATATTGAACCTCCCAAAATATCTTTTTCCGTGGCTTGGCCTGGAGCTACAGAAGAGTTTTTAATTTCGGATGTCGTTAAACCATACGAAGACTCCATTCTGGGAAAACTGGACCATTTTGAAGCTCTAAAGGTTACCACTAAAGCGGAAAGTGCGTCGTTTGAAGTTACCTTTGCTTTTGGCACTGATCTGGATGAAGCTGAAAAAGAGCTAGCGTCACTCCTGTCCCGGGCTAGACCTTTACCTTTGAATATCAAAGCCTTACTTTTTCGCCATGGCGGTAGCAATGTCTCCAACCGGGTTGTCGGCAGCTATTTTATTACTTCAGAGCTGGGAGAGTTTTCACAGGAACAGCTTCGCTTGATCAATAATTTAGCTTCGCATAAATTTAAGTTGCTTCGCGGGGTCGAAGAAGTTGAACTCAATCCCCTATTAGAAAACCAACTGCAAGTGCGCCTTGATATGGAAAAGCTGTATCAGTTGCACTTAAGCTTTGAAAAAGTTCGCAGTATTGTCAGTAATATGTTGACTCAACCTGTTACCCGTTTGTATGAAGGTGACAGTGTTATTACCGCTAAATTTAAGCAAACGAGCTCACTTGACGATATACGGCAAACCCCGGTGTCGTATGTGAACGGGGTTGCTATTTTATTGCAGGATATTGCTGAAGTATCGGTTGAACCGATCATTCAGACTGCGACAGCAAGGTATAATGGCCAGCAAGCCATTGCTATGCGAATTTTACGGGATGCAGAAGCAAACCTGATTGAAGTACAGCATTTGGTCGACAGCGTTTTGGTGCAAGAGGCAAACGTTATTCGTAGCAGCGGTCTGAGCTACAATTTGTCGTTTGATACTGGACTATTTATTGAAAGAGCAATTGTATGGATACTTGGTTCACTCGCGACAGGTTTTTTACTCACTTTACTTGTTTCCTATGTTTTCTTTAAGCGAATCCAGCCGACATTATTGGGCGGTTTGATCACCTTGCTGTCAACATGTGGGGTTTTTATCGTACTCAGCCTCACTAACACCTCTATTAATGTGATTTCTCTTGCGGGCATTACCTTTGCAACCGGTATGTTTGTTGATGGGGTATTGATTTTTGTCGAGTATTTAGACCGCTTGAAAAAAGAACAAAAGTCTACGCTGGAAAAAATAAACCAAGCATTGAACAAATTGGTGCCAGCACTTTTTGCCTCGTCATTAACGACAGTGATAGTGTTTGTGCCGGTGATCTTTAGCGATGGCGCCGAAGGTCAGCTGTTTAGAGGCTTAAGTTTGGCAATCACCTCGGGGCTGATCTTTGCGCTCTTGTTTACAATATTGATCACCCCTTTCTTTGCCCTGCGTTACCTCCCACATAGGGAAGCGGCGGGGGAGCTAGCATTTATCTGGGTTGTCAAAGTAATCAAAACCATGCTGGTAACAAAGAAAAGAAGCGCCACTGTGCTGACTGCCCTGATCCTGTTTAGCTTTGTTGGCTTGATCGGGTTATTTCCTTCTATAAGCTATTTGCCTTCGGTAAAGCGAGATGCGGTTGATGTCTATATTCCTGTCTCGGGGTCGAATCGCATCGAAGCTGTAGACCGTGACATAATCGAGCCCCTCAATCAAGTGCTACAAACCATACCTGGACATATTGAATTAAAAAACAATTATGTCATCGGCTGGCCATTTTTTGCCACGGCTGCAGTGCGCCTGGAAAACACTGATCAACTTCCCGAATTATTAACATATTTAAAAGACACCTTGAAGGAAGAGTTACCCCAACAACGCGTCATTGTGTTACAGGGAGAGTTACTTGGCGGGGCAGAAAGCAGCAACAATATCGAAGTGAACCTTTTTGTCAATGATAAGCACTGGCTTGGCACTCATATCGAGCAAATTCGTGAAATGGTCACAGAGACCTTACCTGGTGTATCTTTACGCGTCACGCCAGGTATAGATAAGGCTGTGAGCGAATATGAGCTAACTCCAAACCTTGCACAGCTCCGTCACCTGAATGTGGGTAATGAAGAGCTTAAAAACCTGGTCAAAGCTATTGGGCAAGCGGACTTTATCGGCAAATGGAATGATAGCGACGAAGTACTTAACGGCTATATAACCCTCAAAGAAACCAACAGTAAAATTGAGAATATCCCTTATGTTGCCAGCAATGGCGTACGCTCTTTTGTCGGAGAGCTCATGAGTATTGAGGAGTCCCGTGAGCTGCCGTCACTGATCCGGCTCAATGGCACTAAGACGGTGACCTTAAGTTTGAGAATTACCGACAAGCAGTTAACGGTTTCAGATGTGATGGATAAACTCGAAAGTGATCTGGTTCCTCAGTTAAAGAGCTTAGTTGCAGACAAAGGCTTTATCAGTGTTGAAGGAAGTGCGGCAAGTTTAACCAAGACCAAACTATTTTTGGCAGTTATGTTGTTATTTGTTGTGGTGGCCTTTTTTGTCATCGTTGCTGGGCTGTTTAAATCGGTGAAGCTCAGTGTCTATGTACTGGTTTCCCTGATGCCGGCTTTATGCGGCAGCATTTTGGCTTATCAAGCATTAGGCCTGTTTACCCCGGTTGATTTTAATGTACTGACTATGTTGGGTTTTGCCATCATGCTGGGGATAGTTGCGAATAACTCAATTCTGCTTGTTGATGCCATGCAGCAAGGTTTTGCCGCGCACCATGATCTCCTTGCTGCAATTGTTGCCGGTACGCAGGAGCGGGTGCGTGCTGTTGTCATTAGCTCGTTAACGACAATTCTTGGCATGTTACCCCTGTTATTGTTTCCTTCCGACGCTTCACAAATCTATCAGGGAATAGCGGCGATTATCGTTGGCGGAATCACGATTAATTTACTTACCGTTTTGTTTGTGATTCCGGCTTCGGCTCATTTATTCGGTTTATCTACAGTGAAAAACGGCTCTGTCCAGGCTGAGCCATCCCATAATCTTAGCAAGGTAGCGTAATGGTTAACATATTTCGTATTCTCACTTCTCTTCTTGTCCTGCAATATGCTTCATGGGCGAATGCCGAGGAGGCATTGCTGCCGGGTACGGTTTACTCAAAAACCAAGCTTCAACTCTCTGCAGAGCAGAGCGGGCAACTGAACTTTATTCTCGATGTCGGAGAGACCTTTCAAAAAGGCGATGCCATCGCACGGATTGATAACAGCTATGAGCAGAAGCAACTGGTGCAGTTAAGCATCCAGCAGCAAAACATCAAGGCAAAAATTGCCGAACATCAACAGATTATTGATGGTTATGAAAGTTTGCTGCAAAGCAATTCCGTATCTGGGGAGCAAAGGGCACAAAAGCATATTGATTTGCTTAACTCACGTCATGAGTTGAACCTGATTGAACAAGAAATTGTGCGCTTAACGCATATTTTAGATAAGAAAACAATCAACGCCCCATACCCCGGGGTTGTGTTACAGCGAGATGTGAAAACCTTTGAGGTCGTCCAGGCGGGCGATACCTTGGTCACTGTCTTTGATCCCCGTGCTCTTTATGTCCTAGTACATGTTCCGCACCATTTATATAGAACTCTGGACTTACAGCAAGCCGGTGTGGCGGAGGAGAACAGCCAGTTACAACTCGCTTTTGACTATCTTGTTCCTGAAGTTGATGTTCGTTCGAGTACTGTTGAGGTCAGTTTTAAAGTAACTGGTATCGGTGTGCTACTGGGACAAGCTTTACAAATCAAAATTCCTAAAAAATTATAATTTCAAATGCGTCGGTAAATTGATGAAACAACTATTATCTAGAATCCAGTGTAATGCAGGAGAGGCCTTTGTTGCCACAAACCAAGAAAAATGGACTTTTGCTCAGCTAAATCATAACTCTGATTTGTGGGCCAGCCACCTGTATCAATGTTTAGGGCGTGACGTCGAAAGCTGGCCAGATGCACTGCCTATTGTTGCGGAACGTTCGCTTGAATACATTACCGCAGTTCTGGCTTGTTGGAAGCTTGGCATTGGCGTTGTGCCAGTCGCAACAGGGACACCTGACACCCGATTGCAGCATATCCTGCAGGATCTTGATGCGCAATGGCTGATCAACCTGAGCGGCAAGGCCTCCTTTGGTGATATACAAGAAATCTGTTTTGACTGGGACCTGCCTCAAGCGGTGGACTACCCCCAAACAGAAGTTAAGCAAACGGGAATCGCCTATATCATTTATACCTCAGGGACAACAGGTAAACCCAAAGGTTGTGTGGTAGGCATTGAAAGCCTGCTGCCTATGGTTGAGTCCTTTTGTGATTATTATCACCTTTCCCGGACCAGCCGGATGACGTTTTCCGCCAATATCGCCTTTGATGCCGCGATGATGGAATGGTTGCCAGCCTTGTTCACCGGGGCATCCTTATATGTCGTCGAAAACGAGGTACTGCTCAATCCTTATGAGTTAGTCAATTTTTATCAACAACACCAAATTACCTTCAGCTGGCTCCCTACGCCTTTGGCTGAAATATTGATGGCGGATGAGCAGCTTGTTTTACCTGCGAGCCTAGAAGTCTTGCAAACAGCAGGTCAGCGCTTAACCAAACGTCCTCCTAGTCACTGGACTGTACGCGTTGAAAATGCATACGGGCCCACCGAAACCACAGTTATAGCAAGCTCTCATGTCGTTGCCGCTGAAGGTCATGGGCTGCCGGCAATCGGTCGCGCCCTGCCAGGGGTCCGTTGTTTTGTTGTTGATGAACAGTTGCAAGAAGTTGCCTGCGAAGAAGATGGTGAGCTTTTGGTGGCGGGAGCTGGTGTCAGTCGCGGCTATCATAATCTTGCCGAGCTGACCAGGCAGAAGTTCATCACTTTTACCGCGAAAAACGGTGAACAGCATAGAGCTTATCGAACCGGGGATATCTGTCGCTTTAATCAAGACGGCATACTGGAATACATCAACCGCATAGACAAGCAGCTTAAAGTTAACGGCTTTAGGATAGAAAGCGAAGAAGTGATCCATCACTTGTTGCAGCTTGAACAGGTTACCCAGGCTCATATCATGGTGCACCGCATTGGCCAGCAGGATATGCTGGTAGCTTATGTGGTATCACAGACAGAGGTTGACCTAGATGCCGTTAAGCAGTCATTAGCCGCGAGTCTGCCTGAATATATGGTGCCCAACCATATTTTAGTATTAAGCGCCTTTCCTTTGACTGCCAACCATAAGTTAGATGAAGCTGCCCTGCCTTTTCCCCAGTTATCGGATGCTGCTTCACAGGAAGCAGACTGTCATCTGACTGAAGATAAGCAGGCATTCCTCAATATCTTCAGAGACCATATGGGCGTGTCTATCGGCTGGCAGGATAACTTTTTTCAGCAAGGGGGGAATTCCATCGCCGCTATTTCCATTGCTGCCAATGTCCATAAACGTTTTGCATTGGGATTGCCTTTTGAATTGTTTGAAAAGCAGGGCACCCCGGAGCGTTTGTGGCAAGAGATCAATAGCCAAACCTTTGCGATTACTGAGATCAAGTCGCACCTTGACGATGAACAAGATTATATAGACGTCCCCCTTTCTTCGTCCCAGCGTTCGATCTGGTTTTTTGCCAATATGGACAATCAGGACCGGGCTTATCATGCTAAGTCGCAGCTTATGCTGACTGGGCAGGTAGATGCCAAAGCCGTTGCCTATGCGGTGCAAAAAGTGGTTGACCGTCATAGTATTTTCCGTACTGCCTTTTTACCTGGCGACGGTGAAGGGATGCAAAGAGTCTACAGGCATTATGATGTTACCTTACAGGAGTTCGATTTCTCCCACCTTGATGCGAGTGAAAGTAAAAAAAGCCTAGCGGAACTGGTGCAAGAAGAGCTGAACCAGCCCTTTATCTTGTCTCAGCTGCCTCTGGTCAGGTGGGCGTTAGTCAAGCTGTCCGACAGTCAAAGTGCTTTGTTACATATTGAACATCACCTAGTGCATGATGGCTGGTCTTATAACCTGTTTCTCAATGACTTTATTCATTATTACCGTGCCCATGTCAACCAGGCCTTAACTGAGTTGCCTGAGCCGGCACAATATGCCGATTTTTGTCTTACTCAGGCGCAATGGCTTGAGACAGGCGAAGTCGAAAAGCAGCTCAGCTATTGGCGCGATCAACTTGCAGCGTCGCCAGCGGTGTTAAACCTGCCCAATCACCAAACGGAAACCGATGATATCCGTAAAGGGCAAACACTGCGCATCCCTCTACCCAGAGCGCAATGGCAGGCCGTTGAAAGGTTGGCGGAACAAAGAGGCGAAACCGCTTTCAGTATTATGCTGTCGCTGTACTATTTGATGTTGGCCAGATTTTCCGGCGATCAAGATATTTGCGTAGGGTCAGCGTTTGCCAACCGGCAATGGATCAATGCTGACTCCATTGTTGGCATGATGATCAATACTGTGGTGTTGCGCGGGCAATTAAATGACGCAATGAGCATTGATGAGTTGTTGGCCCATAGCGCCAAAGTGGTGCAGGAGGCGCAGCAATATCAATCACTGCCGTTCGAATACCTGGTGAAAGCCGTCAACCCAGATCGCGTCCCCGGAGTCAACCCCCTGTTTCAGGTGTTTTTTGGTTTCCATGATTCACCTATGCCTGAGATTGACTTGCCCGGCATTACAGATAGCCGGGTGTTTGAAGCCATTGACAGCCGGGCGGCAAAATTTGATCTCTCTGTTGTCGTGATTCCCCGTGAAGGACAAATAGGGGAAGATAACCCTGTACATTTGTTGTGGGAATTCAAAACCGCGAAATACCCGCAGTGGCTGATAGAAAATATGATTCAGGACTACTTGCAGTTATTGCAGGTGGTGCTTGAGCAATCAGAGGAGTCCATAGGAAATATTGCGACTGCTGCACCTCAGATCTCAGGCCCCGTCGTCGACAGCCTCAATGAAACCGTATATCAGAGATTCCGCAGGCATGCTTTAGCTTTGCCGCAAGATATCGCGCTTGAACATGAAGAGCAGGTGTACAAGTATGCTGATTTGTTGAACCTGATTGATAAAAAAGCGGCTTACCTGAGTACTCTGAATCTGACTCAGGGACAATTTGTCGGTATCTGCTTACCCCGAAATAGCGACTGTGTCGCTTGGATGCTGGCCTGCCAGGCCTGCGGTATCGGTTATGTACCTCTGGACCCAAGTTATCCGGAAGATCGCATTAACTACATTATCGAACACAGTCAAATTAACTATGTGATTGCCGAGCAGGATAGCTATGCGGTAACGCGGATAATGCCGGATGCGCAAAGTGACGTACCCTGGCAGCCGGTGCCGGTCGATCTGGCATCGCCCATGTATTGTATTTACACGTCAGGTTCCACCGGGTTACCTAAAGGTGTTGTGATCAGCTATGCTGCGTTTAATAACTTTATCTGTGCCATGGCGCAGGAGTTTGCCTTGCAAGCGGGCGATACCTGGTTGGCAATCACCTCTTTTTCTTTCGATATTTCAACACTGGAACTTTACTTGCCGCTAACCTCTGGCGCTAAGGTCTTGCTTGCCAGTCAGGAGGAGAGC
Source organism: Pseudoalteromonas caenipelagi (assembly GCF_013140855.1). GTDB lineage: Bacteria > Pseudomonadota > Gammaproteobacteria > Enterobacterales > Alteromonadaceae > Pseudoalteromonas > Pseudoalteromonas caenipelagi. Next base: position 4,415 of record NZ_JABBPG010000005.1, on the reverse strand, counting down.
CGTGATGCCGCTAAGTTGACGGCTTACCTACGGCACAAGCAGGTCACCCATTGCCAAGCTACCCCCAGCACCTGGCGTACGTTAATCGCTACTGGATGGCAGCCTTTCCAGTCACAAGTGATCTTGTGCGGCGGTGAAGCAATGGATGCCCAGCTCGCTAGGATGCTAAGTGAAAACAACAACTTATGCTATAACATGTACGGCCCTACGGAAACGAGCGTGTGGTCTTCATTAAAGCAGATTTCACCGTTACATCCTGAGGTTTCTCTGGGTCAGCCGATAAACAATACAGAGTTTTATTTGCTGGATGAAGCCCTCAAGCCTGTGCCTGTCGGGGCAGTTGGTCAGCTTTGGATTGGTGGCGCAAGTTTATCTGACGGTTACCTGCACAATGAAGCCTTGACTCGGGACAGATTTATCATGCACCCGACCCTAGGACAGCGTATATATCAAACTGGGGATTTAGCGTCGATAAACCATAAGGGAGAGATCAACTTCCACGGCCGGGCGGACCATCAGGTGAAAGTCTCCGGATATCGTATTGAGCTGGAGGAAATTGAACAAGTCATCAAGCAAGTTGAAGCGGTCAGTCAAATCGCCGTGGTAGTGCGAGAGGTTGCTGGAGCTGAACAGCTGGTTGCTTTTGTGAATGCCTCATGTCAGGAAGCTGTGATCAGCCAGCATTGCCGTCAGAAATTACCGCACTTTATGGTTCCGCAACAAATTATCTATCTCGATTCTTTGCCGCTGACGCCAAACCGCAAAATCGATAAGAAAGCTTTACCTGAGATCGAACTGGAAAATACCGTTCGCCTGGAAGCGCAAACAGAGACTGAAATTGTATTGGCGGATATCTTTTGCCAGCACTTGGGGTTAACCCAGGTTGATGTGCAAACGCATATTTATAAATTGGGCGGTAATTCATTGATGGTGATGAAACTGGCGTTAAGTATCGAACAGCGTTTGTTGACCACGATTAAAGTGACTGATTTGATCGAACTTGGCACGATACAAACTATTGCATCATTTATAGATTCAATGGCGGAAATTGAGGAAGAAGGAGAATTTTCCGAGGAATTGACCATATGAATGTGAATGTACTGCTTGCTGAGTTAAAGCAGCAAGGGATTATCGTTAAGGCCAATGGCGATAAATTAAACATTAAATCTAGCGTGTCCCCGATCCCTGCCGAGGCCGTTGCGAAGATAAGAAAGTATAAAGAAGAATTACTGGCGTTTTTAAACCAGGCCAGTCAAGCAAAAGCAGCGGTCGCATTGCTGTCTGAGCAGGAAAAAAATGCCGGTGTTGCCATTTCTGCAAAGCAAATGTCGCTGTGGCCGCTGTATAAGATGAAGCAGTCCGAGAACTATAACATTCCAATGAGTTTTGTTATCCGCGGCAAGCTGGATATAGAACGGTTAGCGGACAGCCTCTCTCAGGCCTATCGAGCGTATGACGCCTTGCATAGTGTGTTTGTTGAAGTTGGCGATCAGGTTTTACTTAAGCCAAATTACGACGGCGCATGGCAACTGGAGGTCGTAGACGGTGATGAGTCGTTGGCTCAGGACATATACGCTCAAGAGCAGCAGCGTCAGTTTAATTTAAAACAAGACTGTCTGTTTATTGCCCGTCTGGTGCGGATAACGAGTGAGCACTCGGTTTTGGTGTTGAATTTTCCGCATATTATTATTGACGGCTGGTCTATCAGTCAGCTTTGGCGACGCGTGATAGCGTTTTATGACGGTGGCAAGCAGGTATTGGCGTCCAGTGCTGATTATCTGGATTACTTGGCACAATTGCCTGCTGATAACGGACAAGCCTATTGGCGTAACCGCTTGCAGGGTTATGAAGCCATGCAGTTGCATAGTCTGACGCCTTGTCAGGCAGATGAAGCACATGTGATATATGGGCAATTATCTCGGCAGGAAAGCAAGCAACTAGATACCTTAGCCCATGACGCCCAAGTCTCGACTTTCAGCGCGGCATTTACCTTATTTGCTGAAATGATCGGACGTTATGTCGGACTGGATGATATTGTCATCAGCACCCCTTATGCGAGCAGGGATCAGGGGTGGCTTCATGAGATTGTCGGTTACATGGTTTCGATGGTGCCTGTCCGTTACCGCAGGGGGATGTCGTCAAAACAAGTCCAGCAAAACATGCACCAGGATATGGCTGTTGCCAATACTGATTTTAATGCCTTGCTGCCCGAACTGGGCCTGCAGACACATGAAGGTCGTCATCCCCTGCAGCAGGTAGTCTTTGCCTGGCAGGATGGATTGACCGAGCTGGACAGCTTTAGCCAGACGACGGTGCAGCGTATGGAGACAAGCCTGAAAAGCGCTAAGTTTCCTCTTATGCTGTCTATGTATGTCAATGACGAAGGTTACCAGCTGAAGTGGGAGTTTGACCCGAAATTAATCTCATCTCAAACGGTACTGACACTGCAGCAGGCATTTTTTGCCTTAATACGTCAGCAGGGGCAGTATTTGCCCCCAGCAGTGGCAACAAGCGCTTTTCCACCGCTAAAAGGCAATGTTGCCTCACGTTTGGCGGCGCAAGTTAACAAGTCTCCTGAGGCAGTAGCCGTGACTCAGGGAGACCGGGAATTATCATACCGACAGCTGTGGTTACAAGCCTCAAGTATGGCGCTGGCATTACAAGGTGCAGGTGTAGCCGCTGGGGACTGTGTTGGAGTATGTTTGCCGCAGGGCCCTGAACTGGCGGCAGCTCTTGTTGGTATAGTACTGACTGGCGCTGTTTACGTGCCTTATGCAAAAGACGAATCGGCAACACGATTATCCCAGATCGCTCACCAGGCAGAGCTCGCCTGTGTTATCTCCACTGCAGAGCAAGCGATAGCCGGCGTGCCTTGGCTGGATATCCAGCAGATGTTGACTCAACCGCTGCAAGAATGTCCTCTCCCGGAGATTTCTGCAGATAGCCCGATTTATATTAATTTCTCCTCTGGCACCACAGGAGAGCCCAAAGGTATTAAGTGCCTTCATCAAGGGGTGATCCGCTTGGTGGAGAATCCGAATTTTATGTCGCTTAATGCACAAACCCGGATGTTGTCGGCTGCCCCAGCGACTTTTGATGCTTTTACTTTAGAGTTTTGGGGGGCATTGCTCAATGGCGGACAAGTTTGCTTCATTGATGACAAACTGCTGGATGTGGCCCACTTAAGGAGCATCATACAGCAGCATAATGTCAACACGGCTTGGCTGACTGCTGCTTTATTTCATACTTTGGTTGATCTTGACTGTACTGTCTTTGACGGTTTAAAGCAGTTGTTAGTCGGCGGGGACGTTGTTTCCCCCAGCCATATCCGCCGAGTTTATGATGCCCATGCGGATTTGCAGATCATTAATGGCTATGGTCCGACAGAAAATACCACTTTTACCTGTTGCTTCCCGATCCCAAAAAACTGGCCAGCAGATGAAGCCCTGCCTGTAGGTAAAGTTATCCAGGGGACCCAAGCTTATATTGTCGATAATAATGGGCAATTGTTACCTCAGGGTTGTATCGGCGAAATTATTGCTACCGGCCTTGGCTTGGCACAAGGTTATTTGAATCAGGAACAAGATGTAAACCGTTTCATCACGCTGGATATTAATGGCGAAACCACCCGGGCCTACCGCACCGGTGATTTTGGTTATTTTGATGCGCAAAGCGAACTGCGGTTTATAGGTCGTCAGGATCAGCAAGTTAAGATCAACGGTTTCCGGGTCGAGCTGGAGGCCATTAGTCGCTGTTTTAATGAAGAAGTCGAAGTGGTGCGTGCTGAAACTATTGCGGTAGCGAGCGGAAGCAGTCAGCAACTGGTGGGCTTTATCAAACTGGATACGGCTTGTCTCTTTGATGAAGCCAAACTTTTGGCGCGTGTAGACGCTAAATTGCCCAGCTATATGATCCCGGCTACTTTGATTGAAGTGATTGAATTTCCTTTAACTAAAAATGGCAAGGTCGACAGGACAGCTTTGCAGCAGCTTTATCGCGATGAGCTCAACCAGCGTCAAAGTACAAGTGTGCCCTTATCGCCAATGGAAAAACAAATTGCCACGGTTTGGCAAAATGTTTTGCAGTGCGGTGATTGCGGCCCCAATGCGCATTTTTATCGGCTTGGCGGCAATTCCCTTGCCTTACTTAAGGTGCAGAATGCACTTGAGCAAAAGCTTAATTGCCAGCTGAGTAGTGAGATTTTCCAAAGACATACCATGCTCTCCGAGCTTGCCAAGGCTATTGAATATGGCGCGCTGCCTGCAGACTCCGACGAAAGATCTGTGCGGCAAGCAATCCAGTACCCGCTGGTGCTTTCTGCCGAGCAGTACAGGTTATGGTTATTGCACCAGGGGAATCCGAATGCGGCCTATAACATCCCGCTGGTGATCCGTTTTCACCGAGAGTTCACAGGT
>NZ_JABBPG010000004.1 GCF_013140855.1 Pseudoalteromonas caenipelagi | reverse complement strand
ATTCCCATTTTTTTGTCAACACTTAATTTTAAGAAGTTTTAAATTTAAGTTTTACTCGACGCTGACTCGTTGTTGCTTTGCTTATTCAGCGTAGCGCTCCGTGTCAGTGGGGTCGCATTATAGGGCGGCGAATTAAAAGCGCAAGCGGTTTTTGCAGAATTTTTGAAGAAAAGTGATGAAAATAGGTTGTTCGCGCAATTTTCGAGCGAAAAGGCTACTTTTGATAACTTTACACCCATGAATGACCTAAATAGTATCCAAAATATAGCCTGTGGCTAATTTATTTTGAAAGCTCTACACTAGATAAAGAGTAAAGATAAGGTGGTTATTATGTTAAGAAGCTACAAAGGGGTTGTTCCTAACCTGGCCGAGGGCGTTTATGTCGATGAATCTGCAGTACTGGTTGGTGATATAACAATTGCCTCCGATAGTAGTATTTGGCCTTTAGTTGCGGCTAGAGGAGATGTGAATTACATCAAGATTGGTGCCAGAACCAACATACAAGATGGTTCAGTCCTACATTTAACTCGCGCTAGTAAAAGTAACCCAGATGGTTACCCTCTTGTTATTGGCGATGATGTAACGGTTGGCCATAAAGTGATGTTACACGGATGCAAGCTAGGTAACCGTATTCTCGTCGGTATGGGCGCCATTATTATGGATAATGTCGCCGTAGAGGACGATGTCATCATCGGTGGAGGAGCCTTAGTTCCGCCAAACAAGACGCTTGAATCGGGTTACTTGTACGTGGGAAGCCCAGTAAAGAAAGCCCGCCCTCTCACAGAAGATGAACTTACTTTTTTAAAGGTTTCAGCACAAAATTACGTACAACTGAAAAATGAGTATCTAGAGGAAGGACAGTAAAACACTGCCATCACTTTGGAAGTCTTCATCTTCTATAAGTTGTTCAGCCAACATTTCATAATCGAACTGCTTCGCTTTAAAGTGTGCTAACGCCTCTTCTTTTCCCATGGGAGGCGTTTCTATCCGACACTGTACCATCATGCCATTTACCATCGCAGAAAAGCAAAGTGTGCTAGGTTGACTCTCAACACTGACATCATCATTGAATAAAATACTTTGATTCATTTATATGGAGCCTTGTTTAAACTCATGAATAACTTGTGTAACATCTGGATGCTTATCACGCCAAACATAATAAGCTTCAGCCGCTTGCCCAATTAACATCCCCAACCCATCAAGCAACTTTGCGCTGCTATTATATGTGGCAACCCAATCCAGAAAACTGGTTTGCTGGTCACTATAAAACATATCATAAGCTAATACACAGGCTTGTATATGAACAGGGTCTATATTTGGCGTATCCCCTGATACACTTGAGGATGTAGAATTAATGACAATAGAAAAGTCTGCATTACTTATATTATCCAGCCCACAGCCAATCACATCACCATATTGACTAAACGCTTGCGCCAAAGTTTGCGCTTTGCTTTGTGTTCTGTTGGCAATCTCAATACTTGAGACGCCAGCTTGGATGAGTGGAAAAATGCAACCACGCGCTGCTCCGCCGGCACCTAACAGCAGTATCTTTGCGTTTTCTAATTGCGCACCTTGGCGAAGCAAATCAGCGACCAAACCTGCGCCATCGGTGTTATCTCCTAACAACAACCCTGCGTCAATACGCTTGAGCGTATTCACAGCTCCTGCCAACTTTGCACGCTCAGTCAGTTTATCGGCAAGCGAAAATGCCTCTTCTTTAAAAGGTAAAGTAACATTAGCACCTTTACCACCAGCTGCAAAAAACGCATCTATAGACTCTTTAAATCCATCTAAAGGTGCTAGAATCGCTTCGTAACTGATCAATTCACCATATTGCCTTGCAAAGGCTTGGTGGATCATCGGTGATTTAGAGTGTTTTATTGGGTGACCAAAAACCGCATATTTATCCATGTCTATGCCTAGAAGTTATTAAGTTTATGAAGCAGTTAATTAAACGCATCTTCAACAAAGATGCAAGCCAAGAAAATACCAACTCCCCCCCAACGCCTGAAAAAACACCTTATGAGATCATTGGCGGTGAATCCGGTGCCCGCGCTTTGGCTGACAGGTTTTATGACATTATGGCCAGCGACCCATATGCAAAGCCACTTTATGATATGCATCCACAACCATTAGATAGAATTCGACAAGTATTTTTCGAGTTTTTGTCTGGCTGGCTAGGTGGACCCGATCTATTTGTAGAAAAGTACGGCCATCCGAGACTAAGACAACGACATATGCCTTTCCCGATAGATCAAGCGCTTCGAGATCAGTGGATGCACTGTATGGACAAAGCCCTTGATTTAGAAATTGACAACCCATTGCTTCGTGAAGGGCTACGACACTCTTTGTCGCAACTTGCCAGCCATATGATCAATCAAGACTAAAGTAGCAGACTTACTTAAACGCTCTTTGCGCTAAGTCAAAATCTGGTTTTACCACTTTATTCATAATACGCATCTCATAACGGAGAATTGTGCGATGCGTGTGACTTCTATTCAACATAAAATTTATGCCTTACTTGCGGTAACTGGTATTTTAGTATTAGTAGCCAGTATTCTAAGCAGTTCAAGCCAACAACAGCAATTGGCGCAAGAAACTGTGTCAGAAAATATTCGTTTATTGGCAGACAACTATTTTGACTCTATCAATACTATGATGCTTACAGGCACCATGGCTAACAGAGAAATTCTAAGCCAAAAACTCAGAGCACATCCAAATATTGAAGATGCCCATATTATTCGAGGCTCACAAGTCGTGAAAATTTATGGCGCGGGCAATACAAATCAATCTCCCAATGGAGATGCAGAACTTCAAGCGCTAAATGGCAAAGAGTCTTTGTTTATAGAAACGCGCGGCGATTCGCGCGTAATGACATACTTACGACCCATGGTAGCCAAAGCTGATTACAAGGGCACCAACTGCTTGGGTTGTCACCAAGCACAAGAAGGTGATGTACTAGGCGTGGTCAAAATTAGCTATTCATTGGATGATATTGATTCCAGTGTACAAACCAATACTTGGCTAAGCACCGCGTTATTAACAGGGATTTTTGTCGTAACATTTGTGATTTTGGGCACGCTCTTTCGAAAGCTGTTTATTACACGCCTAAAAACGTTGGGCCGCACCATGCGACTTGCTTCGCAAAATAAAGATTTAAGCCTGCGTATAGACGATAACATTGACGATGAGCTGGGTCGCTTAGCCATTAACTACAATAAGATGATGGCGTCATTCAAAGATAACATCGGCCAAGTATCACATACTTCAAAAGTGCTGATTCAATCCGCCGAAACTATCTACACTTCAGCTGATACAACCGAGCGCGCTATTTTACAACAAAAGCAAGGTACTGACTCTGTTGCAGCCGCAATAAATGAGCTGGAGTGCTCATCCAGTGAAGTTAAGAACACCACGCACTTTGCATCAGAAAAATCAGATAGTAGTAATCATCTTGCCGAAGAAAGCATGGCTGTCGCTGAGCGTACCGAGCAAAGTATTAATCAACTGGCGCAAGACGTACGCCAAGCAGCAACACAGGTAAGCCAACTGCAAACACAAACACTAGAGGTAGGAAAAGTACTTGAAGTGATCAGCAGCATTGCAGAACAAACCAACCTACTAGCACTGAATGCCGCTATCGAGGCTGCTCGTGCGGGCGAAGCTGGTCGCGGCTTTGCAGTGGTCGCAGATGAAGTGCGTACGCTTGCAACTCGCACTCATGACTCTACAGATGAAATAAAGCGCACCATTGATAAACTGCAAAGCGAAGCTGAGCAAACCGTAAAAGCCATGAGCGCATCATGCGAAGAAGCAGATGATAGAGCTGCACAGGTAAAGCAAGTTGCACAAGCGCTGAAAAACATTTCCAACCAGATGCACGAAATAAACGACTTAAACGTACAAATAGCTGATGCAACTGAGCAACAAAACTTAGCCGCTGAAGAGATAAATCAAAGTGTTATCGCGATAAGAGATAATGCAGAGCAATCTTTGGTTGATGCTCATGGTAGTAAGCAAGTAAGTGAAGAGCTACTTTCTCTTGCTCGCTCTTTAGACGAGCAAGTAAGAAGCTTTAAACTCGATTGAATAACCTCGGTTCTGAATAAACGAATCTAATTGAAAAAGAATTGTTATGCTGTGTTTCAGGTGCCCCGTGGGCACCTTTTTTATATGGCTAGAGGGCAAGCCAGTTTCGTGGTTGCAAATAGAAATCATACAGCTTGGCTTCTGGGCTATCCGCAGCTGGTGTGAAGTTATATTCCCAACGCGCAAGAGGTGGCATCGACATCAAGATAGACTCTGTACGCCCCCCTGTTTGCAAGCCAAATAGCGTGCCTCTGTCCCATACTAAGTTAAACTCAACATAGCGGCCACGGCGATAAAGCTGGAATTGACGCTCGTGCTCGGTGAATGCGGTATCTTTGCGACGTTCAATGATCGGTAAATATGCATCTAAAAAGCCGTTGCCAACTGCCTGCATAAACGCAAAGCTCTTTTCAAAGCCCCATTGATTTAAATCATCAAAAAACAAGCCTCCCACACCGCGCGTCTCACCACGATGTTTTAGGTAAAAATAGTCATCACACCATTTTTTGTAATCATCATATACTTGCTCACCAAAGGGTATACACAAGTCTTTGGCTACTTGGTGCCAATGCTTAACATCATCTAGTACAGGATAAAATGGGGTAAGGTCGAAACCACCTCCAAACCACCAAATTGGCTCTTCGCCTTCTTTTTCAGCAATAAAAAAGCGCACATTAGCGTGACTAGTTGGGATATGTGGGTTCTTGGGATGAATAACCAATGATACACCACAGGCATGAAAGCTACGACCTGCAAGCTCTGGACGATGTGCAGTAGCAGAAGCTGGCATTGACTCACCATAAACATGTGAGTAGTTTACTCCGCCTTGTTCAATAACCGCACCGTCTGTAATAACACGTGTGCGTCCACCGCCACCTTCTTCGCGTTGCCATGCATCTTCAACGAATTTGGCTTGGCCATCCGCTTGTTCTAACCCAGCACAGATAGCATCTTGTAATGACAGTAAAAACGCTTTAACCGTTTCTAAATTCACCTTGCTCATAGTTGTGATTAATTCCCTCGAATAACTGCACCCGTAAGTGCATGTTTAATTTGACTTGGTGCAGCATGGCCACCGAGCTTCCCCTGCACATAGCAATCCACCTGTTCATGAAAAGTATGGCGAGCTTCACCTATAGACATCACAGGCTCTTCACCCGATAAGTTGGCACTGGTTGATACCAGTGGCTTACCAAACAACTTACTTAGCGCCTTACACTCTGGATGAGCTGTTATGCGAATAGCAATCGAATCATGCTCTCCTGTCAACCATTTAGGTGTTGACGCTTTTGCAGGCAATAACCAAGTTATTGCACTTGGCCAAGATGAAAACAAATCTGTACGCTTATCCATTGGTATTTTCGCATCATCAACGTAAGGCAAACATTGACCATAATTGTCGGCCAACAAAATAAGCCCCTTACTTGCATCTCTTTGTTTGATAGCAAGTAATTTATTCACTGCTTCTTGATTATCTGGGTCGCAACCTAATCCATATACTGCTTCGGTTGGGTAGCAAATCACACCACCAGCTCTGAGTACTTGGCATGCTTCATCTAGGTTGTTGGGGGGGTTACTCACTTTCACTCTCAATTTTATGCTGACAAGCCTTTTGTGGGCATTGTAGCACAGCTTTTCCTGCACGTTGTTTTTGCAGCATTACTCCCCAATCACACGCGGGGCAACGGTGTGCAACGGGCTGTTGGTTAAGGCTGTACTTGCATTGAGGGTATCGATCACAAGAATAAAAGAACTTACCATATTTGTTTTTGCGTTTTGTCAATGAACCTTTTTGGCATTTAGGGCAATCGACAGCTTGCTCAGCTTCATCGTCTTGTTCATCATGGGCAATGTAATGACACTGAGGGTAGCCAGTACAACCAATAAACATGCCATACCTTCCATTGCGGATCACAAGCGGTTCACCACACTCTGGGCATGGAGAATCATCAAGTACTTTAATATCATGATTATCGTGTTGTGTAAGTGCTCTAATGTAATGACACTGAGGGTAACTGGCGCAGCCCAGAAATGGCCCATTTTTGCTGTGCTTCATGACTAGCTCAGAGCCACATTCGGGGCAAACTTCATACTCTTTTTCTAACGCATGATGATCCGCGTTAAACAAAGAATGGTCAATCTTACTCATAATACCTTTCTAGCCCAGCGTACAAATTTGCGCCTAATATAACCGCCATGGTTTTGGGGTCAAGAGATGAGCCCAAAAATAATCAATGTAAATACCCACCTGGTTCATCGAATATCAGATCTTCCATTTGTGCGTAGGCCTGTTCTTTACCTGGAACATTAAACAGCACCATTAAAATTACCCACTTTAAATCTTCCAAGCCAATGATTGGTTTTTCCAACGCAAACAAACGATCGATCACCATTTCACGAGTAATAGAGTCAATCACACCTACTTGCTCAACAAACATTAAAAAGCCGCGACACTCTACGTCCAACATTTGGCACTCCTGCTCGGTGTAAATGCGGATCGCGCTATCAGCTTTGCTGTTTAGATAGGGAATTTCGTCACTGTGCTGCAAGTCAGCTAGTTGCTCTAGCCAATCAAGCGCTTTGTAGATTTCTTCTTGATTAAACCCTGCCCTGAGCAATTCATCAGTTAACTCATTTTGCTCAACAAAGATATCCGCTTCACTGTGGATATAGTTCTCAAATAGATACATTAGGATATCAAACATGATTAACCCCTCGCTAATTTAATGTAGCCGTCTAAGACGCGTTCTACTTTATCTTCAAGCTCTAGGTCCAATAAACGTGCAGTTACGCGATCTACTGGCCACTGGGTCCTTTGCGTTAAGGTATCTATCGAAGTAACCTCAAAGCCAAGGTTTTGCAATATTGGGCAGTCCTCCTGTGGTGAGTCATTTTTTATCACGCTCTCTATACTATATAGACCGTTTTGGGACAAAAAGCTCACATCTTCAATGATATCTTCTACGCATTCAGTTAACTTTGCTCCTTGCTTTAGCAAGTAATGGCACCCTTGTGCCAATGGATTTTTAATTGAACCAGGCACGGCAAAAACGTCACGGTTTTGCTCCAATGCATACCTTGCAGTTATCAGCGAACCACTTTTTATCTCGGCTTCAACCAGCACAACACCTAAAGATAACCCAGAGATAATTCGGTTGCGACGCGGGAAATGGTTTGCTTGCGGCCCACATCCAGGCAAAAATTCACTGACTAGCAACCCCCGTTCACACACTTGCTGATATAGCAAGTTATGGCGCTTAGGATAGATAATATCAACCCCTGTACCTAAGACTGCTATCGTGGCGCCATCATGAGCTAACGCCCCTTTATGGGCTGCACCATCTATACCGCGCGCCAACCCCGACGTTACCGTCAGACCCGCCAAATTTAACCGATAAGCAAAATCAGACGCTATTTCCAACCCTGTGGCTGTGGCACTGCGACTGCCAACAATGGCGATTTGCGGCTCGGTGAGTAACGCAGTGTTTCCCTTGCAAAATAAAATTAAAGGCGCACTGGCTATTTCTCTAAGTAAGGATGGGTAACGATTGTCAAAATAACTGATAATGGCTATTCCTTGCTGCTTGCAACGCTCTTCGATACGCTGTAAATAGCCCCAATCGATACTGCATAACTGCTGAGCTAGCGCATCACTTAAGCCAAGCTGTTTGAGCTCTTTCAAGGATAGTTTAAATAATGATGACAAATCACACTTCATCTGAAGTGCATCAATGGTTGCGATACCAATACCTTTGCAAGTATGTAGCGCCAAGCTATGTAATATTGATAAGTATTTCATGCTCCCTCCTTAGAGCATTCGAGCGACTAGTTCACGCTAACGCTATCTCCAACTCTTATTGGCTGTGTCGCATCGGTAACTAGCGCATAACTGACTTTGTCGTAGACCTTAAACACCATTAGCTCTCCGACTTTCTCCTCAGGCATAGTCCAAACCACGCTGTTATCTGTGTTTTCAGTACCAAATAATTCCCTAACGCTTTTTGTAAACTTCTCTAAGCTATTGGCATCTTCAACATAACGAGGCCCTTTATTGCCTTCAATAACTGTAGGTGAGCGTTTATTAATATCAAGTATATGACCTTCTTTGAGTTGTTGTTCTTTTCCGATATTAAGAATTACCACTGAGGTAGCACCAAATTCCCTTAACTTATTATCACTGGCGATAATAGTGCCGTTAACCTCTTGCGACGGTCGCAACATGTTAAATTGAACAGAAAAGCTATGCCCTTTTGAAAGCGGCATTAATATATCGCTTGCTTTTATTTCTCGTTTTGCTGACTCAACGCGTACTTTTGCCGGAGCGCCTTGCGCAAGATTACCCTCAGCTAGCACTCTAGCAGTCCCCACTAAACGCACTTCATACGCTAATATTTCGGTCGATTTGGGGTCGAGGTATGGGTCACCAATGTTATAAATGCCGTAGTGTGTATATTGTTCAAGGTCGCCTTTTACATATAGTACGTGCCCTTGAGTTGCCAACTTCACGTTATAGTTTGCCCCCAAAACATATGGATGACCCTTTAAGTCTTGCTCACTTAAAGCCTGTTCAAACGCAATTAATGGCTCAATTAACGCCATTGGTAAAGTTGGGATAGCCGTACTTTTTTGTACTGTCACGCGCGCCACCGGAGAGAGCTTTTTAACCCCCTTATCCAGTAATAGTAACGGCAGCCCTTGCGAGTCAAACTGTAATTTTAGGACATCCCCAGGATAAATTAGGTGAGGGTTGCTTAGTTGTGGATTTTGCTGCCAAAGCATTTGCCATTGCCACGGAGATGATAAATACAGCTTAGAAATATCCCATAAAGTGTCACCGTCTTTGACGGTATATTGAATGGGAGCATCACCTTTTACAGTAAGGGTTTCCTGTGCAAAGGCAGAAAAAGCAATACAAGTTGCCATGATAAGCGCTGTAAATGAGTGTTTCATTATGGCTTCCTTGAGTTATTTTTCGATATTATCAACCAAAACCTGTTAAAGGGGAACGCGAATGGCTAAAATAAGAACATACAATATTTTGCATTTAAGCTTAACTATAAAAGGTAACCATGGCAAAGTTAGAAGTACTTAGATTTCCAGATGAGCGCTTGCGCACAGTTGCACAACCCGTTGTTGAAGTGAATGACGAAATTCGTCAAATAGTCAAAGACATGCTAGAAACCATGTATGATGAAAATGGCATTGGCTTAGCAGCAACTCAGGTTGATATTCACCAGCGCATCGTGGTAATTGATGTATCTGAAGAGCGTAATGAGCCACTGGTACTCATTAACCCAGAGATTGTGCGTAAAGAAGGTTCAACCACAAGTGAAGAAGGCTGTTTATCAGTACCGCACTCTTGGGCTAAAGTCGACCGCGCTGAAGAAATCACCGTGAAAGCACTCAATGAAAAAGGTGAAGAGTATAGCTATGATGCTGACGGCCTTTTAGCTATTTGTACACAACACGAACTAGATCACTTAATGGGTAAGTTGTTTATCGATTACTTATCGCCTTTAAAGCGTCAACGTATTCGTAAAAAACTTGAAAAAGAAGCAAAGTTTGCTGCTCGCTAGTAGCAAACTCTTTAACTCTCATCTCATAATTAATTTTGGATAGTTCAGTGACCAAGCCATTACGCATTGTATTTGCAGGTACGCCAGATTTTGCTGCGCGTCACCTCAGCGCCCTTATCGATTCACACCATGAAGTTGTAGCTGTATACAGCACACCAGACCGCCCAGCTGGTCGCGGCAAAAAGCTAAAAGCCAGCGAAGTAAAAATGCTGGCGCTGGAGCACAACTTGCCTGTTTACCAACCTGAATCGTTAAAAACACCACAAGCTCAAACTGAGCTAGCTGCATTAAATGCAGATGTAATGGTCGTTGTTGCCTATGGTGTATTGTTGCCAAAAGCGATTTTAGAAACACCTAAAATGGGCTGTTTGAATGTACATGGCTCGATTTTGCCTCGTTGGCGAGGTGCAGCCCCAATTCAACGCGCTTTGTGGGCTGGAGATGAGCATACCGGTGTCACCATCATGCAAATGGACGAAGGGTTAGATACAGGCGATATGTTACATATCGCAACCTGTCCAATTACAACTCAAGACACCAGTGCAAGCTTGTATGACAAACTAGCTCAGTTAGGACCTGTAGCCTTACTCGAGACACTTGAGCAACTAAGCAATGGCACAGCGGTGGCAACCAAACAAGATGATGCTCAAGCCAACTACGCAAAAAAACTACGCAAAGAAGAAGCTGATATTGACTGGCAAATGAGTGCAAAACAAATAGCGCTAAACATTCGCGCCTTCAACCCTTGGCCAGTGTGTTTTACGCAAATGCAAAATCAAACTGTAAAAATTTGGCAAGCAGAAGTTATTGATAGCCATGGAACCCCAGGCACAGTTCTGAGCAGTGACAAGGACGGCATAGTGATCGCATGTGCCGAACAAGCGCTAAAAATCACACAACTACAACCACAAGGTAAAAAACCGATGTCAGCGCAAGACTTTTTAAACGGCCGTGCCGATTGGGTAGCACCTGGTTCTAAGGTAGGTCACTAATGGCGAATGTGCGTGCGCTAGCAGCAGAAACTCTTTTTCAGGTCGTTGATAAAGGGCAGTCTTTAAGTACCCAACTTCCCTATGCAGCACAAAAGCTCAACCCTAAAGATAAAGCGCTGTTACAACAGATCTGCTATGGCGTACTGAGATACCTACCAACGCTTGAGCACTATTGTCAGCAATTACTTGACCAGCCACTCAAAGGAAAACGCAGAGTATTTCAGTTTTTGCTGTATGTCGGCATGTATCAGCTACAATATATGCGCACGCCAGAGCATGCGGCCGTTGCAGAAACCGTAAATGCACTGCAAAGCATGCGCGCACCTGGACTTAAAGCTCTAGTTAATGCGATTTTACGCACGTTTCAACGACAATTTACCGAGTTGCAAGACAGTGCCAACCGCATCCCTGTATGCCAATACAATCATCCAAGCTGGTTTATTAAAAAGTTGCAAGCCGCTTACCCGCAAAAGTGGCAAGATATTCTTGCGGCCAACCAAGAACAAGCACCTATGTGGCTACGAGTAAACAAAGCTCATTACAGCGTTGAAGAGTACAGTGAACTGCTAGATGAAGCTGGTATTGAACACTGCCTAGAACCTCATTTTGAAGATGGTATCGTGCTAGATAAACCATGCGATGTATATAGCTTACCAGGGTTTCGAGAAGGTGCCTGCTCGGTGCAAGATGCAGCGGCCCAACTCGCGGCTCGTTACCTTGCTCCACAAGATAATGAACGCATTCTAGATGCATGTGCGGCGCCTGGTGGCAAAACTTGTCATATATTAGAATTGGCCAACGCTAGTGTAGATGCTCTAGATGCAGACAGTAACCGCTTACTTAGAGTTGAAGAGAACCTCAAGCGACTCGAACTAAACGCACAGTGTATTCATGCAGATGCATCAGACCCTAGTAGCTGGTGGGATGGGATTGCGTACGACCGAATCTTACTAGACGTACCTTGCTCTGCTACTGGCGTGATTCGCCGCCACCCCGACATCAAGTGGTTGCGTCGCAACTCAGATATCGATGACTTAGCGCAGTTACAAAAGCAAATATTAAATAATATTTGGCCACTACTGAAACCCGGCGGTACATTGCTATATGCAACCTGTTCAGTTCTACCCACTGAAAACAGTGACCAAGTAGCGGCGTTTTTGCAAAGCACCGATGATGCGATACATCAACCTTTGCATGAAAACGACACCCCATCTTCTCCTGGATTGCAACTGCTGCCAGGCATAAGTGATGGCTTTTATTATGCAAAAATAACCAAACAACTATAAGTTACCAATATGAAAATCATCATCTTAGGCGCCGGTCAGGTTGGCGGAACACTCGCAGAAAACTTGGTTGGTGAGCAAAATGAAATCACGGTTGTTGATATTGATGGCGACAGATTACGTGAGCTTCAAGATAAGTACGATCTACAAGGTGTGACCGGTCACAGTGCACATCCAGATGTGCTTCGCCAAGCAGGCGCTGAAGATGCAGACATGATCATTGCAGTAACCAGCTCAGATGAAGTGAATATGATAGCCTGTCAGGTGGCGTACAGTATTTTTAATACCCCCACAAAGATAGCCCGTATTCGCTCTGAGCAATATTTAAAATATAAAGAAAAGCTATTCCAAAACGACGACCTACCTGTTGACCACTATATTGCACCCGAGCAGCTGGTCACTAAATACATCCGTCGCTTGATTGACTACCCGGGCGCATTGCAGGTACTGCAATTTGCCGATGGTATGCTGTCACTCGTAGCGGTAAAAGCCTATTATGGTGGTTTGCTGGTAGGTTATGCTCTGTCTGCCCTCAAAGAACACATACCTAATGTTGATACTCGAGTCGCGGCTATATATCGTCAAGGCAAAGCCATAAAACCGCTAGGTACAACCGTGATAGAAGCAGACGATGAAATCTTTTTTATCGCTGCAACCAAACACATTCGTGCCGTAATGAACGAATTGCAAAAGCTAGAGCGCTCGTACAAAAAAATAATGATTGCAGGTGGTGGTAATATAGGTGCAGGGCTAGCACGCTCTTTAGAGCGCAACCATAGCGTAAAATTGATAGAACGAAATCAGCAGCGCGCTACTCAACTATCCGAGATGCTTGATAACACCGTGGTGTTTTGTGGCGACGCATCAGATCAAGAGCTGCTCTCAGAGGAGCATATTGAACAAGTTGATGCTTTTATTGCCGTTACCAATGACGACGAAGCAAATATTATGGCCGCCATGCTTGCTAAACGCATGGGGGCACAAAAGACCATGGTACTTATTCAACGAGGTGCTTACGTTGACCTAGTACAAGGGGGTGAAATAGACATTGCGATATCACCTCAGCAAGCCACTATTTCAGCACTATTAACCCATGTGCGTCGTGGCGATATTGTCAATGTTTATTCATTGCGCAAGGGAGCTGCCGAAGCAATTGAAGCGGTTGCACATGGTGATGAAAACACCTCAAAAGTGGTTGGTCGAACTATCTCTGAAATAAAACTACCTGTAGGTACTACCATTGGTGCAATTGTACGTAATGATGAGGTATTAATAGCCCATGATGACACAGCAATCATGTCTGGCGACCATGTCATTATGTTTTTAATCGACAAACGTCAAATAAGCGTTGTTGAAAAGCTATTTCAGGTTAGCGCACTATTCGTCTAACATAATATTGGATAAGCGGTTTTTAAAACATACGGCAATGGTTCGCTTATCCGAACCTAACAGTTATCAGGTTGTATGCAATGCAGATAGGTCTATCAAGCATTGCTGCAATATCTGATCAACCTTCCCTTCATCTGCAATCAACTTAATGCCTATTAAAGTAATGTCATCTTGATGTGTGGTACTGCATACTTCTCCTGAAAGGCGAATTTGCTGCTTATTTTTGTCAGCAATAACAACATGGCAAGATTGATCATGATCGGGTAAGTCAAGCGCTGACTCAGGTAAACTAAATAGTAATCCAGTGCGAGAAAGGTCTTTTATCACCCCTTCACAACTAGAGCGCTGCGTCATCAGTGTTGCTGGGATCAAGGTTGGGATACGAACATGATGTCGTAAACATTGACTCTGAACTTGTTGAGGAGGATATAAAAAAATCAATTTAGTCGGTGTATACGCCACCGCTTTGATATCTGTTTTAAATGCAATAATTTGCCCGTCGCTGTGATCTGCAACCGCGCGAACAATCACAGTAGCACCCTCTTTGACATGGTCAACGGCTTGTCCTAACTGCTTTTGCTTAGGGTAGTTTAAGATGATGTATTGCCCTTCAAGGTAACCAATAAATTCCGTTTTTACACGTTTAGAATTCGCGGCTAGAAGGATCTCAAGGTCAATAACGCTGCCGACCGAAATCAACTCAATTTTTTGATACCCTGAAGAAGACTTACTTTTGAACATAGTCAGTGCCTAGAGCGCTATAAACCACATCCGTTAAGCTTAGAACAAATCTACAACGGTTGTTAAACAAAATTAGACTGGCGCTGCTTGATAAACAGCGCGTCAAATTTGCTGATAACTTTGCTTAGCCTCGCCAAAAGGTAGGTGTAAATAAAACCAGTAGCGTGAATATTTCTAGTCGACCAAACACCATAGCTACTGTGAGTATCCACTTTGCTGTATCGCTGATATCACCATAGTGTGCAGCAACTTCTCCTAGGCCGGGGCCTAGATTATTTAAACAAGCCGCGGTGGCTGAGAATGCAGTAATATTATCTAAACCCGTTCCAAGCAGTGCTATCATGATGATCACAAATACTAAAGCATAAGCCGAAAAGAACCCCCATACTGCTTCAACAACTTTATCAGGTAGGGCCTTGCGCCCTAACTTGATTGAGTAAATAGCACGAGGGTGAACTAAGCGGTTAAGCTCTCTCACACCTTGTAAGTACAGTAAAAACACCCTCACGACTTTCATGCCGCCGCCCGTTGAACCCGCACACCCCCCAATAAAGCTAGAAAAAATAAGTAAAATGGGTAAAAACAACGGCCAAGCTGAGAAATTGTCAGTCGCAAACCCTGCGGTTGTACTAATCGAAACAGCCTGAAACATCGCCTGATTAAGCGTTTCATCACCGTTACTATAGACTTGATTTGACGACAGTACAGCAAAGCAGATAACCACCAAAGCCAGCTGAATTAATAAAAAGACTTTAAATTCAGGATCGCGTAAGTATGTCCTGATATTACGACTCGACACTGCAGCATAGTGCAAAGAAAAGTTTATCCCTGCAATCAGTAAAAATATTACACAAATAATGTTGATCATGGGACTATCAAAGTGTCCCATTGATGCATCATAGGTGGAGAACCCACCAATAGCGATGGTTGAAAAGGCGTGGCATATGGCGTCAAACCACCCCATACCAGCAGCCCAATACGCAATCGTACAGGCAATCGTCAATGACACATAAATATACCACAGATGCTTTGCTGTATCGGCGATGCGCGGAGTCATCTTGGAGTCTTTTACTGGACCGGGCGTTTCAGCTCGATACAACTGCATACCACCCACACCGAGCATCGGTAACACAGCCACCGCCAAAACGATGATCCCCATACCGCCCAACCATTGCAACTGCTGACGGTAAAACAATACCGACTTAGGTAAGTACTCTATGCCCGTCAATACGGTGGCACCGGTGGTGGTTAGCCCAGAAAAGGCTTCAAATACCGCGTCTGCTAATGATAAATTGGGAGACTGTAAGAAAATCAGTGGCACCGAGGCGAAAAAGCCCAGTACTAACCAAAAAAGTACCACGATTAAAAAGCCCTCGCGCGCTTTTAAGTCGCCTTTTTCTTTGCGGTTTGGATAATAAGCGATTAAGCCAATTACGATGCTAAACACAAAAGCCAGTACAAATGGCACACCACCACCATCTTTATAAATTAAAGATACCAGCGCAGGAGGCACCATGGTGATGCTAAATAACGCTACCAATTGGCCCAGTATTTTTATTATGGTACGAAATTGCATGCCGCTTTTCGCTTATCTGTCGTTTAAAGTTATAGAATGTTGATTGTCTTACGCTTTGATTTTTAACTCAACCACACCATGCGTTAAATCCAAAATTTCTTGGCAAGCCTCAGCAGCCTGTCGGTGATCTATTTCAATTAGCCACTCAATCTCAGCACCATAGAGTTTGTCTATCGCCAATATCGTAAAGTGGCTATTAAGGTATTGCTCAATAATACCTTGCAAAGCATAGTCTGACTGACCTGTTAAGTGTATCGCAGGAATTTTTAAACTCGTTTGTAACTGCGCTAAAGCATTATTCAAGGTGCCACCGTATGCTCTCACTAAACCACCAGTACCAAGCTTTATCCCACCAAAGTAACGAGTGGTCACAGCAGTGATCTCTCCAAGCCCCGAGCCAATTAATACATTAAGCATGGGTTTCCCCGCAGTGCCATTCGGTTCACCATCGTCTGAGAATCCGTAAACATGGCTTCCTCCTGGCTGACCGGCAACATGCGCCCAACAATTATGGCGCGCATCAGGATATTGTTCGTTTATCTGCTTAATAAATGCCTTAGCGTCTTCGATGCTCGGGGTATGAGCAAGGTGCACAATGAAGGTGCTTTTCTTGATTTCTTCGTGATAACTTAACGCTGTTGATGGGATATGGTATTCAGACATGAATTTTTTAACGCCTTACAAACAAAAAAGGGAGCCTTATGCTCCCCTCAATCATACACCGAGAGTTTAGTCTAAGTCTAAATCACGGGTCATATTCTCAAGTCTGTCTTCGTGTACAATGATGTTATCTTCAATACGAATACCACCATATGGCTTAAATTGTTCAACCTTATCCCAGTTGATGTACTTTTTATTATCTGTTTGCGCTAAATCACCAAGCAGAGAATCTATAAAATAAAGACCAGGCTCAATGGTGAACACTTGCTTAGCTTCAATCTTTCTTGTGCAACGCAAGAATGGGTGACCTTCAGGTGGTGCTTGATGCGTGCCCGACTCATCAGCCAAAAAACCTCCCATATCATGCACTTGCAGACCTAAATGGTGACCCAAGCCATGTGGGAAGAAAGTAGACGTAATACCTTTTTCAAGAATATCTTGCGCAGGTAACTTAACAATATCAAAGTCTCTGAGTACCTGAGCAACTCTTGCATGGCAATCAATATGTAGCTCGCCGTATAGCTTACCTGGGCTGAGTGCTTTGCCAAGTTGAATTTGATGATCATTCATCACTTGAATTAACTCAGCAAATTCTCCTTGCTTTGCAAAGTCATAGGTACGTGTAATATCAGATGCATAACCGTTAAAGTTTGCCCCGGCATCAATCAAAAAAGAGTGATGTTGTTTTGGTGCTTTGCGCTCAAAGTGGGTGTAATGCAAAATCGCACAGTTTTCATTTAACGCCACAATATTGCCATATGGCGTGTCGTTTTCCATGTGCTCGGTTGCATTTAAGTAAGCTTGCTGAATAGCAAATTCAGAGCCGCCCGCATAAAACATATCACGGGCCGCCTTATGCCCAATTACCGCGATACGGTTTGCTTCACGCAAACAACTCAGCTCATATTGCGTTTTATAGGCACGGTGATAGTGAAAATAGTTCATAACAGGCTCAGGATTTACATTGGTAAAACCTAATGCCTGTGCCACCTCTAGGTATTCCCCAATATAGGCAAAATTAGCTTTATCGTAAGGAAGGAACTTTTCTACCTGATCTGGCTGAACCAACAGCTGTATATCAAAGTAATCCGCCCAAAAATCATTGGGTTCGTCTGGCACTTTGTGCCAAAAATCAACAGGACGGTAAAAAATCAACTTAGGCTTATCAACACCATTTACCACCACCCAACAATGCGGATTATCAATCACTGGCAACCACGCTTTAAACTGTGGATTAACCTTAAATGGATAGTACATATCATCTAAAAACTGACGCTTTGCTTGACCTGAGTGGATAACAAGGCCTTCTAGCCCTTCTTGATCGAGAATGGTTTTCGTGCGCTGTTGCAAAGTAGCAATGTGTTCAGCGTAATAGTGTGCTAATTGTTCCATGGTTAACCGTATTGTTGATTGTGATGATTTTGAGTCTAACACAAGCGAAAAAAAACAATCCAGCGAAGTCGCTAGATTGCCTTTTAACGAAGCGTCAAGCTGTGCATTATCTAATACACTTATCTCCCGATTTGCATATCCAGCAGTGGTGCCACAATGTTGCCCTCTCTACCTAAGCGGGTGTGATAAACCTGACGATAAGCAAACACGTTTTTCACATAATCACGAGTTTCTTGATAGGGAATAAGCTCTATCCATAGCTCTGCGGGCATAGCTTCATCCGGTAACCACTTTTTAATTCTATGGTATCCCGCATTATAAGAAGCCGTGGCAAGCATTTCGTTGCCATGGTTTTTCTTTTTCAAATAATCTAAGTAATCGCTGCCAAGGCGAATGTTGGTTGCAGGCTGCATCAGGTTGCGTTTTGCCACACGCTGCTTGCTGATATAGCGCGCAGTACTCGGCAGCAACTGCATTAAGCCATAAGCGTTGGCATGTGAGCGCGCATCTGGTGCAAATGAGCTTTCTCTACGTGCAATAGCAATACTCCATGCCATATCGATGTGGCTGCGTTTACTGTAACGACTAAAATGCTTTTCAAAAGCAAGTGGGAAACGCAGATCCACATAGTCCCATGCCTTAATTTGTGCCAAGGTATAAATGGTACTGTCGTACCAGTCTAGCTCGGCTGCCAAAATAGAGGCGGCTAATTTCTCGGCAACGCTTGAAGTATTGGTCAAATAATTCCATTCACGACGCGCCGATGTGTAACGCTCTAACTCATAAAGTGCTTTCGCGCGTTTAAATCCAGGGGCTTGTGATACCTTTGCCACTAGACTTGGTGGCACATCCAAAGACTTCTGGTTTAAAGAAATATCCAAACCTAATCGCCCAGCTGCTAAAAAACCGTAGTAGTCTCGCTCGCTGGCGATTTTCCGCCACAACTGTTCGGCTTTATCTTGCTCTCCTCGTTGCGCATAGCTATAGGCTAGCCAGTAGGTTTGCCCATGACTTAAATTGTCCATACCCGTAAATAGTGCAGCAATACCTGACCAGTCTTGCTCTTTGAGCATGTTGCTCATCATCCACTGACGCAACTTAGCGTCTTGATGTTCTGGTTTCACTTTGTTTAGCCAAAATTTCGCTTGGGAATGACCTTTGGACGCCAAAGCCAGTGCAAACCGATACGCAACGCTATCTCTTTGCTGCTCAGTGAAGTCAAACATGGTCTTTAACTTATCCCACGCTTTTAGTGCGAGCTTTTGGTCTCGCCATATTAAGCGACGCACACCATACACAGCAATTTGCGCCTCTTTGTCACTGCGCTTTTTATATCTATAAAGCCCTGCAGCCGCACTTGGATCGCGACGAACAGCGGTGTATAAGTCGGCTAAATAGGCTTCTTTTTGG
Organism: Pseudoalteromonas caenipelagi; assembly: GCF_013140855.1. Lineage (GTDB taxonomy): Bacteria > Pseudomonadota > Gammaproteobacteria > Enterobacterales > Alteromonadaceae > Pseudoalteromonas > Pseudoalteromonas caenipelagi. The sequence continues at coordinate 450,344 of NZ_JABBPG010000004.1, read as the reverse complement.
GGAAGAAGAGTTTTTAGATAACGCAGTAAAGAAACCTGCCCCCCTTGTGCCGCCTTTGTTATGCGCTCCCACACATGTTCGGTAGTCAAATAACCAGCTTGTTGCCATGCATCAAAAATGGCATTACATGCACGAGGTTGAGACTTTCCCACTACCCATAGATTTGAAACCTGTTCTAATATGGCATTTCTAGGTGCACCCAAATCGAGCTGATACTGCAAGTAAGTGCACTGTAACTCCACATCACTGCTCGGCTCATAATAATCTATGAATAATGCTTTTTTACCGCGACGCTTTAAATATTTCAGCCAGCTTTCACGTACTGGCCACTCTAGCGGAGTACTTTGATAAACAGTCAAAAAGTGGGCGATTTGCTGTTCGTACTTAAGCCTTGGGTGACGTTCAAAAAATGCCATTTCTACATAAGGCTTAAGTGGGTGATCCAACTCGTTAAGTGCATTGGTAAACGCACTATAATTGCCTGACCAAGCGATTCTTTCTGCTTGTTTGAATGCCTCATGGTCACTGCTTGCAAAAGAAAACCAGCTCATAGCAGCCAAGCCAGTTGCAGCAACTTTTAAGATCCATGATTTCATATTGACCTTCGAATAATTAGTTGTCTTAAAATGTGTAAGATGGCTGTTAAGTCTACATCATCTTACAACCCAACTTATGCAGCAAAATCAGCATTTACTGACTAGGCTGTAAGTTCATAAAAAGAGACACAGCCACCATAACACCAATGCAAGCACTTTTTAAGATATGGGTAAACGCTGAGTAAATTTTTCATTGCATTTTTCATTTAAAGCGGCCAAACTGGGTGAAATAGCAACTCATCGTACCAGTGTAACTACACGGGAGAACAAGCATGTTATATAAAAGCGAGTCCTTTGTTGTTGATTTTTGCAAAGGCAAGATCGCTGAATTTAAGTTTTGTATGCCAGGCTCGGTAAACAAACTTTCTCAGCAAACCCTTAAAGAATGCGCCAACGCATTCAAAGAATTAAGCCAACGCGGCGACATCGACGCTATGGTATTCACCAGTGATAAAGAGCATTTCATTATTGGTGCCGACATCTTCGAATTTTTACCTACTTTCCAGCGTCCAGAAGAAGAACTAGTTGGTTGGATCAAAGATGCAACGGACGTTTTTGACGCCATTGAAGATTTACCTTTCCCAACCGCTTCTGCAATTCACGGCCTAGCCCTTGGCGGTGGCTGCGAATGGTTACTTGCAACAGACTTTCGTTTAGCAAGCACCACAGCCAAAATTGGCCTACCAGAGGTAAAACTCGGTATCATGCCAGGCTTCGGTGGTACCGTACGCTTGCCTCGCTTAATCGGCGCTGACAATGCGATGACTTGGATCACCACTGGTAAAGAAAATCGTGCAGACGAAGCACTTAAAGTAGGTGCAGTAGATGGTGTTGTTGCCCCAGAGAAACTACTTGATGGTGCAATTAGCGTACTTGAGCAGGCCGTGGCTGGCAAACTAGATTGGCGTGCTAAACGTCAAGTAAAACTAGCACCGTTAAAAATGAACCGCGTTGAACAAGGTATGAGCTTTGCAATGGCAGAAGGCATGGTGATGGGTAAAACCAAAGGCCATTACCCCGCTCCTGTGATGGCGGTTAAAACCATTCAAGCTGCTGCAAATGCAACGCGCGCCGAGGCGATGGCGATTGAAAACGCTAATTTTGCTAAACTGGCTAAAACCCCAGAAGCTGCAGCACAAACAGGTATCTTCTTAGCCGACCAATACATCAAAGGTGTGGCAAAGAAACAAGCCAAAGCCTCGACAGTTGACATCAAACAAGCGGCTGTTTTAGGTGCAGGCATCATGGGTGGCGGTATTGCTTACCAATCAGCGTATAAAGGCACGCCTATTGTCATGAAAGACATTAATCAAGCGGCGCTTGATTTGGGCATGAATGAAGCAGCAACCATTTTAGGTAAAAAAGTACACCGTGGCCATATGGGCATGGATAAAATGGTCGCAACTTTGGGTAAGATTAAGCCAACCCTTGAAGATCGTGACCTAGATCACGCTGATATCGTGGTTGAAGCGGTTGTTGAACACCCAAAAGTAAAACAAACTGTACTAGCAAGCCTAGAAGCTCAGCTACCTGAAGGTACTATTTTAACGTCAAACACATCAACCATTCGTATTGATGAATTAGCGTCTGCGTTAAAACACCCTGAGCACTTCTGTGGTATGCACTTCTTCAACCCAGTGCCAAAAATGCCCCTAGTTGAAATTATTCGTGGCGAAAAAACATCCGAAGCCACGATTAATGCTGTCGTTGATTATGCGTTAAAACTAGGAAAGTCTCCTATTGTTGTAAACGATTGCCCAGGGTTTTTCGTAAACCGCGTATTATTCCCTTACTTTGCCGGTTTCAGCCAACTTGTCGTTGAAGGTGCTGACTTTACGAAAATAGATAAGGTAATGGAGAATGTATTTGGTTGGCCAATGGGCCCTGCTTACCTGCTTGATGTAGTGGGTATCGATACTGCAAACCACTGTACAGGTGTGATGGCTGATGGCTTCCCCGAGCGTATGGCCCGTCAAGAAAAAGACCCTGTGGCTGTGCTTGCGCAAGCTGAGCGCTTTGGCCAGAAAAACAAAGTGGGCTTTTATCAATATGCACCAGATCGTAAAGGCCGCTTGAAAAAGTCAAAAGACGCCGCATCTGTAGAGTTATTAAGTTCAATTTGCGAAGCGAGCAAAGAGTTCGACAAACAAACCATTATCGAGCGTTGTATGATACCTATGCTGAACGAAGTACTACTTTGTTTACAAGAAGGTATCGTAGCTTCTGCACAAGAAGCAGACATGGCCCTCATTTATGGCATCGGCTTCCCACCATTTAGAGGCGGTGCGTTCCGCTATCTAGACCAAATAGGCTTAGCCAATTTTGTTGCAATGGCCGACAAGTATGCTCATCTAGGTGCTATTTATCAGGTATCAGAGCAAACCCGAGCATGGGCAAGCGAAGGTAAAGTGTTCTATTCAGTGGAGGGCCAGTAACATGTCAGCAATGCAACAAGCGGTTATCGTAGATTGTCTTCGCACCCCAATGGGCCGCTCAAAAAACGGTGTATTTAAAAATCGCCGCGCTGAAGACCTCAGTGCACATCTAATGAAAGGTTTACTAGATCGCAACCCAAGTGTAGACCCTGCATCTATTGATGATATTTATTGGGGCTGTGTACAGCAAACTCTAGAGCAAGGTTTTAACGTTGCGCGTAACGCGGCGCTTCTTGCGGGTATTCCTCACTCAGTGCCAGCAGTGACTGTAAACCGCTTATGTGGTTCATCAATGCAAGCGCTACATGACGCTGCACGCGCTATCATGACAGGTGCTGGTGATACTTACCTTATCGGTGGTGTTGAACATATGGGTCATGTGCCTATGACACACGGCGTTGATTTCCATCCAGGACTATCAACCTCTATTGCGCAAGCAGCAGGTGTGATGGGTTTAACGGCAGAATACTTAGCAACACTACATGGCATAAGCCGTGAACAGCAAGACCAATTTGCTTATCGCTCACATCAACGCGCACATGCTGCTACCGTTGAAGGCCGATTTGCAAAAGAGATCTTGCCTATGGAAGGCCATGACGAAAACGGCGTGCCTGTCTTAGTTGAGGATGACGAAGTGATTCGTCCAGAAACAACAGTAGAAGGTTTAAGCCAGCTACGTCCAGTATTCAACCCAGCATCAGGCACCGTTACGGCAGGTACATCATCGGCACTTTCTGATGGCGCATCAGCGATGTTAGTCATGAGTGAAAGCAAAGCAAAAGCGCTTGGCTTACCTATCCGCGCACGTATCAAGTCAATGGCTGTAGCCGGTTGCGATCCATCAATCATGGGTTATGGACCTGTGCCTGCAAGTAAAAAAGCCCTACAACAAGCTGGCATTACCATTGACGACATCGATGTTGCCGAGCTAAACGAAGCGTTTGCAGCACAGTCTTTACCCGTACTTAAAGATTTAGGCCTATTAGATGTGGCCGACGAGAAAGTTAACTTAAACGGTGGTGCAATCGCGTTAGGTCACCCGTTAGGTTGTTCTGGCTCACGTATCAGCACAACACTCATCAATCTGATGGAAGAAAAAAATGCCAAATACGGCTTAGCAACCATGTGTATTGGTTTAGGCCAAGGTATTGCAACCGTATTTGAGCGTGTTGAACACGATTAATCAATCCCCTAGCCAAGTGAGTTGTCTGCTTGGCTAACCCCAATTCAACTTGGTGACAAAGGTAAAGCAATTTTAGTTGCTTTGCCTTTTTTCTTGTCTTTTTGTCTACATCGGTTTATTTGTTTTACTGCTATGGGTAAAATAGTCGGCTAATTTTAGCATTCTAGACGTAAAAGAGGATTATCATGCCATTTTCTAAAGCAGATCATACGCTTGATGCCATGGGGCTACGCTGCCCAGAGCCTGTGATGATGATCAGAGGCATGGTACGCAAAATGAATAATGGAGAAACGCTGTTAATCATCGCTGATGATCCCTCAACGACTCGAGATATTCCCAGCTTTTGTGAATTTATGGACCACACTTTATTAGCCAAAGAAGTTGAGCAGGCCCCTTTTCGCTATGTGCTAAAAAAAGGCCGTTAACTCGATAGTATGTTCAGTGCTATTGTCTATTGATAGTCACTTTTGGTGCTCGGCTATCACTATAGTCAAAGGCAATCACGTACCAACCCTTTTTGCTTGGCACAAAGCTAAAATAGTTATAAATGCTGTTACAGTCAGCGAGTTGTGGTTGACCAAGCTTTAGTATGCCCTGTACTTTGTAACCGCAATTATATCCTTTGCTCCATTGTTCATCTGCTATCTTAAATTCATATACCTTTCCAGGTGTCATAAATTTCGCTTTGACAGTATAAACCCCTGCACCTTGTGGTTTAAGGATGTAATGAGGCTCTGCATCCCATAAAGTAAAGTCACCACGTAAGTACATTGTACGCTCAAGTGTCTGTGATATTGACGTACCGCTGGTGCCATTTGATAAACTGACTTGACTCGAACAGGCAGACAACAGCAATGCCAACACAGCCAAAGTAAGCTTTTTCATATTACCACTCCAATATTGTTGACCAAGGTTAAGCAAAATTAAGTGAATACTTGCTTACTCTTAGCTCTTTAATTTTATTTGCTCTTACGAAAAAAAAGCCAGCACTTTTGTGCTGGCTTTTTTCTAAAGTGCGTATTAGTTTTGTAACACAGAAATATCAGCAGTGTTTAAGAACAAACGACTTAATTGGCTTAATAGCGCCAAGCGATTTAGCTTAACCGCTTCGTCATCAGCCATAACCATAACATTATCAAAGAAGCTATCCACCGCATCGCGTAAGCTTGCTAATCGGGTTAATGCTTGTTGATAGTCGCCTTGCTCATAGATAGGCGCCAATTCAGCTGTAAGTGCAGAAACTTGCTCAGCCAATACCTTCTCTGCATCTTCACTTAATAGCGCACTGTTCACTTGTGCATCAGAAGTAACATTGTTCTTAGCAAGAATATTATTCACTCGTTTATTTGCAGCCGCTAGCGCTTCAGCTTGCGGTAACGAACGGAAGTGGCTCACTGCTTTAACACGACGGTCAAAATCAACTGGGGAAGTTGGACGGCGCACCAACACTGCCTGAATAACATCAACACTAATACCTTCGTCTTGATACCAAGCGCGGAAACGGCCAAGCATAAACTCGAGTACGTCTTCAGCAACACTGTTGTTACTGAGTTTATCGCCAAACAGCGCGCGAGACTTGGCAACAATATCGTTGATATCAAGCGCAAGCTCTTTTTCAACCATAATACGTAATGCACCAATCGCAGCACGACGTAAAGCAAATGGGTCTTTATCCCCTTTCGGTGCTTGGCCGATACCGAAAATACCCACTAAGGTATCAAACTTATCTGCAAGTGCTACAGCATAGCTGATCGGGTTTGAAGGCAAATCGTCACCAGCAAAACGTGGCATATATTGCTCGTTTTGTGCAAGTGCGACTTCTTCCGCTTCACCATCTACACGAGCATAATGCATCCCCATCACACCTTGCACATCGGTGAATTCCATGACCATTTCAGTCATTAAGTCAGTTTTACTTAGCAAACCAGCACGCTCAGCAAGCGCCTTATCTGCACCTACTTGATCGGCAATGAAACCTGCAAGCGCGGAAATACGCTCAGACTTGTCCTTTAATGTTCCTAATTGCTTTTGGAACAGCACGGTATCTAAAGACGCTAAACGACTTTCAAGGGTTTTCTTCTTATCGGTTTCGAAGAAGAATTGCGCATCGGCTAAACGCGGACGTACTACCTTTTCATTACCCGAAATAACCACACTTGGGTCTTTACTTTCGATGTTAGAAACAAACAAGAACTTGTTGATCAACTTACCTTGCTCGTCTAACAGCGGGAAATACTTCTGATCGTCTTTCATGGTATAGATAAGCGCTTCAGCAGGCACGTCTAAAAAAGACTCTTCAAATGATGCAGTTAACGTTACTGGCCACTCAACTAGAGAGGTCACTTCTTCAAGCAAGTCTTCGTCCATTGCAACTTTAGCATTTACTTTAGCCGCAGCGTCTTCAATTTGAGTTCTGATCAGCTGCTTACGTGCCTCATAATCGGCAATAACATAAGCACCTTTTAGTACCTCAAAAACGTCATCTGCATGGCTAAGTGTAACGCGCTCTGGGTGATGAAAACGGTGGCCCTGTAGTTCATTGCTGATTGGCTTATCAAGCACTTCACCAGAGATCTGTGTGCCACCTAATAATGCGGCAACGGTATGCACAGGACGGATAAATTGCGTCTTATTTGCACCCCAACGCATCGGCTTAGGAATAGGCAACTTAGCCAGAGCCTTGTTAATGACATCCGCAAGTAATTCACTTGCTTGCTGGCCTTTTACCGTAGCTCGGTGTATTAACCACGCACCTTTGTCAGTCTCTAACGTTTGCGCTTCAGATACGTCAATACCACAACCGCGCGCCCAACCTTGCGCTGCTTTAGTGGCGTTACCCTCAGCATCAAATGCGGCTTTAGTTGCAGGACCACGTTTTTCAACAACTTTGTCTTGTTGTTGTGTTTCAAGTGCAGTTACTCGTAGGCCTAGACGACGAGGCGATGCATACCATTCGATGGCTTGATAACCTAACTCAAGCGCAGCAAGTTCACTTGCCATATTATCGCGAAATGCCTCAGCAAGCTTACGTAAGGCTTTTGGTGGTAACTCTTCAGTACCAATTTCTACTAATAGATTTTCAGTCAACATGCTTAATCCTTACAAAGCGGGAAACCAAGTGCTTCACGAGCATCATAGTATGCCTGTGCACATGCCTTAGACAATGCGCGTACACGCAAGATATAACGCTGGCGTTCTGTTACAGAGATGGCATGTCGCGCATCTAGTAAGTTAAAGGCATGAGATGCTTTCATTACCTGTTCGTATGCTGGTAATGGTAAACCAGCTTCAATAAGCTTCTGGCTCTCTTTTTCACATTGATCGAATTGTGCAAACAGTGCATCCACATCAGCATGTTCAAAGTTATAAGTAGACTGCTCTACTTCGTTTTGGTGGAATACATCGCCATAGGTCACTTTACCCATAGGACCATCAGTCCAAACAAGGTCATAGATACTATCAACACCTTGTATATACATGGCAAGACGTTCTAAACCATAAGTAATTTCACCTGTTACAGGTGAGCACTCTAAGCCGCCGACTTGTTGGAAGTAGGTAAACTGTGTTACTTCCATACCATTTAGCCACACTTCCCAACCTAAACCCCAGGCACCTAATGTAGGTGACTCCCAGTTATCTTCTACAAAGCGTACTTCATGAGTGAGAGTATCAATACCCATCGCCGCTAACGAGCCTAAATAAAGCTCCTGAATGTTATCTGGAGACGGCTTAAGTACCACTTGGAATTGATAGTAGTGTTGTAAACGGTTTGGGTTTTCACCATAGCGGCCATCTGTAGGGCGACGACACGGTTGCACGTACGCACTCGACATTGGCTCTGGGCCAATAGATTTCAGGAAAGTCAGAGGGTGAAATGTACCCGCGCCTACTTCCATATCTAACGGTTGTGCAATCACACAGCCCTGCTGTGCCCAATAATCCTGTAAAGCCAGGATCAACCCTTGGAAGGTTTTTACGTCATATTTTTGCATAGTTGGCTTAATTATAATTAGGATCTTCTTGCCCTTGAAACTAGCGCTACGCAAGTACGCGCCAGCAAGGAATAATGATTGAAAATTATGCTCAGTATACCGCGAGCAGTGTCACGTTTTAAGCGTTAAAATACAAAAAAGCAGCCATTTGGCTGCTTTTTTTCAACGTATGTGGGTGTTATACGTCTAAGTTAACTACGCGCAATGCGTTTGTTTCAATAAACTCTCGACGAGGCTCAACTTGGTCACCCATTAACGTTGCAAATAGCTGATCTGCAGCTATAGCATCTTCAATGGTTACGCGTAGCATACGACGAGCACTTGGGTCCATTGTAGTTTCCCAAAGCTGACTTGGGTTCATCTCGCCAAGTCCTTTATAACGTTGTGTATACAAGCCACGTTTCGACTCACCAATCAACCACTCTAAAGCATCTACAAAGTTATCTACTGGGTAGGTTTTTTCACCACGCTGAATATAGCCATCTTTACCAAGTATCTTGCTGATGTTGTTACCAGTGTGAGCAATGCGTACATAATCTTTAGAAGTGATGAAGTTATAATCAAGCGTGTATGACTTATCAACACCATGCTGGCGAATTTTCACCACTGGGTAATACATATTTCGCTCATCATCAAAACTCACATCCGAGCTAAAGATAGTCGCATCTTCATCGCAGTCGACTAGATCAGCTACCAATGACTCTGTCCAAGCTTTTACTTTTACTTGATCTGATAAATCAGATTCTGTTAATTCTGATTGATAAATCAAACGATTAGTAACCGATGCTGGGTATTTACGATTGAGTCTGTCGATGATCTTAACCGTATTTTGGTAATCATTTACGATTTCAGCAAGTGCGTCACCTTCAATCGCAGCAGCCCCCTCACTTGGGTATAACGCCGCACCGTTTAAAGCTAATGAGGTCAAGTAAATAGTCAACGCAGCATCATCTTTTATATACTGCTCTTGCTTACCTTTTTTCACTTTGTAAAGTGGTGGCTGAGCAATATAGACATAACCACGCTCAATGATTTCTGGCATTTGACGATAAAAGAACGTCAAAAGAAGCGTACGAATGTGAGAACCATCAACGTCAGCATCGGTCATGATAATGATACTGTGATAACGAAGTTTTTCTGGGTCATACTCATCGCGACCGATGCCACAGCCTAGTGCGGTGATCAGTGTTGCCACTTCTTGAGAAGAAAGCATCTTATCAAAACGTGCTTTTTCAACGTTCAAGATCTTACCTTTCAACGGCAAAATAGCTTGGTTTTTACGATTACGACCTTGCTTAGCAGAACCACCCGCAGAGTCACCCTCCACTATGTATAGTTCAGAAAGCGCAGGATCTCTTTCTTGGCAGTCAGCAAGCTTGCCTGGTAAGCCAGCCAAATCCATAGCACCTTTACGGCGCGTCATTTCTCTTGCTTTTCTCGCTGCCTCACGCGCTCGTGCTGCATCGATAATTTTTCCGACAACGGTTTTTGCATCAGCTGGGTGCTCAAGTAAGAACTCAGTGAGCTTTTCAGCCATTGCTTGTTCTACAGCAGACTTAACTTCGCTTGATACTAGTTTATCTTTCGTCTGAGACGAGAACTTTGGATCTGGCACTTTAACGCTAACAACAGCCGTTAAGCCTTCACGGGCATCATCACCTGTCGCATTGCTTGTGGTCTTCGCTTTTTTGTTAAACCCTTCTTTTTCCATATAGGTATTTAACGTACGTGTTAACGCAGCACGGAAACCAGCTAAGTGTGTTCCACCATCTCGTTGAGGAATGTTGTTGGTAAAACAATAGATATTTTCTTGGAAGCCATCGTTCCACTGCATAGATACTTCTACACTGATACCATCTTCACGCTCGGTGGTAAAATGGAATACACTTTGATGAACTGGCGTTTTCTTACGGTTCAAGTATTCAACGAATGCCCTAATACCACCTTCGTACTTAAAGTGGTCTTGTTTATTCTCTTCTCGTTCATCATTTAAAATGATACTCACGCCTGAATTCAAAAATGAAAGTTCGCGTAAACGCTTAGCAAGAATATCGTAATGGAAGTTAATATCTGTGAATGTTTCACCACTTGGCCAGAAACGAAGCTCAGTACCCGTTGTATCCGATTCGCCAATTACTGCTAGTGGCGCATCTGGTACACCCATCGAATACTTTTGCTGATGCACTTTGCCTTCGCGGCGAATTGTTAATTGTAGTTTTTCAGAAAGCGCATTTACAACCGATACACCTACACCGTGTAGACCACCAGATACTTTATATGAATTGTCATCAAACTTACCACCCGCGTGTAATACGGTCATGATAACTTCAGCAGCAGACACACCTTCTTCTTCATGAATTGAAGTAGGAATGCCTCGACCATTATCGCGAACTGATACAGAACCATCGGTGTGAATAGTGACAAAAATATCGTCACAGTAGCCCGCCAAAGCTTCATCGATCGAGTTATCTACAACCTCGAACACCATATGATGTAGACCAGTCCCATCATCAGTATCCCCTATATACATTCCTGGACGCTTTCTTACTGCATCCAATCCTTTCAGTACTTTAATACTGGACGAATCGTAATTTTCAGACATGGTTTCTTCCAATTATTTTGTTATTAAGCTGCCATGTTTCACGTGGAACATACTACATGCTCTTTGCATCGGTTCCACAACAGCAGAAATACTTTCAGCGGTGATGGCTGTAATGAACAATTGAGATTGACATTGTGCCAATAAAGCAGAAACACTCTGCATCGTTTCTTCACCTAGTTCTGAAGGTAAGTCATCAATAAGCAGTATTGACTGCTTATCCGTCTCCGACTCAATCAAACTATTTTGCGATACTTTCAATGCATACAAAAGCAGTTTGAGTTGACCTCGAGACAGAATATTTTCCACTCCGTGACCCTGACTATAAAAACTAAAGTCAGCCTTATGAGGCCCTCTACTTGTATAGCCAAGCTTAACATCACGTTCAAATTGTTGTTTTAGTTGTGTCGCAAGACAATCTTTCCATCCTGCATCATAACGTAATTCTAACCCAGAAAATATGGGTATCTGACCAACTATTTTATCAAAAAATAGCGCCTCAAACCTACTTATATACGCTTTTCTATGATTATTTATTTGCTCAGCAAGCCTTACAAATTCTTTGTCCCAATATTGGATCTGTTCCGCGTAGTTTGAAGGCCTTGATTTAAGAAGCGCATTACGCTGCTTGAGTACTTTATTAAAATCACGCCAAGCTGTAAAAAAAGAATGTTCCACGTGGAACACGCCTAAGTCTAAAAACTTTCTACGCTCCTTTGGCCCGCCAAAAAATAATTCATAGCTTTCTGGAGTTATCACCTGAACAGGAATAAGCTGTGCGAGTTCAGACATTCTTCTACTAGACTGCCCCTGAATTTTCAGCTTAGTTTCGCCCGCTTGGTCTTTACTTATACCCACTGGTATAGACAAGTTATGTATTTGTTTTTTTGCGTGAACTACGCAACGAGCTTGTTCGTGACGGATAAGAATTTTATGCTTATTTGTTCGAAAAGATTTTCCATGGGAAAGAAAATAAATGGCCTCTAGTAATGAAGTTTTACCGCTGCCGTTAGCCCCATAAATAATATTGATGTCAGGACTTGGCTCAAAAGCCAGTGCCTCGATGTTACGAAAATCACCGAGGCTTAGATGCGTTAAACTCATATTACAAACGCATTGGCATCACAACATAAGTTGCTTCTTCATCCCCAACACCTTCGATCAAAGCACTGCTGTTAGAATCAAGCAAGGTAAATTGGACATCTTCTGTCTTCAATGTATTAAGTACATCTAAAACATAAGAAACGTTAAACCCAATTTCCAAATCGTCACCTTGATACCCAACTTCAACCACTTCTTCCGCTTGTTCTTGTTCTGGGTTGTTTGCGCTGATCTTCAATATACCATTAGATAAGTTCAAACGAACACCGCGAAACTTTTCATTCGACAAGATTGATACACGTTGGAATGCACTACGCAGCCATTCGCGATTAGCATGTACAAGTTTGTCACCACCGCGAGGTAAAACACGACGATAGTCTGGAAAACGGCCATCTACGAGTTTACTTGTAAATGTAAACTCAGCGTCCATTAAACGAACATGATTTGCACCAAACTGAATTGTGATGCTCTCCTCATCAGCTGGTAACAAGCGCATAATCTCTTGCACCCCTTTTCTGGGAATAATTAATTGGCGCTGCGTATTTACTGAACTCGCTAATGTTTTTTGCGCGATAGCTAAACGGTGTCCATCGGTCGCAACCGTTTTAATTTCATTATTATCTACTTCAAAAGACATGCCGTTTAGATAATAACGAACATCTTGGTTGGCCATAGAGAAGTGCGTACTTTCTAGTAATTTACGCAATTCCAAGCGAGAGCATTGAAACTCAACTTCGCCATCCCATTGTTCTAGGTTTGGAAAGTCTTCCGCAGCAAGCGTGGTCAATGAAAAACGGCTCTTACCGCTTGTGATTAATAACTGATGTTCCTGACTCTCAAACTTCAGCTCACTACCATCGGGCAAACTTTTACAGATATCAAGTAACTTCTTAGCTGGTAAAGTTATTTTTGCATCAGCGCTTGGCTGTTCCAAGTTTACAGTAGCAACTAACTCAATTTCTAAGTCAGTTCCCGTCATTGCCAAGGTACCGTCTTTTATCTCTAATAACACGTTCGATAAAATAGGTAATGTATGCTTGCGCTCAATCGCGCCAGACACTTGCATGAGCGGCTTTAAAAATTGCTCTCTTGAAATGATAATTTGCATAACTTAAACAGCCCTTAAGATGACAATGTTCTGATCAGGTTTTGATAATCTTCTTTAACTTCGTGAGATTCATCACGAAGTGACTTCACTTTGCGACATGCATGTAAAACCGTAGTATGGTCTCTACCACCAAATGCATCGCCTATTTCAGGCAAGCTGTGATTGGTTAATTCTTTAGATAACGCCATTGCTACTTGACGAGGTCGAGCTACAGAGCGGCTACGACGTTTAGATAATAGATCTGATACGCGAATACGATAATATTCTGCAACTGTGCGTTGGATATTATCAATGGTAACTAACTTATCTTGCAATGCTAACAAGTCGCGCAATGCTTCTTTTACAAAATCAATAGAAATGGGACGACCGGTAAAGTTTGCATTTGCAATCACGCGGTTCAGTGCACCTTCAAGCTCACGTACGTTTGAACGTAGCTTTTTAGCAATAAAAAACGCCACTTCATGCGGCAAGTTAATATTACTTTGCTGCGCTTTTTTCATTAAAATTGCAACACGAGTCTCAAGCTCAGGAGGCTCAATTGCAATTGTTAACCCCCAACCAAAGCGCGATTTAAGCCTGTCTTCTACGCCTTCAATTTCTTTTGGATAACGGTCAGAAGTTAAGATAATTTGTTGGTTACCTTCTAACAGCGCATTGAAGGTATGAAAGAACTCTTCTTGAGAGCGTTCTTTATTAGCAAAAAATTGAATATCATCAATCATTAATGCATCTACACTACGGTAATAACGCTTAAACTCTTCTATAGCATTATTCTGCAGTGCTTTAACCATATCCTGAACAAAACGCTCAGAATGCATATAAACAATTTTTGCATCAGGCTTTTTATCTAAAATGCCGTTACCAACAGCATGTAATAGGTGAGTCTTACCTAAACCCGTGCCACCATAAATGAAAACCGGATTAAATGCAGAACCAGGATTATCCGCTACTTGCGTTGCAGCTGCTTTTGCTAATTGGTTAGATTTACCTTCAACAAAGTTATCAAAGGTATAGTTTTCTTTAATATTCGACTTATAGGCAGATTTAGGTGCGGGCTCAACTTTTTCACTACTTGCTGGCGCTTTTGGCACGGCAGCAGAGTGATGACCATTTTGTGTGTGCGTAGTCACTTGCGCTGGCTTATCTTGTGTCCCAGCTTGCCCAAGAATAGGCTTGCTACCAACATCAAAGCGCAACTCAGGGGCTTCATCACCACAGATTTCGATCAGTAATTCGTTAATACGATTAAGGTACTTCTCACGAACCCAGTCCAATACGAAGCGATTAGGCGCGTAAATCGTTAAGGTATCTTCGGTACTCTCTGCCTGTAGTGGTCTTACCCACATACTAAATTGCTGAGATGGTAATTCATCTTGCAATACATATAAACAACTTTGCCAAACCGACAGATACACGCTGAACTCCAAAAGCAGTTAATATTCCCGGACACCAAAAGGTGTAAATATATACAGGAATTATCGTTTATTATCATTAAATTATTTGTGGAAGCCGAGTATTATGAAGCGATCTTATCCACAACTTCAATATTGACTTTTTTAAAAATGAGGATCTTGTTGATAAAAAAATACAACCCTTTGTTTTTATATAAATTTTATTTTAGATCCAAGAATTAGATCATAGCAAAAAACCACCAAGATCTCATTATTAATTTACGATCTATTTTAGTTTTCCATAGCTTTCTGTCAGATTTTGCGCAATACCTGTGGAAAACTTCAATTAGATCAGATCGATCACGATCTACTAGGTCGATCGGAAGATCTTGCTATATAATAGTGCCAACCCTAACTGACAGGCTTAATATCGCTTTGGACGTAAAAAACCACCAGCGATGTAAGATTATGATTGACTTTAGGGCCTGTCGGCATTACTATCTCGCGCTCGCAATGGCACCTGTGCCAGGATCGCGACCTGCATAGGATGTTTTAAACTTAACCGATCGGATGGAATTGTTATGAAAAGAACTTTTCAACCTAGCGTATTAAAGCGCAAACGTACTCACGGTTTCCGTGCTCGCATGGCAACTGCAAATGGCCGTAAAGTACTAGCACGTCGCCGTGCTAAAGGCCGTAAAGTACTTTCTGCTTAATATAAGTGGAAAGCTTTAGCTTTGGCAGGGAGTTACGTCTGTTAACTCCCTCGCATTACTCTCGTATATTTCAAGAACCTGCTCGCGCAGCTACCCCCTTCTTTACTTTACTTGCAAAACCAAATGATGTTGGACGTCCGCGTCTAGGTCTAACCGTAGCTAAAAAGCGTTGTAAGTTAGCCTGCCAACGTAACCGAATAAAACGACTTGCTCGCGAAAGTTTCCGTTTGAACCAAAATAAGCTCGACAATATAGATATTGTTTTGATGGTTAAAAGTGGGATTGCAGAACAAAGTAATGAAGAGTTAACTAAACAACTCGACAAACTATGGCGCAAAATCAACGAGCGCTGCAAGCCTGGAGCTGCAAAACCTAAGCCGTTTAAAAAGCGTCCAGCGAAAAATGCAAAACCAAATAAATCGCCAGCAAATAACCAGCAAAAGCGCGATAATCCCTCTGATTCATAGCTTTAAATGGCTATTTAAGGTATCTTTAGCTCACCTTTTGAACATAGTAAATGTGACAATGACAAATAAAGTGTTTCAGCGTAGGTGTATGCAGATAATTGCGTTACCAAAAGCTGCCTTAATTTTTATCATTAGGGGTTATCAACGCTTTATTAGCCCAATGTTGGGTCCACACTGTCGATTTAACCCAACCTGCTCTAGCTACGCAATTGAGGCAATTAATTGTCATGGATTGCTAAAAGGGAGTTGGTTAGCAGTTAAACGCATATTAAAATGTCACCCTTTAAGCGCAGGCGGGGATGATCCCGTGCCTGATAAATCAACCCAAGTTAAACACCAACACGAGAAATAAGAGCTGTTATGGAATCACAACGCACGTTTTTATTTATTGGTTTATTGCTTGTATCGTTTTTATTGTTTCAAGAATGGAACAATACGTATAACAAGCCAATTGCCGATACCAGTGCCACCACGCAAGTGACCACCCCTACATC
This sequence comes from Pseudoalteromonas caenipelagi, assembly GCF_013140855.1. Lineage (GTDB taxonomy): Bacteria > Pseudomonadota > Gammaproteobacteria > Enterobacterales > Alteromonadaceae > Pseudoalteromonas > Pseudoalteromonas caenipelagi. The sequence continues at coordinate 434,262 of NZ_JABBPG010000004.1, read as the reverse complement.
CAATCCTGTATCACAAGACGTTCCGGCTTCTAGCCAAGACGATGTGCCTGTTGCAGCAACTAAGGCCATTCGTTCAACCGTATCAGTGACAACCGATGTATTTGAAGTAAAAATTGATACTAAGGGCGGTGATATTGTTGAGGCAAAACTTCTTCAGCATGCCGAAACCCATGGTAGCGAAGAACCTTACTTATTACTGGGCGAATTTGAAAACAAACAATACATCTCACAAAGTGGTTTGATTGGCTTAAATGGTCCTGATGCTTCTCGTGATGGTCGTCCTGTTTACCAAAGTGAGCAAACGGCATACACATTAAACGGTGAAGAACTGCGCGTTCCACTTACATTTGTTGATAGTAAAGGTGTTACTTTTACTAAAACATTTGTATTTAAGGCTGGAAAATACGATGTCGCTCTAGAGTACAACGTAAACAACAGCTCAGCCGATCCAATTCAAGTACAGCTATATACCCAGGTTAAACGTACTATCCAAAGCAAAGGTAGTATGGTAGACCAAACTTATTTAGGTGCAGCATACGGCACATCTGAAGAGCCATACGAGAAGTATAGCTTTGACGATATGAGCGAAGCGAATCTGAATAAAAATACTCAGGGTGGTTATATTGCATTTATTCAACACTATTTTGTAAGTGCTTGGGTACCTGATCAAACCATCAACAGTACTATTTATTCATTACTGCGCAATGGCCAAGGTATTGTCGGGATTAAAAATGAGCCAGTTAATATCGCAGCCAATAGCAACGCAACACTATCGGCAACTTATTATATGGGTCCAAAAGATAGCGATGCACTTGAAGAAATTCAATCAGACTTGGATCTAACTGTCGATTACGGTTGGTTATTCTTTATTTCACAACCTCTGTTTGTATTACTTAAACTCATTTACGGCGTAGTGGGCAACTGGGGTGTGGCAATCATTGCAATCACCATTATTGTAAAATCAGCCCTATACCCGCTTACCAAAGCGCAATACACCTCAATGGCTAAGATGCGTATGCTACAGCCAAAAATGCAAGCTTTAAAAGAGCGCTATGGTGATGACCGCCAAAAGTTCGGTCAAGCAACAATGGAGCTATACCGCAAAGAGAAAGTGAACCCTATGGGTGGCTGCTTACCGCTATTACTGCAAATGCCAATTTTCTTGGCATTGTTCTACGTATTCTTAGAATCAACAGAACTTCGCCACGCTGAGTTTATGCTTTGGTTAACTGACTTATCATCAAAAGACCCATACTATGTACTGCCAATCTTGTTTGGTGCAAGTATGTTCCTAACGCAAAAACTGCAGCCGATGACGGTAACAGATCCAATGCAACAGAAGATGATGACGTATATGCCGTTGGTATTTACTTTCTTCTTCATTATTTTCCCATTCCCATCGGGTCTTGTGCTGTACTGGTTAGTATCTAACTTGATCACCATTGCACAGATGCTGGTTATCTACCGTGGTATGGAGAAAAAGGGTCTAAAAGTTAGATAAGCCCTATATAGATTTAATCATCATAAAACGCTCACAATCATGTGAGCGTTTTTATTTGCCACAATCAGCGTCCCTACTCTGCGTTATGCCAGTCACGATAGATAAATGGCTTCATAACTAACCTCAGCTTCAGATAAACAAATTTGCCCAAAACTGAGATTAACTAGGCAACAATGTCGGTATGTAGTTATTCGCCGTTAATAAGTCAGTTAGCTCGCTAGAATGAGCAATGTATTACTACTATATCTCCTACTGAGCCTACAACGTGTTAATGCGCGGCTCGATCACCATAACCACATCTGTGCTTTGACAATCACCCATCGTCGAATAACGGGTAAATGAGGGTTCTTCCTAAACCAAATTCATATCAACTGAATACCACTAATATTTTGATTTAACTGGTTTTATTTATTTTATATATATTTCAGTCGTTATTGATACCAATCTGGGACAATTCAATTAACTTTGAGGCGACCTTTACAACAACTCGGCGAAAAAGAGTATGTCAGAATCATTCTTTATTGATTTACTACAGCAAGACACTCCTAGCTTATATTGGCTTGGGGTTGCGTTATTGATGGGGGTTTTAACGAGTCTCTCACCTTGTATCTACCCGATTATCCCTATCACCGTTGCAACTTTGGGACAACAACGCAGCGGCTCTCCAATTGCGCTAAGAGCTTTACTGTACTGTTTGGGGGTAGCTTTGGTATATACTGCCTTAGGTGCAACAGCCGCCATGACAGGACAGTTTTTTGGTACTGTTGCAAGTAACCCTTATGTGCAAATCGCGTTTGCCAACATCTTGCTACTCTTTGCTTTTGTTTTAAAAGGCTGGATACCTCTTCCGGCATTTATTACACAGCATAACTTTCAGACCAACTCAAAGTCTGCATTTTTGATGGGCGTCGCCAGCGGCTTTGTTGCTGCGCCTTGTAGCTCTCCAGTACTCGCAGCCATCTTGCTGTTTGTAGCCCAAAAGCAAAGCCTTTCATGGGGCATCTCCATTCTCTTTACGTTCTCCGTTGGTATGTGCTTATTGCTTTTTTTAGCCGGCATTTCTAGCGGCTTCATTACTAAATTGCCCAAATCAGGGAAGTGGCTGAGTACCATCCAATGGGCCTTATTTCTGCTGTTTTTAATCATGAGTGAATATTACTTACTGCGCGCCGGACAACTTTTATATCTATAAGGAAAGATAATGAACTATCGAAACTCACTAAGTGCAGTGGCACTGGCTATCGCGAGCTTTTCCAATCATGCTGCAGAGCCCGTCACACCACCGTTTAAGGCAACCTCTATCGCAGGAGATATCCTGCCCGTTGGTAACTCGCCTATTTATCTCAAGTTTTGGGCAACTTGGTGTAGCTACTGCTTAGAAGAAATGCCCCATTTACAGGACACCTACGAACACACCAAAGATACCTTGGAGGTTATCTCCGTTAATATCGGCTTTAACCAGAATTTAGGACTGGTTAAGCGCTATATGGCAAAACATGATTATACAGTACCGACTATTTTCGATGAGCGAGGAGAGCTCGTAAAAAAATACAATGTCACGGGTACTCCAACGCACATTTTGCTTGATTCACAAGGCAAAGAAGTATTTCGCAGTGCGCTGTTAACCGATGAATTAAAGCAGCGCCTTAGCGCTTTAAAATAAGGAGTATCTAATGAAAATAACGCATATTTTAGCAGCTTTATTTGCTCTGTTAGCCTTTAGTAATTCAAGCTTTGCACAGAATATTCCAAAGCAAGGCGGCGCTTTCAGTATGGTTAAAAAAGACCAAGCGACCAGCACTTTAAAACATGGCAAAGTAGAACTGATTTTTATTAATCTTTGGGATGAATACTACACCCCCACAACACTGCCTCCTAAGCAAGCAGATGTAACGCGAGTTTTCCTACAGCCAGATATCAATGTTGATAACAACGTACTCAACGGCTTTGTTGAAACCTACCCACAGTTTTCAGGATTACAAATAGACAAAAACCAGCAGCTGGCACTATCACTTGGGGTATGGCAGACCCCCTCTCAGGTGATACTAGACGATGGTAAAGTGAAAGAAATCAACTTTCTTGGTAAACAACCATCATCAGACACAGTGATAAGCCACGATAATATTTTACTCGAAAACAAGTCAGACACAGATCTCACGCTCAAAGACACAAATGGCAAACCGCACCACTTTGGCCATCACGGCAACTCACAAGTGCTGTTTTTTAGCGACGCATTATGTCCTTTTCAACATCTGCCTAAATGCGAGCAAAAAATTAAAGCAAACAATCGACTCGTCGACCTCAGTGAGATACCGGTTAAAACAGTTATTAAACCTTTTTATATCACATCACAGGATGTCGCATCTTATCAGCAGCGCTTTAAGCTCAATCACCCGGTGATCTTAGATGCGCATAACCAACTGTTTCAAAAGTATGAGATAACCAGTCTACCGTATTGGATTGTATTAAATAGCGACGACAAGATTATATACCGCGGCGAAAAGCCACCAAAACGACTTTAGTTCCCCCTTAATTTCATCCCCAAACAAATCGACTGCTGCGGCAGTCGATTTTTTATCTCTCATTGTTTTTAAAATAATCCATGCTGCAAAGTGCATATTTTAAACATAAAAAAGCCACGCACGGTGTGCATGGCTGATTGTGTTTAGTTAACAAAGAGGCTAAAGCTTATACGGCAACATTATCAGGCTGTTGACGATAGCTTCGCTCTGTATTTTTAGCAAAACAGCGAGTAAATCCATAGTCTGTTAGTGCTAATACTTTTAGCGGTGTGTCGCCGGTGTTTTGTGTGTAATGATCATACCAACGTGGTACATAGGCGAGATCGCCTGCAGCAACCTTGATCTCTTGCTCATCTACATGCACGATACCTGAGCCACTTAGCACATAAAATACTGACTCATGTGCATGACGATGCTTTTCGTTTCGTTTACCAACGGGGATCTCGAGCAAACGAGGGTCAATCACTTCACTGGCCACTTTAAAGCGTGTGACTTCAAAACTAACATTTTGATCTTGGGCATCGTTTTTATAAAGTGGCACACCCTGCTTATTAGCTACATTAGCATATAAATCATTTAACTGCGCTAAGTCGGCATACGGCTTCTCATTCGTAACCTGCTTGACTAATTGCTTGAGTTGACGTGCCTCTAACTCCTCATATAGCTGTCTAAAGTAACGGTCACGTAATGTAAGCGAATGATCGATGGCTTCTTCAATCGCCAACCAATGTGTTTCTGTATCATCGTTACAAGCATCCAACGCAATCGCTTCTATCACCTCAGAATGCTCATCATCGCATTCCATATGCAAGCTTAAGTACAGTAACTCTTCTTCAGGTACACCTAACTTCGTCAACCCGTTGAAAAAGTGGCTATAAATGCGTGGTACAACCCCTTCAGTCCCCCAACCTAAAAATGCTGCGGCACGGATCAAGTCGCCATTTTTTAAGTAATCTAAGCAATCGTTAAAGTAGCCTACCGTGTAATCTCTAAATTCTGTCGCATCTGGATTATCAAGGCCGAAGGTATTGGTGATCATACGACGCAGCAAGTTTGAGTGGCAGTTCTCTTGGTCTTCTTCTCCTGCTTCTTCCCAAAGGTTATGAGATAACTCTGCGCGATAGTAATCGTTATCACACTGCATCATTAATGCAGATAACAAACGGGTAAATCCTCGAGAATAATAAAAGTGCTGACTAATCACAAAGCCATAATCTTCTAAGCTTAATTTATTGTTGTTGCACGCGATGAACAATGGATTATTCCAGATCGGATGCTTTGCTACGAAAGACTCAAATCGTTCGCCAATGCGCTGATGATGGCTATTTTTATGTTTACTCATTATTTCTTTCCTTAGTGACAAAATGATTTACCAAGCCAAAAACTGGCTATCTAAAACAAACTTACCGTGATATTTATTTGCGGGTTCTAACGCAGCATCAACGATACTGCGGGCACCTTGCTCTGCACTTCGAGGGGCAGCATTGGTGCCCATATCTGTTTGACACCAACCAGGAGATACCACGCTCACAACTAAATTGGATTGCGCGTATTCTTTAGCAAGTTGGGTTGAATACATATTCAGTGCCGCTTTTGAAATACGGTACGCGGTGCCGTTTACGCCGTAATATTCATTATTTGAGTCTGACGCAAAAGAGACTGATCCTAAGTCGCTGCTTACATTAATGACTTTAGCCGCGGATGCCCGTCCAAGCACAGGTAACAAACTTTGCGTGATCTCAATGGTGCCAAACAAGTTCGTTTTAAGTGTATCGCTGAGCTCGTCTAACTTAAGCGTTGCTGCGCTCGACTCCCAATCAAAAAACACCCCTGCGTTGTTGATCAGTACATCCACATGCTGATAGCGATCAGCAAGGGTTTCAGTGAAGGTTTTAATACTGCTCGAATCGCTAATATCCAGTTGAATAAAATCGGCTTCTAATCCTTGCTCTGCAAGTAAGCGGCAGGCCGCTTTTCCTGCTTGTTCATTTCTAGCCGTCAAGACCACGTGATGTCCTAACTCCGCTAACTGTTTAGCCGTTTCAAAACCCAGTCCTTTATTTGCTCCAGTGACGACAATCAGTTTTTTATCTTGATTATTGCTCATACTCATATTCCTTATTTATTCAACTAATTCAGGGTGTGGTACCACGCCAAGCAAAGTGAGCATTAGCAAAGTACCGTTATAGTGAAGCTTTTTAGAAACAAACGTGCCCGTTGAGTCACGCGTTAGCTCAGAGATATGCTGTGCGGTCTTTTGTGCATCTTGAGCAAGCTCTGAATAGACGTGTTTGGCTTGTTCAATAAAGCGATACACACCCTGCTCTGCAAGTTTCGGCGCATCTTGCGCAAGCGCACCGTAGAGCACCCCATGATGACCCAGCACCAATTGCTCAATTGCTAAACCTTGTAATTTAACTAACGAGGCGATGTAGGCTGGATAGTCTTGGAATATTAGTGGCTCCCATTGACTAGGAGAAACCATTTCACCCAAGGTATCAGACACATATAAGCGCTTATATTGCGGCTCATAAAAACTCAGTAAGCATTTGGCATGACCAGGGGTGGCAAGTGCAACCATGCTGTGATCAGCGTCAAAATGGACTTCATCCCCCTCTTCTAGGACCGTTACCGGTATATCGGCCAATGCCATTCGATGTTGTTCCAGCTCATCATCAGGTCGCTCCGCCTCAGGCATAATGCGATACAAGCTTTGTGTTAACTTGTAAGTGACTTCATTTGCCTTAGGGTTACGCAAAGCCTTTTTGGTCAGCGCAGACGCGTAAACCTTCGCATTCGGCAACCAGGGTAAAAGCAATGGCACGGTGCCAATATGGTCATAGTGTGAGTGAGTGATAAACCAATGTTTAATCAAGCCAAGATCCGACACAATACTTTTTAATTGTCGTAAAATCAGTGGCGCAAGTGGCTCAACAGACCCTTCAATCAATGCCCAGCCATCGGAGAGCTTTAATAAAAATATTGGTACATCAATCGTACCCAGTAAGTGTAAGCCGTTGTCATGCTCACCCATATGCGCTTGCCACTGTCGTGTGTTTTGCATAATGCCTCCTTAAAACTGCACCAATGCACCAGCCCATGTGGCTCCTGCACCGTAAGACAATATCAATACCCGATCAGCAGATTTAACAACGCCCTCATGACAACTCTGCGCCAACGTAACCGCGGTTGATGCTGAGGCCATGTTTCCGTACTTAGTAACATTAATGGGCATTTTTTGCGGGTCGATATCCAAACGTGCTTGAATTTCTTCTAACATTCGCAAATTAGGCTGATGAACAATAAACTTGTCGATATCTGCAACCGCTAAATTATTTCGCTCAAGCAGCTGTTGAGCAATTTCACAAAACTTGCTCACACCATGCTGAAATACATCAGGGCCATTCATACGCATAAAGCTATGTCCTTGTTGGTTATCATCAGCACGATGGAATTGGCGTTGAGCGGTGCCAGGCACGCGCGTTACAAGGCTTTCCCATTGACGCCCATCTCCATTGATCACCATATCGATAACCTTACCAGTCATTTGGCTGTTATCGCGCGGTTGGTCTGAAATAACCGCTGCCCCACATCCATCACCGAGCATTACCGCCAAATTACGACCGTCATCACTGGTATCCATACGCTTGGATAGCAATTCGCCCGCCACCACCAAAATACAACGTTTATCATCTGCTGCAATAAAGTTTTTGGCGATGTTAATACCGTATAACAAGCCACTGCATTGCGCTCGAATATCAAATGCAGGCACCTCTTCTAGACCTAACTTACTGGCTAAAATGCAGGCTTGCGATGGATCGTGAACATCAGGGCTGAGGGTATTCACAATTAGCATATCGATGTCTTCAATGTTTATTTTTGCTGTTTCAATCGCCATTTTTGCAGCCGCTAACATTAAATCGCTACATGCTTGTTCAGGCTGTGCGTGAAAACGCGTTTCTACACCAATGCGCTGACGAATAAACTCATCTGAAGTATTGATAACTTTTGAAATCATATGGTTATCAACACATTGACTGGGCAAGTAAAAACCAGTACCTAAGATATAAGAGGGCTTCATAGTGATTCATTCCTTGTTGTGTTTTGACTATCTAAAAGGCTTTGGTGTATTTGCGAGCTGAATTTAGGTAACTCCCCTAGTTGCCAAATTTGGGCACCAAATCCCCAGCCCACTGACGGGCTTGCTATCACAATTTGACTCCTTGCTACGATTTTTTGCTGCTGCAGTGCCAAGTTAAAAGCCAGTGGCATAGCCGCAGATACAGCACAGCCATACTCTTGCATGATTTTGATGGTTTTCTCTGCGGGAATATTTAAATAAGCACACCATGCATCGATCAGCTTTCTTGCTGGTTGATGAAACACAAAAAAGTCGATATCTGAAGGTTGCATCACGATTTTTTCTAATGCGCTATAAACCAATTTAGGGAGTGTTTTTGGTACAAATTTGCCCATTTCACTGGCTCCCCCTTCAGGCATTTGAAAACTCAATCCAGTTGGGGTTTTAGGTTGCTCGTCCCACTTCACCGTTGCTAGCGAATAGTTATTAGGAAAACTTTGATAAGATTGAGATTTAATGCCCAAACTAGGATCATCATGACGGCTTAACACAACAGCCGCATAACCATCGCCAAAATTCATACCATTGGCTTCGCTTCTATCCAAAGAGTTGCTAGATGTTTCAAATACCACCAGCAAAACATGGTTAGCACGTCCTGTTTTTATTGCATTGTGGCCAATTTGCATGGCATCCATCATGGTTGAACATTCATTTTGAATATCAAACTCGATGGCATTTTCAAGCGCTAACATGTGTTTTAACGCTTGGCTGACACGAGGATACAACAGCTTTTTAGGCAAACCACACTCTTCATTTTGCGACAATTGCACCACGTTAGTCGTGCCACTGATCAGCATGTCTATATCCTGCGCTTGTAGCTGAGCCAGCGATATCGCCTCAGCCGCCACACTGTGGGCAAGCTGTAGTGGCGTGTGACGCGAGCTATCAGTAAAAAATCGTTGCTCTATCCCCCATTTTTCTTGCCAAGCCTGCTGATCCGCTTCACTTATCTCACCAAACCACTGCTCATCAAAATTTCTAACCGCAATGCTCGGCACTCTGGCTGCAACGGCTTTGATGGCTACACCACATGTACTCATAACTCATCCTTAATCAATAGTTCACGCGCCACCACACGCTTACGAAACACTTCATAACTAACCCACAACACATTACTAGCTTGATTGCTACCTAACGACTCCCAAAGTAGCCATTGCATCTGTGGTAACGCGCTTTGTAAATGTGAATAAACCCCCTCTTGCAAATATAGAGGTAAGTCCAATACAACAGGCATAGCAACAGAGCTTTGTTTTACCATTTGTATAATGCTCTCACAGAGCAACATACTTTCATGTTCATCAGCTTCAGATAAAGCAAACCCTTTGTCATCAGTAAGTACTAACGTACGCATCTGTTCTAATGGCAGTTCTTTGTTCACCATCATGCAACTTGTTTCGACGGCAGCTTTATCAAGCAAAGCAGCACGTGCACCATTAAATAATTGTGATGCCACAGGCTGAGCAAACGAGTTAGCTTCAACTACCAGCACTCGCTGCATATCCGTACAGCTTAGATAACCATTTGCTACCTCAAATGCTTGTGCCCAAGAGGTATCTTGAAGATCCAATACAAAAGCATTGCTGGCAGCCAAATAATGCTGAATTGGGTAGCCTAAACGCGGTGACTGAATCGCAGTGTCATCCGTTAAATGATCGATGCTCATACTTAGCGTAAGAATTAAATCAATGCTTGGGGCGCTCACTTGGTTAACAGATAACAAACTCGGTACAACATCACTGACATAGTTCATACATGTGCCACGTGTGTGACCAGTTGCCAATAGCTCGGTTGATAGGCTCATCAACCGCAAAGTATTTATTGCTTGGGTATTCATACTGCGCATTCCTTTTGCATTGTTATGTCTAACAGTTCGGCGTAATAACGGCTTCGCTTACTGAGCATCACACTCAGCTGTTGCGCATAATCCACAGGGAGTAAGGCTGAAAATTTAGCGCTCGGTGACTGCGCAGCTAGCTGCAAATTAGGCAGCGAACGAATAGCAGCGATTGCATCACTGAGCTGTCCATCAAAAAGCTGATCTAAGGTTTTAAGCAATAATGCCAAAGGCATCACCCATACATGCGTTAAAGAAACTTGGTTACTATTAAGCGCATTCAACACAGGTAAAATAGCTTGTAAAGACTCACTCAGTGCATCAAGGCTGGCGGTAAACGCCGCTTGATCTGCAGCCCCCATTAAGGTGCTAATTTTGCTATGCACAAAATCAATCGCAGCCATATCGTTCATCACTTTTGCCTGCGACCAAGCGTCCACAGGCAGCAGTTTGTATTCTCTATAAACCTGAGCGAGCCACAGCGCAATCACTGTAGAGTCACAAATACTGTCGTTATCAACCACTAAAGTGGGTACTCGACCAAGTGGGTTGTAACGTAATAAAGCCGCTGGTTTAGCTTTATAAATATCGAGCTCAACATAATGATGATCGAGGTCCAGTAACGCCAACACGTAACGTACGCGCATTACATAGGGGCAAATACCATAACCAAATAACTCTATGCGCGGAGGTAATAAATGCGATTTGTTCATGCAACCTCCATTAATTGACGAAGTCGGCGTTTAAGCTTTTTCCCCGTGACACCTGTATGGGCATGCGCAGATTGAAATGTAAGCGCACTCAGAGGTGGAATTTCATTCAGTTCAAGTACTTGATTAATTTTTTGCAGTAACTTGTCGGGGATCACAAGTTCCGCTTCAGAGATTAATTCAATGCAAATATGGGCTTCACTGACGCCCGCTTTTTTTGTTGGCGCGCCATAGATACTGCATTCAAATATGTCGCGAAAATGCGTTAAGATTAACTCTTCAGTTAAGCAGCTATAAATGGTACCAAGCTCGGTATGAATAGGGTCGGTGGTGCGGTCAACATGATAGAAAAGCCCCTGCTCATCAAAATAAGCGAGATCCCCTGTCAGCCAGTACCCAGCTAGCTTTGCCTGCTCGGTTAAATCAGGGTTGTTCCAATATCCAGCTGTAACCGTATTGGATTTTACGCCTAGTTGACCAATTTCGCCTGCTGGCAGCTGCTCTCCATTGGCACCCAAAATGGCAGCCTCTACCCACTCAAAGGGTCGACCAATACATCGGTTAAACTTGTTCTGAGTCAGTGAATGGATGTTTCTAAACATCGCAAAGCCAAATTCAGAAGACCCTAAATTATCGATAAAAATAGAGCCCTCTTGGCGCTGACCATTAACGTAATGATGGCCAAGTGCAATCAGCTTACGGATATGCGGCTCATGATTTGCGTCTCCCGTTGCTATCCAGTAACCCACCGACTCAAAATCTTCTGGGTTAAGCGTTTCTCGGCATAAATCGACGTATGTTTTAGGAAAGGCAACGACCAAGTCATGGCGGTACTCTCTCATGCTTTGTGCAATAGCACAGGCTCGTTTATCACTCAGTACATGTACTTTTGCACCTCGTAGTAAACTGGACATAAGTACAGAGATAGCTGAGCTATGTGAGTGAGGTAGCGCACTTAATACTCGCTCTCCTTTTTGTTTATGCAATTGACTGCGAACACCAAAGAAAAAGCCTTCATGACTGAACATTACCGCTTTTGGCACCCCAGTCGTGCCAGAAGTATGGGCGAGTAACACCACATCATCAGGGTGATACTGCTTCATAGCTGGCACTGGTTCAGAGCACAGTGCCATCAATTGTTTATCGGTCATCAGATGCACAAAATCGCAATCCAATTCACGTAAAGCGGTATAATTATCTTCGCTACTTATCACCACATTGACTTTATTCATCTTACAAAACGCTAAGGTGATCTCTGGCGCTAGCTTGTTATTGATAGCCACCGCAATTGCGCCTAAACGCGTTAATGCTAAGTAATGTAGGAAGTAGCTCAGATCGTCTTGTAAATACAAACCAACTAAATCACCTTCATGTACACCAAGTGCACAGTACTTGCTGGCTATTTGTGTGGCACAATGCTGTAAATGTCTAACGCTAAATGAAGTTTGCTGGCCAACATAAAGTGGAATAGCTTGGTCAATCTGTAATGCAGTGGCATTGATATCAATGGGCATAGTCGCCAGTATTTCTAAAAAATTCCCGGCCCCAATTGTTTTATCTTCTTGTATTTGTTTAATGACTTCTGTAGAAAACATCGTTCACATCCTATTGAGTTAAGCGGCTTCAACGGTACGAGGCTTGTTACTAAGCTTGCTCAGACCCGTTTCTTTGAGCCAATTTTCCAACATGGCTTTTCCCCCTTCAGAAGCAATTGATTCTGGGTGAAATTGCACACCGTATATGGGTAAAGTTCTGTGTTTTAGCGCCATAATCTGAGAAGAGCTCACATCACTAACAGCATCTTGGGAAGTCATTGCAATAACTTCTAGTGAGTGAGGTAGTGGCCACGCCAAACTTAAACTGTGGTAACGAGTAACACGCAAAGGTGACGGGAGTCCGGTAAATAAACCCGAACCATCATGCACAATACTTGAGCATTTACCATGTACTGGCTTATCAGCATGTTTGACCTTAGCGCCAAAAACATGGCCAATCGACTGATGCCCAAGACACACGCCTAAAATGGGGATTAGGCCAGAAAAGTATCGAATTGCTTCGCAAGAAATACCGGCTTGTTCGGGTCCAAATGGGCCAGGCGAAACAATCAAGCCATCGGGTCGCAAAGCGATAAGGTCATCAATACTTACCTCATCATTGCGTACCACCTTCACCTTTTGACCGAGTTCCGCGACATAGTGAACCAGGTTGTAGGTAAAGGAATCATAGTTGTCTATCATCAGTAACATATTGATTTTTCCTTATCTTTTTTAGTTTCTTCAATGCCTAATGCTTCCAACATGGCGCGGCTCTTATTGAGGGTTTCCTGCCACTCATTGACAGCCACAGAGTCAGCAACAACCCCAGCACCAGCTTGGATATGTAAACATCCGTCTTTGATCAATGCCGAACGTATCACGATGGCTAAATCCACATTTTGCTCTGACAAGACCCCGACACCGCCGCCATAAAGGCCTCTACGTACCGTTTCATATTGATCTATTAATTGCATGGCGCGAATTTTTGGCGCGCCACTTAGCGTGCCTGCAGGCAAGGTGGCGCGAATAACATCCAGTGCCGAGGTGTGGGCTAATTGCTCTGCGCGAACTTCAGAAGTGATGTGCATTACATGAGAAAAATGCTCTACGGACATCATTTTTGGTACCGACACAGAAGCCAGTTTTGCAACCTTACCAACATCATTTCTCGCCAAATCAATCAGCATCAAATGTTCAGCGCACTCTTTTTCATCATTAAGTAGATCAGCTTCTAAACGCTGGTTGGTGTGTTCACAGCTCGTTCTATGTCGAGTGCCGGCCATAGGGAATGATACGATCTGCCCGTCGTGGGAGCGAACCAGCGTCTCAGGGGAAGCGCCAAAAATACAACTGTTGTCCATGCGTACATAAAACGCATAAGGTGAGGGACTGGCTTTGCGCAGTTTGGCAAAAAAATTAATGCCCTGACCGCTAACATCGATACACATCCGCTGTGATAATACGGCCTGCATAATTTCACCATCAGTGATATGCTGCTTCAATTGCTCTACAGCTTGCATAAAGTTTTGTTTATCAAACTGATAGCGTACATCTGAGCGGGTTTGATCCTGTTGCCAATCAAATCCATTGTCGGTTAGATCAAGGTCAACTGACTCTCCTTTTTGAGCGTAAGCCACCATCCACATACGAGCTTGCTGGTGGTCCATGACCAACAATTGTTTAGGCAGCATCAAAGCAATATCCGCAGAGTCGGTCAGATCTTTTTTATTTGGGAATGGCAGTTTTTGAGGCTCAAAATAACGAACACTTTCATAACCCCAAAAACCAAACCAGCCACCAGCAAAACAAGGCAACTGCGAAGGCGTCATGATCTCAAACTCGCTCAACACTTGTTCGAGTGTTGACCAAACTTGTGTACTGTCTGCAATTGGATAAGCGATTTCGTCCTGAGACGTTTTTAACAACAGTGCGTTGTTCTTTACTCGAATACTGGCAAGTGTTGATAACCCAATCACCGAAAAACGCGGTGGCATGGTTTTGTTACCTGCATTGTTATATTCAAAAATAAAAGACTGCTTTGGATCTGCATAACGTTTGTATAAATCAACCACTTGATCAATTTGATACGGTAACTCACAGATTTGATGTGAATAACTAAACTGCATTACGCCACCTCTTGTGAAACACAGTAAAGCTGTTTGCGGATAACCTTGCCGTTATCATTGCGCGGTAAAGCATCAAGCAAGGAAATAGTAATAGGTCGTTGATAACTCGATAAGTTGTTTTGACACCAAAGCGCAACCTTTGCGATGATTTCACTTTGCTCAACCGTATTTGCAACGATATACAAGGCGGCTTTTGTAAGACCACTTTCATCTTCACTCGGGACTAAAGCCAGCTCAGTTATTTGATTAAAGTCATTAAGTATCCGTGCTTCAATATCGCTGGGTACAACCCAACGGCCATTGACTTTGAATAAGTCATCAGCGCGCCCTTTAAAGTGTATAAAGCCCTGTTCATCACGAAGAGCTAGGTCACCACTGTTATACCAACCATTTTGAAACTTAGCCTGCGTTGCTTGAGGGTTGCGCCAATAGCCTTGTGAAAGCGATGGACCCTTCACCCACATAGTGCCCGACTCACCCTCTTCCAGTACGTTTCCCTGTGAGTCACGGATTTCGATTTGATACTGTTGTAATGGCTTTCCTATCGTCCCTGCCGAGGCCGTATTTGCACTATGACTGCAAAATATGTGACATAACTCTGTTGAGCCTAGCCCATCTAAAATCGTGGTTTTATGGATTTTCTGCCATTGATCAAAAAGCTTGTTAGGTAAGGGGGCACCTGCTGAAACAGCCCTTCGCACACTCATAAATGCATGCTGAGTTTGGCTATCGTTTAGCAACGCTTGGTACATCGCCGGTACACCACAAAATATGGTTGGTCGATATTGTTCTAAATTAGCGAGTACTTTATCTTTGCTCGGCCAATCACTATCAAGTACCACGCTGGCACCACATGCCAATGGGAAGAACAAGCTATTGCCAAGTCCGTAACCAAAAAAGCATTTGGCTAAAGAGTAAAACCTATCCTCACTTTGCGCTTGCAACACATCCTGAGCATAATAACGCACACTGTTGAGTGCATTACTGCTACTGTGCATCACCCCTTTAGGATTCCCTGTTGTGCCTGATGTGTATTGCATAAATGCCACATCATCAGCTTGTTTATAATGGAAGTTATGCCAACCTACCTGAGCATATTTCAGTAATTGTTGATACGTATATGACTGAGCCACCGCACCATTATGATAGAGCTCAAAATTAACGGTATGATTGAGTTCGTTGACAACTAAACTCGCTTGACTGTCACCAATAATAAAACCCAAACTCGGTTGAGAGAGCTTCGGGTTGACCACAATAGGAATAGCACCTATGGCGATACATGCTAAAAAGCAGCTATGTAAAATAACCCCATCGTTCAGCGCTATCACAACTCGGTCATTCGCCTTGATATCCAGATGCTGAAATGTACTTGCCAAGGCACAAACTTGTTCTAGCAAAGCCTGATAAGTAAGTGACCCTTGCTGCGTACAGATCACTTCTTTTTGTTTGTTGCAAGCATTCACAAGCCATGTAACAGCTAAGTTTTCAAAACTCATAACGGTGCCCCCACCAGCTTAAACTTGCCGCACGAGAAAACCTCATTAAAGTGCAAATCATTCCTTTTGCCTCCTTTTGTTGTCATCAGAAACTACTGCATAAAGCCCAATAGTGTGCGTTGCCCTACTACTCGATTTGCGAGTATTGAGACCCTCATCCCAGGCTAATTTTGCGCAGGCAAGACCCTATAACTAAAATGGTTTTTATAGCGACACAAAAACGCTAAAACATGAGTAAAATTTAAATTTTGAATATAAAGGCGAGATAAAAAAGAGATTAACTATATGAATATTTTCATTAAGTTTTACATAGACAGGCATCGTTAATTGCAAAAGAAGTGACAAATATTTTCAGCACGAAACACGTCAACAAGAGGAAGCATTAAAAAGGTTTAGACAATAATGGAAGGCTGACATTTAGAATAGCTTAAAACGCGCTTTATTGAATGCTTTGCGTTAATGTAATACGCGTTAACTCACACAAGTAAGCGCCAGTTAACAGCGCCAAAAACATAAAAAAAGCCCATGTAGGGCCTTTAATATAAAAGTACAGAGATTATTTTAGCCCCGATTGTAAGTTCCATTCTGACTCACAGTACACTGAGTAAGGCTTTTGCAGTGCCTCGAGCCACTTTTGCGGCTTTATTTGCGCTTGCCTACTGAGCAGCTGCGTTAGAATTGATTCGTCTTGTTCACGCCAATAAGGCGCAAAATGCCGTTTGGTTTTTTTCAGCTGGGCGATGGCATTATCAATATCCTTTGCTCGAAAGTAGGCAAACGCTGCGTAGTCATAAATTAGCTTCTTATTAAACTTGCCTGACTCTGACAGCGCAATCGCTTGTTTATCATTACCCAGCTGCAAGTGGGTATAAATCAAAGAGTACACTGCATAGCTCTGTGAATCTTTCATTTTTAAATCTTCATAAAGGCGATTCGCTTGCGTCAAACTCTCTAATGCCCCCTGGTACTGCGCTAAAGCAAGCAAAGACCAGCCCTTTAATAAATACGCATCAGCTTTGATATTTGCAAAATTATCGACGCCAGATAACTGAGCTAACAGCCTTGTGAAGGTACGTTTAGCGCTTTCTAAAGCTTGCACATCGTCAGTTGCAATACCGATGTCCATTTTAGCCATAGCAAGCAATAGTTGGTTGTAATAACGCAGCGGCGCAATATCAAGTTCATGCTTTAATACATCAGCGGCAAGGTTGATATATTGCAACGCTTTATCTCCTTCATGCAATTGAATAAAGTAAAAGCCAAGGTAATTTGCTATTTTTATTTGATAAACAACCTCTTGTTGCTCAGCAGCCAAATCTAATGCACTCATCAACGCATTGAGCCTATCATCTAACGGAGCTAAATAATTTTGCCCAAGTGCAAAGTAGGTTTTCATCAACAAGCTAAGATTGCCATTTGCCGTGTAGTAACGCACTGATTTATACAAGCTCTGCAAACTGGCTTCTAAATCAAGAGGTTGCTCCTTATCAGGCCTAGCAGCAGGAGGGTTACCAATATAATACAAACGTTGTGCTTCGGACTCCGTCATATCATGCATATCAAACAGGCGCTTAGCTTGCAGCGCAAAATGTTCTGATCGCAGTTTATCCTGCTGTAACCATGCGATGGCTGAAAGTTTGTTGTAAATTTTTGATCTGAGCACATCATTATCAATCTCATCGACCCCCATCAAAGCCTGTTCCAACAAACTATTTGCAGTTTCATAATCTCCTTGCGCAAGCTTCAGCTCTCCCCAATATTCTAGCATCCTCGCTTTGAGCATAGAGTGCGCTTCAAGTTTCGAGTCACGATTTAACTGGTTAAAAATTTCATTGGCCTGCGCTAACCGACCGGTATGCCAATAAGTTCTCGCCAACTCAACTTGCGAGTGTAAGTTATTAGGATCATGCAGTACCGACGCCTCAAAATAGCGCATTGCAAGCCCAACACCTCTGGTTTCTAGCGCATATAAGCCTTCAAGATAGTCTTTAGTAGAAAAATCATTGTCAGAGACCTGATATGTGCTGACTATGCCATTTTTACCTATTATTTGTTTGGCTAGTGTTGCAGCTAAGTCAGCCAAAGGGTGTGTCAGATCATCACTATAAATAACGCCTTTTTTGGCCTTACCCGTCTTATCCGACAAGGTATAATGAAAAACAAATAAGCCATTTTCTTGAGAAACGCTTGCTTCTAACCAACGATCTGCATGCCCCTGTTGAACGAGCGCTTCGAGTGTTTCTCCCATATTTTCATGCGCTTCATGCTCTTGTGAAAACAGATGATATGCAGGTTTGTCGGGGATCACGGTAAATACCCCAGAATCTTTTAAATTCTGTATCAATAAATGGCGCAAGCCATAATTTAACCAATCAAACTCCGTTTCCCCTGTTAGATTTTTAAAAGGCGCGATAAGTAGTCGATCATTATGATTATTTTCATATTTAGAATCCGCAATAAAGTTATTTTTTGATACTAAAAAAGTCACACCACCACTGAAGAACACCAGTGATAAAGCACACAGGATGATCACCATTGGCTTTTTAAGCCAATCAGACAGCGTATGTTTGTTTATCTTAGAAGTAGAAAGTGCGTTATCGTCAGAACTGCCGTGGAGTGCTTTTGGTGCACTGATCCAAACATACCCTCTTTGTGGATAGGTTTTAATAAATATGGGGTTTTGTACATTGTCTTTTAGTTGCTTACGCAACTCTCTAATGCTTTGCGTTAAAGAGCTCTCTCGATATTCTCCATTTACCCAAAGGGCTGATAACAGTTCGTCACGCGTGATCACGCGCCCTGAGTTTTGCAAAAAATACTCTAATAGCTGTGCCAATTTAGGCCTAAGTTGGATTTCCTCCTCTTCGCTGTACAACACACCCAATTCAGGGTCAAAAGTGTAAGTCTCAAAAATGTACGCCATATATTCCTTCACAACTTCCATAAATGTAATAAAATTACTACATTTGTAGTAAAGTAAACCAACCGTATTGTATTATGATCATAAGCTTACAGTCCAATAAATGAGACAAAAGCATGATAAACCTGCCACCATAGCTGCGCTGTCCACTTTGAGATACAATTGACTATTATGTAACGCTCAATTGATACTCAGCATGATCACAAATCAAGATACTATTGTTGCCCAAGCCACAGCACCTGGACGAGGTGGTGTCGGTATTATTCGTGTTTCCGGTCCGCTTGCAAGCCAAGTGGCGCAAACCGTTATTGGCAAGACACCAAAAGTTCGCTACGCCGAATATGTACCATTTAACAACTTGTCAGGCGAGCAGCTAGATCAAGGTATTGCACTTTATTTTAAAAATCCTCACTCGTTTACCGGAGAAGATGTACTTGAGCTGCAAGGCCATGGCGGCCCAATCGTCATCGACATGTTATTAAAAGAGATTTGCCAAATCCCTGGGGTTAGACTCGCGCAACCTGGCGAGTTCTCAGAGCGCGCCTTTATGAACGACAAAATGGATTTGACCCAAGCCGAAGCCATTGCCGATCTGATCAATGCCACCAGTGAACAAGCAGCAAAGAGCGCCCTACACTCCTTACAAGGTGACTTTTCAAAACATATCAATACGCTGGTGGAGAAAGTGATCCACTTACGTATGTACGTTGAAGCAGCTATCGACTTTCCAGATGAAGAAATCGACTTTTTATCTGATGGTAAAGTCAGTGGTGATCTTAACACTATCATTGAACAGTTAAAGGAAGTGCGCAAACAAGCCAAGCAAGGTAGCATCATGCGTGAAGGTATGCGGGTGGTTATCGCCGGTCGCCCTAATGCAGGTAAATCTAGCTTACTCAATGCCTTAGCAGGTCGAGAAGCCGCCATTGTTACCGACATTGCGGGTACCACTCGCGATGTACTGCGTGAACATATTCATATTGATGGCATGCCACTACATATTATCGACACTGCCGGCTTGCGTGAAAGCCCTGATAAAGTAGAACAAATTGGTATTGAGCGTGCTTGGGATGAAATTCGTCAAGCCGATCATGTGTTATTTATGGTGGATGGCACCGATACCCAAGAAACCGACCCTACCAAGATCTGGCCTGAGTTTATGCAGCAATTACCGCAAGGTATGGCTGTGACTGTGGTACGCAACAAAATAGATTTATCAGCAGAAACATCGGGCATGTGCCAACAAGGTGACTACCCAGTGCTACGCTTAAGCGCCAAAAATACACAAGGGATTGATTTGCTACGCGATCATCTTAAAGCCTGTATCGGTTTTGAAGGTTCTACCGAAGGTGGTTTTATGGCTCGTCGTCGTCACTTAGATGCCCTAGAGCGCGCCGCTGAGCACTTAGACATAGGTAAAACCCAGTTAGAAATGCATATCGCAGGAGAAATTCTGGCAGAAGAACTGCGCCTCACTCAGCAGTACCTGAACGAGATCACCGGCGAATTTAGCTCCGATGACCTGCTTGGCAAAATATTTAGCTCGTTTTGTATCGGTAAGTAGTTTTTAATCACAGTGACCGCAAAGTGCATTATGAGCTTTGCTGTAACAACTTATTTACCAAATACCGTGTCCTTGATACTCTTGTGATTAAAAAGAGTACCAAGGACCCCATGGCACATTATCAAAACCCCGCCGCTTGGCAAATTGCGCTTGAGCGTATTCAAACAGCCTATGACACCGGCAGTGAAGAGCTTGATTTATCCAATTTAAGATTGCGTAGTATTCCCCAAGACATTAGCTGTTTAGCTGGGCAGCTAAAGAAGTTCAATTTAAGCAATTGCTCAGGGTTGTTTGATATCACACACATCGCCTGTTTAACCGAGCTGACAGAACTGACGCTACAAGGAAACATTGAGTTATCAGATTTATCACCCTTGGGATCTTTACAGCGATTAAAAAAACTTGATTTAAGCTGGTGTCATGCACTGTTCGATCTATCCGACCTCAATAATCTTATTCAATTACAAGAGCTTGATTTAAGTGGATGCAGGTTACTAAGTGACCTATCCGATCTTAATAATCTGATTCAATTACAAAAGCTTGATTTAAGTGGATGTAGGTTACTATGTGACCTATCTGGGATTGATAATTTTTTTAATTTACAAGACCTTAATTGTAGTTTCTGTCATTCCCTAAACGACCTTTCCCCACTTCATAGCCTAGCTCAATTGCAACTTCTCGATTTAAATGATTGCGATAGGCTAAGCAACCTATCTCCAATTTATAACCTAACTCAATTACAGTGGCTTAGTTTAAGCAGGTGTAACGCACTAAAAGACTTATCTAGCCTCAATAACTTGACTCATTTAAAAATGCTTGATTTAGGCGGATATGATTCACTAAGCAACCTATCCCCACTTGATAATCTAACTCAATTACAATGGCTTAATTTAAGCGGATGTGATGCGCTAAGCGATCTATCCCCGCTTGGTAATCTTGCTGAATTGCAAAAGCTTTATTTAAACAGATGTGAAGCACTAAGCGACTTATCACCGCTTGGTAATCTTGCTAAATTGCAAAAACTTTATTTACACGGGTGTGATGCGATAAACGACTTATCTCCCCTCAATAACTTGACTCAGTTACAGGAGCTTAATTTAAGCGAGTGTAAAACATTAAATGACCTATCTCCTCTCAATAACTTGATTCAGCTACAGAAGCTTAATTTAAGTGGATGTGATGCACTAAGCGACTTATCTCCCCTCAATAACTTGACTCAGTTACAGGAGCTTAATCTAAGCAGATGTGATGCACTAAGCGACTTATCTCCCCTCAATAGCTTGACTCATTTACAGGAACTTAATGTAAGCGAGTGTCAAGCGTTAAGTGACCTATCTCCGCTCAATAATTTGAATCATTTACAGGAACTTAATGTAAGCAGATGTGATACACTAAGAGAGCTATCTCCCCTCAATAACCTGACTCAATTACAGCAACTGGATATAAGCGAGTGTGAAGCGTTAAGTGACCTATCTCCGCTCAATAATTTGAATCAGTTACAGGAACTTAATGTAAGCAGATGTGATGCACTAAGAGACCTATCCTTTCTCAATAACCTAACTCAATTACAGCGACTGGATATAAGCGGGTGTGAAGCGTTAAGTGACCTATCACCACTTCATAACCTTGCTCAATTACAGCAGCTTGATTTAGAAGGGTGTGATGCGCTCAAACATCTACCGAGATTGACGCAAATGCCTTACTTGCAAGCTATTGACTTAAGTAATTGCAAAATATTGTCCCCGCTGTCGCAGTGCGACTTTTTAACGGTCATCAATGAACTCCCCTTCTTAAATTACTTACTAACCCATTCAAGCGACCTGAAAATAACCGGTGTACCGGAAGAGCTCACCCAAAATACACACAACTTAAAGGCCCTTGAAGATTACTATTTTGCCTTGCAACAATCGGGCGAAGTGACCGTTAATCAGCAGAAACTGATGATTTTAGGCAATGGCCGTATTGGTAAAACTCAACTAACACGCCGGCTTCAAGGACTCTCATTTGATGACACGATCCCAAGCACCCACGGTATTCAAATTAATGTCTGGCAAGATAACCAAGGTAAGGATATTTATAGTTGGGACTTTGGTGGCCAAGATATTTATCTGGGCACTCACGCATTATTTTTAGATGATCGGGCCGTGTATTGCCTACTCTGGCACCCAGATTTTGAAGATGAGAAAATCTTTGCCGAGCAAGAGTCCGGTATACCGATGAAAAACCATTTACTCAGTTACTGGTTGGCCTATATCGACTCCATTGCGGGTGAAAAAGCCCCAGTGATTGTATGCCAAAGCCAATGTGATAGCTCATCTGAAGTGCAACAAGCGCCTATTCCAGCACATAATTTTAATTGGCTACAATCGGTGCAGATCAGCGCCAAAAATAACGATCTTAAACGCTTTCAACCACTGCTTGATTGGGCTTTTGAGTATCAAGCAGAGCGCATTGGTGAAATTAAATTACCCAAATGCTGGTGGGCAGTGGCGCAGACACTACTTGAACAAAAACAACAACAGCAAAAGGTGGTCGAAAAAGAGGCCTATCTAGCGCTTTGTGCGCAGCACCAAGTCAGTGCCCCCGACAGCTTGCTCATTTATTTACACCGTTGTGGCTTGGTGTTTTACAAAGCTGGGCTATTTAACGACCAATTAATTTTAGACCAAGCTTGGGCACTGCAAGGGGTTTATAGCTTGCTAGAGCGCGGCACGACGCTGCCAGTATTACAAAAACAACACGGGCAATTCTCTCAAGCGTTACTGGCTGAGCTACTCTGGTCAGAGTATCAATACAGTGATAATGAACAACAGCTGTTTTTAACCATGATGCGCCAATGTGGGGTGTGCTTTAAAATCGCAGAAGACAGCTACATTGCGCCCGATTGCTTACCCGAACGGACGGATCACGATATACAGAAACGTATTGCGCAGTTGCTGCGCGGTGCACAAGCCAAAATAGCAGTCGAGCTCAACTACGCGTTTTTACACGAAGGCAGTCAACGCAGTATTTTAAGTGCCATTGGCGAACAGGCGGGAAAATATGCCACGTACTGGCGCTATGGCTGTTGTTATTATGATGACAAACACCGCACCGTAGTGTACTTACAGTGCGAAGCCAATAATCAACTCAGTGAAGATGAACTGGCCCATTACGGCCATCCTGGCCGCATACAGCTAAAACTCTACTGCGAACAAGCCCATGAGCTTGCTAACCATATCATTGACTCTATTTTGCAGAGTCATCAGCTGGGTAAAACACCCAGCGTTCATTGGCTAAAAGGACAACCTATGAATACAGAAGAACAGCATCAAGACCCACCATTTACCAAATTGGGGGAAGCAAGGCCAACCGAGCCGCTGCCCGAGGTGTACTTTTCTTATGCATGGGGCAGCGAAAACGATAGACATCAACAAATATGTGATGAACTGTATGACTGTGCACAAGACTTTGCAACGCCTGTAAGAGATCGAAATAACACAAACACGGGCGATTCCATCCATGCCTTTGAGCAACAAATTGGTCACGCCAAGCTGGTGGTCGTGATCGTAAGTGATAAATACCTAAAGTCTGAGCATTGTATGCGTGAGTTAAATTACTTATATCAAAGCTCACTCAATAACGGGCAACTATTTAATGAACGTATATGTCCGTTTATATTGGATAATGATGAGGACTCCCCTACGGATCAAGGTGTAAATATAGATACAATGAAAGGTCGGCTCGCTTACACAAAATACTGGAAAACAGAGTTAACGGAGATTGAAAGTTTAATTAATGAGGTCGGGCATGAAGCTGCTGGTCAAGAAGCAATTAGATACCAACAAGAGATCCGCAGTTTTATGAATAATATTGCTAATATGCTCACTTGGCTTAGTGATCAAATCGTCTCGCGCGACCCTGCCAACTATCAACAAACGCTTAAAAATCTTATAAACCGAAAACATAAGAAGTGATCATCACGCTTTGTAAGGTGTGCCGTTTGCTGCTGCACACCCACTCACAAAGTACTGTTATTTATAACTTATCGAAATCCACCTCAGGCAGTTGCTCTAATGCAGGCTTGGCAAAAAAATACCCTTGCATTAGGGTAACGCCAGCAGCTTTTAACCATATAAACTCTTCAGCAACCTCAATACCTTCGGCCAAGACTGTAATTTTAAGCTCTTTGAACATGTTCAAACAGTGACTCACTATTGACTGGCGCACAGGATCACGATGAATATCTCGGATCAACGCCATATCGAGTTTGATTATGTTGGTTTGAAAGTCAGCCAATAGATTTAGCCCAGAATATCCAGCGCCAAAATCATCTGTTGCAGTTAAAAAACCAAGAGATTGATAGTATTTTACTACCTGCTCAATATGGTGGCTATCCTCTATCTTTTCCACTTCTGTGAACTCAAACATGATACGTTCAATAGGAAAATTATATTGTTTCGCGGCATCTAAAGTCGTACGAATACAGCGCTCAGGTTTATAAATAGCATTGGGTAAAAAATTAATGCTCAAATAGCCATCAATATTGAGCTTTGCTGCAAGCGCGATGGCTTTGACGCGGCATAATTGGTCAAAAGTATAGCGGTTTGTCTCATTTACTTGGGAAATAATCGACCAAGCAGACTCATTATTGAGCCCTCTTACGAGCGCTTCATAACCAAATATTGTGCGCTTATCTACATCCACAATAGGCTGAAATGCCATGGTAAAATCGAAACATAGGGAATCTGCATTTTCACAATTACGACATATTTGTCGCTCACAACCGGTAGAATACTCAGTCATTTTAAATCCTTTCGCGCGCTGTTTACCAAAGCCTAGCGCTCATAAATGCGCATCGCAAGCGTAAAACAGTGCTTAATAAAGAGCCTAAATGGGTAAAAGTGGCAGGCATCGCTTAAAGATCTCACTGTAATTTGCAATTATTTTATCAACCGCCCCCCACGAAACGTAAATAACGGCCAATATAAAAGCGGTATAAGTACACTTTTAGATCATTCTTTGTGTTTTTTAGATTATTTAATTATATAAATAGAACTAGATAGATCCAAAAAGCCCTGTGCCATTTTATGGATCTAGGCGTTATTCACACCTAGACTGTCCACATAATATGATCTGGGTAAATAACACCGCTTTTGTCGTTCAAACTTGCTCAACGATAGGCTTTTTTCAGCGCTAATAATAAAGTTATAGTAAACATATAGCCAGTTTATCCACAAAATCCCCACCGCATAACAAGCTGGAATAAAATATTCACCTTTTAATTTTCAATAAGTTACCGTAGATCAGTCTGAGTTGCTCATTTAACAAGCTAATATTTTTATCCCTTTTAAAGCGATCAACACTTTACATCTATCAGAACAGCTTTATGATGTCGCCATTCGCTTAAGGGTAGAGATAGTATGCACCACATAGAGATCATTATTGGCAGCCAAATGGGTTCTGCAGAATATGTCGCTGAGCAACTTCAAGAAGCGCTTGAAGATCAAGCTATTATTACGACATTGCATGAACAACCGGTGGCAAGTGAACTATCACAATCAATATGGTTAATAGTGACGTCCACCTATGGTGCCGGAGACTATCCAGATAACCTTATCCCGTTCATTAATGAGTTAGATCAAAGGGATAGTTTAGATCAGGTATATTTTGCAGTGGTCGGTTTAGGTGACTCTAGTTACGATACCTTTAATTATGCGGCAAAAAATTGCGAAAAATTACTGATCAATAAAGGTGCAAAGCAGCTTCTGCCTAATTTAGAGTTAAATGTGCTTGATGAAGCCCTACCAGAAGAGACTGCTTTGGCTTGGCTTCCTAAGCTTATTGAAAAAGTAACAGAAGCGGCTTAATAGATCTTTTCAATAAGTTATACACAATTTTATGGAAATATAGATCGCATTGTGGATAACACTTGATCTAAACGGTGATCCAAGCATAGTTATCCATGGGATAAGTTTAACCGGATCTTGCCCTGTGTATAAAACAGCACTTTGATCAGAGCTTGTGCGCCCTTAGATCCGATCTAATTCACATCTATTGATCTGGTATAATCTATTGTTTTATATGTAATATATAGCCTTACCCACAGAAAAGGCGATCACTAGTAGTAAGATCTAATAAAAGATCTTTAAAAAGATCCTTATATATAATTAGTGATCAAGTTAACCTTTTTATATGTTGGTCAATATTTAAACATTTCACTTCTGAGCATTTCTAGGTAGAATACGCTCCCTTTCAGAATTTGCTGGTTGTTTTTAAGTAGGATCCCGTAAATGATTTATCATGAACATTTTGACGTAATCGTAGTAGGTGGTGGACATGCAGGTACAGAGGCAGCACTAGCTTCAGCCCGTATGGGCATGAATACCCTCTTGTTGACCCATAATATGGATACTTTAGGTCAGATGTCATGTAATCCTGCAATAGGTGGGATCGGTAAAGGTCATTTGGTTAAAGAGATCGATGCGCTAGGCGGCGCGATGGCTAAGGCTATCGATAAGGGCGGCATTCAATTTAGAACCTTAAATTCTTCAAAAGGCCCAGCAGTAAGAGCAACACGTGCTCAAGCAGATCGTGCTTTGTACAAAGCAGCAATCCAAGATATCCTGCAAAAGCAAGAAAACTTAAAGATCTTCCAACAATCGTGCGACGATCTTATTGTTGAACAAGACCAAGTTAAAGGCGTTGTTACACAAATGGGACTTCGCTTTAGCGCTCATTCTGTAGTGTTAACTGTGGGTACTTTCCTTGGTGGTCAAATCCATATAGGTATGGAAAACTACAAAGGCGGTCGTGCAGGTGATCCACCTTCAGTAGCGCTTGCGCAAAGATTGCGTGAGTTACCTTTTAGAGTTGATCGCTTAAAAACAGGAACACCTCCGCGTATTGATGCCCGAACAGTGGATTTTTCTGTGATGCAGGAGCAGCCTGGTGATACGCCTACACCGGTATTCTCGTTTATGGGTAAACAATCTGATCATCCAAAGCAGATACCATGTTATATCACGTATACCAATGAACATACCCATGATGTAATTCGTGAAAACTTACATCGCTCTCCCATGTATGCTGGTGTAATTGAAGGTATTGGGCCACGCTATTGCCCATCTATTGAAGACAAAATCGTGCGTTTTGCCGATAAAGAAAAACATCAGATTTTTGTTGAGCCAGAAGGATTGACCTCTTACGAGTTATATCCAAATGGTATCTCAACAAGTTTACCGTTTGATGTGCAACTTCAGATAGTACGATCAATTAAAGGTTTTGAAAATGCCCATATTTGTCGCCCAGGATATGCAATTGAATATGATTTCTTTGACCCTCGTGATTTAAAGCAGTCTTTAGAAACCAAATTTATTAGCGGATTATTCTTTGCTGGCCAAATCAATGGCACAACAGGTTATGAAGAAGCGGGGGCGCAAGGCTTAATAGCTGGTATGAATGCCGCGCTTCAAGTACAAGGTAAAGAAGCTTGGACACCACGTCGTGATCAAGCTTACGCAGGCGTATTGATTGATGACCTAGCGACATTAGGCACTAAAGAACCTTATCGTATGTTTACGAGTCGTGCTGAATACCGCTTGTTATTACGTGAAGATAATGCTGATTTACGTTTAACCGAAAAAGGCCGAGAGTTGGGCTTAGTAGATGATGAACGTTGGGCTGCATTTAATCATAAACTCGAAGTCATGGAGCAAGAATCGCAACGCCTTAAGTCAACGTGGATCCACAAAGATCATCCTGCACTTACACAGGTAAATGCATTATTGAAAACCCCTTTGATCCGAGAGGCGAGCTTAGAAGATCTGATCCGCCGCCCTGAAGTGTCTTATCACGAACTGATGAAAATTGAGGGATTGGGATCTGACTCTGATAATATTCAAGCTCTTGAACAAGTAGAGATTCAAACTAAATACGCAGGTTATATTGCTCGTCAACAAGATGAGATCAATAAGCAGCTTCGTCATGAAGAAACAGTACTACCTGAAGATTATGATTATTCTTTGGTTAGCGGACTATCAAATGAAGTGGTGGCGAAGCTAAGTGATGCTCGTCCGCAAACCATTGGTCAGGCTTCGCGTATTTCTGGTATCACCCCAGCCGCTATTTCGCTATTATTAGTGTATCTGAAAAAGCAAGGGCTACTGCGCAAGTCTGCGTAGTTGCATAGGAATACTGTGTTACAGCAACAACTGACTTCTTTGTTAGCGCAAACGGAACTTGCGCTAAGTGAACATCAACAAGCACAATTAGTGCAATATGTTGAGTTATTAGATAAATGGAATAAAGCCTACAATTTAACCTCTGTTCGCGATCCAAAAGAGATGATGGTAAAACACATCATGGATTCTTTAGTGGTAGCACCTCATTTAACTGGTAAACATTATATTGATGTCGGCACAGGACCTGGGTTACCTGGTATTGTGTTGGCGATTGCCCTGCCAGATACACAATTTGTACTACTTGATAGCTTAGGTAAACGAGTTCGTTTTTTAATGCAGGTAAAACATGCGCTTGGGCTAGATAATGTGACTCCTGTGCAGTCTCGTGTTGAAGAATATCAGCCAAGTGTTAAATTAGATGGTGTACTCAGCCGTGCTTTTGCATCTTTGCAAGATATGGTTGATTGGTGCGGACACTTAATAGACCAATCTGGACATTTTTTGGCACTTAAAGGGCAGTTCCCAGCACAAGAGCTTGAACAGTTACCTGCCGGGGTAAAATTGCAGCAAGATATTCATCTTAACGTGCCAAAGTTGGATGCAGAGCGACATTTAATTATTCTTTCTAAAGATTAGTATTCGAGGGCAACGTGGCAAAAGTCATTGCAATTGCAAACCAAAAAGGTGGCGTTGGCAAAACCACCACGGCTGTAAACTTAGCAGCGTCTATGGCGGCAACTAAGCGCAAGGTTTTATTAATAGATTTAGACCCGCAAGGTAATGCAACCATGGGCAGCGGTGTCGACAAATATGGCGACGTAGCCACCATCTATGACTTGCTCATTGAAGAGCAGGCAATTGACGAAGTGATCTGCAAAGAAACATCTGGTGAATACCATCTTATCGCTGCAAATGGTGATGTCACTGCTGCTGAAGTAAAATTGATGGAGTTGTTTGCCCGTGAAGTACGCTTGCGTAATGCTCTGGATGCAATACAAGACAAATACGAGTTTATTTTTATAGACTGTCCGCCTTCATTGAATATGCTCACCGTTAACGCCATGGCTGCTGCTGATTCAATTTTAGTGCCTATGCAATGTGAATATTATGCACTTGAAGGTTTGACGGCGTTGATGGATACCATTACACAGTTGGCTAAGTTGGTTAACCCTGAATTACAAATTGAGGGGATTTTACGGACCATGTATGATCCGCGTAATCGTCTCGCTAATGATGTATCAGAGCAGCTTAAACAACACTTTGGTGATAAAGTATACCGCACCGTGATCCCACGAAATGTACGTTTAGCTGAGGCGCCAAGTTTTGGTGCGCCAGCGATGTATTATGACCGGGCATCAAGTGGTGCAAAAGCTTATTTAGCTTTGGCAGGCGAAATGTTACGTCGTAAAGAAAAACAATCCGCAGCGGTTGCCTAAGAGGATAATAACAACATGTCGGTAAAAAAACGCGGTTTAGGCCGAGGCTTGGATGCCTTACTGAGTTCGTCGAAGCCAGCGCCCAGCGCTGAACCTGCAGAGGTTGAACGTTCCCAGCAAGCATCAAGTTCGTCGAGTGAATTAACACTAGATGGTGAGCTAAAGCGCATCCCCATTGAGTTTTTACATCCAGGTAAGTATCAGCCGCGTAAAGATATGTCTGAACAGGCGCTAGAAGAACTAGCGAGCTCTATTCGAGCGCAAGGGGTATTACAACCAATCGTGGTGCGTCCCGTTGCGGATAAACAATTTGAGATCATTGCCGGTGAGCGTCGTTGGCGTGCAGCGCAAATTGCTGAGTTAGATGTTGTCCCCTGTATTTTAAAAGATGTCCCTGATGAAGCTGCGGTGGCAATTGCTTTAATTGAGAATATTCAACGCGAAGATCTTAATGCGATGGAAGAAGCCGTTGCACTGGACAGATTGTTACACGAGTTTGAGCTAACACATCAGCAAGTCGCTGATGCGGTTGGCAAATCGCGCACGACAGTCACTAATTTACTTAGACTCAATAATCTAAACGATGATGTTAAAATTTTGTTGGAGCATGGCGATATTGAAATGGGTCATGCCCGCTGCCTATTGGCACTCAGTGATGAGCAACAATCTGAGGCGGCCAGAACAGCAGTCGCTAAGGCGCTCACGGTACGTGAAACTGAGAAGCTGGTACGTTCTATTTTAGAGCCTGCGGAGAAAAAACAGGCAAAAGAAAAAGATCCAGATGTCAAATTGTTAGAACAACAATTAGCCGAAAATTTAGGCGCTAAAGTAGAGATAAATTATAACCAGAAAGGAAAAGGTAAATTGGTTATTTCATATGCCAATTTAGATGAATTAGACGGAATACTGGGACGCATTCAATCTGATATGCAGCAACCTTCCTAAAGTGCGAATAATCTACAAATGTGGCGGTGAAAAAGCGCCACATTTTGTCTCATCAAGTTGCAAAATCACCAAATATAAGTATAATTTCGCCAGTTTTAATACCCTGATTAAATTTTACGCCACTAAAGGTTAACTAAAAGTGACTCAATCGTTAGCAAGCCCATATCGGCGTGCCGCATTAAAAGGTGTTTTTTTTCAGGGGGCCGTGGCATTAGTCATCGCAGTTATCGTTTTTATATGTTGGGGAGCTTTGGCAGCTCAGTCGGCACTAGCCGGTGGAGTGATAGCCGTGCTTCCCAATTTAGTATTTGCCATTTACGCCTTTCGTTATATGGGCGCTAGCAAGGCAAACCAAGTGCATCAATCGTTTAAGCGAGGCGCTGGGTTAAAATTTTTGTTAACTACTGCACTGTTTTTAGTGGCATTTAAAGTCCTGGTTTTGACACCTTCATGGTTGATAGTCAGTTTTGTCTTAGTGACCATAGTGCATTGGTTTACATCGATTTTTTTTAATCATTAACTTTTAGGAAAAACAATGGCTGCAGAACAAAGCTTACAAGGCTATATTCAGCACCACCTTACGAATGCCAAAATGTGTTCGACCGAGCAAGGTCTAGCATTTAACAAGGCATGTAGTGAGGCTGGTTTCTGGACTTGGCATGTAGATACTTTGGCTTGGTCAATTCTATTAGGTCTTGTTTTTATCTGGATTTTCAAAAGTGCTGCTAATAAAGCAAGCACTGGCGTACCAGGTAAAATGCAATGCTTCGTAGAAATGATCGTTGAATTCGTTGACTCTAACGTGAGAGATACTTTTCATGGTAAGAGTAAATTGATTGCTCCTCTAGCCCTGACTATTTTTGTTTGGGTATTTCTGATGAACTTGATGGATTTGATCCCAGTTGACTTCCTACCATTTGCTGCAGGGCAAATCGGTGCGGCAACGATGGGCATGGATCCACATGACGTTTACATGAAAGTGGTACCGACTACAGACGTTAACCTAACGTTTGCGTTGTCACTGGGTGTATTCGCACTCATTATCTTCTATACCATCCGTACTAAAGGGGTGATGGGCTTTGTAAAAGAGCTAACACTACACCCGTTCACGGCTAAGAACCCTGTTGTTCAGGCGTTACTTATCCCTGTTAACTTCGTGATGGAATTTATTACACTGATTGCTCGCCCTATCTCGTTGGCGCTGCGTCTACACGGTAACTTATTTGCGGGTGAATTGATTTTTATCATCATCGCATCGATTGGCTTGTTCCAGTTACCATTGCACTTTATCTGGGCGGTATTCCACATCCTAGTTATCGTATTGCAAGCATTTGTATTTATGATGTTGACCGTTGTTTATTTAAGTATGGCAACGTCGGATCACTAATAAACATTAAACACCAAATTCATTAACTTTTAATTTTTAAATAATCGGAGACAAAAATGGAAATCGTACTAGGTCTTAAATATATCGCTGTAGCACTTCTAATTGGTTTAGGTGCGTTAGGTACTGCAATTGGTTTCGGTACTCTTGGTGGTAAATTCCTAGAGTCAGCTGCTCGTCAACCTGAGCTTGCGCCTCAACTTCAAGTTAAAATGTTCATCGTTGCTGGTCTTATCGATGCGATCGCGATGATCGGTGTTGGTATCGCAATGGTATTGTTGTTCGTAATGTAATTACTGGTTTTTTAAGCCAATTTGTTTATCGAACAACTAACTTGAGGAGGAGCGGTTGTGAACTTAAACGCCACTCTACTAGGTGAATTAATCGCGTTTATCGTTTTCGTATGGTTCTGCATGAAGTATGTATGGCCACCGCTAAACGGTGCGATTGAAGCTCGCCAAAAGAAAATTGAAGACGGCCTAGCTGCTTCTGATGAAGCAGAAAAAGAACTTGAGCGCGTACGTCTTGAAGCTGCTGAACAGCTTAAAGAAGCGAAGTCTCAAGCGGCGGACATCATCGAACAAGCGAAAAAGCGTGCTGCGCTTATCGTAGATGAAGAAACCACGCGTGGTCAGCAAGAGCGTGAGAAAATCATTGCTCAAGGGCATTCTGAAATCGACGCTGAGCGTAACCGTGTGACAGAAGACTTGCGTAAGCAAGTTGCTATTCTGGCAATGGCTGGCGCTGAGAAGATTTTAGAACGTGAAATCAATCAAGCTGCGCACAGTGACATCGTTGAAAAACTTGTCGCTGAGCTGTAATAAGGAGGTGTGAGCATGTCTGAATTGGCTACTATCGCTCGTCCTTACGCAAAAGCAGCTTTTGAGTTTGCTGTTGAAAAAAGCGCGATTGACGCTTGGAACGAAATGCTTGTTTTTGCTGCTGAAGTAGCAAACAACGAGCAAATTAAAGGTTTCCTAGCCGGTAGCGCATCTGCAGAAAAGCAAGTAGAAATTTTTACTAAAATTTGTGCAGAGCAAATTAACGACCAATTTACCAACCTAATAAAGGTTATGGCTGAAAATGGTCGTTTGATTGCACTTCCAGCAGTTGCAACTTTGTATGCTGAATTTAAAGCAGAATACGATAAAGAAATCGACGTAGATGTGATTTCTGCAACTGAATTGGCTGAAGAACAGCAAACAAATCTAGTAGCGGCACTTGAAAAACGTTTCGCACGCAAAGTTAAGCTAAATTGTAGTGTTGATGAAAGCACAGTTGGTGGTCTTGTTATCAAGGCTGGTGACACAGTCATCGACGGCTCAGTTCGCGGTAAATTAAACCGTTTAGCTACTACACTACAATCGTAATTGGGAAAAAGAGCATGCAACTTAATTCCACAGAAATTTCTGCGCTGATCAAGCAACGTATTGAACAGTTTGAAGTTGTAAGTGAAGCTCGTAACGAAGGTACTATCGTATCTGTTACTGACGGTATCATCCGCATCCACGGTCTTGCAGACTGTATGCAGGGTGAGATGATTGAGCTTCCTGGCAACCGTTATGCTATCGCACTAAACCTTGAGCGTGACTCAGTAGGTGCAGTAGTAATGGGTCCTTACGCAGACCTTAAAGAAGGCGTAAAAGTACAAGCAACTGGTCGTATCTTAGAAGTACCTGTTGGTCGTGGTCTACTTGGTCGTGTTGTTAACACACTAGGTCAGCCTATCGATGGTAAAGGTGCACTAGATAACGACGGTTTCGAACCAGTTGAAAAAATCGCACCAGGCGTAATCGAGCGTCAATCTGTAGATGAACCAGTACAAACTGGTTATAAGTCTATCGACGCGATGATCCCTGTTGGTCGTGGTCAGCGTGAGCTTGTCATCGGTGACCGTCAGACTGGTAAAACTGCACTAGCAATCGATGCAATCATCAATCAAAAAGGCACAGGCGTAAAGTGTGTGTACGTAGCGATTGGTCAAAAAGCATCTACTATTGCTAACGTAGTACGCAAACTTGAAGAGCACGGTGCACTTGAAAACACTATCGTTGTTGTTGCATCTGCTTCTGAATCAGCTGCGCTACAATTCCTAGCGCCGTTTGCTGGTTGTACTATGGGTGAATACTTCCGTGACCGCGGTGAAGATGCGTTAATCGTATATGATGATTTGTCTAAGCAAGCTGTTGCTTATCGTCAAATCTCATTGCTACTTAAGCGTCCACCAGGTCGTGAAGCATACCCAGGTGACGTATTCTACCTTCACTCACGTCTTCTAGAGCGTGCATCACGTGTTAACGCTGATTACGTTGAGAAGTTCACTAATGGTGAAGTGAAAGGTAAAACAGGTTCATTGACGGCATTGCCAATCATTGAAACTCAAGGTGGTGACGTTTCTGCATTCGTACCTACCAACGTTATCTCAATCACCGATGGTCAGATCTTCTTAGAAACTGACTTATTCAACGCAGGTATCCGTCCAGCGGTTAACGCTGGTATCTCGGTATCTCGTGTAGGTGGTGCTGCGCAAACTAAAATCGTTAAGAAACTAGGTGGTGGTATCCGTCTAGCGCTAGCTCAATACCGTGAACTAGCGGCGTTCTCTCAGTTCGCTTCTGACCTTGACGATGCAACTCGTGCACAACTTGAGCACGGTGAGCGCGTAACTGAGCTAATGAAGCAGAAACAGTACGCTCCAATGTCTGTTGCTGAAATGTCTCTGTCGTTATTTGCAGCTGAAAAAGGCTACCTAAAAGACATCGAAATCAACAAGATCGGTGACTTTGAAGCGGCACTTATCAGTTATGCAAACAGCACATACGCAGAGCTAATGGCTCAAATCAATGAAACAGGTAACTACAACGCTGAGATTGAAGCGCAGCTTAAAGAACTTCTAGAGAAGTTCAAAGCAACGCAAACTTGGTAATTTAGTTATGCTTGGTGAGGGTTATCGCTAACACTCACCTTGATTCGGAGAGAGAGTCATGGCCAGCGGAAAAGAGATTAAAAGCAAGATCGGGAGTATCAAGAATACTCAAAAGATCACCAGTGCAATGGAAATGGTTGCCGCTTCAAAAATGAAGAAGGCGCAAGACCGTGTGGCTGCAAGCCGTCCATACGCTGAGAACTTACGCAAAGTGATCGGTCGTGTTGCTCAAGCTAGCCTTGATTTCCGTCATCCGTTCTTAGCAGAACGTGACGTGAAACGAGTTGGTTATATTGTTATCTCTACTGACCGTGGTCTATGTGGCGGTTTGAACTCAAATGAGTTCAAAAAAGTGGCATTAGACGTAAAAGCGTGGAAAGAAAAGGGTGTAGACGCAGAGTTTGCAACCATTGGCAGCAAAGCTGCTGGTTTCTTTAAACGTTTTGGTGGTCAACTACTTGCTAAAAAAGCAGGGTTAGGAGATACCCCTTCAGTTCAGGACGTAATTGGTCCTGTAAAAGTAATGCTAGATGCATTTTCTGAAGGAAAAATTGACCGTTTGTACGTGGTATACAACAACTTTGTAAATACCATGAAGCAAGAGCCCGTAATCGATCAGTTATTGCCTTTGCCAAAAGCTGAAGAAGAAGTATCAAGCTACGCTTGGGACTACTTATATGAGCCAAGCCCAGAAGCGATCTTAGAAACGCTACTGGTACGCTTTATAGAGTCACAAGTTTACCAAGGTGTAGTTGAGAATGCTGCCTCTGAACAGGCTGCCCGTATGGTTGCGATGAAAGCCGCAACTGATAACGCAGGCGACCTAATGGATGAGCTGCAACTTGTATACAACAAAGCGCGTCAGGCTGCAATCACACAAGAGATCAGTGAGATTGTAAGCGGCTCAGCAGCTGTGTAACGCTTCGGCAAAGTTTAACGAGAGGAATAGACATGAGTTTAGGTAAGGTCGTCCAAATTATCGGCGCCGTTGTGGACATTGAGTTCCCACAAGACAACGTGCCAGCCGTATATGACGCACTAAAAGTAACAGAAGGCGACTTAGCTGGTTTGACTTTAGAAGTTCAACAGCAGCTAGGTGGCGGTGTGGTACGAGCTATCGCACTAGGTACTACTGACGGTTTACGTCGTAGTACAGCAGTAGAAGGCACTGGCGGACCAATCATGGTTCCAGTTGGTACTAAGACCCTAGGTCGTATCATGGACGTATTAGGTCAGCCTATTGATGAAGCAGGTCCAATCGGTGAAGAAGAGCGTATGTCTATCCACCGTGCTGCGCCTTCATACGAAGATCAATCAAGTTCAGTTGAGCTACTAGAAACTGGTATCAAGGTAATCGACCTTGTATGTCCGTTTGCTAAAGGTGGTAAAGTTGGATTATTCGGTGGTGCCGGTGTAGGTAAAACCGTAAACATGATGGAACTTATCCGTAACATCGCAATCGAGCACAGCGGCTACTCAGTATTCGCAGGTGTTGGTGAGCGTACTCGTGAGGGTAATGACTTCTATCACGAAATGAACGATTCAAACGTACTTGATAAAGTATCGCTTGTATACGGTCAGATGAACGAGCCACCGGGTAACCGTCTACGTGTTGCTTTGACTGGTCTTACTATGGCAGAAAAATTCCGTGACGAAGGTCGTGACGTACTTTTCTTCGTAGATAACATCTACCGTTATACGCTAGCGGGTACTGAAGTATCAGCACTTCTAGGTCGTATGCCATCAGCGGTAGGTTACCAGCCTACACTAGCTGAAGAGATGGGTGTACTTCAGGAGCGTATCGCGTCAACTAAGACTGGTTCAATCACTTCAATCCAAGCGGTATACGTACCTGCGGATGACTTGACTGACCCATCACCAGCTACAACTTTCGCGCACTTAGATGCAACAGTAGTACTTTCACGTGATATCGCGTCTCTTGGTATCTACCCTGCGGTAGACCCACTAGATTCAACATCTCGTCAGCTTGACCCACAAGTTATTGGTCAAGAGCACTATGACACTGCACGCGGTGTTCAGACAGTTCTTCAGCGTTATAAAGAATTGAAAGACATCATCGCAATTCTAGGTATGGACGAGCTTTCTGATGAAGATAAGCAAGTTGTATCTCGTGCACGTAAAATCCAGCGTTTCCTATCTCAGCCGTTCTTCGTTGCTGAGGTATTCACAGGTGCGCCTGGTAAATACGTTTCATTGAAAGACACTATCTCAGGCTTCAAAGGCATCTTAAACGGTGACTACGATGATATGCCAGAGCAGGCTTTCTACATGGTTGGTTCTATCGACGAAGCAGTTGATAAAGCTAAAAACATGTAATTTAGGGGGTTGATATGGCATTGACAGTACAACTTGACGTAGTAAGTGCAGAGCAGAGCATATTCTCAGGCGAAGCAGCTGCTATCCAAGTAAGTGGTAGTGAAGGTGAGTTGGGTATTCACCCTGGCCACGCCCCACTATTGACTGGCCTAAAACCTGGTATGGTACGTTTTGTAACGAAAGATGGCTCAGAAGAGATCATCTACGTTGCAGGTGGTACGCTTGAAGTACAACCAAACGTTGTTACAGTCCTTGCGGACGTAGCAATGCGCGGTGAAGACTTAGATGAGCAAGCTGCTGAGCAGGCTGTACGTGACGCTGAAGCGCAAATGGCTTCAAGCTCTGCAACTGAGCTTGATCATCACGCTGCTGCTGTACAGCTAGCCGAAGCAATCGCTCAGTTGCGCGTTATCCGCCAATTGCGTAAATAAATACAAACCTATCTGGTTTAAAAAGCCCGTGCATTGCATGGGCTTTTTTATGTCTAACGCATACATCTCTAATTTTAAAATAGCAAACCATTGATATTAGGTTATATTGGTATATCAGAAAGTCTGAGATCGTTCTCATAGTTACAACAAAGAAATATTATTAATGTTTTCATTTTAAGTTGCATTTTTTTGTGTAAAATGTAATCGTTTTTGAACAGTTTTGTTGCCCTTCACTTTGTGTTTATGGCTGTTACATGAATATTTTTATTGAGTTTAGAGCATGAGTCGGTACAATCCTGAATGGTATCTTGGAGCACTAAATTACTCATAATGAATGAAGTAAGGTTTTCACGGCAAGTTAAGGAAGTCAAATTTGGGGCTTGGACGTTGGACCCAAAGAAGCAGTGTATTTATGACGGCTCTACGGAACGAGAATTAGAACCTCTTCTATTTAGACTTCTTTGCTATTTTATCATCAATAACGAACAGATCATTACTCGTCAAGATCTGGTTGACGATGTTTGGTGCCAAAAATATGTTGATGATAATGCCATAAATAGAGCAATGTCAGAGCTAAGAAAAACGTTAAAATCTGATGAACAAAAAGGTATTGTAGTTAAAACACACTACCGCAAAGGCTATAGCTTTTTTCTTGAACCAGAGATTATTTACCATAAAGAATTAACTGATGAAGAAAGCAAGGCTCCTCCTGTAAAACTTTCGATTGAAGAAAAATCAAAACCAAGAAGAAAACCCAACGCTAGAAACGGCAAATTACTAACGATACTATCAATCGTGCTATTGGTGGTTGTATGTTACGCCTTATTTAGCAATTACTCTTATCGAAACGATGATTTAGAAATTAGTAATAGGGATATCGAAGAGAAAGTTCTATCTTGGGTTCCTGGGCGCTATGCGCAATTGCGCCTTTCATATAATAAAAAACTACTCGCCTTTTCTTTCGCACCTCAAGATACTAAATATTACTCTTTGGTGGTTAAAGAGCTAGATAGTGGGTATGAGCGCCGTTTAGGTGATGAAGGTGTTCATTATTACCCGTTAGGCTGGTCAACTGACTCTAGTGTGCTTTATTACCGTGCAAAAACAGATAAATCGTGTCAAATTTGGCAAATTAATGCTGATTTTAGCAAGGGTAATACGGCGCTCTTTGATTGCAGTATGAGAGGCCTTGTGACAGGAAGCGGAGTGAGTAAAGACCGTATTATTTACTCTAAATCTGGCTATCGAAATCGAGACGAATTATCCGTATTAACAAGTCGTGATTTGAAAACTGGCGAGGAATTTCAAATTAGTTCTCCTAACTTGAACTCCTATGGAGACCAATTCTTAACATATATACCTGAAAAAGAAGTGGTCATATTCGAAAGGCGCCAATACGACACCAATGAGCTATACATGACCGATCCCGATGGTGGTGATCAGATTAAGTTATTAGAGTCTCAAAGTAGAATCTGGTCAGTCAATTATGATGCTGAATCAGACTTACTTCTATGGTTTGATAACAAGAAAAATATTGTTTACGGCTATAGCTTAAGCCAACGCAAATTAGTTAAAAAAGACCAGTTAAACACCTCACAAAATTATGCTATTTTTCAGTTCATTGATAAAAATGAAATGTTGATAGTTAGCTATCCATTTATCTCTTATGTTTATACTTTGAACCTAAATGAAAAGGTGATGAATCCGGATATACAGCTCAGTCTGGATAGTATAAATCCTATTAAGTTCAAGCAAGGATATATGGTGTTAACCGAACATGGTGGTGGGCGAGTTGTTACTAAGGTTGCTAATAGCGGAAAGAGCGACATACTTGATATACCTTCAGGGGATATCCGCAATATTCGTTACGATGAACAGAGTGACTTGTTATTGGTTCATCATCGTAGAAAAATTGAGATATATAAATATTCAGACTTATCTTTACTAGATACGATAACCGCTGAAGGTGCCATTATATCCGCTGAGTTCTTAAGCGATGATGAAATTGGCTATGTTGTTCTAGGTGAGCAAAAGGTTAAAAGCAATTCTTATAAGTACTCATTAAAATTTAAGAAGAACACATTCATTCCCGCTCTTAATTCTTTGTGGATAGGCCGCCTCGATGCCAAAAGGTTAATTTCATTATCCTCAAACGATATAGTAGTGCTGTACGATATTAATTCTGGTAAAACGGTACAGGAATTTGACTTACCTAAAGCGATATATAGGCATTCTATCTCAGTAGGTAACGGTTACATTTATCACTCTGATGGTAAACGCATATATCGTATTGACCCTGATATTGAAGGTTCGGCTGAAGAAGTGTATGTGGTTGAAGAGTCCAAATATGTGATCCGAGATATTAGTTATGCTTCTCATGATGAAACAATTTGGATGAATATAATTGAAACCAACGAAAATCAATTATTAGATATTAAGATAAAAGAAGAAGTCAGTAAGTAACGACACATCTTTAAGTTAATATGTCATTCCAATAGCAG
This sequence comes from Pseudoalteromonas caenipelagi, assembly GCF_013140855.1. GTDB lineage: Bacteria > Pseudomonadota > Gammaproteobacteria > Enterobacterales > Alteromonadaceae > Pseudoalteromonas > Pseudoalteromonas caenipelagi. Next base: position 393,791 of record NZ_JABBPG010000004.1, on the reverse strand, counting down.
CTATTCGCTGCTGTTTTTTATTCACCTAAGGTTATTTGACTCATTGATTCATTGATTCATTGGCTCATTGGCTCATTGGCTCATTGGCTCATTGGCTCATTGGCTCATTGGCTCATTGGCTCATTGGGTTGTTGGGTTGTTGCTAGCCCACACCGACATATTGTTAAGCTTCTGCCACTCCATACTTTCAGACAATAGATGATAGGGCTCACTATCTAAACTCATGTAGGCATAACTATTATCTATCCAACGTTAAGAAAATCACTCCAATGTCACCTGATTGCGCGCTGAGTACGGGACACTGACAGAGAATATAGTGCACTCCAAACATATATTTTGAGGTTTTTTCACTGCTTCGTTGCTCAAAAATGTCTGCAAAATGGTGTCTTTTAGCTAAGGTTTAGATAATATTTATCAAATAAAATAAATAAGCTTATAAATCAATGTTTTATCAAAACCTTATGGCAGAATGTGTAAGGTTTGATAATTACATAAAAAGGCGAAAGTTGTTTAATGTATTAATCGTTCTCAAAACAACAATACAAAACAACAAAGGAAATACATTATGTTATCTACTCTAAAATTAAAGCTAAAAACAAAGAAAGTTAAATTACTATCTGGCAACCAAGCGTTAAATGCTCAACAAACAAAAAAAATAGCGGGCGGTAATTTATCAGAGACTGAAACATTTACTTCTTTAGATAAGATTCTGGATTAATTTAAAAGTGAGCAGCAAGAATAAAATTTTATAAGGAGATTCAGTTGGGCATTGCTTATTCATTGCTTGTAGTATCGTTAAGCCTTGATCCATTGGTTGGAGTACTACAGATGCAAAAGCCTGTTCGAGAGTATTACTACTCTAGGGAGCCTGGAACTGTGGTTCATGAATATGGTTTAAGAAAAGAAAGTAAAGTTAAGAAAGGGCAGGCATTATTGACCTATATTAAGGTGCCAGAACAAGTCGAGAAGACGATAGTGTCACGCTCGGCTGGTTATCTTGAGTATGCTAATAGTGATCTATCCACAGGAAGCAAAATTGACGCTGGCGAAATGCTATATAAGGTAAAATCTAACTTAGTGCATGCTTGGTACTATATAGACGGATTTGACGATAAAAAAATAAAAGCAAATTCGCAGCTATGGGCTTGCACCCAAAACGGTGAGCAATGGCAATTTAACATCGATTCAGTCAAAGGTGATAGAGTCCTTCTTTCTTCCGTTTTAGCGACGCAAGACTATAGTCGTCTGTATTCGCTGAGTCAAAAGCAATTGACTATGTATCACAGCCAATCTGAATGCGTGAAGAGTGTCCAATAAAGGCTCACTCTTCACTAATTCCTCTTCACTAAAAACTTAAAACCCTAATCTGCTTTATAGTATCTCCGGATTGCTATCGATGTTTATCTATTCAAATCGCTCTGTAGTTAATTATTGAACCTCACCTTAGGATAAGCGACAGTTTTTTACTCACACTGTGTCGTTTACACTTGCAATAACATGCTATTGCCGCATAAGTGCGGTTTTGATATTGGATAAATGATCTTTATTGGATTGCGAGTATGGCACGTTAAAAATATTTGTTATTTCAAAGCGCTCGTCTATACCTAAGGTTTTCTAGCTAAAGCGGCGCTATAAATTACGTGCCCTATTTTGTTCATTCAAAGATAACCTATCTGCCAGCCCAGCTTTTTAAATTGAATCCGTTTAACTTGCGAACCTATAGAACTGATACGGCTTTAAAACAGCAAATTAAATCGAAGCGGTTGTTTTCTAGTTGGGTAATTTCGTTCATTTGTTAGTTGGAAATAGTTTCGAGGTTACCATTAGATATCACAGCATTGTTCGCCGCTCTATCATGATTCAACATGCTGTCCTTTGAACTATCCAAGTCAGTGAGTAATTAAGCTGTAAAAAGCGCAAGCTCTCTCTTTTCAGTCAAGTGCCAACCCTTGTTAGAGAGTTTTAGTTAACTTTTATAGGTAAGTTGTATCACTAAGAACTTGTCTTCAAGTTATGTAGCAAACCCTCAACTACAGGTAGCGTAGGCGATTGTGAATTTATTCATTTAATACTGCAAAAAGTGAGCTAATTAAACGAATAATATTCGTCATTATCAATCAATATGTAGATCATCTTAATAATAATATTCATTGTTAAGTTGTTGTTTTTAATGTTTTGTTTTTATTTTTTGTTGTTTTGACGAATGCTTTTTATACATCCAAAATGGCTCTAGAACACAAGCTACTTTGTGTCAGTTTTTAAAATACATGATGCATGGAGTTAACAATGAAAAAACTAAATGAAATAGATTTTTATGGTCCTTTTGAAAGCAGTTCAGTCTTAAACGAGGTGATCGCGAAGTTTGAGGCCGTAGAGCAAGGGATTGAATTGACCAACACGCTGAGCGATATTGCATTGAGCTCAGGTTATGAATGCTTAGCGTTTATTGATTATGCACCTATGTCGACCGCAACTTACCAAAAGCACCTTTATGGTAAGTATGGTGCTGATGTTGAGTGTTACCTTGACAGTGAAGAAATATATAAATATTGCAGAAATGGTTTTCGCTTAACCTCGTTGGAATCTCTTCTAGCAGAGCGCTCTGATATAGAGCAATTATATGTATTGCCATTGAGAGGTGTGTACGGCATTGTTGGCGCGTTGGTATTCAATATCCCAAAAGATTTTTTAGAATACAAAGGTATTGAACTAATTGATTGGTTCTGGACAATTTTATCTCCATATTTACTGCAGGCAGCTATTCGTTGCCGCACGGATAAAATAAACATCACTAAACGTGAAAGAGACTGCCTGATGTGGGCATGTGAGGGTAAAACTTCTTGGGAAATTAGCCAAATATTAGGCGTGTCTGAGCGAACGGTGAATTTTCACTTATCTAATTGCATTGAGAAAACCAATAGTGCAAATAGGCAACAGGCAATCGTTAAATGTATCGTAAAGAACCTAATTTAAACTGCGCTATTGCAATGAAAAAACTAGCGTAGCGAGGAAATATTAGTGGAGTGTACTTTGAAAAACAAAATTAAGCTGGCCGTATTAGTAACCTCTTTGTTTGGTCTGGGAGCTTGCTCAGTCGGTGATCGAGTCGTCAGACAAGGTGCCGATGCGCATCTCTTTGCAGGTAATATTACCGTGTTGGACGGCCAGCATGTCGGTTTACTTGAAGTAACCAATGGCAATGTAACTCTTGGCAAAAACACCATTTATAAGCGCGTTGATGTAACAAATGGGAATATTCAAATTGGTGCACTTAGCCAAGGCGGGGCCTTAAGTGTCACAAATGGTCAGATAGAAATTTTAAGTAATGTTGAAGTTTCAGGTGATGTAATCATTACCAATGGAACAATTATTATATCAGAACAAAGTCAAATCAATGGGACTGTTGAAACTTCAACAGGGGATATCATTGTTAAACCGGCCGCTCAAATATCGGGTGACTTGGTGTTCAATAAACCTGGGTTTATTAGTTCGCAGTTTGAAAACCACACGCCCACTTTGAAAGTTGGCAAAGATGTCAAATTGAAGGGAAAAATCCATCTCTATCGGCCAATAAAGTTGGAGCTGGACGACTCAATCAATAAAGAATTAATCACTATTCATTATTGATTGAATTAACCCCCCAACGCACCGTTTTAACCATATAAAAAGAAATAATAACGGTAAAAGTGACAGTACATCGACAGATATGAGTACGCTAAGATTATTTCGGCTGTATCTATAAGGTAGATAAACTGTTTTGTAAGTTAGTGCTGAATAAGTGCAAAGTTACAAAAGGGAATGAGGCATTTTTCTACCTGTGTAGTTACGTAAATTTGATGGAATGATTCGCGGCATGTCACGTACGGCATCATTGTCAGTGGTTTAGGCCGATGGAGCAAATATGAATAGCTTTGGAAAAATAAAAAGAATATCGAGTAAAGAGGAGTTCGCCCCTTTTTTAAAGCAAGGCATACCTGTGATTGTAACAGGTGTTGTTGAGAATTGGCCTGGATTCAATCTTTTCTCGATGGATTACTTTGCATCTTACTATGCTGATGTTGAGTTGCCTTGCAAACTTGATCAAGGCATACAGCGTATGACATTGACTCAGTTATCAGAGCACCTAAAAAACGGGGAGTCGCAAGTATGCTATGCCCCACAACTGCCATTTTTCAATTATTTAAATAAAGGTAAAGAGGGAGACCTTGGATCGCAGGCATGCCCTGCACCTACTTGGCTAAATAACTTTAATGAAGCAAATATTTGGATTGGCCGAGGAGTAACACCTTTGCACTTCGACGGTTATGATAACTTTTTAGCCGTGATTGAAGGTCAAAAAAAACTCATGCTGTTTCCACCTGATGCGATGGCCGCTGCAAAAACAAATAGACAGTGGTGCCAGTTAAGAGCCCATGCCTTAGCCGAGCACTATACAAACTATTTAGAGGTGATCGTTGAACCAGGTGAAATGTTATATCTGCCACCATATTGGCTTCATGAAGTCTCAGTACCTACAGAAAACGCTATTTCTATAAATTATTGGTATCACCAGCAATACGGTCAGCGTAAATCGTACTTTTTGCCTCATATAGAAGGGGTAATGCAGAATTTTGAAGCTTTATTGAGTGAACTTTCAGAACGGGAAGTGGCCCATGTCCTGAGTATTTTTGAGGATATGCATGCACAGTTTATCGAAGGGATATTTCCAACGCCGCAGTCTCATTTAACTTGGTCACATCATGGTAGAGATAATCAGGCTTTGCATGAAAAGCAATATATAAGACCTGAGTTTATATACAAAGATGGTGAGCAACGCACACTACTTAAAATAACAAAAAATACACTTTTTAGTATCGAACAAATGGCTGCAGAGTTAAATGATGGTGAAAAGCAACATTTTAATCGAGTTATGAACCAGGCGAAAGAAAAAATAAAGCTCGGTTGTATTCCTCAGCCATATAAAAAGTTTGAAAGAAATGACGATGTTGAAAGTTTATATTATAGGTCTTCATTTTTATAATGTTTTTAAAACCCCATTTTGGGGTTTTTTATTTTTATTAGATTATAATTTGTTTTTGCCTGCTAATGAATTGCAATAAGCTGTTGTAGGTTTTTTGGCGATCTAAATGGTGGAAGGTAGGGTTATAATGAGATTTTTTTCTTAATATTGTACAGCCATTTTGGTTCAGTTTATGTGGCTCTTCCAACAACAATACTTCTGCTTCATCTCCACAGGAATTTAACATCCACTCGATGGCCTGATAATTTTCTTTTTGAGAGGGGGTGTTGTGAAAGATCATTAACCCTCCTTGAGGGTTTAAAAGAGGCCAAAACTCCGTAAAAAACCTTTTGTATTCAATATGGTCATTCCAAGCCCAGTCAATGTTTTTATGATCTTCGTGCAGCGCAAGGTTAGAAAAACTTTGCCCAGTCATGTGCTCAAAAATATCATCATGGCCAATCTGTGAAATAGCCTCCCTAATCCCTTGAACGTATTTGTGATCAGAGTTGAGGTCTTCAAAACTAATGAGTTTTGGGTGGTACTCTTGCAAATAGTATTCTGGGTTAACGCCACAGGCTTTCCCTCCTGAGCTAAACCACTCGAAGATCGCGGCTTCGTCATTTAAGTTATCAGCCGATGACAGCAATTTTTGTGTTTTTTCTAATAAAGCAGTCTTTTCCTGTTTGATATCGTTTACGTTATCTGCAAGCGCTCGAAGCACATACATAGTTGAGTGACCAGACCCATACTCAATGATCTTTTGCGGGCGAGTCATTCTTGCTAACGAATATAAAAGTATTCCAACGTGTTCTGTCCCAGATGTCGCTAAATACGGGTTGCAATACTCATTTGCTACTTTTAAAAACTGTGAATCTAAGGGCATATACCAGCGTCCTGTAATTTTCTAGCAGTTAAGCAATGTTTATAGTTATCTGACCAGCATACTGAGCAAAAAATCAAAGATCTAGCTGTCATTTCATGTAGTTCTATATCAAAAATTTCTAGGTTCTCTCCCTGTATAGGCTGAGAGTCAAGGTTTTAAGTATTGTTCATGCATTCTTGTCATATATAAAAGTATCAATAGCAAAAGGCTGACAGAGTTAACAGGTGTTTTTATTTCTTGCGTTGTTACAAAATAACAACTAGTCAAAAAAGGAAGTGCCGAAGAAAAGATTTGTAATAAATGAAATTGTTCGGACATTTTGATTGCTTACGTATAAAAATTAACATTCAAACATTTTTATATGTATAGGTTTTAGTTTTGCGAAGTTGATAATTTATAAAATTATAGATGGTGAAAATAAATAACTCATTGTTCTACCTTGTATAGCAAAGCCAAAAAGTGACGGATTAATATAGCCGGTATTAAAAAGCCGAAAATAAGAAATAATAATGGAGTGAGTATCAAGAATGCGTTCAATATTCTTAAGGTTTTTCCTATTAGTCATACTGCCTCTCGTAGCTATTCTAGGCTATGTATATGTCTCTATGGACTTTGGATTGCCGCAAACCAGTGGCGTTATTCAAGTAAGCGAGACAAAAAATGATATCAGTCTGACCAGAGATAAAAATGGCGTAGCTTATATAGAAGCTACTAGCGATGAAGATGCTTTTTTTGGTATCGGTTTGGCACATGCACAAGATCGACTATGGCAACTAGAGTTACAACGCCGCATTGCTCGAGGACGTTTAAGTGAAATTCTAGGCGAGTCTGCGTTAGCCCTTGATGCGAGAATGCGTACGCTCGGCTTCCAAGAAATAGCTAAAACAGAATGGCATGCGTTATCGGATGAAGCTAAAAGTTCGCTCAGCGCTTATACAAAAGGTATTAATACGCGTATTAATAGCAATGACTCGCTACCAATAGAGTTTTTGTTCTTTGATATTAAACCTGAACCCTGGACTGAAATTGACTCGCTTGCGTGGAGTAAAGTATTTGCGTTGAGCTTATCAAACAGTATGTGGACTGAAATTGCTCGATTTTTGTCAATCCCTTATTTAACCCAAGCACAACGCGTAGAATTGTTTGAAGGCATTGAAGATACACAGATAAGCCATGTTGATGAAAATGTTTCTAATGCTTTGACGGCAATGCTTGAAGTGCAAGAAGACATCGAACAACGTTTTAAAATCGGTGGTGATTATGTAGGCAGTAATGCATGGGTTGTATCTGGTGATTTAGGCGAAAACAATAGCAGTCTATTGGCAGGAGACCCTCATGTCGGCTTGCAGATCCCTTCAAGTTGGTATGTAGCAAGCTTGGTCGGCGACAAAATTAATGCCAAAGGAATGACCTTGGTAGGCCTGCCCATCATTATTTTTGGCCGTAATCAGAATATAGCTTGGGGCGGCACCAATATGATGGCTGACGTACAGGATCTCTATTTTGAGCAGGTAAATAGTGCGAATGCCAACTTGTACTTAAATGATGGCGAATGGATGCCTTTTGAGGTTGAAAAACAATATATAACAGTACGTCCTGATTTCCCGACTATTTTAAGAGAAGACACAAAGCCTGTTGAAATTGAGATTAGAAAAACAATCAGAGGTCCTATAGTAAGTGATGCTTTTGGCTTGTCTGATCAACCCATTTCTTTACGTTGGCCTGCACTGGATACCGGTGGCACTACTTACGAATCTTTCTTCAGACTTAACTATGCACAAGACTGGGAATCATTTAAAGGAGCGCTGGCTTATCACGTTTCTCCAACATTGAATTTCTTGTACAGCGATCGCCAAGGCAATATTGGTTACCAAGGTGCTGGTCGTATCCCTATGCGCAAGAAAGGAAATGGTGATATCCCTCTTATTGGCGAGTCAAATGGTGATAACTGGAGTGGCTACATTCCATTTGAGCAAATGCCTCACATTTATAACCCTAAACAGGGCTACATCGTGTCAGCCAATAATAACATGATGGGAGAGCAGTATCCGTATCACATTTCTTATGATTGGGCGCCATCTGCACGCGCTGATCGTATAGCGCAATTGCTCGAACAAAAAATTCGCTCTGGTGAAAAGCTGACTGTTGAGTACATGAAAGAGATGCAAGGAGACACCGTTAGCTTTGGTGCACATGCTTTGATTGATCTACTAGTCAATACGCCTATGCAGACAGAAGAGCAAAAGCAAGCACAGCAGTATTTAGCAAGTTGGAATGGCGATATGTCTGCGGATAGTCAAGCTGCTGCGATTTTTTACAGTTGGAGCCGTTTTTTACGAATTGTACTGTATTCAGACGAGTTTAAAGCGCCATATGGACGTGCAAAGTACAGCGGTCTAATGAGCAGTTCTTATATGAATGTAACATATGACCAGATTGCGCAAGCACTGACAAAAAGTGATGCAAATTGGTGTGATGATGTGACCACTGAAGGTTTAGAAAATTGCGATGTGGCTATCCAAAAAGCACTGAACATGGCGATTTCACAACTGACTAAGTTAGTGGGCTCCGATATGGAAGACTGGCAATGGGGTGAAGTACACACCACTGTTTATAAACATACACCATTTAGTGAAGTAAACATGCTGAAAGACCTGTTTGAGCGTCGTATCGCCAGCAGTGGTGGACCAAACACTATTAATGTAGGTACTGCAAACTTCGTAGAGTCTGAAGGGTTTGAGCAGTATTTCGGTGCGGCACATCGCCAAATTATTGAGCTAGGTGAAAACGCCCAAACACATTTTTACATGAACTCGACGGGCCAATCAGAGAATGTGTTTAGTGAATACTATGACGACATGATTGAGCCGTTCAATGGGTTGCAATTCCTTGAACTACCGAACGTAGCTAAAGGCACACAGCTTGTGCTTAAGAATGCAAATACAACAAACACTAAGCAGTAGATAGGGAACAGAATATGAAGCTTTTTGATGCTTTTAGTAGACAAGCGCCTAATAAGGTTTTTTTCTCAATACTATTGGGGGCGCTCTCTGGTATCTGTTACGCACTTTTAATACCAATTGTATTGAGTGCTATCAGTGAAGATCCTGCATCTGTCGTAGAGTACGAGTCGACCGTTAGAACCGTACTTTCATACGATGTGAGTGATTATAAAGTCGCCACTCTGTTTTTAATTGTGTGTGTCTTTATTCTTGTGACGCGAACATTGTCGCAAGTTATTTTAACGCGAGTGTCTATTGATTTGAGTACAGAAATGCGGATCGGCTTTTACAAGCGCATTATGGCTGCCTCAACTGATGTACTTGAAAAAATGGGGTCAGCTAAACTACTAGCAACCATTACCACTGATGTAGGTCGCATTGTATCGGGCGCACGTATGCTACCAGATGTACTCATTAACAGTGTGACAATTATTGGCCTACTAGGGTTCTTAATTTACCTGAATATCAATGTGTTCTGGTTTGTTATTGGAGCGATTACATTTGGTGTTATTACTTATCAATTACCTATTTTGTTAAGTAACGCTTACCTATCTCATTCTCGAAAGAAAGTAGATGACCTGTTAGAGGCTATTAATGGCCTTATTTATGGCAACAAAGAACTAAAGCTTAACGATGTAAAAAGCCGTATCTACCTTGATGAAGTACTTACAAAGAACGAGCATGATGTTCGTGATGCAGAGAAAACGGGTAACACCATTACGCGTGCTGCAGCTAACTATGGTGACATGATCAGTTTCTTTGTTATCGGAATAGTGACTTTCATCTTTATCAACTATGAGTCAATGAGTTCTGATGAGTTGGTAGGTGTTGTGATGGCTCTACTTTATATCACAGGCCCTGTATCAATCGTTATCAACTCGATTCCACAGATCATTGTATCGCGTGTGTCATTGAATAAAGTGAACAAAATTTTCCAAGAAATCCCACCCGAGAACATTAATCATGATGTTTTCCCTCTTGAGGATTGGCAGGAAATCCGTTTTTCGCAGGTTGGTTATCAATATCCTGAGCGTGATGGCTTAGAAGGTTTCAAAATTGGGCCGATTGATTTCACCATTGAAAAGGGACAAATCACCTTTATCGTTGGTGGTAATGGTTCAGGCAAGTCAACGTTAAGTAAGCTACTTACACTTCACCATCAGCCAAGTAGTGGCACTATCAGCTTTGGTAACACTGTGGTTGATTCACATAGTATTAAAAGCGTTAGACAAAGTATTTCGTCAATCTATTCAGATTACTACTTGTTTAATCGTCTACTGACTGAAAATGGTGAATCAGAAGAGGCGTTAAAAATTCAACAGGATGAGATTGACGTATATCTTAAAGAGTTGGGCCTTGATGACAAAGTCACTATCAAAAATGGTGAGTTCTCGACTATCTCCCTATCTGATGGCCAAAAGCGACGCTTGGCTCTATTGGTGGCTTTTTTGGAAGATAAAGAGTTCTACCTATTTGACGAATGGGCTGCTGATCAGGACCCAATTTTCAAAGAGTTTTTCTATTACCACATTTTGCCTCAGCTAAAAGCCAAAGGTAAAGCTGTGGTTGCGATTAGTCACGATGATCGCTACTTCGATGTAGCTGACAAAATTCTTGTGATGGAAAGTGGTTCGTTAATCGATTGTATAACCGAGAGAGAGATCATCGATGAGCGTACTAAAACAAGAAACATTGTCAGTACTAAAAAGGTGGCCGCGCAGACTTAACGCGTCAAACCGAGTCGACTATCGGCGTAACTAGGTCGGCAAATACTTCTCTTGGTAGTGCATAACAACATAGTAAAAAACTACCAAGAGAAGCCTTAATAAAGCGTCGTTCCTCATAACTTAACTTCCCTAGAAGTGGGGCATATTTTCTGCAAATCAGAAGATAGGCCGAGTTGTGGGTGCTTGATAGGAAAATTTTCAGTTTCGTAGGCAATTCTCGGTAGCTGAAAGTGAAATATCTACTTGAAGGATATTGAAAAGATGAGTGAATCACAGGTGAGATTTCCATTATCTCTGACACAACAAGACATTTACTTTGACCAACTGCACAACAGTAGCAGTCCGTTGTATAACATCGGTGGCTATATTCGATGTGGTGCCATAGATCTGGACAAAATTAGATTGGCGCACCAAGCTTTGGTGATTAATCATGATGCATTTGGCATACGTATTGTTGCCGAGCAAGACGAAGTTAAGCAGTACATCAGCAACACTCGCTCATCAGATTTACCACTGCATGACTTTAGTTTTGAGCTTCAACCTGAGCAAGCCGCTATTAAGTGGCTTGATGAACTATTTCAAAAGCCAATTAAATTTAAAAATGCACAAATGTGTTTCGGCTTTGTATTGAAGTTAGCTGACGATCAATATTGGTATGTTGGCTTAAGTCATCATTTAGCGATGGATGGTTGGGGGTTTGCTAATTGGGCTCATCAACTGGCTGATTACTACAACGATGCAGCAGACTTATCACAAAATGATAGTGGTCTTTGGCAGAGTACGTGTGAAAAGGATCTGAGCTACCTCTCTTCTAAACGATATCAAAATGATAAAACGTTTTGGCAATCACACAGCCAAAACATGCCTGAAAAGTTACTAAATCAGAATTATGCGAGTAGCTTTGCTGAGCAAGATATTATTCCTAGTGCACGCCACCGAATTCCACTTTCACGAGCTAATTTTCAGCGCTTCAATGCAGCTGCAAGCAAGATGGGTGTTGGTGTTCCACAATTATTTATTGGCATGCTGAGCTGTTACTTCTCATTAGCATACAATCAAGATGCTATTAGTTTTGGGATCCCTGCCCACAACCGCAGAAATAGCACAGAAAAAGATATGGTTGCCGTGTTTACCAGCGTGAGTCCTTTAGTCATTCAAGTTGATAAAACACAGCCGTTTGCGACCTTGGCTCAGCAGATAGCAAAATTACAAAAAGCCAGTTTTCGACATCAAAGATTCCCAATTGGCCACATGATGCAAGCCCTTAACAAAAGTGGGATGCAAGACGCATTGTTTGATATCAGCTTCAACTACCTAAAGCTAGATTATAGCGATCTTGCTTTTGATGGTGTGCCAGCCGAGGTGATTTACCATCACCATCATCATGACGCAGTGCCACTGACCGTTACTATTTGGGATGGTGATGGTGAGGATTTAGAGCTGCAACTTGACCATAACTTAGGCTATTTCTCTAAACCAGAGATACAGTTATTAGGTGAGCGATTTGAGTTTTTATTAGCGCAGTTAACCAAGGAGCATGGTGCCGATATCACAATAGGTGATTTAGACCTTATTCCTAATAGTGAAAAGGTGCTTTTAAATCAGCAATTCCAACCTGAATCACTGAATTTTGACAGAACTCTGCTGGTACACGAGTTATTTGAACAACAAGTTGTTCGTACTCCACAGCAGGTTGCACTCATTCACAATCAGCAACAGTTGAGTTACCAGCAACTGAATGAGCGAGCGAATCAACTAGCTCAATACTTGGTCAATCATGGTTTGCAAAAAGAAGAGCTAGTTGGTGTATGTATTGAGCGCAGCGTTGATATGGCCGTTGCTGTGCTTGGTATACTTAAAGCCGGTGGTGCATATGTGGCGTTAGACCCAAGTTATCCGGCCGATCGTTTAGCCTATATTGCTGACGATGCGGCAATGAGATTTGTGGTTAGCCAACAAGCCGTTGCGCAACAGATAAGCTTTGCTGAGCAAATTCAGATTGTTGCTTTAGATGACCCATATCTTAAAGTGCAGTTACGTGAGTGTGATACCGCTAATCTATCTGAGCAACATGCATTGAGCGCCGATCAGCTTGCGTATGTCTTATATACATCGGGCTCTACAGGAAAACCTAAAGGCGTTCAGATTGCGCATCGCAATGTCGTTGCCTTTGTTAAGTGGGCACAGGCTTATTTTAGCGAAGCTGAACTCAATAAGGTATTGGCTTCGACTTCATTAAACTTTGATTTATCGGTATTTGAGTTATTTGCGCCTTTAAGCTGCGGTGGTTGCTGCGTCATTGTTGAAAATATCTTATCTCTAACAGAACTAGACTATCAAGATGCAGGTATAACGCTTATCAATAGTGTGCCATCAGGCATTAAGGCGGTGCTTAACGAATCAGCAATCCCTAGTTCTGTTTTGACAATAAACAGTGCTGGTGAACCATTGCCTAAAGCATTGGCGAACGCACTTCTTGCACACAGCAATGCACAGCGAGTGGTTAACTTATACGGGCCAACAGAAGACACAGTTTACGCTACAGCACATTCAATCTGCGAGCCCATTGTTGGCGATGTGTTAATTGGTAAACCAATTGCTAATGGTCAGGCCTATGTTTTGAATGAGCAAGGTCAGCAAACACCCATTGGCGTGACAGGTGAGCTTTATTTAGCGGGTGAGCGTCAATCATTAGGTTATATCAACCGTCAGGATTTAACAGACAGTGTGTTTGTAGCCAATCCTTTTACCACAGATACAACCAGCAAGTTGTACAAAACGGGTGACCTGGTTTGCTTTCAACCTGATGGGTCAATTGCCTATAAAGGCCGTATAGGTGATCAAGTTAAAATTAGAGGTTTTCGCATTGAATTGGGTGAGATCGAGCATCACCTCAGCCAGTTGCCAATGGTCAATAGTTGCTTGGTGGTCGCACGTGCAGACTCACAAGGTGATCATAAGTTAATCGCATACGTGCAGTGCTATGAGATTAGTAATGAATTTAATGCAACAGATGAGTTAAGACAGGCACTGGCATTAAAACTGCCTCACTACATGATACCCAGCGTATTTACTATGGTAGAGGCATGGCCACTAACACCAAACGGTAAAATTGATAAGAAAGCGCTACCAGCACCAGATGTTACGGTATTTCAAAATCAATATGTCGCTGCGACCAGCAATACCGAAAAAGTACTGTGCGCGCTATGGGCAAAGTTACTGGATGTTGAGGAACAAGCAATTAGCACGACTGCTAACTTCTTTGCACTCGGTGGACACTCTTTGTTAGTCATGCAACTCGTTGCACATATTCGTAATACCTTGTCATGCCAATTAGAGTTCGATCAAGTATTTGCTGCGCGAGACTTACGTGCTTTAGCATCCCTAATTGACTCAAGCAAAACCAAAGATAGCTCAACCAACACACAAATCAGTGGCTGCAGCGAAGACACCCTGGTGATGTCCAGTGCACAACAAAGTATGTGGCTGATTGACCGAGCGCAGGGCAATAGTGTGCAGTACAACATGCCACAAGCGTTGACAATTCGCGGTCACTTTAACATCGAAATTGCAACGCAAGCAGTGGTACAGATCATTGCTCGCCATCAACCTTTACGTACCATTTATCAAGATCACTGTGGTGCAGCGGTGCCGCAATTACGCTCAGCCGACGACTTTTGTATTGAGTACGTAGATCTGAGCAATGAAGACACCAGTGCGCAACAGGCTTTAGTTGAACGTCTATGTACTGAGTTTGCGCTACGCCCATTTGATTTGGCATCAGATTTAATGATCCGCGTAAAGCAACTGCATTTGGCTGATGAAGCACAACAGAACAGCGGTATTTTGTTGTTCAACATTCATCATATAGCTTTTGATGGTTGGTCAATTAAGTTATTCATTCAAGAGTTTAATGCACTTTACACTGCCTTGTCACAAGGTAAAGCGAGTCCACTCAGTCCACTTACAACAACTTATAGTGACTATGCGTGTTGGCAACAAGCGCAATTGAGTGATGTTACAGCACAAACTCAACTTGGCTACTGGGCGAAAAAGCTAGCGGGTTTACCTCAAGTTCACAGTATTCCGTTAGACAGACCTCGTCCTGCGCGCCAAAGCTACAACGGTACCACACACTACAGCACGCTAAGTGCAAAGACAGTAGCTGCTTTACGTGAACTATGTCGTGGCAAGAGTGCATCGCTCTTTATGGGCTTACATGCGATTTTTGCAGCACTTGTTGCTAGGTACAGTAATGAGCAAGATATTGTAATTGGTACTCCTGTCGCCAACCGAGAGCAAGCAGAGATAGCCGATTTGATGGGCATGTTCGTCAATAGCTTGGTACTGCGCAGTGACTTGTCCAACGAGCCGAACTTTTTAGATCTAATGACCCAAAGCAAAGAGGTGTTGTTAGAAGCATATGCAAATCAAAAAGTATCATTTGAGCAAGTCGTTGAGCGTTTGCAGCCAGCGCGTAACCTAAGCCATAGCCCGTTATTTCAAGTGATGATGGTACAAACTGATGAGCAAAACATTGCGTTTGAGCTACCTAGTGTAACACTAGCGCAAGCACAGATGCGCACCTTGATTGCCAAATATGACTTAACACTGAGTGTTAAAGAGCAACAAAGCGAAGTGCAGCTTGGCTGGGAATACAACTCAGATCTATTTAATGCAGATACTATCGAGCGCATGGCGCGTCATTTTGCATACTTGGCTGAAGCCTTGGTATACACACCAACACAAAGTGTCTTTAAAGCCCCGTTATTAAATAAAGATGAACAACACCAGCAATTAGTGAGCTGGAACCCTGTGCAAGTGCAAGACAGCACTGCATGTATCCACGAGGTGTTTGAAGCACAAGTTCGCGCTTTTCCACACGCCACAGCGGTTGTGTATGAGCAGCAAAGCATCAGCTATGCGACCTTAAATAAGCAAGCGAACCAATTGGCTCACTACCTTATTGAGCAACGCCAGGTGCGACCTGATATGCGTGTAGGCATTTGCCTAAATCGTTCATTGGATATGATAGTGGCTATTCTGGCAGTGTTAAAAGCTGGAGGTGCTTATGTTCCTTTAGACCCTACATCACCGTCTTCACGTATCAACTTTATTCAAAGCGATGCTCAGCTATCAACGGTGATCACGCAATCGCGCTTAGCGCAGCAGTTGCAGTTAGCGGATGATGTTACGGTGTGTTTAGATGATGCGTCTATACGTCAACAGGTTGCATTACAGTGTAACGATAACATTGTCTCGTCAGAGCTTGGCTTACAGCCTAACCACTTAGCGTACGTCATATATACCTCAGGCTCTACAGGTCAGCCAAAAGGGGTACTTATTGAGCACCAAAATGTACCTAGGCTATTCAGGGCTAGTGAACAACATTTTGAGTTTAAACAAAGCGATGTTTGGACTTTATTCCACTCTTTTGCCTTTGATTTTTCAGTCTGGGAAATATGGGGGGCACTATTTTACGGCGCTAAGCTGGTGATTGTGCCTCAAGAGATTACACGTTCTTCAGCGGAGTTTTTCCAATTAATTCAAGAGCACAAAGTCACAATTTTGAGTCAAACGCCAAGCGCTTTTGCTCAGCTATCTAACATTGCATGTGCTCATGAAGATGCTCAGTCCATAGCAAGGTCAACTTCACTGCGTTATGTGGTGTTTGGTGGTGAAGCGTTGAATTTTGCTGCGCTGTCTTCATGGGTTGCGCTATATGGCGATGCGACACCGCAGTTAATCAATATGTATGGCATCACAGAAACCACTGTGCATGTTACTTATCAGCGTGTACTACAGAGCGACATTCTGAATCGCAAAGAAGCAAGCATTATCGGTCGAACTCTCAGTGACTTAAGTGTACAGCTAATGGATGCACATCAAAACTTGGTGCCTGTAGGTGTGATTGGTGAAATGTATGTGGGTGGTGCAGGTGTCGCGAGGGGCTATTTAAATTTACCCGAGCTAACGCAAGCACGCTTTATTGATAACCCCCATTTTGATGGCAAGCATAGTGAAAGGTTATATCGCAGTGGCGACCTAGCGCGTTGGCTGCCAGATGGTTCGCTGGAGTACATGGGCCGTATTGACCATCAGGTTAAAATTCGAGGTTTTAGAATTGAACTTGGTGAAATTGAGCATGCTCTTGCATCTCTAACATCCGTGAACGAAGCAATTGTTATCGAGCACCAAGTGGCTGGTGGCGAAAAACAACTGGTTGCTTACATTGCGTCGTCACACAGTGATGCGCACAGCCAAGCGGATAAAAAAGCTTATATCACTGCCATCAAGCAGCAATTAGCGCAACAGTTACCTGAGTACATGGTACCGACTGTGGTGATGGTGTTAGCTTCGTTACCATTGACTGACAATGGCAAGGTTGATCGTAACGCGTTGCCAACGCCAGATCTTTTTGTGCAACAGGGAAGCTATGTAGCCCCGAGCACAGAAACAGAACAGCAATTGGTGAGTTGTTGGGCACAGTTACTTTCACTAGATGAAAATGCACTCAGTGTGATGGCTAACTTCTTTGAAATCGGGGGAAGCTCTTTACAGTCATCTAGAATGATCCACCTATGCAACGAAAAGTTTGGCATCACACTGCGTATCAAAGACATCTTTGAATGCCCGACAATAAAAGCGTTGGCTGCTCGAGTAGATGAAGCGAATCAGCACATGAGCGCTTCGAATATTCAGCCGATGCAGCATTATGCTGCACCTACTCAAGTACCATTGTCATACACGCAGTCACGCATTTGGTTGGTTGAGCAACTCAAGGGTAAAACCTGTGAGCACAACATGCCAATCGTTGTAAAAATGCAAGGACATGTTGATATTGAGATCTTGCAGCAGGCGATGACTTACATGGTTGCGCGTCATGATAGTCTACGTACGTTTGTTGATATGCAAGATGGCCAACCATACCAAATGGTCAGTGAGCAGGTTGCTCCAGTATTCAGCTTTGCAGATTTAAGCGATATGCCTCAGGCAGACAAAGCGGCTAAGGCACGTTTGCTGGCTTATGAAAATGATGTGCAGCCATTTAATTTGGCCATGCCTTCACTGTTAAGAGCGATATTAATTCAGCTAACACAAGCAGACTACCAGTTACATATTAACTTTCATCATATTATCTCTGATGGTTGGTCAATTAGCTTGTTCGTTAATGAGTTACTAGCGGCTTACGATGCGTTTGCTTCACAAAAACAGCCTCATCTACCGGTATTGAAATTTAACTATCAAGACTTTGCGTTGTGGCAAAAAGCATTTTTACAAAGTGAACAAGCAGACAGTCAAGCGGCGTTCTGGAAGCAGTATTTACAAGGCTGTAACGAGCAAATTACGCTGCCATATCAACACAAAGTGGCTAGTGCAAAAGCGCAAGGAAAGAACGTTGTCAGAGCAAAAATTAACAATACCCTGACGGCATCACTGAACAAACTTGCAGCGCGTCATCAGGGCAGTTTGTTTAATGTCATGCATGCCGCACTTGCATTGCTCATTGGTCGCGTAAGTGGTGAGCAGGACTTTAATATTGGTATTCCGGTAACTGGGCGCAATATTGCAGGTACTGAAAACATTTTAGGTGCATTCCTTAATAATTTACCCGTTCGTACACAATTAGATTTAGCCCAGCCATTTTCACATATGCTTAGCCGTGAAGTGAAAAATATTGCGTCGGTTTTATCAAATCAAGATTTGCCATTTGAGCATATTCTAACACTGAGCGAGGCAAAGCGTACGAACGATACAACGCCATTGTTCCAAATTTTCCTTAATATGTTGAGTTTACCTGAAGTGGAGTCTGCCAACGAGGCGTTTAGCGTATCGCTAGAAAAAGGCTCTGATGTAGGCAGTAAGTTCAATATCACTTTCTATGTTGTCCCAACAGATTCGGGTATGGAGATCCACTGTAACTTCAACAACAAGTTATTCGCAGCGGCAGACATTGAACGCCTTGTAGCTCAATACACTTTGCTGTTAGAGCAATTATCAGAAAATAGCGATAAAGCATGCGGACAGTATAAGTTAGTTCAAAAAACAGACTTTGTACCGCACTTAACACAGTCTTTATCGCTGCCGTGGCAAGGTCCTGTGCATCAGTGTTTTGAGCAAGTTGCTGAGCAAATGCCAAACAACATAGCCTTACGCTTTAACGGTACACAGTGGCGATATGATGAGCTTAACTCTGTCGTTAACTACTATGCGCAGCAGTTAGTACAAGCGGGTGTTACAAGCGGTGATACGGTAGCTATCATGACCGAGCGCTCAGATGCGTTGGTTATCGCCACCTTGGCAGTACTCAAAGCGGGCGCAGCATTTATGATGCTTTCTAAAACAGTACCCGCAAGACGCATCTTACAACAGATGCAAGCAGTGCCGCCTAAGGCATTGATTAGTTTATGCGTTGACGATGTTATTGACGACAAAGTACAAGCGCATATCACGCAAATTGACTGTACTCGAGTGCATGTTATCGCCGATAAACACATCGCAACAAAACAGCTTAACGCACAAGAGTTTGTTGGCCCAGAAGTTGCCGCAGATGCGCCAGCCTGTATTGCTTTCACATCAGGTACTTCTGGTCAACCTAAAGCCGTGATGGGTCGCCATAGTGCGCTGAGTATTTTTATGCCGTGGATGCGCGAAGCTTTTTCACTCTCGGTGGATGACCGCTTCGGCATGATGTCTGGACTTGTGCATGATCCTCTACAACGCGATATGTTTACGCCGTTGTGCATGGGCGCGACGTTATGTATCCCACAAGAGCAAGACTATGATGTTGCTCGTTTAAATGACTGGTTATTGGACAACCAAATTTCAGTCCTTCACTTAACGCCAAGCCTTGGCAACATGCTAAGTGGTTCGGTAGAGCGTCCGATAGAATCCCTGCGCAAAGGCTTCTTTGTTGGTGAGGCGTTGACGACCGCACATGTACGCAAGTTTAAAGAATTTGCACCAAATCTATCAGTGGTGAACCTATATGGCTCAACTGAAACCAGTCGCGCGGTGAGCTACTTCAATGTAGACGCGCATCTTGATTACACCAATACCGATGAGATTGTGCCTGTAGGTAGCGGAATTGGTGGTGTGCAATTGGTGCTGTTTAATTCGCAAATGACACCTTGTGGTGTTGGCGAAGTGGGTCAAATTGGCGTACGCAGTGAGCATTTATCACTGGGTTATGGCAACGATGCACAACTAAACAAAGAGAAATTCATTCAAACTCCCGGCTCAACGAAGCCAGGTGATGTTATCTATCTCACCGGAGACCTTGGCTACTACCGCGCCGATGGCAATGTGACCTGTCTTGGACGTATGGATAAGCAAGTGAAAATCCGCGGTTTTAGGGTAGAACTTGCTGAAATTGAAGCGGTACTCAAACGCCACGAAAGCGTGCATCAAGTTGCGATTACAACACAAGCGCGTGCTGATGAGCTGATGATTGTAGGCTGCGTGGTGCTAGCTAATGGACACGAACAAAGCAGCCAAACAATCCGCACATGGCTTGCTGAGCGTTTACCTGACTACATGGTGCCTGCGCATTTGGCCATCGTTGAGCAGATCCCGATGACAGAAAACGGCAAGCTAGATAGCAATAAGTTAAGCGAGTTAATCCTCATTGCTGGCCCTAGCGAAATTGAGCCACCTGCCAATGAACTAGAAACAGAATTACTAGCAATATGGCGAGAGCTATTGGGCGTTGAGCAAATTAGCATGCTTGATGACTTCTTCTCGATTGGTGGCCATTCGCTACTTACAACCCGATTACTAGCAAAAGTTAAGCAACAGTTTGGTGTAGAGATTGAGTACAAGGCGTTCTTTGATGACAGCTCAATCCGTGCAATCGCCGCGCATATCGAAAGCGTGAAACTGGCTAACTCAGTACTTAAATCAAACAAAAACAAAAATAAGGTGATCTTGTAATGCCTAAACAAACTTCACAAGAATTGACGAAACAAGAAGCCTATGCATCTGAAAATACGTCATTTTTATCATCGTGTAATACCATTTTACATGACTATATGAAAAGCAATCGCGATGCTACGGGACAGATTTTAAAACAAATCAAAGCACAGCCTTATGATGGCGGATTTCAAGCGCATTATGGTGTTGAACCCTGGCCTGTCGTGTTGTCGTCAGATCGTATTGATGAGTTCAAAGAGCTTGTTAAAGAGTTGCCACATATCGCAATAACGGTATTGAAAAATTACTTTGGTAATGATGTAGAAGGGTTTTGTGACTACTTCGACAGTAGCAAAGATGTTTTCGATTTGTTGAATGCATCCACCATTCATGTTGACGAGATTATTTGTCGTCATGACATCCTTTACAGCAATCAGCAGTTAAAGCTGCTGGAAATGAATATGGGCACCAACATAGGTGGTTGGGAGCTGGATTGGTTACATGCTGATACGTTCAAAGCGATTAGCAGTGTTGCACCTTTAGTGGATAAAGATATAGCTTATCGTCCGGTTATCAATGGTCTCGCGGATGCGCTAGCAAAATCTGTAAAAGCGCTGAAAAAAGAGGGTAAAACCGGCAACATCCTGTTTCGCGCCACCGAGTTGCCTCCAGCTGGCATGGTGATGATGGCGCAGTATATTCAAAGCCATTACCAAGCGAGCGAGCATTATCAAGGCGGACAAGTATTTTTCTTCGCTGACATGGCTGAGCTGCAGTTTAAAAATAACAATCGAGTGTACTTCCAAGGCCAAGAAATGGACGCGGTTTTATTACTTGATAGAGATATGCCACCGAGTCTGTATCGTAAGTTAGACATGGCTTATATCGCACAGCATATTCTTTTCCCAGATAGCGCAGTACATAGCCTGATTGGCAGTAAAACGTTGATGGCCTTACTGCATGAACCAAAAGCAAAAGCGTTGCTCAGTGAGCAGCAAGTAGCATGGGTTGAGCAACACGTACCTTGGACGGTTAGAGCTAATCAAAACATCGTGCTATGGCAAGGTGAATCACATGATTTAGGCACATTGCTGTTGGCACAACAAGATCAATTTGTCATCAAAAAGTCACACTCATTACAGGGTAAAGATGTCTTCATTGGTAAATACACCAACGATATTGAATGGGCTGAGTTAGTACGCGAGCTCAGTGGTCAAGGCGGTTGGATTGTGCAGCAGTTTTGCCCTTCAGACGTTATAAACAGTGCCAGTGAGCACAGCCATATTCAGCCAGTGATCCCAGTGCTAGCGGCATTTGGATTTGGTGAGGTTTATAACGGTTCAATTGCTCGTGGTGTACCGGTGCATCTAGATCAAGGGGTTGTAAACTTAGGTCGTGGCGCTGAGATCATCGTGTTATTAGAAGATAGAACGCCTGTTTGCAATAAAACTTCTGATGAGGATTACACCGCTTCTTTGGAAAATAATCAGCATCACTCAGCGTTATTTAGAGAAATGATGGAAGCATTAGCCGTTGATGAAGCTATGCAGCAGTATCAACTGAACACGGATATTGATGGTGTGCCTGATTTTATGCGCCACTATGAGTATACGATTTCGGCGTGGCCATTTGTCATTTCTAGCCAGCAAGTGGCGCAATTTAATGACTTTATTAAGCCATTAGTTGAGCTTATGTATCGTGCTGTTGATGTATTTTTTGCCCAAGATAGTAGCAAATTTGCTCACTACTTAGATGAGCCGGCGATTGTTTTTGACTTGCTAAAGAGAGCAAAAGTTGACCCGCGCGATTTACTGTTCCGCCATGACATTATTTTCTCTGAGCAGGCATTTAAATTACTCGAGATCAATGTGGGGTCAACGGTAGGTGGTTGGCAGCATGACTGGGTGAACTGTGTGTTCGACAAGTCTCTTGAACTCAGTGATACGACGGCAAACTGGGACTTAACTTATCGTGATGTAACGGCAAAAACCTTCGCAGCTATCAGCAGCACAATTCGTCGTACCAAACCAAACGCGCAAGGTAATATTTTACTGTATTCTCGCGGTGAGCAGGATATGGCGCAGTTTGACAGCTTTAAGCAAAGCTACTGTGAACTATATCAACGTGTTGCCAAGTTTCCGCAAGGAACCATTCACTTCTTTAGTGACTTTGCACAACTGCAATTTAGCAACGACGGCCAAGTGATATTTGACGGCAAAACCATGGACGCGGTGCTGCTGACAGTAGGAGAGGATGTGGAAATTCCACGTACAACGATGATGCGCCTCGTATCGAGTTACCTGAGCGGAAAAATCGTTTTTCCAGATAACCCAATCCACGGAGTTTTAGGTAATAAGACCATGCTGGCATTGATGCATGAACCTGAACTGCATGCACAGCTAGATGAGGCATCGGTTGCATTTATCCAACGCTACATTCCATGGACCATCAAGGTCAATCAAAAGCAAGTTGTATGGCAAGGTAAAAAACACGACCTAGAAACCTTATTACTTGAAAACAAAGATCAATTTGTTCTCAAAAAATCCCGCTCATTACAAGGCCGAGATGTGTTTATTGGTCGTTACATGAGTGATGAGCAATGGCAAGCATGTTTTAACAAAGTACGTGATGACAATGGTTGGTTGGTGCAACAGTTTTGCAAACCAGACCCCGTGGTTGCCAGCTCACAGTCTTCTGAAATCGGTATTTATGAGCCGGTTTGGGGCATTTTCGACCTAGATAATGAATACAGCGGTGCCTTTGTCAGGGCAAAAAATAAAGGACAAGGGAACGGCATCATCAACTCAGCAGCCGGTGCCATTGAGTTCTCTGTGTTCGAAGAAACAAACAACAAACAACAAAAATTAGTTCTGTAAGTGGTTCAAGGAAACAAAAAATGAAAATAGTAAACATCATAGCTGAATGTGCAAAGCAACAAGTTGAGTTAAGCGTTAATGGTAATGATCTAGAAGTTTCTTTTGACCAATACCCATCAGAAGAACTAATTGCAAACTTACGTGAGAAAAAGGCGGATATCCTCGCCTTTATTCAGGCTCAGCAAAACTCCACTCGCACAGAGGTGGAAGCCATCACGCCTGTCAGTAGAGAAGGCAAATTACCGCTATCTTTTACTCAACAACGTTTGTGGCTTGCAAACAAAGTAGAGGGTGGCAGTGTTCATTACAATATGCCTGCGCGTTTGAAGCTTACAGGAACATTGGATTTTGCAGCGTTAGAGCAAGCATTTACAACCATTGTGTCGCGCCACGAAAGCTTACGCACACGGTTCCTTGAAGATGAGCAAGGTGAACCCTATCAGCAAATCCAACAAGATTATCAGTTTAATGTTCGCTACACCGACTTATCTCATTTAGAAGGTGTCGAACTTGACGCCAGACGCAATGACATCGCGCAATGTGAAGCGCAGCAATGCTTTGATTTAACAAGTGATTTAATGTTGCGAGTGCAAGTGCTGAAAGTGCAAGCCGATAGCCATGAAGTGCTGGTTACCATGCATCATATTGCCTCGGATGGCTGGTCGCTGGGCATTTTGGTTGATGAATTCAGTAAGCTATACAGTGCATTTAGCCAAGGGCTAGACAATCCGCTTGCGCCGCTCGATATTCAATACGTTGACTACGCACAATGGCAGCGTAATTGGTTAAAAGGCGATATGTTGGAGGAGAAGTTATCGTATTGGAGTGAGCAATTAGCTAACTTACCTGCGGTGCATAGTTTACCTTTGGATTACCCACGTCCTGCTAAGCAAAACTTTACTGGCCGTACTTACCAATCACATATTGATGCTGAAACAACCCAGGCATTAAATGCATTGTGTAAAGCCAAAGGGGCCACATTGTACATGGGCCTAAATGCCATCTTCAGTGTGCTGTTAGCGCGTTATAGCAATGAGCGAGACATTGTGATCGGCTGCCCAATAGCAAACCGAGAGCAAGCTGAAATCGCACCATTGATTGGCTTTTTCATCAATACATTAGTACTGCGTAGTAATTTAGCAGGTGAGCCGAGCTTTAATGAGCTGTTAGAGCGCACCAAGCAAATGATGCTAGACAGCTACAGCCATCAACAAGTGCCATTCGAGAAAATCGTAGAAAAACTTGTGCCTACCCGTAGCTTAAGTTTCAGTCCGTTATTTCAAATTGTATTGGCACTGCATAACAACGAACAACACGAATTATCACTGCCAGGGGTAACACTGAGCAATGTAGAGCAAGGAGGCGATATTGCAAAATATGATCTGCTACTCAACGTCAGTGAAAGCGAGCAAGGTCTGACATTAGGCTGGGAATATAGCACGGCATTGTTCCGTGAAGACACCATAGCAACCATGGCCCAACACTTTAGTAATCTACTTCAGATGATGCTGACGCAGCCTGATACTTCGGCATTTGCATTACCAATGTTAAGCGAGCCTGAAGTCGCGTTGATGCAAAACCAGTGGAATGCAACGGAGGTAGAATACGATAAGTCGTTGTGTGTTCATCAGTTATTTGAACAACAAGCCGCGCTTAATCCTGTTCAGAAAGCCGTTGAATTTAATAATGAAAGCCTGACTTATCAGCAGCTTAATGGTAAAGCGAATCGCTTAGCAAACCTACTAATTGAGTCTGGTGTAGAGCCAGGTTCGAAGGTGGGTATTTATTTAGAGCGCTCAACTGAGATGTTGATTGCTGTATTGGCCACCATGAAAGCAGGGGCGGCTTATGTACCACTAGAGCCTAGCTATCCATGTAACCGTATCGAAGCCATCTTGGAAGATGCAGAGATTGAAGTGGCGTTATTAAATTCAGCGCTTATGGAATCATTCCCAATGTCGGGGGTAGATGTTTTAACCCTAGACAATGCGGCAACTGATGAATCATGGATGTCTGAGTACAGTGATGAAAATATCTGTGTAGATGAGGTAGAAACAAACGCCCAAAGCTTAGCCTACATCTTGTACACATCAGGCTCAACCGGTCGTCCGAAAGGCGTTATGGTGCCACATCAAGGTGTTGTTAACTACTTAACGCATGCCCAAGCGCATTACTTAAACGACACACTTATCGGGTCGGTGGTTAGTTCTCCTTTGGCATTCGATGCAACATTGACCACGCTACTAACGCCGTTGATGGTAGGTAAAGTGGTTCGCATTCTCCCTGCTGGAGAGGGGGAGTTAGATAGCCTAACCGCGCAGTTAGCTGACGAAAGTGCATGGCTATTCAAGATCACGCCTGCACACTTGGATGCACTGTCACAAATGCTGCCAAAAGCGGGGAGCAAGACGGCACAGCATCATATTGTGGTCGGTGGAGAGCAGCTGACTCAATCATTGCTTGCGCAGTTTAGGTTGCAATTACTACCAAATACCACCTTTACCAATGAGTATGGTCCAACAGAGACTGTCGTGGGCTGTAGTACTTACACGGTTACGCCACAAAGCGAAGAGCAGCAAGATAGCAGCGGTGCTATCCCGATTGGTAAACCTATCTGCAATACTCGTTTGTACGTGCTATCAGCTGATATGCAAGCACAGCCAATCAACAGTGTTGGTGAGCTATACATCGCTGGTGACGGCGTAACGTTGGGCTATTTAAACCGTGATGAGCAAACGCAACAGAGTTTTATCACTCATCCTCAGCTTGGTGAGCAAAAGCTATACCGCACAGGTGATTTAGTACGTTGGCGCGGTGATGGTGAATTGGTGTTTGTAGGACGCGCGGATCATCAAGTTAAAGTGCGTGGCTTTAGGATCGAACTGGGTGAAATTGAACATGCACTGCGCGCTATTGACGGCGTACGAGATGCATTGGTCATTGCCAACACTCAAGAGGGCGACACCAAATTAGTGGCTTACGTTGTTCCCACCGAGTTTCCTGGCGAAGGAGAAGCTCAGAGCACAGCTAAGGCGGCGCTTGCAGGCGACTACCTAAACAAGGTTCGTCAAGAGTTGCCAAGCTACATGGTGCCAAGTAACTGTGTGGTACTGGCAAACATGCCGTTAACAGAAAACGGTAAAGTTGACCGTAAAGCCCTACCAGACCCCGATGGCAATGCATTATTAACAGCGCAGTATGTTGCGCCAAGTAATGATGTAGAGCGTTTGTTATGTCAAAAATGGCAAACATTATTACAAGTGGATCGCGTGGGTGTAACCGATAATTTCTTTGACCTTGGCGGTCACTCTTTAACGGCTACACGTTTGATCACACAAGTAAACCAAGAGCTGGGACTGAGCCTTTCCTTACAACTTATTTTCGACATGCAAACAGTCTCAGAGATGGCTGCACACATAGAGTTTTTACAAGTGCAACAAGCCATGACAGCCAAGCAAAGTGAAGTAACCAATCAAGCAACACCAGAAGAGGTGGAGTGGTAAGATGAACAATTTAAAAGATTTCCTAACTGATTTATACAAGCGTGGTATCCACCTATTTGTGGAGCAAGGTAAATTAAAATCACGCGCAGAAGCAGGCGCTATCACAGCTGAGATTGGTGCGCAAATTAAAGAGCATAAAGAGGCAATTATTGCTTTACTTGAGCAAACTCAAGCTGCACAGTTAAACAATCAGCGGATTGAAAAAGCACCGCAAGAAGCTAAAAAGCCACTGTCTTTTTCACAGCAAAGTTTGTGGATGCTTGATCATATCGGTGGTGGCAGCAGCCACTACAACATCCCAGGTGCGCTTAAATTTACTGGCGAGCTTAACGTGGATGCACTGCAAAATGCATTTGCAACCATTATTGAGAGACATGAAAGCTTGCGTACATATTTTGTGTATGGCGACGATGAACAACCTGAGCAAGTTGTTCATGATGGGCAAGCATTTAGTGTTGAAATGATTGACTTGTCAGATATCAGTGCCGATAAACTTGACCAAGAACTTAAGCAACGCATTGAACAAGAAGCGCACACGCCGTTTGATTTTGCAAAAGACTTGATGCTTAGAGCGCAACTATTAAAGCTCAGTGAGCAGTCACATGTGTTGCTGTTTACTATGCACCATATTGCATCAGATGGTTGGTCGATGGGGGTATTAGTACAAGAGCTAAAAACCCTTTATTCGGCTTACTCTCAAGGTCAAGATAACCCGCTTGCACCACTGGAAATTCAGTATTCTGATTATGCGTACTGGCAAAGAAACTGGTTACAAGGTGAAGTCCTTGAGCAGCAACTAGATTATTGGGGTGAGCAGTTAAAAGACTTACCTGAAGTGCATCAATTACCGCTTGATTACAACCGTCCAAAAGAGCAGACGTTTGATGGTGATCTGTATATTTCGTTAGTTGATAAGGATGTTAAGCAGCAACTAAAAGCGCTTTGTCAGCGCCAAGATGCCACCATGTTTATGGTTATCCACGCTGCATTTTCTGCATTACTTGCACAATACAGCGCTGAGACTGACATTGTTGTGGGTAGTCCGATTGCAAATCGTGAACAATCAGAAGTAGAAGCGCTTATCGGCTTCTTTGTAAATACCTTAGTGCTGCGTAGTGATCTATCTGAAAACCCAACGTTTACCCAGTTGATAGAGCAAAGCAAAGCCATGTTGCTAGGTGCTTACAAGCATCAACAAGTGCCGTTTGAGCAGATTGTAGATAAATTAAAACCAGCTCGTAACCTAGCTTATAGCCCGCTTTTCCAAATTATGTTGGTACTGCAAAACAATGAGCAAGGTGCATTGGAGCTGCCAGATGTGCAATTGGAGGTGTTGAAACAAGAAGAGAAAATCACTTCTAAATATGACATTACTTTGAATGTGACCGAAGTAGAGCGTGGTCTTATTTTAGGTTGGGAATTTAACACTAACCTATTCAATCGCAGCACCATTGAAAGCCTATCTAGCCATTTTGAGCAGTTACTTAGTAGCTTAGTCGCTGCACCAGAGCAGCCAGTACTGGCTGCAAATATGCTGACTGAATCAGAGCGTCAACTTGAACTGTCTACTTGGCAAGCCAAGGAGACATTTGATACGCATCACTGTATTCATGAGTTGTTTGAGCAACAAGCACAACAGCACCCACACGCTACGGCCTTGGTATTTGATGCACCAGACAGTGAGCGTCAGTCACTCACTTATCAACAGCTTAATGAGCGAGCTAACCAGTTAGCGCATTACTTGTTAGCGCAAAAGCAAATTACGCCAGACACTTTGGTGGGGGTGTGTGCAGATCGTTCGGTTGACATGTTGGTTGCCATTTTAGCCACCTTAAAAGCTGGGGGAGCATATGTACCACTTGACCCTGCGCATCCAGAGTCTCGCTTACGTCATATTATTGAAGACTCAGCGATTGAGATGGTACTGACACAATCTCACCTTGTTAAGCTGCCGGGCTTTGAGCACATTGATACGGTATGTTTAGACGATGACGTACTGTTAAGCACAGTGGCGCAATACCCTGTAGACAACATCCCTGCATCGCAGCTTGAGCTAACGCCAAGTCATCTTGCTTATGTGATTTATACCTCTGGTTCCACTGGTCTACCTAAAGGGGTACTTGTTGAGCATCAGAATGTTTGCCGTTTATTTGATGCCACAGAGTTTGGATTTGCCTTTGGCGCTGACGATGTTTGGACCATGTTCCACTCGTTTGCATTCGATTTCTCTGTGTGGGAAATCTGGGGTGCATTAGTATACGGTGGCACTTTAGTTGTGGTGCCAAAAGAAGTGGCTCGCTCGACCAGTGACTTTTATCAGTTGCTGATTGACGAGCAGGTGACGGTACTTAACCAAACACCGACTGCGTTTGCACAGCTTGTGAGTGTGACGCTTGAGAATGTGCAGCCATTGGCGTTGCGTTATGTGATCTTTGGTGGTGAAGCGCTGAACTTACAATCGCTAAATGCGTGGGTGAATCAATTTGGTGATGATGCGCCGCAGCTTATTAATATGTACGGCATTACAGAAACCACGGTGCATGCCAGCTTTAAGCGTATCACTAGTGATGATATCACCAGCAAAGGTGAAGCAAGTATGATCGGGGTACCACTGCGAGACTTGGATATTTTGCTACTTAACGCGCAAAAGAATCTAGTACCAGTGGGTGTTGTGGGTGAAATGTATGTGGGTGGTGCGGGCGTGACGCGTGGTTATTTGAACCGCCCAGAACTGACTGCAGAGCGTTTTATTGACAACCCGTTTTATGATCAAAATGATGCGCTGAGCAGCCCAAGACTTTATCGCAGTGGTGACTTAGCTCGTCGCATGCCTGATGGCTCATTAGAGTACCTAGGGCGTATCGATAACCAAGTGAAGATCCGCGGTTTTAGGATTGAACTGGGTGAAATTGAACATGCACTATTGTGCCATGAGCAAGTGAATGATGCCGTTGTACTTGCTAAGCAAACAGAGAATGGTGATAAGCGTTTAGTTGCCTATGTTGCAAGTGATGTTGTCAGTCATGGCGATGAGCAACAAGTTAAAGCGGCACGCTTTGAATTTACAGAGTCACTGCGCTTAGCATTGAGTGATAGTTTGCCAGAGTACATGGTTCCACAGCTGTTTGTTATTCTTGATAAATTGCCACTAACTGGCAATGGCAAAGTAGACTCCAAAGCTCTGCCAGAGCCCGATGTATCAGCACAGCAAGGACAATACGTTGCACCACGTAACGATGTTGAAACAGCGTTATGTGCGATATGGCAAGACGTGTTACGCGTTGAGCAAGTGGGTATTACCGACAACTTCTTCAAACTCGGTGGCGACTCTATTTTATCAATTCAAGTTGTCTCTCGTGCGGTACGCGCGGGATTACATTTTAGTGTTAAAGCGCTGTTTTCTTCGCAAACCATTGAAAAGCTTGCGCCAGTGGTTAAATCTGGCGGTAAAGTAGAAGCGTCACAAGACGCTGTGACTGGGTCGCAAACATTGCTGCCAATCGATCATGTGTTTTTTGCCGATGAAACGGACTTACATCATTACAACCAGTCGGTATTACTGACAACCCCCGTGGATTTTGACCCACAAGCATTACCTAATATTGTTGCCAAACTATATGAACGTCACGATGCGCTAAGATTGCAGTTTGTTAAGCAAGGTGATGTGTGGCAGGGCGAGTATGCACCATTGACTGATGAACTGGTTGCACAAGCGGTTATCAGTGAGTCATGGAGCAACAGCAGTTTCGATAATTTGCATGACGTTGCGAGTGCTTACCAAGAAAGCTTAAACCCAGAAAATGGTCAATTACTTAAAGCGGTTTATTTTGCACCAGAAACAGCGATGGCAGGACGTTTACTGATTGTTATTCATCACCTTGCTGTTGATGGTGTGTCGTGGCGTGTACTACTTGAAGATATTGAAAAGTTGTATGGTCAATGGCAAAACGGCGAAACTCTGAAACTTGAAAGCAAAACGTCATCATATCAGCAATGGGGTGAGTTCTTAGCCGAGTACGCACAAAGTAGCGAAGTTGCTGCACAAAGAGATTACTGGCTAGAAGGGTTTGCTGTCGATGTCGCACCACTACATCAAGTGTTGCCAAATGCAGACACAAGTGAGCAAGGTGCAAGTTCAGTTAACTTTGAACTACCCGCACAATTAACAGAGCAATTGCTTCGTCACAGTAATAGCGCTTATCGCACACAAATTAATGAGTTGTTGCTATGTGCAATTTTACTTGGAGCTCACCACACCGCTGATGTAAATGCTGTGCGTTTAGATCTTGAGGGGCACGGCCGTGAAGAACTCAGTGATAAATTTGATTTAAGCCAAACCGTGGGCTGGTTTACAACTATCTTCCCATTAACGCTTAGCATGCAAGCTGGTGCGTCACTGGAAGACCTGATCTGTGCAGTGAAAGAGCAATATCGCGCCATTCCACAAAAAGGCATCGGCTATGGTTTATTACGTTATTGTGCTCAAGATGAAGCATTTGCTCAGCTACCTGCCAGTGAGATGGTATTTAACTATTTAGGGCAGTTTGACCAAGTTGCTAATGACGACAGTGCGTTTGGCAAAGCCAATGAATTTGCAGGTAATAACATCAGTGCTGCACGCAAGCCAAGCAACCCGTTAACCATTAACTGTATGGTAAGTGATGGTCGTTTACAGGGCTCTTTGACATTTACCAAAGCGCTATATACCACACAAAGCATGCAGGCACTATGCGATAACATTGTTGGTGCATTGAGCCAGATCATTGAGCATTGTATGAGTGTTGAACACGGACGTTACACTCCTTCTGATTTCCCACTTGCTCATGTGCAAGACCAAGAGCTTCAGCAATGGGTGGGCGCAACAGATGTCGCTGATCTATATCCTGCGGTAGGTATGCAGCAAGGTTTATTGTTCCACAGTATGCTACATAGTGGTAGCTTTGTGGTGCAAAACGTACTGCGCTTTGAGCAACTTGATTGTGACAAGTTTAAGCAAGCATGGCACCAAGTTGCACAGCGTCATAACGTATTTAGAACCTCGTTTGTTGGCATGGACTCGGGCAACGTACACCAAGTGGTGCATGCGCAAGTGTCTATTCCTTGGTTAGAGGAAGATTTATCACAACTTGACGGTGCAGCACAAAAAGCCAAGTTAGAAGCATATCGCCAAGCAGATCAACAGCGTGGTTTTACCCCAGAAGAAGCCCCATTAATGCGCTTTAGAGTGCTACATATGGGTAATGATGTGCAGCAGGTAATTTGGTCTTATCACCATGCCTTAATGGATGGCTGGTGTATTCCGCTGGTGATTGGTGAAGTGACCGAATGCTATCGTGCATTATTAAAAGGTGAGCAACCAAACTTAAGAGTTGTTCGCTCATACCATGACTATGCTGATTGGTTAGCGCAGCAAGACCCTCAACAAGCCATAGATTATTGGACTAAGGCGTTGGCATCGATTGAACAGCCAACTGCGTTACCTTTGTTGAGTACCGAAGAAGTTGCTGCGAGTACAACAGAAGAGCATGATGATTTCAGTATCATTTTTGATAGTGAGCAAACTGACAAGCTCGTTTCTTTAGCGCAGTCATCGCAATCGACGGTGAACTTAATTGTGCAAGCTGCTTGGGCGCTGCTATTAGCTAGATACAATGGTACTGATCAAGTTACCTTTGGTGCGGTTACATCTGGCCGTCCACCGGAACTGGATGGTGTTGAAGAAATCATTGGATTATTTATTAACAGCTTGCCGGTTGTAGTCAATATTGATGAAAACCTAACGGTTGAACAATGGCTGGCTCAGTTACACCAACAGCAAGTTGAAAGAGAAAGCTACAACCATGTACCGCTGCATGAAATTCAGCAATTGAGCACTCATGAGCATGCCTTATTTGATAGCTTAATCGTATTTGAAAACTATCCAGTAGATGATGCCATTGACGAAAAAGCCTCTGATGCTGCATTGAATTTACAAGACGTTGAGTCATACACGGGAACTAACTATGGTATTACGCTGGTTGCGGATCTAGCGCGCACTTTGTCAATTAAATTCGAAGTACGACGCGGCCTGCTAGCGCAATCACAAATTGAACAGATAGCACAGCATTTACAAGAGCTTATTTTGAATTTTGCTGAGGCATCTGCAAGTCCAATTACACGTATTGGCATGCTTAATGAGGCTCAGTTAACTCATCAACTGATTGATTTAAATAACAACAATGGTGAATACCCAGCAGACGTATGCATGCATCAGTTGTTTGAAGCGCAAGCTGCAATGACAGGGGATGCGATTGCGGTGGAGTTTGAGTCACAGCAATTGAACTACGCACAGTTAAACCAACGAGCGAACCGACTTGCCCACCTGCTGATCGAAAGTGGGGCAGAGCACGGAGACTGCGTAGGGATTTACCTTGAGCGTTCTATTGAAATGATGATTGCCATTCTGGCTGTGATGAAAGCGGGCGCAACCTATGTGCCAATGGAGCCAAATGGCCCTGTAGAACGTGCGCAAATGATTCTTGAAGATGCCGATGTTGACATTGTATTGCTACACAGTAAGTCAATGGAAAGTTTGCCAATCAAGGGCATTGATGTCTTGTTGATGGATGATGCATCAGACGACGAGCAATGGTTAGAAGAGTATTCAGACGAAAACCCTGATGCGACTGAAACACAAGTAACACCGCAAAGCTTGGCTTATATTCTGTTTACATCGGGCTCAACTGGTCGTCCTAAAGGGGTTATGGTGCCTCATCAGGGCCTAGTGAATTATTTAACGCACGCACATCAGCAGTATCTAACTCCTTCAATGAGTGGCTCTATTGTTAGCTCGCCATTATGTTTTGATGCGACGATCACCACATTACTCACACCATTATGTGTAGGTAAAACCGTGACGCTCTTAGCGGATAACGATGACACGCTAAGTGTGTTATCGCAGCAGCTAATGAGTGATTCGCCGAAGTTATTCAAAATCACGCCTGCGCACTTAATGGCCTTGGCGTACATGCAAAGTGACGATGCCTCATCGAATGCCGCGCACACCATCGTGATTGGTGGTGAGCAGTTAACCGTACAAACGCTGACTAAGTGGAAGTCACAGTTACTACCTAATGCCTCATTCGTTAACGAGTATGGCCCGACGGAAACGGTGGTTGGTTGTAGTACATATACAGTCAATACACTTGACGACTTAGCACGTTGTGAGCACGCAGTGCTTATCGGTAAGCCGATTTTAAACACCACTTTATATGTAATAAACGCAGGGCGTATTGCACCTTTTGGCGCAACGGGTGAGTTATACATCGGTGGTGCGGGTGTTACGCAAGGCTACCTTGCTCGTGAACAGTTAAGTGCAGAAAAGTTTGTAAGCCATACTTTTGAGGATGGTCGTACCGAGCGTCTATATCGCACCGGAGACTTAGTATGTTATCGCGATGAGGGTCATTTAGAGTTTGTTGGCCGTATTGATGAGCAATTTAAACTACGCGGTTACCGTATTGAGCCGGGCGAAATCGAAAACTTACTCAACAAGTTTGAAGGCGTAGACGAGTCTCTTGTTATGTTGGTTGGTGAAGGCGAAGAGCAACACTTAGCCGCGTATTTAGTATGCACTCACATCAGCGACAAAGAAGCATTAGAGCACGCATGTGGTGGTCAAATTAGCGAGTATTTGGAAGATAAAGTACCAAGTTACATGGTGCCTTCAACATACTATGTACTTGAAGAATTCCCAGTAACACTCAATGGTAAAATTGATCGAAAAGCATTACCTGCGCAAGGTGGCATGAGCCTGCAAGTTGAAGTAACTGCTCTGCAAACAGACACCGAACATTGGCTGGCACAGATGTGGCAGGATATCTTAGGGACGCAAGAGATCGGCGCAAACACGGACTTCTTTAAAGCGGGTGGTCACTCTTTGTTGGCAATGCGCTTTATCAGTGCATTGGCTAAGCAAAAGCATGTTGAAATTACACTCAATGCATTGTTTGAGCACAGCACCCTGGCGGATTTAGCGGCGCATATTGACGGCCAAGCACGTCAGGAGTTTGTAGCAATTAAGCCTGTCGATAGAGCGCAACCATTGCCACTGTCTTACCCACAAAGACGTTTGTGGTTTATTGACAAATTTGGCCAAGGCAGTGCGCAATACAATATGCCCATTGCGATCCGCTTAAAAGGTCGTTTAGACGAAGCGCTTTTAGAATCGGTATTTACACAGATCATTGAACGCCATGAAGTGTTACGTACTACGTATCATGATCACACAGCAGGTCCGGTGCAAGTGATTGCCAAAGAGCATGGCTTTAAAATGAAGCGCCATGACTTAAGTACGATGGCAGCCAACAGCACAGACCAAGAGCAAACTTTAAATCAACTAGTAGCACAAGAGGCAGCGAAGCCATTCGATTTGAGCCAAGACTTAATGCTACGTGTAAACCTAGTGGCATTGTCTGAGCAAGATAACGTAGTGCAATTTGTAATGCACCACATTGCCTCGGATGGTTGGTCGTTAGATATCATAGTGAATGAATTTGTTGAGCTTTATCGCGCAGGTTACCAAGGAGTGGAGGCACAGTTAAGTCTGTTACCTGTTCAGTATGCGGATTTTGCTCATTGGCAAGTCACTGACTATGCTGAGCAACAGTTAGCTGATCAGCTTGGCTACTGGACACAGCAACTGGCGGGAGCGCCTCAGCTACATAATTTGCCGTTAGATAAGAGTCGTCCGGCTAAGCAGCAGTTTGCAGGCGGTGGCTACGATGACATGATTGATGGTGCCCTGTTAGAGCAGTTACAGCGCGTTGCAAAGGCCAACGGTGTCACCTTATTTATGGTGCTTTACAGTGCCTTTGCGTTACTACTTGGTCGTTACAGCAATGAAAAAGACATTGTGATTGGCAGCCCAGTTGCAGGCCGTACTCACCCTGATGTTGAGTCATTAATCGGGTTCTTTGTTAATACGCTGGTATTTAGAACACAATTAAACGAAGAGCAAAGTTTTGCACAGTTACTACACGACAACAAAGGGATGATCTTAGATGCGTTTGCACATCAAGATGTACCGTTTGAAATGTTAGTTGATGAGCTAAATATTCCAAGAAACTTGAGTCATGCGCCGTTATTTCAAGTGATTTTCACCATGCAAAATCGTGGTGATGGCCGCATCGAACTGCCTGAACTTGAATTGGGTAATCTACCAAGTGCCAGTGCGCAAAGTAAGTTTGACTTAGAGCTTGTGATCACTGAGCAAGATGACAAGTTGTTTATCAACTGGATTTACGCAAAGAGTTTGTTTGAGCAGCAAAGTATTGAAGCTTTGGGCCACAGCTTTAAACACCTATTAACACAGATTGCTACAGCGCCTGAGCAAGCAGCTTATGACTATCAGTTACTTGATGAGTCGCAGACAAATTGGTTAGCGGCGCAAAACAAGACCACTGAACAAAACAACGGTTATGACAGTGTTATCAAATGGTTTGAAAGCCAAGTCGATGCACATCCTCAGCAATGTGCACTGGAGTCTGGAGAGTTGTCTTTGACCTTTAGTGAGTTGGATACAAAGGCAAATCAACTTGCACATGCACTGACCGAACAAGGTGTTAAACCGGGTCATATTGTTGGTTTATGCACCCCACGCAGTGTTGAGCAAGTGGTTGCGGTACTGGCAACTTTAAAATGTGGCGCAGCGTACTTACCACTCGACCCAAGCTTGCCACAAGCTCGTTTGGACTACATGGCAACTGACAGCGGCGCGCAACTTGTACTGGTTGAGAGTACCTTGACACAAAGCCACACATTCACACAATGTGCCACGATGGAGCTGGCGTCTTTGCAAGCGTACGAAGCGTACCCACAAAGCCGTTTCGTGCTTGCCGACGATGCTTCGCAGTCATTGTGCTACATCATTTATACTTCGGGTTCTACGGGGCTACCGAAAGGTGTGATGGTACATAACAGTGGTGTTGTGAATTACCTACAACACACCACAGAAAACTATTTTGCACAGCACTTAAGCGGCGCTATCTTGAGTTCTCCGCTTAGCTTTGATGCAACGGTTACCACACTATTTACCGCATTACTATGTGGTAGCAAGCTGGTGGTATTGCCAGAGTCTCAAGAAGCATTGGTGAAAGGTTTACATCAATACTTAAGTGCTCAGCAGAGCTACCTGTTTAAGCTGACTCCTGCACATTTAGAGTTACTTAACTCAGCGAAAGTGGCCAGTGATGCACAGCACGTGGTGGTCATCGGCGGCGAGCAATTGAAAACCAGTACACTGCTACCTTGGAAAGCATCGTTGTTACCAAATAGCGTGTATGTGAATGAATACGGACCAACAGAAACCGTGGTTGGTTGCTGTGTTTATTGGGTTAGAACGTTGGCTGATATCGATGTTGATATGCCAGCAATTCCAATTGGTCAACCTATTCGTAATACACAATTGCACATCCTAAAAGACGGTCAAGCGGCAGGGCTTGGGGCTATTGGTGAGTTATATATTGCGGGTCAAGGGGTGACCTTAGGCTACCTCAACCGTGATGATCTAACGGCTGAAAAATTCATTACGTCACACCGTGCTTTAGCCACAGAACAGAAGCTGTATCGCAGTGGTGACTTAGTGCGTTATCGCCCTGATGGCAACTTAGAGTTTGTTGGCCGTATTGATGATCAACTTAAAATTCGTGGCTACCGCATAGAAACGGGAGAAATTGAGCAGCAATTGAGCGCCCATGAAGAGGTTAAAGAAGCCGTCGTGGTGGCTGTGGGAGAAGGAAATGAAGCCACATTAGTCGCTTACTACGTACCACAAGCACAAGCCGTAGAAGCAACAAAACTGACGCAATGGATGAAACGTAACCTGCCAGATTACATGGTGCCAGCACAATTTATTATGGTGAACCAGTTTACTCTGACAGCAAACGGTAAAGTGGACAAAAAGTCGCTGCCAAGCGTAAGCCAAGCGTCAGCTTCAAGCGTTAAAAAGGCCTCGGCGAGCAGAGCAGCTGTGAACAGCATTGAACAGCAGTTAAAGCAGATCTGGAGCGAAGTATTGGGCGTTGAGAAAGTAGCCAGCAAAGACAACTTCTTTGAGTTAGGCGGCAACTCAATGCTGAGTGTTCAGGTACAAAAAATGGTGTCTGAACGCACAGACTTCTCCATTGAGTTGGTCGATATTTTCGAGTATCCAACCATATCTGGCCTTGCTGCTTATTTATCTGGTGAAGAGGAAGTGCATGAGGAAGAGTCACAGTCTCAATCTACTGTTGAGCGTGAGGAGTGCACGGATATTGCCATCATAGGTATGTCGGGTCGCTTCCCTGGTGCCAAAGACGTCGAGCAATTTTGGCAAAATATAAGTGAGGGTGTGGAGTCAATTCAGCACTACGATGAGCAGCAGTTACAAGCACTTGGCTTCAGTTCTCAAGTTCTGAATAACCCTAATTTCGTGAAATCAGGTTATGTACTTGAAGGCATTGAAGAGTTTGATGCTAACTACTTTGGCTACTCACCGCGTGAGGCTGAGCTACTTGACCCGCAGCAACGTTTACTACTTGAGTGTTCAACCGAAGCGCTTGAACTAAGTGGCTACGGTGATGATTCGCAGTATCGAAATGTAGGTGTTTATGTAGGTATTGCTGAAAGTAACTACCTATTAAATAACATTATGCCAAATCCAGAAGTGATGGCCGGCACGGGTAAATCAACCTTCTTTGGCAATAGCTCAGGGTTTGCATCTACTTTAATTTCATACAAGTTAAACCTGACAGGGCCAAGTATTAACGTGCTAACAGCGTGTTCTACTTCTTTGGTTGCGGTTCATCAAGCGTGTAACAGCATTATGCAGGGTGAATGTGAAATGGCACTCGCAGGGGGAGCAAGTATTAACTTGTTGCAACCTGGTGGCTATATGTATGAAGAAGGGGGCATAGTATCAGCTGATGGACATTGTCGCCCATTTGATAAAGACGCCAAAGGTACACGAGCTGGTAGTGGTGCTGGTGTATTGCTACTCAAGCGCCTTGATAAAGCACTAGCAGATAACGATACCATTCATGCAGTTATTAAAGGCAGCGCGATTAACAATGATGCTTCCGACAAAGTGGGTTATAGCGCACCGAGTGTGCGTGGTCAGTCTGAGGTGATCAAACAAGCACTGAAAAACGCCAATGTGACGGCTGAGTCTATTGAGTATGTTGAGGCGCACGGCACCGGTACGCAAATCGGCGACCCAATTGAAGTGAAGGCTTTACAAAAAGCGTATGCAAGCGCTGACAAAGGGCAGTGCGCGTTGGGTACATTGAAGGCCAATGTGGGTCATTTAGACAGTGCGGCAGGTGTTGCCAGCATGATCAAAGTGATTCAGGCGATGAAGCATAAGCAGTTACCGCCAAGCATCAATTACACCCAAAGTAACAGTCAAATTAACTTTGCGGATACGCCATTTTATATCAATACAGAGTTAAAACCTTGGCAAGGTAAAGCGCCTCTAAGACGTGCTGGTGTTAGCTCGTTCGGTATTGGTGGCACAAACGCCCATGTTATTTTGCAAGAAGCGCCAAGTGTTGATACAGCTGCTAAGTGTGACACTGTGCATGTATTGCCATTATCGGCAATGTCTAAAGACGCAGTGAAGGTTGCTTGCGATAACTTACGCGAACACTTACTTGGCAACCAAGATGTGAACTTGGCAGATGTTGCTTATACCTTACAAGTGGGCAGAAAGGTGCACGAATATCGCACCAGTATTGCATGTCGTTCGGTTGAAGAAGCGATTGAATTGCTTGCTCAAAAACCGCGTATAGTGCGTGAAAAACAAACGCATCGCTCGACAGTGTTTATGTTCCCTGGGCAAGGCGCGCAATATCAAGATATGGCTAAAGCGCTGTATGAGCAGTCAGCGGTATTTAAAGCGCAGTTTGACGAGTGTGCTCAGTTACTTAATGCCCACTTAGATGTAGATATCAAAGAGGTTGTATTCGCTGGTGCTGAGCAAGCAGAAGATGCTCTGCTGAACCAAACGCAATATACGCAACCTGCATTATTTGTGGTCGAATACTGTACGGCTAAATTACTGCAATCATGGGGAGTGCAAGCGGATGCCATGATTGGTCACAGCATCGGTGAATATGTAGCGGCCTGTTTGGCAGACGTATTCAGCTTGGCTGATGCATTAAAACTTGTGAGTGCACGTGGCCGTATCATGGCTCAAGCACAACCGGGTGATATGGTCTCTGTGGTAATGTCTGAAGCAGAATTACAGCCGTTACTTACTCGTGCTGGTGCATGTTTAGCAAGTGTGAATGCAGCGGGTAACTGTGTTGCTGCGGGCAGCGCTGAGGCGATAGCACAGCTAACCACATTGTTAGATGCGCAGCAAGTGCAATGGCGCATGCTAAGAACCTCGCATGCTTTTCACAGTGCCATGATGGATGACGTTTTAGACACATTCAGAAGTGAAGTTGAGCAAGTTACGCTATCTGCACCAACGCAGCTGTTTGTGTCAAATGTCACAGGCCAATTTATTGAACCACAACAAGCACAAGACCCACAATACTGGGTAGATCACCTGCGTGGCACAGTACGCTTTGCTGCGGGTATCGATACGCTATTGACCGAAACAATGCGTCTTGATGAGCACAAAGTGTTACTTGAGGTGGGCCCTGGCATTGGTTTAGGCACACTGGCTCGTAAGCACGATAATGCCAAAGAACAGGTTGTTTTATCGACGATTCGCCACCCTAATGAAGCGGTGTGCGATCTGCACTATCTCGCCAGTTCATTGGGTAAGTTATGGAGCCATGGCATCGCTATTGATTGGTCAGCATACCACGGCGACGTAGCTGTAAAACGTGTGCCATTGCCGACATATCCATTTGAAAAGCGTCGTTTTTGGATTGATCGTGTTCGCTCTGGTGCATCATCAAAAGCGGTGGCTAATAGCAAATTAGAACCACAGGACTGGTGGTATGTACCAACTTGGCAGCAAACGTCAGCAGCAAGACAGGTTAGTCATGCCGTACAAAGCGATGTCAGTCGTTGGTTGATCATTGCTGATGAACAAGGATTGGCAGATGTGCTAGCGCAGCAATTAAATGATGCTGGTCATACCGTAATGATGGCACGTCATGGCGCTGCATTCTCGCAACTTGGTGAGCATGAGTATCGCTTAGATATGGCATCACAGTCTCAGTATGGCGCATTGATTAAAGCCGCAAACTCTTCAGCACCACTTGATCGAGTGGTTCATATGGGGGCGCTCAGCGAAGCGAGTGAGTCTCTTTCGTTGTCGGCATTTAATGATGCACAATCGCGCGGTGCACTCAGCGCTCTTTACACCATTCAGGCACTTGTTGATGCAGGGCTTGGTGCTCAGGTGCAAGTTGATTTACTGAGCCGCGATGTATTCTCTGTCACTGGCTGGGAGATGATTAACCCTGATAACGCGGCGATAGGCGCTTTGGTTAAGGTGGCAGCGCAAGAATATTCAGAGTTGGTTTGTCACCATATTGATATTAGCGAGACGGGTCCAAGTCATGCTAACAAGCGCAGTGCACTGGGCAACATGCTGTGCCAAGAGTTGTTGGCCGCGAAGCGTATTCCTGCTATTGCGATTAGAGGTAACAAGCGTTGGGAGCAAAAATATCAAGCTGAGCTTATAGAGACTGAGTTACCGCCAGCGCATACGCTCAAAGACAATGGCACTTATATCATCACTGGTGGTCTTGGCAACATTGGCTTGTTATTAGCTGAGCACATCAGTAGCTCAGTGAGCAATGCGCACATTGTGCTACTTGGTCGCTCTGAATTTGCACATCCTGCACAGTGGGATGACATTGTTGCTCAACAACAAGATGACACTCTGGTGAGCCGTATCCGCCAAATTCAAACTATGCAAGCAAATGGTGCAGAGGTTGCAGTTATGGCCGCTGACGTTGCTGATATTGGGCAAATGCGTCAGGTATTTAACACGGCGGTTGAGCGTTTTGGTGCTGTCGATGGCGTGGTTCATTGTGCCGGTCAGATCCATGGCTCAATGAAAGCCTTATCAGATACAACGCAAGCAGACTTTGCACAGCAATGTCGCTCGAAGGTTGATGGTCTGTTAGTGCTTGAGCAACTGCTAAGCGAACATCAAGTGGACTTCTGCTTACTGATGTCTTCACTTTCAACGGTATTAGGTGGTCTTGGCTTCAGTGCGTATGCATCGGCAAACGCCTACATGGATGCCTTTGTGCAACGCCAGCATACCCAAGGTGACACGCGTTGGTTAAGTGTTAATTGGGATGGTTGGAAGTTTGATGTCAGCAATGACAATGTGTTTGCTATGAACCCGCAAGAAGGTGCACAGGCATTTGCCATGGCTCTTGCCGGTGGGTATATGCCACAACTAATCAACTCTACAGGCTCACTTGAAGCACGACTGAGTCAGTGGATTGATAAAACGCAAGACACCAATAAGAACTTGTATTCTCGCCCTGATCTTGAAACTGATTATGTAAAACCTCGCAATGACGTTGAGGAGCAGTTAGTTGATATATGGCGCGATATTTTGGGCATCGAGGAAATAGGGATTGAAGATCACTTCTTTGATTTAGGTGGTGACTCACTGGTGGCGACACGCGTGATAAGTGCCATTCGTCAAACATTCTCTATTCCCGAGAAGGTGTTCTCAATTAAGGATTTCTTTGATAACCCAGTTATCGAAGCTATCGCAGAAAAAATTAGTAAAGGCATGGTGGATAGCGACGCGCTCGAAGCCAAAGAGCATATTTTAGGCGCTGGTAAAGCCGTTGAAGAAGGAGTGTTCTAATGAGTGTATCACTAGAGATTTACGAACAAGCACGTAACAACAATATTGTTTTATACCTCAAAGGTGATCAGCTTGCTTATGTGAGCGAGGAGGGCGGGTTTCCCGCCCAGCTCAAAGAGCAGATCCGCGAGCATAAAGACAGCATTATCAGCTTTTTAAAACAGCTAAGAGAAAAGGAGCAGGCCAAAGCAGATCCAATGTTGATCACGCCTGTCGATAATAAAACCTTGTTGCCATTATCCTATGCACAGCAAGGGTTATGGTTTGTTGATAAGCTAGAAGGCGGCAGTAGTCAATACAATATTCCTGCAGCATTTCGTTTGCGGGGGGCATTGAACATAGATGCAATTCATCGCGCTCTGGATGCATTAGTTGAACGACATGAGGTGCTGCGCTCCATCTTTGTGGTGGATAACGGCGAACCATTTCAACGGGTCATGCCGAG
Source organism: Pseudoalteromonas caenipelagi (assembly GCF_013140855.1). Lineage (GTDB taxonomy): Bacteria > Pseudomonadota > Gammaproteobacteria > Enterobacterales > Alteromonadaceae > Pseudoalteromonas > Pseudoalteromonas caenipelagi. The sequence goes on along the minus strand of NZ_JABBPG010000004.1, from coordinate 350,627 downwards.
CGAGCGTGTGGCATTTCCGGTCATAGACTTGGCAGAGATGGAAGCAGCTGAACAACAAGCTGAAGTGAACAAGCAGGTCGTTCAAGAAATGAGTAAAACCTTTGACTTGAGCACTGATTTAATGCTCAGAGCCAAGTTACTTCGCTTATCGGCAGATGAGCACATTATGATGTTTACCATGCACCATATTGTGTCTGATGGCTGGTCACAGGCTGTGTTGGTCAGAGAGTTTATCCACTTTTATGACTGCTTCTGCAAAGGGGTAGCCAGCACTTTAGCGCCGCTAGAAATTCAATATGGTGACTATGCCAGCTGGCAGCGTAAGTTTTATGATGAGCAAGCTCTGGATCAGCAATTTGCTTACTGGAAGGAGCGCCTTGACGGCGCGCCTAAACGCCACTCTTTGCCTTTGGACTATGCGCGTTTGCCACAGCAAAAATTTGCAGGGCGTACTTACACTTGGATGGTTGATGATAGGTTACGCACAAAAATAAAAAGCATGGCAAAACAGCGTGGGTCCACCTTGTTTATGGTGCTTTATAGTGTGTATTCGATTGTTATTGGCCGTTGGAGCCAGACCCGAGATGTGGTGATTGGTAGCCCGATCGCGGGGCGTACACACCCGCAGGTGGCACCGCTAATTGGTTACTTTATCAATAGTATTGTGTATCGCAGCCAATGGGAGAAAGACACTTCCTTTGCGCAATTGTTAGAGCAAAACCGAGTGAATACGCTGGTGGCCTACGATAACCAAAATATCCCACTAGAAACCTTGGTTGATAAACTTAAAGTGTCTAGAGAGCTCAGCCATAGCCCAATTTTCCAGCTGATGTTTACATTGCAAAATAATGAAACCTCCGAGCTTGATTTACCCGGTTTGCAAGTTGAATCACTGGGCGGCGACAATGATATTATTAAATATGATATGGAAATGGAGGCTGCAGAACTTGACAGTGGTATTCAGTTTTTATGGAACTACTCCACGTATTTGTTCAATGAGCAAACGGTTGAGTCGATGGCCGAGAGCTTTAATGTGATACTGGAACAAATTGCAGATAACCCAGACATTGCCATTGAGCAGTTAAAGCTACAACGCAGTGCAAGACATGTTGAATTGCCAAAATTAGAGGCGCAGCCCATTCATTTGCAGTTTGAGCAAATGGTGCAACAGCAACCCAGTGCTGTTGCTATCGAAAGTGAGCAAGGGTACTTAACCTATGCTCAGCTCAATGGCCGAGCAAACCAGTTTGCACGCTATCTTCAGGCGCAAGGATTTAGTGCCATAGATACGTTATATGTCGATTTGCCTCACACTCAAAGTCGATATGTTGCCATGCTAGCTGCGTTAAAGCTGGGTGCCAGTTACAGCTACGATGTGTTAGACGCATCATCGGATCAATGGCGAGTAACGGAGACAGGCTCTCACACATCGAGTCCAAAAGAGATGGTTATGATGTATGAGTTATTTGAGCATTACGATCAGAGCAATTTGTATGATGTATTTGTGTCAGTATTTAACGATGCGCTGCAATATGGCAAGCACAGTTTGTCACATCAGGCCGTCTATCGTCAGATTCAATCACAGCTTGCCACGCAATCGATAAACCATGATGCGCAAGTGCTGCTGAGCCCTGATAACTGCTATGTGTCTGCGAGTGATTGGCTTGGGGCATTATTGGCGGGCGCTAAACTGCATTTAGTTCAAAGCAATGAGGCCTTAGCGCTTGCTATTGCTTCAGGTGCAATCACTCATGCCACAATGAGCGCGGCACAGCTTGCCAGCATCCCATGGCAACCAGACTACCAAGTGCAACAGCTATGTATCACTCAAGCCGACACTAACATGCAATTATTGTGGCAGTGGGCGAGTGCTTACGAAGTGCGCAGCATCCTAAATGTTGGACCATATAGTTACTTGAGTCAGGTCAAGGTGAGCAGTGAACAGGTATTTAACTTAGGTGTTATGTCGGACTATCAACCGTTGCTAGTACTGCACGAAAGCAAACAGGTTGCACCTGTTGGTGCAAGAGGTCGTTTGTATCTGCAAGGTGATACGTCTGATGCGCACATAGACACAGGACTTACGGCAAGAGTCTTAGCCGATGGCACTTTTGAGTTGTTAGCCAGCCCAGCACTTGAGGTGAGTTCGCAGCAGCTGCAGGTGGAGCAATTTATTGCTCGTCAGCAGTATGTGGAGCAAGTAGCGGTGACCGATGACAACGTATCTATTCGCTATAGCCGTGACTGTGAGGATGTCAATGCAGCACTTGCGACCTTGATACATATCATGAAGCACTCTTTGCCAGCTTATATGGTGCCAGAGCATTTGCTGCCAGTACCTCAATTGCCGCTACTGCAAAGTGGTGCGATAGATAGAAAGATGGTTAAACAGCAAGTCGCATTTTGGCAATCACATATAAAAGCGTTTGCACAGTTGCCAGTGAACAACTTGTCATCAAAGCCGCTTGCTGCAAGAGATAAAGTGGCCTTTGTGCTTGATGAACAAGCTCAACAGGCATTGGTTCGTTTGGCAGATATGCTATCAATTGATTTACCGCGAGCGTTGTGTGTGGCACTGACCATTGCTCAGAGTATTCATGAGGAAAGCAAAATAGTGAGCCATGCGCTAAGTGGGGTGACTGTTGCGCACTTAGTGGAACCTGTCAGATCTGTCATTAACCTAAATCAATTGGATGAAGGTCTGCCAATAACAGAGCTATTAACACAGTTAAGCGCGCAGTTAGAGTTAGCCTTATCTTGCGGCGCAGTAGATAAAAGCTGGGTTACACAGCAGTACAACGACTACCACAACAGCAAACAAGATTCACTTTATTCGCTAGAGGTGAATTTTGAAAAACCAGAAAACATATCACGACTGGAGACACAAAAGCAAGATGTAAATGTCGCAGGTGTTGTGTTGCAAATATCTACGATAGATTTACATCGTGTTAAAGGCGAATGGTACGTCGATACAGACCTTTACAGCAGCTCAACGATTAGTGCGCTCACAAGTGGTTTAAATGCAGTTTTACCTTGGCTTACAAGGCAAGAACTACACACGCTTGTTGAAGTGAAACAACAACTAAAAGAGCAGGTGCGTAACAGAATGCGTTCAGCTAAACGCAAGTTTAAGCCAGGAGGTATTCGAAAATAGCGAAAGGAAAATGAAAATATGAAGTTTGATAAGTGGCGCAATAAAAAAGCCGCATCCCCTGCGCAGGGGGGCGGCGAATTGGTATCAACATTATTTCTAGAAGAGTCACCAACACTGCCTTTGGTATATAGAAGTAATGTTCCTGATGTCGATTTATCTATTTGGTACGAGAAAAACGAACAGGCTATCTTAGCTAACTTGGATAAATATGGAGCCGTTCTCTTTAGAGGCTTCAAGGTCAATAGCCAGAGTGATTTTCAAAGTGTTGTCACTAAGATGATCCCGCAAACAGCGGAGTATGTTGAAGGGGCAACGCCAAGAACTCAGTTAAATGACGGTATTTATACTGCTACCGAGTTTCCTGCAGACCAAGAGATAGCGCCACATAACGAACTATCATATACCATGAACCCTCCTGATAAACTGGTGTTTTGTTGTTTACAAGCACCAGAGTCGGGAGGTCAAACCCAGATAGTTGATGTTAGCAAAGTATATCAACGCATCGACAGCAAAATCATCAATGAGTTTAACGACCGCAATGGTTGGCTATTATGTCGCAACTACGGTACTGGCTTTGGTCCAACGGTGAGCAAAGCATTTGGTATGGACAATGTTGAAGACATCAAAGCTTATGGTGAAAAGCGTAATTTAAAAGTCACTATCATAAGTGACACTCAAGTGAAAACTGAGCAAGTACGTGATGCTGTGCACTCACACCCCAAAAGCGGCGATAAGCTGTGGTTTAATCATATTTCTTTTTGGCACCCAAGCAGTCTGTGTCCAACTATCAGAGCAACGATGGAAAGCAGTTTAGGTCTATCGGGACTCCCTTACCACACCTACTTTGGTGATGGCTCGCCTATTGACGATACAACCATCGACGAAATCCGTCAGGCATATGCTGATGAGGAATGTAAGTTCGATTGGCGTGAAGGTGACGTCATGTTACTGGATAACTGGAAGGTGGCACATGGCAGAAAACCTTTTACAGGAAACCGCAGCGTTCTGGTTTCAATGGGTTAATGGCACTCGCCAGTAATTTACCGGCAATCAAAAAAAACTATATAACAATGACTTATGCTCTATTGGTGAAATAGGGTACTCACTAGCGTTGACAATAATAAATAGTGCTTTTGCAAACGAATTAAGCTTTTAAGGGTAATAAAATGAGTAATACGACACCGGCTTCTCCACTACAGATCTCACACTTTTCTCAGTTACAGGAAAATACAGATAAGCAGCTGAGTACGGCATCCGTTAGTTGTACATACGAAGGGGATCTGGACAGCGCTAAGATGCAGCAGTATTTGGCAAACAGGTTAACCGAGCTAGAGATTTTACGTACTAGTTACCAAAGCGATGAATATGGTGCACTTTGGCAACAAGTTGCATCCGCTTTATCATGCAATGTGACGGAGTTTGATTGGCGTGACCTCAATGACAGTCAAATAGAGCAGGCTAAGCAACAGCTTTATGCACAAAAAAATGATGTGGGTATAGAAGCCGCATGGCATAAGCTTGTAGTGGCAAAAGTGCCTGATAAAACGTGGGTTTACCTTGAAGTGTCGGCGCTTAATACGGATACCTACTCAATCTACGCAATATTTCAGGGCTTAGTGCAAGCAGGAGCAACGGGTGAGATTATTACGGATGAAGATGAACTGATCCAATATGGCGAGTTGGCTCCTTGGTTGGCTGACTTCTTAGTTGAAGAAGAAATGGCTGAAGCGCGCGCTTTTTGGAGTAAAGATAAAAGTGCTGCGGCACTTGAATCGTCATTGTCTCTAGCTCGATATACTCAAACAGATAAATCTGGCTACAAAACGGCCGATATTGCACTGGGTGATATTTACGCTGATTTACAAAAGTACGCAGATGAGCAACAGGCAACAGTCGCTGAAGTGGTATGTGCTAGCTTACGGATCACATTGAACAAATATGCACCCTCAGCAAAGCTTGCTAGGGCATTTGCCATTCGTGATGATGAGTCCTTGGCAACGGCGCAAGGGCCACTTACTCGCACTTTACCTTTATTTCCAAATACACACAGTAACTTTGCTGATGCAGTACGCGAGGAGGTTGATTGTACCGCAAACGGCGTCGATTATGTTGAATGCTTTAGTAAGCCATACGAATACCAACAACAAGGCTTTAGTTTCTGTTTCGATAGCATTGATTGTGGGCAGTCTGCACCTGCTGGCATTGAAAAACTCGTTTATTTAAACGAGCGATGCAAAATTCAATTTTTACTTATCCAGCAAGGCAGTGCGACTAAGTTACAGCTAACCTATGACCAAGCTGAAATCGACTCTGATGCGTTAGCCATATTATTAAAAGCATGTAAGTCAGATTTAAGTTCAGCCACTGCTATTGAGCTGAGCAAAGAGAGTGACTTCTTGTTGCAAGGAAAAGCAGTCGAAGCAGCAGATGAAACAGTATTAGATATGCTGACAAAAAGCGTATCGAACAGCTCTGGGCAAATTATCGAAGTGCAGGGGGCGAGCGCTTCTATGGCTGAAGTGGAGCTGCGAGCTAACCGTTTTGCCCATCATCTAATTTCATTGGGCATAAACAAAGGTGATGTGATAGCGCTATGCCTAACACGCTCAATAGACTTTGTTGTAGCTATGCTGGCCGTACTCAAAGTGGGTGGTGCTTATGTGCCTGTGGATGTGTCACTGCCTCGTCAACGTGTTGCCAATATGCTGCAAGATGCGCAAGCAAAAGCTTTGATTAGCGCTGGGGATTTTGAGGTTGATGGTTGCCAAGGTATCGATATGTCAGCCGCTGATTTATCAGGGTATACCACCGATAAGCCTGCTATTACAGTCAGCGGTGATGACCTCGCCTATATACTATTCACATCGGGTTCAACGGGTAGAGCAAAAGGTGTCAGCATAAGCCACCGTGCACTTGTAAATCAAATGAGTTGGATTAATAGCGCCTTTGACTTCACCGCTAGTGACCGTTTCTTACAGCGTACCTCTGCTAGTTTTGATGCATCAGTATGGGAGTTTTGGAGTCCATTATTGGTTGGCGCTACGATGGTCATTGCGCCACAAGATATCAACTATGATATGGCGCAGTTCCTTGAAGTGTTAACACAGCAGAAAATTAGTCGAGTACAGCTTGTTCCTTCTTTGTTAGAGCTACTTACTGAAAAAGCAGGGGCTACAACAAGCAATAGTCTAGTCACAATATTTTGCGGTGGTGAGGCGCTCAAAACTCAAGTTGCGCGTCAGGCTCAAAACACCTTCAACTGTAATATTGTGAATTTATACGGTCCTTCAGAGTGCTGTGTTAATGCCACATCATGGCTGTACCGCAGCGACTTGAAAACAGACTTTGTACCAATTGGAATGCCTGTTAACAACTTGATTATGCGAGTAGTTAAAGCCGATGGTCGCCTTGCCAGCGAAGGTGAATCAGGTGAGCTGTATATTGCTGGTGAATCTTTATTTAATGGTTATTACCAGCAGCCTGAATTAACATTTGCGGCGCTAAATGAGCAACTGGGAGATGGCAGAACATATTATAAAACTGGTGATTATGTACAAATCCTAGCGGACGGTAACTTGCTATTCCAAGAGCGTTTAGATGACCAAGTTAAGCTAAATGGTTATCGTATCGAACCAGAAGAAGTGGCGATGTTTGTGACCAATCATCAGTTAGCGAGCAAAGCGACTTGTCTGTTCAATGCTCAGCATAATGCTTTAACGCTATTTTACATTGATGCTCAGGTGAGTGAAAAAGAACTTATCGCCTCATTAGAAGCGGCTCTACCTGAATATATGGTGCCTCAGCAGGTCATTTCTTTACAAGAGTTCCCTTATTTATCAAACGGTAAGTTAGATAAACGTGCGCTGTTAGAACAAGCAATTAATTTCTCTAATCAGAGCTATGTAGCGCCAACAACAGAAACAGAAAAAACACTTATTGCCATTTGGCAGCAGTTACTTGATGTACCGTTTAAGATTGGCACCAACCATGACTTCTTTGAAATTGGTGGTCATTCAATCGCCGCAATGAAAGTGCTTAACTGCATCATTGAACAGTTTGATATCAATATTGGTGTCCGTGTGTTGTTTGAACACAAAACAGTGGCGCAGTTAGCTTCGCACATTGAGCCTTTAATTTTATTAAACCAAAATGATGAATACGCCTCTGTGTCTGAAGAAGGGGGCATGCTATGACTCTACTTGAACTACTGAGACTGACCAAAAATAAAGGTATTAAACTGTACCTTGATAACGGTCAGCTAGCATTTAAAGGGCCCTCAGGGTCTATGACTCAAGCGCTAAAAACGCAAATAGTGGCACTAAAACCACAAATTATCGCACTGCTAGAGCAAACCAGCGCTAGCAGCGCTCCTGCAATCACAGTGACTGAGCGCAATGAAGGTGATCGAACATTACTCTCTTATGCTCAGCAGCGTATGTGGCTACTTGATCAAATTGAAGGGGGGAGTGCCAATTATAATGTACCTGCTTCTTTTAGATTAACTGGCCATTTAGACTTGAATGCGTTGCAACGCGCGTTCAAAAGTGTGGTAGAGAGACATCAAAGTTTACGTACCTGCTTTGTTGAACAGAGTCCAGGCAACCCACTGCAAGAAATTCAATCAGCAGAAGGGTTTAACGTTAAATTTGATGATCTGTCGATGCTAAATGATGCCGACAAAGAGTCAGAAGTCCTAACTCGGGTGGCAGCTGAGGCAGTAAAATTATTCGATTTAAGCAAAGACTATATGCTTAGAGTTTCCGTACTTAGGCTCGCGCCACAAGAGCATATAGTGATGACAACTATGCATCATATTGCTTCGGATGGTTGGTCTTTAGGCGTGCTTATCAATGAGTTCTGTAGCTTATATAGTGCTTACGTTGATGGGCAAGATAATCCTTTAGAGCCTTTGCCGTTGCAGTATGCTGATTATGCACATTGGCAGCGCAATTGGCTCAAAGGTGAGGTACTTGATAAACAGCTGGCCTATTGGGAAAATCAATTGGCCGATTTGCCTGTGGTTCACAGCTTACCGTTAGATAAACCTAGACCTCAAATCCAGACTTACAATGGAGACACATTCGATTCTTGGCTTGGTCCAGAGCTATCTGAACAGCTCAATAAGTTCTCTAAAGAGAACGGTGTCACGTTGTTTATGAGTTTACATGCGGCATTATCTGTATTGCTATCTCGCTACAGCAATGAAACCGATATTGTAGTTGGTAGTCCCGTTGCCAACCGAGAGCAAGAAGGCGTTGGTAAATTGATAGGTCTTTTTATCAATACTTTGGTATTGCGTAGCAATTTATCTGACTCACCAACTTTTAAAACGTTATTAAAGCAAAGCCAAGGCACTTTGTTAGATGCATATGCACATCAACAGGTGCCTTTTGAGCAAGTAGTTGAAAAGCTACAACCTAAACGAAGCCTCAGTCATAACCCTCTATTTCAAGTGTGGTTAGTACTACAAAATAATGATGAGGGAGAGCTTGATGTTCCTGACATCAGTCTTCAACCAATGCAGCGTGCGGATAGCCCTGCAAAGTTCGACTTAGCGTTAAACATTGATGAAACGGCTAGCGGCTTAAAGATTGGTTGGGCATACAATACGGATTTATTTAAACGCCAAACTATCGAAAGAATGGCGTCTCATTTTCGTAATCTAGTGGCCAGTGCAATTGCTTCGCCTGATGATAATGTGTTTTCTTTGCCTATGCTAGATGACGCCGATATGTCGGCCCAAGCAGCCTGGAATGCAACGCAAACTCAGTACGATGATGCTGTCACTGTACACCAGTTATTCGAGCAGCAAGTCCAGTGCTATCCATCACACCGTGCTGTGGAATTTAACGGCCATATTTTATCCTACGATGAGCTTAACGCTAAAGCCAATCGATTAGCGCGTTTGTTAATTGATTCTGGGGTTGAGCCTGCCGACCACGTTGGTATCTACCTAGAGCGCTCATCTGATTTACTAATTGCTGTACTTGCGGTTATTAAAGCCGGTGCAGCTTATGTTCCGTTGGAGCCAAGTTATCCAAGTAGCCGAATTCAAACGATTATCGAAGATGCGAATATCAATGTTGCGTTACTGAATTCAGAGCAAATGGAAACTTTCCCGATGTCGGGAGTGGATGTGTTATTGATGGATAACGCAGCCACTGATGAACAGTGGATGGAAGAGTATGAAAGCGATAATTTGTCTGCAGATGAAGTTGCAGTATCTGCGCAAAGTCTAGCTTATATTCTATATACCTCAGGTTCTACAGGTAAGCCAAAAGGCGTCATGGTGCCTCACCGTGGTGTTGTAAACTATCTGTCTCATGCGAAAGCGAATTATTTAGGAGAGCACATTCAAGGTGCAGTGGTTAGTTCGCCACTGGCATTCGATGCGACGCTTACCTCATTACTTACGCCGTTAATGGGTGGTAAAACGGTAAAACTACTCCCTAGCGGCGATGAGGATTTAGAGTACTTAGCGCGTCAATTAGGGGAGGATGAATCATGGCTATTTAAGGTCACCCCTGCTCACTTAGAAGCGCTGTCTCATTTGTTACCTAAATCAGGTAATCATAATGCAAGCCATTGTATTGTGGTCGGCGGAGACCAGTTGAACCAATCTTTGCTGACGCAATTTGCCAAAGTGTTATTACCTAACAGTACATTTATTAATGAGTATGGCCCAACAGAAACCGTTGTAGGGTGTAGTACTTATACCGTGTCAACGCAGTATAACGAGATTGATGATCTCAACTTAGATGTTAGTGGGGCTGTGCCTATTGGGCGACCCATTTGCAACACTCGTTTATATGTTTTGTCGCAAAATATGGAGCCTCAGCCCCTTAACACCATCGGTGAACTTTACATTGGCGGTGATGGCGTGACTTTGGGTTATTTAAACAAAGATGAGCAAACCCAGTACAGCTTTGTACAACACCCTAGCTTAAAGAGTGAAAAGTTATACCGAACAGGTGATTTAGTCAGGTTACGAGATGATGGAGAATTGGTGTTTGTTGGACGCGTCGATCATCAAGTTAAAATCCGTGGTTTTAGGATTGAACTGGGTGAAGTTGAAAGTGCTATTCGCGCAATTGAAGGTGTGAGAGATGCATTGGTCATTGCAAAAGATGATGGCAATGAGCATGCGCTAAGTGCATATGTAACACCATATGAGCAAACGCTTAGTGAAATCGACAAAGCGAATTTAGCGGCTGATTATTTAAAGATATTGCGTCAAAAGCTACCGAGCTACATGGTACCGTCACACTGTATCATTGTGGAAAATATGCCACTTACTAGCAATGGTAAAATTGATCGCCGAGCGCTGGCAAAGCTAGAACAAACAGCGCAACAACAGCTTAATTACACGGCACCTAAAAACCAACAACAAGCGCAGTTATGCCAAATCTGGCAAGATGTCTTGGGAATTGAGCAAATAGGAATTACTGATAACTTTTTCGAGCTTGGCGGACATTCGTTGATGGCCATTAGGTTAGTGGCGCGGATAAACGAACAGTTTGACAGCAATTTCAATTTAAAATCGTTATTCAGCTTCCCAACAATCGAACAGTTAGAATCTCAGCTAAAAGAAAGTGAGGGTGCGATAAAGCAGCCGCCTATTTGCCGCGTAGCGAGAAGCGAAGAAATTCCAACGTCTTATGCGCAGCAAAGACTGTGGATGCTAGAGCAAATTGATGGTGGTAGTAGCCATTATCATATATCTGCAGCACTTAAATTATCAGGGAAGCTAAACAAAACAGCGCTAGAGCGTGCCTTTACCACGATCGTCGACAGACATGAAAGCCTGAGAACCTGTTTTGCTCAAGGCAGTGGTGATTTCCCTGTGCAAATTATTCACAGTAGTGATGCGTTCAACATTGATTATGTTGATTTGAGTACGGCTAAAGAGTCTAACGATGGCACGCAACTACGGACATGGGTTGAAGCACAATCGACAAAGCATTTCGATCTGCAAGCAGATTTAATGCTTCGAGTTGGGGTTGCTCAAATTGCAGCTGAACAACATGTTGTCGTAGTGACGATGCACCACATTGCATCGGATGGTTGGTCATTAAACATTTTAGTTAAAGAGCTATGCGCACTGTATGATGCATATACCAATGACACCCCGCTCAACCTTGCACCGATAGACATTCAATATGCTGATTATGCCTATTGGCAACGCAGTTGGCTAACAGGAGACGAGCTAGATCAGCAGCTTGATTATTGGTGTCAACAGCTTGCTGACTTACCTGTTGTACATAGTCTACCTTTGGATAAACCTCGCCCTGCGGTACAAAGCTTTAACGGTGAGAAGCTACACACGCATATTGGCCCTGGGTTAACTCAGGCATTGAACGAATTTTGTCAAGCTAACGGCGCAACGTTGTTTATGGGTCTTCATGCTGCGATGTCTACTTTACTGGCTCAGCACAGCAATGCCAGTGATATCGTTATGGGAACTGTTGTGGCAAATAGGGAACAGCAAGAGATTGCGCCGCTGATCGGGTTCTTTGTTAACACGCTGGTCTTACGCAGTGATCTATCATCTAATCCGCAATTTGATCAGTTGCTAACACAAAGTAAGCGCACGTTACTCGATGCATATGCTCATCAACAAGTGCCATTTGAGCAAGTAGTCGAAAGGTTACAACCATCTCGCAGCTTAAGTCATAGCCCTTTATTTCAGGTGATGTTAGCGCTGCAAAACAATGAGAAAAGTGAGCTGACTTTACATGATATGGACGTGAGCCTTATAGAGCCAAGTGAGCTGTGCGCAAAATATGATCTTACAATCAATATCACGCAAAATGAAAATGGCTTGGTCATTGGGTGGGAATTCAATAGTGACTTATTTAATACCGATACTATCGCGGCGATGGCCGAGCGCTTTAATATTTTGCTTGAAGACTTGTTACTTAACCCGCAAGCACCTGTATTTGATGCTCAAGTACTAACACTGAGCGAGCAAAAGCAGCAAATTATCCAGTGGAATGATACGTGCTCAGTTGCAAAGATGCAGGCGAGTATCCATGGACAATTTGAAAAGGTTGCTAGCCAAAGGCCGCACAAAATTGCGCTGACATGTGATGATGAGCAATTAACATATCAGGCATTGAACGAAAGAGCTAACGCACTTGCTCACTATTTAACGGCGTACTGTAAAGTCACCAAAGAAGAACCTGTTGGTGTGTGTTTGGAGCGCTCTATTGAGGCAATTGTTTCTCTTCTGGCCATTCTCAAAGCTGGGGGAACATATGTGCCGCTATCGCCTTCTCTACCAGAAGAGCGAGCTCGGTTCATCGTAGAAGATGCGGGTGTTAAGACGATTATTTCCGTGTCAGGTAATCATATAAACGGCTTGCATAGTGACATGCAGTGGCTGTTTTTAGACACTGACTTAATCCAAACTCGCCTACGTGATTGTGACCATAGCAACCTCAACCAAGCATTCGAGTGTGCCTCTCATATGGCATACATAAACTATACCTCTGGATCTACAGGTAAACCTAAAGGGGTGATGGTTGAACACAGCAACGTGATCTCGCTGGTAGATAACCCCAACTTCGTCTCGTTGTCTGAACAAACGGTGATGTTGCATGGCGCGACCTTGTCTTTTGATGCGGTGACGTTTGAAATTTGGGGGGCGCTACTCAATGGTGGCCAGGTTGCTATTCAAAGTAAACCGCACATTGAGATGGAAGAGCTCGGTGAGTTTCTGCTTAAAAATAATGTCAACACGGCGTTCTTAACAACGGCACTGTTTGATGTTTTCACAGCAATTTACCAAAAACCTTTGCCCAACTTGCAGTATCTTATGGTTGGTGGAGACATTGTTAATAAGCAATCGTTTAAACGCATGAAAGAGTTGAACCCAACGATTGCACTTAGCAATATTTACGGTCCAACTGAAAATACGACTTTCAGCACATCTTACTTATTACCGAAGAACTTCTATGAGTATGAGGGTTTGCCAATAGGTAAACCTTTGCAAAATCGTGTGGCATTTGTATTGAGTCCAAATATGACTTTGCTACCAGCGGGCACTGTTGGTGAGTTGTATGTTGGTGGTGCAGGTGTCGCAAGAGGATATTTGAATCGTACTGATTTAACTGAGCAAATGTATGTAGACAACCCTTTTTATGACCCAGCAGCGCTAAATAGCAGTAAAAAATTGTATAAAACAGGTGATCTCGTTTATCAACAAAAAGATGGCAATATAGTGTTTGTTGGCAGACGTGATCATCAAGTCAAGATCCGTGGCTTTAGAATTGAGCTCGGTGAAATAGAGCATGCGATTGCTGAACATGAGGATGTCTGTGATACGACGCTACTCGTTGCAGGCGATGGCGCAGATAAACAGCTGATAGCCTATGTTGTAGCCTCTTCTGAACTCAGAGAGCTATTAACTGACTCTGACAGTCAGCAACGCCAGACCGCTAAGATTTGCCAAACATTGCAGCAGTCATTACCAGATTACATGATCCCAAGTGCATTTGTGTATCTTGACGCTTTCCCGCTAACGGAAAACGGTAAAATTGACCGAAAAGCGTTGCCAAAGGCTGACTTCGCATCACAGGCAGCTGCTTATGTTGCACCACATAGTGAAACTCAACGGATTTTATGTGATATCTGGCAAGAGGTTCTCACCTTAGAGCAAGTGGGTATTGAAGATAACTTTTTTGAGTTAGGTGGGCATTCACTTCTGGTTATGAAAGTTAGATCTAAAGCTGAGCAAAAAGGGCTTTCGATGACAGCCAGAATGCTATTCTCAAGTCCTATTTTGAGAGATTTAGCGGCTCAAATTGATAACCAAACTGAGCAGCTACCCCGTCAATTTAAAGTGCCTGAGAACTTAATTCCTCAGCAATGTAGTTATATTACGCCAGAGATGTTGCCGTTGACTGAATTAACACAAATGCAGATTCAGTCTATTGCAAATAGTGTTGATGGCGGGTATGAAAATATTCAAGATATTTACCCGCTAGCGCCATTGCAGCAAGGGATCTTGTATCACCATATTAGTGCTCAAGACAATGACCCTTATGTTTTAACGTCGTTGTTTACAGTCGAAAGTGACGCGCAATTAGAGCACTTTATACAAGCTCTACAGTTTATTATTGATAGACATGATGTACTTCGTACAGCGATATATTGGCAAGGTCTACCTGAGCCGCATCAAGTTGTGCAAAGAGAGGCTGTGCTGCCAGTCAACTGGCCACAATTGGCAGCTGATAAAGATGTATTTGAGCAAATCCAACAGTTAAACCAAGTTGGAAAGCTAAAGCTAGATCTAAGTAAAGCCCCTTTGATTCAACTGGACGTTGCACATGATCAGGTAAATCAGCATTACGTTGTGGCGTTGAAATATCATCATATTATTGCAGATCACGTTGGCTTAGAGATCATTGAAAAGGAAATCTCGGCATTCCAAAACGCGAATACACAGTCTCTTGAACAACCGTTACCGTATCGAGAGTTTATTGCGCAAGTACTTAATCAAGCGAAGGAATATGATGCAGAGGCTTTCTTCTGTGCCAAATTAGCGGATGTGACAGAGTCGAGCTTACCCTTTAACTTGCTTGATGTCATGGGGGATGGGAGCAACATGGCGGAACTTAAAGCCGCTGTGCCTTCACACTTAGAAAACCAGATAAGACGATTATCAAAAGACTTACACATTAGCCCTGCTGTGGTATTCCACGCTGCCTGGGCATTAGTTATCTCAGCGTGTTGTGCTAAGAATGATGTGGTGTTTGGCACCGTGTTATCTGGCAGGCTGAGTGGGTCTGAGCGATTAGAAAATGTACTTGGTATGTTTATTAATACGTTACCCATTAGAGCGAATACACAAGGCAAGAGCGTACTGGAATTTGTCATGTCAATTCGAGACGAATTGCAGGAACTTATTCCTTATGAGCAAGCTTCGCTCTCGCTAGCTCAACAATGTAGTGGTTTATCACATGGCCGTAACCTGTTTAGTGCTGTGCTGAACTATAGACACTCAGTGGCGAATAGCGATAGTGAGGCGGCAACTCAGGGCACAGATAATGGTGTGAGGTTATTAAGCTCCAAAGAGCGGACGAATTACCCATTTAGCTTGTCAGTTGATGATATGAAGCAAGGCTTTAACCTGGATTTTCAGGTTGATAAGTCCGTCAATATTGAACGTGTTATGGACTATATGATCCATGCACTGCAAGCGATGTCAGATTGTTTGCAACACCGTCCGAACGAGCTTATCTCTGAAGTGATGGTTGCTCAGCCAGATCTCCCGCAACTAATGGCCTGGTCATTAGGGCAAGTCCATGAGGTAGATAACCGTTGTGTTCATGAGAAATTTCAAGATGTGGTCAAATCGAACCCAAAAGGGGTTGCTCTTATCTTTGAAGATCAAGAGATTACATATGATCAGTTGAACCAAAGAGCAAATCGATTGGCTAACTATTTAAGAAGATACTCTCTAGTTGGACCTGATAGGCTGGTAGGCGTTTATTGTGAACGTTCAATTGAGATGTTTGTCTCGATCTTGGCGGTCTTGAAGGCCGGAGGTGCATACTTACCATTAGACCCTAGTAGCCCAAATGCGCGTATTAAATATGTGCTGGAAGATGCCTCTGTCACGTTGGTACTTACCCAGCGACACTTAGTGCAAGATATTAATGAGTCACGCATTACACACCTCATCTTAGATGATGAGCAGCTTAATGACGACCTTGAGCAATATGATGAATTAAACATTGAGTGCTCAACAATAGGGGTCAATACAGACAGCCTTGCTTATGTTATTTACACCTCAGGTTCAACAGGGAAGCCAAAAGGTTGTGAACTCATTCATAAAGGGCTTGTGAATTTGGGCTTTGCACAACAACAAGCATTCGAGATCACAGCACACAGTAAGGTTTTGCAGTTTGCTTCTATTGCCTTTGATGCTGCGACGTGGGAATGGTGTATGGCACTTACCAATGGTGCTTCGTTGGTGATCCCTAATAAAGACCAAGCAAAATCGGCAGAATCTTTAACGCAACTTGTTGAAAAGAATGAAGTTACACATGCGACTTTGCCACCTGTGTTGTTACCTCAATTATGCCAAGGTAGCTGGGTTAGTGTATCCACATTGATAGTTGCAGGAGAGGCATGCAGCATCGCGATGGCTGAATTGTGGTCACCAAACCGTCGCTTTGTTAACGCTTATGGGCCGTCAGAAACAACAGTATGTGCAACCTACGGTTGTTATTCGCCAGGACAAAGTGTTTTACACATTGGTAAGCCATTACCGAATGTAAGTACATTTATTATGAATAATGAGCAGCTTGCTCCAATTGGAGTGCCTGGAGAGTTGTTGGTCGGAGGGGTCAACCTAGCCCGAGGCTATTTAGGACGCGAAGATTTAACGAAAGAAAAATTCGTTGCTAATCCTTTTTATAATCCTGATGACGCATCAAGTAGCAAACTGCTTTATAGAACGGGCGATTTAGTTCGTTGGGGCGCTGATGGCAACATAGAGTTTCTTGGCCGTATAGATCATCAAGTTAAGATTAATGGCTATCGCATTGAGTTAGGTGAAGTGGAGCATACTCTTTCTAAATTTGAAAGTGTGTCGCAAGTGTCTGTTATTCCATTCGATAAGGGGGAAGGTAATAAATCTCTCGTAGCATATATAGTCCCCAGTCAGCCCTCTATTGATGTGCAAGATTCGGTGGAACAAAGAAGCTTTATCAGTGCTTTGAGAACTCAGTTAAGCGAACAGCTACCTGAATACATGCACCCATCCGCCTTTGTGTTACTAGATACTTTGCCTATGAATAACAACGGTAAGGTCGATCGGAACAAATTGCCTCATCCAGATGTGGCGCTTCAGCGTGCTGAGTATGTGGCACCGGCAAATCCACTCGAAGAGGCATTGTGTAGCATTTGGCAAAACGTGCTCGGAATCGCTCAAGTAGGTTGTAAAGATGATTTCTTTGAGTTGGGTGGTAACTCACTGAAAGTGATCCAAGTTATCTCAGAGGCTAAAGCTAAGGGAATACAACTAACCGTTGGTCAAATCTGGAATAATCCAACAATCAAGGGATTGGCCGATGATATTAACAAAGAGCGGGTAAGCCAAAGCTTAACTGTGTCAGAAGCTAAGCATATTCAGGCTGGCAATAGTCTGATTGCCGTTGTTTATTTGGACTCTTTATTAGATGAGAGCTATTTAAGACATGTGCTCCATTCTTTCTTCGCGGATGAGAAGCTTGCTTATGAGTTGAAATACACCGCCGATGGTGTCGAAAAACTCGGTATTAAGCGTTCTCGTCGACATACAAATGCACTGTGGTTGTGGCAAGACGAAACGGTTATTTCGCAATCGCTGGTGCAAATGCACAAAGCACAGCTAAGTGAAAAAACATCTTCGCCTGAAAGTACACCGTTAGCGGCCACTTTATTAAACGGTAACACACAACAAGTGTGCATATTGGCTGCGAACGAACTGCTTATTGAACAAAGCTGTTGGGAGGCGCTGGTTGAGGCGTTTAAGTCAAAGCTACTGAAGCTGCATCAATCAGCCTAGCGTTGATATATCCAAACTGTGTGAAACGCCCCAGTTGTTGGGGCGATACGGAGAAGAACTATGAATCATCCAACTTTAATAGCACTCAATCAGTCGAAGGCAAAGCAAAACGTATTTTGCTTGCATACAGGAGGGGGCGGTGTCGATTTTTACCAACATGTTGCTGAACGATTGGTTAGCGACGCTAAGCTGTTTGGCTTAGAGGATCCTAGTATCTATGATAACTATCAATATCGTTCTATACCCGAACTGGCCCAATACCACTTTGACACAATAAAAGAGGTGCAACCGAGGGGACCATATATCCTGTTCGGTTATTGCTCAGCGGGTCCAATAGCACTTGAGCTAGCTAATCAGCTGTCAATCGCAGGTGAACAAGTAAACAAAGTTGTGTTATTTGGCTCTCAGCTTGATGCCATCATGACTGGGAAAGCAGAGAATCTAAGTGAGTTCTATTTCCTAAAGCATCACCTATCTAATAAATATCAGCTAGATCTAAACGCCTTGAATTGGGCGGAATTTGACAACCAACCAAGAGATGTCGTCATTGCACATTTAGTCTCAGTGATGAGTGAGCTTGGCATGATAAAAGATGAAGGCCAGCAACAGATTGCATATTCGCTGATGCAATCACTGTATTTTTATCATCATGCATCGCGCAGACACAAAGTGATAAAAGTCGACTGTGATGTCGTGCTTTTGGATCGGTGTGTTCCTGCATCGCAGCGGCATCTTGCAAAACCATGGTTTGAAAGAGAACAACTTACATCAAAGGAGCTGAGCTATGTGCCTGCACCTGAATTTGTCGCACAGCACACTGACATACTTCAGCCACCTTATTTAGATAACACTGTTCAGAATATTAAGTCTTTAGTTTTTTGAAATAATCTTGGGGATTAAAAATGGAAAATTCAGGATATACGAATTTAGAGAGCGTCTCTGTAGAGAGCTTAGAGTCTATCGGTGGTATGAAGCTGCTACTGAATGTTGACATGGGTGGAAAAAAACTCAGCCAGTGGTGTCAAGATAATGCCGAGCAGGTACAGCGATTAGTGTCAGAAAATGGTGCATTGCTGCTGCGCGGATTAAAAGTAAATAGCTCAAAGCAATTTGGTGAGTTGCTAGAAACATTATTTGGTGGACCACTACTTGAATATGTTTACCGCTCGACACCACGCACTAGCCTCAAAGGTAATGTGTACACAGCGACTGAATATAGCAGCGCTGAAGTTATCCCACAGCATAACGAGAATGCCTATTCGCAAAGTTGGCCTAATCGAATTGGTTTTTTATGTATGTTGCCAAGTCAAACGGGTGGAGCAACACCGATTAGCGACTCTCGTTACATCTATCAAAACTTACCCATTGAGATCCGTCAGAAAATGGAAGAAAAAGGCATCATGTATGTGCGTAATTACTCCAATGTTGACTTGCCTTGGACTGAAGTTTTTCAAACTGAAGACCGTGCTGAGGTAGAGCGATATTGTGCGCAAAATCAGCTGCAGTGTGAGTGGTTAGATGGCGATCGTCTGCGTACTAAGCAGGTTAATCCTGCGGTCGCTTTTCATCCGCAAACGGGAGAAAAGTTGTGGTTTAACCAAGCACATTTATTCCATGTCTCTAGTTTGGATGATGAGGTGCGCAAAACCATGGTTGAGACATTTGGCGAAGAATATTTACCACGCAATTGTTTCTATGGTGATGGCAGCCCAATTGATGAGCGTGACCTGGAGTTGATCCGAGAATTATACCGTGAATCAACGGTTCGTTTTGACTGGCAAAAACACGATGTGATGTTGCTAGATAACATGCTCTTTACGCACGGTAGAGAATCTTTCACAGGGCCGCGAAAAATACTTACGGGAATGGCTCATCCCAATTCACCCGTTGCTCAACTCGATAATGAAAAGGTTGCTTAATGACCGTGAGTCGGACATGAGTGAACTAACCCATTAGTTAGGAATTTACCATTAGCCACGCAAGCTCGCGATTTACCATATATCGGGGCTAAAGAGTCTGCAGTGGCTAAGTCTAAACTTTGTAAATGAGGCATATTATGGACGTCGTAAAAAAGCACAAGAAAAGGAATAACAAAAGTACCCTCTTAGGTGGCGCTGCAGCATTTTTAATTGTGGCTGGTATCTGGTTTTTCTCTGGCTCAAATGAAGCTGTGGAGCGTAATGAACTTGTTATTAATACGGTTCAGCAAGGGGCGTTGCAAGTTCAGGTTGAAGGTTACGGAAAGCTGCGCTCGAGCAAACAAAAACTACTTACGAGCACAAGCAATGCGACCGTTGAAGAGATCATTCTAAAACCTGGGGCTATGGTAACTCACGACAGCGTGATTATGTTGCTTAAAAACCCCGAACTTAAACATGAACTAGAAGCAGCGCAACGTGCCTACAATCATGAGCAAGCAAATCTTCGTAAGCTTAAGCTAACGCAAATGCAAGAGTTGTTAGCGGTGGAGGAAAAGCTGGAGCAAGTGAAATCAGAATATGAAACTGCGCAGATGCGCAAGCAAGCAATGGAAGAGCTTGTTAAAGAAGGTATTGTTTCTAAATTGGATTATAAAGAAGTTGTGTTATCTGCAAAGCAGTATAAGAAGCGCATCGCCATTGCGCAGAAAAACATAGAAAAGTTAAAAATGGTGCATGTTGAATCTATCAATATTCAAAAGGAAGCCATTGTTGATGCTCAGAGCAATCTGGCATCAGTTCAGCTACGCTACGATGAATTAACGGTGAGAGCTGGCATGAATGGCATATTGCAAAAGCAGCATGTTGAGCTGGGTCAAAGCCTAACGGCAGGTCAGAAAATAGCGTTAATCGGTGGTACTGAGGACTTGATTGCTTTGATCAAAGTACCACAAGCACAAGCTTCACAAATTCAAGTTGGCCAGAAAGCATCAGTAGGTGCCGGCAAATACCAAATTGCATCACAAGTGGTCAGAGTGAGCCCTACAGTTGAAAGCGGTTCGGTTGAAATTGAAATCGCTTTTGATAGCGCTGATTCAGTAAATTTACGTCCTGAGCAAACGGTCGATGCTGTTGTTTATATTGATGATATTGAAGATGCTTATTTCATTGAAAGACCAGCCAATATCTCTGCTTTTTCCTCGTCTTCTTTGTATAAGTTGTCAGCGGACCAACTAGCTGCGAATGCGACACAAATAGAGTTTGGGGTGACGGCTGGAGAGTACATTCAAATTAAATCTGGTGCGTTTCCTGGTGATAGTTTGGTTATTTCTGACCTGTCATATCTGAAAAACGAACCCACAATCAAACTCGTTCATTAACAGGAGCAAGAACATGCAAGACATTAAAATTCAAATGACTAACATCACCAAAGTATTCGAAACGCAGAGCATGGAAACACATGCGCTAAAAGGTATCGACTTAACAATTAGAAGTGGTGAGTATATATCCATATCGGGCCCCTCTGGCTGTGGTAAATCTACTTTGTTGTCTATTCTTGGCTTGCTTGATGAAGCAACATCGGGTACCTACATGATCGAAGGTCATGATGTAACCAAACTATCTTTAGCACAGAGTGCAGCTATTCGAGCTGAAAAAATAGGTTTTATTTTTCAACAGTTTAACCTTATTGATGAATTGTCTGTGTTTGATAACATTGCGCTGCCTTTGCAATATAGTCAGCAGCAATATAGTGCACAAGAGATAACACAGCGTGTTGAGCAATGTTTAGAGTGTGTAGAGATGTTGCATCGTAAAGACCATCGACCAAATATGCTATCTGGTGGACAGCAGCAGCGTATCGCAATAGCACGAGCACTTGTAGCTAACCCAGCAATTTTGTTAGTGGATGAGCCAACCGGAAACCTAGATTCAAAAAATGGCGATGCCATTATGGATCTATTAGAAAAGCTCAATAACGATGGCACAACGATTTGTCTTGTTACCCATGACCCTCGTTATGCTGACCGAGCCAGCATTCACTACAACCTACTTGATGGTCAAATCCAAAAAGCGCAAGAACCACTTCGGGAGGCTGTATGAATTATTGGCTAAAAGAACTGCAGGTAGCGCTTTATAGTCTGAGTAAGCGGCCTAGCTTTGCGGCTGTAGTTATATTAACCCTGAGTATAACGCTTGGCGCATTTATTACTATGGTGACACTAAACTACACTGTGTTACTAAAACCACTACCATATCCTCAGCAGGAGCGATTATTTGTTGTTGAGGGTGAGCGACATGACAACGGGAAGTTTTTAGGAGCTGGCGTGCATTCGTATGCTGGAGCCGTTGATGCGTACAAAAATAACGATAAATTTTCGCAGTCAGCCTTATTGCATTATGAAGAATTGCAGGTGAGCAACCTAGCAGGAATACCGAAGGTTTTTGCAACGTTTACTACACCAGAGCTGTTTAATTTACTGGGCGCCCAAATGGCAGTTGGTCGCTATTTTGACAAAAATGAGGGGCTCGACACCCATGTTCCTGTCGCCGTTATCAGCTACGATCTGTGGCAAAAAGACTTTAATGGTCGTGCCGATGTTTTGGCCCAAAAGATAGAAATAGGGCAAGTAGGTTATAAGATTATCGGTGTTCTTTCCGAGCAATTTGTAGAACCTGCGCTGTATATGCAGGGTAGACAAACACAAATTTGGCTTCCTTTTGACTTTAACAGTCGAGATGAGCAAACCCGCCGAAATTGGATTGCTGGTTTTTTTGAGCTCAAGCTTGTAGGAAAACTTGCCACTGGCGTAACACCTGCACAAGCACAGCAGTATTTAAGTGCAAGAATAAATGAGCGTTTTGTACAAGAAGCGAAAGCGTTTCCATGGGGACAAAATGTATCCACGAAAGCGAAGCTAAAAACCTTTGAAGAGGTGATCATTGGTGATAGCCGCTCGACATCACTGATGATGTTGGGCGCTGTTTTTGCTTTATTATTGATTGCATGTGCCAATATATCTAACTTATTCCTGTCTCGTGCTGCTGAAAAACAACGACAATATGCGATTCAAGCTACATTAGGTGCGCAAAAACATCATATTTTCAGGGGCATATTTATTGAGTCATTTGTTTTGACATTGACTGCGACGGTTATTGGATTAGTCTTATCTCACTTTAGCTTTTCATTTATAAGAGAATACGCTGATGGCCATTTGCCAAGGCTTGAAGAATTATCAATAAACTACATTGTTGTATTTTTTTCTGTGCTCATTTCTATTTTAATCGCTTCTGTTTTTGGTTTTATAATATCGAATTTAATAGATTATAAAGCTTTGAATAATGTTTTGAGGGTGAGTGGTAAAGGGAGTGGGTTGCAAATTTCAGCAAAAACGAGAAGTGTTTTAATTATATCTCAAGTTGCGCTGGCTGGAGTTTTACTTACTATTAATTTTTCATTCTTTAAAAACTCTTTGCAGGTGATTGAGCAACCGTCAGGATTTAAAACGGAAAATGTATATTGGGTGTCAGTTGATTCAAGTGGTCAACAGTTCAATAGAGATGAACGAATTGCATTTATAGATCACCTCACGAGCGAGTTAGATAATATATCAGGCGTCAATAAGGTTAGTAATGCAATATACCCACCTTTAATTACGAATAACTGGACATCTATTCTAACAAAAGATGCTGCAAGAGCGGGGGAGAAAGTGCTCCCAAATGTGAACTTAGTTGACGAGAAGTACTTAAGCACCTTTGATATTCCGTTAGTGATGGGTAGAGACTTTAAAGCTGAAGAAATCAGAAACTCTGAAAAGGTTATGTTGGTTAACGAAACGGTAGCAAACAGCTTTGGTGGCGCTAAGTCTGTGTTGGGTAAAAACTTATATTGGGATGATAAAGAAGACCCCTATAAAGTGATTGGCATCGTTAAAGATGTCTATGTACCTCGCGCGGGAGATGTGCCCCAGATGTTTACTGGCAGAACTTCAAGTCTGAGCTTTATGATTAGCGTTAGTCCTAATGCAAACTTAAGTAAAATCGAGTTAAACAAAGTGCTTAGGAAGATTAATAGAAACCTTAGAGTGGGTGAATATATAAAAGTCGATGAAGCATATAGAGCGTTGCTATCTAGAGATATAGCGATAGCAACGATAACATCAATACTATCACTGTTAACTCTTCTGCTTGCGGGTATGGGTATTTATGGGGTCCTTAGCTACAGTGTTAACTTAAGAACCTATGAGCTCGGTGTTAGGATGGCCTTAGGTGGGTCGCCTAAAATACTATCTAAATTAGTACTTTTCGATTGTAGTAAGCCCGTTCTTTTAGGGTTAATTGTGAGTGTTGCTTTTATATCTGGGTTGTACTTTATAGCTAATAGTTATTACGAATTGGAAGTTGGATTTAGTTATTTGGCATTTGTTTTAGCTTTTTTGTCAATATTGCTTGTCTCTTTGTTTTCATGTTTTATCCCAATGAGTAAGGTTGTTTATAATAAGCCTGTAAGAGCACTTAAATAGTTTTGTTTTTGTTTTTTGTTTGAACCAAAAAGAGGCGAAAGCCTCTTTTTTTTGATTTGATTTTATTACCTGTAATTATTAACAGGTTATATTTTTATTCTTGTTTGTTGTTTTTTTTGTATCTTATAAAAGTTATTTTAGAGGGGTTGTATGAAGTTGAAAATTAAAAAGAATATAGTTAAGCAACTAGTAGGTGGAACGGCATTAAACCAAAAGCAAACGGCTGAAATTGCAGGTGGAATGAAAGAGACAAATGGATGCCCCATTACATCGAAAAATCATTGCACGTTAGCGTTTAAATAGTACTTTTAAAAGTTAAAAAAAGAGGAGGAAGCCTCTTTTTTATTTATATTAACGAGCAATTTGTGTATTTAAATTGGGTTTTTAATAGTGGCGTATAATTTTATTAGGTGAGATTTCTGGTGGTAATGTTACATCCACTTTTCTATACAAATGTATGTTGCCTTCCAAGCGTGAACCTGAAGCGATGATAAGTTTCGGTTTTGAGTAATTAGCTCGGAAAAAGCCAAGTTTAGGTTTTGGCATTTCTGTAAACGTTATATCACCACCTAGACTCGCATTTTCTTCTATTATAATGTTGCCACTATCGGTTTGAATATTACCATCAACAGTTACGTTAGGCATCAGTCTTAAGGTGCCACTTGAACAAATAAGGCTCTCTTTTATTTGAGAGTTTTTATCTATTTTAGTGCTACCACTTAAGACCGCTATAGACTCAACTTGACACTGTTGTGCGATACTGAGTGAACCACTCGCTATTTCGATTTTCCCTATGTGACTACTATCGTTGATCTTTACGCTACCGCTTGCGCTTTTTATTGCACCAATTTTGCAATTACTACCGACTCTAATACTGCCACTAATAGATACGATTGACTCAACGGTAGCATCATCTTGAACGATAACCTGGCCACTTACTGAACAAATGTTACCGCTAGTATCCCCTTGTGCAACTTTTTGTGTACCGTGTGTACTACCAAAAATTGACCTTATTACACTTTCCATAATAAACCTTTCATCTTTAGTTTCATTTTAGTTTTAAACTCTATCGCTCACCGTATCTTAGCGAACGAAAAATGAGCGCAATACTGTCAGATCCACCACTGTTTAATTTTTGATAGTGCAATAAAATACGCGTTCAGGCTCACCCCATTAAGAGTCAATTTGATTTCTATATAGAATGTAAGGGCTTTAATTATGGAAAGGATCGTTAGTTCATTGTCGTTATCAAATGAGTTGAAGTGCATGCTTGCAACCACTATTAGCGAAGCTTCTATCAAGGAGCCAGCCTTATTGCAGCGAACCTACACTGAAGTAAAGCAAGATTTAGATAATGGCGACGCATACGTTGTTGTAACTAGCGAGTTTACTGGTGATAAGGTTATTGGTCATGCCTGTTTAAGAAAGTTATCAAATAACTTTGCCGAAATTGGCACTGCATGGATAAGTCCCGCTTTCAGAGGAAGAGGTATTTATAGTCGACTGAAAAAGTACGTTTTAAAGCAGGCAAATAAGCAAGGTCTATCTTTAATCGGAACTATTAAGCCTAGTCCTGAAAATGGCTTGTCAACGTTATTCAGTAGTGTAGCGTTGGATATTCTGCCTGTGTCATTTTCCTATCTTAAGCACACCGATGTTGAAGCGTTTAAAAAATGTTGCGCGTGTGGGCCTAACAATAATTATGAATCGTGCCCGCTGCGCGATAAGAGCTGCATTTTAACGGTTCATGCACGCTGTGATGAAGTGAAAATTGCATCGAGGCAATTTTGTTCGTCTGCCACAGAGCGCAGTCAGTTTTTGAATGAAAGCTTAAAAGTGCTGTATTTAGAGAGTGCATAGACCTATTCGAGATAATCACCCGTTATTACCGCCTTTGACTTACCTATCTTCTCTTTTTCAAAACTCTTAATATCAGTTAGAATGCGTGTATTAATGCTTATGCACCACTCATACAACGTAAATACGGGACTTTCTTACGATGTCATTAACGACTGTTATTCTTGCCGCGGGTAAAGGTACTCGCATGCGCTCAAAACTACCTAAAGTGCTTCACCCTGTTGCTGCCAAGCCTATGGTACAACATGTGATTGATAATGCGTTTGCGCTTGGGTCGAAAAATATCAACTTGGTATACGGACATGGTGCAGAGCAGTTGCAAGCTACGTTGTCGCACAACGATGTAAATTGGGTACTGCAAGAAGAGCAGCTGGGGACGGGTCATGCTGTGGGTGTAGCAAAAGACCATATTGGTGATGATGACACAGTATTGATTTTATATGGTGACGTGCCTTTGACCAAACGCGAGACACTGGAGCGTTTATTAGCTATCACACCGCAAAATGGGCTTGCGGTGTTAACCGTCACACTGGATAACCCAATGGGTTATGGTCGTATGCTACGAGAAGATGGCAAGTTAGTAGGCATTGTAGAGCAAAAAGATGCGACACCAGAGCAGTTAGCAATTCAAGAGATCAATACAGGCATTATGGCGGCTAATGGCCGCTTGCTAAAAAAATGGTTGGGTGCTCTTTCTAACAACAATAGCCAAGGTGAATATTACTTGACCGACATTGTTGCTATGGCCCATAGCGAAGGTGTTGAGATCACATCTGCTCAACCAGAAGATGCGATGGAAGTTGAAGGGGCGAATAATCGTGTGCAGTTAGCCGCGCTAGAGCGTGCTTATCAAGCTTGGCAAGCTGAATCTTTAATGCTTAATGGTGCGAGTTTGGCTGATCCGCAAAGAGTTGACGTACGCGGTGAAGTGACCACGGGCCAAGATGTTTCAATCGACATCAACGTGATTTTTGAAGGTAAAGTCGAGATCGGTAATGACGTTATCATTGGACCAAATTGCGTACTAAAAAATTGTGTGATTGGTGACGGCGTTGTGATCAAAGCAAATACCCTGATAGAAGACGCACAGGTTAGTGACAAGTGTACGTTAGGACCTTTTGCAAGGCTAAGACCGGGTGCCATTATGGAAGAAGATTCTCACGTCGGTAACTTTGTTGAGATGAAAAAAACCAGACTGGGCAAAGGCTCAAAAGCTAATCACTTGACCTATTTAGGGGATGCTGAAATTGGCGAAAAAGTGAATATTGGCGCTGGCACAATTACCTGTAACTATGATGGTGTGAATAAATCAAAAACGATTATTGGTGATAACGCCTTTATAGGTTCTAATTCTGCGCTAGTGGCACCTGTTACCATAGGTGCAACCGCGACAATCGGAGCCGGGTCGGTGATCACCGCAACGGTTGAGAGCGAACAGCTCGCTGTAGCGCGTGCTAAGCAAAGAAATCTAAATGGTTGGCAACGACCGACTAAAAAGTCTTAACCTACAGTATTATGTATAAAAGAGCGCGTTAAAGCGCTCTTTTTGGTTTAGGGCATATTGCGACTAACCGAAATGTAAACGTCAAAAATAACAGGTAAATGCTGTGTATTGGGCGCGTTCCTTTTTGTCGCCTTCCATGGTACATTGTGATTTCAGTGAAAAAAATTTAACAATAATGTTACCCGAAGTAGAGCTATGGAAAACTTATTCCGCAAAGAAGTAATGGAGAACAAGCGGCACAGGCTAGAAGGTGCAGTTTCTTTGGTACAACCCCCCCTTTTTAGCACGCTCGCTGTGATGGTAGTGGCAGTGGTTGTTATCAGTCTTATATTTTTATCTTTAGGCAAGTACACGCGCAAAGAGCGCGTATCAGGTGTCATTGAGCCAAATACTGGCATCTTACGGCTTAAAGCGCCCCAAACAGGCGTCGTATCTGAAATTTTGGTAAAAGAAGGGCAATACGTAGAGCAAGGTGAGCCGTTATTGCGAATTGCTTCTGCTAAGCATAGCAAGCATGCCGTGGAACTTAATCAGGCGTTGTTGAATCAGTATAACTTTCAACTAAGCGCATTAGAGCAACGAATTGTACAACAACAGCGGCAAAACAAGCTTGCACTCAATGAACTGTCTCAGCAAAAAGCATCGGCACAAGCACGTTTAAGAGAGCTTGAAGGGCAGGCTTTGACGTTTGCTGAACGTTTGACGTTAAACGAGCAAATGGTATCTCAAATAGGTACTTTGAAGGGCACTGGCTATATTTCTGAGTTGGAGCTACAAAGGCAAAAAGACACTTTGTTGTCTTTAAAGCAACAGGCGTCAAGTATTCAGTCTGAGCGTTTGGCACTACAAAGCCAAATCGAACAACTTGAAAATCAACTTGAGCAGCTACCGTTAGAGCAAAGCGATCATCTATCTCAACTTCAGTCGCAAAAAGCGGAGCTACAAATTCAGCTTTCATCTGTAGAGCAGCAGCGTCTAGGTGAGCTTAGAGCGCCAAAATCTGGTGTTGTCAGTGGGTTAATGGCTAAGGTGGGTAAAAATGTCACTAATGGTCAAAACTTGCTATCGGTATTACCCGAAAATAGCCAAATGCAGGCCATCATTTTTGTGCCAACCAGTGCGTTTGGTTTTGTAAAAGAAGGCCAGCCAACACGTTTAAGGTACCATGCTTTTCCTTACGAGAAGTTTGGCGTTTACGATGGACACGTTATTGAAGTGAGCCAAAGTGTAATTTTTCCGGATGAAACCAACACGCCAGGTATTATCTCTTCTCCTGCGTATCGGGTCGTCGTGGCATTAGAGCAACAAGCTGTACAAGCTTATGGTAAAGACTCTGCACTGCGCCCTGGTATGACATTAGACGCAGACATTGTTATCGAAGAGCGGTCTTTATTAAGGTGGCTATTTGATCCGGTATTTAGCATTAAAGGTCAGCTGTAAGCTGTAAACAAAGGAACAGGCGGCTTATTATGCATGTTGAAGATGAATCACCCGTAGCTAAGCTACAGTTTTGGTCGAGAAAATCTCTGCCTATTATTTTACAATCAGAAGCCGCTGAATGTGGCTTAGCCAGTCTAGCCATGGTTGCGGCATACCATGGTTATAACAGCGATCTGATTTCCTTAAGGCAAAAATTTAGTATCTCTTTAGAAGGCGCTACGCTGCTAGATATTATGCACTTTGCCGAAAAGCTTGAATTGACCTCTCGGCCACTGCGCATTGAGCTTGAAGATCTTGATGCGCTGCAAACACCGTGTATATTGCATTGGGATATGAACCACTTTGTGGTGTTAAAAAAGGCCAATGAAAAGCGCATTGTCATTCATGACCCTGCGTCAGGAGAAAAAACCTTTACTTTAGAGGAAGCCTCCAAGCATTTCACTGGGATAGCGCTGGAGCTTACACCCACCAAGAATTTTGAAAAACAAGAGGCCAAACCGTCTTTAAAATTCTCTGATTTTTGGAGTCGGATCACCGGTCTTAAGCGTTCACTAGTGCTTATATTTGCGCTGTCGGTTTTATTGCAAATATTTACCTTGGCATCACCCTATTACATTCAGCTGGTTATCGATGATGTGATTCTCACTGGCGACACTTCGTTACTCACCGTACTCGCGGTTGGCTTCTTCTTAGTATTGACCTTTGAGATCGCAACTAATGCTTTGCGGGGCTTTACACTACTGCATTTTGGTAACCAAATGAATATTCAATTGGGCGCCAACTTATTTCATCATTTGGTGCGCCTGCCTTTAAGCTACTTTGAAACTCGCCATATGGGTGATGTGGTCTCTCGGTTTGGTTCATTACAGCAGGTCAAGCAGCTACTGACAACCGGTGTGATAGAGGCCATTATTGATGGTTTGATGGCGGTGATCACGTTAGCCATGATTTTTTTCTACTCGCCTATGTTATCGTTGGTAGTCTTGATTGCCGTTGTGCTATATGCCTTGGTTCGGGTGGCGATGTACAAACCATTTCGCGCCATTAGTGAGCAAGAGATCATGGCGCGCGCCGAAGAAAATTCCAACTTCATGGAGACGGTACGTGGTATTCAAACTATTAAATTGTTTGGCTCTGAAGTAAAACGAGAAGGTCAGTGGCAAAATCGTTATGCCAATGCAATCAATCAAAATATTCGCCTAGGTAACTTTCAGATTGGCTATGACGCTGTTAACCGAGCTTTGTTTGGCATAGAGAATATCGTCGTTGTGTACTTGGCGGCTCAATTGGTTATTCAAGGTGGTTTTAGTACCGGTATGTTGTTTGCGTTTATGTCTTATAAACGCCAATTTATGGATAAAACCGCCAATCTGATTGAAAAATTCATCGAGTTTAAAATGCTTGGTTTGCACTTTGATCGTATTGCAGATATTGCCCTCACTGAAAAAGAACAACTACAGCCTGATAAAACCAAGCGCCATATCATTGAAGGTAATATAGAAATAAAGAATGTGAGCTTTTCTTACTCAGATGCATCTGCCAATGTGTTGCATGATCTGAGTTTAAAAATTAACGCAGGTGAGTCTGTTGCTATTACAGGTCCGTCTGGTTGCGGTAAGTCTACATTACTTAAGATTATGCTCGGTTTGATCCCTATTAAAAGTGGTGAAGTGCTCATCGATGGTATTCCATTGGAGCAAATCGGCGCTCGTCAATATCGCCAGCAAATCGCTGCGGTGATGCAAGATGATGAGCTATTATCGGGCTCTGTTGCTGATAACATTGCCTTCTTTGATACACCGATTGATATGCAAAAGGTGGTGTATTGTGCCGATCTTGCGGCGATTCACGATGATATTAGTGCGATGCCTATGGGTTACGATAGCTTGATTGGCGATATGGGCTCGAGTCTGTCTGGCGGGCAGAAGCAGCGTATTATTCTTGCTAGAGCCTTGTATAAAGACCCCAAAATCCTATTTATGGATGAAGCAACGAGCCACCTTGATACCAGTTTAGAATCAGATATCAATGATGCCGTATCAAGGTTAAAAATTACGCGGGTGATAATCGCGCACCGTAAAGAAACCATCGCATCCGCAGATCGTGAAATAAAGCTAAGCAAATACAAAGAGCAAAGCCCTACAGAGGCGTGATGACAAATAATAAAAATGAGGAGCCACTCATTTTGCAGCATCATAATAATAAAGGCTTAAGGAAAAGTATGAATAATAATCATATAAAAAATAAAGAGAAAATAGAGCAAATCATTCAGCTTCTTGCCACCGAGGTCAGCCATTTAGATACCTCAGAACATAATCACGGTTTACTCAGTGGTATCGCAGGGCATTTGTTGTTTTTGTACCAAGCCCACCAGTGGAATGCTGATTGGGTGGATGAAGCGGTATTTTCGCAAAAGCTTGAACAGTTACAAGAAGGGCTGGCAGAGCAGACTTTTGAGTTGAGTAACGGTTTAGCTGGCCAAGCTTGGTTATTAGAGTACCTGAACCAAGCGGATAAAGAAGATTATGATGCAGAGCTGTTGGAAGATGTTGATCAGTTGTTTAGCGATGCTTTGGCACACGACCCATGGCCGGGGGAAATTGAGTCCGTGCTCGGTCTTGCAGGCTATAGTCCTTACGCGGCAAGACGTGCGCTGTATAGCGACCAAACTGCGCTTTGGAAGGTGATTGTTAGAGGTCTACAGAGCACGGCAACCAGATTAGATAAGGGTCATATTGCTTGGTCTCAACCTAGTAACTCGGTTTATCGATTGAATAAAGATGTAACGGATGAACCAGAGTATAACCTTGGCTTGGCGCATGGTGTGCCAGGCATTATTGCGGCTTTGTTGCCAGCGTTAGCTATTGACGAATTAAAAGCACATGTGAGTGAGTTGCTGCAAGGTAGTTGCGACTGGCTTTTAGCCCAACAAAACACTGACACTGAACGTTCGTGCTACGGGACATGCGTACCTAGTGAAAGTCACGGCTCACGCTTGGGTTGGTGTTACGGCGATTTAACGATTGCTTTGACTTTGGCCCGAGTAGGGCACGCAATCGATAGGCCAAGTTATGTCGAGAAGGCTTTAGAGATTGCGTTGCACACGACTAAAAGAGACGCTGAATCGGGTCAAATTAATGATGCTGGTCTTTGTCATGGCTTCGCTGGCATGGTGACTATTTATCAATTACTCAATCAAGTGATGCCTCACCCAGCACTCGCATCAGCGATGCAGACTTGGCTAGATTACACAGTAGAGCAGTTTGAGAAGCGCGGTATTGAAGCGATGTATTGTTTTGATGGTCGAGAACAAAAGTATGTGGTGGATTATGGGTTTTTAATGGGCTACTCAGGGATAGGTCTGGCGTTACTCGGTGTGCTCAATGATGACACAAGTTGGACTGACTGTTTGTTGATGGCATAACGGAGGATGTATGACGACTAATTCAAAACAAGCAAACGCTACTATTCAACCGATTGAAAATGCCCCGTTTTTTGTTGTTCGCACGCCGCGACTAGCAGTAGAACACTTACACGCATTTTCGGCACCTGATGCAGATAGTAATGTCGTGCTTAATGACTGGCTAGAGACTCCAGGTGTGCTTGAAGCGCTGTATTTAGCAAGCCCGTCCTTACTTGATCGGATTGAACAGTGGCGTGATAAACCTGACTCAAAACAAGGTAAAAAGGTTGCTCATGCACTGATAAAGTACATGGTACGTATGTGCTCACGACCGACGCCATTTGGTTTATTCTCAGGCGTGCATATGGGTCAAGTTGGCAATCAAACAGCATTGGTTGGCGGTGAACACACCCAAGATAACCGTAGCACTCGCCTTGATATGTTTTATTTGTCGGCTTTAAAAGAGCATTTTATTAAGCATGCATCGCGCTCAGATTCTTTAAAATATAAGCCTAACTCATCTCATTATTTTATTGCTCAGCAATGTCGATACATCGAAACATACCTCTCTGATGACAGTATGCAATATCGCTTAAGTGCGGTAGAAAGCGACGAGTACTTCAAATTTGCCTTAGAAAGCGCAAAGCCGGGTTTAAGCTTTAATGCGCTGGTCGAGGTGTTTCATGCGCAATATCCTGAAGCAGATAAAGAAGATGTGGAAGCTTATATTCAAGACTTGATTGATGAAGGCGTCCTGCAAGCTGATATTCCTTTACCATTGACTGGGGATTCTCCCGATTTAGCACTACTCAAGTCTTTGCAAGCCATTGAAGAGCATGAAACAGCCGATCATCTGGCAACGGCGCTTGCTCAGGTTGAGCGATTGGATGAGCAAAAAACTGGGCAGATAGCACCTTATAAGCAGATCTTAGCGCACCTAGAGCGCTTACCGATTAAAGTTCAAGAGAATAAACTTTTTCAATCGGATGTTTATCGCCATTTTGATCAGTGCCAGCTCAGTGAAATGGAAATTTCTAGGTTAAAGAAACAGTTAGAGTTAATCGCTGGGTTAAGTACAGACTCGGACTCCACTGCCTTGAATGATTTTATGGCGCAATTTAATGCCCGCTTTGAAGGTCAGTTTGTACCGCTGGACGTAATTTTGGATGATGAGTCGGGAATTGGTATTTCTGATGAAACTGGATATGATGCACCACTGATTGCTGGCCTACCACTTGGTAATCGACAAGCGCAAAGTGGCAGAACTACGCCACCTGTCAGCGTACTAGAGAGCATTATCGATGATGCTATCAGTCTACCCGAAAATAGGGCAAAAGACTGCATTGTATTAAAAAGCAAAGAGCTCAAATCACAAGTAACCAACAAAGGTGCGGTAAACAAATTTCCTAGTTCATTTGCGGCCATGCTCAGTGTGTACGAAGACGATAACCATAACCCCGTTGTTAAGCTAAACGGATGTTATGGGCCTTCATCGGCAAATTTATTAGGTCGTTTTTGTCACTTAGAGGCCTCATTGAAAGAGCAAGTGATTGCACAGTTGCGTAAAGAGCAAGCCCATTCACCGGATGTGATCTTTGCAGAAGTAGTACACATGCCAGAAGGAAGGCCTGGTAATGTGATAGCGCGTCCTCACTTACGTGAATACGAAATTGTGTTTATGGCCGACAGTTCTCTGGCTGACGAATATCAAATTCCATTGAGTGACTTACACGTTTGGGTTGAGGGGCAGAAGGTTAAGCTGTGGAGCAAACGCTTAAATAAGCAAGTGGTACCCAGATTATCGAGTGCACACAATTATTCAGCAAGAAGCTTAAGTGCTTATAAATTTTTGTGTATGTTACAACATCAGTCTGGCAGAGCGCCAAACTTCCAAATGCCAAGCAGCACGGCACGAAGTGCCTTTGTCCCTCGTGTTATGTTAGATAATTTAATCCTGAGCGAGAAAACATGGCGTATTGAGCGAGCGCAATTAGAAGCTATCGCCAAGAAAGGCCAGTTTGATAGAGACAAACTCAATGCATTAATGGCTAAGTATCAGCTTGATGCGCAAGTATGCTACGCCATAGCTGATAATGTCTTGCAGCTTGATTTAACCAACCCTGATATGTTTGCCATTTTGTTATCCGAAACCAAAGGCACAACGCGTGTTGAGCTTAAAGAGGTGCTAAGCAGTCAATATCAATCAAGAGTGGTGGATGCGCAAGGCCTGCATTATAACAACGAGCTGATAGTGCCACTGTTCAATGGCAACGCCCCTAAGCATATACATTTTGCCGATAATCCCATTGCCAATATTACTGCAGCGCCGATTAAGCGTCGCTTTAGTGCCGGCTCACAGTGGTTAAGTTTAAAAATATACTCGGGTAATTCGCTTGTTGAACAGCTGCTTAGTGAGCAACTACAACCGTTGATTGAGCAACATCGTGAGCTATACGACAAGTGGTTCTTTATTCGTTATAGCGACCCCGATTGGCACTTAAGGTTGCGCTTTTTTGGTGAACCGCAGGTGTTATGTGGTCAGCTACTACCGCTTCTTAATCAGTTGCTTGACCCGATGATTGAACAGGGCGAACTGCACAAAGTGGAGTTGATGACCTATGAGCGCGAAGTAGAGCGTTACGGTG
Organism: Pseudoalteromonas caenipelagi; assembly: GCF_013140855.1. GTDB lineage: Bacteria > Pseudomonadota > Gammaproteobacteria > Enterobacterales > Alteromonadaceae > Pseudoalteromonas > Pseudoalteromonas caenipelagi. The sequence continues at coordinate 315,628 of NZ_JABBPG010000004.1, read as the reverse complement.
GGCCGCAGTCAATGGCGTTGGTTGAGTCTTTGTTTATGTTCGACAGCGAATTTATTGCCAAAGTGTGTGCGCTCATTGAAGAGCATGGTGAACAGGTGCGCTGGCGTGCTGCGTTGCTGTACACCGACAGGTTACTTACACTCTTTAACTATGATCACGATGCTAAATTGGCGTTGATAAGCCGACTTCGAGACGGATTTGGGCGAGAGTTTGGCGACAGTAGTGCGCTTAGAAAACAGCTTGGCAATCGTTATCGAGATTACCAGCAAGATTTAGATAAAGATTTTGAGCAGTTTAATCAGCCATTAGTGCAAGCCAATGATGCGTTACAAAGTGACTTGTTTGCGCTGCTCGCGCAGTGGCAAGTTCAGGCTGAGCCTGTAGTTGAGCAATTGAATCAGCTCATTAGTGATGAAGCGTTAAACTGTAGTAAAGACTCTCTATTAGGGTCATTGTTACATATGCACAATAACCGCATGTTTAAAGCCTATGGTCGTGAGCAAGAGTTGGTGATCCATGACTTGCTACGCAGAAAGTATTTCTCGGCTAATAAGCAGCAATAAAACCAATCAGTGATGTGCAGTGCAGTCAAAGCGCTGCACATTATTGGCATTAATAGACTACAGTTGAACAAACTAAATGGGCTCTCAGGGGCAAATACATGAAAAAGGTATACGTCTTTTTGCTGATCATCATGGTGTTATTGTGTGGTCGAAGCGTTTGGGCGCAAGGGTTAGTGGATGAACTTAAGGTGTTTGAACCTTACTTAGGTACTTGGCAAGCTGACTTCCCTGTTGAGCAAGGCAAGCCTGTGATGCAAGATGTGAGTCGCTGGGAAAAAGCTTTGAACGGTACCGCAGTACGCACGCTGCACTCGATTAATGCGGGCATGTATGGCGGCGAATCGCTGATCTTTTGGGATAAAACTAAGCAGCAAGTCGCGTTTTATTACTTTACGACAGCGGGGTTTTACACCAAAGGGACTATCACCATTTCAGATGATGGCAGTTTTGTTGCTTATGAAGATGTGGCAGGCAATCAAGATGGTATTAGCAAAGTTAAATCAACGAGTCGCTTTGTTGATGGGAAGATGCGTGTTGCTACGCAATACCTTAAGTATGGCACTTGGACCAAACCCCAAACGCGAGAGTATGAACCTTCAAATAAAACAGTAAAATTTCACTGATTAACATGCCAGTGCCGAGCAACCAATAAGTGCTCGGCTGTTATTTTTTTAACCGTTAGATAAAAATAGGGTCAGCGTGTCGCCAACACGCAGTGAATCTTTTGATAACGCGTTCCATTTCTTGATATCACTGATTGAGACCTTAAAGTGTTTGGCAATGCGCCATAAACTATCCCCCGAACGAACGGTATAGTCTAGCTGTTGATCTGCCAGAATAGGTAATAACAGGGTGTCTCCAGCGCGTATATGATTACTTTTCAATTGATTAAAGGTTTTTAGCTGAGAGACACTCAATGCGTGGCGTTTGGCGATAACGCTCAAGCTATCTCCACGTTGAATCGTGTATTGTTGCCACTGTGAACTGGGCATTGCGGGTAAATTAGCTAAATAAGCACGCCATTGAGACACCTGCTCTACTGGTACTACGATATGTTTCGGTCCATCTAACAGTGCCGGGAAACGGGTATAGCCCGGGTTGAGCATTTGTAGCGCCTGCCATTGCTGCTCGGTACTCAAAATGACGCCTTGCTGTAATGCTGTTACAGCAACGGCAGGGCGATTGACTATTTTTGGAAAAACCATCTTTTGTTCACGCAATAGCTGCGCTGCTGCAAGCAGTTTGGGCACATAATGGCGGGTTTGTTTGGGTAAAGACAAAGCAAAAAAATCAGTCGATTTACCACGGCGCAGATTTTTCCCGATAGCGTGAGCGACTCGGCCCTCACCGGTATTATAGGCGGCAATCGCATGGTACCAATTACCGTCAAAGCGTTTGTGTAAATAGCTTAAAAAATCAAGCGCGGCATTGGTTGCATCAACGATATCCTGTCGACCATCATACCAAGGGCTCATTTTCACACCGTAATGTTTGGCGATTAAAGGCGTCAGCTGCCAAAGACCCGAAGCATGCTTATGCGAGTAAGCTGAGGTATCAAAGTCGCTTTCGATCAGTGGCATCAGCGCCAGCTCTATGGGTAAGTCACGTTTTTCAACTTGCTCTACCACATAATGTAAAAATGGCGCGGCACGTTGGCTTATCACATCCATATAATTTGGATGAGACATATACCAATCAACGCGGTCTTGCACTGCTTGATGATCACTCGGTGCAAAGGCTAATTGAGCGCGTATGCGCTGCCATACGTCTTGGTACTGATGAGGTTGTAAAGGAATGGTCTGCGCTGGAATGCGTTCGGGCGTGTGTGAACTCGATTGTTGCGTAATAACCTTGGGCTTTGTATGTGCAGGCTCATGCGGGTCAACATGCGGTTTAGAGACACTTGCACAGCCATTCAAAAAAAGCGCAAGCACTAAGAAAAGAGGTCGAAGAAAATGCATAGTCAGCCATAAATTATTGTTGTTTGTACCGATTGTAACTTAAGGTTACCGGGTTGTATAAGGCTCAATTACTCTAAAGTGATGGGATTAATCAGGTATGAATGTTGAAAAAATAGCGGCAGAAACCCGCCGTGGGCTTCATCAAAAACTTATAAACAAGAGCCGCCATCGACCCTAATATGCGCGCCACGCATCATCTTTGAGCCCGAAGAGATTAAAAAGGCCAGTGCACTGACCATATCATCTGGCTCAAGAATACGCCCCGCGGGTGTAGTGGCTAGGCTTTTGGCAAACTCGTCAATTTGCGCAGGCTGCATCCCAGCTTTTGCTTGTATTTCTGTAAGGGTAACACCCGGGCGAAGGTAATTAATTCGAATGTCGCGCTCTGCCCATTCAATATTTAAGGTATTGGCAAGCGCTTCAAATGCCGCTTTACTTGCAGAGTAAATTGCGGCGTTAGCAAATGCTTTTTCTACCACGATACTCGACACATACACCACACTTGCAGGGTTATTTAGGTGTGGTAGCAAAGCTTGTAGCATCAATGCTGGACCTGTAAAGTTGACGCTCATAGTTTTTTCAAAATGAGCGAGTTGCTCATGCTCGAATAACTTCGGATAAAACACGCCGGCATTGAGTATCACGGCATCTAATTTGACTTTATCGTACTCTAACGATGCCGCGAGGGTTTGTATTTGGTCATAATTGCTGTTGTCACATAGCACTCCTTTTAGTGTTTTTTCTTGGCTAACAAATGGGCTGAGTTGACTCATCGTCGCGGCTATTCTATCGCTATTTCGACCAGTAAATATGACGCTCCAGCCAAGTTGTAGTAAATGTTTGGCAGCAGCTAAACCAATTCCAGCAGTAGCGCCAGTAAGCAAAACGGTGTTAGTAGACATGTATCACTCCTTTGTTAACTTGGACACAAAGTTACCAATTCCATTGCTGACTGACTAGTAGCGATTAGACACTTCATTGGTTACCAAATTGCACTAATTAAAGCTGGCTTCGCAGTGTTAACCTAAGCTCACTTTGGGTCGTTTCATTGGCTATTTGATATCCATCTAATTTACCCGCGCGTGTTGGCTGGTAAAATTGTCGCAAGTACTGGGTTTTTTCTTTTTCAATTGCGTTTGCTTCAATACGCAGTGTGGTTTTGTGTGCCAAAGGCATTTCAAAAAATATCGACGTACTTGCGCTATTACGCTCAACCGACTGTTCAGTAACGTAGTATTGTGTTTCACGCTCTTTGGCTACAAACTCGATACCCCAGGAGAGGCTCTCATAGCGATGTCTAAACTCGGTGCTCAACGTATGCGGTGTCAGTTCATCAACAGCGCGCACCCCACCGAGTGGATCATGATAACGGGCTTGACGATATTGATAGTCAAACGTGAGGGTGCTATTTGCTAATAACGCATCCGTTTTTATATCAATCAAAGCATCTAGGCCATTGAGGCGAGCACGCCCTGCATTGGCGATACCTTCGTTGTCACTACTGAGCCACATTGATTCATGAATGTCCCGCTGCCACTGCGAGAATAACTTACTATTGATGGCAAAGTATTCACTTGCAGAGTAATTGAGTTGTATAGACAACTCGCTATAACGACTCGGTTTTATATTGTTATTGCCAAGTTGAATGCGGTCAAAGCTGATATCTTGGTTCACTACAAATAGGGCAAAGTCTAGTTGCTCAACATGCTGTTTAAATTGCCAATTTATATCCCAGTTGTCGGCATTATAACTGAGCCTTAGCAACGGTTTGATATGGTGCTCCGTTGGTTTGTGTGCATGGGTGTTCAAAGTGGCAAACTCAACATTTAATTTACTATAAAGTTGCCAAGCTTCACTTATCTTCCAGTGTATAGCGCCAAAGGGTTGATAGCGTGTTTCTGATACTTGGTTGTACACTAACTGGTTGGCAGAATGCGTAGTTGCCCGCAGTTGATTGTAGCTGAATTCTAAACCCAATTGCGGCTTAAAACGCCAGTCTTTAGCTTGTATAGACAATTTAACGGCATGTTCTTTATGGTGTTTATTTTGAATGAATGGCTCAGTTTGTACATTTAACTCGCTGATAGTTTTAGCCTGCTGGTTGTCTGTTGCTAAACCCGTTAGCTGTAGCTCAAAGGTATCATGCAAAGCGGTTTGCCAATCAACCCCAAGTTGATATTCATCCATATCAAGCCACTCTACCGTATGCGTGTTTTCGTAAGGAGTGGCGCTGTTTGGCTTGAAATACGCGTGTATAAAGTCGGTTTGCCAGCGCTCGCTCCAAAATTGACTGGTGAGTCGCAGGTTGCTTGTATCAGTGACCATGGTGGACTGAGTGCTGAGCTGAAACTCACCAAGTTGCTCAATAAAGTCTTCTGTTTGCTGCTCAAGTAATATCGCTTGCTGAGCATACTCATTGGCCAAAAAATTGGATTCGTAGCGGCTATTTTGTGCTTTAATGCTTAATTGATGTTGCCAGTCTAACCAAGGTGTATGTATTTGAGCATTAAATTCGGTCAAAGAACGCTTACTGTCTCGAAGTGCTAGGCTTGACTGTACATCAACGGAATTTGAAGAGTTATTAACTTTAATATTAATAACTTGGCTATATTGAGAGGCACTTGAAAAAGGGTGGTTTGCTTGATAAAAATCTATGAATTCCACCTGATCTATACTGAGTTTTTCTAACATGTCACTCAGCGATTGGCTTTTGCTCTGCAGCGCAATGCCATTAATGAGTACATTGCCAGCAGCATTTGCTAAGCCTCTTTGCGTACTTCCTTCTTGTAATACAAATCCAGGTGTTTGCGTGATCATATCTAAAGCATGTTGCGCGTTAAATTGTATAAAGTGGCTTGCTAAAAAGCGCTGAGCTTGATGCTTGCTTTCCATCGATTCGGTTATTGCGAATACCGAACCACTGAATAAAAAGAGCGTTCCCAGCATGGTCATCTGAACTGATTTCATTGTGTACTTTTACTCTTACTCCATGTGATCCTGCCCGCCATTTGAAAATATCAAACTATATAAAACAATATATTAGGGGTAGTTGGAGCTATGCTGGGACGAATGCACTGCTGTATCAAGCAGGCTGATTGACAATTATGCTGCGCTTAAAGATTTTACCTGTGAGTAGTAGCGCCTGCTAAGCGGAACAGTTTGCCCGTTGTTTAAGTGGAGCATCGCACTGCCTGAGGGTTTGCGCTCTATATGTTCTATGCAGCGAAGGTTTACTAGGTGAGAGCGATGACAGCGAATAAATAAGGATGCAGGCAGAGACTGCTCTAAATGTGTCAAAGTTGCTCGTTTGATATAGGCGTCTTCTGAGGTGTGAATTTCAACATAGTTGCTTGCCCCATTGATATTAACAATATCATCCAAAGCCAACAGTGTTTTGTGTCGACCCTGATCAACGAGTAGCATAGCCGGGAAGTGTTCTGACTGTGGAGGCTTCCAGAGTTTATGCCAAATCGCTGTACTGATCAGCAGCACAAGAAAATGCGATGGGGCAAAGTACACCAAAGTACCGGGGATCGGATCTTGATAAACAAACACATCAAAAATGGCTTGATATGCCATTGCGGTGCAATACATGGGTAATAGAGTTAGCAAATAGCCTTTTTGATTGAGTAGATTTTGCTGTTGTAGTTTATCTAATAACATAAAGGTTATGGGCGAGAGCAGGTACCAGATACACCACTCTTGCAGTGCCCACCACCATGGATTGCTGTATTGTTTGTCAGCTGCAACCAGTAAATCGTGTGTGCCCTCAATGGCACTGAGTACCAAGATAATAGCACTCCACGCTAAAGCACTGAGTAGCCACTGATATTTAGTCCGTTGTTTGGGCTTGCTGATATGCGCTTTGAGCTCTTGCATGCGGGGCACTGCGTATCAAATAAAGGTATTTTAAATCGATAGAGACTAGATGCAAGACAATTGCAGGCAAATTGCATTGCCTACAATGACTGTGTTGTAGCTAAAATCCTTTAAAAGCCAGTGATGCGTTAGTACCACCAAAACCAAATGAGTTAGATAAGGCATAACGAACGGGTTTTTGCATTGGCTTTTTCATTATTAAATCAATGCCTTGGCATTTTGCGTCCACGTTGTCAGGGGTGAGATTCAAGGTATAAGGCAAGGTTTGATGTTTTAGTGCCAGTACGGTAAATACCGCTTCGATAGCAGCCGCAGCCCCGAGTAAATGGCCTGTTTGCGACTTAGTGCCCGACACCGCAATATGCTTGGCATGGTCGGTAAATGCGTTTTTGATTGCCATAACCTCAATGCTATCTGCTGCTGTGCTGGTACTGTGTGCATTGATATAGTCAATTTCTGTAGTATTGATATCAGCCATATTGAGCGCCGTTTGCATGGCACGTTGTGCCCCTAAACCTTGAGGGTGGGGCGCGCTGAGTGCTTGCCCAGTATATCCATCACTGGTTCGGCCAAAGCCAACGATTTCACAATACACATGCGCACCACGGGTGATCGCATGGTCGTATTCTTCTAACACTAAACAGGCTGCGCCTTCTCCCATAACAAAACCGTCTCTGTCTTGTGTAAAGGGCCTAGATGCACCTTGAGGGTCATCATTTCTGGTGGATAGCGCATTTTGCGCGTTAAAGGTTGAGATCCCCACGGGGGTGACCGACGCCTCCGCACCGCCGGCTACGATGATTTCGGCCTCGCCGCTTTTAATCGCATTACAGGCATCAATGATTGAATGGGCACTCGCCGCACATGCCGTTGAATGCGAATTATTAGGGCCACCAAAATTCCAGTGACTGGCCACATAGCCTGCTGCCAAGTTGGGTAAAAACATCAAGTTACCAAAAGGCGATTGTTTTTTACCCTTAACAGCTTTGCCAGCGCAAATTTCTAGGCTATTGAGCCCGCCGACACCTGTGGCAATGTTAACACCAATGCGGTGTAGTTGCTGCTCTTGAGTGATTTTATCAAGGCCCGCTTCAGTGATTGCTTCAGCAGCTGCTATCATGGCAAAGAGTTGGTGACGGTCTAGTTTTTTTAATAACTTAGTGCGGGTGCTGTCATCCATGTGTTTAAACGGCGCAAGCGTTGCGGGGTCTAAATTAGCATTCACTTGGGCGGCAAAGGACGTTTTGCAGGCAAACAGCTCGGGGTCAAAGTGTTCAATAGGTCGAATACCATGCTTCCCCTGCAGCAAGTTTTTAAAGCTGTCTTGTGCCGAATTACCAATTGGAGAAATAGCGCCGATGCCAGTCACAACAATTCTTCTCATGATCTTCCTTCTTACCTCATTCATCATTGGGGTTTGCAGCGCCTAACTTATTTATTACTGCAGCTAATTTGATTCAGACGCAGATACAACTAAACCAGCCTAATAAGCCCCTATTACAAAACCATGACACTGAACACAATGTTGAATAAAAACTTTGATCGCCACTGATCTAAAAGTCCTTATCAGTCGTTTAAAATTTAAGCAAACTAAAGAAGGCAGGTGTTTTGATATGCGCGTAAATGAATTGAAAGCTCAACTAAACCAGCAAATACTTGAAGCCGTTATATTAAGTTATGCAGATTCTAATCATTACTTAGCCGGTGGTATTGATTCGCAAGGAAACTACCACTTGCTAAGTGATGCTAAAGGTAAAACCATGACCTTTAATTCCTTGCGAGAAGCCGAAGTAATGCTAGCCAGTATGGGCGTTACGTCAGCGACTTTCGAGATGCAAAGCGCCTATGACGAAATGGTTGCCTCTGCATCAGTGGGCAATGTAAAGACCAGTTTAAATCTTCTCCATTAATCCCTCCTCCTGTTTGGGTAGCAGGCGCAAGCCTGCTTTTTTATTTTACAACGACAATCGTTGTACTAGGAAACGCTGACTCCAGTTGTCCATCACTGGCGTATACATGCAGTAAGTACCAGCCTGCTTTATCAACGGTCAGTTCTACTTCAGCCTCTGTTGTATTAGAAAAAGAATAGGTTGACCCTTTCGCTGGCGTTTGCATAACCCATCGATAAGTAATCGGGTCACCATCTGGGTCATCTCCTTTGACAGTGAGTGTGATTGGTTGGTTGGGCTTTGGGTTAGCACTGATATTGATGGCACCTAAATAAGGCGCTTTGTTTTTAGAGGGGATTGTTGGTCGCGCAATAACCTTAACATACGCGCGCTTGGCTTCGCTATGTGATAGGTCGTCAGAGACAACTGCCTCCACGACGTATTCGCCTATTTCATCAAATACAATGTAGGCTTGTTTTGTGTACTCGTTTTGAATAATGGCACTGCTATTTGCTGGGCGGCTGACAATACGCCATTGATATGAGATAGGGTCACTGTCTAGGTCTTCAGCGTAGGCCGTAAAATACACAGACTCATTTGGGTAAACTTCATTATGAGTTTGCTCAATACGCGTTAAAGTTGGTGTGTGATTGGCGTCTACCACTTGTAATGTTCTACTTAACGTATGGTGCGCTTGGCCATCATTCACTGTGAGTGAAATATTGTACATACCCGCCGCTTGCGCAGAAAAGTTCGCTTTAGCCGATAAGTGGTTTTGTAGCGAAAACATAGCATTATCGGTAGAGTAACTTACTTTCCACAAGTAGCTCAGAGTATCACCATCGGCGTCTGAGCTGGCCGTGCCATCTAACTCAAGTGACTGGTTAATCAGTACGCTGGCATTTGCTAATTGAAAACTAGCTCGAGGGAGAGTATTTTTATTGGGTGCCTCTATCGTTATGCTGGCCTCGGTTGATGAGGTATTACCATCGCTATCGGTCAATGTTAATTGCGCTTTATAGTTACCGGCTTTGTCTACCATAAATTGCGCGCGCAATGATGTGGCGTTGATAAGTTTGGCTTGACTACCTTGTGGTCTTTCTAGCCATTGCCACTGAGGCGTAACACCGTCGTAGATTTGACTCTCTAGCCCGTCGAGTATGATTATTTGTCCAATTGAGTTAGTGCCGGTTGCTATTGCTTTGGCCTCTAATGCCGGCGCTGGGACCGGTGGAGGTGAGGGGACATTTTTTTTGGGCGTTTCTTGTTTGGCTTTTTTAACAATATCAACAAGTTTTGCATCAGATCCTGAGCCGCCACAAGCGCTGGTGAGAGCCGTTATTACAGCGAGCAAAGCATATTTTTGGTTACGCATACATTCTAATCCTTTTGATAGCGTATTTAATGTTAGTAGTATCTAATTGTACCTATAATGGGTGTTCACTGTAAATTTTTTAATCTGAACGGATGCTGAAGGTCGTGTCTACCTCACTGCTTTTTATACAAAGCGAAAGAATTTTAGATCAAAGTTGTCAAAACTTATAAGTTTCGTTTAAACTATGCGTAAATTACGAATCGAAACTTAGTCAAACGAAATATGACGAAACGAAACACCCAGCAAAGACGCCATACCATCTTATCGAAAGTAAACGAATGCGGTGAAGTGAGTGTGGATGCATTGGCCGCTGAGTTTGAAACGTCAGAAGTTACGATTCGAAAGGATTTAACCGCGTTGGAAAAAAGCGGATTGTTGCTGCGCCGCTATGGTGGTGCTGTGGCATTACCGCAAGAGATCGTGGCAAAAAGCAACGATAAGCGCGACTCACTGCGTAAAATGGCCATTGCTAAAGCGGCTGCTAACCTGATTAAAGATCATAACCGCATCATTATCGATAGCGGTAGAACCACAGCTGCGATGATCCCTGAACTTGCTAACAAGCACGGACTGGTGGTGATGACCAATGCAATGAACATAGCAAACCGACTGTTATCACTTGAAAATGAACCAACGCTTTTGATGACCGGAGGCACTTGGGACCCACATTCAGAGTCATTTCAGGGGCAGGTGGCAGAAAAAGTTTTACGCTCATACGACTTTGACCAACTATTTATAGGCGCCGATGGCATTGATGTGGCGCGTGGTACAACGACTTTTAACGAGCTAGTAGGTTTAAGCCAAGTTATGGCCGAATCTGCCCGAGAAGTTATCGTACTGGTGGAATCAGACAAAGTGGGGCGCAAAATTCCCAACCTAGAGCTGCCTTGGTCACAAGTAACGACCTTAATAACCGACGACAATTTAGCGTTGGAGCAGTGCCAAATCATTGAAAGCAGTGGCGTAACAGTAATTCGCGCAAGCGTTTAAAAATTTAACGCTGCGTACATACGACAACACCGTACGCAGTAAACATCATTATGACAACACACTTCACGTGCAAAATGGAGAAATTATGTGTGGTATTGTAGGGGCGGTTGCAGAACGCCCAGTAAACAAAATTTTGATTGAAGGCCTAAAGCGCCTTGAATACCGTGGCTACGACTCGGCAGGGGTAGCGCTGAGCTTGGCTAATACATTAAATACTGTAAAAGCCGTGGGTAAGGTGGTTAACCTAGAGCAAGCCCTTGAAAAGGCTGCGGTAAAAGGTACAACGGGTATTGCACACACACGCTGGGCAACCCATGGCGGAGTAACAGAAAACAACGCCCACCCACATGTATCAAACAGCGAAATTGCGTTAGTTCACAACGGTATCATTGAAAACCATGCACCGCTTCGTGATGCGCTAAAAGGTGATGGTTACGAATTTTTATCAGACACCGATACTGAAGTAATGGTGCACCTTATTCACCAACTTCGCCAACAACACGACAGCTTGTTAGACGCAGTAAAAGCGGCGGTAAAACAGCTAGAAGGTGCGTACGGCACGGTTGTGTTTGACAAAGCCAACGATCAAGAAATGATAGTGGCACGCTCGGGCAGCCCGCTGGTTATTGGTTTAGGACTTGGCGAAAACTTTATTGCTTCTGATCAACTTGCACTATTGCCTGTAACACGCAACTTTATCTTTTTAGAAGAAGGCGATGTAGCACGCATTACCCGCGACAGCGTTGAAATTTACGACATCAATGGCCAGCTGGTTGAGCGTGAAGTAGTTGAGTCTAACATCACCCAAGATAACTCAGGCAAAGGCGAATACCGCCACTACATGCTCAAAGAAATTTACGAGCAACCACTGGCGGTACGTAATACTCTTGAAGGCCGTCTTGAAAATGACCGCGTAGCAGTAGACGCCTTTGGTGACAGCGCACAGCAGATATTTAAAGACGTAAAACACGTGCAGATCATCGCCTGTGGTACCTCTTACCATTCGGGCATGGTAGCGCGCTACTGGCTAGAGCAATTTGCAGGCGTTAGCTGTAACGTAGAAATTGCCTCAGAGTTTCGTTATCGCCAGTCATTTGTGCACGAAAACAGCCTGTTAGTAACCATTTCACAATCGGGTGAAACCGCAGATACCCTAGCTGCATTGCGCTTAGCGAAAGAGCAAGGTTATATGGCATCAATGACCATTTGTAACGTACCTGGCTCATCATTAGTACGTGAATCAGACTTAGCCTTTATGACCAAAGCGGGTGCAGAAATTGGCGTGGCGTCAACCAAAGCATTTACCACCCAACTTGTGGGTTTATTGATGCTAACAGCGTCAATTGCGCAAGAAAAAGGTTTAGATCAAAGCAACATCGTCAACGCTATTAAAACCCTACCTAACAAGCTAGAAGAAGCCCTAACACTGGCAGGTGGCATTGAAGAGCTAGCGGAAGAGTTTGCCGATAAGCACCACTCATTGTTTTTAGGTCGTGGCTCACAATACCCAATCGCAATGGAAGGCGCGTTGAAATTAAAAGAAATTTCATACATTCACGCCGAAGCCTATGCAGCAGGTGAACTTAAACACGGCCCATTGGCACTGATCGACGCTGATATGCCAATCATTGTTGTTGCACCAAACAACGAGCTACTTGAAAAGCTAAAATCAAACGTTGAAGAAGTACGCGCGCGTGGCGGCATCATCTACGTATTTGCTGACAAAGACTCACACTTTGCATCTGACGACACCATGCGTGTTATCAACGTGAACCACGTAGAAGACATCCTTGCGCCAGTTGTATATACAATCCCGCTACAGCTTCTATCGTACTACGTTGCAGTGATTAAAGGCACCGATGTAGACCAACCGAGAAACCTCGCAAAATCGGTCACGGTAGAATAAGAAAAGGCGCGAAAGCGCCTTTTGTTGTAACTTAGGAATAAAGTTTCATCCCAAGTATTAAAGTATCATCCTAAGTAATAAAGTTTCATACTAATGAAGTTGAGTATACGGCAATAACCGGTGTACTTGGTTCACTCGTCCAAAAGCTCAATGATGGCGTTTACAAAGGTGGGGACTTCTAACAAAAACCACCACTTTTGTTTGCCTTTCCTACCGCCCAGCCTTATTCTTCTAGCTAGGTATTTCCATTTTATTGGTTCTGGTTTTGGTATGTCTGTATCACCTGATTGTTCCATGGAATCTGACCAATAGAGCCAATTGAAGCTATCTATTTTGTGAGTCCCATCATCAGACTCCGCAAAGTGGGGCTCGACGACTTCAGCGTGGATTATCTTGTTGCAAACTTCCCTTAACGACATATCGTCAAACATCATACAGCTATACTTCCTGTTAACTTCAGTCTTTCTTCTGTTATATGCGATAACCTCATCTGAGGCTTCATCTGCTTTAGACATTTGGTCATCTAATATTCTTAGGGATATCGCTATATCTATTAGTAGCTTACTCATTTCTCTATGAAAATAGCAATCTTCCAGTTTTGCGAACGGGTCATCTCTATTATCTGGGTCGACACTCCTAGCAATCTCCTTATTTGCATAAAAATGGCACAATAGTCTATAAGCGTTGAGTTTTATCGATTCTTTATCTAGAGCATAGGTTGAGGGTAAGCGCATGGCGCATTCTCCTTAAAGTTTAAGCCTCTAACTTAGTAGATGCGTTCAATTACATCATAGGCAACACTCTATTTTTTAATCCAGTTTAAAATACATTCCAGCTGCATTTCCGAATAATGACGTCATCAAGCCAAGAGTTGGTAGGTTGTTTCTCCGAGATACTTATCTAAGAGGCATGCCATTGGTGTACGGTCTTGATCATTTTACTGTACAGCAACTTTCAACAGCCGACTCTGCTAGATTGTTTTATATCCAAATAATTGTACTTTAAAGAGGTATTCAATATGAAACTACGAGATAACGGCAAGATAGAGATTAAAGGCGTTATGAGTAAAAAAGGAGCTGATGAGGCTTGTAGGTTAATTGCCAAGGGACAGTGTTTTGAATCTACGTGTCGTGGGTTTTCTATGCTGATTGCTGCTGCGTGCCTATTGACCAAATCTATTCTAGAGGTGTGGCTGTGAAGGTGCTGTAAAGTAACGCTAATTTTTTAGCTCTGGCCAGAGTTAGTTGATGTTTTCACTGGATTTGAGCGCTCGCAGTGACATCATGAATTAATAAATTTGCATCACACTTTCACTCTAGCTATGCTGAAATTTCAATCAGTTATAGCGGTATATTATGTCTAGGAAGATTGGCCATACTGAGGCGCAATATCGTAAGTGGATTAAGGAAGGGCGTGGTACTGGCGAGTATCAGGATTACAAGCCGTGGTTAACGGTGTATGATGCGCCATCCGACGGCCGTGTACATCGAGTCTTTGGTTATAAGTCCAAACGAACCCATCATTTATTATCCGACCTTGAACTATCCATGTTCTACTTGCTTGAGTGGCGACAGGATGTGCTGCAAGTCAAAGAGCAGTTTCCGCTTGAGCGTGAGATAACGCTAGAGTTAGCCGAATCCGCGGGTATCAAGCACCCAAATGTTCGGGGTGTTGACCAATATCTATCAAGCGACTTTCTTGTTGAAACAACCTCGCGAGATTTGCCCTATTTTGCGCTACAAGCCAAATATGTCAGCGCTTTTGAAGAACAGAGAAAGATAGAAATACTTGAACTAGAGAAACGCTTTTGGCACGAAAAGCAGATCCCTTGGCAAATAGTCACTGAGCAAGAGATCCCAAAAGTCGTTAAAGCGAATGTTGAGTGGATTTACCCTTTACAAGGCGAACATGATGAAGCACCAGACTCAGCCATTGAGCAAGCCAGATTCTATGCCGATTACTTTGCAAAACACCCTACCAAAACCCTTATAAATGCCTGCAAAGAGATAGATACCGCCTATGGACTAGACTTAGGAGAGTCATTGTTTGAGATAAGAGCTTTGTTGGCTGACCGTTACTTTACCTTTGATATTTTTACGCCAGTCCCAAAGCTGCACGTTGGCCATCTTAAGCTAGGTGATGTTGAACAAATTCAGGAGGTGTTTCGTGTTTCAAATCAATGAAGTATTGCAATACGAACAAACCTTGTATCGCATTTTAATGGTATTTGATTATTACGTGCTTTGGATAAAAGTGCACGATGACAAAGCCTTTCCTGAGCTTGTTGAAATAGCTGAGTTAGAACAGGGTTTTCAAGATGAAGTGCTAAAACGTGTAGCCGACCCATATAGCGACATTGCTACTGTAATTCCAGAAGCAGGTTCTACCGCTCAGTTAAAACGTGATGAAAACTATGCTGCAATTAAGCCATTGGTAGAGCTTGAGAATTGCTATGAACCGAAAGCGCGTGGCAAAGTGGTTAACCAAATAATGACTGAGACAGGCAAAACCAAACAGTCTATTTATCGTTTTGCTCGTAGATACTGGCAACGTGGGCAGATCCCCAACGCATTATTACCCGATTATAAAAATTCAGGTGCCAAGGGCCAAAAGCGTCGAGCTACAACAACAAAGTTGGGACGACCTCGCAAATATATGCCAGGCACTGGTGCGCTAATTGACGACTTTGCTGAAAAGCTATTTCGCATAGCGATTGAGCGACACATATTAACCGACAAAGGTAAAACTTTTCGCTATGCACATAACCGTTTAAAAGATATCTATAGTCAGTACTTTCCAGAGCTACCGGAAGAAGAGTTACCGACCCATTGGCAAATGGAACATTTCTACAAACGTGAATATCGTCAAGTAGACAAAATTGAAGCGCAGGCGGGTGAGATAAAGCGAAAGAAAGATATTCGACCGCTTACAGGTACCGCCGCCGCAGATGTTTTGGGCCCTGGTATGCGTTATGAAATTGACGCCACAATCGCAGACATCTATTTGGTATCAGATTCTCAAAGAAGCAATATCGTCGGTCGCCCAGTGATTTACATGGTTATTGATGTATTTAGTCGCATGGTGGCTGGGTTTTATATTGGTTTTGAAAACCCTTCATATGCTGCGGCCATTCAGGCAATACATATGGCCACGACGGATAAATCAGACTACTGCCGTCAGTTTGGTTTTGACGTAACCCCGCAGCAATGGCCGTGTATTGGCTTACCTTCAGCGTTGTTGGCTGACAGAGGCGAGCTAATGGGCCATCAAATTGAATGTCTTGAAAAGGGCTTTGGTGTTCGCGTTGAAAATACGCCACCATTTAGAAGCGAGGCTAAAGGGGTTGTCGAACGAGCGTTTCTCACCTTTCAACAAGCATTCAAACCGTTTGCACCTGGTGTGGTCACTGGTACCAAAATTAAAAAGCAAGGCGATAGAGATTACCGCTTGGATGCGAAGCTTACGATCCAAGAGTTTACTCGAATCATCTTAGCTTCAGTACTTTATCACAATCAATATCACGTGATTGAAGACTACGATAAAGCCCCTGATATGCCAACAGACCTACCGAATAACCCGTTGGCGATATGGAATTGGGGCTTGCAGAATCGTACTGGTCGGTTGAAAAAGCCAGCAGCTGAGCATCTTCGTGTAGCATTGATGCCAAGAACTCGGGCAACTATATCTGATTCGGGGGCCTGTATATTTGGCGTGTATTACACCAGTGCTGAGCTTTTAAAATTAGGCTGGATGCATCGGGGTAAAGAAGTGAAACGCCCTAAAAGTGTGGAAGTTGCCTATGACTTAGCAACGGCAGACTACATCTACATTTATCACGGCCCTAACAGCAATGATTATTTTGTGTGTCAGTTGGCAACACGCTCAAGACAGTTTTCAGGTGCGAGTTTTTGGGATGTGTGGCAGCAAAATGATGAGTTAAAACAGACGCATGCTGATGCAAAACTAGTCGCTGATGAGCAAAAGCGTGCCTTGGAGCGACAAGTGATAGAGGTGGTAAAGCAGGCAGAAAAGGCCGCGCCAAAACACATTGGTTTGTCGGATGCGGAGCGTATTCGCAATATTCGCGACAACCGCGCAGAGGAAAAAGCCAAAGAGCGTAAAGAGCAGGCTTATAAACCTGTGGAGATCGACACCAGTAAATCAGCGCAAGTGCATTATCTTTCTGAGCCCGATGACGATTTGGACTTTCCTGACTTTTCAGATCAGCTGTTTAAGGAGGATGACGACGCATGAGTTTACCCTCTAATATATTCCGCGCGGTGTATCAGGAATCTGATATTGAGCGTTATAAAGGCAACCCGTTTATTGAAGCACTACCAAAAGTGAGCAAAATTGAAGAGCTGAAAACTAAGCTAGAGGGTAAGGTAAAATACAATCCTGCTGCTGGTTATTTAGATGCAAGGCAACGTGCTCACGAGTTATGTGGTTTGCTTGATGACTTCTTTCAACCTTTGTCGATGCATGTGGCGCTAGAGGAAAAAATAGCGTTGATGATCCGCGGCGGCTATGTTGCCAGAAACATTGCAACTGGCCAGCTCCAACAGCATCTACAAAATGGCTACGAACGCTTGATGACGGGCGACATCAGCAGTTTTCGTTTTACCGAAGCGCCCTCTACGGCACGTTGCTTATCACTTATTGGTTGCTCTGGATGTGGTAAAAGCTCCAGCGTGCTACGAATATTGGCCACCTACCCACAAGCGATTTATCACGAGAAATATAATACGTACCAGCTTGCCTATTTACGTATCGAATGCCCCGTGGATGGGTCATTAAAAAGTCTATGTTTAAATTTCTTTCAAGAGGTTGATAAACATCTAAATACTAAACTCACAGAAAGGTATTGCTATAAGCGGCATAGTCCCGAAGTGCTTTTAGCATTTATGGGACAAGTCGCCAATCAATATGCTATAGGCGTGTTAGTGATTGATGAAATTCAAAGGTTGGCCCGAAAGAAAAAAGAAGGGCAAGAACGTATGCTCGAGTTCTTTGTGGCTTTGGTGAATATTATTGGCGTGCCGGTGATTTTAGTTGGTACTCCTAAAGCAAGGCCCATATTCGAACTAGAGCTGCAATCAGCAAGGCGCAGTACTGGGATTGGCTCTATGGTGTGGGCGCCCCTGCCACAACACAAAAACAGAATTGACAAAGTAACGGGCAAACCAAAGCCCACAGAGTGGCGATTGTTGACAGATAAGCTTTGGCAGTATCAGTGGCTTATTCACCGCGATGAACCGCTCACAGAAGAGATCCGCAATACTTGGTTTGAGCTGTCACAAGGTGTGTTAGATATTGTGGTTAAGCTATTCGTGCTTGCACAACTACGCGCCATTATTACTGGCGTTGAACGGCTATCTTCAAAACTATTTTTGAAGGTGTATGAATCTGAATTACAGCCGATCCATCCCATGATTGAAGCGCTCAAGTCTGGTAAAGCTAAGAGCATTGCCAAGTATTCAGACTTAAAATACAAAGAGATTGATAAGCGGTTGTTGGAACTCAGTCAGCAGATCTCTGAAGTTACCGCAGCTAAGTCAGACACACTCCCTTTTGCGAGCGACTCAGAGGCCATGAGGCTTTATAACCTTTTGCTCGGCATGGGGTGTGAATCAGAGTTATTGGTACCATTAGTACAAAAAGCCATTAAAGATCATCCAAACCTACAGGTAAGAGCGCTTATTCCACTCGTTCTTGAATGGTATGAGCAAACACCAGATGAAGTGGAGGAGGCCAAAGAAAAGCCTGCACTCATCAAGCTCAAGGACTGGCATACATTGCCTAGTGACGATTTACGTTTTGGCTATTCTCAACACAAAAAGCAATCGGGTGAGCTTTATCAATACTACAAACAACAAGGAAAGATTTTTGATATGACTGCTTGGCTTAAACAAAGCATGTAGCATGGCCTGTTTACCCGTACCTTACCCCGATGAGCTGCTGTATAGCGTCATTGCAAGGTACGGTGTGCATGCAGGTATCACGTCACCCAAGCAATTGCTTGATGAGGTATTCCAAAACCGACAAATAATCGCCTCAGTAGCCTTTCAAGGGCATTTATCGCAGATTTCAGCTCATTATCAAGGTAACGCTGATTTAACACCATACAAGCTGTTACAGGGGCATACGCTTTTTCCGTTGTACGCACCTTTTGTGCACCCCGACATTGCAGCTCAAGCTAAACATGAGCTACTGACCGATTGCAGGCACTCGGCAGAAGTACAGCTAGGCAAAGCCGCATCCAAAGTTAAAAGCCCGCACTACCTGCGTTACTGCCCATTGTGCGTAACAAAGCAAATAGAACAATATGGAGAACCTTTTTGGACGCGGCGCTGGCAACTGCCTGGTTTATCGGTATGTGCGGAGCATGGCGTGCAATTGATAAACAGCCCTATTTTAATAAGCGAGTTGCATAGGCACCAATTTATTGCGCTGAGCCCTTATGTGCTTTTGCATTCAAATCCAAATCAAACAAACCACAAAATCACACTACTAGCGGAATATGCACAGCAACTGCTGAACTTGTCAGAGCACCATATACATCCGTTGCAATGGCGCTATTTTTATCATCACTTGGCTTATCAGCTGGGGTTTGTAAAGGGTAAGCAGGTTGAGCACGCGCTGATCGCACAATTAGTGTTAGGGTATTGGGGCAGCCATACCCTCGCAAGCTTTGGGCTCGATATAAACAAGAATGAAGACACTAATTGGTTGAAGTGTTTGTTTAGAAAGCACAGAAAATCATTTAGCTACCTTCAGCATCTATTGGTATGGCAAGCGTGTTATGAACAGCAGTTGGATATAGCGAACATACTCAGTACTGCATCAGTATTACCAAACACCCCATACGATGATGTGCCTTCGAGCACGGAGCCTGTGGTGGTTGACCAAACTCGTCGCGCAAAGTGGCAACGTGCTGTGGCTAAATTTGGTGTTAAGGGCGCGAGACAAAATGGTTTTTCTCACCTTTACACATGGTTATATCGGCATGATAAGCAGTGGCTGATGCAATTTAATCAAAGCTCTGCCAAACCTAAAATTGCAAAAACAGGCAGAGTTGACTGGTCAAAACGTGACAAAAGATACGTAAGACAACTTATTTCATTGATTAATAAAGTAGAAACTCAGCTTGGCTCAAGCCGCCACACAATAACTTGGCTAGTTACCCATGCAAACATTCCTTTGTGTCAGATCAAACACTTAGAAAAGTTACCGTTATGTAAATTGTTTTTTAATAAATATTGTGAAACTATAGAGGAATACCAATGCCGTCGTATCGCTGTGGCATGTATTCGTTGTATTGCAAAACATCAAATACTCAGAGCTTGGCGAATTGAACGCATGGCAGGGCTAAACGAGAAAAGGACCCGACCACTCGCGTCACAATTGCTAGGATTTGCAGTAACGTATGAACCAAGTTAATAGATTTAAAACACTACCAGACGACGCCAGAATACAGGCGATAGGCAATCTGTTTAAATACAATGACCGCAAAACGTGGGATATTGGTGTTCGTTTTAAGCAATCCACTCGCAAGGCTCTTAAATTTAGCCAGCTCCCCTATTTAAGCCGACAAGTCGTACTAAACCAAACGGTTGCTGCCTTGCCCCTAGGTTTCCCGATTGAGTTTACCTTACCCGAACGAGCATTTTGGCAAACCGCCACGGTGGGTGATAGTGGTTTAGTGACGTATAAGCTGAGCGAAGAGCAATCGCAAAAATGCTTTGTGTTTGAAAGTGCAGGCAAAACCATTTACGTGCCACAGTTGGAACTGGCCAGAGCCTTGTTTTTTACAAACAACTACCTGGCAAACGCCGCACTCATTAACAGTGCACTCGACTTAGAGTTTTATGTTGACCACCACCCAAACAACGATGATAAAGAGTTTCCTTTAGATCTTGTGATCAACGCCTTACCAACAACATTATGCCCAAAAGTACTGTTTAATAATGAAGGGTTTAGATATCAAATCGCTTGGTTATTGTTAAACAGTGACATTAAAAATTCGTTTAACAGCATTTATCAGTATTTTTCGCAAGAGCGAGTTAGGGCACCTAACGTAGAGCGTTGGATGTTTCGATTCGATCCACCTCAGCTCAAGGGTGTAAAAGTGGCGGCAAGAGGCTGGAAGTCATCTGATGAAAGCACATGGTTTATCAATCGCATAGAATTGTTAGATGGTTTGTTCTTCCCTAATATTTCGGACATTGGCTTTTCACATCCAGATTTCATCGAAAACAAACCAGGTTCGGGTAAAGGAAAAGGCGGTACCTACCCACAGTTACCGTCAGAGCAAGAAATCGATGAAAACAGCGATGGCAGTCAAGATAATGAATCGGTGCTGATATTCTGTGATGCAACACAGCGCATATACAACAGAGTGCCACGCACTCGTAAAGTCGATGCAAAGCCTAGAAAAAATCCTGGCGGTAAAGAAGACGAAGATAAACCCGACAATTTACCACCTGATGTAAGCACCGACGATCCAAATTCGCGAGGCGGTACACCCAGAGCCGCCATTGATGGCTTAGATGACCTCACCGACAACGCAGATTTATATCTCAATAAATTCGATAGTTTCTTCAAAATGCTGGAGATATTAGAACAAGAACATGGTGTTAAACAAAATAAGCCCATTGTTCATAAGCTACCAGAAGTGGGACGCAGTGAGAGCCACCTTATGGTAGATGGTTCGCCTAGATGTATGGCTATTGTACGGATTGAACATCAAAGCGAAGGCTATTTCTTATTAGAGGTGGATACCTCAGATGGCAGAGCTTCCATTGCCACCAAAGTCATTTCAGCGCGAGCATTAGCGCCAAAAGGCAAGTTAATAGAATTTATACCAGAGATAGAAAAAAGATTGCTCAGCAACCAATTCTGCTGGCCAAAGAAATACTTTGATGCGCTGGTTGGAGAAGGCAATCACAAGAGTGTGTCGCATCAGCCTTCAAAAGATAAAGGAAAGCTGACTGAGGAAAAGATCGAAAGATGGGCTGAGCGTATGCTAGATGCTATCAAATAATTTAAAAAATATTTCAATGATTGATGTGCTTCCTAAATGATCCTAGGTATTGAAATTCCTCGATAAAGTGCTTTTGTAACTTGATGAAATTTAAGGTTAAGGGTATCTCAACGTTTTATAAACTATTCAATAAAGAGGTTCTATACTATAGAATGCTTGGATAAGTTTTTAGATTATGTCATATGACTAACGAGTATTTAAAACCATGAATCTGCATTCACTGCCCAAAAAGAAGGAATTGGGTGCTTACTACACTCCACCTGAGCTTAGCCAAGTCTTGGCTGATTGGGCTATTCAAAGGTCTGATGAGAATATCTTAGAGCCTAGTTTTGGGGGCTGTGGTTTCTTTGAAAGCAGTATAGTGAGACTTAAAGGACTTGGCTGTAAAAAGCCAGAAGACAGACTTTTTGGTGTGGATATCGATAACCAAGCATTTGATATTCTGAGTAGTAAATTTGGAAAAGTCATAAACACCAACAAGCGTTTCATCTTAGATGATTTCATCAAGGTCAAGCCTACAGATTTTAGTGTGTCGCTATTCGATGTCATTTTAGGAAACCCACCTTACGTATCGATGCATAATATGACGCCTGAACAACGCAAATCTTGTGATGATGTTTTGGCCAACTCAGGTTTTGTGCAGCATTCCATTGGTCGCAATGCGAGCCTGTGGGCATTTTTCTTGCTCCATAGCCTATCTTTTTTAAACGAAGGTGGTCGGATAGCTTGGGTTTTACCAAGTAGCCTGTTACACGCTGACTATGCGATGAAATTACTTGCAGTACACCAGAAACACTTCACTCAAATAAAGGTTATAAAACTAGCTGAACGCTTCTTTAAAGCTGAGGGGGCTGAAGAAACGTCAATTGTCTTAATTGCTGATGGGTTTACCAAAGAGCCACATGATGGAAAAGGCTTAATTATTCATTCAGTGAACAATCTTGCAGAGTTAGTAAATTGTATTGATACAAATGAAGAGGCAAACACTGCGGAAATAAAAGACTACAAGCTTAACTTAATTTCTCAAGAAGCAAGGCAGGCATATTCTCAAATAACTAACTCTCCTTTTGCTAAATCTCTTGGGTACTATGCTGATGTCAAAATAGGCATGGTTACGGGCGCTAATAATTATTTCATTGTAAATCAAGATACTATTGAGAAACACGCTTTACCTGAGGAATGTTTAAAACCTGTAGTAGGTAGATTTAAATCTCTCATTGGGGTTACACATGGGAAGAAGCAACAGAAGCTAATTCAAAATGATGGGCATAGAGCTTTTTTGGTTTGCCCTACAGAAGAACAAATGGAAGATTTAAACAGCCCTGTTGCTAAGTATTTATCGCAAATCTCTCAGGAAGAGATTGGAAAAAATAAAACGTTTAAAAAACGCCCTCATTGGTTTGCTCCTGGGTGGGGAATTGATGGCCTTGTTGCTGATGCATTCTTGTCTTATATGATTCATCGCGGCCCACGTATTGTTATAAATAAAGGCCGTTATAACTGCACTAATTCTATTCATAAAGTAATTTTTCACGATAAGAAAGTGAGAGCTAATAAAAAGCTGGCACTGGCGATTTCTATGCTGTCAACGTTTTCGCAATTTTCAGCAGAGGTCGAAGGTAGGGCTTATAGTTCAGGTGTCTTGAAGTTAGAACCGACAGCAGGTAAGAGGATTGCTCTACTTTTTTCAGATGCTTGTATCGATGCACTATGTGCACAACAACGTAAAGTAGAAGCTGCGATTGAAAATGAAGAATATGAGTTGATGGCTAAGTTAGTTGATGACGTATTGTGCTCTTACGGCTTAATTAGCAAGGAACAAATATCACTGCTATCAAAAGCTAAAGAAGAACTAAGAGAAGAGCGATATCGTGGTGTTAAACGCTCTTCGTAAAGGTAAATTATTTCGTGCGGTGAAGTGGGGTAATTCGAGAACCGCACTGGAGCTTCGTTATTAGTTTTTCGTAATATGGTGTTAGCCAGAGCTTTTCACTTTGAATTACAAATTCGTTCCACCTTTTTTCACGGGTAATTTCTTGCCCCTTTAGTGAAAACTCTCTGAGTACAAAATCTAGTAACATGATTAGATCGTGAGGTTGTTGAGGTAACCTTGGGTGATCGATTGGCTGAAATAGTTTGTAGTGTACATTGCTTAAATCAAAGTACTCGTTATTGAACTTACCACCATATTGGAGATGAAATTTGGGTTTCACTTGATCGTCATTTAAAGAGTCATAATCGAAGTGAAATCTGCGAATTATGTGAAAGCCTTGCTCTGTATCGTAGAACTTCCAATCACTGGGAACATTTTGACAATTCGGAGTGTGTTCTAGCATCAGATTGAGACATAGGCTTTGGTCAGTAATTACTCCATTGTGAATCTCGATTTTACCGCCCAAAGAAACGTAAAATTTTCGTTTTTGACCTACCGGATTTTTATAAGGAAATATGATGTTGGGTTTAATCTCTATTGTTGTGGTCAGAGGCTTATTCTTGCTTAATTGTTTTAAAGAAAGACGGCTGGCATGCTGAAGTTGGGATAAAAATGTACTTAATTGAGATTTCTGTGAGTGTGGCAGCTCGCTCGAGTATTGAACTAAAAAAGAGGAAAACTTGGCTAAAATATCTAGGTATTTCTTGGTGAATTTTACATCAGTGTACATTTTATTCGCCATCAATGATTCGTGGGTTTTTAAAGAATGGCTCTTGTTTTAAGGAATCATTCAACTCAGAACATGCTATGTGAACTTGATACAAGGACTTCTCATCGTCGTCAACAATTATGCCAAGGCTATCTGGATATCGTTCATTACATACAATACATTTCGATTGTTTCTCTGAAGTTGTTGCACCAAGAAGCTTTGGTGCAGCTTCTAAAAATGAGTGTTTAGACAAAAAGTTATGCTCGTCTTCTAGTTCTAATACATAGTCTTCTAAAAGGCAGCTCCACCAAAGTGTACGATGAGAATGATTAAAAATGCCATTGTATTTTGCTAATTCGAAACGTTCGCAAATAGACTCAAAGTAATCTTTACTGATGCCTAGACGCAATGCTGCTCCATCTACATCTACTAGAGGGCCCTCTTTATAGAAAAGTGTCTGTATTAACCAGCGAAAAAGCCTTATGTGCGTATTGTCTTGTGAAGCAGTGGGCAGTAACTCTCCATCATCTGCACCTTCAGCTTTTGAATTATCAGCCGTTAAGATTGGAGCAAGCATTAAAGTAAAGTCATCTTGAGTTTCATCAGGGGCTCTCAGTAGGTTTATTATATCGTGAGTATTTCTGACATGTTTTAGCAGATTATGATCTTCAATTTCTTTTTTGAACGAAACGTGGTCACTTATAAATTCATCGCGGATAAACAAATCAAACTCGCCAAATTTGTTTGTGGTATAGGTTAAAACCGATATTAGATATATTGGAACTGACTTAGTGTAGTCTCGAAGAAGAGAATGCAGCGAAGCTCCTGTTTTGAATATAGGTGAATCAGTTTGATCAAATTTGTAATCTACAATAATGAGATCATAACTATCTATTTTTCGTAGCTTTGGCTTTAGTGCCTCTTCACTTGGAGGGATAATGTCAAATTCGATCTGTGTTTGTTCTTTCAAGATATTTAGGAGACGAGTGCGAGTGTGCTTCGTGTCGTTTGCTTTATCGTCAATGACTAGTATGTTCATGTTATTTCCCTATTTCTACTTTTACTTCAGCATTCCAACTATCCGTAGGCTTTGAAAAAGCTACAGAACCTTTATGCTTTCTAAGTATATTTCTAACTATATTCAGTCCCAATCCTGCGCCTTTACCAAGGTTGCTTAATTGTTCATCACATAGAACAGATGAGATTGAGCTATATAATTTACCTTCTGGATCAAAGGTTCTAGCTTCAAAGACTTTCTCCCAATGTTCTTCGCTAAGCCCTATACCGTTGTCTTTGACCGTTAGTGTGTATTGTGATTCATCTAAAGATAACTCTACATGGAGTTTTCTTGTTTTTTCTTCACTTGCGATTAGAGACTTTATACCGTTTGAAAGTAGGTTTATTAGTACAGAATATGCTTCAGCTTGATTTAGTCTAGGAATCATCCAGCGGGGGCTAACATCTGAAAATGTCAGTGAGATTCCGAATTGCTCAATGAAAAACCTAAAGCCTTTGTTAACTCTAGCAAATAGATTCGAGAATGAAATTTTCTTTTTGGTATTGCTAGCTGAATCTGAAAACACGTCGAACAATTCAAAAAGGTCGTCGAAAGCTTTTTTGTAATGACTAGCATTGTTGGCCATATCTAAAAGCTGCTGTTGGATTTTTGGATCATCTATTTTTTCTGCTATTGATTTAAGCTCTGTAGATTGGCTGAGTAATGAGTGTGCAATTCCCTTCACTTCGTGCGCAAAGACAAATAACAGCGGTGCAGTAGCTGAAACTGCTCGTAACAGCTCATTTTCAGCTTCTATTGCTTCATATTGAGATACTGCGAGCTCTTTTGCTGAACCAACCTGCTCTCGTTGAACATTAGGTCTTGTACCGATGTTAAAATGATTTTCAACGGTTAAATCTCTGTTACCACTGTCAAGATTATATTGGTCATCAGTCTTAAGAAGAGAAGCGGGCTGTGGGCTTACAACTGGGGTTTCTTCTAGATTTTTATTACTTTCAAGAGTTTCAATTGCCTTAATGAATCGACTTTTATCATCTTCAAAAGATTGACCAAATGATTGTTCAAACCGCTTAACAACAGTTTGGTGCCTTTTATTTCTTGCGCTGATCAACCATGCTTCATAATTGATTGTGGCCCAGTCCAAAGATAAACGAATTACTTTTTTAAGGTTTATGAAATTTTCAGTTTCGACTAGACCTTCTCGGTCCATTTTCACTACAAAAGAATCTGTAGCTTCTCCATGGATTAGAATGCTACCGATTAGTGAGCGAGTGCCTGGATGGTTTAGCATAGCTCTACTAGCAGTGGGTAGTCCCATTTTTAATGCTAGCTCACTAAGTTCTGCATGTTCACTTCCTCCTCTTCGAGTAGATATATCTTTAGCTATTCCTAGCCAATCATCTCCTTCGCTGACTTCACCATAGGGGTATACTCTGAAGTTGTTAAAGTAAAGTTTTATCCCAGAGTACTCATCTCTGATGCTTTTTAATGTTTCATTAGTTAATAGTGAGGGCTCTCTTCTGTTATCTATCCCCACTTTACCTTTAAGAGGAATAATATGAACAGTAAAATCGATACCTGATAGAGCATGATAGCGACTGTCTCGTACAGTGTAGTTTTGAGTTTCGGTATCTTTGCTATCTAAAGCTAAGTAGATCGTTCCATCATGCTTTATAGTGCCACGAAGGGTTCCCCACCCTGCAGATAAGATTTTATCACTTGCTAAAAACCTTTCTGTACCAGGTGTATTTTCAAATTCAGGTGCAACTATTGTTGCATTAAACCCAGGGTCTTCTTCATAGCCAGCTCTCTTTGTTTGTTGCGCCACTGAAATAAAAGTTATGCTTTTCAAAAGCATATTAAAATCACGGGTAGTTATTTTCTCTCTTAATTCTTTTAATTTCAGAGTCGTTCCAGGCTTGCCCGTGGAGGAGGAGAAGTACTCATATTTGCATTTCACTTGTGACAATGACTTTCCAGGTTCAAAGTCATCCCACTCAAAATGTACGGTAGTGTGATCATAACCTTGTTCGGTTTTGGCGCACGTAATGAGTTCGAGCTTTTTAGCTAATCTTTGGCAAGCAAAACGCCCAATACCCTTGTTCCCTGTAACAGGGCGACCATAAATTTGACTAACAGGGTTAAGCCTTTTATTCCCAGTTCCAATTGTCATCCAGTGCTTTTCGACGGTAGTAAAGTTCATACCGGTACCTGAGTCAACAATAGTCAGCTTTGAGTTGCTAAGCGCCGTGGAAGTGACGTTTTGTAACTTGACTTCGACATCTGGGCTATCGGCATCATAAGAGTTCTTTATTAACTCTGATATACCGATATGGTTTCTACTTACTAGCCTCTCACCTAATTCTCGTATTAGCTGGGCGTCTACGTCAAACTTGAGGGAGTCTTCTTTATAGTTATTTTTTTCCATGAGGTTATTCATCGATGAAATGTTTTTGAGCGAGATTAATAATTGCCCCTGAAATACTAACTCCATTGAATAAAGAGTGAGTATACATTAAGCTGTTGTTCATGTTTCCAAAGAGTAAGCGACCAGTTTCCTTAGAGTATTTCTCTTCCTTCAAGTGCAATGCTACTCTGCCATCGACAATAATATTTTCCTTATCTCTAGCCCATAGAGCCTTCAAGATTCCTTTTTCAGTGTCATCAATTACGAAATACATTCTTTGACTAGTAAACACCAGCCAGCACTGTTGAATATCACTTTTAAATATGAGAAGTGCACTAGCATTATCTAAAAGTTCGCTTTCGTTGTATTTATCAAAGCTTTTAACTGCGTTGATAATCTTTTTTCGTGCGTGAAAGTCTCTGCGACCTAAAAGGTAATTAAGCATTAACTACTCCATCGGTACTTTTTCAGTGGATAATTCAGAGTTTGCCGAGGCAATTAGTCTAGGTAGTACCACGGGCCATCCTGCTCCTACAAAAATACAAGCTGTCCGACTTATTTCAAATATACCTACACCAGTACCTAACAGACCAGCTAACCCAGCGCCTACGCCCCAAAGGAAGATCATAGAAATGGATGCCAATCCAGAATAGCTCAATTTAAGGAAGCTTGGTTTTTGAGTCGCTTTACATGTACAAAAATCGAGCAAAACCATGAGGATACCATAAAAGGCTGAAGAGCACGCAAAAACAATAGGTGTGTAGCTTTGATGCTCAGAGTCTCCCAAAATAGCTAAGTCCATTGCTAATTCCAATAACTCCAATGTTTCATCTCCTTAACAAAGAAGTTACTACTATAATATTAAAGAGCCCTTTTTTATAGTACTAAACGGCAACCTTCGAACTTTGATTAGGGTGGGGGGGTAACAATCATATGCTATTCGAAGAAAGCTAAACTTTTAGATAATACTGAAGTGCTAGATTTAACAAGTGAAGATCTTCAACTCATTAAAGAAAGTCTCGCACATTACGAGCAGAGAAAACGTTGACTATAAATAGTACCCTGATAAAGGTTTCAAAGAAAAACAGTTGTAGTGAGTAGAAAGGGTTCTGGAAAAACTGAATAAAGGATGAAACTTTATTATTTGCTATCTAGGTAGTCCTGAGAGTGCTCTTAAGCTGAGTATGAAACTCTATTTCCTCAACCTCATATTTCCTAACCAAAACACAGGTCTTACAGCCCCGTTCAGTATGAAACTATATTGCGGGGCCACATTTGTTGTGGGTGAACAATAAAGTTTCACCCTATACAATAAAGTATCATCCCAAACAATAAAGTTTCATACTCAATTATCAGATAAAGCTTACTACTTTATTATGCTACTTTTGATAAGCTGGCTTTAGTTGGATATGAAGTAAGGATATTCGCTTAATGGTACTTACCGCGCATCAACAAGAGTTGTTATCAAAATTAAGGGCAGCTTCGCTTCGACACAAAACCAAAGAAGTTACCTACAAGTCAGAATGGTTGGGGTATTTGCCTTACGGACAATATCATTGGATTGAAGTAGATGGTGAGGAAGTAAAGGTGGATCATTTAGAGCCTTTAGACGAAGTGCTAATGTCGCTTGTGAAAATGGGCAAATTAGAACTTGTTCAAGTGATTCAACTCACAGATGAAGATCAAATTAAGATATATCATTTAAATGTTGAATGACTCAATTCATAAGGAGCTAGAAGTGCGCAGAAAAGAAATATTCAGGTGGTTTGAGCAGGCAGAGATCGAGGCTTTCATTAATGGGGAAGTAAAACAGGTATTGCAAGCACTAGAAATACAAGGGGTTGCCATATTAGATGGAGGCCTGTGGAATGTTAGAGCTCCAGATCCTGTTTTATACACGAATAGCGCTTTTATACACTCAACGGAATTAAAAAATATCGAATTTGACCGCATGAATATCATTCTGAAAGAAAACTTCATTGGTTTCAAAGATAGGCGGCTTTCCATTGTTTTCGAGCCGGAAAGTTAATGATGGATAAAGTAAGTTTCTTAAAACATGTGTCTCAGTTAGGTATTGATAAATCATCTTTCTCGCTAAACGGACCAATAAATGAAAGGTATTGTTTAAAAAATAGTGGATTTGGTTGGGAAGTTTTTTATGCCGAAAGAGGCCATAAAAACGCTCTCGTGACATTTGATTCTGAAAGCGCAGCATTGAGTCACTTGTTAAACCAATTAAAAAACAAACTTATATAGAATAAGTTACATGAAAGAGTCGGTAAAAAACTTTCTTGATCTGATAGAGAATAACTATCAACATGTTAGGCCTAGCAGAGAAAATGAATATGCCCATATTCAAGACTACAAAACACGGTATTTGAATTCTCTTTCTATGGATGAAATTGATGATATCTTTCTGGAAGTTCTACGTCTTTTGCAACCAAACCCCAGGAAATATAGTGACTATTTTTGGCTAGTTGACAAATTTCAGCCCGACTTTTTGTATAACGCCGAAGAATATATAAAAAGTGGCAGAATAAAGAATAATCTAGGCGCTTTAAGGAAGCATTCTAAATACAGAGGTTAGCTTTTAAAATGTGAAAATCACTCAAAATATTATTTTGTTTGCATCACACTTTCACTCTAGCTATGCTGAAATTTCAATCAGTTATAGCGGTATATTATGTCTAGGAAGATTGGCCATACTGAGGCGCAATATCGTAAGTGGATTAAAGAGGGACGCGGTACAGGTGAGTATCAAGATTATAAGCCTTGGTTAACGGTGTACGATGTACCATCCGATGGCCGTGTACATCGAGTCTTTGGTTATAAGTCCAAACGAACCCATCATTTATTATCCGATCTTGAACTATCCATGTTCTATTTGCTCGAGTGGCGGCAAGATGTGCTGCAAGTCAAAGAGCAGTTTCCGCTAGAGCGCGAGATAACATTAGAGCTAGCTGAATCTGCTGGTATCAAACACCCAAATGTTCGGGGCGTAGACCATACATAAAAAGCGCATTCAGTCTTACAAAACTAAATACATATCTATTCAAACAATAGGTTGAGTATTACCTTAATAACTAAATTTTACCTCGGCGTTTCTTTTTAACTGGCTTGCTACGTTTTCGGCAAATTCAAAGGTGTTAAAGTTGCCTTTGAAGTAGGAAATATCATCTCGTTCGGTGTAAGTGCGCTCTAGCACTTCCCTAAAATCCAGAACATCTTTTAGGTTTTCAGTGTTTACATCATACTTGCCCCAGGCATTGGCTTTACCATCAGCGCCTCTGTCGTAGGCTAGTCCTTTCATCATAACATCGGGTACTTGTTTGGCTAATTCTACAAGTTCAATGTTTTCATTCAGTTTTTCTTCAAGGTAAGCTTTGCTTTCATCACTGATTGGGCCATTTGCAACCAGTTGGCCGCCTTCATCGACAGAAAATCCCCATTCCAGTTTTGCCAGCTGAGGTTCTGATTTTTCCAGTTCACTCATAAAGTCTTGATAATGAGATTGCATATCTCTGAATAGGCTGGGTAATTCACCGAAATAAAGTGTTTGCGATACCTTTGCAAAGCGCTCAGGTTCGTAAACGCTCACAGATGTGACTTCAACACGGTGCAGGTTTTGGTTGTTAGCAAGGGCAGGAACGTCGCTCAAGTTGTTTTGGGCGTGTTGTTGTTTGGCAGCAATGTTGAGCTCATCTGTCATAGACTGTTTGCTGTCTGTTACTTGCTTTGTCGTATTGAGTTGGGCCAGATTAATGGCTGGGTTAGCTATCTTCATAATATATTCCTTATACGTGAAGAGGCTTTATTTATCGGTAGGTTCTAGTAATTACTTTAGTAACACTTAACTCTAATTTTTATTTATACCAAGTAACTTAAAATAAAAACAGAGCAGTGCTTGCACACTGCTCATATTATTCAAAGAGTTACGATGGGTTGCTGCTAACTAAATCTTGATCGCATAAATGACCAAACCAGACGTATTCGACGTTGTCACTGCTAACTCCCAGTCCAACAGAGTGTGGTACTTCCATTCGCCAAACGCCATACACCAAGTCGGTATCCCATATATTTTTGTAGCCAAAGCTATATTCAGTATGTCTTAGTGTGAGATCGCTATAACGACCTCGGAGGTTAGGTCTTTTCTTTTGAATTCTCAGCGATAATCCCGATAGAACAAGCAAACCCTCCTCCATTTTCTAGTTTTAAAATCCTAACCATTTAATATTTAGGCTTTGTTTTTCATCATTGATAAGTCATACAGAAGTAAGTCTAACCTCAAGTTATTTCCTCTCACTGAGATACCTTTAGCACCTTAAGTGTATTTGAGCGATGGAGCTCTGGGTAAATAGCCAAGGTGATAAGGAAAAGGGTTATGACGAATATTAATAGAAAACGTGCCTTGTTGTGTTCTGTGATGATGATGGGGTGTACTAATCTGGACGGGAATGATGTGGCTACGCTTGACGGGCCTTATCTTGGGCAAACTCCGCCCGGTATGGTGCCAAAAGCTTTTGCCCCTGGTCTTGTTAATACCGAAAACTGGGGAGACTCTATCGGCTTTTCTGCAGATATGAATACTATTTTTGTCCATCGATGGCGGCACACGCATGAGGTAAAAGACCCTGAAAGTGAAATATATAAGAAGGTGGATAACCGTTGGCGTAAATCCGTATTGCCCGCAGGCACACGTAAGCCACAATATTCACCAGATGGTAATGTCATGTATTTTGGTGCTCAGTATCAAGAGCGTACTGCAGACGGCTGGTCTGAACTTAAAAGCTTGGGACCCAAATTTGATGAAATACGTATTATGGGGCTGAAATCTTCAGCCAAGGGGACTCTGGTATTGGACGAGAATGCGAGGCACAACGGAGGCCATGGCATTCTTCGTTATTCGCGATTAATAGACGGCACATACGAAGACCCCAAACCGCTACCAAAAACGATTAATACGGGAATGTGGAATGCGCACCCATTTATTGCCCCCGATGAGAGTTACATTATGTGGGATGGCATTCGAGAAAGCGGATATGGCGAAGCCGATCTTTATATTAGTTTTCGTCTTTCTGATGGCAGTTGGGGTGATGCAATAAACTTAGGTGAGCAGGTTAATACAGACGCAGAAGAAGGGGGGCCATCTGTCACGCCGGATGGAAAATATCTCTTTTTCAATAGAATGGTACTGCGTAAAGATGGCAGTGGGCAGCGCCAATCGGATATCTATTGGGTGGATGCGCAGATCATTGAAAATCTTAGGCCGAAATAAAAAAGGCGGGCCGAGTCGTCTAACCTTTTGCTAATCGTACCTTGTGAGTCAAAGCCCGTTATCTAGCTTCTGAACTAAGCAAACTAGGGTTAAAGCTGCTCTCGTCTTGGGGGCAGTGCCTTAAAAGAAGTTTGAGACGGTCTGCCCTTATCCAACTAACCATCTGTTTTGTTTGTATCACCAAAAATTCAGCCAGAAATCAGCCTCACATCATTTGTTTTCTCTAGGTTGCCATTAAGTTTTCAAGTGTTCGATTTACCTACATTTAGGTGCACTTTGTTATTATTGGAGAAAATTATGATGCGTTGTTCTACGAGGAAGAAAATCCTCGTCACCTTGGCTTCCGTGGTGTTAGTTGTTGTGGCTGTGGTTGTTCATGCTTTGGCAGGCTTGAGTACGCAGCCAATCTTATATGCAGCGCCACCTGCGTTTGTGGCGCAATATGCTGAAAACATGCAGTATTCAGAGCCCTCATCTTTAGTAAAGGTGAATGCAACTGCTTTTGAAAGCCCTGAAGGTGCACATTATACAAAGTGGATGCAGGGGTTCTCTTATGAAGAGGCTTTGGTGTTTAAAGCAATTATGGCAGGTGAGTCGTTGGATGAACTCTGGGGGTTGTTTGCCCACCCTGATAAGGCGGTGCGGATCAAGATAGCGTCAGCATTTGCTGCGGTAAACATTAAATTTAGCCATCACGATGAAAGTGGTTTTCCGCCGAAAAGAAACCAATTTTGGAAGGATTTAGGTGAGCAATTACCAAACGTGAGAAATGCGTTGTCAGAAGGACTGATCGAAACGGCCAAGCACGGAACCGCAACACGTATTCCGTATACCTTGGCTTGGTTGCCAGAGATGGGTACAGAGACGCTTAAGCTATTTGAATGGGCGGCGAAGCATCATCCAGATCCTAACGTTAGAAGATCTTCCATGTATTACGTGGCTTATATAGGGCGTGAAGAGGAGTTTAGTGCGCCGCTGTTGCTCAATCGAGCCCATGACCCCGATTATAGCGTGCGCAAGTTGGCGTTAGGTTTGCGCTTTAGACGATTAGTGGGAGATTTATAACAGCTAGTTAAGCGCGCAACTATCAACAAGTCCAAATTATGATTTGGAATGTCATCTTTGTGAAAAAGGCGCCGAATAGCAAATATGGAAAGTTTAACGTATTGATACATATTGATAACTTTATTTTTTGTCGGTGTTTTTGCTTCTGCTTGTAAGAGGTGTGAGTGGTACAGCGCGTTAAACGTTTTTTTCGTTTTCAGTGCAAAATCATCTAAAAGTCATGACTACGTCAAGTGTTGATAAGTGGGTTTGGCTGAGGTGAATTAACCGTTTTAAACGTAATAATTCGTTTGTTTTGAGTAAGGAAAATCATGAAGTTAAGCTTATTTTCAATCCCCCCTGTTGTTTTCAACTTTAGCAACGGTCGGGGCCTGTCATGGCAAAGAATAATCGTCGGCTTTAAAAGAAATCTAAACTGACAGTCACCGATAGAAAAACGGGTAACTGTCATATCAAGTCTAGTACAAATGCGCTTGGTTAAATCTCAATCGTACTCCATCTCCCTTGGTGCCATATTTTGACAAAAATACCCGCTTGAATTGCACGATAGGCAATATTCAAACACCATATCGCAAGCAAACCCATACCAAGATAATGACTGACGATCCAAGCTGCCGGTAAGAATACTAACCACTGAATACTAAAGGTGATCTTTAAGACTTGTTTACTGGCGCCAGCACCCAGTAGTGAGTTGAGTAAAATCACACCCACTGCATCAAAGGCTAATAACAGTGAGATTAATTGCAAAGGCAGTTTAGCCATATCAATTAACGCTTGCTCGTGCACAAAAATTGATAATATCAACTCAGGAAATAACACCATTGGTAGGCTTATAGAGCACATAAACAACAGCCCTATCAATGAGGTATCCCACCCCCAGCGCTTGGCCTGTTCAGGTGCACTCTCTCCCAAAGCTTGGCCAACGAGAGAAGCTGCGGCTAAACCAAAACCAATACAGGGTATAATCATAACAAGAGTGATATTGACCAATACGTTTGCCACCGCTAATTCATCAGTACCAATCGAGCCAATAATGATAAACATAACCGTTAATCCGGTTGCACGAAAAAGTTGTTGTGCACCTTGTGGTAATGAAATAGTAATCAGTGTACGAAGTTGTGTTTTAGTTGGAAGTCGTTGCAAAAAACCAGACGTAGCAGAATACTTAAAGCCTAAATAGAAACAATATACGGCACCGATAAACAGCGATAGCGAAGTTGCAACGCCGGCCCCTGTTACGCCCATTTTGGGAAAGCCTAAATTGCCAAAAATTAATAAATAGTTGAGCGCAACATTACAAACAAGCATCAACAACAATGTGTTCATAAACAGTTTGGGGCGCTTAATACCGCTCCAGTAGCCTCTAAATGATAATGTCATTGCAACCGCCGTAATAGATAAAACACGTACTTGCAAATAGTCATTACCTAGTGCTATGACATTGGGGTCACTGTGCAGCGTAGGGAAAAAAAACGGCGCTGTATAATAGAGTAAGCCAGATAGTGGGATCCCCACAACACAGCTAATGAGCAGTGCACCATTGAGCGGTACGGCAGTTTCACTATTATTACCTTTTCCCTGCATACGGGCCGAAATGGCGAGTACACCACTGGCAAGTCCAATCAACAACGCAAAAGACATAAAATTGATTTGGGACGCAATACCTACCGCAGCTAAGGCGTCAGTTCCCAAAGTGCCTACCATGGCCATATCTATCACAACCATAATATTTTGAGAAACCAGACCCGCAATGATGGGCAGCGCCAAGCTTACTATTGTTTTTATTCGATTTAGCAAAACCATACTCCAGCCATCACCCTAGTTCGCTTTTTCTGGTCGATGTATTACATCCATGGCTCTAAAAAGCCCCACTAGGTATGATTGACGTCACTTATCTATAGTACTCATTAGCAGGTGCAGCTATGAGTGCTAACAGATGCTCATTTATTAGTCCGTCTCACTGTTGAGATTATTCGAGCTCAACAGTGAGGCGGATGGATGGTAACTAACTTGTTATTTCATCGTTTTTAACCGTTCTCCAAGTGTTGTATACGTCAGAGCTGAGTATGAGCGCTTCCATTTTGTAGAGTCCTACCACCTCGCCATTAACTAACAAGTCACTTTGCCAATTAATCACACGGTTGCCGCCAACATCCAGTACGTTCATATCACCATTGGTGATAAAGATGGATTCATGTCGCTCTAGCGCTCTTAGTAAACGAATTTCAAGCGATTTGAGTATCCCAACACCTTTATTTGGATTATCAGCTTGTACTTGGTCATTTTCTTGAGTGTTGCTTTCGGCCAATAAGCGTTTGGTCATCGACCGCTCATGCTGTCTGCATCCTTCAATTAAATGGGTTACATCAATTAAGCCCGCTGTATTATCAGTAAATATAGTGTCTGAGTGGTTTGGTGAAAACCATACTCCAGCTTGGTCCCAAGCTGACGTTGGCATACTAATGAACACATTATCGAGATTGTGCTTATTCACCATATCGTGAATGCAAAGGTCGACATCTTCAGGTAATTTTGAATGACGTTGTGGCTCGCTTGTTGACGGTGACACACTTTGAATAGTTACATTGGCCTGACAAATGTTTTTCTCATGTTGTCTGACATGTGTAGTAAACGATTGAGAGTGAGCTTGCTTATCACTACTGGCCTCAGAGCAGAATAGTTCAGCACTATCACTTTCACAAAAAGCATCAAAATGAATACTCAAGGCTGACGTATAGAAACTCGATGTATTGGAATTATGCAACCGTGAGACTTTAATTAATTGCATCATTGACTCAATCAATTGCACACCCGTTATATGGTCTAAAGGATGATCATTAAAAAAAGCATGATCCTCGCACACAACTATCTCTGCTTGTAAAGCATTGGGGTGGCTGCCACTTGGCTTCACGTTTTTGATTAAAATATTGCAGCCTTGTTCTTTGAGGCTGTGGGTTATCTTTTGTAAAGCATGGCTCGTTTCTTCGTCTAAGTCAGATGCGGCTACTACTTGTTGAGCATTCAGCAAACTTGCTGGCGCGATTTCTTTGCGTAATAACGCGCTTATATCGTCAATGGTATGTAGTGCAAGAAGTTGACTAGGTTCTAAAGAAAGCTCTGGAAAGGCTTTTAAAATGTCATTGGTGGCTTTAAGTCGAGTAATGGAGTCGACGCCCAGCTCTGCCAAAGCAGTAGAAGGGTTGAGTATTTCGATAGAATGCCCCGTATGATCGCAAAATATTTCTTTAATTTTAAGGCTGATATCTCTCGCACAAGGGTCACTGGTATCAGATGGCAGTGTATCAAAGCTTTTGCTCTCATCGCTCTCAATTGTAGTGGCTTCGCCTGTTTGTTCCGCAATAAATAGCACCATTTCATTGACATTTTGTAGGTGCAATAGCGTATTGAGGTCAAGAGATTCGTTTGGATACATCTTGATGATTTGGTTGGCGAGCTTTAAGCGAAGAATCGAATCAATGCCAAGCTCACTGAGCTTAGCTGACTTGTCGATGCGCTCTACTGGCAGCTCTGTATTTGCTGAGACTGCGTTCATTATCTTCGCAGTGATATCATCGTCATTGGCAGTTGAGCTGGGGGCTTCAGTTGCAGGGACGGTGCACTCAGAGATGTTAGCCACAGGATCAGGCGATACAGTATCAAGTGGTGGTAGACTCGGTAGCCAATAGCGGCTTTGAGCAAACGGATATGAGGGTAAATTAATACGTTTAGGGCAGGTGTTCTTATACAGTGACTGCCATGAAGAGGGCGTCACACCTCGCACCCAAAAGCTAGCGATTTTATGGAGTTCTTTAGCTTCAGACCAGTGGTTAAGCGCTGTTTCTAGGCCTTCATCTGAGTCCCAATTGAGTAATTCAAGCTCTTTATCGACCGTACCGCGATAGCAATTATGCGCAATAGGCGTCGCAGATAAGAATTGCTGCAGCATTACCATCAATTCTTCAGGAGTATGAACAATCATCGCTAAACGTTCTTGCATGTCATGGCGACCGACTTGCAAGGTATACGCAATATTAATCAGAGTTTGTTGGTCACATGAAAAGCCATTTGCACAGAGTTTCGTTAGCTGGTGGTGCAATCTGCTGGCAACGGTCTGTAGTTGCGCAGTGGTTTTCGCCGAAAGTAAAATTAACTGTGAATCTGCATTTTCCGAGCTTGTCTCGGTGCTATGTTTTGTCCCGTTGCGCTCCTGTTCATTTGGTTCTTCAATGACTACATGCGCATTCACACCGCCAAACCCAAATGAACTAACACCTGCTCGTAGCGGTATCGTTTTACCGTCTGCATCTGTTAAGCGTTGCCACGGTTGATTTTTATCGACCACATAAAATGGACTATTACGCAAAGCAATAGCAGGGTTGAGCTGATTAAAATGCAGCATACTGGGTAGAGTTTGGTGTTTCATCGACAGCAATACCTTAATCAATCCAGCTATACCTGCGGCAGACTCACAATGGCCAATATTGGTTTTTGCAGTGCCCAAACCACAATATTGATGTGGTAAAGTGTCTGACATGGAATTAAAGGCTTCTTTGAGCGCCTCAATTTCAATGGGGTCGCCTAAAGCTGTACCTGTACCATGGGCTTCTATATAGCTTACGGACTCTGGCGCTATATTTGCTGATTGGTAGGCTGATTGTATCAACTTAGCCTGACTTTCAAGGTTTGGCGCTCGCAGCGAATTTGATTTGCCATCATGGTTGATAGCAGCAGATTTAATCACACCATAAATTGAATCATGGTCTTTTTTTGCCTGCCGATAAGGTTTGAGCAATACAGCACCATACCCTTCTGCACGTACAAATCCATTCGCTTGTTCATCAAAGGTTTTACATGCACCATCAGCCGACAACATGCCGGCACTATGGGCTGCTTTATAGATGCGAGGGGTTAAAATAAGATTAATACCACCGGCTACAGCAACGGAGCAATTGCCTTTTTTTATCGCTTCTACGGCATGATGAACGGCTACTAATGAGCTTGAACAGGCGGTATTGATAACTTCGCTCGGGCCGTTAAAGTCAAACCATCGTGAAGCTCGATTCGCTATCATGCTCATGTGCACACCAGAGTCTAAATATGCGCCATATTTTTCGCACAATTCTGGTTGTGTCAGAGTGAGCTCTAAGTAGTCATTGTTATGCGCACCAATGAACAACCCAACGTTTTGGTTGGTTAATTTTTTAGGGTTATGTCCAGCGTTTTCAAAGACACTCCAAGTCATTTCCATGACTTTGCGCTGTTGCGGGTCCATACTATTAGCTTCTAAAGGAGAAATACCAAAAAACTCAGCATCAAAAGTATCAATATCCTGTAAAAAACCACCCCAGTTAGGAAAGGCGTTTGAGGACCCCTGTTGCGCATTTTTTGCCCGTGAAAATGCTTGCCTATCAGACGGTATCTCGGTAATGCAGTTGGTCTGGTTGATTAAATTCTCCCAGAAGAGATCTAGATCTGTCGCGCCTCCAGGAAAATGGCCACTCATGCCAATGATAGCGATTGAGTCATCGTCTGGTTCGTTGTCGCTATCATTATCCTGCGGCTCTTTGAAGGAGGAATCGACATCACCGGATATCTCAGTTGGTCTGCCAAGTGATGCAAGTTCTTCGTTTAAGTAGCTGGCAAGCTTATTAAAGCTTGGGTACTTAAATAACATCACAGGGGCGAATGCAAATTCAAAGACTTCTTCGATTTTTTTAGAAATGATAACGTATTGAATCGAATCTAGTATGATGGTGCTAAAATCATCAATATTCGCTAAGTCATGAGCCGTTAAATTTAACTCAGGTGCAAACACCTTGTTTTTCAAGCGCTCTACAATAGATGCAAGGCCCTCACTCATTGCGGTGGGGGGAGGATTTTGAACCTTTGCTGGCTGTGCTACTTCGCAATAAAGTGTTGGTAGTGAGTCGGCTTTGTGCAGCTTGCGGCATGCTTGTTTTTTGACCTTGCCACTTCCTGTTCTTGGTATGGTATTTTCTGGGACTAAGCGAATTTCATGTGCTCTTATACTGTGGTTTTGAGCGACCGCATGCCTAATATCAGTAGCAATAGATTGATAGTCACTTTGACTTAATCCATCGTCGAGCTCTTGGATGATAATGACTTTTTCTTCATTATCGATTTCCTGAGAAAACACCAGCACAGTCAGACTGAGGTATTCGACGTCACGCTTAATCGACGCTTCTATATCAATGGGGTGATGGTTTTTACCGTTAATAATGATGAGATCTTTTTCTCGACCCACAACATAAAGACAGTCATTGTCAACAAAGCCTAAATCTCCGGTTCTGAGGTAGTGTTTATCTTCATTATTTATTTTTGCACAGAAGGTTGCGTCTGACTCCTCTGGTCTGTTCATATAACCTGACGCGACCGACGGTGAGTGAATTAAAATTTCACCTATGGTGCCTTTATCACATGGGATGAGAGTGCCTTGTTCGACAATAATAACTGAGGTATCAGCTGTTATTTTGCCGCTGCAAGCTACTGTCTTTGCTTGGCTGGCGTGTTGGGCCAATTCTACTTTGTTTTGTTCCAAGCTTTGGGCATCTAATTCTATAAAGCGTTCTTCGCTGTTGGGGCTTGCAGTGGTAACCGCACCTACTTCGGATAGGCCGTAGTGGCAAGTAATGGCTTGCGATTTCAGTCCAAGGCACTTGAATCGCTCATTAAAGTTATTGTAACTGGCTTGATTAACTGGTTCGCCTCCACAAATAATGGCTTGTATGGATGCTAAAGGCGCTTGTTTTGACGATTGATATGAGCTGATATCCACTTTGTTGACACAAAAATCCAGCGCAAAGTTGGGTGCTGCGGTATGAGTGGCTTCATGCTGCAAAATACGGTCAAACCAAAAATTTGGTTGCTGTAAGAAGTGTTTGGCATCGAATATGACACTAAAAGCGCCTTTTACAAGCGGAGCTAAAATATTAAAGTGCAAGCCAAAGTTATGAAAATGGGGCATCCATGAAACAATGCGGCTATCACTCGTGATCCCCCATTGCTCAGCGCCACGATTCATTTGAGATACCAAGCTTTGGTAGGAAATTTTAATCCCCTTTGGTTGAGAAGTTGACCCAGAGCTGTAGAGCAAAATGGCCAACTCTTCAGGCTGTTTGGTCTTTTCACTTTGAGTTTTTAGCTCGATGTGAGCTAGCTGATTGATATCGAGCACTTCGCTGCTTACTAGACAGCCAGAATCGTTAATCAACTGAGACATCTCACTATAGGTAAGAATACAACTTGCTTGGGAGTCAGCGATGATGCGCTCTAAGGTTTCCAATAACGTGTCTGTTTGCGTTAGATCACTAAGAGGAACCGGAATAACAACGAGGTTTGCATACCAACATGCCAACAGGCTATAGATATAGTCAAAACCTTGTGGAAAAAGAACAATAACCTTTTGTTGTGGCGCCAATGTGGTGCTTAATACGCTGCCCAAGTGTTGTGTTCCATCTATTAAATTGGCACCGGTTATCAGATCTAACGAACTTTCAGCTGCTGGAGTGGCAAACAGTGTTTTCTCGGATAAAGGTGTTATGAAGTCAATTACAGATCTCCACAGAGGAATTCCACATGCGTCAATGAGTTGTGCTTGTTGTTCTTGTTTCATGATTTATCCTTAAAATATGACATGGGAAATTTTTCGTTAATAACCCCAAAAGGTGCGCCATTATTAATTACAAGGTATGTTCTTGATAACATCGGAGTGTTTGGCTCTAAACCAAAATGGGAGGAGGAGGCTTCGCAAATTTCTGATTTATAATCAATGATTTTTCTATATATTTCGGTTTTCTCTTTCTCCCACAACAAACCGATCGGCGTGTCTGATTGCAAAAGACTATATTGAATATTTGTCGATAACTTTTCGAAGATAAAAACCGAGTCAGCATAGATATAGTGTTTAGCTGCGCCACTGAGTAGTATTGTTCTTCTCAAAAGTGGATCATCTTCAGTACAGCCAAGTACTTGTGAAGATATACCTGTGGAAATACCCTGATCCAGTTTATTTACCTTTATTTTTTCGCCAGTATACAGTTCAAGCAGACGAGTTACGGTACCATCTGTGGTGAACAGAACTTTTTGAAAAAGGCTCAGATCATTCTGCTCTAGCACTTTTCTGTCAGGCTGATCTAAATTCAAGTTTTTTAATTCGTTAAGCATGATCCCTATACCTCTAGCTTAGTCTTGTAGTTTATGGCGTTGTATTTTCCCTGACGCTGTTCTGGGGAAGACGTCAACAAATAGGATGGATTCCGGGCAATTTATATCCCCCAAGGTCATTTTTATACGTGCTTTGAGCGAAGCTTCTAGCTCAGCCTTATCGGAAGTGACATGCTTTTTCAAAATAACGTACGCTAGTATCGAAGATGTCTGCTTTGATTTCACCACCGCACATTCCGCAACGGCTTCATGGTTAAAAAGCGCATATTCCACTTCCAGCAGATTGAGGCGGCCAGAGTCTGAGTTAAATTCATTTTCAGCCCTGCCATGACACCAAAAGTGACCTTCTTCATCCATAAGGACGCAGTCATCGGTAATGTTCCACCCATTGACCACATATTTCTTTTGTTGCTCACCCGATAAATAGTGACACCCTAAGGGGCCGCGTACTGCCAGTAATCCGATTGTGTTTACTGGGAGGTCATTGCCTTGAGCGTCAACAACTTTAGCTTCATAGCCGAATATTGGTTTGCCAATACGACCAGGTTGAATATCATCAATATCTGGGCCTAAAAATAGGAACAGCATTTCGGTGCAACCAATGCCTTCATAAATGGAAATATTGGTTTTGTTTTTCCAAGACTGCCAAATCGAGGGCATGATATGCTCGCCGCCTGAAACGCAAAGCCTTAAACTGGAAATGTCATAGTTGTCACAATGTTCAGCCATGGCCTTATAGGCATTTGGCGAAGTGAATAGAACCGTTGGTTGGTAACGATCAATGCCTTGTAATAATGCGTCAGGCGTCGGGCTTTCTAACAATACCGTTGTGGCTCGACAATAAAGAGTTGATAGCAAAAGCGAACCTAAGCCAAACCCAAATGCCATAGAAGGACTGCCTATCAGAGTATCTTTTTCAGTAATCTTGAAAGTGCGTTGTCCCGCAGCCTGGCAGGCAATCAACATGTCTCGATGCAAATGAATAACGGCTTTTGGATTGCCTGTGGTTGTGCCTGAGGTAAACCCAATTAGGCAGCAATCACTGGCCGCTGTATTAACATTGTTAAACTGAGTTGATTGATTATTTAACTTTGTATGAGTCGATAAGTTGGCATCGAAAGTGGTTACGTGGCTAAGTATACTGGTTGCTTGTTTTACACTAGCAAAGCGTTCTTCAAATCTGTCATCACACAAAGCAAACTTAACCTGTGCTTTTTGAACCACTTTGACAATTCCTTGTGGCTCTAGCGTTGGTAGAACGGCGACTGCTACGGCACCAGCTTTCACAATACCAAGCCAGCAGGCAGCCATCATGAAATTGTTTGGAGAACAAAGTAACACGCGGTTGCCTGGTAATACTCCTAAATCATGAACTAAGTAATTGGCTATTTGATTCGCTTT
This sequence comes from Pseudoalteromonas caenipelagi, assembly GCF_013140855.1. Lineage (GTDB taxonomy): Bacteria > Pseudomonadota > Gammaproteobacteria > Enterobacterales > Alteromonadaceae > Pseudoalteromonas > Pseudoalteromonas caenipelagi. Next base: position 272,030 of record NZ_JABBPG010000004.1, on the reverse strand, counting down.
ATCGAGCAGCTGTTGATAGGTATAGCTGCGATTAGCTGTGATCACGGCGGTTTTATCAGCAAAACCTTCGGCAATCGCGTTGTCTAAGATGTCTGTGGCACAGTTGATATACTCTGATAGAGCAAATTTATCCAAGTTAATTAAAGTTGGTAAATCTTCAGTTGGACTATTTTTTCTTATAAAATCATCATGATAGGAGGCTTTGTTGTTATTCATTTTTAATATCCCGGTCTAAACATATGCTCGACTTCAATTTTATTTACAAATTGATACCTTTAACCATGATGGTTTTCTTTGTGTTTCAATATGTAAAATAAGTTGAATTATTGCTTCTAAGGTAGCTAGTGTTAATTTTTTGTTTTTGTTCTGGGCGTCAGTAAACCAACGCCATTGAACGCGCGCTTTAAAAAAAATTTATTTAACAATTAGTTAGAGGTGGTTGCCATGTCAGGAATGGGCTTTAACCATTTCTGATCATTGCGTATATCCTCTTTGGAAATAGTCGTTTTAAAAAGAATACATTCTTACTTTTTCCGGCGAGAATATCGGAATTATCCATTTCGATACCTTGTAGCGCCTCTTTTACCAGTTCGTTTACACTCATTTTGTTTTTTCCGCGTCCTTTGGTCATTTCTGTGTCAACCAACGGCGGTACAACTTCAAAAACTTTGACAGGCGTGCTCTCTAGTTGATAGCGGAGCGCTTGAGTAAACATTCTAAATGCGGCTTTTGAGGCGCAATATACAGGGGCCGATTGTTTTGGGACAGCAGCTAAAAGGGAGGTTACATTTACAATTGCGGCTTCATGCTGTTGCAAAAGTAGAGGGAGTAATCGATCGATAAGCTTCATTTGAGATGTCGCATTGATGTTCATTTCTTCATCGATTAAGTCAATGTGACTCTCTAGCTGAGTAAAACTGTAATTTTTTTGAATGCCTGCATTATTGATAAGTACATTTAGGTCAGAGTGGTGAGTTTGAACAAATTCAACAAGTTTTTGCTGTTGCTCATCATCAGCGATATCACACTGAAAGTAATCAATTGAAGGGAGGTCTTTTTGTGCCTTTTTTAGTTTATCTAGGTCACGGCCGCAAATGACTATTTTATTTGAACGCTTGATAAGCTGGCGAGTAAATTCTAAGCCAATTCCGGAGCTGCCCCCAGTAATTAATATTTTTTTTCCTGTTAAATCCATAATGATTACCTACCACTTTCCTTACTGCTTTGTTACTGTTAATCCCTTTTTCTGGTGTTAAATATTAATTAATTCATATGGTTAGCTAGCCATTTTTTCACTAAATTAATACTGGCACCTACTCTGTCCATCTTGGATACTGAGCGATAAAGGCCTAATACTAGGGAATGCATTGTTGCTTTTCAAGTAATTTTTTGTGCTGTGATAATAACCAGTTTTTGAACTTTTTTTCACCTCGAGCATTTTGATTGTGGTAATAACCGTTGCTTATTGGTGGATGCTGTTTCTGTTTTGGGGTTAGTTTTTACAAATAGGAAAATGCTCTGATGCAGTGATAAATTCTCCCCTTTTTCCTAAGTGAAGTGTGTATAAAAAAGGGAGAGAAGAGCGCAAACAATGCCGTCTAGTTTCTAAAAAAAGATGATAACTGACGGTGTATTTCAGGAGCCTGATTTCTGTTTTCCCCTTGTCAATAGCGAAGTCAAAAGCACCTTTTAATTATTCGAACTCCCCCTATCAAACTGATAAAACGATCAGTGCTTAATGCCAAGTTGTAATGAGGAAGTAGCGCACGTAATGATGGCCCTAAATAGTTACCATATGTAAAGGTAACTCGTACAAATGCCATATACAGATAATTAAGCTAGTTTCACCATTGCATGAAGACGAATGGATGTATTCTGACCTCATGTTTGAAACATTGGGGGTTGAAAATTTTTTACAAAGCGGTACTATCCGTGTTTGATTAACAGTCAGGCAATAAATAATTAACTATAAGGTTTGGTTGTTAATGGTGGTGACAGTAACGCGAAGTTGTTAATGGATATCGTTGTGTTGCTGATAAATGAAGGATTGCGTTTGGTAAGTGCTGAAAGGTACTAATTAAGGAGTTGATTATGAGTATAGCCAAGAAACATCTTTTTTTACGAACGACACTATGTGTATCAATAGCGACACTATGTGTATCGTGCGTATCAGTTTTTTGGGAAGAACCATCAGTATCTGCTGAGCCTGATGTGCAAGCTTTAGAAAGCTTGGGTAAACACGTTTTTTTCGACGAAATCTCGGTTCCTGACGGACAATCTTGTGCTTCTTGCCATGCGCCTGAAGCTGGTTGGACATCACCTGATTCGCAGATTAATGAGCTGGCAGTCGTTGTGCCCGGTGCAAAGTCCCCCCGCTCAGGTAACCGCAAACCACCCACGGTAGCTTACACCAGTAGTGCTAAGAACTTTGGCGTGTCTCAATTCGCGCGAAACCCAACAGGATGTGAAGAAGAGCACTATGGGTTTTTATGTGCGGGAGGCCTATTTTGGGATGGTCGCGCAACTGGTGAGAATGTTGGCAAAGAGGTATTTGCAGGTACTTCTGATGAGCTGAAAAATGCCTATGAACGTTTCCTTGGGCCATTGGCCGATCAAGCTTTGGGACCATTTGCAAACGATGTAGAGCAAAACGTACCTGATGGCGAAGATAATGGTATGCCTGGGGCCGAATTTGTCTGTCGTCATGTCGCAAATTCAGACTATGCGAAGTTATATGAGCAAGCTTGGAAAGAGCCGATCGATTGTGAAACAACGGGGGTAGATATTAGCTTCAAGCGCATTGGTGTTGCGCTTTCTGCGTGGCAGCAATCTGATGAAGTTAACTCTTACAGCTCAAAACGAGATTTTGCTGTGATGCACGATGATGATGATACACCAGGGCATTCCCCCTATAAGCATCTAACCGATCTAGAAAACCTAGGTAATGATTTATTTTTTGGCTTAAAAACAAAACTCAATCCTCAGGGTAAGAGCGCGATGTGTGTTGATTGTCACAACAGTGAAGCACGAGATTCTGTCGGAAATGAGCTACATCAGCAGTTTACAGACAATGCATTTAACCACATCGGTCTGCCACCAAATTATGAGGCATCAAACTTTAATCCAAACAGGCCCGATACAGGACTTGCCGAACATACCAGTGCTACGCCTCTTACAAGTGGCCATGCGGGGCATTTTCGTACCCCAACAGTTCGTAATGTTGATAAAAGAATAAACGAGGGGTTTGTAAAGGCATATATGCACAATGGGTATTTTAAAAACCTAGAAGATATTGTGCATTACTACAACACTTCGCTGACGAAAGTTGATCCGCTGAAATGTCCTCCTGGAACGACAGCTAAACAGGCTCGTGAAAGAGATTGTTGGCCAGAACCTGAAATTAACAGTCCCAATCAAGCGAGTAATGATGAACTGAAGTTAATGGGGAACCTCGGCCTTACTGAAAAAGAAGAGGCGGCTCTTGTCGCGTTTTTAAAAGCTTTGACGGATACCCAAACGGTTACACCTCCAAAGTTGGTTAGCCGAGATTAAGTGCTTTTGCGGTATCCCAATACACGTGCCTTTAGTCATGATGGGCATCTGTGATACCGCCATTGTTTATGCATGCGTATTCGTTCTGTGACAGGGAGAAACAATACCATGGAGTTTGTGGCGCTTTAAAACGCAAACACGTTATAAAGCAAAAATAATTACTCCTAGTTTTGGCGTCTATTAGAGACTGAATTGGTCATGGTTGATGGTTTGTAGTGATATTGGCAAGGTATGTTAATTTGTAAAGGAAATGGTGTTTTACACTATTTTTATCCATCGCGATTTACGCTAAATCAACGATGGCAAGGAGTGACCTAAGGCATAGCGTTTGATAATCGCTATCGGCCAAATTTATTGATTAGATTTCAAGGAGTGAATGACTTAATGAGTCCAACGACTAAGCTCATTCGTTTTTCTTCCTTTAATTCTTATCAGTTGTTTTGCCTTTTCTTGTTGCACGGCTAGAAAAGGCTTGAACCCGAATAATGTTTAAAGGGACTAGCAAAGATGAATTTAACAACAATAACGATGAAAAACCCAGCTATAACAGCGGTTTTGATCGCGATTGTATCTTTAATGGGGATTTTCTCGGTAGCGAAGTTGCCGATTCAGTTGTTTCCAGATATTGAACGTCCGCAATTATCGATACATACTGGTTGGCGAACGGCGTCGCCAAAAGAAATTGAATCTGAAATTGTTGTGCCAATAGAGAGGGTACTAGAAGGCATTCCTGGCTTGGAAGAAATGAATGCAACTGCCAACACAGGGTATGCCAATATCATCCTAACGTTCTCGATTGGTACCGATATGCAGAAGGTATTGGTTGATGTAATTGGACGAATGAATCGACTAGATCCTTTGCCGCGTGATGCCACTCAGCCTCAAATTCAGTTAGGCGGTGGAGCGCCAGCATTAACATTCTTCTTCTTACAATCTTTACCTGGTAATACCAAGCCTATCAGCGAATATCGTGAATTTATTGAGGATGTTATTCGTCCGGTGTTGACTGCAATTCCTGGTGTGGGAAATGTAGAGGTGCGAAGTGGTGCAAGCAGTGAGCAAGAATTACAGATAACCATTGACCCCTATCGTGTCGCCCAGTTGGGATTGAGTATTCCTGAATTAACGCGACAACTAGGAAGAGCTAATGATGTTTCCGGCGGGCAAGTCGATCTTGGGCGACGTCAATATACGTTGCGAATGACTGGGCGCTATTCACCGAGCAATTTACCTGATCAAATTATAGATTGGCATGATGGACAAGCGATTACTCTTGGTGATATTGCCACAATTGAGGTAGCAGATAGCAGACGCACTAACCTTGCCGTGCAAAACGGTAACCCTGCGATCAGTATACGTATCGATAGAGAGCCAGGTGCCAATGTACTTAAGACGCTCACTCTAGTGAAAGCGGCGGTTGATGAGTTACAGCAAGGTGTTTTAAAAGACAATCAATTGGCAATGACGCAATCATTTGATTCATCAGTGTTTATCTATCGAGCTATTAATTTACTTTCCAGCAATCTTGGATTTGGTGTTTTACTTTCTATTGGTATCTTGTGGTTGTTTTTACGGCAGCTAAAGGCAACGCTGATTATTGCTGTGGCGATCCCGTTGTCGTTGTTGGCAACATTTATTGTCTTAAAGCTGATGGGGCGTAGCTTCAATGTTATCTCCTTGGCTGGGTTGGCGTTTGCTGTTGGTATGGTGGTGGATGCTTCGATTGTGGTACTGGAAAATATCATCCGGCTGCGAGAACAGGGCAAAGACCGTTTTTCAGCGGCCGTGCAAGGGGCCACTCAGGTTTGGCCCGCTCTGTTAGCATCCACGGCGACCACGGTAGCTATTTTTATACCGGTGCTTTTTTTAGAGGATATTGAAGGGCAATTATTTGGAGATCTAGCGTTAACCATTGCTATTGCGGTTTGTTTTTCTTTGTTGGTTGCAGTGACTATTACACCATTATTGATGAATCGCTATATCACAGGTAAGGATCTTTCAAGTGCGGATCATCTGCACACCTTGTGGGCTCGAATTACTCGCGGGGTCATGAATCTAACGTCTAGCCGCACGCGAAGAGTGTTATTAACCGTGGTACTCATTGGTGTACCGGTTTCAGTTTCATGGCTTGCATTACCTAAAATAGATTATTTACCAGCGGTTAAACGAGACAATGTGGACACCTATCTACAATTCCCTCCTGCGACAAATATTAATACTTTAGAGCAAGATGTCGTTAACGTCATGATTGAGCGCTTACAGCCTTATTTGAACGGTGAAAAAGAGCCGAAGCTGAAAAACTATTACATCATGGTTTTCCCTGATGGTGGGGGAAATATGGGGATATTGGGTGAAGATCAGGCTCAGGTCGCGCAAATCAAAAAACTTATAAGAGAAGAAATTTTAGTCGATTTGCCTGATTTGGTTGGTTTTCCTAACCAAAGAAGCTTGTTTGGTCGGTTGGGAGGAAGCCGCAGCGTGCCGCTTCATATTCAGCTCAAAGACCCACAAGCGCTAGATGAAATTGCTGAGCTTGCCAATGATTTGGTTAAAGAAGCGATGCCCAAAGCACGCGTTCGAGTACATCCACGACAGGAGCGTGCAGAGCCTGAAATACGAATTACGCCAATAGACCAAAGTTTAGTGGAGCAGGGGTGGAATCGAACAGACCTTGGTTTGTTAGTACGTACTCTAGGTAATGGGGCCTATGTTGGGGAGCACTTTGATGGGAAGAAACGACTCGATATTATCGTTAAAACCGCACCTTGGGAGAGCCCAGAGAGCTTGGGTAATACCCCGGTTATTACACCTGCTGGAAATCTTTTAACGTTAAATCAACTGGGAAATGTTGAGCGAACCGTAGGCCCTGGCATCGTCTTGAGAGTAGATGGTCGCAGGACGATAACATTAGAAGTGATCCCCCCTCAAGAACAATCTCTTGAAGAAACGATCAGTATTTTACACAACCAGGTTGAACCTAAAATTCGTGCTGTATTACCGGAAGGTGGAAATATCGTCTACGGTGGCAGTGCCGATAATTTGCAGCAAGCCGTGTTCACACTTGGACAGAACTTTTTAGTTGCCATAGGTCTGCTATTTCTATTAATGAGTGCATTGTTTCGCTCAGTAAAAGACAGCTTTCTAGTGGTGTTAGCTATGCCGTTGGCGATGGTGGGGGGGATCATTGCATTGCAAGGTATTAGCTCAATTACATACCAGTCACTGGATTTATTAACCATGATTGGGTTTGTGATCCTACTTGGTTTGGTTGTGAATAATGCCATTTTATTGGTTCATCAAACTCGTATGGGAGAACGTTCTGGGCTGGATCGTCACCAAGCGGTTGAGCGCGCTTTATTGTTGCGTTTACGTCCAATTTTCATGAGTACCTCAACCAGTATTGTTGGCATGCTTCCGCTACTTACCATTCCAGGAGAAGGCAGTGAAATTTATCGAGGTTTAGCAGCTGTGATTGTGGGAGGTATGACTATCAGTGCAGTCTTTACCTTATTGCTATTGCCGTGCCTTTTACGTATGGGAAAAGGGTTAGCTTTCACTTCCGATGAGATAGTTGATGCAGAATTAACGTCTTTGTCTGGTGCAGTGAAGACAGAATTAAAATAAGTAGCGGATTAGGTTTGGTTTAACCCTAGCTTTTTCTCAAATTATCGAATTCAAATTAGGTAAGTATGTAATGTTAAAAAACACCTTCAAAATCTTAAGTAAAAAGACACTGTTCAGCAGTCTTGTCCTGTCGGTGATGGTTTCGGTGACGTCTGCGACTGCCAGTGAGCAACCCAAAGGTGCAGCGGTGGATGTAGCTACCGTAAAGCTGCAAGATGTTTCCCCTGCAACTTGGTTATCAGGTGATTTAATCAGTCGTGCGGATTCACGAATAGCGACAGAGGTTTCAGGCCATCTATTAAATATCGCAGAGGTAGGTCAGCGAGTAAAGAAAGGGGAAGTTTTGGCGACCCTTAACGATAAGCTGTTACTACTTCGTTTACGAGATAACCAAACAGTAGTTGAGCGACTTAAAACCGAATTAAATTACTTATCACGCCAAATTTCTCGTGAAAAAAAACTTGCAGAACAAGAGAGTACATCTCAATCAGAGTTAGATCGACTGGAAATGGAACGGGATATTAGCCGTCAAGAATTGGAAGCCGCCAAAATTCAAGTTGAGCGTACGCGTTATTTAGTTGAACAATCAAGCATCATAGCGCCGTTCGATGGGGTGGTGGTTGAACGTATGGCTAATCTAGGCGAGTACCTTTCTGAGGGGCAACTTGTGCTCAGGTTTGTGAATGTAGATCAACAGGAAATTACGCTATACGCACCAATTCATCTGTACAGCAACTTAAGTGTAGGGGCGCGTGTGCAGTTACTGTCAGCTCAGGCACAAACCATGTCATTGCCAAAGTCTGGCGTAGTAAACCGTGTTATCCCTGTAGGTAATATCCGCTCACGAATGTTGGAAATACGAGTGAAACCAGACTCTGCTGATTGGGTAATAGGCGAGGCAGTTAAAGTTCAGTTGCCAAGTGGAGTGGCTGAAAAGCGCCTTACGGTACCACGTGATGCTTTGGTATTACGACAAAATAAGATTTTTGTTTACACCGTCGACTCACAAGGAAAGGCGCATCAAGTACCTGTGAGCCTTGGCGCCAGTGCAGGTGACTATATTGCGGTTGATGGAAACATTCGTGAAGGTGATACCGTGATTGTCCGTGGTGCTGAGCGCATGCGCGCGGGGCAGCATGTGCGACCGCTTCTGTGATATTGAGGTAGACAAACAGGCGTAGATTATGGCTGATTTCAGTCTTAGTTCTATGCACCAAAAGTAAGTACCTACTTCTAAAGTGGAGCACATTGCAAAGCAGGTAAAAAGCAACTTGATTGATAAATCTACAGCGAAGTACCTCATTTACTCTTTAGCTAGAGAGTAAATGAGGATAAGAGTCTGTAGCCCGCCTAGCATAAAGCTAATTATCTGCACATAAGAAAGCGGCATTGAGTGTGTGGTACAGGGGTAATATTTGGTCGATTGCTGCAAGCAAAATGTATTCTTATCTGTTTGCCAATACTTCATAGAAAGCAAATACCAAGTGTTAGAGCACCGCACGTAGAGTGTTCTTTACAGGGCAAAGCAATAGAGTAAAAAACGAAACATCCAAGGATTTTTTATTTTTTGATTATTAAGTGAATGGAAATGAGCATGCCATTGCTTGTAGCTGCCAATTAGAACGTTGGCAGCTACAAACGGTAAGGCTTAGTTACTTCCAAAGATATAGCTATAAAAATATAACAATAAAAGGTGGATAGTATGAAAGCGATGGTTTTTCCTGGGCAGGGGTCTCAGTTTACGGGAATGGGTGAAGAGCTCTTTGATGAATTTGATGATTACGTTCGCGTTGCGGATGATATCTTAGGCTATTCAATCAAAGAGTTGTGTTTAGTCGACCCTGATAAGGTTTTGTCTAAAACACAGTACACTCAGCCAGCCCTTTATGTTGTGAACGCGCTGCATTACCTAAAAAGAACACAGACCCTAAATGAAAAAATAGATTTTTTTGCTGGACACAGCTTGGGCGAATTTACGGCACTTTTTGCCGCCGGTGCATTTAGTTTTGAACAGGGTTTGCGATTAGTGAAAAAGCGAGGCGAACTAATGAGCACTGCGAACAATGGTGCGATGGCAGCCATTATTGGTGTCGATGCAACGCGAGTCAATGATATATTAAAGGCGCCAGAGCTGAGTAGCATTGATGTTGCTAACTATAACTCTCCTACCCAAACGGTCGTTTCAGGCTCGATGGATGATATTGAAATCGCACAAAGCATTTTTGAAGAACAAGGTGCCATCTTTGTTAAGTTGCCGGTCAGTGCTGCTTTTCACTCCCGATATATGAAGCCGATTGAAGACGCTTTTAGCCAATATTTAGCACATTTCACATTTGGAAAGTTAACGGTGCCAGTCATTTCAAATGCAACTGCTAAACCCTACCAAGATGACTCCATTGCGGAGAATTTAACTAAACAGTTAAGTAGTTCAGTCCAATGGGTAGATTCAATACGTTTTATCAATGCAAACGGGCAATGTCGTTTTGAAGAAGTAGGCCCTGGTGATGTATTGAGCAAACTGATTTGTGCGATAGCGAATAAAATGAATAATAAGGAAGCTGCATAATGGATAAGGGTGTACATATTGTTGGCGCGGGTATTTCTGGATTAGGTAGCGCACACTTTTTGAAGAAAAATGGTTTTTCTCCCATTGTTTATGAGTCTGAAAGCCAACCTGGTGGTCGAGCTGGATATGAGAAACTGAATGACGGTTTTTTTGAGACCGGCGGCAAGAATTTCTCTGAGTCTTGGACTCACTTTATGGAAATTGCAAACGACCTCAAAATAAATGAGCTGGACACTCAACATCATGCTTTTAATATTATTATGCAGGGAAAGCTGAAGACCTTTAGAAAAAAGATGGGCTTGACCGAAGTTGTTAATATGATGAAGGATGTTGGTGTGATTGGCAGCCTGCAATTTAAGCGCATGATTAGCTATAAATTGAAACACAAGGACCAATTAAATTTCGATGAAGGCAAACTGATTGAAATCGAAAAAGCGTACGACCACGCGCCGATCACTGAGCATTTCCATAAAAAACTATGCAAAGGACCGTTGCGTATGTTTTCGATCATTATGGGTGGCGCTGAACCAGAAGAAACCTACTACTCTAATTTGCTTCATTTGTTGCCGTTTGGTGTAGGTTCATTACGTACTTTTAGCAATAGTATTGGCAATTTCTTCGAAGTATTAGCGGCAAACCATGATGTGGAGTTTAATACTCCCGTCAGAAAAATTGTGATCGAAGACAATAAAGTCTCGGGGTTGATGGTCGAGCGACAAGGGAAGCAAGAATTTGTTGCTGCGCGCCATGCTTTAATTACGCTGCCGTTACATCAAATCCCAAATTTGATTGATTTACCTGAGCAAGTTAAACAGGCCATCGAGTCGGTTCGATATTTTCCTGTGGCGTTGATCAATGCTGAGTATGAAGCGGATATATTTAATGAACAGTGCCAGTCGATTATGTTTGATGATAGTTATCACTTAGGGCATTGCTCGGCCAACCGCTCTTATAAACTCAATTCTGTGCGTTTTACGATTGCTGGTAAAAAAGGACGAGAGGCGTTACAGCTATCCGATGAGAAGTTGATCGATCTAGCTGAAACAGAATTCTCGTCTGTTCTCCCGATTAATTCTGCAAGAGTCCGCTATCACGTAAAACGGCATATGGGCGGTCTATGTGCGTATGGCGCACATCATTCTAAAGCGAAAAAAGTCATTTGTGATTACGTGAATAGTATCCAAGGTCTAGAAATTGCTGGAGATTATTTGGAAGGGCATAACATGGGCGCTTGCCTGTCTTCAGCGAAAAAAGCGGTTAGTAACTTTGTTCAAGCCTGATAAATAAATAGGCTTTATAAGTAACGTAATCGAATCGCCACAGACACCTTAAGAACAAATGATGTTAGTCAAATATTTAAGGTGCCATCACAAGCCTTGTATCGAAAGTAAAGCGGTTAAATTGACTTTACTTTCATGCTATAGGGCTGACTTTTTTTACTTTTATTTAGACGCAAATTATGGAATCTACAGTATTAAAGTTTGATCGCACAGCCAGAACACTGCACTGGGTATCAGCGGTGGTGATAGTTTGGGCCATGTTGTCTGGTTTATTTGTTAGTTTTTTACCTTCCGTGGCCGTATCTCAACAGGCCACTTTGCAGCAACTAAAGCTCTTTATTACCGAGTTTAACGTGTCTTTAACCATGCTATACATCCCCTTTTTTATCTGGCGTGTTTTGCATGCAATACGGACCAAAAAGCCTGTTTATTGTAAATCACTACCAACAGCACAAGTCAAAGTCGCGCATGTTGCACATGTTTGTATGTATACCTTGATTGCAACATTGCTTTGTTCTGGTCTGCTGATGATGAATCGGCCCTTTGGTATTTTTGGCTTGTGGAATATGTCACCGATGATTGTTGATCAAACATGGTTGCTCTTTTTCGCAAGAGTTCACGAATACAGCAGCTACGTATTGCTGATATTTATCATAATACACCTTGGTGCTTTGGCTAAGCATCAGCACTCTGGAAATCAGATTTTACAAAGAATGTTGTAGGCAGAACGATGGGCGTACGTATAGGGGGATTGGTGTTTTGAATAAAGTCTTGATTAGTGATGATGCATTGGCATTTTTACTGACTCACCTTTAGGAAGTGTTGACGACTTATTCAGCGTTATCGGCTAACTTACATTGCATAACTAACCTTAGGTTTGGAGCAATTCGCTTATCCAAAGCTGAGGTTAGCTATGCGACGCAGCCTATGCTTTGCCTAAGTCACCTTGCAAAAACAAACAAGCTCAGCGCGCCCAGGTAACAACAGTGGTGTATCAACATCAAAGCATCATTTAGGAGATGTCCATATCATCAGCTTGTCCTTTATGTATATGTCCGTTGACAAGCAACCAAGATAGGCCGGTATTGCCGAGACTGTCTGTTTGGCGATATAACAACTTATAATACCAGCGTTTCTAATAAGTTTGAGGTGCCAGTGCCACCAGCCTGAACCGCACCGCCCATGATATAAATTTGGTTGTTGAGGGTGATAGCGCCAAGACCGTGTCGGGTGGAAGTTAGTTTGAATGCCTCTGTACGCCACACATCGTTATTCAAATCATAACTCCAAACAGAATTAAACGCTTTTGAGTCAATTAATTTGCTCCCCTGTGAAGTGCGTTGGTAAATGTATTGCTCACCGCCGAAAGCATAAATTCTATCGTTCAGTTGTGTGCAGGCTAAACCTGCACTGGCAAGGGGCATAGGGGCGAGTGTGCGCCAGCGATCTTCTTTTGAGTCATAGCACTGTACGGTACTCATATTTACATTGTTTTGACTAAATTGCCGACCGCCGATGATGTAAATCAAGCCATTGTGAACGGCTGAAGCGGCTGAGTTACGGGCAGTATCAAGAGGCGCACCTTGATGCCATTGGCCTTGATGATAAATCCAATGTGCGCTGGTGTCGGAGAGTTCATTTTGAGCATTTAAGCCTCTTCCGCCAATCACATGAATGTGTTCGTGAACACTGGCATACACAGACTCAGCTTGAGGCGCAGGCAGCGGCGCGACTTCACGCCAAGTGGTGAGTTGTTCGTCACTTGCAAATACATTGGCGCGCACTTGCCACGGATTTTGTTGATCGGCAGCAAAGCCACCGATGCCATAGAGTTGATTTTGGCAGGCGACAAGCCCAAGGTGGTGCCGTGCTTGCGGCAAAGCTGGCCCTTGATGCCAGATGTTTGTGATTGGGTCATAAATATGCAAGTCAGTTGTCGGTGCAAGATGACCAAAAGGCGCACTGGGATCATTTGATGCTTGCAGCCCGCCTGCAATACAAATGTTACCTTTAAATACGTGTGGGTAAATCTCCTGCATTGCACGGGGCAGATTCTTTCTTGGTTGCCATTGGGGTAAAGTGAGCTTTGATACCATCAGAGAAGAGGGTGCGCAAGCCGCTGCAGCCAAAGAGAGCCCGCCTAATGCCAAATGAGATAAAAACGTTCTACGTTGCATAACAAAAAGTACCTTTATTTATACTTGGTTTATTGAATGACCGTATAGAGGTGAGATATCTTTCCGTGAGTAGTTTATATCTCTTGGATAAGTAACAGATTATACCGATACATTGGGTTCGTATCGCGCTTGTTCGTATTAAAACGTTTTTCAAAACCCCCTATATATCAAATAGTAAAGTTATATATAAAGGGGAGTCAGCAGGCTGAGTTACTCTTCTGCGATAAAGTGGCTAGTGTCTCCCTTAAAATCGTAGCTTTTGTACAAAACATTGCTCAGTTGACCGTCTAGTAGCAGGTCATATTCCAGTGTGTATTGTGTGTTGAATTCCATCTGGGCAGCTACGCCCGTACTTAGTATGGCTGCGCTGATTGCAAGAGTGAGTTTATTCATAAGGTTCCTTATCATTCGAGTAATTCATCTTGGACGTAAAAATAGTGGCAAGAGATCGATGTTTATGACAGAGAGTTTGAACGTAAACAGTTCTAAGAGCGGGTCATTAAATAATCGAATTAGTTACGAACTTATATACCTGTTCATTTAGCGATTATAAATACTATTTGCGCGCTAGGCGTTGGGTTGGCGATTTATGATAGTTCGATAAGTGTTATTTTGTGACGGCAGGTGCTTCATTTAAAAGCAGATAGACACCAGCTACTACATTGATGTCTATCTGTCATATTTATAACTCAGTGAGCGAGCGGCTACTTCGCCTTTTGCACATGTCCATCGGCAACAAACCAAGATAGGTCGGTGTTAACGATGGGGTAGGCTTGTTTGCCTTTACACAAGGTGTCGTCTTTTTCTTGGCAGTTATTGTTGGCGGCTTTATCCCATTGGGCATTTTGGTTCCACGCCCATGGTTTTAACATACATGGATCGTTGCCTGGCATGCTGTAATCTGCAAGTAAGCCAGGGCATTGGGCATTTTGATAGTTGGCTCTGCCAACGCCTGCGGCATATTCGCCTGTTTGCGGTGCCTGGCTTACTGCGCCTGCTCGGCGATGGCAGTTTTGACAGTTAGTGCCTAGTGGATGGATCACGGGCTCAATGTAAGGGTTCATTGAAACCGGTAGCATAGTAACAGCATCGCCATTGGGTCTTTGCGTTGCCCATTTGGGGGGCGTATCGGTAAAGTAATTGGTGGCAACGACGGGTGTGCCATCAATTTCATAATTGATGCCGTAACTGTCAGTGAGTAGGTAGTTTTCTCGCCAAGTTTTGCCAACTTTTTTGTCCAGCGTTGCCACTGTTTTACGGTTTAACCCAGAATACTTATAGGTCGTTGCTTTATAAGCGATTGCTTGACCAAAACAGTGGTTGTATTGATCTACAGGGCAATCTTTTAGGTTGTCATCCATCGGGCTCCACCATACACTTTGAAACGCCCATGTGTCTATTTCTTTGGTATTCACATGCATGGCCACCACGACTAAGAAGTCGCCTGCTTCAAAACCCTTAGAATCATCGCCATAGGCCCAAATGGTTGCTTGATCTAACAATGCGCGGTCGGTCGCAGTGAAAGCATTGCTTAGGGTTTCTTCTGACACTTGTAAGTGCATAAAATCGTTTACTTTATACACGTTAGGAGATTGTGTGGTAATGGCTGACGCGCCTTCGACATGCGCAAGTTGCAAGGTGGCGCTAGGTGTAGGCTTACAGGCTTTGCCACAAGTATCAATGGCGACGACTTTACCCCATTGTTCATAGCCAAGATACTCGGCATTGCTGGCGTAGCTTTTATCTTTGAAGTTTTTCGGTACCCAAGGTGGTAGCGCACCGTAGCGAATACGACAGCCTTGCTGTTTTTGTTTGGCGTTGGGGTTACAGCCTTTGACTGGCCAGAACATATGTTTGGTTGAAATAAACTCCTTATTGAACCAACTGGCGACTTTATTGGCCGCAATATTGTCGTTAGCTTTTGCGTAAAGATCTGAGAGTGTCGATGTGCCTGCATACAGGGCGTTATTTTGAATCGCATCCCACGCCTGCGTGGTGAGCGATTCTGTCGCAATCATCACATCGCCTTGATTCACAAAGGCAGTACCATCACAAATACCGCTGGCGCTTGGGCAAACGAGGTCGGGGTAGCCTTGCGCGGTACACAATTGATCCAATGTCTTCCATGCTTGTAATTGGTCTTTGCTTGATTTTTTCGCGTCATAAGCGATGGCTAATTGTGGCGTTACTTGGCTCTCAGACAGCCCACATTGTTTTACAATGGCCTGCGCGGGAACTTTATAGGTTGGGATCGTACCCACTGTATTCACTGTTTGTGTTTTAGTTGGGTCTGGGTCTTGCGCGGTGGTTGTTTGTGCCAGTGTGAGTTCAGGTGAGGCGTGCGATACCCCAGACTCAGAAAAGCCGCGGTTGATTTGGATCAGCCCCGCAACCGCAGAGCCGACGTTGTCGATATTGGTTGCCTCCAAGGCTGAACTGCTTTTGGGGGAGTAGGGTAAGCCTGTATTTGGCCAGCTTAGCCATAACGGAAAAACCCCGCTGCAGGCGCTTTGTTTGCTGCTATTTTCAGCCCAGCAGCCTTGGCTGCCAAACATCGTAGAGGTATTGGTTTTACTATCGTAACCCGAGTCTGCCAAGGGTGACGAAATACCAGCCCATAACTGCCAGCCGTGAGCGCGCACGGTTTTACGGCTATTCTTACTTTGTTGTTGTACGGCATCTTGCAATATTGCAGTACAGGTTGTCGAGGCGCTATTAACTGGGCACCAGTCAGACCAAGTGGGTAAAGGTTGATAGGGCCCAAAGTGGGAAAATACCTGTTGTGCTTGAGGGGTTGGCGTAGAGGCTGTATTGGGGGCTTTATCAGAATTCGAACAACTGCTTGATAGAGTAACGGCAACCGCCACTATACTAATCCGTGACAATAAGCTTCTTATTTTCATAGATATATCCTTTTAATAAATGTCTTTTGCAAACTTTTTATCAATTCTCTGGGTAGCGTGCATATCGTCGGTCATGTCAATTCCTTAGCAATGTGGGATAGGCTAAGCGCATCCATGGTTTGTATTGTTAGGAAAAGCACAAAGCGCGATCTGTATAGATTACTCAGATTGACGTTAAGAATAGGTCGATATGGTATTTTTGCTAATGGGTGTGCACTAAACGTCGATCTGTTTGGGGGCGCTTACTAATGCTCGTTTATCATTTAGGGCCGTTAGCAGTTGATTACTTTCTACTTAATTTGCGCAGTTTTAGTTTGAACGATAAAGGAGCGCCGAATAAACCCCAGCGTGCCAGCGTTATTACCTGAGCAAGCACTATCCATGTTTGACTTACTCGATGGGTAATAACGAATGCTCACGTGAGATGATTTTTCAATTATTTGTTTTTATTGTAAATATTTGACGGTTCACTTTACCCCAATAGGCATCTTCGTACTCTGATTCTGAGTATGAGACTCCGTTTAGTGTGAGTGCTTTTCGCCAGAATTGAATTGCATGATCCGCGCCTTGGATTTGTTTAACTTCCCATTTGCCAGGATGCGCTTGCCAAATTTTATTGATGAACAGGGAACCTATTTTTCTTTTCCTTACGCTGGGGATCACGTAAAACTCACATATTTCGTGATTGTTGCCACGACTTGATATATTGGCAAATGCGATTGGATATGCGCCGTCAAAGGCTAAGTATCCGATATGTGTTTCATCCAGTGGCGTATCAAGAGAAAAGACCCCCTTTTGATTTGGCAATTTACCAGTGAGCGATGAGAACTCTGCTTCATAGGCCTGAGCTAAATTCATGTAAACTTCAATTAATTCACCAGTTACCTGACGTACATCCACGGCATTACCCTCTAATTTGAGCGGTTAAAAAGTATGTATGTGAATACTCACACTATCAGTGTGATATGTAAATAATGGGGGATCAATTGTAGGTAGAGAAACAATATGATTGACTATCAAAATCGTCGCTGCATGTATCTGTTATTTTATGCCAACTAAGGGGCATGGCCCCTCGTACTTAACCGTAGCTGAAGTTACTTGGATTTGCTCCCCTAAGCAATGGAACTATCTCCACCTCTTTAGCCAACCAACCTTTATATAGTTCAAATACGTTTTGGGTGTAATCTTGCTGGTGGTGAAAATCAAACGCGGCCTGATTGGCAAAGCGTTCAATGAGCGTGAGTTGGCTGCGGTCCGCATTTTCATACAACTCAAAACGTAGGCATCCTTTTTCGGCTCGTGTTGCGGGCAAAATGTGTTTAATTGCCTCAATACAGTCGTGATAATACGCTGCTTTAGGGGTGATATGGGCGATAAAGTTAACATTATTGTGCTTTGTCATAGACCTTCTCCTTGATGCGTAAAGTGATGACTGAAATGGGGCTTGATAATAAATAGGCCGCTGTAAAAGAGGCGGGCCACGCATTGCAAAAGGCCTGCGTCCAACGTGACGCAAAGTCGGTCACTAAGCCCAAATTAATGTAAGTGACCCAGCCCGACACCATAAACGACAGGCATAATGAAAGTAGTAATGTAAAAATGAGTTTTTGCATGTTTTCTCCTTTGGCTGTTGATATGATTGTAAGGTATTGACACAAAAGCAGAATGATTGGAATGGAAAGCAAAGGTTGCAAAAATAAACATGCTAGATGACTTACGACTTTTTGTGGAGGTAAGCCGCCGAGGCAGTTTTGCCAAAGCTGCACAAGACCTCGGTGTTGGTGCACCGACACTCTCTAAGCGTGTTACAGCACTGGAACAGCAACTGGGTTATGCGCTGCTACAGCGCAGTGCCAGAGGCATCACACTGACTAATCATGGGCAAACCATCATCGATAACATGGCGAGCGAATTGCTGGCCCTACAAGCACAATGCGATGCCTTGACTGGCCTCGAGGCTAAGTCATTTCATTTATTGTGCCCACAAAACTTGATGATTGGACCTTTGTACGACGCATTACAGTCTTTTCAAAGTCGCTATCCAGCACTTCAGCTTCATGTTGAGCCCGCAAATAGCCTAGAGCTTTTGAGTCAAAAACGCTTTGACTTAGCGATACGGGTGGGTGAGCTGGACGACTCTAGCGTATACCAAAAACGTCTTGGGCAAATTGCAGTTAAAGCACTGGCTGCTAAGCATATAGCTAACGCGCAAAGCTTATTTTTACCTTTTCGACGCTCACAGTTACCTGCAACTGAATCGTGGCAAACATTATTGGCAAAATATAAACATATTTCGTATGTGGGGGATATTACCTTAGTGCGCAAGCTGGTGGGTGCTGGCAATGGCGCCGGGGTGTTACCGATGACTGAGATAGCCGCGCTACTAGCGCATGCTAATAATACCGCATTTTGTTATGTTGATGAGTGCCAATTTACGCGTAACGTGTATGCGCTTTGGCCTAATCAGCGTATTCCACCTAAACACGTTGGTGCGTTTATAGACTTGTTACAGCGCCAATGCCAGCGCTTGGGATATATGCAAGGTGAGGTGTTGGCTTTAGGCTAAATAATCGGCTTGCAAATTTAAGCGCGTGTGTGCATTGCATCAGCATATTAGATGGCGCTGCGCTTATCGCAACCTACGATTAATTTTAGATATAGCAGGCATGCAAACGGTAGGCTGGGCTACCGTTGCAGATGAAATTTTGTTGAATTATTCGGTTGCCCGCTTTTGTTTTATATATAACTTCAGAGATTTTAAAGGGTAAGCTGCTATTGCAGAAATGATTATAATATTGCATATCCAGCCAACCGTAACATAGATAATCTTCAGTTCGTGATAATCAAAGTAACCCCTAGCAGTCAGTTGCATACCCTGCATCAACATCAGTATAAGTGTCGTATACATGCATATTCTAGCTGTTTTTGAGAAAGTACAGCCTCTCAGTAAATGGAGGAAGAACAATGTTGCAGCGAAAGAGAATTGTACGATAGCTTTGCTTAAATAGAATAACTTTATTTGCTCTAGCTTATTCATTTCTATAGATAGTATATATAAAGATATTTCGGAATTTACAACGTGAAAAATCAAGACACAAAGGGCGGATAAAAAACATGAATGAAGTTCATGATGCTGTATAGTTGGTAAGTCCTTTCGACCACCAAAAAATAACTTCCATCTTAGCTGGTAAAATTTGAAAATAATGAAAGCTAATACAAATACTTCAATTCCTTTTAGTACCCACCCTAAGCCATACAAAACTTCATTCATATCATATCCTTGTTATTTCAATAAACTTAACATAGAAAGGAAGTTAACCTAGGCCAATACGCACCATACACTTGCTGCGGCTCAATCGTATCATCGGTACTCCCACCAGCCACTTTCTTTGCATTCTCAGCAGAGAGTTCTTTTAATTTTTTTGATTTAAGTTTTAACGTCATTGAGGTTTTCATGGTTCCAATCCTTATTTGAGTGGCATACATGCCTAGCCTCAGCGGTTTAAATGTTAACCTTTTGTACACTATGTGGCAACATTTTATTTTTACGAACTTCGCGTAAGGGGTTGGTATGTATGAATTTATTAATATTCTCGTACCTATCCCTTAATAACTAGGTGTATAGGCAAAAACCATGTTACTAACTTGGGCGTTAATCAACAAATAAATTAGTTAACAAGATAGAAAGTGGAGAATGGCTTAACAAGCTTTATGTTGATTGATTTTTGGAGTGAGAGATGCGCACGACGGTCTTCTCGAACGGGTTTAAGAATCTTACCATGCTGAAGCAAAATGGCATTATGAAATGGATATAATGCCATTTGGTAAAAGATCCTGACCTTCGTCAGGATGACCGTTTTGAGCCCACCTTTGTTTGATTAAAAGTTGTAATGCGCGCGAACGAGCACGTTGCGTTCTTCACCCGGCATACCGCCTAGGAACATGGCTTTGCTGTAGTAAGACTTATCAAACAAGTTGTTCACCTTTAACTGCACACCCCAACGTTTGCTGTTGTAGGCAATGGCGGCATCAAATACCGTATAGCCCGGCACATAACCATCTGGAATACCAAATGACGTTGAGTGGGTGCTTCTTTTATCTACATATTGTACGCCAACGCTGATATCTAGCGGTATTTCTTGGGTAAATGCATAGCTTGAGTGAGTAACCCAACTACCAACCGTGACATAAGGGACGCCTTTTTGGCGTGTATCAAACGAGGTATTGGCTGGGTCCATTTGATCGCGCGCGTCTTGGTAAACGGCGTTTACATTGACTTTCCACTGTTCATTTAAAAACGCATTTAAATCTAATTCAACCCCTTTGGTTTGCTCTTTACCGTTGTAGAAATAGCGAGGAGTGCTCGAAGAAGAAACACCTTCTTCATACTCTGGGTTATTGTAACGCAAGTTAGTGCGACTTGACTCAAATACCACGAGTGAAGCAACCAGCTGATCATCAAACGCTTTTAAGCGCATGCCGATATCATTGCTGATTGACTCGGTATCTTCTCTGTCGGCTTCTGTGCCAGAAACCTCGCCCAAAATACTGTAGGCGGTGCGACCTTTAGCGTGGTTTACAAATAACGATAGGTTGTCTGTTGGCATGTAGGTCATACCAAAATTATAGGTAAGGCCATTATCAGAGGTGTCTTGCTCAGGTTTTGGTTTGGCTGCGCTGGCTCTATAACGCGTATCTACCCCTAAGTGTTCATAACTTTGGTCGATTTCGTTGTAGGCAAGGCCAACTCGGGTGGTTAAACCAAAATCAAAATAGGCCACATGTTGCGCGCCCACACCCCAAGCACTCACCGCTTTGTTGTAGTTACTGGTATTAAGCGGGTCATGATCTTCAAACGAACCGTCAGCCCAGTTGGGGGTACGAATGTCTAAAATATAAGGCAACGAACCTTGATAGATAACTTCGCCATTGGCGTTTTTAATCACTTTGTCGGCATCGTATATTGAGTATTGTTTAAAGCGAATATCACGGTCTTCATAGTTGGCGTTTATCAAAAATTCGTTGTCGATATCATTGAAGGTAAAATCGTAACGTAAGTCTGCAAAGTATTGCCATGAACGTTCATTTGCCTCTACTTTGCGATATTCTTGACGACGTGCTGCAAACGGATAAAGCTCGCCGTCAAGCACAAGCGGGGCACGTGGCTCTTCATTGATTTTGCCTCTACGCTCCCAGTATACATAGTTGTAAGCACCTGTTTGGCGGGCAAACCCTGAGTCATAATCACGATATTGTAATTGCTGGTTAAAGTATAAATGGTCGGTGATATCAATGTTATGAGTGAGCTTAATACGTAGCTCTTCCCCTTTATTGTCTTTAGCCATAGGCGAAATAATCCCATTGTGACCAAAGGTATACGGTGTGAGTCCATCATTACTAGCAAGTGAGTCGGCCAATTGCTGCCTTTGTAGATCGCTCAGTTGCAAGCCTTTACCATTTGGGTCGTTGACAAGATCTTGCCACGTTACGTCACCTGCGCGCTTTCCTCCCACCGATTCTGAGTTGTAAATACGAATTGGGTGACCGATTGAGTCAACGGCAATACCATCATCAATATATGCTGCAGATAGCATCACATCATGACCATCATTGAGCACATATTTAAAGCTCACATAGGCTTCATCGCGGTCGTTGTTGAGATCTCGGTAGCCGTCACTGCGCGCTGATTTTACTAATACACGGTATGCCAGCTGTTCGGTTAGCGCATCGGTTGAGTCTAGTTCAAATGAATAGGTGTCCCACTGTCCAAGCTCTGCAGTGACAGAGTGGGCGGCGTTAAACTGTGGTTTTTTTTCTATGAGATTAATAACACCACCGGCACTGCCCATGCCATAAAGCCCAGTTGCAGGGCCTTTTAATACTTCAACAAACTCTACGTTGGTCATTGAGCGGGTAGGGTTAAAGGTGTTACCTAAGCCCGCACCGCCATACATACCATCGTAGGTATAATTTGCGCCAAGGCCACGGATCACTAAGTTATCGCCAATACCATAGTTGTTACCTGCTTGGGTTACACCACTGATATTGCGCACGACATCTTGTAAGTTGGTGATCACTTGCGAGTTTAACAACTCGCTGTCTACCACCACAACGGCGGCAGGAGTTTCCATTAGCGACATATCTGATTTGGTAGCAAGGCCAGAGTTTAAAACAACCTGATTTTGACGGCCATATACGCTGATTGTTTCAATATCAGTGTTATTTGCTAAATGGGGGGTGCTCGTTGTCGCAGCAACCAAAGGCGAAGAAGTGGCACATGCCAAAGCAAGTGCAGATAAATTAAACAATTTCATAGGGGAATTACAGCTCAAGGAAATAATATGCAAATGATAACTACTATCATTATCAATATTCAATAGGGTAGTAGCAGGTTTAACTTTTATTCAAGAAAATCCCAATGTAATGGCATACTTTATTTACATAAATCACATGATTCAGTGTGATTTGTGTGCAATAAAAAAATTCTTTCGGTACTAGATTACAAATAGAATCAATAATTGTTACCATTTGCAATTATAAGTTTAAATTGCAACCTAACCGTGATCCAAACATGCTTATCCAAATTGAGATTGAATAAAGAGGTGCTCCTTCGCTTACTGGTTGTCGTTGGGATTGGATACCCTCTGACTGCCTTGGTAAGCATTGTTCTTTCTTACATGCTGCCGTTATCAAAACCTGATTCAGTGGCCGCAGCATCGATGCTTAGTTTTGTTATTTATAGCGCATACATTATGTGGGCTTTTGCTGCTAAATCATGGCAAAGGGTTGCGTGCTTAAGTGTCTTGTTATTGTCTGCAATTGCAGTATGCCATGGCGTACATAGCTGGGCATTGGAGGCGTTATGAAAAGTGGTTTTAGACAGTCGATGGCTTGGTTGCATACTTGGACTGGCATTGTTGTAAGTTGGATTTTGTACTTCATGTTTGTAACCGGCACCTTGGGTTACTTCGATAGCGAAATTGACGCATGGATGAAGCCTGAACTGCCACGCAATACTGCGACTGTGCAAACGGCCTTACGTAGTGCGCAGCAGCACTTAGAGCATCATGGGCAAGATGCCAAAGACTGGCGTATTTATTTACCAATTTCTCGTACTGAGCCACACCTTTTGCTTGGCTATCAACAAAAGAATGCAGAAGGTCAGTTGGTACGTGTACGTCAGCAAATAGATGCTGCCACCGCAGAAGTACTCCAAAGTCGCGCTACGGGAGGCGGGCAGACGCTGTATCGTATGCATTATCGATTGCACTACATTCCCACTAGATTGGCTTACTACTTTGTTGGTGTATTTACCCTGTTCATGCTGTTGGGTTTGCTAACCGGCATTGTGGTTCATAAAAAAATATTCAAAGAATTTTTTACCTTTAGGGCAAATAAGGGCGCGTCGTCTTGGCTTGATGGTCATAACTTAATGAGTGTGATGAGTTTACCGTTTCATTTGATGATCACATATACAGGCCTTGTGATGTTCACTTTCACTTATATGCCCTTTGTATTAAATGCCAGTTATGGCTTTGGTGAAGAGGGTAAAAAGCAATTTTTTGATGCGTATTATAAAAATGCCGCCCCTACTGAGGCGTCGGGTAAACCAGCCACGATGTTGCCTTTAACCCAATTGTATCAAAATGCCAGCGTGTATTTAGAGCGTCAAGGCAATGCGCAGGCCAACTATGCGATACGTATCTATCATCCAAATGATGTAAATAGCGTTGCGGTGTTCTCACCAGAGCTATCAGATGCCAGCAACGATGGCAGCAAATTGGTGATGAGCGCCATTTCGGGAGATGTGCTCAGTTACCAGCCTCACTATAGTGGTGTGCGGCGTGTGCAGTCGGTTTTGCTCGAATTACATGAAGGTATTTTTGCCAACTTAGCCACTCGCTGGTTGTACTTTTTGTCAGGGGGGATGGGGTGTGTAATGATAGCCACAGGCATGGTGTTGTGGACCAAAAAGCGCCGTACCAAGGCACTGAATAACCCACAAGGAATGCCGTTTAGCTTTAAGCTTACCGAGGGTCTTAATATTGGCACTATCGTTGGTTTACCAGCAGCAGTGGCCGTGTATTTTTTAGCAAATCGATTGTTGCCACTGGGCCTTGAAGCGCGCGCGCAATGGGAAATTCACTGCTTTTTCATCACTTGGTTGATGTTTTTATTACATGGCATGCGTTTAACATGGCTGAGCAGGAGCCACAAGGCATGGTATCAACAGTGGCTCTGTACCAGTGTATTATTTTTGCTAGTCCCTATGATCAACGGCATAACAACACAACGGGGTTTAGTGGCCAGTATGCTCAATGCTGATTGGGTGTACGTTACTTTTGATATTACCAATTTAGCGGCTGGACTGGTGTGCTTGTTTATTGCTCAAAAAGTGAAAAGCACATCCAAGCAAGTCTTGCCCGTACAACGTGGCAAATTACATTCTGAGCTGACACCATGATATTACTACTTACGATTACATTGGTTTATCTGGGGTTGTGTTTGTTTTTGCTCTCAATGCCAAAATATACGCGTGCACTAGGGCGCGAATATAAACCGAGTAACCATGGTGAGAGAGCGAGGCGTGCTGGTGGATGGTTGTTGTTAGGTGTAAGCCTCTATTTGGCAAGTATTCCGCTAGGTGGTGTCAATGCCTTAGTATTCATTTTGGGTGCTGTTACCGCTGCAGGTGTTTGCCTGTCCTTAGGGTTTCAAAGTAATCCCAAGCGCGCTTTATTACCTGTGCTACTCATTATTAAAATTAGTATGTTGATTGCGGTTAATAGAAAATTGGTTTTGAGGTGTAAAAAGCGCTCCTAACAAGAGCGTTCATAGGGGAAATTTGGGACTAGGGTTATGATTCGCTGCTAATGATGCGTGAAAAACCAAGGTGTATATATTTTAATTACCCAGTGTGGTACATGTTCGCGTGGGATCATTTAAGAGCAGGATTTAGAACTTTTCGTATTGATCGAATTGTAGATGCTTGTTTAGTTGAACAACCTTTTAAAGTAAAAGCATTTGAAGCGTTTTCTCACCTTATCGAAACCGACACACCAATTACGCTCTAGGGGCTGTTCACTTTAGTGACTCCTGCTGATGAGTATCCACTTGCTCTCACTTGTAAAAGTGCCTTGATATTGAACAAAACCCCTTATTAGATGGCTCGTTTTGTCAGTTTACAAGTGTTTGCTATTTCAAAGCGCTTATTCAAACCTAAGGTTAAATACTCAGCATTATTTTGCAAAAACCTGTAATAAATCGCTGGTTTATTATACAGATAACTCGCGTACTATGCCCTTAAATCGTATGTAAATTGTCCTTGAACATTAAGTTGTATCCACAACGCCTTAATTAATAGGTGTTGTTTCAACATTGTTTAATGCAGAAATAGGGTAGGCAAATAATCATGAACGCGCTCAAATTACCGATGGTCTTTATCAGTGGTTTTGTAGTGGCTTACGTGTGGTTAGGGAACGCACCGCAAGAACACAAAACTAACTCTGCTGTACATACGCTGGATGCTTCATCATCTGCTTTGTCTGCTCGCATTGCTGAGCTTGAAGAGACGAACCTTAATTTGCGCGAGCAGGTTGCCGTGTTGGCGTTGCCAGTTGCATCCAATGACGTTGCACCGCAGCCAGTTAACTCTGTAGCAAAGACTGAAACATCAAATGACCAGCTAGTTGTTCCTGTGGCAGAGATAAAAAACAACTTACACGTCTTTTCTGTGCAGCCAGTGTTGTTTTCTCTGAGCAATCAATTGCAGTTAGATGAGTCGCAAAATAATGAGTTGGAGCAATTGCTTACAACAAAAGCGCAGGCCGATTTTGATGCCTGGCAAACATTTAATGAACATGCTGAAGCTGAGCCTGATAATCGTGACTACTATCAGCAACTTTATATGGATGCCATTGCTCAAAATAGTGCCCAGTACCAGCGCTCGCTCGAAAATAAACTCACAGCGCAGCAGTTAACGCAATATAAACAATATGAGCGAGCACAAGCCAAACTGAACGTGCAGCAAAAGCTCAGCATGCTAAACAACTCACTAACTAGTTTGAATTTAAACGACTTCCAAAAGCAAGAGATAAAACGCCTGTCGGCACAGGTTTACTCTGTGGCGGATGCGATAGCACTTGGCACCTCGGGTAGCCCATACGCAAACACTGGTGTTAATACAGACTTTGAGAAGCTTGCTCAGATCCGAGCTCTTTTCTCAGAAGAGCAACAGCGTAAGTTGAACTTATGATGTTGAAACATAATATAAAAAATATAAGGATGAATATGAAAGCCTCAAATATAGCTGCTGTTTCAGCGCTACTATTACTTGGCGCTAGTTCTGCGCAAGCACGCATGCAATGTGATGTTGGTGGTTATTGGGATACCGTAACCCGAACTGTGCAAGTATGTGATACCGAAACTGAAACCTACACTGAGACGAAAAGACACTGTGGTTATAGCGGTCTTATGTATCTTGGTCACCTTTGGAATCAGCCTGATTTCTACTTGTCTCCAGTACGTTCAGCATCAAGAAGTTCTATTTTAGATGAAACCAGTAGTTGTCCATCTTCTCAATATGCATCTGAGTCTGGTATTTATTGGTATACACGTTCTGATGGTACAAGTGCGACTGATTGGTATACTTACTCTGGCAGCCTACCGCTTACCAGTGATCAGTTGAAAACCACCGAGCATACTCGCACTATTCAAACAAACTGTCGTTCAGAAGTGAGAACCGTGCGCGTATGGCGTTGTGGTTTCGAGCCATAATCCGATAAGCTAGATTAGTAAGCAAAAATAACAGTGCAAGCAGAATAGCTTGCACTTTTTAATTGTCACGCTAATACGCTCAACGTATCCGCTCATTGAATCTAAACAAATATGGCTGTTACTGATTACAAAAACCACTGCTGTATTGATAAACCGTTTGTGTTTTTGTTGCTCCGCTGGTGGCATTCCAAGATGTAAGTGCTTGCATACTTCTAAAGGCTTCCTTGGCACGTAGTACCACTTTTTTAGAGTAATCGGCACTGGTGTCTTCATTTTTAAAGGATGCTTCTGCAATGAGAGGCACTGAACTAGGTGAAGGTGCACTCGCATACCACAAAGTAACGCTTAGTTTGGCGTCGAACGAGCCCAAATCAATTTCAGCGCCTTTATACACTTGTTCAGAAATGGTCAGATTACCGACCTGCGCTAACGGCAGCGAGTCATTAAAGCCATATTCGGATTCAAAACCAGGAAAGTGAGTGTTTATGTCTTTAAAGTCGTTGATCGTGCGTGTATTTGGAGCCTTAGTAGAGTGGCTATAAACGACTTTGAAAGTGTCATTGCCTGTGGTGCCAACATCAGCCTCTAACTTTGTTTCGGCGCCGTTAGTAGGAGATGCAAGGCCTTCAAAAGCGGCAATATAGCGATCAGGGCTGCGAAATTTCAAGGTCACTTCCGAATCGCCATTTTCTATACGTTCTCGAAATACGTAGCCAATCTGGCGCAATTGGCATGTATTTATGGTGTCAAAAAATTTCACTGTACGTATTTTGTTCAGTGTGAGAGCGCCGCTGACGCTGCGCGAAATTGCCTGCTCAACATTGACCTTAACGGATGAAAAATAACTATTTACTTGGCTAGCTTCGGTTTGGTAGCTGAACAAAGTAGGATTGAGTAACAGTTTGTACTCTCTTGAAGTAACATCTGAGTTGGCCAGCGCGCTTTGAGTGCAAACAGCGCTACATATTACAAATACGAATCGTCTCATTGTTCATTCCTTTTTAGAGCTGAAAAGGCCGCGCAAGCGGCCAAAACATGAATTACTCGTTTACACTGATATTCAAATCACTGACGATATATA
Source organism: Pseudoalteromonas caenipelagi (assembly GCF_013140855.1). GTDB lineage: Bacteria > Pseudomonadota > Gammaproteobacteria > Enterobacterales > Alteromonadaceae > Pseudoalteromonas > Pseudoalteromonas caenipelagi. The sequence goes on along the minus strand of NZ_JABBPG010000004.1, from coordinate 244,071 downwards.
GCGTATTTCCATCAATGATGGACTTTGCATCATCAAGGTATTTTTGCTCAAGTACCCCACCAGTTGACCAAGTTGCAAAATCATCATCATTGATAATACCTAAGCGTGTATTGTCTATAAGCCATAGGCCTTCCATTTTGTCGTGTGGGTAGCCTACTTCTGCAACCATGTCGACAACCAGTTCAAGCTTTTTGGCAGGTACAATACCTTTGGCTTCTAATGCCGCCCAGCCCGCAGAGTAATTGCCATTGTCAGCTCGATTGTTGATAACTTGCTCTAACGTTTCACCAGCTAGCATTAAGCCTAAAGCAGGATCTTGAACCAGCTCGCTATCTGTGCCCAGAGCTTCTAAATTTGTGGCATTGCTGATATCAATTTTGTAAACACGCTTCATGGCACTACTGTCGCGGTGATAGAACTTACCATCGCGCTCTAACACTAAAAATTGAGTGTCACTGAGTGCTTTGATTGCAGAGTTCGAATTTTTCGCTTGCTCTTGTCTATACAAGTACTGAGCAGTTTTACCTGTTTCTATGTTTACAGTGACAATGCGAGTCAGGTCGGTTCTGTTTTTACTTGGGTTATCCAGACTTGATTGCATAATCCCCACGAGTGTTTTCTCATCTGGCGTAATGGTTAACCCTTCCATTCCTCGGTTTGCCCAGCGGTTGCCAAATTCACTAGGCAAAGTATGTAAATTACGCGTGTCGTTACTAAATGGATTGATACGCTCAAGCTCTGTGCCATTCGCGTTGTAATGCACAATATGGGGGCCATATTCATCACTTACCCAAAATGTACCATCGCGCATGGCGACAAGGCCTTCTGCATCCAGCCCAAAGTCATCGATGCGAATTGGATTTGTCGCTTTATCATAAGGCTTGCTCATATCGACTCTAATCACTTCGCCTTCGACATCATAGGGGGTTTCACCAGTTCCACCCAGTGCGGAACTATTTGGTAAGCCACTGATGTTATTGCCAGATTTGTCTTTTAACAGGATGTTCTTCAGGAGTTTAATGCTGCCAGTTACTTGTACTTCAAATAAGCCTATACGCGGTGTGTATTCGGGCGTTGGAAAAATTTTACCCTTCCCTTGAGCGCCAGAGAAGGTTGCATTTGGGCCTCTATCAGTGAGTGCGTAAAACTGCATAGGCTTGGTTGGGTGACCATCCATATCCGAGCCATAACCGCCATTGCGTACTTCAAAAGTAGCGCCTACTACGCTGCCGTTTTCTAAGTCATTACGCAGTACCGAATAGGGCAACCGTACTCCGCTGCTTGCAAAATTATCGGGGTTGCATACATAAGAAGTGTCGCTGATTTCGCCATTACTTAATTGCCCATCATTATTTTTATCTAACCCGGAGTCAATTTTAACGCCCCCAAGCCAACAATGCTCGTTGCCAGCTGTTAACTGAGTTTGTGACAGCAAACTACTTAAGCCGTGACTGCCACTTTGGCCGTTAGTACCATTCACGCCGTCTTTGCCATTGTTACCATCTTTGCCATTATCACCATCACTGCACCCAGTTAAGACAAGTATGGTGGCGATTGCTAACGTTGATAAATTTAGAGTTCTCATGTGTGTTCCGTATTTGTGTAAATTGAATACGGTATTTTTTTTGTATGACGATTTGGTTTATTTTTTAAAAAATTTAAATAAAACTGAGGTTCTGTCGTTTAGATATTCGGCAAAGTGGTTAAAAATTTGTTTCTTTTTTCTTAATGTTGTTGTTAATCTAAGAGTCAGTAGTACTGATTTTAATCAGTATATTCAAAGAGTTTAAGGGTTAGCGTGAAATACACTAAATTACTGATACTGGTGTTGACCTGTGTGGCATGCCATGTTCAAGCTCAGTTGAAAATAGCGGTGATTGGCAAAACCAAAAATGATAGTTTTTACCAGCAGTCATTTCATGGTTGCCAAGCGTTTGCCAAACAACATGACGACTTGAGCTGTATTTATGATGGTGCCGATGACTATCAAGATGTACGCACACAAGTGCTTATTGTCAAAGAGTTGGTCGATAAGGGGATCGATGGGCTAATGATTTCTACCACCGATTCTGCGTATTTGGTGGAGGGAGCTTTGCAAGCTGCAAAGCAAAAGGGGATCCCCGTGGTTACGTTTGATTCTGACCTATTACCTCAACATCGCGCATACCGTTTAGCGTATGTTGGCACAAATAATTTTGATTTTGGTAAAGCGCTGGCTGAAGTGGCCAAAAAATATAAAAAAGATGCCATACAGTCGATATGTATTCAATCTGGTCATCGCACCACGCCAAATTTAAATGAGCGTATTCGAGGTATAAGGTATGCTTTATCTGGTGGAAAATCAGATAAGTTAACCTCTACATCTGGGTGGCAAGAGCACATTCGATGCCCGCTATATACTATGGGTCGCCGAGATGATGCTTTGTCACAATTATTGAATGTGATTAAGCAGCCCAAGCCTCCTATTTTTGTTGCTGTAGCAGGGTTTGCACAGTTTAGCCCTAGGTATATTGAGATGCTTATGCCATTTAAAGCAAAGATAGCAGATCAAACGGTAACGATTATATCCGCAGATACAGAAAACATTCAGCTCCAAGCTTTGTCACAAGGACTTTCTACACAAAACATAGGCCAAAAGCCGTATGCTATGGGGCAACTGTCTGCTCAACTGTTATATGAGTACATAACGCAAAAACAGCTGCCGGAAAAGCAAAATTACTTTTTAGACTACCATTACTGTAAAGCTGACAATGTGCAAAGTTGTACACAAAACCATTAAACGAACATGCTCTAAACAAATTTGCATCAGGGAGTATAAAATCTATACTCAGAGCAGAGTTTGTAAGTATGAAATTTAAACGTATTAACAAGCTAAATATCTGACTCACAGAGTAATGTTTTAATGGGTGACATTTTGTTCAAACCAAAAAAGAAGCGCTTCACGGTACTGACTTTACTGCTATTGCCGTTGCTAATTTTGGTGGCTGGATTGGTTTATTGCACAATAGTTTATAAGCAGCAATCTCAGCTTAGAGAGCAAAGAATCCATGAAGCCTTGGCTGAGCGGCTTGAATTTGTTGCCACTGGCGTTGAGCAGCGCGTTGAGTTGTATCAATACGGCCTGTTTGGTTTAAGTGGCGCAATATCGGCGGTAGGTGTTGATAACTTTGACTATTATGCCATGCAACGCTACATGAAAGTCAGAGACTATAACCGTGAGTTTCCAGGGGCACGAGGTTTTGGTTTTATCCGTTTTGTTATGCCGCAAGAGGAACAGGCGTTTATTCAACAAGTGCGGCAGCAACGGCCTGATAAATCTTTTAAAGTTAAGCAACTAACCCCACATGCTCAAAGTCGTTTTATTATTCAATTTATAGAACCAGAAAGACGCAATGCCAGCGCTGTAGGGTTAGATATTGGCTCTGAAACAATGCGCAGGCGCGCTGCCATGGATGCAGCTATAAGCGATGAAGCTCGATTAACAGCCCCGATTACCTTAGTACAGGCAAACAAAAAAGCTCAGCAGGGATTTTTAATTTTATTGCCGATATATGGCTCGGGGGGGGCAAATAATGTCAATGAGAGACTCGACAACTTAGTTGGTTGGAGCTATTCACCTATTTTAATTGATGAAGTTTTATCTTCAATTCGAACGCTCAGTGATAATGTTATTTTATCCATATCGGATATTACACCGGATGAGGGCATCACTTTTTTTACTCATGGTGAGCAACGCCACACGCTAAAGCAATTTAATGTTACTAAGCAAATAGATATGTTTGGTAGAAAATGGTTAGTGTCCATATATGCCACCCCCACATTCATTTATGCGCTCAATCTTGAATCTCCCTTAGAAGCAAGTGTTCCGGTGATGGGAATAGTGCTGTTGTTGATGATCCTGATGCTTAGCTTGCAAGGCATGCTGCTCAAAAGAAATCAAATAAAGCAGCAACGAGTTGAGATTGCAAAAGCAACAGAAATTGCCTTAAAGCAGGCGAATCTTAAGTTAGAAAATGAAGTTATATTGCGTACACAAGAAGTTGAAAAAACGAATACTTTACAGCGTAGTATTCTAACTTCTGCAAGTTATGCAATTATCGCCACAGATGAGCTTGGCACTATTACGTTATTTAACCCTGCAGCTGAGCAGTTGCTGGGTTATTCTGCGGAAGAACTAGTGGGGATTGCGACCCCTGCTGTTTTTCATTTAGAAACGGAGGTGGTAGAACATGCTAGGGAGCTTAGTGAGGAGTTGGGTACTGAGATAGAACCCGGCTTTGAGAGCTTTGTTGCAAAGGCAAGAACTGGGGTGAAAGATGCCAATCGTTGGACTTATGTGGCTAAGGATGGACATCATATCCAAGTTCGCTTGAGTATTACGGCACTGCGAGATGAACAAGATAATTTGTTTGGCTTTTTGGGGATAGCGTACGATTTAACTGAGCAGCTTAATCATGAAAAAGCTCTATCTGAAGCAAAAGAGCAAGCAGAGCAAGCAACGATGGCTAAGTCGGAATTTTTAGCGAACATGAGTCATGAGATCCGCACGCCAATGAATGGCTTGTATGGTACATTACAATTGCTCAAGGCCGAGTCTTTAGGGGAGCAAGGGCAGGAATTATTGGCAAAAGGTATCTATTCCGTTAAGGCGTTAAGTACCATCATTAATGATATTTTGGATTTTTCCAAGATAGAGGCGGGCAAGCTGACTTTGGAACAGCAGCCTTTTAATTTAAGTCGGCTAATCGAGAACTTAAAATCAGAGCTGTCGGTCATTGCTTTTGACAAAGGGATTTCCTTAAGTTTTGACAAAGATTTATCGAGTGATTATTGGGTTGGTGATGAGGTTAGGGTTCGGCAAATTTTATTAAATCTAATATCAAACGCGATTAAGTTTACCGCGCAAGGGCAGGTAGAAGTTTTATTTAGAGAACTGGAAGCGTCTGGGGATTTGATTATTCATGTTGTTGATACCGGAATTGGTATGAGCCCACAGGAGATTAGCCGTCTTTTTTATCGCTTTGAACAGGCAGATAAATCAACAACGCGCAAATATGGTGGTACAGGGTTAGGGCTTGCGATAACACACTCCTTAGTGGCTATGATGCATGGTTCTATTGATGTGCAAAGCGAACCAAATAAGGGCAGTATTTTTTCGGTGACTTTGCCGCTGGCTAAAACTTTCCATGTCTCTGAAGATGAAGAAAATAGCACAGAGTTATTTGATTTTAGCGGGATTTCTATCCTAATCGCTGAAGATAATGAGATCAATCAAACGGTTGTAAGAGCAATGCTTGCACCTACAAATGCAAATATTAACATGACAAGTAATGGCCAAGAAGCAGTGAATGCGGTTAAGCAGCAAGTGCCTCAAATTATTTTAATGGATATTCAGATGCCATTAATGGATGGTGTTGAGGCATGTAAAATTATTAAACAAATCGCGCCTTCAATCCATATCATTGCACTTACTGCCAATGCTTATGAAGAAGATAAGCGTCTATATCAGAAAGTTGGCTTTGATGGCTATATAGCAAAACCAATTGAGCAAAATGCACTATTACATAAAATTGCAGCGCTAGTTACACGATAAGAAAAGTTGTTCGCTAGCCGGAGCTAACATTCTCGACACCCAACATTAACAGTTGTGTAAAAAATTGTATGTAAAGCAGTCGGTCTATTGCTACTGAAGCAAAGAAGATTTAACATCATAGCGCTTTGAGAGGGGCACTATACTTCCAATCGAAAACAGCATAATACCTAGATGGTTATTTTGATATATGGACGCAATTAGCACTGTTTAGGTTTTTTTGATAATTAAAAAAAATAGATATCGTAGTTTTAACATGCATGGGAGAGGCTATTATGCAGCCATTGATCATAGGCACTGTGCTTATGGTAATTTCATTTGGGCTTGTTGTCATGTCGGTTGTTCATGGACAAAAGCGTTTGAAGTTTGAAAAAAAACTGCATAAGTTGGTGTTAGGCAAAGACGTCGATGATGATGCGCCAGATCAGTTACAAAGCCAGGCTTATCATATTATGATGGAGCTTGGGAAAGCGTTAGAAGAACAAGAAGATCATGCTCAACAACACAGTGTAAGGCAGGCGCTATCCAAAGTCAGTGAATTGCACGCTGAGACCGCAGAATATGAATCGCAACCTAACCTAGGCGAAGAAGGCACAACAACTCAGTCAGATAAGGCTAAAAAGCCTAACTTAAAAGTTGTAAAATAATAAGCATATATAAGTCACGCTGATTTAAAGCTATACAAATATTATATAAGTCTGATGAATGAGAGTGTATAGCCGCGGGAAAGCCTGATGATAGAGTATGTAAAAGTCACAAACACGATAACGATAACCTTAGAGAACAGCGCATTTTTACTGACTTTGTTTGTTTATCTACGTCATGGCACACGTTTTTCACTGATTGATAAAGCAAGTTTACAAACATCGCAAGATCATCAGCTATATTCATGTTTAGTGAGCACATTTGCAGTTGCTTTGGGTAGCTTTTATACCGTGCCATTAGTTTATGACATCATCGAACTAAATATGGATGTCATTGACCGAAGACGTATCTTCTATGTTTCTTTTATGGTTACTGGTTTTTTATTCATGCTAACACTCTATATTGCACACAGAATTAGAGGATGTCGCTTTTCTCTGTACGCGAGGATAATCATGTATTGCAGCTTAAGTGGCGTGATTTTAAACTTCACTCAGCTAGTTTTACGCGGCTATTTAGATATCAATGTATTGTATGATTACCGCGTTTACAGCATTGCCACGATAGCGATTAATATAATTACAGGTTGTGTTCTGTTAAGCTTTCCAATCAAGTACTTATTCAATGTTTACGTAGAAAATAAAAGTGCGGAATAGCTTATTTTGACTCCGTACTCGTGTTAGCCAATATTGTTAACAAAGATTAACTTTATCTCTTGGTTTTGTATAAATATATTTATATACTGTATACGGTTTTTATATGTCATATCAGTTCATTGCCGATAGTTAGATTTAAATGGACTTAGTTTGAATTGACACCCTTTAGAGCGAAAGTTAATATTTGGTGAAAATATTTGGCTTTTTTCTTGACGTGTAGTCTAGTTTTTATTTTTCAAATGGCTTTGTCTTTAACATACTCAACAGTCGGAAAATTTGAAGTTGAGCAGCTAACAGCGGCAAATTTGCAGCTCAAAGTTTGGCTATGGCATATAGGTCGGAATAAATAACTTATCACATTTTAGGGTCAATATGTGGAGGGTGCATAAAAGATGCAACCGGTTATAATTTTTATAATTTTGATGGTTGTCGCGATCGCATTGGCGGTTGGGATGATTGTGCAAGGGCATGGCTGTAATCGTCTTGAACTTTGGCTCCGTCGCTGGTTTGTAAAAGGTGACGTTGAAGAACAAGTGCCTGAGAAAATTCAACATACTGCCTACTACCTAATGCTTGAGTTGGGTGATTTGCTAGAGAGTGATAAAGATATTGAGCAATATTATGGTGTTAAGACCGTCTTTAGTCATGTCAGTGCTCTACGCGCTGAAACTTTGGGATACCGTGAGCAGACAACAATACCATTGAGGCCTGAAACCCAGCCTAGTTATCTCAAAGTGATAAAATAAGTGCTGTGCTTATAAACAAAACTTACTTACCTTTAGGAAGGTGCACAAACACTTCAGTACCTAGACTCTGGTCTGTTCTAAAAGCAAGCCTTCCTCCTTGCGCTTCACACAGTAGCCTTGCTGTATAGGTTCCCAAGCCTAAATGGCTAGGCTTGCCATGACTGACAAATTTTTCAAAAAACTGTGCTTGAACTTGCTGCGGTACTGTATCTGAGTTGTGTATGGTGATGACGATATGCTCATCACTTTGGTTGGCATTAATATTGATACTTGCTCGTTTACTTGATGCTTCTATCGCATTTTTTACTAGATGAATGAGTAGTGTGTAAGTTAGTGTACGCTCACCAAAAAATTGCAGGTTTTTATCCACTGAAGTGTGGGCACTAAGTTTATACTGCTTTAGCATGTTTGCTAAATTTTCTAGTACATCATCAATGACATAGGATAGAGTGTGAGGTTGTGGGTTTAACGCATAGTTGTCCTTTTCAATTTTACAAATCGCCGACATACTTTCTAATTGCAATTGAAGCTGGTTGCAATTTAATTTGATCTCATTGAGATAGTACTTTGCTTGCTCTGGGTGACGTAAATGATTGGCTAAAAGGTCGCCTGCTTGTTTGATATGCGCGATGGGTTTGGACAGCTCATTTTGATTTATATTGTCAAACTCGTCTCTGAGTCGGGCATTTTCAAGCATAGTGTCTATTTGATCTCGCATAAGTCGATTGGAGTGAATATTTCTGCAATGCGCTTGCACTCTCGATTTTACTATGGCCGGATTGGCGGGCTTAGTAATGTAGTCCACCGCACCCAAAGAAAGACCTTTGACAACGTGTTCAGTTTGCTCAAGCGCGGTAAGAAAAATAACTGTGATGTGCTGGGTATTGGGATCAGACTTGAGTTTTTCGCAGACTTGTAATCCATCCATTTCGGGCATCATGATATCGAGCAAGATAATATCTGGCTGAGGCTCTATAGTGCACATTTGCAGTGCTTTTTTACCATTTAATGCAGCTCTTACTTTATAGTCTTTGCGTAAAATATCACTGATCACTTTGATGTTATCAGCAACATCGTCAACAATTAACACTTGGATCTGACTGTCTTTGCTTTTCTCTGGATCTTGCTCTACCTCTCCCTGATAGGCCCGAATGGGTCGTGAAAAGGCGCTTTGAATGCGAGACTTCAGTTGCTTGCTAGAAAAGGGCTTAACCACAAACTCTGATACTCCGCATTGGATTGCTCGAACGACATGTGATTGTTCTATCGTGGAAGAGGTCATGAGAAACGGAATATTCGCGGTGCGTGTGTTGGTACGAACTTGTGTTAAAAATTCGATTCCTGATAAACCCGATAGCTGCCACTCTGCAATTATCAGGTCAACATCATGGTAGGCAAGTTTATCAAGAGCATCGTTGCCATGGGAGCTTTGAATGACAGTGACTTCTCCAAATTCTTGGAGCACTTTACTAATCATTGCTCGGAATGCCTCGAAAGGGTCAACGATGAGCACGGTCATGTTTTTTGTCGCAGAGGTCATGGATACATTCTTTTTGCTAGCCAGTTGTATAGTAATAGCATACGGTCAAGCAGATGCATCATGAAGGGTAAATATCCTTAATTCAGTGAAATTGCTGTTATAATTTTAGTTTCGTATTGGTCGTGGGTAATTACGTTGCTTGCGTTTACCTTGGAGCATTATGTGAAACCATTGTTAGTCACTTTTATCTTATTGGTTGTTACGCTTTTTGCCGCTACACACAATAATGCACAAGCACAAGTGGTCAATTCTGAGTTAAAAGTGGAACATATTTCTGCCTATAACGGTCTCTCTAACCCGCAAATTTATGCGCTGGCAAAGGATCCAAATGGGTATATGTGGTTTGCAAGCGCTGATGGCATTATGCGTTACGATGGTTACCAATTTGTCGCCTACAAATATGATGTAAACCGAAGTGACTCCCTATCCGCTAATAGTGTCTCGAGTATTCTTTTTGATAGACAGGGGCGGCTTTGGGCCGGTACATGGGGTGGTGGACTCAATCTACAAAATGGTCCTCAGTCATTTTTACACCTTCGCCATGATAGTAAAAAAGATAATTCACTAGGTGCGGATAAGATCCAAACTTTGTTTGAAAGTCGCGATGGTACTTTATGGGTAGGTACTAACGGGGGAGGCTTAAATCAATTACAAAGTGATCAGCGCAGCTTTAAGCGCTTTGTGTATGACGCTGAAGACCCAAACCATTCTGGCAAAAACCGCGTTTGGAGCATTAGTGAAGATACGCATGGGGTTATTTGGTACGGCACATCCTATGGTTTGCAAAAGCTTGATAGACAAACCGGGCAATTAAGCAGTTTTGACATGTACTCAAGCGAGTTAGATCACCAAGAAGTCAGACACGTGTCGTTTGATGAGCAAGGTCAAATGTGGCTTGCCACAAGGCGTAGTTTTGGGGTTTTTTCACCTGATACTGGCCGCTATCAAACGTTTGATTTGCCGTCAGAGAGCTTACCTAGCGTTTCTAGCATGTTGCACCATAACGGTGACATTATCTTGTCAACTTTTGCTGGTATTTACCGTTTTTCTACGACCAAGCGTGAATTTATAAACATGCCGCATACGTCGGAGCTGGCGCTACTATCAAGTAGAGATGTTAGGCAGATTTACTTAGACGAAACAGGGTTACTGTGGGCAGCGACGCGTTATTCTGGCGTGGTGAAAATTTACCCCGAGCCAGCTGTTTTTAAATCCCACCAGAACTATTTACAAGAATACTTACTCTCGGGGTTATTTCGTCAAGTACTGAGCATGGCTGAAGCTCGTCAGGGAGGGGTGTGGTTGGGCACTGGTAGAGGGTTAGTGCACTTTGATGTAAAGCAAAAGTTTACGCCGTTTGCTAAGCGTTCACAGCTCACTGGTGATTATCGATTACGAGTTCATAAATTGGCGAGAAATCAATACGACCAATTGTTTGCTGCAACTAACTTCGGCCTTTACCGTGTTGATGAGCAAACAAATGAGCTGCATTTAATCCCGTTGTTTTGGCTCAACGATGAACGCCACTCTGTAGAAGACATTGTATTTGACCGCCAAGGCTGGGCTTGGTTGATCCTTGGAGGTCAAAACTCGGTTATAAGATGGCGTCTTGGCTCTGAGCAATATCAATCTTTGCTACCTCATGTGGATGCACACTTTTTATTTGTAGATAGTGAGCAGCGGGTTTGGGCTGGCACCGATGGTGAGGGGGTATTTCGGTTAGAGTCAAATGGACGTAACTCGGTGCAATTTATTGCGCACAATGACGAAGCGAGTCTAAGTAATAACTATGTAAACCAAGCAATTGAGTTTGATGGCAAAGTGTGGCTAGCGACTAATAACGGTCTAACGAGCTATGACCTGAAAAGCCGTCAGTTTAGGCGCTTTAACAACACGACTACAGATGCTTCATTCGTTGTTAAGTCTATGATAAAGGGCAAAAAAGGGTTTTTGTGGCTTGCCACATCTAGTGGTATATATAGGCTAGATACAAAAACCAACGTCTTTCATCATTTTACCACCCATGATGGGCTGGCAAACAATCACTTTTTGGTGCGCTCTCAGGTAATGGTCGGCGATCAGATATTATTTGGAAGTATCGATGGGATCACGCGTTTTGCGCCTAACGAGGTTAAAGTGAATACGACCATTCCCAAATTGGTATTTACTCAGGCATGGGTAGATGAACACCGAGTTGAAGACCTCAGTCAGCAAATAACCATAAGTCCAAAGAATCATACGCTAGCGGTGCATTTCTCTGCGCTGGATTATCAAGCCCCCAGTGATAACCGTTATCGAACTTGGTTAGTTGGATATCAAAATGGTTGGAGCGATATTACTGCAAGCCATAAAGTGACCTACCGAGACTTGCCACCGGGCGAATACGAACTACGAGTTCAGGGTAGTAACAATCATGGGGTGTGGAATAAGCAAGGCATTGCCATCAAAATTGTACGCATACCTGCGTGGTTTCAAACACTCTGGTTTCAAATATCAATGCCAATCTTGTTAGTTATGGTAGTGGCGAGTGCAATTGCTTGGCGCTTCAGGCGACTCAGTTTGGCGGGAATGAAGTTAGAACAAAAAGTGGCTCAGCGAACGCAAGATATTATTGTACTAGCAGAGGTTGGAAAGGATGCCTCTGCAAGCCTTGATGTGAGCAAAATTTGTCATACAATCAACGCTCACCTGTCTAATACTCTTGCCTATGACTTTTTTGCGGTTGGCCTTTATCAACAAGATGAGCAAGTGATGGAGTTTATTTTTGCGGAACAAAATGGCAACCCACTGTCGCTATTAGATATCGAAATAGACAACAACACTCTTCCTGAAAGTACCAGCATTAAGCTTGGTACAGAGCTATTACTCGACAACAAAGAACTGTGGCAAGAGTATAATTTGACACCATCGAATTGTTTAAATGGTACGCAAACCCAATCCGTATTTTGTATGCCTTTGATTGTAGACGGCAAAGTGCTTGGAATCTTCTCGTTGCAATCTGATAAAGAGCAGGCGTTTAGTGATTCCCAGCTGAGTATCTTGCGAGTTGTCGGGAATCATTTGGCCGTCGCATTAGCAAATTCTCTATCCTATAGCGAGCTTAAAGAAGCAGAGCAACGTATTGAATTAGCCATGCATGGTGCAAATGTGGGCACGTGGGAGTGGGATAGCTATAAAGATATCCTGCTAACCAACACGGTTTGGTCAACGATGTTAGGTTATTTTGACAATGAGCTTGAGCAAAAACATGGTAAAGGGATAGCGCGTTGGCGCTCACTTATTCATCCTGATGATTTTGAACATGTGCAAAATACGCTCGTCGCCTACTTTAAAAAACAGTCATCGATATTTCGCTGCGAGTTTAGGATGCGCACCGCAGACGACAAATGGAAGTGGATCCTCAGCATTGGTCGCAGTTTTCGCCAAGATAATAAAACGCAAAAGCGCAGTATATTTGGTATTAGTATGGATATATCTGATGCGAAAGCATTAGAGTCTGCTTTAAAGCAGGCTAAGGAAACCGCCGAGAGTGCGACACAAGCCAAGTCAGATTTTTTGTCTAACATGTCTCATGAAATTCGCACACCCATGAATGCCATTATCGGCATGAGTTATCTCGTATTAGATACTGAACTTAACCGTAAGCAACGAAACTATGTTGAAAAAATCCACCGTAGTGCAGAGTCTTTGCTCGGGATCATCAACGATATTTTAGACTTTTCTAAAATTGAGGCGGGCAAATTGGATATCGAAATGGTGCCGTTCTCATTGGAAGAGGTTTTATCTAATTGTGTTGATGTACTGAGTATTAAAGCTCAAGAAAAAGACTTAAAAATTAGCGTGTCAATTGACCCTCATATTCCTCACCAGCTCTGTGGTGATCCATTACGTATCAGTCAGGTTTTGTTAAATTTGGGTAGTAATGCTATTAAATTTACTGAGCAAGATGGCCAAGTTATGTTTAACGTCACCTTAGAGGAGCAGCTAAACAATCAGCTCACGTTGGTTGTTGCAGTTATTGACTCGGGCATAGGTATGACACAAGAGCAGCAACACCGGCTGTTTGAATCGTTCAGCCAAGCTGACTCATCAATCACGCGGAAGTTTGGTGGCACTGGATTAGGCTTAGCCATCAGTCAAAAACTTGTTACCTTGATGGGGGGGCAAATTGAATGCCAAAGTACACCTGATATTGGCAGCACATTTTCGTTTACTTTGCCGGTGCAGTGTTTATCATCCGCGCTCATTAGTACGCCAGAGTTGCCGTTCAAACAAGTGTTAGTAGTGGATGACGACCAATACGCAAGTAGGGCGCTACTGCGTTACTTAGAGCATGCACATCTACAAGTTCATTGTTTTAGCTGCGCGCAATTAGCGCAAATAGAGCCACTGCTGATGCAAAGCGATGCTGTGTTTGTTGACCAACATGCTGAGCAGATCTTGTCACTGATAGCGATGTATCGAAAACACAGCCTTGATGGTCATGTTGTGTTACTGGCTGATTATGAGACTGAACATTTGCAGCATATAGCGGCTCAGGATGAACTAGTTACCCTTTTGGCTAAGCCCATTTTTCCAACGCCGCTTTATGATGCACTTGCCAAACTTGATGGCACAGCCACAACGTATAAAGAAGCGCAGCTTGAAACAGCAAATGAACAACCACTGCACGGCCTAAAATTATTGTTGGTGGAAGATAATGAGTTGAACCAAGAGCTTGCAATTGCATTGTTGGAAAAGCATGGGGCACAAGTAGACGTTGCAAGCAATGGCCAACAAGCTTTAGATATTTTACAAAGCCACTCATTCGACGGGGTACTGATGGATTGCCAAATGCCTTTAATGGATGGCTATGAAACCACCAAATTGATCCGCGCGCAGGCACATTTAGCTAACTTACCCATCATTGCTATGACCGCCAGCGTTACAAAAGACAATCAGCACGCGGTTAAAGCATGTGGTATGAACGATATAATTTTTAAACCGATTAATATCGCCGATATGATAGCAACTATTGTGCAATGGGTATCACCCAGTGGGACTGTGACGGTGCCAACACCAAAGAATATTTATGATGATGATATTAAACCCTTTGTTCATATCAAAGGCCTTGATGCCAGAGCGGGCTTACAAATTGCCGATGGAGACTTAGCCTTGTATATACAACTGTTACGGCGCTTTGTAGACAAAGAAGATGCATTCTCTTATCAATTACAAGACTTACTATCATCCGATATGCAAGACAACGATAAGATAGGTTTGTGGGCACATACATTTAAAGCACTTGCGGGTAATATAGGCGCATATGAATTACAGGACTATGGGTCAAAGCTTGAGCATACTTGTTTACAAAAAGGAGAGGGTCTGGCCCCATATTTACAAGCGATCCATGACCGCTTAGGGCCATTTATGCAGAGCGTTAAAAGTGTCTTGCGAGATCTAAAGCCACATTACAAAGTGAATACCAAGACACAAGGCGTTGATACACAAAGCCAAGATACAGCGAACATTAAAGACAAGTTTAACGTGCTCAACCGCATGTTGCTTGACAGCGACACAGGGGCCACTGATGTGGTTGATGAGCTGCTCAGTAAGTTACCAAATAAGCGTTATCAGCCGCAGTTACTCGAACTGGCTAGGTTACTCGATGAATACGATTTTGAGAACGCGAGTATTGTGCTGCAGCTGGTGCAAACTCAATGGCTGGTGGAACACTGTGATGATAAACCCGATCAGTGATAGTTGCTTTGTGGCCTGATTTTTGTTGGTGTTTAACTCTGCCCTGCAGATTTACTAAAAAGCAAAGTTATTGATGAAGCAGACCTTTAAAGCAGTACAACAGACGTTCTATAATGAGCGCTGTATAAAGTTATTAAAATAACTTAGCCTCCTTCAATTATTTCTAAGGACTTTTCAATGCACAAAACGTTGATAGTGATCCCTGCTCGATATGGCAGCACCCGATTACCCGGCAAACCGTTAATAAAAATTGCTGGCAGAGAAATGTTGTTGCGAGTTGCTGATATTGCCAGTGATGTGTGCCAACACCAAGCACAGTGTGAGTATGTGGTGGCAACCGATGATGAGCGCATTGTGCAGCTGTGTGAGCAAAACCAAGTGCCTTGTGTGATGACCTCAGAGCACTGCAGCAGTGGCACCGAACGTTGCTATGATGTTTTACAACAACTAGCAGATAAACCAGATTTTATTGTTAACTTACAAGGCGATAACCCTCTTTGCCCACCTTGGTTTATTAGCTCGTTAATTGAGTCTTGGCGTGCCAGTGACGTAGGCGAAGTATTTACGCCTTATGTTGAGCTAACATGGCAAGAGCTGGATAAACTTCGAGAAGTAAAAAAGAGCACACCATTTAGCGGGACTACTGTGCAGATAAACAAAGCGCAACTGGCTTTAACTTTTAGTAAAAATATCATTCCAGCCATACGCAAAGAAGCCAACATGCGCGCAGCGTCAGAGCTTTCACCAGTAAAACGCCATATTGGTTTGTACGGTTATACAGCCAAAGCACTTGAAGCATATTTTTCTTTACCTGAAAGCACCTACGAAAGCTGTGAGGGGCTAGAGCAAATGCGTTTTTTAGAAAATGAAATGGCCGTGAAAATGGTACCTGTTAGTTACCAAGGCCGTACCGGTATGAGTGGAGTCGACAGCCCCGAAGACATAGAGCGCGCTGAGGCCATTATTGCCAGCGACGGTGAGTATAAACTGACCCCTTAACGGCTTACATATTTGAAATGATATATCGGGCGGGGTGAAGTGAGCGCTCGATAACAGGATATTCCATGACAACACGCTTAATTGTAGTAAGACACGGCAACACCTTTTTGCCAACAGACACCCCTACACGAGTAGGCGCACGTACAGATTTAGACTTAGTTGAACAGGTTAAAGGCACCGCTGTAGGCCATTACTTACGTGATAACCAGTTGGTGCCAGATGTGGTCTACGCAGGCCCGTTAAAACGTCATCAACAAACTGCCAAGTTGATTTGTGGTGTACTGAATATTGATGAAGCAGCGATTCAAAAAGACGAATTTTTAAACGAAATAGATTACGGGCCGGATGAAAACCAAGTAGAAGACGCGGTGATGAAGCGTTTGGGTAATGGCGACTTAGCACTTGGCAAGTCTTTGATTGATAAGTGGAATAAAGAGGCACAAGTACCACCTGGATGGTTAGTAAACCCTGATGAGCTGCGCGCTGGTTGGCATGCATTTGCACAAAATTTATTACACACTCAGGCCGACAGTACCACCTTAATGGTCAGCAGTAACGGTATTATGCGATTTAGCCATGTTATTGACCCAATGTTTAACTTTAGTAACCTCAAAGTGCCTACCGGCGGTATCTGTATTTTTGAAAATGACACTGGCAAGCCTAATGATTGGCGTTGTGTAGAGTGGGGGCTTGTGCCTAAGTAGAAAGTGATAACCACAGCCACAACCAACACAAAGGAGCACAGCAAGTGTGCTCCTTCATCATATTAATACTTATCTAATATCAAAGCGGTCGGTGTTCATGACCTTGTTCCAAGCATTAATAAAGTCTTCTACAAATTTAACCTGATTGTCTTGGCAGCCATATACTTCGCTAATGGCTCTTAGCTGTGAGTTTGAGCCGAAGACTAAATCTACACGGGTTGCTTGCCATTTTTGCTGACCAGTTGCGCGGCAGTAGCCGATAAATGTATTGCCGCCTTCGTCTTCTTGGCGCCATTGTGTGTCCATATCTAACAAGTTAACAAAAAAGTCGTTAGTTAATACGCCTGGGCGCTCGGTAAATACGCCGTGAGGTCGTTGCTCAAAATTGACGTTAAGTACGCGTAGCCCGCCAATTAACACGGTCATTTCAGGAGCGGTGAGCGTTAACAGTTGTGCTTTGTCTAGCAATAGCTCTTCGGCACTGATGCTGTACTCTTTTTTCTGGTAATTTCTAAAGCCATCAGCAATGGGTTCTAATACGTCAAACGATTCAACATCGGTTTGCTCTACACAGGCATCGCTGCGCCCAGGAATAAATGGTACTAATACATCAAACCCTGCATCTTTAACCGCTTTTTCAATGGCGACGGCACCCGCTAGGACTATCAAGTCGGCCAGTGAAATAGCTTTATTTGTGGTTTGCTCGTCGTTAAAACGCTGTTGAATTTGCCCCAGTTGTGAAAGGACTTTTTGCAATTGCTCAGGCTGATTAACGGGCCATTGGTTTTGCGGAGCAAGGCGAATACGCGCACCATTGGCGCCTCCGCGGCAATCTGAGCCTCTAAAGGTTGAGGCCGATGACCAAGCTGTATATACCAGCTCAGACACGCTTAACCCAGATGCAAGGATTTGAGCCGCTAAGTGATCGATATCTCGCTGGTCGACTAGTTCGTGAGTGACTGCGGGAAGTGGGTCTTGCCACAATAAATCTTCATCGGGTACTTCAGCACCTAAGTAACGCGATTTAGGACCTAAATCTCGGTGAGTGAGTTTAAACCAAGCACGGGCAAAGGCATCTGCAAAGGCCTCTGGATTTTCATGGTAATGTTTTGATATGTCGTGATACTTTGGATCTTCACGCATCGCCATATCGGCAGTGGTCATCATAATACCAACGCGTTTGTTGGCATCCTCGACATCTGGTGCATGGTGCTCAGCAGCAAGTTCTATGGGCACCCATTGCTTTGCGCCGGCAGGACTGGTTGATAAGGTCCATTGGTAGCCAAACAGCATGTCAAAGTAGCTGTTATCCCACTGTGTAGGCGTTGGCGTCCAAGCGCCTTCAATACCACTGGTAATGGTATCTGAGCCGCAACCATTGCCATATTGGTTTTTCCAGCCAAATCCCATGTCTTCTATGGGCGCGGCTTCTGGCTCCGGCCCAACGTGAGAATCTGCCGCTGCACCGTGACACTTACCAAAGGTGTGTCCGCCAGCGGTGAGTGCCACTGTTTCCGCATCGTCCATCGCCATGCGTTTGAAGGTTTCACGAATATCGCGTCCCGAAGCGACGGGATCTGGGTTGCCATCCGGCCCTTCTGGGTTTACATAAATCAAGCCCATTTGTACCGCCGCTAATGGGTTTTCTAGGTTTCTATCGCCGCTGTAACGATTGTTCTCTAGCCACTCTTTTTCAACGCCCCAGTAAATATCTTCTTCAGGCTCCCAAATATCTTCTCTACCACCTGCAAAGCCAAAGGTTTTTAAACCCATAGACTCCAGCGCTACATTGCCAGCCAATATGAATAAGTCGGCCCATGAAATGCTGTTGCCATATTTTTGTTTCACAGGCCATAGTAAACGTCGAGCCTTATCTAAATTGGCATTATCAGGCCAGCTATTTAAGGGCGCAAAACGTTGATTGCCAGTTGCAGCGCCGCCTCTGCCATCGGCGGTACGATATGTGCCAGCTGCATGCCATGCCATACGGATCATAAACGGACCATAATGACCAAAATCCGCTGGCCACCAAGCTTTAGAGTCGGTCATTAACGCATCAAGGTCTTGCTTGACGGCGCTCAAATCTAGTCTGTTAAAGGCTTTTGCATAGTCAAAATTTGCACCTAGAGGATTGGCTTTCTTATCATTCTGATGAAGAATCTTGAGGTTGAGTTGGTTGGGCCACCAATCGGTATTTTTGGTGCGATTATCACCTACACGTGTATTGCTGCCGTGCATAACGGGGCATTTCCCAGTGGTAGTTTTGTTGTTTTGATCCATGCGCTTACCTTTTAGACTAAAATTGTACATGACTAGCTTGCTCGTTATCCTCTTTGCTAACTGGCAAGCATTGACTGTATTTTAGACTATAGATACGAACTTACTGGATTGACAGTGAGTTATCTCGATTGCCGTATTCGGTTTTTTCTATGGGAACTATGCATTACGCGCGCTTCTCTACCCTCCAAGGTGGGTTTAAGCGGTTTTCTCCTGCCCAATAAAGTATGATTTTGTTACCGCTGGGGTCCTGTAATTTTGCCTCGCGCCATAAATAGCGTTTATCTTGTGGCAGCTCAGTAAACGTGATGCCTTTGTGTTGTAGCTGTGTCACCCACTCATCAAGCTGCTCATGCTCAAAATAAATGGTAGCCCCATTTGGCTGCTCACAGTCGCTCAACGATAATGAAAATGTTGCGCCATTAGGGCATTCAAAGCGTGCGTAATGTGGAGTATCAACGATTTGTAAAAACCCTAATAAACGATAAAAGTGAGTGCATAGCGCCATATTATCAACGGGCAGAGTGACTTGGTTTAAATTCATTGCAAATCCTTGTCGTAATAGAGGCAAACATTATACAAAAAAGCGCGGCCGAGGATATGCTGATGGTTGCACTTTAGCTTAGTGGGGGATGTGATGGTTTTGAAAAAATATAAGCGATAACCAGCAATTCGCACAGTGCCACGCTAACTAATACCCAAATCGCAGGTTGACTCAATAGCAGAACAACAAAACCGAATGACATACCGAGCAGGGCATAATATTTGCCTTTTTTGGGGATCACGCGATGTTCATGCCATTGCACCAGGCTTGGGCCAAACTTTTTGTGTGTCAGTAGCCAATTGGCCAGCTTTGGGTTGGAGCGCGTAAAACAGGCCAGTGCCAATATAAAAAAGACGGTAGTTGGCATCACAGGTAACACAATACCAACGAAGCCTAAGCCAACAAAAGTAATGCCTGCAACATGAAGCCAAAAACACCGATTAAAAAGTTTTTCCATAGCTGCGCTCACGCATAAGTTGGATATCTAAAGCTTATCATATAGCAATAAGTTTGCGAGTTTTGCAGCAGTCATAAGCGTGTAGTGCCTTGCTGACTGCTGCGCAAACGTCTGCTAGAAGTAGTAACCAATATTAATATTAAAGCGTTGCTCGGTGTCGTCACTGTCGCCAGCAATAGACCCTCCAACAAACGGTTGGTTTTTAGCATTTACAAAGTCAAAATAGGTAAAAAAACCACCTGCTGCGACCGACACTCCAGTGACATTCATCCAAGTGTTTTCACTATGATCAGATTTGTCGTAGATGATGCCAAAGTCATTGTAAAATTGTAGCCCAGTTACAGCGCCCCATTTGATAGGTAAGCTATAGGCCACATTCAAATTAGTGGTAGTCGCTTGAGCGGCCATACTGTCATAAAACGCGTAAGCGCCAACAGCCATGCGGTCAACACCGTCAATGTCATAATCATATTCACCATGTTGCAGCTGGAAGTTCCAAGGGCCCATGTTACTGTTAAGATGCACAGCCCAAGATTGATAATCACCTTCGCGCTCTACACCATTGTGAAGGCCACCAGTTTGACCGGAAAAGCCGACTTCAGTTGTGCCACCTTTGTGTTTGAAGTGGTAGGCGTAACGCCCTGCAAGCGTGTTGTATTCTCCCAACGGTTGCGCTGGGTTGTCATAAATGCCATCGCCTGCTTTACGGTAACCGACAATGTCATACGAGTAACGGTCATTGCGGTCTTCTACATAACCATCTACACCACCTAACTCGTCATTTTTGAAAAAGCCGATATCTAACTGCCAGTTATCTTTGAGCTTACGTTTGAACAACAGCCCTAAATCGTGGTCATCTTCAAGGCCGATATAGTAAGTGGTATTGAAAAAATAGTTGTGCGAGTTATATGGCCAGTTGCCAAAAGGTACTTTTGTTATGCCTGCTTGTACTTGCCAGTCTTTGGCAAAATCGTAGCCAACATAGGCATATTTAATGGCGCTCATATAGTCAAAAAATCGGATTTCGGCATTAAGTTGCACATCCCCAATATCACCAGAGAAGTTAACCCGAAATATATCGAAGTCGAAGTCGCCACCGCGATTTTTATTACCATCGTTATAAGATGTATGACTAAAGTTAGTACGCACTGCGCCGCCGACTTTGATGCCCGATGTTTTTTCTTTCGGCTTTTGTGCAGATTTTTGCTCTAGCTTTTGGATCTGCTTTTGTAAGTCTGCAAGTTGCTGTTTTAATTTAGCTATTTCTCCATCGTTTGCCTGAGCAAAAGCTGGGAGAAGGCTCATTGCGAGCGCAAGAGGTGTTAGTTTATGCATGGTTACCCACTTTTGAGTTACTGTGATAGTTACTTGTCTTTATTAGGGTAGACTATTTTGAGGTGTTAACTCAAATTAGAAACACAGAGTTATTATTATAAATTCATATGATTACGTTCCGAATGCTTGACCATAGTAGAAATCGCTAACTATATTTTTATGATGAACTTTCGAAGTTGGTGTAGGTATGAGAATTTCGCAAAAGCTACGCTTGGCATTTATGTCTGCAATTGCGTTGCCGTTAATCATAATTGCTGGGCTGATGATTTCACAAACCCGCCAAGCGTCTTTAGAAAGCTTCACTGAAATGGCCAACCGAGAGGCCTTACAAATCGACAATGGCATCTCGATGTTCTTCGCAGAAATTGCCAAAAACGTAGATTATCTAGCTAGCCATCCAAATGTGATTGCTGCACGTTCAGGCATTGAGACCTATTTTGATAAAAGTTCCGCAACCAATCTCACTTCCTTGCAAAACTCACCGATTGAAAAAGAAGCTTATCAAGTATTTGAGCTGTTTGGAGATACTCACCCTGGTATTGCTTACATTTACATGGGTAATACAGAAGGCGGCTATATTCAATGGCCGCAAGGGGAAGTTAACGCAGGATATGACCCTCGTAATCGGCCTTGGTATCAAACTGCAGAGGGGGCCGCGGGTAAGGCTGTACGTACCAATGCTTATTACTGGCCACCGGATGATATGGTGATAGTGTCGACCGCAAAGGCCATTATGCAAGACGGTCGGCTCATTGGGGCGCAAGGAATGGATGTATCACTGAATGACTTAACAGGAATTGTAAAGAAAATCCGCTTGGGAGAAACCGGATATTTAGTGTTGGTTGAAGATACCGGTACTGTACTGGCAGATGCAAAATACCCAGAGCATACTTTTAAGGCGTTTAACGAAGTTGCAAACGGCGTATTTAGCCCAATAGCAACATTTGATAGTGGACTACATGAAGTAACACTTCAAGGGAAAGACTACTTTGCCAATATTTATACTTCAAAATCATTGGGCTGGAAGTTTGTAGGTTTAGTGCAAAAAAGCGAGGTCATGGCGTCAGCAAACGGCATGACGATCACCATCGTGGTGTTAAGCGCAATTCTGATTGCCGTTTTTGTGGCGCTGGGCACGTATATTTCACGCTTGATTTCTGGACCTATTATTGCCGTCAGTGATGGACTGACGGTAATTTCCCAAGGGGGTGGCGACTTAACACAAAGATTAGATATTAAGACCAAAGATGAAACCGGCAAACTAGCCAATAGCTTTAATTTATTCCTAAATCTGATTGCGCAGTTAGTAACGCAAATAAACCAGTGTGCACAGCAGGTGACCCATACGGCGCAAGAAACCTCTTCGCAAGCGGCTGAATTGACCGACTCCACATCACAACAGCGACAAGCGCTGGAAATGGCAGCCACAGCGATTAACGAAATGGCCGCAACGGCCAATGAAGTTGCTGCAAGTTGTGCCAATGCAGCAGAGCTGGCATCGCAAACACAGCAAGCGGCTGAACTTGGACAAAGTGTAATTACGCAAACGGTTGAGGGGGTGGCGGAGCTGTCATTAGTGATCACCGATGCTAACTCAAATATTACTCAACTTGATAGTGAAAGTGAGAATATTATGTCGATACTGAGTGTGATCAGGGGAATTGCAGAGCAAACCAACCTACTTGCGCTCAATGCCGCAATAGAAGCAGCAAGAGCTGGTGAACATGGCCGTGGTTTTGCTGTGGTTGCAGATGAAGTGCGGGCGTTGTCACAGCGCACCTCCGAATCAACCGAAGAGATAGCATCTCAACTAGATAAGTTACGCAAAATGACTGAGCAAGTATCACAAGAAATGAACAAAAGTTTGCAAAGAACAGAAAGTGCAGTGCAGCTCAGTGAATCTGCACAGACTCAATTTATAGATATTACGCAATCCATTCAAACGATCAGTGATGTGAATATGCAAATTGCAACGGCAGCGGAAGAGCAACAGCATGTAGCTGAAGATATCAGCCGCAATGTCGTAGAAATAAAAAATGCGGCAGACAATGTGACGGAAGTTGCTGCTAATACCGCGCAAAGTGGTGAAAAAATGAATAAATTATCTATGAAGCTTTCCGATCTTGTCGGTCAATTTAAGGTGTAACCGGTTTACCTCACGCTAACGGCGAATGATGAAAAACCTTCATTATTCGCCGTTATTTATTTACTCATGGCGCATATTTTCGGTAATGTAGGGCCAGTCATAGACTCAACAATAAGGTGAAAGATGGAATTATCAGCATCCGTGTCTATTCAACATACCGACAGTGGTCTTGAATATATCAACGTTGACAGTCCACTATGCTCTGGCAAAGTATTTTTGCAAGGGGCTCAGCTGAGCGAATTTACACCCAAAGGACAAAACAGCTTAATTTGGGTGTCTGCTGATGAAGATTACCAAGAGGGGAAGCCAATACGAGGTGGTATACCAATTTGTTGGCCTTGGTTTGGCATTCATGAAAAAGCGGATTGGCCGATTCATGGTGTTGCACGTAAGCTATTATGGCGTGCAGAAGAGGTGAATGAATTTAGCGATCACATTGTTGTGCGCTTGTCGTTACCAATGCGTTTGGTGGATGAAACTTACTGGCCTTATAATTCTAAGTTGGAAGTTGAGTTTCGTTTTTCAGAGCAGCTGGAGGTGCGCTTAACAAACACCAATTTAGGTGACCGAGCGTTTACACTCTCTCAAGCTTTACACACTTACTTTCCCACACCTGATATTAAGCGTACTACGGTTGACGGCCTACAGGGCGCAACTTATATCGAATTTAACGAAGGACCATTTGTGCAACAGGATGTCGTCGGTTTCACGCGTGAAACAGATATGGTCTATACCCAAGCTGGCGTAACGCAAACAATCCACACTCCCGAGGGCTGCATTGAAGTGACAAGAGAGAATTCAAGCTCTTGTGTGTTGTGGAATCCTTGGATTGAAAAGTCAAAACGATTAAGTAACTTCCGAGATGATGAATATCACACCATGTTGTGTTTAGAAGCAGCGAATGTGATGGGTGATATGGTCACTGTGGAACCTGGTAAAAGCCATACGCTTGCAACCATTATCCGTTGGATTTAGGTTCGATTATCTTTTAGCAAAACGTATCCCATTTGCCGTATTAGGCTGGGGTACGTCTTGAGTGCCTCACCTTGTGTGCATAGGGGGTTGCTTCAGCTTGTATATACAGCTTTACTTTAGCGCTGCATTTCATTGTCTTACCCCATATCGAGTTTTTCATCAACGCTTACAATTTAATACACTTACAAAGATAATTTGTGGGCATAATTTGAACGTTAATAATATTATAAGGTCATGGAATTATGCGCTTAAGAGTACTTGCTGCCGGTTGTATTAAACTAGCGAGCCTATTGGTGATGCCAGCTTGGAGTGCTGCACACTGGTTTACGCTTAATACTGAGCACTTTAATATTCACTACACGCAGGGGAACGAAGCGTGGGCACGCTCAGCTGCACAAGAACTTGAAATAGTCAGAGATAAAGTGTGGCAGCAACAAAAGCGTGTGCTTGAGGGTAAAGCCGATGTGGTGGTATTTGACCCCATTCATGCTGCAAATGGATTTGCGCTACCAAGCACTGATAACCCGCTTATGGCCTTGTTTACCACGCCACCTCAATCAGACACGGCTATATCAAATCATGCCAGCTGGCAGCAGCTATTAATTCTGCATGAGTACATACATTTGGTACATTTATCACAGCCCAGTCGACACCGATGGCGACAAGCACTTCGCGATACTTGGGATTTATACGATATTTCTCAGGCGATGATGCCACGTTGGGTTGCTGAAGGGTATGCCACATTAATGGAATCGAAAATGACTGGGCGAGGGCGAATTAATGACAACTTTGGTGAGGCGCTATTAACAGAGCTTGCTCAACAAGGCGCTCTATTATCCTATGCTCAGTTAAATGAAGGGAACGACGAGTATTACTCGAAATCCATGGCATACTTGATAGGCGGGCGTTTTTTAGCTTGGCTTGAACAGCATTACTCAGAACAACTGCTTGATGCCGTGTGGACGCGTATGAGAGCCGTGGAGTCTCGAGATTTTGACAGTGCATTTTATGGCGTTTTTTCCGACCATCCTAGTACACTTTATCGTCGATTTGTAGCTGAGTTTACTTATCAAGCGATGTCTAAAGAGCAACAAGAGCCGCCCCTGATGAGCGACCTTTGGCAAGACTATCAGTATGCTGCCACGAGTCCGGTGCTCAGCGCGGATGGCAGCATGCTTGCGATTGTTGAAAGTGATGCCAAAGGCAGAGTAAAACTCAACGTTTATGAGACTAAAACTGACGCCACTGCAGAACAAAAGTTTAATGATAAACAAAAAGAAATTTTAAGCGCCGATCCGCAAGACATTGCAGATGTTAGGCCAATAGTTTTTGCAAAAAAAACGCTTCATACACTCGAGCCAATAAACTTTTCAGGCATACGTTATCCACAGTGGCGTGATAACCACACGCTTTATTTTGTTGCATCGGTAAATGACAAGGATGTAAAGCAGGTGCGCCGAGGGGAGCTATTTAGTTGGTCACTTAAGACAGGCAAGATTGAGCAACTGACGCAAGGTGTTGCTATTCGTCGCTTCACACTCAGTGCTGATGGGCATACCGTATTTGCCGAGCAGGTGATGAATGGTCATTCTGAACTGGTAAAGATTAACTTGCATGAACAAACTGTTAAGGCGCTATTTTCAAAGCAATTAAGTACGTTATATGATTATCCAACGTTGCACGATACACAGCAGAAGCTCGCTTATTTAAAGCACACGTTAAATCAAAACTGGCAGTTGTATATACAAGATTTAACTACCCAGCAGCATATCCAAGTGCCGATGCCCCAAGGGTATCAATACGCCACTCAGCCTAGTTGGTCTAAAACTGGTGAGGCGCTTTATTTTATCGCAGGGACTGAGGGGTGCGTTGATATTTATCGATTTGAATTGCTGACGGGCGCTTTATATAAGCTAACGCAGGGTCAATCGCTATTTGCCTTTCCAATAGCGCAATCCAGTGGTGATTTACTTTATTTATCAAGTGGTTTTGAAGGCAATGATATGTATCAGTTACCAGCCAGTTTACATGGCGAGTTGGTATATGAACTGGCGCCTCGCAACACAAGTGTACCTGAGAACAGCATCGCTAAGCATAGTAACACGGTGGATGATACGGAACAGTTTAACGGGTCGATCCGCTTACCTGCGGCAGCAATATACCATTATGAGGCGGCTGTCAGTCAGTATGATATTTGGCAACAGAGTGCGTCATTGGCTTTGGGGGCACAGTATGCTTCAGCGAGTACATCATTGCTCAATATCGGTGTAAAAGGGTCTGACTTTTTAGAGAAACTAAGTTGGCATGCTGGATTGAGTCAAGATATTGCAGGTAATGCACTCAATGGGGTGTTTGCCAAAGTGAGATATCAGCAAGGTGCTTCGCAATGGGATATGCATGTATTTGATTATAAGTTAGATAGCCAGAAACAGCAGCGTACAAACCTAGGTGATACTGTGCAACAACATGGTATTTATGGACAGTTTAGCCATAGCTATCAATGGCAGCAGCTACACGTGCAAGGTCAATTCTCAGGACTGCTTGGGAAAAAACAAGCACAGGGTCAAAGCGTAGATCACCGTTGGCTAAGAGTGGGTGCGCAGCAGCAGTGGCAATATGATAATCAATCGTTTGCTATTGGTCAGAAGCTCGCGGGTTTTTGGAGTGAAGGTGAAACCTACGGGCAGGATTGGCAAGGCCAAAACCTTGATGCCACACTATTCGGTAAGATATTTCATATACCAATGTATGTGTCTTATCAATTTGCGAAACGACAGCAGCAGACTCTACAACTCGGCGGAATGAGCTCGTCTTTGTTACCACAAAGTCGTATGGTCAACACGATTACTGCACCCGACTTACCATTTTATGCTGCCCAAGGTCATCGATATGAGGGTTATGGTGGCGCTATTGCTTTGCAAGCGCAGTTTCCTTGGCTGTACTATCAACAGCATCAACTTGATGAGCAGGTATTTGGACAAAGTTATGGCTTGAAATGGTCAACGAGCTTTAACGGCCAATCGTGGTTAGGAAAATTTGCACCGGCGGGATTGAGCGATTTTCGCGTTGATTTGGGCGTAAGCCGAGTCGAGGGGGATAGCTTTGAAAATGAAAATAGAGCCTGGTTAGGTCTTTGGTACGATTTATAATTTAGCTCATGCTTTGGCTTTGGTAGGGAAAAGGCGACATTGTATGTCGCCTTGGGTATGAAACAGATATGGAGAATGACGAGCATGCCAGGTATGCGTTTTACGCTGGTAAGCTTACTTGCCGCCTACATGCTCCCCGATATGCCTTAATTAGTATAGTCAGCCGTTAGCTGTACGCCATTAAAAGACGAAAAAGCTCTGATCATTACGTGGTAACGACCAGCGCCATCATTTTGTGTACAAGTTTCACCATTGCCCCAACGGTAAGGTCGGCAATCATAGGTTGAAGTTGTTGGCTTTTCGCCTTTACGTACGTACATGTCGGCATCTCCCGTACCACCCGCCATTTTAAACGTAATATCTGTTGCGCCAGCAGGTACGTCAAAGTAGAAAAATTGCTCAGTGTACTTGTCACCTGATAAATCTGTTTTTGCGACACCTTTTTGCAATTGTGCAGGATCATCTGCGTTGGTCACTGATACGGTTTTGCTGACAGAAGCTGTTTGGTTGTTATCGTCAGTCACTTTTAGCGTTACGGTGTAATCACCAGAGCTGGCAAAACTGTGGCTTACATTACTACCAAAATCAGCGTTGCTACCGTCACCAAATTGCCATTCGTGTTGTTCAATTGTACCGTTTGTTACTCGTGATGCAGAGCCGTCAAACTGACAGGTTAGTAAGTTGCAGGTATAAGTGAAGCTGGCAACAGGGACTGGGTCACCAGTTGGCTGGTCACCTACAGGCACTACGTTGTTAAAGATGCTGGATACTTGTGGCCAAATTTTACTAATTTTCGCGCCTTTGTTTGTACAGCCACCAAGGTGATGTAAAGCGATTACATCACGAGTATCCGCTGCTACAACTGGTGAACCTGATGAGCCACCAGTAGTATCGCAGTAGTAACCTAAGTCTGTGCCTGTACCGCGGCCATTTGCGTTAGCTTCGTTCACTTGGCATAAGCCATTGCTATCTTCGTCCGATTCGATAGATAACTCTTTTGGATTGCCTGCACCGTGCTGGGGAATATAAATACGTTGACCTTGCGTAGCATCATTCACATCAAGACCAAAGTAGCCAAATGGCTGTGTTTGTTCAAAGTTGTTTACTGTAAACAAAGTATAGTCAAGGGTATAGTCAGTTTTTAAGAAATCTTTACCGGTAACTTTAACAACTGTTTCCTTTGTTGTGCCATTACACGTTGTATGCTGGTAGTTAAACCACACTTCTGTTGAGGTGAGTTCAGAGGCTGTTTCGACACAGTGGTTATTAGTGAACATACGGTTGTCAGAACCAACACGCCAGCCTGTACACAGGCTGCGACCACCAATTACTAGACGTGCGACAGGTCGGCTGCGCTCAAATTCTTCAGAGTGTGATTGTGACCAACATTGCACATCGCGGCGCTCCATTGCACCACATGTAGAGTCTGTACCTAAATCATCGCTACTTAGCTGGTTTTCAATACCGAAATGGTAATAGTCGACAACAGGTGTACCTAATGTGGTGTTTAAATCAGTGCCCGGAGTGTACTCAACAATGACTGTATCACTGGATACTGACATAGCCGCAAAGTGATTGACTCCATTGTCACCTTTTTCAAAAGTAGCCTTGCGCATATCTGCTTGAGTGTATTCGTAGCGTTCGCTATTATCCGTTGCCCTGACTACCAGCTTGCCACCACCTTTGAGGTTAACATTTTTAAAGTGTAGTTTGATATAGCTTGCATCTGGATGAGAGATTGTTTGCATAATGGTATTTGCTTTACCACTGAGCGCGAGATTGAGAGTTGCTGTTTTGCCGATCACCGTTTCATTGGTTTTACTGGTGAAGCTCATCATTTGTGTGTCGGTTAAAGGTGCTTGTGCTAGCGCTGTCATTGAAGCTAGGCCTAGAACAGGGAGGAAATAGCGTTTTTTCATTGTTTATCCTTACATGCTTGTTGTATGTTTGTCTAAAAGTTAGACACACATAAGGTAGAACGAAAAAACGCCAAGGTAAACACATTGTTAATAATAAATTAACATTGTATTTAATTTTGCTCTTTGATTTGGTTATAACTGCTATCAAATTGTTTTAACGTATTGAGCTTGGCTTGATAGATCCCTTGCTTTTTTTGATCCTCAGCTTTGTCGATTGCGGTTTGCAAATAGTGTTGAGCGGCTTTTGTGTCGCCTTTAAGGTAAGAGACTTTTGCTAACGAGAAAAATGGTTCGGGCAGATAAGGCGTATCATGTGTTAGCTTTTTCAATATATTTTCAGCATTTAAATATTGATGACGCGCAATAGCTTGCTCAGCAAGCTGAATAAAGTCAAACGGTGTTTTGGCGCTATCATAAAGTGTTTTATCTAGTTTTTTTACTAATTTGGTGTTGCCAAGTTGCTGAGCAAGAAAGCTATAGTTATGAAGCAAATTACTGGATATAAATTGGTTGTCATAGGCAAATTCATACAATTTTTGTGCTGTATTGGTATCGTCATAGCGTCGATGTAACACCGCGGCCAAACTAATTAATTCAGGATCATACGGCGTGTATTCAAATGCTTTTATAAGTAATGAATAACTTAGGTTGTACTGTTTTTTGAGTAAGGCTTCTGTAGCTAAGTTTGCATAGTACTTGGCGACTAAATCTTGATAGCTAGCACTGCCAACAAAGGCAATGTCTGTCACAGGAAAGTAGTCGATCACAGTACCTGGGCGGATAAAGTAAACCCAATCTTGCTTTTGTTCTACAGGTGCATAGAGCTTAGTCTTAAAGTGGTGAGATATCAGTATGGTTTGGTTCTGCTGCTTATAAACAGGTATTGAAGCCACCTCGCTGAAGCTTGTTTGTACACCAAGTAAATTGGCATAAGCCTGAGTCAATATAGCTAAACTGATGCAGTTACCTTCATTTCTTTGCACCACTTCACTGGCTGTCAGCGTAGCGCCATCGTAGCTAAAGTTACTGATCCTAGACTCTAAATAATCTGCAATGATGCGATCGACTCGAACCTGTTTCTCTTGTGCTTGTTGAGCATACTCCTTAAAGTCGCGTTGCTCATGTTCAGGCAACATAAAAATACGAGCTTCTTGGGTGACGGGGATGGGCCGAAACAGGCCATGATTCATTAATGTTACAGGTGGCGTTATCTGTATAGGTGTTGTTTTTTCAGCAGTATGGCTACAGCCTACTAGCGTTAAAAATAGTAATAAAATAAAGTACTTCATAGTTATATTTAATTCGATTCGCACTGCCAACACTCTATCTACTGCGTGACCAGCTAGCAACTTGTTTTTATTTTGTGGTGATGCTGACTATAGAAAACTTCAGAAACTCCTTCACGATTTTTTCACCTTTATTCTTTTATTTTGATAGTAATGAAATCAGCTTAGGGCTAGGTATGAAAAAGTATTTGTTAGTGACATTCTTGGTCATGTTATCGGGGTGCAGTTTTGTAAACACGGTCGGTATGAAGTGGGTAAATTCAGACCTCAAACCTATATGGCTGTCTGAGCAAACGAGCCTACCGTTAACGGCACACTTTGAAGGTGAAAAAAGTTATGTGTATGTAGATATTGATGGTCATCACTTAAAGATGCTCGTTGATAGTGGTGCAAGCTTTAGTGCTTTATTTGATACGCCTAAAGTTGAAAAAATGACGTTACCTAGACAAGCAGAGTTACTCATAGGTGGATGGGGAGATGAAGAGGGAAGCCTAGCTTATAAGACCCAAGTGAACGTGTTTGACCTGGGCAGTGTGCGCTTTAAAGATATGGTGTTGGCGGTGATCCCAGTTTCTACCAGTAAGTATTACTTGCGTGGTGATGAAGCTACATTCGATGGCATTATAGGTCATGATGTGATGCGTCACTTTGCATGGACGTTTGATAAAGTAGCGAAACAGATTGTACTATCAAACAAAGCTTACTCGGGCCAATTTAAGACTCATGCAGTATCATTTTCACGCTCGTTTAGTAAATTAAATATACCTGCAAGGTTTCAGCTAACAGCGGATCACACTGTAGATATGCCAATAGTGATAGATACAGGATCACGCCACTATTTAAAGCTAAGCGCGAAGTATATTGAACAACATAAACTGGATATGGGGCGACTTGTTGAAGCTGCCGACTTTGGTCTATCAGGCAAAACGCAGCACCAAAGAGGAAATGTAAAAAGTATCCAGATAGCAGACCTAACAGTATCTAATGTAAAAGCAAACTTTATACCCACGGAAGATGAAGATGAGCTGTGGATCATTGGAAATGCATTTTTAAATCAGTTTATATCTACCCTTGATTATCACACTAATACGCTGTATTTACGGCCTAGGGAACAGGGATTCCAATCACGTTACAACTTGTCTGGTTTGGAATTGAGAAAGTTGCGTAGTGGTTATTTTGTAGTGCGATCTGTGACATCAAACGCAATGAACACAGGCCTTGAGGTGGGAGACATTATTACTAAATTGGATAACCAAGATACCCCTGCCCTTAGCATGGATGACTGGCTAGATATCAGTAATGAGGCAAAAGCGCACCAGTTGTGCTGGGCTCGCTCACCTATCGATCAATTACGCGTGAACAAATCTCAGTGTAAAACAGTGACCTTTTCTAATATAACTGGCTTTAACGTTATGTATTAATAATACATGCAAGCGTGTATTTATCTATAAAGCGTATTGTTGAATTTCATCGGTGTGAGTAAGTAATGTGATTCTCAACTTGTTAGATGCACGTTGCTAAGGATCTTAACTATGGAAAGATCTTTTTTTATGTCAAAGTAAGAAACATAAAATTACAAATGTCACATTCTCCATGCGCGTATAATTGTTACTATAGGCATAGGAAAATTTTACAAGGTGAAGTCATGCAAACAAAAACTCTCAAATGGATATTGCCCCTTGCGGTATTAATGGTAGGCGTAGTCGGCGCTGTAGGTATAAATGCTATTGCAGCAGATCCACAAGCAAAGGAACCCATTGACAGTCGACCTGTGGTAGAAGTCGAGTCTATTTCAGCTTTAGACCACCAAGTAATGATCAATAGTTATGGTGAAGTTAAACCATTTGAACAAACCCAGCTGTCTGTACAAGTGTCTGGCGAAGTGACATATTGGCATCCTAGTTTTATTGCTGGCGGTATTGTGGCTCGTGGGGATGTGTTAATGCGCATCGAAAAAGACAACTATGAAGCCGCATTGCTACAAGCTCAAGCAGAGCTTTCACGTGCTAAAGCAGCTTTGATTGAAGAGCAAGCCCTTGCTGATGTTGCTGAAGATGAAGCACGACGCTTTCCTAGCAAAAAACACACTGATTTATTCCTTCGTAAACCGCAATTAATGAGCGCCAGAGCATCTGTTAAATCAGCAGAAGCAGCGCTGAAACGAGCACAGCGAGACTTAGATAATTGTGAAGTAGTTGCGCCATATGATGCGTTGGTTGTGTCACGCAATATAGGTTTAGGGCAGTTTGTTGGCGTGGGCACGTCGGTTGCACAGCTGAACAATATTGAATCTGCCGAAGTGATCATACCTATCGCAGGATTTGATAGTGCATTTTTGCCCAAAATAGTCGCAGGTACAAAAGCCAATGTAACGCAAAGTGGCTTAAATGGTTTTACTCGCGAAGCGGTGATCGACAGAGATTTAGGGGTGGTTGATACACAAACACGCATGGTGAATTTAGTGGTGAGAATTGACGACCCGTATGGCTTAAAATCGGATCAACCAGCCGTAAAGTTTGGGGCGTTTGTACAAGTAAACTTTGCGGGTAAAACACTTAATCGTATTTATCGTTTACCGCAAGACTTAGTGAATAATCAAACGGTATGGTTGTTAAATGATGACAACAAACTCGAACCTCGTAAGGTGCAAGTGATCCGCGAAGAAGGGGAGTTTTTCTTTGTCAATGTTGGCTTGAACGACAACGAGCGAATTGTTACTACAGTGCCTGAGTATCCGCAAAAAGGCATGGCGGTTAAGGTAGCAGGCGCTGACTCTTCAGATGCACAACCGTCTTCTCAAAAGCTTTAAGGGCGGGTGAATAGTATGAGTATGCAACAGCACGAAAAACAAACAGGCATTATCGCCTATTTTGCTAATAACTCAGTCGCCGCAAATTTATTGATGTGGTTTATCCTCATTGTCGGTATCGCATCATATTTTACGATTCAAAGACAAATGTTTCCAAACGTTGAGCTCAATTATATCAATGTGGAAGCGACTTACCCTGGTGCCTCACCGCAAGAAATCGAAGAAAGTATTTTAATTAAGATTGAAGAAGCACTTAAAGATGTGACTGAAATCGAAGAAGGGGTATATCGCGCTTTTCGTAATGGGGGGAGTGCAACACTAGAGATAGACCCAGATGTTGAGCTTGCCGATGTTATGGATAAAGTGAAGCTACGTGTTGATGGCATCGCGACTTTTCCAGCTGCGATGGAACCGTTAACGGTCAGTCAGCGAGAGTTTCGTCAAGATGTGATTGGTATGACAGTATCCGCTGACTTACCGCTAACAGACTTAAAACCCATTGCCAAAAATATTGAAGATGAATTACTGCAATTAAGCAATGTATCTTTGGTTGAAGTAAATGTGCCTTTAGATGAGATAGGCATAGAAATAGACCCAGATATGCTGCGCCAGTATAACCTGAGCATCAGTGACGTGACTGCGGCTATTAGAGCCTATTCAACCAATTTATCGGCGGGGCAACTGCGTACCGATGCTGGCATCATCTCAGTTCGAGTAGAAAACCAATCTTATAGTGGTGAGCAGTTCCGTCAGATCCCCGTGAAGGTTGGCGAGAATGGCGCGAAGCTGCTGCTCAAGGATGTAGCTGTGGTGAAGGATGAGTTCACAGAAGGTGAGCGTTACTTCAAGCTTAATGGCAAAAATGGCGTGTACATTGCGGTTAAAGCGACCAAAGAGCAAAACATGATCCCGATTGCCGAAACGGTTAAGGCCTATATTGAGCAAAAGAATGCACAATTGCCCGCAGGTGTAGAAATCGTCCCACTGGTTGATATGACTTATTATCTCAATGGTCGCTTAAACATGATGAAAACAAACCTGTTCCAAGGTGCAATTTTGGTTGCCATCATGTTATCAATTTTCTTGCGCTTTAAATTGGCATTGTGGGTAATGTTGGGTCTGCCTATTTGTTTCTTGGGTGCCATCATGACCATGCCACTACTTGGTATTACCATTAATGTCGTGTCTTTGTTTGCATTTATTATGGTGCTAGGGATTGTGGTGGACGATGCCATTGTCATAGGAGAAAGTGCCTACACTGAAATTGAAAACAAAGGGCCTGGCGTAGAAAACGTTGTACGAGGTGCAAAACGGGTGGCAACGCCTGCCACATTTGGGGTACTTACGACCATGGCGGTGTTTGCACCACTGATGTTCTCAAGTGGGCCTGATAGCTCTAACTTCATCTCAATTGCGGGGGTTGTATTACTGTGTTTGGCGTTTAGTTTAGTTGAATCTAAGCTTATTCTACCTGCCCACATAGCGCATACTAAGTTTGAGCCAATGGCTGAAAACAGCTGGCGAGTGCGTTTTAACAAGCGTTTTTTCAGTTTTGTAAATGGTCCGTATAAGCGCTTTGTGACTTTGTGTGTGCAATGGCGTTGGACGGTTCTGTTTGCCTTTGTTGGTATGTTTATTATGAGCATAACGCTTGTCACCAGTGGCGCGGTCAGAACTTTATTTGTACCTAAAATCCCCCATGATTTTCCTGCCATTAACTTGACCATGAATGATAATGCCTCAGACGAGCAAACCATTGCAGCTATTCGTCAGCTAGAGCAGCTAGTTATAGCTGAAGATAAGAAAATCGAGCAAGAATTTGGTAGTAAAATGGTTCGCGACATATTAGTAATGAACCAAGATAGAACTGAAGGTCGCATTTTAGCGCCCTTAGTTGATGAAGAGCTTCGCCCATTTAACACCTTTGAATTAACTCGTCGCTGGCGAGAGAACATGCCTGAAATTGCAGGTGTGAAATCTATTTTAATTGAAGAGGAGGTGATCAATTTAGGCCAAGATGGTGACTTTGGCTACCTATTGTATGGCTCTGATATAGAAACTTTAAATGCCGCAGGCCGTCAGTTGATCCGTATGCTACAAGAAGAAAAAGGCTTATTTGATATCAGCTCAACCATTGATCCTGCGAGCAAGGAGATCCAAC
Organism: Pseudoalteromonas caenipelagi; assembly: GCF_013140855.1. Classification (GTDB taxonomy): domain Bacteria; phylum Pseudomonadota; class Gammaproteobacteria; order Enterobacterales; family Alteromonadaceae; genus Pseudoalteromonas; species Pseudoalteromonas caenipelagi. Next base: position 208,397 of record NZ_JABBPG010000004.1, on the reverse strand, counting down.
TAGTATTGAAGCCAGTGGCTTATGACTTAGGGCTCTCTTTACAAGACATAGGTAATCAGGTTGGCGCAAGCTTTTATGGTGGTGAAGCGCAGCGTGTGATCCGAAATGGTGAAGAAGTACGCGTGATGGTGCGTTATCCTAAACTGACGCGAGAAGCATTTTCGTCATTAAAACACACCATGATCAAAACGCCCAAAGGCAAAGAGGTGATGCTAGGGGACGTTGTTAACCTGATTGAAAAGCCGGGGATCAGCTATATTCGTCGTGAAGAAGGTTATCGTACTGTTTATGTGTACGGCAATATTGATGAAGAAGTAGTAGAGCCTAATGCTGTTACTAAGCGTATTGATGATGATATTTTACCGCAGTTACTCAAAGACTTCCCATCGGTTAAAACTAAACTAGGGGGCTCGGTTGAAGAGCAACAAGCACAAGCGAATGAACAGCTCGTCTTCTTTATTGTTGGTATGTTGATTGTCTATATTTTGCTGGCTATTCCACTGAAAAGCTATGCACAACCACTGATTGTTATGTCAGTGATCCCGTTTAGTTTGGTTGGGGCTATTTGGGGGCATTTGTTCTTTGGTTTAGACTTGAGCATGATGTCTACCTACGGCATTATTGCAGCGGCAGGGGTTGTTATTAACGATTCTTTGGTGATGACAGACTTTGTTAATCAGGCACGCAAAGAAGGAGCGCATCTAAAAGAAGCGGTTATCAATGCAGGGTGTGCGCGCTTTAGAGCAATTACCTTAACATCTATTACCACCTTTGTCGGGGTATTACCGATTATGTTTGAAACCAGCTTACAGGCTATGTTTGTTATTCCGATGGCTGTATCGCTAGGCTTCGCCGTTGTGTTTGCTACGCTTATCACGCTCTTACTGGTGCCATGTCTATACATCATTATGACCGATGTAAGAGGCCTGTTCCGTGCTATGTGGCGTGGCTGTATAGGACTGTTCAAAGCCCGAAGCAAAGTACAAAACGCTTAGACGTTAAGCGCAAATATTGATAAAGGCCAATCATCAGATTGGCCTTTTGTATTTTGTAATGACAACACAGCGAGCATTTTTCAGCTGTGTTAGACTGCATAAAAAATAAAAATAGGAACACCGTAGTGACTGATAAACTATCTGCGCCAATTGCAAAAAAAATTCCTCACAGCATGACGCATCATGACCACACCCGAATCGACAATTACTATTGGATGCGTGATGATGAACGACAAGCGGAGCAAGTGATAGCACATCTTGAAAAAGAAAATCATTATGTAGAGCAAAATATGGCGCCTCATAAAGCGTTACAAAACGCCTTATTTGAAGAAATGAAGGGACGCATTGTTAAGGACGATAGCTCAGTACCAGTTAAAGATGGCAAATACTGGTATGTGAGCGATGTGCAAGGTGATGATGAGTATGCCAGTCACTACCGTGCATCGGATGAGCAACTGAGTGATAAAACGCTTTTGCTTAACATTAATGAATTGGCAAAAGGTTACGAGTACTACGATGTCGGTGAGATGACGATTAGCCCGAATGACACTACCTTGGCATATAGTGAAGACATTGATGGTAGACGTATTTATACCTTCCGGTTTAAAGACTTAAATAAAAATACGTATCTCGGTGATGTTTTAGAGAACACCGAAGGTCAATTAGTATGGGCGAATGACAATAAAACCGTATTCTACGTAAAAAAAGATGCACAAACGCTGTTGGGTTATCAAGTTTACCGTCATGTTCTGGGTACGCCGCAAAGTGATGATAGCCTAGTCTATGAAGAGCAAGATCGACAGTTCTATATGGAGCTGGGCAAGAGTCGTGATGACAGCGAGATTTACATACATCTAGCGGCAACAGAAACCAGCGATGTGCTGGCATTGGATGCTAATACGCCTATGGGTGAGTTTAGGCGCTTGTTACCGCGCCTTGAAGGTCACGAGTTTGGGATCGATAGGCTCGCTGGCGAGTATTTTATTTTATCAAATAATCATGCCAAAAACTTTCGCTTACTTAAGGCCAATGAGCAAACCATCGGCGATATGAGTCAATGGCAAGAGCTTATTGCCCATCGTGAACACATTCTGATAGAAGGTATGGAGCTATTTGATAGTCACTTTGTGATCACAGAACGAGAGCTAGGACAAATTCGTTTTGTTGTACATAACTATCAAGGTGAGAGCTATCAACTCAGTTTTGATGATGCATGTTATTATGCCGGGGTTGGATATAACCCTGAGTCAAGTGCCTCGACGGTACGAATTCATTATTCGAGTCTTACTACGCCAAGCTCGGTCTATGACTGTGACCTAACAACTGGACGTAAGATTTTACGCAAACAACAGCAAGTACTCGGTGATTTTGACGCGAAAAATTATGCATCGGAGCGATTGTTTGTTACTGCCAGAGATGGTGTCCAAGTGCCTGTGTCGCTAGTGTATCGCAAAGACACTTTTCATAAAGATGGCACTAACCCGCTCTTACAGTATGGCTATGGTTCTTACGGTATTACCATCGACCCTAGTTTTTCTAGCACGACATTATCGCTATTAGACCGAGGGTTTGTTTATGCCATTGCGCATATTCGAGGCTCAGAAATGTTGGGTCGTAATTGGTATGAGCAAGGGAAAAAAACCAATAAACAAAATACCTTCAATGATTTTATAGATGTCACTCGTGCGTTAATTGGGCAAGGCTATGGTCATCAAGACAAAATATTTGCGTCGGGAGGCAGTGCGGGTGGTTTATTGATGGGGGCTATTGTAAACCAAGCGCCTGAGCTCTATTTGGGGGTTGGGGTGCATGTACCATTTTTAGATGTGCTGACCACCATGCTAGATGAGTCAATTCCATTGACGACCAATGAATATGATGAGTGGGGCAACCCAAATGAAGAAGCCGCATATCAAACTATATTGCAATACTCACCGTATGATAATTTAACAGCGCAAGCTTACCCCAATATTTTGGTGACGACAGGATTACATGACTCTCAAGTGCAGTACTGGGAACCGATGAAATGGGTTGCGAAACTACGGGAGCTAAAAACCGATGATAATCTACTGCTATTTAAAACTGATATGGAAGCAGGTCACGGTGGCGCGTCTGGACGTTTTAAAAGTTTGCAAGATAAAGCACTAGAAATGGCGTTCTTTATTGCTTTATTATCAGATTAAATCGTTGTAAAAAAGGTAGGTTAGATGTTTATAGCTCACGGCCTTTGGCGCATTTTGATGCACCCACCCTATGCATACATGAGCATGAAAGGTGCATTTAACAAAGAAGGCGTCGTTGCTTTTCAAAGTGATTTAATGACAACCGCAAGCCAGTTTTCGCCGCAAAGCATTACCGAGGCGGTTGTTGACTTAAGTGAGTTTGAAATGAGTACGGCGGATAGTATTGAAGATACTCGCCAGTATTTTCAAGGAGCAACACAGCGAGGGTTAAGGAAAGCGAATTATATTGGAGCTAATGCCTTAGCTCGCAATATGCTGGCTCAGTTGTGGCAAAACACCACAACTGAGCCATGCTTTTATAGTTCAATGAATGAGCTGCTATCGAAGCAGCCTCACCACAAAGAGAATATTGAACGTTTAGTTAAGATAAGCTTTAAGCATCCAGACTAACTTTTCTTGCTCTTTGATATAGTCACTCATCAGCGCGGCGGTGCCTTCATCTTGTGCATCGCTCGCTTGTTCTAAAATTGCACGCTGCATAGCAATTAAGGTTTTGTAACCGCTTAGTAAGTTGTTTAAGGCATCTGCGCCATCGCTGATATTTTTTGCCTCTGCAATTTTACTGTTTTCAAGGTAGTCAGAAAATGCATGTAATGGCTTACCTTCGATGGTTAAAATACGCTCGGCAATTTCATCTACTTTTAATAACAGTAGGTTGTAAATTTCTTCAAATTTAAGGTGCAATTCAAAAAAGTTACGGCCTTTGATATTCCAGTGAAAACCACGGGCATTCATATATTGAATTTGGTAACTGCTTAATAATGTGTTCAGTGCGCTAACTAATGCTTGGCTTTTTTGATTGTCTAAACCAATTGAGTTTGTCGTGTTCATAATATGCTCCTTGTTTTGATGTGCTCAGTATGGGTGAAAAGCTTGTCCATGACTATCGAGTAAAATCTATGCATCCAATCGAAAAAATAAATCAAGCATAAATTTTTATTTACCTTCTCAATAATAGACCTATGGGCGAATAATGGAATTTCTACCATTAACCGTAAAACTCATGATTTCTCACTAGTTCAGTTGTTTGATCTGGGAATAAAGCTTGCCAATATTTTAGTGTTTTGCATGAAAATTGATCTAAAACAAGAGTGGGTCAACAGCGCGTGACTAGCAAAATCAGCATTTGATTTAGGTCAAAAAATCACCTTCTCGTAGGCGCATAATGAACTTGTCATTAAGCAAAGTCATTTAAGGAGAAGGTTATGCAAGGTAAAACTGCATCACAACATAAATCAGAGATCATCGTTGTTTGTATCGCATTGCTTGCATTTGTGGTGGGATTAGTTGGCCATCTTGCGGGGGCCAGTTTTGCCAATTCCGATGCATTTGGTTACATCGCCGCACCTGTGCCTCTACTTACCGGTATCATTGCGCTTATTGCCTATAAAGTTGCAGCAAACGGCGATCATTGAGCTACCCCTTAAAGTGCAGGTGAAGATAGCTCACCTGCGCTCTACCCATTTGACACAACGTTATGGTGCTAAACTGAACAGTGAACTTGCGGCAACCATCACTATCTGCTTTTTGTGCAAGTGATGCTTCTATCTCATTACCTATCTTAATTTATTAATAATACAAACGCTCTATAACGCTTCTTATGATTGGCTCGCCATTTTGTCAACTTCCTACGTGGCTACTAAAACATAACGAACTCAAATCCGTTTTTATAAATAATTCATACTGGCTGATGCCGCAATACGGGAGTTGCTTGCTAGTGGCCATTCAATGCACGGAACGAAAAGTGTTCAACCCCGTGTAGTCAATGATGTTGTAAAATGTGTAAACTCTGATGTAGGCTAAAGTAATATAGTAAGTCGTTAGAACTTGCTTTATCTATTAGCAACAAAGTAAAGGAATGCACTATGGAATTTGGAGCACAAATTACCCCCTACTATATCGTAGCCACCGTGTTTATGATGTTTGTTCACTTGGTACTGGCCTATGGGGTGTATCATGAAGCGGAGCAAGTGAAAAAGCGTGAGCAGAAGTTGTGGTTTCTTGGCTCGTTCTTTTGGTTTTTGTTGACTTTGAGTGTCGGAATTTTTGCCGCAGCGGCGTTTTGGCTGATGCATTGCTCTAACCTTAAAGACACGGTTGTTAAAGCACGGTGATGTTTTAAGATGATTTTTTGAGCGATCTCGACTTTCGTTATGGTGATAAAATCTTTGTAGCGATGCGCTGTTCTTCTTGTTGCAGAATCTTATGCAAACGATGCGTCTATCGTGGTGGTTAATTATCGTCTTGGCTTAGTAGCTGTAGGATATACTGCATTACCTGGCGTGAATAAATCATGGACGTATGGCTTAAATGAAACACCTTGTGTTCAGCCATGCCTTTGAGCTTAGTCTCTTCAAGGAGTACGGTGCCATCTGAGCGACTGCCTTTTTTTAACAGTGGCATAAGGCCAATAGGTAAGTCGCCGGCGATGCTGTATAGCTTGGCTTTAAAGGGCCAGTCATGATTATCACTGAGTAAGAATTCAATACTGTCTTTGAGCAACATATCAAAGCCTTTATCATGCATGTGTTGGGCAATGGCACTGCCTTTGTGTGGTGTGCCTAGGGTGATCACTTTTTTGACCCAGTGGTTTTGCTCAGAATTATGTTCCAGATAGGCTCTGGCCACTAAGCCACCCATTGAGTGGCAAACAAGGGCGGTAGGCTGCTGGTTGATAAATTCATCAATGGCAGCAAATATGGCGTGCTTATTAGGTGAAAGCGTATTGTAACTGAGGTTTAATATCTCAAATCCTTCTTTTTCAAGCTTGGTGCAAAGTGGATGCATTACAAACCCAGACATATACAAACCGTGTAATACCACCACACGCTTTATCGCCATATTAACTCCTATTTTAATAACTCAGGGGTGCAATGTACGCTGTTTTGTTCATCGCTTACCCATATTTCACCGTCTTGTACTGTTACGGTTAAAGATAGTGAGCGTGCCGCCATTTTTGCTAATTGTTCAGTGGCTGAATAGGGGAGGCTGACGATAGATAAATTATTATAGTGTGCCAGCTTAGACTGATTCTTTTGCCACCAAATAGCTTGTGTATTTTCGCCATAGGTATAAAGCACAACCCGCTTAGAGCGATTACAGGCTTTTTTCAGTCGCTTTTCGTCAGGTAAGCCCAGTTCTATCCATAACTCAATTTCACCACTGTAATTTTTTACCCAAATCTCAGGCTCATCGTCGGCACATAACCCTTTGGTAAATTCTAACTGTTCCTGATACTGCAGTGCATACGCGAGTAACCTTACCATCAAACGCTGTTCGTTCTCCGATGGGTGTTGCGCTACCGTCACAGAAAGCGTTTGATAGACATGTCTATCCATATCACTCAGTGATAGCTGTGTTTTTATAATAGTTGACTTTAACGCCATATGAATCGATACCCATGTAAAATGATGCGCGCAGTATACTTGAGTTATCCGTTATATTCGGCTTTGAAATTGATAAAAACAGAAATTTTTCGCGCTATTAAGGTAATTTTGTCTATACCTAGGTAAAATGGCGCTTTTATTTGTACTTGTAGGAGAAAAATATGGCCATCCAGTGGTTTCCTGGGCATATGAATAAGGCTCGTAATGAGATCAAAGAGATCATGCCGCAGATGGATGTGATCATAGAAGTGTTGGATGCACGTATTCCTTACAGTAGTGAAAACCCTATGGTGTCGGCGCTTCGTGGGGATAAGCCGGTCATCAAAATACTCAACAAAGCCGATTTAGCCGATCCAGAACTGACACAGCAATGGATGAGTTACTTTGAGCAAGAAAATGGGGTTAAAGCGCTGTCGTTTGGTCATGATAAAGCCTCAGAAGTACATAAAATTAATGAGTTATGTAAAAAGTTAGCGCCACAAAAAGTGGGTGCTGATAAACAGCTTAAAGCCATGATCATGGGTATTCCAAACGTAGGTAAATCTACTCTCATTAATATTTTGGCCGGGCGCATCGTTGCCAAGACGGGTAACGAACCGGCGGTTACTAAAGCACAGCAGCGTATCAAGTTAGACGACGGTATAATGCTATACGACACACCAGGCATGTTATGGCCTAAAGTAGAAAATGAAAACTCTGGTTATCGATTGGCTGCAACAGGGGCGATTCGTGATACTGCCATTGACTATGAAGAAGTGGCAAGTTATACCGCAGAATACCTTTTACAGGCTTATCCTCAGCTGCTTAAAACACGCTATAAAATTGATGAACTACCAGAACAAGATTGGGAGTTTATCGAAATGGCCGGTAAAAAGCGCGGTTGTATTCGAGGCGGCAATCAAATTGATACGCACAAGATGTCAGAAATCTTAATTAATGAACTGCGTGATGCTGTGATTGGTCGCATTACTATGGAAACACCGCAAATGCGCGAAGAAGAAGAAGTGATGGTTGCGCAATTGCGCGCTGAAGCTGAAGCGAAAAAAGCGGCAAAAGAAGAAGAGAAACGTCAACGTCGCGCTCGCGCGCGTAAAAATAGACGCTAACTCTATATTGGCTGCCCTACGCAGCCATCTCGACTCTATTTCTGCCTAGCCGTTTTGCCCGATACAAAGCGTCATCAGCACGTTTAATAAAATCATCTTCACTTTCTTGTGGTTGATACTGGGCTACGCCAATACTGATGGTGATAGGTACGATACAATCACAAGCAGTGAGTTTTTCTCTTAAGCGTTCACCAAATTGCGTTGCATGGTCTATGTAGGCATTAGGCATCAAAATCATAAACTCTTCACCGCCCCAGCGGCAAATAACATCGCTGCTATCGGCAACGGCCACACAGAGTTCAGCAAAGTGCTTTAACACTTGATCGCCAACTAAGTGGCCATGCTGGTCGTTAACTTGCTTAAAGTGATCAATATCTAAAAGCAGTAAGCTCAGCGGTACTCGGCCAGGTTTAGCACGTAAAATATGGCGCTGTAATAGAGGTTCAAAAGCTTGGCGATTTAATACATTACACAGTTTGTCTGTTAATGCGATGGTCTCTAAGCGTTTTTGATACTGGTTAAAAGTCAGCTGAGCAATGGCCAAAATACATAAGGTGATCACCATACCTAACAACAGGTTGGCTATCAGTGCATCGGTTAATTTTGTTTCTGGTGTAAAGGTTTGCTCAACCATTAAGTGCCAGCCCAAGTCAGAGATATAACGTGAGTTGATCAGCCGTTGCATGCCTTGGCGTTTAATAGCAAATTTATAGCTTGTTTGGCTGAGAATCGCATCTAAGTGTTCGGGAAATTCGGATACCAGAGATTGGCTGGGCATTTTATTTTGGTTATAAAAAATCAGCCTGCCTTGATGGTCTGCAAAATAGACTTTACGTTTGTACTGGCTTTGGTAATAGTTGATCAGGTGCTGTAAGTCATCTAGTTGAATACCAACCCCTGTCACGCCGAGCAGTTCATTATTTGCGATGATTTTATGGTTTACGTACACAATAGGATTAAAGTTGTCCTGTGGTGATACGTCAACATTTAACACATAATCGAGTTTTGTATAGTTTAATACTTCGCTGTACCAAGCTGCTTCTGGGGAGGTTAAGTTAAGCTGGTTGGTTCGACCATCAAAGTGGTAGTACTTTTTTGTACGATGGTCGACTAAGAAACTGGTCTGGCTTTTAAAGAGCGTTTTTGTTTTTTTCAAAAAAGCAAAGAGTTGGTCTGCATCACCTTGGTTATTTTTAAGCCACAGATGAACAAAGTGGTTTTGTGCCATGCTTTGGGCAACATAAATTGGCCCTTGTAGCTGCTTTTGTAAATCAGTGCTAATTAAATGGCTAGTAAGAGGAAGCGCGTCATCAACAATACCCTCGCTCAGCGAATGGTGAGCCATGTGATAGCTAAACCAGCTAGTAAAAGTAAACCCAGCCAATAACAACAGAGTTAATGTGATATTACAGCGGCGTCGAGCATGGTCCATGAGTATTTTTATTATTCACGCTTGAAGTGGACAGCATTATACACGTGTTGATTTTATAGTCGATTACAGCGAATTACAGTGTTAAATATGGACATAAAAAAAGCCCGCAAGGGGCTTTTTAAGTTTCATATCTACCGTCACCGATATGAGCAATGTAGCAAGTAAAATAGTGAGTGGTACAGTGTAAATAGTTACCTGAACCTAGCAGTTAACGTTTGCCAAACGTGGAACAAGGTTATCAACAATAAGAGTAACAAAATGCGTGTCGCTACGCTTTGTTGAGATTGATTATCAATTAGATCTTCGTGAGTGTCAACACCTAAATGATATTAATTATCATTTGATTTTTGCGGGGGAGATAAGATTACTCAAAACAAATAAATAGGCATAAAAAAAGCCCACAAGGGGCTTTTTAGTGTCATATCTACCGTCACCGATATGAGCAATGTAGCAAGTAAAATAGTGAATTGGTTGAAAGTGTTTGCATCAAGGGGCGTTGCTGCAAACACACTCAACCTGTGGCTGTTTTCGTGCGCCACACGTCTGTTTCAGGGTCGAGAAACAATATGAGTTATCCAACAAAGTGAGCCGTCAATCTCGCTTTGTTGAGATTGATTATCAATTAGATCTTTCAACCTGTCAATATTTAAATGAGATTTATTTTTATTTGCGTTTGTTGCAATGGTTAAACAATCCTCGCCTTGTTTTTAGCGCAATTTAAAAAGAAACCGTGCTAATTCGTCATAAATTAAGAAACACAACGATGAGATTTGCTACGGTATTTGTAACTTTTAAGGAGACCGATCACTATGATAAGAATTTTATATACTCTGATACTTTTGTGCGTAATACCAACACAGGCGCAAGTTGAACAATGGCGAGGCAAGCTTGTAGGTACTTTTACGTAAAGAAAAGCGATGCCATTGGTTTTTTCACGCCTTACCAAACAAGCCCAGTCGCGACTTAGCCTAGAGGGAATGTATTCGGGGCCACTTGATATTAACGTTAATCAGATAACAGCGATTGAAATACAAGTCGGAGGTTCTTTAAAAGTGACTATGGGTAATAAAAATAAAGTCCCTTTGTCACGCAAGCAAGCCGAGTAGTTCAAACAAAGGTGGCGTTTATAGTCGCATTAATTAGAACTTTAGCTCTTGAATCTGATGCGTTTTTGTTCAATGCTAAAGCCATGTTGTTCTGAAAAATAATAATAATAGGGACTTTAATGCTGAGTATGTTTGGGCTTGTTGGTGCGTTAGCACTACTCATTTTCTTGACGCTGCGCGGAATGAATCTGTTTCTTTGTGCACCCTTGTGCGCTTTGTTGGTGGCATTAAGCAGTGGTATCACGCTTTTCCCCTTGGGTTCTGAAGTGGATTTTATCAGTAGCTACATGAGTGGTTTCAGTGGCTTTATTCAGGCTTGGTTTTTTATGTTTTTGCTTGGCTCGCTGTTTGGTAAATTCATGGAAGATACAGGGGCTGCTGATGCGGTGGCGCACTATATTGTCGGCAAACTGGGTATGAAATACGCTGTGTTAGCTGTGGTACTTGCTTGTGCTTTGTTAACCTACGGCGGAGTAAGTGTATTTATAGTGGCCTTTTCGGTTTTTCCTATGGCACTGAGTTTATTTAAAGATGCTAACTTGCCAAGGCGATTTATCCCGGCCACGCTGGCGTTTGGCTCGGTGACGTTTACGATGACCTCTGCGGGCTCCCCTGAAATTCAAAATTGGATACCGATTAAATATTTAGGCACCTCGCCTTATGCTGCATGGCAAGAAAGCCTCATCGTGGCCGTATTCATGGCAATTTTAGGGTATTTTTTGTTGGTGAGAATGATCAAAAAAGCACAGCAAAATGGTGAAGTATTTGAGGCGCGCGGTGATGACCCTTTGCAATCAAAACGGCAATTGCCGCACCCTATCACCGGCCTTATTCCGTTGCTGGTGGTACTCACTTTATCATTTATGTTGCATGAAGCGCTTCAGCAAAGCGCCCTAATTGTGGCTTTACTCGGTGGGGTTTTGAGTATTTTATTACTTAATTTCAAACATTTTGTAAATGTGCAACAAGCGATCAACTTAGGAACAACTGGGGCGCTCGTCGCAATTGGAAATACGGCAGCGGTGGTTGGTTTTGGTGCTGTCGCTAAAGTCACACCTGCTTTTCAAGATGCGGTAGCGTTAATGACGCAAATTCCTGGCAACGAATTATTGGGAGCTGCAATTGCGGTAAGTGTGATTGCAGGCCTTACGGGGTCTGCTTCGGGTGGACAAGCAATTGCTTTACCATTGGTTGCACCACATTACATCGACCTTGGAGTCAACAACTCGGAACTTCATCGTGTTGTGGCCATTAGTTCTGGTGCGATAGATACATTGCCACATAACGGCTATGTGGTAACCACAGTCAGAGCAATCTGCAAAGAAACCCATCAAGCCGCCTATTGGCCGCTAGCAATGCTTACCGTGCTTGTGCCTTTATTGGGGCTAGGGCTGATTCTTGGTTTGTTTATATTGTTTTAATAGCATAATTGTAGCGAACGAGGCTTAAAAGGCCCCTATTTACTCAACTTTAGACATTGTTATTGATTTTATCTAGATAACGAATACTTACTGTGTTTATTATTACTTATCGCCACGAATAAAAACTTTTTCGCAAATTGTGCGCATTTTAAGCGATATCAAGGATGATGTTCGCTATAAGAGGTGATATACTCCCGCCGAATAATTTTTCTACTTTAAATAGAGCAAAACAATGGCAGATTTATCGAAGTACAGAAACATTGGTATTTTCGCGCACGTTGATGCGGGTAAAACTACCACCACTGAGCGTATCCTAAAGCTTACAGGTAAGATTCACAAAACCGGTGAGGTACACGACGGTGAGTCTACTACTGACTTCATGGAACAAGAAGCTGAGCGCGGTATCACTATCCAGTCAGCTGCTGTAACGTGTGAGTGGAAAGGTCACCGCTTAAACGTGATCGACACACCGGGACACGTTGACTTCACAGTTGAAGTATACCGTTCATTAAAAGTTCTTGATGGTGGTGTTGGTGTATTCTGTGGTTCAGGTGGTGTAGAGCCACAATCAGAAACTAACTGGCGTTATGCGAACGAATCAGAAGTTGCACGTATTATTTTCGTAAACAAATTAGACCGTATGGGTGCTGATTTCTACCGCGTAGTTAAGCAGGTTAAAGACGTACTTGCAGCTAACCCACTTGTTATGACTTTACCAATTGGTATCGAAGACGAGTTCTGTGGTGTTGTAGACGTACTAACTAAAAAAGCATACGTTTGGGATGATTCAGGTCTTCCTGAAAACTACGAAGTAAAAGACGTTCCTGCAGACATGGTAGACAAAGTTGAAGAATACCATGAGCTACTTATCGAGTCTGCTGTAGAGCAAGACGACGATCTAATGGAAGCGTACATGGAAGGTGAAATCCCTTCTCTAGAAGACATCAAGCGTTGTATCCGTAAAGGTACTCGTGATCTTGCATTCTTCCCAACTTACTGTGGTTCTGCGTTCAAAAACAAAGGTGTTCAATTAGTACTTGACGCAGTTGTTGATTACCTACCTGCACCAACAGAAGTTGACCCTCAGCCACTAACTGATCCTGAAACGGGTGAGCCTACTGGCGAAGTTGCAACTGTTGACGCTGACCAGCCTCTTAAAGCGCTTGCGTTTAAGATCATGGATGACCGTTTCGGTGCACTTACTTTCATCCGTATCTACTCTGGCCGCATGAAAAAAGGTGACACAATCCTTAACTCTGCAACAGGTAAAACTGAGCGTATCGGCCGTATGGTTGAGATGCAAGCAGATGATCGTAATGAGATTTCAGAAGCGCAAGCTGGTGACATCATCGCAGTTGTTGGTATGAAGAACGTGCAAACTGGTCACACACTTTGTGATCCTAAGCATGAATGTACACTTGAAGCGATGATCTTCCCTGATCCAGTAATTTCAATCGCGGTACAGCCTAAAGATAAAGGCGGTAACGAGAAGATGGGTATTGCTATTGGTAAGATGGTTGCAGAAGATCCGTCATTCCAAGTTGAGACTGACGAAGATTCAGGTGAAACTATCCTTAAAGGTATGGGTGAATTACACCTAGACATCAAGGTAGACATCCTTAAGCGTACTTACGGTGTAGACCTAATCGTTGGTCAACCTCAGGTTGCTTACCGTGAAACTATCACTCAAGAAGTTGAAGATAGCTACACGCACAAGAAGCAATCAGGTGGTTCAGGTCAGTTCGGTAAGATTGATTACCGTATCAAGCCGGGCGAAGTTGGTTCAGGCTTTACCTTCAAGTCTACCGTTGTTGGTGGTAACGTTCCTAAGGAATTCTGGCCTGCAGTTGAGAAAGGCTTCAAGTCAATGATGGAAACTGGTGTACTTGCTGGCTTCCCTGTATTAGACGTTGAAATTGAACTATTCGACGGTGGTTTCCACGCAGTTGACTCATCAGCAATCGCGTTCGAAATCGCAGCGAAGGGCGCATTCCGTCAGTCTATCCCTAAAGCGGGTGCACAACTTCTTGAGCCAATCATGAAAGTTGACGTGTTCACGCCAGAAGACAACGTAGGTGACGTAATCGGTGACCTTAACCGTCGTCGTGGTATGATCAAAGACCAAGAAGCTGGCCTAACAGGCGTTCGCATCAAGGGTGACGTACCTCTTTCTGAAATGTTCGGTTACATCGGTCACTTACGTACAATTACTTCAGGTCGTGGTCAGTTCTCTATGGAGTTCTCACACTACGCACCATGTCCGCAAAATGTTGCTGACACTGTAATTGCTGCAGAAAAAGAGAAAAAAGCGGCTAAGTAATTTTTAGTTAGCTTCTAAACTTTTAAAAACCGCTTGATAATCAAGCGGTTTTTTTATGTCTAATGAAAAAGTACTTAATTATAAATGTTAGGACTTGATTTAGGTACGATAACTGTTTATTATTGCAGCTAAAGAAATAAAGTTGATAGCGCTAGGCATATTAAAGTTTTGGAGACTCTTAGTGAAAACCGTTGATTTATCAGTAAATTGGCTACTATATGGGGTGTTTCTGTTGCTTTGTGGTAGCTTGTTCAGTTTAGTGTCGATGTTAGAGTCACGAGTGGTGACTTTATCTGTGCTATGTTATGCACTGCTTGTAGCGAGTATTGTCCCGCTAACGTTATCGATACTGAATAAGCGTTTTGTGCATATTGATAGAGCGGGTATTAGCTACTCTCTGGGACTGGGTACGCGTTATATTTTATCTGAAGATATTAAACATATTCAACGAAAGAGTTTTTCTCTGCTTACTGTACTGCAGGTAGAGCTGCACAGTGGCGAAGTTAAATCTTTTTACAGTTGGACGTTAAGCGAGGCGGGCTTCGCCAGAGCTGAGCAGCTTTTAGCAAGCAAATAACAAATGCGCCACATGGCGCATTTTTTGTAGATTAGCTGCAGACTAGGCGCTAAAGCTTTGTTATTTTTCGTTTAGCCAAATAGCAGCTTGTTTGGCAAAATAGGTTAAAATGCCATCAGCACCGGCGCGTTTAAAAGCTAACAGTGATTCTAGGATACACGGCTTTTCTGCCAACCAGCCATTGTCGATAGCTGCACGATGCATAGCATATTCACCACTGACCTGATAAGCAAATGTTGGTACACCAAATTCATCTTTCACACGGCGAACGATGTCTAAATAGGGCATGCCAGGCTTAACCATCACCATATCGGCACCCTCTTGCAGGTCTAAAGCGACTTCTCGTAGTGCTTCGTCAGAGTTTGCAGGATCCATCTGGTAGGTTTTCTTGTCGGCGCCTTTTAAGTTTCCTGCAGAGCCAACTGCGTCTCTAAAAGGGCCGTAATAGCTTGAAGCATATTTGGCTGAATATGCCATTATACGGGTGTGAATGTGTCCTTCAGCTTCTAATGCTTCACGGATTGCCCCGATGCGACCATCCATCATGTCAGAAGGAGCTACCACGTCAGCGCCCGCCTGTGCATGTGATAATGCTTGCTTAATCAACACCTCGGTGGTTACATCGTTAATCACGTAGCCATTATCATCTATGATGCCATCTTGCCCATGTACGGTAAACGGGTCAAGTGCTACATCGGTGATGACACCAAGTTGAGGAAATGCTGTTTTTAATGCTTTTACTGTGCGCTGCGCAAGTCCTTCTGGGTTATAAGCTTCTTCCGCATTAAGGGATTTTTTATCAGCAGGTGTTACTGGAAAAATAGCAATAGCTGGGATACCTAATGCGACGAGCTCGGCTGCTTCTTCAATGAGTAAATCAATCGATAAACGCTCGATACCCGGCATTGACTCAATCGCTTCTCTGCGATTTTTACCTTCTAAGACAAAAACAGGGAAAATCAGATCGTTAACTGATAATTGATGTTCGCTCATTAAGCGTCTTGAAAAATCATCTCTGCGCATGCGACGCATACGTGTATAAGGAAATAAATCTAATCCAGATTGAGCCACTATAGTCTCCTAAAATTATAATTCGTACGCTAATACTCGATTTCTACCCTGCTGTTTCGCTTGATACAGGGCTTTGTCGGCTAAGTCTGTAAATAGGGTGGGGTTTTTGCTGTCAGTTGCAATCGCACTATATACCCCTGCACTGAGTGTCATTTTTAGATGTGTAGCACCAAAGTCGAAATGTGCTGCACATATACTTTGGCGTATTTGTTCGGCAAGCTCTAGTGCACCTTGTTGTTGTGTATTTGGTAGTAGTAGTACAAATTCTTCACCACCATATCTAAATACTTCATCTAGAGGCCGCTTGAGGTGCTGCTCTATTATTTTTGCGACGGCACAAATGGCTTGATCACCGACCACATGACCATAGCTATCGTTAATTTTCTTGAAGTGATCGATGTCTAGCATGACGACACTTAATGTGGTTTGCTCTCTGCGAGAGCGACGTACTTCCATCATAATGCGTTTGTCGAAATAGCGTCGGTTTTTTACTTTAGTAAGCGCATCTTCCATGTTGAGCTTTTCTAATTCGCGATTTTTTTCTTGTAGCTCTCTAAGCGTGACCTCAAGTTCAAAGGTACGTTCGTCGATACTTGTTTCTAACTTTTCTTGCGCCTGCTCTTGTAGATGTAGGCGTTCTTTTAATAATGCATCTTCGGCTCTTGTTTGTGCTAGACGAGCTTGCTGGTGCTTTATTTTGTTATCGCGATCTTTAATATATTGGCGAGCTAATGCATAACTTAAGGTCATACTAATCAATAAGTAACACAGATAGGTTAGAGGCCTATCCAGAACGGGGCTTGAAAGTAACCCTAACTCAAAAGCACTTTGATAGCCCAGTACAAGTAAAAGGGTGCTAAACATAAGAAGGTACGCGTTATTAAATGGCGCTGAGCGTCTGTAAGCAATCACAGCTAAACAAAGATATGTTACCGCGGTGACAAAGCTCAAGAAAAAAGCGATTAATAATGCAATGCGATGTGGTGCTAAAGGCAGCAGCACAGTACATACAATACCCAGTTTTAACATCACGCTGAGCATACGCTGTGTACGTAATGCATTTGTGGGCACTAGTGTGGCCTTCAATATAGGTATAAATAGCCCTGTGGAAATAAACATGAATAGCGCTTGCCCATATTGCTGGAGCCACAGCCAGTTATTATAAAGGTAGCGATGGCTAAAACCATAGAGATGCACATTAAGCATCCAAATAGTTGCGATGGTTAGACCGCCAAATAAAAAGTATTGCTTATGGGTAAAGGAGTACAGTGAAATATTGGTCAGTACCATAGCAACAATAAATCCGGCCAACATACCATAGAGTAAGTTGAATTTGCTGGTATATTTTAGATACTCGATAGGGTGCCACAAGCTCAAAGGCAAGTAGGTTTGACCATTATTTTCTATTTTGATGTAAAGTGTAGTGCTTTCATGAGCTGGTAATTTAATTGGCACCAATTGCACTTGATGTGAAATTGGCTGCTGAGCGCTTTGTTGATACTCACTGCCAAGGGCGACCAAAATAGAGCGATTTTGCTCGGGAATAACAGCGGTGATGTTATCCAGCTGATTATTGTTTACGCTGAGCAGTAATGGGAGGTCTTGAGCGGCTTGGTTATTTAAAACGACTTTCAACCAAATGATTTTCGAATCAGGCTTAAGGTGTAAAAAACCATTATCAACGTTTTGCCAGTCAAGCTCGGTACGTTGTAGCTGTTCAAGGGTTTCACTATTATTTTGCACATAAGAAAACGGCAATGCTGATCGTTTGATAAAGCCTTGGTTAATTTCAAATGCATGGGTTGAAAGTGTCACCAACATGCATAAAAAAACAAGTAGTAGGCGTATCACTCCAACTCGACCTCTGTCATGAACAGGCGATTAAAGTTGTCATGACTAATTTGTGCCACATGCTCAACAGTTTGTCCTCTTAACATGGCTACTTGACGTACCACTTCGGTGACAAACGCAGGTTCATTTCGGCGTGATTTAGGTTTGGGTTTTAAAGTGCGCGGTAATAAATACGGGGCATCTGTCTCGATAAGCAACTTATCATCCGGTATAAGCGGAACAAGTTGCTGAAGTTGTGCGCCTCGGCGTTCATCGCATACCCAGCCTGTGATGCCGATCATCAAACCGTAATTCAAGTAGAACTCTAGGGCGGTTGTATCACCAGTAAAGCAGTGCAGTACCCCATGAATGTTCACCTGTTCGAGTGCCGTGCTCATGGAGTCAAAGGCATCCCGTTCATGCAGATAAACGGGCATATTTAATTGCTGTGCAAGACTCAGTTGTTCAGCAAAAACCTTTATTTGCAGAGGTCTGGGTGAAAAATCGCGATTAAAATCCAGACCACACTCACCAACCGCCACGACTTCAGGCTGACTTAATAACTGGCATAGTTGTGCTACATAGTCACTAGATGCGTCTTTTGCATTATGAGGGTGAATGCCTGCAGTGCTCACAAAACCATAATGGCGAGCAAAATGTAGGCTTTGTGTTGCATCTGCCACATTGCTACCAATAAGTAGCATATTGTCGACGCCAGCTTGTTTAGCGCGTACCACAACGTCGTCACATATTTCATCGAATTGTGAACTTGTGAGGTTTACACCAGCGTCGATATAACGTGTGGTCATTAGTCCACTCGCTTGACTCTGATACTGCGGTTTGACCCTTCTTTGGTCATTAAGAAGGAATCTAAAGTACCGCGTTTAATCTCTATTTTATCGCCTTTTTTGGCGTAGAAAGCGCCACTATCTAATTGCTTCCATGATTGGCCATTATCAAGCTTAAATAGACGGGTGCCTAAAGGCGATTTGATTACTTCGAGCACTGAAGCGTTGATCTGTTGGGCTTCTGAGTAGTCTGTCTTTTCTTTTAATAGTTTTTTGGTCATGCCAAAACGTTCTTCGTCTGACAGCGCAGAGGGCGTGTTTTGCGTGATAGTTTGCTCAATGTTGATTGGCTGGTTTGCCATCACTTTGTCAAAACAAACTAAGCGCTCAAAATCTTTCTTAATAAGAGTACAAGCCGCTAAAGCTTGTTGGTCTACAGGTTGTGCAAACGCAGTAGCACTTGCTAATATCACACTTAAAAGTGCTATTTTTTTCATTGTTCGGATTCCTGTTGTTCTGATTCTTTTGTGTAAAACTTCGCAAGTAATAAGCCCAGTTCAAAGAGCAATAGCATAGGTATTGCCAGCAGGGTCTGGGAGAGCACATCGGGTGGTGTTAAAAACATGGCAACCACAAATGCGCCAACTACCATATAGGGACGCTTTTCTTTTAAACTTGTTACCGATGTCGCGCCGCTCCAGCACAACACCATAATAGCGACAGGGATTTCAAATGCTACTCCAAATGCAAAAAACAGTTTTAAGGCAAAACTCAAATAACTACTAATATCAGGGGACATGGTCATCATTTGTGGCCCAACACTGGTAAAAAAGTTCAGTACAATGGGGAGCACTACAAAATAGCAAAACGCGATGCCGGAATAAAAAAGTACCACACTGGAAAGCAACACAGGGATAAGCATACGCTTTTCATGTTGATAAAGACCTGGGGCGATAAAACTCCAAATTTGGTGCAGTATGATTGGTATGGCACCAAACAGTGCAACAAACAGAGTGAGTTTAAAAGGTGCAAAAAAGGGGGCTGTCACATCTGTGGCTATCATAGTACTTTGCTCTGGTAGCG
Organism: Pseudoalteromonas caenipelagi; assembly: GCF_013140855.1. Lineage (GTDB taxonomy): Bacteria > Pseudomonadota > Gammaproteobacteria > Enterobacterales > Alteromonadaceae > Pseudoalteromonas > Pseudoalteromonas caenipelagi. The sequence continues at coordinate 189,039 of NZ_JABBPG010000004.1, read as the reverse complement.
TAGCGATTAAAGGCGCTGCAACATAGCCGTATATGTCGTTAGCAAAATATACCAGTGCAATAAAAATCAACAACACACTCAATAGCGCTTTCATAACCCGATTTCGAAGCTCAATTAAATGGCCGATAAAACCGCTGTGTTGGGTTTGTGACATAAGTTGCTCTTTACTTCTTTATTACTTGGTTATTCAGTCTTTTTTGACGTCTGATGTATTTTTATAACTGTGTTTTACTGACTCAGCCGCTTTTTGCAGTTCATTGACCGAATGCTTAATATCATCAGGTAAGTCTTGCATATTTTGCTGTTCAGCCTTTTTTAAATTGCTATGGAGTTCGTGAACTCGTAACTCTTCACTTACTTCTGTTTTGACTGAATTTGCGACAGATTTGATGGTATTTATCCAGCGGCTAACGGTACGGATTGCAACCGGTAAACGCTCTGGGCCTAATACAATTAAGCCTACAATGAGTACGACCACCAGTTCCCACATGCCCATGAGTTATACCTTATCTTTGTCTTTTTTCTCTTGCTCTGTGGTGTTTTCACGTTCTTGTTGCTTTTGCTCGGTTAACTGAGCAGATGTTTTGTCTTCATCAGACATCGCTTTTTTAAATCCTTTAACAGCACCACCCAGATCGCTACCAATGCCACGTAGTTTTTTTGTTCCAAACAACAAAACAATGATGGCAAGAACGATTAATAACTGCCAAATACTGATCCCACCTAAACCCATGATGACTCCGTTTGTGATAAAAAACTTAACTTGCCGTGATTATACGCCCAGTGTGCAAAATATCACCCTATTTTGCGCCATGCGCTGATAAATAAAACGACACTTGCAGATAATGTCAAGCCACTAACTAGCCACTCATGTGCTAAATAACTTAGGCTGGCACAAATAAGGGAGGTGCAGGCGAGCATACCTAATAGTATGGGCTTGGCATCACTCTTTTCTTTGACGCTGCTCAATTGCCGATTATTTCGTTTGAGATTTTGATAAATAAGATCGGGCATTTCTGGCATCTTTTCAGCCCAAAATGGCAGATTGGCGTACAGTTGTTTTAGTACAGACCAAGGGCCTACTTGTTCTTTTACCCATTGTTCTAAAAATGGTTTAGCTGTTTGCCACAAGTCTAGCTGGGGGTAAAGCTGACGACCAAGTCCTTCAACATAGAGTAAGGTTTTTTGCAGCAATACCAACTGAGGTTGTACTTCCATATTAAAGCGTCTAGCTGTGTTGAACAGGTTAACCAAAACATGACCAAACGATATCTCAGCGAGTGGCTTATTAAAAATAGGCTCGCACACAGTACGTATCGCGAATTCAAACTCTTCAACGCAAGTATCGGCTGGTACCCAGCCTGAATCGACGTGTAACTGAGCAACTTGGCGGTAGTCACGATTGAAAAATGCGATGAAGTTTTCAGCGAGATAACGCTTATCCTCTTTGTTTAATGTACCGACAATGCCGCAGTCTATACCGATATATTGTGGGTTGTGCGGTGTATCGCGTGATACAAAAATATTGCCAGGATGCATATCCGCATGAAAAAAGCTGTCTCTGAAAACTTGAGTGAAGAATACCTCCACGCCTCTTTCAGCAAGGAGTTTCATGTTGGTCCCTTGCGCAAGTAGTGCATCGGTATCGGAAACAGGGATCCCATAGATGCGTTCCATAACAAGTACATTGGTGCGCGAATAGTCACTAAAAACTTCTGGGATATATAAAGATTCTGAGTCTGTGAAATTACGCTTTAACTGAATCGCATTGGCGGCTTCTCGCATCAGGTCGAGTTCATCAAGCAAGGTTTTTTTGTATTCTTTGACAACTTCAACTGGGCGCAGGCGGCGGCTTGATTTAAATAATCTAACAAGTAACCGAGCAAATTGCGCCATTAAGGCCAGATCTGCGGTGATCTGTTGCTCAATGTCAGGGCGGATCACCTTGATGACCACTTCGTTTTCTTGCCCTTTGTCTACTAAGGTTGCTGTATGTACTTGAGCAATCGAGGCGGAGGCGAGTGGTGTTTGCTCAAACTCGCTGAATAACTCGCTTATGTCTTTAATTTGTAAAGCATTTTCTATTAACTTTTGAGCTTGAACACCATCAAAAGGCGCAACCTTATCTTGCAACAATGCCAGCTCTTGTGCTACTTCAAGAGGCAATAAATCTCGGCGTGTAGAGAGCATTTGTCCAAACTTAACCCAGACTGGACCTAGAGTTTGTAGTGCCAAACGTAGCCTTACTCCAAGAGGTTTATCAGCATGCTTATTGGCCATCCAAAACAGGCTGCTTCTGGCGACACGAGCAAACCAAGGTCGCTTTTTTGCAGGAATAAACTCATCAAGCCCAAAACTGAGTAAGGTGTTAGTTATCTGATATAAGCGAGCAATTGCCAAACTGGTGTCCTTAACGAGCGAGTAGTTGATTAATACGTTGTTCTAATTGTGCTGTGCGTTGTTTAAGCTCTCGCGTATGTGCTTTAAATTGTGCCATTTCAAGTGGATGAATGGTGACTTTTAGCTCATCTTGCAGTAGCTCTGTGGCAGTACTTTTGAGTACTTTGCTCAGTTGTTGTGAGCGTGATTTTACGGATTGGCAATGTTGCATAAGCTGTTGAGCGCCCGCATCACCCAAATATCTGGATAATTGTTCAGGCCAATCTATATCTAAGTTAGAAAAGCTTTGACTATATGCTTGTGCCACATTTAGATTGCCGTGCAAATCTAGCGCTTCTTGGCGGATTAAGCGTGTTAACACACTTGGGTCTTTAAGCTCAGACAAGGTCGCAATACTGGCACTGATATGACAGTCAGCCTGTTCTTGATAATTGTTAAACAACATAAAACTTTTGCCAGTATATGTGAGCGCAAAAGTTTGTTGCCAGTCGCGTATTTCAACCGCTAAAACCTGATGTTGTAGTTTCTCAAGTGATGTCGCAAAACTAGGGTCTAACTCAAGGGCTGTGTTGAGTAAGCGTTCAGCCGCAGCGACTAGCAAAGTGTTTAACATGCTATCCTCTAATATTTAAAACCGCGGTGTAGCGCTACAATACCACCGGTCATATTTTGATAGCTGGTTTGCTCAAAACCGGCGTCTTCCATCATGCTCTTTAATGTTTCTTGGTCTGGGTGCATACGGATCGATTCTGCCAAATAGCGATATGACTCGCTATCATTCGCGACTAGTTTGCCCATGGTTGGAAGCAGGTTAAAGGAGTAGAAGTCATAAATCTTTGACAAAGCTTCACTGTCAGTTTTGGAGAATTCTAAGATCAGCAAACGACCACCAGGTTTGAGAATACGATACATTGAGCGCAGAGCAGCATCTTTGTCTGTTACATTACGTAAACCGAATGCGATAGTGATCACATCAATGCTGTTATCTGGAAAAGGGAGCGCTTCGGCATTCATTTGCACGTATTCAATATTGCTTACCAACCCTAAATCGCGCAATTTATCACGGCCCACTTTGAGCATTGAGTCGTTGATATCACCTAGGATCACCTGACCAGTATCGCCAACCAGTTGGCTGAACTTGGCTGTTAAGTCTCCTGTACCACCGGCAAGATCAAGTACTCTATGGCCTTTACGTACACCTGAACAAGCTATCGCTTGGCGTTTCCATAAACGATGAATACCAAAAGACATCAGGTCGTTCATAATATCGTATTTTGCAGCGACGGAATGGAATACATCGGCGACCATTGATGCTTTTTCTTCGCGGGCGACTGTTTTATAACCGAAATCTGTAGTTTTTTGTTGCGACTCTTTCATGGTGCTCTCTGCTCTGGCCGTTACGCTAAGTTGTTCTCTAGTGTACTTGATTGCGTGACTGAGGTGCAATTTATCGCAGCAGAATTTGTTAAATTTGGTGCCCTATTTGATCGCTAAGTGCAAGTAAAACAACTTTGCCCTGACAAATAGGCTTTATGGGCGGCTAGGTGTGCTTTATGCGCTAGCTCATCAAAGCTTTGCTCTTGGTGCCGCTTGGTTATTCCTAAAGAGAGCTGTATGCGCGGTAACTCAACATGACTTTTAGAACTTACGAATTTTAGCTTTTCAACGCCATTTCTAATCTTTTCCGCAATAACGTTTGCGGTGCTTGGCTCAATATCAGCCAATAAAACAGTAAACTCTTGCTCTCGCGTGCGCCCTGGTAAGCCACTTTCAAATACATATTTTTGTACTTTTTTGGCCACTCTATTAACAATCACTTCACCAACGACATCTCCGTACTCTAGGGTAAAGTCTTGTAGGTTCGTGATTTGGATGGCAATGGCACAAATAGACTTATCTTTGGCTAACCAAGCTTGCGTTTGTTGGTTTAAAAAGTGACGCTTATAGAGACCAGTTTGCGGGTCAATAATATGTTGCTTGCGAAGCTGTTGTAGTTGTTGCTGCGACTTCATGTGCATGAGGCGCATTTTTTTGATTTGTGCTTTGAACAAGGTGTGTTGATTTAGTATCGCATCGGCAGACTGGCCAAGCTGTAACATGGCTTTTTTGCTTTTCGCGATATTATCTTCATCTAATTCTTGCACACAGGAGGTGACTTTTTGGGCAAAGCTAGTCAGTTGTTTTTGCGACTCGTTGGCTGTTTTTGATAAATTTGCCAAAACACCATCGACGTTATTAAGTAGTTCGGTTTCTGTTTTGTGGCCTTTGTTAAGGTGTTCGAAGTACAGGTGCTCTACAAATACACTGTCTATTTTGTGTTTGCTATCGATAGCATCATTTATCGCTTTATTGAGTGTAGCTTCACATTTGCTTATATAGGCGTAGGCCACGTGATAGTTCATTGGCGTTGGCGGCAAATGGTACTGCTCTAAAAACAGGCAAACCTGTGTCATTTTTTCTTGTGCATTTGCCATGGAGTCATGGAATATCATTCTGTTTACCGCAATAATAAAACGCTACTTCGAGTCAGTGACAGTCCCCCTAAATAATGGGTTTGGTCTCACTACTATCATATTTATTCGAGCACCTAGTGCAATCTGTATTTAAAATCAAAATGGTCGCATTTGAAATAGAAAAGTTAAATTTATGCGACTGTTCGCTTTTTTTATCATCAATTTTTCGTAGTTTGCCTGCAAATTAAACATATTGCAATTTCTGGGATTGAACTCTTTTAGTTGCAGTGTCTGTATTTACTCAGCTACAGTCGGAAAAAATCCAGAACTTAGGATACAAAAGTGATTAAAATTTTTGCGTTATCGGCAGGTGTTGTCATGGTTAGCCTGTCATTGTCGGGCTGTCAGGCCACACCCAAATCTAGTAACGATATGTTTACTCAAGTTGAACAACAAGTTCAGCAGTTTCTAAAACAAGCCGATCCTAATAAGGTTGATTCATTAGATGCTACCTATTATCTACCCAATTTAAGTGCTGAGCATTTAGCGCAGCAGCATCAGGCGCGGTTAGACTTACTTAAGCGTTTGGACGAGGTGGATTTTCAAAAACTCAGCAAAGATAACCAAGTTAACCACACGATACTGCGCTCTCAAATTCAAAATAAAGTTGATGAGTATCAGTTTAAAAAGCACTACATACCACTGACTTCCGAAGGCGGGTTTCACTCACAACTCACCTATATTATTGGTTATAGTGACTTTACCAAAGCAAATGGATTTGAGGTTTATTTAAAGCGCTTGGAACAAGTGCCCCGCTTCTTTGAGCAAAACATGCACTGGATGCGTGTAGGTATGCAAACTGGGCACACGCAACCTCAGGTTGTGCTTAAAGGGTATGAAAAGTCGATAGCTGGGTTTATTCATCAAGATGTCACTCAATCAGTGTTCTATGCGCCTTTTAAAACCAACACGGCTAGGTTATCTGATACTGAATTTGCCGCATTACAGGCGCGAGCCAAATCAGTGTTAAGCAATCAGGTGATGCCTGCTTATAAGGCATATTTAGACTTTTTTACCGAGCAATATCAACCAAATGCTCGTCAAAGTATTGCGCTTCGTGATACCCCAAATGGCCAAGCTTACTATGCGAATAGGGCACAGCACTATACAACAACAGATATGTCTCCTAAACAAATCCATGAACTGGGTTTAAAGGAAGTGGCACGTATTCGCAAAGAAATGGAAACCGTTATTGAGCAAGTGGGCTTTGAAGGCTCTTTTGCCGAATTTGTGAATTTTTTAAGAACAGACCCACAATTTTACGCGAAGACACCAGAGCAATTGCTCAAAGAGGCCGCTTATATTGCTAAGCGTATGGACGCAAAGTTACCGCAGTTATTTCATACTTTGCCACGTCGTCCTTACGGCGTGGCACCTGTGCCAGAGAGTATCGCGCCAAAATACACAACAGGCCGTTACTTAGGTGCAAGTAATGATTTAGAAGCAGGATATTATTGGGTAAATACCTATGCGTTAGACAAACGTCCGCTCTATGTTTTAGAGGCGTTGACTTTGCATGAAGCTGTTCCTGGACACCATTTGCAGATAGCGCTCAATGAAGAAATGGAGCACTTACCCGATTATCGACGCAATAGTTATATCTCGGCATTTGGTGAGGGCTGGGGGCTTTATTCGGAATATTTAGGGCTGGAAGTTGGGTTCTATCAAGACCCTTATAGTAACTTTGGTCGTTTAACCTACGAAATGTGGCGAGCTGTTCGTTTGGTGGTAGACACAGGCATGCATATGTTTGGTTGGAGTCGAGAGCAAGCTATGGATTTTATGAAAAACAACACTGCTTTATCTTTGCACAATGTGAAAACAGAAACTGACCGTTATATTTCTTGGCCTGCGCAGGCTTTGTCATACAAGATAGGCGAGCTCACCATTAAGCGCTTGCGTGCTAAGGCTGAACAACAATTAGACGACAAGTTTGACTTAAGAGAGTTCCATCATCAGGTGCTACGTCATGGCTCTGTACCGCTGTTTTTACTTGAAGCACAGATAGAGCAGTACATTCAACAAACCCTAGCGAGCAACTAATCACTGAAGGCTGTTCATGCCTGTTATTGACCACAGGCATGAACTTGTAGCAGGTAAAATGATATGAGAAGCGCAAAAGCAGCATTGGCTGCTTTTTGTTTTTTACAGCAGCAGGCTTAACAGTAATTGCGATAAGTCTTCTTTTGATTTGCAATGTGGTGCTTGTAATATGAGCTGTTCACCAAGCTGCAGTGCTTGAGACTGTACATTGAGCCTTGCATGCTCGTCTTCGATGCCATCAATATCAGCAACATGGGCAAGCCCTATGGTACGGCGTATCAACTCAGTGCCGCAAAAGCCAAATGCATCTCTTAGCACTTGCTTCACAAAATATTCAGCATAACCCTTTGTTTGAAAAGATAAGTCTTTAGTATGCGTTTGGGCCAAAGTCAGCCAAATTTGTTCAAACTCACTGGTGCATGTTTGTATGCACTTAAGTAGGTACGCATGTATATCTCTACGTTGTGGTAATGATTTAGCGCGCGCATTTTGCGCGCAATAATTCAGTAGTAGGTTGCCAATAAAAGAGCCTAAATCAAAACCAATCGGTCCAAAAAAGCCAAATTCAGGGTCGATAACTTTGGCATGTTTATCGTCAACAAAAATACTGCCTGTATGAATATCGCCATGCAGTAGAGCTTGTGGCGCACTTAAAAATTTACTTTTCAACTTCGCAACGGCTAACTTTAAAGCGTTGTTGTGATGCAATTTGGTGACTTGCTCACTTAAGCCGTGTGCAAAGTTGTTTCTGCTGCAAACTCGGTAAGGGTCATCAAAGAATAAATCTTCGGTAATGGCGCATAGCTCAGGATTAGTAAACTCTTGTACAAGCGCCTTTTTTTCTTGCGCATCTAAATAAAAATCACTGCTAAAAAAGCTGGTATGAGCAAGGTAATTAGCAATGTTTGATGCTAAATGATCGAATTTTCTCCCTTCACAAAGCTCGCTTCTGAGGATCTGCATATGCCCCAGATCTTCCAATATTGTCACGGCTAACTCGTTATTTTGATGCAAAACTTTAACGGTTGTATCAGGGCAAATCGTTCCGTGTTTTATGAGTACACTTGCTTCTATGCGTGCTCTGTCTAATGTTAATGGCCACGACTCGCCAACACATCGCGCGTAGGGCAGTGCTTGTTTCAAAATCACGCTGTTGTGGTGTTGATCAGCTACACGAAAAACCAAATTTAGATTGCCATCGCCAAACTCGTAGCAAGTCAGGTTTGCATCATCGCTAAAAAGTTGCGTTTGAGTTTTTACATACTCAAGTGCTTGAGCATTGTCCAAAGTGGTGTAGTTAGTCATAAGAAGCCATAGAGTAACGAAACTAATGTGGCATTCTAAGCCTTTAAATGTTTAGATGTCTATACTTCTTTTTTCTCTGGTGTAAAATGGCATCGCGGAATTTAAATTAGAGAGTCATTATGCAGGCCTTAATAGCACGTAGTTTGAAATACACGGACAACCAGTTATGGGTGTTAGATCAGTATTTACTGCCCCATGAGCAGCAGTGGTTGCTATGTGAAAGCGTAGAACAAATGCAGTCATACATCGTGTCTTTAAAAGTGCGAGGTGCGCCCTTGATAGGTCTTGCTGCAGCTTTACTGGTGGCACATCTGGCATTACAAGCTCAAAGTAAAGCGCAATTAGCGCAGGCCATTGATGACTTAGAGGCAACACGCCCAACAGCGGTTAACTTAATGCATTGTATGGCAAAGATGCGCGCTGCACTGGCGCATGATGATCATGTTAATCAGTTAGTTAAAACCGCAGAACAGCTGTTTTTTGAGGATGTGGCTTTATGCGAGCAAATGGCCACGCTGGGCGCACAATTAGTGAGTGTAGGCGACAACATACTGACACATTGCAATACCGGCGCTCTTGCGACAGCGGGCATTGGCACAGCGTTAGGTGTGATTTATAAAGCACATCAAACATTGGCTGATATTCACGTTTGGGTGGATGAAACCAGACCTTTACTGCAAGGTGGGAGGTTGACTGCATTCGAATTATCGCAATGGCAAGTGCCCTATACGCTGATCTGCGACAATATGGCGGCAAGCCTGATGGCCGCTAAACAAGTGGATAAAATTTTTATTGGCGCAGATAGAATTGCAGCCAATGGGGATTTCGCAAATAAAGTGGGTACTTACAACCTTGCCGTACTCGCTAAGCATCATGGCATACCCTTTTATGTCGTAGCCCCTGAGACTACGCTTGATAGCGCTTGTCCAAATGGTGATGCAATTCCGATTGAACAACGCAACCCACAAGAGGTAACAGGGGTCAGTGGTAGCTTTGGTCAGTGCCAATGGGCGCCGGATAATGCCAGAGTGTATAATCCCGCCTTTGATGTTACACCTGCTGCACTTGTGACTGGTTGGGTGCTTAATAGCGGCATTTACACACCAGAGCAAGTACAAAACGGGGTTTTTAAATAACACATAAATTTAACCTGTGTTCTTTTTGTTGGTACACTCTGTGTTTTACTAATGTTGATACAAAAAGGGACTTGATGCGTTCTCTTATTACCTATTTTCTCTTGTTGGGTAGCTTCGCAAGTATGCAAAGCTACGCAAAAGAGCAGCCTTCAATTGCCTTATCTGAATTTGCCAAAGATGAGGCTTATCAAAATGTACAGTTATCTCCCCAAGGGGATTTTTTATCATTTATATCCAAACAAGATGATAAAAACGCGCTATTCATTTTAGATACGAACACTTTTAAATTGAAACACGCGGTTGCTTTTCAGGCCAATGCACAAGTTGGAGATTATGAGTGGGTTAACGATGAACGAGTAGTAATGGAAAAGCAGTATGTGCGCGGTTGGTCTAGCCAACCTATGTATAAGGGTGAATTATTTGGTGTGAATGCCGATGGTTCTAAGCCGAAATATTTAGTGGGTTTTCAGGGTGAACGTCAAGTCGGGTCAAACATTAGAAAAGCGACCCCGCTTGAGGGGATCTCTTATATCCTAGACCCTCTCCATGATGACCCTAAGCATATGTTAATTTATAACATTCCGTATACTGGTACCAATGAGCCAACCACTAAAGTATATCGAGTTAATGTGGAAAAAGGCACGCGTGCTTTGCGTGCCAGATCGCCTGAAAATATGGCCGGTTTTTTAACTGATCATCAAGGTAACGTGCGCGTGGCTTCTGCCTCAAAAGATGGCATTAGTAATCAAATCTATATTCGAGATGAAGATGATGCCCCATGGAAAGTGTTAAAACTCAACGGCGTTTTTCGCACTATTGAGTTGCTAACCTTCGATAAAAGTGGTCAGCAAGTTTATATTTTAGCGTCTCATCAAGGAGAGCCTGAAGGCGTATTTAAGTTGGATCTTAGTAGTGGCAAGGTGACTAAAATCTATCAAGATGACACGGTGTCGCCCAAAACCCCTTGGGTAAGCGAATATGACAAAGAGTTATATGCGATAGAAATCGACAATGGTTATCCGACTTATGTATTCCTTGATGAGAATTCAATCAAAGCCAAGCGTTTGAAAAACATCATACGAGTTCTACAAGGTAATCAAGTTCACTTGGTTTCCACGACTCGTGATGGTAAAAAAAGCATATTTTTTGCCTCGAGTGATATTAATGCTGGCCAATACTTTTTATATGACTCAAAAACCAGTCAATTACAGCAGTTGTTTTCGGCAAGAGAGTGGTTAAACCCAGATTTGATGTCGCAAACCAAACCGATTACATTTCAATCACGCGATAAATTGACTGTTCATGGCTATTTAACCTTACCTGTCGGCAAAAAAGATAAAGACTTGCCACTGGTTGTGATGCCCCATGGTGGTCCACATTACACCCGGGATTGGTGGGAATTTAATCCTGATGTGCAGGTGTTAGCCAGCCGTGGCATTGCCGTATTACAAGTTAACTTTAGGGGCTCAGGTGGCTACGGTGAGGCTTTTCAGTCGGCAGGCTACCAGCAATGGGGTGGCAACATACAGCACGATATTATCGATGGTGTAAAGTATGTGGTATCTCAGGGTTATGCCAGCAAAGATAATATCTGCATTATGGGCGCAAGCTTTGGCGGTTACTCAGCATTACAAAGTGCCATTTTAGAACCTGACTTATTTAAATGTGCCATAGGTGTGATGGGAGTGTATGACCTGCCTCTGATGTTTGACGAAGGCGACATTGCATTGCGTCAATCGGGTACGAACTATTTAACTCAGGTGCTTGGTGAAGATAAAAACAAGCTAAAAGCGTTCTCTCCCAGCTACAATGTTGCCAAGCTCAAAGCACCAATGTTGATTGTGCATGGTGGTAGAGATGAGCGTGCACCGATAGAGCAGGCCGAGTCGCTTATAAAAGCACTGAAAGGCGCTAGCCACCCGTACAAATATGTGTTGCTCGACGATGAAGGTCATGGTTTTTACAAGCCAAAGCACAGAACACAATATTATGAAGCGGTAATGTCTTTTTTGGATGCGCATTTGTCGCTGTAAGCTGATGATAAAAAGGCAGTATGTCGATTGAATACTGCCTTAGTTTTTGATTGTTTGAGTGTTGTGCTACTGCAATCTAAGTGGATAACTAATCAAGTAGTGGAAATTGAGTTGCAATATCACTATTGGTGCTTTGTGCTACCCAGCCAGCTTCATTGTTGAAAAAGCGAATAGCAGTAAACTCTGGATCGCTGCCCATATCAAACCAGTGTGCTGTGTTGGCTGGCACAGAGATCAAGTCACCTTGTTGACATAATACTTGATATATTTTGTCGTCAATATGCAAGCAAAACAGACCTTGCCCTTTGACAAAAAAGCGCACTTCATCTTCGTTGTGGGTATGCTCAAACAAGAATTTTTCACGTAACTGAGCTGCGTCTGGGTTGCCTCGTTCAAGTGCAATGACATCCACTGTTTGATACCCACCATCTGCTTGGACACGCGCTATATCTTCTTGATAACGACTCAATATATCAGTATGCGCCATGGAGGAGGTTATTGCTTGGCCGGTTTGCCATTGCTCAAAATTAACGCCAACTTGTGCAAGATGTTGTTTTATCTTGTTGGCGTCGGTGCTTTTTAAAAGCGCACTATTCGGAGCTTGGTCATTAAAGACAGTTAGTTGACTCATAGTGATAAGGCCTTAAATTGTTCAAAACTTTCAATAGCGGGGTGCATATCAGACTGGGCTTGATTATCTCGCCACAGTTGTAAGGTTTGCATGTCAGCCGCTTTAGCTGCATCAAGCTCCGCAACTACATCACTGAGAAACAAAATATGCTGCGCATCATAAGGCAGCTGAGCTGCAATGGCTTGATACGAACTCGGCTCTTGTTTAGCACCTATCTGGGTGTCGAAATAGCCCTTAAACAAGTGGCGAATATCACCATAATCAGAGTGTGTAAACAGCAAGTGTTGCGCTTTTACTGAGCCTGATGAATAAACATATAAATCGATATTCTGTGAGTTTTGCTCATTTAAAAACGCATACGCATCGGGATAAATATGACCGGTAAAGTCACCATGCTCATAGCCAGCTTGCCAAATAAAACCTTGTAGTTGTTTTAAGGGAGTCACCTTTTTATCTGCTTCAATCCAGCCTAATAGGGCTGCTATCACATCATCTAAGCTGGCCTGAGGGTTATTAAGCTCGTTACGCACCGCGTCAATTTGCGTCTTAACGTCATCACGTTGTTGATTCGCGCGGACAAACTCTTCTAAGTGTTTGGCTGCATAAGGAAAGAGTATGTCTTTGACGAATGAAATACGTGTGATGGTGCCTTCAATATCTGTCACTATGGCTTTAATCATTTCATTGACTCCAATTTTATGCGCTCTAACTCGCAGGCAAATAAAAACTCCAATCCTTCAATATGTCGGCGCGTTTCACTCACGTCTTTCCCTAATGCATAAAGCCCGTGGCCACGGATCAATACCGCGTGAGAAATAGGGTGTTGCTGATGATACTCAGCCACTTTAGCTGCTAAGCGTTCGATATCTTGATCATTATCGAAAATGGCAATATCAACAGGGGTATGGTGAGACGCAATACCCGATAACGACTTTTGCATTTCATATCCATTGATTTGTAAAATGTTATTCGTCTCAAACCGGGATAAAACAGTTGCGGCGACAGAGTGTGTATGCAGCACGCACCCTGTGTTTGGCACTAGTTGATACAGTTTTAAATGCAATGCTGTTTCAGCTGAAGGTTTGCCATCACCTGAACGTATCTCGCCATTTTCACTTAACTCCAAAAAATGTTGATGGGTAAGACAGCCTTTATCATGACCGCTGGCTGTAACAACAAAACCGTCATCCGTTTTTATCGAAAAATTACCACCGGTTGCTGGTACCCAACCTTTATTACTAATCCACTTTCCGGCGTCAATTAGCGCTGATTTAGCAGCATCACTATTCATCCTGTGTTACCTTGTACTCTTAAATAAGATAAAATATTTAGACGGCTATACATCTATTTGTATAATAATAACATTGCTTTTAGTTTTGCACCATCATCAAAGAGAGAAGGACATTGGAAAGTAAATTACCCCACGTTGGCACCAGTATTTTTAGTCAAATGACAGGACTGGCGAATCAATATCAAGCGATTAATTTGTCTCAAGGCTTCCCTGAATTTGATGCCCCAGATTTTTTAAAAACACGGTTGGCACAGTATAGTGAACAGGGGTTTAATCAATATTCGCCCTCATCTGGCATGAGTGCATTACAAAGCCAAATAGCCGCATTGGTTGCGCGTCGTTATAACCAAACTGTTGAGCCTGAAAGTACCGTGACCGTCACCAGTGGAGCCACCGAAGCACTCTTTGTTGCTATTCAGGCTATTACACAAGTAGGTGATGAAGTTATCGTGTTTGACCCTGCCTATGATAGCTATGCACCTGCCATTGAATTGGCGGGTGGTAAAGCGATTCATATCGCTTTGCGTGCCCCTGATTTTCGTATTGATTGGCAGCAAGTGACAAATGCGCTGAGCGATAAAACGCGTGCAATTATTATTAATACCCCGCATAACCCTAGTGCCAAAATTATTTCACAAAGTGATGTTGCGCAGCTGAAAAATTTGCTGATAAAACACAATCTATTGCTAATTAGTGATGAAGTGTATGAGCACATGACTTTTGATGGTCAACGTCATTTTAGTGCGCTGTTGGATGAAGAGATTTTTGCACGTAGTTTCGTGATCTCTAGTTTTGGTAAAACCTTTCATTGCACCGGCTGGAAAATGGGCTATTGTGTAGCGCCTAAAAATCTATCAGCAGAGTTTCGTAAGGTTCACCAATATGTGACGTTTTCGAGTTTTACGCCCGCTCAGTTGGCGTTAGCAGATATGCTAAAAGAGCATGCTGAGCATGTTGATGAACTGGCGCAGTTTTATCAACAAAAAAGAGATACATTAGTACAGGCATTACAGCCTAGTCGCTTCGAAATTTTACCGAGTGAGGGTACTTACTTTTTGTTACTCGATTACTCTGCTATCTCACAGCTAGATGATGTCGCTTTTTGTGAATACCTAGTGAAAGAAGTCGGTGTTGCGGCAATTCCTTTAAGTGTGTTTTATGATATGCCACCTGAAGATAAAATTATCCGTCTATGTTTTGCAAAGCATACAGATACCTTACTTAGAGCCGCAGAAAAACTATGTTCGCTTTAGAACGGTGCCCCCGTTCAATGACGTGGGGCATTGTTCTAAAAAACCGACTCACGACGCATTATATTGGTGTACCAATAGCGTCGCGTTTGGCGCTGATTTTTCTATGCTGAAGTATTCTAGTAAGCGGCGCATCTCATTCGATTGCTCAGCCATTTGCTTAGCAGCTGCCATGGTTTCTTCTGTGATTGCTGAGTTTTCTTGAATTAAATCGGTGAGCCTCTGTACCACTTGGTCAACTTCTTTAATTGCATGCTGTTGGCTCGTGGTAGATTGATTGATTTTTACTATGGTATTGCTCACTTCGAGTACCGCAGCGACGATATGCTCTAACTTCAAGCCTGAGCTATTTGCCATTTCAATGCCTTGACCCACTTTATCATTACTATTGGCGATAATATCTTTGATTTGTTTCGCTGATGCGGCGCTGCGCCCCGCTAAATCTCTCACTTCATTGGCCACTACGGCAAAGCCCTTGCCATTTTCTCCTGCTCTGGCGGCTTCAACAGCTGCATTGAGGGCAAGCAAATTGGTTTGAAATGCTAAACCATCAATAACCGAGACGATTTCATTGATATTTTTACTCGCTTTATTTACTTCGTCGATAGCGATAACGGTCTCTTTTGACAGTTTACCGCCCTCTACAGCTGTTTCTTCAGCTCGATGCGCTAATTTTACCGCGGCCCCTGATTGTTCTGATACTAGAGTAAGTGCTTCGAGCATTTGGCTGGTACTGGCACTGGCTTCTTCCAAATTAGCTGCCTGTTCTTCTGTTCGTGCGCTGATCTCAGTATTACTGTCGGCTATTTCTGAGGCGCTTTGTGATACGCTATTGGCAGATAGCTGGATGCCTTCAATGACCTCGGTGAGCTTTTTGATAGTGGTATTCACATCTTGCTTAAGCATCGCGAAGACACCATCATATTCACTTTGTACGGTATGAGTTAAATCGCCTTTGGCTAAGGCACTTAACACTTGGGTTACCTCGCTGATAGCGTCATTAATAATTGCAGTAGAACCATTTACGTCGTCTTTTAGTTGTTGCAATTGGCCTTGTAGGTTGGAGGTGATCTGCAGGCTAAAATTCCCCTGACACATTGCACTCATCACACTGCCAAGCTCGGCAATGATTTGGTTTAAGTTATTAACTGAGCGGTTAATGTCAGTCTTAAGGTTATTTAACTGACCTTTCATCGGGGCGTCAATTGTGCGATCAAAGCGGCCATAACTGATGGCGGTCATGACTGAAGAAATTTCACTGACAGCATCATCTAAAGACTCAATTGATAGGTTTATATCCTCTTTTAAGCGACCTAGCTGACCTTGTGCATTGCAGTCGACAGTATGCTTAAAGTCACCTTGACTTACTAGTGCCATAACATTGCAAATTTCTTTGATAATGCTCGCTAAATTGGTGACGCTAAAATTGATATCATCTTTGAGTTCTTCAAGTTGGCCGTTAAGTGGCAAGTTGATCCGCTTTGAAAAATCACCGCCGCGGATTGCGCTCATAACATCGCTAATATCATCTATGGCGCCAGATAAGCTCGAAACAGAGTTGTTAACACTATTTTTTAACTGCTCAAGTTTACCACTGGCATTAATACTAATTTGTTCTTTAAAATTGCCTTGTTCAACATTTTCCATCACATGCACTATTTCGTTCATGGTGGTATTCAAGGTGTTGAGTGAAAAGTTAATGTTGTCTTTGAGCTTCGCGAGATCACCAGACATTGGAGATTTTAATTGATTAATAAATTGCCCTTCAGACATCTCTTTAATAACCGTATTAATTTCTCCTATTGCAGTATCTAAAGTGCTTGCACAGTGGTTTGTCGCACTTTTTAAGATGTCGAGCTCACCTTTACACTCCACAGTAATGCGCTCTGAAAAGCAGCCTTTTGCCATCTGATCCATCACTCGATTAGTCTCTTCGAGGGATGCTTGTAACGCATCTAGCAAAGAATTAAAAGCCTGTGCAGATTGCCCTATTTCATCTTTAGATGTGATGGGGGCACGTAACGAAAAGTCACCTTCATTCTCAACCCTGTGCATTGTCTTAACCAAAGCGTAAACTGGCTTTGTCAGGGTTCTTGCAAACCAGATGGCAGCAACAACAATGATGATAATGGATACTGCGAGGACGATAGCGAGCACTTGGGTGAGTTGGGTGACGGCAGAGAACGCCTCTGCTTCATCTATCTCAGATAAGAGTGCCCAGTGAACACCAAGAACCTCAACAGGGGAGTATGAAGAAAGCACGGTTTGGCCATTGTAGTCAGTAATGAGCTTTTGCCCCTGCTCACCATTGATTGCGCGTTGAAATGCCTCTGTATTTATTTTGCTGGTATCAGGGTGTTTAAATGCATTAACAACGGAGTGTTGGATTGGGTCAAGATATGAGTCTGAGCGCATTAATCCTTCAGGGCCAACCAAGTAGGTTTCACCGCTCTTACCTAACCCTTCACGCTCTGTCATGATGTTATTGAGTGCCGTTATTGAAAGCTGGAACACTAACGTTGCGCCTTGCGTGCCTGCAATTTTTATGGGGGCGGCGATAAAACTAGCTGGCGCGTTGTATGACGGTAAGTATGGTTCGTAGTCTACAAACGCAAATTCTGAGCTATCTTGTAATTGCTTGGCTTGCGTAAAAACTTTTGCCAGCCCACTATGCGCGAAAGGGCCAGTCACTAACGAGGTTGCAAAATCTAACTCTTTGTAGACTGAGTATGCAACTATGCCGGTATCATTATCGATAATAAACAAATCGTATAGATCAAATATCTGTGCCATTTTTGAAAAATACGAGTGATATTGTTGGTGAGCAAGGTCGTAACTGTCTTGATGGCCAGTGGTAATAAGGCGTAGTTTTTCACCAAGCGGGTAGCTATTATCAGCAATGTAGCGAGTTTGCAGTGTAGCCGCTTCAGGAGAGAGCTGGTTAAACAACTCTTTAGGTGGTTGTGTATCCGGATTGCTTTGAGCAAATTTTTCAAGGAATTGTGAATTATAAAACTGTGCTAAATTATCAGGTATAACCGTTGGCGTATCTAAGTTAGCAATCGCGTACGTAAAAGCTTGTGCAGCTGCGGTTGTATGAGGATTGACTGCAAGCGATTGTAGTTTGTCTTTCACCCCTTGAAAATGTCTTACAACGGCATTTTTCTTAACCTCACTGACTGCATTTAGTTGCGCATAAGATTGTGTTTGCAATGCCGAAGATGCTTGATATAAGGCAATACTAATAATGCATGCTATGGGGATAAGTGCGACTGACAAAAAAGCAATATTGAGTTTTTTGGTCAAGTCTAGTGAAGTCACCGCACGAACAAATTTACGCATAACGTATTCCTTGTTTTAAAAGTGTTGTTAAGAATGGCTAACAAAAAACAACGGCCAGTTAAAAAGTGTAGAACAATTCTTGTTTGCGTCTATATAAAGGGAATGGTTTTATTACGAAAATAGGATGGTCTGTTGTTTTTGAAGTAGAAATAAAGTGTGGTTTTTTGGTTGGGAGCAGACATTCTGCTCCTTTGCTTAAAAATATTTGCTTAACCTAGCGTACTTCTTCTCACAAAGCTTAAATACGCTTCTAGGCTCTCTTGCCACAATGTCATCGCTTTGGTGAGCTCTCCATCACTTGATTTGCCATCAAGCAGACGACGCTCAACTTTCTTTAGCGCTAAGCCATATCTATTGAATCCAAGCTGTAAAGCGGTGCCGGCTTGGCGATGTAAGAGCTTAATGCACTGCTCATTGTTAGCCCCTTCTAACTGCTGTATATGGATGAGTTTGTTGCGAGCAGAGAGTACGAATTCGTTGTAAACAGAAGATATTTCATCTTCGTTGAAGCCGCCTTTTAAAGAGTTTACGGCTGTGTCATCATACAAAGTATCTGTCAGTTCCACACTGATTGTCGGCTTTTGAGCGCTTTGTGAGTCGCTCAGTGCACGGCGTAACTTTTCCTGTTTAATCGGCTTTCCTACAATGTCTTTTATACCCAGTGTTAGGTACTCTTTGATTTCATCAGGACTTAAACTTGCCGTAAATGCCAAAAAAGGCGTACGTTTGTTTTTGTGATCCATGCTTTTTAGTTTGCGCATGACTTCTTGCCCAGTGAGATCGGGCAAATTCATATCCAGTAATACCACATCAAATTGGTACTGCTGTAATAAGGCAATCGCGCTTTGACCATCGGTGGCGAGCTTCACTTTGTGCTCATCTGCGGCCATAAACTCAATCGCAATTTTTTGGTTAAGATCAAGGTCTTCAACGAGTAACACATTTAACCCAATCAAGCAGTCTGGGTTGTGATGTCGCTGCTCAACTAAGCTTAATTCTCCCAGTGCCAATGCGACTTCAAAGCTAAATGTACTACCTTCTCCTAAGGTACTGTCTATGTTTAGTTTGGAGCCTAAGCGTTCCAATAAACGGCTGGTTATTGCCAGCCCAAGACCTGTGCCTCCTTTGATCTTTCCTGCATTACTTTGTACATATGGTTCAGTCAATTTATCAATGTCTTCGCTGTCTATGCCCGGCCCTGAGTCTATTACGCTGAAGCGAACTTGGTGGTTCATGTTACTTTCATTCACCAGTTCAACACGGATCTTTACACTGCCCTTATCGGTAAACTTTATTGCATTTCCAACCAAGTTGATGACTATTTGGCGAAGTTTCTGTTGGTCACAGTAGTAGCAAGCTTGTTCTGGCAAGTCGTATAGTAATTCGAAGGACAGCTTCTTTTGTTCTGCTAGGGGGCTAAGCAGTAAGCATAAGTTATTTAGCCAGCTTTTGAGCTCTACATCCTCTTCATACAAAGCTTCATCACTTTGATCTAAACTTGCATAGTCTAATACTTTATCTATCAAGAGGTTTAGCGACTCTGCTGAGTTAATAATTGCTTCGCAATATGCTTTATTTCGGTGGTTAGTTGTGCGGTTTAGTACAAGTTGTGCACTGCCTAAAATTCCGTTGAGTGGGGTGCGAATTTCATGGCTGATTGTCGATAAAAATAACCCCCTTATTTCAAGATCTTTTTGTGCTTTTTCGGTTAGCCTATTTAAGTTTAATTCTCTGCGCTCATTGCAGAGTAACGCCATTCCTGTGGCATAAAAAATGGGGGCGAGCACGCCATTAATGAAGAGTGTTGTAACAAACCAATTGTCATCCAGTAGTTCTAAATGGGTAATATCGCCCATCAAGAAGGTTCGGGCGGTAAAAGCACACATCACCAAGCATAGTATGATGGAATAAACAATTGTGCCATTTGGATAGAGGTGGCGAGCAAAACGTAAAAATAGATACAGCAAGAAGATAGTTTCGGTAATGTGTTGTAAATCAGAGACTAAAATTCGGTAGCGTAGGTTATCGTTTACTGCACTAAAGTAAACCAAGCCAATAAACAGCACTGCGGTGACGCATAAGAATAGCTTTAGCTCGAGTTTTTTGTAACCCAGAAATTGAGAAATGGCAAAGCAATGGATAATAGATGCACTAAATAACAATGCATTCGCACTACCAATACTTTGCCACATATCTAACTTACTGTGGATAGCAAAGCTAACAATGGCAGCCAGCAATACCAGTGGGTAAAAAATGTAAAGTAGGGTGCCTGGAGTGTCTTTATTGGTTCGCCAAGTTAAAAAATTTAGCAAAACCATCATCGCCATCATGGCTATGCTAGTGATATACAGCGTTTTTGGATCGAACATGCTCGTTATTGTTTTTATACTAGAACTTAACAATTAAGCATAGTGATTTGTTAAACCAATTGCATTAAATAAATGATCTGATATTGCGATAGATAAATGCATTAGTAACTAGGCAATGATTACGGTATGTAGTTATTCTACATGAGTGATTTTTAACCCGTTAATGCGTCATTTAGCTCGCTAGAATGATCAATGTTTTAATACAATTAGTTTCATGGTGAGTAAATAAACAAAAACAGCCGCAATTGCGGCTGTAAGAAAACATTTATGCATAAGCCAATGTAAGTTTTTTACATTAGCGAATCTCATCAGGGATATTTTGCTGTGCCCAAGAGAGTAACTCGATACGATTACGACATTTTGTTTTTCTAAAAGCGCTGTATAAGTGAGTTTTCACGGTATGCGGGCTGATATTTAAATCCTCTGCAATTTCTTTGTTTTTTGCACCTTTACTCATGAGTGAAATAATCGCTTTTTCACGTTTGGTAAGTTTGACTGGTTCAATATCGCCTTCGGTCAGTTTATGCAGTGCATCTTTATTAAATTGCAGCATGCGGTTGAGTGCATTACACATGATCTCTCGGCGATACCATAGCTGGTTTTCCATGAGAAGGCGAATACCCTTCATTAATACATCGGCATTATCGGTAGTATAAAACACGCCACGGATACCGCTTAGTAAGGCACGGTTTGCCAATTCAGGATTTTCGTCAAGATTAAACAAAACGATATCACAATTGACTTTGAGTCGACTAAGTTGCTCTTTTAACTTAATCCAAGCATCCTTTGGTGCAGTTTCGATAAAGAGAATACGAGTTCCTTCAGGAACATCTTCGATATCTGTACTGGTTGTCACTTCTAGCCCTTGGGTTTTCAATAATGGCTGTAGGACATTGATTCCTATTGTATTAATTGGGTCTTTATCTAATAACAAAAAGGCAGAACTGCTCATTGATACTAACACTCTTATTCAATCTGATGACTTAATGCTAACATGAGGGTCCGCCCTTTTGTATTAGTATTTTCATCAAGGTTTAGAAGTAATTGCTATATGTTACTGCTCAATAACTTCATGAACAGTAACAATTTATTGTTTGTTAAAGTTAACGTTTTGATATGAATACAGTTTTGTTTTTTGAAATAATAACTTAACTGTTTACATTAATTAACATAGAATAATTTAGATTAGTTCTTTTTTCCTATCTTGATATGGAGGCCATCCCATTGGTTTGCCCGCAAGCAGATGTAAGTGAACATGATAGACTGTTTGTCCACCATGTTCATTACAGTTCATGACAACTCTATATCCTTCTTCAGCAAAGCCGTGTTCTTTGGCAAGTTTTGCAGCAACAACGTACAAATGGCCGATGAGATGTGAATTTTGCTCATTAACATCGTTAATGGTTGCGATGCGTTGTTTTGGGATCACCAAAACATGAAAAGGTGCTTGTGGGTTGATATCTTTAAAGGCGAGAGTGTGTTCATCTTCATAAACAACATCCGCAGGGATCTCTTTATTGATAATTTTGTCAAAAATGGTGCTCTCGGTCATGTTAGGTCCTACTAAAAGTTTTTGTTACTGCATTTGCACTTACGCATATAGAGTATACTAAGGTTTAATAGATACACTAATGACAAAGTTTACTTTGACTGTCAAACTGCTTGTGATGATAAGGTGTTAAATTGAAAGGGGATGGTATGAATATTAGGCCAGTTTTTTTGTTGCTGACCTTGTGGGTTGGCGGTCATTTAGGATTAGCACATAGCGCGACCGTTAATTTTTCTCAAGAGCTTTATCCACTGCAGGTGAACGAAGAAGAGGTAGAGCATTCATTGTTTAGCAAAGTCACCGAGTTGACTTTAGCCCCAGGAAAGTACGCACTGAAGCTCAAATACAGTGATTTGTATGAACTCGATTATGATGAGCATGAAGTGGTTGAATCTGAGCCTTTTTGGGTAACTATGCTAATTGATCAAGAGGGAGATTATCAGCTGCTATTTAATCGCCCAGCTGATGTGGAGCTGGCTAAACAATTTGCCAATAAACCCAGTGTCACAGTACAACGCCCTGACAATCAAGTTGTTGTATTACAGCGTATACGACAAATGCCAATACATGGCGGTGATGTAACTCCACAGCAAACCCCTACCTCTGTAACGGTGCAGGCGAATCATGTTCCCGCTCCCGTGCTGCCGGCTAACGCAGTGCGAAAGCCAAAGGGTGTATCGCATCCTGATGCCTATTCAATGTTAGAATTTTGGTGGCAACAAGCCAGTGATGCACAGCGAACTGCATTTTTAGAAAAAATAAAGGGCCAGTAGAGGCCCTTTATTTATTGCTCTATTTAGTAACGCTTATTTTTCGAATACCGCGTCTATCGAACCTTGCGCCAGAGAGTGATAACCTGGGCGCGCTTTTTGATAAACATCATAAGCCCAATCACGTTTGTCGTTTTCGACCAGCGCTTTGTACAACCGAACAATCAGTTTACGACGACCAATGGTGGTTAGGTGTTTCTCAAGTGCAGGATAGATTGCTTCATAGCCGTTACCTACAGCAAGCATATACCAAGCGAAAGCACGCTCAGCATTGGTTGAGTTGGTTAGGTTAAATGCGCTATCTAACTCGGTCATGCGTGTGGTGTCTAAATCTCTAGGTAGATTGTTAATAAAGTGCAACCACTCATGCACGCTCCAGCGGGTTGTAGGTAGCTCGGCTAAAGTTTTTTCACCTTTTAACCATGCTTGAGTGAGTGCATCTACTTTTTCGAATGCATCAGATGTCGGATTTGGCGCATCACTCGGTAATCCTGGCTGGAATATCCATTCTTTGGCCTTGTCCAAGCTCACAATACCAGGGTGCTTTTGTAGCAAGTTGGTATTTAAATACTCAACAAATTCAGCAGTCGTTAGCGATTTGAAAGAGTACGTTTTGAAGTATCCTTTAACAAACTCATCGAATTTTTCACGGCCAAACTTTTCTTCTAAGTACATTAGGAATAATTGCCCTTTAGTGTAAGGCACTGAGCTAAATGCATCGTCAGGATCGCGACCGTTAAGTTTTAAATTTAAGCGTGTATCAGGTTCGTCGATGGTTTTGAGTAACTCTTTTAAACCTGCGGCATCAAGTGCTTGTTCCATGACTGCGCGCTCACGGCCAAATACTTCCTCCATAATACGGTTTTCAACGTATGAGGTGAAACCTTCGTTAAGCCATAAATCTTCCCATGTGGCATTGGTCACTAAGTTACCTGACCAAGAGTGAGCCAATTCATGGGCAATCAGGTTAACTAAACTTTTATCACCAGCAACGACCGTTGGGGTGATAAAAGATAAACGAGGATTTTCCATACCACCAAATGGGAAGCTTGGTGGCAGCATAAGTAAGTCGTAGCGACCCCAAGCATATTCACCATACATGGCATTGGTCTTGTTGATCATCGTTTGTGTGTCGTTAAACTCAGCAACCGACGCATCAAGAATTTGTGGTTCAGCAAAAATCGCCGTTTGATGCGACATTTCTTTATATTCTAAGTTACCCGCACCAATGGCAATAAGGTAAGGTGGGATTGCCTGTGGCATATCAAACCAATAGTCACCATCTTTAATTAATGCACCGCTGTTATCAGCACTCATTACTGCGCGTACGTCCGTTGGTGTTTGAATTCGTGCTGAGTAGGTAACACGCATCGCAGGCGTGTCTTGTACAGGGATCCAGCTGCGAGCATGGATAGCTTGTGATTGGCTGTACATAAATGGGTGTGTTTTGCTTGCTGTTTGCGCTGGAGTGAGCCATTGCAGACCGGATGCTTGTGGCAGGCTGTTGTAGTAAATACGAGCTTTTTTGGCCTGCTCTTTAAATTTAATGGTTAGCTTGGCACCTTTCACATCATCACGTTTTGCCAGAGTAAAGCTTGCCTTATGCCATTGACCGTTTTTTCCTTGGTACATGACTTTGTCGATTTCTAAGTCGCGGGTATCAAGAACTAAAGTTCGAGCATTGGCATTTTGCCACTTTAAAGTATGCTCAACAAAACCTTCAAGTTGTTTATCTGCAAAATCGACATCTAAGTCTAAAAGTAAATGTGTAGAGATAACATCATTCAAGTTAGCATAGGTATGCTGGTCAACTGCGGTTGCTGCAGTTACAGTGTGTGAGAGTCCGGCCAGTGCTAAGCTGGTCGCGAAGGCTGTTAATTTCATAATATCCTTGCTCATTATTCAATGTTAGTGGTCATGTTATAACATGCTTGGTGCGAAGATCACACATGGATGCGCCTAGTGAAGTGATCAGGTAAACTAGCGCTACTGAGATTACTTTGTTAAGGCCACCGAGTGCACGCTTTACAGTCCCTACATACTTTTGCTTTACCCAGTCAGTGCTTACAGTTAGTCACAGTGAGTCACTGGCAGCAGCTAACAGAAATCGACTTTTCAAAGCCATTTTGTTTACTTGGCGAAGGGAGTAATACTGTCTTTGTCGAAGACTTTGTTGGCACGGTGATTAAAATAGCACTTAAAGGTGTGGTTATTAAAGAATCTGATACTGCGTGGTTTGTAACGGCCGCCGCGGGGGAGAACTGGCACCAACTTATTTTGCAATTACTTGAAAAAGGCATCGCAGGATTAGAAAACTTAGCACTGATACCGGGTACCGTTGGAGCGGCGCCAGTGCAAAATATAGGTGCCTATGGTGTTGAATTAGCAAAATTTGTTGAGTATGTAGAAGGGTTTGATATTAACACTCAACAACGTGTGAAACTGACTCGCGAACAGTGCGAATTTGGTTATCGTGACTCAATCTTTAAACATGCACTAAAGGGAGGGTTTGTGATCACGCAAGTAGGCTTAAAAATAACTAAACAGTGGCAACCTGAACTTAGCTATGGGCCTTTGCAAAACCTCAAACATACCAACCTGACCGCTCAGCAAGTGTGCCAAGCAGTGATTGATATTAGGCAAAGTAAACTCCCCGATCCCTGTGTGTTGGCAAATGCAGGTAGCTTTTTTAAAAACCCAGTGGTGAGTCATGAGCGTGCCAGTAAGTTAAAGCAGCAATTTGCTGATATACCGACTTATTATGTTAATGATGCTGAGCAAAAACTTGCGGCTGGGTGGTTGATAGAGCAAGCCGGACTTAAAGGACATCAAACAGGGGGCATTGCGGTGTATCACAAACAAGCGTTGGTGTTAGTGAATCAAGGCAACGGGAGTGCTGATGACCTAGTCACTATGATTAAGTATATTCAACAGCGAGTATGGCAAAAGTTTGCAGTTAAGTTAGAGCACGAAGTACGTTTACTAGGTCATGACAGTGAAGTGCATATTCAAGGAGCCGTGTGTGAATAAAGCACCTGAAGGAAATAAATTAGCCATTTTGAACGCATTAAACCAAGGCGGTTTTGTATCTGGGCAGGCACTGGGCGAGCAGCTAGGGATCAGCCGTGCAGCGGTGTCAAAACATATTGCATCACTGCAAGAAATGGGTATTGATATTTTTACGGTCAGTGGTAAAGGGTATTGTTTAAACAATAGTTTACCCTTGTTGGATAAAACCCGAATTATTGAGCAGTTAGCGCATTTAGAATGTGATAACGCGGTGGAAGTTGAAGCGATTATTGATTCGACAAATAGTGAGCTGATGCGCCGAGTGCAAAATCGACAGCCTTTGGAGTCTGGACAAATCCTTGTGTCTGAGATGCAGCAAGCAGGACGAGGGCGACGGGGGCGTACTTGGCAATCACCATTTGGGGCTAACCTTTATTACAGCTACTATTGGCGATTGGATGATGGGCTGCAGGCAGCAATGGGCGTATCTATTGCTGTTGGACTGGCGGTATATGATGCAATCAAGGTGCTGTATAACTTAGACGTTGCGCTGAAATGGCCAAATGATATTTACCTTAATCATAAAAAGCTGGCTGGGGTGCTAGTTGAACTCGATGGTCAGGTTGAAGGGCCGTGTCATTTAGTCATTGGTATTGGCATTAATTTATTAATGCCTGACGGTGCATCCGCGCAGATAGATCAACCTTGGACTGACTTATCAAGCCATGCAGGGTGTATAGACAAAAATCAGTTAGTCGCTGTGCTTACTCAGCGTTTAGCTGCACGCTTAGCGAAGTATCAGCAAGGTGGACTTGCTCAAATGAAGGCACAATGGAATTCGTTGAATGCATTTGCTGGTGAAATTGTGACACTCACCACAGGGCAGCGCCAGTGGCGAGGTGTGTGTGAAGGCATTGATGAACAAGGCGGTATCGTATTACGCCAAGACGGCGTGTTGAAAAGTTATTTTGGCGGTGAAATTTCACTGCGTAAGGAAGGCTA
This sequence comes from Pseudoalteromonas caenipelagi, assembly GCF_013140855.1. Taxonomy (GTDB): domain Bacteria; phylum Pseudomonadota; class Gammaproteobacteria; order Enterobacterales; family Alteromonadaceae; genus Pseudoalteromonas; species Pseudoalteromonas caenipelagi. The sequence goes on along the minus strand of NZ_JABBPG010000004.1, from coordinate 162,396 downwards.
ATGCGCTTACTAATTGATGTCGGTAATACTGCTGTAAAATTGGCTTTGGCGAGTAATGACAACATTCAACTTATTCGTGATGACCAAGTACCTTGGGTTGATATAAATGAGGTGCTGGTGGCTCAGGTGGGTAAGTCTGATGCCTTGTCTCCTTATGAGGAAAAAGCGCAAGCGAGCGGGATCAAAGTCATACACGCGCATGTTACAGCCACTTTAGGGCAATTACATTGTGCCTATGAGCACTATCAAAATCTTGGCGTAGATCGCTGGCTGACTGTCGTGGCTTGTCACTATTTATATCCGCAACAAAACTGTGTGATCGTCGACTCAGGAACCGCCACAAAAGTGGATATCCTCAGTGCTGACGGTCGCCACCGTGGTGGCTGGATTTTGCCTGGCTTAGATATGATGATTGAGAGTTTGGTGAGTAATACACAAAAGGTATTTAGCGACGAGCAGAGCCCATTTGCTCAAGAGCTGGGAAACAATACCCCCAATGCAGTGAAAAATGGTGCCCTAGTTGCAACTTTGGGCGCCGTGTATGCGGCAATCGAAGAGTTTGGTTCTGATAAAGGTAATCTTAAGGTGGTTTGTGCGGGGGGATATGGTGAATTTATTTCCCAGCAGCTCAATTGTGACGCTTTTTACCACGATTCTTTGGTATTGCAGGGCCTAGCTTTTTGGCGTAAATATATTCAAATTTGAATGTATTAGCGCACTGTTGCCGCAAATATGAGCACTTAAACAATAAATTACCATTTTTTTGCAGATTGTTGTTGCATCGCCTGAAACCTTGCTCTAGAATCTCGCCCCGTACTAAAGCAGTGCCGACTTAGCTCAGTTGGTAGAGCAACTGACTTGTAATCAGTAGGTCATCCGTTCGACTCGGATAGTCGGCACCATTTTTTACACTGCAATCTGCAGATGCTTTAGGAAAGAATTTTTCGTGGAGGGGTTCCCGAGCGGCCAAAGGGATCAGACTGTAAATCTGACGGCACTGCCTTCGCTGGTTCGAATCCAGCCCCCTCCACCACTTTATTCTTGACGGTTCGAGGTAGTTAAGAACAGGTTCCTAAAGCGGGCATCGTATAATGGCTATTACCTCAGCCTTCCAAGCTGATGATGCGGGTTCGATTCCCGCTGCCCGCTCCAGTATTCTGGTGTGCTGATATAGCTCAGTTGGTAGAGCGCACCCTTGGTAAGGGTGAGGTCGGCAGTTCAAATCTGCCTATCAGCACCAGTCTTAAGAATCTTCTCAAATACTTCCTTTGATTTGTCATTAAAAAATGAAAGAATAATCTTAGCTCGCATATGGCGGGTTATTTTTATATGTAATCTAGATACACAAAAACTGATAGGTTCCGTCATGGCAAAAGAAAAGTTTGAACGCGTAAAACCGCACGTAAACGTAGGTACAATCGGCCACGTTGACCACGGTAAAACTACCCTAACTGCAGCAATCACTAACGTACTTGCAAAAGTATACGGTGGTGAAGCAAAAGATTTCGCATCAATCGATAACGCTCCAGAAGAGCGTGAGCGTGGTATCACAATCTCAACTTCACACGTTGAGTACGACACGCCAACTCGTCACTACGCACACGTAGACTGTCCAGGACACGCTGACTATGTTAAAAACATGATCACTGGTGCTGCACAGATGGACGGCGCGATCCTAGTAGTTGCAGCTACTGACGGTCCTATGCCTCAAACACGTGAGCACATCCTACTTTCTCGTCAGGTTGGTGTACCTTACATCATCGTGTTCATGAACAAATGTGACATGGTTGACGACGAAGAGCTTCTAGAGCTAGTAGAGATGGAAGTACGTGAACTTCTTTCTGAATATGACTTCCCAGGTGATGACCTACCTCTAATCCAAGGTTCTGCGCTTAAAGCGTTAGAAGGCGAGAAAGAGTGGGAAGACAAGATTGTTGAGCTTGCAGAAGCACTAGACACTTACATCCCAGAGCCAGAGCGTGACATCGATAAGCCATTCATCATGCCTATCGAAGACGTATTCTCAATCCAGGGTCGTGGTACAGTAGTAACAGGCCGTGTTGAAGCTGGTATCATCAACGTGAACGACGAAGTTGAAATCGTAGGTATCAAAGATACAACGAAGACAACTTGTACGGGTGTTGAGATGTTCCGTAAGCTTCTAGACGAAGGTCGTGCGGGTGAGAACATCGGTGCACTTCTACGTGGTACTAAGCGTGACGAAGTAGAACGTGGTCAAGTACTAGCGAAGCCTGGTTCAATCACTCCACACACGAAGTTCACTTCAGAAGTATACGTACTTTCTAAAGATGAAGGTGGTCGTCATACACCATTCTTCAAAGGCTACCGTCCACAGTTCTACTTCCGTACAACTGACGTAACAGGTAACGTTGAGTTACCAGAAGGCGTAGAAATGGTAATGCCTGGTGACAACATCAAGATGACTGTAGACCTAATCGTACCAATCGCGATGGACGAAGGTTTACGCTTCGCTATCCGTGAAGGTGGTCGTACAGTAGGTGCTGGTGTTGTAGCAACTATCGTTGAGTAATATCGACTTTAGTTAATGCCATAAAGCATTAGAAAAACCCGAGTTTAGGCTCGGGTTTTTTTATGTTCGGATTTTGGGTTGTGAGTCTGTTAGATTGGCTCACTCCACCTTGTGTAAAAGGAATGCAAGCGCTGCGCGCTTTGTCATTAAACTTTTGCACGAAAGTCACTTCGGTGGCCTTTTTTAATGCCTGAGATTTTGGTCCGGTAGGTCGGTATCAGCGAAGGGGTATCCATCAGTGTGAATCCTAAATGAATTGGCGTGAACTGTAAAAAGCCCCCAAAACGACTTTTGGAGGCTTTTTAATAATCTACTTTGTTGAAAACCGATTAGCAGTTTTCATTCTCAGCTTTAGCGGCTTCTTTAACATTCTCACAGGCATCTTCAATGGCGTTTTTGCTATCGGTTACCATTTCATCGATTTTTTCACCAGCATCCTCCGCTGGACCGTCTGAACAACCAGCCAGCGCAAGTAAAGCAACAACACCGACAGCTTTTGTTAGATTCATGAAATTCATAATGTGCTCCTTTAAGCCTAAGCTTTGGGCTTTTTAACGAGTGAAAAAATAAAAGACAGTACTAAGAATGCGACAAAAATAAAAAATAATATCTTAGCAATGCTTGCTGCTGCACCTGCGATGCCACTAAACCCTAATACTGCGGCAATAAGGGCAAGTACTAAAAATGTGATTGACCAGTGTAACATGGGGCCTCCTCAAGCCTATTTGGCAATTAGGCTGTAATGTCCTGTAGTGTTTTCATTTCGTCATGACATGCTTGCATCGTCATGCGTATTTCACGTAGTGCACGTTGGCAGTCTTGTGGTAGCGTTTGCTCAAGTGCTGCATCTACTTTCTCAAGGACTTTATCTTCCACTTCTTCCAGCTGAGAAATATACGTGTGATCTTTATCTGTGCTGATTAATGCGATGACCTTGGTATAAGTTTCGCGCAGCTCAACACTGACTGCATTATCCTCTTCAATTTCACCTTTGTCGGCCACAATAAATGGCTGCAATGCGGATACGGCTTTGGTTTTTTCTAGCACATTCATTTCAAAAATGCGCTCAAGTTCAAGGTTGTCGACTTTCTTTTTTGCTTCTAAGTAAAATTCAATGCCACCATTTAGTACCTTGATAAGCTCTGCAACGGGTTTTAAATTAAAATCACTGTTTGACATAATATGCTCCTTTAGTTTTAAGTCTGTGGCAAATGGATACATCATCATTTGCAATTAATCGTTATACACAGAGGGTGCTGCAGCGTCCGTGCCAATTTTATTTGTGTTTAAAATCAATTTGTTATGTTTTTGGTTCGTAATGAACTTGTAAGTCTTACCGAGAGTATGTAATTACTGCTCACCTGTACTTTGTACATCTTGCAAGGTGGTGCCTCCTTTTGCATTAAAGTCCAATGTACGAATAGGAAACGGAATTAAAATGTCGTTATCATTGAGGGTTTGATTGATTGTAACAATCGCTTGGTGGCGAATATCCATAAAGTTGCCATCTCCTGGATAGTCAATCCAAAACCAAACAAGTAGGTCGATGGCGCTGTCACCAAAACCACTGGCATATACGGCGGTTTCTTCTTTGTGTTTAACAAAGCCGAGGTTGTTAATAGCTTGCTCAATCACCTCTCGTGCTTGATTAATGTCATCGGCGTAAGAAATCCCAACGGGAATTTCTATACGGCGCTTTTTGAGGGTGGAGTAATTAAGTAGTTTGTTTCTAAATAGTATCTTATTTGGGATAACACAGAGTTGACCATAAAAGGTTTCAATTAAGGTATTGCGAAGGTTTATTTGCTTGACTGTACCCAATGTATCATCAGCTTCAATGATATCGCCCACTTTAAATGGTTTGCGTATCCCCATGACGACACCAGCAATGAGGTTTTCAGTCATATCTTGAAAAGCAAAACCAATAGCAAGACCAATTATCCCCGCACCGGCCAACAATGATGCCACGGCACCAGAGAGCCCCATAATGTCTAAAGCGAAGAAAAAGCCAATGGCAATGACCACTAAGCGGATAATGGCAGCTAACAGCCCTGCAACTTGAGTGGAGTGAGAGACTTTTTTTATGAGCTTGAGTGCCCAGTTAGCAATCATGCTGGAGAGAAATAAAAATACCACGAAGATAACAATGGCCACTACCAAATTAGGGAGATTTTTAATACTCAGCTCGGCCCAGCTATCCATCTTTTCATAGATGAGTTGCCAAAATTTTTCTAATGATAGGTTGTTCATTGTGCGCTCGCTATTTTATTAATAATGAGGTGGCAACGCATTATTTATGCCAGCGCTTAGATTTACTGCTTTATCGCGCTTGGATGAGTCATAACGGGTTGGGTCTGTAATCTTTGCCTGTAAAAACTACCGTGTTATGAGAAAACTATACATAAGGGGAGTATGGGGTTTGGAGTGTCTTGCTTTAAGTTGTTGAATTTTAATGTGTTTAAATGTGGCATACGCCATGCATTAATTAATTCGTCAAAGCAACTTAAAGGAAAATGATTATGAAACGCACTCTACTTACAATGGCATTAGCATCAGCAGTAACTGTAACGTCAGTACACGCAAAAGAGAACGCTTGGGAAAAAGAAGCAAGTGATGCGTGGATTGATGGTAAAGCAGAAGCAACATTGCTTTTCAATACCAACCTAGATTCATTTGATATTAATACCGATGTACACAATGGCGTGGTGGTACTTACTGGTAAGGTTGAGCATAACGTTGATAAAAAACTAGCAGAAGAACTAGTTACTGGCATTGATGATGTTAAAGACGTCGATAACCGCATTAGTCTAGTGAAAGACGTGGATCACAAGACACTTGAAAAAGAGCGTGGTATGGATGAGTCGAGTTTTACTGACGCTAAGATTGCCACGGTTATTAAAACGCGCTTGTTATTTGATACTGACATTAGCGGTACAGATATTGATGTAGACGTTAAAAACGGCAAAGTAACTCTAACGGGTGATGTAGACTCAGAGTCTGAAAAACAACTCGCTATCGCGATTGCAAAAAACGCTGATGATGTAAAGCATGTTGATGACAACCTACGCATTGATAAAGAGTCGTAAGTAATACGGCGCAAGCAACTTAACTAACAAGTGTTGAGCGCGATTAACCGCGCTCACCTTTTCTATCTATTTTTAAAATAAATACTCTCTGCAAAATAAAAAGGAGCCATTATGTTTAATCGCTTTTCTGTGTCATCTATTTCTTTGGCGTTGGTTTTGGGTACGGCAAGTACCTCGGTATTGGCCGATGATAGTAACTACTTTGACTTTAACGGCGAGCCAAAGGTGTATACGGGTATTGGTTATGGCCAATATTCATTTCAATGGGATGACAAAGAGAACGACACCAGCTTTGATGATGATGCATCAATGCTCAAAGCCTATGTAGGTACGGCGCTCAATGAGTACTTTAGCGTTGAATTAGCCTATCAAAATTTTGATGAAGCCAGTGATATAGACAGCAACGCTGAACTTGACGGTGTGTCATTGGCTGCCCGTTTTTCGGCTCCTCTTAACGAGCGTTTTTCATTGTATGCAAAAGGCGGTTGGTTGGAGTGGAATGCAGATATTTATGCCACGATCCCTGAAGTAGGGCGTATCGGTCGCGAGCTGGACGGCGGCGACTGGTTCTACGGTGCGGGGATTGCTTTTGGCGTAACACAGAACGTTAATATGCGTCTTGAATATGAACGTTATGAGCTTGATGATCGTATAGACCCTAATATGGATGTGGCATCTGTATCTGTTGAATACGTTTTCTAAGCTTACCAGAATGATATTTTAACAACGCAACTTCTCCCCTATGTTTGTTGTTTAAGCCACCTTATATTGTAAGGTGGCTTTTTTGTGTTTGGGGGGAAATAGAAATACTTATTACAACGGAAACCAGCACTATATGAGCCTTTTAGGCATATTCTTTTATTCAGAACAGAAGTTATTAAATCAACTCACAATAATGGAGTGACCTAAAATGAAGTGTAAAAAACTATTGACCTCAACTTAACTTAAGCTTTTATCTTAGCAAACAGACCGATACACATATCAAGGATATTTAGATGTTAAATATGCATACTCAAAACTTGCCAACCTATATAAAGCAATATTTAGAAAACCTAAATCTCACCGCTCCTATTGGTAGCTTTGCGCTTGTTGAGCAATTGCAACAGCAGCATTTAGCAACCTACAGCTTTAGCAGCATTAATGCTATGCAGGGGGCTTATTTACCGATTGATGCCGAGTCATTGTTTGATAGGCTAATCACCAAGCGCCAAGGTGGCTATTGTTTTGAACATAACCGAATCATGTATTTAGTGTTAGAGGCACTAGGCTATGATGTTAAGCTGGCGTTGGCGCGCGTGATGTTAAATGGTAGAGCAGACAACCCTAGAACGCATCGCGTGACCTTACTGAATTTTGCTCAGAAGACTTACACCGTCGAAGTCGGGTTTGGCGTAAAAGCACCGATTATGCCTATTGAGATCAACCGCAATCAGGTGGTGATTGAAGGCGTGAATCAATATCAAGTCCTTTGTAGTGAAGGGTTTGCTACTATTTCACAAATTGCGCCTGAGACTATCTCTTTGTATCAAATCGATTTGGCAGAGGTATTTGAAGGAGATTGTGAAGTAGGGCACTTTTATAGTCATCAACATTTTGAAGCAGCCTTTGTGAATAACCTCGTGGTATCACGTATTGAAGGTGGGCAACGTTACTTAATCCGCAACGATAGTTTTATCCATACTAATGAGCAAACAGGTGTGCAAACACAGCAAACAATTCATGATATTTCACAGCTAAAAAATCTATTAAGTAAATATATGGGTGTGCAAGCCAGCGATGCGTATTTAAGCCATGCCTTTGATAAAGTGCAAACGCGTATCGCACAAAAAAGTTAATAACTATGCAAGGCTTCTTTACAACGCGCTGACGTTTTTAGTTTATTACTCAGTGCGTTATGGCTTTTGCGCAGTTTACTGATAAGTGCCTCATCACTGTTGATGTTGGCGGCTAAATACATGCGCTTACTTAACTCTGTAGAAACATACACGCTTTCCCACTCACCTATTCTTCCCATTGATTTTTCGATATTTTTTATAAATAAGTCTGCACCAAATAACAAGTCTACGCGCTCTTTATTAAGCATCAAAGCACCTTGTTGATGACTGGCCAAGATCACTAAGTTGTCATCTTGGGTGAAACCTTGCTCTACGAGATGCTGCTCTGTGGGTTGCCCAGATGCCACTGCAACAATATATTTTTTAATATCTTCAATACTGTTCACTGTAATGTCTTTTCTTGCTTTGAGTTTGTAAAAAGACACATTTATTTCGCACAGAGGCGCAATCCAATGATAGAGCTTTTCGCGCTCTTTGGTGCGAGCAAGTGAGTATATAAAGGTGTTAGGTGTATGGTTTACAATATGATTAGTTCTAAACCAAGGTAATACATGAATTTTATAGTTGATATTGCTGTGTTCAAAAATGGATTTTACTAACTTTGTTGCAACACCGCCTATCTTGCCAGGCCCCATAAACTCCTGATAGGGAGGGAAATCTTCGGTGTATATGTGGATCTTACTTTTGGGGTCATTAGCAAGTACACTGGCAGAGTGTAAAAAAAAGCAGCAAAGTAAAATGCGGCACAGGTATTGTTGCATAATCATATCCCTTACTTGGTTGTACTTTTTAAGCGTAGTCAAAAAGGGGTGATTTGGCGCTATTTTAGCCATCGCATCACGGGCCTATATTAGCTACAATGTTTGTAAGTTATGATAAAAAGCAAATAACGTTGAATTCAAAAGGAAAATAGCAGTATGACTCGAGCCATAATGTTACTGGGAAGCCTATTATTACTAAGCGCATGTACCAGCTTAGTCGAAAAAGGCGACAAGCTGTACGAGCAAGGAATGTATCAGCAAGCTGCAGAATTTTATCAACAAGCTTTAGAGGAAGACGCTACTGATGTAGAGGCGCAGCAGCGGCTCAATCAGGCACGGCACAAAATTATTGATAGAGGGCTGATTGAAGTCCGTATGCTGAGACTTGCTTCAAATTACATCGGTGCGGCAGATAAGCTTGAGTCTATTTTACGTAATCAAAGCGTTTGGCACCTTGAGGCGATGGGAGCACAGGCTGCAACACAAAGTGAAGAAGTTCGCTATGGTGAAGCATTTCTAAAAGCGCATGGGAAAAGCTTGGCAGCCAGCAATTACCCAGATCAATTTCGTTGGTTTGAGCACAAATACGCATTTTTAATTGCCAATGCCCAACTCACAGCTTCGTTAAAGAGTTATCAGCCACAGTTAAGCAAATTAGCCAAACATAAATGTGAGGCTTTAGCAGAACAGGTTCAGGGGCAGCGCTTCTTTTTATATCAGCTGACACAAAAATATTGCTCGGTATGGCAGGTTAAGCAAGATTTGTCTGTTGATCATGTGGATAACAGTCGTTATTCGAATCTTGCCTTTAATACACAGTTGCAACTCAATACACCGCAAAGGCGTGCTCACCAGCAGTTAATTGATGGCGCTATTAGCCAGTTACAAGATAGTTTTCAACGTAGTATTTGGTATTCACCAAAAGCTGCTCAGGTGCTCGATATGAAGATTACAGCGGATGTTGACTATCGGCAAACAGCGACTCATAAACAGCAAGAAAAGCGCTATCTTGTTAAAGAACTTAGACAAGACCCAAATGATCGTAACAAGCAAGTTGAGGTGGACGTTGAGCGCGTTTATATTTATCCGCTGATCGATTATCGCGAGTCATATTCAGCACGGTTAAGCTATCGTGGAGAGCTTGCAAGAATGCTGTTGTCAAATCAATATATGGATAGTCAAAGCAACCAAACAACAAGCCACAGTGCGAACTTTTCCGAAGCGGATTTACAGCCAAAAGCGGCTGAGTTATTAGATCAAAAAGCCGTATTTTCCTCCTACTTAACTAAGTTATCTCAAGGGTTTGAACAGTCGCTAACGCAACTGTGGCAGCAGCAGTATTGCCAAGATCAACGTGCCGAGTTAAATGCAGAAAACGTCTTAAGGTGCGCACAAGTCGAGCCGGATAATGCTTACGTTAATAGCTGGTTTGAGCACCAATTTGGAATTGATTATAAAGCGATGCGCACGTTGTATGGTATCTAAAGAGGCTGTGGAGGCTAAACTTAACCCGCTGTGTTGCGGGTTAAGCCCACGGTGCAAGGTTAATCAGCGAGTCGAGAAACGACAAAGTAAGGGTTCAAATAACTCTCTTTTTGATTATAAAGCAATGGGCTGCCATCAATTTGAGTGACAGTGGCCCCCGCAATTGCAGCGACTGCATGACCCGCTCCGGTATCCCACTCACAAGTTGGTCCAAGACGAGGATAAATATCGGCTTGCCCCTCAGCGACCAAACATAATTTCAATGAACTACCTTTAGGCACCATTTCTACATTTTCAAACTGTTCAAGGTAACTAGCTAAGTCGGCAGAAGGGTGAGAGCGAGAACCAACAACATGGATAGTTCCCTTGTTTGGCTTTTCGGTTACTTTAAGTTCAATGCGTGCTTCGCCACACTCTTTAAAGGCACCAATTGCTTCAGCTGCTAAGTAGCTTTCGTTGAGCGCGGGGGCGTGCACAACACCTAAAATCGGTTTGCCGTTTTTGATAAGCGCAATATTAACGGTAAATTCGCCGTTCTTCTTTATAAATTCTTTAGTACCATCGATTGGGTCTACCAGCCAGTATTGCTGCCAAGTTTGTCTTGTTGGCCAGTCTATATCTGCACTTTCTTCGCTCAAAATAGGCAGTTGTGGAGTAAGTTTTTGCAAACCTTTGACTATCACTTTGTGGGCCGCAAAATCGGCATCGGTTACTGGGCTTTCATCGGCCTTGTACTCGATATTAAAATCTTTGGCGTAAATTGACATGATGGCGTCACCCGCTTTGCGCGCTAGCAACAAGATCTCTTCCAAAAGATCGGTCTGGTTCATAACTTATCCTATGATATTTCTAGTTTTTAGGTATGCGACTAATTGCTCCACAGAGTCAGACAACGAGTTTTTGCTAGTATCTAATGTCACTTCTGGATTTACCGGGGCCTGATAATCAGAGTCAATACCGGTAAAGTGTTTAATTTCACCCGCTCTGGCTTTTTTATACAAGCCTTTAGGATCGCGTTGTTCACACACATCCAACGGTGTATCCAAAAACACTTCGATAAACTCACCGTCATCTAGTAGCGAACGTACCATATCACGTTCTGCTTGAAACGGCGAAATAAAGGCTGTGAGTACGACCAAACCAGCATCGGCCATCAGTTTACTTAGTTCGCCAACGCGACGAATGTTTTCGACTCTGTCCTCGTCGCTAAACCCTAAGTCTTTACATAGACCGTGACGAACATTATCCCCATCAAGTAAATAGGTATGAACGCCTTGCTGGTGCAAGGCACTTTCAAGCGCGCCTGCCACCGTGCTTTTACCTGAACCGGAGTAACCCGTAAACCATAATACACAAGGCTTATGGCGCTTTTGTTCGCTACGATGTGCTTTGTCAACGGCATAGTTATGCCAAACTATATTTTCGTCCATATTACTTGCCTATTAAAATGGAAAAACAAGAGGAATTAAGGTTAAAACGGTAATTGAATATATGATGGATAGGGGGAGCCCCATCGTTACATAATCCTTAATGCGGTAGTTTCCCGCGCTATAAACCATTAAATTGGTTTGATAGCCAAAAGGAGAAATAAAACTGGCTGACGCACCAAATGCTACGGCCATCACAAAAGGGAGAGGACTCACATCAAAACCAACAGCCAGAGCATACGCGACGGGAAATGATAGCGCTGCGGCTGCATTATTGGTGATGAGTTCTGTAAATACGACAGTCATCACAAAAATAGCGATAAAGGCACCGTAGGGTCCAAAATCTCCTAAAACATAAAATAGTGCGTCAGATATTTGTCCAGCCAACCCTGTGTTGATCATCAGCTTGGCAAGGCCAATGGCACTTCCAACAATAGCTAAAAGCTCTATAGGAAAACGACGTTTTAGCTCGCTCACTTTGATAGTGCCTATTAAGAATAGGCCAAGTAATAAGACCATCAAGCCTTTGACCAGTGGCACTATGTCAAAAATGCTCAGTGCCAACACTGCGCTGAAAGCTGCCAACACAAGGTGTGACTGCTTGGGTTTTAAGTGAGTCTGTAAATCTAAGCCTGAGATATAGACAAATTCGCGCTTTAAATCAGGAAGCTCATAAAATTGGCTGCCTGGCGCTAATATCAATGAATCACCTGCTTGTAAACGCACTTGTCCAAGCCCGCCTTGCAAACGGTCATGACCGCGTCTAATGGCAATGACCGCGGCATGAAACTGCTCTCGAAAGCGCACTTCTTTTACCGTTTTACCAATGTATTTAGACGACTGGCTTATAACAACTTCAACAAGGTGTTCGACGTCTTTTTCATGTTTATCATGAACAATCTTTAAGCCGTCGAAGCGAGATAGCAAAGGCACTGATTTAATGTCACCAACAAATAATAATACATCCCCTTGTTGGATAACTTGCTGAGGGGTTACAGCACAAATACGGCGGTCACCATGAATAATTTCGGCAAGAAATAGGTCTTTGAGATCACGAAGACCATTTTCTTCTACAGTGCGACCAATCAGCTTGGAGCCTGCTTGAACTTTACCTTCTAAGTAAAAGGGCACCACTTCTTGATCATTGGTGCCATTGTCAGGTAAGTACTTGAGAAGCACCATAATGGTTATTAGGCCAACAGACAGAGCACCTAAGCCTATGAGTGTAAAATCAAAAAAGCCCAGAGGTGCCATTCCCGCATCAATAGCAAAACCATTCACTATTAAGTTGGTTGAGGTGCCAATTAAAGTAAGTGTTCCCCCTAAAATTGCAGTATAGGACAAAGGTAATAGCAACTTAGAAGGTGAATGTGTTGGGCTTTCTTTTATCGCTGAAATAAGCGAAGCCACCACTGCTGTATTGTTGGTAAAGGATGACAAAAAGGCGGTTGACAAGCCGAGTTTCATCACTGAATGTGACAAACTGCCTTTGGCTAAAGATTGTGCCAACGATTGGATAAGCGTGGTTTTTTCAATTGCGATTGACACTAATACAAGAAGTATCAGAGTGATAAGTGACGGATTAGCATAGTTGACTAACATGCCTTCAAGATCAATGAGACCTGCTAGGTAGCTAAGACTGATTGCGCCAACGAATAGCCAAGCAGGTTTTAGTCGGGTGCCAAAAAGGCAGCCGACTAACGCTAACATAATGCCTGTTAAAACGATTTGTTCATACATCTAAAGACGCTCCTAATAACAGGCGTTGGCCGATCACTTAAGTTTGCCGATATCCAGCGCTTGCCAATGAGGGAAGTGCTTGCGGACCAAAGCATTAAGTTCAATTTCGAACTCGCTAAACTGTGAGTGTGTGGCTTCTTGTGCAACTAACAAAGCCTCAACCATACCGGCACCCACCGTCAAGTTGCTTAATCTATCAATGAGAATAAACGCACCCGTTTCACGATTATTGCGGTAAATATCTGCGACAATCGTTTCAGTTAGTTCAAGTGTTACAATTGCAATTTCATTGAGCTGTAATGAGTCTGCTTGACCATGGTCGAGGGTATTCACATCAATGGTGTGGTCGATGTGCTTAACGATAGCAGAGGTATTTTTGCTGCCTAGCTTAAAGTTATAGCTCTTACCCAAAACCAGTGGGGTCTCATGCATCCAAACGAGCTTTGCTTGAATAAGGTTGGTCACTTGAGCATGTGAATCTGCAGGTACAATCACGTCTCCTCGGCTGATATCTACTTCATCATTTAAGGTGATAGTGAACGCTTGCCCTGTTTCTACTTGCTCTAAGTTACCGTCAAACGTAACCAGCTCTTTGATACTAGAGCACTTACCAGAAGGCAGCACTTTTACAGCTTGACCAACTGCGAATGACCCCGAGGTTAATGTGCCTTGAAAACCTCTAAAGTCAAGGTTTGGACGGATCACGTATTGCACTGGGAACCGCGCTTCAAACTCAGTATTGGCGGCAGCAGCTGGCGAGTCTTCAAGTAGCTCAAGCAAGGGCTTATCAGTGTAATATGGAGTACGCTCCGAACGCGCTACAACGTTATCACCTTTTAGTGCTGACATAGGCACAAATTTAATATCAGTCACATTAAGCTGTTTTGCAAACTCCAAGTATTGCGCTTTAATACGATTGAAAACCGCTTCATCAAAATCACAAATATCCATTTTGTTGATAGCAACAACAAACTGCTTAATACCTAACGAGTCACAGATAAAGCTGTGGCGTTTGGTTTGCACTTGCACACCATAGCGAGCGTCAACAAGAATAATAGCCAGATCACTGGTGGATGCACCGGTAACCATGTTGCGGGTATATTGTTCGTGTCCTGGCGTGTCGGCAATAATAAACTTGCGCTTTGCTGTTGAAAAATAACGATAAGCTACATCAATGGTGATACCTTGCTCACGCTCGGCCTGTAAGCCGTCAACCAACAGGGCCAAGTCGAGTTCTTCACCTGCATTACCTACCTTTTCGTTATCTTTATGCAGCGCGGCTAACTGATCTTCATAGATTTGATGGCTATCGTGTAGTAGTCGACCAATCAGAGTAGACTTACCATCATCAACACTGCCACAGGTCATCATGCGTAACAAACTTTTATCTTGCTGACGAGCAAGGTATGCATCAATTCCTAACTCTCTTACTTCATTGGCTGTTGACATTAGAAGTACCCCTCACGTTTTTTCTTTTCCATCGACCCAGCTGAGTCATGGTCAATGACACGGCCTTCACGCTCTGATGACGTTGATAACAACATTTCTTCAATAATTTCGGTTAATGTACTGGCTGTTGACTCAACCGCACCGGTGAGTGGGTAACAACCCAAAGTACGAAAGCGCACAGACTTCATCTGAGGCACTTCACCTTCTTCTAGTGGCATACGTTCATCATCCACCATGATCAACGTTCCATTGCGCTCAACAACGGGTCGCTCTTGAGCCAGATACAATGGCACCATCTCGATGTTTTCTTGGTAGATATATTGCCAAATGTCTAGCTCAGTCCAGTTTGAAAGTGGGAATACACGAATGCTTTCCCCTGGGTTTACCTGACTGTTGTAGGTATTCCAAAGCTCTGGACGTTGGTTTTTTGGATCCCAACGGTGGTGTTTGTCACGGAATGAATAAACACGTTCTTTGGCACGAGACTTTTCTTCGTCACGGCGCGCGCCACCAAAAGCTGCATCAAAACCGTATTTATCCAGTGCTTGTTTTAAACCTTGAGTTTTCATTACATCGGTATGCTTTGCTGAGCCATGGGTAAATGGTCCAATTCCCATAGCCATACCTTCTGGGTTTTTATGTACTATTAACTCAAAGCCGTACTCTTTTGCCATGCGGTCGCGAAATTCGATCATTTCACGGAATTTCCAGTCTGTATCCACATGTAAAAGAGGAAATGGGATCTTCGCCGGATAAAATGCTTTACGTGCTAAGTGCAGAAGTACCGAAGAGTCTTTACCAATAGAGTAAAGCATTACTGGATTTTCAAACTCGGCGGCGACTTCGCGAATAATCTTTATACTCTCAGCCTCAAGCTGCTGAAGGTGTGTTAAAGCCATGATAGTCGTCCTACATCAAATATTAAAATTATAAAACTTGTTTATGCCACATCAGTAAGTGGCTGAGCAAAGCTGCTAACCTGTGCGGTTTGTCCAAACCAGGCTAGTTGTTCGTGAAGCGCAGCAACTTCGCCGATAATGAGTAACGCAGGAGAGACCACTTTATGTGCCTCTATTTGCTCTGCTAATTGACTCAGCTGTGTTCTAACGACCCTTTGCTCTTTGCGGGTGCCGTTTTCGACGATCGCCACAGGGGTTGAGCCGGCGCGACCATACTTCAGCAGTTGTGCTTGAATGTGTGGCGATTTTATCACGCCCATGTAAATGGCTAAAGTTTGATTAGGCTTGGCTAAAGAAGGCCAATCAAGTTCTTGCCCGTCTTTTTTGCAATGCCCTGTTACAAACTGTATCGCTTGCGCATGATCACGATGCGTAAGAGGGATGCCAGCATAAGCGCTACAGCCAGCCGCAGCGGTAATGCCAGGTACAATTTGATAGCGTACTTGATTGGCTGCTAGCACTTGTACTTCTTCGCCTCCACGGCCATAAATAAACGGGTCGCCGCCTTTGATGCGGCACACTTTTTTACCTTGCTTAGCTAAATCAACCAACATTTGGTTAGTATCTTCTTGCTTAACGCTGTGATTACCTAAACGTTTGCCAACGCACACTAAGTCTGCATCTCTGCGTACCAAGTCCATGATTTCATCAGAAACAAGATAATCGTAAACGACAACATCGGCTTGCTGCATAAGCTGTAATGCTTTAAGAGTAAGTAATTCAGGGTCGCCTGGGCCTGCACCAACCACATATACTTCCCCTTCAGGTTCAGGTTTTGCGTTTAGCATGTCATGTAGTTGCTCTGTGGCACCTAGCGTATCACCTGCTTGTACTTTGCTTACCACACTTGAATCAAATACGCTTTCCCAAAATTGCCTACGGTCAGCAAAGTGCTTAAATCGTGCTTTAACATGTTCTCTGAAGCTACCCACTAATTTAGCAAGTGGGCCAATGTGCTGTGGGATGAGCGTTTCAAGTTTTTCTCGCAATCGTCTAGCCAGAACGGGCGCAGTACCGGCACTTGAAATGGCAATTGTAATTGGATCTCTATCCACGATAGAGGGAAAAATAAATGTGCATTTAGGTTGGTCATCAACCACATTGACAAAAATATTTCGCTCGTTTGCCAGCTCAAATACCTGATTATTGACGGTATCGTTATCGGTTGCTGCAATCACCAGCATTTTCCCTTTTAAATGCTCAGCAGTGAAGTAATCTGTTACTAACACAACTTCGCCCTTATCGGCGTGTGCTTTTAACTCGTCACAAAATAGAGGTGCTACCAGAGTGATATGTGCGCGAGCTTTAATCAATGCTCGACATTTGCGAAGCGCAACATCACCGCCACCGACGATGAGAACCGGCTTGTTATCTAATTTGGTGAAAATGGGTAAATACTGCACTGTTAGCTCCAAAACACTAAGATTACGTGACCACAATGCACACAAAGTGGTGAACAGGGAAGCAGAATATAGTGCCTAAAGCTTAGTAAAAAATAATTAAAACCTAGTTTATATAACTAAAAGTTATATACCACCTTGTCAAATGGCTTAAGGCTTTATTTACAGCGCGTTGCGCCGTAAATTTTACTATGCCACACTGCTTATAGTGTTTAGTTATGAGTTATTCAGCATAACAATTATTTGTTCCAAGTGTTTTGCGGACATATGTCCTGTGGGGATTTGGGCGTATGCTTTTTACTAAACCAAGATATTGACCTAACTGGAATAGAATTATGGCATTGTATGAAGATGCTAAATTGGCATTAAGCTTAATGGATTTAACTTCGTTGAATGAAAACGATGACGAACATGCCATTGAGTCATTGGTTAACAGCATTAAACCTGAGTTCGGGGTGCCTGCTGCCATATGTGTGTATCCTAAGTTTGTGGCGTTGGTTAAGCAGCTTTTAGCCGAGCGGGGTCTGACACAAGTAAAAGTCGCTACAGTTACAAATTTCCCGGATGCAAAGCAGCCATTAAAAACGGTCCTTGCGCAGACGGAACAAGCACTCAGTGAAGGGGCGGATGAAATTGATTTGGTGTTGCCTTATCAGCAATTAATAGCTGGAGACCCTGATACCCCTTGGCAATATGTCAATTCAAGTAAAGCATTGTGTAAAGGCAAAGCAAAATTAAAAGTGATTATTGAAAGTGGTGTGCTAGCAAGTGAGTCATTGATCACTCAAGCGTGTGATGTTGCAATACTTGCTGGAGCTGATTTTATTAAAACCAGCACGGGAAAAGTGCCTGTAAATGCAACACTTGATGCAACTAAGACTATACTTAACTGTATCAAGCGTTCTGACAAAGATGTGAGTTTCAAAGCTGCTGGCGGCGTTAAGACGGTTGCTCAAGCTGCAGATTACTTGCGTTTAGCAGAGCAAATTATGGGTCGAGAGTGGATCAACGCTGCACATTTGCGCTTTGGTGCCTCAAGCTTGTTAACGGATATACATGAAACAATCGGTGCTGCGCGAAAGTGATTTGGAAAAGCTGCAGTTAGAACATCAAGCTGCAAAGTTGTTTTTACGTTGCTATGAGCAGCAATATGGTATTCCTATGCGGCATATTTGGCATAATGAGCCGAATATGCCAGACATCAGTTGCTATCAAGGAGAAGAGCGGCTTGATATAGAAGTCGCGCATTTGTACGGTAGTGAGAAAGAAGCGATGGCTGTGCTTGGAAGGCCGCTATCGTTGGAAATCCAAAGAGAGTTGGCGACAATGGCGCAAGCGCCTACTAAGAAGCGCCTGCAAGTAGCCTTAGAGCGCTTATTAAACCAAAAAGCGCTTAAACGGTATCACTCTAAGCGCACATGGCTGTTGATCCGCAATGCCAGTACATTGTGGCATCATGATGATTTTGTGGCGATTGTTGGTAGGCTTGACTTCCACAGCAATCATGCATTTGAACAAATTTGGCTATTAACTGATTTTTATAACCCTGATTTGATTAGACTGGACTCTTGAAAACACGTTTTACAGACCTATCTCATCAAAAGTGATGTGTCTGTTTTGATGATTTTTGTGTTTGCATATCTTTTACTCTTGTTTTCAAATTGTTCGTAAGTATAATGGGCATCCACTTTGCAGGGGCGTAGTTCCAATTGGTAGAACAGCGGTCTCCAAAACCGATGGTTGCGGGTTCGAGTCCTGCCGCCCCTGCCATTCATACAGTAGAGTCCAAATCTAAAATAATGTGTTCTTGAGTTGTAAACGCTTATTTATACATTTGGATTTAATGGATTAACCCTGTTATATGCAGGGTTGTTGTGTCTGTATTTAAGGTAAATAAATTATGAGCACTAATGTTGAAACCCAGTCTAGCTCTATGGACATGGTAAAATGGCTAATTGCAATCACGCTTCTTACAGGTGCGGTAGTTGGCAACTATCTTTATGCAGATATGTCTGTGTTAGTACGTGCCGTTGGCGTGGTTGTAGCAATTGCAGCAGCACTCGGTGTCGCTTTTACAACTGAGAAGGGGCGTACTTTCGCTGCTTTTGCAAAAGAGTCTCGCATCGAAGTACGTAAGGTTGTTTGGCCAACGCGCCAAGAAACAACTCATACTACATTTATCGTAATGGCTGCGACAGTAGTAATGGCGTTGATCCTATGGGGTCTGGACGGCATTTTATTCAGAGTTGTTGGCTTTTTAACTGGATTGGAGATCTGATCCCATGTCGGATGAGAACAAAGAAAAGAAATTACGCTGGTACGTAATTCAAGCGTTTTCAGGTTATGAAAAGCGCGTTGCTCAAACTATTATTGAGCACATCAAAATTGAAGGTTTGGAAGACAGCTTCGGTGAAGTATTGGTCCCAACTGAAGAAGTAGTTGAGATGCGTGCTGGTCAAAAGCGTAAATCTGAACGTAAGTTTTTCCCAGGTTATGTACTGGTAGAAATGGATATGAACGACGCGAGCTGGCACTTAGTGAATAGCACACCGCGTGTAATGGGCTTTATCGGTGGTACGTCTGACCGCCCTGCGCCTATTAGTTCAAAAGAAGCTGACCGTATCCTAAACCGCTTACAAGAAAATGCTGAAGCTCCTAAGCCAGCAACCTTGTTCGAAGTGGGTGAAGTGGTGCGCGTAACTGATGGTCCTTTTGCCGACTTTAGTGGTGTGGTTGAAGAAGTAGACTACGAAAAGAGCCGCTTGAAAGTATCCGTGCTTATTTTTGGTCGTTCTACACCTGTTGATCTAGAATTTGGCCAAGTAGAGAAAGATAAATAATTCTTTCTTAAAAGAGCTATTGAAAAAGGCCGCTGGTTAACTTATAATCAGCGGCCTTTTTGTATGTTAAAGATATTAATTCTTTGCAAAATCAAAAAGTTTTTTTATTAATTGGGAAGCCGTTTGAGTACGCGTCCTCGCGCGCACAAGGCTAAGACCCACCTAATGAGGTATTATCATGGCTAAAAAAGTTGAAGCTCTAATCAAGCTACAAGTTGCTGCTGGTATGGCTAACCCTAGTCCTCCAGTAGGTCCTGCACTAGGTCAACACGGTGTAAACATCATGGAATTCTGTAAAGCGTTCAACGCACGTACAGAGTCTATCGAGAAAGGCGCACCTGTTCCTGTTGTTATTTCTGTATATAGCGATCGTTCTTTCACGTTCGATATGAAGACTCCACCTGCTTCTTACCTTCTTAAGAAAGCTGCAGGCATCAAGTCTGGTTCTGGTCGTCCTAACACTGAAAAAGTGGGTACTGTTACACGTGCTCAACTTGAAGAGATCGTTGAGACTAAACGTCCAGATTTAACAGCAGCTGATATGGAAGCTGCGGTTCGCACGATTGCAGGTTCTGCACGTGCAATGGGCTTGAACGTAGAGGGTTAATAGAAATGGCTAAACTTACTAAACGTATGCGTACTATCCGCGAAAAAGTGGATGTTACTAAAGATTACGAAATCAATGAAGCAGTTGCATTGCTTAAAGAGTTAGCAACAGCTAAGTTCGTTGAAAGTGTTGACGTTGCTGTTAACCTTGGTATCGACGCACGTAAATCTGACCAAAACGTTCGTGGTGCAACTGTACTACCTCACGGTACTGGTCGTGACGTTCGCGTAGCTGTGTTCACTCAAGGTGCTAACGCTGATGCTGCTAAAGAAGCTGGTGCTGATTTAGTAGGTATGGAAGACCTTGCTGAACTAGTTAAAAAAGGCGAAATGAACTTTGACGTTGTTGTTGCTTCTCCAGATGCAATGCGCGTTGTTGGTCAACTAGGTCAAATCCTAGGTCCACGTGGTCTTATGCCTAACCCTAAAACTGGCACTGTAACACCTAATGTTGCAGAAGCAGTTAAAAATGCTAAAGCTGGTCAGGTTCGTTACCGTAATGATAAGAACGGTATCATCCACACTACTATCGGTAAAGTGGACTTCACTGCTGAGCAGTTACAACAAAACCTTGAATCTCTACTTGTTGCGCTTAAGAAAGCTAAGCCTTCTCAAGCAAAAGGTACTTACTTGAAGAAAGTAAGCATCTCAACAACTATGGGCGCAGGTGTTGCTGTTGACCAAGCTACTCTAAATACGCAAGTATAATTTATTAGAGATTAGCATTTACATGGCGTAATTTTTAAACTATAATTTTGCGCCATTTTGTTGATAAATTCATTTGAATAATATCAACAAAAAAACGAATTCGGGTTGAAGCGTATAATTTCGCAACACTTTTATAGTAACGCGATAAATTGCGCTTCCGTCCAAGACCGTAGGTGGCCTTTGGCCTTAATCGTCCTACGTAGACGGTGTGAATCCCAGCTAGATTTTTCCTAATCTTCTGGCTCTCGCCGTAAAAAGCATCTCTGCTAAAGTTTTTAGCAGGGTAGAGTAGAACTGAAAAACAAATCTTTGTTTTTCTATAAACCAGGAGTAACACCCATGGCTTTAAATCTTCAAGACAAAAAAGCAATTGTTGCTGAAGTCAACGAAGCTGCCAAAGGTGCTCTTTCAGCAGTTGTTGCTGATTCTCGTGGTGTAACAGTAGGTGCAATCACTGCTCTTCGTAAAGAAGCTCGTGAAGCTGGTGTATGGATGAAAGTTGTTCGTAACACTTTAGCTCGACGCGCTGTTGAAGGCACTGATTACGAATGCCTTAACGAATCACTAGTTGGTCCAAGCCTTATCGCTTTCTCTTCAGAGCACCCAGGTGCTGCTGCGCGTATCTTCTCAGATTTCGCGAAAAAGAACGAAGCATTCGAGCTTAAAACTGCTGCATTCGAAGGTAAAGTTGTAGACGTAGATATGCTTGCTAAGCTACCTACTTACGACGAAGCTGTTGCACGCTTAATGAGCGCTATGAAAGAAGCGTCTGCTGGCAAATTGTGTAAAACAATTGAAGCGGTACGTGTACAGAAAGCTGAGCAAGCTGCTTAATTTAAGCACCGCTCCTTTCTTTAATAAATTTTTTGAACCACATGGGTTCGTAAATAATTAGGAAATTTGAAATGTCTGTAACTAAAGACCAAATCCTTGACGCTATTGCTGAAATGTCAGTAATGGAAGTTGTTGAACTAGTAGAAGCAATGGAAGAAAAATTCGGCGTAACTGCAGCTGCTGCTGTTGTTGCTGCAGGTCCTGCTGAAGCTGCTGAAGAAAAGACTGAGTTCGACGTAGTTCTTGCTGCTGCTGGCGCTAACAAAGTTGCTGCTATCAAAGCAGTACGTGGCGCAACAGGTCTAGGCCTTAAAGAAGCTAAGGCTCTAGTAGAGTCTGCTCCTGCACCAATCAAAGAAGGTGTATCTAAGGAAGAAGCTGAAGCACTTAAGAAAGATCTTGAAGAAGCTGGTGCTGAAGTTGAGATCAAGTAATCTAGCCAACGCTAGGTTCGCTGCCTGAGAAATCAGGCAAGGGCTGGTGATTATTTAATCACCGGCCCTTTTGCGCTATAGCGAGATACCTTTCTATCGCGCAATAAAATTCTAAATTTCACTGGTATTTTCAATAACTAAGCAGTTTTTTGCTAATATCAATGGCGTTTAGTACAACAATTAGATGTTGTTATCATGGCTTGAATGCCAGTTAAGTCTGTTCTTACAAGAACAGGTTGGGTCAAAGATCAGCAAGCTGAGGAACCCCATGGCTTACTCTTATTCTGAAAAGAAACGTATCCGTAAGGATTTTGGTAAACGTCCACAAGTTTTGGACATACCTTTCTTACTGTCGACGCAGTTAGAATCGTTCAAAAAGTTCTTGAATCCGGACGCTGATGGCGACCACGGTTTGGAAGCTGCTTTCCGTTCTGTGTTTCCGATCAAAAGCTACTCGGGTAATTCTGAGCTACAATACGTAAGTTATCGTATTGGTGAGCCAGTATTCGATGTAAAAGAATGTCAAATTCGCGGCGTGACTTATTCTGCTCCACTTCGCGTTAAATTACGTCTTGTGCTAATGGATAAAGACGCACCAGGCACAGTTAAAGACATTAAAGAGCAAGAAGTTTACATGGGCGAAATCCCGCTCATGACTGACACCGGTACTTTTGTTATCAACGGAACAGAGCGTGTTATCGTTTCTCAGCTACACCGTTCACCTGGTGTATTCTTTGATAACGACCGTGGTAAGTCGCACTCGTCTGGTAAAGTGCTTTATAACGCACGCGTTATTCCTTACCGTGGTTCATGGTTAGACTTTGAATTCGACGTTAAAGATAACCTTTACGTTCGTATCGACCGCCGTCGTAAATTACCTGCATCGATCATTTTACGTGCATTAGAATTCTCTACAGAAGAGATTCTAAGCTTGTTCTTCGAAACCACAACATTCGAAGTAACAAACGGTAAAGTATTAATGGAGCTAGTACCATCGCGCCTTCGTGGTGAAACAGCTGCATTTGATGTTAAAGATGCTGACGGTGAAATAGTGATTGAATCTGGTCGCCGTATTACTGCGCGCCACATTAAAACACTAGAAAAGAAAGAAATTAAGCAATTAGAAGTACCACATGAATATATCATTGGTCGTGTTGTTGCGAAAAACTACATCGATGAGTCAACTGGCGAAGTAATCGCTAATGCAAACGATGAGTTATCACTTGAGCTAATGGCTGAGCTTGTAAAAGCTGGTCACACTCGTATCGCAACACTATACATCAACGACGTTGATAGTGGTGCGTATATGTCAGATACAGTACGTATCGACTCTACAAGCAATCGCCTAGAAGCATTGGTAGAAATCTACCGCATGATGCGCCCTGGTGAGCCACCAACAAAAGAAGCTGCGGAAGCGCTATTTGACAACCTGTTCTTCTCTGAAGAGCGTTATGATTTGTCAACAGTTGGTCGTATGAAGTTCAATAGCCGTGTTGGTTATGATAC
This sequence comes from Pseudoalteromonas caenipelagi, assembly GCF_013140855.1. GTDB lineage: Bacteria > Pseudomonadota > Gammaproteobacteria > Enterobacterales > Alteromonadaceae > Pseudoalteromonas > Pseudoalteromonas caenipelagi. The sequence goes on along the minus strand of NZ_JABBPG010000004.1, from coordinate 138,775 downwards.
TGATACAGGCCCAGGTACGCTAAGCAAAGAAGATATCGTATCTGTAATGCGCGTATTGATCGATATCCGTAACGGTAAAGGCGAAGTGGACGATATCGACCACTTAGGTAACCGTCGTATTCGTTCTGTTGGCGAAATGGCTGAAAACCAATTCCGTGTTGGTCTAGTGCGTGTTGAGCGTGCAGTGCGCGAGCGTTTGAGCTTAGGTGATCTTGATGCAGTAATGCCACAAGACTTAATTAACGCTAAGCCTATTTCTGCGGCAGTTAAAGAATTCTTTGGTTCGTCACAGCTTTCACAGTTCATGGACCAAAACAACCCGCTATCAGAAGTTACGCATAAGCGTCGTATTTCTGCATTAGGTCCAGGCGGTCTAACGCGTGAGCGTGCGGGCTTTGAAGTACGTGACGTACACGTAACGCACTATGGCCGCGTATGTCCAATCGAAACGCCTGAAGGTCCAAACATCGGTCTAATCAACTCGCTATCGACTTATGCGCGTACTAACGATTATGGTTTCTTAGAAACACCATATCGCAAAGTGGTAGACGGTGTTGTAACAGACGAAGTTGATTACCTATCAGCAATCGAAGAAGGTCAGTTTGTAATCGCTCAGGCAAATACAAACTTAGACGAAAATAACGAATTTATTGATGAGCAGATCCCGTGTCGTCACAAAGGTGAATCGACATTCATGGGTCGTTCTGACATTCAATATATGGACGTATCTCCACAGCAGGTTATCTCTGTGGCTGCGGCACTTATCCCATTCCTAGAGCACGATGATGCGAACCGTGCATTGATGGGATCGAACATGCAACGTCAGGCAGTTCCGACGTTAAAAGCAGACAAGCCGCTAGTGGGTACTGGTATTGAGCTAACGCTTGCAAAAGATTCAGGTGTAACCATTGTTGCTAAGCGCGGCGGTGTGGTTAAGTATGCTGATGCAAGTCGTATCGTAGTTAACGTAAATGAAGAAGAACGTGTTCCTGGTGAAGCGGGTATCGATATTTACAACTTAACTAAGTACACACGTTCAAACCAAAACACCTGTATCAACCAAAAGCCAACTTGTATGGTTGGTGAACCGGTTGTTCGTGGTGACGTACTTGCAGATGGTCCATCTACAGATTTAGGTGACTTAGCTCTTGGTCAAAACTTACGTGTAGCATTCATGCCTTGGAATGGTTACAACTTCGAGGACTCGATCTTGCTATCTGAGCGCGTGGTTGAAGAAGATCGTCTAACGACTATCCACATTCAAGAACTACAATGTATCGCACGTGACACTAAGTTAGGTCCTGAAGAAATTACAGCGGATATTCCAAACGTAGGTGAATCTGCACTTGGAAAGCTAGATGAATCAGGTGTTGTATACATCGGTGCTGAAGTTAAAGGCGGCGATATCCTAGTTGGTAAAGTAACGCCTAAAGGCGAAACGCAACTGACTCCTGAAGAAAAGTTACTACGTGCTATCTTCGGTGAAAAAGCCTCAGATGTTAAAGACAGCTCATTACGTGTACCAAACTCTGTAACAGGTACTGTTATTGATGTTCAAGTATTTACACGTGATGGCGTTGAAAAAGACAAGCGCGCTTTAGAAGTTGAAGACATGCAACTTCGTGAAGCGAAGAAAGACTTTAACGAAGAATTCAAGATCCTTGAAGGCGGTGTATTAACGCGTGCACGCAATCTACTTGCTAAAGCTGGCTTCGATGAAAGTCGTATTGCAGGCCTTTCAACTGACAAGCTGCTTACGCAGAGCCTTGCAGATGAAGAGCAGCAATCAGAACTTGAGCAATTAGCTGCACAGTACGATGAGCTTAAAGCTGAATACGATAAGAAATTTGAAAACAAACGTCGCAAGATCACTCAAGGTGATGACTTAGCGCCGGGCGTATTGAAGATAGTTAAAGTTTACCTTGCGGTTAAACGTCGTATTCAACCTGGTGATAAGATGGCGGGTCGTCACGGTAACAAGGGTGTAATCTCTACTATCGTACCTGTTGAAGACATGCCTTACGATGACAAAGGTCGTACAGTAGACATCGTATTGAACCCACTAGGTGTACCATCGCGTATGAACATCGGTCAGATCCTAGAAACTCACATGGGTCTTGCTGCTCGTGGTATCGGTGAGCGTATCGAAGAAATGCTCAAAGAACAGCGTGAACTTGCTGAATTACGTGACTTCATTAAGAAGGCGTATGAAGTAGGTGATTGCCGTCAGAAAGTTGATATCAATAGCTTCACAGATGATGAAGTGCGTCGCTTAGCTGAAAACCTTAAAGGTGGTTTGCCAATTGCGACACCTGCATTTGATGGTGCTAAAGAAAGCGAAATTAAAGAGCTACTTGAGTTAGGTGGTTATCCATCAAGCGGTCAGGTAACACTTTACGATGGCCGTACTGGTGATGCGTTTGAACGTCAAGTAACTGTTGGTTACATGTACATGTTGAAACTTAACCACTTGGTTGATGACAAGATGCACGCGCGTTCAACAGGTTCTTACAGCTTAGTTACTCAGCAGCCGCTGGGTGGTAAAGCACAGTTCGGTGGACAGCGTTTCGGTGAGATGGAGGTATGGGCATTAGAAGCATACGGTGCTGCCTATACACTACAGGAAATGTTGACAGTTAAGTCGGATGACGTAAACGGTCGTACTAAGATGTATAAGAACATCGTTGACGGTAACCATAAGATGGAACCGGGTATGCCAGAGTCATTCAACGTATTGCTCAAAGAAATCCGCTCACTGGGTATCAACATCGAGTTGGAAGAAAATTAATCCGACCGCCGCAGCTTAGCTGTGGCAGTTACCCTCCCAGTGGGTAGCCGGACTGAAAGAATGAAGGGGCAGGCGACGCTTGCCCTCAAGATTAACCTCCGACAGGAGAGCTAAGGTGAAAGACTTACTTAAGTTTCTGAAGCAACAAAATAAGACCGAAGAATTTGATGCGATTCGCATTGGTCTTGCTTCACCAGACATGGTGCGTTCATGGTCTTATGGTGAGGTAAAGAAACCTGAGACAATCAACTACCGTACTTTCAAGCCTGAGCGTGACGGCTTATTCTGTGCCCGTATTTTCGGCCCAGTGAAAGATTATGAGTGTTTATGTGGTAAATATAAGCGCTTAAAACACCGTGGTGTGATCTGTGAAAAATGTGGCGTTGAAGTAACGTTAACTAAAGTGCGTCGTGACCGTATGGGTCATATCGAACTGGCGAGCCCAGTTGCGCATATCTGGTTCTTAAAATCATTACCATCTCGTATCGGCTTAATGCTAGATATGACGTTGCGTGACATTGAACGTGTACTTTACTTCGAATCATTCGTCGTAACTGAACCTGGTATGACAACGCTTGAGCGTGGTCAGCTATTAGGTGAAGAAGAGTACCTTGATGCACTAGAAGAGCACGGTGATGAATTCGAAGCGAAAATGGGTGCAGAAGCTGTACTTGATTTGCTACGCGAACTAGATCTTGGTCAATTAATCGCCGAAATGCGTGAAGAGTTACCAACAATTAACTCTGAGACTAAGCGTAAGAAGATCACAAAGCGTCTTAAGCTGATGGAATCTTTCCACCAATCAGGTAACAACCCTGAGTGGATGATCATGAGCGTGCTTCCGGTTCTTCCACCAGATTTACGTCCGCTAGTACCACTAGATGGCGGTCGTTTTGCTACGTCTGACTTGAACGACTTATACCGTCGAGTTATCAACCGTAACAATCGTCTGAAGCGCCTTTTAGACTTAGCTGCACCTGATATCATCGTACGTAACGAAAAACGTATGTTACAAGAAGCGGTTGATGCGCTACTTGATAACGGTCGTCGTGGCCGTGCTATCACAGGTTCTAACAAGCGTCCACTTAAGTCGCTTGCAGACATGATCAAAGGTAAGCAAGGTCGTTTCCGTCAAAACCTTCTAGGTAAGCGTGTTGACTACTCAGGCCGTTCTGTAATCACCGTTGGTCCTACGCTTAAATTGCACCAGTGTGGTCTTCCTAAGAAGATGGCACTTGAGCTATTCAAGCCGTTTATCTACGGTAAATTAGAACGCCGTGGTATGGCGACAACCATCAAAGCTGCGAAGAAGATGGTTGAACGCGAAGTACCAGAGGTTTGGGACGTACTAGATGAAGTTATTCGTGAGCACCCAGTTCTTCTGAACCGTGCACCAACACTTCACCGTCTGGGTATCCAAGCGTTTGAACCGGTACTTATCGAAGGTAAAGCGATTCACCTACACCCACTTGTGTGTGCGGCGTACAACGCTGACTTCGACGGTGACCAAATGGCGGTACACGTACCGTTAACAATTGAAGCACAGCTTGAAGCCCGTGCGCTGATGATGTCGACTAACAACATCCTATCTCCAGCGAACGGTGAGCCAATCATCGTACCTTCACAGGACGTTGTATTAGGTCTTTACTACATGACTCGTGACCGTATTAACGGTAAAGGCGAAGGCATTGTATTTAAAGATCCTAAAGAAGCTGAAAAAGCATACCGTACAGGGACTGCTGAACTTCACGCACGTGTAAAAGTACGTATTACTGAAACACGTATTGATGAAGAAACCAAAGAACGTTCGGAAGTGACAGAGATCATTGATACGACGGTTGGTCGTGCGATTTTATCTCTAGTGCTGCCAGTGGGCTTGCCGTTTGAGCTTATCAATAAGCCGCTAGGTAAAAAGCAAATTTCTGGTCTTCTGAACGAATGTTACCGTCGTCTAGGTCTAAAAGATACTGTGGTATTTGCTGACCAAGTAATGTACACAGGTTTCCATTATGCGATGAAGTCAGGTGTTTCAATTGGTATTGATGACTTAGTTATCCCACCAATTAAAGCTGAAATCATTGAAAATGCAGAAGCAGAAGTAAATGAAATTAACCAACAGTTCCAATCAGGTCTTGTAACTGCGGGTGAGAAATACAACAAAGTTATCGATATCTGGTCACGTGTTAACGAAAACTTATCACGTGAGATGATGGCGAACTTGTCAAAAGATACCGTTATCAACGCTCAAGGCGAAGAAGAAGAGCAACCATCATTTAACTCTGTGTTTATGATGGCAGACTCAGGTGCTCGTGGTAGTGCCGCTCAGATCCGTCAGTTAGCTGGTATGCGTGGTCTAATGGCACGTCCAGATGGTTCAATCATCGAGACGCCTATCACGGCTAACTTCCGTGAAGGTCTAAACGTACTACAGTACTTCATCTCAACCCACGGTGCGCGTAAAGGTCTTGCCGATACGGCACTTAAGACAGCGAACTCGGGTTACCTAACTCGTCGTCTAGTAGACGTGGCACAAGATTTAGTTATCAATGATGACGATTGTGGCACATTAGATGGTCTAACAATGAAGCCGCTAATTGAAGGTGGTGACGTTGTAGAACCACTGCGCGAGCGTGTATTAGGTCGTGTTGTAGCTGAAGATGTTGTTAAGCCTGGTACTGATGAAGTATTAGTTGAGCGTAACATTATGCTTGACGAAAAACTGTGTGACCTTTTAGAAGAACACTCAGTGGATGAAGTTCGTGTACGTTCAGTTATCACTTGTGACAACGACTTTGGTGTGTGTGCCAAGTGTTATGGTCGTGACCTTGCACGTGGCCACTTGATCAACGCAGGTGAGTCTGTTGGTGTTATTGCTGCTCAATCAATCGGTGAGCCGGGTACACAGCTTACGATGCGTACGTTCCACATCGGTGGTGCGGCATCACGAGCATCAGCAGAGAACAGTGTACAAGTTAAGACCAACGGTAGCCTGAAACTGCATAATGCCAAGTATGTATTAAATACTGATGGCAAGATTGTTATTACATCGCGTTCAACCGAAATCACTATCATTGATGAACATGGTCGTGAAAAAGAGCGTTATAAAGTACCTTATGGTGCGGTATTAACAGTTCAAGACGGTGCTGACGTTAAAGGTAACGACATTGTTGCTACTTGGGACCCGCATAGTCACCCAATCATCATTGAGCACGAATCTAAGATCTCGTTCTCAGATATTGATGATAGCAACACAGAAGCGCAAACTGATGAACTAACTGGTTTGACGCGTGTGGTTGTTAAAGACCTTGCTAAAGTGAACGCGAAAGAGCCTAAGCTAATCGTTGAAAATGACGAGCGTGGTTTGCAAGAGATCCGTCTTCCTTCGTTTACTACGATTGAAATTACCGATGGTGCTAAAGCGCTACCGGGTGCGGTACTTGCACGTATTCCTCAAGAAGGTTCGAAGACACGTGACATCACCGGTGGTCTACCGCGCGTAGCGGACTTATTTGAAGCTCGTAAGCCAAAAGATCCTGCAATTCTTGCTGAGATCACAGGTACTATCAGCTTCGGTAAAGAGACCAAAGGTAAGAAGCGCTTAGTTATCACACCAGAACAGGGTGATGCGTACGAAGAGATGATCCCGAAATGGCGTCAGCTTAACGTGTTCGAAGGTGAGCAGGTTTCTAAAGGTGAAGTTATCGCCGATGGTCCTGAGTCTCCACACGATATCCTACGTCTACGTGGTGTGACTGATGTATCTAATTACATCGTAAACGAAGTACAAGAAGTATACCGTTTGCAGGGTGTAAAGATTAACGATAAGCACATTGAGACTATCATTCGTCAGATGCTACGTAAGTGTATCATCCTAGATGGTGGTGACACTGAGTTCTTAGCGGGTGAGCAGGTTGAAGTGGCACGTGTGAACATTTCTAATCGTGAGCTTGAGAAGCAAGGTAAGATCCCAGCGAAGTTTGAAATTCAGCTTATGGGTATTACTAAAGCGTCACTTGCTACTGAGTCATTCATCTCAGCGGCATCGTTCCAGGAAACAACACGTGTTCTTACAGAAGCAGCTGTGAATGGTAAGAGCGATGAATTACGTGGTCTGAAAGAAAACGTAATTGTTGGTCGTCTAATTCCTGCGGGTACAGGTTTTGCGTATCACCAAGATCGCATTAACCGTCGTAAACAAGCAGAAATGCCAGTTGAAGAGCAAACTGTAAGTGCTGAAGAAGCAACTCAAGCACTTACCGATGCACTAAACGCTGATTTACTAGGTGGTAACGAGTAATTCGTTATTACTGATAGATGTAAAAATGAAAAAGCAGCTCAATGAGCTGCTTTTTTTTGCCTGTATTTTATACTGATTGGGCAGGTTATTCTCTTAGTTTGATAGCATCGAATTGCAAGAAATGTTATCCTACTCATTGCTTCATATACAGCACGATCGGAACATATCAAATTCCAAACCTAATTTAACCTGTTAGCAGTGATTTGTGTCAAAAAGCGAAAATCACGATTAAATACTGCAAATTTCCCACTCTAAGCGCGGTTTTTATTGACAGGTTAATCTTTGCTCATTAAAATTCGGCCACCCATTTATTCGTTCCACGAAAGTGGCGAAGAATTTGGGACGATTTTTATATTTTTTCAGTAGTAATTTTTAACTAATCAGGAGCTATTTAATGGCAACTATTAACCAGCTAGTGCGTAAGCCACGTCGTAGCAAGGTTACAAAAAGTAACTCAGCTGCGCTTAAAGCTTGTCCGCAAAAGCGTGGTGTATGTACTCGCGTATATACAACTACACCTAAGAAACCAAACTCTGCATTACGTAAAGTAGCACGTGTGCGTTTAACTAACGGTTTCGAAGTAACTTCATACATTGGTGGTGAAGGTCACAACCTTCAAGAACACAGTGTTATCCTAATCCGTGGTGGTCGTGTTAAAGACTTACCAGGTGTGCGTTTCCACACTGTTCGTGGTGCACTTGACTGTGCCGGCGTAAACGACCGTAGACAGGCTCGTTCTAAGTACGGTGCAAAACGCCCTAAGGGCTAATGGTTCTCCGTTAGTAAGGCCAAGCACTTAAGTTTTAATTTTTAAATAATTTGTTTTGGGAGTCGCCCAATAAGGCGAACCTGAAGATACCGGAGATATAAAATGCCTAGAAGACGCGTAATAGGTCAACGTAAAATTCTTCCAGATCCTAAGTTCGGATCAGAACTTCTTGCTAAATTCGTTAACGTAGTAATGTTAGACGGCAAGAAATCTACTGCTGAAAAAATCGTATACGGTGCGTTAGACGTGGCTGCTGAGAAATCAGGCAAGTCGCACCTAGAAATCTTTGAATCTGCACTTGAAAATGTACGCCCTGCGGTAGAGGTTAAATCTCGCCGTGTTGGTGGTTCTACATACCAAGTACCAGTTGAAGTACGTCCAGTTCGTCGCAATGCATTAGGTATGCGTTGGTTGGTTGAAGCTGCACGTAAGCGTGGCGAGAAATCTATGGGCTTACGTTTAGCTCAAGAAATCGTTGACGCTGCTGAAAACAAAGGCACTGCGGTTAAGAAACGTGAAGACGTTCACCGTATGGCTGAAGCGAACAAAGCATTCGCTCACTACCGTTGGTAATCTGCTAACACCCTTTAAGAGGATAATATGGCACGTACAACTCCTATTGAGCGCTATCGTAACATCGGTATTTGTGCTCACGTAGATGCAGGCAAAACCACCACAACAGAACGTGTTCTGTTCTACACGGGTCTTTCTCATAAGATCGGTGAAGTTCACGATGGTGCTGCAACTATGGACTGGATGGAGCAGGAGCAGGAACGTGGTATCACAATCACGTCTGCTGCAACCACGTGTTTTTGGAGAGGGATGGACGCGCAATTTGACGACCATCGTATCAATATCATTGATACTCCAGGACACGTAGACTTTACCATTGAAGTAGAACGTTCTTTACGTGTACTCGATGGTGCGGTTGTCGTGTTGTGTGCTTCATCAGGTGTACAGCCACAGACAGAAACAGTTTGGCGTCAGGCGAACAAATACGCAGTACCTCGTATGGTATTCGTAAATAAAATGGATCGCACTGGCGCAGACTTCCTTGCTGTTGTGGAACAGGTGAAATCTCGCCTGGGCGCCACACCTGTGCCTATTCAGCTACCAATTGGTGCTGAAGACGAATTTAAAGGTGTTATTGATCTCATCAAAATGAAAGCCATCAACTGGAATAATGACGACCAGGGGATGACGTTTAATTATGAAGAGATCCCAGCAGAGCTTCAGGATTTAGCCGAAGAGTGGCGCTCTCACCTAGTTGAGAGTGCAGCAGAGGCTTCTGAAGAGCTAATGGATAAATATTTAGAAGGCGGCGAATTAAGCGAGGCTGAGATAAAATCAGCGCTTCGCCAGCAGACATTGGCGAACGAAATTGTGCCAATGACCTGTGGTAGTGCATTCAAAAACAAAGGCGTTCAAGCAGTGCTTGACGCGGTTATTGAGTACATGCCGTCACCTACTGAAGTTAAAGACATTCAAGGTATCTTAGAGGACGACTCTGAAGCTACCCGTCCTGCAGATGATAATGCGCCGTTTTCGGCGTTGGCATTTAAAATTGCCACAGACCCATTTGTAGGTACTTTAACTTTTTTCCGTGTTTATTCTGGTACTGTTAAGCAGGGTGATGCGGTATACAACCCGATTAAGAGCAAAAAAGAGCGTTTGGGCCGTATTGTTCAAATGCACGCAAATTCTCGTGAAGAGATCAAAGAAGTACGCGCTGGCGACATCGCGGCGGCTATTGGTCTAAAAGATGTCACCACGGGTGACACATTATGTTCACAAGAAGCTGTTATCACTTTAGAGCGCATGGAATTTCCTGAGCCGGTGATTTCAGTTGCGGTTGAGCCAAGAACAGTGGCTGACCAAGACAAAATGGGTATTGCGCTAGGTAAACTAGCTGCAGAAGACCCATCATTCCGTGTAGAAACGGATGAAGAATCAGGGCAAACGATCATCTCTGGTATGGGTGAGCTTCACCTAGATATCATTGTTGATCGTATGAAACGTGAATTCAGCGTTGAATGTAACGTTGGTAAACCTCAAGTAGCTTACCGTGAGACAATTCGTAACTCGGTAAAAGCGGAAGGTAAGTTTGTACGTCAGTCTGGTGGTCGTGGTCAATATGGTCATGTTTGGCTTAAGCTTGAACCGATGGATATCTCTGATGATGAAGCGCCTACATACGAGTTCGTAAATGAAATCGTCGGTGGTGCAGTACCAAAAGAGTACATCCCAGCGGTTGATAAAGGTATTCAAGAGCAGATGCGACAAGGTGTCCTTGCCGGTTATCCGCTATTGGGTGTTAAAGCAACTTTGTTTGATGGCTCGTTCCATGACGTAGACTCAAACGAGATGGCGTTTAAAATCGCAGGTTCAATTGGTTTTAAAAATGGTGCGCTTGAAGCGCAGCCAATTATTTTAGAACCAATCATGAAGGTTGAAGTTATCACCCCTGAGAGTAACATGGGTGATGTAGTAGGTGATTTAAATCGTCGTCGTGGCATAATCGAAGGCATGGAAGAAGCATTTGGTGGTTTGAAGCAAGTTAATGCACAAGTACCGCTTTCTGAAATGTTTGGTTATGCAACCGATCTTCGTTCTGCTACACAAGGTCGTGCCTCGTACTCTATGGAATTTTCCAAGTACGCAGAAGCGGCTAAGAGTGTAGCTGACACAATTATTGCAGCTCGCGCTGTTAAGTAATTTTAGTTCGGTCCGGTCTCTTAGGGCTGGACTTTAATTTCTTTATAGGAATTTTTTAAGATGGCAAAAGAAAAGTTTGAACGCGTAAAACCGCACGTAAACGTAGGTACAATCGGCCACGTTGACCACGGTAAAACTACCCTAACTGCAGCAATCACTAACGTACTTGCAAAAGTATACGGTGGTGAAGCAAAAGATTTCGCATCAATCGATAACGCTCCAGAAGAGCGTGAGCGTGGTATCACAATCTCAACTTCACACGTTGAGTACGACACGCCAACTCGTCACTACGCACACGTAGACTGTCCAGGACACGCTGACTATGTTAAAAACATGATCACTGGTGCTGCACAGATGGACGGCGCGATCCTAGTAGTTGCAGCTACTGACGGTCCTATGCCTCAAACACGTGAGCACATCCTACTTTCTCGTCAGGTTGGTGTACCTTACATCATCGTGTTCATGAACAAATGTGACATGGTTGACGACGAAGAGCTTCTAGAGCTAGTAGAGATGGAAGTACGTGAACTTCTTTCTGAATATGACTTCCCAGGTGATGACCTACCTCTAATCCAAGGTTCTGCGCTTAAAGCGTTAGAAGGCGAGAAAGAGTGGGAAGACAAGATTGTTGAGCTTGCAGAAGCACTAGACACTTACATCCCAGAGCCAGAGCGTGACATCGATAAGCCATTCATCATGCCTATCGAAGACGTATTCTCAATCCAGGGTCGTGGTACAGTAGTAACAGGCCGTGTTGAAGCTGGTATCATCAACGTGAACGACGAAGTTGAAATCGTAGGTATCAAAGATACAACGAAGACAACTTGTACGGGTGTTGAGATGTTCCGTAAGCTTCTAGACGAAGGTCGTGCGGGTGAGAACATCGGTGCACTTCTACGTGGTACTAAGCGTGACGAAGTAGAACGTGGTCAAGTACTAGCGAAGCCTGGTTCAATCACTCCACACACGAAGTTCACTTCAGAAGTATACGTACTTTCTAAAGATGAAGGTGGTCGTCATACACCATTCTTCAAAGGCTACCGTCCACAGTTCTACTTCCGTACAACTGACGTAACAGGTAACGTTGAGTTACCAGAAGGCGTAGAAATGGTAATGCCTGGTGACAACATCAAGATGACTGTAGACCTAATCGTACCAATCGCGATGGACGAAGGTTTACGCTTCGCTATCCGTGAAGGTGGTCGTACAGTAGGTGCTGGTGTTGTAGCAACTATCGTTGAGTAATATCGACTTTAGTTAATGCCACAAAGCATTAGAAAAACCCGAGTTTAGGCTCGGGTTTTTTTATGTTCGGATTTTGGGTTGTGAGTCCCGAAGCGGTTGTTAGATTGGCTCACTTCACCTTGTGCAAAGGAATGTAAGCGCGCAGCGCGCTTTGTCATTAAACTCTTGCACGAAAGTCACTTCGATGGTCTTTTTTTAATGGCTGTAATTTGGGGCGTAGGTCGGATAAACGGAGGGGCATCCGACAGTGTTAGGGTTCGCTTACCTTATACGCTTCATTTAATATCGTATCGTTAAATTCGATAATTTTGTCTTGTTCTTCATGATTAAGTCAGTTGCTTTTAACTTGATTGTTGAGTTTTATGAATTATCTACTTCACAACTGTGAGATGATTGTTGCAAATAATAAACTCTGATCTCTTGGCTGATTTTTACTGTCTGGGTGATTTTTGTTCTATTTTCAATTAGTAAGAATCTTGCTCTGTTCCTTTTTTTGTTCCTAAACTATACTTTTGTTGCTATTATAAGAACGGTTTTTGGATATTTATAAATATGGAATATAAATAATGAAATTAGTTAACTTAGTTATTGGCGCTGCGATTGTTACAGCATCTGGTTGTTCTACCATTCTTACAGAAGACGTTCACCGTATCAACGTGAACTCAAGCAAGAGTAACTTACAACTTGAAGTAGACGGAGTAACGCAAACAGCACCTGGTATCGTTGAAGTTAAGAAAGAAAATAAGAATAAAACTTTGAAAGTAACTACTGCAGGGTGTGAGCAAGAAATCGCGTTAAACAAAGAAGTAGAACCTACTTTCTTTGTTAATATACTTTCTGGTGGTGCGTTTGGCTCTACAACAGATTATGCATCAGAAAAAATGTGGCGTTATCAAGACGCTGTAAGTATTACTTGCGCACAATAAGATGCTCTCATACTTTTTCAAAAAAAGAAGCATGGTTGCTTCTTTTTTTTTCAGCATATTAACGTCCTGCCAGACTCTAGCATTTTCAATGACCGAGTCTGATCTTGCTGTATTTCGCGCGCTTTTACACAAGAAAGAATCAACTATTGCGGTACAAGATGAAACGTTTTTCGCTTTTTCAAGGCGAGATAATGTTGAAGTTGAGCTTCGTAGTTCGTTGAAGGTGATGCTGGATGACAAAAAGGAAAAAGACGCTTTTGTATGTACATTCCCTGCTCGGGCTTTATGGATTAGTAAACACTACTCTGAAGTAGGGCAAGTGAGCTTCGATCATTGTGATGATTTAAAGCACTACTTAAAATCTGTGAATACAGATTCAATCAGCTTGGTTTATGCTTCCGAAAACCTCGTCAGCCCAAGTAGCTTTATGGGTCACAGTTTCTTAAAGTTAAATAGTAAAAGTGGTCGTGAGCACGCGGTATCGTATTTTACTGATGTTGATAGTATCAATGTGCCCAAGTTATTATTTGAGTCAATAGTTACTGGAAAGCAAGGTCATTTTGTTGTTTCTCCTTACTCTGAAAGTGAGCAGTTTTACGGAAAAGTAGAGTCCAGAAATATTTATGAATATCACTTAGGCTTGAGTGAGTATGAAGTAAAACTCATCACACTGCATTTGTGGGAGCTAAAAAACCGCAGGATAGATTACTTTTTTCACACGCACAATTGCGCAACAATCACTTTGGATATTTTAGGGATTATAGAGCCAAATATGATTCAATCGCAATCATCTTGGCTAACGCCTTTGGATGTTGTGAAAGTAGTTAATCAAAGTCGATTGGTTTCTAGGTCAACAATTACTCCATCATTAAATTGGCAGCTGCGTGCATACGGTAAAAATTTATCGAGTGGTAAAAAGAGGCAATTTAATCGACAGCTAATCAGTGGACAAGTGCCAAGATTAAATGGTACTGAGGCTGATATGCTTTTGACTGGTCAATATCTTTTAGCACTTAACCAATACTTATTTGACCAAAAAAAGATAACGAAAGAGTTATGGCAGCTCAATAACAGGAAAATTAGTAATCTAATTGACAGTGTAAGCAGCTTAGAAATTGATGTTGGTAATTTTAAAAATCCATTAAACCGCCTTGGAGACAGCCAGCTATCATTCAGCTTATTTATGAATAATCAATCGCCGTATTTATCTATAAAAGCTATTCCAGCATCTCATTTGGTTAGTGACGATAATAGACATGCTTTTTCGGAGTCTTCATTACAACTTATAAGTCCTAAAATTATTATTTCGGATGATAAAGTTAAACTAGATGAATTCACCTTATATGGTATTTCTCAATATATCCCCTATGAGCCAGCCGTTAATGGGTTATCAGGCTATTTTTCTATGGCTTATAGTGGCTTTAATGCCCACAGCTTTAAAAATGAAAGTAAGATTTTTGTGGATGGAGGAATTGGGTTCAGCTTTCAACCAATGGCGGCTTTGCAATACTATGGAACGCTTGGCGGGGCACTTGTAACTGATGCTAGAAAGTTATGGCTAGAGAGCAAATTGGAAGCTGGCTTGTTTGCGTACTTAAGAGGGAACAATAAACTAAACCTAAGCGTAAAGTGGGTGTTTAATGAGAATAATCAGCATCAAGGAAGTGTTAAAATTGAGCTTGGGAATACATTCACGATTGACGCTGATCAAGCCATGTTATTTGGAGTAAATTATAGCGACTGGCATGAGCCGACTTCCAATTTAACTTTATTTGTGGGCTACAAGCTTTATTTTTGAGTACATCTCTGGCTTTATATAAACACCGATTAGAGAGTGTTTTATTTGTATAGCGACTCTTGGTTGCGATAATGCGTGCTAACACGGTCAATGTTTCGAGTAAAGAAACAATAGAAACTTCTTCAATTTATAGCCAAAGTCTCAGACGTAATTTTATGTCGGTTGGTTCGTACATATATTTACATACTATTACAGCGCGCCTAGTTACGACACGTATACTTACTTTATAAAGCAAAATAAGTTCATTAATTGCTCATTTAAAAGGCATACGTTAAATAAGGATAAAGGCATGTTTCAAAAACAATTTTTAGTGGCCGCTGCTGTTGTTTCAGTATTACTTAGTGGCTGTTCAGTTACTGAATCAGCGCAAACAATTGAAACCAAAAAGGTTCAGTCGTTTCATTCTTCTTACACAGGCAAGAAAAGTCAGCTGTCAGTCGGTAAGTTTCAAAATCAGTCCCCATTTCAAAATGGCATATTTAGCAATGGTACTGATAGGTTAGGCTCTCAAGCAAAAACTATCTTACTTACCCACCTTCAGCAAAGTAATCGGTTTACGGTTTTAGAACGATCTAATTTAAGTGAACTTCAACAAGAGGCTGGTTTTTCTGGCGTACAACAAAACATAAAGGGAGCTAAATACGTTGTAACAGGTGATGTATCGGAATTTGGTAGAAAGCAGCAAGGTGATAAACAGTTATTCGGCATACTTGGAAAAGGTAAATCACAAGTTGCCTATGCAAAAGTTAATTTGAATATTGTTGAGGTATCGACTTCAGAAGTAGTTTATTCCGTTCAAGGAGCAGGTGAATACAGTTTATCTAGCCGCGAGGTTTTGGGCTTTGGTAGCACGGCTAGTTATGACGCAACGTTAAATGGCAAAGTACTCGACTTAGCGATTAGAGAGGCGGTAAATAATCTGGTCACTGGAATAGACAAAGGCGATTGGCAGCCAAACTAGAGGCGAGAATGAATAAAACCATACTACTCACAGGGATGCTCAGTGCGATACTGTTATCTGGATGTGATTCGACCAAACCACTCTACTATTACGGTACTTACTCTCAGAACCTTTATGACTACTTTAAAGCGGATGAAGTACCAGTTAGCGAGCAGATAAACGAATTGGAACAGACAGTGCAAATGGCGCAAAGTCGAGGTGTTGCCATTGCGCCGGGTATTATGGCACATCTAGGATATCTGTATTTGCTCGAAGGTAATTCAGAGCAAGGTTTGAGATATCTAGAACAAGAGAAGAAGCGCTATCCCGAATCTGCACGCTACATAGATTTTTTAATAAATAATACAAAAGGGGAAGTGCAATGAGTTTTTGCAAAGTAGTTATTGCGTGCTTTGTTATTGCATTAGTAAGTGGCTGTGCATCTAACAGAGCCTCATACGACTATAGTGCTTACAAAAATAGCGATCCTCATTCGATATTGGTGTTACCACCTATTAATGAATCAAGTGAAGTAGTGGCGCCCTATGCATTGCTCTCTCATGTTACACAGCCTTTGGCTGAGTCGGGATATTATGTGTTACCTGTGGCACTGGTAAATGAAACATTTAAAGCAAATGGATTGCCCATAGCTGAGGATGTTCATGCTGTACCACCTCAAAAGCTGTATGAAATATTTGGCGCAGATGCTGCCTTATATATACGGATTAAAGAATATGGTACCTCTTATGTCGTGATTCAGAGCGAGACCATGGTTGAAGTATCAGCGAGTCTGATCGACTTAAAAAGTAATGAGCTTTTGTGGGAAGGAAAAGCTCAGGCATCGAGTGGTGAGCAACGTCATAAGGATGATAATTGGAAGGCTTCACTTGTGTTAGCCATTTTAGATCAGGTTATTGACACTGTCAGTGACAAGAGCTTTGTAGTATCAAAGACCGCCGTACACAGATTGTTATCAGCTGAACAGCGTAATGGTATCTTATATGGGCCTCGTTCTCCAAAATATGGTGCGCCCGAAGTACACTAACGTCGCTGTGATGAAATGTGTTCCAGTGAGCTGCTTTAATAAGAAGTAAATCCGTACTAATGTAGAGTATACTTGTTAATTCAATACAACGTATTCCAATATGTTGGCGCATATGTTGCGCATTCTCACTATTTTTACTATCACCCTTATAGGTGTTCTTAAAAGGCAGACTAACATGAGCAAATTAACCCATGCCCATACCCACGAGTTTTGCTGGGCCGAATTGCGAGCTGCAGATTGGCGCGTTGCTAAACCTTTTTACTGTGCTTTATTTGGTTGGGAATTTGATGATGAACGCGGTGCTAACGGTGATTTTTACACCAATTTTAAGAAACAAGGCGATATCATCGCGGGTATGTATGAAATGGATGACGACAAAAAAGCTGTGCGTGAGCAAAGTGTTTGGCAAGCCTATGTTGCAGTATTAGATGTTGATGCATCTATTGCTAAAGCGAAAAAGCTAGGCGGGCAACTGGTTCGAGGTCCGTACGATATTGGCAAAGCAGGGAGAATGGCCGTTATTAGCGACCCAGGTGGTGCACAGATCACTATTTGGCAAGCCAAAGAACATATTGGTAGTCGCCGAGCCTTTGAGGCTAATACACCTTATTGGCATGAACTAGCATGCCGAAACCGCGATGTAAAAGAAGTATTCTATAGTGAGCTATTTACTTGGAACTCTATTCATCAAACGGTACAAGGGGTGGATTATGTAATTTTTAGTAATGATGATCATGCGCTAGCCGGTATGGTCGAGATGACCAGTGCTTGGGGTTCCAAAACTCCCTCTCATTGGATGATGTATTTCGCCGTATTAGACTGCGATGCGATTGCAAAAAAGGCAGCAGGGTTAGGTGCTAAGGTGTGTGTGCCGCCAACTGATGTGCCAGACGTTGGGCGTTATGCGGTGATTTGTGATCCACAAGGGGCGTTCTTTTCAATCATCGAATCTTATATGGATACCATTACGGATTAGTTGTGCTATTTGTGATAAAAACAAATGGACCGTGTCTTTTGTGTTGTGATATTGTTAATTTTCCGTTTAGAGCATAAAGGTAAGGAAATAATGAAATTAAAACTAAATAAAAAAAATCTGAAGTTGGTTTCTAATAACAAGAATCATATACCTGCTAATGCAACTCCGCAGATTGGCGGTGGCGTATATCCAAATACGGTTTCTGCATGTGGAGAGTGCAGCGGTTACACAGGTGATAGGCATTATTCTGAAGTATATTGCTAATATAAATGGCCATTAAGTTGCTCAATTTAATGGCATATTTCTCAATGTTTACTTTTGTTTGTGTTTAGGGGATAAACTTAATGGGCACATTATGTTGGTTTTCTTGATGTGCTTTAACGCGACATTGATATTCGCTCCATAGTTTTTCTTTCTCAGAACACAAAGTTCGTAAATATTGCCAGCTGTACAGCCCACTATTATGCCCATCATCAAAGCTCAAACGTACCGCGTAGTGACCGACAGGTTCAAGTTTAGTAATCGCTACGTTTTGCTTATCTAACACCAGCTCCATACCAGTACCGTGACCTTGCACTTCAGCACTAGGTGAATGTGTGCGCAAAAACTCACAGCTTAAAGTAAATTGCGTCGCATCGTCAAAGAAGATATCTAACGTTTTACTTTGTTGGTGGTAGTGTAATTTGGTGACAATATACATAGCAAGCCTAGATTAAAGCGGAGCAAAAAGCTCCGCTTTACAAACATTATAAGATAAAGCGAGATAAGTCTTCGTCTTGTACTAACGCATCTAGGTGCTGTTCTACATAGGCTGCATCAATCACAAAACTTTCACCGGTTTTTTCTGAGGCGTCGTACGATAGCTCTTCCATCAGTTTTTCCATGATAGTGTGAAGACGACGAGCACCGATGTTTTCGGTTTTTTCGTTAACCTGCCATGCAGCCTCGGCGATGCGGGTTAATGCATCATCGGTAAAGCTAATATTAACCTGTTCGGTTTTCATTAGTGCTTCTTGTTGCTCAGTGAGCGATGCATGTGGCTCGGTTAGAATGCGTTTGAAGTCACCAGCAGTTAGAGGTTCTAATTCCACGCGAATAGGTAGTCGGCCTTGCAGTTCAGGGATTAAATCCGATGGCTTCGACATTTGGAAGGCACCCGAAGCAATGAACAGCATATGATCAGTTTTAACCATACCGTGCTTGGTATTAACTGTTGAGCCTTCAATGAGTGGCAATAGATCGCGTTGCACGCCTTCACGGCTTACATCTGGACCTTGGGCTTCGCCACGCTTACAAATTTTGTCAAACTCATCAATAAAGACAATCCCGTTTTGCTCAACCGCGAAGATCGCTTGTTCTTTTAGCTCTTCAGGGTTGACCATGCGGGCGGCTTCTTCTTCAACTAGCAATTTAAACGCATCTTTGATCTTAAGTTTGCGATTTTTCTTCTTTTCGCCAGTCATGTTTTGGAACATACCCTGTAGCTGGTTGGTCATTTCTTCCATACCAGGTGGTGCCATGATCTCAACCTGCGGCGCTGACTCGGCAACATCAATATCAATTTCTTTCTCGTCTAGCTGACCTTCACGTAGTTTCTTACGAAACACTTGGCGTGTAGAGCTATTTTCACTTGGTTGACTTTCACCCCAAGCATCTTTGGCGGGTGGCAATAATGCATCAAGAATGCGCTCTTCCGCGGCTTCTTCAGCACGGTGTTGATGTTTCTTAGCCTGTTGTTCGCGAGTCATTTTGAATGATATATCAACTAAGTCTTTGATAATTGACTCAACTTCTTTACCTACATAACCAACTTCAGTGAACTTAGTGGCTTCTACTTTAATGAAAGGCGCGTTGGCTAGCTTAGCAAGACGGCGGGCGATTTCGGTTTTACCAACACCAGTTGGGCCTATCATCAGGATATTTTTTGGTGTGACTTCTGCGCGTAAATCGTCAGCAAGTTGCATGCGGCGCCAGCGGTTACGAAGTGCAATAGCCACTGCTTTTTTTGCTTTGTTTTGACCAATAATATGTTGGTCTAACTCATGGACGATTTCTCTGGGGGTCATTGCTGTCATGGCAATTCCTCTTACAATTCTTCTATGGTTTGGAAATTGTTCGTAAATACACAGATATCACCTGCAATTTTTAAACTTTTTTCGACAATTTCTCTGGCACTAAGATCGGTATTTTCAAGCAATGCGATTGCAGCAGACTGGGCAAAACTACCACCACTGCCAATCGCAATAAGGTCGTTTTCTGGCTGCACTACATCACCGTTACCTGTGATAATCAGAGATGCTGTTTCATCGGCAACCGCCAAAAGTGCTTCAAGCTTACGCAGGGCTCTATCACTACGCCAGTCTTTGGCCATTTCAACTGCGGCTTTGGTCAAGTGACCTTGATGCATTTCCAGCTTGCTTTCAAAGCGCTCAAATAATGTGAACGCATCGGCAGTACCGCCAGCAAAGCCGGCCAGTACTTTACCGTTGTATAAACGGCGAACTTTACGGGCGTTACCCTTCATTACTGTGTTACCAAGCGACACTTGGCCATCTCCACCAATGACAACTTTGTTGTCGCGACGGACGCTAACGATGGTAGTCATAGTATTCCTTAAAACGAAGGCGCTCTTGGCGCCTTTTACTGTCTGATTGTTACAAGATATGGGCGTTTAGATGAAAATCAAGGTGTCCAACCCCAAATGCCACAGCCGGTTATTTTGACTCGTTTGAGTTTGTTTTTATCGCTTTCGGCTTGTCTTAAGGTATCGTATGGGCCTAATCGGACGCGATACCACACCCCATTACTACCTTCAGTACGACGGATCTCAGCGATTAAGCCTGCAAAAGCGATTTTGGCTTTGATTTCTTCAGCCTGAGCCCTTGTCCTGGTTGATGCACACTGCATCTGGTATGGGCCTTTGCTCTTAATCTCTTTAACTTCAACTTTAACTTCGTGCTCTTTTATTTCTTCAAGAAATGGTTTGATCACGGGCTTTTCTAGCTTCGGCGCTTCTGTTTTAGCGGGCTTAGCAACGGCCTCAATTTTTTCAGGTTCTGCATTATGTTTGATGTACCAAAGGCCATAGGCAAACCCACCCACAAGCAATAATGCTGCGAGCGACATGATGGTTGGGAAGGGTTTTTTAGGGGCTGTATTCTTGCTGCCTTTGTTGCTCTTTGGCTTTCTATTTATATAATCGTGTTGTGCCATAACTTACTTAGTAGGTATCCATAGGATCTATGTCTATGCTCCAGCGCACGCGGTTTGCCAGTTTATGTTCGCTAATGTACTGCATTAACTGACTGATATAGTTGTGTAAAACTACTCGCTGCGAAGCTTGAATATGTAATTGATAGCGATACTTACCCGCCAGCCGCTCCATAGGTGCGGGGATCGGCCCGAGCAATTGTATACCACTGAAGGGGGTCGCGGGAATAAGATCGGATAAAAAGTCGAATACTAGTTTTGCATTAGTCGCTTGAGCCCTGAGTATTGCCAAATGACCAAAAGGTGGTAGCTGTACTTCTTCACGCTCTTTTAAAGCAAATCGAGCAAAGTCCTGATAGCCATTATTAACGAGATCTTGTAAAAGTGGGTGCTCAGGAAAATGCGTTTGTAAGAGAACTTTGCCGGCTTCACCACTTCTTCCTGCTCGTCCTGCTACTTGTGTTATCAGTTGTGCCATATGCTCAGTAGCACGAAAATCACTTGAATATAAACCGCTGTCTACATCTAGAATGACCACGAGGCTAACATCTGCGAAATGGTGGCCCTTGGCGAGCATTTGTGTGCCTATCAGAATTCGGGCACCCCCTTGATTTATTTCATCTAACGCATCTTCTAGTGCACCTTTACGCCTTGTTGTATCTCGGTCTATACGACTCAAAGGCGTATCGGGAAAGCGTTCTGTAAAAAAGCTTTCTAACTGTTCAGTCCCCATTCCTGTTGGCATTATTTGTGTACTACCACAATCGGGACATTGAGGTGGAATAAATGTTTGCTCACCGCAATGATGGCATACCAATCGATTCATCGCTTTATGATAAGTCGTACTCGCACTGCAATGCAGACATTGGCTAAGCCAGCCACATTCATGACACAGTAGAGTAGGTGCATAGCCTCTTCGGTTCAAAAATATCATCACTTGCTTGGCGCGTTTAAGCGTTGCCTCAATATGCTGTAGTGTGTTTGGTGCGATCCCTGCTTGCTCTTTTTGGCCTTTCATATCGACCAGCAAAAATTGATTATCCGTGGTTGTTTGTGCGCGTTGAGATAGCGTAAGTAGCTGATATTTGCCACTCATTGCTTTTTGCAATGTTTCTAGCGCAGGGGTTGCCGTACCTAGAATAAGTGGGATCTGTGAACTTGCACAGCGATAGACGGCCAAATCTCGAGCGTGATAACGCAGTCCTTCTTGCTGCTTAAAGGAGTTATCATGTTCTTCATCAACAATAATCATACCCAAATTTTTAAATGGTAAAAAAATGCTTGATCGTGTGCCTATCACTAATGCACTACTACCTTGTTCAGCACGTCGCCAAGTGTGTAAGCGCTCATTGTCGGTGAGATTTGAGTGCCAAAGGTCGATAGGGAGGCCAGCGAAGCGACGTCTAAAACGATTGACGGTTTGAGGAGTTAAACCTATTTCAGGAACCAAGATGAGTGCTTGTTTACCACTTTCAATAATGCGCTCTAAACTTTGTAGATACACCTCAGTTTTGCCACTGCCAGTGACGCCTTCAAGTAAAAAGCAGCGATAGCCATTTTGTTGGTTGATGGCACTGCATGCTGTTGCTTGCTCTTCATTCAAACGTGGTTTTTGAGATAGACTGATGACCTGAGTTTGCCATTGCGTGTCGTGTTTTATTTGCTCGCAGATCAGCGCTTTTTCTAGTAGTGCGTTAATTTGTTGTTTGCTAAAGCCCAGTGCTTTTAGCTCTGTTAAGCTCGACTCACCTGATTCATTGAGCTGTGTTAACAAAGCCATTTGCTTCTTAGCTCTGAGCGTTGGTAATTGTTTACCAGCTTCTGTTAATGCAAAGGTTGCCACGGTTGCTTTATCCGGGTGGTCGCCATCGCGCAGTGCACCAGGGAGTGCAGTAAACACAGTCTCACCCAACGGATGTGAGTAGTATTGGGCACAAAAGCGCAAAAACTTAAGGTGCTGCTGGGATAAAATAGGGGTGTCATCTAACACCTCAAAAACAGACTTTAGTTTGTTTTTAGGTATCGCGCTGTCATGCTTGATTGCAATAACAATGGCTAGTAGCTTGCGATTACCAAAAGGAACTTTGACACGGCTTCCCACTTTAATGTCAATATTATCCTCAATGCGATAATCAAAAGTGCGAAATAAAGGCACTTTAATGGCAACTTCAGCAAACATCATGAGCCTTTTTGATGGACCAACTATAGCGGTTAATGTACTAAAGGCGGCCGTAAAAGCCTAGCGTATTAACATGACTTGCTGTTTGGTTGTACAAAAAATACCAAATTTGATGATTTATTGCTTGTGGATCGCTTGAGAGTTACATAAAATACGCGTCCACTAATTTGTATAAACTACGTATGGTGCCAAACTTCGGGTTTGGAGAGCGATACGGCCTAACCAGAGGTTGCTATGAAAGAAGGTATTCACCCTAATTACGAAACGATTAACGCTACTTGTTCATGTGGTAACAAGTTCCAAACTCGTTCAACACTATGTAAAGACATCCACTTAGACGTATGTTCTGAGTGTCACCCGTTCTATACTGGTAAGCAAAAAATTCTTGATACAGGTGGTCGTGTTGATCGCTTCAACAAACGTTTCGGTGCGCTTAGCAGCAAAAAATAAGAAATGTTTGACTAAAAGAGCACCTCAGGGTGCTTTTTTTGTGCCTAATTAAGAGCTACTCCTCCGTATCTTCAACGCTTAATTTAGGAAATACCTAATCAGAGCGCGCAAATACCTGCATAGTCACACAAAAATACCGCAATTGGAGTTTTAACTCTAATTTTTTGCTGTTATCTCCATTATTCACAGTTATGCATTTGTTTCCTTATTTCATAGGGCTATATTTTAGTCATAACATAGAGTTAGATTTGCTTAGTCTAAATCATTTATTGCATAAAAATGCCTTTGTGAAATTTAGATTAAAGCCGTAGTTTTGTGCTTAATGTCATTAAAGTTAGGTTAAGTGTTGTTAAAGTTCACTATAATTCATTTTTTTACAGCTTTTAGTAGGGTAGGGCAAAATTAGATAAAATTGCACATGAACTAGACAAGAATACACTTAATTAAACGTTTTTATCGTGGCTTTAAATTAATTAATTTAAGTTAAATGTCGGTAAAATGGTGGCTATTTTCGGTTAAATAGCGCTTAAGTGGATCGACCTCAAATAGCTTGAATATATTTATAAACAAGGTATTGTTTAACTAATATTGCGAATTTTATCTCACTCTCACTTTTAACTTCTTTGCAGGAAAAAATCGCGTCATGTCAGACTTTCGTGAACAAGCACTACATTATCATGCTCATCCCGTTCCAGGTAAAATCAGCGTAGAGCTGACCAAACCAGCGGAAACCGTAAAAGACTTAGCATTGGCTTATAGCCCAGGTGTGGCAGAACCGGTGCGCGAAATAGCGGCCGACCCAAGTACCGCATACAAATATACAGGCAAAGGCAACATGGTTGCAGTGATCAGTAATGGCACCGCAATTTTGGGGCTTGGTAACTTAGGGCCGCTGGCATCAAAACCTGTAATGGAAGGCAAGGCCCTACTATTTAAGCGTTTTGCAGGACTTGATTCTATCGATATTGAAGTTAAGCATCGCACAACGGAAGACTTTATAAATACAGTTGCCAACATTGCAGATACCTTTGGCGGTATAAATTTAGAAGATATAAAAGCACCAGAGTGTTTTGAAATCGAAAAAGCATTGATTGAGCGCTGTGAGATTCCGGTATTTCACGATGACCAACATGGCACTGCGATTGTTACAGCTGCAGGTATGTTAAATGCACTGGAAATTCAAGGTAAAGAGATCCATGATGCGATTATCGTATGTTTAGGTGCTGGGGCCGCGGCTATCGCATGTATGGAACTACTGATTAAATGTGGCGCCCAACGTGAGCATATTTATATGCTTGATAGAAAAGGTGTTATACATACTCGTCGAGACGATTTGAATGAGTATAAGAAGTTGTTTGCCAATAATACAGACAAGCGTACGCTTCAGGATGTGATTGCTGAGGCAGATGTGTTTGTTGGGGTATCTGGACCTGACTTGTTAAAGCCTGAAGAGCTTAAATTAATGGCTGATAAGCCAGTGGTGTTTGCTTGTTCTAACCCAGATCCAGAGATCAACCCTGAAGTGGCACATAGTGTGCGTCAGGATTTGATTATGGCAACAGGTCGTTCTGATTATCCAAATCAGGTGAATAACGTGTTGTGCTTTCCGTTCATTTTCCGTGGTGCATTAGATGTGCGTGCGACCGCAATCAATGACGAAATGAAAATTGCGGCAGTAGAGGCTATTCGTAGCATTGCAAAAGAACCAGTACCTGCTGAAGTGCTAAAAGCTGCGGATGTGGAAAACCTTCAGTTTGGACCTGAGTATATTATTCCTAAACCTATGGACCCACGCTTATTACCACGTATTGCTAAAGCAGTCGCACATGCTGCAATTGAATCAGGTGTTGCGCAAATTGAGCTGCCTGATAATTACATGGCACATCACAAGGCACAGTGATTTATTGATAGTAATACCAATTCGCAATAATACTTGCCTCAAAAAGCCAGCTGACGCTGGCTTTTCGCTACTTTGGGTCGTTATAACAAGTCGGTTATAAGTAACCCAACCCCAAAGCGCTGAATATGCGCATTGTAATCAATCATACTTTCACCATAGCCGTTAAAGTATTGCGCATAACCGCGTAATCGACCCCAGATAGGGAAAGACCAATCTAATTGAATCGCGCCTTTATTGTCACTATTGAGGTTGTTACGAGTCATAAAACCAAATTCATGCTCCTCATAGCGATAGACTCCACTTAGCTCAAAATAACCCATGTACTTATAGATATCGGGGTTATCATCGCCTTTAGCTGCCAGCACATCCTCTTTCTTGTTTTCCGGCAGTCGGTACCAAGGTTTAAAGCTAAAGACAAAGCCATTATTTTCCCAAATGAAATTAGCATAGATACGATTCCAAGAACGTGAATTTGGTTGGCTACGACCATTGGATTGGTGGGAAATACCAAGTATAAACGCCATCTCATCACCCCATAATACGTTGTCGTCATCTAAAAAGTTAATCCAAAACAACTCCGGCTCGTAGTTGGTTTCGCGAAAAGGCGAAGAGATATCTTTATTATAAAATTGCCAAAATGACTGCAAGGTAAAGCCCATATAAATGGCTTGGTCTTTGTCTGAAAATCCTGTGTAAACAGGTACTTTTAGGGATATTTGATATTTAACCTCAACGTTGTCTAGCGGTTCACCTTGATCATCATCCAGTGCTTTCAAGCCACTGAATGGACGGCTATTAGGGTTGGTTATATACGAAACCGGTAAAATATAATTACGATGGTGTGGGGTGATCACGTTGCGGTTAGTTTGTGTAATTCTTTCGCGTGCCATTCTTTTATCTAGCGCGCTGAGCTGTTGAGTTACTTCGGCACAGGCTTTCCTAAGTTGTGCAATCGTTCTATTTTGGTCTCCTGCCAATATTTCATTCATTATGCATTGTTGTACCAAATCGATTTCATCTTGTTGTTTTTCTTGTGTAAGCCCCTTGGGAGTGAAAGCTATAACGCTGACAACGAGACTGTATAGTATTGAATGCAGTTTCATAATTGTTTGATTTATTAAGTGGTTGTCGCATTAGTATACACTTTTTAAATGAAAGTGCGGTTAACCAAAAGCACAGTTTAAGAGATGGAAAGGAAATGCTTGTAGGAAAAGGCTGGCGACAAATGCCGCCATACCTTAGTAAGCTTGCCAAAGCCCGCTTACTCTCACGCAATAAAAGGGTACCAACTAGAGTTCAAAGTAGTTGGTAAAAAACTGATAGAGTTCGGTGCCTTGATTCACTGATGCCGAAGCAAAATGCAAAATAGCAATAGCATCCATGTCTAAGGAAATAGCTTGCAGCGGCTGCTCGCTTAAATAACGCTCCATACGCAAAATGTGTGCGATGGTATCGCCCGCTTTGATATGTGCGCCCAACGGAGCCACATACTCCACCATACCACCTATAGGTGCATAAAAGGCAAAGTAGTCTTTCAGCATACAAGCATAACGCGCTATCTCTTTTGGTTTGTAGGTCGAGTTAACTAACATTTCTTTGTACGTTAAGTAACTCAATATGCTGTTGGCGTCATTTTTGGCCTCTGCCAAGTCGATTTTTTCTTGAGAGCCTAGCTCTACGGTAAAGGCTTCAACTAATACTGGTATGTCCCGGCCTTGTTGTTTAAATGCTTCACTGAGCGACCACCATGGACAAAAACTTGCTTCGTCCAAAGCGCCACCAAACACATTGGGGATCAAAAGCACATGGGGAATATCAAAATAACTGGCACTGAGCCTCGCATATTCTGGACAATATAAATGTTTTGCAGAAATAGGTCCTGTGTGCAGGTCTAGCACGATATCAGCCTCGTGTGCCAAACGCTGTAAGTTCAGAGCGATACGTTTTCCCGTGTTAATATTATATGCAGGAGCATCTAAAAGAGCTTGAGTTTGCTCTACCAGTAACGTTCTAAATGCGTCTCGTATTTCATCTAATGAACTCTCACTGTGCTGTGCGACAAACTCGTCCACTAGTTCTGTATGGTTATGATACATACGATTCCAGTTGGTGCCTGTGATAGGGTCGAATCGGCCAAGGGTGAACTCCCCCGACTTTTGATTGCATCCTATGGGATTGGCATACGGCACCAGCGTTATTTCGCAGGCTAGCGTTTGTTGTTTAAGTTGTTCAAGTAACTGGTAAATAACGGCATTGCCTTGCACCTCTGCACCATGCATATTGGCTTGAATATACACTTTTGGGCCTTTACCATTACCTGTTAGTCGATAAACCGGAATTGTCAGTGGTAAGCCATTAGCGATTTCGCCTACTTGGATGTTTTCTTGGCTGATTTGGTTCATGCTCAGGTTACCTCAAATATTCACTGGCCATTTGAGATGGCCGAATACATTTTACTAGACCTTGTTCTATCACATACTCAGCCGGTAATTCGTGGCACAAAAAGTATGGCATGCTTTCGGTGAAGCCATAAGCGCCGCATTGGCTGAACACCAGCCAGTCGTATTCATTAATATCACTGGGTAATGTGTGAGTGCCTAAATGATCAAGTGCAGTACACAATGGACCATGTAAAAGGTAATTGCGTTGTTCGGCGTTTGATTCGCGCAATAGCGTACATGGAAATGCTTGATTGGTAACTGCAGGGCGTAGAATATGGTTAATACCCCCAGCAACAATCAGTTGCTGTTCGCCATAGTTTTGTTTTTGTTCCACCACGGGGTTGATGTAATGTCCACACTCACCGACTGCAAAGCGGCCTAATTCCATCCATAACTCTTCAACACCTGATGAGGCTTTGATGGTGGCAAGCGCATCGATTAGCTGTGGCCATGCAAGTGCACATTCATCTTTTGCATAAGGAATGCCCAACCCGCCGCCTAAATCTAAAATACGTAATTTAAAACCTAGCGAGTCGGCTAATTGTGATAGAGGTGGCACCATTTGTGACCAAAGAGAAGCCAGCTTCTGCGTGCTGAGCATATTACCCCATTGAAAAATATGTAGGCCAACAAAATCAAGTGCGCTAAATGTATTAATATCAAGAGATTGCCATTGTGCTGTGCCTAGTCCAAACGGTGTTAAGCTATCACCGCCCAATGGATTTTTTTCCCCTTCTGGCCAACGAAGTTGTACGCGTAGTAGCACGCGTAGTTGTACATCATGGTCCATCGCAGCTTGGTTTAGCCAAGCTACTTGGTTGTGGCTTTCTGCCACAAAGGTGCGAACCCCTTGTGACAAAAAGTGTTGGATCTGCCTTTTTGATTTGGCAGGTCCAGTATTGAGCACGCGCGAAGGGCAAACGCCTTGAGCCAAAACTTGGTTTAGCTCGCCAGAACTTGCTACGTCAAAATCAAACCCCGCTTTATCCAACGTTTGCAGTATTTTCGACAATGGATTGGCTTTAACCGCATACCAAAGCTTAACTACCGACTGCTCGGTGAGTGGCTTCAGATGCGCCAGTAGTGCATCTAAGTCGTAAATAAAAAACGGTGTCTGCTCGATTTGGGTGATGGTTTCAATCACCTGACGATGGGCGCTGCTCAAAAAAGGCATTAGCGTAATACCTCTTCCAGCTCTAGTGATGCATCGCTTTTTTCATCGCGGTATTTGACGATAAGCGCACACGACATACTTAAGCCTTGTTCACGTCCCCAAGTACTTGAAGAGGGGCGAGAACCTGGGATCACTATGGCGTTTTGTGGGATAGGCTCGCCCTTGTCGAGCACACGTTCGTTTACACAGTCGTATACAGGAATGGTTGCCGATAAACGTACACCTGGTGCTAACACCGCGCCTTTTTTAACTACCACGCCTTCAACGATCACACAGCCCGCGCCAATAAATGCATCATCTTCAACGACCACAGGGCTTGCGCCAATTGGCTCCAATACACCGCCTAGTTGTACGGCAGCACTCAAATGCACGTTTTTACCTACTTGCGCGCAAGACCCGACAAGTACATGGCTATCGACCATAGTGCCTTCGTCGATGAAAGCGCCAATGTTTACGTAGGCGGGTGGCATGATGATGGTGCCAGCGGCAACATGGGCACCTCTGCGTACACTAGTGCCTCCTGGTACCATGCGTACACCCGCATCGGCAGCAAAACCTTGTGGTGCGAGGTTATGCTTATCAACAAAGCCGCCCGGAAATTCGGTGTTTGTGCCGTTTTTGAAGGCTTCTAAAATACCTTGCTTTACTTCAACGTTGGCATGCCAATCGCCATTCTCGTCTTGTGTTGCAGCGCGAACACTGCCGTTTTCCAAATTATTTAATAGCTCTAACCAGCTCATAGTGATTGCCTTAGTTCCAAGATAAAATTGATTCGTTTGCGTTGTTCAATGCTTGGCTGCATGACAGCTCAAGATGTGTCAAAGGAGGGCGTAGGTTTGGCGTAGCCAGTTTTCCTTGCTCATGCATAAGCACTTTGACAGGAATAGGATTTGCGACAGCAAATAAGCTGTTAATAGCTTCAGTCCATGGTGCAAATAGATTAGGGAAAGTACCTGCTAAAGAGCGGCGCACAAACTCTGCGGTCTGCTCTGGCCAAGCATTCGCAGCAACGGAAACCAAACCAGCGGCACCAGCTTGTGCAAAGTAAGGCATTAAAGCGTCATCTCCGCTGTAAATAGCGACATGGGGTGCAGCTGTGCGAAATGCTTCAAAGGTGGCAATATCGCCACTGGCTTCTTTTACGGCCCAAAGCGTATTGTGATGCTTTAAGTTTTCAAGCACTTGAGGGCTGATCGCAACGCCGCTTCTACCTGGAACGTTATAAATCATGCAAGGGCGCTCAGTTGCGCCAAGTAATGCGTCGAACCATTGAGTTTGCCCGACTAAGCCAGGTTTAGCGTAAAGAGGTGAGCCCAATAGGTATGCATCAACGGGTAATGATTCACAAAATGCTAGCCATTCGAGTTGCTCTGCAAGGTTAAAGCCACCGACTGCGACCATAATTGGCACTGATGGAGATAATGCACAGACGTACTCTACGATAGCGCGTTGCTCACTCTGAGCAAGAGCAAGCCCTTCACCAGTACTACCTAAAATTAATAGGCCATTACTGGCACTTTGTTGCTCAATGACTAGGGCTTTTAGCGTGTCAAAGTCTACATTACCTTGTTCGTCAAAAGGTGTTACTAAAGCCGTCCACAACGGATAGTTGGATAAATCTACTTGTGATTTCATCTCTACCGAACTTATATCGTGTTCGGAGTTTAGGAGGGAGTCCAAACTTCGAACAGTTAAAATTCGAAGAGCAATGGACTTAAAAATGACAAGGCAACGGGCCTTATTATTTTAAGACCAGAAGCTCTCCACCAAAATTACGCGTTTTTAAAAGTTAAAAACACTTGGTGACAGTCGCTGGGATTCAGCCCAGTCGCCCGAAGTCAATGTTTAGCAAACAGCAAAGACTTCTCGGCGTTAATTCCCCTCGTTGTGTTTCGTTGGGGTTTGCTCCCCTCAACACAACTACCTGAATAACGCACCTCTTCCAGCCCTAGGCCAAGGCAGTGCCTTGACCTCAAAATAGGGTGAGCGCGCATTGAAACATTTTAGCCGTCTGGGTGTCAAGTGACTAAATCCCATTCAATGCAAATTAGACTACACTTTGAAGGCGACAAGGAGGCAAGATAATCTATGTTAAAAATAATCAAAGCGATTCGAGCGCGATATATTTTGGCACTCTTGGCGATGGCGTTATTAATTTCAATGTCAGCAGGCGTGATGCAAGTGTTATTGCATGAAAAACAAAAGGATGCGGAGGTTATAAATGTAGCAGGTATGCAGCGTATGCTATCGCAAAAAGTATTACTCCTTGCGCATCGGTTAACGAAAGTCGAATCGTCTTCCGACGCTATTGTGGATGTTTACAATCAATTACATGCGGCGATAGATCTGTTTTCACAAAACCATGAATTTTTGATTCAGTTGCACACTAACCAACAATTTTTTTCTAAAAAGCTGGATGCTTGGTATTTTTCATCTCCCACATTGCTTGATAAGCGTAGTCGTCAATTTGTTGAACGTGTGCGTAACATCCAATTGAAAGATCAAAATGAGCTCAACGAGTTATATCTAATTTCGCAAACGC
Organism: Pseudoalteromonas caenipelagi; assembly: GCF_013140855.1. Lineage (GTDB taxonomy): Bacteria > Pseudomonadota > Gammaproteobacteria > Enterobacterales > Alteromonadaceae > Pseudoalteromonas > Pseudoalteromonas caenipelagi. The sequence continues at coordinate 107,380 of NZ_JABBPG010000004.1, read as the reverse complement.
TACTAGCTGATCTTGACCATGCGGTATGGCTTTTTGAAGATCACTCCAATAAGGGGGTTGAGCGTTTAAGATACGTCGAAGTCGCTATTTGGCTTGTGGCCATGATGTTATTGCTACTAGAAGTGCGGTTGATATTTCGCCCTATGGAAAAGCAAGTGAAAGATGGTATCAATGAGCTTAAGCGAGAACAGCAAAAAACTGAGCAGGCGCTGGGTATTAAGTCTCGGTTTTTGGCGCGAGCGAGCCACGAGCTTAGAACACCACTACAATCTATTTTAGGATATCTAGATTTATATAAAAAAGAGCGGCAAACCTATCAATTAGATCAAGCAATTACATCAGTTAAGCAGTTACATATTTTGATTAACGAAATGCACGATTTTAGTCGGTGGTCTAATGAGAAAATTAGTATTCAAAATAGTTATGCCAAATTGAGTGATACGCTTGAAACAGTCGTTGCGCCATACAGGCTGACAGCCCATAAAAAAGGCCTTTCTCTTACCGTGCAGCTATCTAAAAGTGACGATCAAACGCTATTTTGTGATCATCAACATTTAGCATGGATGTGCTCGCAGTTAATTGATAATGCGATTAAATTTAGCGATAAAGGAAAGGTGACACTGGTTGCCAATTTGCAGCGCACTGGCTCACAATCCGAGCTAGTGGTACAAGTAATAGATCAAGGCTATGGATTCAGTCAAAAGCAGCTAGAGTCGTTACTAGCGCATGAACAAGCCAATAACCACTTTCAAGGCATGCAGCTTGGGCTGGAGCGCTGCCAATGGTTAATTGGTGCTTTATCTGGAGAAATGACGTTCTCTAACAGACAACAAGGTGGGGCGTGCGTACGCTTTAGTGTTCCCGTCACGCTAATCAAATCAGATATTACTGAGCCACAACTCAGCGCAAATGGCAAAACCGCATTGCTAGTAGAGGATAATAAAATCAATGCCATCGTCCTTTCAAAACAGTTAAATAGTTTGGGGTTTAAGGTGTTACATGTCCACAATGGCAAAGAGGCGGTAGACGTTTTGGCGGTGAAGTCCTTTGATGTTATTTTTATGGATTTAAATATGCCCTATATGGATGGGTATGAAACAATCGACTACATTCGCACTCAGCTTCACCTCGATACCGTTATTATCGTAGTAACTGCAAATGATGAGCAACAAGACTTAGCGAAAGCCATCGCATTTGGCGCAGATGATCACCTCATCAAACCGCTGCAACAAGATATCCTGACCAAAACATTGGAAGATGTTGGTATTTTAACAGCGATTTAGGAAAGGGGTGAAAGTCGTTTACAGACAGTCACAGGGCGTGTTCGCCCTAGTAGTTCAATTTCGTCACTTTGAAGCCCGCTTGTTGTAGCAAATTGACTAATCCATATTGCTCAGGCAAATGAAGCGCTCCCACAGCGATGAAGGTAGGCTGTTTTATGAGTAATGCACTTAAAGTGTCCAGCCACTGTTTGTTGCGGTTAATCAACATAACTTGCTCAGAGAATTTCCCATAATCTGAGTCATCAAAGCTGAGTTTATAGTATTGCGACAGCTTTTTCATATCGCCTGTTTTCCATGCATTGACCAAATCAACAAAATAGAAATCTATGTCGCTTAAATGCTTAAATGTTTCTTCTAGCATGGCATTATTTTGTTTTTCAAGTGAGCTCAACATCGTCAGTTGCTGCTGTAAAGTTTCTAAGCCTACGATGCTTTTATTATGTTTTTTTGAGTAAGCTAGTACTTGCTTGTCTATACCGTATTGCTCACTAAAGCCTAATTTTTGATACTCTAGTTGTAACAAGGTGACCATTACAGCCCAAGGTCTATGCTGATGAAAATGTGAGATATCAATCCCTGCTTTTGAAAAGTAACTTTTTAACTGTTGATAGTTGTTTGGGCTTACTACATTCGGTAGTTTGCTACCATTTGGCAGCAGCATATATGAAGAAGAAATATCCTGTATTTGATTGGGAGAAAGCGCTTCAAGGTTTACTTCTACAACCACCAGTTCACTGCTCTTGATTGCTTGCAGAACATCTTGAGGTAATTGACTCATATCGGCGGTACCGACATGAACGGTGCCGAATAAATAGGACTTGATACCATTTTTTTCAATTTGAAATAACGCAGGATTTGCATTTACCAACTGGCTAAATAGCAAGACAGTAAAGACAAAGCTGATAAAACAGCCTCTGAGAAGCGAAGAAAGCATAAATATCCTTAAAATGTAGAGGTAAACCTATTTTAAGCACATAAGTTAACAATACATAAAAAAATCATCTGTCTTTTTAAGAAATTAGCTCTGTTGTAAAACTGATTTTTACACTTAACATTCAGATAATTTATTCATGTTAAGAAATATATTTCTAATTCATTGAGTTTTTGTGGATATACAATCCAAATTAAAACTTATTCTTCTACCATAAAGCATAATATTTATGGTTGACTTAAAAGCACACTCAGGTTACTAATAGAAAAAGGAACAGGCAAGGCATTTAGAAGTCTCGCTTGTAGTAAAAAATTTATTTGGTGATTCAAAGAATGCTAAACACAGCACTTACTCTAGTCGTGATTATCAACGTGGTGATTATTATTACCGCGGGGGCTATCTAGTGCTGTAAGAAAAGTATTAGCAAAAGCCCCCCGCACTGAGAAGTTCGGGGGGCTTTTTCGTTTTAGGGCAAAATTTAATTAGCAATCGGCAAACAATTGGCAATGGGGATGACAATGACAGGCGCACAACTTTTAATAGATTTATTAGCCAAACATGGCGTTAAAGAGGTATTCGGCTATCCAGGTGGTGCGATTATGCCTATTTATGACGCTTTGTATGGTGCGCCGGTAAAGCATTATTTAACGCGTCACGAGCAAGGTGCGGGGTTTGCCGCTGTTGGGTATGCCCGCAGTACGGGCAAGTTAGGTGTTTGTTTCGCGACCTCAGGGCCTGGCGCTACTAACCTTATCACCGCGCTTGCTGATGCGATGATGGACTCTGTGCCACTGTTGGCTATCACAGGGCAAGTGCCAACCGCGGCTATCGGTTCGGATGCGTTTCAAGAAGTCGACGTGCTGGGGATGTCTTTGTCATGTACTAAGCACAGTTACATGGTTGAGCATGCTGAAGATTTAGCTGAAATCTTGCAAGAAGCAATGCATGTAGCGCAATCGGGAAGACCTGGCCCCGTACTAGTTGATATCCCCAAAGACATCCAGTTGGCTCAAGTGCCATTCCATCCATGGCTAGCGCAAGAAGAGACGCAGCTTAAAGCGTCACCCAGCGAAGTTCTAAAAGCTGAGACTTTACTTTCACAAGCAAAGAGACCAGTCGCTTATATCGGCGGTGGGGTGCAAAACGCAGATGCACAGGCTGAGCTAATGCAGTTTTTGCACAAAACACACATGCCAGCTGTCTCCACATTAAAGGCGTTGGGGAGTGTATTACCTGAGTATGAATACGACTTGGGTATGCTCGGCATGCATGGTGGTCAAGCAGCCAACATCGCTGTGCAAGAGTGTGATTTGTTGGTGTGTATAGGCGCCCGATTTGATGACCGAGTGACGGGTAACTTGGCCAAGTTTGCATCCAAAGCAGATGTGATCCATTTAGATATCGACCCATCAGAGGTAGGTAAACGCAAGCCTGCACAAGCATCTTTAATAGCAGATTTAAAACAGTCTATTCCACAGTTAAGTTGTTTCGTAACAGACAATCAATGGCTGGACACGATAAAAGAGTTAAAGCTCAAACATGCATGGCGTTACGACTACCCAGGGGAGCGCGTATTTGCGCCTTACCTACTTAATCAGCTTAGCCAAAAAATGCCAAATACAGGGGTGGTTTGTTGTGATGTTGGCCAGCACCAAATGTGGGTTGCCCAACATATGAAATTTACCCATCCATCCAATCACTTAAGTAGTGGTGGTGCGGGGACTATGGGCTTTGGTTTACCCGCTGCAATAGGGGCACAAATCGCCCGTCCTGATGACATGGTGGTGACGGTGTCTGGCGACGGTTCAATCATGATGAATATTCAAGAGTTAGCGACAATTCGTCGTAATAACCTACCAGTAAAGATCGTTATTTTAGATAACCAGCGCTTGGGTATGGTTCGTCAGTGGCAGCAACTATTCTTTGACGGCCGTTATAGCGAAACCGATTTATCAGATAACCCTGACTTTGTTGCGTTGGCTGCGGTATTTGGTATTCCTGGGCAAACCATCACCCATGCAAATGAAGTTGATGCTGCAATTAATGCACTGGTGTCTAGTCAAGGACCATACATACTGCATGCATGTATAGATGATAAAGAAAACGTATGGCCTCTGGTTCCTCCGGGTGCTGCAAATGATGAAATGATGACGGAGAAGGTTCAATGAAACACCAATTAACGGTTGCTGTAAAAAATCAAGCTATTGCGGTAGAGCGCTTTTTACGTGTGGCACGCCATCGTGGTTTTCGTCTTACTCATTTAGAATTAGAAGGAAAAGATGGGTTGTTTCAAGTCAAAATGACTGTTGACAGTGACAAACCTATCTATCTATTAACGTCACAACTGAGTAAGCTTGTAGAGGTGCAACAAGTGAATTTGCACACACTACAGCAACAGGCAATTTAAATTATTTTATTTAGAAAAGAATAATCAAGGTATTACATAATGACAAAAACATCGGAATTAATTTGGCATAACGGCGAGATGATCCCTTATGAGCAAGCAACAACACACATTTTGAGCCACGCAATACATTACGGGAGCTCTGTGTTTGAGGGAATTCGAGCATATGATACGCCAAAAGGTCCGGCGATTTTCCGTCTCAAAGATCACATTAAACGTCTTTATGACTCAGCGAAAATCTACCGCATTGAGATCCCGTTTACTGAAGATGAGTTAATGCAGGCATGTAAAGATGCGGTAAAAGCGAATGGTTTTACCAACGCATACCTACGACCTTTCGCATTTTTAGGTAATGTAGGATTAGGAGTTCACCCTAAATCACACAAAGCAGATGTGAGTGTTGCTGCAATGGAGTGGGGTACTTACCTTGGTGACGGCAGCTTAGAAGCTGGCGTAGATGCGTGCATCTCATCATGGACTCGCTTGGCGCCAAATACCATGCCTACAGGAGCAAAAGCAGGTGGTAACTACTTGTCATCACAGCTTATTACTGCGGAAGCTAAACGTCATGGTTATGTAGAAGGTATCGCTTTAGACGTAAACGGTTACCTAAGTGAAGGGGCAGGTGAAAACCTATTCGTAATCAAAAATGGGGTGTTATTTACACCGCCAACTACGGCTTGTATTTTACCAGGCCTCACTCGTGACACCATCATGAAACTTGCGCGTGAGCGCGGCTATGAGGTGCGTGAAGAATCAATTGCTCGCGAAGCGCTTTATTTAGCTGATGAGTTCTTTATGACAGGCACCGCAGCAGAGGTGACACCGGTACGTAGTGTAGATCAGATCCAAATTGGTGACGGCAAACGTGGGCCTATCACAGCACAATTACAGCAAGCTTACTTCGACTTAGTAAAAGGCCAAAGCGAAGATAGCAATGGCTGGCTAGATTATATCAACGAGTAATTAGAATTGACTGGGTCATCATCCGATGGCCCATTTTTTGGGAATGAGGAAAGCCGCTGCCGCATGAGGCATCGCATAATTGAAGGGTAAAAACCATGGCTAAATTAAGAAGCAAAACCACCACTGAAGGTAGACAACGTGCAGGCGCTCGCGCTCTTTGGCGTGCAACGGGCATGACTGATAGTGACTTTGAAAAACCAATTATTGCCGTGGTTAATTCATATACCCAGTTTGTACCAGGGCATGTGCATTTAAATCAACTCAGTGATTTAATGGCTCAGACTATTCGTGATGCTGGTGGTGTACCTCGAGAGTTCAATACTATCGCGATTGACGACGGTATCGCCATGGGTCATGGTGGAATGCTTTACTCTTTACCGTCTAGAGACTTGATTGCCGATTCGGTTGAATACATGGTTAATGCCCACTGTGCGGACGCTATGGTCTGTATTTCAAACTGCGATAAAATCACCCCAGGCATGCTACTTGCGGCATTGCGTTTGAATATTCCTGTTATCTTTGTTTCGGGTGGCCCGATGGAAGCGGGTAAAACGCGTTTAGCCGACATCGATATTAAACTTGATTTGGTTGATGCCATGGTAAAAGGTGCTGACCCCAGTGTAAGTGATGAAGATTCAGAGCAAGTTGAGCGCTCAGCCTGCCCAACGTGTGGTTCATGCTCTGGTATGTTTACCGCTAACTCAATGAACTGTTTATTAGAAGCATTGGGTTTGGCATTACCTGGTAATGGTACGACTTTAGCTACACACAAAGATAGACAGCAACTCTACGAGGCTGCAGGCAAACGTATTTTGGCACTATGTGATGAGTACTATCGCAAAGACAATGATGCAGTATTACCGAGAAACATCGCTAATCAAGCCGCTTTTACCAATGCGATGACGTTAGATATTGCGATGGGTGGCTCTTCAAACACCGTGTTGCATTTATTAGCCGCGGCACAAGAAGGTGGTGTTGATTTTGATATGGATGACATTGATCGTCTATCCCGTAACACCCCGTTTTTATGTAAAGTGGCACCAGCCACGCAGCAATACCATATTGAGGATGTGCATCGAGCTGGTGGCATTATGGCTCTATTGAATGAGTTAGCAAAAGGTGAGCGACTTGATTTAACCGTGGGTCACGTTGCAGGTGGTACACTTGGAGAAGTGATAACACGTTGGGATGCAAGCGATAGTAGTAATAGCAAAGCGCAAACTTTCTACCGCGCGGGACCTGCAGGCATTCGAACTACCAAAGCAATGAGTCAAGAGTGTCGTTGGGATGAGCTAGATTTAGATCGTGAAAATGGCTGTATTCGTAGTATTGAACATGCATTTAGGCAAGATGGTGGTCTTGCCGTGCTTTCTGGTAATTTAACACCGAATGGCTGCATTGTGAAAAGTGCGGGCGTTGTTGATGAAATGCTTAACTTTACTGGTCCTGCGGTCGTATTTGAGTCACAAGATGACGCCGTGGATGGCATTTTAAATGGCCGTGTGAAAAAAGGCGATGTCGTAATTATTCGCTACGAAGGTCCAAAAGGTGGGCCAGGTATGCAAGAAATGCTTTATCCGACCAGCTATCTCAAATCAATGGGCCTTGATAAAGACTGCGCGCTATTAACTGATGGTCGCTTCTCTGGTGGTACATCAGGGTTGTCAATTGGTCACGCTTCACCTGAGGCTGCCAGTGGCGGTGCATTAGCGCTTGTGGAAGATGGTGACCTAATTCAAATTGATATTCCAAATCGTGGTATTCACCTTTTACTCGACGACGAGCAAATGGCTGAACGTCGCGCAAAACAAGATGCTCGTGGCAAAGAGGCATATAAACCACTGGATCGCCAGCGAGTGGTATCACCTGCATTAAAGGCTTACGCGTTACTGGCAACCAGTGCGGATAAAGGCGCGGTGCGTGATTTAGCCAAACTAGAGGAGCTCAGTTAGCTATGGTATCGCAAGAGTTAGATTATTTTCGAGCTATCATCCAAGCTGATATGTCGCCTTTGGCCAAAGTCACCGAAGTCAGTGAAATGAAAGACTTATCTGAGCGACTAGGACAACATGTTTGGCTTAAGCGCGAAGACCAGCAACCTGTATATTCATTCAAATTACGGGGGGCTTATAATAAGTTGCGACAGTTGCCCAAAGGCAGTTTAGTGATCACCGCCTCAGCGGGTAATCATGCTCAAGGTGTTGCGTTGAGCGCCGCTCATCTAGGGCACCGAGCCATCATTGTTATGCCAGTAACAACGCCGGAAATAAAAGTAAGTTCAGTGCGTAATTTAGGTGGTGAAGTGGTACTGCATGGTCACAACTTTGATGCTGCCAAGGCGCATGCATTTGAATTGGCGGAGCAACATAGTGCCGTGTTTGTCCCGCCATTTGATGATAAAGATGTCATCATTGGGCAAGGTACAGTGGCTCGCGAGCTAATGCAGCAACTTCATGATTTGGATGCCGTGTTTATCCCCGTTGGTGGCGGTGGTTTATTAGCGGGTATGGCGGTGTATATCAAATCACTTAGGCCTGATATTCAAATCATTGGTGTTGAAGCGCAAGAAAGTGCCTGTTTAAAAGCGGCAATGGAAGCTGGTGAGCCTGTTGAACTGGCACAAGTAGGTAGCTTTGCCGATGGCGTTGCCGTAAAAATTATTGGCAGTGAAACGTTTCGACTCGCACAGAAATTTTGCGATCAGGTGGTTACTGTAAGCAGCGACGAGATCTGTGCCGCTGTACAAGATATTTTTGTTGCAACGCGCGCCATCGCAGAACCTTCAGGTGCTTTGTCACTGGCGGGTTTAAAAAAATGGAGCCAGCAGGGGAAACGAGCAGGCCTTCATGTAGCAGCCGTGCTTTCAGGTGCCAACCTTAATTTTGATAGGCTCCGTTATATCGCTGAGCGCACAGCGCTTGGGGCAAAAAATGAAGCCTTGTTCGGAGTTACAATTGAAGAAGAAAAAGGCAGTTTTAAGCGCTTTTGCCAATCGCTTGGTGGCCGTGCTATTACTGAGTTTAATTACCGCTATGCGGATGACGGCGAGGCACAAATTTTTGTCGGCGTGGGTCTTCGTGGTGGGCAAATTGAGCTAGATGAACTTAAAAGTCAGCTATATAAGAATGGTTACGTATTTGAAGATTTTTCAGATAATGAGTTGGCAAAATTGCATTTGCGCTACATGGTTGGTGGTAAGCCTCCTGTTGCGATTCAAGAACGGTTATTTCGCTTTGAGTTCCCTGAGTATCCAGGGGCATTAGCAAGGTTTCTAGATACGCTCGGTAGTGAGTGGAACATTACCTTGTTTCATTATCGTAATCATGGTGCTGCTGAGGGTAATGTATTGGCCGCATTTGATGTGCCAAGTCACGACTATGATCTATTTGATAGCCACTTATCTAAATTAGGTTATAACTTTACTGAAGAAACATATAACCCTTGTTTTGCCCAGTATTTACAAAAACCTGTAACGCAGCAAAGAAAAGCAGGTTAGTTTGCATTTAATGCCTGCTTTTCTATAGTTATGACTGGGCTCTCATTATAAGGCAAGGAAGAGTATGCGCGGCTTGGTGTACATCGTGGTACTGTTGATTAGCTGCTATGGCAGTGCTCAAGAAAATGTCGTGCTGCAATTGAAATGGGCCCATCAATTTCAGTTTGCGGGCTATTATATGGCTAAAGAAAAGGGCTTCTACGAGCAAGCAGGCCTAAATGTCAGTATTTTGCCAGCAGATACAAGCATCCCGGATACTCAATTCAAAGTTCTTGCGGGACAAGCGCACTTTGGGGTTACACACTCAGCGCTTTTACAATCTCGTATGCAAGGAAAGCCGCTAGTTGCGTTAGCGGCAATTTTTCAATCCTCACCCTATTGTTGGATGGTCAAAGAAGACTCACAAATATATGAACCACGAGACTTTATAGGAAAGCGCATCAGTTATTTGGGTAAAGCTGAAAATGCAGAGCTCATGGTGATGTTAAAGCAAGCAGGGGTGGATATTAGAAAATTGCCACTTTATTCAGGCTTATATCCGATGGACGATTTTAAAAAAGGATTATTTGATGCCTTGCAAGTGTATGTTACGAATGAGCCATTCAAAATGCGTCAAGCTGGTATCGCGACAAGGCAAATATGTCCAAAACAATATGGCGTGAACGTATATGGAGACATTTTATTTACCACTGAAAATCTCATAGAGCAAAAGCCACAGCTGGTAGAAAAATTTCGTCAAGCGAGTCTTAAAGGGTGGCGTTACGCGATGCTAAATATGCATGAAAGCATTGATGTGATTAGAACGCTATATAATCCTGAGAAGACAAAAGAGCAGCTCGCATACGAAGCTGACACGTTACGACCATTTGTTACTCAAGCAGGAATTTCTATTGGTAGCATGTCTGAGACACGTTGGCGTTGGATAGCACAGCTTTATGGTTACGATCAAGATAAACACCAAAACCAGCTCGATAGCTTTGTTTACCATCCACAAACTATCAAAGCGCCTTACCAATGGTCATGGATGCTGGTTGCTGCATCTATTTTAACTTTTCTGTGTATTCCTTTATATCTTCATCTGATTTTTTCTCGCCACTTGAAGTATCGCATCGCGCATACAACACAAGCGGATAAAAAAGGAGTAGAATGAGGTTTCGATTTTGTTTGTTGTATACCCTTAACCATGCAGTTACTGACCAGATTCAACTATCTTGATAATTTACTCTATGAAACCAAAGCCTTTTGGCAGTTAGTCGCTTTTGAAAAGCGAGCACTACCTTGGGACAGTCAGTTAAATGAATGGCTGATGTCACTCAGTGACGAGCAGGTGACGCAATTGGATAATGACCAAGCACAGTTGCAACAAGCATTAACCCAGTTTATTCCACAGCTTAGCGAACTCAACCGCTTACTGGCCTTGCCCTACCAACAACACCACAGCGAACCTTTGCCGTTTTGGTTAAGTAACGGTATTAAAGGACGAAAACTACTACAGTTACAAGATTTTGTTAATCATGTTGACGAACGACATTTACCAGTACTTGAATGGTGTGCAGGAAAAGGGCATTTAGGGCGGATTCTTGCCTTTAATGGCGCGCCACATGTGCATAGTATCGAGTTACAGCAAACACTCTGTGAGCAAGGTCAACGCAGTGCAAAACAACAAGACTTGGCAATGACTTTTAGGTGTGCCGATGTACTCAAGGATGACACTTGCGAGTACTTTGCTGCGAAACAGCACGCGGTCGCATTACACGCATGTGGTCGATTACATCAGGTTTTTATGGTGCAAGCGGTGCAAGCTGGTTGCGAAAAAATAAGTCTATCTCCGTGTTGCTATCATTTATTTACGGATAACAACTATCAAGCAATGAGTGATGCAGCGAAGCACAGTAAGTTAGCTTTAACTCACAGTGATATGAAGCTTGCATTACAAGAGACTGTGACAGCTCCCGGGCGGGTTGCTCAGATACGGCAAAAGGAAGTGACTTGGCGTTTAGGGTTTGATGCTTTACGTCGAGATGTGACGGGGGTTAATACCTATGTCAGTGTACCTTCCGTAAATAAAGCGATTTTCTCTGCGTCTTTTGAGCGTTTTTGCTTGTGGGCAGCCGAACAAAAAGGTATCGAGCTCCCTACCAAATGTAATTATGATATGTACTTACTGCAAGGACAGGCTCGTAAGAAAGTAACGGATAGAATAGAGCTGGTACGTCATGCATTTAGACGGGCAATTGAGATCTGGTTGGTCCTCGATAGGGCTTTATATTTACAGGCATCTGGGTATGATGTTGTGCTTAGGGAATTTTGTGATAAACAGCTAACGCCGAGGAATATTCTGATCCAAGCGAAGGCCAAATAGAGGAAAACAGATGTGCTCGCTAGATCACCTTTTAAGTAATAATCAACAATGGGCAAAGCGGACCCAACAAAGAGATCCTGAATTTTTTAAAAAGCTATCAGGTCAACAAAACCCTGATTATTTGTGGATAGGTTGCTCTGACTCTCGCGTTCCTGCCAATGAGATCGTAGATCTCATGCCTGGTGAATTATTTGTGCATCGTAATGTGGCAAATGTGGTCGTGCATACGGATCATAACTGTTTGTCGGTAATGCAGTATGCTGTAGAAGTGCTTAAAGTGGAGCACATCATGGTAGTGGGTCACTACGGGTGCGGTGGTGTACAAGCTGTACTGGATGAAGCGCGATTTGGTTTAATTGATAACTGGTTGCGCCATGTGGCTGATGTTAAAGAAAAGCATCAAGCATTACTAACGGCAATTGAGCAGCGTAAACGTTGTGCGGCGTTATGTGAGTTGAATGTTATCGATCAGGTGCGCAATGTTTGCCTAACCAATGTGGTTCAAGATGCTTGGGCGCGCAATCAGGAGCTGACTATTCACGGTTGGGTATATGGGTTAGAAGATGGCTTGCTGCATGAAGTGCAGACTCAAATGTCACTGCCCGAGCATATCAATGCTGGATATACTCAAGCAGTTGAACAAGTGGCAGAACGCTACTTATCGTAAAGCTTACTCAGTATCGTCTGATTGCTCTAGTTTAGCTTCTAGAGCAGCTATTTTTGCTTCTAATTCGGTTAGCTTTTCACGTGTTCGAATAAGTACTTTACTCTGAATGTCAAACTCTTCACGGCTTACAAAGTCCATTTCAGACAGTTTATTTTGAATCACTTGCTTGGTCTTTGCTTCAAATGTATCTGCTAAATTTTTCACGCCTTGCGGCATATTGCTTGAGATTTGCTTGGCGATTTCTTCAATTTTTGCTGGGTTAATCATTTCAGATCCCTTATTTGAATGTGCTTGTCATCATATTAGCAAATGCTTTGTCTAGCGCCTAGGCGCACACTGTGCTTTGCGGTAAAATAGTGGTTTGGTAGTTCAACTGGCGCAATGAATGAAACTCAACCCCAAACAAGACGAAGCAGTTAAATATATAAGTGGTCCGTGTTTAGTACTCGCTGGAGCAGGTTCGGGAAAAACACGTGTAATTACTAATAAAATTGCTTATCTAATACAAAAATGTGAATACCAAGCTAAGAATATTGCCGCCGTTACTTTTACCAATAAAGCGGCGAAAGAAATGCGTGAGCGTGTATCACAGACATTGGGCAAGCAAGAGTCAAAAGGTTTGTGGGTCTCAACGTTTCACACTTTGGGCTTAGAAATTATTAAAAAAGAGCTCAAAACGCTCGGATATAAAACCAACTTTTCCTTACTAGATGACCAAGATACCAATCAGTTACTCAGTGAGTTAACCGAAAAAGAGCTGGAAAAAGACAAAGACTTACTTAACCTGCTGAAGATGCAAATAGGTAACTGGAAGAATGAGTTAATTTTACCACAGCAAGCCATCGCGCAAGCCAGAGAGCCACAAAAAGCCTTATTTGCGCAACTATATGCGCGTTACCAAACGCAGCTTAGAGCTTATAATGCCTTTGATTTTGATGACTTGATCATGGTGCCCACGTTGCTGCTGTCGCAAAGCACAGAAGTCAGAGAGCGTTGGCAAGCGCGTTTTCGCTATTTGCTGGTGGATGAGTATCAAGATACCAATACCAGCCAGTACCAGCTGGTTAAATTATTGGTTGGTGAGCGGGCGCGTTTCACCGTGGTAGGGGATGATGACCAATCGATTTATTCATGGCGTGGCGCCAAGCCGCAAAACCTGGTGCTATTGTCTAAAGATTTTCCGGGATTACGCCTAATCAAACTAGAGCAAAATTATCGAAGCTGTAGGCGCATTCTAAAAGCTGCGAACATTCTCATCGCGAACAATCCCCACGAATTTGATAAGCAACTATTTAGTGAACTGGAAAACGGTGATCCCATTCGCGTGATCGCAACTCGTGACGAAGAGCATGAAGCTGAGCGTGTGGTGGCAGAGATCATTTCTCATAAATTTATGAAACGCACCAGTTATCGCGACTACGCTATTTTGTATCGCGGGAATCACCAGGCTAGAGTGTTTGAAAAATCACTGATGAGTAACCGTATTCCCTATAAAATCAGTGGTGGTATGTCATTTTTCTCCCGTAGTGAAATCAAAGATATCATGGCGTATTTGCGGCTATTGGTAAACCAAGATGATGACAATGCATTTTTGCGTATTGTAAATACACCAAGACGCGAAATAGGCCCCGTTACACTAGAGAAGCTGGGTAGTTTGGCCAATGAAAAACATATCAGCTTATTTGAAGCGTGTTTTGATCCACAATTAGCTGAGCGCTTAGCGGGTCGTGGTTTAAATGCATTGATGGGATTTGCTCGTTGGGTCGTCGAACTATCTGATAGGGCCTCACGTGGTGACACTTTGGAGGCGGTAAAAGACATGGTTCGTGAGACGCATTATGAAGCGTATTTGTATGAGTCGTCGCCAAGCGCAAAAGCAGCAGAGATGCGTATGAAAAATGTCTCTGAGTTGTACCGTTGGATCACGGATATGCTCACAGGAGATGCGGATAACCCCGCTATGACGCTGCCTGAAGTAGTGAGCAAATTAACACTCAGAGACATGCTAGAGCGCAATGAAGAGGAAGATGATTCTGACGCAGTGCAATTACTAACATTACATGCCTCTAAAGGCCTAGAGTATCCACATGTATTTATGGTGGGTATGGAAGAAGGGTTTTTGCCACATCAAACCAGTATTGACGAGGATAACGTTGAAGAAGAGCGACGGCTAGCCTATGTAGGTATTACCCGAGCGCAGCAAACACTGACTTTAACTCACGCTAAAAATCGTCGACAGTTTGGAGATGTTGCAACCCCTGAAATAAGCCGTTTTGTGCACGAACTCCCTCAAGATGATCTAAGTTACGAAGGCCAGAAAAAAACCATCGCTTCACAATCGGAGCGAATGGAAAAAGGCCAAGCTAGGGTAGCCAACTTACGAGCAATGCTAAAACGATAATGTTTCTTGATTTATGCCCTGTAGCTTTCGTGAAGAAAGCTCGGGCTCATGGCCAATGGTATGTTGTTTGCCAAAAAACAAATTAAGACCGTGACTTTCCAACAACCCTCTAAAATTCAAAATAGCGGGTCCTTTAGCAATAACTTGAGTGTGCTTGAGTTTTGTGACCGCCAATATGCCTTGTAACTGTAGGTCATAACTTTGCTGTTGTAATACGCGCTTGCTAAAGGTTGAGCTCAGTAGCACATATCTAAAATCAAACTGGGTTAATAAGGCTAAGTCGCAACGATCTTTGGCAAAATCATTAAGTCCAATTAACTCTCCCTTGTTACTGAGGCTTTTTAAGTTCTCCAGCTGCTGGCTTGATGCATGACGTAATTCATTTTCATCAAATAACAAACATAGTTGATGTTTGGCACTTTTTAGCAGCTGACAAAGCGGTAAAAATGCCTGATGGTCAAGTATGCTGAGTGAACTGCAAAAAAGTAGATCTTGAGATTGTGTATTACCAATTTGAATAACTTGCTGTATTAGTTGAAGTTCAATTTCCAGTTGCTCAGCTCTTTCTGCTGCAAATTTTTTGAGTATATCAAAGCTGGTACTGCCTAACACCGGATGTTCGCCAAAAGCATCTAATAGGCTGATATTACTGGGCTTATTATCCATGGATATCACTTCAGTGCGTCTGAAATGGGTAGGTAAAGCACCTAAATGGTGGTGTTCTATATGTTTGTTGCTGCCAGTACCTGCAGTGAGCAACGGGTGATAAAACTCATAGCGACCTCGGCCAGCGTTTTTGGCGTAGTACATCGCCGCATCAGCATCGCGGATGATTTCATCAATATTGTTGTAGCGCTTGTTGCTATAAGTTATGCCTATACTTGCGCCACTTTGTACGCAGGTGCCCTTCATACAGAAGGGTTGCTGCATAACACGGATGATACGTTTAGCGACATCTTCCGCTTGCTGTTTATCACTCAAATGGTCAAGCAAAATCACGAACTCATCACCTGCCAAGCGTGCTAAAAGATCATGATCTCGTATGCAATCTGAGAAGGCTTTACTGACCCAAATTAAGAACTGATCCCCGGCTTGATGGCCTAATTCATCATTTATTGTTTTAAATTTATCTAAATCGATAAACAAAACCGCAAAATGGTGCTCAGGGTGTCGTTGATATTTATGTAGTGTCTTTTCTAATTGGGTGAGGAACAAGCTTCTGTTTGGCAAGCTGGTTAAAGGATCATGATGCGCGTCATGATACAGTTGTTGTTCAATTTTCTTACGTTCTTCAATTTGCATTTGTAAGTGCAAATTGGTTTGTTGCAGCGCTTTGGTTTTTTCTGCTACGCGGTGTTCGAGCTCTTGGTGACTTGTCTTTAGTGCTTGATTAGCTAAATGGGTTTGCAATACCGATGCTATTTGATTGGAAACAAATGAAATGAGTTCTACATCATCATAATCAAACTCATATTTGTGGTCATAGGCTTGGCATGCGATCAACCCAATCACGCCGTTAGCTGTTTTGAGCGGAGCCCCCATCCAACTGGTCGCTAATTGAATTTTGTTGTAGCTTTTTGCACGTTCAACTGTGCCATCGGCAATAAGTGCTTTGGCACGGTTTGTATCTATCAATTGGCTTTGCTCGGTGCGTATCACCAATTCACTATAACCTTTAGCAAAGGGCCGAGGTTTATATTGCGTTACTTCATCCACGCTGTAAGGAAAGCTTAACCAACCAGCATGCTTATCATACAAGGCGATATACAAATTATCGGCAAAAGTAATTGAGCGTATGATGTGATGAACTTGCTTGTAGACATCGTCAATATTATTGAACTGAGTAGCGAGTTCAGAAATTTTAAACAATATTTGTTGGCGCTCTAATGCTCTTTTACGATGTTCAATTTCTTTATTGAGTGCTTCATTACTTTGCATTAAAGCGCGTGTACGTATTTTTACTTCAGACTCAAGTAACTCACGTTTTTTCACTCGTTCTATTGCTGTAGCGAGGTAAAGAGACATCACCTCCAGCAGTTCGATTTGCTGTTCGCTATAACCTTGCTGGACTTGGTAGCTTTGTGACACCATGACACCGATGATTTTATTATCACGATATATAGGCACACCGACCCAATGTTCTGCCTGACTACCTAATGCTTTAAAAATCCCTTTTTTGGTCTGTTCGAGCATTGTTTCTTTGGTTAGATAAACGGTTTTACCTGTTCGAAAGACATAACCAGTTACGCCTTCAGAAAAATGGCTTTTTTCATTGAGAGGAACTGCGATACCATCTTTTTCGTCAACAAAGTAAGAAAGTTCTAGCGCTTGTGTATATTGGTTTTGTAAGACAACGTAAAAGCTACGGCTAGGAAGATACTGTACCAAGATGTCGTGAATGGCTGGATAAAGCAAAGTCAGCTCCGCAACCGTACTTGCCCGCTCTGAAAGTAGAATCAGTGCGTGCTGTAAGTGATTGTTCTGCTTATACTTTTTAAGTAAAAACTTGAGTCTTTTATTATTGTGCTCAAGCTTACGAAGCAAAGAAGCGGGATCTTCCAATGATTCAACCCATCGTTATTATTATTTGCTCAATTATTATTCGTATATTTTCACTTTTATTGCCGAGGGTCAAGTGCAATGTGAAAGGCTGCAGTTGAGGTTTTTTAATAGTCTGGAATAAACAGAAGGGAATAAAACTTTCCCTTCTGTTTACTAGAATTACTTAGCTGTCATAAAGTCAATTGCGGCGGCAATTTCGTCATCAGAACAGTTCATACAAGTACCACGAGGCGGCATGGAATTGAAGCCATTAATTGCATGATCTAGCAATACATCTTTACCTTTAGCGAGGCGAGGAGCCCAATCGTCAGCGCTTTTTGGTGCACCTAGCGCGCCCGTACCGTGACATGCAAAACATGCAGCTTGATATACTTGTTCACCTGAGCGAGGTCCAGTTGGAGCCGCTTCGGCTGCGTTGTCTGCGCCAGCTAAATACACGTCGCCAATAGGGGCGAGGCGTTTTTGGATTGCTTCTTCAGTTAAAGCGTTGTCATAAGGCTGCGCAATAGCGGCCGTTGATAGCAATAAAAGTGCTGCCGAAAGTTTTTTCATTAGTCTTGCTCACTTCATTTGGACGTGATCAATCACGATAAGATGACGGAATTTCTAGCGATTATAACGCCACCAATTAATTTATAAAACCAATCTTGTGCATATTAAGATAAAAATGCCTAATTTATTGCTTTGGCGCAAACTTTCATTAGGCATTTTTTCTTATGCCATTGCAATCAGCGCTTGCATTGCTTTGTGGATCCCTTTCGATGCATCGCTAATTGATTCCGCTAGCATGTATGCTGGTGTGCTAATAACTTTTTGTTTACTATCAATGATGATGTTATCCACAGTACATGCAACATGCGTTGCTCCAAGCTGGTTTACAGCTTCAGCAGTTTGTTCATCGTTACCAATAGTTGCCAAGGTGCCTGCTGGATGAATATGCCCAATCAAGGCGGGTGCAATACACAAGTAGGCAATTGGCTTTTGCTGTTGTGCAAACATTTGGCAACTGTGTTTCAATGGCTCGTAAATACTAGATTGAGCACCATCGAAAGCAAAACTACTCAGGTTTTTGGCCACACCAAAACCGCCAGGAAGCACTAGGGCGTCAAAATCATCGACATTTAACTGTGATAGGGCTTTTATATTCCCCCGCGCAATTCGGGCTGATTCTTCTAAAACGTTGCGCTGTTGAGCTTGTTCTTCACCTGTTAAATGGTTGATAACATGATGCTGCTGGATATCAGGTGCGAAACATTGGTAACGTGCACCTAATTGTTCTAGATGTAACATTGTCAGCACGGATTCATGAATTTCTGCACCATCAAAGACTCCACTGCCACTCAAAATTATTGCTATTTTTTTCATTTTGACTCCTTCTAGTATCTGGTTTAGTTGGCTTATGCTCTATCGTCATTAGGCAAGAAGAAAAATATTATAAAGGATCTTATTTGATCTTTGATCAAATATGTTAGTATACCCGTCCGCTTGAAAATGAGCGCTTGATTTTTGAACAAAGTGTTCTAATCTTTGTGGGCGGTAAAATGTTTTTCCACATTTGACACATAAAAAACAAGAATAAGATATTGCTTTTTCTTTATAGATTTCAATTATTTATATATTACGGTGAGCATTTTTATACATGTCCGCTGCGATAGGCTGTGTTTATCTACAAAGTTATCCACAGCTTGTTAGGCTCTACAGGTTTTGTAAGTCTTATTTTTATCCCTCGTTTTATCGGTGTCCTTATGGCATGCTTATGCTGTTTTTTTAAAGCTCATTTAGGATCCCCTTTATTATGTCTTCGATCCCTGAAAATCCGTTAATTTTGGTTGATGGTTCTTCTTATCTTTTTCGTGCGTATCATGCGCCACCTCATCTGACTAACTCTAAAGGTGAAGCTACAGGTGCAATATATGGCGTGATAAACATGCTTAAAAGTCTGTTGAAGCAGTATCAGCCTAGCCATATGGTGGTAGTGTTTGACGCAAAAGGGCCAACTTTTAGAAATGAAATGTACAGTGAGTACAAAGCCCATCGTCCACCTATGCCTGATGATCTGCGTACACAGATCCAGCCGATCCACGATATTATTAAAGCAATGGGTTTGCCTCTTGTTAGCATCAGTGGTGTAGAAGCTGATGACGTTATTGGTACTTTTGCGCGAATTGCATCTGAACAAAAACGTCATGTATTGATAAGCACCGGTGATAAAGACATGGCACAGTTAGTTAATGAACATGTGACTCTGATCAACACCATGACTAACACGGTACTCGATCCTCAAGGTGTGGTGGATAAATTTGGTATTGGCCCTGAGCTTATCATTGATTACTTGGCACTGATGGGTGACAAAGTTGATAATATTCCAGGTGTGCCAGGGGTTGGTGAAAAAACGGCGCTTGCCATGTTACAAGGCATAGGTTCAATAGATGCTTTGTACGAGCGGCTTGATGATATCGCCGGTTTGGGCTTTCGGGGCTCAAAAACAATGGCTAAAAAGCTTGCAGAACATAAAGAGCAATTAGCATTGTCTTATGAGTTAGCGACCATCAAATTGGATGTTGATGTTGAGCAGGATCTAGACAAGTTTGCTATCGGTGAAGTGAATAAGGACCAGTTGATTGAACTATATGCACAATGTGAGTTTAAACGCTGGCTAAGTGAGCTACTAGAAGGCACTGCGGGTAATAACAAAGCAGATATTGCTGACGTTGAGGGCCAAAGCAGCGCGCCAACTTTAAAACAAATTGAAGCACATTATGAGACTATTCTGACCGAGGCGCAATTAGATACTTGGCTTGCTAAGTTACGTGCCGCTGAGCTTATAGCATTTGATACTGAAACGACAAGTTTAGATTATATGCAGGCAGATCTGGTTGGGATGAGTTTTGCTGTGGCTGCAGGTGAAGCGGCTTATTTACCGATTGGCCATGACTATTTAGGTGCACCTGAGCAACTGTCAAAAAGTGTGGTTTTTGAAAAAGTAGCACCATTGCTTGCTGATCCCGCTGTGAAAAAAGTAGGGCAAAACCTAAAATACGACAAAAGTGTGCTGGCAAGAGCCGGACTGGAGTTAAATGGGATCGCGTTTGATACGATGCTCGAGTCTTACGTATTTAATAGCGTCGGTACGCGTCATGATATGGACTCTTTGGCACTTAAGTTTTTAGGCCACAAAAATATTAGTTTTGAAGATATTGCGGGTAAAGGAAAAAGTCAGCTCACATTTAATCAAATAGAGCTTGAGAAAGCTGCACCGTATGCTGCCGAGGATGCAGATATTACGCTGCGCTTGCATCAACACTTATGGCCGCTTTTACAGCAGCAAAAAGAATTACTGGTTGTTTTTAACGATATTGAATTACCCCTTCTGTCTGTCCTATCTGATATAGAGCGTACTGGGGTCAAAATTGATTCAGACATGCTTGCTAAACAGAGTGTTGAATTAGCGCAGAGGCTAGAAGAAATAGAAAAAGAAGCGTTTGAGTTGGCAGGGGAAGAGTTTAATTTGAGCTCACCTAAACAACTACAAGTTATCTTATTCGATAAGCAGGGCTTACCAGTCATTAAGAAAACACCAAAAGGTGCGCCATCTACTGCTGAAGAAGTGCTACAAGAGTTAGCACATGATTATCCATTACCAAAGCTTATTATTGAGCATCGTGGTTTAGCTAAGCTTAAGTCGACTTACACTGATAAATTGCCGAAATTGGTTAATCCTGAAACCGGGCGTGTTCATACTTCTTATCATCAAGCTGTGACAGCAACAGGGCGACTCAGCTCAAGTGATCCTAATTTGCAAAATATTCCGATCCGTAACGAAGCCGGTCGCCGTATTCGTCAAGCATTTATTGCTGATGCAGGAAAGCAAATTCTGGCGGCGGATTACAGCCAGATTGAGTTGCGTATTATGGCGCATCTTTCTCAGGATAAGGGGTTACTGAGTGCGTTTGCTCATGGCAAAGACGTACATAGCGCAACAGCGTCAGAAGTATTTTCGGTCCCTTTGGAAGAGGTCACCTCAGATATGCGTCGTAAAGCAAAAGCGGTGAACTTTGGTTTAATCTATGGCATGAGCGCATTTGGTTTATCTCGTCAGTTAGATATTCCTCGCCATGAAGCACAACACTATATGGATAAATACTTCGAGCGCTTCCCCGGAGTGCTTGAATATATGGAGCGAACTCGTGAAGAGGCTGCTGAAAAAGGATATGTAGAAACGTTGTTTGGACGCAGGCTGCATTTACCTGATATCAAAGCGCGTAATGGTGCGCGAAGAAAAGCTGCTGAACGAGCAGCTATCAATGCGCCAATGCAAGGTACGGCTGCTGACATCATCAAAAAGGCAATGCTTAAGGTGAGCGATTGGCTACATACTCAATCGAGTGATGACATTAAGTTATTAATGCAAGTACACGATGAACTCGTGTTTGAAGTCGCTAAAGATAAGGTTGTTCAGTTCAGTGCGACAATTTGTCAGCTGATGAGTGACGCTGCCACTTTAGATGTCCCTTTATTAGTTGAAGCGGACTATGGCGAAAACTGGGATCAGGCACACTAAGAAAAAATTAATATTTTTATAAAAGGGCGCGCAGCGCCCTTTTTTATTAGCCTGTGAGTAAAGAAAGAGTAAATGGAAACAATGGAATGTTTAAAAAACATCAAATTGGCCCCATTTTTGCTTTAAAGCATTTATTTCTAGTTTAGGTTTTGCTACAGTGCGCGCGTCCTCATCCTGTAGGACATCCTGTTGATGATGTATCTCTCGCAAGAGGATACAACGTATTGATAGCTTCTCCCCAGATTGCTATAACGGCTCACCATTTTAGTGAGCCGTGTTTTTCTCCATCCTTATGTATCTACTGCAAATGCATGTTAGTATTAGAGCTCTAAGTTTTTAAAAGGATCTCTTTATGCTTAAGCCCTTACTGCTTTGTGCGAGCTTGCTGTCATCTTCAGCATTTGCAGCTTGGCAATTAGATAACTCAAATAGCGATTTAAGTATCACTTCAATTAAGAAAAACAGCATTGCGGAAAATCATCATTTTACGCAGCTTAATGGTGCTTTGTCTGATGAAGGAAAGCTCACATTCACGATTGAGCTGAGCAGTATCGAAACTTTGATCCCAATTAGAAATCAACGTATGCAATCGTTGCTATTTGATGTTGCTAACTTTCCTCAAGCACAAGTGAGCGCTGATCTGTCATCATATCTAAAAACACTTGAGACCGGCGTACAAATTATAAAGTCGGTTCCTGTTGAGCTGCTAATGCACGGTCAACGCAAAGCGTTAAAACTAGACTTGATTGTTAATAAGCAAAATAGTCAATTGCATGTAACGCCATTACGAGCTGTGTTAGTGAATGCTAAGGACTTTAATTTGGCTGCTGGTATCGAAGCGCTGCGAAAAATCGCAGGGTTAGATAGTATTGCAACTGCGGTTCCCGTGACTTTTAGTTTGGTATTCAATGAGCAGTCTAAGTGATTTAATTGCTGATTTGATAACGCCCCATGCTCCGACTGAACAATGGTCGGGGCAAGTTTGTGGGGGGCTCGATATGGCAATAGATGAGCAGGGGCGGTGGTTTCATCAAGGAAGTGAAATAAAACGCTTAGGATTGTTAAAGTTATTCGCGAGTGTGTTGAGTTGTGAACAGCAACGGCATTGGCTGACCACACCTGTAGAGAGGTGTGAAGTTCAAGTAGCTGATGTGGCCTTTTTAGTTTGCAGTTGGTACAGGCACTCGTTGGCAGACATTGATGTGTTGGTGGCCGTTGATAATCTAGGTCGAAAATGGCCTATCTGTGAGCAGTTTCCATTGCGGCTACAGCGTTTTCATCAGCAAGAACTGCCGTATTTGCAATTAGGTCGCGGGTTACAGGCTCGGGTATCGAGAAATTCTTATTATCAATGGGTAGAAGAGCTTGCTGAGCAAGACAATCAAGGTGTTTATATCTGCTCAGCGGGGCAACAATTTTATTTAACTAAGTAGCGGTGTGGCTTAGTTACCATTAACTTCATTCGCATCTTGGTCTGTTTCAGGTTTTACGAATGGGCCCAAGTACCAATCATCAAGCTTCCAAGCAAGTTCATTTAAACCAATGCCTTTTAATGATGAGAAGGCATGAACAGTTATGTCTGCATCCAGTTCAGCCAATGCTTTACGCACTTGTAACACTTCGGCTTTACGTTTGCCTTGTTTCAGCTTATCCGCCTTCGTTAGAAGGGCGAGTATAGGAATTTCACTATCTACAGCCCAGTTAATAAGGTCCATGTCTAGGTCTTTTAAAGGATGGCGAATGTCCATCAGTATTACTAACCCTTTCAAGCTTTTACGCTTTTGTAAGTACTCACCCAATGAGCGTTGCCACTTTTTCTTCATTTCGATAGGCACTTTAGCAAAGCCATAACCTGGTAGGTCGATGAGTCGCTTTTCAGCATCAAGTTCAAATGTATTGATTAACTGGGTACGACCCGGCGTTTTACTGGTGCGCGCAAGCTTTTGATCTGTTAGGGCGTTCAAGGCGCTCGATTTACCAGCATTGGAGCGACCAGCAAACGCAACTTCTATACCTTCATCAGCAGGTAATTTAGAAATATCAGGGGCACTGGTGATAAAACTTGCAGTGTGGTATTTGATTCGAGATTTGAGCACTGGCTCTCCTAACAATAAGATAAAAGGTAAAACAAGCGTAGTTTATAACACTTAGCTGCATTGCAAAAGCAGGCATTATTGCATCAGCAAGCGTGAAAAGCAGATTTTTCACCTTGCGAGAACTTAATCTATGTCAAAACCCCATAATTTATAAGCTTAATGTGGGCAGAAAACGTGCCAGAAAATTTAATATCGTGTAGAATGTAAAAATTGCAACGTAAATAGATAGATTGTCTTCTCACGTTACGCTGAAAAATGTATGTTATCGTAAAGTGAGATAGAAATATTACAGGGTCGAAACAGAGAATTTACCATGAAAAAAATAGCATTAACTTTAACAATGTTGCTTGGTACGTTGTCAGCAAGCAACGCAACAGCATTTGATGGCGACGCAGAAGCGGGTAAAGCAAAGTCTGCAACATGTGCGGCATGTCACGGCCCAGATGGCAATGCACCTGTGAATATGTACCCGAAAATTGCTGGTCAGCATGCTGATTACATTTATAAGCAATTAAAAGAATTTAAATTAGGTATGACGTCAGGCGGTAGTGAAGGTCGTATGGACCCTGTGATGAGTGGTATGGCTATGCCGTTATCAGATCAGGATATGAAAGATTTGGCGGCTTATTTTTCTTCATTAAATATGAGCGCTGGAACAACGCCTGAAGATGTTGTTGAAGTGGGTAAACAGTTATTCAAAGCGGGTGATGCAGAGCGTGGAATTCCTTCATGTGCAGCCTGTCATGGTCCTAGAGGCAATGGTACATCTTTAGCTAAGTTCCCTAAAATCTCGTTCCAGCATCCAGAGTATATTAAGTCTCAATTGCAAAAATTCAGAGACGGCACGCGTGCAAATGACCTAAACGGTATGATGCAAGATATTGCGAAAAAGCTGACAGATAAAGATATTGAGATACTTTCTAAGTATCTGGGTGGATTACACTAAAGTCTGATAGTTGGTTTACTTTTTTGGTTGTAAACTGTGCAAATCGTATAAGAAGGCAGCGAAAGCTGCCTTTTTTGATCCCGTCTTTGAGTTGCGATATCCCCCTTTATCTTTGTGAGACATTTGCCATATAGGTTTGTAGGAATATTCCTATTTTTGTTTTTTTCTGAATTGTAAGTATTTGTAATCTTGAAACTTACAAAATTTTCATGAAAGAAATTATAGGAAAATTACTATTAACCAGTTGTAACTATTTTATTAAGGCGTAGATTAACTGGTGTCGCCGAGACAACAAAACAACATGGATATTTCGCGATGGAAGCGTAGGTGACAAATTTAGTACTAAGTCTGGTACTCACTATCATGGAAATAACAATAAAGTGTCAGGATTGACCGATAATAATAAAAGCCCCATGGAAGTTTAATAATAAAAACAATATGGAAAGGCTCAGGGAAGTAAAAATAAAAACAAAATGGAAGACAGCATAATAAAAATAATAAAGACTTAAAAGTCGAAGGGAGAAGTGTCCAGTTTGAGACGCTCAGATTAGTAGACGGTAGGGAGCAATCTCTACCGTCTTTTTATTTATGCCTACTAATAGACCTGCTACAATACGCCTCTTGTTAAATATCTTATAAGTTTGTTGTGAAACCGAGCTCACCTTGTGGTTTGTGCGCTAGTGTGGAGATTTCCCACTACCATCAAGATAAATTTAGACATTACTGGCAATGTAACCAATGTGGCTTGGTATTTGTTGACGAAAGTGAGCGGTTAACACCGCAACAAGAAAAAGCGATTTATGATAGCCATGAAAATGACTTGTTTGATTTGGGCTATCGACGTTTTTTGTCAAGGGTGAGTGAGCCCTTGTTGGAACGCCTCAAAAAACCAAGTAATGGACTTGATTTTGGCTGTGGCCCTGGGCCGTTACTGGCACAAATGCTCACAGAAGCAGGCCATCGTATGGCACTTTATGACCTATACTATGCCAATCAACCTGAGGTATTAACAGGACAGTACGACTTTATTACGTGCACTGAAGTGATTGAGCATATTGCACAACCACAGACAGTCCTAACACAATTGTTTAGCTTATTGAAACCGGGCGCGCCATTAGTATTAATGACAAAACTGGTGATCGATAAAGCGCGATTCAGTGCTTGGCACTATAAAAATGATTTAACCCATATAGCGTTTTTTAGTCGCAAGACATTCGCCTATGTGGCAAAAATTTATGATAGCGAGGTCGAATTCATCGGCAACGATGTCATTATCTTAACAAAACCTGAGGTGCCAACTGCACCGAGTGAAGAATTATTATGACCAGAAAGAAGAAAACACGTAAAGTTGCCAGCAATGGTACACCAAGACTCAGCAAAGAAAAATTGCAAGAACTTAGAGCAATGAAAGAGCAGCGTTCTAAGAAGTATAAAGGCGCCAAGCCCGGCTCTCGTAATGCACAAGAAGCGAAGGTAAATCAAGAAAATACCAATGCTAAGGGCGCTAAAGATAATCGCGTTGGTAGTAAAAAACCAATTCCATTAGTTGCAGATGGGCAAACACAAGAGCAGCATCAACCTGTGCTACAGCGTCATTTACAGCCACAAGTAGAGCTGAAAAAGGTAAAACCTGTACTTTCCCCAGAGCAAGAATTGGAGCAGCTTGAAAACGATGAACGTTTAATGGCTTTGCTTGAACGCCATGAGCGCGGAGAGTTGTTAACTGGTAAAGATGCGAAGTACTTTAATCGTAGTGTAGCGCGTCACCAAGAGTTATGTGAACTATTGGGTTTAGAAGATGATGAGTTTGAAGAACAAGATATCATCGATGATGATCCGTTGGCCTCTTTTATGAGTAATGATCTGGCTGATGAATGGTTAGCAGATGATGAGGATGAGGAGAAGTAATGTCTATGTGGTTGGTGATGGCAATAGTTGTAGGTGCACTGATCATCGCAGGATTATCGTTTTATGCTGGCAAATTGCTTTGGCAACTAAAAACACAGAGAGAACTTATTGCTAAGCGTCAAGCCGAGCATAGCGAAAAGCTCATCAAAGCGCGTCAGCAAAGAAATGCCAAGCTCGCTGATAGCATTAATTTGCTAGCAAGAGCTATGAAAGAGAAGCAATGTGAATACTCTGAAGGATGTTTAAGAGTATGGGTACTGATTTCTCAATACAGTTTCTCTGAGGAACTAGAATTACACACTGTCTATCCTGGCGTGCATCAAATGTATGAAGTCGTAAAAGATATGCCAACTCATGATGCGAGAAAAAAATATTCCAAAAAGGAAGTATTTAAGATGGATAGCGAACGCTGGCGTGCAGAACAACGTTTAGAGCAAGAGATCCTCAAAGATTGTGAGCGTTTAGCTGTTGAGTTTCAACCCTTGCCTGGCAGTGAAAATGTTGTATTTCAGTAACCTTATCAGGTAACAAAAAAAGCGGCTTTTGGAGCCGCTTTTTTATACAAAGTCTTATTTTTTCTACCGTTCTTTTAAAAATGTAATCCCAGATTAATGGGTGACTAAACTAACTTCCATCATACTCATTTTATTGCAATTTCCTGCTTGGCATCGAAGATAACCTATGTGACACTAACATAGGGAATTCAATTAACACGATCAGTTAATCAAACGGTGACATGAATGTCGAAAATCAAAATATGGGAACTCATCTGTTTGTTTTGTGCGGCTTGCTTTTTGAGCGGCTGCTCTTCGAAAGAAGAACAGTTGCAACAGTCTATTGCACAAGCTATCCAACATGCAGATCAAGAACTCAATCAACTCAAAAATGAGCTCGCACAGGGCCAAATCCGTAATGCTAACCTTCTGAAAGAGTATAGTAAGGTATTACAAAACCAACGCCCTGAGCTCGCTCAGATCAGTGAAGTGATTGGCCAAGATGCAACAGATAATGGGCCGCTTTTTCAAGGCTTAGTGAAACGTCTTGAAGAAATTAAAAGTTTACCCACTTCTGCTGCTGATGAACAAACGCTGCAGCGCTTAGGGATATTGCGAGAAGCGATGAAGCCAAGTTTATTTGGCGATGCATTAACAGACCCAATTAACATGCTTGCTGATATGTCAAATGGCACATTGGCAAGAGTAGGTGCTGTCAGTCAAAGTGCAGAGGGCCCAGGTGAGGGTAATCAACTTGTTGGTAACCCACACTATGGTCAGTGGCAAACGAATAGCAATGGTATCAGTTTTTGGCAGTGGTATGGTATGTACCGAATGCTGGGCGACGTTATCGGTGCGGTTGAGTATGGTAGTTGGAGTAAACGCCGTAAATATAGCTATTACAATGATTACGGCCGTTATCGCTACTCAAGTCCCAAACAAATCAAGGCACAAACCACGTTGGAAAGGCGTACTCGTCAGTCTTATGAACGCCAAGGGAAGCAATTTACCAGTCCTTACGCCAAGCAACGTAGTGGCGCATCTGGTTTGAGTCGAAGTAGTTATACACCCACCAGCACCCGTAGTAGTTATGCTAAAAGTAGTTCGTACAGTAAGCGCAGTGCGGGCACGGTACGCAATAGCAGTAGCCGGACCTCTCGTGGCGTGAGCCGTGGCAAGTGATATTGAGTGTAAAGAACAACTGTTGGAGTTTAAAAAATGTATGAATTTAATGGAATAACGATGTGGTCTTTACAAGCTTTGGCCATAGATTTTGCGATTATTATCGCGCTATTTGTAAGCCTGAAATTTATTAAAGGCTGGGTGTCAAACTTGCACGCCAATGATGAAATAACCGAACGTGATAATTTTGCTTTTGGGATCAGCTTTGCGGGTGGGTTAGTTGCTTTAGCCATCGTATTAACAGGTATCAGTAGTGGTGCTTTTGCGCCTTCGTTACAACAAGAAGCGCTGCAAATGGGTGGGTATGGTTTACTGGCAATTTTACTCATAAAACTGGGACATTTCTTCCAAGATAAAGTAGCACTGCGCAAAGTAAGTTTGCACGATGAAATCGTAAAAGGTAATGCGACAGCGTCATTGATTGATTTTGGTCATGTAGTCAGCGTAGCGATAGTGATCCGCTCGGCCCTATTTTGGGTTGCAACGGAAGGTTGGTATGGTCTTCCTATCGTTGTAGTGTCGTTCATTATCGCTAACTTAGTCTTGCTGTTGGTTAGTCAATATCGAGTGCAATTATTTAAGCGCACAAATCGCAGCGGTGATTGTTTACAACAAGCAATATTAGATGACAATTTAGCCGTTGGTATTAGATATGCGGGCTTCTTGATCGGAAGTGCCTTAGCCCTTACCGCAGCATCTGGTTTGGCGCCTTATGCTGCTGATAATCTAGCTGCAAGCCTAGGGTATTGGGCAATGTGCGCATTTATCAGTATCTTGGTATTTATTGCATTGCACTTAGTCACTATTAAGATAATTTTGTCTGGCAGTGATATTTCTGATGAAGTTAATCGACAGAAAAACGTCGGCGTTGCAGCGATATCTGCGGCTATCTCTTTCGCAATTGGTGTTACTATGGCCACATTGCTAGGTGCCTAACCTTGTCTGATTCAGTTCTTAGTCCGAGTAAGCGTGGCTTGCTTGGACACGATATTTTACTCATTTCTGTTATGGCCATACTCGCTGGGTGTGGCCTTATTTATGAATATTTACTTTCTCACTATGCTGGACGTGTACTTGGTTCAGTAGAAAGCGCTATCTATGCCATGATTGGCACCATGATAGTTGCCATGGGCATTGGTGCGTTTATGGCGCGTTGGTTTAAAGATGCATTTACAGCTTTTGCATGGCTCGAAAGCTTCATCGCTTTGGTGGGAATGGGCTGTATTTTGGCAATCGCCAGCGTCATCGCAGTGAGTTACTCTCTACCTCATATGTTCTCTGAGATTTTCAATCTTCCACCCGATATCGTATTAAATGGCTATGTGTTTGAGAAGCTGCAAGAAATATCGCGATTTTTGCCCTACGTATTTGGTTTGTTGCTGGGCATGTTAATAGGGATGGAAATTCCACTGATCGCCCGTATTCGTCAACAGGTATATGGTCGGTTCTTGGAAAATAATGCCGGTACAATTTATGGCGCTGATTATATTGGTGCAGGCATTGGGGCCGCAATTTGGGTCAGCATTATGTTAGCGATGCCCATTATGCAAGCTGCGGCTTGGACTGCACTGTTCAATATTGTGGCTGGGTTGGTGTTTCTATGGCGTTATCATCAATATGTTCGTTTTGCCCGCTTGTTGGTGCTCTGTCACGCGTTATTGTTGATACTGTTTGCATTTGTATTGCTCTTTGGCAGCAGTTGGATGAAAGAGCTAAGCAATGTGCTCTATAAGGATAAGGTCATATATTCACAGGCCACTAAATACCAGCATGTGGTGTTGACTGAGCGCCTAAGCCGAAATCAAAATGAGCCAATTACAGATCTGTATTTGAATGGTCGCCTACAGTTTTCAAGTGTCGATGAGCAAATATATCACACTATGCTAGTGTATCCCGCAATGTTGGCTTCAAACCGTCATGACAAAGTATTAATTATTGGCGGCGGTGATGGTTTAGCATTACGTGATGTGCTGAAGTGGCCCGTTAAAAATGTCACCTTGGTTGACTTAGATGCCCAGTTATTAAACCTGTTTGGTCATGAAGACTCTCACTACCAACCCCCAAAGCAAATTGTTGAGCGATTGACCAAGTTAAATATGCATGCAATGGAAGACTCAAGAGCCAACATTAAAGTTGCAGACGCATTTTTAGAAGTTGAGCGTTTGCTGGCATCAGGAGAGATGTTTGATACCATCATAGTCGACTTACCAGACCCCAATCACCCTGATTTAAACAAACTGTACAGTGATTATTTTTATAATCACTTACGTCAACTGCTCGCAGCTGATGGTGCGATGGTCGTGCAATCTACATCGCCATATCATGCGAAAAAAGCTTTTATTAGTATCGCAAAGACAGTGAAAGTCGCTGGGTTTAGTTTTGTCGA
This sequence comes from Pseudoalteromonas caenipelagi, assembly GCF_013140855.1. GTDB lineage: Bacteria > Pseudomonadota > Gammaproteobacteria > Enterobacterales > Alteromonadaceae > Pseudoalteromonas > Pseudoalteromonas caenipelagi. The sequence goes on along the minus strand of NZ_JABBPG010000004.1, from coordinate 76,735 downwards.
GCAGTATCAGCAAAATGTTCCTTCATTTGGGCAGTGGGGCTGGACGATTGCAACTAAGGCGGGTGCGTCTGCTAGCACGCGCATTGCGCAAACAACTCAACTGCCAGTGCCATCGCGCTGGGCTAGCCGAGATTACTTACTGGCGGCATTTATTTTTCCAAACCGTTTTTTTGAGCTAGAAAATACAATTGAAGTCAATCAATTAGGCTCTGGTAGGTTGTATGATTACTACCGTCAAGCATGGCAATTAGAAAGTGAGCTGTATAAAAATTAGTTTTATGATTGACATATTATGTCAATCATGCAAATCTTAACTACGACATAATATGTCAACTTAATAAGGTGATAAAATGGAATTAAATGAACTTTCAATAAAATTGGCTTCTTTTGAAACTGAAGGGGTAGGCTTTGAATCTTTTATGATAGCTAACCCTGGCGAGCAGGATGTATTGCAAGTGATTGTTGATGGTAATGATGAGTTACCTATTTTTGTAACGCAGACCGAAGAGCAATTGCTATGTATCAGTTACTTGTTCGCTGATGAAGAAGTGAAAGAAGACCTTAAAAATGAGTTAAACGAGACATTACTACGTTTAAATGTACCGATCCCATTAAGTGCGTTTGCTAAAGTAGATAATCGTTACGCTATTTTTGGTGCGTTATCAGTTAACTCTTCATTCGATGACATTACCCATGAGTTAGTCACCCTTGCCGATAATGCGATTGAAGCACTTGACGCTGTTACACCTTATTTAAATGACTAAATAGGTATCTTTAGGAGTTAGGATTATGAGCATTTTAAAAAAATTATTTACAGCAGTTCGTGGTGGCGCACGTGAAGTGGGTGAATCTATCGTTGATGCCAATGGTATTCGTATTTTTGAGCAAGAAATTGCGGATGCAAAAAACGCTTTGCAAAAGGCAAAGCGCAGCCTAACGGAGGTTATGGCTAAAGAAATGCAAACGACCCGTAAGATCAGTGCATTGAACGATTCGATTGCTGAGCACGAAAATTATGCAGGCCAAGCGCTTGAAAAAGGCAATGAAGCGTTAGCGTTAGAAATAGCCCAGAAGATTGGTGATTTTGAAACAGAAAAAGCGGAGCATGAAGAAGTATTAAGTGGTTTTAGCCAGCATATTGTTGTTTTAAAACAGCAAATTAAAGAGGCTGAAAAATCTATTAAAGAAAATCAGCGTCAATTAAGTATGGTAAAGACCACTGAGAGTGTTCAGCAAGCAACTATGGCGGTTAATAGCACATTAAACACCAACAGTTCAGCGATGACATCAGCAAAAGCTTCTTTGGAGCGCATTAGACAGCGTCAACAAGACCGTCAAGATCAATTAGGTGCGGCAAAAACACTTGAAGCTGAAACAAATGGCGACGATTTAAAAGCGAAAATGGCTGAAGCGGGTATTGGAAGTACCAATGCAAGTGGTGCGGATATCTTGGCACGTATAAAAGCTAAACAAGGTAATTAATTGATAGCTAAACGAGGGGTAATTCATTTACCCCTTTGCTTTTTATAGGTGATAGTATGTTTAATCTATTTAAAAAAAAGACACAGCCAACACGTCAGTTAAGTGATCCCACGCAGTTAAAAACGGGTGATATGCTCACGTTGATAGACTCATTTGCCTATCCACAGTGGCTTAAAGGGCAGACGTTGAGGGTTGTCGCTGTGAATACATACCAATATCAGCACAGCGCCGAATATGAGATGGTACTTGAGAATAACTCGGGCCAAGTTGTATTTGCGCAAATTGAGCAAGAAGATGGTGAGCAGTGGGTTAACTTTTCAATTAAAATTCAGCGTGATGATGTAGATGAGATATTTACATTAGACGAGTTTGCGAGAATTTTTGATGAAGACGTATTAACAGAAATAACTGTCGCCAATACACCTGAGCAGTTCAGCCAGTTTTTAGCGACCACTTACAAGCAGACAGAAGCGCCATTTGTGAGCTATTTCCATGAACGTGACTATCGCGGGCAATCACTTCCGAGATATGAGCAAGAAGGTGGTGAGCCTTGTGAAATGATCTGTCTGGAATCGAATGATGGAAATTATGGGCTCAATATCGAAATTTGGGACGGTGGTCAGACAGATGTATCATTAACATTAACTAGACCCATATCTGATATTGTGGAACTGTTTCCTGGGAGTGATTAAGTGAGTGATGCAAAAGCGAAATGGCTACGTCAGGAGCAAGCCGTTAGGGCGACGCAAATGGCGTTTGATCTCAGTAGCGAAGTGCAAAAATCAATCAAAAAACAAGCCATTGATCAAGAATTAACACCGTCAGATATGATCCGAAAAATCCTTGGGCTTGAAGTTAAGTCAAAAAAGACTCGCCAGCGCTTATCCTTTAATTTAAGCAACGAAGAGATTGAACTGTTAGCTGCTAGGTTTGAAGTGCCTGCCGATGATAAGCGCGCTGTTAAGCAGCGCGTCGCCGAGTTACTTATTGAGCAGACCAAATTTAGCTAAGCTCAGCACTGAGTAAGTGAATTTTGACAGTAGAAGGGAATACTTCACTGTCTTTTGTATAAATCAATCAAATAGTTAAAGCGGTGGCTCAGTGATAGTTTGCTGTGCTTGATATCGCGCATTAGGCGCCACAGTAGCATTGCAAGCGCCTTTAACGAATGAAGATTGTTGTTGTGTTAGTGATTTAAGTTGCTTCTTTTTTAGTTTCATTGTGACTTCTTTTTGTGATGTTAAATACAGTGCCATTTGTACCTAAATCAATTCTAACGTAGAAAAAATTAATAAATAAGAAGTGATAAAAAGCAAATCTCTGCTGACATCCTCTATTCATTGCGAATGATTCCTAGTTACTAAATATTCATGAAAATATACTAGTTTGTATTTGGTCATTCATAGTATTTATAATCACTATTTAGAGTCGTTTCAGTTGTGAGATTTTCATCTATACTCAAAGGCTTTATAATTAGTCACCGGAATTTATCGGTTGCTGCTGTGTTTTAAAAACATAAGCAGTCCGATTCACGTCACCAAGAGGGCAAAATTGTGCTTCAAGAATATCGTAAACATGTAGAAGAGCGCGCACAGCAAGGGATCGTACCTAAGCCGTTAGACGCACAGCAAACTGCAGATCTTATCGAATTAGTAAAATCACCTGCAGCAGGTGAAGAAGAATTTATCTTAGACCTTTTAGTTAACCGCGTACCACCGGGTGTGGATGATGCAGCTTACATTAAAGCTGGCTTTTTAGCGGCGGTTGCTAAGGGTGAAGCTGAGTCTCCACTTGTGAGCAAAGAGTACGCAGCTGAGCTGCTAGGTACTATGCTAGGTGGTTACAATATCGCCCCTATGATTGATTTACTTGACGATGCATCGCTTGCGCCAATCGTTGTTAAGGGCCTATCAAACACTCTATTGATGTTTGATGCGTTCTATGACGTAGAAGAAAAAGCTAAAGCAGGTAACGAATTTGCTAAGCAAGTTATTGAATCATGGGCTAATGCTGAGTGGTTCTTAAACAAGCCTGCGGTTGCTGAAAAAATCTCTGTAACTGTATTTAAAGTAACAGGTGAAACAAACACCGATGACCTGTCTCCTGCACCGGATGCTTGGTCTCGCCCTGATATCCCGCTTCACGCATTAGCTATGCTGAAAAACGCGCGTGATGGTATCAACCCTGAAAAAGACGGCGAAGTTGGTCCAATTTCACAATTAGAAGAGCTTAAAACTAAAGGCTTACCACTGGCTTATGTGGGTGATGTGGTCGGTACTGGTTCTTCTCGTAAGTCGGCGACTAACTCAGTACTTTGGTTTATGGGCGATGACATCCCATTTGTACCAAACAAACGTGTTGGTGGTGTTTGTTTAGGCGGTAAAATTGCACCTATCTTCTTTAATACCATGGAAGACTCTGGTGCATTACCAATTGAGCTAAATGTTGATGAGTTCAACATGGGTGACCAAATTGACATTTACCCATACGAAGGTGTGGTTAAGCGTCACGGTACAGATGAAGTTATTTCTACTTTCTCACTTAAATCAGATGTAATTCTTGATGAAGTGCGTGCAGGTGGCCGTATTCCACTGATCATTGGTCGTGGTTTAACAGACAAAGCACGTAATTCTCTTGGCCTAGGTGCCGAAGACATTTTCCGTAAGCCTGCACTTGTAACTGATTCAGGCAAAGGCTTTACGCTTGCGCAGAAGATGGTTGGTAAAGCGTGTAATATGCCAGGTGTTCGCCCAGGCCAATATTGTGAGCCGAAGATGACCACAGTTGGTTCGCAAGATACTACAGGTCCTATGACTCGTGATGAGTTAAAAGACTTAGCATGTCTAGGTTTCTCTGCTGATTTAACTATGCAGTCATTCTGTCACACATCAGCTTATCCTAAGCCGATTGATGTAAATACACACCATACACTTCCTGATTTCATCATGAACCGTGGCGGTGTATCTCTTCGTCCGGGTGACGGTGTTATCCACTCTTGGTTAAACCGTATGTTATTACCAGACACAGTAGGTACTGGTGGTGACTCGCATACACGTTTCCCTCTAGGTATTTCATTCCCTGCGGGTTCTGGTGCAGTTGCATTCGCAGCGGCAACAGGTGTTATGCCTCTAGATATGCCAGAATCAATCTTGGTTCGTTTTAAAGGTGAAATGCAACCGGGTATCACATTACGTGACCTAGTACACGCTATCCCTTACTACGGTATCAAAGAAGGTCTATTAACTGTTGAGAAGAAAGGTAAGATCAACGAGTTCTCTGGCCGTGTTCTTGAGATTGAAGGTGTTGAGCATTTAACAGTTGAGCAGGCGTTTGAGCTATCTGATGCATCAGCTGAGCGCTCTGCAGCAGGTTGTACAGTTAAGCTATCTAAAGAGTCTATCTCTGAATATCTTGAGTCAAACATCGTTATGCTTAAGTGGATGATCTCTGAAGGCTACGGTGATGTGCGTACTATTGAACGCCGTATCACAGCGATGCAAGAGTGGTTAGCAAACCCTGAATTAATGGAAGCGGATGCTGATGCAGAGTACAAGCACGTACTTGAAATCGATCTAGCAGAAATCAAAGAGCCTATTCTTTGTGCGCCAAACGACCCTGATGATGCACGTCTATTATCAGATGTAACGGGTGAGAAGATCGATGAAGTATTCATCGGTTCTTGTATGACCAACATTGGCCACTTCCGTGCAGCGGGTAAACTACTTGATGGTTATACTGGTCGTATCCCAACTCAGCTTTGGGTGGCTCCACCAACTAAGATGGATAAAGATCAGCTAACTGATGAAGGTTACTACGGTATCTTTGGTCGTGTTGGTGCGCGTATTGAAACTCCAGGATGTTCTTTATGTATGGGTAACCAAGCACGTGTTGCTGACAAAGCAACTGTTGTGTCTACCTCTACACGTAACTTCCCTAACCGTTTAGGTACAGGTGCAAACGTATTCCTAGCGTCAGCAGAGCTTGCAGCAGTAGCTGCAATTTTAGGTAAACTACCTACGCCAGCTGAGTACCAAGAATACGCGGCGAAGATCAACGCAACGGCAGCAGATACATACCGTTACTTGAACTTCCACAAAATGCCTCAGTACACTAAAAAGGCTGACGGTGTGATCATTCAGCAAGCGGTTTAATGCCTTAGCTTTGCTAAAAAAGCCGGTGAATTCACCGGCTTTTTTATACCTGAATAGCGGTCAAAAAATGCGCTCACTTTTTTGGATTGAATAACGTTTATTTTATCTTTAATTGAATCTTTTATCTAAAATAAAGGCTAAATAATAGGTAAATTAAACAGAATTTATTTTATATTTAATTAGAATTGTCGCTAATTTTACATTAATAGGCGGCAGCAAGATGACAGCAGTAAACAACCAGAATCTGCTTCAACTGCGTTTTATCCAACAAGCGCATATCGAAGCAGTTAAGCCCTCATTTAACCAACTTCCAGACAACCCATATGCAGATGGTGCATTTCGCAAGCGCCGTTACTCAGTTTTAAAATTTGCTGACAACACAGTTTCAGTGCAGCCAGCCAAAGCATTTGTTCAGGATGATTCAATAAATACCTTTCAAGGTAACGTTGAGCGAGTGTACGAAAACCTTGAAGCCGACTTGGTGAATAGTGATGGCTTTAAGCGCTTGCTCACTGAGTTTAAGCAAATGACAGGTATTAATGACGAGCGTGATATTGAAGTACATCAGTTCCGCATGTTGGCCATCGAGTCGGATACACCGCCAGCACCAGAAGGCATTCATCAAGATGGTTTTGACCATGTATGCGTATGTGGGGTGTCTCACGAAAATATTGCCGGTGGTGAGCTGCTTGTTTACGAAAATAAAGAGTCAGAGCCTTGCTTTAAAATGGAGATCAAAGATGGCTTATTTGCTTTGATCAATGACCGTCAGGTTTGGCATAACGCCACGCCAATGAACAAGTTAGATGCCGATAAAGTAGGCTACCTAGATTGTTTTGTATTTACAGCTTAAGAGCAACCTATGGAACTTACACAATTAAGACGCCAGTTTCCGGCACTGATGCAGCAGGTGAATGGTCAGTCGCCTATTTTTCTTGATGGACCGGGTGGAGCGCAAGTACCACAATCAGTACTAAGTGCCATGTCAGCTTATTTGGGCTATTACAACTCAAACTTAGGTGGGGCATTCTTTTCAAGCGATAAAACCGTCAATTTGATGAATGATGCCCGACAAGCTGTGGCTGATTTGTTGAATGCGCCAAGCAAAGAGCAAATCGTGTTTGGTGCCAACATGACCAGCCTCACTTTTAGCTTTAGCCGTGCAATTTCTCGCGATTGGCAAGCGGGTGATGAGGTGATAGTGACTAATGCAGATCACTATTCAAATGTGTCTTCTTGGCGACAAGCTGCAGAAGATAAAGGTGCCAGCGTACATGCCGTGCAAATTAATGAAGATGATTGCACACTTGATTTAGCGCACTATCAAAGTCTTCTAAATCAAAACACTAAATTAGTTGCGGTGACTTATGCGTCAAATACGACGGGCTCTATCAATGATATCAAACAGATAGTAGAGCTTGCGCACCAAGTTGGTGCATTGGTTTATGTAGATGCGGTACACTATACCCCTCACGAGCTGCTAGACGTGCAAGCATTAGAGTGTGACTTTTTAGCATGTTCTGCTTACAAATTTTTTGGTCCACATGTTGGCATAGTTTATGGTAAGCGTGAGCATTTAGAAGGCTTCACTCCTTATAAAGTAGAGCCAGCTAAAGATGTTATCCCAGGTCGTTGGGAAACGGGCACGCAAAGCTTTGAAGGGCTAGCGGGTGTTATTGCTGCGATTGATTATATTGCTTCACTCAGCGGCATGAGCGAAGATACACCGCGTCGTGAGCGTTTAGCAATGGCATTTACTAAAACCAAACAGCATGAAATGGCCCTCAGTGACTATTTCCTAACTCGCCTTGAGCAGTTTCCACAGATCTCGCTATTTGGTATTGCTGATAAAGCTCGTTTGGCTGAGCGTACACCAACATTTGCCTTAACTTTTGATGGCTTTGCACCGCGTGAAGTGTCTGAGTTCTTGGGTAAAAAGAGCATGTGTGTATGGGATGGTAATTTTTATGCGCAAGGTTTGTGTGAACAACTAGGGGTAATGGATAAGGGCGGTGTAGTGCGCATCGGCTGTATGCATTACAACACCATTGAAGAACTGGATAAACTATTTAACGCTTTCGAGCAGTTAGTATCCATTTAAGCACTTAAAAGCAAAGGCCTTGTTTGGTTGGCCTTTGCTTTATCAATGATGATGCTAATGCGCAATAAGCTACATGTTATCTTCTATAAAACTACTGAGCTTATTGATACGTAAACTCATACCTTCGATGATCTTGTCTTTGACTTTTTCTCTGATCACATTGGGTAGCCGAGTCATGGCATCAGGTGTAATGGCCAGCAGTATGCTGTCTTTTATAGCCTTGGCGCTTGTTGAGTGCTCTCGGTGACAAATAAATGCACCTTCGCCAATAAACTCACCTGGCAAAATACGCCCTAACTCCTGTAATTCACTGCCTTTAAAAATGACTAGCTCCCCGCTTAAAACAATAAATAGCCGATTGTCCAATTCAAAGCGTTTAAAAGCATGACGGCCATTATTGACTAAGTAAAGATGACTAAAAGACTCCAATAGCACTTGTCTCTCAGCAAGGCTAAAATCAGCAAAAAAGTTTAGGCGGTTGATAATTTCGAGCTGTTTAATTAGAGGTACATTTTCCAGTAATTTCATAAGACAACCGAGTTGTGTTTTCGTGCTTAAGATAGTGGCTATTTTTACCAGTACGGTCAATGAGATTTTATGTTCCAGACATGGTTGGCTGCACTTAATTATGCAGCCAGTAGGTGAGTTAGTCTTGAATATTTCTTTCTTTTAATTTGCGTGTAAGGGTATTTCGGCCCCAACCGATCCTCAATGCCGCATCTTGTTTGTGGCCATGGCAGGCGTTGAGTGCGGTTTTAATCAAACGCACTTCAAGTTGGGCTTGTACTGCAGGCCAAATGTTTTCTTTGCCTTGTTTTAGCTCTTGGTTGAGCCACTGCTGAAATGCATCAAGCCAATCACCTTGAGCTTCCTCGCTAGGTGTATGTGTGGTTAATTCTTCAGGTAGATCTTGTACACTAATAAGATCACCTGGCGCCATGACAGTTAACCAGCGACAGGTGTTTTCTAGCTGACGCACGTTACCCGGCCAGTGGTACAGGCGCATCTTATCAATGGCTTCATCACTGAGGATTTTTGAGTCTGTTTGCAGCTCTTTAGCGCTACGAGCCAGAAAATGTTGCGCCAATTTCGGGATATCTTCAGTGCGTTCTCTCAGTGCAGGTAGCTTAAGTCTTACCACGTTCAAGCGATGAAATAAGTCTTCTCGAAACTGACCTTTTTTTACCAGCGCTTCTAGGTCTTGATGCGTGGCAGCAATGATGCGCACGTCCACTTTGACACTTTGATGTCCACCCACTCGGTAAAACTCTCCGTCAGCCAACACTCGTAGCAGACGAGTTTGCACGTCCAATGGCATATCACCAATTTCATCTAAAAATAAAGTGCCGCCATTGGCTTGTTCAAAGCGCCCTCGACGCATACTATCTGCACCTGTAAAAGCGCCTTTTTCATGACCAAAGAGTTCAGACTCCACTAAATCTTTGGGAATAGCCGCCATATTGAGCGCAATAAACTCTTTGTCTTTTCTGGGGCTGTGATTATGTAATGCGCCCGCAACAAGCTCTTTACCTGTGCCAGATTCACCATTGATGAGTACGCTCATACTTGAGGCGGAAAGCTTTCCTATGGCGCGAAACACTTCTTGCATTGCTGGTGCTTCACCAATGATGTCGGGGTGATTTTGCTCTGTTACTTGGCGTTTAGTTTTACGAGCTTGCTGGCTTGCCTGATACGCACGCTCTACCAAAGAAGTCGCATCATTAAGATCAAATGGCTTAGCGAGATACTCAAAAGCTCCTTTTTGAAAGGCATTAACGGCAGAGTCTAAGTCTGAATGTGCCGTCATGATGATCACCGGTAGGTTTGGATATTGTGTGGATATCTCTTCGAGTAGAGCCATACCGTCCATACCAGGCATTCGCACGTCAGAAATTAATACTGCGGGTTGACTATATGACAATGCGGTGAGTACATCTTGCCCATTGGCAAAGCTTTCGGTAGAAAAACCAGCGCGTGACAGCGCTTTGTCTAATACAAACCGTATCGAGGCATCATCATCAACGAGCCAAACTGTTTTCATTACTTGCTCCCGTGCCGCTGTTGTCAAACGGCAAGTAAATATTAAATTCGGTATGCCCAGGCCAGCTGTCACAATCAATCAAGCCACCATGCTGTTCTACTATGGTTTGTGCAATCGATAAACCGAGACCAGAACCACCGTCTTTATTGGTGATCATCGGATAGAACAAGGTATCCTTTAGCTCTTGCGCGATACCCGGCCCATTGTCAGTAATTTGGATCAGTAACGCCTTTTTCATCAGTCGTTCACCTCGGCGCATACGATGTTTGATACGTGTTGTTAATCTAATACAACCATCGGATTTTTTCTCTAATGCTTGTTGAGCATTCCTAACAATGTTTAATACCACTTGTTGAATTTTAGCTTGGTCGATCACGATATCGGGTATGCTAGGGTCGTAGTCTTTCGACAGCGATATACAACTGGCATTATCGAGCATACTGAGCTTTATGACCGACTCGAGTGTCTGGTGAATATTACATGGTGCTTTATTTGGTAACTGGTTTGGTCCAAGTAATTTGTCTACCAACTCGGTTAATCGGTCTGCTTGCTCTATGATCAGCTGCGCACATTGATCTCGTTCTTGCTGACAAGTCTCGTATTGCAATAATTGCGCCGCTCCTCTGATGCCACCCAAAGGATTTTTGATTTCATGGGCAAGCCCTCTAATTAAGGTACGAGCTGCTTGATATTGGTGCATTTGATTTGATGCTTGGTCAAAGCGAACCTCGTCATCTATTCTGCGGCACTCAAGCAGGATATAGGCGTTATTTTGATGATTTAATCTACGTGCATGAAGGTTCAATGTTGCTGCACGATTATCGACGAAGACCACGTCAATCCTATGCTGTTGGCAGTCTACGCCATCATTGAGGGTGTACTGAGCTAAGCGTTCAAAGTCAATATGATGATGACTAAAGATATCATTGACAGGCAACCCAATTAGGCGCTTTATGCCCAGTCCAAATAATTCACTACAGCTATTGTTGGCATATTGAATAACAAATTTGTTGTCCAACAACAGCACGCATGTTGCTAAATTATGCCACAACGCACTCAAAAACGGATGGGTACTTTGTACCATGATGGATCACCTATTTATTATTTTGCACCAACTTGGTGCACTATATCATGTGGATATGTCGTGAGCTATGGATTAATGCGGTTTGCGCGATGTAAGTAAAATGTGCTCATAGTGCTAGTTGCAACTCTCGCGCCGTGTTCATCGTAAAGATACATAATAAGTTGATGCTCACCACGGTCAACATTTCTTAGCGCAAAGGTGGTGTTGGTTTGTTTGTCGCCGACTAATTTGCCATCCAAAGATAGCTGCACAGTGAGCCCTCGGCTAAATACGGGGGTCACTTGTCCTGTAACGTAAACTGTGCCGGTATTTTCTCTCAATGTTTGCTGGTGCCCTGGAGAAGATATTTTTACTTCATACTTTAGCGCTTTATTTTCTTTTTTTGGGGTGAGCACGGATGTGTCTGTTGTCGGTATACTAATAGGTTTGTTGAGGCTAACTTTTTCTGAGCCCTGGCGAGGGACATCAGAAAACACCCAGTTACCATTTTCATCTTTCCAGCGGTAAACTTGCGGCTGCGAAGCGCTGGCGCAAAAAGTTAGTATCAGGCTACATACCAACAGAATACGTCTCATCTTAAGCGCCTTTTGTTTATATTACACAGCTTTACTTTAGTACGAAACACGTGGCTTTACCATAAAAAAGCCCGCTATCGCGGGCTTGAGAACACATATGATTTAATTGCGCGATTAAACGCTGTAGTACATTTCAAACTCAACAGGGTGAGTTGTCATGTTCAGTTTTTCCACTTCTTGAGACTTCAGTTTGATGTATGCATCAATTAAGTCATCAGTGAATACGCCGCCTTGAGTTAAGAACTCACGGTCAGCGTCAAGGCTTGCCAATGCTTCGTCTAGTGAAGACGCAACAGTTGGGATCTCTGCAGCTTCTTCTGCTGGTAAGTCGTACAAGTCTTTGTCCATTGCATCGCCAGGGTGGATCTTGTTTTTAATACCATCTAGACCCGCCATTAGCATTGCAGAGAAAGCAAGGTATGGGTTAGCTGTAGGGTCAGGGAAGCGCACTTCAATACGACGTGCTTTTTCTGACGGTACAACAGGAATACGGATCGATGCAGAACGGTTACGTGCAGAGTATGCAAGCATAACTGGTGCTTCGAATCCTGGTACTAAACGCTTGTATGAGTTAGTTGACGCGTTAGCGAATGCGTTGATTGCTTTAGCGTGCTTAATGATACCACCGATGTAGTAAAGCGCTTCTTCAGAAAGGCCGCCGTACTTATCGCCTGCGAAGATGTTTTTGCCATCTTTAGCAAGAGACTGGTGACAGTGCATACCAGAACCATTATCACCAACAATTGGCTTAGGCATGAATGTTGCCGTTTTACCATATAGGTGCGCCATGTTGTGGATAACGTATTTCATTTCTTGAATTTCGTCAGCCTTAATAACCATCGTATTAAAGCGAGTAGCAATTTCGTTTTGACCTGCAGTAGCTACTTCGTGGTGGTGAGCTTCAACAACTTGACCTAGTTCTTCAAGCACCAAACAAGTTGCTGAACGCCAGTCTTGTGATGAATCAACAGGAGCAACAGGGAAATAACCACCTTTTACGCCTGGACGGTGGCCAGTGTTGCCGCCTTCGTAGTCTTTGTCTGAGTTCCAAGATGCTTCTTGTGCGTCAATTTTGTACATAGAGCCTGACATGTCAGTTTTGTATTTAACATCATCAAATAGGAAGAACTCTGGCTCTGGACCAAATAATACTGTATCTGCGATACCCGTTGAGCGCATGTACTCTTCTGCACGTTTAGCAACAGAACGTGGGTCACGCTCATAACCTTGGTGAGTGTTTGGTTCTACAACGTCACAACGAACGATAAGTGTTGTTTCTTCAGCGAATGGGTCAAGTTTTGCAGAAGCTGCATCTGGCATTAATACCATGTCTGATTCGTTGATGCCTTTCCAACCAGCGATTGAAGAGCCATCAAACATTTTACCGTCTTCGAAGAAGTCTTCATCGGCCTGATGATGAGGAATAGAAACGTGCTGCTCTTTACCTTTAGTATCTGTAAAACGTAAATCTACAAATTTAACGTCATTTTCTTTGATAAAATCTAAAACCGATTGTGACATGTGTCCTCCGACTCGTTGGGTTTTTTATGCTTGCTGCATTAACTTAATGCGATTGCGACTTTTGTAAGCGTAATACGTGCCAGTTTTTCAACTTATTGAAAATAAATGGTTAATTGTTTTTTGTTTAACGCGGTTACTACTGTATTGCACCAAAATGATCCGATGATGCACATTGATGGTGCGCATTTAGTATAGTCGACATGATTGTTTTTTCATTGAGATATATCATTATTAAGCATGTAATCAGGCTGTCGAAAGAGACAAGTTCTTGTGAATTGGGTGTAAGGTGTGCTGTGAACAGCATTTATAATCAATAGTGAAATATTAAGAGGTAAAAACAAGTACTTTTATTAACTGGCTATGCGGCCATCATTGGTATATGTTCAATCACGATATTTTCTTTATATAACATTGCACTATAAAAAAACTATTATCCTGAATAAAGCTTTGGATTGTATTAAGTAGCGCCTAAAAATCGATGAATTGTGGCATGTAACTAAAAAATAATGCTGCATAAACTTTCATCTACTGCGTTATTAGGGGATAATACGCCACTTTATAAATCCTATCGGTCAATTTATAGGCTGTTTTACACAATTAGGTGTATTTAGGATTAACCCACTCTTTCGAGTAATTATCTGAGTTATAAACATGAGCATTGAAAAATTACGTAATATCGCGATTATCGCCCACGTAGACCACGGTAAAACAACCCTAGTTGACAAGTTGCTAGAGCAATCAGGCACGCTTGAAACACGCGGCGGTAATGAAGAACGTGTAATGGATTCAAACGATATCGAAAAAGAGCGCGGTATCACCATCCTAGCTAAAAACACCGCGATTGAGTGGAACGATTACCACATTAATATCGTAGATACTCCGGGACACGCTGACTTCGGTGGCGAAGTAGAACGTGTTCTTTCAATGGTTGACTCAGTATTACTACTGGTTGATGCACAGGAAGGTCCAATGCCTCAAACGCGTTTCGTAACGCAAAAGGCATTTGCTTTAGGTCTTAAGCCTATCGTTGTTATTAACAAAATTGACAAGCCTGGTGCACGTCCTGATTGGGTTATGGACCAAGTATTCGACTTATTTGATAACTTAGGCGCAACTGATGATCAGTTGGACTTCCAAGTTATTTATGCATCAGCTATCAATGGTTGGGCAACGCTAGACTTAGATGAGCCATCAGACAACATGCAACCAATGTTTGAAGCAATTGTAGAGCAAGTAGCAGCACCTGATGCGGATCCAGATGGTGGCTTCCAGATGCAGATTTCGCAACTTGATTACAACTCATACATTGGTGTTATCGGTGTAGGCCGTATCAAGCGCGGTACAGTTAAAGTGAACCAACAAGTCACTGTAGTAGGTGCCGATGGCAAGACGCGTAACGGTAAAGTAGGTCAAGTGTTAACCTATCTTGGGCTTGATCGTCACGAAGCGCAACAAGCACAAGCAGGCGACATCATCGCAATTACTGGTTTGGGTGAGCTGAAAATTTCTGACACGATTTGTGATGTGAATACGGTTGAAGCACTGCCAGCGCTTTCTGTTGATGAACCAACAGTTACTATGACTTTCTCGGTAAACACTTCGCCGTTTGCAGGTCAAGAAGGTAAGTTTGTTACTTCTCGTAACATTCTTGAGCGTCTACAAAATGAACTGGTACATAACGTAGCATTACGTGTTGAAGAAACTAATAACCCAGATAGCTTCCGCGTATCGGGCCGTGGTGAATTACACCTTGGTATCTTGATTGAAAATATGCGTCGTGAAGGTTATGAGCTTGCTGTATCTCGCCCTGAGGTAATTTTACGTGAAGTAAATGGTCAGCTAGAAGAACCATTTGAAACAGTAACGGTTGACGTACAAGAAGAGCACCAAGGTTCAATCATGGAGCAGCTTGGTTTACGTAAAGCTGAAATGACGGATATGGCGCCAGATGGTAAAGGTCGTGTACGTTTAGATTTCATGATGCCGAGCCGTGGTTTAATCGGTTTCCAAACTGATTTTATGACGCTTACTTCAGGCTCTGGCTTGATGTACCACACGTTTGATCATTATGGCCCACATAAAGGCGGTTCAATCGGTAAACGTAAGAATGGTGTATTGATTGCCAATGCAACGGGTAAAGCACTAACTAACGCACTATTTAACTTACAAGAGCGTGGTAAACTTTTCATCGGTCACGGTGTTGAAGTATACGAAGGTATGATCATCGGTATTCATAGCCGTGATAATGACTTGACTGTTAACGCCCTGAAAGGCAAGCAGTTAACAAACGTACGTGCATCAGGTACTGATGAAGCGCAAACACTTGTGCCACCAATCAAAATGTCACTTGAGCAAGCACTTGAATTCATCGATGATGACGAGCTAGTAGAAGTAACACCTGTGAATATTCGTATTCGTAAGAAGTTGCTAACTGAAAGCGAGCGTAAGCGCGCAGGCCGTCAAGCAAAAGATTAATTTCTTTTCAATAAAAAACGCCGCTGTCATAGCGGCGCTTTTGTTTGTAAAGTGTTTAAAACAAACCGTAGCTTTCGGTTTCTTCTGGCTCATAGCCTTGTAAATGTTCAGGCCTAAATATCGCACTGGGGTCAATTAACACGGTATGTGTGTTGCCACGCTTTATCAATCCTTGCATCATCTTTTTTGTCTGCGCATCTATTTCAAAGCCTATATTGGTAATCTCACTCAGAGACTTAACCTCGTCTTCTTCACAGTGCATGTTGTCTTCAACCTGATCAACTAACAAGCCGATATGGGGCTTGTGTCCATCTTGTGTCGTAAATACGATGATTGGTTTGTGATCCAAGCTTATCTGCTCCCTTGCAGACTCAAATAGGCGCATTAGTTTTACGTAGGTTGTTGAACGTTCTTTTTCTAGCATCATAATGGCTTCTTGTTGCTTATCTTGTTCGCACAATGTTAGTAATTTATCAGCCAGTGAATGTAGGCGATTATGCGGCTCTTCAAATCTATGTAATATGGCTTTTAAATCTTCATTTTCAGTTTTAAAACTGTAAAGCCATTGCCCAAAGGCACATTGCTTTGGGTCTCTTGCCTTATCAAAATCGTGGCCTTTCATTACGCTTCTTTCTAATGCGTGCAGCCAATCTCTGTGTTCTTCTTCTTTAGAGCGTAACAGCTCTACTAATGCAGAATTTATTTCGTGAGAAGACTGATTATTTAGAATGATACCCAAGTCAAAAATAGGCGTGGGTGTTCCCATGTAGTCTTTGACGCCCAAGAAGCTGGGGTTACCGTTGGGCAAGGACGTTAAGTTTCCTTCGTAGCGTTCAGTGAGCAGAATATCCAAAATCTTCAATGAAATGGTTTTTTGTCCGACTCGGAAATTGATTAAATCCATATTTTCCTCAACAAGCACAATGGTATTGTTAAAGAATAGAACATTATGATGAATATGAGCGGTACACTGGTAATTTCTTTTGTTGTTTTGAAAGCTCAAAAAGCATTTTTAAATCACGCTCATGCTCCAATACCCATGGCAATTTATTGAGTAGGCATTGCACAGAGTATTGTGTTTGACATTGTTTGACTGCATGACTAAAAACGAGCGCATTAAGATAGCCTTCGAACAGGATATGGTCGATTTTTAAATGTGGTTTTTGTGCTACAACGCGACGAAATTTTTCACACAACATTGCCTTGCATAAAAGAGGGTTAGGGACCACTTCAGTAACCATTATAGGGTGTTCTGGCTTGACGCGAGCGAAGAGCTCTTTACTAGAGACAAAGGATACGCTGGTAAATTCCAGATGCTGTTTGGCCCGCTCAGCTAACCGTATAAAGGTTGCCAAAGGCTCGTAGGTACCAATCATTATAACTGCAGTAGCATTGGTTTGATTGATTTGCTCAAAAGCTTTTTCAACATCGCTGGTATTGCGCCTAAAGCGGGCTATTGTCGAGGGCGTTAACTCTTTTAGAGCGAGTGCCTTTGTTAAACTTTTCTCAACGGTAATGCCGAATTCATCAGCTTGGATCAGTAGTGCAATATGTTGATGGTTTTTCTCGCTAACAAGGTATTTAATATGTTCTTGCGCTTCATCTTGGTAACTCGCTCTTAAATTAAATACGTGATATTTGTCGATTTGATGCAAAAAGTCTGCGCCTGTAAATGGCATAAGTAGAGGGGTTTTACTGTGCTCTAGTAGCGGACGAATTGCAGCTGTGGTGGGGGTGCCCATATAGCCAAACAATGCGTCAACCTTATCTTGGTAGATGAATTGCTTTGTGTTAAGCACCGTACGATTAGGTTCATACCCATCATCAAGTACGAGTAATTCAATGGGGCGTCCCGCAATACCGCCTTCTAGGTTCTCAGCTTCAAAGTGCAGCATAGCCCCATCACGAAGTTGTTTGCCTATCTCCTGAGCAGGTCCGCTCAAAGCTATCGACATACCCAGTTTGAGTGGCGGCGCGTCAGCTTGCCCAAAGCCACTGGCTAACGAGAGCATAGTGGCAAAAAGCGCGTTAATGTAATGTGCTAAGCTGTTCATGTATTTCACGTACCAAGGTATTGAAAGCTAGAGAAAACTGTTTTTTAGAGTCTAGAGACAAGTCGACTTTAAGCAGCTCTTTAGTATTATTTTGTAATAATAGTCTAATACCTAATTGTTGTGAAATATCTGATAAGGCTAATAATAGTGCTGGGCAACAGACTAATACTTGCCATAGTGTTGCACTATCTTGTTCTAGCAGCGTTTGTTTGCTCATCATAAAGTTCAACTGTCTGATGAGAGGTTCAGGAATATCCTGTGTGGGCATGGCAACGAGAATGCACTTTACTAATTGCCAAGGCAACTGTTGATAAAGATTACTTAGTTGATAGGTAAAATTCATTCTAAAATGCTGGTAAAGACATTCTAGATGAGGTTCTGGATCTGTAGTGCTTTTCAACACCATTGCGGCATATTCCCCACTGGCTTTATCTTGTTTATACCCTAATTTAACTGTTTTATAGTCATTCTTTTGCCAAAAGTTCAAGAGGGTTGACGTCGCGCCAAAGCTGCTGCCTACATAATCCACCGATTGCTCTAGTTGCTGCTCGACATATTTGAGTAACTGCGTACCTAGGCCTTTGCCATGTAAGTTGGGTGCAATAGCGATGCGTACGATACGTGCTGTTTTGGCTGTTAGAAAGTGAGACTCGCCTTGTGCTGCAAATAGTTGCTGAGGCAGTAAATGCCCTTTAGGGCGACGTTTCCCTTGAGCAATATCGTCATGTAGTTCATATTCAATCTGCCCTTCAAAATTAACCAAACTTAAGCCAAGAAGCTGTTGGGAATTTCGCACTATAAAAATAGCCTGCGATGGGCTGTCTAGCAGTTGACGCAAGTCGTTGACGGTTGTTTGATAATGTGCCAGCACCAACAGCGAAAATGCTTGGTGTAGCAAAGGTTCATTTAGCGCAAGCTCGCAAGCGGTTAGTTTGGCATATGTTAAGTTGCTAGTGTCTTCAGTGGTCGGGTAATGACAATCTAACGCAAACAGGTGGTTTATCTGAGCTTCTAGGGGATCGTGCTGCTGATAGCGAATGGGTTGTTGCATTTGCAAAGCTAAAAACTCAGGATAGTACTTTGATAGATAACGTTTAAATCTTAGTGTGTAACCTCGCCCATTGCCTTCATAGCCAATGATTGTGCTAGAAAATACGCAGCGCTGAGCTTTGTTCACAAGGGCTATTAATATAGGCACTGGAATGGCGGCGGCTTCGTCGATAAGGACTATTTCATCGCTTAACTGCATTGTCAGTAGCTGATCCGGTGGGACAAAGCGTAGGTTTGCAATGTGCCTTTCATGGCCTAGATAATTCATATCCAATTGCCGAGCTAAATGCTTGAAACTATTCACCACAGCACGGTACTGTAGGGCGCAAATAATAAAGGTATGATCACGCATTGCTGCCGCTAGCATACCAAGGGTGGCAGATTTACCACGACCCCGATCAGCACTGAGTAAAATCGGGTGAGGTTTTTTGCTTTGCAGCCGTGTGGTTATCTCTGTAAGCGTACTTTGTTGTTCGCTAAAATCTATGTGTGATTGCTGGGATTTACCATGCAGCGACAACGATAACCCATGGCGTTGAGAGTAAAACGAGATATCTAGTTCTTTAAACAGCTTTTGCCAGCGTTGCAAAAAGGGGCTTTGTGTGGCAGTAAAACCGTGAGAGCACCATGTCGCGAGGCTAGGATCTTGCCAGCAAGGCAAGTCATCGAGTTCAGGAAGTATTAATATGAGTAATCCACCGGCTTTGACGGTACCACTGAGTGCTGCCAGTTTGTTTGGCTCTATGCCTGCATAGCCATCGTAAAGCGCCAGTTCAAACTCTTGGCCAAGGATCTGATGCAAATGCTCGGGCCAGCATGCGTTTGCCAGTTCAGGGTGTTTTGACAGAAGTAGGCAGTTGGCGGATGGCTTAAATAGATTTTTGACTTGCCGAATAGCCCAATGGTGTTCACCGCACAGCAAAAACAGCTGACGGTGTTGGTTATGGGCTAATTCGGCAAATAAGGTGTCCAAGTTAGAAGCTTTGTAAGCGGGCATACGCTGTTACCAACCACTTGGTGCCAACATCATCAAAATTCACTTGGATCCGTGATTGGGCACCACTGCCTTCATAGTTCAGTACGGTTCCTGCACCAAATTTTGCGTGTAGAACGCGTTGTCCAAGGTTGTAGCCACTGTCTTCAAAAGCTGCATGGGTTACAGACGCGCTGAAGCGTCCACTGTTTACAGGTCTTGATACCTGAGTTTTGATGCGGATTTCTTCTACACACTCTTCTGGGAGCTCTCGTAAGAAACGCGATGGGCTGTGATGTTTCTCTTGCCCATACAAACGTCGACTTTCTGCATGGCTGATGTAGAGTTTCTCCATTGCGCGTGTCATCCCCACGTAACAAAGGCGGCGTTCTTCTTCAAGTCTACCCGACTCTTCATGACTTTGCTGAGAGGGGAACATGCCTTCTTCAACACCAACCATAAATACCAATGGAAACTCTAGCCCTTTTGCTGAGTGCAAAGTCATCATTTGCACGGCATCTTCGTGCTCATCGGCTTGGCCTTCGCCAGACTCTAAAGAGGTATAGGCTAAGAATCCCTGTAGTGGTGAGCTAAAATCTTCATCAATGGGTGGCTCATATTGACCACAAGCACTGATCAATTCTTCTAAGTTCTCTACGCGAGCACGGCCTTTTTCGCCTTTTTCTGCTTGATACATTGCCATCAAGCCTGATTGCTCTATTGTGGTCTTGGCTTGCTCGGATAACTCAAGCTCCGTTATTTTGTCATCTAGCTGCTCGACGAGCTCAATAAAGCGCGAAACAGCTGTGGCAGCTCGACCTGCCAAATGGTTTTGTTCAATCACTGCTTTGGCTGCGTACCACAATGGCATAGACTCATTGCGGGCACAATCGCGAATATGGCTTAAGGTTTTATCGCCAATGCCACGAGCAGGAGTATTGATCACGCGCTCAAATGCGGCATCGTCTTGACGATTACTGATCAAGCGTAAATAGGCAAGCGCATCTTTAATCTCTTGGCGTTCGAAGAAACGCATACCGCCATAAATACGGTATTTTAATCCTTCTTGTAACATCGCTTCTTCGAGTACCCGAGACTGTGCATTATTTCTGTATAAAATGGCGCAATCTTGCAATGCATTGCCACCGTTTAGCCAAGTGCGAATTTTACTGACCACAAAACGCGCTTCGTCTAATTCATTAAAGGCGGCGTAAATGGAGATGGGTTCACCTTGGTTACCATCGGTCCATAAACTTTTTCCCATACGCTCTGCATTATTTTGGATCAGAGCATTAGATGCTTTTAGAATGGTGGCGGTGGAGCGGTAGTTTTGCTCAAGACGAATAGTTTCTGCCGAAAAGTCTTCCAAGAAGCGTTTAATATTTTCAATTTTTGCTCCGCGCCAACCATAGATACTCTGGTCATCATCACCGACAATCATCATGGTATTATCTTGGCCCGCAAGGAGCTTTAGCCAGCGATATTGAATGCTGTTGGTATCTTGAAATTCATCTACCAGCATATGTCTGAAGCGTTGTTGATAATGGCGTAATAACGTAGGTTGCTGCTGCAGCAGCTCATAACAGCGTAACAAAATCTCCGCAAAGTCGACTAATCCAGCTCTGTCGCAGGCATCTTGATAGGCGGTGTAAACACGTAGTAATAGTTGCTCATTCACATCATAAGCTTGGATATCTCTGGGCCTTTGTCCTTCGTCTTTTCTTGCACTGATATACCATGCGATTTGTTTTGGCGGCCATTTCTTTTCATCAATATTCATGGCTTTTAAAAGACGACGGATCATACGAACCTGATCGTCTGTATCTAAAATCTGAAATGCTTCTGGCAAGTTCGCTTCACGGTGGTGAGCGCGTAAAATGCGATGTGATAAACCATGGAAAGTACCAATCCACATACCACCCACTGGTGAGCGCAAAGTTTCTTCAACTCGGGTGCGCATTTCTTTGGCTGCTTTATTGGTAAAGGTAACAGCAAAAATACTGTAGGCTGAGGCGTGTTCTACTTGCATTAACCAAGCGATACGATGCACTAATACTCGGGTTTTGCCCGAGCCTGCGCCTGCGAGGACCAACATATTTTGCAGTGGTGCTGCTACTGCCTCACGTTGTTTTTCGTTTAAGCCATCGATTAATTCAGAAACGTCCATTACCACGCCTATTTCAGTAAAATGAACGCAAAGTATACCTGTGTTAGGGGGGCGTTGCCCAGTTACGGGCTTTAAAAAGCAGGCATAAGGAATTTATCGTATTGATTTTGTTAAACAAAAAAAAGTGTAATCACTGTACGAATAACCAGTTATTCTTTGTTTAATACTTCTTTGAGTCGATTTTGTATTTCTTCAACCAAGAGATCTGGCTGGAACTTAGATAAAAACGCGTTACAGCCTACTTTCTCGACCATTGCCTTATTAAAGCTACCACTGAGTGACGTATTCAAGATCACATATAAATCTTTTAAGCGGCTATCGTTTCGTATTTCATAAGTGAGTCGATATCCGTCCATTGCGGGCATTTCAGCATCGGTGATCACTGCTAGTAGTTCTTTATTAACATCGATACCTTCATCAGCCCAGTGCTTGAGCACATTTAGGGCTTCTTGACCATCCGTTGCCGGGATGATTTCAATACCTAATTGTGCAAGGGTATCTGCGACTTGGCGTCGGGCTGTGGGTGAATCATCGGCATGTAAAATTTTACGGCCATGAAACTCATCAATGATACTTTTATCTAAAACATCTTCGGAGATGACGACATCATATGACACAATCTCAGCCAGTACTTTTTCAACATCAATGATCTCGACGATATGTTCGACACCATCTCGTTTGATTTTGGTCAATGCTGTAAGATAATGGTTTTTGCCAACAGAGCTGGGGGTTGGCATGATATCTTGCCAAGTGGTGTTAACTATTTGGTCTACCTTGCCGACTAAAAAGGCTTGTACTGAGCGGTTATATTCTGTGATCACTAGGTTGCTATCGCTATCCCGTTCACACTCAGGCATACAGATTGCGCGACGCAAATCAATGACAGGAATAGATTCGCCTCGTATGTTAGTAACGCCACATACTTTAGGGTGAGCGTTTGGCATACTATGGAGGTGTGGCAGCTTTACAACTTCTTTTACTTTAAACACGTTAAGAGCAAAGAAGTGACGGCTATGTAGGTGAAACAATAAAAGCTCTAATCGGTTTTCACCAACCAGTTGCGTTCTTTGATCTACCGAAGCTAATACACCTGCCATACTATATCTTCCTATTCCCATACTCTATGCATCAGTATACTGAAGTTGCGATAAAATACGAGCTTTGCACAATGCTATGCTAACGCGATAAATGTATTGATGTTTTTACTTTGCTTTTTAGTACGAATGTCGATTTATTGAGGTTTTAAAGCGAGGTGAGATCGAGTAAGGTAGCGCTATAGAATTATAAACCGCACTACACTATGCCAATCATATTTAAACGTATACTTGTACTGTTACGTGCACATGTCGATGAAGCTAGCTGGCAATTATTAAGTGCCGTAACCGCATGCCATTTAGCATTGGTCTGGGTACTACTTTATTATGCTGGTGAGCAGACTCTTATAGAGCCCAGCACTTTTATTTATTATTATATAGTGACCACGTCGACAGTTGGATATGGTGACTTTAGCGCAACGACGGAGCTGGGCCGTTGGATAGTTGCATTGGTACAAATTCCGTTTGGTCTTGCTTTGTTTGGTATTTTGCTGGGTAAAGCGGGTCAATTTATGACATTTTGGATAAGAAGAGCAATGACTGGCGACAAAGACTTTTACCATTTGCGTAACCATATAATTATTTTTGGTTGGCATCCAATCAGAACTAAAAAGATGATCGATTACATCTTAGCGGATGTAAAACGCCAAGATAGGCGTATTGTATTAGCGGTCGTCGACGATATTGAACACCCCTTGCTGAGCTATTCTCAAGTTGATTTTGCGAAACTATCTAGCTTCACTGACGATGAGGAACTTGCTCGTATTGGCACATCCAATGCAGATAAAATCATCATTGATGGTCAAGATGACGATCAAACATTTACAACCGCGTTAAAACTAAGCCCCATGATTCAGGGGAGTGCGCATATCAGCGCGCATTTTGTGGATGAAAGCAAAGTAAGTTTGTTGCGGGCTCATTGTCAAAATGTTGAATGTTCATCGAGTAAGTCGGCGGAAATTTTAGTGAGAGCGATGCAAGATCCTGGGTCTAGTCGAGTGCAAGAAGAATTGTTGTCTACTCTGCACGGAGATACCCAATTTAGCTTGCAACTACCTGTGGGTTTAAAAACTTGCCAATTTGGTGCTTTATTCCATTATTTTAAAGAAAAGCATGATGCAATTTTATTGGGCGTAGCCCATGATTTAAGTGCGCAAAATATGGAGTTGAACCCGCCTTTGGATTATCTAGTGAATGCGGGAGATATCTTACATTATATTGCTACTGAGCGGGTACTGCCTGATGAAGTGGCTTGGCAAAGGTTATCATGAATGAACTAATTCTGTTATTCATTGGCGTATCTGCCTATTTAGCGCCTGTGGCTATTATACATAGTAGCAAGCGCACAAGGGGCCATGAAAAGAACGGCTGGCTAATAGCAACGCTGCTTTTTTCATGGATCACCCTGCTTTTATACTTTTCTATGATACCCAAAGAAGGTATTCATCCAGAAAAAGAAAAAAATAGCCGGGCACGCCGACGTTAATTTGGACACAGTACATGCCACTCTCGCTCGCTAACTGGCATGATGGAAAGCCTACCCGCCTTTTTAAGAGCAAGCTCAGTGATCTCAAGGTTTGCCTTGATAGCCGACAAGGTAATCGGTCTTAGGTGTTTGACATATTCTAGTGTAACGCCATACCACCTTGGGTTCTCTTTAGTTGATTTAGCATCAAAGTAATCACTTTGTATATCGAATTGAAAAGGGTCGGGCTGCGCTTGTTGGATAACTTTCGCTATGCCGACTATTGCAGGTACTTTACAACTAGAGTGATAAATGAAGACTAGGTCAGCTAATTTGACTTGATCACGTAAGAAGTTACGCGCTTGGTAGTTTCTGACGCCTTCCCAAAATGCCCCCTGACTTCCTAAAGCCTTTAAATCATCAATGGAGAATGTGTCGGGCTCTGTTTTAAATAACCAATATGCCATGCTTTACCTGCGAGCTGTTGTTAATTCCAAAATAACCATCAGTCACCGTCTTTACTTTAATGTATCGATAGTGCCACTTAAGGTGACTCATAACGGTTACTATTATACTATGATTATTGAATTAAACTGACGAAATTAAGAGGTCCCGATGAGTCAGGTTCTGACAGATTTACTTTCGCTTTTGAAACTTGAAGAAATTGAGCAAGGCATTTATCGCGGGCAAAGCCAAGATTTAGGGTTCCCACAGGTATTCGGTGGTCAGGTAATGGGGCAAGCACTCTCCGCGGCAAAATATACGTTACCAGAGGGGCGCTTTGTGAACTCATTGCACTCCTATTTTTTGCGACCTGGCGATGCGAAGAAACCGATAGTATATGATGTGGAAGTTATTCGTGACGGCCGAAGCTTTAGCACTCGACGAGTTCGTGCTATCCAGTATGGCAAACCGATTTTTTACATGACAGCGTCATTTCAAGGCGATGAGCCAGGCGTGTCTCATCAAAGCACGATGCCAAATGTACCTGGGCCTGAAGAACTAAAGTCTTCGATTGATTTTTATCGAGAAAATAAAGCGTTAATCCCAGAACAACTGCGTAATAAGTTTACCTGTGATATGCCGCTTGAGACGCGGCCCGTGGAATTCCAAAATCCATTTCAGCCTGAAATCACAGAGCCACAACGCCATGTCTGGTTTAAAGCCAATGGCCCATTGCCTGATGATAGACGTATTCATAATTATCTAATGGCGTATGCGTCTGATTTTGAATTTTTACCTACCGCACTTCAGCCGCACGGGTTGTCTTTTTTACACCCAAGCATGCAAGTGGCAACCATAGACCACGCAATGTGGTTTCATAGGCCCTTTAGAATGGATGAGTGGATCTTGTATAGTGTTGATAGTCCAAGTGCATCCAATGGACGCGGTTTAGTGCGAGGACAATTTTTTAATCGTCAAGGCGAGTTGGTTGCATCAACCATTCAAGAAGGTGTCATGCGCCAAAGGGGCTAACAAACGTGCCACCAAACCTCTGGCGGCACGTGTCGCCAGATACACTAAAGGGTATCTTGAATCGACTCAGAAATGCTGGCGGGTAACAATTCATTAAGGTGGAGTTGCAGAGTTTGCAGCTTATCTTGAGCGCGAATACATTGCTCGTCAGACACTTTAATAAAGCCTTGTTCTTTTAAGCTATTGATAAATGCTACTAGCACCTTCTTATCGAAAAACTCTGGACTCTTGATACCATGCAAAGTACCTAGGCGGTTAGCGATGATATCAGTTTCAGACTCAAGGTTTTTGCGTGTAATGCCTTGGTTATTGTGTATTAAACTCACTGTGATTGCATAACGTTCTAGCGTTAATTGACTGACTTTACCCAGCATCTCTAACTGAGCTAATCCATTGCTTCCTTTAATCACTTTGGCTGTAGTGCCATCAAACTCGATGAGTTTTTGCTGTGAAAAACAGGTCAGTATTTGCTTGATATAGTCGTCACGCATAGGGGTTAAAAACCATTCCTTCGCAAACAGTGGATACAGCACCTCAAGTAGTTGCTGGCATTCTTCTAAAGTAACGCTAAAGCGGTTAAATAGCTGCTGCGCGATTACACTCGGCACTGCAAACAAGTGCACGATGTTATTACGATAGTAATTGAACAAAGTTCGTTCTCTTTCTTTTAT
Organism: Pseudoalteromonas caenipelagi; assembly: GCF_013140855.1. Taxonomy (GTDB): domain Bacteria; phylum Pseudomonadota; class Gammaproteobacteria; order Enterobacterales; family Alteromonadaceae; genus Pseudoalteromonas; species Pseudoalteromonas caenipelagi. The sequence continues at coordinate 50,355 of NZ_JABBPG010000004.1, read as the reverse complement.
GGCGATAATTTCGCCTAACTCATCTGACAATACATCCAGCTTATTCAATTTTAAGGCGTGACTGAGTAACTGTTCAGCTGAGTCTTCAGGGACGGTGACCTGTTCATTGTATTTTGAACTGCGTTGCAACGTGAGATAAAAAGACATCTGCTCTAGTAGCTTGCGTTTACTGAGAGCGAATTGACTGTTACTGAGTAAAATCGTCGCTAACAAGTTAATGGCATTGAGCGCTGCAGCACTGTTGATATTGGTCATGATTGTATCTGCAAGTTCTGCCACTTGTGTGTTGAGCCACTGAGGCTTTTGAATATCGGTTGGGTGGATAGCATCACGCCAATTGTTTTGATGCTCATTTAGATATTGATTAACGTTTATCGGCTCACCAAAATTTAAGTAGCCACGACCGTAGTTTTTAAGATTTTTAATGGCTTTAAATACCGCAAAGATAGATTCATTCTTTTTGTGGTTGCCTGCTAACTCTTTTAAGTAGGTATTGATCTCCATAACATGCTCATAGCCAATATATACCGGTACGATGGAGATAGGTCGGTCAATACCACGCAACATAGATTGTATTGTCATCGCCAACATGCCTGTTTTTGGTGGCAATAAACGGCCTGTGCGACTTCGCCCCCCTTCGGTGTAAAACTTCACAGAATAACCTTTGATAAAGAGTTGGCTCAAATACTCTTTGAATACAGCGGAGTAAAGTTTATTTCCAGCAAACGAACGACGAATAAAGAATGCACCTGAGCGGCGGAAAATTCCCCCCGCAGGGAAGAAGTTAAGGTTAACACCCGCTGCTATATGCGGTGGTACCAGTCCTTGGTGATAGATAACATAAGTCAGTAATAAATAGTCCATATGGCTGCGGTGGCATGGCACATAGATGATTTCATGGCCTTTGTCGGCTAACTGATGTACGCGCTCTGCGTATTTAACTTCAATACCATTGTACAGTTTATTCCAAAGCCACGTGAGAATACGGTCGCCAACGCGTACCATAGCGTCAGAGTAATTTGCCGCGATTTCGTCAAGTAATTCTTGTGCGTTAAGGCGTGCCTCTTCATAACTTAGCCCTTTGCTTTTGGCTTCATCGGCGATCGCCTTTTTAATTGCAGGTGCGGCTAATAAGGAGCTAAAGAGTTGATCTCTTGAAGGCAGTTTAGGGCCTGTCGCAGCCAGTTTTTGACGACGAAAGTGAACACGCGCCACACGCACTAGCTTTTGCGGTAACTCGTTTACATCCGACTTGTCGTTAATTAGCTGATTCAGATCGATAGGATGGCTAAAGCGTACTAAATTATCGCGACCAGAGAACAGCACAACAAACAACTTGCGCAGCCAACTTGGTGTCAACGAATGAGAGAATAACGTACCGATACCAGGTTTTTCCTTACCTGGATTGCGGCCCCACAAAATGGTGACCGGAATGATTTGTGCCTGAGCATTTGTATCACTACACAAAGCCGTGAAAATTTCTTTTCCAGTAGCAAGAGCATTGCTGGGTTTAGCAACGGATGCAAATAAAGGCGTAGGGTTTTGCAAAGCAATAAATCGGTCTATTTCTTTACCCGCTAACGCTTGTGGCTGAGTGGCTCTTGGTAGGCCCAGCTTTTTACAAACTGCATCAAGTGCAGCGAGATCGGCGCGCGAATTAAGCCGTGTTACATAAAATGTGGGGAACTCTGGGTTTAGGTCAAACTGCTCTATTGGGTTGTCTGGCAGTAATTTTGTTTTTACAAATAATAGATTAGCCCACTGGGAAAATAGATTTAAGAGTCGAGAAACAATTCTCATGACAACACCACATTTAAAAATTTGCAATAGCATACCAAGCTTTAACTGGACTGACTATTTATAGACGTTTTGGTTTACTGTTACAGGGTTAAAAAGTAATTAAGGCGTAACTATTCCGCTATCTAAAATAACTTGGTATTAACTGTTGCATTTATCACCAATATCATTATAATGTGCGGACTTTCTTACTACAGTGTAGTAGGAAAGATGAAATATAGGGCTTGGATTTCAAGCCAATAAACAGGAATTCCGATTTGGAATTCAATGGTAGAAATAAGAAAGCAACCAGCGAGTTAATATTTAATTCGATCTGGCGGTTTTTCTTATGCTCTTTTTAAATGCTCTTTTAATTGAGGTTTAAGAATGTCAAATCAACGCATTCGTATTCGCCTAAAAGCTTTTGACCACCGTTTGATTGACCAATCAACGGCGGAAATCGTGGAAACTGCGAAACGCACTGGTGCTCAGGTACGTGGTCCAATCCCACTTCCAACGCGCTTTGAACGTTTTACTGTATTGATCTCTCCGCACGTAAACAAAGATGCGCGTGATCAGTATGAAATCCGCACCCACAAACGTCTGATCGACATCGTAGAACCAACAGATAAGACTGTAGACGCTCTAATGCGCCTAGACCTTGCTGCTGGTGTTGATGTTCAAATCAGCCTGGGTTAATCGGAAGATTAGAGAGGTTTTAGGAAAATGGCATTAGGTCTAGTCGGTCGTAAAGTGGGTATGACACGTATCTTCACTGAAGATGGTGTATCTATCCCTGTGACAGTTATCGAAGCGACGCCTAACCGTGTTACTCAGATCAAATCTGAAGCAACAGACGGTTATGAAGCGCTTCAAGTTACTGCAGGCGAGAAAAAAGCAAGCCGTGTAAACAAAGCTGCTGCGGGTCACTTCGCAAAAGCTGGTGTTGAAGCGGGTCGTGGCCTGTGGGAATTCCGCCTAAATGGTGGTGAAGGCGATTTTGAAGTAGGTACTGAGCTTACTGTTGAGTTATTCAACGAAGTAAACAAAGTAGACGTAACTGGTACTTCAAAAGGTAAAGGTTTCCAAGGTGGTGTTAAGCGCTGGAACTTCAGCATGCAAGACGCTACACACGGTAACTCTTTGTCTCACCGTGCTCCTGGTTCAATCGGTCAAAACCAATCACCTGGTAAGGTGTTTAAAGGTAAGAAAATGGCTGGTCAAATGGGTAATGTGCAAACAACTACTCAGAACCTAGAACTAGTACGTGTTGACGCTGAGCGTAACCTGCTTTTAGTTAAGGGTGCAGTACCTGGCGCTATCGGCGGTGACGTTATCGTTAAACCAGCTGTTAAAGCATAAGTCCTGGAGATTTAGTGATGGAATTAGCAATTAAAGGCGCTGGCGCGCTTGAAGTTTCCGAAGCTACTTTTGGACGTGAGTTTAACGAAGCATTAGTACACCAGGTAGTTGTTGCTTATGCAGCAGGTGCTCGTCAAGGTACTCGTGCTCAGAAGACACGTTCTGAAGTAAGAGGCGGTGGTAAAAAGCCATTCGCTCAAAAAGGTACTGGCCGTGCTCGTGCTGGTACAATCCGCAGCCCAATCTGGCGCAGCGGTGGTGTGAGCTTTGCAGCTAAGCCGCAAGATCACAGCCAAAAAGTTAACCGTAAGATGTATCGCGGTGCGATTAAGAGCATCTTGTCTGAGCTTGTTCGTCAAGAGCGTTTAGTAGTTGTTGAAAACTTCGGTTTAGAAGCACCTAAAACTAAAGAGCTAGTAGCTAAGCTTAAAGAGCTTGAGCTTAAAGACGTGCTTATCGTGACTGAAGAAGTAGATGAGAATCTATTCCTTTCTGCACGTAACCTTTATAAGGTTGACACACGTGATGTAGCTGGCATTGACCCAGTAAGCCTAATCGCTTTCGATAAGGTACTTATTACTGCAGGTGCTGTTAAGCAACTTGAGGAGGCGCTAGCATGATCCGTGAAGAACGTCTTTTAAAAGTAATTCTTGCTCCACACATCTCTGAGAAAAGCACTATTGCTGCTGAAGAAAACAACACGATTGTTTTCAAAGTAGCTAAAAATGCAACTAAAGCTGAAGTTAAAGCTGCAGTTGAAAAGCTTTTTGAAGTAGAAGTAACTGGTGTTCGTACTTTGAATGTTAAGGGTAAAACAAAGCGTACTGGTATGCGTTTCGGTCGTCGTTCAGACTGGAAGAAAGCCTACGTTACTCTTAAAGAAGGTAGCGAGCTAGACTTTGTCGGCGGCGCCGAGTAATAAGGGGAGTTAGAATTATGGCACTTCAAAAGTGTAAACCAACTTCTGCGGGTCGTCGTCACGTCGTTAAAGTGGTTAACCCTGATCTACACAAGGGTAAGCCATACGCTCCGCTTTTAGAGAAAAACTCTAAATCAGGTGGTCGTAACAACAACGGTCGTATCACGGTTCGTCACATCGGTGGTGGTCACAAGCAACACTACCGTGTAATTGACTTTAAACGTACTAAAGATGGCATTCCTGCTACTGTTGAACGTTTAGAGTACGATCCAAACCGTAGCGCAAACATCGCTCTTGTATTATATGCAGACGGTGAGCGTCGTTACATCATTGCACCTAAAGGTTTAAAAGCAGGCGATCAAATCCAGTCTGGTGTTGACGCACCAATCAAAGCTGGTAACACATTGCCAATGCGTAACATGCCTGTAGGTTCGACTGTACACAACGTAGAATTAAAGCCAGGTAAAGGTGCACAAATCGCACGTTCTGCTGGTGCATACGTTCAAATCCTAGCACGTGAAGGTCAATATGTGACTCTACGTCTTCGTTCAGGCGAAGTTCGTAAAGTTGAAGCTGACTGTCGCGCTACCTTAGGTGAAGTAGGCAATGCTGAGCATATGCTTCGTTCACTAGGTAAAGCTGGTGCTAATCGCTGGCGTGGTATTCGTCCGACAGTTCGTGGTGTTGCCATGAACCCGGTTGATCACCCACACGGTGGTGGTGAAGGTCGTACTTCTGGTGGTCGTCACCCTGTGTCTCCATGGGGCAAGCCTACCAAAGGTGCTAAAACACGTAAGAACAAGCGTACTGATAAATTAATCGTACGTCGTCGTACTAAGTAATAGTTGAGGAATTGCCATGCCACGTTCTCTCAAGAAGGGTCCATTCATTGACCTACACTTGCTGAAGAAGGTAGAGAAGGCGTTGGAAAGCGGTGACAAGAAGCCTATAAAGACTTGGAGCCGTCGTTCAATGATCATCCCTAATATGATCGGATTGACCATCGCAGTCCATAATGGTCGTCAGCACGTCCCTGTATTTGTTTCGGACGAAATGATCGGTCACAAACTAGGTGAATTTGCACCTACACGTACTTACCGCGGTCACGCTGCGGATAAGAAAGCTAAAAAACGTTAATCGGAGGGTATGATGGAAGCATTAGCTAAACACAAATTCGCCTCTGGTTCGGCGCAAAAAGCACGTCTAGTAGCTGATCAGATCCGCGGACTACCGGTAGATCGCGCTCTAGAAATCCTGGCGTACAGCCCAAAGAAAGCGGCTGTATTAGTTAAAAAAGTACTTGAGTCTGCTATTGCGAACGCAGAGCACAACGAAGGTGCTGACATTGATGAGCTACGTGTAGCTACGATTTTTGTGGACGATGGTCCTACAATGAAACGTATCATGCCACGTGCTAAAGGACGCGCTGACCGCATCCTTAAGCGTACAAGCCACATCACTGTTGTGGTTTCGGATAGCTAGGAGATATAAGTAATGGGACAAAAAGTTCATCCTACTGGTATTCGCCTAGGTATCTCTAAACCTTGGGTTTCTACCTGGTACGCGAATACAAAAGATTTCTCTGCACAGCTTTTTGGCGATCACAAAGTGCGTCAATACCTTACTAAGGAATTGAAAGCAGCTTCTGTGTCTAAAATCGTTATCGAGCGTCCAGCTAAATCAATCCGTGTAACAATTCACACAGCTCGTCCTGGTGTTGTTATCGGTAAAAAAGGCGAAGACGTTGAAAAGCTTCGTCAAGCTGTAACAAAGATTGCGGGTGTACCTGCTCAGATCAATATTTCTGAAGTACGTAAACCAGAGCTAGATGCACAATTAGTTGCAGATGGCATCGCATCTCAGCTTGAGCGTCGTGTTATGTTCCGTCGCGCTATGAAGCGTTCGGTACAAAATGCAATGCGCATTGGTGCTAAAGGTATCAAAGTTGAAGTAAGCGGTCGTCTAGGCGGCGCTGAAATCGCACGTTCTGAGTGGTATCGTGAAGGTCGTGTACCTCTACATACTCTACGTGCTGATATCGATTATGCAACTTCTGAAGCGTTAACCACTTACGGTATCATCGGTGTTAAAGTTTGGATCTTCAAAGGCGAAGTAATTGGTGGTTTACCACTAGTTCAAGAGCAAGAGAAGCCAGCTAAACGTGCGCCGAAGAAAGCCAAAAAAAGTGCTAAGTAAGAGGTAGCGATTAATGTTACAGCCAAAACGTACAAAATTCCGTAAAGTGCATAAAGGCCGCAACCGTGGTCTTGCAAACAGCGGTAACAAAGTAAGCTTCGGTTCTTTCGGCTTGAAAGCAACAGGTCGTGGTCGTATGACTGCTCGTCAAATCGAAGCAGCTCGTCGTGCTATGACTCGTCACGTCAAGCGTCAAGGTAAAATCTGGATCCGTGTGTTCCCAGACAAGCCAATCACTGAAAAGCCGCTTGAAGTTCGTATGGGTAAAGGTAAAGGCTCTGTTGAGTACTGGGTTGCTGAAATCCAGCCAGGCAAAGTACTTTACGAGATGGAAGGTGTTTCTGAAGAGCTTGCTCGTGAAGCATTCAACCTAGCTGCTCGTAAATTACCTTTCAAAACAACATTTGTAACTCGGACGGTAATGTGATGAAAGCTAGCGAACTTAAAGACAAAAGCGTAGAAGAGCTAAATGCTGAACTTCTAGAGCTACTACGTGAGCAGTTCAACCTGCGCATGCAAGTGAGCACTGGTCAGCTAGCTCAAACTCACGAGCTGAAAAAAGTACGTCGCAATATTGCGCGTGTTAAAACGGTTATCAACCAGAAGGCAGGTGCATAATGAGCGATAAGATCCGTACTCTTCAAGGTCGTGTACTAAGCGACAAGATGGACAAATCTATCGTTGTTGCTATCGAGCGTCAGGTGAAGCACCCGATTTACGGTAAATTCATCAAGCGTACAACTAAGTTGCACGCACATGACGAAAGCAACACTGCTAAAGCAGGCGATACAGTTACTATCAGTGAATGTGCGCCGATTTCTAAAAAGAAATCATGGACTTTAGTTGAAGTAGTTTCACGTCCTAAGCAAGCTTAATTTTAGTTTTATACTAAATTAAACTTTGTTTTCAAAAGCCTCGGCCCTTGGGTCGGGGCTTTTTGCTTTTTATGTATCGAAATAATATCCACACTTATATAAATGTCGGTTTTTACTCTAGTGCCTTGATTTGTTCTCGAAGGACTCAATCGCAAGGTTATTGAATGTTTGCAGCAGATATATAGTAAAGGTAATGGGTGGCTATTTTTGCGACTGTTGGATTGTGTTAGAGTAAATTGAACCCTGCTATGCAGTTGACTGCTCAAAACAGACTAAATTGGTAGGGAGTGTATATCTTAACTTTTAAAGGAACGTTCATAAAATGTGCTACCGTGGCAAGCTTTTTTGGTTGGTTCTGCTCTTTAGTGCTGCTGTATGGGCAATAGCATTTATATTGTTGTGGGATATGACAGCGCTGTTATCCAGCTGGGAAACAGGCCTCACCATGCTATTTGGATCTTTTGTTGCTGGGTCAACACCTTTAGGTGGTGGAGCTGTCGCATTTCCAGTCTTCACCAAAGTATTACAAGTGAGCGCAGCAGAAGCTCGCGTGTTTTCTCTTTTCATACAGTCAGTCGGTATGACTTTTGCGACTCTCTACTTTATTAGTCAACGCGTCTTTATTGATTGGGCCGTGATTGCTCGAGGTATGTTGTATGCCGTATTAGGGCAGTTATGCGCTGTTGCTTTTTCTGTCACTGACGGACTATTGTTAAAGTATGCATTTAGTTGCTTCTTACTACTGGTTGCTATTCTACTCATACATGACAAACGAAATCTGGTTATCAACCTAAACGATAGGAAACGACGTTATACCTTTTCACTGCTTACGTTTTTAGGTGGAATGATAACCGGCTACTTAGGCTCAGGAGCAGATACTTTACTGTTTTTTTATTTTGTACTTTTGCTTGGTAGTCAAGCTAGACAAATGATACCTACGACGGTGACATTTATGGCACTTAATGCACAGCTCGGTGCGGTTTTGTTTTTTGTTTTAGATCAGCAACCATCGGAATTCGTAGTAAAAAGCTGGTTTTTCGCTGCACCAGTTGTTGCTTTGGGAGCGCCTTTAGGTGGTTATATACTGACAAAATTGCAACCGTCACATATTTTAAGTTTTGTGATAGTGGTTATTATAGTTGAGTCAGTCAGTACGCTTTTGTTACTACCCCTACACCCTATTAAAGTGATACTGCTGAGTAGCTTATTAATTTACGTTGCCGTGATTTTGCTATTAAAGCTTAAACCGACGCAGGTGAACAAACGTGATATGCCTGTGGTCTGTGAGGAACAAAACGGATAACTTGTTTGGTAAAATCAGCCACGAGCCAAGTCATGGCTGATTTTTAAGTATATTACTCTTCGTTGATCTCGGGTACTTCCAGCCCCATATCTTCCATAATCTTACGCACTTCTTCAGGCACTTTTTCAGGGTTATCCTTACGCAAATCTTCATCGCTTGGTAGCGGCTGGCCAGTAAAAGCATGTAAAAACGCTTCGCATAGTAGCTCACTGTTGGTGGCATGGCGCAGGTTATTTACCTGACGGCGAGTGCGCTCATCAGTTAGTACTTTCAATACATTTAACGGGATAGAGACGGTGATCTTTTTTACTTGTTCAGATTTTTTACCGTGCTCTGCATAAGGGTGAATATATTCACCGTTCCATTTAGCCATAGTGTTGTTGCTGCCTCAGTGTTGGGAGTGCTAATAAGACTGGGTTCGTCAACGCGTTTACTAACTATGTGGCATAAACTACTAGATGTACCTATGATAGTTTATTCAAAAACGCAGTCTTATTAGCAATACTAATTAGTTAAGTGGCGAAATTTTATCGGTTTAAAAAAGATAGTCAAATACTAGTTAAATAGCCATTTAGCGGTATAAATGTTTTGACTTCTCTTTTTTTATCATCTAACCTTTTAGACGTCTAAACATCCAACTTTCTAGGTGATGAAATGAGTCAAAGAAAAAAGTCGACGATTGCAGTGCGCCACGGTATTGAAGCGGATAAGCACCACGGTGCGGTCGTGCCTCCACTTTATCTATCAACGACCTACTCGTTCGCCGATTTTGATACCAAACGTGCTTATGATTATGGCCGTAGCGGTAATCCTAATCGAGATACGCTAGCGCAAACTCTTGCCCAGCTCGAAGGAGGTGAAAGAGGTATTATTACTGCAACCGGTATGTCGGCTGTACACCTGGTGACTCAACTTTTAAATCACGATGACACCTTAGTGATCCCTCATGATTGCTATGGTGGAAGTTATCGCTTATTTACATCTTTGCAAAAGCGTGGATTGCTAAAACTCGAAGTGCTCGATTTAACTCAACCAAAAAGTTATGAGCAAATAAAAACAATAAAGCCTAAACTTGTGTGGATAGAAACGCCGAGTAATCCTATTTTAAGACTCACTGACATTAAAGCTGTCGCACAGGCTGCAAAAGACGTAGGGGCTTTAGTCGCCGCTGATAATACTTTCTTATCTCCGGCACTGCAAAACCCAATAAAATTTGGTGTAGATATTGTTGTGCACTCAACGACGAAATATATCAATGGTCACTCTGATGTTGTTGGTGGTGCGGTCATTGCTAAAACGGCAGAATTGGGTGAAGAGCTAGCTTGGTGGGCAAACAATATAGGCATAACTGGTGCGCCGTTCGATAGTTATTTAACGCTAAGAGGATTACGCACTTTGAATGTACGTTTAAGACAGCATCAAGAAAACGCACTTACTATTGCAAAGTATCTAGCGCAGTCACCTTATGTGAGCCAAGTGTATTACCCAGGCCTAGAATCACACCCTCAGCACGAACTAGCTAAACAACAGCAAGAGGGATTTGGTGGGATGGTGAGTTTCGATATTAAAGGTGGTTTGCAAGAATCAGCAGCCTTCTTGACGAGCTTAAAGCAATTTTCTTTGGCCGAATCGTTAGGGGGAGTTGAAAGTTTAATTTGTCACCCTGCTACAATGACTCATGCAGGCATGGAACCACAAGCACGTTTAGAAGCTGGTGTGGGAGACACTTTGATACGTATTTCTGTGGGTATTGAAGATGTACAGGATTTACTGGATGACTTGGAGCAAGCATTTAATAGGCTTCACACTGGCTGTCAGAGCGCTTCAGATGAAGGTAAAACGTTTAAACTAACGCCGGCACATACGGCTTTGTGGTAAGAAAATGACTAAAGTAGTACATAAATTCGGAGGCTCTAGCCTCAGTTCTGCAGAGCGTTATCAAGCCGTTGCGCAAATTGTGTTAAGTCATTGCCGAGCTGGTGATTGTGTGGTGGTCTCCGCAGCGGGTAAGACTACAAATACGTTGGTTAAGTTGTGGGAAAGCTATCAGCAAGATGATAGCCAGGGCTTTAGTGATATTTTATTGCAGGTAGAAAATCATCAAGCGGAGCTTATACGAGCACTGTTTGAGTCTCAGCAACAACACACGTTACTAGAGCAACTTGATTTAGAGCTGCAACGGATAACATCACATGCAAAACAAGATACGCTTCATGAAGCTACATTGCTGGCACACGGCGAATTATGGTCGGCAAGGTTGCTCGCTTGCTATTTATCACAATTAGGATTTGCCGCTGAGCACGTCGATGCAAGAAACCTTTTCACATTGCATCATGGGCAGTTGTTGCATCAGCAGAATAAGCAGGCTTGCATGGAGCGATTAAAAGACACGTCGCTGTATGTGGTTACTGGTTTTATAGCTAGCGATGTTGAGAAGAATACAGTTACTCTGGGACGCAATGGCAGTGACTATAGTGCGACATTGTTGGCAAGCTATATTGATGCAGATGCTGTATCTATTTGGACCGACACGCAGGGCGTTTTCAGTACCGATCCTCGTAAAGTAGCAAATGCGATTAAATATCCCAAAGTGTGTAGAGCACAGGCGCATTTGCTGGCGCGTTTAGGTAATCCAGTATTGCATGCTAAGACGCTTTCTCCACTTAAGCACAGCAAAATAAAGCTACAGGTTCGAAGTAGTTTTGATGTTGAATCCCCTCCAACCGAGATTGTTAAAGAAGGCTACAGTAAGGCTAAGCGTTTTATCACCACGTTTGAAGACTTAGACCTAGTCCGCGTGGATGCTATTGCACCCGGTGAAGTGGGGCAGCTAAGTCAAATCATCCAGCATAGTATTCATCACTTCAGTGCCCAAGGCGAAACGTTTATTTTAGTGCCAGCGCAAAGCACGCATCGTGTTTTAAAGGCATTATCAGGGCGTGCGAATATAGTTGAAAGCGCCTTGCAGGGCTTTGCCGTTGTTGCACCATCGGCCAATATTGCTCAGCTGCAAGCGCAGGCAGCTCAGTTACTGCATGAACAAAATATCGTCGTGCGTTTTAACCACAAAGATAATGAATATGCGCTGTTCTTAACTGATCAGGCAATTGATAGCGATGTGTTAGCGATTTTACACGACAAGTTAGTGAATAAAGGACGAGAGCTGGCGGTAGTCATCGCGGGCTTAGGCAATGTAGGTGAAGTTTTTGTCAATCAGTGTCAGCGACAGGTAGCACATTTACAACAACAGTTCGATGTGAAAGTTGTAGCTTTGCTACGCTCAAAAAAGATGCTGTTTTCGGCTAACGGGATCTCATTGTCAGCTTGGCAGCAGCAGTGGCAAAACGAGTCTGTTGATTATAATAATGAGGACTTAATCGAGCGTATTGGCGAGCTTGACTATGAGCACAAAGTGGTTATTGATATCACTGCGAGTGAGGAGTTTAGTAAGTTATATCCGCAATTGGTTAAGCAAGACTGTCACTTGATCAGCGCAAATAAGTATGCAGGTACGGCAGAAAGCACGTGGTACCAGCAGCTACGTGAACAGCTCAACGAGCGTAGCTTGCACTGGCGATATAACACCAGTGTTGGCGCTGGCTTACCAATCAACTTTGCGCTAGCTGATTTGCAGCATAGTGGTGACAAAGTCACGCAAATTGAAGGTGTTTTTTCAGGGACCTTATCATGGCTATGCAGCAGCTTTGACGGTAGCAAGCCCTTTTCCAGCTTAGTGCTAGAAGCCAAGGATATGGGCTACACGGAGCCTGATCCTCGAGAAGATTTATCTGGTCGAGATATGCAGCGCAAACTGCTGATTTTAGCAAGAGACATTGGTCTAACTCTGGATTTGGCTGATATAGAGCTAGAGCCCTTGATGCCAGATGATTTAGCTCAAGGTAGCTGGGATGAATTTTTAGCTCGCAAGGGGGAGTTAGATAGCTTTTATGAGCATCTATACCAACAGGGAATAACGCAAGACAAAGTGCTGAGATATACTGGCTCCTTGCAAGTTTTTGCATCTGGGAAAGCAAAAGCGAAAGTTGGTATCGCCTACGTTGATAAGTCATCAGCGATTGCTAATTTAACCCCTGGCGACAACATCTTTGTGATCAAGAGTGTCTGGTATGAAGATAACCCGCTTGTGTTGCAAGGGCCTGGAGCGGGTAAAGAAGTCACGGCAGCCGGAGTACATTCTGATTTGTATTGGCTAGTTCAACGGCTAAAGTAGGTAATTGGACAATAAAAAAGGCGATTTATGAATCGCCTTTTTTATTGCTCTTGATTATCAAAACAGCTCTTCTTGTAAAGGCTTGTCACCAAATGGTGTGCTGTTGTTTTCATCTAGCGCATATTTAGTCGGCGCTGTACCAGAGATAAAGTATTCAAAGCGACTGGTGTGGTCATTTTTGTTACTCAACAACCCTGTTTTCAAGTCGATCCGCGTTGAGATCAACCCTGGTGGGGGTTCAACAGGGGCTTCCGGTTGATTTGCCAGTGCTACTTTCATGAATTCAACCCAAGCAGGTTGCGCCGTCGTGGCACCCGACTCAGCTCCCACAATTTGGTTACTCCCTAGGTTGGTGTTATATGCGGCCCGCCCTAGAGGTTTACCAGCATCATCAAAGCCAACCCAAACGGTGGTTAACACGTTACGGTTAAAGCCGCTAAACCATGTATCCACGGAGTCATTGGTTGTACCGGTTTTTCCTGCTAAATCACGACGTTTGAGTGCTTGTGCCCGCCACCCCGTACCTGTCCAACCTGTTTTATGTTTCCAGCTTCCACCTCCCCAAATAGCGCTATGCATTGCACTGGCAACTAAAAAGGCATTCTGCTGCGATATAACTCTGGGGGCACACTGCTGTGACTGAGTTTCTAACTGCTCTTCATCACAGGCGATTAAGGGTTGTGCTTGGCCCAGGGTATTACCAAACGCATCTTGAAGTTCGCTGATAAAGTAAGGTTCGATCAGATGACCACCGTTAGCAAAGGTACTCATCCCTCTGGCCATTTCTAGTGGTGTGATGGCGGCACTCCCTAAGGCAAGAGATTCACTACGATTAATGTCTCCATCCGCAAAGCCAAACTTAAGTAAATGATCTGCTGTACGCTGTAAGCCTACGCCTTTTAGTAACCGAACAGATACCACGTTCTTAGATTGAGCTAATGCGCGACGAATGCGAATGGGACCATTATATACTTCAGGACTGTTTTTAGGGCGCCAAGCCACACCAACGCTTTTATCCCATTGATTAATCGGCGCATCATTGATAATGGTTGCCAGTGTATAACCACTCTCAAATGCCGCAGAGTAAATGAATGGCTTGATATTAGAGCCCACTTGACGTTTCGCCTGTGTAGCACGGTTATACTGACTTTGAGCGAAACTGTATCCGCCCACTAGGGCTTTAATTCGACCATTTTGCGGGTCCATAGAAACTAAGGCGCTTGCAGGTCTTGGATACTGGCTTAGTTGCCAAGTATCTGCTATTTGGCGAACCCAAACCTGCATGCCTGGCGAGAGTATCTCAGAAGCCGTTTTCGGTGGCATTGCTTGGCGGGTATCAGAAATATATCCGCGTGCCCACTTTAAGCCCTCCCAAGGGAGCGTTATATAGTCACCAGATTTCAGTAATGCGGTCACACTTTGCTCTGCTACATCAACAACCACGGCAGCTTTAAGGGGATCTATCTCTTTTGCATTATGAAGCGCTTCTATAATCTCTTGGCTACTTAGCGCAGATTGCTCTTCTGTCCACAAAACGCGTTCAGGACCACGATAGCCATGTCGCATATCATAACTATGTAGATTATTTATAAGAGCTTGTTGTGCTGCCTTTTGAATTTGTGATTCAACGGTTGTGAAGACTTTAAACCCACTGTTATAGGCTTTATCTTCGCCATAGGTATCAACCATATAGCTGCGTACCATTTCAGCAATGTAGGGAGCATACAGCTCTATTTCTGCGCCATGGAACTTTGCTGTAATGGGGGCTAAACGCGCTTCATCATACTGCGCTTTGGAAATATATTTTTCCTTGAGCATGCGGCTCAAAACCACGTTTCTGCGTAATTTAGCACGAGTAGGGTTTCTAATAGGGTTTAATGCTGAGGGAGCCTTTGGTAAACCTGCAATCATTGCCATTTGTGCCAAAGTAAGCTCTTTTAAGTCTTTGCCATAATAAACTTGTGCCGCAGCACCAATACCAAAAGCGCGATTACCTAGCTCTATTTTGTTTAAATACAGCTCAAGAATTTCATCCTTTGTAAGTAATTGCTCAATATGTAACGCGATAAAAATCTCTTTCACCTTACGAATATACGCTTTTTCTCGAGTTAAAAAGAAATTACGGGCAAGCTGCATGGTGATAGTACTAGCACCTTGCTTCTTCTGCCCGGTGCTAATTAGTACGATTGCTGAACGTATTATCCCAATTGGATCAACGCCAAAGTGTTCATAAAAGCGATTGTCTTCCGTTGCGAGAAAGGCCTGCAGCAGAGGTTTTGGAATGTCGTCTATTTTGACCGGAATACGGCGTTTTTCTCCAAATTGGTTTATCAGCTTGCCATCTTGAGTAAATACTTGCATCGGAGTTTGTAGCTGTACATCACGTAACACCTCGACACTGGGTATATCTTGTTTGACATAATAATAAAGACTGATTAACGTTAGCAGGGCTAAAACGCCTATTGCGATGAAAAATTGTATTGCTCTTCTCAATAAAGTCACGGAATGTTCCCTAGTTAGACTCCCAATTATAGGTAGACACTGCTAGTATATCTTGAATAAAAAACGATTAATAATTTTCGCGTTATAATTATAACTTATTAAAAGTTAAAACAAAGGATAAAGACCAAACGCATGCTCAGTAACCTTTTTCAAAAGCAAGCTCCGATGATGATTGGTATTGATATTGGCTCGCATTGTGTCAAGGCCGTACTGTTGTCGCAATCTTCTGCTGGCTATCGTGTTGAAGCGGTAGCAATTGAGCTTGTGCCGAAGGGGGCTATCACTGAACGAACAATCCAAGATATTGAAGCGATTGGACGAGTGATAGGAAAAATCAAAAAGCGCATTCCGAGGCTGACTCAGTTTGGCGCAGTAGCCGTCTCAGGGCAAACCGTGATCACCAAAGTAATTTTTATGGATGTCTCATTAACCGATGCTGAACTCGAATCGCAAATAGCGATTGAAGCCGACAGCCTGATCCCTTACTCGCTCGATGAAGTGAGTATTGATTTTGAGAAAATATCTGTGAATGATGCTGATCCTTCCAAAGTCAACGTATTGTTATCAGCTGCGCGCACCGAAAGTGTGGAGGCGAGAGTCGGTGCATTGGAAGAAGGTGGATATCAAGCAAAGGTGGTCGATGTTGAAAACTACGCATTGAGTAGATCTTTAACGGTACTATACAGTCAGTTACCCGCGGATGCCTTTGATAAAACGGTGGCTATCATTGATATCGGAGCTGCAATCAGTTTGGTGAGTGTGGTGCTGTCTGGAAAAACGATTTATACGCGTGACCAAGTGTTTGGCGGTGAACAATACACAAATAGTATTGTTGCTTACTATAACAAGACTTTTGATGAAGCTGAAATCGCAAAAACAACGGGGGATTTACCGCCAAACTATATATTCGAAGTGCTAGCGCCCTTTCAAACGGCTTTGTTACAGCAAGTACGCAGAGCAGTACAAATGTTTATCACAAGTAGTGGCAAAGAACAGATCGATTACATTGTGCTTACAGGTGGCACAGCATTGGTTGAAGGATTAGATAGACTATTAATAGAAGAGTTAGGGATTCATACTATTATTGCAGACCCATTTGCCGATATGGAAATAGCGCCGAAAGTCGATCGCAATGTTTTAGAGCGCCATAAACCACAGTTTGCAATTGCCACAGGTTTGGCATTGAGGAGCTTTTCGTCATGCCACATATAAATTTGCTTCCTTGGCGAGAGCAGCGCAGACAAGCATCACAAAAAAAGTTTCTATCGATTATTGCCGCCAATATTGTTGCGGTGCTTTTTGTTTTGTATTTAATTGGTTCTTTTTACGACGCTCTGACAGAAGGACAGCAAATAAAGAATGAATACCTGAATAAAGAGGTAGGTAAATTAGATAGCCGTATTGTGGAGATCAATGACCTGAGCCAGCAAAAAGAAAGTTTGCAAAGGCGGATCAATCTTATTGAAGAGTTACAAAGTAACAGAAACTTAGGGACTCAGATTATTGATGAGGTAGTACGAGTAGTACCTGCAGGTGTTTATTTAACTAGTTTAGAGCGTAAAGAAGACTTGATTAAAGTTGTGGGTCGTAGCGAATCAAATAACCGCCTCTCACAAATGCTGCGCTCTGTTGAAAGTTCTTATTTACTAGAACGGCCAACTATTCAGGGTATTGTTACCGGTGAGCAAAATTCACGTTTACTGAGTGATTTTACAATGCATTTTTATGTTAAACCGTTTCGTGAAATACAGGCGGCTGAGCGTGATAAATAGATTAGGTATTAGCGAGATAGCAGCGTGAATTTTGATTTGAAATCTATACAAAGTATTGATTGGAACGAGATTGAACTCGACAATATAGGTGAGTGGCCACTTGCTGTTAAAGTCATGTGTTGTGCATTGGTGGTGGTGATTACTTTTGTCGTTGGCTACAGTTTGCTGGTTTCTAATTCGATAGCTAAATACGAGCACGTAGTTCAACAAGAGGCACAGTTGCGTACCAGTTATCGCATTAAATATGCTCGAGCTAATAACTTAGACCTATATCGTCAACAAATGAAAGATATGGAGGCGCAGTTCTCGCTACTATTACGCCAGTTACCATCCTCAAATGAAACGCCAGGTCTACTCGATGATTTGACGTACGTAGGTACCTCTAGTGGCTTGACTTTCTTAAAGATTGGCTGGTTACCTGAAAATAAAAAAGAGTTTTACACTGAACTGCCAATTAAATTGGAAGTCGTTGGGACATATCATGAGTTTGGAGAGTTTGTTAGTAAAGTTGCACAGTTGCCACGTATTGTTAGCTTACATGATTTCAGAATAGAAAATGCAGGTAGTAACTCTTTGATATTTAGCGTAGTAGCGAAAACATATCGTTATGGGCAGGGTGATGAGCCATGACAAAACATAACGCATATTTGATGCTTGTCTTAAGTGTGCTGTTTGGGTGTAACGATAATACAGCAGAGCAAAAAGAGTTTATTGATCAAATTCAGGCAAGTGCGACACCGCAAGTTGAACCGGTTCCGCAAATGCGAGACTTTACGCATTTTGCTTACACGGCCCATAATTTAAGAAGCCCCTTTGTGGCGCCGGAGCCTGAAGTGATAGAGAGTAAAATGATTCAGGTGCAAAATTGTTTGCACCCTGACCCTGATAGAGCAAGAGATCCACTCGAAAAATATCCAATAGATACGCTTTCGATGAAAGGGACAATTGCAACCCAAAACGTAACATGGGCGCTGATTAAAGCATCTGATCAAGGTCTATATAAAATAAAAAGAGGCCAGTATATGGGTCTTTATCATGGTGAAGTTATTAATGTACAACCAGGATATATTGAATTATTAGAATTAATCCCTGATGGCAGTGGCTGTTGGAAAGAACGGCTATCAAGAGTCGAGATCCGAGAAGCGCAAGGGAGTGGTGTGAGTGAATAACAACAAAGGTAGTGAAAGTATGTCCCATGCTTGGAGTAGTTTGAGCGTAAAAGGTTTAATATGTAGCACATTGCTGGCTATAACAGGCTGGGCTCAAGCGTTGCCTATGTTATACGATGTGCGTTACAACCCCGTACCTAATGGGGAGACTCAGCTCGAGCTGGTTTTTGACGAGCAGCTAAGTGGCGAGCCGCAAGTTAAAGCGCTTACTGACCCTGCAAGGTTAGAATTGTTTTTTCCCAAAGTTGAATTTGAGGAAAGTCTCAAAGCACTTAAAGTCAACAAAGCGGGGATCACTACAATTGAAAGCATGTTAACTGATGATGGAGTGATAGTAACGGTACATATGGAGCAATTAAAGCTCTATAAATCCTTTGTAAAAAATAATATCGCCTATTTGCAGGTTTCTGACAACCCGATCCCTTCTGCTGAAGGGGATGCGATACAAGCGCAGAAAAACCAAATTCAATCAATTGACTTTAGACGAGGAGACAAAGGCGAGGCGAAGGTACTTGCGTTTTTAAATACTCCTCAAGCAGCAATAGATGTGCAAGAGCGTGGTGGTAAAATTTACGCCGACTTTCACCATATTGATATCCCTGATGATCTATTATATGAATTAGATGTAATGGACTTTGGCACAATAGTTAACCGCGTTGAAACTTTCAGGGAAGATGGCAAAAGCCGCTTGGTTATCGAGCCAAAAGAAGCGTTTAAATACACATATCAGCAGCTTGGTAACATTTTCACGCTAACAGTAGAAAAAGACGATGAAGAACGAAGCTTTGGTATCAGCAGGAATTACCAAGGACAGCCAATTACGCTGAATTTTCAAGATATTCCGGTACGTTCAGTATTGCAAATTATTGCAGATACTAACAATTTCAATCTAGTTACCAGCGACTCAGTTGCGGGAAATATTACGCTACGTTTAGATGGTGTACCTTGGGACCAAGCATTAGATGTTGTTTTACGCATCAAAGGCTTAGACAAGCGCATGGATGGCTCAATTTTGATGGTTGCACCATCAGAAGAGCTCGCAGCTCGAGAGGCTAAGGAGCTTCAAGCGCGTAAGCAAGTTGAGGAATTAGAGCCGCTTTATAGTGAATATATTCAACTTAATTATGCGAAAGCGGAAGAGTTTGCCGATTTATTAAAAACAGATATTAACAGCATCGTCAGCGAGCGAGGCAGCGTGTCAGTTGATAAGCGTACTAATACCCTGCTTATTAAAGACAGTGCGCGTAGTATCGAAAGTATCAGGCGAATGGTTGAAACTTTGGACGTACCGGTCAAGCAGGTTAGAATTGAGTCACGAATGGTGACCGTTAAAGATAACGTTCAAGAAGACTTGGGAGTGCGCTGGGGGTTTGGAGATCAGCAAGGTACTGATGCAATATCAGGTAACTTAACAGGTGCTCAGCAATTATCGAACGGTCAAATTCCAGATCTTGCAAACCGTTTAAATGTGAATCTGCCAGTATCAGGAACCTCGGCTGGTACAATTGGGATGCATATTGCGAAACTTGCAGATGGTACTTTGATTGATCTAGAGCTTTCAGCACTAGAACAAGAGAACAAGGGTGAAATTATCGCAACACCTAGTATCACCACAGCCAATCAAAAGAAAGCGAGAATTGAGCAAGGTACAGAAATACCCTATGTTGAAGCCGCATCTAGTGGTGCTACCTCAGTTAGCTTCAAAAAAGCAGTATTAAGTTTGGAAGTGACACCACAAATTACACCTGATAACAAAATTATATTAGACTTAGTAATTACGCAGGATACTCGAGGAGATAATGTCCAGACTCCAAATGGTCCTGCGGTGGCCATTAATACTCAGCAAATACAGACGCAAGTTTTGGTAGATAATGGTCAAACGGTTGTCTTGGGTGGGATATACCAGCAAGAAATTACCAGCGCGGTAAGTAAAATTCCACTGTTAGGTGACATTCCATACTTAGGTGCGATGTTTAGAAACACCCGAGAAATAAATGAGAAAAAAGAATTACTGATTTTCGTGACCCCAAAGATCATGCTTGACAGTCAGTAATAAGTGAATAGTTGAACGAATTTACGTACTGTAGTTGCTTTTTATACTATTTGACTTGAAATCGTTCGTGGATTACTGAGATAATCCCCTCCTTAATTTTGGGGCCAGGTCGTTAGGCGGGGTTTTATTTCAAATTTTAGAGTTCGTTAGTACTAAAAAGATATGGCTGAGAAACGTAATATATTTCTAGTAGGCCCTATGGGGGCTGGTAAGAGCACAATTGGTCGTCACCTAGCTGATCAATTACACCTTGAATTTTTCGACTCGGATCAAGAAATTGAACGCCGTACAGGCGCAGATATTGCGTGGGTGTTTGATCTTGAGGGTGAAGAAGGTTTCCGAGTGCGTGAAGAGGGCGTAATTTCGGACCTTACAGAAATGCAAGGTATAGTTTTAGCAACGGGTGGTGGTTCTGTCGTAAGCAAAGAAGTGCGTAATAAGTTGTCTGCGCGCGGAATTGTTGTTTACCTTGAAACGCCAATTGAAAAACAAGTTGCTCGCACTCAACGTGATAAACGTCGTCCTCTGTTGCAAACAGAAGAAGCGCCACGCGATGTACTAGAGCGTTTAGCAGAGGAACGAGAGCCTCTGTACAAAGAAGTTGCAGACTTTGTAGTACGCACTGATGAGCAAAGTGCAAAGGTTGTAGCAAATCAAATCATAGAAAAGCTAGATTTTTAATTTTGACCACCTAGGAGGGATAGATGCTTGAGTTGAAGGTAGATTTAAACGAGCGCAGCTATCCTATCTATATAGGGCAAAACTTACTAGCAGATGCCGGACGGCTCACCAAGTACATCGGTCAATGCCGTCCTGTCATCATTACCAACCATACTATTGCGCCATTGTATCTAGGCAGTTTACTGGATGCGCTTAATGGCTATGAGCCGTTACATTTTTGTCTTCCTGACGGTGAGCAATACAAAACCCTTGAATATTTCGAGCAGGTCAATGCCTTTTTGTTGCAAAATAATTGTGGCAGAGATACTTGTTTAATCGCCCTTGGTGGCGGTGTTATCGGAGACTTAACTGGGTTTGTTGCTGCGTGTTATCAACGTGGTATACCTTTTATTCAAATGCCAACTACTTTGCTATCGCAAGTCGACTCTTCGGTTGGTGGTAAAACGGCCGTTAATCATCCGTTAGGCAAAAATATGATTGGCGCCTTTTATCAACCTAAAGCGGTATTCATTGACACCAATAGTTTATCCTCCTTGCCCGCCCGTGAATTTGCAGCTGGGATGGCTGAGGTCATAAAATACGGTCTCATTTATGATGAGCCATTTTTGACATTTTTAGAAGATAACCACACGGCGCTCACTGAGTTAAACCAAAATGTGCTGATGCAGGTTATTCATCGTTGTTGTCAAATTAAAGCGCAAATTGTAGCTCAAGATGAAACTGAAGCGGGTGTAAGAGCATTATTAAATCTAGGGCATACTTTTGGTCATGCTATCGAAGCTCAAATGGGTTACGGCAACTGGTTGCATGGTGAAGCTGTTGCAGTTGGCATGGTATTAGCGGCAAAACTGGCTTCGTTACGAGATACTTTGACTAGCTCAGAAGTTACGAGAATAGAAGCATTAATAGCTAGTTATCAATTGCCAACAGACGTGCCAGCACAGATGAATTCTGAACAGTTCTTGTTGCATATGCGAAAAGATAAAAAGAACAAAAAAGGGCGCATTCGTTTTATAGTACCAACTTCATTGGGTACTTGTGCATTGGTAGATGATGTGTCAGATGACACGGTGAGATTGCTGATAGGGCGCTAATGCAGTCGCAAATATTACCAAGTCGATCCGCCTTAGTGGATCGTATCGCATTACAGTTTGAATATGGGCAAAACCTGATTTGTTTAGTGGGATCTTCAGGATTAGGCAAAAGCTATATTGCGGAATCTTTTATTACTGGTAAGTACCCCGAGTTCAATAAAGCTTACATCCAACTCTCCGCCACAACAAAAGACTCAGACCTAACAACACAATTATTGCAACATAGCTTTAGAGGCCCTTTAATCGACCAGCAGCTATCTCTGAGCAAGAACTTCTATAATCTATATAGTCAATCACCTTGTGGCCCTTGTTTATGGGTGTTAGATGGCGCGCGACACTTATCAGATGAGATGATTGAGCAGTTACAAATATTAGCGAAAAAATGTCCTGAAACGCTTTATATATTAGTAACAGCACAAGCGCCAAACATGTTAAGAGGTGCTTTGGATATTCATATTGAACCGTTATCTATGGCAGAGTCTCGCCGTTTGATGGAAATGTTCTTTAAACAATTACCGCCACTTGAAGATCCTATTTTTCATACCTTCTTACGAGGTTGTGCCGGAAATCCTGCGGTATTACTTGAGTGGCAAAGTGAGCAGCAAGTCGATTTGCGAGCCGCACCTAAAAAAACAACAAAGCTATCTTGGCACCTTGTTCTTTTCACCGTTATTTTGGCCATGCTAATGACTGCATTCATTTATCAAAAGGAGCTAATTGCGCTATTACCAGAGCCAGAAGAGAACACTCAACTAGATACGGTCATAACTGCTACGCAAGCTGCAAATGATGGGCAAAAAACCGACATCCCTTTAACAGTCAATACTGCGGATGTTTCTAAGCCTGTAACAGCCGAAAATGAAACGCAAGAACCCGTTGTGAGTGAGACTGAATTACCAACCAGCAAACAAAGTAGTGTCGTAAAACAGCAGGATGTGGCTGCCATTGTCTCGGCGCTGGCAAGCGGCAGTGATGTCGCAGAGGGGGCTGGCACAGTTGAGACGACAGCAGCACCTATAGTCGCTGAGGCGCTGGCTGAGCAACTCGTTGAAGGAACAGAGCAGCGTCCACAGTCCGTGACTGTTACGCAACCGAAAAATGTTCAATCAGATCAGCAAGGGTCAAAAGCACCTTCGGCGGGTAATGCACAAACGCTAGATGACGGTATCTGGTTGATGGCGCGTGAAGACAGTGAATGGGCTGTTCAGCTTTTAGCGGTGAAAGATAAAGCAGTGGCACGAGAATTTATCGAGCAGCATAGGCTAGACAACATAAAAATTTATAGAGCTAACCGCAGTAGTCAAATATGGTGGATTGTCATTTTGGGGCCATTTTCGAGTTTAGAGCAGGCTCAGCAAGCAAAATCAGCTTTGTCTGAGCAAATATTAAGTGGCCAACCATTTTTCAAGAAAGTTGATAAAATAAAACAAGAAATTAGTCTACCGACTCGGTAATCATAGACTTTTAGTGTAAAATCGGCCCACATTTTTTATAAATAGAATCAGCATGCAACAAAAGACTCGCGCCTTCCTAAAATGGGCAGGTGGAAAATACAGTTTGGTTGAAGACATTGCGCGTAGGTTAAAAACCGCAAGTCAAGAAGCAGACACGTTAGTTGAGCCGTTTGTAGGTGCAGGTTCAGTATTCTTAAATACTGATTTTAAATATTATTACTTAAATGATATCAATGCTGATTTGATCAATTTATACAATGAGCTTAAGCGCCAACCTGATGAATTTGTAAGCGATGCAAAAAAACTGTTTGTTGAGCTGAACAATCACCCAGATGCATATTATGCTTATCGTTTACAGTTTAACGAAAGCGTCGACATTTACGAGCGCGCTATTTTATTTCTGTACATGAACCGCCATGGTTACAATGGATTATGTCGTTACAATCTAAAGGGTATATTCAATGTTCCTTTTGGAAAATATAAGCGACCATATTTTCCTGAAAAAGAGATGTATGCATTTGCCTGCAAGGCGCAAAGGGCCACGTTCACCTGTAAAAGTTATACGGATGTCTTTCGCAAAATTCCTGAAAACGCAGTTGTGTATTGCGATCCTCCTTATGTCCCTTTGAGTAAAACCGCTTCGTTTACGTCTTATGCTAAAGGAGGTTTTGATTTGGATGATCAGGCGAACCTAGCAAACTTAGCTGAGCAAACGGCATTTGTTCACAAAACGCCTGTATTAATTTCAAATCATGATACTGTATGGACTCGAAAAATATATAGTCAAGCTAACTTAGACGTTATTCAGGTCAAACGGACTATCAGTCCCAAAGGGGGCGCACGAAACAAAGTCAATGAGCTCATGGCTATGTACCATAAGCAAAAACCTTACTGTGCTAAGTAGTTTACGAAAGCGGATAGCGTAACGACTAACGCCGCAACTAAGATGATGCCGACAATCAAGTAAGGAGCGATTGCAGGTTTACTGAAATCATCATGATACTTCTTCTCGCTCTGCACGCCAAACATTGCTGCTAAAACGCTTTGTAGTACGCGAAGTAAGGTCACGGAGATTAGAGTCCTGGCCTTGATGAAATACCGCTGTCGCTTTGTCTGTCAGAGCCCAATAAAAGCTCCAATAAGTCTAGGTAGTGAAATTGTGCACTGCCACTTTGACCCATAAACCAAGAGTACCAATTGATATCCTTTTCAGTTTCACAGTATTGTGCAGCACTGCCATCTGTGGTTTTACATGTACAATTGTCATGTTTTGTAAGTGCCAACGTAGCTTCATCTTGGAATACAAATCCCGTCGACATAACTACAATCGCACTAAGAACAAGCATCCGTGTTTTAAGCTGACCCAGCATAGTGTTACTCCTCACCTAACGGTTATCATCAAATAATACACAACAATTGTTCACAAAACAAACGGAAATTTACGGTTGATAGGCGTCAGGTAGGTTGTTTTTTTGAATTGTTAAAGTTAGTGGGCGCTTAATGGTGTGTCGGGAATCTAAAATGCGGTAAAGTAGCATAGACAATACCGAGGAACAGAGGCTTTTATTGTGCAAAAACAATTAGACTATTTAATCGCACCGTCTATTTTATCGGCGGATTTAGCCCGTTTGGGTGAAGATGTAGATAAAGTACTTCACGCGGGCGCTGATGTGATCCATTTTGATGTGATGGACAACCATTATGTACCCAATCTCACGTTTGGTCCTATGGTGTGCAAAGCGCTGCGTGACTATGGCATTACAGCTCCCATTGATGTGCATTTGATGGTCAAACCTGTTGATTCGCTTATTCCTGATTTTGCTAAAGCGGGCGCTAACATCATTACTTTTCATCCTGAAGCGAGTGAGCACATTGATCGCACAATTAGCCTGATTAGAGATAATGGCTGTCAAGCTGGTTTGGTATTTAACCCAGCTACACCACTGCATTACTTGGACCATGTTATGGATAAGCTAGATGTTATTTTGCTAATGTCAGTTAATCCAGGCTTTGGAGGACAAAGTTTTATTCCTCATACGTTAGATAAACTACGTCAGGTAAGAACCTTAATCGATCAAAGCGGTTACAACATACGTCTAGAAGTTGATGGTGGTGTAAAGGTTGACAATATTGCACAAATTGCAGCAGCTGGTGCTGATATGTTCGTAGCCGGTTCGGCCATTTTTAATCAGCCAGACTATCAAGCCGTAATAACGCAAATGCGTGCAGAATTAGCAAAGGTAAAATAAGTAATGCGCTATAAAGGCATTTTATTTGATTTAGATGGCACGCTTGTTAACAGTGCACAAGATATGTACATAGCACTCAATTTGACGCTAACCGAAGTGGCATTTCCTATTGTAAGCTATGCGCAAGTTTGCACTTGGGTTGGAAACGGTATTGATATGCTGGTCAAACGCGGCTTAAGTGGTGATAGCGAAATAAACCCTGAGTTGCCCCAAACCTTAATTGACCTTGCCATAAAAAATTTTAAAGGTCACTATGAGCAGTTGGCGGGGCAATACGCAAACTTATATCCGAACGTGGAAACAGGTTTGGCGGCCTTAAGTGGTTTTTCAAAAGCGCTAATCACTAACAAAGATAGAGTGTTTACAGTGCCTCTTTTGCAACAACTACAGCTCAGCTCGCATTTTGATGTGCTTGTTTGTGGCGATGATGGGCAGAAGAAGCCAGCCGCGCAGCCATTACTTAAAGCGTGTGAGCGTATGGCATTGCAGCCATCAGAAGTGATTATGGTGGGGGATTCAAAGAGTGATATTTTAGCAGCTCACAACGCAAACATAGAGGTAATAGCCTTAACTTATGGCTATCATCAAGGAGTAAATTTGCAAGAATTTAATCCACAGTACCTCTGCGACAATTTCTTAGATATAATCCCTGTTTTAACTCAGCGATAATACAATATTTTAATAAAGGAACATCATGACTAAACCAGTAGTGTTAAGTGGCATTCAGCCAACCGGTGGTATGACGATAGGCAATTATGTAGGTGCCATAAACCAGTGGCTTAACTTACAAGAAGATCATGAAAGTTTCTTTATGTTGGTTGACTTGCATGCCATTACAGTACGACAAGACCCACAAGCATTACGAGATCGTGTCCTAGATGGAATTGCTTTGTACACAGCATGTGGTATCGACCCAGAAAAGTCTGCATTATTTGTTCAATCGCAAGTGCCAGAACATGCTCAATTAGCGTGGGTTCTCAATTGCTATGCGCAAATGGGTGAATTGAATCGCATGACGCAGTTTAAGGATAAGTCGTCTAAACATGCCAACAACGTGAATGTTGGCTTATTCGCCTATCCAGTATTACAAGCTGCTGATATTTTGTTGTATCAGGCTGATCAAGTACCGGTTGGAGAAGATCAAAAGCAACATCTAGAACTCACTAGAGATATCGCAACGCGTTTTAATAATTTATACGGTGATGTCTTCAAAATTCCTGAGCCCTATATTCCTGAGTTAGGTGCCCGTGTGATGAGTTTACAAGATCCGTTGAAAAAGATGTCTAAATCTGACGACAACCCAAATTCATTTATTATGTTGCTGGATGAGCCGAAAAAAATTGAGAAAAAGCTCAAAAAGGCGGTTACGGACTCAGATGAACAAGCGCGCATTTATTTTGATCGTAACGAGAAGCCTGGCGTGTCTAATTTGTTAACTTTGCTATCAGTTGCAACTAAGCGTTCTATCGAACAGCTGGTACCTGAATATGCAGATAAAATGTATGGGCATTTGAAAAAAGATACCGCAGAAGCTGTAGTTGCGATGATAGAACCAATTCAAGCGCGTTTTAAGGTGATCCGTGAAGATCAAACTTTACTGGATAACATCATGAAGCAGGGGGCTGAAAAGGCAAGCGCTAGAGCCGAGCAAACCTTAAAAGCGGTTTATGACGCGGTTGGTTTTATTCCTCGCCCGTAAATTTACATATTGCAGTTAGCCAGGCATGGGCCTGGCTTTTTTATGGAAATTTCTATGTTATTAATGATCGATAACTATGACTCATTTACTTATAACCTAGTGCAGTATTTCCAACGTTTGGATCAAGAAGTGCTGGTAAAGCGCAATGATGCGCTTAGTTTGGCCGATATAAAAGCGCTTAACCCAGAGCATATAGTGATATCTCCCGGACCTTGCTCTCCTAACGAAGCGGGAATTTCGTTATCAGTCATTGAGCAGTTTAAAGGTCAGATCCCCATACTTGGGATTTGCCTTGGACATCAAGCAATCGCACAGGCTCTAGGCGCAAACGTGGTGAGGGCACATACTGTAATGCATGGTAAAACATCGCAGATAACGCATACTGGCATCGGAGTTTTTAAGGGCTTACCGGATCCCTTAACGGTGTGTAGATACCATTCTCTTGTTGTTGATAAGCATACTTTACCAGAGTGTTTTGAAGTGACTGCATGGACACAAACAGCAACGCAACAAGTGGATGAGATTATGGGGATGTGCCATACTAATTTAGCGTTGGAGGGAGTGCAGTTTCACCCTGAAGCCATTTTAACGGAATATGGTTTGAACTTACTTGATAACTTTATTCGTCGCTTCTAACCTTTTTATAATACAAATTTTCTAGTTTAAAGTGAGCTTATGACTGAACAAGATACGCATTTAAGGATGGCACAAGCGCTTTGTGAACGTGCCCACGATTTGCTTATTAGTCATAGCTTTGCTCAACAACAGCTCGGTTATATTCATACCTTAGAGATGAATCTGGGTGAGAAAGTACCGCAACGTACCTTACTAGAAGTCGAAATTGCAGCCTCAGCTAAACGAAAAGAAAGCAGCACAAGTCACCATAAATACATTGCAAAAGCCAGCGAACATATTCATCAAGCGATAGAAGCCAGCATTACAAAAGAAGTGAATGATATCGACTGTTTGTACTACGAAGTGATGGGCATTGAAGATGGTGTGCCTGCTATATTCGATTTACTTGCAGTTAAATCGGCCTCTGTTGGTCGCCTTGAACCACTGGTTAATGACTTATCTTGGTTGGGGCGAGAGCTGGTATCTTTAGTTAACATGCCGCAGTACCGTAAAAAAAGTTCAATGGGAACCACGGTTAAAGTGGATACGCCCGCTTTGGCACTACGTTATTTGGGGCTGGAAAATTTGCAGTGGGTTATTCCCACTTATGCTATGCGTCATTGGTTACCTTATTCTACAGAGCCTTTCCAGTTAATGAAACGAAAGCTTAGAGAGTTGAGTATGGCGACTGCATTAGCCGCAAAAGCACTTGCTGAGCTAAATGGTGCAAAGGAGCAGCATGCTTACACGTTAGGTATGATGTTAGATATCGGTAAAGCGGCACTAACGCGACTATATTTAAGAAGTTATGAAACCACATGGCAGGACAGAGTGTTAAAAGCACGAAATAAAGGCCACAAAGACTTACATACCGCACTGCTCGAACTTAGTCCTGATCCACTTTTTTTGCGTAACTTATTACTGGAACACTCCGCAAAGGTTACTCAACAGCTGATAGAAAACATGGCGTTTCGATATTTGCCTTTTAACGCTGCGATGGAAGAGTTTGCGGTTACTTATTTACCAAATTCGCATAAAAAACTAAGTGACCCCCTGCCGTTAACAATAGTACTAAAAAAAGCCCATGGTTATGCGTTGTACTTATTACTAAAAGAGAACCATTTCATCGAAGACGACGAAACGCAATTATGGTTTTCTTACTTAGGGTTGAGCGATACAGAGCAAAAAATACTCTCAACATGCTCATTCCATGGTATGCAGTTGACTATTTCGTAATATTTATACAATTTTTTTTACGACTAACCATTCAACCGAGAAATTAAGCGGTAGGGCTATACACCTTACGCATCTTCCTTGTCCTTTCTTTCTATGCAAATAGTTATTCACGGGTCATGAAATATTATCTCAATCCCTTGAATATCAAGGCCTCTATGAAAGTTTTCTATGAGACTTTCAGCATTTTTTCTGAAATAATAAGTGAATGATATTTGCACCAAGTGATAATTTTTATTGCTCCTAATGTAATAATCAAAGGCTGAGTTATGCTTTTACCTCGGTGCCCTACTCAAACAAATGAGGAGTTAAAATGACTATTAATCGTGAATTGTTCGATCAAGTAATGGTGCCTAACTATGCACCTTCTGCTGTTATTCCAGTAAAGGGTGAAGGGTCACGTGTATGGGATCAAGAAGGCCGTGAATATGTTGATTTTGCTGGTGGTATCGCTGTTAACTGCTTAGGCCATTGTCATCCTGCATTAGTATCTGCGCTAAAAGAGCAGGGCGAAAAGCTTTGGCATTTATCAAACGTGATGACTAATGAGCCAGCACTTCGTTTAGCTAAGAAGTTGGTTGATGCTACATTTGCTGAGAAAGTTTACTTCGCCAACTCAGGTGCTGAAGCCAATGAGGCGGCATTAAAGCTAGCACGTCGTTTTGCACTGGATAACTTTGGTGAACAAAAATCACAGATTATTTCGTTTAATAAAGGCTTCCATGGACGTACTTTCTTTACCGTAACAGTGGGTGGTCAAGCTGCTTACTCTGATGGT
The DNA here is from genome assembly GCF_013140855.1 of Pseudoalteromonas caenipelagi. Taxonomy (GTDB): domain Bacteria; phylum Pseudomonadota; class Gammaproteobacteria; order Enterobacterales; family Alteromonadaceae; genus Pseudoalteromonas; species Pseudoalteromonas caenipelagi. The sequence goes on along the minus strand of NZ_JABBPG010000004.1, from coordinate 20,394 downwards.
TTTGGTCCTAAGCCTGGCGACATCGTACATTGTGATTATAACGACTTAGCAGCATTTGAGGCGTTAATATCTGACAGTACCTGTGCTGTAATGATGGAGCCATTGCAAGGTGAAGGCGGCATTATTTCTCCAGATGCTGACTTTGTAAACGGTGTTCGTGAACTTTGCACAAAGCACAATGCACTACTTATTTTCGATGAAGTACAAACTGGCGTCGGTCGCACAGGTGATTTGTATGCTTATCAAGGCTTAGGTGTAACACCTGATATCTTAACTACGGCTAAAGCGCTTGGTGGTGGTTTCCCTATTGGTGCAATGATCACCACAACAGAGATTGCTAAGCATTTAAAAGTGGGTACTCATGGCTCAACTTATGGTGGTAATCCTTTAGCATGTGCTGTTGCTGAAGCTGCATTTGATACTGTAAATACGGCTGAAGTTCTCGAAGGCGTAAAAAACAAAGAAGCGCTTTTCCGTGAGCTTCTCAGTGACATTAATGACAAGTACAAGGTATTTAGCGAAGTCCGTGGTAAAGGCCTATTATTAGGTGGCGTTGTAGCTGAACAATACAAAGGCCGCGCTAAAGAGTTCTTAGTTGCGGGCATAAAAGAAGGCGTAATGTCATTGGTCGCTGGCGCTGACGTAGTGCGTTTTACACCATCTCTCGTTATTCCTGAAGCTGATATTCGTGAAGGCATGGCTCGTTTTGAAAAAGCGGTTGCTAGTGTTGTAGCTAATAACGCTTAATCTTGGCAAGGCCTACTTAGGTAGGCCTTAGTTTACCGTCTAGGTTTATAATTGAGGAGTAAGCGGGCTCATGATGATCCTTCGCCCAATCCAAAAAAGCGACTATCCAGCGCTTTTAAATATTGCTCATGAATCAGGTCATGGCTTTACGTCACTGCCTGTGAATGAAGAGTTGTTACAAAACAAAATAGCTCGTTCAGAGACTTCGTTCTTAAAAGAGACTGATATTCCTTTTGATGAGGGGTATCTGTTTGTGCTTGAGGACAGCGACACTGGTGAAGTTGTTGGCACGAGCGCCATAGAGGCCGCTGTTGGCTTAGATGATGCTTTTTATCATTATCATCTTAGCAAGGTGATCCATTCTTCACGCACCTTAGATGTGTATAAAGCTGTCGATATTTTAACGCTATGTAATGACTACACCGGTGCTACAGAGCTGTGTACACTGTTTTTAAAAGATGGTTATCGCAAAGGCCTCAACGGAAAATTGCTCTCTAAGTCACGGTTTATGTTCATTAAGCAACATCAGCATAGGTTTGCTGATACAGTGATTGCAGAGATGCGCGGTGTCTCTGATGAAAATGGCAAAAGCCCATTTTGGCAATGGCTGGAAGAGCACTTCTTCTCAATGGACTTTCCAACGGCGGATTATTTGACTGGAATCGGTCAAAAAGTTTTTATTGCTGAGTTGATGCCTAAATATCCGATTTACGTGAACTTGCTAAGTAAAGATGCACAAGCTGTGATTGGTCAAGTACATAACAACACGAGGCCTGCAATACAGCTCCTGAAAAGTGAAGGTTTTACCTTTAATGGTTATGTCGACATTTTTGATGCAGGACCGACAGTGGAAGCTAAAGTAGATAATATTCGTACAGTTCGCTCAGTGCAAAACAAGCAAGTGTGCATTGGTAAACCACAGAGCGGTTCCCCTGTGATGGTAGCAAATGGTAAACTTGCAGATTATCGGGCAACAGTAGCCGAACTTCAAGTTGATCCAGCGAGTGATGAAATCGTTATCTCGGCTGAATTAGCAAATGCATTGAACATTGTTAGTGGTGACTCAGTTAGCATCGCAACACTTTAATTTGTAGGTATTAATTATGACAACACATCCTGCTCAACTGATAAATGGTGAATGGGCTGCAGGTCTTGGCAGCGAGTTTAAATCAGTAAACCCAGCAAATAATGAGGTGATCTGGCGTGCAAATTCTGCCACTGCAGAGCAAGTTGACGCTGCAGTTAAATCGGCAAGAAATGCTTTTTATACGTGGAGCGACTTAGATTTCTCAGCACGCTTGGAAATAGTTAAACGTTTTGCAGATGTATTAAAAGAAAACGCTGAAGAGCTAGCAATTGCAATCGCTAAAGAAACAGGTAAACCGCTTTGGGAAACTCGTACTGAAGCGGGAGCAATGGTTGGCAAAATTGCGATTTCTGAAAAAGCGTATCATGAAAGAACGGGGACTGTTGAAAACCCTATGCCGGTGGGACGTGCGGTTATTCGTCACAAAGCACATGGGGTAGTTGCTGTATTTGGCCCTTATAACTTCCCAGGCCACTTGCCTAATGGTCATATTGTTCCTGCGCTACTTGCCGGTAATACGGTTATTTTCAAGCCATCAGAATTGACTCCATATGTTGCTGAGCTAACTTTAAAGCTTTGGCAACAAGCGGGTCTGCCTGCGGGCGTAATAAACCTAGTTCAAGGTGAAGTGGAAACAGGTAAAGCACTGGCATCTCACAAGGGTATTGATGGCTTGTTCTTTACAGGGTCTTCTCGTACAGGCCATTTATTGCATGAGCAGTATGCAGGTCAACCAGGTAAAATCCTTGCATTAGAAATGGGGGGGAATAACCCTCTAATTGTTAAAGATGCATCAGATACTAAAGCTGTAGTTCATGACATCATTCAATCGGCATTTATTTCAAGTGGCCAACGCTGTACTTGTGCTCGTAAGTTGTTTTTACCGGCTGACGCACAAGGTGATGCAATCTTAGAACACCTTATCCGTGCGACGAAGGCTATCAAAGTGGGTAACTTTGATGATGCAGACCAGCCATTTATGGGGTCAATGATCTCTGAAGCAGCTGCAAAGGGTATGGTTGCAGCGCAAACTCAATTGCAGTCGTTAGGTGGAGAATCTCTTGTTGAGTTAACACACAAAGCTGACAGTGGCTTTGTTACTCCAGGCATCATTGAGTGTACCAATATCACTGATTTTCCAGATGAAGAACATTTCGGACCGCTATTAAAAGTATTCCGCTACACAGATTTTGATGCAGCAATCGAAAAGGCCAATGACACCAGTTTTGGATTGTCTGCAGGTCTACTTGGTGATAACGAAGCCGACTACGACCACTTCTTACGTCGTATTCGTGCTGGTATTGTTAACTGGAACCGTCCAATTACAGGTGCATCAAGTGCTGCGCCATTTGGTGGTATTGGCGCATCAGGTAATCACAGAGCGAGTGCTTACTATGCAGCAGATTACTGCGCATACCCAGTGGCATCAGTAGAACTTGAAAAAGTGACCCTACCGGGCACATTGAGCCCAGGTCTTAATATCGACTAAGGCTTAGTATACAAAGAGTTAGCTTTATTTTGTGATGAAATTATAAGCTAGCACTTTGTTCTGATAAAAAGCAGCTTAGGCTGCTTTTTTTGTATTCAGCTAAACGACAATAGTAGCATTAGCAGTCAGTTTCTGCTTAAATCAATAACAGGTAAGTTCAAAGTCGTAGGTGAATTAAAGATGGTTTTAGATAAACAAGGTTATGACGAGTTAGTCATGTATCTTACACAAAACTTAGCCTTGTTTGAAAAACCCGGCGAGATTAAGCCTGGTGCCCCTAAAGTAATGGAACTGATCGAAGACGTAATTGCAGAGAATGTAATACGTATTTGTGAGCAACATAGTGAGTTGACCACAGAGCAACGAAGCTTGATTGTGCGTGAAGTTGATGGCATCGTTTATGACTTACAAGAAGTGCTTTCAAGTGTAACTGAGCAGCGTGTTACGGTAGAGCAACGTGAGTTTATTGAAGAATTTGCCGGTTTAGTTAAAAATATGTTTGACTCGGCTGTATGACTATAAAAATTTAATAATAACGATTATTCACAATAGCACCGCCGACTGGCGGTGTTATTGTTTTTTATGAGGTAACTATGCAAGCAAGTGTAAAGTGGGTAGAGGGAGATACGTTTTTAGGCCGCTCTGAATCAGGGCATAACGTGGTCTTTGACGCCGGCTCTGAGAGTGCAGCACCCAGTCCAATGGAAATGGTATTAATGTCGGCCGGATGCTGCTCTTCAGTGGATGTGGTAAGTATCTTGAAAAAAGCAAAGCAAGATTTTGATAACGTTGAAGTGAAATTGACTGGAGTGCGTGCAGAAACTGCGCCTAGAGTCTTTACCAAAATGAATCTACACTTTGTGGTTACGGGCCGTAATGTGTCTGAAAAGCACCTAGCTCGCGCTGTTCAGTTGTCTGCGGAAAAGTATTGTTCAGTAGCATTAATGCTTGATAAATCAGTAGAAATTACTCATAGCCACGAGGTTGTTGAAAGTGAGGGAAAATAACCCTTTTTCATAGCGCGATTTTCGTATAAAATCCGCAAACTTTTGGTTCTGCGCTTCGCAGATTTATAGTTTGAAGGTTGGTCTATCGTGAACAAGCCCTTTGATAAAATTAAACTCCATGGCTTTAACAACTTAACGAAGAGTTTAAGCTTTAGCATTTACGATATCTGTTACGCCAAAACAGAACAACAACGTAAAGAATATTTAGAATATATCGATGAGCAATATAGTGCTGATCGTTTGACTGATATTTTGAAAGACGTTGTCGATATTATTGGCGCTAACGTATTGAATATTGCGCGTCAAGATTACGAGCCGCAAGGGGCAAGTGTAACTATTTTGGTATCTGAAGAGCCTGTTGAACAGCAGACTTTTGATAGCAATGAAACCCCAGGGCCACTACCTGAATCTGTGGTTGCGCACCTAGATAAGAGCCACATTTGTGTGCACACCTATCCAGAAGCCCACCCAAATGACGGCATTTGTACTTTCCGTGCGGATATTGAAGTATCTACCTGTGGTATTATCTCACCACTTAAGGCGCTTAACTTCTTAATCCATTCTTTGGAATCAGATGTGGTAACTATTGATTACCGTGTGCGAGGCTTTACTCGTGACGTAACTGGTGTGAAACATTACATCGATCATGCAATTCACTCAATACAGAATTACATGACAGAAGATACGAAAGAAGCTTATCAGATGCTAGATGTGAATGTTTATCAAGAAAACTTGTTCCACACTAAAATGATGCTTAAAGAAACAGATTTGAACACTTATTTGTTTGGCATCACCACTGCAGATTTGAGTGAAGATGAAGAAACAGAGATCCGAGCTCGCCTAAATCGTGAAATCCAAGAAGTATTCTATGGACGTAACCTACCTGAAGTTGATTAACTTCTAGTACGATGCGATAAAAAAAAGCGCTCAATGAGCGCTTTTTTTATCTACTGTTATTTTATATCTCGTACTTAAATGTAAGTCCAACCAGACGCGGTTCAGCGTATTGAACGTAGGTTTCTGTCAAATAGCCATTTAATGGGTTATTTGGGAATCTGAAACCTCGGGCTGCTACGTCTTTATTTGCTAAGTTTCTACCCCATGCAGTGAGTGACCATTGCGGTGCATAATAGCTTAAACTCGCATTGATTAAGTTACTGCTGTTAGCTTTAGCGTCATGGCTGATTGAATGGAAGTAGTCATCTTTACCATCCAACGATAGCGCAGCAACTAATTGTTCAGTGATAAAATAATTAGCGGCTAAAGAGTATTGATATTTTGGTGCTTGAGCTTGCTCTCGACCATCTAGATTGATGTTGATAAATTCGCCTTCGACTTTGGTGTCAAGGTAGCCAACACTATAAGATAAACTCAAACGATCGGTATACTGAAATTGCCCTTCAACCTCTATTCCGTAATTTCGTCCTTTAGAGGCATTATCAATAAACTCTAAAAACTTTCGATCGACTTCCAAAGAGCGTTTTACTTGCATATCTTCTCTGTGCATGTAAAAAGCGCTGACTCTAACTATGTGACGTTTGTCTTCTGAGCTGCCTTTTACGCCAAACTCTGCGTTCCACAGATATTCAGGAGCAAAGTTATGTTGGTCTGACTGAACATTTAGTTGTTCGTCTTTCGCTCTGGCAAGCGCTTCGCCATTAATACCACCAATTTTGTATCCGCGAGAAAGGCTGGTGTATATCATTGTTCTGGGCACTACATAGTGTTCTAAGGCAAGCTTGGTTCCCCACATCCAATCATCGGTACTACCGACAATGGCATTGTTATCAAAGTAGTCTGTGTTGTATCGCTCAGCTCGTAGACCAGTAATGAGTTCAGTTTTGTCAGATAAATGTGTGACCTTCTGACCGAACAATGCCAGATGGCTGACATCATAATGAGAGTTAAACTCTTGGCTTTGCCAAGTGTATGCACGTGTAAGCGCTACTTGCTTACGTTTAGCTGAAACACCAGCAACCCAGCTTTGTTGTTTATCTGAGAGCGTTAGTTCGAATGTGCCTCTGTCATGTTTGCGCTGATAGCTATCTGTTGAGCTGTAACCGTCTGGATGCAGTCCCGCGGCACATACGTCAGGGCGAGAGACATCATTGCAAGTCCAATCTTCGTCATAGCTGTATAGAGTGTCACCGCTCAATCGACTAACAAGTACCGACATATCAAATAGTTTAGCGCCGGTATAATGCGTTTTAAGTGCAAAGGCATTGCTTTGTTGATTATCCTGTCCCGGCTCATCGGCACTGCTTTGACGATTGTTATATAGCGTAAAGGCATCATAGCCATTATCAATATTAATGTGGTGCGCAACAAATTCAGAGCTTAGCGAGCTACTCCATTGAGTATGTAATTTAACTCTACCAACCTGCTCATCTAATTTTTGCGTGGCTTTATTTAAGTAAATATTGTCGGTGTAGCCATCAGATTGCTGCAAATAATAACTACCTCGAAAAGCCGTACTTTCAGTAACTGCACCACCCATAGCAATACCAGCTTCTTTACTTTGGTAGTTACCAATGCCCAGTTTAACATTTAGGGCTGGTTCTGATGTCGCAGCTTGAGTATGCACGTCTACCATACCTGCCATAGCATCGGCTCCAAAACGTGTGCCTTGTGGTCCTCGGTAAATAGTCACATGGTCAGTATCAAAAAGTAACGCACTGCCCCCTAGGCCTGAATAGTCAATATTGTCTACTAACATGCCTACACTTGGGTGAATTGGGTCTACGAACTGAGAGCGAAGTCCAATACCACGGATCTGTACAAAGCGCCCTCGTGATGCTCCAGCAGTAAAGTTTGTGTTGGCTGCGCTATTTAGCATTTGTTCTAGATGTGAAGCGCCTCTGGCTGTGATGGCATCATCTCCCATTATTATGGCACTTGCGCTTAAGGTTTGAACGCTTTCCCTTTTAAAGTCGCCTGTTACCTCAATGGTTTCAATTGATGCTTCGTTAGCGAAAGAATGATAAGAAAGCAGCGATATTATTGTTGCGCTTAGCAAAGAGTATTTTGAATTCATAGTTCGGCTGTTATCGTTTGAGTTGCGCACATTTTAGCAAATGACCGCTAGGTTAAAACCAAAATAGCGTTTAAATGTGTTATAACTTTGCCAATTATTAATAGCTTACTTTTATTTTGCGGGGCTCAAGTGATATTTAGCGTAGATTTCAAAGTACGTGATTACGAATGTGATTTACAAGGAATTGTGAACAATGGGGTATATTTTAATTATTTAGAGCATGCAAGACATGAATTTTTACTTTCGAAAGGCGTTGATTTTGCCGCGTTAGCTCGAGATAAAGTTAATCTAGTAGTGATCCGTTCGGAAATGAACTTTAAAGATTCACTCAAACCAGGAGATGAATTTTATGTACAAGTTGAGATGCAGCAGCAAAGCAAATTAAAGTTCATTTTTATACAAAAAGTCATTCGTAAGTCTGATGACAAACTCATGTTAGATGCCATTGTGACAGGTACTTCTGTGAATGAGAGGGGTCGTCCGTTCCTATGTGAGGAAATTCAAAGTTTGTTTTCAGGAAATTAGCGCTAAAAATGCGCTTTTTCGATTCTAAATAGCTATTTATTGCCGCTAAATCCCGTTAAATGTGTATAATTATACGAGTTTAGTGAGTAGTAGTGTGACATGAAATCCTTCATTTTATATAGCGTGATTGGCGCGTTTTTAGTTGGCTGTATATCAACGACACAAGTGGGTGATACACAGCTAAAGCATACCAAATGGCAGCTGAGCCATATTAATGGAAAATTAGTTGCTAATAGTGTCATTTCTATTGAGTTTATAGAAGCTATGCAAGTTGCCGGCAACGGAGGTTGTAATCGATTCTTTGGTGAAGGAATAGTGCGCGACAGCTCGCTTAAAGTATCGCATATTGGGATGACGCGTAAACTATGTGATAAACAGACTAATCAGCAAGAACAAATGCTGTTGAAAATGCTTCAAAGTGGTGTGCCTGTGCTTATGATAGAAAATGCACTGATTTTCAAAGGCCAACCAGAACTACGTTTTCGAGTTGCAGGCTAAGTCCTTCTCCAGTACACTCATTGTCAATTCGTTACTTGTCGGAGTGCCCTTTGGGCTGAGATCGCATTGTGCGGGATCCGTGAACCTGATCAGGTTAAAACCTGCGTAGGGAACAAGCTGCCTATTACAAACAGATGTTTGTAGGCTGCCAAAGTTTTATGATGTCATAAAACTCGATCATCTGAGGTTAACCCCTCATCTCGCTCCTTTTGGAGATCTGACAAGACCCCTTAAATAACAATGAGGCAAGTCATGTCAAACAATAGTAGCAAACCATCTCGCCGCGAAACTCGTGCCGCGGCATCTGAATTTATTTATAATCTTACAGGGCAACCTTTTCCTAGTTCTCACAAAGTGTATGTGGAAGGTGAATATCTAGGTGTACGTGTTGGTATGCGTGAGATTACCTTATCAGATAGTTTTGTTGGTGGCACTGAAGATAATCCTGTCTACGAGCAAAACGACCCCGTTCGTGTATACGACACCTCAGGTCCATACACAGATCCAGATTTTAAATTAGATGTACGTAAAGGCTTACCTAAATTGCGTAAAGAGTGGATTGATGCGCGCGGTGATACCGAGTGGCTCGATTCGGTCACCTCTAAGTTTTCACAACAGCGCATGGCAGATGAAGGGCTAGACCACATTCGCTTTGAGCACTTACCAAAAATCCGTCGTGCAAAAGCAGGTAAAAATGTGACTCAGATGCATTATGCTCGCCAAGGAATAGTGACGCCTGAAATGGAGTATGTGGCTATTCGTGAAAATATGGGGCGTGCCAAGATCAGAGAAGAGATCCTTGCCCAGCAGCACAAAGGCCAGTCTTTTGGCGCATCTATTCCAGAGTTTATTACTCCAGAGTTTGTGCGTGATGAAATAGCCCGTGGCCGCGCTATTTTACCTAACAATATCAATCACCCAGAATCGGAGCCAATGATCGTTGGGCGTAACTTCTTAGTGAAAGTAAATGCCAACATCGGTAACTCTTCTGTAACGTCTTCTATTGAAGAGGAAGTTGAAAAATTGGTTTGGTCTACTCGCTGGGGCGCAGATACAGTTATGGACTTATCGACGGGGAGATACATTCATGAAACCCGCGAATGGGTCGTGCGAAACTCTCCTGTGCCAATTGGTACAGTGCCAATCTATCAAGCGCTTGAAAAAGTTAATGGGGTCGCTGAGGATCTTACATGGGAGATTTTCCGAGATACACTGATTGAGCAGGCAGAACAGGGGGTTGATTACTTTACAATTCATGCCGGTGTACTGCTACGTTATGTGCCAATGACGGCAAAACGTGTCACAGGTATTGTGTCACGTGGAGGTTCAATTATGGCGAAGTGGTGTTTGGCGCATCATAAAGAGAACTTCCTGTATACCCATTTCGAAGATATCTGCGAAATCATGAAGCAATATGATGTCTGTTTCTCACTTGGAGATGGTTTGCGTCCCGGATCAATTGCAGATGCCAACGATGAAGCGCAGTTCTCTGAATTACGCACATTGGGCGAGCTGACGAAGATTGCTTGGCAGCATGATGTGCAAGTATTCATCGAAGGACCAGGTCACGTGCCAATGCACATGATTGAACAAAACATGAAAGAACAGTTAGAGCACTGTCATGAAGCGCCATTTTATACGCTTGGTCCGCTTACAACCGATATTGCACCGGGTTACGATCACTTCACATCGGGCATTGGCGCTGCGCAAATAGCTTGGTATGGCTGCGCCATGCTATGTTACGTGACGCCAAAAGAGCATTTAGGCTTGCCTAACAAAGAAGATGTAAAAGAAGGGTTGATCACCTACAAAATAGCAGCACATGCGGCTGACTTAGCGAAAGGTCATCCCGGTGCACAAGTACGTGATAACGCTTTATCAAAGGCACGTTTTGAATTTCGTTGGCATGATCAATTTAATTTAGGGTTAGACCCAGATCGTGCCCGTGAATACCACGATGAAACATTACCGCAAGAATCAGGTAAAGTAGCGCATTTTTGCTCTATGTGTGGTCCTAAATTCTGTTCGATGAAGATCACTCAAGAAGTGCGTGACTATGCCAAAGATCTTGAAGCTAAAGGGATAGATCCAAATAATGTTGGCGATGCAATTGAGATCAAAATGGTGGACGTTGAAGCTGAAATGAAAGCCAAGTCTGAAGAGTTTAAGCAATCTGGCTCTGAAATTTATCACAAGGCAATTTAGAGTTGTGTCTGTTTGGCGCACGCCAAACAGTATTGGGTGATGCTGTTTCTATGCAGCGTCACTTCTTAACTAACCATTGCATACGGTAGATGTTTAGCATGAAAAAACCTAAGGTTGCGATATTAGGATTCGGTCTTGTAGGCCGAATTGCGGCGTTAATGCTGCATGAGCGATATCAACTGCACATCTTTGAGGCGGCACCTAATGCCAATGACAACGGTGCAGGAGCACTTGCAGCAGCGATGCTCGCGCCTATGGCTGAGTCAGTGATTTGTGACACTGATATTGCTGAGCTTGGTGTAGAAGCGATGGCACTATGGCCGAAGCTCCTTGCGGCGTTGCCGTCTTCTGTTATGTATCAACAATCAGGCACGTTGATTGTTGCGCATCCGCAAGATATGGGGGATTTACGTAGTTTTGAGCAGCGCCTGAAGCCTATGGCAGGACATTACGCGCAGCAGGCATCGAGTCAAGATATTGCAAGACTTGAACCTGAACTTGCCGGGCGTTTTCATCAAGGTATTTATTTGCCAAGTGAAGGGCAGTTAGATAATCAAGCCTTTTACAAAGCAAGCTTTGAGCTGCTTCAAACAACGGATAGTCAGTTTTACTTTGGTCAGTCTGTTGAGTTACATCAAGAGGCTCAGGGCAGGATAAAAGTAAACGATGCAGAGTTTGATTGGGTCGTTGATTGTCGAGGTATTGGTGCTAAACAACAGCTACATGGTCTGCGAGGTGTACGCGGTGAAGTAGCACGCATTTACGCACCGGAAGTGTCGTTGCATAGGCCTGTGAGATTAATGCACCCTCGTTACCCAATCTACATTGCACCTAAACCCAATAATGAATTCGTGATTGGAGCCACTGAAATTGAATCACAAGACAGTGGGTCGATAACGGTACGTTCAACCCTAGAGCTGCTTTCTGCGGCTTATACTGTACATAGTGGTTTTGCCGAAGGTCGAGTAATGGCACTTAATGCGGGGCTTAGACCTGCTTTTAGTGATAATCGTCCGAAAACGTCAGTGCATGGCAATGTGATCAGTATTAACGGCTTATACCGTCACGGTTATCTGCTTGCCCCTGCTGTAGTTAAGCAAGCGCTTAGTAAGGAGTTATTGTGAAAATAACATTTAATGGTCAGGCAATAGAATCAACAGAGCATACTCTTCAAGCATTTATTGATTCAATGGGAGCGAAAGAACCCTATGCAGTGGCTTTGAATGGCCAATTTGTGCCACGCAGCCAGTGTCAATCAACGCATTTAGCGCAAGGTGACAGCATTGAGTTGCTTTCGCCGATTCAAGGTGGGTAGGTCATGCGAGACGATAAACCACTTACCATATATGGGCAAAAGTTTGAGAGCCGTCTATTGATTGGCTCTGCTTTGTATCCTTCTCCACACATAATGCAAGAGGCGATTAGTGCATCACAGTCGCAAATTGTTACTGTATCACTGCGCCGCCAAAACTCGGTGTCAGCAGGAGATGATTTTTGGCAATTGATAAAAGACACAGGACTAAAAGTGCTTCCTAATACAGCTGGGTGCCATAGCGTGAAAGAAGCGGTGACATTGGCACACATGTGTAGAGAAGTTTTTGCGACCGACTGGATAAAGCTAGAGCTGATAGGTGATGAATATAATTTGCAACCAGATCCTGTGGCATTGTTAGAAGCGACTCAGATATTGCTATCTGAGGGCTTTAAGGTGCTACCGTACTGCACTGATGATTTAGTACTATGTCAGCGTTTAGCAGCATTGGGTTGTGACGTATTAATGCCGTGGGGGGCACCAATTGGTACCGGCAAAGGGTTGTTGAACCCATATAACTTATCAATGATACGCCAGCGTTTGCCAGACATAACACTCATTGTTGATGCGGGTTTAGGCTTACCATCACATGCCTGCCAAGCGCTGGAAATGGGCTATGATGCGGTATTACTAAACTCGGCAATCGCTGGTGCAGGTTGTCCTGTTACAATGGCCCGCGCATTTAACTATGCGGTGCAAGCGGGGCGTGCGGCATACGTTGCACAAGCAATGCCTGAAAAAGACGTTGCGGCACCTTCAACGCCCACAATGGGTATGCCATTTTGGCATCAAAGCAACTAACAATAAAATGAGGAGTCTGAAATGGCACAGGTAGTTTGGAGTATTGCAGGATCAGACTCTGGTGGTGGTGCAGGTATTCAAGCGGACATTAAAGCGATGCAGAGCTTTGGTGTGCATGCTTGCACAGCGATTACGGCATTAACAGCCCAAAATAGCCTAGGCGTAGAGGCGATTAATTCGGTAGCAACGGATGTGATTGAATCACAGCTTCAAGCTTTGGCAACTGACATGCCTGCAAAAGTGATTAAAATAGGTATGTTAGCAAATGTGCAGCAAATTCAATTAATCGCTGAGCACATTAGTCATTACAAGCAAAAGTGGTCACAACCCCCGATTATTGTGTATGACCCTGTCGCGATTGCAACCAGTGGTGATAGGTTAACTGAAGAAGACACCATTGATGCTTTAAAAACTCACTTGCTGCCACTGGTTGATGTGATAACACCGAATACACAAGAAATTCAGCTGTTAACCGGGGTGTATTTAATTGGCCCCGATGCGGTGCGTGAAGCTGCAAGTAAGTTAGTCGAAATGGGCGTTAAATCCGTCGTAGTCAAAGGTGGGCACTGGGATTATCCGAAAGGATACTGTGTTGATTTTTGCCTCTGGCAAGGGCAAGAATACTGGCTGGGCAATGAAACGATTAGTACACCACACACCCATGGTACCGGGTGTAGTTTATCTTCAGCGATAGCTGCTTGTTTAGCAAAAGGCTACCCACTAAAAGATGCTTTTATATTGGCTAAAGCCTACATAAATCAAGGGCTGTATGCAGCAACACGCTATGGTGAGGGAATCGGCCCCGTTGCACAGACAGGTTTTCCTACCAACTTAACCTATTATCCACAAGTGATTGAAGCGGGCAGCTGGCTTGCAGACGAATTGGATTTTGCACAGCCTAACCCATTTAATTTTGCAGCAGGCTTTGCTGACACTAATGGTGAACTTGGGCTTTATGCCGTTGTTGATAGTGTTGATTGGGTCGAGAAGTGTTTGTCGGCAGGTGTGCCAACCGTGCAGTTGAGAATTAAAAATGCAAACGTAGAAACACTTGAAGCCGATATTCAAACAGCCATTACCTTAGGAAAAAAATACCAATCTCGGGTGTTTATTAATGACCATTGGCAATTGGCAATTAAACACGGTGCTTATGGTGTTCACTTAGGACAAGAAGATCTCTGTGAAGCCAATCTTAAGGCTATTCAAGAAGCGGGGCTCAGACTAGGTGTGTCTACGCACGGTTTTTACGAAATGCTTAGAGCGCATAACTACAGGCCGAGTTACCTAGCGTTTGGGGCCATCTACCCAACCACAACCAAAGATATGACAGGGCAAATTCAAGGTTTGGAGAAGCTTTCTCACTTTGTGCCTTTGATGGCTGAGTACTATCCAACGGTAGCGATTGGTGGAATTGATCTGTCGGTGGCACCTGACGTGGCCAAAACGGGCGTGGGTAGCATTGCGGTAGTGAGGGCCATCACTGAGTCAGAAGATCATCGCGTGGCGATTGAGCAACTTAAGGCGTGTTTGGAGTAGTATTAAGCCATGACGTTAGACGATAAAGAACGGCTGCGGTACAGCCGCCACTTGCTGCTAAAAGAGGTTGGGGAACACGGCCAGCTTGCACTGAAAAAAGCCCATGTTGCGGTGGTTGGGTGTGGCGGCCTAGGCAGTCCGGCGCTGTTCTATTTGGCGGCAAGTGGTGTCGGTACACTCACCTTTATAGACGACGATGAAGTGGAACTGTCTAATTTACAGCGCCAGATCTTGTATAAAGTGAGCCATCTAGGACAGTCTAAAAGCCAAGCGGCTAGTAAAGTGTTAGCGAGTTTAAACAACTGTATTACTCTCAATCCTAACCGTGCAAAAGTAACGAACGAGAATATTCATGCACTGCTAGCACAAGCAGATGTAGTACTCGATTGCAGCGACAATTTCGAAACACGCTATTTGCTTAATAATTACTGTTTGAAAAGCCAAAAAGTGTTGATCTCAGGCGCAGCGATTGCCACATCAGGACAAGTCATGTGCTTTGATTTTCGACAAAGCGGTCCATGCTATGCCTGCGTGTTTCCTAAAAGTGATAAGGTAGACAATACCAACTGTGACAATTTTGGGGTGTTAAGTCCATTGTTAGGTGTGATCGGGGCTCAGCAGGCACTGCTTGCGGTGAATACTATTTTAGGTCATCACAGTGGTAGTTTCTTTGCCAGTGTTGATGGCTTAACGCTGCATCAGAGTGTGTGGAATATTGCCAAAGATAGTAAATGTAGGTTTTGCACAGCATGAGGTAAGGACAAAAAAATTAAAAGGCCAATGGGTTACATTAGCCTTTTAATATAAGCAGTTCTTACTGATTGATGGTGGCAAACGGTGTGCCCATTCGAGTGACTGTTTCAGGTTGTTCATTATCTAGGAAGTCAGCTTGGTTAGCGCCCCAGGCTAAGATAACTGTAGAACCGAGTTTAAAACGACCCATTTCCTCACCCTTTTTCAAGGTGATGGCATTGTTTCCCTCACTAGGGTAATCCCAGCTAAATATATCTTTGCCAGCTGGTGGGGTGATTGTGCCCGCCCAAACCGTTTCGATGCTTGCTACGATAGTTGCACCAACTAATACCATAGCAAGAGGACCTATTTCGGTGTCAAAAATTGCCACTACACGCTCGTTACGTGCAAACAAGTTTGGCACATTCTGCGCGGTAAGTGGATTAACTGAAAACAAATCTCCAGGCACGTAGATCATGCGCTTTAATGTGCCATCAATCGGCATATGGATACGATGATAATCTTTTGGTGCAAGGTAAATGGTTGCGAACTTGCCACCGCTAAAAGGTAAAAAGTCTTCTTCTTTACCCCCTAATAGTGTTTGCAAACTATAGTCATGCCCTTTTGCTTGGATAATCTGTCCATCAACGACATCTCCCAATTGACTAATAGCTCCATCTACTGGATGAGCAATAATATTTTTATCATCAGCAAGAGGGCGTATGCCTGGCTTTAAAGGACGAGTAAAGAATTCATTAAACGTTTTGTAATGTGCCGGGTCTTCGTGAAGCGCTTCGCTCATGTCTATTTTATATTGCTTGATAAATAATTTAATCAATTGCGTTGTAAGTGCACCAGCTTCGGCAGCGGCAAGCTTTCCGACAAGGCGCGAAAGTCCATGCTTAGGCAGTGCATACTGCATGGCAATTTTAAATTTATCCAAGTTCACGTTGTTATTTTCCTAAAAAATTTTGCTGATATTAGCACAGAATTAAACACGAGGTGCGCGAGCGCCTGCTCGACCATCAGCCATGGACTCAAGTATGCGATGGTAGCTGTCAAAGCGCAATTCACTGATTTTACCTTCGCTTACAGCTTCGACTAACAGACAGCCAGGATCATTGAGGTGCTTACAGTCTCTAAAACGGCAACCGCCAATAAACTCTCTAAATTCTTTAAAGCACCAGGTCACGCGTTCCACCTCTAAATGCCACAATCCAAATTCGCGGATCCCTGGTGAGTCAATCAAGTTACCGCCACTAGGCAGATGGTGCAAACGAGAAACAGTTGTAGTATGTTGCCCCAAACCACTATTCTCAGACACTTCTTGCGTTAATATTTCTGCATTAGGAAGTACGGTATTGACTAAAGTTGATTTTCCAACGCCTGATTGGCCAACAAAAATATTATTTTTACCCGCCAGTGTTTGTTTCAGAACCTCAATGCCTTCGCCTGTTTTATTACTCACAAATAGCACTTGATAGCCTAAATCCCGATAAATATCTAACACTTCATCGATGTACTGACGGCTTTCATCATCAAGCAAATCTACTTTATTGAGAACTAGAATGGGCTCAATCCCCATGTCCTCACAGGCCACCAGATAGCGATCAATTATATGAGGTGTAAACTCTGGTAGGACTGCCGAGACCATTAAAATTTGATCAATATTGGCTGCAACAACTTTAACGCCATCATAAAAGTCGGGGCGAGTGAGCTGAGAGCGACGCTCTTCAGTGGTTTCTATGACTCCAGCCAAATCACCATCGCTAACTTTGGCGCGGCGAAAATAGACTTCGTCACCACATACCAAGCTTTTTATGGTGCGCCGAATATTACAGCGCAGCACGTCACCTTGTGTGGTTTCAATGTCTGCGTGTTGACCAAAACGGCTGATCACTACGGCAGGTTCTATAGGCCCAAGGTTATCATTCTGCCAAGTGCTCTGTGGTTGGTTTGCCTCTTGCTGCTTAGCTTTGTGCAAGCGCTTTTGGTGGTTGGCACTGATCCGTCTGGATTGGCCTTTACTTAATTTTGTCTTTTTTGCCATGTTACTTTGATCTACCGCCCAAAAATAGGATAATTTGTTTAAATTAGCCTATTCCTGTACTGTTTGTTTTGTGAGCTGCATGTAATTGGTCTATAACTCAATTAAATGCCCCGCTTTTTAAAAAAAAGCTTTAGGTCAACTGGTGAAGCTAATATGATATATCTAATTGCATTGGATCTAAAGGAAAGTACCGCTAAGGTAGTCTATGTCGTTTAATGAATCTAACTTAATCTGGCTTGACCTCGAAATGACGGGGTTAGAACCAAAGACAGATAAAATCCTCGAAATCGCCACAGTGATAACTGACTGTGACTTGAATATATTAGCCGAAGGTCCTGTTATCGCTATCCATCAAAGTGATGAACTGCTAGATAATATGGATGAATGGTGTACGAATCAACATGGTCGTTCAGGCCTAACTGCACGTTGTAAAGCAAGCAAATTTACAGAGGAAGACGCGGTTAAACAAACATTGGACTTTCTAAAAGGCTGGTTACCTCCAGCAAAGTCGCCCATGTGTGGAAACTCTATTGGCCAAGATCGCCGTTTTTTAAACAAATATATGCCTGAGCTCGAAGCATATTTCCATTATCGCAATTTAGATGTTAGTACGGTCAAAGAATTGGCCCGTCGATGGAAACCTGAATTGTTAGATGAAGTGAAAAAGAAAAGTTCACATTTAGCTTTAGACGATATTAAAGATTCCATCATGGAGTTAAAAATCTACCGAGAAAAGTTTTTCAATATTTAAAAAAATACTTGCAAAGCATTTTTTATGTTGTAGAATCCTGCCCCGCTTAAGACGAGAAGCCTTGCGGGGTTTTTAGTATCAAAAGCTAAGAAAGAATTATGCGGCACTAGCTCAGCTGGTAGAGCGCGACCTTGCCAAGGTCGAGGTCACGAGTTCGAACCTCGTGTGCCGCTCCAATCTTTCAAAATCATGCGGAATTTAGCTCAGCCGCTAAAACGTTAGATGTAACCTTAGGTTGCACGCAACGGAAAATGAGGGCTAATCTGGAATGCGGCACTAGCTCAGCTGGTAGAGCGCGACCTTGCCAAGGTCGAGGTCACGAGTTCGAACCTCGTGTGCCGCTCCAATCTTCCAGAATCACAAAGTGGCTACTTAGCTCAGCCGCTAAAACGTTAGGAGTGACCTTTAAGTTGCGTATAACGGAAAATAAGAGCTAATTTGGAATGCGGCACTAGCTCAGCTGGTAGAGCGCGACCTTGCCAAGGTCGAGGTCACGAGTTCGAACCTCGTGTGCCGCTCCAATCTCCCTTTAAAATTTCTTTTTTATCAATTCCTTTGTAAATTTCTTCGATACATATCAAATTTTAATTGCTTAATAATCCAACTCTACGTAAAATACGCGCTCTTTCGGCTATCACATTTAGTTCCTTGCCTTCACCCGACTGGCCGAAACGGGAAAAGGCTATATTAACCGTAAGGAATATCCATGCGTCATTACGAAATCGTATTCATGGTTCACCCAGATCAAAGTGAGCAAGTACCTGGTATGATCGAGCGTTATACTGGTTCTATCACTGAAGCTGGCGGTACTATCCACCGTTTAGAAGACTGGGGTCGTCGTCAATTGGCATACCCAATCGAAAAGCTTCATAAAGCACACTATGTTCTTATGAACGTTGAAGCACCAACTGAAGTAATCAACGAGCTTGAAACTTCTTTCCGCTACAACGATGCAGTACTACGTAACTTAGTTATGCGTACTAAAACTGCTGTAACTGAAGCATCTCCTCTTGTAAGAGAAGAGAAAAGAGAAGCAGCTACTGCTTAATCGTTATTGACTCTGGACATTGAGGGTTTGCGGTGCAACAACAGGCTGACCTGTATACAAATCAATATGTGCTTTCGGGCGTGATTTGTAAAACACCCAAATTTAATCAAAGCCCAGCGGGTATACCACATTGTATTTTTGTGCTTGAGCATAAATCAATACAAGTCGAAGCTGACCTTAACCGTAATAGTTATGTTCGACTTCAAGTGGTCGCCAGTGGGCAACAGTTCCAGTCTCAAACACAGCATTTATACGTTGGGCAAGCAGTACAAGTTCGAGGTTTTTTAAATCGTCACGAAAACCGAAATGGTTTGAGTCAACTCGTACTACATGCACAACATATTGAAAGAATTAATTGAGGAAATTACTCATGGCACGTTATTTCAGACGTCGTAAGTTCTGCCGTTTTAAAGCGGAAGGCGTACAACAAATCGATTACAAAGATCTAGCTACTCTTAGAAACTATGTAACAGAAAGTGGCAAAATCGTACCTAGCCGTATCACAGGTACTAGCGCTAAATACCAGCGCCAGCTAGCAACTGCTATCAAGCGTGCTCGCTACTTAGCCCTTCTTCCATACACTGACTTACACAAGTAAGCAGCTGATTAACAGTTTTTAAAAGGTGTAGAGACATGCAAGTTATTCTACTAGACAAGATCGCTAACCTAGGTAGCCTAGGTGACCAGGTTGCAGTTAAATCTGGCTTCGCACGTAACTTCTTATTCCCTAAAGGCAAAGCAGTTCCTGCGACTAAAGCAAACATCGAAACTTTCGAAGCACGTCGTGCTGATTTAGAAGCGAAAATCGCTGAAGAATTAGCTGCTGCACAAGCACGCGCTGAGAAACTTGAAGCATTAGCAGAAGTTACATTAGTTTCTAAAGCTGGTGATGAAGGTAAGCTATTCGGTTCTATCGGTACTCGTGACATCGCTGACGCTATCTCAGCTGTTGGTGTTGAAGTTGCTAAGTCAGAAGTTCGTCTACCTCTAGGTACTATCCGTGAGACTGGTGAATTTGACGTATCAATCGCAGTACACACAGACGTAACAGCTACTATTAAAGTAATCGTTATTGCTGAAGCTTAATTTTTTGTGGATTAAGCGAAACCGTGCACATCATGTGCGCGGTTTTTTATTTTTAAGAACTGGTAAACAGCACCCCTTACATATCAAGTATTAATCCTGCTAAAGCACTCTTTTTATACCTTACCAAGTCCGTACTAGCTTATACCGTATTTTAGATAGAAAAGAGTTATTTCGAAGAGCATACTTTCATATCTTTGGATAAATTGGCGATAAGGTTAGTGATAGTTGATTTTAATTTAACCAGTTATATCGTCGTCTATCCTATAAAAGCAGTAAAAATAGAGTGTTTAGATTGAAAAGTAGGCGAACGATCTGTTTTTATCACTTTTCGTAAAAAAACACTTGATCAAAAAAAGGATCGCCCTATAATGCGACCCCACTGACACGGAGCGCTACGCTGAATAAGCAAAGCAACAACGAGTCAGCGTCGAGTAAAACTTAAATTTAAAACTTCTTAAAATTAAGTGTTGACAAAAAAATGGGAAT
>NZ_JABBPG010000033.1 GCF_013140855.1 Pseudoalteromonas caenipelagi | reverse complement strand
GCTTTGACCCCCTAGGTAGCTTACTTGCGTCGGCTGACCACGGAAGTTCATAGCGCTCACACGCGACAGTTCGGTTTTTTCTACCTGCTTGGTTTCTTCGTTATAACGCAAGCCAAATTCAGCCACCTTAAAGCCTTGCGCGTTATATTCATAACCCACTGCATAATTTTTACTCAGCTGTTTTAAGTAAGGACGACTTAAACCGTCATAGAAGGTGCTTTGCTGTTGCTCATGCTCCTTACCATCTACCCACGTTAATATAGTAACGCCTGTCGGTCTTAATTCACCATCATAGCTGTAGCTTCTTTCGTATAACTTAGCGCTATTCTTACAAGATGTTCCGGCCATGACTTCTTCCGTAGACGTCGTACCGTAGCCCAATATGTCATAAGTAAAGCACCTTGATTCGGCTGCGCTTGATTGCGCGTTGCTAATACGTTGCGTCACACGGCCTAGATTATCGTAGTTAATCCAAGTCACTTGACCATTGGCATCTTTTTGCCACTTTAGCTGCCCCAATGCATTGTAACGATATTCCCACG
>NZ_JABBPG010000032.1 GCF_013140855.1 Pseudoalteromonas caenipelagi | reverse complement strand
GAATACGTCAAGACACCATCACGTTGTAATATGTCTGGGTTGAAGCAGGATTACGGTGGTAACTATGGTCGCTTTGGTCGCTTGACGTGCTCAGAGGTGACAAAAACCAATAGTGAAGGTAAAACAGGTACGCGTCAAAGTGCGTTTGCATACAACAAAGAGGGGTTGTTATATCAAGAGAAGGTGAATGCGCAATCTGAAGCACAGTCTGTTATCACAGAGTACGGCTTTAATAGTGCGGGCCTTAAAATCCGCACCACGGTGTCGGGTAAAGAGTTAAAGGCAGGTAGCAGCTATAGCACTGCACCAACACTCTCGGGCGAGATGCTCGTACGTACCACGAAGGTGAAATACGACGACACGAATCGCTTTGTGATTGGTCAAGAAAATGATGCCGGTCACGTTGTGTGTCTTAATGTGGATACAGATACCGGATGGGTGAGAAGCAAAACCGTTAATTCACTTCTAAATAGTGCAGAGTCATGCCCACAGGAAGATGAGCCATCAACAGGGCTTACAACTAAATATAGTTATGATGCCTTTGGTCAGCTCACTGGTGAGCAATCACCCGCGGGTATTGTTAAATTGATAAGTCGTGGGACAAATCCGTCGTATCCTTATGGTTTCGTAGAACAAACACGGGTA
>NZ_JABBPG010000031.1 GCF_013140855.1 Pseudoalteromonas caenipelagi | reverse complement strand
CTTGATTGCGCGTTGCTAATACGTTGCGTCACACGGCCTAGATTATCGTAGTTAATCCAAGTCACTTGACCATTGGCATCTTTTTGCCACTTTAGCTGCCCCAATGCATTGTAACGATATTCCCACGTGCCCTTATCTGGGTCGATGGTCTTTATTTTATTACCTAACGCATCGTACTCCATCTTCACTTGGTTAACTGCACTATCCGTCGTATAAAGTAACTGGCCGTATGCGTCATATCTGTAAATAATGGTACTTGATGTTGCTTGCTCGCCACCACCTTTGTTATCTGTGATACCAAGCAATTCACCCGCCACATTATACGCTTTGCTTTTCTTAATCGTGGTTGCACCATCACTATGAGTTTGTATCACCGAAAAATAAGAATAACGAGTACTCACTTGCAACGTACTGCCGTTAAAGCTCGGGGAGGTGGTTTCAAGTACTCGACCTAGAATGTCAAAGGTACTAGTTTGCCATTCATCTGCACTTGGCGCTCTATCACTGTCTAGTGCAATAGAGGTGCGATAAGCACGGCCATATTGGTCATACTCAGTCTTCACTACAGACTGTTGGTTGTTATAGCCTGTGTTGATTTGCTTTATGGCCCGACCCGCACGGTCATAGTAAGTCTTACTTGGTTGAGCGCCTG
>NZ_JABBPG010000030.1 GCF_013140855.1 Pseudoalteromonas caenipelagi | reverse complement strand
TCACCACGGAGTGATTCATGACTGGGGTGAAGTCGTAACAAGGTAGCCCTAGGGGAACCTGGGGCTGGATCACCTCCTTATACGATTTAGAACTTATTTGTTCGTAGTGTCCACACAGATGATTGTTGATTAGAATTAGAGAACACAAACATTGTTTGGGTCTGTAGCTCAGCTGGTTAGAGCGCACGCCTGATAAGCGTGAGGTCGGTAGTTCAAGTCTACTCAGACCCACCACTTCTTCTCGATGCTGCGTTATAAAGCTCGTCGTTTAGTTGACTAAACGTCCTCACTTTATGCCTTGCCTCAATGAAGCTTTGGTTACAAACAATGTACACACCAGTAATGTGGGGCTATAGCTCAGCTGGGAGAGCGCCTGCCTTGCACGCAGGAGGTCAGCAGTTCGATCCTGCTTAGCTCCACCACTTTACTTTTTAAAGATAAACATTCTTCAGGTATATCCTGAGTATTAAGTGTGTTTCTCTTTGAGAAGTTAAATTCTCTTGCTCTTTAAAAATTTGGAAAAGCTGATAATTAAATTCTTATAGATATTCGTATCTATAAAGAGTTTTCAAAAGTAAAACAATGCCAATTATTTGTTCTTAGGAACGACTAATTAGCATCTACTTTAGTATTCAATATTAACTTCTGGCGAAGTTGAAATCAGTCTTTGATTATCAACCTAAAACTATTTTGGGTTGTATGGTTAAGTGACTAAGCGTACACGGTGGATGCCTTGGCAGTTGGAGGCGATGAAGGACGTACTAACTTGCGATAAGCCTAGTTGAGCCAGTAAGAGGCGCTTGAGACTAGGATT
>NZ_JABBPG010000003.1 GCF_013140855.1 Pseudoalteromonas caenipelagi | reverse complement strand
CGCTCGTCATCTTCTAGCAAGCTAGAAATGTTACCGCTCGACTTGCATGTGTTAGGCCTGCCGCCAGCGTTCAATCTGAGCCATGATCAAACTCTTCAATTAAAAGTTTTTTCTGTCCCGAAGGACACGCTCAATGAATTCTGATTTTGATACCTTTCGGTATCGAATTGACTGTGCTGCAACAAGTAAACTTGTTGCTGTTGGTCACTCATTTTCCAATTAAGGAAAAAACATTGAGACTCTAAATTTGTTTGCGTCCCTACCGAAGTAGTTCTGCTGTTAGAACTCAATCTGTACGAGTGCCCACACAGATGATTGCTTCATATTTTTAAAGAACAGTGCGATGAATCAGCGCTTGGCTTCATCTCGCTAGGGGTGTGCATTCTAAGCATTCCCATTTTTTTGTCAACACTTAATTTTAAGAAGTTTTAAATTTAAGTTTTACTCGACGCTGACTCGTTGTTGCTTTGCTTTTCAGCGTAGCGCTCCGTGTCAGTGGGGTCGCATTATAGGGCGGCGAATTAAAAGCGCAAGCGGTTTTTGCAGTAAAATATGATTATTTTCATCCTTTTTACCTATACAGAATTACACACCAAAATCACACAAGTTACCCACAAAAAGCTGTGGATAAATTGGCTTTAATAGCCTTTATAAGACTCTTCTATATATATGTGTTAGATTACGCGCCCTAATTTATCCGTTCATATATAAGTAGGCTTTGTAGTTATGGCTGATGTATTAAACTTTATTAGTGGATTGCTTTGGGGACATGTTCTCATCTATCTATTAATAGCAGCAGGTTTATTCTTTACTCTTCGTTTAGGGTTTATTCAATTTCGTCAATTTCCTTATATGGTAAAAGTTATGGCTAATAGCCGTAGCGGTGCCAATGAAGGGATATCATCTTTTCAAGCATTTTGTACGTCTTTGGCCGCACGTGTTGGCACAGGTAATATGGCGGGTGTTGCCGTTGCGTTATATATAGGCGGTGCAGGTGCGATTTTTTGGATGTGGTTAATTGCCCTAATAGGCATGGCTACCAGTTTTGCAGAAAGTGCCTTGGCACAGCTTTATAAAACAAAAGATGAAGACGGCAACTTTCGTGGTGGCCCTGCTTATTATATGGAGTATGGCTTAGGCAAGCGCTGGATGGGAGTTTTGTTCTCTTTATGTCTGATCCTCGCTTTTGGTTTGGTCTTTAATGCGGTGCAAGCTAATTCAATAGCAGCAGCGTTTGAAGTGGCATTTGACGTGCCCAAGTATATAATGGGCGGCATATTGGTTGTAGGCTCTGCTTTCATTATATTTGGCGGCCTAAAAACCATCTCACGTTTTGCTGAGCTAGTGGTGCCATTTATGGCGTTGGCCTACTTATTGGTTGCACTATATATATGTGCCATCAACTATGATTTGCTGCCCGATGTATTTAAGCAGATCATCTTTAGCGCTTTTGGTATTGAGCAAGCTGGCGCTGGTGCCATTGGCTACGCAGTGATGCAGGCCATGATCCAAGGTATTAAGCGAGGCCTGTTTTCAAATGAAGCCGGTATGGGTAGCGCGGCCAACGCAGCCGCTACTGCAACCCCAAATCCTAACCACCCTGCTTCACAAGGTTATGTGCAAATGCTTGGCGTATTTGTTGATACTATTGTTATTTGCTCGGCAACTGCCGCACTTATTCTATTGTCTAACCAGCTTGTGCCAGAATCAGGCGTAACTGGTATTGCACTAACTCAAGCGGCATTAGTTGAACATGTGGGTGATTGGGGCGCGACCTTTATTGCCATCGCTATTTTGTTTTTTGCCTTTACCTCTATTGTAGCAAACTACTCATATGCAGAGACCAACTTGATGTTCTTAGAGCACAACCATAAACATGGTATGACGATATTCCGCATATGTGTGTTAGGCATGGTGATGTTTGGTGCGGTTGGAGAGCTTGGTGTTATTTGGACCATGGCAGATGTATCAATGGGCCTAATGGCAATCGTCAACGTAGTTGCACTATTTATGCTTTCAGGTTTTGTGATTTGGTTATATAAAGATTACAACCAACAACTTAAATCGGGCAAAACACCTGTTTTTGATGCAAACCAGCACCCCAAAATGAAAAAGACCTTACCCAAAGGGGTCTGGTATTAATAGATAAAAAGTGTGTGACTGCCTGTTTAGCAGGCAGTTACACGCCTATAAGCTCATTTAATGTTCAAACAAACCAACTACTTATTGCCTTTCCAAAAAATATCCGTATAGTTACACCCAAGTCGGCATATAGCGCAGCTTGGTAGCGCACTGTCATGGGGTGTCAGGGGTCGCAGGTTCAAATCCTGCTATGCCGACCAGCTTTTCCTTACCCTATTCAATAAGTTATATCACGTTTTAGATACCTTCAATTTAGCCTTATGCAAAATAAGTCCAAACTCCCTACTAAAAATACAGAGAAATGAATAGTTCATTCAAGAATAAGTAGGCTATAAGCTGTAACCGCTCCTCTACTCGGCCCTGTCGATGCTCATAAGATTTCCCCACCTGCTTACCTTAACCATGCAAAAATGCGCGGCGAACACAGCGTGAAACACAATGATAATAAGGCGTATCCGACAAGCTAATTTGCCGCTTCCTTGCTAATCCCATCGTTCACTCCTTGAACTGAAAATTTGAAATGAATTTAAGCACTCAAAGCATAGAAAAGTCACTCAGGTTCCAAATTTGAGTGGCCATTTATGTCCTCGTTAATCTCACAAAAAGTGCATCACCAGCTTTGCTTATGGCCTCTATAGGGTTGTTTGTAACACCTTCAAATAGCCAGCTAAGCATTAAAATATACCGTTAGGAGCCAAAACGTACGCTAGCAGAGAAATTGCGCATATCACCGCAGCTATCCCGGCATAATGTACAAACGGATTTTTTGCTGGTCCTTCCATTTTTATTAACCCCTCTTTTAATGTGAAAACAAATTGGAATCTGTTACTATTTCTCAACGGTGGTTATCTCCTTTAAGCTTGTATAACTACATCCTTGGGTGCGCCAACACCGCGAAGGAATTCTTTTAACCTGCCCTGTATGGCGGGTTTTGTTTTTGTACTGTTTAAAATGATGCTAACGTATTTTTTATTACTGGAACGTCGAGTAAAGAAATAAATATTTAACGACCCACTCACTGCAAATTATTCTACATGTAGAATTTCTCTAGCCCTGTGTAACCACCCTTTTTGGACAACTTCTGTCATTTATCGATATTTTCCAGCAAAACACGCATCCGTTTTTAATTTTGAACCTCAAAAACTTGGCTTCTAATTAAATTTCTATTTTTTCACTGTTCAATCAAAATCCTGACTTGAGCCGTATTGACCTCTAACTTTTAATAACAAGTCATCTGTATTACTGGTGATAACATAAAAAGTTCGACACCTTGCGTACTCTGTATGCATTTGTTGCTAGACGGTACAGGCATCATGGCGCTAGATTATTATTCAGTGAACATCTTTAATGGGTATAACTAGGCTTATACCCTTAGGGGTTTATTGCCACTCTCCTGTTAGCATTTGATTTGCTAGCTCGTTAGCTCGATTCGGAACTTGATTGGCCCAGCGACTATTCATCATTTCATTGGCTGCCTGCTTGTAGTTACCACACTCCACATGCTTGAGCATTTTTAAAAGGCAATTAAACCGTTTAAACCAAGGTTAAACGCCATATTCACGAACACGCAATACGAGCTTCATTACATTTACTTATATCAATGCGACGCTTAACTCCTGCTTTGGCTTCTTGTATGTCTTTAGCAAGTAGCTGTTCAGCCTCTTCTTCGTTAATTCCCACATCACCTAAGTTAAGACCATATCCGATGGGTAACTTTCCCCCTGTGCAGTAATAAGGAAACTGTCTAAAGCCTTCGTGCTTTTTTATTTGCTCTACGGTCAGCATGTTTGACATAACAATGGCTTCCTAAATTTGAATACAAAAAAACCCGCATTTGAGCGGGTTTGTATAAGGTTTTTAACTATTAACCCTAAGTCGATTCTCAGTGAATACAGATTTTACTTTCTAAGTTGAAGGCTTTCCGTGTTTTTCGATTATTTTGATCACAGAGTCAGTAGGTAGAATTAAACGAGACAGCCACCGCTAAATGGAATTATCAAAATAATAGCCGCAGCTATTTCTGCTTTACCAGCATGATTGTGGTTAAGTGTTTGGGGTTATAACGTGCTTTAGCCAAGCAATTTGTCGTACTAGCTGATGCTAGTTTGCCGCTTTATTTCTAAATGTGCGTAGCGGCCATCCTCTTATTGGGTCGCTCTACAGCCCCTTTCAAAGCTTGAGTAGATTGTGTGGTGAGCTTTAAACAGCATTCGCTTGTGTATGAGTAGCTGTGAATGTTTGGCAGGCTGCAAGTACAGTGACAAAGACTAAACAACCCATCAGCTAAAAATTAGCTGAACACTTTGATGCGCATGTTCATTTTCCGTGTCGATAAAATTAAATAACTATTAAGTAACACAGCTAGTTAAATACCAGCATCACTTGTTATTTATAAACTTTTAATTATACAAAGCTAAATATGGCAATTCGGTGAATTCTTCAGGGCTAAGCGATTCATAGATTGGTGAAAGGAACAAAAAGGCGGTATTTAAAGCATTGGTAGCATAACAAGGTTACTCATCTATGATAGTGGTGATGCGACATCAACAGCTTATAACAACAAGTACAAGGATTTATGCTGTTTTAATCAATAAGGTTACTTGCGTAACCTCTGCATCACCTATCTGTTTCGCTAGCTATTTACTCTAGCAAGCGTATACCGTTGGGCAAAACTCAGGCGCTGTGTGGCAAGCACCATAATCTTTGCTGTAAGCAAACGTACCGCCAGCAATTTCTTTTGTTTGTTTTGCACTTAAGTTTTTGTCTGCGCTTAGCGCTTTTAATTTAACCTTTTTGAGTTTCATGTTGTTTCCTGTTGTAAAATGGCCCCGGATAGGCGACTTTGCCTAAGCCTGAGGTTAATTATTAAAGTAAGTTATTAAATTTGATGAACGAGTGATTATTCAACAGTGCTCATCAATTAAACACTGTGTTTAAATTAGCAACAGAACTCAAGTCTCTTAACTTGAATAATTTTGTTAACTCTCTATCTTACTGTTTCTTAAACTATTTATTATGTTGAATTTTTATCATACATGCACAGTAATGACAGCGTTGGTATTTTTGTGGTAAGAGCCTTTACTTATTCCTTTATGACACATTTCAAAATAAAGCGTGAGCCTTAAGCTGTAGACTCTCAATTATTGGTCTATTCTGCGCAAATGACTCGTAGCACTTTTTTAAGTGTGCTTAGTTCATAATCCGTTTTCGATAAATCATGAATCGTACATTTGTAATCCCTTGTAATACGCAAGTTGCAAGCTAGCAACTAAGGTATTAGGTAGGTTAAAAGCTTATTCATTTTCAGCTTGTCGTTATGTTTAAAGTTAGAAATAAAATATAGCGCAACCTGTGTCACCCTGACGAAGGTCAGGATCTCTTAAGCAAATAGCATTCTGGTACATTGCACGGTTTTTAAAGAGGTATGATTGGCATAATAAACGTTACTAATCGCCGTAGAGAATTTCTCATATACCCGTTGCAAACATATTGAATTCGCCAGCACTGTCACACCCTTGTCACTCAAAAGGTCTTAATTACAAATTAACAACCTTTGGATGAAAAATGTTCACACATACAAAAAACAATACTCGTCACCTTATCAGCAACCGCACCATCCTAATTATGCTCGTACTAATAGTGACTTTGTTTTCCGTTTCTTTGTTGGCAACGCCTTTGCCCAAGGCTCCTTCAATTCGTATAGATATACCCAACACTACACAAGGGCCATTTTGGCCACCAAGTGCCGTTGTTGATGAAGATGGCAACTATATTGTTGTTGGTACTTTACTAGTTAAGCAAGCGTCTGGAGAAGTCGTGCCTGTACCTTCTCAAGCTGCGATTGTCTCAAAGCATACTGTCCCTCCTTTAGATGAAAATGGCCGAGAAGATTTTACTAATCCGTTTGCCGCAGAATATAAGGTGATACGTCACCTTGACCTGTCTGCAGGGAGTGCTGATCTGCAGCTGCCTCTTTATGCCAATTCATATGGCCCACCACGAGGTCACTTTGGTGGTATCGCAAGAGTGCCGATGGACGCTGATACAAAATATAACCACAATAGTTTGAGTCAATTTCCGTGCCCTGAAATATTTCCTGCAAAGTCTCAAGAATTTACTTATCGACGCCCTCTTATGCCACTGCACCAGGTACCAATCAGTGGCTTTCAAGGCGATCAAAAGGCGTATGATGTGGATAGTGGTGAGGTTTATATTCCTAATGCTAAGGTCGGAGAACACTGCCCGCCACTTGGGTGTAGCGGAGAAGACAATATCGATGAGCGTAACAATACGGTGATTACATTAGGCCAGTGGTTAGAGGCAAAAATGAAGCTGACTATTACCCTTGCTGACTATGATAGGCAAAGTAAAGGCTACACCGCCGCAGTATTTCAAATCAAAGCTAAAAACATGTTACCCAATGCGATTTATCAGGTGATGGCGTTTCGCAGAAACAACTTTGAAGGCGACCAAATCAAGATGCTACCCGACCCTCTCGCTGTCCCTCCTATTTTACTCTCTGATGACAAAGGAAAAATAAACTTCTCACGCAAAATCAATAACCCATTTCCCGCCATTGAGCATGATGAAGACGGCTTACGCGTTATAGGCCTCGTATTAACTTATCGGTCTAATTTTCAAACCTCAGGCGCGTGTGCACTTAAATTAGGGCCTGGGGTAGATATACACGCCATCGGCAGCACTTTGAATGATTTTCCAAATGGTATTGTTGATTTTATAACGACAAAAAAACAGGCTCACAGCCACTGATCTGGACTATCTATTATCGCCAAATTGCAATTATCAAAATAAAGCTAACATCATAATTATATTGGAATAACTAAACTATCTGCTAGTCTAGTTCTTCCAATCAAAAGAAATGAAAAATTACACGCACTTTATATGTCACACACTGATTGTTTGGGTAGTCAAACTTTATAGGCGTCACGAATTAGGCTTAGTGACTAATTCAGACCCTTTAACTTAAATATCAATTGACATTAAATATAAAGGTATCACTTAATGAAACTATATACCCACCCTTGGTCAAATCATGCAGCTCGTGTTCACATCTTATTAAATGAGCTTGGGCTGGACTATCAAGCTCACGCTGTGGAGCTAATGGAAGAGAATCTTAAACCAGAATATCTGCAAATGAATCCAAACGGCAAGGTACCTGTTCTTGATGACAATAGCTTTATTATATGGGAGTCACACGCTATTTTACGTTATATTAGCGATAAGTATGACGACGGCAAATACTACCCTAACAACAAACAAAGATATCTTGTAGACCAATGGCTTGACTGGAACCACACACGATTAAATGTTGAAGCAATTACTATTAACTTTAACAATGTCGTTCTGGGTGAAGAAGGTGACCAACAGGCAGTTACAGCCGCGAAGGAAGAAGCGTTGAACCTACTGACTATTTTGGATCAGGCTCTATCTGGCAAAAACTTTATCTGTGACGAGTTTAGTATCGCCGATATTTCGCTGTTTACGTCGGTTGTTTATCTTAACGAAAACAAAGTTGATTTTAGTCAGTTGCGTAATGTCCAACGCTGGTTTGATGCAATCAACCAAAGAGCTTCTGTAAAAGCGCCTTTAGAAGGCATTAAAGAAGCATATTAGTGCAAATGAATTAACTCCTCGTCCTACTCATGCCTGATTGTTTTGCTATCAGGCATTTTAGTTCTAGCGCACACCTTTACGCTCCGATCATTTGCTCATGTAATAAATGTAGTAGTCATGCGCAATACTATAAAATTGTAAAAGAGAAAGACAACACCTGCTTGCTGAGTGACAAGTAAAGCCCTACTTAGTGGTTATCGAAAATGAGATATGGCAAAAAATGAGCGACAGTGACTATCTGGCGCTCAATTAAAAAATACCGATTAAGGATTAGTTTGAGCAGTTATGTACAAACTCAAAAATAAGCTGGCTATGGTCTACTAATGTGTTGTCAGGACTTGATTGTAAACATGCTCCTTGAATATCAACCAGCTCTACACCACTGCCAACTTCAATGCCTGCCGGATGATATGCGCCCGAGAGGTTTTCAAGCCAATTAAGAACCACGCTACTTAACAACACTGTGTGCGAGTTTGTAAGCACATCAACGCCATTTACATGACCATGAGCAGAATAAACTTCTCCAACCTCCACACCTCTCATTTCGACTGAAACGGAGCCAGAAACAGAGTAACCACGAGATGCCGTACCGCCATATCCCGATAATGTTGCCAATGGGTGAGACTTAACCGTCTTTGGGTCACCACACATAGTAGAACCTGGCTGGCTAAAGTTTTTTATTTGCTCTATTTTAGTGTTTATGAGCGTAACGTCTTGCGCACCATCGAGTTTAAAACCAATCGCACCTTTGTTAACGTGAAACATGCTGTCTCCGTTACAAAATAAACTATCTGCGCTAGGCACAACTGATGTGAGGTATTCGCTACCTCTTTTACCTTCAACCCAGTCGAGTAATGAACGGCTTATGTTTAATCTCGACACATCTAGTGGAGCATTCTCAAACTCACCATTTAGCTTTGCTTTCGCTACGAACGCTTGTGCGTTACTCACCACGTTCCCTAAATATCTCGCATTAGCTAGTGACTCGTCTGAAATGGTCATAAGCTGGCCAGTTTCAGGGTGGCGATTAAACAGCTGAAAAACTGCACCATTTGGATCTATAACCGCGGTACCATTATTATCGATAGCAATTACTTCCACAATATCAGCATGCTGCGCTTTTACCACCACATTTCTAAAGGTGACGTTACGCGCCGGAAATTTCTGGGGAGTATAGGGAAGTAACGGAAAACCATTCACAGCCACACCCATATGGTTTAACAAATAAGAATACGAATTACCGTCTAACAAACCCGACTTATTATGAAAAATAGCATATTCATCAGCATGGAGCGTGTTATTTATTTGGCCATTACCGTAAATAACATCTGCATAAACATTATTGATACTTGTTTCTAAACTTGATTTTATATCGTGAACATCAAGCTGTGCACCATTTACCTCCAAAACGGTAGGTGAACCTACACGCTCAAGATAATTAATATAATGTTTAATAAACTGCGCGGCAGAAAACAGTCCTATGATAGGGATATCTTTTCTGTTGTTTGCATATGAATTGTTGATCTCTAATCCATCCACACCGTTTAAGGCAACAGCAGCAACTTCGAAGTCTTCAAAATTTACATTTTCAATTTTAACGTTCACGTTACCGTTACCATGGATCCCATGGTGAGCAGATAAACCAAGTGTGCCATTTTTTATGACAACATTTTTTGCAGGATCGAAAGTTGTGCCAAAGTCGGCCGGTCCTTGTTTAGGAATAAATGGCTGATCTGCTAGTTCTATCAACGCAAAAAAACGCTGCAGCAATGCATGCTCTTCGCTTTGCTGTAAAACTTTTCCATTTAGGTCAATCGTTACGTTGTCTGCACTTACCGCAATTGCGGCAAAAAATCCCAGCCCGTAAGCCGCCGGATCGTATTTACTATTAAAGGGTTTAAATTTGTTGTTATTAGCTTTACCGTGCTTATATTGAGTAAACAATGGAAATCCAGATTGATAAGCACTGATGGGTAAATTTAGATTTAAAATTCGAGCTTGATTTGGGTGTTTAGTAGCATAGTCGCTCAGCGCTTCTATGCTATTGGGATTAAATGTGATGTCTTCAGATAGCACATAAGTTCCTGGCTCATTGATCAGATATGTACCATATTTAAAGTCCTCATTGCTTAGGTACACGGTTTTATTTTTTGCCAATGAGTGACTACTGTAAAAGGCTATTACGCCTAATAAACATACTTTCGCTAGAATATTCATACTATATCTCTATTGTATTTTTAATGTTTTTATTGGTGTGAAAACGCAAATTCGACAGCATTGATATACCTCATAGCTATCGAACTTAATATCGGTTTTAGGTTTTGAAATGAGTGCTGGATTTACCCTCTAAGATTGAACTAAAGGGGCACTTTTTTTGGCTTGCCATGCCTGGGTAAAAAAGTCAGCGTTTTTAACAGCCCATTCTTCAAATGCAATTGGTGATCGGCCCAATATATTCTCAACGTGATCTGTTATCTTGAATAAACTGGCGTGCTCGGTTTCCCATTTGAAATATTCCATAAAATAAGCTGGCGCTTCTTCTCCCCATAACTTAGAAAAAACAGGCGTAATGGAATTCAAAAACACGGCTTCGTCACCGTTATAGGTGATCTCTTCTTTCCAAACTCTGCTAAACAGCTTTGCAACTTCAGCGAATGTCATCAAATCAGGCCCAGTTACATCTATGACTTTACCAACATATTCGTTGCGTGGGTTTATCAATAGCTCTGCACTGACCTGCGCTACATCTATCGGGTCAACCCATGCTAGGCGTTTGTCAAAAGCAATTTCAATCGCTTTGCGTTCGATGATTGAAGGCGAGAACATACGGCTAAAATCATCCATGTAATAACCTGCCACATTGATAAAAGTGACAGGCAATTCGGCATCACGATATAACTGTGTTGCCAGCAAATGCTGCATCGCAGGGTAATGTCTATACTTTTTTAGTTTCTCGGGGATGAGATCCATGCTCACTCCAGGAGGTGTTCCCAAAATTCGTATGATGTGCTTAACAGTTCCTGCGTGTTTGCTGGCATTTTTCATGTTTTTCACCAATAAATCTTCGTTAAAGACATCTGGAGATACTTGAAAAACCCCTTCTACGCCATCAAGTGCAGCCGACAAGCTCTCATAATCGAGTAAATCAGCATGCACTGCATGTGCAAAGGGAAACATCGCTTCCAATAACGCTAGATTGTTAGCGTCATGCGTTGCTACTTTTATTTTAACATGGGGTTGTTTTTGATGAATATACTTAACCACTTCAGCACCAATATGGTCTTTAGCGCCAAAAACGAGGATACAATCTGCCTGTTCGAAGGAGGTACTCATTACATAATCCTTTGTTATAAAAAAGGCTGCACATGCGTGCAGCCAAATAAGTTACTTTAATTACTTGTAGAATTTTGCGTAGATATACGGCACCATCACTTTTAACTTGCCGTCTTCTTCTTTGATCTCGAAGTACTTTCTGATGTCTTTTGCGGTATCAAGGTGATCTTGCTCCAAAGCAAATACTTTTTGGAAAAACTCACCAATTTCTTCATCACTATCAAATGCAAACGGTACATCAAACTCTTCGACTACAGTCTTTGAGGCACGAGCGAAACGTCCTAGGTTGATCATCCGAGAATACGAAGGAAATAACCCCTGATGTCCAGTACTTGTAATATTATCAACCACTTCGTCGAAGTAACGCTGAATGCTTGAAGAATCAGCAAAGTCACCTACGCAGAAGTAACCGCCCGGTTTTACTTTCGCCAACGCGGTTTTAGTAATCCAGATCTGATCTTCCATGTGGTGCCAGCCACCGAGTGATACCGCTTTATCACAGCTTTCATTATCTAATTCATTGAGATCTAATAAATACTCTAAATGAGAAAATGCTTGCACCTTCGTTTTGTTTATTTCTAATGTATTCGGGGCTATATCTTGAACAATCAGCTTACCACCGATATTTTGCGGTGCGATTTGCTCAGTTAAAAAGCCCGTCCCTGCTGAAATTTCTAGGATAGTTTCATCGGGTTGTGCATCTAGCTGCTCGATTAACCAATCGCCATCACGACGTGCATCAGGGTACTTCGCAATCGCGTACTCGTAAGACTGAGCAATAATGTTAAAACGTGTATCATCAATATTAGTTTGCATAGTTATATTCCTAAATTTAAGTTAATGAATTAATTGATAAGTTTTAGTTCTTAAGTTTTGATCTCACTAACGGTTCCCTTACGGTTTCCTTTTGTGAAATAAATATCTGCATCTTCGTCACCTTCAATGATGGGTGGCACCTGAAAACCATACACAACCAGCGGTTCGTCTAATGCCCTTAGTCCATGCTCAACACCCGGTGGGATGTTGATCATTGAAAGCTTTTCTATAGGCGAATACTTGCCATCTAAATACACTTCTCCACTGCCTTCCAAAACCAAGATGAAAGCATGGCCTTTTTTATGTACATGTGGTTCTAGCTCTTTGCCTGAGTCAAGTGTTACGTATTCACAACCCGCCTTATCCAAGCCCGTTCCACTCAACACGCGGTACATTTCTATACCTTCTAACTCCTGCACAGGAGACTCGCCCACTTTGCGAACAAACCAATCTGCAGCGACTTTCTCTCCCATGATTTAGTACCTCTTAGCAAATGCGCTCAGTTTGTGTTCTAAAATATCAAGCGCTTGGTCATCAACACGGCCAATACATGCCCTAACCCCTTTCGTGCACTCACTGTAAAATGTGGTCAAAGGTAAAACCGCCACACCATAAAAAAGCAATTCTTTGGCTAATTGGATCCCGCTGAATTTGGGATGAGAAAAGCAGACATAAAACCCGTACTGCTGCTGAGCTGAATTACTTTGATAAACAAGGCTAAAGCCATTATTAGTTAATATATCTTTAAGGCGCTTTGCTCTATCTCGATAAACAGACAGCGATTTTTCCAAGTCCCAATCGCCCTGATTTATGGACTTAAGTACATTGCTAATGCCAAACTGAGCACTGTGGGGAGCACCACCTGTAATGTTGAAAATTAGGCTTCCGCATTTAGCACGAACATCCAGCTCGCCTTTTGCCAATGGGTTATCAAGTAGCTGTTTTGAGCCAACCAAGAACCCCACTCGCTCACCTGCATAACTGAGCATTTTGGAGCTACTAAGCACTAAGAAATATTCGTTGCATACACCTGCAATAGAAGGAAATAACGCTTTTTTCATGGCATTTTCATGCATGCCAAGATAGGTAACATCTTCAATGGGCGTCACACCATATAAATTGCATAAATCGGCAATACCCTGAAGTTCAGCGCTATTTAACTGACGCCAAGATGGATTATTCGGACTTGCCCAACAAATAGCAGACACATCTTGTTGCTTAAGCACATGTTCGATGCTGGCGACCAACTCTTTATCAAACCGTTTATCGAGTTCCAGACACTCAGGCTCCAAACCTAAGATACGGCATTGCTCAATCATTGGAGGATAAGTCGGCGTTAAAAATAGCACTTTGCTTTTTTCTGGGCGCAGCTGATGCGCTGCAGATAAGGCAACAAATAACGCTTGTGTCGCGCCGCATGTTACAAAAACATCATCGCTAAAAAAGCGTGTGCATATTCTCGAATTTAAGAATTCACAGAGCTCCTCTCGCAGTGAAGCTATCCCTTTGAATGGGGGATAAAGCTTTGTATAAACAGAGTCATTGATAGTCGCAATATGCTGGTTAACACAATCGCTCGGTGGTTCAATTCCTGGAATACCAAAGTCCATACGTGTTAGCGCGATTTTTCCCTGCGCTTCCAGTGCATCAGTGGCTTGCCAAAACTCTTCGATGTTAAAATTGCTCTCATCAAAATTGAAGTCAGCCATAACTTTGTTTACGTGTTTTCTAAGTTCATCAACATTGTTGTCAAACAAACTTATTTCATTTATTAAAGACATAATGGTCACACTCATCTTTTTTTAATACTC
Source organism: Pseudoalteromonas caenipelagi (assembly GCF_013140855.1). Lineage (GTDB taxonomy): Bacteria > Pseudomonadota > Gammaproteobacteria > Enterobacterales > Alteromonadaceae > Pseudoalteromonas > Pseudoalteromonas caenipelagi. Next base: position 562,440 of record NZ_JABBPG010000003.1, on the reverse strand, counting down.
AACCAAATTCCAAACCTGACTCGGCTGGTATTGCGAGGTACCTAGAGGACACCTCGCACTTTTTGGTTAATTATTTTGCCTCGCCACGAATGTGGGACATTACGAATGCGTATGTTCTGTCTGCGACATCTTTGCCAATTTGGCGGCCAGCACCAATGGATGGCTTAAAATGCACGCCAGACCAGAAACGACTGTTACCGCAGTCCATTTCAAAGTCTGTCCATGTTGCAAACTCTAAGCTGATATCTTGTGTGGGCGTTACGCCTGACTCAAGTGTCGAACTGCCTTTGCTGTAGTCAAGTTTCCAATTTAATTCATCAGTACCAAAAAACTGACGACTAACCTTGGCATGTGCGGCACAAAAGCTTGCAGATGCTGACGGGTACTCAGGGTGATCAGCAACAGGTAAGTAGCTCATCCATCTATCCGCTCTCACCGAATGCATGTTCTCTCCTGGCTTACCCTTGTAATCCACTTCATTTTCGCCATACAAGTGCCTAATCGCGCTAAATGGACGGACCGCATCAAATCGATATTTGTTGTCCCATATTGTTATTGCTGTATCAAAAGTGGTCATGTTTGAAAGAAATTCATATTGAATAGATTCAGCAAGACCTAGTCCTCTTTGAATCGTTGTGTCTAGCCCCGATTGCGCAAGACTCGTCAGCTTGTCATTGAATAATTCAGCTTTTAATTTTTGCTCTTCAGTAATGGCTGCTCTTGCCTGAATGACTTCATCAGCTTGTGCCTTATAACGCACATAGTTTTCTATCTGGCTTGCTTCTGGGTAAGGCGCAACAAACTCACTAGGATGAGAGTAACTATATGGTTTGGTATCTTTTAACTGCGGCGTTACAAACTGTTGGATCGAATATTGACCATAACGATGCTCGCTCATATTAGGCTGCCAACGCGATGGATTCTCGATTTCATATGCCGTATTAACGGGACTATAACGAGTAGAATCCGCGTAGGCTGTGCCTGCACCAACATCATCATTTCCGAGCTGGTTCATACCATCATTTTGACGTGCTTGGACAACAGCCAAACCAGCTAGATTACCAATACCAATAGCTGTGCTTTGGTTGATCTGCTTCTTATCAGGATTTAAGCCTGCCTTTTGCATCATTTCGCGCCATTTATCTTCATGCTCCGGCAGCAAGTTACTCAACACTTGATAAGATGCATACATGGTGGCGATGTTCATATGGCGATAGCTGTTACGCTTTTTAGCTGGCTGTCGGCGAATTTTAGAATACACACCAACTGCTGTTTCGTGATACGGAGCAATCGCGTCAAACCACGCATTGGTCAGTAAAGCCGTTATCCTTAATAATAACGGCGCATCCCCCCCTGTTGGCGATACCGACTCGTACAATACTGGCACAAGTTGAGGTATCACAATTTCTGAATAAGCGTGAATATGATCTAATTCACTATTTTTCTTGTTATCTATGCTTTCGCTGGCAACTGCATTACCCGCTATTGCAAATACCATACTAAAAGCTAAAGCTAGTCGGTTCTTCTTAAACATGATTATTTTCCTTGTAATTACAGACAAAACACTATGTTTATCGTCCAGTTGTTTTGGTTTACAGGTTTAGACAAACCAATGTTAAAGGTGTGACAAAATAATTATTAAATTTTAAATAAGTTTACAAAATTTCAACTTTAGACAATTGAAAGGTACTTATTAGCACTATAAGATAGCGCCCAATTTAATTGCGAAACGACAAACGCACTTAAATTTTATTGCAACGTTATTCAAGGAAACGAAAGGAGATTAAATGGTAGTAATTATCAGTTAGAAAATAAGGTTTAGCTTTTATAAACCAAATTAAAACGGGCAGAAAAAGAAACAAATTTACAACATAAAGCCCGCAATTATTGCAATTTAAGTCGGAAATAAAATGAAAAGCATGTACGAGAAAGATAATGCTGAACAAGCTATCGAAGAGAATATAGATAATCTACTGATCCATGTAAAAAAAGGTGATAAAAAAGCGACTGAGGAGCTGTTTACCCACCTAAACAAACAGGCTTATGGCATCGCAATACGCTTTTTAGGGGATGCTCATGAAGCAGAAGAGGCGTGTCAAGAAATAGCACTCAAGGTGTATAAAAACCTTAATAATTTCAGGGGTGAATCAAAATTTACAACATGGGCATATAGGATCGCAATCAACTCATTGATAACAATGAGAGATAAAAAAATGTCCAAACAAGAAATGAGTTTTGACGAGTTTGCAGAAAATATCCATTACGACATCGGCAATGAATATAGCAAAGAATCAGACACGCCAGATTATCATTTACTAATGGAAGAAATTAGAATTTCATGTAGTTTAGCCATGCTGCAATGCTTGGATGATAAAGCAAGAATGGCGTATTTACTCGGTGAAGTGCTCGATATTGAGCATGGTGAGGCTTCAGAAATGTTAAACATTACTCAGGCTAATTATCGTCAGCGATTATCTAGAGCAAGAAAAAGCATTGTTGGCTTTATGACTGATAATTGTGGATATGTAAATAAAGAAAATCCTTGCAGATGCAGTAAACAAATTGACAAATGTTTAAAAAACAATTGCATAAGCAGAGATAAAATTGATTATTCACCTATGAATATGAATAAAGCTCAATGGGATGAAGCTAAAGAATATATAGATAAAATTAATATAATAGAAGAAAAAGTAAGGTCCATTTATAGGAACGTAAACATATCAACAGAAAAAATTAATATAAAAGAAATATCTATGTAATGTTATTGACCACCTTTTTAGGTGGTCAATTGAGAAATATTAATAATAGAGAGATTGAAGCTAAAAGCTCATCTTCTTTATTATATTCACGCCTTTAACTTGGTGATGAAAAACAGCTGAAATATGAATAAATAAAAGCAGCGCAAGAACTATACAACTGTATCTGTGGATCTCTAAAAAAGCCTGGGTGACGTCACCTTGCTCAATAATCGGCTTAAATATGAAATAACTGCCAAAAACAATATCTCTTTCCATCATTAACACACCACTGATGAGCACTATGCTGATCACAACATAAATAATAAAGTGCATAGTGTTAATTAGCGTTCTTTGATTCTTAGTAAACCTTTGATCTACAGGCTTGCCAAAGTAAATTGCAAATATAATACGAGCGACGAAAAATGGCACAAATAACAAAGTAAGAGACACATTAAAATTTCCTATCGCTTTGGCATACTCTTCTGAAAAAATACCAAAAGCAACTGAAAAGCCTGTTATTGTCGCCCATAAGATCACTAAGGCGGACATCCAATGTAGCAACTTCTGAATTGGATGATAGTGATTTACATTAAGGGTATTTTTTTGATTTTGTTTTTCTGCAATGTGCAAAGCATCAGTGCTCCCAGCGTTGACGCTTAGCTCACTCCCTGCAAAAAATATATTTTTCATAAATTTTCCTCTCTCAGTGCGATATTTAAATTGGTTATTTTTCGCTCAGACATTTACCCATTCCGTTGCGTAAAGACTCAACACTTTTAACTAACGCATTGTTTGACTATTTGAAGGGGCTAAGCGTGACAAAAAATATTTTGTCACAGGATATTTTTTGTCAAGTCTAAGTGGATATATTAATTAGCAAGGATATATTCATGACAAATAATAATCACAGCCCAGTGCTGCACCCAATGGTGTCGCCTAGCATTTTAAATTTAATTGGGCAAACCACCATTGTTAAAGGCGATGGGGTTTTTGTATACGATAAACAGGGTAATGAACTGCTAGATTGCATGGCGGGTCTTTGGTGTGTCAATGTAGGTCACAACCACCCTAAAATGAATAAAGCAATCACTGAACAGCTGGAAAAAATTGCTTTTTACAACTCATTTGTCGATTTCACCAACGAACCTGCTGAAATGTTGGCTAACGAGCTATTGACTTGGTTAAAGCCAGAACAAATGGCAAAAGTCATGTTTAGCTCTGGCGGCTCCGATGCCAACGAAACAGCACTAAAACTTGCTCGCCAATATTGGCTACTGGAAGGCCAAAAAAATAAAACACAATTTATTTCGCTAACGAATGGTTATCACGGTTTACATTTTGGGGTTACTTCTATTACCGGTATAGAAATACATAAACAAGCTTACGCCCCGCTACTGCAAAACTGCCACCACATCCCTACCCCTTGTCTTTATCGGAATCCATGGACTAGCGACAGTGATGAGTTAGCAGACATTATTGCCAGCCAGTTAGAAGAAAAAATCATAGCCATAGGCGAGCATAATATTGCTGCGTTTATCGCAGAACCTATCCAAGGTGCAGGAGGTGTAATAGTACCACCGGCAAAGCTATGGCCGCTGTTTAGAAAAGTCTGTGATAAATACAATATTTTGCTTATTGCAGATGAGGTTGTCACAGGCTTTGGCAGAAGCGGTGAATTGTTTGGTTGCAGAAACTGGCAAGTCAGCCCCGACATTATGTGCTTAGCCAAGGGGCTAACTTCTGGCTATATACCTCTTGGCGCCACAGTTCTAAACGAAAAAGTCGCAAAAGCTTGGCAGCACTCAGGCCCAGAAAGCATGATCATGCATGGGTATACGTATTCAGGCCATCCTTTAGCATGCGCAGCAGGTTTAACTGCACTTAGCATCGTACAAGAACAGCAACTACACATTAATGCAGCACAAGTTGGAGAATATTTACTGCAATCTTTGCGACCTTTTAAAGAACACTACTCACTGGTCGGAGACGTGAGGGGTAAAGGCCTCATGGTCGTATTAGATTTAGTTGAATGCAAAACCTCTAAAGCGCCATTAGACCCAGCTTCACCTTTAAACCAACAACTTGTTCAATTGGCCCAATCGCAAGGGGTGATCATTCGAAATGTTGGTTCAAAAGTCATTCTGTCGCCGCCACTGACTTTCACACGATCTCACGTTGATACCCTAGTTAAAACGCTTCATTTCGCGTTTGACAGAGTGTCTTCAAATTAAAATCATAACTATCATTTAAGGAAAAACAATGAAATATTTTAAATCAAGCCTGCTTGCCTCAATGTGTATGAGCACATTCGTCATGGCCCAATCTACACCAAACACGCAACATGTTAGGTTTGCCAATGCCACTCAAGCACTGCAGCAAGGCTTTGAAATTCAAGGTGAGTCATTTATGCCTGGTGTGGCTTTTTTTGACTTCAACAATGATACCCTTGTTGATATTTACATGGCTAACGGTCATGGCCAGCCCAATGCATTATACAAAAACCTCGGCAATGGCAAATTCGCTAATGTTGCTACGCAAGCAGGCGTGGACAATACAGGTTATACCACGGGCATAGCTGTTGGTGATTTAAACAATGATGGATATGACGATCTGTACGTTGCGGCCCAAACGACTATGGGAGATGGAGTAAATGCAGAAGATGGCCCTGATGTTATCTATATCAACCAAAAAGACGGTACTTTCAAGCCTCTAAGCGCGTCATCAGGCCTACAAGAAGCAGGATTTACCACCTCGGTTGGGATGCTAGATTATGATAAAGATGGTGATTTAGATATCATTGTTGGGCGCATGATTGATATGGATATTTTTGATCCCCAAGCAAACCGCACAAACCCAACTGTTAGAAGCCACTTATATCGCAATAATGGCAACCTGACATTTACCAACGTAACTAATGAAGTTGGTGTTGGTAAAGATTTCACAACTTGGGCCATCGCAGTATTCGATTACGACAATGACAACGATGTGGACATCTTTTTGGGCCACGAACAAGGCCCTATCTCATTATTAGAGAACCAAAATGGTAAATTCGTTGATAAAACAGACATCGCTGGTGACATCAGCAAGTACGGTGCTTGGATGGGCCTAGCTGTAGGTGACTACAACAATGATGGTTTAATGGATATTTATGGCACAAATATCAGTGACTTGTACATTAACAGAGATCCTAGTCGACCTGACGTTATGATCCCACCTGCAGAAACTTGGGATAATCCGTGGCCAACATTATTCAAAAACAATGGTGACGGTACATTCACTGATGTAGGTGAACAAGCAAAAGTGAAAGCCCCCTATGAGTTCTCATGGGGTACGTTCTTTGCCGATGTCAACAATGATGGCTGGCAAGATATTTACATGGCTCAAAACATGGCCCCCGTGGGTATCATTGGCGATGCAGCCAACGGAGCCGGACCTGGCCGCTTATTTATTAATAAAAAAGACGGTACATTTGAAGATGCAACCTACTCAGCTGGCGTCGTTAATTATGGCCAAAATGACCAATGGTTAGACGGTCGCGGCGCAGCAAAAGCTGACATCAACAAAGACGGTCTGGTTGATTTTTATCTCGTGAACACACCACAAGCAGACCCTACCGATTTGAGCAAAAACTTAGCGGGTACAGGTAAACCATACTTGTTCAAAAATACCTCTAATCATAAGAACAAGTGGCTGCAATTGCGCTTGGTTGGTGGCGAAGGTTCCAATACCAATGCCATTGGTGCGCGTGTAGAAATATATAAAGACCGCGAATTTGAACACTTTATGCAGGCACAAACCATTGAAGGTGCGAGCAGTATCTACTCTGTGAATGAGCGCGTTTTACATTTTGGTCTTGAAAAGGCAAAACGAGTCAGTGTCAAAGTCACTTGGCCTAATGGCAAACAGCAGATATTTAGAGATCTTAAATCTGGTAAACGCTTCACTTTAGCTCAAGGTTGTGCAATGCCAATCAATGAAAACCAATTGCAAAACACGACCAAATTAGCACTAACCGCTGCGCAGCTATGTAAATAACGGTTAACCATTTCTCCATTAGCTTGGTGGACTACTTAATTGGTCCACCAATTTCTGAACAGTTATTCTAAATGAGGTAAAAAATGAGCGAACAAGTACAGCGATTTTTCAATCCGGGGGAGCAGCTTAATATTCATCAGTCGTGGTCTCGTGAAGCATCACCACAGTACGAGAGTGCTGAAGTTTGGATCCCAGGGCGCTTACACTTCGGCGTATTAAACTTTTCACATATGTCACCTGGATTAGGTGGTGGTGGCGTCGGTATTTCTACAGACACAGTGGGCTACAAAGTAAAAATATCAAAAAACGAACCTGAGAACAGGTGTGATATTGCCAGTGGCCGACATTTAATTGAACTGTTTTGCCAATGTGTTAATTACAAAGGTAACGACATACACATTGAACTTGAAAAACTTATCGAGCACAAACACAGTGGCTTTGGTTCTAACGTATCTTTCAATACAGCCGTTATTGCAGGGCTAAATGCCTTTTTCGGCTCGCCCTATTCTGTACAAGAAGTGTGGGATATTGTTACTCAAAACTATATAGAAAACGCCAGTACAAACGGAAAACTGTATTTTGGTTTAGATACTGGTGTTGGTGAAGCATGCTTTTTATATGGTGGCATCGTATGGATCCAAGCTGATGCCACTAATAGCCGCTTTGTCACGAATGTACCCACCGATAATTTATGGGTCGTCACAACCGTAGGTAATAGAGCCAACCTCAATGGCGAACTACTCGAGTCTTACGGACAAGGTGCCGCGCTATCCGAAGATGTTGAAACTCAACTTGTCGCAGAGCATTTTATGGCATGTGAACAAAAATATGGCCAAAAGTTACGTAAATTTATGCATCAGGATTTTTTCCCCGCACTACTCAGCCAAGATTTGGACACCGTACTTGAGCTCGGTTGGGAGATGAATAAATTCAGTAATATCAAAGTGCTTGAAGGCATCTATAAATCAGAAGTATTGCAAAACCTAAACTCCTGTTTATTACAACATGGAGCAAGTTACGCAGGTATGAGCAGCGCAGGACCCGGCTACTTTGCACTTGCCGACTCAAAAGAAAAAGCACTTGAACTTGCCGAGCTCATAGAAAAAGAATTTTCACCCTATTTTTCAGATGTATGTGTTGGTCGTGCAGGCAAAAAGCTATCTATCACTTTGAAGTAGATACTGGTGAATATTGCTCACTCTACATAAGGAATAAATGTGAAAAGTTCTACAAAAGTCCAAATTTACCTTGGTGCAGCAACTGAACAAGATGTGCTTGACTGTGTATCCTGTAAGCCCGATTTCATGGGCTTTGTAGCTGATGATAATATCATTGGTAACGAAGCACTAGATGGACACGTTTTGCCTAGTCTGTCACAGGTTAAACATCTGTTTACGCTGATCCCCAATCACATTTGTAAGGTTGCATTAGTGTTTCGTAACAGCTTTGATGACATCGCTTCAGTGCTGGAATATCTACAACCTGACGTTGTGCATATTGCATGTAAAAAGCCAATTCCACTTGCTGAGCTGTCTAAGTTACGAAGCACCTTTAGCCACGTAAAGATCATGCTAGCCATTGCTATAAACAAGCCTAATGCTATCACTGTAGCATTAGGCTATCAGCATCTATGTGATTACTTCTTACTTGATAGCGAGGGCTCTGACGAGGAGCACCCATACGGCGTTGGTGCAACTGGTGCGACACATGATTGGAATACCAGTGCTGAACTTGTAAACCGAGTTGCAATTCCAGTTGTGTTAGCAGGTGGTTTATCGGTTAACAATGTCAACCAAGCAATCAACATTGTAAAGCCATGGGCCGTTGATTCATTTACTCACACAAACTTGGCACCCAATCGATTGAGTCGTAAAGACCCCAAAAAGGTCTCTGCTTTTATCAATTTAGTCAAAGGCGACTAATAAGCTATAAGTGAACAGCACGGATGCGTCACTTATTTTAACATTTACGATGCCGTCATGATTTTTAAATAATCTCCCTTTTGCTAGAATTTGCTAACTCTAGCAAAGGTTGTCGGCTAACTGCATTCATACCAATTGCCTTGTAATCACCCCTATTTGGTAGACGTCGATGAGTGGTCTAAAACCGCATTGTGTAAATGATATGAAATCAAATATCAAGATCTGATCAAACTGCCTTTCATATGTGCTTAACTGCTTGATACAATGCTCAAACCACATACACAAGACGTGCTTAGGCACTTAGCCTTTGCCAAATTAATATAGATATCATTACATTGGATAAAAACTCTAAACAGTCAGTGACTATACATGACGTCGCGCGTGTCGCAGGTGTATCAAAATCTACCGTGTCGCTGGTATTGCAAGGAAAAGGAAAAACCAGTGCTCTGGCAAAAGAAAAAGTGCATGCGGCCATACAACAAACCGGCTATGTGTATAATCGAGAAGCAGCCGCTTTGCGCAGTAAATCATCAGATTTAGTCGCCATTGTTGTGAACGACTTGACCACGCCATATTGCGCAAAACTAGCTGTGACCCTCGAAAACCATATCCGCGCACTTGGCTTTATGACAACATTAGTGAATACCAATGACAATGCACTCACCCAAGCACAAGTGATTGCTAAGCTGCAAGAGTATCGAGTCAGGGCACTCGTGATTTCCCCTGCCATCAACACCCAAGCCAGTTGGCTCAATCAGCTAAAAACACCTCACACTCAAGTTGTCACAATCATGCGTCAAGTTGCCAACAGTAACGTACCGTGCGTATTACCCAACAACGAGCATGGCATATGTCAAGCGACACAAGCTTTGCTGGCAAAGGGGCACAAACACATCGCTTTTATTGGTGGTGACGCAGTGGCGTCTGAGTATATCCAGCGCTTAAATGGGTTTAACAACGCCTTAAATGGACAACATGATATTCAAAGTTGGGTTTTCAATAGTTCTGCAAATCGCCATGGTGGTCGCATCGCTATGTCTCAATGTCTAGCACAAGTACCGCAGGTTGAGTCAGTTGTATGTTTTAACGATGTAGTCGCATATGGCGCCATCGAACATTTAAGAGAACAAGGCCTAAGACCAGGAACTGACATTAGCATTATTGGTTTTGAAGATTTAGACGATTCACAGTTTATGAACCCACCACTGAGCAGTATTCGAGTTGATGCTGACGAAATCGCCAAAACAGTTTGCGATTTAATCTTGAATAACACCCAAGAAGGGGTTTTCCTAACGAACACTGAATTTATTCAGCGACAGTCATAAGACAAGCTAATAAAAAAGCTAAAATGCCACTTTATTAGCTTGTACATTACATCCTACTTTTTACTTTATTAGTTGCCTGCGCCACACTTGGGTCATCAGGCCAAAAATGCTTGGGGTAACGCCCTTTCATTTCCTTTTGTACATCTTTGTAGCTGGTTTGCCAAAAGTTCGCTAAATCTTGAGTTAACTGCAACGGTCTTTGTGCGGGTGATAATAACTCCATCAGCAATGACAATTGCCCATCACAGAGTTTAGGGGTGTCATTTAGGCCGTAAACTTCTTGCATTTTAACCGATAATTTAGCTGGCCCGTCTAATTGGTAATAAACCTTTATGTTCGAGCCGCTGGGCACCCTAATACGCACAGGTAGAATATCTCCTAAGCGCTGCTGCAGCTCCCAACTTAGTATGCTGTTTAATGCATTGGCTAAGTCAAACTTTTTAAGTTGGTCTAACTGCTTAATATCGTCTAAGTAAGGTGCTAACCACATGTTGAGGTTAGTGAGTAATGCGGCTTCATCTACCTGCTTAAACTCCTGAGGATAAAAACGTTGTGCCAACGTCATACGAGTGAGCAGTTGTTCAACTTGCGGGTATTGACTAAACAACGCTAAACCATGCTTGTGAACTAAACTTATCCAAGCCTGTGTGCGCGCTTGTACATCGATGGGTTTATCACATGGCTTAGCATCAACAATTAAAGAACCAATGACAGTGCGATCTTCATGTAAAAAGCGTGCTCTTTTTTCATCAAACTCACACACACTTTGTTTTATAAATAAGTGAGGAAGCTGCTGTTGAAGTAGTGGTAAATCTAGCTCAGTGGCACTAAATATCCGCTGACCTTTGTGACCGCCCAGCGTCGCAATTGCTAAAAAACCTGAGTCTAACCAGTAGCTTTCGTGAGTGTTCACCCCTGCGCCATTAGCCAATACAAAACCTTGTCCACGACGCTTAGCTAGCCTATCAGGAAACGCCAGCGCAACAACCACGCTTAGATATTCACACGCCAACTCTTTGGGTTTATTAATTTTTAAACGCTTTAACCAAACATTAAGTTGCTCAGAAAAAGCCTTATGCGGACGTTCAAACTGAGATTGTAAAGTTACTCTAAGCTCAGGAGAACCATTCACACGGCTTTCCAGCAAGGCAACAAAATAGCAAGCAAGCGCACTGATACCAGGTAGCTGCTGTTCCATCTCAGTTGCCTTTATCAACATATGCGCAAGTCTAGGTTCAGTACCAAATTCATGTATACGCTTGCCCAACGCTGTGAGTTTATTTTGCTCGTCAAATGCCTCGAGCTGTCGCAATAACGACTCAGCTTGCGTAATAGCGGCTGATGTTGGCTTATCCAATAGCGGCAATTGATTAATATTGGTGCCCCATACTTTTGCCTCTAACACTAAAGGCGTAATATCTGAGCACAAAATTTCTGGGGTCTCATGTTTATCACGTCGCTCAAACTGCGCATGAGATCCCAATCGATATACTACCCCCGACTCAACTCTACCTGCTCGGCCCGCACGTTGAATGGCGGATGAGCGCGAGATAGATAAAGTGCTTAATTCCGTTACACCCGTTTTTATATTAAATTTTGCAGCTCTTCGTTTACCACTATCAATAACAATACGAATGCCTTCAATTGTTAACGACGTTTCAGCAACGTTGGTTGTTAACACGACTTTACGCCGGCCTAGCTGAGCAGGCGCAATCGCTGTTTGCTGTGTTGCCTTATCTTGCTCCCCAAATAGCGCCACGACATCAATATCGTTGCTCAATCTATCAATAAGTTGCTGTTGCACATATTTTATTTCCCGTTGTCCGGGCAAAAACACTAAGGCACTGCCAGATTGTTGCTGTAGTGCGAGCGTCACGAGAGCTGGCATGGCTTCAAGCCATTTCGCTTCATCATTTAATGGCTGATAAATTTCTGCCACAGGAAAACTGCGTCCATCTGATGACACAATGGGACATTGCAAAAATGACTGATACCGCTCGCCATCTAAAGTAGCTGACATAACCAAAATGCATAAATCATCTCGAAAAGCTGACTGGGTTTCTAGGGCAAATGCCAGTGCAGTGTCGGCAGCAAGTGAGCGTTCATGGAATTCATCAAATATAACAAGATCGACATCAGTAAGTTCTGGGTCTGCTTGCAACATACGTGTTAACACGCCTTCTGTGACGATTTCTAAACGCGTGTCGTTGGATAGATTCACCTCATTACGCATTCTTAAGCCAATGCTTTGGCCCAAGGGCTCATTTTGTTGTGCTGCCAAAAAATACGCAATATTGCGCGCAGCTAAACGACGCGGTTCAAGCATAATGATACGGTTAAAACGATTATCCCGCAGCAACTGTAAGGGTAACCATGTAGATTTACCGGCTCCGGGCGGTGCTTGCAACAATACAGTTTTATTGTTCGCAAATTCAGACGTTAGTTGGCCGTAGACAGCTTCAATGGGTAACACTTTCAAAACTCTAATAAATGCTTTTTGCAGATCCTACCATGTTAGTCATAAACACTTAACCTATTGCCATTGCTTAAAGACGCTAAATCACCATGCTTATTAGTAAATTATGACAAATTTCATAAAAACACCTCTTTAATAAATAAAACACACAATTAGATTAACTTTTGGTTATTTTTTTGTAAAAATAGCGAGCGAGTTAATTTGTTAACTCTTCTCAATAGATGGATACTAATACAAGGATTAACAAATGTTCAGCAACTCTTATCAGAAGATACTCACAGTCATTTTAAAGTGCTTTTGCTCTTTACGTCAGCATGAGGTTTAAATGTCTAAATACTATTTAAGGCTTGCTTGGATAAGCCTGTATAAGTCACCGATATTGAGTGCTTTGATGATACTTATCATAGCGATAGGTATTGCTACCTCCATGGTTGCTTACACCGTTACCGATAAGATATCTAAACACCCTATTGAGCACAAAGCAGATACTATCTTACGTTTGTACCTGAGCAGTTGGAACCTTGACCAACCATATAAAGAGCATCAAGGAAAAGAAGAAGCCCCCAATCGTATTTCTTACCGCGATGCTGTTAATCTAACAAAAGTTCATCAAGAAAGTGATTTAGTAAACGCGCAAACATTGGTTGCTGAACATAAAGCGCAAACTAGAACAGCCTCACAAACTACAACTCAAGCAAAAATGCGCTTTATGTATACGGTCAACAATACATTTTTTTCTATGTTTGATTCACCATTTTTATATGGTGCTCCATGGAGTGATGAGGCCGATGTGAAAGGCAAATTTACGATTGTTATTAGTAAAGTGCTTAATGACGAGTTGTTTAATGGTCAAAACTCAGTTGGCAAACACATCATTTTGGACGACCATGTTTTCACTATTTCTGGTGTGTTAGATACGTGGGCACCTGTACCCAAGTTTTTTGGCTATGCAAGCTTTGCTTTTCAACGCCCCCATGACCTATACATTCCTTTTACAACAAGAGTGAATGCAGGCCTTTACTCTAGAAATGCATTTACCTACCAGTGCCCACAGTATCCAGAAGAAGCAACATTTGAGCTAATCCTAAACTCTGAGTGTGTGTGGAGCTCAATGTGGGTTGAGCTAAATCAGGGCGAAGACCGACAGGCCTATCATGACTTGATAAATAGATATGATGCTCAGCAAAAACAACTCGGGCGTTTTCCTCGGGCGCTGCCAAGCTACACACGCACCATAGAGGAGTACTTTGTGGTGGAAGGCGTTGTCCCCGAGTATACGGGTATTGCTCGCTGGATAGCTTTTGCATTTTTGGTTGTTTGCTTACTCAATTGTATGAGCTTACTTATCAATAAATTTCATAATAAAAAAGGCGAAATTGGGCTTCGCCGCGCTATAGGCGCGAGTAAGCAAGATATCGCTTTTCAATTTGCCAGTGAAACAGCCTTGCTTGGACTATTAGGAGGCATTGCCGGTTTGGTCCTCGCACAATTAGGGCTAAGCGGAGCACAACAGGCATTTAGCTTTTTAAATGACAGTATTATGCAAATGGACAACTTTACCCTTGCAATGACATTGCTATTTTCCATCGGTTTAACCTGCTTGTTTGGCCTGTGGCCAGTTTATAATGCAATGCATGTTCAACCATCTAGCCAACTAAAAAACTTATAAGGGTGTAAAATGAACGATTTAATGCCCATTTTAAAGTCAATGTATAAACGCAAGTCTAATGTGTTGCTGTTGATACTACAGATTTCTATTACCCTTACTATTTTGGTTAACACCGCCTATATATTGTCGCAAAAGTACCAAAGAATTAATCAAGACAGCGGCTTAAATGAAGCCGATACCTTCAGCTTTGTTATGAATCTGCAAGGTAGCTCAGATGAGCTGTTGAGTTTATTGACACAAGATTTAATGGCGATCAGGTCATTAGAAAGTGTAAAAAGCGCCGCTCATGTATCCAATATTCCTTATTCTTCATGGGGAGGCGCGGCCCCTATTAGTTTGTTAGATCAACAAGGTGCTCCCTTATTTAGGCCAGCTTATTATTTTGCTGATGAGCACTTATTAGAGGCATGGGATATACAAATTATCGCTGGTAGATGGTTTAATGAAAGTGATATTTTTTATTATCGCAAAACCACAGACAATACCGAGATCCAACAATTGCTCGTAATCTCACAAGCCCTAGCACAAAAGCTCTACCCTGCAAACTGGCGTCAAGCTATCGGTACTCAAATTTACGTCAGTTCAGAAGTATACTCAATCATAGGGATTGCCAAGCAAGTGCCCAGCGCTTGGAGTTGGTGGAAGAACCATGACTTTGGCGTAATAAGTAATGCTAATCATCTAACTTTTGACCCTAAAATATCGGTTAAAGCGATGCCCGGTATGCGCGAACAAGCTATGCAAGATGTGAAAGAACAACTAATGCAAACGCCAGGAAGATGGATCGACAGGTTTGAGTCTTTTGAGTCTATTCGAAAAAGGAATCATCAAAGTGACTCTGCAATAGCATATACACTCATCAGCATCATCACAATTATCACTATCGTGGTCGCATTAGGCATTTATGCACAAGTTCGATTCTCAATTGTCACGCGTCGTAAGCAGATTGGCACTCGGCGCGCTTTGGGCGCAAGCAAGTCACAAATTCTTAGATACTTTATGCTAGAGAGCTTTGTTATTAGTAGTATTGGTATAGTTGTTGGTATTATTTTTGCGATAGTTATCAATGCTTATTTAGTGGATACCATGTCACTCAGTGCCGTGCCTTTTAACTACTTGTTGATTGGTGCAGTGAGCATGTGGATTTTAGGGCTGCTTGCAACGTTACAACCCGTTATACAAGCAACTAAAGTGTCGCCTGCCATTGTAACTCGCGGGATTTAGCAATAAAAAACGCTTGGCGTAGCAAAACCACCAAGCGTTTTAAATAGCTCAAGTAACTAATTTAGGGTGCGTCGTAACCCAGATTTGGTGATAACCAACGCTCAGCCTCCGCTAAAGTCATCCCTGTGCGCTTAGCATAGTCTTCAACTTGGTCTTTTTGAATCGCAGCAACAGCATAGTATTTTGACTGAGGGTGTGAGAAGTACCAACCCGACACGGCTGCGCCCGGCCACATGGCATAAGAGCTCGTTAATTTCATACCGATACGCTGTTCAGTATTGAGTAACTGCCAGATTTTTTTCTTCTCGGTATGCTCAGGACAAGCCGGATACCCTGGCGCAGGTCGAATGCCTTGGTAATTTTCACGGATAAGCTCATCATTACTCAAGTTTTCATCTGGCGCATAACCCCAATACTCTTTGCGCACTTGCTCATGTAGATACTCAGCAAATGCTTCAGCGAGTCTGTCAGCAACCGCCTTAACCATGATTTTATTGTAATCGTCATGCTTGGCGTCATAGGCTTGTGCTAAGTCGTCTTCTTCTAGACCACCTGTTACTGCAAACGCACCAAAGTAGTCAGCAACGCCTTTTGGTGCAATATAGTCCGCTAAACAGTAATTAGGGAAGTCTGTTTTTTCAGTTTGTTGACGTAAATGACACGATAGTGCCAGCACCTCTGAGCGAGTTTCATCGCTATAAATTTCGATATCATCTCCAACTCGGTTTGCAGGGAATAGTCCAATCACGCCTAGCGGCTGCAGCGCACCCGAGGCTTCAAATTCATCCAGCATTGCATTGGCGTCAGCAAATAAGCTTTGTGCTTGCTCGCCGACTATCTCATCATTAAGAATTCTCGGATATTTCCCCGCCAATGACCAAGTCATAAAAAATGGTGTCCAATCGATATATTGGCGTAAGGTTTTGATACTTACATCGGTAAACTCAGTTACCCCTAACTTTTTCGGCACCGGTGGTGTGTAGTTATCCCAATCAAGCTTGATGGCATTGTCTCGTGCACGTTGTAATGTGACAGGCTTCGAACGTGGTTTTTTTCGAGCTTGCTGCTCACGAACTTTTTCGTATTCCTCTTTCGTTTTCGCCAAAAAGCTACTTTTTTGATTTTTACTCAGTAGGTTAGAAACCACTCCCACGGCTCGACTGGCATTGTTAACATACACAACCCCTTTGTCGTACTGTGGCTCAATCTTCACCGCAGTATGTGCCTTAGATGTTGTAGCACCACCAATAAGTAACGGTAGCTCAAACCCTCTGCGCGTCATTTCTTTGGCAACATGTACCATTTCATCTAACGATGGTGTGATAAGCCCTGATAATCCGATAACATCTGCTTTTTCATCGATGGCTGTTTGCAGAATTTTTTCTGCAGGGACCATCACGCCAAGATCAATCACTTCATAGTTATTACACTGCAAAACTACACCCACGATATTTTTCCCTATATCGTGCACATCGCCCTTAACTGTTGCCATGACAATCTTACCATTGGTCTCGCCTTCTTGTTTTTCCGCTTCAATATATGGGTCAAGATAGGCAACTGCACGTTTCATAACACGCGCAGATTTAACCACTTGCGGTAAAAACATTTTACCGGCGCCGAACAGATCCCCGACCACGTTCATGCCATCCATTAACGGCCCTTCGATCACTTCGATTGGCTTATTCATGCCTGCTCGGCACTCTTCGGTGTCTTCATCAATGTATTCAGTGATGCCTTTAACCAATGCATGCTCTAAACGCTTGGCAACTGGCCAGCTGCGCCATTCAAGGTCTTCAACCTTAGCCGCTTGGGCCATACCCGAGTACTTAGGAGCAAGCTCCACTAAGCGTTCGCCAGCCTGTGGGTCTTTATTGAGGATCACATCTTCAACCGCTTTTCTTAGCTCTTGAGGTATATCGTCATATACCGCGAGCTGTCCTGCGTTAACGATCCCCATATCCATGCCTGCTTGGATTGCATGGTATAAAAATACTGAGTGAATAGCTTCACGTACCGGATTGTTCCCGCGAAATGAGAAAGATACATTCGATACACCGCCCGATACCTTACAATGTGGCAGGTTTTCCTTTATACGGCGCGTGCCTTCAATAAACTCAACGGCGTAATTATCATGCTCTTCAATTCCCGTTGCTACCGCAAAAATATTAGGGTCAAAAATAATATCCTCTGGCGGGAAACCAATTTGGTCTACCAAAATACGGTATGAACGTTCACAAATTTCAAATTTACGCTGGGCGGTTTCTGCTTGCCCTGTCTCATCAAAAGCCATCACTACAGCAGCCGCGCCAAAGCGTTTAATGATTTTTGCTTGATGAATAAACGGCGCTTCCCCTTCTTTTAAAGAGATTGAGTTAACAATGGCTTTGCCCTGAATGCACTTTAAGCCCGCTTCGATCACTTCCCATTTTGACGAGTCAACCATAATAGGCACACGAGAAATGTCAGGTTCAGAGGCAATTAGGTTCAAAAACTTCACCATAGCGGCCTTTGAGTCCAACATGGCTTCGTCCATGTTGATGTCTATTACTTGTGCCCCGTTTTCTACTTGCTCGCGAGCAACGTCTAAGGCTTTTTCATATTCTTCTTCTAAAATTAGCCGTTTAAAACGCGCTGAGCCTGTGACATTAGTACGCTCACCAACGTTAGTAAATATGGCTGTAGATTGTTGCGTCATAAGATACTTCCTAATTCAAATTGCAGGCTTCAAGACCCGCCAAGCGCATGCGAACTTCAAGCTCAGGTAACTGACGTGGCGCAACATGCTCAAGCCCTTTGGCAAACGCTTTTATATGCTCAGGTGTAGTGCCACAACAACCACCTACGATGTTGATCAGACCTTCTTGACCCCAATCGATAATTTCTTTGGCCATTTCTGAGGCTTCCAAATCATACTCACCAAATTCATTAGGTAACCCCGCATTGGGGTGTACTGAGGTAAATGTTTCACAAACTCTCGATAACTCAACCACATATTGACGCAATAGGTCTGGACCTAACGCACAATTCAAACCAATTGAAAGCGGCTTAATATGGCGAATAGAGTTATAAAACGCTTCGGTGGTTTGCCCTGATAGTGTGCGCCCTGAAGCATCGGTAATAGTACCAGAAATCATCACAGGTAAGGTGACACCCGACTGCTCAAAGGCCTCTTCCACTGCAAACGAGGCCGCCTTGGCATTGAGCGTATCAAATATCGTCTCAATTAAAATTAAATCTGCCCCACCTTCAATCAACGCAAGCGTTGACTCAATATATGCCTCAACCAGCTTATCAAAGGTAATGTTTCTGTACCCAGGGTCATTCACATCTGGCGAAATTGAGCAGGTTTTTGACGTTGGCCCTAAGACGCCAGCCACATAACGTGGTTTTGCTGGGTTTTGTGCTGTGTATTCGTCACATAATCTGCGAGCAAGTTGCGCTGAGGCAACATTAATCTCTCGACTAATGCTTGCCATATCGTAGTCTTCCATTGAGATGGTGGTCGCATTAAAGGTATTTGTTTCGATAATATCAGCGCCAGCATCTAAAAACTGACGATGAATGCCTTCAATAACATCGCTCTTAGTAATGCTCAGCAAATCATTGTTGCCTTTTACCAGTACGTGCCAGTCTTTAAACCTTTCACCTCGATAGTCTTGTTCTTCGAGTTTGTGTTGTTGGATCATGGTGCCCATCGCACCGTCCAAGATTAAAATGCGTTGCTTTAAAGCCTCAGTTAAGGCTGTGCGTTTATTCGGCATAATTGTTAGTCCTTACATCTTGGCTAACGAGGTTAATATCGTATGGCGTTGTTTGGTAAACGTAGTAGTTTAACCAGTTGGAGAATAACAAAAAGGCATGGCTTTGCCACGTTTTAGCAGGCTTTTGCGATGCATCATCGTTAGGAAAATAATTGTGTGGTTTTGGGGCGTCATCACTTTTAGCAATGTCGCGTTGATACTCTTTAAGTAACGTGTCTGCATCATACTCTGGATGTCCAGTAATATACACTTGGCTCCCAGAGACATTTTTAATTAAATACGCCCCAACTTCTTCAGAGCCTGCCAAAATCACCAGCTCCTTATGCTTTGCTATCTGCTGCGGATCAATATGACCATAACGAGAATGAGGAACTAAAAACTCATCATCAAAGCCACGAGTTAAAGCACCATGTTCAAAATAACACTGGTGTTTAAACACGCCACACAGCTTGTCTTTTCTTAGCTCTCGCTTTAAGCCATGATGATGGAACAGCCCAGCGTGCGCCGCCCAGCACGAAAACAGCGTCGACGTTACATGATGCTCTGCCCAATCAAAAAATTCTTGTAATTCACGCCAATAAATCACGTCATCATACTCAAGATGCGCTAATGGTGCGCCCGTGATGATCAACGCATCATAGTTTTGCTCTTTTACATCTGAAAAATAGCGATAAAACATATCTAAATGCTGTTCAGAATTATCCGAGGTACGATGCGTATCGAGACGCAATAAATCAACGTTAACTTGTAGCGGAGAGTTTGCCAATAAACGGATAAATTGCACCTCAGTTTCAACCTTGTTTGGCATTAGGTTTAGTATTGCCAAACGCATCGGACGGATCTCTTGGGTTTTGGCACGGCTTTGCGGCATAACGAATACATTTTCTTGACGCAGGCGCACAATTGCTGGCAATTCATCTTTTACTGTAATTGGCATACTTCACTCCCTAATTTAGGTTTAGCAGACATTATGAATGGAATCTTAAAAATATCAACCTCTAGATGTTTAGACGTCTAAATATTTTCAATGAACGCTTTAACTGTTGTTACATACTCATTACCATTCACGTATTGCCACTGACGGATTATAAAAATGAATAACAACTTATTTTCAGCACTTCCCAATGACAAAAGCAAAGAACATATTGAAGATTTAATTACGAGTAAAAATGTTCGAATTGAGAGAATAGTTTCTTATGGCCAAACTTCAGATGACGCGTTTTGGTATGACCAAGAAGAACATGAATGGGTGATGGTATTGTCAGGCAGCGGCACTGTCGAATTTAGCAATGGGCAGAAATACACACTTGAGCAAGGAGACTTCCTTACTATTCCTGCCCACACACAGCATCGAGTGAGCCATACGTCCACAGAGCAAGCAACCATTTGGCTTGCAGTGTTTTACAACGACTAACAGGGTCAAAAACTCTAAGAACAAATACACAATCAAACTTGTGTCTCTAAAAACTCAATAGCAGACTTTTCTTTGCTATCAAAGTTACCATCAGCCTCTGCCACCTCACGGGCAATTTTTAACGCTAACTCGCGCATAGGCTGATCCACAATGTACTTCATGCGGTGCTTAATAAACGCTTCGATATCAGCAGTTTTAACAGCGTGAATACACTTGCCAGTCATGTCTGCAATATAGTTATCCATGCTTACTGCTGAGTTCCAATTAAGCGTAGTAGCCCACTCTTTCACGACATTTAGTTCAACATCACAGACACTACCATCAACTGCGACAAATAATAGTGCCAAGTCTAATAGTGATTCTTTTTGTAACTGCTCTACACAAATTCCACTATCAAAGTGGTCAAGCAACTGCTCAAATTTCATAATCCATACTCCTTGAAGTCAATAATCAATGTACTCACCACCATGTGGCTATAATCCACTACTACCATATTAGACAATTATTAAAATGTCACATTAAAAACTCTCATCATCTTATGCTCCGCTACACTTAGTAACGTTGGCCTTTAATGTTGGTAGCCGCATGCGTATTGGATTTATAGTGTTATTAGCCTTATTAAGCAATCACTTGTGCTCGCAAGAGGTCTCAGTGACCATCGAAAAAGACATATATGATTACGCCCAAACAATACTCTCAGGGCAGTCTGTACACAATATAGAAAATTTTAATCACCCTTTGTGTCAAAGAGATGTTGTTGACTTTGTCATTATTCAAAAAGCAATAAAACTCGGCGGACTAGATCTCACATTCAAGTTTGAACTTGGTAACTATGATGCAAGGAATATCAGGCTTTTGCTTGATGGCTTGTTGCTCGTTAGTTTCGATACCATATGGTATCAGCAGCTTAGTAAACACACTGATAAGCTTTATATTTCCGACCCAATAATTCGCAAAGGTGAGTATGTTACTGGCATATATACGTCACCTAACAACATTAACGACTTAAAGCGTAAAATTAGCAACGACTTGTCGAACGTTTCTATCGTATCAAGTCGCGCATGGTACACCGACTGGCAAACATTAAAAGCCCTAAAACCTAAGTCGCTTGAAGATGAAGCTGATTGGATTGTGATGGCAAAAATGGTTAGTCGGGGCTGGATTGATGGCATGCTGGTCTCATTCAATAATCAAAGCCCTTTTCAATACAGTGGCCACGACTATTTTATCGAAGCTGTGCCTGACATTAAAATACCTTTGCAAGATAGCCGGCACTTTGCGGTTTCTCGCTCACACCCATTAGCAGAGCAAACATTTAAAGCACTACAAATTGGTATCAAGAAGCTAAGATCACAAGGGTTTATCAAACGCGCATATCAACAATGTGGTTTTTTTAATGAGATGGTAAAAGACTGGCGAGCAATTATACCGCAAAATACACCTGAATAATCACTGATGATTATTCATCACAGCTTAAAAACCAAGCATAACTGTATTGATATTATATGTATGTTACAGCATACTAAAACAGCTAAGTATAAGTAACCTAATGAATATATTTAAAATATTTTGAGAACCGATTTCAAAATAACCATTTGTATAAATCCACACAAAACTTTATGCAGCTGTTTAAAGTTAGGCATACAGCCAATGACCTATGGATAACTACATCAAACTAACAGCTCAGCCTTCACATAGTAGGGATAGGTTAAGAGCAATTACAACAACACCTGTTTTAACATGAATGGATTTCTGGAGTTTCTGCATGTTTTCGCCAATAAATATAAAATCTTTCGCAATTATCATTTATGCAACCCTTCTACTTGGCTGCCTATCTGCGGAGCAAAAAACCGCACAAGATCAATATTCTCAACAAGATATCGCCTATGTGAACGGCCAGTTTTTTAATCCAAGCCTAGGCTTTGAGAGCAAAACGGTTATTATAAGAGAAGGTATTGTCATCGCTAATGTTGTTGCTTTGGCGGATAACTTTCCAGGTAAAGTCATTGACTTACAAGGTAAGTGGGGGATCCCAGGGCTCATAGATATGCATACCCATTCATTTGGTAACTTTATTCCAAATGCTAAAAATGATGCTCCCGGAACTCAAGGTGTTTCACAAAGAGTATTAAAAGCTGGCGTTACAGGGTTAGTTGACTTATTTGGGGATGAAACTGCACTTATTGATGTAAGAACTCGACAACGCAACGCCGAGTTTGTTGGTGCTGATATCTATGCTAGCCTCACTTGCTTTACGGCTCCTAAAGGACATTGCTCAGAGTATGGCATTACCACAAGAACGGTCAGCACTGTTGAGCAAGCACAAAAGCAGATGGTGGAACTGGCAAAGCAAAAGCCAGATGTTATTAAAATTGTTTATCAACCAAGCGACGACCAACCTTCAATTTCCAAAGCCGTGTTTGCGCAGTTAGTTCAAGATTCTAAAAAGCTGGGCATAAAATCCATTGCACATATTAAAACTTGGCAAGATATTAGAGATGCAGCCGAAGTCGGCGTTTCAGCAGTTACTCACGTGCCAAGGGGGAAAATACCGCAAGACATTGCTGATTTGATGGCAAACTCTGACGTTGCAATTATACCTACCTTGAGCGTTCATAGCGATTTTGTGAACTATTTATTTGACCCTTCCGTACTTGACGCACCACTGCTTTCACAACTTGTGCCTGACACTTTAATTTCCGCCTATCGCTCCAATGAGCTAATTGCTAAATACCAAGACCGCGAGACGAGTTTCCAACAAAGAAATGAGGCTACGTTTGCCGCTGTTAAAGCCATGAGTGATGCTGGCGTTAAAGTTTTGGTTGGCACCGATGCCGGAAATTGGAATACCATTCAAGGGTATTCTGTGCACAGAGAAATGAAACTATTGACCGATGCGGGTATATCGCCGCTGCAAGCGATTGCATCAGCAACCACACATTCGGCAAACTTTTTAGGTATCAAAAGTGGCTTTCATGAAGGGGATCATGCTAATTTTGTTATCTTAAATGCATCCCCTGTTGAAGACATTTTAAATACTCAACAGATAGCGCTGGTAGTAAAAAATGGCAACATAGTAGTGCAAAATGATCTGAGCCTGAGCAAACTATAATACTCAATGAACAAGCTGGCAGACTAGCCACTATATAGCCAAAAAACCCGCATTAAGCGGGTTTTCTATAATTAGTCAGTTTGGCTATGTACGTTTTTTCGGTTTTTGCACACGCTGATTGTGCTTTTTAACCGCTTTGCGAATTTGGTTAATTTTAGCGCGCTTATCTTTGCGTTTTTCAGGCATAACCGACAGCTTAGTTTGTGTCTCATTACGCAATTTTACCGATTTGCGCAGGTAGTTCACATCTTCGAGTGTCAGCTCTTCCCAGCCACCTTGCGGCAGCCGCTTATTAAGCTCTAATTTACCATAGCGAATACGAATTAGGCGTGATACTTCAACTTCTTGTGATTGCCACAAGCGACGCACTTCACGGTTACGACCTTCCGTCAGCGTAACATTAAACCACTTGTTAATGCCCTCGCCGCCCATCGGTTTAATTTTTAAAAACTTCGCAGGGCCGTCATCTAACTCTACGCCTTTGGTTAGGTTTTTCAGGGTTTCGTTTGTTACCTCGCCAAATACGCGTGCGGAATACTCACGCTCTACTTCATATTTAGGGTGCATTAAACGGTTAGCTAATTCACCGTCGTTGGTAAATAACAATAATCCTGAGGTATTAATATCAAGACGACCTATGGCTATCCAGCGGTCACCATCTAAGCGCGGCAGTCTATCGAATACGGTACGACGCCCTTCTGGGTCTTTACGTGTACACAATTCACCTTCTGGCTTGTGATACATGATCACACGGCAAATTCTGTCTTCTTGTTGCTCAATTTTAACGATATGGCCATCAACACGGATTACCGCATTCTCTTCAACCCTATCACCTAACCTTGCCACTTTACCATCAACACTCACACGGTTTGCGTCAATGTATTTTTCCATTTCACGGCGTGACCCCACACCGGCTCTGGCTAATACTTTTTGTAACTTTTCACTCATTAAGATGGTTCTCTCACAGAAGGATCGTTCAACATCTGGTCTATTTTTACATTGTGTTGCTCTGGTAATTTAGGCAACATGTTTAAACCAGACAAAGAAAAATAATCTAAAAATTGTTTTGTGGTTGCGTACAATGCAGGCTTTCCTGGTACCTCTTTGTAACCCACGACTTTTATCCATTCACGTTCTTGTAAGCTCTTCATAATATTAGAGCTCACCGTCACACCACGTACTTGCTCAATCTCCCCTCGGGTGATTGGCTGACGATAGGCTATTAATGCGAGCGTCTCTAACGTGGCTCGCGAATATTTGGGTGCTTTTTCTTGAAATAGGTTACTAAGCCAAGGACTTAAACTCGCACAGGCTTGGAATCTAAAACCCGTAGCAACTTCCACCAGTCGAATGCCACGTGTTTGATAATGTTCAAAAATACTATTGAGGGCTTGGTCTATACGTACATTAGATACGGCAATATCTTGCAAAACCGTTTCTTTCAAACGCTTTTTTGACAACGGTTTGTCGGCAACAAATATTGCTGCTTCTATTAGCTCAACAAGTTGTTCATCGCTAATTCGACGTGTTGCCATACTCTTGCTGCCTCATCAACACACAAACGACTATTATGACAGAGGTTGCGCTACTGTTGTAGCTGCAAACTCAAATAAATTTCACTATCGGGTGCTACTTGCAAGCAGGTTATCAATTGCTCTTTAATCAGCTCCAGCATTGCAATAAAGGTAACAACTACACCACTTCGCCCTTCGTCAACTTTAAATAGCTTATTGAATGCGCACGGGCCTGCATGCTCAGATAAGTACTGAAGTATTTGGCTCATTCGCTCTCGAGTAGATAGCGTCTCTGCACTGATATGATGATGCTCGAAGGTTTTCGCTCTGGCCATCACATCACCCAGTGCCAGTATCAGCTCTTTAAGATCGATATCTGGAAATAGCACATCAGGTTCTGCTGATTCATCTAATAAGGCATGTGCGGTGAAAATATCACGACCAACACGAGGGATCACATCTAAGTTTTCTGCAGCTAATTTAAACTGCTCGTACTCTTGCAAGCGCCTAACCAGCTCAGCTCTTGGGTCTTCTTCTTCTTCAAGCTCTTCATGCACTGGCAACAGCATGCGTGATTTTATTTGCGCCAGCAGAGCTGCCATGACCAAGTATTCTCCTGCCAGCTCCAGTTGTAGGTCTTTCATCAGCTCTACGTAAGCAACATATTGCTCGGTAATACTCAAAATCGGCAGCTGTAAAATATCGAGTTTGTGGCGCTTAATCAGATATAAAAGCAAATCTAACGGACCTTCAAAGGTCTCTAGTATCACTTCCAGCGCATCGGGCGGAATATAGAGATCTTCAGGCTTTTCAACCATCGCTTCGCCATTTAAAAACGCCAGCGGTAGTTTTTGTTGCACAGGTACGTCATTCACTATGTCTTACTCAAATACGGAGGTATCACCGCAACCAACGCGCAAAATTTCAATGTCGTCTTCTGATAAATCAACTACCGTTGTCGCTTGTTCGATTAAATAGCCACCGTGAATGATTAAATCCACTTGCTTTTCAATTCTCATGCGAATTTCATCGGGATCTGATTCTGTAAATTGCTCACCCGGTAAAATCAGTGAACAAGACATCATAGGCTCGCCCAACTCTGCAAGTATTGCCGATGCGATTGGGTGGTCAGTAACCCGCATACCGATGGTTTTTTTCTTATCATTGAGTAATCGTTTCGGAACCTCTTTTGTGCCTTTGAAAATAAAGGTGTAAGGCCCTGGGGTATTATTTTTTATCAAGCGAAACATTTGGTTATCAACTCGTGCATAGGTCGCAAGCTCAGACAAATCACGACACATCAAAGTAAAGTTATGATGTTTTTCAATACCACGAATACGCTCTATACGTTCTTTTGCTTGTTTATTACCGATGGCACAGCCTATGGCATAACCAGAGTCAGTTGGATAAACCACAACGCCACCTTGCTGAATAATTTCAACTGCCTGCTTGATGAGCCTAGCTTGTGGGTTTTCTGGGTGAATATGAAAAAATTGGCTCACTGTAAACGCTCCTCGTCCGTTTGCCAAAACTGCCAAACACCTTGACAATCTTTTGGTAAGTATAGGTTTTTTCCGAGTTCTAACCAAGGCATTGGGTAATGAAAGTCTGAACCTTGGCTAGCTAATAGGCCATATTCTTGACTTAATTGCCCCAAAAATTGGCGTTCGCAAGGCGCCTGTTGAGGCTGCGCAACTTCCATTGCCTGACCACCAACACTCTTAAACTCGTTGAGTAACTTACGTAACCACTTGCTCGACATTTGATAGCGAGCGGGATGCGCTAACACGCTCACGCCTCCAGCGGTCTTGATTGCATCAATTGCCGTTGCCATATCGCACCACTGACTAGGAACATAACCGGTTTTATTTCGCGCTAAAAACTTTTTAAATACCCCTTGTATATCTTTTGCAACTCCCCGCTCAACTAAGGCAGCAGCAAAATGTGCACGAGTGATTTCTGCGCTAGCAGCTAGCTCTTTGGCACGGTCATAAATGCCCTCATAGCCTCTTTTGGCTAAACGCTGACCAATTTCTTTCGCACGCGCCTCACGCTTAGCCTGCTGTGTCTGCAACAGTGCGGTAAGCTTTGGATTTGCAATGTCTACTGACAGTCCAACAATATGGATTTCAAAGCTCTGCCATTTAGTTGAGATCTCTACACCAGAGATCAGCTCTAAGTTCAGCGCATGCTCTTTGATGTAGTGCCTTGCAGGTGTAATAGCAGCGGTGGTGTCATGATCAGTAATCGCCAGTACATCAACGCCTTTTTCTGTTGCGCGCTCTAAAAGCTCTGCCACGCTTAAACGACCATCAGAAAAAGTGGTATGACTGTGTAAGTCGTATTTTATCAAATTTGCCCTTTGTTACATCATTGCTTTGTATTAGGCTAACAAGTATATCATCGGATCATGCTACGACCTTTGACTATTTTTTGCTTTTTGTACAAGTTTTATTAGCAAAAGGGTTGACAGAACATGAAACTGTAGGGTTTACTGTACCCACTAAAGACATCTAAACGTATAAAACCATGAAAACAACAATGAATAAAAACAACATTTGGTGGTGGCACTCGTAATTGCGGGTGATTCGTTGTGTCTTAACGAAATTTCAAACCCGCTTAAACAAGCGGGTTTTTTTATATCTAAATTTTAGGAAAAAATAATGTTCAACAATGTATCTACAATTTCTTCTTGGTGGTGGTGCCTGGCTTAGCGGGACGGCATTGTTGTAACTATCTAACAACCCCGCTAAGCCTAAACAGCTTGCGGGGTTTTTTTATTTTATAGGGGAATGAGGTTTGATTTTTAGTCACATAACAACCACACCAGGTGAAGTGACCAGCATACGGCAACGACGAGATTACATCAGTAGTCCCTTGTCATTGTATGCGGCACTAGAAAAAAACAACTCGCTATTGCTTGAGTCTGCTGAAATAGACTCAAAAGATAATGTAAAAAGCATTATTTTAGCTGATGCGGCACTGCGTATAGAATGTGTTGGTAAAGAAGTTACCGTTAAAGCTTTATCTAACAACGGCCAGCAACTGCTTAGCTTTTTACAATCACAGGTACAAAATTGTCATACTAAACTTGAAGATGATACTTTAACGGCGACTTATCAAGGCGTTGAGGAAGATCTTGATGAATTTAGTAAACTCAAAGCAGATAATGCGTTTAGCGCGCTACGTACTTGTATTAACAGTATTAAGCGTAACTCAGATACGCCCTTTTCCGTTTTTCTTGGTGGCGTATTTGCCTATGATATGGTGGCCAACTTTGAACGCTTAGATGAGGTGCCTAATGGCGACAACAGTTGCCCTGACTACGTATTTTATCTCGCTGAAACTTTAGTGCTGATTGATCACCAAACGCAAACTACAGAACTAATTGGTAACGTATTCAACGGCCCTGACGTACACGCAAACTGCTTTGAGGTAGGTAAGCAATTAGAACAACTCAATGCGCGCTGCGATGAACTAGCACCTTTTTTAGCTGCCCCCAATCAAGGCAATGCTGAAGTGCAAGTAAATATCGATGATGCCACTTTTTGTGAGCAAGTTTCGGCGCTTAAGCAAAATATTATTGATGGTGATATTTTCCAAGTTGTGCCGTCGCGCACTTTCTCATTGCCTTGCGCGCAGCCGCTGGCGGCTTATCAGCAACTTAAACAACAAAACCCAAGTCCATACATGTTTTACATGCAGGATCAAGATTTTGTGCTGTTTGGCGCATCTCCAGAATCGGCGCTCAAGTACTGCACGCATAGTAATCAGGTAGAGATATACCCCATAGCAGGCACCCGTCCACGAGGCAAGTTCGCAGATGGTAGAATCAACCCCGACTTAGACTGTCGCATTGAATTAGAGCTTAGAAACGACCAAAAAGAGCGTGCTGAACACCTTATGCTGGTAGATTTGGCACGAAATGACATTGCACGTATCAGTGTTGCAGGCACTCGCCATGCAAAAGAACTGCTAAAAGTGGATCGTTATTCGCAAGTGATGCACTTAGTTTCACGCGTTGTGGGTCAACTAAAACCTGATTTAGACGCCCTGCATGCGTATCAAGCTTGTATGAATATGGGCACTTTAGTCGGCGCTCCCAAAGTGAAAGCTGCGCAGCTTGTTCGCCAAGTAGAAAAGAAGCGACGTGGCAGCTATGGTGGCGCAGTTGGCTACCTGACCGGTGATGGTGCGATGGACTCTTGTATCGTTATTCGCTCTGCCTTTGTTAAGGATGGTACAGCTTATGTGCAAGCTGGGGCAGGTGTCGTGTACGACTCAGTACCACAGGCTGAAGCAGATGAAACTCGAGCAAAAGCACAAGCAGTAATTAAAGCAGTGCAATCGACTTATCAAGGAGCCAAGTGATGACAGCACAAGCAAAAGTCTACTTTTTAGATAATTTTGATTCATTTAGCTACAACTTGGTCGACGAGTTAACACTACTGGGTCTGGATATGGTGGTATATCGTAACCACCTTAGTGCACAGCGCATTTTTGAAAAAATGATACAAGAGCAACAGCCCGTTATTTTGGTGCTCTCTCCTGGCCCTGGAAACCCAGCTCAAGCGGGCTGCCTATTAGAACTTATTGCGCTTTGCAAAGGTCAGTTTCCAATGCTAGGTATCTGCTTGGGCCAACAAGCACTCACCCAAAGCTACGGCGGTACCATTGGCCACGCAGGAGAAACCGTCCACGGTAAAGCATCTATCATTGAGGTTGACGAACATCCAGTATTTGCTGGACTTGGCAAACACATACCCGTTGCACGTTACCACTCATTAATGGCTACTGAGGTTCCTGAATGTCTCGATGTCATCGCTCGATATCAAGATATACCAATGGCAATTTATCATAACGAAGACCGAGTATTGGGCTATCAGTTTCACCCCGAATCAATTTTAACCCCAGATGGTGCTCGCCTATTGCAGCAAAGCATCAACTACTTAACGCGTTAGGAGTTACCATGGACAGTATCAATTCTTTACTCGCACAGCAGTCTCTTGATTTTGCACAAAGCAGCGCCCTATTTAACGACATTATGCTTGGGCAGCTGAACGACATTGAATTAACCGCCGTGCTCGTTGCTTTGAAAATCAAAGGTGAAACAGCACAAGAGATTGCCGGTGCAGCCAATGCAATGCGCAACAATGCGCTGCCTTTTAACACTCAAGGCCTACGTTGCGTAGATAGCTGTGGCACGGGTGGTGATGGCGCCAACACAATTAACGTCAGCACCACTGCTGCCATTGTGGCTGCAGCATGCGGTCTAAATGTGGTCAAACACGGCAACCGTAGCGTATCGAGTAAATCGGGGTCTGCCGATTTACTCGCAGCCCTTGGCATTAACCTAAATATGAGTAGCGACACTGCCAGCCAGTGCTTGGCTCAAACTGGCTTTACATTTTTGTTTGCACCTAATTATCATCAAGGTACAAAGCATGCAATGCCTGTGCGCACCACTTTAAAAACACGCACAATCTTTAATATTCTTGGTCCACTTGCAAACCCAGCAGCACCTCAGACACAACTGTTAGGCGTATATGACCCACAGCTATGCACACCAATGGCTGAAACATTAAAAGCACTAGGTACTGAACGTGCCATGGTGGTTCATGGTGCTGGAACCGATGAAATTGCCTTACATGGTGAAACCTTAGTAACTGAGCTTAATCACGGCGAGCTGACACATTACACGCTCAGCGCGCAAGACTTTGGTCTTGAAAACTATTCGCTTGCCGACATAGCAGGAGATACGCCAGAGTATAATGCCCAAGCCAGTATTAATATTTTAAAAGGCCAAGGTAATTCCGCTCATAACGCAGCAATAGCAGCCAATGTTGCAGCATTACTAGTGATGGAACAAAAGGCAGACAGCTTTA
The DNA here is from genome assembly GCF_013140855.1 of Pseudoalteromonas caenipelagi. Lineage (GTDB taxonomy): Bacteria > Pseudomonadota > Gammaproteobacteria > Enterobacterales > Alteromonadaceae > Pseudoalteromonas > Pseudoalteromonas caenipelagi. The sequence goes on along the minus strand of NZ_JABBPG010000003.1, from coordinate 531,365 downwards.
AAGCTGCCACGCAGCTCGTACTTGAAATGCTAAGTGCAGGCATTGCCTATGAAAAACTAGCACAGATCGTAGAGGTAAGTAATCATGGCTAATGTGCTCGACAAAATTGTCGCCGATAAGCAAATAGAACTACAAAAACGCAAAGCAAGTTTTCCGCTGGTGTCGTTCAAAGATAAAGTACAACCTACAACCCGTGACTTTTATAGGGCGCTGGCAAAAACAGGCACACAATTTATTTTAGAGTGTAAAAAGGCCTCACCGTCAAAAGGGTTGATCCGAGCACATTTTGACTTAGATGAAATCACCAGCGTTTACAAGCACTATGCCAGCTGTATCAGCGTACTGACTGATGAAAAATACTTTCAAGGCAGCTTTGAGTATTTAAGTTATGTGCGACAGAAAGTCGAACAGCCACTGATCTGTAAAGACTTTTTTATCGACGAATACCAAGTTTACTTAGCGCGCCTTAACGGCGGTGATGCTATTTTACTGATGCTATCTGTCCTTGATGATCAGCAATACACTGTTTTAGCTGATATCGCGAAGTCGCTAAACATGGCTGTTCTCACTGAAGTGAGCAATGAATCTGAAGTTGAGCGAGCACTGCAACTGGATGCGCAAATTATTGGTATTAACAATCGTAACCTAAGAGACTTAAGCACTGATTTAGCCACAACCGAGCGACTTCGCAAGTTAATTCCTGATGATAAAGTAGTTATCTCCGAATCAGGCATTTATACCCATCAAGATGTGAAGCGACTTGCACCTTTATGTAGTGGCTTTTTAGTGGGTAGTTCGCTCATGGCTGAGCATAACTTAGACACTGCTTGTCGCAAGCTAATTCTTGGCGAAAACAAAGTCTGCGGACTTACCCGCTGCCAAGATGCACAAGCGGCTTACCAAGCCGGTGCCCTTTATGGCGGGTTGATTTTTTATCCCAAATCACTGCGCTATGTAGACTTAGACTGCGCTAAAGCCATAGTAGATAGCGCACCACTTAGCTATGTTGGCGTATTCGTTAACGCTGATGAAGAGCAAGTGGCAGAGTATGCGCAAACGCTGAAACTAAGCGCCGTACAATTACACGGCCAAGAAAATGAAGCTTACATTGCGAGTTTGAGAAATCGACTGCCAGTTAACTGCCAGATCTGGAAAGCTCAGGGCGTCAACGATACCCTCCCACTTCCAGTCAAAGGAGTTGATAAACACCTATACGACACCAAAACCGATGCTGGCTTTGGTGGCACTGGTCAGTCATTTAACTGGCAATTATTGTCTGAGCAAGTTGCCAATAACTTTATTCTTGCAGGCGGGCTTAACCCCGATAACGTAGCAGCCGCGGCAAGACTGGGTGCGCAAGGATTAGATTTAAATTCAGGGGTTGAACTTAGCCCCGGTAAAAAGTGTTATGAAAAAATTCAGCACGCTTTTGCAAACATTAGAAATTATTGAGGTGGAAATGAACAATGCAGCATATTTTGGTGACTTTGGGGGCATGTTTGTCCCCGAGTTACTAGTCCCTGCGCTCAAACAACTTGAGCAAGAGTTTAACAAAGCGCAAAAAGACCCTGAGTTTTTACAAGAGTTCCAAAAGCTATTAAACGAGTACGCTGGCCGACCTACGCCTTTAACTTTAACGCGTAACTTAGTAAAAAACCCTAAGGTAAAGCTATACCTAAAGCGCGAAGACTTATTGCACGGCGGTGCACACAAAACCAACCAAGTATTAGGTCAAGCGTTGCTAACTAAACGTATGGGCAAAAGCGAAGTAATTGCAGAAACCGGTGCCGGTCAGCATGGTGTTGCTACCGCGTTGGCGTGTGCGTTATTGGGCTTGAAGTGCCGCGTTTATATGGGTGCAAAAGATGTTGAACGCCAACAACCCAATGTATTTAGAATGCGTTTGATGGGGGCGGAAGTTATTCCTGTCACAGCGGGTTCTGGCACGCTAAAAGATGCGGTTAACGAGGCCATGCGCGATTGGTCAGCGAACTACAAAACGGCGCACTATCTACTGGGCACCGCTGCAGGTCCTCATCCATTCCCAACGGTTGTGCGTGAGTTCCAAAAAATGATTGGCGAAGAAGCTAAACAACAAGTATTAGAAGCCGAGGGACGCCTTCCTGATGTCGTTATGGCATGTGTTGGTGGTGGTTCAAATGCCATTGGTATGTTTAGTGATTTTATAGATGAGCCAAGTGTTAAGCTCGTTGGTATTGAGCCCGCTGGTAAAGGCTTGGACACCGAAGAGCATGGTGCAGCATTATGTAAGGGAAGCAAAGGCATATTGCACGGCGCTTATACCTACATAATGCAAAATAGCGATGGACAAATTGAAGAGTCTTACTCGGTGTCAGCAGGTCTGGATTACCCTGCTGTTGGGCCACAACACGCTTTTTTACACGAAAGTGGTCGCGCACAATATGTTGCCATTACCGACACTGAAGCGCTTAATGCGTTTCAATCTTTAGCCAAGCATGAAGGTATTATTCCAGCACTTGAGTCGAGCCATGCCCTTGCGTATGCGCTCAAGTATGCAGAACAACAAAGTAATGAGACCATTATTGTGGTTAACCTAAGTGGTCGTGGCGACAAAGACCTAACCCATGTACATCAAGTTTTAAATGAGCGAGGAGAACTTTAATGAGCCGCTATGCCCAAACATTTAACGCCTTGGCCGAGCAGGACCAAGGGGCGTTTGTGCCATTTGTTACTATTGGCGATCCAAATAAAGCGCTGAGCTTAGACATTATTAAAAGCTTGATTGACGGTGGTGCCGATGCGTTGGAGCTGGGTATTCCTTTTTCAGACCCCATTGCAGATGGTCCTGTTATCCAAGCAGCCAATATCCGTGCTCTTGAGCAACATATTAATACGCAGGACTGTTTTGATATTATTAAACAAGTACGCCAGTACAACAATGACATTCCAATCGGCCTATTATTGTACTCTAACCTAATTTTTGCCAAAGGCATTGATACGTTTTATCAGCAAGCTAAAGAAGCAGGTGTAGACTCTATTTTGGTTGCCGATGTACCGCTGCACGAATCAAAACTGTTTCGCCGTGCTGCGCAAAATGCAGGAATTGAGCCTATTTTTATTGCAACTCCTAATGCTGGTGATGACACCCTAAGAGAATGTGCAAGCTATGGCCGAGGCTATACTTATTTACTCTCTAGAGCCGGTGTAACAGGCACCGAAACAACTGCTCAGATGCCTGCTGACTCGATGATCACCAAACTTAAAGAGTATCATGCTGCACCCGCTCTGCTTGGATTTGGTATATCCACCGCTGAGCACGTTAAAGCGGCACTAAACTCAGGAGCTGCAGGTGCTATCAGTGGCTCTGCCGTCGTTAAAATCATTGAGCAGCACTTGGATAATCCTAGCGCTATGCTCAGCGAGCTCCAACAGTTTGTTAGCACAATGAAAGCAGCGACACGAAGTTAATCACTTTCTTACGCTAGGGCGTCTTTGAGCGCCTTAGCGGCTTTAAACTGCACCTTATTCGCCCCTTCAATTAAGATAGTTTCGCCAGTTTTCGGATTGCGCCCAGCTTTTGCTGGATGATAACTCAACGCAAAGGTACCTAAGCCAGCTATCGGCATCTGGTCCCCTTCGGCTAAACGCTTTTTTATAACGGCTAACAATGCATCTAATGCAGCTTTTGTGTCTTTTTTCGTTAATGCGCTGTGTGTTGACATCGCCGTTATCAATTCAGATTTGTTCATACCACTCTCATTCTGGATTGCTTAATAGTGCAGCAAGCATAGCTGCACAAATATAAAAGCCGCTGAGGCTAAGGGCTAAGACGCACAAAGTCAATCTTGAACTTCGCCAAGGAACTTGGTAAAACGAGCCATTATAATTAAAAAGGTGAGCTTAATGGCCACATTGCTTGAATACCTTCCTCTGATCTTATTTTTCGCCGTCTACAAATTGGTAGATATCTACTGGGCTACCGGTGTTTTAATCGCCTCTTCAATTATCCAGCTCGCGTACCATTATTTTCACAGCGGTAAAATCGCCACAAGGCACTGGGTATTTTTTGCCATCGCCCTTGTTTTGGGTGGAATGACCATTTTATTCCAAGATGAGCACTTTATTATGTGGAAAGCCACTGTGATATATGCCCTATTATCACTGTCTCTATTGGTTTCACGCTACTTTTTTAACAAGAACCTAGTAGAGACTGCCTTGTTAGGCCTGCTCAAATCAGTCAACGAAAAAGAGCAAGGTAAAAACGCAGAACTCGACATTTCGTTACCTAAGTCTGTATGCGAGCAGCTCAATATTATGTGGATGCTGTTATTGGCTTTTATCTCTGTACTTAACTTGTATGTTGCTTATAACTTTTCGCTGGATACTTGGGTCAACTTTAAAGTGTTTGGATTAATGGGGATAACCTTTGGGGCAATTTTAGTCACCATGGCTAGGATTTATAAGTACCTTCCCGATGACAACTAAATTGCGCCCGATAAAGAGCGTAATGAGTTAGGGCCACAATGTCTAAATAATGTCACTTTCAAGGGCATTTTTACTGCTATAGTTTTTGTAAACTAAGTAAAAAAGGCATGCCCTTGAACGCAAGTCAATACCGCTGGTGTGAACTACTTTTAATCTTTTTTTGTTTGCCAACCTTGGCTTACATTTTTCGTGATCATCTCGCTAACTGGCTTTTTCCTGCATTAATTACGTTGATGATCATATGCAGTTTCCTACTGCTTAGCGACCCTCATTTTAAACGCTTTCGACTCACCAGTTTGGGCGAGTTTTCAACAATTAAACGCCGACTATTTACCACATTCTTTATCGGTGCTTTGTTCTCTGCGATGCTTTACGGTTTGTTTAATCAGGAAAATTGGTTTGCACTGCCCCTGAAGTCCACCACACAATGGCTGTATTTACTCATTGCTTACCCAGTCCTCTCTGTATTGCCTCAAGAGCTTATTTTTAGGAGTTATTTTTTTCACAGATACAAACGTATACTGCCGAAAAAAAACACTCGGATCGTTCTCAGTGCAGCAGTGTTCGCATTAGCACATTGCGTTTACGATAACTGGGTGGCAATCGCTTTGTCTTTTGCTGGCGGCCTACTGTTTTCTTATACCTATGCGCATAGCCGTTCATTAATGGTGTGTGTGCTCGAGCACAGCTTGTGGGGGTTATGGATATTTACCTTAGGTATGGGTCAATATCTAGATTCTGGGATGACTTTTTAGCAAAACGCCGAGGCTAAGCTCGGCGTTGCTGTTATTTGACTAAGTTTTGCTTAGAAGCCGAATATACTAAACGCAAAGAACTTCGTCGCAACAGTATTGATAAAGATAACCAACAACACCACTGGAATAAAAGTAGATAGCGAAAAGTTCACGTACTTCTCACCAAAGCTGCCTTTATACTTGTCGCAACCTTGTTCAAGCTCCGCATTTAAGTTGGATTTTTTCCAGCGATAAATAACGAATAGACACACCATTAAACCGTTCAATGGCAAAATAGTGTCATAAAACACGTCATAAACTAAATCAAACAGACTCTTGTCTGCACCACCATAGCTCACAAACTTAGTGAGCCAATCAACCATACCAAACGACATAGTACATAGTACAGTCAACAAGCCCGTTGTCGCAGCTAAGATCAGCAGCGCTTTTTTACGGCTAATACACTTTTCTTCCATCAATGCAGCTGTTGGAACTTCCACAATTGAAACCAAAGAGGTGATTGCTGCAAAAAACACTAATAAGAAGAAAATAAACGCGACGATAGATGCGCCTAAATAACCAATATCAGTTTGTAGCGCCAATAATATCTTGGGTAAAAACTCAAAAATCATCGACACTGATGACTCAGATAACTCATCAGTATTGGTTGCAGGGTTAAAACTAAATATCGCTGGTAGCACCATAAGACCTGCGATAAAAGCTACCAAAGAGTCAGTGAGCGCCACCATCTTTGCGCCACCTACGATATCATCATTTTTTGATATATAAGAGGCATAGGTCATTAAAATACCCATCCCCAGTGACAGTGAAAAGAACGCCTGTGATAACGCGCCATTGAGTACACTTGCATCCATTTTAGAAAAGTCAGGCACAATATAATAACGCACCCCAGCCATAGCGTTATCCAACGTCAGCACATACACAACCAAGCCAATCAGTAGTACGAATAATGAAGGCATTAAAAACTTAGCTGCTTTTTCAATACCCTCTTTTACGCCGCCAACTAAAATCAAGTTAACAATCACGCCAACCAGCAACATGTACCAAAACACACTACTTTGATTTATAAATTGTCCAAAGTGATTCGGGTTTGCTAAAGCATCTAGGTTACCCATTGCAGTTTGTGCCAGATAACCAAAGATCCAGACGGTAATAACCATATAGAATACAGCTATCATAAATGGCGTCAGAACGGATAAAGCACCAGCAATAGACCAACGCTTATCACCACCAGAAAGCGCCTTGTATGCTCCATAAGGATCTTTTTGTGCCTTTCTGCCCATTGCCATTTCTGCCATCATTACTGGTAAACAAATAAATGCAACGAATAAGGCATACACTATTAAAAAAGCACCACCACCATTTTTTGTAGCTGATACAGGAAAACCGACCAAGTTACCTATACCAACCGCTGAACCAGCAGCGGCAAGTATAAAACCCAGTCGAGAGCTAAAATGCTCACGATTTGCACTCATGTGGAAAACCTTATTATTATTTTTTATAAATATCCGAGCGACTCTACCAGCCTTGCCGTGAGCTTTTCAAGTCTTTAAGGACAAAGCAGACAACAAATCACCGTGAGGATTTACAATACAGAGCAAAGCAGACTAATATAGGCAATTATTTTGTATTAAAATTTGAACTCTTTTATGCTTTACATGATTTATTCTACAGATGTAGAAAACTCTTTGGAAAAACGCCTAGCAACACGCCCTGCACACCTTGCACGCTTAACCGAATTAAAAGAACAAAATCGTTTGTTTGCAGCAGGTCCATTGCCAGCCATTGATAGCGAAGAGCCAGGCCAAGCAGGATTTACAGGCTCTCTCGTTATTGCTGAATTTGCATCTGTTGAACAAGCTCAAGCATGGGCTGATGCTGATCCCTATATCGAAGCGGGTGTATATGCTAGCAGCATTGTTAAGCCCTATAAAAAGGTACTCCCTTAAATTCAGTTTTGGTTAATTACCCCTGTCGTAGGATTTGCACAAGATGTTAAGCAATCCAACCGTGGAGCTTAGTAAAATGCGATTGTCAGTTTGTTTTCTAATTTTTGTCTGCCTGAGCTGTACCCAAACCGTGAATGCAACCGAAGCAAATAAGAATATAGATAAAAAACAAGCCATTGAACTAGCGTTAGCTCAGTATCAAGGGCGAACACTTAAGATCACTGAACAAAGTGACAGTTTCGTAGTCAGAATTTTACAAACCGACGGCCGCGTTATTGACATTCATGTCGATAAAAAAACCGGAGCTGTTACAAAGGATTAAAAATGCGAATTTTAGTAATCGAAGACGATATTCAACTTGCCGAAAACCTACGCAGTGCATTAGAAAAAGAAAGATACAGCATTGATCTATGCCACGATGGTGAGTCCGGATTATTTCATATAACTGAATACCCTTTAGATATGGCAGTGATCGATTTAGGTCTACCAAAGTTAGACGGTATAGAGCTAATTCGCCGAGCACGTGCCGCTGGCGTTAAGATCCCAATCTTAATCTTAACTGCCCGCGACCGCTGGCAAGACAAAGTTGAAGGTTTAGATGCGGGTGCCGACGATTACCTAACTAAGCCATTTCATGTAGAAGAGCTGATCGCGCGCTGTAACGCACTTATTCGCCGAAGTGCTGGCCAAGCCAATCCAGAAATTAGCATTGGGCCAATTAAGATTCATACCCGCTCGCAACAGGTTTGGGTAAACGAGCAAGAATTATCATTGACTGCGTACGAATATAAAGTCCTTGAATATATGATGGTTAATCCCCAAAAAGTGATTTCTAAATCGGAGCTCACTGAGCATATCTACGACCAAGATTTTGATTTAGACTCAAATGTTATTGAAGTATTTGTCTTAAGGCTGCGCAAAAAGCTTGACCCAGATGGTAGTTTAAACCCTGTTGAAACGTTACGTGGTAGAGGATACAGGTTTAAAACCCAGTGGTAAAAGCAGCCGAAATTTCCCTAAAAATAAGACAAGGATTTATCCTTGTCTTTGTGCTTATCGTCGCACTTCCCGCTTTATTCTTCGCTATTGGCCGTGCTTATAATGCTTCCTTGGTGGAGGCGACCGAAAAAACACTAGAGGCACACCTATATTCTCTGATCTCTGAAGTTGAGTTTGTAGAAGATGGTTTAGACATGCCCCGCACAATTCTCGCGCCTGAACTAAATCGTATTAACTCAGATACTTTTGCACTTATTTATCAAGGCCAAGATTTAGTCTGGTACTCAGAATCGGCAGTGAATCTATCTATTTCGCCAATATTTGACGACAGTCAAGCTGGAGCAGCTGAATTTAAATTAGTAGATTATGGCGCAGGACAATTCTGGCAATTAAGTTTAACTGTTATTTTGGGCAATGCCGACTACTCTCAGCAGGCACGCTTTATATTACTAAAAGACAACAAAGCGCTGGTAAAATTGATGTCCGGTTTTAGGAAAACACTCATCAGCTGGGCTTTGGTTATGGGCATTATTATTGCTGTATTAATGGCCATTGGCTTTATTTGGAGTGCACGTCCACTGCAAAGGCTGGATAAAGAAATAAAAGCTGTTGAAGCTGGCAAAGTCGATAAAATCACAGGTGACTACCCAAAAGAGTTACTTACGATAAAGTCTGACCTAAACTTACTACTCGATTCACAGCGACGTCAAAAGGAGCGCTACCGCGCCTCTTTAAGTGACTTAGCACATGCCCTTAAAACGCCTCTTGCGGTATTAAAATCTAGCGAATTGGCCAAAGATCTCGATGCGCAAGAGCAGCTAGATAGAATTAATGCCATGATCGAGCACCAATTAAAAAGAGCAGCCACAGGGGCTTCTGATACTTGGAAAAAGCAAACAAGAGTAAAACCAATACTCGACTCGATTTTAAATGCCATGAAAAAGGTCTATCATGAAAAGGAGGTAGTTTTTACTTCGCTGTGCGATGACAAGGTTGCTTTTTTAGGCGACAAAACCGACTTGATGGAAATTTTAGGCAATATTATCGACAACGCATGTAAAGCGTGTGATACGCGCGTAGACATTAATGTGCATTTTGATAAAAATAAAACGCTCCAGCTTGAGATAGAAGACGATGGTCCTGGGGTACCTGAGCATCAACGTTCGGAATTGCTTAAAAGAGGCAGCCGTTTGGATACGTACGAAGCAGGTCACGGCGTCGGGATGGCGATTGTGTCAGACTTAGTTAACTCTTACCACGGTAATATAGAGATAGGAAGCTCTAAATTTGCAGGTGCCAGGTTTTTAATTGAATTCAATTATGACAAAAATTAGTGTTTCGTTTGTTTGCTTAGTGCCGTTAGCCGCCATTGCAAACTCATCAGAGATCACCCTTTCTGACTGCTCATCTGTTGAGAGTTATCATCCTGTCGAGTCAAAAGTGTATATAAAGTGTTTGGATAGCAACATCGATATGCTACGCAGGCATCAACAAAGCTGGATCAACAAACTTTTACACGATATCGGGCTGGTACAAGAGCAAACGGGCAATACACAATTAATGCCTATAATTAAAAGAAGCATCGTTTATCATGAGCAGTACGCTGAAGATACCTGCAAATGGCGATACTTGTACACATTACCTAACTCTATCAAAGCGTCAGTAGCTCACAAAAAATGTACTATGAGGTTACTTCGCAAGCACATTGAAGACTTGCAGCACCCTTACTAAGTCTGATTATTCGTCACAACTGCCTAGCATGGTCGCTAACCAGCGACCATCTTCACTGTTTTCTAACGCTATCTTTACCACCATTGTCAGAGGAACAGACAACAACATACCAACCGTGCCCAGTAGCCATCCCCAAAATATCAAAGACAGAAACACCACCAACGCTGATAACCCCAATCCTCTGCCCATGTACTTGGGTTCAACAATATTGCCCATTACGGTATTGATAGTGACGTATCCTATGGCAACAATCCCCGCTATCAATGGACCTTGCGTGAGAAGCGCTAATAGTACTGCAGGAATGGCCGCTATAATCGAACCGATATTAGGAATATAGTTAAGTAAAAAAGCGACAACGCCCCATAAGATAAAATAGTCAATGTCCAACAACCACAAGAGTAGCGAAGCACACAAACCTGTACCAAGTGAGACCATAGTTTTAATCGCTAAATAAGAGTTGATGGACTCTAAAAATCTGTCAATTTGTTTAATCTTCATTTCAGGGTCATCAAGCGCAAGATGTACTTTATTCGTAATAGTGGGTGCTTCAAACAACATAAACACCACTGTAAGAATAATTAAAAATACGTTGGCCATAACACCGCCAAACCCGGTGAGCATGGAAGATGCCATATCAATCATTTTTCCAGGGTCAAACAGCGAAATAATTTGCTGTTTATCAATTAAAATATTGTGCTGTGCAGCAGTATCAACAAGCCACAAAAACTTACTTTGCAACTGTTCTCTATAGCTGGGCAGTTGCTGTGAAAAGTCATTAACGGATTGTCCCACTAGCCCAGCAATACTCGTACCCACTCCTAGCACGAGAAAAATCACGATAATAATGGCAATTCCTTTAGGAATATGAAAACGGGCAAAGAACTTCAATAACGGATTACAAATTATCGCTATAAATGCAGCCAGAATGAAAGGCACAATTATATCACTGGCAAGTTTCACTCCAGCTAAAACAATAACCAATGAAGCTAACACAACAAGGCTCTTATTTAGTCCTGATAATGACGACACATTATTTCCCTTATGATTTTTTTACTGAGTTTAAAGCAATACCATGGAAAATAAAACGCTATGATCTTTATTCAGTATTTTCCGTATATTACCTACACTTAACAGATAAACTTTAATTGGCTGAGTATGTTGGTATGAATATTTTGGTGACTGGTGCAACGGGGCTAATTGGCGATAAGCTATGTCGATTTCTATACAACAAGCACCAAGTATATGTATTAACTCGCAACGTACCTAAAGCGCAGGGACAATTTAAAAACCGGGTAACCTGTGTAGATACCCTAGAGGATGTTGACTTCAATGATCTTGACGCTGTTATCAATTTAGCTGGGGAGCCCATTGCGGACAGCCGCTGGACCGAAAAGCAAAAAATGCAAATACGCGATAGCCGTCTTGATATCACCGCAAAAATTGTAGAAAAAATAGCTCAGGCGAAAAATCCACCGCACACTTTCATCTCGGGCAGTGCCGTAGGCTATTATGGTCGACAAGATAATGACACACTCATTGATGAAAGCTGCCAACACCCATATCAAGAGTTTAGTCACACTTTATGCAAACAGTGGGAAGAGCTTGCTATGAGTGCACAAAGCTCTAACACTCGGGTGTGTATTTTGCGAACAGGTATTGTGCTAAGTCAACACGGCGGCGCACTGGGTAAAATGTTGCTACCTTTTAAGCTCGGTTTAGGCGGTAAGCTTGCAAGTGGTCAACAAATGATGTCTTGGATACATATCGATGACATGACTCATATCATTTTGTATTTACTCAAACACCATGAGTTGAGTGGAGTATTCAATGCGACCGCGCCGAATCCAGTGAGTAATTATGATTTTACCAAAGCATTATGCCGTGCGCTTAACAGACCAATGTTGTTTCCAATGCCTGAAAATATTTTAAAAATGTTATTTGGAGAAATGGCTGATTTACTTATTTATGGCCAAGCTGTTTTGCCAAAGCGCTTGCAACGTGCAGGTTACCATTTTCGGTATAACAATATAAATGAAGCTTTGAAAAGCCTATTAGTTAGAAACAACGAGTAGGCTTAATCAGTATCTAAAGTATCACCGTATTGGTAAAAATAATCACGGTCAATATAAGGCAAATGACTATTAATAAGATACTCAACCATCGCCCATAATGCATACCTTGCCAAGATAAGCGCCAAACTTGCTTGCTCTGTACGGGAACGTCTCGGTGCTGCCTAACAAGCTTTAAACCATACATGTAAGTACCGGTAACAGCCAACGCACTTAAAACGCAGCCGAAAATAAAGTAAACAACTTTACTCGAAATCCCGTAAAAGGTGCCAAAATGTAATGGATCTGCCGCCTCTGAAATACGCACATGCAAGGATTGCTGTTGCGCAAAACGTCGTGATACGTAGTCTCCATTTAAGGGGTTAAAAATCACATTATTAGCACGGTCTCTCACAAGTAATGTATCATTTTGTCCTTGAAAAATAAGCGTATTCCACCTTTTTGACGGCATAATAATCGCCTTAATTTGCATATCGTGGTAATCCTTGACTCGCTCTAAAGCCTTGTCAAAAACAACCTGACTGGGCATAACAGGCGCTTGCTGAGCTGTTAATATTTGATCCTGTTGCGCTGGGAAATCAGCGTCTAACCCCCAAAGTTCTGCCAAATACCAAATGCCCGTTATGCATACAACGAGTAACAACCAACTAGACCACAAACCAAACAGTCGGTGACAGTCATTCCAAAAAACTTTGCGGTTTTGCGTGCGCGGCTTTCTAAAAAAGTTCTTCCACCACTTAGGGAACATAAAAAAGCCAGAAACGAGTGAGACGAACATCAGTAAACCCATAACACAAACAATCGATGTTCCATAGATGGTTGGCATCATGAGGTGCCGATGAGCCATCCTAAAAAACCGCTGCCAATTATACCAACGCCCATCCCCTTGATACTGCCCAGTAATAGGATGGTAATATTCTCTGTGCCTTATCCCCTGCTCATTTTGGGTGATCACTTCGACTGCAAACCAATTATTTATGGGTGAGTGAATGCTTTGAATTGTATATGTGCCCTGCCTTTGTCTGGCTTGTTTATAAACCGCAGACCAATTCACTTGAGATGAGTCAACAGCGGGTAAAACACGTTTGCTCGGGTTAGCTAGCCAATCTATTTCATGGGAAATAACGGCTAACGTACCGGTGATCAAGATAAAGCAAATTAAAATCGAGAGCTTAATCCCCGCAAAACTATGCCATTTGTACCAGGTTTTTTTATCCATAATTTACAATGCTAAGTAATTAAAACACGAAAGGCCCCACGTTAGTGAGGCCTACAAAAACAAATACTTATGCGTTAAAGCGCGTAGCTGACCTGCAGCACAACACTTCTTGGTTCACCAGGGAAGTGCCCGTTGCGCTTATTAAAGCCGCTCGTTGCGTATTCTTTGTCAAAGATATTTTTTAAATTAAGCTGAATTTCAAAGTTATCAATTTGAGTCTGCCAGCTTGCATCCCAAGTGACATATGAACGCACCGTTTGACCACTTAAACTTACGCGCTCATCCACATAATCAAAGCCAATAGAAACAGATGAATTTATGTTAGGTAACGCATAGCGTGTCCACATACCTAAAGTGTGATCCGGTGCATTAACAAACTCACTACCTACAGTGTTTCTAATATCATCAGGGTTACCACCTGTCACTGTGGCATCGTTGTAAGCGTAGTTAATTGTACCTGTCCAGTTTTCTGTGATATCACCTATCACGTCAATTTCAATCCCTTTACTGGTTACTTCACCAATTTGTAACTGTTCTGGTAAGCCACTACCCTCAACGTAATTAGGGTTACTCACTGTCACATCGTTTTTAATAATATGATAAGCAGCAAACGTGGTTGTTAAACAACCATCCAGCCACACGTTTTTGATACCAAGTTCATGCTGCAAGCTCAGCTCAGGAGTCAAAGTCACTGTGGAGTCTTCTGGTGTATTTTGTGGCGTAAAGCCTTCTGAGCGGTTTACAAAAATCGACATCTCTTCGTTTGGCTGATAAATAGCGCCTACACGAGGGCTAATGTTGCTATCTTGCTCTTGGCCTTGATCTTCAAAGCGGTCGTAACGTAAACCTGCAATTGCTAACCACTGTGGATTAATACGTACTTGATCTTGTACATAAACACCCAATCGAGTGCTCTGTGTTTCCTGTGTAGGTCGGTCAAATAGTCGGTATTTACTCGAATCAGCAGTATACTGCGGATTAACCATGTCCAACGTTGATACGTGGATCTCTGGGTTTAACATCTCTCTAGGATCTGCATACTCAGCGGTTAAGGTTCTATTCAAGTCGCTAATTTTACTACTAAAAGTCTCATCAATTGAGGTGTAGTCAGAACCAAACAAGACTGTATGCTCTATCTGTGCAAAAGTGCCTTCATACACAAAATCAGTGGTTATGCTCCACTCATCACTTGCACGCGCTTGGTCACGGAACTGGCGCGTCATGGCTGTATCCTGTGTAGGCATTCCCAACATGTCTAATACTGGCAAGTATTGGGCCTTTTGCGAATCAGATAAATCACCTACCAAGCCTAAATTTTCATGATATTGCTGATTACGCTTATTGTTAAAGGCACGTATTACAGTGGTATTAGTCAAATTATCAGCAATGTCTATATTGGCGGTAAACTGGAAAACGTCGGCTTTTAAGTCTTGAAAATCTGATTTTTCGTTGGCGCTATAACTGATGTCTGTTAAAAAGTGCCCATCATCACTGACTGGCACGCCGCGCAGGCGGTGTCCGTCTAGCTGCTGGTCAATGTGATCATATTGGAAGATAAGCTCTGTTGCATCGGTTGCATACCAAGTTAACCCAGCTGATAACAAAGAGTTAGCTTCTACGGCATTATTACGAAAGCTATCTTTGTTTTGATGAAAAGCACCCAAACGATATGCAACTTTGTCATCAACCAAGATACCTGTCGTTTCTACATGTCCACCTAGTAAGTCATCACTGCCAGTGAACAATGTAAATTCTGTTGTTTGCTCAAACTTTGGCTTCTTTGTTACATAGTTAAGTAGTCCACCCGGTTGGCCTGCACCATAAAGCATACCCGTTGGACCCTTTAGCACTTCAACACGCTCAACATTAAATAACTGTGGAATCGAAAAGCCAGAATACGGATCACCTTGTACGCCGTCGTAACGTACTTGATCTTGTCTGAAGCCACGGGCTGTTACGCCTGAATAACTAAACTGGGTTACACCTGAAATAGAACGATATAAATCTGTTGTTTGGCGCGCGGCTTGGTCTTGAATTAATTGCTTACTTAACACCTGTACAGATTGCGGTAGATCCATATAATCCGTGGGTGTTTTCGTGGCCATCGTTGCTTGCTCAACAAAGTAAAACTGTGCAGCACGCCCCTTCACCGTAATGACTTCAATATCATTCTCTTGAGACGTTTGGGCAACAGATAAGGCCGGTGACAACGCCGAAGCGACAGCCATAACAATAAACGATTTTTTAAACAAAGCAGTTGTATAAGATTGTTTCACAAAGCACTCCTAATGCGGCCAAAGTGACAATAAAAATATGTACTAATACTGAATTACCAATCAGTCCTTGCTTGGCTTATGCTTAAGAGAAAACCAACAAGGGAACGCTTTTGGTAATGATATATATTCGTATTTATTATTTAGTTTTACGCATGTTAATGAAAACAATTTTCATTTGCAAACAATTTTAGATGAACTTTGCTGCTATTAATTTATTCATAACTGTGCCGTGATTTATCAATAATCGGTCTGTCATAAAACATAGGGATTGTTCTTGTGCTTATTATTCACTTTCTTAAAATTAGGGCCTGTTGATCTTTGTTGTTTAATTTTTGCTCCTTTGAGTGTGCTTTGGTCGCGACACTCGACTTGCCGCCTAGCAATCCAAGCAAAAGTTTCGCAACAATGAACAAGGCGCACTCTGTTGAGCCCAAAGGGCTGTAAAAACAAACTTGAATATAAACAGACCCTAAACTCATGGGCGCTTGCATAAACTACCCGTAACAAAAGCATATTGTTTAAATCAACGCCCTACAGTCTTTAACAAGCGACAAACTAGAGAACCCAATCAACCTTAAAATAAATGGTAATTATTATCATTTAGATTGTTGATCTGTTTTTTCTTTCGCTTTATCATGCGTAACTTCTATCTCGCTGGTGTTGCTTTAATAGCCTACAGCGCTTTGTCATAGTTTCTTTTGAGGGAATACGTCATGCCAATTAACCCTTTGACTTTCAAGTCAATTTCTATAGATCATCATTTTCATCCAACAGGTTTACCTGTACTAGTTCAACCGATAAATAGTCCTGATTGGCGAGCGTGTATCGACGACATAAAGCAGCTTGTTGAACAGCAATTACATGTTCAAGGAGGGCTATTGTTCAGGGGGTTTGCTATTAAAGGAGCTGAAGAGTTCAATGCCTTCGCGCGTGCATTTGGGCATGACCTATTAAATTATGATTATGCTTCAACACCACGTAATGAAGTGTCCAGTGGTGTTTATACCTCTACGGAGTATCCTGCCCATCAAGTGATCCCTTTACATAATGAACAAGCATACACCTTAAGTTGGCCACTCAAAATTTGGTTTCATTGCGAGGTAGCCCCTGAGCAAAATGGCGAAACACCTATCGCAGATAGCCGACTTGTATACAAAAAAATTGACCCCGCTATACGCGAGCGCTTTGTAGAGCATGGATTGTTATATATTCGCAATTACGGTAACGGCTTAGACTTGTCGTGGCAGCAAGCTTTTGGCACATCAGACAAAGCACAAGTTGAGGCATTTTGCACTCAACACCATATTGAGTGTATTTGGAAAGAAGATGGCGAGCTGCAAACCAAGCAAGTGTGCCAAGCAGTATCAACACATCCGGTCACTCATGAGCAAGTTTGGTTTAACCAAGCCCACCTATTTCATATTTCCAACCTAGATGAGCATATTAGAGACACGCTTATCTCGATTGTAGGCGAAGAAAACCTACCAAGAAACGTGTATTACGGCGACGGCAGCCCTATCAAAGACCAAGACCTTCAACATATTCGAGAGGTACTCGAGCAGTGCCAAGTGAGCTTTGCATGGCAGCAAGGCGACATCATGATGCTCGATAACATGCTTGCTGCACATGGCCGCAGTACGTTTAGCGGCGCTAGAAAAGTCATTGTCGCTATGGCGCAAGGCTATAGCGAACAACCCTAAATCAGCTTTCGTACCTTAAAAACCTAATTACAACCAGACTAAAAAAGAGTAAATAACATGAAAGGTCAATTTAGTAACTGGCAACAAGTACTCGAACATCAAGCGCAAACAAATTCCAATCAAATTGCATTATCTATATATCAAGGTAGCGACAGCCAAGCCCTAACCTATTCGCAACTAGCACAACGTGTTAAAGCATTGGCTTACACATTGTCACAGCACAACAAATTTGGCGATAGAGTGATGATCCTTATGCCAAATGGTATTGACTATGTGGTGGCATTTTTTGCCTGTATCTACGCCGGGGTAATTGCTGTGCCTATTTATCCTGCTCGTCGTAAAGCACGTGATTGGCGCAGGCTCAATAGCATAGTCCAAGACTGCCAACCAAATACGCTTGTGTGCTTAAGTCAAGACAGCGAAGCAACTGAAGAATGGTGTAAAGCGCACGATTTAAAAATCAATACCGTGTTTGCTGATCAGTTAAATATCAATGATGCAACACGTTGGCAAGCTGCCAACATCGATAGTCATGATATTGCTTATTTACAATACAGTTCGGGGTCAACCGGACAACCAAAAGGCGTGATGCTGTCTCACCACAACTTGCTTTCAAATACTGGGCTAATAATTGATACATATGATATGAGCCAGTCAGACATCATGATTAATTGGCTGCCTTTGTATCACGATATGGGCTGCGTTGGCGCAACTTTGTCACCCATTAGAGCGGGTGCAACCATTTATTTCTTAGCCTCAGCCAAAGTAGCACAAAACCCGTATGTTCTTTTGCAAGCCATTACTGATCTAAAAGCGACGGTGACCGCCGCCCCTAACTTCATATTCGACTTAGCGGTTGAAAAAGTGACGGCTGTACAAAAATCTACGCTTGAGCTTTCCTCATTGCGCGTGTTCGTCAATGGTGCTGAGCCAATTAATGCACACACGCTTGATAGCTTTTATGATTATTTTCATGATGTAGGCCTTGCTAAAACTGCTATTAAGCCCAGTTATGGCATGGCAGAAGCATGCTTATTGGTGAGCGCCACACCCATTAATAAGCCATATAAACTGCTGAGTGTTGATAGCCAAGCGTTTAGCGTAGACAAAATCAAAATCGACTCACTTAACACAAAGTCCATTGCAAGTTCAGGGCAACTAATAGAGCAGCTCCCTCTGTGCATCGTCGACCCAAACACCCGCGAGCCACTTCCAGACGGGCAAATTGGCGAAATTATGTATAAAGGTGAAAGTGTTACTCGAGGGTATTGGCAAAAACCAGATCTCAATGAACAAACATTTAACTTAAACATTGCTGGCGAGCCAGGCTTTATGGCAACGGGTGATCTGGGTTTTGTTGAGCAACAACAACTTTATGTTACTGGCCGCAAAAAAGAAATGCTGATTTTACATGGCTGTAATTATTACCCTCAAGACATTGAGCATTCATTAACGTCTCTGAATAAGCAGCTCACCGTACATGGAGGTGCCATCTTCGAAGTTGCGCACGACAATAATACTAAAGAGTTAGTATTGGTACAGGAGCTTACCAGAGAGTCGATGAAGCTTGACGATTATGAGCCCTTATTTAAACAGATCAGAGCCCTCATAGCCCAAGAGCACGAATTAAGGGTTACGGCAATTGTGCTGATCAAGCCAGCAGCACTGAGTAAAACCAGCTCAGGAAAAATTCAACGATTAGCGTGTAAGCAAGCCTACATAAACAATGAGCTGGAAGCCGTCGCCACATGGCAACAAGCGCCTATTAGCAACACCACTGTTGCACCATTACAAGCATTTGCCCCCCCCCATATCACCAGCTGGATGATGCAGTGGATAAGTAACCGATTGGGTCAAGCAATAACGAGTCTTTCCCCTTCACAACACCTCATGGAAATTGGGCTTGACTCCATTGATGCGATGTCTTTGGTACATGAGTTATCTAGGCAATTAGGCTTGAGCGTCAGAGTAGACATTGTATTGAGCTACCCAAGTATCGAACAACTATCGATTTATTTGGCTGCGCAATATGCACAAAAAAATCAAGCCTCAGCCAATGAAGCGCCAACAGAAGGAGTGCTTTAAATGGCGAAGACATTACTGCAAGAATGTTGGAAAAAAGGCATAAAGCTATCTGAAGTCAATGGCAACTTAAGCTTTAAAGCTGAAGAAGGTGTCATGACACCACAACTTATCGAGCGCTTAAAAGCAAACAAACCACAATTACTATCGCTATTGAAAGCGCAGCCTGATTATTATGATGCCCGTGCGTTGAGCGCCAACGAACGTGCATTGTGGTTTTTATATCGTATGCGCCCGCACAGTGTTGCCTACAATATGGCATATACTATTGAGTTAAAAGAACTTTATACAACAGAGCAGGTCAACACTGCATTTGCAAAATTATGTGATATCCACCCAGTTTTAGCGTTGAATTATGGCGAGCGTGAGGGTGAACCTGTGCAATGGCTCACTGATTTTAAGCCCGCACAAGCACAATTTTACGAGTTTAAGAACATCAGCAAAACACAGCTACATTGCTGGCTTGAACAACAGGCTGATACATTACTTGCGCCAGATCAGCACAAAACTTGCCATATTGCCTTGGCACACAATCATGTCTTAGCAACAAACAGTAAAACACAATGCTTTCTTAGCATAACAATCCATCATATTGCCGCTGATTTTATTTCGTTTGATATTATCCGTAGAGATTTTATTCGCTTACTCGGCGGTAAAAAGACAGCTCAAAGGGTCTATCCTAATCATTCTTATCAGAAGTGGAGTGAACGCCAAGCCAATGCCCTCAATCAAGCAGATAAGCAGTTTTGGTTAGACTCACTCACATCTATCACAGCGTTAAATTTACCAACAGATTTTGCCCACCAAGCAAACATGGACTCTGCTGGTAAAGAGCTGCACAACAACATGTCACAGGCGTTTACTAGCCAGCTCAAAACATTTTGCCGCAATCACAACATTACGCCTTATATTTGGTGGCTAGCTGCTTTTGAGTGGTTTATGGCACGCTTGTCGGGGCAAACACAGTTTGTTATCGGCACGCCTAGTGCCGGTCGCTTAGCGCCAGAAGACGCGGAAATTGTTGGCTATACAGTTAACCCATTAGCACTAAACTGCCAAATAGACCCTTCAGAGCGCTTTTCACAATTTCTTGCCCGCGTTAAACAGCAAAGTACAGACGCACTAAAGCATCAGGAATATCCATTTGCAAAACTAGTTGACCAATTAACCATCGATCGAGACTCGCAGCGCAGTCCCGTGTTTCAACACATGTTCACCCTCAACAGCGCGCCTGACGATCTCTGGGTTAACGAGCAAATCAAGCAACAACTAATGGCTGAACAGCGCGGTGCAGCCCATGAGCTTAATCTTGTGGTTGTCGATCATAGTGAAACATTCACATGCAAATGGCGTTTCAACAACAGCCTGTATAAACAGCAAACAGTTGAAACCTTCCAAGCTATGTTCACCTTTTGGGTTGAACAATTGCTACGTGATGCAACCACTCCCTACCGTGAGCTATTAAGTTGTCCGCCGTCGCTTGAGGCAAAATTAAGCGCAGCAAAAAGTAACGCCTGTAGTCACAGCGCTTGGCAAGCTTTTGCTACTCAAGTTGAGATGCATCCTCAACATACTGCCCTGCGCGAGCAAGAAAAAGAATATAGCTACGCACAGCTGAATGAATTGGTTAAGCGTGCCTGTATACAACTGACAAATCACGGTTTTGGCCAAGGCGACAGACTGGGTATTACCCTCCAAAGAAGTTGTACGCAAGTTATCGCTATGTTGGCTAGTTGGCAATTAGGTGGATCATTTTTGGTGCTAGACATTGATTGGCCCAAAGCGCGCATTGATTATATTGTGCAAGATGCCAACCTTAAACTCCTCGTTGGCAATGAGCTGTACGCTGAGCTCGGCACACAGGTTAACTTTTTAAGTGGCGAGCAATTAACAAGTATTGCGACAAGCCAGAATAAGCCCCTGACTCTAGAGCAGATCAGTGTTCAAGATGAAGCCTATTTGATCTACACCTCAGGCTCAACAGGACAGCCTAAGGCGGTTCAGCTAACACACGGTAATTTAGTTCATTATGTGGATGCGCTAGCTCAAACAATACCGTTAAGCCAAACAGCCAGCATGACCAGCTTATCCAAACACAGCGCCGATTTAGGTTATACCGCTTTATTTGGCGCATTACTAACAGGCCGCGAGTATCGCGTATTAAATGAACAACTAGCGCTTGATAGCCAAGCGCTTTTAGCTGAGCTAAAACGCCATCCTGTAGATTGTTTAAAAATTGTGCCTTCACACTTTTACGGTTTACTCCAAGCTGAAGCCGATGTGGCGTTGCTACCGTTACATACACTGATATTTGGCGGAGAGGCACTTACGAGCCAAGTTATCGAGGCAGTTAAGCGTTATGCACCTCAAGTTGCGATATACAATCACTACGGTCCGACTGAAGCAACCATTGGCGCACTTGTACATAAAGTCTGTGATCCCAGTGCAAACACCATTCAACCTATCGGTGTGCCGCTGCCAAACTATGACATTAAAGTCATCGATGCGTGTGGTCAAATTCAAGCACAAGGGCTGCCAGGAGAATTACATATTGGTGGTCCAGCACTGGCCAGTGGTTATTTAAATCAGCGCCAACTGACTGCTGAAAAGTTTTATGAGCAACAAGGCCTTCGATGGTACCGCAGCGGTGATAACGTTGTAATAAAAAACGGTCTCGTTTACTTTCTTGGTCGTAACGATGAGCAAATTAAAATACGCGGTTATCGGGTAGAATTAGGCGAAGTAGAAGCCGTGCTTAAACAATATTGCGCTCAAGCAGTCGTTATTGCCGACCAAAATGATGACAGTCAAACTCAGCTGCTGGCGTACGTGGCCGCTGATGAACAACAACTCAATGAATTAAAAACAACACTATCTCAACGACTACCCAGTTACATGGTGCCAACCCAGTGGCATAGCGTCGAGCAACTACCGCGACTTGCAAATGGTAAAATTGACCGCAAATCACTGGCCCAAGACGCAGCGCAACGCAGCACAAAAACGGCGCTTACAGCGCATCAACCAGCAACGGCATTGTCCGCTGAGCACTTATTGATTGAAACGCAGTTGCTCGAAATATGGCAGTCTTTGCTAAATAGCCCTCATATTAGCGTCGAGGACGATTTTTTCAGTGTTGGCGGTGACTCAATATTGGGCTTACAAGTCATCGCTCAAGCGCGCAAAAAAGACATTAACATCAAACCACAACAGCTGTTTGAATATAAAACGATACGCAAATTAGCCGAGCATCTTGTACAAGCCAACATACCTAAAGCACAGCAAATACTGCTAGCGATTGTACGGGAGCTATTAAATAACCAAAATATTCAAGCTCATGATGACTTTTTTGCAGTCGGTGGAGATTCAATTTTGAGCCTACAGCTGGTTGCCAAAGCCAGAAAAGAAGGCATTCAATTACTGCCTAAAGATATATTTACACATAAAACTATCGCCCAACTCATCGCTCATTTACCGCTTGTTAATCAGCCTGCCACAGTGCAAACTAACGAAAAGACGCCGCTCAGCGAGCAGCCATTTCCTTTAACACCAATACAGCATTGGTTTTTTGAACAACCGCTTACAAACCCGCACTATTGGAACCAGTCAGTGGTGCTAAATATTCATAGCGACCTAGACTTTGCAGCGTTGCAACAGGCATGTGCACAAGTGCTGAAAACACACGCAGCACTGCGTATGTCTTTTAACAACCAAGATGGCACATGGCAGCAACAGTACAACCCGTATCAACAGACTTGGCTCAGTAACGTTGTTCAGCAGACCGAGCAAGCAGCTTGTGAAGATACGTTTAAAACTTATCAAAGCCAATTTAATTTGTCCGACGCGCCTTTAGTACGCTTTGTACACTTTAAAGCTGATAATGTTTTGCTATGTACCGCGCACCACCTGGTTGTGGATGCCGTATCTTGGCAGGTGATCATCGATGATTTACAGACCAGCTATAGTGCTGCCAGTCAAGGAAAGCCGAGCGCATTGCCTGACGTTCATTGCGAATTCGCACAGTGGCAACGCTACCTTAGCGAGCTTGCAAACGACTCAGCTATTCAAGCACAGCAAGCTTACTGGCAATCTCAACTAACACCCTCACCGATATTTGATGAGCCAGTAGACAATCTATATCAAGACGCCCAAACAATGGTTACGTCGTTAGATAGCACGATGACAGCGCAACTGCTGAACAACGCAAATTTTGCCTACAATACCAACACCCAAGAACTCTTGCTATGCGCGCTAACACGGACGCTTACCTCTCATTGGCAATTACCAGAACTAACCATAGAGCTCGAGGGTCATGGCCGAGAAGCTAACTTGTTAGCCCAACATGAAGAGCAAGATGTGTCTAGAACCGTTGCGTGGTTTACCACTCGATTTGCACAAAAGTTTAGTGTAACCAACTGCCTCGAAAGAGACATTATTGCCACTAAAGAGCAGTTACGTTTTATTCCAAATAAAGGTATTGGTTATGGTTTATTACGCTACATGCAAGCTCAAAACAGCGCGCTCGTAACAGGCTATTCAAATCTTGTATCGTTTAACTTTTTAGGCAGTCGTAACAGCGATATCAAGGCGCTCTTTAGCCTCGAAACTGGGCTCGTACCTGCAACAAGAGACCCCAAAAACCGTCGAGCCCATTTACTTGATATCAATATTTTAGTGCAAAACCAACAGCTTCATATTCATTGGAGTTACCCCAAATTCCATAGCGCATTTAGCAATATGAACAGCGTTACCCACGCGTTTCACGACAATTTAGCGGCGATTATTGCGCACTGCCTCGATAGCAACAATGGGCGAGTAACTGGCGCTGACTTTACGCTTGCCAACATAGACGATCAGGCATTTATTCGTTTACTCAACGAACTTGCGATCCCAAGCAACCGCAGCACGCAACCAACACAGCATTAAATGAGCGATATCATGACGACTATTACAACTAAGTCACTCAAGGCATTAGCCGAGAACATAGAGACAATTTACCCGCTAACCCCTGTACAGCAGGGGATGCTATTTCATACTCTGATGCACCCTAATAGCGGCATCTATTTACAGCAATACCGCTATATCATGACCATGGATAATTTAAACGTTGCTGCATTTGAAAAAGCGTGGCAAGCGGTGGTGGACCGCCACCAAGTTTTGCGAAGCGCATTTGTGCATGAGACTCAAGAGCAACCGTTACAAGTGGTATTCAAAAATGTGCGCTTACCTTTTGAGTTTCTCGATTGGCGCCACTTAAGCGCTGAACGCCAAGCAGCACAGACCGAACAGTTACTCGCACAGCAACGCAAGCAAGGGTTGAACTTTAATCAAGCACCCATGATGACGGTCACTTTGGCGCAACTTGATGATAACCGTTATCAGTTTATTCGCAGTTACCATCATATTTTGATGGATGCATGGTGCTTTTCGCTGATTATGGTGGAGTTTTTGCAGCTTTACCGTCACTTTTGCGACAACGCGCCATTAAACTTGCAAAGCGCACCTAAGTACCAAGACTACATCGCTTGGTTGAGTAAAAACAAAGATGTGCCAGCCGAGCAAGCATTTTGGCACCAGCAATTAGCTGGTTTTAGTGCGCCAACAGACTTAGGTATTATGCAAGCAAATCGCTTTGCCAGCGACGCGCACGCTACTTTGAGCAAAGACATAATTTGCCAATTAGATAAGCACACCTCTGAACAACTGCGAGCAATTGCCAGCGACTATCAAGTGACACTCAACACCTTACTGCAAGGTGCATGGGCACAAACTTTGGCCCGTTACGCACAAAGTAGCGATGTAGTTTTTGGCGTAACCGTTGCCGGACGTTCAATCAACTTACCAGACATTGAAAGCATAGTGGGCTTGTTCATCAACACCTTACCCCTTAGAGTGAATATTGATGAGCAACAAAACCTCAAACAATGGCTGCAACAATTACAACACACTAACCTAGCACTACGTGACTATGAGCAGAGCGCTTTAACTGATATTCAAAAATACAGTGAATTAGGCGACCAACCTTTGTTTAATAGTATTTTTGTCTATGAAAACGCGCCCATGGATAAAGCGCTAGACTTTAATAATCTCGAATTTGACATTGATGAGATACACAATAGGTCAGATCTAAATTACCCGCTCACAGTGACTGTTCTCCCCCACGCGTCTTTGCATTTGGAGTTAACTTATCGCTGTGCCGATTTTGAGCCGCAGGCCGTACAAGCCATGCTTGACCATTTCAAGCAACTACTGGTGAACTTGGTTGAGTTGCCAGAACCGCAAAATGCACAACTACAAGACATTGAACCTGCTCTGTTACCAAAGTTAACAGCACCATTTGAACATAGCTCCCCTGCTCAAGTTGACGCTTTGTCATTATTTGCAGCTCAGGTAAAAACACAACCCAATGCCGTCGCACTCAAGTGTGCAGATAAAATACTCAGCTATCGTGAACTTGACCTGCAAAGTACTCAACTTGCTCAGTATTTATTAGCCAACGTACAAATAACATCGGACACGTTAATTGGCGTAAGTTTTATGCCAAGTTCCGACATGATTGTTGCCATTATGGCCATTCTAAAAGCCGGCACTGGTTATGTTCCGCTCGATCCCTCTTATCCAAAAGACAGAATTGAGTACATGATAGACGACTCAGCGCTTGAGGTTATCTTGACACAGCAAGCGCTCACCTCAAATGCTGCTTTTGCCAATGTAAATAGCAAACTACTAGCCATAGATGACTCTGAATTTATTCAGCAATTAGGCACAAACAGCCAGCTTTACCCTTTACCTGATATCACATTGCAAAATCTTGCTTATGTTATGTATACGTCTGGTACTACAGGTAAACCTAAAGGTGTCATGATTGAGCATCTGCAACTTGCTAACTTCTTGCTCAATATTGAACACAGATATCAAATTACACCGCAAGATACAGTGTTACAGTTTTCTACGATTAACTTTGATATCTCAATTGAAGAAATATTTGGCTCACTGTGCTTTGGCGCGCAGCTGGTGATAAGAGATCAAGCTTGCGTCAGTGATCCCGTGCAGTTTTTCAACTTCTGTGAGCAACACAACATTTCAATTGTGAGCTTACCTACCGCATTTTGGCACCAACTTGTCAGCTACCCACATAAGGCAATTGCACAAACACTGCGCTTGGTCATAGTCGGAGGTGAAGCGTTACAGGTGGCAAAAGTAAATCATTGGTTTAAAGCGTTCTCGGGGCCAACTCTTATTAATACTTACGGCCCAACTGAAACCACCGTAACCGCGACTGGCTTTTACTTAACTGAGCAGTATTTAGACCGTGGTGAAATCCCAATTGGTCAACCAAACATCAATACCCATGTTTATATTCTTGATGCTCAACGCCGCCCAGTGCCACAAGGAGTGATTGGTGAGTTGTATGTTGGCGGACCTTCTCTTGCTAGAGGGTATCTCAATAAACCAAAGCAAACAGAGCAAGCATTTGTTACCTCCCCATTTGTGCAAAATGAGCGTCTGTACCGTACTGGCGATTTAGTACGCTTAAATCAAAACCTGCAAATAGAGTTTCATGGTCGTAAAGATGATCAGGTAAAAATCCGCGGCTATCGTGTCGAAGTGGCCGAGATTGAGACGGTGATCCAACAACAACATAACATCACTCAATGTATTGTTGTACCTTGGCAAAAACCGCAAGGTGATAAAGCTCTTGCGGCATATATCACCGCGTCGCAAAAACAAAACACCAAACAGCTACGCTCACAACTGGCGAGTCAATTGGCCGAATACATGATCCCCGCAGTTATTATTGAGCTTGATGCTCTGCCGCTAACAAGTAACGGTAAAATAGATAAAAAAGCCTTACCGAACCCAGCTGAAGTATCGCAAACTATCATGGCAGATGATCAAACCCCAGCCAATCCAACCGAGCAGTTGATCATCAACTGTTGGAAAACGGTATTGGGTGTGCAGAACATTGGCTTAGATGACAACTTTTTTGCCTTGGGTGGACACTCATTGCTGGTGATTCAAGTGCTGTCGGCATTAAAGCAACAAGGTGTAACCACCCACGCAGCGCAACTTTTTAAAACGCCGACGCCTCGCTTACTTGCCAACGTCATTACCTACAGCGAGCAAACTGCGCACGCTAGTGACAAGCCTGTTGGCGATCTAATTCCTGAGCATTGCCAAAAGATCACCCCCGATATGCTGCCATTACTTGATTTGTCACAGCAGCAAATTGACGCCATTGTAGAAAAAGTACCTGCAGGTGCTGCTGGGGTCCAAGACATTTACCCACTCGCACCACTGCAAGAAGGTATTTTATTCCATCATATGCTGTCGCCTCAAAATGACCCATATATTGTCAAGGCGCTACTGGAAGTTGAAAACATAGAAACCTTCAATCAGTTAGTTGCAGGTTTAAACTTTATGATCGAACGACATGAAGTACTGCGCTCCAGCATCATGTGGCGTCAATTAGATAAACCGGTGCAACTGGTACACCGAAAGGCACAGCTGAGTATCGAATGGGTAGATTTTGATGCAAACAACCACGATAACTTAGAAACTGTTTATCAGACATTGTTAACAAAAGAGCCAACTAACACACGTGATAATGATATTGAAATTGACTTAGAGGCATGTCCGTTAATTAAGCTTCGAGTCAGCAAAAACACCACCACAGGTAAACTTGCGGTGATGTTTATCGAGCATCATATTGTGTCTGATCATATTAGTGTTGAAATCATTCTTAACGAGATAAGTGCCTATCTATCGGGACAAGCAGCTTCTTTAGATACTGCAGTGCAATATAAAACGTTTGTTGCACGTGCTATTGAACATGATCACAGTGCTGCGCAGCGCTTCTTCAAACGATTGTTAGGGGATGTTGATTTTGCGACTTTGCCATATCAACTCAACAATACCCAAGGTAATGCAAGTGACATCAATCAGCACAGTTATAAGTTAGATCAGCCTACCAGCGCCAAGATCAGACAATTGGCGAGTCAGTTCAATGTCTCCCCTGCCAGCTTCTTCCATAGTGCATGGGCACTTGTTGTTGCCAGAGCAAGTGCACACAGTGACATTGTTTTTGGTACGGTTTTATCGGGTCGCATGCAAAGCGCAGAACAGACTAATGCTATGTTAGGTATGTTTATCAATACCTTACCCGTTAGGCTCAACCTTACACGCTTAACCGCAGAACAATTAATAACACGTACACGGGAACAACTCGAAGCGCTTATTCCCCACGAACAAAGCGCGTTAGCATTGGCACAGCGAGCAAGTCAGTTATCTGGTGAGCAGCCGCTATTTAGCGCCATATTGAACTACCGCCATTCGCATAACAATGACGAGCATGCAGGTCAGCAACCTGCATTAAACGGTGTGCGACTAGTTCATGTAGACGAGCCAAGCAATTACCCATTTACTTTGTCTGTGGATGATTTTTCAAATTCAGCGCTATTTGCACTGACGCTTGAACTGAATAAAGGTTTGTATGCGCAGCAAATTGAACAAGAGCTCAATACCGCCATCGCTGCACTGTGTCAGCAACTGATGAGCAACAGCAGCACGCCGATTCTAGAGCACTACCTACAACAGTGCCACCAGCTGCAGCAGCCAATTTGGCAACGCCCACCCGAGATGGTGTTTGTGGAACCACAAAAGCATCAGCCAAACCCCGTAGATGTTGAGTCAAATAAGTCCCTTGTTAGCGAACCAGATGTGG
Organism: Pseudoalteromonas caenipelagi; assembly: GCF_013140855.1. Taxonomy (GTDB): domain Bacteria; phylum Pseudomonadota; class Gammaproteobacteria; order Enterobacterales; family Alteromonadaceae; genus Pseudoalteromonas; species Pseudoalteromonas caenipelagi. Next base: position 502,397 of record NZ_JABBPG010000003.1, on the reverse strand, counting down.
CATTTCAAAGTGTTCAAGAGCGATTACTAGCACAGATATGGCAACCCATTTTGGGTGTGACGCCTATCACCCGAGATAGCCACTTTTTTGAATTAGGTGGACACTCACTGTTGGTCATGCAGGTGATCACCGCATTACAAAAAGAAGGTTATCAACTTAACGCCAGTGAAGTATTTAAATCCCCCGTGTTAAAAAAGTTAGCGGTCAAACTCGAACTGACGACTGCTCACACTACTGATGAGAACGCGTTTGCAGGCAAGTCATTGGCAAAAGGGCTGACTCAGATAACGCCTGATATGCTGCCGCTTATAGCGCTTTCTCAACAAGACATTGACCATATTGTTTCACACATACCCGGTGGTGTAGCAAATATCAAAGACATCTATCCACTTGCGCCATTGCAAGAAGGGATCTTGTTCCATCATAGGTTTGACAAAGAACATGACCCTTATGTCATGCCAGCTTATTTAAAAATCAAAGGCAAAGCACGGTTTGAGCAGTTTATCACTGGAATTAATCATATTATTGAGCGTCACGATACTCTCAGAACCGCTATTTTGTGGGACCACTTGTCGCAACCTGTGCAAGTTGTCTGCCACCAAGCACAGCTGCCCGTTGAATGGTTAGCGCTTGACCCAACACAAGACTACTTGATGCAAATGAAAAATACTGATGCTCAGCAAGCTCCCAGTTTAAATTTGCAAAAGGCCCCATTACTCACAGTGACTGTGGCACATGATAAGCACAATGATGAGTTTGTTATTAGACTGCTAGATCACCATATTATCTCTGATCATGTCAGTATGGCCATCGTTCAACAAGAGTTAGAAATGCTCTTTAATGGCCAGCAACACGCCTTGCCAAAACCCGTTCAGTACAGAGGGTTTATCTCGCAATTACTACAGCGCCAAGCAACAGGCCGTGACGATACAAAAACCTTTTTTAGTAAACAGTTAAAAGGGTTTACTGAGCCTAGCACCCCATTTGCCTTGACGCTCAAACAAAGCCACAGCACCCAAGTAAATGAACTGGACTCTTTACTCGATGTATCGCTCAGCCAGCAAGTTCGTATTGCGGCAAAGAAACTAAAACTCAACCCTGCCACTTTATTTCATAGCGCTTTTGCGATGGTGATTGCCGCGTGTAGCAATAAAGAAGATGTGTTATTTGGCACTGTGATGTCGGGGCGTTTACAAGGTACTAAGGGCACTGAAAGCATGCTCGGTATGTTCATTAATACCCTGCCTTTGCGCTTAACATTAACGGATTTAACACCACTTCAATTGGTTAGGCAAACTCAGCAAAATTTAATGGCTCTCCTTCCCTACGAGCAATCTGCGTTGTCCGAAATCCAACAGCACAGTGAACTTAGCGCTGATACAGCACTGTTCACAAGCCTACTTAACTACCGACATACACGTAAAAAAGTGCGTGATGAGCAAAACAGCCTAATTGGCTTAGAGTTTATTGACCCCAAAGAGCGGACAAATTACCCATTTGCCATAGCAGTGGACGATTACGGCGATGATTTCTTACTTAACATTCAAGTACTAGAGCCGTTAAGTGCACAGCGGATAGAGCAATATATGCTCAGTGCTTTAGCGCAACTAACACACGCACTCATTGCACAGCACTCTCGACCAATTATGCATTATTCAGTGGTACCACAGAGCGAGCAAACCGCATTGCTGACACATCATGTAAAAACCGCTGATTTCGCTGATGATGCCTGTATTTATGAGTTGCTCGAACAACAGCTTGCTACAATGTCAGACCGTGCGCACGATGCGTTGATTTTTGAAGATAAGTCAATGAGCTATCAACTTTTTGACGAAAAAACCAATCAGTTAGCACGATACCTAATCGAGCAAGGTGTTGTGCAAAATGATTATGTTGCCATTGCCATGGAGCGCTCTTTTGACATGGTAATAGCAATATGGGCAATTTTAAAAGCTGGCGCTGCGTATTTACCACTTGATGTAGCCTTACCGACGTCACGCATAGACACCATTTTAACCGACAGCAGTGCAAAGTTTTTGCTAACACAGCAAAAGCTAGAAGAGCAATTTAGCCGCAGTTATTGCCCAAGCGTCGCTGTCGATGAAGCATCGTTTGGTAAAATCATCGAGACATACAGCACCACTGCACTTGTTCGTGAACAGCAACAATCTGCAAACTCAAATGCTTATGCTTTTTATACGTCAGGCTCAACCGGTAAACCAAAAGGCGTGATATGTGACCATCAGGGAGTGGTCAACCTTGTACAATGGCTTAAAAAGCAATACCCATTGCAACCATCCGACCGAGTTTTGCAAAAAACCCCTTATAATTTTGACGTGTCCGTGTGGGAATTTATTTGGCCTCTTATCTGTGGTGCCACTTTAGTTATTGCCAAACCTGAAGGTCATAAAGATGCGCGTTATCTCACCCAGATAATTGCACAGCAGCAAATTAGCCACTTGCATTTTGTTCCCTCTATGTTGAGTTTAATGCTTAGCGATGGCGATTGGCGTCGCTGCCACAGTGTGAAGCAAGTGTTTTGTATCGGCGAAGCATTAAGCTATGAATTACAACAAAACTTCTTTTCACAACCGGGCCAAAAAGCCGAACTACATAATTTGTACGGACCCACCGAAGCATCGGTTGTTGTCAGTCACTGGCAATGTCAACCTCAGTCAGAGCGCAAATTAGTCCCTATTGGTAAACCAATACAAAACACCCAACTCCTTATACTTGATAAACATCACAAATTAGCGCCTATGGGCGCTGAAGGAGAGTTGTACATTGGCGGCGTGTGTCTCGCTAAGGAATACCTCAATCGTGCGCAGCTCACCGCTGAACAATTTATTGAACACCCATTTGCGACCCAGCAAGGGGCGCGCCTATACCGCACGGGCGACCTTGTTCGCATCTTAGAGGACGGTAACTTTGACTACCTAGGTCGATTAGACGACCAAGTCAAAATACGTGGCTTACGTATCGAACTGGGGGAAATTGAATTCGTTTTAAACCGACATCCTGTCGTTAACACAGCACAAGTTGCAGTCAAAGTGAATCAGCGCAATGAACCCAACCTAGTCGCTTACCTCATGCTACAGCGTCAAAGTGACGTTAATACCGATAGTGCAGTTCTTTTTGCCCAGCTGAAAGACTATTTACGTAGCCAACTTCCAAGCTATATGGTGCCAGAACATTACGTTGTGGTTGAGCAATGGCCACTCAGTAACAATGGCAAAATAAACAAAGCACAACTACCAGAGCCTCACTTTATTAATCTCCAAAAAAGTGTGCAGGAGGCGACAACCGATGTGGAGCAGCAGCTCGCTGAAATTTGGTCACAATTACTGAATTTGCCAGTTAAACACATCGGTATTGATAGCAACTTTTTTGAGCTCGGCGGACATTCAATTTTAGCGATGAAGCTTATCAGTGCGATAGAGGCACGATTCAATTTATCGCTGTCTTTACACAGCTTATTTAGCTCCCCAACCATCCAAGCTATTGCAAATCAAATTGAAGATATTCAAGGACAACAAAGCAATGAACTGGACTTTATGGAGCAACTACTAAACGAATTTGAGGATCAAGAGTAACCCCATGCAGCAATCTCAATTTTTATCGATCGCACAGCGACTAAATAAACTAGAACCGAAACAGCAGCAGCAGTTTCGTCAAAAACTTGCACAGCAAGGTATTAATAGTTGGAAGCTGCCCATAGTCGAGACCCAGCTGTTAAGCTACCCACTTTCGGTTGCTCAACAGCGGTTTTTAGTGGCTGAAAAAATGGCGGAACGCGCACTTTACAACCTCTGCAGCGTGGTCAAATTTGACTTAAAGCTTAACCCACAGGCGCTCGCACAAGCGCTAACGCAATTAGTTAACCGTCATCAAGTAATGACGACATGTTTTAAACAAAATGAGCAAGGAAACTGGTATAGCTATCAGCAAAAAAACGTCCGGTTAGATTTAACGCCAGTGCAATTAACCGAAAAACAAAACCGCGACCAAGACGCTTGGCTAAGCTCATGTTTTGCCCAGCAGCAAAACTATCAATTTGACCTAAGTAACGAAGCGCCATTTCAAGTGTCGTTATATCAAGGCAAAGCCGCATATTGGTTATTTGTAACAATTCACCATGTGGCCTTTGATGCTTGGTCGTTTGACATTTTTAATCAAGAGTTAGTGCAACTTTACGATGCCATTGTAAATCGCCAAAACGATACTTTGGCACCATTAAGTATCCAGTATCACGACTATGCCGCTTGGCAAAACCAATGGCTAAAAAGTGAAGACTATCAAGCTCAGCAAGACTACTGGCAACAGCAGCTTCGTGACTTGCCTCCAGCCCTTACCCTGCCGTTTGACTTTTCGGTTGTCAATCAACAACGCACTTTTGCCGGGCAAATTGAGCAACTAACACTAGATACAGATACAAGTGCCATTGTTAGACGCGCTATTACACAGCACAACACCACATTGTATGTATATCTGCAAACTGTCTTCGCTTGGTTATTAGGCCACTATAGTGATCAACACGATTTTTGCTTTGGTAGCTCTATTGCTAATCGAACCCGCCCTGAACTTAGCCATTTAGTTGGGCCGTTACTGAATACGCTGGTGCTTCGTCACTCACTCAACCCAACTGCCAGCTTTAAAGAGGCACTAACGCATTGCCTAAATACCTCTACAGCGGCCTTTGACAACCAAGACTTTCCTTTTGAGCACTTAGCAAGTTTGCTTGGTGGTGATCACGACGTGCCCACTCAACAACTGTTTAACGTTATGTTTATCCATGTTGGCTTAGCAAATCAAGCCACGGTTAAATTAGCACAGAGTCACGGCACTGTGCTCAGCATGGCGCAAAATAGCGCGCGTTTTGACCTCACTTTAAGAGTGCTTGAGCAAAATGACCAGACAATTTGTTTAGACTTAGAGTTCAGCACTGAGCGCTTTTTATCCTCAACCATAAAACAATTATTGACTGACTTTGAAGCAATACTCAACTGTTGTTTGAGCAACCCTAATACCACCTTTGCTGACGTATCTTCGCTGCTGAACAAAAGTAAAATAGACGGCCCCGCTTTGCATGAAACCCCTAAGCTGTTAACAGAGCGCATACGTCAATTTGCCAGACAAAATAACGAAGCAACCAATGTTGCGCTACTTGATGCTCAGCAACGCATTCATTATTCGCAATTAGAGCACGATATTGAATCCACGGCGATATGGTTGCAACAACGTGGTATTAAAGCACATCAGCATGTGGCGATTATCATGCCTCGCACCGCACTGCAGGTAACCTTGATGCTTGCGAGTTGGCGATTAGGTGCGGTTTGCGTGATGCTCGACCCAAAGCAGCCAGATGCCCGACTTGCACAAATTTGCCATGATGCAGAAGTTAAACTCATTCTCAGTGATAAGCGCTATGATATCCAATCTATAGCCCAAGTTTCTCAGCTGACACGTGAGCAATTAATCTGTGAGCAGTACAACGGACAATGCGTCAATGATGCATATCAGCTGACACCACAAGACCCTGCTTATATTCTTTATACATCAGGCTCAACGGGCAAGCCTAAAGGCGTGGTGGTATCTCACCAAGCGATAAGCCATTATGCTGCAGCAATCGCGCAGCAATACCCGCAACCAGCTGGTAGCCGCTGGCTCACTTTAGCAACCGTTGCCGCCGATCTGGGGTTAACATCGGTATTGGGCGCGCTTTACCAAGGTCAGTGCTTGGTATTACCTTGCGCCAACACAATTGCAGACCCCAATGCCCTCGCTGACTTTTTAGCACGCCATCCTGCGGATTGCTTGAAAATCACCCCTTCACATTTAAACGCGTTGCTGAGCGTGAAAAACCCAGCGCACATCTTACCCAAGCACACACTATTTTTAGGCGGTGAAGGATTAAACCAAGGCGTGCTCGCTCGTATCAAGGCATTGTCCCCTAAGTTAAACGTAGTCAATCATTATGGTCCGAGTGAGAGCACGGTAGGTATTAGTGCTACCTTGTTAGACAACACATTACAATCAACCTTGAGTCCTGTGGCTGCGCTTGGCAGCCCTTTACCTGGCAATTCAATCACCGTTAGAAATTCTCATGGGCAACTGTTGCCACGTGGTGCGATAGGTGAATTGTGTGTCAGCGGCAGTCAATTAGCACAAGGGTATTGGCAAAACCCGGCGCAAACAGCGCTGCAATTTGTGCAGCCAGAAGACGGCCCCCGTTATTACAAAACAGGCGACCTTGCGCGTATTAATCACTTTGGCTTACTTGAATTTATGGGTCGTAGCGATGATCAAGTGAAACGTCGCGGATACAGAATCGAATTAAACGAAATTAGCCAATGGTTATGCCAACAGCCACACGTAAGTAACGCCATCGTTTTACTGCAAAAAGTGCCTGAGTCTGGCAAGGAACAGCTGATATCGTGGCTAACACTCGAGCCATTGGCGCCTTGTGAGCAACATGTCATTGATACATTGAAACACACCATTAGCGGCGCTTTACCTGATTATATGCACCCAGATCATTGGCTTGTTCTTGAGTCATTGCCATTAAATAACAACGGCAAAATTGACCGTAAAGCGCTGCCGCTACCGAGCGTAAATTCGCCAACAACTTTGCAGTCTAACCGTGCATTGTCAGAAGTAGAGCAAGTTCTTGCCAATATTTGGCAGACATTATTAAACGTAGATCAAATTCAACCAAGCGATGATTTCTTTGCTCTCGGCGGCGACTCAATAATGAGCTTGCAAATGATAGGCTTAGCTGCCAATCAAGGGGTTAAGTTAATGCCAAAAGACATCATTACGCATCGTCTACTGGCCAACATCGCCGCTGCAGCGACAACACCATTAAGCAAAGAGATTGTTACGTCTCACAATGACGACATACAATTAAGTGAACAAGCAACGGCCTATCAAGAAACGATCCTCGCTTTGTTTAAACATATCTTGCGTGATGACTCGCTCAGCGCTCAAGACAGCTTTTATACTCGCGGGGGCGACTCAATATTGAGTTTGCAGTTCATCGCACTGGCCAAGCAGCAAGACCTGTCGGTGACACCTAAACAACTGCAGCAAAACCCAACGGCGCAGTTATTAGCGCTTTCCATGTGCCCATCAAATAGCGATTTAGCAATCAGTGAGTCGCTTAGCAAAATGCCAGATAAAGTAAAACCAAGTATGGACCTTACGCAAGCTCACCCCTTATCGGCTGCACAAAAACGCATCTGGTTCTTGCAACAACTTGAACCGCAAAATACCGCCTACAACCTCCCTGCTGCTTTCAAAGTCACAGGTAATATTGACCTCGAAAAATTAGCCGATGCTTGCCAACAGCTCGTCGAGAAGCACTGGATGTTGCGCACCCAGTACATAACAGGCACAACCAATGACAGTGTGTTGCAGCGCTTAGTCGACACGTATCAGCCGCTCACCGTACATGCTGCGATGGATGAAACAACAGCACAAGATTACGCATTACAGCTTGTTCGTCAGCCGTTTGACCTAAGTACAGGTAAAGTATTGAGCATAAACCTACTGCCAATCACTCATGCTACAGATTGCCATATTTTGGTGTTTAATATTCATCATATCGCAACCGATGGTTGGTCGATGGGAATACTGATCCAGGACTTATTAAAGCTGTATCAAACAGGTAGTAAGTCAACACCACACAGCCAAGAACAGATCAGTTACTTTGATTACTGTATTCGCCAACAAGCTCAAAACATTGATGACTCGTTATTTGATTACTGGCTAACGCGTTTAAAAAATATGCCACAGCAACTTGCACTAAGTTACGATAAACCTCTGCCTAGCCAACAAAGTTATGCCGGTGCAACTCAAGAGTGGCCTGTCAATGCGGCAATTATTGAACAACTTGATGGCTATGCCAATACGCTAAATACCACGCCATTTAGTTTATTGCTCGCGGGTTTCCAGTTACTTATGTGGCGCTATACACAACAAAATGATTTTGCAGTGGGGATCCCGGTTAGCGGCAGAGAAGATACACACAGCCAGCATATAGTGGGTGTATTTATTAATACGCTGATCCATCGAGCACGCATTCAGCCTGACCTTGCAACAAGTGATTGGCTGACTCAACATATTGAGGCACTGCAGAGTGACTTAGCACACCAAAGCATGCCGTTAGAAACATTGTTTAATGCGCTGCAACCAGCTAGAAACTTAGCGAGACCTGCCGTTTTTCAAGTGTTATTCAATTACCAAAATGACCAATTAAAACAGCGCGATTTGTCACTACCAGGGCTGCACTTTGAAGCGCTTGAGCACAACGAGGTTAATACCAAGTTTGAACTAAGTTTTAACCTGCTGCGCCGTGATAATTTAGTTGTGCAAATAGAATATAACCGAGATCTATTTACTTCAAATACCATTGAGCAGCTTTTTGAAGATTACCTTAGCATCCTAAGTTGGTTACCAACTGCACAGCAAACACCGCTATCAGCATTGACCGTAAGCTCTGCGGACAAAGCGTTAAGTGCTGCAACAACAGAGCAATTGGTTGCCAACCTCAATCGCGAGCCGTTAACAGAGCAAGCCGACTTTATTACACGTTTCGAGCAGCACGTTGCGCAGCAAGGTTTAAAAACGGCGGTGATTGCATGTGGCCAGCACTATAACTATAAGCAATTAAATCACGACGCTAACCAGCTTGCCCACTTTCTAAAAAACAAAGGGATTGGTGCAGAGCAGCTCGTTGCTTTTTGCTTACCACGTGGCTACCAAATGCTAGTAACAATGTTGGCTATTCAAAAAGCAGGTGGCGCATACTTACCACTAGATAGTACTCAGCCTGCTGCGCGTTTGTCATATATTATCGAGCATGCACAACCACAGATATTGTTAACGCAAACGACAATAAGCCGCCAATTAGAATCGGACATCGATATGTCGGACATCGATATGTTGGGCACCGATATGCCGATTCTCAACCTTGATCTGTTAAATTCTCAGCTAAGTGAGCTTCCTTGTCATAATTTGCACTTAGCCACTGCGTCAACTCAGCTGGCTTATACCTTGTATACGTCAGGTTCGACTGGTAAACCCAAAGGTGTTGAAATTGAGCGAGGCAATTTTGCCTGCTTTTTAAAAGCAATTGAACACACGTTACCACGCTTTAAGCGCACCCTCGCTTTAACAACTATTACCTTTGATATAGCAGGGTTAGAACTCTGTTTGCCTTTAGCAACAGGGACAAGTGTTGTGATTGCAAACGAAGATCAACAAAAAGATCCGCAACAGCTATTCTCTCTTATCGAAAAATACAATATCGACTTAGTGCAAGCGACTCCAGCCACTTGGAGTATGATGACTCACGATGAGCAACGTCTCATATCACAGCAACCATTGGCACGTGTGAATGCGGTATGTGGTGGCGAGTCCCTGTCGAGTCAGCTAGCTGTATTATTAAAACAACACTGTATGAGTGTCACAAACGTGTATGGCCCAACTGAAACCACCATATGGTCATCAGCCTACCCAATACAACAGCTAACTGACAAGCAGGTGCCTATTGGCAACCCTATTGCCTACAACCACTTTTATGTGCTTGACCCGCAAAAGAACCTAACCCCATTTGGCATACCTGGAGAGCTGTATATTGGTGGTCCAGTTGTCGCCAGAGGATACCGACACGATACCGAGTTAACGCAAGCTGCATTTATCGAACACCCTGACTTTGGCCGCCTATATAAAACGGGTGATAAAGTTCAGTGGACGCTCGCGCACTCTTCACCAGTATTGCGTTTTATTGGTCGTACGGACTTCCAGCTTAAACATCGTGGCTATCGTATTGAGTCTGGTGAAATCGAACATGCCTTAACGCAACATACGGCTATTAGCCAAGCTGTCGTCGTCATTAAAGAGCAATTGCTGGTGGCCTATTACGTTGTGCAGCCCGATGCCGCCGCGTCCTCTGCGACCGCGTCCTCTGCGACCGCGTCCATTGCGACCGCACCTAATATTGCCTCACTCAAGCAATACCTAAGCAAAATACTGCCCGATTATATGGTGCCACAGCATTTACAAATGCTGGATGAACTGCCCGTCAATAGCAATGGCAAAGTTGACCGCAGCGCACTGCCTGCGATTAAGCATGAACACACCTCTAGTCATGACACTAGCAGAGCACTTACGATGCAAGAAGAAAAGCTCGCAGGTATCTGGAAAAGCCTCTTAAAGGTTGATCATCTGCAAAGTGACGATGACTTTTTCTTGCTCGGTGGTCATTCGTTGTTAGCAGCGCAACTCAGAGCGCAATTAAACAAGATGGACTTGAATATTCCACTTAAAAGTTTATTTGAGCAACCAACCTTAGCCGAACAAGCAAAACTACTCAGCGAGTCCAAGTATCAAAAGATCACTTTGCTCTGTGACCTTGACCCCACACCAACATTATTACCGCTATCTAGTGCGCAAAAACGTGTGTGGTTTATGCAACAACTTAACCCCACCAGTGCAGGGTTTAACATGCACAGCGCTGTGCGCATCAAAGGCGCACTATCAATATTTCAGTTAAAACAAGCCATTTTGTTGGTCACACAAAAGCATCCAATTTTGCAAGTAACTTACCATCAACATGATGAGCAACCCGTGCAAAAATTTAACCCCACACTTGATGTGACGGTAACAATATGTGACTTAAGCAATAAACCGCAGCAACTCGAGCAACAGCTAGCCGATGCAGCAAACCAAAGCTTTAACCTAGAGGTCGAGTCGCCACTTCGTGTGTTGATTTATCAAATGGGTAATGAGCATTTTGTCTGTCAGCTAATACACCATCACATTGCATCGGATGCTTGGTCAATGACCCTCTTACTTGATGACTTAATGGACGCTTACCAGCAGCTCAATAATACCAGTTTAGAAGCTCTGCGCGCTGAGGTAATCAGCAAGCCTAGCTATCTTGACTATGCCTATTGGCAAAATACCCCGTTGATAATGCAACAACAGCAAGCATCCATTGACTATTGGCGACAAACACTCGCTGGTGCAAAAGATGTATTAGTACTGCCGTTTGACCGCCCTCGCGATGCGGCTGCACAAGCGAGGGGGGGTTGCGTGGAAATTACCATAGACAGGCCACTATTAACTGAGCTGAAAAACCTTGCTCATCAACAGCAAAGCTCGCTCTTTATGTTGCTTATCAGTGCCTATAGCAGCCTGATTTTTCAACAAACCAAGTGTCAAGATATGATCATTGGGACCGACGTAGCAAATCGAGAGCATGTACAAACCCATGATATGTTAGGCTTTTTTGTAAACCTATTACCACTTAGGTTAAAGCCTAAAGCAACGCTTAGATTTAACGACTTTTTGCAACAAGTAAAACAACATTGCTTAGACGGGTTTGAACATCAATCAGTGCCGTTTGAGCAAATTGTTGAGACCATTAAACCGACTCGTATTAATGGCATGCACCCGCTCATTCAAGCGCTATTTGTAATGCAAAACACGCCTGATACCCAACGCAACATCAGCAACTTGCACATTGAGCCTCTTCGCATCGAACAACAGCACGCTAAATTTGATTGCGCATTGTTCGCCAATGAAGATAAACACGCTCAATCACTGTTATTGAGCTGGGTGTTTAATTCGCAACTTTTTGATAAATCAACCATTGAGCTATTTAGCCAACAATACATACAACTGCTGCGCACGATATGTAAAACCCCGAATGCGCCGCTGAACAATTTACTTACGCACAACCATGTACAGAAGGAAGTAAGCGACATGCCTACCACCAGCCGACCTGCAAAGCTTAATAAACTGAATAAGTTTAATAAGTTAAATAAGCTAAAAAACACCGTACCCGATAAGGAATTAGTGAAGGCTGCACCACTTAACCAAGACCGTCCATTCCCGCTACTGGTGCAATGTCAAAGCAGTGCCCTTGACCCCCTCAGTTGGGCAAGACAAAACCAAACGCAAATCATGAATTGGTTGCAGGTGCATGGCGGCATTGTATTTAGAGGCTTCAACTTACCTACGGCATTAGAGTTTGAGCAGTTTTGCTTAGCAATTTACCCACAGTTATACGCCATGTATGGAGACTTACCGAAGAACGACATCGGCAACAAAATATATAAATCTACACCTTATCCAAATGAGCAAATGATCATGTATCACAATGAAAGCTCACACCAAAGCCAATGGCCAAGAAGACAGTGGTTTTACTGCAGTCAAAATGCCGCTGTCGGCGGTGCTACGCCTATTGTGGATTGCCGTGAAATGTACTTGCGACTGCCAGCACATATCAAAGAAAAGCTTGAAACAAAGCAACTGTGTTATATACGCAATTTTTCTTCTCTTGATGTCAGTTGGCAGCATTTCTTTAAAACACACAGCAGACAACAAGTAGAGTCTATATGTAAACAAAATGGCATTGACTTTCACTGGTATGGCGATGATAACTTGCGCATTAGTCAAATATGCCCTGCGGTGATCACCCACCCCATCACCCATGAAAAGAGCTTTTTCAATCAAATTCAGCTACACCATTACAGCTTCTTAGAAGAAGATGTCAAACAACACTTCCTAGAAACTGGCGGCATAGAGAATCTTCCCCGCAATGTGTGCTATGGCGACCAAACCCCATTAGAGCAAGAAGTCATTGATGTGATTAGTGAATTATATGAAGCCTGTGCTGTTAGATTTGATTGGCAAAAAGCAGATGTTGTTATGCTCGATAACATGTTAGCAGCTCACGCCAGAGATCCCTTCGAAGGTGAAAGAAAGATTGCCGTAGCAATGGGCGATATATACCAGGTAGGTGCAGCAAACACACAAATACCAGAGCCAGTTCAACATAATAATGTTGTCAATAACAGTCAACTATCTGTCAATGAGGAGCAAGCATAATGAATACATGGCAAAATACATCTGAAGATTTAGGTTTACCGCTTGCTCGCCAGCAACAGTTGATCGCGAAGTATGACAACAATACACTGCGTAGCTACTGGTTTGAGTTTGCACACAACATGACAACGCAGCAGCTAAAAGACAAGCTTAATAGCTTGATGCATGCACACCAAGCATTGACAAGTTATGTTGCAAAACCAGAAGGCTTCGATATTCTAAGACAGCAAGTACAAGCACCAAGATTGCAGTTTTTAGTCAAAGAACAAGACGAGCTGATAGGCCTTGAAGGTGAAGCACTGGCGCTAAAAAAAGTCCAAATGGAGCAGCAAGCCCAGCTAGAATATGAACAATCACAACCACATCTTTTGGTGTGGTGTTGGCCCCATCAATCGGGTATGACAGTGCAACTTGTGGCCTGTGCATTACTGTTTGACCATTATAGTGCGTATCACTTATATCAAACGCTCAACGGCGATGTGCAGTTAGACGAAACCATCCAATATCCTCAGTACATTGAATGGTTAACTGAGTTGGTGGCTGATGAAGATGCTCAGCTTGGCAAAAGCTACTGGCAAGCACTTGCGCTTTCGCAATTGCCCGAAGCAGAGCTGATTGAAAAAGCCCCCCTGCACAATGCACAAAGCACGCAAACAAACGTCGTGTCTATGGCTATCTCGACACACTTACAAGCGCAACTTAATCAGCTCGCTAAACAGCTACAATGTGACTGCGCAAGTATCGTGCTGAATGTGTGGGTAAGTATACTTGGCAAACTGGCCAACCAAAATGAGTTAAAACTGGATTATTATCACGATAGTCGTCTTGATTATGAGGAATTTAGTCAAGCGTTTGGTCTGTTCACTCAGCCTTTGGTCGTGCCATTTTACGCGCTTAACAATGCCGATCTTGCAGGTTCAACACAAGGTTTTCAGCAATTATTTGCGGAAATAAAAGACCATCAAGAGTACATCGTCACTGATCCAGATTTGGCAAACACCCGTTCTCACGCAGGGTTCTTTTGGCATAAGCAAAACACCCTAACTGAAATGCAAACTCGCCTGCCTATCGCCAGCAATCCGTTGTTGTTGGAATATCTCTGTGTAGAACAAGGTGAAGGACAGTTCTCGCTTTTCTATCGTCCTGAGCACTACAGCCACGCAGCCATAACTCGGGCTTTAAAGCACTTTGAGCAACTTTTAGCTGCCGCACTTGAACAACCTGAAATGAAATTTAGTCAACTTAATGCATTATTAAACGATGAGTATTCAGGGCAGTTTATTTGTCAAAAAAACAAGCTTGCACTGGTTGATCAGCAAGGTGAATTGCACATCAATGACAACAAAACTCTCGTCACCTTATTTCGGGAACAAGCACAACAACATCCACAGCAAATAGCAATTCAAGATGGCGCTTATACGCTGACCTACCAAGAACTTGATTGTTTGAGCGATCAATATGCAGCAACCTTACAAGCTCATGGTGCATCTACCGACAATATCGTTGCGCTATGCTTACCAAGAAACTATGAGTTATTGGTAAGCCTGCTGGCGGTGATGAAATCAGGTGCAGCCTATTTACCACTCGACCCAGAGCAGCCAATAGCGAGATTGCAGCAGATTATTGACGATGCAAACCCTGTTATCGTAGTCGCAGAATTGACCGAGTTGAGCGCCGCTCACTCTATGTCACTGCATAGCTTAAAACAACAGAAACACCCGCTGCAGTCGGTGGAGATCATGCCTCACCACCTTTGCTATGTTTTATATACTTCGGGCTCTACTGGTACCCCTAAAGGCGTTATGGTTGAACACCAACAGATCAGTCACTATAGCCAAGCCATTACACAGCAGCTCGCTTTGCCAAAGCAAAGCCAATATGGCCTAATTTCAACCTTAGTCGCTGACTTGGGGAATACCATGTTATTTCCAGCTTGGCTAAGTGCTAGCTGTGTGCATTTACTCGGAAAAAATGAAGCCAGTGATGGCCAAGCGCTTGCTGAGTATTATAAAAATGTCAATCACACTCAGCAGTCTCTCGATTGTTTAAAAATCGTTCCTTCTCATTTAGAAGCATTACTTGCCTGTGGGGAAGATATTTTACCCTCTCAAGTACTGGTACTCGGTGGAGAACCAATTCAACCAAGTCTGATCGAGCGATTGCAATCACTTGCTGTGAAGTGCCGTATTTACAATCACTATGGACCAACCGAAACCACCGTTGGCGTACTAATTGGCAAAGTATGCTTAGAGCGAGCGCAAAGTCACCTTTGTACCACCATTGGAGATAATGAAATACACCTACTGGATGAGCAGCTGCGCCCCGCTATCAGTGGTCAAAGTGCGCATTTATACGTAACAGGAAAAAACGTTACGCGAGGATACTTGAATGACCCTCATAAAACTGCGCAAGTTTATATTTCGCAACCTCAAAGTGATAAAAAGCTGTATAAAACCGGTGATTTAGCGTTTGCAGATGCACTGGGTGCAATTCGTATTTTAGGTCGCAGTGACCAACAAATTAAAATTCGTGGTTTCCGCCTAGACTTATCAGAAATTCAAGCCGTGTTATTACAACAAAAGGGGATTGCACAAGCGACCCTGCACGCCTTCGGTGAAGGTGAAAACAAGCAATTACTGGCCTTTGTGATCATGCAGCAAGGCCACCAACTGAATGAATCTCAAGTCAGAGATTTGTTAGCACAGCAACTACCAAATTATATGGTGCCAACCCATATCCACGCCATCAATGAGTTTCCACTCAATGCCAATGGTAAGATAGACCAAGCTCAGTTGCGAGTCCTCGCTCAGGCGCAGCAAAATCAGGTTATTGTCGCGGCCAAAAATGCAACCGAACAAGCAATATTGGCGATATGGCAAAGCGTATTGCAACAACAAAATATCTGCGTAACTGCTGATTTCTTTGATATTGGTGGTCACTCTTTGGCTGCGATTAAGGTAGTTGCTAAGATCCGTAAAGAGATGCACGTCGACTTGCCAACTGATTTATTGTTTAGGCACAAATCTATCCTAGCTATCGCCGCTTATATTAACGAGCAGTACACACTCTCCAATCAAACCGAACGGCTAATTGCGCTAAATGATAAAGCGAGCGTGCTCGATAACTCAACCTCCCCCATCATGGTTTTAATGCACTCTTTAGCTGGCCATTTTAATTACCACAAACAGTTCATTCAAAATTTGGGAAATGAAACCGCGCTCTTTGGATTAACTCCAAACATCGAGCTAATCAACGCGGGGCACCATGATGATCACAGTACCATCATCGATGATTACATCGAGCAATTACTCGCGCTGAAATCACACCCTATTGCCTTAGTAGGCTGGAGTCTTGGTGGTAAGCAAATGATGCTTATGGCAAAAAGAATGCAGTCACTCGGTTTTACGATATGTGCTATCAGTGTGATTGACTTTGATCCCACACAGCAACTTAACTTGGCCGATAACAGCCAACAGTTAATCAGTGATTTTCATGATTATTTAGCCGCTGAAAATATTTGTCTCAGTGCGGAGCAAATTTCACAGTGCACACACGGTCTCAGTGGTGACTATCAAAGCGCGATGATACAGCTGCTTGAGAACCCTTTTCTGCAACAGCAAGTGTTCGATGGCGTCGATACGCATGCTTTATATCAACGCTTTATGCTGCGTTGGCACAGTAAACATGTGTTATATCAAGCCAAAATGCCAAAGCTAGACCTACCTATTTGGCTTTGGCATGGCTACGGCTATCAATCCAGTCCTGAGATATGGCAGCAATACAGCACCCAGCCTCTTTGGAGTCGTTATATTGATGCCGATCATTATGGCATTCTAAATACCCCAATTTTAGCTGAAGAATTATTAAGCAATATTGATAAAACACACAATGTGGTGGAAGCATAATGAGTATCACTAAACAACTTCTCAAAGACGCGAAGTCAAATATCTTTTTGGCAATGTTAGCCAGTATGCTCAGCGCTGCTGCGGGTATTGCAATCATCGCAGGGATTAATTATGTCATCGAGCAAGGTCTATCAAACCTATCAAGTGCTGTCGGTTTATACATCTCCCTGTTGGCTGTATTACTTGTCAGTAGCGTTTGGTCTCAAGTTCTGTTGGTAAATATTGGCTATAACATGGTTTTTAAGCTTCGCAAAAACTTAGTCAATCGCATTTTAAATACATCTATTGAACGCCAAGAACAACTTGGAAGTACCGATATTTATAACGTACTAACGCGTGATGTCACTATGGTTTCTAACGCCACTCGACAACTGCCTGTTGCTATGTACAACAGCTTTTTAGTGCTTGCAGGTTTACTCTACTTACTTTGGCTTTCACCTTTGTTGTTTTTATTTGTATGTATCGTGGTCGTTGTTGGCGTGTGGACTGACGCCAAACTAACAAACTCACTACAACACATGTTAACCAAAGTAAGACGTTTAGACGATACGCTATTTCAACATTATGAAG
This sequence comes from Pseudoalteromonas caenipelagi, assembly GCF_013140855.1. Lineage (GTDB taxonomy): Bacteria > Pseudomonadota > Gammaproteobacteria > Enterobacterales > Alteromonadaceae > Pseudoalteromonas > Pseudoalteromonas caenipelagi. The sequence goes on along the minus strand of NZ_JABBPG010000003.1, from coordinate 485,028 downwards.
CCGTCGTTGAGGGCAGAAACGAATTAGCACTTAACCAAAAACGTCGCCATGTATTATTTGAAGAGCAGTTTTTGCCAACCGCAGAGGCGTCTCGTGCGCAAGCTGCAAAAGCTGAAGTGATTTGGGCAATTAACCTTAATTGGACCACATTGCTTATCTTCTTCATTATTGGTGTCGTCTTTTTTGCTGGTCTTAAACTTGAGTCGGTCGGTCAAGATGTGGTTGTGGCTTATATTCTTGCAATTATGTTCTTACGCACCCCTTTGTCTATGATCCTAGACAGTATTCCAACTGTTATTAAAGGTAATGTCGCGTTGCAAGCCATCAATCGTTTGGCTCTCAATGAAGATGACTCGCCAGTAAATACCGAACACTCAACTCCCATTGACTTTCACACTTTGCAACTCAAACAAGTGCAATATCAATACCCCTCACATAATGGTGAAGCAGGCTTTACGCTTGGGCCTATCGACTTTGAGGTGCAAAAAGGAGAGCTCATTTTCTTAATTGGTGGTAATGGCAGTGGAAAGTCAACGCTTGCTAAACTTTTAACAGGACTTTATAAAGAAAGTTCAGGCCAACTGTTACTCAACGGTACACAAGTCAATGACAGCAATAGATCACAGTTAAGAGATTGCTTCTCGGCAATTTTCCCGAACTTTTACCTATTTAGTGATGTTGTTGATACCCATGGTAGCAGTCAAGATGATGAAAAAATTACCCACTACCTTGAGCGCTTAGCAATAAATAGTAAAGTGTCTGTGCAGCAAGGTCAGCTTTCAACAACAGCATTATCTCAAGGACAAAGAAAACGCTTGGCTTTAGTGCTACTTTATATGGAAAATCGCCAAGTTTTGTTATTGGATGAATGGGCCGCCGATCAAGACCCGGTCTTTAGAGAAGTGTTCTACCGTGAAATACTGCCTCAATTACAGCGTGATGGAAAAACGGTAATAGCGATTAGCCACGATGATCATTACTTTGATGTAGCAGATAGAATATACAAGCTTGATTATGGACAACTAACGCACTTTGATGTCCATCAACACAAGTTATTTTCTGCAGGCTAGCGCTCTAATTAGATACAAAAAAAGCGGCAGACTAATGCGTGTCGCCGCTTTTACTGGGTCGAGTAATCGTTAAGGTATCACGCTATTTATTAGCGCTGATACACTGACACTATTTGAGTTTTGAACGTAACGGTACTTTTCTTTAAATATCCAAAAACCGGTTGTTTTGTCGTAGGTTTGATAACCAATATTGCGCCCTGCCACATTAATATTATTTTGCGCGACAGTCACTTTACCGTGGTTTTCTCCTTTACGAATATTACTGTGTGTATAGTCTTCAGCCATGATCAATGGATAGTGATAAGGCATAAAACCACTCACTGCATCACTTTGGGACTCTAGTAGTCCATCCATTGCAATTTGCGATGAGCAACTACCAAATTTTGCAGCTTTACTTGCACCACATGCAGAGTGAGACGACACAACTCCGTCGTGATTTCCCTTTAAAAACAATCCTGTAATTCCATAGTAATCATCTGAATTAGCAACAAAACGTAAACGTGGTGCACGACTCTCAGGCAAAGGCGCTAATTTTCTAGCATTATTTACTTTTAAATCATTTAATACACCTACGGCCTCTACTGTGGTTCTGCCTAACCACTCTTTGAGTACCTCTTCGACAATTTCACTCCACACGTTGCCACTAGTAAGCGCACTCACCGCTGTGTCAGCCAATTCACTGCCACCACCTGCGCCTGCAAGGTCAAATGTAGCTACTATATTCAATGGCTGTAATCCTGCATTTTCTAGCCAGTTAGCTTGATTATCTATGAGATAACGGGCGACTAAGTCTCCTGTTGAGTGTGTCAGCAGCACACAACCTGGCTCACACAAGTTTGACTGTGAAAACTGCTTTAACTTAGGCCAAAGCCATTGCGACGCAATTTTACCTTCGATACGTTCATAAGATGGCCAGTCAATGCGCTCATCAGCTTTGTTACCCCAGTAGGATGACCAATAGGACTCACCATCACTTACAACATTGGTGCCGTTAGGATTGATTAGCTGACTTGGCTGAAAGCCATGAATAAGAATGGTCTTATAATCACCACTGTAGGCTGCAAAGCTGCTTAGTGCACAAAGCACTAGGGCTGCCAAAGATTGACCTACACCCCTTCTGCTGCGTTTCATGTTCATTTAAACTCCTGAGTCAATTATTGTTATTGATTTAAGTACTCAGACATCAGACCTCGTATCACTGAGCAATATCAGTATGTTTAATAAACACGCAAAATTCAACATTATCTTTACATTTTTAGCCGTTTTATATACTAACCTTCCTGTAAATATATATTTTAATTTTATAAATCAAGCAAATAAACAAAAATTAAAATTAATTAAAAAATCATAAAAACCAAATAGATGATAACAATTACCCTACAAAAATCGGTAAATATAGACGCTATAAAGCGGTTACAGTTCACCACTTTTCGCCAACTGACGCAAAAACTCTAGGCTTTGTTTTTCTTTTGCAGATGCTTGATAAGGAAGCTGCTGCAGACTGTCGTATGAAAAATCAATGATATCATACGATTGGATCTCGCTTGTACCATACATACTTGGCTCTGCTGGGCTTGGTGACATGCGCTCTAAGGTAAATCCCGCTAGGCGCATTTGCGTCACTTGAGGACGTAATACCGACCAATGTGCCCGCAGCGTGAGCGTTTGAAGCCCCTTAGAGAGCTTTTGTTTACTGACTAAATGTGCCAGAGGCAGATTTGAGTCTGTAAAAAGGTTTGCTCGCAAGCGATATGTACCGGGGTTCGTTACCTGTAAACGCACATCGATAACCATATTGTCACCTCTAGCATACACCTGTTCCACAGAGACAACCTTTGCACTTGGCTGCATATATTGAAACTGTGCAACCAGCGGCACGTCCTTATTATCGAGCTTTGCCATAGCAACAATTTGCACATTTCTTGGCAGCGACTTACTGCCCTTAAAACGTGCTTCAAAGGGGCCCTGCAGCAAACGTATTGACGCCAATTGTTGTTGCGTGTCTACATCTAGCAGCTTAAGGTCTACTTGTTTTAACTCAGGTCCGCTCACAGCGACCGCAATATCTTCGGGATAGACATGGCGATATTTTGTAAGTTTGATACTCAACGGTTGTTCATGCCCTTCTATTACACTGCTAACAGGATAAAAGTAATTAGGCTTTAGCCTGTCTTCATCATTAACAGACAGTGGTTGAGAGTATGGTGGGTATTTCAAAGTATCTTCGTATTGAGTTGCGACATGCTGGGCCGCTTCACTTAGCTGAGTTGCAATTTGTATAGAAGCTTGTGCTGTTTTTAATTCTTTCTTCGTGGCTGTTGTAACAGCATGTGCTTGTGAAATATCTGGTATATTCAGCGGCTCTGAGCGCTGCTGCGCCTGCTTACCAGCCTCTATTTGCTCGTTGTCAATCACTAGCCACGCAACGAATATGCTCGCTGCAGTACACAACATCATTATGTTTTTTTTATTCATTCTTTTTTCACTCCATTGTCTAAGAACTTAATGAAAAACAATCGCTAAGCGATGTGATTCATATTAGACCTCTTACCACCTGAGTGACCTAGTATGTATAAATAAAGAGCAGCATTCAATCGAAAATGGTCTTACTTGAACTTTTAACCTTTAGCTCAATATAAAGAAGTAGCCTAATTAAATTAGGCTACTTTAAATACTTCATGCACAACTCAACTGCACTGCCCAGTAACAATGCAGCCTTCTAAGTAACAATAACCACTCACACGACATGAGCCCCCTCCTGTTACTGGCACATTTAAAGATCTTAAGTATTCTATAATCGCTCCCATATTCACGGTATTTCTATTAAACCTAAAGCCTTTAATATTATATTTGCTAGTTGGGATCCGCTCTCCATCAGCAGTCTGCGCGTTTTTTGTTGCTGTAGTTTTTATAATTAAGCCCTTCTGTAAATGCCTAGCTGTCTGAATCTGAACTTCCAGTGAGCTACCATCAGCAAAAGTTATTGAAGTATACACATTCGCACCAAGAGAAGAGGCGGCCGACATTACTGGGCTATTTACACTAATTTGTAAATTGCCTGCAAGTTGTTCTAAAGCAGTATTCAACTGCAATAAAGCGGACTCAAAAGATGATAGGTCATTATTAATGACATGATATATGTAGCTATTGAACCCAGCAGAATCTTTCAAAGCAGTTGAGGCACTTGCATATGGACTATCATTTGGCAATCGAATGCTGCCGTTCAAACTTTCTCTTAAGCCAGTCATTGCACTTCGCACCGTTCTTGCTGATGATTCAGCACTTCGCTCAATTGCATCAGTAACTTTTGTTACTGTTACTGTTGCGGATAACATGCGAGGTCCCGGGTCTCTAGGCCCTCCTGAGCGGCTTACATCGACTTGATAAGCTTGATAATTTGCACCAGTAAAATCCATCACGCTGATTAAATGACGGCCATCATTTTTGGTTTGCGCATAGCGCTTAAGTTTGCTTTGCATCTCGCTCTCTGCGCATCCATTGCATGGGATTACATCCCGAGCAAAAGAGTGAAAAGAGACAGAGTAAAGAAGGAATAACACCGATATTACGACTTTCATTAAATGATCCTTTTTAATATAGTTAAGTAATTACAATCCTGTTCACAAAAGGCAAATACCACTGAACTAGTTCTAATCCGTGAACAGCTAAAATAGTAACAACTCGCAAACTTTCAAACCATTAAATTAACAATTTATCTAACAGCTTGGTGAGCATCTTAAATTCTTCTGCCGTCACGCGCTCATAACTACAACGGATTTGACTTGGAATGTTCGTCGCTTTGGTGCGCAAAGCGTCTCCTTCGCTTGTTAACTTCACCCACTTTTTGCGTTTGTCATCATTATCTTTAACAATATCCAATAACGATTTTGCGACCATTTTTTTTAAAATAAGCGTCATCGCCCCGCCATCTATGGCTGTTTTTTCAAGTAATTGTGCAATGGTGAGTTTTTTGTGTTCCCACATTGCCATCATCACCACGTACTGTGGATAAGTTAAATCGATTGCCTCTAACAAGGGTCGATAGCTTCTCACTATGCCATTTGAGGCCATATATAGCCTGTGACAAAGTTGGTTCTCTAGCTTTAAATGCGCTTCATTCATGGTACATACCTCTGGGAGTATTTTATTTTGCACACAAACTATTTGCAAACCTATTTCCATCACAATATACTTTGCATGCAAACTAAATTATATAGAGAAAATCATGAACCAATTACAATCTATCGCTTACTCAGCACATGCAACTGCAACCGGCGGTCGTGAAGGCACAGCTAAATCAAATGATGGCCGTTTAGATGTAACACTTTCAACACCTAAAGGGTTAGGTGGTGATGATGGTAAAGGTACCAACCCCGAGCAGCTTTTTGCTGCAGGCTATGCAGCATGTTTTATTGGTGCTTTAAAGTTTGTTGCAAGTCAAAACAAACAGTCATTACCTGCTGATACCCATATTGATTCGCAAGTCGATATTGGTCCGATTGAAGGTGGGTTTGGTATTGCGGTAAAACTTGCTGTATCTATCCCTAATATGAGTAAAGAAACGGCGCAGCAACTTGTCGATCAAGCACATCAAGTATGCCCCTACTCTAATGCAACACGTGGCAATATCGCGGTAGAACTGTCAGTAAAATAAAACTTCTCGCAAAGAATAATTTAACATTTAATACACCCAAACCTAACCTTCTGGGTGTATAAGGTTAAAAACGAGAAATAATGCATTCTTTTTATTTCTCGTTTCAATTCCAAATCTCGCATTAATTATCAGTACCTTAAATGCAAATACTCTGTTTATGCTATTCATTTCATGCCTTTATTGTTAACAAAGCGATACCAAACTGTTAGTATTGCTATCGAGTTACAGTCGTAACCTACTCCGCGCAATAATAAACTTATTCCTAAAAGGAAATAATATGAATAACAATAACTTGCTGAAAAAAAGCATGATTAGTGCTGCAGTTTTCAGTTCTCTGTACCTTTTACCATCAACAGCGATTGCTGAGACGAGCACCATTAAGCAAGATAGCTTAGAAGTGATCACTGTCACATCTCGTAAAAAAGTTGAATCGATCCTAGAGATCCCCATGAGCGTGTCGGCGGTATCTGCCGCTGAAATGAGTAATCGTAATTATTTAGATGCCAGCGATATTTATCGCACACTAGCGGGGGCTGCGGCTCCTAGAAACCAGCTAATTTTGCGCGGTTTAAGTGGTGGCAGCGACACGACCCCAGATACAACCGCTATTTTTACCGATGATGTTCCCTACGAATTTACTAATTTAGCCGACATTGAACGCGTTGAAATTTTACGTGGCCCGCAAGGCACACTTTACGGCTCAAATGCAATCGGTGGTACTGTGCGTGTGATAACCAATAAACCTCGTCTAGATGAGTTTGAGTTATTTGGCACAATGCAAGGCGCCGCTGAAAAAGACGTGGATGGCTTTGATAGCAGCATGTCATTAGGCGTGAATATTCCACTTATCTCTAACACGCTGGCTATGCGTATTAATGGTAATATCACCAATGACGTACGCCCTATGGTCAACAAAGCAACGGGCCAACAAAGCGAGAAAAAAACCAACTTCATTCGTACTCAGTTGCTGTGGCAACCTCAAGATGGCACAACAATAAATTTTAGTTATGTAAGAGATGAGCGAAACCCACAAGGTACGACACTGGGCGACACCTCAAAGCCTGGCGGTTATTTCAGCCTCAACTATAAAGAAGATGCTAATGCAAAGTATGGCTATGAAGTGTCACACCAATGGAATGACTGCGATCCTAGTTGGGGCCGTGTACGTTGTGTGCAAGGCAGTGAGTTTGTAACAGGCGCGGTTGATAGATACTCAGTGTACAATACCTTTGATTTTTGGGAAGAAGAACAATTCGATTTATTCTCTGTAGCAGTTAATGTCGATAATATCGCTGATATTGCATCACTGTCTTACACTGGCTCTTACCGTGAATATGAAACGCATTACCTGGATGATTGGTCACGCCTTGATGCCGCAGATATGTTTAAAACTTGGATCATTTCTCATGATGAGTTTGAGCGCACAACTCATGAATTAAGATTACAAAACTTAGATTTAAACAGCCCACTAAGTTGGACCGTTGGTTTTTTCTATGACAAGACCACAGAACCTAATACCCCAGACTACCAATGGCAATACCTAGAGCTAGGCGACCAAGTATCCGCAGCGGCGGAGTATTGGTGGGGCGTAGATGCGCGCCAAATGGGTATTGATAAATTTGGCGACCCTGCCAAAATTTGGAACCTTCGCCGTTACAGCGCATGGGAAGAAGAACAAGCACTCTTTGCAGACGTAAGCTACACCTTCCAAACACAAGACTTAGGTGAGTTTGAATTAAACGCAGGCGTGCGCCGGTTTGATTTAGAAGATTACAGCCATACCGAAACAGAAGGTGTATGGTCTGAGCGCGTATCACTCACTCAAGGTCAAGAGGACGGCAATCGCTATAAACTGAGTGCATCATGGCGACCTGAAAAAAATTACTCAGTGTATGCCCTTTACTCAGAGGGATATCGCCCAGGTGGTAATAACGGCCCACTGGCACAAGCATGTATGAATGACCCTAAAGCGGGCAACCGCAAAGACCGATACACGTCCGACTCTATCGATAACTATGAGTTGGGTTTAAAAGCGTCGTTATTTGATGGTCGTTTTAGTTTTAGCTCAGCGATTTATCATATTGATTGGACTGATATTAAAACCAGTATCTATATGAATACTTGTGGCTTTAGCTACACTGCTAACGCGGGTGCTGCGCAATCACGTGGTCTAGAGTTTGAATCAAAAGCCAACCTAACCGATAATCTATCGCTTATCTTCAATGCGTCTTACACTAAGTCTGAACTAACTGAAGATAACGATGCAATTGGTGGCAGCAAAGGCGATGAAATGACCTTAGTGCCAAAATACAATGCCTATGTTGCACTTGATCATGAATTTGAGTTTAACGGCCGTCCAGCATTTATTCGTGCAGATATGAGCGCATACGGTAAATATCAAACCCACTTTGATACTAAAGACGGTGACCGAGTACCAGGCTACGAAGTGTTTAACCTATCGGCTCGTTATGAAGTGAATGACAACGTTAAATTAAGCGTGCACTTAAATAACGTCTTTAATAACGATGCAATTAAATACCAAAATGATAGAAGCCGCAGCGACAGTGCAACTGCACAAAAGTATATAGAGTTCTTACCCGGTAGAACTCTGGCGGTACGTTTAGATTATATTTTCTTCTAATATCCGAAGAAATAAATCTAAGCCAATAAAAAATCCGATGCAGTGCATCGGATTTTTTTATGTGTTAAGACATGAAGTAATTTATCTTTTTAAAACTCTCAGCAATCGAGTGCTATCTATTTGACTGCTGCAGGCACTCAAGTACTCAGTTAAACACTGATCAAAACTCACTTGTTCACCTTGTAATTTAGCATCTAATAACGCTACTTGCTCAACCATACGTTGTGATTTATCGACATCTGGCGTATCAATATCAGCAATAATTTCAAGACGTAACAGTAGCTGATGTGCACTTAACTTAGTTGTTTTAGAACCCTGTAACCACAAGCTTGGTAACGCAGTTTCTTGTTCAAGTGCAGCAATCAGATCATCGTATTTTTTCTGGTCTTTTTTAATAACAAGGTTTTGCTGTAATTGCGCTATTTTATCAAGTAAAGCCGCTTGTAGTTTTTTCATACTTGGCAGCAATTGCAACTGTGACACCTCATTGGCCAACTGTTCAAGTTGCGACTCAGATAAGTCATTGTGCAACACAGAGGCAAACGCATCTAAGCGTGCCTGTTGCTCTGTTTCTTGTTCTGACTTCTGCTGCTTTTGTAATTCAAATTCTTCACTACGTTTTGCAAATACAGCATCATTATGAGCTCTGAAGTTTTGCCACAACGTATGCTCTTGCTTTGAGCCAGCAAACCCAATTGTTTGCCATTGTTTTTGCAACTCTTTTAACTGCTCACACGCTTGCGCCAAATCATCCGACTCAAGTTGTTGTTGTGCTTGACTGACTAACTGCTGTTTTAGCGTAGCATTGGCTTTGTGATATGACTTTAAACGCTCATTCACTGCGTTGTAATGCCTCTTATAATCTGCGCTCAACGTTTTGTATACAGCGCCATCAACACTGCCCGAAGCTCGCCACTGTTTTGACAATCGATTAAACTGCGTTTCAAGTTGACGCCAATCAAAGTCATCAGCTTGTACATCTTGTTCTGCAACGGCTTGCATTTGCTCGATAATTTGCACCCTTGCTTGTTTTGCCTGCTCTCTTTGTTGCTCTTGCTCTGCAAAGAATTCTCGACATGGCGCAAATAACTGTTCAATTTTTTTATCAAACTGCTCTGCCTGTGCTTTTTCTTCTTCAGTATCGATACGACCTAGTTCGTTCCAACGAACTCGAAGCAGTTTCACCTCTTTAGCGCGTTGCTTAGGATCAACATCTGTCTCAGCAAGCTTTTCATCTAGTCGAGCTAATAGCTCCGCACGTTTAGGAGTAGCCGCATATTTTTGCCAGTCTCGCACTTCTGTTAACGCTTCATTTAAACTCGTATATAGCTTTTCTAATTGCTGCTGATTATTTGTCGTGAGTTTTTCATAATGTTCTAAAAAGCCATTAAACACACCAAAAGCAACATTAAAACGACCTTGGTCAAGCAATCTTTGAACATCTTTTCCTTTGCGTCTTGCTTGTTTAAGTTGGCTTTGCTGCTCATCAATAAGCGGGGCCATCGCTTGTTTAAACTGTTTACTTAGCGCATGTATACGCTCAGACGCGGGTTTATGTAAACTTGTGGGTAGTTGACGCAATACTGCTTTACATTGGTCATAGGCTTGTTTTTGTTGCGCTAGCGTATCGTCTAACTGAGCCACTTCGGTGGCCGGCACAACTTGCTCAAGCGCTGCAAGCGACTCTTGCATTTGTTTATTTGCACTTGCTAAATCAGGGATCTGACGCAATTGCTGTTCAAGCTGAATAATCTGCTTGTTAAGTAACGTTAACTCAGCAGTTTGACTAAACTCGCTGCATGCTAGTTGATTTTTTAGCTCACTGACTTTTAACTCAAGCTGTTGATTCTTAGTCTCATCCAGTGACTCAATAGCATCTGTAAGCTGTTGTTCAAGCGCGTGAAAAGCATCGCTCAATTGTGAAATAGCCTGCTCTTTGGCTTGTAACGCCCGCGCTTTGGCTTGTTGCGCATCAAAGTCACTTTTTAGTTTTGATAAGTGCGTCGTTAACTTCTGATTGATAAGGGCAAACTTATCATCAACTATCGCTATTTCGTCTTCATCAAGCCACTTTAATTCAATTTCTTGCCACTGCAGCAGTAATGCTTTGGCTTGTTCATCAACAAGTTGATAATCCGATTTCTCTCTCAGTGCATTTAGCTTTGCCAGCACCATCTTAGTTTGCTGCTGCACTTGCTTTGGCATTTCTTTGGCTAAACGCTGTTGTTCAAGTCTATTTTGTATTTCTGTAAGTGCAGTGCCTTGGGCGCTTTTAAGTACAGCTTTGTCTAGTTGGTATTGCTCAAGCAGCGGTAATAAAGCGACTTGCAGTGACTCAGCCCCTTCTTTGAATGCCCGCTCTATTAATTTTGCATTCGCTAGGCGTTTTAACAGCTTAACTCTTGTTTGAATTTCTTTTTCGCTAAAAGCAAGCTTTTCCAACAATTTTGTAGATGCGTATTTGTCGATATATTCGCTGCGAATATCGTCTGATAAGTCTTTATTCTTATTCAATACCGCACTGCTTATGTGCTGCTCAGCTAATTCTTTTAAGCTTTGATCTTGCTTATATGCTTGCCACCACAACACAATGTCGTTCACTTTGTGTAGTGCTTTTTTACGAATTTCTGGCGAGCTGTCTTGAAGTGCTAATGCGTGCAGCACCTGTGCATCCTTTCCGGTAGTATCTAGTTTATCTACTGCGGCTAGGCGCACTGCAGCCTTTGGGTGCTTCCATTTCGGGGTAAAAAGGTGTTTAAAGATCATTTTCGCTGAACCTAGCTATTTCGTTTTGAGATTTAAATTCTTGTTGTAACTCACGCTTTGATTTTTGAACCATTTCGCCACGCTCATTTATCGTAAATTGTTCGTCACTTTTGGCGACTTTAGATTGATATAGCATAACTAATTGCACAGTCTGCGCTTTTTGAGCTTCGCTAAGCGGTGTACCATCAGGCCATTTGCCAGTCGACGCCCCATATTGCAAACGCTCGAACACGTCGGGGGTAATGCTATTTACCAAATTATCTATATTCATCGCTACTTTTTCTTTTTCAAGTAAATCAAAATTACACGGTTAACCAAGTACCACACACAACCGACAGCGATAGCACCTTGAGCTGCCATCATTTGTACAGAATCTGCTTCAGGTTGACGCCAATACATATACAAAAAACCACCTAAAAATAAGATCAACGCTAAAAATGAGTGGTTCATAAACTTTTGCTGTTTACTGATACGCTGCTTATTTGCAAGGCGTTCAATTTGCTCTGCAGTCATTTCTTTTAACTGCAGCTGGCAATGCGGGCATACCGTACTTTTGTTTGAAATAGATTTGCTACAACCGGGACATTGTACAATTGCCATTAATAACTCTCCAAATGCTACAAAAAAGCGCCCAATGAGGGCGCTATTTTACTTGTTTTCTAATCGAATGTCTTTGTTCAATTCGATTCGTTTACTCGCATGCTGCTTTTATCGTCATCTTTTTTGGTACTATGCGACTGAGTGCCGTGTTCACGATTAAACTTTTCCCAATAGTCATCTACTGATTCTTTCATTTCTTTGCGTAATAAGAAAATACCGAACAAGTTTGGTAACGTCATAACGACGATTGCAACTGCTGCGAGTTTCCATACCAAGGTGGTGTCAGCGAAAGAGGCCCAGAAGAAACCTGCAACATAGAAAACGCGATAAGGCATTACAGAGCGACTACCCAGTAGGTAAATCATGGCTCGGTCACCATAGTATGACCACGCGATTGCCGTTGAAAATGCAAACATCAGCAAACCAATTGAAACAATATACTGACCACTGTCGCCAAAGAAGCCACGTGTAAAGGCCTTCGTTGTTAACTCAGCTGAATGCACCAAAGATTTACCTCGGATGCTGATGCTGTCGTCCACTAATTTACCGTCTTTAACTTCAACAGTACCAGTGTAAACGTGGCGTTCTGTAATACCAAAACGAATATCTTCACCAATTGAGCGTGAGTGAATAATCGTAAAGTCATTTACCAGTGCTTTGCCTTTTTCTACCTCAATGTTGCCATTGTATACCTCAACCGAATGCTCTTTCCCGCCATTAAGGTATTGATATAAGGCTTGTCTTTGTTGCTCATTCTCTTCGCTGTATTGACCTTGAATGATGGTCATTGATGAGCGCTCAAACTGCGTATCAAACTTTTCAGTCCATACGCCTGAAGATAAAATAACTAAACCTGTTAGCGTACAAATGATGATGGTATCGATAAACGGCTCAAGGATTGAAACCATACCCTCAGACACTGGCTCATCTGCTTTTGCCGACGCGTGTGCAATAGGTGCTGAACCCTGACCCGCCTCGTTAGAAAACAAACCGCGGTTTACACCTCGGTTAAATGCATAGGCAAACGATGCTCCAAGGAAGCCGCCTGCGGCTGCAGAGCCCGACATTGCATTGGTAAACACGGCTGCAAACGACGGCCCAATATTTGAGAAGTTATATAAGATAACGCCTAATGCACCGATGATATAAACAGCCGCCATGAGAGGCACGATACGCGATGTGATGGCTGCAATACGTTTAATGCCACCTAAAATGACCAATGCCAACAGCACAGATAGTACGCCACCTGTGTGCCAAGGTTCGAAGCCAAATGTCGCCTCCATACCTTGCGCAATGTTATTTATTTGCGGCAAACTACCTGTACCAAAAGAACTAATAACGGTGGCGATGGCAAATAAAATTGCTAACCACTTCATATTTAAGCGACGGTCCATATAGTACATAGGTCCACCCGCCATCGTGCCATCGTCGGTTTTAACGCGGTATTTGTGCGATAGAGTAACTTCGACAAACTTAGTCGTCATACCAAAAAACGCTGTCATCCACATCCAAAACAAAGCTGCAGGACCACCAATTGAAATAGCTAATGCTACCCCACCGATATTACCTGTACCCACGGTTCCTGATAACGCAGTTGCTAGCGCTTGGAAATGAGTGGTATCCCCTTCATAACCTTTTTTGTCAAACTTACCGCTCACGACTTTACAGGCATGCTTAAAGTATCTTACTTGAGGGAACTTAAGGTAAATTGTGAAAAATAACCCAACCCCGAGTAGTACATACGGGAACCAAGCGGAACCCCCTAAAATGCTGTCTAGAAAATCTAGAAACTGTCCGAATGCATCCACGACTCATCCTCATTGTTGTTATACGTAAAAAGCAACCTTGTATTAGGTTGCTTTTTGTTTAGTTTATTATCTTAATTTATCAACCACACACGCAATTGCAGCAAGTGTGTCTTGTCCAAACTGATAAGAGCGTCTGTCTGACCAACCATAATATGGATCAGGCAAATTCGCATTATCTTTAAAAGGCATTTCTACGGTATACGCCAGTGCTTTAAACGCTTCGCCAACTGCGTTAGAGGCAACAGTCAGGTTAGCTTCTCCCGGTGCGTCTTTATCATAGCCAAACTCATCTTGAAACTCAGGCGTAATTGTTAATAAAGCAGCCTTAAAGTCATCTTCTAACCCTTTTATACGCTCATCATAGCTTGGGTTACCTTCAGAACCTGCAACAAAGTTGTAAGGCAGCGCTTCATCACCGTGAATATCTAAGTACATATCAACGCCCGTTTCACGCATTTTATGCAATACATGATAAACCTCAGGTGACTTTTCAAGACTCGGTGTTTGCCATTCACGATTTAAGTTAACACCCGCTGCATTAGTACGTAAATGACCTCTCACACTACCATCTGGGTTCATATTTGGCACAATATGGAACACCGCTTTAGACAACAATGCCGCCGCATGAGGGTCTTCATCATCAAGTAATTTGTGCAATAAGCCTTCCACAAACCATTCAGCCATGGTTTCACCCGGGTGCTGACGTGCAGTGATCCAAATGCGTTTTTTATCATCACTTGGCTCACCAATCGTTAACACACTAATATCACGCCCATCTAAGGTTTCACCGAGTGTTTCGATTTCGCATATATCGTGACTTTGCGCCCAATATAGCAAGTCTAAATGGCGCTCATAGCTATATGGCGTAAAGTAAGCAAAGTAGGTATGTGCATACTCAGGTTCAAAATCAATGATTAAACTACCATTTTCAAACCTGCTCGGTACTCTAAACCAAGTTTGGCGGTCATATGAGGCAACGGCATGGTAGTCATCCCACCCCTCTGGGTATGCAGATTTATCTAACCCATTGATGTGTAGTTTGTGCAATAAAAAGGGCGTACTTTCAAGGCGAAAGTGAAACCACTGAAAAAAGTCAGACTCGTTGTCTTTATTAATTTCTAGCTGGATATCAAGAGGCTCATTGAGAGAAACCACATTGATATTACCACTGTCAAAATTACTGGAGATCTTCATTATGTACCTTAATGTTTCATCCCTGCATAACGCTTGGGAGTACTTAGCTGTTAATCTTGTTAGCTAGCTGTAACGTAATGGGGTAAAGAGTATCACAGCCTGAAACGTTCAAAAACTAAAAAAGCCAGCAAATGCTGGCTTTTTGAGACTAAATCATTATCAACGAGGCAGGCTCGGGAACGATACCTCTGCCATATCACGCATTACACGCACAACTTGGCAGCTGTAACCGAACTCATTATCGTACCATACGTATAGTACTACACGGTCGCCATCTACTATTGTTGCTTGAGAATCAACAACACCCGCATAACGGCTACCAACTAAGTCAGTTGATACGATTTCTGTTGATGCTGTGTAATCGATTTGGTCACGTAAATCAGAGTAAAGAGACGTGTCACGCAAAAACTCATTCAGTTCTTCACGATCAGTGGCTGTTTCTAGGTTCAGATTAATGATTGCCATTGACACGTTCGGCGTAGGAACGCGTATCGCATTACCTGTCAGTTTACCTGCAAGCTCTGGTAGTGCCTTCGCTACCGCTTTTGCAGCACCTGTTGAGGTAATAACCATGTTTAATGCAGCACTACGACCACGACGTTCAGCTTTGTGGTAGTTATCAATTAAGTTTTGGTCATTAGTGTAAGAGTGAACAGTCTCTACGTGACCATTCTTAATACCAAATTTATCGTTAATTGCTTTTAGCACAGGTGTGATAGCGTTTGTTGTACAGCTTGCCGCTGATACAATTTTGTCTTCGCTGTTAATATCTTGGTTGTTTACACCATATACAACGTTTTTAATATCGCCTTTCGCTGGCGCTGTTAATAGCACTTTTGCAGCACCTGTTGATTTAAGATGAAGACCTAAACCATCTTCATCTTTCCAGATACCGGTGTTATCAACAATCAATGCGTTTTCAATACCGTACTTTGTGTAATCAACTTCATCAGGCGAATTAGAGTAAATTACCTGAATGTAGTTACCATTTGCTTTGATAGCGCTCTTTTCGTGATCAACGGTAATTGAACCATTGAAAGGACCGTGAATTGAATCACGACGAAGCAAACTTGCACGTTTTTCTAGGTCACCATCGCGACCACCACGTACAACAATGGCACGTAATCGTAAATCAGCGTGAGAGCCGCCACGTTCAATGAGTAAGCGCGCTAATAAACGACCGATACGGCCAAAACCATACAGTACTACATCACGCGGTTTTTGCTCACCACTCTTGTTAAGGAGTTCGCTTAACTCTGCGTTTAAATATTCTTCAATAGAGCGACCTTCGCCCGCGTTTTTATAGATATAGCCATAGGCTAGCTTACCAAGGTCAATACGTGCTGGCGCTAGGTCCATTTTGCTGATCGCTTCTAAAAAAGGGAAGCTTTCACGCAAACGTAATTTACGCTCTTCGAAGCGAGCAACGGTTTTGTGTGCTTTAATCACATCAATCGTGCTCGTATTTACTAATGGACGACCATAAACTGCAATTTCAATTCCTGAGTTACGGTATAAACGGCCAATAATTGGCTGCATGTTTTCTGCGTAATCTTGGCGCTCTTGCCAGCTGTTTTGATATTCTTGCTCGTGAGATAAGGTCATTTTTTCTGCCTAATAAACAATTTTTTGAACGGATAGCCCCTATGGGCACCGCTATTCTAATTTAAACTGCTTTGATTCTCCACTGTTACTCATCAATTCATTGAGCTAGAATAGTGAGAACCGACCAAGATAAGAGGAAATCTTATGGCATTAAGACAAGCTTTTGTCTTATCTGTATTGCTGTTAGCTGGGTGCGACAATCCTTTAACATTGAGTAAAGTCTGTGACGAAACCCCTGGTTTTTGCAACGACTTAAATACCGACAGCCACTGTAGAGAAGAGCGAGCAGATTTAATCATTGCTCGCTATATTGAATACAAACAGCCGACGGACGAAAACAAATACCAGCTCCTCAAGTTGTTTGAAAGCTATGATAAGTGTGTCGCACGCGCCGCCAAAATTGAGCATATTAAATTAAAAGAAAAAACCACCTCTCGAGTTGAAGGCCATTTAACCAGCCTCAAAGAAATTAACCGTATTTTTAATGAAACCTTAAGCACGTCACACCCTGGTCTGCTCTACTACCACTGGTCAAGAAACAATAATAAATTAGCAATGAATAAATTGTTAAACATGCAAGAGCAAGAAGGTGTGAAAGACGATCCAGAGATCCAATTGTTTTTAGCAACGTTTTACGCAAAAATCGATGACAATAAAACCGTGGATCTGCTATATCGAGTGCTAGAGCTAAATAAAGCGGGGCAACAACCGGCGCCGGAAGTTTACGAAACATTGACAAGCATTTTTTATAAGCAAGAAAAATACAAGCATGCTTATACTTTTGCAAAAATCGCTAAATTATCTGGCTATAAAAATGTCGATATTTTACCAATCGAGCATCATCTTACTAGCCTTGGAAAATCGCTAGATTCATACGATGAGTTAGCACAGCAAACATATACACAAATCCAAGAAGGTAAGTTTGTCTCGCCAAGAGAGTTTTAAAAAAAGAGCAGCGTAAGCTGCTCTTAAACTTTTAACTTTAAAAGTCGGAAAGTTAAAACTGTTAAACCTTACTTTTCAATTCGCTGGTTACTTTTGCTAAACCCACTTCTGAAATGCGCGTGGTAATTTCTTTTTGCTTAGCACTGAGTAATGAAATACCTTCGGCAACCATGTCATACACCTTCCAGCTGCCATCATTGTTTTGTCTAAACTTAAAGTGCATATCAATATCAGGACCAGAATTTTCTTTTATCACCACTTTTACAGTAGCAAAGTTACTATCGCCACTGACAGGAAGTTCCTCAAATACCACATCTTGCCCTTTGTACTGCAATAAAGCGTTAGCGTATGTAGTCACTAAATAACTATCAACGGCATCGATAAACTCTATCGCATCTGTGCGCTGAAGACCTTTTATATGTTTTCCCAGTAGCTTAAATGACACAAACTTCACATCTATATGAGGCATTAAGCGACTACGAACAATGTTCTTCATTAAAACTGAGTCTGCTTTACCATCTTTATTAACAGCTTTTATGTCTGCAAATAGTTCGCTACCAACTTTGTTTATAAGTTGATACGGTGTGTCAGCTGCAAAGCTAAAAGCCGAAAAAAACATTGCAAATACAATAAGTAGCTTGTTCATAAGAAACGTCCTAAGTGTTTATATGAGCGTATGATACGCAAACTTTTAATGCACAAAAAGGTGCAAAAGAGCACTTGTTTGATGGTGATTTAGCACCAATATGTACACCTTATTTGTGATGATTACTGCTCTTAAAGCTTAAACATGGCCTTATAGAGCTTCATTCCTAGGCGCAATTATATCTATAACTATTTCCAAGAAGTGTTAGCATTTGTAAGGAATATCAAGAAAATGTTTGTAAACTGAGAGGAAGCTATGAAAGGCGTCAAGAGCAATCCATAGCCATTAAGATAAAAGGCAGCTCACTGAGCTAATTTGATACTTTGAAAAACCCCGTGACGAGTGTGAATTCTCTCCTTCAAGGCTGCTGTGATAGAGTCAGCATCAAAACTGATTAACTCATGGTTATGAATACAAAGCGAATCATTCATTAAGCTCTCTACCAGCATGTTACCTAAAAAAGACATTCTCTGCTGGGCACAAATACTTTTTGCCAACCATGCTCCAGGTAAAGAAACAACGCCAATATTAGGTGCCTTTTTAAATAACAGTGCATCGTCCAATTGCGATAACCCAGCTATGCAACTCACTCGCCCGCAAAACTGCAACAGTGAGATCAGCTCATTTGTGTGCTCACCTGTACAGTCAATGACCCCTTGAACACCATCATAACCATAGTTGCGCTGTATCTGCTGCGCTAAATCACACACACCTTGTTCAAATACCGCATCTGCACCAAGAGATTTTAGTAATTCTTGTTGTCCTGCAATACAATTTGTAAACACAACTAAGCCCTGCTGCTTTGCAAACTGAATAGCAAGCTGTCCAGTACATGTGTGTCCTGATTCAATAAACACACTATCACCTTCATTAAGTTGCAACTTGAGCAATGCAATTAATGCCGTCATTCCTGGGGTGGGCAAACACGCAGCTATAGCTAAATCAATACCTTCAGGCAAAACAGTTAGTGCATAATTAGCAACACTTGCATATTCACTCATTACGCCAGGCGTACTAATATCGTTGTGCCACATAACTTTCGTACCAACCTTTGGGTGTACACCTTTTGGTGCATCCACAACCGTACCAACGGCATCAAAGCCAAAAACACGTGGGTATTGCCAACAAGGCGTACCTATTTGAGCAAACTTTTCATCGAGAGCGCCTAAGCCAACATACTCTATTTTTACAAGCACTTGTTGTTCAGTAATTTTAGGTACTGCCAGCTCAGCTGGTGCTAGGCAAAAGTCATGCCCTATTTGGCTTAACTGTATCGCTTGCATCGTGTTTGGTATCGTAATTTTCACGCTTTTCTCTTTGCTAAATTAGGTTAGTACGCCGTAGCTAAATCAAATGTTATTGTAATTCATTTAATTATTAGAACATCCATCACCATGCAGCTCAACTATAAGTTAAAAAGTTGCAAAGCTTTTTATGCCGAAGGTTATAAAACCTTCCCTGGTTTCAAATACATTAGGCCCTGACAGGTATTCGCCCGATACGTTACCACTTTAAGCTAGCAAACACACCAGAGTACACCTTTGAAAACCTATACACTAGGTACCTTATGTGCCTCGACGTGCACCTTTTTTTGCTTACCATTAACAAACATATAAAACACTGGTGTAAACAATAAGCCAAACAGTGTTACTCCAAGCATACCAAAAAATACGGCAACCCCCATCGCATGGCGCATTTCTGCACCTGCACCAGTCGCCAGCACAAGAGGTACTACGCCTGCGGTAAAAGCAATCGACGTCATTAAGATTGGTCGTAAACGTAACCTACAAGCTCTAATGATTGCCTCAAAAGGCGTCAGCCCTGAATCAGTTTGCTCTTTGGCAAACTCCACCATCAAAATGGCATTTTTACAGGCTAAAGCGACTAAAACAATCAGTGCAATCTGGGTAAACATATTATTGTCTCCCCCTATCCACCAAACACCTAGCAACGCAGAGAATATGGTCATCGGTACAATCAAAATAATAGCCAAAGGTAAACGTAAGCTCTCATATTGCGCCGCTAGCACCATAAACACCAACAACACAACCAGAGGGAAAATATACACCATGGTGTTACCCGCTAGAATTTGTTGATAGGTCACATCTGTCCACTCATATGCCATACCATTGGGGAGATGTTCTGCTAAAATCGCTTCTATTGCTTGCTGCGCTTGATCTGAGCTATATCCTGGAGCCGGACTACCATTGAGTTCTGCACTTGGATAGCCATTATAATGCATCACTCTATCAGGCCCTGTCGTAGGTGTTGCCGTTAATACAGATCCTAAGGGAACCATATCACCACGTAAATTACGTACTTTTAAAGCTAAAATTTGCTGCGGGTCTAAACGGCTTTGTGCCTGAGCTTGAGCAGTCACCTGATAAGTACGGCCAAATAAGTTAAAGTCGTTCACATACAAAGAGCCCATATAAACTTGCAATGCGTTGAACACTTCTGACAACGCAATCCCCTGCAGCAAAGCTTGTTCCCTATCAATATCAATATCCATTTGCGGCACTTGTATCCTAAAGCTTGAAAAAAGGCCTGTTAAAGCGGGATCTTTACGCGCTTCATTGGTTACCGTTTGTAAAGCGGCAAATAATGCTTCAAATCCTTTGTTTCCTCTGTCTTCTATTTGTAGTTTAAAGCCTCCAGTGGTACCAAGACCTTGAATTGGCGGTGGCGGAAATACAGCTACAAATGCTTCATCAATGGCGGTAAAACGCTTATTCAACTCACCCGCAATGGCCATCGCCGATAGACTTGGGTCTTCGCGATTCGCAAAGTCTTCCAACGGTGTAAAAACAATGGCTGAATTGGGGCTATTGGTAAAACCATTCACCGACAAACCAGGGAAGGATACGGTATTTGCAACACCCGGCACTTGTAATGCTATCTTTTCCATCTCTCGGGTAACCGCTTCCGTTCTGTCTAGACTTGCGGCATCAGGAAGCTGCGCTATCGCTACCAAATATTGCTTATCTTGAGCCGGAATAAATCCACCTGGCACTGCATCAAATAATTTAACAGTTGACCCCACAAGCGCTAAATATAAAACAGCAACGACAGCAGATAATCTAATTAGCTTTTTAACTAGCTTTTCATACCCTTGAGCACTTTTGTCAAAGAAACGATTAAATGGGCTAAACAACCAGCGGCCAAACAATTTATCCAAAATAAGACTAAATTTATCAGGTACGCTGTTATGTGGCTTTAGTAGCAAAGCCGATAGTGCAGGAGACAAGGTCAATGAGTTAATGGCAGAAATAATCGTAGAAATAGTGATAGTTAATGCAAACTGTTTATAAAATTGACCCGAGAGACCCGTAATAAAAGCCGTTGGAATGAACACCGCACACAATACTAATGCAATGGCTATAATAGGCCCTGTTACTTCATTCATCGCAAGCTTAGTCGCTTCAACCGGTGTCAAACCACTGGCGATGTTACGCTCAACATTCTCAACTACGACAATCGCATCATCCACCACAATACCAATGGCTAATACCAAACCAAACAAAGATAAGGTGTTAATGGACACACCTAACCATTGCATCACCGCAAACGTACCAACCAAAGATACTGGTACAGCAATCAATGGAATAATTGAAGCGCGCCATGTTTGTAAGAACAAAATCACCACCAGCACAACAAGCACTATGGCCTCTAACAATGTCTTTATTACCGCATCAATCGAGCCTCGTACAAATACCGTGGGGTCATAAACAATATCGTACTCAACACCTTGCGGGAACGATTCGCTCAAACGTGCCATCGTTGCTCGTACTTGGTCTGACAGTTCAATGGCATTCGAACCAGGACGCTGAAAGATTGGCATTGCCAAAGCGGGTTGACCATTAAGCAGTGCCCTTAATGCATATTGATTTTGCCCAAGCTCGACTCTAGCAACATCTTTAAGGCGCGTGATAGCACCTTGCCCACCAACCTTAATCACCACTTGTTCGAACTCTTCAATACTGCTTAAACGCCCTCTAACATTCAGTAATACTTGAAACTGTGACTCATTGGCTGCGGGTTGTGCACCAAGACTTCCGGCCGCAACCTGCTGATTTTGTTCACGTAGTGCACTTACCACATCCATAGCTGTGAGTTGGTTGGATGCAAGCGCATCAGGGTCAAGCCATACGCGCATCGCATATTTACCACCACCAAACAGTTGCACATCACCAACCCCACTTAGGCGAGCAATTTCATCTTTCACATACAAGTCAGCATAATTTGATAAATAGGCGGTATCATGCGTATTTTCTGGCGAATATAGGTGAACCACCATGGTCAAATCAGGAGAGGCCTTTTCCGCAACAACACCGAGTCGTTGGACTTCTTGAGGTAACCGAGGTAGCGCACTATTAACTCTATTTTGCACTTGTACTTGGGCACGATCTAAATCTGTGCCCAAAGCAAATGTTACCGTTAACGTCATGCGGCCATCACTGGTGGCCTGCGAAAACATGTACAACATGTTTTCAGTACCATTGATCTCTTGCTCCAAAGGCGTTGCTACTGTCTGGGCAATGACTTTTGGGTTTGCACCAGGGTAATTTGCCGAAACCACAACCGTGGGAGGCACCACTTCTGGATATTCACTCACAGGTAATTGAAATAAACTCAACGCACCCGCTATAAATATAACCAACGACAACATAGCCGCAAAGATGGGCCTATGAATAAAAAAGTGAGAAAACGACATTTATTACTCTCCCCGTTTAGCAAGCAATAACGTTTTTGCGGCTTGTTCAGACATCACTAGTGCTGCATTATCAGGTTCAATTTCAACCAATTGAGGAGCCACTGGCATACCTGGACCTACTCTCGCAGGACCGTTAACTGCAATCTTATCGCCAGGTTCTAATCCATGGGTGATAGCCCGCATCTTGCCATAACGTTCACCAAGTTTTACCAGCCTATATTGCAAAACATCATGCTCATCAGTGACTAACACGAAGCGATTTTTCAAGTCCGTACCTATTGCTTTCTCAGGTACCAGTACTTGTTTTTGAATTTCATTGGCGGCAACGCGAATTCGCGCAAATGATCCTGGTTTAAGCTGTTCATCCGCTTTAAACAATGCTCTTACCCGTAAAGTTCCCGTATCGGTGTCGATACGATTATCAACAAAGTCCACCACACCTGCATGATTAAAACCTTGCTCACCTAACATCTGCATCACTACATTCGTTTGTTTATCACCTTTCAATTGACTAAAGTGTTGATGCCAAGTGCGCTCATTAATATCAAAATAGGCATATACATAATCGTCAGACACAAGGTGTGTTAGCAAACTGACACCTGCTTGCACCGTATTTCCCTTAGTAAGTTCCGCACGAGATACGATGCCACTGATTGGCGCCTTTACTTCGCTGTAAGCTAAGTCAAGTTTTGCAGCTTCCAATTTTGCTTTTGTGGCCTGAACATTCGCTTGTTGTTGAGCAAGAAGTGAATGACGGTGTTCAACCTCTTCTTCAGAAATTGACTTACTGGCAAGTAAGCGACTTGCTCTTTTAACGTCGTTTTTTGCTTGTAACAGCTGTGCGTGTGAATTAGCTAGAAGTGCTTCTAACTCAGCCACGCGCACCATAAATGGACGTTGGTCCAATGTAAAAAGCACATCACCTTGATTAACTTGCTGCCCTTCTTCAAAATTAACTTTGGCAATATTGCCAGAAACACGAGGCCTAAGTTGTACAAATTCTACAGCCTCTAAACGACTGGTATAGGTAAACCATGCCTGCACCGGATAAGCTTTCACCGATGCCACATCAATGGGTTGTTTAAAAACTTTTGTTTGCTGCGCCTGGGGCGCTTCAGCGTGAGATTCGCTACATCCTGTTAAATATGCAAGACAACCTAGTATTGCGATTGTCACTAGTGACTTCTTCATTGACTTTATCTCCTCTTCCTCGAATAGCAGATAGTCTACAGAATCAAAAGAAGCTAAATAAGCATCGATTTTTAAATTATTTAATGCCAAAATAGCACCAATAGGTATTTTTGAGTGATGGTTATGGATACAAGTACACGATTATTGATGTTTTTGGATGTTGTTGAACGAGGTTCTTTTGCTAAAGCAGCTCAGCACCGCAACATTGATAGGTCCGTTATTTCAAAACAAATCAATAAGCTAGAGGAAGAGCTTAGTGTTAGATTACTCAACCGTACTACCCGCTCCTTTTCATTAACGGCTGCCGGTGCTGAAATGGTAAAAAAAGCCCAGCAACTGCGAAAGCTGCTCAGTGAAACACAACTTTTAGCTGAGAACTACCATACCGAACCTAAAGGACTGCTCAGAATTACCAGCTCAACCATTATCGGTCGGCGCTACGTACAACCCGTAGTGAATGAATTTCAAAAACGTTTTCCGCAAGTTGAAATTGAATTACGTTTAGAAGACCGCCTAGTTGACATCGTTGGTGAAGGGTACGACTTAGCTTTTCGTATTGGCGAGCCCAAAGACTCATCGCTCATCGCACGTAGGATTGCCCGCAATAGGCTAGTCATATTAGCAACATCACAGTTCTTAGCGACTTTTGGCGAGCCAAAATCCATGGCTGACTTAAGCGCTTTACCTGCAGCATCATATGCTAACGAAGGGCTTCGCTTTACTGGGATTAATTATTTAGATGAGCATAACGAACCACAGGAAGTCACCATAAAAAGCATCTTTCGTAGTAATGACGGTGAACTACTGATGATGAAAGTGCTCTCTGACACGGCATTTTGTACCGTACCTGCTTTTTTGATCGAACAGGAAGTTATCAATGGTCAACTAATCCCATTACTCACAAATGTAACACTTCCCGATTATTCAGCACTTTACGCAGTCTACCCTCACCGAGATTTGCCAGTAAGAACACGCTTATTTTTTGACGCCATGAAAGAGTATATTGGCAAAGATACGCCTATTTGGGAAAAGAATATTCCTAACTTTGATAATCTTTACGGCTTTAAACCGACCATTAAGGCACCGCTATTTTAGTAAAACCTATAGATACGGCGATGAGTTAGTTTATAGAAGCTGAATATATTAGCGACAAGGATTGTTACTCATATTTCCGCAGTGCCTTTTTCACCAATCCATTGGACTTTATCCACTTAACACAGTCATCTAAAGGTAGGGCTTCACTGATATTAAAACCTTGAAGATAATCACACTTTAGGTCGCACAAGAATTGCGCTACACGGTCATCATTTACACCGACAGCGGTAATACTACACTTCAAACGTTGCGCCATAAAAATAGTGGTTTCTACAATGATCTGCGCTTTTTCATCCTTCAAGCACGATTCGATAAACGAGGGCTCTACTTTAATTTGTGAAACCGGTAAATTCTTTAAAACTTTGAAAGATGAAAAACCACTACCAAAATCATCAATGCTCACTGCAAAACCCATGTCAATAAGCACTTCTATTAACGCTTGAGCTTGCTGCAAGTCACTAAACATCATTGTTTCTGTTAACTCAAACATAACATGCTTAGCATCTACGTTGCTTTCATTGAGTAAGCTGGCGAGTAAGCTAACTAACTCCTTGTTTAACACATCGTGACTAGACAGGTTAATATGCACAACCAAGTCGTTATCACATTGTAGAAGCTTAGGAAGGTCAGTAAATACCTGCTTAATAACAAATAAGCTGAGCTGTCTGATTAAGTTACTGCTTTCTGCTACATTCACAAACCGCTCTGGCAGCATCATATTTCCATTTGATTGTGGCCAACGACACAGTGCCTCAACGCCATGCACTGTACCCGTTTTTGCCTTAACAATTGGCTGGTAATACACTTTTAGCGCTTGTTGCATAAATGCTTCTTTTAAACCTACAGATATATGAAAGTCTTGCTCATTCTCTAGGTGTAAAGAGTCATCAAAGATGACTAAAGACTGTTTTGAATTTTTTGCCTTGTACATAGCAATGTCTGCAGCTTTTAGTAACTCTACGCTATCACTGAGTTGTTGCGTGCTATAAATACTTGCACCAGCACTATATTGAACATCAACAGCTACCCCTTCAACTTGCAAAGGTTGCTCTAGTGCTTTTAGCAGCGCATTATTTTGCTCATATATTTGGGGTTCTGTTGCACTATCTATAACCAAAACAAACTCATCACCACCGATACGAAACAACTCGCTACCGCTTAATAACGAACTTAACAGGCGCTCAGATAGTGCGATAAGTACCTTATCACCAAACAAATGTCCTACAGAGTCGTTGATTTGTTTAAAGTTATTTAGATCAATTAACATTACTGAAAATGGCTTTTGCAGTGCAATTTTTGCATCTATGGTGTTAATACAATGCTCTCGGTTATTGAGTTTAGTGAGAAAGTCGGTTTGTGCATGAAAGCGCTCATATTCAACCAGCTTTGCAAGTGATTGCAAACTTTGTCTAGCAAGATAATTGACGAGCAACACAAAAATAGACCCTAAGAATAAAATACTCGCTAATCCAATGTTTAATAAATCAGTGTGTTCTTGCTCAAACAAATAGGCAGCAAACGCGCCATAACCTAAAACAAAGAAAATGACTAAACCTAATAATACACGCCAGCCAACGTGAGGGGATATTTTACAAGTCTCATAAGCAGAGAAAAGTGATAGACACAGTCCTACAATACCTATACATACAAGAACAAATGCTAACGAACCCACATGGCTTCACCAATAAAAATAAAGTGATTAAAAGTATAGTGGAAAATCCTGTAAACGAATTTATTACCCACAACAGCGCCTGCCTTTACACGCATCGTTGTTGATAGATGCCCCTAGCGTTCAACTGCGAGTGACTTCAAGATACTCACAGCCAAATATTCAAGACTATAAGAAGAAACCAAACCATGCCAAAAGCGTGGAGATTGATTGCTGAGGATAACAATTCCCATATTTCTCTCTTTACACAGCATCACTACCGAGTGTTGGCCAAAAGTTCCGCCGTTGTGCCATGCAATATCGCCTAAACCATCTCGCAGCTCTAAAACCCAAGCAAATCCCATGTGACTGAGCTTAGGTGTATCAAACACTGGAGATGTTGTTGTTTTTAATAACGTTTGCCATTGTGCATCTAAGTAGCCAAGGTGCGCTTTTAAGAACTGAATCATATCGTTAGTGGTTGAACGCCGCACTCCCGCCGGCTCCATCCCCTGCCACTTGAAATAGGGGACAACCTGACCACTGGCGCTGTGACCTAACGCAACGCGTTCAGGCTCATATTCAGTTTCACTAATATGAGTTTGTGCCATACCCAGTGGTTCAAGCACATATGATTGAATGGCACTTTCGTATGTCATTTGTAGACACTCAGCCAAGGTATTTCCCAGTAGCGCCATTGCCAAGTTAGAGTACCTAAATTTGCCTGATTTTAAAGGAGCCTTAATGTCGCCTAGATAATTGGCAATATCTTCTTTTTTAACTTCTGTAAATTGGAAATAAGTGATGCGTGAGTAAAACAGATAGTTTTAATCGGGTCCGCAGGTAAGCCCGAAGAGTGTGTAATAAGCTGCTTAAAAGTAACGTCTTTTAAAATTGGCAGTTGCGGATAGTATTTGCCGATTTTATCTTCAATACCCACAACGCCTTTTTCAATGAGTATTGCCAGTAGCGTGGCGGTAAAAGTTTTACCGATAGAACCAACTTCAAATACACCTACAGTTTGCTGCTTTGCAATGCCAAAGTTAGACTGATATAACTCCCCATCCCGCCAAACAGCGATGTTTACTTGAGGTCGCTTAGTTTTCTTTATAAATGCTTCGACTTTTTGTTCAACAAGATGCTTCATGATACACGTCATTCCTTGAGCTTTGCCTAGTTTGAGTACAACTCTCACACTCCTGCCCTATGATGATACAAGCATTGGCTTATGCAAAGCGCTAACGGGTACTAATAAATTAAAACCCCAGCCAGTGGCGCTAATATCGATGTATAAGAGGCTTTAAAAGTCTAAAGCCAGACGTGTTATATACACATTTATGAATGCGTTAGTAGGACTCTAAAACGGCGTTTCAGAAGGTACTCTCATATTTGTCTTGATAAAATAGACAGTGATGAGAGTACGCTGAAATGGGTAGTGTGCCTTATTAGCAAAATGCTAAGCGCATTTCAAAATTGCATACAGCTGATCTTTTAAGTGTAAGCGTTGTTTTTTGAGTGATTCCAAATACTCGTCGGAGGTATTTTCTACCCCTTCTTCAATACGGATAACTTCATGATCTAAATTATGATAATCGTCAAATAATCGCGCAAAATGGCGGTCTTTCATTTTCAATTCATGGATCTTATCTTTAAATTCAGGTAGTTCTTTTGCAAGGCTATGGCGTTCAATAGTCATCGTTTTATTCCTGTTGTTGGTTGTCTACAAATTTATTTCCGATGTGGTTACAGTACGCTTGATCTGCTTTTTAAATCTTGATCTAGCACAATAGCGCGACCTAAAGAGCATAAAAAAAGCCTCACTAAAAGTGAGGCTTTTGGGCAAGTATAAAAATTGAAATTGGACTTTTTAACAACTCGGTTTAGCAGTCGACTCGCGTGTGATCAGTTTGGCTTCCAAAGTTGCTTGATAAACAGGTGTTTGTTCATCACTTATCTGCAAAATTAATTGCTCTACAGCTTGGCGAGTCATCTCTTCAACAGGCTGTGCGATGGTTGTTAACCCTGGCCAGATATGACGTGCAATTGGTGCGTTATCGAATCCAGCAATCGAAATATCTTCGGGCACTTTTAATTGCCTTTGTGTAGCCAACTTAAGCACGGCCGCAGCCATGTAATCGTTTGATGCAAACACCGCGCTCGGTCTTGGATTCAAATCCAAAATTGCTTTTGCGCTATCGGCTCCCGAGTGATAGCTAAAGTTACCTTCAGCAACCAAGTGCGACTTAAAAGCAATATTATGCTCCGCCAACGCCCGTTGATAACCAGTAAAACGTTGTTCTGTTGCACTATGATCAGGGTGACCTTTAATGAATGCAATGCTGGTGTGGCCCAAGTTAATCAGGTGCTCTGTGATCTCATAGGCACCTTGTTCGTCATTACTACGCACCGAGATTGACTCAGCATCGTCGATCGCTGACGCGACACGGGCAAAATGAATATTCTTTTTCTTTAAAAATGCGATCAGCTCTTCAGAGTCTGAAAACGGGGGGGTTAATACCATCCCATCTAAACGTGAGGTGGTTAGTAGGTGCTCAATATTTTCTATTAAGGCTTCGCCTCTAAGCTCACACGGGTGAATAAGCAAATTATAGTTATGCTTGTGGCATGCCTCAAGCGCACCGCTCTGAACACGCGTTATATAGCTTTTACTGGGGTTATCGTACAAGCAACCAATAATAAAGCTTCTATTTCTGGCTAAGCCTCGCGCGATTGGGTTAGGCGTATAATCTAGCTCTTTGAATACTTTAAGTACTTTCTCGCGTGTCGCAGGACTCACATTTGGCTCGTTGTTAAGCACCCGAGATACCGTTTTTTTAGATACCCCAGCGTAAGTTGCAACACTATTAATGGTTACTTTTTTCATGCAATTATTCCAAGCCTCTTAATTAGTTACGTCGCTCATGCAAACATGCCGCGGCACCAATCAAAGGAATATTGTCTTGTACTACTAAAGTCACAGGAATTTGCCCTACATACTGTGACATTAACCCTTTTTCAGTAAATCTTTCAATAAAACGACTCGATAACAAACGCTCTGTCATTCTTGGCAAAATACCACCGCCAATGTTAACGCCACCTAAAGCACCAAACGTTAGCGCTAAGTCGCCAGCAACACTCCCCATCCAATCGCAAAAGTGCGTTAAGGTTGCATCACATATTTCACACTCTGCGGCAAGTTGGCTTATTTGTGAAGCGTTTAAGTCCATCGCGGTATGGCCTTTTACCTCAGCCATCGCTCGATATAATCGTGCGATACCAGGGCCTGAAAACACGCTTTCGATTGAAACATGTTGTAAATTTGCCCGCAAAGCATGCAGCAACTGCCTATCAAGAGCAGTCACTGGGGCAAGATTAATGTGCCCAGCTTCGCAGCTCATCACTGCACTACCGTTGATATCTCGTGCCAAGCATGCTGCACCAAAGCCGGTTCCAGGGCCCATTACAGCAATATTAGCATCGGGCTCCGGCTGTCCTGATTTAATAAGTATATTCTGTTCAGAGTCTAAATATGGAGCCGCGTAAGCAAACGCGGCAAAATCATTGATCACGGCAAGGTCATCAAAGCCCATATGTGCTTTTAACTCGGGAATACTAAAGTGCCATCCTAAGTTAGTTAAGTAAACTTGCTGAGACTTAATCGGGCCCGCAACGGCGAGGCTTGCTCTTGATGGTTTAGCAATAGGTAACTGCTCGATATAACGACTTAATGCACTTTCAAAGGATTGAAACTCAGCACTTGGGTAAGTCATTTGGTGTTGTATTTCAAATTGGCGAGTTTGCTGACAATAATTGGTCACGACCGCAAACCGTGCGTTCGTTCCACCGATATCTGCAACGACAATCGGGTCAAAATCTTGATGTTGGTAACTTGTTGTCTGGGTCATGTTGTTTTCTCTTTTGTCATGGCGCTATTTTGCACCTATTTTTTTGCGCTAAGCTCAATTTGCCCATGCAATTATTTCTATTGGTCACTCAGTTAATTTTGCACGCTAACTGACGTAAAAAAATGCTGCCCACAAAAGTTGGGCAGCCAATACGTTTTGACAACAAAATGATAAAACAGCCACATTATGACACCGGTGTCAGAGTGTGGCAATAAAAAATTAATGATTATGGCGAAATTGGTTGAAAAAATTATTCAAACCATGACAATGACGGAGTCAACTTCATACGAGCAAAAAAATGAAACACAAAGGTAAAGCGACCTCTTTTGATATTGCCCACTACGCTGGAGTATCCCAGTCAACGGTATCTCGAGCCTTAAGAAACAGCCCTTTAGTCAATGAAGAAACTCGACGCAAAGTCCATGAAGTGGCAGCAAAGCTAAATTACAAAGTAGACAAAAATGCCAGTAACCTGCGCACTCAACAAAGCAGCACTTTGGCACTGTTACTATTTGAAGACCCTACAACTGATGAATCAAAGATCAACCCATTTTTCTTAAGTATGCTGGGTAGCATTACGCGAGCATGTGCCAAAGAGGGTTATGACTTACTGGTTTCCTTTCAATCAAGTAGCCAAGATTGGCGCGCAGATTATGAAGACAGTCATCGTGCAGATGGTATCATTTTGCTTGGATATGGTGACTACTTAGATTACCAATCTCGTCTGCAAAAGCTGTTAGAGCAAGATACCAAGTTTGTCTGCTGGGGAGCCAAAGTTGATGGCCGACCAGACTTAACCGTCAGTTGTGATAATTATGGTGGTGGCCAGCTTGCCGCTGCGCATTTAATTGAACACAAACGAACTGATTGCGCGTTTATTGGTGATGCTTCGCATCATTGTCCTGAATTTTTTGCTCGTTACCAAGGTTTCAAAGATACTTTTGAAAAACATAATATTACCCTGAGTGAGCGCAAAATGGCCAATGCGATATCAACGGAAGACTCCGGCTATCATGCAACCAAATCATTAATTGCTAACAACATCAGATTTAACGCCCTATTTGCAGCCAGTGATTTAATTGCGATTGGCGCTATTCGCGCATTACAAGAAGCAAACATTAAAGTACCAAATGATGTTCGAGTGGTGGGTTTTGACAACATACCCGCGGCCAGTTATGTCTCTCCAGCGCTTACAACAATTCAGCAAAATACCACTTTGGCGGGCCAAATGCTGGTCAGCAATCTGCTCAATTTAATACGCGGAGAAAAAGTTGAATCAACCCTGTTACCCCCTAATTTAATTGTCAGAAACACTTAATAGTAATGCCAAGCAAACCAGCTCGAACTATACTGTTTGTTGACATAGAAAAATCCAATACTCACTCATATCGGATTTTTCTTTTATCAATTTAATAGTTACGACAATTCAAGCAGTACCTTAATATGGGTCGTTAGGGAGGTAAAAGTTACTTTGCGTTCCATCTATAGAGATTGCTAACTCACTACCTGAATGTGTATGGCTATACACATTATAATATTGACCAGGCAGCAGTTTCACTCGCGATATATCTTGATATTGAACCGCTTGTCCGCACGCCAATGTTGTGCGCTGAGTTTGTGCGGACTCTCGCAACACATAGACTTCACCATTACCATCCACCACGGAGTGACCATCATGAGTGATAAAAATAGAAGTCGCTTCACTGGCTGCAATATTGAAGTGGTTGCTGCTATGGTGGGCCAAAGACACTGCTGCGCGACCCATTCTATCTCGTTGTGCGAAATGTGTATCAGTCAACGCGTTATCTAGCATTGGAATTGAGATAAAACGACTACTGAAATTTAAAGTTTGATGACAGAAATCCGTAACCACCTCATTGGAAACCGCACCCGATACTCCATCTGGATCGTAAATACTGTTTGCCATTAACGCCATACCAGCAGAAGTGCCACCTACTACACCTCCTTTATCAAAAACATGTTGGACGGCCGACTGCAACTGTGTTCCTTGCCATTGGTTCAAGTAATCTGATTGGTCACCACCTGCAAACCACACAAATTCAGCACTGCGAATAGCCCAATCTACATAGGGATCATTGGCTTTATTAACCGAATCAACAATTAATGTTTCCACAGAGTCTGCATTCATTAACGCCAATAAATAATCATTGTATGCATCAGTACCCGATGTGCGCAGCACCACCACATCTGCACCAGTGCCAACATGAGTGACGACACGTTGACTGAACGCATTATCAACATCAGTACCGCCTCCCATTAACAGCGAAGCACCTTCTCCAGATGTTAGCGTATTACACGTGTCGGTACTGTTACCCACAACATACGCTTTTAGCGCGCCTGGCTTGGAAGGTCTGGGTCCATAATTACAGCTTCCCGTTGGTGGTGTGGGACCGCTATCTTGGTCAAAACTGACATTTAAATCGTACCATCCAGTACCACTGTAACGGGTAAGCTTGATAAAATAAGTGCCTGCTGCACTTGCCTGATAGCTCCCAGCCTCTGGGGTTTGACTTGTCTCTTTGCTGGCTACCGCAGGGCCCGTCTGTTCATACAAAAACCAGTCAAAGTCGTCACCACTGCTATGGTCTAAAGAAATATCAATCGCAACCGGTTGTGTTATGTCGAAGCTAAACCAGTCGACGTCATTGCGCGACAGCTCTCCACTGACCAAGGTATTACTGCAAATGCCTGTATTGGCATTGGCTTCAATATTATTCGACTCAATTTCATTGGTTAAGCATGCATGGCTATTGGCGCTGGCAAGCAACAAAGCTGCTAGTGATACAGATAGAATGTTAGTGTTGTTTTTCATAAGAAATTTACCTGAATTTTAATAGTTATAGTTATCCCTGCCGCAAATACAATTTGGGCATAGGTAGGTGTTAAAATTCAGGTGGGGCTATTCGTCGAACCACTCACTCAAGTGATAGTCAACGGAACATTCATGCAGATCACTAGGGCGTAATACGATTACATTAAACATATACGTCTCCTAAATGATTGTTGATAAAATGAATACATTGCAATTTTGTAAATTGCTCAAAAAATATGGCACGCTCAGCTCAACTATTCAACATTTTATTTTTATAAAGCTTACAGAAATTACATGTCGACGATTTTGGATAGTCGAGAGATAATATTTAACCAGTTGATTATATTGCTTACTTTATAACCTTAAACGAACAAACCTCTGCATTTTTAACAATAATTTTTTGCGCGTTGAGACGTAAGAGCGCTGCTTTTAGGGCTTTAAGCAAGCAATTGTAAAGTTAAATCTTTATTTTTCTATTCTTAACGCTAACACCCTGCAAAGATTAGGGATTAGCATCTATCTGGGTAGTTATCCAATCGATGTATGAAGAAATGCGCAACTGATACGATCTTCCGCCATACAGGCCATGTTTAAAGGCCTTTAAATCTCCTTCAACAAAATCCCAACTAAACATACCAACGAGGTACTGCTTGTCATTATCGGAGTATATTAGTGGGCCGCCACTATCGCCTGAACCGTCAATACCTTCGTATTGCAAGCCCTTCTCAGCTTTATCAAATTGAATCGATAGCCAATTGCCATTAACTCTATCTATGATGTTTTGCATCCGCCGTAGTGTTTTTTGCCTCTTTGTCTCAAATACTGAGCCATTTAGGCCATCGCCAGTTGAGCCTCGACCAAATGCCGTGATAGCTTTGCCTTTCTCATCAGAACCGGTATAGAGTTCAATAGGCTTAACATGCGTAACATCCTTAGTTAACTTAATAAGTGCGATATCACTGGTAGTTTTCATAAAGTCCATCAGAGGTTTTGCGTCGCCTTTAAATAAAGCTTCACTTGGCTTTTTAGCATTCGGGTGAACTACCACTTTTTCAATGGTAAATTGCTCATTCGCAATGGTGATTTGACGCCCGCTATAATCCGCAAAAATAAGATGTGCAACTGTGACAATCCAGTTTGGCTTAAATAAAACACCGTGCCCTTCACCAGGCATATCAATAAGATACTCGGGAGTAGATTGAGCTATATACTGATCTTTTGGTACATCATGTCTTTGCACAATTGGCCAACTAGACCATGACATCATTAACAAAACTATCGGCAATATCTTACTCATACTTTTCCTTAGATGTGACTTAAGCTCCTAGCCTAACCTTTCAATTAATAAAAAGCTTCATATATAACCTCAGCTGCGGACAAGAATTTTGATGGCTCACAATGGAGACGTTGTAACCTTTTCAATATCCAATGATGATATTTCGCTCAATATCAAGGCATTTTCGCGAAATAATAGCGTGCTATTACAAGTGAAAATAACGAAGAGAGTGCGCGAAATAGCTTTATTGGGCAAATTCGCTTATGTGCAGCTGAGGTTATATAGCAAAGTTATCAGGCAAACTGATGCGTAACAATAAAAAATGCGTTTTGGGTAAATGTGCGGGTATGTGAGTGAGTTATAAAAAACAGCAGACGATATCGCCTGCTGTTGAAATTAACGTGCTACTTAAGCTTTTGTTCAACGATTGGATAGTGATCCCAAACTTGTTTATCCGCCAAAGACCTTACCAACTTAACATATTCGGCATGTGTCCAAGCCAGTGGTGTTGCAGAGTTAGTGCCTTCACCAAACTCGTAACCCCTTGGGTTAGCACCCACATTATCCCAAACTTGCTCAGGTAACATCATGCCTTCATTGGCAAATAGCTCCATACCTTTTACATACGTTAGTTTTATTTGCTGCACTTTGTCACTAGATAGCTGATTATTTTGCGCCGCTGATGCGATTTCATAATGACCTCGTTCACCGGTGAAAAACGGCCAAACACGACCGCGCTGACCAGAGGTATTTTCGCCCCCTTGCGCATAGTTGTTACCAGTTACTTCATCTTCACCGTAACCGTCATTACCATAGCGTCTATACCCTGGGTAAGTACCGCTGTGCCCATCAAAAGTGAAGCTATATTTAACTCGTAAGTTATCAATCATGCTTTCATCTTCATACTCTGGCAAGGTGGCCAAAATACTCGGTGCATCTGCTAAGCGCACACCATAACGCACCAATTCTAAAAAGCCGCCGTCAATAATGGCCTTTTTGTTCATCCCTTCACGACCATTGTTACTGTTGATTTTGTCATTGCTATTAGGGTTAGAATCTTGACCAATTCTAAAGAAATATTGCTCATCAGTTACTTTACTTTGAGCTCGCTCTTTTAGTATCCCTTCGTGTGTGAACATCAACGCTTCAACTTGCTTGTCATATTGCTGCGCCACTTCAAGATAACGTGCTGAAGCAGCCATATCTCCACTGCGCTTAGCAATATCGGAGGCTGTCACTAATCCAGCTATGACAGCAGCAGTGGTTGACGGAGAGTAGCCATTTTGCTCTTCCCAACGCTCTTGCTGCGTTGCCGGCGGGGTAACTTGTGTGTCATTCCACAGGATCTTCGCTTTACCACCTTGTACTAAAAAGTCAGCTGCTGGCTTTAGCATTTTAGTGTACCAATGGCTTAATTCTTCATCATCGAGCACTTTTGCTTGATGTAGTTTCCAAGCTAGCATAATTGGCATGGCTGTTTGGTCTAACTGCACGCCAACCCACTCAAGCTCCCCGTCAACGTGCGTTTTTTGTAAAAACCAGCCCGTATCACCATTATTCCCTGGTGTCACGTCTGTAACTTGCACTTTTTCTAAATACTCAAATGCCGTTTTAGCGGTTTGTGTATCCCCCATCGCCATAAAGGCCATGGCCACTTGATAGAAGTCTCTCACCCATACAGCTTTGTAGCCTGTCGACCCTTCGATTGCAGGCACGGTGTCGCCCCATGGGTTAGATAATGACGCGATTAATGCACCCGCATAGCTTTTATCTTCTTGCGCTTTTAAAACCATAGCGCTGGTATATAAAAGCTTACCTTGATCAGCACTATATTGAGTTAAACGAGACATTGGCTTTAATGACGTAAGGTAGTCTTCCCAGCCTATAGCCTCCCCTTTGCCGTTGTAGTTATCAAGGACGGCTTGATACCCTTTAGAGAGTGTTTTGCTTGCTTGTTCAGCACTTCTTTTTTGAGACCTGCCAAAGCTGAGCACCATATCAAACTGCCCACTCCCCCTCACATCCCCCAGCTTACCCAGTAAGCTCACATTGCCAGACTCTTCACCTGTTGATGCATATGTTTGTTTAAGCTGCTGAGTGCTCATAAGGGCA
This sequence comes from Pseudoalteromonas caenipelagi, assembly GCF_013140855.1. Taxonomy (GTDB): domain Bacteria; phylum Pseudomonadota; class Gammaproteobacteria; order Enterobacterales; family Alteromonadaceae; genus Pseudoalteromonas; species Pseudoalteromonas caenipelagi. Next base: position 448,325 of record NZ_JABBPG010000003.1, on the reverse strand, counting down.
GCGAGATTATCACTTTGTCCGGTAAAACCCACCGACGCTTTTTCAAAACCGCCCGCGGCTTGTAAGGTAAGATAGTTGTCGCCTTCGTAAGCGACTAGACCTTGCTTGGTGACTTTGGCAAAATCATTCACGCCATTGTTGTTAATGTAGGGATTTGCAGATACATACACTTGGATAGGTGTATCTAGGTCAGTCTTTATTTGGCTTCGAACAAATAGGCTTTGCCCATCGGGGTCTGTAAAAATATGTTTTCCAAGCTCAAAGCGCCCTAACTTATCTTTACTTAGCACTTTGTAGGCAAGTGACAGAGGACGACCTTGTGCATCTTTGTACAAGTAGTCAACCGAGATCTCAAAGTCACTTGAATTACTCTCTGCCACGCTAAACGCTTGGCCGTTTGCATCTACACCTGTGATAACCAATTGCATATCTTTTAGCTGAGCTTGATGGATAAGTCCGAACATGGTTTCAGTGATCATGCCTTGCGCTAGCGAAAACCACACTTTTGATACAGTGCCCGTTTGTGCATTATCACTGTATTGACCATCTGCGTATGCTTCGTAAGAAGTACCTATACCCGTTTTACCTGAATAGGCCCAATAAGGTTTATCACCCGGCGCGCCTGGTGCTACGTCTGCAGTGACTTGGCTATTATTTTGTGCACTACCACACCCCACAAGGCTTGCAGCAATAAGTGCTATAGTTAATGTATTGATTTTGTTTTTCATAATAACTTTCCTAAGCTGAGGTCGTGTTTACACGTAAAACCGACACGGCTGCAAAAATAAAAGATACGCCACCAATTACTAGCGCATAGATAGGCTGGTTTTCAAACAGGTGTCTCAAAATTAATCCTAAAATGCTGGCTGCAAGTAACTGAGGGATCACGATGAAAAAGTTAAAGATCCCCATAAACACGCCCATTTTATGACTTGGTAGCGAGTTACTCAGCATCGCATACGGCAGCGACAAAATTGATGCCCAAGCAAACCCGACACCAATCATCGGAAGCCATAGCAATTGCGGCTGTGGAATTAAGATAAAGCTGATTAACGCACCCGCGCCGAGCAGTAAATTCACGCAATGAGCTTTAGCCAGCCCAATGCGTTTAACCATAAGTGGGATAATAATGGCCGCCAATGCTGCAAAGCCATTATATGCAGCAAACAACACACCGACCCAATCAGCACCATCATTATAGGCTTTGCTGGTGACATCTGAGCTACCGTAGTGAAAGCTAGTAACCGCAGAGGTGGTATAAATCCACATAGCAAACAATGCAAACCAGCTAAAAAACTGCACAACTGCAAGCTGTCTCATCGTCGTCGGCATGCTAAACACATCATAAATCACTTGATAGAAACCACCGCTAACACGTTGCTGGTTTTGTAAAAAGCCAGCAAGAAGCTGTACAACCGCAAAGCTAAGTAATAAAGCAGATAATAAATACAGCTCCTTTTCTAGCTCTAAGACAAATACACTCGCCAGCAGTCCACCACCTAGTACCAAAAATATCAGTGCCCCTTTGGCAAAATTAATGGTTTTTAAGGGCTTTTGTGCTTCGTCCTTACTGTCAACATGGCCGTCAAATTTTGCAAGTTGCTCTGGACTATATTCTTTAGTTTTGACAATGGTCCACATCACCGCTAAAAACAAAATCGCACCACCGAAATAAAAGGCATATTTTACAGATTCTGGAATTTGCCCATTCTCAGCGGTGTTACTAACCCCAAACCAATTGGTCATCATCCAAGGCAACGCTGAGGCTACAATGGCGCCTACACCGATAAAAAAGCTCTGCATTGAATAACCTGTCGCACGTTGCTTTTCATTTAGGTTATCCCCCACTAATGCTCTAAACGGCTCCATAGTCACGTTAATTGAGGCATCCATAATCCATAACACACCCGCTGCTATCCAAAGAGTTGGCGAGTTTGGCATGATGAACAGCGCTAAGGTGGTCAAAATAGCGCCATACAAAAAGAACGGCCTACGACGTCCCAAGCGACCCCACGTTTTATCACTCCAATAACCAATAATTGGCTGAACAATTAAATCCGTTAAGGGGGCGGCTACCCAAAGAATGGGAATATCATCAACCGATGCACCTAGGGTTTGAAAAATGCGGCTCACGTTACCGTTTTGTAGTGCAAAGCCAAATTGAATACCTAAAAAGCCAAAACACATATTCCATATTTGCCAAAAGCTCAGGTTTGGTTTTTGTTGCATGGCTAATCCTCTAGTAAATAAACCGCACTGGCACGTGGGGCTAAAGTAATCTTAATTTGGTTATCCTTTACGCGCACGCTGGCATGATGCTCTAACATGTCTTTGGCAAGATAACGTGTGTTTTGCCACTCAGTTGGCAGGTGCAAGGTGATAGTGTGTGACTCTTTTGCATCAAAATTACTCACTACAACTAGCTTTTGATTGGAAAAGGCTCGTGCAAATGCCATTACCCGCTGTTGCGCTATCGTATTTTGGGCATCCACCTCAACAGAATGTAAGTCACCTGCAACAACAGCAGGTAATGTGCTTAACGACATCAGCTTAACGTAATAGGCGCGTAAGCCTCGTTGCTGCTCACTAAGCTTGCCACCATCAAACTTACCATTGTTCATCCACGCTTGATGAGCCGGCACGCCAATATAGTCAAAGATACTGGTTCTACTTGGTTTACCAAACCCTGCATCTTCAGAGCCGTCTTCACCCACAGTTTGACCAAAATACAACATACTCGGCGACTTGCTGATCAAGTGAGATACCACCATGGCAGGTTTACCCATTTGAGCATCGCCTGCAAATTCATCGCTGGCAATTCGTTGTTCATCATGGTTTTCTAAAAAGTGCAGCATGTGCTTGGCGATATCTTGTACTTTGTACTGTTGTTCAAGTACGTCTTTGGCGCTACCCGTTTGCTGCATTAGTGCTTTTAAACTATCGTAAAAGCCAACTTTATCGTACAGATAATCCATTTTGCCTTTATGGATATAATCACGATAAAGCGTGGGGTTGTATACTTCTGCCAACAAAAATGCATCTGGGTTTTGCATCTTTATTGACGAATTTAAAAAGCTCCAAAACTCCACAGGCACCATCTCTGCCATATCGTAGCGAAATCCATCAACACCACGGTTAAGCCAGTAATGGGTAATATCTCTAAACTTGTACCAGCTATCGGGTAAATCATGCTGCTGCCAAAATGCATAGTGCTCAGCAATGGATTTTTTATCAAAGCCGACAGGTAGTCGAGGGAAATCATAACTGCCATCAGGTTTTACGCCATAATTTACTTTGACGGTTTCATACCAATCATTGATATCTGGCTGGGCAGCTCTTGAGCCGTTTCCGGTCCATTTCGCAGGGGACTCGGCAAACTGCCCATCACTTTGTGGATGAGCCTGACCGCCCAGAGGCTGATAATCGTCACTTTGTGGTACTTGGAAATCCTCTCCAACAACATAGTAAAAGTTGTTGTCTCTGGCGTAAGCTTTTGTTGTATCGTCGTGAGCGCCAAAATCAACCACCCCATCAGGTGCCGATGATGACTGATAGTTTCTTGCAACATGATTGGGCACTATATCGATAACCACTTTCATTCCTGCTTGATGAGTGCGCGCTATTAAAGCGTCAAACTCAGCAAGTCTTTGACTGGGGTCAACCGCCAAGTCAGGGTTAACGTTATAGTAGTCTTTTACTGCATAAGGTGAACCCGCGCGACCTTTCACCACATCAGGGTCATCGCTAGCAATACCAAACTTACTATATTCAGTCACCAGTGCGTGGTGTAACACGCCCGTATACCAGATATGCGTGGTCCCTAATGCTTTTATTTCTTGGAGTGCTTTTGGTGTAAAGTCAGCAAACTTACCTACCCCGTTTTGCTCAAGCGTTCCCCACGGCACATTGGCCGTTTCTTTGTTGCCAAATAGTCGAGTAAATACTTGGTAAACAACAGGCTTACTTATTTTCACCCCAGTTGTTGAGATGTCAGTCTCCGTGTTAGACACACTCTGTTCACTGGGCTGTGAGCAACTCATTAGCGCGGTTGCACATAGTAGGCCTATTATTGAGCGTTTATAGCGGCTCAGTGCGACGTTTGATTTATTATTTATCATTAAACTTGTAGTCACTTGTTGTTGTCATAATGTGGCTTATGGCAGTCTACCTTGGCTTATCCCACAGGTTGAACCGCCTGCATACGTATTCACCGCTTTGATTCATACTCTAGTCATGCTTTAGCACTAGCAATCTCGCACCCATTTTAGGTATTTCGACAGTTTGAGATACGTCGACCACCTCATTTGTCAAAACGTCTACCGCCGTTGTCGCATCAGCCAATGTCTCTTTATAGCGATTCATATCTACCTTCATTGCCTGTTGGTTCTTGTTTAACAGCACTAAAATATGCTGCGTTGCAGTGCTGCGCACATAGCTATAAATACCTGAATACGGAGCAAAGTGTGTTAACGCCCCTTGGCTCAACGCAGGGTAAGCTTGACGTAGATGTGTCAGTTTTCGTACGTGGTTTTGCATCAGGCGCTGCGACTTGCTCAATCCCCTCGCGGTGGTAGCATCTTGCGCTTGGCCTTTAAAACCACCGGGAAAATCAATGCGAATATCGCCATGATCATTGGATGGTGTGTTGTCTAAAAGCACCTCTGTACCATAGTAAATTTGTGGAATACCGCGAGTGGTGAGCAATAACGTCATCGCCAATTGGGTTTTATCTAACGATTGCTGGAGTTCAGTGAACACTCGGCTCATATCGTGGTTATCCAAAAATATCAGCAAGTTATTTGTATCAGCGTACAAAAAATCGTTGGCTATCGACTGATACACTCTTATCCACCCTGTGTTCCAACTTTCTTCTTCGTTGAGTGCTTTGACAAGGGCTTCTTGCAGTGAAAAATCCATCACGCTGGGCAAGCTTGAGCGATAACCATCTTGATTGACTTTGCCACGCTGCCAGTATGACGTAATTGCAGGGTTGCTACTCCACTCTTCCCCAACGATGTTAAAGTTAGGGTATTCAGCCATAATTCGCTGCGTCCAGTTTGCTAAAAATGCCTTGTCTGAATAAGAGTAAGTATCTACCCTAATGCCACTGAGGTTGGCATATTCAATCCACCAAATCGCATTTTGGATAAGGTAGGTAGCAAGCAAAGGTTGGCGTTGATTTAAATCGGGCATAGTCGGAACAAACCAGCCATCATTGAACTGCTTTTTATCAAACTCACTGGCGTGCGGGTCTTGAATGGTTTGTCTTGCATGGCTGGTACCGCTAAATTGACCCTCAAAGTTTAGCCAATCTCGCGTCGGCTTATCAGCAACCCACCAATGATTTAAACCACTGTGATTGAGCACCATATCCATTATGATCCCGATGCCTCTTTTTGCAGCCTCTCGAGTCAACTGTGGATATTCTTCGTTACTTCCCATGCGCGGGTCTACTTTATAAAAATCCGTGAGCGCATAACCATGATAAGAATAGTCCGCCATATTGTTTTCACGCACTGGCGTCAACCAAAGTTGTGTATACCCCATATCTTTAAAGTAATCTAGGTGCGCTATGATGCCTGCAAGATCACCGCCATGGCGTCCGCCGCGATAAGTAGGGTTGGCTTTTTCTAACATACCTTCAACGCTGTCGTTCTGAGCGTTACCATTGGCAAATCTATCTGGGTTTATTAAGTAAATAACATCTTTGCTTGAAAATCCTTGACGCTGCGCACTGCCCGTTTGACGTGCTAACAAAGGATAGCTGATTTGTTCTTGCTCACCGTGAGTATTAACTTCAAAAAATAACTCTCCGGCTTTTGCATCAGGCTCAATGCGCACATTGATAAATGCATAGTTAGGGCTGTCGCCATACTGAACACTGCTAATACTCACGCCCTTGTAGGGTTTTAAACTGATATCTGCGCCGACAATATTGGACTTGCGCACCATAATCTGTACTTCTGGGTGCTTCATGCCAACCCACCAGTTTTTAGGTTCCAGCTGATATGCTTTGGCAGCGCTAATAAAGCCAAAAAAACTCATAATGATGACTAAAGATATCCGCATTTAGTACTTCACTCCATTGTTATAGTTGAGCTAAAAACTGCTCATGGCTTGGCATTCGCTCTACACTTTGCTGAATAAGCGTGTTAAGACTCGTCAGTAGCTCAGCTCTTTGTTGTTCGCTCAGTGCATGCACAAGAGGGTGTAGTTGCTTTGGTCTTAGCCCCTGACCAATAAACACTTGCTGCCAAGCAACCTCTGCAAACAATTCATCATCTTCTCTTAACAGCTTACCTGTTCGCTCAAAAAGGCTTATTTTATTGGCAAGGCTTTGTGGTATTTCCATATTTTGGCACTGACGCCAAAAGTCCGAATCGTCTCGTTGATTCAACTTGTAATGCAAAATAATAAAGTCGCGGATCCGTTCAAATTCAATCTTAGACTGCTGGTTATAGAGCGCGACTTGAGTCGGTTCTATACCTTGATAAGGAAACAACTTAACCAGTCGCACTATGGCCGTTTGGATTAGGTGAATACTGGTTGACTCCAGAGGCTCTAAAAAACCGCTCGATAAGCCGATAGAAACCACATTTTTGTGCCATTGCTTGAGTCTGCGCCCAGTTCTAAAGCGGATAAGTTTTGGCTCTGCCAATGGCTTTGCAGGTAAGCTATTCAGTAGCAATTGCTTGGCTTGTTCATCAGACAAGTGCTTGCTTGCATACACCAAACCATTTCCAATACGGTGTTGCAATGGAATTTGCCACTGCCAACCACAACTATGAGCAATTGAGCGAGTATACGGTGCACGTTGTTCATCACAGTGCTCACTGGGCACTGCCAACGCGCTGTCACACGGCAGCCAATGAGACCAATCTTCAAATCCTGTGTTAAGCGCTTTATCAATAAGTAACCCGTGCATGCCGGTACAATCGATAAATAAGTCGCCCTGCACTTGTTGACCGCTGTCTAATTCTAGCGAAACAACATTACCTGATATTTTATCTTTATGAACGTTTTTAACCGTGCCCGTTATGTGCTTAGCACCCATACTTTTGGCATGCTCGGCCAAAAACTGGGCATATAAGCCCGCATCAAAATGATACGCATAAGAAATACCCGGTAGCTTGGTGCCTGGAATGGCATTGAGTTTTGCGAATTTGTGGTGTTTTGCAGCTTGATAGTTTAATGAAAAATCCCAGAAGTCTGACTTATTCCCTTGCTGTTTTGCATGTAACCAATGGTTATGAAACTCACAAAATGGAAAGTCTTTACCTATCGCACCAAAAGCATGCATATAACAGCTAGTTTGCGTGCCCCATCCTTCAAACTGTATGCCCAGCTTGATGGTTGCTTTGGTGGCTTTTATAAATGCCGCTTCATCAATTCCCATCGCGCTATTAAAATGTTGTAGAGGTGGAATAGTGGCTTCACCAACACCAACTGTGCCGATATCGACTGACTCAAGTACCGTAATATTAAGGAGCTTACCCATCATTTTGGCTAGAAACGACGCACTTAACCAACCAGCTGTGCCCCCTCCAACAATGACAACATTCTTTATTTGCTCAGCAGACATAATAAAAGCCTCACCATAGTGTGATACAAAAAAGCCCTTGTTTTTAACGACAAGGGCTTTAACTCAATCGCGTGTCAGCGATTAAAACTTATAGCTTAATCCTAGCATGTAGGTGCGACCATAATCTTGGTAGTCACGAACTTGTAATGCGTTATCACCCGATAAGGCAGTGAACGGCTCTTCGGTAATATTTTGCACTTGCAAAGATACTGATAGCCCCTCTAGCTCTTTGAAGCCACCTTCACCGAAGTCATAGCCTAACTGAGCATCCCAGATTGTTTCACCTAAGATATCTACTTGCACGCCTGTAAAACCAACGCCATTAACTTCACCTTTAAAGTCACTACGCTTACGCATACTGGTACGCGCTTGGAAGCCGTAGTTTTCATAATAAACGGTTAGGCTTTGAATTTTTTCCGATAAACCAGGAAGCTTATATTCATTACCATATTGATCTTTTACATCTTGTTCTACGCCAGTATGGCTGGCTATCACACCAAAACCTTCTAGACTTTCATGGAACAAATTAAATGGCAAGGTAACTGCAAGCTCGTAACCCCAAAGATCACCTCCGCCGCCATTTTCTTTGTACTTACGTGTCGCAATTGGATTTGCAGGAACTTCACCTGTTGCAGGGTTAACAACACCTGTTAGGTCTTGCTCAACAGAGCCATCAAAGATCCACTCATTTAAGTCTTTATAAAATGCAGCCACAGAGAAGTAGCCTTCAGCACTAAAATAGTTCTCATAGGTCAGGTCAATGCCTGTTGCCTCTTTTGGTGCTAAGTGTGGATTTCCGCCCTTTATTTCCCAGTTGTTACCATTATCATCTTGTTGATTGTTATAGTTTCGAGCCAAAGACGAATTCATTTCATCCATGCGTGGGCGAGAAATCGTTTTCGCTGCACCAAAACGTACAGTTTGAGTCTCGTCAATTGCTAGCGATAAATTTAAGCTAGGCAGAACATGTGAATAATCATTCTCAACCAAGCTTGATGTAAGCACCAATTGGCCATTAGCACCATTGTCAGCAACTACACCTTCGGTACTAATCTCCGTTCTAACATAACGAACCCCCACATTGCCGGTTAAAGGTAAACCAGCTAGCTCAGCATTAATATTTGCTTGTACAAACGCAGCCGTCACTTGTTCTTCAACTTTCCACGATTTTGTTGCGTGATCTGGTTTTGTTAAGCTCTCTGCCAACATACTAAACTGACCATCTGCAACCATTGCTTTTGAGTCATACGCGATCATATCGCCCATGCCAATAAAATCTAAGCTTGCAGTGCCAAGTCGATATTGCTCAGGCACAACCATCAAACCAGCATTATCTGGGTAAGAAAAATCACTTAATGTTAGGAAGTAACCTTCTGAGACCTTATTTTTCTCACGCTTGCGATAAGAAATACCACCTTCAACACTTGAGATAAACTCATTATCTAGTACTTGCTTGGCAGCAAGTTTCAATGTGTTAAGCTCATCTTCAACTGTAGGCGTATTTAAAAAGCCATCTTGTAATTGGTTTTCATACGGGTGAGGTACGTATTCACCATCGGCATTGTCTTCACCTACCACACCATATTTTTCATTCAATGCAGCACTCCCCCCCCAAGAAAGAGGACCACCCAGTTTAATTAAATCATAATCGCTATAATCCAACTGGTGTGAAAATTGAGCCCCGGTGTTTCCGCCATTTAGCGCGTAACCAATCGTATCTGCAATACCGCGATCGTTTCCACGCCCTGTACCTGAGTAGCTCTCAAGGCTCCACACTTTTTTGTCTACGCTTGAGTGGCTCACATCAAGCTCAAGTGTTAGTGAATCATCTACATTATATTTAGTGTTAAAGCCAAATGCACTAAGCTCTGCTGAACGCTCTTCGTAATCATTACGTACAACAACACGCTGGCCTTCAGTGATTGCACTGGTGATAAAACCAGTTGCTGCGTCGACAGTTGCATTTTCTGGTGCAATTGAACCCTGACCCCACGCAAATGGTATTTCAATACCTCGTAATATCTTCTTATCTTTAAAGTCAACATAGAGCGCATCAAACACCATTGAAAGGTCGTCACTCGGTGCCGCTTCTAACACAAACATCACTGAGTCACGCTCAAGTGTTGATGAGCGTACAAAAGGCTTAGCACCACCTAAAATTGAGTATTGCTTACCACCTGCTTCAAACTCAGGGTAACCCCAAGCATTCCAGCGTTTTTCTTGGTTCGGCGAGGTCATGGTTGTCAGCGCTAATGCAACACCAATTGTGTCATCATTAAACTTATCAACATAAGAGAAAGTGCCACGTAATCCAGCATCGTCACCATCTGGATTTAACTTATCAAAGCTGGTTTTCTCATACATAGTATTAAGCTGTACGATACGTTCATCGGTACTTAACGGTTTGATTGTTTGCATATCAATCACGCCCGCTATACCTTCTGCTTCAAGGTTGGCGCTCGGTGTTTTATAAACGGTAACACCGCTCATGATTTCTGACGGATATAAGTCAAACTCTACACCACGGTTATCAGAAATAGACACTTGCTCACGACCATTAAATGTCGTTGCACTTTCATCTTCACTGAAACCACGCACACTTACTTTACTTGCGCGACCATCTAAGCGCTGTGCCGCAAGACCTGGTAAACGCGCGATTGACTCAGCAATTGAAGAGTCAGGTAATTTACCTATGTCTTCGGCAGAAATTGACTCCACAACTTCAGAAGAGAAACGTTTAGTGTTGATAGACTCAACAACACTGGCACGAAAGCCTTTCACTTCTATTACTTCTACTTTTTTATCTGCTTCGTTTTTAGCTGTTTCTTCAGCTGCATAAGCTGTGTGTGATACAACTCCCGCACCAATCAGTGCAAGCGTTAACATACTTGGTTTGAACATAGACATAGTGTTTTATCCCAATTACCCAATTTATTACTGGTCACCTTATTATTGGCCGCTTTGTTTATATAAAAAGCTATGAGTGCCCAGCTACTTTTGTTGTCAGGATGCATATTAGCCCTCAGCCAATTTTATAAACAACTTTATGCATACGTATTCAAACTATAGTCAACAGATTTATTTTTACATTTGCTTCACAATAAAAATTCCAAATAGTTGATTATTAAACAATTTTAATAGAAGCAATTTTACCTACCTTGTCACAAATATATAGCGACTCTTTGCTTTTCGCTTAACTTAGTTTCTTATTTTTGTCATAGATGATCGCTATAGTCTCCTGCAAATCAATGCCTCCCTTAAACAACAGTTAAATTGGTCTTACCAAATATGCAGTTGAAATATCTTAAAATACAACCCTTATAAAGACATTGCTTTTCAACGAATATAAATTGGTAAACTTTTATTACACATGAATTTATCGCTCTCGTTTTAACTTTTGAATGACTCCAATTCAGGTATTTAAGCTGCATACGTATGCAACTTTTTTACAGTATTTAGGGGATAACGTATGCTTTTGCCCAATATTGCCCCGCACCTACTTTGCATAACAGCTTAAATGGTCGTGGTACTGAGCAAAGATTTGGAGAATATACATGGCTCAACAGCAGTGGTGGAAAGGTGCAGTGATCTATCAGATCTACCCACGCAGCTTTCAAGATACAAATGGTGATGGCATTGGTGATCTGCCGGGGATCATAAATCGATTAGATTACATCAAGTCATTAGGCGTTGATGCTATTTGGATCTCGCCGTTTTTTAAATCTCCTATGAAAGATTTTGGTTACGATATTAGCGATTACCGAGATATCGACCCAATGTTTGGCAATTTAGACGATTTTGATGCTTTAATAGAACAAGCACATCAACGTGATATTAAGATCATTATTGACCAAGTTTTAAGCCACACATCAAACCAACATCAGTGGTTTGTTGAAAGTCGTGAAAGCTGTGATAACAACAAAGCTGACTGGTATGTCTGGGCTGATGCAAAGCCCGACGGCAGTGCACCAAATAACTGGTTATCTATTTTTGGTGGAACGGCTTGGCAGTGGGAACCAAGACGCTGCCAATATTATTTACATAACTTTTTAACCGAACAACCTGATTTAAACTTTCACAATCCAGACGTACGTAAAGCGGTGTTGGATAACGTTGAGTTTTGGCTTCAAAAAGGCGTTGATGGTTTTCGCTTAGATGCAATTAACTTTTGCTATCACGATGCGCAACTTCGCGACAACCCTGCAAAACCAAAAGAGCTGCGCCAAGGTCGTGGGTTTAGTGAAGACAACCCTTATGCTTTTCAATATCACTATTACAACAACACGCAACCTGAAAACCTTGCATTTATGCAGGAGATCCGCGCACTGCTAGACCGTTACCCCGGTACAGTCAGTTTAGGTGAAATCTCATCGGAAGACTCACTTAAAACCATGGCTGAATACACAGCCGATGGCAATAAACTGCATATGGGATATAGCTTTGAGCTTTTAACGAAGGATTACAGCGCACAGTATATTCGTCAGACAGTCAGCACATTAGAGTCCGTTATGACCGAAGGCTGGCCTTGCTGGGCATTTAGTAACCATGACGTAGAGCGTGTGGCGAGCCGCTGGAGCAAAGATGGTAAAACGGTTAATGACCAACAAGCAAAAATGCTCACCGCATTACTGGGTTCTTTGCGAGGTAGCGTTTGTATGTACCAAGGGGAGGAGCTTGGTTTAGGAGAAGCAAGTGTTGCTTTTGAAGACTTGCAAGACCCTTACGGTATTACCTTCTGGCCAAACTTCAAAGGCCGTGACGGTTGTCGTACACCTATGCCTTGGGAGCAGCAGCTTGATAACTCAGGCTTTAGTTCAGGCAAACCTTGGTTACCGGTATATACTGAACATCAATCACGTGCTGTGAACTCTCAGCTTCAACAAGATGACTCTGTACTTAAGTATTTCCAAGAATTTATGGCGTGGAGAAAACAAATCCCAGAACTACTGTATGGGGATATAGAGTTTCTCGAAACGGCCGAACCAGTCTTGGCATTTTACAGAAAGCATCAAGGTAAAACGCTACTGTGTGTATTTAACTTGGCGCAAACACCGGCAGAACTGCCTATAGAATTAGCGCAAGCAACCACATGTGAATTGCGTCATAACACCGCACACTACCATGAAGGACAGCTTAGCTTGCCAAGTTACGCCTGCTATTTTGCCTACCTATAATTTTTAAATTATCCGCATATTATTATAAAGCCCCTTCTCTGGGGCTTTTGTTTTTTTGGACTGAGATTCTTACGCAGCAGATACGTTCATTGTGCAGAGCTGCTCACCGCTTTGTGCAATCCTTGTTAACGCGCCGATTCTCAGAGCCTTGTAATAACACCAACCTTGATGAACAGTCACCCCTTTACTTAACAAATAAGCCGCTTGATGTGGTGTTTCAACCCCCTCCGCTATCAGCTTTTTATCCAGCTTGTTAGCCATTTCTATTACCGCATTGAGAACCGGAGACTGCAAGTTATCAAGGCCAATTGATGCGACAAAGCTTTGGTCGATTTTTAATAAATCTATCGGAAAACTTTGTAAATACTGTAGGCCGCTGTATCCCGTGCCAAAGTCATCGACAGCAACTTCAATACCTTGGTGTACCAGTTGCTCTAAAGTTTGCTTCACTTGGTTTTGAGACAGTACATCACGCTCTGTTAACTCGACTGTTAAAGCATTGATCTGCCGATGAGCACGATAAAGTGAACTTAAGTAGTCGTTACAAGTCAATAGTTGACCATTCACATTAAAAGACACTTTAAAGTCTGGATTTTGTGCTAAAAGCGGTTGTAACTCTTCAACTGCCGTGTTTACCTGAGCAATAGATATTTCAATAATCGCCCCACTTCTTTCTGCCTCTGGAATAAAGTAAGCAGGTCCCAGTTCTCCTTCTGTAGGGTGTTGCCATCGGATCAGTACTTCTACACCAACGATTTGCTGGGTCCTTGCATCAATTAAAGGCTGATATACATTAAACAATTGTTGCTTAGCAATTGCCTGCTTCAACTGAGATTTTAAGCTTAACTGTCTGAGTTCATAATAATGATGTAAAAAGCTCAAGGCAGCCCATACAAACACATACAGCAACCCCAACACAGTCAAAGAATCTGAGGCTACGGCAAAAATAGATGCGCTGTTGCTGCTGGCAACAATTGCTAGTTTAGGAAGAGAGGCTATTGGTTTTGCATATAAAAACTTATCTTCACCGTCATCAAATTGACCTTGTGCATACAGCGAGCTACGAATCGGAAATAACGGCATATTCAACGGCAAGCTATATCCACCTTGTAATATGATGGGCACACCGGTCTCGCTATCAACCAAAGCAATAAAATCCAACGCTGAGTATTGCTCAAGATCCAAAGTATGGCGAAGCCAATCACTAGGCAGTAACACATTGACTTCGTAGCCGTCACGACGTGTTCTAGCTAACACAAAAGCCGATACTTCCATATATTCACTAATAATCGGCCCGTGATATCTCAGTCCATCAGCTTTGATTGGAGCCGTTTTTTGGATCGGTGGATTTAATTGACCATACGAGTTACACGTTAACTGCCCTTTTTGGTTAACAATACCAATTTCACTCATTGCTGGGTTTTTAAATACTTGCTGGCGTAATTTAAAGATGGTTTCAGGAGGGCAATTTACATCTAAAGATTGGGCTTGGTTTAAAAAGGCATCAATTTCTTTCAGCTGAGAATTGAGTTCAAAATGCACTTTTTCGGCGATATTTTTGATATGCAGCTGCTCTGCATCACGGTGTTGTATAAATAGCAAGGCCAGTAAAATGCCAAAAATTAAGCTGCAAGCCAGCCAAGCCAAAGCAATACTTCTCAATTGCTTTGCAAACATAAATGCACTTGGCATGATCTAAACCCCAGCCTGCCATTTTAAGAAGTCCTAATTTTAAATAACAAACATGACTTTTTTATGACAAAACAAAAGGCCCTGGGCATAAACCCAAGGCCTTAAGAATAGCGTTCACTTATAGAAAATTTTAACTTTCTTTACTGGTCCCAACTTCGACGCGAGTCTTCAGTTTTTGACCTGGACGGAAAGTTACTACGCGACGCGCAGAGATAGGAATGTCTTCACCTGTTTTAGGGTTCCGACCCGGTCTCTCTTTTTTGTCACGGAGATCAAAGTTACCAAATCCAGAGAGCTTTACTTGCTCCCCTTTTTCAAGCGCTGAGCGGATTTCTTCAAAAAACGCTTCAACTAAGTCTTTGGCATCCTTTTTATTTATCCCCAATTTTTCAAATAGGTGTTCAGCTATGTCGGCTTTAGTAAGCGCCATATCTAGTCCCTCAACGATGCATTAAATTGTTTGGCCAATTCGGCCACCACGTTGTCTACAACTTGATTGATGTCTTTCTCTTCGAGAGTTCTATCAACCGCTTGTAATGTAAGAGCAATCGCCAAACTCTTAAAATCTGGCTCAATACCTTTGCCCTTATACACATCGAATAAGTTTAGGTCAACTAATTGATTTCCGCCAACTTTCTCAATGCTTTCTAAAATATCGCCTATTTTTACGTCATCTGCAACTAAAATAGCAATATCTCTTCGATTTGATGGAAATTTAGACACATTGACTGCTTCTGGAAGTTTACGAGCACTTAAAGCATCTACTTCAACTTCAAACACATAGGCAGTACTATTCAAACCTAGAGACTTTTGTAATTGTGGATGAACAGCGCCAATAAAGCCAACTTTTACATCATCAAAATATATAGCCGCAGATTGGCCAGGATGCAAGCCGTCATTAACTTGTGCTTTAAAGCTAAAACGAGCGCTGTCGTTAGTAAGCGAAAGCAACGCTTCTACGTCACCTTTAACATCAAAAAAGTCACTTGGACGAGACGCGATAGACCAATGTTCGTTGTGCGTGTTACCATAGACAATACCACCTAAAACAGCAACTTGTGCTACACCGTTTTCAGCAGACTCATCTTTTAAGAACTTTAAGCCTTGTTCGAATAAGCGAATGCGCGACTGTTGACGGTTTTGGTTGTAAACCACAGCATTAATCAAGCCTGTCATCAGGCTGACACGCATCGCTGACATTTCTACCGAGATAGGATGCGGTAAAACAAGGGCATCTGACTCAGGGTGCAATAGTTTTTGTGCTTTAGGGTCAACAAAGCTGTACGTGATAGCTTCTTGATAACCACGAGATACTAACTCGTTACGCATACGAGACACTGGTACATTTACTTCTGAATGCGTAGTCATCTTAAGTGCAGCTGTAGGCGCAACATTTGGAATGTTGTTGTAGCCAAAAACGCGTGCAACTTCTTCAATTAGATCTTCTTCAATACTGATATCAAAACGATAACTCGGTACTTGTGCCTGCCATGTATCTTCAGCAAAGCTCACACCAAGACCCAAACGGGTAAGAATGTCAGTTACTTTCTCATCTTCAATATGGTAGCCAATTACTTTGTCTAAACGAGTGCGACGCAGAGTTACAGACTTCTCTTTTGGTAAATCAGCTTCAGACACAGCTTCGACTACAGGGCCTGCTTCACCACCTACTATGTCTAATAGTAAGGCTGTGGCGCGCTCCATTGCATCACGTTGTAGCTTATAATCAACACCACGCTCATAACGGTGAGAAGCATCGGTGTGTAATCCGTAGCTACGAGCTTGACCTGCAATTGCCAACGGCGCGAAAAATGCGCTTTCTAGTAAAATATCTTGGGTGCCTTCTTTGACACCCGATGCTTCACCACCAAAAATACCCGCCATAGCTAATGCTTTATTATCATCTGCAATTAATAGCGTTGAAGGGTTTAGCTTAGCCGTGTTGCCATCTAGCAACACCAACTCCTCACCTTCATTAGCATTGCGCACTTTAATACCACCTTCAATGGCATTCAAATCAAACGCATGCATCGGATGACCAAGCTCAAGCAATACATAGTTAGTAACATCAACCACTGGGTCAATTGAGCGTACACCTGAACGACGTAGTTTCTCAACCATCCAAAGCGGTGTGGTAGCGTCCAAGTTAATGCCTTTAATAATACGACCTAAATAACGTGGACACGCTTTGCTGTTTACCAACTCGATAGAAATTTTATCATCAATTGTTGGTTGTACTGCTTCAATTGCTACTTCTGTAACGTCGAGTGAATTTAGTACACCTACTTCACGCGCAAGACCTTTAATACCTAAACAGTCACTACGGTTGGCCGTCAGATCAACATCAATTGTGACGTCATCTAACGCGAAATATTCACGGATACATTGACCAATCGGTGCATCACTGGGTAACTCAAGAATGCCATCTGAACTTTCAGCCATACCTAACTCTTCAAAGGCACACAACATACCGTGAGAAGGCTGACCACGTAGCTTGGCTTTTTTAATCTTAAAGTCGCCTGGTAATACTGCGCCAACTTTAGCAACGGCTACTTTTAAACCAGCTCGGCAGTTTGCTGCACCACAAACGATATCTAATAATTCGTCTTCGCCTACATTTACCTTAGTTACACGCAGTTTATCAGCATCAGGGTGTTGTCCACATTCAACAACTTCGCCAACTACCACACCAGAAAAACTGCCAGCAATTGCATCTACGCCATCAACTTCCAAACCTGCCATTGAAAGCTGTTCAGATAGAGCCTCAGTATCAATGGCTGGATTAACCCATTCGCGTAACCACTTTTCACTAAATTTCATATTTACTTCGCTCTTATCTGAATTGGTTTAGGAATTTTAAATCGTTTTCGAAAAATGCACGTAAGTCGTTTACGCCATATCGCAACATGGTTAAACGCTCCACCCCCATACCAAAGGCAAAGCCCGTGTATTTCTCAGGGTCAATACCCACTGAACGAAGTACATTAGGGTGTACCATCCCGCATCCTAGTACTTCTAACCATTTACCGTTCTTACCCTTTACGTCAACTTCCGCTGAAGGTTCCGTAAACGGAAAGTAAGAAGGACGGAAACGTATTTCCATATCTTCTTCAAAAAAGTTACGTAAGAAATCGTGCAAAATACCCTTAAGCTCAGTAAAGCTCACATCCGTATCGACCATCAAGCCTTCAACCTGATGGAACATTGGTGTGTGCGTTTGGTCGTAATCGTTACGATATACTCGACCAGGAGAAATAATACGTAACGGCGGCTGCTCGGCTTCCATCGTACGAATTTGTACGCCACTGGTTTGTGTACGCAGTACCAACTTAGGATTGAAATAGAACGTATCGTGATCCGCGCGTGCTGGATGGTGCTCAGGAATATTTAAGGCATCAAAGTTATGGAAATCATCTTCCACTTCTGGACCAGACTTAACAGCAAACCCTAGCTCACCAAAAAATGACTCTATACGCTCAATAGTACGAGTAACTGGGTGTATGCCACCTACCGGCATAGTGCGACCCGGTAACGTTACATCTATCGTCTCTTGGGCGAGCTTTTTTTCAAGCGCTTGTTGCGTTAAAAACTCACGCTTGTCATTAATCGCATCTTGTACTTGTGTTTTGGCTTGGTTGATCACAGCCCCAGCTTCTTTACGCTCTTCTGGCGCCAAAGTGCCTAAGGTTTTTAGTAATCCAGTGATCTCACCTTTTTTACCAAGGTAATTAACTCGGACATCCTCAAGGTGCGCGATTTCGCTTGCGCCTGCGACGGCTTCTAGCGCCTGCGCTAAAATATTCTCTAAGTTCATTCTATACCTGATCTTTATGGAGGTAATTTGCTGTGTATTAATCGCTTATGATAACTGAAAGCAAGGACTAGATTCTAGCCCTAACTTAACTCAGTTTGCCTTTGGCAGTGAATATTTGTAAAAAGTTATCGCTTTAATGGCAAATTACATGATAAAGAACGGCATTATCCATTATTTGTTCATAAATTAAGCGTACTTTTAATAAATGGAATGGTGAGTTTACGCTGTGCAGCCATTGACGCATGATCGAGTTTGTCTAATACATCAAGTAACGCGCGCATGTCTCGACTCAGTCTGGTTAATAAAAAACGCGCACATTCGTCAGATAGCTCAAGCCCTCTCATATTGGCGCGCTTTACCAGCGCCTCAGCTTTATCATCATCACTCATAGAACGGATCTGAAAAGTGGTTCCCCAGGCTAGACGAGACTCTAGATCTGGCAAGTTGATATTGAGCATATTGGGCAGAAGATCGGCGGTTACGACTAGGCACTTATTGGGTTCATTAAAACGATTAAAGAAGTTGAACAACGCCTTTTCCCAAGCCTCAACACCTGCAACCAAGTGCACATCGTCAATACACACGACATCTAGTGTTTCTAGTCCATCTAACACCGCAGGACCAAAGTCTATTACTTCACGTAAACTCAATAAAATAGTCGAAAGTCCCATTTCTTGAGCATGAATACACGTTGCATACAGTAAATGTGACTTACCAGAATCAGCTAATCCACACAAATAAGTGTACTGAAACCCTTTGGTAATGTTTAATAAAGAAGTTTTAAGATGGTTCACTTCTAAAGATTTTGCGCCGCCAAAATATGATTCAAATGTTTCGTCATCTGGCAGAGTGACTGGCAAAGCCATTTGTAAAGGTTCGTTGCTCATCACTGCTCGCCTACCCAGCTGTATCTGAGGTTACCAACGTTTGCAACCTGATAGAAAGCATGTGGGTCAATGTAAACGCTAAATGCCTGTTCCAAATTGAGAGACTTTATCAAGTCATCCAACGTAGAACTGTGCTTAATGACAAAACGGATTTTATCCGCTGAACGATAAGTCACATCCACATCTACCACGGTACTCATACTCTCTAGTTGTCTTTTGGCAAGCTCTATCGAGGTAAATGTGTTTAAATTGTCAACCAATAACGAGGTGGTTTGCAGTGTTACTGATTGTGTTGGGTCTATGGCATAACTTTGCGCTAATGCTTCAGAAAAGTTATTCACCATCTCGCTTAAAATTTGCTGCTTATCACCCACTAATTTATTCACTTCAAACGATTGGGCATCAGTGTAACGCCATTCTAATTGCCAGCTGCTGCTATTCGGTTGCTGAAACATTCTTGCGGTGATCACCCGCTCAGCATTGTATCGTTGTGAAGCAAACTCAACAGGCTTAGAGAAGTTACCCCACACTTCCGCAATGCTTACTTTGGTCAAGTCGTCTAAATCTAACAATGGGACAATTACAGGCACCCCCCACTCAGCAGCGGTATCGTAAATAAGCCTTTCTAATTGTGGATAGCTATCTTGGGTGACAAACTCCCTACGAAGGTTGTCCTCGATTGCCAACCAAATGGCGATAAGCGGTCTTCTGTTTCCCCAAAGAGGTAACTGCGCATCTCGCACAAGCTCTTCAACTCTGCTAGGTTCAAACCGAACACGTATTTTGGTTAACCCTTCAGGTGTTTCAAGATATTCATACTTGAGCATGTAATCCGAAATTGAACGCATCGCTTGTTTGATCAATGCTGAATCGGCCCCATCATGACGTCCAGTAAGCTTTTTAATAACGTTATACAATGCTTGCTTACTTGCCGTTACACGAGTATCTCGGCTTTTATCAGTGACGTAAAGCTCACTTTGATATAGATCGGTCACCTCGACTGCAGCACATTGCAACGACCATACCCAACAAAAAATAAACAATATTCTCAATGCCATAACTTAAGCTACAGGAAACCTTTATAGCTCGATCCTAAAGCAAAGCGCCGCCATTGCAAAGCCCTTAACAAACTTAAAATTATTTTGAGACTGAAAAAGAAATTTGACCTTTTCCGTTATTTTTTGCTTGATACAAAGCATCATCAGCCTGATGTAATATACCTTCAGCACTAAACGCTTGTGCATAATTGCCGGTAACACCAATGCTGCAACCACACTGTACTGACTTACTCGCTTCAATATTGATTGGCGAACATATCGTTTCTAAAAGCCTTTCGCAAACTTGCTTTAATACACCAAAATGTAGAGGTTCGGTCATCAGCACCACAAACTCGTCGCCACCTAAACGCGCAACTAAATCATAGCTTCTTACTTCCTCTGATAGTCTTTGTGCTACGACTTTAAGCACAGTGTCTCCGGCTTGATGACCATAAGTATCATTGAT
Source organism: Pseudoalteromonas caenipelagi (assembly GCF_013140855.1). Taxonomy (GTDB): domain Bacteria; phylum Pseudomonadota; class Gammaproteobacteria; order Enterobacterales; family Alteromonadaceae; genus Pseudoalteromonas; species Pseudoalteromonas caenipelagi. Next base: position 427,673 of record NZ_JABBPG010000003.1, on the reverse strand, counting down.
TGGTTTGAAATCATCCAAATCTATGTAAAGTACATATACCTCTAGCACAGCACGTTTAGATTTAGAAGATAAACGTACCAGCTCTTTGAACAGGTACTTTCTGTTTGCCAAACCCGTTAAGTTATCATGCAGCGATTCGTATTCTAGTTGATGTTGTAACTGCTCACGCTTGGTGACTTCCAAACGAATTTCTTCTAAACTTTTTTGTAACTCTCGGGTGCGCTCTTGCACCCGCTCTTCCAATTCTCGTTGATAAATTTGCAAAGCCTCATTTGCTTCCACCAGCGCCCTTTGATTGTTAAATGCGTCTAACGCTGAAGAAATCACATGGCTTATTGTATACAGCACATCAACGATAACGCCTGAGTACTCTTGTTCATTGCGATAAGATTGAATAATGAATGCGCCCAAAAAAGAGCTACGATTGAGCAGTGGAAAACACAACCACTGCTTAGGCATAGTGCCAAGCACTTGAACATCGCCCCTGTCTATCAGTTGCTTAATATCTTGTTCTGTGAAGTTACAAATTTTACGTTGATTAATTGCATAGCCTGTCAGTGTATTCTCAATGACGTTGACGTCGATATCTTCTAAATCTTCTACGCGAACATCGTCCATTACATCATGAAAATAAGGAAAACTAAGCACCCCATCATCTCTACCAAAAAGTACCACATAAAAGTTATCGGCATAGGTGACCTTTTGCAAAATACAATGGATATCAAGCAGGAATCGTTGAATAGAATCACTGGTGTTAAGACAAGCGACGATATCTGTCACACTGTCAATAACGTTATCTTTCGCTATTTTTTGTACAGTCATCGCTCACCTTAGTTTATAAACTCGCGCTGAGAAATTATAATAATGAGTATAGGATAGGATTATAGGTTCGCTAAAACATGCCTACAAAATAACTGCATGACAAAAAAACTGTCATATTCTCTTAATTAAAAGTAAATACAATGTAACATAGGTTTACCAATATTTTACCTTTGAGTTGTCGTGCGCCGTTCTATTTTTGCTGTATTACACACACTGTCTATTGTCGCTATTTCTTTTAGTTTACTTTCAGGGCTGCGCATTGCGTCTTTAGATAAATCTTATTTGCTAAGCATTACCACGCTTTTGCCTGAAGGTCAGGTGCACTCACTGCACTTAATAAGTGGTATATCGTTGCTGGTGCTAAGTTGTTATTACGGTTACTTCAAACTCTCCCACCGTACAGTGACGACTCAAACGCGCTACCACAAACTCGTTACGTGGTTTGGCTATGTGATAATACTAACAAGCTTGCTAAGTGGGGTTTTATTGCGGCTGGATTGGCTACCACAACCTTTATTGCCACTTCATTATTTTAGTGCTTTAGCCCTCCTTCTATATTTATTGCTACATAGCTGGGTCTATGCCCTACAGCTGGGACGAAATGCCTTTAAAAAAATACTGTTTATACCGCTTAAGCGTTTTCCGCTTCGCTTAACGGGAGTTTTAATCTTGTGTATCTGTGTCTTGTACTATTACGTGCAATCTTCAACTCACACGCTATCTGTATCAGCAATTTCCGCAGATGTACTGATGGAGATTGATGGGTATGACGATGAACCCCAATGGCAGGATGCCACCCTATTTTTCGTTGATACTAACCATGGGGCAAACTTTGTTGATGGCTACGCGCAAGTAGCTATCAAAGCACTGAGTAACGGCCAAGAGACATTCTTTTTGTTTCGTTGGGCCGACCCCACTCAAAGCTTAAACCATTTACCTCTGGTTAAAACCGAATCAGGTTGGAAAGTACAAGAAAATGGCTTTTATCACTTTGATGAACAAAGTTACTATGAAGATAAATTTGCCGTGATGTTATCTAATAGCTGCTCATTTGGCGCGGATGGCACAAGCTACCTTGGCAAACAGCCTTTTAACTCATCCCCAGCTAACTGGCATAGCAAAGGCTATCACGCCAGTCTAGATGGCAAAATACGAGATCTCTGGCATTGGAAAGCAGTACGTACCAACGATATGGTACTGGCTGATGATAACTTTATTGGCCCTTTGGTTAAACCACTTAACGCAGAGCGCCGATACAAAGCGGGTTATCAAACGGATGGCAAAGAAAGCGGATCGTATGTCATGAATTGGCAGTGGTATTCAAAAAACCAGATAACGCCAAAACGATTACCAAATCAAAATATAGATATCTCACACCCTGTGCTGCCATGGTTTGGTAGTCACCCTTACCAAAAAGCACACGATACTTACCCAATTGGAACACAATTGAGCTCTGTACTTTATCGCTCAAATCGCTTTGAAGGGGACCGAGCTGATGTCAGAGCGAAAGGTCGTTGGCATGATGGCTATTGGACACTAGAGCTTGTTAGAAAGAACAAAACTGATTCGGCCCATGACATTGCGCTTAGTAACCACACTTGCATGTGGGTGTCTGCTTTTGATCGCAGTCAAATTGCGCATACCCGACACCAGCGAGCAATCAAGTTGAGGTATGCATTGTGATTAAGCGCTTGTTAATCTCTTTACTCGTAGCAACAGTCCTCTATGGCATTGTTCATTTTTACCCAGCTCCATCAATGCAACCAACTCCCCATGCTAGGTATACAAAAATAGCGGCTAATGGTGTGCCATTAACACCTTGGCAAGGCCCTTGGGCCTGCGTATTAGACCGTAAACTTAACGTACTTTGGGAAGTAAAAACCGATAATGAGTCGATTCATGATGGCTATTGGACATACTCTTGGTTTCTACACGAAAAAGGGCAAGAAAATTTCGGCGATTGCTATTTTGAGTCACAACGTTGTGATACGCAGGATCTGATTGAACGCACCAACATCCAGACCCTATGTGGGCAAAATAACTGGCGACTACCCACAGAGCAAGAACTAGCAAGCCTTATACAATCGCCTTCTCGACCTGGCCGTGCACATATCGCCGATGACTATTTTAGCTATATTAATCAAGGTGACTATTGGACCAGTCAATCAGATAGCAGACTATCGCGTCAATTTAAGCACCTTAAACTCGGGGCAAAAGCAATCAACTTCCATAGTGGAACTGTCAATGCCTTGCCGTATAGAAATGCCGCTTTTGTGATCTTGGTGAGCTCTTTGACCAAAACACATCCACTGTCACAGTTCAGCAGTCGTGATAACTCCATTAAACAAAAATGAATACAGGACCAAGGAAATGAAGACACATATCGTGAGTCTCGCTGTCGGTTTAAGCTTTGCGCTCAGCGCCCATGCAGGTAGTGAGTATCACAGACTCATTTGGGACCATAACCCAGCATCTCAAGCGACCATTGGTTTTACACCATCTGGCGGTAGCAATCACCATGTCAAATATGGTACTTCAACAGATGAGCAAGCGTGGCTCACTCACAATATTGATGTAACTCATACATTTGATGGCAGTTTAAATAGCAGTTTTGCGACCTTAAAAAACCTTAACCCCAACTCAAATGTGTATTACCGCGTATGTGATAGCCAAGGTTGTTCAGAACGATTTTGGTTTAAAACAGCACCCACAGATGCACAGCCTTTTACCGCTATTGCAGGCGGTGATACCCGAACAGGATGGACAACACGTCGCCAAGGCAATCAGCTGATTGCAAAAATTCGCCCTTTATTCATCATGCATGGTGGGGACTATACCAATGCAAACTCTGCGTCGGAAATGGCAGAATATCTCAAAGATTGGCAGCTTACTTTTTCAAGCGATACCATTGATGGACTCAGTTACAAACGCATTTATCCGTTTGTTGCTACACATGGTAATCATGAAGATGATAACTATAAAACGTTATGCCAAGTGTTTGGCGTTGACTATAACCAAGACGGCCAATGTACCAGCTCTGATACATATGGTGCCTTCAATGTCGGTACTTTGCTGCGCGTTTATACGCTCAACAGCCAATATAAAAACAGCGGTTGGTCAAGCTACGCAACGGCTATGAATAACTGGTTAGCGCAAGATTTAAGCTCGCATGGCAATAATGCAACTTGGCGCAGTGCACAATACCACAAACCTATGTACCCGCATTACTCAGGAAAATCTGATAACACCATTTTGCACACTTGGTGGGCTGATGAGTTTTACAACAAGGCAATGAACCTAGTGGTTGAGTCAGACACACACATCAATAAAGTAACTCAGGCTTTAAAGCCCACATCAAGTGGCTTCAACGCTACGACTTCCGGCGGCACAGTTTATGTTGGGGAAGGCAGCTGGGGCGCACCAGCACGCTCCGCTAACGATCCAAAAAGTTGGACCATTGATTTGGCCAGCATTCAACAATTTAAAGTACTCTCTGTGAGTGCTGACAACTTATTGGTACGCACCGCACAATTTGATGCAACGGCTGATACATTAAGCCTTGAACAAAGAGCGGCCGACCCCCTAGCACTGCCTGCCAATATCAACTGGTGGCAAGCCAGTGAGATTGGCGACATACTCACACTTAAACAAGCAAGCAATAAACTCAGTGTGATAGATAATGACAGTGGGCCTGTTGATCCACCAATCGCCACGACACTACAAAACGGCGAAGTCGTTGCAAACCTTAGTGCGGTTAAAAATAGCGAAGTGCATTACGTGCTTGAAGTACCTGACAACGCAAACAACCTAACATTTAGCACATCTGATGGCTCAGGCGATGCTGACTTGTATGTTAAGTTTGCGCAGTTAGCCACGTTACAAAGCTATGATTGTCGCCCCTACGAAAATGGCAATAATGAAAATTGCCCAATTAGCAATCCGCAAGCAGGTAAATACTATGTTATGTTGCATGCTTATGACGCCTACTCAGGCATGAACTTAGTTGCAAACTATAACGTTGGTACCATACCTGGCAAACAGCAACAATGGTCAGATTTGAGCGCAAGTAAAGGCAGTTGGCTTTACTACACCTTTGACGTGCCCGCAGGGGTCAGTGAGTTGCTAGTAAACACCAGCCAAGGCACAGGAGATGCGGATCTTTATGTCAGGTTTGGGCAAAGGCCTACCAGCTCCAGTTATGAGTGCCGACCTTATAAAGAAGGAAATTTGGAGCAATGCAGTATCACTAATCCACAAACTGGTACTTGGCATTTAGGTCTAAAAGCTTACAGCAGCTTCTCTGGCGTATTGCTTGAAGCACAAGCACAATAAAGAAACCTATTCGCCCCTTGTTATTTACGTAATAGGCCATAAGTCTTAGGCTAATACTTTACAAGGGGCATGCTATGGATTTTTTACATACCATGGTGCGTGTTAAGGATTTAGACGCATCACTACATTTTTATTGCGACCTACTGGGTCTTATCGAAGTTAAAAGATATGACAGTGAACAGGGTCGTTTTTCTTTGATTTATCTGGCTGCTCCAGGGCAATTAGATGAGGCCAAAGAGAGCTTTAAACCAACCATTGAGCTAACTTACAACTGGGATCCCGAAGACTATACGGGCGGACGCAACTTTGGTCATCTGGCATTTTCAGTCGATGATATTTACGCCATTTGTGACAAGCTTCGCCAATCAGGCGTAACCATTAATCGCCCACCTCGCTGTGGTCATATGGCATTTGTTAAATCACCGGATGGTATTTCTATCGAGCTTTTACAAAAAGGTGAGGCACTGGCACCACAAGAACCTTGGCTTTCTATGGAAAACACTGGTACTTGGTAATTGATATGCTAAACACCCAAAACAAGGGTGTTTAGCGCACTATTTCCAGATCTTTGTCGGTAATGTGGTAGTCGGCCAACAGTTTGTTCAACGCCTTATCAAATAACGGGTCTCGCATTAAGTTATTGATAGTGTCTATTACTGCCTGCATAGATTTGGTTGCCACTATTGCCCGCGAGTAAAACTCATGTGGCCGCTGTGAGAAATGAATATCATTTTGCCAGTGTTTTTTTTGCGCCACCAAATAGTTCACAGTTGCTCTACTAATCACCGCTACGTCTAAACGCTGTTTGACCACCATCTCCAACAATTGTAATTCAGTACCCGTTTCAACTAACGTCGCTTTTTCAAGTGTTACTACGGGCGCAACTTGAAAATAATAGTAGCCTCTTATTCCACCTATTGTTTTTGAATACAATGACGAAGGACCTGCAAATTCAAAAGGGGTTTTTACATGCGAAACAAACTCATCCCTGTCATTCATAAACGCATTAGACCAAGCTAGCTTCGTTTGCTCTCGATCTCTAAACCAAACCGGACTTACCCCCATTATTAATCCGTCTAATGTGTTTTGCTCAATGTCTCTATTTAGGCGCTTACGCGGCATGTATTCTAACTTAAACCTGATCATTGGCTGAAATCGATTTAGTAACTCGGTTACATCAAAATACAGGCCTTTTTCTTCTTCAACATCGATAAGGTAAGGAGGTTTTAGGTGGTAGGCATAAACTTTTACTTGCTGCGTTGCATAAGAAGGCAAAATAATGAACAGCAAACTGATCACTGCGACTTGTAGTAAAGCTCGATATGGCATAAACGTCATGGCTGATTAGTAGCTCTATCTCGTTTAACTTTATTGTTCTAAATAGTGTTAACCAGTCACTAATACAATGCAAACAATTTATATATTTATTCACAACGAATAAAAAGGTACATAGGCAAAATTAAGCCTATGTACCGATAGATATTAGATACAACCACCGTCATTATATGTAACTTTGAGTGACGCCGCTTGTGAGTCGCCCGACACTTTTAAGTAACCCCAAAACTGGGATTGACCACTTACACTGATACATTCTGCGTTGCCTTGATTGTCAGAACGCGCATCAACATTAGTGCCATTTGGCCAACCTGAATTGCTGTACTCTAGAGTTAAATCGCCACTGCCGTTTGCCGTTTCGATGCGTACCGAGCTTTGCTCATCGACACTTTCTAAACTAAACCACATAACCGATTCATTACCCAAACATATCAGCTCGCCGTCTTTTGCTCGCCCGCCTGTTCTAGCAGCTTGGGTTTCACATGCATCAGGTAATGACGCAATTGGCGCATCAAAATTAGCAACAAGTTTCACATTACTAAACGCATTGTAACCCCTTACCATCACAAAATACTTACCCGATTGAGGCTGTGCAAAATCACATTGCTCACTGTTACCACCCACATACGGGCGACAATCATAACTGGTTCGCGTAGGCTCACTGTTGTAACGCACATATAAATCTGCATCTCCAGAGCCTCCAGATAAGCTAATATTTAAGTTACTTGCTTGTTGTGGCACATCCAATACAAATAATAACTCTTCATTCTGCTGCCCCGAAATATTAACGGCTTGCCCACGTTTAAGCGGCGTAGCCCCTTGTCCTTGAGCCACGGTTGCTTCGGTACTTGCAGTGTTTGACAGTCCTTGTGAGTCTGTAACTGTTAATGTGACGGTATATTCACCCGCATTGTCATAAATATGAGACGGGTTAGCTTGCGCGCTTTGGTTTCCATCGCCAAAATCCCACTGGTAACTGGCAATTTCGCCTTCTGCATCACTACTTCCTTCACTTGAGAAAGCAATTGCTTCGCCCGCATTACCACTGTATGGACCGTTTACTTTGGCAACAGGAGCTGTGTTCTCTCCCATCGCTAGCTCTTGCGTCCATTGGGTAAAGTCGCTATCTAAGCGTACCTGCCAGTCGTTGATGAGTGCTTGATAACCTGCCCAATCGCCAACTCGGGTTTTAGCAAGCATTTTATTAAGCTCATCGTTGTGACGCTCAAACATATAGCGCACCGCAAGATAGCCCCAACGATATATTCTGTCTTGGTCAAAACCATCATAGGTAGTGGCAAACACCTGCTGTAAATTGTAAACAGAACCATCTTTGATGGTATCAATGGCTTTTTGGTTGTCATTGAGATTAGCAATGTATTCAGCAACACCTTCGCTCCACCAAACAATGGCTTCGGTAGGTGCATTAAAACCACCGTAAAGATCGAATCTCCCATCTAAATAATGCACGTATTCATGCTCTAAGTTCCAAACAAAGTGATCCGCTTTGGCATAACTTGCCTCATACGCAACAAAGTTAGCCTGATTGTCTGTTTTGCTTGGATCCCCTTCTAAATACATACCACCATTGTTAGTATCAATTTTAAATATCGCTTTTGCGTACTTCTTATAATCGTTACTACTGTTGAAAATATTCACTTGTAAGAACGAGTTATTGTCATCCGCCACTGGCGTTTGATTGGTTGCTAAGCGCGTGTGGAAGCGCGTTTCTTCGGCAGCCATCGTGTCACATGCAGAAGATAGCTGCTGTGGCGTCATCTCCTGTGAACGAATACGAATTGTGCTACTACATTGATGCGTTTGTGAAAGCACTTGCTGCGTTAAAGTGTCTTCAAAGTTACAGATCCCAAACTCTGAACAATCTGTATAATATGACGCCACATCCGCTGCATTTAGCCACAAAGCATCACCAAAGCCGTAGCTTTTATAAGTAGAGAAAAGCTGCTTCAAACCATCAGTTACGATAGCGTCAATATCATTTGCGCCATATTGCTTTAACCTTGCAAGCTCACCAGATGCATTCACAATCAAAAACTCTGCGTCTGAATTAACCATCCAAGATTTTTGTGTAAAGGCAACGAGCTTATTAACTAAGTCAGTATCTTTTTTGATTTGAGTAACGTAGGCATCATTCCACTGACCACGGAATAAAATCGTAAAAATACCATTGACGGCGTTGCGCATATTGCGACTGCTTGCGTAGTTTTCGTCAAAGCGAGTTAACCACTGACGCACAACCTGCAAATACTCGTGTTGTAGCTCTGCACTATCCATCGTTGTGATGACTTCTTGAAGCACTTTGCCATGGTCGTTATTGTTGTCATAAAAATGGCTATTATTCACAAAAGCATCTATTGCAAGCTTAACATTAGCGCTGATGCTGCTATCAAAAGTGACCGCATCGTTATAAAACTCGACGTAAAAGCCTGCACGAATAAACAAAAACAGCGCAGTTAAGTCATTGCTGCCAGTGCCTGCATAGTTGCTAGCAAGAGTCTTAGCATGTTCTGCCACCGCGTTCATTTTTGCATTTGTAAATACCGCGACTTGCACATTGCTACTTGCAGAAAATAGATCATTAACACAGCTCGTCCCTTGTGATTGAACCAGCCCGACAAGCTGCTCAGCAGATGCATTTGCCAGCGCATCAAGGTCGCACACTTGCATTGCATCTACAGACGCTGCTTGATGCACTCTAAGCTGCGGATTTAGGCTTACAACTCTATTTAGAGTTGATTGTGCTGTAGGCGCGCGTTCGTTCTTTTTAGTATGCTCATGACCGTGCTCTGTGTGTTCAACAACCTGCGCCGAGTAAGGCTGCATAAGTGCAGGTTCTATCTGCTGAGATGCCATAATGCTGTGACTGACGCTCAACCCCAAAAATGGCAGAGATAAAATAATGTTATTCAGTTTCATAATGTACCTTTGTATGTTGCGTATCCAAGTCCACCTATTGTGGACACGTTATAATTAACATTAAATAAACAGTGTATACAATATATTTTATATAACATTAATGAATATAAACATACCGAGAATGGCATAACTGAGATAAAAAATTGCTCATAACAAGAAAAAAACACTCTGCATGAGTATTAAAAATAGGGCCTGAGAGCGCTATGGTTTACTGAATTAGTAGAAAAAAGACGTAGGTAGATCATTTCAGAATTGAAGGTCTAGACATAAAGCGTCGACACTCGTTTTAAAAAGTGCCACATTTTTGTGATGGGTATGCCACTAGGTTTAACTGCAGGGTTCGATTAGATACGAAGCATCCCGACCCAAAACATAAAGAAAAAGTTACATCAGATGTTCACCACAGGCAAAAGGCAAGACCTGATCCCATGAGCTTCTCTAATCCCATTGTTCACTCCTTGAACTTAGAATTGAAATGATTTTGAAGAAACTAAAGCTTAGACAAAACACTCAAGGTTTCAAACTTAAGTGCCTGTCCATTTGACTTACACTTTAGTTAATCAGTTATTACGCTTTCCTTCGCATTGCATTTCATGCACTTTACCATCATTAGTTATCGCTATATGGACTGTCCAGAGTACAAATTCGTCCCAGAGTAGTCAGAGTATTAGTCTAGCTGTTCTTGAACCACAGGCCGATACGTACTCGTCGCATTTTTCCTTCTGACTATGCTCTGTTGATCAATTTTTTTCCTCTCAAGGTGTTTACGCAATGCTTCCTTAAATTGATTATCGATTTTCCCAAGTTCATCCCAGAAGATGTAGTCTTCTTTTTCGTCGTTAAAATAACTAAGATAAGGACCATAATATTTTTTCAAATAGTCTAGCGGGTCCTTTAATTCATCTGACTTTTTATATTTAGGGAATACGACTTCGTTGTGTTGAGCCCTGTTTATAAAATCCAGTACTGCTAACCGTTTATTAAATGTAAGTTTAAGTGCAAACTCCCTAAGCTCAGCTTCGGGTTCATATACATAGCTTAGACCGTGTTGAAAAGACCATTTTTCTTTAAGCTTTTCATAAACTAACTTTTGAGTTAAGCCCAGCTCAAGCGAGTCAATTAGAGCCGTTGTTACAAAGGCAACTGGATTAATGCTCACATTTATATCAACATCAAAAAACAGGGCTCGCATGACCTTGTCACTTAATGCACCAAGTCGCTGTTCGATTGCATTGATAACTGTCTTTTCTGCTTTTTCAGTATCAGGGTGATATGGGTTACCAACCGAAGAATAGTAATAAACTTGGTTCACTTCAGTGGTCATATTAAATCCAATATTTGCAAACTTTATCTTTGCATGTTTTAAATCTTCTGTTGGAGTAAAAACAATTTTAAAGAAAGGAAATAAGTAACGAAGCCCATCAAGCTTTTGATTAATTCCATTGATTGCTTGTACAATGAGCTCCCAGCTTTGCTCTTCTAATTCCGAGCTAAAAAGGGCTAGGATTTCTTGTTCAAGAATATCTCCAACCTGATGTAAGTACGTTTCCCAATAGCTTTTCCGTAAATTAGACTTAATTTCCCTAGATAAGAATTGTGTTAAATAAAATGCATGATCCCAAACCCCTGAGTCTAGCCCAGATTCATTACCATTTTCTACATGTAAAATATGACTAACAGTCATAGGCACACGTCCAGAAATGTAAATTGGAAATGTTACAAGTGCCAAGGATGTTTTCTCTCGATCAATTGTGCCCGGCGAAAGCCCTTCAAAAATATAATGTTGAATAACTAGCTGTAACAATCTTATGCAACACTTTTCAGCGTGCTTCTGCTGATAACCAAGAAATGGAGAGGCATTGGCAAATGGGTAACGAATATGGATCAAACCCGTAGACAACACCGGATCTGCAAAACTGCGAGCATCGTCACTGGTATCCTGTAAATAAATATCCAGTAAATTTCTTATTCCCATATCTGGGGTACCGTTAATAACTTCACCCGTTTCGCTATTTACAGCGCGAATATCACATAAAATATCCAAAAAAAGTTTGTCATATTTTTCTACAAATATTTTTGTTTTGCCGCAACTTAAGCTCGAGTAGCTTTTTATCTTGTTGAGTGGAAAGAAAGACTCCCCTTTGTTTTTAAATTCTCGCCTAAAATGAGTCAGGTAATCAGACAGATCCTGATATTGTCTTTCACTAATTACTATTCTTGTATCAAAGGGATAGCCGTGAAACCCCTCATTTGCTTGATTGATTGAAACTCTAGGGGCTAAATTGGGGGCCCTAACCTGCTTTTGATAAAAAACAATATTTGGCAAGTTAGAAATTGACTTGCTTTCATTTAACTTTTTAACTGTTTTTGAAAAGTACCTGACCTTTTCAGAATATGCAGACTCTAATATCTGTTTATTGATTTCAAAAATTTGATCTGTATTTAAAAAGTCAACATCTAAACCACTATGAGATGGATAGCTATTAATTATCGAATTAAAGTGCTGCTCAAGTCCGTCGTGAATTGAGTTACTAAATTCTTCAGATATACCTATTATTTGCGGATTATGCTCAGTGAAGTATGCAAAAAATATTGCCAGTAGTTTTTGAATTATTTTCGTGCTCTCTCGCACATTTTCTTCTTCGCGTGGATTTACATGAATAAATTTCAACCGACTTGAATTATCATCTCTATATATCTGAAAAGCTAGCAGGCCATATTGGCACTCTTTATTGTCAATAGCAAAAATTGGAAAATATGACTCTTGCTCTTTAGCCAGTGCTTCACTCTTTACTTCTAACTTTTTTCCATATTCATCGTTATCAATATAGGTTCTAACCTTACCTTTCCCTTTATTGTAAATCGCGAAAGTTAATGGGTGTTGGCATAAGATCATTAATTTATTCAAGAGCTCCACAGGATGAATACATTGATTCTCTCTTCTTAGGAAAAATTCTTGGATAAATGAGGACATAACCAAATCCACACGTCTTTTCAGCTCAAGATAGTCATATTTTCCCGTTATTTTTGACACAGACACACCATAACCTTATGAAATTAATATTGTTTTATTAAAACAACCAAGCAGCGACCTAAAAGATTGATTTTGTCCTGACAATTTTCCCATGTATGTAAATGTCCGACTTTATACCAACAAAAATCATTTTGTCCTCATAAAATGTAATTGTCAATATTATATGGAAATACTCTAATTTTTATTATTAACTTGAATCAGCAGCGATTTTGCTGTGCATATAGAAGGTATTAACTATGAAGACTTTACTAGCATTAACTTTAACTATGGTTGGCATTTCTAGTTCTTTCGCTTCTGAAATTAAGGGTAATACTGAGCTGAAAACAAACATTGACGGCAACTTCGTCACTTCGAATATTGGTACCGGTATTAAGTCGAGCAATTCTTTATCTACCATCAGCTCTAGCAATATAAAAGGAAACACTCAGCTTAGTACCAATATTAACGGCAACTATATTCACTCTAATATCGGCACTGGAATAATGAGTGATGTATCACTCGCTACCATCTCTGGGAGTAAAATAAAGGGTAACACCAGTGCAACAGCTAATATTGATGGTAACTTAGTTATATCAAATATAGGAACTGGCATTCGCTCAAAAGTAAAAATTTCTAGCATCGACTAATTTATTAAGGCGCTTGTTATACAAGCGCCACTTTACTGAGGAGAGAAAAATGCCGAAGCATTTATTATTGATTATTTTAATCACTCCAATGCTTTTTAATAACCAACTCGAAGCAAAGGAGGTTGTTAAACAACAATCCAAAATTGACGCAAAACTCGCGCGAATTAAAGCAAAGATGAGCGTACGCTCAAGAGACACCAGAAGGGATAAAGTTATAAAAGGGAATAAAGCAAAGGACGGCAGTTGTAACGTAAATGTTGGTAGCCAAGAGAATAATGGCGTTGCTGTTAATACTCAAATCAATATGGTTGCTAAAGATGTCATCGTAATTTGTGAAAAATAGTAGGTGGTGTATGAGAGCTAACCTTTTTGCTTTATTATTCTGTCTTTTAGTCACTTTTAGTGTTTTCTCAAGCAATGCTAATGAGAGAAACATTAGACATTATATTCCTAAGTCATATGTTCATTTAATTAATTCAACGAATAAACAGGTAGCTTGTGCGAATAAAGTGCTAACACGCTCAACTTACCTTACTAAACAGATCATTACCGTTGGACACATGCTAAACACTTCTAGCAATGATGCAGTACCCAACGGGTTGACGAATCTATTTTTGATCGCATTGGCCGAAATAACCCAAGATAGTGCGATACAAGTCATGACCGCGGGATTTCATCTAAATCAATCTTTACATTATCAAACAACCCCAGCATATGACAAAAAAATCTGGGATCATGTTGTAACAGGCCAAACCTCAGGCTTTGATAAAGGCATCGCGGGAAAGGGCCGCACAGGGGGACTATTCAGCAAGTACTTTGGTCTTGGTATCGCTGATTTATCTAGTCAAAGCTTGCTGCTAATGGACTTTTTACTGACTAACAAACAAGGGATAGTAGAATCCACCGCGTCAATGGCAATGATCCTCGAATACCTAGATAACAGTACTGACAGCGAAATATCTGATAAAAACAGTGGCTTTTACTTTTCATGGTCGGATGATGTTGGAGAGAGTATCACGTTAGCGCAAAAAGTAATCAGCAGTCAGGCTGCACTAATATTTTTAGAAAAGATAACGGGGCTAAATCTCAAATGCAATAAAACAAAACACACGCGTGCGTATAATGAAGATATTGAAGCGATAGAGGTTCGCTATCACCATACGGATGTGCCAAAGCAAAGTAAACGCTTTTATTTTCCTAGGCAGTATCGTACTACATTGGAGTGTAGTTTGCGCAAAAACTATCACTGCCAATTTAAATTCAAGCATAGACTTAACCGAGACATAATAGTGTATGTTGAAGAAGCATTTCGTAATGCCTTCAATGATGAAGCTAACGTTGATGTTTCCTGCCAAGAACACAAAGGCACTCTAAGCTGCTCTGCTGTCGGAGAGCTACGCTCTTTTAGTAAGAGTAAGTTCAGAAAAAACTTATACGGCTAGTTGCCGTTTCACTAACCGTAAACAAATCGTGCATCCTCAGGCTTTGTAACCTTAAAAAGCTTGGGATAAGCAACTAAGTACACCTAGCTGCATATTTCTCATCTAAATCTGGTGCAAAACTCACTCAATGGATAATAAAGCCTAGTTTAGATAGTGCCCTGTACAGTTTGTACTAGTATATAACTTTTAAAACTCGTGATTTACACCGTACAAACATATTAGCTCTGAATATAAAAATACAAGGACAAGATATGAATACATTATATATAAAGTTAATTTTTATAATATCTCTGATTACACTGCCTATAAGTGCTAAAGCCGACATTTTAGGGACGAGCATCGCAGCCTCAGGAAAAGTAGCCTCGGCAGCCATAACAGGAGAAACTGTACAAAACCTAATTGAAAAAGCAAGAAGAGAAGCTAAAGCTTTACTGGCGGAAGCAGAAAGCTCAGGTAATGTCCTGATGACAAGAGCCGCTGATGAGCTTAACCTAACAGCTGACAATGTTGAGCGCATGCTGTCTAGTCAATTGAACACCGTTTACGATGAAATAGACGAAGATAAACGAGATCTGTTAATAGGGCTCGCGTCCGCTACAAAAGTTGCTACGAAGCTCAGTGATAAAGCTTATACACTAAAGGACACCGTTTCTTTAGACATAAGATCTATTTTAGGTGATATACCATTTGTTAAAGAAAGCCTCGTTTTACAACGTATTACTGGCTTATCTGCCATTGCAGGAGAAGATCGCTACAAATTAAGAATTATTGGTTCTTATTTAGGTTTACCGGGCGAGAGCCATAGTTCGCGCATTGACGTTTTAATTGATGGAAATCTTGTAGAAGGCGTTGAAGTTGATCCGAAAGAAATACATCTAGTAGAAATTTCTATTCCCTCGGCGAGCATAGAAAAATACTTGTTGAAAGATAAACCAGCAAGGATCCCGCTAACACTCAAGATCAGTCAAACCTTCAAAGAGCCCCTGTTTGGCTTTTTATGGCATGTAGATAATAAAAAAAGCTATGAAGCAAACATGAATATCAACCTATACCCAACTTATGCCGGTGATGTAGAAGTCATAGCTAGACATCAAATATTGGGTTGGAAAGCCTCACAAGCGATTGAAAGAGATATGACTCACTCAGACCACTGCTCTAAGAATTGCAAAGGTCACCATGGGACGACCCATGAAGTTAAAATATCTGTTGCTGGTAACTCCTCACAGCCTCAAATAGGCCAAAAAAGAATTACAAGTGCTAAATGTAAGCGCATTGCAGGTACTTCGGGTTATAGCGTAGACGAAGGAACCAGTGTGTCACAAGATAAATCCACCGCAAAATGTCGGATCCGCTTCAGGACTCAATCTCAGACGTATAGATTGACGGCTAAAATTGAAGAGTATGGTGTTATTGAAGAGAAAGATACTTCGGTTACGGCAGCGCTAACCTTTGACGAAACAACTGAGGTTAGAATACCTAAAACGACTATAGAAACATTCATTAAAGGGAAGCTAATTACGGGTGACAAAGTTGACATGGTCGGCTCTCAAACAACTAATAGTGGTTTAGTTAGCATAGTTAGACGCCTAGACAATACAAATGATAAATCTGTGATTCTTAGTGCCTCTAGACCTGACGAAGCACTCTAGCTTAATCAAAAAGTTAGCGCATGAATATGGGCTTTTAGTGCTTGGGCAATAATACCAGGCGACAAACAGTCGCCTGGTATAAAGCCACAGAAGAAAGCCACAAAAGTCCAGAGTTTATTTTTATGCTCGAGAAGAGAAAAAATGACTTTATTGGAACAGAATGTTGGGCAATTCGTAACATACGATTCTTTACCCGACGAACCTTATGGATTAGACGAAATTAGAAGATATCTCGCTTCTAAAAACCAACTTAGATTCGTAACCAATCAAGAACTTGAAGAAGTCTGTGACCTAGAGATAGTTGAGGAACTCTCTGCAAACTTAATCAATGAGGATATAAAAGAGAATGTAGTGGTCAATAATTTTTAGCCACATTGTTATTAATTTCCCAGCGTTGCTTTCCTTTAACAATAGGTGAGCGACCACTGTTATGCAGACAGCCTCTTGCCCTACACCCGACCGTTCATATGAACTGATTGGTTTGGGGTGTTAGTTTGGAAGAAGTGGTATGAGCTTTTTACGAGAGGCTGTAAGAAACAAACATGCCTTCCTACCCCACATAGATAAGTAAAAGTTTTTAAATCGCGACGGCTTTGTCACGCTATATATTAGATAAAAACAGCTTGATTATGTGAAAATATAACAGCCTGATATTCGGTTGGAAAAGCAATTTAGCGATTTGGTAAGGCTATAATAAGTGATGTTAATTTGTTTTCTGCTCTTTGTAGATTGCTTTAACTGATTTCCTACTCATTACCTGTTAGCATTTTTACAAACCAAGAGGTGCTTTTAATGAATTTGGAAGTTTTAGATTTTTTGCTTAATAACGAAAGCTACATCGAAGACATGGCTTCTTCAAGTGGTCTTGATTCTAATGCTAGTTTTGGAATTCTAAAGTTACTTATTGCAAATAAAGGTGATATCAGTGTGCTCAAGGGTAAGCAAGTTTATCATTACGACAATGTGATCAAACCATTGCTTCAGAACGTGCAATGTGAAGGGCCCATTGGAGCAATTGAGGATGAAGAGGGAAATTGGGTTTCAAGTTGTGTTAATGGCGGCATCGTTGATGATGAATCTCTTTATCAAAGTTATTTGGAAGACGATTTTAAATGTCAAATATGCAGGTATGACACAGAAAAGATGTAACAATAACTAGTAAGGCTACAAAACGTTAGCTTGCGCCGTTTACTCTTGGCATTTACCGCAACAGCGTTACAAGCTTACGCTCAAAGGATTCTAAAAGTATTCCGTTTTTGCAACATAATCCGAAACAAGAAAAACCCAAAGTTGAAACATTAAAAATACCTGTTGACCAAGCTAAAACCAACTGATAGCTTAAAGCTGCAACCGAAAGCCAATCGACTTAATTGTTGTGGGTTGCAACGTAGCAGTAGCTATAGGCTTAAATTCAATGATAACGAGACTACAGTCATCGTTCACTTCAAAAAGACAGGCGCTAGTTCTTAACTGGCTGCCTACAAGCGCTCAGTGTGCACTGAAAAAATCACATAAAGTTATATTTACATACTCAGGAGATAGTTATGTCTTATAAAGCGTGGACGATGCTAGTTGCTTTTGTGCTTTTTGCAACTGCATTGTTTATATTATATGACCTATTTTACAACACCATAGGTTTAAACCCGTTTGATGGGAAGTTACCAGATGTTAAAGCGACCATCATAAAATTAGTTTCATTTGGTACTTGCTTAATCACTGGTGGCCTTTTAATAGACCATAGTCGATAAATTTAAGGGAGCTTAGCTCCCTTTTACGTTAGTGTGTAATATGTACTAAATTATTGAACAACACTTATTTGGTCCTCCAAAAACAACCCTGAATTAACGACTTCTTGCTTGGTAAGTTCTGGTGACCTCGTAAATAAGATTACATTCAGATTTACTTCAGCCCTAGAAAAACATACATATGCAAGTTTAGAAGTTCTTGAGAGCTGCCCATCAGTACCTTGACCATATACTTGGGGTGATAACGTTTTTGTAAAGCTATATTGATTCCATGCAGCCTCAATATCATCGAAGACAGCTACCACATTAGGATACTCTTCACCCTTTACACCGTGCTGTGTGCTAAAAGGAGTATTGTCGTTTATAAAATGGTAGTAGTTAGGAAGCTCTGATGTATTCATACTAAAAAAGCTTTCCGCGAGCCATTTGCCTTTTTCGCTTTGGTGCACCTCTTTACTAAATTCAATATTGATAGGCTCTCTTTCAATATCTTCTAATAGCCTCTCAGATAACCCAATCAACTTGTTATCTAAAGCAAATTTCAAAACTTCCTTTAATGTTTTTCCTTCCCAAAGCTCATATAAAGTTTCCATAGAAGTCTTGGCCAACTCAATCATTTTCTTTATAGACTTAGAACTATTTTTTCCATCGGGATCGAATGCTGGACTATTTTGCTTCAAGATAGATAGTGCTTGTGTAGTGTTTCTTGCAGTATGGGCTTCAATTAGCGGGATTATAATTTGTGTGAAGGGACGAAGGAGGTAATGTTCTCCAGACTCATAGGTATCCTGTGAATATGTGGATGAAAATTCGCCAGTAAAAAGCCTGTGCAGATTTTCAAACCCTAAGCGTCTCGCGATCATTTGCCTGACTAGAAATAGGTGCTTAACATCTTTCCTATCGTGCCAGCCAATGTCCTTAATGACTTTGTCATATTTGATTGCAACTCGGTCAAGTTGCTCATCACTATATTTGTTTCTGGGAGCTTCAGGTTTTTCAGCCTGAACAAGGGATAATCGAACGCTTCCTTTAACCTTCGCATTCTCACCACTAGGTATTTGTTCAATATCTTTTCGATATCGATTCAGCAGATTAATTACCTCTGGGCAACACCTGTAATTTTCTCGTTTTCTTATGACAAAAGAACCTTTGGGCCCA
The DNA here is from genome assembly GCF_013140855.1 of Pseudoalteromonas caenipelagi. Taxonomy (GTDB): domain Bacteria; phylum Pseudomonadota; class Gammaproteobacteria; order Enterobacterales; family Alteromonadaceae; genus Pseudoalteromonas; species Pseudoalteromonas caenipelagi. Next base: position 408,593 of record NZ_JABBPG010000003.1, on the reverse strand, counting down.
GCAAAGTTTCCCATACCACGATCGTAGATTTGTTGCATTGGGTCACCAAAGTATCCAATAAGAGGCAGACCTTTTGAAGAGCACACCGTATTTAACGCTTCAACAATTTCCCCAAAAGTATCCTGTGCTTCATCGATAAACATATATGGGTATCTTTGCCCAATGACTTTCTGCAACAGTCGATTATTTGAAATTAAATGTCCAGAGATGCTGATTACATCATCATGGCTCAACTCACCTTTCAGGTAGTTACTAAAGCTCGAAAGGCTGTCATATTTAAATTCATCTACTGAGTCAATCTTCGCAAGGATATCTTCATACTTTTCAACCTTTGCACGAGCGTCTCTCGCAGACTTCGTATCTTTACCAGTGTCTTTTTCTCTTTGCTTTTTTAGCTCTGTGGGTATTATCACGTCGGCTAGGCAATTTCGTATATCAGTACTAAAGCGTTTTATTTGAGACCATAAAAAGCTATGCAAGGTAGATATTTCATAGAGGTCATCCCAGCCTAATCGTTCAGATATGACGCCAACGCCTCGATTTGTAAAAGTTATACAAGCGATTTGTTGTCCTTCTCTTCTTAAAGCTGAACCATATTTTTCTCTTACGTAGCCAAGTGTCAGTACGAGAGAAGTAGTTTTCCCTGAGCCCGCGCCCGCAATGACTGTAAAACTTTCAAATTCATCTATACATGAACGAATATTGAGGTCAGCTTCTGTGGGCTCTATAGTTCTTCGTTGTGGAGTAGACATTATTCTTTCTCCTCATTCAGCAATCCCAAATTAAGCCTTTGCTCTAACCATTTAAGGCCGTTTGCTATGTAAGATGGAGTTTCCCATGGGTGCTCAGATACTATAAGATCGATGGCAAATTCAGTCTTTTTAAAAGTTGAAGATTTAACTGTTTTAAATACAGTTTCGTGATCTTGCTTTGCATCACCCGTAAATACTATTTCACTAACTAAACTTTTACTTTTAAAAGCCTCAATGTTTTCATATATAATCGCTTCTTCAAGAGTCCGACCATGCATTTGTATATCTTTACCATATGTTGGCGTAAATATCGATTTTTGATAAGCAATATAAGCACTGTTGTCAGCAATAATCACTTTTGCTTGTTCTAGTTGGTTTAAGCCTTTAACTGTCTCGGTATTGAGAAAATACTTTAAAGAGGAATTAGAAGTGATAGCCCCCTCAAAGTTAGCAATACAAGCTTTTCTATTGTTATTAGGATCGACTGAATCAATATCGGTGATTACAAGGTATGGAATGCCTAAAAACTCTAGTAACCCAGCAAAACGGCTTGCATAAGCTCCGCCAACTTCAAGGGTAGTGATATAATTGCTCTCTAAGGTAGGCGAAGATTTTTTTATCATATTTGGCAGGAGTAGCTTTTCCGCAGCCCCCTCAATCAAAATAGCCGCATCTGCAAAAAACAGGTCGCAATGTGTGATACGTATATATTTTTTGAGAAACTTGAGCACCTCATTTTTATCAACCTCCTTTTCTGATAAAGATAGCCCGTCAGGCATGAAACTTCTCATACTCAGTACTTTTGAAGCGTTCAATATACGTGCAGTGCTTTCTTCCTGCACTTTAGATAAACATCTTTTGAAGTATCTAACCTTTTCAAATTCTACTTTATCGAGAATATGAGAAGAGTGTGTTGTTATGCATAGCTGAGGTTCTTTTGTGTTCTCATTTTGCTTTTCTGCAACATCCGAAATGATAGCCCATACGTTTGCAATAAAAGCCTGTTGAACTTGTGAGTGTAGATGCACCTCAGGTTCTTCAATAAAAATAAGCTGACAAAGCGGGCGGCTACTCTCAGTTGTTATCCATTGGAGATAGAAATGACTTATCTGAATAGCTATATAAACTAGATTTTTAAATCCCAGACCATTATATGCCTCGGGAAGTTCATGTTGGCTTTCCCCATCGACATAAAGCAATTCAGTATTGCCTTGTAGGGCTACCTCAGGGCTAAGCGATGAAATTAAACGCAAGCTTCTATCATTAACTGATGGCACTCCAAGACTTCCTAGAGTATCCATCAAACCACTAAAACTGGATTTATAGTGTTTATTTAAATTGTTATTGTTTTCATCAATAACCTTCATTGCCTCTTCATTAACATCAGGGTGTTGAAGATTATTTTTATAATATGCGCCAAACGCCTTAGAAAGTTTATTGCTTCTAGCTAGCTCTTGATCATCAATATTTCTCTGAGCTTCAACAAAGTCAACGCGCATAATAGACGCAAGCGTTTTTTTAGCTTCTTCTCCGTCTAAATGATGAAGCTTGTAATCGCCGGCAACATTTTCCAAAACAAAATAGTTCAATTTAAAATGGCGAGACATATTGTTCGATATTGCAAGAAACTCAGATAGGCCTTTTTTCCTTCTACCACAATCATCAACAGGAAAAGTGGCTTGGTACTCATCTCTTAGCTTGTCTATATCAAGCGCACTCAACTGTATTCTGATCCCAACTTCAGAAACAAGTGTAGTAAGTTGTGGGATTAGAGTAATTGCACGTCCATATTCAGTATCAGGATCTATAGTGAACCACATATCCATTTGAATACTTGGTAAGCTCACATCTTCTCCATGCCCAAACCTATTTATCACGGAGATTTGAGAGGATGAATAGTCATGAATTTTAAAACTTCGTGTTCTTAAGAAAAGTTTAAAGGCGGCCGTTGCAGATGTTTTACCACTGTTATTTGGGCCAACAAACAGTGTTTCCTTAGCTTCAAAATCAATTTCTACTTTTTCAAGTCTACGAAAGTTTTTGAGGCAAACCTTATTAAGCTTCATATACCTTCCATGAGCATGTGCTTCATACTAAAATTGTAAGTTAAGAGTTACATAAATATCTAGAAGTAGAAAGTTCATTTTGTAAATATCTGATAGCTTACTCAATCCATTAATTTGATGGGAGTGCAGTGGTCAATACTTTTTGGCCACCTGATAAGAGATCGCCCAAGCGTAACTTATACCAAATAGATCACTTTTAGTACTGACACTAAAGCATTTCTGTCCAAAAGTGAGTTTGTCCATCGGTTGGTCACACAGCTCAACCAACCATTAAATGAACCACATCTTTTCGTACACCCGACCGTTCATATGAACTGATTGATTTATAAATTTTGTTTTTAAGAAACTGCGTTACTGTAGCAGTTGATTACGGCAACATCTCTTAGGCTATTATTGGTATCTAACGGGTCGTCAGACAAGTGTACAAAGTTGGCTTGGTTGCCAACCTCTAAGCGCCCTGCCTCAACTCCTAAGTGCATTGCCCCCGCATGAGTGATGGCATGCAGCGATTGCGATTTAGATAAACATTGCTCAGGTAGAAGCACTCGCTCATGTCGTGTATAACAGCCCGGCGCGTATTCCATCACTCTAGTACTGGCTTGCTCTGCCGCGCGCATTGGATTGATTGGTTGTGCAGGAAACCCCGATTGCAAACAAACATTGTAACCTTCACTAATAAGTTGCTGGCAGGGTTGTAATAAAGACTGACCATGATAGCTCTGTACCCACTCATAACCACAGTAGCCAACATCGCCAATATTGATAACGAGTGAACGTTCGGGTGCGTGTGAGGTCATGCTCGACTCTTGGTTTAAACATGTAAGGCTATTGATCTCTCGTAGCCAACTATTTTTTGGTTCAATCAAGTTTATATTTCGTACTGCCCGCTGGTATTCTGATAACACTTTACGGGCAAAAGGGTGCGTATCAATCACACCTAGATGGGTTATCCCCTGCCTTATGGCCGTATCTATTATTTTATCGATATTGCTAAATATGTTATCTAAATAGCTTTGTAGTTGCGATGTTGGCAGCGCTCCAACAAGCCATAACAATTGCTCGTCTTGCAAGCCATATTGATTATCCACCCTCTCTTTTAGCGCTGTTTTACAAGAAAATGGACATGCGCCACTGCTTAATAAGTAGTCATAAACTAAATCTAAAGTGGCATCGTTCACGTAAGCTATGGCACTGCTTGCATCGAGTATTGCAATGGGCCTTTGTACATTTAGTTGCTTAATCAGAGCATAAACTTCGCGTCGGTTTTCATTACTGCTATAGCCTAGCAAACCACTATATAAGCCATAACCTAGTAACCAATAGTGAGGATCTAGCCCTTTGTCTAAATACTGTATGGCGCGTGCAATATAGCTGACGCTATAATTAGGCATTATTTTTTGCCAACTGCAATCAAACCCAAATGGGCCTAAATGGTTCCATTGTTGTAGCACTGCGCTCATCACTAAATGAATACTTGGCTCAACAAAGCCTGGGCAAATTGATTGACGCTCGTCTAAATACTGAACCCGCACTTTTAGATCATATTTAGCTATATAGTCGTTAGCGTCTTGCACGCTACCAAGGAGCTCAATTTTACCCTCTCGTACCACCATAGCATCAACAACCTCTATAAGAGGCTCAAATTGGCAATAGATTTTTCCATAAAAAACAATACTATCAAAATCATTGGCAGGATATTGGTGACTTGCATAAGCACTGCAAAACGACAGCTCCGATAGCTTATCCAGTAATCCATCAAAGAAAATATGATTGAGCGAAAAACAGGCACTTGCCTGCGGTATCCCTGCCATTTTATATACCCAACAAAACACACCATGTAAACGTTAGATGAAATTTCAAAATCTGCCATTACAGCACATTACAGCACAAGCATTTGCATAGCTTAATTCATGATAATTAAATGAATATAATTACAGCGGAGAGTTAAAGGTGAGCAAACTTGGCGGGAGTGATGGCATATCAGTATTGTATACACCATCGTATTTCATATGCTTATTTGGTCGCTTATCCTCATCAATAAGCGACTTTTTACAAGCAACAACTACTTGATAGGTAATGTAATATCTGCAAATAACGCATCCACATCATCTTGATTGCGCAATAAGCTTGCTTTTTCAACAAGATCTTTACTCAAGTGAGGTGCAAATCTCTCAATAAAGTCGTACATGTAACCGCGTAAAAAGCTACCTTTTCTGAAGCCTATCTTGGTTGTACTGGCTTCAAATAAGTGGCTAGCATCAATACAAACAAGATCTTGATCTGTAACTTTATCTATCGCCATTGACGCTAGCACCCCAACACCTAAACCTAAACGAACGTAGGTTTTAATTACATCTGCGTCAGTGGCAGTAAACACAATATGCGGTTCAAGGCCATGTGCATTAAATGCTTTATCAAGCTCAGAGCGGCCAGTAAAACCAAATACATAGGTGATCAACGGATACTTAGCAATATCTTGCACAGTGAGGTTGTGCGCTTTTTGAGCTAAGGGATGATCTCTGGCTACCACAATACTGCGATTCCAGTGATAGCACGGTAGCATTACCAGATCCGAATACAAATGAAGTGCTTCAGTTGCAATTGCAAAATCTGCGTCACCACGAGCCGCTGCATCCGATATTTGTTGCGGTGTGCCTTGATGCATATGCAAAGACACCGCTGGGTATTTTTTCATAAAGCCCTGAATTACCTCTGGTAGTGCGTAACGAGCCTGAGTATGTGTTGTGGCAATATTGAGTTTACCTTGATCGGGTAAGGTATGTTCATTGGCAACCGCTTTGATCCCTTCTACTTTAGATAGAATTTCACGCGCAATATTAATGATTTCATTACCAGCATTAGTAACATGGGTAAGGTGTTTACCACTGCGGCCAAAAATTTGTACGCCTAATTCATCTTCAAGCATTCTTACTTGCTTGGATATGCCAGGTTGAGATGTATATAGGCTTTCAGCTGTCGCTGACACATTTAAGTTGTGATTTAAAACTTCTACGATATATCTAAGTTGTTGTAATTTCATAGCTTATTTTTCTTATTAGTTTTTACAAGGCAATGATCACGGCGCGCTACAAGTTCCAGCTAGGGATAAAGCCAATCTATCTTAGGCTAGCATACTTACTTCTCACGAGATAGCTCTCAAGTAAGATGATTGTGCAACACGTAAAACTATTTTCTTTGGTCTATAATGATAAATGGTGATTTTTTAAAAAAATTTCACCCATATGAACGGAAAACTGTTCAGAATGCAATTAATTGATGTAAGATAAAAATTCATCTTTTGAGTCGTGGTCTAAGAGAAGTCATTTATGTTTGTTTCTATCATTATTATGTTGATTGTTGCATTGATCGTTATCGCTGTGTGGGTCAGTGCAGTTCAGCAACACAGAGAGAAGCAAGAAGCAGAACGTAGAAAAGAGCTCGCCAAGCAGAAAAAAATCATTGAAGAGTCCGAAGACATCATTGTAAATAGCTGTAATATCCCGATGTCTGAATTGATACTGCGCGTTTTGCAGCGTCGAGTGTATGATGCGCTGTGCATTATGGTTGAATTATCCCCCTCCAATAAAGAACTAAAAAACCGCCTTAATGAAGCGAAAGAAAGATTAAACTCGCAGCTTGACCCTGAATCTCAAGCAGACACATTGAGCTTGCCCGATGCTGACAAGCAACTTATCGCGTTAGTACAAGGGATCAAGCGCCTACGACATGTTATTCGCTCTGAACACTCAAAAGGAAAAGTAGATACACAGCTTTTTGTCGCAGAAGATCGCAGGCTAGAAAAACTCCAGCTGCGCATCAATGTTGAAAGCCAAATTAAGCGTGGTGTATCCGCACGTGCTGCCAACATGGTTGGCTCTGCTCGTCAATATTTTGAAAAAGCGTTCGCTACACTTAATGCAGTTACATACACTGACGAATATGTAGCCGAAAAGAAAGCGCAGGTACAAGCCTATTTAGAAGAAATTAGCACTGAGCTAAAAGCTTCCAATGCCTCAGCGGTAAAGAAGAAAAAAGAGCAAGAACAAGACGATTTGGATGTATTATTTGCACCAAAAAAGAAGTGGTAATTATACCACTTCTCCACTTAATGTTTTTATTCAAATGCAAACTTAAGCACAAACAAACCTGTTAATAACCATACACTCACAGATACTTCATGCGCTTTATTACACACTACCTTTACCGTTGTATAGGCGATAAAACCAAGTGCAATACCGTGTGCAATTGAAAATGTCAGCGGCGTCATCAACAACACCACACTAACAGGAATTGCATCGCTCATATCATCCCAATTAACCAGCTTAAGGTTCTGCAACATTAATACTGCTACGTATAATATCGCACCAGCAGTTGCATAAGCCGGTACCATTTTGGCTAAAGGCGCAAAAAATATCATGAGCAAAAAGCATATTCCAACAACCACTGCCGTTAAACCGGTTTTCCCCCCCACCGACACACCAGATACAGACTCAATGTAAGATGTTGTCGTCGACGTGCCGAGCATAGAGCCTGCAATTGTTGCTGTGCTATCTGCCGATAATGCGCGGCCTAATCTTGGCATTTTTCCATGAGCATCTGCCAACCCAGCTTTTTGCGTTACAGCCACCAAAGTGCCTGAAGTATCAAATAGGTCAACAAATAAAAATGCGAATACAACACTCAACATTGACACCTCCAACGCACTGGCGATATCGAGCTCCATAAGTGTTGGTAAGATGCTGGGCGGTGCCGATACAAGCCCCTGATAGGTTATTAAGTCCAAGCCCCAAGCAGCCCCAGTTACAACCAAAATGCTGATCAGCACACCACTTTTTATGTCGCGAAACATTAACGCCGCAATGATAAAGAAGCTGAAAATAGCCAACAGTGGCCCCGCTTGAGTAATGTCACCAAGTTGTACCAACGTAGCTGGACTGGCAACTATGATCCCTGCATTTTTAAGTGCAATTAATGCGAGAAACGCCCCTATCCCCGTGGCAATTGCCTGTTTTAACACCAGAGGTATAGCTTGAATTACCCATTCTCTGATCTTAAAAATACTCAAAATAAAAAACAAACACCCTGATAAGAACACCGCACCTAATGCTGATTGCCAAGAATGCCCCATTCCCAACACAACACCATAAGTGAAAAATGCGTTCAGTCCCATTCCCGGAGCTAGTGCCAGCGGATAATTAGCCCAAAACCCCATAATAAAACACCCTATTGCTGCCGCTATACACGTTGCAACAAAGGCTGCTCCCATATCCATGCCAGCTTGGGCTAACATCAGGGGATTTACAAAAATGATATACACCATAGTAACAAAGGTAGTAAAACCTGCCAGTACTTCGGTTTTAATCGTAGAGCCTTGCTGGCGAATGGCAAAAATGCGTTCTAACATAAGGATTGTATAAAATTGGAAACAAGTGCTTGGATTTTAACATAAATCACTGGTTTATTCGGACAATTTCGTTAGAATTCAGCTACACTTTCTAATAGGTTTATAATTGCGGTTAGACTATGGAACGAGAACAGTTTGAAAATTCGGCCAGCCAAGATTTAGAACAACAACTACTTAATGTGCTTGACTTTGTCACTGCGCCAATAAATAGCGATGCACAGCTACCTGAAGACAACGACCCACAAGCCGCATTTAAAAAAGGCCTATATTATCTTAAAGAGCAGGCTTATCCTCTTGCTGCTAAATGGTTCAGAATGGCGGCAATGTCTGGCAATAATAAAGCGCAGTTCTACCTAGGCCTTCTATTTGTAAAAGGTCAAGGCGTTCCACAAAGCCCATTCCATGCGATGGCCTGGCTCACGCTTGCGCAAAGCCAAGGAATGGAAGCCGCAGATGCAATGATAGAGCAGCTTAAGCCTCACCTTTCAACCAAACGTATTAAAGATGCGCATTGCTACGCGGCTACATTATACGAACAAATTCATCAGCTCACATTTATCAAACCTTAAAATTTAAAGTTTTATATTTCAAATGCATATTAATGTTATGAGGGTGCAGTGTGCCCGTTCGTGCAAATTTGTATAAAAAACTAACAACTTTTTCTTGCATCTAATTACTGTATAAACTACTGTATACAAATACTGTATATAATACCAGTGAGTTGATTATGTTACACGCAAGTTCAGTTTTAAGAATATCGTCTGAGTTACCACAGGCTTCAGTTACTAACCAACACTTAGTTCACACAGCCGATGACATATGTGCCAGCTTAGAGTTGTTGAAAATTATTCATCAATGCAATCAAAAGAAGGGTTGGACGTTGTTGATTGCGCCAGACAATATTCCCAATAAAGCAATGATGGATAGTTGCTCTATTGATGCTAGCAAGCTGTTAGTTATCAGAAAAAAGCACATTGTAGATCTTAATTATGTGCTAACGTCAGCCCTAAATAATGGCAACTTTGCGGCGGTGATCACTTGGACTGATATTCTCTTACCGAGTGAGCTAAAAACAATGAGCTTGCCTAATTCAAGTACAGAAATTTACTGCTTTTCTAAGGCTACCAATCAAGAAGCATGTACAATACCCGCACTGATTTCTTAATTTTGTACAAAGCTATGTGCTACTGCCCTAATAATGCCCCATTTAATGAATGCTGCGAGCCTTTTATTACAGGCTCAAAGCAGCCAACTACCGCAGAACAACTAATGCGTTCGCGCTACAGCGCCTATTGCGTCAAAAATGCTGAATATATAAGAGCAACTTACGTTCAAAGTGAGCAACATAATCACAGCGTTGAAGATATTTTGGCGTTTGCCGACCTAGCACAATTTATTAAGTTAGAAATAATTGATACTGGCGATACCCCCGACGGCAGCTACGTAGAATTTAAGGCATCCTATATTGCAGATAACAAAGTGTGCTTGTTACATGAAAAGTCTTTATTTGTAAAAGAGTCGGATCGTTGGAAATATGCAAATGGTACGATTTATTCAACGCCAGAAGTTAAAGTGGGTAGAAACGACGAGTGCCCATGTGGTAGCGGGAAAAAGTATAAAAAATGCCATAGTCATTGAGCTTAAGCACTTAGCTGCAAAGCACTTTGCATTTGACCAGTTGCGATTTGATCATAAAACCCCGCTGCATTCATGGCGGGTTTTTCATCCTTTGCATGCCCTTCTTTAATCGCTTCTAGGCGCTTTCTTACCGCGATATCACAGTTGTCTACAACAACTAATGGGATATGGGTTTTGTCATCACGAATCACTAGAGGTTCTGGGTTTAAGTAGTCTTGTAATTTCAGCGACGCTAAAGTGCTTTGTGCAAGTATCTTTGCATTATCTTGCCCTATCAGCATATCAAATTGTTCTGGTGCCAATGCACGCTGCGGACCTATTTGTAATTCCTTTTTTAATGCCTGCTCTGATAAATCGGCTTCGCTATCCTGAGCTTCAGGTAAGTGAAATTGACTAAAATCTAATGCGTCTTGAGAAAGCATCGCCAACAGCATAGCAAAATCGGCTCTGCGATGTTCAGCCACACTGACTGACAAAGCACTACCGAGCTGATCTTCTCTGGTCAAGACTGCATCAAGTTGCATAGAGTTTCACCAATTAATTACGAATCTATGCTTTTATCGGCATTTTTTAAAATTTCTTTAGCAGTTTTCTTTACTTAATAAGAAACTTTGTTATTATCAGCGCCGTTGTTTAGGAGGGGTTCCCGAGCGGCCAAAGGGATCAGACTGTAAATCTGACGGCACTGCCTTCGCTGGTTCGAATCCAGCCCCCTCCACCACAAACAACACAAATACAATTTGGAGGGGTTCCCGAGCGGCCAAAGGGATCAGACTGTAAATCTGACGGCACTGCCTTCGCTGGTTCGAATCCAGCCCCCTCCACCAAATTGTATACTCCCATTGCGGAGGGGTTCCCGAGCGGCCAAAGGGATCAGACTGTAAATCTGACGGCACTGCCTTCGCTGGTTCGAATCCAGCCCCCTCCACCATTTTTTAGTCTTTCGCAATAAATAACTGCTTACCATTAGTTTTAAACCAGCTAACCGCTTCTTTGTAGTTACTGTCGTACATTGCAACCAACGACCAAAACGCACGATTGTGAGCCATTACGTGGCAATGAGCCAATTCATGAACCATTACATAATCAATCATTCGTTTAGGAGCTCCTGCAAGTAACACATTAAATGTGAGTGCATAATGGCTCGAACAACTTCCCCAGCGACTTTTATATTCCCTAAATTTAACACTTTCAACTGGCGAGTTCATTTGTACACTTAGAGTGTGTAAGCGACTATCTATATATTGCTCAAGCTCAGCTGCTAACAACTTTACTAACGCTAAGCGAATTGACTTAGTACTCGACTTTGCTGTTATATGCACAACGACTTTTTGTTGTAAATGATCAATATGTGAGGGCAGAACACGGTCACACGTAAATGCGTATTCATTGCCAAAAACAAGTAATTTACCGCTATTCCAAGGTATTTGTTGCTGTACGCTCTTTGCGAGCCGTTGCTGCTGCTTTGCAACCCAGAGCGTTTTTGTTTCAAGCCAACGCTCTACTCCCTTAATGCAAGCGCCTTGGGGGGCATATACTAACACGCCGTTATCGGTCACTTTTAGGGCAATCGTTTTTCGTTTTTTGCTAAGTTTTAGTTGGTATTCAAACATCTTGATTTTAAAAAAATTTCATTGCATCCATTCTACCGCGCAAATTAGCTGCTAATCTAATAAAATAAATCGGCAAAAGGATCAGGTATCTATGAGTGATAAACCATGTTGTCAATATAAATCACCCGATGGCCACCAATGCCAAGAAATTGATATGGGTTCTGGGCTATGTTTTTGGCATGATGCAAAGTTCGACAAAAGTGGTTTAGAGTTAACACATAAACTAGAACGCTACGCCAAGCGAGGTGGCTTATTACAAGGTCTAGAACTTAAGCGAGCGAACCTAGAGGGGCTGAATCTAGTTAAATTTGGTGATCATAATGGCTATGACCTTTCATATAGCAACTTTTATCGAGCCAACTTAAAAGGCGCGCATTTATTTAATAATACCTTTAGTGAAGCGTCTTTAATGAAAGCCGATCTCAGAGAAGCTAACTTACACTGCTGTCACTTAGAAAAGGCAAATCTACTTGGTATCAAGTTAGATAATACCCGAATTGATAACTTATATCTTGGTGATAAGCTCTTGCAAGAACAACAAGCTTCAGTTGCGTTGAAAGAAAAACGCATAGATGACGCAAACGATTTATTCTTGCAATCAGAGGAAATATACCGCTCACTGCGCAAAGGTGCTGAGCAGCAGGGGCTGTTTGAAATGGCGGGCAAGTATACCTATCAAGAACTGCGTATGCGCCACCAACAATACCCAAAAAACTCTCAGCGCAGGTTAGTCTCCAGCTTTATTAACTTACTATGTGGTTATGGTGAAAAACCCGAAAATGTTATTCGCTTTAGCTTAACTATGATTATCGTGTGCGCCATATTGTACTTTCTATTTGGCGTCACCTACGAGGAGCAAATTTTACAACTCGATAGCGCAAATTCTTTAGGCGAGAATATCAGTGCATTACTTAACAGTTTTTATTTCAGCGTTGTCACATTTACCACATTGGGATATGGCGACATCACCCCAATTGGCGTATCTCGATTTATCGCCGCCATCGAGGCTTTTACTGGCAGCTTCTCATTAGCACTGTTCGTCGTCGTATTTGTAAAACGTATGACTCGATAACACTGAGTTTACTATGCAATTTCTTGCTTAAGTTGCTCTAAAAAGGTATGCATAAAGTCTGTTCGCTTACGCGCTTCTTGTTTAGCAGATTCAGTATGCATGTGCTGTGCAATATGTAACAGCTTGATAAAAAAGTGATCAAGCGTATATCGCATATCATCCGCTTCACGACTTTCGCAAAAAGGGTCATCGGGATGATATAAATGCCTAGCAATTGCCCCGCCTACTTTCATACAACGACTCACACCTATTGCGCCAAGTGCATCCATTCTATCTGCATCTTGAACAATCTTAGCTTCCAGCGTCTGTGGTGCGACATTAGCGCTAAAACTATGGGCAACAATGGCATGATGAATAGCATCAAGTTTAGACTTGTCATAGTGAATTGATTTTAAGAATATAATAGCTTTATCAGCAGCCAATTTTGACGCTCGCGCCCGATCAGGATGATTTTTTGCGACGGCCACACAATCATGCAACCATGCAGCTGGTATAACAACTGCCAAGTCTGCTTGCTCTTTCTGTGCCAGCTCTTTTGCTGTTTTCACTACTCTTTCAATATGGGTAAGGTCATGTGCGGTATCAGCAAATACGCTGTTGACCATAAAATTCTTACATGCCTGTTCAATATGTTGCATCACTTTCTCTTATCATTTTGCAAACTCGGTAGTGGAGCGCATTATTTAGGTTACTATCAAAAGATTACTTAATGTAAGTAGTTACTACCAAGCATCTTAACCATATTATTCCTTTGTTTCGATTGTATGTTGGCATGGCCTTCACTAAAATGGCAAGCATTCAATTTTGTAAGGAATTTTTATGTCTTGTGCCCTGTATTTACAGCCCGGTCGAGAAAAGTCTCTAAAACGTAAGCACCCATGGATTTTCTCTAAAGCAATAAAAAAAATAAAGGGCAAACCTGCCTTAGGCGACACAGTAACTGTATATAGCCACGATGGTCAGTATTTAGCAACTGCCGCGTATAGCCCCGACTCTCAAATTCGCGCAAGAGTATGGAGTTTTGATAAAGAAGAGCAAATTGATACCCAGTTTTTTGTCAAACGCTTACGTCGAGCTCTAGATGCTCGTCAGCAAGTAATTGAAGAAGGTGGATTAACAGGCTATCGCTTAAGCGCAGCAGAGTCAGACGGCCTACCCGGTATTACCATTGATAAATTTGATAATTACCTAGTATGTCAGTTACTCAGTGCAGGTGCCGAGCGCCACAAAGGCGACCTACTAATGGCATTGCGTGAGCTGTTTCCTGATTGCCATATTTACGAGCGCTCTGACGTTGATGTGCGTAAAAAAGAAGGTCTTGAAAAAACCACCGGCGCATTATGGGGTGACGCACCGAGCGAGCCTGTTGTCATACAAGAGAACGGCCTAAAACTCGAAGTAGATATTATCAATGGCCATAAAACTGGCTTTTATCTCGATCAAAGAGACAGTCGCGCAGCTCTTGAGCGTTTTGTAAAAGGCAAAGAAGTTTTAAACTGCTTTTGCTACACGGGTACATTTGGATTGTATGCACTGCGTGGTGGTTGTGAAAAAGTCATCAACGTAGATGTTTCGCAACCTGCTTTAGATACAGCAAAGCGTAACGTTGAACACAATAACCTTGACCTATCAAAAGTCGAGTTTGTTAAACAAGACGTGTTTAAACTACTGCGCCAATATCGTGATGAAGGCAAGTTGTTCGACACAATAGTGATGGACCCACCTAAGTTTGCAGAAAGCAAAGCGCAGCTTAATGGCGCTTGTCGTGGTTACAAAGACATCAATATGATAGCCATGCAAATTTTAAGACCCGGTGGTACCCTACTCACCTTCTCGTGTTCAGGACTGATGGAGCAAAACTTATTTCAAAAAGTGGTTGCCGATGCCGCCCTTGATGCAGGTAAAGATTTGTTGATCATGGAGCGCTTAAATCAAGCCGCAGATCACCCTATCTCTGGTAACTATCCAGAAGGTTTTTACCTAAAAGGGCTTATTTGTAAGGTTTACTAGTACGTTAAGCACATGGAAAACTTCCCATACTTTTAGATTGAGTTATTTTCCACCAGACCAATTCAGTTTAGTCGGGCCAAATTAACTTAGGCCCGACTAGCAGATAACACTAGTATTTAAAGAAATACGAGCTAACAAACAAACTGAGGAACATCACCTCCACCAGAATTAGTATATACCTTCGTACAAATCTGTCTCAACGCCATAGATTGTTGCTCTAATCTATTATAAAACGCCTCGTAGCTCGGGTTGTCTACTCCACTATTACCCTTTGTCTTTGAAATACCACCAATTCTATTACCCTGAGCATCTTTTGCTGTTTCATGAAGCGGTAAAAACACAATTGAGCAACTAAAACAGTCCATAAACCAAGTCATCGTATCGCCATTTTCAAGCTTTATCGAATATTGCAGTGGCAACCCATAACTAACTCCGAAAACGCTTGCTTAAGACCGGCCGTAAACAATTGAGAAGCCAGATTTAACTGAAACATTTGAGTTAACGTTTGATTAACTTCGAACCAATTTGCTCCTTGCTTCATCCAATCATATGAGGCGTGAGGAACATCATAAATCATATTTCCTTGTACTATTTAAATAGATATTCATTTATATTGAGTGTCATATCCTTTGAAGAGTTTGGCTTTGAGTAGTAACCAAACAACTGAACATTCTGCTCCACTGGCTTGACACTTAGGGCATGATTATAAAACTCATCTATTACACTTCGATATGCTCGCATAGCGTCGATATAATCTTGCTTTGATACTACTAGATTATTTTGTTCAAAAATAACACTAAGCTCTCAATCATACTCTATCTGAACCAAAAAAGTGCGATGTGTTAATGTTATTGGATCATAGGTAAAGTAACGTTGTTCGAAATAAAACGTTTCTTTATCTTTTCGAGCTTGGGAAATAGCCACACTTTTAGCTTACATAAGTACACTCCAAGCAAGGTATAGCCTTATTACCAGCCCTAACACCACAACTAAATAAACAAAACATGATTAATATATGCACGTATTTACTCATCTTGATTCCTTTCCAATTTCAGTCCTAATTAATTACTAGAATTTCGCTCAATTTCACTTAGTAAATGGTCTAGTTCACTTTGCTGCCTAGGAGATAAACCTGCACGGTTCTCAACTAAGAATGACATCAGATCAATGTTTGACTGGATCGCACGCTTAGCGATAGCTTTTGCTTCGCTAATCTCTCCACTATCTAACTTCTTCTTTATCATGAGCACGTTAGCCGCATTGCTAAAGCTCTCACTGTAAAGAGATGCTTGACCATAATAAATGCCGCCATACATACCAATCAAAACGCCGCATACAAAAAAAGCACATACCGTAATACAGGCTAATATATAATTTTTCATTAAGCCCTCTCATCGATTGCAATACAGCAATTTAATTAAATATCTAAAGCAAAGAGTAGCATGACATATTGTTAATTGTTTAATTAAGTAACAAGCACTAACAATATATACACACCATCATAAAGAGGAGTTAATTCTGGAGCGCTTAAATCAAGCCGCAGATCACCCTATCTCTGGTAACTATCCAGAAGGTTTTTACCTAAAAGGGCTTATTTGTAAGGTTTACTAAGTAATTGAGCGTTACTAGGTACGTACTTGTACCTAGTCTGCTTTTATTATAACTAAGCTTAACTTTTCATGCGTAATTGATGCTGAATAATCCATTCTGTAACAACTTTCCCCTGATAAGCTGGTTAATAGATACGCTACTGAGCCACCGTTCTGATTTGCCAAATTACCCTAGCAATCAATGCCACAAGAATGATGGTGATGCTATGAAAGGTGGTTATAGCGTAACTCAATTACTGACGGCCCTGAAGTCTATAGCAACCAAACCAAGAGTGAGTCGGTTAGCCCTTTTACTTTCATCACACAACGGCTTTATATGATGTACTGAACTACGGCTATGGCATATTTCAACAACACCTGAACTAGGGCCGTTTATTGACATGGCAGAGATTTAGACGGGTTAGGCAGCGAATAAGTGTTTGCTCCACAATCGAATAGCAGCGTCTTTTTACTTATCTCTAGTGATGGAAGGAAGTTTGTAATGCTTGGTAGAAAGTTGATTCTTCATCTGCTTGCTAAAGCAGGTGAACAAAATAAACGCGATTAACATTTAGACCTTTCGCACAGTACTGTTTAGATAGCGCTTCGCATAGCGCTCAAGGGCTACGCGAAGCATAAAAGCATTTAATTAAACTGCTTTATTTCAAGCCCTAGTATGTACTGACCATCTTGCTCTTGTGAGCAGCGCACCACATTGGCATGCGCATTTAAAGGCGGTATAGCTGCACTGGTAGAGTTAATATGTACTTCTATCAGCGTATTTGCTTCAACGGGTTCCGTTACTTCTATCGACAAGCCTGTTGCACTCAAATCATGACATTTACCTTCAAATGTTATACCCGACTCTAATATCGTCAATCTGGCTTTTGTATTGACCATCATGCGCATAAACCGCCGTTTGTCTTCGTGCAACATACTTCCCCCTTAAACCATTGATTTTAGTTGTTCTAATAAGGACTGAATGGTGAATGGTTTTATCACGTAGGCATCACAACCCGCCTCATAACCGGCTTGTTGTTCTTGCTTTGATTCTAAACCTGACACCATTACAACGGGAATATCTTTGGTTTCCGGTGTGTTTTTTAACATACGACATGTGTCATACCCATCAAGCCCTGGCATACATACATCTAGTAAAATGGCGTCGGGCTTGTGCGCTATCGCATTGGATAAACAACTCTTACCCGAATCGGCATAACTTAGCGTAAACGCATCAGACAAAGCCATACTGAGCATTTCATAGTTAAAATATTCATCATCTACCACCAACACATGTGGCGTGTTATTCCTTTGTTCTTGAGTGGACATAGTTGATGTCACTTCCTTTTCAAAATCCAAAAATAGTTCCTATTAATAAGGTAATTGGCTTGGAGTAAATTGCAAGTTAATAAAAGCAATTATTCACATTCCTTCAAAGCATTCATTACCCGTTTAGCTGATATGGGATATGGCGTGCCAAGTGTTTGTGCAAAGAGTGATACGCGCAGCTCTTGCTGCATCCAAAAAATATCCGCTACATTATCAGGTAAAGGATGCCCTTTTGGAATACGGCCAATCACTTTTTGATAAGCTTCAGCGACTTTTTCTAGCTCTAACACACATAGCCTATCTCTATTTGGGTCTACTGGGAGCTTTTCTAAGCGTTTTTCTATCGCTTTCATATAGCGCAACAAGTCTGGCAGTTTTGCGGCACCATGGCCACTTACAAAGCCTTTAAAAATAAGCGACTCAAGTTGAGATTTAATATCGCCGTGGGCCGTTATCATGGTCAAGTCTACCCTTCCCTTCATGCGTTTGTTAATTGCATGCGCAATACTCAGCACTTGTTCAACCCCAGTAGCAATACGCACAACGGTGTCACCTAGTTCACCACGAATGCGCTCTTTTGCTTGCTCAAACGCTTGCTCATCACGAATGTCGTTATTGGCGAGCAATAAATCAACGCCTGCCGCAATACAGTCGTCGATCAAATCTTGTACTTTACCAAACGGGTTAAAATACAAGCCCAACTTGGCTTTATTCGGTAAATGTTGTTGTAAGTATTTTATTGGTGACGGCACGTTTAAGAGAACTAAACGACGCAAGCCCTTTTGATGCGCAGCCATGGCCTTAACTGGGTTGTCGAATAACTCTATCGCCGCAGAAGACTTTTTATCAACAAGTGCAGGAAACGCTTTGATTTCGTAGTTTCCTTGTTTTTTAGTGTACTCTGTTGGCAGTTGACCAAATTCCCATTGCGTTAAATCAGTACGCTCTATTCCTTTTTCAGCAACTTGAGACAACGTGTCTGATACCCTACCTTGTAACTTATCTTTGAGCGTTTGTAATTCAAAACCATGAGCAATAACCTGATTGTCATCGCCTATGACTTGAAACTGAATTTTTAGATGGGGATCAAGCGCACTTAAATCCCAATCTTCAACGTCCACTTTCACGCCAGTCATACGCAATAGACGATTAGCTAAGACTTCAAGTAAAGCCCCCTGCATCGGTTCAATCGATGCTAATACCGCATCTGCATAATTCGGTGCTGGCACAAAGTTACGGCGTAGGTTTTTGGGTAAGCTTTTAATCAAACCACAGATCAACTCATGGCGAAATGCGGGAACATGCCAATCAAAGCCTTGCTGATCAACCTGATTTAATAGTGCTAAGGGAATGTTCACTAACACCCCATCTATGGCTTGCCCAGGTTCAAAGTGATATTCTAGCGGCAACATTAAATTCCCTTGCTGCCATACATCTGGATAATCAAATTCGGTGATTTGTTGTGCGTCGTGCTGCATCAAAAACTCTTTGCTCATATGCAAAAAGCGTTTATCGGTCTGTTTTTGCTTTTTCCACCAGTGATTAAAACCTGCACGCGTGCAAACATCTTGCGGTATGCGCTGCTCATAAAATTCAAACAACGTTTGTTCATCAACCAAAATATCGCGACGACGTGCTTTTTGCTCAAGCACATGTATGTCGTCTATTAGCGCTTGGTTATGTTGTAAAAAGCTTTCATTTTGCCCTAATTGCTGCGCAATCAACGCCTCTTTTATGAATAACTCACGACATAGTTTAGGCTCTATTTGGCTATAAACAGTTCGCTTACGCGCAACAATAATGAGTCCAAACAAAGTTTGCTGTTCAAAAGCAATGATACAGCCGGGCTTTTTCTCCCAATGAGGTTCACTAAAACTGCGCTTAACCACATGTTGAGCCAAAGGTGCAATCCAATTCACATCAATTTTGGCATTGATACGCGCATAGAGTTTACTGGTTTCAACCAGCTCTGCTGACATCAACCATTTCGGGCTCTTTTTGAACAGGCTAGAACCCGGGAAAATATGAAATTGGCTATTACGAGCGCCCTTATAATGTTGTTTTTCATCTTTAGCACCAATGTGGCTTAACATGCCGCTAAGTAACGCCTGATGAACATTATCTAGGTTCGCTTGATTGTCACTCAATTGCATATTCATTTCCCCGCAGATGGTGCTCAGCTGATAAACAATGTCTTGCCATTCACGAATACGCATATACGCCAAAAAGTCCTTTTGGCATAACTTTCTAAACTGTGCGCGCGACAATTCTTGCTGTTGTTGTTCGATGTAATACCATAAGTTCAAAAACGCCACAAAATCTGAATCTGGGTGCTCAAATCGGGCGTGTTTTTCATCTGCTGCGCCACGTTTTTCTTGTGGACGCTCTCTTGGATCTTGAATTGACAAAGCTGCCACTATCACGATCACTTCTCGAAGCGCACCTAGCTTATCAGCGGTAAAGACCATTTTTGCTAAACGCGGGTCAATAGGTAAACGGCTTAAGGTGCGACCCGATTGCGTTAATTTAGTGCTGTGACGTCGCTTACTTGGATGTACCGCCTCAAGCTCTTCTAATAGGGCAATACCATCATTAATGTTACGGCTGTCAGGTGCTTGTACAAACGGAAACTCGCTGATATCTCCCAGCCCCAGACCTAGCATTTGTAAAATAACCGAAGCGAGGTTAGTTCTGAGTATTTCTGGATCGGTAAATTCAGGGCGAGATAAAAAGTCATCTTCTGAATACAAGCGAATACAAATCCCCGCCTCTACACGACCACATCGCCCCTTACGTTGGTTGGCGCTGGCTTGAGAGACTGGCTCGATAGGCAAGCGTTGTACTTTCGTACGGTAACTATAACGACTGATTCGGGCCGTACCAGGGTCTATGACATAACGAATACCTGGCACTGTTAAAGATGTTTCAGCCACATTTGTTGATAATACAATGCGCCGTTGACTATGTGGGGCAAAAATACGGTTTTGTTCGGCATTAGATAAGCGCGCATACAAAGGTAAAACTTCAACGCCTTTTAGGTTACGCTTTTCTAGTGCTTCTGCCGTATCACGAATTTCCCGCTCGCCATTCATAAAAATCAGAATGTCGCCAGGGCCTTCAGCACACAACTCATCGACTGCATCGAAAATACCTTGCAGTTGATCGCTTTGCGCCTCGCTGTCATTACTGGCTGTATCCAAAACTGGCCTGTATCTGACTTCTACAGGATAAGTACGACCTGACACCTCAATGATTGGCGCATTATTAAAGTGTTTTGAAAAACGCTCAGGGTCAATGGTAGCCGAGGTAATGATCACTTTTAGATCAGGGCGCTTGGGTAACAGGTTTTTAAGGTAGCCAAGAATAAAATCAATGTTTAGGCTGCGCTCGTGCGCCTCATCAATAATAATGGTGTCATACTGATTTAAATACCTATCTTGCTGAATTTCAGCAAGTAAAATACCATCAGTCATCAACTTTACGTAGGTATTGTCAGACACTTGGTCGCTAAAACGAATTTTAAAACCGACTTGCTGGCCAAGCTCGCTGTTTAGCTCTTCTGCGATTCGGTTTGCCACGCTGCGCGCGGCAAGCCTTCTTGGCTGAGTATGACCGATGTAGCCATCTACACCTCGACCCAACTCCAAGCAAATTTTAGGTAACTGAGTGGTTTTACCTGAGCCGGTTTCCCCCGCGACAATAACGACCTGATGGTTTTCGATAGCCTTTTTTATGTCATCTTTTTTTTGGCTGACGGGCAATTGCTCAGGGTAAGAAACCTTAGGTAAGTGTTCGGTACGTTGTACTTTAAGTGCTTGGCTTTTTTCTATTGCCGCTTTGATTGTGGCAACCACCTTACCTTGTTTGTTTGCATCTGCAATTTTATTTGCGCCATGCAAACGCTTTTTAAGAATAAACTGGTCTTTTTTCAAACAAGAATTTAGCTCAGCAAACAGTGGTCCTACACTCACTACACATTACCTATTTAACGTAAAATTTAAGAGCGCGTAGTGTATCAAAAACCGTTCACTGAGCCTATGCTCTAACGCAGAATATCTCTGCGCATTTTTGTGTTAAACGTACCTATGGCCAGATGTATAAGCATCATGCAAATGTTTATCAATGGCCAAAAGGACATTAGCTCGACTTATCACCCCCATTAAACAGCCTTCGTCATCCACAACGGGGTACACCTTAGGTTTATTAACCGTCATTTTATCTGCTATTTGCACAATACTGTCATTTGGGCTGACACATACAGGATTGGCACTCATAACGTCACCCACTACACTGTGTGATTCGTTTTGATAAGTAGCTTCTAACATTTTTCTTAAACAGTCTTGCTCAGATAAAAAACCTACGACTCGCTTATTGCTATCAACAACAGGCCCACCCGATTGTGCGCTTTGTAATAGTTTTTCTACCGCAGACTCGATACGCATTTCAACAGTAAAGGTAACAGGGCGATGATTTAAGTAATCAGCGACTTTAATCGATTGCATAATTCTTTGCTCCATATAAAAAACGCCAGCAATTTAACTATAGCTGGCGTGTATGGAATTGCCTGTTTTTTCAATCGTTTTTAAAGATTCCTACATAACTTTCTTGGCGGCTAGATTTACTCGCCCTATACATGCCTTTAGTATTAAAAGGCATACTAATATTCCCTTTTGTATCAACAATGATCACTCCACCAGTACCACCAATGGGCGCAAGAACATCATGTATCACTTCGTTACCAGCCTGAGTAATTGATTTATTTTGGTACTGTACTCGCGCACAAATATCACTGGCAACGCTATAGCGAATGAAAAATTCACCATGACCTGTTGCTGAAACAGCACATGAACGGTTGTCAGCAAACGTCCCCGCCCCAATTACCGGTGAGTCGCCAATTCTGCCAAAACGCTTTGCGGTCATACCTCCGGTTGAAGTGCCCGCCGCTAGATTGCCATTTTGATCCAAAGCCACAGCCCCCACTGTACCCATTTTATATTGGCTAGGTAATGTTTGATGCGCCGCTTGATATGACTTTGTGCCAGCTTTTTTTGCATCTAACTTTTGCTTTGCCTCTTTTAATGCTTCAAAGCGATGTGGTGTATCAAAATAATGGTTATCAATTAAATCGAACCCTTGGCGTTTTGCAAAATCTTCCGCCCCCTCACCACTGAGCAACACGTGTACAGAGTCTGTCATCACTTTTCTGGCAAGATTGATTGGGTTTTTAATATGCTTTACACCTGCTATAGCGCCTGCTTGTCGGTCTCGACCATCCATAATTGAAGCATCAAGCTCATGCTCTTCATCATAGGTATAAACAGCACCTTTACCAGCATTAAAAAATGGTGAGTCTTCGAGTACATTTATCGCAGTAGTTACAGCATCCAAACTCTCACCACCAGATGCTAAAACAGCATAACCTGCTTCTACCGCTTCTTTTAACTTTGCCCGATATGCCGCTTCTTGTTCTTCACTAAAACGACTTTTATCTATGGTTCCCGCACCGCCATGAATGGCAATTGCGACTGGCTTGGCGATAGGCTTGGCGACTGCCTTGGTCTGCGCTACAACACTATTTGAAATGACAACACATAACCCCAAGGTAGATAGCAACGGATATTTGTTTTTCATTCTTTTCTCCCCTTAAAGTACCACCATGCTTCCCAATATAACAACTTGCAACAAAAACGCGACTAAACACTACGGCAATAAAAAAGGCACCCTAGGGTGCCTTTTTTAAATTATTTTGTATCGCTGCTATTAAGCTTCAGCACGTTGTGCTTTTAAGCGTGCTAAACGTGCAACTTGGTGCGTTGACGTTAAGAAAGCAAAGATTGGCGCTAGGTAACCACGTTTACGTAGTTCTAGATAATCTTCATCGCTCAGCTCATTAAGCTTGCGCTCATCAACAAGATAGATGCCGTTGATGTCTTTTTTCTCGCCCTTGATTTCAACAGTCAGTGTTTGCTGAACAAGTAGCTCTTTGTCTGCTAAATGCTTTGTGAACGCTTCAGTTACACGTGAAAACTCAATGAAGTTAACCAGCGCTTCTTTACGACGTGTAAGATATTCAGTCTCTTTGCCGTCTTCAAATAACGCGTTACCTTCTTCTTCACCTACCAACGGGCTTGCTTCATCAATCACAATACCAAACTGGTCTTCTTCAGGGTGCTTAACAAGACCAAATGGGTAACGAGTCACAGCCAAAGGTGCAAAACCTGCAGTCCACTTACCATCTTGAACAAATAGGTTTTCACCTGGCTCTAAGCCAAACATAGCGACAGCTTGGAACTGACCTGTTTCATTGTTCTTTACGAATGCCATTGGGAATTCTGTTGCTACACGAGCAAACTCATGTGCTACTACTGGAATTAAGTGCTGTGATTTTAAGAAATCAACGTTAATGCCATTTTGTACTTTAGTGTTGGCATGTTTTTCGTTGTGTAAAGGCTGCACTTGTTGCTCCGCCATAATACTACTCCATTCATTTACGTAATTATCACTTTTGTGGGCTTAAGGCTAAAGGTTTTGGGCACAAATTGGAAGTTAAATATTTATAGCAGCCTTTGTGTACGTAACTGTCCATTTAAAAAATTAACCTTTCCCGATCACCATTACTCTGGATTAATTAAAAGTAATACTTTTATAGCGGCGACTTAGCGCCTTGATCTGCAACACTCATGGCAAAGTTACGGCCAGCGAAGTTTGCCTTGAACATTTCAATGGCACCACGTTTTTGCATGGTAACAAACACGCTTTTGCCATCGTCCCCTCCAAATGCAACGTTTGTAGGGTACTGGCCTTTGAGGTTTATTTGCTCAATCAACTCACCACGTGGCGACACTACTACAACCATTCCTGCACCGTAACGGGCAATATATAGATTGCCTTGGGCATCAGTCCTCATACCATCTAAGCCAAAATCAGAAAATGCTATATGAAGCTGTTTGTTTGCAACGTTGCCATCTGCATCAAGGTTATAGCGCCAAACCTTACGTTGCACACTTTCGTTAACATAAAGCGTTTTATTATCTGGGCTTACCGCTACACCATTGGTAGTTCCCATATTGGTTTCAACTAAGTGAGTACTGCCGTCGGTGTCAATACGCCACAAATTACCGGTATTATTTTGCCAGTTAGGATCGCTGGCAAACACAATACCATTGTCCATCATTGCCAAATCATTGGGCTGATTCATGTTACTGTTATGTGCATATACGCTAAGATGTTTCGAAATATCTAAATCTTTTCTAAGGGCTGCTGCAGATATACGCAATACGTTGTGATTAACATAATCGGCGATGAACATATTACCTTGTTTATCAAAGCGAATACCATTTCCCACTGATCCATTCGGTAACTTTAACAACATTTGGGCATGCCCCTGTCTAGTTACCATCCCAATGGTGCCTTCTTGGCCATAATTAACAGCAAATAACCTGCCGTTGGCATCCACTGCTGGCCCTTCGACACCTTGGGTAAACACACCATCTTTTATCCAATCTTGCGTTTCAACAGTGGCATTTTTCGCAGCCACATTGCTCACTGCGAACAGTAAACCAATTAATGTCAGTTTCATTGTCGTCCTTATTTGCATGCTAAATATAACTCTCGTAAAGGGTAGATAGCGGCGATGACTGTTTCGTCATGCAACTGCTGTAAACTCAGTAATTTTCGATCTAACTTAAGTTCATCAGAGTGATTCTTGCACACCGCCAACACCTTATTAGCGAGCAAAACAAATTGCTGTAGTTTGTCAGCTATACGTTGCACATCTTTTAATAACTGGCTTTTCGCCAATAGATATTTATTTTCACGTAGCGTGATTTGCCAATGGTTAAGCTGTGTAGCTATCACTTCAAGCTCGGCTTTATTACCAGCCAAATATTGCACTACGCTCGTTCGGATAGCTCGTACAACCTGACTTTCAACCGCTAAGTAATCTACAAACGACGTTAAAGAAGCCTCTTGATGGTACTCATTATTACGGTATTTAATATGATGGCGAGTGTAATAGTGACTCGGCTCTAGCATCTGTGCCATGGTATTAAGCAAATGCCGTGAGGCGGCTTGTTCTGTGCCACTGAGGTTTTTATTCACTAAATCAGTAAAGCCGTTTTGCTGTTGTGAAAGATGCGCTAAACCAACCACTTTATCCGCATATGCACTTATTATTTCTAAGCGCTCATACATATTATTAGTGTCTGTGGTTTCTTTGCTAGACCATAAACGTTCAGCAATGGCATAGAGCCTTGGCCAGATACGCAAGTCGATATTGTCTTTAGTCACCAGCTCACTCCAAATAGTGGCCTCAGCACCTAAAATCAGCGTTTCTTGTGCTTTGCTAAGTGAAGGAGAAAAGCTTACTGCTTGGGCTTTTTGTAATGCTTTTATCTCAAGCGGGTAGCGACTGTTACCTATCATCACAAAGCCGAGTTCTTTTGTTAAATCAAGCTCAAATATCAGCGGCCCCATCCAGCTATCCAAAGTTGTAACTAAGCGGTTACTTTTCCCTGTAGGTAAACTTATTACTTGTGCAGCTTGGTGATGTTGATTGTTTAATTTGATGAGTACCTGCTGTCCAAGTACGAGCAACTCCCCCTTTACATAACTGCCCTTGAGCCGTTTGATAACAAAAGTTCGGCTCAGCTTTGGCTTGGTTAACGCAACTTTATCTTGCACTTTGTGTGGATCATTGCGGTAGTGATAACTTGTGTACTGAGGTTGATCAATATAAAAACCCGTCGACAAAATACCTTGATAGCCACTTTTAGCCGCGCTATATAATGAATCATGCCCACGCCAAGACTGTACCACCACACTTTTTGATAACCGGGGATGCAAAATTTCATCCCACCCCATCATGATACGGTTGTACTTAGTGACGATTTTTTGCAGCCGAGCATTAAAATAGCTTTGCACGTCTTGCCCACTGGAAAGCTGATTCGCTACCATGAGTTTTTGAACTTCTTTGCTATTTAGCCATTGCTCAGGGTCTACTTCATCACCGCCAATGTGAAGGTAATTATCTGGAAAAATCGCTGTCATTTCAGCAAATAACTTATCAATAAACGTATACACTTTAGCATCAGCAATATTCAGTAGTGGCTTAAAAACTCCCCAGTGGCGCTGCATTTTATAGCCTTGGTTAAGGGTGATCAGCTCCGGATATGCAACCGCTATCGCACTGGCATGACCTGGCATACCAAATTCTGGCACTACTCTTATCCCAAGTAACGCCGCATACCGGATCACACCCAGTACCTGAGTTTGAGTATAAAAAAGCCCATCAGACGCTTGGCTTGTTAGTTTAGGAAATACCTTACTTTGCATTCGCCAACCTTGATCGTCCGTCAAGTGCCAATGCAGCACATTAAGTTTGGCCGAAGCCATCCCATCAAGTTGACGCTTAACCGTTTCTACTGGCATAAAATGACGAACACTGTCTAATAACAATCCACGCCATGCAAAGCGCGGGCTATCTTCAATCTTCACAAACGGCAACGTTATGTGATGTTCTTTGCTGCTCGACGCCAACTGAGACAGGGTTGATAAAGCGTGTTGCGCACCAAAAACAGATGCCGCTTGAATGGTGACTCCATTAGCATTAATTTTCAGTTGATAACTTTCATCCTCTCCAAATTGCGGGATCTGCAAAGACTGCTCAACAGTATTCACAACAATTGACAAATTCACTGGTTGTTCATCATTTGATAAAAACCAAGATGTTTGATGGCCTGATAGGCGAGTAAAGTGACCTGTTAGCCTATCTAGCTGAAACTGAGCTCTGTGTTTATTAAAACCCACCACCGACACACTCAAACTATTGGTAAGTTCTAGTGTCCCTTGGCCTAGCTGAATAGACTTTGGCATTGGCATAAGCGCCAATTGACTAAATACACTGGCGCTAAATAACAAGCCGGTCAGTAATGTTAAGCATTTAAAATGGCAGCACTTGGTTAGCAAATTACGCACTTATCACCTCCTCATTCTTAAACGTAGGCAATAAGTGAGGCGCAATCAGGGCACCATGGTGTTGAATAACCTCAGCCGCAACTTTATGCGCAAATTGAACTGCGCGCCTAATCGTATCATTTGTCTGTTGGTCACTCATCAGCCATGATGCTAAAAACCCAGCAGCAAACGCATCTCCTGCGCCGCTGGTATCGACAATGCATTGTTCGCTCAAAGGCTCAGCTGCAACATAAGTCAGTTCATTGCTATTTGGGCTTTTGATAACACAAGGCAATGCGCCTTGGCGTATAAGCAATAATTGGTTGCTGTTATTTTTATAGGACGTTATTACTTCATCTAGGGAGTGCATCCCGTGAATCGCAAATTCATCCTCAAGTGTTAAAAATCCGATATCAGCCAATGCCATCACCGCCAGATAAGCACAGTACGGCTTTCTGCCATACCAAAGAGACGGGCGATAATTGTTGTCGAATAAAACAGTGCCGCCTTGTTGTTTAAACCTTGTCAGTCGCTCTAGCAAGTAGGTAAGTTGTTCGTCACACAAAATCGCCAAACTTATCCCTGATAGATAAATAGCATCGATATTTTTAGTGTTGAGCGCTTCACTCAAAGGCTCATTGATTTTAAAGTAATCTTTTGCTGCGCTTTGCTCGCGCTCAAACTCAAAACTTCTCTCACCATGTTGATCTAACTTTATCCAATACTTGCCCATCGTTTTACTTTGATGCGTTACAACAAAATCACGGCTAATAGCCATGTCTTCTAATAACTTTTGAAATCGTTGACTGTATTGTTCAAGGCCAATAGCTGTCGCATATTTCACTTGAGGTGTTGGACAGTGCTCCACTTTTAGTAAAGAGGCGAGGTACCAAGCGCTGTTAAAGGTATCACCACCAAAATGGCAGGCTCCATTCGCACGATGTTCCACCATACACTCGCCGAAGAATGCAATTACCTTGATAGGTCTATTCATGACACCACCTGTGGTTGTGCTGTGTCGTCCACCTTATTTTTGCTAAGTAAACTCACCACCACACCAAGTAGCAAGGCACTCAAAAGTGCAGGAATAATGGGGTTACCAAAGTAAGCAAGCCAAGCGCTGTTGGTGCTTACAACTACCGCAGCCAAACTGCCACCAGCCAGTGTTGCCAAGCTCCCCTGCCACGTATAGCCTGGCCAAAATCGTCCAAGCAACCCCATGATGCACAAACCGGCTAATACAACCGATACCATTTTTGTAATGTAACCTACGATATCGCTGGAGAGCAGCGCCAATCCCAGCGCTGTAAATACCGTGGCTAACATCGCAAGCCGAGAGGTTAACAATTGTTTTTCTGGTGCTATCTCTGTTTGCATCAGCCATTTGTAGATATCACTGACTAGTACACTGACCCCAGCGATGGCATCTGAACTTGCGCTCGAAAGCGTAGCAGAAATGCCCGCCAGCAAAATAAAACCGCCCATTGCTGCAGGTAGGGTATTCAACGCAATATATGGAAAAGCAAAAGCGGGGTTATCTAATTGATCATTAAGTTCATAAGCGCAGATCCCAATTATCGCAGGGATCAAAGAAAACCCTAGATAAAGAACCCCTGATATCGCAAACGAGACACGAATACTCTTGACGCTATGTGCTGAATATATGCGCTGTCGAAATGACGGAGTCGCCAGTACCCCCACTAAAATAGCCAAGGACATTGACAGCGCAGGGAGCAGCCCTATGCTTTGATACGATAAAAAACCGTTATTGTACGCTATGTGATTGTTATCCAATGCTTGCCACCCTCCGATAACATCAAGGGCAAAGTAAGCCATCAGCAAAAAACCGACAAATAAAATAATGGCTTGGATGGAATCCGTCCAAACTACCGCTGAGTACCCGCCTAATGACACATAAATTGCCAAACCGATACCAATCAGTAACTTGGCACTGCTTTCATCAAGGCCTGTTAGCCATGACAAATACATGCCACCACCTATCAAGTGCGCCCCCAGCCAACCAATGCTGGCAGCATAGATCAAAACAGCTAGGAGTTTTTTCACAATTGCTTTGTTGCCAACATAGCTTGCAAGCTCCTCACTCATGGTAGCGAATGCCTGCGCGCGCGCGGGGGCAAACAGCCATGCCAGCAATAAGATCCCAAGCGCGCCACCAATACCGTAAAGCGCGCCGGCCCACGCATGTTGATAGGCAAATCCAACCGCCCCCATTGACGATCCAGTACCAACCATGGTTGCTACCGTAGTACCTAACGTAAGTAACAGCGGTACCTGACGTCCGGCTAATAAAAAATCGTCGCTGGAGCGTTGCCAGCGAGACACCACCCAACTTACCACAACCATCGCGAACAAATAGGCAACAAACGCAAACAAATAAATGAATTGGCTCTGTGACATACTTCCTCCACTACACGCTCACTGGTGAGCGTTATTCACCCTTATAACACGTCACATCGACTTCAACTTTGCACTGCACAACCAAGTCTGCCACCATGCATATGCGCGCAGGAGGATGAGCGCCAAAAAACTCGGCAAATACCTTATTAAATGATTGAAAGTATCGTGCATCGGTTAATATCACCGACACATGTGTTACATGTTCAAGGGCGTAACCCGCCTCTTCCATAATGGCAATACAGTTGTTTATCGCTAATCGTGACTGCTCAACAATCCCCCCTTCCACAACCTCACCATCTCGCATTGGTGTTTGTCCTGACACTTTAAGCCAACCACCCGCTTCCACCGCTCTTGCAAAAGGTAAATGTTGACCACCCGTGCCCGTGCCACCTTGAGCGCCAATTCGCCTTATTGTCATGTTAACCTCACACTTTATATTTAATTATTTTTAGATATTCGATTTAAAAATCGACCCGCTCGACCGTAATCCACCTCTGACGCAGGGTCTGCGCCGCCAACATAGCTGAGCTTACCGTTAACCCACACTCGCTCGATGCCTAATGCAGGTAAATGAGGTTGGCTATAGGTGGCTTGGTCGCGCACTGTTTGAGGGTCAAATAGCACCAGATCGGCAAAGTGCCCAACCTTTATTTGCCCACGCTTTTCAAGTTTAAATTGCCCTGCTGGCAACGCTGTCATTTTATGTATCGCTAAAGCCAATGACAGTGTTTGCTCGCCTTGGCTGTAATGCCCTAGCACTCTTGGAAAGGTTCCCCACAGCCTTGGATGAGGATGAGGGTCGCAAGGCAGTCCATCAGAGCCAATCATACTATGCTCATAACTAAGAAATTGCTTTACATCGTCTTCTAACATGCAGTGATACACAGCGCCTGCAGGTTGCAGTTTTTGCGCCGCATCCACTAATGACACATGCCATAGCGAGGCAATCTCGTGTAAATTTTTTTGCGCCATTTCTGGGTGAGGCTCTGACCATGTAATAAAGATCTCTGTCTCAGGCGTCACTTGGTTTAAGTCTAAGGTACTAGAGCTGGCTGCATAAGGGTAGCAATCGCAGCCAATGCATTGCTGCTGGCGTTGCTTTTCGAGGTGTGCGAGCACCTGTGATGCTCTTCCCCAATTTTCTTTGCCGGCACATTTTATATGCGAGATAACTAACGGCACACCTGCGTGTTGCGCCGTTGCAAATGCCTCATCCATAGCACCTAGAATGCCGCGAAATTCCGTGCGTAAATGGGTGGTATATATACCATCAAAAGGCGCAATAACTTTAGCCAACGCGTTCACTTCATCGGCGCTTGCCCCTTTGGCGTTGTGATAGGCAAGCCCCGAACTTAAACCCAAAGCGCCTTGTTCCATTGCCTGCATTAGCAACGCTTTCATTTGTGCTATTTCGCCGACACTTGCAGGTTGCGACAAATCTTCAACAACCTGCGCGCGCAAGCTCGTGTGCCCCACTAACATTGCTAAATTGACACTAGGTGCTGCCAGTTCAAATGCACGCTGATAATCGGCGAGCTCGGGATAGTTCAGCTGCTCTTTTGTGCCGAGTAAATTAATAGGATCAACAGGTGAATGTGCTTGGAAATATGGCGCTGCACTTATACCACAATTACCTGCGATCACGGTGGTGACACCTTGACTGATTTTGCTGATCATGTGAGGACTGCGAAGCACTTCCAAATCATCATGAGTATGCACATCAATAAACCCAGGCGCTAGCACCAGCCCTGTTGCATCATAGCTTTGCTGTGCTTGGCATTGAGTGCAATCACCAACAGCCACAATTGTATCCTTATTAATAGCAACATCCATGATTTTTGGTTGTTCACTCGGCCATTGATACACGGCCGCATTTCTAATAATGCTATCAACATACATTGTCTTCACGTCAGCTAGTCTCCCAGCGGGAAGCGTTTATCTGCAGGTGGAGCGTTGGCGCTCTTATCACGATGCTGGTCCAACTGAATTTTTAAACGCCTCAGCTTTTCTTTTGAACGTTTTTGGTTGCGTATAGCCACTTCACTGGAAAGAATATCTACCGCAGCCATCATTGCGTAACGCGCCGCACTGGGTTTGAAAATATAGTCGCTCTCTTGAGTTTTAATGGGCAGATGAAAATCTGCCATGTGTGCAAGTTCACTGTCTGGGCAAATAGCAACGAGCTGTGCGCCATACTCTTTTGCGATATGGGCAGCTTCCATCACATCAGGAGAAACACCGCTGAGTGATAAGCAAATCACAACATCATTTTTGTTAACCGTGGCTGCGGCCATACGCATCATCATAGGATCTGAATACGCATTACTTAGTACGTCTAAGCGAAAAAAGCGATTTTGACACTCTTGTGCCATCATGCTGCTTCCACCACCTACGCCAAAAATCAAACAATGCCGAGTAGCGCAAATCGCAGCACCGGCTTGCTCTACGATATGTTCCTCAATGAGTCCGGCATTAAGTGCTAAGATCTCTTGGATTGATGCATACACATGAGAAATTTTTTCTTTATCAACCAACTCAGGGTTGTTGAAGCGCTCGCCAATTGCCGCTGACTGAGTAAGCTGAAATTTTAAATCACGCACATTTTCACAGCCTAAAGTACGGGCAAGGCGCGTGATACTGGCGTGACTTACTTGCGCTTTTTCGGCTAACTCACTAATCGAAGCACTGGCTGCAAAGTTCAACTGGGCAATGATCAGTCGCGCAACCTTTTCCTCAGATGGACTGAAATGACCCAGCCCTTCCTTTATTTTACTTATAATATCCAAAGCGTTATCTCAATTAAAAATGTGTAGTAATAGTTTTGGTGATCACCCAGTCGCGCTCAACTATGCCAATGTGTTTCCATTTATCAAATGTTAAGCACGGGTGTGAAGTAGAAAAACATATCATATCGCCAACTTTGAGTAAGTGATTGGGCGGCAAACGTAACATCGCGTGTTGGTCCATGATTTTTTCAGTATAAAAATCACTATTTAGGCTTTGTAACCGCTTGCAGTAAGTACCATAATGATATTCCGGCTTGGGTAGTCCCGCATCAAAAGCAACATCACGTTTGCCCATACCTACGATTGCAAATCCCGGCTCTGGTAATGACGTTACATAAGCCCAAATAAATAAACTCGATACAAGCTCGCCTTCAATGCCGCACGCCGCTTCGCTGCGCTTTAGTATGGCTTGCTGTGCATTGTGATATATGCCTGTATCATGAATTAAATAGCATCCAGGACGAATAACAAATTTAAACTCACAAGTGTGTGCGCTGTGTTTCATCACCTTGGTTACAACATCGTACCAAGCAGATCCAGCACCGCTAACAATAGGTTCAGAACAGGCAAACATACCTTGTTGATGTAACTGCTCAGCGTACATTATTACACTTTCAACAAAGCGTTCTACATCTTGCTCGGCATGTTCGCCGCCAATGATCCCTTCGTAAAACCCTAATCCGACGATTTGAAGGCTTGGGTATGCATGACAAGCCTTGATTAAGCTTGTTAACTCAGCAAAGTTGCGCACCCCACAACGGCCACCTACCACACCTATCTCTAGCAGTAAGTTGACCTTCACTTCTTGTTGGTTAAAAAAATCCCCCAACGCGTGAACGTTATCGATTGAATCAACAAAACAAAATAGCTCCAGCGGTGCGCTTTTAAGTAAATTTGCAACTAACTCGAAGTGATAACGACCCACTAATTGGTTTGCCAAAATCACCCGCTTAATGCCAGCTTCAACTGCACAAATCAATTGCGGTACCGTTGCCACCGTAATTGCCCACGCGCCCATACCTTGTTGATATTTAAATAACTCTGGCGACATGGTGGTTTTGCCGTGTGGTGCAAGTAATACATTATTTTGCTGTGCAAACTGCGCCATCCAGTGTGCATTTTGCTGCAGTGCATCTTGGCGTAATACAGCAACAGGTAAACTCACTTGCTCAGCCAAAATATCCCAACCTTGCTGCAACTGCTGGGGATCACCTGAGCCTTTAAAAAAATCTGGCATAACCAATTCATTCCTTGTCTGTTACGTAGAAATAACTAAATAAGCGCATATAAACAAAGACTTTAAATAAGCCTGACCACCAGCGTATTGAGTTGTCAATACGCTGGCTTTTTAACACTAGAATGTGGCGCGAACACTCAAAGCAAACCGCCTATCAGTAGTAAAGTTCAGTGCTTGCGTTCGAGTACCTGCTTGGTTCATTTGATACTCGGTTTGTGTTTCCGTATCAAGCAAGTTACTTGCTTCAAAACCGACTTTCCAATTCTCGTTAATCGTGTAGTAAACGCTCGCATCCATCATGCCTGATGCTTTTGCATAGGCAGGCACATACTCTTCAGACTCTCGTAATGTCAATAAGTATTCTGAACGCCATGTATAAGCTAAGCGAAACGAGATTGCCTCGTGCTCATACATACCAATAATGTTGAAATTTTTATCTGAATAGCCTTGCAACGGCAAGCCACTAAATACACGGAACGTATTGCGGTTGTCATTCAATGGGTTACCATTTTCATCAAACCCAAGTGTGCCTGCAGATACTTCATTCGGGTCTTCAAGACCATCTTGGTCGATGTAAGTAAAGTTAAACTGTAAACCTAAACCACGCCACGCGCCTGGCAGCATGTCGTAAAACTGTGAGTAAGAAAACTCCGCACCACGCAATGTACCTGAACCAGTATTGGCTGGGCCATACGCTGAAATATCATAGGTTTCATCACCATATGTCACATCCAAGTCAAAAGCTCTATTACGTATAATGTTATCGAGCTTTTTATTGAATAAGCCAACCGTAATATAGCCTGCATCGGCAAAATACCACTCTGTGCTCAAATCAAGGTTAACGGATTCTTCAGGTTCAATGTATGGATTGCCCGATAACGCTGTTAATTCTATATCTTCTAAACCTACAACAGGGTTGGTTACTTCATCATAATCAGCGCCCGGCGTCTGTAAACGTCTGGTGTAATCCAAGCTAATAATATTGATATTTCTCGCATCAACCAAACTTGGATAATACACCGCTTTTGATGCGCCAAAGCGCACCACCACATCCTCAGCCACGCCAAAGCTCACATTAAGACTTGGCAATACCGTTGAATAATCAGTGCCATCTACCGTACTTAGTTCAGACTTTCCGCCCGCGATATCATAGTAACGCTTATATTCAGGTTGTTGCAGCACACTATTCAATGATGTGCCCACATCACCACGCTTTCTTTCTGGCGGTTGCACGAGCGCCCCAGTCGATTTAAGTTGGTAGTTCACATAACGCAAACCAACATTACCGACCACTGGGATACCTTGCAGTTCAAAATCAAAGTCGCCTCGGACATAAAACTCAGTGCGTTTTTCATTGGTTGAACTGATATTATGCGCTGCAAATGGCCCATCGACTCGATTTGGTTTATCCTCATATGGAACATATGTGCCGGTACAAACACCATTATTTTCTGCGCTTAACGTGGCATTGTGCCAGCCCTCTTTACAACCTTGACGCAAAGACTGAGCATAGTTTCTGACTAACTCCATTTTAGGGAATAAAAAGTTATTTACATTACCTTGCAGTACATCACCATGGTAATAGTCTGAAAAGTCCACGCGCTCAAACAACTCAGGCCTATTGACTGCCGCGGCTGCATTTCGGTCATCTTGATTCCAAGGTGTTCCTATGGCAGACCAACCCTCATAGGCTGTATCACGCACCGTTAACTCTTTATCCGACATATAGGCACCAGCACTTACACTCGTGAAGCTACCATCTAGCTCATATTTAAAATCGAGTTTAAAACTATCGGACTCAGCGCTGTTACGTTCGACTTGCTCCATACCACTGCCTAAGAACACATTCGGCACAGGGCCATTCCAGTCTTCATTTGGCGACCAACCCGCTGTGAGAATATTGTCACTTAAAAACTTAACCGTTGGACGCTCACCACGCATATCGAGATAATATGGCGAAACCACATGCACATGGTTGCCTCGGGTTTGACCCGACATACTATAGTTTTCAACTTCTTTGTCGGCACTTATATGTTGATAGTCAAAATCAACCGTGAGCCGGTCAATTGGCTTAAGAGTGAGCTTAAAGGACGTATCGTCTACCGTGTTTTCATTGCTGTTCCAACGGCTTCGATAGAAAAATGGTGTTTCGGGGGATACACCCAATGCAACACCAGAAGTGACAAAACCATTCTCAGTCGTTAACGGGTAACCATTTGCAGCGTCATCCATCCAGTTTTGTGAAGACCCCATAAAACTTTTAAAGCCCTGAGCTGCTTGACCAATTTGACGCTCATTCCACTCTAAAGATGCTTTTGAATGAATATGTTCAAGTGTTGCCACTATCGTTTCATCATTATTCGCCCACTGCAATGATGATGTTAAACCAGTACGCTTACGATCGTTCGTTGCCGTACTCATATGAATAGCCACAGGCACATGCCACACACTGCCCTCTGGCTGCCCTGGTAAAGCGGGGCCATCTACTGGTGACGACGGATCGACACCAGTAATGCCACCCCATTGATCCAAGGTAGGAACAAATGAATCACCTCGAGCATGGAAGTTACCTAGGCCAACTCCATCTCCTCGAGTTTGATATTCTGATTGAGACGCCGCAATTAAAAAACCAAACTTACCCGCACTTGTTTGCCAATTATCTGCAAATAAAGCCGAAAATGACGGCGTTGTTTCTTCTCTAAAGTCACCATAATTGGCTTTTGCATTGAATGAAATTAAACGCTCATCCGAATCAAACGGTTTACGCGTGATCAAATTAACGGTGCCCGATATACCACCGGAGATCAAATCAGCTGTTTGGTTTTTAACCACCTCAACCGCCCCCAATAGCTCCGCAGGAAAGTCTTCATAACTTAAGCCACCCGATGGGTTAGCACTAAAAGCATCACGACCATTTACTTCCGAACGCACTCGGTCTAAACCTCGCACTAATACGCCAGTCCCCTCATCGGCATAGTGCTTTGGATCATCTGAAGAAGCAAAGCGTTCAATGGTTACACCGGGTACACGCTGGAGCGCTTCTGTGACCGATTTGTCTGGTAATGCACCAATATCTGACGCCGTGATCACATCTTTGACAGTATCGGCATAGCGCTTAATATTTTGCGCACTGTTGATGCTGCCACGAATGCCTGTCACTTCTATTACTTCGACTGTATCATTACGATCGACCAACTTGACATCGCTGTCATTTTGAGCCAGTTCTTGAGCGGTGAGCATGAAAGGACTCAGCCCCACAATTGCTGAAGCAACAGCTAAACTTAACTTTGTTCGCTTTGATTTTTGTAAAGCATTATCGGTCACTTTATTAGACATGTTTGTTCCCTTATTATTATATTCAACCCAGTTGATGTATTACCCAAAAGTACAAATGCGTAAATAACTTCTGCAGTTACAAAATGAGAAGTTGTATAAACTTATAAAGCAACCTTTAATGTTACTTATTAACCGCAAGAAGCATCTTGTTTTGTTACTTTTTAACACAGGAGAATAAAAAGTAAACGTTTTTTTATACTAAAATGACTTCCCTTGTCCTCATTTTGCTGTTTACGCGGCCCTATTTAGCATCTTTGTATACTTGTTACACATTGAAAATAAAAACTTTTATGTCCCCTTTGTTAATTCATACCCACTTATAAAATTTTTAAGCTAGTAGAGAAAAAACCTTAAGATGTGGGGATGCATAAAGTACTAAAGTTCACCTAAACGTGATTGAATTGTCATTTTCCTTTGTTCTTATTTTGTGCTGAACATCAAAACAGTTTAAAAAACATCCACGCCAGCTCACCGCCCACCTGTTGAATAAAATTCAACCACCCATAAACTTAAATAAATTTCATTATTAATAAATTCATAAAGTTAATATTTTTTAAGGAGTTTCTAGCTATTTTCATCTTGAATAATATGAATCATGCCTTGATTTGTTTTTGTTTACATTTTATACATAAAGTGTCCAATTTAGGGGCAAGAAATAACTCTCAGCCAGATTAAGGAAAGTAGTATGAAAAAATGGCGGTCAGGGATTAGCGTTGTTATTCCAACATACAATCGTAGTCAACTGCTTAATCTCACTCTAAACAGCTTAGTGAGGCAAACACTTAACAATGACCTATTTGAAGTCATCGTTGTCGATGATGGCTCTAGTGATAATACCTCTGAGATTGTCCAGTCATTCGCAAACCGTTTAAAGATAAAGTATTTGTTCCAAGAAGACTTGGGATTTCGAGTAGCCAGAGCCAGAAATTTGGGTATTGCTTGTGCCTCTTTTGAGCATATCTTGTTTATCGACTCAGGCGTCCTCGTGGCACCAAATTGCTTGCAAAGCCACCTTCGCAATTTTGAAATCTGTGAAGTGGATGTACAGATAGGCCTATGCTATGGCTTTGAGGAACATAAAATATCTGATGTGGCTCAGTGCAAGCAAAGGCTTGGTGAGCCTGATATTTTTTCTGATAGTGAGTTTTTGGCACAATATAAAGATTGCCGCGACGCGTTCTTAGCCAAACAGCACTACTCCCTGAAACAAACCCGCGAGCCTTGGTTAATTTTTTGGACTTGCCATGCATCATGTAAAACAGCTGCTTTATATGCCATAGATGGCTTTGACGAAACCTTTACTAGTTGGGGAGGAGAAGACGTAGAACTCGCACTAAGACTGCAAAATTTAGGATATAAGTTTGCAATTAATGCCTCGGCACAAGCCATTCACTACCCTCATCACAAAGATCAAAACGCCATTAAGCGCAGTGCTAAAACAAATATTGAATACATTCACAATAAACATTGCACGGTCGCGACATTGCTTCTCAAGCAGGGTCTTTGCTGGAAAGATATTTTAGCCTCACATACTCAGCCTATTACATACAACCCTACGTCATTACTGCAAAACCCGCTCGATACGCTTCAAGCGCAATAACCCAGTTGAACTAATTTTTGGAAAATTAACATGAATAAAACAGATTTAAACAAAAGCGTATTTTCAAATAAAAATGACATCGCTGTCATTGGTGTTGCGTGCAGACTTCCAGGTGATAACAACCATCCAACTACATTCCATGAATTCTTACTCAATGGCGGCAATGGTATTTCAACAATTCCCGAAGACCGCTGGAGTGTAGATGCCTATTACGATAGTGATAAAACAGCGCAAGGGAAAATGTACGTAAAAAAAGGCGGCTTCTTATCTGGTTTGAGTCAGTTTGATGCCACCTTTTTTGGCATTTCACCAAAGGAAGCCCCCTATATTGACCCTCAACACCGCTGGCTATTGGAAGTCAGTTACGAAGCGATGGAGAACGCTGGACTAGATACAAAACAGCTCAAAGGCAGTGATACGGGCGTATTTATTGGACAATTTATGCATGACTTTGAGCAACTCCAAACCGACTCAAATGCACATGCTCAAATCAGCAATCACTCAGCAACCGGGTCTTCAATGACCTTAACCGCAAATAGGCTCTCATATTGCTATGATTTTCACGGTCCTAGCCTTACGCTCGACACCGCTTGTTCGTCTTCTTTAGTGGCTCTGGATCTCGCGTGCAAGGCGATTCAAAACGGTGATAGCCAAATTGCACTCGCTGGAGGCGTTAATTTGCTACTACGTCCCGAAATGACGATGTCGATTTGTAAAGCATCAATGCTTTCGCCTGATGGTCTATGTAAAAGTTTCGATAGCAGTGCCAACGGATATGTTAGAAGTGAGGGTGTGGCAGTTGCTGTGCTTAAGTCACTTTCTCAAGCAATCACAGATAATGACCCAATCTTAGCCGTGATCAAGGCCAGTGGTACAAACCAAGACGGGCATACCAGCGGGATCACCGTGCCAAATGGTCAAGCTCAACAACAATTACTTAAAAAAACGCTTGCCATTGCGGGATTAAACGGCTCAGACATCGACTATGCAGAAGCCCATGGTACGGGTACTGCAGTAGGCGATCCTATTGAGGTAAATGCGCTGGGCAAAGCCTTAGGTAAAGACCTTGAACGCGCCAAAGACAACCCATGTTTGATTGGCTCGGTAAAAAGTAATATTGGCCATACAGAACCCACTGCGGGACTCGCTGGATTAATTAAAACAATTAACGCGATAAACAGTGGCATGATCCCAAAAAATATTCATTGCCACACGCTTAATCCCGCCATTGATGAATCTGAACTCAATATCAAAATAGTCACAAAAAATACACCATGGCCTGACAAGCCGGGCAAACCACGCAGAGCGATTGTGAATTCATTCGGTTTTGGCGGCACCAATGCCAATGTGGTAATAGAGCAAGCGCCTACCAGCTATGCCACATCTAATCCTAAAACAGATGTTTTACAGCTATTCATCAGCGCAAAATCTGAAAACGCGCTCAAAGAGTCAGCTCGCTTATATTTAAATACAGCTAAGCAACTGGATGAGTCGCAACTTAGAGACCTTTGCATTAATTCAGTATTATTGCGCACGGCACATAGGCATCGTCTTGTCTTTTCGGCTACTGCCCGCTCACAGCTAATACAGCAACTAGAAGACTACATTGGGGAACTGTCGAATAAAGCCATCAGGTATGGCCAAGCGCAACACGATAAAACCACCCCCATTGCCTTTGTTTTTTCAGGGATGGGCACGACTTGGCCGCAAATGGGCATGGAACTTTATAAAAACAATCCAATCTTTAAAGCACAAATCGATAAGATAGATCATGAGCTTAAAAAGTACGTATCTTGGTCTTTAGTAGATGTCATTGCACAACAGTCAGAGCAGATCCACGACACTCAGTATGCGCAGCCTAGCATTTTTGCTATTCAAGTGGCCTTGTACGAAGCGCTCATCGCACAAGGCGTGCGTGTCAATGCCATTGTTGGTCACAGTGCAGGAGAAGTGGCAGCAAGTTACTGTGCGGGAGTGTACAATTTTGTCGACGCAGTAAAGATTGTTTATTACAGAAGCCAGCTGCAGCAAACCACCAGCGGTGAAGGTAAAATGCTTGCTGTTGGTGTTGATGAGGCGACAGCCAAAGCACTTTGTGAGCAATATCAAGGATTAGTATCAATCGCGGCAATTAACAGCGAAACCGCCATTACGCTCTCTGGTGATAGTCAAAGCCTCGAACATATTGCTCAGCAATTGGATGAAGCAGGCCAGTTTGCTAAGTTTTTGAATGTTGACGTTCCTTATCATAGCCCCGCGATGGAAAAGCTAAAGCAACCACTGATTGCAGCATTAGCAGACATTCAACCTCAACCCCCAATTGTGCCAATGTATTCCACCGTGACGGGACTGGCGGCACAATGGCAAAGTTGGACTGGCGAGTATTGGGCCGATAACGTGCGCGACCCAGTTTATTTTTATCAAGCGATACAACAGATACTTGCTGATGGAATCGAATGCTTTATTGAGGTAGCGCCACATGCGGTGCTTAGTCATTCAATAAAGCAAATTTCAACCAATCCAACAACGTTTGCAACGCCCACTCTATCTCGCGCCCAAGATGACCGTCTCCAATTGGCAGCTTGTGTTGCATCGCTCGCCACGGCAGGATTGATGGATGTGGCAACAGCCCTTGCTGTAAATAACTGCAAGCCAAACCACAGTATTACTTTGCCTAACTACCCTTGGCAGCATGAATCATATTGGCTTGAAAACCCGGATGTACAGTTAACTCGCATTGAAAATAAACAAAAAAAAGACGCTTATTTTGATACCGTATTGCCGCTACTTGGCCAACAGCTGATCAGCCAACAGCCCGTTTGGCAAAGTAAATTTGACTTAGCTGAACAAGCATTTCTGTCCGGTCACCAAGTGGGCGAAGATATCATTTACCCAGGTGCGGGTTACATTGAATCAGCATTGCAACTTGCCCGTTTGCAATGGCCAGATGGCAGCATAGAACTCAAAGATATTGAATTTCTAAGACCACTTTTTGTTGAGCCAACCGCCAATATTTTAGAAACACGTCTTAACAGTCAAACTGCGCAACTGACTATCCACTCCTTTAAAAATGATGACTGGCATTTACAAGCACAATGCCAATTAAATCAAAAGCCAAATCTTGCTGTTGCTGGCATGCCTTTGCAACAAGCAAAACTGGCGTTTGCAACACAGCTTGATCAGGCGGCGTTTTACCAGCAATGCCACCAGCTTGGCATGAACTATCAAAACCAATTCCAAAGTGTCACTCAGTGCTACAAAGATGAGCGAACGGTGTTAGTTGAGTTAAATGGGCAAGAAAACACTGACTACATCTTAGACCCAACACTGTTGGATGGTGCTTTTCAAAGCTTCTTCCAACTTGTCGAGCATTCATATTTACCCGTTAAAATTGCCACTGTGCGTGTACATAAAACACCTTCACCCCGCTGTTTTGCCAAGTTAACAGTGGCATACATTAATCCAGTATCTAGTAAAGGTGACATAGACATATTCGATATTGATGGTCGTCTGTGTGTACAGGTCCAAGGCATTGAACTGCGCAGCAACACTGCTGAGCGTCATGACCCAAACACAGAATTAAAATATCACTATACATGGGCAAATTTGAGCATTGCTGAGGGGCTGCCTGAAGTTCAAAGCCATCCAGCCACCTTACTGCTCAGCTCAGAGCACCCTCAGCAACTAAGTGACTTGCCAGGTATCATTTCATCCACCCCTTTATCTGTAGCAAGTTTGGAAACTGAGCTTAGCCAACAAACAGCTCATATTCAGCGGGTTATTATCGATTTGCGTTCGCTCAGTCATGTTACTCTAAGCAACTTATCTGCAGAGATTGACCAGCAACAAGCATTTGTACAACCACTACAAGTATTACAGGCACTGCAAGCCCAGCAATGGCAAAAAGCGCTTGAAATTGTACTTATTACTCAAGGGGCTTACGCACCATCTCAATGCACTGTAGAGCCGACACAAACTGCATTGTGGGGATTAGGCCGAGTGTTTGCATCTGAAAACCAGCAATTTAATACTGTGTTACTAGATTTAGATGACAATCAAAGCTCACAGCAAGTACTACAACACCTGCTGCAGCAGTCGCAGTTACGCGATGCTGAAATAGCGATACACCAAGGGGCAGCCTATTCGCATCAATTACAAGCATTAACTACCTTTGCTTGCCTAAATGATACGTTGTATCCTGTATTGCCTTCAGAGCCAAACCACTATCAATGGCAGTTTGTTGATGAACAATGGCTTGCGATAAAACAGCCGCTATCTCAAGAGCATGACTTGGCACAAGTCCACTTAATTGCAACATCGCCGCACGCGCTCACCGGGCAGCTAACACCTGCCCTTTACTTATTAACGGATAATCATGATAACCCACTACTTAGCGTGGCATTTGAAGGGCTAACCAGTTATTTAGATACTGATATCCCACTTATCTCACTTGCCAATGGCAAACTTGATTGGCTAACAAACAACATCGCTGCGGTACACAATACACTTGCGTTGCAGCTGGGTATAGAAGCCCTTAACCCTCGCTCTGCCATTGCCTTTTATGCCCCATCCCATCTGGCTGACCTGGCAACGGTTAGGCTATTAAAATCATCAGGACATACCGTTCATATTATTGAAGAAGAACAGCTTGAGCAGTTTGATGGTTTGATTGAAACACTTATCTGGTGCAGTGACACAATTCCCTCATCATCGTTAGCACACAAACTGCAATATGGCGCACACGTGATCAGCCTAAAATCCTCGATAAGTGTCACCCATTTACCTGACAACTGCTCCTTCATAAGGCCAACCTTAACGCTTGCTGCCCAGTTAAGCAAAGCTGAGTTGACCAACAAGTTAAGCAATATCGTCGATACGCTGACAAACTTTGACACGCCATCGGGTACCCAAACAATTGAAATGCCTAATATACCCTCACAGGAGCTAAGTGACGCTGT
This sequence comes from Pseudoalteromonas caenipelagi, assembly GCF_013140855.1. GTDB lineage: Bacteria > Pseudomonadota > Gammaproteobacteria > Enterobacterales > Alteromonadaceae > Pseudoalteromonas > Pseudoalteromonas caenipelagi. The sequence goes on along the minus strand of NZ_JABBPG010000003.1, from coordinate 364,831 downwards.
CACCATTTCGATGGCGCAAGCGCCAAAAAAATTGTATCAGCGCCAAAACACCTCTACCCCTTTCAAAGAGGCCAGCTACTTGGTAACAGGAGGGCAAGGAGGGATTGGCCTTGAAGTGGTGCAATGGCTAATAAAACAAGGTGCTAGCCAAGTGTTTGTAACAGGCAGAAGTGCGCTAAATGAGCAACTTGCTAGCGTGATAAACCGCGCCCGCGAGCACCACTGTACGATTGAGTATATTCAGGCTGACATTAGTCAACGTGAGGACGTCACTCGACTCATGTCGGATATTCAACACGCTTCTTCTCCATTGAAGGGTATATTTCATGCCGCGGGTGTGCTCAAAGATGCCACCTTTAGCCAACAAAGCCCAGAACACATGAGCGCAGTGCTGGCACCAAAAGTCAATGGTGCATGGTATCTTCACCAAGCTACACTGGATAGCGAACTTGATTACTTTGTTTGCTTCTCTTCTATTGCTGCGATGGTTGGCTGGGCAGGACAAGCCAACTATGCAACCGCCAATGCATTTATGGATGGCTTGTGTGCCGCCCGTAAGCAACAAGGGCTCAATGCCACAAGCCTTAACTGGGGCCCATGGCTAGAAGCTGGTATGGCAGCACAACTCGCTGAACACGAGCGCTTGCAAATGGAGCGTTCAGGTATGTATGCGCTGTCGTCTTTAGAGGGGGTTACTGAGCTTGAACATGCATTGTCATGTGCCACAGCCCAAATAGGTATATTTAAAGTAGATTGGCAAAATGCCAAGTTAGTTGGCAGCCAACCAAGCGCGCGCAGTGTTTACACGCAGTTACTCCCAGAGCAAACAACTGACACTGAAAATACCATAAAAACACAGCTGACCAACGCGTCTTCATCCCAAAGAAGCCTCTTACTGGTAGCGGCTGTTAAAACTGAGCTTGCGGGCGTGCTTGGTTTGAGCGACCCAGAGCACATAGAAGTTAACACCAGTGTGTTTGACTATGGTCTGAACTCTTTGATGGCCATTGATTTAAAGCAGCGCTTACAAGCCTTTAGCGACAGCCCTTTGCCCGCCTCAATTGTAATGAAACATGACTCAGTAAGTAAGCTTGCCGAGTATATCGGTGCGTTATACAACGAGGCAACACAGTCAATTGATCAAGTGTCTGAAGAACAAGTAGTGACGGTGACACTATGAGCATTGAAGTATTAATTGCAAAATGTCAGCAGCAAGGAATCTCTTTTTCACTAAAAGAAAATGCCCAGCTCGACTTACATGCCAAAGCTCAGCCCAGTGCTGAGCTTGTGGCACAGCTTAAACAACACAAAACCGAGATCATATCGTACTTACAACGCCACAAACTTAGCCAGCTAGAAAAAGCACTGGCTCAACCTATTGCAGCCTCTTCGGCAACGCGTGGCGTAGTGTCATTTCAACAGCAAAGAATGTGGCTAGTAGACACTCTCAGAAGTGGCGCCATTGAATATCACCTGGCGCGTAGCTTTGTTATGAAAGGCCCGCTACAACTGGCAACATTCCAACAAGCGCTCACTCATGTGATTGACCAAAATGAGGTATTAAAAACAACGTATGCTAAGCATGGTGATACTTTATATCAACATGTGATGCCTGACTTTGAACTGCCTCTGAGCATCGTCGACCACACGCTACAGCACGTTACACCAAACCGTGATAACACCAATATTATCACGCAGTTTATAAATAGGCCGTTTAATTTGAGCAGTGAACCACCACTAAGATTGTTACTGCAAAAGTATTCTTCTGAACACTTTGAGCTAACCATTGTCATTCATCATATTGCGGCCGATGGCTGGTCAATCGCACTATTTTGTCAACACATCGCTGTTCATTATGCAGGGCTACAAAGCCAAAAAACGCTCCCTGTTCAACCAAACAAATTGCGATATATCGATTTTGCATGTTGGCAAAGACATATGCTCAACGAGCAAAATCTGGCACTACTTGCTCAATGGTGGCAAAACAGGCTAAAAGACTGCCAGCCCAACGTAACTTTTGCTCTTGACAACCCAAGGGCACAACACATGGCCATATCCGCAAAGTTACATGTCAGTCATATTGACAGTGAGCTTTGCGGCAAAATTGAAGATCTGGCAAAACAACTCGGTACAACACCGTTTACCATCATTTATAGTGCGTTTAGCATCTTATTGGCATTTCATGGTAATGAGACTGACACGCTGATCGGCACGCCCATTGCCAATAGGGAACATGAGCAAACCAGCGAGCTCATTGGCTTTATTGCGAACACCGTACTGCTTAGACATCAAGTTGACTATACGCAAAGCTTTAGCAACTGCGTTACCAAAGTAAAAAGCATTATGACAGATGCGTTTGCACATTCGCAGTTACCGTTTGAAGTGCTGTTAGATAGCTTAGATGTGCCGCGTCATGCCAATCAACCGCCTTTAATTAATGTATTTTTGGCAATGCACAATATGAAAGCCATCGTGCCAGAGTTACAAGGGGTAGACATTACGCCGTCCGAAAATCAGCATAGATTGGCAAAATTTGATATCACACTGGATATATACGCTCAAGCTAATGCCCTATCGCTGGAATGGGAGTATGCGGCTGAGTTGTTTGAAAAAACATCCATTGAACAGCTAGCACAATCATTTGAGCACTTGCTCACACAACTACTCTCACATCCAAATGACACCATACAGTCTCTTGATTTACTCAGCTATTTGCAGGCAGATAAATTAATGGCTGATTGGCAAGGCGCTGTACGCGACTATTCGCACTTAAAAACGCTGCCTGATGCGCTTTTGCATATATTCACGCACTTTCCCGAATGCAAAGTGGTTGAAGACCCTGATACGTCGTTAAATTATCGCCAATTTACGCATTTAATTGAGCAATATACACACGCACTTTTGCAGCAGAAGCTAGGTGATAACAGCATCATTGGCGTGTGTTGCAAGCGCAGCATTAACATGCTGGCAATGATGATAGCAGTATGGCGCAGCGGCCACGCCTACCTACCTCTCGATCCACACTATCCAAAAGCCAGATTGCGTTACATGCTTGAAGATACACAAGCCCCCTTGGTACTTTGTGACAATACTAATTACAACTATGCCTGCGAATTACATGAAAACGTGCGTGCTTGCGAAACATTGCAGGCAGCCGGCAAACATACTCTCACAGACATAACCCCTACTCACACGGCTTACATCATCTACACCTCGGGCTCTACGGGTAAACCCAAAGGCGTTTTAATCAATCATGCATCACTGCTCAATTTTGTTGCTGCTATGGTGGAGACACTTGAGCTAAACAAACAAACACGCGCATTGGCAATTACGTCTATCTCATTTGATATTCATATTCTAGAGCTCTTTGCGCCACTACTTTGTAATGGGTATGTATACATAGCAAATTCTGAGCAAAGTAAAGATCCGCAACAATTACAAAATATCATCACCGAGCAACAGCTAAACTTAGTACAAGCAACCCCAACAACATGGAAAATGTTGCAACAGTTCGATGTAAAGCTCAACCCTAATAGCCATGCTCTGAGTGGTGGAGAGCCGCTCAATAAAGAACTACTTGAATACTTTTTTTCTCAACCCGTTTGTCTTTGGAATATGTATGGGCCAACGGAAACAACGGTTTGGTCTGCCTTGACAGAATTAAGCCCCTCTGAGGACATTCACCTCGGTACCCCCATCGCCAATACGCAGTTTTACATCGTAAACAATCAGCTCCAACTGGTGCCCTCTGGTACTTCAGGAGAGCTATTGATAGCGGGTGACGGGTTAGCAATTGGCTACCTCAACCGAGATGAAGAAACACAGCAAAGATTTATTGACTTACCTTTGCCTGCTGGCAAAGTAGTTCGCGCCTATAGAACCGGTGATTTAGTCAAAGTTAATCAACATGGGCAGCTACTTTGCCTTGGACGAATTGACCAGCAGATCAAACTTAATGGCTTTAGAATTGAAGTATCTGAAATTGAATCGGTTCTTATGCAACACTTTGCTGTACAAGCGGCGGCTGTTGTGCTTAGTGAACATAACAAGCTGGTTGCCTATATTGTAGCTGAATCATTTTCTGAGCAGCTTGTTAGTCAATTACACGCGCAACTCAACACGCTACTGCCGACTTATATGTGTCCTCAACATATCATCGCAATTGACGCCCTACCAAAAACCCCTAATAACAAAACCGATCGAACCAAGTTGGCTCAAATGACCGTTGTAGAGCAGTTAAATTTACACGACTCAACACAGCTAGAATCCTACCCATCAGAAATCGTCGTTTTGTGGCAGAAAAAATTACAAAAAACGGATATATACCCCCATATGTCATTTTTTGAGCAAGGTGGAAACTCAATCCAATTTATTGACCTACTTTCCTCAATCAGCCATGCAACGGGCAAATCGTTGGTAATTAAAACGCTACTTGCTAATCCAACGCTTGATCACATGCACAACCTATTAATGAAACAGCAGACACAAACATGCGACATTGATTTGATAGCGCCAGTTGAGCAACATCCAAGCTGGCAGCATGAGACTATCTACATACCAAGCTTGCCAAATCGGCAGTTCTTTTTATCTTGTGGGGGCAAGCACCATCTATGGATGGTAAATCATTCGATAGTACTCAATGATCTCCAGAACAAGCTCTCTTTTGAGTTAATTACCCAAGCTATGTTGCGCTTGATTGCACATCACCCAGCGCTACGCACAGGTTTTAAGCTTGATCGATTTCAGGAATATATCTGTGATTTGCAATCCATATTAGCTCAAAAGATTTGTTTTGACCTATCCGCGTTGTCTCGTGACGATGATATAAGCAATGCTATTGAGCGAGAGATCTCATCAATTCGTTTAAATACACCACTTATACGCCTGTTCTTCGTTAAACGAAACGATCGAGTGTTTTTGACACTCTCATTACACCACGTTGTATTCGATGGCTTTAGCATGGCTGTCTTGACCAGAAATTTCATTACGATTGTCGAAGCTATGATGAATACACAACAATCAGTAACGCTAAGTACAGATAACTACATTAAGTATATCCTTGCCTTTACTGATTACTTTCGCCAGCCTTTACAAATTGGAACACAACAAAACTGGCAAGCTGATTTGGCCTTTTGGCAGCAAAGTGCAAAGCACCAAGCACCACGGATGTTCAGCATAGAAGCAACATTTAAAGCCAACATGAAGCCACATCACGCAAGCGAAAGTGCGTCCATCCCTAGTGACATCACGCAACGTATTAAAGCCGATGTAAGCAAACAACACACTATTCGCGAGTCTGATATTCATACCGCTGCTATTGCACGCGCACTACAAAGAACCTTCAATTTGGGTAACGTCAGCATAGAGCTTTCACAGTTTAACCGCGCGCACAGCGAAATCAGCGTGAATGCGAACACTACGGTTGGATATCTGGTGTCACCGTTTGTCCTATCAATCACGGCCGATGCTTTGCAAACACAACACAGCGCAGTAAATTTTGTTGCTCAATTTATGCAACAAGCACCACATAATGCAATCGGGCATAACGCATTGATTCACCTTAATGAAGATGAAAAGTTGTTACAGCAACTAGCGCCAATAGCAACCCCAGATTTTAACTACAACTATCAAGGCGAACTCAGTACCGAGTTAAACACACAGCTACTCGCTTCCTCACTCACTGACAAAGAAACTGCGCTTAAACAAGCCATTGTGCATGTATACGCAGACGAAGACTTTAGTAGCCCACACAGCTTGTACATATCTACCTACTTTGAAAACAAACAACAATATATTTTTATCGGTTATAGCAATGCTCTATTTGAACAACAACAAATTACCTCGCTGATAAATAATTACTTAAACTTTTTGGAAGGACCAATGTAATGAAGTATATCTACCTCGGAATTTTGCTATTAAGTAGCAGTGTGCTTGCGAACGTAACGCACGTGAATTTTCAGCTACCTAACTACTATTCGTCTGATTTATTCTACCAACAGCTGGATATCGACAAACCAATGTATGATGATGTGAAAGCGCTTTATTTAACGCTTCAACAAAATAACCAAAATCAATCTTTGGATAAATTGCTGAGCATTCAATATATGCGCTCCCCGATCAGCCAGCCCATTATTACGCTGTCAGCAGTTCGCCACCTGAGCGTTTCATTACTGGCCAATAACAATGTTACGCCAGAATCTTTCGAGCACAGTGTGCTAGCGCTCTACTACCTTGAGCGTCTTGCATTAGTTGCCCCCGATCCGCAGTGGGCTATCGATGCTCAGCGTAAGCTCGCTCGACAAGTTAATAAAGCACTTAGTTATGACTCTTTAAATGTTAAAGAAGATCTCACTAGCCACGCTAACTTTCATAACGCCTTTAATAAAAACCCTGACAATGCCGTATCAAGTGGCACTGCTTTAGTTGCAAGTCTCATAGATGACCCAGGAAACATAATAACCCTTACTTTGCTTACAGCATCGAGGCTATGGCTTGGTGGTGAAGCAAGTTACGATGACCCTAGTACACTTAATTACTTTATCCTTACTAGCTTTTACAGCAACAGAGCGCTAACAATGGCGCATAAGCTTGAAAATCATTTTCTCGCGGATCCTGACAACTACAAGCCGATGCGACTCGCATCTTTGCTTGGTGGTTGGAATACGCTGCCTAGACGATGGCTCGCAAAGCTTCATGGCGACAAGCAAAGTCAATGGCTCATAGAACAGGAGCAAACACACTGGTTTAATATCAATCCAGGGTTCCATTCCATCACTTTTGCATCGGGATATTTTAACGAACCACAATATTTCGTTACAGGCTTCGGCTATATCATGCAAGGGCTAAATGCCTGTAATCAAGACTTAACCTTTAGAAGTTGCTCTGACAATCCACGGTTTTCATTTAACCGTTTAGTATTTATTAGTAGCTTTATTGACTATGCGATAAAAGCTGGCGACTTCAATACCGCCAACAGTTTGCTAAATGTTAAACACTGGCCTGATTTTCATTTTCCACAATGGCACATAGGCCATTCAGCCTTTGCACAAAGAGAACACAACATGGTTGAGCTTCATGAACGTTGGAACAATGATATCCGTGACGACGACGAGGCTTTTATCACCACCACCAAAAGACAGTGGGGAGATGATACGATGACCTGCCAAACGTGCCACCAGCAACAAGGGCGCACTTGGACAAAAGAACAAGAAGATGAGGCTAAAAATCCACCATCGAGTGTAGACGTAATAGGCCAGTGGCCAAGTGTAACAACCAGCTGGACCTCCAGTGTACAAGCATTTATTGACTGTACCAAAACCGAAACATGGAACAGCCAAGTTGTTTACCAAGCAAGCGATAGAATCCAATTCCAACATGCGCTCTACGAAGCGAAGTGGTGGACAAAATCTGAACAACCTAATTTATCGAATCAGTTCGACGTATGGCAGTTTATTGGCTTTTGTCATGAAGGAAGTTCACAGTAACTCATGATAGAACTAGTTAAAAATAATGAGTTCAGGCTCCATTGGGTTGGCATGTTGCTAACCCAAATTGGTGCTTACTTTACCTTAATTGCGTTGCCATGGCTGACTCTTGAAGTGACTAACAATGACCCAATGCTACTAGCAATTGTGATGGCATGTTTTGGCGTGCCACATAGTGTTTTTATTCTTATAGGAGGCGTATTTAGCGACAGATTGACTCCGTTGACAGTTATCCGAATTGGCAGGCTTGGTTTTGCGCTATGTACATTGGTATTTTCGGCTTCCTTAGTGTTGTGGTCACCAAATATTCTCATGCTTATTACGTTTGCCATCACAGCTGGCAGCTTTTCGGCACTTTGCTTTCCGGCTAATCAATCGATTATTCCGCATATAGTGCCAAGCACAAGCATTATGACAGCTAACGTACTGACGATGGGAGGAAACTTTATCATTCAATCGTTTGCTCCGGTACTTGTGGGATTATGCTTATTGTGGGCGAAGTCTTTTATTACGACGACCATACCGAGCCAAATAGAGCATTATCACCTGACATTCGCATTTTTTGTTGACGCTATGCTCGTGCTACTCGCATCTACCTGCTCCATGTTGATGCGAACTCAAAAAAAGCCAACCAGCCATGACATAAAGGTAACAACCAAACTACACCAATCAATTATAGATAGTTTTAGATATACCTTTGAGCACCCCAATTTAAGCTTAATTGTCAGCTATCTTATGCTTATTTCAATTTTAATATATGGCCCCTTGGTCATCTTTATTCCCTATTTAGCCAAAGTACATCTAGTAAGCAATGAAGCCGGACTAAGCTACTTATTTGCCAGTCAGGGCGTGGGCACTTTTATCGGTGCAATGCTGGTAAGTGTACTAAAGCCTAAAATGCGCTATCTAGGCATGTATATATTGGGGTTAGATCTGTTCGCTGCCATCGCTTTTATTTGTCTTGGCTTTCAAAGCTCGCAAATAACGATATGTATCCTGTTAATGGTGCTCGGCTGTACAACTGGCTTTGCGATAGTAGCAGGCACAACTTGGTATCAGTTACATGTACCAATGAATAAGCTATCAAGCGCCATTGGTATCGTGCTATTTTCTGTGCACGGATTAGTGCCAATTTCGTCAATTACACTGGGAACACTACTTGACGTTGTCGATATCAAAACAGCAACTTCAATACTCGGAGGGCTTGCTGTAGCCGCTTGCATCATGGGCTTGAGCTTCAAAAGAGTTCGCAATATGGGACAAGTTAATAACCAAAGTAATTCTGAAACACTATCATTTGAAAGGACCTCTAATGGCAAAGTTTGTTAATCACTTTTTTCCTACGGTTTCTGTATCACCCATTGATGAACTTCGTGATACTGGAGTGGTATTTAAAAGTACGCCTCAACTGCTAGGAACGCCTCGATTCGCTTACGCTGAAATATATGAGCACACCGAGCAGCCACCAAAGCGCATCACATTAGCAGAGTTTCAACACAATATAGTCTTTGGCACAGATGCATTTTTAGACTCTAGCAATGCAGCGGCATTTCCCAACGATGTAGTGAAATTGACTATTGTCAAACGTCCCAATTGTAATGCTGGGAAAATCACCATTGGCAACAATGCCTGTTTACAAGGCACAGCCATTGTCAGCTACGAGTCGGTAACAATAGGTGATAATGCTTTGTTTGGTCCAAATGTGGTGATCATGGACTGTGATGGTCACACGCTAACTGGCAGAAAAGATGCTGACGAAGTCAGTCGACTAATCACCAAACCGGTAAGCATTGGCAACAATGTTTGGATTGGTTATGGCGCAATTATCACCAAAGGCGTATCAATAGGAGATAATGCCGTTATTGGCGCCGGTAGCGTGGTACACAAAAATGTCCCAAGCAATACCGTTTATGCTGGAAATCCAGCGCAATTTATCAAACACATTGATTGAAAGTACAGTCGGTAAACGATTGCGCTCAGCCAGTAAATTATACTTGTTTTTACATAACTACACACAATCAATCGATGAGCAACAGCGCGTTGTTGCCCATCGTTTAACCTCTCATTAGCATGGCTTATATTTTTGACAAACCATTTTTTAAGATCTTTTCTAATAAGTCTCTGTTGGTAGGTAAAAGGCTAGACAAGTGTTCATTTAACCGCGCAACGTCGTTAAACTTTTTATTTGCCAGCTGAGCATGTACATAAGACGAATGCTTCAATTGCAGGTCTGTGTTATATTTCAAGCCGTACAATACGAACAAGTAACTGTCTAACACAAATGGTTCAAAGGCATAGTCAAAATCATATTTTGAAGGCACATTGTAGCGCCAATGCTGTAATTTTTGTTGTAACGATTGAGGTATACTACTTTGGGCAACATTGTCTACCCAATACTGCGTATCTCGCCTTTGCGAAATACAATAATGCAGCTTAATAAAGTCAACACTCTTTTCCCACCTTAATGTGAATGTATCGTTAAACTGTTTTTCAACGTACTCTAACTCACTCACATGGCGTGGAAATTGCTCTGCAATCATGTTCACAGCCGCTTCAATTAAAAAGATAGCTGATGCCTCTAGCGGCTCTATAAATGCCGCTGACATACCGACCGCAACACAGTTTTTATGCCAAAATTTTTGTCGATATCCTAAATTTAAAGACAGTTTACGAATGCTCAAATCACTTTCAGGCATGCCTAAGTAATCGACTAGCGTAGAATATGCATGCTCTTCACTGGTATGCGCACTACTGTAAACATAACCAACACCTCGACGATTTTGCAAACCAATATCCCATGTCCAACCATGCGCTTGAGCCGTTGCTATGGTATTAGAGGCTATCGGTGAATCAGCTTTTTCATAGGGCACCTGCACGGCAAGCGCAGTATCATTAAATATGATATCAGAGATGCTTTTCCACTTAATACCCAGTGCTTCGCCAAGTACAATAGCTTTGCTTCCAGAGCAATCAATAAAAAAATCGCCTGCAACGGTGCCATGCGTATCAGTATCTACTGACTTAACAAACCCTGCTGTATCTACGTGAACATGATGAATATTCGCTTGTATATGGTGAACACCTAACTTTACAGCGTGCTTAGTTAATAGTTTTGCAAACTTATTGGCATTTAGGTGGTAAGAATAATTTAAAATCGCGTCGTATTGAGGGGTCGTAATACTTTTGGGTGCGAACCCTTGTGACGAGATATAGCTTTGAGTCGCACAAGCTAAATCATAAGGCTGTTTGTTTTCTGCCTCATCTAATAGCCAATAAGGCGCTAGGTTAAAATCATACGCAGCATGAAACGTTGCATTAAGTGGATGGAAATAGCTATGCTTGCCAATTTTCGCTGGATCTTGATACCAATTTACAAATTCCGCTCCTTGCTTAAAGCTTGCGTCACATTCTTTAATAAACTCATCTTCAGCAATACCAATTTCTTGTAGGGTTTTCCTGATTGTTGGCCATGTCCCTTCCCCAACACCAATGATTGGAATATCAGGGGATTCAACCAAAGTAATGCTAACGCCATCTTGGCTTGACGCATTTAGCTTTTTGGCCAGTAAAGCTGCACTTATCCAGCCAGCTGTGCCACCACCTACAATCACTATGTTATTAATTTGGTTCATCGAATTTATACCTTGCTGAAACTAAATGAAGACAACTTGTTTAAGAGCTCTCTGTTGCTTGGTAGGTCTCGAATCAACATATCCTTGTACTTCTCTATTTGGCCGAAAGCCCTTTTTGCATTGTCGATGTCTGAGTACTTGGTCTCGCCTGCTGACAAATCTTGGTTAAAGTTCATACCGTTTAGCACGTATTGATAGCTTTCCATTGGGAATGGATCATAAACATGCGAAAAATCATAGGGGCTAACCGGCTCTGTAGCCCACTGCTCAAGAGAATCCTGTAAGGATTGTGGTATAGAGTCTTTATTTTTATTTTTTACCCAAAAAGGTTCATCTCGTTCCGAAAGCACATAATGCAATTTAATAAAGTCAATTGTTCGGTTCCATCTGAATAAAAACGACTCGTTAAATTTATTTGCAACTATGTTTAGTAAAGACTTTTTCTTAGGGAGTTGATCAGCAAGCATATTCGAAGCCGCTTCTATTAAAAAAATAGCGGATGCTTCCAGAGGCTCAACAAACGCAGCGGACATGCCGATTGCGACACAATTTTTATGCCAAAACTTTTCTCGGTAACCTACATTCATCTTAACTAATTTAGCGGGTAAATTGTGTGCATCTTCACCGATATACTCGCGTAATAGTTTCTCAGCCTGCTCGTGTGACATAAACTCAGAACTATAAACATGGCCTACTCCGCGACGGTTTTGTAAACCAATATCCCATATCCAACCCGCTTCTTGTGCTGTAGAGATAGTACAGCTATTTATGTCGCATTGAGGATCGTTATAAGGCACTTGAATCGCTACTGCATAATCAGTAAACAATACATCCGATACTGATTTAAAAGGCACCCCAAGTGTTTGCCCTAAAAGTAAACATGAAAAGCCTGAGCAATCGACAAAGAAATCACCAGCAACTTCGCCAAATTGGTCGGTCATAACGCCAGTTATGCCGTCAGTGTCAGTCATAACATCTGTCACATTACAAGACAAAAATTTTACACCCAACTTTTCAATAGCATGCTTTTTCAAAAGCTCGGCAAATTTCCCCGCATCTAAGTGATAAGCATAGCTTTGAATACCATCATAAGCTTTTGATGTAATTGCTTTTGGGGCTTTACATAAATCTGACAAGTAGCCTTGCGTACTCACCGCTTCAGCGTACGACTTTGTCCCTGCATACCCTAATCGCCAGTATGGTGATAAATTAAATTCTGCGGGATCTGCAATAGAAGAAAATAGGTGATAATAGTGGTTGTTCGTGGTTGTAGGTGCGGCTTTCCAATTTACAAATTTACTGCCTTGTTTGAAAGATGCGTTACAAGTTCTGATAAACTCACTTTCGTCAATACCAAGCGATGCTAAGGTCTTTCTCATTGTTGGCCAAGTTCCTTCGCCAACGCCTATGGTAGGAATATCAGGAGACTCGATTAACGTGACAGATACAGCACCTTCAGACGTGCTATTAAAACGTTTTGCCAATTTGGCTGCGGTTATCCACCCAGCAGTGCCACCACCAACAACGACGACTGAACCGATTGTTTCATTTACTTCCATCGTACACCTTTAATTTTTCTATTTCGAAAATGGCCCTACTATTTAGCTCAGATTAAAAAGGGAAGGCAAGCCTTCCCTTTACTTATTTCCTTATATCTTTAATTCCAATTAAAAGCGGTAAGACGCTTTTAACGAGTAACGTGAGCCATTGTCCGTTACTACACGAAGGGTATTTAAACCACCACCGAAACGTTGGTACGTGATCTCGTTAGTTAGGTTCACACCCTCAAGAGATACATCAAAGTTCTCAGTTGCATGCCATGTGAATGACGCATCTAAGAATGATTGCGAATCAAATGAGTCATTACCATTACCTAACGCAGTACCTTCAGCGAAAAATTCATCGCGAGATGTATACGCTAAACGCGCTGTAAACATGTCACTCTCATAGTAACCTGTCAGGTTAAACGCATTACGTGATGAACCTGGTAATTGAATGTCTTTGCCGTCATCAGTTTGACCTGTTGCATCAACGTAGGTGTAGTTAAATAACGCACCAAAACCATTACCAAAGTTAGTCTGCCACTGGAATTCTGCACCTTCAATCTTACCACCACGACCTTGGTCAGGAATACTTACTTCGTAGTTACCAGGCACAGGTACTGTCGTAAGGTTCTCATCTACTTTAATAGTCGTAATGAATGATGCTACGTCTTTGTTAAATAGTGCAAATGAAACAAGCGAGTTACCATCGTAGTACCACTCTAAACCGATGTCCATTTGTGTTGCACGGAACGGTTCAATTGCAGGGTTACCACGTGATGCTTGTAAACGACCACTTGCCGGAACCGTATCAGGTAGACCGCTATAACCACCAGCTAACTGAGAGTAACCGGCACGCGTCATCACTTTAGCAGCTGACATACGAAGAATAACATCTTCTTGAAGATCAAGCGCTAAGTTAAAGCTTGGTAGCCAGTCAGAGTAGTCACCCTTGAATACATCTTTACCTGTAAACAAGCCATTGTATGCTTGAGACTCAGTATCAGTCTGTACGTAACGAACACCAATGTTACCGCGGTAGCTGTCGCCACTAAAGTTACCTTGCGCATACAGTGCTAACACTTTTTCTTCAACAGTATTCCAGTCCTTTTCTTGGAAATCCCAAGACTGAACATTTGAGTTCAAGTAGTTCCAGTATTTTCTACCGTTTAGTTTGGTATAAGAAGTTGGTGTACCACCCGTTACTACTTCATTAAAGTCAGTTAAGTTACCATCAGCGAAGTCAGCGATAGTACCCAAAGCGGCGATTGCACCGTCTTTAAACGTTGGCGCATAAGCTTCGGCAGTAAACTCGTGGTTACGTACTTTAATACCTGCTTCAAACTGAGAAATCGCACCCCAATCAACATCTAAATCTAGGTCGATTTGAGCATATGTTTCTTCATCTTCCAACTCAACTTTTGACAGTGAAGCACCCTGATTTGCTTGCCATGAAGTGTCAGTCAAAGACACACCGTTTGGCACCATAACCATTGAATTAGCTAAGTCCATATCGATATCAACAGTAATGCCGTTAGTACCATCTACAGGTTGACCCCAAAGACCATTCGCATTACCACCATTACCACCGTCAGCCCAAGTTTTACCGATAGCGCCAGACAGTTTATAGTTTTCACCCATATAAGAAGCGGTGAAGTCTACAACGTTGCTCTTCATCACTGCGTTACGTGTGTTAGTATCCTGAGCAAGCCAACCTGCTTCAGTCACAGTACCTTTAAGGTAACGACGGTTTCCTTCAACATCACCCGCACCAGCGTCAAGCAAAGTATAACGACCTGACCCATTAACGTAACTTGTACCATTAATAGTTAAGAAGTTTTGGTTTGTATTAAATGCGTCAAGTTCAGTACGGAGGAAGTGTGCACCAAGCTCCAGCTCGTCACTAGGCGCATATTGAAATGTTACGTCAAGCGCTGTGCGTTCACGGTCTTGATCAAAACCAGCGATACCAGATGCTGACCAGCCTTCTTCCCAGTAGTTCTCTGATTTACGAGCACGACCGATTTGCTCTAGCTGAGATGCCATAACAAGGACACCAAACGTTTCAGAATCGTTTTTCCAGCTCGCTAAACCAGTCGCACCAAAGCCTGTTTCATCAGCTAATGAGTTTTGATTTGCTTCAACCGAGCCAAAGAAAGTGTTTGCATCTAGCTCAAGTGGTTTGCGTGTTCTCATTACAACCGTACCACCAACACCACCTTCATCAATTGAGGCAACAGGTGACTTGTAAACTTCTAAGCCTGCAATCATTTCTGATGGCATTAAATCCATGTTAAAGCTACGGCGGTTAGCTGCTTGTGAGAACCAGCCTGTAGACGCTACAAACTGACCATTCAGTTGCACTTGAGTTAACGTTGGGTCTACACCACGGATAGAAACTTCTGAACCTTCACCGACGAAGCCACGGTTGATTGACACACCCGCTACACGCTGTAGTGATTCTGCGATGTTTTTGTCTGGAAACTTACCAATATCCTCTGCAGAGACAGAGTCAACAACCGCATTGGCAAAGCGCTTTGTATTTAATGCTGCTTCAAGTGAACGGCGGATACCACGCACTTCAATTACTTCAACATCTTCTTTTACTTGGTTATTTTCAGCAGCAACTGCTACGCCTGATATACCTGCACTTAGTACAAGACCGACGTTAACTGCTAGTAAGCTTTTTTTAAAATTATTAGCTAACACAGGATTCCCCTTGAATCATTTTGTTGGAATTTTAAATCACTTCTGCCCAGTGATGATGACAACGCTGTCATCTAATAACAAACCATACACCGTAAATTACAAATTCGCTACATGTTTTTTATTGAATTAATCAAAAAATATTCAACAATAAACATAACCAATTGATTTTAATCATATTGCATGAGGACTTGATATGCTTTGTTACAAAATTACTAGTAAATATAACATACAGAAATTTATTTTGGGGACAAAATGCGTTCTGTAAGAATAAAATGAAAGGATTTTCAAAGAAACTATAACAAAAATACATAAATGCGTACAAAACAAAAACTTTGGCAGAAGTATTCAAGGAAGATAATACGCAAAATGACAACGCTGTCATTATAGAATTTCATGTAACCGGTGTCTACATATATAGTCGTTTTTAGGCCTATTTTTGACTTTGGAAAGCATTATTCAGCTGGTAAACTCTAAGGTATATAGGCTTTGTTAGAGCCAAACACTCACGTTAAGTACTATTTAGGGTTGTATTACTATTGAATTAGATGGTGTTACGAGAGAGTCAAAACAAGAATAGCGATGTTAGTAAAAAACAGCAAAGCACACCATTATCGAACGAAGCTAGGGGTGCTTTGCTTTATCACTGTTTTATGGGCACCAAAATACGATTAAATCTATTTCAGGGTGATTCATAACAGCGCGAAGTGGAATATCATACTCAGAGCCAGCTTGTTTTGCCTGCTCATATACCGCTTTTTTCTCATCACCACTAATCAAAAGTACTACCTGTTTGGAATTGGCAATGCCGCTTAAAGTTAAGGTCATGCGCTCAGTAATGCTTCCCGTCACTTCGCTTTGCTTAGCATTAATTGCACAAACAACGTCTGACGTATTTAACCCATGCTCTAAGCCATCTGCATGAGGAAACAATGACGCAGTATGTCCATCAGGTCCCATTCCTAAGATAGTCACATCCGCTTGACCAAGTGCTTTATAGGCCAGCTCACATTCTACTTGTCCAGCAATGGCTGTTTGTGCAGAATTTTTCATAGTGACAAACCGTGCTTTTGATGCATGGTTTTGCAGTAACGTACTCTTAATGAAGGCTTCGTTCGATTTTTCGTGGTTTGCATCAACCCAGCGTTCATCAACCATTGCCACTGATATTTTATCCCACGCAAGTGGTAAACCCGATAAATGCTTATAAGCAGGGGCAGGTGAAGAACCACCTGACACCAACAACACTGCACTGCCCTTTTCTTCAATTCCTGCCACTAACTTAGATTCAAGTAGGGCTGATAGTTGTGCGGTCAGTTCTTCTTTAGAGTCAAAAAAATGCTCTGTAAGGTTTGCCATTATGCTTTTTCTCCCACATTAAACCATACGTGATTGTTCTCTTGAAGTAGCTCGTCAGCATCAGCTGGCCCCCAAGAACCCGCGCGATACAACGCAGGAGTACCCTTTTGTTGCCAACGCTCAATAATTGGGTCAATCCACTGCCATGCTTGACGCACTTCATCACGGTGAATAAAGAGTGCTGGGTTATTTGCAGCAGCATCCAACATCAAACGTTTATACGCATCCGAATGAAAACTTGAGCCATATTGCTCACTCAGTTCGATATTCAAAGTAACTGGTTGTAATTCCATATTTAAGTTATCCATGCGCTTTGACATAAGTGTCAGCTGGATAGTTTCTTCTGGTTGCAGACGAATGACCAAACGGTTTGGTTGAATGGGACCTACAGATTCATCATACACATTGTGAGATACCGGTTTGTATTCCACGACAATTTCTGCGCAACGCTTTTTCATACGCTTACCCGTTCGCAAGTAAAACGGTACGCCGGCCCAGCGCCAATTATCAATATGAGCGCGAATTGCGACAAATGTCTCAGTTGTACTTGAGCCCTCACCTAACTCTTCCAAGTACCCAGGAACGAGTTTGCCATTTAAGTCGCCTGGTACATATTGACCACGAACAATATTTGCGTCTACTTGCTCATCTATCAACGGTCGCAATGCTTCCAATACCTTGAGCTTTTCGGCACGAATTCTATTTGCATTAAGCTTGTGCGGTGATTCCATTGCCACTAAGCATAGCAATTGCAGTAAATGGTTTTGTACCATATCTCGCAGTGCACCAGCTTTGTCATAAAATCCTGCGCGTGACTCCAACCCAACAGTCTCAGAAATGCTGATTTGAATATTGTCTATAGACTTTGCATCCCACAGGTTTTCGAATAAGACGTTTGAAAATCTCAACGCCATAAGGTTTTGAACCGTTTCTTTACCTAAATAATGGTCGATTCGGAAAATTTGTTCTTCAGTGAAGTACTGTGCGATCTTAGCGTTAATTTCTTCTGCGGATTCACCACAATAGCCAATTGGTTTTTCAACCACGACTCTTGAAGTATCAGTAATGAGCTTTTTCGAAGATAAAATTTCACAACAAGTACCATAAACAGCTGGCGGTAATGATAAGTAGAATACTCTAGATTTATCTAAAGCATCTTGCTCTAGAAGTGTTCTTAATTCATCCCAGTGACCATCCGGCTCAGTAACATTAATTACCACAGGCACTAAGAAAGCTGAAAACGCTTTCCAATCTCGGTTATTAAACTCACCTTCACCTAAAAAAGACTTTAATGCTTGCTGTGCTGTTTCGATATATTCTTGTTTTTTACTTTCTTCACGAACAGTCGGCAAGATTCGAGAGCCTTCAGGTAAATTACCTTCTTGATATGCGCGATACATCGCAGGCAATAGCTTGCGTAATGCTAAATCTCCGCCCCCACCAAAAATTACAATATCAAAAGGATTAAGCATAAATTACTCTCTACAAGGTTAAGCACAGCTAAACAGTTCCTGTTCACTGACTGTGCATTTATTGTTAATGTCTGGTCACGCCATATTCCTAGCCTACCAGACGCTGCTTTTCAGCAGTATTGAATTCGATTGTAACAGTTCAACGACAAAGTGAGACGGTAATTTTTTCTTGCAAATTACCTTTACGAGGTTGGCTCTAAGAAGATGTACTAGCCAGAAAATGAGTCTTAGGGGCACTGTAATTCCTCTCACAAAAATACAGGCCCTAAGAACTCCAGCGCTACCCGTTCAAAGGTATTTTTTCACGTTGAGTGAACTGGTTGTCTTTCAAAAAAGACGAATTTTTTCCAATTATCGATTATTTTTATAATAAGCAATTAAGCCTGCCGTTGAACTATCATGAGGGTGATTAACCCCTTGCTGTGTAAGCTCAGCTTCTATCGCGGATGCCAGCCCTTTACCCAGTTCAACACCCCATTGATCAAAGGAGCAGATCTGCAAAATAATTCCCTGACAGAATATCTTATGCTCATACAAAGCAATCAAGCGTCCAACTGACTTGGCATCTACAACATCTAATAAAATTGACGTTGTTGGCCTATTACCCTGATGAATTTTATGAGCAACTAAACTTTCAATTTCTTGTTCTGTTTTACCTTTCGCTTGTAAGTCAGAACGAACTTGTTGTTCATCTACTCCCGCCATCATAGCTTCTGTTTGTGCAAAGAAGTTTGACAACAGAATATCATGATGCTTGTCTACCTTAACCTGAGGTTGTACCGAGGCAATGAAATCTGCTGGTACAATATTATTGCCTTGATGGAGATACTGATAAAATGCATGTTGGCCGTTAATCCCCGTCATTCCCCAAATTAGCGGTACGGTGGTGTACGGTACAATTTGACCATCAAAAGTAACATGCTTTCCGTTACTTTCCATTTCACCTTGTTGTAAGTATGCAGGCAACATATGTAACGCTTGATCATACGGTAGAATTGCCTGAGCAGTGTGCCCCAAAAAGCTGGTATTCCATACACTCAATAACGCCATAATCAATGGAATATTTTGTTCCGGCGACGCATTTTTGAAGTGTTCATCTACTTCAAATGCCCCCTCAAGCACTTCAACAAATTTGTCAAAGCCTAAGTACAAAGCAATCGGCAAACCAATTGCGCTCCATAATGAGAATCGGCCGCCGACCCAATCCCACATGGTAAATACATTTTCATCCGCAATACCGAACTCGCGTGTTTTTTCTAAATTTGTGCTGACTGCTACAAAGTGCTTTGCAATAGCTTCTTTTTCTGCGTGTTCCAAAAACCACTTAACGGCTGAACGCGCATTGGTCATGGTCTCTGATGTGGTGAAGGTCTTTGATGAAATAACAAAAAGCGTTGTTTGTGGGTCTAGATCATTTAAAACACCCGCTAATTGCACGCCATCTACGTTGGATACATAATGTACATTCAATGTATCATCAGCATAATTTGCTAATGCCTCAGTGACCATTTGTGGCCCAAGGTTTGAACCGCCAACACCAATTGCCACCACATTTTTAACAGTTTTACCAGAGTAGCCAAGCCACTTACCACTGCGGACTCGATCGGTAAATTGCCTAATTTTCTCAAGCTCGTCATTAACCAATGGCATGACGTCTGAATCGTCAACAAAAATCGGTGTATTACTTCTATTTCTAAGCGCAACATGTAGAACAGCTCTATCTTCAGTGAAGTTAATCTTTTCTCCACTGAACATTTTGTTGCGCCAAGATGCGATATCAACCTGCTCTGCTAGCGATATGAGTTGCGAAAAGCTTTCATCATCAATCAATTGCTTCGAGTAATCGAACAAAACCCCCTGAATTTGGCAAGAAAACTTCGCAAAACGCGATGGGTCTTGTGCAAACAAGGTTTTTAATTGTTGTTGCTTTAATTTTGCTGCAGATTGCTCTAACGCCTGCCAACTCGACAACTCACGACGGCAACTCATACTCATCCCCTAACATAACATGAAGCTTGCAATGCAGTTTACGTACTGATTATGCAAGCAAAAGACTATTTTCAACGCCTACCTTAAGCTACAATGACAACGCTGTCAATTTTCTTATTTTCAATTTTACAATGTGGATAATAACGCAATTTTATACTTTTGACACCGGTATCATTCATTTATTTGTGATATTTATACTGCTATTTTTGATTTAGATTAGATAGACTAAGCTACTCACATGATCATTTAATGAATTTTGAGCAAGTTACAAAAGCTCACGCACATAAAAGAATAAAAAAATGAAAGTCACCATAAACGATGTCGCTAAGTTAGCCGGTGTATCAATGAAAACCGTCTCACGGGTGATCAATAAAGAACCCTCCGTTCGCAAAAAAACTTATGACTTGGTAATGAGTGCAGTAAATGAGTTGAATTATCAGCCTAATATCGCTGCGCGAAACCTCGCTGGCACTTCTTCCTTTGCTATCGGACTTGTTTATGACAACCCAAATGCCTATTACGTAATTGATATGCAAAATGGCGTTCTCTCTAGATGCAAAGAAGAAGGTTACGAACTTGTCATTCACCCTTGTAGTTATCTTGATACTAATATGCAGGATGAATTCAAAACAATGATTAAGCGCTCACGTTTAGCTGGCCTTGTTTTGACTCCCCCGTTATCCGAGCAGCAAAGTATCATAGAAATGCTCGATGAAATGGGCGTACAGTACGTACGTCTATTATCAGGCCGAGACACGGATATCACCGAGCGTAACAATTGTATCTTAGTCAACGACTTTGCAGCTGCCTATGAGATTACCGAGCATTTGCTGTCTTTGGGACATACGCGTATTGCCTTTGTGCTGGGCGACAAAGAACATAAATCTACCTCAGAACGTTTGGCTGGTTACCACCAAGCCCTTAGGGATCATAATATCGAGCCTTCAGATAAACTCATTTATGAAGGTAGCTACTCTTTTGAATCTGGCGTAAATGGTGCGAAAGAATTACTAAAAGATGGCAACCCAAATAATATTACTGCCATCTTGGGAGGTAACGATGAGGTAGCGGCGGGAGCCCTATTCGCGGCAAGGTTAATGAATATTGATATCCCTGCAGAATTATCAATCACAGGCTTCGAAGACTCTCCCTTCTCAAGACAGACTTGGCCTAAGTTAACCACTGCACATCAAGCTAACGATGTTATATCCGAACACGCTGCTAGATTATTGTTTAGTAAAGCGCGAGGCTCAAGAAAACACGATAAAGACATTATTACGACATTTACCCCAAGCCTAGTGGTACGAGAAAGTACCGGTCCAGCTCAATAAAAAAGGCACTATAAAGTGCCTTTTTCAACCTCGCTATGGTCATCTACTCGCTGAGTTGACCAAGCATTGACGAGCGCTTTAACTAACGATGCCAATGGAATGGCAAAAAACACACCCCAAAAGCCCCACAAGCCACCAAAAAATAACACAGCAACTATGATATAGACGGGGTTTAAATCTACAGCCTCAGAAAACAGTAACGGTACTAACACGTTGCCATCGAGCGCCTGAATAACACCATAGACAATCACAACTGTCCAAAACTGAGCTTCTACTCCAAATTGGAACATTGCAACAGCTGCTACAGGGATAGTCACTAATGCAGCGCCAACAAAGGGAATTAAAACCGATAGGCCAACCAACGCACCTAACAATGCAGAATAGCGTAAATCAAGAATAGAAAAGGCAACAAAACTAACACTACCAACAACCCCTATTTCGAGCACTTTACCGCGAATATAGTTCATGATTTGATGATCCATCTCTGACCATACTTGTGTGATAAGACGACGCTCTTTTGGGATCATTGCCTCTATTCCACGTGTTAAGATCACTTTGTCTTTGAGCATGAAAAATACCAGCAATGGTACAAGTATCAAATATATTAACCATGCCACTGCATCTTTAAGTGATGTCAAAGAGATAGATACCAACACCTGACCAAGCTCAATCACTTTTGCTTCAACGCTTGATACCAAAACTTTTACTTGCTCAGCAGAAATCAAAGTAGGATATTTCTCAGGTAAATGTAATAAAAACGCTTTCCCTTGCTCTATCATATGTGGGCTTTCTTGCAACAAATTACTTGTTTGTTGCCAAAGCACAGGCACAATACCCAGTAGCATTGCAAGACATAGTCCCACAAAAAGTAAAATCACTAACGTTGTTGCCAGTGTTCTATTAGGTATAAATTTTTGAAGTCGACTTACTGGCCAATCGAGTAAATAAGCAATGACCAAAGCAATTAGCACTGGGACAACAAAAGGCCCAAAGAAATACAACATCGCTACAGATGCAATAAGCATCAGTAGCAAAGTAACAGAGTGTGGATCAGAAAACTTATTTTGGTACCAAGCTTTTACAATATCAAACATGGTCGATGCTTACCTCTAAAAATGGCTCTGTGCCTTGATGGTGTGAATAGGTAAATTTGTGCTGCTCAAGGTAACGTACTATATCACCAATATCTTGCTCTCGAAGATAATAAAATTGTACTTTTTCAGCTTGTTGCTGCTGAGCTTGTTTTAATTGCCATTTGAATTGAACGAAAAACTGCGGACACTGATAAAGTGATAAGTCCATTTTTAGCGCTGTCGCCATACGTTTTAAGCCTCTGGTCGGATGTTCAAGCAATATTCACATGGTAGCATTAAGGTAAAGTAACTTAAAAGCCAGATCCTATGGCTTGAACTCGCGCAATGGTTTATCCTTTTAGATAGAGAAAAATTCGGAGTACGGCTTGTCATGCCTAAAGCAAATAGTAAGGCTAGTTTGCCTGCCAACCCTACACTCAAAGAGATCAATTGGTATAAAAAGCAGATAAACTGGGGGGAACTACCTCCTTTTTATCACATGGTTGCATCTTCAATTGGTGAAACAGAAGGGATACTGCACCACGGATTTGATAATGCAGTTAAAAGAGTACTGCATAAACCCAACTGGAATTTACAACTATTAGGTGGTTATGAAGATGAGCACGGTGTTATTCATTGCGAAGAAAAACCAAAAGTAGCGCTTCATCAAGTTTTCACCGATAGAGGGTTTGAGCTGTGGGCTTTCCCCTACGCAAAAAATGTCAAAGTTGACCGCTACATGAAAGACAACAGTCTGATCGGGTTCAATATTTGGGACCCTCATAGCATGAAAACTCTGATCCGAATTAACCAGTTGCATAAGTTTATTGGCTTCTACTTCGAGCGTGGCGACACTGCAGACAAAGCACTTATTTTGCATGCACACAAGGCGGTCCACAAAGTTATTGCTTTTTTACAAGCACAACTGAACATTGTCTCTATTGATGGGGTCACAATAAAGGACTTTTATTTAATGTGTGAAAAAGATGCCCGTACCAGCAGTGATGAGCTTGATCTCGCAAGGCTTAAGTACGGTGATGATGTCAAAAAGGAATAATATGCGATTAACCACTCTAGCCCATGCCGTTGTAGGGTCGATTCTGCTTATAGCAAGTCATACCAGTCATGGACAAAGTGCTATAAAACTACCAGATTTAGGCACATCCGCACTGCAAGTTTTACCGCTTGAAAAAGAGCAAGCCATTGGCGAAGTGATGATGATGCAGATCAGAAGTCAACTTCCTTTAGTGCAAGACCCTGTCCTCGACGAATATTTAACAAGTTTGGGCAATAAGCTTGTAGCCAATGCCAATGATGTACGTTTTGGATTTTCATTCTTTTGGATAGATAATCAAGCTATCAATGCATTTGCCTTTTATGGCGGGCATGTTGGCGTACATACAGGATTAATCGCGCAAGCTGACAACGAATCTCAGCTTGCCTCTGTACTTGGTCACGAAGTAGCACACGTAACACAACGTCACCTAGCTAGGCGTATGCAGCAAGCCAAAGACAATAGTGCCCTTACGTTAGCAGGTATGATTGCAGGCATACTCACCACGATTGTAGCCCCAGACGCAGGCATGGCCATTATTTCCGCTAACTCAACACAATCTCAGTTAAACCAATTATCACATAGTAGAAAAGCTGAACAAGAAGCTGACCGCTTTGGTATGCAAACACTGTATGAAGCAGGATTTGACCCCTCGCAATCTAGTGAATTTCTGACAAAGCTCGCAGCACAAGTACGTTACCAGACAAAACCCCCCGCTTTTTTACTTACGCACCCATTACCGGAGTCACGCATTTCGGATGTTCGTCTAAGAGCACAACAATTTGCACCACGCTACGTCCCTGCTAGCTTAAAATTTGAATTAGCAAAGAGTCGTGTGCTAGCGCGTTACCATTTTGAAAGCCAACATGCGCAGAGTTTTTTTGAAAATCAGCTACGCCTAAAAGCCACCGAGATGAGTAAACAAGCTTTAGAATACGGTTTAGCACTTAGCTTGCTGGACCAAGGCAAATTGGAACAGTCGCAGGCTTTACTTGATAAACTGCTAGAGCAAGATGAAAACAATCTTTTTTATTTAGATGCATACACTGATCTGTTAATTGCACAAAAACAGCCAGAACAAGCCACTAAGCTGCTACAGCTAAAACACGAGTTTCGTCCAAATAATCAGGTTATTACGCTAAATTTAGCAAATGCGGCTATCGAAGCAAAACAGCTGGATAAAGCGGAAAAACTATTAAAATTATTTTTACTAGAGAAACCAGAACATGCTCTGGCTAAAGACTTGTTAACTAAGGTTTATAAGGAGCAAGGTGACAAAGCAGCTTATCATGAAATGCATGCAAGTTTACTTGCCCAGTACGGCGCTTACATCAAAGCTGCAGATGAAATACAGCGCGCTTTGAACCACACCAATAAACAAGAATCTGTAAAAGAAGCAAGACTTAAAGCACTGCTGAGCCAATACCGGCAGATGCAAAAAGAACTCGCTAAGCTTTAAGTCGCAAGTTACATCTATTAAAATAAGCAAAAATTTTTAGGAATGGATATGTCAGTTACAATTTACCATAATCCGCGCTGCTCAAAATCTCGCGAAACTCTTGCCTTACTCGAAGCACAAGGAGTAAATGCTCAAGTGGTTGAATACTTAAAAAACCCGATGAGTTTAGAGACTCTTGATAAATTAATTCAACAACTTGGCTTTGACTCAGCCCATCAGTTAGTGAGAAGCAAAGAAACACTTTACAAAGAGCTTGGGCTCAGTAAAGAAACCGAAGAGTCTACGCTTCGCCAAGCAATGATTGCTAATCCTAAACTTATCGAACGGCCCATCGTAGTTAATCAACAAAAAGCTGCAATAGGTCGTCCACCTGAATCTGTGTTGAACATCCTTTAATGGTTAATATTGTTGTTCTTTATCACTCAAGCCATGGTTCTGTCGAAGCCATGGCGCATGAAATTGGTGATACTATTGAATCTCATGGTGCAGATGTAAAGCTCAGAACATTCGAGAAAAAAAATGAGTTTGATCAAATCATTAGTAAACAAGACCTTATTGAGTGCGATGCGCTAGCGTTTGGCACACCAACCCGCTTTGGCATGATGGCAGCGCAAGCTAAAACGTTTTGGGAAACCACCAGTGACTTGTGGTTAAAAGGCCAACTCATAGATAAACCTGCCTGCGTTTTTTCATCTTCAAGCAGTATGCACGGTGGCAATGAAGCAACACTACTGAACTTATCATTACCGTTGTTGCACCACGGTATGATGTTACTTGGCGTTCCTTATGATGTGCCTGAGTTACTAAACACAACGTCGGGTGGAACACCTTATGGTGCCAGCCACGTAGCCGGAAAAAACAACTCAAACCAATTAAGTGAGTGCGAAAAACGGATTTGCCGTGCAGTTGGTACCCGACTATTTAACATTGCAAGTAAATTAAAATGACAAAACCTAGTAAAAAGCCCATAACTTTAACCTACCAACGACTCGCGTTGTTTGGCTATATTGGTCTGTTAATTCTGATGCCTACGTGGCTATTTATACTCGCGCCACGCGAAGGCTACAGTAATGGCTTTGTATTCGCCGTATACATTTTGCCTTTACTGCTCCCCTTAAAAGGGATCATCCAAGACAAACCCTATACATACGCTTGGGCGAACTTTATCGTTATGATCTATTTCATTCATAGCCTTAGCTTGCTTTGGGTCTCACCTGAGGAAATTATTTGGGTGGCGCTGGAGCTCATTTTTGCCACCGCTATGTTCGTCGGTTGCACTTATTATGCCCGTCATAGGGGACAGGAACTGGGATTAAAAATTCGTAAGTTAAAGGATGAACTTGCCGAAGAAAAAGCCGCTCACAATAGTGAGAAAAAAGACTGATATGTTTATGCTGCGAGAGATTTAACCTCGCAGCAAAGTACTCAATATTAATAATGCAAATAATACTTGAGCGCTAACACTAAACCAACTCAAAGCACTGAGACCTTTTAAAGACCATGGGTGGCTCATATTAGGATAAAGCTGTCCACGCCTAACCCATCGCGCAAACCAAAATAGAAGTACCCCTACCCCTGTTGCTCCCCAAACAAGCAGTGACTTGTCTGCAACTTGCTCACTAAAAAACAGCGCAAGTTGCACAGGTAATAACAGACTAACCAATGCATACAAAAAATGCACCTGCTTGATTTTTACTAGCTTTCCTTGTTCAGACAACTCTTTGATACCATGTTGCTCGAGCGTTTTTTTTGCAACGACCAAAGACAATTTCATCGCCAACCGATACGGGCTTTGCCCTAAACTATCCGGTTTGGTAGCCTCAACACCCTGATTCATTATCAAGTCAATCATACTGGCCAAGTTAGACTTCACAGCAAAATGCATCAACGTCTGGCCTTGCTCATCTATTTCGTTTACATCATGATTGGGAAGGAGCTTTTCAACAACGTTCACAAATCCTTTTTCTACCGCCCACATTAAAGCCGTTCTACCTTGCGCATCTCGCTCAGAGCCTTTAGCTCCCTGAGCTAGCAAATTCATCAACTTAGGTTGTTTCACATCATCTGACATAACTTGATTTAATAATGCCTGCTCAAGTAACTGCTCTATCTGTGCTTTATCGTCATAAACAAGTTCTAATAAATGATAAAATTCACCGCTGTCTTGCAGCAGTTTATCGGTTGCCATTTGCGCGGTCTTGTCAGGTTCGCTAATACAGGTTGCAATATGTTGTTCTATCGCAACCTTAAAATCTTTTTGCTCCCACATTCTACACGTTTCTAATGCCGTTAATTTCATGCCTGATTCCAGGCACCAATTAAACACTTGGTCGTACTTCAACGATACTAATAAGTCAAAGAAGTTGGGGGACGCAACAGCGTCTTTTTGCAGCATGAGATCACTGTATTGAGAGACGCGCTTTAACAACATAATAGTCAGTTCTTCTCGCGTCATGCCTGACTGTTCAATATGGGCAAATAATTGCTGAGTGTAGGACTGCTGTTGTTCGTCATATTCATCAATATGCTGAAAGTAACATGACTCAAACGGCTCAAGCGGTTTCAGCCATTGTAGGTAAAACAACGGTGGCAAAACGGTTGTCTCTACACCTTGTTCATCTTTACTCGTCTTACAATTTGGCCAAGACTCTAATGCATCCAATATAAATGCACCATTTTGCTCTATTAATCCACGCAGCAACAACGGGTACTGAGATGGCCAAATTAAAACATGTTCCATGAGCAAGTTTTCACCTTTTACAAAACCAAATTTACTGTCTTTGTCAGACTAAGTGCCAAAGCCTGACTGTTGGGTGAATGATACCAATATAGCGTTAAAAATGCTTAATTAAATCTCACACAATTGACAGATAAATTGTCAGTAAAGAAGCAAAACCTCTACAATGCAGTACAACACTTCAGTTTGTATTGTTTATAAGTTAAAAAGATACAAACACTGTAAATATGAAACGAGGGGCATCATGCTGGAGCAATTAGAAACTTGGCATATCATTTTGATCATTGCCACCGTGCTTGCGGTAGTTTGGAGTAACATTGCATTACTCAAATACTCAGCCAAATTCGATATAAAAGGCAAGATTGATAAACAAACTAAGCCAACTGAGCATACAGTTCAAAGAAAAGATAAAGACGTGGAATGAGCGTAAATTCATCCCACGCATAAATTAAATCGTATTAATTAACCCACCAGCCAGTGCGCCATTAGTGCGATCACCGGCAATGTCACTAGTGTACGCAATATAAAAATAACAAACAGCTCAAATAAATTGACTGGTATTTTGCTGCCTAGTAACAGAGCGCCAACCTCAGACATATATATTAGCTGTGTCACACTCATTGCGGCAACAATAAAGCGCGTTACGTCACTTTCAATATTACTGGCTGCCAAGATAGAAGGTATAAACATATCGGCAAAACCCACAACGATGGTTTGCGCAGCTTGTGCAGCTTCAGGTACTTGCAATAGCTCTAGGTACGGCACAAAAGGTGTGCCTAACACCTGAAAGATAGAGGTATGTTCAGCCACTATCAACGCCATTGTCCCAACAGCCATAACAACAGGTAAAACCGCAAACAACATATCCAGCGCATTGTGAACGCCCTCTTGCACTGTTCCTTTTACTCCTGGTGCCTTCTGCGCTTTCAACAAAGCGACGTCTAAAGCATGTTTAAACAGAGTTTTACCCTCTGGTACAGCTTCTGCCTCAGCATCAACCTCAGTACCATCAACATAAACATCTTTTTTAAATCTCAGAGGAGGTAAACGAGGGACAATAATCGCAGCAACGAATCCAGCAAGACACACGGTCAAATAGAATGGGGCAAATAAATGTTCTAGTTTAACCTGACCAATGACCACTAAGCAGAAAGTAATTGATACAGCGGAGAAGGTCGTGCCAATAATAGCGGCTTCTTTTTGTGTGTAATATTTATCTTCATACTGTCTTGCTGTCATCAAAATTCCCACGCTGCCATCACCAAGCCAAGAAGCTACGCAGTTAACAGCACTACGGCCCGGGACACCAAATAATGGACGCATTACTTTAGTCAGCAAGGTTCCCACTAATTCAAGTAATCCAAAGTTAAGCAAAAGAGGTAGCAGCAATCCAGCTAAAATGAATACCGAAAAAAGCACAGGGAGTAAATCATTTAGAACCAACGCACCGGTATGACTGGAGTTGATCATATCAGGACCAACTTTAAAATAAGTCATTAAAATAAACACCATGCCAGTGACGCGTGTTACTAGCCAAATCCAGCTGACTTCAAACAAATAGCGGACCAATTCAATTTTCATCAATGGTGCAGGCTTAAACAGTGTAACCAAAAGGCTCATTACTCCTGTTGTACAAATGATAGCGAGGATCAAAGTATCAACATATGGACCAACAACCCCTTGCAACGCTTTTGCCATCACAGCAATGGGAATGGTCATCGCCTCTCCAATAGCAACGGGTGTCATGAATAAAAAAACACCGATTAAAGAGGGGACAATAAATGCAAAAAGCGTACGCCAATCTAGCGCCGCAGTACGACTTGTTTGTGTTGTCATTATATTTAGCCTACAAAAACAAAGAAAAGAGCCTTAGCTCTTTTCTTATTGAAAAAACGACCCACCGATTAAATAGTAAGGCCCTTATCACGCAATACTTGTAATAGTACTTGTTGTAATTGCGCCATAACATCGGTATCCAACACATTTCCTTGCGCATCTTTCCAAGTTAATGATGTACTGCCGTCATTGGTTGTTGCCACGGTGATCTTATAATCACCACTTTCCAGAGGTAGCTGTACAGCGTCATCGCCCCAAATTGAATCCCAAACACTATCGTCAGGTTTCTCATAGCGGGTAGATATTTCACCATTGTCATTGTCAATTTTGATAATTGTAAAATTAACACGCTCCAAAAAGCCTGCAAATCTATCGATGACAATGTCTGCTGATTGTTCAGTCAACATTGCCCCATTACCCTGCTTATCAAAACCAAGCGCAAGAGATAAAACGCCCTGTTGCTTTCTTACTTGCACTTCTAATATTCGGTATAAATAGTCAAACTCAGTGATTACTTCATTTATCGCTCGCGCCTCGAGTTGTTGCTTTAACATGTCGCTAAGTTGTACTTTTTCGCTTCGATAATCCAACAATTCAGCGCGCAATGAAGCTGTTCTTTGGTGTTCTTTTTGCTCAACAAAAAAACGGAATCGTTGTTGAGAAATAACCTCTTCGTCTTCCCAAAACCACCCTTCAACTGGCTTGATCAACGAATACCAATCGGTGCTTACCACTCCCTGCTGGCGATTATCCTCTGTCAATGTACTTTGATGACGCGCCATCACACCGTCTATTGATTGCCAGATAAAGTCAACAAGATTGTCAATACCGTCATTTTTATCAAAATAAACTCGGGCCATTTCATCATTTTCTTCAACCCAACTCCCTTTCGCAATAGTCAAGATTTGTTGCGGGGGTCGATAACCTTTCGCTTTGGGGTCGTTGTCAAAATGCGCCACTGCCATTTTATACATAGGATCTTGAGCTGGCTGTTGTAGGTTTGCTGGGACTTGAACAGGCTCATTTACACGGTAGTTGCGCTGATGATGCGCATCATTGGTAAAAACACTACATCCAGATAAACCAAGTAATACGCCGATTGCCAACGTTTTTGGGATCCAATACTGCACTGATTATTCTCCTTAGCAGACCCATTAATTGTTATTTCATTACTATGAGTGGGGAATGCTGGTTTGGTTCACTGTCAATTCAAAATTTTCCAAAAGATGACAAGCTCTATGGAAATTATAGGGTTAGTTATGATCAACCTAAAAATTTGCAACTATGGTACTTTCCAATGGGCATAAACACAAGAAAGCCATAAAATTATCCGCCTTTGAGGCAATAAATTCTAAAACAGACATGTTTAGCTCAAAATTCTGTGGTACCATTTTCGGTTAAATATCAATTGTCCAATGTATTCTTCGCATCGCTTGGGTGGATAAAAGTACATTTACAGAGGTTAGATTTCATTAATGACTGCATTTGCCAATCAACAACTGGTATTAACCGCAATAGGTGAAGACCGTTCTGGGATAGTAAGTGAACTTACACAGCTTGTTAGTGATTGTCATTGTAATATTATTGACAGTCGCATTGCGATTTTAGGCAACGAATTCACTTTTATTATGTTACTCAGTGGTGACATGTCTGCCATTAGTCGCGTAGAGCACAGCTTACCGGTCAAAGGGATGGAGCTAGGTCTTCTGACTATGATGAAGCGCACAAACTCCCATCAACAGGGAGATTTTAGCGCCGGTTACACACTGGTGTATGAAGGCTTAGACACACCTGGTACGCTTAGTAAAGTGACACGCTTTTTTGCAGAGCAACAGATAAGCATTTGTTCCTTAAAGTCAGATACTTTTGAACAAGGTGATGACTTAAACATGCGCTGTGAAATTGAGTTTAATATACCAACCGACGTAAACGTAGATGAATTTAAAATCCGTTTTGAAGATCTTTCTCATACACTCAACGTAGATTATATTTTAAGACGAATTCGCTAAGGATTAACATGAAAACATTAACTGCTGGCGAGCAAGCGCCTCTTTTTAATTTGCAAAATCAAAATGATGAAACTGTCTCTTTGGCTACGCTGCTTGAGCAAAACCAAGTATTGGTGTATTTCTACCCTAAAGCCCTAACACCTGGCTGTACGGTACAGGCTGAGCAACTAAGAGATCATAAGGCAGCGCTTGCTGAGCTTAATACTGTTGCAGTGGGGATCAGCCCAGATCCGGTAAAAAAATTAAAGAACTTTGAAACCAAAAAAGAACTTAACTTTGATTTATTGTCTGACGAAGATCATGCCATAGCGGATGCCTTTGGCGTGTGGGGACTTAAAAAGTTTATGGGTAAAGAGTACGATGGTATTCACCGTATCAGCTTTTTAATAGGCCAAGATGGCAAAATCAAACATGTGTTTAATAAGTTTAAGACCAAAGACCACCATCAAGTGGTAATTGACTACTTACAAGCTAACTAAGCCAATCCCTATCATTTTTGAGCGGGGTACCCCTGTGCCCCGCTATCAAAAAATACTCTTCTGAATCAGCAAAAATAACCACCAAAAGATAAAGTAAGCTGAAAAAACATTATATCCAAATGAACTCTCGCCTTAGTTTATTATCTATCACCTTAGCTTTTTAGATGTTTGAATAATTAAAATATTAAGGAAAAATCTATGCTCTATAGGATTATTATCGCCGTACTCGTCTTTTTATCTACTAACTCCTCTGCAAGCGAGCGCTTTCAAAGTTCATATCTGGCTGAGAGATCTGATGGCTCAAACATTACTTATCACCTTTTAAAAAATAACAAAGAAAAAAGCACTGATGCCCTACTAGTCATTTTACAAGGCTCTAGTTGTAATAGTGCTTTGAATATCGACTCCATTAGCAAACACTATGAAAATGTCCTCCCTGATTCTGACTTACTACTTATCGAGAAGTATGGATTAAACAACAAGCTTGCCTATGATAAAAATCCTGGACGAGAGGATTGCCCTGTGGAATATCTTCACAACGACTCACCGTATACTCGGGTAACAGATGCCGATATTGTGTTAAATAAAGTCAAACAGGCGAATGGCTACAAAAAGGTGGTAGTTGTGGGAGGCAGTGAAGGCGCAGTGGTTGCGAACTTATTAGCAGCAGCAACACATCATGTGAATGCTGTAATCGCTTTTAATGGCGGCAGTCGCTGGTTTATTGATGATGTTGTGCATAATATTACAGCACAGCACCAAAACCAGGCTGATGCTCAACAAAGCATCAACGAGTTTAAAGGATTTGCTAAGCATATTCTCAACCAAGCACCCAAAGATATTATAGTCAGTGATCACGGCTACAAGTGGTGGTTTGAAATGCTGTCAATTGACCAATTAAGCACGCTTAAAGGTATCAATATTCCAACGCTGATTATACAAGCACGTGCCGATCTGAATGTCTCTCCCGTGAAGGTCGAAGCCTTGCAAGCTGCTTTATCGCACAAGCACAACATTCAATTTAAATTTTACCCTGAGTTAGATCATGGATTTGATGATAGCAAGGGTGAAAGTCGCCTAGCTTTAGTGATAAAAGATATGAATGAATGGGTTAAAAAGGTTCTATAAACTGTAATTCAATGATTGGATGGCGATAAGTTCATCCAATCAAACGTTCTGTTATCTGCTGGCAATACTTGCTTAATTAATACCAATATATTTGTGTACTTGCACTGACAATCGCCAGTTTTTCTTCATACAAGTGTCTATCGCAAGTTTAGTTGCTTTAGCCTTTTGACTTATGGGTTGTAAGTAAACAAGCTTTGGCGTAATTCCGGTTTTTTCAAACAAAGCTTCCAGTTCTTCAACATGCTTTTGCATAGCGACAGGGTGCTTGATCTCATCTGCTCGCTGCATAGCACTGGTCAGTACTTCATAGCCACCGCGCATATTTATTTTTGGCGACACTGTGACCCAAGTTTGCTCGGGTACTTTAATTTCAAATGTACCGCTAGTTTCTATTTGAGTACTGTAGCCTGCTTCGTGTAACAGTTCACACAGCGGAACTAAATCAAACATACAAGGTTCACCACCGGTTATAACAACATGCTTTGCTTGATACTCACGCTGTTTAAATAAACTCAATATTTGTTCTGAAGTTGCTTCCGCCCACCATTCTGAATCAGCTTTTTTTTCAACCGTTTTATCTAACGAAATCAAATAAGTAGGATTTACATCCCACGTTTGCTTAGTATCACACCAAGCACAGCCCACAGGGCAGCCTTGCAAACGCAAAAAAATAGAAGGCACTCCAGTGTAACTGGCCTCACCCTGTATGGTTTCAAAAATTTCGTTTATTTTGTACAAAACGGCTCCGTAACAACTTCACAAACTCAAAAAAACACCAATGGAAATTGTTATTTCCTCGGCGGCCGTGTAGTATATCGCGCCCTGAAGTAAACCTCTATCAAAATCGAGGCAAAACACCTATGAGCGAAAAAGTTGTTGTCATTTATTCTGGTGGTATGGACTCATACACCGTATTAAACAAAGCCGTTCGTGCAGGCTATGAAGTCTATGCGCTGTCTTTCAATTATGGTCAGCGTCACGTCAAAGAGCTACAAGTGGCAGCACAAGTATGTGAGAAACTTAATATCGCACATAAGGTAGTTGATATTTCAGCTATCAATCAGCTTATCGGTGGTTCATCACTGACCGATGATATTGACGTACCTGAAGGCCATTACGAAGAAGAAAGTATGAAAAGCACTGTCGTGCCAAACCGTAATATGATTTTACTCTCTTTGGCTGTCGGTTACGCAGTATCGCTAAAAGCCAATAAAGTATTTTATGGTGCCCATTCAGGTGATCATGCGATATACCCAGACTGTCGTCCTGAGTTTGTCAAAAAAATGGATGATGTTTGTAGAATTGCTAACTATGAAGAAATCGAAATTGTCTGCCCTTATCTAAATAGTAGCAAAATAGATATTCTTACTGATGGCCTGAAAATGGGGCTTGATTATTCTGATACGTGGACTTGTTATAATGGGCGCGAGAAAGCATGCGGAAAGTGTGGTGCCTGCCAAGAGCGCCTTGAGGCATTTTCTTTAAATAATGCGCAAGACCCTCTTACCTACGAAGCCTAATTTACCGGCAGGAGCCTCAGGCTCCTGTTACAAATCTATACCTCTTTGACAAATGTCACTTCCCATCAAATCACTTTATGCTAGATTAGTACCTAACTGATGCACGTTCCATAACGTGTAAGACATAAAATAACCATGGAGAAAGTTATGTCAGGCACTACGATGATTGTACTTATTGTGTTCATTGCCGTTGGTTTTAGCGTAATGAGTAAAATGTTTAACCAATATCTAGCACAGCAAAAGTCACAGCAAAATAAATATAACGACACACTGCAAAAAGAGCTCGATACACTTAAAGAGCGCGTAGCAACGTTAGAAAAAATAGTGACAGACGAAAGCTACGCACTAAAAGAGCAATTTAAAAAGCTGTGAGTCTATTTTTAAAATATTAATCTGAGTGAGAGAAATAATCGGCGGTGCCGTGCGCCTCAAGTGCTTCACAGAGCTTTTGCAATGCAAGTTTATAAACTACCACACGCATTGAGTCATCGTGCTCTTGGTAGCGCTGCCAGGCTCTCTCAAATGCATCATTCATGTATTGCCCTAACTTTTCATGTACTTTTTTCTCAGGCCACGCTTCTCCTTGACGATTTTGACACCACTCAAAAAAGCTCACTATTACACCACCTGCGTTAGCAAGTATATCTGGGATCACATGAGTCCCCTGTTCTCTTAGCTGTTGGTCAACATCTGAGGTTATAGGCCCGTTTGCAATCTCTACGATATAGTTAGCTTGAATTTGCTTGGCATTGGCTGAATGAATCACACCAGCTAATGCAGCTGGCACCAAAATATCCACGTTAAGTGCCAACAGCTCCTCATTACTTATTCTTGTGTGCTCCACGTCTTCACAAACCGAGTGCTGACAATAAACAGCTCTGAGCGTATTGCTTCGTTGTTTTTCACTATATACACTCTCTATGTCTAAGCCTTGCTCACTGTATATTCCACCTTTAGAGTCACTGACCGCAACTACTTTGTAGCCAGCCTTTTGTAACAGCCTTGCACAGTGATATCCACCATTACCAAAGCCTTGAATAGCAACGGTTTTGTCTTGCGCATCCCAACTTAGTTTTTTAGCTAACGCATCAATGCATAAAAATGCCCCCCGCCCAGTGGCACTATCTCTACCAAGACTGCCACCAAATGCGATAGGTTTGCCCGTTATCACTGCTGGACATTTTGTTCGAGTAATTTTTTCGTATTCATCCATCATCCAGCCCATAATGCGCGCGTTGGTATAAACATCAGGCGCAGGAATATCGAGCTGTGGACCAATAAAATCTGCATTCGCTCTGATATATGCACGGGCTAATCGCTCTAACTCCATGGGCGAAAGCTTTTTAGGATCGACTGTGACTGCACCTTTTGCACCGCCAAAAGGCACCCCAACTACCGCACACTTTAGTGTCATCCATAAAGCTAACGCCTCTACTTCACTTTGATCGGCATCTTGATGAAATCGTACCCCGCCTTTTGTGGGACCAAGCAGATCGTTATATCGACAGCGGTAAGCCTTAAAATAAGCCGTTGTTCCGTTATCTTTTCTGATAGCTATGTGGCTAGTGAGGGTGCTGTGAGGTTGACTTAATGCCTCCAAAATTGCGTTATATTCGCTGTGATTTTGGGCAATACTACTAAGCCTTGATAATGCATCTTGCAAAATATTCTTGCTCATGAATACTCCTAACGGTTATTGAGATACAATACGACTCACTCCCTAGGATAGTTTAATAATGATTCTGGTGAGCTTATTCACTAAACTATTTTGCAATGTGACCGCTTTTACTCCTAGTTAACATTAAGCTCATGTAGAAATGGACTCGGATTTGTTTTTGGCTCAAACAGAATAATTTGCTGCTTTGCGCGTGTTAACGCAACATAAAATAATCGACGCTCTTCGGCATAGGGATAAGTCCCCTCTTTAGAGAGCATACTATTTAGCAGCGGCTGAGCGCGTGCATGTGCAGGAAAGCCTCCCTTACCTTCATACAACCCCATTAGAATAGTAAATTGGGCTTCTTTACCCTTAGAGGCATGAAATGTCATCGCTTTTAATTCAAGATAAGGGTACTTTCTTTGCAGCTGTTCAAGTCGTTGCTTAGTGGGTAACATTCTATGATACCTTGCCAATAGCAACACACTAGACTCACCATACTGAGCCAACTTTTCAAGTACAGTGTCTAACGCTTCATTGTCATCATCTACACTGTATTTGTTAAAAGCAGGGGTAACGCTCTGGGTGCTGGCACTCAGTTGCTTAACCAATTGACCAGGATTTGCACATACAAACTGACTTGAAACATCCAATATTTGTTGTGGGTATCTAAACGTTTTATCAAGCGCAGTTACCGTAGCCTCACCAAAGTGCTCATTAAAATGGGTAATTAGCCTAACATCTGCGCCACTGAACCGATAGATAGATTGCCAGTCATCACCCACCGCAAATAAAAACGACTGTTTAGATTGCTGTAATAGCGCATTAAGTAATTTAGCTCTAACTGGAGAGAGGTCTTGGAATTCATCCACCATAACATGATGCCAAGGCACGAAATACTTTCGCCGTTCTAGGTAGTCAATTGCTTTGCCTATCATATCCTCAAAGTCGATAGCTTGTTCGTTCTTTAAGTAAAGCTGATATTCGGCCACAATCGGTTTGAGGCACTCGAGTAACTGAGTATGTTCTAACTCGATTGTAGGTAGCTGCTTTAACAAACTAGCATTTTTATAGTGACTAATTAATGTCGCTATATGCTGTAGCACGGATTTTGAACTTGGACCGTTTAAGAACGCTGTTACATCAGTGATGTGAGTATGGCACTCCTGTTGGCAGAACTGTATAAATAATGCTTGATAACTCGGTTGTAGGCAAAGCACTTGCAGCGTATCGCGCATAAACGCCTGCATTTTTACTTGCTCTGACAGCAACGCACTCAAGATAGGCTTTTGTCCTTCAACAGCTTCGATAATATGCATTCCCAATGCATGAAATGTGAAGCAGTTAAACTCCTCTCCCATTCTTTGTTTAAGCTCTTTTGCCGCTTCGTTACCGTATGCAAGCAGCAATATTTGTTCTGCTTTTGTGCCTGTACTGTGAACCAAAAACCTTGCTCGTGCAGCCATTACACTGGTCTTTCCCGTACCAGCTCCAGCTAATAGCAATTGTCGATTATCTTGAATGATACATGCGCGTCTTTGTGCTTCGGTTAACGGCCGACTTTCTATACAATCGAAAAATGGTTTATGCTGTTTTGCCTGAAAACTTATATATGCACTGCGAAATGCTTCTATATCGTCACTTTGCCATTGCGTGAACTCAGTTACAGTGTAAATAGCCTGCCGCAGGTTTTCAGGCAACATGATACATGGGCGCCAACTTAACCAGTGAGGGACTAAAGACCCGATGATCTCAGTGACTAACTCAAGGTTTTTGGAGGATAAATATTGTGTTTTAAGTAATCGCTCTATTTTATCTATTGTGTGTATTAAACACTTACTATGCGAAGCAACCCATAAAGCCTGACATTGTTCATTTGTATATCCACACCTTTCAATCCTGACTTTCAATACTTCGTTACTCTTTGACAGTGGTATTTTAATTGATAAGCCGAATAAACCGTCTGAGATAGTCGGAGGATATAATATGTCGCGCCATAATATAGCTCTGCTTTGACCTGAAGTTACTAGCTGTAAACGCTCATTTTGAAGGGTAAGTTTTGCGTAATTACCAAACATATTTTTTATAGACAGATTTTTAATATTCAATGAACTGTGGCACTCAGTAAAAGGCAATATGAGCTTGATGATCTATATTAAGATCTTGCTTCAAAGCTATGGGAATCGCGAACTATCATTGATGATCATCACGCATAAAAAAACCAGCCAAAAGGCTGGTTTTTTAAATTTGGTGCGGATGGGGGGACTTGAACCCCCACGGCCGAAGCCACCACCCCCTCAAGATGGCGTGTCTACCAATTCCACCACATCCGCATTTTTCGATAAGATGTTTGAATGAGGACTCAAACTATCGAGTAACTTAAGGTTACCACTCTATTAATTTGGTACGTCAGAGCTTTTGTTGTCTTCAGATGATGCTGGTACATCTGAAGCAGCTGGCGCAACTGTTGCCGCTGCTGGCGCTTCTAGGTTTTCCCACTCGTCGGTCTTTTTAATTTGACCTGCTGTTAGGTTACCAAGCACAATACTCAATACAAAAAATACCGTTGCTAAAATGGTGGTAGTTTTTGTCATAAAGTTACCAGCACCAGATGAGCCAAATACTGTTGCTGATGCACCTGCACCAAACGACGAGCCCATATCTGCGCCTTTACCTTGCTGAATTAACACCATACCCACCAGTGCTAGCGCAACAATTAAGTAAACAACTAATAATATTTCGTACATTTTATACGTTCCCTATTGCACTATTGCAGATACTAATAAAAGCATCTTTTTTAAGACTTGCGCCGCCGATTAATCCGCCGTCGATATCTGCTTGTGCAAATAATAATTCACTATTTTTTTCATTCACACTACCACCATATAAGATACGTAGTGCGTTAGCGACTTGCTCATCATAACCTTTGAGCATATCACGAATAAACTTGTGTACCGCCTGTGCTTGCTCTGGAGAAGCTGTTTTACCAGTCCCGATAGCCCAAACGGGTTCGTATGCTATCACAGAATTATTTAGTGCGGCTATACCTAATTTGTTTATAACAGCATTTATTTGCTTAGCGACCACTTGTTCAGTTTCGCCAGCTTCACGCTCTGCTTCAGTTTCACCCACACACAAAATTGGTGTTAGACCAAACTGCTGTGCTTTTGCGAATTTATCAGCAACTTGTAAGTCAGACTCTTTGAAGATACTGCGTCTTTCAGAGTGACCAACCAAAGTAAACTTTGCACCTAATTCATGTGCAAGTTGTGCGTGAATTTCACCTGTATAAGCGCCTGAATCAAACTCAGAAATAGTTTGAGTACCTGTAGCAACACCATTTTTTACTACTTCGCTAAGCAATAAGGCTGGTGGAAAGATGATTACATCTACATTCAGGTCATTATACTTTTTAGCTTCGCTACAAATCTCAGAAACCAGCTCTAATGAGCCGTTCATTTTCCAATTACCTGCAACTATTGGCTTACGCTGCGCCATACGATACTCCGCATTAGAAGCGGGTGAGATACTAACTTGACTCACCCTGATTTACAAGAAATAAAATAAAAAAACAGACTAATTGCTCACAGATTCAACAACTTCAGCAATCTTAGCTGCAAAATCGATCACTTGCTTCTCTTGCTCTGCTTCAACCATAACCCTGATCACAGGTTCAGTGCCTGATTTTCTCAATAACACACGGCCTTTACCAGCTAGTTGCTGCTCTACTTCAGCAACTGCCTGCTTAACAATCTCTTGCTCAGTTGGGTCGTTACTGGTCGTGTAGCGAACATTGATCATTTTCATTGGATATTTAGTAAAGCCACTTCCTAAGTCTTGCAGTGTTTTGTTTTGAGAAACCATTGCAGCAAGAACTTGTAGACTTGAAATAATACCGTCTCCAGTACAGATCAGATCTAAGTTGAGCACATGACCTGAACTTTCGCCACCAATCGTCCAGCCTTTCTGGTTAAGTAGCTCAATTACATAGCGATCGCCTACCTTACTACGAGCAAATTGAATACCCTTTGCATGTAATGCGTTTTCTAATCCCATGTTTGACATAACAGTGCCGACAACACCACCTTTAAGTGTGTCATTGGCATGAGCTAAACAAGCTATGATGTAAACGATATCATCACCATCAAAAACATGACCATTATGATCAACCATCATGACACGATCTCCATCGCCATCGTAAGCGATGCCGACATCCGCTTTATGCTCAAGCACCTGACGCTTTAAACTATCAACATGTGTTGCACCACATTCGTTATTAATATTAAAACCGTTAGGTTCGCAGGCATGGCAAATAACCGTTGCACCAAGTTCACGCATCACAGCTGGCGCTATGTGGTAAGTGGCACCATTGGCACAATCAAGCACGATTTTTAAACCTTCAAGTGACAATTCTTTTGGAAATTGGCTCTTACAAAACTCAATATAACGACCGTCTGCATTTTCAAGACGTCTTGCCTTGCCGAGCTTTTCTGAAGGCACACAGGTCATCTCTTCATCCATCATGGCTTCAATTTCAAGCTCAACACTGTCGGCTAGCTTAAGGCCATTGCCACTAAAAAACTTGATACCATTGTCATGATATGGGTTATGAGAGGCACTGATCACAATACCTGCTTCAGCTCTGAATGTTTGTGTTAAATACGCTACAGCTGGAGTCGGCATAGGCCCAAGCAGGACAACATCGATACCCGCAGCAATTAAGCCGGCTTCCAAAGAAGTTTCTAATAAGTAACCAGATATCCGTGTATCTTTACCAATAATTACCTTTTTGGTGCCAGTTTTAGATAAAACTTTACCGGCAGCCCAACCCAATTTCAGCGCAAACTCGGGCGTAATTGGAAATTGCCCAACCAAGCCCCTTACTCCATCTGTGCCAAAATATTTTCTCGTTGTCATATGGTTACTCCATTACACGCTGCATGCCATACCTCTAGCACATCAGCAGTTTGTTGTACGTCATGAACTCGAATGATGTGAGCACCTTTTTGTGCGCATATCAAAGCCCCCGCAAGACTTGCAGCAAGGCGTTCATTAGTTTCTCTATTTAATAAATTGCCAAACATCGACTTACGCGATAATCCAGCCAAAAGCGGTAAACCAAACGAGAGAAAACTCTCGAAATTACCCAGTAATTCGTAGTTATGCGCTAGGCTTTTACCAAAACCAAAGCCTGGATCTAAAATTATACGCTGTGTATCTATTCCATGCTTTTCGCACTCTAGCAGTCGCATTGTGAAAAATGCCTTAATATCTGAAATTAGATCATTGTAAGTGGGGTTTTCCTGCATCGTCCTTGGCTGTCCTTGCATGTGCATCAAACATACCGCCACGTCGGGGTGTTCTGCAGCGACTTGCAAGGCACCGGGTTCTTGCAATGCTCTAACATCATTAATAATATCTGCGCCAGCTTCAATCGCCTGACGCATAACTTCAGCCTTGCTGGTGTCGACCGAAATCACGCAGTCACTATTGCGTCGAATTTTTTCGATGACAGGGATAACGCGTTTGAGCTCCTCTTCGCAAGCAACGTCAGGCGCTCCTGGGCGAGTTGACTCACCACCCACGTCTAATATCGTTGCACCTTGCTTTAATAAAGATAAGGCCTGATTGATAGCGCTGTCAGATTGATAATAAGTTCCACCATCTGAAAAAGAGTCAGGAGTGACATTAACTATCCCCATTATCTGGGGCTTATTGAGACATAACTCTCGGTCTCGAGGTAAACGAATTGTGGTTTTCATTGTTTTTACTCAACTTAGAGTAATACTAGCCTGCGCCAAACTAAGCTGTCTGACATACTTATATTATGAGCTAGACACTCACAACAACTTAATTAGGATAAGAAAAAGCCCCGTCTTAGCGGGGCTTTGGAATTATAGACTATTTTAACCGTTATTCAGGTCTATC
This sequence comes from Pseudoalteromonas caenipelagi, assembly GCF_013140855.1. Classification (GTDB taxonomy): domain Bacteria; phylum Pseudomonadota; class Gammaproteobacteria; order Enterobacterales; family Alteromonadaceae; genus Pseudoalteromonas; species Pseudoalteromonas caenipelagi. The sequence continues at coordinate 322,437 of NZ_JABBPG010000003.1, read as the reverse complement.
ATCAAGCTCAGAAGAACTTTGTGGCTTATCTATAGGCTTTTCTTCATCAACAGGTGTTGGTTTTTCCTGTTTTGGTTCTTTATTGTCCGGCTTTCTATCGTGAGCATCACGAGGTGGACGGACTTCAGTACGCGCCATTAAGTCATCAATTTGACCTGCATCAATAGTTTCAAATTTCATTAATGCGTCTTTCATGCTGTGCAAAATATCCATATTGTCTTTCAATATTTGTTCGGCACGTTGATAGTTACGAGTAATGAAGTCTTTGATTTCAGAGTCAATCAGCTTAGCGGTTTCGTCTGACATGCCCGCCATACGGTGCGAGCCGCCGCCCATGAACATCTCGCCTTGCTCTTCAAGATACATTTGCGGTCCCAACTTACTACTTAGGCCCCACTGCATCACCATTTTCTTAGCAATGTCTGTTGCACGCTCAATGTCATTGCTTGCACCAGTTGTTACTTTATCTTCACCATAAATAAGGGCTTCAGCGATACGACCACCATACAAGCTCGAGAGCATTGATTCTAAATGTTCTTTAGAGTGACTAACACGATCTTGCTCTGGTAGATACATTGTTACACCTAAAGCACGGCCACGTGGGATGATTGACACTTTATATACAGGGTCATGTTCAGGTACGAGACGACCAACAATTGCGTGTCCCGCTTCGTGATAAGCAGTCATTTCTTTTTCATGCTCACTCATCACCATAGACTTACGCTCAGCGCCCATCATTATCTTATCTTTTGCCGCGTCAAATTCGGCCATGCTTACTTTACGCTTGTTACCACGCGCCGCAAATAGTGCAGCTTCGTTAACAAGGTTTGCTAAGTCAGCTCCAGAAAAGCCAGGTGTACCACGGGCAATAACTGATGGTTCAACATTGTCGTCAAGCGGTACCTTGCGCATGTGAACATTTAGAATTTGCTCACGACCACGAATGTCAGGCAATCCGACAACCACTTGACGGTCAAAACGACCTGGACGAAGTAATGCGGGGTCCAACACATCAGGGCGGTTAGTTGCCGCTATCACAATGATCCCTTCATTACCTTCAAAGCCGTCCATTTCAACAAGCATTTGGTTCAGCGTTTGCTCACGTTCATCATGACCGCCGCCCATTCCGGCACCACGTTTACGGCCTACTGCATCAATTTCATCTATAAAGATGATACAAGGCGCTGCTTTTTTTGCTTGCTCGAACATATCACGAACTCGCGACGCACCCACACCAACAAACATTTCAACAAAGTCAGAACCCGATATTGTGAAAAACGGTACTTTAGCTTCACCTGCAACCGCTTTTGCTAGCAACGTTTTACCAGTACCTGGAGGACCAACCATAAGTACGCCCTTAGGAATACTACCACCCAGTTTTTGGAACTTAGATGGGTCACGTAAAAAGTCTACTAGCTCTGTTACGTCTTCTTTGGCTTCATCGCACCCTGCAACATCAGCAAATGTTGTTTTAACTTGGTCTTCGCTCATTAAGCGCGCTTTGCTTTTACCAAAAGACATCGCGCCTTTGCCGCCACCACCTTGCATTTGACGCATGAAGAAAATCCACACACCAATTAGCAGTAACATCGGGAACCAAGAAATAAATATGTTCGCTAAGAATGACTGCTCCTCAGGGGCAACACCTTTAACGTTCACATCATTCTTTAATAAATCATTGATAAGGTCTTCATCATACATGGGCATGATAGTTTGAAAACGCTCACCGTTACCTTTCATACCAGTAATAGTACCTGAAGAGCGATCGATATTAACATCTCTCACCGCCCCACTGCGCACCTCTTTTACAAACTGCGTGTAACTGGTCTGACGATCTGAAAGATCGCCGCTATTGAAGCTCTGAAAAACAGTCATAAGCACAACAGCTATAACTAACCAGAGTATTAAATTCTTCGCCATATCGCTCAAGGAGTTAACCTCTTGTATCCAAAATTATTTAAATTCGACTTTAATGCCTTTCAACTGTACTACAGTTTGTAACCTGTCGCCACTATATATACTTCACGGGAGCGTGGTCGAGAAGCTTTTGGCTTTCTAATTTTAACCACGTTAAAACATTTACGAACCTCTTGCGCAAACTGATCAAAACCCTCCCCTTGGAAAACTTTAACTGCGAATGCACCATTTTTACTCAGTACTTGATGGCACATATCTAACGCCAACTCTACTAGATACATACTTCCAGCTTGGTCGGTAGACATGTTTCCACTCATATTTGGTGCCATATCAGAAAAAACAACGTCTATTGTTTTACCTCCAATACGTTCAAGTAATGCGTCAAGTACCGCTTCTTCACGAAAATCACCTTGTAGAAAATCAACCCCAGCTAGAGAGTCCATAGGTAAAATGTCACACGCGATGACTTGTCCGTTATCCCCTACTTGTTCAGCCAAATACTGTGACCAACTTCCCGGTGCTGCACCCAAATCAACCACGCTCATGCCCGGTTTAATTAGCTTATCGCGCTGTTGAATTTCTTCCAGCTTAAAAACTGCCCGTGAACGGAATCCGCGTTTTTGTGCTTCATGGACATATGGATCATCTACATGTTCCTTTAACCAGCGTTTTGAGCTCGCTGAGTGCTTTTTATTTGCCATATTAACTGCAACTCATTAGTAATATTGTCTAGATGGCGGTAGAATACTAGAATTCAAGCCTACATTTAGTAAATTGTACCAATATGACTTTATCAAATAAACAAAAGCAGTATCTTAAAGGGTTAGCGCACCCACTTAAACCAGTAGTTTTACTCGGTGCAAATGGTTTAACCGAAGGTGTTTTGGTTGAAATTGTACAGTGTTTAAACATTCATGAGCTTATCAAAGTAAAAGTGCCAACCAACGATCGTGAAACAAAGCAACTTATTTTTGACGCTATCGTACGCGAAACTGGCGCTCATAAAGTACAAACTATCGGCCATACCATTGTTTTGTACCGTCAAAGCGAAGAGAAAAAGATTCAACTGCCACGCTCTTAACTTTCTTTGCTTGCGCCATCATTTGTTTGTGGTGGCGCTTCTCTATACATATCAATAACCTGAGATATAAAGTCTGTAGTTAATTCATTAATCACACCACTTTCCGCATTCAATAATAAGCTAAAGCCAACGTTTAACGCTGGGATCACAACAACATCCGTTCGATAGCCCTGAACCCAACCACTGTGATACATTAAGTGCTCACCATCATAGTCGTAGATACGCCAACCTAAGCCATAAAATGCTTCATCTATGTGTTCACGCCATATCCTGCGACGCAACTCTCGCTTTGTATGGGTATATGGGCGACCTTGAATCGTCAAAGCATCAAGTGACAACACATCAGGATAATAGCCAAGTTGTGCTTTTAACCATTGCACCATATCTGCCGCACTAGCGTTAATGCCTGCAGCTGGAGCTACCTTGTAATAATGGGGTTTGAGTTTAGCGGTATGCCAACGCTTTCGCCCTAACACATGCGGAAAAGCAAAATTGTCGTCTTTTTGCATATTGTCTATACCGACACCACCATCTTGCATGTTTAAAGGCTTAAACATGAACTCAACCAACCAACGTTCGTAGGGCATCCCTGTGGCATTTAAGATCACATCAGAAATTAGACTAAACATCGCGTTTTGATAGCCATAACATTGCCCTGGCGGGCATATTGGATCAACCTGAATTAAGCGCTCAATGATTTCATCATAAGGCATTCTAGATTCAATAAGGTTGTCGTAGGCATTTGGAACGAGACCACTTGAGTGGCTCAATAAATGATAGACCTTTAACGATTTATAATCGGTATCATCAACATATGGCAAATATTTACCAACATAATCATCTATATGAAAGTAACCTTGACTTGCTAACTTGGCGGTCAACGAACCTGCGAATGTCTTAGATACTGAGGCTAAACGAAACCGAGTATTTTGGTTTACGCTTCGCCCTTTACGTACCTGAGTTTTCCCAAAACCCTTAGCTAAGTCACCAAAATCACCGTGAACAATACTTAAAGCCGCACCTGGAATTGATTTTTCTTTTAGTTTTCGCTCGACTTGCTTAGAATAGCTGTTCAAAAATTGGTGCCACTGCTGCTTTGCGTCTTCTACTGCATGGACTTTTGTCGTAAATAGCCAAAATACAACAACAACTAAATACTTCATAATAACTCTATAAACTCGAATTCATTGAAGTTTATCACGAAGTTTAGGGTCGTTTGTATTGCCAATTAATACTTTAATTACAATTTGAGGTACTTGGATGCGTTTTTTGCTTATCTTTCTCACAATGGCTTTCTCTGTTGGTTGTTCATTAACACCAAAGATGGCACCAAAACTTAATGTGCCATCAAAGCCTTTATTAAGTAAAGAAATCTACCAACTGAGCTACAGTACTGAACTCGATTCGGCGAGGATAAAGTCTGTTCAACTGCCAGCTCACCCCATAGAAAAAAATAATACCGTACGCATTGTTGCTGACAAAGTTGCAATGACCGACACATTGAAATCTTATATCGAGCAAGCGTTACAAAAGCAAGGCTTAAAGGTCATTGAAAAATACAGTGCAGATTACGTTCTCAATATACATCAACTTGATTTAACCTTTGGTCCAGACAAAACCTATGTACTAAATCGACCAAAAAAATCCCATGCACTCTTTACGTTAGTGACGCAAAAATCGCCAAGCTATCAATGCCGTAATATCATAGCAAGCGTCAGTATGCGTTTAACGCATGTTGCTTCATCTGATGTAATTTGGTTTGCCAAATCTTCGATAGATAGCGCCAGCTTCCAAGGTATTCCTTTACAGTTTAGTTATACTAAAGAGCAGAAAATTACCAATGAGCACGATATTCTTGCTTTTATCGTTGAACAAAATAGCGAACAAGCTAGAATTGCACGAGCCAAAGAGCCTGTAGCAATTCCTCAGTATGTTGTTGAAGATATTATCAGTGGCCCAGAAAAATCGGCTGGAGCTTGTAGCGCAACCGAAGTGAGTGCACTCAGCAGTGCGATGCATCAAAAGCTAAGCTCAATATTAATCGATAAAATCAACGTACTTTAATACAACACTTTTTTACAGTTCAAAGCAGCAATCTCAATATAATGTTCAGCAACTGTCTTGTTGGTGAACATTATGTCTAGAGTCTTATTACTTGCATTGCTCTATTTTTCTCTGTCAGTCCCTTCATATGCAAGTAATCGCCTTTACGCAGACAATGCTTTACAACCCAGTGACGAATTTTATTATGATGCCAGCTTAGGATTTGGACTCGCTTTTGAGGATTCTTATCTTGTTGGCTCAGACGCTTACCAAGATGGCGTGGATTTATTTAATATCAATATATCAGCAACTTATGAGAGTTGGTACTTGGATGTTGATCACAATCAACTGACCGGTGGCTTTATCATTGGATACAGCCTAGTTGATAAGTATAACTGGGGCTTGGACCTTGTGCTGACACAAGCGCAAGATGGTTTTAGCGAAAACGGATTTGATTTATACAGCTCAAACAATATTCCTGAACTCAAAGGGATTAATGAGCGTCAGTTTGACTTAACAGCAGGACTTCGTTTAAGCAAACGATACAATCACAATAGTCAATTCTCATTCGAATTGTTGCAGGATATCAGTAGTACGCATAATGGCTGGGTAATAAGCGTTTTTTACAGCAAAATCATTCCTTGGCGTAACTGGGAGTTCAGAAGCGCGATTGGAGTCAACCTCTATTCAGATGACTTTACGGATTATTATTTTGGTATTACCCCTGAAGAGCAAGCTGCTAATCGCCCAGTCTACAGCCCTCAAGGTGCATACAATGTTGTTTATGAATTCCATGCTGAGTATCCAATCAACGAAGACTGGGTATTCTTAACAGGCTGGATGTCAACATGGTTTTCTGATGAAATTTATCATAGTCCCATCGTTCGTCAGAATCACCAGCATAAAGCCAAATTGGGTGTACGTTACGTTTTTTAACGTATATTCAATCAGGTGCAAACTAATAATGTCGATAAGCTAACCCAAATACTGGGGATTTGCTTATCTAATAACAAGTGACAGTGATGTATTACTCAGGCAGAATTAAAATGCAGATTTTTATCAAACGTCTCAATCATCGCTACTAGAATCATCAATAAACTGGAGGCAAATATGGACAATTACGGCACGATTTTACTGGTAGAAGATGACGAATCTCTCTCGCAGTGGGTAGCCGATTATTTAAATAATCAGGGTTATACAACACACGTGTGCGAGCGAGGCGATCAGGTCGTCGCAATGGTTAAATCTCTCAGCCCTGATATTGTCTTACTGGATGTGATGTTGCCAGGACAAGATGGGATCAGCGTTTGTCGTGAGTTACGACAATTTTACCAAAAGCCTATCGTCATGCTTACCGCAAAGGATGAAGAAATGGATGAAGTCATTGGTTTAGAGGTAGGCGCAAGTGACTATGTAATTAAGCCCGTACGGCCCAGAGCTTTGCTTGCTAGGATCAAAGCAATGTTAAGGGCTTCTCATGATGCGATGTTGAGTAATAATGCCAATGAAAATTCGATTAGGGTTGGGAACTTAAGCATTGATACTCAAGCGCGCAAAGTGCTTTTGCAAGGCGAAGAAGTTAATATCTCTAGTGCAGAATATTTATTACTGCACTTTCTAGCCTCAAATGCAGGTGAAGTGGTGTCTCGAGATGCTGTTTTTAAAGCAACTAAAGGTAGGGAGTACGATGGTTTAGACCGCAGTGTAGACGTATTGATCTCAGCCCTTAGAAAGAAATTCAATGATGACCCTCAACACCCAGAAAAGATTAAAACAATCTGGGGAAAAGGTTACCTAATGGTTCCGAGCGCATGGTAAAGGCTTTGCTGTGAGAAAGCTCTATATTTATTTACTCACCAGTGCGTTAGTATCCATCGTGGTACTTGGTTGGCTAATCGATATTTTCAGCGAGCAAACGCTAGAAACCGATAATCACTTTGGCTGGCAAAGCACTCTTGCAGGAGGCGCAGCAAAGCAAGTAGCAAGGCAGGCTCCAGCGCAACGGACAAACTATATTGAGACTTTGCGCACAGACTATGAGCTGGAAATAAGTTATAAAAAAGGGGATACACTTGCGGTCCCTTCTGAGCTTAAAGCCCAGATGCTCACTAACAATGGATTAGTATTAGAAGACCAGCAAGGGTTTTACTTATTAAAAACCAATCAAGAATTGCTTCCCGACTACTTAGAATTACGTTTAGAAAAACCCCCTGAGCAAAAAGACAGTGATGCCCTGCTAACACTGCTTTTCTATGCTGGGGTATGTACATTTATGTGGTTTATCCTGTCACCATTAGCTAAGCGGCTGTCTATTCTCTCTGATGCAGCTAAACAATTTGCTGGCGGCAATTTCAGTGCAAGAATCGCGACAGATAAGTTTACTTACATCAAGGATGTTGAGCTGACCTTCAATCGCATGGCCAGCCAAATCGAAAAGCTACTGGCAGAGAATAAACTACTGGCTTCGAGTCTCTCCCATGATATCCGCACACCAGTAGCCTGTTTGCGCTTTGGTCTTGACGCTGCATTAGATGAGGGAGATATAACCAAAGTTCACAACCTTTTGACAAGAATGGAAAAAGACCTAGACCAGATGGAAGATATGCTGGCAAGTTATTTATCGTTCGCGACACTGGAACAAAAATCTCATCTGCTCAAATTTGAACAAGCGTCGGCTAACGAATACTTTCCTGCATTAATTGAACAGGTCGCGCCTAAATTTCAAAGTGCCAAAATACGTATCGATCACGAAATCGAGCCATCACTATCGATCCACGCTGATTTACATTGGCTAGCTCGTGCAGTCACCAACTTATTGAGTAACGCAGCTGATTTTGCAAATCTGACCGTGCTTGTAAGAGTGAAAGGCGATGGACAAAATATACATATTAATATAGAAGATGATGGGCCTGGTATTGCACCGCAAAACTGGCACAAAGTCTTTAGTCCATTTTTCCAAGAGCAATCACACCGCAATCGAGCACAAAAAAGTTATGGCTTAGGACTTGCGATCGTAGCCAAAGTAGTCGATTGGCACCACGGAAAAGCAATGGTGTCTCACTCTGAGATTTTAGGTGGTGCTAAATTCACCTTAATTTTGCCTTGTAAAGCACAGTGAGCAGCGTAAAGTAATACTCACACTTGATTGATGAACGGCCATTAATCTACTGAAAAGACAAAAGGTTCTTCTTAGAGCGACTCAGCTACTTTGGAGAGTTTAAGTTACAAACAACTAACAACAAAAAAGTTGCGCTAAATCATGGCATTCTAATCGTAATTAGCGCTTTTTATTTGTCACTATTTACAGTAGATTGTCAGCCGCCGTAAAAAAATAGAGAAGTATAAATAATATGAGCAGTGTGCGCGGAGAATTTAGTTCTCGCTTTGGATTTATAATGGCAGCAGCTGGTTCTGCTGTAGGCTTAGGCAATATTTGGGGCTTTCCTACCCAAACCGCAAGCAATGGCGGAGCAGCTTTTGTATTCGTTTATTTAGTGCTAGCATTTTGCTTGGCTTACCCTGCACTTATGGCTGAATTGGTTATCGGTCGGCACGGTCAGGCTAATGCCGTATCCTCATTACAAAAATTATCCAAAAATCCATTCAACAAACGCTTTGCGTTTGCTGTCGGGTTTGGTGGCATTATCTGCGCAGGCTTAATTTTGAGTTTTTATGCGATTGTAGCTGGATGGATGTTTAGCGCAACCTTAGAACCAATCGCCCAGCTCTCAAGCTTGTCTGACACCGCTAAGTGGCTAAATAACCAATCGCTTGCACGTGATCTCATATTTACAGCTTTGTTTATCCTTCTGACCATTTCAATCATTAGTAAAGGGGTAGAAAACGGGATCGAAAAGTGGTCAAAGCGTTTAATGCCAGCACTTTTAGGGATCCTGTTTCTGCTGATAGCTTATGTGCTGATGCAAGATGGTGCCAGTGAAGGTCTAAAGGCATATTTAGTACCTGATTTTTCATCTATTTTAAATCCGGAATTACTAGTAAGCGCGCTAGGACAAGCATTTTTCTCGTTGTCTTTAGGTACCAGTGTCATGATCATTTATGGTTCCTACATTAGTAAACAAGAAAATCTAGTTTCATTGGGCGCCTATGTGACGCTAATAGATGTATTTATTGCATTTGTTGCTGGTTTACTTATTATCCCTGCAATGTATGTAGCGCAAGCTCAAGGTGTTGAAATATTTAGTGCCAACGGCCAGTTGCTTTCAGAAGACACGCTGGTATTTCAGGTATTACCCGCCCTATTTGAGAGCATGGGCGATGTTGGACTATTCGTTGGATTCGCATTTTTCGCACTAATGAGCATTGCCGCATTAACCTCATCCATTTCAATGCTCGAAGCCCCTGTATCATATGCTGTTGAACGATTTGCTTTATCACGTTTACAAGCAACTTGGATCATTGGTGGACTAATATCTTTAGTCAGTTTTATCATTATTTTTAATTTCAATAGCTTATTTGGCTTTATAGTTAGTTTAACCACCCAATTTGGACAACCGCTCATAGGTATGTTGTGCTGTATATTTGTTGGTTGGATCTGGAGCAGAAATAACTTACTGACAGAAATAAAAAGTGGTTATGAAGATGCAGAGCATAGTCTGTTTTGGAAAATCTGGCCCTGGTATATCAAGTTTGTATGTCCACTCGCTATCGCGTTAGTATTTATACACTCGCAATAGGTGAATAAAGAGCACTTGTGGATTATACAGGTGCTCTTTTTAATCTCATATCCTGATGAGGAATTCCATCTTCTAAATATTCATTCCCCTGACAAATAAACCCTAGTGAGCGGTAAAACGCCACCAAATAGACTTGAGCTGACAGGACAATATCACGTTCTGGAAAGTGCGCTTCACACACTTCCAGCGCTTTACACATTAACGCTTTAGCTAAGCCCTTTCCTCGTTCGCTCTTAACTATTAGCACCCGACCAATTGCGCATTCACTGGCTGATTTTTCATACACACGTGCATAAGCACAGATGTTGTCATGCTTAATCAAGATTAGGTGTTTGGTATCACTGTGCCTATCCGTTTCGTCTAATTCAGGATAAGGACATTGTTGTTCGACCACAAACACGTCTACGCGCGCTTTTAGCAACTCAAATAGCATGTTTGTATCAAGATCAGAAAATGCTTTTACCCACCATTGCATCGTGAGCTCCTGTATACGTATTTCAATACAAAAATAAAAATGCCCAGTAAACTGGGCAAATGAAGAATGTGTTTGGTTTAGGCAAACAAGCGTTCTAACTGATCACACAATTGTGACAAGTTCACTTGATCATGCTCAATTGTCAAATCAACATACCCATCGTTTCTGAACGACCTATCTAATTCAATCAAAACGTGAGTACGATGCGCTTCAGGAACAAATGAAAGCTCTACTTCTTGCAAGCCAAATAGGGATTTACTCAACGGCCTGTATTCAAGTTCTTGGTAGCAACCAGAAACGGTATGAAAGTTACTTGCTCGTAAGTGCCCCCTTTCTACATCAGATTTAACCAAGCCAAAGCCCAGCTTCTCCATCGCTAGCATGCAAGTTTTTATCGCATCGTTAGGATAAACGTGAATCGTATCACGATCAGTAGGATCTAGCGCTAAATCAATATCTAACCCAGTTTCAAGCCACACATGGCAGTGATTATAACCTGCATTGAGTTCTGTAATCGGTGTCTCTGAATGGAGTCTCGCTTCAAACGGGATAACTTTGCTCTGATTTGCTTCAATTGCAAAGTGCTCGCCTATTTTCCACTTTTCAATAACGTGGTTCACGAAATAATGACCGTCATCGCTTTCCATCTTCACACGAGTCATCAACGCCATTTCTAAGCCCATTACCTCTTGGCTAACATCACCACCTTGAATGATAATTTTGGCTTGAAATTTTTGTCCTGGATATAAATGCTCAGTTTCTAATACCGTGTCTACTTTTGCCGCACCAATACCAACAGATGCGAGAATTCTTTTAAACATTACTTCTCCTGTAAGAATGTTCCTTTAGCGCATCTTAACCACATTTTTTGATGCTTGTCAGCGAAAATTTAGCTTATTGCAGAGATTATTATTGCATTGTCTCAAATTTGACTGTTTTCATCGCTTGTTGAATAAATTTTCAATTTATAAATCAGATAGTTCTGATACACTGAAATCAGGTAGAATCAATACATATATGCTATGGAACTTTTGTTTTTTGCAGCCGCATTTGCGTGTGGTTTTTCAGTATACCAACTCAAACTGCCACCCCTAATCGGTTTTTTGATGGCAGGGTTCATTCTTAATTTGCTGGGTTATAGAAGCACTGAGCTGTTAAATCAACTGGCTGATTTAGGTGTAACCTTGTTGCTGTTCAGCATTGGCCTTAAGCTGAAAATAGGCAACCTTGTAAAGGCGCAGGTATGGGCACCCGCTACCTTACACATTGTATTAAGCAGTACCTTTTTTGCAGCCTTATTATTGCTACTTGGCTCAATGAGCCTCCCCCTGTTTACCGATTTATCCATGTCTAGCGCACTATTAGTTGGTTTTGCATTTAGTTTTTCCAGTACTGTATTTGCCGTAAAAGTATTGGAAGAGCGCGGCGAAATGGCCAGTTTGCATGGCAAAATCTCGATTGGTATCTTGGTTATGCAAGACATTTTTGCGGTTGTGTTTTTGGCTATTAGCACAGGTAAGACCCCAAATATTTGGGCACTTGCATTGTTGGTGGCTTTGCCTATATTTAGGCCAGTAATGCTATGGGTACTTAATCGCTCAAAACATGGCGAGCTACTGCCCTTGTTTGGCTTTTTCTTCGCTCTTGTTGTGGGCTACCACGCATTTGAGTTTGCTGGACTCAAAGGTGACCTGGGCGCGCTCATTATCGGTATGCTCTTTGCCCCACATAAAAAAGCAGGCGAATTATCTAAGTCTTTAATGAACTTAAAAGATGTATTGCTGGTTGGGTTCTTTTTAAACATTGGCTTGAACGCAAATATGAGCTTCGATGCGTTGCTTATCGCTTGCCTACTCACACTTGTGCTACCGATTAAAGTAGGTTTCTACTATGTTCTTACTAACTTGTTCAGACTGCGTGCTAGGACCTCATTGCTAAGCGCATTTACGCTGTCCAACTACAGCGAGTTTGGACTTATTGTGTGTGCAGTTGCAGCAAGTAGTGGTGCTATAGCAGCTGATTGGTTAGCGGTGGTTGCCATTGCCGTATCAATCACATTTGTCCTTGCCTCGCCACTTAACAAACGCGCCAACGGCATCTATGTAAAACTTGAACCATTGCTGCTTAAATTTGAAAGTCGCAAACGCCTTGAAGAAGAACTTCCTGTTAATTTGACTGATACTCGTATTGTAATCTTTGGTATGGGCCGAATCGGCACCGGTGCTTACGAAACAATTGAAGCAACACATCCAGGCTCTATCGCTGGTATTGACATAAAACCAGAAGTTGTTGACAAGCATGTACAAAGAGGCCGCAGAGTGTTACTAGCAGATGCAACCGACCCTGATTTTTGGCAACGTGTAAACCACTCCCGTGTGGATATGGTTATGCTTGCCATGCCAAAACACATGCAGAACATTTATGCGCTGGAGCAGCTCAAAGCGTCAGGCTTTAGAGGTCAAGTGACAGCTATTGCCAATTACCCAGATCAGCAAAAAGAGCTTGAAGAAATGGGCGTAGATTCTACCTATAACTTCTATTTAGAGGCTGGTAGTGGCTTTGCCGAACACGTAAAGCAAAATTTATTCTCTTAGTTTATACACTCATTCTCAGTACCATAAAAGGTACTGAGAATTATTTTTATTTGCTCATCAATACCTTACTTCTAGATGTCCAAACCATTCAAATAAACCATTCCTTATGGGCACATTGTTCGATTTACAAAGCTTTACATCGAAGTTAGTAATCCACCCCCAAAACAGAGTACACTGTTTTTATCTTGAAAGAGGTAAGTATCTATTTTTAACACAAAAATATGACGGATGTTGCTAACTATGACAATTGGATGTTTTCCGGGAGAAGGCCAAAATGCTAAAAACTAAACAGGTAAATCACTTCGCTGCAGTTGTTGATGATGTACAATCTGGGCCATTTTCTGAGCTACAAAATCGCCTTGATGAAATTCAAAAGAACGGGATGACAGCGTTGACAATGCGCAGCATCTTGTTCAATAAAATGTTAGATTTGCACAATGTGCCTGATGACCATTTTTTACGTGACGAGTCTGCATCTTCTCGACTAGATGACCCTTCATTGCTAATTGAGAAGTTAAATGATTTAGGCTTTTACCGAAAGCAAGCAGGTGCAATTCACTAGAACCTAATTTGTGGGAGCCTACTCTCCCATTCAATAGGCTGGCACTGCCCGTCGCCAGCCTATCTCCTCACTCTTTACAAGTTCTCTAAAAAGTCTTCATCAAAATCAGTAGGCTCTTCTTTTATAGGTGGGTTTCCATCATATAGTTCGTACAACTGACGTTGAAAATAAACATCTTTTACAAAAATATATGGATCTAAAGACTCCTCTAACAACTTCTCTTGTGCCATCAAAGACGCCCTTGCTTCAATCGCTTTAATTGCAAATAGTGCTAGCGTCTGCGGCGTGCTCAAGGCAATCTCAGGTAACGCATAATTATCGACGATATCACCCGTTAAATTTCTTGCCGTTGAAGGGCCCATTCCTGGCAGCATTAGATAGGCACCATCGCCTACTCCCCATACACCCAACGTTTGTCCAAAGTCTTCATCTTGATGTTCAAGACCCAAACTAGTCGCTACATCGAATAGACCCAAAATACCTACCGTAGAATTAACTAAAAAACGCGCAACGTTCACTCCCATACTGCTAGGTTTTCCTTGTAAACCTGCATTGATTGCATCCGTCGGCGCCGTTAAATTTGTTGTGAAGTTAACTAACCCGGTACGTACACTCTGAGGCGTTACTTCCACATAACCTACGGTAACAGGGCGTAATATATAGGTATCTAACACATCCATATTGAAGTCATAGATGGGACGATTCAGCGATTGTAGAGGATCACGTTCATCTTGCTTTTCTGCAGGCACATTTGCACAACCACTCATAATAATGGCAGTGAGTGCGACTAATATAGGCTTTAACATTTACTTTCCTGTGTCTGATATAATCCGATTAATTTCGACAGTAACGTCATTGTTGTCTTGTACTAAAGAAACGACTTGGCTTTGTCCTTCCAACTCACCAGCCTGAGGCATCACACTGCTATCAACTGAAATGCGAGCTGTGATAACGACCTCTTGATAATTAGATAGTTTTAGCTCAGGCATCATCGCCATACTATCGTCTAGCGTGACGGTTAAAGGCAAGTTAAAATTTGTAAGCTTTGCTACCGCCAAAGGCATGGCTGGTCCACTTGCGGCCTTAGCAAAAACGAACAACGTACCGTGCTGTGGGACCTGAGATAACAGGTTTTTATCTAATGTGACATTAGCCGTTAGGCTTACCGGAGCCACAGATTGAGTCGGTGATATTTTCTGCGCGATCTCTGCAATACGTTGCTCAATCATTGCATAGCGAGGGTCGTTGCTCTGCATGTTTGCCAGTAACACTTCAAAGGCAGTTTTAGCTTCTAGCCAGTCTTGTTTCTCATACGCTATCAAGGCCAATAAAGAAATAGCATCAACGTTTGCTGGGTCACTTTTCAATACCTTAGCAAGCAGTCGAGCAGCTTTGTTCATAGCTGACTCCGACCCTTCGACTAGCAATACTTGGCTATAATTAATCAGCACATTGTGATTATTCGGCTCCATTTTAAGCGCTTTATTAAAAGCTTGCTTAGCCATTTCAAAATCATTTAATGACATAGCAATTCGTCCCAAAAGCATCCAGGCAACCGCGTCATCACCACTGTTAGCCAGCTTTGTCCGCAAGCCTAAAGCAAACGCCTGTAACTCATTGGGTGAAAGTGCTTCTCCTTGCTGTAATACCGCCCTTTCTCCGTATTCAGGTAGTTTATCAATTGCGTCATACCAATTGGCTATTTGTTGCTGGCTACCCATATAGTAATAAAACACGCCACTGACAGCCAAAGTAAATAGCAAACCTGTTAGTGCGAATATGCGATTATTACCGCGGCTATTTAACTGCTTTTCGGGCTCAAGTTCATTGAGTAAACGACGCTTTAGTTCAAGCACTGACTCTTGATACATTTGTGCATCAACACGCTGATTTGCTAAATCAACTTGCAATTCATCTAATCGCTGCTGGTAAATATCTATGCGCTGTGCATTCGCTTCATTATCAACTTGTAACACTCGTTCTCGACGTAAAAACGGCACAACAACAAAAAGTACGGCCAATAGTGTAAGCAGCGCAAACATGCCCCACATTTGCATAATATCTGACATAGCTACTGCTCCCTACGCTGATATTGTTGAATTAGTTTGGCAAGTTTTTGCTCATCTTCGCTGCTCCACGTTTGTTTACGCGATGCCTTTTTTTGCCTAAAGACAATAAAGCCAAAGCCAATAACAACGATCAGTACAGGCAATACCCACAATATGATAGTTGCTGGCGTAACAGGCGGCTGATAGTGAACAAAGTATCCGTACCTATCAATCATATAATCAATGACTTCTTGCTTACTTTTACCGTCATTCACAAGACTCAACACTTTATCTCTAAGATCTTTCGCCACCACGGCATCTGAGTCTGCGATATTTTGGTTCTGACACTTTGGACAACGCAATTCATGCGTAAGCTCTCTAAAAGTCGCAGCACGCTCTTCACTAGCAAACACATATTTATCTTCTGTAGCAGTTGCTGATCCACATAAAATGAGCAACAAGACCATTACAATTTTCATTGTGTAAGCTCCATTATTTTAGGTGCAAATTTAGAACGCCAAACACGCTGGTTTATATCACCTGTGTGATGTAGCAATATCGTACCTTTCTTATCAACTAAAAAGGTTTCAGGTGCACCAGATACACCTAAATCTAACGCGAGCGTTCTATTTAAGTCCAAAATATTGAACTGATACGGGTTGCCCGTTCGTGCCAGCATGGCTTGCACTTCAGCGCGGAGTTTATTGATATCGAATTGGTCGCCAAAATCAGGGTCGTAGGCTTGTTCATAATACAAACCGATAATTTTGACCCCTTGCTCTTTGAGTTCAGTCAAATAACTTAGCTCTGCGATACAAGTTGGACACCAAGTACCCCAAACATTGAGCAAATATACATCACCAATAAGGTCTTTATCTTGCCATTGTTTTTGCTCGTCCATTAGATCTGGCAACGTAAAGCTTGGCATTGTGTGACCGATACGACCTGTTTGCAATTCTCTAGGATTACCAAACAAGCCTTGATATAAAAACACACAAAGTAAAATAAAAATAAGAAACGGAATTAACCCGAGTAATTTTCGGTTCATGCCCCTACTCCTTGCTGCTCACTTGGTGCTGATGTTTTTCTGTATCGTTTGTCTGTAATTACAATAAATCCGGCGAGCGCTATCAGTAAGCCCCCTAACCACATCCAACGAACATAAGGTTTATGGTAGATACGCAACGACCAAGCACCTTGTGTTAATTGCTCTCCAAGGGCTAAATACAGATCTCTGAAGAATCCATCATCAATCGCCGCCTCGGTCATAAATTGCATGCCAATGTTATACAAACGTTTTTCTGCATGTAACTCTATAACCAATTTGTTATTTTTCAAAACGCTAACAACCCCTGCATGGCCTGTATAATTAGGCCCTACAATTTCTTTTACACCTTCAAAGCGGTATACATACTCATTTAAAGTGGCCGTTTCGCCGGGTAGCATACGCACTGAACGCTCTACCGAGTACGCCGATGTTAAAGTTACGCCAGCGATGACAAAGGCTATACCAATATGCCCAGATACCATCGCCCAGTAACTAACACCTAAACGTTTCACACCTTCAGATATGGTGTTTTGGACAGTCACCTTTTGCATAAGATCAAACAGTGTAAGTAATACTATCCAAACGGCTAAGGCAGTACCGATAAAGGTGAGTGGCGCAACGACCTCATAGTTTCCAAACAGCCATGCTGAGGTAATGACTAACGTAACAACACTCAGTAATAGCCACTTTTTAACTAAAGGCGATAGTTTGTTTTGCTTCCAACGCAGCATGGGTGCTAAGCCAAGCAAAATAGCGAATGGAACAATCAATATCGCGAACATTTGGTTGAAAAATGGCACACCAATTGAGATTGAGCCTAGCCCTAATTCTTTATGGATCATCGGTAACAACGTACCAAGTAAAACAACCAACATCGCAACAACTAAAAAGATGTTGTTAATCCAAAGTGCAACCTCTCGTGACAAGAACTGATAGCGCCCTTCACTTTTTACTTGTGCTACACGAGCGGCGTACAACGCCAAGCTGCCACCAACTACGACAGCTAAAAACATCAGAATATACAAACCTCGGTCTGGGTCAGTGGCAAATGCATGAACTGACACGATTATGCCTGAGCGTACAATAAAGGTACCAAGCAAACACAAGCTAAACGCTGTAATAGCCAGCAATACCGTCCAAGACTTAAATACACCACGCTTTTCTGTGGCTGAGAGTGAGTGCAGTAACGCCGTTGCAACTAGCCATGGCATCAATGAGGCATTCTCAACAGGGTCCCAGAACCACCAGCCGCCCCAGCCAAGCTCTGAATAAGCCCACCAGCTACCTATCGTAATACCTAACGTTAAAAAACCCCAAGCTGCCATGGTCCAAGGTCGTGACCACTTTGCCCAAGTATTATCAAGTTTTCCGGTTAAAAGTGCTGCGATTGCAAACGCAAATGACACTGACAAGCCAACATAACCCATATAAAGAAGCGGTGGGTGAATGATCATTCCAGGGTCTTGTAATAACGGATTTAGATCACGTCCTTCAACAGGATAATAAGGTAATAAACGCTCAAACGGGCTAGACATCCATAGTGTGTAAAGCATAAAGCCTACACCCAAAAAACCTAGGACGCCTAACACTCGCGCTCTTAATATCCATGGAAGTGAATTAGACATTAACGCGACTACTGCGGTCCACAATGTTTGCATCACCAACCAAAGTAAAATAGCACCTTCGTGCCCTCCCCAAGTAGAGGTTACTTTATAGTACCAAGGCAATGTACTACTTGAATGGTGAGCCACATAAGCCACAGTAAAGTCGTCGGTTAGGGTAATATAAATCAGGATAGCGAAGGCTAAGAGAACAAAAACGCATTGACCAACTGCCAATGAAGGTGCTGCACGCATAAGACGTAAATTACCTGTGTGCGCCCCCCACAAAGGGAATATACACAACAGTAAACTCAACGCCATTGCCAGAACAAGTGAAAAATAGCCAATCTCTGGGATCATATTAGTTCTCGTTATTTAAGTTATACTTTGGCTTCTCGTGTTTAATCCCTTTCATCGCCTCTGCAACTTCTGGGGGCATATATTCTTCATCATGCTTAGCCAACACTTCAAACGCTTCTATCACATTTGCCTCAACTAGCGTACCCTGAGCAACAATGCCTTGCCCTTCTCTGAACAGGTCAGGCAAAATACCGTGGTAACGAATAGTAACTGTTGGGCCTGTATCGATTAATTTAAAACTAACATCTAAGTTATCTTCATCCCGAACAACAGAGCCTGGCACCACCATTCCACCGATCCGAAGCTTTTGACCAATAATTGGCTTCTCTTTATTTTCGCCTTTACCATCAATAAGCTCACTTGGGGTATAAAATAAATTAATATTTTCTTGCAAAGCATACAGCATCAAACCAATTGCAGAGCCTACACCAAACACGATGGCAACAACGGTCAGTAAACGTTTTTTTCTTCTTGGATTCATACTTGCTCCTGCTGCTTTGCTTTTTTGATACGCTCTTCACGACGCATCTGAGCGCGTACTTCGTTACGTAGCTTCTTGCTATCGCGCAAAGAGCTTAAAAATATTGCAAGCAATATAACGCTACAGCTGCCAAAAGATAGCCATACATAAAAGCCGTAGCCACCCATGGCTAAAAATTCACTCAATGACTCAAATTGCATCATTCACCTCGACCAATCAGTTCGCGCACCCACGGGCGGTGCTTTTCACATTGTAAGATTTCATTTTTCAATCGGATCAGTGTCACCACCCCAACAAAACCGGCAAATGCAGCTATATTAATAAGCAATGGCCAAAGCATCGATGGGTCGATTGCTGAAGTATCAAATTTAGTGATGGTTGCCCCTTGATGTAGAGTGTTCCACCACTCAACTGAAAAGTGGATGATCGGTAGGTTAATTACCCCAACGACAGCCAAAATACAGGCTGCACGCCCTGCGGACTTTTTGTCTTCAAAGGCGTGATATAAGGACAAGACCCCGAAGTATAAAAACAATAAAATCAGCTCAGAGGTTAATCTGGCATCCCACACCCACCAGGCTCCCCACATAGGCTTACCCCATGCAGCACCTGTTATTAAAGCAATTGCGGTCATAGCAGCACCAACAGGTGCAATGGAAATCACCGCTAACTCAGCATTTCGAATCTGCCAAACTAGGGCAATAATTGCCGCTATTGCCATTGACGAATAAGCGCCCATTGACAAAATAGCTGATGGAACATGAATAAATATGATTCGGTAGCTATCTTTTTGTTGATAATCTGCAGGTGCATACGCAAGCCCCCAAATCCAGCCTACTGCCAAACACACAACGGTAATAACTGCAAAATATGGCAATAGCGTGTTGCATAGTTGGTATGCACGCTCTGCTTTTGCATAGGGATGTAACCATTTCCACATGTTAACTTACACTCACTTTTAAAGCTGAAGATATTGCTATCGGCGCACACACACAGGCTATCGCCAGCATTGCACCAAGGATTGCTAATTGTCCACCATAGGCTAAAGCCATACTACTTGTATCAATGGCAGACGTGGCAAAAATCAGAACAGGGATATATAGAGGTAAAACCAACAGGCTCATTAAGATCCCTCCTTTTTGTAATCCCACTGTAAGCGCGGCTCCAATGGCGCCAATAAAACTTAATAATGGCGTACCAATTAGTAACGTTAGTACAGTAGCACCGAGCGCTTGTGCTTCTAAATTCATTAATAATGCAAAAACAGGTGCCATAATAACCATGGGTAAGCCCGTTGTTGTCCAATGCGCAGACACTTTTGCAAGCACAGATAAAGACAAAGGGTAAGGAGAGGCTATTAATTGCTCTAATGAGCCATCATTAAAATCATCTCTAAAAATCTTATCAAGTCCGAGCATAGTTGACAGTAGCGCAGCAACCCAAATTATTCCTGGTGCCATTCTAGCCAGTAGTGCTGGCTCTGGCCCTATAGCCAGTGGAAATAAAGTGATAACTATCAAAAAAAACAATAATGGATTAACTATCTCGGAACGCTGGCGAAAAGCCAATGTCACATCTTTACTATACACACTAGAAAATAGTTGCCAATAGGAGTGTTGGGCCATCAAAATTGATACTCCAGAACAAGGGTTTTGAGCTCGTCAAAATGGGTGGTTAAATCTTGGTGGGTGGTCAGTAAAATCGCCCCACCTTGCTCAAGGTGCTTTTTAAACTGGGCTTGCAACAAAGCTACGCCTTTTTTATCCAACGCAGTAAATGGCTCATCTAAAATCCAAAGCCTCGCGTTATTGAGCCACAACCTGACTAGCGCGACCCTACGTTGTTGCCCTGCAGATAGCGTTCTAACCGGCACATCTTCCAAACCAACGAGACCCAGATCTGCGAGTAAGTCATACGCCTGTTTATCTACTTTACAACCGTGAACACAGAGCCAATGACAAACATTTTCATAAGCACTTAGCTGACCGTTTACACCGGTTTTATGGCCTATGAAAAGCAATTGTGCTGCAAATTCGTCGTAATATTGACGAATAGACTTCTTGTCAAAAAAGATTTCGCCTTCATCTGGACGAGCAAACCCCGCGATAATTCTTAATAATGAGGTTTTTCCTGCACCATTTGGGCCTTCAATTTGCATTATCTGCCCAGCTTCTAAAGAGAAGCTTAGCGATTCAAACAGACAACGCTCTTGTTTAGTACAAGTAACAGATTTAATCTCTAGCAAATTGGTTATTCTCATTACCCAAAATTGGGCGTTAGTCTACCATAATGGTATGGTAATACGAATAACGCCTTGCGACCGATTAGCGGAAATTTGATTTAAAATAATGAATAAGCCACCGATTTCTATTCAATATTCGACAACAACTGATGCAAACGCAGCTTTAAACGAAGGCCGCGCAAATATTGAACTAAGTAAACAACCGAGTCAATTTACAGCACGTAACGTACAAGTCAAACCAGGCTCTCTACAGATGGAGGTTGAAATTGATGGTCGCTGGCAAACGATACGCTTAGCAACGAAAGAAGCAAACCATCCCACCTTGCGATTAAATGAAGCTCAAATTACACTCAGTGACAATGGAAAATCTTTAACCATAAAAAGTGCCGATCAAGTTATAAATATAAAAGCTGCCAATGAGCTGCTATCACTACTCACCTTATTAAAAGGTGGAGCCGCCGAATCAAATTTATCTACGCAAGCTAAAGTTACCAAAGGAAACAACCCTCAACTATTACTTGAAAAGATTGGTATAAAACTCGCCCTCGACCCATCACTTGCAAAAATCCTAAGTGAGGAACATAAACTCGTTGCACAATTGCAAGCCTCAGAAAACAAAGTACAGTTGAAGCTATTCAATGGTTTTGCTGACCAACTTTTTAACAGCGTGCTGAGTAAGCAAAAAGTCACAGAACAATTAGCTTCACTTGGCAAAAGTCCGCTGATTTTAGTCGATAAACATGCCATTCAAATTAAGTTTTCAACCACTCAAAAACCACTGTCTGTATCTATAGGTAACTTAGCAAGTCAACCTCAGGCCGGCCCAGTACAATGGCAAAGTGCAAAACTACAAAGTAATATTCAAGGTGTACAAATAACAACATTGAGTGAGCAGTTTCAGATTGATTTGAAACAATCAATCAAAGGTAAGTTTGATCAGGTATCTCAGTTTGTAGCGCCACAAAAAACCACCGACTCTTTGCAAACGGCATACACTTTAAATTATGCCAAACCTACTTTTTCGATAACATTACAAGATATAAAAAAAGCGGTAGAGCAAGCGATTAATCAATGGCTCTCTAAGCCATTTAAGCAGGTAAGTTCATCTCATAATAGCCAGATTACTTCACCACCAAACGCCATACAAAGCTTATCAAAATATAGTGACACGCCCTTGATGTTGCAACGCATTGAAACACAAAACCTGCCACCTATTGTAAAACTCATAGCGCAATTAAAAAGTGTCTTACCAAGTTCGAGAATAGACAACCTCAACGCTAGCCGTAGCACCAATCATCCGCAAAGCAAATCAGGAGTTGTCGACTCTCAAGTCTCTTTACCTCAGGCTAACGCACAGGGGCTAGTTAAGTCAGTTGATAAATCAATACAAGCGGCAGTCGTAAATCAAGCTGCAAATAACAACTTGGCAGCAACAGATAAGCTGTTACCTAATTTAGTACAAACAAATAATAGTTTTAAAGCTAGCTTACCTATTGAACGCGCTTTGTTAGAGCCACTTTTAAAACTCATGAACAAAACGGCTGTAAATACGCCAAAATTATCAAATACTCAGATCCTCAGCGAAAAAATAACTCAGTTGAGTCAATACAAGCACCCTCAATCCGTTGATATGACAAAGTTAGTTCATCAGGCTTTTAGTCGTATGATCGATGCAAATAACGTGTCAGGTAATTTAATAGCCAGTGAACTAAATAGCATGGTGCCAGGCTTGATAAGTGCCAATTCAGCAATTACGCCCAACGCAGTGGCTAGTAGCTTCACACAAGCGCTAGATAAACTGCTCATGACTTTGCTCGCAGCTCCCAAAGCAATCGCTACATCATCAAAAGTTGAGGGCAATGATCAAACTCAACGCCTAACAGCCTTACTAGACACATTGCTGCCTAATGCAAAAAGCGTATCAGCGAAGCAATTATTACCTCACTTACAGCAATTGAATAACAACCTAGTAGGAGAGCTTGCGCAGCTGCAAAATAGCTTTACATCTAGCGTTCAGTTGACACAGACAAGCGCCCAAAAAGTCGATAGTGAAACACAGCTTTTACTGAATTTATTGATGCCTATGAAGGTGCCACCTGAGTGCAAGCAAACTGAACTACAGATTGGCAATTACAAAAAACCCGCAAAAGCAAAGATGCCCGAAAAGACCGTATGGTTTGTGCGTCTAAATTTCGACTATGCACATATTGGTAAGCTTAGTGCTCACGCAGAGCTAATGGACAAGGCTCTGGAGTGTGAAATAATCGGAAACAGTGAACAAGTATGCGACTTAGCTAAGCCTCATTTGGATGCATTAAGGCGTAAATTATGCGCACATGGACTACAAGTAAATGAAATAGTATTGACAGAAGATGCTGAGCAACAATATGCGTTTTACGATCAACACGCTATCGTAAATATAAAAGTGTAGGAGAAGTCATGGAACAAAAAACCGCTATCGGATTGCTATATGAAGCTGGTAGCTCACCTCACGTAGCCTGCAAAGGTTTTGGTGAGTTGGCTGAAGAGATAATAGAACTAGCTAAAGAAAAAGGCATTATGATCCATGAAGATGCTCAATTAGCCACTACACTGAGCCAATTAGACTTACATCAAGAGATCCCAAAAGAGCTCTACTATGTCATAGCAGAGCTGATTGCATTTTCTTATGTTTTACGGGGTAAATTCCCACCAGGTTGGCAAGGTTTTAGTAATAAATTAGATATAAAGGCGTGATTAAGACTTTTGGTGCAATGACATAAGTAACTCAGCCTCTGCTCTAGGAATTTCACATTCGCGCATTATTTCTTCTAAATCAGCACCGAGTTCTATCATTTTTACTGCTCGAGAGTAAATTTTGGCATCCGGATCATCATATCTTTGAGCGGCTTGTTGTTGCGCTAAATCCTTAGCGTAATTTTCACAAGCAACAAGACGCTTGCCGATATTCATCAAACTACTTCTAACTTCAGCTACTTCACTGCGCAAAATAGCAGCCTGATCATGGCTATCTTTAATCTTATGCCTAAGCATATGAATCTCTTGCTGACTGTTTCCCAAGCGCTTACTGAGCATAAAAATTAGCCCCAAGCATACTAAGGTCAGTAAGCTTGAGGCGATGAGTATCAGTACCAACAGATTATTGTTTACAACTTCCACAGCTTATAGATGACTCAACTCGTCCCACTCATCGTCATTGAGTAGCTTGTTTAAATCAACCAAGATCAACAGTTCACCTTCTCTGTTAGATACCCCTTGGATAAACTTGGCACTTTCTTCAGTCCCAATGTTTGGCGCACTGTCGATTTCAGAACTACGTAAATAAACCACTTCGGCAACACTGTCGACTAAAATACCTATGACTTGTTTCTCGGCTTCAATGATCACAATGCGCGAGTTGTCAGTTACGTCAGCACTGACCAATCCGAAACGTGCTCGAGTGTCTATCACTGTCACAACGTTTCCGCGCAGATTAATAATGCCTAAAACATACGCAGGTGCACCAGGCACAGGAGCAATTTCGGTATAACGCAATACCTCTTGAACCTGCATTACATTGATGCCGTATGTTTCATCTTCGAGTTTATAGGTCACCCATTGAAGAACTTCATCGTTACTATCGGCATTTTTGTCTGCGGAAAGTAGTCTATCTTGGCTCATGGTTTAACTCCAAAAAGATCTTGTTTACTGCTCTCGACTATCGAGGCCTTGCTCAAGCAAGCGGTTTAAATTTTCTACATCAATCAAAGCGCACATTTTTTCTTTTATTACGCCTGCAAGCCACGGCCGCTTCCCATCACCCGTACGCCATTTTACATCATCGGGCTGTAAAGTAATGTTATTTACCAAGTTTTCTGCCAGTAACCCCCATGGGCTATCACCCAAAGTGATTAAATACTGGTAGTCTAGGCCCGCCTCTAACTCTGGAGTATACTTTTCCGGCATGACCCAGCACGCGGTATCAACGACATTTAACTTTTCATCTCGATTTAACATCACCCCTTTGAACCACTTCGGCTTCCCAAACAGCTGATTGACTTCACCAAGTTGGTGAATACCACCAAGGGACTTTAAAGGTACTGCTAGTGTCAGTCCCGCGACCTCAAAAAATAAGGCCTGAAATTCATTTTCACCATAAGCTTCTTTAGCGCTAACTATTTGATTTAAAGCTTTAGCCGATTCTTTGATAATAGTATTATTTTCTGGTATCTCAAGATTTTTCGTTTGTTCTTCAGGGATTTCCTGCGCAACAAACGTTTGAGTTTTAGCCTCTACAACTTCATCCGCCTGGACCTCTTTTGTTGGCTCTGTTTGTTTGGGCTCTGAAACATCTGATACTTGCTCTAATAACTTGGCTACAGGCAGCAATGAATTATCTTCAGGCTCTTCCTCAGAAAGTAGCGCTCCGAGATATTGTTTCATCACTTTTTCATTAGCAAACAAATGTTTACTCATTTATACCTCTATTTAACCTGCATTAAATAATCAAGTAGTGCGCGATAGGCAAATACGCCCCTTGACTTAGGGCAGTACTCAACAGGCACTTTTTGCGCCAAGCTGGCATCTCGAAATTTTGTATCGACCGGAATAACACCCGGCCAAACGTAATCTTTATAATTAGCCAATAAGCTTTTGTATGCTTCCAACGATGCCTTGGTACGCTTATCGTACATTGTCGGTATTATGGTATATTGATATTGCTTGGATTGCGAACTTTGCATTAATTCCATCGTTCGCATCATTCGATCTAACCCTTTGAGTGCTAGAAACTCCGTTTGAACCGGTATTAATACTCGTTCACTAGCAGCAAGCGCGTTGACCATCAAGACACCCAGCACTGGTGGACAGTCTAAAATTGCATAATCATAATGGTCGCTTACTTTTTCTAGTGCTTTTTTTAATACCAACCCCATTCCAGCACGATTTCCCATGCTTCTATCCAGAGTCGCAATCGCCATCGTAGCAGGCAAAATATCAAGGTTTTCTATTGTTGACGGGCATAATGCCTGCAAAATTTCTTCACTTTGCATGGTACTACCGCGCGCGAAAATATCATAAACACTAATCTCGAGCTCTTCAGAGTCAATGCCAAAGTAATAAGTCAACGAAGCATGGGGATCGGTATCAATCAGCAACACTCGCTTGCCTTGTAAAGCTAATATCCCCCCAAGACTCACGGTCGTGGTCGTTTTCCCTACTCCCCCTTTTTGGTTTGCTACTGTCCAGATTTTCACGAGCTAATGCATTCTCCAAATTATGAGTTTGTTATTATTGTTCTTTGGCTAATTCGTGCTAGCAGTTAACAACCTACCTCTTTAGCTATACGTGTGGCAACATCTGGTAATGCTAAATGTTCACTAGCAAGCCCAGCATTAGCAACAGCCTGTGGCATACCGTATACAACACAAGTTTTTTCATCTTGCGCCCAGATCGTAGCACCGGCTTGTTTCAGCATACGGGCACCATCTCGTCCGTCCGCGCCCATTCCAGTTAAAACTACTGCTAATACGTCGCCCTGATAGGCCTTAGCTGCGCTAGCAAAAGTAACATCTACACTTGGTTTGTACGTGATCCGAGGGCTGTCGTCTTCAAACACTTTGAGCGTACCTCGAGATTCGACCATCATCTGTTGCCCACCAGGAGCAAGATATGCAACGCCCGGTTCAAGTCTGTCACCTTGCTGCGCTTCTTTTACTCTTATTTTACAAAGGCTATTTAATCGGCTTGCAAAGGCTGGTGTAAATGCCGCTGGCATATGTTGAATAAGTAAAATAGGATACGGGAAGTTAGCAGGCAGCTGCGTCAAGATGGTTTGCAATGCAACTGGACCACCTGTCGATGTTCCAATAGCAACCAATTGATATTTCTTGCCTGAAGCCTTAGCCGCTTTGCTTGATGATCCTACACCTGTGCGTTGAAATGTTCTATCAGGCTGGCTGATACCTGTGCTAGACCCTAATGAGGGCCTTGTCGGCTGACCAGTCGTCGTACTCGTGGTAAACCTAGACAAGCGTCGGCGGCCAATTTCTTTGACTTTAGCCTGTAAAGACTTTATTGCCTCATCGCTATTACGGGCTATGTCTTCAAACTTTTTCGGTAAAAAGTCCAAAGCACCGGCATCAAGGGCGTCTAAAGTGGCACTTGCTCCTTCTCTCGTCAAAGATGAAAACATCAATATTGGAGTAGGATTGGAAGCCATGATTTGCTTTACGGCACTGATGCCATCCAGTACCGGCATTTCAACATCCATTGTAATAACGTCAGGCCGTAACGAAGCTGCTTTTTCTACAGCTTCTTTACCATTCACCGCAAAGTCTATTACTTTTATTTCACTGTCTAATTCAAGTATTTCACTGACTCGGCGTCTGAAAAAACTTGAATCGTCTACTACTAATACTTTAACTGCCATTGGGGCACGCTCATTCAAAATTCAGATCTAAAAAGTGGTGCGCAAGGCACCACTGTGTCTAACAGGCTAAGATAAATAGCGCTACTTACCTGCATAGTGCTTAAGCATATTGGGTACGTCCAGTATTAGGGCGATTCCACCATCTGATGTAATGGTTGCTCCCGCCATACCTGGCGTCCCTTGTAATAACGCATCAAGGGGCTTAATAACTACTTCCTCTTGGCCAATCAAAGAATCTACAACAAAACCCACTTGTTTGGTGCCAATCTGTACAATAACCACATGACCTTCTGCCTTTCGCTTACTTCTGTCAGCACCTTTAACCAGCCAATGCTCCAAGTAGAATAGCGGTATCGCCTTTTCTCTGACGATGATGGTCAGCTGTCCATCAACAATATTGGTTTTGGTTAAATCTAGGTGGAAAATTTCACTCACACCAGCTAATGGCAATGCAAAGGTTTGTTGACCTACCACAACCATTAAGGTCGGTAGTATAGCGAGCGTAAGTGGTACTTTAATCTCTAATATAGTACCAACGCCCAGCTCTGATTTAATATTGACTGAGCCGTTTAGCTGAGTGATTTTAGTTTTCACTACATCCATACCAACACCGCGACCAGAAATATCAGAGATTTCTTCTTTTGTCGAAAAGCCTGGCGCGAAAATTAGGTTATAAGCCTCAGTATCTGATAATCGACTTGCCTGATCAGAATCAATAACGCCTTTACCGATCGCAATCTTTTTAAGCTTTTCAGGATCCATACCTGCACCATCATCGCGGATGGTAAGCAGTATGTGGTCACCCTCTTGCGAGGCAGCTAGTGTAACCGTACCAGTACGCACTTTTCCTGCAGCTTCACGTACGTCCGGCATCTCTATGCCATGGTCCACTGAATTTCGAACCAAGTGCACCAGAGGATCTGCCAAGGCTTCGACGAGGTTTTTATCTAAATCAGTCTCTTCCCCTTCCAAAATTAGGTTGATGTCTTTTTTTAGACTTCTCGCTAAATCTCTCACCACTCTAGGGAAGCGACCAAATACCTTTTTAATTGGCTGCATGCGGGTTTTCATCACCGCACCTTGCAAATCTGCCGTTACAACGTCAAGATTTGAAATTGCCTTGCCCATTGCTTCGCTATTGGTGTTATTAGCTAAGCTCACCAATCTATTACGTACCAACACAAGCTCACCAACCATATTCATGATTTGGTCTAACCGTTTAGTATCTACCCTAACCGTCGTTTCAGCCTGTGGAGCTGGGGCTTTTTTTGCGGCAGCGGGGGCCGCAGCAGCTTTTGGCTCTGGCGCAGCAGCTTTTGGCTCTGGCGCAGGCGCTTTTGGAGCTGGTTTCGGAGTCGGTTTTGCCGGCTCAACTGGTTTCGCAGGTTCACTAGGTGGCTGAGTTACTTTTGGCTCATTAGCAACACCTTCTAAAGAGCGTGGTGCACTCCCCTTACCGTGCAGCTCATCCAACAACGCCTCAAATTCATCGTCATTGATTTCATCGTCGTCAGAACCTGTCGTAGGCTGATTAGATGTTTCATTTTGCACATTAGAGGCTGCTGGTGAACTTTCTTTTTTGATAGCACCAAAGCTGCCTACACCGTGTAACTCATCTAGAAGGCTATCAAACTCATCATCAGTGATGTCTCCATCACTCTCAGCTCCACTTGGTTCGGTCTCTTTAGACACCTTCGCAGGAGCATTACCAGCACCATGTAATTCATCAAGTAAGCTTTCGAATTCATCTTCAGTTATTTCGTCGATGCTATCATCTTGATTTCCTTCAGAACTACCAGCATCCATATCAAACAGAACATCATCTGCCTCAACCATATTTGGTTGCTCAACTTCTTCCGGTTGAGAGTCAACCTCAGAGACCTCTGCAGCTGCTAACTCGATAGCCTCATCCTCAGATTGAGGTTTGCTAAGCTGGTGAAGTGTTTCAAGAAGGGCTGGGTCTGCAGGCTCCGGTTGTTCGCGATTTTGAATATGGCCGAACATTTCATTAATAGTGTCTAACGATTGGAGAATAACATCCATCAACTCTGAAGTGACTTTTCGCTGTCCTTGACGCAAAACATCAAACACGTTTTCCGCACCATGACAAGCGTCAACCAACTCTGTCATACTTAAAAAGCCAGCACCGCCTTTAACGGTATGGAATCCCCTAAAGATAGCGTTGAGCAAATCTTTATCTTCTGGGTTATTTTCTAACTCTACAAGCTGCTCTGACAGCAGTTCTAGGATCTCTCCGGCTTCTACGAGAAAGTCTTGTAGGATATCTTCATCGACTTCAAAGCTCATGCATATTCTCCTATTAGAAGCCTAAACTTGACAGCAAATCATCAACTTCATCTTGGCCAGACACCACATCATCCCGTTGGTCTGCATCAATAATCGGCCCTTCAGGTCCTGAGATTTCATTCACGTCAATGTCAACTGTATTGTCCGAACTAACCGTGCTTTGAGCTTCTTTATTCTTGCTCGGCAGCTCGTCAGATGTACCAAATACGGTTAACAGATTAATTAGGCTATCTTCAACTTCTCTTACCAGCTCTATAACTCGACGAATAACTTGCCCTGTTAAATCTTGATAGTCTTGAGCCATTAGCACATTGGTCATCAGACTTTGTAACTCATCTGTGCGCGTTTGTGACCCTTGCATAAACTTGTCTAAGTCATGACATAGAGACTTGAACTCTCCTAGCTGTATGTCACGTCGCATTAAGCGATCCCAAGTCGGCTTTATGCTAGACAAATCATCCGCCAACTGTTGCGCTAGAGGCAAACTAGCCTCTACAGCATCCATAGTTTTGTTGGCGGCATTTTCTGTCATTTCCATAACGTAATTTAAACGTTGCTTTGCATCAGGAATGGCTTCAGTCGTCAAATCAGCAAGACGCGTGTCGAGTTCAAAATTTTTCAGTGATTCATGCAATTGGCGAGTTAACTTACCCACCTCTGCAAATAACTCAGACTGCTCTTTGTTGGCAGCTTCCAAAATTAATTGGTCTGCTTTTTCTTGTTCACCTTGCTCCAAATATGCAACAAGCTGTTTTGCCTGCTCAAGGCTGATCTGAGGCACAGAAGGCGTTGACATTAGCCTCTCCTTCTTAGTTCTTAGCCTAAACGTTCAAACACTTTTTCTAACTTAGTTTTCAGTGTTCCTGCGGTAAAAGGTTTAACGATATAGCCGTTAACCCCAGCTTGTGCAGCCGCTACAATTTGCTCTTTCTTGGCTTCCGCCGTTACCATCAACACTGGAATGTGCTTAAGGTTATCATCTGCTCTAATAGCTCGGAGCAAATCAATTCCTTGCATGCCAGGCATATTCCAATCTGTTACCACAAAATCAAACTCTTGGTTTTGTAGCATTGGAAGCGCAGTACTGCCATCATCAGCTTCTTGAACATTGGTAAAGCCTAAATCTCTAAGCAGGTTTTTGATTATTCTCCTCATTGTAGAAAAATCATCAACCACGAGAATTTTCATGTTTTTATCCAAAACATCCTCCAGTGAGGTTTGAACCTATTATTTTTACTCTAATTGACCCAGTCATTGATTTTGGCTCTTAGCCTTATCATTGCCTGCCCATGAATTTGGCTAACACGAGATTCACTTACATCTAGTATTTGCCCGATTTCTTTTAAATTCATTTCATCGTTGTAATAAAGCGACAACACAAGGGCGTCTCTTTCCGGCAAAGATTGTATCGCTGCCACTAACGACTCGTTAAAGCGTTCATTTTTAACGTTATTAAATGGTTTGTCTAGCGATAAATCGTTGTCAGCAGGCGAAATAGCATCCTCATCTACACCTAAATCCTCTATACCTATGACTTTACTGCAATTAACATCACTTAGAATATGATGGTACTCATCTAACGTAATATCAAGTTTTTCAGCAATTTCAGTGTCTTTTGGCTCTCGATTGAGGAGGGATTCAAGTTCAGCAATGGCTTCAGCTACCATTCTACTTTTTCGGTGAACTGAGCGTGGGGCCCAATCCCCTCTTCGAATTTCGTCTAACATGGCTCCGCGTATACGGATGCCAGCAAACGTTTCGAAACTCGCCCCCTTTGAGGCGTCGAAATTTTTAGTCGCTTCGATGAGTCCGATCATGCCGGACTGTACCAGATCATCTAATTGAATATTGGCAGGTAAACGTGCCAGTAGGTGACACGCCACTTTTTTGACAAGTGATGCATGACGTTCCACCACTTTATGTAAATTTTCAGATGTCTGATACCCCATCGCTTTACTCACCGATGATGCCATAGTTAACCATTGACAAGTTGTTCAATAAAAAACTCTAAATGACCCGAAGGCTGGTGTGGGATTGGCCACTTTACAGCTTTGCTTGCAAGACCTCTAAATGCCACAGCAGCTGGTGAATTAGGAAACAACTCTACAATCGTTTTCTGACGTCTTGAAGACTTTCGCATATTTTCATCAAACGGAATCGTTGCTACAAGTTCCAGTGCTACATCTAAAAATCTATCCGTCACCTTTGAGAGTTTAGCAAATAATTCTTGCCCTTCGCGTAAACTGCGAACCATATTAGCAACAATTTTAAATCTATACACGCCATGCTCACGGCTAAGTACCTTAATTAATGCATAAGCGTCAGTAATAGAGGTGGGCTCGTCACAGACTACCACAACAACATCCTGAGCAGCACGAGAAAAGCTCAGTACCATATCTGAAATACCTGCGGCGGTGTCGACAATAAGTATATCAAATTCAGTATTTAGTTCACTGAATGCTCTGATGAGACCCGCATGTTCCGCAGGGGTTAATTCAACCATGCTTTGTGAACCAGAGGTCGCTGGTACAATTTTTATTCCTGCTGGACCCTCAACTAAAATCTCGTCCAACTCACATTCACCAGAAAGCACATGTGAAAGATTTTTTTCGACTCGAAGGCCTAACATAACATCACAATTAGCCAAGCCCAAATCGGCATCTAGCACCAACACACGGTTTCCCTGTTGGCCTAGTGCGATAGCTGTATTTAACGATACATTGGTTTTACCCACTCCGCCTTTTCCACCAGTTACCGCGATAACTTTAACACCGTGATTATTATTTTGACTCATTTTACGCAGGCCACTTGCTTGATCTAATACTGTGTTAATCATACATTCCTACTGTCTGAGACGCTACTGCTACAGGTCTCGAATGTTGTGCTTTTATTCTTTTTAAATACAATTGCTCTGCCTTTTTGACTAGCTTTTGAGCATTTGCAACACGAATATCCTCTGGAACTCGCTGTCCGTTAGTAAGATACCCTATTGGCAAGCGATTTTGAATCGCTATGCTAATAATCTCGCCTAAACTTAGACATTCATCAAGTTTAGTAAAGATACAGCCACTTAAATTTACTTTTTGAAAGTGGCGTACAGTTTCTTGCAACACATGCATTTGCGATGTTGCACTTAATACAAGGTAGCTACGAATATCAACTCGAGTGCTTCTCATCAATGTATTTAGTTGTTCAGTCAAACGCAAATCTCTTTGGCTCATACCCGCAGTATCTATTAATATTAGACGCTTATTACGTAAGTGATACAAAACTTCGGCAAGTTCGTTTGCATCTTTTACTTGTTTTACTGGGCATCCAATAATACGACCGTAGGTAGAAAGCTGTTCGTATGCACCAATTCGGTATGTATCGGTGGTGATCAATGCCACTTTATCCGCGCCGAATTTTTGTGCCCCTAATGCTGCAAGCTTTGCGACTGTCGTTGTTTTACCAACACCTGTTGGTCCAACGAATGCGTACACTCCACCTTGGCGAAGAATATCGTTATTGGTTGTATGCATTTGATTAATGACCATATTCAATAACGCATTCCATGCCTCTTTACGAGAAACATCATCGGGAATAAAACACGCCATTTGCTGTGCAACTTCTGCATCAATTCCCATGCCTTGTAAGCGATCAATCAAACATGCACGTGTAGGGTCTCGACGTGCCATTTCTTGCTTCATTAAGCCAGAAACTTGATGCTCCAATAGCTGACGAATCGCATTCATTTCTTCACGCATTGAGGACATTTCGTTAGACTCAGTAGCGCTATGTTGCACCTCATCACCAAAGCCAGATTCTAACTCATCATCAAATTGCCAATCAGCTTCTGTTTGCGCTTGGCGATGGTCTCGCTGCATTCTGTCAATATTCGATGCAAACTTTTGTGTTGCTTGCTCGTGGTGTTTGAAACCTTCAGGTGCAGACTCTTGGTGACGCTGTTTGAAAACTTGATCTGTGTCGATACCCGATTGTGAAAACATTGAAGCTAGTTGCGGCGAACGCGGACGTGGCGCCTGACGCTCAAGCAATGCCTCCAAACTATCAGCAACCTGTGCTTGTGGTGCAGGACGTGCACTTTGTGGCTCAGGACGGACAAAACGAGGACCAGCTGAGCGAGGTTTAGGTTGCTCCATTGCCTGCTCTTGATCAGTTGATTTAGGTGTTGCAGGAGCGCGGTCATTGTCAATTGCAGCAACAATCTCCACGCCATCTGCCAACTTTTTGTTTGACATAATAACCGCATCCACACCTAACTCTTCTTTCACTTCTTTCAGTGCAGTACGCATATCTTTGGCAAAAAAACGTTTAATTTTCATGTTACAACCCCTTAAATCCTATTACTGTCCAACTGAGCTCACAATCTTAATTTGTCTTTCATCTGGCACTTCTTGATATGACATCACGCGAAGGCCGGGGATCGTATGTTTAACAAATCTTGAAAGCACACTTCTTAACATACCTGAGGTTAATAAAATGGACGGGTCACCTAGCATTTCTTGCGTTTGATGAGCTTCTCTCAATGAGTTTTGAAGCCGTTCCGCAAGGCCTGGTTCAATACCTGCCCCTTCATCACCTGCGTTCTGAAGTGACTGATGCAACATCTGTTCCAACTCAGGTGCCAATGTTATGACAGGGATCTCATCTGCGTTACCAACAGCGTCTTGAACTATCAATCTACGTAATGAAATTCTCACTGCAGCCGTTAATACGTCGGGGTCTTGGCTACGTGGGCCATACTCTACCAACGTCTGTACAATAGAGCGCATGTCACGAATTGCAACGCCTTCATTAAGTAAATTCTGTAGTACTTTTACAACCGTAGTAAGAGGAAGCACATCTGGTACTAAGCCTTCCACTAGACGAGGGTGGCTCTTAGCTAACATATCTAGTAAGTTCTGAACTTCTTCATGGCCTAGTAAAAGAGAAGCGTTGTTCGTCAGTAATTGACTAATATGAGTAGCAACTACCGTTGCCGCGTCAACAACGGTATAACCTAATGAATGAGCTTCATCTTTTTGATCTGGCTTAATCCATACAGCATCTAAGCCAAATGCAGGGTCTTTTGTCTCTATGCCTTTAATAGGACCAAACACCTGCCCTGGGTTAATAGCAAGTTCATCGCCATGCTTAAGCTCACCTTCACCTGAACCGACGCCCATCAATGTAATGTTGTATGCATTGGGGTCTAGTTCTAAATTATCGCGAATATGTACAGGTGGAATTAAAAAGCCAAGTTCTTGAGAAAGCTTTTTACGCACCCCTTTAATACGGCTGAGTAATTCACCACCTTGAGATTGATCAACCAATGGGATTAAACGATAACCCACTTCTAAACCAATCACATCAACAGGCTGTACATCATCCCAGCCCAATTCCTTTTGCTCTTGTTTGGTTGCAACATCACCACCTGTCGCTGCTTGCTCCGCGGCTGTTTCCGCTGCTTCTTTTTTCTGTTTTTGAGTAAAATACGCTAAGTAGCCAAGTAAAGCGCCTAAGCTTAAAAACGCAATATGAGGCATGCCTGGCACAAGCCCCATAACTATTAGAATACCTGAAGCTATAAATAGAGATTTTTCATTACCAAGTTGCGTTTTGAACTGGTCCCCCATGTTATGGGATTCGTTTTGACGTGTAACGACTATTGCCGTACCAATTGATAGCAACAGAGAAGGCAGCTGCGCGACAAGGCCATCACCAATGGTTAGCAAAGTATAAACTTCCATCGCTCTGCTAAATGACAGATCATGCTGGATCATCCCTACAAATAAACCACCAACAATGTTGATAACCAAAATTACAATACCCGCTATTGCATCGCCTTTAACGAATTTACTCGCACCATCCATTGAACCATAGAAATCTGCTTCACGAGTGACTTCTTCACGGCGAGCTCTGGCATCTTCAGCACTTATAAAACCTGCGTTCAAATCTGCATCAATCGCCATTTGCTTACCAGGCATTGCATCTAATGTAAAACGTGCTGATACTTCTGAAATGCGGCCTGCACCTTTGGTGATTACTACAAAGTTGATGATAATGAGGATAAGGAAAACCACTAGGCCGACCGCATAGTTACCACCAATAACTACAGAGCCAAATGCTTCGATAACTTTACCAGCGGCATCACCACCGTTATGACCTTCTAAAAGCACAACTCGCGTACTTGCTACATTCAACGCCAAACGCATGATAGTCGCTATCAGCAAAACAGCTGGAAACATACCAAATTCAAGAGGTTTCATGGTGTATACAGTCACCAATAGCACCACTAAAGCCAATGCAATGTTAAAAGAAAATAAAATGTCCAATAAGAAAGGAGGTAATGGCAAAATAACCATACCTAATGCTGCAAGTACCAATAGTGGCGTACCCACACCTTTAGCATATTCTTTCTTATCTCTATTTATCTGCGATAAAAACGCTTTAAATTCCATAACTTAACAACTGCAAAATATTGACACTAAGCAGAAAGTGCAAGTTACGAGCCAAAAATTCTCTCTAGTGTTTTAAATCATCTGGTATGGGAAGATCTTTGCTCAAAGAGGTAGGTCGGCGTCCTCGGCCTTTATTAAATCTTTTTAGCTGAAATACATACGCTAGCACTTGTGCAACTGAGGTAAATAGTTGGTCAGGGATTTGCTCACCCACTTCGGTAGTGTGATATAAAGAACGCGTTAACGCGGGAGACTCGACAATTGGTACTTCATTACCAATTGCCACTTTACGTATTTGCATAGCTAACTCATCAACCCCTTTTGCAATCACAATCGGCGCACCTGCTTTTTCAGTGTCGTATTTCAAAGCCACTGAGTAGTGAGTAGGGTTTGTGACAACAACATCCGCATCCGGCACATCTTGCATCATTCTACGTTGTGACATTTCTCTTTGCGTACGACGAATACGGGCTTTTATTTGCGGATCACCCTCAGAGTTTTTGTATTCATCTTTTATTTCCTGCAACGTCATTTTTAGTTGTTTATGGTGATTATAACTTTGATAAGGCGCATCTATTGCGGAGATAATGATGGTAGTACAGCTAATACCCAGAAACATCCAAGCCAAAATTTCCAATGCATGTATGATGCTGTTCGGGATAGATTCAATACTTAGGTGAAGGATTTCGTAGAAAAAGGCACTGATCAAAAAAATGGCAAACCCCGCCACCAAAGCAAACTTAAGGATCGACTTAAATAGCTCTACAGCAGCTTGAGGACCGAGCATACGCTTTAATCCTTTTGCCGGTGACATTTTACTTGCCTTAGGCGCCGCTGCTTGCCAACTAAAGTTAAACCCACCTAAAAGAGTATTCCCTACAATACCCGCTAAGGCAATGATTAGCACAAACATAGCAAATGGAAAAAGTAACTCCGAAAATGCGATATCCCAAATAGCAAACATCTTTGTTGTGTCATAGGTTTCATTCCGGTTTAGGCTCAAAGCCCTTCCCATGATATTAAAAAGCCCTTTACCCAGTGCTGGCCCGTACAAAAGTAACGATATAGCAGAAAAAATAAGTACAAATGTTGTTCCTAGTTCTTTTGAACGTGCAACCTGTCCTTTTTTACGCGACTCACTTATTTTTTTCTCGGTGGGTTCTTCCGTGCGTTCTTGACCGGAATCTTCTGCCATAATCTACACCGTACAGCCAATTAAGTTACACATTAGCTCTGTCATTTTTAACCATTGGAATTCAAATTGCACAACAAAGTTTCCAAGCGTTGCCCAAATAATTGTTAATCCTGCAACTAGGGTAAACGCAAAACCTACAGAGAATATATTCATTTGTGGTGCAGCTCGGGTCATAACACCAAATGAAATATTGATCACCAGCATTGCGGTTAATGGCGCTAAAGACAATGCTAGCGCAGTGCTAAACATCCATCCACCCCAATTGATTATTTGCCAGTAATTATCAACCACCCACCATTGGCCGTTGATTGGAAAAGTATCAAAGCTAAAAATAATCATGTGCAGCATCATAAGATGCCCATTGAATACAAAAAACAGTAAGGTCGCCAATATTAAATAAAACTGACCAACCGCTGGCACACTCAAGCCATTTGCTGGGTCCACAACCGAGGCAAATCCAAGACCCGTTTGCATAGCGAGAATTTGACCCGCAATAATAAATGTATTCAAAAGTAGCAAAGAAGCAAAACCTATCGCAATGCCAATTATCATTTGTTGAATAACGACATACAGCATAGTGAAAGAGAATAGCTCGACAAATTGTGCTTTAGGTAGGGCTGGCATCACAGCGAATGTGATCACCACAGACAAAGCAAGTTTAATACGAGTTGGCACCGTTTGCGCCCCTAGGCCAGCCATCACCATTATCATTGAGCTGATACGTACCAAAGGCAATAGCAAGTCACTAAGCCACTGCATAATGGTTGCGATGGGAAATTCCATACTCTAGCCTGCTATTTCTGGGATCCGCATAACTATCCCGGTAAAGAAGTCCATTAATACTTGGGTAAACCAATGCCCTCCAACAATAAGAGCCAAAATAGTAATAATCAGCCTTGGTAAAAAGCTAAGCGTTTGTTCGTTAATTGACGTTGCAGCCTGAAACACCGCCACCACTAAACCGACCATTAAGCCTGGCAGTACAATTGCTGCAACCAGCTTGATTACTATAAATAGTGAATCGCTCAGTATATCAACAAAGACTTCTGGCTCCATATTAGACTCCTAACCCAAAACTGCGAGCTAAGGTGCCCATAACTAACCCCCAACCATCAACCAAAACAAAGAGCATAATCTTAAATGGCAACGAAACTATCATTGGCGAAAGCATCATCATACCCATTGCCATCAGAACACTGGCAACAACTAAGTCTACAATTAGGAAAGGGATAAAAAACATAAAGCCGATGATAAAAGCGGTTTGCAGCTCACTGGTTACAAAAGCAGGGATAATCACCACAAAAGGCGTATCCTCTGGTTTATCTAACTTGTCATAGCCCGCTATTTTTGCAAAGGTCTCTAAGTCCTTAATTCGCGTTTGAGAGAGCATAAACGCTTTTAGTGGTTCTTTGGCCTGCTCTAATGCTTGCATTGAGGTGAGCTGTTCATTTAAATAAGGTTGTACAGCTCTGTCATTTATTTGGCTAAATATCGGAGCCATAATAAAAAATGTTAAAAACAAAGACATCCCCAAAAGAATTTGATTTGATGGAGACTGCTGAAGACCAATAGCTTGACGTAAAATAGCCAGCACAACAATAATTCGTGTAAAGCTCGTCATCATGATAACGGCTGCTGGAATAAAGCTCAGCGCAGTCATGATTGCGAGTACTTGTAGCGTTACAGAGTACTCTTGCGAGCCATCGGGGTTGGTTGTTACGCTTAATGCATCAATCCCTTCCGCGCCAGCATATGGAAAAAAACCAAGGCCAATGAGTAATATCAGTAATCTAATCATGTGAATTATTCTTATTGTTTTGCTTGCCCATAAATTTGCTCAACTCTTTTGCAAAAACTGGTATATCCGCTTGTTCAAGCGGCTTTTCAAGCATATACAAATAGTTGATACTATTAGGTGTTACACCCAGTAGATGTTGTTTGTTATCAATCTCTACCACCATCAGCCGTTCTTTGGTTCCAAGTGGTAAACTGCGGATCACCTTGAAGTCTTTACTATTACCAATATTAGGATTGAATTTTTTAACCAAAAACCCCAGCCCTATCACCAACAACACAACCAACATGAGTGACAAGCCCATCGACAGTAGCTCCGAGCTGAAGCCGGGGACGTTTTGTGCCGCTTGCGCAGGCAGGGCTACGCTTAGCAGCAGCCCTGAAGTCATCTTTTTCATCGCAGCTTTTTAATACGTTCAACTTGGCTAATTACATCGGTCAAACGTATACCAAATTTATCATTTACTACAACTACTTCGCCATGTGCAATCAAAGTGCCATTAACCAATACATCCAACGGCTCACCCGCAACTCTGTCTAGTTCAACAACGGAGCCTTGGTTTAATTGCAATAAGTTACGGATATTTATTTTAGAGCGACCAACTTCCATAGATATGGTTACTGGTATATCTAAAATGGTATCCAACTTACGTTTTTCGTCAGGAGATAAGTTAGCGTTGGCATCTTGTAGCTCATCGAGTTCTGCTACTTCTGGTTCGCTGCTTGGCGCTTCAGACTCTTCAGCTTCAGCCAGTGCCGCAGCCCATTCGTCCATTGTATCTTGATCATCGCTCATACTATCAAAACCTTAATATAATCAATCTTTACCAGTCTAAATCCACACCTTCCGACAGATGTAGATCTTCTTCTAATTCTGCTAACTCTGCGTCCGAGTCGAGCTTTTTGCCCCCTTTCGTAAAAACGTGTAGTTCTGATTTAACAGATTCCGGACGCTTGATTTTCTCACTAATTTGCAAGGCAACATTATCTCTAGAACGGCCCATTTTAGCTCTGAAAGTGGGAAGCTCTTCAACAAACACAGTAATATATTCTGGCATTTCAACAGGGATAACATCGCCAGCTTTGAGTTCCATAATTTGCGCCAGAGTAAGATCAATTTCTAGCAACTGAGTTGAAAGCTCAACTTCCACATCCATTATTTCGTCTCGTAGGGCTTTACTCCAACGCAAATCAGTATCTTCAGTATCAGACTGAACACCTGCATCGAGCAGTTCCCTAATAGGTTCCAACATGGAATATGGCAGCGAGATATGAAAGTCACCTCCGCCTCCA
Source organism: Pseudoalteromonas caenipelagi (assembly GCF_013140855.1). Taxonomy (GTDB): domain Bacteria; phylum Pseudomonadota; class Gammaproteobacteria; order Enterobacterales; family Alteromonadaceae; genus Pseudoalteromonas; species Pseudoalteromonas caenipelagi. Next base: position 281,847 of record NZ_JABBPG010000003.1, on the reverse strand, counting down.
TCAAGTTCAATATGAAACGAGCTAATAACGACCACTTCGGTGGGGCTAACAATGTTAGCCATAGCAGGGTTTACTTCCGAGTCTAAATACTCGAATGATACGTCCATAACCGGCGCCCACGCTTCTTTATAATCTTCGAAAATTATTTTTAGAAGCATTTGCACAATACGGCGTTCGGTTGGTGTAAATTCGCGCCCTTCGATTTTCGCGTGATATCGACCATCGCCACCAAAAAAGTTATCAACGAGAATAAATACCAATCGCGCTTCCATGGTGATTAAACCTGTGCCTTTTAATGGTCTAAAGCGCACCATGTTTAAACTTGTTGGTACAAATAAGGTATGAATATATTCGCCAAATTTCAGCATTTGCACACCGTTGATCGAGACCTCTGCTGTGCGTCGCATCATGTTAAACAAGCTGATTCGCATATGTCGTGCAAAACGCTCATTTACAATTTCCAGGGTCGGCATCCGACCACGTACAATACGATCTTGTGAAGAAAAATCATATTGCAGCGCGGTGGAATCACCGTCATCACCATCATTGATATCTTCCTCTTCGACTTCATCAACGCCATGCAATAGCGCATCGATTTCGTCTTGGGATAATAAATCACTCACTTAAGACCTCACTGCATTACAAAGCCGGTGAATAGCACACGTTCAATGACTTTACTACCTTCAACCCCTTCCATTGCTGCTTGAACTTTGTCAACAGCAGACAGGCGTAAAGTTTCCTTACCAGCACTGGTACTGAGCTCATCCGCTGTTGTAGTTGAAAATACACTTAACAAGGTGCCTTCAATAAGGGGAATATGCTTTTTAGCAATTTCTTCATTTATGTCCCCTCTTACGAGTAGCTGGACCTTGATTTGGACAATACGATCTCTGCTTGCGCCAGGCACATTGAATACAAATGGCCTTGGCATTGCCACATAAAGTGCACTCCCAGTCTTAGCAGAGGCACTGTTAGATTGTACAGTCTCAGAAGCTGTTTCTTCCTCAGCCAATGTTTCTACAGGCGCTTCTTCAGAAGAGCTAAAAAACAAGATGCCAGCGACCACTAACACAACTGCTACCACTGCTGCGATGATAATTTTCTTTTTATTACCACCCGCTTCTTCTATTTCTAAATCGGTTTCTTCTGCCATATTAATCCTTGTTTAAGCTACAAAGCTAAGGGCCTATTTCTATATAATAGCAGTAGTTAGGCGTAATAATCTATTGAAGAACCATCGTTTAGAGTTCGTTCTGTCGTATTGTCAGAATTTTGTTCATCTTCGCTTTGGGCACTCAATCCTGTTTTTGACCCGTGCTGCTGCTCGGAACCAAAACCCTGCTCACCTTGTGAGCCATCGCCATATTCAATGTTGCTCTGTCCTAGCTCAATCCCTTGCTCGGCTAGCATTTCTCTTAACTTAGGCATAGATTGTTCGAGCAAGTCTTTGGCTTGTTGGTTCTGCACGACGAAATTAACTTGAGCCTGCTCTGCATCTGTGCGGATACGTATTTGCATCATACCAAGTTCTCTTGGGTCTAAACGTATCTCTGCTTCTTGGTTGTTGAGATTCAACATCATAGATACTTTTTCTTGTAGCATTTTTGCAGCATCATTTCTGGCTATATTTACCGCTTGAAGCATCTGCGCGTCTACTTGAACCTTTTGAGTTGAAGCATGGCTTTGTTGATGCTGTATGCTTTGAGGCGCTTCTTCTAACTGCTGCATATATTGGACAAATTCACTTACTTGAGACTGTGGTGAGTTTGCAGTTGCTTGAGGCGTAACAATCGCCTTAAATAATTGTTCAACCTGAGGGGATGGCATGCTTTGCGCCAAACTTGCAACTGAATTAGCAGCGTCTTGCTTAGTTTGCGCACCGAGACCTTTCTCTACATCGCTTGCACCCACAGCTTTAAGACTTGACCTTGCATCATTTTTTAATGTGTCTTTATCAACTTTAGTGCTGTTATAAGTGGCCGTTTTGTTTACAACAACTGATGCACTTGCCGTAGCTCTATCAACACTAATCGACTGGGGTTTATCTATATATGCTTGCTTTTGCTCTAGCGCCTTCAATTGTTCTAACGCTCGTTCAGCCATTGGGGTCGCCTTACCTTCATTCACTAGCTGCTGTAACCCTTTTTGCAAAGCGCTTCTTTCACTTGGTGTTAATGACGTTAACTTTTGTTGTAATACTTGCTCTGCGGTTTGTTCATCAATAATCGGCACACCTACATGCTCTTTTGAAGGGCGCGAATCTGCTTGCTTAACCAGCTCACTTATTTGCTTGGCTAATTCGTTTTTCTTGCCAAGCTCTGATGCTGCTTTATTCGTTTTGTCATTCTGTAAAGATGTGCCATCTGCCGAACTTTCTTGTTCTTCATTCAAATTCCCCCATTCGGATGTTAATGGAGACTTTGGCTGGGGAGTTTCAACCTTACCTTCTTTGTTATCGGCAAATTGATTGATTTTACCTTTCAGTACATCTGCTTTATCTTGCTGCGCTGTCTGCGTCACTTGCTTGGGCTTTTCTTCATTTAAAGGCTGTTCGGTTAATTTAGCTTTTGCTACCTCTTCCTTATCAGCGCTTTTAGCATCTTTCTCGGCAGTGCTATCTGCTAATATCTCACTGGCATTTAGTTTGCTGCTATTTTGTACTTTTGAAGAATCCACCGGTTGAGCATCATCCACTGAGGTAGTGCTCTTGCCACTCAACTTATTTAACGCTTGCAATGCATTCGTATAAACTGAACCTTGCTCATTAGAGTTGGTACTATCGTGAACGGTTACAGTGGCTTTTTGTTGATTAGAGGCGTTAATTTGCGCCAGTAAATCGTCCGCACTTTTAGGTGAAGGTGGGTTAGTCTGGTCACTTAACTCTGTATCTGCTTGAGCGCTACTCTCTGCGTCTTCTTCCGACGTAGCAGTCGCAGTGGCGTGATCATCTGATACCGTTTGTTGCTCTTGAACAATCAACTCTTTTGATAACTGTTCATTTTGGGTCGTGATGTCTGTATCAGAAGGAGTGTTTTGCTCATCAGCTTCAGCTTGCTCTGTGAGCTGTTTCAAGGCAAATAAAAAGCTGGTCGACTCGTTTGAAGCGCCCTCACTTTGGGTATTCATTGAGTCAAAAGAGCTCGCGTCACTACCAGAGACTTTTGTATTATTAAACGTTACATTTAGCATATAGTTACCTGCCGAAGCGGCAATTTAAAGCCGCAATTACATCACTAAGGATTTATCAGCAAAAATCAGGCCACATTAAGTTCAGTATTAAGCCCGACGACGCATAAATTGGTTTGTAGCAAATTCATCCAACATCTTTTGCTCCGCTTTATCCATACGTTTTTGGTGCTCAAGCTGTTTCTTTTCAATCAGTTTGGCAATGGCTTTTGCTTTAACTTGCTGCGCAAGCCACAATCTTTTTCGCTGCTCAACAACCTGCTTCGCTGTATTCACTGTTCGAGCTTGCTGCTGAATAGCTTCTTCAATCTTTTTAATAAACGCATGATACTGAGTAAAACCGCTACTGGATAAACCTTGCTGTGCTTTGAAATGGAGCTGCTGACTATATTCAAGGCGAAAGTCATTTAGTCCAGACAGCTTTTGTTGGTTGTCGTTGAGATGATGCTGCGCCTGCATATAATTAACACGCAATGATTCTTCTTTGTCAGCTTCTAATTTATAAAGTAAATCAAGTTTGTTGCCAGCCATTATTCTTGTCCTAGTAATTGAGCGAGCTCTTGCAGACACTGGTCATAGTTGAGTACTTCTTTCATCCCTTGCTGTAAAAACGCATTTATCGAAGGCATCATGTTAATTGCTTGGTCCAACATAGGATCACTGCCCTTTTGGTATGCACCCAAAGTGATCATATCCTTATTTTGTTGATACATTGAATACACTTGTTTAAGCACACGGGCTTGTTGCAGATGCCGCTCAGAAATAACTTGCGGCATAACACGGCTAATTGATTTTTCAATATCGATTGCAGGATAATGACCACTGTCTGCCAAGTCTCTTGAAAGCACAATGTGACCATCAAGTATCGCTCGCGCTGAATCGGCAATCGGGTCTTGCATATCATCTCCTTCACTGAGCACAGTAAAGAATGCCGTAATAGAGCCTTGCCCCTCTCCACCATTACCCGCTCGTTCAACCAGTGCTGGCAACTTAGCAAATACTGATGGTGGATAACCTTTCGTCGCGGGGGGTTCACCAACCGCAAGCGCGATTTCACGCTGCGCCATGGCATATCGCGTAACTGAATCTAACAGCAATAATACGTTCAGTCCTTGATCTCTGAAATACTCAGCAATCGTTACTGCACTTTCGCACCCTTTAAGTCGCATCAGTGGTGAAGCATCAGCAGGCGCAGCTACTACAACTGAGCGCTTTCGCCCCTCGGCACCAAGAATTTCATCAATAAACTCTTTAACCTCACGACCACGCTCTCCCACCAGACCAACAACGATGACATCCGCTTCACTGCCTCGCGTCATCATGCCAAGTAACACCGACTTACCAACACCACTACCAGCAAATAAACCCATACGCTGACCTTGGCCCACGGTGATCACCGAGTTTATCGCTCTCACTCCCACATCCAGTGGTTGACTAATTGGCCTTCTTGCTAGCGGGTTTATGGGGTTTTGCGCAAACTTGAGTTTGTGTTCAGCGTTGATAGGCCCAAGCCCATCCAATGGCCTACCCAGACCATCCACCACGCGACCCAGCAAACTCATGCCAACGGGCAAACCCGTTTCTTTTAATTGAGGAATGACGCGAGCACCTGGTAATACTCCCGAAATGTGATCGTTAGGCATAAGATATAAGGTGTCATCATTAAACCCAACAACTTCGGCATCCACCAGCCCTCTGGTAGTTTCGATTTTACATTGGCTACCAACGGGGGCGCTAAGGCCTTTTGCTTCAAGCGTTAACCCAACAACACGGGTTAAACTACCAGCAACAGGCACAGAGAACTCTTTTATATGCTTTTTATATTGTGACAAACGCTCGGTTAACGGACTTTCAACACTCATTGTGTAGCCAAAAATTACGACTCGATACCACTGTTATGCAAAAATTCGTCCAAGATTTCTTTCATACGTGTTTTAAGCGTCATATCGATGGAGGATTGCGCTGTTTTTACTTCAACGCTGCCCCTATCTAGGGTAGGTTCGGGCAATAAGTGCCAATGTTGCGCACTCAATTGTTCTTCTCCATAGGCATCTTTTACAACTTCTAAATCATCAGGATGCAAGTGAATATTAACTTTTTGCTCTGCTATCGGCAGCGCATCCATTGCCTTTTTTAGAGCTAATAAAACTAGCTTTTGGTCTTGCTCTACTTCTTTAAAAATAACTGCTTGCGCCAATAAATTGGCAAGTTGAACAAGCTGCTTTTCACATTGCTCATCAACTAAACGCAAAGGCTCATGTAATTCATTGATAATTAAAGTTAATGCTTGGAGCTTTTCTTCAACTAGGGGTTTGGCTTCATCATGTCCTTGCTGTTTTCCTATCTCAACTCCCTCTTTGTAACCTGCCTCCTTACCTTCGCTAACCCCTTTATCAAAGCCATCAATATAACCTTGTTCATGGCCTTGCTTTATGCCTTCATCGTAAGCATCCTGACGGATCTGCTCAAGCTCTTCTAAAGTCAGCGTTGGAAATTCTGTCTCTTGCTCTTCTTGTGCTTGCTTTTTTTGTTCTGGCTTTTGATATACCTGTTCCAATGGCTTACCAAAAGCGGTAGAACGACCAGAATATTTGCGTGGGTCGTCCGCCACATCAGGGATCGGCCAATTTTTTAAAAGCTCGTCGAGCGCTTCGCCTTCGACAGGGCGACCTTTATAAAACTTGGTATCGCTCATAAATTATAGGAACTCCTCGCCACCACCACCACCAAGCATAATCTCTCCTGAATCAGCAAGACGACGGGCTGTAGATAGGATTTCTTTTTGCGCAGCTTCAACTTCACTAATACGTACGGGCGGCATTGCTTCAAGGTCATCTGCCAGCATTTCAGCAGCACGCTTTGACATGTTGCTGAGGATTTTCTCTTTAAGTGCGTCATCCGTACCTTTGATAGCTTTCATAAGCACGTCTTGTTGAACCTCACGTAAAATGGTTTGAATACCTCTATCATCAACATCAAGTAGGTTCTCAAACACAAACATAAGGTCTTGAATTTGTTGAGACATCTCTTCATCATGTTCACGAATTGAATCCATAAGCTGGCCTTCGATATTGGTATCTAAGTAGTTCATAATATCTGCAGCTGCTTTCAAGCCACCCATCTTCGCGGCTTGTGCGCCCGCTTGACCGGCGAATTGTTTCTCCATAATCTCATTAAGTTCTTGCAACGCAGCTGGTTGAACTTCTTCCAGGTTAGCAATACGCATCGTCAGATCAAGTCTCACTTTTTCAGGGAACTGAGATAAAATTTCCGCGGATTGTTCAGGCTCTAAATAAGACAATACAATGGTTTGGATCTGAGGGTGCTCGTTGCGAATAATATTGGCAACCTGTTTAGAATCCATCCACTTGAGTGAATCCAGACCTTTCGCGCCTGAGCCCATAACAATCTGATCGATAAGGCTAGCCGCTTTATCTTCACCAAGTGCAGCGGTAAGCGCCTTTTTGATGAAATCTTCAGATTGAAAGCCGATTGTACTAAAGCTTTGGATCTGTTCGATAAATAAGTTATGAACCGCGCTAATTTTAGCTTGTGACAAATCGTCCAACGCCGCCATAGCCATACCTACACGCTGAACTTGTTTAGGCTCTAAATGCTTTAAAATTTGCGCGGCATCTTCTTCTGATAAACTTAATAATAAGATGGCGGCTTTATCGACGCCATCTAATTTATTTACGTCATACGCAGCGGGTAATTTTTTTTGTTCTTCATCAGTCATCTTCGGTTAACCACGCTTTCACTACTTGTGATGATAATTCAGGTTCATTGGCAACCAGTGCACGCACTGCTTTGAGTAAGTCTTCGTCACCATGTAAGTCTGGTAATTGTAAAGTACCATCTGATGAGAAGCCAACAGCTGATGAATCAAACTCATGACTTAGCATATCTAATGTACTGTCTCCCAAATCAACACCAGCTGTTAGTGAATCTTCATCAAATTCTTCTAACGTATCATCTGGATAGATTAGACGTTTCAACATTGGTCTTACTACCGCTAAGATAAGTACAATGATAACCAAGGCACCCAAAGCTAATCGAGTCGTTTTCATAAACCACTCTTGCTCCCAAAGCGGTATTTCTGCAACTTCAGTTAAATCTTCACGAACAAACGGCACTGTAACAACTTCTAACGCATCACCACGTTGCATATCAAAGCCAACACCACCTTGCAGTAAACGACGAATATTTGACAGCTCTTCTTGTGTACGAGGCTCTAACGTTACATTACCTTCGGCATCAGCCTTAGGTAAGTAGTCTACAGCCACAGAAACACTGATACGACGAATAACACCTGTCTGTTGACGCTTATGACTAATTGTAGTGTCTAATTCATAGTTTCGCGTTGCTTCTTTTTGCGAACGACTTGGGTTGGTTGCGCTACCAGCACTACCGTTACCAGCCACTTCAGGAATATTTGAATTTAATGGTGGCTGATTTGTTAACGCACCTGGAATACCAGCGGCTAATCCACCGATGTTACTCTCTTCAAAGGTTGTTTCACTGCGTACCGCTGGTAGGTCAGGGTTATAACGCTTCTGAGTTTCTTCAACAGCGCTAAAGTCCATGGTTAGGTCAACTTGCGCAGTGAATTTACCCAGGCCTACTACCGGAATAAGGATACTGTCGATTTTCTCTAAGTATTCTTGCTCTCTCTTACGCTCTATTTCATACTCTTTGCGAGAGCGAGCCGCCAGTGAGTCTTGTGAGCCTGAATTCAATAAACGGCCATTCTGATCTGTAACAGTTACTCTTGCAGGTTCCAGCCCTTGAACGGCTGATGCTATGATATCGACAATAGAGTCCACTTCTTCGCCATCAAGCGTTCTGCCACGCTTTAACGTAAGCACTACGGTTGCTGAAGGTTTTTTCTCGCGTCGAGCAAATACGTTTTCTTTAGGAATAGCCAATAACACTTTGGCACGGTTAACATCATCTAACTCTTCGATAGTGCGTGCTAACTGCTGCTCTCGGCTGTGCTTGAGACGTTCACGCTCCAACCTTTGACTCACACCAAAGCCCATATCTTGCATTAAAATGTCTGTACCTGAGCTTGGCGCCTGCGTAAAACCATCTCTGGCCATCTGCAGCTTAATTGTTTGATAGTCGCCTTCTGCTACCATGATGGTGTTACCATCTAGTTCATAGTCAATTTTTTGAGCATCCAAAAAGTCCAGTGTTTGCACTAACTCCTCTGTAGGATATTGCCCAAGTGGGCGCATGTCTGGCTGACGAGCCCAAATGATGATGAACACCGCTATCGCTAAACAAATCGCTAAGGCAATTACTAAAGTAACTTGGCGTAGCATATCAACGCCACTTAGCGCACTCAGATAACCTGATTTTTGCTCTTGCTGCTCATCAGCTTCTCCGCCAGAGACACCATCTGATAAAGCTAGTTCTGTTGATTGATTCGTTGCCACAGTTACTCTCCACTACCTAAGCTTAAACAGGCATGCTCATAATTTCTTTATAAGATTCTACAAGCTTGTTTCTAACTTGTACCGTTGCTTCAAATGCGACTGAAGATTTTTGCGAGGCTATCATGACTTCTGCAAGTGACACGCTGCGATCTCCCATTTCTAAAGCTGTTACTTTTGATTTTGCCTCTTTTTGCAAGCCATTAACAGTATTGATGGCATCTGAAAGCATCTGTCCAAATTGTGCAGAAGAATTTGCAGACGTCTGTACAGGCAGGCTATCTTGCGGCTTATTGCGCGTCGCTTCAAGCGCTAACGATTGCATTTCTTGGTATAAAGCATTGGGTTGAATGTTCATAGTGCTCACCCTTGTAACTAAAGATACATAGATAATGCACAATACATGCCAAAATAAAACACTTTAAAAACAATGAATTAAAACTAAATTTTGATTGTCATGATTTTGACAAGGATAAGCCAGTATGAAACTGGCTTATCTGATTTGAAAGGTTAAGCTGGTAGCGAGATCCCCATATCACGCATTTTAGCCAATTTATATCGCAGAGTTCTTGGACTCATACCTAATACCTCAGCTACTTCTTTGCGCTTTCCTTGGCACCGAGATAGGGTGTCCAAAATCATTTGGTGCTCCTTATCTTGAAGCTCTGCCTTATAACTCTGATTTTCACCATTATCAGACACATCGCACATAGTGGTCAGTTCAACCTCAACAGACTGATCTGCGTTGATTTCACTTTTTGGCAGCATTGGCTGGTAACTTTCAATATAAATATCGTCAGCCGTAACCTGCCCTCCGTGTTGAAGGATAAGCGCCCTTTGCACGACATTATCCAATTCTCTAACATTACCAGGCCATTGATGTGACATCAGTTTTTGCTTAGCTTCAATTGTTAGCTTGGGCACTGTTTTTCCTGCTTTAGTACAGTGCCTTGAAATCAAGTGTTCCGCGAGTACTTCAATATCACCAGGACGCTCACACAGTGGCAGCCATGTTAAAGGAAATACATTGAGTCGATAATACAAGTCTTCTCTAAATTTACCCTCAGTAACAGCTTCTTTGAGGTCACGGTTGCTCGTTGCAAGAACTCTTACATCTAGCTCAATAGTTTTGCGTCCACCCAAGCGTTCAACTTCGCGCTCTTGTAAAACCCTCAAAAGCTTAGCTTGCAACCCCAAATCCATCTCGGTTATTTCATCGAGTAAAATTGTGCCTTTTTGGGCCTGCTCAAATTTACCTGGACAAGCTTGAATAGCTCCAGTAAATGCGCCTTTTTCGTAACCGAATAATGTCGCTTCAAGCATATTTTCTGGGATTGCAGCACAATTTATAGCAACGAAGACTTCCTCTGCACGCTCTGATTTATCATGAATATATCTTGCTAGTACTTCTTTACCTGAACCACTTGGGCCTAGCACCATTACACTGGCATCTGATTTAGCCACCTTAGCAGCAAGTTCAAGTAGTTTTAGGCTTTTTGGGTCTTTTACAACCGGACCCTCTGTTTCTTTATCCTTTGGTGGCATGTAGCGACTAACCATATTCAGCAGCACTTCTGGCGCGAAAGGTTTTGCCATATAGTCAATTGCACCGAGTCGCATTGCCTCAACGGCGTCGTCGATTGTTGCATAAGCCGTCATCATTAGTACGGGCAAATCAGGATAGTTCAGTTTGATCGTTTTGAGCAAATCGATCCCACTCATGGCACCCATTTGTACGTCACTCACAACCAGAGAAAAACTCTGCTGTTTTAACAAAACGACTGCTTGCTCAGCACTTGATGCCTCGACACAATCAAACCCTGATAACTGTAAGGTGTCAATCAGAGCTTCTCTTAGCCCTGCATCATCTTCCACCACTAAAATAGAATGACTCATACAACCTCCAATTGTTCGGTATTGAATGAAATAGGCAGAAGTAAGCTAAAACATGCGCCGCCATTTGGCAGATTTTTCACTTGCGCTTGCCCTTTATGAGAATTCGCCACAGAACTAACAACAGCCAACCCAAGACCAGTGCCTTGACTCTTTGTTGTAAAAAATGGCTCAAATATCTTGTTTATCATTTGAGGGTCAACGCCTGGCCCATTATCACACACTGAAATTCGTACTTTGTCTTGTTCGCGCTCTGCGCTGACTGTAATTTCTGCACCAGCACCAATAACTTGAATGCTATTATGAATTAAGTTTTGTATCGCACTTGCAAGGGCCGTTTTATTACCTATTACCGCGATATCTGGTTCTGGTAATAACACTTCTAACGAGCTGTCGTTCATCGCAACCATGGCATCTGAACCCGCTTTTACTTCATTTAGCAATTGCTGCATTGATACAGTTTCAACAACCTGTTGCTCACCACTTTTTGCAAATAGCAGCATATCATTCACTTGTGATTCGAGATCTTTGAGCCTCGACATCAGCTTTTCGTGAAAACGCAAATGAGATGTTTTAGGTAAGCCCGAGCAACCCAAGTTTGCGGCATACAACATAGCTGCGGATAAAGGCGTACGCACTTGATGAGCTAATGATGCCACCATTTTGCCAAGTGCACTTAAGCGTTGCATATGTGCAACCCTCGATTGTAAACGTCGCGTTTCAGTTAAGTCTGTCATTAGGATCAATTGCCCTGGCTCTGGTGCAAGCGCCGTGATATCTAACTTTATTAAACGACCGTCTTTAAGAGATATCTCATGACCATCATCTTGCTGAGGATTGAAAGAACGCTGGATTATATTAAACCATTTTTCGCCTTCAAGTGGCTCCCCTAGCATATCAATGGCTATTTGATTTGCTTTTGCAATCATGCCTTGGCCATCAAGTACAACTACCCCTGCCGGCATTGTATGTACCAGATGACTTAACCAACTAGCTTGCTGTCTCAGCTCACTCAGTTCACCTACATACGCTTCTTGTAGGAGACCAGAACTAAATGGTGCCGTTGGCACGAATTGTGGATTCAAAACATGTGCTAATGCCATAACATAGCTCTCTAAATAAAACTCTATAGTGATAAATGCAGGATTTGGGCCAACATTAAATTCTATTAATATCAGCATATTAGATGGTGATTTTAACTGACGCAATTTTGACACTGTAATTTTATACAGTTTAATGTAGAATCGAGAAGCTTCTATTTAACAGGATAATATCGATGTGTACACGTTGCCTATGGCTAGACCAAACTAAAGACGACTACGTCTTATATCACGATAAAGAATGGGGTGTACCCGTTATAGACGATCACACTTTGTTCGAGTTTATCACACTGGAATCAGCGCAAGCAGGTCTTAGTTGGTACACTATCTTAAAAAAGCGAGCAGCATATCAACTGGCATTTGCTCAATTTGATGTCCAAAAAGTCGCTGCAATGGGCGAACAAGATGTTGAGCTCTTAATGAGTAATGCTGGGATTATCAGAAATGAGAAAAAAATAAGGGCCACTATCAATAACGCAATGGCATTTATTGAAATACAAAAAACCTATGGTAGTTTTGCTAATTATCAATGGCAGTTTGTAAATTACTCGCCAATTATCAATCAAATAAATAGCAAAGCGGACTACCCTGCTCAAAGCGAAATAAGTGTCGCATTTGCTAAAGATTTAAAGAGAAAAGGATTTAAGTTTTTAGGCCCGACCACGGTGTACGCTCATATGCAAGCGTGTGGAATGGTAAATGACCACGATAATCAATGTTTCAGAAAATCCCAAATCATTGAGCAATACAAGGGCCTAGATATTGCGTCAATACTGGCTAATCGCGGTTAAGATTATACTTTTTCATCTTTTCAACAAGCGTGGTGCGCCTGACTCCAAGCACTTCTGCAGCACGTGCCACCACATAGTCATAACGCTCTAAAGCTTGCGTGATTAAACTAATTTCTAGATCAGCCAAATACTCTTTGAGCTCTATCCCTTCATCTGGCAATAAGCCAAAATGAGGCGCACCGTTCACACTCTGTGCCATCGCGTCTTCTTCTTCATCCTCAAAGTCACTAAAGCCACTGCTAAACAGTTCATTAAATGCGTCTTTCTCTAGCAACTCTTCTGGATATTCAGGCTCGTAAGCGTCCACTTCAATATAACGATACTTGTTTGGTAAATCTGTGACGTCGACTACTTTATCAGGGAACATTATCACCATACGTTCCACTAAGTTTGCCAGTTCTCGAATATTACCAGGCCAGTCATGTGCTTTTAAACTTTCAATCGCTCGCTCTGTAAATTTAGCTGTGCTACCACTTTGTTCATTTACACGACGCATAAGCTCTTTTAATAAAAGTGGAATATCATCGGCACGCTCATTTAAAGAAGGGTTCTCGATTGGAAAAACATTTAAGCGATAGAATAAGTCTTCTCGAAACTTACCCGACTCTATCATAGATTCTAAATTCCGGTGCGTTGCTGCAATTATCCGCACATCAGCTTGAATAGGTTTTGTACCGCCTACTCTCTCGTAGCTACGCTCTTGTAAAACACGCAACAACTTTACTTGCATCTGCAGCGGCATGTCACCAATTTCATCTAAAAATAGTGTTCCACCTTGAGCCAACTCAAAGCGACCTTTACGAGCAGAAATTGCCCCCGTAAATGCCCCCTTTTCATGCCCAAATAGCTCACTTTCTAGCAACTCTCCAGGGATTGCCCCACAGTTAACAGGCACAAAAGGCCCCTGACAGCGCTTTGATAATAGGTGCACATTTCGAGCTACCACTTCTTTACCCGTTCCTGACTCACCTAGGATCAGCACATTTGCGTCAGTACTTGCTACTTGAGAGATTAAAAAGCGAACCTGTTTGACTGCCTCGGTTTCTCCAACTAACCCGTCAAAAGTTTTGCTATCTTGTTTACTTGCCTTACCCGGCAACATGCGTTGATACTGCTGACAGTCATGCAACAACTGCATAGTCACATCATGACTAAACGGCTCTGAAATAAGCCCAATAACGTTTGCTAAGCTCAATAATGGTTTTAAAGTTTCACCAATCAGTAAAAATGGCGATGCTGGTGTAGACTTGATGAACTGCTCATGATCAAGCTCAGACAAAGCGCCTAAAACGATAATAGACTCTTTCGAGAAGGTGATCTGCTTATCTATGTCAGACTCACGAATAATCTGTGTTCTTTGACCAACAAATGTCAAAGCCCCACAAAGACTACTCGCTCTATTATTATTATTGTCTAAGATCAAAATCATCTTAAGAGTCCAACTACTTTTGGCGTGAATATATTATGATTGTAAGGTAGTTGAGAAGGGATGCAATACCTTGGTGGCAAGTTTTTGACACTTTCGCCAAAAAAATGCCACCAAGAATGACTTAAATCAATACTTTTGTACTAATTTTATAACAATCCAAGCACCGCAGATGCCGACTGATTAGCCTGCCCCCGCAAAGCAATGGATGCTTGTGAAAGAATATCGTTCGCTGTTTGCTCTGAAACCACTTTTGCATAATCGGTATCTTGAATACGGCTTTGGCTTGCAGCAATATTCTCTCTTTGGTTGTCTGCACTTCTAATTGTGCTAGATATGGCATTTTCAAATGCACCTAACTGCGTGCGCTGAGAATTCAAGTCTTCAGCAACCGTATCCGCTACATCAATTGCAGCTTGAGCCCCCGCCGCAGTCGAGATATCGACGCTTAAAATAGCATTAGCAAAGCTTCCATCTGTTTGGGTTAAGGTTTGCGTAGTAAGCGCGTCTGGCCCTACTTGAAAACTAGTATCTTCACCATTGAAAAGCTTCGCGCCACCAAATGTTGAGTTTTCAAAAGTCTCTGAAATCTGAGTTTGTAACTGAGACACTTCGTCTTGAAGTGCTGCACGGTCAGAGTCAGTCAATGCACCATTACCCGATTGAATTGACAGTTCTCTAATTCTAGAGACCGCATCATTTACACCTGACAACGCCGAATCCGCAGTTTGGGCATAAGATATGCCATCATTTGCGTTTCGAATAGCTTGACTGTAGCCATCTTGCTGCGAAGTTAAGCGATCTATGATTTGCAATGCAGCTGCGTCATCTGCGGCAGAGTTAACACGCTTGCCCGACGCCAACTGTTGGTTAAGTTTGTTAGTCGTATTTTCAATTTTATTAAAAATACTACTTTGTGGTTGGATTTTCATACCTACCCCCATCAAGTGGTACTAGTTTTAACCATACTCTTATCTGCACAAAAAGTCACCTAAACGTCAATAATTCCACCGTGCGCACCATAAATACTGCAAAAACTAGAAAACTGATATAAAGTATTGACTAGTATTCGATTTATAGATTCTCAAAGCGATATGAAAATTTCCTCTAAGAGAAACTGTAAAGATTTAATTGCACCTCAAGGTAGGCAAGTATGTTCAACAATAAAACTATCCTAATAACAGGTGGAACTGGCTCCTTCGGGAAAAAGTACGTCAAAACTTTATTAGAAAAGTATAAACCCAAAAAAATCATCGTTTTTTCTCGAGATGAGCTAAAACAATTTGAAATGCAGCAAGATTTTAACGACAAGTGCATGCGTTATTTCATTGGTGATGTAAGGGATAAGAGCAGACTGCGCAGAGCCATGCAAGGAGTTGATTTTGTTATTCATGCCGCAGCGCTTAAACAAGTTCCCGCTGCTGAATACAACCCAATGGAGTGTATTAAAACTAATATTAATGGTGCCGAAAACGTCATAGAAGCAGCGTTAGATAGTAATGTCGAAAAGGTAATAGCGCTTTCAACAGACAAAGCTGCAAACCCAATAAACTTATATGGTGCAACCAAACTCGCGTCAGATAAATTATTCGTTGCGGCAAACAACATGGCAGGCGGCTGTCGCACCACGTTTTCGGTTGTGAGATATGGTAACGTAGTTTGTTCTCGCGGGTCTGTAGTCCCCGTATTTCAAAAGTTTATAGATGAAGGTAAAGACCATATTCCAATAACACACGATGAAATGACTCGATTTTGGATAAGCTTACAGCAAGGTGTCGATTTTGTATTAACCAACTTTGCTAGAATGCTCGGTGGCGAAATTTTCGTTCCTAAAATTCCTTCAATTAAAATAACCGATTTAGCAAAGGCGATGGCACCAAACTTACCTGTTAAGATTATTGGTATCCGTCCTGGTGAGAAGCTTCATGAGGTTATGTGCCCTGCAGATTTGTGTTTTGAAACTTATGAGTACAACGATCACTTCGTGATCGCGCCAGGAATAAAGTTTAGTAGCCGAAGCAATGATTTCACGGTCAATGCATTAGGAGAAAAAGGTAAAAAAGTGGCGCAAGGCTTTGAATATAACTCTTTAACCAACCCACATTTTCTAAGCCTTGAAGAAATTAAAAAGTTTAATCACCAAGCACTACTGTAAAAAGACTGCCAACTATGATCCCCTACGGAAAGCAAAATATAACAGAACAAGACATTTCAGCCGTCGTGGATGTACTGCGCTCTGATTGGTTGACTCAAGGACCCAAAGTTCCTGAGTTTGAGACGGTTATCGCCAATTATTGTAGCGCGCAATATGCGTGTGCCACCAATAGTGCAACGTCGGCATTACATTTAGCTTGCCTTGCCTTAAATGTTGGCAAAGATGACGTTGTCTGGACATCTCCTATCTCGTTTGTTGCTTCAGCCAACTGTGCTCTGTACTGCGGTGCACAAGTGGATTTCGTCGATATTGACATTGAAACTGGCAATATGTCAGTTGAAAAGTTGGCGACTAAGCTTGCCCAAGCAAAACAAAGTAACACGCTTCCAAAGGTCATTATCCCCGTACATTTAGCTGGTCAGTCGTGCGATATGAAAGCTATTTTTGCTCTAGCACAACAATATCAAATCAAAATTATTGAAGATGCTTCTCATGCAATTGGTGCAAAATATCAAGATAAACCCGTTGGTTGTTGCCAATACTCTGATATCACGGTGTTTAGCTTTCACCCTGTAAAAATCATTACCTCAGCAGAAGGCGGCATGGCCACTTGTAATGATGCGCAGTTAGCTAAAAGAATGAAACGCCTTAGAAGCCATGGTATAACCAATGACCCTAGTGAAATGACAGAGCCAAGTCATGGTCCTTGGTATTATCAGCAAGTTGAACTTGGCTTTAATTATCGGATGACTGAGCTGCAAGCTGCGCTTGGCATAAGCCAGTTTACTAGACTTGAACAGTTCATAACCAAACGCAATAAACTGGCACAAAGCTATATATCAGCTTTAATGCATCTCCCATTAGAGCACCTTAAGCAAAGTTCAGACTGCTACTCCAGCTATCACTTGTTTATTGTTCGATTGCTACCTGATGACAAACACCTACATGCAAAGCTTATAGCAACGCTAAGACAGCAAGGTATTACTAGTCATTTACACTATATCCCTATTCATCTTCAGCCCTATTATCAAAAACTTGGGTTTCAAGTTGGTGACTTCCCTAATGCGGAAAAATACTATCAACAAGCCATGACCATTCCGCTTTACCCCGACTTAACACGGAGTGAGCAGCAAACCGTTATCGAAAACATTAAATCTGCATTATGCGATTAGCTTTAGGAACAGTTCAGTTTGGTCTGGACTATGGCATTAGCAACAAAAACGGTCGACCGTCTTATTCTGAGGTTGAGCGCATATTACACTTGGCAAATACTGAGAATATTAAAGTTTTAGACACTGCATTAGGTTACGGAGAAAGCCATCACTCACTCGCAACGTACGAGCCTCTTCACAGCCAGTTTAGTATTGTCACTAAGTTGCCACCTCTGCATGCAGATATATTTAGTCAAACCGACATTGAGCGATATATCCGTTATGTTGAACAGTGTTTTATAGACCTAAAATGCACCTCTTTAAAAGCACTACTTTTCCATCAAGCATCTGATGCCTTCAAGCCTGGTGTTAAGGCATTGCTTGACTACCTGAAAGAGCAAAAGAATACGCATCGTATACAACAGCTTGGCGTATCCGTCTACTCAGATACGCCAGCCTCCTTATTGTGTGAGTCGAGCTTTATCGATTTAGTACAATTGCCATTTAATGCATTTGATGACTATTTCAAAAAAACAGGCGTTCTAAAAGCTTTAGCCAGCCATGGAGTTGAAATTCACTCACGCTCATGCTTTTTACAGGGCTTGTTGCTTATGCCAATTGAGCAACTCACACCTTACTTTCGCCCTTGGTTTACACAACTGACCATGTTTCATAAACAGGCCAAGCATCATAACGTGTCTTTACTTACGTTATGTTTAGCTTATGTTGCAAAAGAGCCTGAGATAAACCAAATCCTAGTGGGCGTAAACTCAGAACGAGAGCTCACTGAAATACTTGAAGCATACCAAAAAGTGGCAACTATAGATCCAACAGAACTCATAAATATGGCTGTTGATGACCCGAAGTTGACCAACCCCGCTCTTTGGAACAAATAAATATACTTATTTTTTTAAACAAGCTGCCGATAAAAACCTGTATACCTAGAGAAGGCCCTAACAATGCTAGAAAAAGAAAATACAAGATTAAAACTCGCTTTTATAGGAGGGGGTAATAACTCTGCAGTTGGTTATGTTCACTTTGCAGCTAGCCAACTAGATAATAAGTTTGAAGTTGTAGCGGGTGCATTTTCTAGAGACCATGAAGAAAATCTAGCAACAGGCCAACGCTGGAGTATCTCTTCAGAACGTATATATGATTGCTGGCGAGCGTTGATAAAAGCTGAAAAGGAGCGTATTGACGCAATCGTTGTCCTTACACCAACCCCCCACCATGTTGAAGTACTTGAAGCACTCCTGCAAGCCAATATTCCCATTATTTGTGAAAAGGCATTAGTAACAGGCCCAAGTGAGATAAAAAGGGTCCAATCAAGCTACGACCGCTCCAAACACTTCCTTGCTGTTACTTATAATTATAGTGGCTATGCAATGATCAGAGAGCTTAAGCATCTCATTAAACAAGGGACATTAGGTGTTATCCAAAAAATCCATTTGGAAATGCCGCAAGAAGGGTTTAGACGCCCGCCAGATATTGCTGGGAAACCCGCTATGCCGCAAGCCTGGCGCTTAAAGGACTGCGAAGTGCCAACCATTTGCTTGGATCTCGGTGTACATTTACACCATCTTTCTAGTTATTTATTAGAACTAGAACCCACGCATACAATTGCTCAGTTTACCAATCACTCGCAATATCCTAATTTAGTCGACGATGCATATCTGCTGCTCAAATACCCAAACAATATTCGTGGCAGCATGTGGATGTCCAAAACCGCAATTGGCCATAGAAATGGCCTTAAGGTAAGAGTTTATGGCGACCAAGGCAGTGCTTGTTGGGTACAGTTAAACCCTGACGAACTAGAGCTGAACTATAATGATGGCCGTCGTGAAGTTTTAGACCGAGCTGGTCAATGTCAATACGCAAATCAATTCAGATATAACCGTATGAAGCCGGGACATCCTACTGGTTTTGTAGAAGCCTTTTCAAATTTGTATAGCGATATTCACACAGAGCTACTTCAGTTTTTGTCGAACTCTGATGAAAAAAGTAGCTATGTATTTGGCGTCGACCAATCCAGTGATGGATTAAACTTGTTTAGTGCTGCAAAAGCGTCCGTGGACTCTGAGCAGTGGGAAGCAATCTCAAAACAACAATAGCATCGAGAAACTAGAACAATGGGAGAGCTACATGACAAATAATCAACAAGTCGCTATATATGGCGCTGGTGGTAACGGGCAGAAAGTTTATCAAGCACTCAAACAAGA
Source organism: Pseudoalteromonas caenipelagi (assembly GCF_013140855.1). Classification (GTDB taxonomy): domain Bacteria; phylum Pseudomonadota; class Gammaproteobacteria; order Enterobacterales; family Alteromonadaceae; genus Pseudoalteromonas; species Pseudoalteromonas caenipelagi. Next base: position 262,488 of record NZ_JABBPG010000003.1, on the reverse strand, counting down.
AAATGTAAATGTTGCGTTTTTTATAGATCTATATAGTGAAGCTAGCGACTTTGACGGATGCCCAATATATAGGCCAAACGCAATCCCAGATAAATCTGTTCTTACCCTTGTATCCGTCTCATGCACAAGTGAACAAATCAAACAAGCGCTTCAGCAGCAAGGTGTTAAGTCTTGCATGAATATGAATGAGATAATAGCGCAATTTCCTAGTGTGCTGGAGCAGTTTTTCACTCCAAGCTATCAGCAGAAGCTCAAAATGAGTGTAGAACGAGATGCAAAACAACTTGCGTGGTTTAGAGAAAACTTAGAGGATGACCAAAGTAAGCGTTGTTTAGATGACATACTCTCGTTTAGAAGCGCTGTAAACAATAAGAGCTACGTAAAGAATGACTGGTTAGTGCAGTATTTTCCACCTTGGTTGCTGGAGCTACCAATGTGGCAGAACGGTATTAATTTTGTAGATTGTGGTGCATATATTGGCGATACACTCGATAGCGCAGTTGAGACATTAGAGAACGCCAATATTAAGCTTAATTCTATTATTTGCTTTGAGCCAGACCCTGCAAACTACAGCAACTTGCAGAAAAAAGCTTACGCGCTCAGAAACAAGCCTTTCCTGACGCAATTATATCCATGTGGTGTATGGCATTCTAACACCATACTAAGCTTCGATGCTCGTCAATCACAGGGGAAGTTTGACGATACAAATAATGTTCTCGAGCTAGGAAAATCACTGCCCGTTGTTGCACTTGATCAAACTTGTATTGGTTCAAAGATAAATTTTATAAAAATGGATATTGAGGGCACTGAGCCACAAGCTATTGACGGAGCAAAGCAAATTATTCAAAGCTCAAACCCTTTACTCGCAATTTCAGTTTATCATGAACCTGAGCATTTATGGCAAATTGCAAAGCAGATACATGAGCTTAATCCCAATTACAAATTTAAATTACATTGCCATGGTGATTTTGGTTTAGAAATTATTCTTTACGCGATCCCTGCTAGCTAAATAGCGAACAACACTGTTTCACTATACCCCTGAGTGTAATGTCTTAAATAAAACTTATACTCAGGGCACAGCGCTTTTAACATCATTGGTACTTGGGTCAAATGCTCAACCCGATGATAAACACTGACCGCCAGTTTTGGCTTATGTTGTTGAATCAACTCCTCCATACCTTTTAGTACTTCTACTTCAAAGCCTTCTACGTCCATCTTAATATAATCTGGCTGCAATTCGTTTTGTTTACAGAACTTGTCTAAATAAGTTTGCTGTACTGCAACGGCATCTTGGTCATCACCGCTTTCAACCACTTTTGAGGACGTGCCAGAGACATTAAAATAAACCGTTTTCTCTGTGCTTCCAACCGCAGCCGCAACGACTTGAACAGAGTTAGAGTTTTGATATTTTTTTTGTAACACATTAACCTGCTCTGGAATTGGCTCAAAGAGATAAGCAATTCCTTTGTTTACATGTCTTAAAAAACGTTCTGAATCACTGCCGTCATAAGCACCTAAATCAAAAAATATGGCACTATCTTTAAAAGGCAGAATGAATGGCTCAATATACATATTGGTAATATCAAACTTAAACCCATCCATAAACGCCAAGTCGTAATTATTTCTAAAACCGACAACGGCATCAAAAGTGTGCTTAGACTCATCGTCTGCTAACCAACTTTTTACTTCTTCATAGTCCTCTTTATTTGACTCCCAATGACTGTTGGCCCCCTCCCAAAAGTCAATTTTTGGGCAGATAAAGCCCGAATTTCTATAAAAAGAAAAATAATCGCAGTAGGTTAGGCCTTTACTTTTTAATAGTTGATTAACATCAAGAGGGCGACTGTTAGTTACAGCGCTGACTACAACTGCGTTATCTGGCACATCAATGAGTTTGATACAAGGTAGGCCATGGAATGAATCGAAGCGATAGAAGTTGTCTATAACCGCTTCTATAGCAATATTTTTATTTTTAAATATCTCTATTAGTGCCTGAGCTTCGGTAGTTGTACCAAAGATATAACGCTGCGCATCAACTGCTTTAAAACGCTGCCAAAACTTCTCATCCATATCCACTCTAACCCACACAAAAGTTAATTTCACGTTAAGTATAGTTTAAAATACGGAATTTTCGATATTTTATTAATTATTTCTTTTTTAATTAATACGATACCTTTTCTGGCAGTACAGCTATTGTTATCAAAGTAGAAGTTATTGCATTAAAAAAGGTGATAAAGTTACCCTTTACCACCAAATAGACTTTTTACGGACTGTCGTAGTATTTTACCGAGGCTACTTTTCGCTAACGAATCTACGCGTTCAAAATAGCGAGGCTGCTGATAATCCGTAAGCTCATGAAGACAAAGCTTTTTCAACTCGTTTACATCTAAAGAGTCAGATTGAGTGGTATATACCACTTTAATAACCTCACCAAACTGCTTATCGGGATAAGCAAATGCCACGCAATCCGCTACATCCGGATGCATTTTGATTGTGCTTTCAATATCTTGGGGATAAACATTGATCCCTCCTGATGAGATGACATCGTTATTACGACCAACATAATATAAAAAGCCATCTTCATCTAGGTAGCCTAAATCCCCCGTCGCAAAATAACCTTGCTCATCGTAGGCTAACTTTGTTTTTTCGGGCATTTTGAGGTATCCAGCAAACTCAGTCTTTGATTGACACATTATCTGCCCGACTTCACCTGCACCTACCAGCTGATGCTGTTCATTAATTATTTTGAGCTTTACAAAAGGTAGTGCTTTACCAACACTTCCTTGCTTATCACTATGTGAGTTAAGACAGAAGTCTGTTACTACGCCAACTTCAGATGCACCGTAACACTCATGTAATTGGCAATCAAACTGTTTAACCAACTTTTCTTTTGTATCTAACGCAAGTACAGCAGATGAGCTTACAATACAATTTAAACTCGACATATCTTTCGCTAATTCAATGTTATCTACTAACATATCCAACTGGCTAGAAACCGCAAACAAAAAAGAAACTCTATACTTTTCAATTACATTAAACCACTTCGCAACATTGAACTTTGGTAAAATTACCGACGTAGCTCCTAGCATCAGTGGCATCAATAAGCCTCGCTGTGCTAGAGAATGATAAAGAGGTGTAGACACAAGCACCACCTCATCTTGTGTGAGGTCGTAATAATTAATTGTTGCGTCAAACGCCCGCTTTATTTTGCACTCTTGCGTTAAAATGATTGGCTTTGGTGTGCCTGTAGAGCCTGATGTCATGGTTAATATGAAAGGTAACTCAGTTGTATCCACTGTTTTGTCGTCATCTTTTAAGCCACTTTCAAAAACGTCACCCCACAGTGTTTCCTTACTTACACAGCGGTTTAATGTAATAAGATTTTCTGGCTGCGCAAGGCCTGTTCCTAACAATTGTTGAGACACACTTGACCACGCCACCGTTGCGGCGACAGGTATTGATTTCATTGCGTTTTCAAGCGCATGCCCTTTTAATGTAATAGGTAAAGGCACTACCGCTAGACCTAGCTTTGCAGCACTTAATAATACGATTGCATATTCAGGCCCATTTGGTGCAAAGAGTGCGATTCTCTGCCCCGCTGTCAATCCCTTTGACTTAAAGTAAGCACTTAAGATGAGCACCTTGTCTATCAATTCATGATAGGTTATATGTTGCTCTTCATAGATGATCGCTGCTTTGAATGGCTGCTCTATACTTTGTTGATAAACCAACTGGAAAATATTATTCATATTATTTCACCTGTTTATGAGGTGCACGGTCAATGTAGTAAAAATATTGCGGCGTAGCATGAGGAAAAGCAAACTCAATTGCCTTGTGGCTTAAACTTTGAGCAGAGACATCTTCAAAGCCCATATATTGGTTGAGTAACCTAACAAACTTATTTTCTTTATGTATCACGGCAATCCACCTAGCTTCAGGTGCCACTTTCTGAGTGAACTTGAGTTGCCACTTCAAAATCATTAGGGCTTCAGGAAATGAAACATCGTCATCAATTGTAAACCAGCCACCGATTATAAATTGCTGCTGTTGCAGCTCTAATTCTTGATGCCAAATAAATACGATTGGTTGTGCTGCTTTGTAAATAACGAAAGATTGGCGACGATTATTAAACCACCAGCAAATATGCTCATCAATTTTAATGGCATTACTGATCGTCATTTTAGAGGCATTACTTGGCTTATTTCTAGCACGTAAATAGGCCATCATATCGCTGTCTTGCACTGGCCTATATGACAAGTCGTGAGTGATGATAATTTGCTGATTTGAGCTGACAACTTCTGCATGACGCTCACTTTCGTTTAAGCTATGAGTACCTAATAATATGTCAACCACGCGCTCAACGCCTAAGCCATCAACTTTATATGGCGCACAGCTTGTTAGCTTTGTTATACGTTTATGATTACTTAACAACGTCTCAATCAATTTGATTTGGCGTTCAACGGATAAACTAAGCAAATGTTCAATATGAAAAAAGTGCCCTAACTGTTCTAAATCTTCGCTCATATTTTGTTGATTATTTGCAATTGCAAAAGTTAAAGCAGGTGTATGTGTTGCCATTAGTTCATACAATGACGTTCCTAATGCACCCACAAACAAGTGAGCTTTTTTGTACAATGGCAACAAGCTATTGGGGGAGTCAACAACTTTAATTTGCGTAAATCTATCAACAAGACTTAATACACTATTTTTATTGGTGGCCTGGGGACCTAGCACTACGGTTATTGTAACCGCGTTGTCCAAAAACGTAGCGAGCTGCTCTATTAACCCACTAAGTAGCTGCCAGTCGCCTCCCCCCCCAAGAGAAAACATAATATTCTTTTTAGGTAACGCCTGATGAGATTCAACATTCTGATATTGTGGGTCGAGCAACGCATATTTAGGCCCAAGTATTAATTGGCAATCAGCAGGCACTTTATGTTGATAGCGAGTGTGCATATCTGCCGTATACTTTTGATCAATTAAGTAATCACACAGATGCTCACGTGCCATATCATCAATTACTATCAACTCCACATTGGCCGCTTTTATTACCCTTTCCCATTCGACTCCCAGTTCATAATTATCGACAATAATCCTAAACCGCTCAGCCTTTAATGCCATAGCAGACAATACTTGTTGTGCATCTTGCTGTTGTGACAAAGCAGGGAAATAGACGACAGGCCAAGAAAGCTGATTTGCTAATACTTCTATTGTTGGATTCTTATCCAAAAAGAAAAATATCTCATGCCCACGTTGCTGCAGTGCAAGTGCTAGCCACTTGCATCGCATAAAATGACCAATGCCTTGCTTGCTGTTAATACGAAATGCAAACATTAGAGCTTCGCCTGAATACTACTGATCAAACCACCGATAGAGGCGTTTTTTTCATCAAGCAGCTCCTCTGGTGAGAAAGACACCGAAAACTCTAACTCAATCTGCATAATTAACGACAGCACTTCAAACGAGTCTAAAACACCACTGGCAATGAAGTTATAATCTTCTATCTCTGTGGGCAAAATGACCCCTCTGGCTTCAAAAAAGTCTTGAAAAAAAGAATAGAGCGCTTCGTTACTCATTTACAGTAAATCCTTCCAACTTAGCTGCGTTCCTCTGGGAAGTGGATTTCTGGCCGTGCGCCCAATCACCAAAGGTAGATCTTTTGGCATTAACTCTCCTCCTCCTGGACGTTTCTGAACTAAATGCGACTCTGTTAGCACTTCACCAGCTTTAATATCTTTTGCTGCATAAACACAACGTCTCGCTTTTGATGGCTCACTAGGATAGTGGACGGTACCTAATGCCAGCTCAATTTGTCTCACACCATGCACGAGTGCCTTTAATTCATCCGGAGTCATCGAAAAAAAGCTATCTGCAGTGTTGTCTTTTTTATCCATAACAAAATGCTTTTCTATCATGCACCCTCCTACAGCAATCGATGCCAGAGGTACATCATTCCCTAATGTATGATCAGACAAGCCAACAGGAACATGAAACGCCTCTTTGAGGTGTGGAATAGTCTTCAGATTTATTGACTCGGCGGGAGCTGGGTAAGTACTTGTACATTTGAGCAAGCATAGCTCTGTAACACCTGCATCTTGAGCAACTTTAACAGCCTCCGCTATTTCAGCGAGTGTCGCTCCCCCTGTTGATAAAATAACAGGCTTACCGGTTGCTGCAACATCGCGGATCAGCTGATGATCTATCAACTCTGGTGATGCAATCTTATACGCTGGCGCATTTAACTGAGATAGCAAGTCAACAGCGCTTTTATCGAAAGGAGATGAAAAGCAGGTAATACCTATTTTGTCAGCTAATTCAAATAGCTCCGCATGAAAATCCCAAGGCATATAAGCATGTTTATATAAATCGTATAAATACTGGCCTTTCCACGGCCCTGTTGCTTCAAAATGCGCTAGAGCGCAGTCCATAGTTAAAGTATCTGCCGTGTATGTTTGCAACTTTATCGCATTTGCGCCCGCCTCTTTTGCTGCATACACCAACTCCTTTGCTCGGCTTAGAGACTGCCCATGATTTGCTGACATTTCAGCTATGATATAACTGGGGTGTTCATGTCCAACCCACGTATTATCAATTCTAAACTCTTTTTTAAACATGCTACCCAACTTGAATTTGTTCTACGTGTTCATTTATTTTAAGTATATCAGGATGTTTGGCTAACATTTCTTTTAATTCATCAAAACCAAAGTCGGTCCGATACCCAAATAATTTATAAATTTCATTTATCATTTGATAATCTGCCGGCTCATCTAGTGTTAAGCGCCAATGGCTCAAATCTGGCTTTACAGAATACGGGGCAACGCGTAGATTACGGCAGATATATTGGGTGACATGCTCTTTTTCAAAATCTTCGGCTGCATTTTCATAAGCTTTTTGTAAAGCGCTAAAAGTAAACACTTCCGTATCAAACCCATTAGGAAGACCACAATGCGGCCCTGCAGAAATATAGTCATATTCGGACATTACCTCAAAAAAATGAGCAATGACTCGCGCTGACTCTATTTTATCGATAAGCGGGCAATCGCTGGTGCATCTTACAAGCACAGTATTAGGTTTGGCATTCACAGACTGAGCCGCCAAATAGTAACGACTCAACACGTTATTAGTGTCTCCCTCAACATATTTAATGCTTAGTTTCTGACACAAATCTACAATTGGTTTTTGACTACCATCATTTGTCGTAGCAATAATGATACGGTCTTTGAAAACGTCTAAACGGTCTAACATCACTTCTAGTATGCTGCGCTTTCCAAGTGGCAACATGACCTTCTGTGGCAACCGTGTAGATGTCATTCGAGCTTGTATAATTATATAGAAATCTTTTGCCATTAAAGCGTTAACAAGATTATTAGAGTCGTTCACTTTGCTCATCAAAACTCCCAGCTCATTGTCAAACCATTATCTGTTCGTCCGTCATTGACTGCAGTGAAACCAATTTTCTCATAAGCGCTAACCGCAGATTTATTGGCCTTATCAACGCCTAAAGTCATTCTAGATATACCAAGCTGTTTTTTGGCATGGGCCGCAAAACACTCAATAACCTCTTTAGCGACCCCTTTGCCATGCCAGTCTGACTCGCCTATTAATATACCCATTTCAAAGCTAGGTAACTGACCTTCTTTAACAATAAACTTGATATTACCTATGTGTTTAGCATCTTCTAAGGTAAAAATTCCGTAGAAATACACATTGTTATCTGCTCCTTGCTCAAGGATGTATTGTCTAAGCTCAGGAATTGACACGGGCTTGTTAATAATAAACTCACTAACAGGCGATGTGAGCCAGCCAATATATTGTTCAGTGGCATCTTCTTGGGTCAAAAATCGCATTAAGAATCGCTCTGATGTGAGAGTCTTCATATTAATTTAACCTTTTAAAGCCTGATGTGGATGGAATAATATGTGCCATAACATTTGGCTGTTCAAGTGCATTTGCCAATGACGCAAAGGCATTATCAACGGCACTAAGATATTGGGCAACATGCTCATCTTTATGGGCATACATGCAATAAAACATATTAGTTGCTAATACACCTTGCTTGAGCATTTGTTCAATAAAAAAGGATTTTAGAGTCAGAAAATTGTCGTACTCTAAATTAAAGTGACATAGCGCATCTATACCCGAAATATGTATTTTAAGGCCGTGCTTATCGGCCAATTGTTGCCACCCTTGCTTTATCTGTTTGCCGATATAAGCAAGGTGCTCATGCACTTTATTGTTTTGATAGTAATTTATTGTCGCCAAAGCAGCCGTAGGACCAACTCTCTCTGTCCACATTGTACTTGAGATAAAACTCACTTGCGCCGCATCCATCCACTTTGATTTGCCGATAATAGCCGCCATTGCGAAGCCATTGGCAAGTGCTTTAGAAAAAACGGCGATATCAGGATTGATCCCTAGAGCTAAATGAGAGCCTCCGCAATTAATCCGAAAACCCATTGATATCTCATCAATAATTAAAGGGATGTTTAAACGTTTTGCGATTGCCTCTACCTGTTGCCAATATTCACTTGATGCTCGAAAGTTACGCATCGGTTCCATCACGATCGCGCCCAACTCAGAACCGTGCTTTTGCACTAATTCTTCAAGCGCATCTATATCGTTAAAAGCAAAAGGTAATGCTGTACCTGCCAACGCTTTTGGCACACCATTAGGAGATAAACCTGGTATCAAATGGTCGTTTAAATTGCTGTCACTCGTTACATTTGCCGACAAATACCAATCATGCCAACCATGGTAGCCACTAAAAGCGATTTTATCTTTACCGGTCGCAGCTCTTGCGATTCTAATGGCAACGGCCATAGCCTCGCCACCACAACGCGTATACCTAACTTCTTCAGCCCAAGAATGCAGCTCTAATAGCTTGTCAGCTAGCGCAACATCCTCAGGGCAATTTAGGCTCGAACTTACGCCATTTCGAATATTGGCAATAACTTCATTATCAACCTCATCAACGGCATAACCCAAAATATTTGCGCCAATACCAGAAATTGACATATCAAGATATTCTTTGCCATCTAAATCCCAGACTTTTGCACCTTTTGCTTTTGAAAAGTAGCCCGGCCAAACGTCGGTGCTAAACATATCAGGTCTTTTAGACAATAATTGAGTCAAACCAGGAATAATTGACTTAGCTTGATGTTGAAGTGAAATGCTCTTCGAATGTTTTTTTGACGTCATACTTAAATCTTCGCTTAAGGAGTTTAGATAAAAATAAATAGCTATTAACCGCGCTGTAATACGTTGTGTAACCTCATCACTGAATCACACCATACGACTTAGCAGCAAATAGCATACCGCTCTTTATAATAATTTATAAAACAGGCCAATTATTTTTTGTAGAAAAGTTATAGTGTTGAATTGACCGCTTTGTAATTCACCGTCCTTTTTATAAAACAGTCTATCTAATACAAAGCGGCAACGAAGGTTTTTAATCTCGCTTTAGTGCATTGTTACTTGCAGACTCTCACATTATCACGGTAGAAGTCGGGTGCATTTTCAATAAATTCAATCCAATACTCTAACGCTTTATTATAAAACGGCATGATTTCTTTCTCATCCCCAAAATTATAAAGCAGTGAGACGAGTAAAGAGGTAGTGTAAAGCGCTTCACCTTCGAGTAGTAAAAATAAGTTTAAATAGTTAACGGAATTCTTAAATGAATAGAGGTAGCGAATACTTTTTAGCATATTTTCCAACGCCTCAGAACGAACGCTGGCAGGCTCACGCAAAATATTTGCAAATGTTTCGCAAAACTGAGCAAATTCATCAAAGTGTAGCAATGGCTCTACTTTCGCGCTGTAATCGCTTGCGACAAAACGCTCATTCTTAACATATTCAACAACGTGTTGTTTTGCTAATTTTGTAGCATTTAAAACCAATAGATCGGAAGGTAGAGGCAAAGCGCCTTCAATTTTTGCTCCGTTACTACAGTTAAATACCTGAACACCTTTGTGTTTGAAAGAAGCAAGCAACTTACCCATTTGTATGTTGCCAACACACATGAACTCGTCAGTTAGAACTGATGGTGAAAAATTACCAGGTAATGATATTTGCTTTCCTATCTTTAGAGGTTTGTGAGCAACTTCACCTGTACTCTTATAGTAAAAACTCGATTTAGAATGGTGGTGTTCTTCATCTACATAGCCATTGTCTACACCAAATAGGTAGATGTTTTTAAAACCTAAGTGACATGCATAACTGAGCGCAGTGTTACCTACTAAAGGATTACAATACGACAAAACCTCAGTAATTGATTTACCATCTAAAAACTCAGCCAAATGTATCAACTGAGTCGAGGATTCGTTTCCTTTCAACCCAAACCCCGTCCAAGGAAATAAACTCTGTACAGTCGGGTGCATAACATTGGTGATCAATAGATTCATCTTGCTACGGGCTTCTTCACTCAAAAAGTCCCGTAAAAAGTCATAAGTCATCTCGGTTCTTTCTAAAGCGACGTGAAAATCTGGAATAATTCCATGCTTTACAAGTGCTGTAGAGGCTGAGTTGCAAGACACAACAACAACCTGATCTTGTACGCTCTTAATAAACTCTATTTCTTTATCAAGAGAGGGACCATTTGCAACAATAAACACAGGAAAATTAGCAACAGACTTATCCATCGGTTGTCTATTGTCCATAAGGTTAAAATTGTTCTCAAGATTACCAAGCGTGTGTGCTATACCCATGATGGCATCATCAAAAAAACCAAATCCAGTAAAAAACTGGTGGAAGTTAGTTTTAAACTCTTCAACCCAGTTTGCCATTTTACTAGATGGATAGTGTTGATAGAACCAAGTGTAACTGACGGACGCGATGCCAATATTTCGACTTCGTTCATAGATATCTCGAAAAATTTCTTCTTCAGTTTTACCTATTCCCAGATACAGAAAGCTACCATTTTCATCAATTTTCTCTAAGACTGACTGCCAATCAGCCACAAACAAACTTGCAAAAAAGTAGTCCTCATTTGGCTCCAAAATACTTATAAAACTAACTTTTCTATTCTCAAAGATTTCTGTCAAATGATAGCCTAAGCCAATACCAAATAGCATAAAACTTGGTAGGGTCTCATCTAAGCGCTCATTCTCATCTAACTGTTCTTTGACATCAGCAAAGACCTTTCCCATATTTTTCATTAAGTCGACATGCGCAAAGCCGATTTCATTTTCTAAATTTGCAACTGACGAATGATCGGTTTTGCCTAAGGTGGGCTTTTCAAGGTTTTGTTCTATTTGTTCTCTAACTTGCTTTATTGGATCATCAGAATACATTGGTACACCTGTATCATAATCGATGATATTAACCGTACCGTTATCATTAAGAACAAATTGGAATTTATCACTTGGAACGTAGTGCAGATATTTTTCAAAAATTTCGGGAAAATACTTTTTAAAGGCAAGCAGGTTTTCTTCAAATTTTAAATTTGCCTTATCTGCGAATTCTTGTTCTCGTCGCTGCTGCTGAGCAGTCTCTTCTAGTTTCGCTGATAGCGATTCAAGCTGCTCTTCGACAGAGTTGTTGCTGGTCATTAATTACCTACTTGATGCTTTTGTATACGTTCAACTTCTTTTGGGTGCTCAAATGCGCCCCGATATCTTTAGCTAGGGATTTTTTTTGTTCAATGATCGCAGAAGTGACTTGGGTGAAATTATCGTAAAATCGCTGACAAGCCTCTAGGTCAGACTCCGAAAGATCTTGTTTGCCGTCAAACACATAGCGAACATCTTTATCTAGTTGGCCATATGCCTTTGTGCAACCATCTAAATCGTTTTCTTTCAAAAGCAACTTCAACTTCTTAAGTTGCTCTTCTAAATCTGAAAGCTGCTTAGCCAACATGTGCATCGGCACCATTTTCGCGAAGCGTTTGCTCTCGAACATTGTGCGGAATAGCATCCCAAGCAGATTTAATTTCTTTTAACAAGGTACTGACTTCGTCAATGATTTCTGGATTATTCTCTAGGCTGGCATCAAGGAGTCTATCTAGCATATAGCTATATAATGCATAAAGGTTCTCAGTTACTTCACCGCCAACTTCAAAGTCCAAGCAACCACGTAATGCTGAAATAATCGCAGACGCTTTTGATAAGTGTTCACTTTTTGCTTCAAGGTGTTTTTTCTCAATCGCAACTTTTGCTAGTACCATTTTCTCAACGGCACCCGCCATAAGCATCTGGATTATCTCAAACCGATCCGCACCTGCGACACGCGTTTTTAGCGCTTCTTGGCGGTAGTTTTTTACTTTAGCGTTATACATAACTCACCTTTAATTTCGTCTGTTATCTTACAAGAGCCAAAACATTAAGACTTGGATTTAGTAAACCCTGGTAAACTTGCCAACTGAGCACCTAAATATGACTGTGTCGATTGCATTTGTGCTAACAACACATCAAGTCCAGCATACTTTTTACGAAGGCCTTCTTCAAACGACTCCATACGATACTGGAAGCTATCTACATCATCTTCCAACTCATCTAATTGACCATTCAAGGTAGTTTCACGTTGTTTAACAATACCACCTGAATCAATATAGTTAGCAAGTAATGCATCTAAATCTTTGGCTACACCATTATCTCCTGCAAAAGCCTTGCCAATATCATCAAAATTTTCATCCATCGCTTCATTTAGGCTGCGAACCAACGAAGACTTTTCTAGATAACCATCATTATCTACGGTCAAACCAATATCAAAGATTGATTTGAATGGCCCCGCACCGGTTATTTCTCGACCAAGCGTATTAATTAACTGATCACGTAAACCACGCATTGTTGCATCACCGTTTAATGGCTTGCCAATACGAGTTTGAAAACCAATATTGCCGATTAAGTTATTGTACGTTTCCACGAGTTGGTCAACTAGTTTAGTTACCGACTCTCTGTCGTACTCAACATTTAATGTCGCGGTTTCTGGGTTGCCAGTGCCGTCATCTTCACTCTCTTTCAGCGCTTTAATCGTCATGTCTTGCACAGCATCTTTAAACGTATTGGTGCTACTATTTACCGTTAAACCGTCAACGGTAATAATTGCATCTTGTGCTGCTTGTGTTTCGGTCATTCCAGCTGTGCCGCCCGCAAATGGCGAAGTACTCACTGAATCTAACTCTGCAGTATCAGAGGTTACTGTTAGCCCATTGCCGTTACCTGATACGTTTGACGTTAATACGAGTTTTGAGCCAACGAGTGGATCACCTGTATTTACGATATTAGCTGTCACACCAAAGTTCGTTTCTGAGCTATTAATTGCATCACGCAACTCCGCGAGCGTTGCTCCCGCACCGAGCGTTAAGGTAAAATTATTACCCGCGCCAGCATCGAAAGTGAGTGTTCCCCCAGACGCTGTAACCACATCCGTTGTAGCACTAAATGCACCATCGGTAGAGTTTAATCGACTGCCTTTAGCCAATTGAGTTACCGCAATATCAAATTCACCTACAGAAATATCACTGGTAGGTGTAACACTGATAATATCACCAGATGTGGGTTGCTTTATATTGGCGACTCGCTTACCAAAGTTTTCAGGATCTGCTAACTTTTCAATGGTATCTTTAAGTTTAGAAATTGCAGATTTGACTTCTCCAATCGCTGATAACTCAACCTTTAATGAGTCCTGCCTTCTCTGGAAAGCTTGGAGCTTAGGTGCACTTTCGGCCTGTACCGACGCTTGAATAATTGCTTCAAGGTCTAAACCTGAACCTATACCCGCTTGAGTGATTAATGGCATGAGTTACCTCCAAACTTACTGCAAATTAAGCTGTTTCATTAAATAAAAAGCCCTTATTAGCCAATTTATCGGCAAATTCATCTAAAGCTTTAGCTACTTCACGAAACTCTTCTGATGGGATCTCGCGAATAACCTCATCATTCCCGCGATCAATTACGCGAATAAATGGTGGACTACCTGTCTCATCAAATTCAAATGACAAGTTAGTTGAAGTGATTGGCAGTACTTCATTTAACTTATCTAAGTTTTTCTTTACATCATCCAAAAGCGCTTGGCGCTCCTGTGCTAAATTTTCAGATGACTCTTGCTGCTGCTTAGCCAGCTTAGCCGTGTCTTCCACTGGGCGCTGAAACTCTACAGAACTTGCATCTTTGTCTTTTGTAATGACAGACGTCAAAATGCCGACATTACTTTTTGAAACGTCAAAATCGCTCATAATAGACCTCCAGATACTACCTTAAATATAGCATACGTTAAACTCAGACGTGTAACATCTGAGCCTAACGTAATGCATCACCATCTTAACCTAGTAATGACAACGCTACTTGGGGACGCTGATTAGCCTGACTCAAGATAGAGCTACTTGCCTGTTGCAAGATCTGCATTTTAGTTAAGCTTGCGGTTTCTGTTGCAAAGTCAGTATCTTGGATTCGAGAACGCGCTGCTGCAAGGTTCTCTGAGATATTTGCTTGGTTACGGATAGCTGATTGGAATCGGTTTTGAACCGCACCAAGCTCGGCCCGTTTTTTATCAACCACAGCTATCATTGCATCCATACCCGCAAGCACGAATTGTGCATTCGCCTGAGATGATACACTGATACTGGTTTCTCTGAATTTAGTTGCAAAGTCATCAGTAGCCGCAATCGCTGCGCCTGAAATATCAGATACACCCGCCGCTAGTGTTGTTAGACCTTTACTACCTACCGCACTGGCAATACCGGCAATACCTGAAAGAGTAAAACCATTATTAGCAGAGATACCATTGGTTGCGGCTGTGCCACCTACATTTTTCATGCTAAAGCCAATGGTTTGTACTGCATCAGCACCAATTTGGAAACTTGCTTTATATGAACCATCTAGCAAGTTCTGACCACCAAAAGTAGTATCTTCAGCTACACGGTTCACTTCTGACGCTAGTGAACGAATTTCTTCTTGTAGCGCTAAACGGTCTTCATCTGTGTTAGAGCCGTTTGCTGCTTGTTGTGCCAACGTACGAACGCGTTGGAACATTGAGGTTACCTCATCAAGTGCACCTTCAGCAGTTTGCGCAAGAGAGATACCATCATTCGCATTTCGGTTACCCTGGTTTAAACCATTAACCTGACCGGTCAAACGGTTTGTGATCTGCATACCCGCAGCATCATCTTTTGCGCTGTTGATTCGCAAACCTGAAGATAATCTTTGGAAAGAAGTATCCAAAGCACTACCAGATCTGTCTAACTGGCGCTGTGCGTTCAAAGAACTCACATTAGTATTAACGTAAATAGCCATAATAGCCTCCGCTTTATCATTTATCGTGAGTGGTTACGGGATACCCCTACCCTGTAACCTCTCATGGTTAGAGTCCTAGAGTTATAGTTCTCTAACTCGTTTATCGTCTGATAAAGCGAAAGCTTTAGCTTTATTTATAAAAAATTTTAATTTTTTTTAACTATTAGCCCTGAAGTAAGCTCAGTGCCGCTTGAGGTCTTTGATTTGCTTGACCTAAAATAGTTTGACTCGCTTGTTGCAAAATCTGGTTTTTAGTCAATTTTGCAGTTTCTAAAGCGAAATCTGCATCCTTAATTCGCGATTTTGCAGACGATAAGTTTTCAGACACGTTTGCTTGGTTACGAATTGTCGACTGGAATCGGTTTTGCACCGCACCGAGTTCAGCACGTTTTTTATCTACCACGGCAATCATTGCATCCATACCCGCAAAAACAAACTGGGCATTGGCTTGAGAAGATAAACTAATACTGGTTTCTCTAAATTTAGTGGCAAAGTCATCAGTAGCTGCAATTGCAGCGCCTGAAATATCCGAAATACCAGCAGCCAATGTTGTCAAACCTTTACTACCTACTGCACTGGCAATACCGGCGATGCCTGACAAGGTAAAACCATTATTTGCAGAAAGGCCATTAACTGCTGCGGTGCCCCCAACATATTTCATGCTGAAACCAATCGTTTGTATTGCATCAGCACCCACTTGGAAATTCGCGGCGTACGAGCCATTAAGTAGGTTCTGTCCACCAAATGTGGTATCACTTGCGACACGGTTAACTTCAGCTGCTAGCTGACGCACTTCTTCTTGCAAAGCAAGGCGGTCTTCATCAGTGTTCGAGCCGTTTGCCGCCTGCTGTGCCAAAGTTCTAATACGCTGAAACATCGACGTCATTTCATCCATCGCACCTTCAGCAGTTTGGGCTAAAGAGATGCCATCGTTCGCGTTTCGGTTACCCTGCTCTAAACCTAATATTTGCGACTGCAAGCGGTCAGTAATTTGAAGACCAGCCGCATCATCTGCCGCACTATTGATTCTTAAACCTGAAGATAGACGTTTAAATGAAGTATCTAAATCGTTACCTGAATTCGTTAATTGACGCTGAGCGTTTAGCGCGCTGACGTTAGTGTTTACAAATAAAGCCATAACTATTTCTCTCTATTTCAAATTAAAGCCAAATTTCTAGGCTCTAAATTACTCAATACAAAGCGGCTATTTTTGTCGCCATGTTCTTTGCGACGGGGCAAAAAATTGCCACTTGCACCATATTTTGTTTTCTTATTGGAGGTAAATGCAAAAGGTGGGCCAATTTAATATTCAGGTGAAATAGAAAGAAAGGAATACAAAAAAAGGGCCTTTCGGCCCTTTGTAATTTGAAATTTGAGAGTAAGTGTCAATAAACTAGCATAGACATTGGCACGGTCTATGCTAGTGAATATATGTTCATTGAATTGATGAACTTATTGGATTGTAAGCTCCTCCGCTTTATCATCCAATTCGGTGTCCGTGCTAATACCCCATCGAGTACGGACACCATCTTTCCTATTCTTATCCTAGAAGACTTAAAGCAGCCTGAGGACGTTGGTTAGCCTGACTTAAGATAGTCTGACTTGCCTGTTGTAGAATCTGCATTTTAGTTAAGTTTGCAGTTTCTGTTGCAAAGTCTGTATCTTTGATACGAGATTTCGCTGCTGATAAGTTTTCTGAAACGTTAGCTTGGTTACGAATCGTAGACTGGAATCGGTTTTGAACCGCACCTAGCTCCGCACGTTTTTTATCTACTACCGCAATCATCGCATCCATACCCGCAAGCACGAATTGTGCATTTGCCTGAGATGATACACTGATACTGGTTTCTCTGAATTTAGTTGCAAAGTCATCAGTAGCCGCAATCGCTGCGCCTGAAATATCAGATACACCCGCCGCTAGTGTTGTTAAACCTTTACTACCTACCGCACTGGCGATACCCGCAATACCCGATAGTGTGAAACCGTTGTTTGCAGAGATACCATTGGTTGCTGCAGTGCCGCCCACATTTTTCATACTGAAGCCGATTGTTTGTACAGCATCAGCACCAACTTGGAAACTTGCTTCGTAAGAACCGTCTAGCAAGTTTTGACCACCGAAGGTTGTATCAGCAGCAACACGGTTAACTTCAGAAGCCAAAGAGCGAATTTCTTCTTGAATCGCTAAACGGTCTTCATCAGTGTTAGAGCCGTTCGCTGCTTGCTGTGCTAGTGTACGAACGCGTTGAAACATTGACGTTACCTCGTCCATCGCACCTTCAGCAGTTTGTGCAAGAGAAATACCGTCGTTAGCGTTGCGGTTACCTTGGTTTAGACCATTGATTTGTGAGCTTAAACGGTCAGTAATTTGTAGGCCTGCCGCATCGTCAGCTGCGCTGTTGATACGAAAACCAGAAGATAAACGTTTAAATGAAGTATCTAGTGCGTTACCAGAGTTATTTAATTGTCTTTGTGCGTTCAATGAACTTACGTTAGTATTTACATAAAGTGCCATGATAGTTCTCCCAATGTAAACTTTGTGTTTACTCTCAAACTTAAAACTTTAAGCCTTCGAATTATTTTTTATTCTCCAGCTTGGTTACTTAAGTTATCGGGCGGCAAAAAAATTCCTTTAGTATTTTTTTAAAAAAAATATCAACATACTGTTTTTTATATAAAAAATATAAATATAGTATGATCATCTTTATTCATAGCTAAACGTAATTATTTTTAATAAGCAGGTATTTTTTAGTAATTAAAACAATTACTAACACTGGAAAGTTGTGAGAATTGATGTAAGAAGGAGAATGCTGCCAGAATTTTGGCAGCAAACAATTATCTAATATAATCCAATAAGGACAAGCTAGATAAACGACCAAAGGTAGCTTGTGAGGCTTGCAAGGCCGTTTCATGCTTAGTGAGTTCGGTAATGGCCTCTGCCATATCTAATTCAACCAGATTGGCTTTTGACAATTTATTGTTGATATCAAGGTCTGCATTGGCCGCTTCAATCCGCTTAGTTGTATTAAGCCGACCACCCAACACCGATTGTGTTTGCGACACTAAGTTCTTAGCATTATCTAAACCAACATTTGCATCAGCAAGTGCCTGCTTATATTCATTTGGGTCTAAGTTAGGGGTGTTGAGTGTCGCAACTAAATCATCCAAGGTATTAAGCACATTTTGTTTTGCAGGCGCTTCTAAGTCAAAATCAATACTCGCCGGTGCCCCTGTAAATGTGACATCCATACCATTAACACTGACTTTATTTCCTTGGTAAGTACCCGATTGAATGGTTGTACCACCCACTTGTAAATCATAAGTAGTAGCTGAAGTAAAATTAATTGTTACCGTATTCGCATTCGCAGGTGCAGTTGGATCAGCGTTGTAGTTTGCCTTATGAAAGTTATCAAAAGCACCCTGCTGCTGCACATAAACATTACTTGTCGCTGGTACTATCGTAGTTTTATCAACATCTAAACGCTTACTGGCTTTTTCAAACACGTTAAAGCCATTATCGCTAGACTTAATACTTATTCCTTCAGCTACCTTGATACTATGCTGGCCTTGGTCACCCTGATACACATATTTTCCAGCGCCACTATCATATACAAACGCTTGTTTGCTATCTTGGTAACCGGCAAATATGTATCCACCATCCTCTGACTTTGAGTTCATCAGTTCAAAAATAGACTCTTTGAGTGAGTTTATTTCAGCTGATAACCCCTCTCTATCTGAATCAGAAAGCGCCCCATTACCCGCTTGAATTGTCAAAACTTGTGCTTTAGAAATAGAGCCTTTAATGTTTTCAAGCACACTTTCTTCCATCTCTAAGCGGCTACTTAACATCGAAGAACTTTTGGCATACTGTTCATTCGATTGGATCTTGTCAGTATAAAGCATTGAGTTAGCAATCGCTGATGGGTCGTCGGAAGCCGTTAATACACGCTTTTGCGTATTAACTTGCTGCTGCGCTCGGTTAACTTCTTCTTGATTACTCAAAATGGTATTTAGGTTATTTCTAAACATTAAATTATTGGATAATCGCATAACTGTTACCTCGCCGCGCTCAATAAGGTGTCAAATATAGTACGTGCAGCCGAAATGATCTGTGCTGATGCAGAGTAAGACTGCTGAAAACGTAATAGATTGGCAGCTTCTTCATCCAAGTTTACACCAGAAATTGATTCAAACCATGTCTCTGATTGTGTTGCCAAAGCGTCAAAAGCCGCCCCATTGGTTTTTGCCTGATTCGCAATCACCCCAACTTCTGTCACTAAACCAGCGTATGATTCGTTAAACGTTTTTAAGTTATCTGCACTGGCTATAACGCCTTGTCGTACTAGCTCATCATCTTTTAGCTGACTAAGTGCTAAGCCATTACGGTTATCATCAAAACCGTCTTTATTCACTTTGATTGTAAATACATCACCCGTAGCGGGCTGTCCTTCAATATCAAAATCAAAACCGTAAGCATTATAAGGTGCGCCGGCAGCATTCAAGAAACTGTTTGCAGGCGGTGTAATAGTGACTAAATTTGTGCCACTGCCATCCACAATTTGATATTGATTAGCAACAGCCGTTTTGGTGATAGTGATATCACCTTGCGCCAATGCAATTGGGGGACCTGCGTTGATATTGCTGGTGTTATTCACAACCCCGGCCGAAATGCTCGCTGTACTTATATTGTTTGCACTCACTTCGGTTCGAATCGGAGAAGCTAAAGCCAAATGTTCTGGTCTTTGTGTTGCAAGTTCCAATGACCCAGCAGCAGTCGAGTTAAGCTTAACGACAAAGCTATCCCCCGCAGCAGGAGCTCCCGCCACTGTCATATCTAAACCAAATGATTCACCGGATGTAATTGTACTTGAATTAATAGCACCGGCCGTGACATTCGCTGTAGAAGGAGTTCCTATCACATTACCTTCACTGTCAATTGCTGAAATTTCAACCGTCGTTGCGGTTAAAAAGGTTACCTGAAAATCTGAGGCTGGTAACGAACTACCGAGCCCAGCTTCTAATGTCGCATTGACGACCCCAGTGCCAGCATTATTTTGAAATGCATAACCTTGAACAGTTGGAATACTAAAAATATCCCCACCCAAATTGCCATCTAAGTCCATCCCCAATGCATTTTGCTGATTAAAAGCGTCTGCAATGGCGATACCTATTTGACCTAGCTGGTTTTGCGCAGGTTGTAAGATATCGTCACGAAACGCCATCAAGCCGCCAATTTTTCCTTTTAGTGAGCCCAAATCGACATCCAGCGCAACAGCTTTACCACTGCGAACATCTAGCTTTAAGTCTTTCACGTTAGGATCTGGATCGCCATCTAACGCAAAGGCATTGAATGTTCCATTTTCCATAACAAGCGCTTGACCACTGCCAAGAAATACCAACTTTTCACCATTAGAACCATCGAGCGTTTCAATATCGACTAACTCTGACAGATCTCGGATTGCTTGATCTCGTTCATTGAGAACCGACAACGCAACTGTGTGGTCATCACTCGTGTAGGTCGATGCTACTTTGTTATTCAACTGGCTGATTTTTTCAATCAAGCTATTAGCTTCATCGGTGTATAGACTGAGCTGTTCATTAACGACACTTTTTTGATCAAATACAATATTTGATAAACGATGCATCTGTTCAACTAAACCCTGTGCAGAGTTCATAAATAATGAACGCGATACAGTTGAACCTGGTTGGTTCATTGACTCTTGCAAGCTGTTAAACATGGTATTAATGCTGGTACTTAAGCTATTAGACTCCTCAGCAAAGAGCGTATCAATACGAGAAGACTCGGTAACAAACTGATCGTAATAGGCCTTGTTTGAGATATCTCTATTTAGCTGCTTTGCTGCAAAATCATTGATCAACCGAACAGTTTCCGAACGACCAACCATATTGCCAACCGTAGTAGCATGCTCTGTGCGCTCTCGAATGTACCCTTTGGTGTTCAAGTTGGAGATATTTCTACTGGTTGTTTGCAGCAATTCAGAGCTTGCTCGAACACCGCTGGTACCAATTTGCATAAGATCAAAAGACATCTTAATTTACTCCCTGACGAATGAGTGACGTCAACATTTGCTTAAATTCGCCACGCTGAAGCACACTTTTAATTTTTTGCGCATAATTCGGATCAGTCGCATAGCCTGCTTCTTGCAACGCCTCTAAGTATTGAGCTGGTT
Source organism: Pseudoalteromonas caenipelagi (assembly GCF_013140855.1). Classification (GTDB taxonomy): domain Bacteria; phylum Pseudomonadota; class Gammaproteobacteria; order Enterobacterales; family Alteromonadaceae; genus Pseudoalteromonas; species Pseudoalteromonas caenipelagi. The sequence continues at coordinate 241,070 of NZ_JABBPG010000003.1, read as the reverse complement.
CTTTGACTTTTTTCAATGCTTGCTCGTACCTTGGATTGCTTTGTAAGAAATCCACATAATCGCTAATGCTTTCTTTAATAGAGTCATAGGCTCTAAAATGCGCTTGTTTCTTCACTGGAAGACCTTGCTCAAATTCTAATGTCAGCTTTTTGGCACTTTCACCCTGCCACGACTTATCTGATTTAATGTTGAATAGATTATGACTGCTTGAACCATCAGCTTTGCTGACAACATGCTTTCCCCACCCCGTTTCTAAAGCCGCTTGCGCTATCATTACCGCAGGGTTCAAACCAATCTTCTGTGCTGCTTCTTTAGCGTGATCCCATAAAGCGCCAACAAATGACTCAGGATCCTCGAAGCCACTACTTTGCTCTGATGGCTTAACAACAGCTTCTTTTGTTTTAATAGGGGCTTTATCGTTAACCAGCCTATCACTTTGTAAATCAGCATTTGTGCGTAATACTGACGCTGGCGTGTAACCCTCTCCGTTAGGCGCAAGTTGCTGAACAATCAACTCTGCTAGGCCCAAGTTACCTTTACTAGCCAGCTCTACAGATAATTGCTGGTCATGCATTTCTTCAAAGAACTTCACGCTACTTGAATTAAATGGACTGTCTTTATCTTCCATCGCTTCATTGGCTTTGCGCATGCTTTTTAAAAGCATTTGCGTAAAAATAGACTCGAATTGCTGCGCAGCTTTTTTTAGCGCCTCATTGGAAGCTTGCTGATCAGTGCCGCTTTTCAAGGCGTCTTGACGTAGAGAGTTTAGATCTCCTAAGTCAAAAAAGTTCTGATTGTCTAACGGATTAGTATTCATCTGCTCAACGACACATTGTAAAAATTCATATCAATATAAATGCAAAAAGCGAGCCAAAAAAAAGCCCCGAGATTTCGGGGCTAACTGTTTGATTAAAAATAAAACTTTAAATGACGACTAATTGACCATTGATTGCCCCAGCTTCTTTTAAAGCTTCTAAAATAGCCATTAAGTCGCCCGGTGCCGCACCAACTTGGTTGATGGCACGAACTAAATCGTCAAGGCTTACACCTGGGTCAAACACAAAGGCGCGCGAGTCGTCAGAATCTATATCGATAATACTTTGTTGCGTAACAGTCGTCTCACCTTCACCTAATGTTTGCGGCTGAGATACATTTTGTTGCTCAGCTATTGTCACGGTCAAACCACCATGGGTGATCGCTGCAGGCTGTAGTTTAACGTTCTTACCAATTACTATTGTGCCTGTGCGCGAATTGACAATGATTTTGGCATTTGTATCTGCAGGCTTGAACTCTAAGTTCTCAAGTGTCGATAAATAGGCGACACGTTGTGATGGATCTCTTGGTGCGATAACGCGCACTGACGCGGCGTCCATTGGTTTTGCACTGTTAGGGCCAACCAACGCATTAATTGTATCAGCAAGACGCTTAGCCGTTGTAAAATCAGGACTGTTAAGATTAAAGGTAATATGATCACCTTGCGTAAACGGGCTTTTAACCGCACGCTCTACTGTAGCGCCATTAGGTACTCGACCAACTGTTGGGGTATTAATTACAACTCGGCTACCATCTAGGCCTTCAGCACCTAGACCACCAACAATTAGGCTACCTTGCGCTATTGCATAAACATTCCCATCAACGCCTTTTAAAAAGGTTTGCAATAATGTACCACCTCTTAAGCTGCCCGCACTGCCAATAGAAGACACTGTGATATCAATTTTCTGACCGGGCTTTACAAAAGGAGGTAGGTCAGCATGAACCGCGACAGCCGCCACATTTTTGATCTTTGGCTTTAAACTAGCTGGCATGGTAATACCAAAACTACTCAGCATGGCTTTAAAGCTCTGCTCGGTAAAACGGCTTTGTTCTCCAGTGCCAGGTAAACCAACTACCAAACCATAGCCAACTAGCTGATTCGAGCGAACGCCTTCGATCATACTGACGTCTTTTATACGCTCTGCATTGGCAGCCGCCGAGAAGAGGCTCCCAAGTAACATGCACGCTGTAATAAATATTTTCATCATTTTGACCTTTTAAAATGGAAGTAACGTGCTCATAAAGAAACGTGCAAGCCACCCAGGCCCCTGCGTTTCTTGATGTTGACCCTTGCCTGAGTATTGGATCCTCGCATTGGCTATTCGGTTAGATTCGACGGTGTTGTCTGCTTTGACATCTTGCGCCCGCACTAACCCCTCTAAACGAATAAATTCTTCACCGGTATTCAAAGTGAGCCACTTTTCACCACGGATCACCAGATTGCCATTTGGTAGCACTCGCATCACATTAACTGAAATATTACCAAATAGGCTATTTGACTGATTTGCCTGCGAGTCACCTTTAAAAGATGATTCTGACTCTAAGCCAAACTGAAGGCTTTCTTTGCCAATGTTAATGGCTGAGCCACCCAAGCCAGTTATTGGACTGAGTGAGGCGTCAGTTTCTTTATCCGTTTGATTATTTGCTGCTTTAGATGCTGCTGTCGTTTCTCGCAGAATAACCGTAATAATGTCACCTGTTCTTAACGCTTTTTTGTCTGAATACAGATCATTAGACAAATGCGGACTAAACAGAGAACCCGTTGCTACAATTGGCTCTGCATCTTGTTCAGGGTACATTGGCGCATAGTACGGATCATCGCGCACCACATCACTATTTTGAGTAGAAACACACCCTGCAAGCATCGTGGCTACCACAATAGCTAAGCTAAAATCACGCATACCGCCCCCTAAAAATTATAACTGCTGATTAATGTAACTAAGCATTTCATCAACAGATGAAATCACTTTCGAGTTCATTTCATAAACGCGTTGCGTTTCAATCAAATTCACCAACTCTTCAGTGACGTTCACGTTAGATGTTTCTAACGCGCCTTGTACTATCAAACCTAATCCGTCAACACTTGGGTTACCTTGCACCGGTGCACCACTTACAGCGGTTTCGGTGTATAAGTTCTGCCCCATTGGCTCTAAACCTGATGGATTAATAAAGTCACTGATAACTAATTGGCCAATTACTACGTTTTCTGCCTGACCAGATACCGACACTGACACTTCACCGTCTTGCGAAATGGTAATAGACTTAGCATCATCAGGCACATTCATTTGTGGCTGCAATGGGAAGCCGGCACCAGAGGTAACAACTCGCCCTTCTTCATCGGTGGTAAACTGGCCATTACGAGTATACGCCGTTGTACCATCTGGCATCTGAATTTCAAAAAAGCCAGGACCTTGGATCATCCAATCTAATGTGTTTTCGGTGCTTAGCATGTTGCCTTGCGAAAAATTCTTTTGGTTTGCTACAACCTTAGAACCTGCACCGAGCATTAAACCAGAAGGAAGCTCCGTATCTTGCGATGACCGGCCACCAGGTTGATTGATATTTTGATAAAGTAAATCTTCAAAAATCGCCCGACTCTTTTTGTATCCTACGGTACTGGCGTTTGCTAGGTTATTGGAAATAACAGCAATATCTGTTTGTTGAGCATCTAAGCCTGTTTTACTGATCCACAATGCTGGGTTCATAACTATTACCTCACTCGGTTAGACGATACGCAGTAAAGATACGTGACGTTCGTCTATCTCTTCTGCGGTCTTCATTAATTTCATTTGCATTTCGAATTGACGCTGATGATTTATCATGTCAACCATCTCATGCACAGGGTTTACGTTTGAACGCTCCAAAGTACCACTCATAATGCGAGCCGTTGGAGAAATATCACAAAACCCACATAAGCCATTCACAAGCTCTTCTTCTCTTGGCCGAAACAAGCCATCATTGCCTTTTTCTAGCTGGCCATTGTCAGCTTCAATAATCTTTAATCTGTCGACCACTTCCATAAAGTTCGCAGGAGCACCTTGAGGTCGAACTTGAATAGAGCCGTCATCACTAAATACAACTTTATCAACAGGGATAGGCAAAATAATTGGCCCACCCTCGCCAATAACTTGACGGCCGTGACTAGTTACCAAAGCACCATCAGAACGAATATTGAAAGTACCGACCTTGGTATATGCCTCATTACCACCTTGGTCCATAACGCTTATCCAAGTTTTCTGCGAGACAGAAATATCGAGGTCTCTACCCGTTTCAACTATTGGCCCTGCTGTCATGTTCGTCCCAGGACGCTCTTGCATAGCAAACACCCGTGTAGGCAAACCTTCACCAAAGGCTTGCATTGAGCGCGCTTGCGCAAAGTCAGCTTTAAAGCCGGTAGTATTGGCATTGGCTAAGTTATTCGCTTTTATTGCAACACCGCGCAAACTTTGCTTTGCGCCTGACATTGCGATATAGAGCATTTTATCCATAACACTAACCTTACTAATAAATTCATCTAACTAATAAAAGCAATAATAGTGCCAACAAATAAATGACAGTATACAAGGCGGGTAAGTGAGTATAAAAAAGGCCGCATAATGCGGCCTTGGAACCTGATAAGTAATTATCGGATCTGTAGGATATTTTGCTGTAGTGTTGAGTTGACTTCCAGCGCACGAGAGTTTGCTTGGAAGTTACGCTGTGCACTTATCAAATCAACCAGTTCATTGGTTAGGTTTACGTTAGACTGTTCAAGAGATGAAGAGTTAATACTACCTAACGTACCTGAACCTGGTTCACCTGCAATCGGCTCACCTGATGTAAGACTCTTCTTCCAAGCAGTGTTGCCAACAGGAGATAGGCCTTGCGAATTTGAAAAACGTACCATAGCAACTTGGCCCAGATAAGTTGAATCACCGTTACTGTAAGCCGCAATAATCTTACCATCAGAGCCAATATCAATACTTGATAAACGGCCAACAGTCGCACCATCTTGCTCAAGTGCTTTTACCTCAAACCGGCTAGCATACTGAGTTGGTAACTTGTTTGTGGTATTCGCCTCATCACGCCAGTTCATCGTGACATCGTTTGGAAAGGTAGCACCATTGGTTAAAATACCGGTTAAGTTAGTACCCGTTAACGTTAATGGATCAAACGTGGTACCCGCATTCGCACCACCGTCGGTGGTAGAAGGTAAACCACTGGCGTCAAAACCAAACGTTGTAATTGGAGTACCAGTACCCGCAGTACCCGTATTGTCAAATTGTGTGCCATCTAAAGTACCAAACACTTCCCATGTATTTGAGGCCGACTTCCTAAAAAATAGCTGCATAACATGTGGCTCACCCAATGAATCATATACTGTTGTCGAAGTTGACGAGTTATATGATGCCGATTGTGTTGGATCAAACGGTATCGTTGGCACTTGCTCTCGCGAGTCCACGTTGAATGAGTTGTAAATCGTAGAAGTTGCTCGAGGAGAACCTGATGCGTCAGGGATCTGCAGTGCTGTAGACGTACTTAAGCTTACTGATGTTGTATCACCCGTAGAAGGGTCAACAGGGAAGCCTTGCAAGAAGTTGCCTTGTGCATCAACAATAAAGTTGTCTTTATTAAGCTTAAAAGCACCCGCGCGAGTAAAAGTGTAGTCTTGCGAACCAAATTCTTCACTCATTGCAAAGTAACCATCACCAGTAATCGCAAGATCGAGAGAGTTATTTGTAAACTTCAATGACCCTTGGTGAAATTGCTGAGCAACCATGGTCGTTTGCGCACCATCACCAGCTTTGGTTTTGGCCGAACTAAAAACGGATGCTGCGTATACATCTGCAAACTCAGCACGAGATTCTTTAAAACCTGTGGTATTAACGTTTGCGATGTTATTTGCCGTCACATCTAAGTCTTTTTGCGCGGCAGCTAAACCTGTTAATGCAATATTGAAACTCATACTCTCACCTCTTGTACTGTAAGGTTAATTCTGTAACTCATGATAGTTAAGCTATTTCAGCGACATCAGTGAGTTTCACTGCGCCTGAGCTTGTGTTTATGATAATGCCGTTGGCACCATTCACATTGACACTATCTATATTTTTAAATGTTGCCATCGGTAGACTAGTAAACTCACCACCAGCTCTACCTTCAGCTTTAATTTTGTATTCACCTTCTGGCATAGGTGTACCATCTTGGTTTTTACCGTCCCACTCAAAACGAAGTGCGCCAGCAGTCCGACTTCCCATATCCATTGTTCTAACCAGCTGGTTTTTTTCGTCATAAATACTAATAGTCAAGTTCTCAACCGGTTCGGTTGTAATAACTGAACCTTTGGCCAACTGATCGCTTCCTATATTAATCGTGTCTGATTCGAGTAATGCTTTTTTGCCAACCAAGGTTGAAGCTTGCAGCGCCGAGTTAGACGTCATTGATGCCGACAACATTTCAAATTTTGAATTTAAGTTTGAAATACCCTCTGCCATAGTGAAGTTGGTCATCTGGGCAATCATCTGATCATTGTCAGCTGGCTTGCTTGGATCTTGGTAAGACAGCTGCTGCGTTAATAGCGAAAAAAAGTCTTCTTGCGTTAGCGTATCGTTTTTCTCTTGTGGCTTGTTATCCTTATTCCAACGAAGGGAATCCAAATAAGAAGACGACGCCGCATTAATATCATTACTCATCAGCTATACTCCCGTTAACGCTGACCAAGTAGTAGAGTTTTACTAAGCATCTGCTTAGCAGCATCTGCCACTTGCACATTAGTTTGATACGAACGAGATGCTGAAATCATGTTAGTCATTTCCTCAACTACGTTCACATTGGGTTTATAGATGTACCCATCCTTATCGGCACTTGGGTGATTCGGGTTATATTCAATCTGAAGCGGTTTATCGCTTTCAACAATGCCTAAAACCTTTACCCCGACTGATGCGTTTAACTGTGTAGGGTCTTGCATTGAAGACGCTTTTGTTAACTCAGCAGCAAATACTGGGTGCCTTGCTCTATAAACCTTATCCTGGCTAGAACTTATGCTGTTTGCATTAGAAATATTACTGGCAGTAGTGTTCAGGCGAATATTCTGAGCACTCATACCGCTACCTGCGATATCAAATACGTTATATAAACTCATAATTATTACCCTTGACCACCTAGTGCCTTTTTAAGGCCTTTAAACTTACCAGACAAAAATTGCAAACTGGCTTGATACTCTAATGAGTTCTGTACATACAAGTTTCGTTCCACCTGTACATCAACAGAGTTACCATCACCTGTATCTGCTTGATTTGGATTACGAAAAAGTTCTGCCCCACCGGTTAATTGACTACCACCACGGATGTGATTTTCATCAGTACGGACCATATTATTGCCGCGTTGTTGCCCAGACTTTGCCGCTTTTAAAGCTTGTGCAAAGTCAATGTCTTTGGCTTTATATCCAGGGGTGTCAGCGTTGGCTATATTACTGGCTAAGAGCTCTGCACGTTGCGAGCGAATAAGCATGGCATGAGGGTGTACGCCCAAAGCCTTATCGAAACTAATTGCCATAACACAACTCCAAAAATTTGACTCTTAGGAGTTAAAGCAAAAGGCGGGCCAAAAATAAGAATGGCGGTAAGACCGCCATATTCTATTGTTTTTTCTGGTAAATTATACCTGGATTGCAGCGGATCATATCAAATGAATCGCTTAACCCAGCCATAGATTCTGATGCGCCAAGAAATAAATACCCCTTAGGATTTAGTGCTTGTGCAAATTGAGAAATGATTTTTGCTTTCACCTGTGGTGAAAAATATATAAGAACATTGCGACAAAAAATAACGTCGAATTTGCCCATTAAAGCATACGAATCAAGTAGGTTTAGGTGTCTAAAGTTAACCATTTTCTTGATTGGATCGACGACTTGAGCCATGCCATTGCCGCTATCTTTAAAAAACTTTTTCCGTCTTTCAGCCGAAAGGCCGCGCGCTAACGCCAATGCATCGTACTCAGCATTTTTGCACATATCTAGCATAGTATTAGATATGTCTGTGCCTGTGATTTGCACACCCATCTTTAACGAGCCTGGGTTTTTGCTTTGATATTCACTTGCCGACATCGCAATCGAGTAAGGCTCTTGCCCTGATGAGCTTGCCGCAGACCAAATTTTCACTGGTCGGCGTAAATCACTAAACTCAGGAAATATTTTCGTTTTTAACAATTCAAATGGATAGGCATCACGAAACCATAATGTTTCATTCGTTGTCATCGCATCCACCACCGCGGCACGTAGTTGCCGCTCATGTGGACTAAGCGTTTTATTGACTAATGCTGATAACGTGTCAACGCCAAACCTTGTCATTAAGGGCGCGAGGCGACTTTTAACTAGATATAGTTTGTTGTCACCCAATACAATGCCACACTGTTGCTCTAGAAAAGTTCGAAACTGATCATATTCACTTTGTTGAAGATGCTTATTTTCCAATGTATTACCGCCATTCATTAGTCACAGTGAACCCATTTCTTAACGGCTGCTGCCAATTCATCTGGGTTAAACTTTGCGATAAAGTCATCTGCACCGACCTTTTGGATCATTGCTTGGTTAAATACTCCGCTAAGAGAAGTATGTAAGATAACATGCAATGGTGCCAATTTTGGATCAGCCTTTATTTCTGCTGTAAGCGTGTAGCCGTCCATTTCTGGCATTTCTACGTCAGAAATAAGTAGTCCCACACGCTCTGTAATATTGTTTTGGCAATCCATCTCTGCGATTTCCCTCAAACGTAGCAAAGCTTCCTTACCATTTTTAGCTAATTCAGTCTGAACGCCTAAAGGCTCAAGGGCCCTTTTGACTTGGTTTCTTGCTACAGCTGAATCATCTGCAATAAAAACGATTCGCTCACCTAAGTCTTTTTGCATCTCGCCATCAGATACAATATCTTGACTCACTTCTGTATTAACAGGGCAAATTTCATTGAGGATTTTTTCAACATCCAGTATCTCTACCAGTTCATTCTCAATTTCAGTAACCGCAGTAAGATATGAATAACGACCAGCACCTGAAGGCGGTGGCATGATCTTTTCCCAATTCATATTAACGATTCGCTCAACCGCACCAACTAAAAACCCCTGAACAGAGCGATTATATTCGGCAATTATAATGAAACAGTTATGGATATCTTCAATAGGTGGACCACCCACAGCCAACGACATATCTATGACTGAAATTGTTTGTCCGCGAATATGCGCCACGCCCCGTACAAAGGCATTAGATTTAGGCATACTCGTCAATGGCGGGCATTGTAGCACTTCACGCACTTTAAATACGTTGATGCCAAAACGTTGTCGACCCTTAAGCCTGAATAGCAATAACTCTAGGCGATTTTGCCCAACCAACTGTGTACGCTGGTTTACTGAGTCTAAAATACCTGCCATTTCAATCTCCTAACTTTAATAATGCTTAACGGAACGATACTTGCAGACGTTAATAAAGGAACAATAACTCTTGAAGAGGTGTCACAATTAACGCAAAATCTTTATACCCTTTTTCACATGATAAGCATAGTCGAAACATCATGAGTTTGTTAAAAAAAACCAAATCTGCTGGGTTTTTCTTCGCGATGGTCTACATTCTGCTCAGCGATGCGGTTTATGCACAAGATTATAATAATCAAGCACTCGAGGAAGCTGCTCGTTCATTTATATCTAACCTTGCAACTCAAAAGCCAGATTCAAACTTACAAATTCGTGCGATACCTTTAGATGCTAGGCTACCAACTCGTCAGTGTGAGACGCCACTAGATATATCAACAAACGCGTCAGCTCCTTTTAATCGGCAGGTAACGGTACAACTTAAGTGCGAAGATCTCTCTGGATGGACGCAGTATGTACATATACGTATAGAAGAGTTGTTTCCTGTCATAGTTAGCACAGAAATGATTTCCAAAGGTGAACTTCTAACAGAGCAACACCTAAGACTTGAATACCGACCAAAACACTTTGTTAGAGCATCTTACATTGATGATATTAATCTGCTCATAGGAAGTCGCAGCAAGCGTGTATTACGAGAAGGCATGCCTGTGGGCATGCATCAAATTTGTATGGTTTGTAAAGGCGATATTGTTAGTATTTATGCAAAAACACAGACTTTAACAATAAAAACGCAGGGGATCGCATTACAGGATGGAAATATAGGTGAGCAAATTCGGGTTAAAAATCAAAAGTCTGGAAAAATTGTCTCAGGAAGAGTGAAAGATGTTGATTCTATTGAGGTGAATATCTAAAATTTTTGCTAAAGTTATAGCTAGAACAGCCGATATTTAAAGCAAGATTCTTTATTTGGGTCACAATCATGGTAAATAATGTAAAAGGTCAGTCGCAATCAAACAGCGTGCTTAATAATATTAAGCAACAAAAAGCTGAGTTGCAAAGAAATGATGCAAATGCGAGTAGCGCACCTACAAAAGCGCCACAAAAAACAACTTCTGATTCTGTAAGTTTGACACCACAAGCGCGTCAACTTAAAAACTTGCAGGAAAAAGCGCAAGAAGCGCCCGCTTTCAACAGTGATAAAGTTGCTGAGCTAAAAAAGGCAATCAGTGAAGGCAAATATCAAATCGACGCTGAAAAGCTAGCTAAAAACATCGCAGCATTTGAGTTCGACATGTATGGATGATCATCTAGCCCTTTGTGTACACAAGCTAGAAAAACAGCTCACTCATTTAACAACTTTGACCCAGTTGTTAGATAGTGAGCTTGAGCTTTTGGCGGCCAAAAAAGGCGATGGCCTGAAAGAGCTTGCAAGAGAGAAACTTACCTTACTACATTCAATTCAGAGCTTGGATAAAGAGCTCTCGGGTTTTGACAAAGCACTATTTTCTCAACCTGACGCAGTCAACCTCACTTCTAACATCGAAAACCTTTTGATTGAATGCAAACAAAAAAATGACGTCAATGCCCAAGCTGCCCATCAAGCAAATTTAAGCGTCAGAGAATTGAAAGAGATTTTAATTGGGGCGCCTTCGTCAGTGACTTATGACCAAGACGGTGCTGTAGTATCTCGCAATAGTGAACTAGTTAAAAACCTCAAAGCTTAACTGCTCTTCTTAATATTCTAAGACAGAGCAGTGTACTTCAGCATTTTTTAAATTATCAGTAATACGTTACGCGCTTAATTTTTCTAGGCTTAGCTTGAGTTATATATAGATCATGAACACGCTTCATATCCAACTCCAACTCGGTTACATACGTATCACCTGCAGCGTAACTTTTCACAACTTTTGCACCACGTATTACACCATTTACTTGACTTTGCAGGCCGTCATTTTTAGCAATCGCACCTTTAACTGTCATACTCGATGATATATTCTGACCATAAACTTGCTCTGTTAACTCACGGTAGGCTTCGAGCTTCGATACTTTCACTGCCATGAGCATTTTTTGCGCTTGATTTGTGCCTGGCTGAGCGCTTAACGGCGCATAACCAATCGCCTTTAAAACGGGATAGTTGTCCGGTAGAACATACTCATATTCAATATGCTTATCAAATAAGCTGCTGCATCCAGTCAAAGAACCCAAAAGCAATGCTATACTTACAAGGCTTGTGATTTTTACTTGCCTTTTGATATTCATGATTGTTCACCTCATAAAGTTACTAACGTTTTACTATGCACATTTCTTGCCATAAATTGTGGTACGTGACTTGCTTTCTAAATTGATATGATTTTTTCGAGGTGCTAATTATGATTAAGGCGATCACTTTACTGATACTCATAGGTATGAGTACTGTTGTAAAAGCAGAGTGGTACGAAGTTATGGGTTATGCAAGTACGCAAGGTCGAGATGTAGCACAAGCCAGACAAGCCGCTGTAAAAGACGCAATAACTCAGGCCCTGATATTTTCTGGTGCGACGGTAAGTAGTGTGCAAAGTGTTGCTGATGGGATTCTTAGCCAAGATGAGATAAAAATTAAATCCCACGGTGAAATACAACAAGTTAATATGGTAAGTGAGAGCAAAGAAGGCGATCAGTATAGCGTCACCCTACACCTTGATATTTACGCAACGAAAGGCCAATGCTTAGAGCAACAGTTTAACAAGCAAATCGCGATTACACAGAGCCAGCTAATGCAGCCCCATCAAGCTCGCTTGGGTCAAATATTTGACATAGCAAAAGCAGCCTCACAACGCTTGTTTAATACGCTAAATGAACGCACTAACGCAGTAAAACCCATCCCCTACCTAAATAGTGCAATCAATGTTAAAGAGTACTTTTCTCAGCAATTTGATTATAACCATATACTCATAGAAACCATCGCGATGAACAGCAATAGTCAATATGTACTATTAAGTCAGATCACTGACATTGCTGATATTGACAAGCTTAATAACGACTATGCGTTTTGGCAAAACGATGAATACGCAAGAAGCTTTAAAATAGATTTTGCACTTTATGATGCCATGACGTATGAAAAAGTATGGCAACAACATTATGCTACCCAAGGGGTTTGGCCGTTTGAAAAAACAAAGCTGATTGATGTTTACAGTGACCGATTTTGGAACTCCCATTATGGACAAGAGATCCAAGAAGTATTTAATAAAGTAAGCCAAGATTTGAATACTGCCGTATCATGCATTCCTACAAAAGGAAAAATTCTATATTTAGATGCTGAGCAAGTTGTGATCAACCTTGGTAGAGTTCACGGACTGGAGCCAGGTACCACCCTATCTATAATGCACCAAAGCAATATCATTACCAGCAGGGGTTCCGTTGTAAATTCTACGGTACAGACCATAGAGCAGGTAAAAGTTATCAATGTTAATATGCAAAGTGCGACCGCGGTTAACCTCAATACACGTCCTTTAAGTAATATTCAACTCAATGATATTGTTCAGATAAAAATTAAAAATGAAACGAACTTTGATCTAGATGATTAACAAAAAACACACGCTGCCCGTTTACTCTCCTCATAGTAACCGGGCAATAACGCATACTGTTAAACTCGTCTAGCCTCACAGCTAAAACAACCTGGATTGGCATTATGAAGCTGAACATAGTCAACTTCTTTGTGGTTAAATAACTCCGATAGAGTCTGTCTTACAGATTTTCCTTGTGCTATTTTAGCGCTGAGCATATCGCCTTTTGCACTATATGCACGTAAAGATATCAACCGAGTCTTTAATACCTCAGGGATTTCGTTTACCCCCAAGTCAGCTGGCTTTGCATCTTCTATAATAAAAATTGGCCCTGACGCGCGATAAGGAGAATGTACATTGTGGTGCAAATAGTGAGTCAACAATACCCTTTCTCCCACTTTAGCTTCGCGAAGCGACACTCTGCAGGGGTACCCTGGGTTCGAGTCAGCCGTTATCCACCGCCCCACACACTCCTCAGATGTGGTCTGTAAAGACAAATACAAATCAAGGTTTATAGGTTTAATAATAAAGTCACTCATCATCGCCATCTCTCTATACTAAAACTGAAAAAACACAGTATAAAGCGACCGAAAAATAGAACTTGCCATTTATAGAACTGGCTTTGCGTTACAGATTACTAAAGGTGGAGGAGAGGTTGAGTGCATCTGGCGGCCCCTGCAGGAATCGAACCTGCAACCGTCCCTTAGGAGGGGACTGTTATATCCATTTAACTAAGGGGCCTGAGCGTTCTGAGTATAGCTGTTCGCCCCATTTTATTTCAAGACTTTTTTATAAAAGTCAGCGACTTGAAAATTATCTAACATCAAACAATGCAAGCTCTTCGCTATACAAAACGTAACTAGGTACTAGCTTACGAGTACTCGCTACCACTTGTTTAGAATCTATATCAGTCACTCGTGCATTAACCTCTACACCGGAGCTTCGATATATCATGGTTCCCGATAGCACGTGGCTTGCAACTCTTTTATTGGTAAGTGCTTTCACATCTCTGGAAAAAGATAAGTCACCTTTTTGAGTGACGGATACTGAGTTGGTCGTTTTAAAATCAACGACACCGTAGCCAAACTTTTGCAATTGATGAATAAATGTTTCAGCAATTTGATTGCCAAGCTGATTGGTTGTGCGAAGGTTACTATCGAAGTCGACGAAAGACGCAACTGCAATATTAATATCTTGGTCAGAGTTCATTGTATCAACAAGCTCAAGCGCCATTTGTTCAACATAATTAGCTAACTGTAAATTGTGTATGACTGGGCTGTAACGACGGGAGTTCTGCACATTATCCAATTCGTCTTCTTGTTTTTGACGTTGCGCCTCATCGTAAAGAGCATCAATTTGGCTCGTTGGTGCCTTTGGCTCTATCACAGCGACTTGATTGACACTCATTAACTGACAGCCGCCCAGCGTTATAAACGCTGCTGCCAATAGATAATATTGCTGTTTCATCTTACACCTCAATTACTCGCCTTTTTCATTAAAATGCCGTCTGTTCGGTAACTGTTGCCAAGTGCATCCACTACCGACTGAGGAATAAATCCCTGAGCAGAGCCAACGACAGCTTTGCTATTAATACCTACAATGCGCGCATTAACCAGTACACCACCTTGGTGATTAACTAGCGTGCCTGCTAACACATATTGAAAGTTTTGAGTTTCATTTAGCTCTAAATAATCTCGGCTAAACACAAAGTCCCCCTGCGGAGTTACACGCATATAATCTGTTGTCTTGAAATCAACCACAGACACACCGAACTTGTGTAGTTCATGCATAAAGCTTTCTGATAACTGATTTCCTAATAATGTCGCTTGGCCATAATCATCATCAAGATATACAAAGCTTGATACCGCTAGAGGTGTTTTAGCATTCACATACTGTAGATTCTCGACTAAGTCTTGCATTATCCCACGCACATAATGGTTAATGTTCTTGCGACTCACATTAGCCCTTTGACTCATAATGTTTGGTACTGCATTGCGTGACTGAAATGCGTCTTTAGACGTATTAGGAGCCATCACATCGCGTTGTGCGCTACTACCTTGAACTTGCTGATTCTTGGCACTAAAACTGTCCAACATATTTGCACAGCCAACACTCAATGGTAAAAGCAAAATATACAAATAATTCTTCATTGTATGTTCCTCATTAATATTCTGTGCGGTAAAGCAACCCATCGCGTTGCAATACTTTTTCATCCGACCACATTACATTCACTGGAATTTCTGTTGTAGCAGCTGACACAACTCGCCCAGTTTGCATATCTATCAAACGAGCATTCACAATGTACGCATGCTGCTGTTGGGTTAAACTGCCAGCAACCACAAAGTCAATATTCTGGCGCTCACGCAGGTTGTCAATCCGACGGCTTAGCATGCTGTCAGCGTTGTCTAGTAATGTGAGTTGGTTCTCTAGGCGGTGCTCTACCGTGTGATAGCCTAGCTGCGTAAATTGAGTCAGCAGACTTTCTTGAATTTGCTGACTAAGCCCAGAAGCTTGCTGTTCTGCAAGAGTTTCTCCTAAACCATCAGCCTTAAAAAAACTCATCACAGCGATACGCGCATTGCGTTTGCGTACACCAGAAATGTTACTTAACTGGATACTCAAGTCGCTAACATATTGATGTACAGTATAAGGTGCCATTGTTTTTTCGGGTGTTATATAAAGAGGATACCGCTTTCTCACGTCTTCAACGTTTTGACAGCCAACTAAGCCAATACATAACAAAAATAGGACTAAACGCATTATCATCTAACCTAAACAAATAATTCTGGTTAGTAGAATGCAAAAACTATACCCAAATACTATCTAGAGCCTAGTTTTTGCTGATTGCTCATCAAAAAGACTTACAATGCAGTTGATTGATTTAGCCTTAAGGTTTGTGCATACATCTAACGCCTGCTGTTTGTCCACATAACCACCCGCTTTAAGGCGATAGAATGTCACGTTATTGACCTGAGCTGTTTCAATATTTAAATTTTCACCGAGTGTTTTTGGCAACTTGGCTTTGAGATCTGGTATCAAGTTATCAAGCCGACTTTTTTGCGTGACTGAACTTAGCTGCAACGCATATTTTAAAGCGCTTGTCTTTGCACTTAAATTCGCGGGAGCCCGTTGGTTTGTTTTTACTGCCGTGGCCTCTAGAGCGCTAGAATGTACGACTGGTGTAGCTGGATTGATAACTTCGCTCTTGCCTGATGACTGCTGCTTTGAAGAAGAGTCCGGCATTTTAGTATCACTGACAGCATACATGTTTTGAGCAGCCTGTTGCGTTATCTGCTGTTTAACTAACCCATCTAATTGAGAGATCAATACGCTGAGATCTTTTTCAATTTTCAGTAGCCTTTTTACCCCGTCTTTTGCTTCTTGCCATTGCTGCGCAGCTTGTTGTAAATGCTCAAGCTCTGACTTAGTAATAGTTGCTACATTTTCTTTGTTTGGCTTAGTGGCGGCACAGCCATTTAGCATAACAAAAGTAGCCACACCTAACACCCATTGCTTTTTCGAAAACCGACATCTAAACATTTGCTATTCCATGATAATCAATATTTTATAAGTGTTTGTTTTACTTCACACGAAAGACCGCGTTGCGCTACCCACTCACACATCTTGTTGACTTCTTTAGAGGGCTGCACAGAATAACTGACAGCCAGTATGTATTTACCACTATTTGAGTCTGTAAAGTAAAAAGGGTTATATCCTGGTAAGTTCTTTAAACGCTTATTAATAAGTACAAAGTATGTTTTTAATATCGATAAGGATGAAAACTCGCCAAGGCTTGAAAACACGCCGTTAAATTTGTCCATTTCAAGCAAAGACAGATCAACACCAGACAATACACTCCCCTCATTTGGCAGCTCCACCATGACCGTTTGTGTCGCCTTAAGGTTTTTTTGTTGCAGTTGAGCTTCGTCAACTTGTGCAACATACTGACCTGGTTTCAAGCCTGTAAATAAATAATAGCCATCAAATGCGGATTCTGTCTGAGCCACCAGTTTACCATCTTCATCCAGTAGGTTAACTTTGGCATACGGCAAAACTTTGCCTCTTTGAGCATAGATAGTCCCTTCAACTTCACTGGCATTAACTAATGGAAAATCGACATACTCCACATAACCTGCCCGAGGGGTAATTGAGATACCTGAATTTCTGGGGACTAAAAATGGGTCATTGATACTTTGTTCATCCAGTTCAATATCTGTTTTTCTATTTGCCAGCATGCCCGTCAACTCTGCGACGCCTTGAATATTCGTCAGCCCATGACGGTGAGCTTGTACCGCTTTTACTTTTACATCTTCTACAAGTGTTTCGCCTTCGTCAAGCCGACCATTATCGTTGCCATCCAAGAATACTCGAACAAGTGTACTACCACTTTGTGTTAAACTACGCCGGGACGTAAAATAGCTATTATGCATAGCATTATAGCCAATACTAAAACGTCCAAATATCCCAAACTGCCAATGGTCATCACTATTGTATGACATAGATGTATTCATGCTGAAGTCATCTGTTTGCCAACTCAGCGCTAACTTAGTGGTATCTAAATCGCTGTCTACTGAACTTGTGTAGGTAAGCTGGGCCTGCAGACTGGCCATTAAATTTGTGTAAAACTCAGCAGAGTAACTTGTTATATCTCTGTCTGGCTTAAGCATATAATTCACAGACAAACGGCTATATATCTGCCCAAACCGAGCTTGCACCTGTGAACTACCTAGACTTGAGAGTATTCCATCTGACGATTTACTCCAGCTGAGCTGATTACCAAGTGAGTACCTACCAGTCATATAATTAAGCGAATTAGTAAAAGTTTTACTGCCACTTTGATTCTGATACTGCGTATAAGAAAGTGCATTTCGATAATTTAGCCTTCCGTATTGACGGGACATAATATTACCGGAAAACTCCAACCCCAAATTTGCTTGGGTTGTGGTGTTTTTATCTGCAAAGTTCACCGAGGTATTTTTTGTTACGCGTTTATAATGTAGGCGCATCGCTTGCTGCAATAGCTTAGCCCGTGTTACAAGTTCTAATCTAGATTGTGAAAAATCATCTTGTTCGTAGCTTGCGTTAACCAAGAATCTATCCGCTAAGGTCATATTGCTGCCAACCGCTATAACTTTTTTAGGCCCCTCTGTTAATCCTTCTCGCACGGAGGTCGCGCCGTAGACAGATAGAGTGTCTGACAGACCTTGCTCATAGCGCGTTGACAATAACCAACCCAAAGCGCCTATCTGATACTGCTTATCATCAAATACCCTATGGCCCTGTTGAGTGACAGAAACCTCATATACTCCCTGGCCAGACTCTAATGCACTACCGTCTATAAAATATTGTTGTGTACGCTTTTCAACCTGCCCCTGAGGTCCATATAAAATTATTTCAAATTCATTCAAACCAACAAGCAAATTGATATTTTCAAATAAGTAGCGACCATCATTGCTATCAAACTTTTGTTCTACCAGCACGCCATTTTGATATAGTTCTACGTCCCAACCATTTTGTACTTCGCCTGTTATTGAAATACGATTTTGATCCAGCAAAGTATCTAGTGGTGCGTTAGATATTTTTACCC
The DNA here is from genome assembly GCF_013140855.1 of Pseudoalteromonas caenipelagi. GTDB lineage: Bacteria > Pseudomonadota > Gammaproteobacteria > Enterobacterales > Alteromonadaceae > Pseudoalteromonas > Pseudoalteromonas caenipelagi. The sequence goes on along the minus strand of NZ_JABBPG010000003.1, from coordinate 222,794 downwards.
CCCTTGCCAGCTGATTCTGATGAAGTCCCCCTACTCGTGTTGCCGTCACATCGCCAATTTCAAACTGAGAAGCTTGTAGTGTTCCAAGCAGTTGAGCCTGCTCATCATCTCGACTGAGCGTGAGTCGAGATTGATTAAGCACATCGGATTGTCGGCCTGAAAAGTAATATTCACTGCGCATGTACGCAAAATCATGGGAACCTAATACGGAGTAATTTAAACCCTCTCGAGCATCACTCTTTTGATAACCCAGTTGCACATCCATCAAAGGTGAAGATAAAAATCGATAAGGACTTGCCTTCCAAGGCTTGGTCGCATACTTATTAACAACGAATTGTCTTTTAGCACGCCTAGTTCGGTCCAGCTTTGCTTCTATCGGTAAGACATGTTTGGAGCTCACCGTAACATCTTGAGCACCGTAATCAGCGGTCAATTCGAGGGAAAACCAAGATGCCAAAACAGCCATATCTATATAGATATCATCTTGATCTTTATAAAACTCTTGCTCATTTATTGCTACCGTTTGACCCGCAATCTCTGCTGTTAGGGACTTTTCATCAAAGGTAAACTTATTATCTATATTAATGAACCAGCCATCATATCCACTTACGCTACGCTGGATGGCAAAATCAAAACTGCCAAAAAAGCTACTCAGTTCCAACCAAGCACCAGATTTGCTTTTTATTGCAATCACTTCGCCTAAATAATTGCTATCTAAATAAAAAGATAAAAATAACATCTCACCTTCAGGAATACTGTGAGATGTATTTTGTAGTGAAGGAGATAACTGAGACTCAACAAGCTTGTTATCTATGCTTTTCAATACCTCTAAAATAGCGGCATAGTCGTTAGCAGCTTTAACATTTGGAAAAAAAGCTAACGCTGCAAGCAATGACCCCTTTACGCGCACTCGCACATTTGCCACCTAATTCTAAAGGCTGAACGGGACCGAATATTGAGCAAAAGTATGCCCTGTATACTCCTGCTGACCAATATAATTAACTTTAATGGTTCCTTTTTGATTGAACTTAAACCCTTCAATCACTCTCAGTTCAACCATCGCATTTTGCAGCTCTGCATAGATGCTAGTATGGGGTTGTACTGCAACCCGTTGAGGTTCATCACTGTTTTGTGGAGTAAACCACACTTCGAATTGGCCAAAACTACTATAATTACCTGACTTTTCTAGGCTGACTCTTAATGAATCCAGCTGTTGGACTTGTACACCGGTAATACTTATCGTCGGTGTATTTTTTTCTGCTCGATACAATACCGGGATCGAATAGCTCAAAACCATATTAATATTTATCCCTAGCTGCTTTTGAGAGAGGGCTTTTTGATTTGGTAACGCTTTAAACTGTAGGTGTGAGCGGTACTCTTGAGCTTTTAAATCTTTGCGCTTTCTGATTGCCAACTTCACCACTTGCCGCTCTCCTGGCGCAAGCGTAAGCTGACTTGGACTCATTCTAACCATAGGGCTCAAAGACGAATCTGTCAGAGCAGGTAAATCTTCATACCCACCTGATGGCTTTGCTGCTTTTTCTTGCCAACCTAAGCGATAGGTCCTTCGCTCATCTGAATTATTTATGATGTGCACTTTCGCCGTTCGCGTGCGCTCATCAAATACAATACGTGTCGGAGATATTAATAGGTTAGCAGTTGCGTTAAAGCTACTAAAAATACTGAAAAAAACAGCTAATACAACGATTAAATAAGCGTTTATTTTTACTTTCATGTTTAATTAGTAATCCAAGCTAATTTCAATAATAGAAGAATAATGACCATCAAAATACGGCGCTCCATTTGCGGAGGTTTTTAGCGTAGCCCCGATAGATAGCTCTACTTCTCCATGCTGGTTAACAATATGTGACTTTCGGTAGTGTAATTTTTCAATGACTAGATATTGATTGTTAGTACCAGACGTTAGACGAACGCCATTAGCACTATCAGAGATAAAAACCTGCGAGCCCGGTGACAATGATTCTATGACGAGTAATGCAGGGTTACCTGGTGCAAAGACATACAACCCGTTCATATCAATGCTATTGTCAGGATGTATGGTGACTGATGCTACTTGATCATTACGTGGAATAACTAAGCTGCCAAAGTTTAATGATTCAATAACCTGCGCTGAGCAGGTTATTGAGCCTATCATCATAATACTGAGTAGCAACCATTTCATGTAGATGCGATTATCAGTTTAGTAATTTACTTGCACACTAAATGTGCCTGAGTAGTCTCCATCAGAATAATCAGCAGTGGTACCATCAGCAGTATTACTACTGGTGCTTAATGTTGCACCGAGGTTAAACTCAACATCCCCTTTGTCGTCAGCCTGTATTGTAGAAGCCGACACATCTCCTGTCTTGGCACCTTTTGTTACATAATAAGTAAAACTGTTTAAACTGAATTTTGCAGCCGTTGATGAGGTGCCAGGTAGAACAAGGTCCGTCTCCGTGGGATCAGTTAGCGTTAACACTGCATAGGCGGGTAAGCCTTTAATACTGAACGCAGCGGGATTACTTTCACCACTCATAATCGTAATAACGGCATTACCATTTGACTTTGCAGTAGGTGCAACATCTGGATCTGCAGGCATGATAAGTGTCGCAACATCCCCTGAGCTGGTATCTGCTTTAGCACGGATTGTACCAAATAACAGGTCTTTATCTTTTAGTAGCTCAAATGTGTTTTGCACTTTCACTGATGCTGTGAACCTTGCTTTTTCAGCAAGCGCAGTTGTGCTCAGCACAGCAAAGGATAATAAACTAGAGGTAATTATGGCCTTTTTATTCATGAAAAACTCCTTATTTTTGTAATCCAGCATTCCCTTAAAGTGGAACGGCGTTATACTTTTATCGACACTTTATCGTATAACTTAAATAATTTGTACCTCTATTTGACCACCTCGTAAATATAATGCTTACACGAAACTACTGACTGAACAATTGACAAGCTTCATTAAGTTGGTGCAGAACAAAGCAGACTTTATTCGCATCATCGTCCGTCTTATAAGGCCCCGCTAAAACCAGATAAAAGTCACTACCGTTCTTAGTTTGAGGTGCCACTTTATAAGACATAACAGCGCTCAGCTGTGGGTATTGATTGGTAAACCTGGTTATGTAACGTTCGGCATGTGTTTTTTGTAAAAAAGTACTCAGCTTAACCAATACTTGGTTTTGCATACCCAGCATCGTTTGTTGCGGCTGGGGTTTATGAGTCACTCTTTGTACATCACTGCGCAATTGTTCAGGGAGTGCTTCAAGATCAGCTTGTGACGCCACCAACTGCAAAAGCAAGGTCAGGTCTTGCTCCATTTCTTTTAACCGCTCTATGCTTTGCTTATTCTCTTCCCATTGAGCTATATATGGCTCTATGTCAGAACGATATACTGGCTGTTGTGTATTGTTAGTGGTTTCACCTAATAAAGCACAAGCTGGTGTTAAAACCACAAAGAAAATAATCATCATATTTTTAGCTAACATCGCACTCACTTCCGTCAATCGACACGACTCCTTTGCGACTTGTAGCAAAAAAAGTGCCATAGAAGGCACTTTTTTATAATTTAATTACCACCACTTTGTTAAAGAAGGGACTTTATATGGGCTTTTAAAGGCTCTGAAAATTCGGCTCTTCTTAGTGCGTACTCAACATTTGCTTGTAAATAGCCAAGCTTGCTGCCGCAGTCATGGCTTTTGCCTTTAATTGCATACGCTTGCACTTTTTCTTGCTCCATCAACATCGCTATTGCATCAGTGAGTTGAATTTCTCCACCCGCACCTAACGGCGTTTTCGCAAGTAATGGCCAAATCTCTTTACTAAGTACATAGCGCCCAACAACAGCCAAGTCTGAAGGTGCTTCCTCAACTGCAGGCTTCTCAACCAAGGTATTCAGCTCGGCACTTTCACCTGGTTTAAGCTTTACGTCACCAATATCTGCAATACCAAACTTATCAACGTCTTCATGTGCAACTGGCTCTACCATGATCTGGCTCTGTCCATGCTCTTTAAATCGCTGGATCATTTGCGCTAAGTTATCCTTTGATAAGTCGCTAGCCACTTCATCAATAAGTACATCGGGTAACATAACCACAAAAGGCGCATCACCAATAATAGGGCCGGCGCAGTTAATGGCATGGCCGAGTCCCTTTGCTTCACCTTGACGCACATGAATAATGGTGACATCTTTTGGACAAATAGATTGCACTTCTTCAAGGAGTTGGCGCTTAACACGTTTTTCTAATGTAGCTTCTAGTTCGAAACTGGTATCAAAGTGGTTCTCAATCGAATTTTTACTAGAATGAGTAACCAATACTATTTCCTTTACACCGGCCGCAACAGCCTCACTCACCACGTATTGGATCAGCGGTTTATCAACAATGGGTAACATTTCTTTGGGAATGGCTTTTGTTGCAGGCAACATACGAGTGCCTAAACCGGCAACTGGGATCACGGCTTTCATTTTATCTCCTAAATGGCCACGGGTGCTTTAATATGTGGATGTGCTTGATATCCCTCAAGCTTAAAGTCTTCATAGGTAAAAGAAAAAATATCCTTTACATCAGGGTTTATCTTCATTGTAGGTTTTGCAAATGGGGTGCGCGATAATTGCTCATCCACTTGCTCTAGATGGTTTAAATATAAATGCGCATCGCCAAATGTATGGATAAAGTCACCAGGCTCTAAATCACACACTTGTGCAACCATCATAGTTAATAAGGCATAACTGGCAATGTTAAACGGCACTCCTAAGAAAATATCACCGCTTCGTTGATACAGCTGGCATGATAACTTGCCATCTAAAACATAAAACTGAAACAAAGTATGACAAGGCGGCAGCGCTTGTTTGCCCATCGCCGCATTTTCTTTTGGTGAGTACTGCGTATCCGGCAGTAGCGCAGGGTTCCAGGCACTGACTATTAAGCGACGCGAATCTGGGTTCGTCTTGATTTGTTCAATCAACTCTTTTATCTGATCGACTACAACGCCATTTTCTCCAGTCCAAGAGCGCCATTGCTTACCGTATACAGGGCCTAACTCACCGTCATCAGTTGCCCATTCGTCCCAAATTTTTACACCATTTTCTTTCAGGTAAGCAATGTTGGTTTCTCCGTTAAGAAACCACAACAGCTCATGGATAATAGAACGCAGGTGGCATTTTTTGGTGGTCACCAAAGGAAAGCCTTCTTGTAGGTTAAAACGCATTTGATAGCCGAAGACACTCAGAGTTCCCGTGCCTGTTCGGTCTTCTTTTTTGGTGCCATGTTCTTTTACATAGCGCATTAAATCTAAATATTGTTTCATAGTGGCAATCTTACTTACTTTTAATTTGTTCCGATACAGGCTGTGTTTTGTATGCCCAAACCATCAGAGCTACGCCTGCAATTACCATAGGTAAAGACAAAATTTGCCCTTGAGAAATCACACCACCATACAAGCCAATGTGCGCGTCGGGCTCTCTGAAATACTCAATCGAAAAGCGGAAAACGCCATATCCAAGCAAAAACAACCCTGCAACACTGCCTGCTGGTCTTGGTTTTTTGGTAAACAAAACTAACATAACAAAAAGCACTAGCCCCTCAAAAAAGGCCTCGTACAGTTGCGATGGATGTCTAGGTAATGGGCCACCGGTCGGAAAAACAAATGCCCACGGCACGTCTGTGGTTCTTCCCCAAAGTTCGCCATTAATAAAGTTGCCTATTCGACCAGCCATCAAACCGACCGGCACAAGCGGCACCACAAAATCGCCCACCGACACAATTGATTTTTTGCTACGTAAGGCAAATACGACAATTGCAGTGACCACACCCAATGCACCACCGTGGAAAGACATACCACCTTGGTCAATTCTAAATAAGTACATGGGGTTTTCTACAAAATATGAGAATTGGTAAAACAAAACATATCCAATTCTACCGCCAAGTATCACACCCAGCATGCTATAAAAAAGCAAGTCACTTACTTGTTCTTTAGTCCAATCTGAATTTGGTTTTTCTGCTTGCCTATTAGCCATCCACATAGCAAACAAAAAACCAATGAGATACATCACACCGTACCAACGTACGCTCAATGGCCCAATAGAAAAAATTACTGGGTCAATTTGTGGAAATTGCAAAGCCATCGCTTTCCCTTAACTAATTATCATATGAGTGGCGATGACAAAGAGCAACGCCGCGAAAATTTTCTTTATTGTTGAAACTGGCAAAAATTGAGTCGACTTCGCTCCGATTGGTGCCATAAACCAAGAAGTTAGCACAATACCAAACAATGCCGGCAAGTAAATAAACCCTGCAAACCCTTGTGCAACGGTATAGTGGGCAATGCCAGAAGTAATATATCCTAGTGAGCCAAACAAGGCGATGACAATACCACTGGCAGATGCACACCCGATTGCTTTTCTGATATCTAACGAAAAGTAGCTTAGCAAAGGAACAATTAACGCTCCGCCACCGATGCCTATCATTGCTGACAAGCCTCCCATCAACGTTGTTATCACGGACAGAGTAGGCCCACTTGGCAACGCTCTTTGAGACACTGTCTTTTTGGAGCTACTGTATAGCATCCTTGTTGCAATCAGTACCACACTAACCGCAAAAATACCTCTTATAACAGGCTCAGGTAATAGTGCCGCTAAAAAGCCACTCACTAACGCACCTATACCTACTCCCCCCATTATAAACGGCGCAATATTCCAAGGCACATTACCATTTCTATGGTGCGCCAAAGCAGATGAGGTTGAAGTAAATAATATCGAAGCTAAAGAAGTGGCGATGGCTACTAAAACTATTTGCGACTCTGGCACTACGTCGAAGTATCTCAAAATAGCAGATAAAATCGGTACAATTACCAGGCCACCACCTATACCTAGCAATCCTGCTAAAAAACCAACAACGCTTCCAAGTAATGCACAACTGACTATCAGCAAGATGGCGTCGCTCATGAATCAATATCTCTTATTATTTTAAGCGCGTAATGGTAACGCATAATGTGCTACGGTGCATCTTTGTAGTTCAGGTTAGTTTGATTGATAGAACAGTTCGCTGAAATTGTGTTCAATCATAAAATTTCGTAATAGACGATGAACTTGCTTTGCCGAAGATTGCGCCAAACATTCTTGCAGCAACAGCTCCATATCACTAACATTTAATCGCCTAAGTACCCATTTTACTTTACTTAAAGAAGAGATATTCATACTCAATCGACGATAACCCATAGCAATCAGCAAAATAGCCCCTTCAGGCTCGCCGCCTAACTCACCGCATAAACTAAACGGCAGTTCAAAATCTTGGCAGCTTTTTGCAATGCTGTTAAGAACTCTAAGTACACTGGGGTGATATGGGTCAAATAATTCTGCTACCTGAGCGTTGTTTCTATCTACTGCCAAAAGGTATTGGGTTAAATCGTTGCTTCCTACAGAACAAAAGTCGACTTTTTTTGACCACTCAGGCAATAAAAATACACTTGATGGCACCTCGAGCATAATCCCAATCTCGGGTTTGTCTATTTGTAGAAACTGATCAGCCCATTCTTCTTGTAATTCAAAGTACGCTTGCTCAAGTAAAGCCAAAGCTTCATCGACCTCTTCTGTATGGCTGACCATTGGTAACATAATGCGCAAATTACCCAGCCCGGTGTTAGCTTTGATCATCGCTTTAAGTTGGTCTAAAAAAAGCTCTGGATGATCTAAAGACACACGAATACCACGCCAGCCTAAGAATGGATTTTCTTCTTTTATGTCAAAGTAGTCTAAGACCTTATCGCCACCGATATCCAAAGTTCGCATGACCACAGGTTCTGGGTGATAACGTGTTAATACCTCACGGTACCATTGCTCTTGCTCACTTTGCGATGGAAACCGTCCTTTTTGCATAAACCACGCTTCGGTACGGTACAAGCCTACGCCATCGCAATATTTTGCGGTCAGAGATTCAGTGCTCAAATCTAGACCAGCGTTTAGTAGCAAACTAATACGCTCACCATCTAGAGTTACTGGTGGTAACGCATGCTCAGCTTCAAACTTGTCATGCAACAAGCTTTCTTGTCTATGCATTTGTTCATATTCGTGTCTAAGTGCCACCGAAGGAGAGATATAAACTCGCCCTGCATAGCCATCCAAGATAACCTCTTTTGCTTCAAGCTGTAATAGCGGAATATCTTCGATCCCCCAGATTGCGGGGATCCCCATAGCCCGAGTTAAAATCGACGCATGGGAGTTCGCAGCCCCTTGTACACTCACCACCCCTTTTAGCTTGTCTTTTGGGATTTCGGCTAACATAGTTGGCGTTAGAGTATGGGTGACTAGAATGGTGTTATCAGGGTATGATTTTGCCGCATGCTCTGTACTCACTAAATGATGTAACACGCGCAAGCCGATGTCTTTTACATCAACTGCGCGTTCCTTGATATAAGGATCCTGCATCGCGTCAAATTGAGTGACTAGGCTCTCGATTACATGTTTCAATGCACTTTTAGCATTCCAGCCTAGCTTTAATTGTGCATCAACCTGCATCCCTAAGCTTTGTGCATCTAGGAGCTGTTGGTATACCTCAAACACAGCCAGCGCTTCTTTGGGGATATTGTCACTTAGAGTATTCGCTAAAATATGAAACTCTTGACGAGTAGCTGCGACAGCCTGTAAGAACAATTGCCTTTGCTGTTCAGTATGATCTGATTTTTGCGATTCAATACTTTCAAAGCCAAGTTTAGGAAGCACCACAAAAGCGCTCCCTATTGCAATACCAGGCGCGCCGGAGACTCCTTTTAATACCGATGTACGGTGGGTGCTTGCTTCTTGTCTCAAGACACTCTGAATTTCAGCATGAGCGAGTTGGGAGGCCAACTGAGCTGATAAAGTAATCAAAAAAGACTCTTCATCGTGGCTAAAAACACGTGCCATTTTTTGTTGTACAACGATTACGCCCAATACCTTGCGCTGATGTACAACGGGCACAGATAAGAAAGCATTATAGCCTTCTTCATTAACTTCGGGAGATAACTTAAAACGCGGGTGAGACTGTGCATGAGCAATGTTAATGGGTTCTTCACGTTGCGCAACTAACCCAACCAATCCTTCGGTAAAACCGATTCTAAACTGGCCTATGGCCTTTGGGTTTAAGCCGTCACTGGCCATAAGTACAAAGTTATCTTTGCTATAATCGGCAAAGTAAATGGAGCAACATTCTGTATTCATGGCCTGTTTGACCAAAGTTACAAATTGAGTCAGTGCATCTTCGAGATTTTCTTGTTGTGAAACCGATTCAACAATTGACCGCAACGTTGCTAACACTATCCACTCCTTTACCGGCGGTGCCGCCAATTAGCTGTATCTTTTGCTTGAGGCTCTTTTCTATTAAAGGGCATTGCAAATGGCGCAAACTCTTTCATTACTCGCCTATATACATCCCTTTTAAAAGATACCACTTGACGCACAGGATACCAATAACTCACCCATCGCCAATCATCAAACTCGGGGTGATGAGTATGGAGTAAGTCCACATCTTCATCTTTGCATCTGAGTTTTAGTAAAAACCATTTCTGTTTTTGGCCAATACACACCGGGCTGGAATCTCTTCTGATCAAGCGCTTTGGTAATTTATAGCGCAGCCAATGTTTAGAGCTAGCAACTATCTCTACATCCTCGGGCTTCAGACCTACTTCTTCATGCAGTTCTCGATACATCGTTTGCTCAGGAGTCTCCCCCTCATCAACGCCGCCTTGCGGGAACTGCCAAGAATGTTGTCCAAAACGCCGAGCCCAAAATACCTGACCTTGATTATTACAGATCACAATTCCGACATTGGCACGAAAACCTTCGGCATCAATCACCTTAGTGCCTCTTTTATAAGTCGATTTTTAATGATTGTTCCACAACTTCTAAGCCACAGCAAATATTATTCCTGCTTTTACGCAAGTTATTCACAGCTTGTGCATAAAGTTTTATAACTACGATTAAATTACCAACAAATCCACAATTAACTTGTCTATACAGTACTTTCTCCACAGAAACTGTGGATAATTATGTTCATATTGTTGTATTTATCCAGAGCCTGTCATTATTAACAGGTGGCACATGTTAATAATGACAAAAAAATCTCTTATATTTCATTGCGATAACAAATAACACTGGATATTTATACGGGGATTATTTGAACAAAAACAAAGTAGTGCAAAAATCAACCATTTAAATTCAGTAGTTCACTCCCAATGTAAAGTTTAGTAGCAAGTGAAAACTTAAGTTTGGCTAAGTGAGCATTGGAAAGGTATTGCGCTATTTCATTTACAAACACAAGTTTTTATAAAAGATATAAAATACAAAAGGCTAAGTAGACATAGTGTTCTTTCTAAAGGCTTAACGTTAAAAAACGCAATATGTATTTCGGGGAATAATAAAGATGAAGTAATCTCTAGGCTTACCCATCTCCTTTTTCATTTATTATTTTAACACTGTAAGTTGTTCGTATTTCTCAATGATGGCATCAGCAATGTCATTTAGCTCTTCTTGCGTGTTACCTCCAGCAACATTCGTAACAATAAAAATGCCTACCCCCTGTTTTGGGTAAAGCCCCAACCAGCTAGAGGTCCCAATTGAGCCTCCACTATGATACAAAACAGGCTTGTTTGAGTCGTATTTATAGGTATTCCAAAAAAATGCTTGCCCATGAGCGCGATTGCTTCCTGAAAGTAACGACTGCGACAAGGCAACTGCTGCGGATGGCGAACTCAGCAAATACTGCATATAGCTTGATATTGCCTCTACTGTTGATGTTAATCCACCACGAGCAAAGGAGTGAGGGCTAAGCAACGGCACTGCGTTTCCTCGCCCATCAGTTCCCGTTGTTATCTTACTAATCTCATCAGCATTGAGGCGAAATTTTGTTTGCTGCTCACCAGATTTTTCGGTTACAAATTTAGCAATAAGTGTCGAAAATGGCTGGTTATACACTTTTTCTAAAATGTAGCCGACAAGATCAGCGCCGACATTTGAATATAGATACTCATCTCCCGGTTCAGAAGTGAGCTGATATTGGCTTAAATCTTCAAAAAATTTTGCTTTCGAATACTTGGATAGCAACTCAAGGGCTTTGCCATTGTTTTTATCTTCTTCGCTATAAGCAAAGACTAAAGGCAAACCGCTTCGATGCGTAGCCAAATGGCGTAACGTAATGGGTGTGCCAGAGTATGCTAGATTTTGATATCTCCTATCACCTAAGTACACTCTAATATCTTCATCTAATTGCACTTTTTTATCAGCTACCGCCTGAGCTAGGACTAAACCTGTATATGTTTTTGTGATGGAGGCAATTTCATATACAGTATCGCTATTCGGCTTTGTACCATCTGGGAATTTGCCAAAGTGCTTTTGATAATGGTTATTACCACCAACAATGGCTATCGAAGCAACTTGGGCATTCTCATCAATTACCAATTCTGTGAGCTTTTTATCGACAAAAGAGTCAAAGTCTAACTTGCTATCACTCTTACAGGCAGTTAGAGCAAACACAATAAAAATTGTAAAAAACCCTGTTGATAGCTTTTGCAACTGTATGATCACATCCACTCCTTGAAAGCATAATTAGACTAGTTAGCGTAAGACTAACAATCAGATTTAATTGATAAAAGCCATTAACTGTAACAACCTATGTTATCAAACATTTTGATCTGATTGTGACTTCGCTACAATACACTCATCAATCGCCTGTCATACATACAAAAATGAATAAACCACTGCCACCTAAATCTATTGTAGAGCTGATGCAACGAGTAGAGTGTATTGCCGGATTAACTTTAGGTGAACTCGCTCAGCGCTATCAATTTAAAAGCCCAGAACATTTATTACGTGAAAAAGGCTGGCCTGGTCAGCTACTCGAGTATGTACTTGGGGCAAGTGCGGGTTCAAAACCGGTGCCTGATTTTGAGCACTTAGGAGTCGAGCTTAAATCTCTGCCAATTGATTACAATGGCAAACCCCTAGAAACAACGTATGTGTCGATTGTTCCTTTGACCAATTTGACTGGTGCAAAATGGGAAGATAGTACAGTTAAAAAGAAACTCAACCATGTATTATGGCTGCCTGTTCTTGCCGAGCGTGATATTCAACCCGTGGATCGCACTATCGGCAGTGGTTTTTTATGGCAGCCGACTCAAACACAAGAAGCCTTGCTAAAAAGAGACTGGGAAGAGCAAATTGAGTTAATCGCATTAGGCCGCGTGAATGAAATTTCAGGTCATTTAGGGCAAGTCATGCAAATACGCCCAAAAGCCGCCAACAGTAAAGTCACTACTGATGCCATTGGCCCTAACGGCAAGCTTATAAAAACTCTACCAAGGGGCTTTTATTTAAAAACCAGCTTTACACAAAGTATTTTAATGCAAGAGTTCAGCGCTTAGTTACGCCGTTAATAAGCCCAAATAGAGCTTCTTAACCAATAAGGCTTGTCTCTGAACCACAAAGTACACACCCATTTCTCACCTTCATGAACGGGCAACCCTGCATGCACTGAATTAGGGTCTAACTGGCCATTTTCAATACTAAAAAACTGTATTAGCTGGCCAACTTTAGCACTCACGTCGATTTGCCACTTTTTAAAACTCGTTTCCCCTCCTTTAAAGTTATCAGTCAGATTAAGTACGGTTGTCGCAATTCGTTGCCCAAAAAAACTTAATTCTTGACGGATCTCTTCGGTGGACGGAACTATAAAGTCACAATGCCACTTATATTGTTGACCATCTCGGTAGCGATAGAACACAGGAGGTTCTGCGAACGGTAGCTGCGCTAAATTATGCATACACATTAACCGCTGACTCACCGAAACCAACATGTTATCGGATAATATATCACCAATAAACTGTTCATTGTCTCTAATATCGCTTACCTTTTCACGGCTTGTAGTTTTACCGTATAGCTCTACGGGATCTAGGCGAGATTGTGCATACTCAACAAGTCGGTCAGCCAGAGTCTGATGTAAGCGACTTAAGTGCAAAGTGACTTTGCCCTGCATTAAACATTCATAGCTTTGTTGTTGCACTAAGCTTTTCCAAACATTTGCGATTGCATCTACTTCAGCTGTTTCAGCATCGAGCGGAGACTGCATAAGCATATTTGTCAGAATATTTAGTTCTTGAGCTGAAGCTTGCTCTTTAATTGGCCACATCTGTAAGAGTTCAGTATAAACATCCAGTTTCTGCCTATATGCGATGACTAATACTACAGCCAGCTCTTGCACATTGATTGAGCTAGAAACCGCATGGCATAGCCACTGCGTTGTCAGCTTATTATCACAGAGAGCTTCGTCAACAATCGCTTGTTGAGTAGGTAATTGACGTTGATGTTTTGCATCTAGCAATTCAAAAATTCGGCTTTTATTCATCGTTCTTTTTATATTTGTTAAATATTTTCAAGTTCAATATTATCACTTTGCCTTTTTTATGTAACGCCCATTATTTTAAGCAAAAGCACGCATATGGCACCAAAAAAGGTGCTTATAAGCTAAGCAAAATTAAAGCATCTAGCTGTTTTATATAAACAGTTTTTAAAAAGATGATTTATTTAGTCACGATTAATACTTAACCTCAGGTTTGGATAAGAGTTTTGAAATAGGAAATATTTTTTAACTGACGAAACGAGCAATCTAATGAGGGATTTTGTTCAATATCAAGGCGCGATTACAAGTAAAAGCAACACACAGTGTGGGCAAAATAACTTTATTGGGCAAATTCGTTTATTCGAAGCAGGGGTTACTTAATAAGTTCATAAAATAGCGCCGCCCATTCACTCTATAAACATAATCTATGAGGCAAAAAAATACCGCTACGTCTTAACACAGCGGTATTTATGTAAAAGCAAATTGGCGCTTAGCGATTATTGACCTTTAATTTCAGAGCGACCTTTGTAAATTGCTTTTTCACCAAGTGCTTCTTCAATACGAAGTAACTGGTTATATTTAGCAACACGGTCTGAACGACATAGAGAACCAGTCTTAATTTGACCAGCAGCAGTACCAACTGCTAAATCTGCAATTGTCGCATCTTCAGTTTCACCCGAACGGTGAGAAATAACCGCTGTAAAGCCTGCATCTTGTGCCATCTTAATCGCGTCTAATGTTTCAGACAGAGAACCAATTTGGTTAAACTTAATTAAGATTGAGTTACCGATGTTTTCATCGATACCACGTTTTAAGATTTTCGTATTCGTTACGAATAAATCATCGCCTACTAGCTGTACTTTATCGCCAATCTTATCCGTTAGCACTTTCCAGCCAGCCCAATCACTTTCATCTAAGCCATCTTCAATTGAAACGATTGGGTAACGGTTTGCTAAGTCCGCTAAGAAATCTGCAAAACCTTCAGAGTCAAATGCTTTACCTTCACCTTTAAGATCGTATTTATTGTCAACATAGAACTCCGAAGCAGCACAGTCTAGCGCTAGGGTAATGTCTTTATTTAGCTCGTAACCAGCTTCAGCAACCGCTTGTGCGATAACTTCTAGTGCTTCTTCATTTGACTTGAGGTCTGGAGCAAAACCACCTTCATCACCAACAGCGGTATTCAAACCGCGCGCATTAAGTACTTTTTTCAAGCTATGGAAGATTTCAGCGCCCATACGTAATGCTTCACGGAAGCTCTTTGCGCCTACAGGTTGGATCATGAACTCTTGAATGTCTACGTTGTTATCAGCGTGCTCACCACCGTTGATGATGTTCATCATAGGAACAGGCATTGAGTATTGGCCAGCAGTGCCGTTGATATCAGCAATATGCTCGTATAAAGCCACACCCTTTTCTTGTGCAGCAGCTTTAGCAGTTGCTAGAGATACAGCTAAAATTGCGTTTGCACCAAATTTTTCTTTATTTTCAGTGCCATCTAAATCGATCATGATTTGGTCGATGTTTCGCTGCTCAAGTGCATCTTTACCTTCAAGTGCTTGTGCAATATCAACGTTGATATAGTTCACTGCGGTAAGTACACCCTTACCTAAATAGCGAGACTTATCACCATCACGTAGCTCTAACGCTTCACGTGTCCCCGTTGACGCACCCGATGGTGCACATGCACGGCCCCATGCGCCTGAAGCTAAGTGAACGTCTGCTTCAACCGTCGGGTTACCACGTGAGTCCATAACTTCACGGCCAATCACTTTTACGATTTTTGACATCTTGATTCCTCTTATTCCCAAAGTGGTGAGTGTAATGTTTATACTTATTAAATAAGCACTGCTTTTCATTCTAAAGGCTAAATGCAAAGCGCTACTTATTGTTATAAAAAAGCCGCGCATAAGCACGGCTTTTCTTAATCATTTACGATTCAGCTTTTTGGTGAGTGTAAGCTGCCGCGACAAAACCTTCAAATAACGGGTGTCCATCACGAGGTGTAGAGGTAAACTCTGGGTGGAACTGCGCTGCGATAAACCAAGGGTGATCTTTATTTTCAATGATCTCCACCAGCTTTTTATCTTCAGACAAGCCTGTAAATTGTAAGCCCGCCTTTTCCAAACGCTCTACATAGTGATTATTCACTTCGTAGCGGTGACGGTGACGCTCAACGATTTCATCACTGCCGTATACATCGCGAACTTTAGACCCTTTCTTAAGATGACATTTCTGTGCGCCTAAACGCATCGTACCACCTAAGTCAGATTCTTCGTCACGTACTTCTACGTTCCCTTCTGCATCAAGCCACTCTGTAATCAGGCCAACCACAGGATGCGCAGATTTTGCGTCAAACTCTGTCGAATTTGCACCTTCAAGCCCAGCCACATTACGTGCATACTCAATCAACGCAACTTGCATACCTAAACAGATACCAAGGTACGGCACTTTGTTCTCACGTGCATACTTGGCTGCAAGAATTTTACCTTCAACACCACGATTACCAAACCCACCTGGTACCAAAATCGCATCAAGGTGTGACAAACGCTCAACACCCTTACTTTCAATATCTTGAGAGTCAACATACTCAATATTAACGGTTAGACGATTTTTAAGACCTGCGTGCTTAAGCGCTTCATTTACAGACTTATACGCATCTGGTAATTCAATGTATTTACCAACCATACCAATCGTCACTTCACCCGTTGGGTTTGACTCTTGGTACAATACTTGTTCCCACTCAGATAAGTCAGCTTCTGGCGCTTCTAAATAGAAACGACGACACACTAAATTATCTAAGTCTTGCGACTTAAGCAGCGCTGGAATTTTGTAAATACTATCAACATCTGGTAAAGAGATAACCGCTTTTTCTTCTACGTTCGTGAACAATGCAATTTTTGCACGCTCGTTTGCAGGTAAACGACAGCTAGAACGACACACAAGAATGTCTGGCTGAATACCGATTGAACGTAACTCTTTAACTGAGTGCTGTGTTGGCTTCGTTTTTACTTCACCAGCAGTGCCAAGGAACGGCACCAACGTTAAATGCATGAATAACGCGTGCTCACGGCCAAGTACAGTACCTAACTGGCGTAAAGCTTCCAAGAAAGGCTGAGATTCGATATCGCCTACAGTGCCACCTACTTCAACAATGGCAATATCATACCCTTCGGCACCTTCAAGAACACGACGCTTAATGTCATTAGTGATGTGAGGGATCACTTGAATAGTGGCACCTAAGTACTCACCTTTACGTTCACGACGTAATACATCTTCAAAAACGCGACCTTGAGTGAAGTTATTACGGCTAGTCATTTTGGTGCGAATAAAGCGCTCATAGTGACCTAAATCTAGGTCTGTTTCAGCGCCATCTTCTGTTACAAACACCTCACCATGCTGAATTGGGCTCATTGTGCCCGGATCAACATTGATATAAGGATCCAGCTTAAGAATAGTTACATTCAAGCCACGTGCTTCTAAAATAGCGGCTAAAGATGCAGCTGCAATACCTTTACCCAAGGAGGAAACTACTCCGCCCGTTACGAAGATAAATTTTGTACTCATGCGAACCCTAGAATATCAGGAAAAATGGAATTTAAATAAGAATCAAGACGGGGCAATAGTATAGCAAAGCCGCACAAATCAATCCAGCTAAAAATCACTCAAACAACAGCTATGTCTTCTAACCTTGTTGTTTCTTAACTTGTTCCCAAGCATTGTCCATTTGCTCGAGTGTCGCGCTCTCCAAGCTCAAACCTTGCAGATTTAAAGTATCACTGACCTTTTCAAAACGACCAACAAACTTGTTACATGCTAAACGCAATATTTGTTCAGGGTCATGTTTTGCATGCCTAGCAACATTTACTGTAGCAAATAGCAAGTCACCTAGCTCTTCAGCACTGTGAGCAGAATTTGGGTCTTCAGCCAAAGCTTCACTAACCTCATTGACTTCTTCTACCACTTTATCAAGCGCGCCTAGATAATCGGGCCAATCAAATCCTAATGCAGCAGCACGTTTTTGAATTTTCTGTGCTCTCGATAACGCCGGTAGCATATTAGGAATATCATTCCAAAGCGCCTGCTCACGAGTTGTTTTAACACTCGATCTTTCTTGTGTTTTTATTGCTTGCCACTGCGCTTCAAGTTCCTTATCGGTGAGTTTTTGTTGTTTTTCAAATACGTGTGGATGTCGGCGTATTAATTTGTCATTGAGGTCACTAACAACATCATTGAAATCAAAAGCCCCCTGCTCTTTCGCCAATTGGGCATAGAAAACAACCTGAAACAGTAGATCTCCTAATTCGCTCCTAAGTCCACTCATGTCATCTTTTTCAATCGCATCTGCAACCTCATACGCCTCTTCAAGCGTATGAGGTACAATGGATTTAAAGGTCTGTTGCTTATCCCAGTCACAGCCCTTTTCAGGGTCTCTTAGCGTTGCCATAATTGACAGTAGCTGGTTTAGTTGCTCACTCATGTAAGTCAATGCTCACTTTCAATGTTGTCTTTTGGCTTCGAACACACCGTCAATCTGGTGTAGTTTGGTTAACAAGCGATTCATGGCTGATAGGTCCGACACTTCTATTTTCATTTCAAAAATCGCAACAGCACGTTCATCATTGGTTTGTACATTCATGTTCAATACATTCACTTTTTCATTCGCCAGTACTGAACTTATATCTCTTATCAAGCCTTGTCTATCATGTGCTTCAATGCGCACGGTGATCGCATATGCTGCTTGAATTTCCTCAGACCAGCTCACTGCGATTTCGCGCTCTGGGTGAAGCTCACAAATGTGGGCAAACGCATCACAGTCCGTTCTATGCACTGCAATACCTCGCCCTTGAGTAATGTAACCAACAATTTCGTCACCGGGAACAGGCTGACAACATTTAGCGACATGACTCATTAAACTACCAACACCGTCAACCACAATGCCATTTTTATCGCCCTTTTGCTTACGAGGTGCACCTATTTTAAGCTTAGGGAGTTCTTCTGGCTTGTCTTGAACAAAGTTTAGAAACTGATTGAGGCGAATATCTCCTGCCCCTATAGCCGCCATCAAATCGTCAACGCTTTTGAAGTTAAAGCGCTCAATAGCCGGATCAAGTTGCTTATAGGTTAGATCTAGCTTAGCAAGTTGAGTATCTAATATTTCTTTACCTGCTTGTAAGTTTTTATCTCTGTCTTGCTGCTTAAACCAGTGATGAATTTTACTGCGTGCACGCGAAGAATGGATATACCCTAAAGATGGATTCAACCAATCTCGGCTAGGTGACGCATTCTTTTGGGTTAAGATTTCAACTTGATCGCCCGTTGCAAGTTTGTAAGTAAATGGTACGATTTTGCCAAACACTTTGGCACCGATACAGCGGTGACCCACGTTTGAGTGAATATAATAAGCAAAATCTAGTGGCGTTGCGCCTAGCGGCAAATCGAATATGTCGCCTTTAGGGGTAAATACATATACCCGGTCTTCAACAACTTGATTCTTTAATTCATCAGCTAAATCGCTGCCATCCACCACTTCTTCTTGCCATTGTAACAGCTTTCTTAACCAGCTTATTTTTTGCTCATAGCCCGACCCTCGCCCTGGTAAAGCACCTTCTTTATACATCCAATGCGCCGCAACACCGAGTTCCGCATCTTGGTGCATTTCTTCAGTACGTATCTGGATTTCGACTGTTTTCCCTTCAGGGCCAAACACAACGGTATGAATCGATTGATAACCGTTTTGTTTGGGAGTGGCCACATAGTCATCAAACTCTTTTGGTAAATGCTTCCAGCTAGTATGAACGATCCCCAGTGCGGCATAACAATCTTGAATTTCATCAACAACAATGCGCATCGCACGAATATCAAACAGTTGATCAAACTCATAATTTTTCTGCGACATCTTTTTGTAGATGCTATAAATGTGCTTTGGTCGGCCGTACACTTGCGCTTTAATACCCGCTGCGCTCAGTTTTTCGCCCACTAATTTGACCATGTTCTCCATATATGCTTCACGGTCGAGGCGCTTATCAGCCAATTGTTTTGCTATTTTTTTATACGTATCAGGATGTAAGTAACGAAAAGAAAGGTCTTCAAGTTCCCACTTAAGTTGCCCTATGCCTAGTCTATTCGCAAGCGGTGCAAAAATATTAGCGGTGGCTTTGGCCGCAATAACACGCTCATCTTCATCGGCATCTTTGACAGCCCTCAAATGGCAGATCTGCTCCGCTAACTTAATCACCACAGCTCGAACATCTTCCACCATAGCAAGTAGCATGCGGCGAATATTATCTATTTGCACATGCCCCTTTCCCTGATGTGCCAGGGTACTGATGGTTGCCATTTGCTCAACACCATCTAAAAGCAACGCAATACTGTTACCCAAGTCACTTTTGACTTTATCTATATCAATCAAACCTGCCAAAAAATAAGGCGTTAAATACGCTGTCGCTAGCGACTCTGCGTCAAGGTTAAGATCAGCTAAGATCTCAACTATTTCAATCGCATTATTGAGCATAGCCGCATCGGGCTCTGCAGGGCACAAACCGTGAGCTTGCTTGAGGCGAGTCATTTTATCATCTGACAATGCAAGCAATGAAAGTCGCGCTGAAAAATCAGCGGGAAGCTGTTGTTGATGCGATTGGCGAGTTGCAACCATTCCTGTTACCTCCTTTGGAACAACGCCATAGTTTCAATATGCCCCGTGTGCGGAAACATATTCATTAGCCCTATTTTGTCTAATTCAAAACCGGCTTCAATCAACAATGCGCTATCACGTGCCAGTGTGACTGGATCACACGACACATATAATACTTTTTTAAACTGCGTCAATGGCAGCTGTTTGAGTATGTCATATGCCCCTGTTCGAGATGGGTCAAGTAACAATACATTTAATGACGCCTCAAACCAGTTTGCTTGTGCCAACTGTTGGGTTAAATCAAAACAATAAAATTGCACATTATTGAGTTGATTAGTGTGCGCATTTTGCTTAGCCATTGCAACCGATGACTGCGAACCTTCAACACCAATTACTTCATTTGCTTGTTTTGCCATCAACAATGAGAAATTACCTATTCCACAGAATAAGTCGAGCACCCTATCTTGTGCGGATAAATCAAGCCAATTAAAAGCTTGTAACAACATGTTTTCGTTGACGACACGATTAACCTGCACAAAGTTATCAAGTTTAAATTCAAAGTTTAACTTGCCGACCTGATAACTTGGCAGCTGGCGATAAACCAAATTTTCAGAGCCGTCATCCCATAACAGCTGATATCCGTGTAGGGTGTTTTCAAGTTCATCTTTATACTTTTGCTCAATTTTTTTTGTATGTCTTAGCAATACGTATTGACCATTGTCTGCATCACACAATTGTATATGACTAATAGAGGAATAAGCTTTGTGTTTATTCAATGCCTCTGTGAGACGACTAAATATGTCAGTAAATGGCTGTGTTAATACTTCACATCGCTGGATCTCTACAATTTGCTTACTTTTCGAGCCTCTAAAACCCAGCTTCAATTGTCGCGAAGCTGTATCAAAAATGCATGCGATGCGCGCCGCTCGGCGATAGTTGGTAGGCTCACTCTCAATTGGTAATTGCCATGGCAAGTCTGTCACCTTACTGAATTTGCTAAATAACGCATCCAATGCTTTGTGCTTGTGCTCTAGTTGATATTCATGCCCTAAATGTTGCAGCTGACAACCTCCACAACGTTGGTAATCTTGACAAAATGCCGCAGTACGTTGTTCACTTGGCGTCATAACCTTAACCGTTTTAGCAATAATCAGTTTGGCTTTTTCTTGTTGTATTTGCGCTTTAACGCATTCACCTGCCAACGCACCATCAACAAAACACACTTTTCCTTGATGTTTGGCAACACCCCGACCTTGATGGTCTATAGACTCAATCGTTAGTTCTAAGTTTTTACCCTTTGACGATGTTGCTTTAGCTTTGAAAAACTGCGCCATACTCTACCCCTTAAACATTGCTAATCAGCGCCTAACTAGATAATCTATTGATAAATGAAATGACTCTGCGCACTTACCCCTACATGACAAAACTTAGCCTTCGAGACAGTATTCTTGCACTCACTATCATACCAACAGTACTGATCGGCTTAATACTTGGTGGGTATTTTACCGTAAATCGTTATGTTGAGCTTGAAGAAATTCTCTATCAACAAGGCAGTAGCATTTCAGAGCCATTGGCGATCGCCGCTGAACAGGCAGTTTTACAACAAGACAGAGCTGCACTACACAGAATCATTAGTACCGCACATAATAAACATGCCCCCTTAGTAAAAAGTATTGCGTTGTTTGACCAAGATAACCAGCTGTTATTGACCAGTAACTATCACGAACAGTTCGAGCAGCTGTATTTTTTTGGTGACGTATCGCAATTACACAAAACCGAATTGGTTAAACTGAACGACTCTTTTGTGTTTTTCACCCCAATTAAACATTTTTCAAAGCAATTAGACCGCTGGCACACCACTCACCCAAAAACACTGGCTGTATTAGCCATTGAGGTAAGTCAAAATCAGGCGTTGATCTCTCAACAACAAGCATTGATCTGGAGTAGCAGCATTATATTATTTGCTTTATTGCTGGCGGTTTTTTTATCTTTACGAATCAGCAAAATGTTTACGGTACCACTTTCTCAATTACTACTGGCTACCGACAAGTTGGTAGAGGGCAAACGTGATATAGATATTGAGCAACAAATGGTTGGGGAATTTGAACTGCTGCGCCAAGGCCTCAATACCATCAATGAGAAAATGATCAGTCAACGTGACGAAATGCAAAAGCACATTGACCAAGCGACCAGTGATTATAAAGAAACCTTAGAACAGTACGAGACGCAAAACATTCAGCTGAACATTGCTAAACGAGAGGCACAAGATGCCAACAAAGTGAAGTCAGACTTTTTAGCTAAAATGAGTCACGAATTAAGAACGCCACTTAACGGCGTAATTGGCTTCACACGTCAATTGTATAAAACACCGCTCAATAAACATCAAAAAGACTATCTCGATACGATAGAACTCTCTGCAAACAGTCTGATGAACATCATCAGTGATATCTTGGATTTCTCAAAGCTAGAAGCTGGAGCAATGGACTTAGAAAATATTCAATTCCAGCTGCGAGATGCCATTAATGAGGTGATGACCTTACTTGCACCAAGTGCCCATGACAAAAATTTGGAGCTTTCAATCGCGATCAATCGCCAGGTCCCGGATAACTTAGTGGGTGATCCGACACGATTTAAGCAAGTGTTGATAAACCTAGTCAGCAACGCGATTAAATTCACTGAAAAAGGGTCCGTCAAAGTTGATGTATCTTATCGCTTGTTAGACGACTCCCATGCTTCATTATTGGTGTCTGTAAGCGATACCGGCGTTGGAATAGCCATGGATAAACAGGACGCATTGTTTATTCCTTTCGCCCAAGCAGACTCAAGTATCACCCGTAAATTTGGTGGAACTGGACTTGGCCTGATCATTACTAAACACATTGTTGAAGCAATGAAAGGCCGTATTACACTAAACTCGGCGCCTGGTAACGGCACATGCTTTACTTTTAATGCCGTGTTTGAGTTACCTAATCGTATTTATAACGATGACTTACCCAATAGTTCATTGGCAAATAAACGTATTTTGTATTTTGAACCACAATCCCACACTCATGCCGCTGTCGTTTCGCTATTAGAAGAGTGGGACATGCAAATTACTTCTTGTGAGGATGAACTGTCATTTTTTGATGCACTTGAAAAAGAGTTCAGCTTTGACATTTGTCTGATCGGTAATATGGCAAGTGTTGAACACATGCAATTAGTTAAAAGCTACATTGCCAAAGCGCGTGGTGCCGCCGACTACTTATACCTCATGTTGAATACCATTTCCCATAATATGCGCGAGTCATTAATTGGTAGCGGAGCAGACGCATGCTTGAGTAAACCACTTAACCACAGAAAGCTCTGTGAAGTACTAGCAGCGCCCTATCGTTTAGATCATCCAAGTATCGCACTCGAAGAAAACGACATGCAGATATTGCCAATGAAAGTACTCATTGCCGATGACAATGATGCTAATTTAAAGCTGCTGTCTACTCTACTTGAAGAACAAGTTGAGGCCATTGATACGGCACACAACGGCGCCCAAGCGGTTGGGTTGTGTAAAACACATAAGTACGACTTAATTTTTATGGATATTCAGATGCCAATTATGGATGGTATTACTGCATGTAAAACCATTTTAGAGTCGTCGTTAAATGAAGATACCGCAATTATCGCTGTGACAGCACATGCCTTAGCGGGTGAAAAAGAGCAGCTACTAAAAGATGGCTTTAAAGGCTACCTCACCAAACCTATTGATGAAGACATGCTTAGACAGACAATTTGCGATCACAGTACCAGTGCCCCTAAAAGTAAGCAAAAAAACAAAACGCCCCATGAGCATAGTGTTGCGCCGTTTGAAAGCCCTTTATTAGACTGGCAATTAGCACTTCAACATGCTGGCGGAAAGCCTGATTTAGCGCTGGAAATGCTAAACATGTTGCTGGATGGACTAAGTGGACTTCTCGAAACGCTTGAGAAAGCATACGAACAACAAGACACCCAAGCCCTACTAAGCGTTATTCATAAATTCCATGGAGCATGCTGCTATACCGGCGTTCCAAAGTTAAAAAGCTTGGCTGAGATATTAGAAACGGCATTGAAACAAAATCGCACTATTAGCGAAATTGAGCCCGAGCTCTTAGAGCTGATTGATGAGTTAACCAATTTAAAGCGAGATGCTTGCACTTTTGAGTCTCAATCAATTACTCAGTAACCAGAATTGCTAGGACGGTTTTCACATCGTCCTTGTACAACAGCAATAAAACAAATAAAGAGCTTTATGAAACAACACATTCATTATTTCTTCAAGCTCAACAAACTATTCTTATTTTAATCCTATTTACTGCCTTTTTTGCATCTCTAATCTATATTTGTTAAGACAATACAATTATTTGGTTTGTGAGGTGCACTTGAACGAGCCATTACCTTCCATGTCACTTGTTAAAAGGTTAACACGGTTAAATTTGTCTGTTATGGCAAGCAGTATGCTATTGGTGTTTACACTTACAACTATATTGCTGTGGTTTGTAGTACGAGATCGTCAAGCCGAAACAGCCGAAATTAACCTCGCCCAGTTGGCTCATAACGTGGTGCCCATGCTCGTTTTTAACGATGCTGATACTGCAACTAAAGAGCTGTCATTGGTGGGTAACCAAAAAGACGTATTGTTTATTTCTTTGCGAAAAACAAATGGTGAGGTTTTCAGTGAATACGCTGAGCCGAGTTTTATCCCTTCTCCTGAACTTTATCAACAAGTCGTTCAGCAATCGCAACGTGTGTATGAGGGAGTTAGAATGCGCCTGTATTACCCTGTTGCTATTAAAGGAAAGACCGAAGGCGACCTAATTATGGTACTGGATTTAACTGGCATGCTGTACTGGTTTTTACGCTTGGTATTAATGTTAGCTTTGTTACTTACTGTATTATTTACGGTTTCGGCTTTTATGCTGTCTCGTGTTCAGCGTAAAGCGCTAACCCCATTATTATCCTTGTCCACGTTGGCACAACAGGTATCAAAAGAGCATAACTTTCAACTGCGAGCTCATGTTATTCGTGATGATGAAATAGGCATACTCACCCGAAGCTTTAACGAATTACTCAAGCGCGTAGATATTTCCCAATCAGAGCTCAGACAGCAACTAGAACAAGAACAGCTGCAAGGCCAGCAACTTAAACAAATGGTTCGCACCGACCCATTAACCAAGCTGCCTAATCGAGTGGCACTTAATCAAAAGCTAAAAGAAATCACCATTGAAAGTAGATACGCCAACTCCATAAGCTGTTTGATGTTTATAGATTTAGATAATTTCAAGTACGTCAATGACAACTTTGGCCATGATGCCGGTGACGATACATTGATAGAGGTTGGTCAACGGATAAATGCCATTATTCGCAGTGACGATCTGTTATGCCGCCTTGGTGGTGACGAGTTCGCGCTGTTACTTCCTCATATCGACTCTACTGAGAATGCTGAAAAATTAGCGGCAAGAATAGTCAGTAGTATTAACCGCCCTATCGTAATCAAAGATACCATAATGCCAATCGGTATCAGTATTGGTGTGGCATATACGCCTACAGATGCAAGCTCCCCAATGGACTTGCTCAATTGTGCTGATGATGCCATGTATGCTGCTAAACGAGCAGGGAAAAATAATTATCAGGTTTACAGCAAGCAGGCATCAGCATGAGGGCTCAATATCTTACAGCTGCTTTATGTATCGCAATATTAACCAGTGAGTCGACTCACTGCGCGCCATTACCTGATCTAGAAGAACTTCTGGATCAGCAGCTGAATCAGTTACCAACGAATACTCAGGTTTCTACAGCTTCTCGCATCGAACGCTCCAGTAGCGATAGCATGGCTGTCACTCATGTGATCACAGACAAAGATATTAGGCAGTTCAACCTGCAATCTCTTGGCGATATTTTGGCCCTCTTTGCTGGCATAGTAACACGAGACGACAGCGTCTTTACCTATCTTAGCGCTAGAGGTATAGGCCGCCCAGGAGATTTCAATTCTCGATTTTTGTTTTTACTTGATGGCACAAGAATGAACGAGAACTTGCTGGATGCAGGGATTTTAGGCTATGAGAATTTTGTTGATGTGGGGCTTATCGAGCGAGTGGAGTATAGCCCTGGTGCATCTGCGGCTTTATATGGCAATAATGCTTTACTCGGTGTGATCAATATAGTCACCAAGACGACTAGTAAACTGGGTGACATAAATATTGCTGCATCCACCACCAATGATGGGGCTAAACACGCTAGGATAACAACGGGGTTTCGCTCTTCTTCTGGCTCTGATAGTTGGCTTTCGTTAAGTAAAACCAAAGTAGATTCAATAGCTTTTCCCGTTTTACAGGTACCTGCAGAAGTAATTAAATGGCAGCATCTAAATAAAGAAGATAGTACCCGCGTAATGTTTAGCCACCAAACTGGTAGCCTACAATTTCAAGCCGCAGGTTCTAAGAGAACGCGAAGCTTCCCAGATGCTTATACGCTTTTTCAAAACAACACACCAGAAATTGAAAAAGTACAAAATGAGGCATACTTTCTTGCGCTCACATTTGATGACAAGGTTTCTAGAGACATTGAGGCCTATTTCCATATCTCCACTCATGGCAATGACTTAAAACGAAGTGCACCACGAATCTTACCAAACAGAGAGGTTATTTTTGATCGAAGTTTAAACTCTGGCCGCTGGAGTAATTTAGACGGCCAACTTGTTTTTTTAGGCTTTGATAGTCATGAATTTATGGTTGGCTTTGACTTTCAAAAAGATCACCGACAAGAGTTTAGTTACAATGCAGGTACTCCAAGTGAATTGGATAATTACCTAAAAAGTAATGAATCACGCTATGGACTATATATTCAAGATCTTTGGCGATTAAGCCCAAAATTAAAATTTCAGTGGGCATTAAGACATGACAACTCCGACTTTAGTACTGCTAGATGGTCACCTAGCTTCACGCTGAAATACCAATTTGCAGACAATCACAATCTTTTAATTCGCCACAGCCGTGCTTTTAGAGTGACTAACTTTTTAGAACGTAATACCAATAGCGTTTTTTATGTACCAGCACCAGATAATGAAACCTTAACATATAGCGAAGTCAGCCTAGTACAACGCTGGACCTCATCTTTTTCATCTTTTGCCACAATATACCAATCAAATATCAAAAATTTGATTCATAGAGATATATTCTACCCTACTTATTTTAACACCCCACCAATCACCAGTCAGGGGCTTGAATTGGGTGTTGATAAACGTTGGTACAATGGCATGTCTCTGGTCGCCAACATGGCATTTCAGCGCTCTGAGCTTAAAGGAGGGTTTGATATTGGTAACTCCCCTAAATTTATTGGCCAGCTGCGTTTTAGTGTACCTCTTGGCCAGTCAGGTTTTCTACTTAGCTTGCACTCACACGCGGTCAGTGAACGAAAATCTTTTGGTTACACGTTGCCCAAATTTTCCAGTCATGATGCTAGTTTAAGTTGGCAAAGTACTAACATGTTATCTGTTGCTTTAGGTGTAAGAAATATCACAAACGAAGAGATCCTCGACATTACGGATGATGGCTTTATTCCCTATGTGCAGCGACGTCGTCAGGTGCATCTGTCGGTCAATTGGAGCTGGGATAATGATTAAAGTACTCTTTGCTTTATTCTTATTACTTTCTTATCACCACTGCCAAGCACAACAAGGGCTTAGTGAAAATGAGCTAAAAGCCGCTTTTTTGTATCGGTTTAGTCAATTTAGCAAGTGGCCCCCACCTCCTCCTGAAAAGTTAAGCTTTTGTGTAGTAGGAAACCATGAGCTCTATGAAGCTGTTCTAAACCTACTGCAGGATCAAAAGATGCAAAACAATACTGAAGTGATTGAGTTGCCTAATAACGAACAGGTAAAACTCTGCGATGTATTATTTTTGAGCCAACAAAATAGACAGCAAACGCAATATTGGCTTACGGAACTAGAGCAGCATCCCATTTTAATTGTTGCTGATACGAGTGAAGGGTTTCGCCAAGGCGCGATGATAGGCTTGATTGCTGATACTAATAATCTAAGCTTTCGCATAAATCTAACTGACGCAAAACGACGAGGACTTAACTTTAGTGCTCACCTACTGAAACTTGCTTCTGAAGTACGCTAAAAATAAGCCTTTGAGATTAAATCAAGCCATACATAAAAAAGGCGCCACAATATTGGCACCTTTTGAATAGTCTGATAAAACTAGTTTTCTTCAGCCACATTAAGCTGTGGTCGCATCACTTCGGCTTGTGCTTTTAGTGATTCGATGAAAGCAGTGTAATTTTTATTAACTTGAGTCATCGTGATGTTTTGCTTTTGCTGAGGGTCAATTTCATCACTAATTTGTGGAGTATTAACCGCTTTAAGCTTAAGCAATGCAGCATCACCATTGGCCAGTTCCACCATCGCGAATTGTGCTTTGTCTTCACTCGGATGCGGTAATTGGAATGCTTCTTTTACAATCGCTGGTGCAACCGAATAAGACTGACGCTTAAGTTGCGCTTCTGACTTTACTTCAGCTGAATGTTCAGAAGCGATATCCGCTAATGTTTTAGCGCCTTGTAGATCAGTAAATGCTTCTTGGGCCTGCTGTTTAGCCAAAGCCGACGCTTTATCGTTGATTAATGTTGCTTTTACTTGCTCACTCACTTCTTCCAAAGGTTTTGTCGACGCAGCTTGATACTCTTTAACTCGAACAACAACAATGTGCTCACTAGCAACTTCTAAAACCTCAGAGTTTACTCTATCTTCTAGCACTTCTGGGCTGAAGATAGCAGTTGTTACGCTAGGTGTGTTTAAAGGTGCTGGTAAAGCGCTTCTTGTAACTAGCTCTGTTGTTTTCAACTCTACGCCAGCTGCAATAGCGGCATCTTGTAGAGAGTCCGGAACTTCAAATGCAAGTTCAGCAACCTCTGTTTGCTTTTGATAAAAAGCATCGACTTTTTCAGCTTTTTCTAATTCAGCTCGTAGGTCAGCTTTAACATCATCAAATGCTTTAACTTGCTGGCGCTGAATATCTGTTAGCTTGATAATGTGAAAACCAAATTCTGACGTGACAACGTCTGAAATATCTCCAACATTTTCCAAAGCAAACGCAGCAGTTTCAAATTCTGGATCCATCATATCACGTTCAATCCAGTCTAAATCGCCACCTAACTCAGCGCTAACAATATCATTGGACTTTTCTTCAGCAAGTTGAGCAAAGTCAGCTCCGTTTTGTAGCTGCTCTAAGATGCCCTGAGCAACTTTTTTAGCCTCCGCATCATCTGATGCGCCTTCGATCAAAATGTGTGATACACGACGTTTTTCAGGCTCAAGATATTGGTTTTTACTCTCTTCATAGTAAGCCAATACGTCTTCATCTGTGATCTTTGTAGCTGGTTCTATTTCGTCTGCCTTTAATTCAAGATATTCGAGCGCCACACGCTCTGGAGACTGAAATAATCCCTGATTCAACTGATAATAATCTTTGATCTCTTGCTCTGACACGTCAACTTTAGATTTGAATAAGTCTTTACTTAACACCACATAATCTAAATCTCGTGTTTGCTGTTGTAATGCAACTGCTTGTTTTAACTCAGCAGGCAATACAAAATCCGATCCAGCAATAGCAGATACTAATTGATTACGAGTCATTTCCTCACGTAAATACTCGCGGAACGAATCAGGCTGGAAGTTCATCTGGCGAATTAACTGCAAGTAGCGATCGTTACTAAATTGGCCACCAACTTGGAAATATGACATTTCTAAAATCGCGTCTTTAACTTGCTCGTCGCTCACACGTAGACCCAACTCAGCTGCTAATTGGTTTTGCAACTCTTGCTGTACTAATCTATCAACGACACCTTGGCGAATTCGTGCCATATAAGCAGGATCAGCTGATATTTGTGTGAAATACTCACCAAACTGTTGTTCTAAACGTGCACGTTCGTTTTGATATGCACGCGCAAATTCTGTTTGACTGATTTTAACGCCATTGACCTCTGCTACAGGTTGCTCTGTGGTTTGACCTAGGTAACCACCAATCCCTGCTAAAGCAAAAGACAAGATGACGACGCCAAGTATTATCTTGGCTGCAGGGCCTTGTGAGCCTTCTCTGATCTTTTCAAGCATTTGTTCTTCTCTTATCTAAGCCAAAGCACCACTGCGCTTTGAATTTATCGCTAATGTAAAAAAAGCGTATCTTATCAGATACGCTTTTTTTGTTGAAGCTGTACACGGCTTTTGTAAAGCAAAAGTTGTAAAGCTACGTAAAGCCGCGCTTATATATCTATGAAAGATTAGTTTACAGCGTCTTTTAATGCTTTACCCGCTTTGAAAGAAGGGATGTTAGCAGCAGCAATCTGGATTGTTTCACCTGTTTGTGGGTTACGACCCGAACGTGCCGCACGCTCACGTACTGAGAAAGTACCAAAACCTACAAGCGCTACTGAGTCGCCTTCTTTTAGCGCACCAGTTACTGACTCGATGAATGAATCTAGAGCACGACCAGCAGCCGCTTTAGAAATATCAGCATCAGCTGCGATTTGATCGATTAATTGAGATTTATTCACAATATCATCCTCTTACATTGTTATTATCAAAAGCGAACCGATATTTAAAACAGCCCACTTTTGTTGTTCATTTAGAGACATCACAGCGACTCTCTAATTCGGAAATCTTTATCAAGCCTAGGCCAGATAAGGGCTAGGCTTAAAACCAGTGCTTAAGTTAACATACCTTTTGGATTTGAAAAGCCCTTTCACTCACTTTTTTTAGACTTTTTCTGCATTTTTGCCGTTTTCGACAGCAAAACTCTCCAAAGGGTTAGCCAAAGCAAGCGACAGAACCTCATCGATCCAAGTAACTGGATGAATATCAAGCCCATCAAGTACATTTTGAGGTATCTCTTTTAGGTCCCTTTCATTAATTTTTGGGATCACAACTGTCTTGATTCCACCACGATGTGCCGCTAGTAGCTTTTCTTTTAAACCACCAATTGGCAACACTTCACCACGTAAAGTAATTTCACCCGTCATTGCAACATCAGAACGAACTGGATTACCCGTTAGGCTAGAAACCAAACATGTCACCATGGCAATACCCGCACTAGGTCCATCTTTCGGTGTGGCGCCTTCTGGTACGTGTACGTGGATATCTCGTTTTTCATAAAAGTCACTATTAATGCGAAGCTTTTCTGCGCGATTTCGTACAACGGTCATTGCCGCTTGAATTGACTCCTGCATTACATCGCCAAGAGAACCCGTATAGGTGAGTTTCCCTTTACCTGGCACTGCAGCACACTCTATTGTGAGTAAATCACCACCAACTTCTGTCCAAGCAAGCCCTGTTACCTGGCCAATACGATCACCGTCTTCCGCTTTCCCGTAGTCAAAACGCTGCACACCGAGGAAGTCTTCCAAGTTCTCCTGATTAATCACAACTTGCTTAATGTCTTTATCTAACAAGATATTTTTTACCGCTTTGCGACATAGTTTAGAAATTTCTCGTTCTAAATTACGTACACCAGCCTCTCTTGTGTAATAGCGAATAATACCAATGATTGCGCTATCTTCGATAACAACTTCAGAGTCTTTTAAGCCATTTCGCTTGATTTGTTTGGGTATCAAATGCTGTTTAGAGATATTGAGCTTTTCATCTTCGGTATAGCCTGAAAGACGAATAACTTCCATACGATCTAACAGTGGGCCAGGAATATTGAAGCTGTTCGATGTTGCAACAAACATCACGTCAGATAGATCGTAATCTACTTCTAAGTAATGATCTGCGAATGTACTATTTTGCTCAGGATCTAACACTTCAAGTAATGCCGAAGCAGGATCACCGCGCATATCAGAAGACATTTTGTCTATTTCATCGAGTAAGAACAATGGATTTTTAACACCAACTTTGCTCATGCTCTGAATTAACTTACCAGGCATTGAGCCTATGTAAGTACGTCGGTGGCCACGTATTTCGGCTTCATCACGTACTCCGCCCAAAGCCATTCGAACATATTTGCGTCCTGTAGAGCGAGCGATAGACTGCCCTAAGCTTGTTTTACCAACACCTGGAGGACCAACAAGACACAAGATGGGTCCTTTTAATTTATTCGTACGTTGCTGAACGGCTAGATACTCAATTATACGGTCTTTAACTTTCTCAAGGCCATAATGGTCAGCATCTAAAATTTTCTGTGCGCCCGCCAAATCTTTTTTAACTTTAGAGCGCTTTTTCCACGGAACCCCAATCATTGTATCGATGTAAGAGCGAACCACAGTAGCTTCTGCAGACATAGGAGACATCATTTTTAACTTATTAAGTTCAGACAATGCCTTTTCTTCTGCTTCTTTTGGCATCTGTGCTTCACTAATACGTTTTTTCAACGCCTCAAACTCATCAGGCACATCATCTAATTCGCCAAGTTCTTTTTGAATCGCTTTCATTTGCTCATTCAAATAGTACTCGCGTTGAGATTTTTCCATTTGCTTTTTAACGCGCGAGCGAATTTTTTTCTCGACTTGCAGTAGGTCAATCTCACCTTCCATCAGTGCCATTAAATACTCTAAGCGTTCAGTGACACTGTCTAGTTCAAGTACTTTTTGTTTTTCTGGCACTTTAATTGGCATATGAGCTGCCATAGTGTCAGCTAACCGAGATGCCTCGTCAATACCTGATACGGAGGTCAAGACTTCAGGAGGGATCTTTTTATTCAGTTTTACATAGCCTTCAAATTGACTCACTGCACTACGAATAAAAATATCTTGCTCTTGCTCTTCAATGTCTTGAGATTCTAAAAACTGTGCTTGAGCTAAAAAGTAATCATCAGATACTAAAAACTCTTCTATCTTGGCTCGCTGCGTCCCCTCCACGAGTACTTTAACAGTACCATCAGGAAGTTTTAGTAACTGCAGTACCGTCGCAATTGTACCAACTTCGTATATTTCATCAGTTTTTGGGTCGTCAACTGTGGCATCTTTTTGAGCGACTAAAAAGATTTGTTTGTCATTTTCCATCGCCGCTTCTAGGCATTTTATCGATTTTTCTCGGCCTACAAAAAGCGGGATCACCATGTGCGGGTACACGACAACATCGCGTAGTGCCAACACTGGAATTTCAACTCGATCCGTTCTCTCAAGCGTCATTTTATTCTCTTTACACTTCGTTAATTTTTATTAATACCAATCTATATGGGGATAGCGTATATAAAGTTCAACTGATTGATAAAAAAAGGAGCCATTGGCTCCTTTTTACATGACTCGATAGCTTACTCTGAAACAGCTTTGTCCTGAGGGCTATTTTCATAAATTAAAATAGGGTCTGACTCACCTTTAATAACAGTTTCATCAACCACTACCTTACTTACGTTTTCAATCGACGGCAGTTCATACATTGTATCGAGTAAAACCCCTTCTACAATTGAACGTAAACCGCGTGCTCCAGTTTTTCGTTCCATCGCTTTTTTAGCAATTGCTTTCAAAGCATCTTCTCTAAACTCAAGCTCAACCTCTTCCATCTTAAACAACGCTGCAAACTGCTTAGTTAACGCATTTTTAGGTTCATTTAAGATTTGAATCAATGCATCTTCATCTAGTTCGGTAAGTGTTGCTACAACTGGTAGACGACCAATAAACTCTGGGATCAAACCATATTTAACCAAATCTTCCGGTTCTACATCTTTAAATGTTTCACTCAAAGAACGAGACGCATCTGAAGATTTAACATTTGCACCAAAACCGATTCCGGTATTTTTATGACTACGTTGCTCGATCACTTTATCTAGACCTGCAAATGCACCACCACAGATGAACAGGATTTTAGACGTATCAACTTGTAAAAATTCTTGCTGTGGATGCTTCCTGCCACCTTGAGGTGGTACAGATGCAACTGTTCCCTCTATCAGCTTTAGTAATGCTTGCTGAACACCTTCGCCAGAAACATCTCGTGTGATAGATGGATTATCAGACTTACGTGAAATTTTGTCGATTTCATCAATGTAAACAATACCACGCTGAGCTTTCTCAACATCGTAATCACACTTTTGCAGTAGCTTTTGGATGATGTTTTCAACATCTTCACCCACATAGCCAGCTTCTGTTAGTGTCGTTGCATCAGCCATCGTAAATGGTACGTCAAGCAACCTAGCAAGTGTTTCAGCTAATAATGTCTTACCACTACCAGTTGGACCAATTAACAAGATATTGCTCTTACTCAGCTCTACATCATTTTTAGAGCCTTGGCTACGCAATCTCTTGTAATGATTGTATACCGCAACAGACAACACCTTCTTGGCATGTTCCTGACCGATCACATAATCATCCAGATGATTTCTAATTTCTTTTGGAACTGGAAGTTTGTCACCTGCATCATGCTTAGGTGCAATATCCTTTATTTCTTCCCTAATGATGTCGTTACACAGTTCGACGCACTCATCGCAAATATACACCGATGGACCGGCAATTAATTTGCGTACTTCATGCTGGCTCTTGCCACAAAAAGAGCAGTACAAGAGTTTATTACTTTTGTCGCCGTCTGTTGGAGTGTCTGACATTCAGCTACCTCTTATTTTCGTCGTTACCAATAACGGTAACCATATACATTGTTTTAACTATACCAAATAAAACTTACTTTAGCATAGTTGTAGAGCGAGGTTTAACCGCTCGCTCTCAGAAAACTTACTTAATTTCTCTACGTGTATGAACCGCATCCACTAAGCCGTACTCTACAGCTTCTTGTGCGCTCATAAAATTATCACGATCGGTATCTCGCGATACAATATCAAATGGCTGTCCGGTATGTTCTGCCATTAGCCTATTTAACTTTTCTTTGATAGATAAAATTTCTTTTGCATGGATCTCAAAATCAGATGCTTGACCTTGGAAACCACCCAAAGGTTGATGAATCATGACACGCGAATTCGGTAAACAATAACGCTTGCCTTTAGCACCACCAGATAACAAGAACGCGCCCATGCTAGCTGCTTGGCCTACGCATACTGTGCTTACGTCAGGTTTGATAAAATTCATCGTGTCATAAATTGACATACCCGCGGTAACAGAGCCACCTGGTGAATTAATATAAAGAAAGATATCTTTTTCTGGGCTTTCAGATTCTAAAAACAATAACTGCGCAACGATCAAATTTGCCATTTGATCTTCAACTTGCCCCGTTAAGAAAATAATACGCTCTTTTAAAAGGCGCGAATAAATATCGAAAGAGCGCTCACCTTTGGCTGTCTGCTCAACAACCATTGGTACTAATGCATTGAAAGGATCGATCATACCGTCATTCATATTTTTTATTCCTTAATCCGCAGCGTTCTAGGCAGGCTGCTTTTGGTTGGTATTCTTGCCTACAAATAAAAAATGGCTCGGACAAACTACAAATTTTTGTAGAACATCTCGAGCCATTAAATCGTTAGCTTAGCGTTAAGTCAATGACTTATTATGCACCTTGCTGCGGATTCATAATGTCATCAAACGCTTTCTCAACTTCAGAAACCTGTGCAGCAGCCAAAATAGCTTCTACAGCTTGCTCTTCCATTGCAACATTTCGCATTTGTTGCATCATTTGTTCGTTACTCTTGTAGTAACTAACAACTTCACTTGGATCTTCGTAAGCTGAAGCAACCGTTTCGATTAATTCATCTACTTTAGCTTCATCTACTTTGATGTCATGTGCTTTGATCACTTCACCAAGTAAAAGACCTGTTTTAACACGAGTCACAGCTTGCTCATGGAAAAGCTCTGCAGGTAGCTCAGGCATATTTTGTGCGTTGCCGCCAAAACGCTGTGCTGCTTGCTGACGAAGTGCATCAATCTCTTGATCAATAAGTGCTTTAGGCACTTCAGTTTCGTTGTTTGCTAAAAGACCTTTAATCGCTTGATCTTTCACATTTGCTTTAACAGCTTGTGAAAGTTCACGCGTCATGTTCTTTTTAACTTCTTCTTTAAGTGCGTCAACACCGCCTTCTGCAACACCAAACTTAGTTGCAAACTCGTCGTTTAGCTCTGGAAGCTCCTGAACTTCAACTTTCTTCACAGTAATAGTGAATTGAGCAGGTTTACCTTTTAGGTTTTCTGCATGGTATTCTTCAGGGAAAGTTACGTCAGCAACAACTTCTTCGCCAACTTTTTTACCAACGATGTTTTCTTCGAAGCCAGGGATCATTCGACCTTGACCAAGTTCTAGTGGGAAGTCTTCAGCCTTGCCACCTTCGAACTCTTCGCCTTCAACAGTACCAACGAAATCAATAGTTACACGATCGTTTTCGCCAGCAGCCGCATCACTTTCAACCCAAGTTGCGTGTTGCTTGCGAAGCGTCTCTAACATGTTTGCTAAGTCTTCGTCAGTTACATCTACAACTGGCTTTTCAACAGCAATTTTGTCTAAATCTTTTAGTTCAACTTCAGGGTAAACTTCAAAAGTTGC
Organism: Pseudoalteromonas caenipelagi; assembly: GCF_013140855.1. Taxonomy (GTDB): domain Bacteria; phylum Pseudomonadota; class Gammaproteobacteria; order Enterobacterales; family Alteromonadaceae; genus Pseudoalteromonas; species Pseudoalteromonas caenipelagi. Next base: position 186,379 of record NZ_JABBPG010000003.1, on the reverse strand, counting down.
GTCAAACTCAAGATCTTTGCCTGCTTCTAATGATTTAGGTGCGAATGATGGCGCTCCAGCAGGGTTAATTTTTTCAGCAACGATAGCTTCAATGTAGTTACGTTGCATCAATTCGCCTGCTACTTCTTGACGAACTGCTGTACCAAAACGTTTGTTGATCACAGACACTGGTACTTTACCAGGACGGAAACCATCGATACGCTGGGTTTTAGACAGTTGTTGTAAGCGTTTTTTAACTTCAGTCTCAACGTTCTCTGCAGGAACGGTGATAGTCAGACGGCGCTCAAGGCCTTGAGTCGTCTCAACAGAAACTTGCATGATTTACCTCAATCTTCAATTTTGGCGACAACGCGCCTTCCTTACAAACAAGTTGCACATCATGCCTTAATCAGCGTATCCACGGAAGCCCGTTTTGAGCACCAATTGCATGTGTCACTCTTGTTGCCTGCCCTTCATGGGCCCTATGTTAAACAATAGACGCGGCATTATAACCTATAAAAATGTTTAGTCGAGCAATCAGGATAAATTTATGAAGAAATAAGGGCTGAACGGTTAAAAGTTGGTTAATTTTAAAGTTTACTATGAGATAGGATAATGGTCGGCGATGCAGGATTTGAACCTGCGACCCCTTGGACCCAAACCAAGTGCGCTACCAAACTGCGCTAATCGCCGATACTGAACGGTATTTTAGAAGTGGTCGGCGATGCAGGATTTGAACCTGCGACCCCTTGGACCCAAACCAAGTGCGCTACCAAACTGCGCTAATCGCCGACGGAGTATGTAGATGGGGCGACTGATGGGACTTGAACCCACGACAACCGGAATCACAATCCAGGGCTCTACCAACTGAGCTACAGCCGCCACTACATAAGGACTAAATAAGAATGGCGCACCCTGAAGGATTCGAACCTTCGACCGACGCCTTAGAAGGGCGTTGCTCTATCCAGCTGAGCTAAGGGCGCATACGAACATCTTCATGTTGCTATTCTTATTTTAAAGTGGTCGGCGATGCAGGATTTGAACCTGCGACCCCTTGGACCCAAACCAAGTGCGCTACCAAACTGCGCTAATCGCCGATACTTAATTTGTTGTTTCGAGCAGTGCTCGTTGACAACGGGGTGCATAATAGTGATTTGACCGAACTAGGTCAAACACTTTTTCAAAAAAAGCTTTCAAGTGGCTACTTTTGCTACAAAATGTATAAAAAGCAGATCACTTAGCTGAAATTTATACAATTTTATCAACTATATCTACTGTTCTATTAACTTCAATACTGTAAAAAGTAGATATCAGCTTGGCGCATGCGCTGTTTTCTGAGAAAATAGCGCCGCTTCTATATGATTATGTAGTGGCATTTTGAGCATAACCCCTATACGCTCATGTTCGTTCAAGTTTTTAATCCCAATAAAGGTCACCCATGACGGCAAACATCATTGATGGTAAGGCAATCGCCAAACAAGTACGCACTACAGTAACTAAACGTGTTGCCGAACGCGTTGAACAAGGCTTACGTGCTCCTGGACTTGCAGTAGTATTAGTAGGACAAGACCCAGCAAGTCAAGTTTATGTCGGTTCTAAACGCAAAGCTTGTGAAGAGGTCGGCTTTATTTCTAAATCATTTGACTTACCAGGTGACACGAATGAGCAACAGCTTCTAGAGCTAGTAGACTCACTAAATACCGACCCAGAGGTCGACGGCATTTTAGTACAGCTACCTTTACCTGCTGGGTTAGATGCTGAAAAGATCCTTGAGCGCATCCATCCTCATAAAGATGTCGATGGCTTCCACCCGTATAATATAGGCAGATTGGCGCAAAGAATGCCAGCACTTCGACCTTGTACACCAAAGGGTATCATCACTTTACTCGACTCAACTGGCGTTCGATATAAAGGAATGCATGCTGTAGTGGTAGGCGCATCAAATATTGTTGGTCGTCCAATGTCTTTAGAGTTATTACTTGCTGGGTGCACTACAACTGTATGCCACAAGTTTACTCAAGATCTAGAAGCCCACGTAAGGCGTGCTGATTTGTTGGTTGTTGCCGTTGGTAAGCCTGAATTTATTCCTGGTGATTGGATTAAAGAAGGTGCAATTGTTATCGATGTGGGTATCAATCGCTTAGAGTCAGGTAAATTGGTCGGTGATGTGCAATATAGTATTGCTGAGCAAAAAGCGAGCTTCATTACCCCTGTACCAGGTGGAGTTGGCCCTATGACTGTCGCTAGTCTAATTGAAAACACCTTAGAAGCTTGTGAAAACTACCACAGTTAAAAAAGCGTTTTCATTATAAGGAGCTCATATGTAGCTCCTTTTTTATTACTCAATTCCTTTTGGGAAAGGGTACATATTAATATATTGTACAATTCTTGGCTTGTCCGTCAGGTTAGCGCGACTGCCGTGGGGCAAAAACTGATGCCAAATTACCATATCTCCTGCTTTTGCAGGGATTGGCTTGGAACCTAATTTGTGTAAATCAACCTCATGTTGTTGATGTTTAAATTCATCAACTCTGCTTTGTAACTGATGATGAAACCCCGGAACCAATGTTAAGGCCCCCTGCTGCGCCTCGGTATCTGTTAAATACACAATTCCTTGAGTGCCAAAGTTAAGTGGTTTTGTAAAATCAACATCCCAATGCAAATCAGGACCCGAAAATGGGTGCAGCTCTGTGTGAGGCGGGTTAAAACCACAGCGATCTGCAGATACTATCAAATCGTCAGTTTCCCATAGCTGGCTAAAGGCTTTATGGATGCGCTTGCTATTTCTCGCAGCAATTAACGCTGCATGATGCGTTAGCTCCACCATGATGCCATTTCGATTAGTGCTGTTATACCACTGTGTCGGATCTGCTATATCAATTTCCAAAAAATCTGCAATGGCAGCGATAACTGCTTGGCATTGTTGTGTATCTAGCGCCCTTTCTAATACAACGTAGCCATCCATTCGCCACTGTTGCATCTGAAAGTCATCTAACACATTATCCATGCCCTTTATTTCTTCGAACAATTGTAGGGCTTCCTGCGGCTGAGCATGCCCCGATACGTAAGCTGTTGCACGAGCCATTGCAAGCTCATTTATGTTGGAATATGGCAGAATATGCTTTAAAAAATCTTTGTAGGAATGCGCATACTGATATAGAGTCGAAATTGCGTGTTGCCAACTCAACCCGATTAGGTCGAACACTGCTTTATCTGCATCTGAGATAAAATCTCCGGTTTGCTCCTGATTGCCAATAATCGACGCTGTAACTCGCTGCCAAATAGCCTCTAATAGCTCTAAGTTAGCGCCATTTCCATAAGATAGCGCTTGCGCACTATGACATACTTTCATAACTTATTTCCAAACAAAGTGGTCAGTTTTTAGGGTTTTTAAAAAAGAGTTTTGAATATAAGACATTCATATGCGGCCTTTTTATCAGCTAAGTGTTACCTTGAGCCCGCTCTTGCTCTTCTCGTCTCTTTTGAGCTTGCTCATATTCCTTCGCTATTTCCTCCTCTATTATAGCCCTTTGCTCCTGATAGTCTTTTTGTGAGATGTTTCCATCTGCAAATTGCTTCTCGAGCACCGCTAATTGCTCTTTTAATTCTTCCAACTTTTCTTTATTCACACCCATTCGCTGTAAAAGTGCAGCTTCTTGAACCTTTTCCAGAAAACTTTGATTACGTGAGTAGATTGAAACATCTTTTTTTTGGAGCTGTTTGCTCACAGAGGAAAGTTGGGCGTTTGCCATTTCTTTTGCAAATTGCTGTTCAGTGTTTATACCAGGTCCCTCTGGGCTGTTGGTTACACTAATATTTCTCTTTACTGGTTCATAAATACCGTTAAAAAGCAGCATGCTTATCTCCTTGATGATAGCTGGTGTCAAACACGTAGCAATTAGCATGCCTTTAAATCAGGTATTCTAGACCCAACTTAAGCCTAATTTGTAGGTGAAATTAAAAAACACTTAAGCCATAAGAAGTTGAGTCAATAGGATATAAAACTATGCCATCCGCCTTTAATAGAAATAATCATTACAAAAAGTATAAGCTCGCTAGAAAGCACAATGACTAAGTGTAATGGGGTTAAGGAAGCCTCAACATAAAGAGCGATATAATCCACTGTATGTAAATTTATGTAAAGGCAACTAATTGCCACATTGTTTGCACAATTGTCTTCCATCTTATAAGTCAACACCGCGGCGACCTTACTTTTTATGGTCGAACACGGTTATCAAACTTAACCCATGACATAAGAGAGACAAGTTATGAAACGTTCAATTATCAATATCGCAATCATCGCAGCAACGCTTACAACTCTAACAGTCAGTGCACAAGCCGAGGCTAGAAAAGGTCACCATAAAGCACCTGAAGTCGTTTTTGCAAAATTAGATGCTGATCAAAGTAATACGATTACCTTCGATGAGTTACTCGCTAATATCGATACCAAAGCGCAAAAAAAACTGCTACGAGCTGATACCAATACTAGCTCTGAAATAGAACTGGACGAATATTTAAATAAAAAGCGCCACAACTTCGACCTATCTGAGTTTGCCTCTGAGATTGTACAGTGCGTGCAAGACACCAAAGACGCAACAGGCAATAACAATATCATTGTGCCTGACGTAACAAAATTTGCAGCGCCAACCACTAAGTTTGCCCAACTTGATACCGATAACAGCGGTGGGATTAGTCTCGCTGAAATTACCGCGGCTTTAACAGCACATCAAACAGACATTTTTTCAATAATGGATGCCAATAGCAGTGGTGAGGTAACACTTGAAGAGTTCATTCAACAAGGCGAGCGCAAACGTGCTACCAAAGACGCCGTCAAAGCATGTATTGAAAGTATTGTGCCTGATACAGATCCCGTTTAAAAACCATGTGTACTCCCCTGTGCATTTTCAATGGGCAGGGGCTACACCCAGCAGATATACTTTGGGATAATATATTCTTAGTAACATAGTAAGTAAGCAAGAACGAGCGATTAACTCCCCCCAGCCTGCTTGGCTAGACTTCTATAAAACAACTTAGTGACGCGTTCTTGTGGAAGCCAATCTGAGTAACTTAATTCTAAAGCAGCTAATGGCTTTGCATTTAGGACCGCCTCAATGGTGTTATGCTCTTTCATTGCAACTAGCATCAACTGTTTCGCTTTTTGAAGTAAAATAAGGTATTGCGCTAAGCTTGATTTGTCCGTAACAGGGCCATGCCCTGGAATGACTTTAGTATCGTCGTCGATGCGTTCCAACGTATCTCGAACCGCGCTTATCACGCCATCTAATGAGCCACCACTATCCACATCAATAAAAGGGAGACTATTGAGGTTGAAAAAAATATCCCCCATGTGAACGACATTAGCATTTTTATAAAAAATCACTGCGTCTCCATCAGTATGAGCATGAGGGAAATGCCATAAATGCGCATGTTCATCATTAAAATGTAACACTAAATCTTTACCAAAACTGACCACAGGTAAGTACTTTGACCCCTCAGAATGTTTGGCCTTTAATCTTTCAAAAACATTGTGATGGGCAATGACATGGCTCCCCGCTTGGGCAAAGTTTTCGTTACCGCCAGTGTGGTCGCCATGATGATGAGTATTTATAACAAATTCGGGCGCGCCTTGTTGTAAGGTACTGATCTGTTTCTTAATGTCTTCACTGAGTTTTGCAAATTGATCGTCCACAAGGTAAATACCATCTTTACCTGTGCTAATTGCTATATTCCCTCCTTGTCCATAAAGAACATGAAGGTTGCTAGATAATTGCTGTATTTTAAAATCAACTTGAGCCCAAGTGGTAGACGAAAGAAAAAAGCTACTAACAAGTATGCCGGTTAGAGAGGTATTTTTAATCATGGCTAAACTCCATCTGTTTTTTATAACTACGATCTTTAGCAGCGATTAGATTAAAAAACACCTTTGTTTATTTAATACCCATCAAAATAACATTCTTTGACTGCTAGTATGGAGTGTTGGCAAGTTGATTGAGCAACAAAAAGTACAGTGAAAAATATCGATATTTCGCCATGGTGTTACTTAGACAGACAAATTCCTGCTATAAAATAATAGGTCCATATTGAATAATGGACCTATTATTATCATCTGATTATCATTTTGGATCTACGGGGCAAAGTCCTGTACGCGCATCACAAAAAATCATCACCGATGTCCAAGATGCAGGGTTCACATTGGCGTGACCTGCAGCAATTTTCTGGGTTGCTAACTCATTAATTTCCTTGGTTGAATTTAAAGTTTTTAATTGTTTTTTATTTAACTTGATTTTCATTTTCATTCCTTAAGATAGTGTTATCAGCGTATCTAATTTACGCAAAATCAGGCTAACACTTAGCTATAAATAATCCAGTGCACAATTGCTGCTACTTCTTACAGTTGCGTAAGCTTGCTTTGCGTTATGCGTATCTTCATCAGCACAACGAAAGCAATCGCTAAGGTATTCATTAATAAAGGACCATTAACAATTTTTGTGACTCAACCCTTTGCCTAAAATAAAAAAGCACGACTACTTTAATTCCATCACCGTTTAGAAAATGAGCTATCTAATTGGTAATCATACATCCATTGTCTCTAACAGTGCATAACGCACTAGCCCAGCAGTATTGCGCACATCTAGCTTACCCATTAAATTCGTTCTATGATTATCTATAGTTTTTACCGATAAGCACATCACTTCAGCAATCTCTTTGTTTGTTAGTCCTTTAGCAATAAAGGATAGTGTTTCTTGCTCTCGTTTCGTCAAGTTGAAATTCACTCGAGACAGTTGGTACTCACTCAGTTGTGTTTCTAACTCTGCTGAGAGGTAGGACTTACCTCGAAGCACCATTTCCATCGCTTTTATAAGGGAGTCAAATGCTTCGTCTTTACGCAGGTATGCAAAAGCACCGAGAGATAACCCTCGGTCAATGATTTTGATATCATTGTGCATAGATAAAAAAATGACTTTGGTACTCAGTTTATACTTTTGAATTCTAGTAACAACATCAAAGCCACTAAGAATAGGCATCGTAATATCCAAAACAGCTATATCTGGAGTATTTTTCTTTATTGCACTCCAAGCGGCTTCTCCGTCAGCAACATCTGATATCACCTCAAAATTTTCGCTCTGCTCTATTAAAGTACGTAAACCTTGACGAAATATTTGGTGATCATCTGCAATCAGTATCCGCTTCTTTTCCGTGATATTCATAAAGATCAATGTTCCTTAATTAATTGTGTCAATGGGAGCTGAATAGAAATTTGCACACCACTTCCCGAACCTGTATTCACATCCATTGTACCGTTAATAAGTGAGACTCTTTCTTCCATAGTATAAAAGCCAATTCCTGTGCGCACGCTGCTAGCATCCAATCCAATGCCATTATCTGCAATGGTCATCAGCAAGTTCGTTTTTCTGCGTAATAGCTGTATTGTTACTCTGCTGGCTTTTGCGTGCTTATGCGCATTGTTTAACGCTTCTTGAAAAACTCGGAATAGGTTATCTTTCACTTTGGAAGGCAAGACAATGCTCTCGTCTTTATTAATCTCAACCTTGATGCCTGTAACCTCTTCAAATTCGTCCGCATACCAAGTTAACAGGTCGTCTATATTGCCATCGTCATAGTAAACTGGGCGAAGCCCTTTAGAAATTTTTCGTACGTCATTGATTGCCTGTTGCGTATTTTCTATTATGTCTACCAAAGGGAGTAGGCTGAATTCTTTGCTTTTTTCACATTGTTGTCTAAATAGTTGAATCTTCATTTTAATCACCATCAATAGCGGCCCAACGCCATCATGTAATTCCCTTGAAAGTTGCTTCCTTTCCTCCTCCTGAGTCACCAAAAGCCGGTTTGATAATTCTCGCCGTTTTTGCTCAATTCTCTTTTTCTCTGAAATTTCGCTCTTTAGCAAAGCATTCTTCTGCTTCAATGCATAAGTGCGTTGTTCTACTAAATGTTCCAATTGAGCTTTATATCTGTGCAGTTCGTCTTGTAGCCTCTTCCTTTGTCCAATTTCAAGTAGCATTTCATTTTTTGCTACTCGAGTATCTTTAACGTGCATCAGAAGTTGGTTGTAACTCACGACTAATTGTTGATAAGTTTCATTAACAGCTTCTAGTGATAAAGGCTCAAACTTATTATACTCGATGATACATCGCATATTGTTCCTTACCCTCTTTACAATGCCATTAACAGGTCGCATCAGCTGCGCAATCAAACGATTCACTACAAAGATAATTAACAAGGCCCAAATCAAGACTAAGCTTAAACTAGCTAAATCATAATTGAGTGAAAACCAGTCAAAGCTAGCGGTACTCAACAAATAAGCTGCAATATTACTCGTCGCTTTATTCACCCCATCTTCATAGTTGCTTGAAAAGTAAATAGGTGTAGTAAAGGCAACATGAGTTGTGCCAATTGTATTCCAGGTTGTTACCTTATTTAGGGCTGTAGTGTAATTAAAGGGAATTTCAGAGACGGTAAAATTTGATAGAAGCGCTTCGCTTTGTGTAGCATCTACTGAGGGCAATATAACAGTCGACTGTTGATGAGTATGATAGTTTACATTTAATGCGTCACTATCTAGCCTTTTACGCAACAACATATAGCCAATATGCTCCCTACCATTCCTGTATAATGCGGTTTTTGCTTCTATAAAAAGCGAGCTGTCTAGATTGATTAATCTGAGATCATTACCCCCTTTAAGCTGTGTAGCACGTGGCAAAAAACGATTACCGTGACTCCCCCCCCAACTAAATAGCAATCTTTCTTTGCTATAAATAGCAATCTTGTCCACTACATTTTGTTCTAATAAAACTTGTACCCTAACAGGCAAGTGTTTGGGATCATTTAACGCATTTTTATCTACATAAACATAGTCACCAACAACACTTTCAATATACAGAGAGTTAAAAGCTTTTCGGGCAAATGTGTAAACTTCTCCCTCAGCAGCTTGATTTGCAAGCTTTACCTTTTTAATTGCCTCTTCATTTTTATTTATCCATGAAAGTAAATAGAAAAAAGAAACGCTGACTAGGAGAAGTAATAAATTGTAATAGAGCACATGCTTATCAAGTTTCATACTTTATTGTTCTTTTACAAAGTCGATATGTTTACCACTCACATTGTCTGGTAAACACATCGACAGTTGCTTCTCTATTTCTTTAATTCGTTCATTGATAGAGCAATTTTGTGAGTAAGGGCCAATCACTAAACTAAGCGTTACTCCTATATCGAAATGGTATGCCTGTTTCGCAACTTCATACCTGACAGTTTCTGCTAGCAAGGTTAGCTCCTCGCTAGTTGCCTTGTTACATAACAGGATATAGCGTCCACCTCTCCAGCAACCTAATTGACAGCTTTTTGGTATTATCTTTTTTATATGGGAAAGCATGCTTTCTATCAACATCTCAACTGCAAGCATGTCAAGCTCGTCATATAATTGCTCTAATTTATTTACCTTAAATATAATGATCCCTAGATTTGCGTTGTTTTCGCTTTTCAAGGAGTTATAAACCTCTTTGACTGCACTATACCTATTTAAAACGTCGTCATAAGCATCGTAACTCTTTTCTTTCTCTAGCTGTGTTATTAAACCAGACACTTTCGAGTTGCTCTTATTAACTGCGCTTCTTAGTCTAAAAATAAACGTAAGTATGAGAAAGCAAGACGCAATAAATGACACATAAAAAAAGCTCCAATAGATGGAAGTATTTATCTCTTCGGTGGTCGTATAGGTACGTTCCCATTTAGCTTGTATTTGTCGACGCTCTTTTTCTGTTATTTGATCAATGGCTTTATTGAAAATTGATAAAAGCACCTGATCGTCACTTCTTACTGCCAATGACAAATTCATATGCTCATTTAGTCGTTCGGATATGTTGAGATTGATTAACCCTTCCTTGTGTATGGTATACGCAATAACCATTTGCCCATCTAAATAACCATCTACTTTCATTGCTGAAGCCAACATTAATCCTTCCGTTGCATTTTTCACATATACAAGTTTGGCTTTTGGATAGCTTCGGCGTATTTTTTCCTCGTATGAATACCCTTTAACTAACGCGAAGGTTTTTCCTTGGAAATAGTTTTCTTTGCGGTCAAAAACAATATCTTTATGAGAGGCAATTACTATTGAATAACTGAAAAATGGTTGTGTGAAATTTAAATATGCGGAACGTTCAGGGGTGAACATCGCGGCAGAGATAAAGTCGCACTCTCGTCGTTTTGCTTTTTCGAGCACCTCACTCCAGCTATCAGCCAAAACTAATTTGAATTTAACATTTAGAGCATGCTCAATGAGGTTAAGATAGTCTTTAACATAACCATGATGATTGCCATTTACACCTATCCACTCGTACGGTGCCCAACTAGGATCGGCACAATAACTAAATGACTTGCTTTCTTTCAGATATTCTAGTTCTGCACCAGTAACTAAAGAGATATTTCTTTTGGGCTGTTCTTTAACGTTTGGCGGTGCTAGTGAGAAGTAGATCAGGTTTGCTCCTAAAACTAAGCCAACCAAAAGACATAGTGCTTTCATAAATTCCTTAGCAACAGCGCACTCTTTATCATAAAAGTCATGCAATAAAGGCATTACAAGTGGTTTACATTAAAGGTACACCAACCCACCCAAGGTTGCAAGAGAATTTTCATTTTGTTTACATTGGGTTAACGATTCGGTTAATTCTATTTATACACAACACCTCAATTTTTAATTTAAGTAATCGTGCAAATTAGGGGAAATCCCCTATGTTTTGATCTAGCCAATTGCCACAAACTGAATCCATCTTAAACCACAACAGAGAACAACTAAGATGAATATATTTAGAAGACAATCGGCTACAAATATCGCCAATTTATTTGGTATGTGCTCAACATTTACCCTCCTAGTAATCGCTGGTAATACATGGGCGCAGAGTGACTCTGAAAACGTAAAATTAAACCCTGGCCAGCCGAATTTGAACAATGAATTTTATGCAGCAGCAGATAGAAAATATGGACCAGACGACAACGCAGCTGGAAAATTTGCTCATTACACAATGGCATCTGAGGGCACCCGATGGCATGGTGAAACAATTGATAAAGATGGTCACTATTTCAGGTTAAATACGAATGGAGGTGAAGCACTTAAATTTAGATTTAAACGTGTACCACGTTCAAAATACTACTATATCCAGCACAGTGAAACTCAAGAAATGCTCAAAGTAAGTGGTGGTAGCTACCCAGGTACTGGTATGTGCAACCACTACGATGGCTATTGTTATTTTGTACACGATGAGTATGAGCATATTGTTAAGTCTAGTGACATTAATAAGCACTATAGTCAATGGGAAGTTAATCAACTCGGAGACTCTGGCGTATATACAATTAAAAACCGTCAGACAAATTTATTCTTGATTGCCGCAGATATTGATGGCAGCAAATATGATGTGCGATTAGGTCGTTTAGGGAGTTTTAATGCACCAAGCGCACCCCCAGAAGCAAAATGGAAGCTCGAAGAAAAAATACCGGGAGAAATAAAACTAGGCAATGACTTTACTGTTGAATACTATAACGTGAAGTATGACAAGCCAATTCTCAATGAAAGTCATATTAAATCTGAAGTTGCGGCGGTTATAAGCAACGAAACCGACAGCGGTGGCACTTATGTAACAGGCATTTCCTTCAGCGAATCAGATAGCTCCACGGCAGAGATATCACAAAGTAAGTCGTCTTCGATAACCCATGACCATGCTATTACCGTCGCTATCGAGTGGACCTCAAATGCGATACTTGCCAAATCAAAAAAGAGTTTATCGACCACTCACTCTATTTCTCGTACTACGAGCAGCTCGCAGACCATCGGTAACTCAAAAACGTTGAGTAAAGGATTTACAATCACCGATCAAGTTCGACATAACTATGGCGCCGAAGCCAACCTGAATGCAAAGTTCATCTACAAATATGACAAAACGTCAGTGCCCATGACTGCCACTGTCGTAAAAAAGTATAATGATGGTTATGTAGAAATTTTTGAAGATATCAGCACCACGATTGAAAATGTTACTTACTCAGATTTTAGCGCGATAGTTTACGACTCTAATGCAAGTGTATACTCACCCCGGCATTTGGAGATTAAAGATGCATTGAAGCGGAACAATGTGGCCGATATCCCAACAGATTATGCTGGAAAAAGGGCTAAGCTGATTTCTTTTTTAAAGTTGCATAGCAATGACAATGACCTTAATACAGCATCCGATCGAGAATTAATTTTACGTGCTTTTATTCATTTAAGAGGCCGGAAAGCGGGTTTATTTACTGAAGATAACGCAAAATTCTTTACCACTCAGGAGAAATTAGATGACATCGTGAAATACATCAGCCTTAGAAGCAGTGAAAAGTCTCTAGCACAATACTATGACGCAAAAAATAGTGAATACCGCACCTACCAGCTACTTCAAAGCCTAGTAGAGCTCACTTCGGACACTCGCTACCAAGCAAATGTATTTTACTTTAACGACAAACTAGTCGATATCTTCGATGTACTGGCGTATTTAGATTGGGTGCCACTTAATGAGCTCGTTTCTTATACTCACGCTCAAGCTAAGAACGCTTTAATATCAGGTTTGGTACGAGTGAGCACAACCAGCGAAAATGAATTATTCAACGCTGAAGAACAAAAACTTATCACTTATGCGATGGTATACAAGGCAACAAAATCGCTCACTAACAATCAGTACTTTTTTGTCAATCAACACTCACTAGACGATCAGCGAAACCACTATATTGCTACTCGCCATAATATTGACAACTCAGATGTACCAACAATGCAAAGCAAAAGTAGTTACCAGCTTATGCAGGAATTTTTCATGGATGGTACTTATGCCACTGGTAAAAAAATTCCAGAGCCTAATCAAAATTATGTGTTGAGATCGAAGGCCTCAAATAAGGTGATCACTTCATTACCTGAAACTAATTCAAAATGGGTTGTATTTAACGATTATCGTGATGATACAAAGCAACAATGGCAATTAATACTGACCCCTAAACAAAAGGACCAAACAGAATATAGTTTCATATCAGATTTTGACGGTCATGCCATGCAGCTAAAGGATAATAGCCGTGGTCTTGTGACAGGAGAGTACCAGAACCAGATTCGCCAAAAGTGGCTGCTGGAGCACTTTGGAGGTAACTACTACCGAATCAAAGCAAGCCAAAATGACCATTGTTTGACAGTGCTGGTTAGAGATCAATACAAACGTATTGAACAAAGGCAATGTAAGGGTAGCAATGCTGATAATCAGATGTTCAAGCTAGAAGCTTTAAACTAACAGCATACTTCAATCTGATAGGCTGTTGTTAAGTAGCAGCAGCCTGTAAAACCTCAACTTCAGATAAGCGAATTTGTCTAATGAAGCTATTTTGACTATTAAAGATGCGCAGACCATATTGCCTATATATTAATGCACCATCACTTAAGTAGGAAAGCGACACTTTAGCAAGTAACAATGAGACAACCCACCTACTGCTATCCTCCTTAAAAACAGTACACCTAGCTCTAGAGTTAACAGCTTCGTTGACAATCAATAACTCATTGATCTACCGAAGCTATGCGTTCAGTCGATCAACAAGTTTAACTTAATTACTCCGCCAAGCCTTTAATTGGACCATGTTCTAAATTCACATGTGGATTTTGCCCTCGTTGCCTGAGCAAATGATCCATCAGCGTGATTGCCATCATCGCTTCTGCAATTGGAATAGCTCGTATACCTACACATGGGTCGTGACGGCCTTTAGTGATCATCTCTACCGGCTCATTTGATGTGTTTATACTTTGCCCTGTAATGGTGATGCTGGACGTTGGCTTTAAGGCAATCGATGCAACGATATCTTGACCTGTGGAGATCCCTGCCAATACACCACCAGCATGGTTACTAGTAAAGCCATCAGGGGTTAACTCATCTCTATGTTCAGAGCCTTTTTGCTCTACCACAGCAAAGCCATCGCCAATTTCAACACCTTTAACAGCGTTGATACTCATTAGTGAGTGAGCGAGTTCTGCATCAAGCCGGTCAAATACAGGTTCTCCTAATCCGACTGGGACACTTTTTGCCACCACCATGACTTTAGCGCCTATTGAATCTCCTGACTTTTTTAAGTCACGCATATATTCATCAAGTGCTTCTAGCTTGCTTTCATCAGGGAAAAAGAAGGGGTTTTGTTCAACTGCAGACCAATTAAACTGCTCTGCCTTGATAGGCCCTAACTGCGATAAACAAGCATTGATTTCAATACCGTGTATTTGTCGCAAATACTTTTTGGCTATGCCACCTGCGGCAACACGAATGGCCGTTTCACGGGCAGACGAACGGCCACCACCACGATAATCACGATGCCCATATTTATGCCAATAGGTATAATCACCGTGGCCCGGACGAAATACATCCGCTATCTTGCCATAGTCTTTAGAACGCTGATCGGTATTTTCAATCATTAAGCCAATGCTAGTGCCTGTTGTTTTACCCTCGAATACGCCTGAGAGAATTTTTATTTCATCACCCTCTCTGCGCTGCGTTGTGTAACGGCTTTGCCCCGGCTTTCTTCTATCTAAATCAATTTGCAAGTCTGCTTCACTAAGCTCAAGCCCCGCTGGCACGCCATCAACTACCCCACCTAGAGCGGGGCCATGACTCTCACCAAAGGTACTCACTTTAAAAAGCTGACCTATACTATTACCTGCCATTAACTTTCCTCATTCCAAATGACACCCAACACCACTGAGCTTTGCTAATGCATCTAAGCTCAATCGTTAAAATAATCTACAAGTTGCTGTTTTGATATTGCAAATACACCTAAACCACCGTGTTCAAACTCAACCCATTCAAACGGTGCGCCCGGATACAGTGCTTCCATATGTACCATAGAGTTACCAACTTCGACAAATAACAACCCGTTATCAGTAAGATGCTCAGCTGCTTGCTGAAGTATTTTTCTTGTAACATCAAGACCGTCTTCACCAGAGGCTAAGCCAAGCTCTGGCTCGTGATGAAATTCATGGGGTAAGTCTGCCATATCCTCTGCGTCCACGTAAGGCGGGTTGGCAACGATTAAATCGTACTTTTGACCTTCTATACCACTGAACACATCTGATTGAATTGCAAACACTTGATCCTGCAACATGTAATCATCAATATTAATATTCGCCACTTCTAACGCATCATATGAAATATCCACAGCATCTACCTGAGACTCTGGGAATGCTTGCGCTAAAGCGATAGCAATACACGCAGAACCCGTACACATATCTAAAATACGGCTGACAGACTGCTCACTACTTACCCAAGGTGCAAACTTGTTATTAATAAGTTCAGCAAATGGAGAGCGAGGTACAAGTACTCTCTCATCAACGTAAAAAGGCATACCTGCAAACCATGCTTGGTTTGTTAAGTATGCGACAGGTGTGCGTTCTACAATACGTGTTTCGATATAGCGAAGCAGGCGTTCCTTTTCCGAACGTGTCAGGCGTGAGTTCATCAACTCCGTTGGGGTGTCTAACGGTAAGTTCAAAATTGGTAAAATTAAACTTACTGCCTCATCCCACGCGTTATCCGTGCCATGTCCAAAAAACACCCCTTCGCTTGCAAATTGACTTGTTGTCCAACGTAGCCAATCTCTTATTGTAAGTAAATCGTTTACTGTTTCTTCTGTTAGGGCTTCTGTTACTTGGAATTCGCTCATATTTTATCTCAGTCATATTATGCTACTGCCGCTATTGTAGCGGTTTTTAAGCTGGGTTTTTACGCTTTTTTTAATTAGAATGTCACAATGAAAAAACAACCTCCTCCTTCTCCTATGATTGATGATGCTGATTTAGATTTATTTCGTCAGTCGATTGCTGGTGCCAAGCAACTTAAACAAGATACTGTACGCTTTGACAAAGCGCCTAGTAAACCAAAAGTAAACGAGCTTGCGACACAAAAAAAGCAGCACCAATCTGAATTTTACTTTTCAGATGAGTATATTCCTGACATCGATACCAGTGGCACTATTAATTATGTCAAGCCTGGTGCCGATCGGTATCTGGCAAAACAGCTACGCCGGGGAGACTTTGCGCCCGAGCTCATTTTAGACTTGCATGGACTGAATAAAGACATGGCCAAAGAAGAATTAGCTGCTTTGATCCATGCTTGTAAAAAACAACATTATTACTGTGCTTGTGTGGTACATGGTATAGGTGAGCATGTACTTAAACACAAAGTACCACAATATTTAGTCCAACATCCCAATGTACTGGCAATGCACCAAGCGCCGCTCGAATATGGTGGCAAAGGCGCTGTGCTGATACTCATTGATTTGCCTCAAACAAATGAATTTAGGCGCTAGTCCCATAGTACCCCAATGAATTATCTGGCTCAGTGTCGTTTGTTTCGTTAATATGCCCTGAATAAATATAAACATCTATACATTTGACAGGGCTATATGAACGAATTACTGAGTGCAGATTTAGCGATTATGCTTATTGAGCCATCCCCTACTCAAAGAAAAATTATTACTAAAGAGCTTCAAGGTGAAGGCATACTTAATATTGATTTTGCCGATTCAATTGCTGATGCAAAAACACAGTTAGTAAATAATATCCCAGACTTAATCATCTCTTGTTTGCATCTACCGGATGGCAATGCCGCTGATCTTCAGCACCATATCAACCATGAGCTCAGTGAGTATTCTATTCCATTTATGCTTATTTCTAGCGAAACTCGTAAAGCGCAATTAGAGGTATTCAAACAATCAGGTGTCATTGCTATTTTACCCAAGCCTTTTAATAAGTTACATTTAGGTAAAGCCATTAATGCCACCTTAGATATTCTATCACCACAGGAGCTAGAGTTAGATTTATACGATGTCCAAGATTTACGTGTACTCGTTGTTGATGACTCACGGCTGGCACGAAAACATATCCGCCGAGTGCTGACTAATCTTGGAGTACATCGATTTAGTGAAGCTGAAGATGGAGCTCAAGCGATTGAAATATTACAAAATGATATGTTTGATTTGATTGTGACAGACTACAACATGCCACAAGTTAACGGCCAAGAGCTAACTGAAACCGTACGAAACAGTGACGAGCATGCCCATATTCCAATTCTGATGGTGACATCTGAAGCAAATGACACTCATTTATCTAATATTATGCAATCAGGCGTCAACGCCCTTTGCGATAAACCCTTTGAACCAGATACAGTCAAGAAACTCATTTATCAACTGCTTGAACAAGATTAACTAAATTATCGTATTTCTAACCAAATCAAGTGGTCAGTTTTACAAACCTGTAATTCGGACCACATCTGCAAAAAATTAAAGTCTAAATATATCAATAAGATAAAAAATTTTCATAATATGGCACAACCTTTGTAATACCTATTGCGACTAACTTATTAAACTGGAGCAATATTATGAAAACTTTCACAAAACTAACAGCTATCGCACTACTATGCGGCGCAAGCGTTTCAACTCAAGCAAATGAATTAACCACCGATATTACCAGCGAGTTATCTAATATTATTAGTAACGCCATCGCTAACAGCATCAGTAGTAGTATCGACGAGATTACAACAACGACCCTTGAGTCGATGAAAATTTCTACGGACTTTAGCAGTGAACAAGCAACTGTAACCAAAGAGCAAACACCCAACGAGGTAGCGAACCATGGCGAATGAGTTAATGCTAGTGAGCTTGCTAGCGCTACCTGTGATCAGCACGTTTATTGCGTATGCAAGCATTGAAATACTGCGAGTGCTAGGACAACGGTTGAGTATGGGGTAATAAATGGTTGCTATTAAACGAACTAAAGTGCGCAGGCAAATAAAAACCCGCCTAGCGGCGGGTTTTCAAAAACTCAATGCGAATTACAACGCACCTTCGTTTTCAGATAGGAACTTAGCAACACCCTCAGGGCTTGCGTCCATACCTGCTTTACCTTCAGTCCAACCTGCTGGACAAACTTCACCGTGCTCAGAGTGGAATGCTAATGCATCAACCATACGCAACATTTCGTCGATGTTACGACCTAAAGGAAGATCGTTAACTACTTGGTGGCGCACGTTACCTTCTTCGTCAATTAAGAAAGAACCACGAAATGCAACGCCAGCTTCTGGATGCTCAACATCATACGCTTGACAGATTTCATGCTTAACGTCAGCAACTAATGCGTACTTAACTGGGCCAATACCGCCTTCGTTTACTGGCGTGTTACGCCATGCATTGTGTGAGAATTGTGAGTCGATAGAAACACCAATTACTTCAACACCACGCTTTTGGAATTCTTCAAAACGCTTATCGAAAGCGATCAACTCTGAAGGACAAACAAACGTGAAGTCTAGTGGATAAAAGAAGATAACCGCTTTTTTACCTTTGATGTTTTCATGTAGATTGTAGCTATCTACGATTTCGCCATTACCTAGTACTGCTGCTGCTGTAAAGTCTGGTGCCTGACGGCCAACTAATACACCCATTGTTTTCTCCAAATAGTTAGGTTTTTTGTCCAATTTTTTAGCACATATCCATGCACTAAAACGATGTTGTGTATATTGAGGCAAATTATAAAAAAACAACCTCAAAAAATGTGGCATCAGTTTATGCTGCCTCAATTAAAAATAACAATCGAATAAAGCGATAACTATAATCTATTTTTTTGATGATGCTTAGTTGGCACGTAAATAAAAACGCCTCGTTGAACGAGGCGCTATGAATGAATTTGTTAGTCCATTATATTGTCGGGCATTTGGCCTCGGAGCTGCTGCCAAATCTCACCTGTTTTATGACCATATTTACGCAGCAATGAAATCGCACCATCATGGTTGTTTTCTTGTGCTAACGCAGTTAAGTCTCTATAAAACTGTCGAGCGAGCTCTCTCGTACGAGCATCTGAAAAGTAGTGACCGCCAATTTTAGAGTACAAACCTTTAAAACCATTCAGTACTAAAACATAAATGCGGTTGTTACCTGCAATAGCGAGTTGATGATGTACCCTGTAGTCATACTCAGCAAATGCTTCCGCGGTATCTTCTAACTCGTCACTTTTTGATAAAATTTCAATAACTGAGTCTGGATTAAACTTAATCGCAGCACGCGTGTAAATTGCACTGATATTAGTTCGCGCCGACAACAGCTGATCTGTTAGCTCAGGCATTTTGTCTTCATCTAGACGTGCCAATGTTTCAAGGATGTTTAACCCTGATGTTTCCCAGAAATTGTTTACTCGGGTTGGCTTACCATGTTGAATCGTCAACCACCCATCACGAGCTAGGCGCTGTAGTACTTCACGCAAAGTAGTTCTTGTTACGCCAATTAGCTCTGATAGCTCGCGCTCTGCGGGTAAAATAGAACCTGGTGGAAATTCTCCATTCCATATAGATTCAACAATATACTCCTCAGCAAATCCCGCTGGGCTTTTGGCTTTGAAAATTCTCATTTAGCACCACTTTGTTAAAATATGTGAACGCATTTTCTGCAATCCACTGATTGTACCAGATGATTTTCAACTAACAAGCAAAGAAGACGATTAGGTAAACCTGCTCATACACAGCAAAGGTGAGATTGTGACACTGTGTGAGATACGAGCGCGGTTTTGATGGTTTAGCAAGGCGATTTAGCAATCATCATCTATTTCAGAACATTACGAAACATCAAATAACGACTTCACTCAGCGTGCTTTGATTCTATTTTTATTGTCTTTACAAATTAATGCTTCCAGAACCAAACCGTGCCCACCGAAAACAAGGGGCAGAATAAGCGCTAGGTTAAATTCCGGCATATCAAACTTTATCGATAACATGCCAAAAGCAAATGTTGCAAAGCATAGCGCCCCGAGCACCCATAAAAAAGCTTCTCCGGTCCGTGCTTTTAAGTATTCATCCATTGCTCTAAACTTGGCCAAATAGATCTTAAAGCTCCAAGCCAAGGGAAAGACTGGTGCCAAAGCAACTAAGATCTGAAGCCATACTGGCATTTGCAAAAATTCAAATGCCAGCGTTTGTAAGGCAATGATTAGTAAAAACAACGCCATTGACACCATAAAGTGTTTGTTAAAGCAGCTATCGGTTGGTGATATTTTCATTTCGATCCTCTAGGCTGAACGGCAGTATTTAGTGTGATTAGATATGCCGTGTAAACGTAAAAATATGACATGACGCCTTCACAATGTAAGGCTTGCTTGCAGCTTTTACTGCTGCAAACAATCCAAATACAGGTCAGTTTTCCCCAACTCTAATTAAATTGCAGAGGCGTGTTAGCCAAAAAGAGTGGGGAGCTAATCAGTATGCTGCAAAATATAATCGACCAATTGATTTAATTGGGCTTCTGGTTGGCTATCGTCATATTCAATTCTGAGATCTGGAACAATAGGGCGTGAGCAGAGTTCTGAGCCAGAAGGTCTTGTAAAAATTAAGCTTGGAACAGTAAGGAGCAAACCCGTTTCAGTTAGTGTTCTACTCTCAACTCTACCCGTTGTACATGATCTTGCCCCGTTTGACTCACCGACAATGATCCCCTGTTTAGCATCCTGAATTGCGGTTAAAAATAATAGAGTACTAGAGTAACTGCGGGGGCCTATCATTAGATATGCATTACCATCAATTTTTAAGCCACGATGTTTATCTACCGGCACCCGCTGGTTATAAGGGCCTTCCAAAACTGAATTTTGCTCGCCTTGTACAGGTCCTAGCTTTAAGTTACGTTCGGTTAGTCTAATTTTAAAATGAGAGAGAAACGGAAATGACTCCTGGGCGATGTATGGCGCGATACCAAGTTGCCAGTAGTGATCGGTACCGCCTTGATTCTCTCGCACATCAATAATGACATCTTTTACATGCTTGTGTTTAAACCAGCTCCAAGTCTCGGAGATAAAATCAAAAAACGCCTTTTCCTGTTCAGGCACAAAAATGAATCTATCAACTTTTAGATAGCCAATATTGCCCTTTAATATTTTTCTGTCGACCAGTTTAACTAGCTCGACATCAGTTGCATAAGTCGAAGTGCCTTGTAACGAATAGTTTAGGACCTTGTTATTGTGTAAGATCTCGATAGCGTAGGAACCGCTGTCTCCGTACAACAGCCAAAACATCTGAGAAAAGCGTTTTGAGGCTAAGCTCTTCCTAAAGCGCTCTGTATCTCCATGCATACGGCTAAGTATTGAATTAACAACCTCTATACTGCTAACTCCATTTATAGATATTATTTCATCATTGGCTTTAACCGCCCTATTTTGTGTATAGGTTTGTTGAACACGAAGTCGCTGCTTGTCATCAAGATAGACCTTTAGCGGGAAAAGCTTACCGCCATTTTTTAAGTGTTGTTTAATACGTTGCTTAATGTTTGGGTAAGTAATGACGAAATGAGCATCTTGAAAGTAAGGGTTTAACTGTGAAAGATGTCGCCAAGCCTCAAGTTCAGTCATGGGGCTTTTAACACCTTTACTTAACTCATCAATTCTTTGTCTAAGTACCAGCGGAGCAATTGAGTGGCTCGAGTCAGGATGTATGGCGTTGATCAACTCTGGGATTTGAGTCAGATCGGCCTGTATTTGTTGCACAGAAAACGTTCCTCCATGTGGCGGTTGAAGGTTGCTTGCTGGCTCATTTAGTAATTTCGCGCCTTCAGCCAACAGGGGAACGTATAAAAGAACAAAAAGTAGAAGTCTAATCATGATTATATTGTCCAACGTATTAAATTGTCTTGCAGTGATTCGTCATCGCAAAAGTAGGTACGACTAAATATAATGGCTTTACAGCATGAGATAAAATGATAACAATCCATGCATTGATGAATAAAACTAATAAAGAGTGTTATGAACAGGTTGCCCCCTCTAAAATCAATGCAGGCATTCGAGGCTGCAGCTAGAAACATGAGCTTCAGCAGAGCTGCTGCTGAGCTTTGTGTTAGCCAAAGTGCGATTAGTCATCAAGTAAAGTCTCTCGAACAATTTTTAGGTAAGAAGCTCTTAGAAAGAAACAGCAGTCATGTGAGGTTAACCCTAGATGGCCACACCTATTTTACTGTCATAAAAGACTGCTTTAAGCGAATGCACAGCATTACCGACCATTTATTGAATAAAAGCCCCTACAAATTAAAAGTGATGGCTCAAAGCTCAATTGCCGTTGAATGGCTTGCCCCAAAAATATCCGGGTTCAACGAAAGCTATCCCGATATAGAGGTCTCTTTATCAATGGCCTCTCATGGTGAAACTTTTGAGCCATCAGACTTTGATATTATTGTCGGAACCTGGCCCGTACCACCTAATTTTATTACTCGAAAAACCAGAGACGAGCGGTGGTTTCCTGTTTGCTCTGCTGAACTCATTGATGATAAATCTACATTAACGATTGAAGATATCTTAAACCTTCCTTTAGTCAGCTCAGAAATGGGGAAGGACTGGGAATTATGGGCTCAAAATAACCAAGTTGATTCAAATAGTCTGACCATAAGTATGGAGGTAAGCCACACATTATTAGCAGCAAAAGTCGCGCTTGGCGGAAAATACATTGCTCTCAGTACGGACTTTATCGTTCATCAACTAGTGGAAAGCGGAAAGTTGCTTGCTTTTAAAGAGCTTAGCTATGTATTGCCGTGGGGACATTATGCGATTCACTATAGGTTGGGAAGCCACGCTCATGAGGACATAGAGTCGTTTGTAAACTGGTTCGTAGATACCTGCAAAGATTAGCAATAATTATGGTCAGTGCGCATTAGCGGATCTCGCTCTCCTTTGGAGATGTCTCAAGATTAAGGAGCTTGGACAGGGAAAGTCTCATATTGAGTGCTTTATGAGATCCTCAAGTGATGTTTGTACGATCAAACCCGCTATCTAAGGAAGATTAGTTGCAGTTAAAATAATTTATGGCTCATAATAGTGACAAAATAACATCTAGGAGTTGATATGAATTGGCTAAACGCCCTATCATCATCAAAAAAGGCATGGGCTTTACTTGCTTTAAGTGCTGCGCTGTTTGAAATAACGGCACTTTATTTTCAGTACGCAATGGGGTTAGAGCCATGCATCATGTGTATATATCAACGCACTGCGATGCTTGGGCTATTGGCCGCAGGCATTATCGGATTTTTAGCCCCCTCTCATTGGCTATATAAAAGTGTAGGCTTTGCCGCTTGGGGTGTCAGTAGTATATGGGGGTGGTTGATAGCCCGCGAGCACATTAACATGCAGACGACTACGGATCCTTTTGCTTTCACATGCGATATTGTTCCCAACTTTCCATCTTTCATGCCATTGCATGAGTGGTTTCCTGCGTTTTTTGCAGCAACTGGTGATTGTGGCAATATAGATTGGTCCTTCATCGGACTCAGTATGCCTGGTTGGATGGAAATTATATTTGGTTTTTACAGTTTAAGCTTCATTATTGTTTTGGCATCTACCCTGTTGGTTAAATCGAAATGAATTTGCGTTTAAGTTCTGTAAAAGCGCTAGATGGCTACAAATTGCGAGATAGACAACAAATCTTAACGCTTGCTTTAGAGGCACTATCGGCTCCAAAAAAGGTCATGCTGCGTGTTGCCAAGCTTGCGGTCTTAACACCGTTTTTCATTGCCTTAGCATACTTTGAAGGTTGGGCTTTACTGCCGGTTTTGCTGGCCGCCGGACTTAGCTACCCATTGCTAACAACGCCGATAGAAATTTTATTTGCTAAGCAGACATTTGAACAA
This sequence comes from Pseudoalteromonas caenipelagi, assembly GCF_013140855.1. GTDB lineage: Bacteria > Pseudomonadota > Gammaproteobacteria > Enterobacterales > Alteromonadaceae > Pseudoalteromonas > Pseudoalteromonas caenipelagi. The sequence continues at coordinate 162,706 of NZ_JABBPG010000003.1, read as the reverse complement.
GCTATAGAGCAATTCAAGTCTGAACAAACTTAAAGGGGCCATTGGCCCCTTATATTTAAAAACGTATTTTCCCTTCAAGTTTGGCAGCAATGTGCGTACCAATTCCCTTAACTAGTTGCAATGACTCCATATTGTCAAATCTGCCGTGTGTTTGACGATAATCGATTATAGCTTGGGCTTTTTTTTCGCCAACACCTGGCAGCGTAACCAGCTGCTCAAGACTGGCAGAATTAATATCTATTGCTTGAACGTCTTGTACCACGGTAACGAACGGTTCGCTTTTTTTGACTTCTTTAGCGAGTACATTCGCGTTAATACCTAGACCAATGATTAGGGTTACAACAAGTAAAATAGTTTGCATCATAGTAGTTCCTTAACTAGTTTTGTCCTTAATTTACCAATGCGATTAAGTAGTCACTTCATTGCATTGGACTTTAAATAAAGAAAAGCATCTAAGTTTTGTCAAGCTAAGAAGCGTAGAAAATGCATGGTTATTTTTAAGTCATAAATCTGTGCTATTTTTCTATTTCACATAATTGTAATTAAGAATGTCTTGCATAATGTAACGTAAACATTTACTGTATAAAAAAACAGTGTTTAGCAGGAGTGATCATGGCTGTTATTGTTAAGTATGTGGTTGAAAGAAATGGAGTCGAGCGCATGACCTTTACCAGTAAAAAAGAGGCTGATGCATACGACAAAATGTTAGATATGGCAGAATCTCTTGAACAAATGCTCACTAAAGTGGATGTACCTCTAAGTGAACAACAAGTTGAATCATTAGCTTTAGAGATTGCAAAACAAAAAGATGAATTTTTAGCTGTTCTAAAAGGCGCTAAACCGCCTACAAAGCAAGTCAGTTCGAAAAAAGAAAAACCTGCAACTCAAGAAAATGTAGCCAAGCTAAAAGAAGCGTAGTGCTCCAAGTTGACATAAAAAAAGCCGCAAAAAGCGGCTTTTTTTATGTGGTTAGTGCTTATTTTAACACTGTAGCAACTGCATCTGCAAAGTAATCAATGTTTGCTTGGCTTATACCAGCTACATTCACACGAGATGAACCAACGATATAGATAGCATAGTCTTTTTGTAAGCGTTCGATTTGTTCTTTGTTAATACCTAAGAACGAGAACATACCATTTTGACGATCAATGAAAGAGAAATCTTGAGCTACACCTTTTGCAGCTAAGCTATCTTTAATCAACGTACGCAGCCCATTAATACGAGTACGCATTTCGTCAAGCTCTTCATGCCACATTTGTGTAAGCTCGTCGCTGCTCAGGATTGTGCTCACGATATCCGCACCGTGTGCTGGTGGCATTGAGTAGATACTACGTACAACACTTAATAATACAGAATTTGAAACATCAGCAACCGCAGCGTCTTTTGCGATCAGTGAACAAGCACCAACACGCTCACGATATAGACCAAAGTTCTTAGAGCATGATGAACAGATAAGCATTTCTTCAACGCTATCAGCTAACATACGAAGACCTTTCGCATCTTCATCTAAACTGCTGCCAAAGCCTTGATATGCAATATCAATTAATGGTGTAAAGCCAACTTCTTTCGCCAGCTCAGCAACAACTTTCCACTGTTGCTCATTTAAATCCATACCACTAGGGTTATGACAGCATGCGTGAAGCAAAACCACATCACCCTTAGGTACTTGCTTCAAAGTATTGATCATTTCGTCAAATAATAAGCCTTTATTTTCATAATCATAATAAGGGTATTCTTTAACGTTTAGGCCCGCGGCTTCAAATAAACTAATATGATTCGCCCATGTTGGTGTAGTTACCCACACGGTTGCATTAGTATTACAACGCTTAATGAATTCAGCAGCAACACGTAAAGCACCTGTACCACCAGGTGTTTGAGCTGTACGGACTCGATTTGCTAGTAAAGCACTGTGCTCACCCAGTAGCAATGATTCCATTTTCTGACAAAAATCTAAATTACCAGCCAAACCTATATAAGACTTAGTTTTCTCATTTTCTAAACGAAATGCTTCAGCTTGCTTTACCGCACGTAATACAGGTGTATCCCCCTGCTCGTCTTTATAAACACCAACACCTAAATCAATTTTGTTCGGGTTAGTATCTTGCTTATAAGCTGCCATTAAGCCAAGAATAGGATCTGTAGGGAGTGGTTTTAGTTCACTGAACATGGGTCGTCTCTTATTTTATGTTATATCAACAATTGCAATGCTGAGTATGCACTATAAATTGTCGAACTATTGGGTTTAAACTCGGCTCATATTAACATAAATATTTGCCAAAACGAGCTTAATCACTCAGGTAGATATTGAGGGATTTTAATACACACGGCAATTAGTAAAGCTAATACGTTTGCTGTAAAAAAATCTTTGCTAAACGCCTCAGCATCAATAATACCAATACAGTTGCCGACACTATCAAACAGTGGTAAACAACTTTCTGACTGAACTTTTGGATCACAGGTGTAGTATTCCCCGCCACTTGCAACATACTCTTGTACATCATTAATAACTCGAGCCTCGCCACTCATTACTACCTGTACGTTGTTACTTGTTGCTGCGAATTGTTCATTAATTGGGAATAATGGCCGACTAGGCGCTCCACAATATGCAAGTTTAAGCAATTGTTTATCTTCAGCGGTTTGTCTAGTTTGATAAATACCAAACCAGTCGACGTTTGTAACTCGTCTTACAAAATCAACTATTGATTGTAATCGGCTCAAAGCGACACCTGATGCTTCGTTCGCCTTAAGAAAAGCTCTTAGCTCGAATGGCTCATCTTGAAGATGACCAAATAAGCTGCATGCGCCGCCTTCACCAAGTTCTGGAATAAGGTATGACCATACTGCTTCAGTAGCGTTATGCTCATCGTCTAAAAACTCTTCTAGCTTACCTAGAGCAAGCTCAATTTTTTGTGGATCAACAGTCAATCCAGCTCGAGAAAGATAAAAAGAAACCATCTAGCCATCCAAACATCTAAATATAAGGGTAGATTAACACGTGAATAAGTCTTTGGAAATATAAATTATAACAATGAATATACGATTGTGACTTCGTTACCTTCATTGTTAAAGCTGATTTGTTGCGCAATTTCATGCAACAAGCTAAGCCCTCGCCCATGCTCCTGTTTTAGGTCTCTATCGCATTTTATATTTGGACGAAAACCTTTACCCGAGTCACGAATTGAAAAACTCAATGAATGTTCACTTGGGCAATATTGCACATGTATCACAATTAATGCTTGCTGGAGATTTGAAAGAGCATTGGCTCGCAGTTGATAAAACTCCAAAAATCCCTCTTCTTTGTTTTTGATGTTAGAGTCTAAACCTAACACACCATGATCCACTGCGTTGTTGTACGCCTCAGACAACAGCAAAAATATGTTTGATCTATGCTCGCTTATACCTTTAATTCGACTCAGCACATCAACCAATTCAAGAACAGGATCTGCACTAATTATATTAGTTTGGTCAATATCAACCTTAAGCTCGAAAGGTAAACTAGAATACTCGATTGGTGCTTTACTAATTACTTTGCTGGGTAAACAATTAATAATTGCGATGCTCAAATCATCTTGTTGAGCACTGTGTTCCGAAAATCTTTGCGTATAGCTGACTATTTGTTCAGTAGAAATGTGCGAAGTGCTTTTCAAAACTTGCTTAAACCGCTCCTCGGCGAGCATTTCTCCTTTGCTATTTTCAGTTTCAATGATGCCATCAGTCGCCATTACGAGCCTTTTTCCAGCATCAACTTCTAAATGTATTGTATTACGCTCAAATTCATCATTATCTAAAATTCCCAGCGCCATATGCTGAGATTCAAGCGTTTTAATTACCTCCCCCTTTTCATCAATCAAATACAAATCCGGAAGCCCACCTAACCATACTGAAAGGCTTTTACCTGACTCACTAAGTTCAACTATCGCAGCGGCACAAAACATGTTGCTTGGTAATAAAGAACTTAGAACTTGGTTAAGCTCATAAGCAATATCATTAACAGCCATTCCTTTGCTTACCATTGCATAAAAGATACGAGAAGCAGGCAATGCACCCACGGCTGCAGCAAGCCCATGTCCTGTAAAGTCCCCAAGTAAACAATAAAAACCCCCCATCGGGCTTTTAGCCATCAAAAACATATCACCATTAAACATCGAAGCGGGTGACAAATGGTAATCGCAATACTGCTGGTACTGAGAAGACTGATCTAATGCATTGCTGAATATATGTTCAACAATTTCATGTTCTCGTTCAATTTGATTGTAGTGATACTCTAACTGCTTCTTTTGTTGGTTCGCCTCTTGGCTTAGCCTTCGGGTACGAGCATGAGCTCTAATCTTCGCCGATAAAATAACTTTATCAAACGGCTTATGAATAAAATCATCACCGCCGACAGCTAAACACTTTTCAAAGCTGTTATGATCTTCAAGTGTGGTAATAAATATGACTGGCAGATACACATCGCCCGCTAACTCTTTAATTTTTGGAGCTGTTTCAAAACCATCCATTACTGGCATTATTACATCTAGCAACACAATATCTATGCTTTCCTGACGCAATATATCTAATGCTTGTGCCCCATTGTTCGCTATAGCAACCTCATACTTTTGCTGTTCCAGCATTGTTTTAAGCAAAATACAGTTAAGAGGCTGATCATCAACAACTAATACACGCAAAGTTAATACCCCTGAGAGTCGAATATATTAGTCAATATCAAATTTCTTATCGAATCGAGATATTTGCAGAATCTTTTTCAACTGGGGGCGACAGTTAGCGATCTGAATAGTATCTATAGTCTCCGCGAGTGTTTTCTTCATATTTAGTAACATACCTAACGCCGAACTATCCATATAATCCGTTTCTCTTAAATCAACCACCACTTTTTCAGTTTCTGGGTCTATATCCGCGTAAGCCTGCCTAAATGACTGTACAAGATTAAAATCAAACTTACCTCTAATTTGAATAGTTAGAGTTTTTCCGTCAGCAGAAGCATTTTTGCTCAAACTCATGTTAAGCTCCTAATATGGTTTGAATTTGTTATCAACATACTGCTTTAAATATAACCGCTTTGTTAAGTTTAGCCAGAAATTAAGCGAACAATGCACCAATTATTTTATTTCAAATGTACGCCTGTCATTTTGTATAAGAACTACAAGAACTAATAGCAAAAGTGTTATGATCCTCATATTAAACATACATGATGGTGAGAAACATGTCTGATAATCGTTTAGTGTATTCAACAGAAGTTGGAAGAATCGATACCAAGGAACCTAAGCCTGAGGTAGAGGCGAAGGCCTTTAAGGATGGCTATATTAGAATTGAGCGACAAACTAAAGGTCGAAAAGGCAAAGGGGTAATGTTGGTCGTAGGTGTAGATGCACAGCAACACGACCTAAAGAAGCTGGCGAAAACTTTAAAAAGCAAAATGGGTCAAGGTGGCGCTATCAAAGACGGCATAATTGAGATTCAAGGTGATGATAGAGGCAAGCTAAAACAGATTCTGGAAGCCCTAAAATTTAAAGTAAAGATCGCTGGCGGGTAGAGGACTTTGTTTAACAGTTCTGATCTCTGGAATTCTGCAATCAACCCTCTATAAAATAATGTAGATTTTAGCGCTCAACATGATGAAAAATTAGCCACAATTTAAAAAACTAAACTGGCAGTCACCAATTAAAAAGTGGATAACTGCCAGAACAAGTTTGAGTTAATGCGGCTAAGCGAGCTTCACTACACACATAACCTATTTTCTAAACATGGCCTTTGATCTGTGTTTTGAGTGTGCTTGCTTCTTGCTGAACACCATCAGGTCCATTATTTAAGACATCTTCTATCACTTCATTAGCAGCATCATAATCTTCTATCTCGATGTAGGCTCTGGCTAAGTCTAACTTTGCCGAGTACCCTTGCTCTTCTAAGTCTACATCAGTTGTATCTTCGCCAGCTAACATGTCATTAAAGTCTGCTAGTCCAACATCCATATTAGGCTCAGCATAAGGCTCTTCATCTTGCTCAAAGTCATCACTTTGAGCTAGCAGATCATCGATATCTAAGAACTGCTCTTCAGAGTCTTCAAGCTCATTACTATCAATGCTCTCATCAACTTCTTCTTCTGATAGCAACGATGCAAAGTCCACATCTACCTCACTTAGCTCATTTGCCTCTATCGGCTCTGGCTCTGCGAGTTCATTTAGTAATGAATCAAAGTCTGATTGTGTAAGATCAGACATAAATTCATCTTCAATAGCAGACTCATCAATTTCTACATCGCTTAAAGGCTCTTCATTATTAAGCTCGTCAATTTCAGACAAAAATTCATCTGGCCCGTCTTCATCTGCAGTTTCTAATTCAAACTCTGGCAGTGACTGTAAGTCGTCGTTATCTAATGTGGCCTCTTCACCCTTTGCACCTTCATCTGTTCGTGTCTGAGCGTCTGCTTGTACTGCCTCTTCATCAAACTCTGCTAACGACTCAAGGTCTATTTCATCGTCTGACTCAACCTCATCATCAATTGCGTCGTTAATTAACGGCTCATCTAGATCATCTTGAATATCCCCCGTAAGTTCAGGTTCATCCTCAATGGATTCTTGTGCTGCTTCTTCATCAAACTCCGCTAACGATTCAAGGTCTATTTCATCGTCTGACTCAACGCCATCATCAATTGCGTCGTCAATTAACAGCTCATCGAGATCATCTTGAATATCACCCGTAAGTTCAGGTTCACTGTCAATAGATGCTTGTGCCGCTTCTTCATCAAACTCCGCTAACGACTCAAGGTCTATTTCACCGTCTGACTCACCGCCATCGTCAATTGCATCGTCAATTAACGGCTCATCGAGATCATCTTGAATATCACCCGTAAGTTCAGGTTCACCGTCAATGGATGCTTGCGCTGCTTCTTCATCAAACTCCGCTAACGACTCAAGGCCTATTTCATCGTCTGACTCAACGTCATCATCAATTGCATCGTCAATTAACGGCTCATCGAGATCATCTTGAATATCACTCGTAAGTTCAGGTTCACCGTCAATGGATGCTTGTGCTGCTTCTTCATCAAACTCCGCTAACGACTCAAGGTCTATTTCATCGTCTGACTCAACGTCATCATCAATTTCGTCGTTAATTAACGGCTCATCGAGATCATCTTGAATATCACCCGTAAGTTCAGGTTCACCGTCAATAGATGCTTGTGCTGCTTCTTCATCAAACTCCGCTAACGACTCAAGGTCTATTTCATCGTCTGACTCACCGCCATCGTCAATTGCATCGTCAATTAACGGCTCATCTAAATCATCTTGAATATCACCCGTAAGTTCAGGTTCACCGTCAATGGATGCTTGTGCTGCTTCTTCATCAAACTCCGCTAACGATTCAAGGTCAATTTCATCGTCGTCTAAGCCTATATCGAACTCATCTAGCTCTTGTTCAGACAAACTATCTTCAGCCATTGCATCAGCTAAGCTTTGCTCTGTTTGACTAACAACAGGAGTCTCATCATCAAGTTCAAGTTCTGGATAACTATCTAGCTCAACACTTGGCTCAACTATATCTTCAAGTTCTTCCTCATTACTTTCCTCCAACAAATCGACTTCGTCTGCCAGAGGATCATCGCCAAGCGCTATTTCTTCTTGCTGTTCTTGCGCATTATCCCAATCATCAAGCTCTTCGTCGTCTAGCTCATTAAGCAAGTCATCCACACTTTGCAATTGAGACATATCAAGATGGCTATCTTCTTTGCGCTCAGGTATTTCCTCACCGTCTTCAATATCATCAAGTGATACATCAAACTGATTTTCGCTAAGCTCATCAGCTCTGTCTGGGCCATCGACCTCAATACCTACGTCTTTTTCGGGCTCTTCCTCGGGCGTAACATCGTCATCACTTTGCGCAGGCTCTGGTTCATCAGCAGACGCTTCATCTAATAAGTTGTCGATGTCATCCAGTTTAGAGTCAGCCTCGGGCTCTTTCTCGGGCGTAACATCGTCATCACTTTGCTCAGGCTCAGGTTCATCAACAGACGCTTCATCTAATAAGCTGTCGATGTCATCCAGTTTAGAGTCAGCCTCGGGCTCTTTCTCGGGCGTAACATCGTCATCACTTTGCTCAGGCTCAGGTTCATCAACAGACGCTTCATCTAATAAGCTGTCGATGTCATCCAGTTCGGAGTCGACTTCAGGCTCTTCCTCAAGCGAAATATCATCATCACTTTGCGCAGCAAGCTCAGGTTCATCAACAGACGCTTCATCTAATAAGCTGTCGATGTCATCCAGTTCGGAGTCGACTTCAGGCTCTTCTTCAAGCGCGACATCGTCATCACTTTGCACAGGCTCTGGCCCATCAACAGACGCTTCATCTAATAAGCTGTCGATGTCACCCAGTTCAGAGTCGACTTCAGGCTCTTCCTCAAGCGAAATATCATCATCACTTTGCGCAGCAAGCTCAGGTTCATCAACAGACGCTTCATCTAATAAGCTGTCTATGTCATCCAGTTCAGAGTCGACTTCAGGCTCTTCCTCAAGCGAAATATCATCATCACTTTGCGCAGCAAGCTCAGGTTCATCAACAGACGCTTCATCTAATAAGCTGTCGATGTCATCCAGTTCAGAGTCGACTTCAGGCTCTTCTTCAAGCGCGACATCATCATCACTTTGCACAGGCTCTGGCCCATCAACAGACGCATCTAATAAGCTGTCTATGTCATCCAGTTCAGAGTCGACTTCAGGTTCTTCCTCGAGCGAAATATCGTCATCACTTTGCGCAGGCTCTGGTTCATCAGCAGACGCTTCATCTAATAAGCTGTCGATGTCATCCAGTTCAGAGTCGACTTCAGGCTCTAACGTAACATCGTCGTCACTTTGCGCAGGCTCTGGCTCATCAGCAGACGCTTCATCTAATAAGCTGTCTATGTCATCCAGTTCAGAGTCGACTTCAGGCTCTTCCTCTAACGTAACATCATCACTTTTTGAAGGCTCAGTATCATCAATATCATCTGAGTCTTCTTTGATGTCTTGTTGTTCTTCAAGTAAATTTTCAATATCATCAGGATCTAAATCAGGCTCTTCCTCTGATACTTCATCAATCAAATCATCGATGTCAAAGTCATCTGAGTCCTCTTTGACGCCCTGTTGTTCTTCAAGTAAATTTTCAATATCGTCAGGGTCTAAGTCAGGCTCCTCCTCTGACACTTCATCAATCAAATCATCGATGTCAAAATCTTCTGAGCCTTCTTTGGTACCCTGTTGTTCTTCAAGTAAATCGTCAATATCAGTAGGGTCTAATTCAGGCTCTTGAACAGATGCTTCATCAATCAAATCATCAATATCAAAATCGTCGTCTGATTCCTGAGTACCATTATTGCTCTCTACAAGCGCATCAATATCTATATCATCTTCTTGCTGATCATCTGCAAGCTCTTCACTTAAAGCCGCCAGTGCATCATCACTGATGTCTAACTCTTCTTCGTTCAGCTCAGAACCTTCATCAAGCATACTGTCAATTTCTGAAGAACTTAGTAAATCATCAGGATCGCCGTCTAAATCCAATGACACTTCATCACCCGCATCCGAGTCTTGCTCATCGAAATTTTGCTGTAAAAAATCGTCTAAGTCTTCAGGTATATCCGTTTCATTAGTTTCATCATCAAAAACAATATCCTCGTTTAGAAGACTATCTAATTCGTCTTGATCTAGTTCACTGCTCCCCTCATCAAACGTATCTTCATCTAAAGTGTCAAACATGATGTCATCATCTTCAGGTAAAATATCGTCGTCTAGTTGAACACTGTCTTCGTCTTCAGGTTCACTAACAGAAGTAGGCATACCAGATGGTGTGCCGGAAGGCATTCCTAAATCAAGGGGATCTGCAGCAGCAGGTGCTTGCGGCAAGAAGTCTTCATCACTGTCACCTTGCTGCTGATCTTGCTTTCTTTTTCGCAAAAAGAAAATTCCACCGCCGATGGCTAAAAGCGCGGGCAAGGTAGCAAGCAAGGCCAACACTATCGGGTTACTGAGTGCTGAACCAACATCAAAGCTGCTTTGAGCTTGTTTTTTTTGCGCTTCTTGTCGTTCTATCAAAGCCGTTTGTAAGTTGAGGACAGACTGTAGCTGTTGCTGAATCTCACTATCTTTGCCTAGTTGTTCACGAACGCTTTGAAGCTCTTGCGAGATATTACCCAGCTGCTTTTTCAACTTGTCGTTTTCAACTAAAATTTCTTCTACGCTTTTTACCGAACTACGAAACTGCGATTGCAAGTCCATCAGCCTAGAATCTTGCTCCAACTGAATCGATTTAAGCTGTTTGGTTAGAGCGTCTTGCGCTTCTTCCACATCGATTTTACGAGCTTGTGTAACCTTTTTTTGAGCTTCTTCTATGGTTTGGTTATCAAGCATCCCACTTTTTTTGAGCTCCCACAGCTCGTCATCTTGGTCCGAACGCTGTCTGGCTAACGTTGGGTTTTCTTTACGGATCTCGCCGATTGTGGGGATTTTCAAATAGGCGCCATCCCGCATGTGATTAAGGTTTTGATCTAAAAATGCCTGAGGATTTTTTTTATAAAGCGCGCTCATCACCTGATATATCGTGACAGAATCATCAGGCCTGACTTTTTGGGCGATACGCCAAAGGGTATCGGAAGGTTTTATTGGTCCAATTGATCGGCCTTGCTGCCCATAATCAACGCCTTTAGGCCCCTTTATTTGAGGCTCTTCTAGACTGCTGACTGGCAAAGTGATCAATGTGAAGACAAAGATACAAAAAACGACAAAACCGCGCATGTTGGTCCTTTCAGTACTATGTTCAACATTATTTTTTGCTAAACATCAAAATGTTGCTAATGATTGCTACTGCAAGCTCTATTCCAATTTCAAACTATAAACCAGTTATCAGTGAATATCCATTGCAACGCATTGAAAATTAACATGCTTATAATGACTTATGGTGACTATTCTATTGTTTTAGATGATTAAGTGAGTCAAATGTCTGACATTGTTGCCTTTGTTGTGGCAAATAGGGGCAAAGTACTGCCACGTGACAGTACTTTGTTAAGACAATTTTAGAGATAATTTGCCACTAGCTCTTCTGCAATTTGTACGCTATTAGTTGCAGCTCCCTTACGAGTGTTGTCTGATACAATCCACAGATTTAGGCCTAGCGGATGGGAAATATCTTGACGCAAACGACCAACATACACCGTGTCATTACCGCTAGCATCACTAACTGGTGTAGGATAATCTTGCTCATCTTCAATTAACTCAACCCCTGACGCGTCATTAAGTAATTGCTTTATATGTTCAATATCGTATGGCATACGAGTTTCAAGGTGCACCGCTTCTGCATGACCAAAAAACACAGGAACACGCACAGCGGTAGGATTTACCATTACACTACTATCTCCAAGGATCTTTTGTGTTTCCCATACCATTTTCATTTCTTCTTTGGTGTAGCCATTGTCTTGAAATGCATCGATTTGTGGAATGACATTAAACGCGATTTGCTTACTGAAGACTTGGCTATCAACAGGACGAGCATTCATCAAGTTAGCCGTTTGCTTAGCTAATTCGTCGACCGCTTCTTTTCCAGCTCCTGATACAGCTTGGTATGTAGACACATTTATACGGTCAATACCATACGCATCATAGATTGGCTTTAATGCAACAAGCATTTGAATAGTTGAGCAATTTGGGTTTGCAATGATATTTCGGTTACGAAAATCAGCCAAACTCGCGGCATTTACTTCTGGAATAACTAAAGGTACATCGTAATCGTATCTAAAGTGTGATGTGTTATCGATTACAATACATCCCGCTTCAGCTGCAATGGGAGCGTATTTTTCCGACACGCTACCGCCTGCAGAAAATAAGCCGATATGCGCTTGAGAGAAATCAAACAGCTCAACATCAATCACTTCAATCTTTTCGCCACGAAAGTCGACTTCTTCACCAGCACTTCGGCTACTTGCTAATGCAAATAACTGATCGACAGGAAATTTTCTATCTTCTAGTGTTTCGATAATTTGACGACCCACTAAACCAGTAGCACCTAGTACCGCCACATTGAACTTTTGCGACATATCAATCCTCATTCTTTTCAATTACGTTAAAACCTAACATTGCTAGCACATTCCCATGTTCGCTCATATTGTCTATATTGAGCGTACTAAACTCTCGTCTTGGAGGATAATTCTTACGTAGGTTATCAAAGCCATAACTGGCTAAATTAGTTCGCATTAAACCGTCATCTCTGCGAATATCATAGACTAGATGTACCAAACGCCCTAAATCTTGCTCAGTGAGTGTTTTTTCTGTCCTACATTTAGTCAATGCAGGGACTGGCAAAAATGTTTCAAGCTGTTTGTTGGCAGGCTTGCCCAGAAGATCACAAAGTCCATCATATAACATTTGGGTGCCGCGCGCCTTTCCTTCTAAGCTGTGACCGGCAATGTGCACGCTAGAAAATCGGGTATATGGCAGCAGGTCTGTCAAAATATTGGGCTCGTTTTCCCACACATCTAACACTAATTCTAGACGTTGGCCGTTTTGTAAAAGCTTTAATAACGCATGGTTGTCAATAACATCCCCACGGCTCGCATTAATTATTAGCGTGCTGTCTTTTAGCTTTTTTAAACGACTTTCATCTAGCAAATGATATGTTTTGTGCTCCCCTTGTTTTATAAGTGGAACGTGAAAACTCAGTATGTCTGCTGTGCTCAATACGGTATCGATATCAACGTGCTCAGGCAAGTCACCTTGCTCATATCTGAGAGGGTCACACAGCAGTATGTTGATCCCCGTCCCCGCTAACTTCTCTTTTAAACAATGGCCAATATTGCCAACGCCAACAATGCCAAGTGTTTTCCCCTGCAAACAGGTATCAGTTTCTTGTGCATAAGCATACAGTGCGCTAATAACATATTCAGCCACAGCAATTGCATTACAACCAGGGGCATTGGTAAAAGCTATATCTCGTTGAGCGAGTAGTTGAGTATCAACATGGTCAATACCAATTGTCGCAGTACCAACAAACTGGAGTTGTTTTGCATGCTCTAGCAGATCCGCATTAACTTTAGTCACTGAACGGATGAGTAAAGCGTCCACGTCATGTAATGATGATGCCTGCAAGTTGCGACCATCAAAACGCCTAACTTCACCCAAATCAGAAAAAAACTCTTCTACTAAAGGCATATTTTGGTCTGCAAGGATCTTCATTTAATATTCCAAACGGTGCTCGGGACCGATATTGTATACCTAAGCAACTCAAAAATGCGAGTTTAGGCATGTATTAAAGCACCGCTAATTATTATTGACTTTTGTTTTTAGCTTATGCACTCCAATAGCAATCCCCGAGAACATAGCCATGAGCAATAATAAAACGCTGAACGTTGCGTTCGTTTGTTCCGGTAGCATTAAAATCGGGCTCATCAATACAGCCAAAACATTAAAAAAAGCCAGTATCAGTGCCATGTGTAAATGACCATGGTACCCGTACCAAGCACTTATCAAGCAGCAAAACAAATTGAAAAAAATCGCGGGGGTGTATACGTTTACTGACATCCAAGTCGAAAATAGAGAAATAGACACCATAACAATTGAACTGATCATTTAAGGTTCCTTCCTTAAGTTTAATCCTTCTAAAACAATAGGCGTTGCCATACAAATTGCAACCAGCCAGCAACTGAATAGTTTTCTTTTTATTTACACCAAAAAAACATACTGGCAATTAGTCGCTACAACACGCATTTTCTGGCTTGTGCCTATTTTTAAACATACTGAGCTAAAATAAGCCTTGTTTACTAGAGTAATTGGAGCATTTTTTCACTTGAAATGAATTGCCTTAAAGGCTAGTCTAACCAAGGTGGTCAGACCTCTTATAAGGAAGAACAACATGACACTCTTATTCACTTTAGCGTTGATAGCATTACTTAGCATAGCCAGCTATCACAGAGCCAGCTGGAACGCCTCCGTAGGTGTTGCAGCTATTACGTTACTTATAGGCACCTTTTTCGGTGCGTTTGGCGCATTTTCATGGCTAATATTTTTAGCTATTGTAGTGCCCTTATCCCTTACAAACATTCGTCAGCAATATATTGTTGCGCCGCTTTTTAAAGCATTTAAAAAAGTCACACCAACCATGTCTGAAACCGAAAAATCGGCAATAGATGCGGGAACAACTTGGTGGGAAGCGGACCTGTTTTGCGGTAATCCTGATTGGAAAAAGTTACATCAATATCCTCAATCTCGATTAACCATTGAAGAACAAGCATTTCTAGATGGCCCTGTTGAAGAAGTATGTGCCATGTTAGATGACTGGAAAGCGACTCATGAACTAACCGACCTACCTGAAGATGTTTGGCAATACTTAAAAGACAATAAATTCTTTGCCATGATCATTAAAAAGCAATACGGCGGTTTAGAGTTTTCTGCTTACGCCCAGTCTTGTGTGTTACAAAAGTTGACCAGTAAATCAACCTTACTTTCTTCTATTGTTGGTGTGCCTAATTCTTTAGGCCCAGGTGAACTTCTTCAGCACTACGGTACACAAGAGCAAAAAGACCATTACCTGCCCAGACTTGCAAAAGGTCAAGAGATCCCTTGTTTTGCATTAACATCTCCTGAGGCTGGTTCTGACGCATCAGCAATCCCTGATTATGGTATTGTTTGTAAAGGTGAATGGGAAGGTAAAGAAACGCTGGGTATTCGACTAACTTGGAATAAGCGTTATATTACACTTGCTCCGGTTGCGACTGTACTGGGCCTTGCATTTAAATTACGCGACCCAGATGGATTGCTTGGCGATAATAAAGAGCCTGGTATCACCTGTGCATTAATCCCTACTAATACCCCAGGTGTTAAGATTGGTCGTCGCCACTTCCCGTTAAACGTGCCATTCCAAAATGGTCCTACACAGGGTGACGATATTTTTGTACCCATTGATTACATTATCGGTGGACCAAAAATGGCTGGCCAAGGCTGGCGCATGCTGGTTGAGTGCTTATCTGTTGGCCGAGTGATCACACTGCCTTCAAACTCAAC
This sequence comes from Pseudoalteromonas caenipelagi, assembly GCF_013140855.1. Lineage (GTDB taxonomy): Bacteria > Pseudomonadota > Gammaproteobacteria > Enterobacterales > Alteromonadaceae > Pseudoalteromonas > Pseudoalteromonas caenipelagi. The sequence continues at coordinate 147,692 of NZ_JABBPG010000003.1, read as the reverse complement.
AGGCGGTATAAAGTCACTGGCATTAGCAAGTGGTGCATATAGCCGCATTCGTCGCCAGTTCAAACTTCCTATAGGTAAAATGGAAGGTATTGAAGAGTCTTTAGCAAAGCTTGGCGGTTATGCATATAGCACAGATGCTGCTGTCAGTATGTCTACCGGTGCGGTAGACTCGGGTGAAAAGCCATCTGTAGTATCTGCAATTTTGAAATACCATCTTACCGAACAGATGCGTGCGTCAACGATGCATGCTATGGATATTCACGGTGGTAAAGGCATATGCTTGGGTCCTAATAACTATCTGGGTCGAGGCTATCAAGGTGCTCCTATTGCGATTACGGTTGAAGGGGCAAACATCTTAACCCGTAATATGATCATCTACGGTCAAGGTGCCATTCGCTGTCATCCATTCGTTCTTGCTGAACTCAATGCTGTTAGCATGGAAGATAAGCAAGCTGCATTAGAAAGCTTTGATACCTCATTGATGGGCCATATCGGTTTCACGATCTCAAACCTAGTTAGAACTAAATGGTTAGCCCTAACTGGCGCCCGTTTTACCAAAGTCCCTTACAATGATGAAACAGCGGTATTTTACCGCAATGCAAGCCGTTACAGTGCTTCATTAGCGTTTATGTCTGACATTTGCATGGCTGTATTTGGTGGCTCACTCAAACGTAAAGAGCGAATTTCAGCACGTTTAGGTGATTTATTAAGTTATCTATATTTGGTGTCAGCAACGCTGAAACGTTACAACGACGAAGGTCGTAAAAAAGAGGACTTACCGTTCGTGCAATGGAGCTGCCAAGAGCACTTATACCTTTGTCAGCGCGCACTAGCAGACTTAATTAATAACATGCCATCAGCAGTACTACGAGGCATGCTGAAAGTCTTGCTATTCCCATTTGGTCGCCCTGTTCGTAAACCAACAGATGAGCTTGAACACAAAATTGCTCACCTACTGCAAACACCAAACGCATCTCGCGAACGTTTAGCTGCACATATTTATCTAAAAGATGAACCGTTAAACATTTTAGGTAAGCAAGAACAAACATTACGAGATATTCTAGAAGTTGAGCCTCTGTTTGACAAAGTTTGTCGCAGTAAAGGTCAAAAGTTACCATTTATGCAACTTGATAAAGTAGCGCAAATGGGCTTAGAAGCTGGCATTCTGAATGAAGATGAAGCAGCAAAACTAAGTGCAGTTGAAGCTAAACGTCTTGCAGTCATTAATGTGGACGATTTTGACCCCAGCGAGCTAATGGCAGGTCAAGCAGCAACAAAACAAAGCACCAAAAAAGGTGCGAGCGCAGCGTAATTATTCCCTTACATTCGTTGAATGAGTCAAAGCCAGCATATTTGCTGGCTTTTTTATTGTTAAACCAGAACCTTGATTAAATATAAAGCCACGACAAGTACACCCCAACATACCGCTAGGTGCTGAGGTTTGTTCGCAGCACACCACTGTATAGCTGGAGCAAACAATAATGCCATTAACACATACAGGTCAAAGTTGAGCAAACTAATAGATATGAGCCAGCTGAGCAGATAAAAGCAAAAAATTAATATATGCTGAGTTGTGACTGCCTTATCATATTGCTGAATACTTTGCCAAAACAAGCGATACTCTTTAAGGTGTTCGGAGGTTTTCAAACATAAACTCCCCCATAGCAAAAGGGCGATAGAGGCAATCATAGGCGTGTACCAGTGTAATAACTCAGGCCGTTCATGCCCGATAACAGAAGCCCCCCAAATAAGCAAAAAGCTGACCGCAAAACGCCATATTAAAGACCACAGTTTATTTACCCCATATAGCAGCCAAAACCCCCAGCTGTTAATTTGTTTAGGCTGATAAGCGAAGCTCACGGGCTTAATAATACACGCCAGTAATAACACCACATTGATGCTAATTAAATAAGCGGTAATGGACAATTCAAACGTCTGTAGCACTAATGCGAAAAGCAAGGCATATACGACGCTCTGCAGACGATAAAGCAGCGCTATGGCAAAACACACCTGTGTAGCAATGAATACGATTAGATGTGGCGCTCTTGCAACCTTTTCCATGCCCATGCTGATGACCAGAGCTAATGACATCCATAAAAGAACGTGACTCCAAAGCACAAGCGTTATATCAGCAAGACGCTGCTTAAACATGTTTTGTAGTAAAGAAAGATGGAAACGCCTGTGTGATAAGTCTAAAACAATGGGTTTTAATACGCTCAGCATTAGCGTTTGCAATAACAAGTAGCCCCAGATCACTTTGTTTGTCGCTTGCACTGAGTCATTTTGGACTATTCGACCAAGGCCAAAAAACAAAGCGCCAACAAGGCCAGGGAGAAATATATAAAACAAAGTAGAAATCATTAAAGCAAACTGCTGTATTTGCCTACCAAGCTCTTTGAGGGCATATCGATACGCATTAACACGATACTGAAAATAGTTCATAAATGACCCACACCTAAGCAAATAAAGGTTGTTCAACAAAGCCTATCTGTAAAAATGGTTCAGGCTCATGACTACTTATCAAAACATGCCCTTGAAATTCATTGAGCCATTGACAGATCACCTCAATACCATGCTTATCAAGTGCAGCGCTTGGCTCATCTAAAATGAGATATTCTGTATTGCGCATAATTGCATTGAGAAGCTGTAATTTTTTATTATTTCCCGATGATAAATCACTTACACGAGTATCCAAAAAAGGCGTAAACCCGAGGCCTTGCGCAAAAGACAGTGGCAACTCACACTGCCAAGCATGACTTGTCATCGATAGAATTTGCTGAGCAGTTAAAAATTCAGGAAATGCGACTTTATCTGAAGCAAGCGCAACATATTTTTGCAAGCTATTTACAGGCTGACCGGATAGTAAGATTTCACCGGAAAAATGAGGGTCTAATCCCGCAATGAGTGTGAATAAGGTGGTTTTACCCAAACCGTTTTCGCCCATGACGCAGGTTTTATGATGGGGAAACTGATTATTGTATTGATGAAACACCTGTTTATTTGCAAACTGTTTATGGAGATCTTTGATTTCTATCATTACAACTTCCTGTTTTTTTTGGGAAGTTTATCAGTTTAGGAACAACTTTTGAGCGCTTTTTAGTTACAAACTATGTCGAGTTTTATCGAATAAAAAGAATTAGATAGTTTTAATAAGTGCTTAATAATGAATTGACAATATAAAGAGGGAATAAGAAGTTTGGAGTTAGATACTATACGTAAAATGGCGGAGTGGACGGGACTCGAACCCGCGACCCCCGGCGTGACAGGCCGGTATTCTAACCAACTGAACTACCACTCCGCAGTGGTATGTGTTTATAGAGCATCCTCTTGATATCAAATGGCGGAGTGGACGGGACTCGAACCCGCGACCCCCGGCGTGACAGGCCGGTATTCTAACCAACTGAACTACCACTCCGCAGAGATATCATTTTTTTGTTATTTGCATTGGCGGAGTGGACGGGACTCGAACCCGCGACCCCCGGCGTGACAGGCCGGTATTCTAACCAACTGAACTACCACTCCACTGAGCAAATAAGGGCGACTAAAACATTGGCGGAGTGGACGGGACTCGAACCCGCGACCCCCGGCGTGACAGGCCGGTATTCTAACCAACTGAACTACCACTCCACGGTGTGTTTTAATCTATTGTTTTCCTATTGGCGGAGTGGACGGGACTCGAACCCGCGACCCCCGGCGTGACAGGCCGGTATTCTAACCAACTGAACTACCACTCCACGTAAGGAATATGTGCTTTTAGCACGATGTAAGATTTGGCGGAGTGGACGGGACTCGAACCCGCGACCCCCGGCGTGACAGGCCGGTATTCTAACCAACTGAACTACCACTCCAGCACTACTTACAGATTGTTGAATAATTGGCGGAGTGGACGGGACTCGAACCCGCGACCCCCGGCGTGACAGGCCGGTATTCTAACCAACTGAACTACCACTCCACATTATTCGTGCTACCAGAGTGCTCCCTGACAGCGGCGTGAATAATACGAATCGACCCCATGAGAGTCAACAGTTTTTTTGAAAATAACCCGCTTTTTTAGTCATCTGTCATCGAAAGGTTCAAAATATCACCTGATTTGTCATTTTTTGAGCCATTTTCATCAGGCTTTTGTTGTTCAGTTTTTTTTTCTTCAGTTGCTTTTTCTTTTGTTTTGAACGAAGGCAATTTTATATTCAGTTTTATTGGTTTATTTTGCACCATCACTCTGAAAGCCAGCCAACCGATTAATAGTATAAATAAGTTACCAAGCACAATAACACTCACCACCATGGTGGTGTTTACCTCAGGCTCGGGTTCTGGCTCTGGAATTAACACCGTTTGAATCGGCACAGCTAATTCTGGCACTTTTTCAATTGGCCGCTCAATTTCAAATTTATATATGGGCAATGTAGCCATAAATTCACGTCCATTGATATTTTCACCAAACGCTGAAATTTCTACACTATATCTACCCCAGTCATAATTTTTAATTGGTAGCGTTCTGTGTAAACGCGTTTTAGGGTCAATGGTAAATGGCTGTTCTTCGCCATTTGGGTAAAAAATCTTCCCTTGAAAGATCACAGACTCAGGCTTAACTGTTTGATTATCAATTTTGATCATCAATTCGTGATCAAATTCTTCACTTTCAGAAATGGTCAATTCATAATCAAATGGCGGCTCTGCAATGATAATTGGTTTTGCCACAACTTTGCGTTTCATTAACGGTGTTTCAATGTGAAACTCAGGGCGCCACTCCCCTGCTGGAAAAGTTAATTGAAACTCCCCCGTAAAAATACCATCCATGGGACGTTCATCAAATTCTCGACCATCGTCTTTAAACTCGGTTACGCTTTGGGTTCCTGCACCAAAATTGTCATACGCGTCATTATTCGTACTTACAAAGTCAACAACTAAGGTAACAACTTCTCGAAAATAGCCGATATCAATTGGGGCGCCATCATTGGTCACTCTGCCGGTTACTTTCAATGTCTCACCTCTAAAGATCAAAGGTGGCAAAGGTTCTACCTTGAGTTCTATTTCACCAACGACCATAACTCGGCTATCTGGCTGAATATTGCCGATAACCTGCCAAGGCCCTGGTGTGGGGTTACTTATTACAATTAAGTCAAAACTGACTTCATCATACCATTGCAAAGTGTCATCACGCAGTGCGTGCGTAGCGTAGATTTTACTTCCATCGGGTTGTACGAGAACAACGGCCGGAGAGCCTGGTTTGCGGAAAAAAAGTAACGAGATTTTGTCAACCTTATGGTCTATCCTAAAGCGGTTATCTAATAGCGGCACTTCATTAGAGACGCCGTCACGCTCAAGAACAGTGACCAAAGGGGCCGCCATCGAGCAAGTGGTTAACATCATCATCAGTCCGAGCCAAAACCGCTTCATACTTTGCTACCTCGTTATTTTTGCCACAACGTGTCACCGTCTTTATTAACCACTTGCAATCTAGCTTCATGGGCCTGTAACTCTTCGGCTGACGCTCGAACTACCCTTAACTTAGGTCTATTTGATGATAACCGACGGATATTACCGCCATCATCCTGCTCATTCGACTCATTTCCAGAGGCCAAATTAAGTTTCACTTGGCCACCTGTCATACCTAGGTATACATCAGCCAATATCTCAGAATCCAGCAAAGCGCCGTGCAAAGTACGCTTCGAGTTATCGATATCGTAACGTCGACAAAGAGCATCTAGGTTATTCTTTTGTCCTGGATGCAAATTACGCGCCATCACTAATGTATCTAATACTTGGCAATACTCGTGTGTTGCTGGAAAGCCTTGATTTAGCATAGCAAACTCATTGTCCATAAAGCCAACATCGAACGGGGCGTTATGGATAACTAATTCTGCGCCTTTTATATAGTCAAAAAACTCTTGTGCGACTTGATTAAACAAAGGCTTGTCACGCAAAAACTCATTCGTGATACCGTGAACATCAATCGCCTCTTCTTCTATTTCACGCTGTGGGTTGATGTAAACATGGAAGTTATTGCCAGTTAAGCGGCGGTTGATTAATTCTACACAGCCTATCTCAATGATCCTATGTCCGGCTTTTGGATCAATCCCCGTCGTTTCTGTATCTAGGACTATTTGCCTTTTTAACATATCGTCTGACGCCCAACTTTGTTATGGTTAACCATTAATAGTTACATTCTACATAAAAACAGGTCTATTCGTGCAAAAAACAGTAGAGATTTATACCGATGGTTCGTGTCTTGGTAATCCTGGGCCCGGCGGCTATGGCGTGTATATGTGTTATCAAGGCCATGAAAAGCAATTAGCTCAAGGCTATACCTTGACAACCAATAACCGAATGGAAATGTTAGCAGCCATCGTTGCACTTGAAACGCTCAAAAGACCGTGCCACATCATCTTGTACACAGATAGCCAATACGTCAAGCAAGGGATTGAGTCATGGTTAGAAAACTGGAAGAAACGCAACTGGAAGACCGCATCCAAGGCACCAGTTAAAAACGTAGACCTATGGAAAAGACTAGACGCTGCGTGTCAGCGCCACAATATAGAATGGCGCTGGGTAAAAGGCCACAGTGGCAATAAATATAATGAGCTAGTCGATGACTTAGCACGTGAAGCGGCTTCATCTAGTGCTTTAGAAGTTGATGAAGGCTACCAAGCATAGTCTATTATTTTTCAGTTCTTGAGCGCGTTTGTGATAAGCGCGCACTTTTTACCGCTGGCGCCCATTTAGGTCTGGCACGCCATTTAGGCTTAATTGGAGTCAATGGCGCAACACGTTTTCGAGCAACCAATAGATAACAACTCCCCATTGGTTTTAAATAATGCCGACAAAATCGTCTCCAAGGTGCAAAGCGAGATAACCGACTGCCCCTTGCAAGTGATGAATAGATAAAGCGCTCATCCGCAAGGATTTCAAAGCCCAATAAATCTAACCAGTCCTTAACCCGAGACGGGGTAAAAAAACGCCCTGACCAAGGAAGCTTTTCGCGGCTAAATGGTAATGCGCTGGCCAACCCGCACAAGCTAAAAGGGTTAAAACCGCTAATAACGATATATCCCCCGGGTATTAACGTACGATGAGCTTCACGCAAAATGTGGTGGGGGTCAGAGTGGTATTCAAGACTTTGACTCAATATACATACGTCAACACTGTGCTCTGAAAATGGTAATTCATCAATTTCAGCTACTACGCCAACATGCCCTAATGCATGAGGTGAAACACATACTTGATGTTTAATGGTACTTTTAGATGTATCAATTTGCCCACTAAGACTGCCCAATTTCAGCATATGGTACCCAAACATTCTCGGTAACCATTTACCTACTCTTCTTTCGATACCGATTCGCAGATAATCCCCATGAGGGAAGTCTTGCCATTCAAGAGGCTTTGGACCCTGTTGAAAACTTAAGGCTGGTTTCATCAAGTTTGCTCGTTATACTAATGCTAACACTCACTTTATAGAGCAATTAACTATGGTGCAAGTCGAGCCTATCAAAGCTTTTACCGACAATTATATTTGGGCTATACGCGATACTGAAAATAACCATGTGTGGGTCGTTGATCCCGGCCAAGCTGACCCGGTAAACACTTACCTCGCACAAAAACAGGCGACTTTAAAAGGTGTGTTAGTCACCCATCATCACTGGGATCATACTAATGGTATACAAGAATTACTAAAATCTTCACCGTCAATAGCTGTGTATGGGCCTACAAACTCTCCTTTTAATGGGATCACTCATCCATTAAAAGAAGGTGATGAGCTCGATGTATTGAGCATTAAACTTCGCGTTATTGAAACCCCAGGACATACTCTTGACCACATTTGTTACCTAAGTAACACGCTTTGCTTTACAGGAGACACTATTTTTAGTGCGGGCTGTGGACGCTTGATGGAAGGTAGTAGTGAACAAATGTGGCTGACTCTGTGTAAGTTTAATGATGTACCCGATGATGCACTGATGTATTGCACCCATGAGTACACATTAGCAAACTTAGCATTCGCCAGTGCTGTTGAGCCCAATAATAGTGACATTCAAAACTATAAGAAATGGGCAGAGCAACAGGTAAGTAAGTGCACGCCAACCCTCCCCAGTACGTTTGCAAAGGAAAGAGCGGTAAATCCCTTTTTGCGTGCCACCTTGACTCAAGCAAAAGCAAACATCCCGCACCACTTAAGTGATGACCTATCAGAACCTTGGAAAGTGTTTGCTGCACTTAGAGCTTGGAAAGATAGCTTTTAGTCATTAGGCTATACTAATCACTTTTAATATATACACTTAACAGGTAGTATTGGCGGGTTTTTGCTCGAGTAACAGAAAATTGTCTATGAATAAATTGTCTATTTCCCTTGTTTTGGTGGCTTTGTTAAGCGGTTGTCAAAGCGTTTCTGATTTTAATAAATCAACAGAATTGACTGCATCGCAACTTAACAGCGCGAGCCCTGCAGAGATCAGTGACACCTTACTCAGTGCAAGCCAAGAGCCCATGGAAGTAGATGAGCCACCCCCTGTGTTTGATGACGTATGGGAGCGCATTCGCTACCAACTTTCGATTGACGTTCCACAGAATCGTCCTGTGGTTGCAGAGCGTAACTATTATCAGCGCCATCAAGCCTATTTAGACCGCATTTCAAAGCGGGCTGAACCCTATTTATACTTCATCGTTGAAGAAGTTGAAAAGCGTCAAATGCCCATCGAAATAGCGCTTTTGCCTATTGTTGAAAGCGCATTTGACCCATTTGGCTACTCTCACCGCAGTGCATCGGGTATTTGGCAATTTATGCCAAAAACAGGAGAAAGGTTCAATCTGAAACAAAATTGGTGGTATGACGGCCGTAGAGATATCGTACAATCAACTCGAGCAGCCCTTGATTATCTTAGCTATCTACACAAAACACTTGAAGGCGACTGGCTTAATGCAATAGCAGCTTATAATTCTGGTGAAGGGCGGCTACTCAAAGCAATTAGAAAAAACCGTAAAAAGCATTTACCAACCGATTTTTGGTCTCTCGATTTACCAAGAGAAACCACTGCCTATGTTCCAAAGTTACTAGCCTTGTCTGATTTATTAAAACGACAAGAAGAATTTAATGTCAGCTGGAAAAAGATAATTAATGCGCAGGTGGTTGAGTCTGTTGATATAGGCTCTCAAATTGACTTAGCGCTCGCCGCTGACATGGCGGATATTTCGCTGACGGAACTCTACAGATTAAACCCTGCATTTAATCGCTGGGCAAGCGACCCGAATGGTCCTCATTCGCTACTATTACCGGCGGACAAAGTAGACGCTTTTAAAGAAAAACTTGCTGCCACTGACATTAAAGACCGTTTGCGCTGGCAACATTACGCTGTCAAAAAGGGCGATACACTATCGGTCATCGCGGCAAAGTTTTCAACCAGTGCCAGTGCCATTCGGTCGTTGAATAAACTAGATTCACACATTATCCGAATCGGTCAAAACTTACTTGTACCTATTAGTGATGGTGAGTTAAAAAGCGAGCACTTACCAGCTAGTGTCAGAAACTCAATTGCAAAAACACAGCGCGCTGAAAAGGTTCATGTGGTGACCAATGGTGATACATTGTGGGATATTAGCCGCGAGTATGATGTCACTATCAAGCAGCTAGCAAGCTGGAATCGACTCAAGCCGAGCTCTATTTTGCGATTGGGACAAAAGTTAACCATTTACCAGCAAGCTAAAAATGAGCAGATAGCAAGCAATACGAGTAACCGCACTATTACATATAAAGTAAGGCGTGGTGATTCGTTGGCAAGAATTGCCTCAAAGTTTAACCTGACTGTGAAAGAAATAGTCAAATGGAATGACTTACAAGGTCAGAAGTACCTTTATCCTGGGCAGAGATTAAAGCTTAAAGTGGATGTAAAAAGCTCATAAAAAAAAGCGCCAACTTGGCGCTTTTTTTGTTTTTATAATTGCGCGGCCCAAAGCATCAGCCAAGGCGCGGCCGGTTCCCACGGTTCAAAGTGCTCACAGGCATCGATATCTAGTCGTTCAACAGGTATTGTTGCATTTAGCTCTTTTACTAACGCATCCACTTGTCGACCCGCACCGCAAAATGTTTCACCATAACTGCTATCACCGAGTCCAATCACCCCGACTTTTTTATCGGTTAACATTGGAAATTGACTTTGCATTTGTTGAAACAATGGCTGAATGTTGTCAGGTAAATCACCAGAGCCTGTTGTTGAGGTGATAAAGAGCACGTTTTTTGCACTTTCTAATTGTTCAATACTTCCACCTTCAAACACAGTCGCATCATGACCAAGGCTTACTAGCTTATTCTTTACTTCCGCCGCTAAGTTATCTGCGTTGCCATACATACTGCCTACAAATATCGATACTGACGCCATTATTCATAATCCTTCTCAGTCTTAGGCCAACCTAATTGTTCGCAAATAGATAACATTTGCTCTCCAAGGCGGGCTTTAATAGTTATTATTTCTTTAGTGTAAGGATGAGCAAACTTAAGTGAAGTTGCAAACAGCATTAACCTTTGCAGTGAAAAATGTTCAAAAAAGAAGTGGTTATGCTGATTATCACCATGGTTTACATCACCAATAATTGGGTAAGATAAATGCTTTAAATGCCTGCGGATCTGATGCTTTCGGCCCGTTTTTGGAAAGCACTCGACTAAGCTGTAGCGAATGCTTGGATACTTACCAAAAGGGATAGGTAAGCTTGCTTGGAATAGACAATTAAACTGCGTTTGCGCTTCTTGCGGCGCTTTGTCTTGATTAGCAAACTTGTCCGCAATTTTATCTAACTCTTCTTTAAGCGGCCGATCTAAAAAGACTGACTCAGGTGCAAAGCCTCTGACCAAAGCAAGATAGCGCTTTTCTATGTTGCCATCGATAAACACTTGGTTCATATCCCGCGCAGCTTCGGAGCTTAAAGCAAATAATAAAACGCCTGAAGTCGGTCTATCTAATCGATGCACAGGAAACACGTGTTGACCAAGCTGATCTCTGAGCATTTGCATGGCAAATTGGGTTTCTCTTTTATCTAAAAAAGAACGGTGCACTAGTAAACCAGATGGCTTATTAATCGCCACATAGTGCTCATCTTGATAGACAATCTCTAACATACATCACTTTGCGATAAGCTATTGTCGATTTGCTCTAAAATACTCAGAATGACATCGTAATTTGCTTGGTCACTTAATGTCATTTGTGCCATAGGCGCGATCGCAATATTTGTAGGTAGAGGTAAATCTTGCGCAATTAAAGCCGACATTTTAGGTATAAACACAAACTGTAACCACTGCTCAAATTGCAGCGTGTCACAACAAAAAGGCTGCGTCGATTGTAATAATTGGGGATCTATCGGTGTGATTTGCCATAACTTTGCACTAGCCAATGCTTGCTCTAAGGCTTGTAGCTGCATTTGTAAATGTTGATGTAGGGTAACTGGCACAACTAAAACTCTTGCGTATATATGCGGCAATTATACCCAAATTACCAGTCTTTACATAGAGCTTGCTTATCAGCACACATAATTATGGGTATAATCATCACCCAAAATAATCAAGTGAGTGAACCATGACAGCGCAAATTTCTACTTTAGGCGAACTTTTGAGTGCAGCAGGCACGCAATGGCGGGTGTATGACATTGGCAGAAGAATTACCAAAATAGACAAGCAACAATTTGCGCAAATTGAAGCCGCTCAGGTACCTTATCCATTTCCACTTGCTGGACACGCCCTGATTGCGATTCAATTTTGGGATAACCAAGCGACGGTTGACCCTTATGTTTGGTTTTTAAAGCTTCCTTTAGATGAGCAAAGCAAGCTCATCGTTGCCAGTAGAGATCACTTTGCCAGCATGGTTCTTGAGGCACTTGGAACGGAACTAACGGGTGAACAAGCTGATGGAAAGCTTGATAATAATCCTTATGTTTTTACGCCTAATGCAAATAAACTCGCAGCGTTTAATGCATTGTTAAAAAGGGAACTAAACCGCCCGGCCTCACAATATTACGAATATAGCGAACTGTACTTTGCCGGTAAATTGCCACAGGATGCATGGCAAAGCATGGCTGTACAAGGCATCGCAGATTTTGCCTTTCGCTTAGATCACGGGCAAAATAATGCAAACTTGCAAAAAAGTTGGCCTTCACTTCCTCTTGAGGTAAAGCAACCACTCAGTGCCATGCTCGAGCATATAGAAGTGAGCACAGTGTTTTCTGAGCAGCTGCAAAGTGCGATAAAAACCAGCATTGAACAAAAAAATCTAAGCGAGCTAATTTGTAACTTAAGAGCAATTTCGGGCAGTAAAGCTCAGGGTTTGATAGCGCAAAGTGTAGATTTAGTGTTAAACAGTGATTATCGCTTTGAAGCCGACATACTGCTCACTTTAGCGGGCCGTTGTTGGGAAGTATTTGTTGACTCAGAGCGACTCTTCAAATTTTTGGATTGTGCTGCAAACAATCAGCAGGTAGATGGTCTATTTGCCAGTATTTTTGCGGATTTAGTTGCAATTCCAACACTTCGCCCACATGTTTTAGCTATTCTAAGAGCAGAAAACCGCAGTGATGAGCTCTCACGCGCAATTGGTAGGTTATTTTCGTAAATGGCAACACTTTGGCTTTTTATTATTATCGGTGTAATCATTGCACTGTTCTGGACAAGTAGACAAGCGGCTGAAGCAGCCAAAGGTCATGCGCAACACCAAGCACAAAAACTGCAAGTACAGCTTATAAGCGTTGCCTGTGAAAAACGTCGTCTCGGCATTCTCAGAAACGGCAAGCCAGGAATAAAAAGCCAATTTACCTTTGAATTTAGCTCTGATGGTGAGAGCGTTTATCAAGGCACACTACATTTAGAAAATAGCCGACTTATTAAAGCGGATATTCCCCCTCATCGAATAGCTTAAATCTGTTGTTTTTAAAGGAACTGGTTGATATCTTTAAGTCATTAACTATAAAGGATATATAGTTATGATAAAATCAAAACTCCTGCGTAAAAGCAGTACATTTGCTATCGTTTCTCCCTCGTGGGGAGGACCTTCGGCATTTCCGCATATATACCAAAAAGGGTTACAAAATCTCAACGCACCTGGCTTCAACATTCTTTAATATCCAGCGCAACAATGGATGATGAAAAGTTATTCCAAAGCCCCAGATTGCGCTCAGGTGATATTAACGCAGCTTTTAAAAATCCAAAAGTCGATGCCATCATTGCGACTATTGGCGGATCAGACTCTGTGCGAATACTTAAGCACCTTGATATTGAGACAATAAAGAGTAACCCTATTTTATTCATAGACTTACCGGATTCCACCAACATAACAGCTACACTAAACCTAGCTGGATTAGTGACTTTCAACGGTCCTTCTGTGATGGCAGGCTTTGCCCCGTTACACAAAACTTCGATAGTGATTACCAAAGCTATCTACGTCGCTTTTTTACAACCAACCCAAATACACAACTGCTACCTACATTTAACCTATATAGCCAAGGTTATCCCGATTGGAAAAATAGTGAGAACACAGGAATGCGCGCCAAACTATTAGTCAACAGAGGACCTCAAGTATTGCAAGGAAACCAACCAGTAACGGGGAAGTTGTTTGGTGGATGCATGAAGTCTAGAGATGCTAAAAGGCACCCAGTACTGGCCATCAGCGAGTTTTTGGCAAAACAAAATACTCTTCTTAGAGACATCTCAAGAGAAACCATCTATTGACTGCGTCCGTTACTGGTTACGCAATTATGGCGTTATGGGTGTGTTTGAAAAACTCAGTGCCCTACTCATTGGTAGACCTCGAGACTATAGTGAAGAAGAGCAAATACAACTTGAGAAAACCATACTCAGTGTGGTTAAAGAAGAGTTTGGTAACTAGCAGCTTACCATCATCGCAAATCTAGATTTTGGTCATACCGATCCACAGGTTATTTTACCTTTGGGTATCGAATGTAAAATCGACACTCATTCAGGCCAGTTAACATTACTTGAGCATGTATTTATTTAACCTCAGATTTGGATAAAAGTTTTGAAATAGGACATATTTGTAAACTGACAAAACGAACAATTCAATGAGGGGTTTTGGTCAAGAACAAGGCGCTTTTACGCAATAATAAGCAGGCTATAACAAATGAAAGAAACACATAGTGGGCAACATAACTTTGTTAGGCAAATTCGCTTATGCGGAGCTGAGGTTATGTAACTATTAAGGAGTATTGCTTAGTAAAACACTACTCCTAGTTTTTAGATAGCCAAGTTACTGCACAGTGATATCTTGATAACCCACTTCAGTCCAAGAGTTATCAAGCCACCTTACTTTGGCTACAATTCGATATTGCCCCGGACGAGTGAAATAAGAAACCGCTCTTACCCCAGATGATGCTTCCCCGCCAGACAGTATATAGTTTCCATCACTCAACTCCGATAGAGTATAAATTGCATCCGACGCACGCTTAGAGTATTCGAATTTTTTCATATCATATAAATAGTTACCTTGTGAATCGTGAACAGCCAAAGCGAGGTTTCGAAAATAGTAAGGCGTACTGTTTGTGATATTTTTAACTTTAAATTGAGCATCAAAGTTTGGATTATAGATAGAGGCATTCGGATCCGAGGAGATTTGATGCGCCTTCACCCAAAAGTCCTGCACTCTGATGCCAAGCAAATAACTGTTAAAAAAGTTACTGTTGCGCTCTATCCCGTTGGGATATTGATTATCAGACTCACAATTTTGTTCCTGTACAGTTAATTGTGTTCCATCTATATTTGTAACCCAAGCGACATGTCCTAAGCTCCCATTGCGACTATCTTGAATAGCCACACTGTTTAAAGTCGGCGTGCTTCTATAAATGTAGCCAGATGTTTTGTTAATCGCTTTATAAGTATTTACATCCCAGCGATATGCATGTCTTGGGTAATCGTTTAATTGTAAGGCATGGCCCCACACATCCTTTGCTTTTTTCCAAGCAAACCATGTGCAATTACCCTCAACCCCTTTTGCTGAAGTACAACACTCAAAAGGATTGTTAATTGACGTTTGTCCGCCACAGTAGTTGACTGCCTGCACATGTGAAGCAAACAGGCCTACTGATGCCCATATAAATGACTGCCTAATATTCATGGTAGCTATTCCTTAGATTGATTTGAATTCGTCAATATCATGGCAAACAATCTTTGTATCGTAAGAAAAAACAACTATCCGAGTGACTGTCGGAGACTTCATTAACAGCTATAACTTTATATAAGCTTTAGAAACAATAGGTTAAAAATAACAGGGTTACATTAGCCTCTATAAATGTTATTTTTTGGTTTAATTTTTGTGTAAAAATATGTCGAGTTTGAAGGATAAAATAAGACTGTGTGCCAAAACACGCAACATGCAAATGAAACAAGTGATTTACGATTGCCAATGCAGCCAATCTCACTTTTATAAGGTGCTCGCAGGCGAACGCCCTTTAAATGAAACAATCAGTAAGTCTCTCGCTAAACTCCTAAATATCAGTGAAAAAGAAGTAGAACAACTGATAAATTCTGAACTTGAAACAGAAAAAGAACGTCCAATACAAACCAGCAGTAATATTCGAGTAGACACCAAACTTGGCAAACGTATTTTCTTATTACTTACAGCGCTTTTGATCTGTTCGACAATTAGTTACGCTACTTATAAATTTAGTTTGCCAGTTGAAATACATCAAAACCAAATAGCAGACCTAATACTAGATTCCTCAACTTTTATTAAAGATGTTACTATTCCAGATGGTACTGCAGTGCCTGTAAACACGGTGTTTTTAAAGACCTGGCGCATTAAAAATACAGGCCAAATAATATGGTCTGATCGCTATTTACAGCGTACGACTATAACGGCAAAAGAGCTATGCCAAAGCCCTCAAAAGATTCCTATTCCACAAACGGCACCCGGCGAGATAATTGATTTATCTGTTACGTTCAAAACACCAGCATTACCAGGGTCATGCAGGACAGATTGGAAGATGGTAGATAAAAAAGGAAATTTGATTTACCCAGAGATCAGTGGGCTCTACAGTATTATACAGGTAGTAAAAACAACAACTAAGTGATTATAGCTGAAAGGTTGATTGAACATTGAGAGTTAAGATGAAGTATCTGAGCTAATATTATGTGCAAGGCCCAGAAAAAACTAAGGCGCAACATCAGTCGCGCCTAGTTCTGACTACATCCATGATAGGTTGTCCATATCCTATGCGTGAAGCCACCTTTTTCTTCATCCCCTGAACGGGTATACATCCCAGCCACACCCCTGCACCACTCCCTGCTTTCATCCTTTGCCACGTCCTGTGACTATCCTCTCGCCTTCTAGGCCTCCACTTCACTCATCCTGAGCGCTCCTTAAGCAGCATATCCAGCGCTTGTCCTATCATCCTTGTACATATCATCCTGACATGTTCCCACATCCTATGGGTCCTATGATCAATCCTTGCTCCTTTTGTGATCCTTACTCTTATGCAGTTTATTCCCTCTGCATTGTTTCCTATTTGCGAATCCTATCGCTTTGTCTTCCTGACATGATTAAGTGTACGCGCATTTTGCTTTTCAAAAAGCAAATATAGTTAAACTCCTAGCTGACATATTATTGCAAAAAAACACAACACCTTTAATAACATAAACTTAAGGTAGAAATAATAACCAATATCGGCATCACAAAACACCTTAACGTACAGCTATGTAAGAAAAGTCGCACATGCTATTTTCCATTCTGTCTCATTGGCGTTTTTTAAACAGTATTTCGCCTGTCACTTTTTCAAAAGAAAGCGTTTTAACGGCCTCATAGTCATGAGATAGAAAAAACGCTTTTTGAGACGTTTGCGTAACAAATACGGCCATACCGCTAATATCTTTATTACTGGATATAAGGTCATCTAACCCAGTTAATAAATAATGACCTAACCCCTGCCCTTGAACATGAGGGTCTACCGCTATAAACGCTAGAAAGTAATAATGCCCATATTCATCCAGCGCAGCGCGGATAGTGTTTTCTTTTTCGATAAGCTGCTGTGTTTGCAAATAACCGGCACTGAGCATGAGTCTTAGCCTCCAGTGCCAATATCTTGCAGCCTGTAGCTGAGTTTCAGACTCAAGCACACAAGCAACAGCATATAAGTGTTGTTTATTAAAAAGGCCTATCATGGGTTGTTGGCCTTGACCAAAACTGGATAGTTCTTCTCTAATAAATGCTCTTAACTTCGCTTCATAGCTACTGTTATCTTTTGCAGCTAATACACTGCGTAAAACGTCATCATCATGATAGGCTTGGTATAGCAAACTGGCTGCAACCGACATATCTTCTGGTGATAGGTATCTAACCGACAATTCTTGCTCTTCTAAAATATGCATAAAGTCCCCTTATGTTGTTGTTATTAGGGCAAACAGATTGTTGATAGGTGCACAGTCAACTATAGTTACAGAGTGTTTTTTAGGCAACTTAAGGATTTAACTATGGATACTAGCAAGCACAACCTAGCAAATTTGTTTGCGCAACTAGGGCTTGAGAATTCACCTGAGCATATTACTCAATTCATAAAAAAACATCGTATTGCTGACGACGTACTCCTAAGCGAGGCCCCATTTTGGAATGAAGGTCAGCGACATTTTATTGAAGAATCATTGCGTGAGGATGCTGACTGGTGTGAACTCATCGACGAACTAGATGCCATGCTACGCTAAGGTTTTTAGCTATGCTATGATGCGCTTTATTTGTGTGGAGTAAAGCGCATGCATCCCGCAGTGCAAAAAGCCATTGTCGAGTTGGTGAATAGTGGCAAAACCCCAACTGTCGCTTTAACAAAGGCGCGTTTGTGTGAACCCGTACCTATGCCGCTTATTATTTCAGGACTTAGTGCCTATAAAAACAACCCTGAAATTATTAAGTTGCCTGTTACTGAAAAATCAGAGCAAGATAGCCTGTCTCAACAAAGTCAGCTTGATAGAATTGAGCAAAAACTTGATCGCCTACTAACCCTATTAGAGAAAAGATAATATGTTTGTTGCTGACTTAACTTTTGACTGTTATCAAGACACAACTTTAGATATGGCTGAAGTGGCAATCAACCGCGTGGTGAATGCTCTGCGTTTTAATGGTCAGATTATTGGGGATGAATTCCCAACGGTACTCAAAGACGGATATTTTATAACCCGTGTTATGTGCCCGCTGGAAGATGCACTTCACCCACTAAACCATAGCCCATTTGTAAAGCATGCTATTGAAGGATTACAAAAAGCAGGGTTGCTTGCGCCTAAAGTAAAAGTAATTGGCCAAGACATTCATGCCAATGGCGCAGACACGTGTAATGCACCTTCAAGTTATATCCTCTACACCACTTATGTACACACATGTAGTCCACTTTACTGCGGGGATCACTTTTTGCCTGTACCATTATACAAAATTCCAGCGATTGCTAATGGCGACTATAAAGCTTTGATTAAGTGGCAAGAAGATTGGCAGGCATGTGACCAAATCCAGATCAACGGCGCAACACGGTGTGAATTTTCGGCGCTTGACGAAATATCGAGCACTAGCAGCGACCTATTTCGTCGTGGTATGGACTTGTCTAAACGCATAAGATTTTTAACTCAAAAGCCAGTTTTCTACTACTTATATCGCGTCGGTGGAGAGAACTTGGAGTCTGAAAAACAAAGAAAGTGCCCAAGCTGCAATGGCGATTGGGCACTGGATGAACCGTGGTTTGGTATTTTTGACTTTCGGTGTGATAAGTGCGAATTGGTATCCAATATCTCTTGGGATTTTCAATAGCCTTCGAGTTAGCAAGCCACTTGTTGTAAAAATACTTCTAAATTAGGTGCTAGTACATGGTGTGGTGGCTTGCCCACATATTCAAGACATACCTCACCTGTACTTAACATCACCGTTAGCAACAAGTCATCTTGCTCTGTTAAGCCAATAAA
Organism: Pseudoalteromonas caenipelagi; assembly: GCF_013140855.1. Classification (GTDB taxonomy): domain Bacteria; phylum Pseudomonadota; class Gammaproteobacteria; order Enterobacterales; family Alteromonadaceae; genus Pseudoalteromonas; species Pseudoalteromonas caenipelagi. The sequence goes on along the minus strand of NZ_JABBPG010000003.1, from coordinate 128,782 downwards.
AACTGACTCTTGCTGCTTTAACTTTCGTTTCATCAATACATGGCCCGTAATATTTTGCTGTAATCGAACATAATCGTCTTGGTTCCACGCTTGTAATAACTCAATTTGGTGCCCCTCGATCTGTCCGATGATATTACCAGCATAAAAAGCACTGTAGTAAGTATCTAGAGCATCAGGAAAGCGACATTCAAGTGCCTGCGCTAAGGCCTGCAGATTATTCTCTTTCGGCTGCGAAACAGCTTGCCATTGTATCTGTTCTTCATCGAGAGGCGTCCCAATTTCACACGGGCTTGGCCACTGAGGGTCGTAATACATACAAGGTAATGTTTGATGTGCTTGCTGGTAATTCTTTGCGTAATTATCATGTAATTGAGATAAAATCTGCTCTAATGGCATACTGCTAACCGTCATATGATCCGTTATAATGAGGCCATTGTAACCACAAATGGTGAAACATGACAGATTACACAAATGCGCCCGAGTTAAAAGCCTCAGTACTTGGAAAAACCACACAATATGCATCACAATATGATGCATCTTTGTTACACCCAATTGCACGCAAACTTAACCGAGACCAAATAGCAGTCGATGAATCAGCACTACCTTTTATGGGTGAAGATATTTGGACTGGCTACGAGCTCTCATGGTTGAATTTAAAAGGCAAGCCTCAGGTCGCTGTGGCTTCGTTTGTATTTCCATGCCAAAGCTCTCATATTATCGAGTCTAAGTCGTTTAAGTTGTATCTCAATAGCTTTAATCAAAGTCAATTTGAAAGCTCAGCAGCAGTGCAGCAAATACTGCAAAAAGATTTATCTGAAGCTGCTAATACGCATGTCAGCGTTACACTGTATAAGCCCGATGACTTCGCATGCTTGCCATTTACCGATATGCCAGGGCAATGTATTGATGAGTTAGATATTGAGGTCAACATATATAGCCCACAAGCAAATATCTTGAAAAGCGCAGGCCAAGGGATAGTCAGCGAAACGCTACACAGCCACTTACTGAAGTCAAACTGTCTGATCACATCACAACCAGACTGGGCGAGTATCGTTATATCCTATACGGGGCTGCAAGTATGCCACGAATCTTTACTTCGCTACTTGATTTCATTTCGCAGTCATAATGAGTTCCACGAACAATGTGTGGAACGCATCTACTGCGAGTTAATGAATACCTTTGGCTTCGATAAGTTAGAGGTATATGCTCGCTATACCAGACGCGGCGGATTAGATATCAACCCATATCGCTCAAGCCATCAAGATAAAACGCCTTATTCAATCCGTACTAATCGACAGTAAATGTTTTCACTGGCACTTGGATTGCGCACACATCTGCATAATTAGGCTTGGCCACAAACCAAGCCTCTGGCCTATTTTTTCGAGATGCCACTAACTCTATAAAAGATGGATGCGAAGTATCTAGCACTTTAAAGCGCTGTTTATCTTGTTTAGAAATATCCGAAAGCACACTTACAGACTCAATAGGATTAAAAGGAGCTGTTCCATTTGCTTGTCGTTTCAGCCTTTGGATATGTTCCATGCCTGACAACACTCGTCCAAATACAGTGGTATTTTTATCTAGATATCGTTGCGGCGTAAGCGTGATGTAAAAGTCAGTACCACCAGAGTCAAGTTCGTTGTCTCTTGACATGCCCACTGCGCCCGTACAATGCACTTGCCAAGTTTGTTTGCCATCAGCACTTTGCCCTACGGCAAAGCCATTGACAAACCCAGTACGCGGTGCATAACCGTCATTGTTATCGACTGTGGTTATTTCCACTGGCGAATCACTTTGCAGCATTAGCTCGGCTTTTAGCTGTCTTTTCCCGTATTTTATTGGTTTTTTCCCGCTTTGATCACCACCTTGTGCAACAAACCCTTCCTCAAAGCGGTAAAAGCTCAAACCATCATAAAACTTATCTCGCGCAAGCAGTTTTATGTTATTAACATGTCTAGGTGCAAGCAGTGGATTAAGCTCAACATAGGTTGCCCCTGTTGGTAATTGTATTTTTAACACATTATTGCTATCAACGACTCGCCAAGCTTGTTCTGGAGCTTGGGCTATCACTTCGTGTGGCGCTTTAAGCGGCTTTGCCAATACACCGCTGGCGCATACGGTTATGATACTAGCAAACAAAAGCTGACATGATTTCATCCGTTTTCCTTAATATTATTTTTTACTTTCCAGACTACTGGCTATCAGGGTCCCAATCAAATTTGTACAGTAAATCAATACTATCGTACAAACCACTTGTTGCTTCAACATAAAGCTTAGAGAAGACACGGTAACGCACCGCGACTTCGCTTAAGGAATCAAAAACGCCCACTCGGTAGCTCACTTGAACATTTGGCGTTAAATACCCAGATACTTCAACCTTTGTTGACTCGCCGCTTCCCCTAGCTCCAAGCGATACATCTTTAAAGCCTAGTTTTTCACCCGTCTTAGAGACCAGCCCTTCACTGCGATTCAACCCTTGTGATAATAGGAGTTGGGTTAATATAGTACTATTTGAATTTTCACCTTCACCTAATGGCTCACCATTAAGTAAATAGGCAAGCGCTTGTGATTGGTCCATAGCGGGTTGCGAATAAATAGAAAAACGTGGCGCTGAAATACTACCCGCTAACTCGACTCCGGCTTCCACATCGTTAGCGGTTACTTCTGGGTTGCGAATAGCTCTGACATTTAAATAAGGTCTATCCAGCGCACCGTTAAAGCCAATTACCCCTGTTTTAATTAACAGGTCTTGACCAAAAGCCCGATAACGCCCTTCTTGTAATGATAGCTCCCCACTTGCCAATAAAGGACTTGCAGGTAACTTAGTCACATCTAACTGACCTGCAATATAGCTGTCTAAACCAAAAGCTTTGACTCTGAAGTCGTCACCAACAGTCACATCTAGGTCGATATCATAGGCGATGGGTGAGCGGCTCTGCTGCCGATATTTTTCATCTACAATTATCTGATCTTCTGATACTTGCACCACACCTACTGGCATTTCTTCAACTTCAATTCGGCCAAAAGGTATTTGCAAGCTGCCCGTTAAAGACGCTCTTTTTTCGCGATATTCTAGTTTTAGATCGGGAGAGATAGACACCTCCACGTTGGGCTGAGGAGAAATCAAAAAGTCATCACCTTTGGCCGTTATACTTGCAGTCGGCATCCCATCCCAAGAAAGCTCGCCACCTAAAGACAAAGTGCCACCTTGTTGAGCTTGTAACTTGCCAAGTACAATCGCCTGCCTATCATTAAGCTCAATATCCAGTGAGGACGATTCAATGGCTACAGGTGATATCGAACTGGTCAAGGCTAAGTCACGCACATTAATTTGCCCATTTATTGTAGGACTGCGTAAATCACCAGCTAGGGTCACTTGACCAATGATGTCTCCTGAAAGCGCGATGGCTTGCTTTAAACTCTTACTTAAAACCGCAGACAAAGGCTCTAAAGACATATGGACAATCTCTAGTGAAGCTTTAGGCTGGCTTTGCCCGGTTAAAGGCACTTCTATTAACCCTTTGAGCCGTCCCAACATTGAAGAATTTACTTGCCAATCTATGCTTGCAAGCTCCCTCGTACTAGTCAGTTTGGTATTCAAATTTTCAATTGGCAGGACATGTGTTTGTTCGCCTTCAGTCGTTGCGACTTTAACTTGCTGCAGGTGCAATTGTCCGTCAGCGTGATTTAGCTGACCTGAAAGCCAATCAAGCGATAACGCACCTTTTGCCAAACCTTGTAATGTTGCGACATCTCCAAGCCAGGGGTTAACGTCTTTTAACAATAATTGACTGATCTCGATATCAGCCAAGCCTTGGTTAGTACTAAAGTCATGTTTCGCGGATATACATGCTCTACTGCCCTGAAACTTCCAGCACTGTTTATCAAGCTGGGCATTCGCTTGCGATGCAGCCATCTTTGCAGGCTCAATCAACATTATCTTATTATTTAGATAACCGAGGCGCGCCTCAGATAATTGCCCTCGCCACTGCTGACCTACCCATGCGCCTTGTGCAATGATGTCTGCCTCAACATCTCCTTCTGATGTAATTTGCAAAGCATGTTTTGATAAATCACCTTGCAATGAGATGTCTACATCCTGAACGTTTAGCTTAGCGTGCTGAATGTTCTGGGCCCTTAAGCTCGCATTGGTTTCCCAATTAAGGGCACTGTCTAAGGTCAAGTCTAAAAGTGCATCTTTGAGCAAAAGGCTCTCGTATTTTATATCGCTAACATGAGTTGTTAAGGCTACTTTTGGTGTTTGATGCGCACCAGATATCGTAATATCGCCACGCATCGTGATATCGGCTGGCAACAAGAGATCGGCTGTATGCTCTATTTTTATCTGCCCATTGAGACTCAATTGCTTTCCTAACTCGCCAGACATCGCAACTTTACTAGCCCCATAATCCAAACTCAGTTGCGATAACTTTCCCTGTAAATCTTGGTTAATACTAAGTTTTGCTATTGCACTCAATGGCTTGCCAAATAACTGCCCATTAAGCTCTAAACGACCCACATTCGCGTGCCACAAGTCGTTGTTAAGAGCTAAATCAGCGGCTATTTTTGCCCCTAGCTGAGCGTTTTCATAATCGGCAGGCAGTAACGACATAGGAATCTTATTAATTTGCGCATCAAGGTTACCACTTAAGCCACTTTCCCAACCTAATTGCGCCGAGAGATTCGCTAGCGTATCTTGCCACTGAAGCTGTGTGTTAGTCATTGAGACACCAACAAGGGAGCCCTGTAGTTTGCTACTTATTGCAAATGGTCCATCAGGGGCTGTAGTGCCCTCCACACCTATTTGTATCGCATAGTTGTTCAACGTGCCTATTGCGTTGAGTTCTACTTGATTGACAGCTAAAAATTCAAATGGCGGATGAAACCAGTTCGCAAACTTAAGTTGTTGAGCCTCTAATTTAGCCTGAAAAGGCCAGTTGTCTTGGGTTAAATTAAAAGAGCCTTCAAAACCACTCTCATATCCACCGGTGGTTGTTAATATAACTTGCAGCTGAGACAGTGGACCCACAGCATTGAGTGTAAGCTGATTGCGAGCTGCTTCTAGTGTATTGCTCGTTTGAACCTGCCATATATCCGACCACACAATAGAACCTTGAGAGTTCAGCGTAATCTCTTGTATATCGGTGTGAGTAATAGCCTTGTTGAGCATCGTGGAGGCTAACACTCGCCACGTGGCTTTTTCACTGTTCACTTGGGTTTGCACAGAAATATTGTCCAGCACGGTAGTTTGAACACCTTGCACCACTTCAAATTTTTTAACAAATAAGTCCTTCGCAACAATATCAAGTGGTATTGTCGGCACATTCAATTCAACAGCGGGTATCGATGTGATTAATTCAGCGGGTTGCTTCGGTTGTTCAGGCAGCGACAGCTTGCCCTTGCTTAGCGCTAGGCTATCAATCGTAAGGTGCTCTTCACGCCAACTTAACGAGCTTTGTAATTGAGATAGCAGCACCTGCTGAGCGTTTATTGTTGCGTCAATTTCTTCAACAAAAAAACTATTTAACCCTATATGAACAGGTGCTTGAAGCATTGAGTCTTGCTGTTCTAACTCCTTTTCTGATGGCTCAGGGTTTGCCGTTGTATTCACTCTTGCATGTAATTTTTGCGCAGCAATATCCAAGCATATTGTGGCACAACTAAACCAGTGTAAGGATACCGTTAACTCTTGTGCAGAAAATGATAACTGCTCACTTTGATAATCAAGCTCTATGGGCGTGCCTGACAATAGGCGTCCCTTACCCAGTTCAACATTAAGACCCGCTACACTTTTATTTGCAAAAAAAACAATCAGTTGATGGCCGGGTGCAGTTGCTAATATGCAAAAAAGCACCACAACAACAGCCGCTATACTTATCAGTACTTTTTTAAAACGTGCGAACAACAACATCAAATTTCAGGTCCTATCACAATACTTAAACGGGTGCTTTTACTGTCTTTACTCACTCCCCATGCATGGTCTAAACGAATGGGGCCTACGGGAGTTAAATATCGCAAGCCAAATCCCGCTCCCACAGACCATTTTTCAGAAAAGTCATTGGTTGCGGTACCCGCATCAACAAATAGTGCAGCACGCCAACTGGGTAAAAACTGATAATTGTACTCCAAAGACCCCGTTACTAGATATTTACCACCAATCTCTTTATTTCCCTCTTTAGGGCCAACTGAACGGTAAGAAAACCCTCGAATACTCTGATCGCCCCCCGCAAAAAATCGCATATTGAAAGGGACTGAATGAATATCATCCACCACAATTGCACCTACATTGATTCGACTAATAACAAAATGTCTGTGCTCATAGTGGCGTAGCCACGCATTATTCCAACGAGCCTTGATAAGTGATGTTGAAGAGATTAAAGAGTCACTTGCAACTTCCAATGAAATAAGGCGCTCATTTGCCCAATATGGCGTCGCGCCTCCTTTATTTTGCTTTTTCGCATAACTAATACCAGGCAGGAGCATCTCAGATTTAAACACTTCCCCATCTTGGTTTGTTGTTTCATGCTCTCTTTTAATAAAAGCTGTGCGGACCCAATTGTCATCTGTTAACCATTGTCTTTGTAATTGCACATTCCATATTCTGCTATCGACCCCTTGCTGCAAATCATCATTTACTTGCAATCCCCCTAGTACTCTCCAAACATCGTTATTCGGATCGGCAACTGGAATGGTATAGCTACCTGTGACATCTTGCCTGCGCTCAGACAGTGACATGTTTCCTTCAAAAAAGTGTCCATCGACAGTGACCCATGGCTTACTCCACTTTAGACGCGCTTTTGCACCTAAATCAGTACTATATCCACCACCCACTTCAAAACTATTTGCAGGCTTATCTACAACATCTACTCTAATCGGTAATAAACCGTCTTTTCTATCTTTGAGTAAAGGGTAGACTTTAGCCGAGCTAAAGTAAGGAGTTGCATTCAATGCTAGGGTATACTCAGATAGTCGTGAACTGTTAAATTGAGAGTTATATTCAAATGTAGATAATGATTGAATATACTGGCTTGCTTGGGTATTTTTGCTGACTCTAAGTTCACCAAAGTGATAACGAGGGCCCGAATCCAATTGCCAATTTACGCTAGCAAGACGCTCCTTCTTATTGATCAACAACTCGCTTTTAACCCATTTAAAATCAAAGTATCCTCTTTCCAGCAATAAACTTTCAATTGCTGATTTAGACTGGTTATAAACGTCATGTCGCACTACGTTGTTGACTTTGATTGGCAAATTAGTCAATAACTCTGATACCGCTTTATCATCCTTTGCTGCGGAGGTTATTACAACGCTAATCTCACTCCAATTTAGAGGCTCTTTGAGCTCAATGTTAATGTTCAAGGTTTCATCGTTTGGCTTACCCGTTATCACTATTTGACTATGGTAATAGCCCACTGCTTGCAGAGCTTGTGCGACCGATAAGCGAATATTTGCTTGTTGTTGTTGATCGAAGGGCTGAGTGAGGTACCCTTGAATAAATCCCTCTACATTGCTTTTAGTCTCACCATCTATTCCAGATACGCTTATATGTTGCATCGACCATGGTGTTTGCGCATTCACATTAGCGGTGAAAGCCAATGCACTTGTCAGCAGCATAAATAAAACAACCCTTAACACTTGCGACTCATTCCTACAGTTAACTCAAGTGGTTGATATTATCATATCCAAACATAACCCCCTATGAACATTACATATGCAATTAGTAACTAATTTTCTATTTAGCTCTTTTTATTTGAGGCTTAATAACCGACAATAACGCTAATTGATTTACTTGGATTTAACTATGCAATTCCCTGACGACGATAATGGTCAGCTTCTTCAAGAAATAGCAGAGGCAGGTATTGACCTAACGCAATTTCATTTAGTCGACTTTTTCATTCTGTTTGAGCAAAAACCTCAGGCCGAGTCTTTTATCAAAGCCATATCAGAAGATGAACTTGCGCCACTGACGCAATTGCAACAATGCAAAGATACAGGTGTTTGGGAAGTAATCACATCTGTAAAAATGGTGCCCGACCATCAATTACTCGGACAAACGGAACAATATTTAGAAAGTATCGCAAATGCTCACGAAGGTTATGGTGATGGCTGGGGAATATTGGCTCAAGAGTAGCTCAAGAGTAGCTCAAGAGTAACCTACGCCATTTTTCAGGGCCCAATACAGGGCCCTAAGACTTATCTGCTATTCGATAATGCCCTTGATAATCAAATATCTTGTCACTGACTTGCCAGCCATACTTTTTATGTTGCTTAGCGATAACAAAGTCAGGTGCAGACAACTCTCCTTGCAGCTCAGCAACTTGTTCAGCACTAGCCCAATTTATTAGAGCGTTTTTTTGCTTAACCCTTTTACTGAAGTAAGAATTGAATACATAACGACTTTTGCTGTTTGAGAAGTCATATATTTCATCGCAACATGCGCCATCTTCATCAAAATAAGTTACTTTAATACGCTGTTCTTTCAATATACTAACGCTCAGACCAGAACACCTTAAGACCATCGCATTTTTAAGGTTTAACGCAGCACGCAATTTATCATCGGGGTCCACCAAAATTGTCTGGCACTGCCAGCATTTCCTTGCAGCGATATCGTTTTCACTGCCACACGCTTCGCATTCTTTAAAGCGAAATCGGTAATCACACTGTTGTTGTTCAGCTCCCTCCCCTAAAAGGCCTTTACAACGTCGCCCAAAGTGTTCAATAACTTGGCCCTGTTCGTTTGTTTTGCCCCAAAAAATATTCGCAAAGCCACAACCTGGGCACAACACCTGAACAGGTTCGGTGTCTGGACTCGGTTGCTTACTGCCAACCTCAGGATGAAATAAATTAAAATTGTTACCTGCATAATCTAATATCAAACAGTCCGTTTTATGTTCAGATAAACGTAACCCCCGCCCCACAATTTGTTGATATAAACTGACTGATTCTGTTGGCCTTAAAATAGCAATAAGATCAACATGAGGCGCATCAAAACCAGTTGTTAATACTGATACATTTACCAAATATTTTAACTTTTTATTTTTAAAATCATTAATAATATTATCTCTATGTATATTTTCGGTATCGCCAATAATCAATTGTGAATCATCTTTGGGCAAATAGTTCAACACTTCTTTTGCATGTTCAACTGTTGCAGCAAAAATCATAATACCTTGGCGGTTTTTACTTTGTTCAATAATATGAGAAACAATACTTAAAGTTGCTCTTGTTTGAGACTTTAACAAGGTATTCATATCTTTTTGCGAATAAGAGCCAAACTGATCAGTGTGAAGTTCTGAAAAGTCGTAATGGGCAACGGCTGGATCTATTTCTTTAGGTGGCGTTAAATACTTATTCTGTATCATATACCGAAGCGGGAGTTCATAAATACACCTCTTAAAAGGGCTGCTTTTAGTGCCTCTTACAAAGCCATGATAGTGATGATTATATATCCATCCCATTCCTAGCCTATAAGGTGTAGCAGTTAAGCCCAATACCTTTAAATTAGGGTTATTAACTTTTATTGTACTAATTACCTTTTCATATTGGCTTTGAGGTTCACCACTAACTCTATGGCATTCATCTATTATAACTAAAGAGTAAAACTCATTAAGCTTTTCTAAATTACGAACAACAGATTGAACACTCGCAAAGGTCACTTGCTCTGATAAGGATTTTTGTCCTAAACCGGCTGAAAATATGCTTGCAGTAAGGCCAAAGCTGGTGTATTTCTGAGCGTTTTGCTCCACCAACTCTTTAACATGTGCGAGTACAAGTATTTTATGGCGAGCAAGACGAGCTAATTCAGCGATAACTAAGCTTTTCCCAGCTCCAGTAGGTAATACAATTACGGCAGGATCATTACAGCGTTTAAAATGTGTGATGGTATTATCAACAGCTTCTTGTTGATATGGTCTGAGTGTATAGATATGCACCTCTAACTTATGAGATACGGTTAATACATTATACACATAATAAATATCACTGCGAGACAAAAGGCCCTAAACAGAGCCTTTTATGAAATATTAAGCTAATAATTTAAACAATTAAATTTTGTAATCGTCTAAATTTACGCCAGAAAATGCTTTTGGCGTTTTACCGCGGCCAGTCCATTCAAATATTTGGCCATCTTTTTCAATTCTATATTTAGGCTTTACTTTTGCACGCTTATCAACTGGAGCGCCAGATACTAAGTCGTCAAGAGTTAAACCCTTTTCCTTGATCAGTGCTAATACTTCCTCTTTTACTTGCTGCTGTTCACGTTGAGACTCAATTGCTTCATTGATTAACTCAGCAGCTTTCTCTAACTCATTAAAACTCGCAGATTTGATAAAAGACTTAATTTCACGCATTGATAGTACTCTTATATTATTTGGACTAAATACCTAAAATAGGTATATCTAAATCAGATATAAATTAAATTACTTTTGTATATTCCGATTACTATATTTTTACATATAAATATAATAAAGCAAATAATATAAGTGAATTTTGAAGAGTAAGTGTATTGGCGGGTAAAATAGGAGTAACTATTGGTCACTCCTCAGGTAAAATTAGCTTTTATATAGCCACAACGTTTTCAGCTTCAGGTCCTTTTTTGCCTTGCTTGATGTCAAACGATACCGCTTGGCCATCAGTCAATGTACGAAAACCTTCACCTGAAATAGCACTAAAATGTACAAATACATCAGGGCCATTCTCTTGTTCAATAAAGCCAAAGCCTTTTGATTCATTAAAAAACTTTACTTTACCTGTTTTAGAATTAGACATACCTATTATTCCTGTAAGTCAGATCAATTTAACACTTGCCTAAATGGCTACCTCCCTGAGCTTACGCCGCAACCTTTCGGAATAATAAATACAGCAAAAAACACCTAGTGCCCATTAACGCGTTCAATAATATTAACCGCCAGTCAATGAAGCTTCCTTACCGCAACTCTTACATCCATAGAACAGCAAAAACTCAAAGCCCTTTAAGCCTAACATATAAAATCACAAACGGTACAAATATTGGGCAAATTTCATAATAAAATAATGCTTTAAAAGCATAAAAAAACGCGCAATTGCGCGTTTTAATTTTATTTTTTAAAACAATCAGCGTTACGCTACAACACTCCAATCGATTTGTGCGCCCGCTTTGATTGGCACAACATGACTGTCTCCCAAAGGATAGCTTTGCGGCACGTCCCAGCTCTGTCTTTTTAAAGTAACGGTATCGACATTTCTAGGTAAACCGTAAAAGTCAGGTCCAAAATGGCTAGCAAAACCTTCAAGTTTGTCTAACGCATTAGCCTCTTCAAACGCTTCAGCATAAAGCTCTAGTGGGGCATGTGCAGTATATGCCCCTGCACAACCACAAGCGGCTTCTTTTTTATCTTTTGCATGAGGTGCAGAGTCTGTACCTAAAAAGAATTTCTTACTACCACTTGTCGCGGCCTCAATTAGTGCCTGCTGATGAATATTGCGCTTAAGGATTGGTAAGCAATAATAATGTGGTCGTATACCACCAGCTAACATATGATTTCGGTTGTAAAGCAAGTGATGCGCAGTAATTGTTGCAGCAACATTATCAGACGCGTTGTTTACAAACTCCACAGCATCTTTAGTTGTAATGTGCTCTAGAACAATTTTTAGCCCAGGAAATGACTCAACTATCTTAACTAATTTAGTTTCAATGAACACTTTCTCTCTATCGAATATATCAATAGCTGAATCCGTTACTTCACCGTGTACGAGTAACAACATACCTACTTCTTGCATTGCCTCTAAAGCAGGAAATATATTTTCAATATCAGTTACACCCGAATCAGAGTTTGTTGTTGCCCCTGCTGGATACAACTTTGCAGCTACAATATGACCGCTCGCTTTTGCCTTTTTGATTTCTTCAGGTGTCGTCTTGTCAGTTAGGTAAAGCACCATTAAAGGTTCAAAATTCCCTTGTGGCTTGGCAGCCAAAATACGATCTCGATATGCAAGTGCGGTATCCGTGCAAGTTGCAGGGGGAACAAGGTTTGGCATTATGATCGCACGCCCCATGTAACGGCTTATATCTCTGACTGTGTCTTTAAGTTGTACGCCATCTCGTAAATGAACGTGCCAGTCATCCGGTCGAGTGATAGTTAAGAATTCTACTTTACTTGTCATTGCTTTTTCCCACGGCTGAATTTGCCCGATCATAGGCAGTTAGGCAAAGAGAGTAAAGTATTTGAGCCAATCAAAAGTACAAAATTAGTCCTTTGTGCATATTTGTGTATAAAATGCTTTTTTTTTCGCAATAATGTGTCGTTTATCTTGCAAGTAAGTTAAATTGACCCTAATTGTACCGGTGGCCGATGTAAATGCTTTCAAATAACAAATTAGAATCAAAAACAGAGCAACTTAGCATCATTAATCAGTTCTCTTCGTCTTTGTTGCAGATCACTCAACTGGATGAACTATTTGATTATGTTACTTCTCAGGTAGTGAGTCGCTTAGGGTTTGTCGATTGTGTTATCTATCTTGCTGACGAAAAAGGAAGGTTTTTAGAAGAAGTTGCCAGCATGGGGGTCGCACATCAAAGTGCTGACTATAAAGTTGCGCAAACGAAGATCCCTATCCAGCAAGGTATCACCGGGCATGTGGCACGAACAAGACAAGCGTTTGTATCTGGTGATGTCTCAGTAGAGCCAATGTATATTGCAGACAGTCGCCCAGCCTTGTCCGAGATCTGTGTGCCATTGGTTTATGAAAATAAGCTACTGGGCGTTATTGATTGTGAACACCCTCAAAGAGATTACTTTACCGAAGGCCACCTGCAAATACTTTCGACCGTAGCTCACTTGTTAAGCGCAAAAATCAATCAGGTCAAAACGCTTAATAACCTTACCACAACAATAGAGCAATTGAATCAAGCTCAGCAGCTTGAGCAATGTTTACTGAAAATTGCCAATATCACTTATCGTTCGCTAGATTTGGAAGCGTTTTACGATGAGTTGTACCAGATAATCAATAGTCAATTACCTGCCGAAAATTTTTTCATCGGGTTATATGACCGCTATAGCGACATCCTTGAAATAGATTATCTAATTGAAAACAAAGTCAAATGTAATGCACACCAGCGTGTTTCTAAATCTCAAATAAAACACACAGCCTCTTATTTCACACTCACATCTGGTAGGCCTTTACTGTGTAACAGCAGAGAGTTTGAACATCATATTGAATTAGGCCACTTTCAAATGGTGGGCCAATCACCAAAATCTTGGCTAGGAGTTCCCTTTGCTGTAAACGAGCAATACCAGGGAGTGATCGTGATTCAAAGCTACACACTGGATAAAGCTTTCAATCACCATCACTTGTCTATTTTGACCTATATTAGTCGCCAAGTAAGTATGGCCATTGACCGCCAGTTATCACGCCAAGCACTTGAACACCGAGCTTTGCATGACGAACTTACGGGGCTTGCAAACCGCTATTTGCTACTAGAGAGAATAAAGCACGCGATATTGTCATTAGAGCGAGTTGACGACGACAACTTGCATTGTTTGCTGTATTTAGACTTTGACAGATTTAAGAGTATTAATGATGCACTTGGTCATGACGTTGGCGATCGCTTTCTAGTTGCTATTGTCGATATAATTAAAGACTGTATCCGTCGTACCGATACTTTTGCGCGTCTTGGTGGTGACGAATTTGCGATTTTCATTGAAAATGTCAAAGACAAAGAACAAGTTGCGTTAGCTCTAGAGCGAATTAACGAGGCAATTGCCAAGCCTTTATTAATTGAAGGCCATAGGTTGCAAGCATCTAGCAGTATTGGAGTCGCATTTACCGACAGCGCCACAGACAACGCCATAACACTCTTACAACAGGCTGATGCCGCCATGTATGAAGCGAAATCTCGTGGTCGCGGGCAGGTATGCTATTTCAATAATGCAATGCGCAAAAAGTTAAAGCGCCAAGCTGATATTGAAAACGATTTACAGCACGGTATACGAAATGATGAGTTTGAGCTGTATTTCCAACCAATTTTTGCCTTGAATGACCCACATGTTGTGAGCTTTGAAGCACTTGTTAGGTGGCACCACCCTAAAAATGGTTTAGTACCACCAAATGACTTTATTCCTATTGCCGAACAAACAGGCCAGATTATTGATTTAGATTTACACTTACTGCGCTTGGCCGCAAAACAACTTCAAGCTTGGCGGCGTTCTGGGCAACCTATGACCCGGATCACCGTAAATGTATCATCTAGGCATTTTGCGAGTTTAGATTTTGTCACCTACATGCAGCAGATTTATATTGACTACCAACTGCCAAATGGCGCGCTGTGTTTAGAGATCACTGAGTCAGGTTTAATTGAAAACTTAAAACTAGCGACTCAAATTATTCGCGGCTTAGAACCTCTCGGTGTAAAGCTTTACCTCGACGACTTTGGTACTGGTTACTCCGCACTTGGCTACTTGCATCAACTCCCTATTCACGTTTTAAAACTGGACAAGAGCTTTGTCGATAAGTTGACTCATAAAGAAAATCCTTTAATTGACACAATATTATCTCTGGCTCGTTCATTAAATTTAAAAGTGGTTGCGGAGGGAATAGAAAACCCTAAACAATGGGCATTACTTAAACGTAAGGGTTGTCAATTTGGACAAGGATTTATGGTCTCAAAACCACTACCAGCCGATCAAGCTATGCAGTTTTTGATTAGTAATACGGACATGATGTTATCTATTTAACCTAAATTCAGGCTAAACGAAATACACCCGTATTGTTATATCCATTACCTACTGTTCAAGTTATATTAAAAGCCCACCTCGTGGGCTATTACATTTGCTTTGGCTTGCTTAGCTAGCGTTTCTTTGCCTATACCTCTATTAAAATATCTTTCTATCCCGATCTCTGTATCTTGCTGGTTGAAGTAACACATAGCTGAAACCTAGCATCACATTCTTAAAAAGGTTCTAATGCTCTGGCTTCTCTTTAGCCAATACCACGATTGCAAACCCCAAAGTACACAGTGTGTCTACTAATACGAATTCGTTTTATTATGTGCTCTATTTTGAGACAAGAAAGCCTTTTTAATTTGCAAGGCAGAAGTATCACTATTTAGTTTTTACGCCGCTAACGTAAGATTTAGCCCCTTAAAAATGATTAAGTATTATTGCGAATTGGTATAACAAGTAACAAGGTTACTAACTTGTAGCAATTGGATTCATTCTTAAACATCCCCATCTCAAAGCAGCCACAAAAGATGAGTAATTGATACCATTGAAGCACCTACCATGTAAGATGAATAAAATTAATTTGTTTTTTTTGTAAAAAATTTAAATAAACAATGACAACGCTGTCAAAAATAGTGTTATAGTGATTTTATTGAAAACTAATCATCGATTGCTGGTTTTATAGACGTCTAGACGTTACTATTAGGTAATGACTGAGGTTCAGGGAAAGCAATCTGAGTTTAACTCACACTAATAATGAGATTTATTAAAGATGATCGACATAAAGCACCTGAAAACCATCGCAACCCTTAAAGACACTGGTTCACTCGTTAATACGGCCCGTGAGTTGTTTTTGACGCAATCAGCTTTGTCTCATCAAATTAAAGACTTAGAGAATAAATTAGATTGCCAATTGTTTGAGAGAAAGACTCAACCTGTGCGTTTCACGCCACAAGGTATGCTTTTACTGGAACTTGCTAACGATATTTTGCCTCGCGTTGAAGCAACTAAATGTAGACTAAAAGAAAGTCTAAATCAGCCTATCTCACACTTAAAGCTAAGTGTAGAATGCCATGCATGCTTCCACTGGTTATTGCCTACAATAAAAGAATTTAATAACTTTTGGCCAGATATAAAAGTTGATTACGAACGCGGCTTTAGTTACGACGCTATCCCCGAGCTTCTAGATGATGACCTAGACCTCGTATTAACATCTGATATGCGAGAGCAAGACAAACTAGAATATGCACACCTTTTTGACTTCAAGCTAAAGCTGATTGTCGCACCTGATCATGAACTCGCTAAGAAAGCATATGTTACGGCACTTGATCTTAAAGACGAGACCATCATTTCATATCCGATACCTAAAGAGCGACAAGATATTTTCAAGCATTTCATTCAAAATGCGCGCTTTGACGGCACCTTGAAAACAGTTGACCAAGGCCTGTTAATTTTTCAACTTGTTAGTGCTGGTATGGGTGTTGCTGCACTACCAGACTGGTTAGTCACACCATACGAAAGCCAAGGGTTAATTAAGTCTATTCCTTTAGGTGCACTTGGCTTAAATAGGCCTATGTATTTGGCCATGAAAAAAACAATGAAAGACAACCCAGTTTATAGACATTTCCTAAATACATGTAAGCAGAACAATAACCGTTAAGCTGTTCTTTTACTGTCGTTTTAACTACACTAGAGCCCAATCTAACTGATTGGGTTTTATATGTTTATTGTAAAAAAAGTACTAGGCAGTATGCTAATGCCTCTTCCCCTAGCCCTTATCGCTCTTGCTATCTGTCTTCTATATGTTAGCAAAACCAATAAAAAGTCGTATGCTTTTGCTTGGTTTATTGCACTTAGCACCTGGTTTATCAGCACACCTTATATTGCAGATATGATTATTTCTCCTAATGAAGCAAGTTTGAGTACGTTTAACGCCAACAAGCACGATAAAGTCGATAAAGTTGTTGTGCTAGGTTGTGATGTGTATGCCAACAGCCGATTAAATGCCAATGCGCAACTTGGTGGATGTGCATTGTCTCGATTGACCGAGGGTGTGCGTCTTGCTCATTACTACAAAGACGCTCAACTGATAGTATCAGGGCAAACCAGCGCAAATTTAATGAAGCTAACAGCGATAGAGCTGGGTATCAACGCGTCACGCATTTTAACAAACCCAAATGCACAAGATACAAAGGACGAAGCGAAACAACTTGCGCGGTATCTCGTTGATAGAGAAGTTGCTCTGGTCACATCAGCGAGTCATATGGAACGAGCAAAAGATTTGTTTCTTGCGCAGGGGGTCGAAATCATCGAAGCACCTACACAGTTTTACACCTTTGCAAGCCAACCTCCTCACAAGCAATTCATCGCACAAGTAACAGCGCTGCAAGCCGTAACAGCACATGTTTATGAACTGCTAGGTAAAACTTGGATACAAATTAGACGCTGGGTAGACCCAGAGGCGCTATAAACGCCTCAATCACTATTTATTTTATACCGGGTTATCGATATCAATAAAGGTTACATCAAAGCCATTTTGCGCTGCTAGATATTCGCCAAGCGCCTTAATTCCATAGCGCTCTGTCGCATGATGGCCTGCGGCGAAAAAGTCAATTCCTTGCTCGTTAGAACTATGAATTGTTTGTTCCGACGCTTCGCCAGTTAAGTAGGCATCAATACCTTGACTAGCAGCCAAATCGATATAGCCTTGTCCCCCACCTGTACACCACGCG
Organism: Pseudoalteromonas caenipelagi; assembly: GCF_013140855.1. Taxonomy (GTDB): domain Bacteria; phylum Pseudomonadota; class Gammaproteobacteria; order Enterobacterales; family Alteromonadaceae; genus Pseudoalteromonas; species Pseudoalteromonas caenipelagi. The sequence continues at coordinate 111,354 of NZ_JABBPG010000003.1, read as the reverse complement.
ATGGTTTCTATTGGTTTGTGGCGTACACTATTAACCAATGGTTTTCTATGTAATGTAGTCGCAATTTTGTCTGCAAATGCTTCTGCGGTCATAGGGGTTTTTAGCTTGCCATAAACAGGAACGCTATTTGGTGTTGCCTCTAGGCCTCCTTGTAATTCCATATCTAGCAGTTGAGCTAACTGTGCATTATTTCCAAGCTCAGGGTGGATATCTAGCGGCAGATGGTAACCATAGAGGTTTATATCATGCGTTAATAAAGACGCTATTCTTCTTTTTTTCATCCCGGTGATAACCTGAGCTTCTCCTTTCCAAAAGTAGCCATGATGAACCAAGATTGTATCTGCTTGCAGCTCAATCGCTGAATTAATTAATGCTTGGCTGGCCGTCACACCAGTGACTATTTTTTTTACCTGTTCAGCACCTTCAACTTGTAATCCATTGGGAGCAAAATCTCTCACAGCATCAGGTTTTAATAACGAATTTAATAAATGTGTAAAATCTGAACGTTTCATGAAGTAACCAGTATTTTTTATTAGATAATGAGCAAATTTTGGCGTTTATAGGGGCAAATTGGAAGCAAAACCCTTAAAAAATTGAAAAATCGCGAAAATATGGGTATAAATACTCTTTAATCTTAAATCCCGCGTATCCGCGTATAAAACGACTAGGATCTACGATGAGTAAACTAGATAAAACTGAAGTACTAAGCGCTTTTGAAGCTGCTTACGAAGCTGCCCATGGCAAGAAGCCTGAAATTACCACCAAACCAGGTTGGTACAGCATTGATGGCGGTAAGAATCTGCGCCTTGCGGAAGTAGCTGCATTAACAGAAGAGCTTACTTCTGGTTCAGCGGCACCTAGCGAAGCACCAAAAAAGGCAGCAACTAAAAAAGCGGCTCCTGCTAAAAAAGCAAAAACAAGCAAGGCAGCGCCGGTTAAAGCTGATAAAAAAGCGTCTTTCAAAGTCATTAAAGAGAATTCTGAAGGCTACACAGCTGAAGAGCTTTGGATTGTAGAGTTGGCAAGCAAAGACCATGATTGTCGTTTGCCTCGTGGTGTAGTTTAAACTACCACACACTTTTACAAGATATAAAAAAACCGCTACGATGCGGTTTTTTTATATCTGCTTACATACGCCTAGTTTGTAGGCGACTCTAAAATTTCTTTTAGGTTGTCTAATCCCACTTGCAAATCATTCCCTAAGACTTGTTCAAAATCCATCACTAGTAGCATTAAGTTGATAGGGTAATCCATATTCCCACGAAATCCCCAAGTCACTTTGGTTCCTCCTGAAACTCCCTCAGTTATCATATATGCAGGATCTGTGGACTGAAATGGCTCGATAAAGCGCAACTCAAAGTCGATACGCTTATTTTCATCAATTTTAATGATCTCTTGTTCACCAGCACCCACATCAGGATCATCACTGCGCCAAGTCGAAACAAAACCAACCGTGCCATCTTCGCCTTTATAGGATTTCTCCATATTCGGGTCCATTTGTTCCCACTTACTATAATTACTTTGATTCTTTAAATACTTAATATAGGAAAAAACTGGCTCTACGGGTCGTTTTATGACGATATGTCGCTCAACGTGATAACTTTCGGGAATTAATAGTGCAACAATAAAAGGTGATGCAATCACCAATAACAATACAGCAATAACTTTTTTCAACATCCTTCTGCCTCTTTAAAATATCTATATCATTAAGTTGCTGTTTTATAAACAACCGCTAAACCTTACTCTACTTCAGCCAAAAAAGCAGCACTAACCGCACCAACCAAGCCTAACAAACTGTATGTCATAATCAGTCCAGATACAGATAACCAACTATCTAAAAAACCAATACTTCCTAAAAGCAACAACAAGATTCCTATCACTGTGTTACTCACTGAGACATAATCAGTTCGTTGATTACCTTGAGCTAAATTAACCAAGTAGGTTTTTCTCCCTAGTCTAACTCCTTGGTGTGCAACGCTTAATAAAAAGTACATACAAGGCAGGAACCAGATACTTTTCAGTAATGCGTTATCATGTTGTGCGACAAGGTATACCACCAAGCCATTTATCGTCACAAGCACTGCACTGACCATCAAAACATACTTACTCGACAGGTCGCTCAATCTCCCCCAAATTGGTGCGGATATTAAACTTGCGCCTCCAGACACCGCCATAAATATCGCTAGCAACGGTAAATTAAGCTCCTGCTGCGATGCCAACACGATATAAAACGGCGCACTCAATGCAGAACATAATAACAACGCACGTGTTAGCACAAAGTGTCCAAAGGCCCTGTCTTGATATAGTAGTTTAAGTTTACTCAGCGCCAGTTTTAGTCCACTTTTGCCGCCATCGGTCGCCCCTTTGTATTCGATTATTTGACTATAAAACCCAGCTGCAAATAGCCACATTGTAAAACCTAATACCAGAGCTATCAGTACAGCTTGGTATTGAATGTTTTCAGGCATAATGACCAAAATTAACGCAAACAACAGTGTTGCCAGCCCTGACATACTCGCTGCTAAACCACTAATATTACCTCGCTGCGATTTGGGGATAACCTTCCCTAAAACGTCTTTTGCGGCGATAGAATTGAACCCTCTTGCCAAGCTAAACACACTTAATACGCCGATTAAGGCCCACCCAGCCTGACTGCCAGTCAATGTCAGTGCAATAATTACCATAGCAGCAATGCATAAAGCCTGAATCAGTGCTCCAACCACCCAGACCCACTTTCTGACTGGCAAAGTACGAATATAACTTGCAATAGCAAGTTGAGGGAGTAAAGAGCCTGACTCGCGAATGGGAACCAGCCAAGCAATAAAAGCACTCGACACACCAAGCCCTTGCATTAACCAAGGTAACGTTACTTTAGGATTAAGAAGTGCGTCAGAAAATTTACTAAACACCTGACTAATAAGCATAAAAATGAAGTTACCAGGCACCTGTTTGCAAGCGTCATCACCTATTGCTTCACATGCTCGGGCATCTTCGATATTACTCAGTCTTTGATAGATCTCTTCTTTGGTAAGTTTTGCCATACCAGCCTTCGATTTCATTATTTGATGAACTCATATTATGCATAACTGTAGTGTATTGTTACGCATAATAAATAAAATCAATCAGGCCGTACGTCGTGATTGTTGTTTATCTCTTTGAAAAATCGTTGTTATTAGCCAAACAAACGTTCAAACCAGTTCTTATCTAGGTCGTCTTCACAGCGCTTTAATTGCGCGCCATATCGGCTTGCTCTGTGCTTCACTTTGTTGGCAACGGCCATTAGCCATTTTTTCTTACGATAGGTACCACGCTTGTAGCCTCCCCAACCTTCGTGATAATTCAAGTATTGGGCATACGCATCCCACTTAGATACACCATTTATTTTGTGCGTTTTATAAACAAACCATGCCATAAAATCGATTGCATCTTCAAAGTCATCCCTATCCGCGCCAGAGTTGCCAGTTTCACGAACATAATCACTCCAAGTAGGCGTTTTAGCCTGAGAATAACCGTAAGCAGAACTCGCTCGTCCAATAGGGATCACCCATAAAAAATAATCCATTGGTGGTGCGGCATCATGTTTAAAAGAACTTTCTTGGTACATCATTGCCATAAGCACATGTTTGGGTGAGCCCCATTTATCTTGAGCGTCACGGGCATCGTAATACCAATCTTCTTTTTCTTTGAAAATCTCACATATATCATGTGGTTGAGTGGGAGGAGCTGTGGCACAGCCTGTTAAATATAACAATATGGGTAATAAAACTATAAATTTTTGCATTTTTTTTCAAACCCATTGAACTTTTTTAAATAGTGCCGGTCCTAATCTATGAATGCAGCAGTTTAGCATTGTTTCATCCCTGAAATTTATTTGCGCAGTTTATTAGACTGCGCTTTTTTTTGTCTACGCTTTAGCAAAGTACTCATCAAGAAACACAACAAAGTCTTTATCGTCATTTTCTTTTATTGCTGTTGCAGCATACTGTGACTGAAGTGCTGCATCTAGCAAAGCTTTCTCGCTGTACTGTTGATAATCAATATTTTCATACGTTGCTTTGTATTTAGCAGCTAGATCTATCGCAATAAAGCCACTATCTTGCTTTGACTCTTTAAGTTGCTCAACAAGACGGCCTGAAAACGTTTTTTCAGGGTATTTCACCCACTGACTTAAGGTGCTTATTGTATCTGTATATTTGGTTGTTTGATTTGCTTCATCCATCCACTTAGCAACATCAACCAAGTCAGAAAAAATACTTGAAGCCCATTGGCTAAGTAATACCTGCTCATCCCCTTTTAGCAATTTCACCTGAGGATCGCGTCCTTGATTAACCACCGCGGTTAAGTTTTCTTGTGTTACCTTTTGTTCTTCCCAGCTCATCTGTGGGGAAAGCTTTAATAAGCAGTAAGTTAAAAATACATCTAGAAAATTAATCTGCTCGATGCTGATACCAGTATCAACAAATGGGTTAACGTCAAGAGCCCTAATCTCAACATATTCAATACCTCCTCGCTCTAGAGCATGAGTCGGTGGCTCACCACTGAGCGCATTGCGCTTCGGCCGAATTGGAGAATAAAACTCATTTTCGATCTGCAAGATATTTTTATTTAACTGCTTAGGCGCTGTCTCCTTATAATCTTCCAATTCGCCATATAAATCAGAATGACAACGGATAGCTTGTCGAAGACCTGCAATATATTCATCTAACGAGTTATACATAACTCGTAATGAAGACTGAGCACTATTGGTATACCCTAAATCCCCTAATCTAAGGGCTGTGCCATGCTCCAGATACAAAGTCCCCTTACCTATTTTATTAAATGGTAAGTGACTTTCTTTACCTTGCAAAAATGAAGAGCATAATGCCGGAGATGCGCCAAATAGATAACTAACAAGCCATAACTCTCGTTTAAAGTTGCGAATAAGTCCAAGGTATTTGTCGGAAATAAACTGCTGTAATGGTTGAGTATTATTTTCCAATTCACTCAAGCTTTGCCAAAGAGAATCAGGGAAAGAAATATTAAAATGAACTCCAGCGATGGCCTGCATCATACTGCCGTAACGGTTTTTAAGCCCTTGTCGGTAAAGCGTTTTCATTTTACCTATATTGGAGTCACCAAACTGTGCCAATGCAATATCTTCTTGATCGTTAATAAAGCAAGGCATACTCATTGGCCACAATAACTCATCACCCATTTTGGAGAGTGTAAACTTTTGCAAGTCTCTAAGCTGTGACAAAGTTTGCTCAGGGTCGTCGCTTACCGGTGTAATAAACTCAAGTAGTGACTCAGAAAAATCAGTTGTGATGCTACTGTGCGTTAATGGATGGCCTGTCTCTTTAGGATGAGGAGTTTGAGCAATCGTACCATTTTTGTTGATTCGTAAAGCTTCTCGCTCAATGCCACGCTTTATACCCTTGATGGCGTACTTATGATTGGGCATTGATAATGCCGCTAATCTTGTCTGTAAATCTGTCGTTATCAAAAAAATATCCTCGGCCAACAAAAGGCAGTGCAAAACATTATGGGGGCGCAATAATCAATATCAAGTTACGATAATGATTTTTCCGCAATGCTGAGCACCTTGCATATACCCATGCGCTTGAGCCACTTCATTAAGCGAAAATTGTTTATCCATATGTATGCTCAGTTTGCCACTTCTATACGCTTGATACAATTTATTGAGATCATCAGTATTAGCCTTCACCACCATCCCTTGCGCATCAATGCCATTGTGCTTTGCAAATTCAATCACTTGATCTTTACTAATTGTTGGCACTGTAACCACAGAGCTTCCCTTACCTAAGTTAGCAATAAGCTTTAGCGCTGTCTCTGCGCCAACTAAATCAAGTAATTGTCCACGATAAGATTGCTGATAGAAGTGTTCATAATTCATCGTCTTTACATCCATCATGGCTAATAACGGATGCTGCGCTCTAGTGCTTAGAGCAACAACATGCCTCCCTTGCAGTTTAGCTAATTGAACGGCGATATGTCCGACCCCACCTGTTGGTGCATTAATAAAAAGTGGTACATCAGACAAAACGGGCAAACATGCAAGCGCTTGTAATGCCGTTAAGCCACTTAAGCATAGACCTGCTATTGTAGGATTTTCTTTCTCATCTAATGCAATTATTTGCTCAACATGCGCATCAACTTGTTGCGCATAACAGCCAGGATGATGGGCAAATCCAACCATACCAATCACATACTGGCCAACACTAAAACTTGTGACCTGCTCACCAACAGCCTCTATTTGTCCATAGAGATCATACCCTAACCCCATAAAACTATCAGGTTGTTTTTGCGCCGCAACAAATCCCAACCCCATTCTTGTTTTTATGTCGATGGGATTAACACTGCTAGCGAGCACTTTTATACGTACATGATTTTGTTCAAGCTTTTTATCTACAAGGTATTTAGAGATAATGTTTTCAGGGCCGCCAAACTGCTCAATACCAAAAACTAACTTTGCGTTTGCCATTAAAATACACTCTGTCTTGATGTTTGATAACTCGCTATAATCTAACACAATTAAATCAGACTCTGTCGAGTACAGGTAAAAATAACCTACAGTAGAATCATGGAATACGATGATTTTAACAACAGGTAACGAATACTATGCTTACAGCTAATGCATTCGTGCCCCTATGGAGAAAACTATGCGTCGTGGGCAACATACAATAAATGAAGAAGTAATGTTTGACGACAGTCAACAACTGGTTTCAACAACTGATCTGCGTGGCGTAACAACCTATGCAAACGATGCCTTCTGTCGCGTTTCCGGCTTTTCTCGCGACGAATTAGTCGGTAAAAACCATAATATCGTTCGTCATCCTGATATGCCTAAAGCCGCATTCAAAGAATTGTGGGATAAATTAAAAGACGGGCACTCATGGCGTGGTGTAGTTAAAAATCGTTGTAAAGATGGCCGCTATTATTGGGTTGATGCCTTTGTAACTCCCATTTTTGAACATGGACAACTTACAGGTTATCAATCTGTTCGTGTTCGTCCAAATAATGAACTTAAGCAACGCGCTCAAAAGTTATACGATGCAATTAATCAAGGCAAATCTATATGGCATTGGAGCGAACAGCATGCTTTACGCCGCGGCATGAGTGCTGCAATCGTAGCATTGAGTATCGTCGCTACAGGGTGGCTTGCGGGGTTGACTGCTGCACTACTTTTACTCATCGCGTTTAGCTGCTTAGTCATTATCAATTATGAAGAGCTGATTGCAACACCAAATGCTTTGCTAGCACAACAATCGCAGTTTGATTCAGTTTCTCGCTACATCTACGATGGGCATAGCACTTTTAGCGTTGCCAAGTACAATCAAGGCATGTTGCAGGCTAAATTACGCACGGTTCTTGGTCGCATGAGAGATTCAACGATTACATTCAAAGGCATCGCCACAGACCTAGATGAAAAGTCCAGCCGAACGGAGCAAGGCATACAGGCACAAAGCCAACGTCTAAGCTCCATTGCCACAGCGATGTCTCAAATGAGCAGTACCATTGGCGAGATTTCTCATAACACCGCTGAGACAGCACAAAAAGTCGACGTCACACAACAGCATTGCCAAGATATCAAGTTATCAATGTCAGATAATGTAGACATGGTCAACAGTTTAGCCAGTCAAGTTGATGAAGCAGCACAGACTGCGACCTCACTCGCCAGTGAAGCTGAAAAAATTGGTAAAGTGATGACCGAAATTGAAGGCATCGCTGAGCAAACGAACTTACTTGCTTTGAACGCCGCAATTGAAGCAGCAAGAGCGGGTGAGCATGGTCGCGGATTTGCAGTTGTTGCCGATGAAGTTCGCGCACTTTCTTCAAGAACCCAAAATGCAACTAGCCACATTTACGCATCAATAAAAGAAATTCAAGATACGCTCTTTAGTTGGTCAAAGGTGATGCAAAGCACCAAAGACAGAGCCGACTCTTGCGCTCAAGCAAGCCAAGTTAGCCAACTAGCGCTTGAAACCATTTTCACCCAAATAAGTGACATTGCTCAATCGGCTCAACAAATCTCAGCAGCTGCTGAACAGCAACAAGTGGTGAGTGTTGAAATAAACGATAACATCGGTAACATCAAAGAACATGGTAATGATAACCTACAACTTAGTTACCAAGTCGCTGAAGATGCAGCAAAATTGGTTGAAAGTGCAAATAAAATATCAGGGCTACTGCTTACATTTAAAGCTTAAAAAATCAACAAAACCTGACGCGGCCAACTCACCGCTTCAGGTTTTGGCTTTTTAGCCTCAGGGGTAGATAGGCGTTTTGAAATAAAGAATACCCTATCCACTGACATTACTTGCAAGCCAATGAAAATGTTCTGTTCAAAGTAAAAGCTATTTTATGCACTAATACTTGGCGTTACAAAATCACAGCAACGTATAGAGCGAGCAAAAAAAATCATCTTCAGCAAATTCGCTTATCCAGCACTGAGATTAGTTATCTTGAATAAGGTCAGAGTCGTTTTCGCCCAACGTTTTGAGCAAATAATCCAACTTACTTTTGACGGTTTCATGCAGCATGTCTCTGCTAAAACGTATACCCATTTGACAAACCTTTGTACCACCGCTCGTATCTAGTGCAATTAAACGTACTGGTATACCATATATAGGCTCTATCAGCATATTGCCTTCATGGTTTAAATCAAAAATATCCAATTCAATACCGTAGTTATTAAATAGATGTAGCTCTCGACTATAAGTCAGCTCTACCAACATACCTGTATGGCTTATATTTTTTACCGTACCTGCTATTTTACGATTATTCGTTTGAATTCTCACTCGGTGCTCTGGCAAACTAGATAATCGAACTGCACCACGGCGATTTGCAGAATTCCAAGATTTTTGAATCGCGTCTTCTAACTTTTCGGCGCTGAACGGTTTCATCACATACTGCGACACACCATTTTGAATCGCAGCTAAAACGTGCTCTTTGTCACCCAAAGAGCTCATCATAATAAAGGGTGTTGCTTTGAGCTTATCTGACTTTCTCACTCTACGTAGCAACTCATCACCATCCATGTTTGGCATTTGCCAATCTGCAATGATGATGTCTATTTTCCGAGCATTAAGCAGTTCAAAGGCTTCTTTGCCATCAGCTGCAGTATAAACATTTTCTGAACCCAGACGGTTTTCTATGGTATTGCGTACTAAATTACGTACTAACTGACAATCGTCCACAATTAAAAAACTTACATCTTGCATTTAATGCCCCGTTAACAACATGAATAATCGAAATATACCGCCGGTACACGCAAACATATAGCAACAAAGTAAGCGACTCCCTCATAGATTAGGTTTAGCACACCTTGCACTAATCACAATAAAAAGTCCCAACTCTCGGTAGGTGCATGTATATTTCGTAGAAAAATTCTATTACTTGGTAGGTTTAGACCTACAGTTTTTTACGCTTTATCCTATCTTATGTAGTTCAGCGCAATTAAACCAAGATCCTTCAAAGTAAGTAGAGGGAAATTGCGTCAAACAAGCTGTTTGAGCATTTTTTACCCATATTTTGCGGGCGCCATTATACCCAATTAGGATGAGATTTAAACAAAAAGTTTAGAAAAAAGGACTACCTCTTCTAGAGAGAAGGTTAACTATCGGCAGATAAAAGAAATTTTAGTAAGCTCAACAAAACATCTGCCAAGCTTACTAAATCATAGGACGGTGCTACTTAACAAAGACAATTTCATCGTCTTTGACATCAACGGTGATATGGTCGCCACTAACAAACTCACCAGAGAGTAAGCGCTGTGCCAATGGGTTTTCAATATATTGCTGTACAGCACGTTTTAGTGGCCTTGCACCAAATACCGGATCAAAACCGCTGGCAGCAATTTTATCTAATGCGCCTTCTGTAAGAGTAAACTCATAGCCTTTTTCCAGTAAGCGCGACTCTAGCTTCTCTAGTTGGATACTGGCAATTTGCCTAATATGTTCATTTATCAATGGGTGGAATACAACCGTTTCATCAATGCGATTGATAAACTCAGGCCTAAATTGACTCGCCAATACGCCCATCACCAGTTCTTTTAATGTAGCGTAATCATTATTTCCTGCTTGCTCTTGAATGATATCAGAGCCCAAATTAGAGGTCATAATAATTACTGTGTTTTTAAAATCTACGGTGCGTCCTTGACCATCGGTCAAACGGCCATCATCCAACACTTGTAGCAGAATGTTAAATACATCCGGATGCGCCTTTTCCACTTCATCTAACAAGACGACCGAGTATGGTCTACGTCGCACGGCTTCAGTCAGGTAACCTCCTTCTTCGTAACCTACATAGCCAGGAGGTGCACCAACAAGTCGAGCAACCGAGTGTTTTTCCATAAATTCAGACATATCAATGCGTACCATCGCATCTTCAGTATCAAACATAAAGTGTGCAAGAGCTTTGGTAAGCTCTGTTTTACCAACGCCTGTTGGGCCTAAAAATAGGAAAGAACCGATAGGACGATTTGGATCAGCCAACCCTGCTCGAGAACGCCTAATGGCGTTTGCTACTGCATTAACCGCTTCATCTTGACCAATCACTTTTTTGTGTAATTCGTCTTCCATTTGCAATAGCTTTTCGCGTTCGCCCTGCAGCATTTTTGCGACAGGGATCCCCGTCCAGCGAGACAGGATCTCTGCTATCTCATCCTCTCCAACTTGATTCTTCAATAAGCTCATTTCTTGCATTTCAGCTTGAGATGCCAAATCTAATTTTCGCTCAAGTTCTGGAATACGACCGTACTGCAGCTCAGACATACGTTGTAAGTCACTTGCACGACGGGCTACTTCCAAGTCCAAACGGGCTTGTTCAAGCTCCGCTTTGATGACTTGTGTGCCCTGCAAAGATGCTTTTTCCGCGTTCCAAACTTCATCAAGCTCTTTATATTCAGTTTCAAGCTCTGAGATCAGCGACTGCATTTCGCTACGACGCTTTTGACTTGCTTCGTCTTTTTCTTTCGCTAAAGCGTTATCTTCTAGCTTTAACTGAATAATGCGACGCTCAAGCTTATCTAGTTGTTCTGGTTTGGAGTCTATTTGCAAACGAATCGAGCTGCCCGCTTCGTCGATTAAATCAATTGCCTTGTCTGGTAATTGACGGTCACTGATATAACGATGTGATAAGTTAGCCGCCGCAACTATTGCCGGATCGGTAATATCAACCGAGTGGTGCAATTCATAACGCTCTTTGAGCCCTCGCAAAATAGCAATGGTATCTTCTACACTTGGCTCACTAACAAACACTTTTTGAAAGCGTCGCTCAAGCGCGGCATCTTTCTCAATATACTGGCGGTATTCATCCAAAGTCGTCGCACCCACACAGTGCAACTCGCCTCGGGCTAACGCTGGTTTAAGCATATTGCCGGCGTCCATTGCACCATCTGTTTTACCGGCACCAACCATAGTGTGAATTTCGTCGATAAATAAAATGACTTGGCCTTCTTCTTTTGCCAACTCGTTAAGTACCGACTTGAGCCTTTCCTCAAATTCACCTCGATATTTAGCGCCTGCGACTAACGCGCCTAAGTCTAAAGATAAAACGCGTTTACTTTTTAAACCTTCAGGTACTTCTCCATTGATAATACGTTGTGCCAAACCTTCAACGATGGCTGTTTTACCTACCCCTGGTTCACCTATTAATACGGGGTTATTTTTGGTACGGCGTTGTAACACTTGAATGGTACGACGAATTTCATCATCGCGACCGATAACAGGGTCTAATTTACCCTGCTCTGCGCGTTCAGTTAAATCTATGGTGAACTTTTCCAGTGACTGGCGTGTATCTTCCGCATTAGGGCTATCAACTTTTTGACCACCTCTGATGGCCTTAATAGCGGCCTCAATTTTAGGTTGAGTGATATTGAGCGATTTGAATATATCGCCTAATGGCCCTTTATCTTCACAGGCAGCAAATACAAATAGCTCGCTAGAGATATACTGATCTTTGCGCTTTTGTGCGTATTTGTCACAGAGGTTGATTAACGAAACCAAGTTGGTTGAAAGCTGCACATCACCGCCAATACCTTCAACTTTAAAAATCTTTTCTATCGCCTGTGATAGCTTGCTATTAAGTTCATCGGCACTGACACTGGCTTGTGCAAGCAAGGCGCGAACACTAGAGCCATTTTGCTGCAATAAGGAATACATTAAATGCACTGGCTCAATAAATTGATGGTCTCGCCCTAAGGCTAATGATTGAGCATCTGAAAGTGCAGCTTGAAATTTACTGGTAAATCTATCTAAACGCATTGGTATCTACCTTTACAAAAAACTATAACTAGTTAATTAATGGGTATTGCTAGCAGATTGTTCAAGTAATAAATGATAGGAATATAAGATTAATTGCGCCAGATCAAGCTTGCCATGCGCCCTGTTTTACCATCACGACGATATGAAAAAAACAGTTCATTTTGCGTTACAGTACAATAGTCACCACCAAATACCTCAGTAACACCAAGTTGGGCCAGCTGACGTTTCGCTATCGCGTAAATATTAGCCATGAATTTACCATCACTTTGTGCAACAAAATCATCTTCGTGGGTTCGGTTGAGTTCACAAAACTGGGCCTTTACGTCGCTCCCCACTACAAACTTCTGCGGTCCTATCGCGGGTCCAAACCAAACATACAACTGCTTTGGGTTTGCTTGAAATAGAGCGAGCGTATTAGCGATAATTCCCTTTACAAGTGGTTTCCAGCCGCCGTGGATGGCTGCAACTTCGCGGCCTTGCTGATCACAAACTAAAATAGGCAAGCAATCAGCAGTCATAATTGCTAACGGCTGCTGTCGTAACCTTGTATATAGCGCATCTGCCTTTGGCCAAAATGTAGCAGGTGTATTTTTATCAACAACCAGCACATCTGCACCATGCACTTGAGTGAGCCAATGAGCGGGATTCGGTAAGTACTCTAGCAGTTGCTTATGATTGGCATTAACATCATTGGGCTTATCATTTACATGATAGCCCAAATTAAAACTCTCAAAGGGTACACAAGACTGGCCACCTACTCTGGTCGTAGAGAGCGCTCCGACACGATTTTGTATAGGCCAATCTGGCAACAGCATAAGCTTGACGCCTACAGCGCTAGATCTGGGTTTGCTTTCGTGTCTTCACGTAGAGCTTGCGTAAGAATCTGCATATCTTCAGGTACAGGCGCTTCCCATGTCATCATCTCGCCAGTAATTGGGTGCGCAATACTTAATTTAATTGCATGCAGAGCTTGGCGTTTAAAATCACGCAACTGCGCGAATAATTCAGGAGTTGCATTACGTGGCGGACGGGGGCGACCGCCATACAACTGATCACCAATGAGTGGATGGTTCAAATAAGCCATATGCACACGAATTTGGTGAGTACGCCCTGTTTCCAAGCGTAAACGTAATCGCGTATGAGCACGGAACTTTTCAGCCACTCTATAGTGAGTAATTGCTGGTTTACCCATTTCATGAATCGCCATATGTGTACGTTTAGTTGCATGACGACCAATCGGTTTCTCGACCATACCACCAGCTGTCATTGTGCCATTACAAATTGCTTCGTATTCACGGGTAAAGTTTTCTCGAGCTTGCAGGTTTTTCACTAAGTGTGTTTGTGCCTGAATCGTTTTTGCGACCACCATAAGACCCGTTGTATCTTTATCCAGGCGGTGCACGATACCGGCACGCGGTACATTAATGATATCTGGGTGATGATATAACAGGGCATTGAGCACTGTGCCATCTGGATTACCAGCGCCTGGATGCACTACTAGCCCCATAGGCTTATTGATCACCAAAATATCGTCATCTTCGTACACTATGTCTAAGGCAATATCTTGGGCTTCATACTCTCGTGGCGCCTCAATTTGCGTTTCTATCGCAACCACTTCCCCTCCCAGTAATTTTTCACGAGGAGTATTTAATACGCTCCCGTCAACCGTGACTTTATCGTCTAGAATCCAAGTTTTTATTCTCGAACGAGAAAAATCTGGGAACAATTGCGCCAAAATTTGGTCTAGACGTTTACCGCCTAACTCTGTGGGGACTTCAGCTTGAAGAGAAATTTGCTCTGACATCTGTAACTTTACCTAATTTACCAGTGCAAGCTGTGCTCGACTGGGTTAGAATCGCATAAATGCATAGTTTACTCGGTTTTACCCACTTGGCCTAGCCGAAGACAACAAAGGTAGTAAAATAAAATGATAAAAAACTTAAGGAAGCGCGCCTTTGCCATCATACTTAGCGCCTCATTTTTAGGCTTAGCGGCCTGCTCTTCTGCGCCAGAACAAGATGAAATAGAACGCGTACCGAACAAATCAGCTCAAGCTCTGTATGAAGATGCCAAAGAAACTCTAGATTCGGGCCTGTATGCAAGAGCAATCGAATTACTCAGCGCCATTAATTCGCGATACCCATTTGGACCGTTTTCCCGACAGGTGCAAATGGACTTGGTATTTGCCCACTACCAAACAGGTAACACTGAACAAGCACTCGCGCATATTGACCGTTTTATCCGCTTAAACCCAAACCACAAAAACTTAGATTACATGTACTACATGCGTGGTTTAGTCAATATCAAAGCTGATGAAAATGCCTTCCAAGATTACTTTGGTGTTGACAGAGCTGATCGTGACGCTAATCGTACTCGCGTAGCTTTTCAAGACTTATCGACCTTGATCAGTAGCTACCCTGATAGTGAATACATACCAGAGGCTAAAAAGCGGTTGGTGTGGTTGTTAAATAAAATGGCTCGCTATGAGTTGAAAGTAGCCCAATACTACTTTGAACGTGAAGCCTACCTTGCTGCAGCAAATCGTGGTAAATATGTTGTAGAACATTATTCTCAAAGTAGCTACCTAAATGCTGCTTTGGAAATAATGGAAAAAAGCTATAAAAAACTTGGCTTGAGTGAACTAGCAGAAAATGCTCGCCAGACCATGCAGCTAAACAAACGTTAATCAATTAAGTGTTCCGATAAAGCATCTTAAACTTTATCGGAACACTGTTTATACATATACAACTGATATAAAAAATCCCCACAGTGTTGTGAGGACATCAAAAATTTCAGGTTATCAAATTGCTTCTTCGTCTTCTTCACCGGTACGTATACGAACTACGCGCTCAACTTCAGTGACAAATATTTTACCATCGCCAATTTTACCTGTTTGAGCAGTTTTTAATATCACGTCAATGGCTCTATCTACATCCTCATCAGCTAACACTATGTCCAGCTTCACTTTAGGTAAGAAGTCGACCATATATTCAGCGCCACGATATAACTCTGTGTGACCCTTTTGACGTCCAAATCCCTTTACTTCGCAGACAGTCATACCAGTAATACCGACATCTGATAAAGCTTCTCTTACATCATCTAGTTTGAATGGTTTAATTATCGCTTCTATTTTTTTCATGGCTCTGCACTTTCCTATGATGGTGCGTCGATTTTAATCAATACTCAAAATGTTAGCAAACAAAGTCATTGCCTTAGTATCAAAAAGCACGCCATAATGAATAAAACTAATGTAGGGCATGCTGTAAGATGTATAACTCCTCTTTATTGAAAGCCAAAGGTTTTACACTGGTTGAATTATTAATTACTTTCACCATCTTGGCTGTCTTAGCCAGTATTGCTTTGTCTGGTAACAATGCTCTTCTAGATAAAAACCGAGCTGAGTCGTACTTGCTTGAATTAAAGCGTAATATTACCTTTGCTAGAGCCAAAGCGACTTCAAGTGATGAAATTGTTATACTTTGCCCTGTTGATGAAGGAAACCTCAACCGTGGCAGCAATTTAACTTGCCTTAACAACTGGTCAAGCTCAGCCAAAGTGGTATTCGTAGATCATAATAATAATGGTAGTTTTGACAGTACGAGTGAGTCTATATTAAGAGTGATTGACCCAATACCAGGGGTTGACTCATTGAGTTTTCCTAACGCCTTTATACGTTTTGATGGCAGTGGCCAAGTTACCAGCAATATTGGTAAATTCATTTACTGCCCTGAGTCCGGCAGCACTTCTAACCAGATGTTAACCGTTACTCTATCTGGCAATGCTCTATTCAATGGCACAACCACACTAGGTTGTAATTAACTTTACTTTTTAATTTTGCGATAGCTTGATTTTACTTACTGATAAGCTAGCTTTTTAGCTACTTATCTAAAGTTACAGATCCAAGGATGGATATGGCTATTAATAAAAAGAGCTTAGGTCTCACTTTGCTTGAGACACTAATAACCCTAGCTTTGATGGGTACTTTACTCAGCCTAGCTTTATCTAGTTACGGTGAAATTATCTCTGAACACAGGCCAGAGTTTGCGCTTAAGCAGCTTAAGCGTGCATTGGCATTAGCAAAAACACAAGCAGCCTCAACAGGGAGTAAGAGCACAATTTGCCACCTTGATAATAATCGCTGTGTAGCCAACGCATGGCATAAAGAGATCACAGTATTTATAGATAGAGGTGACCTTAGAGTATTAGACAAGGACGATGTACGTTTATATGAATTACCAGCCATACCAAAACAAGATTCTTTAGCCTATCCAAGGCCTGCCATCATATTTAACTATGACGCTTCAATCAGAGGATTTACCAATGGTACCTTCGTTTATTGCTTACCAAGTCAAAGTGAAGAATCAACAGGTTTAGAAATGAGTGTAAGTAACGCAGGTAGGGCTCGTATAAGGGACACTGACAAGTGTCCCTTATAGCTATTTAGCGCTGCCAGCAATATTCCTTAGTTGCACTACCTTTGCTAAGCTTTTGACCTAGCTCATTGATCATCATAGCGGAACACTCTTTGTCACCTTGTACAGGTCCTGCTATTGGTGTTGCAACTACTTCAAAGCTCGTGTCATCCACCGTCACTGACATTGAATAATAGCCGTTTTCTGTTTTTTCTGGCACGCCAATGTCTGATAGTTTATTGGTGAAAACTCGGTTGTCTACAAAATACTGCTCTTGCTTATTTGCGGCATCAAGCAGCATTACCATCGCCTCTGAACGAGCAGCTTTCACAAGAAATTGTTTATAACTGGGGTAAGCAACTGATGCAACGATCCCTAAGATAACTAAAACGATTAGCGCCTCTAAAAGCGTAAATCCTCTTTCCTTTACCTGATTACTTTTCATCATTCTCTTCTTTTTTGTAAATGAACATCTGCCTAGTCTTCAAACCAAAGTCTACTTGTTCACGTATTAAGTTGATTTTACCATTAATAACAACAGGTTGTGCCTCTGTTACAATCCCAGCCGCCTTCCATGGAGTTCCTACCACCGGTCCTTTTCCTTGCCCCGAACCTTCACCTTTCTTAATGGCAGGTCCAACCATGCGAACAACCGTTTCGCAATCAGTACCATTGCCGTTTTCACAGCTCACATACTTCTTAGGGGTGTCTGGTACTACAGGCGTGGTTTCATATTTGAGCTTGTCATACACTTGCGTACCATAATGTAAATGAAATGCATAAAGCCCGCCCTTTCCTGCTGATGCTTCACAGCGACTCACAGTGGCAGGAGGTGTAAAAGACGTAAAGTAAGCGACGCCGCCAACGACTGTTGGTGCTGCAAGGGACTTTTCATTAGCCGAAAGCGCATATTTCCAACCATGGAAGCTGCCTAAAGTCACTTCAACATCGGTAAAACCTTCAAGATCACTTAGTTTTGCAGCAAAAGGGTCATTACTAATGTCCATTAAATTATTAATTTTTATCGGCTCAGGAACATTCGATTGAAAAGACTGTGTCACCGTATTTTCATCTCTGATCATAAATAAGTAATCCCTCACGCCATTTAGCGTGGGCCGAGACCGGTTACCTGAGCCCAATAATATCGCCTCATAAGGCGTATCTTTGCGCGTTTTAAAGGTTGTTCCTGATACTGTCGTGCGCGTTACTTTACTAAAATAAGTATTTGCTACGGCCGGTTTGTAAAAAAATCGTCTATCACCTGTAGCGCCTACATCAGCTAACTCAGCTAATTTAAAATGGGTCCACTTCGTGTCTGCATCATTTGGGTTAGCTCCAGGCATATCAACTCGCCATACATCACCACCTGTATCAGCAAAATAGAGCCTATCGGTGTAACCGTCATAATTTGAGTCGAGTATCTCTACATCTCCTGGGATGCTGTGCTTACCTTTAAACCCTGTTTTAGGCGTCAATGACCACACCAAAGAACCAGTTTTAGCATCAACTATAAATATGCCTCTACCCACGCTATCTAAAGACTTTCCATTACTGTCTTTGTTGGTGTCATAACCCGCAGCAAAGATCAAAACGGGCGAATTACCTTGCTTTTCAATAAAGGTAACCTGTGGCTTTGACCACGTTTGTGCGAGTTCTTTAAAATCGCCATCAGTGCCACCAACAATTGGCCCCCCCCACAACAAAGTCGGACTATCTGGAGTTGTTATATCAAACGCATAATAACGATTACCACCACGACGCATCCCCGCAAATAGCCATACTTTGTCTTCACCATTAACTTTTTGGTCTTGATTAATATCGTGAAAGTAAACGGTCAAAGGCCCATCCATACCATACAGTTTAGTATCAGCCTTACTCACTCGAGTACTATGCAATATGTCAAACAAGTCTTCAGGAATAAAAGCCCAGCTTTCAGATACCGTCTTACCTTCATCTTTAAACATATGTAAAAGGCCTGCGTTGGTACCAACAATGACCCTGATGTCACCATTGCCATAATCCATGGTCACAGGCTTAGAATGTAGCGGATCACCAAAAATGCTTTCTCTTCGTTCGCTTGTATTACCATCTTTATCTTCATCATCAACATCTTGGCCGTAGACCCAGTTTATTAACTGTTCAACATTTGTTTTCTTTCTCCCTGAAATGTTCCCTATCTTGAGCTTATCTGCAAAAGCTTTCCATCTTCGATACTGTCTTTTACCTTCAGCAGCAGAAAACTCGCGTAACGTACCAGAGCCATAATCTGAATAAATCGTGCGCTGACTCTGCTTTTGTAATCTCTCATTCACGCCACCGCGCTTAACGCTGTTGCCATCTTGAGAGCCTGACTCAGACCAAAATGTCGTCGCACCTGCTTTAATTAAGCCATTTTCGTCTAAGGCAGCAGCACCATGCATATCAACAACGTTGTTGTTTGAGAACTCGAGTTTTTTTAAGTTCCCTTGCCAGCGAGCATTTGGAGACGCTAAAAACATGGTGTAATAAAGGGCTTTACCACTTTGTGTTTGATCTGAGCTACTGGTTGCAATCGATGGAGAGGTAAAACTATCATTTAACTCGCGGATGTTATCTAGCTGATTTTTTAACGCCTCCGACAGTTCACTTGCGGTGTTCGCTTGGGTGTAAACACCACCACCTAGCTCTGCCGTTTTTTCTAGTATTTCAATGCCGCCAGCGTCCATTCCTCTACCAAAGCCAATGGTGTACACTCGGCCTCGGTCCTTAACACTACCACCACGCAAAGTATAAAGGTCGTCCCGCTGGTGGATAACTTCAGCAAGGGCGGGCAAATAACTGCTGTGCAACGTCGTCGGCAGTATTGAGAAGGTTGCAAGATATTCGCTGATGATGCTCAGATCACTGTCACTATCATTTGATGGTTCGCCATCTGTCATGATAATTACATTGGCGGAACTACCACAGACATTTGGGTCGTTGGCGATAGCTTCAAAAGGTGAAATATAATGACCATAACGTTCTACACTGGTATCTTGGTCGGCAGATGGCCAAAACCATGAATAATAACGGGTGCGCCCGCTTAAGTATAAATAGGACTCCCATAACGTTTCACTTAATGGTGTTGCACCGTTGGCTTCAAGCGAGCTTACTTGGTTCAATATAGTTGAGCGATTCGCACCAAGGCCAGCTAAAATGTAACCGCCATTACTACCATTAAAACGCATCAGACCAAAATCGATATCAGCGTTGTCATTTATTAGCTTAGCGATAGCATTTTTCGCAACTCCTAGGCGATTATCAGGACACAGTATGTAGCGATCGCGACCATAATCATAACCGCATGAGTCACCCGTTATACTAGAAAATGCCATGCTGCCTGATGTGTCAAAGATGATCATCACTTTAGGTGTTTGAGGTGCATTAACGTTACGTTTTAAGTAAAGCTCTATATCATCAGCAAAGGCTGCATTAGTTATGAGAAGCGTAAAGTAAACTAGCAGTTTTCTCATTGTATTAACGCCCTTCTTCTATGCTAATCATTTCTTGACCTATTCCTGTAACAACCGTCATCGTATGTTGTGACTTACTGCCATAAGTAATTTTGGTTTCCAGCTGAGTCATATTACAAATCACCCCAGATGTATATGAGTACGACCTTGGACAATTTAGTTCAAGCGGCCCATTGTTCATACTCGTCACTGTATTGACTGTGCCGTTTAAGCCATTAAAGCTATTCCCTGTAGCTAGCTGTGCTTTACTACGAGTGAACAAGCTCTCGGCACCTAACGCAGTTTGCGTCGCAATTGCCCTTTGCACTTCTCCCATCAGTAAACTATCGGCTTCCTCACGCTCTTGTGCTGCATTAGTAATTTTTAAATCCAAACTGCTGGTACTCATTAAAGTCACAGCAATAGCACTGACTGCCACTATCATGATCATGGCACTAATTAATACGATACCTTGTTGCTTATTTATAGACGCCATGCGATTGTTCCCATGTTGTTTAGCCTCACTGTGGTCGAAAACACCGTGCGACGAAAATTATCGGTTACGTTATGCACACGTTTGTCAGGATCTGAGCCTAGGGTGTAAGTACGATTTTTTAACGATAAGTCTGGATCAGGTTCTAAGGCGCGAACCAAAACAAAAATTTGCACAGTTAAAATGCCATTTAATCGCTCCCAATCAGATGCTTTCATATCTTCTGTACTGCGATAGCTATCTACACGATAATCCGCATCGGTGTCTAAACCAAACACAAAACGAATGTCCTCTACACCTTCCATAACCACCTCAACACGCATTCCTCCATCAACAGTCAAACGTTTGCGTGATAACACGGGGATCATAAGCTTCTGATCTCTAATGGTGACCTCTTGTTCAGTCACGTAGTAAACATGATGACTGTAGGGCCAAAGTGTCGAGTTAATCGTAGGTAAGGCTGTCTTTTGCACCCCTGACGTAAAAATAGCTTGCTCTTGATCGGCAATAAAATAATAACGATTGCTAGCCATATCGCTGCTCTTTGCCAGCTGTTTGCCTTCTAAAAACTTAAATTGCACTACATCGGTGTTCTTCTTAGCATTTGATATACAGTTAAGCACATCGCTGCTGGTGGCTAGCGTAGCAAAAACCGAGCGAAAATTAGTAGGGTCGATACTTGGGAAACTGCCATTATTAATGCCGCCAAAGCAATCTCCTCTTGGATTTGCAATACCATCTGCCATCGTTACATTTGTTTCGCTAAACCCTTCCTCGTAAAAAGTCCCCCAAAAACCCACTTGCTCAATGTCACGTTTCAAAATATCTAAGGCCAGCCGCCCTGTTTCTTGCATTTCACCAATAACCATCGTATCTCGGGTGGTGACTTTCATACTGACATAAGTCGCCCCTACACCACCTAGTATGAGCACGCCTATAAACAGCGCAATAAGTAACTCAACGATAGAAAAGCCTTTATTAAACATATATTAGGCCCTCAAAAGAATGTAGCTATTGAGCACCACTAAACGACGCTTATCATTTTTGATACCACAGTTTATCGTTAGATTATCCTCACTTGCTTTCATTGCTTGTCTACCTTGCCACGCAACCACAACTTCAACATTAAAACCTCGATTGCGGGTGCCTCCTACAACGGTAGGAGTAATACATACCGTTGTATTGTCCAGTGTTCCGGTGTTTTCCCGCGCACGTATAGCTTGACGCCAGTGTTCAATATCCGTTGCCGCAATCGCAGCGGCGTTACACTGGTCGCTAAAGCAACGGCTAACGGGGTTTAAGGCGGTTTTACTATTAAACACTACTTTGTAGTTAGCACTGATTGCTTGCGTGTCATTTACTCGAAGTCGTTGAATAATGTCGTTGGCAAGGGCAATTGCTGCAGCACGCTGCATCGCATCAAAGCTCGCTTGCTTAGCCTTAGCTTGTAAAGCCACGGCACCGAGCAATCCAAAACTAAGTACCATAAACGCTATCAATACTTCAATGAGTGTGAAGCCTAGGTTATTGGTGACTTTCATTGGCATGTATTACCTACAGATAAAGCTATATAAACTTAGCGTACAAAATAGTAGGAAATACACAAGGTCATTTACCCATCAGTGGTAAATATTGCCGATAAACGGTCAATTACGAGGATTTTATCGCCTTTGCTGCACGGCGGCTCACAGCTATTTGCTCAGGATATCCCTCAATGGATACAAAGTAGCCAAATTCATTGCTGACCAATGCCTTCATCGCACTGCGCTTCACCAATGTATTTCGATGCACTTGCAAAAAGTGCTCTGGATAAAGCTCTGATAGTTGCTTAAGACTGGTCTCTATGATGGCCTGTCCTGCTCGAAAATAGAGTTGCGTATATTTATCGTCCGCTCGTGCGACAAGTACGTCACTCACCTCAACCCAGCGAGTCTGATTGCCCAGAGTATATTGAATTTGGGGTGGAAATAAGTGGTGTAACAACCGTTGTAATTCGCTTTGCTCTACTGGTTTTACCAAGTAACCGCTGGCAAATACAGCAAAAGCATCCAATGCATATTGTGGATGCGCACTCACAAAAACAATCTTGGGTACGACAGGCAAAGAGTTAATTTTCTTTGCCAATTCTAGTCCAGTTATTCCGGGCATACTGATATCCAAAAATATCAATTGAGGCTGATGCTGCGCAATTAATGCCATCACTTCATCTGGTTTTCCCGTATCTGCAATACAGTCAAACTCTGGTAACAAGGTGAGTAACCTTTTGAGCCGGACACGGGCAAGCGGCTCATCATCAACAACCATATATCTCATGCAGCACCTCTGAGCACTAGCTTCAAGCAGGCAATAAAGCGATTATCAGTAATCTGAGTATGTAAAATTGCTTTGCCACTAAAGTGTAGCGCTAACCGAGCCCGGATATTTTCCAGTGCCAAACCATTCCCTTGCTGGTCGCATGTCTCAGAAGGTATATAGCTGTTGCTTATCTCAAGTTCAATGAGTGCGTCACTTTGCGTCAATTGGATATTTATTTGCGTCGCGCCTGAATGACCTTCAACACCGTGAACTATCGCATTTTCAAGTAAAGGTTGTATCGTTAAAACAGGCAGTTGAACATCAATAATAGCTTCTGGTATCTGCCAATTAACTTCCAAGCGCTCGGCAAATCGCCACCGTTCAAGTTCTAGATATCGCCTCGCTAACTGCAGTTCATTGGCTAATGAATTGAGCTGCTGTACATTCATTGTTGCTTTGCATAACTGAGCTAAGGTAATCACCGCTTGCTCGGCTGCATCCGCGTCTAGTTGAGTAAGCTCTGCAACAGTATTTAAGCTATTGTACAAAAAGTGCGGTCGAATTCGAGCGCTGAGCGCTTCAAGCTCCACTTTTGACAATGTCTCGACAGTTTGGAGTTTATCTAAAAAAATCGTCATGGTGTGAATAAACAATAACGACACAAATAAGCAAATTGTCATATTCTTGAATAAAAATGACCAATCAAACTGTGGCTCTTGCTCGGGGAATAAAAAAATAATAATTACGCTGAGCATACCTGTGATCACTGCAAAGATAGCAACGATTAAGATGATTTGCTGATACTGACCATATTGGCACCAGTATGTTCTGAATAAATAAAGTGTACTAAAGCCGACTGCGCTCACAATATGAATGAATAAGCTAAACATACCTAGGCGAACCCAAACATTTTCAAAGCTCATTGGCGCAAAAGCTAATACAAAGGCAAGAATTTGAGAGGTGACAAGCATAGCCAGTACACCTCTAGGCGTAATGATGGTAGGAAGCAGCTGAGATGTTAAATCACTCGACTTAAACATATTAAGCCGCCAATAGGCTTATCTAAGCTCTACAGGTACAGCGAAGACCACATTTTCTTCTTCACCTGGATTTTCAGTCACAGTTTTGCCGCCTAACTCTTTGAGTTTACTGATAACTTGTTGAACAAGAACCTCAGGTGCAGATGCTCCTGCGGTCACACCAACCGAGTTAACATCACTAAACCATTGAGCATCAACACTTTGTGCATCATCAATGAGGTAGGCCTTAGTTCCCATTTTATCTGCAAGCTCTCTCAAACGATTTGAGTTTGAGCTATTTTTTGCGCCAACAACCAATAACACATCGACCTTATCAGCCAAGTCTCGTACCGCATCTTGGCGATTTTGTGTTGCATAGCAAATATCATCTTTACGAGGACCATGAATATGCGGAAATTTAGCACGTAACGCATCAATCACATCAGCGGTATCATCAACCGATAATGTAGTTTGGCTACAGTAAAATAGGTTTTCGGCGTTCTTCACCTGTAAATTAGCAACATCTTCAGGGGTTTCAACCAGGTAGATTCCACCATTGGGATTATCGTACTGCCCCATTGTACCTTCTACTTCTGGATGACCATGGTGACCAATTAATACACACTCAGTCCCTTTGCGGCTAGCACGAGTGACTTCCATATGTACTTTAGTCACTAACGGGCATGTTGCATCAAATACTTTCAGTTCACGGCGCTTAGCCTCTTGACGTACTTGCTGAGATACACCATGAGCACTGAAAATAACAATGCTATCGTCAGGCACTTGATGCAGCTCTTCTACAAACACCGCACCGCGTTTGCGCAAACCATCTACCACATATTTGTTATGTACAACTTCATGGCGAACATAAATAGGCTTTTCAAATATATCTAAGGCTCGTTCAACAATGCTAATAGCACGGTCAACACCAGCACAAAAACCTCTTGGGTTTGCTAGCAAAATATCCATCAGTTCTTAACCTCTAGAATTTCAACTTCAAAGGTAACCGGCTGACCAGCTAAAGGGTGATTAAAGTCTACGGTCACAGAATCACCAGCTACTTCACGGATAAGCCCTGGAAGCTCTGTACCATCAGGCTGTGTAAAAGCAATAATATTGCCCACTTTAGCAGGCGCATCAGTACCAAACTTGCTGCGGTCTAAATAATAGATGTTGTCTGGATTAGGTTGACCAAACGCATCTTCAGGCTGTAAATCAAACGATTTGCTTTGGCCTGCTTTAAGCCCCAACAAGCACTTTTCAAAGTTTTCTGTCAGGCTGCCATCACCCATAAACAACTTAGCAGGTTTATTATGGACTTTGGTTGAGTCTGCGGCAGAGCCATCTTCCAATTTAATTGAAAAGTGAAACACGACTTCAGATTGTGGACCAATCACTTGCTCACTCATGCTTTTTTCTCCTGCGCTTTATCGCCCTTAAAGGCATCAAAAATTAACAAACCTGCGCCACCAACGATGGCCATATCTGCCACATTAAATGCGGGGTAATGCCAATTTTGGTAGTAGAAGTGCAAGAAATCGATGACATAACCATGGAGCAACCTATCGACCAGATTACCAAGTGCCCCTGCTAACACCATAGAGTAAGCGCTACACAACACCCAGCTACTTGCCGACAGTTTTTTTAACCAATATAGTAAAAGCGCGCTAATAGAAACTGCTATCAGACTTAAAAACCAGCGTTGCCAGCCACCAGCTTCACTTAAAAAACTAAATGCCGCACCGTAGTTATGCATGTAGGTAAAGTTAAAAAATGGCAGTATCTCAATTGACTCATAGAGCTCCATGTTTGCAACTACGACCGCTTTGGTTACGTAGTCTACTGCAAACAGCAGTAGACTCAGCCATAACCAGACTAAACCACTTTTTTGAGTTGTGTTAGTCACGTATTGCTCCTATGCGAACTGACGCTCTTCGCCTTCACCATCAACATTGCTTACACAACGTCCACACAAGTCGGCATGTTCTTCATGTTGTCCTACATCATCACAATAGTGCCAACAGCGCTCACATTTAGCCGCTTGTGTCGCTTTAATTGCAATGTATAAGCCGTCAATTTCAGTCGAAATCGCGCCTTCAGGTTTAGCATTGACAACTTCAACAACCGCTTTTGAAGTAAGCAGTACAAAACGCAGTTCATCACCGATTTTCTGTAGAGACTCGGCTAGATCACCGCCAGTATATAAAGTTACTTCAGCTTGTAGTGTTGCACCAATCAACTCTTCCTTACGTGCACTTTCAAGTACTCGGTTCACTTCATCACGAACTTCTAGTAATTTTTGCCAGTATTCGTTACTCAACGCACCTTCAGAGGCGTCTGTAAGGCCTTCATACCAAACATCAGTAAATACAAACTCACCGCGTTCACCCGGTAATACTTCCCAGATCTCTTGCGCTGTAAAGCTCATGATTGGCGCCATCCAGCGAGTCATAGCTTCAGCAATGTGGTAAAGCGCAGATTGACACGAACGACGTGCGTGGCTATCACTCTTAGCGGTATACTGACGGTCTTTAATGACATCAAGATAGAATGAGCCTAACTCGCCCGTACAGAAGTTCATTAGCTTTTGTGTTACCACTAGCATCTGATAGTTGTCATACGCATTGATAATTTCGCCCTGTAGCACAGCAGCACGAGCCACAATCCAACGATCTAGCTCAACCATATCTTCTACAGCTACTAAATCAGTCGCAGGGTTAAAACCACTTAGGTTAGCCAGTAAGTAGCGGCTGGTGTTACGAATACGACGGTAGCGGTCTGCTGCACGTTTAAAGATTTCATCTGAAACGGTCATCTCCGCAGTGTAATCTGTAGAAGCTACCCATAAACGTAAGATGTCAGCACCGAGCTTGTTCATCACGTTTTGCGGTGAGATCACGTTACCTAAAGACTTTGACATCTTGCGGCCGTTTTCATCTACAGTAAAACCATGAGTTAACACTTGGCGATAAGGTGCATGGCCATTAATTGCCACAGATGTCATCATTGAAGACATAAACCAACCACGGTGTTGATCAGAGCCTTCAAGGTATAGGTCTGCAGGACCTGTTAACTCTTCGCGAGCATCAACCACGCAAGCGTGTGTTACACCAGAGTCAAACCACACATCGAGCGTGTCGAGTACTTTTACAAATTGCTCGGCATCGTCACCAAGTAACGTTGCTGGCTCCAAGTCATACCATGCTTGAATACCTTTTTCTTCAACAAGCTTTGCTACTTGCTCAATCAGCGCTTTGGTATTTGGATGAAGCGCGCCAGTGTCTTTATCTACAAATAGCGCAATCGGCACCCCCCATGTACGTTGACGAGAGATACACCAATCTGGACGGCCTTCAACCATATTAGCTATACGGTTTTCGCCCCACTCAGGGATCCACTGTGTTTTGCCAATTTCAGCTAATGAGTCTTTACGTAGGTTAGCTTGATCCATGCTAACAAACCACTGTGGTGTTGCACGGAAGATAATTGGCGTTTTGTGACGCCAACAATGCGGGTAGCTGTGCTGCAGCGCATGATGGTGCATCAGCACACCTTTCTCTGCTAGTAACTCAACTATGCTCGCATTCGCTTTAAATACATGTTGGCCTGCAAAAATAGGGGTATCAGGTAAAAATACACCATTTGCACCTACTGGATTAGCTACTTCCAGGCCATATGCAAGACCTGCAGAGAAATCTTCAGGACCGTGGCCTGGCGCAGTATGCACAATACCAGTACCAGAGTCAGTAGTTACGTGGTCGCCCAAAATAACAGGAACATCCATTTCTAAGAACGGGTGTGCCACTCGTAAGTTTTCAAGCGCTTCACCTTTCACATACCCAAGAACATGGAAGTGGTTAAAACCAAAGCGGTCCATAGCATCTTTAACAAGCTCAGAACCTAGGATAATACGTTGTTCTTTGCCTTCGTCTTCTACTTGTACAAGTGCATATTCCAAACGTGCGTGTACTGCAACAGCGCGGTTTGCAGGTAATGTCCAAGGCGTTGTTGTCCAAATAACCGTACTTACTAACCCTTTACCTTCATGACCTGACGCCAAATCAAAAGCTTTCACTACTGCTTCTTGGTCAACAAAGTCAAAGCGCACATCAATTGCAGGAGATTGTTTATCCTGATACTCAACTTCCGCCTCAGCAAGTGCAGAACCACAATCTGTACACCAATGCACAGGCTTAGCACCTTTGTGAAGGTGGCCATTTTCGATAATACGCCCCAGCACTCGGATTGCATTTGCTTCAAAATCAAAGTTCATGGTCAAGTATGGCTTATCCCAATCACCCAATACACCTAAGCGTTTGAAGTCTGTTTTTTGACCTTCTACTTGCTTTGCAGCATAAGCACGGCATTTTTCACGAAACTCAGCAGCAGATACTTTGTGTCCAGGTTTTCCTACTTTTTTCTCAACTTGCAGTTCAATAGGCAAACCATGGCAATCCCACCCTGGCACATAAGGCGCATCAAAGTCAGACAAGGTTTTAGACTTAATAATAATATCTTTTAGGATCTTGTTTACAGAGTGACCAAGGTGAATATCACCGTTCGCGTATGGAGGACCATCGTGCAAAATAAATGGCTTCTTACCCTTTTTCGCGTCACGAATTCGACCGTATAAATCTTTTTCATACCAAGCATTAAGCATTTTTGGTTCGCGTTGCGCCAAGTTTCCGCGCATTGGAAACTCAGTTTCCGGTAGATTTAAAGTATGTTTGTAGTCGCTCATTTATCCTAGTTTCCGTATCGGCTACTTAAAATTAAAACATTGTTTTGCAGCAGCAACATCTTGAGCGATTTGCGCTGTAAGTTGTTCCAATGTATCGAATTTTTGCTCGTCGCGAAGCTTCTTTATCAGCTCCACTTGCATAAAATGTCCATAGACATCTTGGTTAAAATTAAATAAATGTACTTCAAGCAAAGCTTTTGTACCATTTAGCGTAGGTTTATTTCCTACGTTAGCAACACCTTGGTATTGATTATCGTCAAGCGTCACTGTTACAGCAAATACCCCTTTTACGGGATTCACCTGGCGTTTTAGCGCGATATTAGCGGTGCGAAAACCGAGTTCTCGCCCCTTTTTCCAACCATGAATTACACGGCCAGAAATAGCATAAGTATGGCCTAGCATTTCGTGTGCTTTGTCAAGCTCACCTTGTGCTAGTGCTTGTCTTATGAGCGTGCTGCTCACTCGATGATCATCTCGACGAAAGCTTGCTGTACTTTTTACGTGCATATTGTGAACATCGCCAACACGCTTGAGCATGTTAAAATCACCCTGACGGCCTTTACCAAAACGAAAGTCATCACCAACCGTTAGCGCTTTTACACCTAATTTATCTATAAGCACGTGTTTAATGAAAGTCTCAGCATCTTGGCCTGCAAATTTAGCATTAAAACTCACACAGATTACACGTTCAATGCCCAACTTAGACAGCAAAGCCAACTTATCTCTTAAGCGAGTTAACCTAGCTGGCGCATTAGCCTTAGCGAAAAACTCTTGCGGCTGTGGCTCAAAAAGCATAACCGTACTAGGCAAGCCATACTGTTGCGCATCTTGCTTGAGCCCTTTTAGAACTTCAACATGGCCAAGGTGCACACCGTCAAAGTTACCAATAGTCAACACGCAACCAAAATGATGCGCTCGAATATTGTGAATACCTCTGATCAGCTGCATAGTATCAATGCCTTATTTCCGCAATGGTTGAAAGTGAGCGATTATACCCAAGTTCCCCAAAAATGCGAACATCAGATATGCTACTGCCTTAGCTCCTTGATAGTCGACAGTCTTACACCAAGCGCAAACATAACACTAAAGTACACTGCCATCGCTTGCACGAGTAAGCCACTGAGTAAGATAATTTGCTCAACTAAAGGCCAAGTCTGCCAGCTGTATAAAGATATTACGTAGTAAACACTTACAGACATAATTAATGCTGCCAAAATACTCTTGCCAGCAAACATCAAAGTGAAGCTAGAAATGCGATACACACTTTCTTTGTTTAGCTGTCGATACAACAAATAGGCGTTACATGAGGCTGATAATGAAGTTGCTAAAGCAAGTCCGATGTAACCTATAAATGGTGCCAAAGCAATATTAAACACCATATTGAGTACCATGGTCATTATGCCAATACGCACCGGTGTTTTGGTATCTTGGCGCGCGTAAAACCCTGGCGCCAACACTTTAATCAGCATAAAGCTAACCAAGCCAACACTATAAGCCGCAACGCCATAACTCACCGCTTGGGCATGATTCACTTGCGAGTCAGAGAAAGCGCCGTGATCAAACAATACCGAAATAATTAACGGACTGATAGCGATAAGCCCCATCATCGCTGGAAAGCCTAAAAACAGGACAAACCGCACCCCCCAATCCAGCGTGTTCTGAAAGTCTTCAAGCTTATCGCCTGAATGTAATTTAGAAAGTGCTGGTAAAATAACAGTCGCAATCCCTATGCCGAATAAGCCCAGTGGAAATTCAATTAATCGGTCCGAGTAATAGAGCCAAGAAATTGAGCCCGTCACCAATAAAGAGGCGATAACTGTATCTAGCAACAGATTGATTTGGCTTACTGAAACGCCAAACATAGCGGGTAGCATAAGCTTACGAACTTTAGTCACCTGCGGAGATCGCCATGCAAATTGCGGTCTTCTAAGCATTTTTAAGCGATACAAAAATGGGAGTTGAAAAGCGAGTTGTACAATACCCCCAACAAAAACCCCCACAGCTAAAGCATAAGCACTGACAGAAAATGAATCGTGCAATAAAATTGCACAGCTAATTATTGATACGTTCAAAAGAACCGGTGTAAAGGCTGCAACTGCAAAACGATTGTACACGTTCAATACAGCACCACTTAATGCAACTAGACTTACAAAGAACAAATAAGGGAATGTAAGCTTGAGCAAGCCACTGGCCAAGACAAATTTTTCTGCGTCTTCACCACCTTGCCACCAATCAATAAACCACCCCGTCCCAAACAACGCTGCGATAATAGGAGAGCCAACAACGCCTACAAATGTGACTAACAACAAAATCGTCCCTAGAGTACCTGCTGCCTGCGCCACAAAAACTCTGACGTCATCATCGCCATGCTTTTCTTTAATTTCAGATAGAACAGGCACAAAGGCTTGCGCAAACGCTCCTTCGGCAAACAAACGACGCAAAAAATTAGGAATGCGATTGGCAAATAAAAATACATCGGCAGCAAGCCCAGCACCCAGTAAATTTGCTACAACAGCATCACGCACCAAGCCCATGACTCGTGAAATCATCGTCATCGCACTGACAATCATACCCGATTTAAATAACCCTTTGGCCACCCTCTTCCCCTACACAGCAAAAACATCGTGAAAAACGTGCCAATTATGCCACAAGATTGTACCGCAATAACCACTCAATTGAGCTCAAACTGTGCACAAAATAAAATTTCTTGCCCTAACACTATGTGAACGTTGCAAGGTTTGTTACAATACGCGCCATTAATCGCAACAGCCGAGGAATTTCTTTGGCATTGATGTGATTCTAATGCCTGAGATTACTGGATTGAAGCAAGCGATTTGCTGTTGTTTTAGTGTGAACAGGCCACCGATGATAAAGAAACAAAGGCCGCAGTTGTCAAATTGTATTGACTTTTGCGATTAAAACGGGCATATTCCTCGGCCTTTAAATTAAGCTTATTTTAAGATTGTTAGGAGCAAACCTTGGCTAACATCAAGTCTGCAAAAAAACGCGCTATTACTAGCGAAAAACGCCGCCAGCACAACGCAAGCCGTCGTTCAATGATGCGTACTTACTTCAAAAAAGTAATCGCTGCAATTGAAGCTGGTGACAAAGAAGCTGCAACTCAAGCATTTGCTGTTGCAACACCAATTTTAGACCGTTACGCAACTAAAGGTCTTATCCACAAAAACAAAGCTGCTCGTCATAAGAGCCGTTTAGCTGCTAAAATCAAAGCGCTATAATTTGTTTTTGATTGAAAAAACCGACGAAAGTCGGTTTTTTTATGTCTGAATATTGAAAGTGACTTAACTTATTTCTAGCTCTGGATAAAACTTTTTCAACATAGCTGCAATTTTCTTCGGTGAAAATGGCTTTACAACAAACCCCTTCGCTCCAAGTTCAATCGCATCTTTAACATTTTCAACCGTTGAATGAGCTGAAACCATAACGACATTCAGATCCGGGTTTATTTCATTTAATTGAGAGATTATCTCTTTACCATCCCCATCTGGTAACTCAATGTCTAAAAACACAATATCAAAATGCTGCTCTTCGCATGCACTGATACACTGACGAACCGTTGATGCTTCCTTCACACGTTCAATACCTAGGTGCATTAAGGTTTGGTGTAAAAAACTACGTACCGTACCGACATCATCGACGATTAGTATTGAGATTTGTTGATCCATAATCCTTTCCCATAGGCTGCGACATAAAAATACGCTATTATTTAGATGATAGAACTATTATAGAGTGCTGCAACTAAAAGGCTACATCTAAGCATGTCAAACAATTTAAATAAACAAAAAAAGCATAAGAAACAAGCATTACTTGGTCAGGTTCAGGGAAAGCACAAAGCTCGGATAAAAAGAACGCCCCATCAAGGTAACTTAACGATTGAAAAGTCCGCCCCTCAAAACGCCGAGGTATTAAATCAATCATCTAGCGAAAACAAGCCAATTGGCAAATGGGTAGCATTGGGTGTACTGGCATTGATCGCATTTATTTTTCCTAAACCAAAGTTAATCACCTATGAGAAACTTGGTTTAGTCTCGCAAAGTGTTTATTGGGATGGCTTGCCAGGTATAGACCCAATTTTATTTGATTCAAACTTGCACCCTCGGCCCGCTTTAGACCGTAATACCTTGTATTTATGTGCTGATCAGAAAAATCCGAATACCTGTCAAAAATATCAAATACTCGAACAAGCAGGCTTTATTTCTGCACTAAAAAAGCTTGCTTTGGATTAAAAAAACTAATCTGAAAAATATAAAAATACTCGCTTGAAGCATGGTTAAATGATCACCATAATGGCGCTCCTTTAATCAACAATGGAAGACCAAACAGACCATGCTCAACGAGTTCAACTGGCTCATCAATATTGTATTGCTTACTCTAGGCTTAGGTGCCTTTTTTATTAACCAAATTACGCTTTTACGTGCAGCTGCAATTGCCGCATGTGGCTTGCTGTTTCTATCGTTCAGTTTGGATCTAGTCAATACGAGTGTGGTATCTAACCTCAGCCTTATTCTAATTAATACGTTTTATTTGTTTAAGGTGTATACGTTTGGACAAATCGAACTGAGTTAGTAGTCATCCTTGTTCGACTAAGCTAGAATCTCAGCCATACTCTCAGTTGTATTTTTCAGGTGTAGTATGGCTATGACAGATGAAGAATTATTCTTAGCATCAATGGGGGATGTCACCCCATTGGCAAAAACCAATCAAATTGAACTTGCGCAAATCAAGCGCTCTCCTACCATAGCTCAGTTAGAAAAACGTCGTGCTGCACAGCAGGAAATCGATTTTGATGCCAATTTTTTATCTACCGAATATGTCGATTTAGTTGACCCGCACGATCTATTGGCATACAAGAAGTCCGGTGTTCAGGAAGGTGTGTATAAAAACCTGCGTTTAGGTAAATATCAAATCGACGCCACACTGGACTTACATGGTAAGACATTCCATCAAGCTCGCAGTGCGCTATTTGAATTTGTTTTAGATTGCCAGCAACGCAACATTAGAGTGCTATTGGTTAGGCACGGCATTGGACTGAAAAGTAAGCCTTTTCCCGCCATTTTAAAAAGCTATATCAATAAATGGCTACAAGAAATGCCGCAAGTCCTAGCTTTTCATAGCGCACTAAACTGCCACGGCGGAAGTGCCGCAACCTATGTGCTACTTAAAAAGAGTGATGAGAAAAAGTTAGAGAATAGAGAGCTTCACGCTAAACGTTAACACTTATATTTGTTATGGGCTCTTGTAACTCACTTGCTTGAGCCTTTGTAAACCAAGCTGAAACTCCCAATAAAATGACCGAAAAAAGGACAATTGAAAACTTCACACCGCTTTGTTTACCTTTCATTTTATAGCCTCATGTTTTTATTATTTTTTAATAATCTACTGAATATCCCACGAACAAACAAGATGTTTTTATATACAGCAAAATGAATGAAAAGTGAACTTTTTGTGACTTGATAGGTACAAAGTTAACTTAAAATACGCAATTATAAATCTATCGCTACTTTGATATACGAACGCAGGCCCATCAAGTCAAAGATGAGGATATTTAATACCCTTTACTTCTATCAACGGTATTTGCCAAAACCTCACTATTCAATAAAGATAAATAATTTTCTGCAATTTGCTCACTAGCTGTTGTAATAGATGTCAGTGCCGCGCAGTGTGGTGTGATAGTAATACTAGGATGCAACCAAAAAGGGTGCTCACTATCTAGAGGCTCTTGGGCAAATACATCTAAACTTGCAGCAGCCAACTCATTGTTATCCAGCGCCCATATTAGATCTTCTTCTACAAGATGCCGACCTCTGGCAACATTGATCAAAACACAGTGGTTTGGTAATAATGAGAAAATGCTTTTATTTAATATGCCTCTTGTATGTGCTGTTAACGGCAACAAACATACGAGATAATCCAAGTTGGCTAAAAACAGATTTAACTTCGCTTGCCCAGCGTATGTATTGACATGATCAATACATTTTTCTGATGCTGACCAGCCGCTCACTGTAAAGCCATTATCAATTAATTTACGTGCAACTGCCTGGCCAAGCTCACCTAGCCCCATAATACCGACATGATTACCCTGATGTGCTCGCTTTGGTTTCCATACACCTTGTTGTTGTTGCACGAAGTACTGCTTTAATCGTAACTTATGAGCTAAGACATGAGTCAGCACATACTGAGCCATATCCTTAGTTAACTGTACATCCACAATACGCGTCACAGTAACATGCTCGGGCAACAAATGCATTGCAATACCATCCACGCCCGCGCCATAAGATTGCACAACCTTTAAATTGGGTAGCTGAGTCCACAGTTCATCAGGCGCATTCCAAGCAAGTACAAACTCGACTTGTGCCAAGTCGGGGCAATGAGGCCACTCAAAAATATCTACCTCAGGTAGCTGTGCGCTTAATTCATTTAGCAGTTTTGTGTTGTCTCTTTGGGTTATGCAAACAAGCAATGACATCTGTTTATCCATTTCATAATAATTACACCCAATGCTAACTAAATCACAACTAAAAACCCAGATCAGAAAAATCGACATGCAACATTTCAATGTCATACAAATGACAGAATTTTGCAACATGGGTGTCACTAGAAATTTTTAATCTAATGTTAATGATATCCAATAGGACAGTTTTATGATCAGTGTCGATAAAGTGATCGAAGCTAACTTGCCACAGTTAGAACACTCCCCAAAAGTAAAAGGACTAGTTAAAAAAGGACTTGGCTACCTGTTACATGAGCAAGAATTTGTTGCATTTGCTGACACTTACCCACATCTACAAGGCATTGAGTTTGTTGAGCAGGTTTTGGATGAACTAGATTTTGACGCGCGCTACAAACCAAAACAGATTGAACATATCCCCAGTGAAGGAAGCGTTGTAATCGTTGCAAACCACCCAATTGGTTCATTAGATGCGCTCGCCTTAATTCGTGTTATTGCCAAGGTCCGTCCCGATCTGAAGGTGGTCGCAAACCGCATGTTGATGTCGCTTACCCCCATGCACTCATTATTATTACCCGTCGATAACTTATCAGGTACAAGTCGTAAGCAAGAATTAGCAAACATCCAAGCACACCTGAAAAGTGAAGGAGTACTTTTAATATTCCCAGCTGGCGAAGTTTCACGCCTTGGCCCTACCGGTATAAAAGACTGTAAATGGAATTCAGGTTTTCTGCGCATGGCTAAAAAGGCCAACTGCCCAATTTTGCCTATCTATATTAAGGCAAAAAACAGTCCGCTTTTTTATGGTACTTCTATGATTTATAAACCGCTTGCGAGTTTATTATTGGTCAAAGAAATGTTTAAGCAGCGCCAGAAGTCTCTAGAGTTCGAGATTGGAGCTTGTATTCCTCCCGAGTCATATATCATCGAAAACTTAAAAGATAAAGAAGTTGTCGGTTTGATACGAAAGCAGCTTTATCGACTCAATAGCAAAAAAACACTCCCTCTTAAAACCCAAACACCAATAGCAGTTCCTGAGTGTAAAAAAGAGCTTAAAAAGGCACTCGAAGAATGTGAACTACTAGGGCAAACACAAGATGGAATGCAGATATACCTATATCACTATCAAGGTAGTTCAGTTATTTTCAGAGAGCTTGGCCGCCTACGGGAAATTGCATTTCGTGCTGTTGGAGAAGGCAGTGGCAAACGTCGAGATATTGACAAATACGACATGCATTATCATCACTTGGTACTTTGGGATCCAAGCCAACTGGAACTTGTTGGTGCTTATCGTATGGCCAGCGCAAAGAAAGTCATCGAAGAGTATGGTCAACAAGGCTTGTACACCGATAGTTTATTTGATTATAGCGATAAAATGACACCTTACTTTGAACATGGCTTGGAGTTGGGCAGAAGCTTTGTGCAACCAAAGTATTGGGGAAGGAAAAGCTTAGATTACCTTTGGTATGGCATTGGCGCCTTTGTAAAACGCTATCCAGAGCATAGGTATTTATTTGGCGCGGTCAGTTTATCCAACAGTTTACCTGACGAAGCGAAGGCGATGTTGGTTTATCACTATCAACACTACTTTTCGCGTTTACCAGATCACGCTCAGCCTAAAAATGAGTATAAACTTACCAGCCAACAAGTTGAGCAATATCAAAACCTTTTCCATGGTAATGATATCAAAGAAGACTTCGCAGAGCTGAAACATGTGCTAGCAAATTTAGGTGCTCAGGTACCCACACTCTTTAAGCAATACACCGAAGTCTGTGACGATGACGGTGCTAACTTCCTTTGTTTCAGTATTGATCCCGATTTTAATAATTGTATTGATGGCTTGGTGCTTTGTGATTTAACAAAAATAAAACCGCAAAAAGCAAAACGCTACTTAGGCTAGAGCCATAGTGTGATGTGTGTAGGAATAGCACATCACACATTACCCTACCGTCCAATTCATAGTAAGCTTTGGCTACGCTTTCTAATTGTTAATAAGCTTTTATGGTCAAAACACTTTTACAAATTGTCATCACCGTTACTGTGTTCTTGTTATTTAACGCTTATCAGCAAAGATACATGCTACCGACAAGTGAACATCAACCGGCCCCCTATTTTTCTCTGCCACAGCTGAACTCAGCAGAACGTGTTAGCTTAACTACATTCAGGGGGCAAAAAGTCGTGGTATACTTTTTTGCACCCTGGTGCACCATTTGCCGCTACAGCATGCCAAATCTAAACAAACTCTATGAGCAAGAGCAAATGAATGCAGTAGCCATAGCACTGGATTTTGAGAACAAAGCACAGATCAGTGCGTTTGTTGCCGACCTAAAGCTATCGTTACCTATCTTGCTTGGCAACGAAAATATTGCAGCAAACTATAGAGTCAGCGCTTACCCAAGCTACTATGTTATTGACGAGAGTGGAAACATAATCCAGCGAGACATGGGTTACTCAACAGAACTCGGTTTACGTTTGAGAATGTAAGCAGATGTAAGACTTAGTAAACATTTAATTACCCAAATCTAAAACAATTCAACACATAAGCAAAGTACACTTCTTGCCGTCAACAATGTACTTACTGCAGGAAATAAACCATGCTCTCCCACGCTCAAAAACGTATCTTTATACTATCCCCTATAATGATGTGTATTGTCCTGACTACACATGCTGAAGACAAACCGAACAATATCGAACATATTGAAGTTCACTATAAACGCAGCAGCATCACCAGCTCTATTACTGAAGACACAGAAAAGCTGGTTGAAATGCCTGGAGCGATG
Source organism: Pseudoalteromonas caenipelagi (assembly GCF_013140855.1). Taxonomy (GTDB): domain Bacteria; phylum Pseudomonadota; class Gammaproteobacteria; order Enterobacterales; family Alteromonadaceae; genus Pseudoalteromonas; species Pseudoalteromonas caenipelagi. The sequence continues at coordinate 73,412 of NZ_JABBPG010000003.1, read as the reverse complement.
GGCGATCCTCTGCGCGCCGTATATGCTCTGCCCGGCGTTGTTGCTGCAGGTGGTTCAATGAGCGCCCCAGCGGTAAGAGGTTCTTCGCCCAGTGACAATATTTTCGAAGTGGACTATATGCCTGCGGGTTATATTTTCCATGACTTCGGCAGTTCTATTTTTAACCGTCATATCATTCAAGACTTTCAATTATATTCGGCAGGCTACGGAGCAGCCTATAGTGATGCTACAGGTGCAGTGTTTGATGTCACACTGCGTAACCCAAAATATCAACCTATCACCACCACTGTTGATTTCACCATGTTTAACGCTGGTATCTTTTTTGAAGGTCAAGCTACCGAAAATACAGCATTTTATTTTTCTGCTCGTAAAAGCACTCTGCCCTTGTTTTTCTCTGAAGGTGAGGAGTTAGAAGACGATGATGGAGAAAAAAATGGCATTGTCGTCAATGATGCCCCCGATGACCACGACTACCAAGGTAAGTGGTTGTGGGACATCAACAACAACAATACGCTCACGTTGAATTTTACTGGCGCGGAAGATTCAGCAGCAGCAGGTTTTAATGAGCGTGCTGAACTTGCCAAAAAAACGCCTGAATTCCAAGGTGATGCTCGGTTTATTCGCGACTTTAATAGTCAAAATTTACTGTGGGACCACTACAGCAAAAACTATCATCTTAGAGTCGGTGTAGGTGTATTGGAGCACTCAGAGCGGCTCGAGTATGGTAAACAAGCAACGCTCACTACGGGCTATTTCGAACAAGCAAATGAGCAACGGCACAGCTACAAAGCACAGCTAAATTATCTTATTAATCAAACTCATAGGGTCATTACTGACTTTGCCTATTTTGATAACCAGACCACATACAAATACGATACTTTTCAGTATGTGTGTACCGAGTTAGACCCTGATTGCGATCTGAAAAAAGGCGAGCGTATCAATGGCCAGCAACAAGTTGGGATCGACTCAGGCTTCATCGGCGTTACTCATGTATGGCAAGTCACTGACAAGTTACAATCTGAGCTGGGTGTGCAACTGCAGCATAATGACTACACCGACGAGCACTTTACAGCGCCACGTGTCGCTATTAACTACTATTTAAGCGATAACGAAACGATCACCGCCAAATACGGTCAATATAACCGAATGCAAGACGTGGATTACATCATCCCGCAAGTAGGCAATCCAAAATTAAAGTCACAAACCTCAGATCACTTTACACTAGGATTCGAGCAACAGCTTGTAAACGAATGGTCATGGTCAATTGAAGGTTACTATAAAACCATGGCAGATCTCCCCCTCGCCATTGACTCAGGTGCTAATGATGCCAACTTGCTCTACAGCAATCAAGTTGAAGGAAAGGCTTACGGAGTTGATTTGCTGCTCAGTAAAAACAAGACCGATAACTGGTATGGCTGGATAGCACTTAGCTACGCCAAGAGCGAGCGCACGGATACGCGCAATCATGTTACACGCGATTACTATGCTGATACACCGTTGGTATTCAATGCCGTATTCCATTATGAAATAAACGAGCTGTGGGAAGGCGGTTTTAACTTTACCGCACGCAGTGGACAAGCTTACACGCCGATTGTTGGAGTAAAAGAAAACCCTGACTATGTAGACCACTATTTACCAGTTTATGGTGAACCGTTTTCTAAGCGTCATGACTTGTACCACAGATTGGATATTCGTTTTGAGCGAAAAACTCAGCTACTTGGACTTGATGGCAAATTAATTTTTGAATTAATGAATGCTTATGGTCAGAAAAATATCAGTTACATTGATTTGGACTATAAAAAAGTTAAATCGGTTGATGACTTATATATAAAAGAGGAAGAAGACGATTTTGAAATACGCCCTTCAATCGGCTTTAGCGTCACTTTCTAAACTGTTAATTTCTCCCCTATCAGGGCTTGTTTTTTAAAACCAAGCCCTTCATGATCTTGCCTGAGTGATTATTTTTAGGAGCAACCATGCCAAAAGCATGTGCATACCATATTTTGGTTAAAACCGAAAAAGAGTGTTTAGACATCAAAGCAAAACTTGCCAAAGGTGGTGACTTTAATAAGCTAGCTAAACAATACTCAATTTGCCCGTCAAAAAAACGTGGTGGTGATTTAGGTGAGTTCAATAAAGGCGACATGGTCAAAGCATTTGATGAAGTGGTTTTTAAAAAACCTTTATTTGAAGTACATGGCCCTGTAAAAACAAAATTTGGCTATCACCTAATTAAAACGGTTTACAGAACATAATCGGAAATTCCGATTGCGTTGATTGCTTTTTGTCTCTTTTACTTCGAAAAAAATCCTCTACACTGGTTTTAACTAACCAACTAGTGAGAAGAGGATTTTTTATGTTTACAGTCATTTTTGGTCGTGAGGGGTGCCCCTACTGTGTGCGTGCAAAAGAAGTTGCAGAGCGCTTAGCAAGTCAACGTGATGACTTTAACTACCGCTACGTTGATATTATCAAAGAAGGGATAAGCAAAGGCGACTTGGAAAAGTCCGCAGGCAAACCTTGCCCAACGGTGCCACAAATATTTCTCGACGAAAACCATATTGGTGGATTTACAGAATTTGAAGCCTATGCAAAAGAAAATTTAGGCCTTTATAGCTAAAAGCGATTAATGTGCAAAATATGTTAGTTAGCACTGACTTGGTAAATGTGATGTTAATTACCCATTCTGGGTTTGATTAAAAAACACACAACTTCAACCACATATAAATTAGTTCTAATTAGTACAAGCATTTGATTCGCTTTTCCTATACAATGCGCGCCTCTTTAAATTCGTTGAGGCGCATTAATGTCAGAACCAGTCACGTTTAAATCTTTAGATCTTTCTCCTGCAATTTTAAAAGCAGTCGAAGAGCAAGGATACAAGACACCATCTGAGATCCAAGCTCAATGTATACCGTTATTGCTAGAAAGAAAGGACGTACTGGGACTAGCGCAGACGGGTACAGGTAAAACAGCAGCATTTGCTTTACCACTATTGAACAATATTGACCCGGCTACTAAGCAGCCACAAATTTTGGTGTTAACACCAACTCGAGAACTTGCCATCCAGGTGGCAGAAGCATTTGAACAATATGCTAAGTATACTAAAGGCGTTGAAGTACTAGCGCTTTATGGTGGACAGAGCTATGGCATTCAGTTGAGCGCATTGCGCCGCGGTGCACAAATTATTGTTGCTACTCCGGGCCGCTTAATTGACCATATCAACCGTAAAACAATAGATTTATCTGACTTACGTGCACTTGTGCTAGATGAAGCAGATGAAATGCTACGCATGGGATTCATCGATGATGTTGAAAGCATCATGGAAAAAACCCCAAAGAATAAGCAAACTTGTTTATTCTCTGCAACAATGCCAAAGCAGATCCAATCTATTTGTGCAAAGTACTTAGATAATCCACAGCAAGTTCATATCTCTGCACGTAATTCTACGGTTTCTACTGTAGAACAGGTGTTTTGGCGAGCTAGTGTTCACAAGAATAAGGCTATTGTACGCTTCTTAGAAGCTGAAGAATACGATGGTGCCATTGTGTTCGTTCGTACACGTAACGACACTGTGCAACTTGCTGAGTTACTTGAGCATGAAGGCTTTTCAGCTGCTCCACTAAATGGTGATATGAACCAGCAAGCACGTGAGCGCACTGTAGAGCGTTTGAAAAATGGTCTGTTAGACATCGTAATCGCAACAGACGTTGCTGCACGTGGTCTAGACGTTGACCGTTTAAGTTTAGTAATCAACTACGATATTCCGCAAGACAGCGAAGCATACGTTCACCGTATCGGCCGTACAGGTCGTGCAGGTCGCAGCGGTAAAGCAATCTTGTTCGTAAAACACAACGAACGTTATTTGCTACGCAATATCATGCGTCACACTAATTCGGAAATCGCTGAAGTTGAGCTTCCTTCTGCTAAAGTGGTTGAAGCAAAGCGTATCGCAAGCCTGCAAACTAAGCTTTCTACTGCTCTTGAGCACAAAGACATCACATTCTTTAATGATGTAGCAAAAGATTTAGCTGCAAAGCTTGAGTTAAGTGCTGAAGACTTAGCGGGTGCTTTACTTTGTTTAGCTCAGCAACAATCACCACTTAAGGTCGAAGAAATCAAGTTCCAACGCGAGCGTCGTGAACGAGATGACCGTCGTGATGGTTCTCGTGAAGGTCGTGCTCGTGGTGAGCGTAAAGGTCGCGAACGTGCAGAACGTTCATCAGACCGTGGCGCAGACAGAGGTCCACGTAACAGCTCTCAAGGTCCTATGGATACCTATCGTATCGAAGTGGGTCGTGATCACGGTGTTCAAGTTAAGAATATTGTTGGTGCTATTGCGAACGAAGCTGATATTTCTAGCAAGTTTATTGGTGACATCCGTCTGTTCAATGAGCACAGTACGGTACAGCTACCACAAAATATGCCTGCGGATGTAGTATCACACTTCCAAAACGTATTTATCTGTAAGCGTCCTATGAAGCTAACTAAGAGCTCGCACCCAGCTGATCAAGCTGGTAGTTCAGAGCCTCGTGGTGATAAGAAGCGTAGCTTCAAAGATCCACGCAACGACGGTAAACGTCCTCCTCGCCGCGACGGTGAGCGTAAGGAACGACGCCCAGTTAGCTTTACAGCCTAACAGCTAGTCTCAACAAAGCCGCTTTATAGCGGCTTTGTTATATCTGCCAATAATTACAAACGACATTAGATGAATAAATTACTTTATGCTACATTTTTGTTCTAGAAGAAAAATTGAGTATAAACATGGCACTACTTTACCGTTGCTATCACTTTATTTTGAAATGTATTGTTGTTTTTGTCGGTGTGCCCAATCCGCAGCTACATCGTGGTCACAATGCGCTTGCCGACGCGATTAATGCACTGCATCTAAATAAAAGTAGCAACCTACTTATCGTTACAGATAAAACGCTTCATAAGCTGCCCATAATCAATGCTCAACTTGCACTCATTCAAAAATTAGGTTTTAACTCTGTTGTATTTGATTTCGTTCATCCCAACCCAAGTATTAGTAACGTAGAACAAGGCTTTATTTGTTATCAGCAAAATAACTGTAGCGGGATCGTCGCCATTGGCGGTGGCTCGGTTATAGATTGTGCTAAACTCATCGGTGCAAAAGTTGTCAGGCCAAACAAAGCAGTCTCAGATTTTAAAGGCCTTTTTAAAGTATTAAAGCGGCTTCCTCCTAACATTGCGATTCCAACCACAGCTGGCACTGGCGCAGAAACCACGGTAGCGGCGGTTGTTAATGACCCCCAAGCACAATTAAAATATGCGGCAACCGACTTTTCTTTGGTGCCACAACACGCGGTGCTAATACCTGAGCTAACTGTCAGCCTACCGCCCCATCTCACCGCAACCACAGCCATAGATGCTTTAACTCACGCTATTGAAGCACTCTTAAGCGTCAACACCCTAGCCTTTAGCAGACAGCGTGCACTCGAAGCCTGTGATATTATTTTTACTTATCTCCCCAAAGCCTATGAAAATGGCGATGATGTGCATGCTAGAGAGCAGTTGTTGCTGGCATCATTTTATGCTGGACAAGCATTTACTCGAACTTCGGTTGGTTATGTACATGCTATTTCACACCAACTAAGTGCCAATTATGGTACGGCCCATGGATTATCGAACGCCGTTTTATTATTGCCAGTATTACGCTGGTATGGACAAAGAGTTAACAAAACGCTTGCTATGATAGCGAGAGAGTGTCGGCTCACCTCTTTGGACTATCCGACCGCTCGCCAAGCACAAGACTTATTGGCACATATTGAGCTGCTTCTTGAGAACATGAATATCCAAACTCACTTTAGCGAACTGCGTCATGAAGATATTGATACGCTAGCCAAGGAGGCTTTAAAAGAAGCCCACCCAGATTATCCTGTCCCCTACTTCATGAACTTCAATGAGTGCCGTAATATTCTACATTCCGTCAGCGTTATAGCTTAAAGCGACTCACTAACTCAGTTAATGAATTAGCAAATCGGCTTAAAGACTCACTGGCTTGGGCCATATGCTGCATTTCATTGGCATTATCTTTGGCTGTTTGCTGCGCATTGGCCATAACACCTTCTATTTTATTGCAATAAGATACTTGCTCACTCGCTACATCACTGGCACGTGCGCTCAAGCCATGAACTTGTATCAACACTTGCTCAATTTGTGCAATTGCCTCAGATAAAGACTCACTTCTTTGAGCACATGCTTGACTTGTACTTTGACCATCAACAATGGCGTTATTGGCAAGCTTCGTGTCCTGCTGCAGCGACTCAATCATGGTACTAATTTCATTGGTCGAAGACTGAGTTCGAGCAGCCAAGGTTCTCACTTCATCTGCGACCACCGCAAAGCCACGCCCCTGCTCTCCTGCTCGAGCTGCTTCTATGGCCGCATTCAATGCCAATAAATTAGTTTGCTCAGCGATAGAGACGATGGTGTCTAAAATCGATTCAATACTTTCGCTGTGAAGGGTTAATTTATCCATCACATCTACAGCGTTAGCCATCTTAGTATTGAGCGACAACATGTGTTGTTTATTATCATTTGCGATTTGGTTAACACTTAAACTTTGCTCTTGTGCTTGTTGAATACTGTTCAGGGTTGTTGCTGACTCTGCACTGACTTGTTGCGCACTGTTAGCAATTTCAGATGCTAAATTCGCAGCACTATCAATGCGCGTTAATTGTTGCTGTGAGTTCTGCGCCAACGTTTGACTGCGCTGCTGCGTTGACTCGGACATTTGCTCAAGCTCATGTACTTTGGTGTTTATATCCTCTAGTAGTACTCTTAAACTGTCCTTTACGCGATTAATGTTATCGATCAGCATGCCAAATTCATCATCACTGCGTTTTTTCATCGCACGAGAAAAGTCTCCTTGCGCTAAATAACCTAACATTTTATTCACCGCAGCCAACGGACCTAACATCGCTCGACTGGTTGATATGGCAATAAAAACAGCCAAAACGATAAATACCAGTGCCATTATCAGCGCGGTATGCTGTGCTTGTTGTATTTTTTGCTCTGCAATACTTTCATAAAATCTAAACTGCTCATCTGACACCATTTGCAATTTCTGTAGTGTATCTTGCACTTTATCAGTGGAGAGTTCTGCTTGTTTATATGCCATATCCGCTTGCGCAATAGCAGTTAACTTTTGTTCGACACTTTGATATAGCGAGCCTGGCGCATCTAGCAACACAGTCATTTTAGTTAACTGCTCACTAAACTCATTTAATAGTTCACTGACATCTAATCCTTGAGACTGGCGTTTTAAAAACTCAAAATTATCTTGAACATTACCGAGTAAAAAACGCACATCCTCTTGTTGGGATTGCCAGCTAGCCGCTTCTAGCTGGTTTATCACTTTCACGTTGTCACTCAAGGTATACATCATGTCATCGATGCGTATGCCAGTTCCTGCAACCTCTGCACGTTGGCGTGTATTGTCAGTTTCTACCAGTTCAAGGTTTAACATTGCATCGCTGGCAACAGCACGATACTGCTCAAACTTTTGCATATCGCTTTTGATGGAAAGACGCGCTTCAAAAATTTCTTGTTTTGCTGATAGTAATAACTTTGCTTGTTGATCTATTTCTTTGCTCACCGACACAATGTTGTTCAACAAAGCAGAAAACTGCGGCTTATTTACGGTTACGTCATGCAGCTCAGATAATTTCTGCTGATAGTGATGTTGTCCTTTTGCAAAACGCGAGGCGATACTTTTGAGGTTTGCTTGATCATTTTCGCTAAATGCTTTTGAAACCAATTTACTTAATGTACTTTGTTGAAGCTGTAGCGCATTCGCCGTTTTCAAAATTGGCAACGCAACACTTTTAACCTCCATATTGGCATGATGTATCTGCTTAAGGGCGGTATAAGCTAGTCCGCTTGAGATTAATAACAGAGCCCCTAAACTGGAAAACCCCAATATTATCTTTTGCTTGATGGAAAGTTGTTTAAGCATTTGGCTATTCGTGCAGAACGCACACTCCTAATACAAATCAAAAGGTTAATATTTCATACATGATCAGAAATTAGAATAAAAACTTTAAAATTGTTTGTTATATCAAACCTCTAAAACAGTAAAAACTTAAAAAACCTTTTTAAACATGGCACAACCAAGCTAACTCAACAACTTTTTGTGCTATTTTAAAACTTACAGTACCCCAAATTACAAAAGAATACCGAGCTAGCTTGTACCTTTTACAATTATTACTCTGTAAAAGTTACAATTTTGTTCAACTGTTCAAGTAAATTTGACACATCAAGCACAGCCTTTAATATAAGTACTTTAAAATCAAAGTCTTAAAATTAAGATGTATGGCGTAGATTTTGCTATTCATATTAAGTAATCAAGGAGCTCTAACTTAATGAAAATGATAAAATATTATGCCGCGGCTATGCTCTTGTCGTTCGTACTAGTCTGGGTTAGTCGAGAAGGTTGGTTATTAATTCCTTCTTTATGGATCTCAATGTCTTTCTTTTGCGTTTTACTTGCCTATGTAACCAACTACCCAAAAATATTCAGAAAGTCTGAAACTGGTTCAATTCCTATTTGGATTAAACTGTTATTATTACCCTATCTAGCTGGCGCTCAGCTATATAACGCCTTTGCACGTCACAACGACAAAGTCCCAGCAATACAGCAGATTTCTTCCAATCTCTTCTTAGCTTGTAGATTATTTCCAACAGATATTGAGATGCTAGAGGCTGAAGGTGTAAATGCCATCGTTGATGTAACCGCAGAATTTGACGGTCTAAACTGGTCTGCCGAACAAGAAGGGTTATATTATCTAAATATTCCAATTCTGGATCATTACTCACCAAATCAGGCGCAGTTGGTGCACGCGATTAATTGGATAAAATCTCAACACCGGCTCCAAAACAAAGTGGTTATTCATTGCGCACTGGGTAGAGGCCGCTCGTTTTTCACCTTGTGCGCATATTTACTAGTCTCTCAACCTGAGTTATCCGTTCGAGAAGTAATGCAACAAGTTCAAAACATTCGCGGCACAGCAAGGCTAAATAAAAAACAACTTAAGAGTCTCATATCTGTTAGTAAACAACTCATTGAGCATGCACCTCAAGAGCTGCAATTGATCATAAACCCCGTTTCAGGCTCAGGAAAATGGTATCAGCACGATAATGAAATCATTGGTGAACTGACCAAAAAGTACCAATTACACTTTCACTTTACAGAAAAAGACACTGATATGACCAAATTAACCTCCTCACTAGTCAACGCTTGTGATGATACGAGCACATTTGTGGCATGTGGTGGAGATGGAACCGTTACTCAAGTCGCATCTGCAATAAAAGACACACCGCACACACTTGGTATATTACCAATGGGTACAGCCAATGCCCTTGCACATGTTCTCTTGGGGTTTAGTAGTAAAATCAGCCCAATAACCGAGGCAAGTAAGGCCATCTTAAACCACCAAACTGTCAACATGGATACCATGACATGTAATGAGCAAACGGCTTTACTTGTTGTTGCTATCGGATATGAAGAACGCATGATTGATCATGCGAATCGAGAGCAAAAAAATAACATGGGCCAACTAGCTTATATCCAAGGCTTTTTTAACGCACTGCTAAAAAATCACAAAATGGTTATCAAACTATCATTAGACGGGCAGACCAAACAAGATGTTCAATGCAGTAGCTTGGCAGTTGCCAACGCAGCACCTTTTAGTACCTTACTTGCCCAAGGTGGTGGAGCACCAGACTGGCAAGATGGATTGCTTGATATAACGCAACTAGACTACACCGATAATGCATCAGAACGCATGCTCAGTTTAGCGGAGCTTGTAACAAACAGTATCAAGCAGGCCGATAATAAAAATTTTAAAATACAACATTATCAAGCAAAAACAGTTCAAATTAGCTGCGATTCAATGTTTCAGTACTCAATAGATGGCGAAATTGAATCTGCATGCGATTTAACGATAAGCGTACAGCCTGCAAGTTTATCGATTATCTGGGCTAACTCAAACAACATGTAAAAACTCTAAATATTAGATAGAATGCTCGAATAAGCATTAAAGGATATGAACTAGTGAAAAGCGTATTATTGGTTGATGATGACTTGGAATTCTCTGAACTTGCATGTCGAATAATTGAGTACTTGGACTGTGACGTATATTGTGCAGCATCGATTAAAGAGGCACAGCAATGGCTATCGACACAGACTTTCGATCACATTTTGTTAGATTTTATGCTCCCCGACGGCAGCGGATTACACCTGCTGGACTATATTCAAAGCGCAAATATTCCTTCATCTGTAACCATGGTCACAGGTCACCCAAGTGTTAAAAATGCTATTGCTGAATTATGCAATGATAATGTTGGCCACTTAACCAAGCCAATTGATGCTGACGATTTAAAAAAAATACTGTTTACCACATCTCACAAAACAAAGGTTGAAGGTAAAAGAGACAGCAAAGACTACACACGCCATTTTGGCTGTCTGATTGGCGAATCTGAAGCTATGAAAGAGATGTATCTAATGATCGAACGAGTTGCCAGAACCGATGCTAACGTAATGCTGTTAGGAGAAAGTGGCGTTGGTAAAGAAATGGTCGCTCAGGCAATTCACAATGCAAGTAACAACACAGGGGACCGCGTGTCGGTAAACTGTGGAGCAATCCCCAAAGATTTAATTGGCAGTGAATTGTTTGGTCATGAAAAGGGGGCTTTCACCGGTGCCAACGCACAAAAGCAAGGGGTATTTGAATTAGCGAAAAACGGCACTCTGTTTTTGGATGAACTAACAGAAATGCCCATTGATATGCAGCCAAACTTATTGCGCGTATTAGAGACACAAACCGTTACAAAGGTTGGCGGCACAAAAAGTACCCCCGTAAACTGTCGCGTAGTATCAGCGACGAACCGCTCTGTAGAAGAAATTGCTCAAAATAAAGTATTGCGAGAAGATATTTATTTTCGTCTGGCTGTGTTCCCCATCACGATTGCGCCCCTTAGAGAAAGAAAAGATGATATTCCATTACTCGCCAAGTATTTTCTCAATGAATTAAATCAGCAACATGATACTCAAATCACTATGAGCAGGCCCGATTTGGATAGGCTTGTACAGCATGACTGGCCTGGCAATATCCGTGAGCTTAAGCATACTATTCACCGAGCATATATCATGGCCGATTTACGACATAAATGCTTGGTCTTTCCTGACACGCTTGACTCACCTTTTTCAAGACGCAGCAGTGCAACAACTCAAGCCGATTGTCAGGTTGTTCAAGCTCAAGACCAACTAATTAACAAACCTGATATAGCTGTTGGCACAACCATCGAAGCATTAGAAAAAGAGCTGATCTACAAAACGCTTGACTCAGTAGATGGTAATAAAACCAACGCAGCTAAGCTCCTTGGGATCAGTACAAAAACACTCTATAACAGATTAAACACTTATCAGCATTCACATTGAGGTTATTTAATTTGGAGGTTTACAACACCATGCAATATAAATCAGAACTTGAAGAAATCGCCCATGATGCAAGAAAGCCATTAAATCACATTTCCATGAATGCAGAGTTACTTAAAATCATGGTTGATAAATCTATTTCTCCTGAAGAAATAAAGAAAATAGCAGATCAAATCATTCTCAGTACAAAAGAATGCAGTAACACTATCCAAAAAATGACAAAGTTATGACTATGTATTGGACGAGCACAAGCATCAAAGGACATCGACTATCATGAATGGCTTTATTAGTAGACTAAGTATGCCTCGATTCACTTGGCTCAATGCGGTGCTAATCATCGGTGCAGTCCTCACTAACGCGGTCATTGGATTGAAAAACATTCAAGATATTGCTGGTATTCAAAAAGCGCTAACGAATGCAGGTGAGGTCATGCTCGCTATCGATAGTATGAATATTAGCATGCTCAATGCTGAATCAGGCCAACGAGGCTACCTACTATCAAAAGAACACGATTTTTTAGCCCGTTATAACAACAACATTACACAATTCAAGAGCACTGTAGAGAGGCTGCAACAAGTTAGATCACAAAGCAGTACTCAGCAAAAGCGCATTGAAAATTTTGCCAAACTTGCGCAAATAAAATTGCATTCGTTAACTGCAAGTATCGAGCTGGCAACATCTTCAGATGAATCACAAAGCGAGAGAATTTTACAAGATGTACAGCTATCACAAGGTAACATGCGTGATTTATATCGAGTGATTATAGAAGAAGAAACACTCATCCGGGAAGAGTTACTACAGCGCTTAGATAAAGCGAGAACTCAAGCCAGAAATAACGTTGTCTGGTTTACCGTTTTAAGCATACCTATGTGCATATTCATTCTTGTTTTACTCGCTAAACATCTAAAAAATCAAAAACTCGCCAAACAGCAACTTGAAGCGTATAACCAAACGCTGGAACAAAAAGTGAAAGAACGCACCCATGCATTGGAAGTGTATACAGAGGAGCTAAACCGCAGTAACAGAGAGTTAGAGGATTTTGCCTTTGTGGCATCTCACGACCTCCAAGAACCTTTAAGGAAAATACGTGCGTTTGCAGATAGGTTAACCAATAGCTGCGGCGAACAGCTCGGTGACAAAGGCCGAGACTATCTAAATCGAATGAATTCAGCCGCAGTTCGTATGTCGACGCTAATTTCTGACCTACTAGAATTGTCACGAGTCACAACCCGTGGTAAACCTTTTGAAGAGGTCAACCTAAATATTCTTATACAAAAAGTGACGGAAGATTTAGAAATTGCCATAGAAGAAAGTCAAAGTACCATTGTTGTCCACCCACTTCCTGTCGTTGTTGCTGACGCCAGTCAACTTAGCCAACTGTTTTCTAATTTAATCTCTAATGCAGTTAAATTTCGCCATGCTCAACGAGCCCTTATTATAGAAGTGACATGTGAAAGCACCAGTGCTCCCGATCATATTACTCTTAACAATCAGGGAGATTGGTTTAAAATAACAGTGAGTGACAACGGCATTGGCTTCGCTACAGAATACGCTGAGAAAATATTTACGCCATTTCAGCGCTTACATACGCGTAAAGAGTATGCCGGCACTGGTATTGGTTTAGCCGTGTGTAGACGTATCGTTGAGCGGCATGGCGGTCAAATTAATGCTACTAGTCAACCTGATGGTGGTGCTACCTTCACCATTTTACTTCCCACTGACGCAAACACATTCAGTGTAAAGGATAATACCAATGAACTACTTACAACCAAGAGCCATTAACATTTTAATGGCTGACGATGATGAAGATGATCGTATGCTCACTCAAGATGCACTAGAAGAAAGCCGTGTGCTCAATACCATTAATTTTGTTAATGACGGCATTGAACTTCTTGAGTACCTTCGGAACGAGGGGAAATTTGAAGATGTAACCATGTACCCTCGTCCTAGCCTCATCTTGCTAGATTTAAATATGCCAAGAATGGATGGCCGGCAAGCACTCAAAGAAATGAAAGCTGACGTAAACCTACGACAGATTCCCGTGGTGATTCTCACAACATCCAAGCAAGAAGAAGACAAGCTTCGTGGTTATGACCTTGGTGCAGCATCCTATATTTCAAAGCCCGTCAACTTTGAAGGCTTAGTGGAGTTAATGAAAAACTTAGGAAAATATTGGATTGAAATTGTAGAACTCCCCTAAAATGGAGCATTAAATGGGTAATGATAAAACGATAAAACTATTACTAATTGAAGATGATGAAGATGATTACATACTCGCTTCGGATTATCTCAATGAAATGCTCGACTTTGACTTTAAAGTAACTTGGCTAAGTAATTATGAAGAAATTACCTCCGAGCTTGAGCACACAACATTTGATCTGTGCCTATTAGATTATCAACTTGGTGCTCACACAGGCCTGTCTGTTTTACAAGCCGCAAAAGAAATGGGTAACTCAACACCTTTTATTATGCTCACAGGACAAGCAGATCCCATATTAGATAATCGAGCGCTTGAACTCGGAGCTGAAGACTTTCTTGTAAAGTCAGAGATAAATAGCGTACGATTTATCCGCGCAATTCGTTATGCCCTTGCTCGCAAAGAACTAACCAACGAACGCTTAGAAAGGCTTAGAGTTGAAGCCGACAATCGCGCCAAAGATAGATTTTTAGCACATTTAAGTCACGAGCTTAGAACTCCACTAACCTCCATTATGGGCTACACAGACCTATTACTCACTCGCCATGAACTAGACAGTATCAAACCAGAGCTATCCATAATCAATAACAACAGCCAGCACTTGCTTAGCCTTCTTAATGACGTATTAGATTTATCAAAAATAAAGGCTAACACCATATCTTTGTCTAAGGAATGGTTTGCAATTAATGATTTTCTTGCTGACTTACAAAGCTTATTTCGCATGGCTGCCAAAAAGAAAAATCTGAATTTTTCCATTTCGGCCAAATCAGCAATACCTGAAAGAATATTTAATGACACAACACGTCTTCGCCAAGTGCTCACTAATATTATTTATAACGCCATTAAGTTCACTGATTCAGGTGCTATTAGCATCAAACTTGAATTCAAACAAGCGCGGCTATATTTCTCAATCGAAGATACAGGAATTGGTATTCCCGAAACAAAGCTCAAACGTATATTCAATCCATTTGAGCAAGTTCAAGACACCACCACTAAAACAAATGAAGGGGCAGGTCTTGGTCTGGCGATCAGTTCAGCACTCATAGAGTTGCTCGGTGGAGGGCTAACAGTCAAATCTACGCTTGGTCAAGGCAGCCTATTTTCATTTTATGTCGATACCCTAAGCAAAGAAGTAGACGCACATCAAGTGCCAATGGTGCAATTAAACTTACAACAAACAACAGCAGAAACTGTACCTCCCCCTATTCCATGTTTAAGTGGTCACGTACTTGTGGTCGAGGACGTACCTGAAATTAGAACTTTAATTACAGACTTAATTTCCAATACAGGTGCAACCGTAACTGTGGCAGATAATGGTAAGCAAGCGGTCGATATTTTAAGTCACACCAATAATATCGATTTAGTCTTCATGGATTTGCATATGCCACAAATGGATGGCCGAGAAGCAATTCTCGCAATCAGAAAACAAAGCATTGAAACCCCCATTGTAGCGCTCACTGCCGCAGCTCAAAAAGGCAATAAAGAGACGCTAGAAGCGCTTGGTTTTAATGATTGTTTGACCAAACCAATCAATGTCGCTCAAATACACAGTACCTTGTCCTCCCATTTAGGAGCCATTAAAAGTAAAGCAGTAACATCACGCTCTTCGTCAACACCGTCATTTAACACAAAGCAAATTCTCCTAGTAGAAGATGATGATGATGCCAGAGAGCTGATGACTTTGTTACTTTCATCGCTTGGCGCGAATGTCAGTCAAACAAACGACATAAGTAGTAGCCTTTCCCTGTACCATGAAGTTGAAAACTTCGATTTAGTACTACTTGATCTGGCGCTGCCCGATGGTTCAGGCTTTGATGCTGCAAAGAAAATTCGCGCGATAAATCCTAACCAAAAAATAGTGATTGTGAGCGGTTCAGACCCAGAGCCTCAACGATTATCAGCAGGAAATATTGATAAAGTGTTACTCAAGCCTGTATCTTTGCCCGATCTAAGAACTTTGCTAGAACACGAATATGGATAACAGCATTGGCCTTTAGGGTGATACACAAACTATCACCCTATTTGCAATATTATCTGTCTAAGCCGAGCCAATCGCCTAAGCGTTTTAAATCGTTTAGACCGACATGCAACAATTCCTCCTGCGAATACTCCAGCCAATATCACCGGTGAGCACAGAGCTTCCTTTAACTGAGTAGATATGCAAGCCTTAATGAGAGTATGACGTAACAGCGCTTTGTGGTAATGGTTCCTACATTCATTCACTTCAGCATTAGTCAATTTGTAAATGTGAGTTGCTAAGAGCGTCATAGTGATCCTATTCATTATCAATATTGAAGAAGTCATCTAACAAATCACCACTGGCTTTATCAAATAACTTTACTGCAGTTGCAATTAGGTAATAAACCAGTACAACATTCACTGTCATTACCACGCCAGCTGATGCATACCAACTAAATCCCGTCGACACTAAGGCATAGGCAAATACCACTTGCAGACTTGCCCACACCATAGTTAAAAGCATAACCGCAGCGACAATGAGTGAGAAAATAGTCATAAGTATCTTCAAATTCGCTTTTAGCTTTGCTTTGAGCAAGTCGGAGTAATTCGAAAACAAGTCGATATAACTTGCTATTAACTGACGGCCTTGATCTGAAAGCGCGTCAAATTGCGCTTTCAGACTTACTGAGCCTTGTTCCGAGTGTGCAGAACTAAGTGACTCTTTCATCTCATTTCTTCCTTAAAAATAACGTTAACAAAGCACCTGCTGTAAATGCTACCCCAGCCGCTTTCACAGGGTTTTCTGACGCATATTGTTTCACGCTTGAATTATTCCACTTTTGTCTTAGCAACCTTGATTGCGCTTTTATAGCCGTTGTAGATTCACCACTTTTGGTCCTGAGTGCCTCTTCAGCCTGTGCTGCGGTCGAATGCAAACCATCTACAGTATGATGTAACGAGTCAGCAAGTTTATCTGAAACAGGATGAGCAACATCACTATCCATCGTGTGCGCAGAATTGGTTGCTGAGTTAGTTTTGCTATTCGATTTACTGGTTGCAGTATTTTTAGCTGTCATGATTTCTCCTTGTTACAATGAATTCCATTTATTTATTGCAATCAATAAGCCAAAATAAATGACATGCAAATCAATAGCTTAAAAAACATTAAAACTGAAATTGTAATTTTTCCTCCCTGATTGAGAAGAATTTACACAGTACTGTTTTCACATACCTTAAAGCAAAAAAGTGCCAAGAATAGAGCGTGGCGAAAATCAACACAATGTTGAGGAGAGGTAAAATGTGTCTGCAATTGATGGGTAATTTGGTCAATACTTTGCAAAAAAGACTCACACCTTCAAGATCACCTTGTAACATATTAAAATGAAAAGAGAAAAGCAAGCGCTACCCGCTTGCTTTTATACATTACACTAAATGAACATGTGTTATTTAAAAGCCCATAGCGTCTTTTCACCTGCTGGGCATTATGATGCTTGATAGTTTATAGAAACATTTTGAATTAAAGTGTGTTCGTGAGGAAAGCGCCCCAATGGAGCGCTTGCTAACTTTTGAGATTAAGAACCTTTTACTATCTTCAAGCGTGCGCTAACGCCTCGCACATCATCAGTATTTTTTGCAATTTCTATTGCTAACTGTTTTTCTGAAGTTGACTCAACTTCACCGCTGAGCGTTACTTTGCCGTTCTCGACATCTACATTAATATCGGTCCCATCTAGATCACTATCAAACAACAGTCTCGTTTTGATTACAGTCGCAATCTTTGCGTCTGTAAATGTTGATTCATCCTTTTCACTGCGTTTATGGTTTTCAACAATGCTAATGCGATTATCAACAGCTTTCACACCATCAATGCCTTCAACCAGTTCTTCAGCTAATTTTTTGTCGATACCATTTTCAACTTTACCTGTTAAAACAACGACTCCGCCTTGAACATCTGTATTAATGTCAAAGGAATTCAAGTTCGTATTGAATAGAAGGGTTGCCTCTGCTTTACCATCAATCCAGGCGTCGCTTGCCTCTTTTTCCCACTTGTTTTCATTCGCGCTCACTGATGTAGCAACCAAAGCCGAAGTGATAGCAAAAGTTATTAAAGTGCGTTTCATAATCATTCTCCTTAAATTATTAAGTCGAATTTGATAATGCAGAACTTATACCAAAAAACAAGCATAATAAAATCAAAATGTTACGTTTCTTAGTGTGCACTTTTAACGACTTGTATGAACTTTTTACAGGTAAAATATTCTCGATTTTTGTAAGTTTTAGAACGCTTTTGCTAAATTAGGACTGACACAGCATGCCCAAATCTATATTGATAACAGCTGAAGGTATTACTGGTAATTCATGCATACGACATACGCAAATGCACTTGTTGGATTTTTATCTATTTAATAAAGTGTCATGGACTCATATTTTTGGATATCGTGCCATGTAAGCTTAAACATGTATTCAATCAATTTCTGTCAACAGAGCAAACTATCACCTTTTGCGTACAATCTCAGATAACCCCCTCTTCTCTATTAGTAACAACTGCTTTTAAAGCAACCCTCGTCATGACTATGCTAACCATCTCACTTTAACGATGGGCATTAATATGCATTGTGAGCATTTTAGAACATACATCTTCAGGTGACCCCTGAAATAGTGAGACATCAGCTTTATGTTCAAACAGCCATGTAAGAATTACGGGAAGGCATTACTGGCAATGCGTAAAAATTTCATAACCACCCGACACAAAAATTGTAATGTCATGAAAGTAAACAACAAAAATAATGGCGTAGAACATGCAAAGTCATATTCGTATCCATATACAGTTGTTTATTTTTAAGGAGAGTTTGTATGACTGATTCAAGCTTTGACCTCAGTGCAGTAAAAGAACTAATCAAAGTATTAAATGGCGGTGTTGAGTTTTACACCGAAGCAAAAAAGAAAGTCGATAATTTAATGCTTGAGCGCATTTTCGAGCAAAACATGCTCGACAAAGCAAAAGCGCAATCTGAGTTGCAAAAGTTCATTGTTGCTGATGAAGGTAAGATTGAGAGTGATAGCGCCTTTAGTGTTGAACTTCGCGAATCTTACACAAAAGTAATCGCTCTAATCAGCATAGATAAAGAGCATACATACATTTCTCAACTCGAAGAAGTTGAAGATAAAGTATTGGAAAAAATTGATAAGGCGCTGAATAGTCCACTACCTGCAGATTGCAAACAGACTTTAAAACAGATTCGGATCACAATGCAGGCAAATCACGATGAGATGAAAGGTCTGCAAGAAGCGACATCTTAAAAGCTAGAATTTCAAAGGAGGTTACCATGTTACGCTGGACGATGATTTTTCTTGTTCTCGCGCTTGTCGCCGCCGTATTTGGCTTTGGGGGGATCGCGGGCGCAGCAGCTGGCATTGCTAAAATACTGTTCTTTATCTTTGTAGCATTTTTAGCACTGTCATTTATAACATCTTTAATTAATAAGCCAAAAGGCTAAGGATGAAACATGAATAATTCAAAAACACTCGTTCAATTATTTGCTGCAGCTGCGCTATTAGCGTTAGCTGGTTGCTCAGACGGCCCCGCAGAAGATGCTGGTGAAAAAGTCGATGAAATGGTCACAGACACAAAAAATGCAATTGAAGATGCCTGTGAAAAAGTGAAAGAAACTGCAAAAGCTGAGAACGAAAACTGCTAGATAAGCCAAACTAAACCCAAAAGTACCTCTAGTACTTTTGGGTCTTCTATAACAGTCAATATATCACCATTATATTCAAAAACTCGCAGTGATCACCAACTCCCAATTACGGCCGACTTGCGGTAATACGGAACTATAAAAGCCTTGTGAACGCAAAAGTTTACCATCAGCATCAGTAAATGCATCACCTGAATCGGCAGAACCTACCCCAGGGTGATATATTTGACTATCAAACAGGTTGTTAATTTTAAAGTGAGCACTGAGCTTATCACTTTGCCAAACCACGCTTAAATTTGTTGTTAAATAGTCACCAAGTTTGGTTCCTTCTGATCTTAAAGGGTTTCTCAGATACAAGTGCCGAGAAGATACATAGCTAAATCTGGTATTAATGCTCCACTGTCGACTCACAGGCACATTCAAACCTACATTTAACTTATGCGGTGCAATATCACCCAGAGGCACACGATAATCATCACACAAGGTGTCGTCTTGCTCACACGCCGCACTGCCATTTCCGATCCAGCGTCCACGTTGATGGTCATAGTAAATATAACTAGTAACATCGGTATAACTGTAGTTAAAGTAACTGCTTATTTGTGCGGCATCAAACCAATGATTATCCATTTCATATTTCACTCGCCACTCTATTCCTTTCACATCTCTTTTGCCGGCATTATCCGCTTCTTCCTTTATAACATTCTTGTACTTGCTGTAATAAACAGATAAATCACTAAACCACGCTCCACTTTGATACATCCAGATCAAAGAAAGATCGCGCACTTCTTCTGGCAACAAATTTGGATTAGCATTTCGACCATTCCATCCTCCATACAGCTGAATCGGAGCTGGTTCTTGAAACGCTGTTGCGTAGATTATTTTCAAGGTATTGTTTTTATCATAATCATAAGTTGCTGCGAGTCGCGGCTTGACAAAAGTGCCATATATCGAGTTATTATCCCACCTGACGGCACCACTGAGTGACCAAGATGCTTCTTTTAATGTTGCTCTAAAGTAAGCGCCCCTGTCTGTTGTGTTGATTAGGTTAGAGTCTGGCATATCACCTAACCCACCAAGCGATACGGGCATAGTTTTATCTGTTGAGTAATACACTCCTTTACCCAAACCATATGGACCCAATTCGTCATCACTCTCTAATGAACAAAATGCGGATGCCCAATAACCACAAATTTCATAGGCTTTTGTTAGCTCTTTGCGTTCGTATTTCAGGCCAAGCGCAAAGTGTAATATATCTGAATACTGGTATTCATAATCTTGCCGAGCTTTCCAAGATGAGCTTCGAGAGTTCCAATCTGAAATGGTTACGTACGATAGACTTGCACGCTCACTTTGTTGGTCGGGGCTGGCTTCAGCCCAATCTCCATACCTACGTTCTTTACGAAAACTCAAAAAGCTCTTAATGCCAATGCCATTTTGGAGTGTATCTTGATGCTCTAGATAATACATGGTGGTTTTTCTACTCCATGCCGCATTGGGTTGGCCTCTGTCAAAGCTATATTGCACTCCATAACCGTTATGCGTTATCCAATGGTTTAGCCCTAACGTAAAGTTATCTAAACTCACCTCACCAAACACACCACTTTCCCTGTCTCTTGAAAGATATTGACCATAAGGTTGACCATGCTGACCATATTGAAGTACGGGCCCCCAAAATCCTTCGTCAGACAAATATTTCTCATTAACGAACCCCCAACTAGCAAAGTCCTTTAATTTAGGTCCATCGCTTTCAAATACTTTGCCGCTTAACCAGTAACTCCATCTGTCCTGCTTACCTTGAGCACTCACATCTAAACCTTTCGCGTTAAAGTCAGCTAGCTGAGCTTGCATGGTAAAATCGCTGCCATCTTTGTCTAAATCTTTGCCCTTTTTAGTAATAATATTCACAATGCCTAAGAAAGCATTGGGGCCGTATACCGCACCGGCAGGCCCCGATAGCACCTCGATACGTTCAATACCTGTGAGCGGAATTTGTCTGTTAGCAGGAAAATCATGACTCCAAAGATGGTTATTAATAATGCCATTGACCATGATCAAAGAACGCTGAACACTGGGGGTGCGATAACCACGCTGATAAAATGTGACCCGATCAGCACTATATGCCATGTTGATATCAAACCCAGATAAATCGGCAAGCACTTCACTGATATTAGTATAACCACGCTGTCGAATTTGGGCAGCTGTGACAACTTGAATGGATGCGGGTGTATCTCGCAGCTTTTCTTCCCGATCAGACCCCGATGTAACCGATAAACCCAAAAGATCATCTAAGGTCAAGTCGAACAGTTCGTCTGATGATTGAGAATAGGCAAAAAAGCTCACTACACAACTGCACAACATACAGCAAAAACTAAACAAAGCTTTCATTATGAACGTAAACCAAAGATAAGATCAGCTAGTTATAGGTATAGTGTAATTTGCCTAGATCGCAATGTTTCGCAGCGCCAGTTAGGATGATTTTATGGCATAATTTACAACCGCTTGGGCGTGCAAATACGTTGTATCAAATAATGGCAAAACACTATCTTGCTGCGAAATCAGTAGGCCTATTTCGGTACATCCGAGGATCACACCTTGTGCTCCACGTTGCGCCAAGGCATTGATAATTTCTACATACTTAGCTTTTGAACTTGGGACTATCTTACCCAGACAAAGCTCTTGGTAAATAATGCTATCAACCGCTTCTTGCTCTATTTCACTAGGTACTATGACGGACAATCCATGGCTTTTTAGTCGTTCAATATAAAACGACTCTTGCATAGTAAATCGCGTGCCTAGAAGCGCAGTACACTCAACATTTTGGGCCTTTAGCGCATTCGCAACCACATCGGCAACATGTAAAACAGGCAGTGAGGTATGCTGCGAGATCTGCTCAAATACCTTATGCATGGTATTGGTACAAATCACGATAAACTGAGCACCAGCAAGTTCAAGCCCTTGCGCTGCTTCGCCCAAAACTTGGCCACACTGGTGCCAATCACCAGTGCGCTGTAAAGCTTCAATATCTGCAAAATTGACACTATGAAGTATAATTTTTGCTGAGTTAAGCCCACCTAGTTTTGATTTAACCGCTTCATTAATAAAGCGATAATAACTAAGTGTTGACTCCCAACTCATCCCCCCGAGCAGCCCAATGGTTTTCATATTTACTCCTTTACAATCTCTTCGCCAGCTTCATCAATCGCAACAATATCATGCTCAAGTAATGCAGCATCAATCCACTTTTTAAGTGCTGGACAACTGCACACTTTGTCCATGTATATATTGGCTTGTGAGTTTAACTCGATCCCATACGTTTTAAACCTTAATACAACAGGCGCGAACATCGCATCTGCAATTGACCACTGACCAAATAACCATCCACCATTATCAGCGAATTGCGCCTTTTGCTCTGTCCAAATCTGCTCTATCCGTGCAATGTCTTTTTTGCATGCCTCAGAAATGTTCAAACGACGTTTAGCACGGATATTCATTGGCATTTCATTGCGTAACGCGTTAAACCCTGAGTGCATTTCACAAGCTATCGCACGCGCTTTAGCCTTTACTAAAGTCTGTTCGGGCCAAGCCTTCCCAGATAGATAAGCATCGTTGATGTATTCACAAATTGCCAGTGAATCCCACACAGCTGTATTCTGGTCAACCAAAGTAGGTACTTTCAAGCTGGGTGTAATGCCTTTTAAGCGCTCGTAAAAGACCTCAGTGTCGAGTGGTAACTTAATCTCCTCAAAAGGAATGCTATTTTTTTCAAGTATTAACCAAGCTCTTAATGACCATGTTGAATAGTTTTTGTTGCCTATATATAACTGCATTTTATTGTTCCTTGATAAGTAAGTGCACTTATTAAAGCGGATAATATCAGCCATGACTAACGGATAATTTTGATATAACCTATCAGCATTACTGATAGGTTTGGACGAAAAATGGATATCGATGCATTGCGAAGCTTTTTAGCATTTGTTGAAACAGGTAGTTTTACCCGCGCGGCAAAACAAGTGAGTCGTACTCAATCTGCCATCAGCATGCAGATGAAAAAACTAGAGCTAGATTTAGGTAAATCCCTATTTATAAAGCAAGGTAGAACACTTAACTTATCATTGGATGGACAAATTTTTGCGCGCTACGCTAAGCAATTAGTGCAGCTTCATGATGATACTCTGCAGCAAATGAATGCCGCTAAGCCAAGTACGTTATTGCGCTTAGGCTGCCCAGATGATTACGCAGAATCCGTGTTACCAATATTAGTTCGACTCCTCCACCAGCATTGGCCAAACCTTGATTTACAAATAATCTGTACGCCCAGTAATCGAGTTAAAATAATGATTGATAGTGGCCATCTAGATTTAGCCATCATCACTCGTTCTTCTGACTCAGAAGAAGGCTATTTACTCGAATCAACTCCTGGTGTTTGGGTTCATCATCCAGATAAGCCGATTGCCCAATCCTCCTTGCTCCCCATTGCCATTTTCCAGCGGGATTGCCGCTTTCATCAAGCCGCTATAGAAGGGTTACATAAACAAAATCGAGCCTACAAGATTGTCGCCTGCAGTGGCAGCGCAAGTGCACTCAGAGGTATTGTAAGAAGCGGTATAGCAGTAGGTGCTATGGGTAAGCTCAGTATTGGTGATTTAACTATATTGGATGATAGAACTTTGCCAAGCCTACCCGTTGCGGATGTTGTATTAGTGCGCTCTAACAGTCAGCAAAACCCAGTATCGGACAATTTTTGCTCAGCACTAGCACAGCAATACGTCGCGCAAACACTGCATGTCGATATAGCTAGCTGATAATAAAAATGCCGTTATTAAATAGCGGCATACCTTGTTTAGCAGCTTTGCGCTTCAAACTTATAGCCAGCACCATAAATTGAATGAATAAACTCATGTTCAGGTGCAATACCATGTAACTTCTTGCGAATTTTTTTAATGTGACTGTCGATCGTTCTATCACTGACGATGTGACTGTCGTCATAAACATGGTCCATCAGTGCATCTCTACTGTAGATGCGGCCGGGGTGACCATACAGGGCTTTTAACAGCATAAATTCAACATGGGTTAAAGACACTCTAGCACTTAAGAAGGACGCAAATAAGGTTTCTTCATCGAGTTTTAGCTTGCTTTCAACGTCAGTTACCTGTCCGTGCTCATTCAGCGCAACACGTCTTAAAATAGCTTTAACTCGGGCAACCACTTCTTTAGGGCTATAAGGTTTACAAATATAATCATCGGCACCAATTTCTAAACCAAGCAATCTATCAACTTCTTCGACCTTGGCTGTGATCATCACGATGGGTACGTTTGAGTAAGCACGGATCCGCCTACAAATTTCTATACCATCTACGTTTGGTAGCATTAAATCGAGTAGGATAAGTGCTGGTTGCTGGCTTTTAAAAGCAGGCTCCGCATCTGCGCCATTCATTACGATATGTGAGGTATATTCGGCTTGTGCCAAATACTTACTTAAAATCTCGGCAAGTTTTGGCTCATCTTCTACGATAAGAATATGTTTGTTTGACACACAGGCTGTCCATTTAATGTCTCAGTTCAATCATAATAGCGACACCGCCCAGTTCACTCAAGCGCGCTTTTATATCTCCGTTGTGTGCCTGAACAATACTTTGACATATTGCTAAGCCTAACCCTGAACCGCCAGCAGCTCTGCTTCGTGCCCCTTCAACACGATAAAGCCTGTCAAATAACTTTTCGAGCAGGCTTGTTGGCACGCTAGGTGCACTATCTTGCCAGCAAATCGTCGTAACACCTTGCCGTTGTGACACCTTAACATCTAGTGTACCGGGCTGTTGTTTCGATGAATCTGTGTAACGTAAGGTGTTTTGTAACAAATTATCAAACAGCTGCCCCAAACGTTGTTCATCACACTCAATCTCAAGCAGCTCATTACACTGTAGCGAAAAAGCCAGATGTTTGGCATCGATAAGATGCCGGCTTTTAGCAAAGGTACGCGACAGGATGTCATACAGATTATGCTGGGCCATATTGTAAGTTAGTGCCCCTTTATCCGATAACGATAGCTGGTGTAAATCATCTACTAAACGAGTTAAACGTTGAATTTCTTCATTTAACGACATTAACTGCTCAGTCTCTGTGGGTATGACACCATCTATCATTCCTTCTATCTCAGCACGGATCACTGCAATTGGTGTGCGTAGTTCATGCGATATATCAGCAATCCACTGTTGTCGCGCACTTTGGTTTTGAGCCAAGGTTTCTGCCAGGCGATTCATATCACGAGCAAGCAGTCCCAACTCATCTTTACTATGAATATCCACTTGCGCATCATAGTTACCTTGTGCCAACACCTTGGCATTTTTTCGCAGCAGCACAATTGGTTTTACTAAGTATTTACTAAATGGCACAGCTAATATCACCGTCACCAATAATGCAATCACTGCGATTAGTATAAACTGCTGTTGCTGCTGTTTTGCAAACAGCGTATCAAATTCGTTTCTGATCAGGCCACTGCCTTCAACACCAAGGTAGGCTATCACTTGTTGCTGTTTTGGTTCAGGCAAATGGTCGGTTTTGTAAACTGGAAACCAAAAGGTGTTTTTAGTATTTTTTGCGTTTCCCATCAATAATTTACTATGAGCATCTTTAAGTAAAAGCCTGCGATTCTCAGCTCTTCTGGGTGGCGCTCTTCTATCTCTTGGCGGGCGCGCTTCGTCCTCAGCGCGTCTCCTTGGAGGACGATGTCTAGGCTCACCATCTGACCTTTGTTCATAACGAGGAGGCGGCGGACGGGAAGCTACGCGCCTGCGCGGTGCGCCATCATCGCTAATACCATAATACAAACGGACCAAACTCTCCCATTCATCTGAGCCTTTATACACCCAATCAAGTGATTGGTGATGCTCGTAGGTTTGGGCTACTTTCGCTATAACTTCTTGCAGCTGAACACGTGAGGTATTTTCTATGTACTGAGAAAAGCTTTTTTCAAATGCCAGCTTATTTGCAAGGTAAATGGCCAGTACCAAAGCGGTATTGGCCAATAAAATAATGAGCAGTAGTTTGACGCGAATGGTCATTTTCATAATATTTGGCTATCCACCTACAGGGCGTGGTGTACGCAGGCGCAAATTGTCAGGATCTGGCATTCTGCGATTAGGTACCCACCTTCTAATACATTTTTGATCTTTAGCACAGCGGTCAGTAAGCGCATGTAAAAAAGCAACTAAATCTTGCTGTTGCCCGGCATCTAAATTTGCTGCAACAAAAGGCGACTGACGCAATAATTGCAGCGCGGCTTCACTGTTTTGACGTGCATTTAGGTTAAGTGTCTCACACTGAGCGCTGGTGGCAAACTGCTTTAAGTCACATGCACCACCACGTTGAAAAAACTGCTCGACAGCTTGCTCAGGGTTAGAATAATGACTGACTACCTGCTCCAAGCTTTCATAGGCACCAGCATGGCTGTACGGTGCTGTTAATGATACGTTTAACAGGCTTGGAACACGAAACGCAAATTGGTTTCGCGCTTGAGGGTCAATCGCAGCACGCCCTATGTCAGCATGCGTTTCATCTTTACCAATGCCGTATTGTGGAAAGGCTAAGTTAAAAAAGCCATCATTGGTGAAACGCTCTCCGCTGTGACAATTAACGCAACCTGCTCCACCATCAGCAATTTGCGTAAAGAATAACTTTGCGCCATTTTTTTGCTGCTCGCTAAGCGCCCTCAAGTCACCGCGTACATAGCGATGCCAATCTGTGTTGATCATGACAAAAGAGGCCTGATATTGCCCCAATGCAAAGGCGATATTATCAAAGGTGATAAGCGATTCGGCATCTGCTTGTGAATCAAACGCTTCACGAAACACTTGTAGCCAATCATTGGTTGCAAGCGATCCTTGCTCTGCACCGTAATCGCCGATACGCTGTGCAAGGTGTGTTCTAAGCGCTTCGTTTGTCGTCACATCAGGGAATGCCTCGCCGCGCATTTCTTCTTTTGAGGTCACAGGAAAACGTGCCAAAGTACTTACCAAAGTGCCACCTGCTTTATCGTCAGGCACACCAAAGCCCGAGTCTGGCGTACTAATAAAACTTGTTTCATTACCTTGCTCATCAGTCACTGTGACACGCTCTACACGCCCATCCCAAAATAATGAGTTAGTTGCAAAGCCAGTATTAAATATAGTCGGCGAATTGCGAGGAATGTTGATTTCATCATTGATAGCACGGCGGTTTGGGCCAACGATATTTTCTTCTATTGCATTCGTTCCTATCGGCAAAGACAGTGCATCCGCCCCACCTAAACGCGGGTCATGACAGCTTGCGCAGGCAACTGACTTTTCTCCTCCGAGTGCTTTGGTAAAAAACAGCTGCATTCCTAGACGAGCGATTGGATCTGAAATTTTTGGTAGTTGCCTAGCACCTGCCACGCGACCAGTTAAACCATGCTGTGAAATCAACACGCTTAGCTCTTGGTCAAGTGCAGTAGCAGGTTGTACACCGGGTGGCTGGCGTGGTGGTGGCTGCGTTCTTGGTTTTGCATGCAATGTTGATACATGAATTGTACTAAGCACTGCAAGTAATATTGCAGCGTGCTTGAGAGGTGCGTTGTTCATATTCACTCCAAACCAATTGTGTTTTGAAATTTAACAATGGCAAGCAAAAGTGCAGCAAATGTGAAAGCTATCTCTTATTTCAAAAAACTGCACATTTTGATTTTAGGCACCCCAATTAAAAATAAACTAAAACTTATAATCATTTTATGAACACAGCGCCAGAAAGCTGCAATTTTCCTCCCATTACATTAAGAGTTTTCATTATTTTTGCAAAGAAAAGTGGCTGTCCATTACCACTTAAAACACTGCTTTTATTTGTTTTATCTTTTATTTTATTGCTCATAATAATATTTCCATCCAACACTAAGTTGTGCCATTATTGATAAAAACCGAGCAAAATCCGAACGATAATTTCTAACACATACTATAAGTTCAGCTAATGTATAAAGAACTCAATCATTTTACCGCTTTACGTTATGTAGAAGCCGCTGCGCGCCACCAAAGCTACAGTTTGGCAGCCCAAGAGCTATTCGTAACGCAAGCGGCAGTCAGCCAACAGATAAGATTGTTAGAATCACACCTAGGCTGTAAGCTTTTTTATCGCCAAGGTAGAGGCATGAAACCGACTATCCAAGGAGAGCAATTAGCTCAGTCGCTATCTCATAGTTTTGATGATATTGCACAAAGTGTGCGTAAAGTTATCTGCGAGCCACTCTCTGGCACGCTAACGGTTACTACCACACAGTCGTTTGCTTCAATGATTTTAATTCCAAACATGTGGCGCTTTTCAGAAGCCTACCCCGATATCGCAATCCGAGTGCTGGTATCTCCAAATGTAGAAGACATAAAACATGGCGATGTAGACGTTGCTATTCGTTATGGCTATTCTGTTTTTCCTGATCTAGAGCAAGAGGTGATTTTAGAAGATCAACTTGTGCCACTGTGCTCTCCCAAGTTTGCACAGCAAGCTAACTTAGAAAACATTGAAAACATGTCCCACTGCCGACTTGTTTACTATTCATATAACGATTATTGGCAGAATTGGTTCGATGCCGCTGGTATTCAACGCAGTGATAACAACAGCCAATGGCTTGAGGTCACGAACATGGACTTTGCACTTGGCGCCGTTTTGACCGGGCACGGCATCTGCTTGGGCTCAGCAGTTCAAGCTAAACATTATTTACAACAAGGCTTATTGGTACAACCATTTGATATCAGCTGTGGACCAGGCGTACGTTATAGCTTCTTACACAATCCTAACTCGCCACGCGCAGCTAGGATTGCAGAGTTTAAAAAATGGCTGCTGTCACAGCTAAACCAGCAACCAGATCGCTAGCGTTGATTATTTATACGACGATACTTTTCTTTGTTCTTTGCGCCAATGCGATAGAGCAGTCCTCTGACTGCGCGACGAAAGATCGGGAATAAGTAACTAAAGGTTGCCAATTTACCACTGGCCCATGGCATGGCAGTTTCAGTCATCGTTGATTGGCTAAGCTGCACGATTGCATCTGCTACTTGCTCTGCACTGCTCATCGGCTGCGAATACACAATATCTTCAACTTGATCGATTTCATCCATAATGAAACCGGTATCAATGGGCCCAGGTGACACGACCGCAACATTTATTTTGCTCGTTATAAGTTCATCATGGAGCGCATAAGTAAAGGCTCGCAAACCAGACTTAGTCCCGCTATAAGTCGCCGCCCCCTGCAGAGGGGTTAACCCTGCTAGTGAGCCAACCATCACAATCGCATTGTGCTCAGTACTGGGCATATGCTTTATTGCTAGAGCGCTTAGTACCATTGGTGCTCTCATATTCACATCCACCATAGCGGCCACATGCTGAGCTGATAATTTACTAAAATCACCTCGATAGTGCAGCCCTGCATTATTGACTAACACGTTAATAAAGCCAAATTTCCCAACTGCCTGAGTGATGATTCGCTCACAATCACTTAACGACGCGACATCTGCTTGGACCAATAAAATGTGGCATTGCGAGTAACAAGCTAGCTGCGCCTGCATTTTTTCAAGAGGGTCCAAGTTTCTAGCCACCAGCACTAAATTAACACCATTTGGATAAGCTTTTGCGTAGGCAAGTGCAGAGGCTGCCCCAACGCCTTTAGATGCACCTGTTATGATAATTGTAGGGTTTATTTTATGCTCCATTGTGTTTGCTCTGTGTTGGGATTAGTATGATAAGCAACACTATAAATGGAGTTGTTTATCATACTCAACTAAAAGGAATAGTTAGGCATGCCAAAAGTTGTTAAAGGCTTTTTATTGTTCTGTGTACTGATGACCATTATAACTGCAGTAGCCCATACCAGCTGTATCGCCCTAGGGGAGCAATGCTACCGAGCACAACTTGCTCCACAATTTGTTATTGATTCTGCCAATGCAGGTACTTTGCTTGCGCCTTTAACTACACTCTTGGTGAGTCTATTATTTTTGATTTGTGGCGCATATGCATTAGCTGCGACAGGCCTCATTCGGACATTGCCTTTGCAACGACTTGCTTTAGCACTATTAGCTGTGATGTGCTTATTCAGGGGATTGTCAGCCATTCCCCTGAGTATAATTTTTTGGCAGCAAACTAACGCATTTTCGATTATCGCCAGTATTATCTGGTTTTTATGTGGCTGCGGTTATGCTCTGGGCTGGCACTACAGTAAACGAGCCGCTTAAGAGATCCTGACCTTCGTCAGGAAGACGACAAGTGCTATTTGAGCGCTGCCGTCTTCCTAGCAAATTTGCCTCGTCATTCTGAACTTATTTCGTCATTCTGAACTTGTTTCAGAATCTCATCATCCTAAACACGTGTCGTTTGCCACTTATGGTAGCTTTTCAATCGCAATGGCCGCACGCAAACGATTTTTACCAAAGGTAGCCATTTTAGAAAACTCCATAAGGCCAATGGGCACATGTTGACAGTCTATCGCCTGTTGCGACGCATCCAAGTC
Source organism: Pseudoalteromonas caenipelagi (assembly GCF_013140855.1). Taxonomy (GTDB): domain Bacteria; phylum Pseudomonadota; class Gammaproteobacteria; order Enterobacterales; family Alteromonadaceae; genus Pseudoalteromonas; species Pseudoalteromonas caenipelagi. Next base: position 42,597 of record NZ_JABBPG010000003.1, on the reverse strand, counting down.
TGGGTCATGAACATAAACACAATGCTCATCAATGGCCGTTACACATACCCAGTGCGGTGCCTTTTTGCCGTCAAGACGATAGGTACTAATAAGCATTAAAACCCTCCCTCCAGCTTTGAGTAACTTATACAACTGATCTAACTCTAGTGGTTTTTCATACAATACACATCCCAATTTATGAGCTTGAGTAATAAACTCATCGTGCACCGTACACATTACCTGCTTTTTCTCTTCACTTCTGACGCCATCTAAAAATAGTGCGCTAAGTTGTGTTAAGAATACCTGAGCTGTAAAGCCGCGCTTAATGGCAGATAGAGCAAGCCCAACAGGGTGGCACCCGCCATGTCCACTGGTCATAAATATCGTGGTGGCTTCTCGCCAAATGGCTAGTTCATCAACTTGTTTGAGCGCAACTTTGGTATCTAAGCTGTACATTGCCATCAACAAAGCAGCTGGACCACAGGTAAATTCAGTGGTTTGCTTATACCAAGGCACCTGCAAACGAATGCCTTTACCATCATAGCGTGCTACGCGCTTTTGCATCCGCAATGCTTCACTGCCATCACCGTAATAATCGCTATAAGCACCGAACACCTGATAACCTAAACTCTTGTACAGCGAAATTGCAGCATGATTGAGCGCCGAAACTTCTAAACGAAGGTAAGCCCGCCCCTTGCTCTGGGTAAGTTGTTCAAGCTCACTTAACAGAACCTGGGCAATTCCCTGACCTCGATATGCTGGCAATACGGCTAACGAGTATAATCGGGCTAACCGCGTTCCTTTCAAGCACCATACTAATCCGTAACCCACTATGGCGTCAGAGCTAGTTGCAACTAAAAATAAAGCATGCTTTGCACTTAACCAATGTTTTAAACTGCGTTTGCTTAAACGGTCGTTACTAAAGCAAGTTTGCTCAATTTTTGACAACTGAGCTAAATCGTCTGACCGAGCCAAACGCAACACAACGGTGTTGTTACTCATCTTTGCCTCTGGCTTCGAGACGCCTTACAAACTCAGCCATAATCAGCATGTATAGCTCATTACCCAAATATGCATCTTCAACTTTATGATCAATACTTGGATTATCATTAACTTCAATCACATAGGCTTTACCATTGAGCTCTTTGATATCTACGCCATAAAGGCCATTACCAATGATTTTACAGGCTTTTAGCGCAGCAGATAACACCGCTCTTGGAACTTCAAACGTTGGTAATGTTTCAAAACCACCCGAATTGAAACGCTTGGAGTTATGGTTATAAATTTGCCAGTGATTTCTAGCCATATGGTAACGACACGCATAAATAGCCCTGCCGTTGAGCACACCAATTCGCCAGTCAAAATCCGTATACAGGTACTCTTGCACCAGCACCAGTGCACTCTCAGCCAATAACTCATCTAAATGCACCGACAGTTCACTTCTGTCGGCAACCTTATACACACCACGAGAGAATGACCCTTCTGGCATCTTTAACACCATGGGATAACTAAATAACGACTCTAAAAAGCTTAAAGTCTGCTCTGAAGCGTCACTGAGCACATGCGTTTTTAATGTTGGCACCTTTGAATAGCTAAACGCATCATGCAAATACACTTTATTGCAACAACGAAGAATAGAAGTAGCGTCGTCAATAACAACCACCCCCGCTCCTTCTGCTTTGCTCGCCAATCGGTACGTTGGATGGTCGATAGCAGTCGTCTGGCGTATGAACAGCGCGTCGTATTGATTAATGTCTTCAAGCGTATTGATGGTTTTTACTTGCGCATGGATACCATTTTTACGTGCGGCTTTCACAAACTTTGCAATTGCATCTTCATCACTTGGTGGTGATGGTTCTTGCGGGTCAACTAAAATCGCCATTTCCCAACGAGCATGTTGCTGTTTTGAACCAAAGTGCCAAGAAGACTCACCAAGCTTGGTCACAACGTTGAGAAACAGAGGATTTTGCACTTCATCTAACTGGGCAATCGAGCCTTGTTCCACCAACAAGCGGTTGTCACTAACGGCACGTACTCGCAGTAAAGGTGCTGCAAAACGCTTGTATAAGGTGCTTGCCAATGAATTCAACGCGGCCACATCTGTTTGGCCAAAGAACAGCCATTGAGGTTGTTGCTCTAAAGCCTTACGCTGTGCGCTACTTAAGTTAAGCTCAATATGCTCGGTCCGTAATGCGTTTATCGTTTTCACTGTGGGCAATACGACATGCTTTCGAGCTTCAGCTAATAATGAACAATAGTAGCCTTTACTCAGGTACTGGCCGGTATCACACAAGTTGATAATTCGGGTTTTTGGCTCATCGCGTTTTGGATAATCTTGTAAGTATTGCTCAAAACTCAGTACGTTGGCTAAACCAAACTCAGCTGCGGTTTGCTCCGACTCAACCACAATCAAAGTTTTTAACATGGAAATTCCTAATCATAAAAGGTCATTAATCGCTATAAAAACACGTTTGCACCGATATAGCGGCTTTGTGCTATGAAGCATTGAGCGATTTATAAAGCGAAAGTACCTAGTTGACTAGCAAGTTATTTTTATCTCTACGATGAGAGATTTAAACAAAAGCACTAAATGAATTTACACATCCCTAAACCCAAAGGTTCTCCGGTCCGAACAACGTAATCATACTGCTCGTAAAACGCTTCTTTACCTTTTGCCGATAACAAAGCAACCGTTGCGCCAGACTTAGCATTTTTAGCTATAAACCTTTCGATTTCATACATTACTGCGTGACCAAGCCCTTCGCCTTGGTAATCTGGTGCAACGACTACATCTTGTATGTAATAAAATAAACCGCCATCACCGACTACTCTGCCCATGGCAATAAGCAGATCTTGATAACGTATAGTGACGTGAAATAAAGAGTTATTAAGACTTGTTTGCGCCAAAATTTCGTCGGTGTCACCCCAACCAACTTTTTGCCTAAGAAGAGAAAACTCCCTAACTGTGGGAGCCTTGTTGCTAATTTGATAAGCCATGTAGTTCTGTCTCTAACTTTTGATGATGTTATTCGTTACTTTATACTTAAATGAGCAAATTTCATCAATTTTCACGTTGAACGTGTGTTTGTAGAGCTCGTACTGATATGTTTAGGTAAGGTAATACAAAATTCGCTACCTTTGCCTAGTTGACTCGACACCTTAACACTACCTTGTAGGCTATTTTCTACTAAGTTTTTCACTATGTACAAACCAAGCCCACTACCACCAGAGCCTAAGCGTGTTGAGTAATATTTATCAAATATCTTCTCTAACTTATCTCCATCAATGCCTTTGCCATCATCAGAGACTTTTAAAACCACTTTGTCCTCCTTTTGAACCACATCAATATGAATATTGCCACTGCGATTATCATCAAAAGCATGAATCAGCGCATTATTGATCAAATTAATAAGAACCTGTGACAACGCCCCTACATCGGATGTAATTTGTAGAGGATCTGGGCAGGTAATGTTGACATTATGAGGTGAGCGTTTTAACTTGGGTTGCAATACTCTTTGAATATCATTCAAATAGTCAGCCAAATTACACTCTGTCACTGCGCCACTAAACTCGCCCACAACAATATGCTTAAAGCTATTAACTAAATTCATCGCATTATTGAGGTTTGACAAAACAATATCGTAGCTTTGCGCCGCATTATCTATAAAACTCTGTAATTCACTTTTAGCTAATGTTTGCTGCTGCATGTGTTGGTTGATTTGTTTTTGTTTGTCGTCAAGGTGACTAATAGCAGTGCTAATAACGCTAAGTGGTGTGCCAAGCTCATGGGTTAACTCTCCCACCATCTCACCAATATGGCTAAATTGCTGAGATGTCTCTAACTGTTGCTCTTTCAATTTTGATAGCTTTTCAAGCTCAAGCGTTTTATCGCGCAATGTACCAATAAGTTCATCGCGCAAATTTATTAACGCTTGTAGTTGTAAATGAGTCGAAACTCGTGCTAACAGCTCTTCTTGGCGAATGGGCTTGGTAACATAGTCCACTGCCCCGACACTAAATGCCTCAACAATGTCGCTGAGTTCCGCCTTTCCAGTTACAAATATAACTGGTACATCTTTAACCTTATCCAGTGATTTTAAACGCCGACACGTTTCAAAACCGTCAATACCTGGCATCATGACATCGAGTAAAATTAAGTGTGGTAAAAAGATAGTTGCAATATTTATCGCTTCTTTACCCGACGTTGCAAACGCAACTTCGTATCCTTCAGCCTCTAAAAAGCTGGTGAGTAACTCTAAATTTTCAGCCTTATCATCAACTATCAAAATCCTGCAATTATTGAGTGATACCAGATTATTCATCTTGCACCTCATCTAGTGCTGCTATAAAGCCAGCCATGTCAAACTTACTTATAAACGTAGCCAAATATTGCGCAAGCTGCTTATTGTTTGGCTGCTCTTGCTCTATTTTTTGCAAAATTTGCTTTATTTTAGAGGTGCCATTGATTTGTGCTGATAGCTTTAGCTGCTCTTGCAGCTCAACGGGTAAAGAAAAAAGTGATAAATCAATACCACTGGCTTCATGACTTGTAGACATTTCCTGTTGTAGCTCTTCGCTTTCAAAATGTTCAGGGAAGAAAGACACTAATGAGTCAAAGATTTGCCCTATGGTATAAGGTTTTCCTATAAATTGGTCAAAACCAATACTTAAGTAATGCTGCACCTCATGATGTAAACTAAAAGCCGAAATAGCTACGCATTTTAATTGGTTAAGCTTCAGCTCACCACGAATGATTTGCACCGCTTCATCGCCACGCATTACCGGCATAAGCAAGTCTAAAAATACAATATCGAATTTCTCGTGTTTTATTTTATCAATGGCCTGCTGCCCGTCCTCGGCGTAATCAACACTGATACCGCATGACGCTAATGTTTGTCCTAATATTTCTCGGTTATAAGCAACATCATCCACACACAAAGCGTGCATCGTTTTACCTTGGCGAAGAATAAGTTGTGTGTGCTCAGATTGTTTAGTTTGTGCAAAATCTTGCTCAGCTTGAGGTAATACAAGACTAAAAGAAAAACAACTCCCTTGACCTAAAGTTGATTCGACTTCAAGCGTGCCCCCCATCATTTCAACCTGCTTACTCGATATACACAAGCCCAAGCCGGTGCCACCTTTTTCCAACCCTGCGCTCCCCTGAGTAAAACTGCTAAACAAGCTATTCAACTCCTCTTGCGAAATACCGGGCCCGGTATCACGCACTTCAAAATGATAGGTATTTTCATCTATTTTGGAGTGGCTTAGTGTAACTTCACCACTATCGGTAAATTTAACTGCGTTTCCCAACAAGTTGATTAATACTTGTCTTATTTTACCCTGATCGCCATGTACACCAATGCTACCACTAACACTATTATGTAAACGCCAAGATAGCTGTTTTTGCTCACATTTGAGTTTAAACATGCTACCCAAGTCCTCTAGCAAACTACTTAACTCAAAGTCAGTTAAATTTAACTTACTTGAACCAGCTTCAATTTTAGAAATATCGAGAACATCGTTAATAATATCGAGTAAGTGATTACCAGCACGTACTATTTTGTTCATAGTTTGCTTGTGGCTTTGCGAGAGATCTTTGGCACGCTCCATTAATTGAGCAAACCCTAAAATCGCATTGAGAGGGGTGCGAATTTCATGGCTCATATTAGACAAAAACATACTTTTGGCTAAATTAGCCTGCTCAGCGCGCTCTCTTGCAGTATTGAGCTCAGCGGTGCGCTCTGTGACTTGGTTCTCCAACTGGATGTTGTTTTCGCTTAACCTTGCTTGTAGTTGACTGTTTCGCCATGCAATTTCAAAATTTTGTCCCAAATTTAAAAGCAATAGCTCTTCTTGCTCATCGATATGGTTCACATATTGCGCGATGGCAAACAAAGGCATACCAGTTGGCCTTTCTCCGATATATAAAATGGCAAAATTATCCATGACAGCACTATGGAAAAACCGCGCGTCATATTTACTCACAAAGGACTCTAGTATTGTACTGGGGATCTCAAGCTCTCCTCCCTCGGGTAAACTGACTTCAAATTGGCGAGATTCCAGATTTAGTTCACCAATAAACGAAGCCACTGGACAGGGCTCAAACTGCTGGCTAAGAGGCAATGTCTCCGCTAAAGACTGTAGGGCTCTTATTTCAAATTCAACTAACTCAGACTCGCTAAGCAAAGAGTTTGTGCATTTGATAATTTTATCTAGCCCTTTTTGAACACATTCCACCTTCTCTAAATGTTGATAAGTGCGTAGTGCAACTAATACTGCTGCTTTTAATTTACTACTGGTAAGCTCAGTTTTGGTTTTATAATCATTTACATCATAATCTCGCGTGATCTCCGACTCTGGTGCCATCCCAGGCTGTCCGGTGCGCAAGATAATCCGCACCTTACTATTTAGCTCAACCTCTCGCACGTATTTTGCAAAATCTAAACCTGCTTCAGCCGTCTCCATCACCACATCTAATAAGATCAGCGCGATATCTTTGTGCTCAGTAATCACTTGCCTTGCTTGTTGGCCACTAAACGCATGCAAAAACATGACACCCCTTTCGTCAAATTGCATTTGCGTCAGCACCAACTCAGATATCTGATGAATGTCTTCATCATCATCTACAATAAGAATTTTCCATGGGGGCTTTACTACCAGTTCTTCAGGTTCATCTTCCGCGCTAAATAAGATTGAATCATCATCAAACATAGGACTTCTCATTTTGTGATCCAAGTCTTAAGTGTAGGAAAGAATCTAAAAACTAGATATCTTATTGATGATTATCCGCGTAATAGCTCGCCTTTTCTTTTTATAGAGCAACACAGCGCCCTTAGTTCGTAATAAGCATTTAAATAAAACGTTACTAAGCTAAATATCTTAGCTCTATGATAATACTCCCTTTTTAAAACAAACTGTTCTACACTGGACGTAACAAGGTCTAAGCAATTTTGGTAGAGCTATGAGCGAAAAAGAGTCGGTACAAACGCTAATTGAAATGATTAAACAACGAGACACTCAAGCACTTGTTGATTTTTACCAGCAAAGCGATATAAATGAAAATATTGCACAGCTCAAATATCTATACCAACAAGCCATACAAGACCAAGCTCATTATCAATTTTTTCAAGACTTGGTTGCCTCTTTTTTAGAACATAAACCGCTCCCCACAGCACTCATTGGGGGCATTAATGATATTGAAAAGTTGACATTTTTTACGCCGGCACTGAGCGCCAGTGAAGGGTTTTCGCTAAAAAATGATCAGGGCAGCACCATTTTACATGCGCTTTTGAGCCAAACTAAAGCTGCTCCCCCTCCTTTTAATTATATTCGCTCTTTACTCCTTTTTGAGCGAAATGAATCACTCGCTACGGCACTAGCCACCAGAAATGATCAACAGTTACTACCTATGGAATGCTACTTGGCCTTCAACCCTTGCTTTGAACCTTTGGCTGCGCATGAACTCACCGCAGCACTGGCCCTGCTAGAAGCACAAATAAAGCAAGTGCCCAGTGAAATAAACACATTAAGACTTATCTGCAATCACTTAAAGAATAATGCTCACTTTGATGAACTTACCAGCAGCAGCCACCGCATCATCTTGCTTGGTGCTGCATTTGAATGCCCAAGTGAGGATGTAATGACTTTGCTACATTAAAGGTTAATAAAGTCTGAAGCTAACATCTTATGATAGCGCACCTTATCATATAAAATGTGTGCAGGATTAGGGTCAACAACTTCAACATCTATTTGATTTTTCTTGGCTATTTCTAATGCAATTTGTGTTATGTTAACGCTGAATGATGTGCCAATAAACACCATCTTTGTTGCCACTTCGAACATCCTTTGCGCCCTATCGATCTGATACAATTGAGTGTAAAACTCATCAAAGAGTAAAACATAGGGTTTAAGCGAGTAGTCAAGCTCAGGGCCCCTACTCGATATTCTAAATAGCTCTAGCAGAGACTTTTTAAGATTACTCTCATCTACTAGGTCCCACGGTGCAGATTTTATCTCAACGGGTTGACCTTGCAGATGAAACAAAGTGACTTTATCAATACGACCATGAATGCAAAGGTAATCTTCGTTACCAGCTTTGCCATCCAAGCCATCAATATTTTGTGTAATAAGCGCTTTATCTCTAAGCCAATGATGGACTTCATTGGGCCCATGGTGCTGATAGGTAACAAAGCGCTTATAGTACCAGCATAAAAACTCCCCTGGATTATGCTCGTACATTGCCCTTGTGGCCATTTGCTGGGGCGTGTAGTTGCGACTTCCAATAGTCCAAAAGCCATCTTCCCCTCTAAAAGTAGGAATACCGCTTTGCGCACTGACCCCAGCCCCTGTGATGTATAAAGTACTCATACTCTACTCTTTCATTGCCTGTTTTACTCGTGGTAATTTTAAGTGCTCACCAAATTGAAACAACGCTAAACTGAAGATAATAACAACTGCACCAACAAGTAGACTGCTGGTCAACGTTTCATTATTCAGCCAAGTACCAAGAGCAATAGCAAAACCAGGTGTGATCAATGTACTGAGTGCCACTGTACTGGCAGAAAGCTTTTGTAAAACATGAAAGTAAGCCAAAAAACCTAACAAAGAGCCAACTACGCCCAAATACACCGTTGCCCATATTGACTTTGCCGCCCACGAATTGATTGCAAATGAACCATCCAACACCCACCATAAAAAAGCAAACATTGGCGTTACAAACAACAGTGCACCAAACGTTGTTGCCATCGGGTGGATCGCCACCTTTACACGCTTGATCATAACGCCGCTGAGACTAAAACAGCACACCGCCAAAAGTACGTAACCTAAGCCAAGGGGGGCTAAATTTAGCTGTTGGATTTGCGCAGAACAAATTAAATAAAGTCCACACAGTGCTAACAATAAAGCGCATATTTTTATGGGGGTAAATTTCGCTTCGCCTAACAGCTTTTGTGCCAGAAGCCCTGATAATATGGGGGCTAAGCCAAAAATAAGCGAAATCACACCTGATGGTACCGTTTGAGCAGCTAAATAACTAAATGACATCCCTCCTAGTATACCAAGCGCTGAATATAAATAGAGCGTACAAGAACGTCGATGCCAAGGTACCCGAGTGTTACTAATAGAAACAATCAATCCTGCCAATACCAGTGCAATCGACATGCGCAACAAAACACTCAACAGTGGTGGCATACTCTCGCTGCTCCAAACAATACCTAAAGGCGTTGTTGACCAAACGATGATCACAAACAAATATGATGCCTGAACGGGCATAATCTAAATCCTTGTTGCTAGGATGATAAAACAGGGAAGAAATAATGAGAACTAACCGCCTTATCATCGCGGTTAGAGAAAGAGTAATTAACCGCAGCGCACACGACATAACATGACTGTCATATTCAGCAGCCATGATAAATGATTGAGCACTTGCGTTAATTGATTCATAAATACAATACGTTGAAAATTTGTCTGCTAATAGTTGTATCAAACCTAATAAATAAGTCAATTTAAAAAGTACAAGTTTGATAACTTAATTCGCTGTATTAGCTGAGCCTTCCGTTTTTTTAAAACAGAGCATCCCCATTGACGCAAACAGCAATATGTTACCCCGTAGATTGACCTTCACGTTAAATCAGATATTTGAACTAGGAGTATTCATATCTTCAATGAACAACAGATGCCTAATAAAACAAATATTTACAATGATAGACACTCTTGTACATCCACTCACAAAGCCGCAACAGACTCTCACAAGTCCACACCATACACTGCAGGCAATGATACTTAAACAGGAACTATTCACTATGAAACCTCGCTCACTCATTGTGTTTGCCATCTTATTCGCAACAAACAGCTTTGCTAGTTATGCGGCTCAAAACGGTGAAATACATCGTGTTGGGACACAAATAAACAGTAGCGCTGCTAGCTATAAAAACTCTCAGCAGGATGGAGATGGTGTTATGTCACTATATCTATATTACAACTATAACATTGATGATACATGGGCATTAGAATTAGGAGTCAATGGTGGAGCCGAAATTACTGATTGGGATTGCAAAAAGATTAATAACCGAAAGTTCAAATGTGATAGAAATAATGAACTGCTATTTGGTATAGGTGCTGATGAAGTTAGCTTTGGGAATTTTGTCGTTGCTGCGAAAGGCCAATACCAACTCACAGATAACAGTCACTTTTATGGCAAACTTGGTGGACAATACTACGATTATAAAATTGCTAATAACAATATAAAAATGGTACAAGAATATGGCCTAGGCTTATTTGCAGAGGCTGGTTGGCAATACGATTGGAGCAATGGACTTGCATTTAATGCTGGCCTTCAATACATGGATATGGGTGATTTAGATACTCGTTCACTCAGTATCGGTATGAGCTATCGGTTCTAAAAATAATGAGTTAAAGTAAAAAAACCGGCTATACAGCCGGTTTTTTAATTAGACAAAACAATCAATTAGAATGCAACGCCTAGAGATAGATAAACATGACGACCTGTCGTGTTATAAGTACGAGGGTCTGTATTATCATTGAAACCAGTTGCAGCGTACGGAGGATCTTCGTCAAATACGTTATCTACACCGATCGTTGTTGTGAAGTTATCGAAGAAGTAACTGAAACGAACATCATGAATCACTTGTGAATCAACCATACGTGAAGCTGGTTCACCCTCATCCGGATCACCAAATGGTTCTTCTGACTCACCAATGTAACGAATTGCATAGCCAGCTGACCAATCATCTTGTGCTAGGCGAATGTCAATGTTGGTTTTCCACTCAGGGAAGTTACCATCACCACCATTCTCATAGTACCAACCTGCATTTTCTACTACAGAGCCGTCGGCCTGAGTGATATCGTATGTATCATAACGTGTTGAATCTAGGTTTAATGTAAGTGCACCAAAGCTAGTGTCAGTTGCATAGCGAACGTTAAAGTCGATACCAGAAGAGTCGATGCCGCCCACGTTGACAGTACGGTTATCGATATCACTTGAGTTACCTAAAAGTGGGCCTGATGTGTAACGCGTGATTTTATCACAGTACTTACCTTCACTTGCACACTTGTTAAGAATAAGCTGTTCACCAATCTCTGTAATTGCGTTAGTCAGTTCAATATCCCAGTAATCCACAGTGAATGATAGACCTTCAACAAACTCAGGGCTGTAAACTACACCGAAAGTAAAGATATCTGCTTCTTCTGGTTGTAATTCTTTATTACCACCTAAAGTTGAAGATAATTGATCACCAATTGGTGTGAAGCCATTTGCAGGTACACCGTCCGCAATACAATATTGAGTCGGATTTGTTGCGCATGGGTCTTCTACTTCTGGGTTGCTTGCTGAAGCGCCAAGGAATAGATCAGATGTTGAAGGTGCACGGAATGCTGTTGAAGACGTACCACGGAACATCAAACCATCAACTGGAGACCAACGAACACCTACTTTGTGATTAGTTGTGTCACCAAAAGTATCGTAGTCAGAGTAACGAACGGCAAGGTCTAACTCTAAGACTTCAGCAAATGGTACGCCACTTAGTAGTGGAACATTTGTTTCCATGTAGATTTCATCAACAGTGTATGAACCTACTGTTTTCTCACGTGGGTTACCTGAAGTGATACCTAGTGCGATAAGTGCATCTGGTAAGTCAGCACCTTTTTCTTCACGGTGTTCAACACCAACAGCAACACCTACAGTACCTGCAGGTAGCTCAAATGCATCACCGAATACGCTTGCAGAGATGATTTGTTGCTCATTATAGCCTAAATCATGTGCTTCAAACGAAATGAAATCTAGCATTTCTTTTGATATTTCTGAATCTGTTCCAGGAATACCAAATGTGTTTAAAGACACACAGCCTTCAATCACGTTATCAGGTGTACCACACAACACTTGACCAGACTCAGCATCTAAGAAAGAAGGGCCAACTGCTTGATTTACTTTCTCAAAGTTTACGCCACCTGCACGATTGATGGCACCATCATTTCGGCCATAGATGTAAGAAACTTCGTAGCCCCAAGTGTCGCTGATATCACCTTCAAACCCGAATACTGCGCGCACTGTTTCAACACGGTAAGTCGTATCACGGCCGCCAGTTTCAACTACGCGGCGACGCCAGTCTGCGATATCGACTGTTTCACCATTTGCGTTTTTAGGACCAAACTGCTGATTGTAATAATTGTCTTTTGAATACGTCGCATCGGTCCAGCCAAAGAATGCAAGTGGACCTAAAGGCAATGGTGCTAGTTTCGTGTCAGAAGAGCGACGGTTAAAATTCATTTCAGTGAAGAAACGAAGATTATCAGAGAACTCATAATTTGCTTGTGCAAATAAACCATAACGTTTTGATGGTGTTAGGTGGAAGTTTGCAGGAGCGTAGTTGTATAAATCCTTACCGGCATCAAAACAATCATAACCTGTTTCATTGCTAAATTGAGTTGGATCTGACTGACCTGGACCGTTCGCTGCACCGTGTGTAAATGCTTGACATAGATCTTCATTATCTTTGTCATGATTATTAATGCCATTATAGAAACCCCAAGGGATTGCAGAAGAACCACCTCGGCTAATTTCACCCGTTGAAGGGCTTAGGTTATTTTTATACTTTGACCAGTCACGATCACTTGACATTTGCGGGCCATATTCTGAGTAGTAAGCACTAACTACAGCATTCCCTTTATCACCAGAGAAGCCAACTGTGAAGTCATAGCTCTTAGTTTCGCCATCAGCACCGTGCGTTGATGCATCGTACATCGCGTTTGCTTCAAAACCTTCAAAGTCATCACGAGTGATGATGTTAACTACACCACCTACCGCATCTGAACCGTAAATTGCTGATGCACCGTCTTTTAATACTTCAACGCGCTTGATGATAGCAGTAGGAATTGTACTTAAGTCTACTGAAGAGTTAGCACCAGAACCTGATGCAACAACACGACGACCATTAAGAAGTACAAGAGTACGCTCTGAACCTAAACCACGTAGAGAAACACGGACTGCACCCGAACCACCATTATTGATCGCAGCGTTGGTTGCTGCACCTGCAACTGATGGAATTTCTTGAAGGATATCACCCACGTTGCTGATACCTGAAGCAACTAAGTCATCACGAGTAATTAACTGTACAGGGTTTGCGCCTTCCATATCCGCGCGCTTGATACGTGAACCTGTAACTTGAATTTTTTCGAAGCTTTCCGCTGACTCTTCAGCCGCTACGACAGAGCTTGCAGAAAATGCAGCTGTTGATGTAGCACCAAATGCAATCGCTAAGCGAACAGCCTTTGAGACTTTACTATTTAACATGTTTTTCTCCCTGATGGCTAATATCAAATTAATTAAGCCACTGTTTTTTATGATTTTTATATCAAAATCCCCATTAAAGGCACTAGTACCTTTAATGGTACTTCGGGTACATACTAATCTCACTCATTACAAGAGGTCAACACAGTTTTACGAAGTCAACATAAAATTTGGTATATTAAGTAACAAAAAATCATCTCAGTAACAAAGTGAAGAAGAGCACAATGGACGAGTGTTCAATAGAGTATAGAAAGCTGAATTTTAAAGGTTTTATTACTTTATTATAGCTTAGAGTAAGTACCTAGACCTGAATGAGAGAGGGTTGTGCTTTAGCACGAAAATATTTTTTATTTTTACAAAATAAAAAAACCGGCCAAAAAGGCCGGTTTTTTACTTCGGTTAGCATCAAATTAGAATGCAACACCTAGTGATAGATATACATGACGACCAGTCGTGTTATAAGTACGTGGGTCAGTATTATCGTTGAAGCCTGTCGCTGCATACGGAGGATCTTCATCAAATACGTTATCTACACCGATAGTCGTTGTGAAGTTATCGAAGAAATAACTAAAACGAACATCATGGATAGTTTGTGAATCAACCGTACGTTGACCTGCTTCGTTACCAAACGGTTCTTCAACTTCACCGATGTAGCGGATTGCATAGCCTGCAGACCAGTTGTCTTGAGCTAGACGAACATCAATGTTTGTTTTCCACTCAGGGAAGTTACCGTCACCACTGTTACGGCGGAACCAACCCGCGTTTTCAACAACAGAACCATCTGCTTGAGTGATATCATATGTATCATAACGCGTTGAATCAAGGTTAAACGTTAGTGCACCAAACTCAGTGTCTGTTGCATAACGCATGTTGAAGTCGATACCAGATGAATCAATACCACCCACGTTTACGTTACGGTTATCGATATCACTTGAGTTACCAGCAAGAGGACCTTCAGTGTAACGAGTGATCTTGTCACAGTATGTACCTTCGCTTGCACACTTATCTAGGATAAGTTGCTCACCAACAGTTGTGATAGCGTTAGTAAGTTCGATATCCCAGTAATCGATTGTGAAAGATAAACCTTCAACAAATTCAGGGCTGTAAACGATACCGATAGTCGTGATATCTGCTTCTTCAGGTTGTAAGTTGATATTACCACCTAGAGTTGAAGATAACTGGTCACCGATTGGCTCAAAACCACCTGCAGGAACACCGTCAGCAATACAGAACTGAGTTGGGTTAGTTTGACAAGGGTCAGATACTTCTGGGCTGTTATCTGAAGCACCTAAGAATAGGTCAGACGTTGATGGTGCACGGAACGCAGTTGAAGACGTACCACGGAACATTAGGCCATCGATTGGAGACCAACGAATACCCACTTTGTGGTTCGTTGTGTCACCAAATGTGTCATAGTCAGAGTAACGAACTGCTAAGTCAAGTTCTAGTACTTCTGCCATTGGTGCACCACTTAGAAGCGGAACATTTGTTTCCATGTAGATTTCATCAACAGAGTATGAACCAACTGTTTTCTGACGAGATGAACCTGATGTGATACCTAGAGCAATAAGTGCATCAGGTAAGTCACCACCTTTCTCTTCACGGTGTTCAACACCAAATGCCACACCAACAGTACCTGCTGGTAATTCAAATGCATCACCGAATACACTTGCAGACATGATTTGCTGTTCATTGTAACCAAGGTCGTGCGCTTCGAATGAGATATAATCAAGCATCTCTTGAGAAATTTGAGTCTCTGTACCAGGGATACCGAAGGTATTTAAAGACACACAGCCTTCAATTACGTTGTCAGGTGTACCACACAATACTTGACCAGACTCAGCATCTAAGAAAGATGGACCTACTGCGTCGGCAACTTTTTCAAAGTTCACGCCACCAGCACGGTTAATCGCGCCGTCGTTGCGGCCAAAGATATATGAAACTTCATAGCCCCAAGTGTCATTGATTTCGCCTTCAAAACCAAATACAGCACGCACTGTTTCAACACGGAAAGTCGTGTCACGACCACCTGTTTCAACTACGCGGCGACGCCAGTCAGCGATATCTGCAGTCTCACCGTTTACGTTCTTAGGACCAAACTGTTGGTTATAGTAGTTGTCTTTTGAATACGGAATATTTTGACCAAAGAACGCTAGTGGTGCTAGCGGCAATGGCGCAAGTTTAGTGTCAGAAGCACGACGGTTAAAGTTCATTTCAGAGAAGAAACGAAGACTATCAGAGAACTCATAGCTCGCTTGAGCGAACACACCGTAACGCTCAGACGGCGTTAAGTGATAGTTAGCTGGCGCATAGTTATACGTGTCTTTGTCCCAATCCCAGCAATCGTAGCCGGTCGGATTTGTGAAATCTGTAGGGTCTGATTGACCAGGGCCACTACCTGCACCGTGAGTAAATGAGTTACAAGCGCCTTCAACATCTGCGTTAACGCCATTGTAACGACCCCAAGGTGGAGCTGAAGAACCGCCTTTTGAGAAGTCGCCTGTATCAGGATCAAGGTCTAATTCAAACTCAGACCAGTCGCGATCGCCAGACATTTGCTCACCGTACTGTGAGTAGTATGCACTGACTACAACATTACCTTTGTCACCAGAGAAACCAACTGTGAAGTCATAGCTCTTAGTTTCGCCATCAGCACCGTGCGTTGATGCATCGTACATCGCGTTTGCTTCAAAACCTTCAAAGTCATCACGAGTGATGATGTTAACTACACCACCTACCGCATCTGAACCGTAAATTGCTGATGCACCGTCTTTTAATACTTCAACGCGCTTGATAATTGCAGTAGGAATTGTACTTAAGTCTACTGAAGCGTTAGCACCAGAACCTGATGCAACAACACGACGACCATTAAGAAGTACAAGAGTACGCTCTGCACCTAGACCACGTAAAGAAACACGTACCGCACCAGAACCACCGTTGTTAACAGCAGCGTTTGTACCTTGACCTGCTACTGATGGGATTTCTTGAAGAATGTCACCTACGTTGCTGATACCTGAAGCAACTAAGTCATCACGAGTGATTAGTTGTACAGGGTTTGCACCTTCCATATCAGCACGTTTGATGCGTGAACCTGTTACTTGAATTTTTTCAAACTCTTCTGCTGCTTCTTCTGCTGCGATTGCTGAGCTAGCAGAGAAAGCTGCTGTAGATGTAGCACCAAATGCGATCGCTAAGCGTACCGCTTTTGAAACTTTACTATTTAACATTTGTATCTCCCTGGACTACTTGTTAGTAGCTTGTAATTTTTTATGGGCTTTGCCCTTATGGGAAGTTGCACTGATGCAACATTCACCATGAATATTAAACAAGCATTGACGTTAGCGTCAACCGTAAATTATTTAATTTTCATCAATTACCCATAAAAGGCACAACAGGAAATACACAAATGGTAAACAATTTAATGATCTTTAAAGGAAAACTTTTTTTGTTCGGTTAACTGAAAAAGAACATTTTCGTAATCAAGGAGCATCATAAGGATGGGATATATTTGTTTCTCAACATAGTGACACAACCAAGGTTCTCAAGGGGTGGGTTGCCCCAAGGCCCCGTTTTGGTTACAAAACACTTAGCTGCGTCACCTTTTTTACAGTGATAGTTTTTGTCTCTGCGCTCTTTTTCTTTTGCTACTTTAACGTGCCGAGGAATATTTTTTACATCGTGTTCTACCCCCTCCTTAGCTATTTTAAATATAGCAACAAGCAATCAGTTTCACCTGCGTAAACACACCCTTTGTACCCTTTTATTATACAAAACAAGTCTATACCACCAAAAAGCCCCCCAATAACATCTTGTTGATGTTTTTTAGCAATTTCAGTTCAATCACTACGCACACTTGCCACCCCCTTAAACACACGCCCACTCTTTTTGTTAACATAAACCTCACCTAAATAGCACTTCTTAGAGCCAAATCATTGGCATAACCGTAGATAAAATCGAAGCCTCTACTTCGGTTAATTTTTGCATAATTTTATGAGTGCACAATGTGAATAAGCAGGATAAGCGAGGGTCGTACATACGGTGTGGTTTGGAGCCCAACACACCATGTAGGCTAATCATAATGATTTTAGTGGTTTGAGATAACATTTGTCATCGTCATGTTTGACTCGCTGACGCACACCTGTATGCTAAGCAACAATGTGAGGGAGGTGATATAAATCGCGTGATAAGTGTCCTTCATAAAACTCTTCTATCGCACTTTTTCGACTCTTTTTCGACTATAGAGCCCTTCGATTAATCTTAATTAGGCCAATACAAAAAATTAAAATTCCTCTGACATTCAAAGATTTTTGATATCATCACCAAAGTAGTGAGACGTATCAAACATAATTCAGGAAGTCGATTGAACATAAATCAGGGTTTTGTTTTAACTCGGCAAGCCAAAGACAAAGGTAACAGAACAGTTATCGAACTTTGGATATCCACACCTCAAGGGCCCGCACAGCTGGATATTGAGGGTGAACGCCCGACCTTTTTCATCGAAACAAGTAATGTCGAAAGAGCTAAGGTATTGTTCATTCATCAAGGCCTTAAGTTTGAAATAAAACCTTTACCTCTTAAGACGCTTCAAGATTACTCTGTCGCAGCGTGTTACTTCGCTACTATTGGGAATGCCAATAAAGCTGTCAATATACTTGAACAATACAACATCGTTGCTTATGAAAGTGACATTCGCCTAGCTGACCGATATTTGATGGAACGATTCATTAAAGGCAGTATCGCGTTTACAGGGCATCAAGTCGCACGTCGCAATCACTACTATATTTCGGCGTTCAAGTGCCGCCCTGGTCATTTCAAACCAAACTTATGCGTGGTATCACTTGATATTGAGTGCTCTGAAAAAGGGGAGTTATATTCTATTGGGCTTGATTGCGACAGGGATAGCCGAGTAATTATGATCGGCCAACCTGAGCCAGCATCGACTCCGATTCAATGGGTCGCAGATGAGAGGTCCCTTTTGCTCGCTCTCAATCAATGGTTTCAGGTATTCGACCCTGATGTCATCATTGGCTGGAATATTATCGATTTCGACTTTCGCTTGTTAGACAAGCGAGCTTTATGTAATAACGTATCACTGGCCATTGGCCGTAATAACACTAAAGCATTTTTTCGTTCAGGTAATAACCAGCAAGGCTTTATTTCAATCCCAGGACGTGTTGTGATCGATGGCATTGATATGCTCAAAACAGCGACCTACCATTTCCGTTCTTGGTCGCTCGAGTCCGTCTCACAAGAGTTGTTAGGTGAAGGTAAGATTATTCATAACAAGAATGATCGAATGGAAGAGATCAATAAAATGTTTCGCTCGGACAAACCTTCATTGGCTATGTACAACTTGCAAGACTGTATTTTGGTCAATCGAATCTTTGATAAAACCCAGCTATTAGATTTTGCCATTGAGCGTTCCTGCTTGACCGGTCTTGAACTAGACCGCGTTGGTGGTTCAGTCGCAGCCTTCACTAACCTATACCTACCACAGTTACATCGTTCGGGTTATGTAGCACCCAACATGCACCCTGAAGACTGGGTAGCTTCTCCTGGGGGCTATGTAATGGATTCACTTCCAGGCCTTTATGATTCAGTTATTGTCCTTGACTACAAGAGCCTCTACCCTGCGATCATTCGTTCATTTCTTATAGACCCGATTGGGCTTATAGAAGGACTTCGACTGACAGTAGGCAATACAAAAGATAGTGCTATCGAGGGGTTCCGTGGCGGGCAGTTTCATAGGAAAAAGCACTTTTTACCTAAGATGGTGCAAGATATTTGGCAAGCTCGTGATCTAGCGAAGAAAAATAATGATCTAGCCTTTTCTCAAGCCTTAAAAATTATTATGAATTCATTCTACGGTGTGTTGGGTTCTTCTGGGTGTCGCTTTTTTGATACCCGTTTGGCTTCCAGTATTACAATGCGTGGCCACGAAATCATGAAAACAACTAAACGATTGATAGAAGAGCAAGGCTATGTGGTCATTTACGGTGATACTGACTCGACTTTTGTTGCGCTTAATCGTGCCTATTCAGATCAACAAGCCGATGAGATTGGCAAGAAGCTCATTGATAAAATAAATGCTTGGTGGAAACAAGAGCTAAAACAACGTTTCGGGATCAAGTCATTCTTGGAGCTGGAGTATGAAACACATTACCGTAAGTTTTTGATGCCAACCATTCGCGGCTCAGAAACTGGGTCAAAAAAGCGCTACGCAGGACTAGTAAGCAAAGGCAATGCTGATGAGATTATTTTTAAAGGCCTTGAGAGTGCACGATCAGACTGGACACCTCTCGCTCAGGAATTTCAGAAAAACCTTTATATGATGGTATTTCATAACCAAGATCCATCTAGTTATGTGAGAAGCATCGTTGAACGCACTCAAATGGGTGAATTTGATCACATGCTCACTTATGAAAAACGATTGCGTCGACGGCTGCACGAATACGAAAAAAATATCCCTCCTCATGTTCGAGCGGCGCGAATGGCCGATGAGAAAAATGCCAATTTAGGACGACCACTGCAGTACCAAAATCGAGGTCAGATCGAGTATTTAATAACCATTAATGGCCCTGAACCAAAGGAGTATTTGGAGAGCCCTATCGACTATCAGCACTATATAGACAGGCAGCTCAAGCCGATTGCCGAAGCTATCTTACCTTTCGTGGGCTACGATTTTAAGCAACTGAGCGAACCTCAATTAGGACTTTTTTAAGCTTAATATGTTTTATCCGATTAAAGTGGCTCAATAAAACCGAGTGGTCGCATATGTACCATAAACAGAATTTCGGGTACCCCCTTAAGCAGCGCCCGAGTGCAGTGAGGCCCTACCCCGCAGCGTATCTATCTCTGGAGCCCTGGGTAAAACTGTTGTTTTCGTTTTTAGTCTATCACCAACGATCGAATAACCACGATGGCAGTTCAATAATATCGTGTAGGTAATTTCGCTTTCAGATTTGCGCTGTAAGTGCGACTCACCTTAAGTACATTATTGTTTGTTAGATAGGCATTGAATTCAGCATTTCTGAGCGCTTCGAGACTTCGAATATGTTTTAAATTCACAATTGAGGATTTATGTATTCGAATAAATTCCGGTGGCAGAATATGGTTAATCAGATTTTTCATTCTCGCCCTCATAACAAACGTCTCTACCTGTGTATGAATACACATATAATCACCCGCTGCATCTATCCAATATATCTCGTCAAAAGCTACCAATTGTCTAGAGCTCCGACCATCAACAATAACAAGCTTTTCGTCCTCGACATAATAGCTTGAGTTATCTTTTGACTCCAAATCATCCAGACTTTTAAGATCGCCCGCAACAGCAAGAACGCTGTTTTTAGGTGAAGTCGGTGCGCTATGTTCTCTAACCCGCTGAATTGCCTCTTCAAGTCTTTCTTGACGAATAGGCTTAAGCAAATAATCTAATGCCCTAACCTCAAAGGCTTTTATGGCATATTGATGATAGGCAGTGACAAATATAATGGCAGGATAATTGTCTGGCTGAAAATGCTTTAATAACTCAAAGCCTGATTTTTCTGGCATTTCTATATCAAGAAAAATAAGGTCTGGTGTTTTTTCCTCAAGAATTTTAAGTGCGCCATCAACACTCGTAGCTTCACCAATAATTTCAATATCACCGACATTGCGTAACCGGATATTAAGCCCCTCCAGTGCACTGGTTTCATCATCTACTAGTAATGTCTTTAATCGCTTCATTGACTTCCCCCCGCTTCGGCAGGAATAAACAGCGTTACCCAGGCGCCCCCCTCTTTTTTATTGCCCATATTTAGATTGGCTCTGCCCTGATAAGTTAACTGCAACCTGTCTTGGCAATTATTCAGTCCTACGCCTCGTTTACAACCATGCTGTTCCAAAAAGCCCTTACCATTGTCGATGACGGATATGGTGATCCCATTTGTGGTGGATTTAAATTCTATGTTCATTTTCAGTGTCTGGTTGGGCAACATGCCGTGCTTCAGTACGTTTTCGACCAAAGGCTGAATGAGTAAAGAAGGAATGAGTGTAGAGTCACACTTTACATCTGTCACAATCGTTACATCTAAATTCGACTGAAATCGGCTTTTCTCAATATCTAAATAGGTTTTTAGTATTGCCACTTCCTCTGATACCGGAATTTTCGCCAACGGTTCGGTATATAAACTATAACGCAGGAAATCACAGAGCTTTTCCAGCATGTTGACGGCATTTGTATTTTCATTTTTAAGGATCAAAGTACAAATGGCGTTGATACTGTTGAACATAAAATGGGGATTGAGCTGATATCTCAACATTTTCAACTGTGCCTCTTTGGCAAGATTAAGCGCTTTTTCTGCTTTTTCCCGTTGCTCTACGTTATTCAAGTAGCTCTTAAAACCGTAGTAACCCGCAGTCCAGGTAGCGAGCATGGTCAGTGATGCGCTTGTCCATGTCCCAAAGTCAAACCATGACATGGGTGTCCACAAAGCGCCATACAATCCCTGCAACGAAAACCATTTGAACTGCGTCCAAAGCAGGGATGCGACGACCAAAACAACAATGTTCACACTCACCGTCAGCCAATTAAGCTGCTGTGTTTTTGAATAGAAAGCCCGAAGCATCAAGGTTATTCCAAACCCGGATAAGGTATCTAAAATGAGATGAGGCAGGTGTATTTCCCACGGTTCCTCACCGGGGATCTTTATCATAACTTCTGTCAGTATTGCGTAAACTGTCCATCCGCAATACTGACAAAACCAAAATAAATTAGGACGTGCAATAAACTTAACCATAACTAATTATAATACTTTCAAAAATAATAACGGACAGCGTTGCTCTGTCCGTTTTCAATTTCGTCAGGGACAGGAAAACAACTGGGAACCCTCTTTAGGCGATTTTACCAGCGCAACGTCTGCCACGGCGAGACTTGCCAACCCTTTCGTTACAATGCGCAGTGCATCTAAGCCCGTTTTACTCACTGAATTGATCTTATGGCATCCAATCTCAATACTGACGTCATTCCAGACCCCCTTTTTCAGTCGTGTTGCGAGTGTCGAGGAATTAACCGAGTTGGAGCAAATGTCACCGCTACACAGTGCCTGTAGCCTAAAAGTGTTATCCTTCTTAACGTCAGGGCGCATCTTCAACTCAAGGAATCGACTTGCCAGCACACCTTTAGCGCTTTTTGGAGTGACGAAATGCAAAATGGCACTCGCCGATTTGTCACTGGAATGCCATACAAACTTTCTGGCATCTTCCTGATACGCTAAATTCACTGACTGCATGGACAGGGAATAGCCGTCAGGGCTGATACCAGAAGGGCCGTCAACTAATGCCAGCGGCGCTGAGCCATCCAACATTCCCCATTTTACATCGGGTGAAAGGTTGCGAACAAACAAGGGGATATTATCCGTGTCTACTTGCTCTGTTTGTTTACTGACAATTTCACTCACAGCTCCCTGAGTTATTGAATCTTTATACGTTAATCCATAGCCATAAGGAAATAGGGGCTCATACTGCTTATCATTCCTGTTAACAGTAAACTGGTTGTCATACCTTGGCCACGAAAAACTCAGCTTACCGCTAAAGTCATGCTGTACGCTGCCGTTGGCATCGGCCAGAATAACATCGGCAACGCCTTGCCCTTCAGAGCCAGGTAGCCAAGCAGCGACAAATGCATCGGAAGCATTGAGCTCTTTATTCACCCACAGCGGCCTACCACTAAGAAAAACAGTTACTGTTGGAATATGCTCCGCTTTAAGGCGCTTTAAAATAGCTAAGCTTTCATTATCAATCTGTCCAAAGTCAAGCGTTTTAATATCACCAAACCATTCAGCATAAGGTTGCTCTCCGATGACAACAATTGCCACATCGGGTTTGATGTCGTAACTACCATCAACACTTAATGAAATCGCCCCGTTTGCTGCCACAACCTGTTGACGCAACCCTTGGTAAATTGATGTCGCATGGGGGAAATCTGCATTTGTGTTCTCGCTGCCCTGCCAGGATACACTCCAGCCTCCAGCTTGCATTGCGATATTGTCTGCACCTTTCCCCGCTACCAGTATTCGGCTTTTAGGAGAAATCGGCAAAACGTGCCCGTTGTTTTTAAGCAAGACCAATGATTGTCGAACCGCTTTTTCAGCCAGTTCTCGATGTGCTTTTGCGTTAAACCATTCTGGGTGCTTTGACTCTACTCGCATTGAGGGTTTGGGGCGAGAAAAAAGCCCCCAGCGCATTTTTGCTTTAAGAAACCGCCCGACTGCATCATCAATTCTGGATAGCGGAATGACCCCTTCTTGTACCTGCCTGACCGTATTGTGAAAAAATGCCTCAAAATGTTCTGGCACCATTAAAACATCGACACCCGCATTAATTGCGGCTGCGCACTGTTGTAAATCACATCCATCAACAAATTTATGCGCATTCCAATCACTCACCACAAAGCCCTCAAACCCCATTTGGCCTTTTAAAACATCGGTCAGTAAATATTTATGCCCGTGCACTCTTTCGCCATTCCAACTATTAAACGACGCCATAACGGACTGTACCCCGGCTTGCAAAGCAGAAAAGTAGCCTGCGCCGTGAATATCCCTAAGTGTACGCTCATCAATTACCGTGTTGCCCCTGTCTATGCCATTCTCAGTCCCACCATCACCGATGAAGTGTTTGGCAGTCGCGAGCCGATGGTAGCCTTCTAGGTAGTCTTGATTGTATGTACCTTGGATACCTGCAACCATTCTGCCGGCATAACGTGCGACGATTTCGGGGTCTTCTGAGTAACTTTCGTAAGTTCGGCCCCAGCGATCATCTCTCACCACCGCCACGGTTGGCGCAAAGACCCACTCAATGCCGGTTGCAGCAACTTCCTTTGCTGTTGCTCGGCCTATTTCAGCTATTAATGCAGGGTTTCTTGTTGCCCCTAAACCAATATTATGCGGGAAAAGCGTCGCACCAAACACATTGCTGTGACCATGCATCGCATCAGTGCCCCACACAGTCGGGATTTTGCTGCCATCTATGGACCCATCAACGGAAGCTTCATACATTTCATCGGCATATTTAAGCCATGTTTTTTGATCTGCTCGCTTTAAGCCATATGGCGCAGTATTTCCGCCATTGAGGTAAGAGCCAAACCCGTATCGACGCATTTGTTCAACGCTAAGATAACCAATTTCAGGTTGTATCATCTGCGCCACTTTCTGCTCTAATGTCATTTTTGAAAGAAGGCCCGCAACAGCCTTGTCCAAACTGTCACTATGAAGTTCAGGCTTATTATTAACTGACCAGTCAACGTTCTTTGCGAATGCAACCTCACCACGACTCATCGCGGTACAGGCTAAAAGGAAGGGGATAAATGCTAATTTTCGACTGCCCACCAATGTTCTCCTTATGAACAAATTATTTAATGGAGTGACTCGTGTCTTAGTGCGGAATATATTCGATAAAATCATAGTAAGCCCATGCAGAGTCATTGTAATACTGACCTGGGAAATACAGAGCGTCTGCGGAATTATCACCATGCCAGTGATTAATCATGATTTTTGTATCGTCAATGGGCCATGCCCATACGGGAATTTCGTTACTGGCGAGAAAACCATCACCGTTATCTCTGTGCACAACCCTGATAGTTTGCTGGTTCCCTTGAGTATCATAAACAAACCAGCGAATTTGACTCTGTGTCCAATCAAAACCGACAGTGAGTAAATTTTCTTTTACATTTAGGCCATAGCCTCCCAGATCTATATCTTGCTCCCAGCTCTGATACTGCCCACCAGCGGGCTGATAAATTACATTGGTATGAACAACATTACCTAATGACGGAAGAAACTCGATATCAATTTCTTGCCACGCTCTTCCAGGTTTATCCCACCAAGAGGTATAGGTAAATATTGATGACACAGTTCCTGGAGTATTGCCTGTTCTAAGCGCCCCTTGAACGATGCCATAGCGATAGGTATTTTTGCTTTGAAGTTCAGCGCAGCTGCCATTACTAACAGAAAGGGTAATGCCGTGTGAACTTGGCGAAATCATTCCTGGATTAAATTTACAGCCAAACGGCGTGCCATTATCACCACTACGCATGTTCCATAAAGCGGGGTTGCTCCCCCACGAAAAGTCATCTTTGAAATAGCCAGCGGCACTCACATTGTGGTTAACCAAAGATAAACTAGCTATAGCAATAAACGTTGTAAGCTTTTTCATTTGCTCGCCCTTATTACAATAAGTAAGCACTTACGGTCTTAAAAAGTAAGACCGCAATTACTTAAGTTAATTGATGTTTTAGAAGTTTATACCGGCCCTGAGTCCGTAATAACGAGGCATGCCAAAGCTTCCTTTCGAGAAGCCTTTACCAGTGTTGTTCCAGTACTGAACAATCTCATCTGTTGCATTGTTGACAAAGATTTCAGCAAACCACTTTTTATTTTGTGGTTCATACTTGAGTGACGCATCAAACACGGCGAAAGCATCTCGAGTATCGTCCATATAGCGTGTAGCGTCGTCGGATACTGCAAACTCCATGTCATCAAGATGTTTGTCTACATTCCAAATGGTTGAATAAGACTTATCTTTCCAGCTCACGTTCATCAAACTGTGGACATAACCGTATTCACCTAAGTTGAAAGTGTGGGTGTAACTTAAATTTGCCGTCAACTCAGGCGTCATCGCCAGATTGTTGCCCTTGAGGTTTGTTGTAAGTAATGTGTTAGTCGGATCTTTCGATTCCTCGTAGGAAATATCGAACAAGTATTCTGGATCGTAATCCCATTTGCTTATCCAATCCTCTGTGATTTTCGCATCGGTCCAGGTCACATAACCCGTTACTCTTCCGTCGGGGTAGGGTTTCCAGTCAAACTCAAGTTCTATCCCCTTAATTGTCGAACCGGGTACATTTTGTGTGTAATAGGCAATGATGGGCTGGTTTTGAAAATCGAGTACAGGTTCACCATTATCGTCGAGCAACGGCGCTCCATCATCATCTTTCACCGGGGACAACCTTTCGATATTACCTATCGAACCAACGGAAGCGTATTGCATATCCGTGTAGTCAGTGTAGAAGAATACCACTTGCAAATTTAAAGAGTTATTCAGCAAACTCGATTTTACACCAACCTCCCAAGTGAGCACTTCTTCAGGGTCGAATTGGGTTTCAAATCGCGTGGTCTCGCCGGTTCGGTCGTTAACAACCTCGTAGACATCGCCAATTCCTCCAGCTTTAAAGCCTGAAGCAAGATAACTGTAAATCATAGTGTCTGCGTTGATATCGTAATCAATACCGACCCTGAAATCATGGTGCGTCCAGCTCCCCTTATTGTCGTTTTCAAAATAGGATTCGTAGCTTGCAGGATCTTCAAAGTAGTCAATCGGCAGTTTATTTAACACGGTTCGGTTAAACCAACCTGGCGCACAGCCCCCAGCATTTGAACATCGGTAAGTGCGTCCGCCTTGGTCTTCTTTCGTTTCATCACTGAAACGATACCCGAGTGTTAAATGCAAATCTTTGGTGATGTTATATGTTGCCTGACCAAACAGTGCATAGGCATCAGTAGAACGGTCAGGTTGATCCCAAAATGCCTTATCATCCATCGGGTTATCGTAGTAGCCTAGGGTCGTCGTCTTTTCATGGAAATAATTTAAACCAGCAATCCAAATCAGGTCGCCATGATTATCCGACTGCAACTGGATCTCGCTGGAATAGGACTTTGCACCCGTTCCATCAAGGAAATACGTGGCGCCGTCCCAGGGATCCAGACCAATTTCACTGTCCTGTGCAGAGGAGCGATCCATATTTTCATATCCCAACAACCAGACGACACTCATATCATTGTCTAGTGTGTAATTTAACGTATTACGCAGGTAGGTAATATCTAGGTTCAGTTTACCAGGTACATTGACGACTGCTTGATAGGTGTTGTCGCTTGGTAAAAACGTACTGCAATCCCCACCATATTCAGCTGGTCGCCCGCTAAGCTTTTCACAATTAACCAAATCGATATTGTTACCACTGTCGTTCGCATAGTGCTGGAAAACGGTGTGGTTAGAAAAATTACCACCCAGAGGTTCCCACAGCGAGCTTATCCTGAAGGAATACTCATTGGCATTATTGTAGAAGTCATCGTCATCGGCACGGGTTAAAGCCCGCACTCGCTGAGCCAGAGGATCGGTTCCTGCGTCGTCAATCCACCAGTTTTCCCTTTGTGTTATGGTCGAACCGTTACCTTGGTAAGAATCTTCTGATATAACGGGTGCATTCAGTACATCGCCATTCAGGCGGCGGGAGTCATACTGATTCGGATCCCAGTAACCTTCCAGAAAGGAATCTCGCTTTAACCCTTTTGCAGCGACACGTACTGCAAATTCATCGTTAACAGGAATGTTGATAAAACCATCAAGTACTCTGGCGTTATATTTACCGACTTCACCACTCACGCGACCAAACGCTCCCCCGAAATCGGGCTTTGCTGAAATAACGTTGATACTACCGACCGTGGAGTTTCGGCCAAAAAGGGTACCCTGTGGCCCGCGCAACGCTTCGACTCGCTCAACGTCGTACATGAGCGCGAGTGCCCCCTGCATACGCGGTGAATAAATGCCATCCAGATGGACACCAACTGCCGGGTCACCGAGTTCGGTTATATTTGTCGAGCGCACGCCCCGCATAGAGATAACGGGGGCGGCTTGATCTGTCGCAGTGGAGATATCCAAGCCGGGAACCAGATTTGCAATATCTCTGACATTATTCACACCATTCTGTTTAAGCTGAGAGTCACTCAATGCCGAAATTGCGACAGGCGTTTCCATGAGTTTGGTTTTTCGTTTTGTCGCTGTGACCGATATTACTTCCAACCCATTTTCGTTTTCAGTTATTACCTGGCTTGCTTTTTTATCATTATCCGCTGCTTGCTGTGCCTGTGCAAAAACAGGAGCCGAGCAACTAAGCAAAATACTTAGGGTTATGGTGTTCAACTTTTGCATTTGTCAAATTCCGCCGGTTGTTGTTTTATGATTTTTATTAATTTTGAGCAAAATATACCCATCAACCCGGGAACTATAATCGTTTTCGCTAACACGAGAGGAAAACACTACAACCCGTGCAAAATTATGTGCCAAGCTAACATCAATACTCAAAACAGCACGGACGACTGCAATACTTCACGTTCCTGATAGATGAATAACATCGACTACCGATACTCAGAGGGTGGGTTAAAAATGCGGATCTCTTTTCGGGGCAAATTATTAGATTAAGTAGTTAAGTTTTTAGTAGTTAAGTTTTTATTTAAATTCAATATATTATTGGTATTTTTTACTCATCGAATGTAAACCACGGCAAGTAGAGCAAAAAATTACAGCCTTCGAAGATAAGCCACCTAATGAAAGGTACCAAAGCTTTTTGGAACTTTTTTCGTTTGACCACTCACCCGGAATATCTTCATCTAATGTAAAAAGTGACCAATAAACATCCCAGCTGAGAGTGTTTGTGCTGGTAATCCACACGCCACACTAAAGTATTTTACACCCATCAAGCTGGAAACAAGCAGACTTGCAGCTCACTGCCCCCCCTTAGAGTGGCTATCGCCGATCGGTGTAAGAAGTGGACTCGAAAGCATAGAGGCTTATGCTTTCTAATTTCAATAGCCGTCTTTTGTGAAAGCTAACCTCATAGTTAACTGACTTTGACGACAATGCGTCCTCGTATTTTTCCTTCAATTAAAAGCTGTGCGATATCGCAAACCTGAGATAAAGGTATCTCTGTTGCCACGTCTTCTAGCGTTTTAGTGTCTAATAATTCAGACAATCTATCCCAGGCCTCAATGCGATCTTTTAGTGGACGCATAACACTATCTATTCCTGCTAATGTGATACCTCGCAATATAAAAGGTGCTACAGTACCCGGCAGGTCCATACCTTGCGCTAAACCACAAGCGGCAACAATACCGCCATATTTTGTGCTAGCACAGGCGTTCACCAACGTATGACTACCCACGGAGTCAATTACTCCAGCCCAGCGCTCTTTGGCTAAAGGACGTCCTGGTTCTGACAGTAACTTTCGATCAATAATTTCGCTTGCACCAAGCGATTTCAAATAGTCAGATTCTTCAACTCTGCCGGTGGCAGCAACAATGGTATATCCTAGCTTCGCGAGCAAAGCGATAGCATAACTCCCCACGCCACCATTAGCACCGGTAACAAGTATTTCTCCCGAGTCTGGGAGGACACCATGCTTTTCCAATGCTATTACGCATAACATGGCAGTATAGCCCGCGGTGCCAATTGCCATAGACTGCTTTACTGATAACGATTTTGGTAATGGAATTAGCCAATCACTATGTAATTTTGCTTTCTGTGCTAATCCACCGCAGTGCACTTCGCCCACACCAAAGCCGTTAAGCACCACCTCGTCACCTGCTTTAAATTTATCTGAGCTGCAGCTTATTACGGTTCCAGCCAAATCAATGCCAGGTATCATAGGAAACTTTCGAACAACCGGTGATTTACCAGTAATGGCAAGTGCGTCTTTGTAATTAAGCGTGCTGTAGGACACACTTATAACCGTATCGCCTTCCATTAACACACTATCATCTAAATTCTGGATTGTTGCTTGATAACTGTGCCCATCCTTCTCAACTAATAACCCTTTAAACATATCACCTCCAAAATAGACCGATCGTCTAGTTACTGTTAAAAAATTTACTTAGGTAAGCCCTGAGTAAAAAGTTCTAAATACTTATCTAGCGGACGCGTACTTTTCTCAAGCCGTGCACGGCTTACTGCGCCTTCCCATCCAATCCAGAAAAACTCCGCGATACTGGCGCAGTCAGCATCGACCGATAACTCACCAACCAATTGCGCTTCATGCAAACAGTTTGCAATACGCACTTGCCAGGTTTCGAAGATCTCTATAAGCACCGGCCGAAAACTTTGTGGTAATGCGTCGACTTCTTGCCCTAGATTGCCAACCAAGCAACCCCGTTTAAACTGATGCTTTGCGATGCCTTGTTTGGCATCTTCTACAAAATTACAAATACGCTGTAGTGGCGAAAATGCGGTATCCAGTAAACAGCTATCTAACTTTTTTGCGAAGTAGTTGGCGTAACTATTCAATACGGCATGGCCAAAGGCTTCCTTGCTGGAGAAGTAATAATAAAAGGAACCCTTAGGTACACCAACGTTTTTCAGGATCTTATCTAAGCCTGACGCGGTAAAACCTATTTCAGTTAAATATTCAAGACCACTTCTAATTAGCTCTGCTTTGGTATCTTGGTTTTTAGCATCAGCTTTTGGCGGTCTCCCTCTTCGAGGTTTAGCAGTATATGTTGTCATGTCATGATAATAGACCAATCGTCTATTGAAAGAGAATAGGACAAACGTCTAATAGCAGTGCCAACGACTCAACCTTCTGCCAACGCCTTGACAATGGCTGATTCGGTTTTAAGTCAGTAACAAAGTCCCCCGCTTCCCTTGCGGACTTGTTTGTTGGCGCGATAATAATAAAGCCCTCATACACTGCTTGTGCCAAATTGATTACCCATCTAAAATAGCCACCGTTACTGTAATTATATACATATAATATTCTATTAGGCGATCCCCATGCTTTCAGACGCGCTCAAAAAAACAATACGACAGACACACCAAAATATCGCTGAAAGCTTAGAAGGTTATCGCCACCGAAGCAGCCAAAACTACCTCGTTGCCGAAATTGCCAAAACCCTTGCTGGGGAATATCACAAAACACAAAGAATTTGCGTGATAGAGGCTGGCACCGGTACCGGAAAATCTCTCGCCTATTGCTTAGGAGCGTTACCTATTGCTCTGGCAAAAAAGAAAAAGCTTGTGATTTCAACCGCAACAGTGGCACTGCAAGAGCAGCTAATCAATAAAGAGTTACCGTTTTTCAAAAGCCATTGTGGCTTCGACTTTAAATTTGATCTTGTCAAAGGACGTCAGCGTTATA
Organism: Pseudoalteromonas caenipelagi; assembly: GCF_013140855.1. Lineage (GTDB taxonomy): Bacteria > Pseudomonadota > Gammaproteobacteria > Enterobacterales > Alteromonadaceae > Pseudoalteromonas > Pseudoalteromonas caenipelagi. The sequence continues at coordinate 11,374 of NZ_JABBPG010000003.1, read as the reverse complement.
TTTGTGTACATAAGCTCAATGCAGCAGTTAACGAAGACAGTATACAACTATCTATCATGCCGACTCTGTCTTCCCCTTTGTCCGACATGGAGCAAAAGTGCTTAATAGAGCTTCATAGCGCATACCAAAATAAACGCTGGCAAGGAGATCGAGATAGTTGGGCTGATACCATTCCAGATAAAGTATGGAACCTAATAGCGTGTGATAAGCATGCGTGTCAGCGGCAAATGAAATCACACCATTTGTGTCCATTTCACCTAGCAAGGCAAAAAATAGCGCAAATGGACGTACTGGTTATCAACCATGCCTTGTTGTTGGCTGATTTAGAGTTGGGTGGTGGTAAAATTCTACCAGAGCCTAGTGATACATTTTATGTTATTGATGAAGCTCACCATTTACCACACATAACCCGAGATTTTTCGTCTGCTGCAGCGACCATTAAGGGAACGATAGAATGGTTAGATAAACTGCTTAAATTCAGTGGGAAAATGGCTGCAACTATCGTGTCACAAAAAGCGATAGGCCAAAACTTTAAACTCAATGATGCCGCAAATGATGCCAGTAAAGATCTTAAAAGCGTCAGAGATATATTAGATGCTGCCGATTTTAACTACAACCAAGATGATACATTTCGCTTTGAGCATGGTGTGGTGCCTGAATCACTTACTGCAAAAGCAAAAGATATTGCCGATGCCACACAAGATGTGCTGCGCTGTTTGAATAAAATGCATGATGCTCTTACCCTTGATGTCAGTGATGGCGATGTTAAACCGTTTTTAGCTGATCCACTGCTCGCAGAGAGTGGGCAATACATTAATCGATTAGAGCAGCTTCATAAACTCTGGCATAGCTATGCAAACAAAGGAGAACACTCGCCTCATGCACGTTGGATAAAGCGATTAGAGTACAAGCATCATCATGATCATTTGCTATGCGACTGCCCCATTGAAGTAGGCTACTATCTGAAAGACAAGCTCTGGACAGAATGCGCTGGTGCAGTCTTGTGCTCGGCAACATTAAGCGCACTGGGTACGTTCGACCATTTTGCCAAAGAAAGCGGACTGGCCCATGAGCCTGGAGTTAGATTTATCAAAGCCAACTCCCCTTTCGATTACCCTAAACAAGCCACTTTACATTTGCCCACTGCTGACGTAGACCCGACTGACAAAGCATTTAGCGACCATCTTGCCAAAGTATTACCCTCTTACTTAGACAAAACGAAAGCAAATTTGGTGCTATTTGCTTCTTACTGGCAAATGGACCATGTTGTAAAGTTGCTCAGAAAAAAGCACTGGCAAATTCTTGTACAAGGTGAGCAATCTCGTGATAGCTTGCTCAAACAACATAAGGCCAGCATAGACAATGACAAGGGTAGCATTTTATTCGGTACGCAAAGTTTATCTGAAGGATTAGACTTACCGGGTAAATACCTTGAAAACCTTATAATTACCAAAATTCCTTTTGCTGTACCTACCTCTCCAATTGAAGAAGCGCAGGCTGAATTTGTACAAAGTAAAGGGGGGAATCCATTTTTATCAATCACGGTTCCTGACGCAGCAAAGAAATTAGTTCAAAGCTGTGGTAGACTGCTTCGTAAAGAAACAGATCACGGCCGTATAATCATATTAGACAGGCGCCTAGTTACCAAACGCTACGGCAAAGCCATGCTTGATACTCTACCGCCCTTTAAACGACAAATAGATTATTAAATGTTTGAATTTGCGCTCGACCCAATGACTTGGGGGTTACTTTGTTTAGTTGCTCTTGCCGCAGGCTTTATTGACGCTATCGCTGGCGGTGGAGGTATGCTGACGGTACCCGCCCTGCTTACCGCAGGACTTCCCCCCCATGTGACATTGGCAACCAACAAATTGGCTGCCAGCTTTGGGTCATTAACTGCAAGTATCACCTACTATAGAAAACGACTTTTCGACCCATCATTTTGGGCAGCTTCGATTTTGGCGACTGCAATTGGCGCTGTACTTGGCACTTTATTAGTTGATTATTTAAGCGTTGAGTTTTTAAATAAACTACTGCCTATCGTTATCATCTGTGTTGCCTGCTACAGCTTGTTTGGCAAGCTTAGTCCAACAGAGTCTCATGACTTACCAAAAAGCGAGCCAGCTTTGAAAACAAAGCAATGGTTTCAAGGGTTATCTCTGGGGTTTTTCGATGGTTTGGCAGGCCCCGGCGCAGGTACTTTTTGGACCGCATCAAACAGCTTACTATATAAAATGAGTCTACTGCTAAATTGCGGACTTGCGCGTTCAATGAACTTTGTGTCTAACTTTGTTTCACTGATAACGTTTGTAGCACTAGGGCATGTCAACTTTTTGTTAGGCCTAACTATGGGGGCTTTCTTAATGCTTGGTGCTTGGATTGGGGCACATTCAGCTATAAAGTTTGGCAGCAAATTGATCAAACCCTTATTTAACACTGTTGTGATCATTTTAGCGATAAAACTAATTGCAGAGGCATATTTTGCATGAGTCAGGCGCTTGAACGTTTACACCAACAAGTTGCAAAATTAGCCGAACAGGCAAGACTATTCGACAATGCAAAATGGTTCGATAAAAATCGATATATACAAGCCCAACCAAGCCTTTTTGACCGTACAGTGTTTGCAACTAAAAGCCTGATATTAAGTGACTATATTGACGAGATATCAGCACAACTCAAGCATCTGCCTCCTATGGAAAACCGCCATGCCTACGGCTTTGCTATCCAACGTATTGCGACACAAGTAGAAGCAGTAATTAAAGTACTAAAGTCGACACCTGTCTGGGCCAAAGAGAATAAAAGCAATTACAAGAAAAAAAATAAAATCTATCAAAAAGCGGTGCAAAAGATCATGCAAAGCTCTCACGAGCTTTATCAAGAACTATCCCAAAATCATGAGTTCGAAAGACGCTTAATGGAAATGATAGATATACGAAAACAACAACTCGATAAAGCTTCCGCTGAACAAGCCAGTCAAATCAATCAAGAAATTTTGGCCTTACATGCTCGCCTCGGTCGATGTCGAAAAGCCATATCGGCAACAGAAGCAAAGATTCAAGCAGTAGAAAAACAACAAAACCGCTAATGTTCTTCTATCATCCCCTGTACTCGCAACTAGACTTGCCAACACACCACCGATTTCCAATAGATAAATATAAGCAATTGCATACTAGGCTTATACAAAAACACTTAGTTAAGCATGTAGTTCACCCACACAAAGCCGCTTTGGATTCTATAATGTTGTGTCACGATAAAAATTACGTCGATAATTTTATACATGGCACTTTAGATAGCAAAGCAGTCAAAAGAATTGGCTTTCCATGGTCACGTACATTAGTAAATCGAACCCTTTATTCTGTTGGTGCCAGCATTGAAGCAGCAACTTATGCGCTTGCTCATGGTGTTGCTGTAAACTTAAGCGGTGGATATCATCATGCACACCATGATTTTGGCACTGGCTTTTGTATATTTAACGATCTCGCCATCGCAGCATGCGAGCTAATTAGACAAGGAAGCGTAGAAACAATCGTTATTTTTGATTGTGATGTGCACCAAGGTGACGGCACAGCCGCAATACTTGATAAACGTAAAGATGTGGTAACTTGCTCTATTCACTGCGAGCAAAACTTCCCGCGCAACAAAGCCATCTCAGACTTCGACTTTGCATTACCTAGTAAAACGCAGGACCAAAGCTATCTTGAAACCGTGACACAAGCGCTTAATCTTGTATGCCGTATTCATCAGCCCGACCTACTCCTGTACAATGCAGGTGCCGATATCTACACAAAAGATGAGCTTGGTATGTTTGATGTAAGCCTAAGTGGTGTGCAGATGCGAGACAAAATAGTGATAGACTATTGCCAGCAAAACGCATTGCCTTTAATGGCTGCTATGGGCGGTGGATATCAGCGTGATCTATCTCAACTTGTTGATGTGCATGAACAGTTTTTTATTGCTCTGCTAAATAAGCCAGCTATTATTGTATAGAGTATACAGCACACAAGTTTTTGGACACGCGACATGAAATTACATGATGATGTACACAACTACTACGAGAAAATTGTGTTAGAAAAAATTATCGAACATAATTTAGATAAAAAGTATGATGAAGAGGTGATGGCTGATTTCTGTTGCACCGTACTTAATCAACTACCATCACGGTATATTCGCAATGATGTCGATATGGCTTTTTACTTACCTGGACACGAAAGAGAACTCATGGAGCAACGTGTTGAAACAGCAATAGAAGTAGCCATGGCACAAGTTGCTAAAAAAGGATCAACTAAAAAGTGAACATCCCGCTTGATAACGCTCCAACTCACGTAAAACTAGCTGTTGACCTCATTCTGTTATTAGAGCAAAACGAGGTTCCTACTGAGGATGCACTGGCTGCATTAGAGATTGTACGAAAGGATTTAGAACAAAAGTTAGTTGATTCTAAAAAAGAGTAAAAAACCAAAATTTAACTTTTTTGTTTCATTTTAGTCATAAAACATGTTTACTGTAATTTTTAAATTTGGAATTGAGTAAATATCATTATGACGACAAAACCTACCTTTATATTCTTCTGCGCAGTCGCTGCTTTTAGTGCTTCTACCCAAGCAAATGATTTTGCCGCACTTGATGAAGCAATACCTGCAGGCTATGTGATAAATGGCACAGAGCCCGTGTTTGATTTTGATGGTGATGGCTGCCTACCCAGTGCTGGCATTAGTAGAACCGGTCAGCAAAATTCTGGTCTTAAAACATCAGGTTCTCTAGGTGGTAATTGCCGTGACAACGCTTTTCTAAATACTTCTAACACAGTACATAGATACGCATGTAAAGAAACATCTCAAGGCCAATATTGTGCGCATTTTTATGCTTTGTATTTTAAAAAAGATCAGGTTTTTCCGTACTTTGGTGGAGGCCATCGGCATGACTGGGAATATGCGGCAGTATGGACACACGATGGTATCGTCACTCATGGTAGTTATAGCGCGCATGGTGATTTATATACCAAGGAGGCGTCACAGCTTTCTTTTGAAAATGGACATTTAAAAATCGTTTATCACAAGGATGGATTGCTAACGCATGCACTGCGTTTTGCAAAAACAGCCGAAGCAGCAGAAAATAGTTACAACCGATTTGTGACGCCCAACATTATTAGTTGGTATGAAATGCACGGCGATGGCCTAAATAACCAAGCACTACGAGATCGACTAAATCAATATGATTATGGGTCTGCTACTTTACCCGTTAAAGATAGTCGATTTTTGACTAATATTAACCGCTTTAAACCCTCCGATTACCCTACTTTTTCATTTACGGATACTCAACCATAATCACTATAAGGTGTAGCCATCGGCTGCACCAGCTTCCAAATTTTGCTGATCAATTTGTAAATTCTGCTTCAAAGAGTATTACAAAATATCCTAATTAGTTACAAATTGTTGCTAACAAGCATTTTGTCTCGAAAATAAGGTGGTTTGTCGTTATACCGGAAACGGACATGCATTTCTGCGCTAGCAGATTATTTTGATTTGCTTAATACTAAAGCAATATTGAAAGAATTGGACACTGACATGAATCTAACACGAAGTTCGCTAAAAAACCCTGCGAGTGTATTAGTGATCCTAACCTTAATTATGCTCTTTGGTTCAATTAGCATTTTTAAGCTCCCGATCCAATTAACGCCTGACATTGAGCAACCCCAAATCACGATATTTTCTGGATGGCGACAAGCTGCACCAGAAGAAATTGAATCCATGATCATTGAGCCACTAGAAAATGCGGTCAAGAATACACCTGGCGCATTAGAAGTGAATACACAAATAAACCAAGGGAATGGCTTTATTTCCCTTACATTTGCTGTTGATGCCGACATGCAGCAGGCTATGCTAGATGTGCTGACCAGCTTAAATCAAGCTCCGCCCTTACCTTTGGACGCTACAGATCCAATCGTAACCGCAGGAGGTGGTGGTGGCCCAGGTTCTGGTGGTCCAACCGCAGCAAGCTTATTAGTTGTGCCGCTTAACTTTGATAGTGAAAAGCTCGATATGGCTAACTATCAAAAACAAATCGAAGATTTTATTGAGCCTCGGCTTGCGAAAATACCAGGTGTGTCTCGCGTAAATTTAAATAGTCAGCGTCAAAGAGAGTTGCGCGTTACTTTTGATCCGCACAAAGCAGCAGCATTCGGTATTAGTCTTGGGCAAATACGTAGGACCATTTCAACCTCTACCGATATGTCAGGGGGACTTGCGGATGTGGGCCGCCGTCAATACACCGTCCGATTTACAGGAAAATATGACGTAGATAGCTTAACGCAAATGCGTGTCGGCTACTCTGGAGACCGGCCTATTTACCTTGGTGATATTGCTACCGTTGCAGATACAGTTACTGATAGACGCTCGATGACTTTACGCAATGGTAAACCGGCGTATTACATTACGATCTCACGCAGCAATGACTCAAATACCGTTGCAGTATTAGATGGACTCAATGAAGCAATCTACGAACTAAATAACGGTATCTTAAAAGAAGCAGGCTTAGCAATAGAATTAAGCTATGATGCGTCTGTTCACATTAGAAATGCCTTGCAGTTGGTCAAGAGTAACCTTGGACTAGGTGTACTTATGGCTTGCGGTATTTTATGGCTATTTTTCAGAGGAATGCGCGCGACCTTAGTTATCGCAGCAACTATCCCCGTATCGCTCATGGTGGCATTTTTAGCTTTAAATATCTTTGAGCGTAGCCTCAATGTGGTGTCCTTAGCAGGGCTTGCTTTTGCAGTAGGATTGGTACTTGATGCAGCTATTATTGTACAAGAAAATATTGCTAGGCTGAAAAGTGAAGGGCTGACTAACAACAAAGCCGCACTAAAAGGAGCCACTCAGGTTGCGGGCGCACTGTTTGCCTCCACGGCAACAAGCGTGGCTATCTTTCTGCCTATCATGTTTATGGCTGGTATCGAAGGACAACTGTTCTCCGATCTCGCTCTGACACTCTCCATCGCAGTTATTGCATCACTCGTTTGTGCACTTACCATTATTCCGATTGCAAACCAATACCTACCAGAGCCTAAAAAATCAGACGACCCGTATAAGGCTTATTGGAGTAAATTAACAGAATTTGTAATGTCACTCACTAATAGTCGTGCCAAGCAAATAACGTGGATAGCCTCTTTACTAGGCGGCTCTCTTTTTGTAACACTTACCTTGCTACCACAGACCGATTTCATGCCAAGGGCTCCGACAGATGGCTTTTTCTATAGCTTGAACTCTCCTCCGGGAGGAAATATTGGTTATATGGAAGAAGAGATCGCCATGCGTGTTAAAGAGCGTTTGATGCCTTATTACACGGGTGAAAAAACGCCAAAGATAAAAGATTTTAACTTCTATGTCTTCGGAGCAAATGCAGGGGGCTTTATATACTCAGACGATCCACAGCGTGTAGAAGAATTAATGAAAGTAGCTAGGGAAGAGATATTCCAAGATCTTCCTGATACACAGGTGTTTCTTTTTAGGGGGTCTATGATCCAAGTATCAAATGGAGGTGATGGACGAGCAATTAATATTGACCTAACAGGCCCTAATATGGATGACCTAATAGCAGCGGCCAAAGTGGCACTTGAAGAAGTAAAAGCCGCCTTGCCAGAAGCGACTGCGCAACCTCAACCGAGTTTGGATATGGCAGAGCCTGAATTAAGGTTACATCCAAATGATCGACGCATCACGCAAGCTGGTTTAACCAGAAACGACGTAGCTCAGGCGGTTCAGGCATTTACAGGTGGCCTATTTATCAACGAGTATTTCAATGGCAATGAGCGCATGAATGTCATTTTGAGAGCTAAATCTTGGCAAACACCCGAAGAGCTAAAATCGTTGCCATTAGTCACACCAAACTCTGGGATTCAAACATTGGGAGAACTTGCTGAAGTTGAGCGAACCGTTGGGCCTACGCAACTTCGCCGCGTCAATGGCAAACGTACAGTCTCAGTCGTTGTTACTCCGCCAGCGAATATGAGTCTACAAGAAGCTCAAGCGCTGTTAGCAAAACATGTTATGCCTAAAGTTCGCCAAAGCATGCCTCAAAATGCCAGTGCCATTTTAGGTGGAAACGCGCAAAAAATGAATTCAGCTATTGAGGAGATGACAGTTAACTTTGCACTTGCATTGTTCATTCTATTTTTATTAATGACTGCTTTGTTTAAATCAGCCAAAGATAGCTTTTTAGTCCTTCTGGTTATGCCGCTTGCTGTAGCTGGCGGTGTACTGGCGCTATTCATCCTAAATCTATTTACGTTCCAGTCACTAGATCTGCTTACCATGATAGGTTTCATTATCTTGCTCGGCCTAGTTGTAAACAATGCAATTTTACTCGTAGATCAAACTAGGTATAGTGAACAACAAGGCATGACAAGAACATCGGCAGTACGCCAAGCTGTGCTCATGCGTGCTCGTCCAGTGTACCTTAGTACCCTTACTAGCCTTTTTGGAATGCTGCCTCTGATGCTTATGCCCGGAGTGGGTTCTGAGATATACAGAGGACTCGCCACCGTTATTGTTGGAGGTATGGCCATCAGCGCGATATTCACCTTGCTCTTAATGCCTAGTTTGCTGCAATTAGGTAAGCAAACACCACCACATGCCAAATCAACTAAAGATAGCAAGCCTTCGTTAGGCTTAGTCGCCAATCAGTGAGATAATTATTATGTTGTTAAATAAATTCATCAATTCTTGTTCGTTAAATATTGGCGCTTTACTAATTGCTTCAAACGTTGCTATTTCAACTGTGGCATATGCTAAAGCTCCAGTTACGGTAGAGACGCTAACAAGCGCTCCCCTTAAAAGTGAATTAGCTGTACATGGCACCCTTTATGGCAAGCAAGATGTAAAGCTAACCGCAGGTGTCGGCGGGTTACTTATCTATGTCGCTGAACCAGGTAAAGAAGTAAAAAAAGGGGAAGTGCTTGCACGCATAGATACACTCCCACTTGAGCTTGAGCAAGCAAGGCAGCAAGAAATGCTCAATAGAGCAAAGATAAATTTACAATTTCAAAGGCAAGAACTGAAGCGACTCAAGCAATTAGCAAAAACGAGTAGCACAGCGGCAAGCCAAGTAGATAAAGTACAACAGCAACATGATTTAGCCCAGTCAGATATTGCTTTGGCTGAAATAGAACTTAAAGTTATCGCAGATAAACTCAACCGTTCAACACTTAGAGCCCCTTTTTCTGGTGTTGTAAGCGAACGCTATAGCCGCTCAGGAAAAGATATAAATAGAGCTGATGAACTACTAAGCCTAATTGACATAAATAACCTAGAAGCCAGACTATATGTGCCTGTCAAATATCTAAAGTATATAAAAAAGGGGATGGTGCTTCCTATATCATCTGGCAATTTAGGTTCCCTAGATAAAACCGATACTACAGTTACAGCTGTTATCCCAACAACAGATCCTCGCTCTCAATCGTTTGAAGTCAGAGCAACACTACCACAACAAAGCAATAGAAGCTGGGCTGCTGGACAGCTGGTTGATGTCGTTGTTCCTTTGAGCAATAACAAAGCCGAGCTACTCGTTAATCGTGATGCTCTTATTTTACGAAAACAGGGTGTTCATATCGTTCGTATAAACAAAGACAGTAAGGCTGAGCAAGTTCCTGTCACTGTAGGGAAAGGCCAAGGTAAATATGTCGTTATACAAGCAATAAGTGAAGGTTCATTATCAATTGGCGATACTATTGCGGTACGAGGTGCTGAACGGTTATCAACTGGGCAAGAAGTTGAAGTACAGCAAGGTATTAATCAATCGTAACCAATTCCAATCAAGTTACTAGCCCAATGAGCAGGCTCACAACTGTGAGCCTCGCTCATTTTTCTATCACTAACGACAACCATTTGTACCAAGGCTGACAGAAGTAGCACAGTTTAAAATAAATTTGCACTGTCTGAAATATATTTACTGGTTTATTCTTTTACGTATAAACTTTTCAACTATAAGCTGATGAAGACGTTGGACTGGGTAGCAGATGAATATTAGTGTTATAAGTAAATTCGATAAAGCTACAACTTGACTATAGATACCTCTAAGAATGTCGGCATCAAAAATAACTCGGTCTACATACCTAAATAAAAACAACATCATTATGGTAACTGAGATGTAAAAACCGTACGTTGTTATGCGAGCAAACTCACACCGCTTTAAATTATGCCACTGCAGCACTGTCACCATAAATAGCGCTTCGTGGATGCTAAAATAAATATAAAAAACTTGTCTTTTTGCTTGAACCCCCATACCCAAATCCAAAATTAAATCACCGATAAAGGTACCTGCCACACTGAATGCTAAAGCAACACAGATGTAGATAAAAAATGAGTGTTCAAATTCAATCTTAGGTAGATTCTTAGGCCGCCCACAAATGAGCGACCGAAGCGAGTCGTTAGCAAGCCAAACAAATAACAACAGCGCAACGACTTTCATTAAGATTAATATCCATCCGATATGGATTAAAACTTCATTCATTCAATATCCTTTTCAAACTACCTTTTCGTATTCTCTAAGATGGTGTTGGATTATTAGTCTTTCTTGGTGGCTCAATCCCATTTGCACCTCCACCACCACTGCCTCCAAATATGTATTCTAATATTTCCTGAGGAAGCTCTCTTTTAGTTTTCTTTTCCTTATACATTAACTTACCCCTCTTATCAATTTTTAACAACTTCAAAAAAACTTACGTAACTTGCAATAGTCAAGAACTAACAATTCACAGTGTCGTCCATTCAGTTACATAGTTAAGGTTAGTTCCTAACTTATGAAACGTAAAATATCCGTATAACTTTAAATATATTTGTTAACAAATTAAGTCACAGCAAATATGAATTTATTAATATTTAGACTAAGCTAATTCCCCCTTTCATTGCAACTACTGAAATATAATTATTGACTTTAAATGTTGGTAAAATGATTAATTACTTACTGCGCAGCACTTGAACAGCTTACTGAGTGACACATTTACGTTGAAATTTAACATTTAATAAACAAACACCAGAATATGCATTTAATTCTAGAAACAAACTAGCTCTTGGTATTTGCACCAGACCAAAATGATATATGAAGCGGTCCAGAAATTAATAAGAAGATTTTGTCTGATATATTTAAAAATTTTTCCATATCAAAAGAGTCTGACTCTTTCGAATCGGGCTTTCTCTAATAAGGAAGCTTTATGTTTAAAGGGTTAACGACTACGAACGCAGTGAGTACGTTTCCTTTACGCAAGGTGAAATATCGTGTAAAAGGTTAGCGACATGAGCGAAGCTAAGGTGCAAATGTTTAATGACAGTGAGCGAAGCGAAGTCATTCCATTTGCGCAAGGTGAAATGAGCAGGTTTAG
>NZ_JABBPG010000029.1 GCF_013140855.1 Pseudoalteromonas caenipelagi | reverse complement strand
TTGTAGTGGCACAATAAATTTGGCCACCTGATTAGAGGTGATAGAATCACCATAACTGATTAGGTGCAAATATGACAAAAAGAACTCGTCCAACTTATTCTCCTGAATTTAGACTCGAAGTCGCTCAACAAGTCGTCGATGAACAACGCTCTGTGAGAGACGTTGCTGATGCTATGGGGCTAGGTAAATCTACTGTCGATAAGTGGGCACGCCAGCTAAAAGAAGAGCGTAACGGTAATCTCACAAGCGCGACTCCTCTGACCCCAGATCAACTTAAGATTCGCGAACTTGAGCGTAAACTCAAGCGCCTAGAAGAGGACAATGAGATCTTAAAAAAGGCTTCAGCTCTCTTGATGCAGGACTCCATCAAAGGTTTGCGCTGATCCGCTCCCTTCAAGAGAGCTGGCCAGTGACGCGCTTGTGCAGGGTATTTAAAATACAGCGTAGTAGTTACCGATATTGGCGTGAAACACCAAATACTATAGCGCCAGAGCGACTACGTTTAATTGCTGAAATGAAACGTTGGTTTGGGCTAAGCCATGGCTCCGCAGGTCAACGAACTTTAGTTCAGCTGCTTGCAAAGTCTGGCTTCAAAGCAAGTCGCTGGTTGGTGAGTAAGCTAATGAAACAAAAAGGATTAGTCAGTCGTCAAATGCCAACACATAAGTATGCCAAGGCAGAAAAAGAGCACTTAAGCATACCGAATCTATTGAAAAGAGCATTTAGCACAAAAGCACCAGATCAAGTTTGGTGTGGTGATGTTACCTATGTTTGGTGCGGCTCTCGTTGGCTCTATCTAGCTGTTGTTATTGACCTTTATGCTCGCAAAGTTGTTGGTTGGGCAACATCCGCTCGACCAGATAGTGAACTAACGAAAAAGGCTTTGAGAATGGCTTATGAAAGCCGAGGTAATCCAAAGCGGGTGCTATTCCATAGTGATCAGGGTTGTCATTATACGAGTAAGAGTTTTCGTCAGT
>NZ_JABBPG010000028.1 GCF_013140855.1 Pseudoalteromonas caenipelagi | reverse complement strand
GCAAGCAATCCAGTACCCGCTGGTGCTTTCTGCCGAGCAGTACAGGTTATGGTTATTGCACCAGGGGAATCCGAATGCGGCCTATAACATCCCGCTGGTGATCCGTTTTCACCGAGAGTTCACAGGTGAAGCCATTGATAGGGCATTGCACCAGCTGCTGTCGGCGCACGCAAGCCTGAGAATGCGGTTTGTCGAACAAGGCGGTACTGTGCTGCAGCTGCCAGTGGCGGTATCTGAGCTGGCTGTCGCGGTCAGGGACATAGAGAGCGCAGCTTTGCCAGCAGAGATAGCAGCCGAATCAAACCGCTGTTTCCGCCTGGATGAGCAGGCATGCGCCATTTCACGCTTATGCCTTGATAACGGCCAACAAGTGCTGCTGTTCAATATTCATCACATTTGCTTTGATGGCCAGTCCATTACTCCGCTGATGAATGCCTTTGCTCATGCTCTAGAGGGCAGGGAACTCAGTGAAAATACTAGCTTTGAACATTTTGTCCTGTGGCAGCAGGGGGAGGCCTATGCGGCGCAACATGCGAGCGATATGGCGTTCTGGCAGGAGAAACTCGAGCATGTGGCGCAAACGACCTCTTTACCCAGCGACTTGTCGGCTGAAATGGGGACGCAATCGGCGCAGTTTGAGTATGCCTTAAACGAGCAGGACTGCCGCGGTGTGTCGGCAATGTGTACTAAGTTGGGGATCACCGAATTCAGTTTCTGGTTTGCCTTGGTCAGTTTGGTGCTGGGACGTTTGAACAATACCCGGGATGTGATTCTGGCAACACCGGTTGCCAACCGACTCAGAGCGAACGATCAGGATGGCGTCGGCTTTTATGCCAACACCCTGATGTTAAGGCAGGCGTGGCAGGAGTCTGCTAGCCTCGGCACTTTGCTGCTGGCCACACAGGAAATGGTGACGGACAGCATGATCCACCAGTCGGCATCGCTGGATAAGCTGATGGCAAGCCTCAAGCAAAACAATGCCATGGCGGTGGATGTCTTTTCTGAAGTCTTGTTTACTGTGTCACAGGAGCATACTGCGGCGCCTTGGCAGGAGACCCTATCGTTATCTACGGG
>NZ_JABBPG010000027.1 GCF_013140855.1 Pseudoalteromonas caenipelagi | reverse complement strand
GCACTTGCTGCTGGAGCTGAAGTCAGCCGCAGTGACCAGGTGGCTGGGACTGTTTATTAAAAACACAGCACTGTGCAAAATCGTAAGATGACGTATACGGTGTGACACCTGCCCGGTGCCGGAAGGTTAATTGATGGGGTTAGACGTAAGTCGAAGCTCTTGATCGAAGCCCCGGTAAACGGCGGCCGTAACTATAACGGTCCTAAGGTAGCGAAATTCCTTGTCGGGTAAGTTCCGACCTGCACGAATGGTGTAACCATGGCCACGCTGTCTCCACCCGAGACTCAGTGAAATTGAAATCGCAGTGAAGATGCTGTGTACCCGCGGCTAGACGGAAAGACCCCGTGAACCTTTACTACAGCTTGGCACTGAACATTGACCCTACATGTGTAGGATAGGTGGGAGGCTTTGAAGCACAGACGCTAGTTTGTGTGGAGCCGACCTTGAAATACCACCCTTGTAGTGTTGATGTTCTAACTTAGGTCCCTGATCGGGATTGAGGACAGTGCCTGGTGGGTAGTTTGACTGGGGCGGTCTCCTCCCAAAGAGTAACGGAGGAGCACGAAGGTTGGCTAAGTACGGTCGGACATCGTACGGTTAGTGTAATGGTAGAAGCCAGCTTAACTGCGAGACAGACACGTCGAGCAGGTACGAAAGTAGGTCATAGTGATCCGGTGGTTCTGAATGGAAGGGCCATCGCTCAACGGATAAAAGGTACTCCGGGGATAACAGGCTGATACCGCCCAAGAGTTCATATCGACGGCGGTGTTTGGCACCTCGATGTCGGCTCATCACATCCTGGGGCTGAAGTCGGTCCCAAGGGTATGGCTGTTCGCCATTTAAAGTGGTACGCGAGCTGGGTTTAGAACGTCGTGAGACAGTTCGGTCCCTATCTGCCGTGGGCGTTTGAGAATTGAGAGGGGCTGCTCCTAGTACGAGAGGACCGGAGTGGACGAACCGCTGGTGTTCGGGTTGTGATGCCAATTGCATTGCCCGGTAGCTACGTTCGGAATCGATAACCGCTGAAAGCATCTAAGCGGGAAGCGAGCCTCGAGATGAGTTCTCACTTTAACTTTAAGTTAACTGAAGGGCCGTTGAAGACTACAACGTTGATAGGCTGGGTGTGGAAGTGTAGTGATACATTAAGCTAACCAGTACTAATTACCCGTGAGGCTTAACCATACAACGCCAAAGTGGTTTTACACGCTAGAAGTTAGTGTTACTAAAGTAGCGTTTTACGAATTATCAGAATTT
>NZ_JABBPG010000026.1 GCF_013140855.1 Pseudoalteromonas caenipelagi | reverse complement strand
CGATAAGCACGGCCATATTGGTCATACTCAGTCTTCACTACAGACTGTTGGTTGTTATAGCCTGTGTTGATTTGCTTTATGGCCCGACCCGCACGGTCATAGTAAGTCTTACTTGGTTGAGCGCCTGATACCCGTGTTTGTTCTACGAAACCATAAGGATACGACGGATTTGTCCCACGACTTATCAATTTAACAATACCCGCGGGTGATTGCTCACCAGTGAGCTGACCAAAGGCATCATAACGATAACGTGTTATGAGTCCTTCAGCCTCCTCTTGCTCTGGGCACGAATATTCAACATTAGGAGCGGACGGGGCAACCCTGACCGTTTTACTTTTCAACCACCCGGTGTCTTTATCCACGTTAAAGCAAACTAGATGCCCTGCATCATTGGTTTGTGAAATGATAAAGCGATTCGTGCTGTCGTATTTCACCTTCGTGGTACGTACAAGCGTTTCGCCAGACAGTGTTGGTGCAGTGCTATAGCTGCTACCTGCCTTTAACTCTTTACCCGACACCGTGGTGCTGATTTTAAGGCCCGCACTATTAAAGCCGTACTCTGTGATAACAGACTGTGCTTCAGATTGCGCATTCACCTTCTCTTGATATAACAACCCCTTTTTGTTGTATGCAAACGCACTTTGACGCGTACCTGTTTTACCTTCACTATTGGTTTTTGTCACCTCTGAGCACGTCAAGCGACCAAAGCGACCATAGTTACCACCGTAATCCTGCTTCAACCCAGACATATTACAACGTGATGGTGTCTTGACGTATTCGTTGATGGTTTCTGTTGTGAACGTCGTGCCCACGTTGTCTTTTAGTACAATCTGACTCTCGGTTAAGTTACCGTCTGTGTCATAGCTTTGCGTGGTCGTCGTTTTTGCCTTCAAACCGCCAGCACTGTAATCCAACCCCGTTATACCGCCGTTTAAGAAGTAACTCTTTTCTTCACTCGTATTAATATAGGTGAAATACGGGCTGCGTTTAACTGAGCTATCAGTGTTTGCTTTGGTGATGAGCTTGGTATAGCTGTTCACACTCCTTGATAACGTGATTTCAGAGCTTGGCGTATCCCTTTTTACCATTTTTTGTGTGGTCATTAATGGCATACCCACAAGCTCAGGGTATTTCAGATAGGTTTTCACCCCGGTTTCGTCTTCATCAAACCCTTGGTGGTACACCGTCTCTGTAACCATGTCATAGTCATCATCACGGCTATCTATCGTGGTTAACTTACCAAACCCTAAATAACCACGCCCCTGACCATGAA
>NZ_JABBPG010000025.1 GCF_013140855.1 Pseudoalteromonas caenipelagi | reverse complement strand
TTATGCTCAACATCAATCACCACCGCCTGCTCGACCTCCGCCGACACCTGCTTAATCACAGTGGAGATCTCTTCCGGCTCGACCCTGAATCCCCGGATTTTGATTAAATTATCCACCCGGGAAAGAAATTCCAGATTGCCGTCGCTGCGACGACGCACCAGATCACCGGTTTTATAGCAACGCCTGTTCATGCCTGTCGGCACCACAAACTGCTGCGCCGTCAGACGTTCGTTGCCCCAATAACCCAAGGCTAGTCCCCGGCCAGATAAATAAAGTTCTCCTGGGAAGTTATCCGGTAACTCTCGTCCCTGCGCATCCATCACAAATGCCGAGGTGCCCGGCAAGACTTTCCCTATTGGTACCGAGACCTTTTCCTGAAAATTGATTTGGTAAGCAGTCGAATATGTCGTATCTTCGGACGGACCATACAGGTTAAAAACACGCACCCGCTCTGCCAAGTGGCCAAGTTTCTCCACCATAGATACCGGGAAGGCTTCGCCGGCAAGGTTGATCACCCTGACACTCTCCGGCAGCACGCTCACTTCTAGGATACTGGCCAAGATCGAGGGCACGGTATTGATCAGTGTGATTGGGTAGCGGTTGCCGATTTCACTCAGGTACAGGGAGTTATCGGCAAAGTAAATACTGCCACCCATCCCCCAGGTGACAAAAATCTCAAACACCGATAAATCAAAACACACCGACGTGCCGGCAAAAACCAGCGCAAAATCTTCCGGACAATACTGCTGTTTAGCCCAGTGGAATAAGGACATCAGGCCATCGTGTGCGATAGCCACCCCTTTAGGCTTCCCGGTAGAGCCCGAGGTATAAATAATATAGGCCAGGCTGGCAGCTTCAATCTCCACCGCACGAAAGTCAGGTGCCGAGTCTTGCTCAAGGTAGCTTGCCACCGATTGGCTGACACAACCATAACTCAGCGCCGCCATTGCCGCGTTATCGTCATGCAAAATAAATGCGGGTAGGCAGTCGTCAATGATATAATTCAGCCGCTCCGCCGGGTAACTGGGATCTAGGGGCACATAAGCAGCACCTGACAGCAGTACCGCCAATAAGGTAACCGGCAGAGCCTGGTTACGGTTCATCAGTACCGCTACTCGGTCTCCCGGGCCTATGCCTTGTTGCTGTAATCCGGCGGCAACCCGCTTGGCTTGTTGTAAAACATCCGCATAACAGACACTCACCCCAGCTGTCTGCAAGGCCTCGGCCTGCGGCTGCTGCACCGCCTGCTGTTCAATCATGCCCAGCACAGAGGCAAAGGCATAA
>NZ_JABBPG010000024.1 GCF_013140855.1 Pseudoalteromonas caenipelagi | reverse complement strand
ATTTAGTTACTCTGCCAGCCAAGTTCTATGAGCTTCCCAAAAAGGTTCCTTTCTTTTACATACAGATTCTATACCATCCAAATAAATAGGTTTAGAGCTGCTAAAGTAAGTTACTCTGTAATACTTCTTATTCACATTCACTTCAAGAGCCTGCTCAACCAAAACATCATTTTTTTCAGCTATACCCACTTTTTTAATAATAATATATCTGAAACCATTACTATCGGATTCCTGTTTCAGTAATGAACATTGATTGATTTCTTGGTGCTCAAAATTTGAAGGAGTATTAGGTTTAACATAATCATAAATAACGCTTAAAAGTAGATCTAAACCAGTTACACCTGATAAGTAGAATCCATATCTATTACCTATAATATAATTAGTTTCTTCGTATGTCTTCCTCTTCACTTTCAAGGCGTATACTTCCTCCGCCACTTTACCAAGTTGTGAACTCTCGACAAATGAAGGAAATATAAACGAGTCAACATCCAAAATTTCAACTTCAGTGGAATAATTACAACGACTAGCCTTTATATCACCAGTAAAACCTCTGGTTTTATAATCTTGATCTTCATAATAGTCCATGCACGAAACTTCGCTCATTGCCATAGAGCAATTTGATAGAAGAGCTAATGTCAAACATATCAGTAATTTGTTCATCACAACTTTCCTTCGTTAAATAGTTGAGCAAAATTATTATGAATACCAGAATAATAAGCGGAGTTAAATAAACTTGCTTGGTTATTATGATCAACCATGTTAATCACTCCCATCAGATTACCAAATAAGAAACCTAGCCCACCACCACTACCAGAGATAATTGTTGCTGGCTTACCTCCACCATATAGAGAAGTTCCTAAATTACCAGAATCCACTGTCAATTTTTCTACCCTCAATTTCACTATATCCTGGCTCAAGGCGAGGAGTCGAGTATTCGCAGCCTCTGTCGTCATATGTCCCATCACCGCTAAGAGTTTCTGTGTACTATATTCACCTTCGCCATAAACCATTTCATGCAATGTACCGTATCTTAACTTTGCCTCAAAAATACTACTTTCATCATCCGTTTTTAACAAGTTCCTAATACGGTCAACCTCGTTGTTAAGCGTATTATAAGCATTATATTTTATTGAAGCCTCACCATTAAACGCCTGAGTAAATGCACCTGATATTGCTCCATTTGCAAACTTACCACCAGATAATACAGATGCTGTCCCCCCAATTGCTGCAGCACCAACAATTCTATGTATTTTATACTTATCTATAATATCCATATTACCGCTCTCCATCGCGGCATTAGCACTGTTCTCTCCACCAAT
>NZ_JABBPG010000022.1 GCF_013140855.1 Pseudoalteromonas caenipelagi | reverse complement strand
ATTTTGGGTTGTATGGTTAAGTGACTAAGCGTACACGGTGGATGCCTTGGCAGTTGGAGGCGATGAAGGACGTACTAACTTGCGATAAGCCTAGTTGAGCCAGTAAGAGGCGCTTGAGACTAGGATTTCCGAATGGGGAAACCCACCTGCTTGCAGGTATCATATGGTGAATACATAGCCATATGAGGCGAACGCGGAGAACTGAAACATCTAAGTACCCGTAGGAAAAGAAATCAACCGAGATTCCGAAAGTAGCGGCGAGCGAAATCGGACCAGCCCTTAAGCTTTAGTGTAGTTAGTGGAACATTCTGGAAAGTTTGACGACACAGGGTGATAGTCCCGTACACAAAAACTTATCTAAAGTGAAATCGAGTAGGTCGGAGCACGTGAAACTTTGACTGAATATAGGTGGACCATCATCTAAGGCTAAATACTCCCAACTGACCGATAGTGAACCAGTACCGTGAGGGAAAGGCGAAAAGAACCCCTGTGAGGGGAGTGAAATAGAACCTGAAACCGTGTACGTACAAGCAGTAGGAGCCCACTTGTTGGGTGACTGCGTACCTTTTGTATAATGGGTCAGCGACTTATATTTTGTAGCGAGGTTAACCGCATAGGGTAGCCGTAGCGAAAGCGAGTCTTAACTGGGCGCTTAGTTGCAAGGTATAGACCCGAAACCCGGTGATCTAGCCATGGGCAGGTTGAAGGTTGAGTAACATCAACTGGAGGACCGAACCCACTAACGTTGAAAAGTTAGGGGATGACCTGTGGCTAGGAGTGAAAGGCTAATCAAACCGGGAGATAGCTGGTTCTCCCCGAAATCTATTTAGGTAGAGCCTCGGACGAATACTTACGGGGGTAGAGCACTGTTAAGGCTAGGGGGTCATCCCGACTTACCAACCCTTTGCAAACTCCGAATACCGTAAAGTAATATCCGGGAGACACACGGCGGGTGCTAACGTCCGTCGTGAAGAGGGAAACAACCCAGACCGCCAGCTAAGGTCCCAAAGTGTATGTTAAGTGGGAAACGATGTGGGAAGGCTAAAACAGCTAGGAGGTTGGCTTAGAAGCAGCCACCCTTTAAAGAAAGCGTAATAGCTCACTAGTCGAGTCGGCCTGCGCGGAAGATGTAACGGGGCTAAACATACCACCGAAGCTGCGGCTGCGAACTTAGTTCGCGGGGTAGGGGAGCGTTCTGTAAGCGGTTGAAGGTGTACCGGGAGGTATGCTGGACGTATCAGAAGTGCGAATGCTGACATGAGTAACGACAATGCGGGTGAAAAACCCGCACGCCGGAAGACCAAGGGTTCCTATCCCATGTTAATCAGGGTAGGGTAAGTCGACCCCTAAGGCGAGGCTGAAGAGCGTAGTCGATGGGAAACGGGTTAATATTCCCGTACTTGGAATAATTGCGATGGGGGGACGGAGCAGGCTAAGTAAGCATGGCGTTGGTTGTCCATGTGAAAGTGAGTAGGCTGAGAACTTAGGAAAATCCGGGTTCTTAAGGCTGAGACACGAGACGAGCCACTACGGTGGTGAAGTTACTGATGCCCTACTTCCAGGAAAAGCCTCTAAGCTTCAGATTATTTCGAATCGTACCCCAAACCGACACAGGTGGTCAGGTAGAGAATACTAAGGCGCTTGAGAGAACTCGGGTGAAGGAACTAGGCAAAATTGTACCGTAACTTCGGGAGAAGGTACGCTGACATTAGGTGAA
>NZ_JABBPG010000021.1 GCF_013140855.1 Pseudoalteromonas caenipelagi | reverse complement strand
GGGCTCGGGTGGCATTCAGCCGCAACTGGGCTTAAGTTACTCAAGTTCGAATAAGCGCATGGGGGCTGCGGGTATTGGCTGGTCACTGGCGGGTATGTCTTCGATAACACGTTGTGGTAAGTCACACTTCTACGATGATTTAGGGAGTGACTATGTTAGAGACGTTCAGCTAGATAGTAGTGATGCATTTTGTGTAGATGGGCAGCGATTGATTGAGGTTGTTGGGGGTGTGTATCGCACAGAGCAAGACAGCTTTACAGAGTATGAGCTGATAGGGTCATTAGCGTCTATCACAGGCTTTAAAGCAACCACTAAGTCAGGTGAAACCCACTACTATGGTAATCTCAATTCTAGTACGTCAGCGATTCAGTATGTGTCATCGGCACTGACAGACAATCGTGCAGTGGCTAACACTTGGCTGCGTAGCAGTATTGTAGATACCCATGAGAACACCATTCGTTACAAGTACACGTCGCCAATAAATGACATCAATAAAGAAGCCTTACTAAGTAGCATCGAATATGGTGTGACAAAAGTTGAGTTGAACTATCAAACGACGGATGAGCCGTTGTATGGCTATCGTTTTGGTGCACCTTATCAACGTACACACGTAATTGACTCGGTTGTAATCAGTAATAACAGCAATGAGATACGTAAGTACGATTTAACCTATGAAGACAATGAAGCTGCGCGTTATTTAGGTAAGGTAGAGGTGTGTCAATTTAATCGCTGTGCCTACCCACTTAACTTCAACTGGCCTAATGATGCATTGCTATCAGGGGCGCTTGTTTATAGTGAATCACGCAAACGTACGGTTGGCTTAGGTAAGCCTGAGTATCTTAATGCCTTGGTAACTGCGGACTTAGACGGTGATGGTCACAGTGACTTAGTATCTTACAATGGTAAAGGCACATGGCGAGTCACTTACGGTGATAACCTTGGCTATGATTCGATAGCGTTACCGAGTCAAGACGAAGATTACCGTCCAAAGGCAATTGCGTCAGACTTTAATGGCGATGGTCGTGCAGATGTGCTGGTTTCCTCTAAATCAAGCAGTGGTGTGTTTAAGTGGTATTTACTGCATCAAGAAGGTGAGGTGACAACCAGCACTGAGTGTACCACCACTTACGAAGATATTGACTTTGGTGAATTCAAGCCTATCACGACATGCTATCCCAAAACGCAAGTCGGTGAGCTGATTTATGATGAAATCACGGCGCTTGCGGGTGAGAACAAAAATATACAGCCTGCGGATATTGATGGTGATGGTTTACTGGATTTGGCCTATGTTTCTGGTTATGACTATGTGTTCTATAGACTCAACACGCTGAGCAAAACAGGTGTTGTTGGTTTTGATACATCGAAAGCGGCTTTGAGGATTTCAGATGTTAAATCACCTTTGTATGATAAAACCGACGCTGAAGGCCGACGTCCAAGCTTGAGTTTTAGTGACGCCAATTGGGGGGATGTCAATGGCGATGGCTTGTCAGATATCATCGTAGAAGTTGAAGTTGGTGTGGTAGATGAAGAGGATGGACCTGAGCTGGAAGGGGCAGAATTGCACTATGCGATAAACCAAGGTAATGGCCACTTTACGCCTGTTTACACGGGGTTAGTTGAAGATGATAGTGATGGTTTTGAAAATGTACAGCTAATCGACTTTAATGGCGATGGCTTACAAGACCTGCTGTACCATAACTTTGGTAAGTGGTATGTAGCACAAAGTAACGGTGCTGGGTTTGAGCCTGTAAAGGATGTGTTTGGTGAGGCTGTTGCAGCAAAAGATGTGATGGCGGTCAATCTTGATAAAGACTTTAAAACCGAAATCATTAGCTTTAAAAATCCAAGAGCCCCGAGAGTTTATAAATTTGATGCTAAGGAAAACAGCTTTGTTGATGTCACAGGGCTTGGGTTTGTGCGTGAAGACAGTGATACCGTTAAAGACTCTTTCCAAGCGGGCGATTTTAACGGCGATGGTGCCATTGACTTTATGCGCGTGCGTTATGAGCAAGACAACGTAACAGGGCATATCTTTGAGTATAATAGTTCATACGTACTAGAGCGCACCATAACAGGTATACGTTCACGTGCCGGTGATACCAACATTGGTTATAGGCCGTTGACTGATGACGAGGTGTATGAAGGACGTGTTGAAGCCCAATTCCCGATTATCTCAGCCTCAGGGGCAGCCTATGTGGTATCAAAGGTAATCAGTACAAATCCGATTTCTGGCTTGAATGGTCACAATAAGACCGCCAGCGTAACGTACAAGTATGCCAATATGGCGTTTCATGGTCAGGGGCGTGGTTATTTAGGGTTTGGTAAGTTAACCACGATAGATAGCCGTGATGATGACTATGACATGGTTACAGAGACGGTGTACCACCAAGGGTTTGATGAAGACGAAACCGGGGT
>NZ_JABBPG010000020.1 GCF_013140855.1 Pseudoalteromonas caenipelagi | reverse complement strand
CTCGAGTCTAGAGGGCCCGTTTAAACCCGCTGATCAGCCTCGACTGTGCCTTCTAGTTGCCAGCCATCTGTTGTTTGCCCCTCCCCCGTGCCTTCCTTGACCCTGGAAGGTGCCACTCCCACTGTCCTTTCCTAATAAAATGAGGAAATTGCATCGCATTGTCTGAGTAGGTGTCATTCTATTCTGGGGGGTGGGGTGGGGCAGGACAGCAAGGGGGAGGATTGGGAAGACAATAGCAGGCATGCTGGGGATGCGGTGGGCTCTATGGCTTCTACTGGGCGGTTTTATGGACAGCAAGCGAACCGGAATTGCCAGCTGGGGCGCCCTCTGGTAAGGTTGGGAAGCCCTGCAAAGTAAACTGGATGGCTTTCTTGCCGCCAAGGATCTGATGGCGCAGGGGATCAAGCTCTGATCAAGAGACAGGATGAGGATCGTTTCGCATGATTGAACAAGATGGATTGCACGCAGGTTCTCCGGCCGCTTGGGTGGAGAGGCTATTCGGCTATGACTGGGCACAACAGACAATCGGCTGCTCTGATGCCGCCGTGTTCCGGCTGTCAGCGCAGGGGCGCCCGGTTCTTTTTGTCAAGACCGACCTGTCCGGTGCCCTGAATGAACTGCAAGACGAGGCAGCGCGGCTATCGTGGCTGGCCACGACGGGCGTTCCTTGCGCAGCTGTGCTCGACGTTGTCACTGAAGCGGGAAGGGACTGGCTGCTATTGGGCGAAGTGCCGGGGCAGGATCTCCTGTCATCTCACCTTGCTCCTGCCGAGAAAGTATCCATCATGGCTGATGCAATGCGGCGGCTGCATACGCTTGATCCGGCTACCTGCCCATTCGACCACCAAGCGAAACATCGCATCGAGCGAGCACGTACTCGGATGGAAGCCGGTCTTGTCGATCAGGATGATCTGGACGAAGAGCATCAGGGGCTCGCGCCAGCCGAACTGTTCGCCAGGCTCAAGGCGAGCATGCCCGACGGCGAGGATCTCGTCGTGACCCATGGCGATGCCTGCTTGCCGAATATCATGGTGGAAAATGGCCGCTTTTCTGGATTCATCGACTGTGGCCGGCTGGGTGTGGCGGACCGCTATCAGGACATAGCGTTGGCTACCCGTGATATTGCTGAAGAGCTTGGCGGCGAATGGGCTGACCGCTTCCTCGTGCTTTACGGTATCGCCGCTCCCGATTCGCAGCGCATCGCCTTCTATCGCCTTCTTGACGAGTTCTTCTGAATTATTAACGCTTACAATTTCCTGATGCGGTATTTTCTCCTTACGCATCTGTGCGGTATTTCACACCGCATCAGGTGGCACTTTTCGGGGAAATGTGCGCGGAACCCCTATTTGTTTATTTTTCTAAATACATTCAAATATGTATCCGCTCATGAGACAATAACCCTGATAAATGCTTCAATAATAGCACGTGCTAAAACTTCATTTTTAATTTAAAAGGATCTAGGTGAAGATCCTTTTTGATAATCTCATGACCAAAATCCCTTAACGTGAGTTTTCGTTCCACTGAGCGTCAGACCCCGTAGAAAAGATCAAAGGATCTTCTTGAGATCCTTTTTTTCTGCGCGTAATCTGCTGCTTGCAAACAAAAAAACCACCGCTACCAGCGGTGGTTTGTTTGCCGGATCAAGAGCTACCAACTCTTTTTCCGAAGGTAACTGGCTTCAGCAGAGCGCAGATACCAAATACTGTTCTTCTAGTGTAGCCGTAGTTAGGCCACCACTTCAAGAACTCTGTAGCACCGCCTACATACCTCGCTCTGCTAATCCTGTTACCAGTGGCTGCTGCCAGTGGCGATAAGTCGTGTCTTACCGGGTTGGACTCAAGACGATAGTTACCGGATAAGGCGCAGCGGTCGGGCTGAACGGGGGGTTCGTGCACACAGCCCAGCTTGGAGCGAACGACCTACACCGAACTGAGATACCTACAGCGTGAGCTATGAGAAAGCGCCACGCTTCCCGAAGGGAGAAAGGCGGACAGGTATCCGGTAAGCGGCAGGGTCGGAACAGGAGAGCGCACGAGGGAGCTTCCAGGGGGAAACGCCTGGTATCTTTATAGTCCTGTCGGGTTTCGCCACCTCTGACTTGAGCGTCGATTTTTGTGATGCTCGTCAGGGGGGCGGAGCCTATGGAAAAACGCCAGCAACGCGGCCTTTTTACGGTTCCTGGCCTTTTGCTGGCCTTTTGCTCACATGTTCTTGCTGCTTCGCGATGTACGGGCCAGATATACGCGTTGACATTGATTATTGACTAGTTATTAATAGTAATCAATTACGGGGTCATTAGTTCATAGCCCATATATGGAGTTCCGCGTTACATAACTT
This sequence comes from Pseudoalteromonas caenipelagi, assembly GCF_013140855.1. Taxonomy (GTDB): domain Bacteria; phylum Pseudomonadota; class Gammaproteobacteria; order Enterobacterales; family Alteromonadaceae; genus Pseudoalteromonas; species Pseudoalteromonas caenipelagi. The sequence continues at coordinate 2,934 of NZ_JABBPG010000020.1, read as the reverse complement.
ACGGTAAATGGCCCGCCTGGCTGACCGCCCAACGACCCCCGCCCATTGACGTCAATAATGACGTATGTTCCCATAGTAACGCCAATAGGGACTTTCCATTGACGTCAATGGGTGGAGTATTTACGGTAAACTGCCCACTTGGCAGTACATCAAGTGTATCATATGCCAAGTACGCCCCCTATTGACGTCAATGACGGTAAATGGCCCGCCTGGCATTATGCCCAGTACATGACCTTATGGGACTTTCCTACTTGGCAGTACATCTACGTATTAGTCATCGCTATTACCATGGTGATGCGGTTTTGGCAGTACATCAATGGGCGTGGATAGCGGTTTGACTCACGGGGATTTCCAAGTCTCCACCCCATTGACGTCAATGGGAGTTTGTTTTGGCACCAAAATCAACGGGACTTTCCAAAATGTCGTAACAACTCCGCCCCATTGACGCAAATGGGCGGTAGGCGTGTACGGTGGGAGGTCTATATAAGCAGAGCTCTCTGGCTAACTAGAGAACCCACTGCTTACTGGCTTATCGAAATTAATACGACTCACTATAGGGAGACCCAAGCTGGCTAGCGTTTAAACTTAAGCTTGGTACCGAGCTCGGATCCGCCACCATGGACTGGACATGGAGAATCCTGTTTCTGGTCGCCGCCGCCACCGGAACCCACGCCGAAGTGCAGCTGCTGGAATCTGGAGGGGGCCTGGTGCAGCCCGGCGGCAGCCTGAGGCTGTCCTGCGCCGCCAGCGGCTTCACCTTCTCCAGCTACGCCATGAACTGGGTGCGCCAGGCCCCAGGCAAGGGACTGGAGTGGGTGTCCGCCATCACCATGAGCGGCATCACCGCCTACTACACCGACGACGTGAAGGGCCGCTTCACCATCTCCCGGGACAACAGCAAGAACACCCTGTACCTGCAGATGAACTCCCTGAGGGCCGAGGACACCGCCGTGTACTACTGCGCCAAGGAGGAGTTCCTGCCAGGAACCCACTACTACTACGGAATGGACGTGTGGGGACAGGGAACCACCGTGACCGTGTCCAGCGGCCAGCCCAAGGCCCCCAGCGTGTTCCCACTGGCCCCATGCTGCGGCGACACCCCCTCCAGCACCGTGACCCTGGGATGCCTGGTGAAGGGATACCTGCCAGAGCCAGTGACCGTGACCTGGAACTCCGGCACCCTGACCAACGGCGTGAGGACCTTCCCAAGCGTGCGCCAGTCCAGCGGACTGTACTCCCTGTCCAGCGTGGTGAGCGTGACCTCCAGCTCCCAGCCAGTGACCTGCAACGTGGCCCACCCAGCCACCAACACCAAGGTGGACAAGACCGTGGCCCCAAGCACCTGCTCCAAGCCAACCTGCCCTCCTCCCGAGCTGCTGGGCGGCCCCTCCGTGTTCATCTTCCCTCCCAAGCCCAAGGACACCCTGATGATCTCCAGGACCCCAGAGGTGACCTGCGTGGTGGTGGACGTGAGCCAGGACGACCCCGAGGTGCAGTTCACCTGGTACATCAACAACGAGCAGGTGCGGACCGCCCGCCCTCCCCTGCGCGAGCAGCAGTTCAACTCCACCATCCGGGTGGTGAGCACCCTGCCAATCACCCACCAGGACTGGCTGAGGGGCAAGGAGTTCAAGTGCAAGGTGCACAACAAGGCCCTGCCCGCCCCCATCGAGAAGACCATCAGCAAGGCCAGGGGCCAGCCACTGGAGCCCAAGGTGTACACCATGGGCCCTCCCCGCGAGGAGCTGAGCTCCAGGAGCGTGTCCCTGACCTGCATGATCAACGGCTTCTACCCCAGCGACATCTCCGTGGAGTGGGAGAAGAACGGCAAGGCCGAGGACAACTACAAGACCACCCCAGCCGTGCTGGACAGCGACGGCTCCTACTTCCTGTACAACAAGCTGTCCGTGCCCACCAGCGAGTGGCAGCGGGGCGACGTGTTCACCTGCTCCGTGATGCACGAGGCCCTGCACAACCACTACACCCAGAAGAGCATCTCCAGGAGCCCCGGCAAGAGGGGAAGGAAGCGCCGGTCCGGCAGCGGAGCCACCAACTTCAGCCTGCTGAAGCAGGCCGGCGACGTGGAGGAGAACCCAGGACCAATGGTGCTGCAGACCCAGGTGTTCATCTCCCTGCTGCTGTGGATCAGCGGAGCCTACGGAGCCATCCAGATGACCCAGTCCCCCAGCTCCCTGTCCGCCAGCGTGGGCGACAGGGTGACCATCACCTGCAGGGCCAGCCAGGGCATCAGGAACGACCTGGGCTGGTACCAGCAGAAGCCCGGCAAGGCCCCCAAGCTGCTGATCTACTCCGCCAGCACCCTGCAGTCCGGAGTGCCCAGCCGGTTCTCCGGCAGCGGCTCCGGAACCGACTTCACCCTGACCATCAGCTCCCTGCAGCCCGAGGACTTCGCCACCTACTACTGCCTGCAGGACTACAACTACCCCTGGACCTTCGGCCAGGGCACCAAGGTGGAGATCAAGAGGCAGCCAGCCGTGACCCCATCCGTGATCCTGTTCCCTCCCTCCTCCGAGGAGCTGAAGGACAACAAGGCCACCCTGGTGTGCCTGATCTCCGACTTCTACCCCCGCACCGTGAAGGTGAACTGGAAGGCCGACGGAAACAGCGTGACCCAGGGAGTGGACACCACCCAGCCAAGCAAGCAGTCCAACAACAAGTACGCCGCCAGCTCCTTCCTGCACCTGACCGCCAACCAGTGGAAGAGCTACCAGTCCGTGACCTGTCAGGTCACCCACGAAGGGCACACCGTCGAAAAATCTCTGGCCCCCGCCGAATGTTCTTGATAGCTCGAGTCTAGAGGGCCCGTTTAAACCCGCTGATCAGCCTCGACTGTGCCTTCTAGTTGCCAGCCATCTGTTGTTTGCCCCTCCCCCGTGCCTTCCTTGACCCTGGAAGGTGCCACTCCCACTGTCC
>NZ_JABBPG010000002.1 GCF_013140855.1 Pseudoalteromonas caenipelagi | reverse complement strand
TAACTCTTTTGGTTAACTCTTTTGGTTAACTCTTTTGGTTAACTCTTTTGGTTAACTCTTTTGGTTAACTCTTTTGGTTAACTCTTTTGGTTAACTCTTTTGGTTAACTCTTTTGGTTAACTCTTTTGGTTAACTCTTTTCTTGGTTAACTCTTTTCTTGGTTAACTCTTTTCTTGGTTAACTCTTTTCTTGGTTAACTCTTTTCTTGGTTAACTCTTTCGACCTACCCTTTAAGCTCATTAAATTGTCTTGAGTTTTACAATTAGCGCTTGTGACACCCACGGCATTGCTCCAATCATTTCCAGATGTTCCAACACATCCTTACCGCTTTTCATCATCCTTCCATGTGGAGCCAACCTATCTATTTCCTCAGCCTTTCCTATAGAACCACCACCAACAGTCACCTTAACAGACTTCGCATTTACACCGGTAATCTCGGTACCAGAGGCAGTCGCAGGTTTTTTAAGCGGACACTTAGTAATCTTAGATACGTTTTGATCAGAAACGAAAGAGACCAAATTGTGGGTAACGTCTATTTCCACAGCTTTAACCCCTGTTCCGTTTGCTATTTCAGTTTCTAGTTGTTTGTAGGTCCTGTTGTTCATAGCAGCCTCCATTGGTACTAAATTATCGTAACCATCTATTTTCTCCGCAGTGCTCTGCACTGACCCTTTACCTAGTAAAGAATGACTTATTAAATGACCCCCTTGATAATATCCTGCACTGCCTGTTGTCAATGCAGCTTCTTGTACCCCTGCATGGCCAACCATTTGGCTATAGTGTGCATTCCGTGCATACTCACTTGGTCCGTTCGGTGCAACATTAGCCGAAACGGACTCCACCCTTTTTATGTATTTCGGCGTGTTAGGTAATATTTTTCTTAAGCTTGTCGCCACATCATCACCATCGGGATTCTTTCCAAACTTTGAAGTGTCAACTTTATTTAAGTATTGTTCAACTGGCGATTCAACCTCCACACTCTTAGACTCAAATTTTGTGACTTTTTTCTGAATAACAGTTGGTACTTGAGTTTTCTCAAAGGCAAAACCTTGCGCTACACAATTTTTCTTTTGAGCAACTGAATATGTATTCGCTCTACTATTATTCTCTTTAGGTTTATCTACTTGTTCATACATATCTCAAACCTTTCTAATTTTTTCTTTTTTCGATGTTATAGGCTTTTATTCCATTACCTATAACAAACCACGTACAACCCTATGGCTTTTACCTTGACTATCTCATTATCATTCTAAGGCGTTTTACACCCATTTAAGTCGTTATTTCGTCTCGCCTTTTCATCACTCTAATCCGTCGATGCCATCTAATGGTGACGAAACGTCATTAAACCCCTTTGTGGTTACATGCGTGCATATCTCCGTGGTTTTGGAACTCGGATGCCCAAGCAATGCTTGGATATATCGCAAATCCGTTCCCCGCTCTAAAGGGTGGCTAGCGAAGGAATGCCGTAAAGTATGTAACGTCGCTTTTTTTCTTTATCCCTGATGAAGCTAACGCGTGATAAGAGCAAAGAGATCAAACCACTCACTTCACAATCCCCTACCCAAAATAAAGCAAGTCAACTCGATACAAACGCACCAGCGTTTGCCCCAAGTCACTGTTTAACCCTTTTTCTATTACTTGTTTTAAATTTATATTTACCCCGCCTTTGGCCCACAAATTAATCGGGAATTAATTTGAACAGCTTTAGCTGGCCCGAAGGGTGGAAGGCAGGATGCCTGAAATACCCTAACCAGTGTTTTATATACTTAGCGATGCACTGTGTTCTCGCACCTTGCTCATAAAGCAGCTTAAGTTTACTAAAATGGTTAGCCCAGGTTTTCCAAGCGAGGGTGATGTTGGTTTTATGCTGTGGTTTTAACCGGTATCCCAAAAAGTCCACGCCGTCATGTTTTATCCTGCCAATATAAGTTTTAAATGGGTGTTTGGTTTGCTTAACTGCCTCTAGGGTCAGAAAAAGGGGTCAAGTCGCTTACTTCACAAGATCCTGACCTGCGTCAGGATGACGGTATAGTAAGTCAGGATGACGCTAGAAAGACAAGCAATCAGACCCCTTTTACCCAAATCTCGCTGCCTTCGCCCCCATAATATCAGCCTCTCGTTCTAGGCCTGCATTGTCATTCACTGCCATGCCGCCAATGGAGGTGGTGGGTTTTACCCGTCCTTGTTTTTGCTGCACTACGTGCCATGCTTCGTGGGCCACATGCTGTTGCTGTCCGGGGGCAACGTAAATGTTGCTGCCTTGAGTATACGCGTGCGCCTGCACCGTCGCGGGCTTTGAAGAATTGTAATGGACCTTTACATCTGACATATCCATGCCGGAGAGGCCCTCAATGCCGTTTTTTACTTTATCGGGTAAACCCGTATTGTTGGGCTTGCGTTGTTTGGTTGCATATTGATACATAAGCGTTCCTAAATTGTTGATTGATTGGGTCGAGCGCACAATCTGTGCGTTGTTTTTACCGTCGTTGAGCCGTTGTTGCGTCAGTCGTTAAAACGCTTTATTTGGCTAAGCAAGCAGAGGTTTAAAAGTAACGTTAATCCACTTGTCCATGCCAAACTATGGCCGCAGGCCATGCATTGTCTGAACTATCTAGCACAGTGATGTTCTCTCCTGTGGGCATTGGAGATGCATCGCGCAGTTGCACTTCACTTGCCACACCAATCTCGTACTCACCTGCTGGTAAGTCGTAAATAAAATAGTGACCATCTTGATTGATGTTGTAACTATCCACGGTGCCATCACTACGTTTTATAAAAATACGGTGGTCTTGCGGGTACTTGTTATTAGCAAAAGCAATGTTACCTACCACCGACATGCGGCTTTGCTCGTAGGCATTGTCTTTGTTATTGGCAAGTAGGTCGTCTTCGCTGAGCCCTTGGCGCACCGCACTATTAGCAAACTTTTTATATTCAGAACGAATGTTTTTAACTTGCGGCATGCGGGTATCGACGTCTTGCCAAACGTCCACTGGCATTACAATATTAAGCTGAATAATGGGTTTTGGTCGCGAGCCCAGCGCGCTCCAGAACTCGCCTTGGCTGCCCATATCAATCGGGTCGTCAAGCAAAGAGATCTCTACTTGAAAAGGGCTTGGTTCAAAATCAGAGTCTGCTACTTTTAATACACTGTGGGGCACATGGGTAAAACGCCCCAAGCTTTGAATGAGGTTCGATAACCAAAAGCTTTCAGTATTGAGTGCATCGCTTGCATCGCTTGATTTGCTCCACACCGACACAATGTAATGCAGGTTAATAAAACGCGGGCGATAAACCATATCCATCATGCCTTGGCTATCAACACTGGCAACGCGCATGGTTTCGCTTTGTCGGCGCTCTAAATTGTCGGTAATACGATTTAAATACACATTAATCACCGGCTTGCTCGGCAAAGCGGCCACAAATTCGGCGTCGGGCACATCAAAGCGTATGTCTGCCAAATCGCTCTGTTGTAAGGTATGTTTGCGGATCATGTGCTCCACAATACGATTAGCAATATGAAAAGCGCTGTAATTCATAATCTTCCTTAAAAATACTCTATTTGAGGTGAGCTATTTTGATAGCGCCCATTGCTTAAGCCAGTGCTCAACCATGGTGTTGCCATCTTGCTTTTGATATTCACGGTGTGCGCCTGCTGCGATATGGGCCTTGCTCAACTGTGTGGTTTGCTCGGCAGTTGCCAGTAGCATGGCATGGCGTACACAGTTTTTTATTTGTGCGGCTGAAAACACTAAGCGCTGTGCCAGTTGCTTAAGCTCTATGTCGGCACTGTAGCTAAAGTGGCCTTTGAGCATTGACTGCCAAAGCTTAAGCCTGTGTGGTTCATCGGGCAGGGTAAACTCAACACTTTGGCTTAAACGCCGTAAAAAGGCGTCGTCGATATTACCTTTAAAGTTGGTGGCCAAAATCAATACCCCAGTAAATCGCTCGATGCGCTGTAACAAATAGCTCACCCCAAGGTTGGCATTTTTATCATGGCTGCTTTCTACTTCGCTGCGCTTGGCAAATACCGCGTCGGCCTCATCAAAAAACAATACGCTGTGTTGGCGCTCTGCCATATCAAATAACTGCGCAAGGTGTTTTTCAGTTTCGCCAATCCATTTACTGGCAATGTTAGCCAAATTGACTTTATACAAAGGTAAGTGCAGCCGTTTTGCTAGTACTTCTGCGGCCATGGTTTTACCTGTGCCAGGGCGGCCCCAAAATAGTGCAGAGGTGCCGCTTTCAAGCTCAACGCCCTGCGACTCCAACGCATAACGGTGTTCAAAGCGCATCACCAATTCGTTTAATTGGGCATGCCCATCGGCACTTAGAATAAGGTCATGTTGCTCAAAACGCGGGGTAATGCGTGTTGCCAATTCGCCAAGCTGGCGAGCACTGTGTGCTACACAAGCCAACAGTACCTCATTGCTTGTAATAGGCTGTTGAGATGCAGATGTTACTACAGCGTTGACCAAAGCACGTAATTGCGCTGGGGTCATAGGGTAGTGATAGCACACTTGCTGGTAATTAATATCCACGATTTGATCAGGCGCACTGTAAGCGACGAACATGGCTTGCAGTATGTTTGCCAGCTCGATGTGTGATCCTAAGCTCAGCTCATAACTGCTGTTTGCGATATCTTGCAAGCGCAATGGCAACACAAATGGCGCGTCGTCCACTAAGTACAATCGACCACCACTTTGGCTAAGCCAATCAGCACAAATACGCACCAGCTCAGGGGCATCATTCAGTAACTGCTGGCCTTGTGGCCAGTATAAGTCGCCGCCTTGGCATAGCAACAAACGTAACACGTCGCTCAGTACAAGGTGTTTGTCGGTAAATTGTGCAAACTTACTGTGGTTCATCACATATAAAGGGCGCTGCCCACTGAGTTGCAGTGCGGCGCTTTTTTTACCTATACCCGCTTCACCAATGAGGCTTATAACCTGAATTGATTGCTCTGGCAGTTTTGCAATGTTTGCCACCAAGGTGTGCTTTGGAGGCTCTAATAAGGTTGCGCACTCGTTTGCATCGCTATGTGCTATGGCACCGGCAAAGTAGCTCAGCAGTTCAGCGCTTGGCATTAGCATGGGGTCCCCCAGTTGGGTGTGCGCTTGTATCTGCAACACTTGCCATTTAAACACCGGCAAGTGTTGCATGCTGGCCCGTAATTGCGCGCGCTGCGCCCTATCATCACTGACAAAGTACAACAGCAGCTCCAGTGATATGCCATTGGCTGAGGAGCTACCTTGCAGGCGCTCTATCGGGTAGCGCGCGCGTTCATCAAAACGCGGCAGCAAGCACAATAAGCACAGTGCCAACTGCGGCGCATCTAAATTAAAGCGCTGTGCAAAGGTGCTCAGTTCATCCTGTGCCAATAATGGCGCAATATGGGTATGTACTCGCTCGTTCCAGTGCTGCACAGCGGCTTGGTATGCCTCATCACTGGTGTCTACATCAGCAATGCGCAGGGTATATAAACTGTCGAGTAACTCACTCAGTGGCGTTAAATATGTATGAATATTCATATTGACCTTTTGCGTGGCACTTTAAGACCAGTGCCCATAAATAAGTAGTTCAGACCAAGGTAGTTTGATGGTGGCAATGCCAAATGGCAGGCTCTGCAACAATGCGTCTTGCGGTTGCTTTTGCACCGTTAAGCGATGACCATTGGCATAAGGCTCTATCACACACTCGCGACGAATGAACAAATCTCTGAGCGTTGCCGTAGAGTGCGTATTAAAGCCTTGCCAATGGTGCAGCAATGTCTCAAACATGCGCTCGCCCGCTTGTTGCATCTGTTCACTGGGCTGCTCGCATGGTTGCTCTATATGCTCAGCCCCAAGCCCAACCAGTAAAGCTGCGCTAAGCGGTATTTGCGCTTGCTCACCTGCAAGGTGTGCAAGCAAATACATGGCTTGGTACTGTGCCTGTTCATTTATAAATTGCGACTGTGTGCTGTTTAACCATCCCAGTTCGGCAAAACAGGCGTTTAACAAAGGCCACAGTAAAATTAGGCCGCCCGCAGGGCAGTGCCATTGTTCGCCTTGGTTTTGCTTGTCAAGCAGTGCTTGCGCTTTGGCCGTTAACTCTCGCAACTGTGCTTTTAATTGCTGTGCTTGAGAGGTTGACTCATTACTGTGTTGATAAGCGCGCTTAAGACGTTGTAGCGATTGTTTGTCTAGCTTGAGTTGCTGCCAATAAGCGGGCTGCTCTAAGCGCTCAGGGTGTGTTAACCACCCAGATTTTAGCTGTGACAAACTACTGAGCTGCTGATTTAACGCCGCTTTTTGCTCATCTAAAAAGTTAAGCGTGCTGGTTACTGCCGCATGTGTTGCGGCGCTTGGCACCGAGCGTGCATCACTTAGCCATTTAAACGCACAGGCGTGCTTGGCAAGCAACACGTTCGCCGCATGCGTTTGGTTTGCCACCAGCAGACTTTGCGCCTGACTTAAATCGCGATATTGCACCGCTTGCACGCTGAGCGATTTGCGCAGTTGGCGAAATAGCTGCCTGATAACATGGCTAAAGTGCTCCGCCGTATTGTTGTGAACAGGACCATGAACTTGATCATGTACAGTCGCACGCAATAGCTTAAACCATTGCTTTAACTCCTTACGTAATTGCGCCTGTAAGGGCTTTTTAAACATTAAGGCGTTAGACTTTTCGTGTTCACCGTTGCTGTGCGCTAAATTGCGCTCGCCGAGTACATTATCGCGACTTAACAATAGTAGGAGGTGCGAGAACACGTTCACTACCATTTTATGTTCAACCGCGCTTCGACTGCCCAGTACGTGTGCCCATTCGTTTACTTGCGCAGCATCTGAAGCGGGTAACAAGTTGGCCAACTGAACCAGCTTTAGACGCAGTTGCGCGGCAAATTGATGCGCATCCAAATGCCCTAAGCTCAGTTTGTGTGCCGCCACATGCAACAACTTTTGCAACTGCGCATTATTATAACGCTTGGCTGCTTGGGCTTGCTCAGTTGCCTGCCTAGCCTGTGCCAACCAAGTATTTAATGACGCGGGGATTGTGGGTTGCTGCTTACATATCCGTTCAAGTTTGGTTAACGCGTTACACCACGTTGATGAAGCAAATTCGCTACTTTGCAATTTGTGTAATTGCTGCAATGGCCCCTGTAGTTCGTTAACCTGATGCTTTGAAAATACCACGTTTGAGCTTGTCAGCTCACTACTTTGCTCGGCCGCACACTCGACAGGGCTAAGCGCAGCACTAGGCGTTAACGATGCCTGAGCGCCAACTTGAGCGATTGCATCATCCAACTGATGATATAAACGCGCGCGGAGCACCGTGCTTAACTGCGCTTCATCATGAGGTAATTCGCCCAGATCTAACTCCAATGACGACAATCTAACTGCTAAAGACACGGTTTTTTGCAGCGCATCTGGCACGCGGTACGATAGCAGCAATTGCTGTACCAGAGGCAGCAGCGTTTGCTGGGCAAAATCGTCAACAGCTGCGCTGCCTAGCGTTACATCAAGTACGGCTTGGTCAATTTTAATATCAACCATAATGATCCTTTAAAAGCAGATAGTGTGTTATTCGCATGCTTTCAGAGGCAGTTAAGCCTCTGACTGGGCCTCTATCGCTTGATATGCACGATGCCAAATTCCGTCTTGCTCAAGCACCACAGGTGCTAAACCTTCCGCTGTGACCATAGAGTTAATATCAAACTCAAACACAACAACCTCATTACTTTGCTGTGCGAGCCAAGGCTGCGCTTCAACCGGCTCTGTTAACTCCACATAACAACTGTGTGGGTTAATGGTTTTACTTGGTGTGGTAAATACCTCATCTTTTAGGACTAACCCAGACTCGGCACAAATTAATACATAGTGTTTCATTGTTTTTCTCACATAAAAAAGCCGGCTGCTTGAGCCGGCGTAAAGGTTTAGATTAAAGTTGATCAGCAGTTATAGTAATTCCAAGGGTAATAGGGGTTGCCTCTTCGTCCATCCACATATATACCGCTCCAATAACATCCACCTGCGTAAATATTCTTACTTGAACAGCGTGGTTGCTCGTCATCCTCATGCGTTTGGCTGCTACAGTCAAATGCTCGGTTACCACGCCAGTAACCTTCACAGATTAAGTCTTCGCATTCGTAAGCCGCCCCCCCTTTTTGACTAGCGCAGCAGCTTGTGGCTGTTAATTTAAGGCGCACACAGTGATAAGCTGCGCCCCCCATCATTGCGTAACATGCTTTGGCCACTGCGACACTATCAAATAATGATGCATAAGCCCCCCCTAAATCGGCGTAACATTCGCTTGCAGATAGGTTAGCTTGATACAAACCATAAGCAGCGCCGCCCTCGGATACATAATCTTCGCCATATTGATGTGCGCGGCACTGCTGAATGTGTAGCGCTTCAACTGCTTCGTTATATACCTGATAACAGCCATCAATATTATATTTAGGTGAATAAATAGCACCGCCACTGCCTTTTACGTAGTGGTTAATAAGTTGGCAATTTAAGGTGAGTTCTCGGGCATACTCCAATCGGAATGCGCCCCCACTTCCTTCAAATTCAAACTCGCAGCCATCAAAGGTCCAGCCTTCACAGCGAATTTTTTCAATCCAACAGTTTGCTTGGCCTTCGATGATAAATCGGCACGCTGCGTGCGCTTTTACGACTCTTGTTGCATCCATATCCAGACCAATAATGCTGGTGTGGCTGTTCAAACGCACCGCATTTTTTAAGATATATGCAGGCTGTTTTGGGTGTTGCTGGCAACAGAAATCGCACGCGCAATCGCATTCACAATCGCATTGATTGGGTATTTCAGAGCCCGAACATGGCAATTCATCACGCTCACTGTAAGTACTGTACTCACTAAATTGTGGTTCAATACCACCATCGCAGCGGGTATCAACATACTCACTCGGTGCAAGCAGTAAAATACGGGTATCAGCTGGTAACTCAACGACATCACATGAGCCATCGCCAAACACGGCATCAAACTGCGCTTGAGTTTGGATCACATAACGATGCTGCGCCTGTCCAAGTAATGCGGTTTTTTCATCAATGTAGGTTTTAATCGCCGACTTAGTTACCAACTCGTTGACACACGCGCTGCCCTCGGTGCTCAAATCGTCACTAACACCTTCTATCGGCATACCCATCTGACCAAACTTAATGCTTTGTTTAAAGTTAACAGGGCAGTCAAACTCAGCCTGTTTGGTGACATGCAGCTTGCCTTTTACATGGGTGGTTTTTTCAACCGTGAGGTTATCTTTAATGCGCGCATCACCATTCACATCTAAGGTGTACTCTGGGTTATCTGTGTGAATACCAACTAGCCCACACTTGTTAACCACCAAGTTACTACGCTCTCCTACACAACCGCCCTCAGCGACATTTTGAGTAACTTTAAACGCGTCACTGCTCGCGTTGTGAGGCTGACGAACCACCACGTTTTCTGTACAGTCTGCTTTGACTTCCAAACGAGCCAGTTTGTCCAAGTCGGTCACTTTAAGCACTGAGCTATTGTCGCCCGACTTACTCACCACCACTTTGGTGCTATCGCCTAGATTGCGCTTACCAAACGTGCCTTCACCTGCAACATATAAGTCATCGTGTAGATGTGATTTACCATTCACTGTCAGTGCAGGCTCACTCTCACAGCCTGCATCAGCGCGCCCTACGGATACGCCTTGTTCCAGTTCTGTGTGCCCGGCTACTTTAGCATCACCACATACTTGTAATGCAGGCGCACTCTGCATACAGCCTTGTGCTGGCGCTGACTTAACAATGGCACCTTGCGCAAACTCTGCCTGTTTTTCAAAAAGTGCTTTACCTGACACTTCTAGTGCTAGTTTGTCATCGTCTCCACAACCCGGTATTGATACGCTTAACCCATTGCGTAAGTCGGTTTTATCACACACAGTCAACTCGCCAGCAAAGTGGCTATTGCCATCGGTAATGTTTAATCCCTCAGAGCCTGTTATGGGGCCTGATGCATTGAGGCCACTTGTCAGCTTAGTTGCACCTGAAACGGTTAGCTCCGCTGCACAAACTTCACCGTTGAGCGTGGTTTTATCATCAACCAATAGGCTTGTAGTATGTGTATGACCTTGTACTTCTAGTGTGTTTTGTAACCCACAGGGCGCATTATCTGCACTAATGTGTACGCCACCTTTGAATGCACTGTAGCCATCGGCATTTAAGCTACCAGCTTGCTGTTGGGACTTATTAAGTGATAAGTCGCCAGTAATTTGCGTCTCACCCTCTACATTTAAACTTGGCTTCGTCGCTGTGCCACCGCTGATTGTCGTCCGACCGCTTAGGTGCGTTTCACCTTGAGATACTCGCAGTGCGAGCTCGTTGGCTGCGCCACCTGTCACCTCAGTATTACCCTGTAGGCTTGTGGTGCCATCAACCGTTAAAGCTACTTGCTCTTGGTCTGTTGTACTGATCTGCGCCGCGCCGTTAAGCGAAGCGCGCCCTGCAACCTGCAGAGCACCTGATGAGTTTTCACCCGCGGCAACTTGTACATCACCTTCTGTTGTCAGCGCCGTTTGTTTGCCAGATTCTGCTTGTATTTGTGCGCCACCTTGTAACAGCGCTTTACCTTTAAGCGTGGTGGTGTGTGTCACCTCAAGCTTACCAACCGTGGCTTGCTCTTCAACATCAAGATTACCTGTGCCAAGTTTCAGACCATCGCGAATAAACGCATCACCTTGTACATCCAATGTATGCATTGGCGTATCAGTGCCCACCCCAATTCTACCCTGATTATCGACGGTCAATGCGCTGTATTCAGACGACGGTCCTTCGGTTGCTGGCTGCGCAACATCAATTTGTAATGGGTGAGTATCTAAAGCATTGTGTTTAACATGCAAACGGGCTTGTGCGCTTTGCCCTTGCTCAAAGTCGCCCAATGCAATTTGGCCCGCAATTGAGGCGCTTTCGTCAACCTCTAAGTTATTTTGCACTTTTGCTGAACCATTTACATCAAGCAACACGCTAGGGCAATCGGTATTAAGACCAACCCAGCCTTGCTTGTCTACTATGACTTTAATTACTGATTCATCTTGAGCCGTTATTTTTAACAGATCCGCTTGAGATCCTTGAGGGCTGGAGATTTTAACTACTTGCTCACAGCCCCCCACATCAAACAAGGTATTGTGCTCAGCATCGTTGATTTTAAAAGCGTGTTTGCCTGAACGTCCTTGGACTACGACGCGACTTTGCTCGCCTTCCAAACGCTCGCCAATGGTCGTGTCATTCACAAACTTGGCATGCTGGGCAACTTGTAACTGGCCAGTCACATCCACATTACCATTAAGCTTAGATGGCCCGTTCACTGTGGCGCTCACAACAGGGTTGCCTTGCTCATCTGTGGCATGCGTGCCTATCACCGCTGACTGCGCTGTGAGTGTATTCAATGATGAATGCTCAGTAACGGTATGAGTACCATTGACCTGTGCATACCCAGTTAATGTCACTCCCCCATTGATGGTCGCCGACCCCGTTTGAGTACTGTCGCCGGTTAAATCAAATACTATACCCTCATGATTAGCTGCATTTGATGCTGCTCTGAGCTGAAATAGGCCATGCTGTTCCAATGTGCCAGTTACGCTCATATCCCCAGTGACATCTACTCGGTCTGTCACTGCCAGCACGTCTTTATCTGTGCCAGTGGCTTTAACTGTCAGGCCTTTTTTCAAGTCAGCAGTGCCAGACACCGTTAAGTTGTTCAATGAAGATTGCCCAGTTACATTTAACGTATTATCAAATGTGACGCTACCCGTGGTGTTTAAGGTGCCATTTAACTGAGTGTGAGCTGTGCCTTGCGTGCTTTTTACGGTCAAGCCATTTAACGTCGCATTTTGCGTAGTTGTTAACTTTGCAAGATTTGTATCGCCAGTCACCGTTAATGCTTTTTTTAGCTCAACGTCTTCGAGTGCTAGTACTTGACCGTTGAATTGGGCCACTAGTTCCGACGTCGGTTGGTTGTTTATTAATTGACCGAATGTCGATACTTTTTCAACATACAGACTGTTATGCTGTGAATGGTTATTAACGGTTAATGTACCATCTAGTTTAGAGGGACCTTTTACTTTAAAGTTATAGCTCTGTGCGCCTTTACCTGTTGAGCCTTCGCCATTTTCAATATCACAGTTGACTGACAACGAGTCCATCACACTGGCTTTTTGTAAAGTGGCCATCGTGTCTACGACTAGAGTGTCCGTATCCGTCGTACCAGTGACTTCCACGTCGTTTAAGTCTGTTTTACCTGTAACTGCTAACCCTTTGCGCAGATTTGCTTTGCCATTGACATCTAAAGCAGCCTCAGGGGCTGCAGTACCTATCCCCACATTACCGCTTTTATCTACACTTAAACGAGTGCGTAGTGCCTCATTTGCATTATCTAAATCTACTTTAAAAATTGCGCCTTTGGCATTACTTGGTTGCGTGACTACCAAGTTATCATCGCACCCTTGGCCGACAGAGACTCTGGTTCGGTTGTTGGCGTCTTTGATATTGAGTGCATATTTATCGTCTCGACGGGCTTTAACAAATAAACGAGCAGGGTCGGTGTTATCATCGTCTTCAACACCTGCGTTTAAGCCAATAGAGGTACGCCCAGAGATGTTGGTATTACCGCCAAACTGTGCCGTTTGCTTAGTCGTCAGTGTGTCTACTGTGGTCTGGCCTTCAACAATCAAGCCATCGCTGATTTTTGCATCGCCGTCAACCGATAAACGTTGCTCAGGCTCTTCAACGCCAATACCGACTTTACCTGACTTAGTGACTTTAAACTTGCTGTGCTCTTGCTCACCGCCATCAATGCTAATGTCGAGCAGTGCTTTGTTAACATCATTTTTTTGTTTGATTTTGACCGTACTACTTGGGGTGCCCACTTGTAAGTTAGCGTTGCCTGCCATATCAGACACAGACAAGGCTGGTGCACTACTTTGTTGTCGTACCGCCAAACGTGCGTTTTCATCGTCGCGACGCTCGCCTACAGAAACACGCTCATTCAATTGAGTGTCTTCTTTAACCTCAAGCTTTGTGCTGTAAAGCGTATCAGACACATCAACATTGCCTTGCACATCAAGCTGCTGAGCGGGCGTCTTGGTTCCTACGCCCACTTGCCCTTGTTCATTTACATGCAAAGCTGCGGTTTTATCGGTTGTGGCAATGTTTAAAGGCGATTGACCTT
Organism: Pseudoalteromonas caenipelagi; assembly: GCF_013140855.1. Taxonomy (GTDB): domain Bacteria; phylum Pseudomonadota; class Gammaproteobacteria; order Enterobacterales; family Alteromonadaceae; genus Pseudoalteromonas; species Pseudoalteromonas caenipelagi. The sequence continues at coordinate 847,559 of NZ_JABBPG010000002.1, read as the reverse complement.
GCTCACTTTGTACACTTAGCTTACTTGTAGCTGTATTTGGATGCCCGCCAATGGCTAACTGATGGTCAACCTGAAGTGATGCCTGCGCATGCACATCGCCTTGTACACTTAAACCATTTTCTGGCGTATCTTGTGGTGTATTTGTATCACCAATTGTCACAGAGTCTTTGCTGACAATACCTTTCTCGGCAGATAATACATCGTTTACTTTGGCTTTTGAGTTTACTTCAAAACGCTCTGTTGGCCTGTCTGTATGAATACCCACTTTGCCATCAGCTTTAACAATAATCGACTCTGTGCTGCTATCGTCTTTTTTGATGCTCAAAGCATCTTTACTGTTACAACCGGCTAATGCCAATGAGGCATCGGCGTTGACGGTATGACCAACTTTAAGTGCACTTGTGGCGTTAAGTGTTTTGGCAATAGCTGACTTTGCATCTACTTGCTCACCCACTTTGAGGCTTTTTTCAACAACCAAGCCATCCTCAATGCCTACGTCAGATTTGCCAGCTATTCCTTTGCCTATCACTGCACCACCTGCCACTTCAAGCGCTTGCTCTGGGCTGGTTATGCCAATACCAAGCTTACCCTGCGCATCAAAGGCACTCTGTGCCGTGCCGTCACCTGACACTATCGCGATGGCATTTCTTTGGCCTGCGGCATGCACAGCTAATGTGTGTTCAGCATCAGCCGAGGCTGTAACTTTACTCGCATGGCCTGCTTTTTTAACTTGTAAGTCACCGTCTATATAGGTGTCTACTTTGGCTGTCACCGCCTTTGAAGTCACATCAAATAAAGCTTGCTCTTGATGTTTAATATGCAGTGCAGCAAAGCCGCCATCTGACATGTCATCACAATGATCGTTGTTCGAGACTGGATCTGTGTCATCGGTCTTAATTTCTACTTTGGCGCTTGGGTTAGGCTCACCTACGCCCAGCTTGCCATCTTTTGCATAAATTTCATCATCGGCTTGATTGATACCCGCGTCGATGAGTTGTTCAAATTGACTGCTAGACAGAGTCTGCCCGTCTGCGAATGCGTCTTTAAGCGCACTTCGACTATACGAGTTTGTCTTTGTATTAGACATACGTTTTCCTTCGTGATTATTTTTTAGATAGAGTGAGGTGGATTAACTGAAAGCACGAATGAGTCTGTGTTTGCTTTACCCACTCGCGTTTCTTGGTTAAGACGATGGCTTTTCTGGGAGCCAAGCACTAGCCCCTGACCCACATTACGCTCCTGCGGTGTCTCAGGCTCAAGCTCGAATAGCTTGTCCATTTTGCCTTGCAGGTACATGCTAAAGAACCTCTCCAGTTCAGCGTTTAGGTTTTTAAGGTTGCCTGTGATACCTAATGCCGCCGTTTTTTTTAGCTCATAGCGCCAAGCGGTATAAAGCACTTCAAATTTGTCCATCTGGTCACGCTCCAACCAGATGAGGTGCGGCATTAAGTGCAAGGGCGTTTCTTGCATTACAGTTTGCTGAACGACGTTTTTAAAACCATTGTCAGCAAAGCGAGTCGGCCAAGTAGGCAATACAAGGTATATTTGCCCTGTGTTATTCACCTTTTTTGGGTGATGTAACATCACCGATTCAACAACATGAAACCCTTCACGGTTGTGTTGTGTTAGCAAGCGTTCACTAAACGCCGTGATCCCCAAACGGTGACACAAACGTGCTTTGTATCCTGATGCACTGCTGGCTCCCCAAATCGGTTTGCTAAGATAGTCCATGCCTTGACCACGATTGCCACTGATACTTGGCATATTTATGAGCATACTGGCAAGGCTTTGCAGTGTTTTAAGCTTAACCAAACGGGCCAATAGGTTTGCGCCATGATTAGGCGCTTGACTATGCTGCGTTAACGCTTGCTCGTAATGCGCTAATACTTCTTGATATTTGAGCACAGAAGCATCGACTGGCTGCTCACCAAAACGGGCTAACAAGTGTTGCATGCTGGTAATACTACGATCGAGCATCGGCTCTGAAAAAGACACTTCCGTTAAGTCTGAAAAGCGACCTTGTTGATAACAGCGGTACTGTGCGCCCATCAACGTATCAAGCTCGTTAATCTCCGTTAATGGTTGTGTTAAGTGCGTAGCAGGTAACTGTTTAACGGCATCCCAAAACGCAGCTATTTGTTCGCTTGTTAGTCTTTTACTAGCGAACATGTCATCAAATACTTTGCCAATACCACGCCACTGGTCACTTTGAGGAATAGCAAACAAATGTTTGATGTTTTCTAGTTGCGCAAACAAGTTAGCCAACACTTGGTCAAACAAGGTTAAATAACCTTTAAGTTGCAATATCTCAGCATGACGCGCAGTGCCTTGTTGTACAGCCAGCCTCTCTTGACCTACACCATACATAGACGGTAGTTCATGTTGTACCGGTGTATAGTTTTTTAAGTGTCGATAACGACCCGCCAATGTGCGTTTAGAGTCTGGTTTTATTTGAGTCGGGGTTAATAACACGCGTACTTTTTCAGCCACATTGTCGGCATCAAAAGCCAATGTGTGACCACCTTGAGACACTTCAATCAAGTTATCTGAAAGCATGCCCAGATAGTCAAAGCGCAGAAAACTAGGTTGAGATAATGGCTCAAGTACCAGCACCCAGTTTTCAAAATCTAGCTTTTCATCGTCTTGTGCCACGCGCAAAAGATTAGGATGGTCTTGATTTTGCTCACCAACAATCTGTGCAATGCCGACACCTACGCTACGCTTTGCAACGCCGAGTATGTCAAAGCTGTCAATCCCCTTTACAGACTCAATCACCTTGATCAGATCAGAAACATAAACATGTTTGGTTGATTGTGTATTTTGCTCATGCTCACCACTGTCAATAAACTCTGTGAGTGCACCCAGCATCGTTGCTATGACGTCCTCAGCATCAACATGACCACTAAGGCTTATGGTCAGTTGGCAAACAACATTTTGTGGCACTGCCACATTTACCTGCTTTAGGTTATCACCTAGGTTGCGGTGGGCAACAAAGTGCCGTTTAACTTTAGCCATCAAAGCAGTTTGGTCGCTCGCCCCGTCTTGCGGTTCAACCGTAATATCAAACAGCCCATGCAGCTTTTGCTCACTCGCATCAGACAACGCGGGCTTAACGATAACATCTTTTATTTCAGGTAGCGTCAACAATAGCTGACGATAATCCTCGGTGGTGACTGGGTTAACCGCCAGTGCTTCGTGCTGCTCCCAGTATGGCTTGATTGAGGCAGCATAGGGGGAGGCTATCAAATCTTCAATTGGAAATGACAAACGATAACTCAAATCTGTGATGGCGTAACATAGCCCTTCCAGAATCGTGATACCCGGATCATGTGGATTATGATCCGTCCAAGTTTGTCCAGCCAATTGCTGTATAGACTCTAGGCCAATTTCTTTAAGGCGATAGAAGTCCATGCCCGTCTTTTCAAAAGGACGAGTCGCAATGGTTAGATTATCCATAAATATTCTACTCAGATTGGTGAGTATGAGCGCAAACGCTCAAAGATAAGTGTGAAAGTAATATGCTGTAAAAATGATTAAGGTGCTGGTGAATTATCTGAATCTTGTTGAGCCAGCAGTGCCTCAGCAGCTGCTAGCCTGCTTTCAAGCTCCTGAAGTTTTTTATACAGTAAATTACCATTCTCATCTGGGTCATTTGTATCTGGTTCATCAGTTAAGGCAGGCACTATACTGGTCCAATCAATATCTAGCCCGTCAGTATCAGAGGTTAACGCACTCCTTTCTTTCAACTTCAATGCAAGCCCCTCAGCATCAGATGCCAATGCACTGTCTTCTTTCAGCTTCAGTGCAAGCCCCAGAGCTTCATCCGTTAGACCCTCAGTTACGATTTCTAGCCCCTTGCTCGGTGCCAGTTTAAGCTCAAGTCCATTATTATCTTCGAGCTTGAGCCCGCCATTTGCGTTTATTTTGAGATCCAGATTTTGATTAAACTCGAGGCCTTTTGAATCAGTAACCAACTTAGCCCCATCTAGCGTAAGGCCTTTCTGGTCGGCTGATAACACACCGTTCTCGGCAAGTTTTAATGCTATTTTTTTCCCAGTTTCATCAAACTGAAGTCCTTTATCACTATCTACTAGTTTTTTGCCAATGGTATCCAATGAAACGGCCAAACCATCGTTATTTAGTATTAGCCCAGAGTCTGTTTCGGTCAGTATGCTGATCTGCTCATTCTCAATTTTTAAGCCGCTTTTTTCGGCGACTTCCAGCTTTGGCACTTGCGATTTTAGACCCTTGTTGCTTAGTGTAAGCCCGGAGTCTTCTGCAAGTTTTACTGCCAGTTTATCGCCTTCAAATGTCAAACCAGATTGGGCGCTTAAATTAGCCAGTATGTGTCGACAGTAGTCGGCCAATAACACTAGGCTCTCAAACTCTCCTTGTTTGGGCGTCGCCCCTGCTTTAAAAAATTCCTTTACGATATCGACATCAGGAATACTCGTATATTCTGGTGCTAGTTGCTGTGTCATAATGTTTTCCTCTTAAGTTTAATTGGTAGTAGGTGGTGCTACTTTGTCATTCTGTGCAACAGTAAAATCAGCCTCGATGACCATAGCGCCAATCCCAAAGAGCACCTCTTCTTGTTCACCAAATACGCGCAGTACGTGCTGTACTGCGGGCACTAAAACTTCATGCTCATTTCGTGCTTGTGTTGATTGGTTATTTATAGGTACGAAATCACCCTTTCTATTTTCAATGTAAGTTGAAATGCTGTGTATTAATTTAATTTCGTCTAACTGCGCTATGATTTTTGCCACTGATGACAAGCTCACATTGTTGTTAATTGGCTGCGGCGCTTTACCCGATTTTTCAATCCAAGGTGACATGTGCTCAATTAACGTTGCATTTATGCGCTCTAATGCCTGCCCCTTGTCATAACCATCTGATATTACTGCTGTTACTGAAAAGCGTATTTCTCGATAGTCAGGGTCTACCACATCAAGCTTGGCGTAATGTGGCATTTTGTCTGCCAAAAATTGAGCGATTTGTTTTTTCTTATGGTCGGCAAGCAAAGGCTGAAAATGCTCGGCGTCTCTAGTTTTGGGAATTGCCACAAGCGTAATGGTGCCTGCGGTATCTGCATTACTGACATTTGCATCATCATTGTTTGCATCATCTTTGTTTGCATCATCAGCATTCGTATTGTCAGTGCTTGCATTATCGGTAGTCGCTTGACTCACCACACCTCTAAAACATTTCACAAAATATAATTCTGGAAATGCTTCAAGCACCAAATGTTCATAATCCCACTGCGTCAACGCTCTACCTTTATGACGTAACTGCTCAGCACAATGTGTCACATAGTTCGACTCACTTTGTGCTGCGCGGCCAGCAAAACTCTCAGCAGGCTGCATTACACTATCTACCCGTGCATCGAGCGTTACCAGCTCATTGATAGACTCAGCTGGTAGTACTTGTCCAAGCTTTGGGTCGTCTGCTGACTTTTCAACATATGTGACTTCTACTGCTTGAGCCGCAAGATGCTTTAAGTGTGAGAGTCTTGCTAAGCGATTGCCGCCATAAGAAATGCTGGCTTTGATCCACGCTCTGCCACTTTGCAACATCGCGTCATCTAGGCTGGCCTGCTCAGGTAGTGCTAACCTCACGATGCCTGAATTGAGCAACCCATTGGTACTATCTGACAGCACTAACGCTTTGTGATTCGCCGAGTCTAAGCTATTTCGCTTTATTTCATGCCACTTATTTTGGTAGCGATAATGCCAAGTAATGGTTGGATTAAGGCTGCTAACAGAGTAGTTAAGTGGTTCAAGCTCTAACAGTAAACTCACTTCGCCTGGCAACCTTGGATTCACTAAGCCAATGATCAACTCGCCCTTGCTGTCTATTTGCGGCTGTAACGTAATTGATTTTTTGTCATTTTGCGCATCAATTGGCTCTTCACCCAATGGGTGAATGTGTCCAAGCTCTATGTTGTTTGATAGGTTATCAAATTTCACCTGCTCAGTGTGATAACCCATGTGTAAGTCTAACGCTTGCGGTATATAAGGTTCGGGTACTACCGTTGTGCCTGTCACTGGGTTGTCGATATTACCATTGACGTTACCAAGTACCTGAGCTGCGTAAAGCGATGCAAAATATTGCAAAGCAGGGCCATATACACCGGTGCCAAAGTCATCACCAGTGAGGCTCAGCTTAAACCACAATGGGTATTTTTTAGGGTCAACTGCGTCTAAAGGTAAGTCTAGATAGCCCTGCGAAGACCTTTTGTCCGCTTTTTTCGGCATCTGGGCCGCTGATGAAGATACTCCAAGGCCTTCAAACAGTGATAACCCCTCTGCCAACAAACCTTGTGCACTGTCTAGACGAACAAGGTGTTGTGGATATTGGTTCTCATCGAAGCCGGCCATTTGATAAATTGGGTTAGCTTGCAAAAATTGCTTATAAGCATCGTAGTAACCACGCATGTCTTGCGGTTTACCCGCCCAGTTAAAATCCAGTTTTAAATTTGCGAGCGGCTTTACGTTCAGCTCAGGGTGAGTAAAGTAAAACCCTGAGCCACGTACGGGTTCAGGTCCAAAGATCAAATCAGGGTTGTCAGCTTCCAGCTCCCCTTGGTCGTTAGCAATACTCGACGGCACGAGTCCCTCAGCTGACACCTGTAGCTTAAGTTCTGCAAAATTCACCTGATAGCTTTGTTGCTTTGCAAAGAGGCAAATATAAGGGTTGCGCCGACCTTTTTCGACATCGGCTTCAGACAATCCAATGGCAGGAAATTCAGGCTCAACCGTTAATACTAGGCTAAGCTCCTCGTCGCTTTGTTGTATGTCAACATACCCATCTTGGTCTGATTTGGCGGCGTCTGAAGTATCTTTATCTATGAGCGGCAACACCACTTTACCTTGCTCGGTCGAGACGGCGATATCGAAGCTTTTAAAAACATCGACTAAGGTATCTTGGTCATTTTCATCATCTGGTGCGGCATCAGAGTCATTAGAGACACGCGTAAACGTTATACCTGAGAAGGTGATATGTATTTGGCGCTTGCCGCTACCCAGCCAAAGTAATTTTGAGCTTATGATTAAACCCAGCTCAGCGGGCACCTCTGTGTTTTCGCCAAAACAAGGTACCCCCTCAGCAGGAAACACCAGTTGCTGCGATGTTGACTGAGCTTGTGTAACGTAAAAGCGGTTGCTATTTTTTTCTGAATGCTTTGCCAGCGTAATGATATCGCTCACTTGCGCTGTGTTAAGCTGAACGGTATCAGCCAAGGCGTACTCAATTGGCTCATCATTGTCATCCACCCCCGCTGAAAAGCGGGTACCTTCACGCAAGGTTAACACCTCAGTGTCTTCATTGAGTGTGACGATTAGGTTTGCTTTATCAGGCTCACCCTTCTTCGCGGCCAACCCTAAGACCCCACGGTAATAATGCTGTAAGTGACGCGCAGTGAGCTCATGAAATTGCTCAGCTGGATAATTGAGTAATTGAATAAACGTTAGCAACAAGCTCAGATCAGGGCGTGCAGCCAATGCTTTGACTTCATCAGGTATTGCCGCATCTTTTTGTAACCATTTAGCAAGTGCTTTAAGCTCGTCATTGTTTGGTAATAACTGCGCCCAAGTGCCATCTTCACCATTTTGCGTGTCAAAAAATGTGAGGCGAGAGGCAAATTGCTTAAGAAATAGCAACCAGTCTTCAGATGACCTTTGCTCTATTGAGTAATTGGCTTGCTCCAATGCTAACAAGCCTCTGTCGAAATACACCGCCCCATTGGTGACGCTGTTTTTTAAGTCCATAATTTTGTACCATTTATTTAGACGTGCACTTTAGGTTTAAAGAAATGAATTTGCCTTTTCCTTTGTACTTGGGTTTTGCGTCAGGAACCGGCCCCGCAGCAGTGGGCTGCTGAGCTGGAGATAACACCGTGAACTCAGCGTCAAAGACACTGCCTTTCAGTAGCGCTTTTTTGCCGTTGACGGTTTTTTTGCTGACTTGATTTCCTGCTAACTTTATGATTTTCAACATCCCCATACCGGGGATCACATAAGGTGGTTTGATGTAACCAATTTGCAGCTGTACTTTCTTTTCATCTCCTTGCAAACATATCAGCTTTCCCATCACAGTGACTTTACCGCTCGCTTTAATTGGCACCGGTGGCGGTCCCATCAATACAGCACCACTGAAAACAGGGTCAAACTGCACGAGATCGGCATCAAGAAGCAGTTTATCCATGCTCTGCTATACCCCTTGATATTCCGTCAAATAAAACGGAAAGACGAAGTTAGTGCGGGTGTTGGTATCTCTGACTACATAGTCAAGGTCGATTTCAAGTTTTTGCCCTTGCTCAAATGACAAGGCAACGTCCACATTTTTTAAATCGACTCTTGGCTCCAACGCAATTACTTGTCCAGCAATATGCTCTTTGAGCCATGCCAATGTATTGCCATCAGGAGATTCAAAGACATAATCCGCAATGGCAGTGCCAAAACTTGGTGCCATCGGGCGCTGCCCAAGCTGGGTAAATAACAAAATATATAACGCCTGACGAATGTCTTCTTCTGCAGATACCATATTAACGCCAGCGCCATTGGCGCTAAACCTAGGGGGGAAGCCCCACCCTTGACCTAAGAAGTGTGTTTCCTTCATGCTAAATCTCCTTTATCAGTTATATGAGTTAACTAATTTCAGTTTTTGATGCTTTGATTTTGGTCTTGCCGCTGGCTTTAATCGCTACATCTTTTTTAGCTGATAGAGAAACTTGAGCTCCACTTTGTAATTGAAGGTCTTTCTCAAGTACAACGGTTGTTTTATCTCGTTTCAGCTGCAATGACTTGTCATCGTTGATGGTCATACTGTTATTCTTGCCACCCGCTAAGACAGTGCTTTTTTCTTTTTCATCAAAAAGCAGTGATTGTTTGTCTTTAACAATGACCAATCCTCTGCGCTCTAATTTGCCGTCAAATGGTAAAGGCGGTTTATTCTTGGGGTTGTGCAGTGAACCTAAAATCACGGGGTGTTCGGGTTCGTCAGCAACAAAGCCAAGCAACACTTCATGTCCAGGTTTTGGCGGAACAAACAACCCCTCTTCTTTGCCAGCATAAGGAGAGGCCAAACGACACCATAAGCTTTTGTTAGTCAATGCGGGAATGCTGACCTTATAGCGATACAGTTTTTTTGGATCTTTGCTGTACTTAAGTACCTTACCAAACAGTAGCCCTTGCTCTTTGCTCGAAGCTTGCGTGTTTTTGGTCAACGATGTGGGAAATTGCAATCCTAAATCTAATTGCGTTTTCCAACCATTCATATCGACTTTATGACGTACACCACTGATGATGTATTGCCCGCTAAACTCATCCCCCATCTTACGGACCGCCAGTTTATCGCCCAGTTGAAAATGGCTTTGGCCTTCAACAACTACCTTGCCGCGATATAAGTCCAAAGTGCGATAAGTCGCCTGTGCCTTACTCCAAGCTTGCGCACTGGCCCTATCCTGAGGGCTTCCTGTATAACTTTTGAGTGGTGACTTGCTCAGTGCTTTTGCAGCTGCCTGTGGTTTTAATGCCCCACCGAATAAGGCCCGAGTGCGTGTGGTTGCAGGGCTAAGGTAGTCTTGCTTGGTCTCGTCATAGCCCACTCGACTAATACTACCAAGCTGCATAGACACATCATTTTCCAGCTCAACACTGACTACCTCATCAAGGCCCACTTCTAAGCTATGTGTTTTCGAACCCACAACCTCTATTGCAGCAATAGTGACTTTTTCAGGCGAAGGGAGCATTAAAAAGCCATTGGCATGCACACGCTCCATAACCAATTGCCAAGGTGTCATATTAAATCGGCAAAATTGCTCGTGCTCGATGTCACTTTTACTGACTTTGATATTGCTAATGGCACGCTCAGAGCATATCTCACGCACGATGGCATCATCCGTTTTGCGCTGACTAAAAATAAAGTCTTTTGGAGGGTCAACCAACTTAATTAAATCGCTATGCAAAGTGAGTTTTAGCTCAGTCACCCCATTACTCAACCTCAGTTTCTTTGCACAAATTAAACCACTGAATACCAAAGCTTGCGTATTTGGTTGACCCTGTCTGCCCAGCTTAATTTTTACCTCATTACCGCTTTTGAAGGCGCTATCATCAGCCATCGGATAACTCGCTGTAGCAGGGCTTCCGGCTCTTAAGGTGACGGTTGCGGTTGGGATCCGCTGCGCTCGGTAATCAATGTGTAAAGCATGAATGCCGTAGCGGTTTATTTCTTTACCATTGGCAATAATTTGAATATTAACGGGTAAATTCATCTTTAACGCTCCAATGGTGGAAAGATCAGGTTATCCCCAGTGTTCAATTGCCTAAAATTGTCCAAGCCGTTTACTCTGGCCACTTCTAGGTAGTAACGTGGATCTTGGTAAATTTCATTGCTTTTAAAAGGCAGCGTTTCTTTGGCTTGAACCGGCCTGATATGGCTCAGATCCGGAGAGTTTTTCTTAACTTTGGTGTCTCTTTGTTGTTTTGATAAGCATTCAATAAAAGCACAATTAACCTCTGCTTGTATCGGCTTACCTTGCTCATCGGCAGAGACAATGTGATATTCGATTGACTCTAATCGACAGTAGAACCCGCCACTGACTGAGTCGCCAATCGGCATATCACCCCATTTTAAAATGAGATAGTTTGGTTCATGACTACTGTCTTCCATCGTGTAAAGCAAACTAAGTAACTGCTTAATTTGTTTACTTACATCTGGTGTATCAAGCTTTAAGTCACTTAATGCTTTGAACTCATAGGCATCAAGAATAAAACGCATTGACGCACGCGTGGTATTGCTGCGCTGATACGTTATATCGCCACTGATTGAATTTAACGTACTAGGGTTGTCATATGCGTTGGATGCACTAATTTGTAAAGAGCTAGGATCGCCGTCAAGCTGAAAAACGTTTGCTTTGCCAGTGCGCTTAATATCCTTAAATGCACGAATTTCAACGGGCACTCTTGATGCAGTAATATTCATTCATTACTCCCACGTTCTCTCATTCATAATACGCTCGACCGTTTGCTCTATAAGCATTTGAATTTTTTGCAAGTCTTGTTCTTTTAAAGTCATACCTATGGGCTGGACTTGATGACCAAGCGGCTTGTGCGTACTAAGCTGAGCTTTCATTGTTAACTTGTTGATTTCAATAACCATAACTCACACTGAAACCTCATATATCTGTGAATACTTGTAGGTCATAGACTCAACAAATACTTTGCTCTCATCAGCGCTCAGCGGATCCCACTGCAATGATTCAAAATAGGCTTTTTTAATTAGCCATGCCCGCACAGGATGACCCTCAGGTGCCATTAGTGTCAGCAAGATCCGACAACGCAACGCTTTGGTTTTCCAAAACTGCGCTTCTAAGTGCTGCAAGTTTGTTAGGGGCGAGCCACTGATCCCAGGTAGTACAGCGCCGTCTTTGGTTACATTCATCACACCTCTTTTTAAGGTCAGAGGGTGCAGTGCCTCGCTGTCGGTTATCACCGGTTTGGCATTTTTTTCGCTGATATTACGGCTCATCTGCAAACCTGAAACTTGCTGAAAGCGGATATCGCTTAAAAGCGGTACGTTTCCGGCAAAGATCACCGCCGCAAACCGATAGTTCACCAGTGGCTTTAAAGAAATGTCTGCGATATCAAACATAAATATGGCCTTTGCTGTTATCAAAGGTGTAGCTGCCGCTACACCTAAATAACCTCAGCTGAGGTTAAATAATAAAGTAATGCCAATCCGCATTTTTGAGCTACCAGTTTGCCAGCAAAAGAATATGCATCACTCGCATCGCTATTGTGTTACGCCTACGCCAAGGCCCTCGCACATGTTGGCAAGGTAGAAAATTCTTTATTCAGTTGCGCTAAATCAGAAACTTTCGTGTAGCTAGGTTAATGGCAAGAATAATAGGGTAAGATTACGGATTGGTATAAGTGACAGTTACTACGATTAAGAGATGTACTCAACTTTGATGCTATCAGCACGTAAGTCAACTGACTCAAAAGCGATGTCACTGCTTGATGCATTGAGACTTGGGCCAGTAAGCTTTGTTGGGAAAGCGCCTGATACAGTCCAAGTGAGCAATGGTTCTAGTGCTGCGGGGCTTTCTGGGTCGACCTTATCTGGACGAGCGCCCACCAAACTAATGACAATGTCACGTTTATGAACCATATTGCCATTGACCGTACTTAACCATTTGTATAATTCACTGTGCTTATCACCAATGCCACGCTTTAACATAATGTTAATGTCTGTTTGCTGCCCTGGCATATGCACGCGATTTCCTTCACCGTCTTTGTAGGTGATAGGTTCAAACTCAATATCTAACCCTGATACTTCAGAAAAAGACATATCTTCGCCATTCAAAGACACTTTGAATCGATATGCGTTAAGTGGGTAGTATGGTTGTGTCATGTATTTGCTCCAAAGTAGTTGAATTAGCTAGAGATAGATTTATGCGAGAAGGTCAACACAATAAATTCCGCAGGGCGCACGGCTGCCAGCCCTATTTCAATATTGAGATAGCCATTATTAATGTCATTTTCGGTCATGGTCTGACCCAAGCCAACATTCACGAAAAATGCTTGCTCAGCGCTATTGCCAAATAATGCACCTTGCTTCCATAAGCTTTCTAAGTAGCTTGAAATCATGGTCTTAAGCTTTAACCAAGTAAACGCGTTATTGGGCTCAAACACAGCAAACTGACTGGCTTGCTGAACAGATTCTTCTACCATATTGAACAAACGTCTGACCGGAATATAGCGCCACTCGTTATCGTTACCAGCCAGCGTTCTGGCTCCCCACACCAATGTACCTTGACCAGTAAATGCGCGGATCGCATTAATCGACTTACCGCCAACCGTATCAACGTTCATTGACTCTTGAATAACATCATCAATCACGCGTGTTGGCTCAAATACCTGACTAACAGACACATTAGCAGGGGCTTTCCAAACACCGCGCGATTTATCTACTTGAGCGTAAATACCGGCCATAGCAGCCGATGGTGGCAAAACCAAATAATTTTTCGCCAGCGCTTTTTCCATCATAGACGCTTGCTCGCTGCCCGCATCTCGAAGGGCTTTGAGCTTATCCGAGTTATCATTTCCCAGCTGTGTACTCTCTGGGTCATAACTGCGTGCCATGGAAGTTTTCAAATAAGGGTAATAAGCGGCCCCATATTTTAGGTGCTCTTTGCCAATTGCTTCGCGCATTCCATCCATGTAGCTTTCCTTTAAGCTATCACTTGGTGAGAGCGCAGCTTGATCGTCCAATACATCAATTAAAGCAAAACGGTCTTTGGTATCGGAGCATTGTTTTAGCGCAGTTTGACACAGTTGGTAATACTCAGAGTTTTGGAACGGTGGTTCACCGATCAGACGTATTGCATCTGACAGCACCAATAGGGTGACTTCATCAACTTGCTTGACAGCTGCTAGACCTGCTTCGTAATCATCTTTTGTAGGTTCAGTGCTATAACCCGCTTCAGTGCTACCACCAACACTAGTGACGTAACATGCGCCACCGCCATTGGCAAAAAAGTGTTTAACGCAGTGGTACATAATATTCTTCGGTACTGCGCGATAGCCTGCACTTTTATCAATTTCACCGGCTGTCGTTATGGTGAATGTTTCAAGCTCGGGCCCGCCAAATACGGCTTCGTATTGAAGCATCGAAGTGATGCGTATAGGCTTATTAAGAAGAGAGGTTTCTCCATCTTGTTCAAGCTTTTTGTCGGTTGCGCCAATAAAAGCAGGGATAGCTGTCGCTACCTCAGCAACCGATGGAGGAAAAATTGACTTTTCCTCTACGTAAACGCCTGGCGTTTGTTTTTGCATTGTGTATTTCCTTGTTCTTGCCCCAAGCAAGGAGCTAGGTTTATAAAAAGGGATAGAAATATTCAGATTGAAATTTATGGTTTGGACAAGCTGAATACGAGCTTTGAAAATATCAGGTATTTGTGGGTGTACACCTTTCGGTTACACTGTGTGTTTAATAAGAATGTTAATTAACATTTGAATCTATGAATCAGCCACCTTTGAATCTAATTCCAGGATATGTAAATACTACCTATTATCTAAAAAAGGAACAGGTCAAAATCGCCCTAACCCACGAAAAATTAACAAAAAGCCAACTCATCGGTTACACTAGAGACATATCAAAAAAACAAGCAATTGATTAATAAGAAGTATTTTTATAAAACAGTGCTATAAAGCTAAATACAGAAACTGAGTGATACAAACTAAACCACTCAAACAAACAAGAAACGTCAAAGAAGGGTGAAAAACTAATCAAATGTCGCCAGCTATTAATAAACATCACCACTTGTGCTGCCTAAAAGTAATGTTGGCAAACGTGACACATTTAAATTGCTAAACATCATATAACTTACTTTAACTTTGCTACACTTCTAAGTATCAGTCTGTTTTGGGTACCGCAGTGGTAAGAATTACTCAACGCTCCTTGTTACATTTATTATGCTTTTGCGTTCTATGCATGAGTTTAAATTGTATTGGCGCAAATGCCAGCTCGCTGCCTCCTTTAACCGTGGTCACAGAGCTCTCCCCCCCTAACCAAACATTCAATAATGGTGAAGTAGGCGGCACCAGCACAGAACTTGTAAAACAGATCTTACAACGTGCTCACTTAAAAGCAGATTACCACCTCTTCCCTTGGGCGAGAGCCTTTAAAGTTGCAAGTGAAAAAGAAAATACTTTGATCTATAGCATTGCCAAAACCCCCCTGCGAGAACAAAATTTTCATTGGATTGGTCCTGTCGCTAAATTTGAGTTGGGCTTTGTAACAAACAAATACCGAAGTGATGTGGTTGTAAACTCACTTGGAGATGCAAAAAGGTATCGCCTTGCAGTACAAAGAGGAGATATTGCCGCAGAAGAATTGAAAAGATATGGCTTTGACTATGTGCTCACCTCCGATATTGAGCGCTCTTATCAGCTGTTAATTGCCAATAAAGTTGACTTGGTGCTCGATGACCCTCGCTACTTAAAATCAATGGCAGATACACTCAATTTGCCCAATGACCATTTTCGTTTTCTATTTAGCGTACCTGACTTATCAGTGAATGGTTACCTTGCTGCCAATATTCAAACCCCCGCAGAGATTGTTGACAGGCTTCGCATTGCCTTTGCAGATATTAAACGAACACAGGCATATAAGGACGTACTCTCTGGTTACCAATAAGACCGACATTTAATACGGTTTGAGAAGCGTTTTTTAGCCACAAAAAAAGCAAGCCTTAGCTTGCTTTTTTCTAAGTAATAAAACTTAGATTACAGTGATGTTCTCAGCTTGAGGACCTTTTTGGCCAGTAGCTAGAGTGAACTCAACACGTTGGCCTTCAGCTAAAGTGCGGAAACCGTCACCTTTGATAGCGCTGAAATGAGCAAAAACGTCTGGGCCATTCTCTTGAGCGATGAAACCAAAACCTTTTGACTCGTTGAACCACTTAACTGTGCCTGTTACTGTATTAGACATATCTAGATATCCTGATTTAAAAAATTTAACTATGCCCATCTGGGCGCATAGAGCAAAAATTAGACGGTACTTAAAAACTTCAGGACGGTACTACAAGTATGACTTATACAACAACGTAATGGAGATTTATAAACACTGACATATTTTTTGTCTAAACCCAGTCTATCTAGATAAGGCCTCAAGTCAATGAATTTTGCGACCAATGAAATGAAATTTCTGTGACACCTTATTAACACAAAACATCACTTTTACTTTCAATAATAAAAAATAACCAAACTACCCAAAACATCAAATAAAAAAGGATTAACTCAACGCATTACAGGCACATGGTTTGAGTAAAAACTCTAAAGAGCTAAGCAGTAACAGCGGTGTTTTTCAATCGAATTATACGCCAAAGCAATCAAAGTTGTCCCATCTTACGTATTAACTTTTGGTAACTGATTATTCACCACCTTTGCACTAACTTTAACTTAGCTTTTTTACAAATATTGGGGTTGATAGCTCATGGATAATAGAACATCGAGTTTAGAAGAGTCTGCTTTTTTTAGTCAGCTTATGCATGATTGCTCTGTACTGCAGCTACTGCGACAAGTACTCATGCACTCTCATCATGCAATCGTGATCACTAATGCAGACCACGCTCAAGGCTACCCTATTGTGTATGCTAATAAAGTGTTTTGTGAGCATACAGGCTACGAATTAGCAGAACTTGTTGGACGCTCTCCACGCATCCTTCAAGGGCCAGATAGCAACCATAAAGTGATTGCTAAAATCACCCCCTCGCTACAAAAAAATGGGTATTTTTACGGCTCTTCGATTAATTACCGCAAGGATGGTTCAATCTACCCCGTCGAATGGAACATTTCTGAGATCAAAAATGAACAAGGCAATGTCACACACTACATATCAATGCAAAAAGACTTAACCAATCTCAAACGCATCGCTGAGCAAATCAAAGATACTAATGAGTTATTTAAACGCTTTTATGCAACACAAGCCAAACTAAATACTATTAAAACAGACATTAACGACAAAGTTGTTGAAACAATTAAAAGTAACGAAAAGATCTACAATGGCAATTTGCGCTCACAAGAGAACGAAGAACTCTTTGAAGACGCTTTTTTTGACTTTTCACCCAACGAAATGGGGGCGTTGGGCAACAAAATAGAAAAAACGCCCATCAGCGCCCAAGCGTTTTGGCAAGAGAGTCCTATTGCAGAGGATGACGTTATCTCATTAACCGAGTCTATTAGAGAACTTGATTCTGAGATAGGAATGGCAGAAGCGCTAGGCAGCAATGTAAACTACCTAAATATTGCTAAGTACATGAAAGAGATAGCAAACAACTTATATTTCTGTGTTGAATTTAACGACGGTGCATTAATGATAGATGAAGTAGCCAACGCTCTATCTAAGCTATCTGATACATCACAGATCCCCATTGAAATGTTGTCGATGTTCAATAAAGACGTCTCGGATTGGATAGACAGCGTATTTGTACACAAAAACGCCGACAATATTTTCTCTGGCGAGAATAATACTGTCGCCGCAGGTAACCAGTTACTTTCTTTTATTCAGTAACTTCAGCAATACAGCTCTTACTTCACTTAGTTTAGAGCTGTACCTAAGATTCCTTGCAGATATTTTGCCCTTGAAACCCTCACTAAATATCACTTTTAAAAACCTAATGGTTGTAAAAAAGTTCAATCAACACGAATTTGCTGAATAATTTCTTTGGCTTGTTCAAACTCAAAGTCATTGATTTTTTTTCGCAGCTCATCAAGCTTATCTTTTGCTAGTGAGTCATGGGCAAATAACGTATCCACAAGATCTAAGGATTGAACATCATTACCATCTACTAATTCATAAAGCTCATCAAACAGCTTTTTCAAGTTGCTTGCTTGAGGTTGTACTTCATCCTGACTCTTCAATGCAGTTTTACTCTCTTTAATGCTAAGCTGCTTATCAATTTTTCTTAAATAGTCAATAACTTTATGCAGCATACCGACATCCAGTTCTGCAGTATCTTTTATCTGCTCCTCAAATTTAGCTCCTTGCTCTACTAAATAATGAGCCGATAAATTAGCAGCGGAGCCTTTGAGTGAATGTACAATACGTGATGCATGTTCCAAGTCGCCAATGATCATTGCCTGTTCTACATTGATTAATTCTTCTATCTGTTTATGAATAAATTTACCCAAAATACTCCAATACGCCCGTTCATTCCCGCCAATTCTGTTGATACCATCTTGAATATCTATTCCCTCTAGGACAAAAACAGCATCCTGAGGCACTGGCTGAGCTTTTGTATTTTCAGGTTTTTCCTTTGTATTTACCTCAAGCCATTGCGACTTCTTTGTTACTTTTTTGATTGTCGACACTAAGGCCTTAAAATTAATTGGCTTAGCAATGTGCGCATTCATACCCGCATTTAGACAGCACTCGATATCTTCTCTCATCGCATTGGCTGTCATGGCAACAATGGGTAAGTCAGCAAACTTGGATTGCGCCCTAATTTTTGTTGTTGCAGTGAGGCCATCCATAACAGGCATCTGCATATCCATAAAGACAAGTGAGAACTGCTTTTGTTGCTCAAGTATTTCTATTGCTTCTTTACCATTGTTAGCAATCGTTACTTGTATGCCTAACGATCGCAGCATTTCAGTTGCCACTTCTTGGTTAGTTTCATTGTCCTCCACCAATAGCGCCGTCTTGTCTGTGAATGAAACTATCTCTTTGCCTAGCAGCTCAACATTTGATACATCCTGAGTTCGTATGTCAAAACAGTCCAAAACACAGTCAAACACAATTGAAGCATTCATCGGTTTACTGATAATGCCATCTAACTTATCACTTACCTCCTGATCAATATCTAACTCTTTACTATGCGCTGTGACTAGAATTACTTTTGGCTTAGGGTTCAGGTCAAGCTCATTAATGCGCAGTGCCAACTCACAGCCATCAATGTTAGGCATGCTCCAATCGGTAAACACTATTTGGTAGGGTCTTTTTGTTAACTCTTTAAGCGCCTCTTGGGCACACGAAACAGCATATGTTTTAAACCCCAAACCTTGAACGAGGTTAGACATTACTTCTCGAGCAGCTTCATTATCGTCTACAACAAGCACTGAGGTATTTCTGATGATCGACTCAGGGCAAAACCATTGCTTGTTTGCTTGCTCTTGTAACCCAACTTTAATAGTAAAGTAAAACTCAGAGCCAACGCCAGGTTCACTGGTGACACCAATTTGCCCACCCATTAACTCAACCAAATGTTTTGAAATACTCAAACCAAGCCCGGTTCCACCGTATTTACGTGTAATCGAGCTATCGGCCTGAGAAAACGCTTTAAACAGCTTGTCTTGCTGTTCTTGTGTTAGGCCAATACCTGAGTCTTTAACAGTAAACTTCAATGTTGCAGAGCCTTTTGTTCTCTCAATCACTCTTGCGGTTATGATAACCTCGCCTTGCTCAGTAAATTTGATAGCATTACCACACAAGTTTATAAGTACCTGACCCAGCCTCAGAGGATCACCAATCAAGTTGGTGGGTATTGTAGGCGGAATGTCTAACAGCAACTCAATGCCTTTGTCCTCAGCTTTAACCGAATTGACAACCGTCACATTGCTGGTTACTTCCTCTAAATCAAACGCCTCTTCAACAATTGCCATTTTCCCTGATTCGATTTTAGAGAAGTCTAAAACATCGTTGATGATCCCAAGTAGGTTGTTGGCAGCGACATCTATTTTTTTGATGTAGTTATTTTGTTGCTTAGACAACTTGGTGTTTAGCACTAAATGACTCATACCTATTATGGCATTCATGGGAGTGCGAATTTCGTGACTCATATTTGCCAAAAATTCACCTTTAGCTTTGCTGGTACTGTCAGCTTTAGCTTTGGCTTCACGTAACTGCAGTTCCATCTCTTTGCTTTTTGTCACATCTAGCAGCAAACCTACGATACCAGCAACTTTGTTGTCTGCATCACTAAATGTGGCTTCATACACCACCACTTCTCTTATTTGTTCATGCACATCTTTTAAGCGCATTTCATAATTGTGACTGCCAGGTTTTGCCAAAAGCTGCCTTTGTGATTCATTAAAACGGCTGGCTATATCAAAACTGAATATATTGTCTGGCGTTGCCCCAATCACATCCGCTTCAAATGTGCCTATAAAGTCGTGAAACTGAGAATTTACGCCTAAATAAACCCCTTCAGTGTTGCGATAATACATAGGATTTGGGATCGCATCGATGATCTTGCGATTAAGCTCAAGCTGCTCCACAACCATGCGTTCAGTTTTACGTTGTCGCTCTTGGTTTCGGGCTAAATGCAAGCCTATAGATAAATCGCGGATAATAAAATTAAGCCAGTAAAACTCCTTTTCACTAATGTTGTAAAAGCTGCCTAATTCAAGCAAACCTATACAATTATCATCCATACTCAACGGGAAATAATGCAGCTCTTTGAGCAATAGACGTTTACCCTGGTGTAGTATTGCGTATTGCTCTGACACATCAATTGAATATTTTTTATTTCTTTTAATAACATGAAAATAGACAGAATCTTCGTCTTGATATGTTTCTTTATCCTGCCCCTCATAACCGATACCCGACACCCTAAAAAGTTCGTCTTCATGCCAAACATACAAACCAACAAGCGGAATAGATAAACGCTCACAGATAAACTCAATCACTTCATCTCCCAGCTCTTGAGCACTGGTCTTTCCTCTTAATGCTTGGTTTAAGTCTTTTTGGATTGAACTGTATTTCAGTTGCTCAGCAATATCACCTAATAACTGATTCATCGCCTGTGCAAACTCAGCAAGTTCTCCGTAGTAATTATTAGCAAGCTGAAAGTCAAAGTTGTTACTCTCTACCTGAGCTACGAGCGCTTTTTGAATTCGTGATATTGGCCAAATGTAATAACGCCATAAAAAATAAAAAGACAAGGTGATAGCTAGCAACAAAACGCCAATAATAAAGTTTTGGGTTTGCGTAGCAGTATTTAATTTGCCTGTATATTTACTTGCCTGTGCTTCAAGACGCTGAAAAATAAGTTGCGCTACATTTTCAAGCGAATACATAACATCATTTTTAACACTCAGGTACGAATCGTCTAAAAGCTTATGGCTTAAATTACTTTTCTGTTGTTTCTCTGCAATGGCCGAGCGTTCAATTTCAATTAGTTGACCTACTTTTTCTAGCGCTTGATCCACCTGAGCAAATTCATCATGGCGCAACTTAATAGCTTCAAAGCGCTCAATAAATGGCTTGCTCCTATAAGAGTTATCTACTGCAGGTATTTTGCTTGTTGTCAGAGCCAAGCTATCCCAATAGTTTAAAGCGTGTTTATCAATAATTTTTGCATTGCCTTCATAGACGGCAATCGCGTAATTAAATAATGTGAGCCAGCGCTCTTCGCCTGTAGAGATATAGGCTCTGGCAAACGAACTTCTGTGTTCTGACATTTGTTTAAAGTCATCAGCAAGCTGGTTAAACATGATTAACTGCTGACGCGCTCTTTGTTCTTCCGCTTGAATTTCTCCGATATAACTCGAAACAAACACCAAAGACACACACGTGAAAAACATAAAAGCGAAAAGCATTACAAATAGTGACTTCAGTCGAATCATATTAGCCCCTTAGAATTGGCACTAATAAAAAGGTAGACCTAATATTTAGATCGTGTACGAGTATTTTGAGGGAGCTACCACCGTATGTTTGATAAATTCACTGTGTTACTGGTTGATGATACATCTGAGAACCTAGCACTTATGTCTGAAATTTTAAAAACAGAGTATCGCGTAATAGCCGCTAAAAACGGCCAAAGCGCGCTTAAAGTTTTAGAAAGCCAACCTGTTGATATAGTGATATTAGACATTGTTATGCCAAATATGGATGGGTATGAAGTAATCAAACGTATAAAGAGCAACTCTGATACCCATGATTTACCCGTGATTTTTTTAACCGCCAAAAACAGTATTCAAGATGAAGAAAAAGGCTTTGCATTGGGCGCTTGTGATTATATTAACAAACCGATTAGCCCACCTATCATAAAGTCCAGAGTCAGAACACATATTCAAATTAAACGTCATCGAGATTTTTTAAAAGATAAAAATGCCTATCTGGAGGCAGAGGTACAAAAAAGAACAAAAGAGCTATCAGCTGCGCAAGATGCAACGATTGCTGCTCTGGCAAGTCTCGCTGAAACACGAGATCAAGAAACTGGTAATCATATAAAAAGAACACAGCTTTATGTTAAAACGCTTGCTTCTAAACTTGCCACATTACCTAAATATAAAAAGGCACTAAGTGAAGATGTGATTGAGCTGTTTTACAAGTCAGCGCCTTTACATGACATAGGTAAAGTTGGTATTCCCGATGCAATCCTTTTAAAAGGTGGAAAACTGACCAGCGAGGAATTTGAAATAATGAAGACACACGCAAGGTTGGGATACGATGCAATCGCCAAAGCTGAAAAAGAAGTTTCTGGCGAGGTCAGGTTTTTGAAAATTGCCAAAGAAATAGCGCTATCACATCATGAAAAGTGGGACGGCAGTGGCTACCCCAATGGCTTGTCGGCAGAACAGATCCCTTTAAGTGCAAGGCTTATGGCCATTGCAGACGTGTATGATGCGCTCATAAGTAAACGCGTTTACAAAGATGCGATGACTCACGAGCAAGCAATCTATATTCTCAGAGAGGGCCGAGGCAGTCACTTCGACCCAGAAATTTTGGGTGAGTTTTTAGCAATTGAACAAGAGTTTTTATCAATTGCACTTCAATATGCCGACTGATCGAACCTATCAAGGACACGCAGCATTAATGCTCTACCCTTGCTTGCTTAGCTGTGTCAGCGCATGCTTATAGAGTTCAATGACCGGCTCAGAGCTATTATGTTCAATAAAGTTGTTAAACTGAGGGGAAGCGTTTAGCTCAATCAAATAGAGATCGTCTTTGTCATCAACGATGATATCGTAACCAACCCACCCCATTGGAAATTCATTGTGAATAGGTTGCACAAAATCAGCAAGCTGTTGAAACAAGACCATATCTGTAACCCGTTGCGCTTGCTCACCATTTTCCCAGTATTTAACATTAAAGGTCGCAGCAGCGCTGCCACGCTGATAGGCAAATATCGGTTTGCCATACGCACATAACAGTCGATATTCTGCTTTTGTTGTCACAAACTCTTGCGCAAGTGCAAGATAGTCATAATATTTTGACTGATGGTTAAATATCTCCTGAAACGCTTTTTCAGTGTCTAATGCATTCGCACATAAAAATACATTTGTACCTAAAGCGCCTTTATTCTGCTTAACCACAATCGGGTAGGTAAAATTTTCGTCAATACGCGTCAGTGCTGCTGCAATACTATTGCAGTGTTTATATTTACTGTATTTAGACGAGACATTGAAGTCCAAAAAATCAAGCGTCTTGGGAACACGTACAACGTCTTTTAGTAATTGATATGAGTGACCTTTATCTTGGCAAATGCAATATGCAGCTTCAGTGTTAAAAGGAGTCTTATTCAGCTCAAAGTATTGCCAACCATTGTCCATTTTGACACGTACAAAGTTATGATCTAAGTCTATAAATTCATAGCTCAACCCTAACTCATCACACGCTTTTGTAAGGCTCTTTATATTATTTTCCATACCGTAGTTTGCTCTCGTAGTGTGAATGCTGCAATCTAGTTTTGTTTAAATGCAACGATATGGCGCTCCGTTGCACTTACCCAAAATTACATTTTGCGAGGTTGCAAGCACATTATCTACACGCTGCAACCCCAGTAAGCAATATTACTCAGCGCGTCCCATGAATTTTTTCTCATCGGTATTAATACGGATTTTATCACCCGTTGAGATATGCTCAGGTACTTGAACAACAAGGCCGGTAGTCAATGTAGCAGGCTTGGTACGAGCGCTAGCTGATGCACCTTTAATCGAAGGAGAAGTTTCTTCAATCACAAGTTCTACACTGGAAGGTAAGTCGATAGATACCGGTCTGCCTTCAACAATAACCGCTAATAGCCCTTTGGTATCTTCATTAACAAATAAAACTTGCTCTTCAATACTGCTTTTATTTAGATGGTATGGCGTGTAGTCCTCTTCGTCCATAAACACGTATTCTTCACCATCAATGTACGAAAACATAACTGGACGGCGCACCAAATCAGCAAGGTTTAGCATTTCATCTGCTTTAAAGGTTTCATCTACTTTTGCGCCATTAACTACATCGTACATGCGCATACGATACAAGCTGCCACCAGCCCTACCTTGAGGCACTGAGCGTTCAATATCTCTTACGATCATTACACGGTTATTGTATTCAATTGCGGCATGTTTTTTTATTTCACTGGCCTTAGGCATAACTATTTCTCTTAATTCTATGTTGGCAAAAACTACCGAGATATTGCCATATAATCATACTCTAAGGCCAGATAAATTGAGTGGGTTTGTAATGTTTCCTAACGCAGGATCAACCAAAAAGCATGGATAATCCCTGGAACAATAAATAGTAGGCTGAGTAAAATATTAATCACTAAATCCTTACCCACTCCATTGTTTAATGCCACCGCAATCGGCGGAAATATAATTGCCAAAATAATCAATACCAGTTTATTCATCGTATTCTCCGTAAATATGAATTATTAGGGTACGTAGTTAAGCATCAACTACTAACAACTAGCCCATTTTAAGGCTAATCCAAAAACCCACCTTTGCAACGTCTACACCCAACTTATTACAAAATAAAAAGAAAAAAAAAAAGAAAAGCACACTCACTCTTGTCAGTGCCTTTTTAAAAAGTGAAATAATATGAGCGTCGCTTTTAAACGTGCAATGGCGCATAAGTGCCAACCAAAAAAGCCTCAAAAGCTCATGGTTCTTTTAAAACAGATGCTTGCTCGTAAGCTTTAGCGAAAAACTTCACGGTAGCAGAGATTTCAGATACATTCTATTCAGTGGTATTTTGGCAACTGATTACTGCCAATCTTATACTGAGGTACAAACCTAGAGCATTCACTCTAGCTTATCATCTAGATGTCTAATCATTGTTAACTGCAACTTTCACGGGTTACGAACCCGACACACTTTGAAAATAAACTAATTGATATTTCGGTATGATAGAAACCACACAGATCGCACCCACTATGGGAAACACCTGATACTATCAATAATCGTATTAGCCTTTAATGAGACTTGAGCATGACAAATGTATCCTTAAAAGCAATATCTATTACTTGGCTGTAAATAGCTATATGTTATGTGCTTTTAACTATTATTCAGAGTTAACCTTTAGCGTTAAGTCATTACTTGCGTTGACAATATTTATCTTTATGCCTTACTTTTTGCAGAATCAAAAACTCAAGATAATTCGTGAACCGATAAAACATGCTGTATTTAAACAAGGGTATTTGTGCTTTGCACAGCACAGAATAAACGTAGAAAGTATCAATAGGGTTGTACTGAGCAAAACGCCACAATTTGTAACCTTCGTTTTTCCGTACAACTATGGCAATGAAGGGAAGCTAATCGAGTTTAACTTCCCTATTGGCGATTATGAACTCTTTAAAAGCTACTTAAGCGGCCATATTCCGAGCATTACTTTTATTGACTAGTGGGTGAATAAAACTCAACCACCCACTGAAAAACGTTGCCATTACTTTGATATTAAAATTCGAACTCTAATGCCAATCTAAAGCTGTGATCTTTACCGGAATGCGATATTTCACTCACAAAGCCCGCCTCCCACTTTAATTGCCGCTGCCCTTCAAATCGATACAACCCAATAATTGCAGGGCCAATACCAACAAAGTCCTCTCCACTGTAGATCTCAATTGCGGGTTGAAAAGCAGGCATAAATCTATATCGCAGCTGTGCTCTAAATTCGCTTTCCCATTCATTTTTAATCTCAGCGCCCCACTCTCTCACTGCAAATGCATTCATTGTGAGGCTCATTTTTCCTAATTCTTTTTCAAATAGAACACCTATTGTTGCCTCATAGGCAGATGTTTTATGCTGCTTTTCAAGTTCGAACAACATTCCCCAGTCAGCCCAGTAACGTCCTTGCTCTACCACCTGCCAACGTGCTTCGAGTTCGTATGCCGCTAAGTCAAAGTTATCAAGTTGATCGCGCTCACCAATCATGTATCCCTCAACCGTAACCGTTTCAGCAATCGCCCAACCAAGTCCAGCTCGTTGCGCTAATACATTCCCCTCATCAGTTTGACGTGATAACCAGCGCCACTCAACTTCTCTTTCAAAAGGCAGAACATACGGGTGATATACCTTATCAACCACCATCCCATCAGCACGGCAAAACCCCGAAATAACGCCCAGTAAAGTTATAAAAAGCAACCGTTGAATTTGCAACTTATAGGCCATGTTCGCCTCCTTTAACAACCTTTTGCTCATCGAGGCGCATACGCCAAATAATCACAACCGCGGCTATCATCAATGCAGATGTAAATGCCACTAAGTTTGCGTAACTTGGTGTGGCTTCATATCCTAACAGCGCTTTGAGCAAACGACCCGTAATACCATACTCATCTAACCAAAATCGTAGGTCAAACACCGTTTCACTGCTCGGTAGTATGTCAATTTGTGCAGCTAGATCAATGGCATTAGCCACCTTACTAGCACTGTGTGCAGACAATAACGCCAAGACAATCGCAGTGGCGCCATGCGCTTTAAACCAAGACAAAGTAAAAAATAATAATGTACAAAAGCTTAGGCAAATCCCCAGCCCAAGTATCGTCCCTATCATAATTCCTTGCTTAGTATCTAATTGCCAATAACTACTTACATACATAACAAAATGACTTAGGTACATCACACTGGCCAGTACAATTGCTATTTGTTTATACACACGCCTTGCAGAGCAAAATACCGCAATAACACTTCCATAAATCCCTAACAAAAATAGAATTTTGAGCATTTCAAGGCCCTTGTAATCAAACCATTGGCTGATAGTATCGGCAAATCCTAAGAAAACAGCACATGCTAACGCACAGGTAATGAGGGTTTGCAAAAAGGGTAACTTTTCGCCGGATTGACCAAAATCGCTGTGATGCAACAGTACCCATAACAGTGCTAATGGCAAGAATTGGTTGATACTAATAATCACGCTATTGAGCAGCATCGCTGGACTCCTTTGCAATCACTACGCCTTGCGCCGTATTGGGTGAAAACTCACCGAAAAATCGGTACTCTCCTACGCTAAGCGGCCCAATATAAATGACGCTTTTTCTTTTTGGAAACAAGACCTTCTCGCGATTTAAGTCAAAACTATCAAACTCTTCAGCCGTGTCATCTTGATTATCAATGATTAAGCGAACTTTTTTACCCGCAGGGACTTCTACCTGCGCGGGAATAAACAAATGATTTCTAAGAACAATTGTGACAGAGTCAGTGGCAACCGCCTTGACTGATGCAAACATCCCAAACAACATGCAAAAGTACATATAACTCCTTGTTATTCGCATGTATGCTCCTTAGGAAATTCAACCTGTACCTGTAAGCCACCTAGCTGTGAACGTCCAAAGCTGACAGATGCGCCATAAATTTCCGCAATTTGCTGTACTATAGCCATCCCCAAACCTGCCCCTTTTTCTCCCGAAGGGTGTTTATCTCCGCCCACTCGATAAAATCGATCAAAAATACGTGCTATCTCGGTATCATCCATGCCGGGACCAGAGTCTTCTATCATCCACACAATTTTGCCGTTTACACAAGTGATCGACAAACGTACATTGCCTTCATTGGGAGTGTATTTTACCGCATTACCGAGTAAATTAATGAACAGTGTATGGAGTGTAAACTCACAGCCTTTGAGCCAGTATTGCTGCGCATCTAGGCTTATTTGAATATGCTTTTGCTCTATTCGGTCGTATAACTGAGCAACCACATTTTGACTTAGCGCCATTACATCTATGGGTTGAAAGTTCGTACGCCATCGGTCGGGTTCCGTTCTCGCCAAAGTGAGCATTTGCTCAACGATATGATTTAGCTGTTCAATACCTTGTTGTATTGCAGGTAGGCTTGGGTGCTGAATATCATCAGATAAATTATGTAAATTGATTTTTAAACTACTGATTGGTGTTTTCAATTCATGTGCCGCGTCAGAAGCAAAATAACGCTCACGTAAATAAGCCTTTTCGACTTTTGCAAACAGGCTGTTGAGTCGTTCGATCACGGGCGCGACTTCGGCATCTTCACTCACAATCTCTAGTTTCTTAAAGTCATTTGCTTGACGCTCTTTGAGTTCATTCGACAATGTTGTTAATGGCCGTAGCGCTTTACGGATATACCAAGCAATAAAAATGGCCAGTAGAGGCATGGCGAAAACAAGCGGGGTCATAGCAGATAAAATCAAGCTTTCAGAAAGCATAAAGCGTTTGTGAATAGGTTCAGCCACCATCAAACGTTTGTCACCCGCGTGTAAAACACACGTTCTCAGCCTAGTTCCAGATATATTTTGCGTCTTAAACCCAGGCGACTCTAAAGCAGATATCGATTGATTTTTTAGTAAGTTAGCAGAGTAAACTAGGCTTTTTTGTTGCCATAGTTGGGCAAATAGATCACTTTGCTCAGGCCAATGGCGCACCGGTGTTGCTATCAATACATTTGCCATACTCATCAGTTGAATGTCTAGTTGTTTTTGTGCTTCATCCATACTGCGCTGATAACCATTCATCAACGCCATAAATGCGGTGAGAATAACGCCCGAAAGTACGATCATCGTCAGCCTTCGACTTATTGATAGGCGTACTTTTTGCTCTTGCGTATTTCCATTATTTAGCAACGACATATCCTATACCGCGCAAAGTTTTAATAAAGTCTTTAGGCAGCTTTTTTCGTAAATGATGTATGTGGACTTCAATGGCATTTGAGCCTAGCTCCTCACCCCATTGATACAGTTTACTTTCTAATTGCGTTTTTGATAAAACGCGACCCGCGTTTTCCATCAAGGCTTTTAATAACATAAACTCTTTACGTGGCAAAATCAGCGGCTCTCCCGCCACCAATGTTTGATGGCTTGCAAGGTCAAGCTGTACATTCTGACACTGCAATGTACTACTCGTTTGACTACCCAGACGTCGACTGATAACGCGCAAACGCGCAAATAACTCTTTGGCTTCAAAAGGTTTTGGTAAATAGTCATCTGCGCCGAGGTCCAACCCTGTGATTTTGTCTTCAATTGAATCTCTGGCAGTTAAGATCAATACCGCAAGCGCTAAACGACGCTTTTTAATCGTCTTTAGCACGTCTAAACCGTCCCCATCTGGTAAGCCTAAATCCAAAACAACGAGTTCAATTTCTTCGTTGTCTAGCATGCTCTTAGCCATACTGACGGTTTGAGCATGCTCTACGGAGTAACCTTCTTTTTGCAATGAATGTATCAGCCCTTGGGCTAGCAATGCGTCATCTTCAACAAGTAATAGTTTCATCGTTTATGTTTTAGTTTTCTCTCTACCTTTGCGATTAAATTATCAACCTCTTGTTGGCGATACAGATCTGCTTTTTCTCTGCCCAACCTGGCTGGTGCATTTTTTGCCTTTTGTAAATGTGCTAATGCTTTTTTATACTGCTTTTCATCATAAAGAAATTGTCCGTAAAAGTAATTAACATCTAGTCCAGTTGGGTTAATTTTTAAAGCTTTATCAAACAACTTTTGTGCTTTTTTATCACTACCAAAACCAATTGGCCAACCAGGAACTTGGCTATAAAGGGTACCAAGGCTGGTTAGTGCCGAGCCGCTTAAGGCTGTCTCATCAATTTCAATTGCCGCTTCCAGCTCTGCTTTGGCCGCTTTAGCTAACCCTAGTGCCCCCAACCCACCTTTGGCTCCCGCGTAACTTGATTGAACAATACCGTGCCAAATATGACTTTCGGCCTTGTCTGGATAGTTAGCAACCAACGAGTGGCTGTCTTTGACCAATGCTTCAAACGCTTTTTCTCGCGCCTCGTCTTGCAACTCGTAATTAACACTTGCCCAAGTCTTTTGAATAGCACTGAGTTCTTGGCTAAAGTCTGCATTTGCAAAACCGCTCGTACTGGCGAACAGCGCTGCAATTATAACTGTTTTAAGTTTTTTCATGAGGATGACTCCTTAGTATTAAGCTGACAACTAATATAATTTTTAATGGTTTTTAACTGCTTGATGATGGCATTATCGACTAACTCAGGTAGCAAACCATTTACCCTTGCAAAAAGCTTTTCAGGAAACCCGACCACCAAACGGCGTTTTTTACTATTCAACAAACGCATAAAGCTGTGGGCCACTTCTTCGGGGGTATCCATTTTATTTCCCAAAGCAGTGTTTAACGCTCTCACATCTTCTGAGTTAATGCTGGTATCGGTTGCACGCGGAGCAAGATATTTAACGGCAACTTGTCCATCCAGTTCTCGGGATAGCGCCTCGCTAAATCCACGAAGTCCGAATTTGCTCGCACAATAAACACTTTGGTAAGGATAACCAATGTAGCCAAATGCCGACCCAACATTAACCACCGTGCCTTTAACACTGCTTAATTGTGGTAGTAAGTGATGCGTCAACAACATTGGCACCACCAAGTTGACTGTCATTTGCCGTTGAATTTGTTCCAGCTGTTCACTTTGAAACGAACGCATTTCATTACACCCGGCACAATTGACGAGCAATGCGGCTCCTCCTAAACTTGCAGCATGCATCATCACTCGCTGAACACTACCTGGCAGGGTTAAATCTAATGCTAAGTATTGATGTTCCCCACCCAATGTGCGCTGAAGCAGTTGCAATTTATTTTCATCGCGACCAAGTAATAAGCAACGCCACCCAGCTTGGCTCAGTTGCGTTGCAATTGCCGCGCCTATTCCACCAGAAGCACCGGTTATAACGGCAAGCCCTTGTTTACCCATTAGCTAGCCTCCTGTGTTAAATCAATACTCGGTTGCGCCTCAATACTTCTAAACACATCACCATAAAGTCGGTAAAAACATCGAGCACTGTGAATGATAAGTTGTCGCTCTTGTTGGCAGTCAATTTTATTCATTAATCCTTTGAAAAAGTCGATATGTTCAATATCCAGAGCACCGTGAGACGTTAAATAACTGAATGCTTTTTTCGGTAAGTTAAGCTGCTTTGCAATACTTTGAGCCGCTTGATCCGCTAATGTGATAGAAGTACCTTCTAACACATTAACCATCCCAAAAAAGCACAATGGATTAACACGGTTAATGCTGTCGTATGCATAACTCACCATCAGCTCAGTCGCAAAGCTTGGTGTTGAGTGGCGAACAGCTTCTTTATCGAAGCCACACTGCGCAAGATCATTCAAAATCCACTCTTGATGTCCCATTTCTTCTTCAATATAGTGACCAATGGCTTCACGTAACCATTCTTTTGACTCATCTAACTTGCTGCCACAAGCCATCAATAAAGGCACTGTATGTTTCACATGATGATAAGCTTGCTGTAAAAATGAGCCATATTGACCTAACGTTACTTGCCCTTCAAAAACATCTTTAATGATTGGAGCAGATAGTAGGTACTCACGTTCAGCCTGTGTCTGTGCTTGTAATTCATCGTAAAAAGTAGTCATTAGTTTCTCCTGCTCGATACTGTATAAAGCGTTAATTTTTTCAACATAATAGTTTGCTATAGCCGCTCTTTTAGGTCGTCCATTAGCACTGAGCAAATCGGCTTGAACACTCAAGGGAGTATCAAGGCGATGCCAACGCGCAACTTGGGCGTAATCAGGCAATAAGCTGTTAATGTCTTCAACATGCTGTGAAAGAAGACCGTGGGAAATATTCTCTGGTGCCCATATGAGCGCACATAAATAAGGTTTAGCTTCACCAAATACCACTACCTGTATGGGAAAGCTGGCACTTTGCAGCATAGATTCCGGCCATTCAGGGGCTATGTTTCGGCCAAAGCTGTTAATTAGTTGATTCTTTTTCCTGCCAACAACAGTCACAACCGGAGTTCCCGCTTGTTCATCAATATTGACTAAGTCTCCAGTTGCATACCACTGATCTTTAGGATGCTCTGACTCACCCAAATACCCCAAAAAGATAGGCCCTTTTATATATAGTTGGTTTTCAATTGTCTTAATTTGAATGTGACCTAACGGTGCACCTACTGAACCTTCTTGCTCCGGGTTGGTGTTTAAGCACACCACAGAGCTTGCCTCTGACAAGCCATACCCTTGAAAAACCGGTAGGCCAAGGGTTCTTGCTTTTTCCAACATAGAGATAGAGACATGCGCTCCACCGACCGCGATGAAAGCTAAGCTATTTGGTGGTTGCCAGCCTTGCTCACACGCTAATATTAGAAACTTCAAAAGCTCAGGTACTAAAATCATGCTATTAGGCTGATAGTGCGAAATGGCGCTAAGTAAAGCGTCGCCATCTTTTAACTGACTGCCACAAAATCCTAGTTTTTCGATAGGCAGTACTTTAATCTGACCGCCACTGAGGATAGGGGCATAGACGCCTGCGATATTTTCAAGTAATACGCCCAGTGGCAATACGCATAAATGCTTGGGCGCACTTAAGTTAATACGCTCACACAAACTGTTAGCCACGGCTAATTGGCTATGTAAAGACAAGCAAACACCTTTAGGCTGCCCAGTTGAGCCAGAAGTAAATGTGATTTTTTGCGTATCCGTAAATAACGCCACGTCATCTGACCCTGACAAGTAATACACCCACAGCTTTTGCTCGAACACGGTTAAAACATCAAGCGCAATATGTGCTTCTAATTCTGTTTGTGAAATGAATAATTGCGCACCCGCTTTTTGTATCGCAAAGTCACACTGAGTTTGGCTAAAAAAGGTCGGCAAAGGCAAAGCTGCACAGCGGGTTAAAGTTAAAGCAAGGTCTACTGCTACCCATGCAAGGCCATTTGCAATACTGTGAGCAACACAACTTACTTGTTGATAGTTAATAAACTCAGCAAGCTGTTCGACCTGCACCAGCAGCTGCTCGGCACCAATGTGATGCAGTTCATCAACTAACACGATTTGTTCTGAGGGCGTATCTTTTAGCTTTTGAATAAGTGCATTCATAGTTGTAATCCTGAAACTAGCTCGCTGACTTCATTACGGTATTGCTCTGCAAGCTTGGTATATAGCTTGGTCGTATTAATCACTTGCTGCACATTTTCTAAGTCGACCACACATACTTTAGGGTCAGCGTCATAGTAGCTACCATAATCTTTGGCACTTGCCACTTTACTAGGTTGCGCTGGCGTTAATTCGCAAATTGGTACCTGGCACAAAGCCATTAGCTTTCTTACTTGCATCGTACCTGTAAATGTTAGAAATCGAATATGCTGAGATAATAGTGCTTGAGCAACCACTATGAAGTGTCCAAGCGTTGCGCTGCGGTGCGTAGAATACAAATTACCTAACTCTGCAATCTCGCTACGGTGGGTACATTGTGGTAAAAAGTTTTCTACTGGCTGTTCTAAATACTGCTCAACAAACAACGTATCGGTTGTCGCAATGCGCAGCCCTAAAACACAATAGCCTTGAGGGGTATTTAAACAGCTCAGTAATGGATAAAACTCGTGTAAGTCAGCAGCATAGGCTTTTGCAAAACCGGTTTTGACCTGCAATTCCAGTTCTAAACGGCCATTTTGGTTATATTTAGCCCAATGCAAAGCGCTCGAAGGCACGGTTAAATCATGAATTGTCATTGCGGTCATTTGGCAACTCCCCTAGAAGTGATATGTTTAATTTAGGGAAGCAAAATTAAGTAAACCTTAAGACTTCTTAATTTTTATTATTTTTTAAAAAAAATCGCTTATAGCAATGTTCTAGACTGATTTATGCGCAGGCCAGCCGTTATAATTGAATCAATATCGAGCTTAGATTTAGGTCTAGAAAAGTAATAGCCCTGTAGTTGTTGGCATCCTGCTTCAGCCAGTATTTTTGCCTGCTCCTGGCTTTCGACGCCCTCTGCGACACAGTTTACATGTAAGCTTTTGGCCATATTAACAATAACCAATGCCAGCTCACCTTTTTTACGGTTCTCATTTAAGTCTGCAACAAACTTTTGATCGACCTTAATAGTGTCAAAATTTAGGTCTTTTAAATAGCTTAGACTCGAGTAACCGGTACCAAAGTCATCAATTGCAATACTAATGCCACGCCGTTGAATTTCAATTAAGGCTTTTTTCATAACGTCTAAATTAGAAGCAAGTGAAGATTCAGTAATTTCAATCTCAATGTTACTGGGTGGAATATTGTTTTTGTCTAATAACATCAAGACCGTTGCCATAAATTGGGGTTCAACTAGCTGTGAAACTGAAATATTGACACTCAATACCAATTTGGGCATTTTTACTAGCCAGCCTGAAAAATCCATAAGTGCTTGAAATAATAGTTGGTATGATACTTTGTCAATTAAGTTTGCCTCTTCAGCGATAGAAATAAAGCTTTCAGGGCCTTTTATCTTCCCTCCGTGGTGCCAGCGAGCAAGCATTTCTAACTTTTCTAACAAAAAGCTCTGAGCATTAACTACTGGCTGATAGTAAGGAATAAACTCACTGTCTTTCAATGCGTTTGCAATAGCTGCTTCTTGCTCTATGCGCAGCTCTGCAGCATGATCAAGCTCTATGCTGTAAAACTGATAATCACTTTTACTGACTTTTTTAGCTCGATACATTGCAGTATCGGCGTGCTTCATCAACATATCTGGTGATTCGCCATCCTGAGGATACATCGCTATTCCGGCGCTAATTGATAGTTCAACTTGTACTTTTTCCAGTTCATAACACCCAGAGGCAATATTAAGAATCTTGTTCACCACCTTAGCAACTTGATGCTTGTCTTTAATTGCATCGAGCATCAACACAAACTCATCGCCCCCCATACGTGCGACGGTATCAACGCTTCTCACGCCATTAGAAAAACGATTAGCCACTTTTTTCAGCAGCGAATCGCCCACATCATGGCCTAACGAGTCATTAATCTTCTTAAAGTTATCTAAATCAACAAAAACCACAGCAAACTTATGCCCTTCTCTTTGCGCGCGTTTGCAAAACTGGCTCAGTCGCTCTTGTAATAAAAGCCGATTTGGCAAGCCGGTTAACACATCATGATGTGCCATATGTGTGAGTTTTCTAGACATAATACGCGACTCAGTGACATCCTGAAAAACCATGACGGCACCAGCAATCTCACCATTTTTAAGATATATGGGAGAAATAGAATCCTGTATCGCAAATTCTAGCCTTAAGTGATTTTTAACGCATGTTAATTCGGGTAAACTCATCAGCTGATTATTCTTGATGCACCTATCTGTGAGCCCAGTAATCGCCTGTTTAGTATCTTCATTGTAAAGCGGCATAACGTCATCAAACGGTAAACCTTTAACCTCTCTTGTGAGTTTAGCTAAAACAGCTTCTGCAACAGGGTTCATATAAGTCACTTTACTATCCACATCGGTGCAAATCACACCATCTCCAATTGAGCTAAGTGTTACTTCAAGCAATTCCTTTTCTTGTTCTAACACGTCCGCCAACTCTAATTGTTCAGAGATATCATGTAAAAAACAGACAGTCGAATAATGACTATCACTTTCAAAAACGGTTGCTTTTAAATCTGCGGTTATCTTCCTACCGTTGCTGCTAATGATTTGTAAACCACTTTCAGCAAATGTGTGCTTCAAATCTAGCTTGTGAGATGAGAACAACATTTGGCTTGACTCGTCCAAAAACAAAGTAATGTTTTTTCCTTTAATTTGCTGTTTGTTTAATTGCACTGCTGACAAAAAGCCTTCACTTGCGTCGATAACAACCCCTTTACTATCTAGCACTAAAATAAGCTCAGGACTCAATTCAAATGCATGTTTGCTAAAGGTTTTAAGTTTTCTTAAACGCGTGACCAAGCGCTCAACACCTTGTTTAGATCGGCTTAGCCTTAAGGCAATCAAAAACCCCACCACCGAAGCTAAAAACATGGTGCTTCCTAATGTCGGTAGGCTTTCTTTGAAAAGCGATAGATTTACATAAAGAACAATATGGGCGGCACCTCCCAGTAAGAAACCGAGCAAAGCGAGTAAGTTGCTCCCATAAGCAATAGCAGATAAAACTAACAAAGCGACGGTTGCAATCATAACAAGGTTTAAATGAGTCAAAGAAATAACTGACAGCAAACTAACAAAAGCCAAAGCAGCGAACATGTGAGTAAAGGTGTACGTCTGTGCAAGAAAATGCTTTCCTCGCCTCACGTAAGCAGATAAGAAAGGAACGCCCATTAACAGCGCAAATACGTTACCGAACAGCCAATGTTGAAAAATTGCCAACCAACTATATTGACTAAAACTACTGACAAGCGCTGCACTTATAGCACCAATAGCAAGTGAAGGCAGTAACATAAATAATGTGACTCGCCTGAACACTACCAACGCAGAGGTTTGCATCACATCAAATTTAATTTTTGTTCGTAACAACTCGCAAAGTATAAATGCGCCAGAAAGATTCATAAAAATAAAGAACCTTGCCACAGTGCTGTTTAACGAAAGGGAGAACACAAGGTAACTAAGTATCCCCGCGACGGCCAAAAAAGTGCATAACCTAACACGGACACTATGATTGACAACAGCGCCGATTAACCACAGACCACAACCACTTAACGAAACGATTGTCAGCTCAGAAGGAGCATAATAAAGCGCAGCAAAAGCAACTGTTAAATAACCCATAACCCAAATGAACAGGTGTTTCATGTTGGTCAACCTAACCTTGGTTTAAAAAGAGAGAAGCATTTCCCAGCTTAAAATATGAGCTAGGGGTACTGATTATGCAAGTTAAGCACTTAATAATGAGGGTTTTAACCGGATTTTTTAGGCGAAAAAATTAAAAATTATCTATGCTCTAGAAAATGCAATCTGTGAGTCTGTTTGATGTATCATCAAAATGATGCCACTTTGGCCATTAAAAACGTCGTCCGTGTAGCCAATATCATTGCCAATCTTGACACCATTTTACAAGAGGCAAAAAACCTTTCTTTGACAGCCAAGAACGCGCGAGTCGTTGCACTTCGAGCTGGAGATTCTGCCTTCGGCTTTAAACCAATTACAAATTTCATCGACGAGTTTTCTGAGCTCACCATCAAAACAACAAAAAGTATTTCAATGCTCTCGAGTAATTTATTTGAAATCGCGCTGTCCGTGGTCAGATATAGTGACTTTCAACTGCGATTAAACATCGCGGCACAATACACTGAGCACACAGACATTCACCACTTACAACAACAAGGGCGTTTGGAATTCATTCGTACAGTCAAGCAACTAGAGTCCGCTGTTATGCATTTAGAGGGGTATTTTGAAGACATTTTAAAACAAATGCGTAGCGCCGAATATATCGCAGTAACTAGCCGCGTTGAAGCCTCTAATGCTGGAGAGTTTAGTGAAAGCTTGCAATCAGTTTCAAATTTCATTGCAGGAGCCGCAAAAAATATAAAACACGCCATAAATGAAAACTTAAAAGAAATTAGCCTATTAAAAGGAGCGCTACGTTGAAGTCAACAGAAATCTATAGCTCCACCACGCATACATGGATTGTGCTAGGTAGAGACTCTCAGAAAAGCGAAAAGATCATAGACACTAACCAATACTTAATTAAAAGTAATGATGAAGCGATTATTCTTGACCCAGGTGGTATTGAATTATTTTCTTCGATGCTGGCTAGCTTATTGAAACACGTAAAGTTAGAACAAATAACTACGCTGTTTGCATCCCATCAAGACCCCGATATTATCTCTTCTTTGGGGCTGTGGGATAAAGCGCTTCCTCATGCTACCTTGCATGCACCATGGCTTTGGGAGGGCTTCATTAGGCACTTCGGAATGGATAATATTCAATACCAGTCTATTAAAGATGAAGGCGGGGAGATAAAAATCGGCAAAGCTGCATTGAAGTTTATTCCCGCACACTACCTGCACTCTTCTGGTAACTTCAATGTCTACGACCCCAAAGCAAAAATTTTAATGAGCGGCGACATTGGCGCAGCACTTGAAAAAAATGAACCGCCAATGTTTGTTGAAGACTTTGCTAGTCATATAAAGCATATGGAGTATTTTCACCGTCGCTGGATGCCATCCAATCGTGCTAAGAATAATTGGGTTGCACGTATTCGCGAGTTAGAAGTTGACATGATGGCACCACAGCACGGCCGAATATTTAAAGGTGAGATGGTGCAAGAGTTTTTAGAGTGGTTTGCAAGACTTGATGTGGGCAGTGCGAGCGATTAACTCGCACTGCAACTAATACGTTAAGATGCAGTCCATACCGCCAATTCATTGCCACTGGGCTCAATGAAATGAAACCTACGCCCGCCTGGAAAACTAAAAATGTCTTTGCTGATGGTGCCACCGGCTTGCTTAACATTAAGCATTGTTTGCTCAAGTTCATCGCTATACAACACCACCAGAGCACTGCCATTGACGGTATTGCCAGCAAGCTCACTTCGGAAAAAACCACCATCCAAACCTGAATTGCTAAACGCAATATAATCAGGACCATAGTGCTCAAATTGCCACGCGAAAACTTGCTTAAAAAATTGCTCAGTTGCAGCTAAATCTGCGGCCGCAAACTCAACATAATTGATGTGGTTGTTCATCGTCATCTCCTTATTAAAAACAAATTAAGTAATCAGGCAAACACAAGTTGTTGAGCACATACGGTCAATATTGTGTTTATTCACCTTCGACCAATGTCTGCTGGTTAAAAAAAGCACAAGCTATACATTGAACTGGATACAACATGTAACTATAGGAGATCACTATGATCAAGAAAATTCTGACTGTTTCAAGTCTATTGCTTTTATTATTCTTTTACTCAAATAGCCATGCCAGTAACTGTACGGACATCAATGAATATCCAAACTGGCCACAAACTAACTGGGCTGGGGTGCCGAACCATGCCCTAGCTGGCGATCAAATGCACTATGATGGTGTATTATATCAAGCTAAATGGTGGACCAATTCGCTACCAGGCAGCAGTAACGCTTGGCAAAAACTAGGTGTATGTAAGCAGACACCTCCCCTTGATGGTGCATTTAGTCGCTATGGCAAACTGAGTGTATGTGGGAAAACACTTTGTGATAAAAACAACACCCCTGTACAACTGCGTGGTATGAGCTCTCACGGTCTGCAGTGGTTTGGTTTAAATAAGTGCCTGACTCAAGACTCCTTAGCCACTTTGGCTAACAACTGGCGCGCAGATATACTTCGTTTAAGTCTTTATGTTCAAGAAGGTGGTTATGTCACAAACCCCGCTAGCTTCACTCAACAAGTCAATCAACTGGTTGCTTTAGCCAGTGATTTAGATATGTATGTGCTCGTTGATTGGCACCAGCTAACACCTGGCGACCCCAACGACAATTTGCAGTACGCAAAACAGTTCTTTCACGATATCGTTGCTGCCAACAAGCATCGTGATAACGTTATTTACGATATCGCCAATGAGCCTAATGGCGTAAACTGGCAGCGCATTTATGACTATGCGGTTGAAATAATACCAACAATTAGAGCTTTAAATCCCGATGCTGTGATACTCGTTGGCACACACGGTTGGTCAACATTTGGCGCGTCCGATGGGGGGAGCTATTTAGATGTGCTCAACAACCCTCTGCCATTTAACAACGTGATGTATACCTTTCATTTTTATGCAGCATCACATCTGGACTTCCACCGAGATATGTTGGACAAAGCATCTAACGTACTCCCCGTATTTGTCACAGAGTGGGGAACGCAAGATTACCGAGGAGAAGGGCCAAATAACTTCGCCAGTGCACAAGCTTATCTAGACTTAATGGCTAACAAAAAAATAAGCTGGACTAATTGGAACTTTTCTGACGATTGGCGCTCTGGTGCAGTATTCAAAGTAGGCGCTTGCCAAGCTGGCACATTCGATGACTCACAGCTCAAAGAAGCGGGTATTTGGGTGAAGCAAAAAATAGCTACCGGCCGCTAGATTGCATGTAAGAGTTACCACTTTTTAATTGGTTACTTGCATCGTACTATGCAAGTAACCAAACGAGTAACTAGAATTTACCAACCACTTTTACGTTATCGGTTACTTTTGCACTATCTACATAACCAATCGCATCAGCATTAGCCGCTACAAAATCGATAACAGCTTGCTCATTGTCTAACGCTTCAGGCGGTGTTCCCTTACCCGTAAATATTAGCTTCGACCAATATGCTTTGTATTGGCTACTCGATTTTCCCAACACACTGGTTGTAAATTCATCCACTGAACTACCACTGTTCAGCCCTACCGCATTTACTTTTGTACCGTCACTAAATGACTTTGTTTTGCCAAGATAGATTTTTGCTATCGCATCTTTATCAATGGCAGCACCGTTGCTTGGGTTAACAATAACAGCCACTTCAGCCTGCGCACTTACATTGATTGCTAAAAACATGCATGCTGCAAAATACTTTTTCATGTTTGCCTCCTAAAATACCAAGTCAATAGCAACCGCTATAACGTCATTGTCTTGATTTGTTAAATCATTGTCTTGACGGCTCCAATCGACCTTAAAGGCAGCAGATGGATGAAAGTCATATCTAGCACCTAAAGTGAGCGTATTTGTATCTACGTGAGTTGCCCTCAATGCACCATTGAGCAGGTCCCTAACTAACGGGGCATTTGGATTGCTAGGATCGGTCGATAAAGGCACCGTTGCACCATTCGCCAACGTAATTGTTTCAGGTACTTTGTTAAAACGGATGGTTGGATGTTTATCTTCATTGCCTTCGTAGGTTAGGTGTACCGTCCAATCTTCCATTCTATACCCAACCGATACGTAGTACTGAGACTGCTCTGGCAAAAGGCTATTTTCGGCTTCAACTTCTGTGTATTCACCATCTAGAAGAAAGTTATTGTAATCAATAGCAAACCCAAGGCCTAAGAATGTGCCATCATCTTTATCAATAACCAGTTTGTTTAACTCTTCCTGTAAGCCATAGGTTTTTAATAAAGTGGATAATCCAACCAAAGGTGCTGAGTTATTTAAGCTAATCGTTGTTTCGGCTACCATGTAAGAAGCCCGCAAGGTTAACCAATCTTTCGACACTGTCCAGTTTAGGCCTGTAATATCATTTAGACTGCCATCATCTTTGTTAGTGATCGCTTTAAAGTCTCCTTCTGTGCGGCCATAAACAGCTTGAATAGACGAATCCCAATTTCCAATTGTCGATGTATATAAAAGACTAATACCGGTAGGTGCTGGCGTGTTTAAACTATAGACTGACGTTGGCGGACGCACCCAACGATACGCATAGCCAACTTCAATAAAATCGGAGTACCTGAACAAAGGTAGCCTCATTTTTCCCAGACTCACACGCAAACTATCGCTCACATCATAACTGATATATGCCCAAGCAAATTCAGCGTCGTAATCTTCGCTGCCTCGGGCCACTAGTTGACCCGTAGCACTCAGCCCATCCCCCAAGTCTGAAGATATCTGTAATGCAATCATGGTTTCATTGCTAAATGATATGTCATCTTCATAATCAAATAGTTTCATATTGTCGTCGGTTGCAGTTCCAGCAACAATAGAGGCAAAACCATTGATTCGTACATCGGCCCCATATGCGGCCCCATTTATGGCACAGCATAAAGCCACAGCTAATAATCGTTTTTTCATAGTGTCATCCCAAGTGATAATTAATAAAAATAAATATCAACTTGAGTATAGGAGCCAAATTCTCTTTTAACGTAAT
The DNA here is from genome assembly GCF_013140855.1 of Pseudoalteromonas caenipelagi. Classification (GTDB taxonomy): domain Bacteria; phylum Pseudomonadota; class Gammaproteobacteria; order Enterobacterales; family Alteromonadaceae; genus Pseudoalteromonas; species Pseudoalteromonas caenipelagi. The sequence goes on along the minus strand of NZ_JABBPG010000002.1, from coordinate 806,335 downwards.
AATGTCAAAAGAAATTTTCATTATAAAAGTGTTTTTTAAGGTTGTGAATTTTGATACAAAACTGCACTTTAATGCGTGCCAAAATAAAACATGCGTGCCAAAATAAAACAGCCCTCGTGTGAAGAGGGCTGTTAACATGTAGAGAAATAGAGATAGTTAAGCAAGCTTGCGCAGCAGCCCTTGTGTGTTCTGGCGCATCGTATTCGAAACCATAAAGTAACCAATCGCGGCCACAAACCCTGCTCCCGTAGCCGGCCCTAAAGCCCACACATAAGGGTGCATTTTTCCTTCAACATCAAATAATTGCTGCTGGATCACCAACAAAGCTACATCACTGACCAACGCGGCTACAAATCCAGCAATTGCACCTAACAATAAAAACTCATACAAGGTTGCCAATTTAATGAGTCTTCCTCTTGCACCTAGGGTGCGTAATATCACCACTTCTTGCATTCGTTCAGCAAGACTAGCTTGAACTTGAGACACAAGCACTAACGCACCACTGATAAGCACAATCGCTAGCACAAACCCTATCGCCAGCGACACTTGTGCAATAATAGATTGTGCTTGCTCTAAACGACTTTTTATATCAATCATACTGATCGTTGGATAGCGCTGTAACATACGACTTATCGCTTGTGTGTGACTGTCATCCAACTTGGCAGCGCTAAAATAAGTCACAGGGATCTTACCTGCCATATTCGGACTCAAAATCATCACAAAGTTTGGCTTTAATGTGCCCCAATCTACGCTTCTAAAACTTGTAACAACCGCATCAAAACGTTGCTCATTTACCAAAAAGCTAATTGTGTCACCTAGCTTTAGATCTAAGCGTTCTTGCCAACCGTCGAATACTGACACTTCGATTTGCTCACTTTGAGAATTGCTCTCAAACCACTTGCCCTCGGTGATCTCATTTCCCTCAGGAAGCTCTGTCAGCCAAGTTAAATTAGGTTCTCGATTCACTCCTTCTCGCTCACCTTCGCCCTGCTCTTCGCCTTCTTGACGTGATACTCTACGCGCTAAAGTCTCCCCATTGATAGCATCGACACGCGCGTTAAACACAGGGAAGAATGCTTCATGTACAATATTATGTTGTTCAAAAAACTCATCTAATGGTTGCACCTCATCTTGGCCAATATTAATCAAAAACATGTTTGGCGCATCTGCGGGCACTTGAGTTTGCCAATCAGAAATCATGTCATTTTTTAATACCACCAAAAACAGCATCAGCTTAATTGCTAAAGCAAAGCTAATGAGTTGAATCGCATTTGCGTTGGCACGCTTTTGCAAAGTTGCGATGGCTAATGACCAACTAGACCCGGGGCTTAAACCTAACTTTCTGCCAGCGCTAAAAATCAAACGGGAGAGCGCAAACAGCACAGCAATTACCAGCAATGTTGAACCAAACAAAATAAGCGTTGTTAGCAATTGCCCACTAAACATCCACATCAATAAAAATATAGTGATTAAAGATAGACAAATATGAATACGGCTCAAAGCAAGCTTATCGCCCAAGCTGCGGCGTAGGACACGCAATGGTGGAATATCAAACAAATCTAATAAGGGCTTTAGCGAAAACATCAGTGCGCATACAACACCGATAAAAATCGACAATAGCCAAGGCTCTAGACCTGCAGGCGGCAACTGTGCTTCCATAAATTTGGCTAAATACTCAGCCCCAAAGTGTTGCAATACAAAGCCAATTAAAAGCCCCACTAGGATTGAAAATCCTGTTACCAGACTGAGGTGCAGTAGATAGATGTTGCGAATGACGCGACGACTACCACCGAGCGTTTTCATCATCGCTACAGGGTCATATTGGCGTTCACAGTAACGCTTTGCCGACACAGCCATTGCGACTGCAGCCAGCATAATGCCAAACAACCCAGCCAAGAGCAAAAAGCGCTCTGCGCGCGCCAAGTTATCACCCAAAGGAGATTGCCTGTCTTTAATACCTTGCCAAGATTGGTTGGCTTTCAGGTTGGGCTTCAACCATGTATAAAAATCGCTTAACTGTTGCTCTTCACCTGCGAACAGTAAACGGTGAAACACTCGACTTCCTGGCTGTACAGCCTGAGTTGCTTCAATATCATCATAATTAAGTAACACTCGCCGATTGCCCGCAAGAGAAAAAAATGGTGCATCAGGCTCGTTTACCAGTACCTTGCTCACAGTAAAAATTCCAGCCCCTAGCTCGACTTTATCGCCCACTTGCAAAGCGAGACTATAAAATAAGCCCTCACTTAACCAAACTTCTCCTTTATCAGGTGCCCCTCGAATTTCATAAGGCGTGCTGTTTAAGCTGTCTTTTAGTGTAACTTTCCCTCGTAAAGGGTACTCAGATGACACCGCTTTGACCGACCCTAAAACCAATTCTTCGTTGGCAAATAGCATAGAATCAAAGTACAGCATTTTTGCCGTTTTCAATCCAAACTCTTTACCTGCTGTAAGGATGCTCGAGTCAATCGCATGATTACTCGATAAACGTCGGTCAGCCGCTATGAAATCACTGGTTTTTTGTTCAATGTTTAAACCTATTCTCTGCGTGACCGAAGACAAACTGAATACCGTGAGTACAGCCAAGGCAATAGCCGCAAAGATGATTGAAAGTTCACCTCTGCGAAATTCCCTACTAAATAATTTAAATGCTAACTTAACCCACATAAGCCGCAGCTCCATCACGAATCGTTTCTAATTTTCCGGCCTCGATATGAATAATTCGATCACATTGCTTGGCGAGCTGTTCATCATGGGTGACAAGTATCAAAGTTGTGCCATTTTGTTTGTTCAAATCAAATAGCAATCGCTCTACGAGGTGGCCATTTTTACTGTCCAAGTTTGCCGATGGCTCATCCGCAAACAGTAGCTTAGGAGAGCCAATAAATGCTCGGGCAATTGCCACTCGTTGCTGTTCACCGCCAGATAGTTGTGAGGGGTAATGATCTAATCGATGTGATAAGCCCACTTTGTCTAATAGTGCTAATGCTTGCTGTTTTGCATTACTGTCGCCCGCCAGCTCTGCGGGCAACATAACATTTTCCAGCGCCGTTAAGCTTTGTACCAGCATAAAAGACTGAAATACAAAGCCAACTTTTTTTGCCCGTAGTTGAGCTCGCGCTTCTTCATTTAATTGACTTAATAGCTCGCCATCTATGCTGACATCGCCTTGACTTGCTACATCTAACCCAGCAAGTAAGCTAAGCAATGTAGATTTACCAGAACCAGACGCCCCAACAATCGCAACCGACTCTCCCGACTTGACAGAAAAATTGATATCACTGAGGATAGTGAGCTCGCCCTCAAGGGTATTTACTGACTTTGTAAGCCCTGTGACATTAATGATATTTAACTGAGAAAGTACTGACATGACGCGTTTTTCCCTAAAGTTTTTAGTGTTTTTTATGCTTGTGCTTATGCCAATTAGCAGCTTCGCCAAAGACAAAATAATGATTATTGGAGATAGCTTAAGCGCAGGCTACGGCATTGAACAAGCACAAGCTTGGGTTAATTTGTTACAAAATACATACGATTCACAGCAAAAATCGATCGATTTAATCAACACAGCTGTCAGCGGACAAACAACAGATAACGCGTTATTGAAAATTGATGCTTGGCTTACAGCCCACAAACCCAGTCATGTATTAATAGAATTGGGTGGAAATGATGGTATTCGAGGTTTTCCTGTAAAGCTTCTGCGAAAACATCTTCTTGAACTTGTGACCAAAAGTCAACAAGCGGGCGCTCATGTTGCGCTGATGGAAATTCATATACCACCTAACTTAGGGCCACGATATACGACTATGTTTACGCAAAGTTATAAGAAGGTGAGTGATGAAACTGGCGCTTACTTAATGCCTTACTTTATGATACCCATAGCAGTAAAGCCCGAACTCATGCAAAAAGATAACTTGCATCCAAACAGCGAAGCTCAGCCTTTGATCAGAGATTTTATGGAAAAAGAGATTGATGCTTGGTTGATGAAAACCAAAGACAATGTATAAACGGGGCTATTCACGGGGCAAGAAAAATAATAGTTAGAAAACGTTCCAGCTCTGTCATTTTAGCAATGGCGGAGCTGGATGATTAGCATATTATGCTTTTGATTGCGTCAGCCATCTAATAAAGCTTCTTGCTTCACTGGCAGTTGAAAAACGTTTGTTTTTCAACCCAGTTTTATCTGCAAAAATAACATTGCTTTTATTGACTGAGATAGACAGCACAGGCTGTATAATTTGGATCATAGATCCATTGTATTCATATGACATAGAAAACTCACAAATTTAACGCCAGTGTTCTCTGGCTAATTAACATATAAGCTTCACTACAGTTTTGACGATATTCCCAAAGATTACGGTCTTTTTTTAAGACAAGTTCCAACAGAGCGTTGGTAATTCGGTCGCCGTACAATAATTCAGCTTTCAATTTTTTAATGCTGGCTTACTGGATCAGGGTAAGAAAGGACATTACTAGTTGCTCTTACAACATAGAGCAAGACTAAGCCTAGGATTATACCTTTATATGCGAAGAATTTACAAGCACTAATTAACTACGCTATAAAATATCCCTTTCCAAGCCAACTTTTTTACAAACTACCTACAGGCCCGTTATTTTAGATAAGTGAGTACTGAGGTTTAAATCTATCTGGTGGCTAGGTGAGTAAATTTCAACCAGCGCATCATCAAAATCTCCTTTACTGAAATGATCATAAATATTATTTGATAGCGCGTAAGGCTCGCTAGGCATACCTAAAAATGGGAAGATCATTCTATCTAACTCCCCGTCGCTATCTTTATCATGAATGACATTAATGGCATATCTCCCTGCAGGCAAGTTGTCAAATACCACAGGTGTGTTTGGTTTTTGAGGGGATACAATTTTTTTTGCAAAATAATGGGCGCGAGGATCACTAATGTTTAAGTCCGCGTGATAATCAGCACTGTTGTCATGGATCATAACCAGTAGTTGTCCTTGCTCACTAGATACATTATGTATGTTTATAACTAATTGAGTAGGTGCTCCTGCGACCGCATTCGCAGCGACCGCATTCACGGCGACCGCATTCACACTTTTTTTACTGGTGGACTTGCAAGCGGTTAATGCAACACCTAGGGCAGTCATGAGTAACACTCTAAGCATAACTATCTCCTTGTATTCATAATATGTTCAATTTAGCAGTTTAAGCATGCTATAAACATGGTACGTGTAGGGGATTTTTGTAAAATTGTGTAGAATAATTAGACATATTCTTACACCTGATTAGAGCGAGCTTTACACATGAACAAGCCTATTATTTCTATACATTATTGTGTGTTATGTCAGTGGCTACTACGAAGTGGCTGGCTTGCTCAAGAGCTACTAAGCACTTTTTCCGACGAGCTTCAGCAAGTCGCCCTTGTACCCTCTACAAAAGGCGTGTTTCAAATCTACTATAATGACGAACTCATCTGGTGCAGAAAAGTGGATGGCGGTTTTCCTGAAGCAAAAATATTAAAACGCAGAGTCAGAGATAAACTTGATCCCAAGCGCTCTTTGGGGCATATCGACAATTAAGTTATTTTAATAGAGATTGAAGATTAAATAGCATTTAGTTAGATTTAATCAGCATAACTCATACTGTCAGTGTTGAATTTAATCTATATTCGCCGCTGTTTTGCAAAATAAGTGATATGCTGATATAACAATATAAAAAAGGTACATCCATCATTGGATTAAATAATAAAAATGAAATTCAGTTTTAGCCATTTTGAATTCGACTGCGTGAATCTAGTACTTACCAATAATGGTAAAGTTTTTTCACTCAACGAAAAGCCAGCCAAATTGCTTGCCCTGCTTCTTATGGAATCAGAGCGAATTCATAGTAAAGATGAAATTTTAGAAGCCGTTTGGCCAGGTAGAACGGTCACTAATCAAGTAGTTTTTCAAAGCATCGGGCACTTACGAGCTTTGTTTGGTGATGATGCAATTAAAACGTTTTCTCGCAAAGGGTATCAGTGGCAATTACCACTTACACCTGTCACACAAGACAATATAGCTCAAAGCAATCAAGCAGCCTCTGAGGATAAAACCTCGCTGCAAGACGCGCCATCACATAATGATTCGCTGAGTGAACCTGCTACAAACAAAGTCACGAGTAAATCTAAAGCCGTATGGCCTGTTGCTGCAGCAGCACTTCTAGGATTACTAGCTGGTGTCTATTTTTTAGTTTGATCAATTTAAACTGAACTCGCATTATGTAATACATAGCAACTCATATACTGAGGGAAAGTTATGCTCAATGCATCAAATTGCGGTTTATTGGTAATTGATATACAGGGAAAACTAGCCACACAGGTTGTCAACAGTACACAGCTCATCGCTGGCACTGAAGCACTCATTCTTGGCTGTAAAGCGCTAGACTTGCCTATTGTCTGGTTAGAGCAAGCGCCAAATAAACTTGGTGCAACCGTGCCGCAATTGGCCAGCCTGTTACATCCTGAGCACGCGATCACCAAAACAACCTTTAGTGGTTATGCAAATCATACCGTTGCTCAGCGTATAAAAAGTGAGAACAAGCAATATTGGCTTGTGTGCGGTATTGAAGCGCATATTTGCGTGTATCAAACAGCACGTGACTTGCTTGCCAATAAATTTAAAGTAATGCTCGTAGAAGACGCTATCTCATCACAACATATAGAGCATAAAGCACTGGCGTTAAGTCAGCTGCAACATAATGGTGCGCAACTAACTAACGTAGAGATGTGTTTATACGAATTACTTGCTGATTCTCAACATCCACAATTTAGAACAATCTTAAACCTAATAAAATAAAGCTGATGTTTTGCTTGGTCGACAAGCTTAATGTGCGTACTTCGTTTAAGAAGTATGAGCGCCAGCCGTAAAGCCCCTTTACAGAGCTTTTATTCATTGCCAAGTTCTATCGCTTGGCTCGCCAAAACAGTCTGCAGTGCTTCATCCATTTTCTGTATAAAATCATGTTTGTAAGGAAACTTATTCAACGAGTCTTTTACATAACCTATATGCGCGGTGCGGCGTAATACAATTCGGTCTTCGACTATATGGCTTAGGTCAAGTTCAGGATGTAAACGTTTTACACTTCTCAAACCTAATAAGGTCGAAAGTCTATCATTGACATAGCAATCAATACGCTTTTTAGCCAATTTAATAATATTTGAATAGGTATCTTTGTTTTCCCACAACCTAATTTTGCCTTGTTTAGTGGCTTGCTCTAATCCATCATCAAGGATCATATACCCTGCATTTAATCCCACATTTATCGGGTTTGCCGTCGTGTCTTTTGATTCAATATCCGCTAATGAAACGCCAGCATTACAAAAAGCTACCACCACTTCCTCAAGTAAAGGTACGGAATACGGCCAAATAAAAGGTCTACGTTTAATATGCTTGTAGGGTGGTATCAATGCAAAGCTGTCGCCGTTTTCAAGCGCTGCAACACCTCTTTTCCAAGGAACAGGGTGAAGTTCAACAATATATTTATCATCAATAAGCTTTATCGCTTGCTGTACTAGGTCCACATAAATACCGGCAGGTTCACCGTTATTAACATAACTATATGGTGGGTAGCTCTCATCAACAAGAATGGTGACACGGTACTGAGGTTCCGCATAAACAAATGAAGCAATACTCAAAAATAACAACCACGTTGCGAATTTGAGAGTACTAAAAGTCGTCATTTCTGCAGCATTGGTTTTCACATCTTGCCTCTTATTAACACCTTGACTCTGAACGCTTTGCGTACTTGGCAGAAAAGAGCCCGACCTAATTTTGAGCTACACAATTAGTCTAGTCCAAGCTTTGGCACACGAAACGATAAATCTTACTTATAAAGTGAACTTCGATAACAGCGCTTCTTGCTCATGCGCATGCTCTGCAAGCGCATCACTGGCACAATATTGTTTATCTGCAAAACTCCCCACTTCAACACTAATATCATTGATATGGTTAGTATTTTTGTTAATTTCTTCAATTACAACGCTTTGCTGCTCAATCGCGGTCGCGATTTGAATATTGCGATCCATTAACTCTTTTACCGACTCAGTTATTTCATTGAGCATATGTGTTGCCTGTTCTGTTTGCTCAACACACAACTGGGTCTTGTCTTTGCTACTTCCCATTGAATGCTGTACTTGGCTTGAGGAAGCTTGAATTTGGTCAATCATAGATTTTATTTCTGTGGTGGACTCTTGTGTTTTTGAAGCTAAAGAACGTACTTCATCAGCCACCACAGCAAACCCTCTTCCTTGCTCTCCAGCCCGTGCAGCCTCAATCGCTGCGTTAAGTGCTAATAAATTGGTTTGCTCAGCGATGCCATTAATAACCGAGAGTATGTTCTCAATATTTTGACTATATTCGGCTAGCTGCGTGCTTAAAACATAAGAGTGCTCTATATCCTGTGCTAACGCAGTTATCTGCTCTTTAGCCTTTAAAAACACACTCTGGCCTTCAATTGTCTTGTCGTTAACTTGGGTGATTGAGCTGGCGGCTTGCTGTGCGTTACCAGCAATTTCGGTAGACGTAGTACTCATTTGATGCATGGCCGTCGCCAAACTGTCGATTAGCATAACTTGTTCATCAAGCTTCTTCATTGAGTCACTAGATAATACTTTCGCAGAGTCACTACTGCTCACAACTTTATCAGCACGCCCTTTAACACTGGCCACTAACTGGCGAAGCGAAGCCAAAAATAGATTAAATTGCTGCGCAACAACACCACACTCGTCTTCATTCACTATTTCGAGCCGTCTCGTTAAATCTCCTCCACCACTGGCTATTTCTGTAATTGCTAGCTCTAACTCTTTGAGTGGTCTTAGTAAATGAAGAGCCAAAGCTCTGACACTCACCACTCCAAGCACAATGGCTATCACAGCAATAATGAGCGAGTTTAAAGTAATATCAAACAAGGTCTCATAGGCTAAAGATTTATCTATCAAAACCGCCAAGTACCAATCGGTTCCATACTGATTTGCTAGCTCGTGCAGGTAAAATAACTTAACTCCCTCATTAGTTTTCACTTCTTGTAACTCACCGATTTGGGTGATAGACAATGCTGAATCGATGCTATCGATACTTTTACCATTAAACTTAGAGTTTTGATGACTAATAATTTTGCCATCGCCAGAAACTAAAAATGCATACCCTGTATTATCAAAGTTAACCGCATTAACGCTTTTGGCTATTACACTCAAACTAAGATCACCACCAATGACTCCTTGTAACTTTGCATTTGCACTAATAGGAGACACAACAGAGAGCAACAATTCCCCCGTAGAAGCATCGATATAAGGGCTGGTAAATGCCGTTTTTTGCTGATTTTTACCGAGTTGATACCAGCCTCTTTGGCGAAAATCGACATTCGGTGGGTTCTGCCTATTTGGGTCGTTTGAGCGCAATTGTGTTTCATTTTCCAAAGTTCCAAAAACAAGTAAAAACTCTCGCTTCAAAAATGGCGTGTTTAATTTTTTATTGAACTGTTCAACGCTAAAATCATGCTCTAATTGACTTTTAATCACATTTATTTGGTTGGCTTTAATAGTGAGCCAATTATCAATACTAATGGCCAATAGTTGTGAGCTGTCACTTACATATGCCTGTGTTTTAGTTCGCACAGAGTCACTCACAAACCAATAAGTAGATAGAGTGGTCACAGAAATAATGAGTAAAATAACAATGGCTGAGGCCACAGAGAATTTAGTACGGATCTGCATTTTAGCCGCCTGAGCAAAAATCAACCGAATCTGTGAAGTGTTGACTATAATTCGATGATTGGCAACTATCAAAAGTGAAGACTATGCGACTTTCAGTACACAACTGTGCAGGTCTAATTTCAGTACTATGTTTGTTATTCAGCCTCGTTGCAAACGCCACTGATAGAGCAGTTACCATGGACGATATAGAGGCATTAGAGGCTCAGCTTGCACAATTAAAAGCCAGGTTTTTAGAACAAAATAAACGTACTCTTAGCGCAAATAAAGCGCCACAAGATAAGACCGCACAGGTTATATCAGCACAACAAGACAAAGCCGCTCCTCTCGTAAATGAGACAACAAAGGTTGATGTATACGCTACCATTCGTCCTACTTTTGGACTGATAGATGAGCAAACTCACAGTAATTGGGACGTGCGAGATGCGCTATCTCATGCAGGACTCAAAGTTAGCCACGAATTTCAACCTGGTTGGTCAGCACAACTACATGGCGAGTGGGGGATTGATCTGGCCAATGAAGGGAACTTTGGGAAATCTCGACGTGCTTACACCGCTCTTTCAACCCCCTATGGCCGTTTTGGCATAGGTAAACAAAGACCAGCGCAATATCTATTCATTGCCGAATACGTTGACATATTCAACCATTCAAGCAGCCCTTTTGCATACGATCCTGAAAGCATCTTCTTCGTCGACAACCTGTTGAGTTATCGTTTTGAGACCGGACCACTCACATTTGTTGCCGTTGGACAATTTGACGGCAATCAAGGGGACAAGCAAACTGACTTGTTCAATGCAGGCGTGAGTTATGATGCACATGGGCTACATGCCGCATTGACTTACCAACAAAATGATATATTCGACAAAGATGTCAAGCTTGGCCACAACCGCATCTGGGCTAGCTCATTTGCATACCAGTTTACCAACCGATTTTATGGCGCTGTGTCCTATCAAAACAAAGACTATGCGCGCAATCAGGCGAGTTTATCCCGCAGTGGTCACACTTTTGACTTATCTTTGGCTTATCAATTCGCCGATCGCTACAAACTAAAGACCGGCATTTTTGATTTTGATGATGGCTACAATCACTTTGATACAAATAACCAAAGTTTTGACGGATATAACGTTACCCTTGAATGGCTTCCAACTAAACCTCTTCGGGTACATTTAGAATACTTAAATAAATCCTTTGATAATCAAGCTGACATGCAGTCGATTTCTGTGGGTTTTCGATATGATTACAAACAACAATGGCAATATGAATAATTGCTCACAATTAAAATGTAAAGGGCGCTGTGATTGCTTCTAACTCGATGCACTTTACCAGCGCTCATATTGTCTTGTCGCTGATATGCTGCTCGCTACCAGCAAAAGCAGAGCTATTTTTTACTGAGGACATTTGAGTTAGAGCAATATTTAAACAGCAGAGTTCATATTGGTTAATGAAAACAATTAAGTTCAAGTTGCTACAGACTTTACAGGTTGAAGAAACTCAAAAACTAAAAGCAGCTCGAGTTATTTGCTAGGGGATACTTCCTTAGCTACTTTTAAATACAGGTGCTCAAAAACAATTTAAATTAGGAAGGCTTGTGAAAATATTGTCCGTTGACGATAACCCTCAAAACAGGGCAGTTCTGGAAAAGGCACTGGGCAAGCAGCACGAAATCACCTCATCTGATGGCAGTGAGCCAATACTTGCTCTAATGGAGATGCATCAGCCGCAAGTGGTACTTATGGATATTATGCTTGGTACCGATTATACCGGTTATGACTTAGTTAAAGAGATAAGAGGGCATGGTGCATACAATGAGTGCGAAATAATATTTATTTCAGCGCTGACCTCCAGTGAAGACAAACTCAATGCTTATGGCTGTGGTGGAGACGACTACATTGCCAAACCAGTAGACTTTCAAGAACTGCGTGAAAAGTTAAGACGTGTAGAGCTGCGCATATCCGAGCGCGATGGCCTCAAAGAAATGTATGAGTTAGCCTCAAATACCGCTTTTACGTCAATGCAACAAGCGAGTGAACTTGGAGAGCTCGTTACCTTTTTTACCGACAATTTAGAAGTCACTGATTTAGGTATTCTTTTTAACAATATAAAGCTGTACTTCGCCAATGCTGGAGTTAACTGCTGTGTAGAATTTAGGGTAGCCGGTGAATACCACCAGTTTCCTAAAGCAACAATGTCTGACTTAGAACGCGAAATATTAGAACTAGGTAGAAGCGCTAAGCGCATCGTGCCTTTTGGCTCAAACCTGCTTTTTAACTCCCCTTCTTGCTCAATGCTCATCAAAGGTATTCATGTTGATGATGATGATGAAGTGATTGGGCGGCTACGCGACAACTTCGCCATTTTACTGACTATTGTCGACAGCAGAATTGACTTTATTGAAGAACAAATTGAAAAACACAATATTCGTCAAAAAGCGATCAATAACTTAAAGAGTCAACTCACCGATGACTTTGCCAGCATCAAAAACCTATGCCAGAGTCAAGATGCACAAATCAGCAAACTTGTTAACGACCTATCTCAAGCTGTGCAGTTAAAAATCATTACCCTAGGGCTTGATGAAGAGCAAGAGTCTGAGCTTATGGGGTTAGTGGATGAGACAAAAGAAGTCGTCGAAGAAACGCTAGGTTTATCATTTGTACTTGAAGACAAACTAAAAAATATCACCGAACGGCTTAAAGCAGTTGAGTAATTACAGTATGGAAGATTTTAACCTAATAAACATCAACCCAGTGGCTACTTAGCAGCCGCATTGTTTCATGAGATAGGTCGCAATCACAGTGAAAGAGATACGTAACAGTTCGGTCATTCTTGCAATAGATGATAACCCAACCAATTTAAAGTTATTAGATAGGCTTCTAAAAGCTAAAGGGTATCGACATGTTCATCTTCTAAGTGACTCCAGAAAGGCGGTGACAGCTTATTGTGATCTTAACCCAGATCTCATTTTACTAGATATTAATATGCCACATTTTAACGGTTTTGAGGTTATGGATGCGCTATTTAGCCTTGAGCAAAAATTAATGCCGCCCATTATCGTGATCTCGGCACAACAAAGCATCGAAAGTACACTGACTGCGCTACAAAAAGGCGCTCGAGACTATGTGACAAAACCTTTTGAAAAAAATGAGTTACTGATGCGCGTGCAAAATTTGCTAGATGCCCATCTCGCTCACAAAATGCTTGATAACCAAGCGCAGGTGTTGGAACAGATGGTCGAGGCTAGAACAAAAGAACTACACAGCACCCGTCTAAGTGTTGTGCAACGGTTAGGCATGGCTGCCGAATATAAAGATGAAGAAACAGGTAACCACATTTTACGCATGAGCCATATCAGTAAGTTCCTTGCACAAAAACTAGGTTGGTCTGATTACGAATGCGAGCTGATATTACATGCAAGCCCAATGCACGACATCGGTAAAATAGGCATTCCTGATTCAATACTGCTAAAGCCAGGCCCTTTAGACGCTCAGCAATGGGAAATAATGAAAACACACGCACAAATAGGCGGCGAATTGCTCGCAGGTGATTCCTCCGACCTGATGATCATGGCTCGAAATATCGCACTATGTCATCACGAAAAATGGGATGGGTCTGGTTACCCCAATGGCTTAAAGCAAGAAGCCATCCCTATCGAAGGCAGAATCGCGGCGATTGCAGATGTTTTTGATGCGTTAACCTCGGTAAGACCATACAAAAAAGCATGGAGTATAGCTGCAGCCATTGATTATATTAAAGAGCAAAGTGGTCATCATTTTGAGCCAAAACTTACTGAAATCTTTGTGCAACATATTGATGAAATCAATCACATTAAAAACAAATTTCAAGACTAGTTATATGCTGATTTACTTGCCAAACCACCGCCTCTTTAATCACGTAATTAATCAGGAGTAATGTAACTATGTATATCGAGCAAAATTTACTCCATACGTTGGTGCAATTAAAAAAACAACTCATTGCTCATGAAGCTGTTACAGCATCTTTGGTTGAAAGAGTGATCGAACTGGTGCATGAGCGATGTGACGACCAAAGAGGAAGCGGTATATATCCCGAGTCATATTTAAGTATAGAGCTTATCAACAACTTAACTGACTATGCTCAGCATCCTGATGAGCAAAATACAGAAAAGCTCAAAACCAGCATTGAAGATATTTGCTATATTCTGTCTCATAATCACACCTTTGCAAATAGCATGCGTGTCGAAATTATGGAGCAAAACGACCGCAGCACAAATGAGCACGTGATTATAATTGACAATATACCCACAGAGGGAGTCAAGCTTGCCACTATATTGGAAACCTCAGGGTATGACTGCCAAGTGCTTGATAGCATCAAAGCGCTATATGAATATCTGCATGCGCAGCAAGACTCCAGTATGTCTTTGATGATTATTTATAAGTGGAATGCCCCCCTTGAAGAGCAAACCATTCTTAGTAATATTTCTGAAATTAAAAGAATGCTGCCTCACGATGCGCTGTTGCTTTTCATGTCGAAGTTTATGAATATGCAGTTAAGATTAAAAGCGCTTAGAGCGGGTGTTGATCGCTATATTAGACTTCCAAATCACGAAGCTTATATTATCTCAATCATGAGTTCGTTATCTGATGCAACGAAAGATACCCCTTATCGTGCGCTCATAGTCGATGACAGCAAATCATTTTTGCACCTTTATGGTGAACTTTTAACAGCACAAGGATTCGAAACTTATGAGTTTTCAGACCCATTACAAGTGCTGGAACAGTTACATAATTTAGACCCCGATGTCATTATTCTTGATTATCATATGCCCTATATCATTGGTCCTGAGTTATCCATTATCTTAAGAGAGCAACCACAATTTGTAGATGTACCGATTGTATTTATTTCCTCAGACACAGACTACACAGCACAATTATATGCGCTCAGAACAGGTGCAGATGACTTCTTATTAAAACCCGTTGAGCAGGAGCATTTTTGCGGTTCAATTTTAGTCAGAGCAAGGCGTCATCGATTAAAAAAAGTGTTAAGAGAGAATCTACAAAAAGAAGTCTATGAACGAGACAAAGAGCATTTGGCAATTAACTCTCATGCCATCGTCAGCATTACCGATCACAAAGGCGACATCATTTATGCGAATGACTATTTTTGTAAAATTAGCGGCTACAGCAGAGAGGAGTTATTAGGTCACAACCACCGTATCGTAAAGTCTGACATACATGATGATGCATTTTATCAAAACTTATGGAAAACCATCAAAAGCGGCCGAGTTTGGAAAGGTGACATTTGCAATAAGCAAAAAAATGGTGGCCTTTATTGGGTAAACTCAACCATCACTCCAATGATTGGAAAAAATGGTAGACCCTACCAATACGTATCTATTAGAACAGACATCACCACCAATAAAATGCTCCAGCAGGCCCTGCAAGCAATGGTGGTGAGCACCTCCACCACAATCGGAACCGAGTTTTTTGAACAAACCACTATGGGGCTAACTATAGCAACGGGCGCCACAAGCAGTTTCATCACAGTGCCAACCGACACACCTGGTATGGTAAAAACGCTGTCGCTAGCCCACCATGGAGAGATAATCAACGATTACGAGTACCAATTGGAGCATACTCCTTGCGAAAAAATAAAACACGGTGGTATATGTTTTTATAAGGAAAACGCGTATTTAGCATTTCCTGAAGATGAGTGGCTAGTAAAACACAAGATAGAAGCATATATCGCGGTGCCTCTGGCTACTATTGGCGGTGATATACTCGGGTATATCGGCTTAATGAGCAGCAACAAGCTGAATAATTGTGACTATATCAAATCACTTTTAGCTGTATTTGCAGACCGCGTCTCATTAGAAATGGTCAGATTGGAAAATGAAGAGCGACTGATACAAGCTAAAGAAGAAGCAGATCGCGCCAATAAAGCAAAATCTGAGTTTTTATCCAATATGAGCCATGAACTTAGAACACCGTTAAATGCCATATTGGGGTTTGGTCAGTTATTAGAATCATCAGACAACCTCTGTAATGATGATGCCGAAGACGTGAAAGAAATACTAAAAGCCAGTCGCCACCTGCTAAATTTGATTAATGAAATCTTAGACTTATCAAAAGTAGAAGCCGGTAAATTTGAAGTAGAAAGCCAAATGTATGACGTATCTAAAACGCTCATAGAGTGTATCAAACTTATCAAAGCCGATTGCACCAAAAAGCAGATTTCTTTAAATGTCGAAAAAGTTCACAGTGTCTATGCTATGTGCGACCCGCTAAGGCTTAAGCAGGTGCTCCTTAACGTACTATCTAATGCTGTTAAATATAACTGTGAGCGAGGCAGCATCGTCGTAAAAACGCAACAAACGCCACACCATTGCACTATTTCGATCTCTGATACAGGAAAAGGTATTGCGGAACATGATTTAGAAAAGCTCTTTGAACCGTTTAACCGACTTGGAGCAGAGCGTTCAGAGACAGAAGGCACTGGAATAGGCCTAACTTTAACTCAAAAATTAGTGCAATTAATGCATGGTGAGCTGCTAGTTGAAAGCGAATATGGTGTAGGGAGTACTTTTACCATTCAGCTACCCAAATAAAAGCACAGCGAACATATAGAGAGCAAATATGAAGTGGCTTGAAGCTATCCCCTACCCTTATGTGATTGCCTTTTTAACAACGGCCTTACTAAGTTCATTGTTTATTGTTGTGCAAGACGCACCGGATACACAAATACTCAGTAATAATCAAACTCCCAAAAATGAACAAATACACCTACTCACACAAGAGTTAATTCAGTTCAATCAGCTTGTTGATACCACAAAAAATGATCCTAAACAGATATTCGCAATATGGAAAGCGGGTCGTGCCAACCTTGACCATAATAATCTAAGTGAATACTTTATCTATCAAAACACGCTCACTATTGCAGCATCAGATAACCAAAAGGACATTGGTAACACATTACCTAATACACTTGAGGACACCCACTTTTTATCCTCTGTAGAACACAATTCTCCCTATATACATCAAGACAAGCATCACCTATTTGGGGCCATTAGTCTGTGCGTCTCTGCCGCAGATTGCTATTATTACCTGCAGATAAGAAACCTACCTTCCGAAGTCATAACACACAGCAACTTCATCTATATCGGCAATTGGCTGCTCATAGGTTTGGCGCTGATTTTGCTAAATATTGCCTATTTGAAGTTTCGGATGCGCACACTTAAAAGCGCTCTGGCAACACACTTTGAACAACCTCCTGGTTTTTCACTTATTAGTACTCGCGATGACATTACCTTGATCACCCAATCTATTGTTAACAAAAGTGCAGCTTCAGACGCCACCCAAAGCGATGATTCTGAGCATATGGATAATCTTTCTGCTCAGCTGCAGTCTCAGTTTTCAAGACTATCAGCCATCATTAATACCGTTGTTGATGGCATTATCACCATCGATAGTGAAGGGACTGTAGAAACATTTAATCCTGCAGCCGAGCGTATGTTTGGTTATAAGGCTGACCAAGTTATAGGGCAAAACGTGAAAATGCTTATGCCCGCGCCATATCAACAAGAACATGATAGCTATATTGATAACTATCTCACAACAGGAGAGGCCAAAGTCATCGGCTCAGGTCGAGAAGTACTTGGGCAAAAAGCCGATGGCGCCTTGTTTCCCATGGCGTTATCTATTAGCGAGATGAGCGTTGATGGACAAAGAATGTTTACAGGGATCGTGAGAGATATCTCAGAGATTGCTGAACATAAATCACAGTTAAGCGACCATGTTGCGCGCATCAAAGCCATCATAGAGACAGTGATTGACGGTATTATTACCATCAACGAAAAAGGCATTATTGACAGTTTTAACCCAGCTGCAGAAAAAATATTTGGCTATAACGAACAAGAAGTGATTGGCAAAAATATCAAAATGCTGATGCCCGCCCCCTATCAACAGGAGCACGACCAATACTTAGTTAACTATATGACCAGCGGTATCAAAAAAGTCATAGGCTCAGGCCGAGAAGTGTTGGGACAAAGAAAAGATGGTTCGGTGTTTTCTATGTCTTTGGCTGTGAGCGAAATGCTTGTTGGTGACACAAAAATGTTTACTGGCATCGTTAGAGATATCACGGAGCAGAAAAAATACGAAACGGCTTTAACGCAATATCGCATTGACTTGGAAAAGCAAGTTCAGCAAAGAACCAATGAACTTGAAAGTGCCACCAAGCTAGCTCAAGCAGCCAGTATAGCCAAATCAAAATTTTTATCACGCATGAGCCATGAGCTAAGAACGCCACTTAACGCCATTATTGGTTTTACCCAGTTACTCGAAGAGGAAGATCTGAGTGAAAGCCAAATAGATAGCCTAAAAGAAATATCTACAGCTGGCAAAGACCTCACTTTGATGGTAAATGAGATTTTACAAGTGGCGTCAGTGCAAACTGGCGCTCTCTCTTTAAATATCGAAGAAGTTTTACTGAACGAGAGTCTAAAAGAGTCTATCAACCAATTATTACCAGCCGCTAATCAAAAACATATATCAATATCGTTCGATGAAACAGCGCAATATTATGTAAAAGGCGATTATTCAAAGCTAAAACAGGTCATCACAAACCTCATCGACAATGCTATTCGATATAGTGATGAAAATACTCAGATCACTATAACGCTCACACAAGACCATGATAGCGTTTGCACACATATCAAAGACACAGGAAGCGGATTGTCGAGCGAAAAGCTCGCTAATATGTTTGAACCGTTTGAACGGGGGGCTGATGAATATTCAGGACAACAAGGGATCGGTATTGGTTTAACTATCGCCAAAGAGTTTATTGAGGCCATGGACGGGAAAATTGACGTACAAAGTGCTGATGGACAAGGCACTACTGTCACCTTTATTTTACCCCTAGCTAGAATTGAAGACACTCGCCAAAGCAATCAACTCACCGTTTTATATATCGAAGACAATGTAACCAATAGAAAGCTTATGAAACGACTCATTAGCCGTTTTGACAATATTATCTATCATGAAGCCATTGATGGGGTAAGTGGTATTGAAGCGGCTAAAAAGCTCAAACCAAACTTGATCCTACTCGATATCAATTTGCCTGATATTTCAGGCTATGAAGTGTTTTCAATGCTCAAGAAATGCCAGAGCACACAGAATATTGCGGTAGTGGGCGTCTCAGCCAATGCGATGTCTACCGACCAAGATAAAGCACGCAACCTTGGCTTTAGCGATTACCTAACAAAACCAATAGAGCTTGACGTATTGACCAACCTGTTTGAATGCATATTTAAACAACAGTCTGACAATTAAAATGCTATTGAAAAATAACCATGTGCTAGAAGGGTGAAACACAACATTAATAGGAATAAATCTTACCCTGAACTGTCTGATTCGAACATAGGGCTTTAATCAAGCCTGACCGTCGAGAAAGTGCCAGACTCAGCCATTCAGGTGCAGCCTAACGTTTAAAGTCAATCATGATTACGGGCGTTCAATCTAACTCATTGGGTGTCTAGCAAACTATGGGAAGTCCATTGTTACACTCAGAAAAAGAATATCAGATTGATTATGTGAAATAGTTAAATCAGTAAAAAAGAAAGGTTAGTTAAAACGGTTAACCCCACCGAGTCTTAGCATTAGCAAGTGACGATAACACGGTCAGACCGAGAGCATGAAAGCCTGTTTAGTCGGGAAGAGTTAGCAACTCTGTTTAACGAATGAGGTATTGCTCAAGCGCAAATCATCAGGGCGATAGCGTAGATAAGCTAATAAACGCCGAATGTAGAGCTGCTGTCAGATCTTCTTGTTGTCAAAACTGCTATTGCTTGACAAAGGGGAGTCCATGTAGCCCGGTTAATGGGCAAAATTTAGTTGGCTAAAATGTTGAGGAACGAAAACAGCAAACTGTTTTTTGTCCTTGTTAAACAGCTTGTTATGAGTACTTATAGCTTGGGTGAACTTGAATCACAATATACCCAAACAATTCCAAAATCACCAAATACCTCAAAGCCATTTTCAATTGATTTTACGTATTCAAATTCACCTAAACTCGTTGAATCGGTATCAGGATCGTAAAGCATTCCTATTGATAACTCCGAAAAATCGATCGTAATAGGTGAATTATCAGAATTAAAAAAACGAACATTGATAGAATCAAACTCTTCTTCGTCGTCAAGCACGACAAACCTAAGTTCGCTTCTATCTTGAGGTGCTTCAATTTTTACTACATTGTTGCCGAATAGTCGATTCATCTATCTACTCATAACGCCGTGTTTAGCTGAATTTAAAGTGGAGCCGATTTTGGCATAAAGTGTAGCGAAGCGGAATGCCAAAATTGAGCGGAGCTTTAAATGTCAGCTAGAACACCTTGTTAGCAATTAACCGACTCTATACACTTTAATCCTGCCGTGAGCACACCCACCCTCTTTGTCATAACCAATATTAATTGCTTTTCCACTTGAGTATGCGACCAATAGTCGTGAGTAAACTTGCTGACGAATTGCATCCGGCGTTGACTCGTCTATAGCAAAATAATCTGTCTGACAAGCTGGATGTGATGAAGGTTGATTATCCAACCGGAAGTAAATTCTACCGCTGTAGGTATACGTGGCGATACTGGTCACTTTCCCTGTTATATTTGCATTGTAATCGGCATTCGCATACGACCCCAAAAGTGATAGAAACATTAATACCAAATATTTTTTCATATTTACCTCAAAAATGATTTAATTGCTAACGCCCGGTTATGGGGCGGAAAATGCTTGGCTAAAATTAGCGAAGAATGAGCACAAGCCAAGCTTTTTTGCGTCCCTTTCATTAACCGCTTGTTATACGTTTTTTAAGCCATCAAATGGGTTTATTGTTATATTAATACCAGTAAGATAACCATCTTCCCCTTTGGTAAACTCAAAAGGCTTACCTGGTATGATTGTTTGAGTCACAACCCAACCACCTTTGAAAGTCATTTCTACATCAATAATATTTGAAACACCGCTGAAGTTTAAAGTAATTTTTTCACCTACAGGTGTATTCTCAAGTGACTCTTTTAATACTTTTTCTACTTCAAATTCTCTCATGACTACCCTAAACGTATAACGCCCGGCTCAGGCGCAGACAACCAGAGCGGGATTTGTGCCGAAATCGGCGCTCGCGCCATTGGCACAGATGGCGCGACGGTTGGCTGTCGCTTGGAGCCGTTTGTTATGTGCTGGTGTCTTCTATACAGCTTGTTTTTACTCAACCCTAAGCAAAAAATTAGTGGATTACACTAGAAAAGTTCACTTCACCAATCTGCAACTCAGTTATCTTAGCGGTGCTTGAACCTGGTTCACAAGTTATTGCAACACTAACTTTCCTGTCGGCCGCTTGTGCTGCTAACAGCATAGAGACAATCCGCCCTTTCTCATCCACGAGCTTATATATCCCATTCTCATCTGAAGTTTTACAGCCAGCGTGAACGCTAGAAGTAGACAGTTTTATATGGTGGACAGTTGAGGATGGATACGCCCTAATCGCAAGAACCTTAGAAAATGGGGTCCACTCAGCCATGGCATTAAAACTAATCATAAAAACGAATAGAAACGGTATAGATTTCAAAACTACCTCGCAATGTATTCTAATAATTACAACTGGATAACCAAATAATCAACCAGTTACTTGCTGCCTGTACAGAACTCACAAAGCTACTACACATAACGCCGCGCTCTGCGGCAAATTTGGAGCGCAGCGGAAAATTTGTCCGCCAGCAGCGCCTTGTTAACCCTGCGCTGAAAACGACTCATGGTAAGTAACCGTACCTTTCGGATGAGTACCTTGAAGTAAAAGGGCCTGAAAGTATTCAGGGGGAACATCTGGGAGTACTAGGCCTTCTATCGGTTTAAAGCCAAATCGGTGATAGTAATGAGGGTCGCCAAGTAAAACACAGCCATTTGCTTTTAGGTTTTTCAATTCTGAAAGAGCTGCATGCATTAATTTAGAACCTATGCCCTTACCTTGCTCACTTGGGGTCACGGAGATTGGTCCCAAGCCATACCAATCATTTGAACCATCCGAGATCGTAACTGGTGACAAGGCCACATGCCCAATAATTTGAGTCGAATCCTCTGCAACAAGTGAAATCGTTAACGCACCTGAATCCCGCAGAGCCTTCACAATAAATTGTTCAGTGTGGTCTGTATGTGGTGCGTTGAGAAACGCAGCGACAGTGATCTCATGAATGCTTTGAATGTCGCTAGGTTTTTCTAGCCGAATGTTGATGCTCAACGAAATATCTCCAAGTAGGGTTAACGCCTCAATATGGGGCGCACAAATGCTTGGCTAAAATTAGCGACGAAGTAGCGCAAGCCAAGCGTTTTGCGTCCTTGCCATAATTGACTTGTTATATTGCAGCTACGCCATAATAGATCATGATTATTGTCATAGACGTTACTACTAATGGTGAATATAAATATACCAACCATTTACGCAAAGCTGAAACCTGACCAATGCGATAAATTTTATAGCTTTTAATTGAGTAATTAATAACTGCAACAACACAAGCTAGAAAGCTAATTGCAGCTAAACCCGACCAAATATTCGGAATAGCGAAAGAAAGCATAATAAGCCAGAAGATATAGGCAAAATAGATCACTTAACTAGATTCCTTTCACAAAATTTCAACTGCAATATAACAGTGTATTAGCGTGAATTCGCGTTAATGTTCTACCCATTAGCCCTACAACACACCAATTAACAAATTTAATTGCGCTAAATATTAGCATGTTAGCCGCCATTTTGTCCTCAAAAAGTAACAACGCTCACAGAGCAAAACGAGAATCTACTTAAACGAGAATGAGTCAACTTATCTAAAATGGTTAAGCCTTTTTATAATCAAATGGTTAGGTATATTTTTAGGTCTACAGGTGAACAATTTGAACAATAATTAACGGGGTCTCTACTTGCAAAGTTTGATGCCTTAAATTATACCTGTATAAAACCACAGTAAATGGATTTGCTATGAACAAGGCATCTTTTTTAGAATCTGTACGCGTAGAGCTTAGCAAATTCGAGTGACTGTCTTTTACGGATACTCTTACATGTTACCCAAGCCAGTTTGCTGGTTGAACAAAATTGGCTTGTTATACGTGTTCACAATTTTCCTTGTACTTTTCTTCGATAATAAACGCCTTGCATTATAAATACTATGAAGCCAAACAATGCAAAAATTGAATTGAAGTAGATATTTGTGTCAGGAACGAGCAAAAACATAAAACAAAAAGGAGCGAAAACGAAAGATCTCGTTGATTTTTCTTTGTCACTTAACAAAGTTCACCTTTTCAATTCAACTCTCCCTTAAAGACACATATAACGAATAATATGGACTCCCCACTCGGCATCAATGTGCCATAGTGAAGTTGATAAAAAGCTTCAATTGAGGAGAGTCCGTATGTCATTAATTAAAGCCATTGGCATCGATTTAGCCAAACCTATCTTTAGTATCCACGGTGTTGATACTCATAACAAGTGTAAATCACGTAAAACCATCAAGCGAAACAAACTCTTAGCTGAAATTGCAAAATTACCGCCTTGCATTAATCTAAACTGACAGTCGCCGATTGAAAAACGGGTAACTGCCAGATCAATTCTGAGCTAGTACAAATTAAACTAGTTCTGCTGCATTGAGAAGCGACTCTTCATGAGTCATTTTACCTTCATTTGCCTTCGCAGAGCTTGAAGTCACAATAAATAGAAGTGATATCGTCATTAAAGTGAATAAATTTTTTAATAAGTTTCCTTTGCATAAAATCGACTGTTTGGCAGCGACCAACCTTGTATTGCCGCGACTTAAAATTTGGTGGTATTAAAGCTGACTTGTGTTTTTAGAGAACTTGCTAAAGGCTAGCTCTATTTGCTGTTGAGAGTCTGCATTTTCATTAATAAGCGTTTGCATAAACCCTTTTTTAGTGAATGAACTTGGCTGCTCTAGTTGTTTAAACAACATCTCCTTGAGTTGTGCTTTTCCAACAAGCTCCTCTAACGCTTGTATCAATAAAATAGAATCTAGCGTGATTAATTGCTCTTCAACATGCGCTGTGCGCTTTGAGTGCTGTACCATGTTAAGCGTCTGCAATTTTAGCTGCTTCATTGTATGACCAACGACTTCTTTTCTAGCATCGAGACCAAATTGCTGTTCAACTGTGCTCAATAAAACATGCCCTTGAAGGAACTTTGTTAGCATATCGGGCAACTCCAATTGATTGCTCCAAAGCAGTTGTTTGACAAACGAAGGCACTAAGTAGCGATAGACTAAGTGTAACTTGTCATTGTTAACGGATAGGTGTCGAACAAGGCTATCAAAGTCATATAAAGCCACTTCAGGTACATCTCGAATTTTTTCATGTATGCGTGGACTTGCAATAATATGCATGGGTGACAACAGCGCCATACCAAGCTCTTTGGTTATGCGCTTTGATAACTCAGAAATGACCGTTAACACTTGCTCTGAATCCTCATAGTGTGATGGAAGATAAAGCGCCACATTGGCGTTGATGGTTCCATCTATTTCAGAGGCTTTTGGTATACTCGACCAAATAAAATTGACTCCCTTGTTTGACGTTGACTCAAATAGGAAATAATTACGATTATTTTGTTGCCAAGCTTTCTTTTTCCCTTGGCTGATCACCACATGGCTTGCATCTGTACTGATCACCGATGAATAACTCAAGTGTCTTTGTGGGTTAAATAAAGTCGACGCTTCCCCTAGTGAATAGCGTTTTCGGGCTGATTTATCTTGCAGTTCAAAATGCGCTTGATATCCCACATGTGGTAAAAAGCGTTCAGTTAAAATATTTGTAAAACTAGGCTCAACCACTAAATTTGTGCTAACAGGCCATAGGCTAGGCTGTTGATAGTCAACAGTCATATTAACGTCGAGACTTTCACCAGGCGCTAAAGGTTTACTCAAATCCAAAATGGCCTGTTGTCCATAGTCATCTTCTAAGATAGTAAATTGGGCATTTTGTTGCACTTGCCATGACTTATAGCTGCCGTAACGACCAATCAAAACTTGTTCAATGTTAGAGTTTGATTGATTTACTAACGTATAAGCGGCGGTAATATTTACCGAACCGATAGCCGGGTAAATATCAACTTCAGAGCCTATATGTACGAGTTCTGGTTGTGGCTGTTGAGCCCAATTTCGATACGTTTTCTCATAATAAACTTGCCAGTCTTGTTGCTGAGCGACATAGGTTAACGGCTTTTCCGAGGTCAACGTTTGATGAATACAAAAAGCGTAAAACGCACTGATCACAATCAAAACATAAGCGCTTTTGAATCGACTTTTAGGCTGTTGATTAACCAGTCCTGTGCCTCTGTGGCTTCGAATAATGGCAAAAGAATATAAACAAGCAATGACCATAAGCCAAAATGCAACAAAAGAGAGCAAAACAAAAGTACTGCCTCCAAATCCCCAAAAGTGTGTGGCTTCTTGCATAGGCGAGCCAGCTATGTTCCACAACAAATGAGTCAACCCTAAGCTCGAGGTGATGGGCGTAAATTTAACGATCAATATCGCCAGGATAATGGCTCCGGCTTTAACCGGCGAAGTGACTAAATGATGAATTAAGACAAACATGACAGATAATAACAGTAATGGAATGCTCGCCACCGCAAATTGGCTAACATATTGACTTAATTCGATCTCGGTATTGAATAGTAACTCAGCACTCAAAGACGCCATTGCGGCGTTGAGGATTAAGACTCCTACCAATACACATAGGCTGGTCATTTGCGCCAATAATCTCAAGCTATTGCTTGTTGGCATAGTGGCGATGATCTCATCAAAACCCCGTTTTTTCTCATTCCAACAAATCAAACAACTCCACATCGCTACCGTGATTGAGCCAAATGCCAATAAAACATCCGAAGCAATGAAATTTATCGCATCCAAACTTGAAGATTTATAGGCGCCAACTTGCATTGTGCTATGCAACCCTGTCATGACTTCATTGGTGGCGATCCCAGCCCATAACAGCAGAATGATTTGATTAACTCTATTTCTTAAAATATGACTTAACGAGCTCAAAACCATTGCGGTAAATGGTGTACTCGCGTTAAAAAGTGTCACTGCGACTTTTTTAGACGACGAGGTTTTCTTCTTTTTCTTAGCACCGGTTGACTGTATTTGAACCTTTAACGTTATCACCACGATAACAATGCTGAGGCCTATCAGCATGAGACGGTTTATAACCATAGTGCCGTTGAGTAACTCTGTAGCACCGTTATGAAGTAAAGGTGTTGTGCCAAAGGGGTCAAACCAAATCATCACCTCATAGAGTGCTTGGCTTACCACCGCGCTGCCAGATAAAAAAGGAAAACCTAAGGCGCTCCCCAACACCATGTAACCCACCGCCAATAAAGCCGTAAAAGCATAAGCAGTAAAAGTGCTGCTGGAGTATATGGCAACTAAAATGACAATCGACGATAAGGCAATTAAATTTGGTAGGACTAAACCAAACAAACCAAACACAATAACCTCGATTGCCTCACTCCCTGCAAAATGTTGAATGCTGATCAACAACACACTGATCATAAAGGGAATAAATACGCAGCTAATATGCACCACAAAACGGAGACAAGAGTGTTTCGACTTTTTCAGTGGGGTCGCCTCAATCAACTCATGCATATTTGAGTTAACATCACGAAGGAACAATGTCACCACAGAGATCACCACCATAATTGGCAAAATTAACATCTGGATCAGTGACAAAACCTGCAAGGCATCCTGTTGAGAAGCCCCAGCTTCAAGTGCTCCCAAACCTAAAATAGAACAGGCTATTGTGGATATGAGCAGCATAATAACGAGTAGAGGTTGGCTAAATGCGTATTTAAATTCATTGCGTAACAACATCTTCATGCTCCTTTTTATTTAATTCCCAAAAGTAACGATCTTGCAGTGTAGCCTCGGTTAACTGAGCACTTGGCGTAGGCTGTGCCTCACTCAAAATACGCCATGCCGGTATCCCAAACCGATAGTTTTTACTCAATACGGTGACCTCACCTGCTAAGATAGGCGCATGATCACTTTGCCAAACTCGTCCTTCAAGAGGAGCAATTAAGGTTTGAACATCCGCGCTTTCAACAATCTCTCCTTTAATTAAAAGCGCTACGTGGTGGCATAGGTTTTCAATATCTTCAACGATGTGAGTTGAAAGGATGACCAGTCTGTCTTGACTGATACTTACTAACACATCATGTAAACGTTCCCGCTCCGCAGGATCTAATCCTGAGGTCGGCTCATCCATGATTAAAAAGCTTGGGTTACCTAACAAGGTTTGAGCTATGCCAAAACGTTGTTTCATACCGCCAGAAAAAGACGCGACTGCTTTATTCTCAACGTACTTTAAATTTGTCAACGTGAGCAATTCCTCAATTTGAGGTTCAAACTCCGCGCGGTTGAGCCCTTTTAGAACTGCAATGTGCTCCAACAACTTTTTGCATGACATATGCGGATAGACGCCAAAATACTGTGGCAGATAACCCAGTGTTTGGCGCAATTCATGTGGTGATGTTAGACAATTAATGTTATTAAAATGGTAACTGCCACTATCTGGTGATTGAAGGCAAGCGAGCGTTCTCATCAAAGAGGATTTACCCGCTCCGTTTGGTCCAAGTAAACCAACCATACCGGTTGATAATTCTAACGAAATGTCTTTTAAAGCATGCGTTCCATCAGCATATTTTTTATCAATATTATTAATTTTCAGCATGTGCACTCCAAGGTGAGTTGATTTGGGAGTGACTTTAGCGAGGTTTAAATTTAATCGCTAAGACCGAATGATGTCTGTGTCTGTTAACGTGATAAGTTGAGTAAAACGCGTTTTATCATTTAAATCGTGGGTTTTGTCATTTTTTGCAAGTAAAGTGAAATAAACTCGTATTTACTGTTGTCGATTAATGTTAGCCTCGTTGAGAAAATAAAGGTGTTGTACACAATGAAACTCAGGTTAAGCCCTTACATTCCGCTGTTCACTGCATTGTTTGTTGTTGCCCATATGTTGTTTTTGAAATCTCAAGAACTCACCGCTTTGAGTTATAGTTACGCATTTGTCGCCTCGGTTATAGTAAGCTTGCCTATCTTTGCCTGTGTGTATTTCTCCAAACAAGCCAAAGGTACAAAAAAGGCCCTTCTGTTGATCATAGGGTTTTTACTTTACCCTATTTCCATACTACACCCTTCAGATATATCCGCGACAAAACTGCATCAACAGTTTTCAACAGAAGAATTTGTTATTTTCTTCATATTTTATTTGTTATCTACGATTCATCCTGTTTGGCAAAAAGTAATTTCATCACATACCAGTTTGCGGATAAAAAGCCGGATCACCTTCTCTCATGCTATCCTTTTGATATTAATTGTCAGCTCTTTGATCTTTGCATTTACCTTTAGTGCAGTCCCAACCATCTCGTCCACCACGCAAAATAGCATTACCATTAATATTGAATCACCAATGATCAATGTGACTCACTTTTTTTACTATTTATACCAGTTTCTGGTCATTTCAATGTTAATTTGGGGTCTTTATTATCTAACCCGACGTTGGTTAGTCAAAGATGTGCTGGCTAAATACGGCGTATATATTTTTTGTTGTGCCGTGCTGATAGCGGTTTTAGTTTTAACTCCCATTCTGTTTTCAATTATTTTATCACTGCCAATGAGTCGTGATGAATTGGCTGCGTTCATACCATCTAGCAACAACATTTTTTATAAAAACCATTATCAAGTAGTTTTGGGGCTTTTTGTCATCTTTACGCCATTCATTTTACTATTTGATAAACAACAGCAAGAGCAACAAATCCAACAACTCTCTGAAGAAAAGCTCTCTTCTGAGCTGTTGCAATTGCAGCAACAAGTCAATCCTCATTTTCTTTTTAATACACTTAACAACATATACGCCCACTCATTAAGAGGCTCGGACAAAACCCCAAAACTCATCAGTCGGTTATCAAATATGCTGCGTTATACCGTCTATGACGGTCAAAATAAAACAGTCTCTTTGCAAGAAGAGCTGCAATATTTAAAAGACTTTATTGAGTTACAACGATTAAGAGCCAAAGATAATTTAGTGCTGAACATTCAAATCCCTGAAAGAGTCGATGAAAGCCTCATTATCGCGCCCTTATTGCTTATCATCGTTTTGGAAAATGCATTTAAACATTCAATTGAACGCACCTCAGAACCATGTTCGATTGATATCGATTTAAACGTTGAAGGTAATGAGCTGCATCTTTGTTGTCAAAATACTTTCATCCACCCCCCTAAAAATTCATTGGAAAAAGGCGGCTTGGGGTTGGATAATTTAATTAAGCGACTTAACCTGTTATATCCAAAGCGGCATCGCTTGAGCTACGGTCAACAACAAAAGGAATGGAGGGTAGCATTATCAATAACACTAAACGACGAATAACATGCATCATTGTTGATGACGAGCCTTGGGCACACGAAGTTTTAAGCTATCATATCGAGCGTCATACTGATCTTGAGTTAATTGGTCAAATGAAAAGTGCAACCGAAACCATTAAATGGTTAGCCAATAACAGTGTCGACTTGATTTTCCTCGATGTGAATATGCCTGAGATCTCTGGTGTTGAAATGCTTCGCGTTTTAGCGGTTAAGGTGAATGTCATTTTTGTCAGTGCTCACAAAGAATACGCGTTAGATGGATTCGAATTAGACGCTATCGATTATTTACTCAAACCGGTGGATGAGGAACGGTTTGATAAGGCTATCGGTAAACTCAAATCGTTAATGAATATTGAATCGAGTAAAAAAGAAACCTTAACTATCAAACAAGACAGAGGCTTTAAAGTCTTGTCCCTTGGTGAAATCAGCCTGCTGCAGAGCTATGGCAACTATGTCAAAATTTGGCATGGGAATAATATGGACCTAGTCAATAGTACATTAAAGTCGGTACTACGCGAACTACCTGAGCATAGGTTTATTCAAGTCAGTAAATCATCAATTATTAATAGACATAAAGTCCATGAAGTAAATGCGAAGGAAGTCACTCTAACCTGTGGCAATAGCGTTAAAATTAGTAGGTTATACGTGAATGATATTAAACAGCTTTGCTTATAATCTAGGTGGAATAGAAAAATTTGCCATCAAAGTGCTATTTGATTAACAACGGTAATTTATAACACGTTCTTAAAGCCTATCCGTAAAAAGTATTCACCAATTCCGTATAAAAATTAGAGTATTTAAAGTAAATGATTTAGGGCAACAACGCGTTATCTGAATGTCTACTCTGTAAAAAATGGGGTCACCCATTAGTCAACCGTTGTAAAGTGCCAACAAGAACCTTTCGATTTCAAATTTAGGCAATAAAAACAGCAAAATAATGGACGTACACCCCATTCACTTGTAGACATAAATAACGTTGTAAAGGCAATAACATGCGCAATACATGAAAGAAAAATGCTTTAACGTTTCAAGCTCTCTAGCCTTAAACTAACTTGTTTCGCTAATTTTGTTACGTTTTCTTGATGTGCTTGCATTAACGCTTTGAATTCTCGCCGGCTCTGTATAGGCTTCAGTAGGTGGCTGTCTTGTAATGTCCACCATTCGCGATCAAAGGTTTCAAGCCAGCCTTGATTTAATGCTTTACGCAAATGCTGTGTAGCTTTACTTGGGATATGCAACTGAGCGTTTACTTGAGCTAGTGCCATTTCTGCTTGTGCTTTGTCTTGAACCTTATCTAAAAAAAGAAATTGCTCCACATTATTTAATACAACTTTGGCATACTCTTGTTCATTTAATTTTAATAAGGTTGCGCCATAGAGTATCAAAGCTAAATAATTGTCAGTTGTTACGTCGACTGCGCGGGCTTTATGCCAATCTGGATAAATATGTAATAAAGAAGCTCGGGTTTGCTCATATAAACCTGCTCTGTATTGTGCGATAGCTAAATTGTATTTGTACTTATAGTTTTTTGGATGGGTTTTACTGAGTTGCTCTAATAAAGACACTGCGTTAATTAGCTCACCTTTTAAGCCGTAACCTATTAGCTTTAGAGAGCTCTCAAAGTGTTCATGTTTTGATGTCATGCGAGCCAATATTTTATTGGCTTCTGTTTCCTGCCCAATACTTAAATACGAAAAAACAACCTGCTCACAATATTCGTCACTAGCGCAATATTCAAAAAGGTCGTTATTGTTTACGTGCCATTCAGCGATAGCAATAATCGAGGCTGGTGTATTGCGAAATATATGGGTGGATTCAATAGTACTTGAATCTCGATCCGGCTCCAAAATTATGGATCGTCTATACAGTTTTTGCGCAGTATCAAGCTTTCCTCTGATTGCTAAATATCGGCTATATATAGCTTTTAGTGACGCTGAGAGTGGGTTTAAAGCAATAGCATGCTCCATATGTTTAATGACTAACGATTCTTCTCCCATCTGGTTTAGTAATGAACTATACCAATGGTGAGTAGTTGCGCTGTTTTCTAGCTCTAAAGAACGAACAAACATATCATGTGCTTCATTCAAGATAGGGAGTGGGGTTTCGGAATAGCTTGCCTTAAGAGTCAGTAACATGCCTTTAGTTGCAAGCGCCATAGGCGAGTTTGGTTCTAAAGCCAATGCTTGCTCTACATAAGGAAGTCCTTTATCTACAGATTCTTTCGCACTCCAATTCGCATAATAATGGAATTGGCCGTAAGTAATGGCTAGTCCAACGTGTGCGTCCACGTAATTGGGCTCTAATTCAAGACTATGTTTAAAATAAGTCTCAGATTTTGTTAGTGAAGTTGGAGTTCTTTGTCGCCAATGATATTGCGCCATCAAGAACCATTCGTAAGCTTGGCTGTCTATTTTCTTATTAACCGCAACCTGGGGTTGTGAGTTTGGCTGAATAGCCTGCCTGATATCACGGCTTATTATATCTTGTAAGTTAAATACATTTGTATTTTCACTGTTAAAGCTTTTAGCCCAAAGCAAACGGCCATCGAACGTGCTAATTATTCGTACATTTACTCTTACTTGCCCTGCTGATTGGTGGACGCTGCCGTCTAAAAAAGCTGCGACTTTAAGAGCATTACCAATTTTGGATGGTTCCCTATTTCCTCTGAAATTAAAAGAAGAATCACGAGAGATAACTTTTAAATGTTTCGATTGAGATAGCTGATTAATGATTGCGTCAGAGAGCCCCTCCGTGAAATATATATTGTCTGTATTCTCATTTAAGTCTTCAAAGGGCAATACTGCAATTGAACTAAGTGCTGCAAGATTATCATTCTCAGGCTCAGGCTCTTGATAAAACCGGTAGAAACCCACGATAAGAATGATGACAAGTAATAAGAGTATGCTACCGATAAAATACGCTTTACGACTACTAGTTTGTAGATTAATCGCATGTAATGGCGCTTCTTGTGGCTGATTATTTTCAATTAGTGGTTTTACGTCTGTAATCAAACAATAGCCAACATTGGGTATCGTTTTGATAAAAGTTGGCTGGCGAGCCTTATCTCCTAATGCTTTCCTGATTTTACTGATCGCTACAGACAATATCTCTTCATTTACAACACTCTCTTTCCAAACATGCTCGATAATCTGCTCTTTAGTTACATTTTGCCCTGAGTTTTGTATAAGAAATAAAAGCACTTGCATGCTTTTATTATCAATTGACTTTTGCTCGTCAGAGTCTTGGAAGGTATTAGTTAATGGGCAGACGACCCATCGTCCTAATTGATATTTCTGATTGTTATGCAAAGACCTATCCGAAAAGTAATTTCTGCTGCAATGAATTATAACTGAACAATGCTAATTAATATTTACTTTTTATCCTATGCAAACGATGTCAGCCTTACCTTGGATAAAAACAATAAAAATCAACAATTTAACCTTAAATTTAAGAATATTTAATGTGATTTAAGTTGGGTGAAGTGTGATTAAAATGTACCTTTCTTGTACTTTATTTGCATTGTGATAGCGAACTTTTGAAATCAAATTTGAGTGCTATAACGCAAAAATTTTCGACTTTATAGGAGATAACATGTTCACAAATTGCCGAGCCAAATTACTAACCGTATTCTTACTACTTGTTTCTTTTGAGGGGTTTTCCAATGAAACAGATCTCACAGCTCCAAGAGCCTCAGCGGAAGAGGTTAAAATTGACTTTTGGGACATGGCACCACTAGAAGAGGCCTTTATCAACATAGCACCCGAAAAGTTAGCAGATAATATAGAAGTAGGGAAACTTGGTGTTGATGGCGGTAACAAAACGCCTATTTTAAGGTTAGCTAAAGAGCTCGCTGAGAATAAGTATGGAAAATATGACAGTTTGCTTATCAGCCATAAAGGTAAGCTATTATTTGAGTCTTATTTCAACAATGGAAGAGTAGATTTACCTCACTTTCAGTTTTCCGCTACCAAAGGCTACACTAGCTTAGTCTTAGCTAGAGCTATGCAGCTTGGTTATATAACCATGGCTGATTTGCATAAGCCTTTAGTGAATTTTTTTAAGGGTGTAGATACAAGTAAGCTAGCAACCGGCATAGAGAAAGTTACCCTACACCATTTATTGTCTATGCGCTCAGGTCTTAGGTTTAGTGCTGAGCAACTTAAAGACTTTCGAGGTAACCGGGAAAAGTATTCGGGTACGGCTGAAGTACAAGCCTTTTTGGAACAAACTCAACCGATAACAAAAGAATCTCAAGTATACAAATACCAAGCATCCGATCCCATTTTGGTAATGCACGTTTTAGACGCGGTTGTACCAGGAACAGCTAAAGACTTTATTGACAAAGAGTTCTTAAACAAAATGGATATATATCACTACAAGTGGACACTAGACCCAAAAGCACTCCCAATGGCAGAAAGTGGCCTGAATTTAACGTCTCGTGACATGCTCAAAATAGGGGAAACGCTTATCAACAATGGGAGGTGGAAAAACAAGCAACTTTTATCAAAAAACTATTTAAAGGCTGCTTTCAAAGCACTTACCAAGCCAACCGAAAGTTGGTATCCAGAAGGCTTTAATTATGGCTATTTATGGTACCAAACTGACATTGTGTTAAATACCAAAAGCTACAACGTTAACCTTGCTTGGGGAGCAGGCGGAAACCGAGTCATTGTTGTGAATGATCTGGACCTAGTCATCGTTATTACGGGTCATGATGCAGAAGACGTTATATTTAAACAAATTACCAAACAGGTTTTACCTGCTTTTATATAGATTGTTAAGCGGCATAAAGATCCAACCGTCTCTTGTTCGCTCATAACTGTCTGTCAGATTTGGTCCACTACAATTAATAGCGCCACTTCACTACCAAAAGTCTTTTTGCACGTTTGTGGTGCTTTCTTTGCAGTGACACTTCTACAAGGATCACTGCAATATAGGTTGCTTATGCCCCTTCAAACTGCAACTGACACAAACGCTGATAGAGCGGATCAGACTCAATAAGCATGTGATGCTTGCCTTGGTTTACTACCTTACCCTGTTCCATAACGACTATGCTATCGGCGTGCTTTACCGTTGATAAGCGGTGAGCGATGATCAACGTTGTGCGATTTTTCATAAGCTCTACCAAAGCAGCTTGTACATGAAATTCACTTTCTGAATCGAGTGCACTGGTTGCTTCATCTAAAAGTAATATACTGGGGTCTTTTAAAATTGCTCGGGCAATGGCAATTCGCTGTTTTTGACCACCAGAGAGCCTAACGCCTTGCTCACCCAAAAAACTGTTATACCCTTCAGGTAAAGCCTCAATAAACTCATGCGCGTGTGCTTTTTTAGCGGCATTAATTACTTCTTCTTCACTGGCTGTCGGTTTGCCATAACGAATGTTATGCATCACATCAGCACTGAATAATACTGGGTTTTGGGGGACTAAGCCCATTAACTTCCTAAGCTGTGCTAAAGGCAATGATCGAATATCAATACCGTTAAGCGTAATAGCGCCTTGTTGTGGATCATAAAAGCGCTGCAACATTTCAAACAGGGTACTTTTACCTGCACCAGACGGTCCAACAATAGCGACAACCTCTCCTTGGTTCACGGTTAAGTTAATCTGGTTCAATGCCAGCTGTGTGGGTCTTGATGGATAACTAAATGACAACTGTTTAATATCAATCGCAGTACCTAAGCTCACATCTAGCGGCGCATCATGTTCAGGGCTTAACAAGTCGCTCTTTACTTCTAACAGTTGCAATAGCCTTTGTGCCGCCCCCGCAGCGCGCTGAAGTTCGGAATAAACCTCCGCGATTGTTGCCACCGACATCGCCACCATGACCGCATAAAATACAAATGCAGCAAGATCACCCGCAGTGATATTACCAGCAATCACATCACTCCCACCGACCCACAGCATCACCGTTATCGCCCCAAAAATAGAAAAAATAGCGATGGCAATCAACAAGGCTCGCTGTTTTATCCGCGCTTTAGCAACATCAAAAGCCGACTCTACTTCATCAGCAAACGCTTTACACTCTGCAGGTTCCTGAGTATAGCTTTGCACCACCTTAATATTTTGAATGATTTCTGTGGCATAAGTGCCTATATCTGCAATGGCATCTTGGCTGCTACTGGCGAGCCGTCTGACTTTTTTACCAAACGCAAACATGGGCAATAACACTAAGGGCACAAATGCAACCACAATGAGCGATAGCTTTAGGTTGGTAACAAATAGCATCACTAAACCACCAACCAGTGTTAACGAACTGCGCAGGGCCATCGAAAACGAAGAGCCTATAATGGATTGTAATAGGGTGGTATCCGTGGTTAATCGAGAGGTGATCTCGGCACTGCGGTTTTCTTCAAAGTAATTAGGATGCAAAAATACGATTTTTTCTAATACTGCTTTGCGCATATCAGCAACAACCCGTTCGCCAAGCCAACTCATCAAGTAAAAGCGAAAAAAAGTCCCAACGGCCAACAGTAAAATCATGGCGATCATACTCATTGCCGCCACGTTTAATTGCGATGTAGAACTTGCAACAAAACCACTATCAATGACTAATTTGACTCCCTGACCCAACGACAAGGCAACGGCGGCAGTTACAATTAATGCAATGAGCGCCAAAATAACCATCACTTTATAAGGCTTAACGAACGCAGCTATCGGGAGCAAACTTTTGATCCCCTTAGATTTTTTCTCACCATCATTGGTGGAGTGTGGAGAAACCGATTTATCCATGCTTTTTGGTATTCCTAAACGGGCTTTCGTTTAGCATGCCTGTTTTGGCAAAACAAATACAGCTTAGATTTAGTCCAAATCACAGCTTAACCCAGCCCCTTTTTATCAAGATGACGAGGAACCGTGGCATTAAAATATAATCTCCACTCGCGTTCCCGATTCACTACTTGTGAGCGAATACTGTAGCGATAACTTTTCACACAAGCGTTTCACTATGTTCAAACCCAGCCCTAAACCTTGGCTATTTTCGCCTTTAAATCCGTCTTCAAAAATAAATGCTTGCGCATCATTTCCAATTCCCTGCCCCGTGTCTTCAATACACAACGTGTTATTATTAAAGGTGATGGTGATTGCGCCTTGCGTCGTGTATTTAAATGCATTGCCTAGTAAGTTATTTAACAAAATAAGTAAAATGGTCTGCGCGACTGGCACTTCAATTTGCTCACCAACATCAATATTTAACTCAATATCTTTGCCTGATAAGTGCTCATACTGCTGTATTACACTTTGCTCTATCGCCAACAATAAGCGGCTTTTACCTTGTCCGATGGTGTCTTCGCGTGCCAGTGCTAACAAAATGGTTAAACTTTGTTCTATTTGTTGTTGTGCAACATCAATCCGTTGCACCAAAGATGACTGTTGCTCATCTAACTGCGTCTGTTTTAACAATGTCAGCGCACCTTGGCTGATTGTAACTGGCGTCCGTAGTTCATGAGAGACATCTCGAGTAAACAATTGCTCTCGACTTATAAACGCACGGATCCTTGCCAGCGCAGACTCTAACGTTTTCGCAAACGCGCCGATTTCATCGTTGTTGAACTTGTTCGCAAATCCTTGGGGTAGTTTATCGACTGGCGCATTGGTTAAAATATCCATAATATCATCCAGCGGCTTCAGTAATCGTTTGGAAATTTTATACGAAGCAAATCCCATCACCATGGCGATTAAACACGCAAACGCACAAATAATCAGTAAGAAATACACCATACCTTCAGTGAACTTTCGCACTACGAGGTGTTCACTAACTTCAGCTATCAAAAAACCAGACTGGTCTTTTAATTTAAAAAGATGAAAATGCTGACCATTTTCACCGGCAAACTCACGTCGATTTGGTTCATCCTGTAATACCGTTAATACGGTCTCAGGCAACAGCGCTTGATACTTAACATAATGCACAAAATCAAGCTTAGGTTGAGGCTCTTGCCCCTGTGATATTTGAGTTTGTACTAGTTTTACTTCGTCTTTAAGTAAGTCGTTAAAAAATTGGTCTTCTACGTTGTAGGCGATAAAAAAGCTACTTATCCCAAACAACACACTGGTCAGTAACGTACTGCCAACAAAATAAACGACTATACGATTACGAAGCTGCGTTATTTTCATAGTTTGCCGACTCTATTTAGTAACGTTGGATATAACGTCAAGCGCAAAGCCAACACCGTGTAAAGTTTTGATCACAGGTGACGAAAAGGGTTTGTCTATGGCTTTGCGAAGCTGATAAATGTGCGAACGTAAAGCATCTGAGTCTGTTGGTTCATCTCCCCAGATCTTTTCACATAACTCGCTACGACTAATGGCTCTAGGGTGAGATTCCATCAACACTCGTAGTATTTTTAGTGGTATTGGTTGTAAAAACACCTCTTTTCCTTGACGCGTAACATGAAAGGTTTGCTTGTTTAGAGAGATATCACCAATAGTGAGAGTATGAGAGGTATTCAGTGTATGACGTTGCGACAACGCCATACAACGCACCCACAACTCTTCCAACGCAAAAGGTTTAGTCAAATAATCATCCGCGCCTTGCCCAAACCCTTGTAGTTTATCATCAAGCGTGTCTCGCGCTGTAAGCATAATAATAGGAATGTGCCTATCTGCAATTTTCCTAACTTGCAAACACACTTGCAAGCCATCCATTTTAGGCAACATTAAATCAAGCACAATACAATCATAATAATTGCTCAAAGCGAGCGATAAACCTTGCTCTCCATCGTAAGCAAAGTCGACCACAGAACCTTTTGACTCAAAATAATCGGCAATATTTCGGCTAATATCCGCTTGGTCTTCCACCAGTAGGACTTTGATAGGGCTTGTTGGCATTATTACTCCATCCATAAGCAAGCTATGTGTCACATAATTTAAAAAACAACATGTGAAACAGATGTGAAATTGGGCTTCACACTGTCTTCACGCTGGGGCTGTCACCTTAGCATGATAATTATTAAGGAGTATACGTCATGCAAAATAGTCCAGGCATCGCTTTAACTGCAACTAAATTGAGTCATCAAGTAACCCTCAACTCTGGAAACGAGCTAAATTTAATCAATGAATTATCTTTAACAGTTCAAAGTGGTGAACACATTGCCATTACTGGTGCATCAGGGAGTGGTAAGTCAACTTTGCTTAGTTTGCTCGCTGGACTTGAAAGCGTCCAACAAGGCAGCTTGACCTTCACACACGGTGGTAGATCAGTGGAGCAGCGCTACCTTCGCCAACATAGTGGCTTTGTTTTTCAACAATTTCATCTTTTACCAGAGCTTGATGCGCTCAATAATGTTGCGTTACCTTTAAAACTTCGAGCTATAAAAGATGCCGAAGTAAAAGCAGCTCAGTGGTTAGATAATGTTGGCTTATCTGAGAGGAAAAATCAGCCTATCAGTAAATTAAGTGGTGGCGAGCAACAGCGTGTTGCTATAGCTAGGGCGTTTGTAAATAAACCAAGCATTATTTTTGCAGACGAGCCAACAGGTAACCTAGATGAACACACCGCCAGTGAAGTGGCATCTCTAATGTGTCAATTTGCTCGTAGTAATCAAACCACATTGGTACTGGTGACACATAATTTATCGTTTGCACAACAGTTAGATAGCCAATATTGCCTCGCAAACGGAGCACTGACACATGTTCGCTAATCACTCATCCCCCGCTCTAAACGTTTGCTCTGTTGCACTACAACAAACCCTGCTACTCACTAAGAAAGGGCAAAACTGGTTAACATTAGCCAGTTTAAGCGTTTTGTTTTTTTATTTATGCTTTATCACGCTTGTTGCACAAGGAGTCGACAACTACCTAACTCAGAACCTGAAGCAACTTTTGGGTGCTGACAGCGTCATTCAAATGAATCGTCAAATCCCAAGCAAGGAACTAGCTGCATTAAACCGCATTGCCTCTAAAGGTAGTCAAACTCAGCTCTATAACATCACCTTCACGCACGCTGCAAATCACCAATTAGTGCAATTAAAAGCGGTCGATAATAATTATCCTTTACAAGGCCAGCTAGAATACAGCCAAAGCAAGACGCTTATAGGCAAACAAAGTTCCGAAGCGCCTAGTATTAATCACATATGGTTAGAGCCAAGGCTTGCTGCAGCTCTGGATATAGAAATAGGCGAAACGCTCATATTGGGTAATACCCTATTATTATTCAAAGCCTATCTATTACACGAACCAGACCGCCTACACGAAGGACATTCTAGCGATATGCGCGCATTAGTTCACCGTGACAGTATTCAAGCACAACAACTGCAAGTAAAGCAGTACCGATACTTATTTAATCACAATGATGAGCATATAGAAGACATTCAAAAAATCCAAAAAACAATGCCAGATAGTCAACTATTCAGCAAAGTTTTAGGACAGCATCCGGTTGCGGCCATATACCAAAGGGTAGAAAAGTTCTTAGGTCTTTTAAGTGTATTGCTCATCATCCTCGCTGGTATCACTTTGTTACTCTCGAGTCGTAAAACCAGTC
Organism: Pseudoalteromonas caenipelagi; assembly: GCF_013140855.1. Lineage (GTDB taxonomy): Bacteria > Pseudomonadota > Gammaproteobacteria > Enterobacterales > Alteromonadaceae > Pseudoalteromonas > Pseudoalteromonas caenipelagi. Next base: position 766,701 of record NZ_JABBPG010000002.1, on the reverse strand, counting down.
ATGCTTTAAGCCGCTTTATTGCTGTGTGCTTAGCCAATGGTATGGACAAAAAATACAAACTACATATTCTGCTATGCAATAGCCTATTTACTCTGCTTTTAAGCTTTGCGCCGGCACTGGTGTTGGCCATATTCAGTGCTGGGGTGTTTGAGCAATCAACGCAAAACTTGATGCCGGATTTTACGCTTATTTGGCAGCCTCTTGATTTACTAAACGTGCTGGTATTGTGTAGTGCTTTGTATTTTGGATTATTTTTACCAGTCTGGATTAACGTATTCAGAACCCAACCTATTCAACTCTTAGCAGCACACTGCGCTAAAGTTACACATTTATCTCTCAATGTATTTTTTCTAAGCATGATGATGGCGGGGATTGTCTACTGGTACTCAGATAACTGGACGTTAACTACATTGCTATTAGGCAGCTTAACCCTATGCATTGTTGGGTTGCTGGCTGTGAGCACGTTGGTATTAAACCTTGGGAGATGGGGGCTTGGCAAGCACGGGAAGTTACTGGGCTTTACTTTATACTTGATGCGTCAACGTATCACGGTTAAAGCCGCGCAAATGATGTCTTTGGGTCTGAGTATCACCTTATTATTGATGGCCGCTCGAGTACATCAAGACATTACCTCTATGCTTGAACATTTTAAATACACACAACAAGGTAACTTGCTAATCACCCAAATAAATCCCCCTCAAAGGACGGCACTGGAGCAGTTTTTAGCACGTAATGGTAGTGAACTCAAAGAGCTTTATCAGTACCAATACGCACAACTCACGCATATTAACAACACACCTCTGTATGATGCTGATATTCCTGTTAGTGATACGCTCAGCACCGTACAAAAGCCCATTCGTTTGCATTGGAGCGAACGCTTGCCTAGTAACAATAAGTTAGAACAGGGCCAGTGGAGTAGTGCGGTTAACTCGAATACTTTAATTAACATTTCTGTTGAAGACGAAGTATTTAACGAGCTTAATCTAAAACTAGGCGACCAAATAAGTATGCAAATGACGGAACAAACACAAGTGTTCAACGTGGCATCTGTGCATAGCTTTGTATCTGGTAGTAGCAATATCACTTTTTGGTTTGTGGCTCAATCCTCAAAGCCGGTGCCTAATGCTTCGATATACAGCATGGGCAGCGCTCAGCTAACAGAAAAAGCATGGCCGCAATTGACTGATCTCTGGCAAGCTCACCCAACCATGCGGTTACAATCCATAGATAGTATATTGTCAAAAACGCGCACCTACTTAAACATACTAACGGGCGCAGTGTTTATGTATAGCGGATTGATCAGTGTGCTGACCATATTACTGATTATTGCTGCCATTCAAAGGCACTTATTAGAAGATAAAAAACGTAATGGCTTGTTAGTTAGTTTTGGGCTGAATAAAACACAGCAATATAAAATTGCCACTTATGAATGGCTGATCATAACACTACTCCCCACCATAAGCGCTTTCGCTTGCGTGTATTTTACAATGAACGCATTTTATCAATATGAGTTAGGGTTAGCTTACAACCCCGATCACTTTGCTTTGTTAATACAAGCGCTGTGTATTGTAATTATTATCACATTACTTGGTCTGTTTTTTACTAGAAAACAGTTTACGAATAACGTGAGAAGCTTACTTGTAGAGCAATAAATCAGAAAGGGCCTTGTAAAGGCCCTTTACATAAGCTCACTTAAGATGATTGGCAAAGCGCATAGCCACCTTTTAGGTGCCCTACATTGTCAAATCCTAAACGAGCAAGCGCATTTGCAGCCACTTGTGAGCGACTACCACTTCGACACACCAAAATAAGTTCTTGCGACTTATTATGCTGCTGCTGGCAAATAAAGTCAGTTAAGCGAGTCAGTGGCACATTCATATCAAACTCTTGATCATGATTGAGTGCGTACTCATGAGGTTCACGAATGTCGATTAGCTTAACCTGAGAATCTCTTTGCAATTTTTCTTTAAGCTCAGATCCGTTATATTCTTGCAGATGCTTCTTAGTGCATGAGCCGGTAAACGCACCACACATGATTTCTTCACCAGTTTGGTCATTGATATTTTTATCTAACTCAACCTTACGCTCAACAAACTGCTCAACTGTGACTGCACCGTTTAACACATCATTTAACAGCGAATTTCTAGAGGATTCAGCTTTAAAATTGGTAACAAATTCATTGTGATAGTCATGGCTAGGGCACAGTAAACTTTGATCTCCAACAAGCTGCGCTAATGATTGTAAACTTTGATACATCTGCTTTGCATCACTTGTCGAAAAGTTAGTTCTGCCAAGGCTGCCCATTAACACTAAGTCACCACAAAAAACGTAACTGACATCAAGCGCACCACTTAGCAACTTATCTTTGTCACATAACACCAAAGAGATACTATCTTCAGTATGCCCAGGTGTGGCAATACGGACCAAATATTTATCGCCAATTGAAATTGCCGCAAAGCGGCGCTGTGCTATTTCTACTTCAGTTGTCTCTACAGGCCAGCCTAGATAATCAGCATGTTGATTGTCTAAATGTGCTTTCGCTAAAGCTATGCGCCCAGATTGGTGATCAGCATGACCATGGGTATCAATCGCCGCAACTAACTGCAACTGCTGACATTGTAAAATGGTTAGTAAGCGATTACTTAACTCGGGCAACGGGTCAATGATCACTGCCGTTTTGGTAACAGGATCAGCATATAACCAGCTACAACTGCCACCGACTTTAAATTGCACCAAGCCTTGCAACTGGGTTTTTTCATCAATGTTACCGGTCGCATTGAGCAAACAACTATGGCCTAAAGCTTGTGCACAGTGATGAATACGGTCGCAGGCTTGATCAATTTGCTGTTGGGTTACCGCTGGACCAAATGACATTCTAATAGCCGATTCACTTTGCCAAGCTGGCAGGCCCATTGCATCCAGTACAAAACTACGGGTCACTTTTGAGCTACATGCTGACCCTGAGCTAACGCGAAGATTTGCCGCATCAAATAAATCCATGATCTCTTTGGAGCTAAAACCTGGTATGGCAAAATTCAGCGTTGTTGGTACGCTATTCGCAAAGTCATGGTTGAAAACTACGGTCGGAAAGGCATTTTTTAACGCAAGCGCCAACTGAGATCGGAACAACTGTAGCTGACCTGCATTGGCAAACACGCCATCCCCATTGTCTAGCAGCTCATCAAAAATCACATTCAAAGCCGCTAAGCCCGGCAAGTTTTCTGTGCCTGAGCGCAATCCGCCCTCTTGTCCGCCACCGGCAATAAATGGCGTAAAAGGCGCACCTTCGCGAATGTACACAAAACCAATGCCCTTAGGGGCATATAGCTTGTGGCCACTAAATGGCGCATAGTCAATACTGGTATTCGCCAATTCTAAACCACGTTTACCCAATGCTTGAACACAGTCAACCATCCAAAAAACATCGGCATTATGGCCTCTAATCACCATCTCTAGTGCTGACAAATCTTGATAAACACCCGTTTCGTTGTTCACCGCCATGGTGCAAATCATCAGTGCATTGGGTACTTCTTTTGCTATGAAATCGTAATCAAGCGTACCTTTTTCATCCACAGGAATAGCCTTTATCTGCGCATCGATTTCTAACACTTTATTCCAATGCTTAAGCGACTCAGGTACTGCTTTGTGCTCAGTGGCGCCATATAAAATGCTATATTGCTTATGTGCATGCATTTTACCTTTTGCGGCACACAAGGCTGATAAAATACCCGTTTGGATCCCTTCCGTTGCACCGCTGGTAAAAATAACCTGTCCAGAGCCAGCCCCTAATACTTGTACCGCTTTACGACGTGTTTCATCCATGATTTGCTTTGCCTGCAAACCACTGATATGGCTACTGCTCGGGTTACCAAACATGGTTTCCATGGTAGACAAAGCCGCTTTGGCAGCCTTTGGCAATACGGGTGTAGTGGCATTTGCATCTAAATAAATTTGGCTTAGTGCTTGTTGCTCAGACATGACAGGACCTTTCTTTATATCGAACCCAACAGTTATAACAAAAAAGAATAACTAATTACTTATTGCTATATTAGCAAGTTTGGGTGCTTATTCAACCATTAATTTTCTAATAAAGTCGTGCAAAGGCTCTAGCTGTCGGCTTTTCGACGAGTTGCTTCAACAATTATTGGGTAACTTCCTTATAACATTTATTGTACATTTTAGGTTAATCCGAAGTTAAAAAATTATAACAATAGAGTTTATTTTTTGTTCATTTTAAGTCATCGTAAAAACGAATCCAATCAAAACAACATGTAAAGGAAATAATATGACAAAGCTAAGCACTCTCACTTTAGCAGTTACTCTTGGTCTTGCTGCAACACATAGCTATGCAGCAAAAATGCTACCTGTTCAAGCTGATAAAGCGATTGAAGATAAGTACATTGTGGTATTTGATACCCCAAGCGTTATTGATCCAAAGGATGCAAAACGCATGAATGCTTATCTCCATTCGCAAGGTAACAATTTAGAGACCAAGTATAATGTGCGTGTAGAGCGTAACTTTGGTACTGCACTTAGTGGCGTACTTGTAAAAGCCAACAAAAGCCAGATACATGCGATGCTAAAAGATGGCAACATCAAATACATTGAGCAAGACCAGATTGTTTCGGTAGAGCCAATGGTTGATGTTAAAGCAGAGCAAAAAATGATTGAGATCCAAGGCGACCAAAACAATGCAGTTTGGGGCTTAGACCGTATCGATCAGCAAGACTTACCGCTTAACAATGTATACCACTATGACTACGATGGCTCTGGTGTTACTGCCTATGTAATCGATACAGGTGTATTAATTAGCCACAATGAATTTGGTAACCGCGCAAGCCATGGTTATGACTTTATTGACAACGACTCAGATGCAACTGACTGTAACGGCCACGGTACGCACGTAGCAGGTACTATTGGTGGTTCAACTTACGGTGTAGCCAAAAATGTAAACGTCGTTGGCGTGCGAGTGTTGAGCTGTAGCGGTTCAGGTTCAAATTCAGGTGTTATCGCAGGTATCAACTGGGTGAAAAACAACGCCAGCGGCCCATCAGTTGCAAACATGAGTTTAGGCGGCGGCGCATCTCAAGCAACCGATGACGCGGTAAACAGTGCAGTAGCATCTGGTATTACCTTTGTTGTCGCAGCGGGTAATGATAACAGCAGCGCATGTAACTACTCGCCTGCACGTGCAGCTGACGCTATCACTGTTGGTTCAACCACAAGTAGCGATGGCCGTTCAAGCTTCTCAAACTATGGTAATTGTCTAGATATTTACGCGCCAGGTTCAAGCATTAAATCAGCTTGGTATAACTCAAACACAGCAACTAATACTATCAGCGGTACGTCTATGGCATCACCGCACGTTGCGGGTACTGTGGCATTATACCTAGATGAAAACCCAAGCTTAACACCAGCTCAAATCGACCAAATGCTTAGCGATAAGAGCGCCAAGAACAAGATCTCCGATGCTAAATCAGGTTCACCAAACGAGTTGTTACAAGCGGCAGCAGGTCCAATTGTTGAACCTGATGTAACCGAGTTATTCAGTGGTCAAGGCCAAGCGGTGTCTGGCGCAACTGGCTCAACAAGCTACTTCAAAATTGACGTACCTGCTGGCAGCGATGCACTATCGTTTGTACTAGGCGGCGGTTCAGGTGATGCTGATTTATATGTTAAACAAGGTAGCATGCCAACAATGAACGATTACCAATGTCGTCCGTACAAAAATGGTAATGCAGAGCAGTGCGACTTCGCAAACCCTGCGGGTGGCGAGTGGTTTGCAATGTTACACGGTTACTCTTCATACAGCGGTGCAACATTAACTGCAACAGTAGGTGGTGACACAGGTGGTTGTGGTAGCAACTGTCTACAAAATGGCGAACCAGTTTCAAACTTATCTGGTACTTCAGGCCAGCAATTAAACTACACCATTGAAGTACCAGCTAATGTTACTTTAAATGTGTCTATCTCTGGTGGTAGCGGCGATGCAGACCTTTACGTTAAAAAAGGCTCAGCACCAACACTATCTAGCTACGACTGTCGCCCTTGGAAAAACGGTAACAGTGAAAGCTGTTCATTAAACTCAGGCACAGGTGGTACATACCACATTATGCTAAACGGCTATAGTAGCTTCTCAGGTGTGAGCTTAGTCGGTCAATATTAATAGCAGTATTTAAGTTGTCATAAAAAAAGCCCCAGCAATTTTGCTGGGGCTTTTATGTTGGGACGAGTGTTATTCTTTAACTGGCTTATACAGGCCATCAAATACCATTTGCCATTGCGCTTGCTGGTCGGTTTTGTTTTGCCATAGTTGACGTACCGAGCCATCTTTATTAGCTGTCCAAGTTATCCGCTCATGCACTTGCTGACCCGCTTTGTTTTTACGTATACCAGCAAGTACCATTGCGCCATCGACTACATTACCTTCAAGTGTTAACAGCAAACCTGAATTATCAACCCAAGTTTGATGCCATACTCCCCGTGTCGCATCATAAATATTTAAGCTCTCACCAGAGAACCCTGATGGGGTTGTATAGCGTTCGTTAATCACACAGCCATTATGGGATTTGCTTATTTCATTATGTCCAGCCAATTTGTTATCAGGGGTATATACCTGCCATTTACCTAACCAAAAATCAAACTGGGTAAATGCTTTTCCCTCGCACTTAGCCAAACTACCAAAGCTTGAGCATAAGCATCCAATCATCAAAAACATCCGCAGCATCGCTTCACCTCTAAATTGTGACAAGCCATATTAATCATATGCCGTCAGTAGTTTTGTTCTGTTCGCTTTTCTTTGGGGTGCAACCAGTCAAATGAGCGATACAAAAACTTTTCTGCGTCTTTATATACGACTTCTCCATGAGACATAATGATTGTTTTTGGTTGCCAAGCAATCATATCTTCCACATGTTCTCTCGCTAAGTCTTTGTGAAACGAAAAGCTCAAGCGCCAGTCAAGCGGGGTTTTACCATTAGGCGCGATAATCCCCGCAAATTTTGCCAACCAACTTTTTGGTGGCTCAAAGGCGTTTTCCGAAAAGTTTTCAATTAAGTCTGTCACAATCAACGTGTGTGAAGGACGATGAAAAAAGACTGCTTCTTCCATTGCCGGTGACCCCGTAAAAAGTAACTGGGTAACGTCATCTGGCCAAGGAGGCGAAAACTGCTCAGTTAACGTGTCATCAAACTTAAGATCGCTGCGCTTTTTAATGACTTCTGCAGTGCCCAAGGTACAGGCTTGAGGAAACTGCAGCTGCCAATCTTTAATATATAAATGATGTAATTCGTTTGGGGCAATAAGATATTTTACTTCGCCAAGTGATTTAATGTGGCTAAGCACATGTACATCAAGCTTGATAGGGCTATGCACCCATAGTGACTGATCTGCAAAACGCACTACGGTCATGCGTGTGGTATAGGGAAGCGAAAAATACGACACTGCTTCTCCGTCAAAAATCCAAATATTATCAGCTATTTTATTCATAATACTCTCCTTAGACGTTACTCCTGCTAGTCAATACTCCTTCACTATCAGGTGAGTAATCAAAAATATCAGTCTGACAGTCAACACATTAGCCATTACTTTATTAACACACACTTAAGACAAAACTATGTACCTCAGTTAAAAGCGAGGTTAGCCATCTTGTTGCTTGCTCATTACCTCTTCCATTGCTTGCAGAATTTGCTCTGTACTTAAGTCTTCTTTATGGGTGCCTATGGTCCAAACATGACCAAACGGGTCTTCTAAAGTTCCCGCTCTGTCGCCATAAAACTGGTCGTGCACTGGGCGCATTTCTTTACCACCCAGCGCCAATACATTAGCAAATACACTATCAACATCTTCCACATACAACATCAAACTAACCGCTGTGCCACCAAGCGAATGGGGATCGTCAAAATGAACCTCTGCGCATTTGTCACTGAGCATAATATGTGAGTCACCGATTTTTAGCTCAGCATGGGCTATGCCACCATCAGGAAGGGGTAATTGGATCACCAACTGCGCATTAAACGCTTGTTGGTAAAACACAATTGCATTAACCGCCCCATCAACAATTAAATAGGGCGTGATACTGTGATAACCGTGCGGAATCGCTTGCGTGGCCATCAAGTGCTCCTGCCAAAAAACCATCCTTTTAGGTTAGTTTAAAATGGCTATTTTTTCACCTCCCCTTATAAAGCAAGCAGGCTTGTACAAGCCAATTATTTTACCAAACCACATTTAAAAACCATGCTTACGTTAAGCGCATGGCGACTTTTTCAATGCCGTGTGAAGGAGTAAAACGTTTGGTTATTACAAATCCATGCTTGCGATATAAGCGGATCGCAGGCTCGTTAACAGCAGCGGTTTCTACAATGGCTTGAGTTGTAGCAAACTCGCTCAACACATAACGCATCAGCTTATCGGCAATGCCTTTTCTAAAAAACTGAGGGTCAACGGTAAGACTATGAATGTCTAACGTTTGCTCGGCAACCTCAATTTCGATTACCGCAGCAAGCGTATCTTGCTCAAAAAAGCCATAAAAATCACTGGGCGAATTACTAATATCTGCTGTCGTTCGAGACAAAGGCGGAAAGTGTTCAGTGCCAATCAACTGCGCTTCAATTTTATACGACTGCTGAAAAACATGATAAATCCTTTGTGCTTCATCGCGATTCTGGTGAGTGAGTTTAGCTATCATCTTCATCCTTACTTGTTATTTTTATTATCAGCATTTGCAGCGTAAGGCATCATAACATTGACGCCACATGCCCTGAACAGTTAAATTTATTTGTTGTGCCGAGAGTAATTGATAAAGAGTAATTGATAAAGGACAGGCACTCGAATTTACTCAACGACCAAAGAGTGATTTTAGATTATGGAAAGCTACCTTTTGGGAACGTGTAGGTTAAGTTAAATGTGAGTTTGGTATATTAAAGGGTCCAAGGCGCGAGATTTAACCGAGTTCCTTTTTAAGTATCTTTTTCTATTAGTGTGTGTCCTTTATATATCCTGAGACTGAATAGCCTTGCTCTGTTACCAAAGCAACTGCTTCTTGCTTAAATTCGGTTGTATAAGATTTATTTTTACGTTTTGTCATTTAACACCTCAATATCAGAACATTGTCCATTATTAAAGTGTCCTGCTCAATTAAACCAGTTCAAAATAAGGCATTAAGTTAATCAAGTATATGAGGTTAACACAGCTAGTGCGCCAACCTCATTATGCAGTATTAGGTACTTTTATTTAACAAAATACAGCAGTTGATCTTGATGGTACCGAGAACTTTCATCATTGCCATAGGGCCATACATCAAATCTGGTCTTTGAATGAGGCGCTTGTATCACTGAAGCTCCTTGATAGGTATAAGTTTGAACACGAGTGGAGTCTTTATCGCCCAATATCACGCCAGAGAAATCCCATGATACATCGCAGTTCGTGTCTTCATGGTGCCAGATTAATCCATAGTCACCTAGCGTGGATAGCTGCGCTAGGTCATCCTCCGTATAAATGTTTCGACAGTTTGCATTTTGTACTTTTGCCTGATAAATCTGGCTAATTTTGCCATGTTCATCTTTGAACATCATACCACCAGTTACAGTGGCTCGCAGTGCCTGCCATCGCTCAGCTTTCATGACTGAAAATTCATTCGGTGAAATCAACTCACCCACCTGAATGTTTTCAATGTTGTCTTTATGGTTTGCGAATAGTGTCCAACCACCACCTTGGTAGTCCATATCGCACCATACTTTAAACGCTTGTACACCTACATCAGCGCCATCAGGGTCTACTAGATAAAATCCAGTCGTTGCTTGTGGTGTCTGTGTAATGATATCTAAGCAGTTTCGACCGACAGGGGTGAGTTTATCTTCCAGAGCCTGAATACGATCTAAAGCGATTAACAATTGATTAGACACTGAGTTATATCTACTTTCCAAACTCACTAAGTTACTTGATAAGGTTTGGTATTGAGTGTTTAACGTATTGTATTGCGAAGTTAACGTTGCAAGTTGCTGCGATAGTTGCAGTGTTGAATCTTGCAAGTCATGTGCTATTGAATCAACATAGCGCTTAGTGACCAAATGGTTATCTTGCAATGGGTCATCTGCTATTGCATTACCTTGAACGTGCAATGCTTCACTCGGTGAGCTTATACCGATACCTACATCTTTACTCGTTACCACACTGCTTGGTTGTTCTATCCATGATGAGGTTGTTTCCGCTTGTGTCGACATTGCTGTCATACCAAGCATGACAGCCAGATATACTAGATTAAATCGGTTTCCGTTAAATTCCATCACTATCTTCCTAAGTTTACATCTTTTAAAAGGATCATAAAGGACAGGGATCATAAAGGACAGGCACTCGAATTTGAAACTTTAAGTGACTTTTCTATACTTAGGGTTCTTCAATCAAATCCAATTCTCAGTTCAAGGAGTGAACGATGGGATTAGCAAGGAAGTGTCAAATCAGTCTATCCGATACTAAATATTATCACTGTGTTTCGCGTTGTGTTCGCCGTGCGTTTTTGTGTGGAGAAGATAAGCTAACTGGCAAATCGTACGAGCATCGACGAGGCTGGGTAGAGGAACGCTTGCTGTTTTTAGCGCAGGTGTTTTGTATTGATGTCTGTGCCTATGCGGTGATGAGTAATCACACTCATATTGTGCTGTATGTAGATGATAAAAAAGCACAAAGATTGAGTGATAGAGCAATTTTACTACGTTGGCATAAATTGTTTAAAGGCACACTGCTCAGCCATAAGTATCTCAATGGTGACGCGTTAGATGAAGGTCAGCGGTTCTTTTTAAGTAAAGATATCAAAGAGTACCGAAACCGCTTATCAAGTATTAGTTGGTTTATGCGTGTGCTCAACGAAAACATAGCCCGCCGTGCCAACAAAGAAGATAAATGCACAGGCCATTTTTGGGAAGGGCGATTTAAATCTCAAGCTTTGCTGGATGAGTCGGCACTACTGGCCTGCATGGCATATGTAGATTTAAACCCAATACGAGCCAAAATGGCACTGACCCCAGAGCAATCAGAACATACCAGCATCCAAAAGCGCTGTGAAGCTGCCACATCAGGCAAACAACCTAAACAACTAGCCCGCTTTGTAGGTAGTCCCAGAAAACATATGCCAAAAGGGTTACCTTTTGAGCTGAAATCTTATCTAGAGCTGGTTGAACTCACTGGAAAATGCATAAGAGCAGATAAACGAGGGCACATAGAATCACACCAAGCCCCCATTCTAAAACGCCTCAATATTCAGGCCGAAAACTGGCTAAAACTGACCACCCAGTTTGAACGTGTTTTTCATGGTGCTGTAGGCAAAGCGCATTCGTTAGATATGTACTGTGAACGTGCGCAACACAAACGACGAAGCAGTATAAAAATCAGTAAAATGCTGTTAACTTAACCTCAATAAGTCAACCTAATCTCCCAGACCTCGCTAAGGCATAGACCGAGGTGCGATAAAATATGCGAGTAGCTTTGTAATTTCAATGCAATCAACGACCAAAGAGTGATTTTAGATTACGAAAAGTTACCTTTGGGAACGTGCAGGTTAAGTTAAATGTGAGTTTGGTAAATTCAAGGGCCCAAGGCGCTAGATTTTAAGTGTCTGTCCTTTTTAACATTTTTCAAGGCGCTAGATTTTAAGTGTCTGTCCTTTTTAACATTTTTCAAGGCGCTAGATTTTAAGTGTCTGTCCTTTTTAACATTTATCAGGCAAACAACCTAAACAACTAGCCCGCTTTGTAGGTAGCCCCAGAAAGCATATGCCTAAAGGTATTCCATTTGAATTAAAGCCTTATCTAGAGCTGGTTGAACTCACCGGAAAATGCATTAGAGCAGATAAACGAGGCTACATAGAGCCACACCAAGCCCCCATTCTAAAACGCCTCAATATTCAAACTGAAAACTGGCTAAAACTGACCACCCAATTTGAACATGTTTTTCATGGTGCTGTAGGCAAAGCGCATTCGTTAGATATGTACTGTGAACGTGCGCAACACAAACGACGAAGCAGTATAAAAATCAGTAAAATGCTGTTAACTTAACCTCAATAAGTCAACCTAATCTCCCAGACCTCGCTAAGGCATAGACCGAGGTGCGATAAAATATGCGAGTAGCTTTGTAATTTCAATGCAATCAACGACCAAAGAGTGATTTTAGATTACGAAAAGTTACCTTTGGGAACGTGCAGGTTAAGTTAAATGTGAGTTTGGTAAATTAAAGGGCCCAAGGCGCTAGATTTTAAGTGTCTGTCCTTTTTAACATTTTAACAGTCCCGCAAGTACTGTGGGAGCCTACCCGCAACGAAGTGCTATACATCGTCAATCAAGACGCACAATCCATAAAAGTGGTTGTAAGGTTTGAAGGTAAAGGCACCGAGCTTGATACGGTAATCAATGTATCTAAGGTCGATAGCACAGCAATTGAGCAAGGTGTAATTGGGGGCTTGTATGAAAGGTGGCGATAGGGTGAGACTCGAACTCACATCATATATGCAGTGCATACAACCGTTACCCATTGGAAACACTACCACCACCGATCATTATTACCCAAGCCCAAAGTGATTACAATATGACCAGTAAAATAGCCATACTCACACACGGCGATGCAACCCAAGTACTCAACGAGATAGCAGCAATACTTGAGGACGCAACCGAAGATGCGTTTGCCCAAGAGCGCAGCCCTGTTACAGGCGAAGCATGGCTAGCTCTGAGCGAAAACTACCTGAACTAATAGGGTCATCTTGCACTTTGCTTTCCAACTCAAGTTTATCAACGTCCGCTTTTCGCTCGATTGAGATCCTAACTCTAACTCATTTAGGGTAGAAACGAGTTACGCTGATGGTCCGCTGTTGGCACCAATACGACTCACAGGCTTGATGCCAAATAAAAACTAACAGCTCCAAATCGATAACCAACCGCCTCATTTATGCTAATCAACGCCGAATGGCGTGGCTTTGCCACTTATCTACCTACTGCGATGTAATCGTAGATACAAGGTTGGATATGCCGAAGGCGTCATCCAACATGATTAAAGCCACAACAGGCAAGTTTTAATATGTTTATCCTTAACTTTTTGACTATTTGCAATATTGTATTAATCACTCTTCCGTGTAGCGCATATGGTTGAGTTGTTAACAAGCCCAGCTCACTTTAAGGTATTTTAACCAAATTCATGGTGATACGCTTATTACCTAAAATTAAATCACTAAATTTATTATCCCAATAAACAAATTAATAAATATACACTGCACAGCACACATTAAAAACCTGATAGCAATTAACCTTTACCGTTTATTTTGTTAACATATTGTTTTTCCCACAATAAAGCTGACTCAGCAGAATTTCTGCCATTTAAAGAAACGCACTACTCGTTTTAAACGTCCCATATATTACTTTTAAATATACTAAATTCTAAAATAATATTTGACATTATTAGTTTTTCTCAATTGATGACGTAATTATGTTCGGTACACTTCGCTTTGAGTTAGATGGCTGGCTGTCTTTACGTATCTGCAGCAACTAGTTCACCCCGCAATTAATAATAAAAAAATAAATTATCAAGGGATCCCTATGACCTACAAATTATCACCTGTTCGAAGTGCGGTAACGACAGCACTACTAATGATGTCTGGCGCAAGTATTGCTGCTGATACTAATAAAACTGATAACAAACAAGAAGCACAAGAGATTGAACGCGTTGCCGTTACTGGCTCACGCCTGTTGAGACCAGCACTAACCTCTTCTTTACCTATCACCACAGTCACCAGCGAAGATATTGCCTTAAGCGGACTCACCTCTATCACCGATGTGTTTACGCGATTACCTGCAATGAATGGTCATCAAGTATCTATTGATGAAAACTTTGGTGCGGATGCACGAAACAATGACGGCAGACAAAAAATTCAGCTTCGAGGCCTAGGCTACGCGCGTACCTTAAACTTACTCGATGGTGTTCGTATGGCCGCCGATACCGATGGCTCAGTGGATATATCGATTATTCCAACTACCATGCTTAAACGAGTCGACATTAAAAAAGGGTCGGCGTCTGCAATCTATGGCTCTGACGCCATTGCAGGGGTGGTTAACTATCAATTACTCAAAGACTTTGAAGGCATAAAACTCAGCGCATCAACGGGGATCAGCGAATACAACGATGCACCAACTCACACCATCAGCTTTGTAGGCGGCTCAAGTTTTGACAAGGGCGGGTTTACCTTAGGTATAGAGGCAAAAAAAATAGGCACATATAACCGTGGCTCTCGCAGCTTTTACCACCCAGATCGAAGTGATCAAAAAATCCGTGGCATTTTTGAAGGGACTAACTTTTTGAGTATTTATGGTCCCGATGGCAACTTTACCTATGCTGATTGTGACCCCGATACAGCCACGGCCACTTATTACATGATGCACCGAAACAACGGTACCGATGGCAGTGATTCATCTGACTTTTCTCCTTTTTCTGCAACCTATAAAGGACAAGTAGGTCAGGCATGTTGGGAATTAGAAGAGATTGCCCAAGAAGAAGCCGAGAAACAATACAAAGAGGCGCATGGCTATAACTTCCAAGGCGAAACACTCGATGCCTCAAAAAGAACCGAGTACAGCATTTTACTCAACACTTACTATAACTTTACCGACACCCTAGAGGGCTCTTTTCAATTGCTTTACGCTGACAAAGAGAACTACGCTCAAGAAGCGGCTGCGGTCGTATCAGGCCTGTTTGTAAGCAAAGACAACGAGTTCAATCCATATGGCCGTGATGTGCGCATGAACCGCCGTTTAACCAACCTAAATAAACGAAATACCACAACGGTAACAACCCCTTTGCACATGCGCTTTGGCTTAAATGGCGAGTTATCTGAAAGCTGGACTTGGTCAACAGACTTAGTACACAGTAGTTACGAAGCTAAAACAACCTACCCTGCGGCATTAAATAGAACCCTGCTGCAAGATAGCCTTAGTGGCCCCGAGGTATGTTTGCCAGAGAATAATTGCTCTGCGCTTAACCCATTCTTAGATTTAGAGCAGCTTAATAGCGAGCTGTTAGATGCCATTATGATAGAGGGCATTTGGACTGAGCATAAAGCCACCACTAATACCTTTAACTTAAGCGCTGTGGGAGATGTATACGAACTACCTGCAGGCAATATTCAAGTTGCAATGGGTATTGAGTATCGCACTGAAGAAGCTAGTAACAAATTTGATGACATTCGAGGCGAATATAAATTGGTCGGTAACTTAGCGCAGGAAGAAAGCAACATACCACCAAAGCGCAAAATAAAAGAAGCTTACATCGAAACCAGTATTCCTTTACTTGAAGATGCTTACCTTGCAAAGCATTTGAGCGTTGAATTAGCAATGCGCTACTCAAACTACAGTGATTCAGGCTCGTCAAGCACACCATCGGCCAATATTTACTGGAAACCCATTGAAGAGTTGATGGTTCGAGCAAACTACTCTGAGGGGTTTAGAGCCCCTACGCTGTTTGATTTATATCGTGGCCGAGAAGTACTCACTGATAGATGGTACTCAAACTCCTCGGATCCATGTAGCAAAACAGGCTGGGAGCAACTAGCGCTGTGTAAGAGTTTTGGCGCCAGAGTGGCTAAGGCTGAGCCTTATCAATGGTCGTTTGAAATGGGTGGCAACGAAAACTTAAACCCAGAAACGTCCACATCGCGTAATATTGGCTTGGTATGGACACCAGAATATCTCAAAGGGTTTACGGCAACGTTAGATTTTTGGAAAGTCGATATCGAAAATGCACCAGAGCGTTTAACACGGGTTATGCTACGCGAAAACGCACGCACCAATGGCGAGTTATTTGCTGATTTAATCCAGCGTAATCCTACAACCCATGTGCTAGAGCACTATAAGAGTATTATCATTAATATCGGCAAAACGCGTTCTCAAGGGTATGACTTAGACTTAAACTACACCTTCCCTGAGACAGCGCTAGGCCAATTTAGAGCCAGCTACTCATTGGCTGAGATCACTCGTGGTGAAAATCAATATTTAGGGGATGACGAGTGGACTCCTTCAATCGGACGTTACAATAATTTAGAGACTAAACAATCGTTTGGCCTATTTTGGAACAAAGAAAACTGGAGTTCATCATTTACCGTTGCCTATGGCAGCAAAGCGTTTAACTCCGATGAAGATGACACGCTGGATTTAAGCGATGTGGCAGAAAAAGACAAATATAGAGAAGCCAGAGAGTACGCCAGAAGTTGGTCACCCTCTTATGATTTAAAAACCTTCACCGTCGGTTATGATGCCGAAGAATATGGCCGTTTAAATCTCACCGTGCAAAACCCGTTTGGCGAAACACCGCCATTTTTAGATGACGCGCGTGGCTATGACCGAGGACCAAACCCAAGAGGGCGTTACTACACCTTGTCTTGGTTTAAAGAGTTTTAATTTGCTATAAAACCCACAATCTTTGGTGGTCAATATTTTGGCCACCAAAGGTTGGCCCCCAAAGGTTGGCCCCCAAGGATTGGCCAATAATCTAGGCTAAACCTGTCGACTTACAGACTCGATAGCGCTGCTGAAGCATCGACATACATGCTATTTGTTAGCTTTTATTGAATACCCGCCCAAGCGTTGCAATTCACCACCTCACTTAAACTCCAGACTCATTCGTAGATAATGACAGGTAGCAACATTGCACGGGCTTAAAGCATCACTGATATTTCACCTTAGGAGCCTTTAATGTAAGCTTAAAGCACTCTAGGGTTATTCACCGCGCTTACCCCTTGCCAGTCTTCTAAGTCTTGCTCCGGTTTTTCTTCTCTAAATTTGGCATATAGGGCTACGCCCATTGGATCTTCCAATATCTCTACAGCCACGCCTTTGTCTTGTAGCAAACTTTCATTGCCAGAGGCATTGGTTACATCACCAACCACCACTTTGCTAAAGCCACGCATGTAGAGCAAAGTCGCGCATACATCACACGGGCTTAAACTGGTATATAAAGTGGTTTTACTAAAATCAATACGTCCTGCATCGCGAATCGCTGAGGTTTCACCATGGTTGTAAGGGTGGTCCTCTTGTACCAAGGTGTTATGGCCCTTACCGACAATCCTTTTAGTTAAGTTATCAACAATCACCGCACCAATTGGGCACCCCCCTTCTTGATAGCTTTTTTTAGCTAATAAAACAGCAATGCGCATGTAATCTGCGTCGTTCAGTGCACTACTAAATTCACCACTTATCAATACAGGTAGACTACGAGTAGGCATGTGAGCTACAGCATCAAGAGCTGCATCATTGATTTGCGTGCGTTTAGTTAAAATAGCCATATTCAATTCCTTATTTGGTGCTAGCTTAATACCCAAAGCATAGCGTTCTCACACTTTTTTGCCCGCCTTTGGCTCACCAATAGCCTCAATATCTACTAAATTCCAAGGTAGATCTTTTTGCCGATAAATACGTTTTTGCAGATTCGGGTAGTCTCCTACATCATGTGCCAAGCGCTGCCCCACTACAATGCACTTAAACGTCACGCTACCTGTATTAACAATGGTGTGCGCTTCACCGCCGGCACGATAGCCAATAAAGTCACCGGCTTTTATTGGGTAACGGTGCTCGCCGATTTGTGCGGTAGCATCACCTTCAAGCACAAACACACATTCATCTTCGTGGTAATGCTTATGAAATTCCGTAGATTCTCGACCAGGTTCCACTTCAATAATATGAAAGCCAAAACCTGTTAGGCCAGTTAAATCACCTAAAGATTTATTGGTACGCTGTGCATTGTCATTTAAAAAATGCGTTTTAGATATGCCAGGTAAAGCGTCTATTTCTTCGCGTGTTATTAAATACTTATCCATTACTTACCCCTAAAATTACCCTTGTGGGTTCACAGTAGCATAGATTCATTTTGCGAAATATTTGAAAAACCAAGTGAGCGGATACTCACTTGGTTTCAGAAGGGTTACTTGATAGAGCCAACAACAAAATCAAGAACTGGATTACCCGAAGAGCGATAAGTTAAGTCAAATAACGACTGTGGCTTGGGTAACATACCGCGTTCAACAATTTCCGAGATCACGCTTAAGTCCAGCAAGCCCGCTTTACCCATCAATAGGTTATCCAGCGGGTTGAGCTTCGCATAATGCAATACATCCCTAAAACCTTTTAAGTACAAATGATCTTTGGTAAAACCACCGCCTCGATACACTCGCGCTGTAAGCGTAAATGCAGATTCTCTTTGCATCCCATGCTCTTCAACAAGCATGTGGAATGTTTTCTTAAAATTACCGTGATCAAGCATATGCTGCACAGCAATAACTCGTAATGCCAAGGTTTTTAAACGCCCAATGGTTAAGCTACCGGAGCAATACTCACTGTAAATTGCTAAGCCTTCTTGTGAATGGGTGTTCCCAGCCAATCCAAGCGCAAAAATCTTCAAAGGCAGTTTTTTAGCGATCAGCGTCGTCAACATATGAATCCCTAGCTCATGATAAGCATAGGCATGCAATTCAGGTTGAGTAAATTTGGCATCTTTATTGACCATTAACAGCGATTTTTCACTATTAACCATGGCCTTTGCAACAACCTTGTTAGACTTTTCAATGCGACATACTAAGCCCCATTGCTCAGCCATTTTCTTGAAATACTCCACCGCATCATCAGCATTATGCTCAACTTTATGTTGCTCAAGCTCACTGTTGTTTAAGTGCAAAATAAATTTTGCGTTATCAACATCAGCGGTCTGAGGTGCGCCATAGTATTTCAACGAGTTATACAAAAAGTTTTCGCTACCTATGGTGCTCAATAAGTCAATTTTATTGGCCAAGTTATCAATAACATGGCGATACAGCTGCTGAATATCAGCATCCATGATCTCATCTACAGGTAACTGATACAGATGCTCTCTAAACTTGTATGGATTAATATTGAGCTGTTTATAATTGAACTCAGGGTTCACATTCGGGTTTTTCAAAAAACGGCTACGTTCAGATGCAATATTCACTGGGTTGATATAGTTCAGCGTTTCTACATTTTTACATAATGCAAAAAGTGCTTTGTCTATTTTCAGCACATCAGGACTAATAGACGAAGACAATACATCCGCTTTTTGGGTCGTTCTGCGCTTACCATAACGACGTGCAAAATAAGCTGCCGTCTCACTGACCGCATTCTTAAAACCCGCTTTAAGCTCTTCAAGTACCAATGGATACACCTCACCCGAGGTTTCATCCATAAATACTTTTTTCACTTCAGTAGGCAGTACCAACGTGTTGTCAAAGTGCGCATTAACGTGTGAGATCAAGTAGCCTCGACCTTGAAATACTTCATCTGTTGCAGCACGCACATCTATGTTAGGCAGCTCAATTTTATTTAGCTGCTTTTCAAATTGCTCTGCTACTTTACCCCAACGCTCAACATCAATCTGGCTAGAGCCAATATTAAAAGTCGGCGTGTCTCGCTCAATACGTTTGTAGTTGTATGAGTGAATATCAAAGATGATGGCATTTTTAAAACGATGTTCTACTTCCGCAACAATCGCCTCTAACACGTTATAAAATGCCTGATGCTTTTTATGACTTTTTGCACGCTGCGCGCTGCTCAAAGGCTTTTTCCAAACCTGCTTGTTCCATGCTGTTTTAAAGTAAGTCGATAAGGTTTTAGCGCGGTTTAGGTCGTATTCAAAGCGTGAGTCATTGCCAATCAATTGGATTGGAAATGACGAAATAAGCTCATCTGTATAAGGGTCTTCTTCAAAAAAACGCTCTTCTTTGGTAAGTAAAAACGATTTTTCAAGGTCACTACGCAAGTTGTGACCATTGTGAATAGCCGCACAAATGATAGGCGAGTATTCATCTATCTTGATGATGAAGGCACCAGACTCAACTCCGGCATGAAAACACTCACCTTTTTTGATGAGTTCAATACATTGGCTCTCAGACAGCGTTAGCATCTTCAATCACCTGTCTAAACTCTGACTTACGACTACGTACTAACTCTTTGGCATGTACAACGCTTTCAACAAAATCAATCACCTGAGACTGCAAGCGAACGCGGTTCAACTTATTAATACGTACAATACCGCCAGGGCTTAAGACATTAACTTCGATAAGTTTACCGCCGATCACATCGATACCCGTAAAATACAAACCATCACGTACTAGTTTAGGACCTATGTACTTACACAGTTTCTTCTCTTGTAAAGTCAATTTGTGTTTTACCACACGGCCACCAGCGTGCACATTGGCACGAACATCATTGGCATCAGGAATACGTTTCATTGCGCCAATCGGCTCGCCGTTTAGCATCAAAATGCGTACGTCGCCTTCTTCAGCACCTTCAACATAGTCCTGTAAAATGACGTAGTTACTGCCTTTACCGTGCTCATCACCACCAATGTAAAAATCAAGCAATGAACGGAAGCTTTGACGGGCGTTTTTCTCAAGTACGATAACGCCTCGCCCACCATAACCGTCTAACGGCTTTAAGATCATGCGGTTGCTTGATGACTCTTCAAAAATACGCTCAAGATACTCGCGGTTCTTAGACACGTGTGTCGCAGGAATAAACTCACTCGCAGTATCTTGGAATGATGCGGTATAGATTTTATTGTTAGCAATACGCAAACCATCTAAATCGTTCATGATAAACGTATCACCACGTACTGAATCTAAAAAGTTAAGTGCCAACGTATCCAATGGCGGGTTTGCACGCATAATGATGGCATCAAATCCAGCCATAGGTAATTGTACGCGCTTAAATTGGGCATTTTTGTAAAAACTAGGAATGTTATCCGGGCATTTGTTGGCTTTTGTGAATACATCACAAAATGCACTGGCAACACTGTCACGAATGGTTAAATTGTTTACCGTTGCAAGTGCCACAGTATGGCCACGCTTTACGCACTCATGGATTAGTCGTAACGTTGAGTCGTTTTCTGGCTCAACTTTATTCCAAGGGTACATAATAAAACAAATTTTCACAGGCTTTAGTCTCTAGTAGCTAATTAGTAATGCCAATATTGGCGGTACATTAAAGAAGCGTAGAGTACAAAATAGTGCTCCAAGGTGCTGAGAAATATTTTTATCGTTACGATAAAAAAACTTATCGAAAAAAATTAGCTATATTCATCAACCTTTAACGCGCTTTTGCATCAAGCAACATCCCAATTCCCAGCGTCGCTATGAGTGTTGCACAAGCGCGATTAAAAACGCGTTGAATAGATGAGCGACTCAACCTGCTTTGCAAACATGACCCTATCGCGGCATAAATACTGATCGCCGTGAGTTCGAGTAATAAAAACAAACCGCCCAATTGCATAAATTGCCCGCCAACGGCTGTGGCTGGGTCAATAAATTGTGGTAAGAATGCGGTAAAAATTAATATCGCCTTGGGGTTGCCCAGTGCCAGCAAGCACTCTTGCTTGGCAAGCTTAACCGTCGACTCATGTGGTGCTGAGGTTTTGCTCAAAACACCATTTACAGACGCACGCCACAGCTTAATTGCCAGCCAAAATAAATAGCCGGCACCGAGGAGCTTAACAGCAAAAAATAGCCATTGTGACGTGAGTAAAACCACGGCTAAGCCACTGGCGGCCAGAGTAATCATGATAGCAAAAGCCACTAATCTACCTAATCCGCCAAAAATGGCCTTTGCTAAGCCATAGCGCTGAGCATTATTTAATGCCAACAAGTTATTTGGGCCCGGAGCCATATTCAGCGCAAAGCATGCAGGGATGAATAAGAGTAAAGTAGAAAAAGTCATATAAATCCTTTTAAAACCGCTATTAATTCGAGTGTGCATGTTGCAACACACATGTATTTTTCAAGACTATCGTAATATGCAAACGTTTTTGCTATAAAGGCGCTGTTAGCAGTTTATGAAACACAAAATAACCATAAAAATAAACTTAAGGATGAAAATGCACCATATTTTAAGCACCATTGCTTTACTAAGTTCTATGAGCACATATGCTGAACTGTCATCAATACATGATATCGAGCGCGACCGCCATATCCCAATCGAAATCAGCGCCCCTCAGAATGCACAAAATTGTACCCAGATTCAACCATGTAAAGTAGCGTTTATTGGTGCAGGCTATCGCGTTGAACATACTCAATATCAGTTTATTTCCACACAGCTTAACCAATTAGATTATTTAACAGTAGCCATTGGCCATGAACTCCCCAGCGACCCACCGCTTTCTGTTGAAGGCAATTTATATGAAACACGCATGGAAAACTGGCAACGCGGCGCTAAAACCGTTTCAGTCGTAAGAGATTATCTTGCGCCTAAATTTCCAAACTACGACTTTGACCACCTCACTCTAATTGGGCACTCCAATGGCGGAGATATTTCAGCTCTGCTAGGTAATTCAGATGCGCAATATGTGAATACCATTATTACCCTTGACCACCGCCGCGTCCCTTTACCTAGAACAAATAAAATAAACATACTCTCAATTCGTGCCAGTGACTATCCAGCTGATCCTGGGGTACTGCCCACGGACGCTGAACAGCAGCAATATGGTAGTTGTATCGTGAAGATAGCCAAGTCTAGGCACAATGATATGAGTGACTATGGCCCTAACTGGCTTAAAGCACACATCAGTAAAATCATTGATGGCTATGTGAAGAACATTCGCTGTGACAAATTACAGAAGATCTGACAAAAAAGGGCCATGCGGCCCTTTTTAAAATCGACAGAAAGATTAATCTAAAATGGTTAGTTTACTCACACTGCGAACTCCAGCATGGCTCATGTAGTCATTTTTAATGCCTTCAACACGTAAACGCTTACCTAATAGGCTAGGGTTTAGTTGTGGGCTAAATGTACTGCGCTGCGAAGACTCAAGCTTGATATAAAGCGTATTCGCACTGTTGTTATCATCGCTTAATGCCAATGCATATTGACCATTGACAGCTGCGCTAATCACACCAGCTACGACTACCGCTTGACCGTTGTTCATTGCCAAGACATCCGATACTGACAAGTCACCACTTGGGTCTGGTTGTGATGTTCCGCTACCATCGAAGATTTCAATTACGCTTACCTGACGAACACCCGGTGCACTCATGTAACTATCGCGCACACCTTTGATCAACAATTGCGCATCTAGAATAGAAGGGTTTAGCTGTGGGCTAAACTGGCTGCGTTGCGACTTTTCAAGTTTTACATTGATAGTAAAGCTTGGGTTGTTCGCGTCTTCTAATACCAATGCATAAATATCGTTAAGTGCTGACTTTACGCGGCCTGTCAGCTCAATTGTTTCACCTTGTGCTGTCGCTAATGCTTGCTCAACAGACAGCGCTGTAGGGGCAATGTGAATATCGCTCACATAACGAATACCTGGGCTACCCATGTAGCTGTTACGTTTACCCGTTACAATGATATTTTGGTTAAGAATGCTTGGGTTCAACTGCGGGTTAAAATCAGCACGCTGACTACTTTCAAGCTTCACATAAATACTGCTTGCTGGATTGTTCAAATCCGTCAAATTCAAACCATAAATACCGTTAACTGCTGCCGTTACTTTACCGATAACCGCTAATTCAGTGCCGACTGTTGCCGCAAGTGCTTGCTCAACAGATACAGTGCTACCCGGTGTAGGCGTTGGATCAGGGTCTGGGTCTGGATCTGGGTTAGTTTGTCCATCACCAAATGGCGCGTTGAACGAGTTGTTTTTGTAAGTATCGGTATTCCAAGCGTTAAAGCCGCTTGCAGGACTACCCCAAGGTTGCCCGTTGTTTGGATCGCTAAACTCTTGCGTTGCCATCGGCGTAGGCGTTGCAACACCGCTTACACGACCATTAGACCCATCAAAGTATTGATAACTTTCTGGCGTTGCTAACCAATTAACAATATTGACCGCAAGTACTGCCGCATTGCCAGAGTCAGTCCACCCTGGATAGGTTTTTTTAGTATTACCGTTATCTTGACGGCGATATTTAGGTGTTGCATCTTCAATGGGTGAAGAGTCACCGATAAATGCAGCTTTACCTGCACCCGATTTAGCAATTGCTGCATAGGGGCCTTCTGCCGCACCACCAAAATATAAACCTTGGTCTTTTGCATGTTTCCATTTTACAGGTGTATCAGAAGGTGAAAAGTACACTAAACCTTTGGCTTTTTGAGGGTCAACAATCGCAAGGGTTGCACCTGCCGCCATTAAGATTGGCTGTACACCTTGTGTGATCCCTTCGGTTTTTGAGCTCTCAACAACGCCACTGACACCTTGCTTGTAGTCCACTGCGTTAAAACGAAAACGAATACCAAAGTTTTCAACTAACCAACCTGCATTGGCACTTTTAGGGTTACGCCAATCACCGTAAGCGCCCCCCATGTTGTATTTGCTTAAATCTGAACGGTTATAACCGTTAAATACTTCTGTAGCATCCCAAGTATTTAAGTTGCGGTCAGCATCATAGTGATCGGCAACAAAAAATATGCCTTTACCAGCTGCAACAAATTGCTCTAAGGCCGCTTGTTCACTCAAAGTGAATGGTCTATTTGTTTCAGCTAGAACCAATACATCGGCATTTTTAATTGCATCATAAGTAATAATGGCTTCATTTTGGTTTGTGCCATTAACGCGATCATCATAAAAGCGAATACGACCATCATTATTAAGGTCAACACCGCGATACTCTTTTACGGTGTAGCCTTCGCGTACCAGAGCATCAGCAAAATCAGAAAAACCACCGTCGATCACCCAGTCAGCATTGCCTTCAACACCACCATGTGACACATCAAAATAAACCGTTTTGCCATTATTATTACTCACTGACGGCGTTTTTACCGGCGCAATATTGTTCCAGCTATATGCATCAGCCGCAAAAGCCGAGCCGCTGGCAATACTTGCACCTAGTAGCAACGCCAAAGCGCTGTTTCTATACATAGGTTTCATGTTTAAGTTCCCGTTATTGTTTGAAATTCCTATCACTTTGCATAACAAAGACTGCAGCTAGGGGTCATCATGAGCAGCCCATCAGTAAGGCTGCTCACTTTGTGCTAGATCAGCACAAATTACTGAGGTTGAGTTAAATCAAGCTGGTAAATCGCAAAACCATCTTCATTAACTTCAGTTGTAGGAATGATGTGACTGAATTGCTGTGCATATGCTTTTGCATCGTCACTATTTGAGCTGGCAAAGAGAATCTGCACGTTTGCAACAGGCGCAAATGACCAGTTCATATCAGCCGATGGGTTTAAGCCTTTACCATTATTTTTGCTACTTTGGTAAGCAATGTAGTCGGCTACCACTTGGCGGTTTTCATCTGGTGAATCAACAACAATTTTATCCGCTGTAATCGCTGGGAAGTTACCACCACCAGACGCACGATAGTTATTCGTTGCAACCAAAAACTTTTGCTCTGCATCAACAGGTTTACCTTGGTATTTAAGCTCGACAATACGCTGGCTATCAGACACCTTCTCTCCTGTTGCGTTATAACGAGCAGGTTGAGTGACATCAATTTGATAGGTTATGCCATCAATCACATCAAAGTTATAAGAGGGAAACTGTGCATTGATAAGCATCTGTACATCAGCACTACTTGTATCAATTTGTTGGAATTGAGCCGCTGACATTTCTAGCCACTCTTTAACTTGCGCACCGTTTAGCTTTAGCACTTTCAATACATTTGGATAAATGTACAAGTCAGCTACGTTACGATAGGCAATATCACCCATAGCGATAGATGTATAATCGTCAGCCCCACCACGGCCCGATCTAAACGGCGCCCCCGCAGATAAGATAGGTAACCCCTCTAATTCTGTGCCTTGCACGATTTTTTGGGTATACCAAATTTGTGCGTCTGTTACGATTTGGATTGAAGGGTCATCATTTACGAGCGCAAAATAACTGTTTACTGGTGCCGCAATTTTGGCAAAGGGTGCATTAACCCAATCTCGTGTCTCTTGGTGTGCTTGGGTTATTGCAGACTCAACTTGCGCATCGTTTTCAACCAGTGCGATTGTGGCACGGTTTTCATCGGTTTTATAAATCGGCTGTAAAGAAGACTGTGAGTCGCTCACCTGCCATGCACCTGATTGATACTCCAGCGTTAAATCAATCACACCTAGGTTATTTCCCCAAAAACCTGGCATCACAGCTGCTACACCATTAATCGTGCCTTTTTCAATATCGACACCGTGCTCTACTAGGCCTTCATAACGAGCGCCAGGAAAGTTAGCATGCGCGTGACCAAACATGATGGCATCTATGCCTTCAACTTTAGACAAGTAGTAGCTTGCATTTTCAGCCAAAGGTTTGTGAGCACTTACCTCTAAGCCAGAGTGTGGAATAGCGACGATTAAATCAGCCCCTTCTTCTTTCATTTTAGGCACGTATTTATTCGCCATTGCAACGATATCTTTGGCGATGACTTTGCCTTCTAAATTCGCTTTATCCCACTGCATAATTTGTGGCGGTACAAAGCCAATAAAACCAACTTTAATCGTGTGAATTTTTCCTTGTGTATCTTTGAAGGTTTTATCTTGGATCACGTAAGGTGAAAACAAAGGCTCGTCATTGTTTGCATCATCATCACCATCGTCTTTAAATACGTTGGCCGAAATGTATGGAAAGTTAGCATCGTCAATCGCTTCGTTTAAAAACGCTAAGCCAAAGTTAAATTCGTGGTTACCAATATTCGCCACATCATAATTTAGCGTATTCATTGCAGCATATACCGGGTGTACATCGCCATCAGCCAAATTTTTAACCTTAGCCATATAGTCGCCCAACGGACTACCTTGGATTAAATCGCCGTTATCAACCAACACTGAGTTAGTGGCTTGCTCTCTTGCTTGGCGAATAAGCGCCGCCGTTTTTACCAGACCCACTTTATCGTCTTGCTTATCAGCAAAATAGTTATAGTTTAAAAGATTAGCGTGTAAGTCGGTTGTTTCTAATAAACGTACTTCTATCTTTGTACCCTCACTTACAATAACTGGTTTTGACACCTCAACTTTTTTCACAGCTTTGCTATTGTCTGAATCTGAACAGCCAGCAAATAATGCGCTTGAGCCACACAATATTGCTAATGGTAATAACTTTGTTTTCATAATCCGTGCTCTTTGTTTTATCTAAATTAGAGCAAGTACTATAGAGTGGAAAAAAGACAATTAGGCGAATTATTCATGGCAAATTGATGCCAGAATTATGACTTTTAGGTACAAAATAATTGTGTGTTTTGCTATAGAGACTTGACAGGTTTCTTTTTAGGCACTAAAGAGATACACTCAAACTTATATCTCGAAAAATGACTAAGAATCAAAAAAGAGCATTAAAATGAGTCACTTAGCAGCAACACCCTGGTTACATATTCCTAACCCAAACCCACAAGCGACGTTAAAGCTAATCTGTTTCCCATATGCTGGAGGTAGCACAAGATCGTTTAGCGACTGGCAAAGCACGCTTCCTCAATACGTCGAACAAATCATGGTTTCAATGCCAGGACGAGGTAGTCGCTTTAGTGAGCCCCCTGCAGATTGTATGGACACCTTAACTGATACACTGATTGAGGTATTAACCCCCCATTTAAACTGCGACTTCATTTTTTATGGGCACAGTCTCGGGGCAAGGGTATCTTTTGAAATACTAAGAAAAATGCACCAACGCGGCTTACAAACTCCCTGTCATTTTGTTGCCTCTGGTAGTGCTAATCCGAGCAAAGACCGCAGTAAAAACTGCACACACTTGCTAGATGATGATGCCTTTATCAAAAAACTTAAAGACCTAAACGGTACCCCACCGGCAGTGCTTGAAAACGAAGAGCTGATGACCCTATTTATGCCGGTACTACGTGCCGACTTCAAACTGGCTGATACTTATAGATATACTGGCTCTGAACAATTTCCCGCTGATCTTAGTGTATTTGCCGGGGAAAAAGACGAAATAACCGAGCAAGAACAACGCGATTGGCAAAACTATTTTTCAGGTAAGTTCACCTATAAAAACTTCGCAGGCGACCATTTCTTTATAGACAGTCATAATACGCAGGTGGGTGCTGAAGTTTGCGCCATTATAAAAGATATATACGAAGACAGGATATTGAGTCATGCAGGCTAGTTTTAACTAAAATAGAACCGCTGTAAATTGGCAAAATGACGCAAGTTATTTAACAACTTGCGCCAACATAAACACCAACAACATCACTGTAAAGACAACAGCAGTTCTTTTGCTTTTTGGTTGTCTGGATGTGATTTGATCACCGCCTCTACCACTGCTTTTGCTTGTTGCTGTTTATTTTGTTTGATATAGCCCTGTGCTAGATTTAAATCAAGCATTGGATGGTTTACTTGTTTTTGGGTAAGCTCCAGTAGCTTAACCGCACGGTCTACAGTTTGCTCTTGCTCAGCAAACTGTAACTGATAGATACCTGACATTGCCACTAGCATAGTGTCATAGTCTTGTTTGTTCTGCTCGTAGGTTGCTATAGCCTGTTGTTCACCTGCCATCATTTTTGCAACCAAAGCCATGGTTTTATCATCTTTATTCGGCGGCAATTCTACAGGCTCTAACCCTAACGCACGTACAACTTCTATTGCAGTGTCAGCAGTTGAAAATGGGTTCTGACCAGTAATTAAGTTGCCATCTATTTGTACATGATTTAGCATCAGCCCTGCCTGGGTAAACTGCGCACCGCGTTCTTTGAGTTTATCTTCTAGCAAAAACGCAAAGTGAGGTCGCCACTTTTTACCAAACGCCACTTCTTCTTCATTAGTAAAACCATTGACACGCTTATTAGCAACTAAATATTGCCCATTACTTAGCTTAACATCTACAAATGCAGCAGGACCGTGGCACACAGCTGAAACAACGCCTTTTTGCTCGTAGACGTTGGCTATCAAGCTTTGCAGCGGCTTATGTTGATGCAAGTCAAACATAGGACCCTTACCCCCAACCACAAACACAGCATCGATATCACCTGCATCTAGTTCGCTTATTTTGTAGGTTGCACTTAACGCAGTAACGGCCGGAGTGTCTTGTAAAAACGCTTGGTTATACGGTTTTTGCTTATCAAATTTGTCTGCAATTGGTTTGCCGCCCGCTGGACTTGCAAAAGTAATGTCTAAACCATTCGCCTTAAAAACACGATAAGCTTTACTTAGCTCGTCAAATTCATAGCCTGGCTGAACCAACTCACCATCAGCATTGAGTTGGCCATGACTGCTGAGCACCATGACCACATTTGGCGCATCACCAGCATATATAGTGAAACTTGCAGCAAGTAAAACCGTGGGTAATATTAATTTGTACATGAGTGACTTCCTTTAACTTATAGTATGAACACCGAAGATGAATACCTAAGCTAAAGGATGAGATGTGAAATAACCGTGAAAATTAAAAATTGCGCGCTTTAATATAAGCCCAATGATTTTGCTATTAACCTTACCCCTAAAAACGCAGTAAAAAGCAATACCGAAAAGCCCAAAAAGTTTGACCACTTGGTATTAGCATGCTGTCCTAACATACTGCGATTGTTCATTGCATACAGTAAAAAACCAGCAATGATGGGTAATAGTAAGCCGTTGGCAAATTGCGCTAAAATAATGATTTGGATCGGTTTAATGTTCGCCATCGAAAGCAATGCCCCGATGATAATGATACTGATTGAAATGAGTCGAAATGATTTAGAATTGACATCGCCTTTAAGATCAAGCAACTCAGAGATCACGTATGCGGTGGCAAGAGGCGCAGTGATCACACTGCTCAAGCCCGCAGCAAATAGCCCAATACCCAGTAAATATTTAGACAAACTACCAAACGTTGGCTCGAAAATTATCGCCATATCAAGCGCACTATTCACACTCAACCCTAAAGTAAAAATGCTGGCAGCCGCCGTAGCAGTAACCAAAATAGCGATTAGCCCACCTAATCCAATTGAAATAATAGTATCAGAGCGCGCTTTTGGAATATCGTCGGGTGTTGACCAATGTGACTTAGCGGTAGAGGCGTGTAAAAACAGATTATAAGGCACGACTGTCGTGCCAATCAACGCAATTACCGTAAGCAAACTGCCCTCTGGTATTGCAGGAGAAACCAACCCTTTAAACAACAGCGCAAAGTCAGGCTTAACTAAAAAAAAGGTAATGATAAAGGCCAATGCCATAACAGAGACTAAAGTAATTAATATACGTTCAATTTGTTTATAAGTGCCCTGCATTAAAATAATTGCCCCAATGGCAGTCAAGGCAATGATAGACCCTCTAAAAATCCACTTATGAGTGTTCGTTATCGCTTCAATACCAAGTGCAGCTCCCACCAAATTACCGGCTTCATAAGCGGCATTACCAATGCAGATGGCAATGATTATCAGCGCAAACAACGGCCACTTCCAAAATGAGTGAGATAACGATTGGTTGATCACTTCACCAAGTCCTTTTTGCGTGACAATTCCGACACGCGCCGACATTTCCTGCAGAATAATCGTTGCCACCGTTGCAAATAACAAAGCCCATAGCAGCGCATACCCAAAGTTAGCACCCGCTAATGTACAGGCGGTTATTGTACCTGGGCCAATGAATGCCGCGGTTACAATCACGCCAGGGCCAAAGTTTTTTAATTTAACCAGCATATATGCCATCCTGTTTTCAGAGAGTATTTGGCCAAAAGTCTTTTAAATATCAATCCTTTGCTCAGGACTAAATTTTAAATCGATTTACAATCGTAGCCAGCTCACCCGCCTTTTTACTCAAATTAGAGCTGATTTCTAAATTGCGTTCGCCGATTGCGGCTGACTCTTTACTGTGCTCAGATATCGACTCGGTACGCTGTGAAATTTCCTTATCAACAATATCCTGCTCTTTTGTTGCACCCGCAATATGCTCATTCACGTTTAAGATCTCATGAATAAACTGCACAATATGCTGCAAAGATTCCGATGCTGAAGCCGCTTTTTCTACCGTCAGTGAACTGAAACTTTTGCTCGATTCCATTGCATTAACGGCATCCTTAGAACCATCGGTTAGTGTATTAATCACACATAATATTTGTGCCGCACTCTTTTGTGTTCGTGTTGCAAGCTCTCTAACCTCATCAGCCACAACCGCAAATCCGCGTCCTTGATCCCCAGCCCTTGCAGCTTCTATGGCGGCATTGAGCGCTAACAAGTTAGTTTGCTCTGCGATTTCTTGAATAATGGATAAAGAACCGGAAATATTACGAACATCACCTTCTAGCTTTGAGATAACATTGCTTGCTTCATCAAGCTTCTTGGCCAAGGTGTTAACGGATCCGGTTGCTTCATCCACTGACGTTTGCGTTTTTTGTGCACTGTTATTGGCATTTTGCGCAGAGTTTGCCGCTTCATTGGCATTGCGTGATATTTCTTCAGCCGATGCCGTCAGCTCAGTCATAGATGTTGCTATCATTTCTGTTTCAGATTGCTGGCGTAGCAAAATCGCGTTGATTTCTGACGATGCAGAGGCAATTTGCTGAGTCTCGGCAACCACTTCATTGGTCAATTTGGCAACTTTGATGATCAACTCATGTAACTGGCCTAAAAAAATGTTGAAGTTTCGACTTAAACTATCAAATTCGGGTAAGGTAAAATCAGGAATACGTGCGGTTAAATCTGCGTCCCTTGCGGCAAATATATCGATGGTCTCTTCAAATTTTTGTAGCGGTACGGTAATACTTTTACTGATTATCAGGCCCAAAATTGCAACAACAATAGAGACTACAAGGGTAAATAAAAGAATACCTTGAATGCTGTCTACCACTTGCTTGTTGTTCTTCTCTCGCATTGATTTAAGCAAAGCATCAACATCTTCTGTGTAGAAGCCTGTGCCCACGATGAGGTCCCAGTCGGGCAAGTAGATGCTATAGGCAAGTTTTGGGATAGCCTCGCTCTGATCGGGCTTGGGAAAATAATAAACCGAATAACCCTCTCCACTTTTAGCCGAGTCAATAATATCTTTAACTAAGTAATTACCTCTTTTGTCTTTTAGGTCTATGAAATTTTTACCTATGCCTTGGCTGCTATCGCCTTGCATAACCCTTGTACCATCCGGTTTAAAGGCAAATAAATAGCCTGACTGACCAAATTTAATATTGCGTAATAACTTAATAACCTCCGACTCAGGACTATTGCTACGCTTTAAATCGAATAGCATACTTTGTGCAATTTCTAAGTAGGCTTTTAATTCAGCGCGTTTCATACGCATCATTTCTTTTTTGCTTAATTCTTCTTGTGCTTCACTGAGCTTTTTTGCCTCAACATAGGTGAGTGTGATCACAACTGAGGAGATAATGATAACGGGAATCAGAGATAGTAATATCAGCCTAGATTTAATCTTCAGTTTCATTCTCTGGTTCCTCTTACAAACAACGGCTGTGTTGCTTGGAATTCATTACCAACCATATCAGCACCTAACTCTGGGCTGTTGAACGGCTTTGGCTGATGCTCTCTGTAATGCTTTAAATATTCATCTACGATTTTTTGATATGTGCCATCTTCCTTCATGTCTCGAAGTGCAACCTCTACACGCTTTTTAATCGATTCAAGCTTCTTGTTTTTTGAAAACGCAATGTAACTTGGAATTTCATATGAATAAGAAGGGATTGGCTGAACTTTGCCTTCAATACCCAGACGCTTTAGAATTTCAAAACCGCCTAACTGATTACTTATAACGACATCTACTCGGTCGGCCAGCAGCAATTTAAAGCTATTAATACCGGTGTCGGTGGTCACTAAATTTTCTAACGTGCCAGATTGAATCGCATTATCTATTTCTTCACCATAACTCACCTTTCGTACAATACCGATGCGATAGGGAGATAAAGAAGCAATGCGACCGCTAAAGTAAATGGGCTGGCTTTTTAGCGCAAAAAAACTAATAGACTGTTCAATTAATATCTCTTGGGAATAGTCCATAAAGGTTTCTCTTTCTGGCGTTTTGTAAATAGTGAAAATACCATCTACACGACCTGCCTTAACCTCTCTTATCGCTCTTCCCCAAGGCATAAAAACAATATTAATAGGTTGATCTATACGTGAAAACGCTTCTTGCACAATTTCAACAGCAATACCACTGGCGTCTTGAGCCCCTTGAAATTCATAAGGAGGGTACTCAAGCGTAACCAGATTGATAATGCGAGCTTGCGCGTTAGAAGCCAATAGCGAGCTTGCATACAACAGTGCAACAATAGTCAATTTACACCGCATTTTTGCTATTCTTTTTCAGTATTCAAGATGACCATCCGTTTAACGATTAAAAATTAAACTGGAACTTGATATAGGCGCGCCGCCCCCTCGGATCACCAGTGCGTGGGTCGTAACTTCCCGCAACAGCAACATAAGGCGGTGCCTCATCAGTGGCATTCACTACGCCTACAATTAAGTTAGATTCAGAATCTTCTTTTAGGACTTGCCCTAAGTTCATGCCGTATTGCAAGTCAAGTGTGTTGAACGACTCGATATTTGCACCACTGATATCATTGGTATAACTGGCAACATGTCGAACATAAACATTTGCTCTGTGCATGCCATTTGACCAATTAAGCCCGATGCTGCCACGCAGACGAGGAGACGGATTTCCTACTGTATTTAGGTTTAACTTGCCTAAGCCATCGGTGGTTTTACCACTGGCGTCCATTAGGTCATAGCTAAGTAAATACGTTGCTTTGAGCTGTGGAGAATAATCGCCATAATCAGTTCGGTAAATTGTCGAAGCACTAATATCAATGCCTGAAGTATCAATGGCTTCGGCATTGATAAACTTGGTATTAACGATAGAAATCGTGCCAGCTGATGTTCTAACAACACGCGAGGGGTCATTCGGGTTAGCATTGACAACCGCTTGATGACTTTCTCTTGTGAGTACATCTTCAAAGGAGAAATCCCAATAATCCATATCAAAGTTAAAATCATCATAGGCATAAGACACGCCTAAATTAAGAGCCTCGGAGGTTTCAGGAACTAGGTTTGGATCGCCAATGGTGCGATTACCGCCAAAAGTCGTAGAGCCATCTTCTGGATCTGTGATGTTGGCAAAGTTGGTTTGCACACCTTGCAATTGATGAACAGAAGGCGCTCGAAACGAGGTACTAAAAGTGCCTCTAAAAGATAACTCTTCAGTTGCTAGCCACAAAAATGAGACTTTGGGGTTAGTGGTGTCGCCACCAAACTCGCCATAATCCTCATACCTAACTGCAGCACCCAGCTCTAGGTTTTCGCTCACAGGTAACAGTACTTCTGCAAATAGCGCTTTAACGTTGCGCTCACCAGTGAAGTTTTGATTACCAATTAAAAACGCAAAACTATCTTGTTGCGTAAACGAGTCATATACATTGTTGATTGATTCATCTCGATACTGAATACCAATGGCAAAACCAACGTCTCCCCCATCTAACTCAAATAATGAGTCGCCGGTGATAACGGCTTCATACACGCGCATTTCTGACTCAGCATCGCCCATATAGTCACCGATAATATAGTCTCTTAAACGTTCATTATCAGGGTCTTGTGGGTCAAATGGATTGAAGTAGTAACACTCCCCCACGCCAGCCTGTGAGGTCGCTGCGCCACGACACTTATTGCCACCAAACCCGTGTAACGCGGCTTGGAAGTTATCAGTAATAACGTCCCTTGGATTGACAATGGCATCATTGGCTGCTGCGACAAAAGAAGCCTGCCAATAGATACCTTCCGTTATCTCACCATCGGCACCAAAGGCAACTCTTGTCGTGGTATGGTCGTAGTAGTTTGTTTCTGTTGGTTTACCAACGCCGTATGGTCTGCCGCGAAAGAAAATGTCTTCGCCATAAGGATTATCTGGGTGTGAGGCCAAAATACTAGGGGCATTTAAAACCGGAAAACTCGGTGACACCTCGCGGGTGATTTTATTTCTGGCATAGCCCGCCTCTGCCCACATCCGCGTGGTATCACTCCAATCCCACTTGGCTCGGACATAAGCTTGTAATCTGTCTTCGTCAGGCACGGCAGTAATTTGAGGACCAAAGTCAAACAAACAGAACGAGTTGCCATTTGCCCCCTGTGACAAACTACCACCATTCGCAACACAGTTAGGGTCAGCAACCGTTAAACCGCTTGGATTATTTTCATCGGCTAGTGAGGGAATAACAAAGCTACCAGGGTTTCCAAAGCTACTTGTCGCAGGTTTCAACCAATCAACTTCGTCCAGTAATAAACTCGAGCGTTCTAAGTAGCTGATAGCCAGCAGCATATGGGCAGAGTCTCCAACATATCCGCCATACGCAAAGTCAATTTTGGTATCGTCTTGACTGCCTTCGCTCCAGCGACTGCGGTATTCATATTGTAGCTCTCCACCTTCTAAGTCATCTCGAGTAATAAAATTGACAACCCCAGCAACGGCATCTGAGCCATAGATGGCAGATGCACCATCTTTTAGAATTTCAACTCGCTTGATAGCAAGCGCTGGCACTAACGAGGCGGTATCTACAAAACTTGCCCCTTGATCTGTTACAACTGCCGATGTGACCTGTCTGATCCCATTGAGTAGCACCAAGGTAGAAGATACCCCCAACCCTCTGAGGTTGACGTTTGATGTACCGACTGTAAAGTTTTGCGACAAATTGTCTGAATTATTCTGTGAGCCTGCATTAAAGGGAAGAACCTCAATTAAATCTCGGACATCATTAGCACCTATGTCAGTTAAATCACTTAACTCCGTACTTGATATGGGTGATGAGCTTTCAGCTTGTACCGAGCGCCTTATTCGAGAGCCTGTTACTGTAATCGTTTCAATTGAACTTTGTGCTTGCACCTCTTCATTTGACTCGGCGTAAGCACCTGTAGGTATAGAAAGGATGCTCAAGCACCAAAGCAGGTGAGATTTATAATTACCCATCATTTCCTCGATAAAGTTTTACTTAATTAAAGAGCTTTTAGCCACCTCCATGTGCCAACAGCGCGCAAAACAAAATAACTAGATCAAGCATAGTCTGGTATTTTTAAAAGTCATAAATAAGCAGCTCTGGCTTACTGCTTTTATAAAAAATTATTCAAAAGGTGAGGTATATAAAAAGAAATAAAGATTAAAACAGAGAAAAAAACATCGAAAAACATATTTAATGCAAACCAAGGCATTCTCGTTCGAAAATGCCTTGGCGAATGCCTTAGTGGCAGCATGGCTGTATTAGGTTAGTTTTGCGCCGTTTGCTGTGGAAACTTTAATAAACTCTGTAAGCAACGTCTAATTAATAAGTAAAGTAACCACGCAAACAGCAACGGTAATAAAATAAAGGCGATAAATTTGTGTGCAAGATTATGTGTCACGACGCTATTACCTTTTAATACCTTGCTTGAGAGCTTAACCGCCAGCGCCTTATGTAACACCTTAACACCATGTTTTGCGTTCTCTTTTAGGTCAGTACTCGATAATTGGGTATGCATTTCTTGCGCAACATCATTAAAATAGCCAATATCCGCTTTATGACCAAGCTCAGACGCCACGAGCGTAGAGGTCTGGGCACTGACATGAATACTATATGGAATTATCATGTGACAAAGTACAAAAACCATCGCAAAAGCCTTTGCTAACCATTGCAAGCTAGGACGGTGGCGTAATTTAGGCTCAAATACACACAAAAGCGCCCATACGCTGGCATAAAGTAACATTGCCTGAAATAGCCACGGGGAGAGCTGCTCTGCCAAAAAAGTAAACGCTTGTATTGCACCAACCAACGCCAAAGACCAAAACAGGTAATGACTGGTTTTTTCAAGTAGCGTTGATAAGTCGCTCAGTAAACTACCTATTTCCACATTAAAATCAACAATAAAGGAAATACCAAACTGGCTAGTTTTAGCAACATTAAGCGCAGCATTAAGCACATTCACATCAGCCAAGTCTTTGAGTATCTGCTGTTCTACTTGTTGTAAATAGTGTTCGTTTGCCTGATACAACTGTTTGTTATCATTAATCAAAGTGCTTTTAGCAAAATGTCCTTGAGCAATGGCTATGAGTAACCAAATGCCCAATACAGCAAACAATGCCGCTAAAAAGCGATATTTTTGCTTAACCACAAAGTGGCTAAGTGATGTTAGTAATTGCATTTTAGCGCCTCCAGTCCTTGTTGCTCATCAAGGATTTTGTCTAAATCAACGGGAGTATCAACCCCAGGTACTGAGCCTTTTTGCGAATATTGCCAAATCTGGATGTTCTTAAGTTTTGAGGGTGCTTGCATGGTTTGATTATATTCAGCAAACCAAAACGGATAGTGATTAAACTCAGTGCCAATATTAACTTGCCAAAAACTACCATAACTATAGATAAGCGGTTTGCAGCCAATTTGCTGTTCCAGGGCGGTTAAAAATTGCTGTAAGCGCGCTTTGATTTGTGTGGCGCTTTGAGCGCGTTGTAATTCAACATCTATCATAGGTGTTAGGGTCAGCGACTTACCTTTAATATGGCGTAAAAAATTGTCTAACTGCGCTTTAGGGTCATCTTCTGCTTCAAAAAAGTGATATGCTCCCACCTCTAAATGGGTGGCTTTTACGCCTGCGAGGTTTTGAAAGTATTTTGGATCTGTATAAGTAATTCCATCTGTCGCTTTTAAATAAACAAACTGAATGCCACTTCGGGCTACTTTTTGCCAATCAACTTTACCTTGATCATGAGAGACATCGATACCGTGAATACCTTGGGTAAAGTCAGGGAGGGGTTTTGCAGATATAAATGTCTCAAACAACATCGGTCTTTTGATACATAAAATAACGATGACCAACAACACAACTATCTGAGTTAACAGTTTATAACTCATTTCATTTCCTTGAAGCATTTCGCAAATACGAATTATATTAACTTATTCAGTAATTTAATTATAAATAAAGTCAAAAGTACAGACTAAAAAATCAACAAATCAACAAATCAACAAATCAACCAGCGGGACAATACTTCTTTTAGTTTTTCTAGTTTTACTGGCTTACTGATAAAGTCGTCCATTCCTGCATTAAAACACGCGTTTATATCTTCAGAAAAAATATTGGCGGTAAACGCGATGATGGGTAAATGACGGTACTTATTCGTCTGACGAATACGTTTGGCCGTTTCTAAACCATCTAAATTCGGCATATGTACATCCATGAGTACTAAATCAAAGTGCTTTTGCTCAAGTAGTTCAAGCGCCAGTATGCCATCTTTGGCGGTACTCACTTCTAACCCAAGCTTCACCAACATCGTACTTACAACCACAAGGTTCACGTCATTATCTTCAGCAAGTAACACACTCCCTGTTAACAGCTCGGGGAGTTGCTGTAGCGTATCTAGATTTTGCTCTGAAATATCATCCGCAATTTCGACTGGTAGCGTAATAAATACTTTAGTACCGACCCCTTGTTGCGACTCCATATGGATCGTGCCGCCAAGTAATGTCAGTAGCTCTTTGCATAAGCTAAGCCCTAGTCCTGTGCCAGCATATCGGTTAGTAGCAGATTCTTGAGCTTGTTTAAACGGTTCAAATACTAGATCTAAATCTTGCTCAGAAATTCCAATTCCTGTATCTGAAACAACTATTTTCAAAATATCTTGCGATGCATAACTTTGGTGCTCAACATCTAAATGCACATAACCATTTTCAGTGAACTTAATGGCATTGCTCAGCACATTAATTAAAACCTGCTGCAATCTCGCAATATCACTTCGTACAAATTGGGGGACTGTTGGTGATATATTCGTATCTAGCGTTAAGCTTTTTTCGTCCGCTAATGGCTTGACCATATTCACGGTACTGTCAACGAGCTCCATCACTGAGAAACAGCTAATTTGCGCTTCTGCTTGTCCTTCTTCTAATTTAGATAAATCCAATATATTATTGATAACATTAAGTAAGTGAGTGCTAGATTGACTACACACATGCAACAATTGTGCTTGTTCGCTATTGAGATCATCGCATTCTTTCAACAACTCTATGGTGCCTAAAATACCATTAAGTGGTGTGCGAATTTCATGGCTCATATTCGCTAAAAAACGGCTTTTTGCATGAGTACTGCGTTGTGCCTGTTGCGCTGCTTCTTTTAACTTTTCAGTACGGACTTGCACGCGCTTTTCTAGACTGTTTCCTCGTTGCTCTAGTTCTTTACGCATGTGTTTAAATGCACGAGCTAAGTCGCCAAGTTCATCTTTACCATATGAGCTAATTGGATAATCATAGTGGCCAGAAGAAAGTTGCTGAGCAGCTGTCGTTAAAGCCTCAATGGGCGCATATAACTTTGCAGATAGCCACCAAGCGATAAATAGCACCATTACAAATACACCTGCAAGTACCATCCACAACAGGTTCTGAAGCGACTGTACTTGTGCAAATATCACCTCATCAGGCAATACCATAGCAATGCTAAAGCCAGCAGACTCAATGGGCGCAAAAAAGATGTGATCAACCTGCCCATGGTCCATATTCGTTAGCATCTCATAGCCCGTGTGCCCTGCGACCATTCTTAGCCCGATGGCTTTTAGTTTAGAGTCACTTTGCTCTGAAATGTATTGTATTTGTGCTTCATATTCACCCATGTCATTAACAACAAGCCCAGTGTTGTTACGCCGTAAGTGGATCACCTTGTCTTTATCCCAATGATAAATAAAAGCGCCATGGGCAGACACTATCATCACCCTCGCTTTATCTGTAAATGAGTGCTCTATGTTCTCTTTAATTAATGTGGTTAGCCTGTCTATTTCTCGCCAAGGAATACTGCCAGCTAACAAGCCCACAAGTTTGTTTTGCTCATTTATAATACTGGCACCAACGGTCAGTTGTCTCACGCCTGTGGTGTAGGAGATCATTGGTTCTGACACGTACACAAGTGGCTGCTGTTCGGTATTTTGACCTATAATTACCTGCCAATAGTCCCGCTGAACAAGGCTTTTTTTGGGGGATTGGGGGTCTAAATCATCAAATGTGCGTTGTAGTCCCTGTGCAGGATTTCCGCCTTCAGTGTTATAAAAACTACCGTCGAGCTCACCAACAATAAACTTTTCATATATACCATTACTGCGGTCTCTTTCATTTTGTAAATACTGCTGCATCTGGCTAAATTGCATGCTCTGTACACGCTGATCGTTCACCATAACGGCCAGCTCAGCTTTGCGCTGACTAAAGTATCGATCAAACACCATGGCACCGTTATTCAACTGTGCTTGTATTGCTTTAATACTGAGCTGTTTAGTCAGTTCACTGGTATGCGTCATGGTTAACAAAAAAACCAGCAATAAAGGTAATAACGAACAAAATAGTAAAACACTTATCAAACGACTTTTTAAACGCATATCAACAAAAAGAGTGATGAATGTGCGTTACAGTTTAGTATAAATATGCGGTTTATCGCCAAAATTTGATAACTTATCTCATTAAGTTTTAGTGAGTATTTGTAAAAACACACCATCCCAATTCTATTATTAACTGGTTTAATACTGAGACGATGCAGTACACAGTAATCGTTTTGATATTCGTTTTGCTCAATGGCCAAATTTAAACAGCACACACCTTTGAAAATGTATCGATGTGACTGATGAATGAACTCTGCTAGCTATGTTATGGCTGATGGTTCAATTCGGGAAGTAGGCAGTTTCGATTTAAACTCATCTGAATTGCCTCAAACATTTACGCCGCAAAGAGCACAAAAGTGACAGATACTGCTTCATTCCTTGCTAGCTACACACCACAAAAAGAAGGTCAAACTGACAACGTTATTCAATACAGCCTAGATAGTTAACATGTAATGAGACTCGTAAATAGGGGTAGAATGACAACAAGCACACCTAACCGCGATTATGTCATGCTAACAAAGGTCAAGCTCTCCTCTGCGAACGACTTGAGCAAACACAGCCTTTTGTGTTGGTCTCACTTATATTTTTTTAGTGCAAGATTGTTTACAGGTAGGGGAACTTGTACAAATCTAGCCCGAATATCAGTACATACAATACGCTTACGTTTGTTTGCTGATACTTCCACCAGCCACAAGCAATTGTTGGTATCAATATAGTAAAAAGCTAATTGATTTAATCGCTTAGCAATTTTATAAGCCGTATCAAGTGAAACTTTAACCATCGCGCTGAGTTCTCTGTAGCTAAATGATTCGTTGCCACCCCAAAGGCTGACATAGCGAAAGCCAGCTCGATTTAGCTCATTTAACGAACACCTTGCCAATAAATTATTTCTTTTTAATGTGTACTTTTTACCCAAAGGGTTCCAAAGACTGATCACAGCACTGTTTTTCACCAGTTTTGTGGCATTCAGGTGATGCCGCTTCACATTGCGCAAATCACAAGGCTGAAAATAAACTTGTCGATACACTTGCCAAAGGTGCTGTGCTATCAAAATACCTACCCTGCCACTAACATATTGACTTAAACCACTATAAATCAAAATTCGTTGTCAAAGTCACGTCATTTCTTTTCGTCGTCACCTGCTCAAAATAAAATCAATACTTTTTAACTAGCACACTCGGCACAATAAAGAGAGCAAAACTTATACACAAAAACACTTATAAGCAAATAAAAAAACCAGCAAGCATAGTGCTTATTTGTGACAAGTTCCACCTTTTAAAATATATAATGTTTGATGAAACAACGTCGATTCTTTTACACTTGGAATAAATATTTTACGGAGAAAATTAAACATTAACCATTGATTTAAATCAATTTTTTAAATAGAAACGCCTTCTACAATGTCATCAAAATTTAACGTGCAAAGTTAAATTTTTACGCTAGGATACACCCGCCACTGAGGCATTTATCACTTTAAATTTAGAAGGAATTCGTTGTGAAAAAATTACTGTTAACCACGATTGCAGGTCTAATTTCATCAGCTAGCTTTTCATCTCTAGCAACTCCAGACCTATCATCAGGCTATTTTTCTGCGCAAGAAGTATTAGAATATGGTCGAACGTATCAGGTGGTAAAAGAGCAGTTACATAACGCTGGATACGAGCTACAAGGGTGTGAGCAAAACCCAGTTTATTATTTTGCTCCACCTAGCGAAGACGTGTTTTTATATGCGCAAGCCGAATGCTATTATTCAATTCCAAAGGACCCTAGCAAGTATGCATTTCGCACCGATTATGCAACCGTTGTTGTAGATATCCATTATCATCAAGTAAACTTCCTATATCACGAAGGTAATGTTAACGTGAGTTACTTTACAGCTTACTAAGTCACATTAAGTAAGCTGCATTACTTCAATTTAATGTGGGGTGCACAGCGTCACCTCACTGCTTTTAATCACTTTTAGCGCCTGCAATATATATTTTTTACCTTCCAACCTTTTCGTTAGTAAAACCGTCTAATAGGTGGTTAAGTTAACCAATAAATAGTGTTTGTGATTAAAATCACTCTGTGAAAGAATTTGTTCTAAATAAAATTTACATATAAATCAAATACTAAAATATTGGCATCTTGCTTGCTCACTTATGTTCGAAAATTATAAAAATGAATTGGGATATTTCATGCTAAAACACATTACACCATTGTTGTCCGCGATTGTTTTGAGCGGTTGTGTTGTACACATTAATACTGCATCTGCGGATGCAAACGTACATGTTCAACGTCAACTTCAGTTATCAGCCAATAATTTAAAATCTTTGTCTGCACGCGCAAATGCAGGAGATATAAAAATTATCGGTAGTTCAGCCACAACTGAAATCACGGCTAACGCAGATATTTACACCCATGAGCCAAACCAATTCGTGTTTACGCTAGAGCAGCAAGGTGACTCAGCGGAGCTCATCGCAGAAGTTGACTCTCACGTCTCTTTTGGGTTTGTCACTTCAACACCACGTATCGACATGACCATCACCATGCCAAATCACCTAGCGTTAGCGCTACAAGATTCATCAGGTCATATTACAATCAACGGCTTGAACGCTGATATTAGTATTGAAGACGGTTCTGGAGATATCGCGATCAATGGGGGTAAGAACATCAGCATAGATGATGATTCAGGCAGCATTATGCTCAACAACACCACCGGCACACTTGAAATTGAAGATGGCTCTGGAGATATCTCTATTAATGGGGGTCAACGACTCACACTAACAGATGATTCGGGTGATATTACACTTTCAGGCATTGCTGGTGATATGACAATTAAAGATGGTTCAGGGAGTATCAGTCTCATGGGAGGGCAAAACCTTAACCTTCACGATGACTCAGGCAATATCAGTATATCTGGGGTAAAAGGTTCTATCTTTATTGTTGATGGCTCAGGTAACCTTAATGTTGATGGCGGACAAGATGTTACCGTTCGCGACGACTCAGGCAATATTCAAATCGCCAACACAAAAGGTGATGTAAGTATTAACGATGGAAGTGGCGATTTGCGAGTTAATAACGCCCAAGGCAATGTGACTATAAACGACGATGCTGGTGATATTTACGTTGACGGTGCACAAAGCCTT
Organism: Pseudoalteromonas caenipelagi; assembly: GCF_013140855.1. Taxonomy (GTDB): domain Bacteria; phylum Pseudomonadota; class Gammaproteobacteria; order Enterobacterales; family Alteromonadaceae; genus Pseudoalteromonas; species Pseudoalteromonas caenipelagi. Next base: position 723,344 of record NZ_JABBPG010000002.1, on the reverse strand, counting down.
ACCATTGAAAGTGATACTTCGGGTGGTCTGCACGTTGATAAAATTAAACAAGGTGTAAAAGTTCAGCAATAACGCCTTGTAAAAAGCGATGATAAAGAGCAAACATGACCACCTGCTTGCTCTTTATTTTTGCGTACTGAATTATTAAACTACCCCTACCTTACGCATCGGAGTAAACGCCATCATGAACAACTAAGTCCTGTTATCCATTTTTATCAGTTTATTTTTTTTGGATCTACAGGGTTAGTGAACGTGGCTTTGCGTTTATATCTCCTATCAATAATGTGTTCGTTACTATAGCAAGTTAACCTCGATGCCCGTTTGCTGCCCCTAGTTTATTAGGAGGCACCTATGAGTGTTCTACACGCATATAATGTAAGTTACCAATTTAGCAATGGCGACACGCTGTTTTGCAACCTCAACTTTACCCTTACACAACGCCGCACAGCCCTTGTTGGAGACAATGGTGTGGGCAAATCAATTTTGGGCAAACTGTTGGCAAAACAACTCACACCCAGTCAAGGCTCTATTGAGCAATTTGCACAGGTGGCCATACAAAGCCAAGAAGCACAGCCACTGCTCAAAAGTGATATGACGATTGCCCAGCTGCTCGGCTGTGACAAAACCTTAGCGGCACTTGCTGCAATTGCACGAGGAGAATGCGAACAAACGCTGTTTGACGCCGTTGCCGAGCAATGGCAATTACCAGAGCAGCTATCAGCCCAGCTAGCCACACTCGGGCTAACCACTGACCCTCATGCGCCTTGTAATACGCTCAGCGGTGGGCAGCTCGCGAGGTTACGGTTGTGGCAGTTGTTTAACAGCAACGCCAAAGTGCTTATTTTAGATGAGCCAAGTAATCACTTAGACAACGAAGGGCGAGCGTGGTTGATAGAGCAAATCAATCACTTTACAGGTTATATTTTGCTCATTAGTCACGACCACCAACTGCTTGAGCATGTCACACATATATGGGAGCTAAGCAGCTTAGGGTTAAAACAGTATGGCGGCAATATTGGTTATTATTTGCAGCAAAAGCATCAACAGCAGCAGTCACTTAACCAGCAGTTACAAGAAGTAAAACGCCAGCAAACCCAACTGAAATTACAAGCACAAAAAGACAGAGAAAAAGCTCATCAGCGCGCAGCGCAAAGTAACAAGCTCCGCGTGCAAGGCAGCCAAGCAAAGATAATGCTTAATAATCAAAAGGACCAAGCAGGTGCTCACTTAGCCGCCAAACAAAAAAACCAGCAACAGCGAGAGAAAAAGATAACCACCAAGGCTGAGCAATTGCGGTTAAAAAGCGAGCAAAACAATGCCATACAGTTTTACTTACGAGAGGTACCTGAGCATACGAAGGTAAAAAAGACGCTAGTCTCTTTAGTAGATTTACAGCTCCCTTTTGGCAGCACTTCAGCAATTACTGTTCAGGTAAAAACAGCTCAAAAATGGCATATTAAAGGCAATAATGGCTGTGGCAAGTCAACTTTGTTTAGGGTTTTGCAAAACCACTTAAAAGCTAAATCAGGGGAGCTCAGAGTTAACACACCGCTCAGTTATGTTGATCAACACTTTAGCCTACTACCTAGCCAGCTCAGCGTAATTCAAGTGGTTGAACAGAATTGCCCAGCGATAAGTAAAAGCGACTGCTATACATTACTTGCTGGTATTGGTTTAAAACACAAAAAAGTAGAGCAACCAGTCGCCTCTCTCAGCGGCGGCGAAAAAATGAAACTAACATTGCTATGTGCAAGCCACCAGCAAGCCACGCCATTGCTGCTGCTTGACGAGCCAGACAATCACCTAGATTTAGGATCAAAACAGCAACTCGCCAAAGCACTTAATCAATATAAAGGGAGTTTTTTGCTCATAAGCCATAACGATTGTTTTGTTAAACACGCTGGCGTGACCCATACCTTAGCTATGTAAGGGTTAAAAGCACAGTGTAAAGGGGGTTGACGGATCGCCCCCTAAAAAATAAAGTCCGAGCTTAGCCAAAGCCTGAACAACACACCGCTATACTATCGGTTTTGCTCACTTATCATCTCTTGGCGCACCATCTTAGCTCCCGCACTGAGTGCCTGTAGCTTGGCGTTTGCCACAGATCTAGACAGTGGTGCCATACCACAGTTAGTGCAAGGGTAAAGCTTATCGGCATCAACATATTTAAGCGCAGCGCGCAGCGTATTGGCGACCTCTTCAGGTGTCTCTATGGTGTTGCTTGCCACATCAATGGCACCCACCATCACTTTTTTACCACGAATAAGCTCTAACAGCTCAATGGGCACATGAGAGTTATGGCACTCCAAAGAAATAATATCGATATTTGACTTTTGTAACTTTGGAAACGCTTCTTCGTATTGTCGCCACTGAGAACCTAAGGTTTTCTTCCAATCTGTATTAGCTTGAATGCCATAGCCATAGCAAATATGTACCGCAGTTTCACACTTTAATCCCTCAATGGCTCGCTCTAATGCAGCAATACCCCATTCATTCACCTCATCAAAAAATACATTAAATGCAGGCTCGTCAAACTGGATAATGTCTACCCCTGCAGCTTCAAGCTCTTTGGCCTCTTGATTCAGAATTTTGGCAAATTCCCACGCCAGTTTTTCACGGTTTTTATAATACGCATCATATAAGGTATCAACCATGGTCATAGGGCCAGGCAGTGCCCATTTAATAGGTTGCTTAGTTTGCTTGCGTAAAAACTTGGCATCGTCCACAAATACCGATTTTTGGCGAGAGACCGGTCCCACTACAGTGGGCACACTGGCATCATAGCGGTCACGAATTTTAACGATTTGACGCTTAGCAAAATCAACGCCGTCGAGATGCTCAATAAAGGTGGTTACAAAGTGCTGGCGTGTTTGCTCACCGTCGCTAACAATATCGATATCTGCAACCTGTTGCTCTAGCAATGACACTCGCAGTGCATCTTGCTTGCCATCAATCAGTTCATCGCCTTGTAACTTCCATGGTGACCATAGCGTTTCTGGTTGAGCAAGCCAAGCTGGCTTAGGTAAACTGCCTGCCGTTGATGTTGGTAATAATGTTTTCATAATAAGCTCTGTTATATTCCCGTTGACTACAAAACGTAATTGGCAGAAAACTGCTCAAGCAAGCTTTGGTATGGCTTAAGAAAGTACTCTTGGGCAAACTTACCCTGTTTCACAGCTAACTTACTGCGCTCTTCTCGGTCATACACAATTTGTGTTACCGAATGGTCTGAGTTTTTTAAATTAGGTTGATAAAGCCTACCTGCCATCGCATTGGCATTATAGATTTCTGGTCGATAGATTTTTTGAAACGTTTCCATGGTGGCTATGGTGCTGATCAGCTCTAGATTTGTGTAATCGTTTAACAAGTCACCAAAGAAGTAAAATGCCAAGGGTGCAACACTATTAGGCGGCATAAAATAGCGCACCGCTAAGCCCATCTTTTTGAAGTATTGCTCAGTTAATGACGACTCACTGGGCTGATATTCAAAACCCAAAACCGGGTGGAGGTTTTCGGTTCTGTGATAGGTTTTATTATCAGAGACACTTAAGCAGATCACTGGAGGCTTTTTGAAATGCGCTTTGTATGTTGCTGAGTCAACAAAGTATTTAAACAACTTACCGTGTAACTCGCCAAAATTATCAGGAATACTAAACTGCGGCTTATCTTTGTTGTGCTCTTGCAGCAGTACACTAAAGTCATAATCGCGTACGTAGGAGGAAAAGTTATTGCCTACAATGCCCTCAATACGTTCACCACTTTGGCGGTCAACAATATTGGTTTTTAACACCTCAATAGATGGAAAGGCTTGCCCACTGCCAGCAATATCTAAATCAACCGAGATGATCTCAAGCTCAACATGGTAACGATCAGCTTTTGGGTTATCCCAATTTGCCAATGCATTAAAGCGATTATCAATCATGGTTAAGGCGTTAGTTAGGTTTTGTTGTCGACATTCTCCGCGAGCCAAATTGGCAAAATTAGTGGTAATACGTGTGCTGTCTGATGGTTGATAGTTTTCATCCAGACGGATGCTTTTAATGGTAAATGTGATGTCTTTGTTCATGGTGCGCTCGTATCCAAAAATTGGTTTATTTGCCTCACTTCACCTTGTTTACGGTGTGTGAGCTATCGCTAAAATCATCTTTAAAGGCGAGTACTCATCGCGCTTCTACGTTAGCAGATGTAGAATTTATACGTGGTTCGCCACATGAAGAAAAACGGTATTAATTCACTTCAAACTTGAACCTTACTCATGATTTAGCCTCCTCACATAGCCATTATTTGCTAACCTGTGAGAAAAATAGCAAACCACAGAAATGAAAAAACAAACATCTAGACATCTAAACGCCCAAGTTGAATTAACTTCATTTTAAGCATGAGGATTATTCAGCGCTTACAGCACTTAATACGGGCGTTATATTGCTATACTCGCCAACCATGTAGCACGTGTGGCCATTAGCAGGACAAACAGGCTGTATAACAAAACTATAAATATTTCATAATGATAAGAAGAGATAAAACAAATGAATGAACTCATCATATTGTTTTTTTACTGCGCAATACTAGGCAGCGGCGTGGGCTTTTTGGCGGGCTTGTTAGGGATTGGCGGCGGGTTGGTGATAGTACCCATACTGAGCAGTATATTACTGCACTTTGCAATACTACCAGCTGAGCAAGTGGTTATTGCAGCCATTGCGACGTCATTGGCATCGATATTATTCACTTCAACCTCTTCGGCGCTAGCCCATCATAAAAATGGCAACGTGCCTTGGTCAATTGCGCCTTGGATAATGACAGGCGTTGCGCTGGGCGCACTTGTTAGTGGCTTTATGGCAGCCCTCTTGCCTGAACATGTTGTACGCATTATATTTGCAGTAACGGTACTGCTTATTGCAATCAAAATGTTTTTAAGTAGCAAAAACAGTGCCCCAAAAGAACGCACACTACCAAACAAAGCCGTGCTAACGCTATTCACCACCCTTACTGGTGGACTATCTGCCATGATAGGCATTGGCGGTGGCGCTTTGTTAGTACCGCTACTTACCTTTTTTTCAATCGATATGAAAAAGGCCATCGGCTGCGCCTCTGCATGCGGCATAGTTATCGCCTTGTTTGGCACCATAGGCTACATCAGCGCCGGCAGTACCCAGTTCAACCTAGCAGACGGCTTTGCTGGCTTTGTGTACTTACCAGCCCTAGCAGGTATTGTATGCACCTCATGGTTTACCGCTCCACTTGGTGCAAAAGCCACTCACCACCTCCCCGTTTCAAGCATTAAAAAGATCTTCGCCGTACTGTTGGTGGTAATGGCTGTAAATATGATGATGAGATAGCAAACGCTTTGTTGATGTGCTTTAGTCGAGTTATTGGCTAAACCACATCACTTAGCATCTCATACCTAACTTCCTCTAATTCCAACGCCCAGAACTCCATATCCGTCACCCTGAACTCCATATCCGTCACCCTGAACTCCATATCCGTCACCCTGAACTTGTTTCAGGGTCTCATAACAAACTAGATCCTGACCTTCGTCAGGATGACGAGCATCATTTCTGAGCCGACTGTGTGGCGGTGAACTGAGCGCATTGCGGCCGATTTTTCTTTTGCTTTTTCTGAGCCGCCTGTGTGGCGGTGAACCAACCTTGTCACGCCATGCCTGTTCCGCTTCTTTTCTGAGCCGCCTGTGTGGCGGTGAACAGCATTCGCTTAAATGCGTTTTCAATTCCATCTTTCTGAGCCGCCTGTGTGGCGGTGAACAGCTCCGTACTGATTGGCTATTGATGATACTATTTCTGAGCCGCCTGTGTGGCGGTGAACGCGTATTGCTTCTTTCGCCGTCTCTCAAGGCTTTTCTGAGCCGCCTGTGTGGCGGTGAACCAAAGCAGCATGTGCCAGTGCGGGCATCCATCTTTCTGAGCCGCCTGTGTGGCGGTGAACAAAATGAATTAAATCAGGTAAAAAAAGCACATTTTCTGAGCCGCCTGTGTGGCGGTGAACGCGGTTTAAACAATGTTGCCACCGACCGTGGCTTTCTGAGCCGCCTGTGTGGCGGTGAACTATTCCCACCGTCATCTTGGTATTTCTCTCTATTTCTGAGCCGCCTGTGTGGCGGTGAACGAGTCGAAACGTGATTAATCATTATCCGAAATTTTCTGAGCCGCCTGTGTGGCGGTGAACGTACTGTATCGCTCCAAAAATTGGCGGCATTTTTTCTGAGCCGCCTGTGTGGCGGTGAACAATCGCTTCAATAACTGTGACAGTGCCATTTTTTTCTGAGCCGCCTGTGTGGCGGTGAACTCGCTTCGGCTGTAGATTACATAGATGTTGCTTTTCTGAGCCGCCTGTGTGGCGGTGAACATGCAGAGAAGTCTATTAAGATCACGCCTGTTTTTCTGAGCCGCCTGTGTGGCGGTGAACGCTAGATGCCTAGGCATGAGCTACATGCCTAGTTTCTGAGCCGCCTGTGTGGCGGTGAACTCACAGGGGGCGTGGGGCCAGTTCCCTTATATTTCTCTGAGCCGCCTGTGTGGCGGTGAACGAAGCAACTTGGACGCTAAAGTTCGTGATTTATTTCTGAGCCGCCTGTGTGGCGGTGAACGTATTCTGAAACCCGATTAAACTCTTTGTTAATTTCTGAGCCGCCTGTGTGGCGGTGAACAACAGTATTTGATTGGCTGCTTACGACTAAGTTTTCTGAGCCGCCTGTGTGGCGGTGAACACATGGGTCACAGTAGAGCGCAACGTTGACGTTTTCTGAGCCGCCTGTGTGGCGGTGAACTAATGAATCCATATCGTCAGGTGAGACTTTTATTTCTGAGCCGCCTGTGTGGCGGTGAACAGTTTATAATTATTTTCAAATTGATTTTCTCATTTCTGAGCCGCCTGTGTGGCGGTGAACATATAACCATTTTGATAAACGCCATTACAGACTTTCTGAGCCGCCTGTGTGGCGGTGAACATTCTAATGGTTCTGTTGCGATGATCACAAATTTTCTGAGCCGCCTGTGTGGCGGTGAACGCGGTTAGCTAATGCAATGTATTTATCTGAATTTTCTGAGCCGCCTGTGTGGCGGTGAACGCGCTCTAACTGTGCATGCTCGTCCTTCGATATTTCTGAGCCGCCTGTGTGGCGGTGAACATAAATCAATATTGGCAAGCAATGGCACAATTTTTCTGAGCCGCCTGTGTGGCGGTGAACGGTGACTACATTCAAAGCCTAAAACTCGGTGATTTCTGAGCCGCCTGTGTGGCGGTGAACATGTCTGCGCCAAAGTCAAAGGCTTTTCCATTTTTCTGAGCCGCCTGTGTGGCGGTGAACATCCTGTAGATGCTTGTCGAGGTCGCCCTGTTTTTCTGAGCCGCCTGTGTGGCGGTGAACCAACTTACAATCAGCGTTCAGTTAATGACCATTTTCTGAGCCGCCTGTGTGGCGGTGAACAATAAAAGTTTATAACAAAAATAAGTTACAACAAGCCGTTAAGTAAAAAATAGCTATTTTACCTTGTTTACAACGACCAATTGTAACTCATTGATTTATTAGTTAGTTTTTAAAGAGCAAAAAATAAAAGGTTTTTTGGCTTAAAATCAACCGCTAAACCATGGCACTGCAGCTTGCTGCGCTGCTGAGCGCCTACTTAACCCATAACATGTAAAAAGTGCTTTGTTATCAGTTGGCTCAGTTGTTTTCTGGCACTCTATAAACAACAAAAACTTGCTTCGCTCAGCGGGGCTTAACATACTGTCAGTCGACAAGCTCCGCAAATTGATAAAGGGCAATTTAGATTGTTGCTTTAAGTTATCAATCGATGTCAGCAAGCGGGCTTTTACTTCTTCAACTTCAAAGCCATTTTTTGCTGCAATGGTTTGCGCCCGAGCATCTACCTCTTGTCGCAGTTTGTCTGGTGATTTAAACCGCCAACGCTTGAAGTACGCATATTCTGTCACATTACTTGGTACAGTTTTTATGGCTTTAATATGCACATAGTCAGATAAACGTGATAGCCATTGTGTAACTTTTAAGTTCGCTAGTTGCTGTTCAGAGTCAGCCAGTAACCTAAGTTTATTGCCCAGTGGAAACTGCTTATCTCCATACTGAGGGAACGACACCGCAATGACAGAGTCTTGCTCAGCAACTTTATGCTCCACCAGCAACAAATGAATTTGTTGATATACCTTGTGCCATAAAAAGCCCAAATTAGCTTCAGCGTCTGGCAGCAAGGTAATGTCTAAATAGTAATTCATACAGCCACCTTATTTGTCGCTTTCTCCAAACACACCACCACGCACTAGGGTTGCCATCACATAATGCTCATGTTCAGTGGCTTGCAGCTGTTCACCTCTGGCCCATACATCAAAAAAGGTATAAAAATCTTGTTTTTCAGCGGGAGTTCTATAGGCCTTGCCTCGGTTGGTTACGGCACCATAAGGTTCAATGGCAATTGGCCCTGCACTGGCTTCTGGGTCGGTAAATTCAGGATACCAAGTATCAATGGTGCGCAGCGCATTACCCAGCTTTTGCGAGTGCATGGCAGCAATATCTTGCACTTGATAAAGTATTTTGCTTTTTTCACCTTTACCTTTATCGAGTACCAGCTCTTCACTAGGGTAAACCTCTTGTGCGCGGCCAACTTGGGCATAACAGTTTATATCCAACATTAAAAAGTCATCGTCACTGCTCAATGCTTGCGCAATCAAAGTGGCCAGCTCGTCAATTTTGTCATCTTGATGATCAAAATGTTTGGTGCTGTATTGCGTTGCATCGAAGATCCAGGTTTTTTCAACTTGGTTGTTTTTAGCCGTCACTTGTACTTCTATTTGCTCAGCACCCACTCGGTTACGCCATAAAAACCGAGCATTAGCTAAATTAATGGCATAGCGGCGTGCCAATTCAGTAAACTGGTGCGTTTCAATATAAGCACGTGCCGCATTGCGGTAACTTTGTTTAAATAAATCATTATTACAAGCCGCAGGCTCTGTAATGCCGCCCAATACTTTGATGGTAAATTGCAGGTTTAAGGTGTCTTGCTCTGGTGTTAATGCACAAGCATCAACGCGTTGTAGGTTGGCTTTTTCAACCTCTGCATTGAGTTTCGCTGGATCGCCTTTAATGGCGGCTTTTAAACGGTTTGAAATTGTACCGCGCACCGATTTTTCATTTAATTTAAGCGGTTGTTGGTCTTTGCTGCGCAGCTCCCACGTTGTGCCGTACATATGCCCATCACTGGTTACTAATTTTTTCTCAAATGCCAATACTGATGCGGTGTTTTCTTTTTTAGCCATGTTGATTGTCCTTTTCTTTAATTTTCAAATTCAGTGTTATTCAAATTCATTCCCTGAGTCACATGGCTCAGGTGTTGCAAATTGACTTTGCTGACAAAGGTAATAGTCATCTTGGGTGTAATAACGCCACAACAACGCTTCTACCGAATCAACGCGGTGCGGCATTTTAAATTCACCCAATGTCACTAAGCTCTCTGCAAAGCGATGTAGTGTATCTGGGTCTCGTTGATTTTTGGCCGGCGCTAAATCACTAATGCCATAAAAGCCGGTTGCAATGGGCACAATCCAACCCGTAGAACTGCCATTCACTTGTTTGCTGTGTCTAAACCATTGCACCTTATCTGTGTTGTCAGTGTCGTTGCTTTCACAGCTATAATGTATCGATGTAAAATCAATCAGCGCTTGCAGCGCATCTTGCCCTTCGTTCATTGCATCAATCATTAAATCACGACGCTCTATTAGGGCATACCCTGGCATAAGGTGCCTTTGCAGCTTTTTTAACTCGCTATCATCGCCTTGGGTTACATTCATGCAAATAGGTGTGTTAAAGCGTTTAATATCACCGCTGGCTATTTTCATTTTGCTGTGCAAAAGGTGAGTGACTTGCTCAATCAAAAGCGTACGCTCATCAACGCTTACATTGTCAAATTCAATCACTAAACTTACATCAAGATGGCAGCGGGCTTCTTCAATAAAGGCTGATCTTGCTCCGGTTTTATCCAACGGATTGCCAGTGCCCACTATTGAGTGAACGTAATCGTTCTCTCCTTTGTAAGTTTGCAAATCAATATCGTGGCTTATAACCCCCACCGCATTAAATAACACCCCAATTTGCTGGTTATTTAACTGGCGTTGCAAGGCATGCACGGCACCTAACCATGCAGTCATCGCAGGAAAGCCTATGGTAAACGGACTAGATAGCGCGTTGGCGTTATGCACTTGTATATGCGGTATAACTAGCAGCTTTTTTACTTCTCCTATCATCTTAAAAACTCCTTGTTATCTCGTACCAATTGTTTCATATGCTGATGCTCTGCATAGCTGAACTTAATCGCTTTACTACCTAGCGTTTTTTCATAGCCATGAAATATAAAGCTGACGATGGCATCACAAATTTCATCAAGCCAGCTGTCTGTTGCAAAGCGCTCTTGCGTAAACTCGCTGCATAGCCATATACGCTGTGCTTTTGATAAGCCACTGCTGGTTGCCACATATTGCTGTAAAGCTACTTCTCTGATGAGGTACATTTTTTCAATTACATAATCAATCATGCTTTGATACAACTCGTCGCGCTTTGCTCTGGTTTGCATATTATTAAAGTGCTCGTTGGGTAAGCGATACAATGCATCAAGCGCTTTGAATTGTGTTTGGCAATGGCGATAGCGCACTACTTGAGTAAAAAAGTTGCTGCTTGGAAAGTGACTATCTCGGCGCTGCAATTTGGGCGGCATACTCATCAACAAATGGGCTTTACCACCATTTTGGTTATTTAGCACGCTGATATTTTGTGGTTTTGTGCCCCCATAACCTATGGTGGTAAGGTTGCTTATCTCACGGTGTGTAGGGTGCCTTAAATTGGCTTTACGCTGCTCTCTGGCCAGCTTTATGTCATCACCAAAACGCATCGTATCTAATTGTTTTCTCATTGCAAATAAAATACCTGACGCGGTTAATAGTGATAGTTGGTGATAACTTACATCTTGACCATTTTTTACCGTAAGCGGGAAGTAAACCTGCTTTATTTTTGAACTGGTTATTGCTTCTTGACTAGGGGCTGTCATGGCTAAAAAGCCATTTTTTAGTGCTTGGTAATCTGAGGCTTGATCCGGGGGAGTGGTTCTAAATAAGCGCTTTGCTAAGTCGCTGTCTTGCTCAAGGTGTTGTAATAAGGTTTGCCCGTCCTCTAGCACTAGGGTTAAAAACTTATACACATCTAGCGCTGCGGCGTTACCTAGAGCATCAGCCACCACGTCTACATTCCCTGAGCGTAAAAAGCCATCATTACTTCGCTCACTTTTGGCGATAATCGAGCTGACATAGCCATTTTTGTTTTTTCGAGCGCTTGGGTGGCTAAAGGTACACGGGTGGGTAGAAATAGAGATCTGCCCTGCTCTTTTTGCAGCATTAGGTAGCCAGTTTTGTAAACTAAATACCGACTCACACTCCATATGCGTTTGTTTTATTTCGTCATCAGACATTGACGCTTTAATGTTTTTTTTAAGCCATGCGGCTTTTCTTTCTGCAAAAAACGCATCAACTGCTTTATCTATCATCATTCCCTCCTAAAGTATTTTGTCACAGCAAGCTTGTGTAATTTTGTTCACTCAACCTCCACCAGTCCAAGTTGGTCGTTATATTCATAGCGTTTGTTTTCATTAAATGGAAAGCTCAGTTCACCATATTTAAGCGATATAATCCGCTGAGTCAGCGGGCTTTGTTCATGTGCGTGGCAATCAGCCAGTTCGGCGCACGCTTGGTCAAAGTCTCTGACTAACCATAGCCGTTGCTGCTGATGCGCACTCAGTGCAATGCGTTTTATGTTAAGTATTTCTTCTCTGTCGATGGCATGGCCTTGTGGGTCTTTTTCACAAAAGCGGCTACGCTGCTGGTATTGATCAAACACCAAATAGGTTTTTATATTGGGTGTGCCTTTTCGAAATGGCGTAAGTGCTTGCGGTAACGCCGTTAAAAACCAGTGATGTTCAAGGTAGCCTTGCAGTGTAGCAGGGCTTCGCACACCAGCGCCTTTTGATGTGTAGTAGGCCACAGCACGCAGCGTTACCACATGCTCAAGTTCCGTTAGGCTTTGTGCTTGCTTTATTGTTGCAACGTATCCAGCATTAATATAATCGGGTTTGCAGATTCGTGCGGTAGCATCCAAACGTTCAGCTACCAGCTTAACATCAATTAGTTGTGTTAAATCGTGACTTTTTAACCGGCAACTTTCTTCAAAACCCGGCTTCACAAAGGCTTTTAGGCCCTTTACATGGGCATTTTTTATGGCTTTGTAGTTGTATTGCAGCAAGGTAATATTGGGACGTTCAACGGCTTCTTTACGATGCCTACGCACGCGCCCTGCAAGTTGAATGATAGAGCGGTATGAAGACGGTTCTATCACCGCCCAATCAAAGTCATGATCTCGCCCTACTTCTTCAACTGGCGTGGCAACCAATATAAAAATAAGGCTCTTTACTTGGTTTTGTTGGCTTGCCACCTTTTTTAAATGCTTACGTATCACTGCATTTTTTAGCGCAATAGGCTGCTCGTTAGTGCCTTCTTTACGTTTTAGCACTTGGTCTAGATGCTGCTCTTGCATCGAGCGCAGTAACAGCGTTTGCTGCGAGTGGTAAGGCATCACCCTAACTTCAATACCTTCGGGCCAATCATAAGCCATTAAAAACTGAGCCAATGCCACACAAGGCTTTATGTTTGCCACACGCACCACCCCAAACGACACATTAAGTTGGGTTATTTCATCTACAAAATAATGGTCGCTGTGTTTTGCTAAAATGCTGTTGGCAATAACACTAAAGTAGGCCGACTGCTTGGTTTGTCCACCTTCATTTTGCAACTGTTCTGGTGATTGCTTTTTATCATATATTGCCTCGCAAAAGCTTATGTCAGCCTTTCTTAGCACGGGTTGTTTTGCTAACTTACCTTGGCGTTTTCGAATAAACTCACTGTGTTTTTCGCGGTACTGCAAAATTGCCTGTTCCACAGTGCTGCCACTATTGGTATCAAGGTGCGTATTAAACTCATCTATCCAAGCGCACCCTATCTTTTTACTGGCACTTCGGGTAGCACAATACAACTGCCAACCATCTCGATATGCTTTAAAGTAGCCCTCTGCCAAAGATGGAGGAATGGTAGCAGAGGAGATCATCACTTTTCGGCCCAGCATACCTGCAAGATGAATAAGCCTACCGATTGCAATTAAATCATTGCCTGTGAAGTCATCCACTTCATCAATTACCAAGTCAGACGACATCAACCGTAAAGACGGTAATATGTATTTTCCGCCGCGCTTTGTCTCAGTCGCGCTAATAATATGGTCAATGGTGCAAGCAAGCACAGGAGCATATAAAAACTTTATATCGCGCTCGCTTTTTAATACGGTAGTGAGGTTTTCTTGTGGAATATCGCATTCAAAATCAATATCTTCGTCTATTAACGGCGCTTCTGACTCCGAGCCGGTATGTTCAAAGTCACTCGCCTTCTCTGCCGTCTTGTTTTTTTGATGTAACTCCATAACCGCTTTGGAGCCTATCACCACGGCTAACTGAGTGTTATCTAATCCCACCCTTTGTGCATACTCATCACCCGTTTGTAAGGTTAGCGTACGCAAACCAAGCGCTAAAATATAACGAAGGCTGTTACTATCTTCGGACAACGCCCTCATTACTTTGGCATTGGCAAATGTTTTACCACATCCAGTGCTTGCCATGTTGAGTGCAAAAAAGCCAAATCTTTTTTGCTCTTGCGTGGGTTGCAAAGCACGCCACTGGTTTATGTGGGCTACAGCTTTATCTTGCCATTTATACACTTTAGGGCTTGGTTTTCTTAAGTTTTCTATATCTGTTGCCAGAGGTAGCTCACTCTCAAAGGCGGGTAATAAGTGCGCCGCTTGGGTGGCATAACGCGCCACCCCAACTAAATGTTCATCAAGCTTTTGTTTTAACTGTTTAGTTGCTCGGTCTGTATTTGCAAACAACCCTGTTTTGTTTTGCCACTTTTTGTCTGCTTGTTGCGAAGAATAGTAGTGGTCGCCCAGCATTAAACACAATCGAGCATGATGCACTAGCACTCTGTAGCAGCCATCTTCCATTGCTTTTACGGCAAGCGCCTCGCAAGCAAGTAAGCTTGACGACCAACGTTTAACTCGGCCAAGCCACGGTTTTGAATTGCTCATTAAGCCATTAGGAAATTCAAAACACTGCCCTAAGCGATTTTCAAACTCCTGTTTGTTATAGTTATTTTCATAGCCCCACTGCTGTGTGATCTTGCCAAGCAAGTCATCAATAGATTCAGCAGTTTCAGATTTATACTCGCTCAGCCCTGTGTGTTTAGGCAAAGGTAAGCGGTGATGAGACACCACCAGCCACGCAACAAGCTTTGCAATGGGCGGTAACTGGACCAATGGCTTGAGCGGGCCTTGTTTGATAGCAGCCTTAATTTTTTGCTCATTGATGTCGCCACAACTTAACGCCCACAACCATGCCTGATCTGATTGCGTGCCTGTTGAGTCAACAAAACCACGCAGTAACAGCAATGAAATCCATTCATGACGTATTGGATCACCTTTATACTGGTTTGGGTTATTTGGCTGTAATTTGTTTTGAAACAGTTCGGTGGCCTTACCCCAATCATGGAGTAATGCAGCAACCCCAACCAACCCTTTGATCAAAGACAAAAAATGCCAATCACTTTCAATTTCACTGTTGAGCAGGTTGCGTCTCGTCCTATTCACTGGCACCACGCCTTCGCTATTAAACTTGTTGCGATTGCCCACGACCCACAGCAGCTGACTTCTAGAGCGTGAGCGTATCCAATGGCAGCTTACCGCAGTGCTGCGGCTAGCGGTTTTACGCAGCATCTTTTTAACTGTAAGTAAGCCGTCTTCGGTGATCAGCGTTTGCCAAGTGTTATCGCCTATGCGATTGGCAAAGGCATCTAATACTCTGCGAGTCTTTTTAAGGGCGTTTTTTTCACACTGAGAGACAAACGTCACCATCATAGGTTGTTTGCCTCGATGTGTTCGTCGGAGTAGGTTTGCAACGCAATTTGTTTTACCGTATCGAACATATAATCGAGTGCTTTATGATCGGTAAATGCTTGTAGTACTTGTTGTCGGAATTCCTGCTCAGTGGCATTTTCTTTTGCGCAAACGAAGGCCCATGGCAGCACCAAGGCATCTTTAATTAAATCGGCTACATCGAATACCAAAGCCCCACGTCGAGTTTTACCATGCATCACAGCAAAACCATGTGGAATACCCAGTACCCACAAACAACTGGCAGCAAGCCCATAAGCTAGGTAATTACCGTGGTTTAAAAAATCATTGGCTTTGTCGGTGCTTTGATGTTGGCGGGTAAAGTCAGCTATGTCTGTGTTATTGGCCGCATATTTATAAAGTACTTTGGTAAGCTGTGCTTCTGTTAGTAGTAGTTCAGACTGCTTAGATGCCTCTTCTGTGCGTTTGCGAAAAGTATTTAGTGCGTTTTGAATGGCATCGTGATTAAAATCGAAACCTTCAGTTTTAAGTTCTCGGTCTTTTTTCCACACTTTTTCGAGATATTGAATACGCGCATTTTGAAATTTTTTTGCCGCGTCTAGCCGCTTTGTATCATCAAACCAAAGCTGTAACCAGCCATGTAGATATTCAGTGGGTCGATATTCACTTTGCGGGGTAAACCATTCTACGTCGCACGCCATATGCAAAGGAGTGCCGCCACCGCCACAAAATCCGACGAGCACCCCAGCCTGTGCCAACATACGCATAGCGGCTTGGGTAATAGATGTACCATTTCCCAGCATTAAAACCGTGGTATTAGCGATGGGAATATTAAAGTACTGGTTTTCGTGTTTTGCTTCAGTAAGATACAGCACGCGGCCATCTTTTTGCATCACTCGACAATGTTCCAAGTAATACATGTTGGCACGTTTTGAGTGCAAAATGGTTTTCAGGTCGGTCGGGCTTAAGTCTTCCATGTTCACCACTGTCCCTATTATTTACATATGGTTAACTTCTAGACTAAACGGCAAATTCGGCAAATACAATTAAAATAGATAAGTTATTTTGTTCTTATTGATATAGCACAATATGTAGCTAGATAAGTAAACGCTACTAGATCCTGACCTGCGTCAGGATGACGACACGCCGTCACCCTGAACTTGTTTCAGGGTCTCATAACAACAAACTAGATTCTGACCTTCGTCAGGATGACGAGCCCAATTTCTGAGGCGCCGGTGTGGCGGTGAACCGACGTACATCGCCCTGAACTAAATAAACCGTCACCCTGAACTTGTTTCAGGGTCCATTTACACGTAACTACACAGCCAACACAAGATCCTGACCTTCGTCAGGATGACTAGCCTCATTTCTGAGCCGCCTGTGTGGCGGTGAACCGACGTACGTCGCCCTGAACTTGTTTCAGGGTCTCATAACAACAAACTAGATCCTGACCTTCGTCAGGATGACGAGCATCATTTCTGAGCCGCCTGTGTGGCGGTGAACCGACGTACGTCACCCTAAACTAAATAAACCGTCGCCCTGAACTTGTTTCAGGGTCTCTTAACAATAAACTGTAACCCCCCTTTACACTTTCCTTCCAACTACTCTAGAGTGCATTACACCAGTGGCAGATACACTTCAGTGCGTAAATCGCATTCGTCTACTTCATGAATAAAGTTTAGATATTCAAAAAACACAGGGTGCTCGCCTAGTGTCTCTTGGCTTTGTGGCAACCACTGCTCATATAAAGCATAAATGGTGTTTTCTAAGGTGTCGTGGCTGCCAAAGTGAGTGACTTTTGCGCAGCGCATAGCGGGAATTTCGCCTACTTTTACACCAAATTCGTTGTCGGGAATAGTGCTATTGTTATGCTGCAGTGAGCCACATATTTTGAACCTAAAAGCTGACTCTTCCATTGTGTTTGGGTCACCATTAGGAATACCAAAAGTGCGGCAATTGGCAATAGGTGATAACTGGCTTTGTCTTCGCCAAGCTACAAATTTACCAGCACTTTCGTACACCCGTTGTGGGTCACCACTATGGGTTAAATATGCGATGGGGGTGTGGGCAAATTCAACTATCGACACTTCTAGCTTATCACTGCTATTGGGCAAGGTTAGTTCATAAACTCGATACCAGTTTGGCCAATCTGGGTTTTGTCTAAACTGACTTGGGGTTTGCGAAAAGGTACGTTTAAATGCGCGAGAGAACGCTTCACTGCTATCAAACTGCGCCTCTAATGCTATGTCGATAATTTTCATATCAAGCTCAAACGCCAATTGAAAAGATGCTCTTTTTAATCTGGCGAGCTGTAAGAACTTAATCACACTTACACCTGTATAAGCTAAAAATACGCGATGAAAATGATATCGAGACAATGCCGCTACCTCACTTAGCTGTGCGAGATCTAACTGGCCATCCAAGTGATGGCTAATATAATCACATACTCTTTTAATACGGCGCTCTAAAGACTCTTTACACACTCTATTTAATCCTTTGCTGTTCTAAAACGCTTAGTATGGTTAGGTAAACTTTAAATGTCTTGATTGAGATTGCTGTCGTACCTCAGCCATCACGATAATTCTTAAAATCAGAATGATAACCCCTAAATATACTAATTTTAATCTTTTCTAAAGAATATAAACTCATTTCATCAGTCACCATTACTGACTTATCAACTTACTTATTGAGGAACGACTATGAACATCATTAATCCACTTGTAAACAACACCCTTTTTGCTAACGCGTCGGTGTTACTGGCTCGCTTTGGTTTATCGGCTATTTTCATTTTGGCAGGCTTAAACAAAATACAATATTTTGATGGCAACGCACAATACATGGCATCAGCGGGCTTACCTTCAGAGTTACTGCCCTTAGTGATTGCTTTTGAACTTATTGGCGGCCTGTTTATTCTCACCGGACTACTGAGCCGTGTAACTGCGCTGGCATTTGCAGGGTTTAGCGTGGTAAGCGCTGTACTATTTCATGCTAACTTGGCGGATCCGATGCAATTTATAATGTTCTTTAAAAATATTGCTATAGCGGGCGGGTTTTTAATGCTAGCAGCTCATGGCGCAGGTCAATGGAGCATTGACCAAGTGCTAGGAAACAAAGTAAGCACTCGCAAACAAACCGCCTGACTTATATCAGCACCTGTGTAGATAGCCCTTATAATGAGGGCTGTACGCACGATTGCAATGGCTGGTAGAGGTAACGCGCAACTTTTAGGGTATCTCGGGTGCGTATACTCATATATGGATTTTTAATTTTAAGCACAGTTCTATCAGATACATGACTCTTCATTAGTGCCTGTGCAATGATAGGATTAGCTAACCAACGTTTTTCAAAACTACCATCTGCTATCGCTTTTTCTAGCCCGTAGGTAAGGCGCTTTCTTAACCTATGATTGTCTTTATTCACAAAAAAATACATGGCGGTGGGATAGCAAAGCACAAAATTGTCTTCTACTACCAACTGTGCTCTATTGGCTATTTCGCCCCACGGTTCATGTAAGGCCCGTGGGAACAGATCAAAACGCTTTTGGGCCAGCATATCATGTAAATGAGAGCTGTCACTGGTAGCAACAACAATGTCGTTTCTTTCGTATATTTTGGTATCGGGCCAATCAATACCACTGCCAAACGAATATTGCTTTAGCTTTTGAGCATTCTGTAGTTTTGCAAAGCTCTGCGTATTGTCTTTGTGGATCAAAAACAACCGTGCGCCCATTAGACCGCGCATAAGCGGAATGTATACAGTACCAAGCTGTTGCTCTCGCTCAATTGAAGTAACACTCCAGTGCACATCTAAAACATTTTTGTTAGCGAGCAAGTCGAGTGTTCTACCTTGAGGCGCCTCATCAAGTGATAATGGGATTAGTTGGAAGTCACCATATTTATGTGCGCTTTTTTCTAATGCTAATTGCAATACTGATAAATAGTACGCTTGCTTTGGGTCGTACACGCTCTGTGCAATGTTATAACGCACGGTGTCAGTAGCGTTCGCCAACGAGCAAAAAACGCCTGTTAAAACATAACTTAATAAAGTGAGGTAACGCACCAAGTTCCCTTATCTGAATCACTAATTTTTATGCTTAATGCATATTGACGCAACTGTACCTTGAAATCCAAATGATCTCTACCCTAACCCTCGATACAGATCTCAATAGGTCTTTCTCAATTTTGGGATCTGTCTCATTTTTAGTCCCATTTTTGGGATTAAAAATAATAGAAACAAAATAACATTAAACATTTCAATATCTTAACATTTGGCACACTCTCTGCAATTAACTCTACAACACCCGTATTTTTATTCTGTAGGAGCTTAAGTGGACATTGCAGTATCTGAACAAAAGGCCACGCCTATTCGTAAGTATGTTACAGCTTGCATCACCATGGCCATCATATTTATTGGTGCATATCAGCTTTGGCAGTTTAGCCGTGCTGAGCTTACGCTAAATGCCAATTCTTTAGTCATTAGCCAAGTACAAAGAGGAGACTTTACCGTTACTGTGCGAGGTAATGGCGTATTGGTACCTGAAAAAGTGCAATGGCTATCGGCCAGTGGCGATGCCAAGGTTGACGCACTGCTATACAAACCAGGCCAACAAGTACGCCAAGGTGATGAAATTGTACGCCTGACTAATCCGCGGTTAGAGCAAGAGCTTAGTGAAGCCGAGTGGGAACTCTCAGCATTAGAAGCCGAACACAAAGCCAGCGACTTAGCAGAGCAGGCTGCAATCGCAAAACAGCGCTCAGATATACTTAACGCCCAAATGGCATTAACGGGCGCTGAGCACGAATACCAAGCACACCAAGAGTTAATCGCCACAGGTGCGGTGTCTAAGCTTGATTTTCAGCGTGCTAAAATTGCGCTTGAGCAAGCACAGCAAGCCTTGCGCTCTGCCAAAGTTCAACTGGCTGAATCAATCAAAAGCTTGCAAGCGCAGCAACATGCCCGCTTTGCGAGACTCAATCAGTTAAAAAACCGTGTGTCTCGCATTCAAACACAGGTGAACGACCTCACCGTACGCGCTTCAATCGATAGCATTATTTTAGCGCTTCCCATTGAAGTAGGTCAGCATGTGAGTATGGGCAGTAACATTGCCAAGCTTGCTAACCAAAACGCGTTAATTGCTGAACTACAAATTCCCGAAATTCAAATTCAACAAATCGCCGTGGGCCAAAAGGTCACCATTGATACACAAAACAATGAGGTGCTTGGCCGTGTTACCCGCATAGATCCAGAGGTTGTGCAGGGCAATGTTCAAGTTGATGTTGCCTTTTCCCAAGCACTACCAAGTGATGCACGTCCAGCACTGAGCGTTAATGGAGAGATCACCATTGCGCAACTAAGCGACACCTTATATGTGTCACGCCCACTGTTTTCTCAAAGCCAGACTCAATCCAGTGTTTACAAGCTCAGTTCAGATGGTTTAATGGCTGAGCGCACAGCAGTAAAGCTGGGTTTAGGGTCTGTCAGTTATGTACAAATCATTCAAGGCCTGCAAGAGGGTGATCAGGTTATTACCTCTGATCCAAGCCGCTTTGAAAGTTACACCCAATTTAGAATCAATTAGGAAAACATCATGACTCAATGTGTCTTACAACTGAAAAACCTAAGCAAAGTATTTTATTCTGACGACTTAGAAACCCATGCACTTCAAGACGTATCTCTACAAGTATTTAAGCAAGAATATATCGCGATATCAGGGCCTTCTGGCTCGGGTAAATCTACCCTGCTGTCTTTGCTTGGGTTATTAGACACGCCAACGTCAGGCAGTTACCAGCTAGCGGGCCACGAGGTAAGTAAGCTCAGCAAAGCACAGCGTGCTCAGATCAGAAACCAACAAATAGGGTTTATCTTTCAGTCGTTTAACCTGATCAGTGATTTAGATGTAATGGAAAATGTGGAGTTACCACTTACTTACCGCAAAGACTTAACCAAATCTCAAATCAAGCAGATGGCGGCTGAAGCCTTAGCCAAAGTAAACATGAGCCACCGAGTTAACCATTATCCGTCTCAGTTATCGGGTGGACAGCAGCAACGTGTAGCGATTGCGCGAGCGATTGCAGGCTCACCAAGCCTTATTCTAGCGGATGAACCAACCGGTAACCTTGACTCTAAAAATGCCCACGATGTATTAGCCTTACTTGATCAGCTGCATGGTGAAGGTGCCACCATTTGTATGGTTACTCACGATCCTCGATCAGCCCAACGAGCACAACGTAATATTGAAGTACTCGATGGGCGTATTATCTCTGATCATAAAACCCACAGTGCTAAAGCAGATGCTGCTGACGCTATGAGTGTATAAGGGCTGAATTATGAGTATTCGCAACGATATTAAATATGCCATGCGCTTATTGGCTAAAAAACCCAGTTTTAGTGCCTTAACAGTGTTTGTAATGGCCACAGGTATTGGCTTAAGTGTGTATTTATTTTCATTTATGAACACCATGTTATTTAAGCCTCTGCCGTTTGAAGATGGCGAACATATTATTGAAATGACAACCTCGATTAACGGCAAACGTCATTTTGGAGACTTTAATCTACATGACTTTGCACAGGTTCAAGCAAATCTAACCAGTGCCAGCGAATTTAGTGCATATCGAAATGAAATTGTGAGTATATCAGGTAGAGATGGTGCTCGCAGATACAGTGCCACAGATGCGCGGGCCAATATTTTTGCGCTTACGCGCACGACTCCGATATTGGGCAGAACATTTAACAGTGATGAAGACAAAGTTGGCGGTGAACATGTCGCGGTTATTGGCTATGACTTATGGCAAAACCAGTTTGCCGGGCAAGCCGATGTGTTATCGCAAAACATTACCATAAATGGTGTAAACCATCGTGTTATCGGGGTGATGCCTGAGGGGTATTATTTTCCACGTCGCGCGCAGCTGTGGCGCCCTTTGCGTGATAACACCGAGCAGGTAACCAGAGAGCAAAATAGTTTGGTAACAGGGCTTGCTCTGCGTAAACCAGACGTTAGCATTGAGCAAATAGACCATCAGCTGAATTTAATCATGCAGCGCCTTGCTGAGCGCTATCCAAAAACCAATTCGGGCTTGAGCGCCTATGCTTTAACCATGCATATGTCTACCGCAGATGGCGGTATGCCCGTTGTGTATGTGCTGCATATAGCAGCTGTTTTAATATTGGTGCTCGCGTCTGTTAACGTTGGCAATTTATTACTATCAAGAGCTGTAGAACGCTCTCAAGAAACCGCCATTAGAGTAGCGTTAGGTGCGCCTACAGGGCGTTTATTAAGCCAATTGTTATGGGAAAGTATTTTTATCTGTGGCCTTGGTGGCCTGATTGGCCTACTCGTTATGGGTTGGGGATTAGAAGTGACTCAAACCGTCACAAACCAGTTCTTTACCGATAGACCGCCATTTTGGTGGGACTTTGGCGTGGATGCGTATACGCTAAAAATCTTTTTTGCCTTTTTAGTGGGCACTATTTTTGTTACTGGTTTTTTACCCGCTTGGCGCAACATTAATGGTGATTTTAATGCGGTACTGCGCGATGGTACACGTGGTGCGCTAGGTAAAAACGCCGGTAAGCTCAATAAAGCACTGGTGATAGGTGAGGTATTTTTGTCTATCACGATTTTAATCGTTGCCGCGGTGATGATCACAGCAAGCTTTAAAGCGACGTATGCAGACTATGGCGTAAATACCCGCAATAAACTAATTGGTCAGATTGCTCTGCCGCAAGAAAGCTATGCGACAGACGAGCAAAAGGTGCAGTTTGTACAGGCCCTTAAAACTCAGTTAAGCACTCAAAATGCCCTGCACGATACTGTGGTTATGTCGAGACTCCCGGGCTTTAGTGACCAACGCCCAGCCATAGCAGTTGCCACTCAAGAATATAGCCAACAAAACTTATCTAGCTACCCACGAGCTAACCAAATAGCGGTATTACCAGGCTCTTTAAGTAACCTAGAAGCACAATTGATTGAGGGGCGTTTCTTTAGCGAAGCTGACAACAAAGCGCAAAACCATACCGTAATTGTGACCGACAGCTTTGTAGATCAATTTATGACAACAGCCCAACCCCTTGGTCACAAAATACAGTTTATCAGTGAAAATGGCACCAAAGGCCCTTGGTTTACCATTGTTGGTGTGATCAAGCATATTGTGCAGAATATGCCAAACAGAGATAAAGAGATAAAAATGCCATCGGTTTATTTACCATTTGCACAAGCACCACGCTCATCTATGTTTATTGCGGCACACATCAACAGTGATATGGCAATTGCTAAAGCAGCGCTCACAAAAGCAGTTGATGACATTGCTCCTGATCTGCCTATTTTTGATATTGGCAGCTTAGATGCGCGTTTATCACAACGTGTTGCACCACTTAGATTTGTTGGTGGCGTATTAATGTTATTTGGCTTAGCATCATTCTTATTAGCAGCCAGTGGTATCTATGGGGTGATGGCCAATACCATTTCTCAGCGAACACAGGAAATAGGCGTAAAACGTGCGTTAGGCGCAAGTGAGCAAAGGATCATCGCCGAGTTTGTCATCTCAGGCACGAAGCAATTATTGTTCGGTGCGGTGCCGGGGTTAGCCATTGGCCTTACCTTAGGGTATGCGATGTCGGCCCCTATTGGTGTGGAATTTATGGATGTGGCAATTGCGGCTGTGATATTAACACTATTGCTTTCAGCGGTGGTATTGCTGGCAACTTATTTGCCCACCAAACGTGCCTTGGTCAATGAGCCTGCATACGCATTGCACAGTCAATAAAGCCTTTAGGCAAAGCGTGGCTTTTATATTTGCTACGCTTTGTCGTACACTAAACTCACTTAAGCGTTTGATTAAAAGTTATTTATGAGCGATCCGATATTAATCATTGATGATGATGAGGGCATAAGGCATGCGCTAAACTTATTGCTACAAGCAGAAGGCTATATGTGTTTACAAGCCAATAGCCCAATTGAGGCCAAGCAACTATTAAAGCGTCATACCATTAGCTTGGTGATCACCGATCTCAACTTTACGCAAGACACCACATCCGCCGAAGAGGGCTTAGCCCTTATCCAACAATTAAGAGCCGATGATGAGCAAACCCCCATCATTGCGATTACGGGTTGGGGTAGTATTGAAATAGCCGTAAAAGCCATGCAGCTTGGTGCCAATGATTTTGTGCAAAAACCATGGGAAAACGAGCGGCTTTTAAATATTATTCGCACTCAATTACAACTGGCTAAAGCCAAACAACGCACACAAAAACTGGCTATTCACAACCAGTTACTACAAAACGAATTGGGGTTTGTGTCGGGTTTGATTGCACACTCTGAACAAATAAAACGAGTGTTAGCCACATTATCACAAGTTGCCAAAAGCGATGTAAGCGTATTGCTCACAGGCGAAAATGGCACAGGAAAAAGCCTCTTTGCTCGTTACCTACACGACCTTTCTACACGAAAAGACGAGCAGCTGATCAGTGTCAATATGGGCGCGGTCAGCGAAAACTTGTTTGAAAGTGAAATGTTTGGCCATGTTAAAGGCGCATTTACCGACGCCAAGTCTCAGCGTATTGGCCGTTTTGAACTGGCCGATGAAGGCACCTTGTTTTTAGACGAAATAGCCAATACCCCCTACTCCCAGCAAGCCAAATTACTACGAGTGTTAGAAGAGAAGCAATTTGAAAAGGTCGGTGCTAGCAAAACACAATCAGTAGATGTGCGTTTGGTGAGTGCGACCAATGCAGATCTTAATCATGCAGTTGCAACTGGTGCATTTCGAAAAGATCTTTTGTATCGTATTAATACCGTGCAAATACATATCCCTCCTTTGCGCGAACGTGTGGCTGACATTCTACCTTTAGCGCACTACTTTTTGCAGCGCGCCATTGAAAAGTATGCCGCGCAAGGGCGAGTTTTAACCCCAGAGGCACAACATGCGCTGCAGCATTATCAGTGGCCGGGTAATGTTAGAGAGCTTGGCCACTTAATGGAGCGTGCACATATCCTCGCGCCGAGTGAGCATATTGACGTTGATCATCTTAATTTAACGCCGATAACGAACGTACAAGTAAAAATAAATGAGGGCCAAATAGATAGTAAACACCTACCAACATTAAGTGAGATAGAACAGCAAACCTTAGCGCAGCGGCTTGCTCACTTTGAAGGTGATGCTATCACTGCCGCACAATCACTAGGCCTTAGCCGTAGTACCTTTTACCGCCGCTTAAATAAACCAACTAAATAACAAAAGTGATGACCATGTATGCCAAGACACACGCCATATGAAAAGCAACTGAGCATAATTTACTTGGCAACTGCACTGCCTTTACTGCTATTGCTCATCATCACCATGCTCTACAGCCAAGTTTCGGTATGGTTAACTGCATTGAGTGCGTTACTCGGCACAATTTTAATTACATGGAGCAACGTACGATTAAAACAAAAAGTGGTCTATCAATTACGAACGCAAACTAATTTAATTGAAGCGCTAGCACAAGGGGATTACACCTTAAGAGCACGCATAGGGAAAGGCGAACAAGAGTTAGCCCCCTTATTCAGCGCGATAAATCGCTTAGCGCAACAACTAAGTGCACAGCGCTGGCAATCAGCTGAATCTCAACAGCTAGTACAGACCGTATTAGAGCACATCGATGTGGCTATTTTAGCCATTGATGAAAAGCAGCAAATCGCCCTGTTTAACCCAGCAGCCCAAGCGCTGTTATCATTAAACACGCACAAAACAGCTAATGACTTGCCCAAACAGCTACATATAGTAAATCAGCTCCAAGAAGGTCAAAGTCAGGTCATAGAACTGCCAATTGCTTTACAAACAAAGCGCTATAATTTGCATGTTGAGCAATACATGAGTGATGGTAAAACCTATAAGCTAGTGTTTGTCACCGACGTTCACTCTTTATTACGTAGCGAAGAACGCCATGCGTGGCAGCGACTCATTAAGGTTATGAGTCATGAGATCAATAACTCGTTGTCTCCTATTGCATCGATTTCGCAAACGTTGGTCAAGATAATCCATAAGCAAGTCGACACTCCGTTAAAAAATAGCATCACCGAGAACTTAGAGTTCATTCAAAAACGTGCCTGCGATTTAGGTAAATTTATTGAAAGCTATCATCAACTAGCAAGGCTACCAGAACCAAAGAGCCGACCTCACTCTCTCAAAAAATTAATAACAAACTGCCAAAAGCCGTTCAGTGACTGCGTATTTAACATAACATCGAAAAGTGATGCAATCTTACATATTGACTCACTGCAATTTGAGCAGCTTTTAATAAACCTATTCAAAAATGCCCAAGATGCTTGTGCGCAAAGTAATCATATGTGCCAACTTGATATTGATTGGCAAATTAGCGACAAGCAAATAAGGATTCGTATCTGTGACAATGGAACGGGCATTAAAAACAGTGATAATCTATTTGTGCCATTTTACAGCACCAAACAGCAAGGCTCTGGGATAGGATTAGTGTTATGCCAACAAATTGCCGAAGCACACCAAGGCCGTTTATCTTTGCATAATCGAGTTGATAAAACAGGCTGCTGTGCCCTACTCGACTTACCCTACACCGCAAATTAAATAAAGATCATCGCCTTACGTTATCAATCACCTACGGTTAATGCTAAATTAGCCATCATAACGAAAATAACTATTCATTTTTTATGACATTTTCTAGGCTTATAAAACCATTAGGTATATTTTTCGCCATGACCATGAGCAATCCATCAATCGTTTCTGCACAGTCCGAGCTACCCATTGAAGTACAGCTAGGACAAAAGTTAATGCTAGATTTTCGCTATTTTTGTGAACAAGGGCAAAGCAAAACCTGCCGTGAACCAATGACACAATTACCCGAACAGTTAGCCCAAGTGATTGCCAATTATCATATTGGTGGAGTCATTCTATTTTCAGAAAACACCCATGATACTGAACAAATAGTAAAGCTAAACAACCAGCTACAGGCTGCAGCGCAAAAGGCTAAGCACCCTCTTCCGCTATTTATTGCAATAGATCAAGAAGGCGGCCGTGTAGCACGTATCAACCGTGAGCAAGCAACTTCATTTACTGGTAACATGAGCATTGGCGCCACCTACCCAAAACACGGTACTCATTACGCCACTGCGGTGGCTCAAGTGATCGCCAAGGAGCTTACAAGCCTAGGCGTAAACGTCAACTTTGCGCCCACCGTTGATGTTAATATGAACGCCGCAAACCCGGTGATCAATGTCCGTTCATTTTCCGAAGACCCCGAATTAGTCGCCAAGCTTGGGGCAGCACAAGTCAAAGCTTTTGAACAACATGGCGTGATCTCAGCACTAAAACATTTTCCAGGTCATGGCGATACCCATGTTGATAGCCACACCGGGCTTCCGAGAGTTGACCATGATACCCGCACTATTTGGCAAAATGATTTAGCACCTTTTGAAGCGGTGATTAATACCAACCCTCCGGGTATGATCATGACTGCGCATATTCAATATCCCGCGCTTGATAGCAGTACCCTGAAAAACAAACATGGACAACAGATGCTTAAGCCGGCCACCATGTCGCGTACCATCATGCATGACTTGCTGCGCACTAAACTTGGTTACCAAGGGGTGGTGATCACAGACGCTTTAGACATGGCTGGGATCAGTGACTTTTTTGATTACACATCAGCGGTCATTGAAACTTTTAACGCTGGAGTAGATATCGCCTTGATGCCTCTTGCCATCCGTACACCTGATGACATCCAGCAACTAGATAAACTGCTTAAATCGCTCACTCAAGCCATCCAAAGTAAAACTCTAAATGAAGACGAGATAAACGCTTCAGCGAAAAGAATTATTACCCTCAAACAAGGTTATTTACAAAATACCGCCCCAGCTTCCAGTGCGATAGCAAAAGCCACATTAGGTAACCCCGGACATCGAAAACTAGAAGCTGAGCTTGCTCTGGCAGCCATCACGCAAGTAAAAAATAAACAGTTATTACCTTTAGAGGTAACGACTAAGAGTAGAATTCACCTGATTATGCCCGACATGCGTAAGTGCGAAGCCATGCTCCAAGCACTAAGGGCATTTAGTAAAGCCCCTTTACAGATAACCTGCAACAGTTTGCAAGGGTTTGATCCAAACTTAGCAGAGCAACAAATTTCACAAGCTGATGTAGTCATTGCAGGTCATGCAAGTCCACAGCAAAGTGCAGTAGAAATTGGTGGGATGGAAGATGTAGCGAAGTTAGAGCAGTTTTCTCTATCTCGACAACAGCAACCGCAGGCACTTAAAACACTACTAACTTTTGCAAAAAAACAAAGTAAATCAACCTTATTTATAAGTTTGCGCGCACCTTATGAGATCAAACAATTTGCGCCACTGAGCGATGCTGTGCTCGCAAGCTATGCTTATAACATTGATGTTGAGACGAATGAGCAAGTTTCAGGCCCGGCCTTTACCGCACTGGCAAAAGTGATACTGGGTTTAGCCCCAGCAAATGGCGTATTGCCCGTAACCATTAAATAGGACTCGTTATGCTATTAAATTGTGATTTGGGAGAGAGCTTTGGCGCATGGAAAATGGGCCTAGATGAGCAAGCAATGGCTGTGATCGACTGCGCAAATATTGCTTGTGGGTTTCATGCGGGCGACCCTACAGTGATAGCCAAAACCCTTAAGTTAGCAAAACAGTATCGCGTAATGATTGGTGCACACCCAAGCTATCCTGACTTGCAAGGCTTTGGCCGTCGCTCTATGAAAATGAGTGCACAGGAGTTAACAGATACACTGCACTACCAAATTGCAGCGCTTGATGGCATGGCACAATGCCAAGGCTTAACCCTAGCCTATGTGAAACCGCACGGCGCCCTTTACAATGATATGATGGCTGATGAGTCACTACTCAATATCGTGATCCAAGCCATTGCACGCTACCCTAAAGAGTTAAAGCTTATGGTGCTCGCTACCGCTCGTCAAAACGAACATAAGGCTTTAGCAGAGCAACTTGGTGTAACCCTCATGTTTGAAGCATTTGCAGATAGGCTCTATACCGATGAGGGCATGCTCACACCACGCTCACAGGCCAACGCAGTACATGACAAAACAGCACTTATGGCACAAGTTCGTCAATTGGCTACGCAAGGTTGTGTAACAACAGAGTCAGGCAAACAACTGGCATTAACAGCAGACACACTATGTGTACATGGCGATAATGAAGCGAGCCTTGCACAAATTAATGAGATCAGTATTTTACTAACTTAAACAGGATGAGTCATGATTCATCGCTAACAATGGTGCGGTCACCATGACTGGGTGGGGTGGAAATAACCAACATAGTTAACACCTGATTGCTGATGTTCTTTAATTGATGTGAGGTGTTCGCACTAACATGTACGCCCTGCCCACTATGTAGTGTTAATGTCTCACCATCGACCTCTAAACATGCTTCCCCTTCTAAAATATAAAAAAACTGCTCGGCAACATGGTGAAAATGTTTAACCTCTTTTGCTCCCGGAGGTACTCGCTCTTGGATCACACTTAGCCCTTTTGTTGCAGCCAAATGCCAACCATCACACACTTCACCCCAAGTATAATGTTTAGCGTTGTCTGTGCCGATAACTTTGCTCATAGCTCACTCCAAAGTGCACATTAAAAAGCCGAGCAACAAGCTCGGCTTTTATCTAACAGTTAGCTGCAATTAGTTTTTAACAATTGCATTGTGATAAATGTTTTGTACATCATCACAATCTTCTAGCATACCCATGAACTTTTCGAAGTTCGCGATATCATCTGGATCTGTGATTTCAATGTGTGTTTGTGGCACAAACGTGATTTCATCGATCTCAAAGTTGATACCATCAAATGCTTCTGTCAATGCAGTCTTCGCTTTGTAGTACTCTGTGTGCGGTGCAAATACTGACACTTTGCCATCTTCTACTTCAACATCCGTCACGTCCACATCAGCCATCATCAGCGCTTCTAATACTGCTTCATCGTCGTCGCCATCAAAACCTAAAATAGCAAAGTGATCGAACATGTGCGCAACGCAGCCTGGGCTACCAATTTTTGAGTCTGTTTTGGTAAATGGTAAACGTACATCTTTGATGGTGCGGTTTGGATTGTCAGTTAGACAGTCAACAATCACCATACAGTTACCAGGACCGTAACCTTCGTAGCGCGCAGCAGCATAATCTTCACCAGCACCACCTGCAGCTTTTTCAATAGCTTTATCAATAACATGTGCGGGTACTTGGTCTTTTTTAGCTTTATCAATTAGGCGACGTAATGACAGGTTAGTTTCAGGGTCAGGGCCGCCATTTTTTGCTACAACGTAAATTTCTTTACCATATTTTGAGTTTACTTTGGTTTTTGCCGCCGCCGTTTTTGCCATGGCGTTCTTGCGGACTTCAAATGCTCTGCCCATCTTAATTCTCGTTTTATAGATTAAATTGACGAGATTTTAACAAGACTCGCGCCATTGGGCTAGCGTTTGATGGGCATTGTCACATGCAAACCTAAGCAAATGCTTTTACCAGCTCGGGAAGCTCGTTGAAATGGCGAAGTATATGGTGAGCTTGGCTTGCATAATGTGGCATATCTTCGGGTGCATATAAGCATGAGCGCATTTTGGCATTGTGTGCAGCCTGGATATCATACAAGTAATCGCCAACATACATACAATGGGGAGTCGAAAACTGCCATTGCTTCGCAATATGCAAAAGGGCACTTGGGTTTGGCTTTGCAGGCGCATCATCACGAGTTAATATCAACGAGATAGGCACATTACACTGTGCGAGCTTGAGTTTGGCTGCTCGACCAAAGTTACGGGTCACGATAGCCATCGGAATTTGCATTTGTTCAAGACGCTTTAAACTGCTGGCAACGCCTGGTAAAAGCTCTGCATTTTGCGCATCTAACATCTCGTGTTGATGAACGATGTTCATTGCTTCTTGGCGCATATAAGGTGAAGGAAGCTGAGCAATAAAATCAAGCAGGTCTTGTTCTGGCGAACAGCCGACTTGTGCTTTGATCAGCTGAAAATCTAACTCTGAGCTAACGAGGGTGCCGTCTAAGTCGAAGATCACACCTTTTATCGTTTGTTGGATCATAGCACTACTGTTGTATGAACACGCCTGTGCATTTAATTGTAACATTATTATCCCTGCCATTAGTGGCGAATGTTTTTTAACCATAGGCCACGAAGCACCTTCTTGCAAAGCGCTAAGTTGCCATCCCTTTTACCTGCTTTAAATTATTTCATTGCATTGATAAAAACAATAGTGTCGACAACTGTAGCCGAACAGACGCGCAATTATCTCGCATCTATTACATTGAAGCACGTTTGCTCTTATAACAATATAAAATAAATTATATGCATAATTACGAATAAACCGCCACAGATGCCAATAATATGGCATGCCAAGTTGTATTTTTTGAAATTATTGTCTCTATTTGGGAAATAAATAAAAAAAACAAATTTTTTTATTGATCTTTACCCAAAATTGTCTTTAAAATCGCGCACTTTTTTATTTCGTGCAAAAATGTCCCAAAAAGTTGGCCTCAGTTTTGCTCGTATAAATAAACCCGTTTAGCAATAAAAAATGTGGTGAGCAGTATGGATTTTTACATCCTAAAAAAACAAGAGAAGCTTGTTGCCATTCCTGCGGATGAGCAAAATTGCAAAGAGTATTTAGACGATGGCTACTTTTACATTGATAAAGTAGCTGCGTGTAACGAAAAGTCGGCTTTGAAAAGGCTACAAGCCAAGCAAGTAAAAGCATTTAAAATGCCAGCTTTATTGTTCTTGCTTGTTTTACCTATAATTCTTTTCGCTTGGATGCAAATAAGCCGTTAACCAAGCACACTGACAATGATATATTAGCGTTTCTATCGTCAAGGAAACGCTGAATGAAAGTATTGCATACCTCTGATTGGCATTTGGGCCAGCAGTTTTATGAACATAGTCGTGCGCAAGAACAGCAAGTATTTTTGGAATGGCTTGCCAACACGCTTAAAACACAAGCAATTGATATACTTGTTGTTGCTGGCGACATTTACCATACTGCAACACCGCCAGCAAATGCTGAACAGCAGTTGTATTCTTTCATCAAGCATGCAAAACAACTTTGCCCCAACTTGCATATAGTGCTGATTGCCGGCAATCATGACTCTGCAAATCGCATAGAAACTGCAAAGCCGCTTTTACAACTCTTTGATACTCACGTGGTTGGCCGCTTTGATAAACATGCGCCAGAAAACGTAGTTAAGTCGATTAAAACCAAAAAAGGTACAGCCCACATAGTAGCTATGCCATTTTTGAGAGCCGCAGATATCACCATAACCTCAGATATCAGTTATCAGCAAGCCGTGTCTGTAGCATATCAACAAGCACTTGAGCACGCTCTACCATTAGCCAAAAATGAGCCCCTTATTTTGCTGGGCCATCTACACGCCAAAGGCGGAGATATCTCTAGTGACTCGGAAAGAAATATTTCGATAGGTGGATTTGAAGCCATTAATGCTAATATTTTCAAGCAACAGGCTGATTATGTTGCGCTAGGGCACCTGCACAAAGCACAAACGGTCGCAAAGAGCGACTACATTCGCTACAGCGGTACTCCCCTACCAATGTCATTTTCAGAAAGAAAATATCAGCATCAGGTGCTAATAGCTGAATTTTCTGGTAAGCAACTTACAAATGTAAAGCCCCTTTACATCCCTAGGTACCAGCAACTTATTTTGCTGCCAGAGCAGGGCGGTGCAGATTTAAATACCCTGTGCGAGCTTATCAATGCGTTAGAATTTGATGCTGATGCACCACCTAGTTATGTTCGCCTGCGTTTAAATAGCAGCGAAACAAGCAGTCAGTTTCGTACCGTCATTGATGAAGCTATGAGTAATAAACCGTTACTTTTTTGTGGTATAGAAAGGGTGCGCTCAGACAAGCAAAATGAAGAGAGTTACTTTGAAGACCTCGGCAAAGTCGAACAGCTCGATCCTATGACGCTGCTTTCGTTAGCGTTCGCTGAACAGTTCAGTGCCAATGATGAGGTCCCCGAACAAGTTAAAGAATGCTTGGCGCAAGTCATTAATTCAATGGATGAAGAGACCCCCTCATGAAATTACTTAGCTTGTCTATCAAGAATCTCGCCTCGTTGACACATGCAGAGGTAGACTTTGAATCTCCTCCGCTTAGCCACAGTGGTCTATTTGCGATAACTGGCGACACAGGTGCAGGAAAAAGCACATTGCTCGATGGTATCTGTTTGGCTTTATATGGCAAAACCGCGCGACTCAAAAATGA
The DNA here is from genome assembly GCF_013140855.1 of Pseudoalteromonas caenipelagi. Classification (GTDB taxonomy): domain Bacteria; phylum Pseudomonadota; class Gammaproteobacteria; order Enterobacterales; family Alteromonadaceae; genus Pseudoalteromonas; species Pseudoalteromonas caenipelagi. The sequence continues at coordinate 690,057 of NZ_JABBPG010000002.1, read as the reverse complement.
CTTGAAAAATACAGTGGCATTTAATGGCGATGAAATAAAACTGAATGATCCACGAAATTTACTGCGCCGCGGATGTGCTCAAGGACAAGCTGAAGTTCTATTTATTGGCCAAGACGGTGAGCGCTATATTGCGAGTTGGAAAATAGAGCGTGCTCGGAAAAAAAGTGATGGCAAGTTAAAACGCCCAGAGCATCAACTTATTCGTGTTAGTGATGAGTCTGTCCTTACACAATCTAGCAATGCAACCGTTAACCAAGTTGAGCAATTAATTGGCCTGAGCTTTGAGCAATTCACGCGTGCAGTATTATTGGCACAGCATGAGTTTGCTGCCTTTTTAAAAGCCAGTGCAGACGAGCGGGCACAATTGCTTGAATGCTTAACGGGCACCGATAAATTTAGCCGCCTAGGTCAAGCGATTTTTGAACGCCATAAAGAGAAAAAAAACGAACTCGAACAAGTACAACAAAGCTTAGCTCACTACCACATATTATCGGATGATGAACTTGCCACACTGAACGTGCAGTTAGCTCATCTTGATAGCGAGCTTAAGCAGCAAAAAAACCAATGTGAACAGTACCAACAAGATATTCAGTGGTTGAATACGAGTGAGCAACAGCAACAAAAACGTCAACAGTATCAACAGCAGTTGCTTGAGATAGAAACACAACTAAGCGACCAAGCACTTGCTGTAAAGCAAGCTCAGCTAGCTCAACTAACGCAACAAATTGCAGATAACCGACAACAAGCAGATACGCTAACTGCACAACATAGCCAGCTCAAAGCGCAATATGTAGAGCTGACAAAACAAGATTATGAGCAACAGCTTAGCGATCAGCTAAGCGTTGTCTCATCTGCGCAGCAAACGCAACAACACGCAACTGCGCAACTAAAAGAACAAGAACCAAAAATAAAGCAAATACGCGCCTTAGATAATCAGCGCAGTATTACTCAACAACAAATTTCTGATAACCAGAAACAGCAGCTAAGCACACAGCAAGCCATTGATGAACATCAAGCGGAGCTTAACGCTTTAACGGCCAAACTCAATGACAACAAAACTGCACAACATGAAATTAGGTTGCAGCTAGAGCAGGGCGGCAAGCTCGCTGGCGCACATGAACACTGGTCACACCTGCGTAATATATTCGATAACATCAACGAGTATGCTCAGCGTATTGAACGATACCAACAGCAACGTATTGAACAGCAAGCACAGCATCACGAACTGAGCCACAAGATTGAACCGTTACAAGCGCAGATCCAGCAGCAGAAGCAGTCCTTCGCTGCGCTCGAATCACGCCAGCAAACACTTGAGAAACAACTTGCATCATTGGATTATGAAGCCTTACAAAAACGGCACTATGGGTTAAAATCCGCTGTTAATTTGTCATTAGAAGGGCAAAAGTGTGAACATGAACTACTACAACTTACCGCCAGCATAGACAAAAATCGCCATCAACAGCAAACGCTTAAACTTCAGTTGCAAGATACCGCCAAGCAAGTTGAGTTGCACAAACAGCGTGCCCAGATCACTCAAGAAAACCTAACCCAAGTTCAGCTGCGAGCCAGTGACAGTATCAGTGCATTGCGTACGCAGCTCAAAGAGGGCGAAGAGTGTATGGTATGTGGTTCAACCGAGCACCCATATGGGGTGGAGCATATTGATAGCCACTGGCAAACATTGATAGCTGATTTTTCAGCGCAGCAGCAAAGCGCAATGCAAGCTCAGCAACAATCACAACAACGCTATAATGAGCAAATGGTTGCCCATGAACAGGTCAACGCACAGCTTCAAGTTGCCTTGCAAAGACAAGCCCAGCTAAAAGAGCAGCATGTTCAAATTGACTCACAATTACGAGCATTAGGCTATGATACACCACCAAATGCAGATACTGCACAACAGCAATTAAGCGCGATTGAACAAGATTTGAAGCTCTATAGTGAGCTCAGTAGACAACAACAAACACTTTGGTCGCAAATAAAGTCATCTCAGCAAACGCTGAGTACTTCTGAGCAACAATACGCAGAGGCTCAACAACAGCTGCAGCATTTATCGAGCAATATCGAAGCCAATGAGCATCAACAACGGGATATTCAACAAAGCTTGTTACAACTCAAGCAAAAGGCCCAGCAGCTATATCATGATGAAACATGGTGGTTGAGCTTTGAGCAAAACCCGCAAAGTGCGGTTGATACATTACGCGCAGACATTGAACAATACGATACTTGGCAAAAAACACTCCAGGAGCTTGCGCAAGCACAGCATTTACTACAGTCAACATTTGCCAATAGTGAGCACAATCTAGGTCTGCAAAACAACCTAGTTGCTCAACAACACACTCAGCTTAAACAGTTGCAAAGTAGCTTAGCTGATCTAGACCTTCAACGCAGCGAGCTACTGACACTTGAGGTAGATGTGGATGATTGGTTTGCCTCACTACAACAACAACTAGAAACTGCTAGCCAACAGCTTAATGAAGCCAAACAAAAACTTGCCCAACTTGAGCATGAAAAACACCAGCAAGCGCTAAAGCTGAGTCACTTACAAACGCAATTAAACGACAATGAAGTGCAGCAAAATAGCGTTACAGAGCGCTTTGAGAACTGGCTAGAAGCACAGCAGCAACAGCACCCTGAATTGACAGCTGAACGAGTCAATGAGTTATTATCAGTACCATTCGAGCAGTATGAGCAAGTGCTCAATGAGAACGTGCAGCTGCAACAACACCATGCTCAAGCACAAGCACGGCTCGCTCACCTAATCGACGAGATTGAGCAACATACCGCGTGTGCGCGCACCAGTGCGTCAAAACAAGAAATCATTGCGTTACTCGATAAAACCATTGCAGACATTGAATTGACTCAATCACAATGGCTGGAACTGAGTAGCCAGTTAAAGCAGCACGAGCAAAACGTAGCTGCGCGAACGCAGCAACAAACTGAACTCACACAGTTACAAGCGCAATACGAACACTGGTATTTGCTAGATAAACTACTTGGCGATGCAACAGGTAAAAAGTTACGTAACATTGCCCAAACTCAGACCTTGAGGATCTTGCTGCAATACGCAAATCAGCATTTAAGTAGCCTCTCAAAAAGGTATCGTCTGTGTGTCATTGGTCATTCGCTCAACATTGCCATAATAGATAAAGATATGGCTGATGAGCAGCGCTCAGTGAATACACTCTCCGGTGGTGAATCATTTTTAGTTTCATTGGCACTTGCACTCGGGTTAGCATCACTTTCGGCCAATAAAGTGCAGATCAGCTCGCTATTTATAGACGAAGGATTTGGGACACTTGACCCAGAAACCTTGAGTGTCGCGTTAGATGCACTAGACTCATTGCAAGCACAAGGGCGTAAAGTGGGCGTGATCTCACACGTTAGCGAAATGACCGAACGTGTTGCCACGCAAATACATGTTAAAAAGCAACCCGGTGGTTATTCAAGTATTCAGATAAAAGGACAGGCCTAATGCCAAGTTTTAAAGCGGATGAAGCGAGCAATTACGAACAACGTATTACGCGTCTAGTACCCGGGTACGAGCTATTGCATGATTTAACAGCCGCACAACTCAAAACATTGCTACCTGATGAAGCTAACATCTTGGTAGTAGGCGCGGGCACGGGCAAAGACATTATCGCGCTTGCGCAGCTTAATCCGCACTGGCATTTTATTGCTCAAGATATTTCTGACGATATGCTCGCTATCGCAGATCAAAATTTTACTAACTTAGGCCTCAGTAATCGAGTCACTATCGTGAACGGTCCATTAGCTGAACCTAGCGGCGAACACATTGATGCAGCACTGTGCTTATTAGTGTTACATTTTTTACCCGATAATGGTGATAAACAAGATTTACTCAACACGATCCGCGCACAACTTCCACACCGAGCGCCGTTATTTTTAGCCGATTTAATGGCCCCTGAGACAGAGTTCGAGCGAGAATCTCAGCTACTGGCATGCCGACAGTTAGGATTAACAGAAATAGGGGAGCAACGCATGCGCCACAATTTGCTGCATGAGTTTTATCCTTTAGACCGAATGCGTCTGGCAGAGTTACTTGCACAAACCGGATTTGATACACCACACCACTATTTTAAAGCATTAGGTTTTACTGGGGTTGTTTGTCGCGCCGACTAGACACATATTGAAGCTGCTTTAGTAACGTATTAAGTGTAAAGGGCTTCACTATCATTCCGTCTATTTTGGCGGTAATTAAATTGAGTACAGTTTGCTTATTATCATCACACGTGACCACCACAATAGCCAAGTCAACGAGCTTTAGCTCTTGCCTAATTTTGTCGATAAGTTCCTTACCGCTCATTTTAGGCATATTCAAATCAGTTATGAGTAAATCATAGTGATGGTTTTTTAGAAGCTGAATTGCCTGTCTACCGTCCGTTGCTTCCGTTATATCTTCATACTCTAAACGTCGCAGCATGTTTATCATTACATGGCGCATCAGTGGCATATCATCGACCACGAGTATTTTCATGCTTTTTGAATCCTTAACGGCAATCGGTACGAGTATTATTTAGGCTAGTCCAAGCTATGTAAGATGTCACATAGTTTATTGATTTTTATATTACTTAACTGTCGATAATCCAAAAAGGGGCACACCACTAAATTGTGCGTCGTATCAACTGCAAACTCTTCATCCAGCCATACTAATGAGTTAGTAAAAATTTGATCTCGCAATAGCCTTTTGGCGTATGTTCGCCCTGCGATAACTTGATATCGGTAACGTGAGTTATGCAAATTTGGCGGACTAAACAGCAAGGCTTCTTGGCTATGGCTTTGCAATAAGCACTGCTGACGATAATCTTGCCAACTATTATAGTTGGTAAAATTGTGATCTCTGTGATGTAGTTGAGCCAGTATTTTGGCATAAACATTAAATATTTTCCGCCAACCATTACCTGACGCATTATTTATCATCTCGATTTCGCCAAGTCTAAGCGCTTGAATATACTCTAAGTTTTTGTACTCCTGCATCGGCGGAGCATGTTCAATATAAATAGCTATGAGGCCACTTGCTTGACCAAATCCGTGAGTTAGTATTTTCATGACCTGGCTTTTGTTAGCAAGCGGTCTAGCGCGTTGCCAAAGGCTTGTTTGTCGGCGTTTGATAGCTTTGGTGGCCCACCGCTCATTTCTACACCGCTGCTGCGCATGGTATCCATAAAATCACGCATATTTAAAATCGACTTAATGTTGTGAGTGGTGTATTCCTCGCCTCTTGGATTAATTGCCAAAGCACCTAACTCGATGACTTCTGCAGCTAAAGGAATATCAGCTGTGATCACGACATCGCCTGATTGAACACGCTTTACGATTTCATTATCAGCGATATCAAAGCCTTTGTTCACTTGTAGGAGGCTTACATATTGCGTGGCAGGTACTCGCATTGCATGATTTGCCACTAGCGTTGTCACTGTTTGAGTGCGTTGCGCCGCTCTGAATATAATTTCTTTAATAACCGCAGGGCAAGCATCGGCATCAACCCAAATCTTCATGGTATTTTTCGTCTTTGTATTACTTGGTATAAAGTTGATCTTAACGGTTCTTACGTTCGTAACCTACTATTATTTGGATAAATGTACTTTTAAGCTGAACAATGAAACAATTAATAACCACCTTAGGTCTCGTCACGTTACTTTGTGCTTGCACTGGTTTACCTGAAAACATACAACCTGTTAGCAATTTCAATGCGCAGAAATACCAAGGTACATGGTATGAAATTGCACGCCTTGATCATAGCTTTGAGCAGAATCTAAGTAACGTAACTGCCACTTATACTATTAATAACGATGGCTCGGTCAAAGTCATTAATAGAGGCTACCACACACAAGACAATGAATGGCAGCAAGCGGATGGCATTGCAAAATTTGTTACTCGCGACGATGTTGGGCATTTGAAGGTCTCGTTCTTTGGGCCATTTTATGGGTCTTATGTTGTGTTTGAATTAGATCAAGACAAATATCAATATGCCTATGTCACCAGTTACAACAGAGACTATTTATGGCTGTTAGCTCGGACTCCAAAAGTTAGCCAATCTGTTATTGATGATTTTGTGCAAACGGCACAACAATATGATTTTGCAATAGAGCAACTGATCTACGTTCAACATAATGATATTGAATAAGAACCTCATTTATCTGTGTAAACCCCCTTTACAGTTTAATGACACCCATTCTTAAGACAGCTTGCGAGCAGTCTTATAACTGTATGAAAACTTTAACATTACTGTCAGGCACCTGTAACAGCGACAACCCAAGCTATTGCCTCCTTAACAATAATTAGCAATTGTAAACTGGAGTAACAATATGAAGCGTTTAGCCTTTTCTTTGATCGCAGGTGCCGTCACACTTGCGCTCACAGCATGTAATGGTGATGATGGAGCACAGGGTCAAAAAGGTGCTCAAGGCGAGCAAGGCCCTACGGGTCAAAATGGTGTAGATGGAACAGATGGCGCTAACGGTCAAGATGGTGCTAATGGCCAAGACGGCGCTAACGGTCAAGATGGTAAAGATGGCAAAAACGGTAGCGCAGGCTTAGTGCGTATCGCAACTGTCCCAAATGGCGCTGAAGTTACTGGTCTATATCTGACTGACAAAGGCGACTTGTTTTTCAACGTGCAACACCCAGCAGACAGCAACACAGTTGCTGCAAATGGCAAAACGTTTAACAAAGGTACCGTTGGGGTGTTAACTGGCGTTGATTTTAACAACCTCCCAAACAATATTGTTAGCTCTCCAGTGCCTGCTACGGAACAAGAACAACAAACAGTGATCACTGCTATAGGTCAATATCAAGTACTAGGCCAAACTGGTGACGTATTCTCGGATCTTGGTGCTAAAGGTGTTACTGGTGGGCTAGGGGTACACTACGGCATTAATACTAAGCAAGAAATAATCAAAAACGATAACCCTGACTTTAACGGTTTTATTGCAACGTCTGATAACGAAGGCTACTTATTTACCAACTGGGAATCATATCCAGGCGGTATGAGCCGCTTGAAGATGAGCAAAGATACCAAAGGCACATGGTCGGTAACTGAAGCTATGATGGTTAACTTTGATGGTGTGCAAGGTACAGCCGCTAATTGCTTTGGTTCAGTTTCGCCTTGGGGCACGCCACTGACATCAGAAGAGTGGATTGTAAATTCAAAAGTAGACACAACCACAGATGCAAGCTGGAATGACCCAAGCGACACCAGAACCGATGGGATCGAAGCATTAGTTGCACCTGATTTCCCAAATCCTTATCGCTACGGCTACATTGCCGAAGTACAAAACCCAACCAGCACATCACCTGATGTTGTGAAGCATTTCACAATTGGCCGTTATGAGCATGAAAACTCAGTGGTAATGCCTGACCGTCGCACAGTTTACTCATCACAAGATGACACGGGTGGCGTACTATTCAAATTTGTTGCTGATCAGCCTGAAGATTTGAGCTCTGGTACGCTTTACGGTGCCAAACTTAAGCAAGACGCAGGTTTAAGTGACCCAGCTGTAACCGGTTTTGATATTGAATGGGTGGAGCTAGCAAGCGGTAGTAACGCGAATATCGAAACTTGGGTTGCACAATACGATAACATCACAACCGCCGACTATGTAGAAGGCAAAACCAGCTACATCTCAATGGCAGATGTTCAAGCATGGGCAGATGGCAAAGCAACTTACCCAACTGAGGCAGAAGGCGGAAGCCCAGTAACCGCTGGTAAACCTATGGATGACCGCGTTGCATTTTTGGAGTCTCGCCAAGCTGCTCGTCTAAAAGGCGCAACGGCTGAATGGCGAAAGCTTGAGGGTATCAGTATCAACCATGACCGTGTACTTGAGGCTGTTACAGGTCAAGATTTAATCGCAGGTGAAGTCGTCAATAAAGCTTATATGTACATTGGCATTGCTGACCTTGATAACACCATGATTGATGACCAAGGCGATATTCAGCTTTCAGCCCGTGTTAAAGATTGTGGTGGTGTATATCGTGCTGCTATTGACAACAATTACAACTTAACGCGTATTGAGCCTGTTGTTATGGGCGCAACTTATCGCTCAAGCCTAACGGGCGCTGAGCGCTGTGACGTAAACCAACTTTCTCAGCCTGACAATGTAATCGTTATGCGTGATGGCCGTATCATCATCGGTGAAGACGGTTTCCAAGAAAACAACACGCTATGGCTATACGATCCAAAGTCTAAATAACAATCACACTGTAAAGCGGCACTCGATACGAGCTGCCGTTTTTTTTGCCCAGAATATGGAAGTCATAAAAATGAAATACCCTACTTTTGTCGCCTTATTTGCACTTTGCTTACTTGCTGGATGTGATCAACCATCACAACACCTAGCTACTCAATTAGAAAACCCTGTGGCAGATGCACCGTATCGTACAGGTGAAGAAATTCCGGCCGTAGCCTACTTGCAACATAACGAAACTTACAATGCTGAATCAGTTATTCCGCCGCAATGCTACACCAAAACGGACGGAGTAAATAACCCATGTTATGCCTGCCATCAAACCGACAAAAGTGATGTAAACAAACCGAATCAAATGTTTGATGGCCACCTGCAAGGTAGCTACGATTTTTCGGACCTGGGTACCAAAAATCATTGGAAAAATTTATTTATTGATCGAACAGAGCTGGTCAGAAATATTTCTGATGAGCAAATTTTAGAGTGGATCAATCAGGACAATTACAGCGAGTTTATCGCTAAGCAACAAAATAATGCTGATTGGCAAGGTGAGATCACCCCTATTCAGAACCTAGCCTACCCGAATAAAGCATTTGATGATTTAGGTTTTGCCAAAGATGGCAGCGGCTGGGTCGCATTTAACTACAAACCCTTCCCGAGTACATTTTGGCCAACAAACGGCTCGACAGGGGATGTTATGATACGCTTGCCAGAAGCGTTTAGAACCTCTCAGGGCGTCTACAACCAAGATGTATATATTGCTAACCTAAGTTTGGTTGAAATCGCGCTGAAAGGCTTAGATGGCGTGTCTACCCCTCTTATTGATGAACAACACATTGGCCTAGACCTTAATAACGATGGCCTACTTAGTAAAATTTCTTACTTAAACAAGCAAAATCGCTATTTAGGTGATGCAGATGATACTCTGGCTTATCAGCTTTACCCTGAAGGAACAGAATTTTTGCATACCGTGCGCTACATAGGAGTTGATAAAGAAGGACAAATCTACAACGCACCAAGAATGAAAGAAGTGCGTTATATGAAAAAGCATCGCTTCAAATCAAAAGCTGCCTTAGCTGCATCATACTACCGAGAGGCAAAAGAAAAGTCTTTTGAACAGCTTCCTCAAACTCTGTATATCGGAGATAGCGGCGTAAACAATACCTTTGGCTGGCTCATTAATGGTTATATCGAAAACGAACAAGGTCAATTGAGGCCGCAGCACAAACAAGAGCTGGCATTTTGTAACGGCTGCCATAAAACAGTTGGTTCAACCTACGACCAAACATTTTCATTTGCCCGTAAAGTAACGGGTAAGAAAGGATGGGGTTACATAAACCTAAAATCGATGCAAGACGTACCAAATAAAGGTCAGCAGCAAGGCGAGTTTTTAACTTATATGCAGCGCGTTGGTGGTGGTGATGAGTTCCGTCAAAACCAAGAAATGCTAAAACGTTGGTTTCAAAAAGACGGCCATGTTGATAAACAAAAAGTGGCTCAAGCAAAAAGCTTGTATGAACTGATAACACCTTCAGCAGAGCGAGCATTAGCCCTAAACAAAGCCTACTTAACGATTGTAAAAGAACAAAGCTACATATTTGGTCGAGATGCAACCCTTGTTAAAGCTCAAAATGTTTTACAGCACATTGATGAGTCACAACAACCACTGCAACCTGAACACCGCTACGTGTGGGACATGCAATTGGATTGGTCAAAACCATAACTTGATATAAAGCTGATCTCTTCGTAGATCAGCTTTTTACTAACTTAATGCCTATTCGCGGGGACTTAAAACCTAGGTTAATAAAGATCAGATCTTAACTAACTTTGTTGAAATAGGGCGTGAAATAGTGCGGACAGGCGAAAGCGCATAGTACATGCATCAAGAACTTTGCTCTACAGCTCCACATTCAACTTGAGCTTTCACTACCTTAAATTATACATTTCTATGTTTTTCATAAAGTTAAAATTTAAAAATTTGGTATTAAATATAGCCTCTAACTACAGATCAAACTTTTACTAACTCTATCTATAATAACGGCCCAACCACGCTGCTAGATTCTTCACAAACGCATTAAAGCACTTATGAGATCAGTTTTTTACTAACATGAGTGTTTATTTCCTACGCTATGAAGTGTGTTAAATCTGATTCAGATCATATTTTTACTAACAAGAACTTATTGTTTTATATAAAGATCACATTTTTACCAACTAATGCGAGAAATCAGATCAGATTTTTACTAACCATCGCCTGGTGAGATCAAGTTTATACCAACTTAGTTTGTAATAATGCCAGCCGAGATCACTTTTTTACTAACTAGCGTTGGTAAAATAATGATCTTTATCGCACTTAAGTAAGTCTAAACATACTGATACATCACTCAGTTCCAATAAATTCACTATGTATATGTAGCAAGTGAGTAAAATAGTGATCTATGAACATGTTTTGGTTAGAGCTGGTGAGGCAGTTAGTAATTTTTCGGTTTATGTACCCGCAAGCTAAATTTTAATATAAGATTATGTTAATATTAACTTTTCTTCTTTGGTTCATCACATGCAGCTTCTTAATCAAATCAGGGCATGCACGTTATGTGAGCAATCGCTTCCTCTGGGGCCCAACCCTGTACTGCAAGTAAACAAGCACTCAAAAATACTAATTGCAGGACAAGCCCCCAGCTTAAGTGTCCATAAAACGAACCGCTTATTTAACGATGCCAGTGGTCAACGCTTAAGAGCTTGGCTTAATGTTGATGAAGAACAATTTTACAATGCAAACAACTTTGCAATCATTCCCATGGCCTTTTGTTATCCAGGAAAAGGTAAGTCGGGGGATCTACCACCGCCTGCTACGTGCGCTAAAACATGGCACCATGACTTACTTGGCCAGCTGAATAATATAAAGTTAAAAATTATCATTGGCCAACATGCTCAGCGTTTCCACTTAGAAAAAGACAAGTCATTGACGGAACAAGTTAACAAGTGGAACACGCTACTACCAGCGCAAATCGTGTTGCCACACCCAAGCCCCAGAAATCAAATGTGGGTAAAACGCCATCCATGGTTTGAACGTGACGTGCTCCCAGCTTTAAGAGCACGTGTTAAAGAAGCATTAGAAGAATAGCGGCGGGTTTGCTACTTTCCTTGCTCGGCAAATAAGCGCAGCTCATCACCACTTAAACGGTAAATAATCCATTCGCTTTGTGGTTTAGCACCGATACTGTCGTAAAAATCGATTGCTGGTTTATTCCAGTCAAGTACTACCCATTCAAAACGACCACAGTCCTTTTCGAGGGCTAATTGCGCCAAATACTGCATGATGGCTTTCCCTGCACCATTGCCACGTTTATCTTGCGATACGTACAAGTCTTCGAGGTATAAACCGTGCTTACCAAGCCATGTTGAGTAATTGAAAAAGTAAACTGCAAAACCTATCGCCTCGCCATCTTGCTCACAAATAAGTGCGTGTGCAGTAGGGTGCTCACAAAATAATTTCTTTTCAATTTCTGATACCGTATTAAAAACAGCGTCAGGCTCTTTTTCATAAACGGCGAGACTGTTAATAAACGCCAATATAGTTGCAGCATCGCTTTTTTCTGCAGGACGAATTTGAATACTCATTTGAATCCTTGTTTAACCTTAAAATGCTAGTGTATGCTAAAGTGGCACATGAATTAAGTGCATATATTGCAACCTCAATATGCAAGGAAATCATCATTGTTACCAAATATCGATCTCAATCTACTCAAGCTGTTTGCATCACTCTATCAAACAGCCTCCGTTAGCAAAACGGCTCAGGAGCTAAACCTTAGCCAGTCAGCTTGCAGCCACGCTCTCTCTCGGCTTCGACAGCGTCTTGCTGATGAGTTATTTATTCGTATAGATAACGAAATGGTTCCGACTATGTTTGCTCAACAAATAGCTCAAAGCGTTTTACCCGCTATGCAACAACTCACCGTCGGATTAAAACCTTTCGAACCGTTTAACAGTGATTTACCCACCTGTTTCACTATCGCTACGACAGATTATACGGCTTGGTGTTTAAAGCCGTTGGTGCACAAATTCAATGCCCACTACCCACATATTAGCTTACAACTAGTCTCTTTGGAGCAGCGTATTCCTCAAGAAGCGTTACGGGACGGTAGCCTTGACTTTGCATGTGGCTTTACACATGAGCAAGAGAAAAGTGAAAGCATATTAGAGTATTCATGGTTTGAAGATAGGTATGTCACCGCAGTTTCAAAACACCACCCACTCGCAGAGCAAACATCGCTAAGCCTAAAAGATTTTTTGGCCCATACCCACATTCTCATTGCACCTTGGAACGAAACGAAAGGCATCGTCGATTCCATGCTGGCAAAAATTAAAAAATCCAGGAAAGTGGCTATCGCCTTGCCTCATGTTCTCACTGCACCTTATTATCTACAACACTCTCATCATTTGCTGACGCTACCTGAAACCTATGCCCTCCAAGTTACCAAGCCCCTTGAATTAGTGCTGCTGAAACCACCATTGGACATCCCTAACTACAAGATTAAGTTGTATTTCCATAAAACTAGACAAAATGACCCAAAACTGACGTGGTTTATTGAACAATTCAGTCAGTTTTCAAAACTGTAACGGTCCTTGACAAAAACACCATATCGCAGATCTATAAGCAATCCGCTTGCGTATAACACATAAGTGATGAACTCGTGGAATTGTTATGAAACTCGTTACATTATTATCTTGGCTACTATTGATGAGTGTTCCTGTACAGGCATCTATTGCTCAAAAATTACTACCTACATCCGAGCCTGTTGGTACTTCTCCAATACTGACTTATTTGTTTTGGGATATATATCAAGCGACACTCTTTGCGCCTCAAGGGCAATTTAGCAAAAACAAGCCTTTTATCCTAAAGCTACATTATTTACGTGATCTTAAAGGAAAAGACATTGCACAACGTTCGGTTGAAGAAATGAAAAATCAAGGATTTAGAGACCAGCAAAAGCTAGCTCTATGGCACTCTCAAATGCAGTCAATTTTTCCAGACGTGAGCCATGGTACAGAGTTATATGGCAAACGCACAATCAACGGAACAAGTCGTTTTTATCTAGGTGAAACGTTAATCGGTGAAATAGAAGATCCACAGTTTACTCAGCACTTTTTCGCCATTTGGCTTGATGAAAGAACCTCAGAGCCAAACATGCGAAAAGCCTTGCTTAACTTAGAATAGGGGATATCAACGTGCGAAAAACCATCACTGTAATGATAGCAGCTGGCGTGTTAAGTGGCTGCGGAACAAATATCAACCCACAGAAATACAATGATATTTCTCCTAGTTTTGACCCTTACCATTTCTTTAATGGGTCCGTAAAAGCTTGGGGGATTGTACAAAACCGTTCGGGTGAGCTTGTACAGCGCTTCACGGTCGATATCAAAGGCTCCATTAATAATGATAACACTTTGGTACTCGACGAAACATTTCATTATGAAGTAGGGGAGGGCGTGACACGCAGGGTATGGAACATCTCGGAAAATAATCAAACTGATATGCTGCAAGGTAGCGCCGACGACATACTCGGCATTGCACAAGGTCAACTATATGGTAATGCAATGAGGTGGCAATACAGTATGAATTTGCCTGTAGATGATACAAGCTATGAGGTTGCCTTTGATGACTGGATATGGTCTTTCAACGACAATACCATTGTGAATCGCTCTTACATCAAAAAGTTCGGTATTACGATGGCTGAGGTAACGATATTTATGCAGAAATTACCTAATGTAAATTAGTGCCTAGCTTTTAAAAGCATTTATGGGAGCCGCTTATACCAAGTTACTTTAAGTTTAGATAAGCGTTTTTAAATAGGAAATGCTTGTGAACTAACATAACTTGCAATCCAAAAAGGGAATTTTATTCAACTTCAAGGCGCTCTCACTTTTAATAGCAGACGATTACAAATAAAGGCAACCAGAGAGTGGAAATGAGTAAATCCGCTTAACCGAAGCTGATGTTAATCACTACTCATTTAAAGACAATTCCATAAATACACTCAGTGGGTTGTCTCTATAAAAACCGAAACATTCACGACGTTTAAAACCTAAGTTTTCATATAAATGAATTGCTTCACTTTGTTTGCTACCAGTCTCTAGGCGGATCAAAGGAATTTGCGCCTCTCCAGCATAATGAAGAAGTATCTGCATAATACGTCTTGAAAGGCCTTTTCCACGATAACTTGGGCGTACATATAAACGTTTAATTTCACCATATAAGGATTTATCAAACTGCTTTACAATCGCTCCACACGCCACAATTCCATCTTCATTTTTCAATCCTACAGCATGTACATTTGGCTGACGTAGTTCCTCGAGACTAAGAGATTGGTCGCTCGCAATCGGGTACAAAGTATTCATTAGACGGTCGATTTCAGAAAATACTTCAATAACACTTGGGTCTTCAGGATTTAAATCGACTAATTGCATAAATAATTCTCAGTAGTTTTGCGTATTTTTTACGAAAAACAAACTATACCGAGTTAGGACAAATGAACAAGCTTATTTATCCCAAATTCACAATAATTCGACTCGTTTTAATTAAACAATCTGGTAGATAACAACACAGGCAAGTTATATTAGGTACAATATCAGGGGTTGTTTAGATATTACAATTGCAAGATTAAGGGTACGCTAAGATACGTCCTCACACGGGTTTTGTGTGCATTGTGTTTCTTGTGCAACAGACTGATTAGCGTGATCTGCTTGGCTAGGAAAAGTAAATAGGGTTAATGCTAACAAAAGTAATGTAATTGCAAACGTTATTGGCAGAGTTAATTGCTGCTCAGAATCTACATTATAGGTACGAAATAATGACATGATGCGCTCCTAAAATAAAAAATAAGCTAACAATAAGCACCACATCCTTGAATGAAACTTTAACGCTATTAGCGACTAACTAAACTTTACCTTAATAAAGTATGAGTATTTATAACAAACAGAACAGGAAAACTCAAACAAAGTAACTAGAATAAAAAAGAAAAACCATACAAAAAAACTAAGAAAGCGCAATTATTCTATTTAATTCAATAAAATGCAAACTCATCTGACCAGATTAAAAATAACTCACTTTTTTGCAATACTTCCTCTGAAATAGGCTTAACCATTGCGATTCAAATTGAAAATAGTGAACCATGATAGGAACTCGTAAACCCCCTTTACAAGTTTTTCATTCATATCTTGGTGCTTTATTAGCTTTATATTTTCGCAGCCTCCCCCTTTACATCGTTATGTCTCACTCATCCAAGATGGACGTTCAAGACCAATTCATAAACATCAAAGATAGTAATGTTCTATTCACAGTTCATACAAATTTAAGCAAAAAAAGAGGGCCAACCAAGCCCTCTAATCAGTCTCGTTATTTAGTAACAGGAAACCCTCTGTCGCGCATCAATGCACTTACATCGGCATCCCTTCCTCTAAATAAACGGTAAGCCTGCGCTGGGTCCATAGCATTTCTTACAGAAAATAGATACTTCACCAAACGATCAGACACTTGCTTATCATAAAAACCACCAGGAGCACTTGCAAATGCCTCTGCAGCATCTGAAGTCAATACTTCTGCCCATAAATATCCATAATAGCTTGCTGCATAACCTTCTGACGAGAACACATGACCAAAATGCGTACTGCGGTGACGCATCACAAGTTCTTTTGGCATGCCTAACTTATCTAATTGCTCTTTTTCAAATTTTGCAGGCTCAATAAGTGCAGGGTCAGTACTATGATAAAGCAGATCCATTATTGCAGATGCTAGATACTCTGTAGTCGCAAAACCTTGATTGAATGTTGCTGACTTTTTAATTTTTGCTATCAGCTCCTTTGGCATCGGCGCACCGGTTTCCTGATGCACAAGGAAGTTATTAATAACTTCGTCCGTAGTTAACCAGCGCTCTAAAAGCTGCGACTGAAACTCAGTATAATCACGAACCCCGTTATGAGAGCTAGGGTAAACCACATCAGCAGATAAGAAATGCAATGCATGACCAAATTCGTGGAAATACGTTTCAGCATCCGACCAAGAAATCAGTGTTGGTTTACCTTCAGCACCTTTTACAAAATTAGAGTTGTTTGAACTAAGCACATTTTTTGGTCCGTCAAATGTGGTATAACTTCTATAAGTCGTTGCCCAAGCGCCTGAACGCTTGCCCTTACGAGCAAAAGGATCTAGGTACCACAAACCGATATGTTTACCAGTTGTCTTATCTTTTACTTCCCAAACGCGCACATCGGGATGAAACACAGGAACTTTACCAGCTGGGACTTCAGAAAACTCAAAATTGAACAACCTGCCGGCTACATAGAACATCGCCTCTCTAAGCTTATCTAGCTGTAGATATTGCTTTACCTCGTTAGAGTCCAAGTCATACTTGTCCTTACGCACTTTTTCCGCATAAAAGCGATAATCCCACGGCTCAATTGTAATACCAGCGCCTTCCTTATCTGCAATAGCTTGCATATCAGCAACTTCTTCTTTTACTCGAGCAATTGCAGCTGGCCATACCTTATTCATCAATTCCATCGCATTTTCAGGCGTTTTAGCCATGCGAGATTCTAGTTGCCATTGTGCGTAGTTGTCATAACCGAGTAAATTAACACGCTCATGACGTAAGGTGAGAATATCTTTGATAATCGCGTTGTTATCATACTCATCACCATTACCACCTCTGTTGTAGTAATTTTTCCAAACCTGTTCTCTTAAGGCTCGCTCTGTCGAGTAGGTTAAAAACGGATCCATAGAAGAGCGAGAATTTGTAATTGCATACATGCCCTCTTTGCCACGCTCTTTTGCAGCTGCAGCCGCTGCATCAACAAATGACGAAGGAAGACCAGATAGCTGATCCTTTGATAGATAAACGACATAGTTTTCTTCATCCGCTAACACATTGGCAGAAAACTTAGTGTATAAAGAGGCAAGTTCCTGGTTAATTTGCGCATAACGCTCTTTGGCTTCACCTGTTAACGTAGCACCATTACGGGCGAAGCTATTGTACGTCATCCAAGTAATACGCTGTTCTTCAGGGGTAAGGCTTTTTAGCTCCTCGCTTTCGTAAACTGTCTTGATACGCTCGAATAACTTACCATTCTGGTTGATTTTAGAATAAAAAGAAGACAATTTGGGCGCCATCTCACTACTAATTTCTCGTAGCTCAGGACTCGACTTGTTAGCTCTCCAAATACCATAATATGCATAGATTCGGTCTAGCGTTTGCCCGGCGCTTTCAAGAGCAACAATGGTATTTTTAAATGTTGGGGCTTCAGGGTTATTAGCAATGGCCTCAACCTCAGCAAGTTGTTCGGCCATACCTGCCTCTAAGGCCGGTTTTAAGTCAGCAAGATTCATCTTGTCAAATTGAGGAACGCCTTGATACGGCCCTTTAAACTCTTGTAGCAGCGGATTACTTTGTACAACCTGTGCAGCGACAACTTGTTCTTGGGTCGATGTAGCACTACACCCAGCTAGCGCAAACACAATCGCTGCACTCAAAACCGTTATTGTTGGTTTAATCATAATATACTCTTTGTATTTTTTTATTTTGTTAATTAACCTCATTGGATTGCTCAGTTTATAGGTATTTCCTATTCCAAAACTCTTGTTCAAACCTGAGGTCAATTTGATATTTAAACCACTCCAGTCTAAATGGGGAACAAAAAACTGCAACATTTACGCGGTAAAAATACAATTACTGCGGTGAACGTAAAAATGGGTTATCATTTTTTGAGCTCTATAACTACACTGTTAGCTTGGGTTCTATTGTAATTAGTGGAGACCTTATGGAAGTTGGAATTTTCATCTATGACGGCGTTGAAATCCTCGATTTTTGTGGCCCCTATGAAGTTTTTTCTTCAGCCAACAAACATATCAATGAACACCTCGGCGTCAGTTTAGTCGCACCTACGCAAGCACCGGTAAGAGCGCGAGGAGGTATGAGTGTAAACCCCCATTACAGCATCTATTCAAACCCGCATTTTGATTTGCTGATCGTTGCAGGCGGAAAGCATCAAGGAATAATGAAAAACCCAACTGTTCTCCATTGGCTTGCAGAGACTGCTCAACATACCCGCGCTTGTGCATCTGTGAGTACCGGTGTATTTATGTACGCTGAAGCTGGGCTTATTGATGGAAAGAAGGTCACCACACATCGACAAGAAATAGAAGAATTAAAAACTAAGTATCCTCAACTGAGTGTCATCGAGAATAAGCGCTACATCATGGATCAAAATTTTACTAGCTCGGCCGGTATATCAGCCGGTATTGATATGTGCTTAGCGCTAGTAAGAAAAAGGTTTGGTGATAAAGTCGCTCGGCAAACTGCTCTAGATATGGAGTATACATGGTGTGACTGATCCCCTTATTATCTAATAAAGGCGGGCACAACTTCCAAATACCCGCTAACAGGACCAAATAAGTATTAGCTAGCCGCATTTAAGACCTGAGAATCTATTTCGCTATATACCTGTTGTAATTCAATTTGAATATCCGTGTATATCATCCGATGAGTGTTACTTTGATCTTTATCCTTAGCTGCAATTTCAAGTTTGTTCGTTAAATAGTGCAAGCGCTTGGCGCCAACATCTCCAGCTTGTCCTTTAAGTGCGTGCGCCGCTTGTTTTATTTTTTCATTGTCAACTTGCTCTATCGCATCGGTCATTTCTATAAAACGGGCATTTGCACTTTCTTTAAAAAGCTCACAAATCTTAGTGTATAAACTCTCATCATTCATTAAGCGCGCCAACGCAGCCTCTCGATCTAACGAAGGTATGTTAATATCCATTTCATCGTCTATGAGCTCACTCGCAGGGTCTTTAGCAGCTTGTACCGACTCGCTCTCATCTTTATCCGATTCGGTTACCCTAGCTGCATACTTAATCAAAATACCAAATAGTTTCTGGGCATCAATTGGTTTAGTAACATAATCATTCATGCCTGCAGACTTACAACGCTCTTCAGTTCCATCCATAGCACTGGCAGTCAAAGCGACAATCGGCACCGACCTATATAGTTCCCCTCCTTTTCCAGCTCGTATAGCTTCTGTTGTTGTATAGCCGTCCATAATCGGCATATTGCAATCCATTAAAATAGCCAACACTTCATTTCGTTCTACGGCAAGGTAATTTAATTTTTCCAGTAACTCTTGCCCAGAATGTACTAACAAAGAGTTTATATTCTGCCCGTTTAATACACCTTTAGCCACTTCCAAGTTAATTTGGTTGTCATCGACGACAATAACCGTCTGGCCTTTAAGTGCAGAAAATTTACTAGCAAAATCTTTGCTTTTAATCATGCTACCTTTAAGATCGAAAAGTGCCAAAGTATCAGGTTTGTTGAAAGCAGCAAGCACATCTACATAGGCTACAGGCTTACTTATAGTCGCTAACGCATATTTGGGTGGGGTAGGGTCAGATATGGGGTCAAAAATAAAACATGCTTTTTTGTCCAAGTTTGATGCTGTTGACAAGTTTTGCCCAAGCTCACTGCCAAAGTCAACCAACCAAAAATCAGCATGATTCAAATCGCAAATAAGCGCACCAAATAAACTCAGTACTTTTTTCCAGTACTTTTCTTCTTGCTCTGTTTTTGTAGCCAAGAAGATTTTTTTACCATTTAAAATAGGGCGCAAATAAAGCGGCTTGGCATCACTGCGCTGATATGGAATAGAAAAAACAAATGTGCTGCCTTTACCTTTTGTTGACTTAAAGTCTATTTTTCCACCCATAAGCTCGCACAATTGCTTGCATATCGACAAACCTAAGCCTGTTCCACCATACTCGCTTGATACGTTTTGTGTTTCTTGGCTAAAGGCTTCAAACAATCTATCATAGTTTTCTTTCGCTATACCTGTGCCAGTATCCTTAATTGATACCTCTAACCAAACCTGCTCTTCCTCTTCTGTGGTATTGGCATTGATATAGACTCCACCTTTTACTGTAAACTTAATCGCGTTACTAATTAGGTTATACAGTATTTGCTTTAACCTCCCAGCGTCCCCTGTCAGACTTAAATACCTAACGTCAGTTAAATCAAGAAAGTATTGAAGATGCTTCTGCTGAGCTTTAATTCCAACCGAACTGGCAACATGCTCAATTAATTGAATTGGATTGAAAGGCTGTGAATCAATTTCTAGCTTGCCCGCCTCAATTTTAGATAAATCGAGCACGTCATTGATTAAGCTTAACAAGGTTTTGGCACTGGTCCCCATCATCTCTAGATAATTAGATTGCTGTTGACTTACAATATCTCTTCGGACTAACTCAAGAGTACCTAAAATACCATTCAATGGTGTGCGCATCTCATGGCTAATATTTGAAATAAAAGCACTTTTCACTTCAGAAGATTCTTCTGCGCGGTGTTTAGCCAATGCTAACTCTAAGGTTCTTTGTTCAACTTGCGCTTCTAAAGATTCGTTCATTTTAACAATTTCTGCTTTGGCTTTGTTTTGCTCTGTGGTATCGGTCACAAACAGTGCAAATCCCAGTAACTTTTCTTCAACTGAACGGATGGGTGATGCCGTTAAGTGTAAATCACGCAGCTTTGCATCAAGCTCAACATTAATTTCCAACGGCTCAGGGGGGAGCTTATGAGAGATACTATATAGCGTAGAATGAAAATAATCATTCGGTATATAACGACTTAGCAGCTTGTACGGACCTCTTGAAACGCCTTGTAACTCGGTAAAAAACTGCTCAGCAGCAATATTGTGGCTAGTTATTTCAAGTTCGTTATTAAATCCAATAATGCCATCAGATGCACCGTTAATAATATCTGCCAACTCAGATCTGGCTTCAAGCAACTGCTGGCTATTTCTGTAGTAAGCCCACAGTGCCAATACTCCCAACATAAATAAGATCACGATTACCAAAATTAACGAATATGCGTTCAATCGCTTATCAAATAACGCTTCTTCATACTGTGCATAAGGAATTAAACTAACACCTTCAACCTTGCCCAAATCTGAGTTAGAAGACACAAACAAGTCAGCTTTCATGGCCAGATATTGCATATTCTCTGAACTTGCAACGAGCACACCATCTATTAACCATGGTTTTTGCTTAAAATACGATTGCCATGTCATATCAGCGTTAAGATCTTTACTAAAACGTAAGTTTTCATTGGGGTGATAAATAAAATGACCATCAGGCGTTAAAATATTTGATAAAACGCCCTGTGGCAATGCGCTTTTGAGCTTATCGAGTAATATTTGCGCGTCCAAATTAATCACCAACACTGCAAATAACTCATTGCTTTCATTATATATTGGAGTGGCAACACGCAGAGTTGGCTCTAGGGGGTAAACAATTTCTCCGTGCTCTTTGTTCAAGTCTATTTGTGATGCGTATATGCGCCGCTCTTTAAGTTTTATTGTTTGTGAAAAGTAATCTCGATGTGCCTTGTTTTGTAATTTGGCAGGGGGCTGAATTGATACCAAGCCACCGTAACGGTCTGCTCTGACTAACTCATCGCCCGTTGTACCATCTAGTAGCCGTAGCTGATTGATTTCGGTATAGGTATACATCATAGAGCTAAAAATCATTGATAAGCGTGTTTTCCACTGCTCAGTAGTGGTGTTATCTTTTGGGTCGATACCTTGATTGCGCTGTGCTCTAGAGATCCCCTGAATGGGTGGGGTATCAACTAAAAAGTTGATGTAATTTCTATAGGTTTGCACCTCACTTTTAAACATATCCTTTTGCTGCACTAAGGCATCAGACAATTGTAGAGTAATTTTATTTTGAGTTTGTTTTTGAATATTGGAGTCATATATAACAAACACGATAATCATAGTAAGTGCTAACAGTGCTAAACTCCCACCCAATGAGCCACTCTTAATCACACGAAAAACAGATTGTTTTGTTACCACACTATAGCTCCTTTATGGTGATACAATTACGGCCACTTTGTTTAGATAAGTAGAGTTGCTCATCAGCCGCCTGCAACCATTTTTCATCATCTACATTACTCACCGAATTGCTGTACACGCCACCAATACTGAGTGTGATGTTGCCAAAGGGTGACCCTTCATGACTGATATAGGCTTCTTCTATGCGCTGTTTTAGTTTATTAGTAAGCGTTTCTAGGCCGTACTTATCAACCTGTGGCATAATACATACAAACTCCTCACCACCATATCTAACCACCGCATCTTCACCTCGCAAATGGTTAGTCTCAATAATTTGCGCTACTTGCTTTAAACACTCGTCCCCTGTCAGGTGCCCGTAAAAATCATTATATTTTTTAAACCAATCAATATCTGCCATTAACAGTGAAAATGCAGTACCATTTCGTTTAGCGTAGGACAACCTCTTTACAAGCTCTGAAGTAAGGTAGTGGCGGTTATATACTTGCGTAAGACCATCAACAAATACCATTTTTTTTAACTTTTTATACTGGTATTGCAATTTAACTTGCGCACCCACCCTATGTAACAAAGTTAAGGCGTTAACTGGCTTAATAACAAAATCGCTACCACCTGCTTGCCAACATAGAGTTTGTTCATGGTCTTCTCGGTGAGAAGTAACAAAAATCACCGGGATATCTTTGGTTACATCACGATTTTTAAGCACTTTGCAGGTTTCTAAACCATCCAAGCCAGGCATTTCTACATCCATTAGAATAACGTCTGGCGTCTTTGATTCACAAAATTTAATGCAATCATCACCGCTTACACAACGCTCTACGGTATAGTTTGAGGAAAGGATTTTATGTATCACTAAAAAGTTTATATCATCGTCTTCAACAACCAAGATATTCGCATGCATCGAAACTTTATCCGTAAGTACGTATTACATCTTTTGACTAGATATAACTTTAGTAGAGCGATTCATATTTGCAAAAACCACGAGATACGAGGGCACAGCATTTGGTAACGCTGTGCCTGCCTCTATTAGGATATGATTAACGACGGTTGTGCTTTGACCAGTAGTTTATATCAGGTCCTTTTGGCACCACTTGTGTTGGATTAATCATGGTATGACTGTAGTAATAGTGTCTTTTAATATGCTTAAAGTCGACAGTATCAGCGATGTTGGGCCATTGGTATAAATCTCGTAAGTAATTCGCGATATTGGGGTAGTCTTCAATTTGCTGTCTATTGCACTTAAAGTGCCCAAAATATACCGCATCAAAGCGGATCAAAGTTGTAAACAAGCGCCAATCAGCCTCTGTAGGGCTTTCTCCTACGAGGTAACGTGAGTCAGCTAAAATAGCGTCTATTTTATCCAATGCAGCAAATAATGAATCGAATGCTTGCTCATACGCCTCTTGAGTTGTGGCAAAGCCACAACGATATACACCGTTATTAATGTTTTTGTAAACATAGTCATTAATATCATCAATGGATGATTGCAGCTGCTTTGGGTAGTAATCATCACGATTGCCAGTTATCTCGTCAAAAGCGCTGTTAAACATACGAATAATCTCACTCGACTCATTACTAACGATCCTTTTTTGTTGCTTATCCCAAAGCACAGGTACGGTGACTCGCCCTGAGTAATTACTATCGTTGCGCGTATACAGCTGGTGCATAAACGCATGAGCGTATAATTCATCTCCTGAACTACCGCTGGCGGTGTCGAATGTCCAGCCGTCACTAAGCATATCAGGGCTAACTATCGACACTGATATGTGCTCAGTTAACCCTTTTAGCGCCCTGAAAATTAAAGTGCGGTGCGCCCAAGGGCAAGCAAGCGAAACATACAAGTGGTAACGCCCCGATTGCGCTTTAAAACCAGCTTCGCCAGTTGGGCCTGCCGAGCCATCTTTAGTGACCCAATTTCTTAGCTTTGCCGCCTCTCGCTCAAACTTACCGTCGCTTTTGCTGGTGTCATACCACTTATCCTGCCATATTCCGTCTACAAGCAATCCCATACCATCCTCCTAACTAAACAATGTCGCCAAAGTTACCCAATTGATAATCTCTGAGCGCTTCGCGCAGCTGCTCTTGAGTGTTCATAACAAAAGGACCCATGTGCGCTATTTCTTCGTTGATCGGCTGTCCTGCCAGTACTAACACCCCTAAACCGCTTTCAGCTGCAGCTAATTTGAGCGGTTCGCTAGGCGACACCTCTAGTAAATTACCCGCTGCAAATGCTGAATCCGCGAGTTGACCACTGTGAATATAGACCAACACTTTTCCATGCTTTGAAACATCAAGTACCGCTTTGGCATTTTTAGGTAATATGACGTCCGCAATCGCACCATCACCAGCCAGTCCTTGTATGACACCTTCAATAACTTGAGAGTCCATAGACCAAGCACCAGCTAAGGCACGTAATTCAACTTGCTCAGAGTTAACTAGCATTGGCACGCCAGTATCAATAGAATCTTTGTAACGCGGTGGGCGCATCTTTTCTTTGGCTGGCATGTTCAACCAAATTTGAAAACCGTGCATTCCATTGTCTTCATCAACTAACGGCATTTCGCTGTGTACAACCCCTCGTCCTGTACTCATCCATTGTACATCACCACTGCGAATGGCTTTTTTGTTACCCATTTGGTCTTGGTGCTCAAACCCACCTTTACGAATATAGGTAAAAGTTTCAATACCTCGATGAGGATGAGGCGGAAATCCGCCTATATAGTCGCTTTCGTCATCTGATTTAAGCTCATCGATCATCAAATATGGGTCTAAGCTCTTACCGTCAAACCCGGCGATGCGGTTAATGCGCACACCTGCACCATCTTTGGTCGCATACGCCTTTTGGCTACGAATAACTTTCATTGTTTTGCTCCAAAAACTATCTAATGATTCAACTTTACCAGAACAAAAAAGAACGAAAATTAGTAAATTCAGGGTCAATCATTCTAAAAATCAGAATGCACCTTCAACTTGTTACTAATTTAACCAAAGGCTACAATCCAGAAAAATATAGAAGGGATATCATCATGCTTCGCGCGTTTTTCACTATATTGGCTTTTTGTGCTTTTAGTTCATCAGCATTGACCTGTGATAACACACCAAAAGGTTGGAAAAATCTGAATTTTATAAATAGTCCTGAAGCAAACTTACACAGCTTTTTGACTTATTCAGCGAGAAAGCCCCAGAGCCTTGAAGCCTTTATGTCTGACTCGTCTATCTCCGACAAAGACAAACAAACCCTAAAAAACTCAGTTGTTCAATATCAAACCTTCACTAAACAAAAGCGCTTCCACCCGCTTTTTGATAGGGGGGAGCTTGCACTTCTAACCGAATGGTTTGGCAAAAATGAGCCATTGATAGGTGTAAACGTAAACCCTGTTAGTCAATCTTATTTTGCAACCGTAGGCTTATACAAAGAACACTTTTGGCAAGCACATTGTCAACAAAACAGTATTTGGCAAGCAAACCTTCAAAGCAAGCTCACACAATATGGTGAAGAAATTAATCAAAGGCTTGGTCAACTATTTTTAGGGGAATTGGTAAACGTGCCAAGGCACCGAATTTTTGCACATGCCCGCCCATTTACAAGGCAAGGCGCGTTTACATCAGGGCGTGAATACGTCACGCATATGAATACCTTCCAGCCAAGCTTTCGTGATTGGTATGCACTAGAATTATTGTTTCATGAACTGAGTCACATACCCTTTTCTGAAAACGAGCGTTTAAAAAACGGTATTGAGCAAACTTTTGAAAAGCATGGAATTGCCGAACATGCCGGTATTTGGCACCCTATATTGTTTTACACGGTAGGGGAGGTGACGCGCCAAGCCATCATAGCCGAACACCCTGACTACCTACCTTATGCAAATAAAAAAAGCTTATACAAAGGGCGTTGGGATTATTTTCCTGAGCTTGAACAGCATTGGCTCCCTTATATCAATGGCCAAGTATCGTTCGAACAGGCACTAGATAACTTAGCCAAAGCGGTTAAGCTAAACGCCTCGTTTAAATAACAAACTTTTTAGGCTCGCCTCTGGGTTAATATCTTTAAACTCAGGCGGGTTATCTAAGCGCTCGACAAATATCATCTCGGGCGCTTGCTGCGCCATTTCGTCAATTAAAAACTGAGAATCGACGCTTGGGTCATTTACACACGCGAGTACCTGCGCATGTTCGCTTAATAGTTCAGGTAAGCGACGCAGTATTTTCTTGTAATCTTTAGTTAGGGCAAAGCTGCCTTTTTGAAATGAAGGTGGGTCGATGATCACCAGATCGTATGGCCCAAATTTACGGACCTTACCCCAAGACTTGAATAACTCATGTCCTAAAAATTTAACCCGGCTGAGATCATGCTCATTGGCTCTGTGATTTTCACGTCCTTTGCTCAACGCCGCTTTTGCCATATCAAGATTAACGACTTGCTTGGCACCACCAGCAATTGCAGCAACCGAAAAGCCGCACGTGTAGGCAAATAAGTTCAGTACATTTTTATTTTGTGCATTTGATTTAACCCAGCTGCGGCCAAATCGCATATCCAAAAACAGCCCATTATTTTGCTTATTGCCTAAGTCTAATAAAAAGGTCAGGTCATTTTCTATCACACTCTGCTGTGCTGTATATGTGCCCCACAATACCTGCAACTCGCAATCAGGACGGCTACGATGGTGCAATAACACACTCTTCACGTTATTTTTCCAAAGCGGTATATCTATCCAACTTTTAACCATCTCGCAAAGAGCTGGAATAAACTCAGCTTCAGGCTCTTTGAATAAGGAAATTAGGATCTGCCCACCAAGCCAATCTACCGTAATATGCTCAAGGCCTGTAAAGCATTGGCCTCGGCCGTGGAAAAGTCGTCTCACTTGTGAAGGAAAGCTATCAATTTGACGAAGGTGTTGGTCAAGTAAAGGCAGGGCTGATGGTGTCATAATAAAAAACTAGGAGTAAACAAGCGCGCCATTGTACGCGTATTTTAAATGTGGCACCACATGCAAAGCGGCCGATGATGCCATAAGGGTTTAATGCACTAGTTGGCTTGATAAATGACTTCACCATCAAGCAGTGTCATAACGACCTTTGTCTGCTTTATTTGTTCTGCTTCGAGTTCAAATAGATTGTTATCGAGTACCACTAAATCAGCACGTTTACCCACTTCAATACTCCCCACCAAGTGCTCTTGGCGCATCGCATACGCGCCGTTAATGGTGTATGCCGCTATTGCTTGAGCTAAAGTAATATTTTGTGGTGCGCGCGAAATCGCATGACTGATACCTACAAACGGATTAAAGGTGCTCACGTTCCAATCACTACTCAACGTCAACGTGGCATTGGCATTTTGCAATTCCTTGATAGGCACCAAATCTTGCGAACGCTCTGCACCAATGAGAGGGATATTCTCAGGCCAATGGCTTGGCTGACTAAATTCGCCAGCGACTTGCGCATCAGCAATCACATTCAACTTAGCAAAACGAGGGAAGTCATCAGGGTTCACCACTTCTAAATGGGTAATACGGTGGCGAGCAGTGCCATTTGAGGCATTTTCAACGGCATTCAGTGCCTCGTAAATGCCTCTATCACCAATACCATGAATATTAAAATCAAAGCCTACAGGCTCAAGCGCTTTAATGTATTTTTCTAAACGCGCTTGGGTAAAGTAGTTAAGCCCTTTATTGCCATATAGATTCAACCAATCAACTTCATAAGGATCATGCATTGCCGCCGTGCTGTTCACCAAAATACCATCCATATAAAACTTAACTTGGTCCACTTTTAATAAGCTGTCAGTTGGGCGGCTAAACATCGTTTTTAAGCTGGCTAGCTGTTTTTCGTCACTCATTTGAGGGTATGCCCACAGACCAAGACTAACACGCAACGTTAACTTATCTTCATCAGCCACGCGCTGCCAAGTCTGTAGATGACCACGCTGCCAATAAGTGCGCGCATCACTGATGGAGGTGATACCCACTTTATTTAGCTCGGGCATGGTGTACTCTATTAACCCCCAATAATCTTGCTCAGACGCATCCGAGCGCGAACGCATGGCCAGCTCCATAACTTGATTACCGGCGTTATCGTACAAAATGCCATTTAGATAGCCGTGCTCATCACGCCCAAGTACACCGCCAATAGGGTCAACGCTCTGGTGAGTGATACCCGCAAGCGCTAAAGCCTTGCTATTCACCCACATCGAGTGAGAGGTTTGCTCCATGATGATCACGGGCCGATCAGGGATAGCGTCATCTAAAACAGACAACGGCGAGCTTTGCATCTCTAGCAATGTTGCAATTTCATGACCATAACCAATTAACCAACGACTATCAGAGTGCTGTAAATTGGCTTCATGAAGAATATCCATATACTCTTGCTCGCTGGCAGAGCCTGGTAGGGTAATTTGCGTCACCTCTGAAGCCGACTCCAACGGGTGAATATGCACGTCATGAAAACCGGGCAGCACCATTTTGCCTTTTAAATCTATCACCTGTGTGGTGGTGCCAATATAACTTTTTGCTTTGTCGTCATTGCCAACAAAAACGATTTTATTGCCTTGAATAGCAACCGCTTGTGCCCATAGCTGCTTGCTATCGACCGTGTAAACTCGAGCATTGACAAATACCGTGCTCGCTGATGCTTGGTTAGACATCGTTGGTGAGTTTTGTGATAGTTCAGCATTGTCTGAGCACCCGGATAACGAGCTGCTCAGCGCCAGCAGTGTAGTAGAAAATAACATAATAGAACGACTCATAGTTGACTCCTTTGTATTACCACTACACTATCAAGACAGAGGTAACCGTAAGGTAACAGCATAGGCAACCCATGATTATTTTACTGGTAGAAGATGACACGCTCTTAGCTACCCATAGCATCGACTTTTTAGCCAAAGAAGGCATTGAGGTTGACTACGCCAGCACGGTTAGGCAGGCTAAATCTATCAGTGCGCAACAACAGTATGACGCCATTGTACTAGATATAAATTTACCTGATGGCGATGGCTTAAATCTAGCACAGCAATGGCAACATACTCGCAGCGAGCCTATTTTATTTCTCAGCGCTCGAGCTGCCTTAGATGACAAACTCAAAGCCTTTTCATTCGGCGCATTGGATTACTTAACCAAGCCATTTGCGTTAGAAGAGCTCGCCATAAGAATTAAGCTATTAGCCAATAAAAACACGCTTAAAAGCAACAAACGCTTTGCCTTAGACTCGCTCAATGTTGATTTAAACGCCAAAATCATCACTCGAGCGCAGCGTCTCATAGTGCTCTCGCCCCAACAGTGGCAATTGCTTACGTTGCTCGTTGAGCACTATCCAAACCCAGTAGACAAAGCGACGGTTATAAACACCATTTGGCCCGACCAAGACGTCAATAACAACATGTATAAATCGCTATTAACACGTTTACGCAGCAACTTAAGCCATGAACATGAGACACCTTTATTGCATACCTTAAAAAAGCAAGGGATCGTTCTAAAAATGGAAAAAACAGATGAGTAATACGTCAATTATCCGCTACTTAAGTATCCGCATTATCTTGCTGATGCTATTGCTAATGGCATGCTGGATAACCGTAGCAAAATACGGCTATGAGTTTGCACTTGATGATAGCGCCGAACACTATTTGTATTACGATGCGCAGCTTATCGCACAGCAACAGATTGAATTACCAATAAGCGATGATTTTAAACTGCTCACGCAGCATCAAAGCGACTTACCCTTGCCTATACAACAAGCATGGCGAGCTGGCTTGTTACCAGTGAACCAAGTCAGCTTAGTCAGTGACACCTTTAACGACACTTATGTATTACCTTGGCAACCGGCATCTTCTAATGCGGTGCCGATATTTATCTTGCACTTTTTTGACAAGCAAGACACCTTACCCATTATGCCATGGTTACTGCTATTGCTGGTGGTATTAAGCATCCCTATTCTTTACATTGTTATCCGCAGTGCATTTAAAATACACATGGAAATCAATTTATTAACTAAGTTTGTAAACACTAACAAGCCACCTAATAAACAGAGTAAATTCCAAGAGTTAAGCGCATTTTTTAAAGCGCTCACTATCGCTCGCCAAGCCGAGCATTTCGCCCAACAAAGAGAGCGTTTAGTGTCTACATATTTAAGTCATGAAATACGCACCCCACTAACTCAAATTCAACATGGAACCTCACGCTTACAACAACTTGATGATTTACCCCTTGAAGCGATAGAGGTGCTACAAAGCTTAGCGCTGTCACAGCATCGCCTAACATCAACCTGTAGCGCGGTCCTGGCTCTATGGCAACAAGATAACTTAGCTACCCAACAGCTTGACTTAAGAGGGAGCATTAAAGGTGTGGTGCAAAAATTACAAACGCCAACTCAGCCAATAAAACTCAACCTCTGTGCCTTTGAGGTTATCAAGTCAATACACTCTGAATTGTTTGAGCTACTGCTCACCCAAGCGATAGAAAATGCGCAACAACACGGTGAACCACCATTGACTATCACCCTAAGTGACGATGCATTACAGTTACAAAATCCCATCGGTGATAGTAAACAGTGCTCATCAGGAGTAGGGCTGGGTAGTATACTCATAGAGCAAATATGCCAGCGGCTAAACTGGTATCAAAATGTCACTCTAGAAGGTGGTGAGTACCTACTTACAATTAAATTTAAAGCCGCTATGTAAGATTATGCACTTTGTGCATAACGTACAAACTCTGAATAGATTGAGTCTTTAATCAATCTATCTGGTGTAAACGCATAGTAGTGTTGATATACGTTGTCTATCGGGCCAATAAAGCTGACATCGCGGTTGCGTTCTATCTCGTCTTTAACTGAAAGCGGTGCGGGGAATAGACCAAACCCTTGCTGGCCTAGCGCAACCATTAATGCACTGTCATCAACATGGCCCGCAATACTGATTTCAATTCCTAATTCATCTAACCAATAGTGAATCGCGCTGGTCACAGGACTTGATTTTGCGGGTAAAACAACGGGCACCTCACTGAGTGTTCTAGGATAGTTGGATTGCAATTTATACTGCCAGTCTTTAGCGCCAAAAAAGCCTAGCTGACTTTTGCCTATCTCATGGCAAAATACTTTAAAGGGCAAACTGCTATCAAGCGGTTTATCGGCCAACACTAAATCTAATTTATGGGTTGCCATTTGTGCCAACAACTCTGCTTGCTGACCATCAATGCAATGTAAATTAGCAATACGCTCGTTCTCTATAAGCGGCGCCAACCACTTAGACACGAGCGACTTCGGCAGTGCGTCAGATATACCTACTTTAAGGGTACGCGATAACGCGCTGATATCCCCTTGTGTTGTCTCCAGCCACTCGTTTGCAATGGTAAACATATCATCGGCATATTGCTGTGTGATTTGCCCAAACTCAGTTAAACGTAAACCACGACCCTCACGTAAAAATAGCGATTTACCTAAACGCTGCTCAAGGCTAGTTATTTGCGCGCTGACAGTTTGCGGTGTTAAATGCAGCACTTTACTTGCCGCTGCAATACTGCCATGACGACTAACCTGCCAAAAGTAATACAAGTGGTTATAGTTTATGTTGGTTATCATTCGTTAATACCTACCAATAAGTAAGAAATAATCAGCTTTTTTCTTTTTATATACCTTAGTAGATTTATTGTGTGCCTGCAATTGAGGTGCGACAAATTGATTAAATGACACTATGAGCCAAGCTATGAAACTTAAGTTATCGATAAAAGACAAAACCGTCACAGCTTTGATGAAGGTAAAACTGTCAAAGCTGGTAACCGCCCAACTACACAAATATGCATTAAATATTCGAAGTGTTGAGCTGCATATTGATGACATTGAGTCTCGAGAGCATGGCGTGCTCAAACAATGTCGCATACATTTGCACTTGCCGGGACTGCCCAGCATTAGACTCAAAGCGAAAGGCAATAACATGCTACAGGCGATTAAACGTGCTTTGCACAATAGCCAAACGTTACTGGCGCAAAAGTATGCACTTACTCACTAACACCCCCTTATTTTTGCTATCTGTTTGTAAGTAAACGCTTTAGTCGGCACTCACATTTCCATAGATCCCAAGCACTTGCAGCGGCAGGGATGCCGCTCTATTTCAATAAAATTACTATCAAGCTTTGCTATTGAAAGCCGATAAAGAGTTATTCGAATATGGATATTATCGAGGCTATTGTGAAAACCACGCTGACGCTCCACCAACCTATCGTGCCAGATAAGGCCAAAAGCACGTCCGCCAATAATGAGCCAAAAGATTTCACGGTGCCTACACTGCGTATGCCCCCAGAGGCGATGAAAAAGCTTAACAAGCTTGATAAGGATGAAGAAAAAGAAGATAGCAGGCCCGCACTGCCAGCCCATATTGAAGCCTTGGTTGAGCAGCGCAAAAAAATCAAAGAGCAAATAAAAGAACAAAAAGAGCAACTAGACAAGCTTAAATCTAGAGATGATTTAGACGAAGAAATCAAAACCAATTTACTAAAACAACAAAGTGACTATTTAATGCAACTGCAAATACAGCTTATGGGCATCACCCAATCGTTGCAAGATGCCCTAAAAGAAGCAGGCATTAGTGACTTAGGATTGTTAGCAGATGTACTGGTTTAATGGGCTTTAGGCCTTTTCCTATAGTCTTTTTATGTAAACTATTCTTTTTATTAATAATCAGAGCGGTATAAAAACTATCACCAAGGAAAGCAAAAGTTTTAGCTGCGCTCCTTCATGAACACAGTAGGCTAAACCTTCGTAATTAATCAAAACCTCTGTTTTTAGTTAAAATCCTACCAACAACACCTTACCTAATGCCATGCCTTCACGCTGGCAGCTAAAGTCGATACGGCTGTTCAATGGTGTATCATACAACGACTCTAATTTTTTAAATGGTGTGCCAATAAACTTTACCGCTTTAACGCGTAAGCTCATACGCGTGCGCTTATCTAAAAATGCAAACGCAGTGGCATTTAGCGTTTGCTGGCAAGACTCTAAAATATCGCTGGATAGAATATTCTGATGAATTGCTTGATAAATTTCTTGTGAGTCTATTTGATGATGGCTACTTGCCAATATGCATGTGGCGTAAACATCCAGTAATCCAACCGCACGAATTTTTTGGTTGTTGGGATCTTCGTACATCGCCATCACACAAGGCACTTTAGTTTCGTCAAAATATTGAGGTTTAATCGACTGAATAGCCAAATCTTTATCTACGTGCTTGTGGATTAAACGTTCCAACTGACCAAGCTTAGGTAAAGCCAGTTCTCCGTTTATCTCAACTTCTTCAAGCATCACTTGGCTTTCTTCAGTGCCTTGAACTAAGGGTAAAAGTTGGTCGTGCAACTGCTGATCTGAAAAAGGCTTAGAAAGCACAAATCGCGCACCGGCTCGTAACGCTTCGTCTACCTGTGATTTTTCATCAACGGTAGTGATCATCGCAACTGTCATATTCAGTTGTCGTTTTTTAATCGCCTGCAGCAAGGTTAGTCCAGACATGTCAGGCATGTACCAGTCAGTCAATACGATATCAGGTTGCCAATTACCAATTTCTCTTAAAGCGGCCTTAACACTATTCGCTTTTCTGATGAATAGTTTTCGATAACCAAAGTTCTGTAATGCCCGCCTAACAATTTCTAGCGTCGCTTGGCTATCATCCACAATTAATATTTTCACATTTTACCACTTTATACAAAAACTTGTTTTTTATTATAGGCATATTTTCTATGCATCACTAAACTGAAGGAAAGTATCACCAGAGGTAAGTCATAAATCAATGCAGAGCTTTCAACTATCCGCCGATGTCTATCAATATATTGCCATAAACTTTGGCCTAATTATCCTAGCCGCATGGTTTTATATTCTGCTGTTAATATTGCGAGAATTTCGGCACTTTGCAACCAGTATGATCAAACAGCAACCAAACATACAAAGCGAAGACATATTAAACATCTGCCGAGAGTCAGTTGATAATGCACTTAATTACGTTAATAACAACAGTGAGACAATCACCCAGCTATCCCAAATTCAAAGCACCCTAGAGCAACAACTTGCTGAGATCAGAAATTCGACTAAAGATCATATAACCCCAAAAGAGGAAGCGTCGATTAAAGCGTTAAATCAAAAGCTTATTCAATCTCACACCTTAATTAGAAAGCTAAAAGGTGATCTAGATAAAAGCACAGGGATGCTAAAACAAGCAAAAAAAAAGCTATACAATCAAAATGATGAAATTGAAACATTGCAAAAAGAGCATCAGCAACTGCAAGAGAAATATCAAGCCATTCAGTCTCAAGTATCACCTACAGGTAATATCGAGCAAATGACCATGGATTTTGAACGAGAAAAAGCACAAATGACCGATGCAATTAACAACTATAAATTGAAAATTGCGGAACAAAATCAAGCATTAGAGCAACTTTCATTACAAGCCGATAACACCAATGAAGGTGCTGATCTCAACGAAATAAAATCGGAACTTGAACAAACAAAACAAGCATTAAAACATCTCACAAAAGAGAAAAAATTTATTGAAAGCAGATATTTAGAGATAACAAAGCAAAAAGGAGACGATTCTTAGCTGTGCGGCTTCTGCGATATCAATTTAAAGTAAACACAAAAATAAATACAAAAAATTAACTTTCGTGACATTCTATAAAAAACAATGTATTTTTGTTTAGAACTTTTCAGCCACTTCTTTGGTTGTTTTTGTAACGTAACGTTAAGTTCGAGCCACTCTTATTTTTTGACCGTCAAATGGTAAAAAGGGATTACATATGGCGTATATATCAAATACCAGCGCTCAAGATACACAGATAAAAACCAAGCCTTCCAAGGTGAAAAGTGTTTGGCTAGTCACCTCTATATTACTGTTTCTTATATTTTTATATTTTATTCTCGTACCTGCGCTTGCCAATTGGACTAGCGGTACAAACTCCATATCGTTAGACAAAATTAGAGTCGCACAAGTAGAAAAGGGCTTGTTTATAAGAGACTTTTCACTACAGGGAAAAGTTGTCGCAGCTAAGCGTCCGGTACTTTATAGCCCTGCTCAAGGAACCGTCACCTACCTTGTTGAAGCGGGTGACAGTGTTGAACAAGGCCAATCACTAGCGGTTATTGACAGCCCAGAGCTTAAGAGCCTTTATAATCAAGAAGTTGCAAATTTAACCAAACTCAAAACCCACCTCGAACGTGAAAAGATTCAAGTAAAGAAATCAAACCTTCAGCAAGATAACTTGATAGGTAAGGCTGAAGTTGCACTTAACGCAGCACAGCGAGAGATGTTGCGTTCTGAAAATGCTAAAAAAAATAATGTGATCAGCGATATTGATTATCAAAAAGCCAAAGACGATTTACAAAATGCGAAAAGAGAATATCAGCACGTACTCAAAGAAGTGGCGCTACTTAAAGAAAGTCAAAAATTTGAAATTCAAACTCGAGAGCTAGAGTTACAATCACAACAAGTCAAAGTCACAGAGTTAAAGCGCCAAGTAGATGGATTACAGATCACGTCACCTGTCACCGGACTTGTCGGCAACTTGAACGTGCAGCAAAAAAGCTCGGTGACAAAAAACCAAGCATTGTTGCGAGTGGTTGACTTAACTCAATACGAACTTGAAGTGCAAATACCTGAAAGTTACGCAGATGACTTAGCATTGGGGATGGAAGCTCTGATCACGCTGAATCACACACAGTATGCCGGTGAGCTAGTTGCCATTTCTCCTGAAATATCTCAAGGTTCAGTAAGTGCAAAGATCCGCTTCAAAGATACTTCTTTAACGGGGCTTAGACAAAATCAACGGCTCACAACCCGTATCATACTTGAACAAAAAAATAACATTGCCTATTTACCCAGAGGACAATTTGTTAATTCTTATAATGGCCAATTTGCTTACGTACTCAATGGCGAAGAAGCCATAAAAATCCCTATTGAACTTGGCTCTCGTAGCCTAGCACAAGTAGAGGTTATATCAGGTCTAAGTCAGGGAGATCGCGTTGTGATCTCAGATACAAATATCTTTAAAGATGCGCCGCGTGTGCGCATCTTACAATAGCAAGGATGGCAATATGTTAAAAATGCATAGGCTCGCAAAAGCGTTTTACACTGAAAACATTAAAACTCAGGCTTTGCAACCTTTCGATTTGATTATAGAACAAGGTGAATTTGTAAGTGTTATAGGCCCATCAGGGTCGGGTAAAACAACCTTTCTCAATATCGCAGGATTACTCGAAGAACACAGCGAAGGCCTGTATGAGCTAGACGGTCAAGACGTTTCGAAAATGAAAGACAAGCAAAAATCGGCTTATCGCAATGAAAAGGTTGGCTTTATTTTCCAAAGCTTTAATCTTATCCCTGAGCTGAATTTGTATGACAACATTGATATGCCACTTCGCTATAGAAAGTTTAATCACAGCGAGCGTCATAAACGTATTACACATGCTTTAGAACAAGTCGGTCTTGCTGGGCGAAAAAATCATTACCCTTCACAATTATCTGGCGGGCAACAGCAACGAGTTGCGATTGCGCGTGCAATTGCGGGTTCACCATCGGTTATTCTTGCCGATGAGCCTACAGGTAACCTTGATTCAAAAATGGCTGACGGCATCATGTCGCTGCTTAAAGATATCAACGCACAGGGTACTAGCATTATTATGGTGACTCATGATAATGAACAAGCCGAGCAGGC
Source organism: Pseudoalteromonas caenipelagi (assembly GCF_013140855.1). Taxonomy (GTDB): domain Bacteria; phylum Pseudomonadota; class Gammaproteobacteria; order Enterobacterales; family Alteromonadaceae; genus Pseudoalteromonas; species Pseudoalteromonas caenipelagi. The sequence goes on along the minus strand of NZ_JABBPG010000002.1, from coordinate 653,283 downwards.
AAGTAGAATTATACAAATCAAAGATGGCTATCTAAACGAGTGTGAACACACCGCAAAAGCCATTGCCTACGCATAAATACCCTGATTGAACCAAAGTAATGGCAAGTTGCCTTAGCGGAACGCCCAACAACGCTTGCCATTACCCACAACTATCAACAATGACGCTCTTTTGGCGTATTTTTATGATGGTACTTGCTGTGATAGAATTGCCCAATAATCACTTTGTAAAACCGTTACTATGCTACGACTATCAAACAATGTCGAAATTGCTGCTTGGGAAATAGATATCAGTGCTATTAGAGCGCAAGGGGCCGGCGGTCAAAACGTAAACAAAGTATCGAGTGCTATTCACCTAAAATTTGATATTAAAAGCTCTGCATTACCTGAGTTTTATAAACAACGATTGCTCAGCCTCAATGATAGTCGCATTACCAAAGACGGGGTTATCGTGATCAAAGCCCAGTCTCACCGTACGCAAGAAATGAACAAAGAAGAAGCTTTGCAAAGGTTAAAAACACTTATCTTAGAAGCGGTAAAAACACAAAAAGCTCGCCGTGCAACCAAGCCTACTAAAAGCTCACAACGAAAACGAGTCGAGAGCAAAGTTAAACGCGGTCAAACCAAAAATCTCAGAGGCAAAGTTCAGTTTTAAAGTGCTTTAAGGCTATGTAGCTTCTTCACTATGTGTCTGAGTTTGCTTTTTAGCGATAAGTCAACGTCTTGATGAATAACGACGAGCTATGCTTTTTCTTATTTCTACCAATTGTGTACAAAGTTAGCTGAGTGATAACAAGCACTTAATGTTGCTTGTAAACTCACTACAAATTTCACGGTAGACCTGTCATTTTCCTTGTATGGTCAGGCCGCTACTGGCGGCACTATTCACTGAGGTTTAGTGTAAGTTGGAAACATTAGTCGTCATTTTGATATTTTGCCGCATCGCAGCTATTACAAAAAATATCGCAAGTTTAAGTAAAGATAAAGAGCTTTATCACCTGAAAAATTTAAGATTTTTAGAAGAAAACGAAACCTTCAATGTCCTATAATCGCAAAGAAATACGATATCGATTACATTAAAATAGGTAAAAGGCCTTCCTATTTACTAGAAACTCATAAATAGTAATAAATACAACAAGACTCTTGAACACAAGAGCTTAACAAAGCAGGTCAGAGCTCATAAAAAAGCGGAAGGCTTTTGAAGCGATTAAAAAACCTATAACAGCGATGGAGGCATCACTAAGATCCTGACCTACGTCAGGATGATGGCGTGATTTTTTGAATGCTTGGCTATCGAACGCGTTCATTATTTTGTACTTGTTTAAGAATATCAACAGTCATACGTCAGGTTTGAAATATCACAACCCAGCAGCGAGCTGACACAACTAACAATGATTTAGTTTATGCCTGATTTTGTTTAGGTAAGGTGAGCACAAACTGGGCGCCCCCCCATTTTGACGTTTCTATTTCGCACCGCCCACCATGCCACGATATGATTTTATCGACAATTGCTAACCCCAAGCCAAAACCGCCGGAGCTTTTATTGCGGCTTTTTTCTAGCCTAGAAAAAGGCTCAAACACTTTTGTGCGGTCTGTTTCAGCGATCCCTTGACCATCATCAGCAATCACTATCTTTACATGGTTTGGAGTCTTTTGTAGTTGCACATAAACTTTGCTCTGACCATACTTGTCTGCATTACCTAAAAGATTTTGCAACACGCGAGCCATATATTGGCGCTCAGCAGTGAAAAATAATGTCTTGTAGGGGCATACTAACTCGATGTGTTTTGTTGATGTTCTTTTTAGCTTTGCTATTTGCTCATCCAATAACGCCACAATATCAAAAGATTCAAATTTTAAGGTGTTTTGTGCCATCTCTAAACGCGCGTAGCCAAGCATTTCATCAATTAAGAATTCCATTTCTTGCACATCTTGCGACATTTGAGATACCGACTCAGGCGTTTGCGGCTCTAACATCGCCAGAGCAAATTTAAGCCTTGCCAGAGGTGTACGTAACTCATGTGACACTGCATTCACTAAATGTTTTTGGTTGTTCATTAGGTTTGCAACTTTAGTCGCCATAGAATGAAACTGGCTGGTCAATGTTGCGATAGCAGAGAATCGAGATGGCGCAATGGAGATATTTAGTTGTCCTTTAGCGAGTTGTTCGGTGACGTGTTTAAACTGCATTAAATCTCGCCAAAGGGGGCGTAACCAAAACATCAATAGCAATGCCAACAATACAAATGAACTTAACTTAAGTAAGTATTTAGGTATCAATACTTGCTCAACAGGCTTAAATGGGCCCAGTTGCACCACCGTGTCGGTGCCTGTTAATAAAAACGATAACAGCGCATTATTTTTCTCGGTGTAAGTGGTAACAATATCACCTTGCAGAAGCTGTGCTTTTTGCTCCGCTAACCAGGCAACTTCATCCAACGGATAGTGGCGAAGCGATGAGGGGAGTTGTTTACTAACAGAAAGACTTGCTTGTAAGCTTTTGGCAACTTGTGATGCGTGACGTAAGTCATCAGGCTGTTGATAAGCTAACTGTTGCCAAATCAACTCACTGCCTTGATTAATTGCGATAATACTTAAGAACACTACCAAATATAAACTGATCAACAAGCGGATCATCTAATCGCTATCCCCAAGCTGATTTTGAACACAGATAACCTTTGCCCCATACCGTGATAAGTCGCTCAGGCTGATCCAAATTGTCATTTAGCTTCTTGCGTAACCGAGAGATCCTCACATCAACGCTACGATCAAGACCATCATACTCTCGTCCAACCACGTGTTTGTATATATACTCACGGCTTTGCGTTTCACCTGCTCGACTAGCTAACGCCCACAACAAATCAAACTCATAACTGGTTAATTCAACCTCTTGCGCATCGAGTGTTACCTTGCGACTGGCCTTGTTGATACTCAGTTGCCCCAATGTGAGTTGTTCACTAGAGCTAATCACTGAGCTATTGCGCCTGAGTAAAGCATTGAGCCGCGCTAATAAAACATGTGGTTCAACAGGTTTTATCACATAATCATCAGCACCTATTTCGAGCCCCCTTACTTGGTCAAAATCACTATCTTTGGCTGTTAGAAATAAAATAGGTCCCTGATAATCAAGGCGCACTTGTCGGCATACGCTGAACCCATCTCGATTGGGCAACATAATATCCAAAACCACCACGTCGGGTTGCGCTGCTACAATATCTTTGCAGGCTTGTTCGCCATCATGAACTTGAGTCACTTTAAAGCCATGGCTTTGCAAAAACTGTGAGGTCAGGTTGGCTAAACGAATATCATCTTCAACAAGCATCACATGGGCCATTAAAAAATACTCCAATCTGTTTTTAATTTTCGTCGATATTGACGGCTCACCGCCGCATTTACGTTAATGAGTTGCTGGGCAAGCACTACATTTTTACTATCAATTAAACGAAAGTTCATGTTTTTTTGTAAGGAAATATCGAGCTGCTCATTGATTTGCTGCTTTGTTTGCCAACATCGCAATTTAAGCTGCTCTTGATACAAACACGCATCAATCGCAGAGGAACTAAACCAATGCAACTTTATCGTCATTTGGCACAGTTCTCCCATCTGTCTAACAATACAAGTCACCGGTTTGATTTCTAATAGCGTTTGGCCTGAATTCGTCCCTGCAGCCAACGGCTTTGTTAAATTTATAACCAATACCAGCGCAACGACAAAATACGCTTTAAAATTCATATAGCCCCCCAACAAATACACTGCTTGTATTGTGGTGTTTAAGCAATGGGCTATCACTTATACCTGAGCCTAAAAATTTGTGTTTAGCACTCACCTTTAACTGCCATTTTTCACTCAAGCGATAGTTAAATGCCAACGCAACAAAAGGAGAAACAGTACTTTTTCCTTGATAATAAAGCCGCGGATCCTTACTGTCGCTGCTGCGCAGTCCATAGTAGTAATCTACTAGCTGGCGGCTTTGCCAATGAGCACCAAGTTTAAGCTGTAATTTAGCAGGTAATTGTTCTGGTAGAGGGACTTTTTGGCTATAAGACAGTGTGGAGTGCTGACCTTTATATACGCCTTTGAAGTCTTTAAGCCAACTAAATGTAAACTTTGAGCCTTCATTTACATACCAATGCGCTAACACCCCGCCATCAATGGTCCACTTACGCTTGGATATGTCATCTATACTGATTCTGGGGGTGATGGGTGATAAGTCGCCTTCGCTTGATGTACCATCTGGCAAAATACCACTGTCTACTTTGGTTCCACTGGCATCAAAATAGCTTTCTGGCGCAATCAGGTTACGTACATGAAAACGCTCAAAATAGGCTTGCTCTGCATTAGGTTCAATTACAACGCTAATATCAAAATGCTTTGTGTTACTCAGGGTGTAGCCTAACGTGGTGTTGTCCCAAAAGAATCGGTCTCGGTAGTAGCTTATGTAAGGAATGACCACCAGCGGAATATTCTCCCCCCCAAATAACGGGTTAGTCATCACCCCTGCACCAATAGCTACACTAAACTGCCATTGCCCAACTGCTACGCACTCCGTACTTTTAGGCTCACATGACTGAGCATTCGCCTGTAATGTCAGCATAAAACTCACTGCCAATAAAACCTGTTTCAAGCTGGTCTCCTAAAAGTTGCTAGTGTTTGCTGTACAAGTAATCTAATACTCTTATTTCTTTGCGCTCATACAGTACAAAAAATTGTCTACACTAGCTAATTTACCATCGTATTTGCAATTTGCTATCTAGAGTAACACTTAATAACAATTCACCGTTCAAAGGTAACAGTTAATAAGAAGGAATTTTGTACAGTTAAAAAGGTCATTAACTAAAGGAGATAAGTATAATGTTTTACCCACGTCTAATTGCGATTGGTGCCACTGTATTGCTTGGTGCCTGTTCTAGTGATAACGATAGTAGCTCTGATAAAAAAACCGATAGTTTGCCTCAGCTCAACGGCATAAAGGTATCGACTACCCCTTTGACCAAAGCCAGTGCACAACAATTTACCACCCATTTGAAAAATGGCTTGTTCATGCGTCATTATCAATATGATACGCCCGCTCAGCCAACGAATAGCAGTGAGGGCGATTTAGCTACGGTAACGGCAACGTCATCAAGCACTAACGTACAGGAGCAAGGTGTAGATGAAGCCGATAGAATTAAATATGACGGTCAGTATATGTACATCAGCGCCAACAGCGCTCATAGTTTAACCGTAGCTGAACAATATCATCAGTTTGTTCGTATTATGAAGCGTGATGAGTCTGGTAACGTCAATCAGGTAAAAGAAGTCATTAGCTCCACAACTGATTATCAAACTCAGCAACTTTACCTTCACGATAATACTCTTGCTGTGCTTAATCATGACATAGGTTGGTTTAGTATTGAACCACTGATGGCCACCAGCTCTTCAATTGTCGCACCAGCCGCTCAACAATTTGAGCTAAGTTTAATGGATGTAAGTATTCCTGAACAAACTACTGTAAAGGCCCATTACACCATAGAAGGACAGCTTATAGATACAAGGGTCATTGAAGATCAGTTATATATTGTCAGTAACTTTCGCCCCAAATTTGATGGCTTTGTTGGAACAGATAATACCGAACAAAGCAAACTGGCTGATTACAAAGCTATCCAAAACCAGAACATCGATAAGCTACTTCCGACAATAAAAAACAATCTGAGCGACCAGTCAAATCCGCTATTTAACCCAGCAGATTGTTATATCAACGAAGGCGCAACCCAAAATGATGGATACGACGCCATCATGACGTTAACCAAAATTTCCTTAACTGATCCTACTGTGCAAAGTTCTATCTGTGTTAACACTTATATCGATGGTTTATACGCATCCAAGCAGGCTCTATATGCTTACAGTACACATTACCAAGAGGGCACCTCCAATTCAGTTATTCACAAATTTAACCTTGCTGACAATGCGATTAACTATAGCGCTACAGGTGAAGTTACGGGGCACTTCGGTTGGAATAACCCGAATTTACGCTTTAGCGAAAAACAGTCCTATCTAAGAGTGCTCACCAGTGATGGCAATAGCATGGATGGCTTTGACCACAGGTTATTTGTATTAGAGCAGCAAGGAAATAAACTTGCTGTAATAAGCCAGCTTCCCAACGAGTCTCAACCTTCAAAAATAGGCAAGGTAAATACAAAAGACATTGTGGATGAAAATGTTTATGCAGTGCGCTTTGTTGAAGACAGGGCCTATGTCGTGACATTCAAGCAGACAGATCCACTCTATGTCATTGATCTATCGAATATGCAAGCACCTGTTATTGCTGGCGCACTAGAGATACCAGGCTATTCTTCATATTTACACCCAATCAACGATAACTTATTGCTCGGTATAGGCCAGCACGTGAACGACCTTAGCGATGGTGTGCCAGTTATTACCCAAGGTACTCAAGTAAGCTTGTTTGATATCAGTGATATTGGAAATCCACAACAGCTCAACGTGCATAAATTTGACAATGCATACTCCGCCGTAGAGTCAAACTACCACGCATTTAGCATTTTAAAAGTGGCTGACGGGCAGTATCGTTTCACTTTACCAATAGAAACATGGCATAGCAGTAATTCAGACTCTTCATCTGGAACATGGACACGAGAAAATGCGTTGGCTGCATTTGAGTTAAACACTGGCGAAAAGCAAATGAACTATATGGGTAGCAGTGTTATTACCTATCCAGATAGCGATAACGTGCCATACGTTTGGTCTGGTAACGACCGCGCAATCATTCATCAAGATGATTTGTATTATGTTCATGGTAACTACATTTGGCAAAGTAACTGGCTAACTGCTGCCAAAAATACAGGCCCCCACTAAATCAAAATAAGATACCAGCTTTTACGCTGGTATCTTTTCATCTAGACTTAAAACGTATTAACCGGCTTTTTCTTCGAGCAATTCAGCAATCTTTTTACGTACCACAGGGTTTTGCGTTTGGCTTTGTAATTGTTTAAGCCTTGCTTTATTCGCTGCACTAAGCGCTTCTCCAGTTTCGAGCATAGTGCGGGTAAAAGCCGCAACAAACTTAGGCTGCGGCGATGCTAACAGCGCTGACACAACTTGATCTTGATAATCAGTATGCTTACTTAACACTTTAATACTGTTTAACTTAGCTGAATCATCCGCACTACCAAGTAAAGGTGATAATTTGGCAAGTAAACTGGGGTCTTTACTATTTTCAACAGCTAAAACCGTAGTCGACAAATTGAATTGTTCGCTAATATTTTGTTGCAGATAGTTTTTTACATTGACCGCTTGCTCAGGCGTAAAGTAGGCCATAGTCCCCAAACTGAGTAGCGCGGTATTTGCCACTTGGTGCTCTGGTAGCGCAGCAATAGATTGCAATGTTTGCAAAGACAGCGCACTTGATGCGCCAAAACGACCCAAAGCCATCGCCAGTTTGTGTTTGTCCAGATCGGACGTTTGCTCAAACTGAATTAAGTCCACTAATATTGCCTCCGCCTGAGGTGTCTGCAGCTTTTGCAACGAATAGATAATAGCAGAGCTAAAGTGGGGCATTTCATCAAGTAAGGCTTGGATTTCATAGGCACTATAGTGTTCTACCAAATAGTGACCTACCACCTTTGCCTGCGCTACAGACAGAGACTCTTTAAGTTCGAGTAATGCCTCTTTAAACGATGCGTTGTCTGTTATTTCTCGCTGTACTGTTGGTGATTGCGAAACCTTTATATGAGCGTTCGCATCGCTACTTTGGGCACTAAGCACAGTAAACGAATTTGCGACTTTGACCACATTCACACTTTGTTCAACGATGTATTTTTGCTGCTGCTGTTGCCAATGTAGTGTGTTGATATAACTTAGTTTCTCAATGTCCCCGGAGGGTGCCAGTAATAACTGCCAAGCTTGTTGTTCTTTTTCAGGTTTATGATTAGCTGTGTGATATTTAAACTCCACAGTGCTTCTAACAATCCTATTATCTGTTTGTTGATAACGATAGGTCGCTTGGCGCTGCGCTTCGTCTATTACAAGAGGTTGAGTCAAATCATAGCTTAAGAGGTCAAATAGTTGCTTAGTGACCTGAAGTGTGTGCTCCTTGGGTAAACCAAGTAAATCGAGTTGCTCAAAACGGTGCTGCTCGTAATTAACTTTAAACGGCAAATCACTCACCAACGACACCGGCTGACTATCCTGCGTATAACTAATATTACTCAATTGGCCAAGTCGTGCGTTACTCGCCGCTTGCGTTTGTAGCTGCATATGCCAACTAAGTTGCGAGTGAGATAACACCACTTGCTTGTCAGAGCGAATAGATGAATCTATTTGTACAATGTAAGTAGATTGACTTTCTTTGTCTTGCGTTTCAAACAATGAAGTTTCAGCATTTCTGAGCGCTTGGTTCGTTGCATTGCTAGGGGAAGGGAGGTTCGCAAGATAGCCAATACCCGATAAAATGGCAACCGTCAGTAAAATAACAGAATACACTCTAATTTTCATAACATACTCCATATATGGCGGCACTAAGCCGCCATATAAAAATTAAAGTTGTTCCCAGCGTGGACTTGCGTACTCGTAGAACGTTCTTTCTCGCTCATAAAGCGGTTTCCACTTCATAATATCTACGTTAAATACCAATAAACCCCATAGCTTTTTACAATAGCCTTGAATTTTACCGTCTCCACCAGAGAGCTTGCCCGATACTTTAAGCTCTAAAAAACCCTCTTCACGAACTTGTTCATCAACAACCACGCGGCGAATACCCGCTTCTACGTAACCCTTACCTTTTACTTTAAGTAAGCTAAGTTTGCCTTTCACGCCTGCTTCCGCAATGCCATGACCAAATGATCCGTATGCAGAGCTTGATACCACACCGCCCACATACGGCTCCACTGACGCGTAGATGTAATCCGGACGCCTAACACCACCGACTTCAAATGGTGCTTCATTGCCATGTCCCCCAATAACACCACCCACAGTAAAGTCTGCACCAGCTTCAACTCCCGCACCAAATTTAACGCCTAACTTCAGCAAACCTAAGGGGTCTAAAGGCAGCTCAAGTTTTGGCTTAATTGGTTCGGGGATCAAATCAAAGTAATATTCAACAGGGTAAGACACAGAAGCATCAAGCAAGTCATCACAATTAGGCTTAAACGCAGCGACAGAGTCTTCTCCCACTTTTAAGTTGAAGCTCATTCCTTGTGTACAGTCTAATTCTGATGGGTTAAAAGAAAATTCAACAAACCCAATGGCCATTTTAAAGTTTCGATCATGCAATTTCAGCCAGTTTCCAGCTTGGTAGAAGCCACTGGTAGCGCCATTTGCAACGCTGTCGACATACATCCAACCCTGTTGATCACGGTACTGATGAGTTCGCCCTACAGCATTGTTCTTCGTAACAACACGCGCAGATTGCTCTACATAACCTGGGTCTTTGTACAAAGAAGCGTGTGCAGGGGCAATAGCCAACGCTCCTAATAGTGCACTGAAGCACATAGAAGTAATAGTTTTCATTATTTTTCCTGTAATAAATTCTTAAAGTATATGGGTCAGCTGCGCAGCCGAGCGCTAATATATACGCAATCATTTACAGAAAAGTTACAAATACACCTAATAAGGGTCCAAGCTGTAAATTACAGACTTTATGATGAGCTTTAGAGTATACTGTCAAAACCGAGTGAAAATCATTAAAACCACTTTCAAAACAAAAACATGACTATTAACAATCTATATAAAAAGAGAGGTTGCTGGCACCACAGTGACTAGCTGTGCAACTTGGCAAGCCAAAGACAAGACTCTTTTACGCAGTAATAACGGGCTATGACCAGTGAATGCAACACACTGAGTAGGTACAATAACTTTATTGGGCAAAGTCGCTATCCACATTATAAATTAACTTAGAATGTGTGCCTACAGTGACAAGTTCACCAGTACTTAACGATTGCAGGGGGCGTGACCCCAAATGATTTGAGTAAGTCGTCAAGATACACTTTTGTTTTTAGCTGTGCCGTTTCGGGTAACCAACGCAGGTGAGCGTGATAAAAGTCTGCCATCTGGTAAACTTGTTTAACTGCTTTATCAAACTCTTTTAAAAACGCTCGACTTTGCGGATTATCATTACACATCCAATGACCAATAATGTATTTTGGCGCACCGGCAATATCATACGCACGCAGCTCAGCTGACTCTTTTTGTAAATGCCTGAATATTGCCGCCGGAAACCCCAGATAGAAATCAGCTCGGTGACGCCGGAACATTTGAAAATTCATATCATAATGGTTAGTACCATCACGCAACACTTTGTTACTGTCAGGGATGTTTCTAATTTGCGTATCTAGATAGTCCCCATAAGACATAGACGGTGCTAAAACTATCATCGTACTTTTATATTTATAAAACACATCCGCTAAAGCGCTAATTTCTCCAGCTTCATTAAGTAATTCAGCACTCAGAGGGGGTGATTGAATATGCTGATACAATCGATGACTTAAATATATATTTATAGGTAAGCTAAACAAGTAATTTTCAAGCCTTTTCGGCGTTTTGATCCTGTTCTGAACGCACACGGCATCCTCTTTTTCATGCATAGCCCTGAGTGCTCGTTTATAACTAGCAGGGACCAAAGTAACCTTTTGTTTATCCAAAAAGCTCATCACCAATAAATTGGTGTTATTGCCAATATTTGAAGGAGGAACTTCTTTTCTTAATACGCGCAAATCATTTTCATCATCCACATATAAAAACATGGCATGTGTTAGATGTGAATGAAGGCAAAACAGCAGAATAAAGATGCGGATCAGCATAATTAAGTACAGCACACTTTCTAATCAACAGTTATTAGCATAGGCTACCGACAATACAAAGCGCCAGTTAGTTGTCGTTTATATTATTGCTATTTTTAAATTAAAAAGACCCACCTGTACGAGAAAACAGAACATGCTTTGCTAATCATTTGATAAATTATGATCGGGTTGTCCTCGATTTGGTTTATTCATTGTTTGATTTAAGCAAGCGTATTAACTCATCTAAATAAGCTCTTGTTAGCTTTTGTGAGGATTCTGGCAACCATCTTAAATGTGCATCATAAAATGCTTGTTTGGCATAAAGCTGAGTCATTAGCGAATTAAACAAAGCTAAGAACTCTCTGCTTTGTTGATTGTTATTACACATCCAATAACCAATGATGTAACGTGGTGCATCGGCCACACTATAACCTCGATAATCAGCTTGCTCTTGTTGTAAGTGTCGATAAATTTCAGCAGGGTAACCGAGTAAAAAGTCCGCTCGTTTTGATTTGAATAGGTTGTACATATCGTCATATGGATTACTGCCAACTCTGTATACCTTATTTTCACGTTTTACCTGTTCAAACTGCTTATCAAAAAATGGTCCATAAGACATGGTAGGCGTAAAAACAATGAGCGCTTGTGTATAAACTTTAAACAGAGCTGGTAAAGATTTAACTTCACCATTGTCGGTGAGTACAGAGTCTGAAAGTGGTGGTTCAGATAAATGCTGATACAGTCGGCGGCTTAAATAAATACTAACAGGTAAGCTGAATAGAAACTCTTGCAAACGTTCTTTGGTTTTTACTTTATTTGCGGCACAAACGGCATGTTCGCTTGTACGCATCGCTTTTATGGCACGAGGATAACTGGCTGGTACAAAGGTTATTTTTCCTTGAGGTAATGCATTGAGAATGAGGGTATTGGTGCTATTGGCAATATTGGTAGTCGGATTTAGACCTTGGTAAATAATAAAGTCTTTTTCATCGTCAACATAGAGTTGAACAGCAACAGCCCAAAAGCCACTAAAAAAGCAAGGTAAGAAAACAGCACTTTTAATCAAACGAACGTACAAACCAACCACCTAAAAAGCACAACTGGTTTATTAAGAATAGAACAATAATCAAACAAAATGCCAGCAGTAAGCTGGCATTTATGACGCTAAATATAATTCCAAAAGTTACTTATTACTGTGCTTATCAAACCACCATTGAATATATGCTACTTTATTCATCAAGTTAGATGGTCTAGCGGTAATTCCATGCGATGCATCAGGGATCCTAACCATTGCCGTTTCTACACCTTGAAGTTTTAGCGCCTGATAGAATTGCTCAGTTTCTGAAATTGGTGTGCGATAATCAGCATCCCCCGTTAGCAACATAGTAGGTGTTTTAACGTTGCCCACATAACTTATCGGTGAACGCTTCATATAATGCTCTGTATATTCCCAAGGCTTGCCAGGGAACCAATAATCGGCGAAGAACGGATAAAAATCAGCCGTTAACACAAAACTAAACCAATTAATTACCGGTTTTGCAACAACAGCAGCGGCAAATCTATCTGTATGCCCAACAATCCATGCCGTAAGCACACCACCACCCGATCCGCCCGTGACGAATAAACGCGACTCATCAATAAAGCCTTTTTTAATAACAGCATCAACTCCTGTCATTAAATCATCAAAGTCATTGCTTGGGTAATTGTGATGAATAGTTTGCGCAAATGCTTTTCCGTAAGAGTCACTACCTCGTGGGTTCATATACAATACCACGTTGCCTTTTGCGGCAAACAATTGTGCCTCTGCACTAAAGTGAGGCCCATAATTCGCCACAGGGCCACCATGGATCTCTAATACAAGTGGGTACTTCTTAGATTTATCAAAGTTTGGTGGATAGACAATCCAACCTTGAACTTCTAATTGGTCATGCTTAGATTTCACCCAGATCTCTTCAACATTACCTAAAGTTTTACTCGCCAAAGCATCTTCGTTTAGCTGTGTTAAACGCTCAGTTTTACCACGTTGCACCAAACCAACATCAGCAGGTCTTTGAGTATCTGCCATAGTAAATGCAACATCGCCCTTAACACTGACATCAAAATCCCCCCCAGAGTATGGGCGACCAAATGACACGCTCCCTACTTGATCGGTAATGACCTTTGCTTTTCCATTAAGTGGTTGGTGGGCAACAACTGTCTTTCCTTGAGTGTCATAGCTGTAGTATAAGCCACGGCTTTTACTATCCCATTGAATACTTTCGACGCTCCGATCTAGCTCTTCTGTTAAAACGCGACTGTCGCCATTTTCCAGATCAATCACGTAAATATTGGCATTTTCATAGTTAGTACGCTTATCGTCATAGCCAATATATGCTAAAAAACGTCCATTTGGTGACACACTCGGCGCGCTATCCGGTCCAACTCTATTCGTTACCGCTTTGATCTCCAAAGATGTCATATCAAGCGCATAAACTTCTGAATTGGTGATTTTTAGTTCATGCTCTGCGTGACGGTTTGCAGAGAAGTATAATGTGTTGCCATCACTGCTAAAGCTAACAGAACCGCCATGATTGTAGTGCCCAGAAGTTAACTGTTGCGCATTACCACCATTGGCATCAATTTTAAAAATATGGGTAAAGCCAGGTTTGCTATATCCCGCTCCATCCGCTCGATAAAATACGTCATCAATGAAGAATGGGGGCTTCGCCCATGTTGCTCCTTTGGGTTTACCTTTTAAGCTAACAGGCGTTTTAGCTGTCTCAGGCACAAATTGACTAAATACAATCTGTTTTCCATCGGGAGTCCAGTTCAAAGCGCGAGGTGACTGAGTCAAATTACTTATTTTTGCTACCGCTCCAGATGCTAACCACTTAACATAGATTTGACTGCTACCATCACGAGTCGAGATAAATGCCAATCGATCACCTTGTGGCGACAATACTGGCGCATAATCATTATGAACACCGCTTGTAACAGGTAATAATTGTTTGCTTTTTACATTGACTGACCAGATATTGCTGACTTTTTTATCCGTTTTAATGTCCATGCGGTTACGCACAAAATAAACCAGATCAGCATCATGGCTAAATTCAATTTGATTGGCGTACTCAAGATTAAAGACATCTTCCAATTCAAGGGGCTTTGCATTAACAAAAGCACCGCTCACGAGTAAACAGGCTGCTAATGCAACTAAACTTTGTTTCATCTAGACTCCATTTCATTTTGCGAATTAAGCTTAAATAGAATCTTACAAACAAAGCAGGGTCAATTATTTGCGATCAAAGCAAGTTTTTGATCGTTTATCCATTGCCCAGCAATTTTAAAGTTGTCTTTTAACGTGCCTTCGTGAGTAAAACCAAGAGGTTTCAGCAATGTAAATGCCCTCACAGACAGTGGCAACGACTTTATGAAAGCAACATTCTTTTACGATAAAATCGATCACCGCTTGCGTGGTGGCCTTTGCATATCCCTTACCTTGATATTCAGGTAACAGCATAAAGCCGACTTCAGCCTGCTGGTAGGGGTGCCACTGAGAATAAAAGCCGTGTAACTCCACTTCATTTCCAATGTGCTTATCGACAACAACCAAAGTTAGCCAACATGGCGACTCCTTTTGCCAAGCATCAGTGTCTTCATACCTTTGCATGAATTTTTCACGAATCACAGGCTCATCCATTGCATCACTAACCCAGCGCATTACGCGCTCATCTCGGTGCAGCTATAAAAATAATGGCCAATCTTGCAAAGTGGTTTTTCTCAGTAATGGCTGCGAAGTTTCTATCACTTTTATTCTGTAATTTATAATTTCTAGTGATTGTAAAGGGGGTTAACACTTTGTTTATTCATCAATACTGAAAATAAGCTGTGGAGACTTTCTTACCCTAGTCGCTTGTTCAAATGCATATCCAATTTCTATCAGTTTAGCTTCTTGATGTGCGCCACTGAAAAACGAAATACCTAATGGCAACTCTCGATAAAAAGACATCGGAACGGTGATACTAGGGTAACCCGCTATAGCAGCAGGACTGGAACTAGCACCAGTAAACTGGTCACCATTAAGTGTATCAATTACCCAAGCAGGGCCATTGGTTGGTGCAACTATTGCATCCAGTTTATGCTCAGCCAATAAAGCATCAATCCCCTTTAATCTGGCCTTTTCAGCAACTAACTTTTTAGCTGCAATATATGATTCACTTTGTAAGCTACCTTTTTGTTCGGCCATTTCGAGTAGCCCTTGATTAAAGTAACTGTTTGGCAGTGCCTTATTAAATTTAATCAGCTCAGCTAGTGATTTCACCTTAACTTGCTTGGGCGTATTCGCTAAGTATTGATTAATATCGTGCTTAAAGTCATACAGCAAAATATCAAACTCAGCTTGTGAAAGAGCTTCTTGGTCGTTCAATACGAGGTTATCTACCAACATAGCGCCTTCATTACTAAGTACCTCTAGTGCTTTTGCAAATGCTTGACTTGCAATGGGGTTAAACTCACTGATATTGCGTACTACACCAATACGTTTGTTATTTAACCCTTTCTTATTTAAGAATTTTTGATAGCGATTTGGCTCTGAGCCCGTTAACACTTCAAGCAACACAGCGGCATCTTGTACGCTACGAGTCATCGGCCCTGGTGCATCCTGAGAATGAGATAAAGGCACAACGCCGTTTACAGATACAAGTCCCACAGTTGGCTTTAAGCCAACCAATGCATTATGTGCAGCTGGACATGTGATCGAACCATCTGTTTCAGTGCCAATTGCTGCAACCGCTAGGTTTGCGGCAACAGCGACAGCTGAACCTGAACTTGAGCCGCAAGGGGTGCGATTGAGCACATAGGGGTTCTTGGTTTGTCCACCCACATCACTCCAACCGCTTGAACTTTGTGTTGACTTAAAGTTGGCCCATTCACTAAGATTTGCCTTTCCTAAAATAATGGCTCCAGCCTGTTTGAGCCTTTCTACGAGCAGAGCATCCTTCTGAGCATAGTTATTTGCAAGCGCTATAGCCCCTGCAGTAGTAGGCATATTGTCAGCACTTTCAATGTTATCTTTTAAAACAATAGGCATACCGTATAGTAAATTATGCGCGTCATTAGCCCCACGTAATGCATCTCTTTGCTTTGCTATATCTAATGCCTGTTCATTTAAACTGATAATGGCATTGAGTGTAGGGCCACGATCATCGAGCTCGACTATCCGTGAAAGGTAAAACTGTGTAATTTGCTGATAACTTATCTTTTTTTCTTCAACAAGCTGTTGTAGTTGCGCAAAACCAAGTTCTTCTAAATTGATAACACCTGAATTAGCCTGAATAGGCGCATTGAACAACATACTCACAGTGAGTAACGAGAGCGATACCAAACGTTTTTTAAAAAGCATATGAACTGTTCCGTAAACTTAATGTTAGCTTTTCATAGTTGGATAATATGGAACATTATGCAAGCATTTTTGCCCCTAAAATTAAAACAGCCAGACAAGTGTCTGGCTGTATAAAAGGCGCTCTATCTGTTAATTCGCTTGCGCTTTATATTTCAATCGATAAGCATGCAATAAAGGCTCTGTGTAACCATTTGGCTGCTTTGCCCCTTCAAACACCAATGCTTGTGCAGCCTGAAAAGCAAGGTTCTCTGAAAGTGTATGGGTATCACAAACCATAGGTTTATAGTGAATATCGTGTTGGTTTTGACTATCAACTATCTGCGCCATACGTACAAAGGTATCGCGTACTTGTTGCTCAGTGCAAATGCCATGCATCAACCAATTGGCAATGTGTTGGCTAGAAATACGCAGCGTAGCTCTATCTTCCATTAAACCCACATGATTTATATCGGGTACTTTCGAGCACCCAACACCTTGGTCAATCCAACGGACCACGTATCCTAAGATCCCTTGAATATTATTTTCAAGCTCTACTTGAATATCCTCTTTACTAAGCTTGGAATCTAACAAAAGTGGTGGTGTTAGTAAGTCATCTAAAGCTGCTTTTTGTCGCGACATTAACTGCCGCTGCTTGGCAAACACATCTACATGATGATAGTGCATAGCATGTAACGTTGCGGCAGTAGGAGAGGGCACCCAAGCGGTATTTGCACCCGACTCTGGGTGAGATTGCTTTTGTTCCATCATTAAAGCCATCTTGTCAGGCATAGGCCACATACCTTTACCAATTTGCGCTTTGCCACTAAACCCGCACTCAAGGCCAATGTCAACGTTACGGTTTTCGTACGCGGTGATCCAAGGTTGGGATTTGATCTGCGCTTTTGGCAGCACAGGGCCTGCATGCATAGAGGTGTGGATCTCATCGCCCGTTCTATCTAAAAAGCCAGTATTGATAAACACAACTCGTGATTTTGCTTGGGCAATACAAGCTTTTAGATTAACGGATGTGCGACGCTCCTCATCCATAATCCCCAGTTTTATGGTATTGGCAGGCAGGTTTAGCAATGCTTCAACTTCGCAAAATAGCTGCTCAGTAAACGCTACTTCCTCAGGGCCATGCATTTTAGGCTTAACAATGTTAATACTTTGCACGCTAGAATTATGTACCGTGCTATTGCCTTTAAGATCATGTAAGGCACACAGAGATGTGATCACCGCATCCATGATCCCTTCAAATACTTGCTCACCATGTTTATCCAATATGGCAGGATTTTGCATTAAATGGCCTACATTACGTACAAACATCATACTGCGACCTTTAAGCATTATGCGCTGGGCATCTTTGCTTGTGTAGATACGATCAGCATTGAGCTTTCGAGTGATCATCTCACCTTGTTTATCAAAAGCTTCGCTTAACGTACCTTGCATCAATCCTAACCAGTTCTGATATACCAACACTTTGTCTTGAGCATCAACGGCAGCGACTGAATCTTCACAGTCCATTATGGTTGTTAATGCAGACTCCAACACCACGTCTTTCACGCCCGCTTTATCAGCTTGACCGATAACATGGTGAGGATCGATTAGGATCTCAATGTGCAAATCATTGTGTTTGAGCAAAATAGCACTGGGATTTTGTGCTTGACCTTGATAACCAACGAATTGTGATTCATCAGCTAGCGTTACTTGTGTGGTGTCATTAAGGGTTACTAATAATTGACTATCAACAATAGAGTAATTGGTGCTTTCGATATGTGAGCCATTACTCAGCGGCAGTACCTTGTCTAAGAATTGCCTAACATAAGCCATAACCTTAAAGCCACGTACCGGATTATAACTTGCTGTTTTCTCAGCACCCTCGTCTTCACTCAGTACATCTGTACCATACAAGGCATCATACAACGATCCCCAGCGTGCATTAGCTGCATTAAGGGCAAATCTAGCATTACTGACGGGAACTACCAACTGTGGCGCAGCCGTTAGGGCAATTTCAGGTTCAACTAACTCGGTATCAATACAAACGTCTTGCGGCTCTGGGTGCAAGTAGCCTATATCTTCCAGAAATGTCCGATACTGCTCTTTGTTCCAGAAGGTGTGTTTTTGGTGATAGGCATCGATCTGCTGTTGCAGTAATTCTCTTTTAGATAGCAGCGCTTTATTAAGCGGCGAAAGGGTATCGATAATACATGCAAAACCTTGCCAAAATGCGTCTGCTCCAATTCCAGTATTGGGTAAAGCCTGTTGATTTATAAAGTCATATAGGCGCTTATCTATAGTTAATCCGGCCTCTTGTACACTAATTTGCATAACAATTGTCCTAAGTCGAGTTTTTGAACGAGTTAAATAACCTTATCGTATTTACCGGTAAAACAAACCCTTTTACCCATTCACCCAAAATATACTCATAATAATAACTATAAATTTAAAAAATCTAAGTTTCGAGCCTAGTGTGTAATTAAGCGCCGACAAGCATGAGTGCGCAACTCTCACAACTAAAAATATAGCTAACCCGTTCGAAGGATTTTAATTATGACTCGTTATCAATCACAGCTCGATAAATTCTCTACACTATGCCAAGCAAACGGCAAAACTTGGCAATCTATCAATCCTGAATTTGCTAACCGTATGAATCTACAAAACCGTTTTAAAACTGGATTAGATATCGCTAAATACACCGCCAAAGTTATGCGAGAAGATATGGCAGCCTATGACCAAGATAGCAGCCAATATACGCAATCTCTTGGCTGCTGGCATGGTTTTACTGCTCAGCAAATGATGATGGCTATTAAGCGCCATCAAAAAACCACAAAGCGCTCATACGTTTACTTAAGTGGCTGGATGGTGGCGGCATTACGCTCTGAATTTGGTCCATTGCCAGACCAAAGCATGCATGAAAAAACCTCTGTACCAAAGTTGATTGAAGAGATTTACACCTTTTTAAAACAAGCAGATGCAAGAGAGCTTGATCACCTATATCGTGAACTTGACGAAGCTAAAGCGACAGGCGCAGATACTCAAGCGATCATCAGCAAAATCGATAACTTTGAAACCCATATTGTACCTATTATCGCAGATATTGATGCAGGGTTTGGAAATGAAGAAGCAACTTATCTGCTTGCTAAAAAGATGATTGAAGCGGGTGCATGTGCAATCCAAATCGAAAACCAAGTATCAGATGCAAAACAGTGTGGGCACCAAGCTGGTAAAGTGACTGTACCACATGAAGACTTCTTGGCAAAAATAAACGCTGTTAGATATGCCTTTTTAGAACTTGGCGTTGAAGAGGGAATAATTGTTGCGCGCACCGATTCTTTAGGCGCAAGCCTTACGCAAAAAATTCCTGTATCGAAAGAGCCCGGCGATTTAGCAAGCCAATACACAGCATTCTTAGATACCACGCCCGTTAAATCAGCCGATGACTTAAACGATGGAGAAATGGCAATAAAACTAAATGGTCAATTATGTAAGCCAGTGCGTTTAGATAACGGCTTGTATCAGTTTAAAGAAGGGACAGAAAAAGACCGAGTTGTTTTAGACTGTGTTACTAGCCTAAACTCTGGTGCAGATCTGCTTTGGATTGAAACTGAAAAGCCGAATGTTAGTCAAATTGCTGAACTTGTGAATCGCATTAAAGAGCAAGTCCCTAATGCTAAGTTAGTTTATAACAACTCACCATCATTCAACTGGACATTAAAATTCAGAGAGCAAGTTTATGCACAGTGGCAACAAGAAGGCCGTGATCTAACACAATACCCAGAGCCAAACCAAGATCCAAAAGCACTCATGGATCCACAATTAGATAACTCTGAATTAGCAGCAGCGGCAGATGAACTCGTTAAAAACTTCCAGCGTGATGGCGCTCGTGAAGCGGGTATATTCCATCACTTGATTACACTGCCTACTTACCATACCGCCGCGTTAAGTACAGATATTCTAGCCGAAGGATATTTCGGAGATTTAGGTATGCTTGCTTATGTGCGTGATGTACAAAGACAAGAGATTAGAAGGGAACAAGCTTCGGTTAAGCACCAAGACCTAGCAGGTTCAAACATTGGTGATACACATAAAGAATACTTTTCTGGTGAAAATGCGTTAAAAGCAGGTGGTGAAGCTAACACCATGAACCAATTCTAATAAGCAACAGTTCGCAGTTCAAAATCAATTACTTTTTATAGAGGGTCGCAAGACCCTTTATTTTTTGTAATTCATATCTTCGTCTTGCGATGAGATCAGATTTTTACCAAATCACTCACCGCTATGACTCGCGCGCATCGTCTGGCGTTGAGTTGTCCAAGAAAATATTAAAACTCAGTACATTGTTATTATTTTTCTAATATTTATGACCATAACAACACATCTGAAAACAAAATTTTACTAACTAAATAAGCCACAGAGCATCATTTTACTAACTGAATCTCTGAATAAACCGAAATTTTACTAACTCAAAAGCGATAAACCAAAATTTTACTAACTATTTTGACATGTCTTTGTCATAAATCCATATTATTGAATAAAGAGCAACTTTGTAAACCCCCTTTACAATTTAACCTAAATTTTAGTTGAAATATTACTCTTATGTTATACGCATAACGTTTAGCCCTTTCATTTAGCATTATCATTACTTATATTTAAAAGAATTCTATGGCAGTACCTGAGTTTATTTTAACATTGTATAAAATTAGGAAATTCCTCTTGGTAAAAGTGTGATCTAAAATAACATAAACTTATTTCAAGCCGCGAAAAAACAAAGAAAGACATTTAATAACAACAAGTTAAAATGCATTCGAACATTTCAAATGTGCTATATAGATCAAGATTTAACTAACTAGACAATAGAAAGTTAAGAAGGTAGCGTCATTCATTCACACCTCGTATGCATATTTACTGGTCCTATCAGCTTTCACTAACTAGATGCTTCATTTTTCTTCCACATTTATTCGCTTAAATAGCGTTACACACGAGAGGAAAGAAAAATGACACAGCAAACTATGAAACACGGAGATTGGGCCAAAGTTGTCGAAATACGTCAAAAAAAGAAGCAAGCTAAATTAAAAAAAAGTGACGATAACAAGTCGATAATTGCCATACTACTTCTTGGTTTTTTTGTTATTGCAACTCTGTGGGTATGCTTCCTTGACAGCTCTCAACAAACCTTAATTTCAACTTTGAATAAAGCGCAAAAAGAGCGCATAACTAGACATTTTTCAAAGCAGTTTATTATGGGGAGTTGGGAGTTTTACGATGCCAAGTTTACAAGTTCAGATATTAACGTGCTAATAAAAATACCAACAGAGCTGGCAATGGATGAGTTACAGATATCAAAATATATAAAAAACTCGTTATGTCCTTCAACAAACAGTCAAGTGTGGAGAGATGTGAGAAAGTACAATCTGTATATCAGCTTATTTGTCGACTCTCCGCGTAAAGGCATCTACGCTAAGTGCGTAAATCCAAATATGGCTTGATAAAGTCTGCATTTAACCCCCTGTAAAGGGGGTTAACATTACTCAAGTTCTAAACGGGACTTTTCGACGACTTCCTCTGGTAAAGATTTACTTACCGACACCCCTAATTCTTTAAATTCAGATGCTTGCTTGATCAAATTTCCTTTTCCGCTGTATAGCTGACCAAATGCTTTATCATAGCTTTCTTTGGCTTTATCTAGTTGTTTTCCGACGCCATCCATACTGTGCAAAAAGGCATTTAACTTGTTGTAAAACTTCTCCGCCCGTAACGCCAACTCTCTGCTGTGCTTACTCTGCTCTTCAAACTTCCATAGTTGTTTAACAATATTTAAACTAGTAAGTAAGGTCGTCGGTGTGGCCACTAAAACATTCATATCAAGTGCTTGCTGATATAAATTAGGGTTGTGCTTAATCGCTTCAACAAAAGCTGACTCAACAGGGATAAACATGATCACGACTTCTGGCGAGTTAAGCCCAGGTAGCCGCTCATAAGATTTATCACCAAGCTCTTTTATTCTTGCTTGCACCGCTTGGCAATGTTCAACAAGCGCATCTTTGGCACTAACGTCATTATCGGAGTTAACATAACGGGTATAAGCATTTAAAGACGTTTTTGCGTCAATTACCAAGTGACGCTGTTGAGGTAAATACACTATAACATCGGGACGAAACTTGCCTTGCTCAGTGGTAAATGACACTTCTCTTTTATAGTCAAACCCAGCTCTTAAACCAGCACTATCAAGTACATTTTCAAGCATCAACTCACCCCAATTACCTTGGGTTTTCTTCTGTCCTTGCAGTGCAGTGGTTAGCTTATCAGCTTGCTCGGTGATTGTTTTATTATTCGCTTGCAAATGCATAAGTTCTGTTTTTAAAGAAGCACGCTGTTTTAGCTCTTCACTATGAATCGCTTCCATTTTGTCACGAAATCCCTTTAGCTCACCCTGCACTGGCTGCAACAATTGACTTATACGCTCTTGGCTTTGACTGTTAAAACGCGCTGTCTTTTCTTCAAAAATCTGATTCGCAATATTTTCAAATTCTTGTTTCAAAATAGCCTTGGATTTTTCTAGCTGCTCAATTTGTGCATCAAATGCTTGTTGTTTTTGCTCTAGTGTAGTTTTAAGGTCGGTTAATTCAATTTCTAAACCGTGGGATTTTTCTGTGCTTTGCACCAGAGATTTTTCACTTTGCTGCCATAGCAGATGGTACTGGTTCGCTTGCTGTTGCTTTTCACTCAATCGCGCCTGATATTGCTGACAATTCCCATGCAACTGCAATTTTTCAGCTTGTAATTGCCTTACTTGCTCAGCGTAATCAGTGGCCTGTTCAGCGTGCTCAACAAGGCGTTGTTCTATGGTATTTAGCTGCGAGGAAAGCTTTTGCTTTTGCATGATATACCAAGGAAAAGTCACAACCGCACCGCCGCCAATTAAGGCTAGATGCAACCAGCTGATGTGCGAAACAAGCGTATCAAACATACATTATCTCAAAGATAAAACTCATATGTTTGATAATACCTTAATGAGCTAATACAAGCACTTAATTAACCCCGTTTGAATAGGAGTTTTAATTATCGGTGTGATAAAAACTAACATTACTCATCCGATGAATGATAATGTTCTCAAAATCAAGGCGTTTATCCTGAGCTGAGATTAATTAACTCATTCTTCGAGTTGTTGGGCGTCATAACGATAACCGGCACCATATACGGAGCCAATTAACTTAGCACAGAAGCCAAGTTGCTTTATTTTCTTACGAATATTTTTTATGTGGCTGTCGATTACTCGATCAGAAATATCAAAATTATCTGGTTGGATAAGGTCTAAGATTTGTTGGCGGGAAAACACGCGGCTTGGCGCTTTATACAAGAGTAAAAATATATCAAACTCAACCTTGGTTAGAACAAGTGGTTTGCCAACAATGCAGATAGATAACTCGGATTCATTAACCGCGACTTTTTGCTGTGTTTGCTCATTGGGTGTGCAACGTCTTAAAATAGCTTTAATACGCATGACAAGCTCTGCAGCACTAAATGGCTTACATACATAATCATCAGCGCCAAATTCGAGCCCTTTAAGCCTGTCAGCTTCAGCCACCTTAGCGGTCACCATCACAATTGGGACCATCGAAAACTGACGAATTTGCTTCATGCACTCAACACCATCTTGGTTTGGCAACATGATATCCATAACAATCGCATCTGGTTGATTTAATTTAACCCAATCAACAACCAATCCGCCATCGGCTATATGAGAAGTTTCGAATCCAGACGCTTTAAAGAACAATATTAATTGCTCTGCAATATCAAAATCATCTTCGACTATTAAAATGTGATGCATAAACCCTCTAGTTCAATGTAGCACTTTGTTTTGCTTTCAATTGGTTATTTACTTTACGGCGTAATGAATCTGATAACGTGTCATCCAAAAGCAACATCACTAAAATACTATCTAGATCTTCACACGCAGCAACTTCATCTAACAGATCATAATCGCTTTGCGAAGCAG
Organism: Pseudoalteromonas caenipelagi; assembly: GCF_013140855.1. GTDB lineage: Bacteria > Pseudomonadota > Gammaproteobacteria > Enterobacterales > Alteromonadaceae > Pseudoalteromonas > Pseudoalteromonas caenipelagi. The sequence goes on along the minus strand of NZ_JABBPG010000002.1, from coordinate 629,162 downwards.
GTTCTATAAAATTAAGATTCTGAGGCAATTCATGACGGCTCATGATGATATATCCTTATTGATATTAACCGACCTAACAATGTAAGTGTGATTAAGTTTTAGTATGGATATTTAAACATCATAATATGGAGCAAATATGGAATGCATTACCTGCGCTTCTATCTTAACAAACAAAAAAGCCAGCTTTCGCTGGCTTTATTACAAAATGGTAATCAAGGGGGAATCAACAAATGCTTATCGCTACAACAAGCATAATAATAGACTCGCTGATAAACGTTTAGTTCAACATTAGATTAAATAAATTACTTCCGCATTCTTTTTAACGTAACAGCGACAACATTTGCTCTTCATCAAAGTTATTTAAATTCATACCCTTATCTTCAAATAAAGCATCTACGAGTGCTTGTTTTTGTTTTTGCATATTAAACACTTTTTGCTCAATAGAATTAGCCATGATCAGTTTGTAAACAAAAACAGGCTTGTCTTGTCCTATTCGGTAAGCTCGATCTGTGGCTTGATTTTCTACAGCAGGGTTCCACCAAGGATCAAAATGAATAACCGTATCTGCTTGGGTTAAATTTAGTCCGGTGCCACCGGCTTTCAAACTAATTAAAAAGACATTACATTGACCATCTGTAAATGCGCTAATTACCTTATCTCGATGACGTGTTTGGCCTGTCAACATAGTGAAAGAAAGCAGCTGTTGCTCACATTGCTGAGCAATTAAATCAAGTACACTAGTGAATTGACTGAAAATAATCACCTTTCTACCTTGCTCAAGCATGATCGGCAGATGATCTCTCAACCATTCGAATTTAGCGCTCTCGCCCTGACTTTGGGCATCAACCAAAGTTGGGTGGCAGCAAATTTGCCTAAGCTTCAACAATGCGTCTAAAAACATTAACTTGCTACGTTGCATACCTTGCTCTTTAAACAAGTGCGTTAAATTATCTTCCACTTGTTGTTGAACACTCCTATAAAGCTCGGCTTGAGTAGGTGAAAACTCTAGCTCTTTTACCAGCTCAGTTTTGTCAGGTAGCTCTTGAACAACTTGTGCCTTTGTGCGACGTAAAATGAACGGAGTGATGACAGAGTGTAGCTCTTTTGCTCGTTCTCTATTTTGCTCTTTTTCAATTGGATACTGGAAATACTGTTTAAACTGCTGTCTTGTCCCCAGAATATCGGGCATGACAAAATCAAGCAGTGATTTTAGCTCCAATAGATTATTTTCTACCGGCGTACCGCTTAAACACAGTTTGAACTGTGCTTTTAGTTGCTTTACACATTTTGAAATTTGCGCAGATTCATTTTTAATGTATTGCGCTTCATCAAGCACGATAGAATCAAACTCAAGCGCTTTGTAGTGCGCCAAATCCCTTTTCAACACAGGGTAAGTGGTTAAAATAAACTTTGCTTTGTGTATTTGAGCAAGACTTTCGTCGCGGTTACTACCATGCACTGTCGTTAAACTCAGGTGTGGTGCAAAACGCGCAAATTCATTTTGCCAATTACCAACCAAACTTGTTGGACAAACAATTAGGCTGGGCGTATTCACCAAGGTGTTATGTTGCGTAATGAAATAGGCGATAACCTGCAACGTTTTGCCAAGTCCCATATCGTCAGCCAAAATACCCCCAAGCTGATGACGGTTTAAAAACTTAAGCCAATTTACACCTAGCTCTTGATAATCTCGCAGCACAAAAGTTTGACTGGTGCTTGCAGGAATAACATTCGAGGTTTCACGTGGGTTTTGTAATTCATCTAGATAGCTTAATAAGCGCGTATCATCGCAGCTAATCGTTATATTCTCTAACGCAAACAATTCTTTAGCGAAATACAGAGGAAATTTAAACTGACTATTAGACAAATAATAACTAAAACGAGATTTCAGGCTTAACAACTTGGTAAAAGTTGCACTGTCAACAGCATAGGATTGCTCAGCAATTTTTACATATTGAAATTTGTTCGCCAGTTCATTGAGTTCACTGCGAGGCCTAGTATCCCAATCAAGCAAAACCGTTTTGTCCCCAAACTGCACTTTGCCGAGAATGTGATGATGCTTGTCTCTGCGTAGTGCCAGTGACACTGTAGGCTCAATAACGGGCATATTCGTGGATATTTCGTCCACATCCCAGCCTTTAGCAATCAATTGAGGGCGAACTTCATTATTAAACCAGTGATAAGCTTGATCATTATCGACGGGTAAACATAACAGCCCATCTTTATACGATAGCCCTAATCCTAAAAGTAACTGTTCACTACGCTTTTGCTGTTTCGCCAAATCTCCCTTTGAGAGTTTAGCTGTGTTGTCCCAGCTCAGTTTTAGACGCAGACCATCTATGGTATCAATCGCGCTCAAACGGTTACTCAGGCGTTTAGTCACTGATAGGTTAGCGATCCCCTTGGGAGGCTCTATTACATCTGCACAGTACAGCTGAGCGAAGCGCTGATATACCTGTTCAAGTTGATCTGATGCAACTGGCGGCATTGTTTGCAAATGGGCTATTTCATTGCTATCAAGCTCTGAGTTTATTGGCCCAACACACATACGTTCAGTATCCAAATAATAGGGGGGATCTGTTTTTATCAGCAACCACTGTTCGGTGTTGGTCAATTGCGGCCGCAATTGTACGTTCCCCATCTCTTGCTGCCATACAAATTTAAGGCTTTGCTGATGAGCTGCGCTCAGTGGCGTACGATTATTCTGAAAGTAAAGTCTGTTGGTGTTTAGCAATTGTTGTAATGCTGCATACCCCCATGTTCCACTCAGTTCATAATGCCCTGGCGTATTTTGGGACCTAACCCAGGTAAACAATCTAAAATCATCATCGGCAATGCCTGCAGGAGCCAGCTGGCTCGAAAGCTGCTGCTCCGTTAGCGACCGTCCTAATGGATATTCGCCATCGGGTCTAAACGGGCTAATTTTGGGTGAAAGTAATAATTCTTGGCCATGTGGTTCGAGTGAAAACAACAATACGTTATCTGATTCATGCAACTTCGGAGACTGCAATAACTCTAATTCATTAAACCAGTCATTGACGAGATAGGATTCACCAAAGCCGCCGGAATGCTCTATTTTTAACTTAAGCAGAACAGCTGCAATATGACGACATTTAGGATTGCTTGAGCAGGTACATTGCGCATCAAGTCTTATACCAGCAGACTTTTGCTCGATACTGATATGTTGTGAAAACGTATTACCGTGATTACCAATGATTTGCGCATCAATCTTTGCAAAGTCTTCGCTGTGCTCTAAGAAGCTTATTTGCGAATCCTTCAGATACTCTTTGGCTTTACTGAGCATTTGCGTATTAAAGTACTGCTTTAAAAAACGCTCAGAAAGTGGAAATTGAGTGGCTTGCTCTTGTTTAATTTCTTCAAACAATGCAAATAACTGTTCTTTAGATAACTGCGTAGACATCAGCACAATACTAAAATTTACTTATCCGCCCAGTATATGGGATTGTGCTTGTAAGCAAAAGGGGTAGATAAGCAATAAAGTGCTTAATTTAACTGGTTGGAGCACAAGGGGTTGAGCTTTTACCTGACCAAGTAGTTATTTTAGCTACTTGATCAGGTGTTTGTTAATTATAGTTAGAAAGGATTTTTTGCAGCTGCTCTAAACGCTTATCTGTGAGCACTCTATTATCAATCTTAATGGTCACATCACCACTTTTTAGGCTTCTTTGTACTTTCACAAAGTCGCTTTCTAGCAAAGACTCATTACGGTGAGATTTATCTTCAAAAGTAGTGAGGTACTTGGTGATCATCAAAGATCGCTTTTCGTCACTCATTTGTTCTTCCATAAAGGGCTGTGACGGTACTTCTTTTAGCATTTGCTGGAACAGCTCAGGCTCTTGTTGAATCGCTTCTATGATCTTTTTTGCAGCCTCTCTGCCCACATGGTTTGCTGTAGGGTAAAGGTTAAGTACATTTTTTGGTATCTGTTCGTAAGCCTTTATCGCATCTGCAATCGCGGTATGAGACACACCTTCTATAGCAGCGATTTCTCTAAAAGACCCTTTTTTACCCTGTTCTTGAAGCTTAAGCTTCGTACCAGCATACGCTTGGCCTAATTCCCATAAACTAGGTGCTATGTACTGATCTGATGAGACAGCCAGCAATTTAGCGTCATTTTCATTAAAATCGTTAGAGGTTAAAACTACATAATCAGCCCCAGCTAATGAACAGGCTTTTCTGCGTCTAGATCCTGACAGTACCCAATGAATATTGTCTTTTTGCCAACATAATGCCGGATGAAGGTTTCGCTTATCATTTTTTATTGCAGGTAATATGTCAGCTACAGAGCGCTCGTTTAAAAGGGACTGTTCACGACGGTTTTGGCCATAAACTTTGGTTTTTAGCTCAATATCTTTATGCTTGATCACGTGACAAGTTAAGGTGATCGTTCTGTTTGGATCACTAGGAGCTGGCATCGTGATCACATCACCAACTTTTGCTTGATCTAGTAAATCATCAAGACTACTACCTTCAACAGGAGACGCGAAAGGATCGAGCCTAGTGTCATTTTTACGTTTCTTTGCCATTAGTTAACCTTATTCTTCTTACGTCAGTGATGATTGCGTTGATGGCCAATTTGAGCGGATCAACATTTCTAATTCATCAACCACGTCTTTTATATTTTCCTGTGCTTTGATCAAAGACTCTCTACTCGCTAGGCTGTCAGAAGTCTTTTGATCAAAAATGGTATTAAACGATGATGAGCTGGCTGTAATAGCTGAGCTATGATTTATGGGGTAACTCATTACCTGACGTCCAAATGCACTACGTACGTCTTTAACAATATCTCTTTGTGAGTGATTGCCTTTTACATAGTTTGTCACCAAAAATTGCATGAAATCCCACCCTTCATGACCAAGTGCTGCAACCGTGTGATAAATTTCGCCCAAACGCTTCAGATATTTGTTATTGGCGTCAAAATCAACCGCTTCTGGATGAACCGGGATTAACATCGCTGTTGATGCCATTAATGCATTGTAAAACATAAAGTTAAGCGATGGGGCTGTATCTATTAGAATAATGTCGAACTCGTTTTCTACAGGCTCAATTACTTTTTCATATAGTTTATGATAGTGACGAGTTTGCTCGTAGCTAGAACTTTCTTTTAGTTCTGTTGCAGTTTCATGTTCAAAGTAAAAATCGTCCATCCCTGATGGCAAGACCCTTATATTTGGGATGTGTGTGGTTTGAAACGCATTAGAAACGACACTTTGCCATGTCTCGTTTGGTTCAAGCTCAATACAATCTCGCATTAAATCACCTACCGTGATGGGTTCAGGATCATTAGAAGGGAAAAAACTTGAAGATGAGCCTTGAGGATCTAAATCGATGATGCCAATACGATATCTTTTAATATTTGTTGTGGCTAATGCTGCTGCGATGTTTACAAGTGAGGTTGTTTTACCGCAGCCACCTTTGAGAGAATTGATAACAATAACTTGCAGTTTATCGCCTTCTTTTCTTTGATCGGCATCAACACCCATTATTTCTGCCATAGCGAAAATATTGGATAGGGTGTAAGCATAATGTCCATTTGCCCCCTTTTGAATACTAAGGTGGTCAAAATCGCCTTGATCATGGCGTCTTTTTAAAGTTCTATTATTACAACCAAGTAGATCTGCTGCGGCCTTTTGGGTATACGTTCTAAGCTCTTTTTCGTCGGTTTTAAGGTGAGCTCGATAATGTTGAATTCGCCCTTCAAGAGATTGCTCTGCAACCTCAGCTGTTGCTTTTAAAAGACTATATGTTGATAGTGCTTTGTTATTAATTGACATACACGATATCCTTTACTTGATACCAAACATTATAATGTCCATTGAATTGGTAGTAAACAATAAAAATGAAAGACATTTGAAATTTTACTAACTTAAGATTAATAAACTAAGATTAAGTATGGTTAAATATATAGGTATATAAAGGCTAAGAGGCAAAAAATTAGGTATAACTAGCTGTTTTATAAAAATAAAGTGATAGATATCAGATCGCAATTATACGCAGTAAAGATCCGATCTATACGTAGTGACAGATCGAGCTTTTACTAAGCTCTATTTCACGTTTCGTTTTATAACAAGCTTATTAACAGGTTTATCCACAAAAAAGTTTAGCTAGATCATATTTATACTAAGTAAAATCAGCAAGTTACCCACAAAAAGGTGATTGAACTCAAGGCTAAGTAAGTAAAGATCAGATCTTTTCTTGGTTTAGATCAGATCTATACCAAGGAAATATCAAGTTATACACAGAGCACCCATAAATCAGTTAGTTATTGCGATATTTTAGCTAAATTAAAGCTGAAAACTGACTTTATATTAGACTAGTTAGTATAAATTTGATCTGAAAAAAAATTACTTAGTAAAAAAGTGATCTAAAATAAAAAATTGAGCTTAGATCAGATTTTTACTAACTTTAGTCATTAACTTTTGCTTATGAATATGTTGTTATAAGCTGTCATAATATTTTGGAAGTAAGAACAATGAGCCGAAAGGTGAACATCTCGGTAGATAACCTACCTGATTCGTTGCGAGGGCAAATCCATGGTGTGGAAAGCGCTATTGATAACGAGAGTTTAGCGTTATTCACTGATAATAAAGATGTTCGTATATCAATTGAAAATGCAGCCCATGGTTTAAGAGCTTATTCTAATACTTTTAATCACTATGATCTTTGGGGTAGATTTGTACGTTCAGGTCACAAAAAGCTGCCACTCGAAGAAGCTCCTAAAAAGACGATAGTTACCCGTCGAATATCCGAAAAAGTCGATGGAATTTTGTATGAAGGTGAGATCAAAATTACCCCTGCTGTCGTAAGTACAAAAAAGGACGGGGATGACGTTGAGTATCTTGTCTGGCCGTCAGATAGAGAAGAAAAAGTAGAGCGGGCTCTAATTCGTCTTGCTTCTAAAGGAAAAATTGTAAAGATAAACTTCAAATCAGGTATTCAATATGCGGTTATCTTTTCAATGAACGAGTTAGCCCAAGAGCTTAAGGCTGTTGGACAATCCATGCCATATCCTCAAATTAAAGAATCTTTGGAAGCCTTACAAGGTTCGAAGTTATCATTTAAATATTCGGCAACTGATACAAAAAATTCGGATATTGATGATTCGTTCTATGAGTCAAATATGAACTTTTTATCTTCTTTGCATTTTAGTGGCAAAAAAGGGCAGGGCGGCAATATTAAATGCGTAGCCTGTTTAAATGCTTTTGTTCATAACATGATTGATAATCTCGAGTATAAAGGATACTACTTTAATAGTGCTCAGGAATTAAAAAGAGGCTTATCACGTTGGATGATGCTTCGTTTGTATCATTTGTGGCGCTATGCTGCACCCGGAAAAACGTATCATTTTAGATTGCTATCCATTATGGAAAAATATGGCACTATTTACTCAACTGATGATATTTCTGAGAATAAACTTAAAGCATTGCGTCGAGATATGACGACAACGATGAAAGATCTAATCGAAAAAGGCGCGATATCTGAATATAGCATCACAAATGTTAAAGATGATAAAACGGGGCAAATTATAGACTATGTATATGAGATGCATCCATCCGCGCAATTCTGTGAGGAAATCTTAGCATTGAATAAACATCACAAGCGCATCGAAATTCAAGGTGGAAAACGTATCGTTGAAAATGCAGAAGTGATAGACGAAGATACGTTAGAAGAAATTGTTAAAAAATAAAGAAAGCGCCAATTGGCGCTTTTTTTAATCGACCTTTTCTAAATAAATTCTATCTACTAAAAAATTGTAAGCCCGTTTTCTTGGATGATTTTCTATTTTCTCGTAATGGGGTAGATCACCCAATTTTGTTTCTGGATGTGGATTAAAAAGAATAAAAGGTAATGCTGCACTGACATGGTAACGTTTTTGTGCAGTGAATCGTACATTTACTTCAGGAGAAACGCGTGTTGGGCGCCGGATACGTAGTTTACTCTTTTCAGTCAAACTACTAACACGCAGCTTTTCTTGTTCAACAAGAGTTTGCCAAGATTGCTGGTCTATCATTCGTGGATTTGAATAATTTGATGAGCGAGAAAGCATATCTAATGCAGCTTCCTTTGAAAGCGTTCGGGTGGCATGCTTTGTCATCCAGGTAAATCGCACTGAATATGGTATAGCATTTTCACTGTGAATTTTTCGATAACTGGCAAGCGTTATAAGTGATGGGATTGCATTGTGAACAGCCTCAAAACGTGCATCATTATTTGGAATTTCTAATATTAAGTCTTTAAATTTTTGTTTTGCCTCATTAACGTAGTTGAGTCGTTTCATGAGATGGCCTTTAGGGTCATTAATACTCAAAAGACCTGGATGTCGTTGCATTACTTTGCTACTGACTTTTTTGTCGACGAATAAATCCAAGTAAGCACTTACTATTCTTTTTATCGCATCATCCCCGGCTATTTTGTTAACATGAATTGAAGATGGTGCTTTATCTTCATGTTCTTTAGTAATTTCAGGTAACTGAAAATAGATTGTATTAATAATATCGGCGTTACGAATTTCATCACAAAACAGAGACAGTTGCTCAAAAAGTAAGTCGAACTGCGAGCGAATAGAAAATTTGGTTTTCATGAAGAACACATCATCCATTTTTTTTGAGGTTGCTGAGTTTGTTTATTTCAACACATCTGTATGATGTGTTCTCTATCGTAATGATAGCAAATATATTCTTTTTTTGGATCTTTTATTACCTTCCATAATCATTTTGGTCCACTGGGTAACTTACTTTGTATAATTTTAAATCATTTGAAATAGAGCAGAGGAGCACAATAAAACACTAAGTTAGTACTCACTAGTTTGACCAGTTTTCACAAAAAAGAGACTAATAACGAGTAAATTATTTATGAACATATATAACTACCAGTATTAGAAAGTAGTGCATATGATAATGTGCCTAAAGACAAAAATATCAAAAATAGGATTTCGAACGAACACTAAATCCCTTATAGCTATACGGCTAGTGTATAAGTGAAAGGGATGAAAACCAGCTCATATATCATTAGCTTTGAAACAGACGAAATACTGCACGAGTATAAAATTCGTGTGATTTGAGATTAATAACATCATCTAATAGACAATATTATGATCTTAGCAAATAAAGAAATTGATGTTGCTGATAATTTAGTCTTACATTTTGAAAGATGCTAAGGTTATATATATATTTAACATTACGTATGATGTGTTCTTTTATTGAAAATAACACGTTCTTATCTTCAACCCAATTAAAATCTACAAAAAGCGGTAACGGAACTATCGAATGTATTATGTTAAATATGTTGTTTTGACACAAAAGAGGGAGAATACTATTAGCTATCTTCGCAATGATGTTGTGTTACTTCTCGATATAATTTATACACAAATTCCTTAATTACCTCTGAACCCGTTTACCGCTCAAACTACTATCACCAGTTTTTTTTAAGTTTTGCTAAGTGACATGATTTCTAAACGTCAAATTATTACAGCCAAAGCCAGAATAAAGTTACTGATACTATGTTTTAGGTCACGGAAACAGCATGAACTTTTAAGATAAGTAGTCCCTCTATTTCAGCCTATACATTTCTCTTCCACTAATAATCTACACAAACAATGTAAAGTGAGAATCATCTATTCTTGACAATCAGCGACGTAATCAGAGGTTGTCATTGTTGGGAGAAAATTGAAGATTTTCCCTTTACAAACTTGCCTGATAAAAAAATTATAGTCCGCGCCACGACACCCAGGTAGTAAGCCACATTGATATTACCTAGTTTCAAATCTATAGGAAGAAAAGCTTTAGTAAGCTCTCGAACGGCTGTTTTATTGCAATTGATGTGATGGGCTGTAAAAGGAGAGGAGATTGCAAAGCGCTTTCTGTCAGCAATGACACGCCAGATAGTGCCTTAGCGTATAACCTAACTACCAAAAACAAGGAGAATTAACATACATAGATTAGGCAAAATAACACAGTCACACTGAAGTAACCTTCTTGCGTCTTTAACAAAGCTGTGTGCCAAACAGTTAAAGGCGCATAGAAATGACTACTATTTATAAAAAGTATTAAATAGAGATTGATTTATATACGTTTTTATTAATTAGTAATAGTAGCTGATACCAAGAACGTGCGTTCGTTTTGTTGGCTTTTATTTTAAAGTCAGCTCGGTGTGTGGCTTGTTATTAAGATTAAATAGTATGATGTGTTCCTTTTCTTATTCCTATGAATAAAGCCTTAAACACTTGTAAGTTGAAATTTTCCTTGATGCAAAGAGCTCTATACGTTACTTTCACTTTGAAGTAATACTACTTGGAATGAGGAAAACAAATGAAGCCATGGAACCCTGACAGTTGGAGAGAGCATCCGATTGTACAGCAACCAGAATACCCATCTCAGGAAGACCTGAAATTGGTAGAGAAACAATTAAACAGTGCACCACCTCTTGTTTTTGCTGAAGAAACGAGAAGTTTATACAAACAACTAGCCGATGTATGCGAAGGTAAAGCTTTCTTGCTGCAAGGCGGTGATTGTGCAGAATCGTTTGCAGATTTTAATGCAGCAAACATAAGGGATACTTTCAAAACATTACTACAGATGGCTGTAGTTTTAACTTATGGCGGGAAATGCCCAGTGGTTAAAATTGCTAGAATGGCAGGGCAATATGCAAAGCCACGCTCATCTGACTTTGAAACAATAGATGGAGTTTCGTTACCGTCATATCGAGGCGATATAATTAATAACTTCGAGTTCACTGAAGACGCTCGTATCCCCGATCCAAATCGCCTTATGACTGCGTACCATCACAGCGCCGCGACACTTAACCTACTAAGGGCATTTGCACAAGGCGGACTTGCAGACTTACATCAAGTTAACCGTTGGAACATGAGCTTTGTTGCTGCAAACCCTTTAAAAGAGAAGTATCAACAACTAGCTGACAGGATTCAAGATGCGCTCGAATTTATGGAAGTTTGTGGTATTAACTCAGCAGTAGCGCCAAGTCTAAAAGAAACTGACTTATACACTTCACACGAAGCACTTCTTTTAGGTTATGAAGAAGCACTTACTCGCAGGGATCACCTAAGTGGTGATTGGTATGATTGCTCTGCGCACTTTGTTTGGATTGGTGAGCGTACTAGACAGCTAGACCATGCTCATATTGAGTTTTTTAGAGGAATTAAAAATCCGATAGGTGTTAAAGTCGGTCCAGGTATGAAACCAGATGAGTTGATTGAACTCATTGATGCTTTAAACCCAGACAATATACCAGGTAGGCTAACACTTATTACGCGTATGGGCGCGGATGTGCTACCAGAGAAACTGCCTGCGCTAGTGCGTAAAGTGCAAGAAGAGGGCAAAAAGGTTATTTGGTCATCAGATCCAATGCACGGTAACACAGAAAAAGCGAGCACTGGTTATAAGACACGTAGCTTTAATAATATTTTACGCGAAATCAGCCAGTTCTTTGCTGTTCATAAAGCTGAGGGGTCCTACCCCGGCGGCGTGCACCTTGAAATGACTGGTCAGCACGTTACAGAATGCACTGGCGGTGCTTATGGTCTTTCAGATGAGGACCTAGCACAAAGGTATCGTACTCAGTGTGACCCGCGCTTAAACGCCGATCAGGTATTAGAGCTTGGCTTTTTAGTAGCAGACTTACTTAAAGACGCTCGAACTAAAGCTTAGCTTTTATGAAAGGCCGCTACAGCGGCCTTTTTAATACTTTCTTCTTGTTAGCCCAGTCTCAGAAATAATCTTGGCAGATATTTCTTCAACGGAATGAGATGTAGAATTCAAATAAGGCGTTTTATGGCGTTTAAATAACATCTCTACTTCCCTCACTTCTATTCGACATTGTCTCAGCGAAGCGTATTTAGAATTTGCCATGCGTCCCTCTCGGATCGCAGCTAACCTTTCTGGATTAATCGTCAGACCAAATAGCTTATGTTTATATGGAAGTAAGCAACGAGGATAATTGCCTTTTTCCAAATCATCCTCTGTCATAGGATAGTTTGCAGCTTTGATACCATATTGCAGCGCTAGATATAAACTCGTTGGTGTTTTACCACAGCGGCTTACACCAACCAAAATAATATCTGCTTGTTCATAGTCTTTTATATTGGCCCCATCATCATTTGCTAATGCGTAATTCACAGCCTCGATACGAAAATCATAGCTCGCTTCATGTATAGAGTGAGTTCGGTGAATTTTAGGCACAGGATCAACATTGAGCTCTTTTTTAACAACTTTGCTTGCCAGCGCAAGAAAGTCATAACAAACGCCCTGAGAGGATAAGATAATGTCAGAGAGTTCTGGGTTAACAAACGTGAAAAATACCAATGGCTTTTCACCACTATTTTGTGATGTTGTGTCTATGAGTGCTTTGATTTCTTTTGCTTTTTGAATTGTCTCTACAAATGGAATTGTCTGGTGGTTAAACTCCACAGGAAACATAGATAGCGTTGCATGACCAAATACTTCTGACGTAATTGCTGTCCCGTCCGAGATATAAAATGCGGTTCTCATGATAACCTTATTATTTCAAATTAGCTGAATTTAGCCCAACGCGGTTTACGTAGGCGTGCTTACCAGTGTAGAATGCCCTTGACCTCAATAAAAGGTCAAACAATCTCTCACATTTATTACAATTTGTTTTTGGAGACAGTTCCGTGCAAGACTACGTTCTCTGGTATCAAGAGTTAGGTATGCAAGACGTGCCTCGAGTTGGTGGTAAAAATGCCTCTCTTGGTGAAATGATATCTAATTTATCAAACGCTGGTGTACAAGTTCCAGGAGGATTCGCAACAACAGCTGAAGCCTTCAATGAATTCCTAGACCAATCAGGTCTCAACGAAAAGATCCACACCATACTAGATACCCTTGATGTCGATGACGTCAACACCCTCGCCAAAGTAGGCGCCGATATTAGACAATGGATTATCGATACTCCATTTCAGCCAACCCTAGACAAAGCAATTCGCGACGCATACAACACACTTCACGGTGATACTAGTTCTGACGTTTCTTTTGCGGTTCGTTCATCTGCTACTGCGGAAGATATGCCTGATGCATCATTTGCAGGTCAACAAGAAACTTTCCTGAATGTACGTGGTATTGACGCCGTCATGGTCGCAATCAAACACGTATTTGCGTCACTGTTTAATGACCGCGCAATTTCATACCGTGTTCACCAAGGTTATGACCACCGAGGTGTTGCGTTATCAGCGGGTGTTCAACGCATGGTTCGCTCTGATAAAGCCTCTTCAGGTGTTATGTTTAGTATCGATACCGAGTCTGGATTCGAAGACGTAGTGTTTGTAACATCAAGTTATGGCCTTGGTGAGATGGTTGTTCAAGGTGCTGTTAATCCAGATGAGTTCTATGTACATAAGCCTACACTAGCTAAAGGCCTACCAGCAGTTGTACGCCGCAATATCGGCTCAAAAGCTATCCAAATGATTTATTCAAGTGATGAGTCTCACGGCAAACAAGTTGAAATCGTTGATATGGACCCAGCTAAGTCTGCACAATTCTCAATTACTGACGAAGAAGTTCAAGAATTAGCGAAACAAGCTGTAATCATCGAAAAACACTATGGTCGTCCAATGGACATCGAGTGGGCTAAAGATGGTAACGATGGCAAACTCTATATTGTTCAGGCTCGCCCTGAAACCGTTCGCTCAAATGAAGATGCGAACGTTATGGAGCGATTCCAACTAAATGCGCATTCAAACGTCATCGCAGAAGGGCGTGCTATCGGTCATAAGATTGGCTCTGGCGTTGTACGTGTTCTTAATTCCATTGATGAAATGGACAAAGTGCAACAAGGTGACGTACTGGTTACTGATATGACTGACCCAGATTGGGAACCAATCATGAAACGCGCGGCAGCTATCGTTACAAACCGTGGTGGCCGTACTTGTCACGCGGCAATTATCGCCCGTGAATTAGGTATCCCAGCTGTAGTAGGTTGTGGTAATGCGACAGATCTCATCACTAATAACCAAAAAGTAACTGTATCGTGCGCCGAAGGTGATACAGGCTATATCTACGAAGGTGAACTTGAATTTGAAGTCATTTCTTCACGCGTAGACGAGATGCCTGATCTACCAATGAAAATCATGATGAATGTTGGTAACCCAGACAGGGCATTTGACTTTGCCAGATTGCCACATGCAGGTATTGGTCTTGCTCGCTTAGAGTTTATCATTAACCGTATGATTGGTGTTCACCCTAAAGCGCTTATTAATTTCGATACTCAGCCTGCTGATTTACAAGCTGAAATCAAAGACATTATTGCCGGCTATGAATCTCCTGTGGAATTTTACATTGCCAAGCTTGTTGAAGGTATTTCAACTCTAGGTTGTGCGTTTGCTCCAGAGCGCGTGATTGTTCGTATGTCTGACTTTAAGTCTAACGAATATGCAAACCTAGTTGGCGGCCAGCAATATGAGCCAGAAGAAGAAAACCCAATGATTGGTTTCCGCGGTGCGTCTCGATACATTTCTGAAGACTTTCGTGAGTGCTTTGCGTTAGAGTGTGAAGCCATCAAACGTGTAAGAAACAGCATGGGTTTAACAAACGTAGAAGTTATGATCCCATTCGTTCGTACTTTAGAAGAAGCGGCTCAAGTTATTGATTTGCTTGAACAACATGGCCTTAAGCGTGGTGAGAACGGTCTAAAAGTTATCATGATGTGCGAATTGCCATCAAATGCATTATTAGCTGACGAATTCTTAGAATATTTCGACGGATTTTCAATCGGCTCTAATGACTTAACTCAGCTTACGCTTGGTCTTGACCGTGATTCTGGTTTGATTGCTCATTTGTTCGATGAGCGTAACCCAGCGATTAAAAAGCTACTATCTATGGCGATTCAAACTGCGAAAGCAAAAGGCAAATATGTTGGTATTTGTGGTCAAGGTCCATCAGATCACGAAGATTTTGCAGCTTGGTTAGTAGATCAGGGTATTGATTCTGTATCACTCAATCCTGATACAGTACTTGAAACTTGGTTATATCTAGCTGATAAGCTAAAAAACTAAGCTTATTTGTTAGAAAAAGGCCGACTACAAAGTCGGCCTTTTTATTTTATACCGTCTAAGCGGTAACAAGCGCGTTTAAAAATCTTTTGTACTATTTTTAAAAGATCTCGAGCCTTTGGATAATAAATCGAAAAACAAACTAACGCGGCTAACAAAAAGACAATCGAAGGTCCGGGTACGATCGCAAAAACGAGCGCAAACAAAACAAACACAGCCCCTAAAGCGAGAACTAGAAACTTTTTCATAACATACTCCATAAAGTGCCATTCGCTTACTATAGTGCAATTGATGTGTAGAAGTTGCGTTAATATGTAACAAAGATTAAATTTCTCAATTTTTTAAATCTTTCTACATGATACAATACCGCCAAAGCAATAAATTATTACTGCCATGATTGCCAATATAAGTCAGCAAGATACAGCCAACGAATTACTTAACGACTATTTAGATACGATAAAAAAAGCCTGTTTTTTGGGTGACACCGATACGAGTTATGCAACCCGTTTAGTCAACTCCACTGATAACAGCATTTATCAAAATGTGCCACAAGCTGTCATATTCCCCAAAAATAACAAAGATATTCAAACTGCGTTACAGTGTGCAGCACAAGACCCATTTTTATCCTTAACTTTTGGTCCGCGAGGCGGTGGTACTGGCACAAATGGTCAGTCGTTAACCCCAGGGATCGTTATCGACTTATCTCGTTACATGCGAGAAATCATTGAGATTAATGTGGAAGAAAAATGGGTAAGAGTTCAAGCTGGTGTGATAAAAGACCAGCTAAATGATTATTTACGACCATATGGCTTTTTCTTTTCTCCCGATTTATCAACAAGTAACCGTGCAACCATTGGTGGTATGATAAATACCGATGCCTCTGGTCAAGGTTCGTTGGTCTACGGAAAAACCAGCGATCATGTTTTAGGTCTTACAACCTACCTAGTAGATGGTACACAATTAAGTACCAGTAAAATTGCTACCGAAAAAGCGCACCTCATTGCGCAGCAGGACAATCGCGTCGCGCAAATTTATAAGCAAGTATTAGCATCTTGCGAACAAAATCGCGCGCTCATTTTAGAGAAATTTCCACGTTTAAACCGTTTTCTTACTGGCTATGATTTAGAAAACGTATTCGACTCTAAACTTGAGAATTTTGACCTCTCAAGAATAATTACCGGCTCTGAAGGCTCGCTAGGTGTTGTTGCAGAAGCGAAACTTAATATAACACCAATAGCGCCTTACAAAACGCTGATCAATATCAAATACGATAGTTTCGATTCTGCACTGCGTAACTCACCATTTTTAGTACAAGCGCAAGCTACTTCTGTTGAAACCGTTGACAGTAAAGTTCTTAATCTTGCTAGAGAAGACATTATTTGGCACTCAGTATCGGACTTAATTACTGATGTTCCAGGTATTGAAATGCAGGGCCTGAATATGGTCGAGTTTAATGGTGAAACTGCGGATGAAATGGATGACAAGATCAATGCTCTTTGTAAAAAGCTAGACACTCTCATTAAAAACAAACAAGCAGGTGTAATAGGATATCAGTTGACCAACAACAAAGATGATATTCTAAAAATTTATGCCATGCGTAAAAAATCAGTTGGCTTGTTAGGTAATACCAAAGGAAAACAAAAACCGCTCGCATTTGCAGAAGACACCGCCGTTCCACCTGAAAATTTAGCAGACTTTATTGTTGAATTTCGACAACTGCTAGATTCACACGGCCTGCATTACGGTATGTTTGGCCATGTTGATGCAGGTGTTTTACATGTTCGTCCAGCATTGGATATGTGTGACCCAGAGCAAGAGCGATTACTTCGAGAAATATCAGATAAAGTGGTAGCACTCACCGCAAAATATGGCGGCCTTATGTGGGGAGAGCACGGTAAAGGTTACCGCAGTGAATATGGACCTGAATTTTTTGGCGCACAATTATTCTCTGAACTTCGCAAGATTAAAACTCTTTTCGATAAAGACAACAGATTAAACCCCGGTAAAATATGTACACCTTTTGAAAGTGAAGACTCACTAGTCAGTGTTGATGACCAAAAACGAGCGTGGTTCGATAAACGTATCGCCATTGAAGTGCGGGACAGTTTCGAAAACGCCATGAACTGTAATGGCAATGGACTTTGTTTTAACTATGATGAAGCATCTCCAATGTGTCCATCATATAAAGTAACAAAAGATCGTCGCCACTCTCCAAAAGGTAGGGCAAGTCTTATCCGTGAGTGGTTAAGGCTCCAAGAGGATGCTGGTACAGACTTGTTAGCAACTGAAAAACAGCTTATACAAAAAGAAAACAATGTTACTTGGTGGGAACGTTTTAGACATACACAAAGTAAACGCAAAGGGGCTTACGACTTTAATCATGAAGTAAAAGAATCAATGGATGAATGCTTAGCCTGTAAAGCGTGTACCACAGCATGTCCAATTAAGGTTGATGTACCAAGTTTCCGTTCACGGTTTTTGAATTTTTATCACAGCAGATATAACCGCCCATTAAAAGATTATTTAGTAGCTAACATCGAAACAATGGCACCTTTTCTGTCTAAGCTTGCTACTTTTGTTAATCCCGTTGTGGCCAACACGTTTGTCGCTCACGTAATTAAAAAAGTATTTGGCTATGTGGACACGCCGCAACTAAGTGTCCCAAGTTTACAATCTAGACTCAAATCAGAGTTTGATTTTGACCAAAGCAAACTAGATAAAATGAGCGAAGAAGAAAGGGCAAACTGTGTATTCATAGTTCAAGATCCATTCACAAGTTACTATGAAGCAGAACTTGTTGCGTCATTGGTTGATGTAATACAAGCATTGAACAAAAGTCCGATACTGCTACCTTTTGTACCAAACGGAAAGGCACAACATGTAAAAGGGTTTTTGAAGGAGTTTGCGAAAACCGCCGAACACGCAACGTCATTTTTATCTGATCTGGCTGAATATAAAATTCCGATGATAGGTGTAGATGCATCTTTAGTAATGGTATACAGAGATGAATATAAACAGATCTTAAATACCAATGAGTTGGGGTTTCATGTTGAGCTTGCTCACGAATGGCTAAAAGATCAAGACTGGTCAAATATCGTATTAAATGTACCAACAGGTGAAGAATACACATTACTTGCCCATTGCACAGAAACGACCGCACTTCCCAGTGCTGTAAATGTTTGGAAAACGATTTTTTCTCGGTTAGGTTTAAAGCTCAAAACGCCAGCAACAGGGTGTTGTGGTATGGCAGGTACATACGGGCACGAAATTCAAAACCAAGAAAATTCACGTGCACTTTACGAGATGTCCTGGCAAAAGCATGTTGATTCAACAGAACCAGAAAAATTGCTAGCAACAGGTTTTTCGTGTAGAAGCCAAGTTAAACGTTATGAAAATAAAAAACCGATGCACCCATTAGAATTTATTGCTCGCTCAATATAAATAATAATAGGTAAGTTTGCCCTAATTAAATAAAGTTAGGGCCTTTTTAACATAATCATAATTTACGCTTAGAACCTGACTTAGCTCTATCTTTAATATTTGTTTGTATGTAAATTTGGTCCGTTGTAGCAATCTTCGCATGGCCAAGATCTTCAGATAGGTGCTTTAAAGGGCGGTGTAGGGCATCATGTGTAGCACCAGTGTGACGTAACCAATGCGCAGTGGCGGCTTTTAGTTGTTCCGCTTCATCAGAAAAACCATCTTTATTTAAAGATTCTACTGCTAAATCAAAGCTTTGTTGAACAATTCGGCGTAATTGTCTCACATTCATACCGCCTTTTCCGCGCAATTTATGAACGATTGGGTAGGGTTCATCCACCCTTGGAAGCGGTGATAACCCACGATAAATTCGATATCGCTTTAGGTACTCGATAAAGTCTTCACTGAGAGTAACATCACGAAGCTTATTACCTTTGCCCATAATACGTAAATACCAAAAACCATCTGGATCTTGCCAAAAATGACTCATTACCGGAGACCATTGTTGCCTCTCAGATAATTCTGAAATTCTTAAATATAATCCCTTTAAACATGCAAGCGTAAATAAATTTCTCTCAAGATCTGGAAATTCCGAGCACTTGTCTTTGGTGACACCTAAAACATATTCCCACTGTAAATTACTTAAAGTGTCGGGAAGTTTAATCTGTGATTCAACTACGAGGTAAGGGCTATTTTTCTTTACAACAGGCACAAAATTAGTGCTTGTTTTTTCTTCAAGAATGGCGAATTTGTAAAATACATTTAAGGCGGTAAACATAGCAGCCAGAGTTTGTTGACTAACTGCCTGTTCTTTTGTGGTAAAAGGACGCCAGTTTTTATTAACTAATCTAATACCTTGATTTTCTTTAAACCGCCATTGTACAGAATCAGAGCACCAAGTATGCTCTGGCTGCGCCATAAAATCTACATACGCTTCGATATCATCCCGTTTCAATTCAAAAACCGATAATTGCTTTATATTCCAAGCCCACAAATGAAATCGTTCTAACTCATTCCTAAAACGATTAAATGTAGCTTCAGACTTTCGACCGTAAACATAAAGAAACTGATATAAAAAGCTCAGATCCGTTAATGCTTGTGGAATTATTTTGGCAACACGCGATAAATACGCGTCAAGCTCAGGATACTCTTGAGGTAACGTTGCATCTTCTAAATGTGCTATTTGATAACGGAGCTGCTTAAATGTATCAACCAGTGGTACCAACATGGGTTATTAAGTCCGATACTGAAATGCTTTAAGCCTAGTATAAAGAGTTATCTAGTTTTTACAAACTTAATTGAACTATTTTTAATACCGAAAACTTCATTTTTAATGATATCTAGTGTTAAAAATCTATGTAATACCTGATATAAAAAGACAATTTAAACACAAATAGAGATTACAGCACCTTTTATAAAAATTAGTTATATACCCCCCGAAACAATATCAAAATTTGATGGAATAGATTAGCTTGTGAATTAATTGAAGATAAGCCTATTAAACGTACTTAATTCGTGTGAACTAGTGATAGGGTTAATTAGGTTGAATAAAAATTTTGAAAAAGTTCAATATGAAGAGCTCGGCATATTAAATTCTATTTAATATTAAAGTATAAAAATAACTATTATAAGATTGAAAGCCTAAGAAAAACGATTACACCTATACACACAATAAGCATGGATTTAAAATATTTTTTATTCGCTGACCACGCGAGCCTTTCGATTAGTTTATATGTAACCAACAATTAGGTTATCGATATACCAAATATAAAATCGGTGGTGCTCCTATAAATTGATTGACTAAAATAATCTTTATTTTAGTCAATACCACCGTAGTAGATTATTTTTCATCGTTTGACAATTCAGACCAGCCCCAAGGGCTAATCTCAAAAATAACATCTGAATCAATATTTTGTTCCGCACAAACATCACTTTGTCCTAGTAAACGAACGGGGCGTTGATGTTTATAAGACTCAAGTAATAATTCATATTGATACTTCGCTACAGGAGACGTGATATCTAAACGCCATACCATTGATGCCTTATCGACAATACATGGAGCATATTGCGAACTGTCGGATATAGATTTCGCCCTAAAATATATCTGATGATCATTATTTGAAGAGTGTGAGCGAATATTTAATTCATCGACCACAGCATAAACATCATTTCCTGCAAAAGAGGGGAAAGCCAAAAGTGAAATGAATGCACCCTGTAACAAGTTGATTTTCATGTTTTTCCTTAACAATAAAATTTTAAGTTTAGCGTAGCGTAGCGTATATTTATTAAATTTTAAAGGTTTTAGGTAAGCAACAACCGCTCGTCAATAGGGATAAATTCGTCACAGCTTTCTATAAGTAGTTGGGCCGTTAGCTTTTCGGCCCCATATACTTTGCTTGATACTTGATAACGATTACGTAAATGCGCTAATAAAATTGCAAAATCACCATCCCCTGAGAGTAAAATCACTTCATCAACATGCTTCGCGGCTTCCATCATATCGATGGTGATCCCAACATCCCAATCGCCTTTTTTTGAACCATCGCTGCGAACAATATAGGGCTTGAGCTTTACTTCAAATCCAATCGCACGCAATATATTTTGAAACTGAGTTTGCTTGTCGTCACCACGATAAGTTGCATATGCAAAGGCATATTCTATTTCACCTAATTGCTGAGCTTCAGCCCAAAAAGCGTTGTAGTTAAAATTAAAGCCTAGCGATTGTTTACAGGTATAGTAGATATTTTGTACGTCTACGAATAAAGCGATTTTTTTCATGAATCGTATCTTTTGTGCGAAAACCACCATACTAGCTCACATAACCCATCCATACTAGCAGTGCAGCTATTTTGTTATATCACTGATTTAAAATGACCAATGCTGCATTTCTACTAACCTGCTTTTTGTTCTTTCAAACTCAAAAGCAAGACGCTTTCCTACGTATAGATCATTGATATCAACAGGCGAAGAAATCACAACAATGCAGCGCTGCTCATAACATTCATCTACTAAAGCAATAAATCGTCTAGCGTGATCATCCAGATGATATGAGTCATGTACTGAGCCGCTACGCTGATAGCCATCTTCTATACCTTGTACTGCGTGATTATGCTCAATCCGTTCGCCCATTTTTGGAATGTTTGCAATGAAAAGTGCTGGATAGTCTTTCGCTAACTCAATGTAGTCGGCAGTGGCACGAGGCGCTGAGCATAAGCTCATAAAATCAAAAGCAATAACGCTTTTGCCTTGTCCTAATATATTTATTTTGCGATTGAATAATTCGATACTCGAACTAATTTGCTCGCCACCTTGTTGAGCAAAAGCATTAAAGAAGGCTGTAGGCTCATTCACAAAATAGTGATTACTAATAAGCCCTTTTGTGAATCGGTGATCAGTGTCGCCATTGACACTTACCACCTTACAATGGGTTTCAAGTAAATCGATGGTGGGCAAAAATCTATCTCGTTGTAAGCCGTTTTTGTATAGCTCTGATGGATGACAATTTGAGGTAGCAACAAGGACCACGCCATGGGCAAATAACGCATCAAATAGCCGTGCCATTATTATTGCATCACCAATGTCAGTAACGAAAAACTCATCAAAACACAGCACTTTTGCATGTAGTGCCCATTGCGCTGCTATATGGGCTAATGGATTACTTTGACCTTGAATGCAATTAAGCTGATTATGGACCTTTTTCATGAAGTGGTGAAAGTGTAAGCGCTGTTTAGATACACCTTCCAAAGAATTGAAAAACATATCCATAAGCATGGTTTTACCACGCCCAACTGGCCCATATAAATAGACACCACAAGATGGCAAACCATCTATTAATTGCTGATGTAGTCGTTCTAGTATCTCGACCGCATATTCCTGTTTAGAGTCAAAGCTCAGTTCACCCGAGCGTAAAAGTTGTTGATATTGTTCGCGCATAAAACCTTAAAATTATTTAGGGTGTTTTGAAGTATTGGATATAATCCACCAAGCAGTATATTACCGCCGAGTAAAATAGTTTTGAATATTTCCAGCGTGTAAAACGGAGTTTAAATGTCTGACGCACTAAAAATGCTACGCAACGTTATGGAAGGCTATTCTCCCATATCGCCAACAACATGGCAGCAAATAGTCTCCCTGTGTACTAAAAGCACCTATAAAAAAGATCAATACATCTATCCTTATGGGGAATTGCCTAACAGTTTTGCTTTTATAAACCGTGGCATAGTTAGACTATTTGCCTGCGACCATCAAGGTCATGAGTACAACAAGCGCTTTTTTTGCGCCGGTGAGTTTCCCGGTATAATGAGTGCGTTGCATCAAAAAAAAGCCGTCGAGCAGGGCATACAGTGCTTGCAAAACTGCGAGGTATTATTAATCAATTTTAAAGCTTATCGTGAGGTCTTATTCGATAACCATGAGCTAATGCGCTTTCAAATTAAGTACCTTGAAAAAAATTGGTTGCTTGAGAAAGACCAACGCGAAATTTGCTTAATTCAGCAAGATGCAACAGAGAGGTATCTGTTGTTTTTGCAGCAAAATGCTTCTTTAGTTGAACAAATTCCTCAATATCACTTAGCGTCACACCTAGGAATTAGTGCCACCCAGTTAAGTAGAATAAGAAAATCGTTAAAGACCTCGCGTTCATTTACATAGGTAAATGAACTGCGAGCGCTGAGTGATTATGCTGCATTTAAGATTACTTAGATGTAGAGAGACTTATGCAAGCAGAATCATTTACTCACCTTCAACCGATGCTACAATGGAGATACGCAGTTCGCCGCTTTTCCGATGAAATTGTCAGTGATGCCAAATTAAATCAAATCTTAAAAGACACTCGATTAAGCCCGTCATCTTTTGGTTTACAGCCTTACAAGCTACTCGTTATCACTGATAATGAGATAAAAAATAAATTAGTCGAAGCCAGCTACGGCCAAGAAAAAATAGCACAAAATAGTCATTTGCTTATTTTATCCGCGGATATGAGTTCAATAACCACAATGGTTGAGCAGTACATCCTTAGATACTCGCTGCATACCGACCTAATCGGTAAAAAGCTCAGCGCAATGAAACAAACTATGTTGAGTGCCGTATCAGGATTTGATGTACAACAACAGTATCAATGGGCCTCCGAGCAAGCGTATATCGCATTGAGCACTTTATTACTCTCTGCAGCATCTTTGAAAGTAGATGCATGTCCAGTGGGTGGTATAGATAAAGCTAAATATGATCAGATTTTAAAGCTAGATCAAGCTAAGCTCAAAACAGTTATCGCATGCCCAATTGGCTATCGGCATCCTTTAGATTATGTTGCGCACGTAAACAAGGTCAGAAAACCAATCGAAGACCTCGTTATTAAGGTAGAGTG
Organism: Pseudoalteromonas caenipelagi; assembly: GCF_013140855.1. Taxonomy (GTDB): domain Bacteria; phylum Pseudomonadota; class Gammaproteobacteria; order Enterobacterales; family Alteromonadaceae; genus Pseudoalteromonas; species Pseudoalteromonas caenipelagi. Next base: position 605,280 of record NZ_JABBPG010000002.1, on the reverse strand, counting down.
ATATGACGTTTACTATACTCGCATTTTTTGCGGGCGCGGCAATTGCGCTACAAGCAAGCATGAACGCACAACTGGGTAGCTTGTTAAGAAATCCAATTTTGGCCACAGTCTGTGCTTTTACGTTTAGTGCATTCTTCTCATTGATTGCTCTGAGCGTTTCTAATAACAGCGCACCAAGCGCAAAGCTTGTGACTTCTGTTCCTTGGTATCTATGGGGAGTCGGCGGGGTTTTAAGCGCAGCAGGCGTAGGGTTGTGTTATTTTTTAATTCCGAAAATGGGGGTCGGTAATTTAATGTCGTTTGTACTTAGCGGCCAGCTTCTAATGGCAATGTTAATATCGCATTTTGGTTGGTTTAGCGTGCCTCAGGCCAGCATCTCATTACAAAAACTAGCGGGAATTACTGCCATGATTATAGGACTAGTACTTGTAAATAAAGACTTTAGCGCGACATAATTATAATACTTTCATGGGGTACAACACCAACCCCATGATGCATAGCGTCTTATTTGTATACTGATAAATCAGTTTGCTCGGCTTCGCAAACCGCCTTGATTGCAGGATGTTTCGCAAGCCCTTTTAGGTAGCGGTTGAGGTTAGCAAAGCCCAGTGGTGGTTTTTTCAACTCATCTGCCCATATACACAGCATAAACATATAACAATCGCACACTGTAAATTGGTTATTTACCATGTATGTGTTGTCGCCTATGTACTTGTTCAATATCCCCAGACACTCACTTATCCTAGACTGTTGCGTGTTAACTATATCATCGTACATAATCGCACTCTGAGTATGCCGCTCAGGATAGAAGTAAACCATTAATTCATTTTGCACGGTTGTTGTTAAATACATTAGCCATTGATAAAACTCTGCTTTTGCTTTTGGCTCGATAGGTATCAAATGACTTTCTGGGTGTTTTTCACACAAATATAAACAAATTGCTGCGCTTTCAAATAGTACAAAATCATCATCTACTAACGTAGGTATTCTGCCTGTTGGATTTATTTTCAAATATTGAGCTGATTTTTGAACAACTTTCTTGCGGTCAACAAGCTCAAGCTGAAATGGAACGCCAAGTGCTTTCAAGACAAAATGCGGCGCAAGGCTAGCGTTTCGAGGGTAATAAAAAAGTGTGTACATAAACTACCTTTACGATCGGTTAAAGTTTCATTAGAAACCTAAGCTCCTTTTTTGGCGGGTTCTATAGAACTGTAGGTGAGCATCCTCTATTTAACAAATTGATTTTTACTATTATGTCAATATATTATAGTTTATTGTACCTGTATACTTACCACCTTAATTAAAAACGCCGACATAAGTCGGCGCTCTTTACCTTTACGGTGTGTAATATATCGGTGAATTTGGCCCAACAGGTAACCCAAATCCAAATACCCAGATATAAAATAGTAGCACCCAGCCAACAAAGAAGAACATGCTGTAAGGCAGCATAGTAGCAACGAGTGTACCAATTCCCATATCCTTCTTATATTTTGTTGCAACCGCGAGTATCAGGCCAAAATAGCTCATCATCGGTGTGATTAAATTTGTCACAGAATCACCAATTCTGTAGGCTGCTTGAATCGTTTCAGGCGCATATCCTACCAGCATTAACATCGGTACAAATATCGGCGCAGTTACAGCCCATTGTGCCGAGGATGATCCTAAGCTCAAATTTACAATCGCACACATAAATATAAATAACACGAACACTTCTGGGCCAGTAAGGTTAAGTGCTGTAAGCAGTGCTGCACCATTGATTGCCAAAATAGTACCTAAGTTAGTCCATTTAAAGAATGCCACAAACTGCGCTGCAAAAAACACCAATACAATGTACATGCCCATTGAGCTCATGGATTTACTCATCGCGTTTATCACGTCGCGGTCATTTTTCATGGTCCCAACCACGCGGCCATAAACAAAGCCAGGTATGGCAAATGTCACAAAGATAAATACCACGATTCCCTTTAAAAATGGAGAACCGGCTACGAGGCCTGTTTCAGGGTGACGCAATATGCCATTTTCAGGCACAATTGTCAGAGCAAGTAAAATCGATACGATTAGAAGCGTAATGCCAGCCCACTTTAAGCCCGACTTTTCTTGTGCCGACAAGTGCTCAATATTATTTTCACCCAAATCTATACTCGCTTCATTTGGGTTATATTTTCCAAGTCGCGGTTCGACGATTTTTTCAGTTACCAATGTGCCAACAATGGCGATTAAAAACACCGACACCATCATAAAGTACCAATTAGCTTCGGGACCGACTTGATATGATGGGTCTATCATTTGTGCAGCTGGCGTTGTAATGCCCGCAAGTAGCGGATCTATTGTCCCAAGCAATAGATTTGCACTATATCCACCTGAGACCCCAGCAAATGCAGCAGCTAAACCCGCCAGTGGATGACGTCCTAAACTATGGAAAATCATTGCTGCAAGTGGGATCAACACCACATAACCGAGTTCAGAAGCGGTATTTGACAATATTGCCGCAAATACCACCATAAACGTCACTAAACGTTTTGAAGCGCCCATCACCATGCCACGCATTGCAGCTGATAATAACCCAGAGTGCTCTGCAACACTTACGCCTAATAAGGCAACTAGCACCGTACCAAGTGGCGCAAACCCAGTAAAATTAGTAACAAGCCCGGTGACAATTTTTTGTAACCCTTCGGCACTTAATAAACTGACTACTTCAATAATACCGTCAGGGTCTCTACCTTTGGCACCTTCCGGTCGCGGATCTATGGCACTTAACCCCATCCAATCTGCAATACCGCTAAATAAAACAATAGCAATACAGAACATTGCAAATAGGGTGATAGGGTGGGGTAACATATTCCCTAAAAATTCAACAGTCGCTAAAAATCGGTTAAACCAACCTTTATTATCCTGCTGATTATCGGCTTGTGTCTCTACAACATTTGACATAGCTTAATCTCTAATTCTAAAAATTCGCGATAATTTACCATTTTTTAGCGTTACTATCACAAAGATTCGTTAGCCAGTCACTTTAGCAAGACAAAATGATTCGCCTTAATCCGGTAAAACGCCCTAATTATGTGCTTGGAGGCTTAAAATAACGATAATTGGTTGTGATTTAATTTTGCTGTTTGCGTCCTTTTTATATTACGGCCGCGCCGCGACGCATGTTTTTTAATGACGCGCTTTGTTTCCGAGCTGTTTACATGCACTTTGTAATAGCTGGAAATTTTAAGCCTAGCTTGTTTAGCAGCTTCGTCTGGTAGCACCTTGGGTTTATCGTAACAGTCTGTTTTTAAGCCTGAATATAACCATGGAGTATGAACATAGCTATCAGGCACATGAGCAAGCTCTGGTATGTACCTTCTTATAAACTCGCCCTTTGAGTCAAACTTTTGCCCTTGTGTTATTGGATTATAAATACGAAATGGATTAATGCCCGTTGTGCCTGACTGCATTTGAACTTGCGGGTAGTGGATACCTGGTTCGTAATCAACAAAGGTGCTAGCTAGGTATGCGGCTGTTTTAGGCCAATCCAACCATAAATGGTAACTGGCGAAGGCGACCAACATTGCACGCATCCTAAAATTAATCCAGCCTGTTTGCAGTAGCATTCTCATGCAGGCATCAATAAAAGGCACGCCTGTACAACCAAGTTTCCAACGCTCAAAACTGGCTTCTTCAAATTCACTCTGACGCATGGCCACCAACGAGCGATGTACAGCTTGAGTCTCATATCTTGGCTCTGACTCCAGTTTTTGCACAAAATGGCTGTGCCAATATAATCTTGCCAAAAAACCTGACTTATGACGCTTTTCTACATGCTCAAGTTCATAGGCCATTTGCATGACCTGCTTTAGACTCAGCATTCCGTAGCATAAGTAAGGGCTCAAGCGAGAGCTTGCTGTTACTGATTTTATGGGACTGGATATACCAAACAGATAATTATTGATTCGCTGTTTAAAAAAGCTTTGCAGCGTGGCCTTTGCCGCGTCGGTGGTGCCTTGTTGCATTTGCCTGGCAATAAAATTGTCATTGCCTGGGTAGTTGTCCAACAAATGTAAGCCGCTATGATAACAGAGCACTGAGCGCACACGGCTGGGGGGTGGCAAAACTTCACTGGCAATCCATGCACTCGCGCGAGATTGCCAAGAATCTCTATTTAGTCGTCCTCTAAATACCGCTTGCTGACGGTATTGGTGTACTTTAATGTGATTTTTAGCACACCATAAAAAAACCGCATTATCTCGTTCAAAGGTCCATTGGTTGCCAGTTTCTTGATGGCAAAATAACGATTTTATGGGGTATTTTTGATGGATTTTTGCCAGTACCTCATCAACATTGCCGCGACGGACACACAAAAAGCCACCTAGCTTTTCTATTTCTCTCGCATAAGAAAGTATAGCTTGTGAGATAAACGCAAATTGCCTCTCGCTGGTATCATCAAGGTGCCAATATTGCGGTTCTATAACATATAAGAATAAAGTTGGCTCAGCGCATTTTTGACTATTGTAAAGCGGTGCATGATCATTGACTCTAAAATCACGCTTGAGCCAAACAATATTAATCACTTACCACGCCTTTAAACAGTAGCGGATAACGCCTAATACGTTTGCCAATGTAATCATCAGCCAGAACTTGAGCAACAATTCTGTCAATATTATCATCCACTTCAAACACCCATTCAAAGCGCTCTACAGCCAACAGTAGGCCCTTTTTCAAAAACGGCTGCTGCTTAAACACATTACAGTTGTTTTTTATAATATCCAGCTTATCTGGGTTAGCCTTTAGCTCTTCAAGGGCTGCATGAATAAACTGCAAGCCTCTGCTATCGCACTCCTTGTTTTTTTGTCGTTTAACCCGATATGTCATAGATCTCGTTAGTCACTATCAGCTTGCTTTTTAATTGCGTCAATCTTGGCAATAAAATCGTCTTTGTGCTTATCATGCTCGTAATCTAAGTGATAAGTATTGTGAAATCCATAGCGCATCAACACACCGCTTCCCTTAAAGTAAATGGTATACCCATCAATATCTGAAAATGCAGTAATGCCGTTAAAAAACTTACCTTCTGGTGTAGCTTCTCCATGTTTTTGTATGTACTCATAAACACTCAATATCGTTTTGCTGTCTAAGTCGTTTTTCATGATGACTCCATTTTGTTGTCTTTGATACGTATTAGAATTAGGGTAAGATCAATAAAACACAAGTTTTACGTAAACCATCATATGCAAATTCAGTTTTTGGGCACCTCTTCAGGTAGTCCAAGTCGATATCGCAACATGTCAGCCGTTGCAGTCTCTTTTGACAACGCTAAGCAGTGGCTACTGGTTGACTGCGCTGAAGGCACACAACACCAAATACTAAAAACCAATTTATCGCCTGCTAAATTAGCAGTGATCTGTATTACCCATATTCATGGCGATCATTGTTATGGCTTGCCTGGTTTATTATCGAGTATGTCTTTGTGTGGCAGAAGCGAACCTGTATCACTGATAGCACCGCAAAAGCTTATTCATTTTATTCATGAAAGTTTAGCGCTGACCGATGTTAAGCTGGGTTTTGATTTAATCTGCCATAATGTTGAACAATTAAATACGCCACTCTCGCTTCCTTTGTGTCAAATAGAGCCCATTGAACTAAAACACAGGGTTCCCAGTTTTGGCTATAAAATCACAGAAACCCACATTCCTAAAAAGCTCAAAATAGACAAATTAAAAGCGAATAATATTGAAAGTGGACCTCATTACAATGCGCTGCAAAAAGGCCATGATGTGGCTTATAAAGATAAAACTCTCATTGCCAAAGAGTATACCTATGACAGCTGGCGTCCTCGCACTGTGGTTATTTGTGGGGATAATGAAAGACCAGCAAAACTCACAGAATATCTTAGCGATGTTGACTTGCTGGTTCACGAAGCAACATTTACACATTCTGATTTGCTACGCTTAGGTATGCATACTGGCCATTCCGACGCCAAAAGAGTGTCTGAATTTGCGCAAAAACACGCAGTAGCACGCTTGGCGTTAACTCACTTTAGCGTACGCTACCATGGCCCAGGTATGCTAGAGCCACTAAAAAGAGAAGCACACGAACATTACCATGGCGAGTTATATTTTGCTGAAGACTTATTGTGTTTGACTATCCCTAAGCAAGGATTGTAGTAGTTCTTGATCTGCCTGAACCATAATCGCGTAGTTTTGTGCACTAGTTATCAATTCATCAACGTGTGGGCTGAGTTTTTCGACACATGCTTGTTGAAAAAGTGTCGAGCGTCTGTCGCCACGCATATGAGCTAAAGCCAAAGTGTGGCCGCAGCTTGTTGCATACTGTATAAAGCCATTTTTAATGGCTGCTCGTTTGCCCAGCATAAAATCCTCTGGTTCACAGCCAACACGGGCATGATGTCTCGAACGTACTAACCAGTGCTTATCTTGCCAATATACATCATCAAGTACAATATCAGGACGGCGCTGCATTTTTCGTTGGCAATTAACAGTTAAGTGAGCTGCGTTTAAGCGGTTTATGGCGCTCAGCTCCGTGAAATAGTAAAGTGGTGCAGCCAAACGCTGTTGTTTTACCTCTACAATATGGCATAAATGAAACTCTTCTTCGCATAATTTAGCACTTTGAGGGCCTACAAGTAGATAATAACGCGTCAAGTTATGTGAGCCAGTGCCTGCACTTAAACGCTCAACTACGTCTATGATCTCATCATCAACATACGGTGAAAACGTCTCAATAAGGCTGTTATAAAGGTCTGAATTTAGGCGTCTAAAACGTAACTCATCATCTTTAAAAGCCAGCGGCAAAGTATCAAAGTCCAGTTCTTTCGCCAGTGTACTGTTTGTTTTAAACGCTGCACCACCTGCTTTTCTTTGCAATGCTTTTTGCCAACGTTTATACAGGATATGTTCGTTATCGAATGTTGATAAAGCCGATTGTGTAGTGAGCCTATCATCAACAGAGTCTTTACAAGCTTGCAGGTACGATTGCAAAAACGCGCGTGCGCCCTCGTAAACTTGCTCTTTGCTTACCAGTGGCTTTTGCCTAATTTTGATGTCGTCAGAGTTCATTTGTAGGTCTGTTGCATGATGACGGGCTAAATACAAACTCGTTATAAATCGAAACAGATCCCACGCAGCATGGCCAACGCAGGCATCATCAAAGTCATTTGGGGTGAAGATGATAGTGTCGCCGTGTGAGCCTTCTTCACTAATAAATCCAAAGTTTCCAGTATGGCAGTCGCCTAAAATACAAGTGAGTGGAATTTCAAATAAAGGAGCGGGTAATGATATGGCATCTTGAGAAAAGTCACTGTACATCAAAGGCGCACTGCCGCGTAAGAACAGAAATGGGCTGGTCGCCATTTTTAAGTGTTTCTGTAAAGTACCTATTGATTGTACGCCGTCAATATCCTTGAGTATGAGTTCTATGTACGAGCGTCTATTCATTTTTACTTTCCTCATTTTGGCATCACCAGCCATTGGTTCTTATTTTAGAATGAGTAACATAACCACTGTTATAGCTTAGCGTTTTCTAAAATACCTTACCCCACGCTAACGAAACACTATGACAATTTAGTTGCAGTAATATGACTTAAACTCATTCGGTTTAGGGGTAGTGACCACATAGCTGCGAAAACGGCCAACTTTTGTATTGCCTCCTAAAACTGGTTAATCTCTAGTCAAAAAGGAGCGTTAACGGTGAAACAGTTTTGGGATGCACATGAACTTAGCGAACATTGGTCACTTACATTTGATGAACTTGAACTATTAAAAACAAAACCAGCAAGAAGCCGCTTGGCGTTTTGCCTCCAGTTAAAATATTACCAATACACAGGAACCTTCCCCAAATCACTCACTGATTTACCAGACAGTCCACTGCATCACCTTGTTGATCAGCTAGGCACTGAAATTAAAGACATCAAGGAGTACGACTGGAACGGACGCACTGGACGCAGACATCGAGAAGAGATTCTCGTGTTTCTGGGCGTAGCTAAGCTTACCGAAGAAACCCGCCATGAGTTAGTTTTGTGGTTGTGCAATTCTGTCTATGCCAATGGGCTGAAGCGAAAGAGCATACATACGAATGGCTTAAAAACAGAAAATAGAGTTCCCGGCTGATAAACAGTTAACCAGAGAGCTTGCTACGGCATATAACCAGTTTGAATTCGATCTATTTAAGCACCTAGAGATCAGTATATTACCAACTTCCAAACCACAATTGGATGAATATTTAAGTGCCTCTCATGATGTTCCTTCATCTTTTGTACAAATTAAAGCAGATCCATGGCGAATTGGCCTGGATACGGTATTAAAAGAAATCGAAAAGCTGAGCTTTATCAATTCACTTAATTTACCAAATGAACAGCTTATTAAGATAAACCCCAAAATCCTTACTCGGTTTAAACAACGTGTATCTCCAGAGTCCGCCTGGGAAGTCAAACGTCACCCAGACCATATACGATATGCCATGATGCTGATTTTCTTTTATCTCCGCAAAAGTGAGTTGATTGATGGGCTGATAGAGCTGTTTTGTCAAATCGTTCACCGCTTGTCCGTTAGGGCTGAACGTAAGGTTGTAAAAGAACTCATGCGTAATTATCAAAAGGTGTATGGCAAAAATACCTTATTACTTCGTATTGCTGAAGCGGCCCTGGGTAATCCAGAAGGTGTGGTCAAAGATATCGTTTACCCCATTGCCAACGAGCAAACTTTAGAAAATCTGGTTAAAGAGTTTAAATCATCCGGCAAAGGCTATAAAAAAGAGGTACATAAGGTGATACGCTCAAGCTACGGTAGCCACTATCGAAGAATGGTACCTAAGATTTTGAATAGCTTGAATTTCAACTCAAATAATGACCAGCATCGCCCTGTCCTAACAGCACTTGAATGGCTTAATACCCATAAGGCTTCCAAACGGCAACACTATTTATTGTCTGAAGATATTCCGATTGAAGGTGTGATACGACCTAAATGGAGGGATATCGTGGTTGAAATTGATGATAACGCAAAGGAACGAATAAACAGAATCAATTATGAAATATGTGTGCTTCAGGCACTAAGAGACAAGCTTAGGTGCAAAGAAGTTTGGGTGTCTGGCGCTGATCGTTACCGCAACCCAGATGAAGATTTACCGCAAGATTTTAGCTAAAATCGCAAGCATTATTATCAGACGCTCGGTCAGACCATGGATGCAGGTGAGTTTGTGGCAGCTCTTCAAAAGCAAATGAGAGCTGAACTGACAAACCTAAACACATCCATACCAAAAAATGACAAAGTAAAACTCTTATCAACGGGCAAGAACAGGATATCCATTACACCACTTACCAAACAGCCTGAGCCTGTGAATATCAACCGGCTAAAAGGTGAAATTCAGTCTAGTTGGCCGATGACCAGCTTGCTGGATATTTTAAAAGAAGCCGATCTGCGTATTGATTTTACTGATTGTTTTCAGGCTCAACGCACATCAGAACGTTTGAGCCGTGATGAGTTGCAAAGACGCTTATTGATAGCGTTATTTGGTATGGGTACCAATACCGGGTTAAAAAGAGTCAGCGCCAGTCGTACTGGGTTCAGCTACAAAGAGCTGCTGCATACCAGGCGTTTCTACATAAATAAACAATCAATGCGCCAGGCTATTTCCAAGGTAGTCAATACGATATTTAAAGCCAGACATGTACACTTGTGGGGTGAAGGTACGACAAGCTGTGCATCTGACTCGAAAAAATTTGGCTCCTGGGATCAAAACCTGATGACAGAGTGGCATATTCGCTACGGTGGCCGCGGAGTGATGATTTACTGGCATGTGGAAAAAATTCCACCTGTATCTACTCCCAACTTAAACGCTGCTCTTCATCTGAAGTGGCCAGTATGATCGAAGGTGTGCTCAGGCATTGCACCGAAATGTCAGTTGAAAAGCAATATGTGGATACGCATGGTCAGAGTGAAGTCGCGTTTGCGTTCTGTCACTTGTTAGGCTTTCAATTGATGCCAAGGTTGAAAAATATTGCCAGCCAAAAACTGTATTTACCAGGTTCCGAAGAGACATCTAACTACGATCAATTACAATCTATACTAAGTCGGCCTATCAACTGGGATCTAATCATTCAGCAATACGATGAGATGATTAAATATACTACGGCACTCAAACAAGGCACCGCTGATCCAGAAGCGATACTACGACGGTTTACCAGAAACAACGTTCAGCATTCAACCTATAAAGCACTCTCTGAATTGGGGAAAGTGATAAAAACCCTATTTCTTTGCCAATATCTCGAACAAGAAGCGCTACGCAGGGAAATCCATGAAGGCTTAAACGTTGTTGAGAACTGGAACTCTGCCAACTCGTTTATCTTTTACGGTAAAGGTGGAGAGGTTGCCACAAATCGGCTTGAAGATCAGGAACTGTCCGTTCTGGCGTTGCACCTATTGCAGATATGTTTGATTTACGTCAATACCTTAATGATCCAACAAGTCACGTCAGCCAAAGAGTGGGATGGCGTGTTAACGGAGGAAGATTACAGGGCTTTGTCTCCACTGATCTATGCTCATGTAAATCCGTATGGGATTTTCGAATTGGATATGACCCAACGCTTGCCTATTGAACAAGCGCCAACTGCTTAGGAACGTTTGTGTAATTACCTGTAATAACATTTTTTTAACCATTGCGCTATATTTCTCTACCTGTGTTGCTGCCAGTATTTTTAAGCTTATATCACTGAAAATACTGGCAGCAACTTTTTACAGAACGCGCATTATGTATGAAGTTGTTTTGAACTTACGTAATTAAGAAGCTTTACTTTTCATAAGAAAAAGCTGATTTTATTTACATTTAGTACTGATCGTTAACTTTAAATAAAAGGGACTAAATTTATGACATCTAAAACATTCGGTTTATCAAGCCCAGTTTATGAATTTCAACGAGTTTTATCTTATACATTAGGGCAATCATCTAACGTAATTGTTTCTGAGTTATACAATGAAAACGAAATTGATGTTGTTGCACTGTCATCTAATACTGCAAAAGCAATTGCGCAAGTAATAAAGCTCGAACAAAATATAGGCAATTTGAATATCAAAATTTGGGTAAAAGACATCAAGGGTGAAACGTATGAACCCAATCAAACCGATTTTAATACTGAGTTGTTAATTGAGAATGCAAGAGAGGCGCTAATTAACAATCCAATTATACAAAGCGTAACCGCAATTGATGACTTATCAGGGAATGAAATCGCCGGCGTTTCAGTTGTACCGACGACTATCCAATTTTGGAATGACAACATTGCCAACCCATCCTCCTTTACAACTTTACTTGCGTCAGACGGATTTGAACGGGTATTGAATGACCAATTTAAAGTATTTAACCAAGGTAAAGAAATAGGGAACCTGTGAGCATTTTAATTCTTTAAGTAATCGAGCAAAACCTTTTTCTTTTACGTTTTAAGCAAGTGATTGAATTAAAGTTTATTCCACTGTTTAAAGTTAAGACATAATACCGGTTTTGCTGCGCCGCGGCACTTACCAGGGGACCACCATGAAAAAATCACCGATTCCTGTAGTGGTTTAATTAATGAGCCTAATGTGCATATTAACTCTGTAATATGACTAGGTTTTTATTGGCGCATCTATTTGATCACTAACAGAGTTTAAATTCACACTTTATTAAGATCAACCTTATGAATAAATACAATTATCACTAACAATACACTTTGAGAATCGCTAATGTTTGATATTAAAACCGCTAAGAAAATAATTTCATTATGCAGCAAAAATGGCAAAAGTTCTATGTTTGATATTTATGTTAATCATGACTTTACAACGGCAGAAATAGCTAAGTTTTCTTTTTATCGAAAGTATCTTCCTAATAACTTTTTTAATGGCATTAAAAATCACCGTGAAATTAAAGATGATTTGACAAATAGAGCCACCGGTCAAATAGATGGAATAGAAAGATTCGAAATTGCAGAAACTGGAAGACACTTTAAGTCTATAGGTGGAAGTTATTTTACATATTTAGAACCATTAAAAAGCTACCCTCTTGGTGAACTAGCTAAATACACACGCCTTGAAGGTAAAGAAATTGTGCCGTTTTATAAACTAGCTGAAAATCTTAAATGGGTTCCGGAAAAAGGGCAGAGCCCAGCTAGCATTTATATCGCAAGCATAAATGAACCTATTAAAGTCATTGATTTTTCTGCAAACAATCCGGAAACGCTGCAGGTGGCAGAATCATTCCTATCCTTTATTCATCAACATGACCCGTCGGTGTTTCCGAACCGCAATGCTAAAGAACTGCTTCTAAATAAATCAGATACTACATTTGTTAAGGCGCTCTCAAATGTATTATTTAACTTTACTGAGGTTGATGCTGTTTTACTGTCTTCCGTTCAAGACCCAGATGTATCCAATTTAGTCGTAAGGACAAACGCGGAGGGAGAGCCTGTTGTAAACGTCCAATTAGAATCACAAATGACTATTTTAAAGGATTCTAGTGGGGTATTTAAGGCATTTTTCACAAACAATGATATATCTGAAAATTCGAATGTAAAGGCTACAAATGGTGAGATAGTTCCGTATGCTGATTTTTTTAACCCTCATCAGGATTACTTCGGCTATAGTTTAATCGACGATTTAATTAAGATGGATAAGGATGCTCAAACTGTAGTTAAATACAAAGATTTTATTGATCTTGGTTCTGTTTCACCTGATATATTAAAAATTGTTAATGACGCTACTAAGGAAGAAGTTAGGACGCTGAAAAGCCCTTTTAGTAAATCCATTTCTGAAATAAAAGCTGCAGTAATGAGCACTAAAACTAACGAAAAGGTTTTATCTACTTTATCCAAGAAAAGCGTTCTTGCTGTGACACAATTAGCAAGAAACGATACGAATCTAAAGGAGGCTCTTAAAGGTTTATCACCCATAGGTACTTCTGCTGTTATACAAGGAAGCATTGCAAGCAAAGTGTATTCTGAGTTAGGAGGAAACACCCCTGCAGATAATAACTCATTTATGCAATTAGCTATTGAGCAGTCAATCATACAATTAAGAGAACGATATAGACAAACGAATATTTCGGATTTGATTAAAGAGGTTGCTAAAAGCGCAGAAAATCAAAAAGTAACTGCAGATGAGATCAAAGCAAATATTGACGAGCTGTCTAGTGTTGAAAGTAAATTAAAAGATGTTAGCAAATTGACTCAAGAGCATGAAGCTAAGTTATTAGAGCAAAAAGAAGCCTTGGAAAGTAAGAAAAGAGAGCTAAGGGAAAAGCAGAAAAGGGAAATAGAGGTTAGCAAAGAGCTAAAAACTGACGGTTCTGAATATAAAGAGAAAATAAAAGATTTAGAATTAAAAATCATCGAAAAAAGGAAAGAAATCTTTCATGAAAAACCCAAGCTTAACACTATGACATCCAACGCAGCTAGTATGAATAAAAATTTTGTTAAAGAAACTAGCTGGCGGCTAGGTGAATCAGCTTGTGAAGTCATATTTGAGAATGTCATAGAAAGAGCAAAAGACATTGTTTTAGCTCATTTCAATAGAATGTACAAAAAAAATAAACTTGCGAACGTTTTTCAAACTAGCTTCAATACTAAAATCCCCCATTTAGATTGCTTCGCACAAATTAGTTTTTATATTATCCTAAAAGAACCCACTATTACAAACATTTGTGAAAAATTAAACTCCTTCACTCTTGAGCTTTCACTTGCTCCTGAAAGTAATTTCTCAATCTATAGTGAAAATAACCCAGAACTCAACAGAACGGAATCAGTAAATGATAAACACTCTACATTTAAATTGGTAATACCAATATATAAAACACTCTCAGATTTAAAAAACAATTCTTCTGATTCTATAGAAAGCTCTAAAGTAAGGGTGAAGTTTTATAATAAACTATTAAACCTTACATTAAGTCCTGAAAAAGGAACATTCTTTCAGCTCTGTATGGAAGGTGAAGAAACTCATTCTATTTGGGGCCATTATTTATTACCCAAACTCGCAGAGTTTTTTTTCACCAAAATAAACCACAGAATACAGCCCAAAAAATCATTTGATCTTAGAGAACTAATATTCAGAAATAATTTTCCATCCTCAACATGTAATTTCAATTTATCTGACTGGGAAGTTAGTGTTAAAGAGGTCGAAGAGTTTTTTATTCATCGATTGCAAATTAAAAACTGCGATGAATCCAATATAAACAGCCAGCCACAGGAAAGAAAATTTGTTTCACGAAAGGTAGGGATCAATAGCGGTTATGGAGTAACAATTTCCAATAATGAACAAACCTCTTTACCTGTGCTGGAATTAAATGAACTTATCGAAGAAATGAAGGGTGTAAATACTACTGACAAATGGGATTTAGCAATTTCTTATGATGCAGCAACCTTGACTGCAATTTTAAAAGAAAAGTACTCGGAAGGTAAATTAATCGAAGAAATAAATTTATCTACGTCAAGCAAGCTTTTCGGGCGCACTATCAAAGCAGATTATACACTTCATCTTGAAAGTCCAACTATTGTATTTGATGGGGCAGACCTTAAAAGTTTAGAAATGTCGATGGTCATCAAAGATAAAAGTAAGATAGAGGTGTTTCAAGACAACGATACCTCCCCCTCCATAACCAACATTGAAGGTGACAAATACAAGCTTGTCGCAAATGTACCATTGGCTGTTCTTAGGGGAACTACTGGCAAGGTAGAGCCTAGTGATACCGTTATAGTTTTCGATGAGGATAAAGAAGTATCTGACCATGTAATTTTACACTTTGAAAATTCAAACAAAGTTCAGTTCCGGTTTGAGGCAATAGACCCGCACGATACTTCGGAAGATAGCAATATAGATGAATTGAATTATCTAGGTCCAAAATTAGCAAATTATTTTTCTACCAAAATAAAAGAAATTGATTTGGCATTAGCACAAGTAAATAACCAGCAGGAGAAAGAGGGTACATCCCTTATTAAGCCTCAAGAGTTTGTAATTGATGCAATAGGCACTCCAGAACATGGAGTTTTGACTATCTACATGCGTGCGGATAAAGGCACTGCTAATGGAGCACGCTACCCAGCTTTTAAACCTAAAGACAGCAGAGTTTCTCCAATACCTAAAGGTCACAAAGCTAGTCTGATTATTTCTAATGACTTTACTAAATCCCATTTACTGGAACCTGCAATTAGCAAAGAAGGGTTTCATGTAGAATTTCGAAATACTGCGGGAACTGGTGGCATACAAGCTAAGTTATCTAAAGCTACGGACGTAATACGTTATCCAGGGGACCGCAGCAAGTCTGGGGTGTGGTCTACTGATAAGTACGAATTTGAAGCAGCAGCAATAAATTTATCAGATTTCCCTATTTGTTTTACGATAGGCAATGGATGTTTAAGTGTAAACTGGCATGGTACGTGTCATTCTAATTGGCGGGAAAGTCATGAACACCTTTATGATCCTCACAGGGGGAACGATAACAACCACGGAAGAGTTATAATTAATGCTGATTTGCACTATCCAACTACAAAATTAACTGCAGAAAATCAATCTATTACCATCCCTCCATTAAAATTCGGGGAGCAATATGTAAACATCTCTTTTGTTCCAGATGGCGAGGAGGCCTGTTGTCTAAAGGATTGGCTAACAACAGTACCCTCCTATTATAAGGACGTGAAAATAGATATCCCCACAATTGAAATAAGTTTTGGGTCGTTCGACTTTTTCTTATCCAGTAACGTCTTGTCTCCAGGCCAAAACCTTTTCAACTTGAGTAAGGCTGATGGAGTAAATATACCGTACGACATGTTGATGGTTGGTGAATTAATACAAGCCCCCACAAAAGGATGATTTATATGAATATTTTAGAAAATAATTCTATCATAGAAAACTTTAATAGATATCAATCTGTTACTGTGGGAAATAAGATAATTGTATTGAGTGCCCTTGACCAACTTTCAGTTGGTGACATTACATCATTGCTGGGTAAAGAAGCATTTGGACTTGAAGTATATTTGTTTGCGTCCAAATTGTCTTTAAGGGGCGAGTATAAGTTTCTTGGTGGCGGAATCTCTGCAGATGTGCTTTTTACTGACGCTATATCTGAAGTAATAATGACCAACACAAGCGATTCGGAAAAAATCACACTTCCAACTTTTAATATCAGTGGCTCAGCAGGGGAAACTAAGTTAGTTAATGGAGAAGCAGGTGGTAATGGGGAGAATGCAGGAAACTTATCTCTATTTGTATTAAATCAATCAGGAGTTTCTTTAGAAATAAATGCTCAAGGTGGAAAAGGAGGAGACGGCGCGGATAGCAATTTTGGAAAAAAGCCTGGTTCTGGCGGAAACGGAGGTGTAGGAGGAAAAATAAATTTTGTATTAGGGTCTATAATCATTGAAATTTATAATGACATTCGTAAAGTTTTTTTGACACTAGAAAAATCTGAGATTTCTTCTAAAAAATTACGAAGTGATTTAAATCTGATAATTTCAGAAAAAATCCCGAAGGAAACTATCTGGAATCCGATAGTTCATTCTCTGCAAAAAGCAATTAATACTAAATCTAGTAAAGACTTGAGAGGCGACCTTTTAATCGCAGGTCAACTCCTTGAAAATTTTATCCAAGATCAACTACAGAGCATTGACGCAAATATCAATGTCGATGGTGGTCTTTATGGATTAAGAGGTGAAGGTGAACCTCCTGCAAAAAATGGAATTTCAGGAGCTGAAGGTATCAACGAAACTTTATTGATAGAAACCAGCGCTGATTTGATATCTTCTAAAGTAGAACCATTTTTTTTAATCCATCCCAGTCAATGTAAAAAAGCATTGGACGCCATTAAGTTACAATATTTTTCGCTTAATGGCCAAGTTGATATAAGCAAGACCGTTACAGACCTCACTACTAACCTAAAAAGAGTAATAGATAAGACTGAATTGTTTGTACAGGCTGATAATAAGAATCCGTGGATAGAGTACTTCAGCAAACATGAATTAGAGTTTGGCAGTAAAAACTCAGTCTCCATTTTGAAAGATATCAATATGAAGGCCAAAATCTACCTAGGTAACTTGTTTAACGGATATAATTTTTTTGGGCAAACCAGCAGTCAGGTGCCATTAGCCAGCTTTTTTCAATATAAAGAAACATTAAATACCCTGATTGCTGATTTTAGACAGTTGGAACTAGACTATGATCAGTATTTAAATACACTTAACACGGCTGAGAAAAAAAGAGAAAGTATTATCAACTCCCGTTCATTTTACTCAGGGCTTATAAACTTTTCTAGCGATCAATCCTCAAAATTTCCTAGACAACTCCGTAAAATCGCCTCAAATATTACTCAACTTAACGAAGCACTTAAACCCAGCAAAAAGAGGTTATTAGCGAGCATCGCAGCAGCGCGAAAGGAGATCGATAGTAAACTGGATTTTAACATTGATTCAATTTTTCAAGCAGTTTCAACAATAGCATTTGCTCCGAAATCTAGACTTCTGTTGGCTTCAGAAATCGCAAATGTAGGCTACAACGCTTTTGATAAAGTAACTTCTGATACAGGTCTCCCAATAAAAAAAAGCTATGTTGTTAATCAAATCAGGAGTATTGAAGGGAGTCTTGAATCCCTAATTGAAGGTTATAAACAATTGGAAAATGGAACATTGGAAGCTGACGATCCAGGAGCTGGTAAATTATTAGTGGCTAGAGACAAGTTTCTAGAGACGATGGATTCTTTTAAAAATAGATTAGGAGATAAGCTTAAAGACGTGTCCTCAAATTTCGATAAGTATATTAGTGACGTAATCACGCGTAACAATGCAATTTTAGAATACAACAACGTAATTTCCAATGCACTTAGTTTGAAAACTAATCTAAATGAAGCTAATCAACAACTTCAGGAAATAACGCGAGATTATCTCGAGACATCGGATCCTGATTTACCAGCAATTGTTGATTATGTGTCGTATTTCTATGAGAGAAGCAGAGACCAAATTTTACAGCATCTATATTTAGCGTCTCAATCTTACAAATTTTGGGCTCTTTCTGATGAAAGCCTACTTGAAAATGCAACAAAAAATAAAAGCTTGGTTCAGATAAACGCCACAATATTAAATGGTATAAAAGAAGATATTATTACAAAAATTTTAGCTGTAAGTGAGGACTTTGGGACAGAGCGAAGTGACTTTCCCGCCGAACCTGATGAACCAGGTGTAGTTGTTACTTTGGGAGAAAATGAAATATTTGATTTGCAGGCTACTAATTCTTTAATTTTTACACTCAAGCCAGCACTGTACCATTCTACGACTATTGAAGAAAGTGGGTTTGCAGGCATGGCAGACGTGCGAATTAACGAAGTACGTATCTATGTAAAAGGGGCAAATACTAAAAATGGTATGTTAAATATTCTTATTACACATCAAGGCCATGAAACAATAGTAAGCACTGATAATGAAACCCATGAATTTTCTCATAAAACAATTAAAAAGAACTTTCAATATGATATGAAACATAATAACAAAATACATCGCAGAGCAAACTTTGGGTATAAAAATCCTCGTCAATTTAATACAAATGCAAGTAATGGTGTTTTTGCACCAGTTGGTCCGTTTACAAGCTGGTTAATAGAAATTCCTGCAGAATTAAATGAAGGATTGGATCTCATGGAAGTAAGCGAAATTGAAATGCAATTTTTTGGAACATATTATAATTTTGACTAAATATGTCCACTTCCCTTAACATGAAGCATGTTTAATTAGAGTTTTCTGTAATATCACAAACAGGAGACAACAATTTCCCGAATTCAACTCTGAAGTGCGACACTCTCTACAAAATTAAGCAGCCTGTGTCATTTCTTTGAATACCACTGCTGGCTGCTTGAACCCTAAACATTTTCTAGGACGGTTATTGATCCTCGATTGAGCAAACTGAATATACTCATCCGTTACCCAGTGCGGGATCGAACTTTAAATTGACGAGTATTGGTGTTTTATGATCTGATTGCGCATCGCAATTTTTTAAGTCGTTACAATGAGCATCATCACACATTTAGAGTGGATTGAAGATCCTAGAACTGATGTCAACATCAAACACAATCTTGTCGACGTCTTGTTTTTAACTTTGAGTGCCGTGCTTAGTGGCGCTGACGGATGGAAGTCAATTCAAGAGTTCGGTGAGTTGCAACTGGATTGGCTAAGGCAGCACCGTCCTTTTGAACATGGCATACCCAAACGTCACTGCATTGCGAACATAATCAAAGCTTTAAATACCGATGCTTTGCTTAAGGCTCTGCTAGATTGGATTAATTCTCGTCGTGAAGAAGCTCAAAAGCCACACATTGCGATTGATTGTAAAGTGCTTCGAGGTTGTTGGAAAGACAATGTGTACAATGCGCTAAATGTGGTTAGTGCATTTGATGTTGATAATGGACTAGCCTTATATCAACAAGCTGCGAAAAATAAAGGCCAAGAAGGTCAAATTGTCCGTGATATCATCGACATATTAGCGTGTAAAGGTTGCATTGTGACGCTTGATGCTCTGCATTGCCAAACGAAAACGTTGGAGACGATTGTAAAGAATAAGGGCTACTTTATTATCCAAGTCAAAGCCAATCAGCGTAATTTACACAATGCTATCGCTGAGCACTTTGAAACTCACTATGGCAACATGGGCCAATACGAAGAAGCACAAAGCAATGGTAGTGCTCATGGCCGAGGTGAAAGTCGTCTAGTTATGCAGCTACCGATTAAATTACCACAGGAACTCAAAGAGAAATGGCCTCATGTCAAAACGGTGATTGAGGTTGCAAGAGGTCGTAAATTAGGTGAAAAAACCAGTTATACCTCCCATTTCTATGTCAGTTCATTGTCGATAGAGCCAGAGTTAGTGGCAAAAGTAATACGGGAACATTGGCACATAGAGAATCGGCTTCACTGGGTCTTAGATGTTGTTTTCAAAGAAGATAAATTAAAGATAGCAGACCCCGACGGTGCGGCTCACATAGCTTTATTCAACAGACTGTGCCTAAACATAATCAGGCAGCATCAAGGTAAGAAAGACAGCTTAGCAGCGAAACGAAGAGGAGCAGCTTGGAACGGTGATTTTAGGACCGAGTTACTCTTTGGTTAATCTATGAGCAAAGTGGAATCCCACCCTGCCCGTTACCTGCCTCAAGTCTGACCCTTTCTTCACATATTGCCTCAATAGACCATTCGCGTTTTCGTTTGCTCCTCGCTCCCAAGAGCTATAAGGGTGAGCAAAATATATTTCAGCATCTAAAGCTGCACCAATATGCTCATGGCCCGCGAACTCTCTACCATTGTCTTCTGTGATTGTGTGTACACAGCCTTTAAATGGCATTAGCATCTCTATTGTCGCCTTGGTCACTGCATCTGCCGATTTGGACGATACTTTCTTAGCCAAATAGAACCGACTTTTTCTCTCTAAAATAGTCACGATAGCACCCGTACCATGTTTACCTAATACAGTGTCGATTTCCCAATCCCCAAATCGTTCTCGGCTATTCACAATTGATGGGCGCTCATCAATGGATACCGCATCTTTTATCGTTGGCGCTTTATCTTTCAGGCCTTTTCGATATCGCTTGTGCCCTTGCCTCAAGTGACGATAGAGCTTACCACCTTGTCGTTTATCCTGAGCAATATAGCGATAAATCCATTCGTGGCTGACACTTGCTCCCACACTTGTTAGCACATTGGAAATTTGCTCAGGACTCCAATCGATACTAAGCAGCAAACGCACAAATTCAATGCGCTCAGGCGGAATACGATATTTGCGAGCTGCTTTACGCCTGTTAACAGAATAAATGTGGGCATTCTGAGGGCAATAACCCCCATGCGTTTGATTTCTTTTTAACTCACGATACACCGTTGCACGGTGGCATTTCACTTTTTTGGCGATTTCTGAGATTGAAATTCCCAGTTCCAAAAGGGTAGAAATCTGGTATCTTCTCCCCTCGGTCAACTGCTGATAACTCATAGTAGTATTGCTTGTTTCTTTGGCGAGAAGAGCGTACCACTTTCGGCAGTTGGCTTCCTCTTCTACACCAATCTATGAGTGTCGCACTTATTATCTGAAATCAGGTTTAAGTAGCACTGTCAATAGTCGTAGTAATTAGTCGTGAAATAGATTGGATTGGTGAATGAAAGCAGGGTAGTGTCCAAGCTTTTACAAAAGGCGCTTTTTGTAAAAAGTAATCCCTTTCAGTTACAGTATTGATAGGGCCTGCAAGCCCGTTGCACGAACATACCCAACCGGCGAAATGTAAAAAGTGCATATCTGCGAATATTGGAAGTCTCTTTAAACGAATGTTTTATGGGACTTCTTTTTTTGGATCGACTTCCCCCAAAAACTCAGTGGTTATTAGTCTTGTTAATCCATCTCATCTATCATAGTTTCATAAAGTCATTAAATTTTTAGTATATAAGAAAATGGGGCGAAAAATTGGCTATGCCAGAGTCAGTACCAATGAACAGGAACTTGATCTACAAATTGATGCGCTAATAAGAGAAGGGTGTGACCAGTCACTGGTATTCAAAGATCGCACTTCCGGAGCAAAATCCACTCGCCTCGGGTTGGATCAATGTCTTGATGTTTTAGAGCCAGGTGACACTTTAATTGTTTGGCGCTTAGATAGACTTGGCCGCTCTATGTCTCACCTGATTAATCTCATCGAGTCTCTTATCGAGAGAAACATAGGGTTCAAATCTATTCAGGACGGTGCAATTGATACAACGACCGCATCTAGTGAATGCTAGCGCAGTTTGAAAGGCGGCTTATTCAAGAGCGAACAAAGGCAGGACTGAAAGCAGCGAGAGTCAGAGGTAGAAATGGAGGCCGGCCAAAAATAGGAAGCAAGAACCCGAAAGTCCAGATGGCCAAACAGATGCACCAAAACAAATCTCTTTCTGTCGATTCTATCTGTGAGTCGCTTTCAATATCCCGGGCAACTTTTTACCGATATTTGTCACTATAAAAAGTTGGCCGTTTTCACAGCTATGTGGTCACTACCCCGTTTATACAGTTTTGCTAATTATTGAAACAAATTGTTGCAGCATACAAATTAATGACTTTTAAAACCCGAGTTCAAAATAAAAAACATACTTTACTACTGATTTTTACGTAACGAGGAGGGATTTAAATCGAAAAAACGCTTTATTATGGCTTACTGCTCAATGATTAACCTATTAATCTAACTTTATATCCAACACCAGTCAATATACAAGATACTTTTAAATGTATCTGAGATTACCTCACCGTATCTTAACCGTTACTTTTTGCTCCGCATTGTAAAATTCACAATACAAATGACAAACCACTCAAATCTGTTCACAAATTGACTACGAGCCGTTTTTTTCATTCTCTATACATAAGGCCAAATCTCATAAAAAACTTCTTGATATGGCTAATTGTCGTGCTTTGGCTCTTAAGTCAAACACAATAATAATAATTAAATCGATAGGATGTAGTAATGCGCAAATTCAACCGTAGTAAAGTCGCACTTAGTTTAGCGACACTATTAGCCACAGGCTCCAGCTACGCTGTAGAACAAGACGGCGTTGAAGAAGTAGAAAAAATTCAAATAACAGGCTCTCGTATTGCCCGTTCTAGTGCACAAATGACCACACCAACTACAGTACTTGACGCCAAAGCTATTGAAATGTCGGGTGTTAAGAATATTGGCGATCTCATGCATAAATTGCCAGCAATGATTGATGGAGTGGGTGGGGTGACTGCGCGAGATCAAAACGGCAGCGGCTTATCTTCAGCAGGTCAAGAGCTGGTAAACCTGCGCGGGTTGGGCACAGAGCGAAGCCTAGTATTAGTTAACGGACGTCGTCACGTACCTGGTGATGCTGGCAACTCAGCTGTTGACTTAGCGATGATCCCATCAGCTCTAGTTGAGCGAGTAGAGATAATCACCGGCGGCGCATCTGCCATTTATGGTGCTGATGCCGTAACTGGCGTTGTAAACTTCATTATGAAAAAAGATTTTGTTGGTCTTGAGGTTGACGCATCTTATGGTGAAAGTGCACAAGGCGATGCGGCAAGCGAAGACTTATCAATCACCTTTGGCCAAGACTATGCTAATGGCAAGGGTAACTTTACTGTTCATGCTACCTACTCAAAACGAGACGAGCTAAAAGCAACCGACCGTGATTATGCAAACCTAAACCACTCATTTTTGCCTAACCCAGAAAATACCGGTCCAAATGATGGTATTTCTGATACCTTATTTGTGAATGACCTACGCTTTCAAGCTCTAAGTGCCGAAGGATTAATTTATGTACCGAATGAGAATTACTTTTTCGGTGACATGCCAATAACACAGGCTCCAGTGCCTACATTTGCAAATGACCCAATAGCTTTCCCGTTTGGGAAGGTAGGCTATGATACCTTCACGCTAGACCGTGAAGATGGTCACTTCAGACCATTTGAAAGTGGCGCATTTTGTAGTGGACCGGTGCAGTGTGACGGTGGTGACGGTTTTAGAACGCCTGAAACGATTTATCTTGTAGCACCAAGTGACAGAATGTTATTCGACTTTGGTACACGTTATGACGTTGCTGATGACCTAACGCTTTACGCCAACGCAAAGTATGCAAAAGTGGAGTCATTTGCAACAGGACAAGCAAGTATTTTTCATGATGATAACTTTGGTCCGTTAGTTTCCCTTAAAATTGATAACCCATTTTTACCAGACGGGTTGAGACCATTGATGCAAGAGCGAGGCTTAAACGAAGTAGCTTTAGCTGTAGTCGGTTTGCCATCTAGCTCTGATAATACCCGTGAAACACGCCAGTTTACCTTTGGTGGCGAAGGGCAATTTAGCGACTACGACTATGAATTTTATGTTCAACATGGCCAAGTTGATGGCGATATCTATGAAATGACGACCTACAATGAACGTTATTACCGTGCTTTGGATGCTACAACCAATGACGCAGGGGAAGCAGTATGTCGTGATACGTCAGACCCAGATTGTGTACCTTATAATCCAATGTTCAAGCAAGCCTCTGCACAGGCGCTAGGTTACGCAGGCGTAAAACTACACCGCCAACAGCAAATGAAACAAACCTTGGCCAGCTTTGTTATCAATGGTGATTTGGGTTCAACTGATCTTGGCCCTATCGCTTTTGCAGCGGGTCTAGAGTATCGAAAAGAAGAATCTTCAGATAGACCAGATCCATTAACTTATGGTCGTGATGAAAATGGTATTGGCTTGGGCTTAGTAGGTGTGACCACAGGACAAAGTGCAGAGACAAATATGTTCTTTAGCCCAATTAAAGGCAGCTACGATGTAAAAGAACTATTTGCCGAAATAAGCGTGCCACTGCTTGCTGACTTACCTTTAATTGAAAGCCTAGATGTAGAGTTAGCAGGGCGCTACGCTGATAACAGCATTACTGGCGGCGATTTCACATACAAAGGCGGGTTTAATTGGCAAATAGGGTACGACATTGGCTCGCGAGTGAGTTTTTCACGAGCCGTGCGAGCACCTAACGTCAATGAGCTATTCAAGCCAGCGACAGCTGGAGCTGGAAGATTTTCCGACCCATGTCACGCAGAAAATTTAGATGCAAAAGCATCTGTTGCAACAAACCGCAAAGCAAACTGTGCAGCATTAGGATTGAGCCCAGATTTTGTGTCAAATGCGTCATTTGGTACTGTGCTACAGCACTCACAGGGTAATTTAGAATTAAAACCTGAGACCGCTGATACGTTAACTGTTGGCTTAACGTATACACCAAGCGCTGACTTTAATCTGTCAATTGATTATTGGGATATTGAAATAACCGACGCAATCACAGAAATTGATGGTACTGATGTATTAGAAAACTGTGTAGATGGCTCTGGGCTTGACAGCACTTTTTGTGACAAAATCAAGCGCGCTGACGACGGTAAAATTCTATACGTGACAGTTAATGCCATTAACGCCGCTAAATTTAGTGCGCGAGGTGTTGATGTCGAGAGTATGTTAGCCTTTGATTTACCGCTAGGTCGCTTAGATTTTCGAGCTAATCTGTCATATCTTGATGAGCGCATTTCTGAGCAAAACCCAAAGGCAGGCTTACCTACCGAAAACGAAGCTGGAAATCGTAGATACCCTCGTGTAAGAGCGAATATTGCGACTACCTATCAGTACGAGGATCTTTCTGCGAGCTTAAACACTAACTTTGTTGGCAGCGCTACGTTTGATAAAACTAGATCTGCTGAATATTACCCTAAAGAATTTGGCAATAACATTCCAAGCTATACAACACACAACTTGCGTATCAATTACAACGCAACAGATGAGTTAATGCTTTATATGGGTATTAATAACTTAGGGGACAAAAAGCCACCTAGATTACCTCTTTTGAACCAAGGCAACATGTTCTATGATGCCGTTGGCAGAACATACAGAGCAGGCTTAAAGTACAAGTTCTAATTTGACACTTTACATGTAACAGCAAAAAGCAGAGCTCAGCTCTGCTTTTTTATTTGCATAATCGCATTTAAATTAACGCGCGTTTGTGCTTTCGAAAATCTTATCAGCAGATGCCGCTACAAACCCTGTGTAAATTTCACCATCTGGTTTTTCATAGCGAAGTGCAAACTCATAGAAACAACTTGGGATGCTAAATTCACCATCACTGAACTTAACGTTGAAGTGATCAGCAAGTGTTGACGATTGCTCCAATAATACCTCTGGTGATCCTTTGATTTCACCACCTGAGCTATTTAGCTCAAAACCAGCGTCTTTCAATGCTTGGTTAACCGCTTCAATGGTGCTGAAGTTTTGCAAATAGTTAATGCTCACTGTGAAGTGGTTTGCACGGTAACCCCATGCAGCCATCCACGCAGCATATTCGCTTTCTTCTAATAACTGTTTGTACTGCTCGTGGCTAACTTGCCAGTGTGTACCTGAGTATAAGAAGTTGTCGGCAGTGATAGCACTTTCATCGATTTGCGCGACCATATCTTTAACAATTGCTTGTAACTGAGGTGAACACTTCTCAACTAATAGCTCCGAAATGAACACTTTAGGTTTTGTTGGATCTGAGTGTTCAAAGTGCTTTGCATATAGCTTTTTAGCTTCGAAATGGTATTCGCCACACTCTTTGTAACCAACCGCTTTGAAATGCGCTGCTAGTTTTTCTAGGCCAACTTTCTCAAGGTTGAAAGTACGTAGTGCAATATGGTCATTGATCACATCATCTTTTTGCGTTGAACCAAGCAGCTCATGAACTTTAACTGCTGAAGGTGTTACCGAAAGATAATTATTCCAAAGTTCGTCAAATAGTTGATCAACATTGTTGTGCATAATGGGTTCCTTAATTTTGCGGATTGTCCGCGTTAACTTGGTGCGATTAAGCCCGACGCAACAAGTTTATAAAGTAAAGGTTCTCACAGAGTCACCGTTGTTTAATGCCAATGCCTTCGCGACATCAGGAGCAATAAATAGCGTTTTGCTCTGTTCATCATAAGAACATTTATCAGTAAAAGTTGCTTTAAAGTTTGCAAGCCCTTGATTCGATATAGCTCTTGCTTTACCCGATACGTCACTGCGTATCTCAATCTGAGCAACCTTAGAGCGTTGAACAGTACGAATATTTTGTAATTTCGCCTCAACAGTTGGGCCTGCATCAAACAAATCTATATAGCCTCTGTGCTCAAAACCTTCTTTTTGCAAAAGTTTTAAAGCTGGTTTGGTTTTTTCGTGTACTTTGCCTATTACAGCCTGAGCATCAGTACTGAGTAAATTTGCATAGATAGGGTATTTTGGCATCAGTTCGCTAATAAATACTTTGTCGCCTAGACCAACTAGATGGTCGGCTTGCGGAAACTCAATACTAAAAAAGTGCTCTTGTAGCCACTTCCAAAATGGAGAGTTACCTTCACTGTCACTCACGCCGCGCATTTCTGCGATAACCGTATCGCTAAAGCGTTCACTGTGATCTGCCATAAACACAAATCTCGAGCGGCTTAAAAAACGCCCAGCCAAACCTTTGCGAAATGGCTCTCTTAAAAACAATGTGCAAATTTCGCTACACCCAGTGTAGTCATTACACATGCTCAATATGTCAACGGTATTGTAAACATCAAGCGTGCGTGAATGATGCACAGTTTTACCTAAATGATAGTGATAAAGGGGAACCTGCATGCCAACCGCCGCTTCGATGGCGGTAGTGCCCATGATTTCGCCTGTTTCACTATCTTCAAGTACGAACACGTAGCCTTCATCAAACGGCTTAGACAGTGTTTTGCTAAAGCTTTTCTCAGAGCGCGCTATTTTGTCTTGTAATAACTGGTCGTCTACTGGTAACGACGTAAAACCGTGACCAGACTCTATGGCGATTTGTTTAAAAGCTGCGAAATCGCTACTCGCTATCGGTCTTAATATCTGCATAATTGCATCCAAAGGGAGGCCGTTACACCTCCCAAACCGATTAAGCGCTAGCTGCTTGCGCCGTAGCTGCTACAACATCAGCTACCGCCATTTCAAAGCGCGCTAAACCAGCTGCAATATCTTCATCAGGAATCACTAATGAAGGCGTGAAACGAAGCACGTTGGTACCTGCAACTAAGGTCATAAGGCCATGTTTGGTGCTTGCAAGCATAAATTCACGGGCGCGGTCTTTGTAGCTATCGTTCATTACTGCCCCTAATAACAAGCCTTTACCACGTACTTCAGAAAATACGTTGTACTTTTCGTTGATAGCACTTAGACCATCACGGAATAATTGCTCCTTGTGCTTAACTTGGCTTAACACGTCTGGCGTATTAACTGTATCGAACGCTGCTTCTGCAACGGCACACGCCAGTGGGTTACCACCGTATGTAGAGCCGTGAGTACCTACTTTAAGGTGTTTAGCGATTTCATCCGTGGTGATCATAGCGCCAATAGGGAAACCGCCGCCCAATGCTTTTGCTGTGCTTAAGATGTCTGGCGTTACACCAAGGCCTTGGTATGCGTAGAGCTCGCCTGTACGGCCAACACCTGATTGTACTTCATCAAAAATCAACAAGGCATTGTGCTTGTCACAAAGTGCGCGCACGCCTTCAACAAACTCTTTAGTTGGTGTGATGATACCGCCTTCACCTTGTAGTGGCTCCATCATAACCGCACAGGTTTTGTCGCTGATAAGCTTTTCAAATGCTGCTAAATCGTTGTAATCACAGTGTACGATGTCAGCAGGCTTTGGACCAAAACCGTCAGAGTAAGCAGCTTGACCGCCCACAGTTACTGTGAAGAAGGTACGACCGTGGAAACCTTTGTTGAATGCGATGATTTGTGTTTTGTCTTCACCGTAGTTATCTAGTGCAAAACGACGAGCAAGCTTAAGTGCCGCTTCATTTGCTTCTGCACCTGAGTTTGCAAAGTACACTTTGTCGGCAAACGTAGCATCAGTGATTTTTTTTGCTAAGCGCAATGCTGGCTCATTGGTCATTACGTTTGATAAGTGCCACAGTTTTTGGCCTTGTTCAGTCAATGCGTTAACGAGAGCTGGGTGACAGTGACCCAAACAGTTAACGGCGATACCACCAGCAAAGTCGATATACTCGTCGCCTTTTTGGTCCCATACACGTGAACCCTTACCTTTAACAGGAATCACTTCTGATGGGTTGTAATTTGGTACCATAACCTGATCGAATAATTCGCGGTTAGTTTGCATGACGACGTCCTCTTAATTTACTTCAACTTGTTGTGCATCTTTTTTAAACAAATATAAAGATGCTGATTTATCAACATTATTACGATGATTTACGTAAATTTGCAGTGCAAAAATAAACAAATTGATTAAAATAAAAAAAAAATTAACGAAATAATTTAGCAAAATGATAAATTCACAAGACGAAAAGCTAATTGCTTTGCTAAGAAGTAACGCCCGCGCCAGTATTTCAGATTTAGCAAGAAGCCTAGATTTATCTCGCTCAACCGTGCAAAGCCGCTTACAAAAATTAGAGCAATCTGGCGTGATCAAAGGCTACAGTGTCGAGTTTGGTCAAGAGTACTTATCTGAACTTGTAGAAGCCCATGTATCTATTAAAGTGAAGCAAAAGCTGACCACCAAAACCAACATTGCCTTAAAACACATGAGCAACATCAGTGCCCTATATGCCATCAGCGGCGAATACGACATGATAGCGGTGGTCGAAGCACAAAGCCTGCAACAGCTCAGTGTTATTTTGGATGACATCGGTAATTTAGAAGGGGTAGAGCGCACCAACTCATCGGTTATTTTAGAAACCAAGTTTAAGCGTTAAGGTAAAGTGCTATAACCTTTGCCTTGAGGAAATTTGGTAGGTCGGATAAGCGAAGCGCCATCCGACATAAAAGTAACGCGACACAGTTGTGGAGTCGTCGTTAAGGGCGCTTAACTATTTGAAGCTGCTAGCGCTGCAAATGGTATTTCGCATATTACAACTATAATCGGGACGAAAATTGAGTAAAGAAGGGCTTTCGTTGCGTTGTAATCAAGCATTAACTTGATCACTAAGAATGGGATCAACAAATAAAATACATAACCTAGTAATGCAAAACCTGGTGTTAGCTCATAAGAAAGTACAAACATATTAAACAACCACAGTACAACCGAGGACACGATAACGATAGCAAATGCCTGCCACCAACCAATTTCGGCATGAAATTCGTCTAACTTTTGATACTTTTTATCTAACAGTTTGTATATGAGAGCTAAAATCAATCCAGCCAATGCAGCATGCAACATAAAGAGGGTTCCTTTTTAATTATTAGTTATTGGTTTTTCTATTAGCAGCCTATTTCGCACAGCCAACTGTGCGAGATACTAGCATAATCGCTATAAGCTGTACCTTTTTTATTAGACCATTTAAATGGCGAAAGCGGATAAAACGCTCGAATTATTGCCGTATTTAAATGAAAATAAACGTGTAGGTTAAATATACCTAAGGCGCTATCCAACTACTTAAAAAGTTACGAATGACCTTCAACGTTCGAGCGAATAAAAAGCGCGTTACAACTGCGCAGAATCAAATAATTCACAGGTCAAATCTTGCCATAAAAGCCAATGGTCAGTAATGAGCATGAGGCGTGTAAACAAGGTCATTTGATTTCTCTTATTACTGAATTAATATGGGTTATATTCACGTGCATTCAAAAAGGACATTTTGTGGCGATAAACCATAAATCTAAACGGTTGACTGCGAGCAGGGATTTTATCGCAGATAATTATCACGCTCCGCTGAGCTTATCCGATATCGCAAAGCGTTCATACATGTCTCGTTATCATTTTTTGCGTGTTTTCAAAGATACCTATGGAGAAACGCCCAACGAGTTTTTAATTCGCCTTAGAGTCGAGCAGGCAAAAAATATGCTTGTTACAGAGAACTTTACTGTCTCAGAAGTTTGCGAAAAAGTGGGTTATACGAGCCTGGGTAGCTTTTCATCGTTGTTTTTAAAGCAAGTTGGTATGGCACCTACTTTATATCGCCGTAAGCTTTGGGCTTTGTCTAGTGAAGCATTTCGTTTTCCTTCACAAGCTATACCAGCATGTTATGCCTATCATTTTTTGCGCAAATTAACTAAGTGAGCAATATTGGAGAAATATCACTTTGATTAAATCTATAAAATAAAGATGAATTAACAACAAGGACTTTAAAATGATCACATCCATAGCGCATACAACCATATATGTACTTAATCAGGACAGCGCACTTGATTTTTACAAAAACAAACTCGGTTTTGAGGTCGGTGATGATATGAAAGTGGAGGGCGACTTTAGGTGGCTAACGGTACATCCAAAATCTAATCCACAACTTCAGCTGGTATTGGCAGAGCCAAAAGAGGGGCCGATGTTCACTAAAGAGTCTGCTGAAAAAATACGAAGTTTAATCGAAGAAGGCGCATTCGGCGCGGGTGTTTTTGAAACTGACGATTGCCAAAAAACCTATCAAGAGCTTGAGGGCAAAGGCGTGGAGTTTATTCAGCCACCTACTGAACAACTTTATGGTATCGAAGCCATGGCCTTAGACAACTCGGGAAATTGGTTTAGTTTGGTTGAACGAGTAAATACTTAACCTCAGCTGCGGATAAGAGTTTTGATGGCTCACAATGGAGATGTTGTAACCTTTTCAATATCCAATGATGGTATTTCGCTCAATATCAAGGCATTTTCGCGAAGTAATAGCGTGCTATTACAAGTGAAAATAACGAAGAGAGTGTGCGAAATAGCTTTATTGGGCAAATTCGCTTATGTGCAGCTGAGGTTACTTAATAATACGCAAAGCCAGCAAGGCATCTCAAATAGTGCCTGCTGGTTTATAAAGCACAATTCAAAAGTAACACAGCACAGCTTAGCCGTAACGCCTAAACTTTACTCGCTCAGCTATGACTGGCACTTAAATTGGCAGTCATGATAACTGCTACTTTATTAAAACCATCAATTTGTTCTGGCATAAGGCCATGGCGCATTTTTTGTTTATGGGGTGGGTAAGCTCTGCCTCCAATGTGATTTTCACTTTGCTACAAGCGTGAGTAATCAAATATCTACTGTCGCATGTTTTACATTAGTCTTATCACGCTAAGCGTGGTAGCATCAGTCACGGTTAGCATCAACACCATAACCAAGCAACCATAGGCGAATAATCGCCATCTTTCCTATTTTCAACAAGTTATTTAAGCCCTGATGTTTGCACACACAGTAGATAACGGCCAAAAACATCTAAGCATTACATACCTAAGCTAATTAGCGCAGATAAGTATGAGTTGTCACTTTACTGATTGTTTCGCAACAATGTTAAATATTTGTTTTATTTTATCGTAACTCATTGAGAGTATGATTAATTTTATTCACTTTACAGCCATATCACTTCGTATTAACGTAGCAATCTGTTAATAGCTTGATAGTTGGTCTGTGTTTTGCTGTATAGCCTATATGCATTAAACACAGTCCGATATCACAAGATATTGCACATCAATGGTGCAATATCATTAAAGATGCACTGTCATAATGCGTAAACACTCTTTTGATTTACTATTGTTATGACTACCACTGTTTCCGATTGTTAAGCAGTTAAAGGCACGGCACTGTGGCAAGGATTAATTTACCATCACTAATGGTTTATTTGGAGCCTGCTATGTTAACCAAACGCTTTTTTAAAACTAAAGATGAAGCCGAAGTCACCTTTGAATTTTCGCACCCTAACGCCCAAAAAGTCGAACTTGTTGGCGAGTTTTCCGATTGGAAACCGCTGGCGATGAAGTTTGTTAAAAAGGACAAAGCTTTCAAACTTAAACAACGATTACCCGTTGATAAACAGTATCACTTTAAATACCTGATCGACGGCGAGCAGTGGGATAACGATAGCCAAGCAGACGCTTATGTACCAAACAGCTTTGGTACCGACAACAGTATCGTCAACACCCAACGTCTAGCGTAGTCGCCTATATGCAAGGGTTATCTCAGCTGTTTTACTTGCACGGTATTGGCTACGACTATACAAAATACACCGGGGAGCATGTGGTATTTGACCAACAAACTAGAGCGCAGGCGCTGCGTTGTTGTGGTGTGGATACTACAGATTTGGCTGCTATCGATAAGTTAAATTTTGAGCTGGATATTGCACCATGGCTTAATGTTATTGGTGAAGTGTGTTTGGTGGAGCAACAAGACTCCCTACTAAAAATGCGACTACCAGAGCATCAGCTCAATGGCATTGCCAGTGTTTATATTAAAGCGCTTAACTACGAACATCAGTTTGCACTGACAAGCGGCGCCGTTATTGGTGAATATTTGTTTGAAGGCACGCGCTACGTCGAAGTAGCCTATCAAATTAAAGCTATCCCTACTGGCTATTTCGATACGGATATTTATTTGCCATCGGGTAAGTACCAAACACAAGTTTGGTCGGTACCCAGCGAATGCTATAAACAAGCAGCACAGCCATCTTGTGGTATTTCTGTGCAACTGTATACGTTAGCCAGCGATAGAAACCTTGGTATTGGCGACTTTGCAGACCTACAAGAGCTAGTAATACAAAGCGCTAGCCACGGCTGTGATTACATCCTTTTAAACCCTCTACATATGCTGTTTAAAGAGCAGCAGCATAGGGTGAGCCCATATAGCCCAAACCATAGAGGTTTGCTCAACCCCTTATATATCGCTGTTGATTGGTGTGATGACTTTGCGCAAAGTGACCAGATTAAACATCAGTTTGAGTTATCTTTAAATGCATTGAAGACGAATAAACAAGCGCCATTTATTGATTACGAGTTGGTTAGCGAGCATAAATATCGTTTGTTAGACATGCTCTATCAACACTTTAAGCAACATCAAACGCCTAAAGTTGTGCAAGCGTTTGCATGTTTTAAACGTGAATTCGCCACGCCACTTGAAGTGCTTAACAACGATGAGTGCCAAATTTATTGGCAATATCTAGCCACACAGCAGCTCAACCGGTGTCAGCGATTAAGCCTAGAAAACGGTATGGCCGTTGGGCTAATTAATGACTTAGCGGTAGGATGCGCAGAAGATAGCCTTGAATTTAACGCCAATAGGGCACTCTATGCAGATAAAGCACATGTAGGTGCGCC
This sequence comes from Pseudoalteromonas caenipelagi, assembly GCF_013140855.1. Classification (GTDB taxonomy): domain Bacteria; phylum Pseudomonadota; class Gammaproteobacteria; order Enterobacterales; family Alteromonadaceae; genus Pseudoalteromonas; species Pseudoalteromonas caenipelagi. The sequence goes on along the minus strand of NZ_JABBPG010000002.1, from coordinate 571,737 downwards.
ACCTGATCCATGGGCCGAAGCTGGCCAAGATTGGGGCCTTCCAGCGCTCAATCCAATTGAGTTACGCAGCAATAAGTTTGAATTTTTTAAACAATTACTACGTAGCAATATGAAGTCTGTTGGCGGATTGCGCATTGATCATGTCATGGCTATCAGACGTTTATGGTGGTGCTTTTCAGTGCAAGGTACGCTGCAAGGTTGCTATGTATACTACCCATTTGAACATCTTATTGCGCTACTCAAAATAGAGTCTCAACTACAGCAAACCATGATCATCGGTGAAGACCTAGGTGTGGTCCCGCCGGAAGTGCGTTCGGTCATGCTCGATGCCAATATATTAGGCAACGTGCTGTTTTACTTCGAGAAAGACCAAAACGGCGAGTTTGTGCAAGCGCAACATATTAGAAGCCAAGTGTTACTAATGGTCGCAAATCATGACGTACCGCCATTTAACGCTTGGTGGCAAGGTGAAGACTTGATTGTAAAAAGCCAATACAAACTATTAGACACACAAGCACTGCCAAATGAGCAAAGTAAACGAGATAACGAAAAAGACCGGCTTCTACGCTGGTTTGAAAAAGCAGGCGTAGAGCATTTTAACAAGCAAAGCGACGCTACAAAGGTTTATGAAGCTTTAATTACGCAACTCGCTAAATCTAACGCTACGATGCTGTGCATTCAACTTGACGATTTAGACGAACAGGATTTACCGGTGAATATTCCAGGTACTTACCTCGAATACCCTAACTGGCGACGCAGGCTCAAACATAGCATCCGCGACATTTTTACCAACAAAAGTGATTTTATAAATTCAATAACTCAAAGCAGGAAAGGATTATGAACAGTGTAGTATCAGCAAACAAACCAGTTCGAGATTATTCAGAGCAACTTAATGCATTACAAAGTGGTTGCTATGCTGATCCCTTTTCATTTTTAGGCTTGCACCCAATATCTGCAAATGAGTACGAATTAAGAGTTTATTTACCCGGTGCTGATTCAGTGAGTATTGAGCTCAAAAAAGGCCCAGTTAAACTCAAGCGCTATTTAACCAGTGACTTATTTTTGCTGTCATTAACCACACCATTAAGCCATGACAATAAACTGATTATTGAATACTCAAAACAAAAACAAATTAAACACGATGTTTATCGCTTTGGTTGCCACTTAGACGAGCAAGCCCTGTATCTTTTTAATGAAGGGACGTTAGAGCACGCATACCAACACTTGGGCGCGCATTTTATTACACATGAAGGTGTCGAAGGGGTGCGTTTTTCTGTTTGGGCCCCTAATGCCAAAAGTATTTCAATTATTGGCGACTTCAATTGTTGGAACCGCTGTGAGCACTTTATGCGCTTTCACCCAGCCAGTGGTATTTGGGAGCTATTTATCCCTCAGTTACAGCCAAACCAATGTTATAAATACTCTATTGTAGATGGCTACGGTCATGTTCAAGACAAAGCCGATCCGTTTGCTTTTAAAATGCAACAAGCACCGGGGACAGCTTCAGTGTTGCAACCTTTAAAGAAACATAAAGCACTCACCGACACACAACGTCTTGAACGCGCTAAACGCAACCATGTTAGCGCACCGGTAAGCATCTACGAAGTACACCTTGGTTCGTGGAAGCGCCGACCAACAGAAAATAACCGCTATTTAACTTATCGCGAACTCGCTGACGACCTGATTCCTTACGTTAAAGATATGGGCTTTACCCATCTGCAACTCATGCCGATAAGTGAATACCCGTTTGACGGCTCTTGGGGATATCAACCGGTTGGCCTGTTTTCACCGTCGAGCCGCTTTGGCAGTTTTGAAGACTTTATTTATTTTACCGAGCGCTGTCATGATGAAGGTCTTGGACTATTAATTGATTGGGTGCCCGGGCATTTCCCTTCAGATCCACATGGTTTACACAAATTTGATGGCACCCATCTGTACGAACATGCCGATACAAGGCAAGGTTTTCACCCCGATTGGAATACCTATATTTACAATTACGACCGCCCAGAAGTTAAAAGCTTCTTGCTCGCGAACGCCATTTATTGGTTAGAAGAATTTAAAATTGATGGACTACGCGTCGATGCCGTTGCCTCTATGCTTTATCTAGATTACAGCCGAAAAAACGGTGAGTGGATAGCGAACAAATATGGTGGCCGTGAAAACCTAGGAGCTATCGACTGCCTACAACAGGTAAACACCCGCTGCTATGGCACCGATTCCAGTATTATGATGATTGCAGAAGAGTCAACCGCTTGGCCAGGAGTTACTAATACAGTTGATAACAATGGCTTAGGCTTTGGCTTTAAATGGAATATGGGCTGGATGAACGATAGCCTAAACTATATGAGCCGTGACCCACTTTATCGCCAACACCATCATCATGAAATGACTTTCTCAATGGCCTATGCCTATTCTGAAAACTACATTTTACCGCTCAGTCATGATGAAGTTGTACATGGTAAAGGCTCACTACTGAGCAAAATGCCCGGAGATGATTGGCAGCAATTTGCCAACTTAAAAGCTTACTATGCATTTATGTACGCCCACCCAGGTAAAAAGCTGTTATTTATGGGGAGTGAATTAGCAAGCCGACACGAGTGGGATCATAACAAAGGACTGGAGTGGCATTTACTTGAACATGAGTCTCACAGTGCCATTCAAAAAACGGTTAAACAGCTAAACAAACTCTACACTACTACGCCTGCATTATATGAGTGTGATCATACTCCAGCAGGCTTCCAATGGATCGACTGCAACAATGCGGCACAAAGTTTATTTAGCTTTGCGCGTTTTGGCAAAGAAAGTAAAGAGCTGTTAGTTGTGATTAGCCATCTAACACCTCAGGTTTATCACCAGTACACCGTCGGTGTCCCTAAGTCAGGCGTGTATGAAGTCGTACTCAATACTGATGACGAGGAATTATACGGCTCTGGAGTAAAAGTTGTTGGTACTACGCAACAGCTAGTTCAAACACAGTCAACACCTTCACACGGTTTTGAGCAAAGTATTGTGATTAGCATTCCACCTTTGGCAACACTTTACTTACGTTGGATCACAGGCTAAGCGATGCTCAATTCAAGACGGGGTAGCTGTCGCCCGCTTGGCAGCACAGTTATTGAAGATGGCGTTAACTTTGCTGTATATGCACCTGAGGCTAAAGCTGTATATTTATGCTTATTTGACACCAGTGGCCACAGTGAAATTGCACGTATCTCTATGTATCTGCACGAAGGCGGCATTTGGAGCGTATATGTTTCACCACTCAACGTGGGGGCTTTATATGGTTACCGAGCCGATGGCGAATATAGCTCACCGAAGGGGAAGCTTTTTAATGTCAATAAACTTCTGCTCGACCCATATGCAAAAGATTTACAAGGTGAGTTTACATGGAGTGAGCGACATTTTTGTCACATGCCGGTTGGCAAGCTCAGTCACTCAGACAACGCCATTGATATGCCTAAGTCTAAAGTGGTTTCTATCGCAAAATATGAGGGACAAAAACCTAATATCCCGTGGTCAAGAACCGTCATTTACGAATGTCATGTAAAAGGTGCAACTGCAAGACACCCAGAGGTGTTACGTACATTGCGAGGTAAGTTTTCAGCACTTTGCGAACCGTCGTTTATCAGTCATCTTAAGTTTTTGGGCGTAACAACGCTTGAGCTTTTACCAGTTCATGCTTTTGTTAGTGAGCAATTTCTGACTACGAAAGGTTTAACAAACTACTGGGGTTACAATACGCTTAGTTTTTTTATTCCTCACAAAGCCTACTTGTGCAGCGCCGATATACGTGAATTTCAAACGATGGTCACTTCTTTACACCAAGCTGGCATCGAAGTGATCTTAGACGTTGTATATAACCATACCGCTGAGGCAGGCGTTGACGGACCTACATTGTCGCTTAAAGGACTTAATAATCAGGGCTATTATCGCAGTGTAGCCGGACAACCTGAAGTTTATATCAATGATACTGGTTGCGGTAACACGCTTAATATTGATGACCCATATGCGCTTGGATTAGTACTCGATAGCTTACGATACTGGGTAGAAACAATGGGCGTAGACGGTTTTAGATTTGACTTAGCCACTATTTTAGCCAGAAATAGCGACGGTTTTAATCGCTACCACGCATTTTTACAAGCCGTAATTCAAGACCCAATTTTGCAACAAGTTAAACTGATCGCTGAACCGTGGGATATTGGCCCTGGGGGATACCAATTAGGTGCATTCCCAGCGCCTTGGCGTGAATGGAATGATAAATATCGCGACACAGTTAGGCGCTTTTGGCGAGGTGACCAAAGTGTACTGCCAGATTTAGCTAAGCGTATTCATGGTTCACATGACTTATTTGAGCATAATCTACGCGGTCCTTTAAGTTCTATTAATTTTATTACCAGCCACGATGGGTTTACCTTAGCTGATTGGGTGAGTTACGAACATAAACACAATGAAGCCAACGGCGAACAAAATCTAGATGGCCATGGTGCTAACCACTCTATGAACTGTGGAAAAGAAGGCTTTTCAACTGATCCAAAAGTGACGTCTCTACGCCTAAAAATGCAAAAAAATGCCTTATTAACACTATTTCTTTCTAAAGGCATACCAATGATTGCTTCGGGCAGTGAATTTGGTCATTCGCAAGGTGGTAACAACAACGCATATTGCCAAGACAACCGCAGCAATTGGCTAGCGTGGAAATCGTCTCAGTTTAATCACAGCCTAACGTTTTTTATCAAAGAATTGGTTACGTTACGTAAGCAGTTTGATGCGTTTGCACACCCTTTTTATATACATACCGACGATAGTCGTTTTTCAGTTCATTGGTTAAATGAGCATGGCGAACCGATGCAACCACAACAATGGCACGAAGCTGAACGTCAATGGCTGGTTTATATGCTGGTCGATAAGCAACAGCAAAAGGCACTGCTTATCATGTTTAATGCCAGTAAAGAGCCTTTGAATATGGTATTTCCAACACCGCCTTTTAGTGCGCAATGGCAATTGGCACTCACAAGCTGTAAAAGTGCAGACGTTATCGAACACTCAATCTCTATTTCTCCCCAATCTAGTTGGGTTTTTACATCTGTAAATGAAGGAATTACTCATGGCTAAGAAAAGCGCTGAAGTGTGCGTAGTAAAGCATTGGCAAGAAGCACCTAAACTTGATGAAAGTACCTTCAGTGACGATTTGATGCGTCACTTTTACTACACGTTAGGACGAGACAAAGTCGGCGAGTCCCAACTGTACTTATACCACGCATTGGCTATGACCATTCGCGATAGACTGATATCTCGATGTAGAGCCACCAATCAATTCCTAAAACAGAAAAAGACCCGCAAGGCCGCATATCTGTCACTCGAATTTTTGATGGGACGCGCGTTAGGTAATGCTGTATTGAACCTAGATTTACACAAAAGCACCGAAGATGCGCTCAAGCAATACTGCGCCGATTTAGAAAGCGTCGGGGAGGCAGAACACGATGCAGGGCTTGGTAATGGAGGCCTTGGACGTTTAGCCGCTTGTTTTTTAGATAGCTGCGCAAGTTTGGCTTTACCTGTGATTGGCTATGGCATTCGCTACGAATACGGCATGTTTAATCAATCGATTGAGCAGGGCAATCAAGTAGAGCAACCCGATAATTGGCTCCGTGAAGGGCACCCTTGGGAGCTTGCTGCACCTGAGCAATCACAACGTATTAAATTTTTTGGCCATGTCGAGACTTTTCGCGATAAAAGCGGCAGAGAGCACCGACAGTGGGTCGATACTCAAGATGTCTTAGCGGTGCCATACGATGTACCTATACCCGGCTATAAAAATGGCGTAGTAAACACTTTGCGATTATGGAAATCAGAGGCGACTGACGAATTTGACTTGTCAGAATTTAATGCTGGCAGTTACTCAGAAGCAGTCGCCAAAAAGAACTTAGCAGAACAGATAACTATGGTGCTGTATCCAAACGATAGTAGTGAAAATGGTAAAGAGCTGCGTTTACGTCAACAATATTTTCTCTCTAGTGCCAGCTTACAAGATATCCTGCTGCAATGGGTTGAGCTATACGGTGCTAACTTTGCTGATTTTGCTGATTATCACGTTTTTCAATTAAACGATACACACCCAAGTATTGCCGTCGCTGAACTAATGAGACTGTTTGTCGATGTTTATGAGCTTGGCTGGGATGACGCTTGGCAAATAACAACTCAAACGATGGCGTATACCAATCATACTTTACTCCCAGAAGCCTTAGAAAAGTGGTCAGTGCCTTTATTTGAAAAGCTATTGCCGCGATTATTAGAAATCATCTACGAAATTAATGCTCGTTTTCTAAAGCAAGTATCACTGCACTGGCCGGGCGATGTTGATAAACAACGTGAGTTGTCGTTAATCGAAGAGGGCGACGTGCCGCAAGTGCGTATGGCTTATCTCGCCATCGTAGGCAGTTACTCCGTAAATGGGGTCGCGGCGCTGCACACTGAACTATTAAAATCAGGTTTGTTCAAAACTTTCTACGAACTTTGGCCTGAAAAATTTAATAATAAAACCAATGGCGTAACACCTAGGCGCTGGCTTGCACATTGCAATCCAAGTTTAAGCAAACTGATCAGCGACAAAATTGGTAGCGGTTGGATAGCTAACTACAGTGAAATTTCTAAACTGCGCCGTTATTACGACGACGAAAAGTTCCAAAAGCAATGGCAGAAAGTTAAAACAGCCAACAAACAAAGATTGTGTGATTTGGTTAAACAACGCTGCGACGTAGAGTTTGATGTCAGCATGATGTTTGACGTGCAAGTTAAGCGTATACATGAATATAAACGCCAACTCCTCAACATATTACATGTTATTCATTTATATGACCGTATTTTAAAAGGCGACGTACAATCTCTTGCCCCTAGATGTGTGCTTATAGGCGGAAAAGCCGCACCTGGTTATTATATGGCAAAAAAAATAATCAAGCTGATCAACAACGTCGCTGCAGTTATCAACAGCGATGACAAGGCAAAGCCTTATCTCAGAGTGGCGTTTTTTCCAAACTATAACGTCACTGCAATGGAAGCGATTTGCCCCGCTACCGACTTGTCAGAACAAATTTCAACCGCCGGCAAAGAAGCCTCTGGCACTGGCAACATGAAGTTTATGATGAATGGGGCTATCACTATTGGCACACTTGATGGCGCAAATATTGAGATCCGCGATAACGTCGGTGCTGATAACTTTTTCCTATTTGGCGCTCATGCAGAACAAACAGAAGAAATACGTGCCCAATACAACCCACAAAGAATAATTTCGCAAGACGCAAATTTAAGTTCGATTATGCGCCTATTAGAAAGCGGCCACTTCAACCTACTAGAACCAGGTGTTTTCGATGATTTGATCAACGCCATTAAAAGTCCGCAAGACCCATGGCTCACAGCCTATGATTTTGCAAGTTATATAGACGCCCAACAGAAGGCATCTGACACTTACTTAGATCAGCCAACTTGGACACGTATAAGCATTTTAAATACCGCGGCCAGTGGAAGTTTTTCCAGTGACCGGACCATTTCGCAATATTGCGACGAAATCTGGCGCCTAGCGCCAATGCAATAGACCACTACACAAGGATATTTGGAGAAAGTTATGCCCAGTTACGCAAACCGCTACATAAGTAGCTTAACCAGAGAAACCTACGCTTTAATTTTAGCTGGTGGTCGAGGCTCTCGTTTACATGAATTAACCAATTGGCGTGCTAAGCCCGCTGTGTATTTTGGTGGTAAACATAGGATCATCGATTTCCCTCTATCAAACTGCATCAATTCTGGGATCAGACGTGTTGGCATCGCAACACAGTACAAATCGCATTCGCTTATTCGCCATGTCAATAGAGCATGGGGACACTTCAAAAAAGAACTCGGTGAGTCGGTCGAAATTCTACCTGCATCACAGCGCTATGGCGATGAGTGGTACTGTGGAACAGCAGATGCGGTGTTTCAAAATATGGATATCATCCGCCACGAATTACCAAAATACGTGATGATCCTTTCGGGCGATCACGTCTATCGTATGGACTATGGTGCATTGTTAGCTAAGCACGTAGAAACAGGGGCTGACATGACAGTGTGTTGTATTGAAGTGCCCTGTGAAGAAGCGGCGAAAACATTTGGTGTAATGACCGTTGATAGTGACAAACGTGTTCGTCGTTTTGATGAAAAACCAGCTCACCCAACCTCTATTCCGGGTAAAGATGGTTTGTGCTTAGCATCTATGGGCAACTATGTTTTTAACACCGAATTTTTGTTTGAACAATTAAAACAAGATTCGGAGCGTGAGGGATCGGGTCGAGATTTTGGTCATGACATCATCCCAGCTATCATTGAGGAACATAATGTATTTGCATTTCCATTTCGAGATCCAAGCTATGAAGGGCAACCCTACTGGCGTGATGTGGGTACATTAGACTCATTTTGGGAAGCAAATATGGAACTGGTATCACCAGAGCCACAACTTGACCTGTATGATCCTACGTGGCCAATTTGGACCTACCAGGAGCAACTTCCTCCCGCTAAATTCATTTTTGACGATGATGATCGCCGCGGTATGGCTGTTGATTCAACGGTATCTGGTGGCTGTATTATCTCTGGTTCTAAAGTTAAAAAATCATTACTCTTTTCAAATGTGCATGTGCATTCGTATTGTGAAATTGAAGGCTCCGTCGTACTACCCGGTGTCGTTATCGAACGTAACTGTAAAGTACGTAACGCCATCATCGATAGAGGCTGCCATTTACCAGAGGGCTTAGAAGTTGGATTTGACCCTGATTTAGATAAAGACAATGGCTTTAGAGTCACAAATAAGGGTATAGTGCTGGTCACAAGAGAAATGTTACTTGCGTATAACCAAAAGCAACTGACAAATAAAGAAAAACTTCAAACTGCATAAATAAGGCGTAGCATGCGGGTATTAATGGTTGCAGCCGAAAATGATCGGCTGCCAAATTGTAAAGTTGGCGGCGTCGCCGATGTCATTCGCGACATACCTTATGCATTAAGTGCACAAGGTGTCGTCGTGAAAGTCGTTGTCCCTGATTATGGGCAAAGTCATTTAAATAGAACATTTGTTGGTGATATTGCAGTGCCTTTTCGTCAACACTTAGAAACTGCGACTTTGTGGCAAGTCGAACAAAGCGATGGGGTAACACAATATGTGATTTCCCACTCTTTGTTTAGTGAACATCAAGGCGCAATTTATTGTAATGATGACCACAATCGTCCATTTGCTACCGATGCAACTAAGTTTGCATTTTTCAGTGCGGCGGTCTGTGAAGCCATAGAGCATAAGATGTTTGATGATCTGGATGTCTTACATTTACATGATTGGCATGCAGCGTGTGTCACTGTGCTACAAACATTTAGCCCTAGGTTTGTCTATTTAAAACAACTAAAAACGGTTTATACCGTTCATAATTTGGCTTTACAGGGAATACGACCGTTTGGACACGATGAATCGTCCTTAGAGGCATGGTTTCCAACGCTTGGCTATGATGGCCAACAACTGTGTGATCATCATCACCCGCATTGTTTTAACCCCATGCGCAGCGCTATTTGTTTGGCTGATAAAGTGCACGTGGTCTCTCCAACGTATAGCGAGGAAGTGCTCCATAGCAGCGAACCCGACAGAGGATTCTTTGGTGGCGAAGGCTTGGAGCACGATATGCAAATCGCTAAGCGCCAAGGGAAACTTGTGGGTATACTCAATGGTTGCGAGTACCACGAAAACGATAATGCGCACAATATTACACTTGATCAATATTACAATTTGATAGATTGTGAGCTACTTCAATGGATGGCAAAACAACCTCAACTATTAGCTTGCCATTACATTGCGCATCAGCGACTAAAGAATTGGCAGTGCGAAGTTTCAAACGGCCCTCTTATTACCAGTGTTGGCCGATTAACTGATCAAAAAGCGTTATTGCTTAGACAAAGTTATAGTCAAGGTATCGTGCTTGATGAGTTGGCTCTAATCGCAGCTAACATTGACGCTAGAATAATCATCTTAGGTTCTGGCGACCCGCACTTAGAAAACCTTTTCACTCAGGTGATGTCGCGTCATGAAAATGTGCTCTATTTAAATGGCTATGGACAAAATCTTGGTGACTATTTATATCAGCTTGGAGCGCTGTTTCTGATGCCCAGTTCATTTGAACCATGTGGTATTAGCCAAATGCTCGCGATGCGCGCAGGCCAACCATGCTTGGTACATCAAGTTGGTGGGCTCGTTGATACTGTTACCCATTTACATAATGGCTTTGCATTCTCAGGAGACGATTTAGCAGAACAAGCTTCCAAGTTAATTGAGACATTCAAATTTGCACTCACTATGTATCAATCCAACCCTAATCAGTATACTCAGTTAGCTAATAATGCCTCGCAAGCAAGATTTACTTGGCACTCATCGGCACAGGAATACATTTCGCAATTGTATGAAATGTAAGAAGCAATACATATATTTTACATTGCGTAAACATTTTTATAGTATTCCCTAAAAAGCAGGCTAAAGCCTGCTTTTTAATTTGTAGCTGCTATAGTTATTAAGTTAAATTTCATGCGTATTAATATCTTAGTTCTATATTAATTTTAGTCATTTAGGTTTAGAATCGCACTTTATACAAAGAATAAAGTGCTACATTTGAAGTGGCAAATACCGAGGAGTCAACGTTTGAAGGTTTTTGTTGCTCGACAAGCAATTTTTAACCGCCGTAAACAGGTGGTGGCTTACGAGTTATTATTTCGAGATGGTACACGTAACAGTTTCCCTGACATTGCTGAAGACGTTGCAACAGCAAAGCTGATAATGGATAACCAGTTAAATTTGGGGACTCGCTATCTCACATCTGGTAAAAAAGCGCTCATAAACATCGGACCCGATTCTCTAAAGCAAGAGTTAGCGCACTTTTTACCCGCAAGAGATGTCATTTTAGAGCTATTAGAAAGTATTAACCCGACATCTGACAACTACGAGAAAGTCAGGCAATTATTTCACCAAGATTATAGACTCGCCCTAGATGACTTTGAATATACAAAAAAGTGGGAACCATTTTTAAAACTGATTAGATTAGTAAAGTTTGATATTCAACAAAATTCTTTAGACTCCATTTCTGAATTGGTCGAGGAATTTAAAAGAAGAAAGAATATGAAACTACTCGCAGAGAAAGTCGAGACCGAAGCCGAGTTTGAACAAGCCAAAGAAATGGGTTTTCATTTTTTCCAAGGCTACTTTTTTGCCAAGCCCCGAGTTATCCAACAAAATGACATTGAAACAAACCACGCCATTGTAATGCTCATATATTCTGAAGTGTTAAGAAAACACATGAATATAGATAAAATTGCACGCTTATTTGCACAAGATACAGCGCTTGCGTATAAACTCCTGCGCTTAATCAACTCTGGTGTTTTTCCTCTCAAAAATCGTATTGAATCATTAAAACAAGCGCTTGTTTACTTAGGTGATGAACGTATTAAGAAGTTTGTTGGCCTGATTATGACAGCGCATGTTGCAGAAGGTAAACCAACCGAGTTAACACGCCTAAGTATCGTTCGCTCTCGGTTTTGCGAATTAATTGCCAAATCAGTTAATCCCAATATTAAAAGTATGAGCTTTTTAACTGGTTTGTTTTCTTTGCTGGATGCGATTTTGGACAGGCCTATGGAGCAAGTTGTATCTCGTCTGCCGTTCCCTGAAGAATTACATGACGCGCTAATGGGTAAGCACAACTTGCTGTATTATATTTTAAATGTTGTTAAAGCATATGAAAGCGGTAGCTGGTGGCAGTTGCAAGAAGCCTGTAGCCTATTAAATATTGATGATAGCCGGCTTCCTGACTTTCATGTTGAAGCAATTCGTTGGGCCGACATGTATAATGAAACTCTATTCTAAAAAATGATATCTAACCATAAATGAACAGGATTTCTCAGCTCGACAGCTTACGGGGCATAGCCGTATTAGGCTTGTTGTTGCTAAATGTATATTATCTCGCATTATTTGAAACAGGGTATGTGCAGCCTTCATCACCTGTTATAAGCGATAGTATAATTTATTACTGCAACATACTGGCCCTTGATAGCCGCTTTCGCTCTCTCTTTTGTATGCTATTTGGTGCAGCTCTAGTAATACAATACAACAAAAACAAAGATATCGAAGCGCTTAAACCAAGGCTAATCGCCATCGCTATTTTTGGCGCGTTACACAGCATTTTTATATGGCCAGGAGATATTTTATTTAGCTACGGTATCGCAGGTTTTTTAACTTTGGCATATCTCCAGCGGGGCGATAAACAGGTATTAACGCATGGTATCGCACTGTTCGTTGCCAGTTGTGCTCTGTTGCTGTTGTTATCATTTACCTCAACAGATACGCTAATCAACCGACAAAGCTATGAATTTCAAGAAGCGTTGCTAAATGCGCCTACAGACTTGTTTGGTCTGCTAGTACACAATATTTCCATGACTGCCGTCATGTTGCTAATGTTACCCATCCTCACGTTATGGAATGCACTGGGCCTTATGCTCATTGGTATCTATTGCTTTCGCCAGCGCATTTTTACTACTGGTTTATCTAAAATGCATTTATTTTTGGTTATCACCGCGATGGCAATTTTATCTACCATCAATGTATTAATAGAAGTTGCAGGGCATCACGAATACAAAGGTATTAACGAGTCTTTTGTTTGGCTTAATGCCTTTTTTGGCGCGCTACTAATCACCCACTTAAACGCCAAGGCGAAGGGAAACCAGCTATGGATATCGCCAATTCAAGCTGTGGGCAAAATGGCGCTTACATGTTATCTGTTACAATCAATTGTTATGGTTGTATATTTTGTGTGGATCAACCCACAGGCTCGGCTTAGTTACAATCGTATTGACTATGTAGAAATTGCTTTGCTTGGTATAGGCTTACAACTTTTGTTGGCCCCTTTGTATTTAAGATGCTTTAAACAAGGCCCTTTTGAACTCGCGCTTAAGCGACTAAGCTTAAAATTTGCCTGAAATAACCCCCTTTGCTGGTTTTATAAACGACCTAAACGGATAAATTTGGGCATTTTAATATCGATTCGTTTAAAATACCCTTTTTACACATTTTAAAAGGGTGCTCGGTGGCGCAATTAACTCGACTTAATAAATATATCAGCGAAACAGGGTTTTGTTCTCGTCGTGAGGCAGACAAACTTATTGAAACTGGTCGCGTTAAGGTCAACGGAAATTCACCCGAGATGGGCTTGAAAGTGTCTGATGATGACCAGATCCTGATTGACAACAAGCCACTCAAAGCAAAGCCCAAACGCGTTTATATAGCTTATAACAAACCTGTAGGTGTTACCTGTACAACTGAGAAAAAAATACGAAGTAACATTGTCAGTGCCATAGATTATCCAGAGCGTATATTTCCTATAGGGCGTTTAGATCGCCCCTCTGAAGGGTTGATCTTCTTAACTAATGAAGGTGATATCGTTAATAAGATTCTACGTGCTGGTAATAACCACGAGAAAGAGTATGTTGTTAGCGTTGATAAACCCATTAATAAACGTTTTATTGAACGAATGGCAGGTGGCTTGCCAATTTTAGATACGGTTACAAAAAAGTGCTTTGTTAAGCAAACATCGAGCGATACTTTTACTATCGTACTAACTCAGGGACTAAATCGACAGATCCGACGTATGTGCGAATACTTGGGCTATGAAGTGACCAAACTTAAACGTGTACGTATCATGAATGTTAACTTAAATGGCCTACGTCCGGGGCAGTGGCGTCATTTGACCGATGCCGAAATGAAACAAATTAACGACTCTATTGCTGACTCGGCTAAAACCGAGGAAGGCTCAGTCGATCCAAACAAAAGAGAGCCTAAAGCAGCAAAGCACAAAGTTGCTATCAGGACTCATCATCAAAATGACGCTGTAGCTAAGCCACAACACAAGCCAAAAAAACCTAAACAAGACCATCCATCGACACGAAAATCTGGGACGCTTTCGCTTAAAAAACGTTAGCTTTTTGGGGCATAACAAGTCATTTATTGAAGCCTTTGGGTATTTATAAACAGGCTCAAACCAAAGGCAGTTCATTCTACGTCAGGTTTACGGAACTACAAATATGAAAAAATGGATTTTTCGACCGTCAATGAGGCTATTTTTATCATTATAGTTGCCAGTTTAAGGTATTCAACAAACATCTTTTCACTATATAAAAATCATCTTTTGCATATCGCAAGCCGACTTGCCTTCGGGAATAGATACGAAGTAAGCTGATTCAACCATCTGAATTAGTTGTGAGATTTAATTCATAACCTAAACATACTTACAAAAAAGGAACTTTATGCAACAAGAACTGATACATATTGCACTGGTCGTTAACGATTACGATGAGGCAATTACATTTTACACTAAAAAGTTAGGCTTTGAGTTACTCGAAGATACCTGTTTACCTGATGAAAATAAACGCTGGGTTGTAATTGCACCACCAGGGTCTAAAGGCGCAAGCATTTTACTTGCCAGAGCCAATAATGATGAGCAGCGCCAATTTGTAGGCAACCAAAGTGGCGGTAGAGTTTTTTTGTTTTTGCATACTCAAAACTTCGACAAAGACTACACCAATATGATTAGCAATGGCATTGAGTTTGTGCGTGAGCCCAGCGAACAAGATTACGGAACCGTTGCGGTATTTAAAGACCTATACGGTAATTTATGGGATTTACTAGAACTAACACCAGGGCATAGCATGGCAGCACGCATAAAAGCGATGTGCGAATAACCATAATATTTATCTGTGTTTAGATGCTGACTTTAGTATTACACTGTTAGCTCAAATCACAAACAGAGCAAAAGTTATGATCGAACAAGGACAATCACTTCCTCAAGCAACACTTAGCGAATTAACATCTGAAGGTATGGTTAATCATCAAGTTAATGAGCTTTTCGCCAACAAAAAAGTCGTTCTTTTTGCCGTACCAGGGGCATTTACTCCAACGTGTTCAGAGTCGCATTTACCTGGCTTTGTCACCTTAGCTGACAAAATCAAAGCAAAAGGCGTTGATATCATTGCCTGTGTATCCGTGAATGATGCATTTGTGATGAAAGCGTGGGGCGAGTCGCAAAATGCTTCAGAGCTTAAAATGCTCGCTGATGGCGACGCTAGTTTTACTAAAGCGCTAGGCCTTGATATGGATACCCAAACATTTGGTGGTATTCGTTCACAGCGCTATGCGATGGTCATTGAAAATGGTGTTGTCACAACACTTAATGTTGAAGCACCAAAGCAGTTTGAGCTAAGTAAAGCTGAGACTATTTTAGCACTTCTTTAACCCACTATTTGGAGCTGGCATTAATACCCAGCTCCAATATCAAATCAATGCCTTTAACATGACAACAGTAACTACACGTAATAATATCCAACACATTGTTCAAGAGATAAAACTTCAAGAGCGCCTTTTAAGACAACGATATACATTTTTAAAGTATCAGGATCAAATTAGCGTTCTCATATTACTGCTTAGCTTTGTAGGTATGGTAGGTATCGGCACCTTATACGTGCTTGGAGAGGTTACAGCGTGGACTTGCATCATCTTCGCGGCCATCTTTGCTTCAATTTCTCATGAGCTAGAGCATGACCTTATCCACAAACAGTATTTTAAGTTCAATACGTTTGCCCACAATGCAATGCTATTCATTGTATGGCTAATGCGCCCTAATACCATAAACCCTTGGTATCGCAGACGCATTCATTTACATCACCATAAAACATCAGGTTCGACGCAAGATATTGAAGAGCGCTTGGTAGGGAATGGCATAAGCAACCCATTTATCAGAGTCATTGTTATTTGTGATGGCTTACTTGGGCTTTTGCTCATGCAAAAGCGCTATAGGCAAGAGGTTAAAGGCTTCAGCTTTTTTTCGCTATTTAACTCAGGGTTTCCAATAACGACTTGCTACTTTGCAATACTCTACAGTGCTTTACTGTTTCATGGTGTTAATTTATTAAGTACTGATGTTCTGACTTTTCCTCACTGGCTAGTTGCAACTATGGATTACGTAGACATACTTATGGTGGTGCTAATATTACCTAATGTTTTACGCTCTATTTGCCTTAACTTTATAACGTCTTCAATGCACTAT
Source organism: Pseudoalteromonas caenipelagi (assembly GCF_013140855.1). Classification (GTDB taxonomy): domain Bacteria; phylum Pseudomonadota; class Gammaproteobacteria; order Enterobacterales; family Alteromonadaceae; genus Pseudoalteromonas; species Pseudoalteromonas caenipelagi. Next base: position 555,595 of record NZ_JABBPG010000002.1, on the reverse strand, counting down.
TATGGAGGTGTCAGCAATGTACTTGAGCAAACCCACGTGCTTAACCATTGGGTAATGCTGCCTTTTCAGTTGTTTTGCTTTAATTTTGGGGCAACTCACTCAATTCATCACTTTGTTCCAAATCAACCGTTTTATATTCGTCAGCTAATCGCAGCTAAAGTGCTACCCTTAATGAAACGCCATGGGGTCAATTTTAATGACTTTAAAAGCTTAAAAAACGCTAATCTATATACCTAGCGCTAAAAGTAAAAAAGCCACCTGAGTAGGTGGCTTAGTTATCTTTAGCTTTATGCTTACTTTGGCTGTTTGATACCAAATATTATGCAGTACATCACAGGTACAAAAATAAGAGTAAGAATGGTAGCAAAACCTAAACCAAACATAATGGTGACCGCCATCGACTTGAAAAACACGTCAAACAGCAGGGGGATCATGCCCAGTATGGTGGTAATTGCCGCCATCGACACAGGTCGAACACGACTCACGCCTGAATCAAATACCGCTTGATAAGGGGTTTTACCTTGTGCCAGTTCAAGATTTATCTGATCAATCAGTACAATACCGTTTTTGATTAACATACCTGATAAACTCAGAAGACCAAGTAACGCCATAAAACTAAATGGTGCATTCAACGCAACTAAACCAGCCGTTACACCAATGATTGCAAGCGGTACAGTAGACCAAATCACCAGCGGCTGTTTCAACGAGTTAAACAATAACACCGTGATCATAAACATCGCTAAATAGCCTACAGGAAGCGAGCCAAAAATCGCTTTTTGTGCTTTAGAAGATGACTCAAATTCGCCGCCCCATTCCATTTGGTAGCCATGAGGTAACGCAATGGCTTCAATGTCGCCGCGTACACGTGCGAATAACTTTGCGGGTGTCTCATCTCCAATCACATCGTGATCTGCCATAACTGTTATAGTGCGTTTGCGGTCTCGGCGCATAATCAATGGGTCTTCCCACATAACATTAAAATCATCAACCACTTGGGTAATTGGTACATACACCCCGAGTACAGGACTAAATATTTGTAAGTCACTTAAGTTTTCAACGTTTTTACGTTCTTCTTCAGGGGACCTTGCAACAATTGGTAACAGTTGGGTGCCATCTCTGTATAAACCAATCTTGTTGCCAGATACACTGGTCAGCAGTAATTGGTCTACGTCGCTTTTACTGATCCCCAAACGTCGAGCTTTTTGTTCGTTAAATTCAGGGCGAAGCACCTTGGTACGCTGGCGCCAATTATCTTTGATATTAAATGCGCCAGCGTCTTTAGCCAGCACCGCTTTTGCCTTGGCCGCTAGTTGACGCAGTACTACAGGATCTGGCCCAGAAAAGCGTGCCTCAATTTTTGCATCCGTTGAGGGACCAATTTCCATCCGCTTGATTTTCAGCTCACCCGATAAAACATGGTCTTTTTCAAACGTCCTTAGCTTAGCTATCATCTCTTTTACAGCTTCGCGGTTGGTCACTCGAACGATCAGCTGACCATAAGCGCTGTATTGCTTTTCTGGGGCGTAAGTCAGCATAAACCGTGGTGCGCCTTGGCCTATCGTGGTTGTCACTTCTTCTACTAACGACTGAGATTTTAAAAACGATTCAATCGTTGCCAAGTTATCAGCTGTACTGCGTATATCAGCCCCTTGATAGTGCCAGTAGTCCACATAGAACATTGGTGTATTAGATGCTGGAAAAAATGATTGCTTAACTGATTTGAAGCCTACAATTGATGAGGCTAATAACAGCAACATTAAGCCAACAGTAATTGCCCGATGCGTTAGAGAGAATGACAGTACCGCTTTATAAACATTAAATATGACGCCCTTATAAGGGTCTTCAGAGTCTGCTGACGAAGACTGCTTGGGCGCTTTAAACAACATATCTGCAAAGAATGGAGTCAGTGTTATCGCAGTTACCCAACTTAATAATAAAGAGATCAGTAATACCCAGAATAATGAACCTGCAAATTCACCGCTGGCATCGCTACTCAAGCCTATTGGAGCAAATGCAGTGATGCCAATAACTGTTGCACCTAATAATGGCCACTTGGTTTGCTCAACAATGTTAACGGCTGCTTGAAGTTTGCTTTGACCGCGCTTTAAGTTTATTAGTATCCCTTCGGTCACCACAATGGCATTATCAACCAACATACCCAAAGCTATAATCAATGCACCGAGTGAGATACGCTGTAGATCAATGGCAAATACTTTCATGAATATAAACGTGCCCAATACCGTCAACAGTAAGACCGCACCAATCAATAAGCCACTTTTAACCCCCATAAATACAAGCAGGACAACAATAACGATGGCGACAGCTTCCAATAGGCTAACAATAAAGCCATCCACTGACTTTTCTACTTCATTCGGTTGGTGGTAGACAGTATTAATCTCCATACCGTGAGGTCGTTGGTATTCTAAGGAATCTAGATGTGCATTAATGGCTTTACCAATATCGACCACATTTACGCCAGAGCTAAATGACACACCGATTAGTAGGGCACGTTGTTGATTATAACGGGTAATGTGATTTGGAATTTCAGCATACTCACGAGTTACTTTTGCGACATCGCCGAGGTAAATAAGCTCTTTGGCACCCGCTTTAGAGATCAACAGGTGTTCAAGCTCTTTAACATCTTGAAACTCACCAGTCGGGTGTAAACGTATTGATTCGTCGCCAACGCGGATTTTACCAGCATTAGATACACTATTTTGGGATTGTAAAAGGCCAAAGATATACGACGGTGCAATACCTAATTGCGACAACTTTTGCGTTGAGATCTCAACGATGACTTGCGCTTGTTGCTCCCCAGCAACGGTGACTTTACTAACTCCGTCAACAAGTACCAGTTCGCGCTTTAAATAGTCTACATAGTCTTTTAATTCATCATATGAATAGCCTTCACCCGTGACCGCATACATAACACCATATACATCAGCAAAGTCATCGATAACCTTTGGAGTATAAACACCCGGCGGCAGGCTCGCTTTGAGATCACTTATTTTGCGACGTAACTCATCCCAAATCTGGCGTAAATCTTGTTTACGATAGTTGCTTTTCATTTCTACCGTAATTTGCGATTTACCAGCCGAAGAGATTGAGGTCACATAATCTACATAAGGTAGTTGCTGTATCGCATTTTCTATTACAAATGTAACTTCTTCTTCCACTTGCTGTGGAGATGCTCCGGGATAGAGCGTGACTACCATCGCTTTTTTAAGCGTGAACTCAGGGTCTTCGAGTTGTCCTAAGCCAAAATAAGACACTGTTCCTGCTAATAACAGCAGTAGAGCAAACATCCAACTGATGACTTTATTTTCAATTGACCATTTAGCTAGACTCATAATTAAAGGCCTCGCTCCTTAGTCCAAGGTCTAACCTTCAGGCCTTCTTCTAAGTGATGTACGCCAGCACCAACAATGATCTCACCACCATTAAGTCCAGATATTACTTCAATGCTTTGGTTGTGCATTTTTCCAACCGATATCGCACGTTTACTTAGCGTTTGGCTCTGTTCATCAAATATCCATACAAATGCATTGTCATCTAACGGTTGAGTACGCTCAGAAAATACGGCAGAAATAGGTACATATAATTTTTTCACCGCTGTGTGCGTCACTTGACTGCGGTCAATGTAAACATGTCCCGTCATGCCGGCAAGCAGGTTAAAATCTTTTGGAATCGGTAAAGTAAAAACAACTTTGTAGCTCAAGGTGGCAGGGTCGGCTTGTGTATCCCACTCCTTAATGGATAACTCATAAGACTTATCTGGGTAGCCATCAAACACCACTCGAGGATGATAATCTAAATCTTTATCTACTCGTGCAACGAGCTTTTCTGGCACTTGTATAACAACATCCATCATATCTCGCGTCTCTAACCGCAAAATATTTTGTTTAGCGACTACGTTTTCGTAGTTTTTTACAAATACCTTAGCAATAGTGCCACTAAATGGCGCTCTGAGTTCGCTATTTTGTAAATTCGTTTTTGCTATCTTTAACGCAGACTCCGCTACTTGCTTATTTGCCAATGCCTGATCGTATTCAGATTTACTGGCAATTGATTTTTTAAAAAGTGACTCGACACGCGCCAGCTGAGATGAGGCTAGGTCATATTGTGCTGTACGCTGCTCAAGCTGTAATTGAAAGTCTTCAGGGTCTAACTTTGCTAGCAATTGGCCCTTAGTGACTTCTTGCCCAGCTAACACTGGAAATTCCATCAACTCACCGTTCACTCTAAACGCCAAATACGATCCTTGATTTGCAACCACTTCAGCAGGAAAGCTTCTGATGTCGCTTTGTTCACTGTTTGCAACGGTTACTAGCTTAACAGGTCTAATTACCTCAGTGTGACTCTGTGGTTGCGCTTGTTCTTGGCAACCTAACAGCAGTGTTAGCAGCGTTACTATCGCAGCGATTTTATACATGTAATAACTCCATCTACGTTATTGACGAAAAACTTGTGCTGCAGAGTATAAAAAATCCATATAAAATTAAAATTATATAATATTAGAATCTTTATAAGTTTTGATTATGAAAATTTCAGACCTAGAAATACTTCAAGCGGTTGCAAAAACTGCTAGCCTAAGTGAGGCTGCACAACAGTTGTATAAAACACAACCCGCTATAACTCAAGCGCTTAAAAGACTTGAAGAACAACTTGGTTTCACGATTGTAAACCGCAATAATTACCGTGTGACGCTCACCGAAAAAGGCAAGCGATTCTGTGATGAGTCGGCCAAGCTATTAGTATTTCGCGATGACTTACAAATTTTAGCTAAAGAGTTTTCCCTTGGTAATGAAGCAAGATTCAATATTTGTTATGAACCTCTGTGCTACCAAACTCAATATAACTCAGTGATCAGTGATGTTTTTAAGCAATTTCCTCATACTGAAATAGCCATCACCAGTGGTAAACGCTTTGTCGCATTGGAACAAGTTAACAATGCCGATGCAGATTTAGGAATTGGTCCTTGGTTTGATCTATTCCATGCTACAGGCGATTTAGAATCAATAGCTATCGGCGAAATCCGTCTTGGATTGGTTGCCAAAAAAAGCTTATTACCCACCAAGTTGAATTATGAACAACTTGCCAATTATCCTTGTCTTGCCATGTTTGAAAGTGGTTTTAACTTTGACAGTGAGCGGCTCGCTTATGCTCGAGGCGCCGGCATGATGAAATTAGATGACATCGCGTCGATAAAGTCATTTTTGCTTAGCGGGACTGGTTTTGCCATGATAAGCCTTAGCCATTGCCAAGCGGAACTTGATGCTGGGCTACTTGAGCAAATAAATGTCACAGATAGACAAAGCACTTTTACTGCTAAAATCCATGCTTTTCGCAAACAAGCCCGACATCATGGTCCTGTGGCGCGTGCGATTTGGCAAAAGTTTCAGCAAATAGGGACTCAATATGCAAAACAACAATAGTGGAGCCGATGAAGAGTTTAAAGCTAGGGTATACACCCTGATAGGTGCCATACCTAAAGGCAAAGTCGCCGCATATGGACAACTTGCAAAAATGGCTGGCGCGCAAAATCAGTCAAGAGCAGTTGGAAGACTGTTAAAGAACTTACCAGAGGGAAGCTCTTTACCGTGGCATCGCGTGATCAATAGCCAAGGAAAAATTTCATTTGCGCTCAATAGCGATAAATATAAACAACAACGTCAATTGCTTGAGGCAGAAGGCGTAGAGTTTCAAAACAATAAAATCCGTTTAAAAACTTACCAATGGCTTGCCTACGAATGATCGTAAATTTGCCACAGTACGTAACTAACTACATATTTTCGTTGACCTGTGGGTAACTATGATACGTGCCATTTTTCCACTTGGGGTATTTTTACTACCAGGAGGATATACCAAGTTAAGAATATTTGAACCGCGATACCTTACTATGGTTGGGGACGCGTTAAAGCGTGATAATGGTTTTGTGCTATGTAGGCATACAGACAATGCCTACTTAAACGTGCCTAAAGAGGGGGTTTACGTGCGTATCGTTGACTTTTCTCAAGACGGAAACGGACAACTGTTAATTGATGTGTTTGCCGAACACAGAGTTAGCATAAAGAACCCTTATATGGACGAACAAAACTTGCGCCACGCACATATCAATATAATTGCAGAACCACTGTGGCGCTATCAAAGTACGCTGTCTTCTCACTTTACCAGCCAAATGGGTGAGATGTTGTCTAATGTATTTTCTCAAAATCCTGAAATTGATGAGCTATATCGAGACAAACATTTTGAAGACCCGGTTTGGGTAGCAAGTCGGTGGTTAGAGCTTTTACCCATGAAAGAGTCAGAAAAACATAAACTTAAATCGTCGGTAAACTTTGAACAAGTGGTCAGTTTCCTCCATACTATTTTAAATGAATCACAGTGATCCATTAGATACTCAAATACGTAAAACTGGTTATCGATAGTCTTAAAAGATAACGAGTTATGGTCGACCAAGTATCCACATGCGATTCACCCTCAATCGCGAGAAACAGTAACAACATGGAACAAGCGCCAAGCCAAGCTTTATCTGACGCACTATGCAAAGTGGCTAGCTCGAGAGACAAGCAAGCCTTTGCTACGCTGTTTGAGTATTTTGCACCTAAAATTAAACGCTTTGGAATTAAACAGTTCGGCAACGAAGCTTTAGCAATGGAGCTGGTTCAGGACACGCTTACATCAGTGTGGCGAAAAGCACATTTGTATCACCCAGATAAAGGGGCTGCAACGACATGGGTGTATACCGTAATGCGTAACGCATCGTTTGATGCGTTACGCAAAATGAAAAGCAATAAGGAAGAACATTTTAGTGAAGAGATCTGGCCGTTGCTGCAAGACGAGCAAGTTGTAGATGACGGTTTTGCAGACCATCTTCAAGATAATAAAATTAAAGAACATATCAGCAAACTGCCACCTGCACAGCAAGATGTGGTAAAGGGCGTTTATTTTCAACAAATGTCGCAAGAGCAACTCGCCGAGCAATTGGATATTCCAGTGGGTACAGTTAAATCGAGATTAAGACTTGCCTTACAAAAACTAAGAGCAGAAATGGGAGACAGTAATGATTAAGCACCATCCATCAGAGCAGCTACTTTCCCAGTACAGTCTCGGAGAGTTACCAGCAACACTCAGTATCGCGGTTTCAGCTCACTTAGAATTTTGCGCATGTTGTAAAAGCAAAGTTGACACAATTGAAGTCGCCCAAGCAGATACAGCGTTCGCAGATACCACATCACCGTTTGATAACGATGACTTTGCGGATATGTTGTCAATGATAACTCAAAGCAGTGACGTTGACACCGTGGCGCAATATGAACCAGAAGTATTCAGTTATCAAAGTAAAGAGCTAAGCCTGCCACGCGCCATAGCTGCTATTGACAGGAGTAACTTTGTTCAACTTGGCAAACTGTCACGATCTAGGTTAAAGCTTGATGATGGTGAGATGCGAGCCAGTTTACTACAAATAGCGCCACATGGAGAGATCCCGCATCACACGCACACGGGGTTTGAGCTCACTTTGTTGCTAGATGGTGAGTTTTCAGATGAAAAGGGTAGTTATGTGCCTGGTGATTTTATTTGGTTAGATGCAAGACATAATCACCAACCAACAACAGCTGAGGGGTGTTTATGCTTTACAGTTGTTAATAGCGCATTGCACTTCAATAAAGGTCTAAGCAAATTACTAAACCCTATCGGTAATTTAATTTACTAGGTGATATTAACAATGGAAAATTCTTCATCAATAAGGATCGGAATTAGCGCTTGCCTCGCAGGCGATAAGGTTCGCTTTGATACAGGTCATAAGCGTTCTAATTTTTGTATGGATGAACTTGCGCAGCACGTTGAATACGTGAAGTTTTGCCCAGAGGTAGCTGTAGGGTTGCCAATCCCAAGGCCAACAATAAGACAAGTAAAAGTCGGCGACACTATCAAGGTGTGTCGCCCTGATGGCACAGGAGATGTTGGCCCAAAACTTACCCAATACGGTAAGAAGGTTGCGACAGAGCATGCAAGTTCATTATCTGGGTTTATCTTTTGTGCCAAAAGCCCAAGTTGCGGTATGGAACGTGTGAAAATTTATAACGAAGCTGGCACCGGTAATACATCAGAAGGTGTTGGCTTTTTTGCGCAACAGATTATGCAGCATAATCCATTATTGCCGTGCGAAGAAAACGGACGATTAAATGACCCTCATCTTCGCGAAAATTTTGTCATGCGCGTGTATGTATTTAAAAGTTGGCAGAACTTAAACTTACACAGTGTCGGAATGCACGAACTCACGCAATTTCATGCTAAGCATAAATATCTTGTTATGGCGCACAATTATGAATCTTATCGAGAACTGGGGCGCTATCTTGCTCAAGCATCTGAAACGCCCATAGAGCAGGTTAAGCAAAGTTATATTTCCGGCTTGATGAAAGCGCTAGCCAGTCCTGCATCTCGTAAAAACCAAACGAACACGTTAGCGCACCTTCAAGGTTACTTTAAAAACGATTTATCTAAAATTGAAAAGCAGGAGTTATGTAACGCCATTGACCAGTATCGACAAGGTTTGGTTCCTTTATATGTACCGCTGACTTTATTAAAGCATCACTTAACTGTACACCCCAACGAGTATTTGGCACAACAAGTGTACTTCGACCCCTATCCGAATGAACTTAAGTTAAGGTTTGGTATTTGATGGCTCCAATATTGTGGTTTAGGCGAGACCTACGTTTTTTTGCCAATGACGCCTTAATCGAGGCTGTAGAAAATGGTGCCAAAGAGGCACTTTTTTTTGTATGCCAAAAGCAGTGGCAAACACATAATGCTGCGCCCATTCAAATTGACTTATTAAAACGCCGAGTAGCTTGGCTAGGACAGGCTTTATGTGACTATGGTATCTATTTACATATTGTAGAAGTAGATGATTTCAGTGACACACCACAAGCACTTAAACGTTTTTGTGAAAAACATAATACACAACGTGTGTATGCAAATCGTGAATACGAAATCAACGAGTGTCAACGAGACAAAAAATGTCTCGAATTGGGTATAGACCTTACTTTGTTTGATGGAGATTTAGTTGCGCCGCCGCATAGTGTCACCACAAAAAGTGGTGATATGTTCAAAGTGTTTACCCCGTTCAAAAAGGCGTGGCTGAAAAAGTTTGAACAACATCATTTTTTTATACCCAGTTGGCCACTAGAAAAGAGTAATAAGCATACGCGTTGGCACCTCCCTGAATGTTTGCAAGGCGACGGTAGCTCACTTAAATGGCCAATAGATGACGATACCATAAAAACAATTGCAAACCACTTTATACAAAACAAGTGTGAAGAGTATCAATCAGTTAGGGACATCCCCAGTATTAAGGGTACCTCTGGTCTGAGCCCTTATTTAGCGCTTGGGATGGTATCTGTTAAGCAACTCCTTGCCCAGCTGCAACTATTCTACCCTGATATTTTACATACCACGACTAAACCTGAATTTTGCTGGGTGAATGAGTTGATCTGGCGGGAGTTTTACCGTCATTTGATTATTGCATTTCCTAATTTGTGCAGGCACGAAAATTTCAACAAAAAATACAATGCGGTGCAATGGCAATATGACGCAACACAATTTAAAGCATGGTGCGAAGGAAAAACAGGCTACCCCATTGTCGATGCAGCTATGCGGCAGTTGAATCAAACCGGTTGGATGCATAACCGACTACGTATGATAGTCGCAAGTTTCTTAACTAAACATTTGCTTATCGATTGGCGCCATGGAGAAAAATACTTTATGCAGCATTTAATCGATGGCGATTTTGCCAGTAATAATGGCGGTTGGCAGTGGGCTGCAAGTACCGGTTGCGATGCTCAGCCATATTTTCGGATATTCAATCCAATAACCCAAAGCGAAAAGTTTGATCCTCAAGGAGATTTCATCCGTAAATATGTACCAGAACTGGGAGATGTACCATCAAAATATATTCATTTCCCACACGACTATCTGGTTACAAAGCAAAATACCCAATACGCACAACCTCTGGTTGATCACAAAGTGGCAAGGGTAAGGGCTTTAGAAGCATTCAAGGTGTCATAAATGCATAATGTGATTGCACGATTTATAGATATGTATAATTTGCTCAGTGCTGACAATTTGTCACCATTAGAGCTGGTATATCATAAGGATATTCAGTTTATTGATCCCCTGCACCACGTCACTGGGTTAAGTCAGCTTAAGTCATATTTTGCGAACATGTATGCGAATGTACAAACGATCCACTTCGATATCAAAGAAACATTCGATATTGAAGGCAATGGCTTTGTATATTGGCAGATGCGATTTCAACACAAGCGAATTAATGGTGGTAAAGAAGTGGTAGTCAATGGGCACAGCCACCTTCGCTTTGAAGACGATAAAATCATTTATCACCAAGACTACTTTGATGCAGCTGCCATGTTGTATAGAAATATTCCGCTGCTCAAACAGCTTATCGGTTTCATAGACAAAAGAGCGGCAAAATAATGAAACGGGTGCTAATAACAGGTGCAACATCGGGCATTGGACGTGGACTTGCAGAGCAATATGCAAACGATCATATCGTTTATGCATGTGGTAGAAATGAGCAAGCCCTTAGTGAACTAACTCAAATTGCCAACATAACCGCACTACAGATGGATGTAACAAAAATAGATGAGATCAAATCCCAATGCGCCCAAATCGACGCACTAGATTTACTGATTCTCAACGCAGGTAATTGTGAATATATTGATGATGCCAAACACTTTGACAGTGCGCTTTTTAAACGGGTTATTGATGTAAACCTACTTTCATTAGGATACTGTCTGGAAGTGCTACTGCCACGACTACGCGAGGGTGGGCAGTTAATCATTGTCAGCTCCAGCGCCTCTTTTTTAGCGTTACCAAGGGCACAAGCCTATGGTGCATCAAAAGCAGGCGCAACCTATCTAGCCCAGTCTCTTGCCGTGGACCTTGACCACATAGATGTGAGCGTTGTACATCCTGGCTTTGTTAAAACGCCGCTCACAGATAAAAATGATTTTTCAATGCCAATGGCTGTATCTGTGGAACAGGCGACCAAAGCTATAATGAAAGGAATATCGAAGCGGAAAAAGGAAATTCATTTTCCAAAACGCTTTACCTTTATACTCAAACTGTTGCAACTATTGCCATTTAGCATGTGGCTGTTTTTATCCAAAGGAATTAGACGTTGAAAAAAGTAGCGATTATCGGCTCTGGTATATCAGGCATGACCGCCGCATACCTGTTGAGCGACAAATTTGATGTACAAGTATTTGAAAAAAATGACTACATAGGCGGTCACACCGCCACTGTAGACGTACAAATGAACGGTCAAAGTTATGCCATCGACACAGGCTTTATCGTTTTTAATGACAGAACCTATCCTAAATTTGAAAAGCTACTCGCACAATTAGGCGTCAATCGCCAACCTACGCAAATGAGCTTTAGTGTTAAAAACACCCAGACAGGCTTTGAATACAACGGTCATACTTTCTCTACTCTATTTGCTCAAAAGCGTAATATTGTACGTCCTAAGTTTTGGCGACTTTTATATGACATTGTGCGTTTTAATAAAATCTGCAAGTCGATGCATGCAAAACAGGATTACAGCAGCTGCAACACTCTTGGTGAACTGCTCACATTAAACCACTTTAATGATTTTTTTAAACTGCATTACATCCTACCTATGGGTGCTGCAATTTGGTCAACTAGCATTAAGGAAATGGAAGCATTTGAAGTCGAATTTTTTGTTAAGTTTTTCTACAACCATGGTTTACTAGATATAACTAATAGACCGCAATGGTACGTTATACCAGGGGGCTCAAGAGAGTATATCGCACCACTTGTCGACAAGTTCAAAAACAATATTCAATTAAATGCCGACATCAAAAAAGTTGTTCGTAATGAGTCTGGCGTAGAAATTGTGATGGCCGATGGGCAGTGTAAGAACTTTGATAAGGTTGTCTTTGCATGTCATTCAGATCAAGCGCTCGCCCTGTTAGACAGTCCAAGTGAAGATGAAGTGGCAGTACTCGGTGCCATTCCTTACACGGCAAATTCGGTCGTTTTACATACCGACGCCAGCTTGTTACCAAAACGTCAAGCCGCATGGGCAAGTTGGAACTATCTACTTGATAAACAAACTGATAAAGCGGCTGTTGTTACTTATCAAATGAACATTTTGCAGCAGCTGGAAAGTGAACAACCATTTTGCGTTACGCTTAATCACGAAGACGGGATAGAGCCAAGTAAAATACTGCGTCGATTTACTTATCACCACCCAGTATTCAACCGCAGCAGTATCGCAGCGCAAAAACGCAAACCCCTTGTTGACGGTAAAAGGCACAGCTATTTCTGTGGCGCATATTGGTTTAATGGCTTTCATGAAGATGGTGTTCGCAGTGCTGTAGAGGTTGCTAAGCAAATGGGAATCGAGTTTTGAGTGCACCTCTCAATAGCGCATTATATCTGGGGGATGTGAAACACAAACGTTTCACACCAACGCTGCATCAGTTTCATTATCCACTTTACATGATGTGGTTAGATTTAGACGAAACAGCACAGCTTAATCATGTTCACCCACTGCTTGGCACGTCAGGGATTAAACTACTAAAGTTTAATGAAAAAGACTACTTAACTAACTATACCGGTAACTTAAAAGAACGTGCGATCGCTGCGGGCCAAGCACTCGGTATCGACAGCGTTCCCAATAACGTGTTCTTACTATGCCAAATGCGGTGCTTTGGAATTTATTTCAGCCCAGTTAACTTCTATTTTTTTACCAATGAGCAAGGCCAATATACACATATGTTGGCCGAAGTGAGCAATACACCTTGGAACGAACGCCATTGTTATTTAGTGAAATTGAATGAAAAAGTGAACTTTAAAAAAACTTTTCACGTATCTCCTTTTATGGATCTAGATATGCACTACCATTGGCAAGTAACAATAAGCAATCGCAGTGTTTTGATACATATTGCAAATAAGCGAGGTGAGACACTCCTATTTGAGGCAAAGTTACGGCTAAAGCGCCAAGCACTTATGCGCTCAAACGTGTCTTCTTTGTTAAAGCGGTTTCCTGCCATGACTGTGTCTATATTTAGAAGCATTTATTGGCAAGCATTAAAGTTATTTTTTAAAAAAGTGCCTTTTTTAGGACACTCGGGGCGTTAATATGGAAAACACAACATCAATTCACAATCAGCTTCCTCTGTCTTGGCCTGAAAAATTATACAGCAAGCTCGTTTTTTCAGCATTCAATAGCATAGAAACAGGGCACCTCACTGTACTTATGGGCGGTGAGAGATATGAATTTGGCAATCGGGAAGACGCCCTGTCTTGTACGATTACCATCGTTGATAGCGCTATGTTTAAAATGTTCGCTTTAGGTGGCAGCGTTGGCGCTGGTGAGGCGTACATTGAAGGATATTGGCGCTGTTCAAATCTAACCGCATTAATTGAAATTTTTGCTATAAATCAGGCCCAGTTAGATGCATTTGAACGTAAGTTTTCTTTTCTTACTGGGTTTGTTAATAAACTCAAACATTTGAAAAACAAAAACTCAAAGTCAGGTTCGAAGAAAAACATTGCTGCCCATTATGACCTTGGAAACGAGCTGTATAGTGCATTTTTGAGTAAAGAAATGCTCTACTCAAGCGCAGTCTATCCAAATAAGCAAAGCTCGTTAGAAGAAGCGCAACAAAACAAATTACAGGCAATTTGCCAAAGCTTAGATTTGAGTGCGAACGATAAAGTGGTCGAAATTGGCACCGGGTGGGGTGCGTTTGCGATATATGCAGCGCAAAACTATGGCTGCCATGTAACGACAACAACGATATCTGAAGAGCAACACGACTATGTCAAAAATAAAATTAAAGAGCTTGGTCTTGAACATAAAATCACCTTATTGAAAAAAGACTATCGAGACTTAGAAGGTCATTTTGATAAGCTCGTTTCGATTGAAATGATTGAAGCGGTGGGACATGACTACCTACCAAGCTTTTTTAAAAAGTGCGATTCGCTGTTAAAAGAAGACGGCGCTATGTTGATTCAAGCGATCACCATTGCATGCCAACGCTATCAACACTATTTGAAGCAATCAGACTTTATCCAACAATACATTTTTCCAGGTGGATGCTTACCTTCCATCACTGAACTTAACACGCAAATTTGTTCTAACACATCCATGGTTGTTCATAGTATCAACGACATAGGTCTGCATTATGCGAGAACATTGAATGATTGGTACAGTCGTTTTAAAAAAGCGTGGCCGACACTAGATCATACCAAATTTGATCAGCGTTTCTATCGCCTGTGGGAGTTTTATCTATGCTACTGCGAAGGGGCTTTCAAACAACGAGCCACCAGCACTATTCACTTGGTCGCGAGGAAGCCTAGATATGTTTCTTCTACCTGCGTCGATACGCTTGATTATTAATTTTTTACTGTTTCAGGCATGCTGGATGCTCGCCTTTTTATATCAGGGTGAAGCCACTTGGGCTATGTTGATATTATGCCTGTTACTGTTATTCACCCATAAAAAATATTGCAAGCAACTTACTCTGTTAGCACTCAGCTTACCACTCGGTATTGGTATAGAGTATTTGTCAGTTTATTCAGGACTTATCGCTCACCCTGAAGGCACAGTACCGTTTTGGTTAATGATATTGTGGATGGCTTTTATATTGACGTTTGACAGCTCACTAAAAGCAATTATAACGCTGCCAAACCGCTTGGGCACAGCAGTTATTGGCTTGTTTGCACCTGCAAGTTACTTGGCTGCTGCAAACTTTGGGGTGTTTGATATTTTAGTACCAATTATTCAGTTTTACGTTACATTTTCCGTACTCTGGCTGGTATGTACCTTATTTTTTATAATAATTTATGATTGGTTATTCACAAAAAGCAAATTTATCGCCTAACAGCTATTGCGAAAACGAGTAACGCTTGCTAGTTTGTAGAAGCTTGGTTAGTGCAGATACAAACTGCCGTTGAAAGCGTGCTAATCCTGACGTTTATCAATTTTTTAACTAAAATTTTCAGGAAATAGTTGCACATCTAACCAAAATGCATAAACATAGGTTTTGCTTAGGCAAAATAAAAAATGAATAGGAATCTAATAATGAATAAAGCTCAACTAGTTGAAAAGATGGCAGCAGACGCTGAAATTTCAAAAGCGGCGGCAGCTCGCGCACTTGAAGCATTCACTGGTGCCGTAACCAAGTCTCTAAAAGAAGGCGATTCAGTTGCACTGGTTGGTTTTGGTACATTCTCAGTAAAAGAGCGTGCAGCTCGTACTGGCCGTAACCCACAAACCGGTGCTGAAATACAAATTGCTGCAGCGAACATTCCAAGCTTCAAAGCAGGTAAAGGTTTAAAAGACCAAGTTAACCTATAATCTGGTTAAACAACAAAGGGACCAACAAGGTCCCTTTGTTTTATCTAATTCACCACTAGCCTTTCAACGCTTTATCTCCTCGGCCTATGCCAACAGCACCAGAACGAACTAATTCTATAATATCGCTTTCATGCCTTAACATATCTAAAAATGCTTCTAAGCGCTCCGCGTTACTTAGTAACTGTAGCGTATAGCTTTGTTTACCCATATCGATTATCGAACCTTGAAACACATCGGCTATTCGAGTAACGGCGGCTCTCGTTGCTTCGTCCTTGGCGAATACTTTGACAAGCAGTAGTTCTCTTTCAATGTGAGGAACTTCTGTTAAGTCTATAATTTTCAGGACATCGACAAGCTTATTGACTTGCTTGGTAATTTGCTCAACAACTCTGTCATCACCGTGCGTGGTAATCGTAATACGTGACAATGTTTGGTCCGCCGTTGTACCAACGGTTAAACTATCGATGTTATATGCACGCTGAGAAAACAATCCAACAATACGTGATAAAGAGCCTGGTTCGTTTTCCAATAAGATACTTAATATTCTACGCATTATGCTTTTACTCCCTTTTTGAGCCACATATCATCAACTGCACCTAGTTTAATTTGCATTGGATATACATGCTCTTTCTCATCGACACGAATATCTAAAAAGACCAACCGATCGGTAATCGCAAAAGCTTTTTCAAGTGCAGAGTCTAACTCGCTAGGGTGATCAACACGAATGCCGATATGCCCATAGCTTTGCGCTAAAGCGACAAAGTCAGGCAATGATTCCATGTATGAACTTGAATGCCTGCCACCATACATCATATCTTGCCATTGCCTTACCATACCTAAAGAACGATTATTCAGTGATACAATTTTTACCGCTAGGCCATACTGCAAGCACGTAGATAGCTCTTGAATATTCATTTGAATTGAACCGTCACCTGTAACGCACACAACATGCTCTTGGGGAAACGCCAGCTTAACACCCATAGCCGCTGGTAAACCAAACCCCATGGTGCCTAAACCGCCTGAGTTTATCCATTGTCTTGGATTTTTAAACGGGTAATACTGTGCAGCAAACATTTGGTGCTGACCAACATCAGAGCACACGTAGGCATCACCATGCGTGATCTCGTATACCTTCTCAATGACAGTTTGCGGCTTGATTACATCAACGCCCTTATCGTAAGCCAAACATTGCTGAGCTCGCCACTGAGTAATTTGTTGCCACCAATCCTCTTGAGCGCTTCTATCAATTCGGCTAGTGCTTTTATCAATGGCCGTTTGAAGTTGCTCGAGTACCGTTGCCAGACAACCAACAACAGGGATATGCGCTTTAATCGTTTTAGAAATTGAGGTTGGGTCGACATCAACATGAACGATTGTGGCCTCTGGGCAAAACTTTTTAACGTTATTTGTTACTCGATCATCAAAACGAGCGCCTAGTGCGAGAATAACATCGGCGTTAGCCATCGCTTTGTTCGCTTCCAAACTTCCATGCATTCCTAGCATGCCAATAAAATTAGGATGTGTACCGCTTATTCCGCCCAATCCCATTAACGTATTAGTAATTGGCGCATTAAGGGTTTCGACAAGTTCAGTAAGCTGCGCAGAAGTATTTGATAAGACAATACCACCACCTGAATAAATAACGAGGCGCTTTGCCCCCAAAACAGCTTCTACTGCTTTTTTGATTTGCTTTGGATGGCCTTTAACGCTTGGGTTATAAGTTCTCATCTCAATGCTCTGTGGCATGTCGTACTTGAACTTAAGTTGCGGGTTTAATATATCTTTTGGAAGCTCTACAACTACAGGCCCCGGTCGACCCGTGCTGGCTAGGTAGAAAGCTTTCGCTAGTATCGTTGGGATCTGCTGAGCATCTCGACAATTAAAACTGTGCTTTACTATTGGTCTTGAGCAGCCAACAATATCAGTTTCTTGGAATGCATCGTCACCGATCAAATTTGATGGTACTTGACCTGACAATACAACCATTGGAATTGAGTCCATATAGGCTGTTGCAATGCCTGTAACGCAGTTAGTGGCACCAGGCCCCGATGTTGCTAGTACAACACCCACTTTACCTGTTGCTCTAGCGTAGCCATCTGCCATGTGCGTCGCGGCTTGCTCATGGCGTACCAAAATATGTTCAACCTCAGTTTGCCCGAAGAGCGCATCATATAAATCCAAAACCGATCCACCCGGATAGCCGAATATATATTCCACTTCAAGTGCGGCAAGTGCTTTTACAACAAGCTCTGAGCCATTGTATTGCTCTGTTTTCATCCTCATTCCTCAGTATTATCAGTACCTGTTGGTAATTTTAACCAAAAAAAAACCCCGCAGTTGCGGGGTTAAAGCGTAAATTTGCTCAACACGGCCCCGCTGGACTTAAAGATAAGACCAGGACTAGCACATGTAGGTTAGATAAAATACGTTTCATATTTGGTGTTAATTTTTATTTGTTAATTTACGAACTTCATTAAATGTTGTTTTACAACCCATGTCAAGGGCATAGAAGTAAATGCGCATAAAAAACGCCATAAGTTTAAAAAATTAACTTACTTTGACAGATGAGAACGATAAAAAGGTGTTAAATAGATTAGAATATGCAGATTAAAACAGGATTGGTTGAAAACAATCAAATATAAAAAAGGCTGGCGATTTGCCAGCCTCCGATACTAATTATAAGCGCTCTATAACAGCCTGCGTGAAATCAGTTGTTCCGTGATTTCCGCCTAAATCGCGAGTAGTGCGGTCACCACTCTTAATTACGTCTGCTACTGCACTTCTGATACGCTCTGCGGTTTCACCCATCTCTAAATACTCAAGCATTTGAATAGACGCTAAAATAACTGAAGTTGGGTTTGCAAGGTTTTTACCAGCGATATCTGGTGCACTACCATGTACCGCTTCAAAGATTGCAGCATTTTCGCCAATATTTGCGCCTGGCGCCATGCCTAAACCACCAACAAGGCCCGCACATAGATCAGACAAAATATCGCCAAATAGGTTGGTTGTTACGATGACGTCAAACTCTTCTGGTGTCATTACCAATTTCATACATGTTGCATCTACGATCATTTCCGCAGATTCAATATCTGGATAACGCTCACCGACTTCACGTGCAACTTTTAAGAATAAACCAGATGTAGACTTAAGAATGTTCGCTTTGTGAACCGCCGTTACTTTTTTACGACCTTCGCGACGAGCCAGCTCATAAGCAAAAGTTACGATTTTTTCTGCACCTTCACGGGTGATCTTTGACATTGCTTCTGCTTCGTTACCATCTTCAGAAACTACTTGGCCAAGGCCTGAGTACATACCCTGGGTATTTTCACGTACAGTGATAATATCGATGTCTTCATAACGTGCTTTAGTGCCTGCAAATGATTTTACAGGACGCACATTTGCGTATAGGCCAAATTGCTTACGCAATGTAACGTTAATTGAAGTGAAGCCTTCACCTACAGGCGTAGTTAATGGACCTTTTAAAGTGATCTTGTTTTTTTCAATCACTTCAAGCGTCTCTTTAGGAAGTAGCTCACCAGTTTTTTCTAGTGCTGCAAGGCCTGCATCTACAAATTCATAGTCAAAATCACAACCTGCTGCATTTAAAATTTCAATTGCAGAGTCGATAATGCTTGGACCTATGCCGTCGCCTTTAATCACGGTAATGGTTTGCTTTGCCATTCTGGTTTTTCCTTTATCAAAAATAATTGTTACACCACACCCAAATGGGCACTATTGAGAAGTTTAGTAAACAAAGAGGGAAGGTGTGCGTTCGCTTGAAAATTTAAGCGCGTTTTATAACAATTTATGCGCGCTTATGCCAGTATGGAATGAAGAATCAGCCATAAACAGCGTTTATGCTTGTTATAGGTACCATTTATTGGATAAATAACAGCCTAACAATAATACCAGACTTTAACTCAATCTATCGAACAACTTGGGCTATGCTCAACAAATGCATCACAAAAAGCATCGATAGAAGACCAGTGCATCTTTTTAAGCTCTTCATCTAACAATTGTTTTTGCCATGCACTGAGTGCTTGCGACTCTCCTAAGGTATAAATAGATAACAGTTTAATAGCTACAATTTGTCGACCTTGTTCATTTAAAGTTTGCTTTTGTAAAGTTTCGCTCTCTAAAAGCGCTTGGTGCGACGGTGAATATTTAAAGTAATTTTCAATAAACGCTTTAAATAATGCTTCATCCAATCGGTCAAAACCAAATAAGTGCGCGATAGAAACACCTTTGTCAGCTATTTCTTCCATCGTCGGTTTTACCCGGCGCATTATATTCGTACTGTGTTCGTTCAAAATAAAGTATATAGCGGCCGTAAACGGACTTAACAGTTGTTCAAACTGCTCCCCTTGAGTAAGACTAAATAATGTCGTTATCAGTTTATTAATATGGGTGTACTTGTTCCAAACGTCATTCGCAAATGGATGATGCAACTGCGAAATTAATGTTTCTAATAATACCCGCTGGCACAATAGCCCTGCGGTATCTAAACCAACCATAGTCAGGCAGTGGCGTAACGTCGTCGCTTTTTGCCCTTGACGGTTATATTGTCTTGCAGCTAACTGCAAAGCTTGCGTTATTTGGTAATAGGGCTTGATGGTCTTTTCTATTGCCTTAAATTCCAAAAAGTGTTGCTTTCCAAGTGCGGTGATAGCTTGCCAAATTTCTAATTGCTGCGATTGCATAGTTTGACACTGTGGTATCTGTTCGTTAAACCAGATTGAATAGAGCAGTGTTTTATCAGACGTTGCGATTGGCTGGTATTGAGGAGAAAAACGCCTAGTGGTTTTAATCATACCGACGGCTTTATAATTATCTAGCAATGCTAAAAGGTGGCCGTTGTGCGTTGCAGACAAAACTAACGCGCCTTGTCCTTTGTAGTTGACTAATGCACCGCCGGGATACTGGGTGATTTGCTTTGACAGCGCCAATAATGAAAGCTGTGCGAATTCATTATGCGTACCAAGATAGAGTGACTTTATTGTTTGGATTATTGTAAACGTTTTTACATGTGATCTGGGCGTGATGGCTTTTGCAATGCGCTTGGCTAATGTCACTAATATACTTGTATTATCATACAGCGGAATCGCTTTGTTACCCGTTATCGCATTAGAATACTTATCTAAACGAGACAATATTCGTTGCAATTGCCCTTGCGGTACATTGGCACTATCAAGCATGGTAATCGTAAATTGATGCCTAAGCTTTACGAGCTTGC
Organism: Pseudoalteromonas caenipelagi; assembly: GCF_013140855.1. Lineage (GTDB taxonomy): Bacteria > Pseudomonadota > Gammaproteobacteria > Enterobacterales > Alteromonadaceae > Pseudoalteromonas > Pseudoalteromonas caenipelagi. The sequence goes on along the minus strand of NZ_JABBPG010000002.1, from coordinate 534,950 downwards.
TCTCTTGCTTACTCAGCACTTCAGAACGAGCCAACTTATTCGCTTCATTTGAACAGCACAAATAATCGCTCAGCGCTGCAACAACCAGTTCTTCTGTGAATGCTTCTTTATAGCCATTGGCACGGCAAAATGCACATACCAAAATACACTGATTAACCGTAAGATTTGTAGTGTAACCATAGTTGGATGCATAAAACTGTAAGTGAGCATGCATGGCATTTGGGTGCGTGTAGTAACACTGTACAAAACGTTCTGCCAACTGGGTGAGAGTAGGGTAAATAGCAGGCCATTTTTGTTTGTTGTAATAAAGCCTTAGCGCTTGATGAGTATGTTCAAATAGACGCTTTAAATGAGCAGGGCTTGGCTTAAAGTCTGACATATTTATAATGCCTTTTCATATGCAACACTTGCTGCAGGGCCCCACAAAATCAATTTTCCGTTATCAAATAACAGTCCCGTACATTCATCTTGAGTTGTGATCCCATCAGGTTTCACCAATTGAGTTCGATAATATACAATTTGTAAGGTCTTATCTGGCTGTTTCTTTACATAAGTTAAGTCAGGGCTACCCAGTGTTTCTAGTACTTCATTAATGCTAAGCGCCTGATCAGGCTTGAGCTTGCTTATAAAGCGCTTGTTAAATGCCTCTCGGTCTTGCCAGATCATCGCTTGAGGGTCATCTTTATAAAAATTAATGACTAACATCACGATTGCCGCATAAACAGCTAAACCCAACACTATGTACTGCAATACTTTCTTTATCATAGAAACCCTACCTGCTTATCGTCGAAGAGTATAGCAGAGCAAGGATTAAGGCCAATAAAGATGCGACTAATTAACACCACTACCTAAGCGCCTCAATTGCTTCAAATTAAAGCCCAAATAGATGTCATTTCTTAATGTTACAAGTTGCTTGCTAATAATGTAATCATCCATTCCTTTGATTAGTTTAGTTTTAATACTTGCTTTGCAATTCGCATCCTCAATCGCTGCAGCAACATTTTGATAGTCTGTCACTAATTGTATTGCTGATTTTTGACCTATACCCACAACGCCAGGTATGTCATTGGTTTTATCCCCTGCAAGCGCCCAAAAATCTACGAGCTGGTCTTTGTTTACACCAAATCGCTCCAAAATACTCTTGTCGGTAAGCCAATCTCGTTTAAAATAATCGTATATTTCTATATTATTACCGAGCAACGGGTAAAAACCTTTATCCGTTGAGATAATAATAGAAGCAATACCGGCACTGCTGGCCTTTGTTGCGAGCGTTGCGATTACATCATCAGCCTCATCCTGTTCAGGTGTGTAAACAGTCACACCTTGTTCAACAAACGCCTCAGAGATTGTCTGCAAATTTTTTGCGAGCTGCTCGGGCATAGGCTTTCGGCTATGCTTGTATTTGTCATAAAAGTGATAGCGCCAACTTTTTTCACCATCAAACACGGCCACTGCATGACTGGCTTGAGTCATATCCAATAACTTCTTAGTCGCATGACTTACTCGACTTTTACAAGAAAGTATCATTTGCGATTCACTACGGTGAGTTTGTTGCTCATCTACGGCGTAGATGCGCCTAATCAAATTAAGCGCATCTATAAGGACTAGTTTATGTTTCATGCTCTTATTTGATAGCAGGGGATGTATTTACTACCCGGAAGCTTCATACGACCTTGTTCAACAAAAGCGCGTAATAACTTATCCATATCCTTCATTAATGAAGTATCCCCACTTAATATATAAGGCCCATGCTGCTTAATTGCTCGGATCCCTTCGTCTTTAACGTTGCCTGCTACGATTCCTGAAAAGGCACGTCGCAAATTAGCAGCAAGCTGCTGAGTGGGTTGATTAAGGTGTAAATCAAGCGCTGCCATATTTTCATGCGTTGGGGCAAATGGCATTTGAAATTCATTATCAATTTTAAGTGTCCAGTTGAAGTAATAAGCATCACCTTGCTCTTTTCGATACTCTCTGACTTCTTTCATACCCTGTTTGAGCTTTTGCGCAACAAGCGCAGGATTGTCAATGATCACTTCAAATTTATCTAACGCTTCGTCGCCCAATGTACTTTTTACAAATAAGCAGATTTCTTCGAAATACTGAGCTGCTTCCTTGGGACCGGTGAGTATAACAGGCAAACACTGCTTCTCATTCTCAGGGTGAAGCAAAATTCCCAACAAATACAGCAATTCTTCAGCCGTACCAGCACCACCAGGAAAAATAATAATACCGTGTGCAGTACGCACAAATGCTTCTAGCCGCTTTTCGATATCAGGTAATATGACCAGTTCATTGACGATAGGATTAGGTGGCTCAGCCGCGATGATACTAGGCTCGGTTAAGCCCAAGTAACGATTATTGCTGATCCTTTGCTTTGCGTGGCCTATCGTTGCTCCTTTCATTGGGCCTTTCATCGCACCTGGTCCGCAGCCTGTGCAAATATTTAACCCACGCAAACCAAGCTGATAACCAACTTCTTTTGTGTATCGATATTCAGTTTCATTAATTGAGTGCCCGCCCCAACAGGTAATAATGTTAGGGTCGCTATTCACTTCGAGAGCATCTGCGTTGCGCAGCATATCAAACACCATATGTGTTATTTCTCTAGGCGTATTTATTTGGGTTTCGTGGCGCTGACATATAAATAAAATATCTCTTATGACAGAGAAAATATGTTCATGGATCCCCAAAATTATCTCACCATCCACAAAGGCTGTGTCGGGAGGATTGCTCAACTCAATTTTTATGCCGCGCTCTCGGGCTATGAGTTTAATATCAAAGTCTTGATATTTATTATAGATTTCTGAGCTTGAGTCTGTGTGACTGCCCACATTTAACACCGCAAGAGCACAATTTCGAAATAGCCTATATCTTTCGCTGTTAGAAGATTGCTGTAATAGGTCTACCTCTAATTGAGATAACAGGTTTAGTACACCAGTTGGATTTAACTGTACTTGCATAGGCATTCTCCTTGTTATTCACGAAGGCAAAGACGGTCTCGACCGCTATTTTTCGCCTCGTAAAGTGCGCTATCTGCTCGATCAAATGCAGCTAGCGGGGTGTCACCATCTTTAAACTGCGTTGCACCTAGAGATATGGTGATTTGTACTTGCGTCTCTTTAAACTTAAAAGGGATCGACTTTATTACACTACGTAATTTTTCAAGTGGCGGCTTTGCATGCTGTAAGTGCATACCAGGCATCAACAACACAAACTCTTCGCCGCCGTAGCGAGCAATAAAATCCGTTTTACGTATTGCTTTTTTTAGTGCTCTTGCAATTACTTGCAACGTTTTATCACCCGCACTGTGTCCATATTTATCGTTAATAGATTTAAAGTGATCAACATCAATCACAACCAATGTTACATCACCTTTATTTATGCCAAATTGGTGAAATTCTTGATTAAACCTGTCGTCAAACGCGGCTCTGTTTGGCAGTTTCGTTAATCCATCAAGTAAACTTTTAAAGCGCTGCTCAGACAAGCGCTTTTTGTAGGTGTTAACTTTACTCTCAAGCACATTGATACGATCGTTGATCTTTTCGAAGCTTTCATATAACGCTTTTTTATCTTCGCTTTCAATGCGTTCACGTTCTATCAAATCTTGGCTTAATAGTTTTAACTCACCATCAACTAAACTTTTTAACTCACTAATAGAAGTTGCCTGTTGTGTACGAGCATTTAAGCCTTCAATTTTCGACTCTATTTGCTTATTTAGATTGGTAATTTGCTTATTAACATTTTGTGAATGCTTAGTAGTTGCAACGATAGAACTATTGAGTTCTTCTAAAGTTTGATTGAGTGAAACTAAAAAGCCCTGTGCTGATTGACGCTCTCGGCTAATACTTTTAACGATCACCTTGATGATATTCAACGAAGAATTAAGTAATGAGTCGATGCTGTCATTAAGGCTAATTGCATTTTTAATCGCTTTAACTTCTTGAGAAACGTCTTCGTCAAAAGTTAATTCGTTTGCCAAGTTCAATAATTCATTGGCTATTTCTGGCGACTGTTGTACCTCACCTTGATCACTGACTATATCGGCTTTGGATAATTTAAGTTGCAACGCCTGCTGATATATCCCTGATAACTTCTCTAAAATAGGGATGTAATCATTGGTGGTGTTTATATTTGAAAGCTCATGGTCTAGTAAATGACGCAGTTTTCTGCGGCCATCTTCAGGTAGCCCTCTGATTTTTTGCAGTTGTTTACCTGCTTGGCTAATACTTTGCTGTAACGCACGATTATTGGTATTGATTGTCGCTTCTTGGTGTTTGAGGATTTCATTCATACTCTCAATCAAGGGTTCCAATTCTTCGAACCCCATCCCTTTTTGCAACACACCTCGAAACTTTGCCAGCTGATTGTCAAGCGCAACGTCCTGACCTTTGCAGCTTAACGACAATTTAGCGGCGAAATTAGATAACACATCTACCTGATGCTTACGCGCAGTCTCTAAGGCTTTTCTAGCTTTAATAGTTTGTTCTAGTTTTTTTTCTAGCAGCGCAGAATTTTTAGTTACCAATATTAACTACTTCCATCATCTCAGTGTTTTAACTTAAGTTTACATCAATTATCTACGTTATGTTCACGAATTTTACGTTCTTTGCGATTTACCGAATATATTGTGTATTCGCCGAGTTTGTTAGACAAGCCACGGTGTTTTGGTATGCTCGGCGCATTACTTTCAACTCGGTCTAACAATGCATTACAAACATTTTCTTTTATCTCTTAGCTTACTATCGCTCAACGCATTAGCAGAAGTAGAATATAAACTGGTCATCGATCAAGCACAGCACCACCTTGGCAATGTTTCTGTAGCATTTCCAAAATCAGCGCAAGCTCATCTTGACGTTAAACTACCAGATTGGCGCACCGGACGCTACGAAGTATTGAATCTTGCCAATGGTATTCGTCATTTTAATGCGACGGATCAAAAAGGTAATCCTCTAAGCTGGCACAAAATAGACAAAAGTACTTGGCGAATACATATCGACAATCCAACTAAAGTCAAAGTTAGTTATCAAGTTTACGCCAACGAACTGGGCAAACGCGCCAGACATATTGATGACAGCCATGCATTTATTGATGCTTCGGGTTTCTTCATGTTTTCTGAATCTTTTCGTCAAGAGTCTGTTTTAGTCGATTTAGACGTTCCAAAACAATGGCGCTCAGTATCAGGGATGAACTTTGCTCATGATAAACATAGTTTCACAGCACCTAATTATGATGTTTTAGTAGACTCTCCCATTGAAACTGGAGTAAATGAGTTACATAAATTCACCGTTGATGGACGTGACTATGAATTGGTCATTTGGGGGCAGGGGAACTATGATGTCGAAAAGATGCTGAGTGATCTAAAAAAGTTAGTCAAAACAGGCTCCCTTATTTGGCATGACTACCCTTATCAGCGCTATGTCTTTATGGTTCATGCCACCAGCGGTGCTCGCGGCGCAACAGAACATTTAAACTCGACTATTATTCAGCGCCATCGCGATAGCTTTGCAAAACGTAAAGATTACGTCGGTTTTATTTCTACCGCAGCACATGAATTCATTCATACCTGGAATGTAAAAGCATATCGCCCAGCAGGGTTAGTTCCTTACGATTATATAAACCCGAACTATAGTGATTTACTGTGGCTCTCAGAAGGTTCAACAAGCTATGTAGAAGACTATCTGTTGTTAAGTGCAGGGATCACCACTGCGAGCGAATTTTTTAAAAACTTAACTCAAACACTCAATATGCATTTCTCAACACCAGGCAGGCAAATCCAGTCGGCTGCTCATTCAAGTTTTGACAAATGGATTAATCAAGGTGCAGATCACGGCAAAAACTACAGTACCAATATTTACAGAGAAGGTTCGTTGATATCATTGGCCTTAGACATTGATTTGTTGGTAAACAGTGATGGCCAAATTAGCTATCGAGATGTGCATAAGCAACTATACAAGCAATTTAAGCTCCCAAATTCATTCACCAGTAGGGATGTACAAGATATTTTGCAACAGATATCAGGACAAGATTATAGTGATTGGTGGAATAGACATATAAATGAACCTTTGAATTTGGACATACAACCGTTGTTGGATAAGGTTGGACTTGAGTATGTGCATCCAGAAGACGCAAAGCCAATTGCTAACTTACAAGTAGAAGCAAAAAGTACAGGGCAACTACTTACACTAACCCATGTAGCTCGTGACAGCTCAGCCTGGCATGCGGGTTTAACATCTGGTGATAAAATAGTTGCCTTTAATGGACATCATGTAAGAAAAACCTTGGCGGATTCACTGTCTTACTTCAAAGGCAAAGAGAAAGTGAAGGTCGATTTTATTCGCAGAGATCAGTTAATGAGTACCGACGTCATACTTGACAATGATTTTGATAAACCAAAAATCGTACGTGCTATCTCATCACCAAATGCCTCCCAACAGAAGCTGTTTAAAGCTTGGACAGGCATAGCGCATCCAGCTTCTCAATAATCAACCTGTGTGGTTCAGCTTCTTTAGATGGCTGAACCACTGTCCATTTTAGCCAAAGTATGCGCTGCATCAAAAACAAAGCACTCTTATAGTTGTTTTACGCTCATTCAATTACTAGATTGATAATACAGTTTCCAATGGAGGTGAATTATGTCGCAACAACACGGCTTTTCTGTAGGCATTGAGCGGATGAATGATCAGTTTGTCGTCCATCTGAAAGCATTTGGCACGCTCACCCATGAAGATTATAAAACTATCACTCCAATGCTAGAGGGAGCGTTTCAACAAGTAGAACATCCTCATATCAAAGTAATTGCTGACATGACTCATCTAGAAGGTTGGGAATTGAAAGCTGCTTGGGATGATTTTAAACTAGGTTTAAAATATGGCTCTAGCTTCGATAAAGTGGCGGTAATTGGTGCACGTCCTTGGCAAGATACACTGGCAAAAATCGCAGGGTGGTTTATGGGTGCCAAAGTCGAAAAATTTAGTGATTATTCACACGCTAAGGCGTGGTTGCTTGAATAGCGTTAAAATAGCAAAAGCCTTAATTTAAAGTAACGCATTCGCTTTTCCTATACATAAGGGGAGTGATAACATCTCCCCGTTGCCAACCACACCCGGATACATACAACCCTATTGTCAACTCCTAAAAGGAGTTAAAAACCTCGACATGATGTTAAGCAAAATATGCTACTAACTCACTTCAAATTTCCCATTTGTTCAATACAAAATAGTATAAATAAAACTTCATTTGAGAACAGCGAGATCTTGATGTTCAAGTTAAAACAATAACCTATGAATAAAGCATTGGAGCGCAACTATTTTTTGGTAGCAAGCCTTATTGGCTAATTAGAAGGTGTTGGACTACACATAAGAGGCTAATTGTAGCAATCGACACTGAAAAAGTAGGAGGGAATATGTCTAATTCAGGTCAAGTAGAACAACATCTATCAAGGCGCAAACTCGAATCCACAACAAAGGTAGAACCAGCGTTAGGACCACTCGGTCAACTACCCGGTGTGTGGAAAAATACAGGCCAATTTCAAGGTCACGGTTGGAACATGATTGCACTACCGTTTCCTATGGGCAACCACGACTACCGCTTACTCAACAACCAATATAACGAAACACTGACGTTTCAACTCGTCGACAAAAATGTTCCTAATCGTGGTATGAACGGCGATCAGGAGGTATTTACCGTTGACTATGTACAAGCGATCGAGCAGATCGCTGCCGCCGATTTTCCTGACTCTGGTTTAGCTGGGGGAGCAGGGCTGGCAATTCATCATGAACCTGGCCTGTGGTTGCACATGAAAGACCATACAACTGGGGATATAAATATCGCAAGACTGTCAAGTATACCGCATGGGGGTGCTGTAATGGCGCTAGGTAAAAGCGATAAAAGTACCAGTGGATTTGATATACCTAACATAAGTGGGCTGCCTATTGGTGTTAATCAAGATCTTACTAATCCTTATCTAGAACCCTATGCTCATTTTAATAACCATCCATTTAAAGGGGTATTCAACCCTACCCAACCAAATGATCTATTAACATCAGCAATTGCACCCTTTTTTAGCAATAACCAAGTAGCAAACGTTACGCAACTAAAAGTAGACTCAGCATTGGGAAGTGGTGGCGTAAACAACATTCCTTTCGTCACTCGCCAAGCAAATGCTGCTGAAGTAAGCTCTATATTCTGGATCTATGAATTAAAAGAAAAACACCCTAATGGCGAGCCAAGGATGTTATTACAATATACTCAAACCGTCATGTTGGAATTCTTCGACAGTCCAAATGGTCCGGGATTAATTAAGTGGCCACATATCAGTATTAACACGCTTGAAAAACAACCAAGCAATTAATTTGTATAAGCAGCCCTGAGGCTGCCTAATTTATGCAAAAAACAGTTATTGCTCTACTTGTCCCATAGGGGAAAGAAGTCTGCCTTTTTCATCTTTTGGTGGTTCAAGCGTATTATACTTTTCGAGTGCTTGCTCGGATAATTGCAAACCAATATCGTCATCATATGATTCATCAGTGCCCACAGATGAGATACCTTGACGCCTTATACTGCAGTATCCTTTACGCTCTAAGTACGCATTACCGAAGAACCAAAAGCTACCGAACTTAGTGTTCTCTACCCATTCGTGCCAATGGCCAGCACCAATTTCTGGGCGAGAGTCTTTTACCTGAGTAACCAGCTCCCACTGCATACCATCGTGACCTCGCTCACTCCAAAAGTCACCATACATAAACACTTGGTCGCCTTCTTTTTCCGCTATACCATTCCAGTTTGGATACGTATTTGACACCCACCTGTAGATTTCATGTGTGCCATTGGTACCCACAAAATAGAAGCATAACCCTTGTGTAGCCCAACGAGAGTGAGTTGAAGAACGATCGTCATGAAAGGTAATCGTCCACTGGTTACCCTCTTGGGTAAGCGTTGGTTTATACAGCTGCGCTTGTGCTGCAGTACTAGCAAGCGTCAACGCTGCAATACTAAAAGCAAGTAAATGTTTCATAATTGTTCTCTCCTTATATGAATAAAATGTCTCCTTGAGGAGTCCTTTAGACGCGATAAGCGTCGCAACAATTATGGTTAATCTGTGCTAATTAATAGTTTTACTATGTATGTATGGATAGGGGTAATCTGTACGATTGCCCAACTTTGTTTACTAATAATATGACTAATTACATCGCTTAGTAGTTATCTTTTGAGCTTAGTCATTTTTGTTATTGCTCTGACACTTTGAAAGTACATACTTTTTGTTACAACTTACCCAAAATAAAACCAAATACTGTGTGGTATTGTGAATTTTAAATTACCAAGTGGACGGATAGGACTTCACATATGAAAATAGCAATTCTTGGGGGAGGTGTTGCAGGGCTAAGTACTGCCATCGCGTTAAAGTTAAAAGGTTTTGATTGTCACATTTATGAGCGCCATAGTGCGACATCGGATATGGGAGCGGGTGTTGTCTGTTGGCCAAATGCCTGCTTTGTATTGGATAAACTAGGTGTTTTAGATAACCTTAGCAAGGTCTCGGGTTTGATAACCACTATGAAGCGTATAGATCAAGACAATGAAATTTTAGGCTCTCTAGATATAACCAAGCTAAACAAGCTTATGCACTATCCAAGCTATGCTGTTTTACGCAAAGATTTGATGAAAATACTTGAAACTCGCTGTAAAGAGCTCGCTATTCCAATCCATTTTAAGCACCAAATTACCTTTTTAAGCAAACATAAAACCACAGGGCAAACGCTCGTGCATTTTAATAATGGAAAACATATTACGCCTGATGTAATCATTGGTGCAGAAGGTAGAATGAATTCGCTAACCAGACAATTCGTTCATGGCAATAACCAACCTGTATTCCAAGGGTTTATAAATTGGATTGGTGTTTATCAAAGTGACACACCATGTTTTGACGAAATGTCAGTTTATGATTATTGGGGGGTAGGGAAGCGCTTTGGTTTAGTGCCTACTTCTAACAAAACCGCCTATTGGGCTGGAGGAATAGCAATAGATAATATTGACCTTTCTTACACGACTCACGTTAAACAGAGATTGCTTGACTATTTTGTCGACTGGCCCCCTATCACTTGCGAAGTTATCGCTCGAGCACAAGAGGATAAGATCAAGACTATTTTTGTTCATGACCATGATCCGATAGACACTTGGTACAAAGACAATGTGCTACTCATTGGTGATGCAGCACATGCGCCGCTACCAACGTCTGGTCAAGGAGCCTGTCAGGCGCTCGAAGATGCGTGGCACTTAGCTAATTGCTTGAGTTCAAAGGCTTTTGATATTAAAACCGCATTTAAACAATTCAACACCATCCGAAGTTCTAAAACGGCCAATATAACTATGTTAGGCCGGCAGTTGGCTCAGTCAATATTTAATATTGACCCACAATTTTGCGAACAACGTAATGAGAACGCAAAAAGTGCTGACTTATCACAATTAATATCAGGCATGGCGAATGGCTTTAGCAGTGGCCTACCCATCTTGAATGGGTAAACCACATTAACTATTTAAACAGACTATTTCGAGGCATTAATTGAGTTTAAATATTTGTTTTGACTAGTAATTTCACTAGTAAATATCGAGTCGTTTCGTTGCGCAAGTTCTAGAGCCAGCTTTGAAGCACTAAGCGCTTGATTAATTTTGTCATCTAGTTCATAAGCAGTTGCTAAACTGTCCCACAAAATTTCAGACTTAGGGAAGTCTTTAACACCTTGCTCTAATATCTCAACCCCCCAATTTGTTTTACCTTCATAAGCAGCCTTCAAACCATATACGTTGTATTGATGCAGTGATAACTTAAATTCGTAATCATAATCAGCAACGATTGATTTATAATATTGACGAAGTTCCTTAAGCGGCATCACGTCGATTTCAGGTACTGCATTCCAATCATTGAATATGGTTTTTAACGCCGTTGCGTTGCCAACCAATGGTGTACTATCGTGTGTGTCTTCGGGGAAGCTTTTTGAAAACCAGTGTAAGTTATCGATCTTATTCGCTTCTAATGCTTCGAGCATTGCTTGATAAGACTCACTCATTTCGCCTGGCTCATTGGCGATACTTAAAAACCAGCGTTTTGGTGAAGTTAAATGATCGCGTTTCATCCCTGCGTAGTGTTTTACTAACGCTTTATCATCCCACCAAAAACTGGGGCTGATTGAAATATGGGCGTTAAATAAACTACTTTTCTCTAGTGCTAGATAACTGGTGAACAACCCAGCTAAAGAATGACCTGTAATCATATAATAAGGTGCCACGCGATATTTTTCTTGTAACTTAGGAAGTAGTTCTTTGTTTAGGAAATCTTTAAATAAGTGTGCTTTTCCTGAACGGCCAGCAAATTGTTCATGCTCAGTGGGTGTGAAATAAAGCATTCTTTTGAGGGTACTGACTGACACCACTATCATCTCAGGGGCTATGGCGTATGTACTTAAAAATTGATTACCTGCAGCGATATGTTGAAACTGTGTAGAACCATCGAGTACCACTAAAACTGGGTATGAAGACGAGTTAGAAAGCGAATAAGTGTCGGGTAAGGAGACTTGAATCGTTGGGCTTTCATCAATAATCGCTGATTTTATAACAAAGCGCTCTGATTTGGCATAACTTACAGAACTAAGTACGAGCGCGAATAGTAGTATGAATATTTTCATGTTCTTCCTTTGCGTGGTGGGGTTATTTGGCTGTTTAAGAGTTTTTGTATTGCTCTACAGGCACCAGCCTTGCTTCTTTGATGTCAATATTTTCCCAAACATTATTAGTGACATATGGGTCATTATTAAGCCAATTATCTAATTCTTCTCGTGTTGAAAACTCTACATGAACTGACGAACCAATCATTTTTCCTGTTTCATCAAGCATAGCGCCACCACTTAAAAAGTTACCCGTCTGTATTAGTGCGGTTATCCTGTCGAAATGCTGTTCTCTCACTGCTAATCTGCGCCGTATGGCGTCTTCATCCGTATAGTCGTATGCAGTTATAATATATTGCATTGCTTTTCCTTTTATACATGCTATTGCACCCACCGTTCGAACATAAAAATGGGTTACTGCGTTCTAATTACAAGAACACGCGTACTCTATAATAAACAAAGAGTTATTTAAAGAATTGCGCAAAAAATTATTGCAAAATTGGGTGTGTAAAGGGGATTTACAAAAAACAAAGGGGAATTGTAAATAAGGCCCAGAGACTTAACTCTGAGCCTTATTACAAAGTGACTTTTAAAACTTACCCGCTGGCGGCCAATTTGGATTATCAATCTCATCTTCACCAACTGCACTTCCGGCTTCTTGTGCAATTGACAAAGGTACGTTTTCCTTAGGAATACAGACTTCAACCACAAAGTTACTTTCAGGGTTGCATCTTATTTCTTCCATCACCGCCATCAGCTCACTCATATGGCTCACGGTGCGACCCACGCCTCCAAAAGCGTCAGTGACTTTGGCAATTTTCCAACTTGGTAGCTCATTGTATGCATAAACGTTATCGAGTAACTCATCTTTGTAATCGACAGGCGGCTGTCTGAATGGGTTAGGATTAACTAAGTATTGCTCAATACCATAAATACCGTTGGCGATGACAAAGACAACGGTGTTTTGACCGTACGCGTGCTGATCAGCAACAGCTTGGCACGTCTCGTGAAATGCGCCATCACCAACCACCACTACTGCACGTTTGTCTGGCATCGCACATTTAACACCAGTACCCGCAGGCACAGAATAACCGATAGACAACCATGCAGCCTGTGCAACAAAGCCATTACGAGAAGGAATTTTAACTCCTTGTGCACCGATAAGCGGGAAGCCTGCATCTACAATCATCACATCGTCTTCGCTGATCCATTGGCTCATTGCATGGAAGAAATTATCATAACCAAGTGTGCTATCAGAGTTTGGACAAGTACGGGCTTGTTTTGCTAGGGCATTGGTCAAGCGCAGGCCTGATAACTTTGCAGATTCAACGACAGCTAGTTCAGTGAACTTTTCTATCAGTGCATCTAGGTATTGGTCTAACTGCACAGATGGATAGAAATTTGCACCTACAAAAACACCATCGTGTGCAGCCAATACCGTTTTGCTGCTACGTATATCTTCGTTGCCTGTGTCTTTGCCCGTTGTCCAGGTACCAATACCAATTAGTGCGCCATCTTCTCCGACAAGCTGGGTTATCTCTTCGTTTTTAAGCGTAACACACCCTTCAAACCACGGATGAGTTTCTTCAATTACTGACTTACTTAATGCCGTAGTCACAAAATGTATATGCTTATTAGGTAGCGTATGGGAATGATTAAGTAACCCCAATAGCTCTAAGAACTTATCTTGTAAACCATAGCGTTGTAACTCAATACCCGCCCAAAAAATACTGTTTGGTTTGTCCAACATCAATTCAACGGTTGCTTGTGCAGCATTACTTGCCTCACTCACGGTGATTGTTGCATTAACGCCTGAAGCGAGCTTTCCTTGAGGTTTTTGACATGGAGTACGCCACACGTCTTCGGCCACTTCAAAGTAAATAGGGCGCTTTTGAGTTAGCATAGCAGTGATAGCTGAGTCTATTTGGTAGGGAGCCTGTTGTGCGTTAGTTATTCTCTCAGCCGCCACAGTAATAGGCTTAAACATATGAATATCAACAAAGTCATAACCCGTAGTGTGGGAATATAACAAGCCAGCTTGTTTTGATATTTGATCTTCTTTATTTGTTGGTGCGCCATTGATCAGGATAACTGGTACTTGCTCAACAAAAGAACCTGCTATGGTATTGAGTAAACTAAACGCCCCCACACTGTATGTGACATACAGTGCGCTAACACCTTTGAAGCGCGCATAAGCATCCGCGGCAAAGCCAGCACATATTTCATTAGCGTTACCAGAAATTTTTATCGGTGAATTATCATCAGACAAAATAACATCAAGAAGTGCGGCGGTGTAGTTTCCCGCTACGCCAAACATTTGTTCAACACCAATTTCTTCTAAACGCTGCTTTAAATAATCAGCAACGCAATATTTATCAATTACATTATTCATACTTATTCTCAAGACTTTAAGGCAAAAAAAAGGAGGCGCAGGGCCTCCTGTTGGTCTAATTAAGCTTTGTCGAAATAGGTTAAACTAACACCTAAGATGCTGTTTCTATCAAATCTTTCGTCGACAGGTGCATCGCTCAATTTAAGTTTAGGATCAATATATTCATGAATTAATCGCGATGCGTTTTCTTCATAAGCCACTTTGATGGCAACCGAAGGCGCTACGCCGGTTTGTTCTTTGTATAGCTTATCTAAGGGCTTCAAATTGAAGCCTTTTTCTAACACCAAGTCAGTGGAGCGAAGTGCCCCCTCAACCCAACCTTGATAGTCTGAGAATGCTTCGCCGCAGGTAAACAAATTAGGTAGAGGCTCTGTTAAATCGGCCATTACCTGCTTGTCATCAGCCCCCACAGCCCACTGGTGTACGCCATATCCGAATTGCTGACTGGCCGGTAAATCAAAGTCAACACTGCCTTCCCAAATGCGCGCACTCGTTAGTACTGGTTGCGGCACATAGCGTGTGTCAAAAATATCTTTAAAGAAAGCGGTCGCCTGCTCAACTACCGCAACCGACGCAGGATAGATGTCTGATGGCACTTCACATATGTATTGATCTTGATTTGGGTTATGGTACAGCTCACCTTTGTTTTGCAGTGTGCTCCAAAAGTTAATATTCAAATAGTCACAGTAAATCGTTAACGCAGCAGGGCGGTCATACTTTTGTGTATTAATTTCCTTAACCCTAGCCTGTGCCTCTTCGTTATCATGCGTTTTGCGTTCCTGATACATTAGCGCTGCAACAAGTGGTTCATTAACTGCATAAAATGGATAGACTGAACCGGTCGGCAAGTCAGCAAAGTTAGGGCCAAATTCTACCGAAGGACGCCCTGTTATACCTTTTGCCCACCATGGCGTATCGTAATATAAGTTGATTTTAAGCAGTGGTTGATTCGTTGCTGTTTGCAGCGTATTCCAAAGCTTTTGAGACTCTTCTTTGGGTAATTCATTAAATGCATTAGAACCTATAAATAGTCGCTCTAGTGCAAGTCTAGGTAGCCCTAAAATAACCTTTTTGGCACGGAGGGTACCGCTCACGTAGCAACCATCCTCTTGCGTGCGCGTATAACGGAGAATATATTCTTGGCAATGTTTGTCGTAATCAATGGCTTCTATTTCTGTTTTTAAATGAATTCGCTCTTGGCCTATTTGTTCAACTAATGCGTTAGGTAAGGTACTAAAGCCATCTTTAAAGGTGCGGAAGTTTGCATCTGCTGGAAAATCTTCAAGTAGCTGATATGCCACACCCGCATTCATTTTGGATAAAAAGGTGCCATTAAACCCAAGTGCTCGATAAAGCATCGTTATACACTCTTGCGAATAGCCCATATCAGAGAAAAGGTCCCATAATGACCATTCGTTTAACCCTTTATCTTTCCACTTACACTCTAAACGGAAGTTTTGCCAAAACTGTGGGCCTTTGATTTTAGGGCGCTCATTAAATTGAGGGTTTGCTTGTAAAATACGATTAAATACTACATTTACTATTTCGGTGGGATTCATCCCTTGTTCGCTCTGATCCAAATTATAAAGTTCTGACCAAATAGCAAAATTATCTTCCTTGGCTTGGTCTACTGAAAAGCTTTGTCCACGGAAATATAAGCGATTATTACCACCACTATTCATTGGAAATGGTACGATGTCGTCCTGCAAGTCGAGCTTTAAAAACAAGGCCATTAAGTCATCCATACCATCAAACAAAAAACGCATTCCACCTTGTTCTTCTTTCACTGTGATGGTGTCTGGCTGATTAGGGCCTTTTTTTTGATTGTTAAACTTAATTAGATCTGAGTCTAAACGGCCGCCCGTTCTATCAGAGCGCTCCAAAATGACGAAATTGTTTTCGTCTGTCTCATTTTGCAATCTCCATGCGCTATACAGGCCAGACATGCCCGCACCAACGATCGCAATATCGACTGAATCTGGGATAGTTTTATACTCTATTTCACTGCCAAGTTTACAATGTGTCATTGTTAGTTCCTTGATTTATTTTGTGTTAAATAGCTACGCAATGTAAAAATGGCTCGGCAAAATATAGCCCAACCAAATGCACTAATCGCGCAGTTACACAGTCCAATCTTTAGTTTTTAAGGGTTTAATATTAGGCAAGTACTGCAAACTTACTCCATTTAGTAATCATGCCGTTACGCCTTTCCCTGTAGACCTAAATAAATGTAGCAGACATGTAAATAAATGTATGTTACAGACGATTACAAATCTAATTTATTACCTTTTCGCTATAAAATAGTGTGTCAAGAATTGGGTAATATGAAAACGTCATCAGAGGGAGTTTAAACAACAGTTCATTGGATAAATTGTAGCGTTTCGAAGACAGCAGAACCTTTAAGGTCGCAGATAAATTGACGTAAAAAAATAAATTTGAGGCGAACGACTAGAGCCTGTAGAAACTTCACAAAGAAGATTACGTTTAAAAGATTAAGTCGCTCTGGTTTAAGTTTGCTGTAGCGCTAATATGTAAAGTTTAGGGGTAGCCGCAATGTCTATTTTGCGTCGCTAAAGCGAAAAATATAAACTGCACTGAAGCTATTTAATCTATTTCAAAATGCCAATAAAACTTGAATTACAGTGATATCTACAGCCGCTACGGTTTTTACAACAAAATTACACCTAGTTAAAATTTACTATTTTTTCAACCACTGCTCAATCACCATATATAAGTACCATTTTTATCATATCCAAAATTCTTACAGACCAATAATATCAATGCGTTACATAACACAAAGATTCATACTGTAATTCAGTGTAATTGCTATCCGTTCTAACTGGATTACACTAAGTTAACTTTTTGTGTGATTTTTGCTAACCCGCAAAGGAATAATTGTTTTTTGTAGATAACAGGACTAATACATAGTGATTGATACAGCATTACGCTTTGTAGAACAGCAACTTAATCAGACTTTGAGAACAAAATTTGCGCTTGATGGCGACATTGTCATCATGAACCATTTGGTTGAGTCAAATGGTACACCACCACTTGCGAATCAAAACAAACTTGTTATTACGCTGATCAATTTAGAACATGAAACTAATAAGCAGTTTTACGGTGGTCAACGAACGGTACAAACAACTCAAATTCAACAACTGCAGCCCACTACGCGTTTTAATTTGGACATATTACTGACCGCACACTTTGATTCATATAATGAAGCACTGAAATTTTTAAGTGCATCAGTGGCCTTCTTTCAAGCCTATCCGACATTGACTAAAAAAGACTTCCCTAATATGCCGTCGGACTTAGTTCAGCTGCAGTTTGAAATAGAAAACTCGCCTTATACGCAAACCCATAACTTATGGAGTGCATTGGGAGCGAAATATCAACCATCGATTATATACAAAATACGCCATGTGGCGGTGCAGTCACTGCAAGTAACCGGCAATGTTAGTGCAATAACCAGTGTTGATAGTGAGGCATCGGTTTAATGTTTACTTTGTTTAGCTTACTTCTTGAGCATGGCTACTTCGCTGATAAGCAGTGGCGTAATGCACAATTGCAGGCAACATCTACTACCCAATTTTGGTTAAATCAGTATCAAATGTCGTTGCACAAAGATGGTACGACTTGGCGCTTATACGCCCACCAAATCGCCCCAAAAACTGACTTTTTACGTTACTTAAAGCACAGTAAAAGCATCCAGACATTGGAGTTCTGGCTAGTACAACCTTTAAGTGAGTTTGTAACCTTTACTGACTTGCCGATGGATTGGAAAGGATGTCTGCAGTTCAATAGCGCTAATAGTGAACCAAAGTCCACAGCCAAAGGAGTGAACTTGTTGCCAATTAATACCTTGGTTCAAGCTCAAGAGAATGGGTTAGTGGAACATGCTATTGCAAAGGTTATTTTTAATATCAATGATTTGATGACTAATGAAGACTATCAAATTGCTTTGTCAGCGCGTGCAACACAGTGGGTATATCACCTCATACAACGTGGTCAGACCCGTTTGCATCACCCTCAATTAGTTGATAAGCAGAATGAAGTTTCGTTTTCAACGCCAAGTGTATACAAGACTCAAGAAGGCGAAACAGCCTGGTTAAGTGATAGTGGGGAGTTTAATTTACCCCTTCAGCAAGTACCGCAGCCCCGCTTTGAGCTCGTTGATACTCAACAATTAGATAGCACTGGGGCGCACAATATCAGCCGGACCGTGATTAGCGCGCTACCAGCCCCAAGATGCGATCAGCTTCATTTCGGTACACAAGAAGATCTCAAAGAGGTGTCATCAAGCTGTATACAGTCACATATGTATGTTTATTTCTAGGTTACTTAGCCATTGAGTAGCGCTAGCGTCAGACCCGAAATGTCTGATTTGGGTTGACCCACATAACCGGGTTTGCTTAGAAAATGGCATGTGAAATACCGTAAAACAACCAGTCGATACAGTGGCAAGCAACACTTTACTGTAACGACACAAAAGGGTTTTCACTTCACTTGATAGGTCATAGGTCGAAGGAAAACGAAATTTAGTCAAACAGGAACAAAAGGCAAACGATGTTATGGTAACTTCCAACATTAAAACACCCGGCGTGTACATTGATGAAGTCAATGCCTTCCCTAACTCAGTGGTCCCCGTAGCAACGGCGGTACCTGCGTTTATTGGTTATACACCAACGGCTGAGTATCAGGGCAAGTCTTACTTCAACAAAGCACAAAAAATTACCTCATTCGCTGAGTTTCAGTCTATTTACATGAACGGTAATCCGCCACCACCGGCAGATCCAGCCACGCAATATAGCCCTGAATACTATTTAGTAGAACAAAAAGAAAAGCCAACCACTGGCGATTATTTGATGATCTCCGGTAGCTATTATTCAATAGTTCCCGATCCAAGCAGTATTTATTATCTGTACAACAGTGTGCGTTTATTTTACCAAAATGGCGGCGGCGATGCGTATATCGTGTCTATAGGAACCTACGGCCCTTCGTCTGGTAAAGCGGGTACTGTTGGAGAGCAAATTGTTAACCCCAATGTTCAGCTCAGTGACCTAAAAAATGGGTTAGACCTACTGCAATACGAGCAGGAACCAACAATTTATATCTGCCCTGAAGCGACGTTGTTATCTGTTGCTGATAACGGGACTTTAATGCAAGAAATGTTGTTGCAAGCAGGTTCAATGCAAACAGCGGTGTGTATGTTCGATGTTATTGGTGGCAATACACCCGATCCAATTACCTATACCAACGATATAGAAACGTTCAGAAACAATACCGGTTCAAACAGTTTGAACTATGGCGTTGCTTACTACCCGTTCATTGGCACGACTATTATGCAATCGTCAGAGATTAACTACACCAACTTATTTGGTGGTGACGTTAAGCAGTTAGAGCCTTTGTTAAACCCAGCATCCGCGCCAAATCCAACGGCTTCAAAAATCATTTCTATGATTGAAGCCGATGATGGCTCAATGACCACTTCGCAGCTTAATGCTGCCTTGTTGAATGCTTCTCAAACTTATGCACAGATTGTTAATCACGTATTGACCGATGCTAACTTGTTACCACCAAGTGGCGGTATGGCGGGTGTTTATACCGTCAATGATAATGTGAAAGGTGTATGGGGCGCGCCAGCTAACACAAGTATTGTTGGTGCATCGACATTGCCAATTCGCTTGAATGATACGCAGCAGGCAGGTTTGAACGTAGATGCGGTGTCAGGTAAATCAATTAACGCTATTCGCTTTTTCAATGGTCAAGGTATTTTAGTATGGGGCGCACGTACGCTCGATGGTAACTCTCAGGATTGGCGTTATATATCAGTACGCCGCACCATGACCTTCTTAGAGCAATCCTGCAAATTGGCTGCTCGAGCGTATGTGTTTGCAGCAAATGATGTTAACACTTGGGGAGCTGTTAAAAGTGAAATCGGCAGCTTTTTGATGAGCATTTGGAAAGAAGGTGGTCTGCAAGGCTCAAAAGCGTCAGATGCGTTTCAGGTTGAGTGTGGTTTAGGCACCACCATGACTAGTGACGATATTCTAAACGGTTTTATGAAAGTGTCGGTAAAAGTCGCGATTACTCATCCAGCCGAATTTATTGTGATCTCATTCGAACAGGAAATGGCTAAGTCAGGCTAATAAGCAGCGCTGAGGTAGTTATGTTTAACCAAATTAGAGAAAAATATAAGGGGAAATACCATGGCAGATGACGGCAGCAAAGAAGGCAGCACGTGGCCAATGCCCAAGTTCCGTTTCGAGGTCGACCTTGGAACGGAACTGCAAAAAGTGGCTTTTCAGGAAGTCTCAGGAATGGACAAAGAAGTTCAAGTGATTGAATACCGTCACAGTAATAGCACGTTGTTCTCCACTATCAAAATGCCAGGTATTGCTAAGTACGGCAATATCACTATGAAACGCGGCATCTTTGTAAATGACAACAATTTCTGGAAGTGGATGGATGAAATTGAAATGAACACGATTAAGCGTCGCACGGTGTTGATCAAATTGCTTGATCAAGATGGTAAAACCACCATGCAATGGCAGCTTAATAATGCTTGGCCGACCAAAATCACTGGTACAGATTTGAAGTCGGATGGTAATGAAGTAGCCGTTGATACGTTAGAAATAGCGCATGAACAGTTGATTGTGACCAATGGCTCATAATCTACAAACCAGCTTTTACTTCAGCGTTTCAATCTCAGGGATGAGCAGCAGTGATGCTGCTTTTCAAGAAGTACTGGGATTGAGCAAGGAGTTGGGGAGCGAGGATGTGGTGTGTGGCGGTGAGAACCGTTTTAAATACCGTCTACCCACCATAACAACCTTTTCAAACCTAGTACTCAAACGAGGTGTGACCACTGATGAGTCTTCGTTAATCGCTTGGGTAAAAGATACGCTGGACGACGGCTTAGCGAACCCCATTCAAACCAAAGACATTAAAGTGCGGTTATTGGATGAACAGGGCAATGTCAGTATGCAATGGGATTTCATAGCAGCTTATCCGGTGAAGTGGTCAGCAAGCGATCTGAAGTCTCAAGATGGTGAGGTATTTATAGAGACACTCGAGTTTTCCTACCGATATTTTGAAGTTGAAGACAGTCGCTCACCACAGATGGACCTGTACGCATAGCTTGTACTAGGAAAAACAGTAGCTAGAGGAGTCACAGCATGGCCGTTGAAATCAGAGAGTTAGTAATTAAAACCGCGATTCAAAGCCACAAAGAAACATCGCGACATGAGCTTACAGAACAGCAGTTACAGCATTTAAAACAACAAATTGTACAAGAGTGTGTAAAGCAATTAGGCCTTAAACAGCGGCAAAAAATGTTAGAGCGTTAAGGCATTATTTAAGCACGGAGATCAAGGTGTGGGTAGTTTAAAAAAAATGCGCATAGTCGCTTATAGCGATGAAAAATTTACCTCTAAGGTAGATGAATATGTGGTGATGCTTAATCCAGAACAAATCAAGCTGGACCGTAGCATTAATTACAATGAAGAGCAGGCACCAGACTCTGGGAAGCTTTCTTCAAAATATCGCTCCACGCCCGGTGAAAAACTGAGTTTTGATTTGGTGATTGATTGCACAGGTGTGGTTGACTCCACCCGTACCAACATGCCAACCGAGCTAAACCAATTGCAAAAAGTGGTGTACACCTATAATGGAGATATACACCGCCCAAACTATGTCACCGTATACTGGGGACAAGGCCTGTCGTTTCAAGGCGTACTTACTGCGTTTGATACCAACTACACCTTTTTTAAGCCTGATGGTACCGCGCTACGTGCCAAGGTTTCATTGAACTTTACCTCTTATTTAGACCCATCTACCGCAGCACAAGAAGAAGACAAAAAGTCACCTGATCTAACCCATTGTATCGCGGTTGTCGACGGAGACAGCTTGCCACAAATCAGTCAGCAGGTTTATCAAGACCCTGACTTGTATGTGCAACTTGGTGCATTTAATCAGTTAAATAAACTAAGAGATATAAAAGCAGGGAGTGTTTTGAGTGCACCTCCATTACGTAGTCAAGGAGAGCAAGCATGAGCGATAGCAGTAATGGTGGTGTAGCCACCTTAGCAATTAAATCGCAAGGGTCAGCAATTCCAGATACGGTGCAAGTACACAGTGTCGTGATCAGACAAGATATCAATCGTGTTGCTTGTGCCACCATAGAAATACTCGATGGCAGTCCTTCGAAAGAAGGCTTTGCCGTCAGTAGTTCTAGCACCTTTGTGCCTGGCAATGAAGTCAGTATTGCCTTGGGGTATGACGGGACCAACAGCACTGTGTTTACAGGCATAGTGACAAAACAAACGCTACAGGTTAATCCAGGTGTTGGGCCTTTGCTACAGGTGGAGTGCCGAGACAAGGCAGTAAAAATGACGGTTGGGCGAAAAAGCTCAGCCTATCAGCAGAAAAAAGACAGTGACGTTATGAGCACTTTGATTGGCCAGTACAGCCTAAGTGCCGATGTGTCGAGTACATCCGTTGAGTTACCTGAATTGGTGCAATATTACACCTCCGATTGGGATTTTTTGCTCAGTCGAGCTGAAGTAAATAGTATGGTGGTTAGCACCATTAACGGCAAGGTGTCGGTGTTTTCGCCAACGGACGATACCAGTTCAGTCATGACGGTGACTTATGGTGACGACCTTTATCATATCAATGTCCAGCTCAATAGCGTAACCCAACTAAGTGAAGTTAAATCGAGTGCTTGGGACGCAAAATCACAAGCCGTTATTTCAGCAACTAGCAGCAACTCAGTGGCGGGGCCGGGTAACTTAAGTAGCAAAAAGCTGGCCGAAGTGGTGGGGTTGTCTGAATTTGAACTGCAAACCACAGCAGCGGTTGATAACGAAAACCTGACTCAATGGGCCAAAGGACAAATGCTCAAAAGTGAGTTATCAAAAATCACTGGTGATGCCCGCTTTCAAGGCAGCGCAAAGGCGCAAGTTGGCAAATATCTCACACTTGCGGGTATGGGAGACCGCTTTAATGGCGATCATTTTATTTCCAGTGTTGAACATGACTTTTCTGACGGTAACTGGTTTACCACAGTGGAGCTTGGATTGTCCCCGATTTGGTTTGTACAAGAGCATGATGTGATGGCACCTGAGGCCGCAGGCCTGTTACCAGGAATTGGTGGACTATATAACGGCACCGTTAAGAAAATTGACGAAGACCCAGATAATGCCTATCGAATTTTAGTCGAGTTACCCTTTTATAACGATGAAGGGAAAGGGGTGTGGGCCAGATTAACCAACTTTTACTCCAGTAGCGGCTGTGGCGCGTTCTTTTTACCAGAAATTGGCGATGAAGTGATTGTCGGCTTTCTAAATCAAGACCCTCGTTTTCCTATTATTATCGGCAGTGTCTACAGTGAGAATCGTAAGCCTTACAGCGAGCTAACCCCTGATTCGCAGAACAGCAAAAAAGCCATCGTTACCAAGAGTAATTTGCGGATCATTTTTGACGATAAAGAAAGCATTCTTACCATCACAACCGATGCTAACAATACCATAGTGTTGGATGATAAAAGCAAGCAAATCAAGATATCAGATCAAAATGAAAACAGCATATTGATGAGTGAATCAGGCATCGATATCAAAAGCCCCAAAAGCATCAATATTCAGGCTGATCAGTCGGTCAATATTAAAGGGGCAATGGGCGTTAATGTGCAGGCCGAATCAGGTGATGTAAAAGTATCTGGGCTGAATGTCAGTGCAGAAGCTGACGTGCAATTTAGCGCTAAGGGATCTGCTACGGCAGAGGTTCAAGGTGGTGCAGAGCTGACGCTCAAAGGCGCCATTGTGATGATTAATTAATAGGACGAACTTATGCCTCCAGCAGCTAGACTTACCGATTTTCATGAATGTCCAATGGTGACGCCAGCTGTTCCACCTATCCCACATGTGGGAGGGCCTGTTGTAGGGCCTGGGTGTCCAACCGTTTTGATTGGCAAATTACCCGCTGCAAGAGTAGGCGATATGCTGGTTTGTGTAGGGCCACCGGATAGCATTATTAAAGGTTCAGCAACCGTACTTATTGGCGGTATGCCAGCGGCGCGTATTGGTGACAACACCGCCCATGGCGGCTCCATTGTGGTGGGGGATTTTACTGTGATGATCGGGGGCTAATTTATGAGTAATAAACCTACATCGGCACAACAGAGCCAGTTTCTAGGGCGCGGTTGGCAGTTTCCGCCAACGTTTTCCAGCGTCTCTAACCAGGTTGCAATGAACGAAGGTGAAAAAAATATTAATCAGTCGATAGACTTGATACTAAAAACACGTCGTGGCGAGCGTAGTTTATTACCCTATTATGGGAGTCAACTGAGCAACTTTTTGTTTCGCTCTCAAGATGCCACGCTCAAGGAAGAAATTGCAAAGTCAGTACGTTATACACTGCTCAATGATGAACCCAGAATTTCGGTAGACGATGTGATAGTCAGCTACACGACCGGTAGCGAATCTCAAGTAGTGATAAGTGTGGTATACACAGTTAAGCGCACCAACACACGCCATAACCATGTATTTCCATTCTCGATCTTAGAAGGGACCAACTTGGCTGTGAGGGCGCAAGGTGCATAATCGGCTCGACTTTGTAACCATGCAGGCGCAGCTTAATGCTCGCTTAGATCCTAGCTCTATCGCGTTAGATGGACGTGATATTCGCGATCGCCTCGCATTTGTTGCATCTTTGTCTGAGTTAATAGTGTTTTACAATGAACAAAACCAGCCCGCGGGAGACTGGCGCGCAGTAGTGCTAAAAGACCCAGTGATATTATTAGCGGTGATCAGCAAAACCGCGTATCAACCTATGTACTTTAGGTTTAATCAAATAAGCAGCTCTTTAGAGAAGATCAAACATTGGCTAAGTCAGCAAAATGACAGTGATGAAGCGCAAACGCTCAACTTGCCGCCAAACTTAAATAATCACTGTATATCGCAGTTATTTTTGGTCATCGATCAGATCTTTGAGGCCATCAATAGTTGGGCGGAATATTTAGAACAAAGTACTATAGAATTTGACTTACGCAGCTATATTCTTCAGCAGATCACAGGCACGCTAGGCCAGCAGTTATGGCAACGCTTGGCACTACAAGACTATTTATCAAATAATCTAACTGGATGTGTCCCCAAGCCCAGTGCTGCACGCTTTGAAGACTTTAACCCAAATTGGTTCACCAATAAACGCATCAAAAATACCGCGAACGTACAAACTCCATTAGAGGCCTTATCGAAACTTGAGCAGATATATCAGCAAATTTATCGTTTCTTTGTACAGGTGATCCAAAGCGCAAAACCAGCCTTTTACGAGATGGTGGTAAAGCAAAATGACTTTCCTGATACCAGCCTAATCATCGTAGCAAATCAGTTGTTGGAATATTCACAGCAAGAGTTTAATCAGTACGCCCAAAAGCATCTAGATTTTTATTATAAGAGCTTATTAAAACAAACTCCCGCTCAAGCACAACCAGACTACACCTACTTGTGCTTAGTATTAGATAAATCAGTTGCAAGTTATGAATTAGCACAGGGAACCGCTTTTACCGCCGGTATATATCCAGATAAATCCCCAATATTATTTGCAACGACCGCACAAACAGAGCTAAACCAAACCTCAATTGTTGGTATGTATGGAGTGAGTTATTGCCCAACCGGTAATTCTGGCCATGACAGCCTGCAATACTTACAAACATTCGCTGATAGTACCCTAGTTCGAACTGATCAGACAGGGCGGGTGTTATCTAGTAACTGGTTTGCCAGTGGGCAAGGAGAGACTGTTCAGCAGGGGTTTGCGCTTGCCAGCGATATGCTGTTTTTAAACGCAGGACAGCGCTCAGTTACACTGACCTTTAGCTTTGCCAATGACATTGTGCTGGCTGATTATGAAAATGCGCGGGTTGCAGTATCAGGTGCCAAAGGGTGGTTGGACGTTTTACCTTTTAATCCTGCAAAGCTTGTTAATCCCGTTAGTTCAGCACGTTGGTCTTCACCTAACAGCAAACAGCTACAACTTATCTTAACTTTTAGCCCCAGTTTTGCAGCGATAACAACATTTACAAAGCCTCAACAAGATTACCCTTTGAGCATGCCTTACTTTAAGGTGATGTTGCCCACGAGCGTTGACTTGCAATCACAACCGCGCTTATTGAATATTACCATTAATGTTGCAGTACAAGACAGCGAACTGCTGGCCCCAAGTAATGACAACGGCCTTTTAACGAACAACAAAGTGATGTACATACTTGGTACCCGTCCACAAGTTGACAGTCACTTTTACCTTAGCTATCCAGAAGCGTTTGCCAAGCCAGTAACATCTCTCAAAGTACGTGTTGATTGGGATAATGTTCCCGATGATTTCAGTGTTTATTACAGCGCTTACAACGACTATATTCAGCATAATGGTACTGGGGTAGGGGGTGCTGTTGCTTATACAAACACCGTATTTACGGTTGCATGGAGCACACTGCAATCTGCTGGTTGGCAAGATGCTCAGGTGACACTCACTTTACCAGCAGATCTGATGCCACCTCAGACAAAAGCTAATGAGAATGGCCCTAGTGAAGCAGCCGATTTAACAAAACGTACCGAACCTACCTTGGGCCTAGACTTTGAAGATAAGCACTCATTGTCTGCGGTGAAATCTGACGAACTTTCAGCCACGGATAGTGCATCGACTGAATCTGCTGCCCAGAACGACGATGGAGAGCACGCTGATAGTGATAATAGTGCTGTACCTGTACAAATTAGCGATGGCCTATTTACGCAGGAACTTGGAGAATCAAGCAAAATTATCAATGCTAAATCGAGTGAGTTTGTCTTTACACTGCCAACAACATTGCAATGTGCAAATGTCAGCGCAACAGACACTGCTAGCAATAAAAACCCAAGCTTGAGAATGACACTCAAGGGGCCGACACAAGGCTTTGGGGATCAGCTTTATGGCTCTGTAGTAAACAATGTGAGTTTAAACAATGCAAAAACGCTCATAGGTTTGTCGGGGATATTTGCGATTATCACTAAGGTGTGTAACTCGGTGGCGCAACTATTTGGTTCTGACAAAGGTAAAATGAAGCCAATGCCCAACCCCCCTTTACAGTTACAAGCCAAGCGCGTAGCGATGACTTATGAGGCACAGCAAACCATTGACTTTGCATCACCCTCGGTGACATTACAGCAAGGTTTTGCACTGCAACATATTGGCCCTTGGCAAACCTATCAGTATTTTAGCCAGTTGGCTGGGCAAGCCGAGCCCAGTGTTGATGAACGAGCTTTGCAACTACAGCCACAAATGCCCGCTGTACCCACTTTACAATCTATACAGCAATCAGAATCGAATACCCAGCAAGGCTTGGCGTTATATCAGGGGGTGAGTCAACCTGCACTGAGTTTATACATACAACTTGCGCAAGTTGCGCCGCCATGCAGGCTCAGTATGTTCGTAGAGTTGGCACAAGACATAAGTGGCGATTTTCAGCCTAATCAGGTTGATATTTTTTACTGGAGCGTAACAGGCTGGAAGGCGGCGAATGTGTTGGAGGATGAAACCCGAGCGCTGACTCGCTCAGGCATTATTGAATTAGACTTGATGCAAGATGTAGCGTTAGATTCACCATTGTGGCCAAAGCCTCAAGGAAAAACCACAAATACCACTTGGTTGATGTTGACGCAACGAACTCCCAGAACAGTGCAGTGCGTGTATTGCAACACGCAAGCAGTTAAAGTACAGCGCTGTAAGCCAATTTCTTTACCACTTGGGACTGTACCGAGCGTTGCGGCGGAACAAATCACAGCCCCAGCATCCAAAATCGCTGCTATCAGCAAAGTTACACAACCATTTGCTTCCATAGTGGGAAGCGCAGCCGAAAATACCAGTCAGTTTGAGCAACGAGTTAGCCTGCGACTAAAGACAAAAAATCGAGCCTCCAGTGACTGGGACTACTGTATGCTTGCGCGCCAAGCATACAACGGGGTCTTTTATGCTAAGTTACTGATCAGCGATAAAGCGGGCACGGTAACGCTTGGCGTTGTTCAGCATTATACGTCGCCAAAGCAAGCCAATGCGTTCACTCCGGTCATGCCCAAAGCGTATCAATTACAAATTACTGATTTTTTGACGGCCAAAGTTTCAGCGATGACGCAAGTCAAGGTATGTAATTTAGCGCATGAGACAGTCGTTGTTACGGCTGAATTGGTGGTGAGTAAAGACGCCAATATTAATGATTTAAACTTAGCGCTAACGGCTGGGGTAAATATTTATTTAGCGCCTTGGATAGACGCCAAACAAGCACAATACTGTTTAAATAGCGGCTTGAGTAAAGCGGGTTTAGCTGCATTTATTGCCAGCTATAAAGAGGTAGAGGCGATTCAAAGGTTGGATGTATCACCCCAAGCTGTCGCGGTTAGTCCACCCAATTCTAAAGAGGTCAAGCCTGCGAGCACACTAACCTCATTGCAAACCGATACGATTAGCCCAAGTACAGACAACGCCATTTTTGTGCCCGCTAGCAAACACAACTTTTCGTTTATCAGGGCCATCAGCGAAGCAAACCCTAGTGATAAAAATAGCGCTGAACAAGCTGTGACACTACCTATGAATACGTTGTTGGAGGTGAGTGCATGAGTGACACCACAACCACCTCGCTAGATAGTTTAGTGCATCAAAACAGCATTAGTGCTGGGCCATTGCCCAAGGCACTACAATTTACTTTTTTAAAAAATACTGGCATTGATGCACTCAAATCTTTGGCCGGGTCTACATGGAGTAATTACAACGACAGCGACCCCGGCGTTACGATTTTAGAGCAAATTGTGTTCGCGCTTACTGAGCTTGGGTATGTGAATACTTTTGATATTGTCGATGTATTGACGCAACCTGACGGTAGCATTGATTATCAACAACAGTTCTACGCTATAGACGAAATTTTAACGACCGGCCCAATTACCACAGACGACTATCGTAAGCTCGTGGTCGATTGCATTAGTGACATAAATAATATGTATTTGCAGCCAGTAAGTTTGCAAGGGCAACTTACGGGGCTATATCAGGTATGGATCTACGCACCTCATTTACTGACGCTACAAAATATTGCACCGCAGACACAGCAAACGCTTTGTACTGCGGTTTATCAGTTGCTAAACAAACATCGTAACTTAGGTGAATACTTTTTAATGCCACAAATTCTGCGCAAAAATACAGTGACGCTCAGTGGTGAAGTATTACTCACACAGGATGCAGATCCCGAACAAGTGCATCTGAACATTATACAGGCGCTTAGTGACTATGTTAGCCCACAGGTGAAAAAAGCGGGCTATCAACAGGCGAGAGCACAGGGCGAATCGGCACAGCAAATATTTGAAGGGCCTAGATTGCAAAATGGCTGGATGCTAGGTGACAACCCTCTAGGTACCAAACGCAGTGTGATCCAAAAAGTTGAGTTAATCACCTTGATAAGCCAGGTAAGTGGTGTAGCTGCCGTTGAGTCGTTCAACTTGAATGCACATGCTGATGTTCAATCGGTTCACATAGCGGAGGATGAAATTGCACAGTTAGAAACTGGGGAAGATTTTACACTGATCCAACACCAAGCACCGCTTAATATGCAACCTTGGCAGCAGACCAACTTACTGTCGCAAATAGAAATGCACTGCCAAAATCAAAGTATTGCAGCTCAGGTAGATTTAACCCCAAAAACGCCAACGGGCCGTTATCGTGATATTGAAAGTTACTATTCAATTCAAAATACCTTTCCTAATGTCTATGGAGTAGGTATTAATTCGATTGAAATGAATTCTGTTGAAGTTAACTCGCCCGAGTCAGACGTTTCTGCGCACAGTATTGCACAGTCTCGGCAGCTAAAAGGCTATCTGATGTTGTTTGATCAGGTGTTGGCAAATCAGTTTTCACAATTGGCTAATTTAAGCAATTTGTTCACGTTTGGTTTTGATATTGTTCCAACCTCTCAACAGCAGTTTTATCAACAAAGCGCTACAGAGAGTACACCTGTACCGCCAGCGATTCCAAGTCAGAGCTTTATTCGTAGTTATTTTTATCAGCCCTTATATGACGTACCGGATGTGCAGGCTTTGTTAAAAGGTCAGCAGCAATATCAATTTTTCTACCCTGATGACCCCAGTGACACCACACAAAGAAATGCACTGGTGTGGCAGCGCTTCAAAGATGACCCATTTAATCAATACAATCATGGTCTCAGTGAAGTGATCGAAAACCAACTGGAGGCACAGCTGCGTCGGGATACGATGTTGAGTCACCTGCTTGCACGACAGGGGGAGCCTGCAGATTTATATGATGACATCATAGATGCGTCTCAGTGGTATGGCAGTCGGTTGCAAACCCGTATTATTATTAAATCAATTTGGTTGCAAAATTTACAGCAGTTAAGCTACCGCAGAGCACAGGCGTTACAATTTGCTTTGGCGCAAGTTTTACCAACGCCGGGGCGCTATCGATTGAGTTTTAATGATTACAAGCAATTGATCGCCAGCAAAAGTAATGATTTTGGCAAGATCATCAGCGGCGTGTATCAGCAAGGGTTTAGTAATAAAGGCCAACTGGCCAAGATGATAGCTTCCTTACTTGTGAAACAACTTGCAAAACACACCAAAGCCAAGGGCAATCAAAGCAAAATAGACACCAGTAAAGTCCTACAACAAAGCCGTACCTTGGCAAGAACAATACCACTGATAGATGGCAATCAACTGCTACTGGACAATTCTCAACAGCGGCTGATGCTGGATGGCCAATATGATACGCAGGCGTTAGATGCCTATGGAAAGCTCACTAAACAAGACTTTTCGAACTTTTCAGTATTTGAATTAAAACTAGATTTATTAATGGGCTTTGCCGTTCATCTGCGCACGCTAGCGGCGGCATTGGTAACATTGATCAACGACCCTGACTTTGTAACTTGGCTGGGCCAAACTCCAGTCGTTGCAAACGCTGATGAACCGTCACAGCCTGTGCAAGGGTCATTCAATATCGATGATATTGTAGCTGAACATGGCACTGATACGCTGAAGATAAGCATCAGCGATCAGCAGGTTATGATTTTACCTAACCCTGCAACTTCTTGGCAGGTTACTAACATACAGCAATATATTGACCAAATGGCTTGGCTGAGTGGCTACAAAAAAGGCGGCTTGCTCATCGAGCATACTTTATTACAAAGCGCTGCGGTGCAGCTCTCATCGCAAAATGCAGATGATGATGATTGGTATTATCTGGCATCCTCCTTGGTGCTGCCTGATTATGTCACCTTGGTTAATCAACCGAAATTTATTTACTTTATTCGCGCTATTCAACAGTTGCATTGGCCAAGCCACGTCACACTTAATTTGTTAACTGCCAATGTGACTCAATTGGGTGATTTGATCAGCAATTATTGTCGGTGGTTTAACCAACGGCGGCTAATTGAACGCCAGCCAAGCGAGGGGGCGCAAACGGCGCAGCAGGCATTATCGGATGGACTAAAAGATAAACTACAGTTACTCACACAGGTGTCCAATGATGCTATCTAAACACATGATAGGTCAGTGTCAGTGGCAGACCAGCTTTGACGACCAAAGCAATGTAACACAGTTACAAGATTCTCTAAGCCAGTGGAGTAATCAGATATTACCAGACGTTCTTAATAGTGTGTTTGAACGTTATTGCCCAAATGGTCAAACATGGCGAATTGAACGACTACATATCGACTTGGGGTCGTTAACACTCAGTGAACTGGATACTCAGTTACCAATAAAAGTAGCTGCAGCTGTCGAACAAGCGTTACTTAATTTGTTACAGCAGCATAGTCGTGACTCAAGCAGTAAAAGCAACAAGCTAACCATCGTTAGACAAGATGAATCTGAATTAGCACTATTGCGCTGGTTTTTACTCTATGGTGTAACACCATGGTGGGTGCTCGGCAATAATAGTCCCTTACATATTGTTGATTCACAAATGAGTCAACAGCCCAACGCGGTGGCATCCCTGATCCGTGATGTAGGTCATGCAGAAGCAGTTAGACGACGCATTGTTTGGCAATGGGGAGAAGCCAGAACTCGTAAAACCGTACAGATACTTGAGCCATGGAACGCACAATTTATTTGTAGTTATGCGGATAATATCTTACTAGCGCAGCGTCAACCACAAAGCCCTATTCCTCAAGATAGTCACCTGCAAACTCATTTATGGTATTGGATTTTAACGCATTTATTGGTGGACAGAGGGACTCTATTTAATACTTCCCAATTTGTGCGAGCAACGCTTTGGCAAACAGCACAACATTACCAAATCTCATTTTACGACTTGCTGGAGCAGCTCAGCTCTGTAGCTGAACACATGCAAGAAGCAGGGTTAGTCGCACCGCAATTTTTGCAGGTGTTGGTAGGTATACAACACAGTGAACAGCAACAACTAAAAGCGTCATCTAAGGTAGATGATGGCACTAACTTGTGGTCATTATTCTCAAAGTTGTTACACGCCAAGCAGGCAAGTGTCCAACATCAAAGCCAAACCTATTACTTAACTGAGTTGTTCGTCAGACTTGCACATGTTGAGCCCAGTAAAATGGCGCAAGTTCTTAAACAAGAAGGACAGGCAGAAGCTGTTCGGTTACATATTGTAAAGCAGTTTAATGAGCAGCAACTGATCCATATTGTGGAAGTGGTCGCGCCTCATGATAGCCAGTTTATTTTGGCTCATGTGTCACACACTCAAGCCTTGCTTAAGCAACAACATTTAGACCCAGCGCTTATTTGGCGTGTTTTGTTGGCTTATTTGTTTGTAAATCGGGGCAGTTACTTTAATCGTAGGCAGTTTGTACACAGCACTCTATCTGAGGTAAGTCAGCATTTTGGCGTTGAATACCATTTCATTTTGCTTATGTTACAACAAACCACCAGCATGCCAAGTAAAGCGGGGCAGCAATACGAACTATTCACTATTTTGGCTGACCTACAACAGCATCAGGCTAAACAAGCTCGGCACAATGATGCACTTTGGCTGCGACACTATCGGTCACTTATTGATGCGCAGACGCAACAACATTCAACACAACATTCTCCCTTGTTAGGGCAATTTGCCTCGCTGAGCTGGCAACAAGCCATTCGTACCATGATCATGGTACGTCCACTTAGCAGCCCTCGTTCACTGTTTACACTACTAAAGAGCAGCCATTTAGGTGTATCGCAACGTTACTCGCTCGCTCAAAAATTAGTGGCAGCGATGGCTGCTTCGAGCTTTGTAACGTTAAGTGACATTAAACATTTATTGAGTGCGCTGTCACCTGAACATGGGTCATCGTCGATACAACTGATAACAGTAATGCTTGATTGGCAAAAACATGGGTTGATGCCTTGGAGCGCACATACCAGCTCGTTAATACAGCTTCTAGAAAGTGTTGTATTTAGCTTGCTTCACAAGCCACAAGTACACAGTATTGAACAGTGGTTTATGCAAACCACCCGCGCTATAGCACAGCGTTTTACATTGTCTCACCGCGCACTATTACAACAAATGTGGTCAAACGCACAGCACGCTAACCAGTTGTCTTATCAGACACTAGATAATCATTTAACGCAGTGCCTGCAAAGCGCTTTGAGTAGCCATTTAACACAGCCGTTCGTGGTAGAGCCAGACAATGACATGGTGCCAACGCATGTGATCTATGCACCATTAAATTACTACCAAATCAAAGCACTCAAGGCGTTAGCAACACGCTTTAAATTACCTGTACACATGGTGCTAAAACTAAGCGCCGATTTTGTTTGTAAAGGGGACTTACAACTTAGCCTAACAGCAGCCACAGGCTTTTGGGAATATAAAAATTCTCAGTTTGTAGGCAAGCTTGCCTATTATCTAGCAACTCATTTTGCTCTGCCAGTTCTATCTTTACAGCGCTACCTAGCGATACAGTTGATAAGAACAACAGCACTGGCCCAAAGCATACGGCAACTACAACCCTTCAGTGCTAGTGGTATCTTTATAGGGGTTAAATCCATCGTAACTCCTTCGTTTGCAAAGTCCGATATACCTTTACATGAGTTGCAACATACTTTGTACAGGACAAAGCGAAACGCTCTTAAACGCAAAGTACGAGTACTTGCGGCTAAACAGACAGCCCCTGTCGGTGTGTTGACAATGAAGCGTCAACCTTCAACACCGTTAATCATTAAGTCGGTAGCTTTGTCGGTAAATTCAGCACACACGCTGAATGCACAGGCCTATGTCGCAACAGCCAGTGGTACAGTACAAAACTTGGTTGAACCGCAAGCGCGACAGGCTGTTAGAAAAACAGTTGGACATCTTCATAGCTTGCCTTCTCAGTCAATGTCCGAACTGTTGGCAAGCTTGTTAGACATGCGTGGCGCAAACCGCGCTTTTACTAATGGTTTAGGCCTAATAGAAAATCACAAAAGTCTACTTGATTGGCTATTAAACCCCTTTGATACAGCGACCAAGATGCGCTGGCTATATCGGTTATATGAAGTTTGTAAGCCAACTAAGCAAGCAGCTATCAAGCCCGCTATAGCGCTTGATCGTGACCAGCTGGTCGAAGTGGTGATTAAGCGATTACGTCAAGAAGAGGCTAAATTTGCGGTAATGATGGTGCAAAAAGTTGTTGCCATGGATACCACTGCAGGGCATTTTGAAACGTTATTTCAAAGCTCATTGATACGTAAGTGGCTAGCGCCTCAACTTCCAACGATGTGGCAAAACCTAAATGCTAGCGATAAATGGTGCCAGCAATTACAAACTTGGTTATGTAATGCGATTGAAGAGGCCGAAGGTCGTAGCGATTTGTCTAGGCTTGGTCAATTCAGCGGCCGAAAACACGATATACAACAGCTCAAAAAACTGTTTTGGCAATTGTTGGCTCAACATTTTGATACAACGCTTACTATTTCAGTGAGTTCTCTCAAAGCCGCAATGTTATCCACCGAGCACATTAGCCAACTGGTCGCCACACTAATATTGAAATGGAGCCAGCAACACGCAGTAAATTTAGCGCAAGGGGTTGCGGGGTTTGAACGCTATGCGATAGCTCATAAACAGCATTTTATTGAGTCTAACGCATCGTTAGAGCGTATTTTAAATATTCTTAAAGGTGTAACGCATCAGGGCAGTTTTCAAGATATTGCCGAGAATTTATCGGCTACAGATAAAGAGCAACTGGGTAAGCGCGTAGCACAGTCTACAGTTAACTCGCCTAGGCCACAGAGCAAAGCGCAAAATGAGCGCGTAATAACCGCCAATACGGCCATTGCCGACTCTAATGGGGCGCATTTTGAAAAGGCAAGGGCAAGCGAATGGATACAAGACCTTAGCGGGGTATACCTTAATCGCACAGACATTAGCGCCATTATGTCGCACTGGCTCACTCAGGGAAGTCGACCACATTTTATCGCCCAACAAAGTACCTTCAGTGGTGCACGACTCTTAGATGATATGCAATTACACAAGCCTAAGTTGTGGTGCGACATCGTGCTGCCGCTACTTGGAAGTGAAGTTATTGTGGCCCGAATTGCTAATCACATCTCCTTAACTGTGCTGCTTGATACGCTCAGTCGAGCAGATAAGTTACCTCAATCAAACAGTAATATGCTTAATGAAGTATTGCGTTTGCTCAATATATTTACTCGTTTTGGCCTTAAGCTTAGCGCGCCAGAGTGTGAACAATATATGTTGCTTTGTTTGCTCAATAGTTTAGCAAAAAATGACTTAGCAGAGCTGAGTGCTGAATCATTATTGCATTCTATATGTTGGCTATTGATACAGCGTCAGGTGTGTAGTGTTGAAGAGCTACTCAAGGTACTCAATCATGATGACCTACCTAACTTTACATATCTGATGAATGCGCTCAATGAATTACGAAACCAGCTAGCGCGCTACCAACATACTACAAAAAGGCCATTCGATAACCCTGCTTTGCAATATGAAACGCTCGAACGTGTGCTATGTGAAAAAGCCAGCAAAGAACCTGAGCAACCCACCGAGTTTCCTATGAGCGTACCAAACGCGGGGTTGGTATTGATCCAAAGTTTCATTTGTCCCTTATTTGAACGCCTAGGCCTAGTCAGTGATGACAAGTTTGTTAGTGAAGAAAAACAGCGGGCGGCCATTCACTACTTACAGTTTTTAGTAACAGGGCAAAGTACCACAGAGGAGCATCATTTGATTTTAAACAAGCTGCTGTGTGGTCATGGCGTTACACACCCTGTTGAGGCGGGTATTACGCTCTCACAAAGTGAAATAGATACCATACACAGCTTAATAGAAGCGGTGTGTAACTATTGGCCTGCAATAGGCAAAACATCGATAGATGGATTTAGAGGAAACTGGTTGGTGCGCAGTGGCACCTTAACCGAAGCACAAGATCATTGGGATTTGATAGTCGAAAAACGCGTGTATGACATTTTGATCAGCCGTTCACCGTTGTCGTATTCGATAGTCAAGTTGCCTTGGATGGAAAAACCGATTTACGTAACTTGGCCAACCTAGTTGGTGATGTATCCCAAGGATGTAATTCACATTGATTGAGACAATAGAAGGATAAGGTGAAAGGTATGAATTCATACAGTGAAAACCTGCAAAAAACAGTCAGTACAACACTGAATAGTTTATATGCAGATCAACAAAAAATAGCGTCAGAGCAACGCAGCGCTGAATATAACTTGTATTTTGCACAAGGTGCTCAAATTAGCTCAGGCGACAACTTAGCAAACACCAACATACAACTGGCAGCGGCACAAGGGTTAAACGATCAAGGAGTAACATGTGATAATACCGCAATCAATTTATTAGGTACGGCTACCACACTACAGTCAAATACCACCACCGCAATCAGTAATGTTGCGGCTGCGGCGGCCAACATAAAAGCAGCGTCAAACTCAATCTCTAAAGTTGCGGCTAATATCGGTAGCGCTTTGAATATTGCGTTAGCATCTTGCTACGATACCGACATTTATAAAAAAACCCAGCAAGCCAATGACTTTATTTCTGTCACGGCAAATGAAGCTGAGTATGCATCTCA
This sequence comes from Pseudoalteromonas caenipelagi, assembly GCF_013140855.1. Lineage (GTDB taxonomy): Bacteria > Pseudomonadota > Gammaproteobacteria > Enterobacterales > Alteromonadaceae > Pseudoalteromonas > Pseudoalteromonas caenipelagi. The sequence continues at coordinate 497,848 of NZ_JABBPG010000002.1, read as the reverse complement.
GTTAGCCATGGAGGCTTCTAGCCAATGTTCAGAGCTAATGAGTGCTGATGTACTGTCGAATGTAACGGCGTCTAAAACTGCGCTTGAGCAGTTATTGACAGAGCTAAGCACCGATGTAACTAATTTGAGTAGCCAGTCAACTAAAGATTTCCAAACCTTCAATTCGGATAAAAAAGCTGAACGAAAAGCAGAGGGGGTGCTCAAAGATGCTGACTCACAGCTACTAGGTGTGAACGAATCAGTGTTTGCGGCAAACTCACAGTTAAACTTAAATGTAAACTGGCTCCTAGACCCTGTAAAAGCAAAGATTCAGGTCTTCAGCAGTGTCTATGAATCGCCTTTTGTGGTGAACGCCAAAGGCAGCAACGCTGAGATGCAAGTGGTTGAAAATCAGTATGTGTTTTTCGCCAAAGCCAGTAACCAATCAAGTATCACACTTGAACAGGTAGAAACGCTATTCTCAGAGTATTACACAAGCGCCAATAGCAATCACACAAATCGATTCTATTTAATGGCCTCTGAAGTGGCTCCGATTATTATACATGGCGCTGAGTTAGGCAACTCAGCACAATGTTCATACCTCCCTACAGATGCTGATGCTGTGCGCGATTCAGATGGTGATTTAGTAGTAGCAGGTCAAGATTATGTTGCCTTTATATATGTAGAACTAACGCTCGCATATCAACGTTTTATTGGCGTTTATGACAATATAATTAGCAGCGCATCGGCGTCTTTTACACCAACACTTGCACTACCAGTAATTAACAGTTCATCAGTAAGTGGTAAAGACATTCAGGTTACTCTAGAGGCGGCATCTTCAGAAGTAGAGACCAATGTAGATACTGAACTACATGTTATGTTGTTGCCCAAAGATAAACCTGACGAAAGAGGGTTGATGACGAGTTCGCCTTCATCTGTTTTACCGTTTTACTTTAATGTGTCTGTTGCTCAGCAAGTCTCTAGCGCTAACTATTTACCCGCTGAGGCAGACTTTAAAAATGCGAACTTGAATGTGAGTGTCAGCATTACTGATGATACAACCGACAATTTTGGTAGTCCTTTAATCAAGGATATTGAGTATTATATCGGGGTGTTATGTCTGCCGCATAGTGCACAAAATCTAACTCAGTATCTACCAACTTTATACATCACCAATTCGCCGGTTACCTTTGATGGAAATCATCTTAATGCTCCACAGATAAGCTTTTCTAATGTAACCCATGTCAATAATACCAAGCATACTCCACTGATCTGTTCTGCTGCTGTGCAACCTTCAGCCCTTGGCTTAAGCGCACAAGCAAAAGAAGAGCCAAGTACAGCAGAAGAAAAGACTGCTGAAAGTAGTGATACCAGCGCAACTGATAGTAAAGATGCTGCGAAAAAGTCTAACAAAGGCAATAAATAAGGAGATTCATTATGACAGCTATAACCCAAACTCCAGGCCCTAAATACCGCAATTCTAAAGGTGTTGCGCAGAATAAAAATGCTGATATTCAGGCTCTGACAACACAAGTAACAGACGCGCAGTACACGGTAAATGAACTAACCAATGTAGTAACTTCTTTAACCAGTAAGCAAGCGTATTTTGCCAATTTATTAACGATAGCAAGTAGTCGACAAGCATCTGCTTTGTTGCATTACAATCAAGCAAAAACCTTGCTATCGGATATTAAAGAAACGCAAAACTATGTCACAGTGGTGGCAAAACAAGTTGGCAGTGAACAAGACTCCGAATCCTTGAGCGGTAAGCTCAATGAAACGGCAAATTATATGGCCAGAGTCATCGATAAGTTGATTTTCTCCGCTGACATTATCGAGAAGTTGCAAGACTTTGTTGATCGTAGAAAGGCGGTTAATCAAGTCATCCCCGATGATTTGGTTACCTATCTAAACAACGCGGTGACCGAATCAAATAATGCCGTGTCTTTGACACTTACGGCGCTACAAAGTTGCTATGCGAGTATTACACCTGTTCAGGAAACAGAGGAGATCTCTACCTTACAGTCTGCTCAAATGGCGTCATTGTACACACAAACACAATCTCTAAAAGATTCATTGGCAACGTCTTATCAAGCATCAGAGACCAGTTATCAAAGTGCGCTCAGTGCTAGCAACATGGCCAATCAGCAATTGGAAGACGCACAAGCACAATTAGCAGAAGCAAAAGCAAACTTAGCATCACTCAATGCGGGTTTAGAAGCGGCTAAAGCGGCGGCGTTTGCAGCCTAGTAATAGCAACTTAGTTTGGGTCAGTTGTGCGCTGCACAACTGACCCACGCTTAAGTTTTGCAAGGAGTTTGCAATGATATACAGAGAGTTTTTTTTCGACAGCTATATCAATAGTAAGTGGATCCCAGTTTATCCGTTTGGTAATCAAGCGCAGCTGGGGGATGTATTTCAAATTCATCAAGGACGTATGTGCACATTGCTTAATGCGACTTTAGATCTTGAGTTAGGAAATCACATCCATGCTAATGAACCTTTTCCTTTGCGCATTGACGATTGGCGGCACACCCAAGGCTGCACAAAAGTTCAAGATAGCCTCATTGTTGAGCAGACAGTTGAAGAACAGTTAGTAAAACGACAACAAATGTATCGTTTTGAACGCCCCGGTAGTTATTTATTTTGGGCACAAGACGCACAAGCAACCTTTATGCGTAATTGGGCACAGGTCGCGCCAGAATTAATGGTCAAGCTGACGCAGAGTAAATATACGTTTCGTGAAGCCTACGTGGTCACAGCAATTGCCACCATACCTCGTTGGGGATTGGCAATAGCCCAAACCAATGAGGCTGAGCTGACATTAACCGGTGAACGTGAAAACAGTGCATGCTTATTTGAGCAGCAACTTTGTAATATTACCAATAGCAGCGGCTTGGGCTTTTTTGAACACAATAATTTGGAAGCGACTCGTTTCGAGCGACCACTGCATTTTTTTAGAGCAAAAAAACTTACATTAAGTGACCGAAAATTTGATGATTTTTTATATGACCTTGAGAAACGCGGTACTTATAAACCCCAACTTCCTATAGATAACTGGTTACATTCAACCATGTTAAGTCTTGCTGCGACTGAACAACTCAACATCAATACCTGCCAAGACTTTTTTCAATGGCAAGATGCAACACTCGATGATGTTGTGCGTTTAACTGACAATGGTTAGGGAGCAGCTTATGAGTTATTCAGCAGAACAAAATCTTTCAGTGTTATACCAAGAAATGGACTGGCTACAAAGTGTGGTAGCTCAGGTTATTTGCAACTACTTAAAGCAAGAGGGCCATGAAAACCATTGGTTTGAAATTACACCACCACTAGTAGAGCGTGAACAAAGCGCTTATAGCGATTTAGTACTTGAGTGGGAGCTAAATACTTTTGAACGCTTAGCACTGGCTTTGGCTATGGCTCCAGCAATTAAACCTGAAGTGCTGGATATATTATTTGGTGTAAACCAACTCATTGATCGTGGATTTAGCGAGTTTGGCGGAGTAACAGACAAAGCATTTGGTGGCTTTTTACCAACAGCTCAAACGCTGTATTTTTTAATTGCAGCTAATGACCCTTTATGGCGTGTTCAAGTTGATTTACTGCTATCCAATCGGCATAAATTTATGGCGGAGCAGGTCACAGAGCTTATGCCAGCAGATGCATCGTTACCACATTGCGCCGGTGTGTATAAAATCACTGAACACTGGCTTACTTACCTGTTAACTGGCACACATACAGCGCCTGAGCATAGTACGAGCTTTCCTGCCCATGCACTAGAAACACCCCATCGATGGCAAGACTTAGTATTAGATTATTCAGTAATGAAGCGTGTCGAAGAAATTCGCGCTTGGCTTGATTATGGCCACATTCTGATGTCTGATTGGCAACTAGATAAAAAAGTAAAACCTGGTTATCGAGCCGTGTTTTATGGGCCATCGGGTACGGGTAAAACGATGACAGCAGCACTATTGGCCAAAGAAACAGGGCGAGAAATATACCGCGTTGACCTGTCTATGATCGTTTCTAAATATATCGGTGAAACAGAAAAAAATCTGTCGCGTGTATTTGAAGTCGCCAGCTATAAAGATTGGATTTTGTTTTTTGATGAAGCTGACTCACTGTTTGGAAAACGAACGGCAACCAGCTCCTCCAATGACCGTCATGCAAACCAATTAACAGGGTATTTACTACAACGTATCGAAGACTTTCCTGGCACCGTTATTTTGGCTACTAATTTGCGCGCCAATATGGATGATGCCTTTACAAGGCGTTTTCAAAATATGGTGCAGTTTACTATTCCAGGCCCAAGTGAGCGGTTACAACTTTGGCAAAATGCATTCGCACATGTGTGTGAATTAAATGAAGATATTAATCTAGCGCGTATTGCACAAGACTTTGAGTTAGCAGGGGGGCAAATTATTAATATTTTACGCCAATGCGCCTTGCTGGCGATACGCCGAAATGAACGCGTTATCTATCTAGACGACTTACTTGAAAGTATTCGCCAAGAATTCCAAAAAGATAACAAAACTATCAATATTACAGGCATGGAATACTCGTGATGAAACACATTAATGCAAAAACTTCTTCAGAGCACTCAAAACAACGTGTAACACGCCCAAGTTCAAAACCATTGGTAGACAATCGCACCGTACAACAGCAAGCATTACAACTGGCGGGCGACAGATATTACTGGGTGAAGCCAGCAAATGGGAGCTGGCAATACGTGGGCGCGTTTAAAAATCACGCGCAAGCAAATAATTGGTGGGCTGCTAATAAAGGTAACTACCCTGGAGGTCGGTTTGGCCAAGGCAGCAGTAAAACGAAATACCGATAATTTGGTGCCAAGGTAAGGATAGCAACATGAGTAATAGCAAACAGCAGTATCAAAACAGCGGTAGTTCAAGCACACAACAAGCTGCGCAGCGCAAAGGGGCCAACGTATTAGTTGATAACCGTCCAGATTCAGTACAACGGCAAAAAAGCAATAACACAGGGTTACCTGATAACCTGAAGTCCGGCATGGAGTCGTTATCAGGCATGAGTTTGGATCACGTCAAAGTGCACTATAACTCCAGCAAACCGGCCGCGGTACAAGCTCATGCTTATGCACAAGGTAGTGATATTCATTTGGCGCCAGGGCAGTCCCATCACTTGCCTCACGAATTGGGCCATGTGGTACAGCAAGCACAGGGCAGGGTCAAGCCAACGACTTCTGTTAATGGCCTAAACGTAAACGACAACCCAGCGCTTGAACATGAAGCAACGGTAATGGGCAATAAAGCGTTGCAACGCGCATCTTTAAGCTCAACACCAAATTATGACCATTACGAATCGTCATCCACATTGCAAGCTCAACCACTGAACAAAAATCATAGTGCGCAGTTTAAACCCATTGATGGTATGGACGGTGTTAACTATTCAGTGATGAGCCAAGATAGTTATCAATTGTGGCAAAAGTCTAAACAGGGCACTGCTCAGCTACATGGCAAGTGCGTTGATGGAAACAAAGTCGTTGTAACTCAGTTTCAAGATACTGCCCAACAATTTAGCCTAGGCCCAAAAACAAAAGGCCTGTTGTTAATATCTGAAGGTGTGCTAACAGCTGTTGCAGGGGGGGTTGTAATAGCCGCGACTCATGGCACTTTAGCAATCCCCGGGATATTGTCGGTTTGTGTTGGGGTTTCAAAGTTTATACGCGGAGTGACCACGATATGTTTAGGTAACAAAAAACCAACAGACGGCGTTAAAGCTAAGTTGGCTTTTGCACTTATGGACGGATTAAGAACATTTGAAGCCGGCGCCTCAATAGCCAGTGCAATCATAGGGGGTGGTAATCCAGTAAAAATGACAATAAGCTTAGTATTTGGTTTGGCGAAGTCTATCCGAAGTATCTGTACTGCAATTGCTGATTTTATCAATAGCAGCCAAACAGGCGCACAAGACTATCCAAAGCTACTGGGTTTTGTGAAAAAAGTAGCGGCAATTGCTCATTGGGTCGAAGTAGGCGCAGGAACCTTATCAGGAGGAGCAAGCTTAGTAGGTGGGAATACGGTAGGCGGCTTAACGGGATTAGCAACCGCAGCTTCAAAAACTGTCAGAGCTAAGGACCAACACGATAAAGCATGGCCAAAACCAGAGCCAACGGCACCAACTGAAACAACAAGACTTTAGTTAACGATGTAATTGGTTTACCGATTACATCTTTTAGTCAGCGCATAAAACAGATCAATATATGAGCATATATTGTTACAGGTTTATTGCTTTACAATAGTTTATAGTTGCTCTATGTAAGCGTGTGCTTCGCGAGAGTTAACTAAACTTTGAGCTGTGCTTTTTTAATAAAACTTTAAATAATCATTTATGGTGATTACATTCGGCAAGCATTACTGAGCACTATAAAACAATAAGTTACTGTAATGCGGCGTTCGAAATTAGAAAAAAAGGCGTTTAAATTTAGACAACGCTAAATTATGTTAAAACGCCTTTTAAATCCATCATTCAACCCAAAGTTCCGATTGTTTCTGTGCAGCTAAAACACAAGCTTGTTTCAACTGCTCGCAAGTTACTTCAACAATATCGTTATTAGCTAAAACCCAAAGCTGAGTGTCCGTATCGGACATTAATAACACAGCTCTTGCCATTCTACTTTGACTTACTTCGTCACCATCAAAAACCATATCATCAACAGCAACTGTAATAGCTGCGACATTTGCAGCGCGTTGTGCTTTGAAGCGCTCACGTTTTACGGCTTCAATATGTTCCGCGTTGTGGGCGATGGTTTTGGGGTGATGATAGGCAATCAACGCTTCATCGTCATAAACAATGTGCGCGTCTTGTGCTTCGGTTGTGAGCTCTAAATCTATCTCAACGTTTTTGACTTCATAACATGCGCGGCGTTTTGCCATATCAATCACAGGCTCTTCTGGCAACTCGGGAACCGCGACAGGCTCGTCAGGGTTTGCAGCGTTGTGCGCTTGGGCCTGTTCAATCTGCGCTTGAATATCAGCCAATGATGCTTGCCACTGTGCATGGGCTTGCGTGTGTTCAGCTTCTTCTTGTGTAATTGCTTGCTCAAGCGTGGCTTGGATTTGCTCGGCTGGATGTCGAAGCATTTGTTTAGTGGCAACGTCAGCGTAAGTAACTGTAGATGTTTGCATTTCAGTTGCGTCGATTGTATGTTCAGTCATGAGTAGGCCTTAGTTGTTATATGCGATACCAATAGGAAATTGGGTGTGATGGCAAAATACTTTTACTGTGTTGCCGTTAAGGTCGGTTTTAACATTTTCACCATCTACAATTGGAATAGTTTGATCATCGCCCCAATCCGTACCATTGTGTTTTAGCACTGCGCCGTGGAATTGCAGGCAGAGTAAGCCATTTTTTTCTATAACTGTTGGTAGTGCTTTGAATGCCTCTGAATCATGTCTAGGCGCACCGATTCCTAGTTCGTTGTGAGTCGGTGAGTACTCATTTGAGATTACCTTACCGCTTTTATCTACAGCTGATTGTATAGCTTTTACATTACCATAGCGTTTTGAAGCTTGATCCGACTTGCCCACAGTAGAACACAATGAGCCCATCAACCGATTGCCTCGAGTTAATGAATAATCTGCGGAGAAATATACATCATCCAAAGAACCTGACACACTAGAGCTTGTTTCTGATTCAGTAAAACTTGAAAGAGACTCGTAGTGCATTAGCTGAACGCGGTTTGCTTCTATGTTGTTTGTAAAGTCATTTCTTACGCTATTAAATGTCGATGATGTCACAGCCCAAGAAGCACCGTTATCCAACGTCAATACGCCATGCTGAGCACCTGTTACTTTTCGATTTGCCGCAAAACTTTCTGTTAACCCTGTCGGTAGTTTTGGGATCCACTGTCCAACTACACCATCTGGGAAAGTCGCGGCAATCTGTTCTGGGTCTCCAATAATATCTACCCAAGGGAGTGAGTCGAACGTTGCAAACTCAAAAACATGAGCAATGTAACATCGCTCCTGTTGGTTTAAGTGGCTTGTGTAACTCCCCGAAAGCTTACCAAGTGCATTTGGTGAATGGTGTAACGCTAAATGACCTGTATGATTAGTTAACGCGCCATAGCCAACATATCCTGTCGAAGGCTGCCAAACCATGACTGACTCCCCAATTTGAAACCCCATAGATTCAAAATCAACTAGGTCTCCCTGACCATTACTATTAACTCGGAAGTAAACATTTGAATTATTGTTGAAGCTACTAAAATAAAACGCATCCAAAGATTTAAATTGTGTAAATAGTTGCTTGCCTCTTCCACGTAATGTGCCCGCCACAGCTTTACGCATGCTGTCTTCACGCAGTTGGTTTACATCTAGTTTATTAGCATTTAGGCGTAAATCTTCTACTTGGCCAGCATAGATAGCATCGTGGTATTTGTATTGGTCTGGGCGGCCAGATTCAGCATCTTCTGCACCTATATACCCTGAACGTGCTGTAGGTGTTGGCTCACTCCCTAGATTTTGTGCTTCAAAGCAACGTGATGTAGATGTAATTGAACCAGCAACTCCATTTGAGTGCCATTTAAGATTAAGACTGATTCCAACCACAGCCCACGCTCTACAACCCATAGGATTATAAACTGGGTGGAATGCACCTTGGTTTAAGCGTTGAACTAAGGCGATTGGGACTGCGTGGCACTTCCCATCATGGGCGGCACTTGGATGCGCATTGCCTCCGTTTACCACTACAGAAAATTGGCCTGTTGAACTCTCAGCCCACTTTGGTGAATCTGATGCAAACCAAGTTCCACTTGAGTTTGCAAATACCGGATAGTCAGCTCCCCAATCAACAACAAAATTCGCAATTCCTCGCGGGGCGATAAAATCAACATTACCAGTTTGACCTCGGCCATAGCCCAAATACCGCTCAAATGAACTCGCCCCTGATTGATCATTCAAATGCGCCCAATTATCTCCAAGCCCCTCAACGACCCGTACTCTATACCTAACTTGAATATACGCTTTGGCTTTTGGGTCAAAGTAAATATTATGCTCTGGCTCGCTTAAAAATACGGCTTTTTGCTCATCGGTGAGTGTTGACCATTTAACGCCATAACCTTTGGTATTTTCATCCCACTCACCAAAGGCTGAGTAGCCTTGTGCAACCAAGTTATTGAGCAGTGGTATATCTTGATAACCACTTGCGCCGTATTGCACGTTGCCCAGTGGGTAAACCACATCTTTGTCGGCAATTTTTTCATGCCATGACTCTAAAAACACCAAGTCTTTACGTGAGGTGATGACTTTATTGGTGTCAGTCTCTGATGCAAAAGCCACCTCTGCATTGCTATGTTTGGTTACAGTGCCTGTTGTTGAGTCATAGGTTTTGGTACCGTCGGGAGCAGGAGGTGCTAGCATCATAACGTAGTGAGGGTGTGCAGTTTGCGAAAGTTGAGTTATAACACCATCAATTACAGCGACCCCTTTTTTAGTGCTTGCAATGCCTTGACCGCCCACATCGGAACTAGCTACCCCAATTGAAATGGTGTTACTACGGTCAAGCCATGTCCAAAGACCTTCATTTACAGAATCACACAGTGAATTATGTATATGCTTACCCCACTCTACAAACCCTGAACCCGCATATTGCTGTTTACGCATTTGGCGCAGGGCATCAAACTGGGCTTTGCTCATTACCTCTGGGTGAGGGTTCACGCTTTGCGCTTGTTCAACTAGTGTTTTTAGCGTGGGCGTTGGGTGTTTGTTGCCGTTTTGGTCGGTCAACTCGACTGTACCCGCTTGGGTTTGCCAATCCATCATAGCTTTTGTATTGCTAGCTAGGGCGTCATGAGTGCCTTGATATTGTGTATTTAGCTGCTCATGCTTGTCTGTTACGTTTTGCAATGCAGTAACCGCATTATTGAGTTCTGTACTCATCATTGCCTCGTTTTAAATAGGGAATAGTTCGTTGATTTGGTTAGACGTCAGGGAGTTGTTTAGTAAGCCATTAAGCGCAGTATTAAGCTTGGCGTTTTGCTCGCTTAGCATACTGGCCCCCAAAGCGCTCAGTGCGGCATTGGCTTTACTGTGTAGCGCATCAAGTGATACGGCTTGTGCTGATATTTGCACTGCGGCATTGGCATCAATTACTGAGTCTTTAAGTTGAGCAAAATGCGATAAATCATGATTGATATCTACAGAGGCTTGCATCACTTTATCGTGTGTTATGAGCGCTTGATTGCTCGCACTCATGGCATTAAATGCATGACGCTGGGTGCTTTGCTCTGTCGATGCCGTTTGCCTTGCAAACGTGTTGGCTGTGCGTGCCACCGCGTTTTTAGCATCAACTGTGGCGCTTTCAATGCCAGCTTGCGCCTGCGTTGCCTGTGCTAGTGTTTGCTGTGCTTGGCTTGCTATTTGCTGCTGCGCATTTGCCATCGAATTGTTAAGCGTATCGCTGAGCGTAAGTAGGTCCCTCTTGAGCTGTTCAACCGCTGTTTTATCTGCGCTAACACTTTGTACATCGCTTTGTGTTTGTGCTTGCGCGGCTGCACAAATAGCCGCTGCTGCTTGACTGTGGGTTTTATCAAGCTCAACTAGTTGCGCGGTTTGCTTTATATCTGCTTTTAGCTCAAACACGACTTGTTGTGCATTGCTTACTTGCTGCGCCTGAGTTGCCACCGCGTTCGATTTCGCAATAACGTCACTATGTGCCGTTACCACTTCATCGTGCTTAGTTGTTACTTTATTGCTGGCGCTGATAACCAGCGGGTAAGCCTTATCAAAGTGAACAATGCGCGGCTCAACCGTTGCCAAACTTTGCTTGTTCGCCTCGATAGCTTGCGCCATGGTAGACAGGTCACTACTGGCATTCATGGCCACCTGTGCTAACTCAGCAATTTTTGTAGGTGTTGGAATCGCCGTTTGCTCACCTAAAAAATTGGTGATTGAGTAGCTGTCATCGGTGCTTGCAAACCAGCCTGTTAACTGGCTCTCGCGCAGATGCCATTTGGTTTGTAAATCAGCAATACCTTTTGCCAGTTTAGCCGTGGTTGTGGCAGTAAAATTTTGCACTAAACCGTAATCTAGGCCGTTTGCACTGAACGTGGGCAAAAACGGCTGGCCATCAAGCAATGCAACTTTTAACTGAGTATCGCTCTGCACTTCAACCACTTGTAACATCATGTCTTGCTGATTGGCTCTAACGTAGAGCAAATCGCCTACCTGCGCTTTGGCTACGCGCTCAAATAGCGTGTTTGTGCCAGTGATGATTGCGTTGTTTTGTTGTATTGAGATTGTGCCTATGGAATAAGCCATGATTAACCTCGTTTGTAGATTACTGCGACCATTTTCACTTGGTCGGGGGAGTCGAATGTGACGTTGTGCCGCACTTGTGCGATTGTATACCGCTCTTCGCTTTGCGTGGGTTGGCGCATGCCTTTGCCGTGCATTGAACTTGAGCAAATCAGGTCGCCTGTTTGCAAGTTGCCACCTTCGCCGCACACGTTCATAGCGCCTTCACCGCCAGCGTTGATGCTTGCCACATCGTACAGATACGCGAGCTGCTCCCATTCATCAAAGCCAACTAACCCAGCAGGTTGTGAGTCTGTGAGAGTACGGCGGCGGGTGTATACTCCACGAGCCGTTACATCCATCGGTGAACTTGAAAGCTTTGCTGTACAAATGGCGTTGGAGATATTGGCAATGTGCATTAACTCATCATCACAGAGGATATCGCCAGGCTCAGGGGTTAACTGTTTTGGCAATAATGTTTCATGCGCGGAGGTGTGTGGGCCTATTTCACCGGAACGTGCGTACAGTGCCCATATTCCAGCGTCTACTTGAATACCGTAATTATGATATTTGACGTAAATACCCGTCGAATTAGATATACCGTTGTTATACACAAACATGTTGCGGTGAAAACTCTCACCACTAGCTAGCAATCTAGTATTGATTACACCATTTTGTCGAAGAGCCAACATACCAGAGCTTGCGGTAATCGTGCTGCCATTGCCTGCATCCCAAGTGCATGAACGAAGCGTTGCGGAATTTATAGTCCCACTAGTCGCATAGATATTGCCTGAGAATGACCCGCTTGTAGCATTGATATGACCTGTGAATGAACCGCTACTAGCTTCAACTCGACCTTTGAACGTACCGTTTGTTGCGTAAACAGAACCAGAAAAAGAGCCGCTTGTTGCATTAACATGCCCCGTAAATGAGCCGCTTGTCGCGTTAATATGCCCCTTGAACGAATAACGCCCAGCACTAGAGTCAAAATACACAGCGCGATTATTGCTGTTATCCAACAATTCAAAAACGCCTGCTTTTACCTGCATTCGCCCGGGTGTTATATCTAAACCGGTGATCTGGTTATTTACGTCAACGCCAATTGATACACGGCCCTCTAACTGCCCAAGTTTATTTGCTTGGGCTGTCATATGGCTATAAACGCTGGCTGTGCCGCTAGCCGTTGTAACACTCACATTACGAACAAAATTTGCCAACGCGCCATCGTTATCAACTTTGGTAAAATACACCTCACTTAGCCCTGCAATGTCTTCACCGATTTGGGCCTTTAGAGTGTTTACTTTAGCGGCAATAGCCTGATTCGCGGCACTCTTTGTGTAATAGTTAGTAGTTATTTCAGCATGGTTACCCTGATACTCTGCACGCAGTTTCTTTGTTTCAGAAGCAATAACATCATCAGTGGTTGCTGCGGTATAAAAGGTGTTATTCAGATAAGCTAAGTTATTTGCCACTTTGCTTTGTAGTTCTGTTTTGGCTTGCGACACTGCACTTTCTGAGTCCGCTTTAGTTATATAATAAGTCGTTATCTCTGCGTGATTGTCCTCCACAGTAGAAGAAAGCTGCGTAATTTGCGCTGATATAGCTTGCTCTGCTGTAGCAAGCGTTTGGCTTACCTCAACAATTTGCGCTTTGCTATCCTCAACTTCAGATTTAACCGTGCTTATCTTTGTAGCTAACGCTTTTTCAGTATTAACTAAGGTCTGACTTACATCTGTTATTTGTGCTTTGTTTTCTTCAAGTTCAGATTTAACCGTGCTTATCTTAGTTGCCATCACCTCGTTTTCACTGGCTTGTACTGCAACAGCTTCATTTATCACGGCGTTGGTGATGTCCGTTTTTTCTTCTAAATGCAGCGTACTTTTTAAATCTGCATCAAACACATTCTCTGCATTTAATGCTTGTTCTAAAACCGATTCGGCAAGTTCGTCCATTTCACCTAAACGCTCGGTTATTTCCTTTAAATCACCTGGGCCTACGCCGATTGCGCTAAATGTTTGACGGGCCGATTCACCATCGTAGTACACCGTGGCAGTTACAGAACTGGTGCCATTTTCTTCTATGAGTAATTCAAACGGTAATTCTGTTTTGTTTAATCGGTCTTCGGTTTGTTCAATGAATATTTGTGCATCAACGGTGTCATCCAAAGTCACAGTAAACGCTTGGTAGGCAAGCAGGGTTTTGCTTACTTTGTCATACAGTACCGCTTTTACAGTGTGAGATAGATTCGCAGGCGTCCAGCCAATGCCTGTGCCTGTCCACGTCGGGCTTTGGGTTAGCTCAAATGATAGGGTAGACAGCCTAATGTGCTTTACCGCTTCTTCGGTGGTTACGCTACGTACCACCCAATCACTTTCGCCCACGTTGTTGACGGCTCTGCACTGATATTTGTATGTAGTGTTTGGAGTCAGGCCATTTTTGGTGTACACGTTAGATGTCACAATGGGGCTTTCTGCTGGCGCGTCGTCACTACCTAGCCATTGCCATTCGATTTTGGTGCCTAGGGTGTTATCAAACAATATTGCTGAAAGCGTTACGCTTACGTCACTTACATCAACGAGCACTTGCGGTGGTTGGGGTATGTCGATTTTAAAATCTATGGCGTGTGGGGCGCTGGCTTTACCGCGCACGTTGACGGCTTTCACTTGTGCAATAAATTCGCCCACTTGTAGCGTTGAGAGCAATGCCGTTTGAAAATTCACGAGCTGCCTGTCTATTCTGCGTTTTTGCTCACCCTCAATCACGTAAATATCAACGGTGTAATGCATTACTGCGTCAGGCGTGTCATGACTCCATGTAAGCATATAGTAGCCATCGCTGCGTACTGATGCGGTTAGAGTTTCGATTGGTTTAAGCTGTCCTGGTACATAGTTGGTGTTTGGTGTTAAGTCATTAACGCCAGGCACCAAACCATCTTCCCACAGCGCGGCGCTGTCTTCGATACACTCTAAAGTAACCGCGCCGTCAATTTTGAATTTACGGCCAACCACGCGGTACGTTTTATTGTTTATGTGATACTCGGGTATATTAACTTTGATTGTTCTACCGACCGCAGCACGTAGGCCAACGTGTCTAAGTGGCAGCTCTATTGCACCGAGCCTTGTTTGTTCAAGGGCTATGGCTGCAAGGCGCTGCGCGGTGGCGCTACTGCGCACGAATGGAAGGTTTATTGTTTGCTCTAGCTGTTGGCCATCTTTTTCTAAATACCCGTCGGCTATCACTGGCGGCGCGTCTGTGCGCTCATACTGCTGATTTGGGTCAACAAACTGAGCGCGCATTATATTGGCGCGTGAGCGTAAATCCGCATGCCATTTTATTTGCACATCGCCGCGAATATCGGCAGTAGTGACCGTGTATGTCGGGTTGCCATACCATGCGCCAACACGCACGTACCATTGGCCCATTTGCCTAAATACTTTGCCCGCAAAACTGCGCTCTAACTGCTGCAAAACTTCGAGGGGCTTGGATGTAAAACTAAATGTGCCATCTACGGTGTAGCGGGGTTCATGTTTAGTTTGGCCGCTGGCGGTGGTGTAGGGTACTTGCTCATCACATACGTTTGCGGCCGCTTTCCACCAATTGAGTGGTAAATGCTGATTTGGCACGTGGTTCGCACCGTAGAACCGCACGTAATGCAGCGTGCACAACACCGCATTTTGTGACCACTTCCAGGTACTTTTATCGTCTGGGTTTTGGCTCGCGTCGCGTGGGTCCCAAACACGAGCACCACGTATTAAAAACTCACAGTCGCTAATCCCATCGGGGAATACATCACGGTTATTCTCAAACTCTATGTATACATGGGCTTGCTCATTGCCCACGTGTTTGTCGGTCCAGCCTGCCATGCGCTTCACCGCTTTTGGGATAGCTTGAGTATGACGACCATCTGCTAATTCGTAGTCGTATGAGTCACTTGGATAGTTGCTTAGTGGTTTGTTGGCCAAATATACATCTTCAAGCGCGTCTATAGGTGCACCGTTGATTAAAATAATGAGCTGTATAAATTCTTTTTCGCCACGTTCTATGGTGGCTTGGTGCGCTATTACACCGCCAACGCGGTCGCGGCCGAATGTTATGCGGCGCGGTTTATCAATGCCTTTTTGTAACCCTTTAGCGAGCGTGGCTGTATCTTGCTCGGGCTGGTCAATATTAGGCGATAACTTGTCAAACACCGCGCCAACGGTGGCATCCCAAACACTTTCAACCGCATCACCAACGGCTTTAACTACCTTACCCATGAATATCACCCAACGAGTAAACGTAGCGGACTGCATCAAGCGATAGGGTTGTTACACCATAATCAGACACGGTATACACGCAACCAAGGCCAATAATGCCACCTACCAATTCTCGCTCATAGTTGCACAGCGCAATATCGCCCCGTGTAGCAAAACCTATAGAGTTGGGTTTTGCGTTTAAACGGCTTTCAAAGGTGCGTTTAAAGTCACGTTTAATGATGTTTAAACCCTGTTTAAACGTGGTATAAGTGCCACGCTCTGGGGCAGGGTCAAAGCCGTGCACATACTTCACCCAATCAGCTACAAACAAACAACAATCAAACACACCCAACTCAAAGGGAGTGTGCTCACAGCTTTGTAAATAGGCGTCTAGCTTAGCGATGACGGATTTCACTGTTACCTCCCACGCGCCTACCTGGTTGTGTATCGGGCAATACATGCTCAACCGTTGATGCATGCTCTGAGAAAAACTCATCTCCCGGGTAAAGTGCTTTTTGTGTTGAGTCGTTCCAACGTTGGTGCAAACGGGCCTGCTGCCATCGCTGTGACTCGCCCGTAACCGATAGAGTTATTTTTGACAGCGCACCGCGCTCTGTGTCGCACGTAGCAATAAAGCCGCTCTCGATTAACTGGTACTCGTCAACGCGGTAATGCTCATCAACACTCACGAGGTAAATATCTACCTGTGAGCCGATAGGGTCATTGGCGGCAACTTCGCCCAAAATGTCAGAGTTTGGGGTGGTTAGCGTCAGGCGAATGCTGCTAACGGTATTTGAGTCGTTGGCGGGTATCTCGCTTACTTGGCCAAGTGCACCTAAGCCATGCCAGGTACCACCTAAAAAACGGCGCTCGCCAACACCTGTGTGTAATAGCAAATCGCCATCAGGCAAATTTAAACGTACAAAGTAGCGCGCTCTGCCGTTGGCTATTTTATCAATAAGGGAGAGTTTAACCGCTTCCATTAAAACGCCTCTCGCCCTTTGATGCGCCAGCTCGTTACAATGCCATTTTTATACTGCGCATCGGCCAATCCTTGCTTGTTGTCAGCGAGTCGAAATACACCCGCTGGCTTATAAAAAATAACAGGGGTGTTATGCATAGGGATGCGACGCATGGGCGACTCAAAATGCAGCATTGTTGCGCCGTAACTTGCTGGCACAACATCCTCGGTCAGCACTTTTAATTCAGCTGCACCGCCAACACCAATTTGAATTTTAGAACCAGCGCGAGCATAAATTTGGCCCGCTGGCAGGTTAGTAACAGCCAATGTATTGCCGTCTTGATTCGAGCCACTCACATAGGCATTTGTGGTTAGCTCGGTTTGCTCGTAACGATAGTCATGCATTAGGAACGCACCGACTGAGCCGCGCAGTTTTGCTAAAAACGCGTCGAGCACCAACGCATCAGCTTCTGGCACGTTGTTCAGCTCAATTTCAAACTCCCAATACGCGCCCTCGTCGTCGAATACTTCTGTTGCATTATTAGCTTTATTAACGTGTAACTGGCTATTGGGGACCAGTCTGAATACACAAGATTTCGGCGGTTTAGGGAGTGGCAAATGCTCCATTATTTCTCATCGCTCGTGTTCAAATCGTTAGAGCGAGTGTAAAAAAAAATGGAGCTAAGGGGAGGGTGGAAAGTGGTTTACATAGTTTTTGTAGCACTTGTCTCCAAATTTTCAGTTAAGTTTTTTAGGTGCTTTTCTATATTTCCCTGGCTTCCTTTTAATAAGTGATTACTGCCTTCGTTTTTTATATCTATTGACTCTTTATAATAATTATACAAAAACATCAAAAGTTTATCTCCAAGGGCAAGTCGAATCGCTCTGTAACCTGATGACAAGTAATCCGAATTCTCGTTGTTCAATTTATCAAGTGATTGTAATTGTTCACAATTCTCTGCAAGACTTTCAAGTACGATAAAAAAATATCGGTTTCTTGAGGTGTGAAACATAGCCTCTTTTTTCATTTCATTACGAATAGCGTGATTTAAATCATTTAAGTGATTGATATTTTCATAGGAAAAACCTTTATTTTTACCTTGAGTGTTGACATCTTCTCTCTCGATGCACTCTCTCAAATTCGAGGGCGTCAGAGAGAGACTCTTTAAAATTCTTTGAACCTCTTCGTTTGGTGTATTTTTAAGTTTGTTTGCATGAGTCTTGAACTTGTTTTTTAGTCTATTTTTGACAATATGAAAACCATCTAAAGGTTCAAGCTGCTCACTTTCCAAACGTTGCTTCACCTTCTCGCAAATGTTTTCCAATCTATTCAATATTTCGTTACTTAGAGTCAAAGCTCTCATCATAGATAACTCCCTTTCGCTAGATCTCCATGTTGCGTAAAGCAGCACTATAGTGGCAACTAATAATATAGGGCTAAATGCATTATTAAAGAATGTTGCAACATTTACCCATGTATCAAAGTTAAGGTTTGATGAGTTAATACCAAAGCTTCTCAAATACCAAGCCGATAAAAGCATTGATGGCAACAACATACTTAAAGCCAAGTAAAACAAAACACGATCATGTTTAGCCTTTTCGCTAACGATTAGAAGCACTTTAAAAATGAATGTACTTATGATTATTAATACTAATATAAGCCCAAAACCCATAGCTATCCTTGTAAAATTAAGCCGCATTTCTAATTGACTTGATAATAACACCATTCTCTTGAATGTCTTTAATGATCAACGCTGTAATTTGCTTACCTATATCTTGCCCAACGCGATTAGAGCTGGCTTCATCCGCACCGCCTTGCACCATTATCTGGTTGGTAATGTTAAAGCTGATATTGCCAGTACCTTGACGTTCGCCTGCATTGTAATGGCGGGCCATGGCGCTGATCTCAATATTCTGTTTGGGAGATAGAACACGCTCGCCACGTTGCAGTAGGTAGGTGCTTTCGTTTGGTACGTAATCTAAACCACCGTGTGCAATACCCGCTGGTTGCTGGGCTTTAATCTGCCGAACTTGTGCCATACCCATAGCAACCGCAGCGGCTGCGGCCGCAGCACCAAGAGCAGGGCCGATAGGTTTAATCCAAGCAAGTGCAGAGTATGCACTAGTTGCTGATTCGTATGTTTTGATGAGTGCCTGACTGATAGCAAATGCTTTATACATCTTAAATGCTTTTTTGCTCTGCTCTCCCATGGCTTTAAGCCCAGCCGCACCGAGTCCAACTACAGCACTAGTTTTCTCCAACGCTGTTTTTTTCTCGAAATTGGCAAACTCAAGTAACTGGGCTTGCAGTGGGCCAGTGTGGCGGGTACGAATTTGCATTAGTCGCTCTTGGTGCGCGGCTTCGTCGGCTTCTCGTTGGCTTTGGTACCCTTGTGCAGCCAGCAATTCTTGCTGACGTTCTAAGTCTCTAATCTCATTATCTGTGTTGTATTTTATTTCACCGGCATCGTCATTCGCAGCTAAACCAATTTGTGAACGCCGCTTTGCATCGATACGCGCTTGTTGCCGAGCTTGCTCAACCTGCAACGTACTATTGTACGCTTCTAGCGCTTCACGGTTCGCAAAGCCTTTAACTTGTGCAATGCGGTTTTCAAGCGCTGCGCGTTGGTCGTTTTTACGTTTTCGCTCGGCTTGGTTTTGTATACGTGTTTTTTCGGCTTCTTTTTTCTCTTTAAGCTGCGTTAAATCATCTGAATATTTAGCCGCAAGCTGCTTTAAAATCGCGTTGTATTTATTGGTGTTAGCCGCATCATTATCACGGGCCGTTTCAACCATTTGTTTGCGTTTGTTGTAACTGTGTTTAAGCGCCGCTTCTTCACTGAGCAAACTGACTTGTAAGCGTTTGATGTTTTCGGGTAGTTCTGCCACTGCTTCCTTGCTTTGCTCTTTGAGCTTTTGCCACGGTAAGCTTTCGAGATTATTACCAATATTTGCAATATCCTGGGCGGTTTTCATTGTTTCAGCGCGTAGCTGAGATTGCGATTGAATGTAGCGTTCGACCTCAGCTATTTGCTGTTTGTAGTGAAACTTACTTTTGTCGGAGCTTGCTTGTTGCTCAAGTGTTTTGAACCTTTTAAGCTTTTCATATGCGTTTTCAATATTGGTGGTGTAGTTCGCTATTTTGTTTTTGGCGGTATTAAACTGCGAACGAGCGTTGGCATTGTTTACCGAGTCAAACGCGTCGCTTAAATCGTAGAGGTAGGTTTTAAGTTCTTTAGTGCTCGTACTGGCTTCATCGCTTTGCGATGCAAAATAGGCAATACCTAAAGCGGCCGTAACAGCAATGCCTGCGGGGCCACCCAATAGCGCCATACCACTTGCCAGTGTGCGCGTAACAACATTTGCCCTTGCTGCTGCCACTGAGTAATTGTTTGTAGCTGCTGTGAGTGTTGCTTGCGTTGCTACGGCGCGTTGGTTTGCAATCGCTAATTGCGCAATTGCACGGCTTCTTAGCTCTGTAGTACGAGCAACGTTCAGTTGATGTTGTGCAAATTGCTGCGCCTGTACCGCCGCTTTGTGTTGAATAACCGCACTGCGTTGTTCTTGTGCTGCTAGTGCTAAACTCGCTTGTAGTGCTCTGTTCTTAGCTAAAGCTTGGCTTGCAAACACAGTGGCGGATTGTGCAGCACTACCCACCAATTTTGAGCCAATCACAATGGCAAGCGCCGTGGCCGATGTGGTTAGCCCCTCAACCAAGCCCTTGTTTTCACGTAGCTCAACCATCGCGCTTTTAAGTACGCTTACAACGCTGGTAACAGCAAAGTTTACGGGCTTTTCATACTCACGTATTAAGCGCTGGTACTCGTTGCCCATTTCCGCAAAGCTTGCGTTAATTTTGCCCTCGGTAGCTTCGGCCGCGCCTGCATACTCGTTTAACGCTTTGATGAGGTAGCGCTTAAACATTTGGCTTGTGACTTTGCCGTCGTTCACCATTTGCCTAAAGCCACCCGCAGCTTGTCCTGAGGCTTTGTCGAGCTTTTGCATTAAGCCAGGCAACGGTTCGGTGACTTGGTTTAGCTCTTCAGCGCGCAGTACGCCTGCCGTCATGCCTTGGGTCATACCAAACAAGCTTTGTTTTAACTGTTCATTACCTGCACCTGTTTTTGCAGCAGCGTTAGCAAAGCCTTCTAAAATTTGCACACCTTGGCTTTGGGTTACAACACCCGCTTCTTGCAAGTTGAGTATTTTGGAGTATGAATCAGCGAGTGTGGTGTAACTTGTGTTTAGTCTATCGGCCGTTGCAAATAGATAGTTTTGTACCGCGTTATATTCGCGCGCTGAGCTGGTTAACCCTTTTAACCGCGTATCAAGTAACTGGGCGTTACCCGTGTCGCGCACAAACATGGCGGCGGTACCGATACCCACAACACCCGACATAGCACTGACCAAACCGCTGTAACCGCTTTGCAAAATGCCGAGTTGATGGCCAATAGATGTTTGCTGGCGCATGAGTGTTGCTTGGCTTGCGCCTAGGCGCTCGTTAGCAGCCACTTGTTTGCGTATGGCAACCGGCAATTGATTTAAATCTCGCACATTGCGTGCGGTACCCGATGTTACCGATTTACCGTCGTACTTCAAGCGTAACGCTAGATTCAAGTCTTTGCTCATCGCCTTGCCTTTGTATTGTTATTATTGAGCGCTCTAAAAACTGCAGTTTGTTAAAGTCGGAGGGCGTTAATTTAAGCTCTGCATAGCGCCAGGCTATTTCTGCTCTGGCGTAATCTAAACCTATTTCTACACCCTCTTTACAGTATTGCCACTGCGAGCTGGCGAGAGTGAGAGCATTCACTGCAGGCCAGTTCTGCGGCAATACATACAGTTCATTTTGTGTTTTGGGCTTAGTAATAGGCCCACAAAAGTGGGCCAAATCATCGTCTACGGTTTTGCTTGCTGCTAGGTCGCCCAAAAACCACCTAGCAACGTCGGCTAGTTTTTTTCCTGCACTCGGTATTGCGCGTTAATGCATTCAGCGGCCAAACGCCCAGCAATACCGCCATATTTCAGCAACTGCACTAGCACATCTTGTGAAAATGCTACCGTTTCCCCTTGATCAACAAAGTCTTCCCAACCAACTAGTAATTCTTTTACCAACGCTTTGTCTTCAGCGCGCTGTGTTACTGTTAGTTCGTCTATCTGCTCAGTCGTGAGCATTTTAATATGCGCAGTAAACTTAAAGTTCACACCGCCAAAATCAAAGTTAAGCGGGGCTTTAATTACCGCGTTTTCTAACTGCTCTAAAAGTTTTAAATTCATGCTTGTGCCTCAATGTTGTTCGTATGCGTTAGCAAGTCGGCTTGCTTCTTCTTGTGCTTGTTCCATAGTCTCAAACCTAAGAATCCCATTGCTGTCAAAGCAATATGTGGGTGATAGCTTGGGAAACGTTACCAGTACGGTATAAAACTCAATTTCACCCGTTTTTGTATTCATCATATTCACAGCTTGAAATTGCATAGTCAGATCACTCAAATACTAACGTTAGTTCGTCATAGCCAGCGCCGCTTGGCACTAGGCTCCCGTCCAGTTCATAACCCGTTTGCTCACTCTCTAAAGACGCATACTTAGGTACTGGCATTTGATAGCGGCCCAAAATTGAGACTTTATTTCCCGCGTCCGTACCATGCGTAAACTCAAAGTTCTGCACTTGGCCAACCTCATTAAATGGGTTGAAATTGGCAATTACGTCTGCGCTCAGTGTCATTTGTGCCTTTGACTCGTGACCCGTTATCATGATCTCTTCGTGATTAATTGCACGGTCAAAGATCACATTATTACCAACATCAATTGTTAGTTTATGGAGCGTACGCGCCACATTGTTTAGCGTAAACGCCGAGTTGCAAGCAACGCCCAACACCTCTGGGCGCTTCCAACGCTCCCAATCAACAGTAGGGGCAACAGCAGAGTGAATAGGGGGGCTGAACAAGCCTTTAAATTGCCAATTAATACGGGGGATGCCTTTCTCTAAGCTCAAGCTAAACGTACCCAGCATTTCACTTATCTCATGCGTATTGCTACCAAAACGCAGCAGGCACTTAGCTTTAGTTGGTTGGCCTTTGGTGTAGGTGACGCTCGATGCGGTAGACACCTGCACCATGCCACAGGCCAGCAATAACGGCGCGATAGCGGGGGAACTGCCTGCCGTACCGCACATTGCCAACGGGGTTTTAAAATTAAGTGATATATGTTGACCGTAATACACCTGCAAACTCGCGCCGCTGTGCGCTGTTTCAACTTCATCAGAATCAGTTTCGCTCTCGATACTAAACTCAATGTCTGAAGCATAAATTGCGTGCAACCCTGTGAGCGTGGTACCCAGCCCGTCGGCTAATAGAATTTTATCTTTAAAGCGCCAGGTCATGATCACTTACCCCCAGTCGTTAGCTTGTTGTTGTCATCGAGCGTAAACGCACCTGCAACCTGATGGCGGTTTGTTTGTTCAGCCAAAGCATTTCGCGCTTGCTCGGCTATTTGCCCGGGCGTTAGTTTTGGTTTTGGCTCTGCGGTGTCTTTTTTCATAATGCGGCCTTTGTGGTTACTGTAATGTAGCCAGTGACTTTGAACTGGCATTGATAAATCAGGTTGTTTGTGGCGTGGTTTAGCTCAACAATGCGACCACGGTGTAATTGAATGGGTTGCCAGGGCTTAAACGTCAACCCAGCAATTGCTGCCTTAACTTGGCCGCGCAGTTGTTTAACCTGGCCATCGCTTTGCTTGTTGCCACCAATACAGGGGATCACAATCATCACCGCAAAAATCTCAGTGATGGTGTATTCATCTTGGCCTGTGATTGATTCGGCTAGTGAGTAGTCTTCATCGAGCGGCAACACGTAAAGCTGGGGCGATTGAACAGGGCGTTTACGTGCTTCGTTAAAGTCTGCAGCCATGCCCACATTTGCAATACGCTCTCTTTTTAAAGCCGTTTCAATCTGGTTTAAATCAAAATTAAACATTGTTTAAACTCCCTTTAAACCAGCCAGTCGCTGACCATTTCAACAATGGTATTAGCTTGCTTTAGTTCGATACCGATAATGGGGCGAGATGGTAAAGTTACAGCGTGATTACGCCCAGTTTTGCCACCAAAGTGGTGGATAGCAGAGTATTCTTCGCCAAGTCCATGCTCTAACTCACCGTTATCAGCGTTGTGTGTAATTGAGCCCACCAAGTCGCGTGAGTCGGTGAGTGTTAGCCCTGGCTTTTCTGGGTTACGGCCTTTGCCCGTTCTTGCTGCTTCTGACTGCAGCCACTTGGTACCATCGGGAGCCATTTCATCTAAAAAGCGGGTGGTTACGTCCATGTCTAAAAACGCGCCAATGTCGTCTAGAATGTCATCAGGCGCAGCGCTCTTTTTATTAATGAGCTGCAACGATTCAAGCGCATTGCCCGATACCTCGATATAAACACCCGCCATTAGTAACCACTCCAATTAAACTGTGAGGCGGGTTTAGCGGTTTTAATGGCTCTAGAGCTAAATTTTGGCGTTGATACTTTTAACTGAATAACCCCTTTTTCGATTTTTTCTAGCTGTTTAATGGCGTTGTCGCGGCGTTTTAAAATGCCCTCGTCGGCGTCGTTGGTGCATAGTTCGTAGCGCATCAAGTCAGCGGCCAGTCCTGGCAATAAGCTCTGCTCAATGTCATCCATCGAAAGAGAAAACTTAGCCACATAGCCAAAAATCAATGCATCCACGTTCGTTTTTGCGGTGTAAAACCAATCATAAATTTGCTGCTGCAACTCGGTTATAGGGCTTTGTAAAAGTGCGGTGTTTAGGTCTGCTTCCGTCGCGTAGCTATCGCTATTAAAGCGGCCCTGCGCAAATTGCACTAGCAAATGCATGCCAATGGTATTGATTGTGTGAGATGTGCTAACAAACATAACAAGCCTCGTTTTGAAAATAGGGCGCAATGGCCAACGCCCTATGGTTTGGAGCATGGATAATTAAGCGGCAGGGGTGAGTACATCCGTGAGCAAAATGCCGCAGTCTTTAGCAATCAACTGCTCTTGTACAGATTCACCAACTAACACTTCAACACCGCCGCGTAAGCCCGCGGAAACATTGCGGTTACTAGATACACGTTCACCATATCGAGCAGTAAGCGCAAATGTCATGCGTCTGTTTTGAAAATTAGCCAAAGGGTCATGATATGTCAGTGAGATTGAATCTCTCCACGCACGCTCTAGCTGCATACCTTGACCTTTTTTCTTTGTATTTACTCGGGCTTCACCTATGTTGATGTGATCGAGTTCTAGTTTGTTTTTAAGCCACTCTAGAGGGAGCAGCCCATCATCTCCTAGTGTTCCGTTATACCCTTTAATTAAACGCGGGTGTGTTTGCAAAAAAGTAATTACATTACGAGACGTTGTTAGGCAGTTAGGTCGCATAAGTGAGTCATTCATGATTTCTAAAATGAATTTCAAAACGTTTAGGTCTGGGTCGTCAATGTACTTCAACTCACCAACACCTAACTTATGGTGCTTTCCATAGTTACTCGTTTTGTTATAAAAATTCGCAACGCGGACTTCTCTGTCTAGCAATACTAAATCAGTCACACTTTCCGCAGCATTTGTGAGTGGATTGTAATTTGCGGGCGCGTTCTTAATATCGTCATTTGGGACCACATCAGTCAAACCGTAGTCTGTAACTGACCCTGTTTTTTCATCCGATGTAAACTCAACTTGATTTGGCTCTGACTTTCGACCAATTTTTGTATCTGGAACCGTGAACCTTTCTTCGATTTTGTATTCAGTCCAACTATACTCCCGCTTTCCAATCGGTGCATAAGGTAAAGCACGATCTGCAATTAAATCTTTGTTCTTATATGCAATAGCAACTGCAGTTTGTTCCACGCTAGGGGTAAATGGCATACCGTTACTCATGGTTTAGCTCCTTACTTAACAATTAAAAATGGGGTGACATGAATATCACCAATGGTTCCAGCGTCCCCAGCTTCGAGTACTTTGCCGACAACATTAATCACTTCGTCTTCCGCAAAAGTAGCTGCATCAAACGGAACAACGCAGCCCTCAGAGTCAGGTACAGCCCACTCACCACCTACAAAATCACCACCAAATTCAACGGGGGCAATTTGGTCCATAACCACATCAACACGCAGGTGGTTGTCGGTTCCTTGTTCAGTTACTCCTAGCGCATTTGAGGCAACGCCAGTTGCTTGTGATGCCATGAAGTCACCCACATCTACCGCTACAACACGGTTGGGTTTAATCTCGCCAGTAGCTGCAAAATTACGAATTAATCCAGGAATCGCCATTACTTTGCCTCCTTCTGAACATGTTCAAGCGCCGCCGAGACACTAATCGTGACGCCTTTACTCGCTTGGCTCTGCTGAAAATCCAACGCTTTAGCCGCCAACGCTTCGGCTGAATCATCAATTTCAGTCTCGTCGGCATCGCTTTTACTAAAGTCTTTGGTCAAGCCTGTTTGCTCGGGCAGGGCCTGTAAAAATCCTTTAAACCACTCGGCGGGCTTTACAGTGGTATTTTGCTCACCATCGGCCGCCGCAAACTCAAATGTTTGCGCCTGTCCAGTCTCTAAATGCGCCATAAATTCCGCTACGCCCTCGGTGTTAGTCAGGCGCGGTGCCTTGCCACCGTTTACGGTTTGGTCAATAAACGTTTGGGCGTTGTACTTAGCCTGATTAAATTGCAGTTGAGCGTTTTTGGCTTTCTCTGCTTTTAGCTGTGCTTCGAGTGCTTCTTTCTCTTCTTTAGTCACGGTGTTTTCCTCGTCTTCATTGGTATGCGCAGAAAACTCCGCGCTAGGTTCTATAGGTGTTTGTTCGGTATGTTTTTCGTGTTGAGCCAGCGTAGCTTGCTCTTGCAGGTGTTCGGCTTCCCAATCGCTAAAAACATCATTAGCCTCTTCAGCACCAAATTTATCGGTAATTAACGTTTTTAGGTTGCGAACTAGGCGGACAAAACCTTGAGTATTGTCGATGGTCATTTGCTCTATGCGGTCACTCGCAGCAAACTCTAAAACAACCGCATCGCCGCTTTCGTCTTTGCTAAATAGCCATTGCATGCCATCAACAGCGGGGGGCTTACCACCTAAAAAGCCAATATGGCCAAGTTCAAAGCCATTGTCGGTTTTACGTAGTCGTACAGAGCGGTTTGGGTAGCGGGCGTTTTCTACAGCTTCAGCAAAATCAGCGTCTACTTTTTCAGCTTTAGCGTACAGCGTGTCGCCTTCAATTTTTAACTCTTCAGCCCAGCCCCAAGCGGGGTCATCATCTTTTGGATGGCCAATAACAAGCGGTGAAGTGAGTGGTTTAAAGTTCTCAACCACGCTCTTTAAATCATCCTGGCTAAATTCAGCCTCATTACCTTTAGAGTCGGTGTGTTTACCCGCTCTAAAAATCTCGAACCAGTTAAATTTTGTATTGGGTTTCTTTTGCGCCATTGCCTTAGCTCACGTTTAAAACATGTGGCTAGGTTAGCGATTTTGAAAAAGTAGGGGAGTTGGAAAGTGGTTTACATACTGTGCTCTGGCAGCATTTAAATAGACTAAACACCGAAAACAAAACGATCAACAACTAATTTGTAGGTGTTACATGAACCAAAAACGAATACTCGACCAACACAGCGCTGTTTTACATCTTATAGCCGCAAAACAATTGGGCCAAAGTGCGCAATGCATGGCGTTTAAACTGCTTAGTATACCGACAGAGAATACCAGCCATCCAAGTGACCCCGCAGATTTTAACCGTTGTTTACGACTGTTAAACGCAGTACCAGAACTGCGCGAACGTATTCCAAACATGGCAAGCGTAAGCGCATATTGGGCAGCCATTGCAGAACATTGGGATGACATTGAAGCGACATTCTTGGGTGAGGTTGGCTATGACTGGTCAAAAGGTACCAGCGCACCTCAAGCATACCAGTTAATGAAAACTGTGCTCAAAGACGTACAACCACGCAAAGACGACACCCCCGTATTTTCAATTCAGTTACCCAAAAAGAAGGCCAGAAAAAATGTTTAATTTATTCAAACTTTTTAAAAAGAAACCTAAGAAGCAATACAAACTCTCAGAGTTTAGTTTTCGCCGAGTTCACAAAGGCCGCACACAGGTTTATCACACAAACAGCAAAGAGTGGTTAACCTGGCATTTAATCGTTGATGACGTATTTGATGCGGCAGGCGAACACGTAACTGAAACCGATTTACACCATGCGCTCATAGATACTACAGGTAACGTCACGCAAGGCATTGTACACAAAGGCTTAGATCATATGCCAAACCATTATTTTGTAGGCTGCGACTTAGCTAAACCTGATGACACATCAAGAACTATAGAAACAACCGCCTCACATACGCCCAGCGCTAGCAGTTCTAGTTGGTCATCGGGCTATGACTCAGGTTCGAGTTCTAGTTCATCTAGTTTTAGTAGCTCGTCTTACGACTCTGGCTCAAGTTCATCCAGTTCTAGTAGCTCATGTGATTAACGTGCAATGCTAATTCAATTTGAAACATAAAGCGCGAACTTTCACCGCGCTTTTTACTGCCCAACACAACACCATACAATATCCATTTTAATTTTCAGAAAATAATTTAACCATTTTGGTTGAATTATTTCTCGGTTGTGCTAAATTTGACAGTGCCCGGTAACATTTATGGGCTCAATGGAGAATAAATTATGTCACTAACAGAGTTTGGTAAAACAGTTCGAAAGGCGCGTATCGACGTAGGTTTCACGTTGAAGACGATGGCCGAAGAACTTAAAACATCAGCATCGTTTTTGAGTGGCCTTGAAACAGGAAGTAAAAAAATATCAAAGGAATGGGTGAGTAAAATCGAAGATTTTTTTCATTCGCAAGGGAAAGAAGTAAAAAACTTATCTACGTTAGCTGATGTTGCTAATGAAAATGTACCCTTATCTGGCTTGTCCCAGCAACAGCAAATGCTTGTAGCTGGTTTTGCTAATTCTTCGTTTACTCCAGAGGAGCTTAAACGATTTGCTGAATTTTTAGAAAAGATTAACACGGAAAGCAAGGAGTAGAGTCTATGCCCGAAAGCTACCGACTGAGAGGCAACCGAGTTGCACCAATGCCTCTCAGTCGAATTAGAGCCATTGCAACAAATGCAGCAAGAGCGTTTGGATTTAATAAACGAAATAAGCGCAATCTTGACAAGGTGTTCGAGCTTTTATCAGAACTGGGGATTACCCTCAATGTTGTGGATGACAATGAATGGTTGTTCATTACTAAAGGTCATTATGACCCCAATAAAGCCACTATATCCGTACCTGAGTCTATTTACCTCAATGCGTGTGAAGGTGAGCGAGAAGCTTTAGCCATTATGCTGCATGAACTTGGGCATCTATTTTTAGGCCACAAAGCATTGCTACATCATGATGGAGTTTTAAATGCGCGTGAGGAAGAAGATGCGGAGTGGCAGGCAGACAGCTTTGCTGAAGCAATTTTAGAAATCATGGGGTATGAAGTTAAACAATTATCACTCGATTTCTATGGATGAAAACCCCATCCAAAGGATAGGGCTTTCTAAAGTTCCTTTACAAAACTTGTAAAGGGTAATTTCAACAAGAGGACTAACGCTTAATAGCGAGATAAAATTCCTTTAAGTCAAAATCACTTTGTTTGGCGACATTGATACTAGACTTTTAGCATAATTTTATCAAGTTATTTCGTGTTTACCCCCTCGTAACTTTGTGGAGGATTCAGTATGAAAACTGGATACTGTCCAAAGTGCAAACAATCTTGTGAGATTAGTTTTGTTAGCCATGTGGTTAAAAATGGCAAAACTATTTATCCCAAGAAAGGTAAGCGCTGCTTGGTCATTCCTAATTGTACTAATTGCAAATAGGTTAAACAGGCCAAAATAATTCCAAGTCGCAGTAATGCGACTTTTTTACCTTCCCTTTCTTACATATAACGCCCTAGCTCATAGTTTGTGAACCTGTAACTCTCACCGCGCTTTTTACCACCCAATCACAAATCAGCCCAACGCAATCACATGCAACCATGTTTAAACCGTGTTTAAACGGCGTTTAAATTTGTTTAAACCCTTCTTGGATAGACCTGACTACTGCAAATGAGCTTAAAGCGCTTAGAGCGCGTTTGAGGCGTTATTTAAAAAATAGGGGTAAGAAGGGGATGTGATGTTACCAAGTGTAGGTTTTAAGAGCGGTTAGAACTAACCACTCTTGCTATTCGAGTAAGTCACATATCCTCAGAGACTTAAAACATTTGTATTCTGGGCGCGGCTACTTCTTTTTGCTTTATTCGGCTTGTAGTTGGGTCGTTAACTTGTCCAGTTACATTAAGCTCTGCAACTGTATCTGGGTTTAATGTATAGATTACCTTTGTAACCTGATAGTACTGTTCCTGTAGCAAAATATATTCATCAACTCTTGGAACTACTGGTAGCTCTATTGACTGTGGTTCAGTTTCCTCAGGAGATTTTTCAACGTAGACTTT
Source organism: Pseudoalteromonas caenipelagi (assembly GCF_013140855.1). GTDB lineage: Bacteria > Pseudomonadota > Gammaproteobacteria > Enterobacterales > Alteromonadaceae > Pseudoalteromonas > Pseudoalteromonas caenipelagi. Next base: position 467,930 of record NZ_JABBPG010000002.1, on the reverse strand, counting down.
TAGATTATACATTAGCGCTTTCCTTAATTTTGAATTAAAGATTAACTATAGTTGTTTAACCATCTATTTGCGTAGTGTACAAACGTAACCTCACCAACAATACAACGGATCGATATGGAACTAGACATACACGCCTTTAACGCGCAGCTAAATGAATATCTAAAAGCGCGGTTTAAATATAAAAGTAACGTAAGCAGAGTTTGCGTGTTAGACGACAAAATACAAGCCTTTAAAACGAAGATAGACCTATATATAAGATACAAACCCAACTACAAACCATATTTAAAAAATACTCTTGTTCTTGCTCGTATTGGCTTTGTGCAGGCACGTAAAGGGCACGGTACTGACTTACTTAGGTATCTAACGTCGGTAGCAGAACAATTTGAGATCGAACATATCGCGGTAGCGCAAGTGAATAGCAACTCTAAATCGTTCTGTAAGGCTTTTGGGTTTGAAGAAGTAGCTAGTGATGTATGGAGTGTTTCGGTTAAAAAACTTAAAGCGAGAGTGCTAAACGAACAAGCACTCTGCTAAAACAGCGCACCTTAAAAAGGTTTTTTGGGCTTATAAATACTATTAGGTTCAATGGGTTTCCAAGGGCCATTTGGCACTAATGGCGGAACCTGACCACCTCCGCCTGATACACCACCTGCACCTATAACTTTTTTAACTTGTGCCGAGTTAAGTTCAACTAATTGTTTTGTTTTCATAAATTTTCCTTTTTTATAGTGCTTGGTGTAACTCTTTCACACCTTGCTTATATTAAGCTCAGTAACTTCATTACTATCAAAAGATATATAACACTGAGCATGATAAGAATCATCGCTTGCTATATAGTTAATTGCCGCAAATGTTTCTGTTGCCCTAACAACATTAATAAAGCTAATTAAAAGCTCACCATGATGCTGCTTAATAGCAAATTTACAAGCGGCGACACCAGAAAGTTCTTTCATTTCTTTTTTGGCTTTTTTAATCTCAACCTTCCGTGCTTCTTCATTTCTTTCCGCGGCTTTGAACTGTTCTTCGACTGAATCGACTCTGGCCTGATATTGCATTTCTACGAAAAACAAATAAGTTAGCCACGATAAAGTTGTTCCTGCAAACACAGCAAACAATACTTTTAAAAATGAGTTCATTAGCTATCCTCTCGTATCGAACTGAAAACCCAATTCAATCTACGACATTTCGATTGGTACTTGGGTTTATGAGCTTTGTTGCCGCTACTTTTAAGCCAAATGCCATACCCACATTAGTTCCTTTCCTGCAGCTAGAAATGACCAATTTAGTGTTATTTCTTCGAGCTACCTGCCGCATTAAGAAAAAACCTAGTCCAAAGCTAAAATTACGTTTGAACCAAGAACACCCAATACCATCATCGACAATATTAACCTGTAGAGTTCCCCTTACTTGTTCAACAAATACTTCTATTCTTGACGCCTTACCATGTTCAATAGAGTTTTTGACCGAATGATAAATAACAGCATAAGCATCCATCTGCACTTGCTCGGGAAGTGTTTTACCTTGTTCTGTTGAACACACAAAATCAAACTCACTTCTAGGAGCCTCGTATTTGAATGAAGCTTTTAACGCTTCCACTCCTTGTTGTAGAGTTCGCTTTCCTAACACCGCATTACCATGCGCCATCGGCACCAGCATATCAATAACTTCATCTATATATACCAAGCCATCTGCATGCAGGTTTACATCAGGACTAGAGCATTTAGCTTTCGCTTTAGTCATCATAGCTAATAGGTTATGTGTATTTGTGAAGCTATACATTCTGTGAAGTTTTTCATGTACATTAAAATTAGACTTGAGGTAACGCAATAGCATAAATAACCCAGCTAACAAGATTAGAACAACTACCATAATAAGCATGATGTAAAACCAATCAGCTTGATACCACTCTCCTTTAATGTACAAATCAAATTGGACTGGTTCTGACCACGTTCCACCGCCTTGACTTGCTCTTACTTCTAGTATGTATGTGTTCGGTTGAGTGACAAATAAATCAATAGTTCCCTGCCTGGCCTCTTGCCATTCTCCACCTAGCTTATATTGAAACTCTGTTTGGGCAACAAATGAATTTGCTGCTAGATAGATACGGTTATGGCTATTTGCATATAGCTCGTTCGGTAATTGACTTTGAAATTCCCCATCAACATCTACACCTACAATTCTTGGTATTAACATACTCTTTGTTAAGCTAAACAGAATAGAATCAACTCCGTACTGAGTGCCAAAAGTAACAGTTTGGTTTAAAACGTCTAAAGAATTAGGTGTTATATTTAACTTATCCGTCCCAGCAACCGCTTGCGTTGAACCATCAAAAATATAGAGGCCTGAGATAGTACCCAAAATAATTTTTTGGTTAAGTTCCGCAACACCAGATATACTTTGTGGTGTATTTAACCTACTTAAGGTTCTATTGTTAAACCTGTAAAGCCCTTGACCGAATGTAGCAACATAAACCCCAGAGTCGGCTTTCGTAAAGCCCGTTATGATTCTTAAGTTATCACCAAATGCTTCAATAGCACCGTTACTGGTCTTAGTATAAAAGCCCTGCCCAGTGCCAACATACAGCGTATTGTCTATAAGCTCTATGGCAACAACCTCATTTGATTGCATTACTGCATTAAGATCTTTAACAGGCTCAATGTTTGCACCATCATAAATATACAAACCATGATCATTGGTACCAACATAAAGTTTGCCACCAATTTCGTTAAGTACAATTATATAGCCATTGAATAAGCTCTCGAAACGGTTTGATGAAATGTCATATTTCGCAAGGCCTTTTGAAGAAGCAATAAACAAACTATCTCCTATCAACTCCAGATCTGTTATGACATAACCGTAATCGTCTGGGTTGCCTAAAAGTGTCGTGTTGCTACTATTTTTAATAAATACGCCTTTTTCAGTCCCTACGTACTCGGTAGCTTTATGTACCACTTTCATGTTGTAGGCCGAAGGAACTGGGGCAGGGGTATGTCTCTTTTCTTTTGTTACAATCTCTACACTGTTAGTAGAAACTAACCATAAGTTATTTGAGTTATCTTTGAAGATATGTTTAACGACTTTGCGAGAAGAGCTAATACTTTCATTTAATACGTCAAAGTCAAATAGGCTAATGCGTAGTACTTTGCCATCTTGAGCGATAAGTGCCGTGTTTCCATCTATAGCAATTGCGGAAGGGTAGGTACTCCATTCTTTTACATTAACTTTCCCATGTGGATCATAGTAGTACAAAGTACCATCACGCCAAACTAATAAGCCGTTATCACTAGAGTCTATTCTCGAATACTTTGATGGCTTACTATCTACAACAGTTCTACTCAACGCATCAATTCTGAATAAGCCTTCGCTGGTATCAATAAAATTACGACTAATTGAATTTACAACAACGTCATCATTCATTAAACGTGTAACAAGTGAACTATGATCACGCTTAATTGTTTTAAGTTGGGAACTATTTTGGCAATTTATCAACAACTCGGTTAGTTCAATCCTCCAGCATGTAGTTGGTGAAACAAATTGCAAATCCATGTTATCGAGCAGAACTCTATAAACTCCATCATCACCTAATGCAAGAAACAGAGTGTTATCACTTTTATCGTACTCAACATCTTTTACCCAGTTGTGAGGGAGGGCGAATAGCTTGTTCAGCTCAATATAGTGCGTACCATCAAACCTAAAACCGCCAGTTTGGGTCGCCATGTATATATTGGAATTGTTATCCTGCGTGATTCCATAGCTATAGCCTGTAGGCTCAGCCGCCAAAGCTTTAGCGCAAAGAAATAACAAAAATATTATAATAAGAGTCACACGTTCCATCTGACAACTGGGGGGCTACCCCCAGCCTCCATAGCTAAATACTAAAAATTTTCATGTACCCTAGCGCCACATAACTTCATGATAGGTGGTGCAGATTCTATTTCTTTGGTACGTTCTAAATCACTAATATTAACATATCCTGAATTAACCGATAACTTTTTATTAATATTTTTATTGCTAGTTGAGTAAGTACTGTCAGTTCCGAAGTTGTTTATTAATAACATAGTTGGTTTTCTGGGATCGTTAGGATTCGCTTTAGTATTCCAAGCATTTAATACCGCTTCAGCTGCTTTGTCCCCATAAAGTGACCTGTATGCTTTTGCTAAAAAGTTTGCGCCACTGTCAGTTGTGATAATTATGCCCGTGTCCTTGAATTTTGAACCACAGTCAAAATTGATATCAGCATTTAGATAGCTGCCATCTGGTAACAAAAGTGTCGCGTAGAGATTTTGAATTTGAGCCCTATCTTCCTTAGGTTCCAGAGCAAAAGTTGCATGGGTCATTAACCCTATAGATAAGGCTGTTAGTTTTATCATTTTTAAAGTCATGGTTTATTCCTGTTTTTGATCAAACCAGCTTCAATGTACTCCGTGCAACAGCTGCAACAATAGCTTTGTCCATGTCGTACTCTATAGCAGCATCGACGAGTATTGGTGCAAGTGATTTTCTTATTTCTAGCACTCTAGAAGCTGGCATATCTTTTTCCAACACCTGATCCATAACCTCATCAACAAATGTAGATACGGATATCAACTCAGCTCGAATCAATTCTTTATCCACGTTTACTTTTGAGTGTATTAATTCCGGTGTAGGCCCTAAATTATGTTTTTTATTGTCTGAAGGGTTAATGTCAAATAACCAATCGAGCGATATCCCTTTGGCTTTACATAAACCGATTAAGCCTTCCCAAGGGAGTGAGCCTCTCTTTCTTGCTTGATTAACAGCACTCAAAGATAACCCCATTTCCTTAGATAACGCTCTATCGCTTTTCACATTGAGCCTATTGCTCAAACGCTCAATAACAAGGTCAACATCGACACCTTCACTTAATAAGTTATCAGCTACCATAAAATTAATCAACTACATATATATATGGATGCATTGTTATATGAATGCAAAATAACTATTGACATATACATATAACTACATCTAGATTAAATAACAACATATGTGTACGAAACGACACATACCCAATAGACATATACAGGTGACTTTACATGAAACCAGACACTAAACCCACAAAATTAAGTTACACAGAAATTAAAGACCTCTTAAGGAAAAAAGATATTTACCTCTCAGAGATCGCTGAGGCTATCGGTGTTACTAGATCTCATGCATATCAAATAGCTAGTGGTAAAGCAAAGTCCAAAAGAGTTGCCAAGGCCATAGCGCAATGTATCGGACGGCCCCTTAATCAAGTATTCGGTGACTCATACTCTGAGGAAAGTAAAAAACAGAGAGAGAAGCGAGTACTACAAATTGCAAATTCATTAAAAACAGGTACGCCCATTCCACCTATTAGCGTCGCGCAGTCTTAATTCTTAGACAAGGTTAAATTATAAGGAACATCTACCATGCAAATTACCAAAGAAACGATATTTAACGCTGATTCAGCTCCGAATTGTGAGATTTATCATCAGTTTTTACACGCTGTAAATTCCGCAGCGAGAACTAGTGGTCTAACACGCCAAGGTATTGCTGATAGGATGAATAGGGCGCTAAAAGTTGATGAAACAATCATTACAGAAGCAAAGCTAAATAAATATTTATCGCCCGCAACTGAAATATATTTACCTGCTCATATGGTGCCAGCTTTGTTATGGGCATTAAGAAGCATTGAGCCAATCAATGTACTGCTCGAACCTTTGATGTACAGCGCATTTGATCAGCGAGCTCAGCTACTGCAAAAACATGCTGAAATGGAAATGCAGAAACAGCAAATCGAAAAGTCTCAGCAAGAAATTCTTAATTCAATAACCTTACCGAACGACCAATAATCAAGGCTTAACCATGACCATCAAAGACCAAGATCTATCTAAAATTTGGGGTTTGCTATGAGTAAAGAGCTAGTTGCCATGGTTGGTGATGAGTCGGCTGAAGAGGTCATGCACCAAATCAAAAAATATGCAGGCACGTTACATGTTGTTATGCCGGAATCTATAGACGGTTGTATGGATAGGGTCACTTTTTTGGCCAATCGTCAATTTAGTGATGCCGCGGAAATGGGGCTTGTTCTTATAAATGTTAAAGCCCAAGTTGGACACGGTCAATTTAATGAGCTGTTAAAAGAAAGGGGTATTCACAAGCGTACTGCACAACGCGCAATGGCTGTTTCTAAAATGCTCATGAAGTTACCAAAGAGCAAAAGCGACACGGTGTCGCTTTTGAACATGTCACAAAAGCAACTAACTGAACTCACAAAAGTATCTATTGAAACACTTAAAGAGTTAGACGATGAAGACTACGAAGTATTAGCGGAAACCGCGAGTAAGGACATCCGCAAACAAGTAGCCGAGCTTATCGAGAAAAAGACTGAGCTAGAAGACACCCTTGCTACAACCATCAACGAGCTTGAAAACGAGCGCTTACGCAAGGCACCTACAACGCGTTTTGACTTGCCGATTTTTATTAGCGAGATACGCAAAGACGCGGTTGTACATACCGAATTACTCAATGAAGCACTTCAACAAGCCCAAGCTGGGGTTAGGCAACTATGCGAGCTGCGATCACTTGATTTAACAGACCGCATTAGTGCAGCGCAAGTAGTCCACCACACATACGCCAGCATCTACAGCCAAATTGGCACCATGCTCAGCCAAATACATATGGAATTTGGCGAACATGTACAAGGCATAGACAACCTACCTCAGTTTGACGATGCCGAATGGCAGTACGTTGATACTGAGCGCGAGCGCCTTTTAGAAAGCTTTAAACTCGATTTAAACAAGGGGGATAAGTAATGCACCCAGCCGTTATTAAGTTTAATAACCTCACTGTTATTGAACAAAAAACCCAATGGCAAAGCGCAGGGGAAAAGGCCCGTAAAATTGCCAACTTACGCGCAACCATTGTTAAACAGCTTCTAACAAGCAGCGACTCTATAGACGTCGCATTGGCCCAACTTCAAAAAATGCTTGATACCGGTGCTATGTCACCCGCCTTAAGCCAAGCCATAACCACTATTGGTAAGTTTCCGTCTCGTGCTACTGCCTACAACTGGTGCAACAGTTATAAAAAGCAGGGTATTGAGGGGTTACTACCTAATCATAAAGGTCGTGTTGCACAAGCGCCTGTCTGGGCGGCACGAGCATTAGCGCTGTATCACACACCTAATTCACCGTCGTTTGCGTTAGTTGCTAAAGATTTACGCGATGAGGGGTTTAACGCGCAAGACTATCAAGTTCGCCGTTTTATAAAAACGATGCCCCACGAACTAGGCCCACAAAGCCCATACCGCATGGGCGCAAAGCTATACCGTGAAAAACACAAAGATTTTAAGCTGCGCACCACTGAAACCATACCAGCCGGCTTTTTGTATAACGCCGATGGCCATTGCATTGATGTGTATTTAGCGCACTTTGTAACGGGTAAAGCTGTGAGATATGAACTAACAGCATTTCAAGATGTGCGTAGCCGCAAGATTGTAGGATGGGACTTAAGCGAGGCAGAAAACTCCCTTGCTACATTACGTGCGCTTACTGACTCGCTTATCAAGTTTAACCACTGCCCAGCCATGTTATACGTTGATAACGGGTCAGGTTATAAATCTCACATGATGACCGACCAATGCTGTGGTGTATACACACAGCTAGACATAGAACCTATTTTTGCCATACCAGGTAATGCTCGTGCTAAATGGATAGAGCGATTTTTTAAACACATGGAAGAGCACGTAGGCAAACGTTTTGACACGTTTTGCGGCCGTGGTCACGACGAGCGCTACAAGCAACTAGTACTAAAAGAGGTAGAGCAGGGCAAACGTAAACTCCCCACGCTCGACGAGTGGATTGAAGAGTTCGAAGCATTTTTAGAAGATTACCACAACAGCGAGCACCCAGAAGAAAAGGGCAAAACCCGCAACCAAGTGTGGGATGAAAACTTTGTTCAAGACAAGCCCATATCACTAGAGTTTGACTACCTAACCAAAGCCAAAGTTAACGTGCGTCGTGGTCAAGTGGTTCTGCACAAGCGTACTTACACAGCCGACTTTTTACACCAGTTCAACGGCCAAGAGCTAATTGCTGGCTACAGCATGAAAAGCGATAAGGCCATAAAACTATACGAGCCTACGGGCGAGTACTTATTGACTGCACGGCTTAAAACCAAAGTGTCGGCAATACCTGAGTCACGCATTGAACAACGCTTGCAAGAGCGCACCCAAAACCGCCTTAAACGCTTGGCTAAACACCAACGCGAAATTGAAGCACAAGCGGCTGAGTCTCGCATTGTTGATGTTGAGGCTGTGCAAGCACTGGCTGCAGACACCAACGTGCTTACCCAAAAACAACCACAAACCTACGACATAGACATAAACGACTTTTCAGTTGACCTAGACGACTACCAACAAGAGCCAGTATTTGTTTTGGAGGACGAATAAATGAAATTTACACCACACTACAACGAGCTACAGCAAAAGCAGGTAGCAATTTTAAACGCCGAGATTGAACTGTTCGACATTAACCCAACGGAATACTGCTTGGGTTGGCCACTAGACCAAGTAAACACCATTTTAAAAGGCGAAAGCCCCATCAACCCTAAAAAGGTGTTGGATAAACTTTGGCAGCATTTTTTTGGCGACTTTGACGCCGAAAACTTTGGTACTGATTCAGCTATCAGCAATACATACTCAGAGGACGACAAACTGGTACTAGCGCGTATTAAAAAGCGCATGCAAGACAAAGAGTTTAGCGGCCAAGGTGTTACAAGCAGTACGTTGTCGAGTCGTTTGCGCAAAAGCCCAGGCATGATCAGCCAATTGTTAAACGGCAAGTACGCTGCCAACCCAAGTAAATATTTACACGAAGTATGGGCAATGCTGGAGCCTGCTGGGCTAGATGAACAAACTGAAGAGCCTAAACAAACCTCTGAAAAGAAACCAATAACAATACGTTATGGTGAAGTGCCATTTGTTCAAACCAGTGTACCTAACCTGATCAGAATGGCCTGTGAGCAAGCACGTGACCGCCGCCGTATTGCTGTTTTTGCGGGCCAAGCTGGGATTGGTAAGAGCAAAGGCATTGAGAGATACCGTGAAGATCACAACGATGTTTTGTCAATTGAAGGAGACGAAGAAACATCGTCAACTCAAATACTTGAAGAACTCGCGAAACAATTAGGTATACCTAAAACTGGCTCAAATTCAGTTCGCCTCAAAAAGATCATTACCGCACTTAAAGACTCTGAGCGTTTGATTATTTTAGATGAGGCCGACAAATGTCGCCCCAACGCCCTTGACCCACTGCGGACCATCTCAGACAGAGCATTTGTTGGTGTTGTGCTAGTTGGCAACATAAGACTGATTGACAAGCTACAAAGCGAAGAGCGCTACGAACTGATTTCAAGCCGCGTATGCTTTTGGCCTAGCACAGTTGGTGAATTGCCTGTCACTGACATTAAAACCCTGTTCTGTGAGTTAACACAAAATACCTTACCCATTGCCGAAGACAGCGACAAATGGTGGCAATGGCTACATAAGCGCGTGGAAGGTAACGCCCGCATGCTCGTTGAAGGGCTATTACCTCACTTACTTACCCATATACGTAAAAACCCAAGCAAGAAGGTGGACAGGCTTATGGTCAATTCCATCTTCGCAACAGTTCTAAACAAACCAACTATTTAAATTGAAACGGACAGGGGGTGCCAAATGGCCACACGGCATCAAGCGTTACACGCGACTTTTGATACACCTCGCTCAAAGAGCGAATTTGACCAGGATACGAATCCTCAACCTCTAACACCAAAGACTCAATTAACGGAGACAACAATGAAACAGCCTCAGACAGAACATGATAGCCGGCTAAGCGAATTTTTAACTGCGGATGAGTTAGCTCAGATAAGGAAGATGCAGAACTCACCACCTCTAGAAATGCATCTACCTCGTGACTGTTGTCAGTGCGCCATGCGCGAAAGTCACTCAAAGTCCAGCCTGCTAACTCAAGACTCAGAGCTTCAACGTCGTCTTCAGAAAAGCTTTGATCAATTGACTGCCGAGCTGCCAAAGCGAACTTCAAGTACTTCCGGTGGTTTGGATAAGTAGTCACTCGTTTACCTTTTAATTAAAAAGCCTTGCTGCAACAAGGCTGATCAACAGGAATACACAAAATGCCATATTCAATAGAAATTAACGAAGGCTTTTTTAGCGCCAAGTTCGTAATTAGCAACAACATTAACAACGCCAGAATGTTGAGCACACTGGGTAAGTACGACCCCAACGGCACAATCCTCGACAGCGTTAACGGTAACACTAAAGCTGCATTCGCAATACTGCTAGGCGCTAAGCTATACGAGTGCAAGCGGTTTGAAAAGGTTAATTCATCGGTAAGTTTTACCAGTGAATTTACCAAACGCTACAGCGATATAGCCGCACTCTACGAGTCTGACTGGAAAGAGTGGGACGCAAAAATTAAAAAGTTCAGCTTACTACCTGATTTTGTTATAGAAGAGGTGGCGTAATGAACTTAATTCAACAAATTAAAGCAGCTCAAAGCTACGCAAACATTAGTGACGACGCACACCGTCAAAACGTATTACAGGTAAGTCAATACAGAGTTTCTACCTGTACCAAACTAACAACTCAGCAGCAGGAACAGCTACTCACTCGCTATCGCCGTATGAACACTAACAAGCAAAAAGCAAAAGCCAAACTACCTGAAGCACTTCGCCACATTTACCGCCTGTGGGGTTTACTCGCTAAAAAGGGGCTGGTCAATGTTGATAGCAAGCAAGCCTGCGAAACGTTTTGCGCAAAATACACCAATGGCCAATCACTTTATAAAGCCCAAAAACATTGGCAAAGACTGATTGAAATACTCAAGAACTGGTTAGAGAGAGGACAGGTGAATGAGCATAATCAGCGAGTTTAATAAGTTTGCGATTAATCCGCATCGAGAGCGATACACCGAAAACGACGGCTACAGGCCCCCAACTAAAAAAGGGTTATACAACTACCAACGTCGCAAAGGTTTAGAAAGCAAACAGGATGAGCGCGCAATCGAACGTGCTCATAGTTTAGAGGGCCTATTCGATGACGACTGAGCCAATAATAGATTTACGCGCACTACCAGCGGGTATTCGGGAGTTTGTGAAGGTGTTGGGATTAGAAAAGACCATTGCTGTTTTAACCGAGCAACAGGGCCAAATGTTCTACATTCCGAAGCACCCTACACCCGAGTGCGAGTTTGTAAAAGTGTTTGGGTTAGATATGTGCAACGCACTTGAGCGCTACGCCGAGCAACAATATCAAATACCTATGTTGCATAAGGTACTGGTGCAAATACGTGACCAAATCATAGTGACTGAAGTAGCCAACGGCACAACAATCCAACAGTTAGTAAAGCGATTTAAACTCACCCGCCAGTGGATCACCAAAATCCTAAAAGAGCAGGGCGAATACAAAGAGCACCAATTGGAGTTTAAGTTATGAAATTAGCGGCAAAGCAATTGATTTATGTCGGTTTGGTAGCACTGGGCTATGTAATGGGTGCAATAGCCCAAAATGACGACAAAGTAAGTGCTATTAACGACTGCCCAGGACGTAATGGAGGGCTGTCTATACCACCAGATATGCCGCGCGATGCGGGGTGATAACTTTGTGTTACTTACCGCTTTGCAACTAAGCGGTGGTAACACACCCAAACCATGGATGTTTAAAACGGGTTTGAAGATTTTAAACAACCACATTAATCAACGAAAAAGCCTCGGCTTACCCTTGTTTGACCTTGAACAAGAGCTAGAAGAGGCTAAGAGAGAAATAGTATGAATACATTTGTAGTGCTGCTTTGGAAAGATGCACGAATTGCTACCAACGAACTGCATGGTGTAGTAGAAATTGACGAGCATGATATAGCTCGGCTTGTGGCTGAAAAATATGAAGATGAATCAGGTAAAAAGGTGAACCATTATGAGTTGAGAGGCATTGTTACAGAAGCTGACGAGCTTTATGCAAACTTACCTCGCTTAGAGTTAGGGTTGGAAAATTTATGACAGACAAAGCAGAAGTGACCAAATTCGATGTAGAAGCACGTTGCCCTCATTGTGACGAAGATTCGTCAGTGTATGAAGATGAGTACAAGGCTGGATATGTAACTTGCCAACATTGTGATGAAGAATTTGAAGTTTAAACCATGTTTAAACCCATTTTAAACGGCTGGTATTGCATACTAGCCGTTTTTAATTTAGCCTAATTTAATCGCCTCAATCCCACCTTTGCAAATTAGTTTACATATCCCTCAGCCTTAAAAACTTAGCCATTATTGCCTCATGAGCAAAGCAAAATCATTGCCTGTATGGGAATTGGCTCAGCGTATTGTTGCTGCAAAAACGCGAGAAGAAAAACAAGCGATTGCTGCGTTATGCGAGCCACGGTATTTACAGCTTTTGCGCAACGCCGTAAAAGCGCTGGTAGCCAAACAACGTGCTGCAAAGCCACCTAAACCTGTGCCTGATTGTTTTGTTCGTATCAAAACCAAACTAAAACAAGCTGCGCAGGTGAACCATGGAAAAACTAGAACAACAAATATATAAACACGAGGGGTACTTACTCACCGTATACGTTTGCACAAGTGGCAAGCAAACTATTGGCTTCGGGCGTAACCTAGAAGACAGAGGGATCTCCTTTGGCGAAGCACTGTATTTACTACGCAACGACTTAAGGTATTTTACAGAGCAAGTAGAAAGCAACATCAACACATCAAAGTGTAACCCAGCCCGCAAAGCAGTATTGGTCAATATGGCTTTCAATCTTGGCATTACTGGCCTACTGAAATTCAAAAACACAATTGCGGCCGTTGAGGCTGGCAAATGGGACACTGCTGCACTTGAAATGCTCAACTCGCGCTGGGCCGTGCAGGTAGGCAGTCGCGCCGACGAACTGGCCGAGCAAATGGCGACAGGGGAGTGGCAGCTATGAGTCCTGAGCAAGAGAATCTGTTGTTCCAATCTATAGGCCAAATTCAAGCAACACAAACCGCGATTTTAAAAGAAGTGACAACAATTAAAAACGACCTCACTAAACGGGTCGATGGTATAGAGCAACGTGTTGAAAAGGTAGAAACACAAGTCACTAAAAATCGAATTAAAATGGCTGGTATCGGCGGCGCAACAAGTCTAGCTGTCGCAATTGCTGTCGAAATTCTAAAAATAAAAACTGGGGGATAACATGGCCCACAGTTTAGATATTAAAAACGCCGTGCGTCATAGCTATGTAAACGAGCTATTGGCGTTATCTGTTGCAGCGATAAAACATAGTGTGGCTGATGGCACTGCAAGACGTTGGAAAGCTGAGGCCAAAGCCGACGGTGACGATTGGGATTTAGCCCGTGCTGCAGCGCGCAAATCTGTAGGGCCAGCAGGGGAATTTACGCAAGATTTCATCGAAGAATTTACCATCCAAATTAATGAAACGTTCAATCTACTCAAGCAACAAAGCGGCGAACTGACGTTAGAACAGCGCCTAAAAGCACTCAACTCATTAAATGACATGATGTATAAGGTGATGAAAAATAGCGGTGGTAACAAACGCTTAGAAAAACGCGCTATTGCGGCCGAGGTAATTAAAAAGCTTGCTCAGTTTGTATCGTCTCATCACCCTGAATTTGCAGAAGCGCTAGTGCAAATCCTACACGCATTCGGCCCACGTTTAGACAAAGAGCTAGACGACTAATGGCAGATATGAACTCCAAAGAGTTTTTACAAGAACTCGAAAACATAGCCGGCACGCTACGCCGTGATATCGAAGCCAAAGAGCGCAATATAGACCCAAGCCCAGAGGCTATTTTAGAGCGCCGAAAACGTGTACTAGGCGGTGATTTTGAGTTTTTTGTTTATACGTATTTTCCGCACCATATGTGGCTTGATGAAGGGCAAGAGGCCAGCGAGTTTCAAGCTTATTTTATGAAGTGGTTCCCTAAAGCGCTTGAACTCGATAATGGTTGGAAAAACTGGTTTGTTGCGCCACGTGGCGAAGGTAAAAGTACATTGGCGGCGAAAATTGCGCCAGTATATGTGTGTATTCAAGCCCTAAGACAAGATGTAGAGCTATGTGAAGAGCTTAACCTAATCCGTCCTAAAGAATTCATTGATAACGTCATTTTGTTTGGTGCTGAAGCAAAAATGCCAGCAAAAACGTTAGAGGTTGTGAAAACTGAATTACTCAACAATAACAACCTAGCATTAGATTTCCCTGAAGTGTGCACTACATCAAATACATGGAAAATTGGCGAGTTTGTTACAGCTCAAGGCGTTCGGTTTGAAAGCCGAGGTGCTGAACAGGGTGTAAGGGGGACATTCCACGGGGCTAGCCGTCCTAAGCTTTTGCTATCTGACGACATTATCACTGACAAAGAAGCTAAGTCACCTACCGAGAGAGACAATCGTTGGGGGTTTTTAGAGGCTGCGGTTCAATACCTTGGTCCACCTGATGGCTCCGTAAAGTTTCTCGGCATTAACACGGTACTTAACAATGATGACCCTATTTCTCGTGCTGAAAACGCGCCTGGTCACATCGTTCATAGATTTAAAGCTATCACGCAATATCCAGATAACATGGAGCTTTGGAAGGAGTGCCGAGAACTCATGCTCTATGAGGATAAAGAGTTTGAGAAACGCGCAGCAAAAAATGGTGAGGCAGTTAGCACCAAAGATAAACCTAGCTTTAAATTCTGGCTTAAGAACAAGCGCGCAATGAGTAAGGGAGCGAAAACAAGTTGGCCCAGCGTTCGCTCTTTATATAAAACAATGGAAATGTGGGCATCAAACAAGCGCGAATTTAACCGAGAAATGCAAGGCATTGCAAAATCGGATGAAGAACAAATTTTTTATCAGTTTGAGACGTGGGTTAACCGACTAAACCTATGGAAGCCATACGGCGCTTGTGACCCGTCAATGGGTAAAACCCAAAAAGCTGACCCTAGTGCACTGCTGGTTGGGTTTTATGCCCCAGAACTTGGCAAGCTTCATGTAGAAGCAGAAAGTCGAAAAGTACGCGGTACAAGTAAGTTATTGAACGACCTAATCAGATTTCAACGTGAGTTTAATTGCATCGTATGGGGCTTTGAAAACAATACCGCATTTGAATACATGCGTCATGACTACATAAAGCGCGGGCTAGACCAGCAAATCGCCTTGCCATTAAGAGGGGTCACTGCAACGGTTAGCCAAGAGGAACGCATAGAAGCACTTGAACCATACGTGACTAATGAACCTGCCCAAATCGCTTTTCACTCAAAATGCACATTGCTTATAGATGAGCTAGAGAACTGGCCCAGTAAACAAAGCACCCATCACTATGACCTAAGTAGTGCTCTATCTATCTTATGGATGATTGCCAGCACGGGCGCTGGCGGTATGCCCAAAGTACGCAGTAGAAAAGTTACAAAATCAATAGGGGGCTACCATGTCTAAGCCGCATTTAAGTTATAAGGGTTATCGCGCATTACAAAAGATGTTCAACATGAACCAAAGCGACCCAAATACATGGGCGATGATGCGCGAGCTACCAAACCCCGACCAGATTTTGCGTAAGGCGGGCAAATCAGCGCTTGTTTACGATGAGATTTCTCGTGATGCCCATGTGATTGGTGAGCTACGTTCACTGCGTTCGGGTATGTTTGCATTCAATGCCGAGCTGGTACCAGGTGGCGATGACGCTGCGAGCAAAAAAAGCTATGAACTCGCCAAGTCACTCATGGCTCGCAAACCCGCCATCAACACCGAATGGATGGATATTGATTGGCACAATTACAGCGCAATTTTACGCGGGTTCTCGGTTACGCACCTAGGCGCATTTGAAAAGTCAGACAACAGTTGGCTACCCAGCAAAATTGAAATGTGGCCATCAAAGCGGTTTGTGTTCACCCCTGATCACGAACTGTTATTACGCACTAAAGAAAACCCACAAGGCGAACCATTATCAGATCAGCGCTGGACGTGCGTTAGGCATATGCCAGAGGCCGATAACCCTTACGGTATTGCGCTATTGAGTAGCTGCTTTTGGCCTTGGATGTTTAAGCATGGCGGCTTTAAATTCTTCGTGCAATTGTGCGAGCGTTTTGGTGTTCCGTTTCCTGTCGGTAAATACCAAAAAGGCGCTACCGATAAAGAGATAAGTGAGCTGATTGAAGGCTTAGCCAAGCTGATCACTGATGGTATTGCGGTGATTGAGAACGATGCATCCATTGAGATCATTGAAAGCAAACTGAGCGGCGAGCCAGTACAAAAGCAGCTAATAGACCTTTGTAACGCCGAAATGAGTAAGGCTATCACCTCTCAAACATTGGCGACTGAGCAAAAGTCAGGTGGTGCACGCGCTGCAAGCGAAACCCACGCTAAACGTGCGGGTGAAAACCAACGTGCAGATAGGGCGCTTGTTTCAAGTTACCGAAACCAAATATTAGAAACCATTCACAACGTTAATTTTGAGGGTGGCGAGCCGCCCAAATACATCTGGCGTGACAAAAAAGACATCAATTTAGATACGGTAAGCTACATTCGTGAAGCTGGAAAGCTCATATCTGTCACCGAAGACTATGCCTATAAAACACTGGGTGTTCCAAAGCCTCAAGACGGCCAAAAATTACTGGAAATAAAAGACGACGGCGCTGGAATTGCCACCGCTGCAAAACAGGACTTTGTAGCTAAGGACCACAACCACACAGATGTAACCCACTTCGACGAATTTGACCAAGCAACACACACAGAAATTACCAAAATTTTTGAGTTTGCAAAAGGCTCAGAGTCGCTCGATGAACTAAAACAAAAAATCATTTCTGAATTCCCAAATATCAGCTCAAGCGCGCTGGCCGATGTGGCAAGCAAAGCTTTTGAGCTTGAGTTTTTGCAAGGGATGGATGAAGCCAACACTGCGGAGATAAACAATGACTGATATACCAGACGGTTACATGAAAGACGGCAAAGGTAACTTAGTTGCGCTTGAAAACATTAAACAAACCGACCTAATTAAGGATGAATTTGTTAGAAAAGCCGTGGTATTGGCTGAAAAGCAGCAAGCGGAACTGGCTGAGTTCAAACGTCAACAAATGGAAGAGGCTGATAATTTCATGGAGCTACTGGCTCAAGAGTATGATGTAAATCTAGGTGGCAAAAAGGGCAATGTCACGCTGCGTTCCTTCGATAATAAGCTGGCGGTAAAAATACAGTCGCAAGAGCGTATAGAACTTGGCCCAGAGCTGCAACTAGCCAAAGAACTTATAGACCAATGCTTAGACGAATGGACTGAGGGCGGTAATCAGAACATTCGAGCCATCGTAAATAAGGTGTTTTCCACAGACAAGCAAGGAACTATAAACCCGCAACGCATATTAAGCTTACGCAGGCTTGAAATCTCAGATGATACGGGCAAGTGGCAGCGAGCTATGGACATTCTTGCCGAGTCTGTAACAGCAATAGACAGTTGTCGTTTTATTCGCTTTTACAAACAAGATGAACACGGCAACGACAACGTCGTTTCTCTTGATATAGCAAAGCTGTGAGGTGATGTATGGACCCTATAACAATTGCACTTGGTATAGCGAAGCTCACAGGTTTAGACGACAAAATAGGTCGTTGGATTGGTGGCGACAATGGTGCTGCTGTCGCGTCTAAAGTCGTTGATATGGCGCAAACCCTAACTGGCCAAACTGACCCCGCGCAAGCATTAGATAGGATCAGCAAAAATGATGAGTTAAAAACCCAATTTAGACTTGCGGTATTAAATAAAGAAGAGAATTTAGCTGAGATTGCATTCAAGAATGTAGATAGTGCGAGAAAAATGCAAAGCAATGCACTTGATCAAGATGACAAAGTTGCAAAGCGCTTTGTGTATCAATATGCATGGTTTTTAACTGTATCGACTTTCATATATATAGGCTGTATTACCTTTATAGATATTGCACCGCCAGCAACACGTTATGCAGATACTGTTTTGGGCTTTTTACTTGGTACCACACTTGGCGCAATACTGCAGTTTTTCTATGGTTCAAGCCAAGGCTCAAAAGACAAAACCAATAGCTTGTTAAACAAGTTTAAGTAGGGCGCTTATGCCTAGTTTTTCTCCCCAGTATGGCCGACTCACTAAGTTTGATGAGGCCATTTCACACCTAAAGCAAAAAATCCAAATCCCAACAGAATCATACAAGGATCTACTGGGCCATATTCATGCTCGGGCGTTTACAGTAGCAGGTGCAACCAAAACACAGCTTTTAGATGACTTATATAAGTCAGTGGTAGCGTCTATTGAACAAGGCGAGACGCTCACGTCTTTTAGAAAACGCTTTGATGAAGTAGTAGCAAAGCATGGGTGGTCGTACAATGGTAAACGAGGTTGGCGCACTCAAGTTATCTATCAAAACAATAAAAATACAGCACGTGCAGCGGGCCGCTGGCAACAGCAAGAACGTATAAAGCACCGCAGGCCATATTTACTGTATTTAACAGCAGGTGATCAACGAGTAAGGCCAAAGCACCAACAGTGGCACTATATATTACTACCGTTGGATCATAAGTTTTGGGACTCACATTATCCGCCAAATGGCTGGATGTGCCGCTGTAAAGTAGTGAGCTTAAGCGATGCAGATATCGAGCGTATGGGCCTAACGGTTACACCTGATCACGTAGTCGAGCCATTGCTAAGACCATTCAAAGTTGCAGACCCTGAAACAGGCGAAGAATTAGAGAAGCTACCAGGCATTGACCTTGGTTGGAATTACAACCCAGGCAAAGCATGGTTAGGTGCCGACAAATCAACGGGGGAAATGTTAGGGCGCTTAGATAAGAATTTACGAGAAGTAGCAACCCCCATTTTTAACGAGATCATAAACCAAGGCGAAAGCTATTTTAAAGAGCAATTGGCAACGGCTGCTGCAAAACAAGCCCTAAGCAAAACAGATTCTGGTACCGTGTTTGTTTTAGGCCATATGCAAAGCGATGTATTCGAGAAAGTCATAGCTAAGTCTCCAAAAACAAAAAGCACGTTAATCGTCATAGAACACCACGCAATGATGAGCGCTATAAATGTATTAGGTTATGAAAAAGCAACCGAGCTAATGACCATTGTTCAAGCTGGTACATATGTATCGTTCAATACAAGCGTGGTTAAGCTAGAACTAAACGGTGTGGTCATCACCGTGCAAATACACGGTGATTTTAATCGTGTGGTAGCAATCCAAAAGATTTAAACCGTGTTTAATGTGCGTTTAAAGGCTATTTAAACTCAATTTAAAACGGCGAATTTCGATCTAATTCTTAACGTCAAATGAGCAGGAATGATCGCAGAATGAGTCAAAATGGGTAGGTTTTGTCTAAAAACAAACGTAATTTGATTTTGAGGATTTTTAAGGCTAGGATATTCGAAGTCCTTAGTTAATAGGGGCTTCAAAGCAATCAAATCTTAAAATTCTAATCTCACTCAAATCTAGAAATGAACAACCCCTTACAGTTACACACTATATAAAGCCACATCACAGAATGTAAAGCTTATTTAAGAACAAGAGGTCATTTTGAGTTCTCATCATATGAGTACAAGCATTTATGCCTCCCAACACAATTTAACATAACGTAAATTATGGGCCGTTGAATATCTTTATGTGTAGCAACCGCGATTTTAATACCCCAGTAACTTTAAAGTCCAATACTAGACAGTATCGGACTTTAAAGAAACGTTAAGCTTGACCATATTATTGCACATCCTATAATTATCATTATTCAGAATCTGCCTATGGATGTTTCTTGTTGTACAAAGCTGCTTCGTTATTGGTTTTCTACTGTTGTATGATAATGAGTACATTGAGTATGGCGTCATCTAATTCAGATGCTGAATATGAAATCTCTCGTGCACAGTATTTTATGCGTTCAGATCCCGAACAATCTTTAGCTATCCTCAATAAAATTCCTCACGTTGAAAAGCTACCTGATGAGCAGCAAGTCGCATTCTACATATTGAAATTACGAACTTCACTGACATTAAACTATCTTGATGACATCGATCCTATATTGGAGACCTTGTTTAAATTGGACGATAAACCTGCTTTTGCCAACAAAATAGTGACAATATTGAGTGGTACGGGTATCTGGCTGAGAAAGACTAACTATTTTGACGCCGCGCAGCATGTTTTTTCATGCGCTTTAAAACATGCAGATAAGTCGAGCCAACGGGTTTCCTTACTGATAAGTAGTGCTATCGTCGCCAGATATAAAAAAGACTATGCTCTTGCTAAGTCTATTTATATAGAGGCAGGCAACATTGCTATGAGACTTGATGACGTGCGGGCTATGGCAACAATTAAAAACAACCTTGGGACTATTGCAATGGACCAAGGCAATATAAAAGAAGCCGAAACACGCTTTCGAGAAGCATTGTCGGCATTTCAATTAGCAAACAATCACTCTGGGCATATAAACTCTGGTATGAATTTGCTGTTTACTTTTGTTTTGCTTAATAAAAATATTGATTTCTTACGATTACATCCACATATTTCTGAGCTTTCTAACGAATACCCTGACGAGTCTAAAAAAGCCTATTTGTTTTGGATCTATTCTGCGTATCAATATGCGCAGGGCATTAAACTGACTGAAAAGCAGAGTAAAGAATTACTTAGTGAGTTTGATAAGCTCGCGGGGCCCCAACTTAAAACGCTCATAAAAATTCACTTAGCATCGCTCATTGGTATCGATGTCCCCACTGTAGCGCATATTGCGACCAAAAAATTTGAAAATAAAAGTTGGTTTAACAAGGTACTAAGTTGTAATTGGTAACTCACCTCAGCAATAGAGAAGCTATTTTGCCAATAAATCAGTCAATACGATATTATTGTTATTGTCTCTGCTATTACGGATAATTTCATCATGGTTAAAGGTTAGGCCGGATTTCAGCAGCCTATCGTAAAGAACAACATTCACCGTAGCTGCTAGATTCATGCAGCCTTGAGTAGGTACATAAATAACATCTTGGCACAGCTTCAGAGTCTCCTTATCAAGGGAGCCGTCTTCTGGTCCAAACAAATAGAATGCACTTTTAGGATGCACATATTCGGTAAGTGGTTTTGCGCCCTCTATTAGCTCTATCGCTACAGGTGTAGCGCCTAATGGTATAACGTCTCCTAAAGACTTTGCACCTATAAGAGGTATATTTTGATAGACCTTTTTAGTGTCGGTAGTGAATTTTCTCGCATTTTCAAATCGCTTACCTGTATAAAACACAGAATTGACACCATAACACCCCGCTGCTCTCATTACTGCACCGACATTACTTGGGCTTTTAGGGTTAGTTAATCCAATACAGGCAAATCCACTATCAAACATCATTTTTCACTCTTTTATAAATGCCACGGGAATCTACAACAATAACGGCATTACGTCTATAGAGGTGCGCTTGTTTTACAAGCTATGGTAAGATCTCGCCTTATTAAAAATGAAAAGTTTTATAGATGAACATTGATACTTTCTGGCAAATCATTTCTACAGTGCGAAGCCAAGATGATGTAAACCTAGCATTGAGAACATCCCTATCTACGCTAGATAAGCATGAGATAGCTGAATTTGACGAGCTTTATACCCAACAACTACGTAAATTATGGCATTGGGATAATTGGGCATTTGCCTATGTCATGTGTGGTTGTAATAGCGAGTATGACTTCTTGGATTTTTGTAATTGGTTAATATTACAAGGGGATGAAATATTAGCACAAATATTGAGTAACCCAGATAGATTAGCCGATTATGAACATGTGCCGATGATTGATGACCTACCAGCCCCCTACTGTGACGAGCTCGACTTGGTTGCAGGTTTACTATATGAAGATGTTACGGGAGAAGAGCTCCCCTACCACAACGTTGTCAACTTTCAGCCGCAAGGCAAAAAGTTCAAAAATAAGCCTAAGTTACTGAAGGAACAATTTCCAAAATTATTTAGCAAATATTGGCAGCAAAAATAAAAGGCGCTTAATGCGCCTTTTATTTTTTATGTTCAGTCTAAGATAATTCGCAACATGCGGCGTAGCGGCTCTGCCGCGCCCCAAAGCAGTTGGTCCCCTACTGTAAACGCACTGATATATTCAGGACCCATACTGAGTTTTCTAATACGACCAACAGGAATATCAAGAGTTCCCGTTACATTTACTGGTGTAAGTTGCTGTGCAGTCATATCGCGATCATTTGGAATAACTTTAACCCAGTCATTATGAGAGGCCAAAATACGTTCGATTTCATCGACAGGTAAATCTTTTCTCAGTTTGATGGTCATTGCTTGCGAGTGGCAACGCATCGCACCAATTCGTACACATAAGCCATCAATAGGGATCGGAGATTTAGAAGAGCCTAAAATTTTATTAGCCTCAACTTGCGCCTTCCACTCCTCTTTTGACTGTCCAGACTCCATAGGAACATCAATCCAAGGAATTAAACTGCCAGCTAATGGCACGCCAAACTGATCTGTAGGCAAATCATCTGACTTAATTTTATCCGCGACTAGTTTATCGATTTCTAAAATAGCAGAACCAGGGTCGTTCAATAACTCGGCGACTGATGCATGAATATCGCCCATTTGTGTAATTAATTCGCGCATATTACGTGCGCCAGCACCCGATGCGGCTTGATATGTCATGGGGCTTACCCATTCAACTAAGTCTTTTTCAAATAGACCACCAAGCGCTAACAACATTAAAGACACTGTACAGTTTCCGCCAACAAAGGTTTTCACGCCTTGTTCTAAACCTTGCTTTATTACGTCACTGTTTACTGGGTCTAGTACGATGATACTGTCAGATGACATACGCAGTGCTGATGCAGCATCAATCCAATACCCTTCCCATCCAGATTCACGCAATGCAGGATAAACTGACTTGGTGTAGTCACCACCTTGGCATGAAATGATAATATCCATTTCCGACAAGGCTTTTACGTCGTTAGCATTTTGTAGAGGTTTGGCAGTACCTGCAAAATCGGGACCTAAAAGCCCAGTTTGTGAGGTAGTAAAAAAGTGCGCATCAATATGTGCAAAATCATTCTCTTCCATCATTCTGTGCATAAGCACTGAACCAACCATACCACGCCAACCAACGAGTCCTACTTTATTCATGTTATTTTTACCTTCATTTAAAATTAATAGACATTGCGTGAGTCTAGACGTCCAAAATAACAAATATGAAAGACTTCGACTAGCCAAAATTAAATATTATTTACTCGAAGTTAGTGACGTTTTGTAGGCTACATAGGATAGGTTAGAAACTGGGTAAGACTAATTCATTACAAGAGCGACAGCGTATGGCGCAAAACTTAGGCCGATTAACCGAATATCGAGCACTTGAAAGTTTAAAAGCAAACCCAGCGCCTTGTTAACTTAATAACGCTAATAACAAAATATAATTATTATTATCATAAAGTTAAGATTGCTTACGCAAATAAAAAACCCCGCAAAGCGGGGTTTGGATACAACATGTAAAGGTTGTCCTAATCTGATGTTCACGACATCAATTCAGAACTCGGTTCGAGGTTCTTTTATAATTATTAATTATAACCTTTAAGATGGGGTGCACTTTAAAGCATAAAGATGACAAATTTATTAACGTGCTGAGCTTTATACTTAAATTATCTTGTTCAGTACAGGTTCACTTAACTGATAGCGTATATTCTACGTTACATGTCATATTTTCGCAATCAAATCTAATTATTTTTTATGAGGTAAAAAAAAGCCAAGGTTATCACCTTGGCTTAGTACTTTAGTTGGTATTAGCAATTTTTGCTTAGTACTTAAAATTCGTAGCTGTAGTTTACGCTTACGGTTGTACCAACTTCTTTTTGCCTAACAATAAGATCCGACTGTGTTACTTCTTGGTCTTCATTTAGCAAGTTTTTCACTTTGAATTTAACCTTAGAGTTAAAGTCTGGGTACCATGTATATACCAAATCAAGTGAATGGAACGGTTGCTCAAATGCATCTTGACGACCGCCTATACCTGACGCCAAAATACGCTCACCAAACACGTTGTATACCAATGACCCACTGTGCTGACCATCAGCAGAATCGAAGCCCATTTGTAGGTTAACTACGTATTTAGAATGACCGGTCATACGCTTAGTTGGGTTCGTCAAGTTACCTGCAAAAGCTGGATCGATTGATACTTCAGAATCACTTAAGGTGATATTACCTGAAGTAAACACGCCGCTCATTGCATACGATAAATCGTGCAACCATTCGGCTTCTACGCCATACACTTCACCATCAATACCATTTACAAACGACGCGCTATAGTCCTCATCACCAACTCGCAAAACAGTTTCTATTGGATTAGTTATGTCTTTGTAAAATGCACCAACAGAGAAGTTATCGCCGTTGTCCATATAGTACTCAAAGCGCGCATCGTAGTTTTTCAAATCACTACTTTTAAGGCCTGGTGTACCAAATGTTTTAATGTCAGTTAAGGGGTCATAATAAGCTACAGATACGAGTTCACGTAAATCTGGACGAACAGTTGTTTCACCATAACTAAAGCGAACTTGATAGTTGTCCTGAGCTAAGTAAGTCAACGCCAATGAACTAAATACATCGTCTTGATTAACCGTACCTTCTTTGATTCTCTCTTCAGAGTAATAAATTCCCTGAGTGATCTTGTCAAAGATCAAGCTAGACGTACCAATTGTCACTTGTTTGAAATCTTCATAGCGCAGACCACCACTCACTCGCCACGCATTGTTGAAGAACACATCAAATTCAAAGTAACCCGCATCGATTTTTTGTGCCGCTGTATAGTCATCGGCACTCGGTGCTGTTGGCTCATTAAATGATAAGAAAAAGTCGTTATCATTAACGAACGTATCTGTTAGATATGTTGACAAACCTAACACATTATTTGCTTCGCTGTTAATTGGAATCGGTATCCCCGTATCGTTATTGATAGCAAAGCTTGATGTGTTGTAAACGCGTGCACGGTCTAAGAAGTCATAACCTGCTTTTAGGGTTACTTCCACGCCGTCGAAACTCAATGGCAGCGTCATGTTGCCACCGTAAGACTTAACGTTGTCAACCATATCGGTGAATGAATAAGTCGCTCGGTTGTCATCGCCCGTTACGATTGATGTGTTATACACGCCATTAGTAAATGTATCGATAAACTTATAATCAATATTGGTGGGTATTCGCGTTTCAGCTTTTGACTCAGTATATTGCCAATCTGCACCAATTCCCCAATAATCAAGGAATGTATGTTGACCAATAAACTGGTCAACATCTAGCGTGCGTTCTTCATAATTAAAGCTATGTGATCTCTGTGCTTGGCCAGTCCCAGCAATCGTTCTTACCGTACTGCCATTAGGGCTTTGTAAAACTGAAAGATTTACTTCGTCTTCGTTATCTTGAAGATAAATCTTTGAATAGCTAACACTGTGCTGATCAAGCTTATAGCCTAGGTTGAATACACCGCTAATTCTCTCATTCTCGGTGGTCACTTTTGAATCTTTGACTGTGATATAACAGTTGTTCTTGGCATCTTCTGTTGTAACTAGAGATGTTGTGCAGCCATCTGCTGGATCATCATCAGTAACCGCTGTTTTTCGCTCTGAGTAAGACCAGTCTTTATCATAAGACCCTGCTAGCATAAAGCCAATTGTCCCGCCGAGGTAATCTTCATCGAAGCTATTGCCAATGTTGGCTTTAATATCATAGTTCGGATCAAGTGACTCTTTGGTGACCTTTAAATCTCTTGGTAAAGCAAGAATAAGAGATTTGTTTATTTGCGCCGCTTGTTCAGCTCTAGTTTGTGTTTCAGTGCTTTCGATAAAATCTCTATCTACGATAGAGCTCAAACTAAAATCACCTTTATATCGCAGTACAGCACTATGCAGAGAATCTGGTTGCCCCGAATCAGGGCGATTATATGTATACCCTTCATCTGAATTGGAGTTCATTCCCACACCAACTTCAATACCTGCGGTAAATTCGCTAGGTACTGATTTAGTACGAATGTCGATATTACCACCACCAAAGGCTGCCGGCATTGAGGGAGAGTATGCTTTTTGTACGGCTAAGCTTTCTATGATACTTGAAGGGAAAATATCCAGCGGTACTACGTTACGTGTTAAATCAGGGCTTGGCACAGAAGCACCATTGAGTCGCGCACTGGAATAACGCTCACCAAGACCACGTACATAAACAAATTTTCCGTCAACAAGTGTTAAACCTGTTACACGGCGCAGTGCCGAAGCCGCGTCGCTATCACCAGTACGCGATAGTTGCTCTGCCCCCATAATGTCCGCAACAAATGCCTGGTTCTTACGCTCTTCAATGACTGCTGCTGCACTACCTTGTAAGCGCGTACCTACGGCAACCACTTCCTCTATCGCCTGATCTTCTGCTGCGATGCTTGGCATTGATACCCCAACCACCATCGCTGAACTTACTGCCAAAGCAATCTTTTTTAATTTCATTTGAGTATTCATTTGCAATCCTGCCAAAAATCGTAAAAAAGGCGCAATAGCTGCGCCTACTTCGTGATAAACAATTTAAGCCACGAATGATTACTTAATAGCTGCCAATGATTTCTCTACCCATTTGTACCAAGTGCTGCTTGAATCTTTATCAGATACTGCACCAATGTAATCAACTTGGTCAAAGAAGCTTAAGTCCAAACCGCTTAGGTCATTTGCTTGGATTGTCACTTCGGTTGATGCTGTGTTAGTTGCAAAACCATTTGCAGCAAGTACGCCTTGTGCACTATTGAGGATTAAGCTAGAACCACTGTTTGCAAACCACTCAGCTTTAGAACCGCCGCTTGCGAATGTTTCGCCACCTTTAAAGTGATTAACACACGCCATTACAGAGTTGTTGAACATAAGTTTGCCTGCAACTGCTTTTTCTTCAGCACTTTCTTTTTTGAACTCTAAACAGTCAGTGCCATTTGCGCCTTCAGCTTTAACGAATAGTGCGTTGTAGTACTTACCTTCAATTGCGTCATCAAATTTAGCCGCTTGAGAAGCGCTATTATCACGAATTGATTTACCGTCAGTAGTTACAACTGTCACGTTAGCAATCGTTGGGTTTGATGCTGGTACTTCTGAGTAATCGTCGCCTTTACCTTTTTGACCATCCGTCTCAAAGCCGTTATTACCCATATAACCTACAGACCCAGCAGGAATTGTCTTCTGCTCACCTTCGTCTGAATAAGTCACATCTTTCTTTGTTGTTACTGTACCGTGCTGAACATAGATAAATTGTGCATTACCTTGCCAACCTGCATCGATATCAATTGCATCGTCTTGCGTGTCTGTGACAACAATGTGCTTGATATTTGCGGCACCACCGAAGAACTCGATACCATCGTCGAAGCCTTGGTGAATATGAAGATAATCAAAAGTAGAACCTGAACCTACAGCATTTAGAGTAAGTGAGTTTAAGTCATCACCGTCACCGCCTTCACGTGGGCCAGAACCTGCATACCAAATATTGGCAAATTTGATATTACCGCTGCTATCAGCATTGTTTTTACCACCAAAGTGACTCGTGATACCTTCTGACGTAGCGTTACATGTATTTGCCGCACGCTCTGCATTAGTACACTGGTTAGTTAAACCAAAACCGTTGATGATGATACCGCCCCAGTCAGCAAACTGAGGACCTGTTTCAGCGATATCAAATGCAGGGAAAACGTTCGCAGAAGTAAATGTAATTGGTGCGTCAGCAGTACCGATAGCGTTTATTTTTGCGCCACGGCCGATACGGATAATTGCTTCGCCAGATTTGAATGCTAAAGTTGCACCCGCTTCAACGTTAAGCGTTGGGCCATTCTTTTCAACTGTACAACCTAAAGTAGTGTTACAATCTTTACCCATTTGAATAGCGCCATCAAATACGTGAGCACCGCCATTTGCAAGCGCTTTGAATGTGATGTCTTCTTCAATTTCTAATGTTTTACCAGCGAAGTCTGTTCCGTACACGCAGTGTGGCGCTTCAAACGCTCCTTGCACTTCGTTGCCTGCAACAGTACGTGCTGTACATGGGTTTTCAACTTGATCTTTACCGTCATCGCCATTATCAACAACAGGACCGCCTGTATTATTAGTTGTGTTGTTTGAGTTGGTAACGCTGCTGTCGTTAACCGTTGGTGTTACTTTAATATCACCACCACAACCAGCTAAAACTAATGCAGAAGCAACAAGGCTAACTTTGAATAACCCAGAAATTTTCATTTTTATCTCCAAAAAATATAATAATTATAAGCGCATAAAAAGCTTGGATATAAAGTAACTTGACTGTATTACAAATGGGTTACACTTTATAGAAACAATAATGACAATTTATATTTTTGGAATAAAAAAACCGCCCGAAGGCGGCTTTGGTGTTGCGATTATAATGCTATAACAATACTTGTTTTAAAGTCTCATTATGCAGCTTTTCTCTTTTTACATATTTAATCCACTGCTTTGCTAAATTAGCAGATTTCTTGTGTTTTTCTGCTTGCTCGAATGCCAATATAGAAGCGTCGAAGTTCTGCAAATTATATTGAGCCATACCTAATGCTACATAGGCATTTGACTCAAAGGTTAATTGACCTTTATCTAGTGCTGCACGAGCAGCGTCTGCAGCTTCATCAAACATTTCTAAGTTGATATATATCTCTGCAAGTCTTTGATCATAATTGCCATGTTCAACTAGCTTGCTGGCTTGAGCAAAATACTGTATTGCCTTATTATCTTCTTTAGCTTGCACTAAAGACTCGGCTATAAACGCTTGGTTTTTGGCATTATTTTCTATAGTACCTTGTGACAAGCCTCGTTCCATTAGCTTTGCGGCTTTATATGCTAAGCCGTTATACATATATACTTGTGCAA
Organism: Pseudoalteromonas caenipelagi; assembly: GCF_013140855.1. GTDB lineage: Bacteria > Pseudomonadota > Gammaproteobacteria > Enterobacterales > Alteromonadaceae > Pseudoalteromonas > Pseudoalteromonas caenipelagi. The sequence continues at coordinate 439,067 of NZ_JABBPG010000002.1, read as the reverse complement.
GCTGTTTGATTTCTGAGCGAGACTTTACAAAACCTTGCTGATCGGCTGCTTCAAATATAGCTAATTGCTGTTTCTCATCACCGATTTCACCGTACATGCCAGCTAGCTGGATCCAATAGTTAGGTTTATTATAAAGCTTAACCATTTTTTCGAGCACTTCTGTTACTTTTTTAGGCTGGTTAAGTGAGTAATAAAGCGCGCGCTGCAAAACTAGCCAATTTTCATTTGGCACATCACCTTTGGATTCACTTAAACCAATCGCCGTATTAATGTATTTAACTGCTTCTTGATAATCTTTTAACTGATAGTTAGCTTGAGCACGAAGCACATAATAATTATCAGGTGTCACACCTTTATTAATTGACTCCCAACTATCTAAATATTTAATTACTTTATTATACTCAGAGTTAGCCATTGCTAATTGAGCCAAACTAAATGTGGTAGATAATCTTAATGACTCTGGGATCCCCTCTTCAGCAACAACGTTTTCAAAAGACGCGATAGCTTTGTCTAGTTGGTTCTCGTTGTAGTAAATAAACCCATAAAAATTGTACATCATTGCAATTTCATATGAGTTCATGCTTGAAGAGCGTTCTTTAATGCTATCAAGTGCTTCTAAGCCAGCTTTAACATCACCATCATCAGCTAATTTTTGCGCTCGAGCTAATTGACTGTAAACCTTTTCTCTAAGCGCAGGAACACGCTTGGTTTTAGTTTCAGCATAAGCTGTATTGATATCTACCGACGGCACTACCGACACCAAAGAAGGCGCAGCAGAGCCTGCAATAAATAACGCGCTATAAATTGCTAGTTGTTTAATATTTTTCATAATCGCACCTCGAAAACCTCATTACCCATTAATTTGGAATGAAATCTTATTTTGTACACCCGCAACTTCTACTGCTTCACCATTAACTACTCGCGGCTTATATTTAAATTTTAATGCAGCATCGAGCGCTGCTCGGTCAAAAATTGACTCAGGCTCAGCCGAAACAACCTTCGGATCTCTAACCGTCCCCTGCTTTGTCACAACAAATTCAACTATTACATAGCCTTCAATGCCACGAGATAGCGCTCGGCGAGGATACACTGGTGCAACCTTAACAATAGGTAGATATTCACCATCACTTGACTCAAGTGCCAAACCACCAGCAAGGTCTACATCTGCTTCAACGTTTGCGCTAAAGTCAAAGTCAGCACCCGCTGCATCGAGATCATTGCTCTGCATTTGTGGGGCATCCATTGGGGGTGGCGGCTCTTTTGGCGTCGGCGGTTTTTGTGGCTTACGCTCTTTCTTCTGTACCGTTTCTTCTTTTTTTAAACGGACAAAGTCAAGCACATTCCCTTTTACAGGCTCAGTCATTGCGCCTTCCCCGCCTTGGATAAGCGCTTGCATACCCAAGAACAAGAAGAACGTAATAACACCTGCTATTATCAGTGCTATTAAATAACGCATAATTGTTACCTATGACTCTTGTGCAGCAATCGACACATCAAACGCACCAGCAGCACGAGACGCATCCATTACTTTGATTAACATTTCTGTTGTCGCTTTTTTATCAGCCTGAATAACCACACTACCTTGTGGATTCTCTGCTTTTAAACGCTCGATATTTGCCTGAACTGCACGCACATCCACTTGACGTTTGTTGATCCAGATCTCACCTTTGTCAGAAATAGCAACTAAGATGTTTGCACGCTGCTTTTTAACGGCTGTCGCAGCCTCTGGACGGTTAACATCAATCCCCGCTTCTTTAACGAAAGAAGCCGTTACGATGAAGAAGATCAGCATGATAAATACAACGTCTAGCATAGGCGTCATGTTAATTTCTTCAGCTTCTTCTTCTTGAAACACTTTAGCTAATGGAGCTCTCATAAAATTTTCCTCTGGCTACTCGATTTAATGATCAAGTAGCATTTTGTCTTCTAACAGTTCTACTTCACGTTTTGCTTTGCGCTGTAGATATGTTGATGCAAATACGCCTGAAAGTGCACCGACCATACCCGCCATCGTCGGGATAGTGGCTTTTGATACACCTGATGCCATGGAACGCGCACTGCCGGTGCCTGTAATAGCCATCACATCAAAAACTTCGATCATCCCAGTTACTGTGCCTAGTAAGCCTAATAATGGGCACAAAGCCACCATCACGTTGATATAAGGCAAATTTGCATTCAATCGAATTCCCGCTCGTGAAATTTGTGCTTGGCGAATTTGCTCTGCGTTCCAGCTGTTTCTCTCACTGCGCGATTTCCACGCGCTAAGCAGTTCATTTTTGTATGTTCTGTAACGTCCAAATACAAACATAAAGCGTTCTAAAATCAGCAACCACATGGCAAAGATAATTAGGCCGATGACCAGGAGAACCTGGCCACCTGTATCTAAAAACTCTCGTAGCGCATTGATTGCTTCAACCAATAGGACCACGATTACGCTCCTTTTTCGCTTCGCTCTGCAATGATCCCCGCACTTTGCTCTTGAAGGATAAGTAGCAAGTTACGAGAGCGTGTATTGAGTAATGTGTACAAGAATACTGTTGGAATCGCGACTACCAGACCAAGTACCGTAGTTACGAGCGCTTGCGAAATACCACCAGCCATCAGCTTAGGATCACCGGTACCGAATAATGTAATTGCTTGGAAGGTGTTAATCATACCCGTTACTGTACCAAGTAGACCTAACAGCGGTGCCACCACTGAGATAATCTTAATCAGTGTTAGGTTACGAGTGATTTTTGGCATTTCACGTAAAATCGCTTCACTTAATTTAAGCTCTAACGTGTCGTACGCTACATCAGGGTACTGATCTTTCACTTTCATTACTCGACCAAGCGGATTGTCATCACGAGCGGTGCTATCTTTAAGTTGACGGTTAATTTTGGCACCCATTAACATAAGCGAGATAAAACGCTCTAGCGCGATGATGAGTGCGAGAACACCAACACCAAGGATCACATAACCCACAGCACCACCTTGATGAACCTGCTCTTCGGTATTAGGTGCTTGAACCAGTAGACCAAGGATAGAACCACCTGTTGGGTCCAGTGCAAATTCAACAACACCTGATTTAGCCGCTTGTAAATCTGCAGCCGTTTCTGTGAAGCGAGCTACCGGTTGACGAGTTAGTTCTGATATTGTGTTGGTTGCTGGGTTATAAGTTAAGTACTTACCATCGGCGATAAGGTTAAAGGCACCAACTCGTACCACTTCTTTGGTCTCTTTCGCACCACCAGCAACGATAACTTCGTTGTTAAAGCGAGTGATTTTTCCTTGCTCAGTCATTTCACGTTGCAATTCAAACCAAACTTTTTCGATATCTTCAATTGAAGCCAAACGAGATGTTGAACCCATTTTCTTCGCCATCTCATCCATAAATTCGCTACGACCAGGAATTTGTGCTGAAACAACCGACGTTTGGAATTTGTTACTTGAATCACCAGCGACTTGTTGCAACACGCCAAATAGTTCTTTTAAAGAACCCATTCGCTTTGACAACGTATCCGTTAAGTTTTGTAACTTAATTTCGTTTTCTTCGAACTGTGTTTCTAATCGCTCTGAACGCGCAAGCTCAGCATTACGTTTTTGCGTTAACTGGTTAAGCATCGCAACTTGTTGGTCTTGCTTTGCTTTAAACTCTGCTTCACGCGCTTGGTTTTGTTGACTTTGAGCTACCTGACCTTGCTCTAGCGTTTTAAGTAACGAGTCTAAATTCAACGCTTGCTCTGCAAATGCAGAAGTTGAAAGCGCTAGAGTTGCTGCCAGAACAGCGTGTTTGCTAAATTGCTTGATAAATTTCATGATGAACCTCTTATTCCGACGCGTGCACTGGAAGCGATAACATATCTGGGGCTAGTTGCTTACGCGCAATGCGTATGCCTTTTTTGATTTGGCTGATGCTTGTATCTTCTAGCGCTACAAACTTTTTAGACGCCTGATCCCAGCTGCCAGCAATAGAACCATCTTTTGTTACATAAAGTAGCTCCATACGACCGATCCGTAAGAAGTCAACTTCGCGCTCTTGGCCATCAACATTTAGCAATGCTGTATAAGCTTCAATGGTACGGCCATAATCAACTTCTACTTGATATGCTTCAAGTACGCGACGGAACTTCTCACTTGATGTTACGTCGGCTCTGTCCATCATTGCTCTAAGCTTAGATAAACGTTCAGCGCGTTCCTTTGGTAAAAAAGGTACATCTAGTTGAACGAACTGTTCTAAGCCAGTTATCATGCGAAGCATCAAAGGTGTAATTTGACGCTCGATTACCGATACCTGATCCATCGATGCATTAATCGCGTTCATTTCATCAAGTTGGTTTTTGATTTGTTTGTCTAATTGCGCGTTATAAACATTTAGTCCATCAATCTCTTTATTGAGCGTTTTGAACTTTTGCAAACGCGATTGCATTGAGTCTGCAATTGAATCTATCTTGGTTTGAGTCTTTTGTGCAGATTCATTAATTGCACTACTTTTTTCGACGACTTGGTTTAAGTCACTCGCTTGAACGCTTGACGCAGTTGCAAGCAATCCTGCCAACAACAGGGGGTTAACGCACTTCATCGCATACACCTTAAGTTTTGCTAGTAATTAAATTGGGTGCAGTTTAAGGGGGCTTAATGACAGTAGTGTTGCGCAAACAATACAGAAAAATGACAAACGAAATAAAAGGTACACAATACTGCGCGCAACCCTTTTATTTCCTGGTCTGCAATAATAATCAGGAATTAAAGACAAAAAAAGGCCTGCGTTAAATATGGCTGGCCTCTATGAAATTTAGACAATCATTTTAAACTTTAAACTTCATCACCATTTTTTCTAACTCATCAAACTGGGCTTGAAGCTGTCTACATTCGCCAAGTGTCGCATTTAAGTTCTCAGAACCCTGTACAGAAAGATCGCTAATATGATGAATATCGCTGTCTAAAGATTGGATCACCGTATTTTGTTCGTGTGTGGCACTTGCAACAGCATGGTTTACACCATCAATTGAGTCTATCGCATTACTCACTTCATGCATTTTTTCACCGGCTTGAGTGGCTTGCGAGGCGCTCTTAGCTGAATCTTCAAGCGACGACTTCATCACAGCAACAGCTGACGCCGATCCCTGTTGCAGTTCTATTATAGTGGCTTCGATTTCTTGCGTAGACTCTTGGGTACGCTGTGCTAACTGCCTCACTTCATCTGCGACCACAGCAAAACCTCGTCCGGCTTCACCTGCCCTTGCCGCTTCGATGGCAGCATTAAGCGCTAATAAGTTAGTTTGTTCACTCACCCCTTTGATCACTTCAAGTACTTGCCCAATACTTGCCGAGTGCTTGTCTAAGCTATCGACTGTTGATTGCGCTTGTGCCATTTTATCACTTAATGAAGCTATCTCTGAGATGTTTGCATTCAATGCGGTTTGACTATCAACGCTCAGTCGATTTGCCTCCGTTGCCAGTTCAGATGCATGGTTGGCATTATTTGATATCTCTACAGCACTTGACGAAAGCTCATTGATTGCAGTGGCAACATTGTCTGTTCGCTTGGTTTGGTCACTGTACATGCTCAAAGTAGATTGAGTTTGCGCAATTAGGCTCTCTACAGAGTGTTCAAGGGTAACCGTTGTATCTCTTACTTGAGCAATAGAGTCGTGTATTTTCTCTATAAACAGATTGAAGTAATTAGACAGCTCACCGAATTCATCTTCACTTTCTACATGTAAGCGTCTAGTTAAATCCCCCTCACCTTGTGCAATATCTTTAATCGCATAATTTAATTGCTCTACAGGCTTCATCAGGTACTTTAACAATAACTTCAGCATAAACACGATGACGATAACGCCCAGTAACATATATATGGCTGCCATATTTCTAAATGACGACACCGATGAATACGCTATCTCTTTATTAATTACAACACCTAAATACCAGTCAACATTTTTTATCCCTTGCATTTTAACAAAAGAGATCAAACGTTCAGTGCCATCAATTTCTTCTTCTACAAACTCACTTTGCAACTGTAAACGCTTCCCAAACAGCTCAGACATAGGTTTATCATTGAGCTTGGTGTTAGGGTGAGACAAGATGCGGCCTTCAGAGTCTAGTAAAAAGCCATAACCGAAGCCCAGAAAATCTATTTCATTGATAATATCAGTGATGGTTGCCATATCTATATCGCCACCCGCTACACCGAGAAGTTCACTACCGCTGGTTATTGGCACAACTGCTGAAATCGTCAACTCATTGGTGGTGACATCAACATATGGATTAGTAAAGGCTGTGCCGTTTTTTTCTTGAGCTAACTTATACCATGGTCGGGTTGTAGCATCGTAATCCGGTGGTAATACAATACTCGGATCATCAAGTATAAAATCACCTTCACGCATACCGATATACACATTTTTAAAATCCCCTGCAGCATCAGCAGTGGCCAAGCGCCTGAGGATTTGCTGTTTAGAATCTGATGCGCGATGCCCAAGCGCAACAGAGCCAACAATATCAAGCCTATCATTTAGCCAGTTAGCGATATTTTGAGACACGGATTCAGAAATCTCCTGAAGCACTAGGGTAAGTTGCTCTTGGGTTTGACTTCGCATCACAATAAAATTGTTGATGGTAAATAATCCTAACACCAGCACTAATACCACAGAGGCAGCAATGGTGACTTTGGTAGTGAACTTAAACGATTTAAACATTATGAGCCTATTATTATAAATTTTACGCTGAAACCCGTTGCCATAAGTTGCACACAACGTCTGATCAAATCAGGCTTTTATCCATATGTAACAAAATTAAACTGGTTTGTCTTATCGTATCGGTCAGTATCTGAGATTTTTTAGCAAAATTAGATAAATCATTTCTATTCGAACAAAAAGCGGACGATTCATTGCCTAATTTTCGATAACATCAAAAAGTATAGATTGAAAAATTTAATAAAGGCCAACCTCTGAAGTGGATTGTTAAACCTATATTCGCTTTGTTATGTACTTTGCACGATAAAAGGTAACAATTGGAACGTTCCTAATATTTTTAGTCATATCAGCGATGAATACGTATTCAGTCAAAGTAAAATTGCCAGTATGAAGAAACAAGAAAGGCAAGCGAATGCTTGCCTCAAGAAATTTGACGGTAAAAAGTAAACACGTTTACTTAGTTATGTTATGCCAACGATTAGCCCAGTTTACGACATTTAGACCATACCAAGCGATGTATAGGTAACAAACTAAAGGCACTATAAAGCTCACTTGGATATTGAGGCTGTCCGCGCACAAACCTTGGATTAACGGCACGATTGCGCCGCCTACAATAGCTAAGCATAGCCACCCTGATCCTTTACTGGTCAAAGACCCTAATCCTTCAATGGCTACTGAGAAAATAGTAGGAAACATAATAGAATTAAAAAGACCAATCGCTAACACCGCCCACATCGCCACATTACCACTAGATGACATTGTTAACGTCAGCAGTGCAACAATACAAAGCGCGTTAAATGTCAGTGCCTTTGACGGTGCGACTTTTTGTAACAACGCCGAACCAATAAAACGACCAACCATAGCACCGCCCCAGTAATAACTGATTAACTTAGCAGCAGCGTGCTCTTCAAGGCCTGCTATATTAGGCTGTGCAAAATAGTTAACTAAAAAGCTACCAATTGCTACTTCTGCGCCTACATAACAAAAAATGGCCCCAACCCCCATAACCAAGTGCGGCGCTGTCAATAAACTATGCCCTTTAGCCTTACAGTCTTGCTCTTCGCTATGTGACTCAATGGTTGGTAACTTTAAAAATGCAAAAACAACTGCAATTGTGAGTAACGCCCCTGCAAGCATTAAATATGGAACTTTTACCGACTCTGCCCCCGCTTCAGCTGCCATTGCGCCTGCAGTTCCAAAAAATAACAATCCCCCAACATATGGACCTACAGTCGTTCCTAGTGAGTTTAATGCCTGAGCCAAATTCAAACGACTCGATGCGGTTTTAGCAGGACCGAGTGCAGCTACATAAGGGTTTGCAGACACTTGTAGCACAGTAATACCAGAAGCCAGCACAAATAAGGCTCCTAAAAATAGCCAATACTCATGTACAACAACAGCAGGATAAAACAGCATACAGCCAATTGACGCTACAACTAAGCCAGTCAGCACACCATTTTTGTATCCAAGCTTTTTAACCAACGCACCAGCTGGTAAAGAAACAATAAAATAAGCACTGAAAAAGCAAAATTGAATCATCATTGCTTCGGTGTAGTTGAGGTCAAATACCCCCTTTAGTCTGGGGATCAATACATCGTTGAGGACCGTTATAAATCCCCAAAGAAAAAATAATGTGGTCATTGCACTGAGCGGTAACAAATAGTTTTTGTTTTCGTCATTACCTTGTGCAACGTAACTCTGATTTGTGTTTATATCACTCACAAGAAAAACTCCAATTAAAAGGATAAATTAGAGTTTACACGCAGTAACAATAAAGTCACACGTGCGAAGTTGGAACGTTCCACATTTGCGCGTGTACTATTTACCCATTTAATCCACGCTTTCTATGGGTTCTATAATTGACTCTGGTGGCACAATTTCATTTGCTCAATCAAAGCATGAGCAAGTGGCGATGGGGTATTATTCTTTGATGTTATTAATACAACGGGAATTTTATACGAATAACGATCTGGCAAAATAGCTTTGATTAAGCCCTTTTCTACCCAATAGCTGGCATAATGATCTGGTAAGTAACCAATGAATTGGCCTGATAAGATTAGATGGGCTATCCCCTCGTCGTGATATGCCACGGCCGTATTTTGGTAATTTAAGCCATCGTTGCGTGTTTCTTTGTCACGCATATAGTTACTGCTTACAACCTCCGCTTGCTGCAATAAGTTCTCAACGTTACTGGGTTCGCAAGCAAACAAAGGGTGAGAGATACCACAATATAAATAGTTATTCTCATTATAAAGTGGAAAATAATCGAGCCCACGCAAGTGATGGCGGCTCACACCTAAGCCGACTAAAGAGCGCCCATTTACAACGGATGTTTCAACTTCTCGAGCTTCACACACATTAATGTCAAATTGGATGTTATTACTTTTTTGCTTTAAAGCAGCTATCGCTCCTGCAACCCCACAACGTGGATCGCTGACCATGGTATCAATGACTGAGATTGTTGCACGTCCCGATAGCTCGTTTTTAGAACTTGCTACGGTTGTTGCAAATGCCTCACACTGTTGCATCAGCTCTAAAGAGGCTTGATACGTTATCCGCCCAGGTTCAGTAAGCTCAAAACCGCTGCGCCCACGTTTACACAGCTTTAACCCTAATCGCACCTCTAAGTCCGATAGATGGGAACTTATAGTGGAACGGCCAATATTTAACCGCGATTCAGCGGCTGATAAACCACCACATTCAACGATGGCAACAAATATTCTTAGTAAACGTAAATCAACGTCTTGAACCTGCATATGATGACCTTTATAAACAGTCAAACTTTTAGTTCGATATTATCGGAATGAATTACGATTATTATGCATTTATAAAACATCAGGCACAAGTTAGCATATCTGAATAATAGCGAAACATACGTCGCAACAAGATGATATTTGGGAGAATAATATGACGTTTAGATATGGTGTTGACCGTCTAAATCTAGATATTGTAAATGGTATTGCAAATGGCAGTATCAAAGCAGAACTTTGCCAAGAAGCACTAGATAAAATTAATAAAAGCCGTCGCAATGTTGAAAAAATGGCAGCATCAGACAAAGCCATATACGGTATTAACACAGGGTTTGGTCCATTGTGTGATACGCAAATTTCTCCTGAAGAAACGCATTTGCTGCAAAGAAACTTGCTGATCACACACGCAGTTGGTGTAGGTGAGCCAATTGCAAAACCAATTTCAAAGCTCATGTTGATCACAAAAGTACATGCGTTAAGTCAAGGCTTTTCAGGCATCCGTCTAGAAGTAGTTGAGCGCATGTTAAAGTTTATCGAGCTAGATTTAATTCCTGTAGTACCAGAGCAAGGCTCAGTGGGTGCATCGGGAGATTTGGCGCCACTTTCTCATCTGTTTTTACCCTTACTTGGTGAAGGGGAGTTCTGGCAAGGCGACAGCATGATACCAGCTGCACACGCACTGAAAGAGCATGGTTTAGAGCCACTAGAGCTACATGCTAAAGAAGGTTTGGCACTGATCAATGGCACACAATTTATCTTATCTCATGCTATTACAGCACTCACTAAAATGCGTTATTTGCTTGATTTAGCGGATCTTGCAGGTGCAATGAGCATAGAAGGTATGCAAGGTAGTCAATCTCCATTTAGAGAAGAGCTACACCAAATTCGAGCGTTTGCGGGCAATATTAAAGTAGCCGCTCGAATGCGTCGATTCTTTAAAGACTCGCAAAATATGGCTGCACATACCGATTGTGACCGTGTACAAGACCCCTATTCACTGCGCTGTATTCCACAGGTGCATGGTGCATCTCGCAATGCCTATAATCACCTAAAAGAACTTGCTGAAATCGAGATGAATTCAGTCACCGACAACCCAATTGTGATCAGCGAAGAAGAAGCTATCTCAGGCGGTAGTTTCCACGGCCAACCTTTGGCAATGGTATTGGATTATGCATCTATCGCAGCGGCGGAATTAGGTAATATTTCTGACAGACGTTGTTACTTACTACTTGAAGGCTTACACGGCTTACCGCGCTTATTGACGACATCGGGTGGTTTGAATTCGGGCATGATGATCCCACAATACACCACAGCAGCACTAGTGACTGAAAACAAATCACTGTGTTTCCCGCCGTCGGCAGACAGCGTACCTACGTCAATGGGCCAAGAAGATCATGTATCAATGGGCAGCATCTCAGGGCGTAAGCTTAATCAAATTTTAGGCAACCTTGAAAAAATCTTTGCCATTGAGTTGATGTATGCGGCGCAAGCAATTGAGTTTCGACGCCCGAATACTTGCTCAGACTTTATTGAGGAAAACGTTAAAGTGATCCGTGCTAAGGTTGCCAAACTAGAAGAAGACAGATTATTAAAGCCTGATATTGATGCCATGATTGCGTTAGTCAAGTCTCAAGCATTTACTGTGAATTAAGGGAGAGTTGTGATGAATTTTCAAGAACAAATTAAACAAGGGATCCCAAGCGTTTTACCTGCGCCTAAGCCTTACCCTGCAGATGCCAACCGTGCGCCCAAGCGCAAAGACATTTTAAGCGCGGATGAAAAACAATTAGCAATTCGTAATGCGCTGCGTTATTTCCCAAAAGAATGGCATCAAGAGTTAGCCTCTGAATTTGCACAAGAGCTACAAGATTTTGGCCGCATTTACATGTACCGCTTCAAGCCAAATTACGAGTTAAAAGCACGTGCTATTTCAGACTATCCAGCCAAATGCGAGCAAGCTGCAGCTATCATGTTGATGATTGATAACAACCTCGACCCTGCAGTAGCACAGCACCCAGAAGAGCTTATTACTTACGGTGGAAATGGCGCCGTATTCCAAAACTGGGCACAATATTTGTTGGCAATGAAATACCTAAGCGAAATGGAAGAAGACCAAACGCTGCACATGTACTCAGGTCATCCTATGGGCTTGTTCCCTTCTTCAAAAGAAGCACCACGTGTAGTTGTCACTAACGGTATGATGATCCCCAACTATTCAAAGCCAGACGATTGGGAACGTTTTAATGCATTAGGCGTGACTCAATACGGACAAATGACAGCAGGTTCATTTATGTACATTGGTCCGCAAGGTATTGTGCATGGCACAACTATTACTGTCATGAACGCGTTTCGTAAAGTATTAAATAAAGGTGAAAGCCCTAAAGGCAAGATCTTCCTAACCGCAGGCCTTGGTGGCATGAGTGGCGCGCAACCTAAAGCAGGTAACATTGCAAACTGTATTACAGTATGTGCGGAAGTTAACCCTAAAGCGGCCACCAAGCGACATCAGCAGGGCTGGGTTGATGAACTTATCGACAATATGGATGCTTTGCTTGCGCGTGTTAAACAAGCACAAGCCAACGAAGAAGTCGTGTCAATTGCTTACATTGGTAACATCGTTGATGTTTGGGAAGCTTTCTATGAACACGATATATTTGTTCATTTAGGTTCAGATCAAACCTCACTGCATAACCCTTGGTCGGGCGGTTACTATCCGGTAGATATTAGCTACGAAGAATCAAACCGTTTAATTCGCGAAGAACCAGAGTTATTCAAAGAAAAAGTACAAGCAACTTTAAAACGTCATGCTGATGCTGTTAACAAGCACACGGCAAAAGGCACCTATTTCTTTGACTATGGTAATGCTTTCTTACTTGAAGCATCACGCGCAGGCGGTGATGTGATGGCTGAAAATGGCATCGACTTTAAATACCCATCTTACGTGCAAGATATTCTTGGTCCGATGTGCTTTGACTATGGCTTTGGCCCATTCCGCTGGGTATGTACCTCAGGCAAACCTGAAGACTTAGACAAAACCGACGCCATTGCCGCAGAGGTGCTAAACAAGATAATGGCAGAGTCTCCTGAAGAAATTCAGCAACAAATGCAAGACAACATCACTTGGATCAAAGACGCCAAACAAAACAAACTGGTTGTTGGTTCTCAAGCCCGTATCTTATATGCCGACGCACAAGGTAGAGCAGACATTGCCACAGCCTTCAATGATGCTATCGCGCGCGGTGAAATTGGCCCTGTGGTATTAGGTCGTGACCACCACGATGTGAGTGGCACAGATTCTCCATTTCGTGAGACCTCAAACATCTATGACGGCAGTCGCTTTACCGCAGATATGGCGATTCACAATGTAATTGGTGATAGCTTCCGTGGTGCTACCTGGGTGTCAATCCACAATGGTGGCGGTGTTGGTTGGGGCGAAGTGATCAATGGCGGTTTTGGTATGCTATTAGATGGTACGCCTGAGGCAGAAGGTCGCCTAAAATCGATGCTATTATTTGATGTAAACAACGGTATTGCACGTCGTAGCTGGGCCCGTAATGAAGAAGCTAACTTTGCCATAAAGCGCGAAATGGCTCGTACACCCAAGTTAAAAGTAACGCTCGCGAATAACGTTGATGATGAAATTTTAAATAACTTATCACTTTAAGCGGTAAATCACAGAGTTATTCCATAGCTATGGGATAACTCTGACTTAAAGAGGTTTTTATTAGTGTTTACGAGCGTTTTGAAAACAAAAAGCTTAACCAACGATCTTAATCACAATCGTACGTTGGCCAGCTAGCCACATAATCTTCAAACTCATTTTCCAAGTCAACCGTATTATCTTTAGTCACACGCCCTTTTACGCTAATGCCAGCTGCGTGCATTTTGTCTTTACTGCCATTGTTTAAAAGTGGATGCCAGCTAGCAAGCCCTCTGCCTTCATGTAAGCGACGGTAACTGCAACTTTGTGGCATAAAGAAAATGTCTTTCAAATTCTCTTTGGTCAATTTAACGCATGATGGCACCAGTTGCTGTCGTTCACTGTACCTTGTACAGCCGCAGGTGTTGTCGTCGATATATTGGCAAACTAAGCTGGTATAAATAAGTGTTTCACCTTCTCGCAAAAAATCGGTGCTCGCGAAGTCTTCGTCTTCCTCATGCTCACTATCTATAAAGCTATTAAGGCAACATTTACCGCAGCCGTCACAAATGGCTTCCCATTCTTGTTGATTCATTTGTTCAAGGTTTTTTATTTGCCAAAACGGTGCGTCTGTCATGCTACTTAAACCACTTTTATATTAAACGCTGGAGTTTACTTAAATATAAACAGCGACGCAAAGATCACACAACATCATAGGCAAAACTTTTTGGTAAGCTCAGTTCGACACTGATCCCGCCAAGTAAGCTGTTGTTTGAGGTAATTTCGCCATGATGAGCCTGAATAATCTTTTTACATACGGCTAATCCCATTCCTTTACCGCCTAGTAAAGTATTTCGAGAAGGCTCTTGTCTAAACAGTGGTTCAAACAGCATTTGATGCGCTTCGTAAGATAACGGGCTACCTGAATTCTCGACTCGGATGACCATGTTGTCTTCGTTTTCTATAAAGCTCAACATGATTTCTACACGACTACCACCAAACTTAACGGCGTTACAGACAACCTCCTCCACTACTTGAGTAATGGCTTTTTTGTCGATAAACAACGACTCTAATTCTCTTATTTGACAGTTAAGGCTCAATTGTTGATTTTTTAGATCCAATTTCTGTAAACACAAGTGGTGTACTTCATTGATAAAAGGTCTAATTTTCGTAGCTTGAATATTCAGCCCGTAGTGCAAGTCTTTTGAGTCGCTGACTAACATTAGGGTGTTGATAAATTCATTCAATTCATCAATTTTGTCATGTAACTTGCGATAGGAATCATGCACATTGTCGACGATATTATGTTGCAAAGACTCAACCTGAATCTTCATAACCGTCAGTGGCGTTCTCAGTTCATGAGATAAATCGGTAAATAATCGCTGCTCTTGCTTTTTCACTTGCTCTGATTGTTGCTTTGAAAAACGTTGTTCCTGTAATACCGATTGATTTAGCGCGTTTACTTGATTTTGCAAATGATAAACGAGTTGGTATTGAACAGACTTATGTTGCACCGCCATCGCAACCGTGAACAAGCACACCTCGATTGAGTAGCCAATTTTAATATACGTTGAAATTTCAAACACTGAGAAAACGTTGCCAAAGCTTGCACCCAGTATAGTTAAAACGTTAACGAATAAAACGTGATTAAACAGGCTGATAGCGAATATTTTTATACCAGGTGCGCGCTGTTTAAAACACCAATAACAGGTATACAGAAACACCAAAATAATAAGCGAACTGGCAAGTAAATTGTAAAATACACTCTGCAAAAGCAGCGCTAAAGGTACCAATATAAGATAAATTAAAATACACCCTATATAGATCTTATCGAGAAAGGCATGATAGTGCTCTAACTGCAGAAAGCTTCGTACAAAAAGTAAGTGAAATATCGGCACCAAGACCATTAACAAAATTGAAAACGTATTGGCAAACGCCCCTAAGTTTGGCCAAAAATATTGGTAGGTGAACCCAGCCATATCCGTCACGATAAGCAAAAACATGCACGTCCAAATGGCATAAAATACATTAGTTAAATTGCGATTAAAGTATAAATTAACTATAACAATCAACAAAATAGCCATAACAATACCCGCTATCACAGCGTTATTAAGTATGCTCAGTTGTGCGGTTTGATTAAAGTGCTCTGGCGAGTGAATGACTATTTTGGCAGGTGCGTTTGCAAACGTTTGATACTTTACAAATAATGTTTTTCTTTGATTGGCTTGTAACTTGATAGGCACATACATTTGTGGATGTTTTAGGGGTCGATCAAAAAAAGTGCTTTTTTCATCTAGCTTAATAATTGTTGCGGACTCTTCAAGCCAATACATTTCTAATATCGGTAAACGCGCAAAACCAAACGAGACATACCAATCCTCTTCATCGGTAGTGTTAAACAATTCTACTTTAGCCCATTTCCAATATGGTTTTATATGTGGCTTTTGTGTCGAGTAAGGTTTTAGAATTCCAGTTAGAGACTGCAACTGCGAGACAGATGTGATTTGTTTATCATAGTCATGAAAATATAAGGCGGATTTCTTTAGCTCGTATACGCTTTGTTTATCTGATAGTTCAATAGCGTTTGCCTGAACAAAACTGCTCAAGACCCAACCTAAAAGTAATGTAAAAAGACGTGTTAGTTTCATGTGCCTACACAAGCCAATCTCGGTGCAGACAATTTTATAAGTTAAAAGTGTAGTAATTGTGGAGAAAACACCGCTAATTATGTGTTTTCCCCACTCAAAATAATACTAAATAATTACTTTTATAACATTTGAGGAATAGCTGCTAGGTATCCCTCTTCACTGTAATTAGTCAAAGCTCACAGTGGCTGTATCTGATGGCATAATTGCTTGAGAGCCATCATCATCAACGACTGTTGCAGTTACATTATTTACATGTGGTGAGCTAGTTACTATAGCGGTAAATTCACAGCTATAGCTATCACCAGCTTGTGTTGCTGGCTGAATTACCTGTGGTACTGAACAGGTTGTCGATTGAATATTGCCAGCTACAACTGTGATATCACCAAACATGTCGTCTGCCAATTGAGTAATAGTTAACGACTCGGCATCAGAATCATTAGAGACTGAAACTTGATAAGTCGCGATTACTTGTGTGGCCGTTTTAACTAACGTTGCCGCAGGCGGTGTGTTTTGTATATTGACCGTCGCATCGTCAAAACCACTGACCACTTCACCATCATCATCTAAACCAGATACACTCACAACATTAGTGACTGAGGTGTTGCCATTACCAGCAACATAAGTTGTGATTGTACAGGTATATGAACCACTTGGTGTAATTACCTGTGGTAACTGACAGCTGCCTTGACCATTAATTGAACCGAGCTTGTCATCGTCTGCAACATCTATCGTTACCGCATCAACACTTGATGTGTTGTTGATAGTATAGGTATAAGTCACAGAACCACCAGGCTCATCTATAACCAACGGAGATGCTGTTTTGATAACTTCAATGCTAGAAGGAGCATTGAGAATAGCAACGGTTGCTGAGTCACTCGCACTGACTGGATTGCCCTCATCGTCTGCACCAAGCGCAGTAATTGTGTCTGTTTCGGAATCACCAGCATTGCCAACTACATTCACTTGAAAAGAACACGAATAACTGGCACCAACATTAATCAGTTGAGGGATAACACAATCACCTTGGCCGTTGAGGTTACCATGAATGTTGTCTACTAAAGATGTAATAGTCACAGGGTCAGAGCTTGCAGGGCTTGTGTTGTTAATCACCACCGAGAAAGTAACTAAACCACCTGGCTCTAACATTGAAGTTGGATTGGCTGTTTTATCTAATGAAATACTTGGCAAAGAGTCAATTAGCGTAACCTGTGCCGTATCTTCGCCACTTAAAGAATTACCATTGTCATCAATGCCCGATGCTGTAACGATATCCGTTTCAACATCACCTGCATTACCTAAGATATTGGTAGTAAATTGACAAGTATATGTATCTACACCACCAACATTGCGGTCATCCGCGGGGATCACTTGAGGCACACTACACGTTGTACTTAGAATTCCATCGTGACCCGATGTGGTAATATCGCCATAAATGCTGTCACTCAAAGTATTTAAAGTGACGTTGTTATTTGGGTCAATACCAACGTTAGTGACTGTTACAGTAAAGGTTGCGTTGCCACCGGGCTCAACCAAAGTGGTAGGATTTACAGATTTGCTTACAAGTAGCTCAGCAGGTGGTACTGCAATTGGAATATTGAACGTATCATCACACTTACATTTCGAAGGGGAACCTGGGAACGCATCACTTGGATTAACGCACAGCTCATTGGCACCCGACTGTCTCCAGCTTGTGCAATAAGGTATATTTAATTGGCCGTCGTTATCAGGGTCAACACATGTTGCAGTTAACGTAAATGTTGGAGAAAGCGGATTAAAATCAGGCTTACTAATGTCTCCACATTCATCTTGAACACCTGACGGCGTGTTTGTACCTGGCAATGGATCATCGATACCATCTAAATCTAGCCAAGGTGGAGATGGCTGGAATGGTAACGTAGAAATACTACATTGGCCGCTTACGGCACCATCTTTATTGGGGTCACCATCGGTTACAAAATAGATACCCACGTCATGGCGCTCTTTTGACGTTGTTTCAATATCAAATGTAGCTGTAAACTCAACTGTGTCGCCTTGATATGCACACCCATCATCTAGTATTTGTAACTTTGGAGTACCATCGGGATTACTCGCAACTCCAGCAATTCTTACATCATTTGCAGTACACTGAACGGCAAAACCAGCGGTTTCCTCCATACATCCAGCAAACTCAGTACCAGTTGCATATGCACCTAGACTAAGAGATGTACTTGCAAGCGTTATTAGCCCCACCGCAAGGCCTCTTAGCTTTGTTCTCATACTCGTATTAAACATTTATATACTCCTTCATAACCATTTAAATATTCGAAATTTACCTACAGAAACATGCTCACTTTTGGATAAACACTTACTTTGGGTTACAGAAATTAAAAACCATACTTTTAGGCTATCTCTTCCTCCTCTCTCCTTTTCGATAAAAATATCTGAAAGTGACAGATTCAATAAAATTCGATTAAGCCAGCATTCATCTTTTAAGATGATAGATTAAAGCTCACCTTTACATTAAATAAACCAATAATTAACTAAATATTGATCTTGCTTGAATTTTAAGCAGAAACAGTAGGGTTAATCTTGTGTTTACTGGTTAACAATCCCGAACATTGCAACAATTAACTGGTCGACATACGCCTGTTTTACTTGAATAATTCATTCCGATACGCAAAATAGTTTATGCAATAAATATCAACTTTTAGATTTATAATTCCAAAAAACTAACAGATTGGGGACAATGAACAAAATTACTCTTTTTTACTAGAACCCAGAAAAATACGAATAAAGAATTACTTTCCCGCTTATCCTAAATTTATTTCGTTTAAAAAAACGCCACTGTCGTTCATGCGAGACTAACAAAATCTCTAAACTGAAATATTTCTGTAATAAACTGATGTTGTAATTCGCGCTCCTGAAATAAAAACGTCATCAAATTGTCATTTTTGGTGAGTAGTAAAAGAGAAGTATTATGCGTAGTTCCGCAAACTCTGGCCTTTATAAATTTTTAAATTGGGCTGCGATCGCCCTACTGGTTTATTTAGTTTTAGTCGCTGTCAGCACAGTCAGTGGGGGTTTTAAAATCGCTTCTGGAGGTAGTGAAGGTGCAAAAGAAATTTTTGCGTTTGCAACTAATCCGTTTGTCGCTTTATTGTTGGGCGCATTGGCAACCGCGCTAGTGCAATCCTCATCAACTGTAACGTCTGTTATTGTTGGCCTTGTTGCAGGAGGATTACCTATTCATATTGCGATCCCTATGGTAATGGGTGCAAACATAGGTACAACTATAACCAATACACTGGTTTCTATTGGTCATATTCGTAATAAAGAAGAGTTTCAAAGGGCATTTGCAGCGTCAACGGTACATGACTTTTTTAACCTAATTGCGGTTGCTATTTTCTTACCTCTAGAGATCATGTTTGGGATACTGCAAAAGCTTGCGGCTAGCTTATCTCACATTTTTGTTGGCGATGCGGACCTATCATTAAAAAGCTATAACTTTATTAAACCATTGGTAAAACCGGCCGTAGGTTTAGTCAAAGATGCTTTAGGCTTTTTGGACGGCAAAGCACTTGGTATTGCGATGGTAGTAGCAGGAATAGGCCTAATTCTATTTGCAGTGACCGCTTTAGGTAAATTACTTAAAAAAGCATTGGTTGGTACTGCAAAAGATATTTTGCACAGCGCTATTGGTCGAGGCCCTATCGCCGGTATAGGCTCAGGCGCAGCGGTTACAATTATGGTACAGTCATCTTCTACAACGACAAGCCTAATGATCCCATTAGCAGGCAGTGGTGTATTCAACACCCGTCAAATTTATCCATTCACACTGGGCGCAAACATTGGCACAACCATTACCGCTCTGCTAGCGGCCACTTCGATTACCGGTCCTGCAGCGGAAGTTGCACTCACTATCGCATTGGTACACGTGATGTTTAACGTATTCGCGGTAGCACTAATATATGGTGTTCCTGTATTGCGAGAGCTGCCAATCACCCTTGCTGAAAAGCTTGCTCACATTGGTGCTAACAACAAATCAGCGGCATTAGGTTATGTATTAGGCTCATTTTTTATCCTGCCAGGTATTATTATGATGGCGGTAAGGTAAACGGCGCATACTTGAAAAACCACATGCTTTAGGTTTGGAGATTCTGAAACAAGTTCAGAATGACGAAACAAGTTCAGGATCTCTTAAACCAACATATTAACGCCCAACTGTGGCGTTTTTTGTTCCTGTCAGTTCACTTTTAACTCAAACCTCTACATAAAGCACAAAATTCGTGTTATTTTTGCCGCCCTAATATGGAAACACCTAATCATCAATAAGGATAAAAGAATGATTAACAACAGCGGGAGTTTGCTCAAAGCAGCATGCGCATCTTTTTTTATAAGTAGTGCAGTAAACGCAGCGAGCATCGAACAACAATACCCAGTCACCGAGCAAGTGTTATTAAGTGATGGCACCGCCGTGAGTATGCCATTTCGTATATCTGGCAATCTAACCAGCGCATTTTTATCAATTATTAAAACCAACCAAGCTAAAAAGTTTATTGCTCACGGTGAGTTTGAACCAATAGAAATAGTATGTAATGGTACTGGCACTAATCAAAGTATTGGCGTGTTGTACTTTCAAGATATAACTCAAAGCCCAGTAGGCGCGTATGCTGAGACGGTTAACACGATTGCTGTAAAACGAAAATCAGCCCAAGCTCTACCTCTTCCCTGCCTACCAAAACACGCCAGTAAACAGCAGCAAATGCAATATCTACTCGCTGCACAGCAAATTATGGCGCAAGCCAATGAGCAAAATATACAACAAGGCGTGCCATCAGATTATGCCATGTATAATCAAGATCTTGAGCTAAACAACACGCTTGCAATCAAAGCAGGTTTAGAAATTTGGGGATACCCAAAGTCGTTAGCAGAGATAAATTATTGGATTGGCAATCATTATGTTGACCTACAGGTAGCCGACATTCCCGATTATACGCCTATTGTAGAGCTAAGCTATTTAAGAAACATTGGCACTCAAACCCCGCTGTATAGCGCAGGAGATAACGTTTTACCTCAGCACCTTACACCAAGCGAGGATAAAGCAGCTCAACTAAAAGGTATCTTAGAGTCGAAATCTGGTTGGGTGCAGCCATTTATTGGCTACTTTTGGGTTGGGCCATCGCGCAGTAACACAGCAATCGCATTGAAAAAAACGGGGTTTTACCCTGTCGCTATTGTTGAATATACGAATGTGTCAGGCGCAGCGCTAGCCCTTTACGGCCAATAAGGTTATTAAAATAGCAGTTAACGTTTAACTGCTATTTTTTCTGCTTTGCTCCATTAAAAGCTGCATGACCTTCTTATGTGCCCTTCAATAACATTCATATTCCTACCGTATCA
This sequence comes from Pseudoalteromonas caenipelagi, assembly GCF_013140855.1. GTDB lineage: Bacteria > Pseudomonadota > Gammaproteobacteria > Enterobacterales > Alteromonadaceae > Pseudoalteromonas > Pseudoalteromonas caenipelagi. The sequence continues at coordinate 417,976 of NZ_JABBPG010000002.1, read as the reverse complement.
CCACGCATGAAAGTGATTTAAGGTGACTTTGCAGGAGTACAAAGTCTTTATCACCAGACTCATATAGAATAACTATGCAACCTGACTCTACCTTGTATTAATACCAATCAAACTACTGCAAAATAAACTGCAAAGATAAGCAGGCCCTAGCGCGTATTGTTTCGCAAATCCATGTTCTCACAGCACGCTAATAAATAGCGCTTGATCTGAATCAATTACGTCTATATATTAAAGTTTCAATAATTACTGAAACTTTAGAACAATGAATTTATCTCCTAAAATTGAGAACTTTGTACTGCACTGCGGTGAAATGGGGAGTCGCTGGGGCTTTAACAGAACCATAGGGCAAATGGTCGCTCTATTAGTGATCCACGAACAACCTCTGACCGCCAACGAAATTGCAGAGTCACTTAAAATCAGCCGAGGCAATGTCAGTATGGGGATTAAAGAGTTGCAATCTTGGCAGCTTGTTAAAGTGACCCATATTCCTGGTGATAGAAAAGAATACTACGCCCCCAATGGCAGCATTTGGGACTTAGCCAACCGTGTTTTTGAAGAACGCAGAAAGCGCGAAATAGACCCAACCCTTTCTTTGCTTCGAGATCAAATACTTGAAGGAAGTGAAAGCCCTGAAGAGGAATACGCTCAAAATCAAATTCAAACTATCCACGATTTACTAGAGACCATTACTAAATGGTCTGCAGAGTTACAACGTTTATCCCCTGAGCAATTACAAACGCTGATGAAGTTAGGCTCTTCTGTAAGTAAAGTGATTGATTTAAAGGATAAATTGCTTAAAAAATCTTAATCGCCGAGGTGCGTCATGCTTGATACCTTGCTGTTGTCGCGAATACAATTTGCCGCCAATATTAGCTTTCACATTCTATTTCCTACTATCACCATTGCATTAGCGTGGTTTTTAGTTTTCTTTAAAGTTAGATACGATCGAACACAGCACCCTGTTTGGCTAAGGGCCTATCGTTTTTGGGTGAAAATATTTGCACTCACCTTTGCCTTGGGTGTCGTCAGCGGTATTACCATGTCGTTTCAATTTGGCACAAATTGGCCCGGTTTTATGGAAAAAGTTGGCAATATTGCAGGCCCTTTACTGGGCTATGAAGTGTTAACTGCATTTTTTATGGAAGCCACGTTTTTGGGCGTGATGCTTTTTGGCATGAAACGTGTGTCACCAAGAGTACACACTTTAGCAACCATTATTGTGGCTGTTGGTACTAGCCTATCAGCATTTTGGATATTGTCGCTCAACTCCTGGATGCAAACTCCAACAGGGTTTGAAGTCAGAGATGGAGTGGTGTTTCCAACCGATTGGTTTGCGGTTATCTTTAATCCGTCCTTTCCCTACCGACTTGCCCATATGCTATTAGCTAGTGGCTTAACCGCCTCATTTCTAATCGCAGGGGTTAGCAGCTATAGACTATTAAAAGGCGACGATAAAAAAGCCCCACAACTGACTTTAAAAGTATCATTAACTGTCGCCACTTTATTGGCACCTCTACAAATGTTTGTCGGTGATTTACATGGCTTAAACACTTTCGAACATCAACCACAAAAAGTGGCTGCAATGGAAGGGGTTTGGGAATCAGAAAAAGGCGCCCCACTGCTACTTTTTGCCATTCCCAATGAGAAAACCAAATCAAATGATTTTGAAATTGCGATTCCCAATATGGCGAGCATTATTTTGACCCATGAAAAAGATGGTGAGATCAAAGGGCTAAACGAATTTCCAAATGCTACACCTCCTGTAAAGCCCGTCTTTTTTGGCTTTAGGATCATGGTGGGTATGGGCCTATTGATGATAGTAGTTGCTGTGTACTTTCGATATACGCTTTGGCGCAACAACACACTTGCACCATGGCAACTTAAAACGCTCGTGGCCATGAGCTTTTCCGGTTGGCTAGCCACTTTAGCTGGCTGGTACGTAACTGAAATTGGCCGCCAACCATTCTTGGTAACTGGTGTGTTGCGTGTTGAAGATGCCGTCACTGCAGTTGCCAGCGACAATGTTTTGATATCGCTGGTTGCCTATTTAACGATCTACACACTACTACTTATCGCTTACATCAGAACGCTTTTTTACACGGCTGACAAATCAGTAGAGGTTGAAGAATATCAACGACCCTCAATAGAGGAGAATAATTATGCTTGATGCACACGCACTGTCTTTTGTCTACGCGTCGCTTATGGCGCTGGCAATATTACTTTATGCGATTTTAGATGGGTATGACCTTGGAGTCGGCATCTTATTACCAACCGATAACGAAGCACATGCCGATACGATGATTGCCTCAATCGGCCCATTTTGGGATGCAAACGAAACATGGCTAGTATTGGCGGTTGGATTAGCGCTCATCGCTTTCCCGCTGGCTCACAGCATGATTTTACAAGCGCTTTATCTACCTGTGACAGTCATGCTGATTGGTTTAATCATTCGCGGCGTTGCTTTCGATTTTAGAGCCAAAGCTAAAACAAAACGCAAATCGATGTGGAACAAGCTCTTTAAAGTTGGTTCTATCATCAGCGCATTTATGCAAGGCTATATGTTGGGTTTGTACGTTATGTCCTTCGAAACCAATGCGTTGGCTATGACATTTGCACTATTAAGCGGTGTGGGAGTCGTTGCTGCATATGCACTCATTGGTGCTGCTTGGTTAATTCTAAAAACCCAAGGACAGTTACAACTCGATGCAATTAGCTGGTGCCAAGTGTCAACACGTATGGCATTTTTTGGTGTCATTGCTGTATCGGCGGTAAACCCGATTATTAACCACAGTGTATATGAGCGCTGGTTTACCTCAGACATATTTTTACTGATTTTACCTATTCCCATTATTTGTCTTGCGTTATTTGTATTATTAGACCGTATTTTAGTGCAATTAAAGTCACAGCCCAATGTAGGGGCATGGTTACCCTTTTTGATCTCAAGCGTTATTTTTGTGCTGTGCTTTTTTGGCATTTTGTACAGCTTTTACCCATACGTCGTGCCGGGTAAACTCACCATCTTTGAGGCCTTAGCTGCACCTGAATCACTTAACTTTTTACTATATGGCGTGGTAGTTGTAGTACCGACAATTCTTGCATATACCGCATTTTCGTACCGTGTGTTTTGGGGAAAAGTGCAGCCACTTTCATATTATTGACATTAAACATATGTAAAACAAAGTAAAAGTTCATTACACACTTGTAGGCATTTAAGCCACACCAAAAAGGTAGCATGTTGGAGTGCTACCTTTTTTATTTGCCTCTAAACATTCAGTTTGTGCAATTAAAGTGACCAAGCAACTCATAGATCGCTTTGTAATTATTCTATACAGTTCGTTACCTATGTACTCTGTATGACTCTCAAAAAGTTAACGCTAAGGGTAGTAAATTATTCAGTCAAATTTGAGCGCCTAAAAACATTGTTGCTATTTATTCATATTACTGTTTTTTATTCGAATTTTCTTCAAATCCTTGTTGTTGACAGCGTTGATATTCGTTGCTAATTTTGCGACGACATCACTTGCTATAGCATTAAACATATCAAGTGATGAACAGTCCCTAATGGGAGTTTTATACGCTAATGCAAATGGCTTACAGCAAGTAACCATTTAACAAGGACGAATATTTGTGAACTCAATTACTGTCGCTATCTTCGATGTTAACAAAGCAGGCATCTTAGCGGGGACACAGAATAAATCGGCTCGAATTCTTCACACTCTTCTGCAGAATCAGCGCAATATAAAAACAATCATCGTCACCGGTAAAATGATACGACAGAACAAACTAAAAGACGTTGATGTTTTTGTTGTTCCTGGCGGTGGTGTCGTTTTGTATCAGCAATGGGTCCTTGGCTTGTATGGCAGAAAAATTATTCGCGACTTCGTACGCAATGGAGGCGGATACTTTGGCATTTGTTCTGGAGCATTTCTTGCGACAAATGCTCGTTTTGGCTGGCTTTCGTTAGTAGATGTAAAACTGCATGATATGAAACACCAAAATCGCGGTGGTGGCCTTATCAATGTAAAACTCAATACCGACCGTGCACGGGCTGTCTTTTCCCCAAAGTGGACTCAACGTGTTACGCATCCGGTGCTCTACTGGCAGGGCCCACTGATGCTTATACCTGAAAATGATGAGCTAACACAGGCTAAACACAAACAAGGCTTTGGTACTATAAATGAGATAGCTTCGTTTGGTACAGTTATAAAAGCCGAAGACGCAGAAGATGAAAATATTCGCTTTCCTGAATACTTTAGCGATGAGCATATGACTAATCACACAGCTTGTATTAGCACAACCTTTGGCAAAGGCCGTGTTTTTTTATCTAGTCCACACCTAGAACACTCAAGCGAAACTCAAGGCATGATCCCCGAAATTATACGCTGGACAGCACGAGAAAAGGCGCTTCACGTTCAATCAGAATTAAGGGTGACGATGGGCGTGATCATTCAGTAAACTCTTGCAAGCTAGCGCTAAATAAGCGTCTTTAAACTTTTTCAGTATCTTTAACTACCTTGATAAATCGAACTTACATAGAGTGTCTAGATAAGCAATACAAACAAAAAAAGCCATGGCAACTTGTACAAACATACGAGTTATCATGGCCTCAACTAAATTCTAACTAGTGCAAGCGCTTAGATTTTTGGATATCCGATTCTGTCAGATAGGTAGCCTACACTTGTTGCAAAATAATACGAACGATTCCAATGCATCAGCGCCTTGTAGTTATCATACGCTAAATACATACGGCCATTGATATCATCGGGCATAACCAACGCGGCTGTAACATTCACCTTAGGTAAGTCGCTACCATCAGTACGACGCAAACCAAGTGCTTGCCAGTCCTCTAATGAGCGTTCAGAGTCTTTCCAATACTCTAGCCACTGTTTACGTGTTTTTGTGCCACGCTTTAACACATATTTGTGGTCAAAGTTTTGCGGTAACTTAACTTGGCGTCCCCAAGTTAAGTTGTCGTTCCAACCTGCTTGTTTTAGGTAGTTTGCTATGGAGGCAAAAGCATCCACCTGAGTGGTCCAAATGTCTTTGCGACCGTCTTTGTTGTAGTCAACAGCATAAGAGTTAAACGATGTTGGCATAAATTGCGTTTGACCCATCGCGCCAGCCCAAGACCCTTTAAAATCTTCAAGCGTGATATGGCCCTCTTTTAAGATATCGAGCGCCGCCCATAGTTGGCGTTTATACATATCCTCTCGACGACCATCAAAGGCCAAAGTTACTAGCGCGCTAATAACAGGGTAACCACCTTGAATACGACCAAAATTACTTTCTAAGCCCCACAATGCAACGATAAAGCGTGCTTGTACGCCATATTCTTTGGCTATTTTTTCTAAAATCGTTTGATGCTCTTTATAGAGCTTGCGCGCTTGGTTTATTTTCCATTGCGGCACGCGTTTTGGTAAATAAGTTTCAAGTGTTTCGACTATTTCTGGTTGGTTTTTATCATTGGTAATGACTTTTTTCTTAAACTTAGCAGTTGAAAACGCTTTCTCAATCAACGCTTGGTCATACCCTTTGGCCTGCGCTTCCACTTTTAGTTCTGCAACGTACTTTTCAAACTTCTCTTGTGTGTTAGCCCAAACGGAGCTAGATAAGCATAGCGCGCTTACTAGCACAGTTAATTTTTTAATCACTGGACGCTCCATTTTGTTTTTTAAATTGGTCTAGAAGATTATCTTCCGGTGGCGGAAGCTGTAAGTAAAACCCATCACTGCTTAATTTTTCCTTAACTTGTGCAATATCGGCCATCCCCAGTCTGTTGCGTTTTGATAAATCGAACATCATAACGTACTTGGGGCGTCCAAACATGGCCATTAATGGCTCAGGTATTTTAGAAAAATCATCTCTTTTTTCTATATAAAGGTAGGTATCCGCTTTTTTTAAGCTTTTATATACAGCAGTGAGCATTATAACCCTATAAATTCTTGCTTATGTCTAATCGGCACTATACCATGACAGTCATTGTATTTGGAAAGTTTTACGACTTACAAACGTTTAAAATACGGGGCCAAAACAACAATTATGCTCATGAATATGTCTATGAATATGTCCATGAAATACGCCCTTGCTTACCTGAGTATTCTTTTTTATAAAAATACAGCTTTGGGTTTGCTTAAGTATAAAGTCTGCATTTTATAGAGCGCTTATGTCAGAACAAACATTTGAGTTAAAAGGAAATCTTTTTACCTTGTCTGTATTGCACTTGTTCTCAGTTGACATCACCCAACTAAGAAAAGAGCTAGACGAGAAAATTTCCCAAGCACCTAAGTTTTTTATAGGAGCCCCCATCGTTATCAATTTAGCAAAACTACATGACACCAATGTCGACTTTGCAACGCTAAAACAAACACTCATTGACTTGCAATTGAACCCTGTAGGTATTTGCAATGGCACTGAGCAACAAAATGAAGCGGCAAAGGCAGTTAAGCTATCAGTATTAAACTACAGTAAAGATAACGCGAAACCAGTTCAACCTAAGCAGAACAACACTGAAGTGGTTGAAGTTGAAAAAGAAGTTTATCTACCGCCACAAATCGTTCAGACCACGGTCAGATCGGGTCAGCAAATCTATGCCAAAAACAGAGATTTAATTGTTTTAGGTGCCGTTAGCCACGGTGCAGAAGTTATTGCTGATGGTAATATTCATATTTATGGTACTTTGAGAGGCCGAGCGATTGCCGGGGCTCAAGGATACGACGAAGCAGCAATTTATTGCCAGCGTCTTGAAGCCGAATTGGTTTCTATTAACGGCAGCTACTGGATCAGCGACTCTTTACAAGGGGAACTGTGGGGTAAAGCTGCACAAGTAAAACAAAAAAATGATTCTTTAGAAATAACAGCTTTGGTCAAAGGATAAATCACATGGCAAAAATTATTGTCGTAACTTCAGGTAAAGGCGGTGTAGGCAAAACTACGTCTAGCGCAGCTATTGGTACAGGCCTTGCACTTAAAGGCTACAAAACAGCCATCATCGATTTTGATATTGGCCTTCGTAATTTAGATTTAATCATGGGCTGTGAACGCCGTGTGGTCTACGATTTTGTTAACGTCATCAATGGCGAAGCAAATCTTAATCAAGCATTAATCAAAGACAAGCGAGTAGAGAAATTATTTATACTTCCCGCTTCTCAAACGCGAGATAAAGACGCCCTCACCCGTGAAGGCGTTGAACGCGTTCTGAATGAACTCAAAGACAAATTTGACTTCATTATTTGTGACTCCCCTGCGGGGATAGAAGCAGGTGCCATGATGGCGTTGTATTTTGCCGATGAAGCAATCGTTACAACTAACCCAGAAGTCTCTTCAGTACGTGACTCAGATAGAATCCTAGGCATTTTGCAAAGTAAGTCAAAACGCGCTGAAGACGGCCTAGAGCCAGTAAAAGAGCACCTGTTACTCACTCGCTACAACCCAAGTCGTGTTGCTGCAGGCGAAATGTTATCTGTGGAAGATGTACAAGAAATTTTAGCTATCGACTTACTAGGTGTTATCCCTGAGTCAACAGCCGTGCTTAATGCTTCAAACTCAGGTCAGCCGGTGGTGTTAGACGGTGAATCAGATGCAGGCCAAGCCTATAATGATGCTATTAACCGTTTACTTGGTGAAATTGTTGATTTCCGTTTTCTTAATGTAGAGAAAAAGGGCATTCTAAAACGGATTTTTGGAGGTTAACGTGTCGTTACTTGACTATTTTCGCTCAGAGAAAAAAAGCAGCGCATCGCTTGCAAAAGAGCGCTTGCAGATAATTGTTGCGCATGAACGCTCAAAACGCGGCACACCCGATTATTTGCCACAACTTAAGCAAGATATTTTGGATGTGATCCGTAAATATGTAAAAGTAGACTCAGATGCAGTCAATGTGCAATTTGAGCAAAACGAAGACGATTTAGCAGTATTAGAGTTGAATGTCACGCTTCCTGACGATGACAGAGAGTCTAAATAGCTAGATGAAATCCAATAAAGTCTACCTACTGAGCATGCTTGGCATGATAATCAGTAGGTAGAAATTATTTAAAAACGCAACGAACCAACGCTTTTCTAGCATAACCAAACATACAAATATCGTCTTTAGCTAATTACTAAACATCCCACTCTTGTAGCGTATCTTTAACCAGTTCATAACGCCAAGGTTGAAGTAAATCAGGTTTAAGTAAAGACGCGCGCTCCTCAGCGGTTTTTTTCCAATTCCAACTTATCAATTGATTTATTTGCTTTTTCGATGCCAATACATCGGCTGGAATGCCATTGTCTTGCGCTATTTGCTTAATGTACGATGTAAGTTGCTTTGCCGCTTTTTTATACTCAGGGTAATCAATCAGCCTCAAGAGTTTTTTCGGGCATTGTGGTTCGCCAACAGCATTACCCTTTTCTACGCAGGCAAGGATCTCTTTTCCAGAGCGGTTCACTTCCATCGCTTCAATGCCCGGCACATTACGCAGGCTATTTAATGATGTAGGTCTGCGTTTTGCTACTTCGACCATATTATGTTCTTTGAGAATAAAGCTTAACGCGAGATTTTTCTTGTGTGCTTTGGCGCGTCGCCAAGCTGCGAGCTCTTTTAACACCGCTAAGTCTCGAGGTTTTAGCTGCCATGCATTTTTTATATCTAAATACACTTGTTCATCTGGCACGACAAAGGCGCGTTTAGCAGCTATCAGCTCGCTTTCGCTGATGACGATATCAACCAAGTTGCGTTCTTTGATTAGCGTAAAAATGTGTTCAAAGCACGGCATTAAATAGAAAACATCAGAGGCAGCGTAGTCCAATTGCTTTTGCGTTAATGGTCTTTGAAGCCAATTTGTTCTTGACTCACTTTTGTCTATTTCAACTGCTAATATGGTTTTTACCATGTTAGCAAACCCCACACAGTTACCCTCTCCGAGTACCTGCAAAGCAAACTGAGTATCGAACATTGGACTGGGTACAAAGCCTGCAAACTTTTGAAATACTTCAATATCTTCGGAAGGAGAATGCAGCACTTTGAGTACTTTAGGATCTTGTAAAACAGCCCAAAACGGTGCCAAGTCTAGCTCCAAAAGTGGGTCAATCAAAGCTAGATGATTTGCTGCAAACACTTGGATCAATGCAACTTCAGGGTACAAGGTACGACGACGCATAAATTCGGTGTCTAACGCCACCACCTGCGCATCTGATATCTTTGCTACAAATTCATTAAGCTCGTTTTGGGATTGAATAACTTGGTACTGCACTGCGTCTCCTAGACATATTCTTGCTAAAAAAAAGCCGGCTAATGCCGGCGATTCTTTATTCTTTTAAGGCTCTGCGTAAGATTTTCCCTACGTTGGTTTTTGGCAGCTCATCTCTGAACTCAACCAATTTGGGGACCTTATAATTAGTCAGATTATCACGACAATGCTTGATTATATCCTTTTCCGTTAAAGAAGGGTCTTTTTTAACGACAAATACTTTAACTTGTTCACCACTTACTTCGTGAGGTACACCTACAGCTGCTACTTCAAGTACACCTTCATGCATTGCAACAACTTCCTCTACTTCGTTCGGGAACACATTAAAGCCAGATACAATAATCATATCTTTTTTACGGTCAACGATATAAAAGAAGCCTTCATCGTCGTATGTGGCAATGTCACCTGTCGCAAACCAGCCATCTTTTAAACACTCGGCAGTAGCATCAGGACGGTTGTAGTAACCAGCCATAACCTGTGGACCTTTCACACACAATTCGCCAGCTTCACCCTTTGGTGCTTCTTCACCGTTTTCTAAAATAATTTTTAGATCGGTACTTGGTGCTGGTAAACCTATAGAGCCATTATAACCGTCTAAGTCATAAGGACAAATGGTTACTAGTGGAGCACATTCAGTAAGCCCATAGCCTTCCATTAGCTTGCTCCTAGTGACTTTTTGCCAGCGCTCTGCAACAGGACGCTGTACTGCCATACCACCACCTAGAGACATTTTTAAGTGAGAAAAGTCTAGTTCAGCGAACCCAGACGTATTTAACAGGCCGTTAAATAGCGTATTTACCCCTGTAATAGCCGTAAATGGATATTTAGATAACTCTTTTACAAACGCAGGCATATCACGTGGATTAGTGATCAAAATATTATGACCACCATACTTCATAAAGGTTAAGCAGTTCGCGGTTAATGCAAAAATATGGTACAGCGGCAACGCAGTAATGACGATCTCTTGGCCTTTGTCTAACACTTTATCCAAACAACCCGATACTTGCTCTAAGTTGCCAACCATATTGCCGTGAGTCAGCATGGCACCTTTTGATACACCCGTTGTACCTCCAGTGTATTGCAAGAACGCTAAATCACTTAAATTTACATCTGGTGCAACATAGTCATTGGGGTTTGCACCAACCACCTTTTTAAAGGCGATTGGGTTAGGCAATGAAAAGGCCGGCACCATTTTTTTGATATGCTTCACTACCAGATTAACTAGGTGTTTTTTAACGCCCCCCATCATGTCACCGATTTCAGTCAACACAATGTGTTTAACCTGAGTTTTCGGCAATGCTTTTTGTAGTGTTTGTGCAAAGTTAGCTAAGATGAAAATTGCTTTAGTTTCAGAGTCATTAAGCTGATGCTCAAGCTCTCTAACTGTATAAAGTGGGTTCACATTGACCACAATACACCCTGCACGCAAAATACCTAAAATTGCTAATGGTGTTTGCAATAAATTAGGCATCATAACGGCTACTTTATCACCCTTGCCAAGCTTCAGGGTATTTTGAAGATAGCTTGCAATGGCTTTGGTTTTTTCATCAACTTGTTTATAAGTTAAGGTCTTTCCCATATTTGTGTAAGCAGGAAGAGACGCATATTCAGTAAAACTTTTGTCAAACAATTCAAGCAACGAGTTGTAATGTTCTGGATCAATCGTTTCAGGCATACCTTCTGGGTAGCGCTTTAGCCAGATTTTTTCCACTCTTAGCTCCTGTGTTTTAGTTATTTTTTTGATACTTAACCTTAATAGATATAAGGCGCTTTAACAATTGAGCAAATACTCTAATCCGAGGATATTCCCATATTTATTGGAAATATACAATTAGGTTAGGGTATTTCTATTCATGTGTTGTTCAATCAATGTAATGCATTGCTGCGGGTTATCCATATGACAATGATGACCTCCCGAGATTTCCTTTACCTCTAAGTTATTGAAGTTATTTTTAAATATTGAAAGGTTTTGCTTAACAAAATCATACCCCTTTGTACCTATTACCAGCAAACTGTGTACATCAATATCATTTAATACTGCCAACGCCTGAGCCTGAGAAAACCGAAAGCCAGATTGCGTTTTTAGCCTAGGATCGGTAGTTAGGTAAAAACCGCCCTCTACTTTTTGAGTGTTTCTGCTCATTAGCAAAGCAGCATCTTCTTTTGTGATATCCCCAACTTGACTTCTTGCCGTGCTAAGCGCATCAAAGCTGGAATACAGCCGTTTTTTAAATTTATCTGTTGTTTTTCTTTGCTCAAAGGCGGCTTTCATTTGCTGATGTATATCATCAGGCTCAGTACAAACCAGCCCAATGCCTTCAATCATGACTAAGCTATTAACACGCTCAGGATATAAAGCACTGAACAAACCACATACCATCGCACCAAGTGAATGCCCAACTAAATGACAGCTGGGCACCTGCAATTGGTCAATAATATTTAATAAATCGTATACGTAATCTACAAAATAATAGTGAGCGTCAGCTGAGCGCCATTGCGATTGACCATGACCCATTAAATCTATAGCAATATAAGTATATTTCGCGTCAATGCTAGATAACATAGGTTTAAAGCTATTGCTGTTATCAAGCCAGCCGTGAACACAGATGACAACTTCTTTTCCATCGCCAAATGTTTGAGTGGCTATTCCTTGCTTTTTCAGGGCATCTATCGCGTTTTTCATTGTAGTCACATAAATCTCATAGGTTATTATTGATAATTATTTTATTATCCTACGTTATCATAAGAGTAATTATAAGCTCGATTATATACCCTTTAATATCAAGGCAAGCGTTACTGCCACTGACTGCAACTGGGTTGTAGTCTTAACAGACTTTCAGGTTTGTTTACGATAAGTAGTATTTTGCAAAAAAACACATGGGAAATCTAAGGACATAAATAATGAATAAACCTCTTAGTTTACTGAAGAAAAACGTTTTATTCACAAAAACTTTGGTTGCAAGCACTCTTGCAGCCTGCATTTTTAGCGCTCACGCGACAGCTGAGCCTACACCAAAAAACGTGATTTATATGATTGGTGATGGAATGGGTCCAGCTTATACAACCGCCTATCGTTATTTTATGGATAATAAAGACACAAAAGTGGTTGAAGCAACCGTATTTGATTCTATTTTAGTTGGCATGGCGCATACCTACCCTGATGACGATACGGTAGTCACCGACAGTGCTGCTGGCGCTACAGCCCTGAGCACTGGCACCAAAAGTTACAATGGCGCAATTGCAGTAGATACACATAAAAAACCACTAAAAACCATGCTTGAAATAGCTAAGCAAAAAGGCATGACGACTGCATTGATTGCCACATCACAAATCAATCATGCTACACCTGCAAGCTTTGCTGCACACAACGAGTCACGTCGCAATTACGATGAAATTGCTAATGACTATATTGATAACAAAATCTCCGGAAAATTGCCCGTTGATTTAATGCTCGGTGGTGGTACCAAATACTTTGTTCGAGAAGATAGAAATATCGTCGACGAGTTTAAGAGCGCAGGCTATAGCTATAGTGATAACTTAAATACCATGGACACACTCACTTCATTGCCAGCCCTCGGGTTGTTTGCGCCTGTAGGTTTACCGTTTGCCATAGATGAGAACCCTAACCGTTTAGAAAAAATGACTAAAAAAGCATTGTCTCTTTTGGATAAAGAAAACGACAAAGGCTTTTTCGTGATGATTGAAGGCAGTCAAATTGACTGGTGTGGCCATGCTAACGACATCGCCTGTGCGATGGCTGAAATGAACGACTTTGCCAACTCTATCAAAGTTGCCAAGCAATATATTGACAATAACCCTGATACAATACTGGTGATCACAGCAGATCACTCCACCGGTGGACTTACTCTTGGTTCCAACGGCCAATATCGCTGGGAAAGAGACGTTGTAAAAGGGATAAAAGCATCTGTACAAAGCATGACTTTGAAAATGCTCGAGTCAGATAACTTAGAAGAGGTTTGGACCAAATCAACGGCTTTACCGTTTGATAAACAAACTAAATTACTACTCGAACAGGCTAAATCTCAAGGTGATAAAGCACTGGCAAAGGCGATTAGATCAATAATAAGTGATGCGAGCTTTACAGGTTGGACAACAGGCGGACACACTGCTGTTGATGTACAAGTATTTGCTTACGGTAAAGGCGCTGAGCAGTTTATTGGTTCACAAAACAACACCGCAATTGCAGACAAGTTAATTTCATTTATCAAAAAGTAACTACAACACATAACTACATTGATATTGAGCAGTCTTCAGACTGCTCAATATTTTTTTCTAATAATTCTATTGCCGCTTCAATTGGCATTGCCTTATGATACAAAAAGCCTTGTACACAGTGAATGTTAGCTGATTTGACCACCTTTTCATCCGCTTCAGTTTCTATACCTTCTGCTACTGTGTTAAAACCAAGCTGAGTACATAGCTGTGCAAGGTGACGATATAAAGTTTCCGATTTACTGTTTGATGAGTCTGGTAGCAAACTACGATCTAGCTTAATGGTATCAATATTGAGTTTAGATAAAACAGACAAGCATGAATAACCCGTACCAAAATCATCCATTGCACAGCGTATGTGACTGCGCTTAAGCAGGTTTACTACCTCTATCGTTGCAGCGAAATCCTCAATGTAACTTGATTCTAACAGTTCAACTTCTACTTGATCTTCAAACCGTGCAAATGCTTTGACCACCCTTTTGTAGCCACCGTTTAATAAGTTATCTGGCGAAATGTTAAAACTCACCTTTGGACTAAGACCAGCCTGAGCAAATTTATCTAAGTCAACTTCAAGTTGATCAATCACAAAATTATCTATCACATCAAGCAGCTTGTGCTTAGCCAATGTCTCTAAAAACCAAGGCCCTTCGACTTTGCCTGCTGCCCTTTTTAATCTTAGTAGGGCTTCAAACCCAATCACAGCACCAGTTTTTAGGTCCATTTTTGGTTGATAGTATAAAGTTAATGAGCCTTGATTTAGCGCATCAGTTACTTCTTTTAAACAATGGTGTTCGAGCTGCTGTTCACTATGATGTATAGCAAACATACTTTCCGCTTTATCTTCTATTTTTCGGCCCGCAGAATAGCGCTTTACCAGCATGTCTAATGCTTTGCCTGATACGCTATGGCGCCGATACATTTTTAAAAACGGATAATAAATCGCAACATTTAATGCCACTAACAATACTTGCAAAAACACACCAAGGTAACTGTTAGTTAAAAGCCACGCATTTAGAAATATGGGTGTAAACCACGGTACGGCTTGCTCAGCTGCCATCGTTAACAGTCCAGATGATATCGCATAATAAGACAACAGTGCATTGAGCATCGGCGCGAGCAAAAAGGGAATAAGCATGTAAGGATTAAATACAATTGGTAAAGCGTAAATCATCACTTCACTAATATTGAAAATAGCCAGAGGGAGGGAGATTTTTGCGATATGCTGTTCGTGTTTAGCCCCTTTTATCAAGAAGCTGGCAATGATGATAGCCCATATACAACCCGTACCTCCTAACAACACAAATGCACTAAAAAAATGGTAGTTTGCTATGTTCGCCCCAACAACGTAATTGGCAACGTCAGTTGGTGCTAAAATGTGATAAGTATTGTCGCCATGCACACCAAAAAACCACAACAAGTGGATACTGAACAATTGCACAAATACTTTACCAAAATCCGTCAGCTCAACTTGAAACGCTAACAAGTGATTGAATAGCCAGTTGGCTGAATTGTCAACAAACGGATATAAAAGCAAAGTAGTGGCAGTAACAGCTAAGTAGGGAAAAATTAGGTTGATATGTTTTCTTAAAAACAAACTAATCGAACTAACATTAACAATCCTGAACCATTTTACCTGAACAAAATACGACAATAAGTGAATACAAAATATTGGCATGAACAACGAATACAAAACACCTTGAGTTTGGTCTATGTGGATCATGTTATTGTCAATAAACATGTACCCAGTTGTGGCCGTAAAACAGCTCACTACTAAGATAGGGGCTGCGATAGTGTGAACTTTCAGATTTTTGGCAAGATGATAAGAAAATGAAATTAAGCTCAGTAACGGAAACAATCCCCAAACCAGTTGATTAAAGTCATTAAGGTATTGATGATCAAATCCTTGAGCTGCAATATCAAGCCATTGATTTAATAGCGTTATAAGAGAGGCTACGATAAAAAAGGGGATCAAAGCGATATAGCCTTCACGCAAAGACAATATCGTTGTGTTGGCCGATATTTTTACCGCGAAACGATTAAACTGATTAAGTATTGAAGTTGCCAAATACACACTCGGTTTTTTCTTTAAACAATACCGAGTTTTAGCCAGAACACCAATAGAACACTCTGAATTATGATTGAATATTTTTCAATTCATCAAACGAACACATTCACCCCTATAAGGCTTTGAACTTCTGCTCGACGCTCTTGATTATTAATGGCTGTGTAGGTACTAATTGCTTTGCTGTTGTTATAACTAGGCTGATCGTAGATTGTTGAGGTGAATTCACTTTGCAACTTTTTGGCAAGCTCAATGCCTTTTTCAGAGCTTCTTATAAAACTTTTATTTTCAGGTGCTTGTGGCGCAGACGTTTGCTCAGCATTGGCCTTTTTAACAGCTGGCTTTAACTGATAAGTATGTTGGCTTTGTACAATTAGCTGTGTTTTCATTGTCTGCACCGATATAACTAACTCTTATAAAAATATAAGATTATTCGCGACCTGGCAACTTTTTCCAAGTAACGGTATCTCTTACATAGTGAGGCTGCGCTTGGGCCGCATCTACTGACAAACCTTGACTGAATGCTTTGTCACCTATCTCAAGCATATAAAACGCATCAGGTAAGGTAATTGCATCTTTGACTTCAAGGTTATTACTTTGAGCCAGCTCAGGATAAGCTTGCCAAGCAGTGCCAACCGCAACTGTTGGGTTATCAAAAGACGCCACATCTTCTGGTGCACAGACTATTTCGTTACCGACAAGCGCTAAGTAGCCTTCGCTGGATACCTGATAATGTGCAAGATAAACTTCCCCCATTCTTGCGTCTATTGCGCTTAGCACCTCAGACACATTGAATTGGTGCACAGCTTGCAGCGCCATCGCTTCAAGCGTAGAAACACCGACAAGCCGCAATTTTGCAGAAAACGCTAAGCCTTGAGCAATAGCAACGCTAATTCTAACCCCTGTAAAACTGCCAGGCCCTCGTCCAAAAACGATACCATCTAAATCAGCTAACTGACAATTTGCTTGTGTTAGCAGCTGCTCAATCTCAGGGAGGATTTTTTGACTATGTTGTTGCGGACAGACTTCGAAGTGGCGATAGGTTTGACCATTAAAGTAAAGCGCCAAACTGAGCGCTTCTGTTGAAGCGTCAATTGCTAACAAGTTATGTTTCATACTATTTTATATTCTCAAGAAATTTAGTGGCAGTTTCCAAGCAACGAGTCCGCTTCATTGCTGGTAAGCTTTTTAAAAATGTTTGTCCGTATTTTCGCGTAACTAAACGATTATCGCAAATAACCAGTACTCCTTTATCCGAATTATCACGAATTAAACGCCCCACGCCTTGCTTTAAGCTAATCACTGCTTGTGGTAACTGAATCGTTGAAAACGGTTCATTACCTTGCATTTCAGCATCGTTCATTCTTGCTTGTAACAACGGATCGTCTGGTGAGGTAAAGGGCAACTTATCAATCATAACGCAACTGAGCGCATCACCGCGTACATCTACGCCCTCCCAAAATGATGCAGTACCAAGTAACACAGCATTACCATGGCGAACAAATTGCTCTAGAATAATGCGTTTTGATGACTGTCCTTGCATAAAAACTGGATACTCCAACGCAGTACTTAGTCCTTCAAAAACAAGGTGCATAACGCGATAGCTGGTAAATAATAAAAAGGTGCGTCCTTTTGCCGCACTAATAAGTTGCTTTGCAATTTTGACTAACGTATGTGGCATCAAGTCATCACGACTTTCAGGCAAATAGCGAGGTAAACATAACAATGCTTGTTGCTGATAATCAAAGGGGCTTGCCACAATACTTTGGTGCGTAGGCTTAAGTCCAAGGCTGGCATTGAAATGCGCTAAAGAGTCATCCACTGATAACGTCGCTGACGTAAACACAAAACTGGCTTTGGTTTTTTCAACAATCTCTTGAAACTTAGCTGACACATCCAAAGGTGTTATGTGAATAGAGATATAGCGCCGAGTCGTTTCAAACCAATAGCTAAAACCAGTTTGCGACACGTCAAATGCTCGCTCTAATTGCCCTTTAAACTTCAGTACCCTCTCAAATGGATGTTCAATTTTATCACTACGGTCTAAACAGGTTTTTAGGACTTGATACAAAAAATCTAGATCGCTGATAACTCGATGCAACGCATCACAGACTTGTTTATTCGCTAAAGCCGCGCGCCAATCTCCTCGTCCACCATCAACGCCAAAGGAGATCCTTAAATCTGCAACACTGGTTTCTAGCTTATTTAACGTTTTACCAAGTTGCAGCATATCAGGTATATCTGAGCGGTAAATGATCCGAATATCGTTGATTAGGTCGCCAAGTTGCTTGGTACTAAATGATTCGCCAAAGTAATCACTGGCTATCTGTGGTAGCTGGTGCGCTTCGTCAAACACATAATTATCAGCCGTTGGCATTAATTCAGCAAACCCAGAATCTTTAACTGCCATGTCGGCAAAAAATAAGTGGTGATTGATCACAACAAGATCAGCTTCCATCGCTTTTAAACGCGCTTTTCGGATGTAACAGCTTTGGAAGTCTGGGCAATCCTTACCTAAACAATTGTCGGCAGTGGAGTTTACGTAGGGTAAAACTTTGGCGTCTTCTTCAATGCCCACACAATCCGCTAGATCACCACTGTCTGTTTCGGTGGCAAACTTAGCGACCATAGCAAGTTGGTGCATGATATCAGGATCATCGCTAGGTACGTGTGCAACATGCTGTGATAACCTGTAGGTGCATAAGTAGTTTGCACGCCCTTTGAGCAACGCAGTGGTTTTGCCTACCTTCAAAGCTTTTTGTAAGGTAGGTAAATCTCGGTGATAAAGCTGCTCTTGCAGCGCTTTAGAACCCGTAGAGATAATCGACTTTTGTTTGCTTAGCAACAAAGGAGCTAAATAGGCAAACGTTTTACCTGTACCCGTGCCAGCTTCAACAACACATTGACCATTATCGACAATGGTTTGCTCTATTGCGAGCGCCATCTCGATTTGTGGCTGCCTTGGTGTGTAGCCATTAAAGTGCTGAGCAAGCGGCCCTTGCTGCGAAAAAACATGTTGAATAGACAAGATACAGCTTAGTTAGAAAATTTGGCTTGATTGTAATGAGTAAAGTACAGCAGAGCAAGAAAACTGCCTAGTAAAATAGCATCAAGCCCATGTATCTAAATGTGTCTCATCATCTTCTGTTTGCTCTTTACTGTTGGCATTTTTTTTCTGTTCAGCCATTTCTTGCTCTTGCAACTTTTTACGTTGCTGCTCAAGTACCTCTCGACGTAACTTAATTTTTGACACTAACCCATCTTTTACACCTGCAATGTAAAACAGTGGTTTGTGTTCAACTTCTAACCTCACAATATTAGTTAGAAATGGTTTTAGTGCATCCATAATCAATGCCCTCACCTTGTAAAATCTACCTATATTATCGGCAGTTATAAGATATGCTTTAGAAATCAACAAAAAGTGCTTGCACACTTTTACCTTTTTGTGTTTTTCTAGATATACAAATACAGCATAACTAATATTTAACGAGTTAACCATGTTCAATACACTGACAGCAGTACATCATCACCATCATTCAACGGGATAACCTGTCAGGTATTTCGCTGGTGGGTTATTCCCTTAAAGGAACCTCCGGCGAGCAGCACAAAATCTAGTTTATTTTCGCCCCGAGGTTCCACCTCGGGGTTTTTTGTTTTTAAACGTAAGGAAAATAGATTATGAACAGCAATAGATTAAGAATCGCAATACAAAAATCAGGCCGCTTATCAAAAGATTGCCAAAATTTACTTAAGCAGTTAGGGGTAAAGCTCAACCTTCGTGAGCAACGCCTTATTGCACACTCTACCAATATGCCTATTGACGTGTTAAGAGTACGAGATGACGATATTCCTGGTTTGGTTATGGATGGCGTTTGCGACTTAGGCATTGTTGGCGAAAATGTATTGGTCGAAGCACAGGCTGAGCGCGCTGGCGGAACCCAAAATGCAGAAGTCATTAAACTTTCTAAACTAGATTTTGGTTATTGCCGCCTTGCGCTAGCATGGCCTCAAGAGCTAGGTCCGCAAGATAAATCTTGGTTTGAGGGCAAGCGCATTGCTACAACTTATCCAGAAATCTTAAAGCAATATCTACAAAGAGAAAAAATCAGTGCCAGCGCAGTAATGCTTACAGGTTCAGTTGAAGTAGCGCCGCGTGCGGGACTTGCTGATGCCATTTGCGACCTTGTTTCAACAGGCGCTACATTAGAGGCAAATGGTTTAATGCAAGGCGACACCATTTTAGAGTCCAATGCCTGCTTAATTCAAAATCCCAACCTCACTGACAGCAACAAACTAGCGCTTATAGACAAACTGATGCCTCGCTTAAAAGGTGTGAGACAAGCCAAAGAAAGTAAATACATCATGCTGCACGCGCCAAAAGACAAGCTAGACGATATTTGCGAATTGCTACCAGGCACAGGTCAGCCTACTTTATTAGCGCTTGCAGGCAGCGACGATTATGTTGCTTTACACATGGTCAGCACAGAAACCTTGTTTTGGGAAACAATGGAAGAGTTAAAAGCGTTAGGCGCTAACTCAATTCTTGTAATGCCAATTGAAAAGATGATGGAGTAGTCCCCGTGATCCGTTGGAATGAGGAATCCCCAAAAACCCAGCAAGCGCTACTGACACGCCCTGCGGTTATGGCCAGTAAAACAATCCAAAACAGCGTACAGCAAATCATAGAAGAAGTTACTTGTGAAGGAGATGCAGCCCTCTTAAAGTACGCCGAATTATATGATAAAAGAAGCAACCCGCGCTTGGTTGTACCACAAGAGGAAATCGACAACAGCGCACAACAGCTGTCTTTGGAGCTTAAAGAAGCGATTGAACAGGCTTATGCAAATGTCAAAACATTTCACCAAGCACAGCAACCAAAAGACATTAAATTAACCACCAGCCCAGGCGTTGAGTGTGAGCTTAAATACCAGGCTATCGATGCGATTGGGTTATACATTCCTGGTGGCAGTGCGCCTTTACCTTCTTCAGTATTAATGCAAGGTGTTTGTGCGCAATTAAGTGGCGCAAAAACGGTGGTTTTATGCACCCCTGTTAACGGTGACAACTGCATAGCACCAGCCATTTTATACGCTGCGAAGCTATGCGGTATTAGTAAGGTCGTTGAAAGTGGTGGTGCAGGTGCAATTGCGGCGATGGCGATAGGCACGCAAAGTGTGCCTAAAGTAAACAAAGTTTTTGGCCCTGGAAACAGCTACGTTACCATGGCAAAACAACTGTTGAGCCAATCTCAAACCGGGTTTGCGATTGATATGCCAGCAGGCCCTTCAGAAGTACTAATTATTGCCGACGAGCGTGCTAATCCAGAATTTATTGCAGCAGACTTGCTGTCTCAAGCTGAGCACGGCTGCGACTCACAAGTTATTTTACTGTGTAACAGTGAATCAGTTATTGAACAAACTCAGCGCGCGCTGGATGCACAGCTACAAGTTCTACCACGACGTGACATTGCGCAAGCAGCAATGGCCAACAGCGCGCTCATATTGGTTGATTCAATCGAGCTAGCTTTTGAGATTTCGGCGCAGTACGGGCCTGAGCACTTAATTTTACAACTTGCAGAAGCGGCACCTTATTTACCGCAAGTAAAAAATGCAGGCTCAGTATTTGTTGGGGATTACACACCTGAATCTGCGGGTGATTATGCGTCTGGGACTAACCACGTGTTACCAACCTACGGATACTCCAAAGTATATTCAAGTCTCAATTTACTGGACTTCTATCGCACCTATACTGTGCAAAGCATTACGCCACAGGGCCTTAAAAACTTAAGCCGTGCAATACTCCCGTTAGCTGATGCTGAGGGGCTAGATGCGCACGCCAATGCAGTAAAAATTCGTCTAGAGGCGATGAAAAATGACTAAGCAATTATTTCCAAAAGATATTCTGCCAGACAATATCAATGCGCTGGCTGCCTATAGCTCGGCAAAAAGTCAGAAACTCACAGGCTCTACTTGGCTGAACGCCAACGAAAGCCCTTATTCCAAGACATTCGAATTGAGTTTGTCTGACTTAAATCGTTACCCTGATCCACAACCCCAAAACGTCATCGACGCTTACGCTCAATATGCAGGACTCACCGCAGAACAAGTGCTGATGACCCGAGGTGCTGATGAAGGGATCGAGCTTCTAGTACGTACTTACTGCAAAAGTGGTGAAGATAGCATCGCATTATTTTTGCCAACATATGGCATGTATAAAGTAACTGCAGATAGCCACAATGTGGCAATCAATGCCTTAACGCAAGAGCTATTGCTTGAAGGCAGTGTTGAACAAATTATTACTGCAGTTGGTAATAGTAAATTAGTGTTTATTTGTAATCCCAACAACCCTACTGGCAGCCTAACGACACTAAATAAGATATCCGCTATTGCTAAAGCGCTAGAAAATAAAGCGTTAGTCGTAGTTGATGAAGCCTATATCGAGTTTTGTCCACAACAAACCGCCACGACCCTATTACAGGATTTTATTAATATCGTGATATTACGCACCTTATCTAAAGCCTTTGCCTTGGCTGGATTGCGGACAGGTTTTATGTTGACCAACCCCTCTGTATTAGCGCCTATTCGCAAGGTGATTGCCCCTTACCCAGTGTCTCGAGTTGTTGCACAAATAGCTGAACAAGCACTACAAAGTGACGCAATTACACAAATGCGCAGACAAGTGACTATTTTAAACCGGGCCAAAGCAATATTGCTGCAATGGCTAGAAGCATCACCCGCAGTTAACCAAGTTTTAAACGGACAAGGCAATTTTGTTACCGCGCAACTTAAAGATAAAGCCAATATAGACAAAGCGATGAAAAGCGGTCTTATCATGCGTCCCTTTACACTGTACGGACAAGATAACTGGCTGAGAATATCAATCGGTAATGAACAAGAACTAGAACAAGTGAAGCTGTGGCTTGAAACACTTGGCAGCGAGCTTTAAAGGAACAACCATGAGTAACCCCTATTTATTTATCGACCGTGATGGCACTTTGATTGATGAACCGATTACTGACAAACAAGTTGATAGTCTAGAAAAACTAGTGCTGCTGCCTAACGTTATCCCTGCACTTTTGCAACTACAAGCAGCAGGTTATAAATTGGTTATGGTGTCAAACCAAGATGGTTTAGGCACTGATAGCTTTCCAACAGCTGATTTTGACATCGCCCAAAACAAAATGATGGAAATTTTTGCCAGCCAAGGAATTAAGTTTGATGAGGTACTAATTTGTCCCCACTTTGATGAAGACAATTGTCAGTGCAGAAAACCAAAAACAGGCTTACTTACTGAACTCATGCGTTCCGGCAAAGTCGACTTAGAGCGATCTTATGTAATTGGCGATCGTCAAACTGACATCGGTCTTGCCGAAAACCTGTGTATTCAAGGGATATTATATCAAGGCGATTGGCCAGCGATTGTCACACAGTTGACCACACAAAATCGTTCAGCCTGCGTCACTCGCAATACCAAAGAAACACAAATATCTGTCAGTGCCAATTTAGATCAAAACGCCAATGGCGAAATTAATACCGGACTTGGCTTTTTTGATCACATGTTGGATCAAATTCGCACACACGCCAATATCGGATTAAACATTAAAGCCAGTGGCGATCTGCATATTGACGAACATCACTTAGTGGAAGATGTTGGCATTGCATTAGGGCAAGTATTAAAACGTGCTTTAGGCACCAAATCACAAATAGCACGCTATGGTTTTGCGCTTCCCATGGATGAATGTAAAGCCGAGTGTCAGCTAGATTTATCAGGCCGCGCCTCTTTTGTACTCAATGCAAACTTTAGTCGCGAAAAGGTCGGCGACTTAGATGTGCAAATGGTTGAGCACTTTTTCAAATCGCTTGCAGATAACGCTCAGGTAAGTTTGATCCTCTCAGTGACCGATGGTAATTGTCACCACCAAGTTGAAGGCTTGTTCAAGGCTTTTGCTCGAGCACTGAGAATGGCCACAGCGCAAGACACACAGCAGCAAACCGCAAGCTCTAAGGGGTGCTTATGATTGCCATAATTAACACAGGCTGCGCCAACATTAACTCCGTTCGTTTTGCCTTTGAGCGTTTAGGTGTTACCCCTGAAGTGATCACCGACCCTGCTCAGCTTGCGCAGTTTGACCGAGCCATTTTACCCGGTGTTGGTCACGCAAAAGTTGCTATGGACCGCTTGAAACAAGCTGGATGGTGTCAAGCCATAGCTGAATACGACAAGCCACTTATGGGAATTTGCTTAGGTATGCAACTACTGTGCGAGCACACCGATGAAGGGGATGTTTTATGTTTAGGCATGATCCCAGGTAATGTTAGCTTATTAGAAGTTGGCGAGCTTACCTCCCCGCATATGGGTTGGAACAACTTATGCGAAGTAAAAGCACACCCATTAACCAGAGGCCTTAGTGCACAACAACAAGTTTACTTTGTACATAGTTTTGCGCATACACCAAACGAAGCAACACTAGCGCAAGGAGAATATGGCAATGCTTTTTCAGCCATTGTTGCTCAAGACAACTACGCCGGTATGCAATTTCACCCAGAGCGCAGTGCCAAAGTTGGTACCGCACTGTTACAAAACTTTATTGATTGGCAATTGCCTTAAGGATACACATGATTATTCCCGCACTTGATGTATTACAAAGTCAAATCGTACGTCTTTATCAAGGCAAATATGACACTGCTCAATTTTATCCTTTTGAACTTGAACAACGATTACTAGACTATCAACTCAGTGGCGCACAAAAATTACACTTGGTTGATCTAGAAGGCGCACGCGACCCTCAAAAAAAACAATGGTTGCAAATTCAAGCTGCCACCAAAACATTGAACGTTCCTTATCAAGTTGGCGGCGGTATTCGCAGCTTTGATGATGTAAAGCAATGGCTTGAAGCCGGAGCAAATCAGGTTGTTATTGGCTCGATGGCGGTCGATAAGCAACAAGAAGTGGCAACTTGGATACAAGAGTTTGGTGCCGAGCGCTTTGTGATAGCACTCGATGTAAACCAGACTGAAACTGGGTGGGCCACGGCAACTCACGGCTGGCTCGCCGGTGGGCAAGACAATCTATTCGAATTAGTAGACTTTTATTTTGCTCTTGGCGTGCTTGATTTTTTATGCACGGACATCAGTAAGGATGGCACCATGACTGGGCCTTCTTTTGAGTTGTATGAACAATTGGTGGCACATAATAGCCAAATAAAAGTTCAAGCATCTGGAGGCGTAAGTTCATTAGAAGATATCAAAAAACTCGGTCGCCTTGGTGTTGGTGGCATCATTTTAGGCAAATCTCTGCTAGATGAGGCATTCACAGTTGAGGAGGCGTTGGCATGTTATCAAAACGCATAATTCCTTGTTTAGATGTTAAAAATGGCCAAGTAGTTAAAGGCGTAAAATTTCAAGGCCACGAAGTTGTTGGAGGCATTCTTGAGCTGGCACAATTGTACAGTGAAGCAGGTGCTGATGAGCTGGTTTTTTATGAGATAAGTGCCAGTGTTGAAAAGCGCCTGTTAGATGTAAACTGGGTTAGCAATATCGCCAAGCACATCGATATTCCATTTTGTGTCGCTGGCGGAATTAAATCGGTTGCAGATGCTGCCAAGGTGCTAGAACAAGGTGCTGACAAAATCAGTATCAATAGCCCTGCGATTGCCAGACCACAACTGATCAAAGAGCTACACGATGAGTTTGGTAAGCAGTGTGTTGTGGTAGGTATTGATAGCTTTTATGATGAAGCGACAGGTGACTACTTAGTTTACCAGCTAACGGGCGACCCAAACGCCTCTAGCCGCACACGCTATAAAACCCAGCAATGGGTTGAAATGGTGCAAGAACTTGGTGCAGGTGAGATAGTACTTAACTGCATGAACCAAGATGGCGTTCGTAAAGGCTATGATAATGCGCAATTAAGTTTGATCAGACGCATGTGCGATATTCCTTTGATAGCCTCTGGTGGCGCAGGCTGTATGCAAGATTTCGCTGATGTATTTAAGCAAAGCCAAGTTGATGGTGCATTGGCCGCGAGTGTATTTCACAAAAACATCATTGATATTGGCGAGCTAAAAACTTATTTGAACGAACAACAAGTGGCGGTGCGATTATGCAATTAACTCCAGATAACCTATCACAACTCGATTTTGAAAAAAGCCCGCTGATGCCTGCGATTGTACAAGATGCAGCGACGGGTCAAATTTTGATGCAAGGCTTTATGAATGATGAAGCAATATCAGTGACCTTTGAAAAACAACTCGTCACTTTTTATTCTCGTTCAAAACAGCGACTTTGGACCAAGGGTGAAGAGTCAAACAACGTATTGAAGCTCGTAAGTGCACACACCGATTGCGATCTCGACTCCATTTTAATCCTTGCTACCCCCAAGGGGCCAACGTGTCATCTGGGGACACAGAGCTGTTTTAGTAATGCCAAGCCCGCAACTAGCTTTTTAGCGCAACTGGAACAAGTCATCGTTGCTCGCAAAAATGATGATCCAAGTAGCAGTTACACAGCCTCCTTATTTGCCAAAGACATTAGTCGAAGCTGCCAAAAAGTAGGTGAAGAAGGCGTTGAAGTGGCACTTGCCGCAATGAAACAGGACAAACAAGAGCTAATCAACGAGTCTGCCGACTTACTTTACCACTTACTGGTGTTATTACAACGCAGCGACAGTAGCTTAAAAGAGGTGGTTGAGTGTTTAGAAAGTCGCCATAAAACCACCTAAAGCTAGTCATTACGTTTTACCGTGGTATCCTTGTTAATCAATAGCAAGCTCCCCAGGGTAAAACGTACTACCTTTTTTGTTTTCAACGTTTTATGCTTGCTTCAAATCGTGCTTAAATCAGCCATATAAAGAGCAGCAAAAAAATGAAAGAACAACCCCCTATATATTTGATCAATTTAGACCAAAGCCCTGAACGGTTAGAAAAAAGTAGCGCACGGTTAAAAGAGCAAAATATTAACTTTGAGAGAATATCTGGGGTTTATGGTAAAACACTTAGCGATATCGACTTAATAAAAAATTACCAACCTTTACTAAACAGACGTCTATTTTATAGACCATTAAGTAAAGGAGAGATAGGCTGTTACATGAGCCATCGTAAAGCATGGCAAGCCATCGTTGATAATAAGCACCCCTATGCCATCGTGATGGAAGATGACTTTCGACTGGTTGGTGATTTACACAATGTATTTGCCACAATAGAACAACTTCCTGTTAAGTGGCAGCTAATCAAGCTAGCGGCATATGAGAACCGCACACGCCCTATTGCTTTTTCTCACCGCGTTAACGATACCTTTAATTTGGTGGTGCATAAAAAGGCCATGACGGGTTGCTGTGCACAAGCAATCAGCTATGAAGGCGCTAAAGCCCTGCTTGCTGCGACTGAGTACTTTGCTCGCCCCGTTGATACTGACCTTCAACATGTTTGGGAAACAAAAGTGCCGGTTTATTCGTTAATGCCATATTACATCGAGCAAGACTTAGACTTTGATAGCGATATCAGTGCTGCATCAGGTACCAAAAAAGTGAAAAAACGTTTTTGGAAACGTAAGTGGCTACAATTTTTAGAAAAAATTGCGAATAAAAAAGCCACTTCGCAGATAATTGATACATTGCAAGCTCAGTTAAAAAAATAGTTTAGCCATAGCTTAAGTAAAATAAAACACACCTTAGGTAAAAAATCTTTGACATGAACAATAAATCGCCTTAGGCTTGTTGATGTCAAAAATATTATACCTGAGGTTAAATGCATATGACTCGCACAGCACAACTAAAAGAATTTCTACAAAGCATTAGTTTTAGAGAACTAACACTCAGTATCGATTTATTGGTGAGTGTTTATATTTCATATTTCTACATTCAGCGTTTAGTTAATGCAACTGCCGAGCAATTAGCATCGGTATCTTGGTTATCGGGTTTATTGTTGGAAGTATTAACCTATTCAGTCGTACTGATGGTTTTAAGCTATTTGTTATTAGCTTTTATTAGTGATGATGAACTTAAGCAGCCGCTTGATGTAAGAGAAAAACAAATTAATTTAATCGGGTTTAAATACAAAACTCATATTTTGCAAACCGGTATTTGTGTTGCCATCTTTCAATACCAAGCCGAAGCAAACGGCTGGGGACCGTCTATAGAATACAACATTCCCCACCTGCCTATGCACGTTATGGTTGGTGCATTCTTGCTGGCCGAAATTGCAAACTACGCAGCCCAGCTCTATAAAGGTAGAACTGGGGATATCTATGAGTAAAGCGAAAGATAATGCTGAAATAACCAACTCAATTCGTACATTGCGGTTTTTAAACAACGAAATGACGCAAAAACAATTAGCAGATGCCATAGGTGTAACACGACAAACGGTGATGGCTATTGAGGCAAATAAGTACTCCCCTTCGTTAGAAGTCGCTTTTAAGATTGCAACGGTGTTTAATTTGCCACTTGAAGAAGTGTTTCGTTATAGGCCTAATCATGGCTCTTGCGATAAAAATGACCATTAAGCGCAATACATTGTACAAAAACTACAACATTCTTTGCATAATTTTATTACCTGAGTGCTGGTGCTTAAGCAACGCACTCAGGTGTATAGTAATGAAGAACAATAAAGCGTAACTACTATATTTATGAACTTGCTCAAAGAAATCCAGCCATGTGATATCGGTGATAATGGGGGCCATGTTCCATAGCCCAAAAACAGCATATGGGCGGTTCATCATCAACAAGCCAGAGCTCAGCAAAACCGCAATTAAAATATACATGCAAATGTGAGCGATGTGCGCTACTTTAATTTGTGTATTGGATAGCGGTGCAAAATAGGGAGGCTTTTTAACTCGTAGCGCATGTGCAACACGCCAAAGAAAGATTGGTATGTACA
Source organism: Pseudoalteromonas caenipelagi (assembly GCF_013140855.1). Taxonomy (GTDB): domain Bacteria; phylum Pseudomonadota; class Gammaproteobacteria; order Enterobacterales; family Alteromonadaceae; genus Pseudoalteromonas; species Pseudoalteromonas caenipelagi. The sequence continues at coordinate 389,586 of NZ_JABBPG010000002.1, read as the reverse complement.
ATATGGTTAACGATACATTAAAGTCGGTAATAAGACGTTTAATATCCTTTTTGGGAAACTCACGAGATAGCTCTACAGTTACTTCAACGTTAGGTAACAAACTAACAGCCATACCCGACAGCATCGCCCACAGAATTATCACCGCAGAAATCCAGTGCAATGCCCTTGCAATATTATCAAACTTTAAAGCTTTAGGTTCCATCGTTGTCGTATCTTAGTCAAAAGCAATAAATGTCATTTTAATAGATGGACAGTTAAATTTTGGTTAATTTTTAACTTTAAATTAAAATTAAGACGCGATACTTGATTTAGCACAAGCTTTGTTATGACCAAAACCCTTAGCTATGTAGTTAATAAACTGCTTATACAAATATGCCGATTGTTAATATGCGCTTTGCTTTTTTTGAATTCTCGCTAATGCATGCGGCAAACGCTTTCGCTCATAGCTATCAAACAGTGCTTGCTTTATTTTTTGTATTTCCTGCTGTTGCTCACTTGGGGTAACTGCTTTAGCCAAGATTTCTGCACGTAGCGCTTCAAATTTTAATAGTTTTTTCTGCCACTGGACCTGTTTCTCTTTCACTGCAAAGAGTCTTTGAGCTGCAGCTTGGCCATATTGTGTTATTAACTCGTTGGGGGCTTGCTCAGGCAAACTCTTGGCAAGCTTGACTAGCTGCGAACTAGATTGGATAAGTTGTCGCTCTGTATCTGGCAATTGGCTTATGTGCTGTGAGATTAAACGCTCCTTTTGCTCTGTGGTGATCCTTTTATCTGAGAGTATTTGCCAACGCTGTAACGCATGTTCATTCCAGTTGTTTTCTTGCGCATACCAACGCTCAATTAACTGCGGTGAAAAATACTCACGCTGCAAATCCATTAGAAGTTCATGTCGTTCAAATATATTTAAGTTTTCATCAACCTCAGTAAGTGCTTGTTTATAAGCTATATAAGCTTGAGCATATTGATGTAAACACACATCTAGTTCGCCGATATGTTGTTGCCATTGTGATTGTAGTTCATGGTTTTGCAGTGTTAGCAACCAGTCGTCTATCGTGTGCTTGTCTGTAGCTGTTACATCATCGCAGTTTTTTAGTTCCTGATACGCTGTTAATTGAGATAATGGAGCCTGAGCAATAGCATTGCCTGTCAGAGTAACTGGCAGTTTTTGCTCACTTTGTTGAGCAACTTCGCGCTGCTTTAGCTGGCTCTGAAAATACAACATCAGCGTGCCAAAGATTACCACCGTAGTCATTAACACTATTATCATCAGGCTCCACTTCCTCATAGATTAAGGTCCTTTAATCTGCGAATATGTTGGCGATAAAGCGTCAGCGGATCTGTTTCAAACAAGTGATGAATACCAATAGTCTGGTTCACCTGATCAAGATGGTTCATTTTAAAATTATTACCAATCACTTGCCCTAAATTACTGGAGCATGCGGACACTAGACCATCATTGGGTTCACCAAATACTTGAGAAAACAAAGCCAACGCGTTATCAGCTGGGTCAAACACATTCGTCCAAGCTTTCGCGCCGCTCCAGGAAAAATAATAAACGCCATTGTCTGCCAAAGCACTTGAGTTACCGCAATACGTGCTTGGTACGCCCTCTGGATATTTTTGATTAAAAGCAATAGTTCCTTCTGTCGTCAAAGCAGACAGAGCTTCTAATGCATCTTTTGGTGCTGTCGGCTTGCCCGATAACAAATCAATCAACCCAGCCAATCCATTTGCTAATGAAGCCAAAAACTGTTCCGAAAATGAGCCTGTATCAACGCTACCTCTAACGACGTCCGCAAAACGGCTTCCCCAATTGACTCCGCCAATGCTGGTTACTGATGCTACCCACTGAGGCTTAACCGAAGCAACATAACGAATGGTTTGCGCTCCTTGGCTATGACCGATTAAGTTAACTTTATCTTTACCCGTTATAGCACGCACCAATGCAACTTGTTCAAGTAACTGTTCCCCACGCAATTCCGAGTTATGCGCTGAAGATACTTCGGCAACATACACATTGCCTCCTTCTTGCTGTATGACGGATGGAACACGATAGAAATAATCGACACCTAGTAGGTTGTCAAAGCCAAATAAACCGTGAACTAAAACAACTGGATACTCCAGTTCTTCACTGCTGTGGGCTGAGGCTCCCCATAAAGTAAAAAAGCCAATAATAAGTGAAAACACATAACGCTTCATAAATTAATACCTTTACAATGTTAATTTTTAGTGAATATTAACGTTAGAACACTATTGACATAGATCAAGGAGTTAGATGAAAAAATATCCCTTTATATTTTTCTCCTAGCTGGTGATGTAAAATTGCCTCCACTTGAGTGTTTCTGACTGAAGTAGAGTAAACAGCTAAATTAAAAGAGAAAATATTAATTAGGTCGTGTAAGGCATCCAATTTAAGCACTCATAAATTAGTGACTTTGGCAAAAAGCAAGCTCACCTGTAAAACTATTCAGGTTGTTTAATAAGTTCGTAATACTTTTCCTGCATACTTTAAAACAAGTGAGCAGTTCTTTATTTTTTGTTTCCAAAAAGAAACAAAAAATGACAAAAAACACAATAAAGTCCATCCTGTTTACATCTATTTACATTGCACCTGTAAACCAATCATTACAACCAACTGTTTGATTAAACTAACTATTTATGCAATAAACCCTCCCCAAACACTGGTCAGACCTCGCGCAAAGTTTAAACTAGCTATTGATTCGAAATGTATCTCAGATTATTCCTAGATTACTCACTAACGAGTAACAACAAGGATACAACATGTACAATAATAAAATGACAACTATCACATTAGCTGTATTAAGCACATTAGCCTCTCCCCTGTTAATGGCAAAACCTGCAACTTTACCTGATGTTGATATCAACATTGTGGGTGGTACAGAAACAGACGCACATTCAAGACCATACCAAGTAGCACTTTTGATGAATGGCCAGCAAGGGTGTGGTGGTACTTTGATCAGCCAAGATTGGGTATTAACAGCAGCTCACTGTGTTGATAATGCATCAACTAGCAGTTTAACAGTACGTGTTGGTGCTCACTCGATTAGTCGTAATGATGGACAAACATTACGTGTATCTCAGATTATAAGCCATGAGCAGTGGCGCGGTGCACAGAGCATTCGCTCTGGTTATGACATAGCAGTGCTGCGCCTAGCGTCTCCTGCGAGTAGCCAACATACACCGGCGAAACTTGCAACGGCTGCAATTGAACAACAATATGCTAGCGTTGGTGACAACGTAACAGTTTCTGGTTGGGGATTGACGTCTAATAGAGGCAGACCAAGTGACGTGTTACGTGAAGTTGACTTACCAGTTATCAGCAACTCAAGCTGTAGTAGTCAATTAAACTACAGTATCCCGAACTCTGTTATTTGTGGTGGTGGTCAAGGTGGCCGCTCAGCATGTAACGGCGATAGTGGCGGTCCATATGCAGTACGTGTAGGTAATGAATTTTACAGCATTGGTACCGTAAGCTGGGGTATTTCATGTCAAGGTGCTTCTGCGTTTACCAGAACAACAAGCTACTTAGATTGGATTAAAGCGAAAACTGGGATCGGTGACACAGGCCCAGTTGACAGCGCTCCAGTAGCAGACTTTGACTTTACTGTTAACCAACTATCAGTAACCTTTACAGATCGCTCTCGTGATGACAAAGGTATTGATGGATATAGCTGGAAATTCGGTGACCGCCAAGGTGGAACGTCATCAGACGCAAGCCCAACTTATCAGTTTAGCGAAGCTGGTACGTACAACGTACAACTGACTGTTACAGATACCAAAGGCCAAACAAATACAACATCTAAGCAAGTTAAAGTATCAACTGGTGATGACAATGGCAGCTGCTCTGGCGTTGAAAGTTGGAGTGCAAGCAAATCTTACGCACTGAACGACAAAGTAAGCTTTAATGGCTATGAGTATACAGCTATTTGGTGGTCACAAGGTGCGCAACCAGATCTTTACCCGAACGTATGGCAAAAAGGCAATGCATGTGGCGACAGCTCAGCCCCTGTTGCAGACTTTAGCGCAAGCGTAAGTGGTTTAAATGTAAGCTTTACCAACAGCAGCGCTGGTAACATCAGTGCAGTACTTTGGGACTTTGGTGATGGTAATCGCAGCAACGCGTTTGCACCAAGCCACACTTATGCGCAAGCTGGTAGCTACCAAGTAACGCTTTCTATCACTGATAGTAACAACCAAACGGCCACTGTAACTAAGTCAGTTTCGGTCTCAGGTGGTGATACAGGTAACTGTAACGGTGTAGCAACTTGGTCAGCATCAAAAATCTATCAGCAAGGTGAACTTGCTCAAGTGGAAGGTATTGTTTACCGCGCCAACTGGTGGGTACAAGGTGAGAATCCACAGAGCTCTGGTCCATGGGGTCCATGGACTCGAGTTGGTACTTGCCAATAAACTTAGGTTTTAATTTCTCAACCGGACTTTAAAAACCTCTAAGTCCCATGTAATCTAACTTTAATTAAAAATAAGGGCTTGATATCATGGGACTTAATCAGCAAACCGTCAGTGAACTTACAAGGTTAGGAGATCGACTTAAAAAAAACCTCAATGCAATTTTTGCTGAACTTCCAGTAACAGCTAACACTATCAATGGTTTAACTAACTTTTTAAATTATCACCGTTCGAACAGCCAGCGTGTTTTCAATGCCAAAAAAGCTGCAACGGGAGATCAAGTACTGCTACAACTACCTGGTATAAAGGCCTTAGAAGAATTTATAAACAAGTTGCAGCCTCATATTAGCGAGTCAAACCACCAGCAATTGAGCCAAGCCTGTCATTTGTTTGCCGAGAGTATAAAGACCTATGCCAGCAGCCATGCAGATCTAAAACGACAGCTTCAGAAATTACATGAACCAAATACTGATGAACTCCCACATCAACAGGACAAGCGAGCACAACTATATTATGCCGCCAAGTCTTTACTGGGCTTCAGTGTAGAACATGTTTTTTGCACCTACATTTTAACGTTACAAAAACCGGACTCAGATTTTTTGCAAGAAATTGCTTTGATCAGCAAAAAAAGTGTAAAAAGACAAAGAGGTGCGCCTCCTTTTGTACAATTTTACACACACCCTCATCCAAGTGATTTTAAGAAGCCAAAACTGCTATCTAAATCGAGCAGAATAACGCCAAACGAATTTACCATTGGTATTGCTGATGAGTTTTCGTCTGAAGGCCTAGAGCAAGCTTATAGCAGTTATTCGCCAAGTAACTCTGGTATTGTATTTGATGACTTGCCTAACGCCCCTGTATTTGACGCAACATTTATTTTTAATAATCCTGATGAGTTGGTTAACCCTTTAACCCACCAAAGCCAATGCAGCTCAACAAGTATTTCAATCAAAAACCCTACTAAACGACTTACCTTACTGGTGTTAGTCGACAAAGCCATAGATAGAAGCAGTAATGTAAATGTTGGTTGCTATCATGGGAATCAAAAAGTTGAAGAAGGTAAATTAAATGCCAGCGATATGTGGACTGAGCGCTTACCCGATTTTCCTGAGTTAAGTATTATTAGTTTGCAAAACCCACACAACCTGTTGAACAAAGACCAGCAAATGCAAGCAAAAGTAAAGTATCTGCTCGATTATGCCAATTTAGACGCAGATCGGTTTGTGTGTTATCTAATGGACGTTGATTATCCAATTTGGTCAGCAACTTATAGAATATATTTTGAGCACAGCTGATGCTCTGTGATTTATTATAATGATCTTAAAGCTTATTTTCGCAAAATATTACAATTTTTGGCTTGTATAAAGAGGCTAATCTGTTTAACTTTAGCGCCGCAACAGAGACGCTAAACTAGCACTCTAATTTTAACGCCATTAAACAAAGGAATATTATGCGTTACTTATTACCTATGACAACTCTATTATTACCACTGAGCATACTAGCTACCAGCGTACACGCAAGCGACAAACAGTGGTTCAATAGCGCAAGCTATGCTCATACTGAACAAAGCAGTTTTAACTCTTTACATCTAAACAGCACATATTATTTCGCAGAGCAGCAAAATACAGGTATATGGGATGACTTTGGCTATTTGGATACTGACTCTAAAGTATCAGTAAGCTATACCGACAACGACGCAGACAACTTTTTTAGTGCTTCTGGTGAGGCTTTTTACCGTAATTTTTTCGTCAACGCGACCGTTGGAAACCTTAGCAACGAAGATAACCACAGTATAGGTTTCGGCTATTTATATAACGATATGTTGAAACTTCAAGTACGCACTTTACGTTCAGATGAGCACACTGACAAAACGTGGTTTCAGGCTGAGTACAATCATCAAATTAATGAATCTGACTACCTTGGTGTGACAGTTGGTGTGCAAGATGCACCAGATAATTGGATGATATCTACTCGTTATTTTAAAAAGCTAAATGGCAGTGCATTCTTTACTATCGATGCCTCTCATGAAGACTATCAACTTGGTGGCTCGGTTCGTAATGTTATGGCTAGCTATTATGTAGACAAAAGCCTAGCGTTTGGTGCCGGTATTAATGACTCTAAACTACAGCTTGAAGCAAAATACTTTTTGTCTGATAAATACTTCTACCGTTTTGGTTACCTAGATAGGGGTAATCAAGTATCAGTTGCATTCAACGCATACTTCTAGACCCCAAATGGATGCGATAAATATGTTATCGCACCCATTCTTTGCAAAATTAAGGTCATCTTAGTTATCCCTGAATTGTGCAAATGTTAACTAAACTGGTTATTTAGTTGCCAAATAATCATTAAATAAGCACTCCCCACCCTATATACAAACTCTCTGGATACAAGACTTTATTTACATTCATTCATCATAAATCCCTTTTTAGCGAAACTTTTTAAACACAAATGCAATAAAATTAGAGTAGAATATCCAAATCTAGCCAAAGAGCTAGATTAGTGCTAAACACGGGAACTATAATAAAATGTTAAAAAAAACAATTCTTGCAACCCTGATCTCAGCGGTTTGCATACCAGCTCATGCTGAGCTAATTATTTCTGAATATGTAGAAGGCAGCAGCTACAACAAAGCTGTAGAACTTTACAATACAGGTGATCAAGCAGTTAATTTAGCCGATTATGGGGTAAACTTTTACTTCAACGGTAATACAGATGCTGGTCGCACCATTACACTTGAGGGCAGCCTTGAGCCAAAAGCAACATTCGTTATTGCACATTCAAGCGCAAACGAAGAGCTAACAGCAAAAGCACAACTTTTATCGGGCGGAAGCTGGTTCAATGGTGATGATGCAGTCGCGTTGCTCAAAGCTGGCACCATCATCGATAGCCTAGGCCAAATCGGTGTAGACCCGGGCTACAGCTGGGCCGATGACGAAGCAAACACAAAAGATAAAAGTTTAGTGCGTAAACCACAATTTATGGTGGGAGATGCAAACGCGAGTGATGAGTTTGTACCTTCAACACAGTGGATTGCAAACGCTAAAGATGACTTTTCTAACATTGGTAAGCACTCTGATGAGCTCCCTCCTGAGCCAGAAGATTTAGTGTGTGACGCTAATAATGTTTTGATTAGCCAAGTACAAGGTGCTGGTAATGCAAGCCCATTAGCTGGTCAAACAGTTGAAATTCAAGGTATCGTTACGTCGGCATTGCAAGGTGATGAGCAACTTAAAGGCTTCTTCTTACAAGAAGAGCTCGCAGATCAAGATAATGACCCATTAACCTCTGAAGGTATTTTTGTTTATTTCAAAAACACCCAAGTAAATAACGGCGATATCGTTAAAGTGGCAGGTAAAGTCGAAGAGAAATACGGTCAAACTCAATTAAGCTCAGTCAACGCCGTTAAAATATGCGGTACCGGGTCAGTACCAGCCACTACAATCACACTACCACTTGAAGCAGGACTCGAGTCTGTTGAAGGTATGTTTGTTGAAGTAAGTAATGCGCTTGTTGTAAACGATACCTATGGTTTAACACGCTATGGCGAAGTACGCCTTGGTACCGAGCGTTTATATCAATCTACGCAAGTAGCACTTCCTGGTGATGCAGCAAATGCAGTAGAAGCACAAAACAAGCAAAAAGAAATCTTACTTGATGACGGCTCTTCAGCGCAAAACCCTGAAGTGGTCCCATATCCGACTCCTGAGCTTGATGCTTATAACACGCTACGTTTAGGCGATACAGTAACAGGCGTGCAAGGTGTGTTGGGCTATGGTTACAGCCAATATCGTATTCACCCAACTGTGCAGCCTAATTTCATCGCAACTAACCCTCGTACCGATGCGCCTGAAGTAACAACCCGTGGCGATCTACGCATCGCCAGCTTCAACGTATTAAATTACTTTAATGGCGACGGTCAGGGCGCAGGCTTCCCTACTCCTCGTGGTGCTGATACGCCAGAAGAGTTCGAGCGCCAAAAAGCAAAAACCGTCGCCGCAATGCTGAAATTAGATGCTGATTTATTCGGTATTCTAGAGATGGAAAACGATGGTTTTGGTGAGCTAAGCGCAATTGCTGATTTAACTGCGACATTGAATGCACAAGATACTCAAAACACCTATGCCTATGTCAATCTTGGCACCGAAAAGGTCGGTGGTGATGCAATCATGTCTGCCATCATTTACCGTAGCAACAAAGTTAAAGAAGTGGGCACTGCGGCTTTTACTGAAGTTGTTCCTTTTGATTATGGTAACCGCCCACCAGTGATGCAAACGTTTACTGACTTACAAAGCAACGAAACCTTTAACTTAGTTGTGGCCCACCTACGCTCAAAAGGTAGCTGCTCTAAAGCTGAAGGTTTAGATCAAGACCAAAAAGATGGTCAAGGTTGTTGGAACCTCACTCGTGTTAATGCAGTTAAAGCATTATCAAGCTGGTTAGCAACCTCACCAACAGGTCAAGACGACCCTGATACCATCATTCTTGGAGATATGAATGCCTACGGCCAAGAAGACCCAATCCGCACTTATGTCGAGCAAGGCTATCAAGATATCAAAAAGCAGTTACACCAAACTACAGCTGATTACTCATATGTTTATCAAGGTCGTATCGGTAGCCTAGATCATGCGTTTGCAAGTTCATCTATGATGGAAAAAGTGGTTGATATCGCTGATTGGCATATCAATGCAGACGAGCCTGTTGCACTTGATTACAACATGGAATACAAGTCTTACAAACACTTAGCTAGCCTTTATGCTGACAATGCCTACCGCGCATCAGATCACGATCCAATCGTGATTGAGCTAAAAACAGCGACACAACAAGAAGTGATCGAAGGTGAATTTACCAACCTTGCCGGTTGGTTTTGGTGGCAACGCTTCTCAATTGAGCTACCTGAAGGTTACAAAAACCTTGAAGTAAGTATCAGCGGTGAAGGCGAAGCTGACTTGTATGTGCGTCACAACAAGAAAACACATTTCTTCAAATACGACTGTCGCCCATACCTTTGGGGCAGCGAAGAAAGTTGCTCTTTAGAGAATCCACAAGCAGGTACTTGGCACTTTGGACTAAGAGGCATCTTCCCTTATGCCAACGTAACGCTTAAGTACAAAGCAACTAAGTAACTTACCAAACCCCCTTAGTAATCGATAGCCGTCCATAGTATTTCGTATACTAGGGGCGGTTATTTTATCTCACCAGACGATTACCATCTTTCATAACATTTACCGAGATTACTAAACTGGTTAAATTGAGTCGCACACTTTAATAATGTTAAATGTAGCTCAACCAACTCGTGAGCATATGAAAAATTACAATCTGCAAAGTCTACACACAGCTAATAACGTTCAGTCATCAGTTGAGTATGAAAACTCTTTAAGAAAAGAGTCCGGGTGGGGTTGACCAGTACAATTAAGGCTGTTTTCAAAAGTTGGACTCTTGCTAACTTAAATAATAGCGAAAAAGCACATGTTACAAGTTATATTCTTGCATCTGTCGTTCATGAAGGCACTTCACATAATTACTGTTTTTTAAAGTTTGCTATGTTGTTTTTGATAACGGTTTGCCTGCAAAAATCTTTAATCGAAAGGTAGTAATTGACCTTTTTGGTAATGCAATTTCGCCAGTATGTGGATTATAACTCTCTGATTAGCTGACTCTAAAAATAAATAACCGCCACAAGCTTTGCGCTGATGGCGGAGATACCGCTTTTTCTACAAACTACTTATTGATAAAGCGTTCGTAAATTTCTATCTCAAACTCTTGGCAAAATGTTAGTTCATCACATCACTGAAAGAAACACCTGTATGTGTAACTGTTTGACCATACTTTGCTGAATCGCGGATATGCTCTACAACTAACTGCATCTTACGAGGGTGTGTAATATCAGGGTCATTGTATGATAGTTTAAGTTCATATAATCCAGCGCCAATATTACGTAAGGTTACCGTTCGTCTATCCGCGTTTTCTACAAATGTAACAGGAACTGTTTCATCGCTTAATTTAGCAGATACAAAGCGCACATCGACCGGTTTGCCGTCTAATTTCGCGTGTACAATAAAATAGTAGTCATGTACTTTTCCTTTGATTTCTCTATCAACATACTCGGTACTGAGCTGAACTTCTTTTTTAGGAGTATGATCAGCTTGTTGCAAGCCAACAACTTCGTAAAGGTACTTTCTATGTAGTTTCCCCTTACACTCGGCAACAGTTTGGCGATACCATTTAATCGCCTGCCAATAAACTTTTAACGCTTGCGCTCCTGCTACGGCCGTTGCTTTAACAGGGTTTGGCACACCACCACCATTACCAGCAGCGACTGTAACGATACTTGGACTAAGAATATTGGCGATACCATCGGCGGCGATACTTGCAAGGCCAGCACTTACTTCTTGGTATAGCGTAAAAATAGCAAACGGTACACCGTCAATGAAGTTTAAGAAATCTACACAATGGATCGAATCATCATATTGTTCATAAATCTCTGCGCTATCGGAGTCTGTGCCCAAACTGTTCATAATATTGGCGTCAAACGTATTTGCCGTGTTGTAGCTACTTTTGTAGTTTTCAATTTTTCTTTGTAGTTCGGCTACTTTCAAAAGGTAGTCTGGCAGAGACCAAAGATCAGCATTGGCTTGCATTTGTGCATAGGTTTCTTTGAGCTCTAGCTCTGTCATTGTTGCGACTTGCGCCTGAGCTTGTTCTAGCTGTGCAAGAATGCTTTCACTATTTTGCATCTGAGAAGCAGCATAAACTGTATCAGCGAAGTAGTCATTTAACTGCTCACGGATCTCAGACGTTTGAATTGTTGAATGTGATACCGCTGCTGTTGCAATTATAGGTGCAATTCCAGTACACAGCAATCCGATCGCTAAGGCACATCCTTTCAAATTATTAATCATTTCATTTCCTAATTGTTATATTGTTGAGACATTAAATATGCATGCACGAACATATTATTAACTATATATTTTCAAAATTGAGGTTCAACCAGAGAAACAACCTTAAACAGGCACTGAAATGAAAATTATTAATAAATTCAAACTATTGAAATAAATGAAATTTAAAGCAATAGAATATGAAGAGCCTGAGTAGACACCCACCTTTTCCGCCTGACACATTGTTGCAACAAAGTTAATTTTGCGTTTTTTCTTTGCCATAACTGCATTAGTTAAAATGTGATAACACTTTAATTTTAAAGTAATATGGGTACAACTTTAATTGCATCATTGGCCCGATTTGTATTCTTTCTTCATCTTATCCATAACATTAATGTTCCTTTATTTATCCAAATCAACAATGAATCAGGATAATTTTTCCATTAAATTCATTAAAGGCTTAACAATACCAGCGTATGATTAGTAGCTGATGGGAGTCATGGAAAGTGATTAAATGGTAGAAGAAACATTTAATGCATTTGTAGCAGGGTTTAATAATTAGTGGCCAAAGTATACACTTGGTCACAGAGAAAGCTTAACAAGATATGCATAGGTAAATTTGCAGGCAATCACGGCACTGAGTTTGGCCCGAATAACTTTAGGACTGATTGGGGTACGATTTTAGAAAGTGCCTCACCTAGTTAAATTGCATTTTACTGGGAAATTGATAACAAGCGAGCATCGTAGAAATAAGGTTTATATCAGAGTACTCTCGCCGACACCACTACCATTAAATTAACACATAAAAGACTTGAACATCATGGTGAATCCGCACTTGCTTACCGTGACAACATGGCGTAAAGATACGCTTTACCCTTTATATTACAAAGAGTTAAACATTCGGTAAGTTTACAGTTGATTGCTCTTTGAACAGTTCAAACAACCATGATAGAGAAGATGAATAGCCTCATTCTTGGTAAGAAAATTGACAGGTTCAATCACAACAGAACTTTAGACTCAGCGAAGTCTTCTGCAACAATCAGTTACTACTCCATCAAGATAAAATGTTTTATTCAAAGCGTACATGTAAGCACCAGCACACCTCAATAATCATAAAAGTGATGTCATTTTCGCTTATCAGCAGCCGTTACTAAACGGTCTTATAGTTTATTTCACCTTGCATATAATCCACGGCCGACCCGATAAGCACAACACGTTCGTTTTTTACCTCACATAAAATGGTGCCGCTTCGCTGCGATATTTGCGTCGCACACAAATGTGCTTTATCCAGTCTTTTGGCCCAATAGGGGGCAAGTTCGCAATGCGCAGAGCCCGTTACAGGGTCTTCATCAACATTAAGCTTTGGAAAAAAACAGCGGCTGACAAAGTCGACCTTGTCACCTTTAGCGGTGATCACTACACCTCGACGATCAAGTTTACGCCAAGCACTAAGATCAGGCTCAAGTTCACGTACCTGTTCTTCATTTTCAAGTAAAACCACATAATCGAATGCCGCTAACACTTGCTTAGGCTCTACATTTTTTAGCCCTCCGACCAGCGCTAAAGGTGCGGGGATTTCTTCCAGCACAGACGCTGGAAAGTCCATGCTATATCCTTGCGCAGTTTTACTCACTTCCAAAGTGCCACTTCGAGTTTGAAACGAAACACTGCTATCCTCATAACCTAAGTGCTCGTATAGTACATGCGCCGTAGCAAGTGTTGCATGACCACATAAGTCGACTTCGTCTTTGGGCGTAAACCAGCGTAACTCATAGCCAATACCCGCTTTGACTATAAAGGCTGTTTCAGAGAGATTGTTTTCTAGGGCAATACTTTGTAGTACACCATCTTCTAACCATGACTCTAAAGGCACCACCGCTGCGGGGTTGCCTGAAAAAAGGGTATTTGCAAATGCATCTACTTGATAAATTGGTAATTTCATAGCACTTCCTGGGCAGTGAATTTAATGAGTATTTAAAATTGATAAATAACTCAATGTAATTTAGAGAACACGACAGGCTAATCGTAGTTTAGTGTTTTAATTTACAGCTGAGTTTAACTATAAATCAAATATTTAACGTTTATTAAACTCATAATAATTCGAGTATTCCCGCAACCATGGATATATTTCCTTTAATCCCTAGCAATCAATGCTCCACCTACAAACATACTAAAGTATATTAGCGCTATGCTCTTTGAACCGCTACTTTAGTGCTCATGTATTTACCTAATGATACTAACGAAAGCGATGTGAAAACTTGTTTAGAGATGCGTTAAAAATGAGCGTCACTACACCGTACAAAAAGCTGAGTACACAATTAAGCAAAACAATACGTGTGATTTTAGAAAGGTAAATGGCAGTTTGAACAGTTGTTGGCTAATGATAGCCCAAACATTTGAGAAAACGGGTTATGTATAAGAATTGAACAGGCTTGTATGTACAGCTGCTACAAGCCTCTATTAAATCTAAGCTGAGTTATTTATCCAGACCTAGCTTTTTGCCCTTTATTTGTTTACGCACATTTGCAATGCGCGAGCGGTTTTTAGCTCTTGCTTCACCACTCGCTTGGTTACTTGGGCGGTTACTTCTTGGCTGACGGCGTTGATGCGCAGGCTTTTTGGTGAGCTTGCTAATCAGTGAGTCTCGATTGCTCACTTCATAGCCTGGCAGGTAGTATCGTTTAATTTGCTGTTCAATAAGCTGCTCAATGTGAACTAACACTTGCTCTTCTTCTCGAGATACAAACGAGATCGCTTGACCTTCGTTTCCTGCTCGACCTGTGCGACCTATGCGGTGAACGTAATCTTCGGCGAGGTAAGGTAAGTCGTAGTTTACAACACGCGGTAAGCCTTCAATATCTATACCTCGAGCTGCAACTTCTGTCGCAACTAACACACGGTATTTACCTTCTTTAAACTCTCTTAATGCTCTGCGACGTGCGCCCTGCTTTTTGTCACCATGGCAAACAATTGTAGCAATGCCATCTAGGTTAAGCTCTTCCACCAGCTCATCAGCAACATCTTTCATATTGACGAAAACCAGTACCTGCTGCCAGTTTTTCTTTCCTATTAGTTCTGATAACAGCTCTCTTTTACGACTTTGCTCAACAGGGTAAACCACGTGGCGTACAGTTTCTGCCGTGGTGTTTTCAGGCGTAACTTGTACGTACTTAGGGTGACGTAATACTTGCGAGGCAAATTGCTTCATGGCAGGCGGGAAAGTCGCCGAAAACAATAACAATTGTCTATTTTCGTCAACTAAATTAATAACCTGCTGCATATCGGTGATAAATCCCATATCGAGCATACGGTCAGCTTCATCAAGCACTAAGTGAGTTACTTTAGCTAGGCTCAAGTTACCTAATCGGATCTGATCAAGTAAACGTCCAGGTGTTGCAACAACAATATCAGCCCCTTTCGCTAGCAACTGTGCCTGTCCTTCAGGACTTACACCACCAAACAAAGCAACCGTTTTAAGGTCTGTATGCTGACAAAATGCCGCACAGTTTGAAGCTATTTGCTCTGCCAGCTCTCGTGTTGGTGCCACAATCAGTGCACGAGGTTGCTCACACGCACCTTCATCAAGTAGTTTTTGAATAATTGGTAATGCAAAAGCAGCTGTTTTACCTGTACCAGTTTGCGCTGTTGCCAAAACGTCGTGGCCTTTACGAACAACAGGAATAGCGGCTTGCTGTATTGGTGTGAGGGTATGGAAATTTAATTCGTCTAATGCTTGTAACAGCAAAGGTGAAAAGCTAAAAGATTTAAAATTCATGGTAAAAACCTGCGACCAATACTTAAGGGCCGCAGATTATACGTTATTTGTTCAAACCTAACAAAGCTTTAATAGTGTTTGATCGATTAGTTTAGCTCGGCCTCCCACCACATCAGCTTCATTAAGCTGATTAATAAGCTCTATGCCTTGTTGTTGTTGTGCGTCATTTAAAGGCAAATAAGGTAGGCGAAATACAGGTTTAACAGCCCCTGTCATAATCAAAGCAGAGTTAATTGCTATAGGATTTGGCTCACAAAACAACCATTGCATAAGCGGCTTTAGCCGCTGATCTAACTCGTTATTTTCTTTGTCCATTAACTTGCGAAATAAACCAGGAATCAAATTAGACGTCACTGATATCACCCCATGCGATTGGCATTGATGACGGCTATCGTGCGCTTCATCGTCGTTACCAGACCAGCACGCAATGCCTTTAGACTCGTAATGTGCAATACGCTCATTGCCAGCACATTCTTTCACACCAATAAAGTTTTTGTGTTTTGCTAACGGTTCAATAATTTCAGGGGTTAAATCCTGCCCTGTACGCCCTGGTACGTTGTATATAAAAGCAGGTCCAATATCTAACACATGCTGAAAGTGGGTTTTTACGCCTTCGATAGAGGTTCTTCCATAGTATGGGTTTATCTGCAGGGCAGCATCCATACCAGAAGCAAAGCCGTATTCTGTCGCTTTAATTGCTTCACGTGTATTGTTGCTACCGGTATTACCGACGATTAAAATTCTATCTGAGAATTTATTAACACTGTGTGCAATCAGCATTAAATGCTCTTCCCAGTTCATTAATTGGCCTTCGCCTGTCGTACCACCAACAATAATGCCGTCAACCCCCCCGGCAATCTGTGCTTCTATCAGCTCGTCATACGTATCTAGATCAATCTCACCACTCATGCTGTATGGTGTTTTGATTGCCGTAATTAGGCTCGCTTGTTTTATCGTTTGAATCGTTCGCATAGTGCTCTAATTTTGCAGTTGTCGAGTTTGCGCACTGTTTTACCACAAATCACTTTATTATCCGAGGGTCAAAGCACTAAATTTTTTCAAAAACAAGTAAATCGCTCAATCACACATCACCTTTTGTTTGCTGTAAGTGACGACTCAACTAGGATAAAAATATCTTTTTGCTTGAAAAAGACCTAGACATGGGTCAAAATCAAAACACTGTACATTCATCCAGTAACCACTATGAGCTTACTTAACTATTTAAATACTTATTTTTACCACACTGATGAACTTTGCCACGCATTGAAAATTGATGCAGAGCAACTGTTTGATTGGCAACAACAAGGTTTATTTCCAAAACCAAGTTATAGTATTCAAAACCAAATTAAGTGCAGCTCTTTTTTAGGTATTTATGAGTGTGAAGAATTCACTGATTATTACCCAAGAGGCAGCGCTCAATGGGGTCTTGATTTAATCAAACACAAAGTGACTAACCCAGCTCACGCCTACGAATTATTTTATCAGCAATATATGCAAAGTTTGAGTAAATGCCAGCAACAAGGCTTTAGTTGTCAAGACGATCGCTTCAACGACGATTTGTGCGAGCAAGTGCAAAATGCATGGCAACAGTTTCTATGCAGTAAATACGGTACTATAAGCCAAAATGGATTGGTAGAAGAGCTTGTACAAATTGAATTGGGTCGCGCCATAGTAGATGAAATAACTGACGAGAGAACAGCTTCCAGTATCAATCAAGAACTTCGCCCGACGCTATTGCAAGCGATTAAACTACTCAATCGTGCTTTTAGTCACCCAGCAAAGCACGAACGCAACCTTTCACTGCGTGAGCGCTATATCGACGCATTAATTCTTAAATACGATTTGTCAATTAAGTAGTGGCGACAAGCTGGTAGCTACCCCTATCGAGGGGTTCTAATTGCTACTTAATACTTTTTGTCATTGTTAATTACTGAAACCGTTCTTTTTATAAAACGGTGAAACGCTTTTTCAGGTAAAAAATGCTTTTGCTTGTCGTTGTTAAATTTTTCAATAAGCGACAATATTTGCGGATCAGTTGCGATTTTAGACGTACTAGCCCCCGCTGCATGCAAAGCTTCCACTCTGCCGATCCATGCTAACGTGTTTTTTTGAAACTCTCTTAACTGCGCTTTGTCAGCAATTCGGCCGTGGCCTGGTACGATAATGGTTTGCTCGTTACCAATATGCAAAATTGTGTCTATTGCTTTGGTAAAGCCTTTAACTCCCCCGACATAGAACGTTGGGTGCCAGCTAGTGTCAAACACATCGCCTACAAACAAAACATTACTTTGAGAGACATAATAAACAAAGTCATCCGAGCTATGAGAACGCACTTTATACAACACAATGTCATTATTTGGTTTATTAACCACCGCTCCGTGGCGCACAAAAAATGCGTTACCACCAGTATGATCAGAGTGTGCATGGGTATTAAGAACATAACGAATGGGGATTTTCTGGTAGGTTAAAGATTGGATGGTGTCACGTAAACGGCTTAATTGCTCATCTCCAGGCATGGGGTCAATTAATACAACGCCTTGAGATGTCTTTATTAAACCGATATTTGTAGAACTATCAATACTTCTAAGTAGAGTAACTTGCTCAGTAATTGGTTGCGCAAAAATTGCGTTCTGAACATTGGCGTAAGCTGCATTTATTGTAAAAATGATTAGAGCAGATAGTGTGAGCTTCATAACACTTCCTTTGTCAAACGCTTCAAAGCCGTTAATCATAGACAAAGGAAGTAGTTACTGCAAAATAGCAAATGTGTTACTTGCTATGTAAAAGTCACTTTAAATATCATGTTAATAACAAAAATGACACTACTGATATTCTTGTTCAAAATGTGCCCGTATAACTTCAAAGGCCTTTAACACATCGAGTTGAGACTGACATAGTCCATCATACCAATTATCAAACTTGTCATCGTCATCTTGTTCACTTAATGCCTGATACTGGGCCAAAAGCTCAATAATATCGCTATGGGTACAAGCTAATCCGTCCAGCTTTTCACTCAATGACGAATGATCTTTATTTTTTAATGTCGCAATGACGCTATTATCTAAATGTTGGTTTTGTTCCGTCATAGCGGCTCCCTATTAAACATTACGCTATTTTATTTATATCAGGCTGGCTACGAATAGCTAGTCCCATTCTGAACAGTTGCGCAATATTCAAACGGATTTCGACAAAAATTAATAATACTGACTATTTTGTAGCAGAATTGCACAAAGTGGGTCTCTATTATGGGTTACTTCCCGAACAGTAAATCCCAAAAGCTAGGAGGCTCATGTAATTTATGATATTGCTTTCTTAATTCATCTATTTCTTGGAGTCTTTTTTTAGCTTCAGCTAACTTTCCCTGCTCTGCCAATAATCTACTTTCGTCGATAACGCTCAAGACTTTGTTAAGTCCTTGTTGTGATTGCTCTTGCAACTTGGCCGTAAATGTATGCTGTTGGCTAATTAGTAAATGCTCTTTAAATATATCAATCTGTGCTACTAAGTCTTGCTGTGATTGGCTTTTCATAGCTTGTTTGTAAGCATGCCCCATATTTTTCATCGTCACTTCGAGATCACTACTTTGCTTGGCTATAACAAGCGAACTCATACAAAATAAAACTAGGCAAAAAAAACGATACATATATCCTCCCAAAAGTAGAGCCGCATTATAATGATCTTTTGGGCACGAACATAGTCTTACAAAAAGACATTACTATGATTAGGCAAAGTATTTTTATATTTTTGTGCCATAATAACTACTTAAATAACAATAAGGAGGTAAGCATTGTTAAAAAAACTCATATCTTTGTTGTGTATTTCCTTTTTCGCCATGACTTGTCATGCACAACAGGTAAAAATTACGTTTGTTAACCCTGGTTTCTCGCAAGACAACCCAACTGGTAGCTTTTGGCAAAATGTATCGGCTTTTATGCAAGCTGCTGCAG
The DNA here is from genome assembly GCF_013140855.1 of Pseudoalteromonas caenipelagi. Lineage (GTDB taxonomy): Bacteria > Pseudomonadota > Gammaproteobacteria > Enterobacterales > Alteromonadaceae > Pseudoalteromonas > Pseudoalteromonas caenipelagi. The sequence continues at coordinate 370,558 of NZ_JABBPG010000002.1, read as the reverse complement.
AAGACTTAGATGTAGATCTAAATATTATATATGCTGAGCGTAATCATATTCATATGAAACAGCTGATAAATACTGCCCTAACAAGAAAAGACCATTACATTATTCTTGTGGATGAAAAGTCAGCAGCAACACAAACATTACTCACCTCTACAAAAGTCCACGACAAAATCATATTTTTGCTCAACAAACCCACAAAACAAGAAATGATTCGGTTAAGATCCCGTGGTTTTGGTATTTTGGGTTCTATAGTTCCTGATAATTATCAAGCTGGTCGCCTACTGATACAAGAGCTTGAAAACCTAATTGTAAAGTCAAACAAAAACCCTACGATTAGCACACTTGCTTTGCTTGGAGAATCAGCAACAGACGCGGCTAAACTGCGCGAACAAGGTTTATTAAGTTATAGCAATCGTTCTTACTATCTAAAATTACTAGAAAGAGTAAATGCGAACTGGTCTGAGCAAGAAGCTTATAATATTACCAAGGGTTTGTTACAACGTTTTAGTAATACAAAAATAATTTGGGCGGCAAACGACGCAATGGCAACTGGTGCCGTCAGAGCGGCAACTGAACTTTCTATGCGCCAGTATATTCTGATAGGGGGAATAAATTGGGACAAAGATCAACATAAGAGGCTAGATGTCTCTGTAGGGGGGCACGTCACTTTAGGGGCTTTAGCTATTGTTAAGATTTCTGACTTTGACGCAAACAACAAAAACTATATAGGCGATTTGAAACTACCTATCTTTAAGGCTTATAAACCAAAGTATGAGAGTTTATATAAAGCTATACACACTAAAGGACTAGAAAAAATAGACTTCAGATACTTTTCGTACACACATACTACCCCTGCGCCACAACCCTTCACTCTGGATAATATGACAGCGCTAGTAAAATAATTTTTTATCCAATAAAAAACTGCTTTAAGTATATTTTTTTCTTAAAAAAATGCACTTTTAACAATTCTATGCCATATAAATTTATTCATAAATTAAATATCCACACTCAACTTATAGTTCAAAAAACATACTGTTGACATACTTTAATTTACCTGTTTTATTTACAGCGGTTAACAACATGTAAAAAAGGTAACTTAAAATGAAAAAAACAGTTTCTAACAGCGTAAAACTTTCAGTACTATCAGCATGTATAGGCGCAGCACTTAGTGCGGGCACTGTATCTGCAGACGAAGGTCAACGCGTAATCGTAACACTAAAAGACAACGCAATCAGCACACTACCGTTATCCGTATCTAAGTCTGATGCTGTGAACTATAAGCAACAAGCGCTTACTTCGTTCGCACGCCAATTAAATTTAGACCCAATGACAGCGCTGCCAAGTGTGAACGCGGTGGTGATGGAAGTAAGCCCAGAGAAGCTTGAAGAGCTTAAAGAAAACCCACAAGTGGCAAATGTTGAGGAAGATCCTAAGCGATTCCTTATGGCTGAGTCGACACCATATGGAATCAACATGGTTCAAGCAAATCAGCTTGCCGACAACATGAGTGGTAACCGTAAAGTATGTATCATGGATACAGGTTATACGCTAAATCACCCAGATCTTCCTAGTACAGGTATTACTGGTAATGATGGCTATGGTTCAAACGACACGGGTAACTGGTACAACGACGGCAATGGTCACGGTACACACGTAGCGGGCACAATTGCTGCTATTGGTGGCAATGGTCAAGGTGTTGTAGGTGTCAACCCATCAGGTCAACTTGGTTTACACATCGTAAAAGTATTTAACGACCAAGGTAACTGGGCATATGGTTCGGACCTGATCAAAGCAATTGAGCAATGTGAAGCAGCTGGTGCAAATGTAACAAGCATGAGTTTGGGCGGCAGTGGTAGCTCAAGTGCAGAACGTAATGCGTTCCAACAAAGCTATAATCGTGGTGTATTACATATCGCAGCGGCAGGTAATAGCGGCAACAGCAGCCTAAGCTACCCTGCATCTTACGATGCGGTTGTTTCAGTCGCTGCAGTTGATAGCTCAGAAAACAAAGCATCGTTCTCACAGTATAACAGTCAGGTAGAAATTGCAGCACCAGGTGTGGGTGTGAATTCAACTTGGAACAACAATGGCTACAAGTCAATCAGTGGTACTTCAATGGCAACACCTCACGTATCTGGTGTTGCGGCGTTAGTATGGAGCCACTTCCCTAACTGTACTAATGATGAAATTCGTAAAGTGCTAAACAATACAGCTAAAGATAAAGGTGCCGCAGGTCGCGATACATCTTACGGCTACGGTATTGTGCAAGCGAAAGCTGCGTATGATTATATCGCACAAAATGGCTGTGGTGACCCTGTTGGTGGCCCAGTTGCAAACTTTAGCTTCAGCGTAAATGGTACTACTGTTGAGTTCAAAAACTCGTCAACTGATGCCCGTAGCTATTCATGGCAATTCGGCGACAATACTAGCAGCACACAAGAATCACCAAGCCACACTTATGCAGCAGCAGGCACGTACCAAGTAACGCTTACAGCATTGGATGGCGACAAGTCTGATTCGGTGACCAAGTCAGTGAAAGTAGGTAATGTTACACCGCCAGGATGCGATGGTGTATCAGCTTGGTCAGTATCAAAAACGTACCAGATTGGCGACCAAGTTTCATATAAAAACTACAAGTATGAAGCAATTTGGTGGTCTCGTTCTGCACAACCAGACATTTTCAGTAATGTTTGGAAACGCTTAGGCGCTTGTAACTAAGCCTTAAACTATAAAAAACGCTCGTATTCACGGGCGTTTTTTATATCAGTAATACGAGGGTGCTTAGCAGCATAAGTATGATAGCCGCACTTTGTTTGCCAGTTAGCTGCTCTTTAAAAAAACAAGCGCCCACCAGCATTGCACTTGTAATCCCAATTGAGCGCTTTAATCCTTCCACAATACCTGGCTGCATTAACTCGATTGCCACAAGCTGAAAAATCACTGCGCTGGAAAATATCAAAGCTGAAACACTCCACCAGCAAATGTGTTTTTGAATGTCTTCAACCTTAACTCTTACCCGCAATACCACAGCAGTAGCACACAGTACTATGCTGGTGATATAGGTGGCATGAAAAGTCCTATCTGAATACTGTAAAGCATACTTATCAAATACGATACTACAGCCCCAACACAATGATGTGAGCAATGCTAGCCAGACACCACCTTCAGGGGTTTTAAAACGTGCCCCCATAAGCCAAAATGAGCCACCAACTATACCCATAACTCCTAAAATTTGAACTGTCGTCAACGGCTCTGCTAGCCATAACCAAGCTAATAAAGCAGAACATACAGGAGTAAAAGATAACATTGATAAGACGATGGCTATTTTGCCAATAGCAAGTGCACGAATAAATGCGACACTGGCTACTGCAGCTAACAACCCACTGACACTTGCGCTTAGGTAGTACCCGTCTGACGGTAATCGTGCGCCCTCGTACACCCACAACCCAAAAAATACCGGCAGGACACTGAGACTAAACACCACTGACATAAGCGGGGCGCTATAATATTTCGCTAATTTCTTTCGGCAAAAATCAAACCCAGCCCAACAAAGAGCACTCAACAATGCAAATAACATAGCTAACCTCTAACAAGTTTCAATGCGTTTTGAGACTGCTCGCGCATATAGTGATTGATCTTAAAGTGATCCGGCTTCCACCCTAATAAAAAACGATAAAAGTCCGCCCACACTACTGACCATAATCCACGCCAACTGGCAATAATATCTGAAGCACTTTGAACACTGAGTGTAACGGATAAATTATCCAAAAGAATTGAGAAGTAGTATTCAAGCAACATATCGGCGTTGGTTTGCAGGCCGTCATCATCAAATACACTTGTGAAATACAACATCACATCCTGTATACCTATTCCAGAACCAAAATATTGAAAGTCATACCCCAACACTACCAAATCAGAGTTAAACGCAAAGTTTGCAGCTTTGGCATCACCATGAATTTGAGTCTGGTATGGGCAGCTATGAATGAGCGAGGCAAAGCAATTCGCGTGTGTCTTTAGTTCACTGTGAGCCATTCTTTGGAACTCATCAGGACGAGTAGCTAAATGCCAATACCCACCTTCTCGCCAGCCAATATTGCTTTGCAAGATAAAATAGCTATGAAATCTCGCCAACCAATTTAACACCTGTTGATGATGAGCTAAGGACAACTCATTTATCGTAGTAAACCCTTCATAGGTAAAATCAGATAACACTAAACACGTTGTATAGTCTCGCTGAACCGCGTGTACCAGCTTAGGCACATTGCAAAAACTATTAAGTTGGGCTGATTGAAGTTGATAAAAAGCCAGCTCAACTTGATATGACTTTAATTTACGTGTTAATGCAAAGTTTGATTGCGCTATGTTTCTATGGGTGAGCTGTGAAGGTACCTGCGCAAACTTAACAGCCACATCAGTACCGTCTAAACACATCCTATTGACTGAGCCACAGCCACTCCAAAGCTGGCTGCTACTTTCTTTATCTACAATATCTGTGAACTTTTCACTGAGAATTTCGTAAAGCATATTTGTTATATCGTTACTCGTTTAGCTTAAACGCTAACATTTTCTGCCAATAAAAAAAGCCCCTGACATATAGTTCAGGGGCTTTGTATATAATTAAGTGCCAATACTGCTAGCACTTAGGCATTGTTGAATATCGATTAGCTTGCTTGCTGAACCTTATCTATTGGTTGGGCATTGTCATCAAGCAAATTTAAATCAAAGTCAAACTCATCAACTCGAATCGCTTTTTCACGCTTCTTGTTGTAGTCGATTAACTGTGCGTATTCTTGCGAGCTTATTAAATTAGCAGCAAGTGCATTATCAAGCGTTTGTGCAAAGCGAACACCCGCTTTGATCTTTTTACTACGAATCGCTTTTTTAACTTTGGCTAACAGGTCTAGACAGGCCATTTTAGCTTTATAAGCTTGTTCATTAATGTCATGACCATCGCCAGCTGTTGGCTTGATAAGATGCGTAAGCTGCGCTTTAAATGCGGTATCCATTTGCGCGGCTTTTGCAAGCTCACGTACTAAGTCATCACTGATAGCTGGCATTTTGTACGTATAATGCATAGTTATAACACGCATAAACTTACGAGTTACAGATGCTGGGAAGTTATCTAAAAACTTATGCAGTGCGTTTTCTGCATTTTGCAAAGCCCAACGTGTTGCATAATGGAAATATGGAGCAGCCGCTTGTCTGTCTGCTACTGCAACTTTTTGCTCGTAATACTTAATAGATGCCATAGCTGCGTACAAGTAACTCATCACATCACCTAAACGCGCTGACAGCATTTCAGCTTGTTTTAGCTTTCCACCTAACACGAGTAGAGAGAAATCTGCATATACCGCCAGCTTTGCCGATAACTGATGTGCCGCTTTTTCATAACCTTGAACTTCAGGTAATGAAGATTTGCTACCTGCAGTAAAAGGCAACACACCTAAGCGAAATGCTCGCAAGCTATTAGCAACGCTGTATCCTACTGTTTTACGTAAAATCTTGTTAAATGCTTTATCTGCGCCTTTGTCTTCACTGTGGATAGACTCAACCATAGACTGAAGGTATGGGTGACAACGCATTACGCCTTGGCCAAAAATCATCAAGTTACGAGTTAGAATGTTTGCGCCTTCTACTGTAATCGCAATAGGCTGAGCAACGTAACCACTGGCTAGGGTATTCTGTGGACCATTTTGAATTGCTTTACCCGCTTGAATATCCATCGCCGAATCAAGTACATCACGACCAATTTCGGTCATATGATATTTTGCAATTGCAGTGACTACTGATGGTTTTAAGCCCATGCCTAAACCTTCCGTAGTTAACACTCGCATCGCTTCTTGTAGGTAAGTTTTACCTGCTATGTCAGCAAGCTTTTCTTGAATACCTTCAAATTGACCGATAGACAAACCAAACTGTTCACGAACAGCTGCATACTCTGATGCTGACTTAAGCGCCACTTGAGAAGTAGAAACACCTAACGCTGGAAGTGAAATACCGCGACCAGCACCTAAACAACTTACAAGCATCTGCCAACCACGGCCAATGTTCTTCTGACCACCAATGATAAAGTCCATTGGGATAAATACTTTTTCGCCACGGGTTGTCCCGTTATAAAAACGAATGCCCATTGGATCATGACGATTGCCTAGTTCAACACCAGGGTGTGATTTTGGAATAAGCGCACAAGTTATACCTAGGTGCTCTTTACCACCTAGCAAACCATCTGGGTCTTCTACTTTAAACGCTAACCCAAGTACAGTCGCAATTGGAGCAAGCGTAATATAGCGTTTATCCCAAGTCACTTCTAAACCAAGAACTTCTTCGCCATTGTATTGACCTTTTTTAACGATACCGATATCAGGAATACCACCAGCATCTGAACCTGCTTCTGGACTTGTTAGTGCAAAACATGGAATTTCACGACCATTAGCAAGGCGCGGTAAATAATGTGCTTGTTGTTCTTCTGTGCCGTAGTGAAGAAGTAACTCACCCGGACCTAACGAGTTAGGAACCATGACCGTTACTGCTACAGCAGAAGACTTAGTTGCTATAGTGCCAACGATAGTCGAGTTTGCATAAGGGCTAAACTCAAGACCACCAAATGACTTAGGAATAATTAGTGAGAAAAATCGCTCTTTTTTCAAGAACTCTAAAATATGATCAGGTAGATGTTTACTGTTTTGAATAACAGAATCGTCAACCATTGCCATTAATTCTTTTACTGGCCCCTCTAAGAATGCTTGCTCTTCAGCAGTTAATTTTGCTTCAGGTACTGCTCTTAGTGCATCAAAATCAGGCTTACCACGGTAGATAGACCCTTCAAGCCATACATCACCTGCATCAAGTGCTTCTTGTTCTGTTACTGAAATGCTAGGTAAAACTTTCTTTAGTTGTGTTCTTAAACTCATAATCAACTCATCCGACCAGATAGATATACCTACATTACGGCACAAAAATGACAATAGATCAATCACTCTATTGAAAATTTTAACGAGTTTTTTACTGGAGTTTCATTCCATTAAGAAATTTTACTGACAAATTATAAGCTTACACGTGTACGCTGAAAGTAAAAATTTATCGGATTAAACAGGTAAGTTTGTGAAATTTGTACCGATATTTGCTGGACCGTTTTTTTACAAAGGTTTATTGTATAAAAAATGCCAACCACTTGGTCTTGCAAACAAGGTTGGCATCTTCTTAGTTAGCTTATAACTTGTCTAACAACAGCGCTTTAGCAGCTCTTTTAGAGTTCGACTATTGGTAGATTTAATAAGTATTTGGGCCATCTAACTTACAACCAAAGTCTATTTTTAGTTAGATGGCTTTATTTAATTGTGGCGAGCGGCGGTGGCTTTTTGAGTTACAATGCGCTTTCTTTGTCTGTTATTTCTTTGGAACTTTGCTGCTGCACAATCAACGCTTTTAGCTGTTGGATTTCACTATGCAAGTCTTCAATGGTTGGTATGTTTTTAGCGTCTTCTTTGGCCTTTCTCAGCTTTGAGCGCTCCTCTTCCATCACATTAACCACGATACCAATAACCATATTTAAAAATGCAAACGCAGTGAAGAAAATAAAGGTTAAATAGAACACCCAAGACATAGGATATACTTCCATTGTCTCATATTGGATGTCGGTCCAATCTTCAAAAGTCATAATCCTAAATAGTGTGAGCATAGATATGGCAATATCTCCCCACAACTTAGGGTTAATGTCTTTAAACACAAAGCTACCAATCGCTGCATAAATATAGAAGATGATAAACATTAATAAAATGACGTAACCCAGCTGCGGCAACGCTTTTATTAATGAGTTGATTAACACCCTTAACTCTGGGACTACCGACACCATTCGAAGCACCCTAAACACGCGGACAAGCCTTGCAAGTAAAGCCATTTCGCTGTCGTTGATTGGGATTAAGCTAATCACAACCACTAAGGTATCAAAAACATTCCAGCCCTTTTTAAAGAAGCTTCTTTTATCCTCATCAGCAATGAAACGCACAGAGAGCTCAAATAGAAAAAACAAAGTAATGAATATATCGAGCACATGGGTAACAGAAATTGCACCACTGGAAAGTGGGAACGTCTTAGCACCTATTTCAAGCGCCGAGATGATGATCACTGCAACTACCGATAGCTCAAATGCTTTGTTGTTTTTTAACGCGTTTAGTTGGGATTTAATATTGTTGTACATACGTTACCAAAAGTTAGACCGTTACAATGGAATGGTTACTGATTAAATTGGCGTGGATTATATCCTACTGGGATCATAAGTAGGTGAAAATTTCGTTCCTATCTCTGAGAATTTTACTTTTGTTCTGGCATGAGAACCGGTAAGACGTTGTGCTCAAATACAGCAAATAAGTTAGCTGCAATGCAAACTCAAGTCTCCCTTTTAAGCTAAATACGAGAAACAAGCTTTTTGGTCTATTTTAATACTTTGTGAAGACTTAGAACACCTTCATGAACCTCTGATTGATAAATTGTACCGGTTAATTCAGAATCAAAAGTGAGCTTAAAGGTCATTAATAAAGTGAGGCGACTAAAAGTCACCTCGATTGGTTAGTATTGTTTTACAAAGACTGGGCGTCCATATATGTCTTAATTATTTATTTTAACTGGTGTTTCAATGAGTGACACCGCAGTAAAATACACACCTCACGGAAACAAACTGACCGCCTCAACCGAAAACCTCTAACCACTCAATTGTGCTTTTTTGCAGTGGTCTACTTAATTTTTAACCATACCTTGTTAGGAATTGACACACAGGCGCTGCGCATTTTCGACCTACGCCCTACAGTCACTAAATATGCACAAGCAACCTCTAAACTCTTTACGCATATAAGCATATAAGCATATAAGCATATAAGCATATAAGCATTTGAAAGTATAATGTTTTTGTCATAAAAAAAATACTCATTAACGAGTTATAATGACACCAACTTTCAGCAAGACAACCTGAAAGTTGTACGCCCCCTTGGGTAGAGGTAACAAAATTAAAAATGGAATGAACCATGTATAAGACTATAAGAAAACCAATAATTACCATAGCTTCAGTGTTGCTGCTAAATGGTTGTGCTGCAGTGGCCGACTCTATGTCAAAAATGGCAGGAATAGGTGTAGTTACCGAAGAGGTGTCTACTTTCGACAATGCGACAATTGTCAATATGTCACCGGCTTTTTTACATGCAGAAGGTTCTTGGGGTAATAACATTAAGCTGGGGGCTCGTTGGAGTAGCAAGTCCCCTGACTATGCAGCTTTAGTTTTGTCTTACAGCTCAGATGTATCAAGTAGTCGCAGTGCATATCTAAACCTTTCAGGCTTAGATATAAATATTGATGGTAAAATTACTTCTTACAAAACAGGTCGTTTAACGAACCATGAAGGCAGTGATTATAATAATGTCACCAGAACGATTTACACTAAAAGTGAAAACGCCGTGGTTGTGCCTTACTCTATTCTAGAGCAAATGGTGGAAGCAAAAGATTGCCGTTTACGAATCCACACAAGCAAAGGGTATGAAGATGCTCAGTTTTCTATTGAGAGAATACCCGGAGGACAAGGAACTGCGATTCTGCCTATGCGAGAGTTTGTTGCAAATATAAATTCAAAAACAGGAAAGCTCTAATTTCCACGGCTTGACTTGCATAAATTTGCTTAATCAAACGCCTAAACTGATAAGCTTAGGCGTTTTTGTGTGCTGATCAAGAATGATTGTGTCACATCGGCAAGTTAAAGCACACGTCTCAGTAGCCACTTCACTAATACTTATCTGTAACTCAACAGAGAGAGATTCGTTATTGGTGGCGTAAATATTTACTAAATACCATATCTAGACTTTAACTCAGTAAGTCGATTCGCATCTCTTTCCGTAAAGTCCGTTGTTGAATAGAGTGAATGACCGTCGGCACCATCAATTCTCTGGACCGTAACGGTAAAGACGGCATCAGCAGGAGCTTCTATTAGTCCCCAATCTGAAAACTTATCTGGTGCTAGACTCCAGCTTTGTTCCTCACCAGGTTCTAGCCCTCCTGAAATGCTGTAGTTGAATTTATCAACATGCCAAGGCACACTGCGACCAGGGCTGGCAATAGTGCCTTCAAAATACGCACGTGATACTGCAGCGCTAGTCCCATTTTTGACTGTTAGTTCAATTATTGGCTGTTTAAGGCCATATTTTTGTTCTTCGTGAGTAAATCTAGAGCGGACTACCAGAAACTTTTTTAGCTCGTCTTTTGCTTTTTCAGCAGCCGTACGCTTTTTTTCTAGCTCCGCAATTTCTGCCATTGCCTGCTTACGTTGCCTCTCATCTCTCTCTAACTTGATGTTTTCCGCCTCGGCAAAGACCTGCTTAGCGTTTTTCCCATGAAGTACGTCTTTCATCCTGTTTTCGTAGTTTCCTGTACTAGCGGCGTCTTTATGAAAAATATCATTCATGTCGATTTGACTAAATGCTACGATTTTAAGCGCGTTATCAAACTTGAGACGCTCATCCTCTGGTAATGAGTTTCTTACATCTTGAGCTGTTTTTTTCATCCGCTCATCCGTTGAGGTATCTATCGTTGGCTCATGAAAAACCTTATCGCAACCAGAAAGAACACCTAACAGTATCGCTACTATCGCCAAAGTATTAACCTTGTTCACTTCACACTCCTTTTTTGTGAATACATAACAACTTATTTTTTAAACGTTTTGGTTTAAATGCTTACAAAACGGGACATAAACACCCTAAGGATACACTATAGAAGCCCTTTGTAACAAAAATGGTTACAACATCCACTTTTTTCTCGGCAAATTCTGAGAACTAAGGACCACCCCAGCATGCGTATTGGAATGGGTGTTCATGCTTAAGTAATTGACCGCTGCCCTTGCATTCAACTGTATAAATAAATGGTCGTTTTATGACAAGGTATCGACAACTTCAGGCATCACAGTGAGCGGCTTTAGCCCTGAGGGTAATGTATGCAAACGGCTCATCAACCAAAAAAAGACCTCGCTTTGACCTCTCAGCTCGCATTCACCATCACAAATGCAACGCAGCAGCGCCTGCACATCTCCCATGGTTAAAGCAGTAACAGCCTCCGCGCTACGGCAGTGGATATGGCACATCGGCAAATCTATCTCGTCCTGTATGCCTGTTACCACGGCATTGTGAGACACGCACAAAGCATGACTACCGCTTGAAGTGCTCACCACCAACTGTAGCTCAGGTGCCTTTGCAGACTGTGCCTTTACCCACTTTTCAAGATACGCAGCAAAGCTTTTCCACCAGTCGGAAGACACACAGGTACTGGGTAAATCTTTTGCTTTGTCGGTGGATAAACTTGCAAACTCTGTTTCAACTTCCTGTACAGCTTCTTTTAATGCCAGTAACGTTGTATCTACATCTTCCTTAGTATGGGCAGCCGAACAAATAAAACGTAATCTGCCACGGCCACTTTCAACGATTGGGTAAGTCACGGCTGAGGCCTGAACACCTTTTTCATACAAACGCTGCACAATCGCATACAATTTATCCTTATCACCAAAATGGGGCGTGACTATCGGCCCATCACCACTGCCCAACTCAAAGCCCGCTGCACTGAATTGCGAGCGCATATATCGGGCTGTGTCCCACAGCCGCTCACGCAGTGACTCATCCTGACTAAGACGTTGCAGCGCGGCCAGCGCCGCGGCGATGTCTGCAGGACTCACAGAAGCTTGAAAAATATAGGCTCTGGCTGAAGCTTTAAGCAAATCAACATATTCAGCGTTTGAGGCGACAACCCCGCCTAGGCTGCCGAGTGATTTGCTAAGCGTGGTCATAATAAAATCAACCTCGTTGCTTACCTCTTGTGCAGCGCAGATCCCGGCCCCTCGCTCACCATAAAACCCGAAGGAGTGTGCTTCATCAACCATGACCAATGCATGATAGCGCTTAGCGGTACGAACAATGTCTGCCACAGGAGCCGCGCCTTCACCCATGCTGTAAACGCCCTCGATGATAACCAACACGGTTCGGTAGGGGGAACTTTCGCTCTCAAGCACAACAGCGAGATCATCGACATCGTTGTGCTTAAAGGTGCGTACTTTGGCACCACATAAGCGGGCACCATCAACTATGGAGGCATGGCACAACTGATCGATCACCACCACATCGTTTTCACCCAGTAACCCCGCAACCGCACCGATGTTGGCGGTATAGCCGGTGGGGAACAAGCAGGCGGCGGGCTTCCCCACCAAAGTGGCAAATTGTTGTTCAAATGCCAGATGCAGATCGGTTAAACCAGACGCGGCTGCAGATGTACCCATACCGGTTCCAAATTTAGAGATTGCTTCACGCGCTGCTGCAACCACAGCGGGATCCCGGTTAAGACCAAGATACAAATTGGTGGTCCAAATAATCGCTTCTCGCGCATCATTGTGATAAGCATCTGCCACCATGCCTCGCGTGCCACTGCCGTTACGCAACACTTTGCTGTAGGGATTGGTTCGACGCTTGCTTACCATCTGAGTGGCTGAGCGCACCAGCTTACTTTTATCAGCGGCTGACCAGCATGGGGCTTTGGCCAGCGCAAAGGTTGGGTGACTGGCGCGCAACTGTTTGTGCAGCTCTCTCAACGTATCGCGTAACGGCCCAACACAGATTTGTGATGACGTATTTCCACGCCCCTCCTGAAGATGCGCCGCGAGACGTTGTGGTGTATTAAACTGATAAATGGCCTGCACGGAGCAGTTCAATTCAAGCACCTTACTCAGGCGGTTACTCAGCTCCAGCGTAGTTAATGAATCTAGGCCAGCCTGCTCAAAGGTTTGCAAATTCACGTCCTCTGTTGTGTGGCCCAACAAGGCGCTCAATTCATAACAGATAAGTTCAACAAGTGCCTGCTCAGAGTCAGTTCCCTTGCTAGCTCCGTGTCGCTGTCGTTGTGGTTGTGCCGATGCACTGGGAAGACTGTTACGATCCAGCTTGCCGTTAGGTAGATAAGGCAATGACTCAAGAAAACAGACACTGTGAGGGACCATATGATCTGGCAGATAGCGGGCCACAAAGGATAAAATCACATCGGGGCTCAAGGTTTCTTCTTGCTGACAGACAATGCAGGCTTGTAATCTGGCCTGCGCGTAAGCGCCCTGCAACACGTTCACGGCTGCCGCAGCAATACCCGGTATTTTACTCAGCACAGCTTCAATTTCTTCCAGTTCAATACGAAAGCCACGGATTTTGACCTGTTGATCAACACGGGAGATAAAACACAATTCACCATTGTCACTCCACTGACAAAGGTCGCCGGTTTTATATAAACGCAACTCCGCAATGCCACTGCCAGGTATAGGCGTCACAAAGCGCTCATCTGTACGTGGTGTATCAAACAAATAACCCGCAGCCAGCTTGTCTCCCGCAAGATATAACTCCCCCGCTTCGCACCCTGATACCGGATGTAAGGCGTCATCAAGCAAGTAAGCGCGGGTGTTAGCAACGGGTCGACCTATGGTGATTTCTTCCATATCACACCCGACCTCCACTGCCGTCGAAAATACCGTGTCTTCGGTCGGGCCATAGACATTAATAACGCGCAGATCTGGCTGCTGCAAATACACTTGTTTTAGTAATGTGGGAGTGAGTACCTCGCCACCGAAAACTAGGCAGCGCAGCGTATTTGGTAAGATAAACCCACTGAGCAGTGCTCGCATGGCCGATGGCACAGCAATGCAAGTGCGAACACGTGCTAGATGCGGCAGACTAGGTAATGTCAAAATGTTTTTTGTCAGGATCACCGTACCACCGAGCAATAAAGTACCTATGATCTCCATCACCGATGGGTCAAAACACACCGACGTGGCAGCCAGAACCCCGCTCAGCTCTTCTTCTGAAAGCAGCGTGCCCATGGCAGTGCACATCGCAAGCACATTAGAGTGTGTTATTGCTACACCTTTTGGCTCGCCGCTCGACCCTGAGGTGTAAATCACATAGGCCAATGCTTGCGGATCACATTCAAAGTCTGCAAGGTGCTGCGCCTCATCGTTCAAGTTAGCCAGCAAAATATGTGTGCTCACTCTTTGACATAACTTGGCCGATGCGCTGCCATCAACAATAACCGCGGCAGCTTTGCTGTGCGCCAACATATAGTCAATTCGGGCATGCGGATAGGCAGGGTCTAGCGGCACATAAGCGCAACCCGCTCGGAGCACCCCCAGCAAGGTTGCCACCAGCTCCCAGCTGCGTTCCATACACACGCCTACTAATTCACCAGGCTGAATGCCGCTCTTTGCCAGTTTTGCAGCTATTGCCTCTGCACGGCGTAATAATGACTGATAGCTGATTTGCTGTGTGCCATCAATCAGCGCGATTTTGTTGGGGTGGCGCTGTGCTCGGGCGGTAAATGCCATTGCCACGGATCCCATATCCTGTAATTGCCCATACTGTTTTTGAGGCTCAGAGAGGGAGGGAGTTCGCTTGTTCATACCAGTTTCCTTTGCTGTTTTTGTTAATCCTGTAAATGCCATTTACGGCTCATAGTGTATCTCGCCAGACCTATACAAGTGGCGCCGATAACCATAGCGACAGGCAGCAGACCAGCTGCCACTATTCATATATTATCAACACACAGGTTACATTGCTGGTGACAAAGAAACCAAAGAAACTAGTCGGACTACACGTCTGATCAGATAAAGCACTCGGGAGATAGGTAAAAAAACGGTAGTTAGCGTGACTATCGTCACGTTATCTTTGGTGTCGCCAATTAGTGGCACCGCACTCAAATGCACGCCTCACTGAAATGAATTGACCACCTCAACCGAAAAGTACTGACCATAAGAATGGTAAAATTGACCATTTGGCGTTTCGAGTTATTAAGCTAAATAATGGAGAATCCACACACAATGCGCCACAGTTCCACGCAAAATGTGCCAACTGTCTGTTCAGAATGCGCCACGCGTCTGCGATAAATGCGCCACTAGATTTGGCTGTAGTTCGGTAGGTTATTTGAATGAAGGGTGAGAATCAATCCTTCGAATAAGTTGTTTATATATTCGATTGCAAGCGATGCAGTTACACATCCAATTTAAAAAAGCATATCAAACGGTCAAAGTTGGATAGCACTTCGTTTATACCGAAAGCAACAGCGGGCAATCCTCTCTTAAGTGCAATAGCAGACTCTGGTAGTAGCTCGTTTATGCCCCAAAACGAGTTAACTTTAATATACTAAAGGATTGTTTTGAGCGAGAAGCAGACAGTCGGATAAACTCGTGCTCGCAGTATGCTCTACTCTTTACGAACATAAAAACTCTCAACTAATGCAGCAAGCTCCTTTTCCATGGTTGTATTGATAACTATGTGATGCTGGCTTTGTTTATCTTGTATGAGTAAGTTTCTAATTCGTTTAAGCAAAGAGCGAACTGATTTCTTGCCAGCCATAACCGGAGGAAGTAATTGTTTTAGATAACCCTGACAAAAATATCCCTTATCATCAAACACCTTTACATCCCCTTGAATCCTCAATGTGAGGACATAATCATTTTCCAACACTCTGATTTGAAGTGGTACAAAAAGAAGAATTGATGCACCGGAATTCACTCCCTTCAAGTTACTAAGCCTAATCGTTCCCTGCTCGTTGCCAAAAAGAATCTTCAGTAAGGTTTCATATCGCTGTCTATTTGCGAATAAGTGACCAGCCGAAATGGGAGTGGACAGCCTAATCGCCAGTGCTTTCATGAGCTGCTCGAAACTATCCAGAATCGACATTAATTCAAGAATATCACTCCTATCGGCTCCATCTGATTTATTTATGATTCTGTCACATTGCAAATTATCCAACGAAGCAAAGCCGAATTTCTTTTCATCTTTGCTAAATAGTATAAATGCAATATTTAGCTGATGCCTAAGTTCGTCTATTGAGATGCGGCTAGATAATAACTTATCCCAATGGAATGTAATTCTTACAAAAGAGCTCTCATTTTTCGAGATAACGAGCTTGAAGTAGTCACTATCAAAGGCAAATAGACCATATTTTGAAGAATTTGGAGAAACCCTTAATTTTCCGCTCAATGCAAGTGGTAAAGAATCATCATTCACGCAAAGAAGAAGCTTTTCATTGTCTGGTGTTATATCCTCAGACAATCCGATTGATGATGCATGCCCATTGCTAAGCAACTCAACCTTAGCTGGTTTTTCTGGATAGGGAATAGGAATGTTAAACCGAAGATGATTATACTCCAATAGCTCAATTTCAACACTATCCTTAATCCCGAGCTCGACAGCTAGCAAGTCTTGTTCAGAAACTTTACCTTTTATTTCTATTGATCCAGCTGTATACCCGACGGTTTTAACATATTCAATTTTTTCTTCGACATAACGCCTTGGTGAATTTCCAATGATCTCAATTAACGTTTTTTTCAAGCTACCTGATATACCGACTTTTACTGCACCGTATTTATGAGGGTTTATAGTCATAGTCGTGTCATTAAGTCGCTTGTGGTTTGCTTGAGCTTCTCGGATTTTTTTAAGTCCTTCCTTAATAATTTCTGAATCAATATGTACTAGGTAAATTTCATCACTAGTCGGTTGTGCATAGATAACAAAGCAAGGGGCATTTGATGTCACCATATGTTGGATGTTCGATAGCTTTATGTTTCTGCCTGTGTATTCTTCAAACGCTTTGTCAAACTCTTTCACCTGTACATACACATTATAATTACTCTCATTTTCATCCAAGAAGACCGAGTTTGTATTTGATTTAAACTGTAGATGTAAATCCCATCCAAATTGATCTTGTTGAGGTGGTGAGGCAAGAATATCGTCTTTATTTGCAAGATATTGAACTAAAGACTCCCCGGGAGCCCCTTTGAACTGTTTTTCCCCCACACTATACTCCCTATGTTAATTAGGTTACCGAATTATTTAGCCATATTCAGAAACTATTAATCATTACAAAAGCTTGGTCAATAGCCAAGTTTCTTTATCAAACTTTGGGATAGAAGCGAGTTATAGCTGAATTTGGCACTAAGACGAGTTCGGCTATGAGCGAAGAACAACGCGGTAAATCGGGTTGTTTCTAAGCAAATTCATACCTTTTGTCGGATGGCGGCGCTGCACGCCTTATGCCGACCTACGTCAAAAGGTAGGTTGATTAGGCCGAAAGCGCCACCCAACAGAGTGTCAGGCTCATGCCGTGAAGGTCCGCTTTTGGCAGAAAGCCGCCAGTCGGATCTAAAACGTTTATGTCCAAAAACGAGTTTGTCCATCAGTTGATCTCACAACTCAAACCAGCCATTAAATAAACCCTAAGCCTTTCCTACACCCGACCGTTCATATGAACTGATTGAACCATCTCATCCAGAGATTACTTCAATTGCGTTTTGCTTTTCCTTACCAGCGTTTAGTTTATTAAGTTGCCGCTAAAACTGTGCAACCGTTGCGCTGCACAGTGCTATGCAGTCGTTAGGAGCAACAGCTACCTCCAACCCTCGTTTACCAGCGCTAACATAGATTTTGTCAAACTGCTGTGCATCACTATGTAGCATGGTATTTAACCGCTTTTTTTGTGCAAAAGGGCTAATCCCCCCAATTAAATAGCCTGTGGTGTTTTGTGCTTTTTTAGCGTCAGCAAGCATGGCTTTTTTACCTTTACAGGCTTTTGCAAAGGCTTTGAGGTCTACCTGACGGGTTGCAGGAAGAATTGCCACATGCAATACCCCATCCACCTCGACAAGTAGAGTTTTAAATACTTGCTCGGCGTTTAAATTAAGTTTTTCGGCGGCTTCATTAGCAAAGCTTTGTGAGCTTGGGTCGTGTGCAAACTTTAGCACTTCAAAATTGACTTTTTGTTTTTCTAATAGTTTTATTGCCGGTGTCATAGCATCTTCCTTTTTGAACACTTTCAAAATACCGTAAGTTAGACAAACGTCAACATTCTACTAAAATCTAAGTTATCACTCAGAAATGAAATGATGTGCCATATGTACAAAAAAGCGCTGCTTTTCATGCTCTCGGTGATTGTGGTGATCGCATTTTTGAGTTTTTTGCAAAATGAATATGAGGTATGGACTAACAACCTTGCCTGTGATGCAAAATGCGAGCTACTCGGCTGTAAAACAGGGCAGTTATTATTGGGCCAAAACAACCAAACAATTGCCTGTAAATGTGAAAGTAAACATGATTATTTAGTGCTGTTAAATTAAATGACGGCAAACAAAAACGGCACATAAAGCGCCGTTTTTTATTTATCTTAAAAGCAAACTTATTTAGTAAGATCGTCAAAGAACTTTTTCACGCCATCAAAGAAGCCTTGCGCTTTAGGGCGGTTTTTACTGTTATCTCCCCCCATGCTTTCTTCAAACTCTTTTAATAGTTCTTTTTGACGTTCGTTCAAGTTGACTGGTGTTTCAAGAACCACCTTACAAATCAAATCACCCACCGCGCCACTGCGTACTGATTTAACACCTTTACCACGCATGCGGAACATTTTGCCTGTTTGGCTCTCAGCTGGTATTTTGAGGTTTGCACGCCCATCTAGAGTCGGTACTTCTATTTCACCGCCCAAGGCAGCTGTACTGAAACTGATAGGTACTTCACAATATAAGTTATTACCATCACGCGTAAAGATTGGGTGTTCGCGCACTGCCACTTGCACGTATAAATCGCCGGCCGGCGCACCATGCATGCCTGCTTCGCCTTCACCCGATAAACGAATACGGTCACCCGTATCTACGCCAGCTGGGATCTTCACGTTAAGTGTTTTAGTTTTTTCTACGCGACCTTGGCCGTGACACTTGTTACAAGGGTCTGAAATAATTGAACCGGTTCCCTGACACGTTGGACAAGTTTGCTGAACCGCAAAAAAGCCTTGTCGCATTTGAACCTGGCCAGCACCGTGACAAGTTGTACACGTTTTTGGCTTTGAGCCCGCTTTTGCACCACTGCCATCACATGGGCTACAACTTACCCATGTTGGTACTTTAATTTCAACGTCTTTACCTCGTACCGCATCTTCAAGCGTCAGGTCCATGTTGTAACGCAGATCCGCACCGCGTTGTTGGCGAGATTGACGACGGCCACCGCCACCAAAAATATCACCGAATACGTCACCAAAAATATCGCCAAAGTCACCTTGACCGCCGCCGAAACCACCGTGGCCACCGCCATTTTGATCAAAGGCTGCATGGCCGTATTGGTCATACATCTGACGCTTTTGGCTATCAGTTAGTACTTCGTAAGCTTCTTTTACTTCTTTGAACTTAGTTTCAAGCTCAGCATCGCCCGCCGTACGGTCTGGGTGATACTTCATCGCCAAGCGTTTATACGCTTTTTTTATGTCACGTTCGCTGGCATCTTTGCTAACGCCTAGTACTTCGTAATAATCACGTTTTGACATAGTTATCACATTACTCTAGTTAGATGATGGGCTTGCGCTCACCAATAGGCTAAACAAAATGTCAGCCAAAATTTACATACACTAAGGGCGCGTCAAGCGATAACCGCCAGCGCGCCCTTGCAAGTCAACAATTACTTGTCGTCTTTAACTTCTTCAAATTCAGCATCAACAACATCGTCGTCTTGCTTTGAAGAGCCTTGCTGAGCGCCAGCATCAGGGCCTGCTTGACCAGCCTGAGCTTTAGCTTGTGCAATTTCCATTAGCTTTTGTGATTTCTCTGCTAGAGCTTGTACTTTAGCATCGATCTCTTCTTTGCTGTCGCCTTTAATAGCGGTTTCAAGCTCGCTTAGTGCTGCTTCAATCGCTTCTTTATCTTCAGCTGGTAATGCATCGCCTGCTTCTTCAACTTGCTTGCGAGTACCGTGAACCATCGCATCAGCTTGGTTACGTGAAGATACTAGCTCTTCGAACTTCTTATCTTCCTCAGCATTTGCTTCAGCATCACGTACCATTTTTTCTACTTCTTCATCACTTAGACCTGAAGAAGCTTGGATAGTGATCTTCTGCTCTTTACCTGTATCTTTGTCTTTGGCTGATACATGTAAAATACCATCCGCATCAACGTCGAAGGTAACTTCGATTTGTGGTACACCACGCTGCGCTGGGCGAATACCTTCTAGGTTGAATTGACCTAGAGATTTGTTATCACTTGAACGCTTACGCTCACCTTGTAGTACATGAATCGTTACCGCAGACTGGTTATCTTCAGCCGTTGAGAATGTTTGCGACTTCTTAGTTGGGATAGTCGTGTTCTTCTCAATCAATGCTGTCATTACCTGACCCATTGTCTCAATACCTAACGATAGAGGACATACGTCAAGTAGTAGTACGTCTTTTACGTCACCAGCTAGTACACCACCTTGAACCGCAGCACCTACTGCTACTGCTTCATCAGGGTTAACGTCTTTGCGTGGCTCTTTACCAAAGAACTCAGCTACTGTCTTCTGTACAAGTGGCATACGAGTTTGACCACCAACTAGAATGATGTCGTTAACATCACCTACTGATAGGTCAGCATCAGCTAGAGCGCGTTTAAGTGGCTCGATTGACTGAGTTACTAAATCTTCTACTAGTGACTCTAGTTTTGCACGAGTTAACTTAACATTCATGTGCTTAGGACCAGTCGCATCAGCTGTTACGTAAGGTAAGTTAACCTCAGTTTGCTGTGCAGAAGAAAGCTCAATTTTTGCTTTTTCTGCTGCTTCTTTAACACGCTGCATCGCTAGCGGGTCAGTTTTAAGGTCAATACCTTGGTCTTTTTTGAACTCAGCAACTAAGTAGTTGATAACGCGGTTGTCAAAGTCTTCACCACCTAGGTGAGTGTCACCGTTAGTTGCTAATACTTCAAACGTGTGCTCGCCTTCGACTTCATCAATTTCGATGATTGAGATATCGAATGTACCACCACCTAAGTCGTATACTGCAACAACGTTGTCGCCTTGTTTTTTGTCCATGCCGTAAGCTAGTGCCGCGGCTGTAGGCTCGTTGATAATACGTTTAACTTCAAGACCCGCAATACGGCCAGCATCTTTAGTCGCTTGACGCTGTGAGTCATTAAAGTATGCAGGTACTGTGATAACCGCTTCAGTTACTTCTTCACCTAAGAAGTCCTCAGCTGTCTTCTTCATTTTCTTCAGTACTTCTGCTGAAATTTGTGGTGCTGCGCGCTTTTCGCCACGTACTTCTACCCATGCATCGCCATTGTCAGCTTTAACAATTTGGAAAGGCATGATGCCAATATCACGTTGTACTTCTTCGTCTTCAAAACGACGACCAATCAAACGCTTAATAGCAAATAAAGTGTTTTGTGGGTTGGTTACCGCTTGGCGCTTAGCTGGCTGACCTACAAGTGTTTCACCTTCTGCCGTATATGCAATAATTGAAGGAGTTGTACGATCGCCCTCAGCGTTTTCGATAACGCGTGCTTTATCACCATCTAGTACTGCTACACAAGAGTTAGTAGTACCTAAATCGATTCCAATAATTTTACCCATGAATCTTCTCCGACTTCAAAATTCGTTGTTCTGTTAGATGCTTTGTAAATAGGGGCAAGAAAATTGAATTCAAGCGCAAAACTAAAAAAAAATGCAGTTTTTTGAAATTTTTTTCTGTTTGTGCCTTTTTTGGTCAAAAAAAGACAACAAAACGGCAATTGACATGCTGGTTCGACCAGTTATGCTAAGCAAAATAATAAATCATTTTAGGTAATTCCATGACATTCGATCAGCTCATCAATAATCCAGCATTGGCTAATAACGATAGTCAGCTAAGTTTTCCACAAGAATGGTGTCAAGGTCGCACTGCATTCGGGGGCTTATCAACCGCTTTTATGCTTAAAAGCATGTTTTATAGATTAACCGATGATCGTCGCTTATTATCTTTAAGTACTAACTTCGTGGGGCCACTTATGGCTGGCGAACCTTTTCAAATCAATACTCAGGTTTTGCGTAGTGGTAAAAATGCCACACAAATGCTCAGCACACTAATGCAAGGGGATAAGGTGTGCCTTATTGCACAAGGATGCTTTGCTAAAGATAGAGACTCTAGTATCGAAGTGCCCAGTGCGGATAAATGCACATTAGGCCCAGTTCAAGAAGCACATATATTACCCTATCAAGAAGGGGTAATGCCGGCATTTTTTCAGCATGTTGCACTAAATGCTCAACAAGGCGCCTTGCCTTTTAGTAATGCCAAAAGTTCAAATTTAGGCGGTTGGATGAAATTTAAAGCTGAACCAGAACATCAGCTTAACACACTTCATTTACTAGCCTTAGCAGATGCTTGGCCATCGACCCTACTACAAATGTGTCGTGCACCGTCGCCGGCTAGCAGTATGTCTTGGTACATCGAGTTTCTAAGCGATATTAACTTACCGAAAGACGCTTGGCTTGGGTTTGAGGCAATCACACATCACAGTGCAAAAGGCTACGGAGTTGAAGATGCCAACATTTATGGCCCTCAAAGACAGCTACTTGCACTAAGTCGCCAGACTGTCGCAGTATTCGACAGCTAAACTGCTACTTTATATACCTCTCATCGTTACAGTATAAGAGCAGTCGTTATGCAACCGCTTAGCTCTAAACAATCCAAGACTACAGTGCTAATTTACTTCACCGTAGTCTTGTTTAACTTCTTTGCATACTCTATCCCGTCAAACTGCAAAATAGTATGATATTGCCCAGTTTTAACAATTTGATCTAAGCCATTGTTAAAAGTATCTCTCAATTTTTCATCCTTGAAGAAACTAGGCCGTGGAGCCTCTGAAAAGATTGCATGCACCTTAAACGGCTGAAGCTCATTGTTTTTAGCGTACTTGTTTAGCAAATATAAAAATACACGCCTCTCAAGAATAATAACATCAACCCATCCTTTCATAAGGTTATTTATCTGAGCTTCCTGATTTGTAACTTCCTCGTATGACTGCAACTGCCCAACAACTAACTTATATGGTGCCTGTAAGTAAGCTATAGCATGTTGAAATGCTAAGACACTTTTGCCTCGCAAATCATATATTGAGCTAATAGAGAAGTTATTGGCACTTAGAGATACAGCCACGTTTTGATACTTAACTAGGCTGTTACTTTTGTATACTTTAGAGTGATTGTGTACCGGAAAATTAAGAGCAACGTCTACTTTACCTAACAGCAGCTCTTGTTCTGCCCTTAAATTGGACATGTACCTTACTTCGATATTACTTAGACCTTGTTGCTTAAACGCAGCTTTGAGAATTTCTAATTGAATACCACTGTCATTTGTTGGAATAACATAAGGGGGCAAATGAGCATTAGCTGCGACGATGACTTTTGTGCTAACCTCTTCAGCATTGCTGATGTTTGAGCATAACATCAGACATAATGCGCACAATGCCAATATCCACCTCACGATTTCTCCTTGCTGATCGGCAGCGATAATTCCCGCTAAATTTATTAATAATAAGAGTAGCTCAAAAACATGAACTAACACCTAAAGCCTGCAGAAATTGGTGGTCTGCTAGCCTTATGAGCACCAAAAAAGTTGCTCAGTTTTATATCCAAGTGGCTGCTCAGTCATTATAAATGTAGATAGCAAATATTTGCACTTAACAGGTTATTCCCGCACACTTAATTAAAATTAAGGGTTTAAGACTACTATTGTGATCGTTGCATGCAAACACTGTGACAAATTAATTAATGTTGGGCAATTAGGGCTTCAGCAACGTGCTATCTGTCCGGTTTGTCATGCACACCTATTAAATTGCAAAAGTGAGCAACAGCAATGGTTGAATGCCTTTAGCATCGCTTCTTTATTATTTTTATTCTCAAGTTTATACCCCCCATTCATATCATTTTCTCAACGCGGTTTGAGTCAACAAATGAGCCTGTGGGACGCAGTAATATTGCTAAGTGAAAAATACAGTACAGCCCTTGCTTTAATGTTTATCTTTACCATTTTGATAATGCCATTGGTGGTTTGTTTTTTAGTATTGATAACCAACAGCACCTTGTGGAGTAGACTAAACCCTCACAATGCTCGATGGATAGCAAAAGCGTTGAGCTATATTATGCCTCTCAACTTGGCGGATATTTTTCTTGTTGCTGTGTTAGTCAGCACTTTTAAGCTGATGTCTTATGCCGAACTATCGATGGGATATGGTTTTTGGGCTTATGTGTTGTTTGTATTTTGTTTCGTCGAATTACTCACATTAATAGACGCCAGTACTCTGTGGCAGCGACAGCAAAAACAATTTGAGCCCAAACCATTGTTGTGCGGTCAAAGTGCGCTATCTCAATCATTAAAGCAATGCGGGGTCTGCGGTCAACTCACATCTCAAAGCCACTGCCCACGTTGTTATGCGAAAACATTTTTTAGAAAGCCCCATACAACATCAAGAGCGTTTGCTTGGATGCTCACTTCACTGGTTTTAATGGTGCCAGCAAATATGCTGCCCATAATGAATACCATTAACCTTGGGCAAAATACCTTTGCGACTATATTTTCTGGCATTGTTATTATGTGGCAAGACGGCTCTTACCCAATCGCTATTATTATTTTTGTCGCCAGCATTTGCATCCCTCTATTTAAAGCTGGAGCACTATTTTATCTGCTCTTTGAGGCACAAATGTGTAAAAATCCCAAACGAGCCAGTCAGTTATACCGATGGCTTGAATGGATGGGAAAGTGGTCGATGATCGATGTATTTGTCGTTATTATATTAGTATCTTTGGTGCAACTGGGCTCAGTATTAACGGTAGAACCACAAATTGGCATCGTGTTTTTCGCCACAATGGTGTTGTGCCAAATGATGGCCGTACATAGCTTCGATCCACGTATTTTATGGGACAAATTAAAAACTAATGAATGACCATGCTTATATAGAATCCAAGCCTAAATTTTCAGTGATTTGGTTCGTTCCCATCATCGCTTTGTTTGTAACTGCGTGGATGCTTTACCAACATCAACTCAACCAAGGTCACACGATTTTTATAAAAATGACCAACGCAGATGGCATAGTCGCGGGTAAAACAGAAGTACGAGTGCGCAGTGTTAAAATTGGTACTATCCAATCACTGCGTCTACAAATCGACCAAAACGCCGTGATTGCAAAAGTACAAATCGACAATATGTACGCTTCTTTGCTCACAGATGATGCAAAAATTTGGGTCGTAAAGCCTCGTATAGATGAGTCTGGGATATCAGGTATGAATACGCTACTTTCTGGTGTGTATCTAGAGCTTGAACCTGGTAGCAGCAAAATTAAATCTTCTTTATTTACCTTACAAGACGAGCCAGCCCTGATCGGCACAGATATTAAAGGAAAACGATTCAAACTCAAATCGCGTCATGCTGAGGTATTGGACGTTGGGACTGGCATTTACTTTAGAAACTTCAAAGTTGGTCAAATAGAATCAGCCAACTTCAATACCGATAATTTGGCGATGGAATATGGTATTTTTGTTTTCTCTCCATACGATGAATTGATTTCCAATAACATGATCTTTTGGGTGTCCTCAGGTGTGTCTGTTAACTTATCAACCGAAGGTATCCAAGTTTCAACAGGTAGTCTTTCTAAGTTGATCAAAGGAGGGATTTCCGCAGACTACCCTCCTAATCAAGAGCCAAATGCAGAAGCAATTCAAAATACAGGCTTTACACTTCATGAAAACTTTTCAGTCGCGCTTGAACAACGTTTTGATGATTTTGATTTTTTCCTTATCGAATTTGAACAATCTGTTAGAGGGCTTAGCACTGGTGCACCAGTAGAATACAGGGGTATGCGTATTGGTACTGTTGAGCAAGCACCAGCTCAGTTGCAGCATGATGGCCAACCTCTTTATTTTCAACAAGGTAGTACTTCTATACCGGTTCTTATCCGTATCGAATACGGTCGGATCTTTGAAAATAGTCAGCTTGCCAGAGAATATTGGCAAAAAAATATAGAAAAATGGATTAGAAATGGATTGAGAGCATCGCTAAAAAGTGGCAATATGTTAACAGGTGCGGTTTATATAGAGTTAGACTTCTACCCTGAAGCACCACAGGCCAGTGTGACAACAGCCTTGCTATACCCGACACTACCTAGTGTCTCAAGCGGCTTTACAGCACTGTCTGAGCAGGTTACTAAATTGTTAAACAAAATTAACAGCCTGCCACTAAATAATACATTGATACAACTTGACGGAACGTTGGAACAATATAGGCAAATGGCAATGGAAATGAATCAATTAGTTAGCTCTTTTAACCAAAGCGGTACGGCAAATAAAGTGAACGAAAACTTAGATGATATCAGCACAACGCTGACACAGCTTACCTCTAGCTTAAAACAATTTGAAAAAACCCTAACACATTACCAGCAGGACTCTTCTATGGTGGAACAATTGACCGACACCCTAGAAGAACTCGAAAGTTTGTCGAATACGTTAAAGCCTTTTGCTAAAAGTTTGAACGAACAACCAAATATGCTTATTTTTAATAAAAGCAATATTGCTGATCCAGAGCCTAGGAAAAAATAAATGCGTATTATTGGGGGTTGTTTAATCGCTTTGCTTCTTGTAGCTTGCAGCACAGCAAGCCACAATGAGAACAATTACTACACGTTTTCTATTCCACTTGCGCAAAAACACAGTAGCCAAGCTAAAGACAGTAACTTGGTTCTTATGCTTGACCAAGTGAAAGTTGTAGGCGTGGGTGATCAACAAGGCATAGTGCAACTACTGGAACAAAATAGAGTCTCTGTAGCGCAAAGCCACTTTTGGGCTGAACACCCCCGCTATATGCTTAGTAAAACGCTGTTAACCACACTACAGAACGACTTACCACAGTGGCACGTTATGAACGCCAATGCCCCAGCACCAATACTAACTCCTTTAGTGGTCAGTGTTGAGGTGAGTGATCTAGCAGGCCATTATCAAAGTGGTGCACTTATTAGTGGTCACTGGTTTATCTATCAACAAACAGAGCAAGGTAGAGAGTTACTTACTTACAAGCCATTCAGCCTCTCTACTGAGCTAAATGATAATGGCTTTACTGCGTTAGTTGAAGCGCTGCAAATGTCCTGGCTAAATTTAGCGCAGCAAATTGTGTTAGAACTCAATCAATATACTAAAAGTCCAAACGATAAAGATTCGATTCTTTAAGAGACGGATCCAACACTACTTTGGACTGATACATTAACCCAACAGCATTGAGAAGTTTAATACTTGGTTGATTATCTGGTGATGTAATGGCCAAAATTGAACTGAGCTCAAGCTTATCTTTGGCAAAGTTGAGTAACGATGAAATAGCTTCTCGTGCGTAACCTTGCCCCGTAAACTCATCAAGAAACGCGTAACCAATATCAGGCACATTGAAAATTGGTCGCTGATAGAAACCTGCTATCCCGATCGCAGTGCCATCTTTAAGCGTTACAATGTAGGGCGCTTTTTCACCTAATTCATAAGCGTCAAAAAACGCCCCTTTAATATAATTACACGCATCTTCCATTGAACGGATCTGCTTATCCGCTATATTGTCTATAAAACTACGTTGATTGAGTAAAGTAAAAATAAAGTCGCTGTCATTTAGCGTTGCCTTGCGAATATATAACCTTGGAGTTGTCAGTATGCTCATCTATCAGCCTTATTTTATTAGACCCAGCATGCACATAACGAGTACATGCTGGTCTTTTATTTATTTTTGGAATGTAATACGTTGATAAAAGTCCTTAACTGACGAAAGCCTCATTTGATTTGGTAGCTGAGCAAAGGGTTTGTCTTTAAACTTTTGACCGCGCATTTGTACGTTCAACCTAGCCGCCTTAGCATTGAGCATCGTTTGGCGGTAATAGTTTTGTACATCCGCTAAAGTAAGCGTCTCAAGCCCAGCTATCAGCAGCTCTTTAGAGTCAAAATTAAAGTTTTCCTTATACCAATCGTTAATTAGGGGGGTTATTTCGTCACCCAGATTTTTTGGCGTTTCTTTTAACGATACCATGACAGCATTTTTCAATTGTAAAAATGATTCATTCGATAATTCGTCTAGCACCTTTGCGTACTGTTGCTTATAGTCATCAAAACGCGCTTGTATAGCCTGAACATCCTTTACTGGCGTTTGAATATAAATTCCAATTCCAGAATAATCACCGATGGTCGCTGTGGTAGCGCCGACCATATACGCTAGCTGTTCTTCTGTGCGTAACGTTTCAAATATATGATTCCTTAAATGTCTGGCCAGCACACTCGCTGCAGCTTTTTGTGCAAACCCTGGTATAGGATGTACAGCTACATCTATCACAGCAGCATCAGCTAATTCGGTGTCTTCTTGCAATACATAAGTCTCACCTTCTTTTGGAAGCCAATATTGTACTTTTGCGTACTCGGTTAGCTTTTTCCTTTTTGGTAAAGCTTGCCTAACAGCAGTTGCGATACCGAGTAAGTCGCCTTGATTGTAGTTGCCAAAAGCAAATACTCTGATCTGATTATGAGTTAACAACTGTTCTTGAATTGCATAAAACTCTTTCAACGACATCTTTTGTGCTGAATCAATTAAGGAATTCGGATCATAGTTACCTGATTTAACTAACTTACTATATTTGCCAAATACTTGATGCATTGGTAATTGTTGCCCTTGGTTGATAACAGCACGGCGATATCTATCAACAGCTTGCTGAAACTCGACCTCGCTAACTTCAACTCTTAAACCATTCAGCGCTTGTGCAAGCAACAAAGGTTGTTTGTCTGTGAAGCCTGAAACGTTGAGCACTAAACCCACATTTTGCAACAAATTTAGGCTCATCCCACCGATAACCGCTTCTGTTTGCAGTTTACTTTGCGCAATAGCAAACAGATCGGTCCAAAGTGAGTACGCAACTTTTGTGTTTATATCTGAAATGACATCTGGGGCATTTATATAGATGTCTAAACTACCTTTAGGTTGATGTGTGAAACGCTCACTAGGCGCATGCCAAATAGAGAGCCCTGATTCGTCATATACTTTTTGTACACCTTTTTGCGCCTGCTCCGGGTTAGTCTTGATAGCAAAGCTTTCGGGTAATAACTTGTTTACGCTTGGTAATTGCAACGCAAATTGACTAGGTGATTGCCAACTGACAATTTCTTCTGCAGGTATACCTGTTATTTTGTATTCACCATCGTAGAACTGTAGCTCGCTATCTGCCGGTTCATCTTTGCCAATATACCAAACACGTAAATGCTCACTACTAAGCTGTGTGAGCACTTTTTCAATTGCGCTTTTATCAAATTTTGAGTAGTAATATGGCGCATTAATGACATTTTTTATTGGATAGTCTTGCATGCGCGCTGCTAAGTTACTGACGTATCCAAATTCATCCCCTTTTTCTAAAAACAAAAATTGATTATTTAAGGATGTACGAATTTCATCGAAGTATTTGCTATCAATCCCTTCTCGTTTTATTAAATCGATATATTGCATAACCGTTGCAACAATAAGCTCTCTGTTTTTTAACCCCTTATCAGTTAAGTCTATATCGACTAGTAGACTCCCATAATTTCCATATATGTTTGGCGAAGCGTGTGCTGTAAGCTGCGAAATTAACCCTTGTTCTTTCAATACTTGTGCTGGGCTACCTTGCATTTCGTTGCTTAGCAAATAGGTAATAAAGTAATTTGGTTTTAAAGCAAATTGGTGTTGATTATTCTCTATTGTAAAATCAAGCTTTAACTGTTTAACATCTTCATTTGATTTGTAGTGGACCCGTTTTTTGGCGAGTTTTGAAAAATCTATTTTTGCTTTTATTTTAGGCTTCTCAATATTTTTGTTTTCTATTGTCGCAAAATGCTTCTTTGCCTTATTTGCCATCTGCGCAATTGATTCGTTTGAAATCATTGCTACTTTCATTATGTTAGCGCTGTAATACTTTTTATAAAATGCAACTGTTTCCTTATGCAAATTACTATTAGGTTTATCACTTAGTGTTTGAGTATTACCAATCATAAAGCGGTTGGCAGGATGTCCACCTAGCATTTTTCTCGCTAGTCTAAATTGGCCAGAATAGTCGGACTCTTTTCTCATCGACCACTCTGCGTTTACAGCATTTTTTTCTTTATCTGCATATTGGGGATATAACATAGGGCCTTTGAAGAAATCAGAAAAACGTTCTAACGCCTCGTCATACGCATCATTATTCACTTTAAACATATAGTTTGTGATGTTTGTCCAAGTGTAAGCATTGTGCATACCACCATTTTCACTCATGAAATCCGAATAACCATTGGTATCTGGAAAGCGCTCAGTCCCTAAAAACAGCATATGTTCAAGATAATGCGCTAAGCCTTGCTGTGTAATTGGGTCTTGCAAAAAACCTACACCAACACTCAACGCCGCAGCTGACTTTTCAACACTTGGATCAGAAACTAAAATAACCTCAATACCGTTATCTAACGTCATTGTAAGATAGTTTCGATTATCATTTGGGCTGGCAACAAGTTTTTCGCTTACAAGTGAAATTGCACCGAGATTAGCATTTCTATCAGCACTGGTACATGCTGTTCCAAACAGCAAACTTAATACACTTATTATTAATAGCTTTTTCATTATTATTCCAATTGAAATTTGCTTATTAGGTACAATCATCTTTACTATAAGTAAAATTTGCAACCTTTATCATATTTTGATTGTAACACTCTGTAAACCTAGGACAATATACTATGCATATCACCCCCAACCTACTCGTTATTATCGCTATGTTCGTTCAAACTATGCTAACTTTTGCGGTAATGATCATTATGGGTAGAAGACGTTTTGCTGCCGCTCGCCACGGCCAACTTAAAAAAGATGACTTTAAAACAATGCAACTTAGCCATGCACCAGAGCCTGTATTGTTAGCAAGCAGGAACTTCGAAAATCAATTTGAAATTCCAGTACTATTCTTTGTTGTCAGTTTACTCGCCTTACAGCTAAATAATACTGGATGGATATTTGCTGTGTGTGCCATTTTGTTTGCTTTTTCACGGATCCTTCATAGCTTTGCGCATATCACTGGTAATCATGTAATGACACGTTTTAGACTATTTTTAGTCGGTTGTGGCCTGCTTTTTGCTCAGTGGATTACGCTACTGGTTACATTTATATAACCAAATGACATTAAAAAGGTTAGTTATGTAACATTTTAATCTTTCATTAACCGTACATTTTGCTAGCATGTATCGCCAATAAACATAGGGGACACAAACAATGAATAACGAAATGCCAATATGTGATTTTGGACTACATGCAGGGGAACCGTATACTAAATTGCCTGCTAGTTTTTTAAATTGGATGGTCGAAATAAACCACGATAAGTCGCAATTTGCCAAAAAAGAACTCCTTCGCCGTGAAGATGCGGTGCTTTCGGCATGTAACAACACTAAAAATTCATAATTTTACCTATTTCTCTTTAGAGTTTTTAGTTTAAAATAGGCGCATAGTTAGTTTTACCTATGTATGGTCTATATGCGCATTATTTTTACGGTACTTTTTTGTACCCTGCTTTCATCTTGTCAGCTTACACCTTCTAATTCACCCCATTATCTAACCGTGTTACACACCAATGACAACCATGGTCGCTTTTGGCACAACGAAAAAGGCGAATATGGGATGGCAGCACGTAAAACTTTAATCGACAGACTCCGCTCAGAAGCTCAACAGCAAGGACATGTGGTATTACTGCTATCGGGTGGCGACATCAACACCGGTATTCCAGAATCTGACTTGCAGTTTGCGGAGCCAGATTTTAAAGGTATGAGTTTACTTGGCTATGATGCAATGGCAATTGGTAATCATGAGTTTGACAACCCATTAGCTGTTCTAGATAAACAGCAAGCTTGGGCAAATTTCCCACTGCTATCAGCTAATATCTTCCATGAGAAAGACAACAGCCATGCGTATCAACCCTACACGATAATCAACAAACAAGGTCTTTCAATTGCGGTGATCGGTTTAACAACGACAGATACAGCTAAAATTGCAAATCCAGAGTATTTGGGAGACCTTGTCTTTGCAGAACCCACAAAAATCTTACCCTCAGTTGTTGAGTCTATCAAAGCGACTTACGCTGTTGATGTTGTAATAGCTGTAACACATATGGGCCATTATCATGATGCCAACTTCGGTATCAACGCGCCTGGCGATGTTACACTTGCAAGAACTATCGCCCCCAATACCATTGACATGATCATCGGTGGTCACTCGCAAGAACCAGTGTGCGTTGACGAGCAAGGAAATGAAGATACACAATTTTCGCCAGGCAAAGCATGTAAACCAGATCAACAAAATGGTGTATGGATCATGCAAGCACATGAATGGGGGAAGTATGTTGGTAAGGCAGAGTTTAAAATAGAGAACGGTAAAAAATCTTTGTTAAGCTATGAACTCATTCCAGTTAATTTAAAAGACCAAAATGGTGAATACGTAAATGAGTATATTCAGCCAGACCAGAAACTCGTTGATTTCTTAGCACCCTATCAGACATATGGCGAGCAAAAGCTAAAAGGTAGTGTTGGCTATGTAGACAGCTACCTTGATGGAAAGCGCTCAACGGTACGCTTTAAACAGAGCAAATTAGGTACTTTGATTATAAAAGCACAAATGGAAGCTGTTAACGCTGATTTTGGTTTGATCAGTGGTGGTGGCATTCGCCACAGTATTGAAGCCGGTGACGTAAGCTATAAAGATATATTGAAGGTACACCCTTTTAAAAATCGTATAACTGCAATGAATTGGAAAGGCTCTGACCTATACGACTATTTAAACACCGTTGCACGCTTCCCACCAGATTCAGGTGCTTACATGCAATATTATGGCCTTTCGTTTGATTTCATCGACGGCAAGATTAGCAATGTGACGATAAACAATAAGCCATTAGATAAAAATGCGAGCTATCGAATGAGTATTAATAGTTACAATGCAGCCGGTGGAGATGGCTACCCCAATCTGACAAGCTTAGTAGGATTTGAACCAACAAATGCAACGGATGCACAAGCTCTGAAAGATTATTTGCAAAAGCACTCGCCCATTAAAGTAGGATTACTATAATTTTAAAAGAGGCCATTGTGCCTCTTTTTATGTTTATATCCAATATCCACCTGTTTTAGATACAAGCAAAGCTTAGTAAGCTTTTAATTACTCATTATGAGAGGGGCTATCAATAATATTGAGATAATGAATGTTACCGTCCAATCACGTGCACGTCTTCAAAGCAAATATTTGATAACCCATAACTATGCAATTTAGAGCGAGAGCCCTCTCCATAAGCTTTTGGAGGGTAGTACTTTGACTTCAATTCTGGATGCTCTGTAAATACTTCATCTAACGCAGCACGGATCTCGCTTAGTGTCTTCTCTAAGCTATTTGAGAAGTTAGGCTTCTTTCTAACGGTATGACCAAGCACAGTCAAACGCTCAAAGTACCTGTTTGCAATGGCTATCAACTCTTCAGGTACATCTTTATTTGGATTAAGTACAATCTCTGAATTGCCATCACAAAACTCTACCAACGCAATATAAAAGCACAGTGGTTTATTTGCCAACTGAATGTGTTGCTCCTGATTTGAACTTAAGTAGATACACTTAGTATTCAAATCAAGTACTAATTTTGGCTTTTCAGCTTCAGGCTTCGTTGTCAGTGCTACTTTACTTTGAAAATTAAAAGTATAGGCCCTAAGATACATACCCCACGCTACAAATGCTAACAAAACCGGGATACAGTAACTGATAGCATCATGTGCTCTATTAACACGATAAGTAATGGCTGTTTTTTTATGAGCAGCCTCAAGAATTAGCTTATCTTTTACAGCGCTATTTTGCTGTGGTTCTGCACTGCTAATATCCAGTAAAACAACACGCGAATTGCTGGCTTTGAGCAGGTCGTTTATTTCATCAATATACTTCGTAACTTTTTGCTGATCGCCACTGTAATTGAATAACGGCTCCGCAATAGGTAACATTTCTAAATCTAATGCGACGCGCGTTGCTAGCTGACTTAAGTCATATTTTGCATCACGCTCAACGATATTACTTTGAGACCAGAAAAATAATATCAAAAACAATGCAACAAATAATGTTAAGCTAATGAACATCTGCAGTTTAGTTTTCACTTTCATCACCCCCAATAAACTTGTAAGGTGCACTATCACATTGCCAGTAATGTCTTAGCTTGTTGAAATAGCTCGACTGAACATCATTCACCACATCACTTATTGAAACTTGCAATGCACAAGCCAAGTCAGTATTTTCGTCGGCCATTTTTATATACCATTTACTGCCACTCACATTATCTGCAATTGCCGTGATGTAATTTTTAGAAAATCTTTGTTGATCTTGTTCTTGCCAATAAGACGCAATGATATCCACTTCGCCTTTAGAAAGCAGCTCTCGCAATGCGCTATGAGAACTGGCATACACAATTTGTAAAGCCGACAAGTCAATGTCTAGCTGCTTAAAAACTTGCTTAGGTAAAATATGCGCAGAACGGCTTGTGGGGTAGTCAACCAAGCCAATTGTTTTATCCAAAAAGTAAGCTTTGTTTATTCGAGGCTTCTCACGTGCAGAAATAAAAAACGCGGTATAACTTGGATAACCGATCAGAGGCATATAATTTTGTGTAGACTCTGCCATCATCGCTTCCATAACATTGTCTTTGCTTAAAATCACATCCGCTATCCCTTTTGCTAAGAACTCAATCTGCTCCGCAAGACTTCCACCCCAATATATTTCAATGGAACCATATTGCTTTGCTATAACTCGGTTCATACAAAGAGATTGCTCTAATTTTGCAGCAAGACTTTTTACAGGAACGTGCACTCTAAACACTGCCAAACTGGATGAATCCGAGGTTTTACATGTATACGAATATGAGCCCACTGGTGAAAGCTTATTTAATTCGCTGTTAACAAGCATGCTCGGCAAAAACCAGTTAGCGACTAATAAGAGTAATAGCACCACAAGAAACGTATATTTTTTATTCAGAATGAAGATTTTGTTCAAAACTTAAATATTCTTAGCTTACAGACAACGCCATTACAACAAGTTCTCTTACTTATTACAATAGGTAATTTTACTTATAGCCAGTAACTACTTGTAAATTAAACTTTATTAACAAGAAATTATGAATACCTTTGACTCCTTTTGTTTTCTTGAAAAACACGGACAATTGACCTTATTGAAATAGCGAATTTTTATCGCATTCTGCTCAGAGTAAAAAGACATGTTAACGAAAAAATTATCTCTTTTAGTAATCGCAGCAGCGGTTGTAACTTCATCGCAAGCCATGGCTTGGGGCGCAAATGGTCATCGCATCGTTGGCGAGTTAGCATCTCAACATCTTACCCCTAACACCCAAAAAGCATTAACTCCCTTATTGGAAGGTGAATCCCTCGCACAAGTTTCAACGTGGGCTGATGAAATGCGCTCGGACAGCAGTACATTTTGGAGAAAAAAGTCGTCAAAGTGGCATTACATCAATGTATCAGATGCTGAGAACATGGATAAACATGTTCATCACAATGTATCTTCCAAAGAACAGGTAAAGAATATTCTCGACGGCATCTATTATGGCATCAATGTACTGAAGTCTGATAAATCTTCTGTCGACGAAAAGCGCTTTGCTCTTCGCTTCTTAGTTCACCTTGTCGGCGACAGTCATCAACCATTTCATGCTGGAAGGGCTGACGACCACGGTGGTAACAAAATTAAAGTGACGTTTTTTGGCGACAGCACAAACCTGCATAGTACTTGGGATACTCGTTTAATTGAGAGCGAGCGTTTATCTTACACTGAGTTTACAAATTTCATAAAAACATCAAATAACGCTATTATAGAAGACTATCTAAACAGCGAACCGGCAGACTGGTTACTTGAATCTCATTATATTTCTGAAAAAATTTATAACTTAAATGAAACTGACATAAGTTACGGGTACATTTACAAATATATGCCAACAGTTAAGACTCGCTTACAGCAAGGGGGCATTAGACTGGCTGGCTTATTAAATCAAATTTTTGATAAAAACGCGCAGCCACTCAAAGAAGCGCTCAAGACTTCTAAAACTGCGACATTAAATAACTAGTAAGTTCTAAAATTACGGGAAACAACATAATGAAAACTCTTTTGCGCAAAACTTCGCTATCGCTGGCGATTGCAGCTAGCTTAGCGGCAAGTGGTGCAGCATTTGCAAACGACACAGCGTCAAGCCTAAAAGGTCAAGTAGTTGGCCCTATGGGTAACCCTGCTGCAGGCACGAAAGTTACTATTATCCATACCCCTTCTGGCTCAGTTAAAACAGCTGTAGTTAACGAAAGTGGTGTTTTCTCAGCAAAAGGCTTGCGTGTCGGTGGTCCTTACCAAATTATTGTAGATTCAGACAAATTTGAAGATACGATGCTTGAAGATATTTACCTTACGTTAGGTAAAACCTATCCAGTATCTGTTCAGCTAAAGTCACAACAAAGTATTGAGCAAATCGTAGTTACGGGTCGCGCTGTCACTGCTCAAACGGGTGGAACAGGCCCTGCAACACATTTTTCTCTAGCAGATCTTCAAGATAAGCCAGCAATTAACCGTGATATCAAAGACATTGTACGTACCGACCCGCGAATTTATATTGACGAAAGTGACGCTGGTGCAATTCAATGTGCTGGTGGTAACCCTCGCTTCAACAGCTTAACTGTTGATGGCATGCGCATGAACGACAACTTCGGCCTCAATAGTAACGGTTATCCAACTGAACGTATCCCGTTTTCTTTTGACTCTATTGCTCAAGTTGCCGTTGAGCTAGCCCCATTTGATGTGCAATACGGCGGTTTTACGTCATGTAACATCAACGCGGTAACAAAGTCTGGTACTAACGACTTAACAGGTGGCGTGTTTTTCGACTACACCAACGATTCGCTCGTGGGTGACAAAATCGATGGTGAATCACAGCCGACTGGTAACTATAACGAAAAACGTTATGGCTATAACTTTGGCATGCCTCTGATCAAAGATACTTTATTCCTATTTACGAGCTATGAGAAGCTTGAAGGCTCGCAAATATTCGCATATACCCCATACGCAAATGGTAAGATCAGTAAAGCTTCGATTGATGAAATCACGGCGATTGCAAAGGATGTATATGGTTATGACGCTGGCTCTATGGTACCTAGCATGCCAGTTGAAGATGAAAAAATTCTTGTGAAACTGGATTGGAATATCAACGATGATCACAGAGCAAGCTTCGTATACAACTACAATGATGGTTTTTCACTAAATCAGTCGGACGCCGATTCAGACGAACTCGCATTATCAAATCACGTCTTTGAGCGTGGCGCTGAGCTGCAGTCTTTTGTAACATCTATATACTCTGATTGGAGCGATGTATTTACAACTGAAGTACGTCTTGGCTACTCTGAACTAGATAACCGTCAAATATCTTTAGATAGGGCGTCTGGATTCGGTGAATTCCAAGTCAATGTTGATGATGTAACTGTTTACATCGGGCCTGATGACTCGCGTCAAGCTAACAAATTGAAGTACGACAACCTATCTCTTAAGCTCGCAGGTACCTACTACCTTGACGACCATGAGCTTTATTTTGGCTACGAGCGTGAAGAACTGGATGTGTTCAATATGTTCGTTCAGCACAACGAAGGCGAATTCCGCTTTAATAGTATTGAAGATTTACGCAATGGCGCAGCAGCACGTGTGTATTACGGCAACGCGACATCTCATACACCTGAAGATGCTGCAGCTGAATTTAAATATGCATTAAACACTTTGTATTTCCAAGATAAGTTTGATTTGATTGACTATGACATCACAATCACAGCAGGCTTACGCTACGACTGGTATACGAGCAACGACGTGCCTGCAAACAACGCAAACTTTAAGAAGCGTTATGGTTTTTCTAACCAGCAGAACTTAGATGGCGTTGACTTGTTACAGCCGCGCTTAGGCATCAACTGGGTATTTAACGACCAGCTAGAGCTGCGCGGTGGTATCGGCCTGTATTCTGGTGGTAACCCGAACGTGTGGATCTCGAACAGCTACTCAAATGATGGTATTCGTAATATTCAGACTGATTTAAAAAATCTTCAACTGTTAGGGCCTGATGCAGTAGCTTTTGTTGATAACGGCAAACCAGGTTTCGCTATTCCTACAAACCTGTATAACACCGTGAGCTCTGGTGGCGTAGACGACAGTACAAACGTAACAGATCCTAACTTTGAAATTCCTTCGGAGTGGAAACTGTCGTTAGGTGCAACCTATGTAACTGAATCAGACTATGTATTTACAGCTGATTACCTTTACACAGACAAACAAGACTCTGCCCTTGTTAGAAACCTTGCACTCTCATCAAAAGAATCCGCACCTGATAGACGCCCTATCTACAACGATTCTGTACACCCTAGTGAATCTGACTTAATGCTAACGAACGTTCAAGGTGATGACGGCTATAGCCACGTATTATCATTTGGCATGAACAAGTCATATGATAATGGTATTGACCTTGCTCTGTCTTATGCTTACACAGTAGCAAAAGACGTGCACCCAATGGGTAGCTCAGTTGCTTTCTCTAACTTCCACGGCATTGCAACAGCTGATCCGCAAAATCCAGGTGTTTCTACTTCTGATTACGAAATACCACACCGTGCAACTATGTCACTGTCTTATAAAACTGAACTGTTTGATGGCTTAGATACTAAGTTCAGCTTATTCGGTCAAGCAAGTGTGACTAACCCTTATTCTTATACCTTCGCAGGTAAACGCAGTAGCTTGTTTGGTTATGCCGACAATAACCGCGACCTCTTATATGTACCGGACGTGGATGCTGTTAATGTTGTATACGGTGAAGACTTTGATAAATCAGCATTTGACGCTTGGGTAGAACGTGAAGGTTTGAAACGCGGTTATATTCAAGGTCGTAACTCACAAGAGGGTGAATGGTGGGTGACATTTGATTTAAAAGTTGAGCAAGAGTTTGGTGGCTTTGCAGAAGGTCACAAAGGCTCAGCGTTCTTCGTGATTAAAAACGTTGGCAATCTACTTAATGACGATTGGGGCACATTGAACAAAGGCAACTATATGCAAAATGCCGTGACAGCTTCAATCAACGATAACGGTCAATATGTATTTGAAAGGTTCAACAACCCATCGGGTACTGACTTTGAGATTAAGCCATCGCTATACGAAATCCGCTTTGGTGTTAAATATAACTTCTAAGCAGTAACTCCTATCGATTGATTTTAAAATACAGCAAACACGGTTAGCCCCTGAAAAGGTGCTAACCGTGTTTTGATGTAACTTTGGCGGTAGGAACACAAATTTTTGCTAAATGAGACTGAACACAGAGACAGCCATTTAGCTTTATTTACTTAAATTGAAACAACCTAAACACACGGGAAACAACACAATGAGAAACGTTCGCTTAACTAAAGTAGCTGGCGCTTTAGCATTAGCTCTTGGCGTATCGGCAAGCGCATTCGCGGCTGACACATCATCGGCAATGCGTGGTAAAATTACGACGCCAACTGGAGAAGCAGCTGCTAACGTTAAAGTTACTGTTATTCACGAGCCTACAGGCACAATTAGCACATTTACAACAAACGAGTCTGGTGCATTCATCGCTAAAGGTCTTCGTGTTGGTGGTCCTTACCGAGTAGTGCTTGATTCTGACAAATATTCAGATGCACAGCTTGATAATATTTTCTTAGACCTTGGCGATACACACCGTATTGTTAACCAGCTTGAGCCTCTACAACAAGTAGAAAAAATTGAAGTAACTGGTTACAAAATCGTTCAACAAGCCGGTGGTTCAAACAGTGTATTTGGCGCTGAAACCATTGAAAATGCACCAAGCTTTAACAACGATATTAAAGATGTGGCTCGTATCAACCCATTAGCAAGCATTAATGGTGATGGCGAACTAACCATTGCGGGTAACAACCCACGTAGTAACAACTTAACTGTTGATGGTATCGGCCAAAACGATGACTTCGGCCTGTCAAAAGGTGGTTACCCGACAGTACAACCTCCAGTAGCACTAGATGCCATTGAGCAGATTTCTGTAGACGCTTCACCTTTCTCTGCTAAAAAAGGTAATTTTGGCGGTGGTACTATCAATGCTGTAACTAAGTCAGGTTCTAACGAATATACCTTCACTGGCTTTTATGAGCACAGCTCACCAAGTCTTGGTGGCAAAGTTGAAAATATAGAGCAAGTTTTTAATGATCGCGATCCTGTATTAGATGAAGACGGACACAGAACTTATGATTCTAAGAAAGTAGAAACTGAAGTCACTGAAAAGCGTTTAGGCTTTAGTACAGGCGGCGCAATTATTAAAGACGAGCTTTTCTACTTCGTTAACTATAACGCTTGGAGAAAAGAAAAAGAGCTTGGCTATGGTTTTTCAGGTTCTGGTGCAGAAAAAGAGTTTGTTGCTAGCCAAGAAGATTATAATGCCTTACTTACAACGTTAAACGACGTTTACGGCATTCAAGATACCGTTGGTGGTAACCCTGATGACAGCAGTGACAGCATTCTTGTTAAGTTAAGTTGGAACATCAATGATGCACACCGTGCTGATTTCACTTACCAGTGGCAAAATGAAGAAGAAGTTAGAGATTATCAGGAAGATGATAATGTAACGGTGCAAATGCAGTCAAGCCTGTATACCATGACCACTAAGTTCAACAACTTTGCTACAAAGGTTTACTCAGATTGGTCTGATGACTTTACCACTGAGTTTGGTCTAGCGTATAAAGATGTAAGTAACACTAGTGTGACTAATTCCGATCTGGGTGAAATCAATGTTTACCTAGATGGCGGCCGTGGTCCAGGTTTCCAACTTGGTGCAACTGAGTTCCGCCACAATAACGTAGGTGAAACAGAAACACTTGAACTTACGTTCGATGCAACCTACCTTTTAGGTGATCACGAACTAGGTTTTGGTGCTCAGTACAAAGACTTACGTTTATATAACCTATTCGCCGAAAACTCTCGTGGTTCATGGACATTTGCAAGTTTAGAAGACTTTGCAAATAAAAAGCTACATGTTGACCGTGATAACTACCAATTCACTTACGGTAATGCATATACCAACAACGCAAACGATATGGCTTATGATTCAACACGTAACCAACTTGCGCTTTATGTTGAAGATAAGTTCTACCCTACCGATGATTTAGAAGTAACTGCAGGTCTTCGTTATGAGCGTTTGTCTTCAAGCGACGAAGCTAAACTTAACCAGAACTTTTTAAATACTTACGGCTACACTAACCAAGAAAACCTAGATGGGTTAGACATTATCCTTCCGCGTATCGGCTTTAAGTACTATGCATCTGAATCACTAACCATTAACGGTGGTATTGGTCGTTTCCAAGGTGGTATTCCAAACATTTGGTATAACGCCCCTTTCCAAAATGATGGAATTACCTACGTAACTGCACCACAAAATGCAATTAATGATTACTTTACGGGTGTCGAGCAAGTAGACATTACGCGTGTACCAGATGAAATTAAGAATTCATTAGTACAAGGTGCTGGTAGTACAAACTATACCGATCCTAACTTTGAGCTGCCTTCAAGTATTCGTGCGCAACTTGGCTTTGAATATGAATTCGATTCAGAGCTACTAGGTGACGGCTTCAAATGGACAGCTGAACTTGCTTATCACAAAAAAGAGAACGAAGCGGTATGGCGTAACACTGCTATCAAACCTGTTGGCACCAGTGCCACTGGCCGTACTATCTACGAAAGCATCTACGAAGGTGACTTAAAAGATAACTTCGATATCATGATGACTAACTCAAAAGAGAATGGTCGTTCTGTTATCTTCAGTACCTCTCTTGCAAAAGAATGGGATAACGGTCTATACGTTTCAGCAAGCTACACGCATCAAGATGTTGAAGACGTAAACCCTGGTAGCTCGTCACGTGCACAAAGTAATTACCAATACGCAACAGTACACAGCCGTAACCAAGACCTTGTTGGTCGTGGTCATTACGAAGTTGAGCATAACTTTAAAATTAGCATGAGCTATAAAACAGAGTTCTTTGACGGTTATGCATCTAAGTTCAATGTATTCTTCG
The DNA here is from genome assembly GCF_013140855.1 of Pseudoalteromonas caenipelagi. Taxonomy (GTDB): domain Bacteria; phylum Pseudomonadota; class Gammaproteobacteria; order Enterobacterales; family Alteromonadaceae; genus Pseudoalteromonas; species Pseudoalteromonas caenipelagi. Next base: position 328,611 of record NZ_JABBPG010000002.1, on the reverse strand, counting down.
AACGCCGTTCAGGTCGTCCATTTAGCTACACAATGGGATTATACCGTGATGGAGATTTAGGTGATACTCGTGATTTCAATGGTGGTTCTGCCTATTTAGCTTACATTCCATCTGGTGCCGATGATACCAATGTAAACTGGGCAGAGTCACAGTTATCTTGGGCAGAACTTGAAACCTTATTAAACCGCGCAGGTATCTCTGCACGCGGCCAATTACTTGACCGTAATACCGCTACTCAGCCTTGGGTTACAACTATGGATGTAAGCTTTAAGCAAGAAATCCCTGGTTTCTACAAAGGACACAAGGGCGAGTTCTATGTAATGGTTGAAAACTTTGCAAACTTGTTGAACAGTGATTGGGGCATTGAGAAGAAACTTTCTTTCTCTGACCAAGCACTATATGACTTTGGTGGCCTTGACGATGATGGTAAACTAATCATCGAGCCTCGCTATAATGGCGCAGATGTTCGTAACTACACTGAGATCAGTGAAGCATCAGCGTGGAGAGCGAAGATTGGTATTCGTTACACGTTCTAATATCAATTTAATTAGTGTATAAATTAAAAAGGCCAACATCATGTTGGCCTTTTTTATACTACATTCCTTCATCACCTAAACATCACTCGCGTAGCATGCTCATTTTAGACAATATAAGAATAGCTGAAGTTTTGTTCACATTAGCATACATAAAATCATTTATATTTAGAGCACTTCTAAGTAGGTATAAAATCTTGAGTAGGAAGCGACAAGCATTAATTAAAACAATTTAGACACTTTAAATTCACATTTTACTTCCATTTCATATTAATTTAGGTACAATGCTTTTAATTAGGAGGTTAAATATGAATGGATTAAATTTTTTGAATTTTTTTTCTCGGTATTTATGCGGGGATATAGCGATGAGAGAAGCAAGTAAAATAACATGGAAACAAATTAAGCTAAACTCTCTATTTAAAGAAACCTCCTCGCTTACAGAAAAATTAAATAACAGCAAGCTTTCATATGAAAAAGCTGTAATTAAAGCTTCCACTATTGGAAAAGTAGATTTATATTTATTAAAAATGTTAAATCGAAATTTAAATAATCATCGAAGCGGTATAGTTAGAGATTGCCATATTACAGCTGGCGGTACATTACTGAAGCCAATGTATATCGCTCCTTCGCCAGATAAAGTTATAAATTTAATTAGCCAATTGTTAGATGATATAGAGAAATTATCTGGGTTTGAAAAGAAATTCTATTTATATTCACAGATAATCAATATACACCCGTTCTATGATGGCAATGGAAGAACTGCTAGAGCAATTTTTGATTCAACCTACATTGAAGGTGGTGAGTTCCTAAATCCATATTTTATTTATCATATATTTGGAGAGTCTAAGCGCCACTTTTTAACCACTCATTCTAAAAGAGTGTTTACAAGTCGTACATACAGAGATGACCTAGCCTATGTAGAAAGCTCTTTTAACTCGATAATTGAAACTATAAGGGAAAAAAGATTAAGGATAGAAGAAGAGTTAACACCGAGCTATAACATGCATGAGATAGATTTCTTTTTCAACAGACCCTTATTTGATGAAGGAGAATTAATATGCTTGTTGAAATCCAGAGAAAGAGCAATTGACTTTCTTAATATAAATTTAAATTCAAAGAACTTAAAAATAAAAAAATACAACGTAAAAAGTGGAGAAAAATTATTCTTTGAATTTAAGTGCACAATGAATTTTTATAACGAGGCAGAAGCCATTTTATTTAATAGGAAAGGAAGTTAAGGAAAAATATGAAAAGCAAATTATTTTTTGGTTCAATTTTGCTCAGTGGTTTATTAGTCAATTTAGACGATGTAGCGATTGATAATGTAATTGAGGACAGCGATTATACATATCAGCGCTCTCTTTCTGCCGTTTTTACGATATCCACTGCAAAAGCAAGCAATATAGAAGTTATAACTGTAACGGGAAACAGAATTCCAGCGTATACTTACCGACCGGAATTAACGAGGATCGCAACAAATCTAGCTTACACATACCTTGATGACCCAAGAATAGCATCAAGATACCCTAGTTTAGAAATTGCGTACAGAGATGCAGGATGTGACGCTCTACCCGGCGAAAAACCCGTTGGATGTAATCCTACAGAGGCTAGAGCTTCTTTGTTACCTAATGGCTGCTCTTCGTTTGGTGTTGGCGCTGGCTGGGATGGCTATTTTAAATCATCTTGCAACAAACATGATCTTTGTTATGGCTATGCGTCTTCCAATCAAACTGACTGTGACAACATGTTTTTTAGAGAGATGGAAATACAATGCTTAAATGCCCCTCCAAGAAATACTTCAACGCGCTTATGTAACCATAATGCGAATTTGTATCGTACCGCTGTTCGAAGCCTAGGCCACTCGTTCTTCAAAGACGCTCAATTAGATAGAGCATGTGTAAACTGGGATGAAGAATACAGAAGTTTTGCGTGCCCTGATTACCCAAATTAGACTTTAATTTCTATATATCAATTAAAACACTTACTATGGGCACTATTAAGTGCTCACTTTAATGAGAACCCCATGAAATACATTATTTTTTTTATAGTCATGCTTCAATCACAATTGGTATACGCAATTAATAGCTGCACAGAGTCACTTTTCATAGGCTATGATTTTAGCAGCAGTCTTAGTAGGGATGAATCTATATACCCTTTACACTTAAAAGATTTAGAGGATAAAAATATTGAAAATATAGATATTGATTCTGATCAAAACTTAATTCAACAACTAGGTATTGAAGATTATATTAAGCAGTCTTTAACTGGAAGTATATCTTCTAATTTTTCAATGTTTGGTCAAAAAATAAGTTTGCTAGATATAGCACTTGCTAACGATGCAAAATGGGATACTGTCAAATATATAGTTCACAAAGGAATTACACCCAGTTACACAGGGTGGATGATCGCAAGCATGACTTTGGACGATGAAAAGCTACTAGAATTAGCAACCTTTTTTCCAAGTGAAATCATTGGTTTTGACCAAAATGAACCATACAGCTTTAACAATCTCCTAATTAAATACCACAGATTCAATGTTATTGATAAACTAAATAAAATGGGAGCCATTAATAATGAATTATTTTACAAAGGCAAACTTATAGATTTAGATGCTTTTAGCATATTAGAAAAGGCAAAAATTTCAGATTATATAAATTTAGAAAAATACATAGAAAAAGCTAAGTTGCTAGAAAAAAGAGAAGAAGAAATAGAATATACAAAACGCGATTTTATTTCAAAATTTTCGCATCACAGACTTGTAGAGATATGTATTGCCAATGAAAAATCTGCACCGTTATTGGATAGTGCATTTGTAGTTAATAAAGATAAATTTATTGATTTTATCAAGGAAGCTGGTATAACCTTAACAAGCCCATTAGAAGCTGCACTTCGGGTTATTGATAAACCTCGTTACCAAGAATATTTTTCTCACTTAAAAACAGAACAAAAATTCAAGAATAAGAGAGTTGTCTTTTTAAAGCCTGGCGAAAATTTTGAGATGGATTCGAAAAATAACGACCTCAAAAAAAACAATCCAGATGAAATAGTAATTGATGCATATGGACTCACTCGCTTAGAGTACACTTATTTTACAGCTCCTAACCAACCAGACTTAAACTCACCCAATTTTCGTTTAGATGTTTTCGCGAAAAACTTCGAGAGATTGTATTCCACCTCATTGAAAGATAGGATGATAAATGATGCCTCATTTCGAAAAATCAAGCTTCATGGAAAAAACTTCTCTTTCTATGCTGCAATATATGTCGACGATTCAGATATACTAAGAATGATAATTAACAACTTCGGCCAGCCCTCATCTGATTATGGTTACAATTTTGAAGAGAAACTAATTAATATCATGTGCTTTTCTTCACGAGGTAGTGAGGATAAAAAACTTCTCAACAGTTTAAAGAAATCGGGTGTTCTTTTTGATTTTTCAAAAGTTCGCACAGATGTTAGAAAAGAAAGTGAGAAGTGTAATAACTTTAAAGCTAAAATTAGGGAGTGAGTATGAATTACTACGGAAATAAAGCAGCATATATTTTATTGTTACTTTCAATTACTTTTGTTATAGCTCTTGATTTTTCATTAATTCCGATTATGGGTGATGGCATTAATTACTCCAGAACCTCTGAGTTGATAGTTATTAGTATGCCGTATCTATTTAACTGTGCAGGGGCTATGTGCTTAGCGATGATTCTGGCAGGCAGATTGAGAGCCGCTAATTGTGGTTATGAACCATATATTAATTGCTGTTCTACCATTAGCATTACCTATTCTTTTGTAGTGTCCACTATCTTTGCTTTTGGACTAAGAGGTAAAATTAAAGGGTTTTCGCTTGATAGTTTTTGGTATGACTACGCACCACTAAGCAGCTTGTATTTTAACTTTTTAATTTTTACTGTACTGTATTTCGTATTTAGGCTTAGTAAAACACGCCCGCAATGATTACTTATGGGCTGGCATATTAAACGCAGCCCAATAAACGTAAATTTGACTCTATTGTTTATCTACTTGAAGTTCTATTTTGTCCATCACGCTTCTCAGCAGTGTTCGCTCATCATTAGACAATTCCACTAAGAGCGCCTCTTCCCACTTAAGTGCTTTTGGAGACAGTTGTGCATATAGTGCTTCCCCCTGTGTGGTTAAGCTCAGCAACTTAGCACGCTTGTCGTTGGGATCTGCACACAGCTCAATCAGCTGTTTGTCTGTTAGTTGTTTCACGGCACGCGACATGGTCGATTTATCTATTTCCGCTAGATCACATAAACGCTTTGCTGAACAGGTTTTTTGCTGAGCTAGATGTGCAATCACACGCCACTGGGGTACCGTCAACCCCGCTTCTTCAAAGTACACGCTTGAAAATGCCATACTCACTTTATTCGCCAGCTTAACAAGTCGATATGGTAGAAATTCGTCTATTTTTAGCAACACCTTGCTCACGCCCTGTACTCCTCTAATACATCCGTAAAAAATTATATACAAAAAGAATAGTTAAAGACACTTGATAATGCTCTCACATGAGAGTATCTTAGTTGCATCTACTAAGGAGTCAAAAACTATGAGCAACGAATTTCAATACCTAACAGGCTTTGGTAACGAGTTTGAAACTGAAGCATTACCTGGCGCACTACCTATTGGCCAGTTTTCTCCACAAAAAGTAAAATATGATCTGTATGCAGAACAATATAATACAACTGCCTTTACAGCGCCGCGTGCAGACAACCGCAGAAACTGGTTTTACCGTATTCGCCCATCGGTAGTACAAGGTGACTACCAAGCGATGGACAATGGCTTATTACGCACAGCACCGATTACTGAAGTACCAACGCCACCAACTATGCTACGTTGGAACCCAATTGAAATTCCAGCCGAAAAAACAGATTTCATTGATGGCTTAGTCACTATGGCAGCGAACGGTAGTGCCAATGGTCAAGCGGGTATTGGTATTCATGTATATGTTGCTAATGCTTCAATGGAAGGCCGCTACTTCTACAATGCTGATGGTGAGTTTTTATTTGTACCTCAACAAGGTGAGTTAGTGCTTCACACAGAGTGCGGTAAATTAGCACTGCGTCCTGGTGAAATTGCTGTTATTCCTCGTGGCATTAAATTCTCTGTTGAGCTTATCAGTGATCAAGTACGTGGTTACATTTGCGAAAACTACGGTCATCCGCTTATTCTTCCTGAACGTGGTCCTGTTGGTGCGAATGGCTACACTAACGAGCGTGATTTCCAATATCCAGTTGCTGCATTTGAAGACAAAGAAGGCGATTTTGAATTAGTTTCTAAATTTAACGGTAACTTATTCCGTTGTGATATTGGTCACTCACCACTTGATGTGGTTGCATGGACTGGTAATAGCGCACCTTATAAATACGATTTAGCACGCTTTAACGTAATGAATACAGTAAGCTTTGACCACCCAGATCCGTCAATCTTTACTGTACTCACTTCTCCTTCTGGCACGGCGGGCGTGGCAAACGTTGATTTTGTTATTTTCCCACCACGTTGGATGGTAGCAGAAGATACATTCCGTCCACCTTACTATCACCGTAATATCATGAGTGAGTTCATGGGCTTAATTGAAGGCGTATACGATGCAAAAGAGCATGGTTTTGTACCTGGTGGCATGAGCTTGCACAACTGTATGTCTCCACACGGTCCTGAAGCTGATGTATTTGAAAAAGCATCAAACGCCGAGCTTGAGCCGCAACGCTACGAAAACACACTCGCGTTTATGTTTGAATCTCGTTATGTCATTTCGCCAACTAAATATGCACTTGAAGGTAAAGAGCGTCAGCAAAATTACCTTGATTGCTGGAAAGGCATTAGAAAATACTACAAAGGCGCGTAACATAACGCTTAGCCAAAATAGATTGGGCACTCTTATGAGTGCCTTTTGTCGTGATTAAGGAACAACTAATGAAACTGTATACTTATTTTCGCTCATCCGCAGCATACCGCGTGCGTATCGCACTTAATCTTAAAAACATTCCACACGAATTAATTGGTGTTAACTTGCTTAAATCAGAGCAACAAGGAGAAGGTTACACCAGTAAGAACCCACAAGGCTTACTACCTGCGCTTGAAACTGAGCAAGGTGTATTGGCACAATCTCTTGCCATTTTAGAATGGTTAGAAGAAACCCATACAGACACCCAACTGTTGCCAAATGATCCATGGCAAAAAGCACAAGTGCGCAATTTCTGCTACGCAATTGCTTGTGACATTCACCCCATTGATAACTTGCGTGTGCTTAAATACTTAAGCCAAGAACTTAATGTTGACGATGAACAGAAAAATACTTGGTATTGTCATTGGGTAATTGAAGGGTTTAAAAAGCTTGAAGCTATGCTTGGTGACTCACCATTTTGCTTTGGCGAAACACCAACTCTTGCAGATGTATGTTTAGTACCACAGGTGTTTAACGCATTACGTTTTAAAGTTGATATGACGCCGTTCCCTAAAATTGCCGCTATTTACGAGCGTTGTAATCAACTGCCAGCCTTTAGTGATGCTGCGCCAGAGAATCAACCTGACGCACAATAATGTCATTGCAACGCGCAATGAACTTGGTCTAAATGAGAGATCAAGTCTAGGCCCAGATCGGTAAGGTAACCACCATCTGGGCTATCAATAATCCCCTTATCAAACAGCCTCTGCGCTGCGTCGATTAAGCTTTGTTCAGCATCTCTATGTAATTTTATACCCTGATGCATGCTGCTCCTTGGAAACTTAGCCAATAATGTCAGTTCTGCCATCATATTTTGATCAAACGCCATTGCGATCCCCTTCTTTTGTTTTTATCTTGTTATAGTTACTCATGCAAAGCGCATAATTGCTTTATTTAAAGATTAGCCAACTCTGGGAGTTCTGCCATGAAATCACGTGTTTATATCGCTTTAAGTGTTTTATTAATAACAGCAAGTTATTCTTTTGCTGTTGATTCGAATCATGGAAAAGTCACATTACTTGAGACACCACACCGAGTTTGTTGGTATCAAGGTGCCCAATATAGCGAAGGAGCTTTAATCAAACAGTTTGATTTACTCTTTATATGCAGCCACAAATATAGTAACCAACCGCAGAGTCAATTAGTGTGGTTAAAGGCAAATAAGGAAGGCCAACCTATTAGGCTAGACCCAGTTAAGACAATCAGGGTAAACTAAGGGTTTTGTAATCAGAGTGCTTTCATGACGCAACAGCAGCCAAACAACCCGTTACATGGTATAAAACTAGAAGACATCATTATTAAACTTGAGCAAGAACTTGGCTGGCAAGCAATGGGTAAAGCTATTAATATTCGCTGTTTTACCCATGATCCGAGTGTAAAGTCGAGTTTAAAGTTCTTACGAAAAACGCCTTGGGCACGAGAGAAGGTTGAACAGCTTTATATTGACACCTTTCATGGATTTGTGTGGCCATCAATTAAAAAGTAGCCACATACCTCAAAAGCCTTATTGGTACAAAGCTCTATATGCTTCAATAATTTTGTTTTTTGTTCGCGGTGCTAGCTCCTTGTTACACGCAAAGTAGAGCTTTGCACCAGAGTTAGGCAATGTGTACTTTTTTTCTAACAATGTGGTCATGCGTTCTGTTTTGCTTTTGTGCTCAAATTGCACATCGCTGAGAATAACTAGGTCTATAAACCCCTTTCTGGTCGCCAATAGCTCAAAAACATTGTCAAAACTTGAGATCATAATTAAGTGTCTGTCTTCTTCAAAGCCGCGTTCTTTGAGGTATAAATGACTAAAGTTCTGTCTAATGACCGCTGTTTTGTAGTTCAATGCGTCATCTAACTTTTTGATATTGTAACTTTTATCACGTAAACCATAAAAGGAAGTTGAAAAACTGCTGATAGGAAACAACCAATCAAATAGTTTTTCTCTAGAGTCTGAACGCGCGATAGAAAAAATGCAGCTATTGGGGTTTCTTTGCGCCGCATTGTAGGAAACAGACCACTGGTTAACACTCAATACATAGTCGATATTAGCCTTATTCAAAACGGCTTTGATTTTTTCCACCGCCGAGCCAACTAAAACCCCCTCTTTGTTGGTGTATTGAAAATCAGGAAACTCCTCTGTCATGACATTGAGCGAATTTGCCTCAGATATAAAGCATACAAAGCTCAAAACCACTAACCATAATCGCATTCAGTAACTACCTGTAACCATGTGAACTACAAAAAATATAGCGCACTTACATTCGTTATAACAGAAATCAAACAAAAACGGCCACTTGATTAAGCAGCCGTTTTTAGAATTACCACCAATGCTTAAGAGTTATTGATAGCATCAAGCAAGAATGCCGACAATTTAGCCCCTTCACGTAAGGTGGTTTCTGAACTTGTCTGTCCAACCAATGAACTATCCGTGAAAGGCGCTATTTCCATCATATCAGCGGCTGTAATAGGAAACTCTTTGCGTAGCGCTTTTAATATCGTCATCGCCTCATCAGGCGTCATACCATTGCCCTCAGGAGTACCTGTTGCAGATGCGAACTCTTCATCTAGTGCATCAATATCAAAACTGACATACAGCTCATCGACTTTATCCGCTTTTAATTGCGCAATAACTTGCGCCGCAATAGTGTCAGCACCTTGCTCACGAATTTCATGTGCCCAGTGCTGTTTTACGCCAAATGTAGATTCCCAGTGTGCTTTATCTTTACCACTGGAGCGAATACCGAACTGAATAAGGTGGTGAGGTGCAGGTAAAAATTCAAGGATATGTGTACACCAAGAGCCAAAGCACAAATCGATACCTAAACGCTCAACCAACAAGTCTGTGTGCGCATCAAAATGAATAATCGCTGTGCGTTTACCCGCATCGCGTTTAGCTTTTAAATATGATTTAGTTAACGGGTAGCTAATTGAGTGATCACCACCAATACCAAATATACCTTTATCTGGATATTGCTGATAAAAGCCATCGCAGACATCTTCCGTAATAGACAAAGGTGATACGTAATACTCACTATTTTCATTTTGGTAAAGCGCTTTTTGGCAATTACTAATAGTCGCTTCGTTTAAATACTTGTCATGGAGTAGATGTGGAATAACACGAACATCACCTAAATCAAAAGCACTCACTTGTGGCTGCTGCTCTATGAGTGTTGAACGCAAAAATAACGGTCCCCAGTTTGCGCCTCTTAAAATACCACCACCACAGTCAGAGCTGATCCCCAAAATTGCGGCTTTATAGTCACTATGTTCAATATTTGCCAATGATGCTTTCCAAAGCGCATCAACACCTTCAGTTTGACCATATAATTTGCTTCTTAAGGCCTCTTTTCTTTCTTTGGCGGTATTAACAGTAAATACACCATCTCCAGGTGGACACAAACAGTGCTCAAGTTTTTGTATAAATTGTTGTTTTGTATTCGCCATTTGAAGCCTCCAAAGATAACGATCTTGCATATTAATGCGCTTGGCAATTTTTTACTTGCCCTATTATTCAACCCTGCAAATTCTTTGGCTAATGACCAGCCTATTTGATTAGAGTGCCGAAAGATGAAAAATAAATCTTTTATATACAGCACCTTAATTACAAAACATAAGTAATAAGGTGTTACCAGCGCAGTGATAAGTTCACACTTTAGGGAGGTATAACATTGTGATGAGTAATGTCAACCACGGCGTACTGGGAAGGCCATCAACGCCGTGGTTTAATATTCATAACTAATGAATAGTTAAAGGCTATTCGTAATTTCGTGGTTTTTTAGTTTTAATGATTGCAATATAACCATGCCAACTTGCGTAACTCAGTAGTGGCATAATAACAATAAATCCTGCGGTACCGGTTAAAAACCCAATTAGTACTAAAAGTACTATCAAGGCACACCATACTAACATTGCACCTACATTAGATTTGACGGCATGCATAGAGCTGATCACGGCGGTCATAATATCAACTCGGCGCTCCATCATGATTTGTGGCGTAAATGCTGAAATAGCAAATACCGACGCCATTAGTACTCCACCAACTAAAGTGCCCAATGTTAAAAAGGCTGACAACTGCTCAAACGTTGGATCTGCCACATTTGGGTATAAGGCGTGGATCAGTGCGGCTAAACGCATCCAAATAATCATAATAACCATAAGTAGAATAGCGAATCCCCACTCTCCTGCAGGGTTTCTAAACATAGATTTTAGACTGTGCCTGAATGTAGGTTTATGCCCTTTCTCGAGCTCCCAAGCAACATCATACAGACCTGCCGCAAACGCTGGGCCAATCAGTGCAAAAGCAACCGCTGCGGGTAAAATAACAAGATGTGTTCCCGACTGATACACCAACCACATAATAGTGGCGGGAATAATGGTAAAAATTAGGCCATAGATTAAACTCAACATTGGCGCCCTTGTCATATCTTTTAAGGCAAGCGCAAGCCAGTGAAAAGCAGCAAAAGTACCAATTTTATTACTTTCAAAGCAACGGGCAAATTCTGTATGTTTATCAATCGATGGAGATGCTGGCATAATAAGTCCTCTTATATTGCTACACTTAAGGTTTAGAAGATCAACCTTAAAGATGCAAGTAAGCACTTAATTGCAACCATAAAATCGGACATCTGTCCTGTACTTTAAGGCCAGTAATAACAAACATTACGCTTTAGATAAAAATAAGGTTTACTATGGATAAGGTATTTCATTTAGGGCTAGATAAACAGGCACTTAATGGCGCAACTCTGGCAATTGTACCGGGCGACCCTGAACGCGCAAAACGTATCGCACACAAACTAAGCGACCCTATCTGTTTAGCACAAACTCGTGAGTTTCATGTTTACAGAGCCACGCTAAACAGCCAATCTGTGGTAATTTGTTCGACAGGTATCGGTGGCCCATCAACTTCCATAGCGGTTGAAGAATTAGCGCAATTAGGCGTACGTACCTTCTTACGTGTTGGTACAACAGGTGCAATACAGCCTCATATCAATGAGGGGGATGTTTTGGTCAGTACAGCATCAGTTAGGCTTGATGGCGCAAGTCAACATTTTGCCCCTTTAAGCTACCCTGCTGTCTCAGACTTTCATTGTACACAAGCGATGGTTAACGCATGTGAAGCATTAAATATTACTCATCATATTGGCATAACCGCTTCTAGTGATACGTTTTATCCTGGCCAAGAGCGTTACGATACCTATTCTGGTTATGTGAACAAAGCATTCCAAGGTAGCTGTGCTGAATGGCAAAAATTAAACGTAATGAACTATGAAATGGAATCAGCCACTTTATTTACAATGTGCGCTGCGTTGGGTTTAAAAGCGGCTTGCGTAGCGGGTGTTTTGGTAAACAGAACTCGTCAGGAGATCCCTACCGTTGACCATGCAAAAGTAGAGCACGATTCAGTTGCAGTGGTGATCAAAGCAGCCGAGTTGCTTCTCTAATCATTATTGTACACTTAAGGCCTCTATGTTTAGAGGCCATCTAAATACGCTGTTAAAATGGGGCTATATTACACATATTTAGCTGTTATATACTCAACCTGCAAATCAAGGCCATAACTGTCTAAAACAGCTTCAGCAACCGCCTTCTGATTCTCAAACCCCTCACTTTGTACCAAAGTAATACGGCTAACCTCAGCCTGCTCTAAGGTCAATCCCGCCAAAGCAAGTTGACTGAGTGCGCTTTGCATAGGAGATAAACTTGGGCTGTAGGCTGCATTTTCAGCGTAACGACCGTAAAAGCGACCACTAGAAACCGTACATATTTCTACCGCAGAGATGTTTTTAGAATAAGGTGCGTAGGCGCTTTGTAGGTGAAATTTCAGCGACTCACTTATCTCGCTAGACAGACTTGTAATTTGCGCTTCACTGCTTGCGAGTAAGCGCTCAGAGTTGTCTAACTCCTGCGGCCCAAATGCACTTGGCAACAACGTGCTAAGCTGAGTATTGAGACTTGGCAACATTATATTTAGTGCTTGTGCAGTTGATAACTCATTCATAAATTGCCGACAATAACCACATGGCGCGTCTGTAATTGCCATTGCACTTATTTCTTTAGCACCATTTAACCATGCATTGTTTATTGCTGATTGTTCGGCGTGGACGACTAAACTTAAAGCTTGATGAGAAAACTCTAGATTTGCCCCTAAATAAGCATCACCACTGATTTTATCATATGCAACAGCACCAACATTAAAATGAGAAATAGGTGCTTGCGAAAACGTGGCTGCAACAGGAAGTAAGGCTTTAAGTAGCGATTCCAAATTGCAATCTAGTTGCTTTCGTAAGTCGCTTAATTGGGCTTTAGAAAAATGACCGCGTGAAAGTTTGGCGTGCTCTTGTAATTGTTTTATTTGTTGCGGATTAAATACTGCCATTACGAAAATATGATTGATTATTGGCAGGACAGTGTAAGCAGAATCTACAAATTACACAACCATTGCTTTGCAGTTTTAAAGCATTCAAAATTTTCAGCATTAACGTTGTAACGCTTAGCTTTTTGTAAAATCAAATCGTGCATGTAACCTTCAAAGCCAACCACTCTTGCAATAGTAAAATCGCGCATGTAGTGTGCTACTTTTGGCATAAAGTCCACAATGTCAATAGCAGCAAAACGATGTTCCACCTCGCTCAAATCAATCAAAATTTTAGAGCTGTTGTGTGCTTTCGCGTAGTCATTAGCGATTCGATACACGCTCACAACATCGTCAGCGCTAATGCAACCACGCAACGTCATTAAAATTAGCGATGTTGTATCATCATAAGTGATACTTGTAGATAGTGTTGACATTGGACCTCAATTACAGCGACAGCGAATTCAAAACAGAAATTCGCCCATAAATCGACCTACTGGTATTACCAGCTGATCGATTCTTAAGTAAATGAGAACCGATGTCAATAAATTTAATCAAAAACACTTGTTTTAGTAGAATCAAACAATACTTAAGGATTAGTTTAAGTTCATTTTACGCAATCTAGCGCACAGCCCATTTGATAAGTTGTGCTAAACGAGCAACAAAAGATGGCAAAAAGGCTGATACTCTACATCAGGTCGCTAACCGCTATCCAGTATTACGCATACCCGCTGCAATGCCTGTCATTGTGATCATTAACGCATTATCAATGTCGTCACTGTGTCCTGAGCGAGCGCGATTCAGTAACTCAACCTGTAGTACGTTGAGTGGATCTGTGTAAGGGTTTCGCAAAGCAATTGACTCTTTTATCCAAGGCTGCGCCGACAGTAATGTGGAGTCAGGCGCTAAACGTTGCACTAAATCTCGAGCTTGGTTAAGCTCTTCTCTCAACTTTTTACCCAGTGGTTTATAGTCGTCCTCTACCAAACCTTGCTCATAGTGTTCGCTGAGCCAGCTATCCGCTTTGCAAAATACCATCTCTAACATTTCTAGCCTTGTTCTAAAGAAAGGCCATTGTTCGCTCATATGTTTCAGTGTTTGCTCCGAATAGGCTTCTACCGCAGCTTTTAATCCTTGTAATGCACCTAACCAAGCAGGCAACATGAGGCGGTTTTGGCTCCATGCAAAAATCCAAGGGATAGCACGTAAGCTCTCAACACCACCATTAGGGTTACGTTTAGCGGGTCTGGAGCCTAGCGGCAATTTTGCCAATTCAACTTCGGGTGTCGCCATTCTAAAATACGGCACAAACTGCGGATCTTCGCGCACAATACTACGGTAGTGCTCACAAGAGGCACTGCTGATTAACTCCATCACTTCTTGCCAGCTGCTCTGTGGTTGCGGTGGAGGCAACAAATTGCTCTCTATAATTGCACCACTGTAAATTGCTAAGCTTTGCACAGCGACTTTGGGTAAACCAAATTTAAAACGGATCATCTCGCCCTGCTCTGTGACCCGTAATCCATTTTTAAGAGAGCCAGGTGGTTGTGAGCGTAAAGCTTGCGCTGCTGGCGCGCCGCCTCGGCCAATAGTACCGCCTCTGCCATGGAATAAAATAAGTTCTATGTCTTGCTGCTCACAAATATCCACCAGCTTTTCCATCGCACTGTATTGTGCCCAACCTGCAGCCATCATCCCCGCATCCTTTGCAGAATCAGAGTAACCAATCATGACAAATTGCTTGCGATTAATATGCTGTCGATACCAAGATTGCGCAAACAGCTCTGTCATTACTTGTGCGCTATGATTTAAGTCATCTAGGGTTTCAAACAAGGGTGCTACAGGGAGTTTAAACTTACAGCCACTCTCTTGTAGCAGTAACTCAACCGCCAGTACATCTGATGCGTTTTGAGCCATTGAGATGATATATATCCCTAAAGCGTGCTCATCCTGTTCCGCTATAACTGCAAAAGTATCTAATACTTCTTTTACGTTGCTGCTAGGCTGCCAATGTTTGGGTATTAAAGGCCTACGAGAATTTAACTCGGCTAATAAAAATGCTTGTTTGTCTTGTTCTGACCAGTCAGCATACTTGCCAAGGCCTAAATACCCAGTTAACTCACTGAATACCTCTGTATGACGCGCCGAGTCCTGACGGATATCCAACTTACATAAATTAATACCAAAGCAATTTAAACGACGGATCACATCCAAAAGTAGCCCATTTGCAATGACTTCCATGTTTACCTTACATAAAGACCGATAGATGAGCTCTAGAGGTGCTTTTAACTGCGAAACATGGGTAATTTTGTCTTGTTTTTTGGTTGGTTCATTTTTTATTTTATGCTCTAGAGCAAAAATTGTTTCACTCACTTGAGACTTTAGTAGCTTTAATAAGTAACGATATGGTTCACTTTGCTCACCAATTTGCTCTTTAAGCTCATCACTTGCGCAATGCATTGATAACTCTGCACTGAGCTTATCTAAGTCTTTATAATACAAATCAAGTGCCATCCAGCGACCATGATCTAGCACAGTTTGAGTAATTTGCGCCGTCACAAATGGGTTTCCATCTC
This sequence comes from Pseudoalteromonas caenipelagi, assembly GCF_013140855.1. GTDB lineage: Bacteria > Pseudomonadota > Gammaproteobacteria > Enterobacterales > Alteromonadaceae > Pseudoalteromonas > Pseudoalteromonas caenipelagi. The sequence continues at coordinate 313,203 of NZ_JABBPG010000002.1, read as the reverse complement.
TGTCACCCCCCATCCATGAAGTGAAAGTGATGGGTGAAAAGTCATCAGGCAACTTCAGAGCGAGAATTTCCTCGCTGTAGCTGTGAAATTGGCGAATAAACTCAGGTACTGCATGCCAGAGGCTATTTTCTATAACTGCGAATCCCCACTTTGCTTCATCCAACGGCGTTGGACGCTTATCGCGGATATCATTGGTATGCCACGCTTGACAGATTAACTGCTCAATTCTATCTAATAGATAGGCTTGATGATGTTCATCTAATATATGTAATTCAAGTGCTTCTAGGCACTCACTTAACTCTACATGTTTGCTTATGATAGTACGTCTGGTTACCTCAGTGGGGTGTGCAGTAAGTACCAAATCCATCTTCAAGTTAGCAATTACCTGTGCGACTTGATTTAGATTCAACGACCCTTTATCAACGTTCGTTTTTAGCTGTGTTAGAGTGTTTTTTAATGTGCTAAGCATGCCATCAGGCGCGCCTTGCTTTGATATAGTGTGAAACTGCTCAGCAACATTAGCTAAGTTTAGAAAATGGTTAAATGCACGAGCTACTGGCAGTAATTCCTCATCAGTCAAACCATGAAGCGTGTCTATGAGTAATGCTCTGTCTTGCTCATTGCCATTACGCGAGGATTTAGACAACTTGCGAATTTGCTCAACTTTATCAAGCACTTTTTGGCCTTGGGCCTGCTGTATCGTTTTTCCTAGCAGTTCACCCAACATGCTTACGTTAGTGCGTAACGTTTGATATTGCTCAGTCATAATGCATCCTTTGTCGAGATTTTATACTACTCACTATACCGAGATTAATTCGATTTACGAGCGATCTATTTTTACCTGTTGACCGTAACCTACTGTATCAAAATTAAAGTTATACGTGACATGAAAATATTTTATGATAGCCGCTGCCCCCTGTGCGTAGCTGAAATGACAAACTTAAAGTCTCACGACACACTTAACCAAATTATCCTCGTTGACTTACATAGTGATAATTTCGCTCTTGAAAACCCTGACATTGATAGAGAAAAAGCGCTTAAAATACTACACCTACAAGACTCACAAGGTGTCGTTTTGCTCGGTTTAGATGCCACCTACCAAGCCTGGAAAACTGTTGGTAAGCACCGCTGGTTGAAATTATTACGTGTAATGCCAATACGCTGGTTTGCAGACAAAGGCTATTTGCTTTTTGCTAGAAATCGCATGGCAGTATCAAAACTATTCATGCGCAAGCAATGTACATCTCAAAGGTGCAATACCAATGAGTAAAAATGCCATCATCGTAATAGGGGCCAACGGCGCGATTGCCCAAGCCTTTATAAAAGAGCAAAGAGCCAGATATCCCAACCATCCGCTAATTACCATTAGCCGAGGCAACATGCCGCTGCTAGACGATTACCACACTCACATTGAGTGCGACTACTCTGAGGCGCAAATTAACCTTGTTGCAGAAAACATAAAAGCGTCTATTCAATTATCGCAAAGTATCAGCATATTCAATGGTCAGCTCCACAATGGACAGTTTGGTCCTGAAAAGCGGCTTGAAGACATCAACGAGCGCTATCTAACTTGGCTGTTAAAAACAAATACCATCACGCCTATGCTTTGGCTCAAGGCTATTGGTCAGCACTTAACGCATCAGAGCGCTTGTGTGATCACTGTCTTGAGCGCAAGAGTGGCGAGTATTGATGATAACGTGTTAGGCGGTTGGTATAGCTACCGAGCCAGTAAAGCCGCCTTAAACATGGCAGTAAAGACTGCCTCAATCGAGCTTGCAAGACGTGCCAAGCACTGTAAATGTGTGCTGTTTCACCCCGGTACAACTGACAGTCCACTTTCCAAACCATTTCAAAACAACGTGCCAGAAGGAAAGCTATTTCCTCCATCATTTGTCGCTCAACAACTCAGTAATTTAATTGACTCAAGAGAGCATAATACTCTGGTGGACTATATTGACTGGCAAGGTAACAGAATTAACTGGTGATATTAGGTAATTACTCAAAGGCAAAGCTAATATGCATTTTACAAAACAAGATATAGAAAACTTAGATAAACAAACTAGAGTACACTTCATCAATTCGCTGTCAGGGTTTAAAAGTGCCAACCTAATAGGTAGTGTTGATAATCAAGGACAAGAAAATTTGGCGATTGTGAGCTCAGTATTCCACTTAGGTGCACACCCCCCTTTAGTCGGTATGATAATCAGACCACATTCGGTACCTAGACATACTTTAGAGAATATCCTTCAAACTGGGCATTACACCATCAACCATATTAATGCCGATATTGTTGAAAAAGCCCACCAAACATCAGCACGGTATAACAAAGATGTTTCTGAATTTACGGCTGTGGGCTTAACCCCTCACTACAACGCCAACTGTATCGCTCCGTTTGTGAAAGAAAGTAAGTTAAAGATGGCCCTAGCACTTAGAAGCACTCAAACCATAGAACTCAACCAAACTGAGCTAGTCATTGGAGAGATAACAGATGTTTATCTAGAAGACGATAAAGCTTATTGCCAAGATGGCTTTCTAGACTTAGAGAAGCTAAATACAGTTGCTATTAGTGGCCTTGATAGATACCACACGACTTCGGGTTTAACACGCCTAAGCTACGCAAAACCTAATACAACGTTACAAACACTCAATGTTACCTCCTTAAAATAAAGTCTGAGAAAACAATTAGCGACACTGTTTCTGAGCGATTTAACTTATAAAAGCGAAAGAGCCATTCTTTTCTTGCACTTAGTTTACTAATAATGGTCCAATGTAATACATTCACTGTATTGTTTGCTTTATCTTTGTGATTCAGTAAATTATTACAAAAACTGACATTGTCAAATAATAGGAGACGTAACATGTGGCAAAACAAACTTAGAGTTGCCCTGTGTGTCGGTATATTGGCATGGGCATTACCAAGTAACGCGGGTCTTGAACAAGGAATTGAGGCTGCAAACAAAGGTAAGTTTGAAGTCGCGTTGAAAGAGTTCAGATATTTAGCTGATATGGGTTACGGCCCTGGTATATATGAACTGGCAAAAATGTATGAAGGTGGCTATGGCGTACCTAAGGACCTAAGGAAGGCAGCTGAGCTATTTCAAGATGCGGTGAATACGGGTGTTGCTGACGCTATGTTCTCTTTGGCTGTTATGTACGAACAAGGCAAAGGTGTTAAACAAGATAAGCAACGTGCTGTTGAACTATATACGCGCGCTGCAAAGAAAAACCTTGCGGCAGCGCAGTTTAACTTAGGTGTTATGTATACCAATGGTGATGGTGTAATAAAAGATTATCATGCTGCGATGGACTGGTATGAAAAAGCAGCCGCCAGTAATTATACATTGGCGCAGTTTAATCTTGCCTTGATGTACTATCAGGGTCTGGGTGTGAGTAAGAATATTGAAAAGTCTTTTATTTGGAACACGATTGCAGAATATAATGGTAGTCAGCAAGCGGCTAAAAGCCGTCAGCTTGATGAACAGCAGCTTTCTCCCTCTCAAATAGAGCAAGCCACTGAAAAGGCGACCGAAATATACTACAAAATTCAAGAGCGCAAATATATTCCGGAAGTAAGACCACGCCAAGCAGTTTACTAAACACACGTATAAGTCAAATTAGCTCATACCAACCTAGCACGCTATGCACAAAGCGCAGGTGCTCAAGTTGATATGAGCTAATCGTCATCAAACAAAATTAGTGTCATTACGAGTTAAGACTCTATCCTTCTATACCCAAATAGAGTTGAACGCTTGAATGACTTTACTAACGACAGTAGCTAGGTGGGTTTTCATTCCATACCCAGCGTCTTCTTGCTTCCTACACACATCGATTTGGATAATCGGTATAATAATGACATATAGTCACAGGATAACTTTGCTCAACCGAGCAGTTTTTACATAATATGTATAGTTCGTGTCCATTTATTATACTTTCGTCTTAATCAAAAAATTTATTAAGATAGTTAGATCAGCTCAAGCTTAACGTCATTACCAACTGAAGGGTAAGCGATAAAACTAATTGTAAGTTCGCTCACTTCAACATGAGCTTTTTAACAAAATGAGTAAGTATCTTAGATTGCTTAAGCATCAAATGGGTACGAAGTCTGGTTTTTTTGTCGCTATGCAATATGCTCTTAGCATGACTTAATGACACAAATCCCTCTTTCCCATGATACTGTCCCATCCCTGAATACCCTACTCCACCAAAGGGAATATCTTCTACCGTAACTTGCATGACCACTTCATTAATAGCCAAAGTGCCAGTACGTAGCGTTTTACTTACCTTTTCAATTAATGATGATTCATCGCTAAATAAGTAAGTTGCTAAAGGCCTTTCATGCAACTCAATATACTGTATAGCTTCTTCTACATTATCAACCACCACAATTGGCAGAATTGGTCCAAAAATTTCATTTTGCATTACTTCCATTGCTGCACTTGGGTTTATCACCAGATGAAGCCCCATACGTTGATCTGGGCATTGCTCTGGTAATGACGGCCAAATCGTTGCGCCCTTCGCTTTTGCATCAACTAATATATCTTGCAATCGAGAGAATTGCTTTTGGTTAATAATACTAGATATTTTTTCGTCGCTTTCTTGCTGCGGGTAATTTGCTGTATATTGCGCTTTTAACTCTTTAATTAGCGACTCAGACTGTTGCTTTGTGACTAACACGTAATCTGGGGCAACACATATTTGGCCGCAGTTTAGCAGCTTACCAAATAGAATTGTTTTGGCTGTGTGCTTAATATGCGCATCATCGGCAACAATAACGGGCGACTTACCTCCCAATTCAAGCGTTACTGGCACTAAGTTTTTGGCAGCCGCAGCCATTACTTTTTTGCCAATCTCGGTCGCACCTGTAAAAAATAAGTGATCAAATTTCAATTGCGAAAAAGCATCAGCCACATGGTGATCTCCTTCCACTATCACACAGTGCTCTGTAAGCTCTGCAAACAGCTTTTTAATCACCTGGTTAACTTTGGGTGTGAACTCGCTCAACTTGAGCATCACTCTATTACCAGCAGCAAATGCCGTTGCTACTGGCAAAAGTGCCAGCTGTATCGGATAATTCCAAGGAGAGATAACACCCACAACCCCTTTAGGCACATACTGCACAGTCGCTTTAGATGGCCATAACATGATACCAGTACGACGTTTTTGTGGTTTCATCCAAGATTTAAGGTTGGAGCACATATAATCCAGTGCGCTCACTGTAGGAATTATATCGCCAAATACAGAATCAAATTCTGTGCGACCGTTAAAGTCGTCGTTTGCGGCCATAACCAATTCATCTTTATTAGCCACGAGCGCTTTTTTAAGGCTTTTAAGCAATTTAATTCTTGCCTGCAAATCTTGATAAGGCTGATCTGAATAAGCCATTTGCAATGCCATGAGCTGCTTATTCAATTCTGAAATCGATTCTACCTGCATTGAATACGTATCCTTTTAAGTCGTTGGACCACTATATCAAGTGATAGCTACAACGAAAAGCTGTCGATAATGAGTATTTTCTTTGCGCTTTAATAGCCAAATAACCAAGCGCCCACAGTCAAAGTTAATGCCGTGATCAATAAAATGGCAATAATATTCATAGCAAAACCGGCTTTAATCATGTCTTTTATTTTTAGCTCCCCGGAGCCAAAAACAATCGCATTGGGCGGCGTTGCAACCGGCATCATAAACGCGCAACTTGCCGCAATTGCTGCTGGAATAACCCAAATGAGCGGCGTACCTGCAACTTGTTCAGCGATTGGGCCAAGCAAAGGCAAAAAGCCTGCCGCTGTCGCTGTATTACTCGTCAGCTCGGTTAGAAAGCAAATCAATGCAGAGACTAGCAATACGCCTACAATGATTGGGACTAATGATGCGCCCGCCAATGAATTTGCCACATAATCAGCAAGCCCAGAGCCTTTTATTTGCGATGCTAAAGTTAGTCCGCCACCAAATAAGAGTAATATTCCCCAAGGAAGCTTCTGGGCAGACTCCCAATCCATAATGCGCTGTTTACTCTGCCCAGAAGGCAAAACAAACAACATCAATGCTGCCACAATCGCAATGCCTGTATCGGTAATATCTAAGCCACTCCAAGTTGATAGGTAAGGGCGTAATATCCAGCTGACAGCAGCAAAGACAAACACTGCGAACACGTTTTTTTCTGCCACTGACATGTCACCCAGAGCACTCAATTGCCCTTTAAAAAGACTCTCTAGATCAGCATCACAAGATGTCGTTTTTACCTTAAAAGCGAACCGCGTTAACCATATCCAACAAAGCACTATCATTAATACACTAAATGGCACAGCCAATACCATCCACTGGGCAAAGCCAATTTTTATTTGGTAGTTTTCCCATAAATAAGCTGCCATGAGAGCATTGGGAGCCGTGCCAATGATTGTGCCAACTCCACCGATACTGGCACTGTAAGCAATCGCTAAAAGTAGTGCTTTGCCATAATTATCGCAATCACTGCCGTTGTCTCGCAGCACATGGATCACCGATAGCGCAATCGGCAACATCATCAAAGTTGTTGCGGTATTGTTTATCCACATGGATAAAAAGCCACTTACCAACATCATAGCTAATATTTGCACTTTGGCATTATTGCCACAACGCAGCATGGTATGCAGAGCGATACGCCGGTGCAGTTGCCACCTTTCCATAGCAATTGAAATTAAAAAGCCGCCTAAGAATAAAAATATTAATGGATGGGCATATAAACTTGTTGCAGACTTAATATCATTGATGCCCGCTAAGGGGACCGCGATAATTGGCACCAATGAAGTAACTGGGATAGGGACGACCTCGCTAGCCCACCAAATCGCCAGCCAAATTGCCAACCCTGCGGTACTCCATGCCTCTGGCGATAACCCTTTAGGTGCGTCAGTTAAGCAAGTGAGTAAAAATAAGCAAGGTGCTAAAAAAAGTAATAGTGTATTTGAATCTAAATTATTATTGGTTTTTTCGTTCATATAAATCGCCAAAGTGTTAAGCCTTGGCATAAAGGTAAACTAACATTTTGCATAGAGTATGAAGGAGAGCGTAAGCGACAACAAGAGTAAAGGTAAATAAATCGTTAAGTAGGGTTAGCACATCGGCCACTACCCTACTTAACAGACCATGAGCAGATTATTGTGCGTTAATGGTCAATGTTACACCACTGCTAGTGTTATAACCCTTAAGGCCAATATACCAAGTCCCCTCTGCGGGAGCATCAAAGCTACAAGTCTCTGAATTACCATTTTTGTAAGGGCGACAGTCATACACTGTATCCGATACTGGGGTTGCATGTTTAACATACAAGTCTACATCTCCCGTACCACCAGATATCGTCACCGATAGGTTAGAATATCCCGCTACTAAGCTTTGCTCAAAGTTGAGCCAAGCGCCACGGTTTACACTTAAGTTATTTTCTTGGCGATTAATCGGCGTAGGACCATCGCCCGCTGCTTGATAACTCCCCGTAAGACTAACACCACTTATTTGATTCCAAGCTTCTACCATTACATGGTAAGTCCCCACTTGCACATTTGAGATATCACAACGCTCATTGCTGGTAGAGGTGGTACTTTTGCAATCATAACTTTGCAAAGTTGGCTTTGAGCCGAACTTAACATAAAGGTCGGCATCTCCAGTGCCACCAGCTGTAACAAAGTTTAACGCCGTGCTATTGGCAGGTACTTCAAGCGTATAGAATAGCTGTTGTTTTGACGCACCAGATATACCTGTTTTAGCCACTCCGTTTTCTAATTTATTATCCGGTTCTGGGTCAACCGTACCTGCATCCTTTGCTAGTTCCGCTAAATATGTAACCGCCAATTTTGCAAACTTACTAGAGTGATTTGCATCAAACTCAGTATCATTGATGGTGTGTATTTTTCTGTTTATATCAGACATTGAAGATTCAAACGGCATAGATGCTGCGTAGCCTTGCTGATACCAAGAGGCATGATCTGAGCAACCATAACCACACTGATCATACCCATAGCTTATCGATGGCAGGTAGGTATCAATCAGCTGACCTAAAAACTGGTTTTGCGCACTATTGGTATAGTCGGTCATCATTACAATATCTTGCGTGCTACCGTTTCGACCTGACATATCAAATTGCACCATACCAACTACATTTTTATTCTGTGATTTATAGTCTTGTGCAATCGCTTTTGAGCCTCTTAAACCGACTTCTTCCGCAGCATATCCCATAATCTGAATAGTGCGCTTAGGTTTAAAATTAGTTGCAACAATTGCCCGTAATGCTTCAGTCATTACGGCAATACCTGAAGCATTATCATCGGCACCGGGTGCCCTACCTGAACTTGGGTTTGACGAATTGATAGAGTCTAAGTGACCGCCTAGCACCACAATTTCATCCGCTTTCTCATTGCCTGGAATTGTCACAATCACCGATGATTGAGACCAGCTGTGATTGTAATACTCTACTGTAATGTCGCTTCGAGAAGCACTGAGTTGTTCCCAGTGACCTTTTATCCATTGCGATGCATCCACACCTGTTTGCTGTGTGTAGTATCGGTTATGAAATCCAGTAAGCGTATTAACCGTGTTGGTTAAGTTATTAGCAGAAATTTGCCCTAGTAGAGCGTTTACTCTGTCTGGATTATCAATGGTATAGTCAACAAGAAGCGGTGTGATGGTACCTTGGTCAACCTCAGCTAACTGAGCTAAATATTGCTGGGCCTCTTGGTAAGAGCTGTGCGCAACAAACCCCCCACAGCGGTGATAGTTATCGTGCATAAACGCACTTAGCTCACCAACCATACCTTGATTTACTTGCATTAAATCTGCATTAAGTAGGCCACTTGCTTGAGTATTAACCGATAGACCACTCATCATATTTTTTAATTGGTAATGCTTAGCCGCATGTGGGTCTATTGTTACCCAAATTTTCTCATCGTCTAGCATATCCGCTTTTGCCACAAAGCCAGCGATCAGGCTGGCTCCAACTAAGGGCAATGTTATTGCTTTATACATGTTGCTTTCCTTTACTGTTGCATAAGAAAGGGAGCAAAGCTGCTCCCTTATCACTGTGTGGATTAATTTGCTTTGATATTAAGCGTTACACCACTTGCAGCGTTGTAGCCACGTAGGTCGATATGCCAAGTGCCTGCTTGAGGATTAGCGATAGTACAAGTTTCGTTGTTGCCGTTTTTGTATGGACGACACTGATAAGTCGAAGTGGTCGATTCTGAACCAAAGTTCACGTACAGATCCGCATCCCCTGTGCCACCAGAAATAGTCACATCTAATGACGAGTAGCCAGCGCTCAAGTCTTGCGTAAAGCGAGCCCAATCACTGCGTGCCACTGATATATTTGACTCTGTGCGATCAATTGGTGTTGGACCGCCCGTATCCGTTGAGAAGCTACCTGTTAGTGTTACACCTGAAATTTGGTTCCACGCTTCCACCATTACAAAGTAAGTACCAGCTTGCACGTTGCTAATTGCACAGTTCTCAGTAGAAGTTGAGCTTGTGCTCTTACAATCAAATGTATCAAGCGAAGGACGAGCACCAAACTTAACATACAAGTCAGCATCACCTGTGCCACCTGACGTTGCGAAGTTCAAGTTAGTCGCACCAGCTGGTACATTTAAAACAAAGAACTGCTGCTCTTTTGACGCACCAGATATCCCTGTACGAGGTACTCCGTTGAAGATTTCTTCATCAGTAACCGGACCACCACAGTTACCACCTGGACTTGCATTTGAGTTAACTCCAACAGCAGCAAGTGCAGCTTTAACATCATCGGTATCAAAACCTAGCGCACATGCAGCATCGATTGCACCGTTACCTGCTAAATCCCAGTTAGTATTTGCTGTCCAAAACTCTTGGTTTGCCTTAGCCATAACCAAAAACGCTTTTTTAGTATCCCATCCCGCTGTAGTAGCAAGGTTATAGAATGCCTTATTGAATACACCAGAACTGTGGTGAACATCCATGCCCGAAGTATAGTCAGCTTGATTATCAATTGAGCGACCGTCCTGCGTAGGGTTGTTCATATAACGAAGTGCACCTTGAGACTTAAATATTTCTTGGCCAACTAACCAATCGTTTGTGCCCTTCATGTAAAACTCTGCTGCCTCACCAGACATATCTGAGAACGCTTCGTTCAAACCGCCTGATTTACCACTGTACACAAGTCCAGAGTTTTGTTCAGTGAAACCATGACTCACCTCATGCGCAGAAACATCTAAGCTTACTAGCGGATAAAATCTGTCTTTACCATCACCAAAAGTCATGGCGCTGCCATCCCAAAATGCATTTTCATAGTTGTTGCTATAGTGAACTCGCATTTTTAGCTGGAACGACAAAGGTGCTGTACCTAACCAATCGTTATACATATCAAATACAACGTTACCGAAGTAGTGTGCATCGTTTAATGGGGCATAAGCACCGTTAATTTCTTTAACCGTATTTTCTGGACATGTAAAGCTATATGCAGTTGAGCCAGATGTACCATGGTTTAAGTTAATCGTTTTCACATTGGTGTTATTCATAGTACAGGTGTTACCTGACTGACTCACATTCAAATAACCGAAATCGGTGCCATATACGTAGCGACCAGTTTTTTGGTTTCCGCCTGGGCCTGTTCCATCAGCGTGTTGGAGGTTTTCGTAACTGAGCAGTAGCTCACCGGTATGTGCATCTATGATTTGATATGGGCGTGATGGATTGTCGCCATACACAACGTACTGTACCTCATAGGCTAAGTACGCCTTTTTGTTTTTTTTGTTAACCCATACAACCAACTTTGACGTTTCATTATGCTTTTTAAGCTTGTCGCCCTTGGCATTTAAGGCCTTCATTCCATGCGCTTGTTCAGCACGTGCTATTGCCATATCTTTATCTAATGTAGGCGTCACAGAGTATAAGTCAGCAGCAATATCAAACACGGCTGCACCGTGCGCAAATTTCAACTGGTCATTCTTATCAAATGATAAAATCACAGTGTCACCGACTACAGGCACACCTTTATACATCTGCTGATAACGACGCGTCACATCACCGTTAGGTTGCTTGAACTCTTTAAGCAAAACCAACTCATTGTCCGCGCTTAAGCCCACGATATCACGAGGCTTAGCTGAAAGAACCGATACAGCTTGTGAGTTAACCGCTGTATTAATGGTTAGATTTTGATTTAAAAATTGCTTGTTTGCAGCAGCTGCAGTGCCCATATGAGCTAAAGCTAATGCTGAAAGTGTGGCTAAAGTGATATTTGATAATTTCACGTTTACGCTCCAAATTGTTGTTTATGTTGTATCCGTCAGTTGTGCTGACTTTCATAGCAAAGATGTCCTATTACATAGCTCTTCGCTAAATCCAGCTTAGTTGAGTGGATAAAAAAAACGCAACATAAATTAACAAAAAATACACATCAACTTGAAAAATAATATAACTATAAAAAACATAATGTTAAAAAATCAAAAAGATGAAAATAGCTATACAACCCTTGAATTTGTAAAGAACTAGTTACAAATATTAACAAAAAACATAAACTGAACTAGCAAGCCAATGCACACAAGGAATAAATAAACCCTCATAAGTAAATATTTGGAATTAAAAATTTACACATAGCAACTCCAATGGTTCAATGTGACTGGGTCGTTACTTAAATATGGTGGGTACAAATGTAACAACGTAAAGTTTTGAGGACGATAATAGTGCAAGGTTATAATTGTCTGTTATAAAAAAGCGCAGTTAACCTAAAGAAATTCGGTTAACTGCGCTTTTTTATATGACCAATTTAATGTTTTTAGATATTGATCATATGGTTATCCCAGTGCAGCGCATGATTAATTTGTTGCTTTTTGGCATAAAGTGCGCCATTGCCTGTACTCGATATAAACGTATCTTTAAGGGGGGCAATCCCAGCGCAATCGATCTTAGTCTCGATGTGTTGCAGTGTTTTGCTACGCCTATTCCAGTGCCCAACCACCCCACCTCTTGGTGATGTAACCGCCAAGGTGTTTCCGTCATGAGAAACTGCCAAACTTGCGATGTACTGTTTAAATGAGCGCCACTGAGTATCATTGGCAGTTAACGCCTCCAACTGAGACCCTCTATTGTGTGAAAACACCAACGGCTGGATATGGTGTGCCGGCCCCTGATACTGACAGCCTACATAGACGGTATCATCGCCAGACAAACATAAGTGACGAGTACTCAGTTGATGATCTGGTGGCATCACTTGCTCAACAACTTGACCCGTCCCTATATCAATATAACTCAGGTTTGGTTTCATGGTGTCAATATTTAGCTTTGTTCTAGGGCTGGCAGGGTGCGTATGAATGCCACCATTAGCAACCACAAGCGTATCTTGATGCTTCAACATTGCCAACTGATGAGGACCAATTCCACCGCTATTAAATCGCGCTTCAACTTTATAGTCTCTGGTGTTTCTAACTACCACTAATCCCTGATACGCTTGGTAAGAATCATCAAAACGATTCTCAGTTGTGTATAACCGTTTGCCATCTGAACTTAAAACCCCATGGCCAAAAAAATGATGATTATCACCACTGTCAATTTGCAGCTTGATTTTCTTTGCTTTTATATCAATCACGTACATTGTGCGTCCGGGACGCCTAGAAAAAGCTAAAAGTGAATGGTCATGCGGCACATAACATAAGTCATGTGCTCGGCTTTCAATACTAACCGAGCCTAATACGTTACCATTTTGATCAAACCAGCCAACAAAGTGCTTACCTTGATTGTCAGTGTAAGCACTTGCAAATAGGTCTGGCGCATGCACGCTGCAACTACTCAAGGCGGGAGTGATACAAATGCTCGCACTGATAGCAAGTAAACTTTTGCAAAACCGTCTTCGAGACATTGTGTTGGTATATGCATTTGGTAACACAATTAATCTCCGTCGTTGGTATTAAACCCAGGAGCTAACCCGGTGATCTGTACGAAATCACTACTCATTAAGCTGCGTAAGTTTGCTATAGCTGTTGTCAGTGCTCTAAGCTGGGCACGGCCTTCATTCGTGGCAATCAACTCTTTCATTGGTTTGTATTGCGTTGTGTCAAGTGCATCATATACTGCTTTGAAATGTAAGCTAATTTCTGTATTTACGTCCTCCCTTTGATTCACTTGCACTAAATAATCATCAAAGCCAAAGCCCTCTGAACCTAGATATAGTTTTTCAAGAGCCTCAACATTGGCTTTGATATTGTTCACAGAAGTTTGACTGAAAACACTTTCGACCAACTCAATTTTACCCGGTATTTCAAGCCCTAATGGATCGTTAATCTTGTTATCTCTAACAATCTCTAGATACTCAAACCAGATAGTCAAAAGCTTTTCCAGTGCTTGCTTTTTACTTGAAAACGAACCGTTTCCTGCTTTGAAAGCATTACCGTAGTCAGCTTGCCATGCATTAATACTGTTGATTACCATAGTATCGACATTTTCAGCTATCGAACTTAGATACGCACAACGTTTAGTAAAATCAGTAGAGCCAATAAGTGGCATATCGGTATTGTAAATAATGTACTCATAAGCAGGTAAACCTTGTACTTGGTGCTTTAAAGCCGCAACACCCTGCGAAAAGTCAGTCTGCTCAACCAGTAAGCTTTCAACATCACTAGCAAGTTTGTCAGCCGATATAGGCCAGAACTGAATTCTGGAATAGTGGAAAGTCTCTGCAATCGGCCCCAATTTTATAGTGCGCGCTTGTTGCCATGCTAAGTTGGTCTTTTCCCATGCAGTTTGTAACAAAGCCAAGCTATTTTGGTCACGCTGTTCATCAGCACAAAACGCGATTGTTTGCGCCTGTAACGCAATTGCCTGCTCGTGAACGTGTTGATAAGTTGGAGTAATAACAGCATCAACCAAATTCGTGGTTAATTTTTCGTAGCCCTGCTCTGCGGTGAGTTTATCTTGCGTGCTAGAGTTGTCACCAGTGTTGTTATTGTTCTGCTGATTATTATTCTGTTGATTATTATCAACCTGTTTAGCATCAGAACTACCGCCGCCGCAACCACTTAATGATGTGGCGCTCATGATGGCAACACAAGCCAATAAAATTGCTGTTTTATTTGTATTTAACATAATCATTCTCATCAAGCTTAGATCTGTTTTAGAAAATAAATGACCGCACTACGCTGTTTGGCTGATAAGGTCATAAAGTGTTGTTTTATCTGTAGCGCTTCACCGCCATGCCATAGAATTGCTTCTTCCAAAGTGCGTGCTCTACCATCATGTAAATAGGCTTCAAACCCTTGTACGCGTTTTTGTAAACCCACACCCCATAGCGGCGGTGTACGCCACTGATTACCAGATGCGAGATTCTCAATCCCTTGGTCAGCAAGCTCTGCACCCATATCGTGTAGCGCGAAATCAGAATAAGGATAGATCTGCTGTCCTTGTAAGGCTGCAATGGGATAGTCAGACCGAGTCTTGTAGGTTGGTGTGTGACAGCTATTACAGCGCAATTGATAAAACAAAGTCCGTCCTTGTTGAGCTCGCTCACTGGTTAAATCTCGCGCTTTGGGCACGGCTAAGGTTTTATTCATGTAAACAGTTAAGTCGTGAAGCTTTTTGGGGATATCGAGCGTCCCTTGAGGGTCTACACTGGCAGCCTTGCGACACATCAGCTGCACATCCGTACAGACTTCTTCTGGGAAGATTAGATTAGTAATGCCAATATCATTAACAAACGCACCAGCTACTTGCTGCTCTAATGTGGCATGTAGTCCTTTAAAGCCAAAACGTCCGATTTGTCGTTGACCTGTTTGAGCATTTATGACCATATTGTATTGAGTTTTTATGCCATCTCCGTTGAGATCTTCAAGATCTTGTTGAGACAATAGATCTTGCTCACTGATCGCATCAATTAACCCCATACCATAAATTGCCGGCGCATAGCGCGCCGATAAAACGGTGTTTATCTCAAGCTTTCCGTAACCTAATTGCTCAAGATGATAGATAGGCTTTCTTAAGCTATATGCAGAACCATCTGGATATGTCCCATTGAGTATCTGGTACTCAACCCGCACCTTGCCCTCACCTATAACAGGCTTGGTAAGTTTGTGATGCGATAGCCGTATCGCATTGGGCTGCAATTGACCTCCATAGTGCTTATCAACGCCAACACCATCACTTTTTAGTAACCGAAACAGCAGTGCCGAAGATGCGAGTTCACCACTGCGATTCAATCGCCCTCTACCACCATCGTTATGACAAGCTTTACAAGAACGGGCATTAAATAACGGCCCTAACCCATCCCTATCGCTGGTGATAGCAGGTGATGCAACCCAAGGATCTCTGAAAAATGAAAAGCCATCCCAGAAATCTAATTGCTCAATGGTAGGAATATTACCAGCGGGATGGATAAACGTTCTTTTCACCATTCGACTTGCCGTAGCCTGGCCTCCAGGTAGCAATTCCAGCTCAGAAAAAACAGGAATTGCTGCTCTTGGTGATTGCACTGAATTAAACTCCAGAGCATTTTGTGGTGCACTGTAAAGCGTTGTTGCACAAGCTAGTAGCACAACAACTAACCGGTGTAGTAGATACATTAGAGCGAGCCTAAAAACGCTAACAATGCTGAACGCTGCACTTTATCCATATTGATAAATGCTTGCTGCGATGCTTTAGCTTCGCCGTCATGCCATAAAATAGCTTCTTGAATTGTCCTTGCTCTACCATCATGTAAAAATGTCGCTTTTGGGTTAACAGTTTGTACTAAACCAAGGCCCCACAATGCTGGCGTTTTCCATTCGGTTCCTGTTGCATCTCCTTCTGGGCGTCCATCGGCTAATCCTTCACAGCGTTGCACATAAATACATTGCTGGCCTTGTGTACATGATTGGCCATCAGCAAGCTCTTTAGTTACGCGACATGAGCCGCCCATATCATGTAGTAGCAAGTCAGTATAAGGATAGATAACTTGTTGTTCTAAAGCGGTAATATTGGTTCTTGACTCAGAAAGGCCAACCAAATCTACATCGCCTAATACACTGCCAGGCGCAACCCCTGTCTTATGACGAGGTACGTGACAAGCGTGGCATTTAGCAGCATAAAATTGCTCACGTCCTACCAAAATGTCCGCTTGCCAAGTTTGCGTACTGGCTTCAAATCCACGACGTTTAGGTACTGCGAGTGTACGGTTGTAAAACTCGACTTGTGCTAAATCAACATTGTTTAAATCAACACCATCGTGATGCTTATTATTTTCTAGCGCAGCCTGTGCAATACAAGCCTCTTGTGCTTCAGTGCAAGGTTCATCGGGGTTAATTGTATTTGTTATCCCCATATCCCCGCGATAAGCACCAGATATCTGTTGCAACACAGAGCCAGTAACTGCTTTTTGCCCAAAACGTGCTATTTGGCGCTCGCCAGTTACAGGGTGAGTGGTAAATGCTGCGCGTCCAGAGATCCCATCTTTATCATTGTCATTCGGATCCTCATACGCAAGCAAAGATTGTTGTGGAATGCTTTCAAGTAAACCAGAGCCATAAACATGAGGCGTTACGCGAGGAGAAAATTGTACATTTTCCATAAACTCACCATACGCTAAGTCTTTAATTTTATAGATAGGCTTACGTAGCTCATAGCTTTGACCATCGGCAAAAGAGCCAGTAATCGTCTCATATTCAACCCACGTATATGCCTCTGCATACGCAAGTCCTTCATCTAACGCACCGCGGTATTTGGCTAAGACTGCTGTGCTTTGTCCCTCTACAGTACCAAATACCTGTATTTGGTCCCCATAAATTGGATCAACATTGCCTAAGTTGTCTCCAACGCGCAAAAACATACTCATCATGGGCTCATCGATACTCGCAGGCACTTGACCTCGGCCATCTTTAATATGGCAACCTTGACAGCTGGTGTTATTAAACAGCGGACCCTGACCATCATGGTTACCACGGAATGTATGGTCACCAGCTTTGAATACGGCATCTAGTTGCGGTGTCTCGACAATCGCAGGTATGGCTTTGCTATAAGCGTTATTATCGATGATATTGGTTGTTGCTAAACCGGCACTGAGATGTTCGCTGTCATCCGGTTTATTGGTTAGTAAAGGATCCAAGCCATCTTCTACTGAGATGTTAAAAGCATGCGTGTCATTTGACACCTGCTCGCCGTTATCACTTGCATTGTTTTGGTTTTGATTATCCGAATCACTTTGTGAGCTGCCGCCACAAGCGCTTAAACTTGATAATGCTAAAAGTATAAATAGTTTATTA
The DNA here is from genome assembly GCF_013140855.1 of Pseudoalteromonas caenipelagi. Lineage (GTDB taxonomy): Bacteria > Pseudomonadota > Gammaproteobacteria > Enterobacterales > Alteromonadaceae > Pseudoalteromonas > Pseudoalteromonas caenipelagi. Next base: position 295,990 of record NZ_JABBPG010000002.1, on the reverse strand, counting down.
AATGAGTGTGTCACTTCAGTGCCCCTGCATCCGAGCATGCATCTATGCTCAGAAACTGAAATGGCTGGCATTGAGCCAGCCTAAATGTGTTATATAAATGGTTAAATATTTTCGTCAGTATCTTGTTTTAAATCTTCAGCTGATACGCCTAATGCATCGATCGCTTGCTGGATGAGATCAGTTTGCTCTGCTAAAGCGGTTATCGCAGCGTAGATATGAGCTTGATTCGCCGCCTTTTGGATCTGCACGTCAAACGACATACCTGCCTTCGCTGTTTCATCAATAACAAGTACTTTTTCCATGGTGGTATCAAGGGCCGCTTTTAGCTTTAATGCAAGCTCTTCATGGCCTTTAGTGATCAACAAATTGTGGATGCTAGGCCCGCTTTGTTCTAAACCATTCGCACGGGTGTAAAGGCCTAAATAGGTATTACGAATACCTTTTGCATTTAGGAAAATATCTCTGTGGGTATTATCAGAGAAGCATGAGTGCTCATCTTCTTGGCTGTCGGTACGCACCGCAATACTCATACGCTCGCCTGCCAATTCGCCAAAGCTCAGACGTCCCATACTTTCAAGCATTGCGCCTAAATTAGCAGCACTATCGTCTGCTTTTGTATATTCCTGATAATAGAAACCGGTTTCTGGGTGCCATGCATCAACGACCGATTGCAAATCTTCTACTAGTAATGCTGCTGCCGCTTTTAAGTAATCAGCACGACGCTGGCAGATTTCATCAGAAGAACCTTGCTCGCCCGACGTACAAGTACGGCCGTTTGCTTCGCTGCTTGGTATATTATTTGCTGTGTAATAATCGGTAACTGGACGGTGACCCGCTGTATAGTCACGTTGTGCAGTGTAGGTTAAATCGGCATTTAGATCTTGACCCCACAATAAAAACTCAATGGCATGATAACCCGAAGTGACGTTTGCTTCCTCTCCGTCCAATTCAAATTTTTCACGAATCAAATCAGCGGTGATCTGAGGAAAAGTAAAGCTGTCTTGAATAATGTTACCACCAGCTTGATAAACAGTAGCGTTGCCACGTGCTTCGTTACCGTCCATATCTTGCGTGTAATCAATCAGTGCTTCCGCCAATGGCCAAGCGTTTATTGCGCCTTCTGGACCCTGACCATCTTGCAACATCCAATTACCTTGCTCGTCTTTTGTTAAGGCATCAATGGGGCCTTCACGAAAACGAAATACTTCGCTTTGTCCATAAGACTCACGGGCACTTAACCAAGCTTCCTTAGCAAGCATAAAGTTTGCTTCGCTAGGCGTTGCAACAAATGTATCAATGGTTTCTTTTAACGCCTTGGCACTGGTTAAAGCATCAGAATAAACTGCAAAAGCATAGTCAGCATTTGCTATAACCACATTTTCAACAGTCGCAGCTGGGTGTACAACCACAGTTTGTTCATCTGGTGTCTGACCATTACCTTGATCAACAGGTGCTGCAACTTTGTTGTTATTGCCGCCACAAGCAGCTAAAACGCCAACACATACGAGCGAGAGTGCAATAGTTTTTATGTTTTTCACAGTAATCCCAATTTTTGTAAGGTTATTATAGCGATGCGAATATTAGCGAATAACAATGATGCATTCAATAACTATTTTCATTTAGATTTGTATACCCAAAAAGAACCCACCTGTGGATGACGTAAAAGCACACTGCGTAAAAACGATCAAGCCATTGATTTTTAAATTAATATTTTCAATATTATGATTTTAATAATAAATAAGCCGTCGTATTACCACAGTTCTTACTTAGTCAAAGCTAAGCTGGTACGCGCTTTTAAAAAGAGGAAGGTCACAATTAGTGAATGTTAGATTACATTTTAATGGTTAAAACTTTTGCACATACTGAAGTTGGATACTTCTACCTGAGCCTGGTATTTTCCCATCACTCATACGCGGCTCAAATATCACATAGTGTTTATCGAGTAAGTTCTTTATTTTCAGAGCAATAGATTTAGAATGGCCCAGACGCCATGACACACTTGCTCCCAATAGGCTGTAAGCTCGTTGGTCATAATTGTCCAAAACCGCGGGCTCAGGAGACTGAACAAATACACTGTCTCGCCATAGCGCATTGATGCTAATTTGTAACTTGTCCATATTATGTGTCACTGAAGCGGATGCAAAGCGCTTAAAACTCGGGTTAAAAGGTTCATCTAGTAGATGGGTATAAGCAAGTTCCATCCAAGTGCGATTCGTTACATTAAATTTGCCGTTTAGTTCATAGCCTTGCATATTGGTGTTGAAGATATTTGAAAATGTAAAGCGCCTTTGTTCAACGGGCAATTGTCTCGTATCAATCGGCACGAGATTAATAAAGTCTTTCAGTTGGTTATCAAATAGTACCAGGTCCAATTCCCAGCCAGTGTATTTACTATGCCAAACTAACTCTGTTGTTTTTACGTACTCTGAAGTCAAATTAGGGTTACCAACAGTGACATCGTCATTAGAATTTAACTCATTACTTACTGGGGTGCGAAACGATTCCCCATATTGCACTTTGACGGTATTGTGCTCTGAAAGCGCATAAGTTGCGGCTACTCGAGGTGATAATTTACTATCGATATCCTTAACATCGTCATATCTTGCACCAACAAATACTGTCGCTTGACTTGTAACTGAGTATTTTAGCTGTCCATAAACAGCTGTTGAGTCAAAAGATTGCAGCAGCGTATTAAACGGTTGATGCGGTTTAACGGTAATGATCCCATTTTGATAGAACTCTTCACCTAAATACACATCGCCGCGATTAAAATCATAATAACTACTATTTATACCAGCCTCAGACTGTTCTTCTTCAGAATATTCAATACCGAAATTAAGTGCTATCGAGCCATTAACTTGGTACGCACCATCAAGGTTAAACGTTAAATCTTTAGACTGCCAATCGGGCCCCACAAAGAAGTCATGTTCAAGTCCTAATTCTTCAGCTGAGGCAATTAAACCAGCCGAATAAATATCATGTTGGATATATTTGACCGTTGTATTCAAATTCCAAAGCTCGTTACGCAGTAATTCATAACCAATCGATACTGCACTATTTTGGCTTTTATGCTTATTCTCATCAGACCAACCCGCTAAATTAACAAATCCATTAAGCTGAGTTTGGTTATGCCACATTGAAAAACTTAAGTCCTGCCATCGCCCGCCTATCTCGATAAAGTAGCTGGCAAGTGGGTCTTTAACACCTTGAGTATATCTCTCGCCTTGCTGGCCTTGCCATGACACATTGCCATAAACGTTTAAATCATTTGCCAGTGGCTTGTTGAAGCTAGCAGCAGCTTGCGTAAATCCATGCTCCCCAACTCCGATACTGACCTGATTATGCTCTTTCAAGGTAACGATATTCATCACGCCCAAAAATGCATTGCTACCATAAAGCGCAGAACCTGGACCTCGAATAAACTCAACCTTATCGATGATATCTACTGAAATATGAGGCGTGTATACCGAAGCTTTACCAAAAGATGACTCATTTAATCGGTGACCATTTAACATCACGAGCACATTACCACTATCTAAGAATACACCGCGAGTATGTTCTTTTGGCACAGCCCCAACCCAATCGCCTCTCGTTGATTGAAAGCCTGGCACATAATTCATCAAGTCATAGACATTGTTTACGCCAAGCAGTGATATATGCTGACGGTTGAATACAGTGATGCTAGAGGGAACACTCGCTCTGGTTTCTTCTGTCTTGGTAGCTAAGTTAATGTTTACGTCTAAGAGTTCTTCAAAAGATAGGGAAAAGAGATCAGGTTCGGTCTTCGCATGGCATGTGCTAGAGATCAGCCACGTAGCGAGCAATATTGTTATTTTTTTTTGAATATTTATCATAGTTCAGCCAAGCTACATGTACTGGCTGAAACCAGATTATAAATATGACAACAGCACAGCGACCTTCACATTATATTAATAATACAAATGATCAGCAGCCGTGCAAGCTTTTAAGTGTAATTTATTGAAATTTATGTAGCTACGGGGCTTTGTTTAGCTTTTACGTACTTAACTAAGCCAATGATCGAGGCCGCTATCCAAAATAATTCGATAACAAAGCTAGCTAGGTTAAAGTTGTAACATAGGCTAATCAGCAATAGAATTGCGCCACTGAGATTCATTAAGTTATAGGTTAAACTTTCTGGCGCGGCTTTTCCTAACTGAAGCATAAAAAATGCACCAACTACCAAACCAGTTCCGCTCATACCTATTACATCAAAAAGAATGTCAATCATGTTTTTGTCCATTACAAATGCCAAAATTGGCTTATTGCTCACCCAAACATACTGGCCCATTCCATGGGGAGGGTGACTTTCAATCGTTGAAACAGCACAAACGGCTGTCATATTATCAGGTGCGTACCTCTGAAACAGGATATTTGTCCGCTATTTACTTAAACCTAACTTTGCCGCCAACAAATTTAATTGCAGGTGCTCCACGTATCAAGGTTGAACGCCCAAACTCTTGTTCACAAGACGGGCAATGGCAGTTGTTATTTGTGTGGTTTTTAACGATACGTTCTATAAAGCACTTTACCAATGCTCCTTTACCGCCTTTGCGATATTTGAAAAGAGCAGCACTACAGCCAGCACAGTAAATATCTACCGTCCGTACAGGCCCCTTTTTATTTGGTTTAGCCATTACATACTACCCTGTAATACTTAATACCGAAGCCATTAAAATAAACTGGCAAGTGTGGTATCCCCCATTGATAAAAAATAAAGTAAGTGGTCTTTGCTCAAAAATGTAGCTGATTCCCAAAGTCGGTGTTACCAGTCCTGCACCTATCGAGGCCCCTAAAGCAACGGCGTCCGATAGAAGCGGATCTTTGCCCAATAAGGCAGCCAAAATAGAAGCCGCTAGCAAAGCCAAAATAAATGCTCCACCATAAATAAGTTTAGGGTCGCTTTGCTGTAGGTCTACCTCTGTCAAACCACAGCACTCCATCCACCTGTGACCAAATAGCCAAGGAGAGTACCATATACCGCCAAGCATAAATGATGATAATGCTGCCAGCAGCACTGCCCAATAATTTAAATCGAAAGTCAGCATATAAAAGTCTTTTCAATATTTTAATTTAAATTTAGGCAATAGTTGAACCTTGAGCAAACTTCCCTAAATATTTCCTAAAATAGAAAATTCTAGCGCTAAATACAGCAAGACAAAATATCAAATCTTTTCGCAATTTGTCTAACTGAGGCGTTCATTTAAGTACTGGCCTTTTTTGAAGTTTGCGCTGCAAAGTGCGCCTGTGCATGTTTAGTTGTCGTGCTGTTTGAGATACATTCCCTTCATTGACTTTGAGAACTTGTTGAATATGTTCCCATTCCACTCGCTCTGCAGACATCGTATCGGTGTTTAACGTTGCTTCATTCATAGCGTTTTGGCCAAGTAGCGTTTGTACGATTAAACGTGTGTCTGCAGGTTTTGATAAATAATCATCAGCACCAAGCTTAACAGCCTCTACAGCTGTCGCTATGCTTGCAAAGCCAGTCAATAACACCAAGCGACAGGTTGGTAAATAAGCGCGTATATCAGCAATGAACTTCAGCCCTGAAATCCCATTTAAGTTCATATCTAGTAATACATAGCTAGGCTGTAGTTGCTGGCATTGTTGTAATATTTCACTCACTTCGTGCACTACAGATGGCTCAAAATTATGTTTCGCTAGTCTTCTTGCTAAAGTATTTGCAAACGCGATGTCATCTTCAATGATTAGTAATTTCTTAGTCATATTGTAATCTTCATTAAAGGCAACATAATTGTTGTTGTAGCACCACATTGAGGGTTATTTTCAATCGTCATTTTTCCTTGCAAGCGCTCAAGTGTCGCGTTAGATAAAACCAGCGCCATACCTAAACCATGTTCACTAGGCACTATATCGTGGCCTAACTTAACCAATTTATGTGGTTCAATTCCCGAGCCTAAATCACTAATGGTTAATATCCAAACATGATTTTGTGAGCAACTCTTTATCTCTATTTTAGTTTGCGATGTCTGCTCATTGGCTCTTGCTGCATTCGCAACCACGTTAAGCAAAGCAGGTATTAACAATGGGTCTGCACAGATAAGGTCTTGCTGATTACTCACCTCTAGTATTATTGATTGAGAGCTAAACTGCATGGCGGCAAGGCTTTTCAACTCACTTAATAAATCACCTATTTTTAACGGCGCTTGAGATGGTGTGTGCTTCAAGTATTCGGTTTGCGCTCGAAAGCCCTCTAACTGCTCCTTGCATTGAGTTAAAGCTACTTGTATATCTTGCCATGCTGGATGTTGAGGGTGTTCTTCTTGAACTTCCTCTAGCAACAAGCCCAAGGTTGCAATTGGCGTTGCCAATTGATGAGTCGCTTGCGCCGCAGCCGCCCCTAATGCAAGGAGTTGCTCGTTTTTAAGTTGCTTTTCTCTTGCTTTGGCAAGCTTTATTTCCCTCTGCTGTAGTTGCTTGGCTAACGCCATCACAACAAAGACTATCACCAGTACACTAAATACAAAGTTAACTAACATGCCAGCAAAGTGCTGAGTCATATTCATATGATGCACATGCTCACTGGGCATTTGCCAAAACAAGTAGCCATAGCTTGCGATTGCACTAACAGCTATAACTATCACAAAATGTTTTGGTAAAGTAACCGCACCGATGACAATGGGTAACAATAGTAATGATACAAATGCATTACTCGCACCGCCTGAAAGAGACAAGATAATGGTTAAAAATATTACATCAGCGAGTAGCTGCAGGAGCATGCCAGTGTGGGCTGCCTCATAAGTATTTCGATATGCGTAAACACTAACGAGCTGAAATGCCGACTCAACAGCAATAACTAAAAGTACAGGGAACAAATTGAGATCTTTGTAAAATACAAAAGACCCTGCAAGTACCATCAGTAATTGCACAACTATTGCTATGGTTCTTAATAACAATAAACGGCCAATAGCGGAATTAGGAGAGAAAACAAACATCGCGACTGCTATTAATTCAAAGCGCCTAATCTAACTTATTACACTCAAATAACAAGAGTAACTGTGGTTTTTTATGATTTGGATCAGTCATCCAAAGACAGTTTAAACTCGGCACATGGCGTACCTTGATGAAACACCAATCTCCATAAGTCATGTTCAAAACGCCATAAAGACATTCGAACAGAATAGTTAAGTTGACACTTCACACTTCGACGATAAGCCGCATGGTAAGTTAACTGCACAAGTTGCTCACTGAGCATACGACCTTTAAAAGCTTGATTATAAAACTGTGGTACTTTTTCATCGGGTAAGCGCGAAATAACATGCTTTTTGTCAAAGGTCAGGCCATTAGCCGATATTTCGTAAAAGTCATCACTGAGTAGCTTATCAAGCATATCACATGACTGACGAACACTAGGCTCAAGCAGTTGACGCTCTTGCTCTATAAGATGATCAAGTAATTCCGATCTAATTTTGTTGCTCATAATACCTTACAGATCAATGTGTACCATTAACATGAGTCTAGTCTACACTGAAGCCTGTAGGCAATATCAGCTGGTGATCACCTTCGATATTTGCTATAAATGCCCAAAATTGACCTCTGGTCAGACAAGAATAAGAGAGCCGCATGATTTACGCAAAAATTACAGGCTGGGGAAAGTGTATTCCACCAGCCAAAATATCTAATGACGAACTGAGTCAAATTGTTGATACTAATGATGAATGGATTAGCAGTCGAACAGGTATAAAGGAACGACGAGTAAGCCATGCCTCAACAGCTGATTTAGCGACGGTAGCAAGCAAGCATGCACTCGCATGCGCTGGATTAACTGGTGAAGATATTGACTTGGTCTTGTTAGCTACCTGTACTCCATCAACCATGGTTGCGAACACCGCATCTCTTGTGCAAAAAAATATCGGTGCAACTGGCGCAGCTGCATGTGATACCAATGCAGCGTGCTCAGGTTTTTTGTACGCACTACAAAATGCAACCGCACAAATTAAAGCTGGTATGATTAAACGCGCTGTCGTCGTTGCCGCAGAGCGTATGACTTGGTATGTCAACTGGGCTAAAAGAGACAGTGCTGTGTTATTTGGTGACGGCGCCGGTGCAGTTGTGTTAGAAGCAAGTGAAGAGCCATGCGGTTTGCTAGGTACCAAAACTGGCTGTGATAGTGGTGATAGAGACATTCTGCATATTGCCAATTACGGAACTGATATGAATAAATATCAGCCGACTGGACCTTCTGATCTGTTATTTGAAGGGAGAGAAATCTTCAAACGCGCCGTTAAAGGTATGAGCGAAGCGTGCGATGATGTACTTGCTCAAGCTAATTTACGCCTTGGTGATATCGATGTATTAGTACCACATCAAGCCAATCTACGTATTATCCAAGCCATTCAACAGCGTCTTGATATTCAAGACGATAAAGTTATGGTTAATATTGATAAATATGGTAATACGTCTGCTGCAACGATTGCGATTGCACTTTGTGAAGCAGTAGAAAACGGACTGATTAAGCCTAACAGTAACATTATGTCAGCGGCATTTGGTGCTGGTTTAACGTGGGCGGCAAGCTATATAAAATGGGGAGACCGAGTCACTCCTATAGGGCAAAGCGACGCTGCATTAGCACCTTGCACACAAACCGGGCTTGAGCTTATTGCACCCGCAGTTAAGGCATGCCAATAAAGCGGTCGCCATAGTCCCTACTTGAATGGTAAAATTTCATTTATTCATTCAAGTAGGGAAAACACCTTGTTTAAACCACATACTGAAATTAGCCAATTAGAACCAAAAGCAATTTGGCAATTTTTTGATCAAATCTGTGCTATTCCACATCCATCCAAACACGAACACGCGTTAGCTCAATTCATTGTCGATTGGGCGACAAATCAAGGCCTTGAAGTACGCCGCGATCCAACTGGCAACGTGTTCATAAAAAAGCATGCCACGACTGGGATGGAAAATAGAAAAACAGTCGTACTACAAGCACATATCGACATGGTTCCACAAAAAAATGACGATACCGCTCATGATTTTACGCGTGATCCTATCAAGCCATATATAGACGGACAATGGGTTACCGCCACAGGCACAACGCTGGGTGCTGATAATGGTATTGGTATGGCGTCATGTTTGGCTGTGCTCGCTGCTGACGATATCCCTCATGGTCCCCTTGAAGTTCTGCTCACCATCGATGAAGAAGCCGGCATGACTGGCGCATTTGGCCTGGAGGAAGGTTGGCTAAATGGTGACATTTTGCTCAACACAGACTCAGAGCAAGAAGGCGAAATTTATATGGGTTGTGCAGGTGGTGTAGATGCAAGCATTAAGCTCAGCGTTGAGCGCCAACCACTGACCGATATGAGTGTTTTTGAAATTGCATTAAAAGGACTAAAAGGCGGTCACTCTGGTGTAGATATACATACAGGTCGTGCAAACGCAAACAAGTTACTGGCGCGCTTTTTACAACATCATGTCTCCGATGTTAACTGGCACCTTATCACTATTAAAGGCGGTTCATTACGTAACGCAATCCCTCGCGAAGCTTATGCCAACATTGCTTTACCCAGCTCAGAATTAGCTCATTTTGAGAGTCAGCTAAAAGCATTTGAGACATTGTTAAAAGAAGAGCTAAAGTCAATCGAAACTAACTTATGCTTAAGCATGAAAAAAGATAGTTCGCAGCTCGAGCCAATGATAAAAGCATCACAAAACAGACTTCTAGCATTGATTAATGCATGCCCAAATGGCGTAGTGCGCATGAGTGATGATATTGCAGGTGTGGTTGAAACTTCACTAAACGTTGGCGTAATTGAAAGCTCAGATGAGTATGTAGAGATCCTCTGTTTAGTACGTTCTTTGATTGATTCAGGAAGAGAAGATGTCACAGGCACTTTGCGGTCACTGGCATCATTAGCGGGTGCTGAGATTGAACTATCGGGTGCATATCCAGGTTGGAAGCCCGATCCCGATTCGCAAATACTGCATATATTCCGCGATGTATACGAAGATATTTACGGTAAAAAGCCTGACATTATGGTGATCCATGCAGGACTTGAATGTGGATTATTCAAAAATCCTTATCCACATATGGATATGATTTCATTTGGCCCAACCATTAAATTTCCTCACTCTCCTGATGAGAAAGTAAAAATTGATACCGTTGGATTATATTGGCAACAGATGAAAGCCATCTTGGCAAACATTCCGAGCAAATAATTAAAAAAGCGGGTTATCGTAAACCCGCTCATAGTTAAAAATGCGAGTTGTTTAAGATACATAGATTCTGAAACAAGTTCAGAATGACGAAACGAGTTCAGAAAGACGACGGTGCTCCAATATACACATGTCGTCTTCCTTACGTATGTCAGACTCTGTTAACGAACTGCATTACTCATCTTTAATATGTGTTATTTAGAGTAACGATTAGCTAGATAGTTAAACGTTGCTCGCAAACCTAAGCCCTCACCGCCCGCGGGGCGACCAGGTAACGAACGGACATTCCATGCCATGACGTCAAAATGCACCCATGGCGTTTGCTCAGGCTCTACGAACTCTTTGAGATAAAGCGCTGCGGTGATGGCTCCACCAAATGGCGTTGAGCCACAGTTTGCAATATCTGCCACATCACTTTTAAATAAATCCTTATACTGATCGAACAAAGGAAGCTGCCATACAGGGTCTTGTGTATTTAAGCCTTGTTCAATTAATCCGGCTGCAACCGCTGTGTCCGTGCTAAAAAAGCCCGGTAACTCAGTGCCTAATGCGACACGACATGCACCTGTTAACGTAGCAAAATCAACTAATAAGTCTGGCGATTCGCTTTGCGCCTCTGTCAGCGCATCACATAATACCAAACGCCCCTCTGCATCCGTATTGTCAATCTCTACTGTAATTCCTTTGCGAGTTTTTATAACATCGCCAGGTCTAAATGCATTGCGTGACACTGCATTTTCAACAGCAGGAACTAATACACGTAAACGCACCGGTAAGTTTGCCGCCATTACCATTTGTGCAAGACCAATCACGTGTGCAGCTCCACCCATGTCCTTTTTCATGTTTCGCATACCAGAGGCAGGTTTTAAGTCTAATCCCCCTGAGTCGAAACACACGCCCTTACCCACCAAAGTAAGTTTTGGGTGTTTTTCATCACCCCATGTTAGGTCTAAGAGCCTAGGTTTGTTATCACTTGCCCTACCAACCATATGAATTGTTGGATAATTTTGTTCTAGAAGCTCATCACCGATATATTCAGAAAATTCACCGCTAAAACGCTCAGCCAACTCATTCATTGTCTCAGCTAAGTGCTGAGGCATCATGTCAGCGGCAGGCGTATTAACCAAATCTCGAACTAAGTAAATGGCTTCAGCACTGCGCTCCACGCGCGCCAACATAGCACCATCAGCTATTGCTAGCTGAGATTCAATTTTAGCCATCGATTTATAGGCTGAGAACTGATACGCCCCTAATGCAAAACTTAACGCCTGCTGTTCAACAAATTCTTCACTACCTTGAATTTGATAAACACCTTTTGGTAATTGTTTAGCAAGCTCACCCGCTAACCACATCGAATCAAGCGAATCAACTAAGCACACCACTGCTGTTAATTCGTCACCATTTTCATGGGGAATAAAAAAGTTCTTTGTATTGGTTGATTTAAGTGCTCCAACAAAGGACTGTGTGAGAGCTGATTGAGTTTTCAGCCAATCATCAAGCTGAGATTTTAAAACGAAGTGAATAGGTATGCCAGTGCTGGCTTGAACAAGTAATCCGCGCATCATAATTTGTCTCGTACTTTAAAAGTCTAATTTAAGAATAACAAGTTACGAGCTTTAAATCACTTATTTACGCGAAGCTTTACTGTTAGGAGAGAACGAACTAGGTAACACATCAACGCCCACCCACTGCCCCAATTTTACAATCAAGGGGATGGTAATAGGTGCAAATGGCAATAATGCAAAAACTCCCAGACCTAAACCTTTAAGCAAATCAAAAAATTGTTTATTTGCTACTTTTAACTCACTCTTATGCGCTCTTCCTGAGCTATATCTTTTATAGATATCTAGCATTTCTTTGGTTTCTTGCTTTTCCTGAGACAAAGCCAGCTTTAGCTCTATCATTGCACGTCGCAATCTGATTTGCTGTCTTCTTTTCGATATTTTGGCCACCCTTATAGGCGCCTTGTGAACTACTCTTATCAGCCTCATGCAATACCACTATCCAAATAGGTTATATCCGAGTTTAGCAAATTTTCTTTTAATGGTACTATGTGATTTTAGTCTTAATTATTTACAAATATGACAGAGTCACCAGCACAGCCAGTTACTGAACCACAAAAACCACAATCAGATGAATGCTGTGGAGGTGGTAGTTGTTGCCCCTGTGTTTGGGACACATACCGAGCCGCAAGAAAAGAGTGGTTAAAATACCAACAAACCACCGACAAGGCGGACAAATAACAACCAAACAGTTTGAATTAAAAATTTAATTTTCCTCTATTTACACCGCGTTTTTTAGCTGTAATTTACAGTTAACCCTCAGATTTTTCGAAAACTTATTTAAAAATTTGCCTTTATTTAAATCACTGCTACGGTTATAACGGGTGCAAAGAATGTTTGCATCACAAGTTAATGATATGTATATATAAGTTGCAATAAAAAGCAAACATGAGTTTTGTTTAAAAGCTTATGACAACAAAAAATCAAACTGGGGAAACAGGATGAAACTACAATTAAACGCGATTAGTCGTGCAATTACTTATGCTATCGCTTCAACTGCATCTGTTGGTTTATTTTCTACAACCGTAATGGCTGAAGAAAGTGGTGCCAAAAAAGAAAAGATTGAAAAAATAGCGGTCGTTGGTTCGCGTGCAGCACCTCGCTCAGTAGGCGACTCACCAGTACCGGTCGACATCATCGGCGGTGAAGAATTGAGTAAAGCAGGCGGTGATGACATGCTAGAGCTTTTAAAAGGATCAGTACCATCACTTAACGTACACCAAAACCCTATCAGCGACGCGGCTTCATTAGTGCGCCCTGCTAACCTTCGTGGTTTACCTGCTGACAGTACGTTAATCTTACTTAACGGTAAACGTCGTCACCGTTCGTCTGTTATTGCTTTCCTAGGTGGTGGTATCAATGACGGTGCGCAAGGCCCTGATATCTCAGTTATTCCAAGCATCGCTTTAAAGCAAGTAGAAGTATTACGAGACGGTGCTGCCGCTCAGTACGGTTCTGATGCTATCGCTGGTGTAATCAACTTTGTATTAAAAGATGCGTCAGAAGGCGGAAGCTTCTCTGTTAAGCAAGGCCAATTCTTTGAAGGTGATGGCGATACAACCACATTCGAAGGTAACGTAGGCTTACCATTTTCGGACGATGGCTTTGCTAACCTGAGCTTCCAGTATAAAAATGCTGATCCAACAAGTCGCAGCGTGCAACGCCCTGACGCTCAAAAATTTACTGAACTAGGTATTGAAGGCGTTAGAAACCCTGCTCAAGTCTGGGGTGCACCAGAGATCAAAGACGATATCACTTTATTTGGTAATGTTGGCTTAGATTTATCAAATAGCTCTCAGTTCTATATGTTCGGTAATTATTCAGAACGCGACGTTGAAGGTGGTTTCTACTATCGTAATCCAGAAACTCGCCCTGGTGTATATGCAAATCCACTTAAACTTGTAGACACCAACAATGACGGCGTCATCAATGATAAAGATGATGATAGCCACCGTCAGTGGCTGGTAGCCGATTTAACATCAGATGGCACGGGCGGTTGTCCTGAAGTGATTTTCCCGATTGGCGAACACTTAGTAAACCAGCCTGGTTATCAAGATGTGATGAATAACCAAAATTGCTTTGCATTCAATAAAATGCTGCCAGCAGGATTTACGCCAACATTTGGTGGTAACATTACCGATACATCATTGACAATTGGTACTAAAGGCGAGATTGAAGATGGTTTTATGAAAGGTGCCTATTATGACTTAAGCGGTTCTGTCGGTCGCAATGAGTCACGCTACTTTATGACAAACACAATCAATGCGTCATTAGGCCCAGATACACCAATGGAGTTCAGTCCAGGTAAGTACATTCAACTTGAGAAAAACTTCAACGCGGACATCTCTAAAGGTTACGACTTTGACCTAGCCTATGATGTAAACGTTGCCGCTGGTTTAGAATGGCACGAAGAAACCTTTGAAGTCATTGCGGGCGATGAAGCGTCGTTCATAGCCGGTCCATTAACATCTCTTGGGTTTGGCATCGGCTCAAATGGTTTCCCAGGCTTTAAACCTTCAGCAGCAGGTGAATTTACACGTCGCAACTACGCTGCTTACGTTGATGTTGAAACGCCATTTACAGAAGAGTTTTTAATGGGTTGGGCGTTACGCTTCGAAGATTACGATTCATTTGGTTCAACAACCAACTATAAGGTCACTGCGCAATTCCAAGCAACGGATGACTTATCATTCCGTGGCTCAGTCAGCACTGGTTTCCGCGCACCAACCGTTGGGCAAGCCAACGTAAGTAACGTTCAAACCAACTTAAGCAGTGGTGTATTGGTTGACTCTGCATTATTACCACCAACAAACCCTGTATCTCAAATTTTAGGTGGTAGTGAACTACAGCCTGAAGAGTCAGATAGCTACACGTTTGGTGCGGTTTATCAATCAGGTGATTTGTTCATGACGATTGATTACTACAACATTCAAGTAGAAGACCGTATTAGTCAATCCGATAAGATTGACCTTACAGCGGCTCAAAAAGCAGCGCTTAAAGCCGATGGTGTACCTAATGTTGATAGCATCGCACAGGTAAGTTTCTTTACTAATGACTTTGATACAACCACGCAAGGTGTTGACGTAGTTGCAAACTACTCAATGGACATGCTTGGTGGTTACTCGACTTTTGCATTTGCTTATAACTGGAATGAAACAGAAGTTGATAAATTCTCAGCAATCACAGGTGATTTCAAGGTTAAGCGTTTAGAAAAAGACTTACCACAACACCGCGCGACACTAACGTGGACGCAGCAGTGGGAAGATTTCACAGGCTTTGTACGTTATAACTACTTTGGTGAATATCAAGGTGTACACGTAGATTACGATGCAACTGCTATCATGGCTGATCCATCAGTAACATTTGATGCAGAGTTAACGTATTTTGCTACCGAGAACATCAGCCTAACTCTTGGTGCCAACAACATTTTCGATCAAGAAGCTGAAAAACTTGATTTCCAAAAAGGTACTGGTATTCCTAACAACAATTGGGGTGGTAAATACTATGAGACGTCTCCGTATGGTATCAACGGTGGCTTCTACTATGTGAAGGCAACATACACCTTCTAACTTTTTACTGTAACCCAGCAGTAAAGGCGAAATGGCATTGGCTATTTCGCCTTTTTGTTTTTATCATTTAGATACCAGAAGTAAACGATCCCATCGAATGTTATTAATAGATAGAGCCAACGAATTAATGGATGAACATAGACTCAGAGAAGCTGAGTTTATGTTTAAGGCCGTACTAAAAGAAAATAATCGCAACGGTGCAGCACTATTTGGTTTAGGCCGATTATGTATACGCCTAGAAGATTACGATAGCGCTATATATTACTTACGTAGAGCCTGTGAAAACCTTCCTAAACAACTAGAGCCTTTGTTCACTCTCGCTCATTGCTTTATCCAAGTTGGCTCACCAGTTGACGCTAAAACAGTGTTAGAGTACACCCTAAACGTTGCACAACACAGTGCTCGAGCGCATTATGAACTTGGTCAGTTTTATTTAGACTATGGCTTTATAAGCCAAGCAAAAACTGTTTTTTCACAAGGTATCACCTGTCAAAATGAAGAAGTCACGCCCTATATTTTTCGAGAACTTGTACAACTTGCATCCACTCATAGCTTATCCAGTTTCATAACTCCTTTAGAGAAATTACTTGAAGAATACGACGACAAAGGGTTAAACATTGTGACCTATTATGCACTTGGAAAGTGCCATCATCGCCTTGGGCACTACGACCAAGCGTTTGAATATTTCAAGCTCGCCAATAGCACGCAGTTACAATATTGTGATTTCAGGACCAAAGATATGTTGCCGTTGTTTGAGCAAATAAAACAACACTTCGATAGCGCTTTCTTTGAAAAGGCAACTGATCGTGTAACAACCACGTTCATTCCAACATTTATTATTGGTTTACCTAGAACCGGCTCTACATTGCTTGAGCAAATGCTGGTGCAGCACAGTTGCATAGGGTCTATCGGCGAGAATACTGCGCTAAGTGATACAATAGTGCCTTATTTGATAAAGCGCTCCGAAGCGCCGTTTCCGTACTGTTTTTCTAACCTAAGTACCTCAGCGTCAGATTATTGCCGAAGCTTATATATTGATGAAATTAAAAAGCATCGAGTTCCTGACGAAGTCGTCATTAACAAGTTACCCGCAAATTTCCAAAATATAGGCATGATTTACAGACTGTTCCCAGATGCGCGATTTATCCATCTCACCCGAGATTTTGGCGCAACAGCGTGGTCTGTTTATAGCAACCATTTTGATGCTAATGAACCATATTTTTGTTCTTTGAACGAATTTAAGCTCTACGCAGAGGCTGAAATAGACTTAATGGCGCATTTTGAAAAGTGCATACCCAAAAATATCTTAACGCTGAGCTACGAGTCTTTGGTAGCCCAGCCTGAAAAAATGATCAACCGTGTATTGAGGTTTTTAGGCCAAGAATATGAACCTGAATGTATGGAGTATTACGAAGACCACCGCCCAGTGAACACCTTAAGTAAAGCCCAAGTACGTAAGCCAATTAGTAAGGCGCCACTAACCAATTGGCATCATTATAAAAAGAATATGATCGAACTACTTAATGATGAGCAAACCGATCAAAGCGAGCAAACCAATCCAGTAAGTCCTTAAATTGATCGTGATGTGCTTGTTTGTGAGTTAGCATATCAATATGGCCGTAATTATGTTGGTGCCCATGTTTTCGGCCATAGACTCTAAGCTCTTGAACCCCCTCTCCTGACTCTTGCATAAACTTTTTAATATCAACGGGTTGGGCAAGAGCTTTGTCTTTTACACCCGCTATATGTAATGTTGGCGGGAGCTTCATCTCTTTCAAAGCAGCGGCATAATTAAAGTCGTCATCACTGTCTATCCAAGGTTGACGTTTGGCCCAATTCATACCTTGCAAGTGAGATTTCTTCGTCTCATTGTCACTGCCCCAATTAAGGCTTTTGGCAGGCAAAAATCCATGCTTTTTGGTATACAAAGGAGCTAGACCGTACCAAATAAGGTTTGCTTGTAGATATTTACTAATATGTCGATTATGCAATGAACGCTTAGACCCAAAATATGCGCAAGCGTCAACTTTCTCAATAGCTTCAGGAAAGCGAGCAAAGTAACTATTCATCAAAACGCCTCCCCATGAATGTGCCACCCAAAACCTCGCAAAACCACCACTGTGCTTGCTGATATAATCAAGCATTGCGGGTATATCTTCCATAATTGCTTCGGTTTGACCATAATTGGAATGAGCGGAGATTTCAGGCAAGCTCTGCCCCCTCCCCCGCAGATCGGCAACATAGCAGCGATACCCTTGAGACGCTAAAAAAGGCGCTAAACCTTTATTACTCTGGGTATAAAATATTTTACCGTTCTCAACCGCACCATGCATAAAAAACACGGCTGGGCCTTCACTATTTGGCTGCGCAATGTATCTTAAGTGTAACTTCTGATCGTCACTTAAGCTGATGAAAAGAGACTTTTGTTCTATCATTTTTTTTCTTATTATGAGCTTATCAACTCATCCTACCAGTTGTTTTGACAGCTCGCAATCTAACAAGGTTTGTCACATCGAAGTAGTAAACGATATAATGCACGGCCCTGACCAAAAATTTGAATATTGATGCATAGTAGAAACAAACATCGCCACGGCTACGATTTTCAAGCCTTGTGTAAAACACATCCAGAACTATCCAAGTACATAGTTATCACTCCAAGAGGTACTGAGAGTATCGACTTTAGTGATCGCAATGCCGTTGTGTGTCTAAACCAAGCTCTATTAATGCACCATTATGACGTGAAATTTTGGTCAATACCTGAAGGTTTTTTATGCCCCCCTGTACCTGGGCGCGCCGATTACATACATGCCTTGGCAGATTTGTTAGGACAACAACAGCCCAACGCTCAAATCAAAGCGTTGGATGTCGGCACAGGGGCTAACATGATTTATCCTTTACTTGGCTGCGCTGAATATCATTGGCAATTTGTAGGGAGCGACATTAACCCTATTGCCATTAAGTGTGCAAAAGCCATCGTGCTTGCAAATAAACTGAACATTGAACTCATTCATCAGCATGACTCGAACAATATATTTGAGGGGGTTATTGCACAACAGCAGTTCTTTGATGTCACTATGTGTAATCCACCATTTCATGCAAGTAAAGATGCGGCCGAAAAAGGCACGGCACGTAAGTGGCAAAACCTAACAAAACAACCTAGAAACAAACTGAATTTTGGCGGGCAAAGCCAAGAGCTTTGGTGTGATGGTGGTGAGCGTCAGTTTATCAAAAATATGATTAAGGAAAGTAAAGCATATGCCCATCAAGTAGGCTGGTTTACTTGTTTAGTATCAAACAAAGATAATTTAGCGCCCCTTAAACAGTATTTAAAAAAGCAGCAGCCAAATGAAGTCAAAGTCGTAAAAATGGCACAGGGTCAAAAATCCAGCCGATTTTTAGCTTGGCGTTATTCAGACTAAACCTCGCTTTGGCTGTACAACGTGAAACATTGGCCGCCACACGCTTAGCGGCCAACAGCTTAGGGTTAAGCTTTGCTTTTCAATGTCGACCCAGCCCAGAGAAAGCCAACAACAATAAGGCCTGCTAATAAGCCAAAAATAGTGCTGAAAATACTAGGTAGGATGCTTTCAAACCAAGAAAAGCTGTTATTTGCAATCGTGCTACTTAACGTATCTATTGCTTCTGACACGCTATGCCAGCCATGTGTTAAAATACCACCACCTACCATAAACATCGCGACTGTGCCTGCCACTGCCAGTGCCTTCATGAGTTTAGGTGCAATTGATAAAAGTGCAGAACCTATCGCTTTTTTAAATTGTCCAGCTTCGGGCTTAGACAGCAAATAGAGACCCATATCATCTAACTTGACTATCAATGCGACCAGTCCATATACGCCGATGGTCATTATTATTGCAATAACGCTTAACACACCAAGCTGTGTACTCAGAGTTTGAGTCGCAACCGTACCCAAAGAGATGACTATGATTTCCGCAGATAAAATAAAGTCCGTACGTATTGCCCCCTTTATTTTATTTTTTTCATAGGTAACCCGATCAAGCACTTCTATGTTCGCTTTGCTGTCGTGCTCGGTGTCTTTATGAAACAGCTTTTCAATGATTTTCTCTGCACCTTCGAAGCACAAAAAGAGCCCACCAAGCATCAATAAGGGAGTGATTAAAAAAGGTAAAAATGCGCTAATCAACAAAGCACTGGGAACGAGTATAAGCTTGTTAACAAAGGAGCCTTTTGCAACCGCCCACACCACAGGCAACTCCCTATCAGCTGTTACTCCTGTAACTTGCTGAGCGTTGAGCGCTAAATCGTCACCTAAAACACCTGCGGTTTTTTTCGCGGCTGTTTTGCTCATCAGCGCGATGTCATCTAACAATGTAGCGATATCGTCTAATAATGAGAGTAAACTTGCTCCTGCCATATTATTTGTAATCCATCATAATTACTATTCAAAACGCCCGATAGCGTAACGTAAAATCATTCTACAGCTTTAAGCGCAGCTTGTAATTGCGCTTTATAATGTGCTCTGCACATTGAAACATAACGGTCGTTACCACCAATTTCGACTTGCGCACCATCGGCAATAGCAACGCCATTTTCATCAGTTCTTAGCACTCGGTTAGCTTTTCTTCCGCAGTGGCACACCGTTTTTAATTCAATGAGTTTATCTGCCCAAGCAAGTAAGTATTGCGATCCCTCAAACAATTCGCCTCTAAAATCAGTTCTTAAGCCATAGCAAAGTACAGGGATCTTCAGTTCATCAACTACGTCTGTTAACGCATTCACCTGAGATTTGCTTAAAAACTGGCACTCATCAACTAAGATACAATCTACTTTTTGCTGATTATGTTCATCGCGAATGAGCTGCATCAAGTCACTTTGTGTATCATATACATGCGCCTGCGCCTCAAGCCCGATACGAGAAGCCACTTTACCCACGCCCGCACGGTTATCAATTGCAGCGGTAAGAATAAAAGGCGTCATACCGCGCTCTCTATAATTAAATGCTGATTGTAATAAAGTTGTTGATTTTCCAGCATTCATAGCTGAGTAGTAGAAATAAAGTTGTGCCATGGAATTATCTTGAAACTAAAAATGGCATTAGTCTAACCAAAGTTACGTGCGTTTACTACGTTACTTTGAACTAGGTTTATCTGTTGCATAGCTATCGATTTGTTGATGTTCTGATGCTAAGTACTCCATATACACATCTGCAAATGGAAATTTAGCCAGCTGCTGCCACAGCCGCTTCGCCAATGCTTCGTTGTTTTTATAAAACAACTGTGAGTAAGTTAAAAACCCAAAACTGGTGTCAAACGGAGGGTAATATGCTTGAAGTTTTGTCGCATATGGAAATGCTTTAACTGCTTTGCCATTTATCATACACAGCCCAATAGTGCCATCCACCACTCGCTTGTTTACCAGATCAAAAGCGTCAAGCTGCGAGAGCGTGTCGACCTTGATATATCGCGTGTCATCGAGACTCTTAGCAGACGAGTAACCTCGAGGAATTGCCAAATTAAAACTGTCTTTAGTTGTTCTTAATTCTTCAATAAACTGACTATCGCCCACCAAACAACGACCAAATTGATTCAGTGCCAGCTGTATATCCAACTCTCCTGATTCAGTAGTTGGAAACACCATATATGCCTTTCTTTCTTCCCGGTAACTGGCTATTACTGCATCGACTTTGTTGCGCTTCAGGTCGTGTAAACATCTTTGCCACGGTTCACGGACAAACTGAATATCCAATCCGTCAATCTCCCGCGCCATTGTTTGCAATACTTCGATACTTACACCAGGGCGAACCTTTGGAACATTAAGCCCGACTCCCATATACGAAGGCGCTAATTCCTTATCTTCATAGCAAAAAGTCATTGTTTTTGCGTAAATAGGAAAACACGAAATAGCAAAAATCAAACCTATCAGTGACTTCTGTCGCAACTGAGGCTACTCCAAATATTTTATTTATTTGCTGGTAAGTATATCTAATTTAATTTATTTTGCTGCTCATGTTTAAGTAACCACGCTTTTTTTTCTACCCCTGCGGCATAACCTGTTAAAGTGCCGTTAGCACCAATAATTCTGTGGCACGGAATAATAATACTAATTGGATTTTTACCATTTGCGCCGCCCACAGCACGCACCGCTTTAGGATTATTTAAACGATTAGCCATCCAGCCATAAGTGCTAGTTTGACCGTAGCGTACTTGAGTTAATAACTGCCATACAGATTTTTGAAAAGCACTCCCCGTCACATCTATCGCCACATCAAAGTCACGTCGCGAGCCTGAAAAGTATTCACTCAACTGTTGGTGTGCTTGGTGAGTGTGTTCATTACCATACTCTTGGTAGAGGGCTTTAGGCTTAAATCCTACGTAGGTTAGGCCCTTGTTAGATGATTGAATAACTAGCTCTCCAATCGGCGTATCCATCGTGTGTTGGTAAATCATAATTGTTGCCATAGCTGAAAAGTTAAATAACTACGAAATGGCGCGCAAGCATGCACATCCAATTCCCCATACTGGGCAAAGGCTTTTTTTACGCCTAAGTCTCCCGCTAAATATATATCAGGGTTACTTTGTCCACGCATTTTTGCATAATCAACGGTCCAAGGACCAACCCCTTTTATACTCAACCATTGATCAAGTTCACCATTAGGTTGTGAATCGAAGCAGTAAGTTGCAAAACTCGCCAACGCGTCTTTTCGTCTAGCCGGCATTTTAAAGAAGCTAAAATCGTTACTTTTCATTGTCTTTGGAGTGGGAAAAAGCCTTTGGCCCAAGTGATTAACTTCACCAAGCTCATTGACTAAAGTTTTGAGTAAGTTTCTTGCAGCAGCAACGCTTACCTGTTGCCCTAAAATAGCGCGAATGCCCGCTTCAAACTCATTCCAAATGCCAGGTAAACGCAGTCCCTGAGTAAACTTAAATGTGTTTGGCAGCACACTTTTAAAATGGTTTTCTATAAATAATGGATCAGCATCTAAATCCAGTATTCTTTTAATATTACTCACCACTAAGTGCAAGCCAGCAACATCGTTAATGGCGATCTCTACTTTGAACCTATGCTGCTTTGCTTCAAAATAAGCTTCAAAGCAACCATCGTAGGCATCTAAACAAAAAGTGCGCCCATAACTGTACGGAGTTAGCCATTCAACAGGCTCAATCAGCCTTTTAGACAAAAAATCATGTAGTACGTGCCAGTTATAAGGAGGCCTAAAAGGTAAATATAACGTTATATGGGATTGTGAGTTTTCTCCACTACCTCGCAATTGAGTTGGTGAGAGTTGATACAAACGAGCAAATGCATCATTGAAACGTCTTAGAGAATTAAACCCACTTGCAAAAGCGATATGGGCAACAGGTAAGGCTGTTTGCTGTAACAACTGTTTAGCAAAATCACATTGTTTGTACAACGCGTATTGCTTAGGAGTGGTGCCATAAAACTGTTTAAAAAGCTTATTGAGATAACGTTGGGTGATACCCAGTCGCTGTGCCAAGTCGGCTGTAGTTTGTGTTGATAACACACCTTCATCGATCATCTTTTTTGCCCGTACAGCGGTCGTTTGAATGCCAAGCCAAGCATAGCTGCCTGGTGCCGAGTCAGGTCTGCACCGAATGCACGGTCTAAACCCTGCTTCTGCAGCGTTGTGTGCGTGTTCAAAATATTCAACATTTTGTTCTTTCGCAGCAGGAGCGGGACAAATTGGCCGACAATAAATACCTGTCGTTTTAACCGCTACATAGAACAAGCCGTCAAAACGATGGTCACGGCTTTTTCGCGCTTTTTGGCAGATATCGGGAGAATACATAAACTTCGATACATTAGTCTCAATTAAAGTTAGTTTATCGCAAAATAGTGTTCACGATCGCCAGATTTGGAACTAAACCTAAAAAAGTCGTCAACTCTAATAGTCCCTTCTCATTGACCCTAAAAAGAATGTTTGCTAATTTGAGCGCGAATTCTATCCAAAGGCTATTTAATCACTGTGAATTTTAAAACGTTACTCTCTCTTTTCATAACCTTAGCAATTGCGCTGCAATCTGTTGGGGTGATGGCTGCGAGTACGCAAATTCATCAGATTGATATTGAGCATCTGCAAACCGAGCATACCCATAACCTGTCAGCAACAGCGTTGAATGAGCAATATGACCAAAGCGGCCATAACGTAAAAGATTGCCATCATTGTGGGCACTGCAGTGGTAGCCATTTATGTTGGTTTGTAAGCAAGCCAACCATAGCCTTATATATAAAACAATCACGTGACATCATGGATAAAGAGCGCACTCAAGCGCTGCTTCGCCATGAACCACAATATAGACCGCCAAGAGCGTAGTCTCTCTTTTTACCAGCCATAAAGGCTATTAAATCTCACATTAGTAGTACGCGAACTGCATACAAGCAGCGTGTCGCGCTATGTGTTTGTTTATAAAAAATCCATTAATCATATGGATGATAAAGAGATAACTATGTTTAAATTTACAACTGCGATAGTAACAGCTATTACCATGACCTTTATGTTTGGCCCTTTTAACATGGCCAACGCAGCTCAAAGCCACAAGCATGGCGATGAACAAACTAAACACACTGATTCAAATCTCCACAGTGACGGCCAAGCCGTAACGCTTAACCTACTGCAGCAACAACTAGCCAACGTAAGAGTTGTTAAGTTAAAACCTGAATTTTTGCAGCAAACCCTCTATGCCCCGGGTGAACTAAAACAAAATGGCTATACCAGTTACACCGTGTCTCCTCGCACTGACTCAGTGATCATGACTCGACATGTTGCGTTAGGAGAAAAGGTAAAAAAAGGCGATAAATTGGTTACTTTATTCAGCGAGTCAATGGCCGAAGCGCAAGCAGATTATATGGTCGCGTATAGCGAATGGCTGCGTGTAAAAAATATGCATCAACAAACGCTCAGCGAAAGCGAGCGTGTAATAACTAAAACTCGCTACTTGGCAAGTCTAGGAAAATTAACCGCGTTGGGTCTTAACGACAGCGCTATTTCTAAGTTAACGACACGCGATGATATCAAACTTGGTCTGTACGCTCTCTACGCACAAATCGATGGGGTAGTTTTACAAGATGACTTTGCACAAGGGCAACGTGTCGAGACAGGGCAAACTTTATTACTACTTGCTAACGAAAAAAACTTATGGGTTGAAGCTCGATTATCGGCAAATGATAGCGAACATATCAGTGCTCAAAGTACCGCTACTGTTAAATTTCAAGATCAGTCTTACGATGCCAAAGTTATCCAAGAGTCTCACACTATCGACCCTCTCACCCGCACTCGTACAGTGCGCTTGGCCGTCAATAACAACGATGACCGACTTCATGCTGGTATGTTTGTTAACGTGTATTTTAATCTTCCTACAGCGCAACCTGTCTTAGCAGTCCCTGAAACAGCATTAATTAGGCGTGATGACGGTGATTGGCAAGTTTTTATTACCCAAGATAGAAATCAATTTACTGCTTATGAAGTTAAACGGGGAAGACGATTTGGTGATTTAGTTGAGATACAAGGTCTGACGCCAAACACACAAGTAGTTGCTCAAGGTGCATTTTTCATCGCCTCAGAGTTTGCCAAAAGTAACTTTGACATTCATAACCATTAGGCGAGGAAACCACTATGTTTAATCGTTTAATTGACTGGGCTATTGATAATCGCCTAGTAATTGTACTGGTGCTTGTTGCCACTATGAGTAGCGCATTTGTTATGATCCCAAAGCTAAACCTTGATGCTTTTCCTGATGTAACTAATGTGCAAGTAACTATCAATACCCAAGCGCCTGGACTTGCTGCAGAAGAGGTGGAGAAACTGATCACCTACCCTATAGAAGCAGTCATGTATGCGCTTCCCAGCGTGGAGCAAGTCAGGTCAATATCTAAAACTGGCTTATCTGGTATTACCGTTGTATTCAAAGAAGACACTGATGTTTATTTCGCGAGGCAGTTAGTGTTTGAACGTTTACAAACGGCCAAGGAATTGATCCCAACAGGATTAGGAACGCCACAAATGGGCCCTAATACTTCCGGTCTTGGTCAAGTTTATCAGTATTTGCTTATTAGTGAACCTGACTCAAACATTGATGTGATGCAACTTCGCAGCATCAATGACTGGGTAGTTAAACTAATGCTGATGCCCATCGACGGTATAACTGACGTCTTGTCGTTTGGCGGAAAGGTAAAGCAATACCAAGTAAATATTAACCCCACTCAGTTGATAGCATACGGGTTGTCTCAACAGGATGTGATCCAAGCCCTTAGAAGCAACAACGAAAATGCCGGGGGCTGGTATATGCAAAGAGGACAAGAACAGCTTGTTGTTCGGGGAATGGGGTGGTTTGCCAGTGATCAAAAAGGTATCGCTGAACTGGCGCAAGTCCCTGTAAAAACAATCGATGGAACCGTGATCACGGTCGGCCAGGTAGCGTCTGTTGAACTTGGTAGTGAGATACGCCAAGGTGCTGTGACCATGACACGTCGTGACAAATATGGAAACGTGCAGCAACTGGGCGAAGTGGTTACAGGCATTGTTCTAAAACGCATGAATGCCAATACCAATAATACAATAGAAGGAATAGAGCAGCGGGTTAAGCTAATTGAACAGACATTGCCTAAAGGGGTACGTTTTGAGCCCTTTTACGACCAAGCGGACTTAATTAAAAAAGCCGTCAATACTGTAGTACAAGCACTGAGTATCGCTTTTGTGCTCATTATTATTATCTTAGCGCTGTTTTTGATGAACCTCAGAGCAACGTTTTTGGTACTTATTTCCATTCCCATCTCAATAGCTATCGCATTAATACTCATGTCTTGGCTAGGAATATCTGCAAATTTAATGTCACTAGGCGGTATCGCTATCGCTATTGGTATGTTAGTTGATGGCTCTGTCGTGATGGTCGAAAACATAGTTAAACGGCTACATAAAAATGACAACGTTGCTGCTCAGCAGATTGTAAAACAAGCCAGTAAAGAGGTTGCTCGACCAGTAATATTTGCAGCATTCATTATCCTGATTGTTTTTGCGCCTCTTTTTAGCTTTGAAGGCGTAGAAGCAAAACTATTCCAACCAATGGCGCAAAGTATTATGTTGGCGTTAGTCAGTGCGATAATCGTCGCCGTTATTATCGTGCCGGCACTTGCTAGTTATTTGTTTAAATATAAATTGGTCCCCCGCAAAAGCATATTACTGGAGCCCTTAGACCGTTGCTATCGCACGCTACTAAAAAGTGCCTTGGCTTTTCCCTCGTTCACCTTAATAGGTGTCGTGTCTTTATTTATTGCTGCGCTACTAGTCGCTCCAAAAATAGGCACAGAGTTTGTACCAGAGCTCGAAGAAGGGACTATTAATTTACGAGTAACTTTAGCTCCTTCAGCGAGCCTAGACACCGCACTTTTAGTTGCACCTAAGCTCGAAGAAGCACTGCTATCATTCCCTGAGGTAACCTACGCCCTCAGCCGTATTGGTCGCGCAGAAATTGGTGGGGACCCAGAGCCTGTCAACAATATTGAAATATATATTGGCCTAAAACCGATACACCAATGGCAAAGCGCAAACAATCGCCAGCAGTTACAAAACTTAATGTTGGATAAGCTATCTGTTCACCCAGGCTTGTTGTTTAACTTCTCACAACCTATCGCTACACGAGTTGACGAACTGCTATCTGGTGTAAAAGCGCAGCTTGCCATTAAATTGTTTGGACCTGAGCTCGAAGTCTTAGCAACTAAAGGGAAGCAAATCGAAACTCTGGTAAAAACAATTAACGGCACAGCCGATGTAGCCTTAGAGCAAATTGCAGGTGAGTCTCAACTTGTAATTAGCCCGCTGCGTACTGCACTGTCTCGGTATGGTTTGTCGGTGGCAGATATTATGTCTTTGGTCAGAGATGGTATTGGTGGCACAAGCGCAGGGCAAATAATCAAAGGCAATGAGCGTTATGATATTTATGTACGTTTAGGAGCCCAATTTAGGAAAAATGAGCAAGCCATAAATGAACTCAGACTGCTCACCACAACTGGCGCTTGGGTAAAACTTGGCGATGTTGCAGAGATTAAATTCAAATCAGGTCCCCCTCAGGTAAGAAGGGAAGATGTACAGCGCGTCATAATTATTCAAGCCAACGTACAAGGTAAAGACATGGGAAGTGTGGTATCCCAAATACGTGCTGCAATTGACTCTCAAATTACTTTACCGGCAGGTTATTCTGTGACCATTGGCGGCCAGTTTGAAAGTCAGCAAAGAGCTGAAAAAAGGTTAACGATTGTAGTTCCACTTTCGCTAGCATTGATTGCCCTATTGCTTTACCTCGCATTCTCTTGTGCACCGCAGGCCCTACTTATATTAGTCAACGTACCTCTGGCTGTTCTTGGCGGCATATTTGCTTTGTACTTTTCAGGGCAATATTTATCGGTGCCAAGCTCTGTAGGGTTCATCACACTATTTGGAGTTGCGGTTCTAAATGGTGTCGTTTTGATAGCAAGTATCAATCAACGTATTAGTGCAGGTGAAGACACCGACACAGCCGTATTTAATGGTGCCACATCAAGGTTAAGACCCATACTTATGACCGCATTAACATCCTCTTTGGGTCTTATTCCTATGCTCCTGTCCAGTGGCGTTGGTGCAGAGATCCAGCGACCTCTTGCAACGGTTGTCATTGGCGGGTTGGTCTCTTCAACTGCGCTCACATTGTTTGTTTTGCCTATTCTATTTAGCCGCTTTTCAGTTCAAAAAATCACGAAACTACAAAGCCAATAAGTAATAGGTGATAAGTACAAATAATGTGTGCTAAAACCTCTTTAAATTGTATCTTAGGCCCTGTTATAAGAGCCTAAGATACAACTCTAAACAACCACAATTAGCGCATAGAGATACAAAAATTAACTGTAATGCGAATTATAATCAATATTTAACCATCTGATTTTTATAGAATTTTAATTGACAGAGCACGCCTTTCCTATAAACTGGCTCCCAATTAGTTACTAGCAGGCAGATGTTATGAAAGGTAAGCAACGCGTTATTGATGCATTTAATGCACTTTTAGCCAATGAATTGGCGGCAATCGACCAGTATTTTATTCACTCTCGCATGTATGATGATTGGGGCCTAAACAAACTATACGAACGTTTAAACCACGAGATGGAAGAAGAAACCACACATGCCGATTGGTTGATCAAACGTATTTTGTTCCTTGAAGGCATCCCCAATATGACAAAACGTCGAGACCTTTTAATTGGACACGATGTTCGCTCGATGATGCAAAATGATTTAACGCTTGAATTAGAAGTTGTTGAGAGTGTAAAAGAAGCCATTGCTATTTGCGAAGAAGAACAAGACTATCAATCACGTGAAACGTTAGAAAAGCTTCTGTTCGATACCGAGGAGGATCACGTGTATTGGCTTGAACAACAGCTTGGCTTGATGGATAAAATCGGCACTCAAAACTATATCCAATCGCAACTATAGGTAAGGAACGAATATGAAAGGTGATAAAGACGTTATCGCTTCATTGAATGCGGTGTTGGCTAACGAGCTGGTTGGCATTAATCAATACTTCTTACATGCGCGCATGTTTAAAGATTTTGGTTTTAGCGCCCTTGATAAGGCTGACTATAAAACCTCTATCCAGAAGATGAAAAATGCGGATAGATTGATCGAGCGTATTCTGTTTTTAGAAGGTCTTCCAAATCTGCAAAGCCTCGGACGCCTGCGAATTGGTGAGAACAGTGAAGAAATGATTGCGGCAAATATGGCGTTTGAGCAACAAGCATTGATAGATCTGAAGGCAGCCATAAAACTAGCAGAAGAAAAACGCGACTATATCTCAAGAGAAGCACTAGACAATATTTTGAACGAACAAGAAGAACAAATCGATTGGCTTGAAACCCAACAAAGCCTAATCAAAACAATGGGAATTGAAAACTACCTTCAGTCCCAGCTTTAAATCTTTGTAATAAAAAAGGGCCAATCGGCCCTTTTTTGTTTGAATCTAATAAATGCTTATTAAGCAACTTGATCTGTTACATCTACGATCTCGATGAGTTTTTCGTTTAAGATCTTTTTAGTACAGTTTGTACATTTACCACATTGAGTGCCAACACCAAGTTCTCGACTGAGCTCTCGCATGCTAGTAGCACCCTCATCAATTGTTTGGGCAATCTTTTTATCAGTCACACCGTGACAAATACAGATGTACATGAATACAAACCAATCTCAATAACATTAACTGAGACAAAGTTTAATCTAAACAAAAATAGTTATCAACTAGATAAATATAAAAAATGATAATTATTGTTATTTGCAGGCCTTAATAGATTAGATTTCAATCACAACACCTTGTACACAATAACTTTTTTGCATGTATGTGTTCTACATAAAACTATACTAAAGTGTATATAAGGTGAAAAGTTAAGATGTTTCTGATTGTTCCTGTTGCGAACACTTTAATTATAGTGGCATTAAATATAAACACTGTGTTAAATTAGTGGTTTGACCTACTTTGTAATAGAAAATGGAATTACCTTACCCCTCACGCCACAAAGAGGAAACATGTCAGGAAACAGCACCATTTATAATTAGATAAACCACAAAGGGTTATTAGATGCATCGAAGCTGTGTGCTTATTATATTTTTTTGCTTATTACTTGTCGTTTTCCAAGGTGATGCAGTTGCACTTAATAGCAATACGGTCAACCGAATGTCCACCGAAGAAGGTTTATCTCAAGCAAGCATAAGTAATATTGTGCAAGATAAGTATGGCTACGTATGGATTGGTACTCACCTAGGATTAAACCGTTATGATGGCGATATTGTTGAAATTGTAAAGGAACCTATAAACTTATCAACAAAGCATATCTCACTGTTGAAATTGCTTGATAGTGATACCTTGTTTATCTCAACCGCCTTTAGTGGCGCGTACCTTTTAGATGTAAACACGCTTAATATTGAGCAGGTCTATTCTGGCAGATTAATTACTAACACAAACGCATTCTCAGAAATCACCGCTGCTATAAAAATAGGTAATTCGATATATGCTGGTATCGATAATTTTCTATATAAAATAGACTTATCCACTAAACGCTCTACGCTAGTTGCCTCGCTTGAAAGCCATAGTTATATCAGGTCATTGCTAAGAATCGATAAACAAATAATGATTGGCACCAATCAAGGCCTATTTGGATTAAACCTTGAGTCGTTACAGCTTTTAAAACAAGAGTTCCTAGATCCGCAAGTTAGAACCAGTCTAACTGACAACATAAAGTTGCTTAAGCTAGACCCCGCTATTGGGCTACTTGTAGGCACTGTACAAGGCTTGTATACAATACCATTAAACAACAATTCTTTAGAACTGAATGCCGCATATACCTTAGTCCCTGAGCTTAATATTTGGGATCATGAAATTACTCCTTATGGCGAACTTATTGCTACAGAGTTAGGCGTTTATAAGATAAACCGTAGTACCAAGTCAGCCGAAGAATTGCTGTCATTACAAGACAGCAAATATGAATTATCTCAGACCAGTGTCACTGATTTAATGTTTGATAAACACAGCAACATCTGGATGGCTACGCTAAATCAAGGTGCCTACTATTGGCCTATGACATCCTTACGCTTCCAAGTGCTCAAAGCAACCAATGAGAGCATTAATAACAATAACATATGGTCTATACATCAAGATAGTAAAGGCGAGATATGGCTAGGTACAGATAATGGTATGTTAAGGTTCAGCTCACTATTTGATGACAACCCAAAACATTACTTTAAAAATACTGACCCAAAAGCAGCCTATGCAACTAACTCGGTGTATCAAATCTTGGAGCCAAATAATCTCGAGTCTGACGAGCTGTTTCTAGAAACCTTAACCGGTTTAATGCTCTTGAACAAACACAGCGGCAATACCCGATTACCTCCGTTACGCTCAAAACTAATTACTAACCCATTTGAAACGATAAACTGGGGTGCTCATTTATTACCAGATCAGAGAGTTGCTTTCATCAGTAGAGCTGGCTTTTTTGTCTATGATGTTAAATCTCAACAGGCAAAACCATTAACTCACTTAACCCAACAGCTCGATATCGATACTGCGTATAAGTTTTTACCTCCTCTTCCTTCAAGGCCCAATGAATATCTTTTAAGTACCGAGCAGAAACTTATCAGTTATGATGAAGAAACTGGCACAATCAGTACAATCTATGAGTTTGTTAAGCAAGACTCAGAACGATACTCTGTGATCGATAGCTGGGTCGCAACGCCAGATGGCACCATTTGGCTCGCAAGCTCAATCGAAGGCATCATTGCTCTGGACGCAAAAGACTTATCAGTCAAATTCAAAATAGACACCTCATCGGGTAATGGCTCTCAAACACTATATCAAATACAACCTGATAACTTTGGTAACTTGTGGATTAGCAGTCAATCTGGACTGATTCAGCTCAATATTAAAACCAAGCAGATCAAAAAATTTGATGTCAATCATGGACTTCCCAATGGGGAGTTTAATGCCAATGCAAGTTCTGTAATTAAAAACGCAAAGCTTGCCTTTGGTACAATCAATGGCATGGTTTGGTTTTCTCCTGAAGACTTCGTCAAAACAGACAGCTCCGAAACAAACCTGTATATCACTGATATAAGCTTAATGACTAGAGAGTTGGAGTATTTCCCGAACTTTTTGAATACCTATCCGTTGGTACTAAAACAAGATGACTTGGGATTAAAAATAAAATTCAGTAACTTCGACTTTTCCAAACAATCGATTTATGAATACAGTGCAAACTTAGAGGGCCCCACCGCTATCAAGTTTGATAACTTAAAAGCGAGCTACCTGTTTTTTAACCAACTTAAACCCGGTTATTACACGCTGACTATCGAGCAAAAAACGTTAGGAAACGACACAACGGTTGATGTAGTTAAGCTACCTTTTAAAGTAGAAAACTCATTATTCAATTCTACTTTAGCGTGGGTGCTGTATTTTGTAATTGGATTTACAGCTTTATTGGCCTGGGTTAGACAAAATTACAATAAACGTCGAGAAATTGAAGCAGCTTTACATGAGGTAACAGTCAGTAAACAGCAGACGGAAATGGCATTAAATACCACTCGAAGTGGTGTTTGGCAGGTTGATCTCCCATCAAACTTGGTGACACAAAATAGAAATGTCGATTGCTCACTAAGTAAGTCCAAGACCGATAAAGTGCCGTTAAGGAAATACTTTGAGGTTATCCACCCTGAAGACCGAAGTAGAGTACAACTAGTGTGGGAGCAAATACTTAACTCAACAAAAAACAAACAGTTTTCACTTACATATCGTGTCAAAGGCAATACACAACCTTGGCTTTGGTACCATGATATCGGGCAAGTACTAAGTTTTGATGAACACGGTGTGCCGCAAAAGGTCATGGGGATCTATACTAATGTGACTGAACAAAAAGCGGTCGATTTACGTGCAACGATACTCGGTGAAGCATTTAGCCAAGTCAGTGATTGGATCTTAATTTTAGATGCTGAGCTCAACCCACTGTCTGCGAATACCAGCTTTTGCAAAGCCTTTGAACTAAATGAAGAAACTGCAATTAAAGAGCTGTCCTTTCGCAAGCTCGCGCATGTTGTAGGTCTAAATAGACTCAACAGCTTGTTAGAAAGAATGAGCAACCTTGAGCCAAACCAAAATATAAGACAAGAATTAACGGTTAAAACCTCCCATCAAAACGCTCATCCCATTCATTTAAGTATTAATGCAATCTCCAAAAATAACGAGCGCATTGAGCACTATGTAATTGTAATATCAGACTTAACAGAGCAAAAGCAGGCTGAAAGTGAGCTTCGCTACCTTGCCAATTTTGATACGTTAACTAAATTACCAAACCGAAGTTTGATGCTACAACACATAGAGTTTGCACTGCATAATGCAAAATCTTCTGGCAAATATTGTGCGTTATTATTTATTGACCTCGATAAGTTTAAGCCAATTAATGATGCATATGGTCATCACACCGGCGACCAAGTATTAATTAAAATCACGGAGCGGATCTCTGAGAAACTAAGTGATAACTGTATATTGGGTCGTCAAAGTGGCGATGAGTTTCTAGTGTTGGTGAAAAATGTACACTCTCCAAATAAGCTCAGTGAGCTGGCCACTTTATTGCTCGAAAGTTTACCGAACAAAATAGAAATAGGCGGTATATCAATGAGCATATCAGCAAGTATCGGTGTCGCAATGTACCCTTTTGATGCTAAATCTCCTGAGATGCTCATACGAAATGCGGATATTGCTATGATCCACGCTAAACAAGCGGGAAGAAATGGTTTTAAGTTTTTCACCAGTCAAATGAATTCACAATTCTCTCGAAAGTTAACACTGGAAAATGCATTAAAAACAGCCTACAGAGACGGCGAGATATACAACTGCTACCAACCAATCGTAAACATAATAAGTGGCAGAGTTGTCGGTGTTGAATTACTTATGAGATGGAAGCACCAAGGTGAATCTATTTCCCCTATGGACTTTATACCGATAGCTGAAGAAGTTGGGCTTATTGAACTTATGACTGAGCAAGCATTAAAACGCGCATTATATGAGTTAAACTCGCTGATAGACAGTGGCAAAGGATTTTATCTTTCATTGAACCTTTCAGCGGTGCACATTTTAAAATCAGATATTGCACAGAACCTGATAAATATTTTACAAGCTTTTGGTCTAGGTCCAGAAGTACTCCGTTTAGAGATCACAGAAAGTTCTCTAATGGAAGATACAGAAAAAGCCAAACGCTCCCTCCATGAACTTAAACGAGCTGGCTTTGTTTTGCTTCTTGACGATTTCGGGACAGGCTATTCATCACTGACATACTTAAACCAGTTTCCCATTGACATTATCAAAATAGATCAAGGGTTTGTACGAAAAATGAATGAGCTAAGCAGCAATAAATCTATCATTAAAACCATATACTTGCTGGCACAAAGCTTACATATGTCTTGTATTGCAGAAGGGGTAGAAACCAATGAGCAGCTCTCATTCTTAAAAGAGCTTGGTTGCCACTTAATGCAAGGTTACTATTTTTCTGTGCCTGTTAGCGCAAAAGAACTAGAAGATATCGTTGGCGTAAGCATGCACTAATTGTATTTTCTATCCGTTTGATATTGCTTCATCGCTTTGAACAACAACTCTTTGTCTATAGGCTTTGCAACGAACCCATCCATTCCACTGCGTAAACACTTGAGTCGGTCTTCGTTATAAACGTTAGCAGTGATAGCAATGATATAAGGCTGCCCATAAATATTAGGCATTTTTCGTATATTCTGAGTACACTCATACCCATCCATATTAGGCATCTGACAATCCATTAGAATAATATCGACGCTATGCTCTTTTAAAAATGCCAGTGCCTCAACACCATCCATCACTTTATGAACAATACAATGTGTGTTTTGCAAAGCTTTTGCCACTACAATTTGGTTAACTATATTATCTTCAACAAGCAACACGCTGACATCACTGAGGTCAAGATGAGTATCCATTGGCTGCTCTTCAACCAACAATTCAGTGCTAGGTGCAGGGATAGAGAGGGTAAAACAACTTCCTTGCTGTTCTTGACTCACAACCTCCAAATCGCCTTCCATTAAAGTGGCTAAGCGTTTTGAAATAGTTAATCCCAACCCCGTTCCGCCATAGCGACGCGTTGTTGATACATCTAACTGAGTAAACTCTTTAAATAAGTGTTGTTGTTGTTTTTTGCTAATCCCAATCCCTGTATCTTGGACGCTCACAATCAGCCTTTCACTTTCATAATCTACTTTTAACGTGACCTTTCCTTGCTCTGTAAATTTACTGGCATTATTTAGTAAGTTATTGGTAATTTGAGTAACTCGCAATGAATCTATCTGCAAACAAGTGGGTAATTTGGGGGACAATAGATATTCAAACTCAACATGCTCTTTTAGTCCTGCCTGCTGAAATAATGACGCTAAATTATCGAACATTTTAAGCACATCCGTAGGATGTAGATCCAGCGTTAAAGCGCCCGCTTCTATTTTAGAATAGTCGAGAATATCATTGAGTATAAGAAGCAAGTTTTTTGCAGAGGTATGTACAATATCCAATTGTTTTAACGTGTCCTCGTCACCTTTCTTCTGTTCCAGTAGTAGGCCAGTTAAGCCAATAATGCCATTCATTGGGGTGCGAATTTCATGGCTCATATTAGCCAAAAAGCGACTTTTAGCCTTATTGGCATTATTTGCAGAAGCAACTGCTTCTAAAAGTTCTTCTGTTTTTTCATTTACTTGCTGTTCGAGTGCACGATTGAAGTTGGTTAGTTTTTTATTAAGCTCTTGATTCTCATCATTTGCAAGCTGCAACTTTGAAAAACTCATTGTGAGCTTAAAAGCCAATTGATTGAAGTGCTGTTGCAGTGTTATAACCTCCAAGCAACTCACCTCTTCCCTTGCTGAGTTCTTTAGCAAGGTATTGGGTTCAAAACGATTAATATCTTCGCTTAGCGCATTAATCGGTTTCACTAAAAATCGCGATAACTGGCTTACAAAAAAGCTACTTAGAGCAATAATAACCAACGCCAGTAGTAATGATTTCATCCATGCTAATGCTGCGGCCAATCTAATAATATGCCCTTCAAGTAGCGTCACAACGGTCCAATTAAGCCCATCAACTTTCGTTGCATGACGATAGTATACTTCACCAGTATTAGTCGTGTACGATGCTTGCTCACCGTCAAACCAACTTGCTAAAATACTTGAATCAACGATATCGAGCGCTTCAAACGACTTATCTAGAGAGCTAAACACTACTTTATTGTCATTATCTAAGATAACGACATCTCCCTTATGAGCAAGGATATTTGGCTGAAAGCGAGAAAATGAACCAAACAGCAACGAGCCCTCAACAACCCCTTTAAAATGCTCACCTTCAAAAACTGGCGCTGAAATAGCTACAATGAGGTCGCTACCAAAACCTCGCCCCTGAAAGATGGATGAAACATAACCATCAGGGTAAAAAGGAGCTTGCACAAAATACTCTCGATCAACAACAGATAGTGACTCTCCAACGCGATTACTATTAAATACACTTGGGTAAAAATCGGTGATTAAGCCTTTTTTGTCTGCAAATATCGCTGTTCTAAGATCTGGCTGTAAGTCCACCAAAGTTTTAATAACCGAACTTTCATCTAATCCTAATTCTACCGACTTTGCAGCGCCAACGACGGCTCGGCGATATGACTGCAAATAATCATTCAGTTGAGAACTAATATTATTAGCTGACGAATTTAACTGTTCTTGCACTTCAAACTCTATTCTACGATAGCTATTATTCGTTAACACGATAGAGGTGATCAGCACCACCAAGACGATCAACAGGCTGATGGTATAATTCAATATGGAGTTTAGCGGGTGAGCTCGCCATAAATGTCTTATAAAAAAGAAACTGAGTAAGTCAGTAATGGCTAGGTAGAGTGCCGCATTTATAAAGTATTTTGCCAAAGCAGTGGCAATAACTAGATAGGATAAACTCAATAAGTAATAGCCAAAAAATAACAACATTGGCAGACCAACTAATAGCCAAAAACCGAGTCCCCTGACAAAGAAAGGTTTTCCTTTTGATACGCAAAATATTTGTAGCCAAATAATTTCAAGCAAAAACACGACTGAAGGCCAGCTATGCCCCCAACGATAAAAAATAAACCCTGCACCAATTGCCACTGCAACAAGCGCGCTTTGCCAACCAAATAAAACCAGACAGAGCAATACGAAAAATTGCCCGAATAGAAATTCCGACGTATCTAAGAAAAAGAATGGCAATAAATTCGCCCCTCCTCCCAATATACCAAAAAGTATTGTTAAGAGTATGGGCATATATTTGTGAAGATAACTCGGCACTTGAGATTCCTGAAATACTACCCTTTAAAGGTAAAATAAAATGCTCATAATGCCAACTATTTAGACACAATTGACGTTAAAAAAATCAGCACTGCAACTATCCGACCCTTAAGGATGAGAAGCGTGATTCATCCATGTGTGTTTAATAATTATCTCAACTTGTATGCTCGTTCTAATGTTCTGGGCATTGGTGGCTTTCAATTTGCAATACACACTGTTGTGCGTTGAAGTGTTTCTTTAATAAAGTTTCGACCTGTACTCTACAGGATGCATCGTGTAATTCAACAGTACAATGATGCTTCAGCACGATGTGTGCACCAATAGCCAATACACCGTCTACCTCACTCACAGTGATATTATGGACACTTTCAACATGCTCTGTTTTGAGAATTTCTTGTTCCACGGAAGCAATTTTTGGCAATGTAATACGCGTAAAAAATAGCCCATTAATGCAACTTCTGACTACTTTAACTCCGGTTATTAAAACAAACACTGAAATTAGCAAACTTGAGATAATATCTACTATTTCCCAACCTGTTACGTAGATTATCACCCCGGCAAGAAATGTGGATACTGTGGATAGTAAATCGAAGAATGAATGCAAAAATACCGCGTACACATTAATACTGTCTTTTCTGCCTTTATAGAGCACCCAAGTTGACAGGCCATGAAACAAAAAGCCAATACTAGCAATCACTGACATTAAATAGGAGTTCACTTCTAATTGATGCCCATCGTTGTGGTGTATGAACCGTTGTGCGCCCTCTGCAATTATCAGTACTGAAATGGCCAAATATAAAATGCCATTAATGAGTCCCCCGATATACTCCGCTTTCTTGTAACCATCGTTAAAGGTTTTTGCAAGATAAACGGCAATACTGGAGGCTATAACGGCAATAAATAAAGAGCTATTGTGTACAAATAAGTGCCCGGCATCAGCCAATACAGCTAAAGAGTTCGAGTAATACGCCCCAATTAACTGAATAACCATAAATGAACATGTAATAGCTAACGCAATCAGTAGCCTGCGCCTAGAGTCTTGGTGAGTTGTGATGTCAGTCATCGACAGATGGAAAACCTTTAAAAATGAAAAGCACCGCAA
Organism: Pseudoalteromonas caenipelagi; assembly: GCF_013140855.1. Taxonomy (GTDB): domain Bacteria; phylum Pseudomonadota; class Gammaproteobacteria; order Enterobacterales; family Alteromonadaceae; genus Pseudoalteromonas; species Pseudoalteromonas caenipelagi. The sequence continues at coordinate 257,692 of NZ_JABBPG010000002.1, read as the reverse complement.
GGGTAATGATATAAAGTCACAATTGTAACGATTTTTAACTACAGACGCACCAAAAACCTGCAGGTAAGTAAGTAATTTTGCTTATTCTCCACTTTTTAGCAAAACTCATTAACGACTTTGTCTGCCACCTCTCTAAGTACTTTTATGTCATCTTCGTCAAAAGTGCGAGGCTCTATATCAATCAAACATAAGGTGCCAATTGCACTGCCATTTTCCAGAATCAACGGAGCACCTGCGTAAAATCGAATGTATGGCGGACCAGTCACCAGCGGGTTGTCTTTAAAACGCCCATCTTTAAGCGTATTTGCAACGACAAAAACACCAGGATCCAAAATAGCGTGGCCACAAAATGATATATCACGAGAGGTTTCACACGCATCCAAACCAACTTTGGACTTAAACCACTGTCGTTCACTGTCAACTAAACTAATTAAAGCGACAGGCACACAAAAAACGTGCGCCACAAATTCTGTCAACCGATCTAATTTAGGGTCAGGCTCGGTATCCAACAATCCTAGTTGATTGAGTGTTTGAATCCTTAGAGGTTCATTTGCTGGCTTTTCGGGTTTTTTCATATCGAAGTGTAATAGCAATTTTTAGACCTTGTTCTATAGTAGTTTATTAAAGCCTCTTAGTGACGAAAATATGCAAATAATCTTGAAGAAGCTATTATGTTTCACCCTTCTACTAGGCTGTTTTTACGTATTAGATAGCATCTCAGAGCAATACTATTTAGAGAGAGAAAATCTAAAAATGCACCAGCAAGTGCAAATAAATAGCGAACAATTTGTGCTAATTGGAGATGTTATTTTTTCCCTACAAAGGGAACGAGGAACAACCTCTGTATTCCATGTTCACAACAAATCAGCTCCCCCTCCCTTGTTACTAAAATATCAACATGAAACTGATCAGTATTTCCGACAAATCATTCGCTTTTATAATCAAGAAGAATATGTGATATCACATGGTAACACCATAGAAATACTTAATAGTTACCACCAACAAGTTGCAACAATAAGAGAACAAATCAGTACTTTGCAAATAACCAAGAGCGAGTCCTTTTCACAATACACTAATGTCATTGAATCACTGCTTGATACCGTATTGGCAATTAAGCACAAAACCTTTGTTGGCTACAACGAAAGTCACATATTTTACCCAGATCTATCTATTTACTTGAGCTTATTAAAGGCGATTGAACATGCCGGAAAACTGCGAGCTAACGTTGGCGTGTACCTTAACTCTCCTACAGTACAGAAAAATCAAATTATTCCAAAAATTTTCTATCTTAACGCTAACTTGAACCATGTACTCACTAACTTGTATGTAACCGAAAGTTTAAAAGAGAGTATTCAAAAAATTGAAAGTTCTAAGGAAAAAACGCAGATATTAAATTTAATAAACACCTTAAGAGTCAAAGGACAGGCGCATATGCCCCCCAACCTATGGTGGGAAGTAAGTACACGTTACATCAACGAACTAACTGCTTTGAGTGCTAAAATAATAAGTAGTGGACAAACCCTCGCGCGTGACCACATACGCACCACCAGCTTAAAATGCCAGGTCATTTTAATCACATTTATTGCAGTAACCGTTGTGGGAGGCATTTTGACCTACTCGATGTGGTTACTAATGAAGCCAAACGAAATACACAGAAATACCGCCGTGAGTTATTGGCAGCTATCATTTGTGCTATTTTCAATCTTGCTGGTAATGCTATTGGCACATAAAGTAAGTCAACGGGGGCTTGAGGGGCAACTAAAACGACAATTAACCGCTGAATTGCGTAACAACGCCGTGCATACCCTAAAAAGTGTTAAAGCTATTTGGTATAGACCTGCAAAAAATGCCTTAGCATCCGTTCAATCAGCGCTTTTTACTCTTACAAAAGCACAGATAGAAGACCCAACAATATTGTCAGGTTATATCTCAAATCCAAATGTTGCGATTTACGATACACTCAACCAAGTGTGGTTACATAACGGCAATGAAAAATTAACGCTTGCACTAGAGCAAACCAAACATCAGCAGAGCCTAGCTGAGCAAGGGAAAGTGATTGTGTCCACAGTTCTTTCTGACAATAAACTAAGTGCGCACTTTGCAACTCAGCTCTTAAACGAACAAGGCATATTACCCTATCAAGTTTGGTACTCTTTGGATAACATTAGCCCTTTGATATCTATATTGAAATCCCCATTTTTAGATTCTGATTCGAATATTATTTATTTTGATAAAAATAATATCATCACTCATAGAAGTGTCTATGCCAACCAACAACAGTCAAACGAAGATAATATCGCCGCATCAACAAAAGTATTACGCCCCCCCATGACCGAACGTCAATATAAAAACTACTTAGGCAAACAAGTACTGGGGGTTTTAGTGTGGGACAACGAGTTAAGCATCGGTGTAGGTGCTGAACAAGAAATCGTCTCAATCAATGCGGTTATAAAAAGTGTACAGCAAGAGTTTTCTATCCAGCTACTTATCTTGTTATCACTTGGAGGCGCCATATTACTCATTGCATACCGGGTGCAAAGCAAGGCTTTTACTCAGCTTGCGCACTCAGAACAACAGTTAGAAAAAGATAAAATACAACTCAATAATGCACAAAAAATTGCTAACATGGGATCGTGGGAATGGCGTTATGGAAATACACATGTAGATGTTTCAAAAGAGCTTTCCAACATGTTAACCCTACCTAGCGAGACACGCCACTACCCTGCTCGAAGTCTACTTCGGCTAATAACACCATCAAGCCGTCACGAATTATTGCAAGCAATAAAAGATCACAGCAGCTTAAAATCAATCACGTTGCAACTTACCACACAGAACCTACCCTATATTACTCATGTTGGTTTTGCCGCAAATTGGCAGCTATCTGAACAAGACAAACATGACCCCACAAACAAAACACTTGTGGGTATTATAAAAAATGTCACTTTACTAGTAATGGAGCAGAATCGCCAACAAAGGCAACAGACGGCCTTAAGAGCTGCGCGTGAGGCGGCCCTAGCCAAAATGGAAGAGGCTGACCAGCAGCGTAAAGCCTTAGAGATAGCATTGAAAGAAAATAAAGAGACAGAGCGCCTTTTACAACAAACCCTTGATAGCATACCCGCGTTTATTTTGTTATTGGACTCCAACGCAAATATAACCCTAGTAAATCAGTATTGGTTTAAGACTCAACATGCAGACCAATTCAGTGGCGGACTATTTTTAAACACCTTTTTTAATGTGGGTGATGACTGTATTGATGCGATTAATACTCTACCACTGATTAAAAAGAAACCCTTACTAGATGCTCTGCGAGAAGCAAAATTTCAGGATAACTATTTAGCAGAGCTTGAGTGTGAATACGCTATCACAGAGGGACCGATATGGTTTGAAGTCATTATTACCACAATCGAAACGCTTAACGGTAAGTCAATATTAATGTACCAGCATGACATCACTCAAAGAAAACAAGATGCGTTCCAGTTAGAAGACGCCAAAGCCAAAGCTGAACTTGCCAATGATGCAAAATCTCGCTTTTTAGCAACCATGAGCCACGAAATAAGGACCCCCATGAACGGTGTGGTCGGTATGCTTGACTTACTCAACCAAAGTAAACTCTCACAAGAACAAAGCCATTTGACTTCTGTTGCTAAAAATTCTGCTCTAATGCTGCTTAGAATTATTAACGATATCCTCGATTTTTCAAAAATTGAAGCAGGTAAAATGACAATCGATAGAGTACCGTTTAACTGGCGTGGTGTTATCAAAGAAATTGCGGAGCTGCTATCGCACCAAGTAAAAGAAAAAAACCTCCAAATGTACTTTATGTTTGAACCTGAGTTAGGGTACTGGCAACTCGGTGATCCATCAAGAATAAGACAGATTTTACTTAACCTCGTCGGCAATGCGGTTAAATTTACCAAAACATCATCAAGCAAAATAGGGGTGATCGAAATCAAGTTGTCTAAATCGCAAGTAGATCCAAAACAACTAGAGATTTCAGTAATAGACAATGGTAAAGGTATGAGCAATGAGCAACAAAAGTTGCTTTTCAAGCCATTTACTCAGGCTGATAGCAGTATTCAACGAGAATTTGGTGGCACAGGTCTAGGATTATCCATTACGCAAAAACTTGTTACCATGATGCAAGGTTCAATAATGTGTCAAAGTAGCGAGAATATCGGCAGCACATTTAAAGTTACGCTACCTTATAGCAAATGCTCCTCAAAGAGCGAACGCGAGATTGAGATTGTTTTTGATAGTGTTAGTGTCTGCATATTAGGTGATGGAGATATTTTTGAACAGGACTTGCATACTAACCTCCTCGCACATGGTGCCGACAGCAAGGTTGTTAACTGGATAAACATAAATGATACCAATGTTCAGGCGCTAAATGTTGACTATGTGGTCGTAACTCTTGAACGCTATCAACAGATCATCACCGCCAACTATCAATTTAAGCCTGACAACAATAAAACATGTTATATCATTTTGGTGAGTAATAACTTCACGGTTCCGCTACCCACAGAAAGTTGTTTCGACCCCATATATTACAACCCCTACTACAGCTTCAAAATAATAGAGCACATAGCCATTAGGGAAGGGATTATCAGCCCCGATATACCACTTACGCAACTGGTTAATAACGATGAACTGGCGTTACCTACCATTGAGCAAGCACAACAAAATAATCAGCTAATCTTGGTTGTTGAAGACAACGCTTACAATCAAGAAGTATTTAGGCGCCAACTGAGCTTACTGGGTTATCAGTGTATGATTGCCGAACACGGACAAATGGCCCTTGAATTTATCGAAACTCATTCATTTGCATTAATCATTACTGACTGCCATATGCCCATTATGGACGGCTACACATTTACCAAAAAATACCGTGAGCTTGAAAAACAAAACTCAGTGAAAAAGGCTATTCCTATTATTGCAGCTACGGCCAACGCACTTAGTGGTGAAAGAGAAAAGTGTATCGCTTGTGGTATGAATGACTATATATCAAAACCTATTGAATTGGCCTATTTTAAAAACTTATTGCTCAAATGGATGCCATCTGCCAGCGCTACCAACAACATACCACCTAAAGTGAACAATAAAGTCAAAAATAACAACCATAAAACGTTAGATTTATCCTTGCTATCAACCTACGTTGGAGACGACACGAAAATTCAGCAGGCATTTTTAGAAAGTTTTATTAACGACTCAAATCCGATGATGGACAAACTGTATGAGAGTCCAGAAGATATAGAGTCAGTTAGAAGCTTAACACACCAACTCAAGTCGTCCGCTAAGGCTATTGGCGCTGTAGAGCTTGCCAATTTATACCTTGAGCTAGAACTCGCAGCAAAAGAGCAACACACGGATAAAATAGCAGATATGCTTCCACACTGCGCATCTCAATTCAATGCGGTATGTTCTGAAATTACATCTATACTGAATCATAGTGACTTGCATTGATGTTAATTAAAGCAAGCTTCTGTGCGGCGTGAAGAAAAGGCTAGAAAATGAATGCCAATAAACCATTAAACGTAATTGCGATAGATGACAATGGGCTAATATTAACCCAACTTAGACTGTTGTTGTCGCAATCATATGACATCCATTTTTCAGGGTTTAATAATGGCCCTGATGCCCTAATACACATCAAAGATAACGCAGCTGACCTTATATTTTTAGATCTCAATATGCCACAAATGGACGGTATTGAGGTTCTTCGACATTTATCCGATTTAAATATTAGCGCATCTATCGTACTACTCAGTGGTGAAGATAACACAATAATAAAAATGGCAAAAAACCTTGCACACTTGAGAAATCTTAACGTCATAACGGGCATTGACAAGCCTGTGACCGCAAGCCAAATCAAACAGTTAATGGAGTCATTGTTTAGTTTGAGTCACCGACAAGCATCTAGTCTCCAGCCCCACTCTTTTCATGTTGATGAGCTACAACATGCTATTAAAGACAAGCAAATGTGTTTGTATCTACAGCCCAAGGTGTCTTTGTCAACTGAAGAGTTTGTTGGTGCGGAGTTTTTGATAAGGTGGAATCATCCTGACTTTGGCACACTTTCTCCTTACTATTTCATTGACCTTATAGAGCATTCTGACTTAGTACATGATTTCTCGATTTTTGTTGTTAACGAAGCGTTCGAGTTTATCGAGCAACATTTTGAGCTGTTACAAGACCTCGCTTTCAACATTAATTTGAGCGTTAAGAACCTAGAAGACCTGCAACTGCCTGAACGCCTAGCGGATTTGGCTAATAGCTACAATGTACCTCCCAGCATGATCGTCTTTGAAGTGACAGAAAGCTTATTAATTGAAAACTTAACACAATCGTTGGATGTATTGTTGAGACTACGTTTAAAAGGCTTCTCTTTGGCGATAGATGATTTTGGTACAGGCTACTCTTCAATAAAACAGCTAAGCCAAATTCCCTTCTGTGAACTAAAGTTAGATAGGTGCTTTATTCATGATTGTGCAATAGACTCAGATAAGCAAGCGATTATTGAAGCCACAGTGGCATTAGCTCAAAAGCTCAACTTGAAAGTGGTTGCAGAGGGCATCGAACAACAACAAGATCTGGCCTTTTTAAATAATTACAAGATTGACTACGGACAAGGATATTTATTTGCACTCCCTCTAGAGAAAGTACAATTTTTAAAAACATTAGAGCAGCAATCTGATTATGATCAAAGGAAAAGCCGTGGCAGGTTAAGAGGTTAGATATTCGATTGAGAAATTTTAGACTATATTAAAATTCAAAGGCCAACAAAAATATCTAGCCCTAACCGATTGAATAAAAGCAACGATAGAGCAAGATTTGCTTACCATGATGACTAGGAAGTGACACATGACGCGTAAAGAAGTTGAACATGTAGAGCGCCACCCAAAAGTTGTTCTTTTGTGTGATGATGTGGAAGAGCTTGCAGGTGTAACGGATGTGATCTCTTCTCAAATAACCGCTTTTAGAACACTGAACAACTTTAGTGATATGCACGAAGTAATTGTAGACTCCACACCACTGGTTATTATCATTGCCATGTCTACCGTTAGCAAAAGCGTTGAGCTTTATAGCCGCTTAGCTAAGGAAGGTGCGTTAGATTACCCTCATGAAAACATTCTATTATGTGAAAACAGAGAGTCAGGCATCGGCTTTAGATGTTGTATGAAAAATATTTTTAGAGACTACTTCATTTATAAACCTATGTATGAAAACTATCGCTTGCGTATGATTTTGCACAATGCTTTATTGCGCAGCAAAGAAGCACATGACATTACAAACATAAGAGAAGAGCATTTTGGCAGAATAGATGAAGACCTTAAGCAATTAATTGATGACGCGGCAGAGTATCATCAATCTGCAGAGCAAACCTTAAAAGACGCTAGAGAGAACTTACAGCAAGCGGCTGGAATAAACGAAGTACAAACTGCGTTGATCCAAGATCTCAAAGCACAGCATATTGACCCCCTTTTAGATAAGCTAGAATCGCAACTTGCCGACAGCGTTTCGGAACTAACAAAAAGGCTAAAAAACAAACAATTCTCTGTTGCTGAACTATCCGCGTTATTGACCGAAAAATCAATACCTCACACTAGCCAACATGCAGTTCAACTTAAAGAAAGTAAGCCTGAACCAAAAAGAGAAGCCCCTAGCAAGAATGAAGGATTTTTAGACTTGCCACCCATAAATGACAACAATATGGCCCGCTCAGAACAACGGCTGAAAAACTCGAAAATAATGGTGGTAGAAGATAATGAAATATATAGAGAAATGATTAGTAAAATCCTCCGAGACGAGGGCCATGAAGTTGAAAGTGTCGGAAGTGGCTTAACGGCAATAAAGATGCTGAGAAAGCATAAGTACGATCTCATTTTTATGGACCTGTTTATGCCTGAGCTAGATGGTTATAACACCACAAAAAATATTCGTAATATCCCTAATTGCAAAAGCATTCCAATTATTGCGTTAACAAGCAATAAAAACAAAGATTTAATTAGGAAATGGGCGTCCCTTGGACTTGCAGCCTATATTGCTAAACCGTCTACAAAGCAGTCTATTTTAAAAGCAGTAGAAAAATGCAATCTCGCTCATTAATGTAAACCGTAACCGGCTTAACTGGGATCTACTATGAAACTTGATATCACCAAAACTCCTGCTGTGTTGATATCTCAGAATCTGGCCATATTAGACCTAAATGATGCTGCGTTAAGTTTATTTAATAAACAACCTGACGCTTTAAGGGCGACCCCGATAGACCAATACATCAAATTCAGTAAAGAAATCTCGAATAACTTAAGCGACCAATGGCTCAATCACACTGTAGCAGCGATGGTAAGTAACAAGCAGGTCAACATTGCTTTTCTACCCCAAGAGCAAAACACTTATTTGCTGATGATTCTCGATCAACCTGCTTGTACTGCTGCAACACCTCAAAATTATGTGACTGGCAGTTGGATGTACAATATCTCTGAAAAAGCATTTCAACTTTCCAACACCTGCGCAGCACTACTTGCTTTAGACCAAAAAACTGCGGTCCCAATCGAGCGCATTTTAAATAGCTTTCGCGAAATAGATAGAGCGCTTGTATTAAACGCGTTCAAAGAAGCAGATTTAGACAAAAAACCCTTCTGTTTAGAAGTTCATACCGATCACTCTTTAGATTCATCAGCAATGCAATTCATTTGCCAAGGCCTCCAAGATGAATCTACACCTGACATCTTAAAAGGTATTTTAAAAAGAAATGTCTACTCTCAAGTATTAAACTGCAAACTGTACGAGCAAAATGAGAGAAGGCGCAGAGCACTTGAGGGCGGACGAATTGGTACGTGGAGTGCAGCAAAAAGTAGTCAAAGCTTGTATTTCCGTTGGGATGATCAAACATGTAAATTGCTTCACCTCCCTTTAAAGGAAAACCACGGAGACTTGGCCAGCTGGCTAGCTCAAATACATCCTCAAGATGTTCAATCAGTAAAAGATGCCATCGAGCATTCATTTAATACAAACCTCGATTTTGAGCGAGAATACAGGTGTATACTGCAAAATGGTGAAAGTATTTATTTATATGCAAAAGGTGTATTGAGTTGCGACAGTGCAAGCGGTACAACATTTTTAGATGGCGTCATTATAGATCATACTTCCATTTATGAAGCACGGACTAAACTTGAAGAGTCAAACCTACTCCTTGAAGCGAAAGTAAAGTCAAGAACAGCGGAGCTAAATCAGGCCGTAAAACATGCTGAAATGGCTAGTCAATCTAAATCAGAATTTTTGTCAATGATGAGCCATGAGTTAAGAACACCGATGAATGCAATCATCGGTGCGTTAGATTTACTCACCCACCAAGACAATAGCTTTGAAGAGCAGGAACTACTGGATACAGCCGCAATTGCTGCTAATAATTTGGTGTCTATTCTCAACGACATACTTGATATCAACAAAATTGAAGCTGGCAAATTAGAGCTTGATTGCTACGATTTTGACGTGTCGAAAATGCTCAACAACATCATCGTTATCTTTGGTCCAATTGCGGAACAAAAAGGCGTTAAGCTAAAAGTGGTTGAAGCCAAAGATATGCCAAGTGAGTTAAACGGAGATGAAAACCGTATTCGACAAGTCATGTTTAACCTTGTTAGTAATGCTATAAAGTTCAGTGTAAATGACTCTAAAGACAACGGCCTTGTATCGATAGAATTATCGTGCACAAAAGTGAACAGCCTAGTGAGTAAGCTTGTCATTGTAGTTAAAGACGACGGCATAGGCATCGACGAAGATACATTAAAAAAACTGTTCACCCCTTTTACTCAAGCTGATAAAAGTACCACTCGCAGATTTGGGGGGACCGGCCTTGGATTAGCCATTTGTGGTAGACTCGTTGAGCTAATGGGAGGAGGGATCGTTGTAAACAGTGAATTAAACGTTGGTAGCGAGTTTGCTGTCAACATTCCGATTTGGAACTTTAAAACTCGGCAAAAGGCGCTTTTATACCCCTGTATTAACATTTACTCAAATGAACATCACAGCGATCACATTGAACAGCTGCTAGATAAACTTTCATTTTATTGCGATAACGTCACACAGCAACCAATTGGCCACCTATCAACAAAAGCCTCTGGCAGCCATTGTTTAGATATACTTATTGTAAGGAGTATGACGGACATCCATGAGTTGGATACAAAACCCGTCATTACTCAAAAAGTGTTAATCTTATATCAACAAGATATATTGAGTCAGGTAAAAGAGCGTTTCAAAAGTGCCTTTAAGCTAGATATCGACACGCTGACATTCTTTACCCTTGAAAAATATTTAACTCAATTAAAAGAGCAAACAAGTATTGCACCTGAGACACTACAAGAAGATGACTTTATTGTAGATTTAGACACCAATCTAGAGCCAAATAATACCACTTCACACGAACTCCCTCTCCTTATAGTAGAAGATAACGAATTTAATCAAAAACTTATGGTTAAGCAGCTTTCTAGGTTAGGGTATAACTGTGAACTAGCCTCAGATGGAATACAAGGCTTAAAAATGTGGCAAAGTGGTGATTATGCACTCGTTTTAACGGATTGCCATATGCCAGGTATGGACGGGTTTGAATTAACTAAACACATTCGAAAATTAGAAGATAAAGATAAAAAACAAGCGATTCCAATCATTGCGGTTACTGGAGCTGCGATGAAAGGAGATCAAGAGTATTGCTTGTCGGTGGGCATGTCTGATTTTATTAGTAAGCCAGTTACATTAGCCAAGTTTAAAAATGCACTAGAGAGATGGTATGGAAATTAGCATTTTAGAAAATCTTCAGACTTTGAATGAAGATGTTATGCGCGAACTTTTGGGAGATGATATCGATGAAATCAAAAGTTTTAGACAACAGTTTTTAGTGCAAGCAAAGGGCAGTTTGCAGAAAATTGCGGGTCATTACAGACAAGACAATTTAAAGGAAATAAAAGAAGAAGCACATTATTTGAAAACCTCAGCTAAAGCCATTGGCGCAGAGCGCTGTGCATACTATTTACAAGCACTAGAGGACGCAGCCTTAGATTTAGAAAAACAAAAATGCAGAGCCTATATAGAGTCTTTAAGTATTGAAATTAAAAATGTTTTTCGAGCGTGCAATAACTAATACAAAATTTTACAAAGCCGTTTACCCAACCAATTTCAAAGTTAGCAAACATTATCAATAGCACCTGCGATACATTGTCTACGTTGTCACTATAACGAACATTAATTTTATTGGATACTATGCAGTACCAAGAAAGTTGCTTTCAAAGGGATACGCTATGACGCTCAAAAATACGACCAAACACAGCTATAGGCAAAGGTTACTTCAAGTGATTGATTACCTATACGAACACCTTGATATGGCACTGGATGTTAACTCTCTCGCAGAGCTTGCAAACATGTCAGCCTATCACTTTCATCGTATCTATAGAGAATTTACTGGCGAAACCATTAACTCAACGGTTAGAAGAATGCGTTTGTTTAAAGCGGCAACACTATTACTACACAGTAGTTTAAGTCAGGCCGAAATTGCAAAGCAAGTGAAATATGCCAGCGTAGAGGCTTTCAACAGAGCTTTTACAAAATACTATGGTGAAACTCCCAACCAATATCGCCAGCTTCGTAGCGCTAAAGAACTTGAGCAATCTGTGTTTTATCCAACCCATCCAAAGGAGTATAACCAGATGTATAACGTAGAACGTATCCACAGTGAAGCCTTAACTTTAGTTGCAATACCCCATCAAGGAGACTACATGCAAATAGGCCGAGCATTTGAAAAGCTTGGTATGTTAGCTGGTAGTGCAGGGTTACTCAATGAGCATTCGCGCTCGTTTGGTATTTACTACGATGATCCTAAAACCGTAGATAAAGACCAATTAAGGTCAATGGCATGTATGAGCATTGACAATCCTAACGTTGAGCTACCCGATGAACAGTTACAAATTGTTGAATTACCTGAAGGTGATGCCCTAAGTGTTCTATTCAAAGGTGATTACACCGAACTAGACAAACCTTATGATTGGCTATTTGGTCAATGGATCCCTGATAATCAAGTAGAACTGGCAGACTTTCCACCATTTGAAGAGTACCTAAATGATGTAAGAGAAACTCCTCCATCAGAGTTGCTAACCCGTATTAACTGCCTAGTAAAATAATCAAGGAGTGCATTTTTCTAAAGCAGCGCTCGGTTCATTTTACTTGCCATCGGTAAGTCTAAACATGCGCTTAATAAGAAAAGTGAGCTCTCTTGCTGGGGAAGGTTGATGAATAACCTGATTTAGAACAAAACAAGGAGTAAGTTCGCTAGACTTATCTCTAGATAGTGAATAGAAAAAGCGGGCTAGACCCTGCCCGCTCCATACATTGATTTTTAAAGCTGAGGCTGAACGTCTAGTCCATAGCCAAATACAACCGCAAGCACCAGCACAGTGCTGGCTGCAAACATGAGTTTTAGCATCAATGGTACACAAAACCTAAACCAGTGCGTATAAGGCACGCCCGCCATACCTAAGATCCCCATAAGGACCGCGTTTGTAGGCACAATCATATTTGAAAAACCATCACCAAATTGATAGGCCAAAACCGCAACTTGACGCGGTACCCCAACTAAATCTCCTACAGGCACCATCAATGGCATTGTTACGTACGCCTGCCCAGAACCAGAGGGAATAAATAGGTTAAGCAATGTTTGAATGAATAGCATACCTACCGCCGACACTTCCGCCGCCACATAAGACAGCGGTGTAGACAACCCATTCACGATAGTATGTAATATTTGTCCATCTTCTAATATCAGCGCAATCCCGCGAGCAACACCAATTAGAATGGCTGTTGTAACGAGATCAGACACACCCTCTATGAACTTGTGCGCGGCATCATCAGCAGATAGCTTACCTAAGATAGAAATTAATATACCCCAAGCAATAAACAACCCGCCTAACTCATACAAGTACCAATGCAAAGTTGCAATACCCCATACTGCAACCACCAAAGTCGCGATAAATGACAATAAAACGAGCTGATGACGTTTGTTAAGTAAAGGATAGTTTTGCTGAGTTTGACCTGCCAAAGGGCACTCAACATCTTTCATCATTGAAAGCGCTGAATTAGCTTGGACGCGTTTGGTATAACTCCACACGTGGTGAAAACCAATCAGAACAAAAGGCAAAAATATGGCTAACCTAAGCCAAATACCAGAATAAACCGGAATATCAGCTATTTGCTGAGCAATTAAAACAGTAAATGGGTTGAATGCAGACACCCCATAGCCAATGCCATAACCCGCAATGATCATACCCACAGCCGTCATCGCATCTAATTTCATGGCTTTGCATAACGCCACTAAAATCAACACAAATGGGATGTATTCACCCGCAGTGCCGATAGCACTGGATGCCAACGCAAAACAAAAAACCACCATAAATATTAATTTTTGTGGTTTATCTCCGTGTTTTTCTAACAATCTGCCAATTAATGCATCAACCGTTCCTGTCGCACGCGCAATAGATAACACGCCGCCCACAATCAGCACAAAGAATATGACATCCTGTGCTGCTGCAAATGCTCTTGGTATTGCCTTAAGTAAATCCCATGGCGTTAACAGTTTCGTGTTTTCAGCCAAATGATAAGTACCCGCAAGCACCATTTGACGACCCGATTGGGTTGTCGCAGTATCAAAAAATCCCTGTGGGATCACCCAAGTTGCAACGAGTGCTATAACCATCATACCTAACAGCAATATTAAGGTATGAGGCACCTTTATCATTTGTCCCATATAAGCACAGCCTCTGTATTATTATCATTTTAAAATGGCGACATATTACCGATAACAGGCTCAAACTTCATTATATTTAAGGAGCTTTTAAGGAACTTTTAAAGAACTTTTAAAGAACTTTAATGTGATATTTTGATGCAGATGAAAGAGGCATGTAGGTTAAGTAAGCTACTGAGCTCACTACTAATTAATACTAATTTAAGCAAGAACATAGCGCGCTTTTACTCGATGATGACGGGCGAGAAACCTTGCAAATATTTATGCTGCCTTCATATTTAATTCACCGAAAAGCAGCACGATTAACTTATTCATAAAACATTGATTTAAATCATAAAATGTCATTGAACTGTAATTGTCAGCGCTGTCATTTACATCTATGATCGGTTTGCAAACTAAAAGGGCCCTTTGCACAACAACCAGTACTTTAACAATGAACACAAAAGGAATCATTTGTATGAAAAAGTTCAGTATCATTGCAACCTTTATCGCTATTTCTATTTCAAACAACAGCTTTGCATTACCAGCTCAAGCATTTGATATTGATGGGTTTGAACGTGTAACAGAGTATAATGAAGGACCAATAGCAACAGCCGTCATCACCAGCGAGTTTGCCCACGACCTAAATGTTTATCTTCACCCGCGTAATGAAGGCGACTACTGTAGTTATGCGAATGTGTATGCACATTCAACTGGCGAGCATATTAGCCACGCTGATATTTCCAATGTACCAGCCCAAGTAGCGATTCAACAGGCCAGCGCACAAATTCCAGAACAATACTTAACTGAAAATAAAAAACTCAGAGTATCTTGTACAACGTCAAAAGGAGAAGACTATGACGTACTTGTTAATATCCCTGGTGCACCAATTATTGAGTGGCAAGTTGATGTAGAACCTAAAGGCTATTTCGTCCATAGACCAAATACTTACGGTTATCACAGCGCATATAAGGTCAATAGTCATTTGCGTATAAACAACCAAAGTAACGACGGACGCTGTACCACCCTCTCCAACCGAGGAGTCGAATTAAACCTATTTCATAACGAAGGCCGATTTGGCCCTTTTCATTCCGATGTGTTTTTGGCACACACAACAGTCGATAACTCACAAGCAGGTCAGCCGGTTTTATATCAAATGATTGAATGTGAAAATGCGGCAGGTAAAACACTTGCAGTGAAAGTATTTAGCCTGACTAATCCGAACGAAATCTATCTTATTGAAGAAGATTTAATCACTAAATAAGCATATTTATTAGATAGCGAGTACCGTTTAAACAAACGATGCTCGCATGTGATATCTAAACAGAGCGCTGCTCGCAGATAGAAAAGTACACATCAGCTTTTAACTCAGTTTTTATAAGCACATGATGCAAAATCATGTGCTCAATCTCGAATTTGTTTTATGTATCATATAAACGGATGATGTATATTACCGAAGTCTCTATCTGCATTCCTTTTTTGTAACCCCCTACCAACACCATGCTAAATACCCGATAATGCTATTCAAGGCAGCTAGAAAGTTCAAAACTCTATCACTTTTTAGTACATTCTCAAATCCCCATATGAAAGTAACTAAACTATTGAAAATTTACATTTTTGTAGCTCTTATGCTTGGAAGTCGCTAACATACGGCTGTATTTGTATTCATTAACAACTAATAGAGCTAAGGGATATATGAATTGTACAAGTTGTAAAAACGGCGCCTTGGTGCCCAGCTTTATTGATGGTTTATTTAGAGCACACACTTGCGATTACTGTGGCGGAAATTGGCTATTAATAGAAGACTACGTAGCTTGGAAAGAAAGAAATCCTCAATATCAATTTAAATGTGATGTAAGCTTTGAAGAGTCAGAGGTTACAGATACAAGAGTAGCTTTGTTATGCCCCGCCTCTGGAACATTCATGCGCAAGTTTAAGATCACTGCAGAGCATGTGCATAAACTTGACTACAGTTCTGCGACAGGCGGATTATGGCTAGACAAAGGCGAATGGGAACTTTTGAAACAAGAAGGTATCGCTGGTTGTCTCAATGCAGTGATAACCCCAAACTGGCAACGTTGGATCCGACAAGACAATACAAAACAGAGTTTATCTGACAATTATCGCGCTAAATTTGGCGATGAAGTATACGATAAAGTACAAGAAATCCGCACTTGGTTACTATCTCAAGAACAAAAAGCAGACTTACGTGCTTATCTATTGGCCGAAGACCCCTATTCAGCACAAAAGTAACGCTTATTCACAGGGAGACGCAAAAATCATTCTTCGCTGAGTTTTTTAGAATAGGGGTTATGGACCTTGAGTGACTAACTGGCTCACTCTGTGAGCAAAAGACATATCTTTTTGGTATAGCTTTATTTGCTCTTTAATCACATCGAGTTTTTGAGGTTCAAAATGCGCTACATTAAATTGTTTGATATAGCTTGGCGCATTTTTATAGAGACAAACTTGCTGTGGCATTGATGTGCGAAAAAATACGTCATTTGGAAACACAATACAGCTTTCGACATGACTTTCGATGTCTAACAACCCCTTCAGCCATTCGACTTTTTGTGCGACTTCAGTGATCGGGTTATCAAAATAATTCCTCTCGTCATCTATACTCTGCGTCCAAAGATCAGAATGCGCATCTTCCCAAATAGCACCTCCTTGATTTTGATACTGCACAATAAAAATACCGAACTTTGAAATAACTAATTCATCGATATGGTGCATTTTACCATCTGCCAAAAAGTGTACTTTACCAGCCAAAGCATAATCAGACTTAGGCAAAGATTTTGCTAAGAAAGAGCTCAACAATACGCGACTCATTTGATGATGAAATACCCGTCTTGTATAAGGCCAAACCGTACCTGTCACCACTAATATGCTGGCAATTAACAAAATAAACCACACGTAGCGTCCAACATGAAGCCATATTGATGTTTGTTGCTGGCTTTGCGAATAATGATCATATTGTTGCGTGTTATCAGGTTTAGGCACAGTCTGATTAGACTCAACCTGAGCAGCCTTTGGTAATTGAGTTTTGGCGTGCTCGCTCGCCTGCTGCTCTTGTTTTATCTCTTCACTTGAGGTGGCTACTAACTCTGCTGTTGACTGTTTTGTCCATTGCTGTTCAAACTCACGCTTTTGCTGTGCAATTTCTTCACTACAATACACATGCTCTTGCGTTGTTTTACTGGCTTTATTACAGCGTTCCGAAGCATTATAAAACTGCAACCATGCACTTTGCTTGTCTGCGTCTTGGTATTGTTCGCCCCCTTGCTTTAAAGCGGCCGCAGCAACTTGCAAAACGGGCTTATTATTGCTTTTTATGGGGTTTTTGGGTGCGTTAACAGTTTTTAGCGTAAAGTTAAAGTCAGGACAAAATAGTCTTAGCCGCTCTTCTAGGCGCTGTAATCGACTGAAGGAAGAATGACCTTTCTGGTTAGCACCTAAATTAACGAGCGTTTCAGCCTCAACCATAAAGCCCCGGCATACTTCGGCCGAAAGAGCACTTTGAGCTTGCACATTTATCACACAACACAGCAAAGGTGTACTCAGCAAGAGTCTGCGTATTTTGTTTGACTTAAAAATGCCAAAGAGGTGATTAAAAAACATCGCTAAATTTAACATAGTGCAATTATACAAATATAAGTGAATTGTTCAAAGGTCAGTTAACGCTGACATCAAGGGCCAAGTTTCAATCACCCCTTCGCTACTGAGTGTAATTAGCTGGTCGTTAATAATTACCATGTCTAACAAGGTGGTTCCCATACTATGAACCTCTATCTGCCAACTTAACCGCTCTTTGCCCGAAGAGGTATCCCAAATACTGAGCTCAGCTTTAGGTGTGGATGTTACTAAATACGTAGAACGCGGGATAAAAAGCGCGTGTCTAAACCATTTAAATCTTGTAATGTAATTTAACTCACTTAATGTCTCACCGTTACTTACTGATAAAACCTCTTGCGTTTTTAAGGCATCGGCTACAAATAGCTGCTGGTGGTCAGCCGATATCGTTAAGCTGCTAAGCCTAGTATTGTATTTACGCTGATAATAATTATCACCCGTCTGTTTATCCCACGCTTTTACTAGCCCATCATGCGCGCCCGTAACCATTCTATTGCCTTTAACAAAGTGCATGGCAATTATGTTACTAGAATGTGGCATAAATTGTTTCATTTCTTTACTTTTGCGTTTGAATAAAGAAACTGAACCGTCAGTAAACCCTATTGCGACCTCATCACCATCATCCGAGGTTGATAACGCAGATACTCTCGCCAACTCATCGACGCCTTTAGCTTGCAGACTCCCGATCAAAGCGCCTGTTAGTGAGTGCCAAAATTGCACTACATTATCGCCTGCTACCAGTAGTAAATTAGCCCGTTCATTTAAGTGGGTTACGCGTACATTCTTTGGTAACTGCGCCTCATTGAGGGATATTACCGTTTGGTTATCGTAGACGCGCCATATAACCAGATTTGGACCCTCTATCAGCAGCATAACTTGATCACCACTTCCAGATAACTGTCCATCAAGCACTAGAGCGTCACTAAATTGATACTGATTGGTAGATTTAAGCACTGCAGGCTCACTACATGCTAACAACATATAAAATAACAATCCTAGCAGTCCAAGTCGCATCATCAGTTGTGCCTATTTTCAAAGTGCTTTTAACGCATTTAAATCCCAACTCTCTAACATAGCGTCACTATTTAGGGTATATAGCATACCCGTTTGCGTCGCATGCATAGATACAATAGTTGCGCCTTCTCGCTGAGTTTTAATTGTCCAAGTTCCCAGCTCATCGCCCGTTTGCGTACTCCACAAACTTAAGTGAGATTTGGAAGACGACGTAGCCAATAACTCAGCGGTGGGAATAAATAGCGCTTTTCGAAATACTTTAAAGCGCGCTGTATAATTTAACTGAGTCACTTCTTCTCCACGAGTGAGCGTTTTTATATGTTGTGCGTTTAACCCATCCGAAACAAAAAATCGTGAAAAATCTTGGTTAACGCTCAAACTCGTTACCCGATGGGCAAATTCTTTTTCAAACAATGCTTTTGGAGAACCAAACTGCCATAACCCAACTTTGCCATCTTGTGCACCTGTCAGAAATAGTTCGCCTTGATTGCCAAACGACAGAAAATCTATCGGCCTATCGTGGGGCTTAAAGCGGTTATTTAGTCGCGAATTTAAATCTGCCATATTCACTGAACCGTCAGTCATTGCCACTAATGCCCTGCCATTATTGGGAGACAGCGCAATATGGCTAATCGCTGCCATTGGATCAACACCGCCAAATTGTACTTTATGCACAAATGTTTTGCCCGACACCGACCAAACTCCTAAAGTGTCATAATTGGCCATTATTAGCAGCCTATTATCTTTAGATAACAGTGCGTGTCGAACAGGTTTTAATAATTCATTTTGAGGTACTTGGTACTCAATTTCTTTTGAGGCTGTGCGCCAAACTTTTACTTGCTCAGACGCAGTGACCGTAAGCAACAACCTGCCATCGTCGGAAATTTGACCCAGTAGTAAAGGCTCGACTTCGAACTGATGAACAACACCTTCACTAATCGGCAACCCCTTTGAGCATCCCGATAAAAGCAATAAAAACAGGATAGTAAAAACCACATGCTTACGCATTTTACACCTCAATATCTTTTGCCATGTGACGCCTATTCCACATAGCTAAAACCACTCAGTTGATATAGCAAGCTTAGTGCCAGCCAGCTCCACAGTACCTCGAGGGTAACTGTAATATTAGTGTGTAATCCAGTGTAATTTACACATTTTAGAAACTTGCATAAGTTTTAATCAACCATGTTAGCAATTGCCACTTTAACATGATGCCCTGCTCACTACGACAACAAAGGAAAATGCAATGAATACTTTTATTGACGATAACACTGAGTTACTACCTGCCACCTATCTACTCAAGCCAAACTCACCACATCAACTTGGTGATTTATCCCTTACTTTACAGTTGCTAATCAACCCTAGTGCAAATCAGCTAAACGGTGTAAGCCAAGTATATGCAACCACCAGTACAAACACGAATGTACGATCTTGTGTATGTGGAGATTGGCAATATATCCCATCTGAAAATAAACCAGCCATTATTATTGTTTTAAACGGCATTTGTGCATCTAAAGTGCTTTTTAACGGGGAAACAAAAGAAGTTGAAAACCTCAAAGTTAGACTATTGCTCAATGAGGATTGGCAGTTTGGCTATGGCATGTTTGAATACAAACATGAAGGTACTTGGCATAAAGTAACTTCAGCCGTTGTGCAATGGGACAAACGCACCTGCAATGAAAAGCTTGATAAACTTTACACCCTAAGCCAAGCAGTTAAAACACACTGATTAATTCAGTATTATGTGCTTTTAAAGTTGGCCACATGGCTTAGCAAAAATGCGATTGTAGCCAACTTTTAAACGCGCCCACTTTGGGCCAAGAAAAGTGACTTTCAGGGCCAACCAAATAATATTTATAATCACACAATAACTCAAAGCCTGACCACATTTCTAGTTGTCGATGTTTTAGTTGGGGCTCAATGAGTCTACGACGCAACATACCGACCCCTTGCCCTGATAATACAGCTTGTACCACCAGCGCTGCATTATCAATCTCTAAAAAGCGAGGCTGTTGCGCAGCTTTAATCCGCAAGTCGTCAAATAGTAATTGCCAAGCCCGTTGGGCATCAGGACATACATCCATGATCAGCTGATGAGCAAGTAATTGCGCTTTGAGGGGCTTGTTTTCATCTAACATTCCCTGCTTATAAACCAATAGCATTTGGTCGCCACCTAGCAATTCACTGTATACATCCTGATAATTGCCTTGTCCAAACCTGATCCCTAAGTCTGCCTCGCCTTGCTCAAAATTAACAAGCCTATCGTTTGGGTCAATACGCAGCTTGATATCGCTATGCTTTTTTTGAAAATCATCGATTTTTGGTAGTAACCAACATGCCGCAAAAGAGGGTAATACCGACAAGTTTAAAGTATTTGGCGAAGGGTCCTGCTTGAGCGCGTTTATGCCCGTTTCAAATTGATTAAAGGCGCCCAACACATGGGGCAATAGTTGCTCCCCTTGACGCGTTAGTTTTACTTTACGTGTTTCTCTGATAAATAAGTCGCAACCAAGGTGAGCTTCCAATGCTCTTATTTGTTGACTAATTGCCGCTTGTGTCACAAATAAATGTTCAGCGGCTTGTTTAAAGCTACCTAGCTGGGCTGCATGCTTAAAATACAACAGGCTTTTTAGCGGAGGAAAATTCATATCCCACTCAAACACAATTAAGAAAAACTTAAGTATAGGGAAGTTTTTATCGTTTGTCTGCTGTCAAAAAAAGTTCAATAGTTAAGACATTCCAACAAGGCAACAGAGAGTACATCATGAAAACTTTAGCGACATTACTAGGTGCTTTATTTACCACCATATCCTATGCAAATACCCTCCCCGTGGCGCAAATAAATACCACTGAAGGTTACCCTTATAAGCATGTGATCTTCAAAGCGCAGCGTGTTGAACTACATTACAGCGAATTAGAAAATGGCATTGAATGCCGAGTCAAGGTGGTAGACGACAAACTACAGCACAGTAGTGACATTCAACAAGTAAGCCGCAAAAAATTTAAGCAATCGCCCATGGCCGCTTGCTTAACAAGAACTACCGCAAAGCAAATTTTGGCTAAGCTATAGTCATTCCTCTTCCCCAGAGGCGCCTTTTTGCCAACAGAGATTGCTGGCAAAAAGGCATTTTCCTGATACACAAAGCTTAGTGAGAGCGGCTATTAAGCGCTTGCCTCCAATCATAAAAAGCTTGTTCAAATGTAGGATAAGCGTTTTGAAGTATCTGATAAGTTGCATCACTGGATAACACATCACATGGATTGGTACTTTCTCGTCTTAGCAACTGGGTCATGGTGTTAACTCCTAGCTCGGTTCCCATCAAAAAGCTAAGCCACGACCAGCCGCTGTAATATAGCTTATCGGTATCTATGCTTTCCCATTGAGATTCCGACGCAAGCAAGCCATAAATATCGTGCGGTTCAGCCGATAAATATGCTTTTTTTACATCAAAGGTAAGTGCCCCATTTTGTATATCTATTCCAGAAAGTAGTTGAGCCATCCCCTCATTAAGCCACCTTGGTGTTAGTCCAATCAATCGTAAATTCATCGCATGCACCGCTTCGTGAACTGCGGTTTTTATTACCTGTTGGTCGTTTTTATACTCTACAAACGCTGAGTTGCTGCCATGAAAAAACACCCCTTGACTAGTTCTTGGGTCAAAACCATAACGAGAGGTATAGTCTTCATACTGAGTGCGGTCAGATAAAACCACTAAATTAAGCGTTACTGACTTGTTTTGGCTCGTCGGTAAAAACTTTGAGTAAACACCATGCACCAAACTCAAACGCTCGATTATCAAATCGAGCGTTAACTCTTTGAGGTCGGTGTAATATAACGACAACACTACAGCAGGCCCATTATTAGCACTAAACACATGTTGTATATGCTTAAACTCAGGGCTCAGCATCGCGAGGAGTTGTTTTGAGCGCTGCTGCTGGTTTTGTATAAATCCATTCATATCACAGTAACGCTCAACAACTGGGGGCTGGCTTTTGGTATCTAAGCTCGGTGATGGCACAGCAACATCTGGGAGGTGATCTAATGTAGCTAGCAATTCCGTCGATTCGTTATCAATTTGATGCGGCATCGATTGAACATGCTCAAGCACACCACTTGAAATAACAACCGACATCAACAAGATAAGCGCGATGATGCAATAAACTAATGTCCGAAAGCGTTTTTTAGCCAAAGATACACAACCGACAACCGTAAGATACAACAAACTTATCATTGAATACGTGCAAGGCAAACCTCTGGCGGCGCATAAAATAGGAGGTTTATACCTGACTTATCTTTGCAAGCACTGCTATCCCTCGTTCTACATCACTCATTTGCGTTGACCAATTGCTAAACGCAGCACGCATAGTTGCTTTATTTTGCCATTGACCCGGAGTCACAAAAATTTCGCCGCTGTTATTTATCGCTTTTAAACATTCTGCTGATGATGAAATCGGGTGTTGAGCACTGGGTGCAAACACCACCACATTTAATTCACACGGTTTGAGTAAATCGTAATAAGGACTGCTCTGTAGCCACTTGGCAAATGCCTTTGCCTGAGCAATATTACGCTCAATCGCAGCTCGAATACCTGATTGACCGTAGGCAAATAAAGTGCACCAAACCGGAAAAGCTCTAAATCGGCGCGAATTCTCAATACCTAATGACATGTAATCGTCAAACTCGTCGCTTTGTGCTAAATAAGCGGCACCAACATGGCATGTTTGTTTGAGCAAGTCATGATGACGAGTCAAAAACACCCCACAATCGTACGGTACATTAAGCCATTTATGGCAATCTAACGTAATGCTATCAGCAAGCTCTAGGCCACGTGTTTTACCTGTTGGGCCATTTATTAACCGCTCAAAAACACCAAATGCAGCATCAACGTGTAACCAAGCATTATGTGTTTTGCACAACTCACTGACTCGCATTAAGTCATCGTAATCAGTCCCTGTTACGGTTGCTGCACTGGCAAGTACAATCTTACTTTTGGCCTTACTGCACTTGAGTGCTTCACTTAAGGCATCGACATCCATTGCTTCACTATTGGCTAAACACGCTATCGGTTGCCAATTATTTTGACCAAATCCAGCCAATCCTAAACTTTTTATCATACTGGCATGAGGACAGGCACTAAACACTTGTACATCGAGTGCATACATCCCTTGCTTGGCAACATCGATACCTTGTTGACCACCGGCGAATTGCCTTGCCACAAAAGCACCGAGTAGGTTAGCTGACGTTGCACCTGTCGTAAACAACCCATTAAACTCCTTTGGCAAGGAAAACAGAGATAGCAGCCAATCAATGGCTTGACGCTCAAAACTTGATGCTATCGAATCGCCCCCCTTACTGACATTTTGATTGTAAGTTGTCACAAGCCAATCTGCGTAAGTAGCAATGGGGTTTGCGCCACCCGTCACAAAGCCCCAGTACCTTGGTCCATTACTGCCTGAAATGTGCTCACTTAAGTGCTCTTCAATCACCTGATTTAATGCATCTAAAGAGCGGGTATGCGCTGATAGTACTATGTCGGGTAGATGAGTTTGCTTACTTGCGACAGATAAAGTGTCGAGTTGCTGATGAAATTTTTCAAAAAAATAACCTAGCGATTTTAAGATTTTTTGGTTGTTCTGAAGATTAAACTGCATAGTCGCCTCAAAATGGTGAACGGTTACGCTTTAGTGTATGCTTAATGAAATTAGATAACAGATACAGATTTTTAAAAAATTTAGATAACAGATGAGTGCAACTCCCACCTATCAGCGTTTAGCGAATACCATCATTGATGACATACTTGGTGAACAATACGCCATGGGTGATGCGCTGCCATCGCTGCGTGTTTTTATGCAATTACAGCAAGTAAGTATGACCACGGCCTTAAATTGTTATAGGTACTTAGAGCAACATGGCTACGCGGTAGCTAAACCCAAGCAAGGATACTTTGTTACACGGCCTTATCACACTAACGGTCAGTATCACTTTCCAAGCTTTACCGCCACACCGACACAACCACAAAATAGCAACAGCGACTTTTTAATTCCTAGCCAATCATTTGCCACAGCAGAGTTAGACGAGCAGCTAGTTGATAAAGCAGGCTTTCAAAAGTGCTGGCAGTATATAGGCAAAGATCCATCGCTAACGTTTGGCTATGCGGACTTACGTGGTGAATCAAAACTCAGACACGCATTGTGTGCGCATTTCGTCAAACAAGGATTTACAACCCATCCTGAACAACTTGTGATCACCAACGGCTGCCTAGATGCGGTGTTACTCGCGCTTGAGACGGTCAGTAACAAAGGCGATACTATTTTAGTACCTTCTCCTTGTTATTCGGGTCTTTTGGATATGTTAAACCTGCTCGACCGGCGGGTATTAGAAATTCCAAGTACCAACGAGGGGCTAGATCTTAAACAAGTGGAACGCGCCCTTAAAAAGCAGCGCGTAACTGCGTGCATTATTACTGCTAATCATCAAAACCCAACAGGTCACAGTTTAAGTACTGTACAAAAGCAAAAACTGGCAGCATTGGCAGAGCAATATTGCACCCCGATTATTGAAGATGATGTATTTAGAGAGTTGAGCCACTCTCCTGTTATCCCTTTGCCAATCAAACATTTTGACAGTTCAGGGTGGGTTTTGTGGTGCTCAAGCGTATCTAAAACATTTGCTGCAGGCTTGCGAGTAGGATGGTGTTTACCCGGGAGATACTATGAGCAATACATTGCTCAACGCAAAGTAAGAACATTAGGAGTTAACTTACCAACACAATTGGCGCTAGCTCGATATATACAACAAGGTTACTACCAGCAGCATATAGCAAAAGTAAATCGCCAATTGGTTAATCAGCTAAAAACCTATAGCCAAGTTTTAACCCATGATTTACCAGCAACTTGTCAAACTTATATCCCGACAGGTGGACTTGTGATCTGGCTTAGCTTAGGCAAGCTCAATGCAGCTGTGCTCAGCGATTTACTCGCACAACAACACATCTTTGTGCGCCGTGGTGGCGATTTTACCACAACCAGTGAGTACCAAAACTGTATACGGGTTAACTTTGGAATAGTGCCCACAAGTGAAACTCTGGCAAAATTACACCAGCTCGTGCATATTATCAAAGCACAAACTCTGGCCCAGCATTAAAGCGCAATTTGAATCATGTGGGCACACATCAATGACAATACAATTATCGCCTTCGTTTATTACTAAGGATATAGATGCAAGACTTAACTAAAGGCCCAATTCATAAACACATTGTGAACATGGCAGTGCCTATTGCGATGGGGATGCTCCTACAAACCCTTTATTTTATTATCGATTTATATTTTGTCGGACATATCGGAGGGGCTGCACTTGCGGGTGTTAGCACCGCAGGTAACTTGTTCTTTTTTATCATGGCACTAACACAAATATTAAATGTAGGCTGCGCTACCTTGGTTGCCCACGCAATTGGTCGAAAAGACAAGCCACAAGCCAATAAGATTTATAGCCACGCGATGTTTTATGCCATTGTGATCACCTTGGTTAGTTTGTCATTGGGTTATGGTTTTGCTGATAAGTACTTTTTAGCAATTGCAGCTGATGAAGCAACCTTTAAAGCATGTCTTGACTATTTTTATTGGTTTTTACCCTCACTCGCTGTGCAATTTGTGCTCACAGTGATTGCATCATCAATGCGTGGTGCCGGATTGGTAAAACCTTTTATGGCAATGCAAATGTTTGCCGTCCTAGTCAATGCGATAATGTCTCCTGTACTTATCACCGGTGTAGGCGTTATTGCTCCTATGGGGGTCAGTGGTGCTGGCTTTGCAAGTTCAATTTCCGCATTTACCGCGCTGGCATTAGCAATTCAGTTTTTACGCACTCATGATAATACCTTAGAGCTTGAAATCACTAATTTAAAACACCACTGGCCTACCCTAAAACAATTGCTAAAGGTAGGTGTGCCAGCAGGCAGCGAGCTTATGCTAACCTTTTTTTATATGGCGGTTATTTATTGGGCTTTGTCTGATTTCGGTTCAGCAGAGCAAGCGGGCTTTGGTTTAGGCAGCAGAATTATGCAATCATTATTTTTACCAGTGATGGCGATAGCCTTTGCAGCCCCCGCAATTGCAGGTCAAAACTATGCCGCAGGCAAACTCAAGCGTGTTTATGTCACATACAAAACAACCACCTTGTTTACCATGGTACTGATGGGCTTGATTTCATTGCCTTGTATTTTGATGCCAGAAATATTCTTTAGCCCCTTTAGTGAAGACCCTGAGGTGATCCGTGCAGCCACGATATTTATCAGCATTATTGGCTTGAATTTTGTGCCTATGGGATTAGTTTTTTCAGCATCGGCTATGTTTCAAGCATTTGGTAATACTTTGCCTTCGTTGCTCGGCACAACAGTTCGAGTTGGTATTTTTTGTTTATTAACCGCTTTTTATTTAAGTCAACAGGCATTAACGATTACCACAATGTGGACTATCTCGGTGGTAACGGTATGCATTCAAGCCGTGCTGGTGTTCACAATGCTGCAAATCACCTTAAAAGAACGCATTTTTAGCAAAGCAACCAAAATGCGGCCAGCCAATACTGTTGCTTCTTAATGCGTATTTTGGGTCTGTAAGCATCATTGCCACAGACCCAAATATAAAAACCTCTTTATTCACACTGTGCTTGCGAAAAATCATCCACATACTGTGAAATGTGATCAAAGTAACCATCACTGAGAATAGCTGTAGTACCAAAGTGGCCTGCATCTTCCCCGATTGTAAAGCTGTTTTGACTGCCAATACCTGCTTTAATAAAGGCCTCAGCGTCAGTTTTAGCGTTGCCATAAGCACGTACAATGTTTAAACCTTGTGCTTTAAAACGGTTAATTTGATCAATTTTATATTCAGCTGTTCTGTACATGCTTGTTTCGTTACTCATTGTGGTGCGTAAGATCCCTTCTGGTAGCCCAAGCCAGTCTAGCCAGCTGCGGGTGCCTTTGGCATACCAATACACTCGTGCGGTTAAGTACAATGGCTGATAGCCTAAATCCATATAGCGACGTACTAAGCTGTAAGCGCCATCGCGCGCATCGGCTCGGTCGATACCGGAGTAATCACCAATGGCTTCTTCATCTGACAAGGTTAATGTACCATCAATATCAAATAAAACCGCTGGAGTATTTGGGTCGACTACCGTAACAAATCCTTCTGTGCCACTACCATCGGCAGGTACGCCCGCATAAATGCGGTATTGCCCAGCAGGTAACGCCGGAATGGTTACAAACGCTTTACCGTCACTGTTGGTGACTTTTTCTGATAAAAACTGCCACTGACTGTCTTGCTCACCGCGAATATAAAATCTCACTGTTTCGTACTCTAAATCTTTATGTGCCACCGCCCCATAATCGAACTTTGCCGTAAGCGTTGCGGTGTTGCCTGTTGCGACCACCACATCGTGGATCATATGAAAGCTAGGTAACCAAGTAATAAAGCGATTCAATCCGTTGCGGTAGCCACTATCTGGCAGTTGTGGTTTGGCATAGTTAATCTCCATCCATGTAGCATCTGCACACTTTGGAAGCGCAGCAGCATTAAAGGTTGAAAGTATTGCTAATGCAGCAACTGATTTTGTTAAGCACGACATTTTCATTTTTAATCCTTTGTATTTTTTGGAGTAAATACACTATAGATAAAAAATTAAACTTTTATTAACAAAAGATGAAAAATCAGCATTTCATATTAGTGTCATATATTGAATAACAAAAATGGCTGAGCCGCTGCCATCCTCCTCCATCATTCTAACGAACGCTATGACTCATCCCTCCGTCATCCTGACGAAGGTCAGGATCTTCTCAACATCAACGTGGCCCTAATACAAGTTCAAGGCAACGGCACATAACCCTGCGCGATAAATGCTAAGACTCACCCCTCCTGTCATCCTGACGAAGGCCAGGACCTTCCCAACATCAACTGGGCCCTAAAACAAAATAAGAGTGAACAAGAAACAACACGATATGACGAAAAGAGGTAACAATAGATAAATAAAGTGACACTGCTGGGGAAACAGTGCCACTAAATTGTTGGGAGAAAACTATTTTTGACCAGTTTTTACCCACTGCAAGTAGTTATTATAAATGTGGCTCACTTGCATAGTTGACTGATCTTCACTAGTCCCATGGCACGCAAAGCAGTTTTCTGGCTTAATTTGCGGGTTGGTGCCCGTGGTGCTGCTGAATGTTTGGGTGTAGGTTTCCATGGTCATATTGGCAACCGCTAAAGACCCACGTAATTTATCGTTTCTGTCTTTTCCAACGATATCTCCGCTAATGCCGTTATCAAAGTTGTAGCCTAAGGTACTTAGCCAAACTGAGCCTGCGTAAAAGTAATTGCTCCATACCGGGTTAGATTGGGCCAATTTGGTTGTCACTTCGCCATTTAAACGCGCAATGTTTTTGTAGTTTTCAACATCACGATCTTGCTGCGATTGCGGTGCTCCTAGGCTTGGGTCGGCGCTGTTGGTGTATGGGTAACCATTGGGCACGCCGTATTGATACAAACGAAAAGAATTAGTATGTTTTTCAGTTGCAGGATAGCTTAAGTGGGCATTTTGCACTTCAGTGCCCCCTTTATAAAGCAGGTAGTTATCACTCGTACTCACCACTTTATCTTGCTGTAAATATTCCTCGCTTTTTTGAAATTCCATGCCCGATTTATAATAATCTGGCGCGGTTAACTTGTGCTCAAACGTCGCCCAAATAAACTCAGGATGATCTTCAACTACCCCCACCACATGCATACCAATCATAGCCACATCAGTTGGGTCGCTATACTTGTTGTCGGTTTTATAAACAGCTTTGCGAATATAAAATTGCTTTGATAAATCAACACCTCTGTATACTTGTTGTAGATCTTCGACATCAATCCAGGCTACTTTCATCTCGACAGAGCCCACCGCAAACTCGGCTTTAGGGTCAGCTGTTGGATGCGCCATGGCTGATTTCATAAAGGTATCGTTTACATGAATTGAAAAGTAAACCGACTTACCGCCATATTTGCTGTAAATAATAGGGTCGCCACGTCCTGCCTGATTAAAGTCTTCTAAAATTAGGTGCTTGGTAGGCTTTAAACCGGTTGGGTTAAGTAGGTCGTTCCACGGCTCAAAGTAAGGCTTTAACGCGTTATCAACTTGCCAAAAACCTTCGCCAAACATAAACAGTCCGCCCGGCGCTTTAGCCGACTGCGTTAAATATAAAAACTTATTCCAAGACCATTGATGAAAGTCGCAATTGCTTGAATTGTCTTTGCCATCTTTAAACGCAAACGGACTGTTTGGTCCTTCGTTAGGGTTAGGAACTGGACTTGCAAACCAACTTGGCTCAAGGTTACATACTTCGTTTGAGTATGCGTGGGCTGCTGGTGCTAATAAGCACAGCGCAGTGGAAGCGATAACTAAGCTCAACGCCTGTGTTTTAAACTTTGACGGTAACATAATACTTTCCTTATAACGTATTTCACCGTGAACTATAGTGCCTAAAGTCTCAATAGGTAAATTACAGCACGTTACAACGTCCCTCTGCGCACCCTGAAGTTGTTTCAGGATATAACCATAGCCATGCATTCCCACCGTCATCCTGAACTTGTTTCAGGATCTAACCATAGCCATGCATTCCCACCGTCATCCTGAACTTGTTTCAGGAGCTCATTAAATCACATAAAATTTACAAGCCACCACATAACCCATACAATGCAAAAACGATGATTTTTTAAGCTCGCGTATGAACTTCAATACAAAAATTAATTTACTGCGCCCTCATAACCCCATGAAAACGCTACAAGGTAGCCTTGAAAGTGACCGAGGACGCATCATTAACAACGCAGCCTTGCGTCGTTTACAACAAAAAACACAAGTATTTCCGCTTGAACGCAATGCCGCAGTGCGCTCGCGATTAACCCACTCCCTTGAAGTTCAACAAAACGGCCGCTTTATTGCCCAATCGATTACTAAAGAGCTACAACGCAGGCAGTTGGCCCCCGAGTTACACACCGAGCTTGGTGCTGCACTCGAAACCCTCGTTGAAATGGCGTGCCTAATGCACGATATTGGTAACCCCGCCTTTGGCCATTTTGGTGAGGCCGCAATTAACGATTGGTTTAAACGTTATTTGTCACAACACACAAGTTACGCCGATAATCTGGCGCAGCTTTATCAACATGAACAGCCTAATCTGAGCGCTTTAGACAACAAGCTTTTGTATGATGTGTGTAACTTTGAAGGTAACGCCCAAGCCATTCGCATTGTGCATACTTTGTGCGGCTTAAACCTCACCTATTGCCAAACAGCCAGCATTTTAAAATATACCCGCTGTGGCACCGACCCCAAACCAAATAAAACTCAACCACTGAGCTATTTACAAAAAAAGGTCGGGTACTATTTTAGCGAGCAAACATTTGTGCATACGCTGTGCGACAAATTGCACATAACCCTAGGGCACAGGCACCCAGTGTCGTACATTATGGAGGCGGCCGATGATATTTCTTATTGCCTAGCCGATATTGAAGACGCGGTAGAAAAGGGCTTAATTAGTGTTGAAAAGCTAAGAGAAGTGTTAAACGAGGAATATCAAAGCCAGCTTAAAGCATTGCCAGAATGCCAACAGCCGTATGCCGACTTTATTGCACAAAAATGCCAATACGCATTTGATAAAGCCAGTGCCAATGCGGCCAATTTTAACAATGAATTTTTTATTTGGCTGCGCGTAAGCTTAACCCACCCGCTAGTGAAGCACGCCACACAGCGCTTTGTTGATAATTTAGAGTCTGTCTACCACGGCAGTTTTAATCAAGCCTTACTTGAAGACAACAGCTACCAATTTGCTATAACCCAAGCCCTTAAAAACGTAGCTTTTAAATATGTATTTAATCACAAAGAGGTGGAGCAACTTGAATTACAAGGCTATAAGATCACCTCAGGCATTTTAAGCGAATACCAACGCCTGCTGGATTTAAGCGCCGAACAATTTGCAAAAGTGATCAACAAAAGCAAAGACTACCCAGTAGAAGTACGCCTACTCAACCGCATCTCAGGCAAATTTGTTGCGGTATACCAACAAACCGTAAAAGCGCTAAGCGACGAACAACAACAAAACCCCATTTTTGAGTTTTACTACCGCTGCCGCCTTCTGCAAGACTTTGTAAGCGGCATGACCGACCAATTTGCGTATGATACGTATAGAGCACTGATGGTTGTGGATTGAGATTGGGCTATTATCTAACTAACATTTTAAAAGCATCACTCACCTAAAGAGTAAGAGCTCAAAAATTCTCGCAAATCTACCTCGTGATTTAAAATATCTAAATACTCGGATACTATTTTATGGAATTTTATATGGCTAAGAAAATACATAAAATTCTTATGCTTCCTCGCACTTTGAACCGACACCCCTAAGGTTAGCATTGGTTCTCCATATTTATTAAAATAATCTTTAAAAACTGCTGTCATGTAATCATTCCAAGTACCATTTTTAGTGTTAGGCGTTGAATAGTGGTACTCTAGATTAATGCTTTTAACTATAAAGCCATCTTGTTCACATGCCGCGGTTATCATAGATTTTTCATTTTTCGGTATGCTAACAACAGAGGAGGGCTTTTCGGATGATAGTGTGGATGCAATACATTTATATTCACCTTTGTCATTGACTCGAAAGTGTACTCTCACACTAGGATCTGAAAAAAGCCTATTTTGGATCTCGCTAGCTAATATTTCTAAAGAGTCCAAAATTAAATATTTATGCTCATCTTCTGTCAAAGAGTTACTATATTCATTTCTCAAAAATTCAAACTTCATACTAGAGCTATCTAAAAAGGCGATTATTCTAGAAAAGTAGTCAGGTATGTCTTCTAAGAACTCTTGATCTATTAAAATAGATTGTCCCAGAGGTAAAGTTATGGCAGGGTGATCACCGTTAGTAAGCTTCAATTGTTCTTTAACATCAGAAAGGTACTGCTCCTTCTCCTTTAATCTATTATGCTTTTCATCTAATCTATATTCGAGAGCATTAAGTGACCTCTCTCTTTCTTTTAAGACTTCATCATCAAGTTCATCTTTAACTTTAATATAGCTTTTATATACAGAGTTAATAGGTGGATCGTGTAGAATAGTGCTAGTTATCCCAGCACTGTACTTTAATATTTTATTAGCTCTTCGAACCGTTGATTTTAGCATTATATAGCAACTAACAATCATAACTGACAAGGTAGACACCAAATAATTAATATTTTCACTTAACTTTAAAAAAGTCAGTGTTTCATCAAGTTCGGTAAGAAAGCCAGCTCCAGATAAGAAACCAGCAGCCCCAATAATCCCCCAAAACGCTCTTGTTCTCGCCGCTGAAGTATGACTGCAAATAAAAGTAGCTAAAGCTACTCCCGCTATCAAACCAACTATAATCGAAATTAAATACATCATTTACACAGGACCTTGATTTATTTTTATACCCGTTTACTCACTTCATATATAAGTTCCAGCCATTGCTTTGAAAATAAACAAATACCTTAGTTTTAAAAAGATACGTACACAACACAAACAAAAGCTGCTAAGAAGGTAAAGCAAATGTCTCTGGTGCGCTAAAGCATATCCCTTGTCAACAGATGCTAGTACTCAAGCACTATAGTGCTCGTGATATTCACTGGCCGATTACAACATCCTTAACTTAGCATGAAGTTTTAAAGATTTAATAGTGATTTGCGTCAAAAAACACGGAAAAAGTTCACTTTGCGTTTACATAAAAGGTAAATCTTGCGAGTGAAAACTCGCCGTAAAATAAAGCAAACCAGACATAGTAACCGAGCTGTTTTTATGGATCGATTACAGTGCATTACAGCAATAAAAAGCAGCACATGGGTATGTGCTGCTCATGGTTTTAAACGTCCTGGTAAAGCTTTTATCGCTCCTTGGCAAAACTTTTAAACCAGATTGATTAGCTTGATGGATCGGGCTTGCTCGCCAATGCCGCTACAACGCTTGCGTAAGCTTTGCGTTTAACAAATTTATCTATGGGGTATTTTGCGCCCCAAACTGGGCTGTGATCGCCTTGAGTTGCAAACTTTGTTGGTGCTGCCGTTGAAAAAGTTTGAATACCAAACTTGGTTTCTGTGCTACCAACAGGCCCTTTCCACAGTTCGTCAGAAAACTCAAACAAACATGCGCCGTAGTAATAACTTGAGCTTGTCGCTTCAGGGATGGTGGTATTAAATTGGTCGTACACATTCTGTGCTTGCTCGGTTTCGCTGCCAATTCCTTCACTCCAGCCCAGTTCACCATAGTAAAACTTTAAGCTAGAGAAAACCTTCGCAAAGCCTTTGTAATAGTCTTTTAACTGCGAGCCTGTTTGATAAGAATTAATTGATGCAATAAAGCGATCGCTCAATCCCACGGCTGTGAATGCTGTTAACAACGCTTGGGTTGCACAGCCCCCCATCAAGGTATTGTATGGCGCTTTCGCACTGATGGACGAGTTGATGGGAGTTAAAGCCGTTGTTACAGGGCTACTGAATGGCAAAGTTTGCCCGCTAGGCACACCAAGTGATTGCTCTGCCTCTTGAATATAGCTGGCAATTTTTGCAATATCCTGTGCTTCACAATAACCAAATGTCCCCAAATTAGAGTTATCGAACTCGTTGCCTATTGCCCACATTACAACAGGACTTGGGTCTTTGTCAGTGCCGTAAACCTCGGTCACTATCGCTGTTATCCACTGCTTGAGCGTTGTATCCGTCACTTTATTAGTGCCCGAGCCCGTACTAGGGCCACCGCCATTACCATTGCTCTTTCTGATGTTATACGCCATGCCCGTAAAGTAGTTGCTAATAGGCACAATCACTTTTAGCCCGCATTGTTTTGCATAACTCAAAAAGGTGCTGTGATCTCGTTGCCAATAGCCTGATGGCGCGGGCACACTCCAGTTATACATTTTGACTGTGTTAAAACCCATATCAGCAATGTGTTTTAAGTCGTCCCTACCTTTTGTTGTGCTATCTCCTGGGCCCCATAAATATTTAAAGTCTTCATTGGCAAAGTCAGTATCACCGTACTCTGGTGGTGCTGGTACCTTATTATAATCCGAAGGACTGGGCTCCCAATTAATACCATTCAGTGGTTGAGGTAAGTGTTCAAAAACGTTAGACATAAGTCATCCTTAATTACTTTGGCGCGCAAACCTCGCTGAACCAATAAATAAGTGTTTGCGCTGTTAAACAGTTTGCTTATCCAAAGCTGAGGTTAAATAGCATTACTCTCCAATTGCTATCCAATTCATCACATAGCTTAGGCCCCAGTTGGTCGACTTGATAACAAAGTGGTCTTTGGTAACTGAGGTGATCACTGGTACATCATTATGCGGGTTATCATCGTCTCTTGGCCCTGCAGGACTAAAAACAACCACTGGCGGTATTGAATAAGGTGAAGGGTTACCGCCGCCAAATGGAATAATTAAGTCATCAATATTCGATTTTACTTGGCTACCCGAGGTGGTAATTTTTTCCATGGTGCTCTCCTGTTTTGTCAAATTGTAAATTTAATCATTCTTATCAATGAACTTTAACAGTGTAGAGCTAAGCCCTTAATTGGGACATTACATGAGATTACAAAAAAATTAATTCACAATTTCAGTTACTTACAACCTTCAGAAAGAAAAGGTACAAGCGAGTAAAACTAAAGAGCGCGCAAATTAGAGCGTTTTGGTTTTATCAACAGTGTAGTTAAATTGGCTCTGCAAAGTCATGTCATCTAACATTTTGAAAATATTTTGAGTCGCGCATGGTGCGCTTTACGATCACAGATTGTGCGCATTAGGGCCTGTTTATCTTTCAAGTTTTTTTGCAGCAGTTTGATTGGTATTTATACAAGGTAGAGCCAGATTACATCGTTATTCTATGTGAGTTTGGCGATAAAGACTTGTGCACCTGTAAAGTCACCTTACGCCAATACAATGTGGGGCATCAAAAATTTAATCAAATATAGAAAGAATGTACGCGGGGTATGTCGCTATTTTGTTGAGCCAAAGGCGCTACAACTTCTGTGCTTAAAGCGCTCGTCCATGAGCATTGGATTTGCAACAGCTTTGCTAATAAAAAGTCATTGCGTTGCATCAATCTAGCGTACAAATATGGATTAAAAATGGAGACTAATTATTACAACTCAGTTTCTGTAAAAGCAACAACGTCCCTTTAACCACATTGCATGTTAAATATTTTTAAATTATTTCAACCTTAATGTTTACATTAAATATACATAGATGTATTATCTGTATCGCATTTAAAGCATTATCTCCTTACACAAGTAGATATCGCTATAACCAACAAGGAGGTTGGTGGTGTTTTATCTTCCTTAAGCACACTGTTTAGGTGTTGTTATTACTGCGGGCCCACATGTTGGGCCCGCTTTTTTTTGCCTAAATGTATTTTTGTTTCAAAATAAGGTGATATCATCACAACTGCACTAATAAACATAGAGTTAGCGTAAGTTGCCATGCAATTAAGAAAACCTGTTTCAGTATTGGTTGTGATCTACAACGAAGCAAAAGAGTTTCTTCTCATACAGCGTGCTGATGACCCCAGCTTTTGGCAATCGGTAACAGGAGGCGTTGAACCAAACGAGTCATTGCTAGATACAGCCTACAGAGAATTAAAAGAAGAAACAGGCATTGATGCCCGCGCCCTTGGCATTCAAATTAAAGACCATCACAGTACTAATCAATATGAAATACGCCCATGCTGGCGACATCGCTACGTAGCAGGTGCCACAATAAATACCGAGCATGTGTTTAGTGTTTGCGTGCCTAACGATATTCAAGTCATATTAGACCCGAATGAACACACCGACTATCAATGGCTACCACAAGCTTGTGCGGTTAATAAAGCTTGGTCACCCACCAATCAACAAGAAATTTTGAATCTCTAAATGTGGCCGCTTTAATTAGCGCAATTTGCTCAATAAAGAAGGTATTACTTAACTTCAGATTTGATAAGCGTTTTGAAATAGAAAATAAACTGACCAAACGAGTAATCCAATGAAGTGATTTTGTTCAATATCAGGCGCTTTAAAGCAGTAATCGCTGGCTATTACAAGCGAAAGCAACACCCAGAGTGGGCAAAATAACTTTATTGCGCACATTTGCTTATCCGAAACTGAGGTTACTTACACAATGCTATTCTCGCAAGAGAACCTGAGCTAGGTCAGGAAGATGCCACGTGTTGTTTAGACATTGCCATCTTCCTAATTATGCTGACTCTATTTAGTCATTCTAAACTTGTATTAGAATCTCACAGTTTAAGCGAGTGGCATGGATGATTGACATGCCTTTTTTGGTTTTACAAGCCCATACTAGATGGGCCATGCTCTGATAATGATTACCAGATCTTCACTCGCTCATTGGCTGGCTTATACAACTTATCACCTTCTTTTAGCGCAAACGCTTCGTAAAATGGGGTAAAGTTAGTTAATGAACCATTAGCACGATATTCTGCTGGTGAGTGATTGTCGGTTACTAAACGCTCACGTAAAGCTTCTTCACGTATTTTGGCACGCCAAACTTGCGCATAGCCAATAAAGAAACGCTGCTCAGGAGTATAACCGTCGAGTACTTGACGTGGCTTATCTTGCAAAGATAACTGATACGCTTTATACGCAACCGTTAAGCCACCTAAGTCACCAATATTCTCACCCAAGGTTAGGCGACCATTTACATTTGCATCATCAAATGGCTGATAGCTGTCAAACTGTTCAACAAGCGCATCGCCACGCGTTTTAAACTTGGCTAAGTCTTCTTCATGCCACCAGTTACGAAGATTACCGTCGCCATCAAACTGTGCACCTTGGTCATCAAAGCCATGTCCAAGCTCATGCCCTATTACAGCACCGATACCGCCGTAGTTTACCGCATCATCCGCCTGCATGTTAAAGAATGGCGGTTGCAAAATAGCGGCAGGGAATACAATTTCGTTCTTCAATGGGTGATAGTAAGCGTTAACTGTTTGTGGGGTCATTTCCCATTGTTCTTTATCAACTGGCTTACCTATCATGCTGATTTGACGTTTGCTTTCAAATTCAGCAGCACGCATTACGTTACCCACTAAATCATCAGCTTTGATTTCAAAGTTATATTCACGCCATTTATTTGGATAGCCAATTTTATATCTAAACTTAGAGAGCTTTTCTTGTGCTGCTTGCTTAGTTTCGTCCGACATCCAATCTAAACCATCGATGCTAATGCGATAAGCTGCTATAAGATTTTTAACCAACTCTTCCATACGTGCTTTAGCTTCTGGTGAAAAGTGCTTTTGTACATAAAGCTTACCCACTTCTTCGCCCAAAGTGCCGCTGGTAAGCCTAACACCACGCTGCCATCTTGCTTGTTGCTCAGTTACTCCACGTAACGTTTTTGAATAAAACTCAAAATGCGACTTCGCAAACGGTTCGCTCAGCAAGTTAGAAAATTCATTGACGGTTTGATATGTTAAATAATCTTTCCAGTCAGCCACGCTTACTTGTGCAAAAAGCTCACCTAACCCTTCAAAAAAGCTTGGCTGGCTTACAATCACTTTGTCCATGTGCGGTAACTCAAGTGTTTGCGCAAACTTTTGCCAGTCTAATTGACCTAGGTTTTTGTCCCACTGCGCAGTGGATTGTGGGTTGTAAATTAAGCTAACCTCACGTGTTTTAGTTCTATCCCACATGATTTTTGCAATTTTAGTTTCTAACTCTAAAATTGCTTTGGCTTTTTTCTGTGCTTGTGGTTCACCAATCAATTGTAGTTTTTCGGTGACCATTGCTAAATAGGCAGCACGCAACTCAACAGATTTTTTATCGTCTTTCAGGTAGTAATCTCTGTCTGGCATGCCGATACCGCTTTGCCACATATACAACGCATTTTTTGTAGCATCTTTACCGTCTGGAATAACCGCTAAGCCAACAGGTACCGTAACGTTGTAGCGCGATAAGTCACCCATTAACGCGCTAAGTTGCTGATAATTTTGAACGCTGGCAATTTTCTTTAATAATGGTTGGATTGGCTCAAAGCCAAGTTCATTAAGTTGCTGCTCAGCCATGAAGCTTGCATAAAAATCGCCGATTTTTTGCGCGCTGCTACCAGGCTCTGCAACGCCCTCTTTCGCGTCTTGAATTAGCGCATTAACCGCTTTATCTGAGTCATCAGCTAGCTTGTAAAAGCTACCCCAGGCAGATTTGTCATTGGGGATCTGAGTGTCGTTTAACCATTTCCCGTTTACATGACGGAAAAAGTCGTCTTGCGCTCTTACACTTGGATCAAAGTTTTGTGTCTCAATACCAGATTGTACATTACTGGCTACAGCCGCCGCAGATTCTGTTTTTTGAGCATTAGTGTTTATTTGTTGGCTACAGCCTGCAAGTGTTGCAAGGCCAACGCAAATTGCCAGCGATAGGGTCGTTTTTTTCATTGTTTTCCCTGATTATTATTAAGTAAAAACTAATTTCACATAAGAGTATCTGGTAAACCAAAATAGAAACAAGACTAAAGTGTGACAATATGTAAATATCGGTAAAAAATAGAGATAAAAAACATGATTTTCAAATAGTTAAATAAAACAATATCTTCAACAAACGACATTCTGGCAATAGATTATTCTCACCTTATAGAACAAATCTTGACTTAGAAAACAGATACAGCCCATCCTGTTAGAAATAACAGTATTTTACTTTGGCTGTTATTGATAAAAACCGAATACTTTGCTCATTTCAGATTTTTAAATGCGTAAAGTTATTTTTATACTTAAAGGAGTAGTAAATGAAATTAACGTTAAAAACAAAAAAACTAAAAGCACTTTCAACGGCAAATGAATTGGGCGTAAACCAAACACCGAATATTGGTGGTGCTGCAGAGCAGCAAACAGGCCCAAGTAAATGTACAATGATTAACCAACCCAATGCCACAGATCCTTCGAAGCCAAGTATTTGTACTGCAGTGTAAAAACCTAAAATAATAAAAGGGCATTTAGTTTTCGCCCTTTTCTTCCCACCTTTATTGAACAATATCTAGCCGCGGCCTCAGTACAGTGCTAATCTGTTTTTAAGGAATTTTTTGCTAATTAAGGAACATCATGGATCCCGTAAGCCAAATTTTTGAAATTTTATTTAACATAGAAGTATTGTTACTAATTTTTGTACTGGTGGTTTTAAAAAGCGGTATAAAGTTTGTGCCACAAAACAGAGCGTGGTTAGTAGAGCGCTTTGGTAAATATCAATCAACTAAAGAGGCCGGACTTAATTTTATCGTACCATTTATCGATAGAATTGCCGCCGACAGAAGCTTAAAAGAGCAAGCCGTTGATGTACCTTCTCAATCTGCAATCACTAAAGACAATATCTCACTCATAGTCGATGGCGTGCTGTATTTTCGTGTGCTTGACCCTTACAAAGCCACCTATGGCGTAGATGATTATATCTTTGCGGTCACCCAGTTAGCACAAACCACTATGCGTAGTGAGCTGGGTAAAATGGAACTAGACAAAACATTTGAAGAACGAGATTTATTAAATACCAATATTGTTGCCGCGATTAATAGCGCATCTGAACCTTGGGGCATTCAGGTACTTCGATATGAAATCAAAGATATCGTGCCACCTAACTCAGTTATGGAAGCCATGGAAGCGCAAATGAAAGCAGAGCGAGTAAAACGTGCGCAAATTTTAGAATCTGAAGGTGATAGACAAGCGGCAATCAATGTAGCTGAAGGTAAAAAGCAAGCACAAGTACTGGCTGCAGAGGGTGAAAAAGCAGAGCAGATCCTAAGCGCTGAAGGTGAAGCGCAAGCGATTATCGCCGTTGCCGATGCACAAGCCGAAGCACTACGCAAAGTAGGTGAAGCAGCTAACACCGAGCAAGGCCAAAAGGCAATTCAATTAGACTTAGCCACCAAAGCAATTGCCGCCAAACAAGCTATCGCAAAAGAGTCCTCTGTTGTGCTGCTTCCTGATGCTGGCACTGATGCCAGTTCACTGGTTGCACAAGGTATGTCTATTATAAACTCAATTAATAAGCAGCAAAAAGGATAAGCATATGGAGCTGGTTTTAAACAACTTGCCGCAAGCCCTTATCATCATTGGTATTCTTGCTTTAATTATTGAAGTTGCCGTACTTGGCTTTGCCACCTTCGTATTACTATTTTTAGGGCTTTCGCTGATTTTTAGCGGCACCATGATGTACGCCGGATTACTTGCAAACGACTGGATGACCGCACTTTGGGTCAATGCTGTGCTTACCTTTGTGTTAGCGCTGACCTTATGGAAACCGCTAAAACGCTTGCAGCAACCAAGTAACAATGAACAAGTAAACAACGACTTTGCCGACATCGACTTTGTATTAGAAGATGATTTGAACAGCAACAGCCAAGTGTTTCATTCATACTCAGGCATTCAATGGCAACTAAAAAGCGAGCAGCCGCTAAGTAAGGGGACCCACGTAAAGGTAGTGAAAAAAACCGTTGGCGTGATGTGGGTAAAAGAAATATAAGAATTGGAGATCCTGACCTTCGTCAGGATGACTGTAAAGTGGAGTCATAGCATTTGTCATTCAGGGTCGTATGCCGTCACCCTGAACTTGTTTCAGGGTCCCGTTGATGGTGAGAAGATCCTGACCCTCGTCAGGATGACAGCAAAGTGGAGTCATCACATTCGTCAATCAAGGTTGTCTGTCGTCATTCTGAACTTGTTTCAGAATCTTGTTACGCAAACACACAGCGCTCAGCCACGCGCCATTGCTACATTCACAGCAAAGATCCTGACCTTTGTCAGAATGACAGTATGACGCAAATACGGATAAATTCGTCATTCTGAACTTGTTCCAAATCTCAAAGCACTTAAATACTCAGCACACCTAAAGGACGTTTTTCCAACGTACTGTTGCCAGCCTTTTCCCCGACTTAATTGATTAAATTAGCATAAACATACTTCTGGATGTATAGCCTACGGCATACATTATCTACCAGCTTAGCGAATACAATATATTTTATTATTGAATAAAGCTTTCTAATAAACATATCCGACGAGTACTACAAACTAACTAAATTATTTGTTCCATGCCGTCGAAAAAAGTACCATAACTTTACCAACATGCGGAATATGTTATCGCACTTGGTATGAGTATATAAATAATTTCATGCAAACCAAACCGTTAGCTCAAAATCAGGTTACTTATTTTGTTGCTATATTGTGTACCAACAGTTAACATTGGGCAGTGGGGTGAGGAATGTATACCAGAGATAAGGAATTGGATAATGAAAACCTCAATAAAATTAAATATCAAAGCTAAAAAATTAAAAGAGCTATCAAAAGATAAAACAAAGTTAATTGGTGGTGGTGGTGGTGGTGATGGAGCTAGACCACAGCAGGCTCAAGGCAGCTATTGGCCAACAATTTACACATGTAACTGTTAAATAATAAAAGGATTAAGCATGAATGAGTTTCTGTATATCTTAGGCTGGGTGTTAAAGGGAATTGAGTTTTTGATAGTTATCTTTTGGCTTCGCAAGTTTTCTAGA
This sequence comes from Pseudoalteromonas caenipelagi, assembly GCF_013140855.1. Classification (GTDB taxonomy): domain Bacteria; phylum Pseudomonadota; class Gammaproteobacteria; order Enterobacterales; family Alteromonadaceae; genus Pseudoalteromonas; species Pseudoalteromonas caenipelagi. The sequence goes on along the minus strand of NZ_JABBPG010000002.1, from coordinate 215,728 downwards.
ATGCGCTGGAAGCTATTTTTTGGTGTCAAAAAAGATCTAGCCTCAGTGCAGCATCATGAACTCTATTCTTGCTTCCTATCCTCATTTTGCTTTTTAACGTTTCACCTTATTGGTTCTGAAGTAGATCAGTTTATCCTCTCTTTAGAAATGGATAAGTTAGAACAAATTAAGCTATTTTATACTAGTGGTGTTATTGTACAATTTTCATTCGCCATGACTCTAATGTGCTCACACTTGATCAGAGGTTGCACTTTCTCCCCAACAGCACGTATATGTATGTACACCACCCTTGTCTATATGATGTTGCAAGGCATGGAACTAATATCTCGCGCATATTACGACTACCACAATTTAGGCCTTATTTATCAAGTAGGGGTGTGGATTTGTAACTTTATAGCCGTAGGCGCTCTATGTACATACCCCATCCGCTCTCTTAAAGACTATTTTCAGCAAAGACGTGCTGCCACTGAGTAATTGATTTTCAAAACTAAAAATTTCATTCATGCAAAAATGGTGACCTTGGTCGCCATTTTTATTATCCGTAGATTTATTACACCACAACCAATAAATGTTAATGACTATGGCTTACGCCACTTAAGTGACTGTGGTCATGCAATAAATTATCTAGTGCTTGGCCCGACGGTCTGAACGAGCTATTGACTTGCCCTCGATAACACCCCACCACCCAGGGGAAGCTGTCGGTAATGTAGTAACCATATTGGCCGTTAACGACCATGCCATTACACTCATCAAGGTCGCCTATGCCGCTCACATATTCCCAATCAGAGCGAAACTGCCCGTCGTAGTTGTTGCTGGCAATCTCCCCAATCCCTGCTTGAGGCGTTTGATAGCCTGAGACAGCTTGTCTTGGTCCACCATTATTTTTCAGCTGGTAACTGACGCGTGCAGCTCTCACCTCGCCATTTACCTCAATACAAGGGCCAAAAATAGGAAAGCCATCGGCTGCAAAGCCAATTACCGGCGACACCACTTGGCAGTCAAGATTAAACAAAGCTTTTGGATTGCCATGATAATGATAACGGCCGTTGGGTTGCGGGTGGGCATTATGGCTATCGGTGCCAAACGAGTTGAGCGGCGACATAGGATCATAGCGCCATGGATGGTCTTTTTGATTTGCACCACAGCCTATTTTTTCTTGTCCAAGCGGTTCATTGCCCACCCCGTAACAGGCTGCGGCCATAATATCCACGCTCACGCCATTAAGAAACACGCCGTTCGATACGCCAATTTCAACGTTTGTTGTAGCCGCCAACATAACCGGATTGACTGGTACCTTGTAGCTTGCACTTTGGGTACTTACATTGGTAGCAAATTGTGCTTGCTCATCGTTAAAATCATGATTTGGGATCTCATTCACCGCAAAAGTGCATTCACTACCATTACTGGTAATTGAAATCTGACCGTTAAAATCCAGTCCTCTTTTAATATCGATAACATACGATTCGTAATCGCCAGCGTAGGCTGCACAAGAGGCATCACTTTTGACCAGTATTGCATTGGTAATATCTTGGCTGCCCACTGATGATTGTAACGCATTGATAACCACCTCATCTTGCGCACTATCGGTGCCGTCACTCACAGTGAGCATAAATTTATATACGCCTTCAACATCCGGTGTAAAAGATGCCGATGCCGCGCTGCTGTTTACAATCACCGATTGGCTGTTGGCAGGGGCGTCACTTTTTGTCCACTGATAACTAAGAACATCCCCATCAGCATCTTGGCTCGCATTACCATTGAGCACCACTGATTGCCCCACGCTAATGTTTTGATCTTGCCCAGCATTAGCCTGCGGCGGAGTGTTTACAGCAGTAACAGGTTGGTTGGCATTACTTGACTGAGAACTTGTACTGCCATCACTTGAACCACCACAGCCTCCGAGTATAAGGCTCACGGCTAACATCGTTATCTTTACGCCGATTCGTTCTCTATTATCAGTAAAAGCGAGCATGTATCCACCTTTGTTGTCATATGTAGCTGGTTGTTAATTGTAGGCTAGTCATACAATGAGGAAATAATATGAAAGTACATAGCTCTAATAAGTTGTGTGAGCTTATATCCGATTGGCTAACGCTTAAGCATACTAAAAACACGCCTCGACAAGCTCGCTTGCCGTGCTTAAAAATGACACGTCGTTTTTCACTTTTAAATCGATAGGTCCCCTGCTACTGTTTACAGTAACAGGGAGAGATAACAGCAAACTACATAATCTTATTTGAGTTTATAAAGTTAACTAGCTGCTCGGCAATTTCTTTTTGCTCTTGTTCTGTTGGATGCCAAACACAACCACTTAATGCGGAATAAAAAGTATGGCTATACAAATCTGACTCACCTTTGACTTTGAGCTTTGAGATTGCTTCATCGGTGGCGGGAATAATAAAGTCATAAGGGTAAGCTGGACGAGGCATAAATACGATGGGTTGTTTTGGGTAGCGAGCGCGGATCATGCCAACAAATTCAACCATGCGTTTTATCCATGCTTGTTTTACTTCTTGAATATTTTGCCATGGCTCATGGACTTGAGGGTCGGTACTAAAGTCGTTCGTGCCCACCTCGATAACTATTAAATTCGGAAACCGGTCTTCAAATTCGCGATTATCTTCAAACAATGCGCCCGCTTTATCCAAATAATGCGTTATTGTGTGATGTGGCTGATTGCCGCTCCAGTTACGGACCAACCCAAGCCCAGACATAGACACTTGCGTTAAAGTCGACTCTAACATTTGCGAACTAATATAGGGAAACGCTAATCGCGCATTGCTGGTTTGCTGTACTTCTTGCCAAGTACATTCGCGCTTATTTGACTCACTGCCAAAACCGGCACTGATAGAGTCACCAATAAATAAGATATGCTTTTGTTGCTGCCATATGCCTTCCAGACTTCCCTCCACATCAAAGCTGAGTATTTCGCTAAAATTGCTGGTATCTTCCGAGCGTTTAACCACTTCAATTTCAACTATTTTAGGCTCCAAAGCTTTAAATAGCTCAAACTTTTGCGGCTGACCACTATAGTCGGTGACTATTTTTTTGTGCAGTACACCGTCAATCATTACATCAAACTGATTACCTAAACCTATCATCGTGACATGTAAGCTATTGCCATTGAGTTTTGTTTTAAAATTACTCCCTGGCCAATTAATACTTACATGTCCTTGTTGGTATTGTTTTACTACCCTGCCCTCATAGATAACGCCATGATGCGTAGCAGGGACTGATCCCGCAAACGATATGGCGCTAAACAACGCGCCGAGTAACATTATTGCCTTGTACATGCTGCTTTCCTTTGTTTCACTTACAAAAAACAAACATAAGTTTAACCTTTCAACAAGGCAATGGAGTTTTCTTCATATTAAAACAATATGACAATAGTTACGCATTGAGAAGCTAGTGAAGCTTTGCCAAACGAACAGTGCAGAATTTGTTCTGCACTGTTTCTCAACAATACGAAATATGGTTACTTTATTGATTGAAGCTCAAATCAGGTGTAGGTAAATCTATATGCGATTGGGTTACTTTTTCGCCAGCTAAAAACAACTTCATAACATCAAGTACTTGTTTTGAAGAGGTATATAAGTTATGACCAGCATTTTTTACCATCACCTGCGTCAAATTGGTTAAGCCTCGCACTGCTATTTTTTGCTCGTCAGGGTAGGTTCTGCCATCAAGCGTGCCGGTGAATAACAAAGTAGGAATATTATTTTTTGGTGCAGCTCTGAAGGTGTCTCCGAGATCTAAACTTGCGTCAAAACGGTTTAGCATAGGCATCGGAAAGTTTAACTTATCTCCAAGTAAAGATGTTTTAGCTTGTTGATTTATAAACTTAAGTCTTGATTCTGAAATACCAGAGGCAACATCCATCACTAACGGCATTAGCTTAAAGCTGATTACGTCGTCTTTAAATATACCGCGCTGTAAAACTTTTACGAGTAAGTCGGTGTTACCCCTATCAAGCCCTAAATAAATATGTATTAGCATTGCCAAATACTGGTTAGGATCCGCAATCATCATGCTCGCTAGCATTCTCATATGCTGTTTTTGAAACAACATAGTTAACTTGCTGCCGTCTTTGCTTGGTACTTCCAACGCGATTGGTGTGTTATCTAATTTATGATGTACTCGCTTGATCAGAGCTGGTAAGTTTGGCACCAAGCTCTTCAATGGTTGTTGCGCTATAACTGCCTGTATATCTGAAAAATATTTATCGGTCATTGCGGGGAGCTTCACTGTTTGGTCTAACCCTTCTACGCTAGCAACAATCACTTTATCAAGACGTTCAGGAAACAACTTCATCGCAGCAAGCGCTAAGTGACTACCATAGGATATACCCCATAGTGTTACCTTGTCTGCTTGTAAATGAACACGTAAGTCATCAATATCATATGCGTTTTGAACCGTATTATAAGCCTTTACATCAATACCTTGTGATTTCCAGAAGGCCAAACATTGATTAGCAGCTTGGTGGTATTTAGCCCCCAGCACAGCTTCATTGACTTTTGTATCTAGCGGAATTTTTACATCCGAGGTACATGCCTCTGGTTGCTGTGATGCACCAGTGCCGCGTTGATCAAGTGCAATCACATCACCATATTTTCGAAGCGCCATAAATAATGGAAAACGACGCCACTTAGCCGTCGCGATACCGGAACCACCAGGCCCCCCAGCCAAATATATGATTGGTGCTCCTTTCGTATTGCCCGTTGCAGTAAAACGCACATAGTTTATTCTGATCATTCGGCTATTTGGACTGTCGCGGTTTTCACGCACCATATAATGACCTGCTACAGCCTGTGTTTTTTCACCGCTGTTGGCTACAAATTCAATGGGTTTTTCATTTTTAAATAAACTTGGCTTGGCCCATACACCTTGACTGATACCTATTAATCCAACACATACTATAAATATGGCTAATTTGATTTTCATAAAATATCTCCTTAATTGACATGTAGTCTATTAAGTCGAGGTTTAGGCACTATCACTAGCTGTATTCTTTAAACGGCTTAAAAACACTGACTTACGAGCTAAACGGTAGTAATATTTCGACAAACGGGTCAGCAGGTATGTTACAAATGAGCAAATTTACACCAATAACTCTGTTATGTTTGATGGTGTTTTGTGCGCTTTCGTTTTTGGTAACAGCCCAAGACGATTTAGCATTTTTATCCTATGACCACAGCGCCACGGTTTGCCAAACAAAGCCGCAGGCTCAAAAAGTTGATAGCCCAATCCCGTTATTTAATCACACTGATTGTAAGCAAATAGCCCTCAAAGATATTGATCCCCAGTCAAAAAGTATCTGGGTGAAAGTTAATTTTGACTCCCCAAACCAGTGGCAAAGCGTGCCAGCGCCTTTAGGTTTTTATATTTCAGGAAAAGCAGCAAGTCAGGTGTACTTAAACAACCAGTTACTTGGCTATAACGGGCGCCCAGCAACAATCATTTCTGGCTCGCATTCCAACGAGCTGGCAGGAAAAATGGATAGTGTATTCTATGTGCCAAACGAATTGCTAAAGCATAAGAGCAATGAGCTCATCATGCACCTTTCGGGACATCACAGCATCATTGAGCTTGACAACCCCATGCATCTGTTTGCATTCGGTCAATATGGTTCGCCAAAGCGTTTTATACAAAACTACAGTGAGTTAGGGCTCATTTTGGTGGGCGCGTTTTTTGTCGGTGCGCTGTATTTTTTTATTATGAGCCTTGGTGGCACAGATGTTCCCACTTATAGAATTTTTGCTGCTCTGTGTTTCATTGCTGCGTGTCAATTAAGTGCGGAGATATCTCGAAAGCTCTTTGATTACAGCTATATGTGGCATGACATTCGGCTGATATCAATTACAACGCTATCATTTATATTTGGTACGCTTGTGCTGTTGTACAGCTCTAAAAAGCTAGCCAAGAAACACGCTGTTCATTGGGTGTATATAGGAGTTTTAATAACCGCCGTTGTGCTTATTTTTTCGCCGGGATTTGACACAAAAACAACTGCCGCTATTTTCATCCCTTTATTGATTAGTTTAATTCAGCTTATGTATTACTGGCTCAAAAATAAAAGGGTCCAAACACTTCGTTGGCTACTCTTTCAATTTGCCGTGGTCATCACCATTGTTATAAGCGCAGCAAGTTTTCACGAAATAATTCACTTTGTTATCATTGGCTTGTTACTTTGCTATTTATTTGTTCAACAAGCGAGAGACATTAGTGAGCAACAAGCTCAACTGCATCAAGAGCAAACAAGGCTGGCAAAATTAGAGTATAAACTAGCCCAAAACACGCAAGCTAAGGCGCCAACAAAATTAGAGATTTCGATAGCGGGTAAGATTGAATACGTTAATACAACCGATATCGCCTTTTGCAAGGCCTCTGGCGACTATGTCGAAATATTCCTCAAAGACAGCTCAGAGAAGCTTTTTTCAGGCTCTCTAAAGCATCTAGAAACGGTATTGCCCGACACGTTTTTGCGCGTACACCGCTCTTACTTAGTGAACCTCAACGAGGTGGTGTCGCTATCATCTAATATGACAAAAGAAGGAAGCGTAAATATGCTCACTTTGACGACACAACATACGGTTCCCGTTAGTCGACGATTAATGCCAACCGTAAAAGATACGCTTAAACAACAAATTTAATGAACTAAATTGTTTTTGCGTTGCCTACTAATATGATGCTACTAAAATACTAGTTTATGAGTTCAAATGCCAAGGTTTGCCTTGGCATTTTTATTTGTAAAAAAGTCACTCCAGAAGAAGTGTAACTCGTTTAAGATGATTGGGTTTGAAACTAGCTCACAATGATGAGACGAGTTAAACATGTCGCCTTCCTGACAAAGGTCAGGAACTCCCAAATTAGTTACCATACGCCTAAAGAAGTGACTTTACATTGCTGGGTGTTGCCAGCTACCTAACAAGCTGACATGCAATGTTTGCTTTACGCAGCTTGCGCTGATTTATCTTCGCTATGGCGAATAAGGTAATCAAAAGCCCCCAAGCTTGCAGTGGCGCCAGACCCCATAGCAATAATAATTTGCTTAAATGGTTCGGTTGTCGCATCGCCAGCTGCATAGACTCCCGGTACTGATGTTGCGCCTTTGTTGTCAATTTCAATTTCGCCAAACTGAGTTAAGGTCACTGTCGAGTCTTGTAAAAATTCGGTGTTTGGCACTAGGCCGATTTGTACGAATATCCCAGCTAAGACTAACTGATGCGTTTGTTTTGACACTCTATCTGTATAACGCAAACCTGTTACGCGGTTACCATCGCCAAGCACCTCTGTGGTTTGTGCATTTTTAATGATGGTGATATTACTCAAGCTGTTCGCTTTTTTAACTAACACCTCATCAGCACGCAAAGTATCGGCAAACTCCAATACAGTCACATGTTCAACAATATTTGCTAAATCAATGGCAGCTTCAATACCTGAGTTACCACCGCCAATAACGGCAACCGGTTTTCCTTTAAATAGTGGACCATCACAATGAGGGCAATAGGCAACACCACTCCCCTTGTACTCAGCCTCTCCTGGCACATTCATGTTCCTCCAGCGTGCGCCGGTGGCTAAAATAACTGACTTAGCTTTGAGTGTAGCGCCACTTTCTAACTCGATATTGATTAACTGATCCGTGCTGAGTTTTGCAGCACGTTGGCCTGCCATTACATCTACATCGTATTGTTTAACGTGTTCTTCTAATTGTGCTACTAACTTTGGGCCTTCTGTGGCTTTTACTGAAATAAAGTTCTCAATACTCATGGTATCGGCCACTTGCCCACCAAACCGCTCAGCAACAACGCCGGTATTTAGTCCCTTACGAGCAGCATATACAGCGGCAGATGCACCAGCTGGGCCACCGCCCACAACGAGCACGTCAAATACCTCTTTATCGTTTAGCTTTTGTGCCTGCTTAGCTGCAGAGCTAACATCGACTTTATTTAGAATATCAGTTAGTGTTACAGCACCTTGCGAAAAAAGCTCTCCATTTAAGTACACCGCTGGTACTGCCAACACGTTGCGCTCGTTCACTTCCTCTTGAAACAAGGCACCATCAATCATGGTTGTCTTAATCAGCGGATTTTGCGCCGCCATTAAATTTAAGGCCTGAACAACTTGCGGACAGGTTTGACAACTCAAAGAGATGTATATTTCAAAGTTCAATGATGAATCAAGTGCCTTTATTTGGTCAATCTCATCACTTGATGCTTTAGCTGGGTGTCCACCCGTTTGCAATACAGCAAGTACCAGCGATGTGAACTCATGTCCCATTGGCACCCCTGCAAACTGAATATGGGTATCGCGAATAGGTGAATGCACAAGCAAGCTCGGCTTTCGTACACGGGTATCAGGGTTATTGGTCACAGTGATTTGCGCACTCAACGAGGCAAAATCATTGGCTAGATTTTCCAGCTCCTTTGACTTGTTGCTGTCATCAAGAGCAATGACCAGCTCAACTGGGTCTGTTAAGGCGCTGAAGTGGCTTTTTAATTGGTTTTTTAAGTTTTGGTCTAACATAATTGGTCATCCTCACAACAACATAGATTCAAAGTAAGCTGAGGGTGGCAACGCCACCCTACCGTTATTAGATTTTTCCTACTAAATCTAATGAAGGTGCTAACGTTTCTTCACCTGGCTGCCAAGATGCAGGGCATACTTCTCCGTCGTGGCTTGCAATGTATTGTGCTGCCTGTACTTTGCGTAGTAACTCTTTAGCGCTGCGACCAATACCTAGGTCATGAGTTTCTACTACTTTGATCTCACCTTCTGGGTTGATAACAAAAGTGCCGCGTAATGCTAGCCCATCTTCTTCAATCATTACACCGAAGTTGCGGGTAATACGCCCTGTTGGGTCGCCAATCATAGGGAACTGAATTTTCTTAATAGTGTCTGACGCATCGTGCCAAGCTTTGTGTGTGAAGTGCGTGTCAGTTGATACAGAGTAGACTTCTACGCCCATTTCTTGTAGCTGTGCGTAATGGTCTGCTAGATCACCAAGCTCAGTTGGGCACACAAAAGTAAAATCAGCAGGATAAAAGAATACGATTGACCATTTGCCCAGTAGGTCTTGTTCGCTTACTTGTACAAAATCACCGTTGTGGTAAGCAGTTGCGTTAAAAGGTTGAATTTTTGTGTTAATCAATGAAGTAGTCATAGTTTTCTCTCTTAGTAAAAATGATTAAGTTATGAATTTAAGCAGCGTCATGCTGCTCGTTTTCCTTGACTACTAAGATAGTGAGAATGGATTAACAAATAAAACAGATTGTTTAGATTGGATTAATCAATTTTTTGGATTGCTCTACCTTTTTAGTCACCAAAGTGATCTTTTATAAAAAGTTTCCCATAGAAATTATTACCCGAGTCTTGGCTAGGTTATACTCGCTCTGATATTACTAAAGAGGAATGAGAACGCAATGCATCCATATATGAATCACATCCAACTAGGCTATTATGGCGTACTCCCTTTCTTGGCATGTGTGTTTTGGCCGTTATTATTAGGCTCATCGCCACAAGCGATTGATGCATTTAGTTTATACAGCATGGGAATATTAGCGTTTATGGCCGGCACCTTGTGGCGAGCGGGAGAGCAGTCATACACCCATGCAGTTATGGCTGTACTCGTTGTTATTCCTTTTCCGTTACTGGCCTTTGCATCGGCAACCACCACGCTTATTTACTTGGCTGTATGCTTCCCTACTGTATTGCTGTTTGAACGGGGTATGCCTACTTGGCAGCAGTATCACAAGGATTATCACAAAATGCGCTTTATCCTTACTTCTGTCGTGTTTGTTTGCCACTTATTTATGATTGCGCAAAGTCTTGAGCTTGCCAGAGGTTAAACTCAGCACCACTTCTGCTATACCTTATTACTTAACCTAAACTAGTGAGTGATAAGCAAAATATGATAGCACCACAATAAGGACTGGGCATGATCCAAAAATTCGTCATTGCATTCATATGGTCTATTGGAGCACTGTTTCTATTATGGACTTTATTGCACGATGGCATTGGACTTGAGACCATCGAAGAGCTGCTATGGTTTTGTTTATCAGCCACCACTATAGTGATTGCTGCTCCGCAGCTTAATAGTAAACCCCTATTTTACGGTTGGTCTTTCTATTGTTTAGGCCTATTGCTTGACGTACTCGATGGTTATTTTGAATTTGCGCTAGTGCCTATCTTGCTGCTTGATACCTCGCTCAAAAGCATTGGTTTTATTTTGGTGTGTTACGGTATGTTGTTGTTGCTTGCCTCAAAAAAGGCCACCATTGCTAAACTCAATTTAGAAATTGCTGCAAAACAACAACTTGAAGAAAAGCTAAGATATGATGCACACCACGACCCCTTAACAAAGCTAGGCAACCGCAAAGCTTGCTTTGATCGATTTGCCCAGTTAAGTGAGCAATACTCGTGGCTCTATTATTTTGACTTAGATAACTTTAAACATGCTAATGATGAGTATGGTCATCATGTAGGTGATAATGTGCTTACACTTTTTGCAAATGCTTTAACAGCGCATTTTCAACACGACACGGTATTTCGCTTAGGAGGAGACGAATTTGTGGCTTTTAGCAATGAAGGTCCTGAGCAACTTACAGACTTACGCACTAATTTAACCACACCACTTAAGCAATATCAGGTTGATACCAGTATAGGCGCCACAAAAACAGACGCAAAGCAAGCTCCAGACAAGATACTATGTCAGGCAGATGCCAAAATGTACCGTGATAAATCCAGACATTAGCCATATTGACGCTCTTTGTTTTAACTAACTGGTGTCACCGCTGGTAGCCAAAAAATGATACAATCCGCGTAATTTCACTTATATGTAGCACTATGATTATAGAAAAACACTGGCGAATATTAACGGTTGGCGATGGCGACTTAAGTTTTTCCCATGCCTTGCATTCACTTATATCTAGCGGACAAGTGACAGCCAGTACGTATGACAGTGAACAAGTCATTCGTAACAAGTACCAATTTCATGCGCTTGATTTACTTGCTCAGCAAAATATCCCTTACTTAGCCGAGTTTGATGTAACTGATTCACACGCATGGCAACGTTTGGCGCCTCAAAAGTACGATTTAGTTATCTTTCAATTCCCCCTTATCCCTGCATTTTCAAGCCACAAAGAGTTTGAACAGTCCAAGTTGTCAGTTAACACCTTAAATAGAGCGCTACTTCGCCAATTTTTAGATAATGCTTATCACTTTGCACTAGACCCAAATGGTCCCATGCTGTGCTACATCACCTCAAAAGATGTTAAACCCTATTGTGAGTGGGATTTAGAAGGGACACTTACCAACAACTCAATAGTACAATATTTAGGCCAGCACCCATTTAATATTGAACAATTTCCAGGCTATAAAATTCGCAATGTGGACCGTGACAAACACGTTAAAGATACCAGTGGTATCACCTATGCATTTTCTGCAAAACCAAATCGGTCGCTTGAAAAACAGCTCCATATGCCTCAGTACCTAGGCGACCACCATTGTAGTATGTGTAGAGCAGGACCATTTTACAGCGTGGCAGACGCGCAAGCGCATCTCGACTCTAAAAAGCACAAAGCGATGCAAAAGCACCAGCAAGCATGGTTAAATTATCTCGCTACTTATAAAAGCCATTACACGTAGCGCTTATCACTTGTTTACCCTTCTGTTAGGAGTGGTTTTAACAACAGAGGTAGCTAGAAAATCGCAATAAAGTTACACCTTGTAAACAGAGGGAAATTATCTCGTAAAGACCATGAATAATGTATACAAAAAACTTGATAGCCGTTATCCAGCCCTTTAGACTAGCCACCTTCGTATGATCTACCCATAGAGACCAACTCTGGATGAAACTCGCTAATAGAGACTTTTTATTTGCCGTATTTTGTTTATTAATTGCAATGGTGACTATTCAGTCTGGTGCCTCTATCGCGAAGCAACTATTTCCTCATGTTGGGCCTGAAGGCACGACAGCATATCGACTGGGATTTTCGGCATTAATTTTGTGCTTGGTGTTTCGTCCATGGCGTTATATTCCTGCTAATAAAAAGTCTATTTTGGTTTATGGCCTGTGCTTGGGCGGCATGAATATTACGTTTTACTATGCGATAGAACGTATTCCTCTTGGTATTGGTGTTGCATTAGAGTTTACAGGCCCATTAGCTGTGGCATTGTTTGCTTCAAAAAGAAAGCGAGATTATATCTGGGTACTATTCGCCTTGCTTGGGATCATTCTTCTATTACCAGATATGAGTGCTGCGGATGGACTGGACCCGATTGGTGTGATTTTAGCTTTAGTAGCAGGTGCATGCTGGGCCGGATACATCCTGTTTGGTAAAAAAACGGGCAATCAGGGCACTGGAGGTGCGACGGTTGCCTTAGGTATGAGTGTGGCTGCCATTGCGGTAGTGCCTTTAGGTGTTGCATCACAGGGGAGCGCTTTACTCAATTGGGAGCTTATTCCTTTAGGCATTATGATTGGCGTGCTTTCCAGTGCACTGCCTTACAGTTTAGAAATGGTGGCTCTGCGTAATATGCCAGCACAGGGCTTCAGTATCATGATGAGTTTAGAGCCCGCTATTGCGGCTTTAGCTGGCTTTATCATTCTTGGTGAATTGCTAAGTATCTGGCAGTGGTTAGCTATTTCTATGGTGATCATCGCATCAGTAGGTAGTTCAGTGGCTAGTAGCAAAGCGAATTAAAGCACATACCATTAAAAAATACTGTCCATGTTCTAAAATGGCTAAGTCACTTAGCAAGTCTTGTGGATAATAACTCAGGTGGAATTGCTCATCAGGGTAGCGCCTATGTACGACGTTATCCTACTTTAATTGCAACCCTGTGACAGCATGCCGCCACAGGGTTATACCACTTACAGGTTATTTAGCACCCAATCGAGCGCCCCTTCTTCTGCCATTTCCACATCGGGTTTAACACCAACCCGTTCCCAATTGGTTTTGGTTATAGGACTAATTGGGCGCATTAAAGGCAATCTCAATATTAACCACTCATTGACTTTTCGAGCGCCAGTTGCGTGGGCAAGACCCTCGGTTTGTTCACCAACAATACGGGCCCGACCCAAGTGCTTTAAGGTATATGTAAAGAACTCTGCTGCACTTATCGACCCCTTTGCGGTTAAGATGGTTATGGGAATTTTTTGTAAGTAAGGCTCTGATGAGACTTCCACGCTTGCTACACGATAAGATAGCCCCTCTTTGTCATACATATCCCATAGGTGTCTATCTGCTTGTACAAAATGACTCACAAGATGTGTTACCAATTCCATTGACCCTCCCGTGCTATCACGCAAATCAATTACTAGGTGAGAGGTGTGGCTTAAAAAGTTAAGTGCATAGCTTGCCAATTTTTTAGCTCGCTCGTCAGGATGAAACTTATTAATTTTGAAATAACCAATATTACCTGGCAGTACTTTTGCCTGCTCTAACGCAAAGTTATTAATACGATTTTCTTTTTTCTCTGTGAGAATATGTGTGACATTTTTATCAATAGGCATTGGGGTTAAGCCTAGGTGGCCGTCTTTACTATATGCTCGCAAAAATTTACCCACCTCATTTATAAACTGCTTTTTGCTGTTTATATGAGCAAACTGACCTTGCTTTTGAGCATCATAAAGTGCGCTTTCAACTTTTAGGCCCATGTCTGGCAGCACATAGTTAAGACTAATAAGTTCTGCTATTTTTTCTATCGCGGCTATTTGCTCACGCTCTTGAAGTAAATCTGTCTGGCCTTGTGCATACACCTTGCATTCAGGCAATAAAATTAAACACCATACACACAGCATAGTGCTTAAAAATAAGCGAATTGTTTTCATTGTGGTTTCCTTTAATTTGTAATTAATTGATTGAATTAAAATACAAATTAAAGACTCAGTGAGTGGCTCGTTTGACGAGTCAAAATGTTACTGTCATGCCATAGTGACACTTTTAACTTACTCGGAGGATGGCAATAGCAGTACCATGGTAATCGCTGTAAAAACGCCAGAGCTAAATATGGCAGCAATCTCACGCTCAATAAAGCAAAAACAAACAGCAAAACAAGTTCTGGACTACTTTGTAACACATGCAAAAACAGCTGTGCGTTACCTACTTGCCTAGTTTGCACAAAGCTTTTTGCATTATCAGCTTGATAATGACTCAACGCTACTTTAACTATTGCAGAGTTATCGTTCCTTAATTTATCCGCAGAGGTTATTAGCAAACCACACAATACCAATACTGACGCAACGCTCAGTACGATATTCGTTTTTGCAAATAACCACTTTAGTAACATAATCTATAACGCCCCAGACATCCCACTATCATGATCCTGTAAGTTGATATTCTCAGGGTTGGTAGTTTGTACTTCATCTAACGGCGCTTGCAAAGGCGATTGCTCTTGTACTGGGCTATTCTCTGGAAACAAATAGCGATTAAGCCATTGTTCTTGCTCCCAAAGAACATGCAAAATACTTTCACGCGCTTTGTAGCCATGACCTTCATTAGGCAGCATCACTAAACGCGCTTGTTTACCTAAACCATTTAACGCTGCAAACATGCGTTCAGACTGCATTGGAAAAGTGCCAGAGTTTGGATCGTCCTGACCATGGATCATTAACATAGGCTCGTTAATTTTCTCAGCATGAAAAAACGGCGACATGTTGGCATAGACATCTGTGGCCTGCCAGAAGTCACGTTCTTCTCCTTGAAACCCAAACGGTGTTAAAGTTCTGTTGTATGCACCACTGCGGGCAATTCCTGTCACAAACAAGTCAGAATGCGCCAGCAAGTTAGCGACCATAAAAGCACCATAGGAATGACCTGCAATCGCGATTTTGTCTTTATCTGCAATCCCTTTTTCAACTAATACATCAACAGCCGCTTTAGCGCTAGCAACCAGTTGTTTTCTAAAACTATCGTTTGGCAATGCATTGCCCTCACCCACAATTGGCATTTTGGGGTCATCGAACACGGCAATACCGTTGGCAAGATAAGGCAAGGGTCCCCAATAGCCAAAATAAGGAAATTCATACGGCGACTCTCGAACCTGAGAGGCAACCTTTTTATCTTTGTACTCCAGCGGGTATGCCCACATAAGTACAGGGAGCGGACCTTGAGTGACATCATAATTTGCAGGCAAATATAAGTTGCCTGTTAGTTCAACGCCATCATCTCGCTTATATTTAAGTTGTTCTTTTTTAACGCCATTAAACTCAGGGTAAGGGTGAGCAAAACGCGTCAATTGCGTTAGCGTGTCAAAATTCAAATCACGGATAAAAAAGTTAGGCTGCTCTGTTTGTGATTCTCGAATCGTCACAAAGCGCATCCCTTCGTCATCGAGTAAGCCTTTAACGCGCTCATAATAAGGTGCTTGAGATTGCCAAATTCGTGTTGAACTGTTGGTTTTTATGTCATACCTATCTAAAAACGGTTTGCTGCCTTCTTTTGAAGCGCCTTTACCGTGTAAAAATAAATAACGTCCGCCTACCAATTTCAGCACTTTAGAGCCAAGATCACTGCGGGTAGTGATAAATTTACCTGGGTTTTTATACGCGTCGTTATAGCTCCGCTCAGAAAATACCACTCTGTTTGAATCCGCAGCTCTGGGGGTGATCACTGACGTGCGCACAGAGCGAGAGCTAAAGCGCCATTCTGTTAATAATGCAACTTCGTCATCGGCCCATTGAATGGATGAAAAACGATTTTCAACTTTGGCAAAGAGTTCTGGTTCACGTTTAAATGGCGCGCTAATAGAATACAAATAATCATGATGTTCTACATCATTCTTCATATTACCTTCATCTTGTGCTTGAACCCAAACCACCGTCGCGCCTTCGTCAGCTCTCCACTGAAACTCCCTAGGTCCAACACGAACACTATCAAAACCTTGCGGGATATTGTCGGCCAAAGGTTGTCTTGCCAATTCATAAAGAGGGAAGCCAGTCATCCCCCACACTTGCCAAACACTAGCAAAACGCTCATAAGGCACTTGATAAGAAAACGGTTCTGCTATCATTCCTACAATTAAACTAGTTGAATCAGGTGACACACTAAAAGATTTCACCAACGTTGGCTTACCAATCGCTTTTGCTTTTGTATTTAAAGATATTTTTGCTAACTGGCCTTGCGCGTAAAACTTAAACTGCGCCTCATCAAAGGGGCTTTTTAAAAGATTTTGGTAGGTTCTTGCTGGGGACTTTTCACCACGACTTTGTTGGATAATTGGCACAGTTTCTTGTGCCTTTGGTTGCAACGGTGGTTGTCCATGGTTGACTGCAAAGTTAACCACTATCGCTTTACTATCAGGCAGCCATTCATAGGGGGTTTCAGTAACCACGCCATTGAGTGTTGATTGAGTCAGCTGTTTTGTTTCGCGCTCTTTAACATCATAAAGCCAAAGAGTAGCCTTATTATCTTGCTCAACCACAAAGCTTAAATAACGGCTGTCAGACGACCACTGCGGATAACGTATTACCCCGTTTTCGGGCAAGCCAGTTGGACGTAACACAGAACCGGTATCAACATGTTTAAACTCCAGTGATACGTAGGTGTAACGCGACTGACGCATAAACGTTTGCGGGTTGAACTTTATACCTGCAAGTGCCTTTTCTGGGCGGTTAAGTTCACTTAGAGGTACAACCCGTTTTCTGTCTAATAAAGCTAACCACTTTCCATCAGCACTTAAAAAGCTACTGGGAATGAGTTTTGCATCAACTAACTTTGCAAGTGCTGGGCTTGGGATTTGATATCCTGTTGCTTGCTCCGCTTTACTCAACGCAGGCATTAAAGTAACAATAATTAGTCCTAACAGCCAAATTTGCTTCATTATTTTTGTCGTCCTAACTTTATTCGAACCGATATACCAACGCTGCATAATATACCTAAAAATCACAAAATTCAGCCCTTTTAAATACTTTAGCCTAAACTTACAACTTTTTCTGACGCGGTGTTTGCGCTACTATATGGACTAGCCAAGCACGCTCTAGAAAGTGAATGAATTCACACTGTAATGCTATACTGGCTGGTCAAACATCACTTCTTTGAACGTTATCGTCAGACTAGGTGTTATTTTATATAACCTAAGTACGCGCTAGATGTGTCGTAGTAAATTAGAGAATCATCACTGTGTGTAAACAAGTTTTAGTCATTGGCTACGTGTGGCCAGAACCCAACTCTTCAGCCGCAGGTAGCCACATGATGTCGCTGCTACGGTTTTTTAAATCTCAGCAATGGCAAGTTGAGTTTGCAAGCCCAGCACAAACGACTGAGCATATGGTGGATTTATCTCAGCACGGTATTTCCAGTCAACATATCCAACTCAATTGCACTAGCTTTGACGAATACATACAGGCATTACAACCCGACATTGTTATGTTCGACCGCTTTATGATGGAAGAGCAGTTTGGCTGGCGCGTAGATAAATATGCGCCTAATGCACTGAAAATACTCGACACCGAAGACTTACAATGTCTTCGCAATGCTCGCCATGAAGCGCACAAAGCAAAACGTGCGCTTGCACATGAAGATTTGCATTCAGAGTTAGCAAAAAGAGAAATAGCCGCCATCTTACGTTGCGATTTAAGCCTCATTATCTCTAGTTATGAAATGACCTTGCTAAGTGATATATACAAAGTCGACCCTGCTTTATTGCATCACCTGCCATTTATGGTTGAGCTGGACAGTCTGCCAAACATGTTACCAACTCATAGCGAACGCCAGCATTTTATTACCATTGGGAACTTTCGCCATGCACCGAATTGGGATGCGGTACTTTACTTACAAGAAATATGGCCGCTAATACGCAAGCAACTCCCCAAGGCTGAGCTACACATTTATGGCTCCTACCCACCGCCAAAAGCAACAGCACTTAATAACCCCAAAACGGGTTTTTTAATTAAAGGCTGGGCAGAAGATGCGCTGCAAGTAATGAAAAACGCGAGAGTGTGCCTTGCACCTCTTCGCTTTGGTGCTGGCATCAAAGGCAAGTTACTCGAAGCGATGATCACACAAACCCCTAGTATCACCACTGCTATCGGTGCAGAGGGTATGCACTGCGACTTACCATGGCCAGGCAGCATTGCAACTAACGCACAAGATTTCGCTGATCAAGCTGTGGCGCTTTATACTGACGAACAAGCGTATGTTCACGCACAAATTGCTGCCAAAACTATACTCAATCAAATCTATGATAAAACCAACCTTGAATCACAGCTACTAAAAAGAATAACCAGTATAATCAAAAATATAGAAAGCCACCGACAAGGTAATTTTGTTGGCCAAATGCTTAAACACCATACCATGCGCAGTACGCAATATATGGCACAATGGATTGAAGCAAAAAATGTCAATAAAATTCGTTAAATAGCCTAGACTTTGCAATGAAAGCGATTAGAATGCGCAGCAATCCAATCGCGCCATTTATTGCCTTTTATCTCATAGATGATAAATGGTTGGTTATTCTTTAATTTTAGGTTTCACGCAGTTGAACACAGCTACCTTTACTCAAAAGCGCAAGTTTATTGTTAAACTTGGTAAGATGTTGCACAAATATGGTACGCCAGCATACCGTCTTGAGGCGCATCTTATGGAAGTTGCAACCCACTTAGGCTTAAAATCGTCATTTGTTATGTCGCCAACATCTGTGACATTTGTGATTTGGACTGAGGGCCATGAGGAAGAATATACTCATGTGGCGCGTGTAGAACCTGGCGATCACGACCTTGGTTCATTGGCAGACACCGATGACGTAGTTAATAAAATGCTTTCTGGTCAACTCACTGTTGAGCAAGCAGATGCCGATTTAGAAGCCATAAGTAAACAAAAAGCACCATATAGTAAGCTAATGACAGGTTTTGCTTTTTCGGTATCAGGTTCAGCATTTGCAATGTTAATGGGCACTAGCTGGAATGATGTGCTTTGGTCAGGTGTATTATCTATCTTAGTATTTTTATTTGTACTTTGGTCGACCCGCTCAAAACGCGTAACACACATGCTCGAGCCTTTAGTCGCAATTGTTGCCTCCATTGGTGCTTGCGCCGTCAGCAGCTATGTTGACCCAAGTGTTAATATCCGTTTAGTGGTGCTATCCGCCATTATCGTTTTTATTCCTGGTCTTGCATTAGCGCTTGCTTTTGCTGAGTTATCATCAAGGCATTTGGTCTCTGGCACGGCTCGTGTTATGGATTCTTTGATGCAACTGTTTAAGTTATACTTTGGCGCATTCCTTGGTATCAGCATTGGCTTTTCATTATTTGGGATCACAGACTTTGTTCAGCCTACACCGCTTCCCAAATGGACAGCTTGGTTAGCCATTCTGTTATTGTGTTTAAGTCTAATTGTCATCTTTAGGACTAAGCTAAAACATGCAAGTTGGTCAATCGCTTCTGGATTTATCGCTTATGCAGTCAGTATTAGTGCTGCGATATATTTTGATTATTCCATTGGTGCATTTGTTGGCGCCTTTGCGGTTGGGGTGTTCAGTAACTTATTCAACCGTATTGTCAATGCGCCAGCTTCCATCGTAGCGATGCAAGGTCTGATAGTGCTCGTTCCGGGCTCAAAAACCTATATCGGCTTAAACTCGCTTATTGAGGGGCAAAGTTTTGTGCATGCAGATCATATTGGGCAACAAACATTCTTGATTTTTATGTCACTCTTAGCAGGATTAATTTTTGCCAACGTCGCACTACCTCCGAAAAAAGCCCTTTAAATAGGGCTTAAAATCGCTATTACGGATGCTTATATGTCCGAGCTTTTTCGATTCTTGATTTTACATGTGGATGCGTAGACAGGTATTTTGACCACGATTGAGAATCATCATCGGTGCCCTGTGAGATAATCTCAAGTGCAGTTGCAAAATGTTCTGGCTTATACCCAAGCTTTAGTAAGTTTGACAACGCATAATCATCAGCTTGGCGCTCCATACCTTGTGAAAATTGTTGTTGCATTATGGCTGTACCAACCCCTAGAGCTAAATCAACAATACCTTGCAAGTCACCAAAAACAATTGCCAGCGCAACCGTGGTACCCGCTGTTTGTGCAGCAATTTTAACACTATGGCGATGTTCAACGTGACCAATTTCATGAAGCAACACCGCTCTGAACGCATCATCATAGTCAGCCAGTTTGAGGATTAAATCATCTGTCACAACTATCTGGCCGTGGGGTAACGCGAATGCATTCGCCCCAAAAAACTCAGACTGATAAAAGCCTAAACGGTACTTTTGCTCATTCAGCTGCAACTGATTAATGAGCTCAAGCCAAATACGCTCCGCATTAGCGACTTTTTGTTCATCCAGCTGTGTTGGTTCAAGCGCAGCCTTTTCTATTAAGGTCATAGACTGCTGACCAATTGTTTCTATCACACTCTGAGGTAGGTGCCCTGCGCTACTGGCAGCAACATGAGGGATGGCAATAAAAAATAACCAATACAACAGCAATGGACAAAAGAAAATAGCACCTATGACAAGCCCTTTGTGCTGCTCACTGCGTTCTATAAAGCTGCTTGTACTGTGCTGATTGAGTCTAAATGTCTTATCATCACATAAAAAGCGACGACCATCTGGCAAGGTGATATCTTGAGCTTGGCCTTTGATTGCCATACCCAAAACCAATCGTGGCTTTGGCAAACGCTCGTGCAATCCTTCATCATTACTAAAAACAACACATTCATCACTCAGTGATAATTCACAGTATATAAATGTGTTGCTATGTGCGTGATATAAACGCCCTGTAGTTTTCATATCAAGTAAGTGAAATGTCTATATCAAACACATTTGCCGCTTCCTCTGCAAATGATGATTGACTCTCAAGTTGAACATTAATGACGTGTTCAGCGCTGGGGTATACACATACACTTGTTGCCGCAGCCAACATTTTTGCTTTACGCACTTTAGCCCAAGGTAAAGCTAATCCGAGCGAGCACACAATGGCTAGCGCATTGGTAAAAACGAGTACCACATAATCGACCGTTGCTAGGTTAGATTCAAACCGAGCAACCTGTTCAAATTGGGCATTATTGAAAATATGATTGCGTATCATCGCTTGATACATTCCCGCTACTACGGTGATCATTAAAAAGTTGAACAACACAATAATACCACCAAGTAGCTGTGGTTGCTGAGCAAGATCATCGATACTACCAAGTACAACCGTAAAAACGCCGATGACAATAGCGACACCAACTACGGTAAACAAGCAGGCAAAGGCAATTCGGAAATACTCTGATGTCGTCAATTGCACAGTCAGTTTCTTGTCGCCATAAAAGATGTTGTTGTGAATATAAGTATCTATACGTTTTAGCACCCAAGGCATTGCTAAATAAAGCGTAAAAATACTTAAAAATGGCAGCACTATAAAATTAATAAATGCATCTTTATAGTTTCCCGCGAACGAGAACTGAACATTTCGATAACGCGTCATACGCAAGTTAAAACGCAACCCTTGGTTAATCACCCAAGGGACAGCAAACATCCAAATAAACAAGAATAACGCGGCGATTAATGGAAAATAACTACTAGAAACAATATAAAATGTAAAACACATGGCTGCTAGAATGCGGCCTTTTAGAATTTGAATTGGCGTTGCTAAATAGTCAAATCTATGTCCATCAATCGAGGTATGTCCATAAAAATATTGCTTATTTCTTACTGTTGCCCAAGCTGAGTAAATGCCTAGCGTAAGAATAGTAAAAAGAATATTGACTGCCCAAAGACTAAAATAGCTAGCGGCATCACCGCTAAATTGAACGGTGTGCCTTTGTGCCTTCGGCGCGGCATTTTCTATGTGATTTACAGACTGCAAGTCCATTTTAATATAGCTCCAAATGTGATTGACGCCCTAAAAAGGGAACGGGTCAGGAGTATAACTAAAACTTATCCTCTCTAACAATGGAAAACCTTTCATTTTTCACAATTATTCATCGGTGCTATATTAGACATTCGTTAATGGCTTTCACCACAGCCTGAGTTCTATCACTGACGTTTAATTTAGCCAAGACCGTAGAGACGTGATTTCTAATTGTGCCTTGCGAGTTATTTAATTGTTCAGCAATCGCTTTATTAGATAGCCCAAGTGACATGCACTTGAGCACTTCATGCTCTTTTTTTGTCAATGATTCTGTCTTTGCAACGGTTTGCTTCAACATATACTGAGTGATTGTATCTTGCAGGATTAATTCGCCGCGGTGTACCGCCTTAATAGCCGAGATTAAGCTTTCAAGCTCTGCATTTTTCAAGATATAACCACGCGCGCCAAGGTGTATTGCTTTAACTAGCACGTCACAATCTTCAAAAGTGGTGATAATTAATACTTTGGTGGTGTTGTGTTGACTTTTCATCGTTTGCAACACTTCAAGCCCTGTTTTTACTGGCATTCGCATATCCAGTAACACTAGATCATAGTGGTTGTTCTCTAATAAGTTTAGGCAGATTTCGCCATTTTCAGCACTATCTGCAACACAAATACCATCATCTAGCTCGAGCAAATTTTTTAACCCCATACGAACGAGCGTTTGGTCTTCAACCAACAAACATTTAATGATTTCGTGACTCATCGCAGTCCCCTGTCGGAATTAGTGGAAATGAAATTTCGCTGAACAACCTGTCTTCACAAATATATTGTTTAAACGAGCCCGACAACAGTTGTAGTCTTTCATCTAGCCCTTTTAGCCCGTTACCCGGCTTGGGTCGCTTAAGCTCTTTTTGATTATGTAACGCACTGGCAATTAACCAAGGTGTATTGTCACTTGATTGTTTGACTTGTACATTGAACTGAATTTCAGTTGCTTTAGTATGTTTTAGGGTATTGCTGATCATTTCTTGGCAAAAACGTACAACACATATGCTCTGTTGCTGTGTGAGCGTGCCAAGTTCATCTGAGATAGACAATGTGCAGATAAGTTGAGGCGTGGCAGCAAAAACTTGGTGTAAGCTATCATTGAGCAAGGTATTCTTTTGACGTTGTTTTGACACAATTTCTCTGACTTCTTCGAGTATTTCCTGACTTAAGCTATGACACAACGAAATGGCTTCTATCGACTCACTAGAAGCTTGGCGTTTGGCAAAGTCTAAGTTGATGCTTAACGCTGTTAGCTTATGCCCTAGAGTGTCATGTAACTCTCTCGATAAACTTAGCCTTTCTTGTTCTGCCCCCATTGCTGTCACCAAACTTTGAGTCGCTTTTAGCTCTTTATAGTTTTGTTTAGACTGATAGTGAATGTTTAAACTTTCAACAATTCGTCTACTGACAAACCAATTCATCACAGAAAAGAAAAACCAAACCAACAAAGTAACCCATGGAATGTCCCCCTCCCATCTTTGCCAATGTGTCATACTGTATGCGGTTAAAATAGTAATAACACACAGCAGCATTTTACCTGCAGGAAAATGGGCACTGAAAATGGCGGTAAACATCACCAAATGAATAAACACTAGGCTAGTTGTCGTCAACTGCATCAATAAAACAAGCAGCACAAAGTAAGCGCAGGCAGCCTGATCCACATAATCATTAGGCCTTTTGATAATAAACCACAACAAGCCTAGCAACGCTAAGTGTATAGGTATTTGCATCCATATGTTTAGTTGCACATTGGTATAATAAAAACACGCTATCGTTACTCCCAACCAAGAAGCTATCGTCGAGTAAGTCCAGTCTGTGGTGTGTCTTATGGTTTGTTCCATTATTTTTTCTTATAACCCATGCGAAAAGCGTGACTTAATATTATCGCAAGCCATCAGCCTCTATACCAGTGATAAATGTCATAGCTAAAAACATGATAAGTGTCACATTTTTTACCATGTCCAGCTCGATATACTAAATACACTTTCAATTTTTATGGGTGTTTTATATGTCTAATGACACGAGATATCACTTTATGGACAATTTACGCGCTCACGCGTTACTGCTTGGTATTTTTTATCATGCGGCTTTAGCTTACAGTCCGTTTATGCACAACCTTTGGTTTACGTCAGATGCTCATCCATCCTATGTATTTGACTTATTCAGCCACTGGCTCCATCTGTTCAGAATGCCGGTATTTTTTGTTATTGCAGGCTTTTTTGCTCATTTTCTGCTGAACGCAAAGGGCAGCAAAGCATTTTTATGGCACAGAACAAAACGCATCGCTTTGCCATTTTTGATTTTTTTACCTCTACTTACGCTCGCTTTTGTCGTTGCGCTAAAGTGGGCAGCATCCACTGTTACAAATTTGCCAGCCATTTTTAGTGCCTTCAGCCATATGAAAGACCCCCAATTAAGTTCCATGCATTTATGGTTTTTGTGGAATTTATTCGGTTTTTGCCTAGTCTTTGCGCTGCTTTGGCAACGTAAAATGATACTTGATTATCCCTTCAAACTGTTGAGCAAGCCAATTTCAATCATTGTGCTGTTGCCCTTTATCATTTCATGTTCTCTATACTTTCAATACGTGCCTTTTAGTTCTCCCGATAAACTCAGGATTGAATTATGGTCCTATGGCTTTTATGGAGTATTCTTTTTATTTGGCGCTAGCCTTTATACAAACCTAGAACTATTAGAAAAACTAAAACCCTATGCCAAATATTTATTTATCATTGGGGTAGTTAGCTACAGTGTATATGTACATCGATTACCTGAACCAATGAGCATTGAAAAGGTTATTCACTTCATACAGTTAGGAGAGGCTACAGCACAAGGTACTGAGCACCTTTTGACTGTGCTGGTACAAAGTGTATCTGTGGTGAGTTGGTCTCTTTTGGCTATTGTGCTAGCGTATCAGTTTATGGCACAGACGAATGCCCTTTGTCGTTATATTAGCGATGCATCTTACTGGGTTTACCTCATTCATTTTCCAGTATTAATGTTCGTGCAAATACCTCTGATAGATGCATCCGTCTCTGTATTTGTTAAATATACGATAAGCGTACTGATCACTTTACTGATTTGTTTTTTAAGCTATTTTCTCTTTGTAAGGCACACCTTTATCGGCTTATTCTTAAACGGAAAAAAATACTAGTTCACAGCCAAATTTAGGTGAGGCACCCTCACCTATCATACTTTAAAGTTCCCTTAATCTAACGGAGTATCATACCAAATCCCATACTTATCCCCCTGATATATCAAGATATTAAAAAGATAAGCACTGGCCAGTAAAATCAACCCGCCAGCCAACGCAGCTTCACTGACAAACCCCAAACAACAGAATAAGAATCCGCTAACATGCGCCATAAACTGAACACGACTCGCCGATCGCCTTGTTGGCCTATTCTGCAAAAAGTTAAATACAAACCATACTTTTAAAAACAGTGGTAAAGCTCGCCAGTTATCTTCGTTTTTACTGATCATAAATTGCTCCTGCTGTAGCTCTTCTATATCTACGTCAAGTGCGCTGGCTAAACATTTTAATGACTCAATACTGGGCTTTTGACCACTCTCAATGCGTTGGATAGTCCTCACATTAAGACCTGCCATATCAGCGAGCTGGTCTTGTGTTAAATGCCTACTTAGGCGTAGTTGTTTTAGAATCATGTTGTTTACCCTTGCACTTTACTTTTCACAGCTTGGCATAAAATTTATGGATTGCTGACGACTTTTTCCCGACATAGCACCAAAATAAAACAATAAGTATATTTATCAGA
This sequence comes from Pseudoalteromonas caenipelagi, assembly GCF_013140855.1. GTDB lineage: Bacteria > Pseudomonadota > Gammaproteobacteria > Enterobacterales > Alteromonadaceae > Pseudoalteromonas > Pseudoalteromonas caenipelagi. Next base: position 190,119 of record NZ_JABBPG010000002.1, on the reverse strand, counting down.
ATATTAGAAAAGCCACACACATTACAGCTCACATTTAAAGAGTAAGCCATCACAATTTTTTTACCTTTTAAATAGGCTATTTGCACCAAAGTGGGGGAGCTCGCAGAGCTAAAGGCATGAAAGATTAAACGGCCAACGAAGATTGGCCGTTTAATTTGGCGATGTTAGGGTAAACACTTAGATTCCATATGCATGTTGAACTTTGCAGCAAATGCTTGCAATGCTGCAGCTTGTTCACGTTCACTATCGTTATTAAGCACATCATTTGACGCAGCTATTAGCCAAGTTTGACAACCTGTTTTTAAATTTAAAGGACCTCTTGCCATGCCTACTTTTGGATAAAAATACCCTCTTCTGTTAAGCGCTATCAGGCCAAAAATCTGCTGCGCTTCATGTGCTTCAATCACTTGTTCAACTGACGTACTCACAAACCAGTCCATCGTCCTTTGAGCATTTACCAAAGATGAAACAGGTTTATTTTGCTCGCTATCAGTTACCATTTCACAACTACTTAAGGTACTTACTGCGAGCAAACCAACCATCAAGCTACGCATCCCCTTCTCCTTTAACAAAACGCCTAAACATTAAACACAAAGACAATACGTATATCCAATAACCGAACGACCCTCCACCACCTGAGCCACTGTCCAAATTGTTTGTGGGTGGCGCAACTGGCTGAGCTTGAACATTAATCGTCACGGTTGCTTGTGCCATTTCTCCACTTGCATCAGCTATCGTATAAACAAGTTGTTCTTGTCCTGTAAACCCAGATGCAGACTGATAGCTAATCACGCTACCGGAAATTGAAGCAGTCCCTGTTCCTTCATAAATTATGTCACTGATCGTTAAGCTGTCACCATCAATATCTGAGTCATTGGCTAACACATTAAAGGTGGTTGATGTACCTGAAACTGCACTAACGGTGTCGTTGCTTGCAACTGGTGCATCATTAACGGCCGCTACGGTTATTTGCGCCATAAAGCTTGCATTAGCCCCTTGTTGGTCACTAATTGTAATAGGCACTTGCAACAAACCATTAAAGTTTGCTTGTGGGCGGACCACGTTCGCTTCTAATGTATAATTATCACCGGTCTCGATGGTTAAGGTAAATACGCTGCTATCCACATCCACAACTTCAAATTGTGCAACACCTAAAGTAATGGTTTCATCTTCTTTTACTGACAGTGCTTGTTGCGAGACAATTTGGGGGGCGTCATTAACTGCGGTAACGCTCACTTTTGCGGGGTAGCTTGTCGTAGTTGTGCCGTCCGTTAAGCTAATGTTTACACTCAATTCGCCGTTAAAATTAGACGCTGGTGTTACGGTATTTTCAGAAAAAGAATAGTTACTACCTGAGAGCACAGTTAAAGTCAGTTGCGAACCTGCTTGTTGGTTCACCACCGAAAACTGCGACGCTTGCAAGGTGACACTGTTATCTTCAGCTACTGAGATGGCTTGTTGTGAGGTAACGGCCAAAGTTGTAGCTAACTCAAATTCTTTAGACAGCGCATAAAACACACTCGAAGCACATTGTACCATTACCCTTGCTTTGTTGCTTTCACTGCCGAATAAAGTCACTTGCTGCTGTCCATCGTTAGGGGTGTTTGCAACTAAAACTTGTGTTTGGGTAGCATCGCTGTTTGTTTGCATGATATTGACACTGCTACACGAAACAGGCGTTTGATCTGTGTTAGCAACATTCCAGCTGACCGTGATCTGGTTATTGTCACCTGCAGTGGTATTTTCATCTGGGGCAGTAATTGTAAAGGGACCCGCGGCCGATACTGTAGTGACCTGAGCCGTGTCAAAGCTCACGCCACCTTTGCCATCTCTGACTACAAAACGGAATGTCATTGTTCTATCCGTTGTTGGGTAGCCGTCACCTTTGGTCACTTGCCCAGATATCACATCCGCGAGTAAAGGAAAGTAACGAGTCGCTGATGCGCTTGGCAAGTAGGGCCGAAACATCGGGCCATTACCATTATCTTTAAGATCTGTACTATTTGAGGTTTGAGAGCCAAGATCCAATTGCTCCCAAGCATAAGAGAGCGTATCGCCACTATTTGCATCCGTTGCGGCTCCTGTGAGCATAAAAGGCGTATTAATCGGAATAGTATGATCATCTTTTGCATCTGCGATTGGTGCTTTATTGCCATTATCAGTCAAAGTACCGCAGGTAGCGCCAGAGCTTTGTGTTAGGTGTGTATTTATTTCATCAATGCTACGAGAGTGAAACATAGCAATTGAATTAGAGGCCAAATTTTCGCTGCCACAAATGCCTGCATAGGCCATGATAGTAATACCACTACCTGGCTCGTATGCAGAATCCGCAGCTCGCGTTGTGCATGACCCATCCGACCCATTATATGTATGGTTTGCGCCAAACTGGTGGCCTAGTTCATGGGCAACATAGTCAACATCAAAGGCGTCTCCCTGAGGTGTTGCTATCCCCGTCATTCCCTGAGCTTTTGCACCATTTGCGCAGATAACCCCTAAAGCTGCAAGCCCCGCCCCAGAGGTTGCCATTAAGTGGCCTACATCATAATTAGCAGAGCCAATTAAGGTATCAATTTGGCTTTGCACCTCTGACAAAGTGTCATCCAAGTTGCCATTGTCATAAGGGTCATTTGCAGTAAAAATTAGAGTATCGTTGTTTGCAACCAGTTCAAGTTTTACTGCGATATCTGTTTGATAAATCTGATTAACGCGGTTGATGGTCGTAACTATCCCATTCAAAGCTTGGGTTTTACCACCATAGAAGGTGGTATACTCATCACTCGTGGTGACCGCTAAACGGTAAGTGACCATTTCCACCGAGCCACCATTACCAATAAGCGGCCCCCTTTTTTGGCCGTCACCCAGTGGCATATTACTTTGCGACAAAATGCGTACTTCATCTTGCCAGAGTGTATTGTTACTTGCTTTTTGGTAGAGCCTATATAAATCGTTAGAAGGGTCTAAGTACAGCGCAGTATTGTTAACATGATAAAAAGCAAAAAAGCCATTTGGACCGAGATCAAAGCGCCCCGTATTGTGCGTTGCATTACTTTGATAACCTGCAAAACTTCTGATCATCGGGTATTTGCTTTGTAATTGCGGCGCCATTATGGAGTCATGCCAAATCAAGTATTCAACATATCCACCTTGCCCATCGGGCAAATTCACTCGAAAATGCTGCTGTGTGTCGACCAGCGTCATTAAATCAGAGGCTGCTCGCTGGGTATCTAATTTAAAAAGTGTTGCTTGCTGAAAATCATCAGACTTAGTTTTGACTTCATGCCATTGCCAATTATTCACATTAGCAGCATGAGTAATGAGAGGTAAAAATACAAAGCACAGAAAAAGCAGGACACGATTCATAATCAGCTCCGCAAAAAAGACATTAAAGCTGAGTATAGACGGGCCTTTTAGGTTTGCTTGTTTTTCATGCAAAATCCATTTTATGAATTAGCATGTCATTTTCAATTTTTTTGCAGGCTGATGTATTCTATAAATAGCAACAGCCTAACCACAACATACAGGCTTGCTTACTGCTTATTGTTATATAAAACTTGTAATCGACTTGTTACCCCGTTGGTCCAGCCAAACCCTTGCTGAACTTGGTATTCGCCACCGCCGGCTGTTTTAGCAGGGTCACACACATTGTATTTTTCTAGCAAACAACCGCGCTTGGCAAAGTCTTTTTCGAGCATATTTAACCAACGCTGTGCAATATCTTCAGCCAAGTCGAATTGTCCATAATCGCGCAGCCCGCTAATAGCAAACCACTGTAAGGGTGCCCAGCCATTTGGTGAATCCCATTGCTGTGAGGTTTCACTTAAGCAACTTACCAGCCCACCAGAACGTAAAAAATCACACTCAAGTTTGCTTGCTATTGCCAATGCCTGTGCTTCATCGGCAATACCTGCAAACAATGGCACACATCCTGCCAAACTAAGTACCGGCGAAACCTGCTTTTTAACTAGGTCAAAGTCGCAAAACCAACCGTGTTTATCGCTCCAAAGTAATTGTAAAATTGCTGTTTTACGTTTTTCAGCACGTTGCGAAAATGCCTGAGACTGGCCTGCCTGTTCTAGCGTGATTAAACACTCACTTAGCGTTTTTTCTAACAGATAAAGCAAGGCATTCAGATCAATAGGAACGCGATTGGTTGTATTAATGCTTAGTAAGCTTTTAGGGTCATCTAACCAACGAGCGCTAAAATCCCATCCTGATTCGCAGGCCGCGCGTATATTCCTAAAAAATGCTTCTTGTTGCTCTGCTGGCAGTCGCTTTGCATCCGCCACATCCTCAGCGTAAGACTCAGGCCTTGGTTCTGGTTTATCGTCCCAATAGCGATTAAGCTGCATACCGTTGGTAAACTTCACAATACGCTTAAGTTCACCACTGCTACTGCCCAGTTGCTGTTCTCCTTGATGCCAAAATGCGTGCTCTTTCGTCATCGCATCAACCATACGTTTGAGCCACTCAATATCGGACTTTTTGTAAGGCATTAACAGCTTTACCATCAAAGCCAATACTGGTGGTTGAGAGCGGCTAGTGTAATACACTCGATTACCATTGGGAACGCAACCTATACGCTCTATTAGACTGACAAAGTTGTCTACCATTGACTCAATGAGCGAAATGTTGCCACTATCTTCAAGACCAAGCGCGGTAAAGTAACTATCCCAGTAATAAATTTCATTAAAACGACCACCTGGTACCACATAATCATGTTGCAAAGTCAGTAATGAATTATTGCTTGCCGTGAAGCCTTTACGTAGCAACTTTGGCCATAAGGCCTGAATGTAATCGTTAACGCATGTTACTTTTTGAAGTGCTTGCAACTCAGGCTGAGGCGCAAATGAAAAATGCTCAGCAACAAAACTTGTTAGCTGACTGGTGGTCAGCGGCAAATCGGCTTGCTCATAAGCTTGCTGTGCAACTTGCCAACTTTGTTTAGGAATTGCATCAGCAAACGTTTTACTATCTGTGAAAATACCACTGAGCTGCACATCCTTAAACAAGGTACAGTATTCAAATTTCATTTAGACCTCTTAAGCTGCGACAGCTTGCGCAGGGGTGCTGCGCTGTTTGAACAAATAAACAGAGACAATCAATAAACACAAGGGGACCAACGCACAATAAAATGCATGTTGGCCACTAAAGTGCTCAAAAATATAACCAGTAAGAATTGAGCCTGTTGTGCCGCCCAAAGCAGAAAAGATAACGATCATACCTGTCATCGATGCTTGTTGATGCTTAGCAAGACTACTGAGAATAACCGAATTAAGGACCGGATAAATCGGCGCCATAAACAACCCTATCATCGGCATCAAATAAGCCGCTAGTGGTGCTTTAAATACCGAGGTAATATCCTGAGCAGACACGTTTTTCGTTAACGGTAAGGTAAGTAAAATCAGTGCGCCCATCGCCAATAAGCAAACGTTCAAAAGCGTATACCAATGACACACTTTTAATATTTGTCCTGCAAGCAAACGCCCTACAGCTAAACTTGCGGCAAAGATACTGGTAAGCTGAACACTCACATCAACTGGCAAATGTAATATCTTATTGTTAAACGTGGGTAACCAAGTCCCTACGCCCTGCTCAATTAAAACATATAAAAACGCAGAGATTATAAACACCAACACCAATGGCTGATAGCTGAGCTTAAGCATGGCAGTAAATTCACTTACAATGCTGCTTCCCGGTGGCAAAGCTTGTTTTTTAATTGGCGCTAAAACAATGCTTAAGCAGCAAACAAGGCTTAGCAAGGCCAAAATGTAATACACATTTAGCCAGTTTAGCGCTGCAGGTTCATCGGTGATGAAAAAGCTAAAAATCCAATATCCGCTCAAGACTCCCACCATAAACATCCCTTCAATGGTGTTCAGCAGTGCTGAGTGTGAAGAGGGAGAATCGCTAAGTTGCCCCACTAACGCATAAACACTGATTTTTACCACGGCAAAAGCACAGCCTACTACTGCAAAAAGCAGCTTGAAGGCATAAAACTGTCCTAACTGAGGAGTGATTAAGCAAACCAACGTTACTGCAGCCAGTGCGCCTAGCAGCGCTAGTTTATAACCAAAGCGAGGGATCATGGATGCGACTAAAAACGACATTATCGCGATAGATAAGTCTTTAAATCCTTCTAAACCCGCGGCTTGCGTTTTACTTACGTCAAAGGTGTTTATTGACTGTAATATAACGGTTCCGACGCTATTTAGTAGAACTGCAAATAAGAAATAACATGCCATCATGGCAAATATAATACGCGCTCGCGATGCATTGGTTAGTGTAGTTGGTGCACCCGTCATAAGCAGAACTCGTTAACTGTGAATGAATTTAAGTCTAGCCTCGCAAAAATTATTTTGCAATCGTTTGCATTAATAATTTAATCCCCAGATAGCACTCAAACTATGCTATCAACTAGACTGGCGGCAACATAGCTGAATCGCTATTTCTTGCGAATCAACCTCTTCATTGTTGAGCTGCGCCAACAATTTATCGACCAGTATTTTAGCTGCTAATTGTGTATTTTGTCTGATGGTAGTTAAAGATGGGTGGCTCACATCTGCCATAGCGATATCATCAAAGCCAACTAGACGAACATCATTAGGTACGCTCACATAGCGCTCTTTTAAGGCTTTAAGCGCCCCTAACGCAACCATATCACTACATGCAAAAATACCATCAAAGTTGAGGCCTTGTTCTCGTAATAGGTGATTTATCGCATCGTAAGCTGCATGGCTCGTGATATCGATTTTGATGGTTTGCGGCTGCGCCACTTGTTGAGATTGCGCAATGGCAGCGTTAAAGCCGCGGTAACGTTCACTGATCTCAGCATGACCTGGATCGCCTAAAAATAATAATTTGGTCGCGCCTTTGGCAATCAAATGTTCGGTTGCCTGCAAGCCACCAAGGTAATTATCACTGCCCACTATTGGATAATCACTCGGCGTTTTAGGGTCACCCCACACCACCAGCGGTGCGCCCAACTTTGCGGCTAACTCTATACGGCCTTGGTGTTTGCCCTGACCCACCACGATTAACCCATCAGCACGTCGGCCATCGATAAAATAACCATGCCAATCATCACCTGCCATGTAAGAATTTGATAGTAAAAGCTCATACCCTTGACGGTTAACAGCTTGATTTATATCGCTTACCACCTTTAGCAAAAATGGATCGTCAATTGACTGCTCAGTGTTAGCGTCTAGGTTGATCACCACAGCTACCACGTTCGTTTTTTGCAGTCTTAAACGACTCGCAGCGGTATTTAGGCTAAAATTATGTTGTTTAGCAAGCTGTTGCACATGCGCTCGGGTGGCCTGCTTAATAACAGGATTATTGTTAAGCGCACGAGATGCCGTTGACGTTGAGACTCCAGCAAGTTTGGCTAAATCCGCCAGCTTTAATTTTTTTTGCGCCACAAAAACCCCTTTATCACCTTACTCATAGAACCCAAAAAGCATACTAACTCTCTGAGAAAATAGCATATTGCCGAACCAAACATGTTATTTAATTGCCATCAAAACGAAAAGCAATAAAACAAAATATGTAAAAAAAGTTACATTAAAATTATTGCAAACGTTTGCAATAACCTCTATTTTAATTTCAGCGCCATCTGCAAACTCCCCTCTGTTGGGTTACAAACTTGGTTATTACAGCTAAGTTTTGGGGAGTGGCGCAACACAATGATATGAACCATATGACAACAAAAGGGGCTTTCCCATGCGCAAACTCAAGCAATACTCACTGCTCGCTTCAGCCATTGCTGCAGTTTTAAGTAACCAATCGATAGCACAAGACACTCAAGCTAAAGAACAAAAAGTCGAAACTATCGTTGTATCAGGTACCGCCGGTGGTCGCGGAATTAGAAAAATCGATGCAGGTTTTGCTGTAACTAATATTGACGCTGTTAAAATCGATAAACTGGCACCTAAAAGCACCGCCGATCTACTAAAAGCAGTACCAGGTATTTGGGTTGAAAGCTCTGGTGGTGAGTCTGGCGCTAACGTGTTTGTTCGTGGTTTTCCTGGTGGTGGTGATGCACCTTTTCTAACCGTAAGCCTACAAGGTTCACCGGTTTACCCAGCCCCCACACTTTCATTTTTAGAAAACTCTTCAATTTTTCGTTTAGATGAAACAATCAGCATGATGGAAGCTCTGCGCGGTGGTCCAAACCCAGTGGTTTCAAATGGTCAACCGGGTTTAACAACCAACTTTCAACTTAAACGTGGCCATGAAGACACCGAAGGTACTTTCAAATACACCACCAGTGACTATGGTCTTCAGCGTTTAGATGCTGTAGTCAGTGGCGAGTTAAGTGACGATTTGTATTACATGGTAGGTGGGTATATCAAACGCTCGTCGGGTATTCGTGACGCGGGTTTTACATCTGAACGCGGTCAACAAGTGACCATTAATGTCACCAAAGAATTAGACAACGGCGAAATTAACCTTTATACCCGTCAAACCGACGATACGGGCGCATGGTATTTGCCTACCCCCCTGAATGTTGACGGTGTAGATGCCGAATACACACAATTAGGCACCCTCAACCGCCAAGCAACCATTTACGCAGGCACCAGCGCGCAAGCAATGGAAATAGACCTTGGCGAAGGCCGTGGTTGGAAGGGCCATGTATCAGGCGGTAGTATCAAGTTAGAGTTAAAAAATGGCTGGCACCTTATTGACCGCTTTAGCCTTACTCAAGGGGATGCCAATACCTATGGCCTAGTGCCTGCTGGGACTGCAACATCGCTAGGTGACGTGGCAGACAATGGTGTTGATGCCACGGGCTATGTCACCGGCACACGCTATTCAGCAGACACCGCCGTACAAAGTATGGGCCGCTGGGTGGTATTAAAAGACATTGAGTCATTTACCAACGATCTGGCCTTTAGCAAAACCTTTAACAAGCTAGATAGCGCATTTGGTATCTATAGTGCTTCAACGTCAGCAAAAGACTGGTGGAGCCTAGGTAACGCGGCCTATTACGTGCTTGCGCCTGGTGGTGAAATGCTTGAAGGCATTGAGTGTAATTCAACAGTTGAAGGCTGTGCGTGGAATTACGATATCAATAGTACAGGTGATGCTAAAACACTCGCCTTTTATACAACCCAAAGCTATAAAGCAACCGATACATTAACCCTAGATTTAGGACTACGCTCTGAACGTCATCAGGTAGATTACTCAGTAGATGAAGACCTTAATAGCAGCATTGATAAAGTAGTTGATTACAGCGAACGAAAAACTTCTTGGACTGTGGGTGCTGACTATAAACTAGCCGATGATATGGGCGTATTTGCGCGTATCAACAAGGGCTACAAAATGCCTTACTTTGATGACTTTAGAGACAACTACGGCACTTACCAAGCCGGTGACCCGCTATTAAAAGAAGTCACGCAAGCAGAACTTGGTTATAAGTTTATGGGTGATAACACCGACTTCTTTGCAACGGTATTTAAAAACGAAGTAAAAGGCGATACCTTTGTACGCCGACCTGGTGCGCCTGCGGAGATCTTAACCAACGAAGCGTTAGGGTTAGAACTTGATTACAACTATAACCATGAGTCAGGCTTATCGGTAAACCTTAACGCAACGATACAAGATGCAGAGATAACCGACAGCCCAACCAATGAAGGCAATGACAGCCAACGCCAACCAAACTGGCAATTACGCATTACACCAAGCTATGAGTTTGAGCTTGCGGGTATGTTTGCAACCGTGTATGGCACATTTTCGGCCGTTGATGACCGTTTTGGTAACAACGAAAACACCGTTGTGTTAGAAGGCTACGAGAAACTTGACCTTGGCTTGATTGTTGAACCGGCAGAGGGCGTAAAACTACAATTAGCCGCAGATAACTTAACCGACGAGCAAGGGATCACTGAAGGTGACCCGCGTAACGTTAATTCGCCTAACGGACGCTATATTATGCCTCGCAGCATAAAATTCAGCGTAAGCTACAGCTTTTAATTAACACACTCCCTAAGATCACAAGCCCAGTTTATCTAACTGGGCTTTTTTCATTTTGTTATCTGTCATCGCTACAAAAATTCGATTAAACTCATGGTTTAACTTGTTACAACTTGATGTTCATGGACTTAGTAACCTTATTTAGTATTGCCCCACTTCGCTGGCCTGATATTGGCGCCGCAATTTTAACTGGCACCATCGTCGGGTTAGAACGCCAACTACGCGGTAAGCCGGTCGGTATTCGTACGTCATCACTCATTGTGTTAGGCACGTATGCGTTTATCATGTTGTCTATTCAAGTTAACAATGAAGTAGCGGATCCATCACGGATCATTGGGCAAGTAGTCACTGGTATTGGCTTTTTAGGCGCGGGTGTGATGCTTTCAAAAGAAGGCGTGGTAGTGGGTGTTACCTCTGCCGCAACCATTTGGATGCTCGCTGCAATAGGGGTATCTATTGCCGTTGTGGGACCGTTAGTGGCGGTAAAACTGTCCATCATTGTGGTAGGTATTTTGTATGGCGTAGACATACTAGAGTCTAGCTTTACTAATCTTACCCGAGGTGTTCATGGCAAGTATACAGGCTGGAAAACACGAGTAAAAAAAGATGCCAACAAATAATACAAAGCGCTTACAAGATGCCACCCTGACACCCGGTTATGTTGCCAAACGCAGCGACGTAAGAGTGTCTGCTTTGCATTTTTATGAACAAAAAGGACTGATCCGCAGCTGGCGCAACAGCGGTAACCAACGCCGCTATAAACCAGACGTGCTGAGGCGCATCGCGGTTATCAAAGCGGCACAAAAAATGGGGGTCACCCTTGAAGAAATCAAGCAAACCCTAAGTACGCTCCCCGACAGCCGCACACCAACCAAAGAAGACTGGGCCAAGCTTTCAAGAGCATGGCAACAACAGCTAGATGAAAAAATTGCCTACATGCAAAAAATCAGAGACCAAGTGGAAGGCTGTATAGGCTGTGGTTGTTTATCTATGAAAAATTGCCCCATTTATAACCCAGACGATGTATTAGGTGAAACTGGCAGTGGCGCATTGTTGCTTGGCAAAGACTGGTAATGAATACAGCCAAAAACAACATATCTCCTGTGTCTCGCCGTCAACCTAGCACGAGTCAGTGCTCTCTAGAAACCGCACTGTCATCCTGACGAAGGTCAGGATCTTTCAAATATTTTCACCCCTATCAAAATGTGACGTTCAGCTTAGCAAATGGCTGAGCAACAACGAAAAGAATTATTGCATGACACTTGCTTAACTAAACAAGTAAATCGAGCATTTGAAAACTTAGACTCACGAAAATCTTCGTTCATCGAACATGAAACAGCCAAAACAACAATGGCTGAACGAAAGGCAAAAATCCGTAGCAAAGGCCAACGACTATTTTATGAGAAGAAGAGTCGTTGAATGATCGAGTTCGAAAAGCATATTAACTAAATGACGGTTACACAGAATCTGTTACAGGGTCCAGGTGCGTTTTTCACACTCCCCCCCCGCAAGTAAAGGCATCAGCAATTCAACAACCAAGCCCTATTTTCACGACCATAGTGTCAATCAATCCCATTATTCTCATTTTTGTTTTTTTTAGCTTTGCGTTTGGCTTCTTTGGCTTTACGACGCGCTTCTCGCTTTTTCTTTTTCATATCATATTTACTTTTTTTGGCGTCTTTTTGAGCTTGGTGTGCCGCTTGTCTTGCTTTGTGTTCAGCTTTGTTCAATTTATCGTCCTGATCTAATTGCTCTCGAGCCGCTTCTCTTTTTTTATCTGTCAACGCGTGTTTCTGCTCCCGCTTTTCTTGTGCAACTTCCCGCTTTTGTGCTGCGGCCTCACGTTGTGCTAGCCCTCTTTCCTTTGCTTGTTCACGTACTTGCGAAGCCCCCTGTTGCTGTTCTTGTCCGTGCGCACTCACCATCCCCATACTGGTTATAAACACACATAAACTCATTAGTAACTCTTTCATCAGCTTGCTCCTGCTAATAACTTTACGCCTTTACTTTAACTATAGGTGATTACAGAAAACTTCTCTGGTTATAGACATTCAACTAAATTGACTACGCTTTTGTCGTAGATTCACCTTCTAGTCAGCTTTAACACGTAAAATCCCCGCTCTTTTCATTTTCTATTATGCTTATAAGCACAATAAGTTACGTTACTATCAATTATGAAAGCGCTGTTAGAGTTTATAAAAAATCGCAACTGGATGTTATGGGCCTTAATTTTAGGTATTGCAACAGGCCTTATTTTTGGTGAACGAGTGGCATTTTTACAGCCAATTGGGGCTGGTTTTGTCAAACTCATGCAAATTACCATTTTCCCTTATATTGTTGTCAGCCTTATTGTGGGGTTAGGTAAGTTTAATCCAGAGCAAGTACGCAGTATTTTACTCAAAGCGGCAACGGTGATGGTGTGTTTGTGGGCCGTGGGTTTATTTGCTATTTGGTGCTTTACCTTTACTTTGCCACATCATGATGCCGGAACGTTTTTCTCACCAACTTTGGTGACCTCTAATAGCGAGATAGACTTTGCTAAGCAGTATATCCCTGCCAACCCGTTCGCATCCTTAGCCGAAGGCAATGTGCCCGCTATCGTGATATTTTGTATCGCTTTAGGTATGGCCCTGATTGCCAACAAGCGTAAAAATGCGGTGTTAGAGTTTCTTGACGTGATTGGACAAGGCCTGACGGTTATCTCAAAAAAAGTCATTGGTATTTTTCCTATTGGTATATTTGCCATGACAGCAAGCACCGCAGGCACGCTAAGCGTTGAGGAACTAAATAATCTGCAGGTGTATTGGGTTTTGGTATTGTGCCTAGGTCTTTACTTGATGCTGGTTTTACTACCAATGTTAGTGGCTGCGCTTACTCCAATTAAGTATCGCGCATTGATCATGGTAATGCGCAATGCTTGGATCACGGCATTCAGTACCGGTAATGTCTTTATCGTGTTGCCTGTTATAACCGAAGGCATAAAAGAGCACTTACGCAGTATCAAAAAAGCTGATGAACAGGCCGACCATATTGCTGAAGTATTGGTGCCCATTGCCTATACTTTTCCGAGTTTAGGTAAATTAACCACGTTGATATTTGTGATGTTTGCGGGATGGCTCACGGGCAACCCTGTAGGGCTTGCAGATATCCCCAATGTAACGCTGTCAGCTATGTTGAGCTACTTTGCTAACGTGCATTTGGCCATTCCATTTATGTTGGATAGCCTTAAAATTCCCGCCGATAGCTATCAGCTGTACTTATCCATGTCAGTGTTAACGGCAAAAGTGGTCTCGCCTACAACGGTGGTTTACATCTTTGCTTTTGTATTACTGAGCATATTTTACTGCCGTAAACAGCTACATCTAAAACGGTTGCGCTCTGTGTATTATCTAACTTTGTTTAGCGCTTTATTACCTGCTTTTATGCTAGCCAGCTTTACACTCAATAGTCATTTAGCTAAAAATACTCAAGCGGCAGATGAAGTCATTGCCAATATGGTGGTTGCAGATAAAGTGCCGGGGCATGTACTAAGTTATGTGCCTAAAGCCTATCAAAGTGGCGAATTGTCCTTAACTAACATCGATGTGATTAAGAGACGCAACCTATTACGCATTGGCTACCTTATCGACAATGTGCCTTTTAGTTATTTTAATCAAAAGAACGAATTGGTGGGGTTTGATATCAGTCTAGCTCACCGTTTAGCGTCTGATCTTAATGTACAAGTTGAATTTATTCCGTTTAAAAAGCATCAACTCAGCGAGTATCTCAATAAGGGCTATTTTGATATTGCCATGTCTGGGCTTGAGATAAACGTAGCAGACTTAACTAAAGTGCGCTTTAGCGACCAAGTACTGCAACTGCAATTGGCCTTGCTAGCTAAAGATCATCAATTAGATAGGTTTGCCACCCTCAGCCAAATTGAAAAGCAAAACCTAACGTTTGCACATGTTGAGTATGGCCCTTTACTTGCCAATGTCAGCAAAGATATGCCCAATATCAAGTTTAAGCAACTGGCTAACCTTAAAACTTACTTTAATCAGCCTGAAAAATATGATGCCTTGGTGATCAGTGCAGAAGCAGGCTTTGCTTGGAGCATGTTTTATCCCGAGTTTGGGGTAATTGTGCCCCAAGGCGGAGTGAGTAAATATCCGACAGGCTTTGCTGTTGCCAAACGTAACTACGACCTGCTTAACTACTTAAATGCATGGTTAGATATCCAACACGCTAATGGTCAGGTTAACGCTAACTATCGCTACTGGATCTTAGGTCAAGGAAGTAAAAAAACCACTAAGCGGTGGTCTATCATTGATGAATATGCGCCCGAGTTATTAAATGAATAACCAGTAACACAAGCTCAGCAGCACAATGCTTTGTAATAGCGTAAACACACATAATTTAGCGTTGAATGCCTGTTTTTGTGTTTTATGATGTAGCAGCTTTTGCGCTGCAAACATGCTAATGTTTGCAGCGAGTCCAGATAAACATAATAGCTGGCCTTCACTTATCCTTTGTGCTGCGTGTTGTGCTCGGCGCTTATCTAGCCAAAACACCCATATAAACAACACATTGATAATCGCTAAGTAAGTGAGCGTCGCAGTCGTTAAAAGCGCAAAAAAGTGACTATCACTTGCCAAAGATAACACAACTAAGACAATTAATAGCCAGTTACATCGAGATAGCGAGTAGCTAAGTGCTTTAAATAGCACATTCACAGAGAAAGCCGACAAAATGGATCAACCAATAATAATTTGCCGTTATTTTACCTTAATTAGTATGAATATATTAGCGCTAGTCCCAATTACACGCTTCAACCACACTAAACCAACTCGCCTCAAAGCGTTGTCTTGCTGGTAGTAGTGGTAGGCTCACATCAACATTCAGCTTTTCTGCCAAGTACTTGTGCACTTGCGCTTTTGCTTTGTCACTTTGTAACTCTTCATACGCGACTTTAAGTGCTAGCTTAAGTTTATCATCAGGCTCATTCCCTTGCAGTTGCTCAAAGCGCGCGTTTAGCCATAACAACAATGCCTGCTTTGATTGATTTGGAAATATAGCGGTTAATTTAGAAGTAGGTCCGATCAAACGCTGATAGTTTACCACTTGCTCTTTAATTACAAATACAAACAATAGATTAATACCTGCCGAAATTTTCCCCGAACGTTTATCAATTTCTTGGTAATCGCTTAATGCTTTACGAAACAGTTGCTCTGCTTCGTTAATATTGCCTTGATCTAACGCTATGACGCCAAGGTTATTTTCTATCATCGCAAGCACCGGAGTTTGTTGCATCTGCTCAGCTAACAACTTAGAGCGCGCATACAGGTTACGCGCTTTTTTGTAAGCGCCTTGCTCGCGCGCTACCAACGCCATGCTATTGGTTAAGGTCAAGCGCTGTCGATCATTTTGTGCGTATTTAAACGAGCAATCTAAGCTCGTTTGCGCATCTTGATAATATCGCTCCCTGCGTAACCAAATACCGAGCGCACTGGTTATTGAAGTAATATTATTTTTAAAGTAAGGCGTGCTTTGTTTAGTAAAAGCTTTTTCCAGAGAGTCCATCAATCTGGTCAGTTGATTTGTAGGCACTGAAGCTCGCATCATAATCAAATGCCACCGTAGAAATAAGTTATCTGGGAGTTCCTCTGGTGCTTCTATTTGCTCAAGCAATACGATTGAGTTAGCAGGATTAACGGTTAAGTAATCTTCCGCCTCGTTCATTATGCCTACAGGGTTTACAGTGCGAGCAGCAACCGTAAAGGTAGCCAACACTGCCACAATGAATAATAGTAAGCGCAATACAACCTCACCACATGGCTTATCAATACCCTTAACTCTAGTTGCAAAATATTGAATATACAAAACGCTTAGCGAGTTACTCACTAAGTAACGGTTTGCTCAGATAACCTTACATCATTTATCAAAAGTAATATTTGTGCAGCAGCCAAAGCATCATCTAATGCTCTGTGGTGCTGGTGTAAATCTATATTCAAAGCGGCACATAAATTCCCTAATGAGTAGGATGGGTAACCAGGTAAGTATTTACGAGCCAGTTGAACAGTACATAATTTAGGTTTACTAAATGCAATATTTAAACGTTGAAATTCATGTTTTAAAAACCCCATATCGAAGTTCGCGTTATGTGCCACAAATATAGCATTCTCACAAAACTTACTCACAGTGGGCGCTATCTCACTAAAACTTGGCGCCGTTGCGACCATTGCGTTGTCGATACCAGTAAGTTGCGTGATGTATTTTGGAATGTGCCGCTGTGGATTCACTAAACTTTGCCACTTAGACACAATTTTACCTTGCTGCACTTTAACAAGGCCAACTTCCGTTATTCGGTCACTCTCTTTTTTACCTCCCGTTGTTTCCAAATCAACCACGACATATACTTGGTTTGGGTCACATTGCCATAGGGTCCTTTGTACCGTAACAGCAAACCCACACAGCGTTAGTCGATTAATCGATACTAATTGATTTCGCCGTAAAGCGTCACCAGGGGCTTTAACTTCTTCAAATCTTAAGCTGCTACCCTCAAGCACCATCAAATCGGGATAACCATCTTTGAGATTATGAAAGTCTTTGCTCATTGCTCGCAACAGTTCAGTAATTGCAGTCATACTTGAGTGCTTAACAAGTATCAGCAATTGCTCCAAAAGCGCATCGCTCCAATTGAATATCAAACCAGGTTTGCCAAAAGATAAAGATGCTTGCTTTAGCAACCATTTTGAAAAGTCTGATAGCTGGCAAATATAAGTCAGTTTATGTTCGATTGCGCTCCCAAGCACCTCATAAAACCGATTTAACTTGAGTAATTGGGGATAACGCTCAAACTGATTGCTAGGCATGCTCAGCTTGTTCTCGTAAATTTCTTGCCAAAAAACCAGCGAAAATAATGCCAGCCATAACTGGTTTTCGGTATGCCATGCTTGTTGGCCTTTGTTAGCATAGTGGGCAATGACCCCTTGCTCTGTATTACCTTTATAGGCCTCATCTATCGCAATGAACTGCTCATTTTCACGCAGTAAATCAGTCAAAATAGAAGTGCGCTTTTGGCCGAACTTGCGCAGTAAAAAGTCCTTAGCAAACAGCAATAAGTGCTCGTCATTTGGGGTAGTTAAAATCGTTTCAAGTAACGATTTGCAGCACGTCGTTTCACCTTCTAAATATAATAAACGCGCACGCTTTTCTTGTGCTTTTGCACTTTGGCAACATTCAAGCAATGATAACGCCAATTCGGGATGTGGTTTTTCCAACATACAGGCAAGTTTGTACATTACCTTTTCTTTTCTCAGCAATGCGTGCTCACCAAGCTCAACACCTTGGCTCTGCGACAACAGCGTTTTTGCCATTTCAATGCTTTGTGGAGTATTAATGTTTTCTAGTTGCTGTGCCTGCTTAGCATAGTGATAGGCATAAAGAGCATGTTGTTTATGCTCAAAATAGCTCGCGCCATTGACTGTGTCGTGAGTTTTCATAACCCCTAAATCACGCATCGAAAAGTGGCTTAAATTGGACTCTAAACGATTAAAAAACAAAAATAAAAAATACTCGAATTGCGCTGCAATACGCACATATAAATAGCGATTTAATACATCGTGATGCGCAACATCAACATATGACAAGTGCTCACGAGCAAAATCCAGCCACAGAGACTTTTTTGCACTACGGGAGGGCTTTTTATCTACCTCACTTAACTCACAAAGCAACATAAGTTCAGGTTTGGTAATGATACCTAACCACTGCGTAAATTGTTCAGGTTCAATACGCTCCACCAAACTGTGCGAAAACAATATCGCTAGTGAATGCTCGATATTATTGATTTCTTCATATTGGATCGACGAATAAGCAACAAAACTCGATTTACGATTAAGCAGCCTTATAACTAAACACTGTTCGTCTTCTGTTAGCCTATCTATTTGTTCCAACAGAGCTTTATGCTCATCATCTAGCAAATGCATATTATGCTTGCTTGTAAAAGCAATAAACTCATTAAAATGATCAAGGTAGTATTTTTGCGGTAGTTGTTTTTGCACAGACACACTCAACTGTTTTTTTATACAGTATTACATGCGAACCTATTTTGTGCCAGATGCTTTAAGCGTATAGGGCTGGACGGGATTTTTATAAACCCGCAATCGGACTTTTGTAAATCCAATTACGGGACTATATGAGCTTAGGCGGGACTACATGAATCACGTACTAATTTTAGGATACTGAGCTCTTATCTCAGCCTTTGCGTCCAACCAACTTTGTAAAGGTTCCGCGATATCAGAGAACGTGGGATCAGCTACAAGACGACTAGCGATCAATTCCAGTAAATCTAGTCCTTGTCCATCAGTTACTTTTTTAAACGCTTCCTGGCGAGCCCTTGTAACCTCAATTTCGCTTAACAGAGTTCGAAATTGTGGAGCGTTTCCATTTACCTGCCAATTCTCCTTTATGAATGCCTCTATTTGATACTCAGGCGTATCTGACGGCATATGGTTTTCAATAGTTTTCCACTGTCCATTTATATAAATTTCTAGTTTCATTTTGCCTCCTAAACTTAAATTTCGTCAAATGCGCTTTCGGTGGCGTCACCTAGATACGCAAACTGCCCCCATGCGTTGTTCGTCAAATCGACGTAACCACTTACGGCGGCTGGTAACGCAATTTGAATCACAGTTGTTTCAGATAGATCTTTTCCTTCCCCTCGGACAAATGGGTGCATATGTATATAACCATGTCTATGGTTTGTTATTTGGTATTGTCTACCACATAACTTTGCTGGCTCATTAGCTCGCAATCCATGGCAATAGAAAGAGTCAGGCACTATTCCAGTAATGTGTTTTACGATAGCCGCAATCGTTACAACAGAACTCCATTTCAGATGCTGCCAAAAAAAGGATGCGGGTTTTGTTGCTCCATCAATATTTGGGTAAATCTCTAGTTCCCAGATGTTGAAATTTGTTGCAAAGTGTTGACGGTCGGAATTAATGGCTGCGAGAAACTCCCTTGCTAACGGGGATCTTTGCTCTGGTTCAATACCAGTCGTTACCGTTTCCAATAACGTCGCTGTTTTTATGTAACCTGCATTCCAGCCATATGGAAAACTTTCAGAATCTTTTACTTTAAGTAACTGATTTTTAGAGAGTCTAAAATGGCTCTGCTCATCACGAGCACCAACTACATATTGGTTTACAGTATCTCCAAGTTGGTCCATTGTGCTCTGAGCGTCATCTTTAACACTTTGTAGCGCGCCTGATATCTCACCCATTTTCCCATTAACGGTGTTTACGACTTCTCCACATGCATCAACGGCTTTGGTGCATTCATCAGCCACTTGAGACAGGATTTGATCAGTTGACATACAACCTCCTAATTTTGATTGATTATTTGTTTTACTTCCCGATGTAGGATGCTAATCTGTACACGGGATGATCTAATTTGTGCGAGAGTAAATCGAGCTAGCTCGGGGGTGAGCACTAGATTTAGGTTATCTCCAGCCAATGACACGTTAATCGCTTCTGACGGGATTAGGTCAACTGCCATACCAAATCGGGGCATGAACCTACCTGCATTAGTTTTTGCGCCTATTAGCTTGCCTGGACGGCTGTAGACAGCAAAATGCACGCCTTCTTCAGTAACTAAACTGATTTCGCCTACGTTGTAGGCTTTGTCTGGGTTGTCGAAAATTGCAGCCATTTGCAGTGTCTTGTCGACCCTTTTAAATGATCGCACTTCGGCCCTGTCTACTTCAGATACCAGCGCAGTCTGATTTACTTTGGTACTAGGGTCATAGCTCTCAGTTCCTACCGCGATGTGAGTCAATTTCACTTGAGAGCCGCCGAATTGAGCATCTAGCAACAGGCTTTCCCCAGCTTCTGTTATATAAAAGTTGTATACTTCGAACGTTGTTTCACTCATGCCTGATCAATCTCCCGCTTATAAATACACAGGCTGTGTTGTGCGCTGTAAGCACCGTTTTAAACCCACCACTAATGTTCGGTTGTCTGGGCCTTAAACTGCCTGTAATGTTTGTTGTGTTGTCACTTAGTCCAGCGACTGCCTGAGTCATGCCACCATTAACTTTTGGTTGCCTCGGGATCAGGCTTCCCGATGATGTTAAATGGCTATTTGTATTGCCTGTGACCGCCGCAACAACGCCCCCAGAAACAGATGGCTGACGAGGTACTAAACTGCCAGATACATTACTTGCATTACCTCCAAAACCTCCGACACCGGTAGAAATGTTCTTACTCATTTCTAGCCCAACAGTTATGGTGTAATGTTGGCTTTTACGCTTAACCCCCTGTATCAACGCATTTAGCTGGTCGATTAGCTTTACATTGATAGCGCTAGGTTGATTTGGCGTAATATTGCTGTTTGTATACGCAACTACATCAAATGTACCAGGCTCTTGCTGTGGCTCTGCTTGCCACCATTCAACTATTTCGGCTGTTACTCCAACAGCAGCCAGTGCTAGCTCTACGGCATATACAGTGCCTTTAGTTCTATGAACTTCTAGAGCTGTTTTTACAACCTTGCGCTTAACGTCTGTTGGCCAGTTTGAACTCCACACGTCGACACGAAACTGCCACGCCAAAAATGGTAGAAACTCTGCTGGCACGCTATCAACGTCGAAAATATTCAATCGACTCGCCACCTCACGCAATTGCTCGAACTCAGCAGATGCAGACTGCGAGATGGCGTTTAGTGCTTTGGTCTGTACAGACGCTGGTATTAAGTTGTTTGCTTTCATGTTGCTTAGACTAGCAACTTACAAATTCGCGTGTTGCTGTACGGCAACAACAAACTCTGGGGTTAGATAAGATTGTTTAGACATTTAGTTAACTAATAAACGGAGCCCGTTATGCTAACCACAGATCAGAAAACCCAGATTGACAACAACTTGCTTGCTCTTAGTGAGCCGTTATCCATTGATGGTAAAGACTTCACTCATGCGCGAAAAACCACTGAGCCAAAAGTCGTCCATCGAATTAAAGCAACTCGCTTTAGTAAGTCAGAGTTTGGTGAAGAAAACTCAGATGCCGTTTTGATTGGTGTTACAGCTCAAGTGGTTGAGTTTGGCTGTGTTAACGATGAAATGGAGCTGATCGAACCTTCAAAGTTTGACCCAATGAAACTGTGTGAAAACTTACCTTACCGGGATTTGGTTTCGCTCCAGTATCTGCTGGGAAAGCCGCCGAAAATCTCGTCTACACCTCAGAAGAACAGCTCAAGTCAGCCATCAGAACAATCAGCAAAAACGGCTTAGCCAGCGCAACAGAGCTATTTAACTGTGATATCGACGAACTTACTTTTTTGCTTGAGGTGATTACGGATGAACGCGACGGATGAGTTTGCGCTACAGCTAGCAGTTGGCGTAAAAGATATGTTTGGCGATAAAGTCGATGAGATCGATGTCAAATCCAAAGAGCTGTTAGCAACATCTAAGCAGCTCCAGCAAGGCTTAAGCGATATCACAGCTTTTCAATCTGCTGAGAAAGCAACAGAGCGGCTATCAAAGCGCAAAACTGACCTGACTGAAAAGCTTGAAGCACAGCAAGACCAGCTTGTGAAGCTTCGCAAGGAGCAAGCAAAGCTAAGTGACGCTGAGAAAGAGTCAGGCGAGCTAAGCGAAGAACAAAAGCAGCAATTAGCAAAGCTAAACAGTGAAGTTAAGCTGGCTAAACGTAACCAAAGCCAGTTACAAGTTGAGTTGGCCCAAACAGGTCAAGACTTAAAAGACCAGGAGCGAAACACTAAACGTTTAAGCAAAGCCCTTGAAGCCGCAGGCATTGATACACGTAAGTTTGATAAAAATTTAGAGCAATTAGAATCTGAGCTTAAAGACGTAAATAAGGAGCTAAAACAAACTGAGCAATTAGCGGAAGGTTTAAGCTTCAGTGATCAACTTAGCGGCGGTGCCGTGGGGGTTGGTTTAACTGCGGCCTTGGGCGCTGGAGCTGTTGCGGCGTATGAGTGGGACAAGGGGCTTAAGCAGCTACAAACCACAACTAAGTTAACCGAAGAACAAGTACATCAACTTAAAGGGCCTTTAATGGGTCTCCAAGCTAAATTGGGGCTAGATACAACCGAGCTGATAGGTGCAGCGGCTAAAATCAACCAGCAAACTGGGCTCATTGATGCAGAACTGGCTAACGCCGTAGAGTCGGCTGTTACGCTACAGCGCGTAAATAGTGGTTTAGGCATGGACATTGACGCATCTGAAATCATACGGGCGCAAACCCAGATGCGTACAGCCTGGAATGTGTCATTTGACACCAGCGGCGACCTGATCAGCACGATTTACCAACAGGCCGGAGACCGTGCCGACGATTTGTTAGACACCTTTCATGAGTATTCACCGCTACTTGCTGAAATGGGCCTAAGTGCGGAGCAGGTATCAGCCATCTTAATAAAGGGCGCGCAGGCTGGAGTTTACAACTATGACTACTTAGCCGACACAATGAAAGAAGCTCGCGCCCAATTAACCGACGGTGGCAACTGGGAGAAGTTGGTCGGAAAAGGCAATAAAGCCGGATTGATAGACACTTTGCTTGGCAACGATAGCGCTAGTGCCAATCGTATCAAAGCGCAACTCGCGCAATTTAAACAAGGATTAAATTCAGACAATAAAGCTTTGCAATCTGAAAGTTTTAGTAAGCTAATGCTAGAGCTAACCAGCGTTTATAAAGACGATGCACAAAAGGCTCGGGGGCTCATTGAGACGGTATTTGCAGCGAAAGGCGCGGACGATTTACCAATAAAGACCCTTGAGGCAATGGCGCTTGGTATGCGTGATTATCAGGCTATTCTGGGCAATTACCATAACAAAACCCAAACACAACTACAGGAACAATTAACAGGTTGGGATCGCCTTGGTATTGCTGGCCGTAAACTAACGCAGGCATGGGCCAACGGTGTGGAGCGACTAGGTGTCGTTGCGGAGCCGGTTATCGATATGGTGGTCCATTTGGCTGAGGGTATCGCTGCATTTACAGAGCAACACCCGGATGTGGCCGCATTTGTTGTTGCACTTGCTGCCGGTGCTGCGGTGGTTGCCTCTTTAGCTGCAGCCGTGTCTGTATTAGGCTTTGCTGCAATTGGCATGAAAACGGGCATGGCGAGTTTACTAGCCGGTGCTCGATGGTTGGCTCCTGTATTCACTGGGCTAGGACGTGCCGCGCTATTCTTAGGACGTGGACTATTAGCACTCGCTGCTAACCCCGTGGGGCTCACTATTATGGCCATCGCGGGGGCTGGCTATTTGTTATATGACAACTGGGATGCCCTATGTGAAATGGCTGGTAATTTATGGGATACGTTATCAGCCCCCCTAAAGCTGCTATGGGATATTTCCCCTCTAAAAATGTTGTGGGATGCAGGGCAACACCTATACGACTGGTGGCAAGGCTTTGATCTTACAGATGCTGGTAAAAACATAATTGGGTCTTTGCTCGATGGCGCTTTGTCGATGCTGGGTAGCGTTGGGCGCACTATCCGTGATGGTATTTCAGAAATATTTAGTTGGGGTGAGAATGAAAACGAGCCTATAGAACCAGTTGTATTACAACCATCTCAGCCGCGTACTAACAACAACGTAGCAACCGCATTAGCTGCTGGTTTGGCTGTCAGTTCGCCTGTTGTGGTGAGTGCCGAAACTCCTGAGCCCATGCTCATTGATACACCTCAGATCATGGTACCAAATGTCGAACCGGTTGCTTTGACAGCTCCAGATATTGCAGTTCCAGCACTTCAACCATTGAACGTGACACAGGATGACCCAGAGCCGATAAACTTAACACGGCCAGAGACTGTGATCACAATGCCGGAGGCGGTGGCCATTCATGCCGATTCACCAAAGCCATTGATAGTTACTCCACCTGAAATTGCGGCACCAGGTATTGAACCAATTGCTTTGACAGCTCCAAATATTGAAATACCAGCGCTTCGACCATTGAGCGTGACACAGGATGACCCAGAGCCGATAAACTTAACACCACCAGAGACTATGATCACAATGCCGGAGGCGGTGGCCATTCATACCGATTCACCAGAGGTTGTGGTACCTGGTATTGAATCAATTGCTTTGACTGCTCCAAATATTGCAGTACCAGCGCTTCGGCCATTGAGCGTGACACAGGATGACCCAGAGCCGGTAAACTTAACACCACCTGAGACTATGATCACTATGCCGGAGGCGGTGGCCATTCATACTGATTCACCAGAGGTTGTGGTACCTGGTATTGAACCAATTGCTTTAACTGCTCCAAATATTGCAGTACCAGCGCTTCGGCCATTGAACGTGACACAGGATGACCCAGAGCAGGTAAACCTGACACCGCCAGAGACTATGATCACTATGCCGGAGGTGATGACCATTTATGCGGAGTCACCAGAACCATTGATTATTAATCCACCGGAGATTGCGGTACCAGATATTGAGCTAATTACTTTAAAGGCCCCAGAAGTTTCAGTACCAGAGCTTCGGCCTTTTAGTGCAGAACTAATCGAACTTAACACTACAAAACCCGAATTTGACACTTTGGAGCAAAGATATAACACCAACTTGCCCAAATTTAACACAGCAAACTTAAAATCTAACATTGATGTTGCACACCATGATCCTTTAGATTCTCCACTGCCAGTAATCACAGAGCCTGATCCTATTTTCGTTTCAGTTGCAGACCCTGATCCACTCATGCTGAAATCACCCGATGTTATAGCGCCTGATACGCCGACATTACGACTTGAACAGCCAGAGTATCGAGTACCGGACATTTTATCACCATCAAAACAACCGACGGAGTTGCCAGCCGTTTGGCATCATATGCAGCAACAAGATAAGAGCCAATCAGCTATAAAACAGCAAGTTAGCAATGTATCGGTTGAGTACGCGGTAAACCCCGTGATTCATATCACCAACCAAAAAAACCCAGCAGGCGTAACTGAGAGTGATGTACGTCGGACAGTCATCACTGTTTTTCAAGAGCGTGAGAGTGAATTGATGCATGCGCTAGACGATGCGCTTAGCGACTTATATAGCCGTCGTGAATACCTCAACTAGCTAAAATCAGCGTCTCATAAAACGGACGTTTAACGAGATATTTGATCCGCATGTTAGTTTGAGTACAAATTCATCATATTATTTGTCTTAATAACCTATCTCAACTATCTTAGTCTCATTAACTTATGAATATGAAAGGTAAGTGAGATTATGCCCAGTAAAGAATCTAAACAAGGAAAATTGATCGGCTATGCGCGTGTTAGTACCAAGGATCAGGATCTGAGTCTGCAACTTGATGACTTGAAGCGCTTTGGTGTGTCGGAGCGTGATATTCATTCTGATGTAGTGTCAGGGGCTAAAGATAACCGCCCAGGGCTTGAAGCTTGTCTAACAGCATTAGAGCCGGGAGATACTCTCGTCGTATGGCGATTAGATAGATTGGGCCGCTCAATGACTCACCTAGTCAATACGATCCAAGAACTGACCGAACGAGGTGTGTTCTTTAAATCTTTAAATGATGGAGCGATAGACACAACAACGGCCAGCGGCGAGCTGGTATTTAATATATTCAGTGCGCTTACACAATTTGAACGCCGATTGATTCAGGAACGAACCAACGCAGGGCTTCAATCTGCCAGAGCAAGAGGCCGATTTGGTGGTAGGCCTGCTATATCGGCAGATGACCCAACAGTTGTGATGGCTAAGCAAATGGACCAAAATAAAAGCTTAACAGTTGAACAAATTTGTAACACACTGAAGATTAGCAGAGCAACTTACTATCGATATTTAGCTTTATAAGGAAGTAAATGAAATCTATTATTGAAAACGCTGTAATTATTTTTGTGACTGTCATAACACTCATAATATTGTCCATACTAGATAAAGTTTATGCCTTACCAGCCATAGCTAAATATGTAATAATTTTACCCATTATGGCTTTATCTTTCACTGCTTTATCTAGAAAGTTTCGTTATTCAACCCGTTTTCGGGTTTACTATTTTATGTGTGCATGCGTCATATTGCAATTTCTATTGTATCTGCTAGATGACAGCTTTTTTTTTCGCTCAATTAGTATCCAAGAACTCAATGAGAACAGAGAAGCTCTTACAGTAGTCAATTTGGTCTCTGTCAATTTTCTGTTTTTATGCCAACTTTTTTACTTTTTTAACGGGAAAATTAGTAAACAGTATTTAGTATTAGAATTTGCCGCGCTGATATTGTTTATTAGCTTAAACATTGTTTTATTTGCAAACTACTACTACAACACTGGCTTGAGTTTTAAGGGGGATATTGTTAATGATTTCAATATTTCTCTGTATTTTTCCATAGTGACTTGGACCACATTGGGTTATGGTGATGTACTTCCTCATGACAGCAACAGGCTCATAGCATCTATTCAAGCGCTTGTTGGCTATGTATATATGGCAATTTTAATCGGGCTTATACTGAGCTTTTCCCACAACCAAAAGACAAGCCAAAACTAACGGCTTGTCTTTACATCTGAACTTAAGTATTCCCCAAGTACAACCAATAGTATTGCAACTTCATTTTGGGTTTTAGGGTCCAGTTGTTGAGAGCTTAATAAGTGCGAAAGGCCATTTAGGCTAGCAGCTACGTTATTGGCTCTACGCTCTGCGTCTTCAATCTCGTTGTCTTTACTCATTGGCCCTCCGAGTATTGCTGGGGCGTAAATAAGTATGGGTATATTCTTGGAAAGGTTTCATGTGGGCTCCGGTATTTTTTCGAATAAATAAAAGCGCTGTTGGGCGTTCGAAAGACGTTACCGGAAGGTTGTCCGCGTTTATTCGCGCATAATCAATGTATGCCTTATTTCACGCCACCCAACACACAGAAGCGTATCGTAGCTGATCGCAGTAGTCAATGCAGTCAATGTCTGAAAAGTGTACTAATTCCGGTTGCGGTTTCGACGCCGCTTTCGCAGCATAGCGTACTCGAAAATTGATTAGCAATAGTTGGATTTATAAAAATCCAATACAAAAAAGGCCAGCAATCGCTGGCCTCTACACAACTTAAGTTTTATTATTTTTTGGTTGGAGCCTGCATAAATTTGAACGTCATTGAGTACAGCGCAAACAACTCTATAAACATAAATGCCGCTTTAGTTTGTGGGTGAATGCTATACAACCAACGGGCATTTTCATACCAGTACTGAACCGTATCAGGTGCAATACAGCCCTCACAAACAGCATTTATAACATCCAGCCTGCGTAAGAAATGTTCCCCTAAAAAAAGCACATCCATAATCGTGGCTATGAATAAAATGAGGATCATTAAGTGGTCCTGTTTACGAAAGGTAAAATCTGTTTTGCCTGTGATCTTGTGTAACAGAGGCACACGTAACGTTAGTACTACGAGAAAAGCTAAATTAAAAATGGCGTTGTATGGGTAAATGACCCAACCAGTGTATAAGCTTGGAAAGTGCTGCGGTAAAAACTGCATGGGTAGGTCTGACACTCGTGCAGCAAGCAGAATTAGCGCAAGCGCTAAGGTATCAGTATCTTTAAGTTTAGTAACAGCTATATAGGCTATTGCACCTATTGTTAGCAGTTGGAAGTTCAAGGAGTCCTGATATATTTGGACCCCATACCCAATGATAAGCGCAAAGATTGCCAGGTTTAAAAAACTAAGGGGCAACCGGTGGTGGAGTCTGCGTTCCTCGTTGTAGTAGCTCATTTATCTGATATTCCTGAATTTGTCTTGCTGCTGGTGGTGGAGTTATAGTGCCGCCTCCTGCAACCGCAGCCAATTGTTTTTTACATAGCTTTTTCATAAGAGTCTCTTCCTGTTTGTTGAGTTCTTATGAATATATCACTCGTGTTTTGTTTGATCTACTTTGTCTATTTCTTCTATACCTGCTTGCTCACCACCACGCACTAAGGCTGATAAGGACGGTATTAATTGCGAAGGTTCAACAGACAATTTAACACACAGTTGTACGTACTTGTGCAACGGGACATTGCTTACACCAGACTCCCAGTTTTGGTAAGTTCTTAGGCTAACCTCTGCCAACTTAGCCATATCGGTCTGTGAGCGCTTTTTCCCTCCAGCAGTGCGCAGCATTCCCAAAATTGTTGTAGAAAGTAGCTTCATTTGATGTCCGTATCCTGATAAACAGCATCAAGACTTGTTGAGTCATTGTATGTTATTAATATGTAAAATATATAACAATAAGTAACAACTGAGCAAGGATAGCATCTTTGAATATCAAAAATTTTTTATAATACGAAGATTTTTGCATACTCCTCTGTGTAGATTGAACGTAATAGGTCAATAAGGAGATTTATAATATGCGAATTGAACACATTGCTGCTTCACTAGAGACACTATCGGCTCTGCTATGTGACTCTAATAACAGCATGCAAGTTGAACAAGTAAATGCTCTAGGTGAGACGTTAGCAGGAATTTTGCTTGATTTGATGGAGGTTATACATAAAAGTGATTCATCAATTCAACAGCTTGAAGACAGACTTGATTGAACGTTGTTTGGGAGACCTATAACCTCCCAACCATACAAAAGACTTACTTAATCAGTCTTATTTGGCGGTGGCGGTATTGGGTTATCACTTATATATCTCATAAATTCATTGTACCGCTGCTTTCGTATTTTTTCGACACTTACTTCGAATGTTGATAATAAATCACGTTTCTCTCTTAGAGATAGTTCAACGTTTGAAATCCGTACCTTGAATTCCTCAATCATTGTGTCAGGTATTGTTAATGCTCCACTCGTTTTAGCTTTCAATGCCTTGAATAACGCCTCTTGTAAGTCATTTCTAGTTGCATTAAGTTTATTTATTTCAGACTCAATTTGCTCTTTACGTATTCTCAAATCTTCTTCTAGGATAAAATCCATATCGGCAGTTGCATTTGCCAAACTTCGCCAATTGACTTTAAATCGTCGTCCAATTTCGCTTCTTGTTTCTCGCACTTCGTCCACTATTTCACTGCTCACATTTTCGCCTAAGTTCTCTTTTGCAAGCTCAAGAAAACGAGCGGCTTGATACATGTATAGTGATTTATTTGTCTTATTTCTAAACTCTTTTACAAGGTCTGGATGGGGGCCCAAAGTCTTTCCCTGAAACTTTTGCCACCAGTCCTCTTTTGCATCATCGGTAATCAAAACAATGTTTTGCTCTATTTCGTTTGCTTTATCTATGACTTGTGACCAAAAAATATAATCACCGTATACTCTGCACTGTTCTCGAAGTGAACTTACGTCTTTTGCTTTAGATGAATCTTTAAAACCAGGAGGTACTTTTTCTTTATATCTTTCTTCTCCCTCAATTATTAGTTGCTTTAAGCGTTTATCATCGTATGTTGGACCTACTTTATTATCGAAGATATGGGCAATAGAGTCTTTTATCTCATCATTGCTTATACGTGCTGTATGTACTGATTTATTATCGCTTAGTTCGATACATAACTTTTCAAAAACACTGTTAGCTTCGTCCATAGTATCCGAGTTAACAAAAGGGTGTTGTCGAGAGTTTTTCAATGATTCTTTCAATTTTTCAATAGCTCTGATAGTTTCCTCATAAGACCTTTCCTGATCCGATATTACTTTTGTTCGATTAACGAGATACTCTTCGGCAGTCCTGTTTGACAGCCACACCCTATCTCCTAACTTTTCGAAAATACGTAGTAGCTCAGTCCTTGTAACTTCAGAATAACGATAAAGGTTAAGGAGAATATTTGCGTCGAATACAAAAAGTGAAGAGTCCCAAATTTCGCGTAGATTCTCTATATCTTCTTTAAAGTATCCAGGAAAGAGATCTTTCATAATGTTTCACCAATTAAAGATTTTTTTACAGTTTATCTTGTCGAAAAAAGTAAACAAGAGTTATATGGGTTTAAACAAAAGGTTACTTCCTTTGATTTAGGCAGTTTTGGAAAACTAATCTGTAATACGCTCCCACGGCTGATACCACCAAAAGTGATTTAGCTCAGGGCGCTGGCTCAGCTCTTCTTTGCTTATATAGAGTAGTGCTTTGCTTTTGAGTTGATTAGCCAACCGTTTTAACTGGCTATCTGTGATCTGATTTTGGCTGTAGAGGTTGTCGAGCATAGCAAGGCCGTCGCGCTCATCCGCCCAATTGTCTGGCTCTAGCAGCAGTGTTAGTGCCATGCTTAGCGACTCTTCACTTATCTTTGATGTATATTTGCTGTGCGCCATGTTGCTTTAGAGCCTCGTACTTATCCTTAGTAATAGTGTAAAACGTATGGGCTCCGCCAGCAAACGCTCTAAAGCCTACCGCCATGCCAGCTTGTTTTGCTTTCTCTTGCCACTGAATGACCACAATAGATGCGTCAAACTCACCGTTTTTTCGGGGGCTGAATGCCAGCCAAGCTTCATCAGGCTCATTGATAGCCGCTTGCGCCTTGTCGACTAAATCAGCTAACCAAGAGCGGCGTTCTATAGCGTGGTTGATGGCCGCTTTGCTTAATTTGGATTTTGTTAAATCCTGCATTCGGGTCGAAAAAAATCCGCGACTGCTGCTAGCACTGTATTTGAGTATCGCTGGACCTAATTCATATTGAATTGAACGCATAGCCAGTGAATTTGGGATAGTTTTTAGCGCGGCTCCGGGGTGTGCTTTGAACTGGTGTTCACGCTTTGCGGTCTGATTTTGGTAAATATCGGCTGTTTTAATGCCGCTTGGGGTGATTTTACGCTGTTTTAGCTGCTCTCGGGTTGCTGCGGTAACAATGGAACGGCAACCATGATGATTGGTTGGGTGAAAGGTATTCCAGAACTTATCTCTTTTGGGCTTAACTGTACCGTGTAGCTTTTTGCATAGCTCCGTTGTGTGACCATCTAGAATGGCGTTGTAAATCAAAAACTCTATGTATTCGTTTTGTTCTATCTGGGCCCAGCGCCCAGCGTTATACGCCGCCATCATGTTGTTGCGATAGTGCGTGTGTAACCAACCAGGGTTAGCCTCTGTTACTCCGGCTGCATCGAGCAGTTGATTCAGGTTTTGCAGCAAGTATTCAGGGCTATGACCTTCTTTTAGCTGAGCTTGGTACATATCCTTAATTTTGACGATGACCGCTTCCTGGCTTACTTTGGCTATTGTGAAGGCGCGGAATTTTAAATTAGCCTCCAGCTCTGTGTACTCACCTTTACTTATGGGCACTTGAGCACGTAGATAGTCTTCTGCCTCAACAAATGGCACTTCATATTCATATATAGAGTTGCTAAGTTCAATTGGGTCTGGACTCTTACTCTGCTTATATATGTGGTAGTTGCCGTACAGCCAGGCCAGAGCCATAGCTGAAGCATACATTTGAGCAAACCCCTTAGCGTGTGTCTGGCCTAATGGTGCGCGTTTGGTAAACCGTGCTGTAATTTCATCTTGGAGAATACGAGCACTGTGCCGCGCGTACTGCCCCTCTAAATCAATCATTTGTTGCAGCAGCACTGCATCGGCTAATAATAGATCGTCCATTATAAATACAGATTTAGTGTGGGGTCGGTGTAGTCGGTTCCTGGGTTACTGAGTTGCAACGACTGTTTTGTTTGTTTGGGTGTTTGTGCATCTTTGTATGTCTGCTCATCAAATAATAGCTGTGCTTTTAAATGACCATAGCCGTTGAGCTCTAATATCCAGCGAAACAGGGTTTTGTTTAGCCGGTTAAGTAGTAGCTTGATATCCTCTATTGCATAGGCTTCAAGGGTATTCTCGTGTACTTTACCTAGTGCTTGCGTACCGTATTTGCTCTCGCCTTGTGCCAACGTCTGCCCAGTGATCACTTTTGATATAGCCTTGTTTTTAGCCTCAATTGTTTTTTCAATTTCTTCTAATTTGCCCGTTACTTTTAGCGATTCGATAGATTTAACCCCAGACAACGCGATGCCTGTTGCGCTTTCCAATCCTGCGAGGGCTGCACTGATCCGATCTAACTCTGTTTGGTCTTCAGTTTCTGCTAACGCGATTACAGGTGGAATACTGTATTTATCACCCAATCTGGCCATTTGAGCGATGGCTCCCCATTTCATTTCCCAGTGTGGATAACAGCTTTTTAAAACAGTTTCACCATATGGGTTTTCACGGGTGGCATTGCGCGTGAACAGAATGACTTTTTTATCTGGCACTGCTTTAAACTCATAGCTTTGATTGCTGTATAGCAGCTCACCGCGTTGGCCAATGCGAAACTTTTCCGGTGCGCGCTTTTCTATGGAGTCGACCCACCAGTCAGCCCCCGCATTACCCCATTGAATTTCGCAAGGGTTAAAGCCGAGCTCCAAAGCGCTCAAGCCATCTTTTTGGTCTTGGGTAAATGTGAGATTAGCGAGCACATCTTTAATCAGCGCAATGGCCCGTTCATCACCAACCCAAATAGTGGGTTTTGCTAATGCCCGGCTTTTGCGTAAATCCAACGAGGCGATTACCTGATCGTCTTGCAACATAGTATGGATAGCACCCCAGTAACTATTAAACGTGGGCACATCGTAAATTTGCCCAGGTTGCGGGTAGTAACCAATTAATGGGTTATTAGAATCTAAAGGGGTTGTAAGAGAGTTTTGCATCTTGATGTACACTTATTTTGCTGGACTTTTTAACGGCTTGCTCATCGCTTTGCATACCTAATAAAGCATTAAGGATCACATAGGCATCTTTACGTTTTTCTTCACCTGTCCCTTCAAACTCACACAGGCTATACAGTTCGTAAATAGCCATTTTGCTTAACGCCTCGCTAAGCAACGCCCGTTCATCGTTATTAAAGTCGTTATTTTGAGCCTTACCTGCGATCAGCTTCGAATACACCCAAGTAGCCGCCTTATTGATTGCAAGTGGCACCTTATCCGGTGAGTCATACGTAAGAGTCTCAAACAGTTGACTATCGAGGCTGCTCTGCACAGCCTCAGTTGAGACCAGGGCTTTGATCTCATCTAATGTCATGGCGTAGATTCCGGTGCAGGTTCCGGCGCAGGTTCCGCTACAACGTCAGCCCAGCAAATGGACTTAACGACCGGACCGGGGAGCGGTTTAGAGCGCCCAATGATGTTCATTTGACTTGGGTTTTTAATGATTTCTTGGCTTGGAAAAAACGGCAATGCAACCAGCCCAGCCTCAATGTCATCTAATGCCAGCCACCAGAAACCATGACCGGCTTCAACATCAGCGGCCACAATTTTATGATCCTGGACCTTTTTAGTGACAGCTTTATTTGCCCCAATGTACGTGCCACTTTCCATGGTCACCGCAATACCACCGATATAGATAGTGTTTTCTTTAATTTCGACCTTGATGATTTTGTTGCTGGCCTTTTCAGCTATAGCAAGCAAAGCCGAATATGCTTTCTTACCCGCTTTGAACTCGACTTTTGTGCCAAAACCTTGCTCTTCAATGGCTGATTTCATGTCGCTAAGATCTGTGAAAATCTTAGTGACTGATGCATCTGATGCGTCCCATTTAGTAGTAGGTGTGTGCGTCAATGTTTCACCAAATGTGATTTCGTAGGTATCCATACCTGAATCTGTTTTCATTGGATATGCAATCTGGCCTGTTAACGCCTGGGCGCATAATGCTTCAGATGATTTAGTGACAATCTTCATCATGCGATCTGTCTTTGTATCGACCATTTGTTGAATTGAAGATGTAGTTAGCAGCCGCATATTGTTTAGATCTGTCGCTGTTAACGCATCGATCATGTCGATACCCTGAGGCTCGATCAACTCCAGTGATTGGCCGTTGCTGCCGATGTTATACGCTGCTGTTCCTCGACGGACAACTGGCACGTTTTGAATCACAGACTGCAACTCAGAGGTGGCTATATGAGCCAGTTGGTGCTGTACTGCATTATTAAATAACCAGTTTCTGATAGTCTGACTCACGGGCTTTTGCTTAGCGATACGCTGAGCTATGTGCTGTGGAGTTAAAAACCCTTGAACGGTTTTAATGGTGTTTGAAATATGGATCATAGCTTATTACCCTTACTTATCTTTTGTAGACGCAGGCTTTAGCGCTTCATCAAACGCAACACCGGCTTTTTTTAATTCAGTGAGCGAGGTTTGCACATTTTTCAGCAGTTCGTCTCTGTGCTCACTGTGCAGCAGATTGTAAGCATTGCCGCCCAACTTACTGACGCTTGTTAAAAGGCCGTTGTATGCGGTGCTAAACCCTTCGCGAGCTGCTTTTTGATTGGCTTCATTTGACATGGTGTTCTCCTTAATGAGTGGGCCGGGGTTAACTTAACCAAATACCCGCAGCTTTGAGTTTCAATTCCTGTGCTGGTGTAATTGCATTACTGTTCACGAGTACGTGTTCACGAACTGCAACACCGTGCTCAATGACTGGTCCCGTTTCAGCGTTATCAGTATCTACGTTTTCAGTCGCAACCCCTTCGATGGTGCCGTTAGTACCATCCCAAGTGACTAAATCAGCGCCGTTTTCTGCTACAACGGTGCCAGCAGGAATAACCCCTTTACCGGTTGCAAAACGGCGATTACGAATAATCGGCGGGTGGCTTGGTTCAACAATACTTTTCTGTGTAATAGCAACACTGCCTAAGTTAAATGTGGTCATCATTCGCTCCTAAAGTTTGTTGGCCAAGTCGCTTAGCTCAAAGGCTTGACCGTTATCGCCAGGGTTTGAAAGCTCCAGGTTATCTAGCAGACCTGCGTTACTTTGTGATTTGCTGTCTAGTCCATTAATAAAAGCCATGGTTGATTGGTACAGGCCATCAGCGCTGTTATCTGCCAGCTCGACAGCTTCTGCGTTGTTTAATCGGCCAAGTAGCGGCTTAAGTTGGTCATCGCTTAAACCCTTGCCTTGTGCAGTGGTGGTAATATTGGCAATGCGATCCGCTTTGACAGTATCCAATACGGCAGACAGCTCTTTACTTGGTTTATCGGTAGTGGCATCCGTGCCTTGCTGTCCGCTCACATTGTCCTTTTTGGGGTCGTCCAGATCTTGTCCTTTGTAGACCTTCGCTTCTAGCGCGTCCACTTTTTTTGTGATTGGCGTTAGCTTTTCATCCAGCAACGCCGCTAGTTCTTCTTTGGTCACGTCGATTTCCTCTTTGATTATTTCAGCAGCTAGATAAATGATGTCGTCCGTGGTGGTGCTCAGTTCGACTAGCTCCAGTGTTTTGGTGTCAGCAGCCGGTGGCAGTTGGCCACAGGCTGCTACATGATGTAAGTAATACTCGCCCGTTTCCGGGTGTGGGGGGATTCCGGCACTGAACCCTTCAAATTCGCCTGCATCCTCACGCTTTTCAAGCTCAGGCGTATAGTTTATGTTGAGAACCAGTGCCCCTTGCTCATCTATTTCTAGATCGCTGGCCCTACCAAACGCAGGCACTTGATCAGCTCCCTTTTCTGGGTGTCCTAAAGTAATGGGGGGCCTTGTTTCCGCCTTATAGTTCTTAACGACTTGCTTTAGATGTTCACTTGTTACAACCTGGCCATTCGCTTGCTTGCCAGGTGTAACTAAACGCAGCTTACGGACTCGCATTACGCCAGCTCCTTGGGTTCAACCAGCCCATTAGCTAGGTCAATGAGTAGCACAGTACCGCCGCTGTCTTTCATCTCAATAAACTGCACATTGATAGTGAGCTCAAATTCAGACTTGCCCTCATCGTTGGGGTTTTGTCCTGGTATGGTTTCAGACCAACCACGAATTGTGGTGTTAGCAACGTTGTCAAATGTCAGGCCGCTTTTTGAGTCCAGCGCTTGGCATTCACCAGCAAACACAACATCAATGTAACCATCGTTATTGATGACTTTTCGCCAGTCACTGGGGGCGATGTTATTGAACTTGAGTTTGCTTGTGACCGCTTCAAAATTGCCGTTCGGTACTTTTGCCGTGCCTGGCATTCCCATACCTTTTAGCTCGACCATTTCGCGCTTAATCTCGAGTTCGCCAGATTCCAGTCGACCCACATAGTCAGTACCACCGATTAACACACGATTTCTACGCCAGTTTACAGCCGCCATGTTAGCCTCCTAATAATTGATTTAACGCGATTTCAAGCCCAGGCACATAGACCTCTGCTTCATATGTAACGTGCTCAATGGGCACAGGTGGAGTGGCTTGGATATGATATTTAACCTTGCCGTTTGCCAGGTTGATAAGTGGGTTGTCCTCAATGCGCAGTTCACACTTTCCGTACACCAAAGCCGTGCCCACTTTAGAGCGCAAAAAGTCGTTTACGCTTAACTCGATTTGCCCAATCATGGATGTGGCTAAATCGTTGGGACGAGTAAACATGGGTTTATCCAAGAACTGACGCGTAAAAAACTGGATCGATTCCTCGATGATATCCATGGTTCTGCGCCAAGGAATAAAGGTGAGTGAATCTGATTTTGATGGGAATGCAGTTGAACGATTTCCCCAAGCTCTAAAGCCTGAGCCATCATTTAACACAGAAACAATACCTTGGCCTGCTAGGTAATTTAGCGCATTGTCGTTATCGCGTGGGTTGTACTGAATCGAGCGTTCAACCCCAACAACCCCTTTTAAAACGTAGTTTGACGGACTACACCAATACCCGGTGTGGTGTGGTTCACCCGTTTGGTTTTTGTCTACTTGGGCCATCAATGCCGCATAACGTGCCGACAACCAAGTCGCTACGACTTGCCCCGCATTATTGAGGGTTTTTACGCGCGGATAAGTAACGATTGCGCGGTAATCGCTAAACGCACCTTTAAATGTGACCGCTTGCTCTGGTGTGGCAGTTTCTGGCGCATCAATCACAGACACAGCACCAATTTTATTGCCAATGGCTATCATCTCAGCACCCACACCAATTTTATGGCTAAATCCGGGGGCAATGATAATCTTCGGGAATAAGCCATACTCGCCGTAAGCGTCTTCAATACGTTTTAGCCCCGCAACCACATTGGCGATTTGGGTAGATTCGGTGCCATCTTCAGCAACACGTATTGCGACAACCGTTAATGTTTGTACATGGTCATATATCGCATCGAACGCTTCACCCAACGTGCCATTGGTGCCGTACAGCGCTTCAGCTTCATCAGCGGTTCGTACTATTTTGATTGCATCTAGGTCGCCCATATCCGCCGTGCCAACCACGGCGATAATAGCGCTCGCAACTTCGTTAATTGGGATTGGGCCTGAAATCGTTTCAATGATCTCAATCCCTTTTTGTAGTGACATAGTGATCTCCTAGTCGGTTAACTAGGAGTGAGAATAAGCTTTTTAAAATTTTAACTTTGCTGTACAGCAAACGCTTAGCGGTTAACAGTGAGTTGGTAGTCGTACTGTTGGCCATTAAGTATGTAGTTGAGCTTGATGTGTAAACGGCCATTGGCCGCTTGGCTAATATCGGGTTCTATGCTCGTTAGCGTTATCCTGGTCTCATATTGATTGATAGCGGCGGTTACTTCAGCAATGAGCCGAGGCATGGCAGTCATGGGTTGGTCTAAAAAGTCCCACAGCGCACAGCCAAATTTATGATCAGCAATGCGACTACCTTTAGGAGTAGTTAAAATCACATCAATACTTTGGTTAATATCGTCGATGATATCGCTGTGGCGAGACTGGCCGTTTAAACGCATCGCATACATATCAAATTGCTCCTG
The DNA here is from genome assembly GCF_013140855.1 of Pseudoalteromonas caenipelagi. Lineage (GTDB taxonomy): Bacteria > Pseudomonadota > Gammaproteobacteria > Enterobacterales > Alteromonadaceae > Pseudoalteromonas > Pseudoalteromonas caenipelagi. The sequence continues at coordinate 152,581 of NZ_JABBPG010000002.1, read as the reverse complement.
AACCTATCTTAATTTTGATGCACATCACTTTAATAACCCAATGGCACTAATCCACATTTTTAAACCCGTAAATCGCTTTACAGGCGTTATTGTGTTTTAGCAGGTGGTGGCACACTTTTATCGTGGTCATGAGTATTGTAAATATCTCTATCACCAGACATAGCACGAACCGCGTCTGACACCTCTGCATCGCTGTGAATATTGCCGGTTGTATCTAATGTGCCGTCCATTATTGTATTGCCGTTGACCTGTACATCACCATTAATCGTGGTGTGCGGTGCGGTAATAACGAGTGTACCCGCTGGCATATTCAGCTCGCAGTGGTGCTGATCTTGGTCATAATGAAATGTTGTGCCGTCTTCAAACTGCATCCAGGTTTGAGCGGGGTTGTCTATTGGTGGTGTGTCTGTGTCGTTGTAAGTGGCACCTAATACCACGCCGCGTTCCATCCCACTGAATGGAACGAATAGCGCCCAGCATTGTTCGCCCATCTTGGGTATAGTGTAAATTTGTACACCTAATGCACGGCGACTAATTACAGGTAGCCAATCGGTTTGCACGTTATCGTGTCCTGGCAACACGAGTTTTACTCGATGGCCAACGGGGTCTAAATCAACGACCTCACCGCAGGCCAGCAGACGTTCCAGACGAGACTGAATATCGGTAATACGCTGTGCTAGTTTGATGAGCCTATCTAACATTACCGATACCCTCCGGTGAATGCGCTGATTTTTTGCGCGATGGTACGCACAGCGGCGTGGCCAACGGTTGACCCCCCGACAAAGCCGCCGCTGTTTTCCAATTTTGAGATGCACATTTCTAGCGCGTCTGGTCCGTCGTCGTGATCCTTGGGGTAATTTAGGATTTGCTGAACTAAACGTGTTTGCTCTTCTTTAAACTGTAAAACACCATTTTCGATATAAGGGGCAAGACTCTGGATACGTAGGTCTTTATTACCCCCTTTAAAGCTCTTTAACGGCAGTCGAATCGACATTTTTGCGGCTTCTCTGGCAACCATTTTTTTATAGATCTTTTGAAAGACCACATCTTCAAACCAAATCGTTTTAGGTTTCCACACTTTGAATACTTCTATGATTTTGTAAGCCAATTGCAAGTCAGACTTTCGCTCAATCCACGCATACAGCACATAATAAACGCCGGTTTCTGGGTCATAGCCCACCACAACAATGGCACTAAAATCTCCGTCTTTGGTGCCCGTTGCTGGGTCTACGGCCATAATAATTTTCAACCGGCGCATGACATCGATGGGGAGCTGGGCGTAGTACTCGATCCATTCCTCGTGAAATTTTCGTTCTTCATCTGACAATGGCTGGTTAAGCCATTCAGTGCTAAATATGGACGACCCCAAATCGCGCGCTTTTTTAATAATGTCACGGACTGACCAGCGCTCTGGCCACAGCGGTGTTATATGCTCATTGATGTCTTTATGTTGCAGCGCATCACCATTTTCATTGGGAACAACAGCAGAAAAGCGCAGACCTAACCAGTTTTCGAGTTGTCCTTCAGCTATTTCATTGAGCAATCTTGAGGGTAAATCATCCGGGTGCATAATGGTGTTAGCGATGATGGTTAACGCGCCTTTACCAAGGTTTAAAATAACGCGCTTAAACCATTTATAGATTTTGTCTCGCTGTGTTCTACTTTCGACTTCATCATCTTTTAACAAGTCATCACAAATAACATGGGTTGGGCGTTGAAACTTGTTTTTTATACCGCGCAGTGTTTGGCCTGCGCCGACTGCCGCAATGGCTGAGCCGTTAGCTAATTGGATCTTTTTCTTTGACCAGGTATTGCCCTTAACTTTTTGTACTCCGTAGTCGTCAATGATCGCATCGTTGTCTTCTAATGCGCTTTTTATTGCATCCAGCATATCCGTTGCGGAGTCTTTAGACGCGGCACATAACACGGGAAATTCACCGGGGAAGTTCAGTGCAATCCAAAGTGGCAGAGCCTGCGTGTTGCGGGTGGTTTTACCATGGTCTCGCGGCTCTATATCAAGCACGGCTTCCAATTGCTCGCCGGGATTGGGCATCTTGATAAAATCATGATCCGTTTTTGCGATTACGGACTTAAACAATTGTTCATGCTCCGCGCTAAGTGTACGTTTGGAGACAACATCAATTAATGCCGTTTGATACTCAGCAAATTCCAGTGGGAACGCTTGTGGTAGGTAAGTTTTACAAAAATAAGCAAATGAGCCTTTGGCTTTGCGTCGTCGTTCAGCGCGACGCAGTTCTATATCTTCATCGTAGTTCTGATCAGCTTCGGCCAACAATTCTTCTAGCATAGTTAACCTTTTGCGCTAATCCGGCTGACGATTTCACGTAATTTTTGCAGCAGCTCAGGTTCACTTTTAAGCTGCCCAGCAAGCTCTTTTAGGAACTTTGATTTAGCAGCTTCAAATCCCTTCTCGTATTCCATACGCAATCGCCCCAGATTGGCTTGCGCACGTGATAAATCTGCCAGAGAAGCAATGAACTTTTCAGGGCTCGTAAAGTCCAGACCATCCATAGATTTAGCAAATTCCAAAAACTTGCCAGCCATGATGGAATTCACTGATTCAAAAATATCTGTGTTGGGTGTATTTTTGACCGTTTCCATGAGTAGTTTAGCTTCATCAAGTACTTGCTGGTGTTGTGCTGCAACTTCTTCATAGCTCTTGAGTGAGCGCTGGATCGAGCTTTTACTAACGTCAAAGCCCTCAGCCTTAAGAACCTGCTCAATTACACGGATCTCCATCTTGTCTTCCGTGTACATGCGGATCACCCGTTCAAGCAACCCCAACATTTCAAGCTTTGGACGTGGTGGCATGACTCAATTTCCTTTTGGGGCATATAAATCAGAATAAATTTGATCCACGCGCGCTTTAAGTTCGTCATGTTCCTTCTGACCTGCTTTAGTCGCTACTTGTACTTGTGTCTGTTTGAGCACTTCAGTTAGACCCTTAATCTGGCCACTGAGATAAATAACCGCAATGATTGCGCCTCCGTTCAAACACAGCTTTATGGTTTCTGACAGATTTAAATTATTGATCATGTCCATTCCTTTAAATTCAATTTTTTGCGCTGGTCGTTCCAGCGCTTAATTGATGACTCAGCCTTTTTCTTTAGCTCTGCTTCTGAGGTGGTATCAGGCTGTTGTAATGACATTTGCCACATGGTGGCTTCTAGCATGGTCATGTTATCCATGGGTCCACTCTGGATATTCATCGGATGTCATCATTTTGGCTAGTGTGTAAGCCCGTTGCCCCAAACAGTCGCCAACTTGCCGAGCCCAACGAGAATTAAGCATTTCGAATGTGGCGTCGACCCAATTTCCAGCCTCGATAGCCGCTCGCATTTTTGTAAAGTTCGCTAGGCCACTTAGTCCCAAATTAAATGCCATATCACGCAGCACATCACGACGTGTGTAACTGATCTCTGACCAGTTGCTAAACATCTCTGGTAGCTTTTCATTAATTTTCTCTATGTCATTGGCGAGCAAGTAATACGCTTGGCTCTCTTCAGAAAGCCGCATCGCTTTTGGTTCGCAGCACTTCACACCCATTGATGAAAGTGCGTCGATTTCATCCACAGACAATGGATTGTCTTCCAAGTTTCGGCCTATACCAATTGTCCATTTACCTGCGCTGCATTGATACGCTGATAATCGCAGTCCTTCATGTCGTTTTAGTAATTGATAAATACGCATCCGGTTTCCTCGTAACCATGTAATTAACTTATTGGCCAGTTTAGCTATTACGACGTGCGCGCATTGCTGTACAGCAAAGCAGCGCGGAGCAATCTGTCACACTTGCAGCATGAAAAATTTTTTGAGTTCGTTACATAAATTTGAGCGACTAGCGCATGGTTTGCCTGAGGCTTTGGGGCCGTTGGTTGTTGCTGGTGTGCAGCAGGTGATCAGTGATTTTAGCGAGCCTGGCAATAGTGCATTAACTCGTCGTTTGAAAGGCAACAAAGGGCCACTGAAGGACACGGGCGAATTACGGGCAAGCATTGCCTATACAACTCGTAATGACTCGTTATTGGTGGGCACCAATAAAGCTCATGCGCCATTACTTAATAACGGCGGAGTGATTAAGCCGAAAACGGCCAAGATGTTGACGATACCAGCCACACGGCAGGTGAAGCTACAAACAAATATTAGAGGCGTTCGCGGTTTTTTAAGCTCGCTGGAGTCTCGGGGCTGGTCAATCGTCTGGCGCGGTGGCTCAGTGCTTGGTACGCCACCAGTTGGCCAGAAAGGGATCGGACTAAAGTTGCCAGCCAAACTAGACAAGAACGGTAAAAAGCAACGTCCAGCATATTTGCTGTTCTATCGTAAAAAGCAGGTTGTGGTACCTGCGCGTCGATTTATGAGGCTAACCAAAGCGCAAAAGTTAGAGCTGAGACAATTTGTGAAAAGCTATATGTCGGGAGTAACCAAATGAGAATCATAGAAAACCAAGAACAAAAATTAGTTAATGGAGAAGCGCTGAACTTTTTGCAGACATTACCGAGCGAAAGTATAGGGTCATTGATCACAGATAACCCTTATAGCTCTGGAGGTCTTCATCGTTCTGACCGAGTGCAAAAAACTAGCGCTAAATATCAAGGCACGGGATTTAAAGACCTTTACCCAGAATTTGTAGGCGATAACCGAGATCAGTTTAGTCAACTGGCTTGGATGAACTTGTGGTTGACCGAAGCATACAGGGCGTTAGAAGTTAGCGCATATGTTCTGCTGTTCAGCGATTGGCGGCAGTTGCCTTTAACTTGCACAGCATTACAAACAGCCGGATTTATTCAACGTGGCATTGTGCCATGGGATAAAACCAAAGCGTCGCGCCCTCAAAAAGGACAATTTAGGGCACAGTGCGAGTATGTGGCTTGGGGCACTAAAGGGCCACTCGATGCAGGTGCCAAAACGAGACCCGCATTACCAGGTTGTTTTACACATTCTCCAATGAAAGGCGGGAAATACCATATCGCAGGGAAGCCAGTCGAATTAATGAGAGATTTAGTCGAAATAGTTCCACCGGGTAAAATCATACTCGATCCATTTATGGGGTCTGGTTCCACAGGTGTTGCGTGTAAGGGAAGAAACCCATTTGTAGGTGTTGAAATAACTGCGGATAACTTTGCTGTTGCATGTGAACGGTTGGGCGTAAACGAGGATGCTGCATGAATGAACATCTAGACCATCTCAAACAACAGCTAACTGAGCTGTTGAATATGCCTGGTGTTATAGAGCCCAGCAAAGCAGGATCTAAAAGCCACTTTAGACTTTTACCAGGAGAACTTACCCTAAACCCGCTAGCGCAGAGCTTAGAGCAAACAGACGTACCCTACGAGGCACAGATAAAAATTGTGTTTAGCTGGCGTATTGAAGGCGGTAACGAAAAGCTGATTTTAACGGATAAGGCACTCGCTTTGTCTATTCGCGTTGCTGAGTTTATGCACCAGGATAACGACATTAAAACACAATGTACCGCACCAATAACGTTAGATACGGGGCTGTCGCTATCTGAATATGGGCGCGTTAACAACATTAAAAAAGTAAAAGGCGAATTTGCCAGCTTAGAAGACGACAAGTTGTTTTTATACCGTGAAGACTGGCAAATGGAGCTATGTATACGAGTACTGCGCCATCATACACCACCGACCTTACAGCGTATCACGTTATCAAGTGGCGATAACGACCTAATCGTGGAGTAAATTTATGATTTGGGGGAGCTGGGGCGCAATCATTTTTGAAACAACATCGAGTCCAGACAAGCTCACGAGCACACAGCAATATCGATTGGTTGCTCATGCGCTTATTAATAGATACCCAAGCCATGAATTTATGGGTGAAGACGAGCATTCGACCATTATGTCGTGGACGCTAAACAGCCGTTATTGTGATCCCGATAGTATTTATGGCCAGTTGAGCGACGCAGCAAGCATAGGCACCTACGCACCATTGGTGATTGGCGGTAAACAAGTTGGTCAATTTGCAATCCGTGAGATAAAAAAAGATTTGCTCAACACATCCCCCGAAGGCCACACGCGCGTGATTAAGCTCACTGTTAACTTAGTAGAGGTTCGCCCATGAATAGCACAGTTAGTAGAGATGGGGAGCGCTGGGATCAGCTTGCGGTGCGTACGCTGGGCCGCTCCGATATGGATACGGTGAACAGTATTATTGCCGCAAATCCTCAATTGCTCCCCTCAACGCGCTATGCAACTACGTTGATAGCTGGGCTCAAAATTAATTTACCTAGCATCCAGCAAATACCACAACAAACCGTAGGAACGGCACCATGGCGACGCTAAAACAACCCAAATTAGCGTTAACCTGGGCAGGCCAAGATGTAAGCGAAGATCTAAGCGCATTTGTTGAAGAGTTTACGTTTACTGATTCAATCGAGGGTGGTCGAGATGAAATAACATTGCGCCTAAACAACAAAGATGGGCGATTTAATAACGAGTGGTTCCCTGACTATGGCGATTTAATTGAGCCGGTGATCATCTCTGATAGTGGCCGCTGGGCACTGGGAAAATACGCAATTGATAAAGTAGCCCCTCGGTTTAACCCCAGTGTATTCGTGGTATCAGCACTTGCACAGGAAATTAACCGTGACGCATTGGAGAAAGTGCAAAGCCGCGCATTTGCCAATACTTCATTGCATGCCGTGGTTGGCACATTAGCAGGTGAAACGGGGCTTAATCCAAATGTTGATGGCCAAGACCAAAATCTGAAGCGGTTAGACATGCGCCAAGAATCAGCACACCAACTATTACAGCGGCTCAGCAAACAGTATGGTTATTACTATGCAATCAAAGGCGACCTGTTGCTGTTTCTATCCAAACCACCTGTTACAGATGTCGCTATCGATATAAAACAAGATCCGCGTTTAAAAGCGGCCAGTTTTGAGATAAACCCGCGCAAAGCCTACGCCAAAGCGACGATACAGTTTTATGATACACAGCAAAAAAAACTGATCACACATACCGAGACCGCTGACGGAATACCAGGCGATAAGACACTAAAGCTTTATGATATTGCTAATGATATCAGTGATGCACAGCATAAATGCCTGACACAGTTAAAAGCGCAAAATAAAGCCGCCGGAGGCACTGGTACCGTAACTCTGACTGGTTCAACCATAGATGCAGGTTCGACTATTAAACTGAACAATGCGGGAAAACTGCCTGAGAACTGGCTAGCTGAGAAAGTTACAACAACGCTAAACAGCACAACCGGTTGGACGACCCGAATCAACTTAAAAGTAAAGGAGTAAGTCGTGGATATCTCATTACTACAGGCACCTGAGCTAGACAACACCACTTTTCAAGAGCGTCTAGCCAGGTTAAAACAGCAATATCAAGCAGGCACAGGGACATACCCAGCGCAAACATACCCAGAAACATTCTTGCTTGAACAAGTCGCTTATGAGGGCGATTTATTACGCCAACAGATCAACTATGAGTCATTACAAAACTTGCTGGCTTTTGCTGTAGGCGAACGACTAGATCAATATGGTCAATTTATGGCAACGCCAAGATTACCAGCAGCCTCAGCATTAGTGCGAGCGGTATTTAAATGCAATGGTCATGCACAGCCATTTACGATGCCAAGTGGTACAGAAGTACGCGCAAGCGACAATAAAACCATTTTTGTAACACAAGCCGCAATTACTGTGATGCCGAGTCAAAACCAAGTAGATGCCATTTTGATGTGCAGCACCGCCGGTACTGGTGGCAATGGGTTTTTACCTGGTGAGATCAACCAGCTCACTCAGCCGCTGGCATACGTACAATCTGTCAGCAACATTGATACGTCATCTGGTGGGATAGCACCAGAATCGGATGATGCATACCGAGTACGTTTACAACTGGCCCCCGCTAAATTCTCGACCGCAGGCTCTGAGGACAGTTATATTTTTTATACTCGTTCAGCCCATCAAAATATCGTTGATGCAAAGGTAACAAGCCCAGCACCCAGTGAAGTTGAAGTGATTGCGCTACTACGCGGTGGGCAAATTCCAGACGATGCTATGCAACAACTGATCATGAATACAATCAGTGATAAAAAGGTGCGCCCAGTGGGTGACAGGGTTACATTAAAATTGCCTAGCGCTGTTAATTTTAGTGTGGAGATAGTGCTGCAGTTTTACCGCAATCAAGCGACAATGACGGACCCAAGCGAGCAAAGCGCTAAAGCAAAAGTAGAAACGATAGTGGATGATTGGCGTAATCAACTTGGACGGGACATAGTTCCTGAGCAATTGATCACAGCTTGCCAGTCGCTACCGGGTGTATACAGAGCAACTACAACGCTTGGGTTTCAGCAACTCTCTAATGATCAATTTCCGGTTTGTACTGGCGTAACAATTACTAGCGCAATTGTAGATGAAGCGGCGCGTTAGCTAGCTTGGTTTGTTTTGAACTTCCCAGCTCGTGACTTTTTTCGCTGCTAACCACTGCCCGAGATTATCCAACCGCCATGTACGCAGTTCGTCAACTCGACCGTGGCGGATTGTATAAGCTGTTCGAGTTTCTGGCGCGATACCGATTAAATGGTATTTGTTTCGTTGGCTGCTTTGTTGTGCTATAAACTTACGCATAACACCAGTTTCAAACAACCTCACAAATTCCCCCTCAGTGACCCTGTGAAATACTAAGCTCATACATTCCCCCATAATGTCGGTTACATTTCGTCGTTTTGTCGTTTCATTCTATTTGAGCTGAAAAATTTAGGCTGCTGTACAGCAAAGCGTTTTTTAACTTTTGCATAGACTTTGTGTAAAAGGAGGACGCAATGAAACTACTAGATACATTCAAAGATGTTGCCCCAACGCTAGTAACAGCGATTGGTGGCCCATACGCAGGGCTTGCAAGTCAGGTTATTAAATTGGCTTTTGGTGATGATGATGATGCACAAGTGGAACATCGTTTAAAACAACCTACAGACGCAGACATCGCCGCATTACAACAAGCCGAGTACGATTTTTCGGTTAAGATGAAGGAACTTGGGATTACCCATGATCAGCTATATTTTGCGGATAAACGTGATGCGAGAATGATGCAAGTGCTGACTAAATCTAATATGCCAGCCGTGTTAACTCTATTACTAACCGTCGGATTTTTTGGAGCTATGACAGCAATTTTGATTATTGATCTGTCAACAGAGCGGCAGCACCTCGCCATGTTTATGTTGGGTACGTTACAAACATGTTGGGTCGCATGTGTGCAATTTTATGTTGGTACGAGTAAATCAAGCCAGGATAAAACGAATAAGTTAGCTGAGGCGTTAAAACGTTAATTGTTAATGTTGAGTGAGTCTGGAAAGTTAAAAATCTAGTTCTAACTGGTCCCCAGACTTTGGGGGCTGGGGGTTATGGGCACTTTCAACAAACACATACCAGCCGTGAAAGCGGCAAGCGAAAAAATGTAGCTCTTTGATTTTAGAGCGTCGGGTTCGAGCACAACCAACAACGTGCTTGCTGGCTGGCACCAAATTAGTTTGCAGAGTCTGCTGCGCCATAGTTCGATCTATCCCAAATGAGATCAGCGACATCAACGAGCTTAAATACATCAACGCAACCAAGTTCCGACTTGATCACGTTTTGGTCAATCCGACCAATACCAAACTTTTCAAAAAACTCGCTTACAGGTATCCAACCTTCAGGCCAATGACTTTTTAAAATTACCTCAACATCTTCCACTGATTGAGGGCTAACTATCGCATGGTTGTTTAGTTGTTGCATAGCTGATAAATATCCTCTAGTTCAAATACAACCAGTTGTAACAGCTCGCGTGTGTGCTCTGGACAGTGGTTAGTGATGGTTTGAACTGTGCCTTTGAGCGCTTCGACTCTGCTTACAATATTGCGGGGGATTGTGAGCCGTGATAGTGACTCTAAATCAAGTTGGAAGTCCAAATGATCAGCATTAAGCTGTGCATTAATTTTTTCAATATGTGGCGCTATATCACCCGTGTACGTGCCGTTTAGTACTCTGTATATAGTGGTTCTATCCATGCCGCATTTATTCGCGAGTTTGGCTAAAGAGCCGTACTTATCTTTTAACTTTTCTGCTGAATCTTTCATACTTTCCACTTCTCCAACCCGGTGATCACGTTTGACATTTGGCGTCTATCTAGCTGATAGACTGATACACATTGCTGCTGCGTTGTGCGTTGTATAAAACCAGCTAACTCTGGGGCACCTAAACCCGACCAACCCTTTGACTTAACGACTGCGGTCAGTTTTTTATATTGCTTGTTTGTAGGGTTGTTATTCTGTCTCGTTTGCTGCTGTGCCTTTGCAACAGGTTTCGGTAACGCGCCTTTGGCTTCTAACAAATTTTTAAGCGCCTTTAGCTGGGCATCGGTTAAGTCTTTGCAACTAGTTTTGCTTGTACGTTGCTTTAGCCAATGCCTATAAACCGCGTCAGCATCGTCTGGCAACATTTGGTTTAAACCAAGCAAACTTGCCGCACCTTTGTGGATCAGGCCGTAATAAGCATTTCTGTTAATTTGCATAACAACTCCAATCTTAAAAAGGGGCCGAAGCCCCCTGAGGTACTCAATTTGTCTAACTGTTAACCGCGTCTTTTAACGCTTTTCCTGCTTTGAACTTAGGCACTTTAGCTGCTGCAATTTGGATCGCCTCTCCAGTCTGCGGGTTACGGCCTGTGCGTTCAGCTCGTTCCGTTACTTCGAAAGTACCAAACCCTACTAGGGCTACCGGTTCACCTTGTTTAAGTGACTCAGTTACAGCGCCAATAATTGCATTTAGCGACGCTTCAGCATCTTTTAGTTTAATGCCTGCGCCTTCTGATACTTGTTGAATAAGTTGTGCTTTGTTCATGATTTTTCCTGTTCTTTCGTTGATGTTTTAGTGCCACAAAATGGGCAAAATGTTGGAACCATATAAATGTGTTCAGTCGTTGGGTTCTTGTATGGCTTGCCATCCGCTTTAGCTTTTTTGTAAGTCGTCTCTATAGGAATAATCAAATTCCCTTGAAAAGAAATATTTGACCAGTTCAACTTGAGTGTTCCCGTTAAAATACGTGGGTTTCTTTTTGCAACACGTTCAGTAGCGCTTTTAAGTAAGGTGTTTAAACAATCACAAGCCATAATAGATCCCTTATTTTCAAGCAGGTTTTTCAGCGGTCCAGCGGACACTTGTAGAGTAATCAACAGAGACACAAGCTCTCACCGAATCACATAGCTCATGCTCAGGTGTATTGCAGATCTCTTTGAGTTTCGGCGTTGTCTTGTGTTTGATATCGACACTTGTTAAATCGTCAAAACGTTCGCCTAACGCCTCTTTTAGTGAGTCAGCATCTGTAATGTTGTAGCGCGCTGTTTCACTTGTTGAAGCACGGCTAACACCTTTGATCACAACAGATACGCCAACCCCCGCAATATCAATAATTTGTTCGTTCACTTCTTTTAGCTTTGTTTGTAGGTTTTCAATTTGTACTTTTAAATCCCAACCATTTTTCGTTAAGCCAACAAGCTTTGAGCCTGCGCGTTTTTCTGTTTGGTTTTTTCCTTTGCCGGTTATAACTACCACCTCGGCTTTAGAAGGGTCGAAAATAGCTTGTGCAGTCATAATTTAGTCTCCTGTAGTTTGGCTGCTCATCAGTACCGGGCAACCACACCCGGCAGACCTCTGGTTTATTCAGAGGTTTCGCTTTGTTTGTTTCGGATTGCGCTTACTTCCGCTTTCATTGCACTGCTAGCTTGAAAACAATAAACAGAGTGGCCTGAAACATAAGCATTAGTTGAGCTTCTACCAGCTGGGCCTTTACGAGCTGGTACGTGTCTAACATGAAATGTTCCAATTTGAGGCCACACTAACGGCTCATCTTTTGCGTAGCACTCACCCAAAGTTGAAGTCAGAGACTCTAAAACTCGTTTTACGTCGTTTTCATTTACACCTGACTTGTTTGTAATTTCAGAAACCATTTGTAAGAAGTTCATTTGATGCTCCCTAATGTGCTTGCCGCTGTACTGATCACTTCTTCTGTTAATTCGCTAAGTTCGCCTTCACGCACAATTCGCGCGCATTGAACCACCAGGGCGTTTGCAATCCGCCAATTTCCACGCTGGGTATATTGGTAGAAGTGCTTGGCCAACTCTTTTGATATTTCATGATTAAAGTTAGGTTTGAGAACATAGCCTGCAATCTCTTTCACGTTCATTGGAGACAAAGCAAGCTGTTTAGTGCCAATGCGCCCAGTAAGCTGCTCCAAATAAATTGAACTACGGCCACATGTGAACTGTTCTTCAAATAATTTGGTGCCAGATAAGATTAGTGTGGCCTCACATTCATCCGATAGATAACGTAGTAACTCTAAATGCTTCCAATTCAAGTGATTGCACTCGTCGATAACCACAACCATGTTTTGACCTCGTAAGAACTCGCTGAGTCGCAATATTAAGTTGTCTTTTGACAGCATTCCTACGTGTATACCTATTCCTCGACAGACAAGCTGCAACAGAGCTTTTGCACTGATATCCTTCCACGGGGCCACGCGAACAGCGCCCATTTCTCGTTCTAGATATTTAGTGATGGTTGTCTTACCTGTTCCTGGGTTGCCAATTATTCGACCAACCCGTTCATCGGCTTTTGCAGTGGTATTTACCAACTGCACCGCGCGTTTTATATCATTGGTTTCAATTGTCATGGTCTTTCCTTAATTAGGTAAATCGTCATCGTCCCACTCAATGTCATCGAGTAGCACATTATTAGGGTCAGTTAGGAACTGGTCATAAACACGTTTCTTAGGCTTTTTGACTTGTTGATCTTGTTGCTTCATAGCTTCCAATGCTTGGCCTAGTTGACTGCTTGGTGCAACGGTCACCGTTTGAATTGTTGGCGCTTCTGGCGCATCTGGAATACGTTTGTTCCAATCAGCCATTTCCTCGACGAGATCTAATCGGTCACAGTGTTTACGGCGTGCAGTAATGATCCGCTTTAAGGTCTGAGCTCGACGGGCTTGCTCCCTAGCGCCTTTACTCTCAAGAACACCATATTCTGGCTCGTATGGTGCGATACATGTAAGGTTGCGGCCATCTGCATAAACCAACACTTTTGAAGGGTCGTGACGGGCCCAGCGTGCAGTAACTTTGCGACCTGAATAAGGCAACAAGTCGTCGTGATAATAATGATGCCCGTTGATTGGTATTACACCGCGATCTGCTTTTGGTTCGTATGTTTCAGCAAATGCAAACAGCAAGGTTTCTTGAGTAACAGCAACTTTGCCCCAGCCCTTACTGACAAAGTCAGCATATTTTTGATTAGGTGAGCGGTCTCCTAGGGCACTTTGGGCACGTTTATGGTAGCGCTCTAATGCAATGTCACACTGAGCATGAAAATCGTCCATCGTGCCGGGGAATGCGACAGGCTCTTTGCCCACATTTTGCTTTTTCTGGTCCTGACGATTACCGCCCACATAACCAGTAATGTCACCGAAATACTGTTCAATGACTGAGAACAAACCTTCAATTGCTTTAGCTGGTGCATTATAAGGACGACTGCGTAGGATTCTGCCTAATTCGCGCTCAGCATCCATAAGCGTGACACTCATTTTGCTGCTAAGCTCTGCAATCTCAAGAAAGCCTTGCATCATTTCAGCCCATTTATATTCGTTACCATTATCAAGGTACAAACGAACTGGTAAGCCCCATTCTTGAGACATCGAAGCAAAAGACATGGCAACGTGTTCACGTCTAACACCTTCGCCTTTTTCCAGCATGATCAATGTAAACCACATGCGGCCAGTGCCTACGTCGTGCCATGCAATTGCTCGAGGGTACACAACCGAACCATCAGGGCGACGACATTTAATGTCTATTGGGTGAACGTCACCCACAATTAGGTCCATGGGACGTAGGCCATCTGTGTGGCGTGTAATACGCGGGATATAGCGGTCAAAGAACAATTTCGCGTCGCTATCATGTATCGCTACTAATTTATATTCACATCTAAATCGTTCAACATAAGCGCGGGTAACAGCACATCCGCTTTTTGTGGCTTTAATTTGTTCTTGCGTTACACCAGCTTCTATTAAAAGGTCGTGTAGTCGGCCTGTTGCGTATTCAGTGATTGTGCGCCAGCCTTTGGCATTATTAGCCCATAGCGACTTCACGTAGCGCTCTATCACTTCTTCGATTTTTTTATGTGCGCGTTGTGACAAGACACCTTGTTTTACTAAGCCGTCAACGTCACGTATAAAGTTCTTCTTACGGCCCGTATCTTCACGAACCTTGGGCATTAGGTCGCGTACATTGCCCGAACCGTTTTCATAAGCGCTGATCCAACGGTAGAGCATATCTAAAGTAACTTTTTTAGATTTGCCGTTAGGCATTATGTAGGTTTTACCCGCAACCCGTTGAACCTCTGCGCCACGTTCAGCACTATGGCGATCAAAATCTAAAGCCTGACGAATAAGTTCAAATCGCCAAAGTGCAGTACGCATACGCGACTCGGTATTGTGTGTTGCTACGTCCCCGTGTTCGATAGCATCAGCAACAAGGGGAGATAACTCCGTAGATGTACTGCCAACTTGAGATAAATAGTATTTTTCGCGAAGTTCAGGCGGTAGGCTGTTTACATCGACGAGCAAACCTTTACCACCATGACCTCGTACACCAGTAACTTCTTTAGTTTTAATGATTTGTTTGGATATTTCGCCAGCAGACAGAATCGTTCTTGCTCGGCGCTCGCCGACACTCATTAGCTGAGCTAGGTCTGCAGAGTTAATCCAGTTTTTTGAACTTACTTGCTGCATAACTAAACTCCCTGACTATTCAATCCACAGTCTTCAAGAATTTGGTCAACACATTGCTTTGCTTTTTCTCCAGCCCAAGCGCCATGAAGCGCCTGTCTCGCGTTTTGAGGTGCTACACCAATTTTCTCACATGCTTTGTTTAGTGAGTCGCCTTTGAAGGCGTATGCAGCTCTTACGGTGTTGTACAGCTTCTTAGAAGGTGGACAAATTTCCAGAATAATCATTTTGTTTATCCTTAATGCAACGAAATACCTAATATGTTTATATTTGTATTAGGTTTGCATATGGATGTCAACTATAAATACTAAATATATTTATTTTTTGTACTAGAAATATTTATTTTTTATATGTATCTTTTATATTAGAATCTAATAACGAGTAAAAAGGAT
The DNA here is from genome assembly GCF_013140855.1 of Pseudoalteromonas caenipelagi. Taxonomy (GTDB): domain Bacteria; phylum Pseudomonadota; class Gammaproteobacteria; order Enterobacterales; family Alteromonadaceae; genus Pseudoalteromonas; species Pseudoalteromonas caenipelagi. Next base: position 137,401 of record NZ_JABBPG010000002.1, on the reverse strand, counting down.
ACGAGTTATGAGCACTGAATTGAATCTGAAAAACGACATTATACCGAGGCTAAAGGAGCTATTAGGTGTTACAAAAAACACTGAAGTTGCTAAGGCGTTGGATACATATCCACAAACGCTAAACGGTTGGATGGATAGGAATTCGGTTCCTTATACTCAGCTATACAAACTCGCTAAAGATAGAAACGTATCCTTAACTTGGATTTTAGATGGCCAAGGCGAGCAAGTTAAAGACGTAAAGAGTGAAGATTGCAATGTCAGCTTGAAAGCAGTTGACTCGAATGAGTCTGTCACTGTTAGCAATGAATTTCTCAAATCAGTTCTCAAAATGGACGCGCAGAACTCTGCATATTACGTTGTGCAAAGCGACTCAATGGAGCCGTTGATCTCAAATGGTGATACTCTGCTTTTAACGACTAATACAGAGAACGCAGGTGATGGCATTTACGTTATGAAGATTAACAGCCGTATTTCAGTGTGTAGATTACAGTTCTTACCAAAAAGCATTAAGGCGAGTAACGAGAATAGCGCATATGAACAGTTTGAAATTAGTTATGATGATAAGTTTGAATTACTAGGAAGAGCTGTACGCAAACTAGGAAAAATCAATTAAAAGTAGATCCGTAATAGATCCGAATTCAGCACATGATCAGATCCGAATTAAGGATCATACAGTACATTAATACCGCTCAATCACTCTAAACTTCTAATAAATGGCACATTAGACAAACTTTGTGCCAATTTTGAATAGCAAATTCATCAAAAAATTCTGATATCATTATTTTTCAATTAGTTACAATTTTTAAGGTTTAAAAGCCGAAAACTTCTTAGGATTTTCATTTCATCCGCTACTCTAGATTTATAAAGATCTACTCCAGGGCAACCACTGCATCAGTTTTTCAAGCAATATATCCTGAGCAATTGGTTTGGCAATATAGTCGTCCATGCCTGCTTCCAAACACTTGTTTTTATCTCCAACCATCGCATTGGCAGTCATTGCAATAATATTGACGTGTGCATAGCACTGCCCTGCTTGTGCCTTTCTAATTGCCCGAGTGGCTTGATAACCGTCTAATTCTGGCATCTGACAATCCATTATCAATAAGGTGTATTTATCGGTGTTTTGACGCTGCTCAAGCATGCTCAACACTTCTTGCCCATCTGCTGCAACATCCACCATTTTAAGCCCCAGCTTTTGCAGCATGCTAATTGCTACTATTTGGTTCACTTGATTATCTTCAGCGAGCAAGATACGGATCGACTCATCCCACTCAATTTGTTCAGGTTCAATCGTTGTATTTTTTTGCAGTGCCTTAATATAACTAGATGTCACCAAAGGTTTTGCATGTGCTAAAGCTTTGCCATTATCTGCAACAATGGATAGCGCAGCAAATAAGTCTGACGTTGTTGCCGGTTTTGGAAAATATGCTGCAAAACCCAGCTGTGCAAAGTAATTTTCATCTCCTTGAGTACTCATCGACGTCATCATTACCAGTTTCATATCGTTAAAACTGGGGTTGCCTCTGAGTATTTCACCTAATTGCGCGCCGTCCATGTTAGGCATTTGCATATCTAAAAACGCAATATCAAAACAATGCCCTGTTTTTTTGACACGCTCCTCACATCTTTGTAATGCTTGTTCACCTGACTCAGCTTCATAGGTATGCGCGCCCCAATGCTGAAGCTGTGCCGTCAAAACCTCTCGGTTCGTGTCGTTATCATCAACCACTAAAATATGCAGCTGCGACATGTTTACATCAGGTATAACCTGCTCCGATACAGCACTTGTCTTCATTAATACCTCAAAATAAAAACAACTCCCTTTACCTGCCTCACTGGTTACCCGCACTCGCCCGCCCATCAGTTCGCATAGTTTTTTAACGATGGCTAGGCCTAATCCAGTTCCGCCATATTTTCTGGTTGTTGACGCATCTACTTGAGAGAAAGACTGAAACAGCTTTTGTTGCTCTGTTTTGGAAATACCGATCCCGGTGTCTTTAACTTCGCAGCAAAAACGCAACTGCTCGTCGTCGAGTTTGTGCAAACTAGCCGTGATAACAACCTCACCACACTGCGTAAACTTAATTGCGTTACCCACTAAATTGGTAAGAATTTGCCTTAACCGCCCGGGATCACCTCGAACAACAGACTCCTCAACACCAGTCATATCCAATATGAGTTCAAGATCCTTTTGCTGTGCTTGCATGGCAGCAGACTCTGCAAACTCCCCCAGCATACCTCTGAGGTCATACTCTAATTCTTCTAGCTCTAGTTTTCCTGCATCGACTTTTGAAAAGTCTAAAATATCATTGATTAAACCAAGTAATGACGTCGCACTATTTAGCGCAACTCGCGCTCGATGATGTTGCTCTTTATCCAGCTCACCGTTCAATAACAAATTGAGCATGCCGAGAACGCCATTCATAGGAGTGCGAATTTCGTGGCTCATTGAAGCTAAAAACTCACTTTTTGCCTGACTAGCTTGTTCTGCTGAAAATTTAGCCTCTTCAAGCGCCTCCTCAAATGCAACCCTATCAGTAATATCTTGCTGGATCCCTACGTAAGCCTTAAGGCTACCTGAGTTATCAAATAACGGAGATAACTGAAGGCTATTCCAAAATTTGTCGCCATTCTTTTTGTAATTAAGCAACTTAACCGACAGTTTTTGTCGGTTGTTAATTGCCTCTCGCATTTGTCTCACAACATCTTGGGCTGTCTCTTCACCTTGCAAAAATCGACAATTGGTACCAATAACTCGCTTGTCGTATCCTGTAATATCGCAAAATGCTCGGTTAACAAATACAAGTGGCAGATCTGGCTGGGTTGCATCGGCGATAACAATACCTACTGTGCATGACTCTATCGCCTCGGCGAGCATGTCATTGTGCGCTTTTGCTTCTTGTAAGGCTCCCTGAAACAAGCGCTGTTCTGTGATGTCGGTCAACGATCCCGCCATCCGCAGTGCTCTACCGCTGTTATCTTTTAGCGCCACCCCTTTGACTCGAAAAAATCGAAACTCTCTAGAAAATGTTTGTATCCTTAGCTCAATATCAAATGGCTTGTTGTATTTAAAGTGATTCTTTAATTCTTCTTTTAAACGGGGTAAATCTTGCTTGTGAATTCGCTCTTCAAGTACAGATATCTTGTTCGCAAAACTATCTACATCATCTCTATCAAATCCTAAAAGTTCTCTAAAACGCGGTGCAAAATAAATTTCATGATTTTCTAAATCCCAGTCCCATAGTCCGTCGTGACTACCTGTTACAGCCAATTTGTATCTCGCTTCATTGGCTTTAGCTTGGTACTCAGATTTTTCAAGGCGTCTAAAAGGGTTGAGTAACAAATGATAACCAAACATAAATAGCAGCCCAAACGAAAGGCTTAAACTCACTATAATTGCCCATCCAATACGTTGCTGAAACAGCATAACTTCGTTTTCAAGCCAACTCGTTTTAACGAAGTATTCGTAGCTGATCCCTGTTTCTCCAATCACTTCTTTATTAATGCTGATGTAACTACTTTGAGGGTCAAGATTACTAAAATCCACCCACTCACCACGTAATGAAATGGCTGTAGAATAATCTTGTTTTGTCGACAGTAGAACGTCATTTAAGTTTATCTCGAACCCTGCTATCAAAACGCCTTCCGTAAAGCCGTTATAACGAATAGGCACTGCTATTTTAAGGAGTTGTGAATCCGTGTTTTTTACCAACACTATCGCTTTACTATATTCCGCACTTAACACCTTTTGTAACCACTGTGCTTGGTTATCTACAAAGTAATCATTAAAATTACTGGTATACACACTGTCACTGAGCACATTAACGATTCTAATCGGCTCTTTTTTTCCTAACAGGGTTTGTCCATTAAGAAAATCTGACAAAGACGCCCTTGATGTACCATTTCCCATAACGCCTTGAACTACCAAAGGTTGATTAGCGAGATCAAGCAGCAATTGCTGTCGTGTTTCAATAAACTGCTGCAAATAGTTTTTTGTCAGTTTTGCTTCAACATAGCTGGTGTTTATTTGTAACTCGGTAACAGAACGACTTGCCTGCTGGCCTACTAAAAAAATGCTAACGAGCATAGAGAGCAGTAAACTCATAATGAGAAATGTATAAAACAGCTTATTTGACCTAAGCCTCTGCCACTTTCCAAATAACGGATTTGTCATTTTGCTCCTGCTTTTGGCTCTGAGAGTAAGGTAACGCCACCATCATCCGCATACTGTGCCATACAAAAGTCCTCTAAGCCTAAAGCCTCATGCGCATCATCATGCTCTTGGGACCAAGACGAAAATGGCACCTGATAGGTTTTTATGAGCCCTACTACTGGTGTTTTAATGTTTTCCAACGCACGGCGTAATGCTGCGCGATTTTGCTTAACATCGGCTGATAACGTGATATTTGAAATCGCTTCAACAAACAGCTTGCCAAGATCATAACTGTGAACGAACCCTGTCGGTGCTGGTAAAACCTCAATCCCCTCAGCTAGCGTTGGATAAATCGCTTTCGCAGACTCAACCGCTTTTCGAGCTTGGGGGTGTTGTTTATAGTCTCTTAGCGAAAAGCAGCTTTGAATAAAGTGCACCCTTACCCCTTGCTGTAGTGCATCTTTTGTTGATGTGAGAAAATCACCGCCGGTGATCCCCCAGTGGCTTACAATGGGTATACGAGAGGACTTAGGAAAGCTTGCCATTGCATTGACAAAATGGCTCCCTTCCAATGCATTGCCTACAAATATGACACAATCGGCATCGCTATTAATAATATCTCGGATGATAATACGCGCACTACTTAATTGAGCATTCCAATTAAACCAAGTCACTTTCATCTGATTGTCAGCAGCGGCTGCTGATAGCGTTTTATGATTAGATTTACCCCAAGGGGTGTTTTCTAAAAGTGCGTGCATAGATTCACAATGCAAATCTTGGCGCGCATGTTCGACTAACTTAAACCCTGCTTTGGTATCATCAATCGATAAACGGTAGACCCAATTTTCGCCATCAGGATATCGAGTAATTGATCCACCAGCGGCCCAAGGAATAAGCAGTATAATGCCATTTTCGTTAATAAAATTACGATACTTAATATAGGGTGGAGAGTGAAGCCCCCCAAGTACGGCAATCGCATCTGGGTCTTCTAAAAACTGTCTCATATTTAACAAACTACGATTGCTGTTACCTCTGTGGTCTTTTTCAACTAACTCCAACTGATATCCTTGCACTGTAAAATTAACGTCTGCCAACGCTGCCATGAAGCCCATTTTCATAGCTATTGCAGACGCCTTGTGATTAGAGTAATCAGAGTCGTGATATATTTTTAAAATCCGAGTACTGTCATCTGCATTGGCGTACATACAAATAAAAAATAACAATAGAAGCCAGTATCGAAGTCTCATATGCGCAAAGTTCAGTTAGCAGTAACTTTAAAAGTAGCGCATATTTTTATAATTTGTAGTAGATACATGGTTTTGTATGTGCATTGTATAACCTAATAAATCACCAGTGGATGCAACATTTACACCCACATCGATGCTTATCGGTTATTACGCTACCAACACCGTTAACTGTGTTTTAATAGATTGCCAAGTGAGTTCATCATTAATCACACGGCTGTGACCAAGACCTTGAGTACTCACCAGTTTCAAGTGCGGGAATTGCTTAACTACTTTTTCGCTAAGGTGATGAAAAGCAAATTTATCCTCCAAGTCATGTACCATAAATATGTTTTTATGCTTCGAAAGGTGGCGCTCTGGCAAGAGGCTTTTAAAAGGCATACCATGTTCGCTTTCTACTGATTTAATCAACTCTTCAAACAAGCTTTTGGATATTCCAGTTGAAAGAATACGTTTTTCAAAACTGGTATAAAAATCAAAGGGTGGAGCAATTAATATATGCGCCTTTGTGGTTACCTTATTAAGAGCTGCAATACACCCCATCGAGTGACTAATCGCAGCTACGACAGGTGCACCAATATAGTTTTGAACAGCTTCAACACCCTTAACAAATAGCGGTAGATTTGCCTGCTTCCCAGCACTGTTACCATGCGCATAATGGTCAAAGGCCACCGCTTTAAATCCTAAAGAAGCCACTTTTTCCATTAATGGGTAAAATTGGCTAGCACTTCCTGACCAGCCGTGAGTAAACAACACAACCGGCCCACTACCAAGTTCATAAACATCGATATGAGCGTCCAAAAAATCCAGTTTGTGCGCTAGCATTGCTGATGGTTTTGCAACTTTAGACTGATGACGGACCGGTGTCAGCAATAACGTTTTTACCAATTTTTTACCTATACTTGGGGCAATACGAGCTATCGAACCTGTTACTAATTTAATGGTGTAGTAGCTTAAAGGTTTGCGCCCTGACTTTTTTGAAAAATATATTTTACTGCTCATTCTTCTCTCCTTTGTGGCGCTCAATCAATTGTTTAAGAGCCAAATGAAATCGCGAATGGGTATTGTCTTCAAAACCAACCCAGGTCATATGCTGAGACCCCAGATAAAGGGAATATAATTCGTAGGTAAACTGTTTTGGGTTAGTTTGAGCATCCAGCTCTTGCTTTGCTATCGCTTCAACAACCAGCTCATTGAGGTAATGTAACAGCTCCAAAAGCTGTGATTTGACAAGATCTCGTACAGCACCTGGTTGGTCGTCAAACTCTACTGCAGCACTGATAAAAATACATGCATATGCTTGCTCTTGGTACCATCCCTGCCAAAGCTCGCAAATTTTCATTAATTTAGCCAAAGGAGAAGGCTCCGCCTTGGTCGGAATAACAACTGTTTCAATAAAAATTTGCTCGGCATAGTCCAACACCGCTAATTGTAAATTTTCTTTGGAGTTAAAGTGCGCAAAGAGCCCTGACTTTGACATACCCGTCGCTGTCGCTAGGCGACCAATCGTTAACTCGTTAAAGCTTTTACTCGTTGCAATTTGCAATGCTGCCGCTAGCACTTGCTGCTTTGTTTGCTCACCTTTATTCATAAATACACAAAATAGAACGAACGTTCGGTTTATAATACAGTGGTTTTCTCGCATTGCAATCTATGTTTGCTATACCTGATGTGCTCTGTATTACTAAAAATCCTGAGTCATACGATTAGTTGATACATATGGTGTTCATACCTATATGATTAAATTGACGTTTTAATCATATAGGTATGGATAAGATTTTGAGCCAGTAAAAGCTTTGGGAACTTGCATTACCCTCCCTCCAATGAAGGTAATATGTTCAATATCAAGACACTTTTATGCTCCAATTTTACTTATACAAAACTAAGGTCAATAAGGTTTATACATGTACGTAATAGTGTTTCTCGCGCTGCTTTTTCCTGCTTTGGCTACAGCCAAAGACATTGCACATGAAATTTCTATATTTAAACTCTCTGAAAATGTTTATCAGCATGTTTCTTATCAAGAAATAAAACCTTGGGGGATGGTAGCTGCCAATGGTTTAGTGATTGTTGATAAAAGTGATGCGTATATTATTGATACGCCATGGACTGAGGAACACACTAAACGGCTAGTTAAGTGGGTTAAAGCGCATAACCTAACGCTAAAGGCCGCGATTATCAGCCATTACCATGAAGATGCCAGTAGTGGTATTGAGTATTTGAACAAAATAGGCATTACTACTTACGCAAACAAAGCAACCAATCTGTTACTTGAGAAACACAAGCGAACGCTAGCAAGTCACTCTATTGATAAACCAAGCTATAAGCTCGCCAATGATCAGATTGAGGTTTTTTATCCCGGCGCAGGCCACAGCAAAGATAATGTCGTTGTTTGGCTCATTGACCAGCAAATCCTGTTTGCTGGTTGTTTTGTCAAAAGCCTTGAAAGCACGAACTTGGGCAACCTAGCTGATGCAGATGTTAACCAATGGCCCAAATCCATCGCAAATTTAAAGGCGCACTATCCGAATATTAAATTGGTTGTACCAGGACATGGAAAAGCTGGGGATACAAGCTTGCTCAAACATACCCAGCAGCTTGCTCTGAACAAAGCACATTAAAAAAAGCAGCCTAAACTAGGCTGCTTTTGGTTGTATGGTACACACCATACAAAGGTACACTTACTTTAACCTACAGAGTCGTCGCCCATTTGGCTTTGAATGTAGTTTGGCAATCCAATAAGCTTAATTAGCCCTAGGTGCTGCTCTAACCAATAAATGTGGTCCATCTCTGTATCGTCTAATAGTTTTTCAAGCATCTCACGCGTCACATAGTCATGCTCTTTTTCACACTCAGCAATGATTTTTTTCAAACTTGCAGCTACTGTCATCTCTGCCGCAAGATCATTTTCAAGCATTTGTTGAACGTTATCACCTACATGAATGGGTGCACGAGACGCAGTATCCGGCTTACCTTCTAAGAACAGGATTCGCTCAATGATATGTTTAGCGTGATCGAGCTCTTCGTCATATTCGTGAGCTAATTTATGACCAAGCTTGCCAATGCCCCAGTCTTCATACATTTTTGAGTGTGCTAAATACTGGTCCATTGACGTTAACTCGAGTGTTAACTGCTTATTGAGTAAGTCGATAATTTTTTGATTGCCTTGCATGAGTTACTCCTCAATCTGCGATTGCAGATAATTTTCAATGCCGGTGTGTTTAATTAAAAACTGTTGCGCTTCAATCCAATCAACATACTCTTCTTCGTATTCCAAAATATCTTCGAGTAGTTCACGGCTAACAAAGTCATGCTCTTGCTCACAAAGCGCAATTGCTGACTTAAGCTCAGGAATTTGCTCCATTTCAAACGCTAGATCACAACCAAGCATTTCTGCAGTATGCTCACCAATTTGCAGCTTTTCTAGGTGCTGCAAATTAGGCAATCCCTCTAAAAACAAGATCCGCTCTATCAGGTCGTCGGCTTGTTTCATGTCTTTAATCGACTTTTTATAAGCTTTTTCGTTGAGCTCTTGCAACCCCCAATTTTTGTACATACGGGCATGTAAAAAGAATTGGTTTATCGAAGTTAGCTCTAAAGTCAGTATCCTATTTAGTACATTCAGTACTTGCTTGTTACCCTGCATGGGGCCCCCTAAAAAACAAACACACGCTCTTTAACCCTAGTTCAAAACACCGAGCTCGCAAGACTGATTGGCACTAAATAAATATTTAATATATTCTTTTAAAATAAACGACTTATAACATTATTGAGAGTGATTCACATTGTCAATCGCAGTTGTGATTGCACTGCGTTTATCGTAGTGATTTAAGGCTAGTCACTGAGTCAGGTTTTTGCCACTCGTTGGAGGTGATGAGATTCTGAAACAAGTTCAGAATGACACAATAGAGTTAGAATAACGCTATGGATTTAGAACGAACTAGTAAGTTCAAAGAATAATGTCCGTGGTTCAAAACAACAAGACCCATTAGCAAGGCAGCGCTTCCCAAGCATTAACATGTCGTCTTCGAGGCGAAGGTCAGAATTTCTTGAGCAAATTATATTATTTTACGGCGTTACTTTATTACCCCCAAATATCAGCGATAGGTGCTCGCTTTTTACAAATGCTTTTTAACTTGAATATTTAAACGTTTCGCTAGACGCACTAAGTTTGCGCGGTCTAAATGTAATTGACGCGCAGCCGCAGACCAATTTAAATGGTTTTCTTCAAGCGCTGCTATAATTTCAATACGCTGAAACTCATCCACTGCTTGCTTTAGTGGTTTGCCGTTTGAGTGAGCAACTTTGGCTGATTGCGTCATATTTTGCTCTAACTTGCCTTGTTGTAATTCACAGTATTTGGGCTCAATACTAATGATATCTGCAGGCCATTGTGCTTGCTTAGCTCTTAGTGCACTGCGACTGATCACATGCTCAAGCTCTCTAATATTTCCCGGCCACTCGTACTCTAATAGTATATTTTCAAGCTTAGAATTGAGCGTCAGCTGCTTGAGTGCTAGTTTCTTTCTTACTTGCTCAATAAAAAAGCCAGCTAACAATAAGATGTCGTCACGCCTAGCCTTAAGTGGTGGTACAGTGATTGGATAAACACTTAAACGATGGTAGAGATCCGCTCTAAAGCGGCCTTGCTCAATTTCTTGTTCTAAATTGCGGTTGGTTGCGGCAATCACTCGCACGTTTACTCGTGCTGTTTGATCGGCTCCTACAGGTTGGATCTCGCCATTTTGGAGTACGCGCAGTAACTTACTCTGAATGCTAAGTGGCAGTTCGCCAATTTCATCTAAAAAAATAGTTCCGCCATCAGCCAATATGAATTTACCTTCACGATTTTTATCTGCGCCCGTAAATGCACCTTTGCGATGACCAAAAAATTCGCTCTCGGCTAAGTTCTCTGGCAACGATGCACAGTTTACTTGCACAAATGCTTGGTCGGCCCTGCGTGAATATTTATGTATATTACGCGCAACCAGCTCCTTGCCAGTGCCTGTTTCACCTTGAATAAGCACACTAAAATCTGAACTTGCCACCAGCTGGATATCGCTCTTAAGTGATTGCATAGGCGTACTTTGGCCCACCATATCGTGAGTTGATTGGCTTAGCTCCGAAACCAAAGCATGACCATGCTGGGCCTTGCGCAACAGCTGCTCATTGTATAACGCACATTTTAGCTGCTCGGCCACAATATCGTTTACATGCTGCAAGAACGACTCGCTATATTTTGTAAAACTGCCGGGCGTTAAGCTGTCGAGCGTAACTATCGCCATCAGATCTTGCTCATCAAATAATGCAAACCCCATACATGAATGCACTGGTAAATCGCCGTCATTTGCAAGCAACAAGCCGTCATATGGATCGGGTAAATTACAATGTTCATCAAAACGCAGTGCACCACTAGAATGGCTAATTGCAGCTAAACGCGGATGTGCGCCCAGTTCAAAACGACGCCCAAATGTATCTTTGGTTAACCCCTCAAGTGCAACAGGAGTAAGTGTGCCATTTTGATTGAGTAATAAAGCCACTGCATCTGCGTTGATACAAGCCTTAACAGCTTGAATTAAGGCACTGTAAAACCCGTTTACAGTATGAGACAAATGCGAAGGTTGGGCACGAGTTAACGTCACACTTAAGGTAAGCAATTGAGAGAGTATTTGTGGCTTCAAGTCAAAGTGACTCATATGTTTATTTTTGAATAACAAAAGAGTAAGTCAAATTGACTCTAATCTCAATAAGAAATAATTAAACCACTGATTTTTATATAAATAAAAGTTGGCATATACGCTGCTATACCCTTCTTATGATAATCACTCATAGAGGTATTCTATGCACACACCCACTGAGCTATTAAAAGTTGCCAATGTTGCTTTAGGTTTTTTTGCACTTAGTTTTACGGCCACAATTGTAGCCAGTTATCCACTGGCTGGGCACTTTGCTTTACCTTCGCAAGTTGCGTTTCATATTTGTTCTATCGTAACGGCTGGCTTGTTCAAGCTTAGCTACGTTATTCGCTGCGTTTGCCAATATCAACTTGGCATGGAGGTAAAGTGATGCGCACCATAAACCTCGCTGAACCTATTCCTACACAAGCACCATGGTATGACGTTAGACAGTGGCCTATCTTCATGCTCGCATTTAGACCCATGTTTTTGGGCGCGGCTACTTGGGCTGTGGTCAGTATTGCACTTTGGGCGGGTATCCTATCCGGTACGCTGATTTGGGATAGCGCAATCCCCGCGACCCTTTGGCATGCACATGAAATGATTTTTGGTTTTGCCGGTGCCGTTGCAGTAGGTTTTTTGCTCACTGCAGCACAAAACTGGACCAATGTACCCAGCATCAATGGCGTTAAGCTTGCGCTGTTAGTCTCCTTTTGGCTGGCCGCACGTTATGTATTTTTTGCGCACCCCACCCTACTGGCTGTGACACTGACTGTCCAAACTGCGTTTTGGCTGATAGCCATCATTTGCTTGAGTAGCATGCTGCTGCGAGCAAGGTCAAAAAACAACTACGTTTTTATAGCGATTCTATGTGCGCTATGCACATTTAATACTTTGTTTTTTATTCTTTTATTGCAACAAAACTTTGAGCTTGCACGCAGTTTTACGCACATTGCAGTGCTGTTGTTTATGCTACTCATAGGTATCGTAGGTGGTCGCGTTATTCCCTTTTTTACCGCTCGCGGTCTGGCGCTCAACGAACAAGTACGCACACCCAAATTAGACCGTTTACTGCTATGGACGAGTGTTTTAGGCATTATCGGCTTTGTGTTAAGTCAAGTTTTTATGCTGCCACTTAACCCCGGATATCTAATCGCGCTGGCCGCATTGATGCATCTAGCACGCAGTATTTTGTGGTTTCAAAAGCGCGTTATTTTCGTTCCGCTGCTGTGGTCTTTGCATTTAGGCTATGCACTGAGCGCACTGGGTTTAGCGCTTGTAGCCAGTAGTTTATTTACAACACATGTCTATTTTAATGATGCGCTGCATTTAATAACGCTAGGTGGCATTGGCCTTACCATCATGGCCATGATGGCGCGGGTATCTTTAGGCCATACTGGTAGACCTTTACATGTGCCTGTAATCATCAATATTGCCTTTATAACAATCACCTTGGGCGCATTGTGTCGAACGTTTTTACCTTATTTTATCAGCCCTCATCAAGCATGGCTTTACAGCGCAGCGCTCTGGTGTGCGAGCTTTAGTTTATTTGTATATCACTACTTTAACGTGTTAACGCAAAAACGCGTTGACGGTCGTCGTGGTTAATTTTTATCTTTGGAGTTTATATGTTATCTGAGCGCACTATTAGTTTAGTTAAAAGCACAATCCCATTATTGAGTAGTGCTGGCAGTGCCGTTACCGCGCATTTTTATCAACGACTGTTTACTCACAACCCTGAGCTTAAACACATTTTTAACATGACCAATCAACAAACGGGTAAACAGCACTTTGCTTTGTTTAATGCCATTGCCGCTTATGCGACACATATTGACAACCCGTCGGTGCTGCAAGAGGCCATAAGCCGCATTAATCACAAACATGTGAGTTTGAACATTCAAGCTGAGCATTACAATATTGTGGGCCATCATTTGATTGAGACGCTTAAGAAGCTGGCACCCAACGAATTTACACCTGAGATAGCACAAGCTTGGCGCGAAGCTTATGCATTACTTGCTGATTTGTTTATTACCCAAGAAGAAGGACTGTATCAACAGGGTGAGCAACAAGTGGGAGGCTGGCGTAATCAACGTGCTTTTATCATTAGTGATATTGTGCAAGAGTCTGTTAACGTTAAAAGTTTTTACCTTACGCCTAAAAATGGTTGCGCTATTGCAAGCTATCAGGCTGGTCAATTTATCGCGTTGAGCGTACAACCTCCACTCAGTGACTATACACAAATACGTCAGTATTCACTGTCACAATCTGCGAATAAAAACACCTACCGAATTAGCGTCAAAAAGCAAGGTTTAGTGTCTACTCACTTACATCAGCTAGTAATTGGCGACACCGTGCTACTCTACCCGCCTGCTGGTGATTTTGTTTTGCATAATACACCCACTGACAAGGTATTTATCAGCGCGGGGGTTGGTATTACTCCTATGATGGCCATGCTTGAACAGGCACTAAACTCGCATAAAAACAACAAGCTGTTGTTTATTCACGCCTGCGCCAATGAAAGTGAACATAGTTTTAAGCAAGTGATTGAGTCAAAAGCGCAACAACATAAAAATCTAAGCAAAGAAATTTGGTATGAAAACACCCAAAGTGGCGACCAATCAGGGCGCATCGAACTATCACAAAGCAAGTTAGCTTTACCGCTAGAGCATGGCGAGTTTTATCTATGTGGTCCAACAGCGTTTATGGCAACGATAAAGCAGCAATTACTCTCGCTAGGTGTAGCACCCGCACGCATTTTATACGAAGTGTTTGGCCCTCATGAAACCTTGTAACGCTTAAGTATTTAGCCCGATGCGCTATCCAAGTTAGGTAGCGCATATCCAAATACACGGCAGTACATGCCGCATAGTCGCAGGGCATGCGCAAGCAGAACAAAACCCTGTGAAAATACACTGTTTTTACAGCCAGCAGTTTGTAATTTGCCCGATAACATTATTACGGCCCGTTTTGTCCAATTTTGACGGCCAACGTTTTTGAGTGCTGCTTAAGAATTGTTTACATTGAACTTTTTGCGTGGGAAGATTGAGATACGTAATATAACCCGTTTTGTCGGTATTTATTCCGACATTTTGGGGGGAGAATAAGCTGTTATGTGCGATGAGTTCGATTAAGGTGATGACGGATTATCAATGCTTTCCAATTTGGCACTATGGAAGTGACAATGTTAGGGAAATTGATCCAGCCACTCTTCCAATTTCAAAAGAGTTGGTTGCATCGTTACTTGAATGGGCTTCAATCTATGATGCAACTTTAAACAGTGAAGACCCAATAAATTCAGGCTTTCTTAACGAACCAGCTCACACTGACTTTATTGAAAAAGGATTAGAGCTAGCACAAAAGCTAAAATCTGAACTTAAAAGTACAGAAGTTTATTATTATTACGAGGGAATGAGGCGAGATGTTCGCATATAACAAGGCGCTCAAGTTCACTCACTTCGTTCGTTGGCTGGCGCTTCGCGCAGTATAGCCAACTCAAATTGCCCCTTAGCTTTGCGTTAGGTGCTCAATAGTGCTGAGTAAATCAGAACAATACGAATACATAGAAAAATATAGTTATCGAGAGTTATGTGAAAAATACGGGGAAAGTAACCTTGCCTCTATATTTAACTTATCTCTAGAAGAATATGTTGAATGGGAGTCACAAAGACCTCTAAGCTCTTTCGTAAATACATCACGAGATGGCTATGATGGACTTTATTTACTTCATGAAGATGGAGTCTGGAAAGTTTTTTGGCAGGAACGAAAAATAGCGCATGATTTTGATCTTGAAGTATTCGATAAGTATATAGATGCACGCAAACATCTAGCTAATATTCAAGCACCATCTTTTATGCAGCGTCGAAACAAAAAAGCACCTAACAAAACAATCAAAACGGAAAAAACTATCTGGCTTCGCCAAATCGCTAGATTTTTCCACTTATCGTAAGCTTTATATGCCATGGATGATGTGACAAAGTCTAAGAGTTATTTAATCCAAGCTCTGCTAAATATAGTTGCAGGTCCATTCGGACTTTTTTATTCCAATTTAAGTGCAGGAATTTTTCTGAGTGGATTGTGTATTTTTTTAGCTCCAATGCTTGGTTTAGGCATTTATTTAACTTGGGCTATTTCACCTTTTATTGGTGCATTTTGCGTTTATAAATACAATTCGCGAGGCTATTAGCTGCTCTGAATTGGCATAAACAAGCCAATTATGGCAGGGACGCAAAACGCTTGGCTTGCACTCCTTCGTCGCTTATTTTAGCCAACAATTTTTTGCCTGTTAACATGTTAGCAATCTAGGGAAGTATGCTATGTTTGTTCATGTTAGCCTCTGCTGTTTAGTTATATTGCAAACTAATTATGGCTCTCGTGACGCTTTGCTGGCTTTTAACTAACCAACGAAAATGGAGCTAATACCTTATGGTGAGTTATTATGTCTGAGTGCACGGGTTAGCTCAAAAAGTTAAATACCTATAAGGATTTATATGAATCATAAGTTTTGGATAGTAAGATCAATCAAAGTTTTTTTAGCCGTAATGTTCATACTTATTGGCGTTGAATTAATTAAAGGGCATGATATTTATGATTCGGTAATATTTTCGTTAACGTGGGCATTTTTAACTACCATTGTTTTTAATATCATCAGAGTTTACCAATCGCGTAGACGAGTTAATTGTGCGCTTTGCGATGACCCACCAAGGTCAGAGAGTTCAGACAAATAGCTTAACTTCCAAGTAACGATTGTAATTTAAAATATTGCAATAGGTCGTTAGAGTAGAGAAAAAAGCGATTAAAGTGCAACTAACGAGCTGATCTATCGCCTATAGGCATGGCTTACTTACAGATGAGCGCCTTCCCTACTTTGCTTCTTATTGTACCTCGAATTACCTTGGGCAGAAGATGCATAACAAACTGTTTAAAGTAGGCAAAATCATCTTGGTTCGGTTCCGCTTCGCTTCACATTTTAGAGAACTATTAATCAGCCCCCTATGCGTTCGCTATACACTCATGACACTATAATGGCGTTAAGTTGTCATATGAATGACGTATCAAAAAATAGGATTTTTCCTGATAATAAAGTGAACTCTTTTATCGGAGGAAGTAGTAATGGATATGAAATTAGATAAAGTAAAACTAAAACAACTTAGAGAGTCTAAAGCTTGGAGTCAGTCCCACCTGGCTGAGGTAAGTGGTCTCAGTTTGAGAACAATTCAACGTATTGAAAAGTCAGGCATTGCTTCACCTGAATCCGTAAAGTCTCTTTGCGCTACATTCAGCATTCAAATAAACAACCTTTCAATAAATGAAGAGTCTCAAAAAGAGGTTAAGCCTGCTCTTTCAAGTGTGATTAGTCACAAGCTCTCTAGTATGGACAAGAAAGCGACTGTTATCTCATTTAGCCTTGCTTTCGCCATCGCTTTTATCTTAACGATGTAGCGTGTATAACAAGAAGAACATTATAAAGGACAGTCACAAACATTTTTCTTATGTCCTTATTCTTTCTAGCTTCATTCTTCTTCTAAAAAGTAACCAAGCAGCCCAAAATAAACCGGTCAACCCTATTGCTGTATAAATAGCTGGAGAAGGATTGTCGATTGAGCTTATAGACCCTGCATAGGATGCAATGAGTGAATAAGGAACCGTACTGATCAACCACAACACTATAAAGTTATTAAACGGCATCTTGCTCATCCCAGCCATACAAGCAGAGATTTCAGGCAGAATAGGTGTAGCACGAGACAACAAAATGACTACCGCCCCGTGATTATTAAACATAGCAATAGCTTTTTCGCGTTCCTCCGTGTCTTTTATTAAAAAGTTAACAAGAACATAGCCATACCTCCTGCTAATTCCATATCCACAGATCCCAGCAACGAGTAGCCCCGTAATTGATGCGATAGCTCCGTTCAATGGGCCCAAGAAATAACCGCTCAGTAGCATCACTGTTAAAGTTGGGATTGCTATAAGCAAATCAGCAAAGAGTAATAAGGAAACAATCAAAGCAACATATATAGGGTCTGCAGATTTCGCCAAATCGAGCCATATCTCGATTTTTTCTACAGTTACAACCCCCGTTGATTTCAATATGATGAAGGTGCTAGCGAAGCACAAAGCTAGAAACAACATAATTTATATCAAAGATTTCATAATTTTTAGCCTTGTTATTACGGGTAAATAATTGGGATGATGACTTCATCTTTAGTTTCTTTAAGCTCTAAATAGGCATCCTTGAAACTAGGAGGGCCAGTCCACCCAAGTTTTGCTCCATTTGTAAATCCAAGACCTTCAGATGGATATATCCCAGTCCAGTTTTTCGAAGTTTTACCGTCACCGTTTTCATCATGAAGCACTTTAATCGCGTACTGCTCTTCTTCTACGAAAAAGCTTAGTGACAATTCACTTGCATCTGCTTTTTCACGCTGCACCACTAATGCTTCATTGTGAGCTTTTGGAAATCCCTTTTTTGTAAACAACATAACAAGAATAAAACCCGGTTTACTGGTATCAATATTGACAACTTTGACCGATATCTCCTTTGCACCAACGGCATTAGAAATGAGCATTAATACAGCTCCCAAAATGAACAAAAGAAAAAATGTGGTATTTTTCATGGCTAAAGTCCTTTCATGATTTTCTTTGCAATAAAAGGGGCGACTAAAAGTAAAAGCCTTAGGAGCTTAACTTTCCCGATGTTATTGATGGTTGAGGCGTTACTAATTCCATCTAAGATATCAGTTGCAGCTTTCTTTGCCGTTAGTTTCCCCTTGCCTCTTTCTGCTGTCATGGGAGTATCCACAAGAGGTAAAAAAGCTTGAATGACTCTGACATTGGTTTCCTCCAATTGATAATTTAAACTTTGAGAAAACACATTCATTGCTGCTTTGGTTGCACAATAGACAGCCGAGTTGGTTTTAGGGGCAAGAGCTAAACCTGAATTAATATTGGCAATGATGGCTTGTTGTTGGTTGTTTAGTAGAGATGGTAAGAGTAAATAGCTAAGCGAACAAACGGCAGTTAAGTTCACATTAATCTCCGGCGAAATGGCATCGTAATTAAAATCGTCGTCCAGATAAGTTGGAGAGCTTTGTACAGCAGCATTATTAATTAATAAATCAATGCTTTCGTAATCTTTAACAAGCTTGTCAGCAGCTTCTTCATAGCATCTAGGATTTGAAAGATCACATGGGTATACGTCAATGCTAGGAAATTCATCCTTTAGTTTGTCTAACCTATCGGACTGCCTAGCGATGACAATAACTTGATTTGAGGAATGTAATAATTTGACCATTTGGTAGCCAATACCAGATGTCCCCCCTGTTATAACGATGTTTTTTTTAACTAATTGCATTTCTCTCTCAATTGATTTAACTAGCATTGAATAGAAATTTAATGTTAAAAAAGGTTTGACGCATTAACCCAAGTTAAGATTAAGGTTGAATTGAGAGATTATAATGTTCGTAAGAACACCTAATGGAGACCAGTAGTGTATTTAGATGATTTTTTAAAACAATACGGTAGCTCGGTCAACCTTAAAAAAGGAGAGCATGCATTCTATCAAGGTGACTCAAACAGCTCTCTTTATTTTGTGGTAGCTGGTTTGCTTAAAGCATATTACATTTCTTTAGATGGGAAAGAGAGTATAAAGTCATTTATTAAGCCAAAAAATATCATAGGTAGTTTAAGCGTGCTCCAAGATAATGGGGTTTGCAGCTTTAATCTTGTAGCATTAGAACAGACACAACTTATTCGCTTGCCACTTTATATGCTGATTGAAGCTTCAAGTCAGTTCCACTCTTTGTCACAACAACTAGTCAATATACTGATAGAACTTTCCATGAAAAAGGAACAGCGTGAATATGATTTTTTGACGCTTTCTGCTGAAGATCGCCTTCTGAAGTTTAGAAATGCAGAACCAGAGTTATACGAGAAGTTAACTCAAATAGACGTAGCCAAACACATAGGCATCACACCTGTTGCATTAAGTAGAATAAAACGAAGATTGCAAATATAGTATCTAAGTGCCCAGCGTAAAACATAGCTGCTAGTTGTTGAACATAAGTAGAACTGCTGAATTAATCGCTAAACCGTGTCTAAAAACCTAAGGCTTAATTGGGGCTCATAAAGCAGTCAATCGAATATCTGCAGTACATGCAGTATCGTCGTTGAACATGCGCAAGCAGAACAAAAATCTGTAAAAACACACTGTTTTTACAGCCAGTAGTTTGTAATTTGTCAAATAACATTATTACGCCCCGTTTTGTCTAATTTTGACGACGACTATTTTTGGTATTCAAATAGATAACCTTTCAATAAATGAAAAGTTTCAAAAAGAAGTTAAGCCTTCTCTTTCAAGTGTGATTAGTCACAAGGTCTCTTGTATGGATAAGAAAGCGACTGTTATCTCAGCGACTGTTATCTCAGCGACTGTTATCTCATTTAGCCTTGCTTTCGCCATCACTTTTATCTTAACGATGTCGCGTGTATATCAAGTGCAGTCAAAACGGACCCATACTCGCAGGCTGATTTTTACTAATCACTTCGCTGCAAAAACATAATACACCAAGAGGTGCAGCCCATTTTTTACCTCAAAAAGCCACAAAAATCAGCTAAGGTTGATACAATAATGGGAAATGTACTAAAAACGAGTAATTCTACAGGCGCTTTGTCGAAACAGGAGATTTAATGATCAAAAATGCAGTAGAACAAGCAATCGAAAATATCAGACTCAAGTCTCAAGGCATTGACTCTTCAATGGTTAGTGCTGTTACAATCAATTTCCATCCCGATCGCTTTACTACTGAGAATAAGCCAATACTTCAAGCTATCGCAGCAGACGGCTATCTGAAATCACAATTTGAAACGGGCACAAGCAATGGCGGCTTGACCGCTTATGCTGGCGGTGAACGTTGGCTATGGGAACAAAGGGTGTTTGATGGGGCATACGACGATGCTTCAAATTGCCTTCGACCAAAATATGGTGCTCTAAATTTCAGAAACTACGAAACAGGTGCATCTCCACGGTTTGGATCAGCGTACTTTCAACTTAAACCTCACGTTTGTGCTCGAACAACATTTTGCTATCCAGACAGCTATTTTGAACCTGAAGACTTTGCTGTTTTCAATCGAATTAGCTCTTTAATAGATAAAGCATTAGCTTCAAACTCAGACTTGTTAGACGACTATATCGAAGCACATATACACGGCAAAATCTCAATAAAAGACGACATTGAATGTCTTGTTCTTGATCCAGTTTTTCGCACAAGCCGTATTGAGCAACAAGCTTTTAACTTAGGTGTCCCAGTCAAATGGCATAATGGTTATCGGCTTAGTCTAGAAGAAATGAGCCGCTATCCTGACTATCGCGGCCAGAAGTATATTGACCTAGCTAAAGAGCTAGCTCAAAACGGACACATAAATGCAAAGGTACTGGGTTTAGCGGTTACAAAGCAAGGCTACAATGAGCAAGATGTGAAAAAAGTATGGCATTACTTGGCTAGGTTTGGCTATAAGTCAGCACAAACATAACAAAAGACTATAGCGTGAATAACCAAAACTCATATATGTCCTTTAAGCTTATCCCTATTAGCTAAACAAGTTTCAATTGCAAAGTCTGAATAGTGATTTGAGCGACCACGCCCACCGAGCTTTTCGGTATTTTTCCACTTTAAAGATGCGCTACCGCTTAGCCAGATATTGATATTACCGCATTGTGTAAAAGCTCGATTGTATTGTGACCAATTTCTTATTTATCTTAACCGTTGGACAGGTGTGTTGGATGATCAGATCGCTCTACGTCTGATAAGTTTCATAATTTAGGAGACAACACCGTAAATTAATGAGCAGTTTAGTGAAGGGAGTAAGATTTACACAGTACAGTAAAGCATACACGGTAAATTTTACTCCAAATAACTTATTTAACCTCAGGTTTAGACATATTCACTTATCCAAAACGGAGAAGTTATTTACCTTCTCGCTATAATCCAAACTGCGTGAATTATTCCAGGAAGGTAGCCAAATAACGTGAGAATAATGTTCAGCCAAAAGGCCCCGCCAAGGCCTACTTGTAAGAACACACCAAGCGGTGGTAATAAGATTGAGAAGATGATTCGAATTAAGTCCATTAGGGTTCCTTATGTGTTAAGTCGTACTTAAGTCACAGCAGTTTTCATGCCATTAAGTGGAATTGGAACTAAACTTGCTTTTACTGTATACCTTGAGTAAAGATTAAGCTGATTAGTAAATGATAGATTTCGAAATCAACATCGCCTTAGTGTTATTTCATCTTATACAAATTGCGACTGCTTTTTTGTTAACTTTACCATTGGCGATTAACCGCGAATATAAGTCCGATAGTGCAGGCTTAAGAACATTTCCATTAGTTGCCATTTCCTGCTGTGCGTTTGTACTGGTTGGTATTGATGTTTTTTCTGCAGGTGATGCTCAAGCGAGAGTCGTGTACGGGATTATTACTGGCATTGGATTTATTGGTGGTGGGGCCATTTACAAAAGCGATGCCCATATTGAGGGAACGGCAACGGCTGCTGGAATTTGGCTCACTGGCGCTATTGGGATTTCGGTTGCGTATAGTCGTTATGAAATTGCGTTGGTGCTAAGTGCCGTTGGATACTTGGTTTTTCAATTACTTGAACCTTATAAACATAAGGATGAAAAACAGAAAAAACATAGCATAAGTCAGTAATAATATACATCTAGCCTGACCAGTTTGTAAGGATAAAAATGATAAAGTTTCATAGCCTAAACCAATCATATCGCAAAGTTATTAACAGCATTGCATTTTACCCCTCTTTAATTGCCATTATATTTTTAATTTTTGCGTTAATTACATTGTTTTTTGAGTACTTGGAACCAGTTAAACAGTTTGAACTGCGTTTCTCTTTTGTTCTTGTTGATAGTGTCGAAAATGCCCGTACGATTCTAAGTATTTTAATCGGCAGTATTATATCACTCACCGTTTTTAGCTTTTCAATGGTGATGGTTGTACTTAATACTGCCAGTATGAATCTTTCGCCACGTCTCGTACCTGGGCTGATATCAAAAAAATCACATCAGTTGGTGTTAGGGTTTTATTTGGGGAGTATCATTTATTCCACAATCATACTGATAAACATTGATGATGTATCAAGTAATAATACCATTTTAGACATTCCCGCTTTAGGTATTTTATTTTCACTTTTACAGGGGCTAGCATCCCTTGTATGTTTTGTGTATTTTATTCACTCTATTTCACAAACTATTCAAGTGGACAGTGTATTAAATAGTCTATTTTCTAAAACAAAGTGTGAAATGAATGCGTTAGCTGAACTGCACCAAAATCAAGATGAGGTGAGTTCAAGTACGCTTGAAAAGTGGCATGAACTACAAAGTAACACCAGCGGATACTATAAAGGGGTCAAGGCTAAGCAGCTATGTAGTATATTGGCGCGTGAAGAGTTATCTCTTTATGTTTGTGTAAAGCAGGGATACTTTACGGTTAAAGGTTACCCGTTTCTGCGCTGTAATAAGCCAATAAAAAATGACACACAACTAGTTGAAGAAATTTTATCTTGCTTCATTTTTTATGTAGAAGAATATATTAGTGATCATTATAGCTATGGCATGACGCAAATATCGGAAATTGCTGTTAAAGCAATGAGCCCAGGCATTAACGATCCGGGCTCTGCAGTTAAAGCCATTGACATGTTGAGCCTATTATTAATTAAACGTATGGAATTGAAAGACATTAGCATTTCTAGTATGCAAAAAAATGTAAACTGTAGATTGTTTTTTCATGAAATTTCAATAAATGAACTGCTGCATGATAATTTCACACCAATTAGGCATTATGCAAGAGGGGATGCTTTTGTGATGGAAAACATATTGGAAGCATTTAAAAACATGCTGTTTTTTACTAGTGGAAAAGGGTTAGTTAGCGAGGAAATATATCGCTATTTATACGCAATTATTAGCGATATAAATAGAAATATATATAATCACTACGATAGAGAAGTACTGCGCAATATGCTTGAGGCTATTTCCCGTGTAAATCCTGAGGAAGGAGATAAATTATTAACTTATTATGACAAACAATAATTGGGCCAAGTTATTGCTTGCACGACTGGTTGTGACTGATAAGGGGGTTGTTTCCTAAATCATAGAACTTCTAAGGATTAGTGCGATCTGATCATCAAACTCACATGCCCAACGGTTAAGATGAAAAAGAAAATCAGAAATTGGTCACAATACGATCGAGCTTTAATACAGCGTGGCAACATCAATCTTTGGCTATGTGATAGCACAACTTTAAAGTAGAAAAATACCGAAAAGCTCGGTGGGCGTGGTCGTTCCAACTACTTTTCAGACTTAGCAATCGAAACCTATTTAACCTTCAGAGCTGTTTTTAATTTACCGCTGCGCGCTTGGGAGGGGGTTGTTAACTCCTTACTCAATATCATAAATATGACGCTGCAATCATCAGGCTATTGCTATTTATGTAAGCGAGGTAAAACCTTGGCGGTGCTGTATCGACCGTCTGCAAGTAAGGGTTTACGGACATTGTTGTCGATAGTACCGGGCCTAAAAGTATACGGTAACTGCGAATGGCACACACGGAAACACCATGCAAGTAAGCGTCACACTTGACGAAAACTACACATTTAGCAGTTGATGCCTCAAACCACGATATCGTAACTGATGAGCTGTCA
Organism: Pseudoalteromonas caenipelagi; assembly: GCF_013140855.1. Classification (GTDB taxonomy): domain Bacteria; phylum Pseudomonadota; class Gammaproteobacteria; order Enterobacterales; family Alteromonadaceae; genus Pseudoalteromonas; species Pseudoalteromonas caenipelagi. Next base: position 113,625 of record NZ_JABBPG010000002.1, on the reverse strand, counting down.
TCGTACGGGTATCGGATGGCGAAGCACTTTGAGATTAACTGCGGCCGTAGAGATATAGATAGGGTCACGGGAGATGGCGCTGGTGACACGCGCAGTTGTTATAACGAAGTGGCTGCAAAGAAAGCGATTTTGCGTACTCTTCCAAGAGAAAAAGCACGATACTGGAGTAAAGGTCATCCAAGGGATCATGCTGTGTTTATGACAAAGCAGATAGGTTTAAAGCGATGGAAGGTGAATTCAGGCTACCATCTTCGCTCACTCGCAGAGACTGCTATGTATCGGTTTAAGCAGTTAATGGGCGATATACATCATGAGCAGGCTAGGTCTGCCTGAACATCAATCTCAAGGGTGAAATGCGAGTTTGAGATCCACCTCCCTATTTGATCCATAAGGCCGCTCTTGCCCTGAAAATAATACTTGAACATACTTTAAATTCAGATGATTACCTAGAAATTATTTTAATAAATTACAAAACTCCATCTGGTTTTTATGAAGCCAAAAGAGTGCTATCATAATATTTTCTATGGGAAAAATTATGAATGGATTCTTCGAAATGTCCTCCATAAAATAATCAAAAAGCCTAATGATGTTCATAGATATATCGCGCTATGTTCGACTTATATTGCGAAAATTTTGAGTTTATGGATAACCTTGGGCTAGGTTACGGACTTGGTTCAACTTGCCCTGATGATTTCAATGATAAAGTTGATAACTTTTATCCTCAGATTATTGATGAAGCTAAGAGAGCCATATTGTGGCTAGATACTAGAAAAATAGTAATAATGTGACATAGTGGTGAGTATCAGGGTATCAAATACGATGACAACCGGAGCCCCAAAGAAACAAGCAAACAGGTAATAAAATACAAAGATCAAAAAATGATGGCAGCTTTGGTTGTAAATACAACTAATAAACGCATGGACTAGTAAAGATTAGCTAAGTTTGACACTTATAAATCTAAATTAATGGAAGATCAATAAATGAAAAAATTGCACAAAGAGTATTTAACTGAGTGTAAAAATGCCCTTGATGTAGAACAGACTCACAGTTTATCAGCCACGGATAATTGGGCGCATGTTAATAGAGAGCTTGTCCATCAGGACTGGGATGTTTTATATAAAAAACTAGCTGAACATATTGATAAAACAGCGGTTGATAACGAAAATATTCAAGCATTAATGAAAGAGCACTTTGAAATCGCTTGTCGATTTTATACTCCGTCTAAAGAAGCATATATAGGTATGGGTATATTTTATAAAGAAAATGAAGATATGAAAAAGTTCCATAACTCCTACCACCCCAAAATGGTTGATTATTTAGGTGATGCAATAGTTTATTACGCACAGAGTAATTTATAAAATCACATAAAAAGCCATTTAAACGGAAAAATAACTGTGGCCATCGCTTCGCGATGATAGCGAATCATTATTTTTTGCTTATGAAGCGTTAGTTGTTTCTCTCTAATATCAGGCACTAGGCGGGATATCTACTGATTGATTTACAAGGTTTTTTTTTGCAATGATGCCGATAGTACTTTCTCCTGGTGCCAGCTTCACTCTAGCTATATCAAATACCTAAACGTCGGGGGCTAAAGGAGCTTTTAAAGTCATAGTAGGCACAGGGCTGGGTATACTAGTCCATGGATCGCTTGTGGGGGCTGGTGTCTCTAGTTTCATTGTAAAAAATGCTATGCTGCTAAATGCTATGAAGCTAGCGGGTGTTATATTTTTACTCTATCTTGGCGTGAAGCTATTAATTTTAGGTTTAAAATTTCGAAATGGCAGCTTCACTGAACTTAAAGAGACGAGTATTAAAGAAGCATTCCTATTAAACATTTTTAACGCTAAAGCCCTATTATTTTATTTGACGGTAGTGCCAATTTTCGCAGGTGTTGAGTTTGTTGCCTACCTATACCTTTGTGTATTGCATGTGCTCGTTATGTCGGTATGGACTGCAATATGTAGCTATATGTTTTTGTTAGCAAAAAAAAGGGCCTGTTTCTCTAAGGTGAATATGGTTGTAAACACTACAGGGGGGATGTGCTTGGTGTACTTTGCTTATCTATCCGCTGTGAATTTCAACAACTAAAACTAACGTGTACAGGCACTCGAATTTGGCACTTCAGTTCAGAATTCAGATAGCACACTTCATAGTGCAAAACCCTAACAACCTAGTAAGGGTAAGTGTTTTAGCTTTTTGTAGCGCAAACCCAGCTCAATGCAATGTTTAATCGCATGCTCAGATAACTCGCTACATAAGCTTAATTTAATTGCCCGACTACCTTCAAAATCTAGTTTATCCGCGTACAGTTGGCCAAATGTATCGACCAATTTAGTATTACAACTAAAAAACAAATAATAGCTATCTGGCGTCTTTCTTTTCCAATCTATTCTAATAGGGCTTCCATGTTTAGCTTGATAGCTCAGCTCTCCCCACTTCAACGACTCTTCAACCTGCCCTAAAGCTAACTCTTCGGCTACGTTATAAATTAATGATCTGAGCTCGATTAATCTGGTTTGAACCAATTCAGGGTATTGGCCAATATGCTGTTGTGCTAATAAACTCATCTGCACCTTAAGACCCCTTGTTTGCCAGCCAATACATTACGTTTAGTAAAAAACGCTCATTTTGCTCCGCTCCCGGTGATACTAGCCCCAATTTTTGACCTGTAGGTATATAAACTTGCGAGGTAAACATACTGGCTTCTGCAAAGACAGCAACTCGGCCTCTTTCAATCTCTAGCACTGCACCTTGGGACCAACCTTCGATTGAGATCTGTGGTGTCTTTTCATTTACTGCAAATGGTTTATCAGGCAACACGGCCTTCATCCCTTTGGGTATTTGCAGCAAGTTTATAGCTGCCTCAGGGGCCTTAAAAGCGTCGCCGCCTAAACTCTTCACCTGAGTAATTTGGCCCGTTCGTGCAGTGCTGTTTAATATAACGTGGTGACTAAGCGTCTTGTTTTGGGTGCTAAAGGTCACTTCTTGCACATGCCCATTGGCAAACTCAAATCCAAAGGCACTCGCTATTTGCTCAGCAGCTTTGGGGAATGGAATATGGTCAGCGATTAAAAGCAGTGCGCCGCCTTGACTAACCCACGCTTTAACGGCTTTCACTTCTTCAGGTGTAAATGCACTATAGAACGGTCCATCCCAGTTGCGGCTATTGTCTTTATGGAGGGCGTTAGCAATTACCAAAATATCAGCCTTAGCTAAGCTTTTAGAACTGAACTGCTGTTTATTTGCCTTAACGTTATAGCCATCACTTTGCAGCACTTGTGCAAATGGCCTATAACGCGTATTTATGGTGTGAAAGTTGTAATGTGCTTGGTCAATTAACACCACAGGCGCTTGCGCTATATCAAAGCGTGCATAGCTATTTTGGGGTTTAAAGTCTGGGTCTGGTTGCTGTGGTAAATTATCACCAACACACCCTGCTAGAGCAATTACAAACAAGCTAACCAACACGCACCGAAATAGCATCACCGACTCTTCCTTAAAGCCTTAATATATTGGTTTAACATACCAAAACTAGGTACTCAAAACACGCCCGCCAACAAATTCTTACATAATGTTTTAATTATTTGGCGCAGATTTACGGGAATTATAACGAATAAAGCCACGCCCTTATCAAAATCAGGATTTACGTGACAATAGTATTGGATCTCTTGTTTTGCACTTGCCCTAAGTGCAGCTAAATCTTGCTGACTATAGTTAGTGGTTCTAGAAACACTTACCAAACACCTCAGAGAATTAACTGTACTCACCAAACCACACGCATTGAAGTGCTCAAACAGATTAGTTGGTGCTTCGTTATCCTTGTGCGGCCAAATAATCCCCGTTTTTTTAGCAATGGCTCGATACATAGCGGGGCTCAACATGGTGTCTGCATAATAATGTTTTCGCCATGGTGATTTTAGCCACGACTTGATGCTTTCTAGCAAAGAAAACTTAAACGTATTACCGCCTTGACGATATTGAGGTAAAAACGCCGCTGAGGCTCGAATAACTGTAATATTCTTTTGCGCACTGAATGTCAGTAAACAATACCCAACAAGCTTGTTTTGATGATAGTAAAGCCGTAATTTTTTTTGATATGGGTCAGCATTATCGAAGTATTTAGCCAGATAATCCTGAGGGTTGATATTGGCAAAGCTCGCTTGGATAATCTCGCTTATCTCACGCCTTTGAGCCTCGCTTAACCACTGTTTTGTTTGCGTTAAGTCATGTGTTCTGAGTTGCATACAGCCACGTCCGTTAAAGTAAGCGTCAATTACAACGTTTTCTATTCGCTTTATCTCTTTTTTTCTCGTTCTATTTTGGGTTGGTTTAAAAAAGACCGCCTATTTGGCAGTCTTTTTAGTGATAACGCTCAAGCGTTTATATCATCTCTTATTTGATGTTACGAGCATCAGTTGGGTTTTCACAAGCAAACCAGCTGCCACATCCAAGTTGGCCTCTGCGGCTGTAGTAAATGCCGCCAGCGACTTGTGGTGTTAAGTCTTTTACCATAGTTTTAGAGTCTAGAGATAAGTTTTTTACTTTCTTTTTATTGAGTTTTATTTTCATTCTATAATCCTTTTAATTTTAGCCTGAATCAATTTCAGGTGAACAAATACTAAGCTGAATCAAGTGTTAAGTCACACGTAAAAGCACTGGCAAAACTGTCAGTTTACGAACATTAATATCTAATTGATGTTATGAGATTTGATATGTTAAGTTACTAAAAAATATAGAGTTAGGTATAGCGTAATGCGTGACATTCCATCCCCTGAACATGTTCAAAAAATTCTTATTGTTTGCATGGGCAATATCTGCCGTTCCCCAACTGGCGAAGCGGTATTAAAACATCAACTGGCCAAAGCTGGACTCAAACATATTGAGGTCGACTCGGCTGGCACCATTGCTTACCACCAGGGTAACGCTCCCGATAGACGCAGTATGGCTGCCGGTAGAAAACGAGGTTACAGTTTCGACACAATGCATGCGCGTCAAGTAACCCCCCAAGACTTTGAATATTTTGATTTGATCTTAGCCGCCGACAAAGCTAATTTGGCCGATTTGATGGCGCTGTGTCCACAGCAATACCAACATAAATTAAGACTGTTTTTAGAATTTAGCCATAGCCATTATGTTGAAATTCCTGACCCCTACTACGGAGAAGGCGATGGATTTGAATTGGTATTAGACCTAATTGAAGAAGCATCTACGAATCTAATCAAACAGCTACAAAAAAGATAAAAAATAGCGATAATTTTTCTCGCCAGATGGGGGCGCTTGTGGTAGAAATAGCGACCCATTTTCCAGAGCAACATACTTGAACACTTCCACTAATTTATTTGAGCAAATCGCACTAGATCTACAAGTGCATGGCGTTAGTATACAAAGCTTAGAAGCGAATGAACCGGTATTATTGGCACTGAGTAAGCGACTTGAACATTTATCACAAAAAGACTTTTACAGAGCAGGTATTGGTCGTCAAGAAGATCATATAAAAAATAAAAAAATACGCCGCGATAAGATTCATTGGTTGGATAATAGTGACCCCGACGAAGCGCTTTTTTTATCTTATATGCAAGATTTACAAAGCTACTTAAATCGCAGGTTATTTTTGGGCTTATTTAGCTACGAATGCCATTTTGCACAATACGAACCGGGCGCGTTTTATAAAAAGCATTTAGATGCATTTAAAGGAGAAACTAACCGTATTCTCTCAACCGTATTGTATCTAAACCCCAACTGGCAATGTACCGATGGCGGAGAACTTGCAATTTATGACCCACAAAACCATGAGCAACTTTTACAGGTTGTGACGCCTAATTATGGTACGCTGGTGACTTTTTTAAGTGACGAGTTTCCGCATGAAGTATTGCCAGCTAAAAAAACACGCTATTCAATAGCGGGCTGGTTTAGAGTGAATACGAGTGTAGGTGGTAATATTGACCCGCCACAGTAAAATGTGGCATTGGACTCATTACACTTTTTTACTTTAAGAGTTTGACAGCAAAGCCTACTATTGCACTTTAATAACAAAGCAAGGAGCAATAATGCACAAGGTTTTGCTGGTTAGCTCGTTCATTACACTACTATCTGGCTGCATATTCGTCCCCAAAGATGTTACTTACTTCAACGAACAATGCCAAACGTTCAACAAAAAATCAGTGCTCGATACATCAACATCCGTTGCTTTGCAAAGCTGTGACGATAGCACTTGCGCACTTATGTTAGCCTCTGCTGGCTTAGTCAGTGCAGCCAGTTTAGTGGTGTCGGGCAGCATTGTGGTGGTAAAGAATGTAGTTTATTGGAAGGAAAACAAAAGCGATTGCAAAGCGCAAGAACAAAACACTCAAGACAAGCAACCTGAAAACAATCATCAGCAAGGTAAGCATCCAGAATTAAGCGACATTGAACGCGGCTTGGTAAATAAAAAAGCTTAAAAATCGTCATGACACTAAGCATTTGTACTCTTTATTTATAATTCTCATCTCAAGGAATGAGCCATGAAAAATATTTTCCTATGCTGTTCAATCACCCTTTTTATCAACGGCTGTATGTTTGTAACCAAAGATGTCCGTTATTTTGATAAAGAGTGTCAAGTCTATGCAACTAAAACAGTATTAGATGTCGAAATGATCAAAGCCGCCAACCAACATAGCCGTAAATGTACCGAAACTTGCCCTGCCCTTACGGATAACAACGTATACTTCGGTGCTGCAAGTTTACTCGTTGCAAGTGCCGCCGCTGTCTCTAAAAACAATCAACACTGGCAGCAAAGAAAGCTAGATTGCCGATTACAAGAAGCGAGTAAGCAACAACTAATCGTGCAAGATAAAGCCAAAAGTGATATCAGCGACATTGAGCGGCAATACTGAGCTAACTGGCTATCACTCATAAAAACCCTATAAATACTTAACGAACAACATAATCCCTATGGCACTAATCGCTATAAACAAGCGCAAAACCTTGCTCTCTAAATAGAGTTAACTATCATCTTGTTCTAACTTTGTTAGGTGCAACTGATCTTAAACTCAGTTGCCTCGTAGTAACCTCTATTAATTTTATTTTTGCTCTACAGCAAAAGTGTTTCACAAGCTCTCAAGTTGTTGTTTGAAGAAGAACAATATAGTGTGCATACACTTCGTTATTGACAGCATTTAAACAAAGGTAATCATTATGAAAAAAGTACTTATTCCAGTGACTAATCATGCAACGTTAGGCAGTACAGAACAGGCAAATGGTACCTATGCGCCAGAGCTCACACACGTAGTTCATGAGCTAAACAGCAATGGCATTGCGTTTGATATTGTCTCTATCCAAGGGGGGAAGGCACCTCTTTATGGCACAGACATTGAGGGCGATGAAGTGAATATGCAAGTGTTGAGCGATACGTCATTCCAAACGCAAATCAACAATACCTTGGTAGCTGCACAAGTAAGTGTGGATGATTATGATGCCATTTTCTACCCAGGCGGCTTTGGTTTGCTAACTGACTTAGCCAACAATGAAGAAGTGGCTGCAATGGCGGCAAAACATTACGAAGCCGATGGAATAATTGCAGCGGTATGTCATGGCCCAGCAGCATTATTACCAATCACATTAAGTAATGGTGAGCCTTTACTTGCAAGCAAACGTGTGACCGCGTTTACTCGAGAAGAAGAAATCGATTTTGGTACTATTAATGATATTCCATTTTTGTTAGAAGAATCACTCACTCGCAAGGCTGCACAGTACAGCAAAGTACAACCTTGGGGCGAATTCGTGGTTGAAGACGGCCGCGTTATTACAGGTCAAAACCCAACAAGTGCGCATGCTGTGGGTAAAGCATTAGTTAAATTATTATCATAAGAGTGGAGTAAAATGATAAAAGTACATCACCTAAATCAATCACGTTCAACACGTGTTTTATGGCTATTGGAAGAGCTTGGCATGCCGTATGAAGTTGAGCAACACGAGCGTGATAGTACAACGCGTTTGGCTCCGGCTAGTTTGGCAAAAGTGCATCCGCTTAGCAAAGCGCCAATTATTGAGCATAATGGCGCGGTGCTTTGCGAGTCAGGTGCCATTATGGAGTATATTCTGGACCAAGCCCCACATGCGCATTTACGCCCAGAGAAAGGTACACAGGCTTACTACCAGTATTTAGAATGGCTGCATTTCGCTGAAGGGTCATTAGCATTACCTGTAATTACCAGCTTGTTGATGCAAATGGAGCAAAGAGATGGCACCAAACCGATGGATGGATATATCAGCAAAGAGTTGCAGCTAGATTTTTCGTACATCGATACTGTACTTTCTAAACAACGCTATTTTGCAGGCGAACAGTTTTCTGCCGCAGATATTATGATGACGATTACACTAGAAATCGCACATAGTTTAAGTTTACTTGCTGGGCGCGATAACATCGCTCGCTATCTTAGCGATATGCAAAGTAGAGAAGCGTATAAAAAAGCCCGCGCGTTTGGCTGATAAGCCACGTTTTAAAGGTTTAAGTTACAACGTTTATAATCGCGATGCTGTTGTGTGCAGAGCGCGAGTTTTACTTTTATGCTGGCGTTTTGTGCCACTGTGAACTTGTTTTATGTCATTCTGAACTTGTTTCAGAACCTCGCTACATGCATACAATGGGTATTAGCAAAACAGATCGGTATTTAGGAAGAAAATATGATCACAGCAATAACGCTGCAAGACTTTAAAGCCTTTTGGCCCACCTTCGAAGAGATCATACAAGCACAACAAACCTATGCATTTGACCCTAACATGTCATTTAAAGAGGCTTATCAACTTTGGTGTCAATCACCACTCAAAGCTTTTGTTTATAAAGTTGACGGTGAAGTCTTAGGCACGTATTACCTAAAAGCCAACGCAATGGGCCCAAGTAGCCATATTTGTAATTGTGGCTATATGGTCAGTACAGCCGCAAGAGGCCAAGGCATTGCCCAAAAACTTTGCAAACACTCGCAACAAATTGCCAAAGAAATAGGCTTTGAGGCAATGCAATTTAACAGTGTAGTGAGTACTAATGAAGGCGCAATTCGTTTGTGGCAAAGACTCGGTTACAGCATTATTGGCACTATTCCCAAAGCCTATAAACATCCTGAGCTTGGTTATGTCGATAGCCATATTATGCACAAGTTGCTGGTTTAGTGTTAAATAACTATCTAAACGAGAAGTATTACCTTTAAATGAGTTATTCGTATCGAAGTATGCATTCTTTGAAAAATAACATACGATTTGCAAAGTAACCCTACAATATTCTCACTTGTTCGTCACAATGTTTTGAAGTTCAGGTAGTCGCTCTGATACCAGTAATCCACTAGCGCCTATTTAGCGGCTGTTTTGTAAAATACTATAGTGCTCAATACCTTTTAGCCACCTAGCGAGAATTTAGTTCGCTATTTTAAATCGCCTATCGTGCTTTATATATTATTCATAATTTGGAAATATCTAAGTAATAATTAAAAGTGAAAATTTCAAATCTGAGCCTATTGGTTTCAAAAAAAGACCAATAATATAAAGACATGTTAGGTAGCGAAGCGCTCTTTGCTGGTTTAAGTAACGCGGTTTAAGTGTTTTAACAGCATTGGCAGTGAGCAATCCTTCATTCTAATAACGGCTGATATATTCTATGCTGTTATTGGTACTGAGTATGCTGCACCCCCTCGTGATGAAGCATAAAGCTTAGTTGTAAAACCTCAAGGACATCTAAAACAAGTCATGTAATCGGAATAAAAAGTTAGCCTTCGCATGCAATTATAGCCAAGCCTTTTTATCCGTTTAATACAGTGTCAGGTGGTATGAACTAATATAAAGGAGTAAACAATGGAAACAATCGGTAAAACTCGAATATATGCGTTAAGAGCCATGTATCTGTTTATTGTTGTTGGCTTAGGATTATCAAATACCCCTGAAGCGTTGTCTTCAGCAGGAGTATCGGCAGATTCAGATACAGTAATAAACGCAATACTTATTGGCTTTATGGTTTTATCATTTATAGGGGTTTTCTTTCCATTGAAGATGTTGCCGGTCTTAATGCTCGAGTTATTGTGGAAGGTGGTTTGGTTAGCCATGTTCGCACTACCAATGCATTTAAGCTCAGGCCTAGATGAATATTCTATGGGTGTTGCTTTTGCTTGTTTAATTGGTGTTGTATTAACGCCGATTGTCTTACCCTGGCGCTACATCTACAAAGACTATTTTCAATGAAAATAGTCTTTGTAAACAGTGTTATTTTTCAAAAAGTTCATAGCAAAGGATGAGCATCAAGTTACATCAACTTGCTCATATCTTGCCAAACGGAATAAACACTTTCACCAACAAGCCGGTTTTGTTGCTTTTTCCGTTGCCCGCATTTTGCAAGCTTAAATAGCCATGGTGCGCTTCAATAATTTCTCTACATAACGCAAGCCCCAAACCACTTCCAGTACTTTTAGTTGAATAAAACGGCACTAACGCATTCGCCATAACTTGCTCGCTCATTCCCACCCCCTCATCAGCAACACAAATCATCACACCTTGCCCATGCTGCTCAATACTCAGGCTGACTTTATCCGCATCAGAACCTGACTCATGAGCGTTTTTAAGTAGATTAATAAGGAGCTGTTGCAGCTGCATAATATCAGCAAAACAAGGGGTTGTAGGTAAGGTAAGTTGGCTGTTAAATTGCCACTGCTGCGCCAACTCACTAACTAGCTGAGGCCAATCAATTTCGGCCAGTTTTGGTCGTGGCAACTTAGCAAATTTTCCATAGCCTTGCACAAATTCACTTAGATGTTTAATACGCTCTTCAATGGTTGAAAACACCCGCTGTAACCTAGGCTCATCAAGCTGACTCGTTAAAATTTTGCCACTGTGTAGCATAGACGACATTGGGCCTAACGAGTTATTAAGTTCATGGCTAATAATGCGTATTACTTTTTTCCAAACAGCGACTTCTTGACGATTTAACTCGCGCGTCAGTTGTTTAAATATAAACAGCTTATGCTCTTGGTTATTGAGTAAAAATTGCCCTGTTGCTAGGTGCCAAGTTTGCACTTCATCTTGCTCACTGAGCATATTAAATAAACCATCTTGAGCTGAGTTAACCGCTTGTTTTAACTCCGGTGGCGCTTGTTCCAATGCTTGTGACAAGCTCATGCCTTCTAGATGATTGTTACAAAGCAGCAGGTTTCGTGCACTTAAATTGCTAAAAACCACAATATCGTTGTTATTTACTAACACCAAAGCTTGGGGTGAGCTTTCAAGTACTTTATCAAGCATAAGTTCTCGCTGATAAATCCACTGTTTTTCTTTTCTTAACTGCTCTGCGGTTTGATTATACAGCTGGCATAAACGTCCAAGTTGATCATCACTTTGATAGGCAAGGCTATTTGAAAACTCCCCATCTTTGAAGTTATGTAGGCCTAATTCAAGGGCTTCAAGGCCTTGTCTAATTGGTGCACAAATAAAGCTTGATACCAATAACGTTAGCGTTATAGCCAGTACAACTACAACACTGGCATGAACAAGCGGTAAATCGACAAACATCAGTATCAGTGTCACACATGTAGTTACCACCACCAACATGCTTAGCGTGATTTTATTCACCAAAGACAACTCAGGCTTTTTAAAAAGCATACTAATACTCAATCTCGAACTTTTGTAAGCGCCGATACAAGGCTTGACGAGTCATGCCAAAGTGGCGCGCCACTTTGGCAATAACGCCCTGATGCGCATGCATGGCCTCTTCTAGTTGCTGCTTTGTAGGCTCTTGTTTGGTTGATGTTATCGTGGTTGCTGAGGCCATCACATCAGTTTTTAATATAAAATCATGCTCATCAAGTTCCCCTTCGGGCTTGAGCACGCCCGCCCTTTTACAAGCATTTTCAAGCTCTCGGACATTGCCCGGCCAAGAGTATGCCTTTAGCGCCCTCTGCGCAGCATGACTTAATTCCCTGTTGGGTAAAAAATGGCTGATCAAGGGCACTATATCATCGGCGCGTTCACACAAGGGCGGCAACTGCAGCTCAATCACATTGAGCCGATAGTATAAATCTTCGCGAAATTGCCCATTTTTAATATCTTTCAGTAGGTTAGCATTGGTCGCAGAAATAACCCTCACATTGACTTTACGGGTTTGTACAGAGCCCAAACGTTCAAATTCACCACTTTGCAGCACGCGTAATAACTTCATTTGCCCAGACAAAGGTAAGTTACCTATTTCATCTAAAAATAAAGTGCCACCGTCTGCAGCTTCAAAGCGCCCTATTCGCTGCTTGTTCGCGCCCGTATAAGCGCCTGCTTCGGCACCAAATAACTCTGCTTCAATTAAGTCTTGAGGCAACGCCCCAGCATTTACCTTAATAAAAGGCTTATCTTTTAGGCCTGAGTTAGCTTGGATAATTTCTGCAATGCGCTCTTTCCCACTGCCATTAGGGCCGGTGATAAGCACCGACACATCCGACTTTGCCAATTGCAAAGCCATATCTACTATCCGCTCCATCGCCGTACTGGAATACACCAACCCCACCAGATTGGCGCCTGCTTTTGGTGCTTCTCGCTCTGCTTGTTGGCGCTTATAGTGGGCATTGCTCGCTTGGGCTTTGCCCAGTTCAACTAAATTAGCAATACTGGTCAGTAACTTTTGGTCATCCCAAGGTTTGCCAATGTAATCTGCCGCGCCAGCTTTAACCAGCTCTATTGCTGTTTCAAGCTCAGTCCAAGCGGTAATTAGAATAATAGGTAAATAAGGGTTTAATTCGCGTAGGCGATAAAATAGCGTTTTACCCTCTTCACCCGAGGTAGTGTCACTAGAAAAGTTCATATCCTGTAGCACAAGGGCAATATTTTGATATTGCACAACTTGCTGTGCTTCAAACGCATTTTGCGCGGTTACAACAGCGTAACCGTGTATTTCTAGCAGTAACGATAACGCCTCTAAAATGGAAGGGTTATCGTCAACAATGAGTATTTTTTCCATATTATTTTTGTACTTCAATGTGCTACACCTTGGCCAGTGTAGCACATTCATTATTAACAGGTTATATGGTTCTAGTAGCAATACTTGGCGATATATTGGCAGCACGTTTTGCCGGCCCAACTACAGCAAGTAAACTAATAAGTAAAACCCCCACAGCGGTGAACAACACGTAAAACAGTGGCATTTGCGAGAGTGAATAGTGTTTCATTAACTGTTGTGCCATCATTACGGCGGCCCCAGAGCCAACAATCAATCCAAGCATAGAAATCATTGCGTTTTCAATTACAAAGTAGCGAATAATGTCTGACTTTCTCGCACCTAATGCTCTGCGCGTGCCTATTTGTTTAGTTCGCTTGCTGATATTAAATAGCGTCAAACCAAAAATCCCTAGAGCTGTAATTAGGGTCAGTACCACTATCATCACAAGCAACATACGCATAGTAAGCCTATCAGGCGCAACATAATCAGCTTTTACATCATCAAGTCCTTTTAGGCCTTCAATCACTCTTTTGTTTTCCAAATTCAACATATACTGTTCAATCTGCTGCATAACCTGTGCTCTTTGCTCTGGCTCTGTTCTGACTGAAAATAGCGTCAGTTTTTGGGCAAATACGAAAGGCAATATTGCTGATCTATCCCGTCTTTCTGATTGCAACCAAGGGCCTTTCATCACATCGGTAATACCGATAATCTGCATGGGTAGGTCTCCGTGGTAAAGCGTCTTTCCTAACGCATCGCCATCAGGAAATAGCTCATCCGCCATAGCCTTAGTAATCAAACCAACACTGGGGTACTGACTATATTCCTCAACAACACTGACCTCAGCCTCGGTAAAATTTCTACCTTCAAGGATTTTAATTCCAAATGTATTAATAAAATGACTATCCGCTTCAAAAATACTGGCTTGTACTCCCTTTCCTTTTTGCCCCGCTGGCACCAGTCTAAAAGAGCTTGAGGATCCGCCGCCACTCAGTGGCACAGAATTAACCGTCACAGCATCAATAACACCCGGCATTTGTCTTATCGCCGTCTCGTCCAGTTCAGCTTGTCGCATGTAATCAATATTTTCGCCAAATGACATCACTTCAAACGTAAATATGTCCTGCTCTGGATACCCTGTATCTTGTTCAAGATAAGCAATTTTTTCACTAATTATGAATGCAGAATTACTCACAATTGCGGTGGTAATGGCAATTTGTAGCAACAATAAAATAGCCCCCACCTTAGAGCGGCATAAGGCATTGAAAATTGGTTTTAGTTCTGACATAGCAATAACCCCTTATTGGCTCTTCAAATAGATGGCAGGTGTTGTCCTACACACAACCCACGCAGGATACAACCCAGCAACAATACACGCTGTGATAGCAATAACAGGGGCTGCCATTAGCATAGTCACGTCCATATTTGCCAAAGCATCGTATGCGCCATGACTTACGCGCACGCCCCATAGTCCAATTTGCGCAAATACAATCCCCAAAACGCCACCGAACAGGCCCAATAAAGAAACTTCTACGAGATGTTGGTAGAACACCTGACGTTTCGATGCGCCTAACGCTCGCCTTACACCAATCTCAGGCGCACGGCGCAAGAATTTAGCTAATAACAAACTTAGAATGTTAGCAATACACACCGCTAAAAACATAAAGCTCAGCGTAACCATGATCTTATTGTCATGTTTAACTACGCCTCGGTAGTCCATAAATTCTGTGACATTAAACAGGTTGTAGTCGAGCTCTTCTCGATTAAAACGACCCAAAGATTGTTGTTGCTTCATATAGCTCATTATGTACTGACCAAACTCTTGTTTTTCTTGTTCATTATTAAGTTGCACCCAAAATTGTAGCCATAGATTCTCCGAAACTAATAAGTCTTTAAAGGTATCATCTTGCTCATTTTTCCAGCCATTGGTGTTACCCCAAGTATGAACTTCATTCGTGATACCAAGGCTCAGTGGAATAAATATCTTCTCTGGGTCATCAAATGAGCCATTGTTTGTGTCGTAGTATTTTACCGGCGTTATCCAATCTTCAATCACACCAACAACCTGCACGCGAATATCATCTAGGTAAAAACTTTTACCAATTGAGTTTTCCCCTTTAAATAGCTTGTCGTTAATACTTTTTGAAATCACCGCTACAGGGGCGATATCATCTTGCTGCTGTTGGGTCCATGTACCACCGTATATAAATTTCAAATCAAACATCGCAAAAATATCTCTAGAAGATAGGCGTACTTCTTCAACAAATGGTTTTTGTTCAGGTGAGTTTAGATGTACCGAAAACCCCGATTTGTACATGGCTGAACGCAAATAGGGTAAGTTGGCATTTTGTATGTTCATTGCGTCTTGATAAGTCACCTGAAATGGAAGGTCGTCTTTTGAAAAGTAACTTTGCCCTTCATCCATTGTCTGCAACTGCAAATGATGCAAAACAGCACTTTTTTGTGGAATCGGATCTTTAGACATCATGTGATGAATAGAAAGACTCGTCATGGTTACCCCAATACCGATGGCTATCGCCAACACCATCAGTAAACTAACCAGCGGTGTGCGCTTAAAACTACGCCAACTCAAATCTATATAGTGCAAAAACATGATTATACTCCCACCACTTTGGCTGGGTTGCCTTGATAGAGGGTAAAGTCGGCTAACTGACCATCAACAACCTGAATGTTTCTCGGTGCCCTACGAGCCAACTCTGGATCGTGCGTCACCATGACGATAGTGGCACCTTCTCGGTTAATTTGCTCCAAAAGTTCCATAACCTGACGCGCCATTAAACTGTCTAAGTTACCGGTTGGTTCATCGGCCAATAAAAATCTTGGCTCGCCAGCCAGCGCTCTGGCAATCGCTACCCTTTGCTGTTGACCACCAGATAGCTGCTGAGGCAAATGTTTGGCGCGACTTGCCAGCCCAACTTGCTCCAAACGCTGCTCTACACGGCGTTTGCGCTCTGCGGCTTTAATGCCTCGATAGCGCAAAGGCACTTCAATATTTTCAAACAAATTTAAGTCAGGGATTAAGTTGAACCCTTGAAATATAAAGCCGATTTTTTGATTGCGAAGATCAGCTCGCTGATTGTCATTCAAGCCGCCCACATCCACGCCATCTAAGATATATTGACCTGCTGTAAACGGCTCTAGCATGCCAGCTATATTTAAAAAGGTCGTTTTTCCTGAGCCAGAAGGGCCGGTTACCGCAATAAACTCTCCTTCATCTACTTGTAGATTAAAGTCCCGCAACGCATGCGTTTGCACCATATCAGTTTGATAAATTTTATTAATATTATTCATTGTAAGCATGTTCACTTCCTTAATTATGTGTTTAACCCGTTGTTACACTTCTACTCGCGCAACATAATTTCTTGTGCGTGTTCAAAAGGTGTATAATTTGAGATCACTATTTGATCGCCTGCTTTTAGGCCCGCTATCACTTCAACAGCGTTGATACTGACAGCGCCTATCTGAACGGCGGTTTTTTGCGCATGCCCATCTTTCACACGATAAACAAAATCTCCCCCCGCCTCCAAAAATGAGCCGCGTTTAACCTTTAATACATTTTGTTTGTTTTCCAATAAGATACGCGCTGATAAACGTTGATTTTGGCGGATCCCTGTTAGTCCTTGCTGAGAAAACCGTACTCGCGTGGTGACTTCGCGTTGATTCACCTCTGGTGAAATTGCGCTAAGCTCACCCATCACTTCATGTAGGCCAATTTTTAGTGCCACTTGCATACCCAAACCTAATTCATTTGCATAGCTTTCGGGCACTTGCAACTGCGCTTCAAATGCAGTTAGGTCTACCAATGTCATCAGCGCTTGATTTTGTGACACCAAAGCTTGAGGCTGCACCAATAGGTTACCGACAATGCCTGTCACCGAAGCTTTTATATCTAGGTTATTCACTTTACGCTCTAGCTCTTTAACCACTAACTGCTGGCGCTGTAGCGTGCTTTGCGCTGATTTGAGCTCAAACGCCAGCGTATCTTTGGCAAGTTCGACTTCATGCTGAGCATGTTTGAATGTCAGTTTGGCGCGAGATAAATCATCCACGGCTTTTTCTAAATCAATTTGACTGATAAGGCTTTTTTTAATTGATAATTGCGCTCGACGATTTTCGCGCTCAGCGGCACTGAGTTCAACCTGAGCCAGATCCAATAACTTATTGAGGTTTAAAGTTTCACGGCGGGCTTCTAGCTTTTGGCGCTCCAGTTCGCCCATTAAGCGCTGCACTTCTGAATGTTGTTGCTTAAGGGCATTTTGCAATTCGGGACTCACAACCTTTGCAATATTTTGCCCTTCAGTGACCTTATCACCTGCTTTCACCAACAGGGTGATAATTCCTTGTTCTGGGCTATAAACCTGCGGGGCATTTGCAGCGACTATTTTGCCTGTTGCCGCGATATCTCGCACTAAATCGCCCTGTTCAACCGTTGCTACTTTTACTTCATCTTTTGCTATCGAACGCTGCGCATTAGAGGCGTTCATCAAAGCGTGAGCCGATGCTGCTATAACCACTGCCGCAATCGACGTAATTACAAATCGCTTACCAATCTTACTTTTCGTGACAATCACTTTATCTTGAGCACTGGTGTCTTTAATCATAAACAATCTCGTTAAAACGTTGAGTGCTCAATCACGCCAATTGCACCTGCTGTAAACAGCACAATTAGTGGAGGCAGCAAAAATAGTGAACACAGCAACATATCTCATTCCAAATAAATCCTGATGTGCTATGTATTCCATTTGCATGCCAAAAATAAAACACAATATAAACAGCAAGTTAAAAATTAACGCCGTAGAAATAAGTGTCCGCGGACAGTAAATGTGTCCGCTGCGGACACCACCTCCAGTACTGTAAGCACGAATAACCATGACACATTTTAAAAACCCACAAAGGGAACAAATGTTAAAACTTGATTATTGCACAAAAAGCATCATTTAGCGCAAGTTACACCCCACCATCAATATGAATATATTAATAAAGAAACTTCTAATTAAAGCTTGATACAAAAAGAAAAACCTAAAAAACAGCCAAAAACAGCAAGAAGAAACAAAAAACACCTTTTAAAATACAACCTTACAAACCGTCAACTATTCGCAATAGAGTAAAAAAACTAATTAGCAAGGTTCCATGAAAATTATTTGATAAAAATAAAATATTCACAAAACATCTTTGACATAAATTTATGTTACCTGTAATAATCCACAAAAATTTAACTAGGTTTTCATTTTATTACACATTCTCTTCACATTTATAAAAGACAATGGAGATATGTAAAACGATAAGGATTAGATCACATGGGAAAGTCTACTCACTTGTTCCACAACAGGGACTTAATTCAATGCGAGGCAAACAGCTTAATTGACCTACTTGCTGTCGATGCATACAACAAGCCGGATCAAGAGGTTTTCCATTTCGTTGATGATAAAGGCGAATCGGTAGAAGTTTTTGATTACCAAACACTTAGTAATTCAATTTCACGTATTGCAAAAGCATTACAACAAATACAACAACGCAACGTCGAACACCAAGATCAAGCGCTTATCGTACTTCCTCAGGGAGTTGATTTCGTTACATCATTTTATGGTTGTATGGCTGCGGGTATTATTGCAGTGCCTTCGTTTCCACCAAAGAATCAACTACAAATTGAACGTTTGCAATATGCTATCGAAGACTTAGGTAAGCCAATTGTAATTACAAATAAAACTGTCTTACCTTTGCTGGAAGAGCAACTTGCTCATCTGCCTATCAGATGGCTATTGATTGAAGAGTCTGAGACTATCGCACCTCAACCTCTGTACAATTTTAAAACAAATGAACAAGACATTGCCTTGTTGCAGTACAGCTCAGGAACGACTGGCAAGCCCAAAGGCGTGATCATTACCAATCAGAATATCCTTGATAATTCAGAGTTGATCAGACAAAGCTTTGGCCACCAAGAAGATAAAACTCGTATGATGCTTTGGCTTCCGCCCCATCACGATATGGGTTTAGTTGGTGGCGTTATGCAGGGGGTTTATACCGGCTACCCGACTATGCTGATGCCAACCGATTTGTTCTTGCGCAGTCAATTTCGCTGGCTAAAAGCCGTTACCGACTTCAAAGCGACTACCACTGGTGCACCTAATTTTGCATTCGATCTAGCAGTAAAGAACATTCGCGATTCGCGTTTAGCAGAACTTGACTTGTCTTCATTGCAAAATTTGTTTTGCGGCGCAGAGCCTATCAATGCTCAAACCGTTAATCAGTTTTTTGATAAGTTTGCACAATGTGGCTTAAAGCCTGAGGCTTTTTTACCTTGCTATGGTATGGCCGAAGCTACACTGATGGTCAGCGGCAAGCCTCATTCACAACAATACAAACAATTATGTGTGGATGAACCACTACTCAAACGCGGCATGGTTAAAGCCGTTGATACACCTTCGACCCATAGTCAATGGTTAGTCAGTAGCGGTAAAGTACATGACTCAATTCAAGCAAAAATTGTCGACCCCAACACACACATCGCGCTAGCCGATGGTCAAGTTGGCGAGATTTGGTTACAAGGAAATAGTATCAGCCCTGGCTACTGGCAAGATAAAGAACGTACCGATGCCAACTTTGGTTTAACTTTGGCAGGACACAGCGAAACGTTCCATCGCACTGGTGATTTAGGTTTTTATCACAAAGGTGAGCTATACATCACGGGTAGATTAAAAGAAGTTATCATCATCCGTGGTGCCAACTTTTACCCGCAAGATTTAGAGTTCGAAGCATCACAGGCTTTTCCTGAGCTTAAAAATTGCCGCAGTGCTGCTTTTTCTGTCGCCGAGCGGGGCAAAGAATTATTAGTCATGGCGTTAGAAGTTCCGCGCAATGTTACCCAATTCGACAACTACATAAAAATACTCAATGGCCGCTTGATTGAGCGATTTGGCATTAAAGCCGACAAAATCTTATTTTTACCGCGTAAAACTATCAAAATCACTTCTTCAGGTAAGTTGCAACGTGTTGCTATCAAACAAGCCTATGAACAAGAGTCACTGCAAGCTTACTATCAGTTCAACCTAGATGTTCAAAACGATGACAATCAACAGAGTCGACAAGAAGACACACAAACAGAGCTAGATATCTCAGACGTTGCAAGTGTGGAGCACTGGCTGGTTTGCAAAGTACATGAGTTAACAGGTGTGGCAATGGCACAGATCTCCCCCAAAGATTCATTAGCCAATGTCGGGCTGGACTCCGTTCTAGCCATGGAAATTTTGTTTAAATTAGAGCAGCTAACTGGCATTTATCTAGCCCCTGATGTGCTTTATAGCTGTAACACCCCTCATTTATTAGCCAAACAAATTACAAACGTAGCAAGTAAAACATCTAAAACGGAGTTAGATCCAACATGTTAAATGAATCAGTTCAAAGTGTATCTGCAAAGCTCTGCCAATTTATCACACACAGCTACCTTGATGATGACGAATTGATCGCACCTGATACCCCCATTATTGAGCTCAATATTCTCGATTCTGCGTCCATTTTTGACGTAGTTGAATACATTCATCGCGAGTTCGCCCTGCGCTTACCCGTGATAGACATTCACCCAGACAATTTTGCATCCGTCGAAGTACTTAGCAAATTAGTTGAACATCACAGGAACAAGGAGAACACGTTATGATCCCTAATCAATGGTATGCCATAACTAGATCGCAAGATGTAAAGAAAAAACCTTTAGGCATTAAGCGACTAGATAAACTACTTGTGCTCTATCGCGATACACAAGGAAAACTCATTTGTATGGACGACAAATGTCCACACAAAGGCGTAAAACTCAGTTTAGGTGAGCAGCACGGCGACCTCATAGCGTGTCCATATCATGGCTTTCAATATGATCAGCAAGGTGACTGTGTTCATATGCCTGTATTGGGTAAAAACGGGGATGTCCCCAAAGGGATGTGTGTAAAAACCTATAAGGTAACTGAAGCATATGGCCTTGTCTGGTTCTGGTATGGCGAGGAAATGGCCGATGAAGATTACCCAGAAGTCCCTATGTTCAAACAATTTAAAGAGTACGATGGCTACTACTCTTACTATGGCTGGGATGCACCTATTAACTACACTCGATATGTTGAAAGTGTCTGCGAAATTTACCACATTCCTTTTGTACACAAAGGCTCAGCTATCAACATTTGGGACCCCAAAGGTGGCCGTGTTGACGATTTTGAATGCAAAGTTGATGGCACATTAATCACCAGTGACTTTATCTTACGCCCAGATGATGAGCGCACTGCAGCTGAAACACTGGTTGCCCGTAAGCCTTGGACTAGAGGCTGGCGCTTTGGCATCGATGTACAAATGCCAAACTTAATCCAGATCCGCAGTGAAGTATTTGACGTAATCTTTATCCCTACCCCAATCGATGAAGATACCTGCTGGGTATGTGTATGCTATCAAGAACCAAAACGCGACCTATTACTGCCGTTAATTAAACCCTTGCCGATTCCTTTCTGGCGCCCAGTCCGCCCTTGGTACATGTGTCGCATTGAACGTTTTGTACAACAAGCCAAAGATATGGCAGTGATTGCACACCAAGAGCCAAAAGTTTCTAGCCCTAAAGCTAACCGATTAATTCCTATCGATAAGGTGAATGCACACTACATTCGTTTTCGTGAAAAGCTGATCCGTGAAGCGAAAGAGCAACAAGCACACAACAAAATCAAAGAGCAGCCACACTTTGAAGCGCCAACGCTTGAGCAGATCATCGGTATTGAAGAAGTAAATTAAATGGAATTTGGTATGACAAAAAATAATGATTTAGCGGCTGCTGTTCAGTCGCTAGTTTTAGACATCGTAAAAGAACAAACTTGCTACTCGGAGTCTGATTTACTCCCTGATGTACCAATGGAAGAGGGACTGGGTATTGACTCAATCATCTTGGCATCAATTGTTGATGAACTGCAGCAGGTATTTGTATTTGAACATAAGCTAAACTCCGCAAGTTTTAACACCATAAGTGAGTTGTTTGCACGCTGTGAAGGCGCTCCACTAAGCGAAAAGGGCCAAGCCAAACTGGCTACATTGGGTATCAGCCATGATGTGCCTGTTAACGAGGCGAACATCAATGAGGACCTGTTAGCTCAAGAAGGTTCATCAAACACCACAATGCGTGACTTTGTTTCTGATGGCAACCCTGATTTGTTCAGCAAAGTGCGTAAGTTTAATGACTTTTACGAAACACAAGCGCAATCAGGTAACTTTTGGTATGGCATGCCATTGAGCTCTCGCTGCGAAAACCGCGCGACTATTTTTGACGCCTATCAAAATAAAGAGCGTGAGTTTTTGATGTTCGCATCAAACAATTACTTGGGGTTAGCTAATGAACCGCGCGTTATTGATGCTATCTGCAAAGCGGCTAAAGAATATGGCGCAACCAATACAGGATGTCGTTTGATTGGTGGTACAAACCGCTTGCACCTCGAACTTGAAGAACGCTTAGCACGCTTTAAGGGCCGTGAAGCCTGTATTGTTTTTCCATCTGGCTATTCTGCAAACTTGGGAACAATTTCAGCATTAACAGGACCAAAAGATACTGTTATTACAGATGTTTATAACCATATGAGTATCCAAGATGGCTGTAAATTATCTGGCGCTAAAAAACGTATTTACAAGCACAATGATATGGCTTCTTTAGAAGAAGTATTAAAAGGCTGTGCAGACTCTGAAGGCGGCAAGTTGATCGTTGCTGATGGCGTTTTCAGTATGCACGGCAATATCGTAAAGCTGCCTGAAATGGTGCGTTTAGCTCGCAAATACCAAGCACGCATTTTGATAGATGATGCTCACTCAACTGGGATTTTAGGTGCGACCGGTTCAGGTACTGCTGAGCACTTTAATCTTAAACATGAAGTTGACCTTGAACTTGGCACTATGAGTAAAACACTCGCAGGGATGGGTGGCTTTGTGTGTGGTGATAAAGACGTCATTGATTATCTACGTTTTTATGCAAACAGCTATGTTTTTGCCGCAACAATTCCTGCTCACATTGCCGCAGGCCTAATTCAGTGTATCGACATTATTGAACAAGAGCCTGAGCGTCTCGAGCGCTTGTGGAACAATGTTAATTACCTACATGGTGCCTTAAAAGAGCTTGGTTTTGATACCGGCGACAGTGAAAGCGCTATTATTCCTATTGTTATTGGTGATGAAACCCTAGCAATGAAAATGGGTCATGCGGTTCGACAACAAGGTATGTTCTGTCAAACCGTGGTGTTCCCGGGCGTTGCGGTAGGTGATGCAAGACTGCGCATAAGTGTATTGTCTCAGCATACTAAAGCAGACTTAGATGGCGCTATTGAAATTCTGATTAACGCAGCTAGAGACGTTAATCTACCGAATTTTAAAGGCTAAAGGAGTAGCTATGAAAGAAATGCTGCCAACGGCGCTACATCAAGCCTTGTTTTATTGGGCAAACAAGCAACCTCAGCACCCTTTTTTGCTCGCTGAGCCTGCTTTGTGCTATCGCCAATCCGCCAACTATGTAAGTGCATTGGCAACACAACTTTCAGGTAGCCAACGAGTTGCAATTTGGCTTGAAAAGAACAATCACTATGCGCTGTCAATTTTAGCAGCGCTTAGTGGTGGTGCTTGCTATATACCAATTGACAGCAAGCAGCCTATTAATCGAGTTGACTTAATTTTAACTGACGCCCATGCAGATACCTTAATTGTCGACGATAAACATCTGCAGTTAGTTGAACCGCTATTGACAAAGTACCCGCAACTTAAAGTCGTTTTAATTGGTGAAAAAAACACCCAACAAGCTGCAAATACTAGCTTTTTCGATTGGCGCCTACACCTAGAGACTGAACAACCATATACAAGTGAAGCTTGGTGTACAAACAACCTAGCTGCAGTGCTTTTTACTTCGGGTTCAACAGGTCGCCCCAAAGGGGTGCAGTTAACACATGGCAATATTCAGCATTTTGTTGGCTGGTGCCAAAACAATATGAGCTTAGGTAATTCCGATCGCTTTTTGAATCTAGCCAGCTTTAATTTTGATTTAAGCACCTTCGATTTATTTGTTTGTTTGGCTGTTGGTGGCAGTTTGTACATTGCCAATGATGATGCCCCGAAACAACCTATGACGTTAGCGAATGTGCTGAGTGAGCATCAGATCACTGTGATGTACTGCGTGCCATCGCTATTAAATCTGATGAACCGTATCGGTTTGTGGCAACAAGCTGAACCGCTAGCACTACAGCATCTTATTTTTGCTGGAGAAGTAATGCCAAAGCCTTGTTTAAAAGGCCTTGCTAGCGCGTTACCAAATACTCACTTTTACAATTTTTACGGACCAACAGAAACCAATGTTTGTCTTGCTTACAAGGTAACAGAAGAAGATATTCTCAACAATGAGCCAGTAGCCATTGGTCTGCCTATCGGAGATACCCAAGCTTGGCTTATTGATGAACAAGGAAACCCTGTCAGCAATGAGTCTGGTGCAATGGGTGAGTTAGTGATCCAAGGTAGCTGTGTGACACCCGGATACTGCTTAGAATCACAAAAGCAGGCAAACCATGCACTGCAGATCCATTCCACTGGAGATATCGCCCGTTATCACAACGGTCAGTATTACTACCATGGTCGCTGCGATCGTATGGTTAAAATTTCGGGTTTTCGCGTAGAGTTGGGTGAGATTGAAGCCTGTCTTTTGGCACATCCACAGATAAGTGAAGTTGCAGTAAGATACTGTGCCCACACCAGCAAACTCATAGCAAGTTATGCACTGACAGATGCACAAATCAAGATTGGTACTCTAGCACTTAAAACATATAGTGCTCAACACTTGCCTACCTACATGATCCCACACAAGTTTGAGTGTTTTGGTACGTTACCAAAAAATGCCAATGGCAAAATTGATTACCCAACCCTTGCGCAGGTGAATGATGAGTAAGCAACAACATGCCATTGCCCTGTTGGATTTGCAGTCAAACGTTGCTACACAAGACGGATATCTGGATTGCCTGAGCGACTTAAAGCACTATTCAAAGTTTGCAATACCACCGATTTATCGAAAAGCAATCAATCGCATGCAGCTACCGCTGTTGCAATTAAGTATGGCGCTGTGCGAGCGCCACAGTGAATTTGTTCACACTAAAAGAACCGATGTGATTGTTTGTTCTGAGCCTTGCGCTGATAGACAATTGGCAAATCACTACCGAGTGACAGCACAAGCACTGCTGTCTGATTTGATAGCAACAAGCCAAAGTGACACAGCAAAAAGTCAGTTACACGACCTTAAGCCAGCAGAGGTCGTCAGTAGTCATGATAAAGTGGGTGAAATGGCTACCACAATGGCGACACGTATCGCCCAAAGTGCGAAACTACAAGGCCGCGCGTTTGCAATCAATAGCGCTGATGAGTCTCTTGCTAAAGCTGTGGCTTTGGCGTATGACGCCCTACTAAACCATAAAACGGATGCAGTCATCATCGCATTGGCTAATGATTGGCAAACCCCATCAGATGCCCAACCTTTAGCTGCAAGTACTTTACTACTAGTAAGAACTGACCAAGCCATTGATAATGCAAAAGCCTATTTGCACTACTGCCCTCAACATAGCTTTCAAGCAACGAGTGATGATTTACCTCGCAATGCGGGTATAGTAAATAGTGCGTTGCAATTATCTTCGTGGCTAGCACAAAACACTCAAGATATATTGCCCATCTGTTCACAGTTTGGCTTCGCTGTTTCACCCTCTTGGTATAAATCCCCTGAGAGCGCCCCCATCACTGTTTGCGATAAACAAATATGGCTCGCAGATAGGTTTGGCACAACGGCCTATTGGCAAGGGTTGAATGATGAGTCTGGTGGTATCCGTGCACTTGACCACAACACCATGGTATCTGGCACGCTGTATAAACCTGAAGGCGAGACGCACGATAGTTACTACTGTGGTCAAGCTGCAAAGTTATCGACAGATCACCTCGATATGTTGGCACATGCTAGCTACCCAAATGTACTCGATGCAATGCTCAATCAGTGGCAAAGCATTGACTTGCCAAACGATAAAAATACCTTGGTGGTCACGGCGACAAACCTTGGGCCGTACAGCGAGCGTAGAAAGCTATTGAGTGCAAAGCTCACTGCTTTAGTTGACCAATGTAATGAGATATTAACCGCTTATGGTGAAGGTACCAGTCTTGTACAGCTACAAAAATGGCAAAACCAGTTTACGCAAGACGCACAAAGTAGTCACAACCAAGCACTTGGCCTAAGCCTGCAATTGGCGCAACATTTTCAGTTGAAAAACTACGACGCTTTAGCCCTTGAAGGCGCCTGTGCAGGCTCAATGGCCGCATTAGACTGTGCAATCAATGCGCTACAAAGCAAACGTGTAGACTATGCGATTGTTGCCGCGGCAGAACTGCCGGTAAATCTGCATGACCTATGTGTGTGCTCTAAACAGCAAATGTTATCACATTCAGTGATTGCCACATTTAGCGAAAGCGCCGACGGCTTTACCTCTGGAGAAGGCCTTGGTGTTGTCATTTTAACTCGTGATGACATTGCCCTTTCGAATGCTTATCCAAGGCTTGCGCGTATTGAGGCTATTGGTGCAAGTACCTATAGCAAGTCAATGATAGCACCCAATAGTGATGGTCAAGTTGAAGCGATGCAGCATGCATTTGCGCAAACCACACTAACACCGTCAGATATAGAGTGGGTAGAAACCCATGGCACAGGAACCCCCATTGGCGATTTAGTTGAGATACAAGCGCTAAGCTCAGTATATCAGCAGCGCAGCAGCAACCCACTTAAACTCGGTGCACTTAAAACACAGTTTGGACATACCTTCGCAATGGCGGGCCTAGCAAGTGTCATCAAGGTATTGTTGAGCTTTGAGCACAATCTCATTCCCCACAACTTGTTGCGTGGCCAACTTCGCGACGAGCTAAACCTAGACACGCTCAATTTTGACCCTATGGCTAGTGCAAAACCTTATACACAGCAACAAGGTAAACGTAGTGCGTCAATTAATGGATTTGGCACAGGTGGTGTGAACTACCACGTGATTATCAGCGATTGTACCTCTATGACAACGCAAGGAAAACATGATGAATTTTGATTTTACAGAACAACAACAACAAATTGCTCAGCAAGCGACAAGCCTTGCACAATCACTAGACCTTAACGATATAGCCCGCAGGGACTTGGCCGGTGAATTTTCCAAGCCTTTATTTAGACAATTGATCACCCAAGGTGTTGGTAATTGGTTAATGCCAAAAAACCTAGGCGGCGATGATTTAAACGCCAGTGAGTTATGCGCTGGTATTGAGTCTCTGGCGGAGCACTGTGAAGACACAGGATTAATATTTGCCCTGTCTGCGCATTTATGCGCGTGCATCCACCCTATTCGCGCTTTTGCCAATGAGCAACAACAACTGCACTGGCTTACCAAGCTCCAACAAGAAGCTTGGCTTGGTGCCCACGCTATCACAGAAAAAGGCGCTGGTTCAGATATTTACGCGATGAGCACTTCGGCCACAAAAGAGCAAACAAAGTTTGTCGTTAACGGTCATAAACACTACATCACTAATGCCCCTTTCTGTGATTTTATGGTGGTGCATTTACGTACGGCCAATAAAGGTAACTACTTTGATTTTTCGACATTTATTATGCAAAGCAGTGAACTGGGCATCCGTGTTTCACAAACACCCCACAGTAAATCTGGCCTGCGTACCACGGCAATGGGCGACATTCACTTTGAGCAATGCGAACTACCAGAAGAAGCACTCATAGGCCGTTTAGGTGCGGGCGCACCTATTTTCCAAATTTCAATGGAATGGGAGCGTGTTTGCCTGTTTGCACTTTACCTTGGACAAATGAAACGTCAATTACACAAAACAGCGGCATTCATTCAGTCGCGCAGTCAGTTTGGTGAATCATTAAGCGAGTTTCAAGCTGTCCAGCATCAACTTAGCGATATGTATTTGAATTACGAAAGCGCACGCCTATTGCTTTATAAAGCAGCCTGGTCACTCGATAAGGGTGATATGTCGGGGGTAAGTAGTGCACTGGCAAAAATTGCGGTGTCTCACGCTGCTATTAGCAATGCCCAAATGGCTGTGCAGTTGCACGGCGCACAAGGTGTACTCAGCGGTGATATTGAACGCATGCTCAGAGATGCCATGCCAAGTGCTATTTTTTCAGGCACGAGTAATGTTCTAAAGAACAACTTAAGCACTTCAATTTTAAAGCGTTTTCAAGCTAATTGGCTGTAGCGGAGTAGATAAAATGCAAATCAGAATTGGACAAGAGATCCTAAGTCGTGAAGCCTTGCTAGACAGCGCTGGGCTATTAGCTGAGTTTATTCAAGCCAGTGGTGACACTCTCATCTGGCAACACGATGACCAACGCGTAGAAGTGCTCGACCTAGTTGGTGGATTTGGCAGTACGCTACTTGGACATAACCACCCTGAGCTCGTCGAAACCATGCAGCACAGCTTAAGTGCCAATCGTCCTATGTGGGTGCAAGGTGCTCAGCGCCCGATTGCAAAGCAATTACGAGAAGTACTCGCCGAGAAATTAAAAAGAGAGACGGGAAAACAATATCAGCTGATCATCCTCAATACAGGCACTGAAGCCGTTGAAGCTGCGCTAAAACACGCACAATATGAGTATTTTCAGCGCCTTAATCAAGCGCAAACACTCAGTGCCGATAACTGGCGTGAATTTATGGCGCGCTTATCACGCAATGAATTGAGCATTGATGAAAGCTTTTACCGCAAAGCGGAGCTGCTACTTGGCCAAGAGCCCATTGAAAGTATTGAAGAGTTGCAACGCGCACTGCAATTTCGTAATCAGCAAGCGTTCAACTTGCCAGCTAAAATTGCCGCGTTTAAAGGCGCATTTCATGGTAAAACCCGCGGCAGCCTCGCTACCACATACAACCGTGACGCACGCTTACCCTTTATAGCAAATAACCCTGATGCGGTATTTATTGAAGACTGTGACAGCTTTAAACAAACACTATCGAGTTGGCAAAGTCAGTATTGGCAATTTGAATTTGAACCCCTGCGCTTGGTTGCCAAACCAATCAATCAGCTGGCCGCTGTCATCTATGAGCCAATTCAAGGTGAAGGAGGGGTAGTCCCACTTGCGCAACAGTACATTGATTTACTGAATGAAATAAAACAAAGCCATCCAGATACCGCTATTATTGCCGATGAAATTCAGTGTGGACTTGGCCGTACCGGGCACTTTTTAGAAAGTGTTGCGCGCCACGCACCAAACGATTACATCACCTTGGCTAAGTCTCTTGGAGGGGGGCTGTGTAAGATCTCCGCTGTGGCAATTGACGCCAGTCGTTATCATCAAGAGTTCAGCATGCTACACAGCACCACTTTTGCTGATGATGACTTAAGTTCAGCTGTGGCACTAAAAACACTCGCTTTGCTAGAGCGTGACGATATTATCCATAAAACGCAAAGCTTAGGAGAAGCATTTTTAAGCGCATTGCAAAACCTCGCCAATGACTATCCAGATATGATAGCGGAGGTAAGAGGCAAAGGATGTATGCTAGGTATCGAGCTGGCTTCACAAAGTGATCATCCCAGCGCGACAATCTCAGGCTTAGACAAAGAAAACGTTCTTTCTATGGCGCTGGCAGGCTACCTTTTACATCGCCACCATGTCCGCTTACTGCCCTCTTTAGGTAAACGCCGTGTGCTGAGGTTACAGCCATCTAGCTACTTTGCGCATCAAAATATTGCCAAGGTTATTGACGCCTTAAAAGCGGCATTTGAGCTTATTCGTGCGCATAAAGTTGCACCGTTAATGTCTCATCTCATTCATGCAGATATCAATCAACTTGCTTACCATGAGCGCTTACAGCACCCACTGCGCGAAGACAGCATTCCAAGCGGCATCGAAAAAGTAGCATTTATTAGTCACTTGATAGATCAAGACAGTTTAAATGAAATCGACCCAGGCTGGCGTGTATTTGACGAGTATGAGCAAGAAGAGCTGAATCACCATATTCTCCCTGTGACTGTTCCGGGTGTACTAGCAAGGCGAAAAATCACCTCAATCAGCGGTCGAGAAATTGAGTTGGTGCTTTATGGTATTCAGATGGACGCCGAAAGTATTGAAGCAGATAGGCGTTTTAACCGTTCAAAGGTCATTCGCGCACAAGTTCATGAAGCCTACCGTTTAGCCCGAGAAGAAGGCTGCAAATTAGTTGGCTTTGGTGGCTACACCTCAATTGTAACCAGTAACTGCTGTGATTTTACCTACAATACGCCAGCGGCAACATCTGGCAATGCGCTCACAGTTGCAGCGAGCATCAATACAGTTTTAAGTAGTGCAGCGCAACACGGGATCGACTTAAAAAAAGCAACGGTCGCAATTTGTGGCGCAGCAGGCAACATTGGACAAGTACACAGCGCCATACTAGCCAAGCATTGTCATAAATTAACTTTGATCACCCGCAACGCAAGTGCAACCAATATGAATGACACATTGCAGGTTATTTGTGAGCAACTATACCTTGGCGTAGAGCAGCAAATAAGCGGTGGCAAACTCTTAGAAAGCTGTAAAGAGTGGCTAACACCGCGCATCGGCGACGATAAGCCAGAGGTAATACAGCGCGAACTGAAGAGTATTTTGTTAGCCAGAGGCTTGGTTGTGATCAGTGATAACTTCAGTGATTGTCAACAGGCTGATGTGATTGTCAGTAATACCAGCAGCCCCACGACAGTGTTCAGCGCTGAGCATATCCACCCACACAAGCCGGTGCTAATCAGTGACGTCGCTGTGCCCAGAGATGTTCCCCAAGATATTGTACTAGCACGACCCAACGTTAAGCTTATTCGTGGTGGCGTTGTCAACCTCACGCAAAACCCAGAGTTTACGCTGCCAGGCATGTTGTTACCCAAAGGACAAGTATATGCATGTTGTGGAGAGACAATTTTACTTGGTCTTGCAGGTGCCTTTACGCACTTTAGCATGGGCGCTTTAACTTGTGCACAAGTCGAGCAAGTACAAGCTTTAGCCGCCATACACGGCTTTGAGTTAGATCAGGAGAAACCGCAAAATGACTCATTGCAAGCCGTTAGCTAACATTGTTAGCGAATGTATTGAGCTGGCAAAGCTGGTGCCATCATCACACAACTGCCAACCTTGGCGTGTGCATTTACACCATGCTGATATACCTTTTGATGGCACAGTGACCATTAGCATTGATAGTAAGCATACTATCAATGCGCTCAGCTCATTAAAAAATGAAATGCTAATGAGCTTGGCAGGTTTTAGCTGTGCTTTAATCAACTTGTTAGAAGCCTCAGGCGTGGTATGTGAGGTGCAAAGCAATGCTGCTAACTTAAGCGTTATTGATAATGAAGATACTCAGATACTTAGCATGTATCTGACGTTAAAACCAAATAGCGCAGACGATGCCCGCTTTGTGCGCCTGAGCCAGTTACTGCAAAGCCGCTACACACACCGTGGAAAGTTACATGCCGACAAGCCATTGCAATGGCAACAAGATGTACTGCTAACTAAAGTCTGGTCAAGCGAGCAGCTACATTGGTTGCACATAACAGCGCAAAAGAAAACTCAAATTGCTAAATTAGTGGCGCGCTTTGCTGCGCTTGATTTCAGTCACCGCAAGGCTTGGCAAGAAACCTATCGATTTATTGATTTTGCTAAAACCAAGCATACCAAAAAGGAACGAGGGTTCAATATTCAACAATTAATGGGGCCTTTGAGTCCCTTTAAACGCCGCTTGAATCAACTGCTACTGCACCCAAACGTGATGCTTGTTTTAAACAAATTTGGCATGGCACAAAAAATGGCCGATATGCTAGCCACGTTAAGTGAGCAAAGCTCACAGCTAATTTGCTTGTGTCATAGTGATAAAACTGACGCTACTGCTTGGTTGGGTGCTGGAGAATACATGCTTGAAGCTTGGCTGCAAGCTACCGAGCAAAATCTGGCAATCCATCCTTTGAGTGTACTGTTACAACACTCTGATGCAAAAACAGCCCTACATCATACGCTGGGCGTACAACATTCACCTATGTTTATCGCCCGTGTAGGCAAAAGTGATACCGAACAAAGCTTTATTACTCGGTTTCGCTATCGAACCGCTTTATCTCGAATACTAACGCAACACTAAAAGGACCGTTATGAAAAAACTTTTTTTCTTCTTTATCGTTTTGCTTTGCAATAGCGCAAGCGCAAATAGTAAAGACCAATTGGGATCATGGATTGACAGCGCTGAACGCATTTTGCGCGCGCAAACATCCGCTTCAGTACTCTCTATGGCAATCAACAAAGCCGAATATCAACGCGACTTTACCCTGTTAGTGCTCACTGATGACCGTAGCGAACAACAAAAAGTGATGGTTCGTATGTTAGGTCCCGCGCTTTGGCGAGGCAATGTCACACTGAAAGTAGATGACCGTATTTCATTTTTTGAACCACGCAATAAACGTACAACCGTAATGAGTAGTTCAATGTTGGCATCAAGCTGGATGGGTAGCCATTTTAGTAATGATGATCTCATGCGCGAAACCGATTTAGCAACGCACTATGCCTATCAATTAACTAAATCATGGCAACAAGATAATCGAGACTATCATCTGGTTGAACTAACACCTCTGCCCTCTGCACCCGTGGTATGGGGTAAAGTGATGTATCGCTTATATCTTGAAGACGGTCGCGTATTTCCTGAACAAGTGACTTATTACCGCCGCAATGATGATGCACAACCTGAGCGCACTCTGACCTACAGCGATGTAAAACTTATGGATGGTTTCAAAGTGCCTACGGTGATGGAAATGCGTATTTCTGACAAACCCGACGAATACACGCGGATGCATTATCAAAAAATAAAATTCAATAGTGACTTAGCCGCAAGCAAGTTCACTGAACAAGCGTTTTTGTAGGAGGTCGCATGGGACTATACATTCGCCTCGCTTGGCGTAATTTGCTGCGTAACAAAAAACGCAGTTCAGTAACTGCTTTAGGGATAACTCTAGGGATCGGTTTTTGTATCACCACATTGGCGATTATGGATGGCCTTAGCCATGATTTAATCACTGGCACCACCCAAGGCCAAGTAGGCCACATACAGGTTCACGAGCAAGATTACCTGGCTAAACGTCAACTACAGCAAACAATCGAAAATAACAGCCAAGTAGTCGCTGAACTGAGAGAACTTAGCTCAGTAAAAGCCGCAGCAGCAAGGCTATATAGCTTTGGTTATTTAAGTAAAGGTAATAAATCGATTGGGGTTAGCTTGTTAGGCGTAGAACCCGAGCATGAGCGCCAAGTTACGTCACTGGCTGAACAAATCATAGATGGGTCATTTTTATCACAGCCAACGCCTTGGCCAAAAGGTCAAGCCCTCAGCGAAGAGCAACTGGCGCTTGATGAGCAGCTCACAGAGCAAGCCATCGCTAATGCCTTTGCTGAATTAGATGGCCTAGACACCACCAGCAGTGAGTTGCAATCTCATACCAATGAGCTGATCGACACGTTAGCACCTTTACCCTTTAGCCTGCCTAACGTTATTTTAGGTGTGAAATTAGCCAAAAACTTACAGGCAAATGTAGGGGATGAAATCACTCTACTATTTGAAACCGCACAAGGTGCGCAGCAATCTCTGGACTTGCAAGTAGCGGGGATTAGTCGACAAGGGACCGACCTTATCGACCGCACTCGCATGATTTTTCATATCCAAGATTTACAAAAATTATTACAACTACCTAATCAAAGTCATGAAATCGCTATCTCTACAATAGACCTCAATAAAGTGGATTTAGCACAGCAAGTGATAAGCGATGTACTCGCAGCAAGCTACCCGAAATTGAGTGTACAAACTTGGTCACAGTTACGCCCAGACATTTTAGCGCTTATTCAATCCAACCAAGCACTGATGGGTACTTTAGTATTCATTATCTTTTTGATTGCAGGCGTAGGCGTTATGAATGCCATGCTCGTTAGCGTAATGGAGCGACGTAAAGAACTGAGCTTGCTAAAGGCGTTGGGGCTAAAAGGACCCAATGTTGTTTGGTTAGTAACAATAGAGACGCTGGTACTCACCTTTGTCGCATCCATTGCGGGCCTTGTGATGGGTGTTGTGCTCGGTAGTTACCTACAAAAGTACGGATGGGATATCAGTCAATTTGGCGAGTTTAGCCTAGCAGGCGTGGGGATGACCAGTGCGCTCAAAGCTAAGCTCACCCTTAATAATTTGTTTATCCCAGTGATTGTTATGTTTGTCATCGCACTATTAGCAGCCCTGTACCCTGCATTCTCCGCCGCAAGATTACTACCAGCACAAGGAATGAGAGCCTCATGATCCATAAATTAGCTTTACGAAATTTGTTGAGAAACAAACGTCGCTCCCTACTGACATCGCTGATCATCGTATTTGCATTTAGCATGATGATTTTGTTTATGGGGTTATCTGATGGTGGTCACAAAGCGATGATAGATATCGGCGTTAGAATGGGACTGGGCCATGTTATTGTTCAGCACCCTGAGTATCGAGACGACCCAGCGCTTAGCCATTTGCTCGATAACCCTGAGCAGTTAAAGCAGCAATTAATCGATACGGATAAGCGCTTAACTCCCGTGGCGAGACTACGCTCTGATGCACTCATTCAAGCAGGTCGTCATGGCGTTGCATTAACAATATCGGGCGTTGAGCCAGAGATAGAGGCACAGGTATCTGCCATTGCCGATAAAAAGGCAATCGTACAGGGGCAAACATTAGCGGCGTTTGCCAACAGTACTGATCTTCATCGTCTTTCAGGCATAGTCATTGGCGAGACTCTGGCTAAAAACCTCGAAGTGCGCATTGGTGACACCATCACGCTGACGGTTAAGCCTGCCAGTGGTGGCGACTTAGCGCGCTCTGCATTTGAAGTGGCGGGTATCTTTAAAACGGGTCTGCATGAGCTTGACACATTTTGGGCCGAAGTCCCCATCCAAGACTTGCAAGCTTTACTAGAAGTCCCCAACCAAGTCAGTCAGATTGCTCTTTATACGAGTGCTGGCAGCGACAACGTTGCGCAGCTTGCAACGGCGTTAACCGCGCAATTTCCAACGTTAGATATATTGCCTTGGCAAACAGCTGCACCGGAATTGTATTCAGCGGTCACCCTTGATGCGGCGGGTATGTATCTGTTGATGCTCATTGTTTATGTTGTAGTTGCAGTGGGGATCCTCAACACCGTTCTGATGTCTACATTTAGACGCCAAAAAGAGTTTTCAATGATGATTGCGTTAGGCGCTCGAGCAAGCACAGTATCAAAAGTGGTGTTGCTAGAAGCTATTTACTTAAGCGCGTTTTCACTCACCATCGGTTTGGCACTGGGACTTTGGGGTCACCATCACTTTGCAACTCAAGGACTCGATTTTAAAGAAGTATTTGGCACGGCAATGGAAGCTGGCGGGGTATTACTGCCTGAGAAGTTTTACTCAACTTTAGAGGCCAACAAACTATCACTGAGCGTTTTATTCGTTTTTGTTTTAACTATCCTCGTCACCCTTATTCCAGCTATTCGTGCTGGACACCGCTCACCCGTTGCAGCCAGTCAAGAATCTTAAGGAACTATCATGATCAAATTAAACCAAATTAACAAAATATTTTCTGACAAACACCAGTCGTTCCATTGCCTAAAAGACTTAAATTTAGAGGTAAAACAAGGTGAGTTTACAGTTATTGCAGGCCCTTCTGGTTCAGGCAAATCAACGTTACTCAATATTATTGGCCTACTCGATAAGCCAAGCTCTGGTAGCTACGAATTTGATGGGCAAAATGTCGCAAAGTTAAATAACAACCAATTAGCCGATATTCGTCGCGAAAAAATTGGTTTTGTGTTTCAAGCGTACAATTTAATGCCAGTACTCACTGCGTTGGAAAATACAGAAATGATCATGGA
Organism: Pseudoalteromonas caenipelagi; assembly: GCF_013140855.1. Taxonomy (GTDB): domain Bacteria; phylum Pseudomonadota; class Gammaproteobacteria; order Enterobacterales; family Alteromonadaceae; genus Pseudoalteromonas; species Pseudoalteromonas caenipelagi. The sequence continues at coordinate 77,741 of NZ_JABBPG010000002.1, read as the reverse complement.
GTTTTGCAACGTTGACAAAAAAGTACGTCGTCAACGCGCCATGGAAACACTTGAAGCTGTTGGCCTTGGAGAGTTTAAAAACCGCTTTCCTGCACAACTTAGTGGCGGTCAACAACAGCGCGTTGCGGTTGCCAGAGCGATTGCCGCACAGCCGTTGTTAGTCGTTGCAGATGAACCGACCGCTAACCTTGATTCTCACTCAACTGAAAGCTTGTTGGACTTAATGCAATCATTGAATCAAGAGCTAGGTGTGACTTTCTTGTTCAGCTCGCACGACCCTCGTGTTATTGACCGAGCACATCGTGTTGTTCATCTGCAAGATGGGCAGATTGTTAAAGATGTCTGCACCAATAACAACGACCAACAGGTAGCAGTGTAGCGTGAAGCCATGGTTACTTTTGATTGCCTGCACCTGTGTGCAGGCAATCGCCTACGAAGCAGAGGATGACTTTGCCGATTTATTTGGTGAAGCCCCGCAATCTAGCACCACACTAAGTGGTGTGTTCGAGGCTAACTTAGTCAGTGTGGATACGCCCGCCCAGAACAGTTGGGGCACTAATCAATTTGCACGCCTTGAGTATCAACACAAAAAAGATGACAACGTATGGGTGCTCCACACGCAGTTAGACTTTGACTATATGGAACAGTCGAGCCTATTGAGTTTATTTGCTAAGCAACCGGTGGCAGACCGAGCACTTGATCTCGACTGGCAAGAGCGCCACGACCATCAACTTTGGTATGGCCAAGTCGATTGGGCATATTGGCAGCGCGCGTTTAACAATGCCAGTATTACCGTAGGCAGGCAACCGGTTACGCTTGGTTTAGGTCGCCTATTTTCGCCACTGGACCCTTTGGGGGCATTTAATGTTTTTGACTTAGATAGGCTCTATAAAAGTGGCGTTGATGCTATCAAACTTGACTACTTTATAACTGACACTTTGCAAACCCAAAGCATTCTAACCGTTAATCAAAACGATAAACTGCAAGGCTTACAAACAATTAAAGGCAACTTAGAGCAAGGTGTGTGGCTTGTTACAGCCGCTATTCGTCAAGAGCAGCACTATCTTTCTGCAAGTTTACAGCACTACCAAGCTTGGCTTGATGCCGATGTCTATGGTGAGCTTTTGTATGGCGACTTAACATCAGACGCTCAAGCGCAGTTTAAAGCGTCAGAGCAAAAGCGCGCCTTACTTGGCATGAGCACTAAGGTGGGTGCTAACGGCAGCCTTACTTTTGAGTGGTTGTATCAATCACTTGGGGCAAGCAAGCGAGCTGACTACGCCCTTTGGCAACAACGTTTCACACACTCACAGATCACCCCCATGGGCTTAGCTAAACGCTACATGGCTTTGTCGTATAGCAACGAATGGCGAGATTTAACACGCTATGAGCTACTTGCCATGCACAACTTGGTCGATAACCACAGCACCGTATCTGCCGTTGTCACCCACTCTGCCAGCGATAATTTACAACTTAGACTAGCGCTCGCTTGGACACCCAAGCAAGGCACACGCAACAGCGAATTTGAACAATTTGCTGACTTACTTCAACTTGGGATCCGCTATTATTTTTAGGTCAAATCATGCAACTAATAACATTAAAAAAACTGATTTTTGAAAAAAATATTTTCGCTTTTTTACGACTGGGCAAGCACGTTGACACCGTATATCGTACCAGTTTTGTAACCGCAGCAAACTCTAGTGGCTTACTCGCAAGCCTACAACAAGGCACTAAAAGCCTTGAACAGCTACAACACCACTTGCAACTAGATGGCACTAAACAAGAAGCACTTAGCGCATGGCTAGAGTGTGGTGTACGCCTAAAAGAGCTAACGTATAAAAACGGCCAATATGCGTTAAAGGGCAAGCTTAGCAAACACCTAGCAAAGCAAGAGAACCAAATTGCGGCGGCCATGTTCGAAGAAGCTATTCGATATCATTATGACGCGTTGCTGAGCGCCCCTACTCGGATGCAAAACAATCACGCTTACCAACTTGCAGATCAAGACGGTAGCCTGATAGCGCGTTCATCACAAATTTTAGAGCCCTTCGTTGAGGAGGCAATTGAATGGTGCCTTAAGCGTGTATCTACTGAACCAAAGCATATTTTGGAAGTGGGTTGTGGCGCGGGTCAGTATTTAGTGTATTTGCATAACCGCTTACCTGCATGTGAGATCACCGCCATCGATTATCAACTAGCCGTAGTAGAGCAAGCGCAAAGAACGCTCAGCGCCAACCAAATTACCAATATTGATTTAAGACATGAGTCGTTCTTTGAATTAGCGGGTGAGTCCAGCTATGACCTGATCACTTTGCACAACAATATTTATTACTTTCCACAGCGCCAACGCATGCAGGTGCTTAATCATGCCTACAAGTTACTCAAGCCGGGTGGTCAGCTACTAATGACCACCAGCTGCCAAGGTGGCAGTAGTGCTATCTCTGCTCTGAACCTGTGGTTTAGTTTAAGTGATGTAGGTGGTGTTTTACCTGATGCACAGCAGTTAACCAGCACGTTAAAGCAGGCACAATTTAGTGAAGTACAGCACAAGCGGCTGATGCCCGGTGAGAGCTACTTCGCCTTTGCCGCAACTAAATAACATGTATTTAGAAAAAGGAATCCTTCTATGAACAACACCGCGGTTGAATCTTCAACTTCCATGACCGAACACGTGGTAGGCTTTGCCAAAGCAGCTAAAGATAATGTATCGCTATTTGGTGGCAAAGGCGCTGTACTATGCGACCTGTATCAAGCAGGCCTACCAGTACCTAACGGATTTTGTATTAGCATTGAAGTGTTCAAAGCATTTATCGCGCATTATGACCTGCTTGCAAAACACCAAATCAATGATGGTATTGAACAATGGCGTAGTTTAGCAAAGGCGATCATTGACAACCCGATGCCCAGCGAGCTGGTAGACTTGATAGCCTCAGAACTGGTTAACCTAAGCGGCCCGGTAGCTGTGCGTTCATCCGCCACCGATGAAGATGGCCAAAGCCATTCTTTTGCCGGACAGCATTTAACAAAGCTGGGTCAACAAGGTGAGCTTGAAATACTTGATGCTGTAAGAGCCTGTTGGGCGTCTGCATTTAGTGATGCAGCATATGAATACCGCAAAGCCACAGGACAACAAACTGAACTTCCCACCATGGCCGTTGTAATCCAACAAATGAAGTTTGGCGATGTCTCTGGGGTTGCGTTTGGTCAACACCCTACCAGCCTTAATAAAAACGAATTTTTAATTGAAGGCTGCTTTGGCTTATGTGAGGGATTAGTATCAGGGCAAGTCAGCAGTGACAGCTATGTGATAGACAAGCACACTGGCGAGCTTATTTCTCAGTCGATTCAAAACAAACAGCAGCAAATTGTGTATCTCGACGGGCAAATCAAAAAAGTAGATATTCCAGAGCAAATGCAAAGTGAACCTACTTTAGATCCGATGGCCGTCAAAAGTCTGGGCAAACTACTTCACCAAGTTGAAGACTTTTATGGTAAAGCGCAAGATGTTGAGTGGACACTTTGCGAGGGCAAATTATGGTTATTGCAAAGTCGACCAATTACCTCTATTGCCCAAGATAATAGCGATGACAATTTCTATTTAGGCAACCGCTCTGAAGAGTTACAAAAAGATATCCTATGGTCTCGGATGGATATTGGCGAAATTTTTACCGGACGCATGACGCCACTGGGTTTATCTTTTGCCCGTTATTACCAAAGCAACGTGCATATTGAGTGCGGTAAAGGACTGGGTTTATTGGATTTAGGCGAAGCCAATGAAACCATGGCCTATTACCGTGGTCACGTATACCTTAACGTATCTTATACGGCTTGGCAGCTAGCGCAAACTCCAGTCGGTAAAGATCAAACGCCATTTTTAGTGCGCTTTAGCAGTGAAGCAATTGACCTCACAGGCTATAAAAACCCCTATGGTGAACAGCATTCACACCCAACACACTCTTCTGGGCAATGTGTTCGACATTGGATAAAGCAAAATATCCGCGAGTTTTTCCAAGCCAAGCGCCGTGCTAAAACCATGATTGAGTCACGCTTTAGAGAATATGACCGTGTGCAGCTACAAAACATCGAGGCGATGGACTTAAACGCACTGCAACGCGAAATGACCCATGCACTCAAATACTTTAAAGCCATGCATGAGGGTTACCTGCCCTACTATATTAATGCATTTGCTTGTTATGGCCTGCTAGAAGAACTCAGTGCTCAGTGGCTTGGCGATAAAAGTAAGCACCTGCAAAATGAAATAAAAGGCGACATGTCTAACTTACGCACCGTTGCCAGTGCACAAGAGCTGTGGCAGTTATGCCAAACATTAGATCAATGGCCAAACGTGCGTGATGCATTTGCCAATCAAACCATCAGCGAAATAGACACCTTCTTAAATAATACCACCGAAGGATTACGTTTCTCACAAGGCCCTTTGGCTAAATTTATGCGAGAAAATGGCGTGCGTGCCCGCGAAGAAATGGAGCTTACTCACCCTCGTTGGTTAGACGACCGCACCTATGTTTTGCAAATGATCAAATTGTACTTAGCGCAAGGATATGAAGTTGACGATGCACTACAGCAGCAACAGCAGCAACAACTGTTAACCAGTGAAGACTTGCTCAAAGAGCTTAGTTGGTCAAAACGTTGGCTCATTAAACGTGTTATCGCGCTGTACTGTGGCTGTGCCAAACTACGAGAAGAAACCCGCATGAGTATGATCACCTCTATTTGGTTAGTACGTCGCGTTGTTTTTGAAATCGCAAAACGCCTTGTAGACGCTAAGCACCTAGATCATATTGATGACGTTGCATACCTCGACTTTGAGCAAATTTTGCAATATCTAAAAGGCATTATAAGCGCAACAGAATTAACATCAGCTCAAACATTGCAAACTCGCCGAGCACAATATCAAAACTGGCAAGCGCGCCCTGAGCCGCCACTAACCTTTATCGGCAAGCCAAGTAGCCAACCAGATTTGATCCTTGATCCAACGGCAACGTCACTACAAGGGTTAGCAACCTCAAAAGGTCTAACTCAAGGAAAAGCCTGTGTGATTACCGACCTTGCCAATCAAGTAGGCGAGTTTAAAAAAGGCGATATTCTCGTTGCACCATTCACAGATGCTTCATGGACCCCTTTATTTGCGCTAGCAAGTGCAGTGGTAACCGACATTGGTTCAATGCTTTCTCACAGCTCTATTGTAGCGCGTGAATTTGGTATTCCCTGCGTTGTAAATACCAATCATGCCAGCACTTTGATTAAAACTGGCGATCACATCATTGTAGATGCCGAAAATGGCTTAGTAACATTAAAAAAGGACGATTAAATGTCTATTATCATTGATAAAATTAAACTTAAATCTGCTGATAACCGTGCCGCTTTTGAACAGTGGGTAACAGATACTGATTACCTTGCTTGTCATGATTTAGCGTCGGTTGAGCGCTTTGTGGTAAGCAAAGTGACCGATACTAACTGTGATTATGACTATGTAGAAGTTGTAAAAGTAACCAGCTTGGCGGCATTTGAGCAAGATATGCAAACCCCACTGTTTCAATCTTTAGTGGCACGCTTCAGTGAATTGGCTGACGTGGTTGAAACTATTCAATCAGATGCGCTAGCACCGGGTTATCAGTGGTAAAATGCCGTTGCTAACTTGCTACTACCCCAGCAGCAACAGCGCCGTATACATCGTGCATCTCGATGTATTACAGCGGCGCTTGGGTGTACCTTCACAACGGCAGTACTTACTTGCACAGCTCAGTGAAGATGAACAAGCTCAATATATGTGCAAGCCTTACAAACGCCAAGCGCTTGCTTGGTTGGGTGCACGGCTAGGGGCTAAGTGGCTGTTAAAAAATACGCTTTTCAGTACACTGCCCAGCGCAGAGATACAAATACAAAAAGCGACCAATGGCGCGCCATTTTGTGCGCGCTCAGGCCGCCCATTAAGCATTAGCCACAGTAACGCCCTTGCAGGCGCTGCAATCGGCAATCACCCTGTGGGTTTAGATCTAGAGTTCAGCGAGCGCTTTTCGGCACTGCCAACACCTTGGATAAGTCCACAAGAAAAACAGGCTCACCCTAATCTAAGCATCAGCCAACTGTGGTGTATTAAAGAAGCGCTCTACAAAGCGGCTGGCTTTGGTCCATTTACTCAGTTTTGCCGTGCTATTGAGCTTGAACACACAACACACAAACAGCTTACGGTTCGCAACGCAATAAATAAAAAACAGCCAATACAGAAAACATGGCGCTATAACCGCTGGCAGCTCAAACAACACGATATTCTATTCCTAGAGCCCAATTATGAATGAACACAACAACGCCGTTATACACCAGGTGCAACACCTAGAAAACAACCTTGGTGATCCGACTCAAGAAACATCCGTTATTAATTTTGCCCGCTCTGTAACAATTGATGAGCAGCAAATGTTCCCAAGGGAATACTTAAATCATTTACATAGCTTGAATTACTTTGACCGATTTGTTCCTCACTCCCTCGGTGGATCATTAAGCGATTTTTCAGAGCTATTAATGGCCTGTCGACTGGTCTCAAGACGCGACCTAAACGCCGCCATTGCCAGTGGTCAAACTATGCTAGGCGCCTTACCCGTCTGGTTGTGTGGCAGTGACGCGCAAAAAAAGCGACTGAGCAGCCATATTTTACAGGGCCACTTAGGGTGTTTAGCGCTGACTGAGAAAAAACACGGTAGCAATTTGTTAGCGAGCGAAGTCACCGCCACAGTTGACCAAGACGGTTATCGACTTAACGGCGAAAAATGGCTGATTAACAACGCCACGCAGGGTCATACCATGACCTTGTTAGTGCGCAAGATTGAACCAAATGGACGAGAGTCTTTAGCTGTGATGCTGCTTGATAAAGCGCAACTGAGTGATTATGAAAGCATCGAAAAAATCTCTACCCATGGCATCCGTTGTGCCGATATCAGTGGTATTCGTTTTCACAATACGTTAGTGGCTAAAGATTGTTTAATTGAAACCACCGAACCGGGCATTTTCGGTGTACTTAAAGCACTGCAGATCTCTAGAATCTTGTGCGCTGGCTTCTCGTTAGGTGCATTTGATACCTGTTTACGCGTGACCTATGAATTCGCGCAAAATCGCGCACTTTATCAAAAAACAGTGCTTTCAATGCCAACCGTGCAACAAGGACTAGGACGTAGCTTTGCCAAACTACTGTTAGCTGAAATGCTTGCAACTGCTAGCATTCGGGCGGTCAGTCATGCCAGTCGCTCACTAAGTATGTACTCAGCTGCTTGTAAATACTGGGTCCCACGCCAAACTGAGCTGGCGCTTGATGAACTCAAGGTTATTTTGGGAGCCAGATATTACCTTCGTGAAGAGCATTTTCATGGAATTTTCCAAAAGATGCTTAGAGACAATGCCGTTGTTTCACTATTTGATGGCAGTAGCCAAGTCAATCTTGGGTTGATCTCGGCGCAAACGAACGCTATCTCAGCACAGTTACTGGCAACACCAAACTGTCATGAACAATTAAATCAATGGTTTAATCTGGATGAAAGTAAGCCATTTGCAGCCCTCGATCAACAGCAATTTGCCATTAATAATGCAGGGCAAGACCCCATTCTTAGTTCATTTTTGGCTTACTTTGGTGACAGTTCACACAACCATTTACCTCCGTCAGTCATGACGCAATGTTTAATATTAAAACAACATATTTTAAGCTGGTGCGATGATGTACAAACGCTACAACAAAGCGAACAAAATGAGCCGACCAGCGTTGTTCGTTTTAATAAAGCAAAGCAATATACAACACTACTAAGTGCAGCATGTTGCGCGCTGTTTATTATTCATAACGAAACACATCCACTACTTGGTAACGCCGACATCGCCACTGATTTGCTCTCATTAGCACTCAATGATGATGACATGTGGCAGCCTTCAAAAGCACTACTTGAGGCATTAGATGATCAAAACCAGCAACATAAGTTGTTTTCATTGTTCCCCATCTCATTGGCAAAGTAAGCTCGCACCTCGCCAATAAAGGGACATTGTCAGGCGACTCAGCATTTGCTAGAGTTGTCTGGCTGTCACTATAAAAGATAACATCATGAAAATTAAAAGCCTTTTTTTACCTTTACTGCTGCTAAGCAATGCCGCCTTGGCATTACCAGAACACATTATTTTATTTCGCCACGCCGAAAAAGCTAAAGGCCCGAACCCCGAATTACTCGAAACAGGTCAACAAAGAGCGCATCACCTAGCAACACTTTTTAGTGAACTGCCAATTAGTCATCTATTTAGTACTGATTACAAACGTACCCAACAAACTATCGCGCCTTTGGCTAACACGCATAACTTGTCAGTACAAAGCTACGACCCCAGTGATTTAAAAGCCTTTGCCGAACAGCTGATGAAGCTTGAAGGTAATATTGTGGTGGCAGGTCACAGTAACACCACTCCTGAGCTGGTTAATTTACTCAGTGCACAACAAGTCAGTATTACCGAAAATGAATTTAACAAAGTGTTTGTAGTGTCTTTTGCTGATAAAAGCCAAGCACACGTATTAACGCTTAGCTCAGATATTAAGGGTAAATAATACGCATCAGTGCCATAAGCCCAGCATGCATCTGTGCTTCACTTTGCCCTGCAAAACCAAGTCGAATATGAGAATGATCACTTTGGCTTGGTTTTAAAGAGCGTACACTGTGTGCAAAATAAAACTCGTCTTCGGTTTGTAAGTAGATACCTTGCTCATGCGCGCGTTGTTTGACCCCTTGCACATTCACTTTGCAATTCACCCACATCGCCATCCCCCCATCGGGCTTTGAAAACTGCAACGGCAACCCTTGGCGCCGGTATTGTGTTAAGGTATCCGCCATCGCTTGATAGCGCGCTTTGTATAGCTTAGTAGTGCGCTTAAGATGACGCTCAAAATCTCCTTTAGACATCCAGTGAGCAACAGCAAGCTGGGTTAATACATCATTTTTATGATTAATAAGCTGTTTATTGGCACGCATCTGCACCAATATTTCATCGCGGGCAGTAATATAGCCAACTCGTGCACCAGCAAACATTAATTTTGAAAACGTAGAAATATAAACCACGATCCCAGCTGGGTCATCTGCGGCCATTGGCTGTAATGGCTGACATTGATAGTGAAATTCATGGTCGTAGTCATCTTCAATAATAACCACACCATGCTCATAGCAAAGACGATAAATTTGTAGCCGTCGTGTAGGTGATAAAGTAACTGTTGTGGGGTATTGATGTAATGGCGTTAAATACAACATCTTGATTTTATATTGCTTTAACTGTTTGGCAAAATCATCTACACACAACCCATGCTCATCCTGTTTAATATCAATCAAACGAGCTCCACATGAGGAAAATGCGCGGCGAGCTGGCGGATAGCCAAGTGTTTCACACGCAATATAATCACCTGGTGATATAAATGATCTCGCTGCCAAAAACAAAGCTTCTTGCGAACCATTACATATCAACAAATCATTACACTTTAAACTTCTTGCACGTGACAGGTAGGCTTGTATTTGCGCTTTGAGTTCGCTTGTACCACCAATTTCACCGTAATGTAACTTACCAATATCGATATATCTACATGCTTTTGTTAAAGCACTTTTAAACTCATTAAAAGGAAAGCGGTGAATATCTGGCAAGCCACCAGCAAAATTGTACTGGTAGTGATTAATGTTAATCGTGGTTGGTTCTGGTAATGGACTGGCAAAAATGAGCTGCTTTTTCTTATAGGCAGGCTGCTTTTGTTGTTCCGAACTAGATTCTATTGGCAAAGTGCTGGTAACAAAATAACCAGACTTTTCACGCGACTCTAACCAACCTTCGGCAACCAATAGCTGCAACGCATTCATGACCGTATGCCGATTTAACTGATAGGCTGCCGACATAGTACGCGCCGAACTCAACTTGGCACCTTTTAGTAACTTTCCCGCTTTGATGGCGTCTCTCAAGCTGTTTGCCAGTTGCAAATAGATGGCCTCTTGGCCCTCGTTCGCTTTAAATTCGATTGGATGCACGTGTTATTACTCATCTAAAGATTAACTTTAAAGTTAACCTAGCAACGCATTCTGGTCTAGTTAAAAAATACAATCTGGTTGTTTAGTTGCGACCAGAATGTTTTTAAAGTGCCCATATTATTACTATCGAAAGAGTCATGACATGTTAGAAAAACGTACTTTAAGCACTGAGAAAGTCAGCCTAAAACCCTTATCAGAACACCACTTAGATGAGCTTTTCAATGCAGGGCAAGACCCAGCACTGTGGCGTTGGATCCTAGATAACTATTGCAAAACACCTCAGACACTCAGTGAGTGGTTTCACAACAGTGCGCAGTTTGACGCACAGCAGCAATTGGTGATGGGTATCTACTGCAATACCCAACAAAGAATTGTTGGCACTACTCGATTGTTTAGACTAGATAAACACAACCTTAGTGCAGAGATTGGCCACACCTTTGTTGGTGTACCATGGCAGCGAAGCTGCATAAACACCCACAGCAAATATCTATTGCTCAAATATGCCTTTGAAACTCTTAAGCTTGTTCGTATTACCTTTGGTACACACGAAAATAATCAACAATCAAGAGATGCTATTGCGCGTTTAGGGGCCCAATTTGAAGGTATTCAGTACAAAAATCGAAAGCTCGTTGATGGTAGCTTTAGAAACAGTGCTTTGTTTAGCATTATTGACGAACAATGGCCTGAACTAAAACAGCAACTGGAGGCAAAACTATGACGTATCCACCAGCTTATTTTCAGGACGATAGTCAAGCGAGTATTTTAGCTCTAGTACAGCAAGCGCCCATGGCCACTATTTTATTTGCCACCAATGATGATGAGCTCAATAACGCCATCTATGCCCCATTAGTGTTTGATGAGTCGCAACAAGTGTTCATCGGTCATGTAGCTGCGAACAACCCTCTTGCACAGCACCAAAGTGTAAAAGTAAAGATACTGTTTCATGGACCTAATGGCTATCTATCTCCTAATCATAGTGATGAATTAGTTGTACCAACTTGGCTTTATGCCAATGCTCAACTAACCGGTGAGCTAACCTTAGTGCGTGACCATAAGCGAAAGCTGAGTATGATGAATTTTATCACTGAGCACTTTGAACAACCATTTGCAAACCCATGGCCAGTATCAGCACTTGACGATGAAAAGCGTGACGCCATGTTTAAACACATTGAGTTTTTTACGGTATCAATTCACTGCTGGCGAGGCCATTTTAAGCTAAGCCAAAATAAACCACTACGGGTGAGAGAACAAATCAAACAAAGTTTATCAGAGCAAGGCAGTACAACGCTTGCGCAGCAAATCTAGCTGTCACCAAATAAATAAGTTTAATTTATTAAAATATACAAAACAGAGGTAAAACTTCGTTTTAACCTCTGCGCCTTTAAGCTGATACCTAGAGAAGTTTATTACGAATAATTTGCGCAGCTTGAGACAAATCAACTAAGCGCCTAGCCGCCTCTTCACTTTTTATTCCCTGAATAGCCTCAAAATCGTCCAAAAAAAATGCTTGGTCGTAGCTTTTTGTATAAGGGTTTCTTACATAGACCAATACGTAACAACGCATCGCAACCTTGTCCAGCGTTCTAAAAAAGTTAATATCATTTGATGTTATTTTTGGTTTGATAATACTACGCATGTGCTCAATAAATACATGCTTCACATACACAGATTGGTTATTGCTGCGATACTTGATTACATTTGGAAGGCCAAGTTTTCCAGAGTACTGCGTATAAATATCCTTATCTAATTGCACAATTTTCTTCTGCCCAAATAAGCGCCGCATAATCCGATCCCACAGAGAGGTGCTTTCAGCTTTTATGCTTGGAGTATTAACATACACAGATCCGTGTTCAGCCACGGCGCGAACCATTGATAAATCCACTTTTAACCTCCTTGTTGTTAACCATTGCTAAAAAATAAGATTGATACGGTAAAGTTAAACAAACTTAAACTTCACATGTAAGATGACTCTATGAGCTAATTTCTCATAGCTGAATATTAATATGTTAATAGGCGGGATAAAAACGTAAAAAAAATACGTTAAAGTTAAAAAAAGGTGTATTTAAAAGTTGCACTCAAAATATATGTGAATAAAAAAACGCCAACTAGTTCAATTGACGTTTTTCGTTTAAAGTGAACATTTATTACGTCGGGCGTTTTACTAATTTAAGTCGTTGTCTACCCAAAACTTAGTGCCTTTTAGAACTGCCTGTAATGCAAGACCAGTTTCCGTCAAAGAGTATACGGTTACATCATCTACCACGACTTCAGCAGCAACAGCACCACCTTGATGCTTATGCTTTGCAGCAGCGTCAGCATTCCCTCCAAACGCCCAACCGTGCTCGATAAATCTAGCCAAGGCTTGTTGTGTATGAAAGACCATGACGATACTAAAATCTTTTGCACCAATACCCAACCCAATACCCGCTTCTGCCATGTTCATATAAGTTCTTGCACCTGTTTGGCGGTTGACAGCGACACCATACCCACCTCCAAAACTGGCAATGATGACGTTAACATTGGCATTGTCAAATACTGCATACCCTGCAGAATTTACTATTTGCTGTTGTACATCTGGCTTGTCTGCATACAACTTTGAAAGTACATCACTACGCATTTTTTCGACTGCTGCGCGTTTTTGTTCAACCGAGGCGCCGCCAGAAGTTGCGCACCCAGCCGTAAGTAAGATGCTCATTAGTACAAAAACCATAAATCTGTTTTTCATTTTATAACTCCATGCGTCAATCTAATTTGATTACCCTTTGCAGTTATAGCTTAGCAACCTTCGTATGGCTATTAACTGAATGCTTTTATCTAATGAAGGCTATAGGCATAAAAAAGGCCGCTTAGTGCGGCCAACATCATGGGTAATCATGAAGGGATAAGTGTGAAAACGAGAACAGTGTATCGCCGACATTAATAAAATAAAACCACATTATTACAGACGCTAGCATCGAAAAAAGCGAACAATAAATATCAATGCTAAAACTTGAAATTAGATTTAAACCTTTTCAAAAATTGATGCGACTAACCGTATAAACCTAATATATTTACTAAAGGAACCAGTCATGTTTAAACGTATTGTAGCAACAGCTTGTGTCGGCTTAACTGTCGCTTATATTTCTACATCTTTTGCTAATAGTGCAGATAAAGACATTGATATACAAAAAGTGAGTAAAGATGAATACCGAATTTTGGTTTTTGACCATTGCCAAAAAATGCTTGAGAAACCTTTGAATAGTGAGCAAGTGAGTAGCTTCTTAGCACTAGAGGAGCAGTCAGAACTCATGCGCAAGCTTGAAAAGCCAATTCATGCCGTCTCACGACAAATGAGTAAGCTGGGACGTGAAGTAGAAGCTATATCACGTAAAGCCTTTATTGAAGATGACAAAACACTCACAATTGATAAAACCCACCTAGCAGAGCAAAAACTATTATCAAAACAACTAGAAGCTTTAGCCGATGCACATAAAGACGATTTTAATACGCTAGAAAGGCAAGGGAAAAATGTAGAATCTGCAGCGAAACGATTCGAATCTACAATCAAACCTCTTATTGCAGATGTAGAAAACGCTCATATACAAATTTTGGAGCCGGGTGAAGTTGAAAAACCGTGTGACCCTCATATCAAACAAATCTGATCGGTAAGATGTTGAGCCGACCGAGCAAACTTTGTCTCAGTCGGCAACACTTAAACATGCACGCCATCTATATCTGTTAATTAGCTTTGCCAAAATCTTTAGCTGGATAAACAAATTGACTGTAACTTTTTGGCAGTGTGATCTGTTCATTAGGAAACACCACATCTTTTTTACGAAGCGATTTAGATACCAGATGTAACTCCTGTTCTCGGTCTTTTGGCTTTTGGCCCGCATGGCTCCAATGCGCTCTGAAAAACTGCATAACAACTGCATGCTTATTATCAGAAATACGAAAAATAAAATGAGCATGTAACGCCAATGCACTGGATAATAACATCCCCACTGATACCAAATAAACGGGTCCCATATTATCCAATATGTACTGTTCAAAATTGGAGGATACCAGAGCCGTAATAAAGATAAGGCCAAATGGAATCATACCGGCGTCGGTTGGGCTTTTATATCTGGGGGCCTGAAGTTCATAATGTACTTCATTAAAATCGCCATCCAAAGAATAAGTTGCCCAACGTAAAGCGTTGGTTGAAGAGCGTTGACTTCTGAATTTACTCCTAAAAAACTCACCTATTTGGCGAACACGATTAATAACGACTTCCTGCTGCAGATATAACAAAATAGATGCGACATCACTTGTATAAACGATCTGCTTAAAGTTTGGCCCTATACATTCAGACAAATAACGCACTGCGTTAGGCTCATTTATTAATCGAGGAAACACCTTTACGTCACTTGAGCACTTATCGAACATAACTGCCACACTATATTTTTCAGGATCTGAGGTTATTGCTATTGCTTTAGCTAATAAAAATTCGAAGAACTGCTTGTGAGGAAAACGCAAGTTATCTCCTCCACCTGTTACATCTTTAACCAGTAAGCCAGCGGTACATATTTCAGACGTTATGGCATCAACTCTATCAACAGGTTTATCTTCAGCATGACGCCTTTCAAACTCTATGATGTCTTCTGTTATTTGTGCACTTACTCCCTCTGATTTGCATAAAGTCACAAGTGTGTCATAGCAATCCTTTACCATTTCTGTAATTTCTGAACGCGCAATGGTATTTTTTAACCCTAAGCCAGACATTCTCCAAGCGACACAAATAGTCAGTAATTCTCTTACTTGCTTGGGCAATACAAGATACCTTGAGCCAACAGGCGCATCTCGTTGAACTCTATCCGCTTCTAGCTCTGCTTCCTTTCGGGAAAATATAGCTTGAATATACCGCTCCATTAACTCAGCCCCAGTTAGCGGTATTCCCCTGCTTTTAAGCTCTTCTATTTGTGGCCATATGGTTGCTACAACAGGCAACATTGATGGGCGACTCACAATATCGTAAAAGTCATCACTTTCATTGATCGAATTAATGATGCCGTTCCTAATTTGCGGATCATAGCTTCGACAAGCACGTTCAATTTGCTCAATGGTCAGTTTTTCCAATTCCCAAACTTGAGTATAGACATCCCCTGCCATAGCTCTTGACTCTTGGCTGCGTAAAGTCCTGTTGACTTCTTCTTCATCTAAGAAAAAGTTTGGTCGCCCCGTAAAAATTAGCTTGGTATTAGGATAGGCAAAACGCCATAAGGCATTAAAGTGCTGGTGACGATAATATGCCCTCCCGGCATTTCTTAATTCATCAAATCCTTCAAAAATAATCAGTGCATCGCCGGATTTTATCAGATTCATAACTTGTTGCGGTTGCAACCGATAGCGTGCACACCACCCAGAAATAAACCCTAAAGGCTCAGCTTCCGATGGACTTTGCCCTCTCAGTTCAATCAACAGTGGGATCCGTTTGCCCATATTACCTGTTTTTAAAAATTGTTCTGCCCAATCAAAGCAATACTTCGTTAATGCTGTACTTTTACCTTGGCCATATTCGCCAGTTATGGCTAGATGAATATTGCTTTTACTGAGCAACCATTTATCTATTGCGGCTCCTAAGGCACTGCTATTTGATTTAGAACCTTTAGCTTTAAAGTTTAAATCCACAAAAGAGTTTTCTAGTGTCGCAGTGGTTCCCCCAACACAAGTCTCACGAAATGTTCTTATTATTTCTCTGGCATAATTATGCAAATCGAGGCCCATTAAAATCATTTTTCGAGAGCTTAGGATCTCGACCTCAATACCATCGACTACTAATGTCTCATCAACCCCTTTATCTTCACCTCGAGATTGATACATTGCATAAACTCTAAAACTACGCAAATTGGCATTACCCGCTTGAATTTTGCTAAGTCGCTGCGCTAAATGTTCTTGCTCGGGTTTTGCATCAAACACAAAAGCAATCACGGGCTGGTTTGCATCTTGAGTTACGCCTAAAATCTCTCCAACCCACATTTGCCCTTCATCTCGCCACCCCCCATCAGGTAAACTCAACTCCCTAATTGCTGAGGTAATCATATCGCGTAAAAGATCTTTCGTTTCTAACGCCTTAGGTACATCAACTTCTTTGTCTTTCCAGTTTGCTACGGCCTCATTAGCAATTGGGTCTGACTTACCTTTATAAATAAGTTTTATTTTCTCTACACTCAAGAAAAATAGGCTATTTTCTAAATGGTAATCACTAAGATTGACCTCTGAAAGGCGAGCTTTAGCATCCCAGTTCAACACTGCTTTACTGGCAAATCGATAAATCAAAAGCATTGTGATGAGCGTTAAAATAAGCACCACGAGTGTCGGCGCGCTGGTGTTGAGTGGCCCAAAACCTAAAGCCTCTGAAGCTTTTGAAGCAAGTGCATTAGGTAAACTCGAAGACATGGCTGTGAGACCAAGCGCAAAGCAAGTTATAATTGATGACAATGCGGTAAGTGCAAAGCGCCCTTTGGATGCGCGCATTTTCAATTTCATCCACAGGATGACAATAATACTAATCAGGAAAATGCCCGCCACTATTGATATGAACACCATGCTATTCATCTAAAAACACCGCTAACTAATTAAGACTTAAAGGAAAAGCACAATAATTTACAATTAAACATCAATTCAATCAATTAAAATTCACACTTAGTTATTAATAGTAAAGACCTCATGTTCCCATGAGGCCTTATTGGCAAATGATCTCTAGAGCGCTAATCCAAAATCGGTGATAGGTGCTCAGGCGCGGTGACTAAATCTCTTACTCCATGCGCTGCAGTTTCATTAAATGGATTTTGCGAACACCATTTTCCCACACTATTTATATCTGCTTTCAAAACTTTAGGGCGGACACTCCAAGTTACTTTAAAAGGTGAAGATTTTTGGTTGTAACTAGGGCCTGTCGTCGAGCCAGTGTACTCAACAGGTGTACCTGTTTTAGTCGGTAAGTTAACCGCTTGATAGTAACCATTTACTTGCGCAAACTCAGTAAGTGTATTGAAGTTTTCACCATAGCCATCATTGGTTAATACCATTACCTGTGCTTCAACACGTAACTGTGGATTTTTAATGTGCTCGCTCAAACAGGCACCTAATGTTGCCCCAGGTTGAACTGGTGCTGTGGTATAAACATAATGCAATTCAATCGTATCTCCCGAGTTCAAGCCTTCATTGTTAGCTTCGCATATTGCTTGCTCTAAAGGTTTGCGCTCGTATTCGCTCAGTTGGCCTGAGAATAAAAACCCTGCTTGGCTCGAACCTGCTTTGGCTGGGGTTGTAAACTCTCCACCACGATGTTCGGCATTTTTATGAAAATGAATATTGCATAAGTTTAATACTGAACGCTGTGGCGCTTTAGAGAAAACAATCGGGTTGTGCCCTAGCTCACTTTCAATATCTCTAGGCGACTGTGGACCATACAGAGTTACAGATGTTTTACCTAAGGCGCTATCTTTTACATGATTATGGGCGTGATTATCCAAGGCAAAAGCCACGTTTGGCAAAACAATACTTAGCACAGTGGCTAAAGCGAGTTTATTCGTCATTTTCTATTTCCTTTTAATGAGTTAGTGTGAAAAAAGAAAGTGTAATGACGATTTTTATATAAAAAAATCATATTATTACGGTCATTGTCATCGAAAATAGCGAGCGAACATAACATATAGCACTAAAGCTAAAATAGGTTCATTGTTGCTCAACCTGTCCCATAACAATATTCAGCTAGCAAATTTTTCATAGCGTTAGTTCGGTCTTCTATTTCACCTAGTTTTATTATTGTTGTTAATGACTCCTGACACTCCTTGACAGTTGCATATGTTTCAATGGCTTCGACTTAAACAACCCCATCAAGTAAGGAAATCATATGTCTCAAAATATATTCGAAATTGTTGAATTTAAATTGACCGATGGCGCAAGCGAGGCAGACTTTTTGCCGCTAAGTGACGCGTTTCAAAACTTTTTAGCCCAACAACCTGGTTTTATGTACCGCTCTTTGGCAACTCAGCAAGATAAACAAGGATATGTGGATATCAGCTACTGGCAATCAGCACAAGATTTAGAACTGTGTGAAAAAGCCTTTAACGAGTCTTCTGTTTGCAAAGCGTTTTTAACCATGATTGAAAAAGACTCGGTGCTAATGACACGCCATGCAATCGTTGCACAAACATCGTGTAATGGATAAGCTGCTGACACTTTAAAAAGGCCAAAGTACGTTCGTATGCATAAATCAGAGCGATTATTTCAGTTAGTTAACATACTTAAAGGAAGGCGGCTTGCAATTACCGCAAAACAACTGGCTGAGCGCTTTGAAGTATCCGAGCGTACGATTTACCGTGACATTGAGTCACTACAAGACTCCGGCGTGCCCATCCAAGGCGAAGCAGGAATTGGCTATATCATAGACGATCATCCGCTGCCACCTATGATGTTTAACGTTGATGAACTCACCGCACTGCTACTTGGCAGCAAAATGGTCAGTGCATGGACAGACCCCACTTTGAGCGGTCATGCCAAAGCGGCAATCGAAAAAATTGAAGCCGTGCTTCCGGCTCACCTAAAACAGCAAAGCGATCACTCCCCCTATCTGGTGTCGAGCTTTAATCACGGTAAAAAACAACAAGATTTTAGTGAGTCATTACGCAATGCCATAGAAACATGTGTCAGTGTCGAGTTGCAATACTGTGATGTGAATGGTACCCCAAGTAACAGAGTTATTGAGCCTTTGGGTTTGGTTTATTGGGGTGGTAAATGGACACTCATTGCCTTTTGTTTACTACGACAAGACTACCGAGAATTTCGTTTAGATCGTATGCAACATTTAACCATAACCAACATTCACTTTGTAAAACATCAAGAGAAAAACTTAGATCATTATCTCGCCTTGATCAGAGCTAAATATGCCAAGCAATGTGACTAACGCAGCATTAGCAAACCTACCATCTTGAGTTTGCCACTGTAAGGTCGCGTAATTGGCGATTTTTAAGATTGTGCATACACTTATGCCTCGAGCCGATTGGCTCAACTTCATCCACATTTGCTTGTTTACCTCATGCGAGAACCGCTTAGGTGATGAACCATGGCAAATTTAAGTCAAGGAATATGCATATGACTCAAACAGTTACAGACAACACTATCGTAAGTGCCGCTATTTACCCTCCTATTGGTGTAATGCGTGTTGGTAATAGTGAACAAGGTTTTTTTATCGGCCCTGAGGTAAACGATCCCCCAACCCAAAAAGAGGATTTTTATCGAGACAGTACAGGTGCCTTAAAGCGTCAAGCAGCAAAATTTAGAGTCTATGGTTTAAACAGCCAAGGGCAAGTCGTGCAAGAGTTGACGGCTAATGATGCCACTATTACTTGGCATGCAAGGCTCGCTAACCAAAAGGCTTCTTGGTATGAATTTCAGCTTGCTTTGGATATCCCTGAAGCAGCAAAAGCTAAGCCCTCATATCTTCGTAATAAAGAAATACCCGACCGCAGTACCTTACTGATTGATGGCGGCGAGCATCAATTAAGCGGCGTAAACCAAGATGGCAGCAAAACCAAATTTGTCGGCAAATTTGAAGGTAAAAGTGTGTATTTAGGTGAAATGCGCACTGATGAACAGGGCCGTTTAATGATGCTTGGCGGACATGGTAAGTCAGAAAACCTAAAAGGTGAGCCTGCGGTAACCTTTGGTAACAATGAAGGCTGGTACGATGATACGTCAGACGGCCCTATCAATGCACAGGTTATATTTAATGACCAAGCGCTCCCTGTGAAACCCGCTTGGGTTGTCTGTGCCCCACCAGATTATGCACCACAGCAAAAATCTGTGCGCACCATGTGGGACTTGATGCGTGATGTTGCTGTTACCGCGGGTATGCTACCAAAACCGGGTAAGCCGTCTTTTACGCATGATATTTTACCAATTTTCCAACGCATGACTAACTTGCAATGGGTCAACGCAGGGTTTGCCGCGGGCTTTGGCTGGGACAGTCCATTTGATTTTACCAGCGAACAATGGCTTGCAAAACTGTCTGATCCTTCCCCTATTTGGCAAGAAAGGCGTCGCACGCTCTATCATAACTTCAGGCGCTTAGACTGCGAGTTTGCAGACAATGGCGATCCGAACGATATTGCAGTTTGGAACCCTCAACCAAGCGCAGTATCTGCGCAGCAATGGCCATGGATATATGGTGATGCCATGAGTGTGAATGCCAATAATTCACCAAGGCAATTTGTATCGCTCACCCGTATACAGCTTAATGCTTTGGCGCAGTGGGTAGACGGTGACTTTATCGCCGATTATGATCCCTCTTATAAAGCTCCTGTAAACATTGATGACGTCCCCGTGAGCGAGCAACCAGATATGCTCACCCGTGCTGCGATGGAGTTTTGTTTAGCCGATGCTTTTCACCCTGGCTGTGAAATGACTTGGCCAATGCGTACAGCAGGCATGTACAGTGAAGCATTTCGCTTACATCACGCTGACAACACCGCCCCCACACACGGTATCAATTATGGTCCTGTGATGACTCCAGAAATTACCCGACAACCAGATGGTCCGTTACTCAGCGGGCAAGTAGCAGGTGGCATTACGCGCTGGATGGCGATCCCTTGGCAAACCGATACAGCGAGTTGTCGAGACGGTTATAACGCAGCATACGACCCATATTTGCCCACATTTTGGCCAGCACGTGTGCCAAACAATATGCTGAATCAAACAAACTACAATATTGTTATTAATGAGAAAGAGCCCATTGAAAAGCGTCAAGCCGCTTTCAATGAACGGGAGTTCTGGTTAGATGATTTACCCATCGGTCCTTCAAATGACTATGAAGCGCAAATTAATTCCATGGTCACGGGCTTTGGTCAACTGGCTATTGTGCTTGAACAAACAGAAGAGGGAGTTGTTGGTTTTCCTGAAACCATGCAAGTGGGTATGACACCACAAAGCAACACCGAAGCAACGTCGTTCAAGCAGCTTAAACGTGCGCAATTTGACAAGCAAGACAATGCGCCACATCGCCCAGATTTGAGTCGTACTGACAAAGCAAATAGATACAAGGATTAAAAGCTATGCGCACCGAGCACACTCAAATAGTGATTATTGGTGCTGGTATTGGGGGCTGCATTGCAGCCCTTGCGCTGGCAAAACACTACCATGTAACGCTGATAGACAACCATGAGCAACCACCGGAAAAGGTTGGCGAATGCTTGCCCCCAGCTGCTCGGCGCATCTTGAAACTACTTGATATCCAATCGCTTCTGGATGATGGCCCGCATCTAGTTAGCCAAGGCATGCTTTCTTACTGGGGTAGCCCACAACCAACCGTGATGGATAATTTACGCAACCCGGATGGTTTGGGGTGGCATTTAGATCGCCCCCATTTTGAGCGCCAATTGCGGACACAAGCACAGTTACGAGGCGTACAATGTTTGTGGCCTGCGACGCTTAAAGAATCCGTATATCATGATCATAAATGGCACCTGCAAATTTCAGCGCAACAATACGCACTGTTAACCGCAGACATAGTAATCGATGCAACTGGAAGGCACTGCGTGTTTGCCCGCAAACAGAATATGAAACGCAAGCAACTAGATAAGTTAATGTCTATTTGGCTCACAGGGCAATTCAAAGTCACCAAGAATATGGCGCTCATTAGCAGTACAGACAATGGCTGGTGGTATAGCGCACCACTGCCCACTGGCGGTAGCTCAGCAAACATATCAATCGGTCAAAGCCGCATAGTCTCGTGGCAACTTGACCCTGAACACCTACAAAAACATCAAGACAGCCAATGGTTTTTGAATCAAGCCAAGCGTGTGAACGGTTTTGGTACTTTGATAAAGCAACTAATTGAGCGTAGCGAACAGTTACACGGCATCGTCGCTGCTAATACGTCTCGATTAGAACACTTTTACGGACAGCAATGGTTTGCTATCGGCGATGCTGCTATGAGCTTCGACCCACTGTCATCACAAGGCATGTTTAATGCCATGGCCAGCGCCATGCAACTAAGCGACTTGTTAATTCAAAATGGCCTTGTAAGTACCCAAACTGCACTCCAGTACCAGCAACAAATGGAAAGTGTTTGGGAACAATACTTACACCATAAAAATGTGTATTACGCACAGGTAAGCTAGCACAGCCAATAAATTCAAAAGTTAAGTAACCTGAGCTTTGGTTAAGTAGCTTTGGTTGCTTGTACTATCAAAAACTCCCCTTCAGGCGTTGCAAGCAAGCGCTTTTCAATGTTGCTAAACGCAAACTGCTTTAGCAGTTGTTTAATGCCTGCAAAGGCTTTTAAATTGTCATTCACTTTAAGTGCACCGCCTGTTGGCGTGTTCATGTCTTCGCACAGCCAAATTTTTCCCTCTGACTTCAAGCTGTTAAATACTAACTGCATTCCCAGCTCAGCGTCGCTCCAGTGATGTAAAGAAAACGCAGCAACAACCAAATCGATAGACTCTGCCTGCACGTTTAACGACTCAGCGCCAGCTTGCAAAAATTTTAGTTGCGCATCGCTTAGACCCGTTTGTTGCTTGCGTTTGTTAGCCAATTCAATCATTTTTGCACTTGGGTCAAGGGCCAGCACCGACGCGCCCTGTGCGTAAGTAGTCAAGCAAACACTTAAAAACCCCCCACCACAACCAATCTCAACAATATTGTCGTTATCTGATACGCCTGCAAGGCTTGGAATTTGGCGGTGAAAAGCCAACTCACCCCATTGTTGATCGTACGCCAGTGCCTGCTCTTTACTCCAATGACTCATACTCTAAATACTCATTAATTAAACACCAGACTATTTTCACCTAACAGGAAAGCTTTATTCAGTGCTAATATTTTCTTTAAATCGGCTTATTTTTAGTATTTAGCATGACTCAATATGTAAACGTCCATGCAGGCTACCTTGAGGTAGATGAACTCGACAATGAAGACCATCATGCGCATGAAGACTATGTCATTACGCTTTTGCTATCAGGCTATGTCACTTTAAAAAGCGACAGTGCAACGCAAATACAGCCGGGAACACTCACATTGGTCCCCTCTGGCTTTCCTCATACATTACTCAAAGGCAAAGCTATGTCTGTTCATTGGCTCAGCTTTGGTCTCACTAATGAGCAACAAGCCCAAAATGATGATTTGTTTTTACCGTTTAGACAAATAAGGCAAGGTGCCTTGCCAATTGCCCAAGTGAGCCAATCAAGGCTGCCCTATATCATTACGTTATTTGAAGAAGTTCAACGTGCCTGCTCTGCTGAAAAGCCATATATTGTGCTACAGAGCTTAATTAATCTCATTATCAGCGAAGCTGCCAGTGCATCTAGTATTAGCGAAGTCTATGTCGGCCATGAAACCAAAGTCAGTAAAGCGATGCAGTTTATTGAGCGCCGTTGCTGCGAGGGCATTAGCCTAAAAGATGTAGCTCAAGCCGTACACCTAAGCCCCGCTCACTTAACAACTAAAATGAAAGCATCCACTGGCTTTACCGTAGGGCAATGGATCTCAAAACACCGTCTAAAAGCAGCCATTAATAGACTAGAAACCACAGATGATACTATAGAGCACATCGCCCATAAACTAGGCTGGAGCGACGTCACCCATTTTATTCGGCAATTTAAAAAAGCCTACCACAGCACGCCTGCTGCATGGCGCAGACGACATATTGCAAACACTGAAAAACCGTAAGTTAGAAAAGCCGAAGATCCTTTGCAAAAACGAAGCATGATGACATTGAGAGTGTATATAATTTAGCCTAACCTTCAATTTAAAAACGTATTAAGCTAAAGGATTAACAATGTTAAATTTTATTACAATGCGTTGTTTTTATTTTGACAATTTCATAGCTAGCGCTTCGCACTATTTAATGATACCAACTTTGCTCACCTTCTTTCTTTGTTTGGCAAATATCCACTCAGCCAATGCTTACGAGAAGGGGCAAATAGAAATAAATGCAGCAACTTTAAACAAACTACAGATTGACCCTGCTAAGTTAAGTAACCTAAACGTCCCACCAAGTGCGCTTGATAAAAACAACGCAATAAACCATCCAGCTTTTGAGAAATATTTTACTCAACCTTATACGACTGAGTTATTTAAAGATAACTTCAAATTATTCAAGCAACCCATCGTTTCAGAGCAGAATCAATCACTCTTAGAGCAAACAACACAAAAAGAGGCGTATTTAAAAACGTTATCCTCCAGCCCTTTTTTAAAGAAGTTTTCAAATCACCAAATATTTAGA
Organism: Pseudoalteromonas caenipelagi; assembly: GCF_013140855.1. Classification (GTDB taxonomy): domain Bacteria; phylum Pseudomonadota; class Gammaproteobacteria; order Enterobacterales; family Alteromonadaceae; genus Pseudoalteromonas; species Pseudoalteromonas caenipelagi. The sequence continues at coordinate 53,459 of NZ_JABBPG010000002.1, read as the reverse complement.
GTTGTTGGCGATTCGCCCAATCTGATTAAAGATTTAAGAGGCATGGCTGATATTGAGCAATTTATACCTGAAAGCTATGCAGGTGTTGATAGACTAACGGTCGCATATGCATGGAAACGCCTCAAAGATGTATGCCCCACATGTGCTGTGGTTCAAGGCTTTGACGATAATCCAACTACTTTACCCACTACTCAAGTTAATATTTCAGACAAATACTCATCATCTTTTAGTGCGAGTCGCTTAAATATTGACTCAAGTGATGAAAAGGACGAGTGCGCTCCCCCTCTGTGGATGTCGGTGGAAAGCATACAGCTGGAGCAAATTGCAAAAAAATACGGGCTAGATTTCAACTTAAAAGAATGCTTCAAAGACGATATCAAGCTGTTACTGAAAAAACTAAATGAAAAGGAATTATAATGGCGATCAGGTTTGTTTACTTTATTTTATTATTTATATCACCCTTTTGCATCTCTGCTGAAAACAGCAAAGACTTACCTCCACATGAGTACTTTGCCTCACAAGAGCTGCTAAGAGATAAGCTTTTAATGCAAAAACAAATTGATGAAATTAATCGGCATGAGAAGTTTGAAAAAGAAAAAGTTACTGCATCAATTGAAAAAATGAAACACAGAACCAGTGTGTTTTACTTTCAGTTCATTCAAACAATATTCATTTTTTTCATGGTTATGGTACTTGTCTTAGGTGGTTTTTATCTGGCCTTTTTACAATTTAAGTTGGACCGAGAAATAGCACTTAAATCAATTGAAAGAAAACAAGATGCCGATACTATAGCCGATAATTCGCAACAAGAAGAGGGGACGCAGCAGAGCAATTCTGTCGAAATTTCGATGACAGGCATTAAATTAAATTCTTCTGTGATTGGGCTGATCATTTTAGCCATGTCTTTCGCATTTTTTTATTTATATATAAAAGACGTATACACAATTGAGCTTTTTAAAGAGCCAAAAGCGTCTGCAACCTCAACAACTGATGAAAAGCCCCCCACTTAATGGATGAATACTTTTGTGTAGAAAAAGATGTGGCCTAGCGTGTCGGTGGGGTCACACAATCAAGTAACTGACACTCGACTTCCTTCAACTTATTTTTACTCACTTTAGACCACTCTCTTATTACCTTATGATTTAAAAACAATTGGTATAGACAGGTTTCCACAAACTAGAGGTTGATAGAGTTAATTTGTGCATTGGGAATTTTCACACAAGTACACATGCGTAATTTTAGGGTATGTTAGATGACACCCTGTTAGTTGGAAAAATACTTTTTGTTTAGACGCTTTTGCTGCCAGTAGAGCACTAACCATATAGTTTGCCCCATCAACGGAGGTATCGAGCACATACCAAGCGCTACTACTACACTCCTCAGCGGCATTAATTGTGTTTGTTTTCACCCTTGCTATAAATGTGCCGAAAGTCATATTTGTGATCTCTCCTGGTGAGCTATAAGATTCTGCCGATGAAATTGCAGAAAATACAATTATAAAAATCAGTATTAAATATTTCATTTTTATCCAAAATTAATGTTTGTAGTTATACAATAAAAGCCAACTAAAATTACTCAAAAGATAATGCCTGTCTGCTTTCATGCTTACTTTAATAAATTTTTCTTCGTAATCACATTTTGCAGATCTGATTTACATCATTTGCTACATTAAGCAATTTATCGATTAAAGGTTATATTTGAGCAAAGTAAGTTGAGTGGTTTTATCTACCACCTAACTCCACTTCGCCAATTTTGCACTTGTCATCAGACAAATAAATAGCGATAGTCTTATCAGCCATATACGCTGCAAGCAAAATTGATAAAATTTCAGATTTCCCTTGATGGTCAGGATACAACGAAGCATAGTTAGGTCCGTAACCGCTTTGTGATGTGCAACCTGTTAACTCAGGAGAAATGCGAACGTTAATTCCACCATTCACAACCCCAACAATTTTTGTGATCTTTGCCTGCTTTATCCAACCTTGTTCGGCAAACGCGATCGAATTCCATAACAGGGCAACTTTTAATATAACTAAATATACTAAGCTAACTTTATTCATCTTTTACTCTTTTAATTGCAATATTTACTTGGCGTGGATTCACGTTAATGTTCTACGTATCAATCTGCTTCCACATCAATGTTCGGATATAATTGGAGATAATATTATCATGTTAGCTTTCTTTTGTACCTAAAAAAACAGTAAAGTAAAAACCTGTTCAAGTAACAACGTTTAGTAACATAAAATTCACACCGCATACTTTATACCTTCAATTAGTACTGTGATGCTACTGCCTTTTTTACTTACCAAGGAAACACTATGAAGTATGCGCTATTCGTCGCGGGCGTCACCGCAGCCGCTATATTTGGCTCTCCCCCTTTACAAGCTCACTCTTTTCACGTTACCCCTTATTTGCAAACAGCCTCTGCAAATAGCATGTGGATCAGCTGGGAAACCAGTGGCGGTGATGAATCGATTGTGCTTTGGGGTATCACACCTGAGCTTGACCAACAAACTTCAGGGCAAAGCAAAACCGGTAACTTGTTAAGTCGACTACATGAGGTACAGCTAACGGGGCTCAAAGCCGATACAATTTATTATTATCGCGTTAAAACAGGCGATGCACTTAGCGATGTATTTAGCTTTAGAACACCACCACTGCCAACACAAGAAAAAAGCTCACGTATTTTAGCCATGAGCGATATGCAGCAAGACTTAGCAAATCCTAATAAATTTCGTGATGTGATCAACAACGGCGTTATCCCATATGTAGAAAACGCGCTGGGTATGAGTCTACACGATGGCATTAACATGACCTTGATCCCGGGGGATCTAGTCGACAACGGTAACCATTACGATAGTTGGCGTAACACCTTTTTTGGGCCAATTGCACCTCTTGCGCGCCACGTGCCTACTTACCCAGCACCTGGTAACCACGAAAACGACACTGATTACTTTTTTAACTACTTTAACTTACCTAAAAATGGCAGCCCCAATTACTTAGAGCACTGGTGGTATCAAGACCAGTCAAATATTCGAGTTGTGTCGCTTGATACCAACACCGCGTATCGTATTGATGAGCAACTACAATGGCTCGATACAGTGTTAATGCAAACATGTACTAACAGTGATATCGATTTTGTGTTTGCACAAATGCATCACCCACATAAATCAGAAATGTGGTTAGCGGGTGAAACCGATTATAGTGGCAAAATAGTATCAAGGCTTGAGCAGTTCTCAAGCGCTTGTAACAAACCCAGCATTCACTTTTTTGGTCATACCCATGCCTATTCACGAGGCACCAGCCGCGATCATAAACATGCCATGGTTAACGTTGCTTCCGCTGGCGGTAACTTAGATTACTTTGGTGAATATGCCCAAGCCGACTACACCGAATTTGCAGTTAGCCAAGATGAATATGGCTTTGTGATGGTTGATGTGCAAGCAGGAGATGACCCTTATTTTGAAATTAAACGTATTTCGCTGGGCGATGAAAATACTCCCCTTAATAATGTGCAACGCGATAGCTTAAAAGTAAAACTCAATAACACCTCACCCTATACGCCAGAAGTGCTTTGGCCACATACGGGCGATATTTCATCAAGTTGTAACTTGGCCACTGCTACCCTCTTTGCCGATGCCGATTTAGATTTATTTGGCGCTGCACATTGGCAAGTAAGCACACAATGTAACGACTTTTCTACCCCTGTATTTGATCATTGGTATCAACATCAAAATATTTGGAACGAGCAAGATACCCGCGCCAACAAAGCACCCAATAGAGCCTTATTGAAAAACCTACAAGCAAATCAAAACTATTGTGTAAGAGTAAGAATGCGTGACCGAGCGCTTGCTTGGAGTCAATGGTCTACGCCCGTTGCTTTCGCTACTACAGGTGCTGTGCCACTGAGTGACAACCTGCTAAGCAACGCAGGTGCTGAGCACGGAGTTGAACACTGGCAAGGCAGTGGCCCAATCGAGAGTTTAAGCAGCGGTCAATGTGATGCGGTGTCAGCGCACAATGGCAGTCATTTATTTGCCATCGGTGGTGTATGCGCCAATGAGCAAGGATATGGCAGTGCGTTTCAGCGTGTAGATGTAACCGATTACGCACCACTCATCGAGCAAGGTGGTCTAAAAACACACCTAAGCGGCTACATGCGTAACTTTAATGGCAGCGATATCCCTACCATACATATCGAGTTTAAAGACGCCCAGCTTAATACTTTGGCAAAAAGTGACACGCTCTCTGGCGCAAACTCTACGTGGAAAATGTTTGCCAATAGCGCAGTTATACCGCCCCAAACACGCTATATTGACTTTGTACTTACAGGTACACGTAAAGGTGGCACCGATAACGACAGTTACTTTGATTCATTGAGTTTAAAAGTTGAAACGCAAGCAGCAAGCTGTCCAATTATCAGCGATAAAGGCCCAACAGGCGCACCTGTTGAACACATCACTCAAGACCAAACCACGACCACAAACTTGCTGCAAAACCCCGATGCCGAAGCAGGCATTAGCGGCTGGAGTGGTAATGGCCCAATCGAAGCGCTAACCGATAAGCAATGTGGTTCTGTTCCTCCATTTGAAGGACAAAAGTTCTTCGCCGTAGGCGGTGTATGCCAAGGTGAAACTGCTTTTACGAGTGTATCTCAAAGAGTCAGTGTGCAAAATATCGCTCACATCAGCGATGGGAATGTGACAATTAACTTTGGTGGTATGCTGCGTAATTACAGTGGCAACGACACGCCCGCCATAAAATTGTCTTTGTTTGATGTATCAGGTGCACTAATCAGCAACAGCGACAACCTAACTCACCAAAGTGCACAGTGGCAGGGCGTAAGTGGCCAACTCACTTTGCCAGCAAACACCGCATTTATTGACTTTGTTTTAACTGGCAAGCGTAATCATGGCACTGATAACGACAGCTACTTTGATGCTCTTTACTTAACAATAGCCAAATAATTTCACTGCTAACCAAGTACATGGCAGTAATTGCTGCCATGTTTATTTATAGTGGCACTTAATTTGAATGATCTATATTATCACTGATAGCACGATAAAAAGTTGTCGATTTAGTTGCGTGTTTTACAATAGTATAAAGTAGTACAGAAGTATTAGCTTCTTGAGGAGCACAATGATCAACGCTGAACAAATGTCCGCAGTATTGGCGGCGTTACCTGACCCTGTTTTTTTACTCTCAAGAAGTGGTAAGTACGTGGCTATTTATGGTGGTAAAGACGAACGTTATTATCACGATGGTAGCAACTTAATCGGCAAATCAATTCGCGATTTAATCGAAGCAGACAAAGCCAACTGGTTTATTGATACCATTGCACGTGCATTAGACTCAAAAGCGCTCCTTATTGAAGAATATGAACTGAGCAACAAAGATGTAAAAGGCCTGCCAGATGAAGGCCCGTCAGAACCCATTTGGTTCGAAGCACGTATCACCCCCCTAGATTTTAGGGTAGAAGATGAAGACGTGGTGTTATGGGTTGCCAGTAATATCTCTCAGCGGCATAAATTGGAATCACAACTGCGAAAGCAAAGTGATACTGATTTGCTCACCGGACTATATAACCGTCGACGCTTAGAACGAGAGCTGAACTACCATTTTAGTGCTTTTAAACGCCACGGCAATTGTGTGTCACTTCTAATGTTTGACCTTGACCATCTGAAAACACTCAATGACAGCTTAGGGCACCATGCTGGCGACCAAGCGATTTGTACCGTTGCACAAACCTTGAAAAAAACGTTACGTCAAACCGATATTGCTTGTCGTTTTGGTGGGGATGAGTTTGTAGTGATTTTGCCGCACATCAAAATGCAACAGGCAACACACACCGCGCAACGCATAAGAAGCGCTGTTGAAGAAGCATTTGCAGACGTAAGTAACTCACCACATAACATGATTACTATCAGTGTGGGCGTAACCGAGGTATTGGCTTCAGATGTCTCTTGTTCGCAAGCGCTTAAACGCGCTGATGCTGCCATGTATGAGGCAAAGCACCAAGGTCGTAATGCTGTCATTACTCAATAAGTGACGTATAGCCAAAAGAAAACGTAAAAATATTGAGTAATTTGTAGCATTATCCCAATAAACAAAATTAAATACAGCCTTACTCAGAATTAAATTGTGCCCTCCTTCATTGGCTTATAAGCATTTCACAAAGTGATAACAACGCCCGTTTTTTTGCTGCTCTAAACTTAGAGTAAGCAGCAACAAAAAGTGGGTGAACTTATGAAGAAGTGCTTAGTATGGCTTGGATCATTAAGTGTTTTATTTGCCTCAGTCACAGGGGGAGTGATCCTATGGTCACAGCTCGCTGAAGACCAGTTCACTTACCGACAAGTGCAAAGCATTGCCCCGAGCACAGATAACTTACTACTTGATTTTTATCCACATATAGCCAAAGTACAGCGCCCAGTAGACACCTTTTCATTCCCAATAGAACTTGGCCAAATTGGTCCTACGCAAAGTCTGTACTCTGGTCCAAATCAATATCCATTTTTTTGCATGACACTCGACTCAGGACTTGGGCAACCTCAAGTAGATAACCAATCAGGCTATGGTGTAGCCGTGTATGATCAAGATAATAAGGTGATCGGGTACAGTAAAGACTGCGGAGTAAAAACAAGGCTCGAATACTACACTATCGATAATAACCTTGCCCCTCAACCACTCACACTGACCCAAGCAAAAACTTTCTCAGGGCCTTTATTTAGAGTCGAAAGAGGCTCAATAAATCGCTTTATCTACACCTTGGTAATGCCCATTTCCAACCAAGAAGTTGGCGATAGAAATGCGCAATCACAGTGGAATAAACGACTCATTTATCAATTTAACGGTGGCTCAGGAATTGGCTATAGACAAGGGCGGCAACATGCTTGGAAAGTGATGCAAAGACAAGCAAAGCAATTACTCGATGGTTATGCGGTGATAAGCTCAAGTGGCAATAAAACCAGTTACACCTACAACATGCTATTGGCTGAAGACACCGCACGGAGGGTAAAAAAGCAGTTTACCAGTTTATACGGTGAACCACTTTATACAGTAGGTATTGGTGGATCGGGGGGAGGCTTAGCACAGTATCTTATTGCACAAAACAGCACCGGTATTTTAGATGGACTCATTCCGCTATACAGCTACCCCGATATGATCACGCAAACCACCTACGCCTTAGATTGTGACTTGCTCAATAACTATTTCACATTCCGAGCAGACAACCGAAAAGTATGGCGAGATTGGGAACGGCGCAGACTCATTGAAGGTATGAATGCCATTAACGACTTCCCGCAACGCGCTGGCTTTTTGCAGCCGCTCAATCAGCTAATGGCTGGGTTTGTGCCGTCATTTCCTGATGGAAATAGTGAATGTATCAATGGCTATTTTGGACTCTCTGCTTTTATTAATAACCCTAGGCAAGGATTCTTAAGACAATTTTTTGCAAAACCTGTTGTAGAGCAAACGAATTGGAGTTATTGGCAAGATATGCAACATGTGTTTGGTACAGACAAACATGGCTTTGGACTCAGCACATGGGACAACGTCGGCGTACAATACGGTTTAAATGCACTGATTGATGGCAAAATCTCTTTTGACGAATTCATTGATATCAACACCCATATTGGCGCTTGGAAAGCGCAAAATGACATGCATCAAGAACATATAGTTACTCCCTTTGGCACACAAATTCCGCTTTGGCTATCTTTATGGGGCAGCGATAACATTACTAAGGCAGAACAATCAGCAGCACCAAGGCACCATGGAGATTTGCAAGCAATGGAGGCGGCTTATCGCTCTGGACAAGTATTTATTGGCAGAGTCGACTTACCCATTATCGACGCCCGTCATTACCTAGAAAATGAATTGGATATGCACCATATGTCGGCGTCTTTTTACAGCCGTTTACGCATTAATAAAGCCAATGGTCATAGTCACAACCACGTCATTTGGGTAGCACACAAAGATCATGACCCAACATCACAAGCGTTTGCTATGATGGATCAGTGGCTGTTAAATATCAAAGATCATTCGCCTATGGGCATACTCGCCGCTAAACCTAAACACTTAAAAGATACTTGCTTTAATGAAGATGGCAGTATCTATGCAGCAGGCGATAAGGTGTTTGATGGTCAATGGAATCGCAAACCAGAAGGTGCCTGTCAGTCTCGTTTTCCTATGTACAGCACCAGCCGCATTGAAGCAGGCGCTCCTTGGGCTGGCGATTTATTCAAATGTGCCCTTATGGATATCGACACAGCCGTGCAACAAGGCCTTTATGGAGATAAACTCGCATCCGATGACATTGCAGCGTTAAAACGCATATTTCCACAAGGTGTGTGTGATTACAGCAAGCCCGATGCGGGTCGACCATTTAACATTTAATTGTTTGAAATTGTTTATCATTTACTGTACTTTCGAGTTCAGTTTACTGCTTGGAGTTTTTATGGAAGCATTATTTTCGTACGGAACACTGCAACAAACGCAAGTACAATTAGATACCTTTGGCCGTGAGTTAGACGGTAGTAAAGATACACTGATAGGCTATACCCTAGGTGAGGTAACCATCACAGATCCTAAAGTTGTCGCCAGCAGTGGTAAAAGCGTACACCCTATTTTGATACACACAGGGTCGCCTACAGACCATGTAAATGGCACGGTCTTTTTACTTACTGACGATGAACTGACCCAAGCCGATAACTATGAAGTGGATGAATATGTTCGCGTACAAGCACATCTTGCTTCAGGAAAAAGGTGTTGGATTTACGCTGCTGGTAAATAATGACTAAAACTGAAAAACGCCTAGAAAAACAGCTTATAGAGCTACTTACTCAAGCCTGCGAGCAGCTTAAAGATGAGATTCCGCATTTTTTATATCTCAGCCATACCGCGTCTTTAAAAAAGCTACAGCAAACACTGGTTATTGAGCTTTTTTGTAGCCACAGCTTAACTGCCAGCGAGCTGGCAATAGCCTCCTCCACTGTCAATGTTTATTTGGCACAGCTAAGCTGTGCAACTAAACCCTCCAGTTTAAAAGTCACCCTGCTAACCGGACAAAAGCTTTAACACCTGTAATAAGTTGTTAAAGTTTGTATTTTGACATTCCAAACACTATGTACCTAAAGTATGATCCGTTCATTTTATATACTCCTGTAAGGATGTTGAGACATGCCCCAATTAAAAATGAGCACAATTGTGCTGTGTTGCCTACTTGCCAGTGCGTGCACTTCGGATACCAACTCAGACTTAGTTAAAACCGAAGCAATTTGGTCAGACGTATTAGTTAAATCTGATGGCAGCGGCACTAAAGTTGTTGCTGAGCTTAATGTGAGCAATAGAAATGGCAACAATATTAATCTAGTGGATGGCGATAAATTGTCTGTTACTGCCACAAATACTGCTATATCGGCAAATATGACCAAGGTGATGACAAAGGACGACAAGCTTTTTGACATCGATTACCGAGCGAACTTCCCTTATCATCAGGCCGACACGCAATATGAAATAAGACTATATCGAGCTAAAGACGAGGTAACACTCAGTAGCATGGTAAAACTCCCTGAGACCGTATCTATTCTCGCGCCACAAAAGGGACAAACCTTCACAGAAGACGAAATTTTAGAGCTGCACTGGGCAAAAGCAACCAAGATCAGAGGCGACCAATCGCTTACTATTAACTTAAGCAGTACCTGTAAAAATGGCGATAAAGAAATCAACTCTTCTTATATCTATCACGATGTAGAAGATGACGGCATGTTAGGCATAGACTTCGAAACCACCAGCTTATTTAAACAAGAAGGACTCACTCAAGATTTTAATTGTAAGGTGTCATTTAGCTTTGAACGTAGACGCTATGGCACTGTTGATAGCCGATACGCATCAGGCAGCAGAACGTATGCAATACAAACTAAGGTGCTAGATAGCATTAACGTGATTTTAAAATAGCAGGTGCAAAAAAACACTCGGCGGCAAATAGCTTGCCGCCCATATAAATCAACAAGTAACACTCAGAGTGACTCATACTCAGCACTCACCGTATTAAAAGGATTTGTAATATGACTCGATTTGCTACCATTAGCCTAGGCTGCGCACTATTGTGTGCATGCTCTTCAGAAACAACCGACTCTAATTTGATTAAAACCAAGGCTATTTGGTCGGATATTTACGTAACCTCAAACGGCCAAGACAGCCGCGTAATTGCAGAGCTTAACGTAAGCAGTAAAAATGGTAACAACCTCAACTTGGTGGCGGGTGATAAATTAAGTGTTACCGCAACCCAATTCACAGTTGTTAACGGTACTGATGCGGTAGAAAGTGTTATCACTAAAGATATGCATAAAGACGTCGACATCTTCGACATTGATTACCGCGCAACCTTGCCCTTCAATCAAGAAGATACCGAGTATGAGATACAGTTTTACCGTGCCGATGATAAAGAAACACTCACAAGTATTGTGACGCTGCCACAACCAATGGTGATCACAAGCCCCCAACAAGGGCAAGTATTCCCAGTAGATGAAGTATTAGAACTCAGCTGGGAGCAAGCAGCGGTATTAAAAGGGCATCAGCCACTGCATATTTACCTCGAAAGTAGCTGTAAAAATGGTAGTAAAGAGATCACCAATACATATGTATTTAACGATGTAGAGGACAATGGTCAAAAGAATATTGATTTCAACAGCATCAACATTTTTAAAAATGATGAACTTAATAGTAGCTTTAACTGCAAAGTTAAGTTTGAATTTGAACGCAGGCGCTATGGAACGGTTGACGACAGATATGCATCAGGTAGCAGAGCGTATGCTAAAACCCATGCAACACTAGAAAACATCCAAATTACCCTCAAGTAACCCCACACTTTTTTAAAAATGCCGCTCGTTTAAGAGGATGATTCTGAAACAAGTTCAGAATGACGAAACGAGGTGAATGAGGCTAGAATAACGTAACTAACCAGAAAGGCGGCACAACACGCGCCGTCTTCCTGACGAAGGTCAGAACCTTTTAAGCAAAGAATGCCAACACTTGCCCCCATCGTCTTCCTGACGAAGGTCAGAACCTATTAAGCAAAGAATGCCAACACTTGCCACTCGCCGTCTTCCTGACGATGGTCAGGACCTATTAAGCAAAAAACGCTAACACTTGCACCCCGCCGTCTTCCTGACGAAGGTCAGGACCTTTTTAGCAAAGAACGCTAACACTTGCACCCCGCCGTCTTCCTGACGAAGGTCAGGACCTTTTTAGCAAAGAACGCTAACACTTGTACCCCGCCGTCTTCCTGACGATGGTCAGGATCTATTTTCAAAGTATTTTTTGTTCGCTGTTCCCAAATTTAATAAAAAAATAATTTAAGTTCCCTAAACTGTAACCGATAAGGTAGGCTATAATCCGATGTTAATGACAAGTACACGGAAGAGCGAAATTACTTGTCTTTAAAAACAATAATTAAAACTCAAACGTAACTAGGACGTTAATACAAAGGAACTGGTTACAATAATAATTGGAATACTCTAGATATGTCGCTCACTCAGTTTTCAGATGCATTTATCTCAAGCAGCTTTAACTCTGAACACTACGAACTTCTTCACAAAATAGGTGAAGGTGGTTTTGGTAAAGTTTTTAAAGCAAAACATAAAAACACCAACCAATTGGTGGCAATTAAATTTCTCGCCATTGAACCACACTGCGAAGAACAAAAAAAACAACGCTATATTGAACGTTTTAAACGCGAAACAGAACTTAGCAGTCAGCTACAACACCCGCATATTGTGCGCTTACTCGACAGAGGTCAAGTTAACGACTGCATTCTGTACGGTGTATTTGAGTATGTTGAAGGCGTTACCCTTCGTGAATACCTGACTACCGAGCACGCGTTAGACTCAGTTACCGCAACTGATGTTATGCTACAAATACTAGATGCACTTATTCATGCTCATAGCAAAGGCATCATCCACCGCGATATCAAACCCGCAAACATCATGTTGACCAAAATGGGGGCCAAAACCTATGCAAAAATTTTGGACTTTGGTATTGGTACGCTCGTTCAAGACACGCGTGCCGTTGACTACCATACACTGACGTTAACACAAGAAACTTTGGGCACCCCATCGTACAGTGCGCCAGAACAACTACGCGGTGAACCAGCGTCAGCCAAGTCTGATCTCTATGTATGGGGCTTAGTGTATTTAGAATGTTTAACAGGCCTGCCAGCGGTCTCAGGTAATAGCATTGCGTCGATTTATCATAAACAATTGAGTGATGTTCACATTCCTATTCCTAGTGCATTACTGGGCCACCCAATTGCCGAATTATTACGTCGAGTATTACATAAAAATGCCACAGAACGTGTGATCACAGGCGCTGAAGTGTATGCTGAGCTTTCGACCATTAATGTTTCAAACCTCGTGGGCGTGCTCGCGGATGCCAGTGCCAAGCATGGCTTTGATGATACCACGGTGATGATCCGTGATGACGATCCTAATCATCGTGCTATTGCTGACTACACCGCACTTACTGAGCGAAAACAGCTGACCGTATTAGCTGTCAGGCTTAGCGTTAAAGCATTAAATAACAATGATAAAGACTATGATGTTATTGACGCAGTTTATAAGTCACAGCGCAACCACCTCATTGATATTGCCACCCGTTATGGTGCGTACCACGTGGGTAACTTAGCCGATACCTGTTTATTTTATTTCGGCTACCCTATCGCCAGTGACAACGACACACGCTTGTGCGCGCGTACAGCGCTTGAAATGGTGGGAGAACTAACCAAACGTAATGCGCTGATGCAAGAGGCACACGGTGTTGCTATCAATGCCCATGTGGGTATTCACACAGGTGTGTTTATTACTTATGCCAATGCAGTTCCTGAAGGGCACAACGCCAATATTGCGATTGCACTGTCTCGTGAGGCAGGTGAAAAGCAGATATTATGCACCTTTGAATCGCGTTCGATTTTAGATGCTTATTCAGAGTTCAAAACTTATGGGCAAGTTCAGCTAGGACCGATTTTTGAACCTGTTACCATTTTTAATCTAATGGGTGAGCGCCGTGTTGAAGCATTTGGTTTTATGCGTGGCACACGTAATCACCATGAGCTAATTGGTCGCCACACTGAGCTTGAACAAACGCTGTCTATTTTTAACGCGCACAATGAGCAAACGCGCATGGCCCATATTCATGGTGAAGCGGGCATTGGTAAATCGCGCTTGTTGCAAGAAATAAGAGCCAATGCCCCACAATATCAGCACTTGGTAGCGCAATGTTTACCTGAGCACCAAAACAATGCGCTCTACCCTATTTTAACCTTGATTAGATACCTTTATAACACACCAAATTTAGACGTTGATTCGGCATCTACACTCTTTAGCAAACTACTTGAAACGCAAAATAGTGAGCTCAACATTGTGCAAACCTTGCCAATTTTATTGGTGTGGCTAAACATTGATTTAGGCGATAAGTTACAGCCTTCAGCGCTTGCCCCTGATGCCCAAAAGGAGCTGCTGTTTGAAAGCCTAAGCGCATTGCTACTTTCGAGCCAATATAATCTTAACGATTTTAAATTATATATTGTTGAAGATATACACTGGGCAGACAGCTCTACGTTAGAGTTTTTGCATCATTTTGCGCAAAAACTCACTCAGGGCCATGTGCTACTGAGCACTTCTCGTCAAAATATACCAAGTCAGCTACACGACTTAACGCTGCTTGACATCAACCTGAAAAAGCTCACAGAGCAAGCCACTGAAGACTTTATTGTTAAGCTATTTGATGGTCGCAATGTTGCCCGTAACGTACTTGATGTTTTAGTGAGCCGCACCGACGGTATACCACTGTTTATTGAAGAATTAGTTGGCATGCTAAAACAAAAAGGGCTTGTTGCTGACAGCGCTAACAACATCGATTTTGTAAACCCAGATAAACTCGACCAAGTACCAACCAGCTTGCGAGAATCACTACAACAAAAACTAGACAGCCTACAATACGCCAAAGAAACCGCACAACTTGCCGCCACCATTGGCCGTGAATTTGAATACGACTTACTCGTTGCAGCATCACCTTTAAGTGAAAACCAAATTCAAAACGACCTAAAAGAATTGATGGAAAGCGACTTAATCATTCACCAACGCAGGGTTGATAACGATAGTTATATCTTTAAACACGCACTAATAAAAGACACCGCTTACGAATCGATACTGCCGGACAAAAAACTTGAGCTTCATTCAACCATTGGAGACACATTAAGCTTTGGGAAAGTTAACTTCAGCGAATCAAGCAGTCTAATCAGTAGACATTACTTGCTCGCCAATCGGCATAACGATTCCGTCAAGGCTTCATTATTAATACTAAAGCATAAGTCATTTATTAATGATTTCAAAGGCTTTAATGATCTCCTTGAACAAGTGCAGTACGTAAATTCTAAGGTCATAAACCAAAAAGAACAAATAGCTAACTCTATCTTAGTCTCATCAATTACTCTCAAGTCCAAATCTAGTCAACTAGGCTACGGACACCATTGTATTAGAGAAATAGCGCTCAAATCGTTGTGGGAAAGCAGAAGGCTAGGATCAATTTCAGATAAAGAAATTAACACCAGTATCTTTATCTCCAAGTGGTTTTTAATGCTCTATCACCACATGAATAACAATAAAGTATTAACTACTAAGTATTCTTACGAATTGATTGCTAAAAATGAGGATATAGAAACCATCTATGTTCATATAGTTTTAGCAAAAAGTATGCTATTACAAGGTAAAGTTAAAAATGCTGAGAAACACATCAATAAAGCCTTTTGGATTTTAGATAACTTTAAAGATATAAAAAGCAACGACCTAAGTTTTGGCATTTCTTATAAGCCAATGCTTTATATGATCTCTGCATTATTAAGTGCTTTTAAATCTGACTTTCACAGAGCATTTGAACATATCGATAAAGCGATTTCTATAGGAAGAGAGAAAAGAGACCATAATGCGGTAGCACAGTCGTGTTGCTACGCTTGCTTTATTTGTTTGATGCATCATGAAAATGGCACCTCTCAAAAAACAAAAGCTCGCTTATACATAAATTTAGCGAATGAACACTTCGAAAAATATGGCTCTCTAGAATACGTCCTCCCTTGTTTAGAGTTATTAAATGGCTGGGTTAACAACAATACGAAAATCATAGAGAAATGGATATACAACCCTGTTTACATGTCAGGTATAATGTACTCACTTTGGATTTCATTTTATCTAAGCACAAAAAAAATAAACCCAATATATATTGAAGAAAAAATAAAAAAGGCTGAGGAAATTGGAGAGAAATTTTTCCAACCAATTCTATACAAAATGATTGATTCACGACCAAAATGTGAGATAGATTTTTATATAGAAAATGAAAACACTTGGGCACTAGAGGTAATGAACAGTGAACTTTGAGGAGAACGGATTTTTAATTTTAAGAGAAATAATAAAAAAAGAAGACCTAATCAAAATAAGAAACGAAGTTACTAAATCTTTTTTTTCTCAAAACAAAATTAAAATAATTAAAAATTTAGATTTAAATGAAGCGCATAAACTAGTTGAACAAGGTAATGTAAAATACCTATCTATGGGATATGAAACAAAAGAAATAAATAAAAAAATAAAAGAGTTATCAAATAAAACTTTGACAGCAAAGATTTCAGAAAGAATAAATAAAAAACTAACTTTTGAAGAAGGGGCAAGCATTATAACCCTTTTTCCAGAAGAATTAAGTGGCTATAACGTTCATTATCATCAAGATGAAGATGTGAAAAACAAAAAACCAAATAGAATACACGTTATCACTCCTTTATCGGAACAGAAACTAACCTTAATAAAACTGTTAGATTCAACACATAATATTGGAACATTCAATCACATTTTATTTGGACCTTTAATTAGAATAGAAGACAGTCGTCTTGAGCAATATTTAAAAAAAGAAGTAACAATTGATCTAAACTTTGGAGATGTGTTGATTTTTTATACTTCCCTTATCCACAAAGTTGAAGATAACAAAAACTCTGATTGTTCTCATTGGATGTTAAGATTTATACTAAAACACGACTAAATAAGGATAAACCATGAACTCAAGTAAAAAAGTAAAAGCACCAATTTTGGGCTTGCTATACAATTTAGTTTTTGATGAAAAAGTACGCTCTGAATTCAACAAAAGCCCCCGCAAAGTAGCAGAAGTATTCGGCTTATCAGATGCAGAGTATGATAACCTAATTACTGCCAACAGCAGTGGCGACTTTAGGTCTACGTTAGGTGAAATGTTAGCAAATGAAGTATCTAACCATTTATCCAAGCCGCAACTATTAATTCCCAACTCTGAAGTTTACAGAGAAACTCCAACCCTATCAGCCACTTACAACCTTCTTCATGACGGCAGTGTCTCAGATTACATTCAGTCACAAGATAAGCAAAAGTATCAAAATTTCTTCGACACTTTCGGAGTAACAGATCCAAAAGTTCAAGAAGCGTTTGAAACTTGGGTCCCTGAAGTCGAAGTAATGTCCAAAGCTATTCATGATGAGTTAGCTGAAGTTGTTAAAGAAGACTTTTCAGAGCCTGATACGGATCCTGATTTTAACTAGAACTAAGTCTATATTACAGATTAAAGAGGCATTAGCATCAGCTACTGCTTCTTTTTTATTTCATCCGAGATATTTAGTTGCCATTAACACGTATATTTTTAATCTATTTTTTATGAATTAACAATGTAAGGAGCGCTCATGAAAGAAAATTACAATAACATCTCCATATCTGAAGATTTTAGCTATCAAAATTTAGTTCAAATTGAAAATATAACTAGAACTTGGTTTCAGCTAATGGTCAATTTAAATGAATCTACACTATTGAGAACTTTTTTTGCTACAGAGCAATACTTGGGTAGTAGCCAAGGTGGAAACTTAAAGGTTGAGACATCAACAGACACATTGCAAAACAACCCAGCAGAAGGAATATTCAATAATTGGAAAATTCAAGCTACCGAATACACGCGCCACTTCCTTACTTCGGGATTAATAATTTATGAGGTTTCTTTAGTAGACAAAGAGCTCGTTGACGATGAAATACGTCAAAGCATCCGTGATACTAACATGGATGAGTTCGCAGCAAGGCAGTATAAGGTAATTACTCCTGAGTCATCTCAAAGCGATATGGATGTGATTCGCAAACTCAGTATTCATCAAGGATATAACGTTGTGGATGTGCATCGGTGGGCAGGTTGTGGAATGAAAATTCCTAAAACAACAAAATTGAGATTAGACCCGAATATTGTATGGCCTATTTTAACCTTCTCAACCACTGATAAACTAAATTGCAACCGTAAATACGCAATAGAGAACAGCTCCAATATCATAAAATGGTCTGTTGAAGCTACCGAATCTAGAGAAAGTGGCTGTTTATTGGTTACAAATAAAATCGTACAGGGTCAAGCTCGAGGATCGTTTGAGGTTGTGGGAGAAGTAGACCACGATAGCAGTATATTAACCTTACCATACACTTGTGCTTCATTTGATATCTTAACCAAAATAAAACTTGGTCAAGATGATGACGAGCAGCTTGTAATCTTCACCTCTTAATTTCGGAAAAGCGCTGGCATTTGCTAGCGCATCTCACTTTATGAAGTACAGTTTAAATAAAACACTCACGTTTTACATTGTTAAAAATGCCATACTTGTAATATCTTCATTTTACAAAGATGACGCTCTCGATTGCAATATATCTGTCAAACTCGTCAAACTGCTAGCCAAGAGTTCTTTAACACTTGAGCAAATACTCTCTGAGATAAACGCCCCTCCTGCACTGGTGCTTAGGAAATTCAATATATTAAAAAATGCAGGAGTTATTGAGAGTACTCAGACTGCAGAAAACGCAGTATCAAACTTTGAGACAAAACACGCTATTTCACAAAGCTACTTCCATCAACTGGTGTTAGACTCTCCACTTGGTAAAAACGAAACATTAAAATGTAGCGATGGAAAAGTAGTTCTTTTTTTAGACTTGGCAACAAGTTGTTCAGTGTGCTCTATAAAGCGTATTCTTTCACTTAGACCTTTACTGTCACTTGTTCGGATGAATAAAAACAATGTACAGGCTATTTTACCTGATACGATTGAAGTTAAAATACAAGCCATTTCAATAAAAAAGGACTCAGTATTAGAAGTAGATATAAAAACATCACAATGCGCGAGCTACCCGATTATTCACCATTCAATATGTAAATTTGCAGCAAATAACTACACACCTTCGCACTTAAATCACTCAATTGATAAGGCTCTGTATTCACCACTACGTTTCCGCTCAGCTTCTCAAACACTAGAGTTACTATCACCACTGATAAACAAATATACAGGCATAATAAACTCGCTAACACATTACGGCAAAACTGACTCTAAGCACATTCATAACTATACCGCAGGCATTAATACAGCTTTCTCCCCACAAAGTTTGTCTTGGGTTTCAGCTGGCCTTAGGTCTGCAAATGGCGGAAAAGGCACAACGAAAGAACAAGCTAAATGTAGTGCTATTTGTGAAGCTATCGAACGCTATTCAATGCTTCACCATGAAAGAAAATATGACTCTTTTGCTAAACCTGATGAGCTAGAACTGAGCTATGTTTTACCTAGTCAAATACTACTTTTTAGTGAATCTCAGCTAAATAAACGTTCTGAACAAAATAGAAATAATACTTCTCCGCAGCACTGGATTCCAAAATCATTTGATATGAATCAGCCATATCATTGGTGTAAAACATTATCCTTAACGAGTAACGAGCCAGTCTACGTACCAGCAGAAGTTGTGTATGCTCAATTTCAGCTTGTAGAAGACTCACAAAGAATCTCAATGCCAGACTCTAATGGTTGCGCTTCCGGTAATACTTTAAATGAAGCAATATTACATGGCGCTCTAGAGTTAATCGAACGCGATGCGATAGCCATTTGGTGGTACAACAAAATTCCAAGACACCACATACAAATTGCGTCTATTGATAGTGAATATGTAAAAAACATTCACAATGAATTTGAGGGAAGTGCTAGAACATTAAACATTATTGAAATTACCTCTGATATAAGTGTGCCCGTTTACGTAGCTGTCAGTTATAACAAATCCACAAAAACTGAAGTTCTGTATGGATTTGGTTGTCATGTAGATCCACTTGTTGCAATTGAGCGTGCTGTATCTGAAGTTTGTCAATTAGTTCCAGCAATAGCTAACAGCCAAACACAAAGGTCTGAACCAGAATTCTACGATTGGCTCCACAAGCAAGAAGTAGGTATGCATCCGCACCTTGATGTCGAGAAACTTCCAACACAAGATTTTAGTCCTTCAAATAAAGCATATTCTCTCGAGGAAGCTCTATTAGAGGTAATAAATAAACTCAAACAGTGCAATCAGGAGTTGCTCATTTTTGATTTAACAATGTCTGATACTATGTTCCCTGTCGTAAGAGTCCTGTCTCCTGGACTTCGCCATTTTTGGAGACGACTAGCTCCAGGAAGGCTTTACAATGTCCCTGTAAAAATGGGATGGATAGAACAAGAGTATGAAGAGTCAGAACTTAATAAATACAATATAACCATTTAAATATAAAAGGTATAAAAATGTGGTCTCTAAATAAACTACTTATTTTTGATATAAGAATTAGCCAACAACGTTGAGTTCCAAGTTAACCAGAGCCATATAATTAATTAAATAACCCACTTAATACTAAGTGGGAAATTAACAGCGCACCACCAAATGGTAAGTGAATGCAACCACCAACCAAAAAGTTCTATCCATATGAAAAATATAAAAATATTAATTAACTGGCACAGTAAAATACCTGAATCATAAAATCCAAATTGTATCAACTGGTAGCTAATAAAATTTACTCAGCTACTAGCAAGGAATGATTACCAACATTCCAGCTAAGCTGGTAAGTATTTACATTTATAAATCAAAATAAAGGAAATAGTAATGGACGATAAGTTAAACAAGCTAGGAACACGATACGGCTTTAGTGACAGTGAAGAAACAAAGTCTTCAGGCCCAAACCCCGTTGAAAACATGCTAGCAATTAGTGCATGGCACTCTGCTCTTAGCAGAATGATCGCCTACGCTTGGAAAAACTGGGAGAATGACAAAGAGTTAGAGTATATAGTTAAATTCCCTGAGTATTACCTTGCAAAGTTTGGCTTTTTTCCTCAAATACCAGCCTACCAAACCAAAGTAAGGTTCGTAATCAAAAAAGGTGATTCAGTAACATTTACATATGGTAGTCAAAGTGAAGGTGGAACTATCAAAGCTAAAGTAGAAAGCGGTGACGAGACCAAAGAAATTGTCGAACAATTGAGCCCATCACCAAAGTATATAGTTGAAAACGACTCCCTACCTACAAGTAGTGATATTCAATCAGTTGCGAGTCTAGTTGATGCCCCTGATGGCACACCAACTGATGAGCAAATCAGAGAGAGATTAAGAGCCGAATTAGGTCTCGATTACGCTGATGGTAAGTTTGATGACTCTAAGCTAGCTCTTTATAACGGATGGCATTTCGAGAACATGAGTGAGCTTACTGGTTGCTTCATTGTAACTATCCCCCCGAAACCAGAGCTTGCAAATTTACAAGATGAATCGAAACGTGCCATGATCGAAACTCAAGCAATCAACGATTTTATGGATATTTGCCGAAGCCACCCTTTCACTTCTTGCTAATGACTCAACTTACAGCGTACCCAGTGCGCTGTATTACTAATTATTTCTAGGCTGTATTATGAAAATATTTGATTGCGACCGCCATGTAATGGAGCCGCTCTTTATTTGGGAAAAATACTTAGATAATAAAATTTACCAGCAATATCCAGTTCATTTTAAGCACCATACTCATGACAACGTTGATTTACCCCCGACTTACTACATCGGTTCTGAGCCTATCCTAAAGCACTGGCATAAAGCAATTCAGCTAGAAACAGCGTTACGCCCACAAAACTCGAGTGCTCGTAAACTTGCAATGTCAGGGCTTGGTCAGTTGCAAAGTATGGATCAGGATGGCGTGGATAAAGCTTTTATATTTCCAACGTTTACTGGTTACATTGTTAACCATGAATCTCTACCTGCAGAAGTTTCTTGCGCATACGCCCAAGCCTATAATCGCTGGATTTTGGACTATTGTATGATAGATAAAAGCCGCCTTATCCCCGCAGCAATCGTCAGTAGACATGATCCGAAGTCACTTTCACAGCAAGTGCAATTGATTGCACAGCAAGGCTTTAAACTCATCACCATTCGCCCTGAACCAATACACGGTTATCATTTGGGAGATGCAGCCTATTTTGACTTTTGGCAAACCTGTCAGCAGCACAATATCAATATTGCATTTCACGGTGGGACACATTTGCATGGACAAACAATTGGCAGCGATAGATTTGAAAGTCGATTTAGTTTGCATGCTTGCTCACATGCGCTTGAAGCTCAAGTGGCATTTTTAAGCCTGCTGGAAGGTAATGTTTTTGAACTATACCCAAATATTAAATTTATGTTTCTTGAAGCAGGTGCTGCGTGGGTGCCCTATTGGCTATGGCGGCTAGATAATATTTGTTATCCAGAATTTCCAGCTCTGGTAAAAGACAAACTTCCTAAAAAACCTTCTGATTATTTTAAAAATAACTGTTATGTGAGCTTTGAGTCTGGCGAGCCCTGCCTTGAAGAAGTGGTAAAATGGATTGGTCGTGACAAATTGCTCTTTGGCTCAGACTTTCCACACCCTGATCATCAAGACTTCAGCATAGAAGAACTTACGCTTGGGCAAAGTTTATCAACTCCAGACATCAAGCGTGCATTACAACAAAATCCTCTCGCATGTGTTGGAGGCTCGTTTGCATAACCAATATCTTGATAATGGATTTCATCTTTTTAATGACGATGCGATAGCAAAGGATCTTGTCGATGCAGCATTTAAAGCCATACCTGACTTATTCAATAACAAAAGTGATACTGGATTAGCTCACTGGGGCATTGTGAAAGGGCACGAACAGAGTGCACTTACCCGTGTTGCTCAACCACATATTTGTAGCGATGCTTTTTACAAACTGCTCACCCAAAGCAATATAGGTCAGCATATTGCACGAGTTTTACAGTGTGACACAGTGAGGGTTTGGGGGAGCCAACTCTATTACAAACCAAAAGGCACAGATCCTAATCTTAACGTCGGGTGGCATCGCGATTCTCAGCATATGCCATTTTTTAAAAGTGGTGTAGCGACGCTGTGGATCCCCCTTGTAGATGTAACTCCCCAACATGGCGCTTTGTGTTATATATCAGGCTCTCATCATTTAAACCGCTTCGAAACACCTATCGGTGCACAAGTACTCAACTTAGAAAGTGAAGCGACGCGTGTACAAGCATGTTCTAGTAGTCAATGGATTGAAAAGCCTTTAACACTCAATCGAGGCGCGTTTTCGATGCACCATTGGGATCTTATTCATGGAAGTAAAAGCAATCATGCAAATGTCGCCCGTGCCGCTTTATCTGTTGGCATTTACACCGAACACTTGCAAGTGCAAGCTTCTGAAAACGATTATGGCTATAAACAAATACTGAATAACGATTTTTACTGCCCTGTACTATTTGAGAAATAAATAATTATGAATTCGCATTACCTAAATTGGCATCCCAAATTTACTGTGGCAAAAGCCTCTAGCTCAAAAGTATTTTTATCAAGTAGTTCAACAAACTTTATTTTAGATATAGCACAATTACCGTTTATCCGGTTTATTGATGGCAACATGACAGCTAGTCAAATAGAGCAAAAACTTGAAAACGCCTACGATAAATCCTCATTTCATTACTACTTAGACTACATGCGCAGTGCGGGCCTAATTTATGAAGCGCATAAAAAAGCATTAGAAGCGTGCATACCAAGCATAAAAATAATGCAGCCCCAACAGAGCACAAACTTGTCTCCTATTTTTGATGCGCTCAACATACAAGCAATCGTTTTGACGAAAAATATCGCTGAGATAAACCCCAAAAAATTCAGTAAATTATCACCATTTATTATTATTGAAGACTTTTATGATTCGTTTGTCGTCAGCCCAGTTTTATCTCTCGATAACAAGGCACAAATAAACGCATATTTGGCTGCTCGGCTTCAAAATTTACCTTTAATACAGTTTATTAGTAATCATGCAGCGCGTATTAAGCCGTACTATAGCCAATACAATGAACAGTCACTCACCATATCTGACTCGTTACTTAATCATCTGGCGATCGACCATAAGTGTACCGTTATTACGAATGAGCAGAATATTGAAAGTTATATCGTTCCAGATTATTTAACGTCAAAGCATGATGATCAGGCAATACAATTGCAAGATACCCCCATTACTAGTGATAAAGATGGTGGCTCACGTGTTGTATCAGCTCAAGCAACCGTTGATAAAATACTGCCATATGTAAACCGTTACACAGGGCTAATCAATCAGTTGTCACTGCTAACTGACAGTTCGTCACCAATTAAAATATATAGAACAGCTTTTTATAAACAGGGATGCCATAGCTTTGAAACAGCGGCTATTGATGGTTTTAACCAAACCTGCTTGGGTAAAGGTGTTGCAGCAATACAGTCCCAAGCTAGTGCTTTGTGCGAAGCGCTTGAACGTAATAATGCGCAATTTAAAAAGTCAGATACAGGAATATTTTCAGCACCTCAAGCTCTCAATAAACCGTACTATTTGTTTGACCACCTAGCGCCATACAGCAAAACACAATACCTACAATTTAATGACCCCACTCACACCGAATCAACACGTCATCAAGCAGTCACACCATACAATAACAAAGAAATACATTGGCAACCTTGCTGGTCTCTAACACACCAAAAAGCTACTTACATCCCAAGTGTGTTGTGCTTTGCAAATACCCCATTTATTGAAAGTGAATATGGCCGTTGGAACTCTAATGGGTGCGCTACCGGAAACACCATAGAGGAAGCTATACTGCAGGCAGCCTTTGAGCTCATTGAGCGAGATGCCTGTGCTATATGGTGGTATAATCAAATCAGACGACCGAGTTTCGATCTAACCCGAATAGAATCGCAATACCTTTCACCTCTTCATCAGACGTTGGATAAAACCCATCACTATTGGGTATTAGATATAACAAATGACTTGGGCATACCCGTTATGGCAGCCATAGGTAAAGATAAAAAAACTAACGGTTGGATATTTGGTTTTGGTTGTCACTTCAAGGCTGAATTAGCTGCGCAAAGAGCACTATCCGAATTATGCCAGCTCATTCCTATTCGTAACCAAAACTCAGCGCCTTTCAATTTTGATGCGGTTATCGGTGGTGATTACCTTAACATTCAAAATACAGAAAGAGCACAGCCCTATTTGTTAGAGTCAGCCTGTAATCTTAAATCTGATATATTAAATATTGTTGAACATCTCAAGGGGTTTGAGCTAGATGTGGTTACGCTTGATTATAAACGCTCAGAATCGCCAATGCATACAGCCAAAGTTTTCGTCCCCGGCCTTTGCCATA
Organism: Pseudoalteromonas caenipelagi; assembly: GCF_013140855.1. Lineage (GTDB taxonomy): Bacteria > Pseudomonadota > Gammaproteobacteria > Enterobacterales > Alteromonadaceae > Pseudoalteromonas > Pseudoalteromonas caenipelagi. The sequence continues at coordinate 28,920 of NZ_JABBPG010000002.1, read as the reverse complement.
TTTGGCCTCAACTTGGCAACCCTCGCCTTTACAACACACCTGTAAAGCTAGGCTGGTTAGACGAACCACTCACTGAAGCAACCATTAATCAACAAGGTTTATATATCTGATATTTAATGTAGAATTGCTATCAATAAAAGTCATTTGCCGCGGCTTATCGAAGCCATGTTAAAAGGAAGTCTAATGAATAAATTACTCTCAGCGGTTGCACTGAGCGCCGCACTTTTCTCGATGCCTAGCTTTGCAGATATTGGTGTCACAGCCTATGCAGGTCAAACGTATAGCCAAAAGCTACATACCAGTAAAGGACAAGAGCATGAACTTGCAGACGACACACACTTTGCAGTAAGTGTGGATCACCACATCGACGGTGCTAAATATGGTATTTACTATAGCTATTTTGAAAGTGAGTTAGAAAACAGCCCTGCACATAAAGTCGACTCTGAGTTGCTACTATTTCAAAGCGCAGTAAAACGCCCTGTTACCGATAACCTACATAGCTATTTTGGTGCGCAACTTGGTGTTAATCGTATTACCACCAACTTTGTTGACGATGATACCTTCTTTGCCACAGGCTTATTCGCAGGACTTGATTATGAGTTAGGGGCTGGGTTTAGTGTTGGTACAGAAGTCCGTTGGGTGGCGACTATTGTTAAAAATACCTCTGCTGTGAGCTGTGATAACGACCCAGAGACGTTGGACACCTGCAGTTGGCATTTCGACAATGACTCTTTAAGTCAATTTCAAGCAAGTGCCAATATCACCTATCGCTTTTAATTAAGCTGCCTACTTGGGCTTTGTAATGATACAAAGTCCACTCCCCTCTCTACTGACTTACACCTATACATAACTTCATCATTAATAATATTTGACCGTAAAACACTCTCTAAAAAAGGTATAAACTTGCCTTATTCTTTTGAAAATATACTTAGTGGCTTTACTTTGTCTCTGGGAAAAACACATCCTCAATATTCGCATTAAATACATAGGCAATATCAAACGCTAACTGTAATGAGGGGTCATGTTTTTCTCTTTCTATTGCGTTTACAGCTTGTCGCGATACGCCGAGCTTGTCAGCTAAAACCTGTTGCGACCAACCCTGCTCGGCTCTGAATACTTTTATCTTATTTTTCATTGTCTTTTCGCAATAATAGCGTAAGTACTAAACCATGTGCACCGAAAGCAATAGGCAAGATCAACGCAATGTTAAACGTGGGCAATTCAAACTTCATAGCCAGCATTCCATATGTGAAAGTTGCAAAGCATAATACGCCTAGCACCCACAAAAATGCTTCACCTATGAGCGATTTTAAATATTCATCAAGCGCTTTGTACCTTGTTAGAAAGATTTTAAAACTCCAAAGCAAGGGAATAACAGGCAATAGTGTCACCACAACCTGCAACCAAGTTGCCATCCTAAAGAACTCAAATGCAGCAACTTGCACACCAATACACAGTAAAAAAACCAACATACTGGTCATAAAATATTTAACGAATTTATTTTCCCGTTGAGAATGTAACGTCATACCTTAACCCCATTTTTGTTGAACTAAAACGCAAGCAATGACAAAAGATCATTACAATATGTAATGTTTACCTTACCTTTAGAACGCATCTTATGTCAAGCTTACCTGACAAAATAATACAAGCACAAAAGCATTGAAGTTGAGCAATGTACAATTCTTCTGGTTTTATCGCATTAAGTCAGGTGACTAATTTCAGCTTTCCTCTAATACCAATTTGCTTAACTAAGTGGTTTATTTTTGGAGATATAAGTGTTTTTGCAAATTAGATTTAACCTCTTATAATTCCCTGTAATCGCTTAAGCCAAACACGTGAACTACACAGTTAACTCTGAGTTTTAAAGGATAGATATCATGGCAACGCAAACTTCAGTAAATGGGTAAGTCACCGACTTAGTCACGCAAACAAATACCAAAGTACTGGGCAATTCGCATTTTTATACTCGCAGCCAAGTCAGTTTAGCGGTTCATCAAGCTCTAGCAAGTGCGATACCCACGGCTGTAAATGGCCAAATTACTGATTTTACAAAACGTCGACGATCAAAACGCTGACCTCCTAACAACCTTACTTGTACCAAAACGCTTGGGTAATTGTCTTTCCCAAGCCTCCCACTTGAAACAGCTAATAAAAACCGCTCCCGACTTTGAGTTTCTTCTCTTTATCTACAACACAGTCGATTAACCTGCAACAAGCATGACCCACATCACAAAAGTTAAATTAATAAATAAGGAAATAAGTAATGAAAAAATTGTTATTAGGGGCCAGTGTCTTTTGTGCATTCTCAAGTGCGGCAAGTCAACTACCACCTTTAGAAAGCGTTACACAGGATGTTGACTTTATTGAATTTAAAAAAAAGTTAAAACAAGAAGTTGTTAATACGCACGAGAACTATCAGTTATATGTTCAATCGTTAAAAGACGAAGGTCAAATCGTACCTTTGGCACCCGCACCCAAACTCACTTATTTGGAGATTCGCGGTGTTTTATCTGCGAAACACCCACAATGAGATTACACAGTTCCGAACGACTACTCCACAACTGAAAACCATGTTGGCGAATTTTACGCTGTGACAGTTGAATATGGTTACGCAACACCTTCGTTTAGACGGTTTCAGCTCAATACAAATACGCTGTCTTTGTACCAATCTGAGTCAATTAAAGATTCAGGCAATGTGATTACCGGTTGGATTAATTACTGGTACAACACCAAAACAGATTTCGTCAGTGGGACGTCTACGTATCAAGCTACGTCGATCAACTTCCCGTACAATAAAGAAGACGAACGTCTGTTCATTCGCTAGACACACTGCGCCTAAACATATTTGCTGAAAGCCGCTTTGTGCATTTTCAACCTACATAAAATTGCTTATTCTTCATGACCCTCAATTGCTGCTCAGCAAATACAGTATAGATTTGACTAAGAACTTAAAAAACCACACAAAAAAACACTTAGTTAACATTATTTACTTTTGTATTTTTTTTGGGTAAATTCATACGATGGTGTACCAATCACCATATGGGTTCTCTCAGTGAAGAGAGAAATTATAATATCGAAAGGAAATATTCGTGAAAAATCTCGTTCTATATTTGTTTCTTTTAGCCTGCTCTGTAGCCTCTTCATCAGTGCTTGCCACCCCAAACTTAGATGTAATCGTTCCTTGTAACGGGTGCTCTGATTGGCAGATGCAAGTAACTGCACAAGCCTATGCAGTGCAAAAAGGTCAAAAAATCTATGTGAGTGATAATGTAAACGGCCAGTTCTATATCAAAGAGTACGTAGTTAACTATGTTAACCCTAGATCTTTAGATTTCGGTATCAATGCCTCAAACGATGTTTCACTACTCAAAAATCATACACCGCAATCAAGTGCGCTTAGTCAAAACTTAGCACGCTCATATGCGATTATTCGAGATGCGATTCGAAATCTAGATAGCGGCCCAATTCCAGTACCTGGTAATTTGTATAACTCAGCCTTTGAAGCCGTAGATGATCGCAACTTCGAATTGTGGTTAACGGATGAACACTATACCAATCAATTAAATGGTTTCGATATTCTTGATGCTGAGCTTGCAAAAGCAACGGCAGAAGCAAAAGCCAGTCTCAATTTAACAATATTTAATTTTACTTTAGGTGGAGGAACGCCAAAAGTAGTCTTTAAATTTCCAGATAATACCCTTGTGAAAGTAGTGCTCGAAAAAGGGAGTCTAGGCAAGCTATCTGATTTAACCTTTATTAAACCTGTTTTCTATGACAAAAGAGGAAAAATTATTCCTGTAGCAAAACGTATTTTGAAAGCCTATATCAAAAAAATCTCAAGCTTGGAAGAGGTAGGTGATAGAGAAGCAGTTAAAGAGCATTTTGAATATGTTTTTGATGCCCCTGTTTATTACAATGGTGGTGGCAGTAAAGGCGGAGGCCCAAGCGGTGACATCGGAATATGTGATATCACTCAAGAACGAGGTGTGTATTATGTTAGCTGCACCTAACGAGTTATAAACAAATACATATTTTTGTTCTCGCACCGACTTAGAGCGAGCACTTTTATAACCAATCGCATATAAACTTTATTGTTTAAGTGCGCTCTTATGGAAAAGATAAATCCATATCGAAAGGAAATCGTCATGACAAATATCTACATAAGTATGCTTACAGTAATCTGCTGTTTAATTTCATCCAAGCTACACGCAAACACAAGCCCTGTGATGCAAGATGCCATAGACAATATTGAGCGTGTAACGCCAATTCCAGAACAACGATATCACTCTGCATTTCAAGCCATAAGAGCTGGTGATTTTGAACAGTGGCTAACCCAGCAGCACAGTAACAATAAACTCGCAGGTTTTGAGCTTATCGATGAGCGCTTCGCAACGTTAATCGCTACACAAAAAATTACCGCCGAACATGACGGTGTTACTATTACATTGGATGATCACCCAATTACAACAGCAACAGGCTTTCCTGTTAGTGTGTCACAGACCTTTAAATTTGCTGACAACACGTCTGCAACAGCCGTACTTAAAATAAATGTTAAAGGCACCGACAACAAAGCCAGTTTAGGGTTCGATAATATTGTTTTTTACGATAAGCTCGGTCGTTTCATTCCTGCAAGTAAGCATATTTTAACGCGTTACATAAAAAGAGCATCAAGTCTTGAGTCGTTGGGCAATACAGACGCTGTACTTGAACATATCAGCGCTGTTTTTAATGGGCGAGTTGAGTACATTTCCTACCTCAACAAAAACAGCACAACGCCAACGCAATGTGATTTTAATCAAGAACATAAATTGTATTCTGTTACTTGTAAATAGCCTCACCGATAAGCTGACTCGTACTGTAGCAGCCACTTGAGATGCCTAACTAAACCTCTCAAATGCTTTAATCTAAGGAGCTTACGAGTAACTTTACGTTGCAAAAAAAGACCGGCGTAATCACATGTAAGTGATACGCCATAAACACCCAACTATACGCTTGTTCCGTATTTTTAAAGGAGGTGCATTATGGCTACTCAAACCGCCGTTAACGGTCAAACTGCTGATTTTGTATCTGAAACAAGCACAAAAAAAGCCCAGAACGAGCTGGACTTTGGACGAGATAAAATACTCAAGGGATTTTCCCAAGAGAGTTCTCTAGGGATTACTTGTTAAATTCTTCTTTTGACAGCTCGCCATCTTTGTTTGCATCAAGCTCATCAAACAATTTCATTAAGCTTTCAGATGCTGCAGCTTCACTTTTACTAATAACACCATCTTTATTAGTATCATAATCAGTAAAAGTGCCTGCCATTGCAGATGTGCTCGCTAACAATACAAGTGTTGTAAGTGCTACGTTTAGTGTTTTCATGGGTCATTCTCCTATTGCTTAAAATGTGCAAATTCTACTGGGGTAAGTTCATTGTCTTTATTGCTGTCAAGCTTGCGAAACTGGCTTGCAAGCTCACTTGATACTTGCGCTTCAGTTGGGCTAATTACACCATCGCTGTTGCTATCTAACGATTCAAATGAGTATTCTGCTGCAAATGCAACTGCACTCACTAAAAATGCCGATGTTAAGGTAAAAACGGTTGTTAATTTCATGTTGTACTCCAAACCTTTACTTAATTGATGCTGTTTAATGTCATACCTGTTTTCAAAGTGACTGAGTTGGGGCTGCTCTTAAGGGTGTTATCAAAAGAGACACCCTGTGGCTCACTCCTGAGTGAGCCACTTATAAGAACCGCTGCTTAACCCCTATTCACTCTTAAAATTTGCGAACTCTTCAGCGCTTAATACGCCGTTGCCATCGGTATCTAAGTCTTTAAATTGCGCCATTAGTTTTGGTAACGCTTTAGATTCACTTAGGCTGATCACACCGTCACCATCCGAGTCGATTACAGAAAAAGAGGTACCGGCTTGTGCTGTTAGTGCAGTTGCAGACAGTGCTATAAAAGAAAGTTTAATAAGACAATTTTTCATCATTTGACTCCTTGTGTTGTGCTTTAACCAAACTAGCGCCTACTCGCTAGTGGTCGTTTTCGCTGCTACCGATTTGCCCGTCGGTAGCGTTTTCGAGTGTCGACGTCACTATTCCAACTTTAATGCCAAAATAAATAAATAATTTAAAAACAATTGGTTATAAATTTACGAGCTGATTAATTCAGGTTTGATTAAGAGTGTTTGTTGCTTAATTGCAACAAGCAATATCGGTAAAACAAAATATTTAATATAAATCAATGTGTTAGCTTGTTGCTTTTTAACAACACAGTGGATACAAAGGAGCGGGTGATGAATATAGAATGGTTAAAATGGCCGCAATCTTTGTACTTTACAAAGATAAAAAATTCGCCAGCTAAATTTTTTTCGCAATCTTTAGGGCAACAGGCCCGATTGGCTATGCTTCTCGCGCTTGTGCCTATTATCGCGTTAACTTTATGGTATGCCCAACAGGTTGCCAAACATCAGCAAACTACTAACCATATTTACCAATTTAATCAGTCTCTTATATTAGCTTTTACGTCATTAAAATCAGATGTTTCAGCGCTAGAAAAAGCACAACTTAACAATCAGCTATTAAATAATGCACAACTGCAAAAAAGCATTGAAAATAAATGGCAAACCACTAAAAAGAATATTGAATTTTTAAAAAGCTCTCTCGCCTCAGAACAACTTGTTGCTAAATGGCTACAAATACAAAAGCTGACCCCCAAAATAGGGGTTGTTGATGTTAATTACCCACAACTCCATCAACACATCGACGCTCTAGAACCTAACTTTAATCAAGCCATACAAAACCGACTCGCTGATAGAACTTCAGCGTTTGCCAAAATCAATCGCTATTTTCTATTTGGACTGCTGTTACTTATTCCATTACTTATTGTTATTTCTTTACTGGTGATCCGAAAAGTCACTCGCCAACTCAATGCATTTGAAAGAGTCATATTGCAATTAGGCGACGGTGATTACACGCACCCCATTGAGTTACATGGCAGCGAGGAGTTTGTTGCTTTAGGTAAAGAACTAGATTGGTTACGTGAAGAGTTACTGCGTAGCCATAAGCAAAAGGACGTATTTTTAAGACATGTTAGCCACGAATTAAAAACGCCGCTGGCTTCTTTAAAAGAAGGCAACAGCCTACTGCAAAGCGATAGCTTTGGTCATATTACTGCGCCTCAACAACGTATAATACTGATCATGGATAAGGCGTTGTCTCGATTGGCAACATTAATTGATGATTTACTCAATTACAGTGCGGCAAATCACGCAATGTCACACCAACTATGCACTTTTGAACAGCTTAAATCAGAACTTGTCGATCACTTTGAGCAACAACTGTCATCATCACACCTTGATATTGAATGGCAGAACCAAAATGACCGCGCAACAGTACCTTACTTACCGACCAAGCTGATTTTAACGCAACTGATTGGTAATGCGCTGCAATACGCCAAATCGACAATCAAAATTCATTTTAATGTTCACCACGAATTAGTGTGTATCAATGTGCTTGATGATGGCCCAGGAATAGAACTCAGTGAACAACACAAGCTCATGCAACCTTTTTATCGTGGTAAGCACAGCGACAATCATCAAGGCAGTGGTTTAGGTCTTGCCATTGTTGCTGAATGTGTCAAGCAACTTAAGGGCACAGCAAGATGGCAACATACCCATAGCGGTGCTCATATCTGCATTAAATTCCCTACTCAAGGAGCGATTAGTCATGCGTAACCTAGTACTGATATCGATAACATGTATGTTGGTGGCGTGCCAAGTCACCTCTGATAAAGCAGATGTATTTGTTGGGCCTAGTAACTCAAAGCAGCAACAATTTGCACCACTTGATGTTTTGGTGCAAGCCCATTTAAATGTCTGTGACAACCAGTCACGCAGTGCCCTGACTGGTTACCGAGGACACCAAAAATTAAATGCGTTTTTCCAAGTATTTTGCAAAGAGCGCTCAACCACCACCCAACTGCGACTCATTGCACAGTTACACCAGCAAGAAGATTGGCCGCAAGATTATCTAAACTACTTTGCCCTGTTACATCAACACACCGCAAAGCTAAGGCAGTACAAATTAAATAACCTGGCGCTTAAAAAGCAAACGTCTGCGCAACAACAAGCATTGCAAGACGCCGAGCTTGCGCTTGAGCATTTGAAACAAAAGCTCGCTCAAATTGAGCAGCAACGCTTAGCCTCCCCTGCAACCCTAAATAATGAAAATAGCATGTTAGGAGTTAAACCATGAGCAACAACACGATACTACTGGTAGATGATGATACTTCTCTCATTGAGTTATTGGCGATGCGCCTTGAAGCAAACAATTACCATGTGCTCGCCGCCCATCGCGGTACACAAGCGCTGCAACTGCTACAGCAAAATAGTATTGACTTGGTGGTAACCGATTTACGCATGGCAAACATGGATGGGTTTGAGCTATTTGAAAATATTAAAAAAAATCACATTGGGTTGCCAGTGATCATGATGAGCGCACATGGCTCTATCCCCGATGCAGTCGATGCGATGCAACAAGGATTTGTGAGCTTTTTAAGTAAACCCATAGAGAGCCAAGCATTGCTTGAAGCCATCGAAAACACCCTCAAGAACCATAAAAAACGCGATAATGCGCTAAGCAAGCATCACTTTCATGGCTTAATCTACCAAAGCACTGCCATGCATCAAGTTGTACAACAAATTCAAGCACTTGCTCCAAGCCAAGCCAATATTTTAATCCAAGGGGCAAGCGGTACAGGCAAAGAGGTCACTGCCAATGCGATTCATAAAGCCAGCAATTACGCTGAGGGGCCTTTTATCGCAATTAACTGTGGCGCGGTGCCTGCACATTTATTAGAGTCAGAATTGTTTGGTCACAAAAAAGGCGCTTTTACAGGCGCTACACAGGATAAAGTTGGCTTAGTACAAAGTGCTGATGGTGGCACGCTATTTTTAGATGAAATAGGTGATATGCCATTAGACTTGCAAGTAAAGTTACTGCGAGTGCTGCAAGAGCGTAGTGTGCGCCCCGTAGGCGGACATACTGAACAACCTGTTGATGTGCGTATTGTTTCAGCAAGTCATAAAGACCTATATCAAGCTGTTGCCAATAAAGAGTTTAGAGAAGACCTTTATTATCGACTCAATGTTGTATCAATCCGCTTGCCAAGCTTACAAGCACGCCCAGAAGATATCCCACTACTGGCGAATCGATTCATAAAACGTATTGCTGATGGCCAAAAAGTGATTAGTCCACAAGCAATGACTTGTTTATTGAGCTATCACTGGCCAGGTAATGTGCGACAGCTCCAAAACGTGATTGAACATGTGGCGGCGCTTAGTTCTTCTAAGCTGATTACGGCCGATGCAGTTGAAAATGCAATTCCTGAATTAGGTGAAACAAGCTTTAAAGGCCTTAATGATGCCAAGAAACAATTTGAGCACGACTATATAAAAAAGGTCCTGTCTTTGTGCCAAGGCAATGTTGCCGAGGCCGCAAAACTAGCTCAAAGAAACCGCTCAGACTTTTACAAGCTGCTAAAAAAGCATCAAATAAGTTGCTAGAAAATATAGCGAAACTGGGCGTTAATGGTTATTGTATCTATACTGTAGTAAACGTTAAATATATCTTTTTGGCGTGAAAGCATAGTTAGTTATCGTGCAAAAGTTATTTCCTATGCCTGAGTGTAAAATACCGCCCTCAGAGAGCAACAGTACACAATACTCAATGACAACCCTTTGTCAGGTGACTATTTTAAACAATAACAATCGTCGGACACCTGCAAACCGCCTAATTACAGGAGCACCTTATGAGAATGCGCCAAAAACTAATCGTCAGTTTTTTGCTCACTGTTATCGTGCCAATTTTAGCAATATCCACAGTCAGTATCTCAAAAACCAAAGAAGAGTCTTTAAACAGCTTTTTGGACTTTTCACGCAGTGAAATACGGCAAATTGAAAATACTTTTGTACTGTTCTTTGAGCAAATGAAAAACAATGCTCGGTTTTTAGCAAAGCATAAATCGGTAAGCGGTATGCCAGATAACATTGCCCAATATTTTGGCGCAGAAAAACCCATGACACCGCTTAAAAACTCACCTCAAGAAGGCGAAATATTCGAGTTTTATACTGCGTTTGGGCAAACCCACCCCGAACTACTATTTGTATACTTAGGGTCTGAATATGGTGGGTTTATTCAATACCCTGCTGAGCCACTGGGTAATTATGACCCTCGTAAACGGCCATGGTACAAAAATGCCAAATCATCGCCAAAAGAAGTCGTCATTACCGAACCCTATCAAGGGGTAACAGGGCAAGCGATGGTGTCGGTCGCAACAGGTATTTTTAACGATGGTAATTTTGTTGGAGTACAATCGCTAGATGTAACCCTATCAACTTTGACCGATATTGTGAGCAATATAAAGCTCGGAGAGACTGGCTATCTGATCTTGTTAGATGGTAAGGGAACCATTTTGGCCGACCCCAAACGGCCCGATAATAATTTTAAAAATATCAAAGACCTTGATGTTCCGCTTTATCAAGAAATAGCAGCGTCTGGCGATAAACCTTATATTAGCATCGAGATGAAAAACAAAACGGTAGATGCCACGGTATATCATTCAAAAAAACTTAACTGGCGGTTTGTTGCAGTGATAGATGAAGACGAAATACTCTCATCTGCATACAGCATGTCTTGGAGCATCACCGTAATAGCGTTGGTTATGTTAGTCATATTCGGCATCATTGCGGTTACTTTGGCGAATAAAATTGTTTTTCCAATTGAACGTGTATCAGAAGGGCTTCGTGATATTGCTCAGGGTGAGGGTAACTTATCCAAACGATTACAGGTGATTGGCAATGATGAGATCAGTGAATTGGCCACCTGGTTTAATCAGTTCTTAAACTCAATTAACGCACTCGTTAAAGATATTCAGCAAAATGCCCATACCTTAAATAGTTCTGCCCAGCACTTTGAGACACAAATCAAAGATATACGCAGCCAATGTCGCAGCCAACAAGGTACAGCTAATCAAGCGGCTCATAACACAGAGTCAGTTCACCATATGGCGCAAAATGTCAGTCATAACTGCCAAGGGTCATTAGACGAAATTGCTCAAACGGATAAATTTGCACACTCTGGTAATACCTTGATCAGCAATACGGTTAGCCAAGTTGCGCAACTTAATAGTTCTTTGGACGCTTCGGCAGCTGAAATTTCTCAACTTGAAAGCGAAAGCAACAACATCACAAATATTCTAGGCGTGATCAGAGGAATAGCAGAGCAGACTAACTTGCTCGCATTAAATGCTGCAATTGAAGCTGCAAGAGCTGGAGAGCAAGGTCGGGGCTTTGCCGTTGTTGCCGATGAGGTAAGAACTTTGGCACAACGCTCACACGATGCAACGCAAGAAATAGAGCAAGTGCTTACCAAGTTAATCGACCAAACTCGTTCCGTATCAACCAAAATGACTGAAAGTGTAGTGGCATCTAATGAGGCCATTGAGCAGTCTGAACAAGCACATCAGGCATTTGAAAATATCGCCAGTAGCGTGACAAAGGTCAAAGAGCTCATCACAACTATTGCACACGATGCACAGCAGCAAGGCTCTTCTGCCAGTCAAACGCATGATCAAATAGCTGGGCTCACTGAATCAGTCGCCCAGGTGAGCCAAGCTTCCGATAGCCTTTCTGAGGGGGCAAAATCTCTGGTTGACCTTGCAAAAAATCTTGATCAGCTGGTTGGCCGATTCCATATCGACTAATTCATTTACAGTGACTAAGCTTCCCGCGCTGAGCTTAGTCACTTTACGTTAATTATTAAAGGATTAACATTCGGGATAAAACTTTAGGATGGAACCATTGCAAACTACCACGTCTGATCAAGAGAAAACGATGTCAGAGAATAGTCATCAAGAAATTCAACAAAATAGTCAAACGCAACGAAGTTGGCTGTTGTTATGTGCTTTGTTACAAGCATTGGGGCTGTTACTTCTACATCAAGCATTGAGCTTTGATTGGCCAATCAGCCAGTCACCGTCATTAATACTCGCAAGCTATGCAATATTGTTAACTGGCCCGACACTTTTGATTTATGGTGTTACGCTAACAACGAAAAGGCTCTTTTATACTATCGTCATCGCCTTTACTATTGTTGCAGCTTTACTTGGCGCATATACAGGCACGCAAACGCTACACCCAGAATACCCAGACTTGCTCTCTCATGGCTTTAGTTTTGCGGCAGTCATGTCTTTGTTAACCTTCAAAACGTTTATTTTTGCCTCTTCCACCGAGCAAAAAAGTGATCAATGGACAGTGAGCTATCCCCAATTAATTGGTAATACATGCAGATTAATCATCACACTCCTCCTAGCAAGTATCTTTACCTTAATCGTTTGGTTAATCGTAGTGTTATGGGCTGAGTTATTTGCTGCAATTGATATTCATGTTTTCAAAACGCTATTTTACGAGCCTTGGTTTGTTTATCCGACCTTGTCGCTTGCACATACCATTGGTGTTCTCAAAGTACGCAGTAGCAACAAAATAGTGAGTACTGCTAATCACCTTATTCAAACTTTGTCGTTTGCATTGTTGCCACTGTTATTGTTACTGAGTTCAGTTTTTTTAGTCGCTATTGCATTTCAAGGTTTAGACGCACTTTGGGACAATGGTGGTAGCAACTTAGTATTTGTACTTACCCTAATGATTTTATTAACACTTAATCTAGCATTTCAAGATTCTCAAACATCCCCCAAAATAGCACACCTTGCCAATATGGCCCTGCTCACTGGCATCGCTATTTTGCCTGTATACCTATCAATTAGTGGCTATGGCTTGTGGCTGAGAGTTGAGCAATATGGTCTTAGTGTGAGTCGGTTATGGGCCATTTTTATTTGGGCGTTTCTGACTTTTTACCTAGTATGTTATAGCCTATGTATCTTCAAAGATAAACTCAACTGGATCCGTTCTTTAGGTACCATTAACACCCGCTTAGGCCTGTTATTAACTGTAGGGTTATTACTGACACAATCACCTATATTGAACTTTAAATACCTAAGTGCGCAAAACCAATTAGCGCGGATCCATGCAGGACTGACCGCAGTTGAAGACATTGATGTTTACTACTTTGCACATGAGCTTGGTGTTGCTGGCACCGAAGCGCTGATTGAAATTGAGGCCCATTATGCTCAGCAGTATCCACAACTTGGATTAAGAATAAAAGCAGCGCTAGATAACACCGAGCTTGAAAATATAGACAATGAGCAATTTGATATTGCCAGCGCGCTTAAAATAATTGGCACTCCCACTGAGACGGAACTGCCCAAAGAGTTATTACAAAAAGTGCAAGAATACCTATCTAACTACAAAGCAATTGCTGCCAACAGTACCGAACTGTTGATACTCCCTGTAGAGCTCAACGACGATATGCTGTCAGAATATGTGTTTATTTCAAAACAAAGCAACTACTCTGACTTATCACTGTTTTATCTTGAACAAGGACAGTGGCGTCGCACCGCACTGCACTTCAATCATAGTGATGAGTTATCCGATCAAGAGTTAGTCGATATGCTTATAGATGGTACATTTGAGGTAGCGCCTTCGAAATTTAAAAGTATTAAGGTTAACGGGGTTCGCCTTCAGGCGTTTGACTACTAACCTTGATTGAACAACATTAAATGGGGCGCGTTTAAAACCGCCCCAACCACGCTTCAGTTATTGCTTGGCGTTTTAAGCTATTTCTTCTATTATTAAACACTTACAGCGTTAAAATATAGCCAATTATTTAGTTGCCTTTATGAAATCATTTCCCTCTCTTTATTTTACAAATTTTTTTCTGGTAGGCGGCACAGGCTTATTAACCACCTATTTAGCACTCTACCTTGGTCAGCATGACGTCTCAACGTTTTGGATTGGTCTGCTTACCTCGTGCTACTACCTTGGTCTGCTATTAGGTTCTAAATTAGGTTATCACCTCATTAAATCGGTGGGACATATTAGAGCGTTTGCTGCCTGTACAGCAATAGTAACCGCCTGTGTTGCCAGCCATGGTGTTAGTGATAACATCTATTTTTGGCTCATGCTTCGTTTTGTTGTTGGTTTAGGCATGATGTGTAATTACATGGTGCTAGAAAGCTGGCTAAATGAGCAAGCCGCCCCCGAACAACGAGGGCGAGTATTTTCGTTTTACATGCTAACCTCTTATTTAGGGATGGTAGGGGGGCAGTTTGCACTGTCGCACTTCCCAGAGCTTGGCTATGCACCACTGTTTTTGATTTGTATTGCACTGTCGTTTGGTATAGTACCAATTTCGATCACTCGCCGGATCCACCCAAAGCCTTTAAAGCCAATACAAGTCAGTCTTTTAGGCTTTTTCAAAACTATCCCGCAATCATTAACAGCGGTATGCTTTGCCGGTGTGATTAATGGCAGCTTTTATGGCCTAGCCCCCACTTTTGCTAGCCAAGCAGGGCTAAGCGCTGAAGAAATCGCCATGTATATGGCGGTAACTATATTTGCAGGATTGTTAGCTCAGTGGCCTATGGGGATCATCTCCGACAAAATTAGGCGCAGTATTCTCCTGCGCACCAATGCATTGATGATCGGGCTTATCTCGCTTGGACTGTTTTTCTTGCCAACACAAACCCCCTTGAGCTATTGGCTAACATTTGGCTTTGGTTTGTTTGCTTTTACCTTATATCCATTGTCGTCTGCATTAGCTAACTCTCGTGTTGATGATGAGCATAGAGTTGGCGTGTCGTCGGCTTTGTTAGTTGCTTTTGGTGCCGGAGCTTGTATCGGCTCTGCAAGCCTAGCTCAGGTAATGACCCATTTTGGCCCCCACTCGCTCTACGCTACATTCGCTGTACTTACGGTGTTGATGTACGCAACTTTAACCTACATTAATGCGCGCCAAAAAGATGAGCAACCAGAGCCTACAGACTATGTGGCTGCAACGTCAGATATTACCAGCTCCCCTCTTGCTGCAACGCTTGACCCTCGTATTGAAGACAAGACGGCGCAAGAGCAAATGCTGATTGTTGATGGCCATATTATCAATACCGATATCTTTTCTGATGAACAAATGGCAGAACCCAACAAGCAAGAAGAAACAGAGCAAGATGCTTGCAAATAACCTTACATGCCCTGTTCATAGAGCTACAACTCGTTTTTAAGGCTTAGCGTAGGTCTGACCGTACAGGGTAATCAGGATGTTCAACCTTATCTATTGCCCACACTGCGGGGATCGGCGGCTCGCGTCTTTGTTTTATTTGCTCAACAAGAGCGTGTAAATCTGCTGTTGGCTCTTGATAATACTCAGCCCATCCTGTTGGCACATCTATAGGGTTTGCAGCCTTTATCACATGTGCCATCCACTGCTTTCTTAATTCAGCCCATTCCTTACTTTGGGCATTACTTTCGATGATGCCTGCAATAGGTCTTAATTCAATGTAAATGGTTCTGCGCACACCCGCTGTTCGTTTAGGTTCAGAGCTATGTAAAATCATCATATCTTGTACCAATATATCACCCGCGCTGGCATTTTGTTGCACGACACCTGGAAGCTCCCAGCCATGCGTACTAGAAAGTCCGTAGATATCTTGAACACTGTGTTGAGTATTGGGTACATAACGTAAGCAGCCATCATCTATGTCAGCATCATCTAAATACACGCCGACATTTAAATAAGGATACATGCGAGAATGCGGTGCGCCTTGATGCCACGCCACATGAGGGTGTGGATGGGGATATTTGTACAACATATCTACCTGCATAGGCACACACCCTAAGCCACATAAAGAGTTGCAAATAGCCATCATTGTTGGCGTGCTAAGTAGCTCTATGACCAGCTCTGGTGCATCAAAAAGTAAATCATTATAGCGAAATAGCTTAGGCTCCCCAGATTCTGTTGATATGTAAAACTGATCTCGCACAACATTATTAGCAAACTCATGCTGAGCTGATTTCTCTAGCTCTAAAGATAGTGTTCGCAGTCGTGCTAATAGGCTTTGATTCACTCCATTTTCAAATCTTACAAAGCCATTTTGTTTGTAAAAGTCCAACTTGTTTTGGCAGATTTCAGGCATGTATAACGTCCTTATATTATTCAAAATTAATTAAGTGTAATAATAGTAGAGCAAGCACCATATAAGGCAATGATCTTAGTTACCATCATGAACACAAACACATTTTTAAAACATAACCGCTAAACAGCTACGGCGTCTAATATCTAAAGTGGCCGCCATAAACATCGGGTGGTTATACTCGCCACAGAACTTACACCTTTGCTAAGCAATCGAATTGTTCAGGCTGATGAATACTTAAAATTACATTTATATGTACTTGAAATAACATTCAATGCACTGTCTTCAAAAAACTCATACAATACTGCGCATGTAAAAGTTAAAAAAATCGACACTATGGTCAAACGTTTTAACCTTGTAAGTAACTTTCTTCGAAAGTCTCTTTGTTCTCTTGACACTTTATTCCAATCTCTAATTGAACTTTTCAAGCCCTACAGTTGAAGGAACCAGTTTATCCCACTTTTCATCCCAAGGAATAACGACCAACAAATTACTTCCCATAAATGTTAATTCAGCACTGAACTGGCGGATACTTTTAGTTTCAATCATCCCAACAGATATAAGAGACAAGAGGCTCCAATCAATAACAGAAGCAGGCTTTTCTGGATACCTCATAAAGTGAACATATATACCTTCGTTATCAACAGTACAAAAAACACGGGTTAGTATGCTTTCTACTCTGGCAATACCTTTTAAAATATCCACTTCAGCATTGCTTGATACTACCTCATGACCATTTAATAATTTATACCAATCCGAGTAGCCACATATACTTAGAAGCTTCTTAATAATTCGTCGCTCATTTGTAAGCTTAAAAATAACTCGTACAAACCAGATACAAAATAAGCACGATGCTATTATTAAAAATATTTTTATGTTCTCCAAATTCAAGTGACTGTCCTTTTTAATTACTACTGTGAGAGTTAAAAATATATATCGCTTGGCGCCAAGAACATCCAAAATGATTGACTTTTATTAAAAATATACATTGCGGTCATAAACAATGTAATGATTACCAATAATGCAATCAGCATGCTTTTTTTGGTACAGCTCTCAGAAGTGATAAATTCACTCGTCTTTAATGTCAGTGTTACCACTGGAAGTATACCAATCAAAAGCACGACTCCAGTAAAACTGTAAAACCTTTCTGGAATATACAATAGATCGGAAATAAAAACATAAACCACTGTTTTAATTACCATTAAATTAAGACAAACTTGATAATTTACCGATTCTTCACTATCAATCATTTTGGGCTGCTCATTCTTGCTTAACGAAAAAAGAAAGCAGAGCACTAGATTAAAATAAAAAAACATAGAGAGCATTCCTACACTGTTAGAGTCCCAAAAAATAAATTCTAAAAGTGTGGTTAACATAACTAAAAGCGCTGATATAGTAACCGTTTTCTTATTATAATAAGAAATAAATCCCATTAACTTTCCTCGCAAATAATACTAAAAACAGATTACTGCCCCCTCTAATCTCTACTTTGTGCTTAGATTTTTTCGGGTCATACTTTAAATTCAGTGACTATCCTTTTTAATTAGTGGTCAAGCCGACAAAGGCCAAACGCTCTCAATATTATCGAAAATATGTACTTTGCATGGTGCCTGCTCAAGTTGAGATGTTGCGTTACCTGAATCAGCAAGTTTATGGAAGAGACGACACAAGCCAATAGAGATGAAACCTGTGTACTTGATTACAATTGACACACCCATTTGAGCAGCACCAGATTGAATCGCTTTATGCGAAATTTAATATCCCAAGCTTTAGAGGCCAGCACGTTCGTTCACGCTACAATCCTGCCATTTGCTCAGTAACTGTTATACCCACTTTTGTTAGTCTATCCTTACGCCATTCTAACCACCACTCAGTAGCATGATTGGTGATAAATTCTCTGTATTGCACTAGGCTCTGATTTGTACCTTGATTGTGCTGTAACTCTAGTAGCAATAATGCGCTATTAAGACTAAGCCAATTGATATGCTGTCCACGGCCAAGATTAAAGGCTGTTTTGCCATACTCAATTGCTTTGTCGGTGTCTGCAAGCTCTCTATAGTATTTGGCGTGTAGCCACGCAGAACGTGCAGGTTCGGTTATTTTTTTGATGACTGTAAGTGCCTTATCTGAGCGCCCTTCTTTTAAATAGATTTGTGAAAGCGCATCTGCTGATGAGAAAAACACCCAATAATTATCAGGTGTGACCGGTGCATCTAGTACAAGGTGGTAAAACTTAATTCGCTCACTAAGTGTGTCAGCAAACAGTGCAAAGTGATACATCGGTAGCATATAATGAGAGTCGTCTAATTGATATTCCGCCAACAAGGTTTTTGCCTGCATCAAGTAGTCCATGCGCTCTTTTTTAAAGCCAAATTTACTCGCCTTAATAGACAGTAAAGTATACGCCCGGATCTCTGCAACAGGCTTTTTACCTAACCTCGCTAAACTAGCCGCTTTGTACAGATGATGACGAATAAATTCATAGTCTTCTTTGGTGTGCGCCACAGTGTGTGCAAGCTCTGCAATAGATTTATTCACCTCAGCCTGCAAATCATAAATATTCGCATCCAAAAACAATAAATCAGCCTGCTCAAAATAACTTTGCGCACTAACTGGCTCACGCTTAGCTTGCAGTAAACGCCCCTTTAACCATTTGCCATAGCCATAATATAGTGGATGCGTAAGTTCACTTTGCGACAACAGCAAGTCAATGTTACCGCTGGCTGCATCAAAGCGTTTTTCGTCAATAAGGTGTTCAATTAGGGTGGGTAAAGCATGTAACGAGCCACCTAAGTGCTCATTAATTAAGGTTAATTCAGCGGACAGCAGTGAGTCTCTTTTTTGATTAAAATAGTTGCTGTGCGACAGTGTAGCTACCAGCGCTTGGGTTTGACTCACTAAATCTGGCATAGACACTCCGTAGAGGTAACTTGTCCAGCTTCTTTGCGGACCTTGCACAACTAACTCAAGTAAATACGGGAGCTGCTTAGCTGTCGCGCCATCACCATTGCTTTTCAAAACGCCCGTAAAAGCGAGCTCTCTTGTTAACCCTAACTGCTGATATTGCATGTATGGCGAGTTTATAAAGCTGCGAGTGTCAATGTTAAAATGAACATTTACAAAATCAAACTGATTGTTTAACTGCTCAAGTTCAGTGGCGAAATGACGAGGGCTGTCGGCAGTAAAAGGGATATAAGCTAACGTAATATTGCTATCCGATATCGACCGTGACGCGATTGAATTCGAACTCTGCTCATAGCCCTTGACCCAGTATAAACCGAACGCAACAGTCATCAGCAAAAAAACACCTACGATAGCCGGTATGTAGTTCGTTTTTTTAGCGCGCTCTGCTATATCGCTTTGAGGTATTTGAACAGCCTTTGAAGAGGGGGTTAAAGACGCTTTAAATGCGCTCGTAGCATCAGTGTTAGTACTTTTTTTGCGCTCAATGTCATTAGGTGATGTTGAATGAGTCAATGCCAGTTGCCATTGGTAACCTTTTTTAGGAAACGTTTTGATTGATGATTCCCCTAAAATCGCACGTAGTTGGCTGATGTTTTGAAAGACAACCTGCTCCGACACTACTTTACCTTGCCATACCTGCTCCAAAATATCGTCTTTGCTTAGCACTTTATTTGGATGAAAAATGAATAATGCAAGCAGTTTGGATTGAGTACTATTGAGCGGTACGATTTGTCCAGCCTTAAACAAGATAGTTTGTAATTCATCAAACTCATATTCTAAAAACTGGATCATGCTATCGAAAACCTGTGTGCATCATTGTAATTAACATGGCAGTACTACTCTTAAACAGCCCAAGACCACCCAAGATTACAGTAATCAGGGCTGAATTCAATCACGAGTTAGGCTAACGTAGCAATTGACGTCAGCGCTATAGCTTCTTCAAATCAATCCAATTTAGTGATAGCTGCGTTCTTTCACCGATTGGCTGTATTGACAGCGTATTCTGACCTTTTGGCAGTGTCACAACAACCTTGTTAGGGGTCTGCCAACCACTTTCGCCACTTGTTGAGATCTCTTTGAGTAATTGATCATTCAAGTACAAACCAAAGGATAACGTACTCCCATCGTGAAAAACCCTTGGTTGCAGGGTATATTTACCTGCTTTACTCACCGAAATACGATAGTCAGCTTTGGTATTGTGCACGTTCACATAAATAGAGTCTTGTTTAGGTTCAAAAACTGAACTGTGTACAGTCACTTTCTCCCCATAACTAAACACCTCGCCTTGAATACGAGTCGGCAAAACGTGAACATATTGCACATTAGAATCAACCGTGTTTGATGCTAAACTATCACGCTCCCCATAGTGAGCAACCACCTGATATCTAGCCTTATTTTTAATTGGATTCTGATCAACGAATTGGTTTGTGCTTATCCATTTGGCAATGACTTGCTCACTATTTGTTACAAGATCACGGCGAACCACTGAGTACGTTACACCTAGATTAGCGGTATTTTCTTGCCAATTTAAAACAACTTCCGTACCGTTATCTTTAATGGTGAGCGCCTTCACTTGATGCGGATAATCAGCTATTTGCGCATGCACAATTTTTACTTGCTGTTGGGCTTTGCTTAGCCCTTTAACAAACTCCGCACTACCTAATTGTGCAGGTTTTTCTTTCCCCTGTGTATCAATCACCAAGCGAAAGCCCTCGATTGCAGCAAGGAAATCAACTGGCATTTCTACACGCTTATCCAGATCAGGTACCTCCCAATGCCAGCTGCTGCCCTTAGCGATGCGAGATGTGCAGTTTTCTGTGCTTACAGCCGCACCTCCTTGTACAAACCTTTGCTTGCCATCAACGTAACAATCAGCAACCACTTCTTGAATATTACCAAGCAAATCATGCACACCATATTTGTCTGCCTTATACAAACCAACTGTGGCAGACAAAATCTCTCTATCGGTACAGTCTTCAATTTGGTACACCGGTGTATAAGGAGCCTGATAAATTTTTTCCGTCATTGCTTTTGCATGCCTGTCCGCTAAATTTGCGATTTCACATACCTGATGGCGTTTTTTACCTTGCTCTGACACGTATTCGTCATACCCACCTGTGCGCATCACATAAAGCCACTGCGCTTCTGACATTAACTGGTATCTCTTACCGGTTTTTTTAGATAACCAAGCTGCGTAATCCTCAGCCCCTTTAATACCAATACAGACTACTGGATGGTATTCTGAAAGATTAAAAAAATTGTTATTCCAAGCACCATCTTTTTCGCCTGTGCCAAACCAACGAGGCCCAATTTTATGATTGCACGTTGTTGGCGCCTGATAGCCGGTATCTTTAACAAATTTGCGAAACTCGGCTACCGTCAGCTCATATTTTGCCATTTGAAACGGCATCATACTTACCTTGTACCGTTCGTTATTTGTGTGATCCTTTGCCATAAAACTCCCTGCGGGAATGCTTGCAGTTGGAGGTTCAAAGAATACAGCTGATTTGCTACCGGCAAAGACTTGGCTACACCATATAGCCATGATTATTGGAAGAGTTTTATTATTCATTTTGTGCTCCATAACACTGTGTTGTTGTTAGATACACAGTAGATAACGCACCGTTTTGAATCTTATTAATTTTCTAAAAAATTTATCTTTGCTAATTTAAGCAATAAAATCAAAGACTTTAGATTTTTATAAACTTAAAGTTGTGTTAAATAGTATCAGTTTAAAAATACAGAGAATAAATCAGCACTTTAAACACTGAGCGTTTGCCTAAAGTGCCTTAAACAGGGGATTAACTAGATGTTTGTAATAAAGCCATCGCATTGCCAGGTCGATGAAAAAACTATAGCTACAGGGCGTTTGCCTACTGCAGCCAACTTATTACTTATTTTTGCGCTTTACAGAATGCTCGGTAGTGCTTTCCAAGCTTAGAAAGGGCGTACAAGTAGCTCCTGACTGTTTTTGTTTCTTTTAACATCTCATCATTGAGTGTTTTAAATTGCTTATATGCTTTTTTAATCGCATCTTTATTCTCAAGGTAGCCATCTGTAACTCCCGCCCCATACACTCGCTCGTAATCCTCTAAAGTGAGCTGATCATATAAATCATCCTCTTTTGCCAAGTTTTGCAACTGCTTGCTCTGCTTATCTAGCGTCTCGATTTCCTGCTGACATTGACAAAGCTTAGGAGTCCATTTTGCTGAAATTTGTAACTCTTCTAAGTAAATTTTATCTTGCGAAAACCTTCTAGAAAGGACCTGTGAAATAGTTAAAATTTGCTCTTGAACGATACCAATGTAACGAATACACAGAGCCGCCCTGTCTGGGTGTGATTGACCTGCCGCGCCTCTCAGTTTTGCGATCCACTCAACCAACTTATCGTACATAGGCAGCAGATCATCAATGGCTCGCTGCACCGTGTTTGAGTTGTTGACATATTTCGTAGAAGAGATGAGTTCATTGAGCGATAAAGAAGTATCCAGAATTGTTGTCTTAACAGATTGAATTATCTTGTTGTTTTGCGCTTCATTCGTTGACACAAAACCAGCCTCAATATTGTCTTTACTGTGAAATGAAAAGTTTGCAGAGCCAACATATACTGCCTCAGAGGTCCCTATGATCTTAGCGTGTAAGAAACGATTAAAATATACCTCGACCCCATCCAAGTTCATCAATTTGAAAAAGTTGTTTTGCGCATACTTTGCTGGAAACTCACTGAGTCGGTCCAATTGCTCAGCAAAAGGCACTGGATTCAAAACAATAACAACACGTTGAAAATGGCGGATAAAACCCATTAGAGCGTCATCAAGGTCAAGGTTAAATGTTGATATATAAAGCGTTTTATCATAGCTGCCGATATGATTTTGCAAATGGCTAAAGTTAAACCCACGATGATCCATGACAAACTGAGGATTGTTCATTATTTCGTCCTTTAGGTTAAAAGTACCTACGTAACAATTGATAATTTAAGTAACTAGTTCAAAAGATTATGAAAACAACAACGGCGAATCAACTGTTAAAGTTGCAACTTGACGAGATATTGATGTTGGGTTCCATTTTAACAAGGCTGTCCTACAGTTATGTATCACCTTTATCATAAATTCTCACATCCAGTTATTGTGGAAGCTGCTCTGTAACTTTCTCAAATTCGAGTGACTGTCCTTTTAAATTCCTGCAACTACTTGAACTTGTTTACCCTAAAGGACACCCGTTAGTAAACAATGTATTGGGAAGTGACGACAGTTTAACAAAAATAACTATTGAAGATTTAAAGGCTTACCATAAACAAAACATAGCCCCGCAACTTGCTAAACTCTACGTTGCCGGCGCTGTTAAGCATAACCAAATTAAACAGTCTTTGGCTCAATTAACACGCGATTGGCAATCTACATCTAGCACTCTGCCCGCACTGCCTGAACCGACAAAACCAAGCTCTGCACAGGTCTATTTTTACGATATTCCCGGCGCAAAACAGTCAACATTACTGATAGGGCAACCATCTTTAAAGGCAAATGATCCTAATTACTTTAAAGCTGGTGTGATGAACTATATGCTAGGTGGCGGTGGCTTTGCTTCACGTCTAACTCAAGAAGTGAGAGCAAACAAAGGTTATACTTATGGTATTCGTTCTAAATTCAACGCATCCTCTCGCTCTTCATTATTTGAAATTAAGACCAACGTACGCAGCAATGTCACTGTTGAATCTCTGATGCTCACGAAAGATATCGTTGAACAATACGCAAATACATTCAGCCAAGCTGATTTAGCAACAACCAAAAGCTATTACAAAAAAAGTAACGCAAGACGCTTTGAAACACTGGGCGCTAAAATGAATTTATTGGAACAAATTGGTGCTTTAAATTTACCGCACAACTTTATTCAGCAACAGAGTGAACAACTTGAATCTCTCACAGTCAAAGAGATACAAACACTTGCACAACAACACATTATCCCTAATAGACTGATTTATATTGTTGTAGGTGATGCAAAAACGCAGGCCAAACGACTCGATAAATTGGGACTTGGAGAGGTGGTTATGCTGAACTAAACTGCAAGCGGCTTTGCAAACAAATAAAGATGGGTGTCTTGTTTATTTCAGACTTGCCTGTCTTTTTCATGTTGTTGCCATCAAGCTGCCTATCTTTAAATCAGATAATTACAAGATAGGCGGTGACCAAAAAAACAAGCAAATAAGGGTGGGGTCTTGATTGTTTTCTCAAGGGATATGAATTTAAATCAATTACTCTGACCCTGTGCGATCCCCAGAAAATCATTATACGTTTCAATAATCATTTTCAGCTCCCACATTTTGAAGCTGCTTAATTGCATTTAAGCAGCTTCGCATATACAGCCTTACGCCTTTATCTACAGCGACACGTTGACCAATAAATTGTAATGACAGTATGTTCCCTGTTTTTAAAGAGTTAGCTTGGTACTGTCTATGCCTTAGCGAGGTGTAGGAGATTAGGTTGACTTATTGAGGTTAAGTTAACAGCGTTTTACTGCTTTTTATACTGCTTCGTCGTTTATGTTGTGCGCGTTCACAGTACATATCTAACGAATGTGCTTTGCCTACGGCACCATGAAAAACACGTTCAAATTGGGTGGTCAGTTTTAGCCAGTTTTCGGCCTGAATATTGAGACGCTGTAGAATCGGAGCTTGGTGTGATTCTATGTGCCCTCGTTTATCTGCTCTAATGCTCTTGCCTGTGAGTTCAACCAGCTCAAGGTAAGATTTCAGCTCAAAAGGTAATCCTTTTGGCATATGTTTTCTGGGACTACCTACAAAGCGGGCGAGTGGTTTAGGTTGTTTGCCTGATGTGGCAGCTTCACAGCGTTTTTTGATGCTGGTATGTTCTGATTGTTCTGGGGTCCGTGCCATTTTCGCGCGTATTGGATTTAAATCTACGTATGCCATGCAGGCCATCAGTGCTGCGTCGTCTAACAGCGCTTGGCTTTTAAAGCGCCCCTCCCAAAAGTGGCCTGTACATTTGTCTTCTTTGTTGGCACGACGGGCTATGTGCTCGTTTAGCACACGCATAAACCAACTAATATCCGCCAGTCGTTCTCGATAATCTGCAATGGTACGATTTAAAAAGAATTGTTGAGCCTTATCTAGCTTGTCGCCTTGTAGGTATTTCTGTGTCAGCAATGTGCCTTTAAACAATTTACGCCAACGTAGTAAAATAGCTCTATCACTCAATCTTTGTGCTTTTTTATCATCTACATACAGCACAATATGAGTGTGATTACTCATCACCGCATAAGCACAGACATCAATACAAAACACCTGCGCTAAAAACAGCAAGCGTTCCTCTACCCAGCCTCGTCGATGCTCATACGATTTGCCAGTGAGTTTATCTTCGCCACACAAAAACGCACGGCGAACACAACGCGAAACACAATGATAA
Organism: Pseudoalteromonas caenipelagi; assembly: GCF_013140855.1. Lineage (GTDB taxonomy): Bacteria > Pseudomonadota > Gammaproteobacteria > Enterobacterales > Alteromonadaceae > Pseudoalteromonas > Pseudoalteromonas caenipelagi. The sequence continues at coordinate 3,468 of NZ_JABBPG010000002.1, read as the reverse complement.
TACTTAGTATCGGATAGGCTGATTTGACACTTCCTTGCTAATCCCATCGTTCACTCCTTGAACTGAGAATTGAAATGATTTTGAAGAACTCAAAGTATAGAAAAGTCACTCAAACTTTCAAATTCGAGTGACTGTCCTTTTTAATTATTATCGTTCACTCCTTGAACTGAGAATTGAAATGATTTTGAAGAACTCAAAGTATAGAAAAGGCACTCAAACTTTCAAATTCGAGTGACTGTCCTTTTTGATTATTGTGGGGATCGCACAGACTCTGACCCCATTGATTCGAGTGACTGTCCTTTTTAATTTTAATTATTTAGGCAAAGCACTCAAGGTTTCAAACTTGAGTGCCTGTCCATTTAGTTCCAGTCCATTTAGTTCTCGTTTGAGTGTTTACCCACGTTAGCTAACTTCAGTGTTTTAGATAGTTTTTCACACTTCTTAACAGCGTTAAGCTCCTCTATATATTTTTCACTAACACTTTTTTTACAACCCGAAAAGTTTCTATATTCTACATATAGCTCTATATTGTGTTCAATTCCCTTGTCATACCAAAGCTCTGATTCAACAAAGCCTTCTACAGAGACAACATTATTGATTACTGACATTCTAGAACCTGTTTTGTTCAATATAGTAGTTAACCTGTAAAACTCATAGTCCTCGTATATCTTAGGCAGCTTTATGTAGGCCGCTCCAGAACCTTGTGTTTCTATTAATGATATATCTATATACTCATCAATTCCGTCTAAACCTTTAGCCATAAGAGGAGCTGTAAAAAATATAGTTATGAGCCAAAGTATAATCACTTTTACCATCTTTACTTCGCCTTGAACTCTTTGTAATAGGCCGAACGATCTCCAACGAAGTAGTTACCGCCACCTAGCGATAAATTCGTTATTCCTGAACTTGGCGCTATTACCATTTGGTCAGGATATAAATCTGCAATTGTTTGAGCAACTCCATTCTCACCAGAATAGCATGAGTTTAGAAATATCGGCTTATCTCCTTTATAACCCTTAGAAATTAGCCACCCTTTTATCTGTTTAGGATCACTGACTGGTATACCATACATTTCGAGTGCTATTCCATCTTGGTTCCCATGTGCTACAACAACAAAAGTACCGTCAGGAAAATACGAGTTTCTAATAGCCGAACCTTCACCAGCTAATAATGCTCCTGTCGCATCAGCTCCAACTTTCAATTTCCCCATTTTCAGTCTTTGCTCATAAGACCACTTAGCCCTATCCCAAGCTGACACTTTATTGCTAACTTCACCGTTAAACGCCTGAGTAAATGCACCTGATATTGCTCCATTTGCAAACTTACCACCAGATAATACTGACGCAGTACCACCTATTACTGCAGCGCCAACTATACGATGAAGCTTATACATTTCCAGAGCTGAAACATCTCCCCTTTCAATAGCGGCATTGGCACTGTTCTCTCCACCAATGTCGTTCAACATTGACTTAAATGCAGAGGTGACACCTGCAGCGACAAAACCGTGTCCAAATTTACCACCTTGAAGCTCTGATACAACACCACCAACCATTGCATTTGCAAAGATATTAGATGCGGTACCCGCTTTACCCCACGCTGCACTTTTGCCTATTTTACCAAGCGCCCAAGACTGTGCCATAGATATCGCCCCAGCTCGCAACCCTGCGCCAAAACTACCTGTCATCGCATAGGTTTGAGCACCTGTATAGGCGGCCATGGCCATTGCTGAGCACCACCCCTGACACCCAGGAATAAAGTTAAGTGCAACAACGGCGATAGTGTTCAGTACAGGAATCTTTCCTACCGCTCTTAACAGGTTCCAAGTCCCCGTTTTCTTCATCATCCATTTAACAAAGTAGCCACTGGGGTCCGTATAAGAAAGAGGATTATTCCACACATAACTATAACGGTTATAGCTCTGTGAGTTACTCGGCGCCTGAATAAACGGGTCTGCTTGTAAGAATCGACCTAATGTCGGGTCATAAATACGCCCGTTCATATGGATGATATTCAAGCCATTAAGCATCTCATGGCCTGTAAAGCCTTGGCGTTGGTAGCCTGTAAATACATCAAACTTATTCGCTGTGATTACAAACTGCTGACCAAACGGGTCATAGCGGAATGCTTGACTAATAGTGCCGCCAGTTTGCGTGTCATTCACTTCACTGATGGCAAGCACTGAACCTTGGTGGTCTTTAACCATTAGCTTATGAGTCAGTTCACCCGTGGTGAGGTTTTCAGTCACTAGCATGTTGCCTATTGTGTACTGATAGACCGTACCTGAGTTTTTGCTGATACGCTCAAATGCACCATAGTAGAAGGTTTCGCTGTCAACTTTACCCGTGGCTTCATCTTGGCCATTTAAGTAAGTATCTTTACGATAGTAACGGCTGTGTCCTGCGCCATAACGGAAGTTCACTTCCATATTCCCCGCTTGGCGAATATGCGTCACTTTATCAAACCCAGAGTAGGTTAAATGACGTGACCCGTCATTGGTCATATTACCGTTGTTATCGTAATTAAAGGTTTTACCTGTCAGGCTATCTTTATACAGCGCATGTACACCCGCATTGCCTTTAGAGCGCGATGCATCTCCATAGCTAAAGTGCCCTGTATTAGAACTACACTGACTGGTACTGCCTTTGGTAGTCATATTACCCAGTGCATCATAGCAGTAATAGGTGTTAACGCTCGCACCGCCATAGTTAAAGGTCGCTTGCTTTAAGCGATTTAAGCCATCATATTCAAACGACTCGGTACGGTCTTGGTCATATAAACCACTAATCGTACGACTATCAAGCTGACCAAAGGCGTTGTATACATAGTTTGTGCTCAGTGCTGAAGCGCTCGCGTTCAGTGTATTACTGATCCCCGAAGCACTCATGCCCGATGACAAACCGGTATAGTCATCATAACTAAAGGTTTGGCTTTGACCCCCTAGGTAGCTTACTTGCGTCGGCTGACCACGGAAGTTCATAGCGCTCACACGCGACAGTTCGGTTTTTTCTACCTGCTTGGTTTCTTCGTTATAACGCAAGCCAAATTCAGCCACCCTAAAGCCTTGCGCGTTATATTCATAACCCACTGCATAGTTGTTGCTCAGCTGCTTTAAGTAAGGACGACTTAAACCGTCATAGAAGGTGCGTTGCTGTTGAGTGATAACGTCATCGCCAACACGTGTCTCAATCACCGCCGACTCAGGACGCAACAGCGCATCATACACATAGCTTTGCTGATATACCGTTGTACCACCTGTACAGGCATGACCTGGCATCACCCATTCAGCTGACTTTGTGCCTGCAGCCATTTCATCATAACTAAAGCACCTTGATTCGGCTGCACTTGATTGCGCGTTGCTAATACGTTGCGTCACACGGCCTAGATTATCGTAGTTAATCCAAGTCACTTGACCATTGGCATCTTTTTGCCACTTTAGCTGCCCCAATGCATTGTAACGATATTCCCACG
>NZ_JABBPG010000019.1 GCF_013140855.1 Pseudoalteromonas caenipelagi | reverse complement strand
GTAGCGCTCCGTGTCAGTGGGGTCGCATTATAGGGCGGCGAATTAAAAGCGCAAGCGGTTTTTGCAGAATTTTTGAAGAAAAGTGATGAAAATAGGTTGTTCGCGTAATTTTCGAGCGAAAAGGCTTTTTATATACAATTTAGGTATCTAATAAGCTCATTTAGATGAAAGCACAGGAAGTCATGTACATGCTTTTTCTCTGCAAAGTTTAACTGCAAATAAAATCAGTAGTAATAACTAAGCCAAAGCGTTCCACTTGAGCTTTACTCTTTTGCGTCTAGGCTATAAGAGTACATTTTTAACATTAGGATATGTAAAAGTGGAGCTCAATAGCATTCATTCTTTTTTTCATCAAACATATATGCCTCATGGGCATTGCTATTTATGGCAACCACACCTACTTTGGACGAATGTCATTTCAGATTTACTGATAGCCACAGCCTACTTTTCTATTCCTATCGCCATTATGATTTTCGTGAAAAAACGGCCTGAAGTAGGTCGGCATTGGCTATTTATTTTATTTTCCAGTTTTATAACATTATGCGGAATAACACACCTGATTGGTATCTATACTGTTTGGCATGGGGCGTATGGAATACACGGGATTTCTAAAGCTCTTACCGCCGTCGTATCTATGGTCACTGCAATCTACCTGTTCAGACTAATACCAAATGCAGTCGCTATTCCCACACCGAGCCAGTTTTTTGGGGTGAAAGATAAACTTTCGAAATTAACCAATGAGCAAAAACAACTTAAATCTTTGCTCGCCGAGCACAGAACAACTGAGTTTATGCTCAATAGCTTACCCGTTAGCACACTATTACTCGATGATTCTTACAACATAGTGAAGTGTAACCCCCAACTGTTGAAAGAGTTGGGCTATAAAAATGCAAAACCAATGCTCGGTACACAATTGTCAGATCATATTCAGCTCGACGACCCATTTCATGACTTATCGACCTTACTTTCAGAGTCAAGACGGAATAAGCCTCAAGCACTTGAGCTGCTATGTCAGATAATTACAAAAACTGGCGTTGCGATCCCAATGGAAATGAAACTAGTACACTCTTCGTTTGAGGAGCAAAAGTTTACAATAGCAATATTTAACAACTTATCGTCCTACAAACAGCTAAAGCAACAGCTTAATGCGTCGCATCAGAGAATTGAAAGAGCCATTAGTGCAACGGAAGATGGTGTATGGGAGTGGGATGTCCAGAATGATAGTGTCATCTATTCCCCTACATTAATGAAGATGATTGGTAAGGAGCACCTAAAAAACCCGACTTACTTAGACTGGTATGAACATATTCACCCCGACTACCGCCCTGTAGTCGAAGATGCTATAAAAAATCACTTTGAAACCAAAAAGAAACTTCAAGTGGAGTACTTAGGACGTAACCAAGATGGCGTGTACGCTTGGTTTTTAGCTGTGGGGAATAGTCAATTTGACGAAAATGGTAATGCTTGCATCATGTCTGGTGCATTGCGTTACATTCAAGATAGCAAACAGCTAGAATCTCAAATTGCTGAAAAAACAAATATCCTTAACTGTCTATTCGATGGCACCAACCAAGCTATCTGGTTGCTGAAGGTAGAGCCAAATGAAGACTTTACGTTTTTGCAATTTAATAAAGCGGCAAGCGAGAGAATCAATGTATCCCCTGACGATATTATGAATAAGCGTTTATCCGAATTAGATAACTCAATTCTTGCACCAGATATTGTGAGCAAAGTCAGAAACAATTACTTGCTTTGCTGTGAGCGGAAATCGCCGTTTGAATATGTTGAAATGATTCCCAACAATAATGAAAACAGATGGTATCAGACAACCCTCTACCCTATTGTTGACTCAAATAATGATGTTGTGAAAATTGTTGGTACAGCCATCGATATCACTGCTCGGAAGCTGGCAGAGCAGGAGCTTGAAGAAAACCGAACATTCTTGGAACAGATAATTAATTCGGCTGTATGTGGCTTGTATTTATATGACATTGAGAACAAAAGAAATACTCGGATCAATCAGCGCTACACAGACATTTTGGGATACAGTATTAATGACCTGAAAAACACGACTATGAGTGAACTTATTCATCCAGATGATGAGCCCAAATTAGTTTCCCACTTTGATAAGGTACTTTCAAGCAAGCAGCAGGAGCTAATATCTGTTGAGTATCGCTTAAAACATAAGAGCGGCAATTGGATATGGTGTAGTGCTGTAGATACCATAATTACCAGAGATAAAAATGGTAAACCAAAAGTGCTACTTGGCACCTTCGTCGATATAACAGATCAGGCCCAGTTACTATTAAAACTAAAATCATCCAACGAAAATCTAGAACATTTTGCTTTTCTTGCCTCCCATGACCTTCAGGAACCTTTAAGAAAAATCATCGCATTTACTGATAGCTTATCGGTACGGCTAACTAAGCACTTGAAAAAAGATGAAAATGCGAAATTTGAGATGTCTAGATTAATTGAAGCTGCGGATCGCATGCGCACAATGATACAAGATCTTCTTAAACTATCCCGATTGCAATCACAAAAGATAAGGCCATTACAAACAACCTTGGGAGACCTCATTGATGATACCTGTGAGCAGATAAGTTATTTGATTGAGGAGCACAATGCGAAAATAAATGTGGAAACACCAGAGCAAATTTTAAATGTTGATAGCTCTTTATTCGTCCAAGTCTTTCAAAACCTGGTTTCAAACAGCCTTAAATTTATTGATACTAAACTAACACCGGAAATACGTATATTTTGCACCTCGAAAGATAACCTAGTCACTATTTTTTATGAAGATAACGGTATTGGCATTAAGGAGCCATATTGGCGTAGCATATTTGAACCATTTAAAAGATTAGATAATGGTGTTAATTACTCGGGCAGCGGTATTGGCTTGGCTATGTGCAAAGAAATTATTAAGTTACACGAAGGTGAGATTGTGTGTCGAAGTCAGGAAGAAAGCGGCACAACTTTTATAATAAACTTACCAGCCACTAAGGAGTAGTTATGGATATTGTTCTAGTCGACGACGATCCTGATGATGTTTATCTTTTTACCACTGCTTGCGAGCATATCATCCCCAAGCCAAACCTAATCGTTTTACAAAATGGTGAACAGCTTTTGGAATATATAGACACCCCTGGTTCCAAAACTGAACAACTATATTTAGTTGACCTAAATATGCCAAAAATGGGTGGCTTGGAGGCTTTAAAGCATATAAACCAAAGAGGCATGAGTAATATGCTTTGCCTAATAGGCTACACGACTTCGAATCATCCATCTGATATTGAGCATGCATTTTCGTTGGGTGCCAAATCATATATCACTAAACCTAGTAAGATAGTTGATCTAATCGAGCTGCTCGAAGTGCTTACTAAATATTGGTTCAACTACAACCACTTTGCTAGGAGCACTCAATGAATAGATGGTTAATTTATCTTTTAGAAGATAATGAAGATGATATTTACCTAATAAAGCAGTTTCTGGCTAACTATAGTGGTCGTCACCAGTTCAGATTAAAAGCGTTCAAAGACCTATCCTCTTTGAAAGCAGCAACACAACAATGTTATCCAGATATACTACTTATTGACCTAAACTTGCCTGAAAGTACCGGCCTAAACACGCTAGTTGCAGTTAAACACTTTGTTTCCAACACCCCTATCATAGTGTTAACAGGTAATTCAGAAGGAGAGATCGGAGAGAAAACAATTCAATTAGGAGCTCAAGACTATATTCCAAAATACGAGCTCACTACGTCATTACTCACTAGAACCATAGTCTTCTCAAAAGAGCGATTCGAACTACAACGTAATCTAGAAAACATGGTAGTGATAGATAAACTGACCATGCTCAACAATAGAGGCTCATTTGATAATGAGCTTCATAAGTATGTTCAGGACGCCATTAGATATAATACGCGTTTTGGACTTTTGTTCATTGATTTAGATAACTTTAAAACGGTTAACGATGAACTAGGTCATCAAGCCGGTGACCAATTGTTAAAGAGTATAGCGGCCAAACTCAAAATGTTTCGTAGAACATCCGACTTTGTTGCCAGATATGGTGGTGATGAGTTTGTTATTATCGCACCTCATGTTTCAGACAAACAGCAACTCGCTAAATTGACCCTGCACAAATACAATTTACTTGCCGATAGCTACTGCATCGAAGGGAATAACAGTCAAATCCATGAGGTTAATCTAGAAGTGAGTATTGGTGCAGTACTCTTTCCTGAAGATGGTGAAAACGAATCTCAATTGATCAACAACGCTGATGCTGCAATGTATCATGCTAAAGAAGCAGGGAGACCTTTTAAAATTAATAGCTAAAAAATAAAATAGCACCAGAAGTTACTTTGTTGGTCATTGTTGTACACATTGCTCCTGTCGCGCTTTAAATAGAACTTAGGAGCATTTTACATAGGCACTGGCATAGAAAAGCTTAGTTACAGAGCTAAGCTTGAAGTATCCTAAACCCAACTGTTATTACGAATAATGCCTACAGCAAGGCCTTCTATTTCAAATGATTGATATCTTAAATCAACTGTAATTGGGGCAAACTCTTCATTTTCTGCATGCAAATATACCTTACTACCAGCCTTTTCAATCCTTTTAACAGTCACTTCATCTTCAACTCTTGCAACAACCACTTGTCCGTTTTCAGCAACCTTTGTGCTATGAACAGCAAGTAAGTCACCATCAATAATACCTATATCCTTCATACTCATACCATTTACTCGTAGTAAGTAATCCGCAGCAGGTTTGAATAAATGAGCGTCTATTTGGCAGTGCGTTTCAACATGCTGCTGCGCCAAAATTGGCTCACCCGCGGCAACTCGACCAATTAACGGTAGGCCTAAATCTTCCGGATCTTGATCGTCAACTAATCTGATACCACGGCTTGCTCCTGGCACCATTTCTATAACCCCTTTTTTTGCAAGGGCCTTTAAATGCTCTTCAGCTGCATTCGCACTTTTAAAACCTAAAGCTTCAGCAATCTCAGCTCTTGTTGGCGGCATGCCTGTATCTTTAATAAATACTCTAATTAATTCGAATACTTGTTCTTGTCTTTTAGTAAGTGGTCGCATACAACTGGTTTTCCATACAGTACATTTACTGTGAGTATATACAGTTAGTAAAAAATCGCAATGCAGAAAAAAAAATAATACAAATCTGTAAAAAGGTTCAGTCAGTTTTATCCACTTACGGTAACACACTTCTCCACAACAATAGGTACAAAAATAAACTCATTCCATGCCTTTGAAACTTCCTCAACCATCTCCTAATAATTTCTATTCGATAGATAGTGCTAACACATCCAGCCCCATCCATTATAACTGCAGCATGCCGACCAGACTCTGTGGCTTTTGATATTTGTTCCAAATGTAATGCCATCGCTTCTTTGTTCACACACGGAGGATCAGCTTCAGTTTTTCCGTTGTTCGGACAGGTTGCTCCAAACAGGTGGTCGTATTCGAATTGCAGTTGTTTGACTACTCTCGGTCTTGTACCACATGGCAGCTGCCACACTATCATCGACGCTAAGGTGCAAAGGGTTAACGACAACGAACGCAGTGAGTGCGTTTCCTTTGCGCAAGGTGAAGTATAGTGCAAAAGGTTAGCGACATGAGCGAAGCTAAGGTGCAAATGTTTAATGACAGTGAGCGAAGTTAAGGTGCAAAGGGTTAACGACAACGAACGCAGTGAG
>NZ_JABBPG010000018.1 GCF_013140855.1 Pseudoalteromonas caenipelagi | reverse complement strand
AATACATAGTGGGTTATTACAATCGGTATCGACCTCATCAACATAACAATGGTTGCTCACCGATTATGAAAGAAAAGCAATACTGGGAAACTTATAACGAGGTGGCCAAAAAGTATTGACCACTACATGTCTTATCTAAAGCAATTTGGCGTAGATGTTGAAGTCTATGTGATGAATAGTGAGTCTAACTTGGTGCAGATGAAAGATAGCTTTAATGGTATGCCGTTAGTTTACCGCCGCTTGGACCATAATACTCGGGGCTGGCTTGCGCAATTGGTTTTTGACAATGCTGAGCAATTGGTACGTAGCACCGAATGCCAAGTGCCAGAGAGCGAAGTGACGACACGGGCCAAGCAGCTGCAAGAGCTGATGATAAGCTTTGGTGAGCTGAGTGAAAATGGTAAATATGTCACAAGCGCAGGGCAGGCCGGTATGGAAAATGGTAAATCACGCGCCGGTTACACTGAGCTGCCAGGTGTGCAAGCTGGCGTGACTGCTGAGCCGTTAAGTTTTAATAGCTTACTAGAGTCACAATTTTGGGATAAAACGCGGTTTTATCAACCTGTAGACTTTCTATGGCAAGCGACTTTGTTTCAACCTGTCGGTGGTATGGACCAAGTGCAACACGCGTTTGCCAAAGAAGTGGCAGCATTGGGTGGCACGGTGCACCTTAACAGCCCAGTTAAGCACATTGAGTGGGATGAGGCTAAGCAACAATTCAAAATTTCAGTGAGTAAAATAGGCACTACTGATCTTGATGTTCATCATTGTGATTATTGCTTTGTGAACATGGCTGTACCCTTCTTAAAAGAGATTTTGGATGATTCACTACAAGATGCGAGTAATGAACTTGGGCTAGACAAGCCGTTTAAACAGGCATTGCAAGCAGTCTATCAAGCGCAATTTTTTGATGATAAAGGTATTCATCAAGATAAGTTTTTAGCATGTACAACCAAAGTGGGCTGGCAAGCAGATCGCCATTTATGGCAAGGCAGTCAGGTGAAAGTGCGCAATACGGTGCAATGCCAAGAGCAACTTTTGACAGTGCCTGACTCAGAAGTCGGTGTGGTGCCTATTTTTGGTGGTATCTCCTGGACAGATGATGAAATTGTACAGATTTGGTATCCATCATGTGCTTATCATGACCAAAAAGGGGTGCTAACAGGTGCTTATAATTTTTCACAAGTTGCTTATAACTGGGGTAAATTGCCCATTGATGAGCGCTTAAATAAAGCGCGCGCTGGCGCTAAATTGTTTGGTCATGCATTTGGTGAAGGTTTGGAGCATGGAGTGGCGATTGCTTGGCAAAACATGCCATACATCAAAGGTGGATGGGCACAGTGGCACGCGGTAGAAGAGCATGCAGGTAATGCTGTGACGCACTTTAATGCCTTAGCGCAAGGTAGTGCTGTTCGCACAGCGCACAGTACGCAAACGGTGCCCAATTTCTTTGTGATTGGTGATCAGTTATCTTCGTTGCCAGGTTGGCAAGAAGGTGCAATTGCTTCTGCGCTTAATGCGATAAGTCGGATAGAGCGCCCTGATCTAGCCGTACCTCATTTATCATACTTACCAGATACGCGTCTGATGGTTGAAGGTGTATAACCATAACGGCTGGCAGAGATTACTCTCTCAGCCGTGATGTCTTTAAATATCAGCTCATTATTTGATTCAATTAAGTTGTAGTGCCATATTTTTAATCGATAAACCACCAACCGTTGGTTTTAAATTGGGGCGCTACACTCATACCTTACCAACAACGAATATAAAAACAGTCTTTCGAGCATACACTTGCAGGAGCTAACCATGGTTATTGGTCGCAATTATTTATTGTCCTTTTTTAGCGGTATTTTGCTTATCGCGTGTAGTCCTAATGAACAAACAGGCGAGCAAGCGCCCCAATTGCGGCCAGTGAGGACCATTGCCGTTAGCTTATTTCACGCGGGTCCTGTACAAGAGTTTCCAGGCGTGGTGGATGCGGCAAATTCAGCGCAGTTGTCATTCAAAGTGCCCGGTGAAGTAAACAAGTTAATGGTTAAACAAGGGCAAGAAGTAAAGCAAGGAGATGTTATTGCTACTTTGGATGATACTGATTACAAACTCGCCTTTGAAGAAGCGCAAGCCTCTTTTGAAAAAGCTAGTGCAGATTTTGGTAGAGCCGAGAAGCTGCTTAAAACAGGCACGATATCAAAAGCCGATTATGATCAGTTGAAACTACAATTTGCAAGCGCTAAGAATCGTCTAGCAACTGCTAAAAATAACTTAGAATATACAACGTTACATGCGTCTTTTAGTGGCGTAGTCGCCCGCACTCAAATAGAACAGTTTGAAGAAGTACAAGCGAAACAGCCAATTGCTACTTTACAAGATATCAAAACCGTTAATATCAAGGTAAACGTCCCTGAAAGTGTCATGATCAATGTTTCAAAAGAGGCACCTAAGCAGGTGTATGCACAGTTCTCTGCGATTGAAGATAGACGCTTTGAGCTTACTTTTGTTGAAGTTAGCACCAAAGCCAACGAGGTCACAAACACCTATGAGCTAACCTTAGGCATGACGCCTCCAAAAGGCTACAACATTTTACCGGGGATGACCGCTAAGGTCTTCGCAAGTCAAGTAGCACAAGACCAACAAGCCATCTATTTACCAATTAAAACGGTATTAAAAGATGCATCAGGTAATTATGTTTGGACTGTTGAACAAGTCGATGAGGGACGGGGCAAGGTTGTAAAAACGCCAGTTAAGATCGGAGAAATGACGCAGTTTGGTTTTCAAGTTCTTGATGGCCTTACAGTTGGAGAGCATGTCATTTCTGCTGGAATGAGCAAAGTAAACGATGGACAGCTAGTTAAATTCTCTGGAGGCCAATCGTGAATATTACCCGATTAGCGCTTGAGAACAACCGCACCGCTTGGGTGCTTATTATTGCCATGTTGGTATTTGGCATATTGGCGTTTAATAAAATGCCCAAAGATTATGACCCTGGGTTTATTATACGTACGGCGCAAGTGGTTACTTACTTTCCAGGGGCAAGCCCGCAGCGGGTGGAAGCGTTGGTCACTGATCAAATAGAAAAAGTGGTTCAGCAAATACCTGAGCTAGATTATGTCAGCAGCACCTCCAAAACTGGGGTTTCTATTGTCAGTGTCAATATTAAAGAAAGTTACAAGAACATGCGGCCTATTTGGGACAACTTGCGCCGTAAAATACAGAGCATTGAATCCGATCTGCCAAAGGGCGCACAAGCACCAATAGTCAATGATGAATTTGGCGATGTGTTTGGTATTGTGATTGGTTTGACTGGTGAAGGGTATAGCCACCGAGAATTAGAAGATGTTGCTGAACAGGTCAGGGATACCTTTTTGCGCTTGCCCGACGCGGCAAAAGTAGAGATATATGGTACCCAAGAGCAGCGAGTATTTATTGAGTTTGAAAATAGCCGCTTGGCTGCTTTAGACCTTTCTGCAGGTATTCTTCAACAACAATTAGCTGCGCGTAACATTGTCAATCCTGGTGGTAGCTTGTATGTAGGTGATGAAACGTTAGTGGTTGAACCCAGCGGCAACTTTGAATCAGTGACAGAAATAGCCAATACCATCATCAACGTGCCAGGCAGTGAACAGGTTATTTTACTATCTGACATTGCTAGGGTGTATCGAGATCATATTGAACCTGCTAAAGCCAAAGTGCGAGTTGGCAATGAGCAAGGTCTCACCATTGGTATTTCGATGCGCAAAGGCGGCAATAACCTTGAGCTTGGTGCGCAGGTAAAGCAAGCAATTAAGAGGCTGGAAGCGGTTTACCCCATCGGCGTTGAATTTAAATTGCTGTCTTTTTTACCACAAGAGGTGGAAAAAAAGGTCGATGACTTTGTCTCTAACCTTGTTCAAGCGGTGTTAGTTGTGACAGTCGTGATGCTATTCACTTTGGGGTTGCGTACTGGTCTGGTTGTGGCGAGCCTCATTCCAATGAGCATGGTATTTGGCATATTAGTGATGTCGTTTTTTGAAATCAGTATTGATCAAATCTCTTTGGCTGCGCTTATTATTGCTTTGGGTATGCTGGTGGATAACGGCATTGTTATGTCTGAGAATATTATGGTGCAAATGGAGCAAGGCAAGCGCGCCATCGATGCGGCGATTGAATCGGCTCAAGCGCTAAAAATCCCTTTGCTAGTGTCTTCTTTAACCACGGGCGCTGCATTTTTACCGATCTTTTTAGCCGAGTCTTCTACTGGTGAATATACCGCGTCATTATTCAAAGTGGTTACGATTACTTTACTGTGCTCTTGGTTGTTAGCGCTAACCATGATCCCCATGCTGTGTGTGTATTTTGTTAAAGTAAAAGCACAGCAAAAAGAGGTGTTTAGTAGTGCAATATACCAAAGTTATCGAACTATTTTGAGCAGGCTCATGAACCACCGATGGCTGACAGTCGGGGTCTGTATAGCGATGTTTATAGTGGCTGTGCAAGCATTGCAATTTATTCCCAAGCTGTTTTTTCCTCCCTCAGATAGAACCTACTTTAAAGTTGAGCTGGAACTACCCGTTGGCACTCGTTTAGAAACCACGGAAGCCCTAGTGAAAGATCTTGAGCAATATGTTCATCAGCAATTGTTAGTGAACAAGCAACGTACAGACGGGGTAACTAAATGGGTAAGTTATATAGGTAATGGTGGTCCGCGATTTTTACTCACTCATAATCCACAGCCAACAAGTTCAAACTATGCACTGATGATAGTGTCAGTTACTTCCTACACGTTAATTGATGACATGATGGCGAAGATAGAACAGCATGCGCTGGAAAACTACCCAGATCTATTACTAACACAACGAAAAATTGAAAATGGTGCGGCGATTAATAACCCTGTAGAAGTGCGGATTTTAGGCGAAGATAAAAACAAAATTATGGAGATCGCTCGCCAAGTTAAAGCCAAAATGCGTCAAACAAATGGATTAAAAGCTATTAGTGATGATTGGGGATTACCGATCAAAAAGCTGGAGATCAATATCGATCAGGCAAGAGCCCGCAGGGCTGGGGTATCCAGTGAAGATATCGCCACGTCATTACAAACTGGATTAAGTGGCTTAGAGTTGACCCAGTACCGTGAAAAAGAAGATACCATTCCAGTGATATTGCGCTCCGTTGCCTCTGATAGACAAGATATTGCCAAACTAAAGGCGATGGCGGTGTACGCACAGTCTTCAGGTAATTCGGTGCCTTTGCAACAAGTCGCAGACGTTGCTGTGGTATGGGAAAGTGCTCAGATATTTCGTCGTGATCGGGTAAAAGCGGTGGTGATAGGGGCTCAAATAGATGGTATTACTGCCACTGAAGGGTTTGCAAAGCTGACTCCTTGGCTTGATGAGCAGCAAAAAAGCTGGCCATTTGGCTATACCTATGAGTTAGGAGGAGAAGCGGAATCATCAGGCAAAGCAAACCAATCTATCGCACAGCAGCTGCCGATCGCGGTATTGATTATTGTGTTGTTGTTAGTGGCCCAGTTTAATTCTATTCGTAAATCGCTGTTGGTGTTGATAACCATTCCTTTGGGATTTATTGGCGTGGTTGTCGGTCTATTGATAGGGCAGTCATTTTTTGGTTTTATGACACTATTAGGTGTAATCTCTTTAGCGGGTATAGTGATCAATAATGCGATTGTATTACTTGAGCGTATCAAAACTGAGCTTGATAGTGAGCCTAACGATCCCGTGAATGCGATTATTGACGCTGCTCAAGCTAGAATGCGGCCGATTTTACTTACCACTGCAACCACTGTGTTGGGTTTATTACCCTTATATCTAGGTGGCGGTGAAATGTGGGAACCAATGGCTTTAAGCATTATGGGCGGATTATTGTTCTCTACTTTATTAACATTAGGGGTGGTGCCAGTGTTGTATGCGCTGTTGTTTGGTATTTCAGGTAATAAAGCTCAGCGCTGATGCGTATTTTGCTAAAAGATGTAAAAGTACGTAAACCTGACAGACACAGCAGGGATTTTTTGGTTATATCAGGAAGTATGCAAAGAGCATGAGGAGACTTGATATGAAAAACGTAATTACAATGGCGATTGGTCTATTGTGCGCCTTTGGCGCATATGCAGGTGAAGGTAAAGTACACTTTAAAGATTTTAACGATTATCGTGATGTATATCCTTCAAACGAAGTGAAAGGCGCATTTCATAAACGCTTAGCTAAACAATTTGAAAAGCACGTTGCTAAGCTTGCAGAAAAACTACCAGACGGGTACAAGCTCGATGTTACTTTTAACGACATCGACTTAGCGGGAGAGGCGCGTTTTAATATGGACAATATCCGGGTGGTAAAAGATATTTACTTCCCACGTTTAGACATTAGTTATCGTTTGGTTGATAACAAAGGCCAGCAAGTGATCGAAGCGACCGAAGAGCTAAAAGACATGAGCTTTTTAGATCGAATTAAATCTGGTCGTGAAGGCTCACTATATTACGAAAAGCGCTTGCTTGATCAGTGGTTTGAATCGCAAATAGCGAAAGCGGTTAAAAGCTAAAGTTTGCATAGCGCACCGTGTTCTGGTGCGCTTGTTTAATTACTTAAATGTTGCCAGAAGCTGAAGTAAGTTTTGCAGCTTCAATACGGCGCTCTTGAGCTTTTCTTCATCAACAGACTCTTGCTCACTTAATGCTTTAACATCAGCTGCAACATCTAATACATATGGCTTAAAGCGTTTGGCTTCAAAATTAAACCCCGCATCTTCGGTAAATAGGGCTTTAAACTTTCCGTGACCTTGGCGCTGTAATTCGTCTAATTTTTTATCAGCATCAAGTGATTGGCGATAAACAACTTTTAGGTTTTCATTCAATTTTTCAATGATGGTTTGCATATTTTTCCTAAAGTTATTGCTAAAACGGCCGATAGTCTACTTGGATTCATCTAAAAAGTCAGGTAACGCTTATGAATATTTCCGGAAATAACCTGCCTGTAATGTCTGGTGCAGGCTCAAGTGGCGAAGTATACAGCGCCTCTTTAGCCAAAAAACAGCAGCAAGCAGACGGGAGAGCAGCACTTGCTTTGATTGAAGCCGCAGGGAGTAGCGCAGCTGCGCAAAGTCCCGCAAAATCAACCACAGCAAGTTTAGGTAATAATATTAACGTTTATGTATAACGCTAGCGAAACGCTTGTGTTGTGCTTAATGTTAATTAAGCTGTAAATCAATCGGTGTCTTACTTGTTTTGCCACCGATTTCTCTTACCAACTTAGGCACTAAAAACCCAGGTAGTGCTTCTAGTAACTCGGCCATAATACGCTTAGCATGTTCCTCTGATACATCAAAATGACTTGCCCCCTCAACTTTATCTAATAAATGCAGGTAGTAGGGTAAGATATCTGCACTAAATAGCGCTTCACTTAAGTCAATTTGTGCATCGCTAGTATCATTAATGCCTTTAAGTAAAACGGCCTGATTGAGCAAAGTGACATTTGCTTGTTTAAGCATGGTCATGGCGTTGATAAAGTCATCATCAATTTCGTTAGCATGATTCACATGGTTCACCAAAATAACTTTCAATCGGCTTTGTGCTAAATGAGTACATAGCTCATGCGTTATGCGAGACGGCATAACCACGGGTAAGCGGCTATGTATTCTTAGGCGTTTTAGCTGCTCTAATGGTTCTAGCTGGCTAATAAACCATGCGATTGCATCATCTTTGGCCATTAAAGGGTCGCCACCACTTAAAATGACTTCATTGATTTGTGGGTGTTGCTTTACGTACTCGACCACATCTAATAACGCACGTTTGTTCAGTTGGTTTTCTTGATAGGGGAAGTGACGACGAAAACAATAGCGACAATTTACAGCACATCCCGTTTTTAACATGACTAATATGCGTGAGCGGTACTTGTGTAATACGCCTGTTTGAGCGTTTTGTTGCTCTTGTAATGGGTCTTTATTAAAGCCCGCTTTACTTAAAAATTCCTGATGCAGAGGCATAACTTGTAATAACAAAGGATCATTCTTATCGCCATAACGCATTTTTTTGATAAAGGCTTGTGGTACGCGCAGTGGAAATAAACGTCTCGCTTCGACATCTTTTGTGTCAAAATAGTCCTCTAAACCCAACATATTGAGTAAGGTTTGAGGGCAAGTTACTACATTTGCCAATTCTTTTTGCCAGTTACTATGCAAATTTACTTCATTTGTTTGTATCATTAGCAGGTTTATTACTCGAAAAAAGATGATTAGAGGATACGATGGCGAATTATAGCACCAACGAGTTCAAGGGCGGCTTAAAAATTATGTTAGATGGCGAACCTTGTGCCATCTTAGAAAATGAAATGGTAAAACCTGGTAAAGGCCAAGCGTTTAACCGTGTGAAGATCCGCAAATTGATCTCAGGCAAAGTGTTAGAAAAAACATTTAAATCTGGTGACTCAGTGGAAGGCGCTGATGTTATGGATACGGACTTAGCTTATCTGTACACAGATGGTGAATTCTGGCACTTCATGAACAACGAGACGTTTGAGCAAATTGCTGCAGATGAAAAAGCAGTTGGCGACAACGTAAAATGGTTAGTTGAAAACGATGTATGTACAATCACATTGTGGAACGGCAACCCTATCGCAGTGACTCCCCCTAACTTTGTTGAACTAGAGATCACAGAAACAGATCCTGGTCTAAAAGGTGATACAGCGGGCACTGGCGGTAAACCTGCGACGCTAAGCACAGGTGCAGTTGTACGTGTACCACTATTTGTACAAATCGGTGAAGTGATCAAAGTTGATACTCGCACTGGTGAGTACGTAAGCCGCGTTAAGTAATACAAATAACATGCCTGATTGAAACGGCATAGAGTGTTTAAAAGTCCAGCTATATGCTGGGCTTTTTGTTTTGGTAACAATCAGAGAGTAACAACATGTCACAGCAGCTATGGGCACCTAGCGCAGCACTAGCCACTTTAAAACAAAGAGCAGAGATTTTAGCGACGATCAGATCTTTTTTTGCGAGCAAAGGCGTTTTGGAAGTGGAAACGCCCAGTTTATGTCGTGCCAGTGTAACGGATGTGCATCTTGCAAGCTTTAAAACCCGCTTTGTTGGGCCGAATAATCAAGATGGACTCGATTTATATCTGCAAACTTCGCCAGAGTTTGCTATGAAAAGGCTGTTAGCTGCTGGCAGTGGACCGATATACCAATTGGCAAAGGCATTTCGAAACGAAGAGTCTGGTCGACACCACAACCCTGAATTTACCATGTTGGAATGGTACCGCCCTGGATTTGATGAATATGCCCTGATGGATGAGATTGAGCAGCTAATGCAATTGCTATTGCAATGCGCGCCGTGTACGCGAGTGACCTATCAGCAGGTATTTGTTGATGTGCTTGGGCTTGACCCACTTAGTGCAAGCCTTGAAGAACTCAAACAGTGTGCAAGTGAGCATGGATATAGTGATATTGCCAATCGAGAAACTCACCCAGATACACTGTTACAATTACTATTTTGCATGGAAATTGAACCTAAGATAGGCATTGATGCCCCTTGTTTTGTTTATCATTTTCCCGCCTCACAAGCGGCGCTTGCCAAACTTGATGAGGCCGACCCTCGAGTTGCTGGGCGCTTTGAACTGTATTATCAAGGTATGGAGTTGGCCAATGGCTTTAATGAGCTGACGGATGCAAAAGAGCAGGCGAGTCGCTTTGAACAAGACAACCAATTACGTGTGCAGATGGGATTATCTCCAGTGGCTATCGATCAGCATTTTATTGCGGCCTTACAACATGGTTTGCCGCAATGTTCAGGTGTGGCATTAGGCGTCGATCGATTGATAATGCTGGCGCTGAATAAAAGCCATATAAGCGATGTGTTAGCATTTGATGTAGGGCGAGCGTAACACTCGCGTCTACATAGCTATGCTTTACACAAACCTTTGTAGTTCTTGTTGGGTTGTTTCAGTGAGTTGTTGAGCGCGCTGGCAGTCATTCAGCGCAGCATCAATTTGTGTTTTTGCTTGTTGAGCAAGGGCAACAATTTGTTGCACTGTTTCATGAGTATGCGCTTGGGTTGATTCAAGTTGGTGTACGGCGCTGGCAATTTGTTCTAATTGTGCTTGGTTGCGCTCAAAGTCATGGCTCATATCCGCAAAACCTTTGGATGTTTTACTAATGGCTTGTTCTGCTGATTCAGAGTGGCTGATAAGCAGCTGAGACTCACGGTGTGTTTCTCCCACTAAGCTATTCATTTGATTTATAAAGTCGCTTATTTGGCGGGTCGCATCATTAACTTTAACAGATAAGCTGCGCACTTCATCAGCGACCACTGCAAAGCCTCGTCCAGCTTCGCCAGCTCGGGCTGCTTCAATGGCGGCGTTGAGCGCTAATAAGTTAGTTTGATCAGAAAACTCTTCAACCATTTTTAAAATACTACGAATATTTTCGCTGTTCTCTTTCAAACCCGATACGGTTGTTGAAAAGTTACCAAGCAGCACCGTGATCTGTTTTACTTCATCAACCAGTGTGGCTAACGACTGCGATGACCCTCGGACAAAGTGTAAACTTTCAGTATTGGCCTGATACACTTGATCGGTATTGGCCACAATGCTTTGCAAACTATGTGTTACCTGATCACTGGCAGCAATAATTGAATCACTCATATCTATTTGCTGGGCACCACAGTCGGCGGTTTGTTGCATGGAGTGAGTAACTTGGTAGTTACTGGTTGCAGCCGTTTGCGCGCCTTCATACGTTTTTTCTAACAGCGCCCGTAGGTGCTGGGTGAAGGCATTGTATTGCTCGCTTAACTCTCTGAATTCATCATAGGTGAACTTGGGTAACTTAGCATTAAGATTCCCATCTTGGCGATTTGCTTGTTGGAGGCTATCGCGCATGGCTCTAACAGGCCTGACAATCAAGTAACGCATATAAAAGAGGGTAAATATAAAGCCACCAACCGCACCAAAAGCCATTAACCAAAACATGCCTAGGCTGGCGTCTTTTGCATCTAGCTCGTTATAAAGCCAAATGAGGGTGATCACCTGAAAGGCAAAGACAAAACTGAGGTTGCCGAAAATCTTCCGAGACAGTGTATAAAAAAAGCTTTGTTCAATTTGATTATATAAGCGCATGTAAAGACTCATTGTGGGCTGGTGGTTATCCATGTTTGTCCTCTTAAAAGGCGCTGCATCGTCGATTATACGGCTTATCGAGTTACAACAGGTAAAAACATAAATACTTCTTTAATCAATAATATATGCTAAGAACGCGATAAAATCATTTTTGCATGACAAGGAAAGTTGCTAAAAATGCCATCGACACCTAGCGCGCGCATATCTTCAATGTCTTGCTGCTTATCAACGGTATAGGCAAAGACCTTTAATCCGCGCTGTTTGGCATCATCAACAAACTGGTGATTGATAAAATTTTTATCAATATGAATGCTGTAAGCATGTAAGCGTTGTGCAAACTCTGCATAGTGCAATGGAATAGACGCCGTAAGCGCACCAATTTTTACCCAAGGTAATTTTTGCTTTAGCCAAACCAGTTGGTGGTGATCAAATGATGAAACCAGTAGTTGCTCTCGATGGAAAGTGCCTTGTTGCACATTTTGTTCGATACAGGCTACAAATTGATCCAGGCCAAAAGTATGCTTTAGCTCTAAGTTGATCATGGTTTGCTGACCGATGGCGTCGAGCGCTTGCTGTAAGTTTGGAATAAACTCGCCATTACCTGCATCCAGTGCTTGTAATTCTTTTAACTGAGTTTGGTTTACTTTACCGGAGCCATTGGTCGTTCTATCCAGCCACGTATCATGCACGATAGCGTAATCATCGGCACAGCTTTGCACATCTAATTCAACGCCATCAACATTGGCTTGTAGGGCCGCTTGAATGGCACTTAGGGTATTTTCAGGGTAATTACCGCTGGCCCCCCGATGAGCGAATACTAGCATTGGGCTTTTTCCTCGTGATAGACCAAGTTTCAAAACAAGCAGCGCTGATCACCAGCAGACCGCCAACTAGAGTCATTATTGTTGGTTTTTCTGCCAACAGCATAAAGGCCAAAAGCGTCCCATACAAGGGCTGTAAGCAAGAAATTAACCCTGCGGTGGTGGCCGATAAGTGCTTTAGGCTGCTAGCAAATAATGCATGGGGAATGGCTGTAAAAACAGCACCTGCGAGTAATATATAGTAAATATCTTGGTTAGGCAGCAAAGAGGGCGGAACGTCTACAAAAGCCGCTAGCATAACGCTGGCAGTTAAGGTTTGGTAAAACATGGTATGAGGCCCGCTATATGTCACAAAAAAGCGTTTTTGTAATAAATTGCGTAGCGCAAATAACGCCCCTGAACTAATGCCGGTAATAATGCCCAAAGTGACTTGATTACCTAAGTTTGCCTCTGGAATAAGTAAGTAAATGCCAAAGAGGACGACGGCTGCGCTTATAATATCTTTGTTTTTGATTCTTTGTTTAGTAAACAAAGGCTCTAAAAATACCGTGATAACTGGGTAGGTAAAAAAAGCAATGATCCCTGTGGCGATGCCTGCCATTTGCATGCCAGCAAAATAAGTCACCCAATGTAGACCCACCACGACGCCCAGCATTATCGCTATTAAATAGTCTTTGGGGTGCGCTAAACGCAGCGGTTTGCCCATCAATTTTAGCAGTAACGCTAAGACGACAAAGGCCACTGCAGTGCGATAAACCGTGATATCTAATGCAGATAAGTTGATAAGTTTGGAAAACAGCGCGGTGCCACCAAAAAGCAATACGGCGATATGAAGATAGAGCAACGAGGTTTGTTCAGGGCGCATGGGTGGTGTCTTAAAATGTTATGAGGTGTAGCAGTGTATCATGTTGACATTTGTCACTGAAACTAGCGTTATAAAGTGGCCAGCAATAGATTGAGCAATTAGCCGTAAAAGCGCAAAGAGAACATATTGATAAAGTGTTGTGAGTTTTTCAAATGAGGTTGCCTTAGCACAGTGTCAATTAAGTGCGGTGCGACGTGCGGTCGCTAAATTACACGCCACTAAATGGGTGGATGCTGCTCTAAATAAAACTTTCACTATGTGAAGCTGTCTCATTATCGGCTTTTGGGTTAAAATAACAACATAACTCAATTAACAAGTTAGTGAATGTCAAAACAGGATCCTTATCTCAGTCGAGAACAAGACAAATACGAAAACCCAGTACCCAGTCGCGAATTTATCTTAGAGCACATAAAAGCTGCCGACAAAGCGACCACTTTTAGTCAACTCTGCAATAGTCTCAAAGTGCTAGATGATGAACGCCAAGTGGCGTTTAAGCGTCGCTTGCGCGCTATGGAACGAGATGGACAATTGCACTTCAATAAATTTAAACGCTACGTCATACCAACAGATGATGGCTTAGTGAAAGGTCGGGTAATTGGTCATCGTGATGGTTTTGGCTTTTTGGCAGTGGAAGGTGAGCCTAAAGATTGGTTTATTGCCAAGCACCAAATGAACGGGGTGTTACATGGCGATATCGTGCTCGCTAAGGCGGCAAGCAGAGGCTCTGGTGGTAAGGTCGAAGCACGTATTGTTCGTGTTTTAGAAAACGAGCGTGCGCCGCTCGTTGGGCGTTACTTTGTTGAGCATGGTACAGCGGTTGTTGTGCCTGAAGACCCTCGCATTACGCAAGATATCATCATTTTACCTGGCAGTGAAAACGGTGCGCGTCATAACCAAATGGTGCAAGTGCAAATTACTCAAAGCCCAACAAGGCAAATGAACGCAGTGGGTAAAGTAACAGAAGTACTCGGTGAGCATATGGCTCCGGGTATGGAAATTGAAGTTGCTTTGCGCAATCACGATATTCCCCATGTATGGCCAGAGGCGGTACTTGAGCAAGTAGCGTGTCATGGTGAAGAAGTAGCAGAAGCGGATAAAATTGGGCGTGTGGACTTACGTGATTTGCCATTGGTGACCATTGATGGTGAAGATGCCCGGGACTTTGACGATGCGGTTTATTGTGAACGCAAAAAATCAGGTGGCTGGCGTTTATGGGTAGCTATTGCAGATGTGTCTCATTATGTGCCAAAAGGCAGCCCACTTGATAAAGAAGCAATAGAGCGCGGCAACTCGGTGTATTTTCCTGAGCAAGTGATCCCCATGCTACCTAAAGTGTTGTCAAATGGCCTGTGCTCATTAAATCCGCAAGTTGATCGTTTGTGCATGGTGGCCGAAATGACCGTCTCTGATGCTGGGCGTTTGTCGGGCTATCGATTCTACGAAGCGATTATGAATTCTCACGCACGGCTGACTTACACCAAAGTGCACGCAATATTGCAAGGTGATGAACAGCTGCGTGAACAGTATGTTCAATTGGTGCCGCATTTAACCGACTTACAACAAATGTATATGGCGCTAAAATCAGCCAGACAAACACGCGGTGCAATTGAATTTGAGACAGTTGAAACACGTTTTGTATTTAATGCACATCGCAAGATTGAATCGATAGTGCCCTTGGTACGTAACGATGCGCATAAGTTAATTGAAGAGTGCATGATCTTAGCTAATGTCTCTGCAGCTAAATTGCTTGAAAAGCATGAAGCTAGCGCGTTATATCGTGTACATGATGAGCCAGACCAAGAAAAGCTGAGCCACTTTAGACAGTTTTTAAATGACTTAGGTATAGAAAGCTTATTACCGAATGACCCTTCACCGCTTGAGTTGACTGCTACGCTAAATTCATTAGGTGAGCGCCCCGAACAAGAACTGATCCAAACCATGCTACTGCGCTCAATGAAGCAAGCAGTGTATCAGCCCGACAACATAGGCCATTATGGTTTGGCGCTTGATGCATACGCACATTTTACGTCGCCAATTCGTCGTTACCCAGATTTGGTTGTACACAGGGCGATTAAAGGCATCTTAACCAGCCAAGGTCAAAAAACCTCTGGGGCGTATGTATATGACACCGATGAGGTGGATCAGCTCGGTGAGCAGTGTTCAACCACTGAACGCCGTGCCGATGATGCCACCCGTGAAGTTGCCGACTGGCTGAAATGTGAATTCATGCAAGACCATGTGGGTGATGAATTTACTGGTGTGGTGTCATCGGTCACAAATTTTGGTTTGTTTGTACGCTTAGATGACTTGCAAATTGATGGCATGATCCATATTTCTAGCTTAGGGCAAGAATACTTCCATTATGATGGTGCTAAGCACTGCTTAGTAGGCGAGCACAGCCGCCAGATATATCGCTTAGGCGATAAGCTCAAAGTGGTTGTGGCTTCGGTAAGTTTGGATGAGCGACGCATTAATTTGGCTATGGCTGGTGAGCAGCTACCTGATAGATATGCACGCCGTCGTAACAAATCAGCGAAGTCAGATGCGAGGCCAGAGCCGCAAAGTGTTAGAGCGCAACTAAAAGCAGGTAGGATCCCAAGTAAAAAAGAGCCCGCACTAGGGGATAATAAAGACGAGCATAAGCCTAAAAAAGGTAAAAAAACCACCCCAAAAGGCAAGTTGAAAAAAGCCAAAAAAGCGGGGGGAGAGGCCAAAAAAGGTCTATCAAAAACAAAAGCAAAGGGTAAAAAAGTCAAGGTGAAACGCCCTGGCAAAAATGCCCGAAAACGCAATACAAGTAGCTCTGGAGCACAATAACAGTGAGTAATGAATTAATTTTTGGATTTCATAGTATCGAAGCGATTTTAGCGAAAGAGCCTGAGCGCTTTTTAGAAATTTATGCGCTTAAAGGTCGTGAAGATAAACGTTTGAATCCGCTGATCA
Organism: Pseudoalteromonas caenipelagi; assembly: GCF_013140855.1. Classification (GTDB taxonomy): domain Bacteria; phylum Pseudomonadota; class Gammaproteobacteria; order Enterobacterales; family Alteromonadaceae; genus Pseudoalteromonas; species Pseudoalteromonas caenipelagi. The sequence goes on along the minus strand of NZ_JABBPG010000018.1, from coordinate 4,671 downwards.
ATGAAGCTCGCAAATTTGGTATTTCGGTGCAATTTATGCAGCGAAAAGCGCTTGATAACAAAGCTAAAGGTGAACAACACCAAGGTATTATAGCCAATGTAAAAGCAGCTAGAACCTACAGTGAAAAAGATTTAGATGAGATCTTAGCACGTGAAACAACACCGTTCTTTTTAGTCTTGGATGGCGTAACCGACCCACATAACTTGGGGGCGTGTTTGCGCAGTGCCGATGCGGCGGGTGTACACGCGGTGATTGTGCCAAAAGACAAATCTGCAAAGCTTAATGGCACAGCTCGTAAAGTTGCCTGTGGCGCAGCTGAAACAGTACCGCTTATTCAAGTAACTAATCTTGCTCGCACATTACGAGACATCAAAGAAGCGGGTGTTTGGGTTGCAGGCACCGCTGGTGAAACCGACACAGGCGTTTTTGATGCCAACCTGACAGGACCTATTGCAATTGTTATGGGGGCTGAAGGTGACGGTATGCGTCGTTTAACAAGAGAGCACTGCGATATTCTCGTTAAAATTCCAATGACCGGTACAGTCTCAAGCTTGAATGTGTCAGTGGCGACAGGAATATGTTTATTTGAAGTGTTACGTCAGCGTAGTGCTCTGTAAATTAGTAACAAGTGAATAAAAAAGCGCAAAGTAGCACCGCGCTTTTTTATTTCAACCAATTCGCCGCATAGTTAAGTTTTAACTATTTTGATTATACTTAGCTGTGATGGTCATTCAACAAACTAAAACCAACTTCCTTTTAGCATTTATATATTTCACTGGATTATAAAAAACGTTTCTGAATTTGTTATTTTTCTAATCATGAATGGTAAGTGATTTAAATAATATTTATATTGTTAAGGTCGGTGTATACTTTGTTTTGCCACTTTGATAATCATTATCATATATCACTAATGTAGTTTCATACTTTGACTCTTCAAAGCATTACGATAGGTTATTTGTATAAGCGGATACCAGCTATTTTAGGTCTGTTACCTACACATCCATTCAAACTGAGTCCTACCTTTTTATTTGACATAAATGCGGCGAGTAAAGTAGATAGTTTTGCTTGGGCACCATTGTCATTTTTCAGATCTATCCGATACAAATCATTTACACATCAACGTGCTCTGTCCAAGGTGCGATATATTTAATGTCTGTGATTGCTACCTCTGCAGCGTAAGCACTGATTGGCAGTGCTATGATGAATAATGGTAAATATCGCAGCTTCATTTTAACTCCTAACGAATGTTGGTTGCTTAATCTGGGTATAGGATATTCGTATTAACTCAGCACAACAATAAACTTTACATAGTTTCACACTTTATAATGGTGACCATATGTAGTTCTTTAGGGCATTGCTTTATAATCGCGCGGTTTATTGTCACTATATCAATGTTAATTGGAGCTAAATATGCCCCCCCGCCAGAGGAAAATACAATATATGACAAATCATATGTTGCTTATCAATGGATTAATTGGGATCAAAATGATTTGTTCACACAAGGAGAGTCAACAGTGATTCGTATAGTTTTTCTTTTATGCTTTTCTTTGCTCAGTGCTGCGGTACATGCGATTGGCACGCCTTCTTATGTGTCTGCGTGGATCAGTAATACAGGCACGGAGGCATCAATATCCTGGAGTACAGTGTCAGGCGCCGACTATTACCAACTACAATATAGAAATGGTACTGGGAGCTGGGGAACGTCTGGTGGTATGTATTACGGGGGCTCTCATTCTTGGTCAAATGTGACGGAGACACTCCTCAACAGAAACTACCGTATGAGAGCGTGTGACAGCAGTAATAACTGCTCTTCTTGGTCTAGCTCATCGAACTGGATAAGCACACCACCACCGCCACCGCCAATACCAAGTACCCCGCCTTATGTATCGGCGTCAATTAATAGTGATGGCACGAGTGCTTGGATTAGCTGGGGTACAGTCTCGCATGCGGATTATTATCAACTGCAATACAGAGATGGTAACGGCAGTTGGAACACATCGGGTATGACGTATACTGGTGGCTCATATACATGGAGTAACGTCACCGAAAAGTTAATAGACCGTAATTACCGTATGAATGCGTGTAATAGCAGTGGTTGTTCATCTTGGTCAAGCTCATCGAATTGGATAAGCACACCTGTCAGTGTGCCAGCTTTTGTATCGGCGTCTGTAAATAGCACATCAGCGTCTATTACTTGGGGCACTGTGCCGGAGGCGAACTATTACGAGTTGCAATATCGTGATGGCACGGGGAGCTGGGGAACATCACAAGGCAGCTATCATGGTGGCTCACATGTGTGGAACAACCCCAAAGAAATGCTTAAAAACCGTAATTACCGGATGCGTGCATGTGTTGATGCAACATATTGCTCGTCATGGTCGAGTGCTTCGAACTCTATTAATACACCGAAACCTATTACACCGAGCGCTCCTGAGGCAAATATTGTTGGTGAAGGCATTGCATTAACGTGGTCAGATGTTGCATGGGCTACACGCTACGAAATTACACAAAAGTGGCGTAGTGGCATGTTTGAAGATATTAAAAAACATGAAACTACCGCAAATTACAAGTCTTGGGAAAAGTTGTATGACGGAACATATAATCACTCTCTAGTTGCATGTAATGATATGGGGTGCTCAGAGCCACTCGTTTTTCATGAAGTGGCGTTGCGTACTGAAATCTTTCCGCCAACATCGGTCAATGTGGCTATCAGTGGCAAAGACGCCACGATTACTTGGACAGAAATGTCAGGGGCAAGCTATTACCAATTGCAGTATCGTGATGGAGAAGGTGCTTGGCAAACGTCCAATCTGAAATATACAGGGCACGCTCATACATGGGAAAATTTCCAAAGCATCTTTAAAGACCGTCGTTACAGAATGCGCTCGTGTGATGACAAAGATGTCTGCTCTGAGGGCTGGACGACCAGTGCTGAAACAATTTCTACACCCAAGCCGCTAGCACCGAATAAACCAGAGGCTACGGTAAGTAAGAAAGACATCCATATTAAGTGGGATAAAGTTGATTACGCCACATACTACTTAATTAATGAATATTACAGTAATGGCATGCTTTCTTCTTCAAACCGAGAATATAAAAGTGACAAGCCCGAGTATGAGAAACTTGATCAATCCTCAGGCACCTACAAGTTTAGGGTGAAGGCGTGTAACATCATCGAGTGTAGCGACGATTACTCAGTCTATTCTGCTGAAGTTGAGGTGCTTTCCGATGCACATACCCCTTCAGCACCTGTAGCAAAGGTGACTGGCACTAAGGTGGGTGTAGAGTGGAACAAATCATACAACGCTCAGTATTACGACCTTTCTATCAAATTTGATTCAAATGATTGGACTAAAGAAGGGCGCTTTGTTTACCAAGATAAAGATTATAGCGGTGATAAGGTCGTTATTTCTTGGGATGATGTAGACCCAGGTGCCAGAAGTTATAAGGTCAAAGCGTGTATTGAGCCGGGGTGGTGTTCAGAATATTCACCAGCGTCTAACGTGATTAAAAACTTTGTTGCAGCACCTAAGGCATCGCTTGTAGAAAATCATGGCGTTGCTGTGAATTGGGATACCTCAATTCAGGGTAAGTTTGATATTCAAATCAAATACAATGGTAATGACTGGACAGTTCCAGGTCGTTACACCAGTAATGATAAGCATATCTCTTGGCCTGATTTACCATCGGGGCATAGAAGTTATAAAGTGCGCAGTTGTAATAGCGACTTAAGCAAGTGTACTGAATGGTCAGCTGAGTCAAATAAGGTAGAAATACCGGTTTGGATCCACAATGTAATTGTAAATGGCAGCACAACAACGCTAGAGTGGGGGCCAGTTCCTGGCACTGAATATTACGATATTTCAATCAAATATAATGAAAATGATTGGACGCTACCTGGCAGATATACGTCACCAGGTGGTAATGAGTCTGGTACTAACCGTATCACATGGGAAAACCTAGATGGCGGTGTTCGTTCATATAAGATTCGTTCATGTATTAGTAGTACAGAATGTTCGGCTTGGTCTTCAGCAACAGAAGAATATAAAACCGCAGGGCTACCAGCAGATACACCTAAATTGAAAGTGTCAGCGCCTGCGCTCGCATTTATTAACACTACAGAGCAAATCACTTGGGAATTTGAAAGCCCAGCTACGTTGCCATTGAATGCAACGCTTTATGTGATGCTGCCAAACACAACAGAGAAGATTAAGCTGGCGAGTAGCTCTAATGGTAGTGCAAAGCCATTTACTAAAGCACCGGGTAAACACCAATATTTGTTTGAAGAGGCGGGTGTATATCGCTTTTTTGCTCAAGCCTGTGGTTTAACCGATGCGCAACAAATCATCCCTGTGATTATGGGAGATTTGTTTATACCTATAGCGACTCAGTCGGCTGAAGATGTTGAAGCGTGCAGCGAGCTTTGGGAAACAGAGCAGCGCGTAGAAGTAATAGACCAAGAATTTACAGCTAAAAACAAAGGCACAGAGCTAACGTGGCCAAGTGTGCCAGGTGTAACCCGTGTTGTGATTGAAAGCGCTTCGTGTGCTGATGCAAGCGACTGTGATTTTGCATCGCTTGATTGGGACGAGTTAGCCACACTTACAAATGGTGAGACGAGTTTTGGTCTGAGTAATTCAGCAGGCAAGGTTTACCGCATTAAAGTGTGTT
>NZ_JABBPG010000017.1 GCF_013140855.1 Pseudoalteromonas caenipelagi | reverse complement strand
TTTTCCAAGCTACCACACTGTTTTAACCCTTTTCACCACGTAGGTCGTGATAAGCGAAGCGCCATCCGACGTTTGAGGTGTGAATCCCTCAGCAGCAGCTAAACCAGCTCACTTCACCTTGCGCAAAAAGAGTGTAAGCATTGCGCTCTTTGCCATTAAGCTTTTTCAGCGCTACGTTTTTCCAAGCTACCACACTGTTTTAACCTTTTGCACCATGTAGGTCGTGATAAGCGAAGCGCCATCCAACGTTTTTGCGGCAACTAAATTGGTTCATATTGTTAGCGCGAGCTATTCTCGCTCTGGCTAATTTTTTAGAACAATGCTTTTTCAACCTAGATATAGCATACTTAGTGATTAATCTTCGGGTTGTATTTTAGCCATATTGATTAGTTTTTTATCGTACAATGTGCATATATACAGACTATAATAATTAAGTATTATTAAATAAGCTGGTACAATCAAAAAAACGCTCTTGACAGCGCTGTCTTTAATTTGGGTAAATTTAATATGCGAAACCGTGGCTTTTCATTGTTAGAGTTATTAATTGCATCGGCGATCGTTGCAATACTCGGTGTGTTAGCTTATCCCACATACTTAAATGCTGTTCAAGAAGGCGTCCGCTCAGAAGCTCAGCAAGAATTATTAAAGACCGCAGTGATTCTTGAGCGTTTATATTCGAGAAATGGGGGGTACCCAGATAGCGACAAGTTCGACGCGCTGCCAACACTTGAACATTACAATTTTAAGTATGAACATAAAAATAAGCCTAATGGTGGTGCTAATTTTACGAGTAGAGAGTTTTTGCTCACTGCGACACCAAAGACGACAAGTATGCAGGCGAGTGATCATTGTGGAGAATTAACCATTGACCATATAGGTACTCAAGGGGCCGCTGAAAATGGTTGTTGGTAGTCATTTTAATATGCAGAAGGGCTTTTCTTTGGTTGAGCTTGTAGTGGTTTTGGGGATTATCTCTATTTTGGCATTGGTAGCGATGCCTTCATTTATAACTCAAATAAAGCAAGATAGATTAACTAACAACGCTAATCTTTTAAGTGCTTTTTATAAATATTCGCGTAGTGAAGCAGTTAAACAATCAAAGAGTGTACAGCTTATTGACAGTAATTCGTCATGGCTTTTAAAAGCACGTGAAAATGGGGTACTAGTGACAATCAATCAGTTTTCTGCCACAGATACTTCCATTCAAATCAGTTATGTAGATCGCACAATAAGTACCACTGGAGAAATAGACCTAGCAGTTAATATGCTTGTGACTGACAATGATCCAAGTACTACAGACTATAGATTTTGTATCCTTCAAAGCGGTCAAAGTTGGGTGAGTAAGGCGGAAGAAAATTGCACATAAGTAAAGGTTTTTCCCTCATTGAAGTAATGGTCTCGTTAGTTATAGCAAGTATTGCCTTATTGGGATTAGCTGCTACACAACTGAAGACACTACAATACGCAACAAACAGCTTTGACTACACAATCTCCTTGCTCCAAGGACAAAATGCAATGGAGCGAATATGGTCTCGATTATGTGTCATTCAGCATGATGACCCATCTCTTTTCCAAGATCAGACATTTAGGGAATGGTTATTACCTCCTCTGGCTATGCGAAGCACATTTACTGTATCGGTACCAGAGGTATATAAAGACGAAATGGTGATCACAGTTAGTTGGGTTGATGAGCGAATGAAGGAAAATATTGATGGAGCAAATCAAGTGACGTTAAATGCCACATTCATGAGCTTATTGTCTACCTGCACGAGGAGTTGATATGCAAAGAGGGTTCTCTTTAGTTGAATTGATGGTTGCGCTTGCTGTTGGCTCGTTCTTACTTGCTGGCATTGCAATGTCTTATACTGCGATAAAAAGCACTGTGTTGACGACCCAGCAATTAGCAAATGCTCAAGAAGTGCTCCGTTACACCAATCAGATTTTATCGAGAAGCATTAAACAAACATTTGAAGCTCCTGTGGTTTCTGGAAATGGCTTGATATTAGAGGTAAAGCAAAATGCAAATAGCCCATCTTGCCAAGGAAGTGTACCTACCATTGAATACAAAGAGGTCTATACTTTAAGTAATGGATATATTACTTGCGACATTGTAAATAATGATACAGGAGAAAGCTTAGGGTCTTTGAACCTTTTAAGAGGAGTAGAGGCTTTACAATTTGGTAGTAGTCGTAGTGGTCGTCTAATAGACGTTACCGTTACGCCAGTCAATGTACCGACACAGTTTGCAAATGGCATCGTCATTAGCCTAGCTGCTACTAGGGTAATTATGAGGTAAATCATGAAGAAGCATAGAGGTTTTACACTTGTTAAGGTATTGCTATTGAGCACAATGGCAGGTGTAGTAGTGTTTGGCGCAATGAAAGAAACTTTGGTACAGGAACGGCTATCAGGTAACTTTCAAAAGAGTATGAATGCACGCTTTTTGTCTGAAAAAGGTATTTATATTGTTGCGCAGCGTTTAAGAAATGAACTTATTCAATCGCCACTTTTGACGCGAGATGAGCTTATCTCAACACAGGGGGTTTATACCGGTGGTGGCGAGTTGGGTGATGATTTGAAATACGATGTAACCGTATCCGCACATCCTACGGATGAAAGTCTTGTTGTGATCACGAGTTCAGGAGAGCGCTATAGTGGTGACTCAAACGATAAGATAATTGCTTATTACAAATTTACAAAAGGAACGGTTTCACCTGTACACGATAGCCTACTCGCAGGCTGTACGGGCGTGTATTTGCAAGGCAGTGGTTTGATAGATAGTTATGACTCTTCCGTTGGTAGCTATGAGCAAACTAAAGCGGGCAACGCAATTATCAATACGTCCAGCACAAACGGCGACGTAACGATAAAGGGGCACTCCATTATCAAAGGCGATGTGAATGCTGCTGGGTCTGTATATATGTTAGGGTCATCACCAATTTATGGTGACGTTATGGCCAATGGTAATGTAGAAATATCTCCAGGAGGTGGTATTCGTGTCGATGGCAATGTGTTAACCGTTGGTAATATAGAACATTTAGGCGGTGAAATTACTGGATATGTACGTGCTAATGGCAATGCTACCATGAAATGGGGGGCAAGCATTGCGAACCTGAATAATGATGACTTTGATATTCAGTACGGTGGTACAGGAACTTTTCCTGATGGCAGTGACTTTTATCAAGATGGTGTACACTACTCGTCAAGTCGTTTTAACGTTGACCCTCAAATAGCCGCAATTGATGCCCCAGGCGTAGGATCAGCCGAGTGCGACCCACTCGCAATTGTAGACAATATGGCTCAAGTGATTGGTAATAGCAGCAGCTATCCATATTACACGGTAGGTGCAAACGATTACTATACATTCACTCCGCAAAGGCTGATTTACGAAAGACGGAATGGAAATAGTGGTAACAGTAATGGCGATCCAACGATAATTTGGGCCTCTGAAAGCGATGTCTATGTTTTTGACAATATAACTCAACGTTATGATGATTTAGGCTCATCAACGTCAGGCAATGAATACGTCTACACGATGAAAGGTTTTGATGTCGGCAGTAATGGAAACGTAATTATTCAAGGCGGTGATGTCATATTCTTAGTTGATGGAGACTTCTCCATCAAAGGCGGATCCTCAATGACAATTAAAGCTGGCAGTTCATTAAGTATCTTTGTCACAGGAAATGTAGAGCTTGGTGGTAGTGGCAACGTTTTTGTTGAGCAACATGGTATCGCTACAAGTGGGCATGCTGCTTTTAATATATATTCGGCTAAGGCGGGTGAATCAGTATCACTCAGTGGTAATAGCGATATGTACGCAGTGGTTTATGCGCCTCTTGCTACCATTGGTATCCAAGGGAACGGCAGTATATTTGGGAGTGTTATAGGCTCCTTCATTAGCGGTATAGGCAATGCTGATTATCATTTTGACGAGGCCTTAAAAACCCTAGACTTAGGTGTGGGCTCTGGTGGAAGTGGCTCAACTTTAACCCCGCCTTCATTGGTTTTCGACCGCTGGTATTATCGATTACCTGAGCGTGTCAAAGAAGAAAACTAAAAGATGCCCTTCATTAGAAGGGCTTTTTCATATTTATACATAAAAAATTTCCAGCCTTTTAAACCTTTTTCACTTTTAGTCTCGTCTAACATAGTAACTTGAAAGCAAATGGTATTTATATCAAGCTAGCTTTACCAAGATAAAGGGAAAATAACGATGTTAATAGATGCCAGTCAGGCATTGTCAGATAAAGAGCAACTGCCAATAGATGAGCTGATTTTGCGAGTTCAGCAGGGTGATCAGAGTGCTTTTGAGCTGCTTTATAGAAAGCATGAAAAGCGAGTCTATGGGCTTTGTCTAAGACTGTTGGCATCTCCTGAATATGCTGAAGATGTAACTCAGGAAGTGTTTGTACAGCTTTGGAACAAGATAGCTCAGTTCCAAGGACAATCACAGTTTTCAACTTGGTTGCACAGTGTTACGAGCAATATAGCAATCAGTTACTTGCGCAAACATAAAAACTGGCTGCAAAAAGTAGTCAGCATTGAGGGCTGTGGTATGGACGAGCAAGCGAGCAATATGTGTGAAGGGTTGAATGGTCTTGATAAATTGGTTGTTCGTTTACCAGAGCGTGCGCGCTTAGTGTTTGTTCTACACGCAGTTGAAGGTTATCGACATGAAGAAATCGCCAATATGTTAGATATGGCAGTAGGGTCAAGTAAATCACAATATCATCGCGCTCGCCAGTTATTGCAGGAGTGGTATAACCATGAGTAAACCTGATTTTGAGCAGTTTCTAAAAGAATCGCTTGAACAAACAAAAGAAGTCGCACCAAAACGAGATTTATGGCCTGGTATTGAACGAGCTTTAGTCACACAAGGTCACCAACAAACGCAATCAAGTAGTTATTGGCCAAAACTAACGGGGGTTGCAGCGTGCACCATAGCCGGCCTTTTAGCTTGGCAGGTTGTTATGAAGCAACCTCAGCAAAATACGATGACAGATATTAGCGCCTTTTTCGAGCAGCAAAAGCAAAGCTTGTTAGTACAGTACGAATCGCAACCTGCGCTGACTTCAAATTGGCAAGAGCAGCTTCAAGAACTTGAAAATGCAGAGCAGGCTGTAAAAGTTGCATTGCAGAGCGATCCTGAGAATGCGGCATTGCTGAAGATGCTTGCTCAGGTGTATCAACAACAATTGGATTTAATAAACAAGGTGCATGAGCCTCGTTGGCAACAAATTTAGGAGTATGAATATGAAAGCATTATTAATGGGTTTAGCACTGCTGCCTCTGGTAGGTTTTGCAGCAGAGCAAATAGATGAGCAGATCACAGTGCCTAGCAATGGAAAAATAGTGATTGAAAATCAACGAGGTGACATCACCATAAAGACGTGGGGTGAAGAAAGTTTTAAGGTTACTGGCTCACTTGATGAAAAAGCAAAAGGCTACAAACTAGAAACTAAAGGGTCAGTTACCGAGTTTATAGTACAAATGCCAAAGCAGTATAAAGGCTGGAAAAATACCAGTGAGGGGTCGCAACTCACTATTTATATGCCCAAAAGTAGCGAATTAAACTTTGAAGGTGTCAGTGTCAATATAACAGCCAGTCAGCTCTACGCGGGCACTTATATTAAAACGGTCAAGGGTGACATAAGAGTTGAAGATCTCAAAGGCAGAATATCTCTACAAACCATAAATGGTGATATAGATGGGGCTAACTTAAACGGTAACATCCACTACGAAACCGTTAACGGAGAAATCAAAGATAGAGACTCTCAAGGAAAGCTAAAACTAGATGCAGTGAATGGGGAGATTGAAAGTGATACGAGTGCGCAAGATGTGCGTTTGGAGAATGTAAATGGCGAAGTTGACTTACGCATTAATGAACTGAAAGATTTACAACTTAACACCGTCAACGGTGAGATAGATGTACGTATTAAAAAGCTCAAAAATAATGCAAACATTAATATGGAAACTGTGAGTGGCGATTTACGATTATACTTACCTGATGATATCTCTGCACGCTTTGATATTGATGTACACGCGGGTGGTAAAGTTAAGAATGAACTGAGTGAACATGAGATGAAAAAGGCTAAGTGGGGACCATCAGGTGAATTAGAGTTCGTGTTAAATGGTGGAGATGCGGATGTAGAAATTAATACGGTCAGTGGTCGTATTGAACTGAGGAAAAACTAATTAGCTAATTAGCGCCACCATCTATCCCAATGGTGGCGCATTTTCTAATTTCACCATGCTTGGCATATAACATTGCACTTATCGTGTGAACAGATAAAATAGCCCTCCGACTTCCAAATTATGTAGTGCTATGGCAAAACCAGATCTTCAAGTTGATACGCTAAAAGTTCCTCCACACTCCATTGAAGCTGAGCAATCGGTTTTAGGTGGCTTGATGTTAGATAATCAAGCGTTCGATCGAGTTGCAGAACTTGTGGTTGCGCAAGATTTCTATACGCGCACACATAAGTTGATATTTGAAGCAATGGAAAAGTTGGTTGAAGCTGGCAATCCTATTGACCTTATCACTATCTCCGAAACGCTAGAAAAAAATAATCAGCTAACCAATGTTGGTGGTTTTGCATACTTAGCAGAAATCGCTAAAAACACGCCAAGTGCCGCAAACATTGATGCATATGCCAATATTGTACGTGAACGGGCTGTTATTCGTGAAATGATCACGGTAGCAAATGAAATCGCTGAAGCAGGTTTCAACCCGGAAGGGAGAGACAGCCATGACTTATTGGATTTGGCTGAGAGTAAAGTTTTTAAGATTGCAGAGCAGCGAACCAAAAGCACCGATGGCCCACAAAACCTCCACAATATTTTGGAAAGAACCGTTGATAAGATAGAAGAGCTGTATCAATCGCCACAGGATGGTGTAACAGGTGTTAGCTCAGGATATGCAGATCTAGATAAAATGACCGCAGGCTTACAGCCTTCTGACCTTATTATTGTTGCAGCTCGTCCTTCCATGGGTAAAACAACGTTTGCAATGAACTTGGCAGAACATGCTGCTATGACGCAAGATAAGCCTGTACTTATTTATTCTCTAGAGATGCCCTCCGAACAGATTATGATGAGGATGCTTGCATCTCTTGGGCGTATTAATCAAACAAAGGTACGTACAGGTCAGCTTGATGATGATGATTGGGCAAGACTGTCTTCAACCATGGGGTTACTTATGGAAAAAGGCAAGATGTACATCGATGATGCATCAGGCCTAACACCGACGGATGTTCGTTCACGTGCAAGGCGTATCGCTCGTGATCATGGCGGTATAAGCATGATCATGGTGGATTACTTACAGCTTATGCGTGTGCCAAGCTTATCAGATAATCGTACGTTAGAAATTGCAGAGATCTCGCGTTCACTCAAAGCGCTTGCAAAAGAGCTTCAGTGCCCAGTTATAGCATTGTCTCAGTTAAACCGTACGCTTGAGCAGCGTGCCGACAAACGCCCAGTAAATTCAGACTTACGTGAATCAGGCTCAATCGAGCAGGATGCCGACTTAATTATGTTTATTTACCGTGATGAGGTATATAACGAGGATAGTCCTGACAAAGGGATTGCGGAAATTATCATTGGTAAACAGCGTAATGGTCCAATTGGTAAGATTAGGTTAACTTTCCAAGGTCAATACTCTCGTTTTGATAATTACGCAGGTCCTGCGGTTGACGATGAATACTAGGAGAGTCGCACATGAAGTTAGCGGCGGCAGAGATTGACTTATCTGCTCTAGCGCATAATTTGCGTTGTATAAAGGAGATGGCACCGAGTGCGAGGGTTATGGCTGTACTCAAAGCCAACGCATATGGTCATGGTTTAGTCACTATTGCTCAACATTTGCAAGATGCAGATGCATTTGCAGTCGCAAGAATCGATGAGGCTTTAGCCTTAAGAGCTGGCGGATTAACAAACCCTATCGTGCTATTAGAAGGTTTTTTTAATGCCAGTGATATCCCTATTCTATTGGCGAATAACTTTCAGGCAGTCATTCATAATGAAGAGCAGATCAATGCGTTGGAGCAAGCTCAGCTAGATGGTCCGATTGCCGTGTGGCTTAAAATTGACACTGGTATGCACCGTTTGGGCATTGAGCCCGACCAGTTAGAACGCTTTTATCTGCGATTAAAGAACTCGCCCAATGTGAAGCCAAATATACAGCTAATGACGCACTTTTCATGTGCTGATGATAAACAAAACCCCAAGACCAAGCAGCAAATAAAAGCGTTTTTAAAACTGGTTGATAACAAGCAAGAGCAGCTTTGCTTAGCTAATTCTGCCGGTATTATAGGTTGGCCTATGAGTCATGGTGATTGGGTGAGACCTGGACTTATGCTCTATGGTATATCTCCTATGGTTGCAAAAGTTGGTCATAATCACGGCTTGCGCCCTGTAATGAAGCTGACAACTAAAGTGATAGCAATACGGCGAGTACCCGCTAATGAGCCTGTTGGCTATGGAGGTCGCTGGCAAAGTGATAAAGACACTATGTTAGCTGTGGTGGCAATGGGGTATGGTGATGGCTACCCTCGGCATGCAAAAAATGGAACGCCCGTCATGATCAAAGGGCAACGCTTTGGGATTGTGGGGAGCGTATCGATGGATATGATCACTGTTGATATCGGTGATAATCAGGCTGGTGTGCAAATAGGGGATGAGGTTGAAATGTGGGGTCCAAATTTGCCAGTAGAAGAGGTTGCTATCTATGCTGAAACTATCCCCTATGAGCTGCTATGTAACGTTACCCCTCGAGTCAGTTACGAATATTTAAATGCCAAAAAGTAACAATGCCTGTTTTGCAGCACTCAATTAATAAGTATGGATATTAACGATGTGGTTTCAAAAAACGATTACGCTTAAAGCGCGTGGTAGAGGCTTTCATTTGATCACTGATGAAATTGAAAGGCAGTTGCCTGAGATAAAGCAATTCCAAGTTGGTCTTTTGCATGTTTTTATTCAACACACATCGGCCTCATTGGCTATTAATGAAAATGCAGACCCATCGGTAAGACAAGATTTAGAAAGCCACTTTAATGTATTGGCACCTGAAAATGCCCCTTATTATATCCATACTTACGAAGGGCCGGATGATATGCCAGCCCACATAAAATCAACATTGATAGGGAGCAGTCAAAGCATCCCAATCAATAATGGCAGGCTAGCGTTAGGTACATGGCAGGGGTTGTATTTGTGTGAGCATCGGGACTGTGCATCAAAGCGAACGATTATAGCTACCTTACAAGGTGAGTAGTCTATAAAGTATCAAAACTCACCTCGATATTGGCATTGCCATCAGGGGATGTGAAGGGCATGATGATTTTTGCGCCATCACATTGATGTGTAATTGTGTGGTTTTTTCCAGACACAACAATAGGTGTAGCCATCTCAAAATCATAGCCTTTTTCACCTAGCAAATTTTTAGCTCCGCCAGTGACCATATTGGTGATCTCACCAACCATATCTGTGACTTCTTCATTGATGCTATCAGGGCGTTCACCAAGCATTCTTTCCATGATGGCTAAAGCCAAACTTTCATCGAATGTAATCGAAAAAGATCCTTTAGTTTGTGGGCCCACCATACCTATCAGCCCTGAAACGTCACCTTGGGCAACTTCATCTTTTTTGATTTTGGGTTTACCAGGCGTTAATTCCGTTTGGGCCATGGTAGCCAAGACATTGATTAAAGATGATAAAAAAGGGTTTATAAACTCTACCTTCATATGACTTCCTTAAATACATATTATTTTAGAGACAGTATTTTAGTGTAGTGTGATTTGTGCTCAGATGCACTTCAGTCTTTACACTTTTCACATTTGCCATGGGCTTCGATTGTTTGAGCGCTGACAATGAAACCTTGCTCTGCCGCTAAATTATTTAATTCATGAGAAATAACACTAGAATGTAGTTCTTCAACATTACCACAGGTATCACAAATTAGCAGTTGCACTGGATGAATGTGGTCAAAGTGTTGACACAGCATGAATGAATTTGTGCTTTCTATTTTGTGGATGAAACCAAGCTCAGCTAAAAAATCCAAAGCCCTATAGATGGTTGCAGGTTTAGCTGCTGCTTCCGTTACTTTTAGCTCCTCTAGCAAGTCATAGGCACCAACACCACCTTGCTTACTGGCTAGAAGGCGAAATACTTTCTCTCGAATAGGCGTAAATCTAGCGCCACGATTGTCGCACACTTGTTTTGCTTTGTTGATCAGTAACTCTACATTCATTATTCTAATCCTTACTCTTGCCCCCAAATACTAACATATTCTTTTTAATAGTCTTATATTCATAGTTAGTTATTGCAAAAAAGCATTCCGCTCGCAGTGAGTTACTCTAGATGTGGCAAGCCGATCCAGTTTTCGAAATCTTTACGAGGCATAGGTTTACCTAATAAAAAACCTTGACCTACATCGCATCGATAGTGTTCTAGTATCTTTAATTGAGATAATGTTTCGATACCTTCGGCAATCACTTTGAGGCCGAGGCTGTGTGACATTGTGATGATGGAATTAACTAATTCACTGGCTTCTCGATTATTAGATAAATCCATGATAAAGCTTTGGTCTATTTTTAATACATCAAATGGATATTGGCGTAAGTAGTTGAGAGACGAATAACCTGTACCAAAATCATCCATTGAGATCACTAAACCTAACTGATGTAGACTTTTTAGGGCATTTCTTACACTTTCATCTCCCGACAGCAAAACACCTTCGGTAATCTCCAATTCTAATAATGATGCCGGGATCTCCGCTTGCCCTATATATTGCTTTATATCATCAATTAGATTGCAATCTTTGAACTGGCGAGGGGATAGGTTAACAGCAATTTTAAAAGGCTTATTAAGCTTTTGAAACCATGTTTTCGCTTGTGTTATGGCTGTTTTAAGCACAAATCGACCAATCTCGACTATTTCTCCGTTACTTTCTGCAAGAGGAATAAATTCATCGGGTGGCACGCTTCCCAGTTCACTATTGTTCCAGCGTAGCAAAGCCTCTGCACCAATCAGCTCATTTGTTTTTATATCAAATTGAGGTTGGTAATAAACTTCAAACTCTCCTAAGTCTAAAGCGTGGCGTAAATGCTCTTCAAGCAGCAGTCGGCGGCTTAAGTCTTGACTCATTTGCTCGGTGAAAAAAGAAAAGGTATTGCGGCCCTGTTGTTTTGAGTGATACATCGCAGAGTCAGCTTTACGCAGTAGCTCACTGGGTGAATCACCATCATGGGGATACAGTGCAACACCTAAGCTTATCGAGATACTAAACTCGCGTTTATCAACTTGTAGGGGTGTTTGAAACTTTCTAACCAGATTTGCCGCAATGGGTTGAGCGTCACTCGGAGTATGTATGTTACTCAGTAGAATCACAAATTCATCGCCTCCTAGTCGGGCAACGGTGTCTTCCAATCGTAGTGCACTTTGTAAGCGCTTTGCTGACGCTATCAGTAATTTATCCCCTATTTCATGACCCAAAGAGTCATTTACTTTTTTAAAGTCATCCAAATCTATAAACATAACAGCAATGAGGGTTTTGCTGCGAACGGCTTCTTTTATTTGTTGGGTAAGGCGTTCCATAACTAAAAAGCGATTGGGGAGGTTTGTCAGCGTATCAAAAAAGGCATGATGAAATATCATTTCTTCTTGGCGTTTTCTTTGGGTGATCTCTCGAACCACAATAACGATATTTTCAGTAAATGGCATAGGAGATAAGCGCGCTTCAAAAAACTTAGATTGATTGTCATCGGTCAGAGGATACTCCAAACATATTAGCTGTTCACTCGAGCGAGTATCGAATATAGCGCGTTGGAAGTGCTTAGAAGCCGCATCTGGCAATAATTCGGTAATATTGCAGCCAACTAAATTTTTTTGTTCAGTATAAAGCGCATTGTCGTTGCCACTGTGAAACTCTACAACTTTGCCTTTATAATCAATCACAAAGAATAAATCTGGTAGGGCTTTGAAGATGCTCTCTAACAAGCCATGTTTGGTCAGCGCGAATTGTTCAGCCGCTTTTTGGGAAGCTATTTTTTCTTCTAAGCTGTCTGCCATTTTATTAACACACTCTGCCAACTGTTTTAGCTCCCCTCGGCCTTGAATGTTGGCTCTATAGTTTAGCTGTAGCGCTTGCAGGTGCTGTCCTACGTCAATAAGGTGATGTATCGGTTTATGAATAAAGAAATATACAAATAATGCGATAAATAACAGCAAACTAAGCAGACATATAGCGACTATTGCGCTTTTACTCATAGTTAAATCAATCAAATGGTCTACATCAAGGGCGATGCTGTATCTGGCATAAATTAACCCATCACCACGATTTTTAATCGATAGTGGATAATAAGCATCAAAGAAGTGATGCTCGCTATCATAGTTAATTGTGAGCAATTTGGTACGCTCTATGTTTGCCATAACTTGTGCTGATATGGGTAAGTCTAAAGCGCGATAGTGCAAACCAGCTAAGTTACGTTGTGGCGCCACGATAATTAAACCTGATTGATCAACCGCGACGATATTTTGATAGTTGAGACTGGTCATTTTTGTGTTGATGGCAAATTGCGTATTGACAAGGTTATTATTTGCCAGCTCTTGTTCTAGTTCTGCGGCTAGGGCTGGAAGTTCTCTGTTTAAAGAGGTACGGCTACTTTCAATTAATGTATCTAACTGCGCATTGTAGGTATAAACAGTCGTAACGCCCGAAAACGCTAAAAAAATTAAAGTGGCTAACATGCTGAGCCAAAATTTGATGTTAATTGAATATGGCGATTTCATAATGCAAGGTCATGCGCTCTAAGTTGAGTGTTTACGGTTTGCAAAAGCAAACAAAACCAATATTTTTGCCTATGTGAATGCTCTTTAAGTCTAGACTAATATATTGAAAAGTAAGCACACTGGAGTGCTATGAAATATAAATAAACATAAAGTGACCTTAGTGATTTATAAAAAGCACTGATAATATCCTTGCAGTTCAAATAATTGATTGTGGTAATAAGGCCATAAGTTGACAGGTTTAGAGTGAGTCACATTCACACCTTAAAAGGAAAATTATGCAAATTGATCTCCATTTTGGAATGACTTGGGTTGTAGCGCGCTTTGCTGGTTTTAATAATCAGCAAGCGCAAATCATCGCGCATGCGTCGCAGTATGTAGACGATGCAACTAACCAAGGCCACATTAAATTTAATAACGGTGCGACTTATGCGCGCATCACAACGGCTCACAAAATGTTAGATTATCGAAATCTGCAAAGCCTTAAAAATAGGCAGGTTTGGATCCCATTCCACTTTTTACCGGGCAATGGTGGATTACCGGCAGGGAGTAACCCATCGGGCAGCTTTATTCGCAAGCTTGTTTGTAAACCAAACTCTTATGTTGCAAAAGATATGATCAGCGAGTGTCTCGGCAATCGTCATCGGCCATATGCTTTGCATTTACTGGGGATAACCTCCCATGTATTTATTGATACATGGGGACATCAGGGGTTTGCCGGTGTTCAACATAAACTTAATCATGTACGAGATATTAAAGACCATAATGGCAAGATAGATGTGCACTGGACTCAAAAAGTGGCGAATTACTTTAACAACATGATTCAAGATGATATTCCAAGTCTTGGACATGGACAGGCTTTGTCTAATCCCGATTTACCCCACCAGCATTGGAGTTACACCAATGGCCTTGGGGAGCTCGTTGAGCGCAATAACCCTATCGACTTTTTAGCAGCGGCAAATGAGTTATGTAAAGTCTATCAAATGTACTTAGGCAGAGCTCAAACAGGACTCAATGAGCCACTGAAAGAAAAGATAATGCAATGCTATCAAGACTTCAAAATGGATTGTGGCGAAACTCGCCTAGCTTTGTGGTTAGACGCCATCAGCAACGATGAGTTTGGAGTAGGTGCTTGTCAGCTATCATACATCCCCAAAGGTATGGGGTCTTGGAAGCATAAAGCGTTGGGAACAGAGCTTCACGATGGAGATGAGGATGAGTATGAATTTAGTCATGACTTTCTAGTTTCGGATTGGAAGCTTTTCCATGATGCTGCGAAGCAACATCGTCTAAACATTGTTGACGTGATATTGCCCCGTTACGGCATTTGTGTGAGTTAAGCTTAATTGGCATCGACAAAGTTTGGTGCCATTTTTTAATCGCTTTAAAGAATTTTATAAAAGGCTAACAAAGAGAATTTTACAAGGGAAGAAAATGGTGGCCCCTCCCAGACTCGAACTGGGGACCTAACGATTATGAGTCGTGTGCTCTAACCAACTGAGCTAAGGGGCCATACTTGAGACAGAATACAAAAAAGCCTTTCTATATCCTGATAAGCGGGTTGCAGTATAAAAACTTTTAAATGCCTTGTCACTAGCAAAAGGCATAAATTTAACTATCTGTAAATCAAGTGATTAAATTTAGAGCAAATTCAGGTGTTTTTGAATTAGAGACAATAAAAAGCCGACGATTGTCGGCTTTCTTATTTTTGCTTATAAACCTAACTTTTTCTCTAAGTAGTGAATGTTAGTACCACCACTTTGGAAATTTTCATCCGCTAAAATTCTCTTATGTAGCGGCGTGTTAGTTTTAATGCCATCAATGACTAGCTCGTTTAACGCATTACGTGCGCGAGCAATGGCAACATCACGGTTTTCACCATAAGTGATCAGCTTACCAATCATTGAATCATAATAAGGAGGCACTGTGTAGTCAGCATAAATATGGCTATCCCAGCGAATTCCTAAACCACCAGCAGGATGGAAACGGGTAATTTTACCAGGAGATGGGATGAAGCTCTCAGGGTCTTCAGCATTGATACGGCATTCAATCGCATGACCACGGATCACAACATCATCTTGTGTAATCGACAAAGGCTGACCTGCAGCAATCTTTAATTGCTCTTTGATTAAGTCGACGCCAGTAACCATTTCAGTTACAGGATGCTCAACCTGAATACGGGTGTTCATTTCAATGAAGTAGAACTCACCATTTTCGTATAAGAACTCAAATGTGCCCGCACCACGATAGCCAATTTCGATACATGC
The DNA here is from genome assembly GCF_013140855.1 of Pseudoalteromonas caenipelagi. GTDB lineage: Bacteria > Pseudomonadota > Gammaproteobacteria > Enterobacterales > Alteromonadaceae > Pseudoalteromonas > Pseudoalteromonas caenipelagi. The sequence goes on along the minus strand of NZ_JABBPG010000017.1, from coordinate 15,167 downwards.
ACGTGTACAGCGATCACCGATGAATTTACGCATCTCAGCCGTAATACCTGGTGCTGGTGCTTCTTCAACCACTTTTTGGTGGCGACGTTGCATTGAACAGTCACGCTCACCTAAGTGAATCGCATTACCTTGGCCATCAGCTAATACTTGTACTTCGATATGACGTGGGTTTTCTAGGAACTTTTCCATGTAAACCATGCCATTGCCGAAGAATTGCTTTGCTTCTTGTTGTGTTAATGCAATTGAGTCAACCAATTCAGCTTCACTGCGGACAACACGCATGCCACGACCACCGCCGCCGCCAGCTGCTTTGATGATCACAGGGTAACCAATACGCTTCGCGATTTGGATGTTGCGATCATTGTCTGCGGTGAGTGGGCCATCGGAGCCAGGTACACATGGTACGCCTGCTTTGCGCATAGCTTCAATTGCAGACACCTTGTCACCCATCAAGCGGATAGTATCGCCTCTAGGGCCAATGAAGATGAATCCACTTTGCTCTACTTGATCTGCAAAGTCTGCATTTTCTGATAAGAATCCGTAACCTGGGTGAATAGCTACTGCATCAGTTATCTCAGCGGCCGCGATAATACGTGGAATATCTAAGTAACTTTCAGATGCGGCAGGTTTGCCGATACAGATGGTTTCGTCCGCAAGAAGTACGTGCTTAAGATCGCGATCAGCAGTTGAGTGAACTGCTACCGTTTTGATCCCAAGCTCCTTGCAGGCACGCAATACACGAAGTGCTATTTCACCTCGGTTCGCAATGACTACTTTATCTAACATAGCGTTTGCCTTCTTATTGCGTGATTATTCGATGATGAATAGTGGCTGGTCAAACTCAACTGGTTCGCCATTTTCAACAAGAATTGCTTTAACCACACCTGCTTTATCTGATTCAATTTGGTTCATCATTTTCATCGCTTCAACGATACAAAGCGTGTCACCTACATTTACTTTTGAACCAACTTCAACATATGCAGGTGCTTCTGGAGATGCTGCCGCATAGAAAGTACCAACCATAGGTGAAAGTACTTGATGGCCCGTTGGTGCTGCTGGCGCTGACTCAGCCGCAGGTACCGCTGCTGCTGGAGCCGCCGCAGGTGCAGGCGCTGCTGCTGGTGCCGGTGCTGCATAATGCTGAGGTTGAGCAACAACTGGTGCATTGCTATAACGATTGATACGTACTGACTCTTCACCTTCGGTGATCTCTAGTTCAGCAATACCTGATTCTTCTACTAATTCGATAAGTTTTTTAATCTTGCGAATATCCATAATGACCCGCCTGTTAGTTAATTTGAGTTAATTTTGTTGTGCAATTTGTTCACCGCTGCTTGCAGTGCAGCCTGATAGCCTATTGCGCCTAATCCACATATAACCCCTTGCGCCACGTCAGAAAAATAGGATTTATGACGAAAGGGTTCGCGTGCATATACGTTACTTATATGCACTTCATAAAAAGGTATATTTACACTTAGCAGTGCATCCCGCAGCGCAATGCTGGTGTGCGTAAAAGCCGCGGGATTAATGATGATGGCATCAATCTTCTGCCATGCATCATGAATTGTATTGATAAGCTCTGCTTCGCTATTACTTTGCAGATGCGAGAGTGTGGCACCGAGTTGTTGAGCATGTTCATCTAGTGATGTCATTAACTCGTCAAGCGTCAGTGTGCCATAGGTTTGAGGCTCACGACGGCCAAGCATATTAAGGTTTGGCCCATTTAAGACTAAAATCTTTAACTTTGCGGTCATAATCCGTGAAAATCCCCAAAATTGAAATAAACTAAGTGTTTATAAAAAAGATAGTATCTAAATTAAGCGCTTTAAACCAAAATAGCAACTTTTTCTCACTTTCTATGTCCATTATAGATATTTCGAGGTAAATAGCAGCAAAATACTGGTCTAATCAGAGGAAGTACACTGGCTAAAGCTAGCCAGTGTACACATATTCGGGATTATTTTACGGAGTCACGCACCTTTTTGAGGTGTGAAGAGAAAGGAGTAGGCCCCATAAAGCCTGTTATTCGCAGATCTGACAGCTCATTACCTTGTTTATTAAAAAACAACATTGTCGGTAAACCAAAAACATTGAACTCTTTCATGATTTCGATACTTTTCTTATCATTTTGAGTTAAATCTAGCTTTAATAATGAAAAGTGTTGGAATTGAGTTTGCACTTCTGGTTCGAAAAATGTGTATTTTTCAAACTCTTTACAGGCTACACACCAATCCGCATAGAGATCAACGATGGCAATTTGACCATTTTGATTCGCTTTATCGATGGCCTCTCTAAGAGCGTCTAAATCCTCAACTAGCTGAAACTTTTTCACGCCTTGCTGTTGCTGCGTAATATTAATTGTTTTAGCTGGCCAAATAAGTTGTTTGCTAACGAGTAATGAGGCGATCAGCAACAGTGATGCAATTCCCCATAGTATGGTTTTGAACACACTAGTACTTTGTTGGCTTTGCCAATGGTGAAGATACAAAGCTGTTGCTAGCATAAGGCCACTGGCCAACCAGAGTATGATGTTAAAATCGAGGATACGTTCGAGTAAAATAAGTGGCACCACAAGCATGATAAAGCCAAACAATATTTTTACTTGCTCCATCCAAGCGCCTGCTTTGGGTAATAGTTTGCCACCCGATGTACCTAGCAGAAGTAGCGGTAACCCCATGCCCAAGCTCAAAGCGTATAGCGTAATGCCACCAATAAAGTAGTCGCCACTTTGCGCAACATATAATAACGCGGCTGAAAGTGGCGCTGTGGTACAAGGAGAAGCAATTAAACCCGAAAGCACGCCCATGGCGAATACACCAATGTAATTCCCCCCTTTTTGCTGATTACTGATAGCGGTTAATTTGTTCATTAAGCCACTAGGTAATTTGATTTCATACCAACCAAACATGGCCATTGCCAATAAAACAAATAACAAACTAAAACTGATAAGCACTGCAGGGTGCTGTATGTAGCCTTGAACTTGTCCTCCCAATGCTGCAACAACTAAGCCTAGTAGCGCATAGGTTACAGCCATGCCTTGCACATAAACAAACGACAAGCTAAATGCTTTTTTGGTAGATAGCCCCTGTTGACCTGCGATCAAACTAGACAGAATCGGAAACATAGGGAATACGCAAGGTGTAAATGCTAGGCCAACACCGACCATAAAAAAGATGGCTAAATTGGTCAGTAAGCTCTGATTGGCGAGGCGTTCACTAAAAGACAGCTGTTGGTTATCGTTGTTGGTGTCGACAGCAGGTGCTTTCTTGCTAGGTGCTGTGCTGGTGGCATCGGTAGCACCTTCTGCCTTAGGCAGAGGTGATAGCGGGATGGTGATCACCTCTGGTGGGTAACATAGGCCCGCTTCCGCGCATCCTTGGTAACGAATTTTTACTACTGCGTTTTCACTGATGTTGCTAAGTTTAGAGACCAGCGAAAATGAATTGAAATACACTTCAGTAATGCCAAAAAATTCATCTTCTATTTCTTCGCCTTTGCCGTACTCTGGGACTTTTATGTCGGCCCCTTTGGCGATAATTTCGAGTTTCTTCTTATATAAGTAGTAACCAGGTTCGATATCCCAGCCGGTAAATAAAATATTTCCCTGTTGATCAAAGTCAAATTTAAAGGCCTTATTAACGGGTAAAAAGGTATCCTGTTTAGGGGTAATTAGGCTATTGAGAATATCGTTGTTTGCATTAGCAGGTAATAGCCAAATAAGTGAAAAAATAAATAGCAGCGTACGCATTAATTAAGTACCTCATCCATCCAGTGAAAATAAGCTAAGTTGCCACCTGTTACATCTAGCACCTGAATTTCTGGTACATCGTAGTTGTGCAGTTCTTTGATGGTACTTATCACTTTGCTTAGTTTATCTGACTTGGTTTTTATGAATAATTTCGTTTCTGTTTGTTGTACAACTTCGCCTTGCCACATATAAACAGACTCAATGGTAGGTAAAATATTGACGCATGCAGCCAACTTTAACGTAACAAGTTGCTTTGCAAGTAAACTTGCATTTTGCTGATTATCGCAAGTGGTCATAATTAATTTGTACTGGGGAGCCATGCTCTTATACCTTCACAAAGAATAAACTTTTGCCATAGTAGCTCAAACTAATACCTATCCCAAGTGTCTATAGATAAAAGCAAAACAGCGGCTCAATAGGCGATGATGTTGTTTGTGCTTGAAATGAGACCGAACAACCCATATTTAAGTTTCATTAACTTAGGAGAAAGTATGTTTCGTATTTTATTTGTACTGTTTATTGTGGTGCCCATCATTGAAATAGCACTGCTGATTCAAGTGAGTGACATTATTGGTGGCGTAGCAACGATTGCGTTGGTGATTTTAACCGCAATTTTCGGTGCAAAACTGGTTAAGCAACAGGGCTTAAGCGCCTACAGTAATGTACAAGGCCAAATGGCACAGGGACAAATGCCTGCAACTGAGTTGTTTACAGGATTATGTGTGGTTATAGCGGGTGTGCTACTGATGACACCAGGGATCATGACCGATGTGTTGGGATTTATGTTACTAACACCAGCCATTCGCGCACAATTAGCAAAAGCACTGATGAAACAAGTCACAGTGAAGATGCAATCAAGCATGTATCAGTCCCATAGCACTTTTACTCATACAAACAATTCGCCTGAATCATTTGAACGTCATGGTGAAACGCATTTTCAAGATAAAGACCACACACCTAACACCATTGAAGGTGAGTACCAAAGAAAAGATTAAAAAATTTTCACTTTTTTACTTGGATTTTAAAATTGTCACCCCCATAAATGATGGCAACTGAGTTTTTAAGAATTTTTCTGTAGTTGTTCAGAAACTGTTAGGAGAACATAACAAATGAACATTCGTCCTTTACATGATCGCGTAATCATCAAGCGTCTTGAAGAAGAAACAAAATCTGCTGGCGGTATCGTTTTAACGGGCTCTGCGGCAGAGAAGTCAACTCGTGGTGAAGTTATCGCTGTAGGTAATGGCCGCGTACTAGACAATGGTGAAGTAAGAGCGCTTGAAGTAAAAGCAGGCGACACCGTGCTATTTGGCTCTTATGTTGAAAAAACTGAAAAGATTGAAGGTCAAGAGTACCTGATCATGCGTGAAGATAACATTTTGGGCATTGTAGGCTAATCCTACTTTTCTTTTTTCAAATTAACCAAATTAAATAGGAATTTTAACAATGGCAGCAAAAGAAGTTTTATTTGCAAACGATGCTCGCACTAAGATGCTAGCGGGTGTAAACATTTTAGCAAACGCAGTACGTGTAACTCTTGGCCCTAAAGGTCGTAATGTTGTTTTAGACAAATCATTTGGCGCACCAGTGATCACCAAAGATGGTGTATCTGTAGCAAAAGAAATCGAACTAGAAGACAAGTTCGAAAACATGGGTGCGCAAATGGTAAAAGAAGTTGCGTCTAAAGCAAATGATGCAGCGGGTGACGGTACAACAACTGCGACAGTACTTGCACAATCTATTGTAAACGAAGGTTTAAAAGCGGTTGCTGCGGGTATGAACCCAATGGACCTTAAACGCGGTATCGACAAAGCAGTTATTGCTGCTGTTGCTGAACTTAAAACGCTTTCAGTACCATGTGCTGACACTAAAGCAATCGCGCAAGTAGGTACTATCTCTGCAAACTCTGATTTAGAAATCGGTGACATCATTGCTAACGCAATGGAAAAAGTGGGCCGTGAGTCTGGTGTAATTACAGTTGAAGAAGGTCAGTCGCTAGAAAACGAACTAGACGTTGTTGAAGGTATGCAGTTTGACCGTGGTTACTTATCTCCATATTTCATCAACAATGCTGAAAAAGGCGCGGTTGAGCTAGATAACCCACACATTCTATTAGTTGATAAGAAAATCTCTAACATTCGTGAGCTATTACCTACGTTAGAAGCGGTTGCTAAAACCAGCAAACCACTCCTTATCATTGCTGAAGACCTAGAAGGCGAAGCGCTTGCAACACTCGTTGTAAACAACATGCGTGGTATCGTGAAAGTAGCTGCGGTTAAAGCGCCTGGCTTTGGTGACCGTCGTAAAGCAATGTTACAAGACATCGCTATCCTAACTGGCGGTACCGTTATCTCTGAAGAAATCGGCCTAGAGCTTGAAAAAGCAACGGCTGAAGACTTAGGTACAGCGAAGCGCGTTGTGATCACCAAAGACGACACAACTATCATTGATGGTGCTGGTGAGCAAGAAGCTATCGACGGTCGTGTATCACAAATCAAAGCACAAATCGAAGAAGCAACGTCAGACTACGACAAAGAGAAACTACAAGAGCGCATGGCAAAACTTGCTGGTGGTGTTGCAGTAATCAAAGTTGGCGCAGCAACTGAAGTTGAAATGAAAGAGAAAAAAGACCGCGTAGAAGATGCACTACACGCAACTCGCGCAGCGGTTGAAGAAGGTGTAGTACCTGGTGGTGGTGTTGCGTTAGTGCGTGTTGCAAGCAAGCTTGCTGATTTGCGTGGCGACAACGAAGACCAAAACCACGGTATTAAAGTAGCACTTCGTGCAATGGAAGCGCCACTTCGTCAAATCGTATCAAACGCGGGTGACGAAGCATCAGTTGTTGTAAATAACGTTAAAGCTGGCGAAGGTAACTACGGTTACAACGCAGCAAACGGCGAATACAACGACATGATCGAAATGGGTATTCTTGACCCAACTAAAGTAACGCGCTCTGCACTACAGTTTGCAGCATCAGTAGCGGGTCTTATGATCACCACTGAAGCGATGGTTGCTGAACTACCTAAAGATGAGCCAGCTGCACCAGATATGGGCGGCATGGGCGGCATGGGTGGTATGGGCGGCATGATGTAATAAACATCACCCCCTAAGCACTAAATGCTTTTAGAAAAACCCTAGCATGTTGATGTTAGGGTTTTTTTATGTCTGAAATTTCATAAAGCGCCTTCATTTTAGGGGGAGTTACAAAGCGTCTTCCACCATCTCCCATGTGTTACTTCAAAATAGCAGAAGTTATCTTCAGAGTTTTTTATTACTGTATTTCAAAGTCTCATGTGAAGCAAAGTAAGTTTATTCTAAGTCGGTCAGCGATATTCAAGCTCGTTTCTCTAAACATGCTGTCCAATAGAGCCTACTTTTACACATCTCACCTTTAAGAGTCTCAACTTCATGCCTACAATATATTTTACGGTTTAGTGTTGTGATTAGTAAGCAATGTCAGTTGTTTTGGGGTGTTGAAACGCACGACTTTGGTGAAGAATGAATTGTTAGTTGCAATGGGCCAGTCATGACAACAGTTAAAAGGATTGAAGCAGGGCAATACTTGGTTTCAGATGGTCGTTTTATCGTAAAAAATGGTTCTAGTTGGTACGTGCTTAAATCGGACGGTAATACAGACTTTGGACCACTACCTACATTAGCTTCCGCAAAAGAATATGTTACGGTGGGAACTGTGTCAGCAGGGAACCACAATCTTGCGTCTAAATATGGACGCAGACAAAGTAAAAAAGCGTTTAATGCCTATCTAGCGTCCGAGGCCAAAAACGGTAATCCTGGTCCTCTCCTAATTTACATTTTGGTTATTTTCGCTATTTGCGCATTCTTTTTCGTTATAAGGGGTTACTAGTGCGCTAAGGAACGGTCTAAAAGGACAGGCACTTTAATTTCTTAAACCCATTATTTTAAACTAATTAAAACCTTAGTGTCCTGCCTTTTGTTATTATTCGCCTTAACAGAGCGTAATGAAGCTTAACTCACTAAATAGGCGACGCTGCCGTTATCAATATTGACTTGCTTTACTACTTAATTGTGCAGAAATATTGTCGTGTAACTTCATCCAGTTACTTTCATAACCCCATGCACTTTTAAACTCGTCATTGGCCTTTGAGTTATCTAACATATCTTTAAGATCAAAAACTTGTGAGAAATTTTCTTCGTTAACGTCATATCTTGCCCAGCCGCGTACTTCCATATCAATATACTTTAAATAGCTGGACTTAAAATCATTTGCAGCAGCAACAAATTCATCGTTGCTATTGAGCGTTTGTTCTACCAATGTTCGCTCATCTTCAGTTAAAGAGCCTGTCGCTTGTAACTCACCAGATTCAGTTATCGAAATGCCCCAGTTTTTATTTGCAAGTTGAGGTTTCCGTTCATTTAGCTCAGACATTATACTCTCGTATTGTATAGTCATTCGCTCAACTGACTGGGAAAGTTCTCCGCCCGGTGTGTACAGGTGAGCAGTTGCAAGCGCGATATCATCCAGCGCTTCATCTACCGTTTTTGTTACAACTTCATCGTTAGATGATATAGAAAGGGGCCGATCATAAGTTGGTGTAGGATCTTTGACTGAGTTTTTATGGTAGACGTCAGCAAGCAAGCCTTGTTTATTTGACAGTTCAGCTTTACTGCTTTGTGATGATGGTTGTTCCTTGCTAGCGAGAGAAACGGCAGGTTGTATCAAGCTACCTCCTTGCGTACCAATTTTCATACTTTTTCCTTGTATGTTTCAATCTTAACTTGTTATCGACGCGTTTAGTATTCTCTTTAACATATTCAACTCTAGAATCAAAAAATACAAAATTCGATTAGTCCAATTACACTGGGTTATTGATGTCTCATTCTAAGAGGAAAGCTGCCCAATAAATAAGGTCTATGGGGCTGAAAATTTCAGCACGTTCAGACATGCAAAACTGAACCAATTGAAAAGATAGGCTACTTTAAAAGCCTGCGTACGACGAAAGTAACGCTGGACTATGATGGACGCTGAATACTTAGATAAGGTGATTAGAACTTTGCTGCGGAAAAAGCATCTATAAAATATGCTGGTGTTTATCAGAATGGCTTTGTGGAGTTATTTAATCTTAGCTACCGAGAACAAATGCTGAATTTATAATTTAAAAGTGACTTCTAAAATGGTGTTTTTATGATATAAAAATCAGCGAGGCGTAAAAATGTGAATATAATTTATGTGGGTTTGTGGGTATTTATAAATATTATTTATGTTGATGTGTTTTTTCAGTTGATGGGGTTTTATTGTTAGTTAGGTGGGTAAATAGCTCCACTCATGTAAGAAGATGAGTGAAGCGATAATCTATTGTTTAGATACGTTAATTAAAACGTATTAGATACAAACAATATTTTCTGCTTGAGGTCCTTTTTGACCTTGAGTAACAGTGAACTGAACGCGCTGACCTTCAGCTAAAGTTTTAAAGCCTTCGCTAGCAATAGAGCTAAAATGAGCGAAAACGTCAGGACCTGACTGCTGTTCAATAAAACCAAAACCTTTTGCTTCGTTAAACCACTTTACTGAACCAGTTGTAATAGTAGACATATTATAGATATCCTAGAAATTATTTAATAAAATTTGCCAAAAAATTTTGGCGATTAAGCATGAGGAAATAAATATTTACTGAGGATAACGCGAAGTATTAAAAATGTTTACTAGAGTAGTACATATAAAGACGACGAGGGATGCAACAAAATAGGTCTTTTCTCAAACCTTGGAGAGAACTCTACGCGAGTGAAGGGGAGAGGTCAAATTATATTTTAATTATATTTAAAATCATGCTTTTTGAAGTTGTGTAATATTTTAGCTCACACAGAGCTTTAAAGGAAAGGTGCTTGAAATTTCATATGTTAATTATTAACTAGTTGAAAAATAAGAGAATTTAACTTTTTCATTAGCGGGGAATAGACGCTAAGTGACCTGCCATCCATTGCTTAGCGGACTAAATTGGAAAACTCTAGTTTAGAGGTGTGTTACCGCCGGGGAGGTGAGAAATTTCAATCAGTTGTTTTAATACATAGTGAGATCAACATATTGAATCTCACTATGTATTGCAAGGTAAGAAAAATAAATTAGAAATAATTATTCACTCAACTTACTTTTGATAGCTGACTCGAGTTCATTAGGTTTATTCGTGCCTAATCGAATGTTTTTACCATCTTTCAGTTTAATGTGAACAGCATCAAAACCTGATACATTATAGAGGTTTCCATTATCAATCTGCCTAATTCCCCAGCCTGAATACCAAGGGTTGCTTACTGAACTAACTTGCTCTATTTCATTCACTGCAATAGTGCCTGAAATTAACCCCAACCCCATTTTCCATTTTACTTCACTATTCGAAACGCTAATGCTCAAACTATAAAAGTTCAAAGATATTGCTAGTGCTACTGCGAATAATAAATAAGCTGTAATGCTGTTGGTTTTTAATATAAAAAACGCAATAGCTATTATTAATGTAATGATAAATAAAAATGAGAAACCATATTGAACATTATAATAATTTTCCATATCTAATCCTTTCATTTAAACGAGATTCTAATCCATGCTTAGCTTTGTATCTGAACATTACACTAGGTAAAAATTCGGGGTACCTTTGTTTTAATTTAGCTCGTATTTTTTCATCCTTGTGCAAATATACGCAAGCTTGGCAGTTATGACTTATTGTTCCGATATTTTCTTCCGTATAACTATCCCCCATAATCATCTTTATAATTTTAGCGGGTCCATCAACTTTTATCCAAATTTTTAAAAAATCTTCTAGTTGAGATTCATAAGCAATCTTTAAAAAATCTTTTTTATAAATATTACCAATTTTCATCTCATTGATGTGTTCGAAAGTTAAACCACAGCAGCTAGATATTCTACCATGTGGTGTAATAACAATATTTTCAAAAACTTGCTCACACCCTGTATCGAGATCTTCAGGTGCGATTTGAAAGCCGCGATCGATATAGTCTTTTTGAAAAGGCATCCACGTATTGCTATTAATAATTAACTTTTTGTTTTTTACTAACTCCTTGATTTCATGGTTTTCTTCTAAAGATACTCTGCATCTAGAATCGTGCGAATCCTTTTCGACCATAATTAATGGTTTTATATTATAGTCAACACAAGCTTTTACTGCGTTAATTATAGTGCTTTCATCTACATACTCCTGATGATCGAGTCCAGTGCTAAAATTAATCTCATAGAGACCTGCTAGAGATAGCTTTTCGGCTATTTTCATAGCGCTGCTCTTGGTTTTTGCCCAGTAACCATTAGTGACACATCTGCTTTTTAGACCATGGGAAGATACGAGTGCGATGGCAGAAAATAGATCGTCTTTAAGCGTAAAGCATTCTCCGCCACTGAATACGACATTCTGTAATTTAGGAAATGTAGATACAGCTTCATTTATACAGCTAAATATTTCTTCAGTACTTAACTTCGACTTCAAATTTGGGTTTGACTCAAAGCAGCATTCTTTACAGGCAGCTGTGCATCGATAGGTTGGCAATATAGTAAGCGTTTTTGGTGATGGAAATTCCATTTCTCACCTCCTTATAGGCACTGAGGTGCATAGTTCGAAGATTCTATAGATGCATCTATTTCAGCTATAGCGCTGTCAATTATTAGTGATAGAGTGTCTTCATTTTCTATCAACCCAATATTATAGGCTGCATTGTAGAATGCCTTTATTTCTATTTTTGCAAGATCTCTGTATATATAGTTTTCAAAGCCATTAAATCCTCCTAAAAGGGCTGCATTCATTGCCGCATCTTTATTGGTTGCTATATTTTTGTCTGTTAAAGCAACACTTCCAAATATCTTACTTACGTCTACGCCCTCAGAATACGGGTTACTGTCACAACCCCAGAGGTAAACCGCGGCATATACAGCGGCAACAACAGCAGCTACGACGTTTGTAGCAGCTGCAACATTAACAGCTACAGCTGCAAACGATATGCATGTTACACATATTTGGGGATCTATGTTGTTAGGCACCTCGGAAAGGTTTGTTAAGCCATTTTCATTAAAAATTTCTTTATATTTTGACTTATTGTCACTGAGGAAGTTGGCATATTTCTTCTCAAGCGAGCTGAAATCATCTTTCCCGATCAATCCGTTGTCAATCATGATGAATATCAACTGTTCGAAATCTTGTCTTTGCGTTGCACTTTTGAATTCTGGAAGAGTGATTAGCTCCAGCACTTTAATATTTGGATCTGACTGAATCTGCTTTTCATTTATACCCAGTTCTTCGTATACCTCTGACTTATTTGCTGAAAAGTAAGATGAAAAATCAGAATCTTCATATAAGCGCTTTATTAGGGTATTAATTTTATTTTCTATATCTGAAAATTTTGTATCTTTTATTTTAATCCTAAGCGTATTTTTTACTTCATTTAACTCAACTGATTCCTTGAGGCTATCAGATGTGCCATAAAGGGTGTTTCCTTCTTTTGAAATAGCTTGAATAGGGATAATTAAAGATGCTCCAGCCAGAGCTAATGGGGTTTTCTTTAAATTTTTTGACATGACTAAAATCCTTTTATTGATCATCGTATAATGGGTTCAATAAAAAGATAACTAATATCTTTTGGAATGCAAATAATGAGGTTAAAAAATTAAATTTTTAATTTTTAATGATTTTTGCCTCTCTTTTGTGAGTGAAGTGAGTTCTGGTTGTTAGTTGTGTATATTGGTTTTATTAAATTTTTAATAGTGTGGTTATAATAAAGTGTAATTTGCTAAGGAGGCTTTGGTGGTTTTATTTTTATTTTTTTCATCAATTTTAAATTGTTGAATTTCCTAAATTATATGGGGTGTTTTAAATTTTAGATTGTTATTTGTAAGTTGGTTTTATGGTGGTTGCCTAGTATGCTCACAATATCTTAGCTTTGACTTGTGAACATGACGAATTTCTGGCTGACTCATGGGTTAGATATGGAGTGATCCGTGTGGATCATACGCTTGAGCAATAGCACCTAAGTGTTGGTTATTAAACTGAGATATATATCTCGGTTTAATACTTAATTGCACAATAGATTTGTGCTCTATATGACCATAAATCTACTGTTGCTGTGGTTCTGCTATTAAGCTACTGTACCTTTAATTACAATAAAAAATGCAGGCACTTATGAAGTCATTATGGAAGTTAGTATACGCTATAGGGGTGACATTACTCTCTACGGTATTACACGCAAATGAAAGCAAAACTGAAATTGAAAGCATGACCCCCAAGCAACTTGAGCAGCGAGTTAAGGTCATCAATGCATTGCAAAATGCGGTATTGTTAAAAGGGTCGAGCGTAGCAGATGTTGATGCACTGTTTGCCCAGTATACAGATGATTTTCAGTATGTTCATAAAGTTTATGGAGGAACGTACTCACGCCAACATCTATACAACAACACTGTTAAGTTTTTAAAGGCGGGTGAATACAACTATACAGGGCCACGTTATACCTTGGTTGCAATGATAGTAGGTCATGATGCGGTATCGGTTGAGCGCCAGCAAATATTTGAGGGAAAGCCAGAAAATCACTTAAGTGTGTTTGAGTTTAAAGGGCAGAAAGTCTCTAAAATTATAGAGTATTGGAAATAGATATTTAGGAAAATGGGTTTTAATGGAAAAAATACTCTATCCGTCGACGTTAAAGCCTGGCAGCAAAATAGCGGTAACCGCTTTTTCTTCAGGGGTGAATGAAGCATTTCATCCTCGTTTAGAGCGTGTTTTAACGCACTTGCGAAGTTCAGGCTTTGATGTAATTGAAGGCGAATGTTTACAAGAGAACTATCAACATGTCAGTGCTACGCCTGAGCAACGCTCAGCAGAGTTGATGGCATTTTTATGCGACGATAGTATTGCTGCGATTGCGCCACCTTGGGGTGGAGAATTTGCGATGGAAATTTTACCTCTACTAGATTTTGATCGCCTGAAGACGGCCAAGCCCAAGTGGCTATTCGGCTTTTCTGATATTAGCACCGTGCAGCTTGCGTTAATGAGCAAACTTGGTTGGTCAAGTATGCACAGTGCAAATTTAATGCAGCTGCACCCTAATGAAAAGGATGCGTTAACTAGGCAAACACTGGAGCATCTAAAAAGTGCGCAGCTGGGATATCGCTTTTTGCAGCACTCATCAACATTGTACCAATTACAGGGCGAGTCGTTTGCTAACAACCCAGATAGCGTATTGCGTAGTACAGAGCAAACTAGGTGGAAAACGTATCCTCAAGATAGTGCTGTAACGCTCAAAGGGCGGTTGATCGGTGGGTGTTTAGATACATTACAGTACTTGATTGGAACAGACTATTTAGACTTGGCAAAATTAAAGCAGCGCTTTGCCCCTGAAGGCATTGTTTTATATATCGAAAATGCAGAACTCTCGCCAACCGCTTTGAAACGAGCTTTGTTGAGCTTACGTTTTAGAGGCGTGTTTGAGCAGATAAACGGCTTGTTGGTTGGGCGTAATGCAGTCACAGATGATGGCACTAAAGATATTCGCTCAGAGCAAGCTTTGTTAGATGTGATCTGCGCTCTTTCAATCCCAGTTATTTATGATGCCGATATAGGCCATTTACCGCCAAATATGACCTTGTTTAACGGCGCTTATGCTCACGTGCATGTCAGTTCAGAACAAGGGCAGATAGTACAAACACTTAGGTAAGAGTGATGAGGTTGTAGCGACCCAGTTCGATACCAAACAACCTCCCAATCTTGCCAAAACAGACACCATGATGTAATACCTCGTAATTCGCATTTTTAAACCTTTGGACTAAGTTTAGAAGCGATCGCAAAGTGCGCGATTATGCATCGGAGCGTTCCGGTGCATGTTTCTAGGAGGATAACCATGGATAACCACCAATCACGTGCGAAGTTTTTAAAACAACACCCAAAAGCCAAAGCGCATGCTGCGCTGGACGATGCTACCAATCAACAACTTAAGGTAACACCAGGTCCGATTAAGCTTACTGCGGGTAAATTTACAGGTAAAAAGGCCATTATTATTGGTGCTGGCGTTTCTGGTTTAACGGCAGCTTATGAGCTACTCCAGCAGCAAACAGGAATGGAAGTCACTTTGCTTGAAGCGCAAAATCGCACTGGAGGGCGCTGTTTAAGTTTACGTACAGGCGATACGTTAACCGAAGACCAAGACAGCCAGTTGTTTAACTCAAAGCCTGGTGTTACGCAGGTTGTTAGATTCCAGCAACCGCAAGGCGATAGCCAGCCATATCTTAACGCTGGGCCTGGTCGCATTCCTTCAAGTCACAAGCGGCTATTGTTGTAGTGGCACAATAAATTTGGCCACCTGATTAGAGGTGATAGAATCACCATAACTGATTAGGTGCAAATATGACAAAAAGAACTCGTCCAACTTATTCTCCTGAATTTAGACTCGAAGTCGCTCA
>NZ_JABBPG010000016.1 GCF_013140855.1 Pseudoalteromonas caenipelagi | reverse complement strand
TATCGTGTAAAAGGTTAGCGACATGAGCGAAGCTAAGGTGCAAATGTTTAATGACAGTGAGCGAAGCGAAGTCATTCCATTTGCGCAAGGTGAAATGAGCAGGTTTAGCTGCTGCTGAGGGACTTACTACCTGAACCAGTTTAACCGCTGCCAAGGGACTCGCCACCAGAACCTGTTTAACCGCAGCTGAGGGACTCACTCCTCAAGCGTCGGATGGCGCTTCGCTTATCTCAACCTACGTGGTGCGACTGCGAACGCTGTGAGTACGCTCCTTTACGCAAGGTGAAATATCGTGTAAAAGGTTAGCGACATGAGCGAAGCTAAGGTGCAAATGTTTAATGACAGTGAGCGAAGCGAAGTCATTCCATTTGCGCAAGGTGAAATGAGCAGGTTTAGCTGCTGCTGAGGGACTTACCACCAGACCCAGTTTAACCGCTACTAAGGGACTCGCCACCTGAACCAGTTTAACTCTGTTGAGGGACTCACGCCTCAAACGTCGGATGGCGCTTCGCTTATCACGACCTACGTGGTGAAAGGGTTAAAACAGTGTGGTAGCTTGGAAAAGCGCAACAACCGTGAAAGTTGATTACTTTACAGTCATGAAGGGGTCTGCGTTCTATAAACTGGCTTACTTCACCTTGCGCTAATTCGTCTCTTTATCGAAGTGCATAACCTCAGCATCCCAAGAGACGATTTAGCACCAAATACAAAAAAGCCCGACTCTTTCGAATCGGGCTTTTTCTTAATTATGATCCAATGTACGAAAACTCTATAGTGAATTGTGCGAAAACTGCGGGAATATGTGGGAGAGTTCGGGATTGAGTGAGAGAATATTTCAAAACGGTTTTCAATATTTCAAAATGAGCGGCGCTTTAAAATTTGCGCCGCTTTTATTTGGTTAGTTCACTGACGTAGCTTTTTCGGCTGTGCCATTTCGATATTCTGATTGCGTCACTTTTGCTTGAACAATTAATAGCTCAAGTGCAACGTCAACATCTTCAAATGACTTACAACCCGAATGATGCAAATAGCCAGCAATACAATGTAGCGCTTTACGATCTTGTTCTTCATTATACATGTTCTTACTCCTCACTCATGAGATCCCAAACTAGCTTCCATATCGGTGTGCTGTCAGGTTTGTCTGGTGCTATAGATGGGCCGCCGTTGCGACCAAATGTGATTGTTTGCACTGGCTCGTTCAATTGCTCTTCTATATATACCCTTTTGCCAAACTCGAAACCGAGCAATAACGTGGTAAATAGAGCCAGCAATAATAGCCATGTGTTTACTGTTGTTTCGTGATCTGGTTTCAGCATAATGATGGCCCCTTATTCTTTGGCCCTCGACCTTTACTAGCATCAAATAGATCGCCTTGCGCTTCATCCATCTTCAGTTTTCTCATCATTTTCACAATTCGATAGATAGACTGCTCTGCATAACCGTATTTCTTGGCTAGCTCTAGATAGTTATTACCTGTGAACTCTGACCAAATAGAGTTTTTACTGATAATGGCTTCCAATGTTCGGCCCTGACATATATATATTTGCTCACCACCGAATGTATGTCGGACTCTATCAACAACCTTACGGCCCAATTTAGTTGCTTCTTCTTCGTCCAGCACATCAGATACCTCCGTGATCACTAGCTCAAATATTGTGAATAGAACACTGTCGCCACGTTCGCCACGTTCTTTGTTGTCAACCATTGCCTGCTTCCTCATACTTACCCAGCATTTGGCCTGTGAAATTGAGAGCCGCTTCTAATTGCTCAACGTTACAACGTTCAAAGCTCCCGATATAATCAAAAACAAAACGCTCTGCGCTGAATAGTTCTTCATTATATAGGGGCAGCTTTTTTAAATCGGGGGCTAGCTCGTTCATATCTGTTGCCATCAAACGCACATACCAGCTTTTTAACTGCTCAATCAGTGCATGAACCATTGATGCACGCAGCCATTCCAACCGCTCAATCGCCACGTTTTTATTCATGCGTTTAGCCTGGGCTTTGCTCCAATTAAGTAGCGCTGCTTCCGAACCGTCACGCAAATAGCCTCGATGGCTCATAGCGATCCACACCTGTCGCAGTTTATCCAGCGGGGTTTTGTCTTCGGGGGCTATATCCCTTGTGATCGGCGAGTTTTTACCACCTCGTTTTTTAGTCACCACTTTAAAACCTCTGTCTTTCATGTGAGACAGCACTTTGTTTAGTTCCCTTACATTCATATCTTTGCAGCTATCTTTTTTAGTCAGTTTGACTAAAACTTGACGATACAAATCTTCGTCCCAGCCTAAACTCGTTTTGCCTACATGTATTAATTGAATCAGTTTTGATTTTGATGAATACATAAGTGCCACCTTTATAGTGATTTACTAACCAGCGGGATCTGAATCCACGCGCCCAGCTCGTTACGCTCATAAAAACGAACATACGTTTTAGTTGAGCCAAAAATAAACGCGTCATCTATCGCTTGCATACCTGCGGCCCAGTCGTCCGACTTATGGCTATAACGGTATTTACTGCGCAACTCCATAATCTTGCTTTTGCTGTACTGGCCCTCTTTGTCAGTCTCAAACGCGTTCATTACTATGTCTTTTATTAGCTGTGCTTCATCGTCTAGTTTTTCCAACAACCCATTTACCACACCTAAAAACAGCTCTTTTGCTATTAAAATCTCAGGGCCAAAACTTATGTCGTCAGCAACACCAACCTTTACACGGCTTTTGCCATCAAACGAGGTTAGAGTAATGTTGCCCTTGGCTCCGCCAATCTCAACGTTGTAGCTATGGGCCATATCCGCAATAAAATCGTTTACTTGCGAATACACGCCGCGTTTAAAATGTTCATGCTCTGCATTTAGCTGCTTTGCACGCTGCACCAGCTCTAACACCAGCGTATTTTGCGCTTTGTCGTTGTCGCTCACTTTGCTAGCTGGGACTTTGTAACCACTTCTGTTTGTATAAAATTCTTGTTCCATCACTTCACCTACTGCATTGAAAGTTTTTGTTGAGATTGACCATTAACTGGCCGATTGATTGAATGCTTTTTGCCTGCGCAAAACCCGTCACTTACTGCATTGCCTACGTTGGCTTTTTTACCCCTTTGCATGGCTTTACAGTCAGTTAAATCGGGGTAATGCTTTGCTTTATAGACTGCAACCAGCGCCGACTCGCTTTCGCTCAGTGCAAAATCGTTAACTTGCTGGCTTACGCCATAAATCCAGCCCAGCGCAAATTGGTCGCCTCTTGCCACTTTAGTAGCGCGTTTACACTGCTTAGGCTGCTGCTTTACATAGTTGCTGCGCTCGGTTTTTAATTTTGCAAACAACACCTCCCAGCAATAGCCCGCCAGTTCTGGCTGTGGTACCACACCAATAAAACGAACGTCACTACCCGTAAAACCGCGCGATATAACCACTTCAACGCCAAACGCCCGAATTATTAAATTGAGCAATTTGGCCTGATAATTCACAACCCGATTAACGCCAAATGCAAAGCGGCGTTCTTCAATGTTGCTCATGTTTACATCTTCAGCACTTATGCGGTGTTTATTCATCAATGCTTGTGCTTGGCGCATAGCTGCGGCGGCTTCGTTCTCGTTCGTTGCAGACTTAGCCAGCGCCAAACACTTTTTGATCTTGTCTAAAATACGCTTATCCACGGGGCACCACCTGCTGAACTTTATAAAACTTAACTGAGTTGCATTTGGGGCACGCGGGGCTGAGTTGAGCACCCACATAAACCATTGCTTTGTCGCTTTCATTACCTACCCAGCCGCAGTGACTATTTGCACAGGTGTAGCCAGGTTCGGGGGTTGTGATCGTAAACTCCCGGTGCTTTTTGCCGAATACGTGATCCCAGCTTGTAACATCTACCGCGTTATTGCGCGTCAGCATGTCTTGCATTTTGCTGTCGTCGGCCAGTAGCTTGTCGGCCTCGGCTTTTGGTAGCGTGACTTGCTTTGTGATCTTGACGTTCGCAACGCCTGTGAGTGTGATTTCTACGTGTGCGCTCATGGTTAAACCCTCTGTACAAATTTTTCGTCGATATGTTGAGTGCCTATCGTTGCAGCTACGTTGAGGGTATGCGCCAACCATACATTTATAGCCAGTGGGTACGTTTGGTCTAAGTTCTCATCATCAAAACCAACGCCTTTACCAACCTTGCCATAGCACTTGCCACGTATTGCGCTCAATGCCTCTTCTGTAAAAATTTTCATCGGGTCTACACCAATGCGTATAAACTTATGCTTCATATATGCAATAGCATCGATGTTCAGTGGCCTCATGCGTATATCATGTATTCGCATACTAAATTCACGCATTTTGTGTGCTTGTATCTTTGTTCTCAGCTCTGGTTGACCAAACAACACAATACCAATCACACGCTTAAAACCAGACGTTAACTCCCACAAACATTTAAGTTCACGGATCAAATCAGTCGATAAATCCTGCCCTTGGTCGATGAGCAATAGATGCCTGTGACCGCTACGGCTGCGCTCTATAAGCGTACTTTCAATTTCATCATCTCTATATTCACTGCTATTGGGGATTTTTATACCTAGCTCACGGCATAGCGCTCTAGACACATCATCCGACGTTAGCTTTTTCTTGTTCATGCGCTTAGGGGAGATGATCGTAATTTCAGAAAACTCCTCTCTGACTTTGTGCTCAAACAAACGGCGGATCATCGACTTACCACTGCCAACTTCACCCGTAACAGTCACCATTGAATTGGCTCTCGCTGCTGACAAAAGCTCTTCAATAACTTGCAAATGTGAATCAACCAAAAAGAAGTCGTCTTCGCTTTCAAACTCGTCATTAAACGGGTCTCGTCTAATTTTAAAAAACTCTTTAGTTGCTGGTTTTAGCTGGGCTTGCTTCATCTCTTCTTCCTCCGATTTTGGTTTGCTTGGTTGCTTTGGCTCATCCCAACCAAACAAACCAGATAGCTGATCGTCAGTTGCGCCGTGCGCCCGTAAATACTCTGTAATATGTTGTTCAATCTCGGCCCGCTTACAGTGTTTGGGCCACTCGTTTTGTGTTTTTAAACGGCTCAGGCTGGTAGTGCTAAATTTGATTTTTTTGGCCGCCAGTGCGCGTACTACCTGCGCTTGTTTTATGCTCAGTACATCAAATACAACGCTGAGCTTTGTTTGTTTTGTCACGGATTATCTCGCTAACTTATACACTGGGGTTTCCGCTATCCCGTTGTGCAACTGCTCCAATACGTTATTTAATTCCGTTTCAACAACTACGAGGCTTTGCAGCCATTCAACTTCTGTTGGTCTTAATGCGCGGCCCAATCGCTCGGCCACAATTATGCGCAGGTCGATTTCGTCTAAAACCTTGCCTTTGCGTTTAGGTGCTTGTGCAATTTGTTTAGCCACTGGGCTGTCTGCTTCAATCGCTTCGCCTCTAGGTGTGATCCGCGTTTCGTGCTCAACGTCTTTAAGGTGCGAGTGCGCAACCAACTTGCCGTTAAATGGCACTTTTTTGGCCTTTTTGGCTTTCTCGATCTCTTCGTCGCTCATATTCGGATATGCCAACCTGTCGGCTGATTTAATGGCTGTTTGAGTTGGTGTATCAGCATGGCTTGCATAGTTTTCACCAAACACAGGGGCATCAACACGAAACCCAGCGGCGTCAAACTCAACAGGTGCAACTTGGTGGTAAACAACATCACCCATGGGGCTTTTTACTCCAACGAGCAAATCGGGCGAGTCCCCTACAATGATGGGGCTAACACTTACTTTCATGCCTACGCAAATATGCTCTAACGTGCTTAGCTCATACTTTAACGAGCACTTAGTAATTGGGTGCAAATACGGGATCGTCAAATCACCCGTAACAACGCGTGTTTCACCTTCTTTAGTGAGTAAAAGCCTACAAATTTTGTCGTCGGGAAGTTTGCGCAAACGGTGGCGGTACTCAGGCTTATAAATCATCAACCATGCTTCTTGCCTTGCCATTTTATGGCGAGAGTGTTTGCAATTTTGGCCCTTAATTTTGTCGGCGTTATAGGCTTCTTGCCACGCCCACACAGCCTCGTTTATTTCGTCAACACTATTAACAGGCTCAATTAACAAACGCGATTCAAACTGAGTTTCTACAATGTCGTTTGCTTTTTCTACCGAACCCTTGGCACGCGCATTTTTTGCCTTATGCTCTTCGTACTTCACATTTAAACTATTGAGAAGCTTCTTGATAGCTTTGGCTTTGTTAGCGCTGCCTTTGTCCCAATACAAATAATCGCATGGCCCAGAAAACACAGAACCTTCTTGACCACGCCAGCACCACATTAAAAACTCAAATAGGTTTGCAGTTGTTTCACCAGCGGCTTGATAGTAATAAACCCTAATCATGCCGCTCCAATGGTCGGTCATAACATAGCGCCACAACTTAAAGTGCTTTATTTTCTCCAAGTTTTCAGGTTTGTTGGCGTAAAACTCATCTTGATCCGCATAGTGCTGCATCACGCCTTTTCTGCGCCCTGGTGGGTAGTACAACAAACAATAACTAGGGTCGACTTGGTGTACATGGTTAGGCCCCAAACTTCTGAGCTGTTTATGCGGCTCAACGGCATCTAATTTAGTAATATTGGCGTTGTAAGTAGCTAGTACACGACTGATCTGACTCGGGCTTAACGTGTCATAGCCATTTGCAGCAAGTATGCTGGTAGCCACAGGCACGTTCATGGTTCTTTTACCATTTGCGCGCTTAGACAGGCTCAGCAATGAAACCATAATGTTTACTGCATCTTCATCCATGCTGGTACTACCCGCATCACTGCGTTTAGCCTTACCACTCTGCCAACCTAGGCTTTTAAATCTGCGATACAACGCGTCTTTACTCAGCCCAAGCGTTCTACATGCTTCTTCACGTATTGTGCCTTTTTCACCATGCCCGGCGTTGTCTAGCTGTTCGGCCCAGTATTCTAGAGAGAGTGCGTTCATTCGATCACCTCCGTCCCTTCAAAGCCCATTTCGGCCAGCCACTCCCCACTTGGGCGCGCGTCATCCAGATCACCATAAGTGCGGTGTATCTCGTTCCACACACCAGCCAGTTGAGTTAGTAAAATTTTGCTGTCAGCGTAAAACGCAGATTTAGCCGCATCATAAGTTTTATCGTCAATTTGCACGGTCTCTAACTGCTCACTGAGTACCAGCAATTGATTGAATCCCTCGCGGATTTGGTTTTGTGTTTTAGCCAATGCTTCAAAAAACGACTTGGCTTCACCTTTCCATTTATCAGCACTAAACTTTTTGCTTTCTAAGTCAGCGGTGAGCTGAACAATTTTGTCTTCTTTCTCCGATGCAGTATTACGCGAGGCTTTGAGCATTCGCTCTGTTGCGTCCAGCTCTGTCGCCAGTTTGTCTTTCTCTTTTTTGTGCTTAGCTTTTAACTCGTCGATCAGCTCTTTTACTGCGTCTTTGTCGCCCGTTTCCACAGCTTCAGACTCAATAACGAGTGCTTGCTCATCTTCGGGTAATTGGCGTAAAGCGCGTAAATCTCGATAGCCCAGCTTCATTTTTTGAGCAGCTTCAAAAAACTCTTCGCCAAATTGCTGTAAGTTACGAAGCCTGTTATCAAGGTTTTGGCAATCCGTTTGCAAAATATGCTTACAACATTGCTCCCAAGTCGTAACAGTTACGACTTTTCCATTATCATCTTGAAGCGTTAAACCCTTGTAGCTCTTGGTTTCCTTAATTTGCTGGGCAAGCTTTAATTCCGTAACGGTTACGAGTTTTCCCATAAAGTTGAATGCTTGAATTTGACCTAGCTGCAATAACGTATTTTGCTTAGACGCTAATTCCTCTTGCTGTTGAACTTTTAAATCGATCAGGTCTGTTACACTTAAATCACTCATGATCTCACCTCAATAGCCCGTAGTTATTGCGTTCAATCTGCAAATCGCTAATTGCAGTGCTGAATGAGTGGGCAACGGTGTTGCTGACTTGCACAGGCTTTTTATGGAGTCGCCAGCGGTTTTGGCTTGTAGTCAAACGTTCGGCCCAACCCGCGTGCTCTAAATTGGCTAAAACGCGGTGCATATCAGAGGGGGTGCAATTAAGCTCAACGACCATTTTGCCCGCCTCAACGCCTTTTACTTCATGCCCACATAGCAGCTCTATGGTGGCGAGTGTGCGTTGTATTTGTGGTGATAAATATCTGTCATTGCTCATTGGCCGCACTCCACTGTTATGGGGCTAAACCAATGACGCAGCTTGGCATGTAGCTCAACCCAGCCTGCACGTGTTGCGGGTGCTGTTAAATTCAGAGAGTTACTTTCCATTATATCGCTGTCCCAATTACCGCTTTTATCAAAGCCTGCGCTATCAGGACATACCCAAACCGACAGCTTGTTACCTTCAACATAGACATGCGCCCATCTGTGTGTTGATATGTTCATACCGCCTCCCTAGCTTCTGGCGCTATTAGGCCCACTAAACACACAGCACATACACAGTCAAAATCGTATTGTTCGGTTGTAACATGCCGCCAACCTATACGGTGGGCTGCATACAACCACTCGCTACATGTGGCATTAGAACTCAGCGGCTTAGCAATATACTTGCAGCACTCGCACTGCAACTGCGGTACTTGCTCTACCAGTTTCACTTTGTTTAAATCAACAGGTTGAATTACTACGCTCATACCACACCCCCAAATGATTTGGCCGCTAATTCTGATAGCTCGCTCGCACTCATTAGTCGCTTAGCTGCATACGCAGGGCAAACCGTTTGCCATTCGTTTGTTTTTTGTGCGCTTTGCTGAATTTTGGGCGCAACTTGGTCTTTGATAGTGTTCATAATTGGCCTCGTTATTGGTGTATAGGGGTTGGCTCAGCGGGTTGCTGATCAGGTGATATTGCGCCGTTAATGTTCATAAACATTTGCTCGGCTCGTTTTTGTAACTGGGTTGATTGCAAAATTAGCTCAGCGGCACGTTGCAGCGATACGCCGCGTTCGTCAACTGGCACAAAGTCGATAGGTTGCAGCAATACCGCTACGGGGCTAATACTTTGCGTGGCCCAACAAAATGCGGTGATATATTCCGCAGGCATTTTGCGCTCTGCTCCTGGGCTTAACCACTTATTGAGCATATCTACAGTTACAGCCTTTTTACCGCCTAGGCCCTCATTCATTCGGTCAACAATTGCGGGGCGCGAATAGGGGCTGTCGTCTACCGCCTTTTTTAGCGTTGCAATTAGCACCAGCGACATGTCGCACTTGGGTGCATATTCATTTAATAACATACTGGTCTCCACGAGAGATTCATCAAATAACATCACTGCCACCTTGTATTTATTAGTTCCTATTTTTAAACCACTGTTGGCAAAAACGGCGGCAAAAATTGCCGAGATTATTGCCGTGCTATTTTCAATGCTCGTGCGTATGCTTTTGTTAACGGAAAACATGGGTGGCACATAAACTAGTCCCTCAACTGTGCGTAAATACAAAACACGATTAACTGGAGCAACCAACATGAATAATGATATAGACCAATCACTAGACACATTGTTTGACACAACAGCCGCTCTAAACTCCTTTATTACAGCGCTTGCTGAGTCACTGACTCCTGACATTGCAGCACACATGGTTACTACTCTTGATCAGTCAATTGATGAGATGGAGCAGACTCCGACGAACCCGAGCGCGCTTCTGTTACTAAATGCTTGGCGCAATCATCTGGCAGCGAGTTCGCCTGCGCAATTGAACGTGCGACGTTTGGCAATATTAGAGGCCGCCCTGTGTGGCTCTTAGTTGATAACAACATAGCCTCAGCTACGGCTGACGATATTGACTGATTTGGATTGAATAATGACATGATGAGGCTCCTATGATGCTACAGCGAATAATTGGCGAAGTTCTACAACACACTTCTCGCGTTGCTCGCCCTTTTTTACAACTTTTGGTTGTGAAGATGATGAATAAATATCAGGAAAAACACTTTTCAATGGTTTTTCTAAGAGTTTTGCAATTGCTTTAGCGATGCGCTCTGAACGAGCATTGCCGTTGACCACGTTCGAAACTGCTGATGGAGCTACTTTTAGAGCGTCAGCAATCATAGATAGAGAGTAGCCCTTATTCGAAATAGCTTGTTTAATTTCGTTTGGTTTCATAGTACATTACCTCTGTTGGTTTACCCTTAATTTAAGTTTTGGCGAACGGTTACTTAAGGGTTTAGTTAATGTTCAATGTAACTATGGGACAAATTTGTCACATAGTCAATAGGCGAATGGCAAAGATATGTCACATTTTTTAATTGAAAGAAACCGTCTAGGCTATACACAAGAGTCCATAGCCGAGAGACTCGAAGTAAATAGAAAAACTGTGGGGCGGTGGGATAATGGAGCACCTATACCCAGTGACAAACTTGCGATCTGCTTAGATTTAGGCTTTGACATCACATTTGTTTTAACAGGCAGGCGCTCATCTCTTGAAATTGCTAACAGCGCTGAATTAACGGCGGAGTCAGCTATCCAGGCTGCTGTATACGCTACTGAAGAAGCGATATTATCCGTATATCAAGTAAAAAGAGTTCAAAAGCAATTGGGCGTTAATGGCGAGTTTGATGCAGTGAAAAACCTCACACTAATCAAAAAAGCGGCTGAAGTATTGGCTCGGGCAGAGTTAACGGGGGATTTCTCTCAAGATACACTCAAGAAAGTTTTTGAAATGGCTGGTGAAGCTTAGCGCTTCACATTCAGTTCCTTGAAATACTTATCTCTTTCTTTATGCAGGTCTAGATAACCAAGTGCTTGCAAGCGTCGTAGTAGCGCCCTTCTTTCGATCCTGAATTGCAGCTCATATTTTTCTATTTGTTCTTCAGTAGCGTGCTCAAAAAATTTCTCTAGTGTTTCACTTCGAGCAAGCATTATACACCCTTCTTGTAGGGGGGCTTCCTTACGAGCAGACGAAATACTGTGTACATTGCTCGGGTTAACTAATCGAATATTCTGCTGGCTGACTTGGGCCTCAGCGTTACCTAAATCCTTGAGGTTTAGTACTAGGCTGTACAACCTCATCACTATACCAATCATTACTACTAAAAATAGAGTTGATAAATCCATATCACTTACACCCATTTTTTATCAGGAATCAAACGAAACAAACGATATGCAGGATAGGCTCCTATAGCTAACATCGTAAGTACGTTCACTCCTGCCACTAAAAATCCATAGACAGAATCAAGTATATTTGTTTCAAACACAGCCCTATCAACATAACGTGTTAACAAAATCGTAGCCATCACCGCTGAGAGGTAACAAACGTATCTAGCATATTTTGCCATCATACAGTTTTTATATTGATGCCATTTTAGTATTGCTGCGACGTAAACAAGTTCATAAAACGCAAAGAAGAAGTAATAAAGCTTTAACTTGGTATCCTTGTCAATGCTGGCTCCTATAATTGCATCAGAACTAATTCGACCTATAAAGTGAAAGGAGAAACTGATGACAGCGACTATCAGGAGAGAGTGCTCGACCTGTTCTCTCAAGTCGCTTGTTGGCCTCCCTGCCAACATTTCCTTAGCAGGTTGCTTTGCAAAACAAATTAGTGCTACTAATGCCACGAATTTACTGCTGATCAGAGACCAACCTATTAGTGCAAAGAATGAGTTCATTTTCAGCCTTATGGTTTATAAACGTCCTCTGGCTTTACATATGCTACTCGGGAAGCCTTTACTGGCTCTGCTCCATCTCCACCTCCTGCGGAACCACCGATCACACGTACCAGATCCTTTGTTGTTAACTTTTTAAGTGTTTGTAGTTTTGTTTCCATATCTAACTCCTTAGTTGTTTGGAGTCTCAAGAATATCACAGCAGCCATTGAATTATTTTAAAGTAAATAAAAAATGTAGATTCCAATCACACAAGCACTGTTAACTTAAATATAACATTATATTTAAGCGTTAGTATAGCCTTAAGTTACGTATTAACGTTAAAAATAGAGGATTTTTTAACCCAGGTTAAAATACATCCCTCGCACGCGTCGGCATTCTGTTAACAAACAGAACGGAGCCGACAACTATGCTCACTCAACAACAGCTCGACCATTACAGACAGATTCCTGAAATTGCAGCGGCACTCGCTGGCTACAGTGATGCGTTTTGCCGCAGTGTATTAACCATTCTCTATCTAGAGGGCGGCCTTAGAGATGACGGCGGTTTAAACAATGTGGCGTCTGACCGTGGTGGCCTAACCAAATACGGCATTAGCCAGCGGGCCTACCCTAAAACCGATATAGCCAATTTAAAAATTGGCACGGCCATTCGCTACTACTACCGCGACTATTGGGAGCCAATGCACTGCGATGAGCTAAACAGCGGCGTTGCGTTGATGTTATTTGACGGCGCTGTACAACACGGCATAAACAGTATGACCCGCATAGTACAGCGCACCACAGGCGCGGGTGTTGATGGCCTATTTGGCGCACGCACCCTCAAACAATGCCTCGCTATTTTGCCAAACCTATTTATATGCGAGCTAATCAGCCGCCGTGGCTACCGCTACGCACGCATTTGTTTAGACGACCCAAAACAATTACCCAATTTGAAGGGCTGGATGAACCGCCTAGGCCACATCACTGAACGCTGTTATGCGGAGGTGTACCGTGGGGCGTAATTGGGAATGGAGCAAAAACCAAGGCCGTATTAAACGACTCAAAGCCGAGGTTGCCGCGAGGCAAAGCGGCCAACCGTTTGATGCCAGCAACGTACCGCTGCACAGCTATGACGGCACCATGCAGAGCAAATTTGCACACGGCTGGCACTCGGTAACCGAAACCGACATACGCCGAAAACTTAGCAACGACAACACATACACCGATGTGCGCCATCGTTTAGCTGAACTATTTGGAGAACGTGATGAGTGATTGGGTGGGTCTAGGCTCCGTGCTGGGTAATTTATTGGACGATGTTTTTACGTCTGACGAAGAGCGGCTAAAGCTCAATTTAGAGCTAACCCGCATCGACAACTTAATCGAGAGTGACCGCCTAGAACTTGAGGCAAAAATTGTTGAGCTACAGGGCCAAGTGTTGGCTGCTCAGTCGCAAATTATTACCGCTGAAGCCAAGGGCGAAAGCCGCCTGCAACGCTGCTGGCGACCTATCACCATGCTGACGTTCTTGGTGCTCATTGTGTTGGACTCGTTCGGCCTGCTTACGTTTAGGCTCAGCGAGCAAGCGTGGGAGCTATTGCAGCTTGGTATTGGCGGCTACGTAATTGGGCGCACCGTTGAGAAAGCCGCCCCAGGTGTAAAAAGCATGGCTGTTTCGGCAATTAAAAACATAAGGAACCCAAGCAATGGACATAGCTGATAAAGCACAGCAAATCATTGAAGAGTCAATGAGCCGTAAGCTTGCTGAGCATAGCAAACAATTCACCGGCGCTGATGTAGACCTAGACGAATGCGAGGAATGCGGCATTGAAATACCACAGGCCCGCCGTGATGCCATTCACAACTGCACTACCTGCGTTGATTGCCAATCGCTGATTGAGCGCAAAGCCAAACACAATAGGAAACCATAATGGAATTTTTAATCGAATGGTGGAAACAAATGCTCGCCGCTGGTGTGGTAATCGTTGGCGCAGGTTCTATTGCGTGGTTAAGGGCCACCTTTGTGAGCAGAACAACGCACGAAGAATTAGCGCAACGTGTAAGTGCGGTTGAGAAGACCGTTGAAGATATGCCTAGTTCAAGTGACTTTCATGCACTTGATAAAAGCTTTGCTGAAGCCTGCGGAAAAATGGATTCATTATCACCACAACTTGCATCCCTTGAGCGCCAGATAAGTTTACTAATGGAAAACGAACTAAGAGAGAAACGCAATGAATGAGACATTCACAACCTTATTAACGCTAACTGGTGCGGGCTTTGGGTTAGGCATTGGGGCTTACTTTGGTGTTCAAGTCGCCAGCGCATTAGACGAGCTGTTCCTTTGCACATTACGCAAAATGCTGAACTTTATTTTGAAACTGAGAGGTAAACGCCATGCCGATTGACCAAGTACAAGCCGAACACCAGCGCATTAGCATTTTGATTGCGCTTAAAGAGTCGTCAGACTACGGCGCAAACACCAGCATGTTACGCGACGTGCTTAAACGTTTTGGCCTTGGTTGTAGCCTTGACCAGCTTAAAACCCTGCTGAACTGGCTGGAACAAAACGGCTACGTTAAAAACGAACAACTCAGCGAAAATACATGGGTTGCACGTATTACCAGCGCAGGTATTGATGTGGCCGAGGGCACCAGCACAGTACCAGGCATTAAACGCCCCGCACCTCGGAGCATGTAGCCATGAGTGATGCAGTGCGCAGAGATAAACCCAGCAAAATAGACATGCTACCTGACGACATCAAAAAAATGTTGGATGAAATGCTACGCGATAGCAGCAAAACTCAGGCTGATATTTTAGAGGCCGTGAACCAACGTATCCTCGATGCGGGGTTAGATGAAGAGGCTACTATCTCTCGCAGTGGCCTCAGCCGTCATGCACAAAAAACAGAGGCGATTGGTAAACAACTGCGTGAAACGCAAGCCGCGACCAAAGCACTGGTTGCGGAACTGGGCGACAAGCCCATGGGCGAAACGTCAAAGCTGATTTTAGAAATGGGCCGAACTCAGTTGTTTAAGGCCATGCAGCGCCAGTTGATGAACCCTGATGAAGACGCCGACATTGATATAGGTGAAATCAAAGAAGTAATGCGCTCAACCAAGTGGCTAGAAGAAACCGCCATGAAAGTGCATCAACGTGAAAAAGACATTCGCAAAGCATTTGCTGAAGAGGCAGCCGCTAAGGTTGAAGAAAGCGCCATACAAGCGGGCCTAACCGCTGAAGGTGCTCAGCTCATTAAAAACCAAATATTGGGTATTGCCTAATGGCCGATATTGTCGATAAAAAGAAGCGCGCTCAAGCTGAAGAGCTAGAGTTAGTTGCTGAAATTGCGCTATCTGATTTACAACAAAAATTAGAGCAATGCGACGAGTTTGAGAAAAAATTCGGCCTGCCTATATTCATACCGTTTGATCCTAACGAGCTGCTACTAGGCTATCAAAAGCGCTGGATTGCAGATCAATCACCTCTCAAGATTGCAGAAAAGAGCCGCCGTACAGGTATCACATGGGCAGAAGCGGCAGACGCTGTGCTAGAGGCCAGTAAAAGCAAAGATGCCCAAGGCACCAACCATTTTTATGTTGGCTCAAATAAAGAAATGGCCCGCGAGTTTATTGAAGCGGCGGCCATGTGGGCCAAAGCATTTAATAAAGCCGCAGGAGAGATACAAGAAGAGCTGTTCATTGACGACGGCCAAGACGGCAAAGAGATCTTAACCTTTGTTATTTACTTTGCCAGTGGCTTTAAAATACAAGCGCTCAGCTCTAACCCCGCAAACTTGCGTGGTATGCAAGGTAACGTAACCATTGACGAAGCTGCATTCCATGACCGACTAGCGGAAGTATTAAAGGCGGCGCTCGCACTCACCATGTGGGGCGCTAAAGTGCGTTTGATCAGCACACATAATGGCGTAGACAACCTATTCAATGAGTTAATTCAAGATAGCCGAGCGGGTAAAAAGCGTTACTCAGTACATACCATTACCCTAGCTGATGCGTGCAAAGAAGGGCTATACCAACGTATTTGCCAGCGACAAAAGAAGAAATGGACGCGTGAAGCTGAGAGCAAATGGATTGATGACTTACTCAATGACACGGCCAGCCAAGAAGACGCCCGGGAAGAGTATTTTTGTGAGCCTAAAAAAGGCGGTGGTACTTACATACCCCGTGTGCTGATTGAAGCGGCCATGAAAAAAGGCATTCCTATTATTCGCTATGAAGCGCCAGACGACTTTATTAGCTGGACGGAGCAAGCACAACGCGCAGAAATAGACGCTTGGATTAAAGAAGAACTCGATCCGCTTCTTGAAAAACTCAACCCAGAATTAAATCACGCGTTTGGTGAAGACTTTGCTCGCCGTGGCGATTTAACGGTGTTCGTACCGTTAGAAATTGGATTTGATTTATATAAACGTGTGCCGTTTTTAGTTGAACTAACCAACCTCACGTACGACATGCAGCGCCATATAATGCTGTACTTAACCATGCGTTTGCCTCGTTTAATAGGTTTGGCATTTGATGCAACGGGTAATGGCGGTTATTTAGCTGAAGCCGCTGCACTGCACTTTGGCACAGAAATGGTTGAGCAAGTGATGCTTAACGACAATTGGTATAGAGAATGGATGCCAAAGCTTAAAGCTGAGTTTGAAGACCAAAACATAGATATACCTAAGCACCAAGATATTCTCGCTGATATGCAAAAGATCAATGTTCGCAATGGCACCCCAAAAATTGATAAAGGCTCAGACAAAGGCAGTGATGGCCGCCAGCGTCACGGCGATTTTGCGGTGGGCCTTGCTATGGCTAACCGCGCTAGCTGGATGGACGGTAGCGCCATTGAGTTTACCCCGCTACCAAATGCCAACGGCAATTATGATCCTGATGATGATGAATACGAATTAGACGCGCTGGAGTCCAGCGGAGGATGCTACTAAATGGCTCAATCAAAAATATTAGATATTCACGGCCAGCCGTTTGAGCTGGCTATAGACGAGCAGCAAACGGACGATAACGCGCGCGTTCAGCAGTTGATGAAGCGCTACAGCGACCACCCAACCCAAGGGCTAACCCCGCAAAAGCTAACTCGACTCATGCGCAGAGTTGAGCAAGGCGACTTAGCAGCGCTCGCTGACCTAGCAACCGACATGGAAGACAAAGACAGCCACTTGATTGCGGAGCTAGGCAAACGCCGCCGCGCAGTGCGCTCGTTACCGTGGATAATCAAACCACCACGTAATGCCACTAACTTAGAAAAAATTGATACTGCACTCGTCACTGAGATTTTGGAGGACGCGACTTGGTTTAACGATCTGTTGTTTGACCTCACCGATGGCATTTTAAAATCGTTTAGTGCATGCGAGTTAAACTGGGAGTATTACGAGAAAACCCATGTAATAAGCGCTGCGAGTTTTAGAGAGCAAGGCTTGTTCCAAACCGCGCCAGACAACCGCAACGAACTGCGACTGCGTAGCGATGACCCAAGCGGCGTGCAACTCAACCCATTTGGCTGGGTGACACATGTTAGCCGCAGCAAAAGTGGCTATCTGCATCGAGCAGGATTAACCAGCAACTTGGCGTGGCCACACCTATTTAAAAATTACAGCATACGAGACTTGGCCGAGTTTTTAGAGATATACGGGCTACCATCAAAAATTGGCAAATACCCCGCAGGCGCAAGCACCAAAGAAAAAGCCACGCTCATGCGTGCGGTTTTATCAATCGGCCATAACGCAGGCGGCATTATTCCGCGCGGGATGGAAATTGATTTTAAAGAAGCAGCCAAGGGCCAAGCCGACCCATTCCTCAACTTTGTGGCATGGTGTGAAAAAACACAAAGTAAGGCGCTGTTGGGCGGCACGCTCACAGGCCAAGCCGATGGGGCGACGTCTACCAACGCGCTTGGTCGTGTACACCAAGATGTGATGGACGACATCATCGAGAGCGATGCTATGGAACTGGCCGCCACCATCACCCGCGATATTGTTTACCCACTGTTTGCGCTCAATGGCCGCTCGTACACAGGCCCACGACGAGCGCCACGTTTTGAATTTGATTTAAGTGAACCTGAAGACATAAAACTGTACTCTGAAAGCCTGCCCAATTTAGTTGATGTGGGTATGCCGATACCTGTGCGCTATGTTCAGGACAAGCTACAGATCCCCGCACCTGAAAACGATGAACCTGTTTTAACGCGAGTAAGTGCAACCCTCACAGAACCCGCAGCACTCAAAACCGCAGCACTCAAAACAACTGAGCCACAAGCGCCTGACGATGATTTGGCTGTGATTGAACAGCAGCTACGCACAGTTGCGGGGCCGCTCATGGACACGCTTATAGAGCCAGTTAAGCAAGCGGTTTTAAAAGCTAACAGCTTAGAGCAGTTGCGCGATTCAATTATTAATCTGGCGGGCGAACTAGACACCAGCGAACTAGGCGCACAAATGCAACTCGCCATAGCGGCCAGTACACTATTGGGCCGCATGGAGGTAAACGATGGCCGTTGAATATGGCGCGCTACCATTTAAAGAGGCTATCACTTTCTTTAAAGAAAAGTTGAGCTTGCCTAGTGAATCGTGGGATGAAATATGGCAAGAGGCCCACGACCACGCATTTATTGTGGCTGGTGCCATCGAGGACGATTTGATCGAGAGCCTGCGCGACGCTGTAGACAAAGCCATTGCTGAAGGTATCAGTTTAAAAGAGTTTCAAGCCCAGTTTGTGGATATAGTCAAAAAAGCGGGCTGGGACTACGTGGGCAACGCTGGCTGGCGCAGCCATGTGATTTACGAAACCAATCTACGGCAATCGTATAACGCAGGCCGCTATCAACAATTGCAAGCAGTTAAATCAACCCGCCCTTATTGGATGTATCGCCACGGCGACAGCGAAAACCCACGCAAATTACATTTAAGCTGGCACACGCTAGTGCTACCAGCAGACGACCCTTGGTGGCGCGAACACTACCCCAGCAATGGCTGGGGCTGCAAATGCAAAGTGTTTGCTTTGAGTAATCGAGACTTGCAGCGCCTCGGTTTACCCGTTGGCACCGCCCCCAACGATGGCACCTACGACTGGGTAAACAAAAAAACAGGTGAGGTTCACGAAGTGCCTTTAGGCATTGACCCTGGCTTTGACTATGCACCAGGTGCAACCAAACCCAGTGAGCGACTAGCGCAAATACGGAGCGAGCAATGAGCGGCGTTAAACTCAATATTAATTTTGACAGTAAACAGATAGCGCGCGAACTCAACCAAATAGTTGATAGCGTACAAGACCGCACCGCACTGCATCGCGACATAGGCGAATACATGCAGCTATCCACCGCTGAGCGTTTTGCTAAAGAACAGGCACCTGACGGCACGCCGTGGGCACCACTTAAAGAATCTACCAAGGCCCGTAAAACTAAAAACCGCAATAGCATTTTGCGCGAGAATGATTTTTTACGTGACACCCTCGCGTATGACGCTGACAGCAGTGCGATGGAGTTTGGTTCTAATCGAGTACAAGCAGCGCTGATGCAATGGGGTGGCACCGATGATATGGCACCAGGACCCGCCGCCGTCGAACCGCGAGAGTTTGTAGGCGTCAATAACGATGATGTTGACGAAATAATGATACGCGCCGACGATTTTGCAATGTCTGCTGTACGCCACTAGAACGCGTCGAGCGCGTTTTGGGCTATGTTGGTGTGGCTAAAGTAGAGATAAGCGCGTTATATACGTTTCGGGACGTTTCTAAGTTGGTTAATACTATTCTTGAGACTACAGTTATTATTAATCAAACAAAAAGAACTTTTAAAGGATAATTAAAGGTCAGACGTTCAATGAAAAAACCAACTGGTGTAAGCCGAAGAATTCATCAATCCTTCAAGCATCTTCAAGAAAATGATTTTGAAGGGTCTCTAGTTAATTTATTTCCAGCCTTAGATAAAACCGCCAAGCGAAGGCGTGCGAAAGATGGTGTCGCTAGACGAATTAAAGCGTTCCTTGAAGAGGAGATGCCGCTAATATCAATAATTGCTATGGGGTTCTACATGCCATTTAGCTGTAATGGTAATAGACTGTCAGACGTTTTATATAAATTCGGACGCACATCAATTGCACATGAAGGGGAATTAGATTCTAGGCTTGAGATTAGCACGAGTGAAGATATCATAATTAATGCGAATAAATGGCACTTACCAAGTGGCTTTATTTTGGGTATGAGCGTTGCGGTTATCACCGCTCCAGAAAATATCGATGAGTTTATTGAAATGCCATTTTCAATAGAAATATATGGGAAAAGATTTAATCTCTCTGAACTTTGGGGAAACTCACCCCTGATAAAAGACCATATAGCAAACCACATTAAAAACACTGAAATTTTCAAATAAGTATAGATAATGTGAAAGCGTCCTATACGGCCTTGTCGGCTTGTTTATCTAAACCCTTTAACTTTACAATTTAGCTTGTCCTGACCAATGATTATGCGCTCATCTTCTTTTACTCCGCGGTCAAAGAAAAACTCCATGTTGCCGTTGGGGTAATTATATGTAGTGACTTGCACACCCTGATCTACAATAGTTTCCCATTGATTAGTGCGCAGATCTTTACAAATTAAACTGCAACCACGAACACCACATTCGTGCTTCACTTTATGCGGTTGTTCTTGTGCTACAGTTGCGGTAGATAGCAAAGTTGATGACAACGCTACAGTAAATACAACATTTTTCATTCAATAAATCCTTATAGTAATTAATTAGGGTTTGTGTGGCACCCCAGCGCCACACTCAACCTATAGTAACAACATTTTTTAAATGTCTGACGATTCGATTATGCCAAAGTCGGGATCGTTATATTTTTTTAACCCAGGTTAAAATACATTCCCCGCCCCAAATCAGATACTGACACCACGAACTAACACATGGTGTCAGCAATGCATAACCCTACGAGAGACCGCAAGCAGCAAACAGGACGAACGCGCCCTATGGAAGGGGCATTTTTGGCGGTTTTGTCTAACAGACCCAGCGGCCAGATTGGTACTGCTGTTTGTCGGCTCAACGATATTGTTGTTGACGAACATGGCGTAAGCCCGCGCGTTCAAGTGCTACCTGATGGATTTTTTAGTGCTGGCGATGGCCGCCCGCAAGACACCGAACACAAAGCATGGTTGATGGACCAAAACGCCTGGGCATTGCTAAAGCGCCATTTAGATGAGCGTGCAAACGACCTGCACTTTGATTACGAACACCAGACTATTTTTGCCGAAAGCAACGGTAAAGAAGCTCCCGCCGCTGGCTGGATAAAACCCACTGCATTTGAATACGTGCCAGGACAAGGTGTATTTGCGCTCAACGTTAAATGGAACGACAAAGCTGCGGCGTACCTGCGCAAAGACGAGTACCGCTTTGTTAGCCCAGTTTTCGACTATGGCTACGACGGCCGCCCCATCAAATTTCGACATTTTGCATTAACCAACGACCCTGGCTTGGACGGTATGGCCAAGGTGGTTGCACTCAAAACCGAAAACACTCCCGGAGATAATCCCATGAATGAAGCATTGCGATTGCTCGCAGCACTCGGTGTGGTTGTGCCTGACGGCCAAACACCGACTGATGAGCATTACACAAAAGCCACTGCAACTCTCAAAACATTGCAAACCAAGGCTGACGAAGCCGACAGCAAAACTAAACAGCTCAACGATGCGAACGAGCAAGTTGCTGCACTTAAAGCCGCTGGCGGCAACAACCAAGTTGATTTAACCAAGTGGGTACCGCGCGCTGACTATGACGCATTAGCAACCGAAACCGCGACCCTACGCACTGAAAACAGCACGCTATCTATTGAGCAGCAAATTGAAACAGCCCGTGAAGAGGGCCGAATTTCAAACGCTGAAACCAACTACTTTAAGCAGCTTGGCGAGCAGCAAGGCGCAGCCGTTTTAAAAACACAACTCGATGCGCGCACACCCATTGCGGCGTTGAAGAGCCAACAAACGACGACCACGCAAACACCACCGAAAGGCCAAGATAGTGGCGAGCTAACAGCCGCAGAACTTGCTGTGTGTAAAGCGTCGGGCCTCAAGCCTGAAGAGTTCAAAAAGAACAAAGGAGCCAAGCTATGACCGCATTAGTTAAAGGTAGGCAGACACCAAAGCGTGCTGGTGAGCAACGCAATGATCCAGTTGCTGCTAACAGCAAAATTTACGCAGGTGCATTGGTGGTACTTAACGCCACTGGTTATGCCGAGCCAGCAACCACTGCCACAGGTTTAACAGCGCGTGGTGTGGCACAACGTAGTTGCACAAACACCAATGGCAACGGCGCAGAACGCATTGAGAGCGAGGCAGGATGCTGGCGTTTTATCAATGACGGCACAATCAACCGCACCCACATTGGTAAACCCGCGTGGATTGTGGATGACCAAACCGTGGCCGCTGATGACGGTGGCAGCACGCGTTCAGTCGCAGGTGACATTATCGACGTCGACAGCAACGGCGTTTGGGTAAACATTAAATAGGACCAGACAATGGATATTACTAACGAAAATCTAGAGGCGTTGCAGACAGCCGTTGTTACAGCCTTTAATGAAGGGTTGGAAACGCGCCAGACACATTGGCAGAAAATTGCGACAGAAGTACCTAGTAATTCATCATCGAACACATACCCATGGTTAGGTGCTGTTCCTATGCTACGAGAATGGCTAGGCGACAGACAAGTTGATGCGCTAACCAAACATAGTTATGAAATCAAAAACAAAACGTTTGAAAAAACACTAGGTATCCCATTAACAGCGCTGGAAGATGATCAATATGGTACCTACATGCCACTGTTTAAAATGCTGGGTGATAATGCAAACAAACATCCAGACATTCTCTGTTTTAATCTATTGAAAAATGGCTTTGAAACCTCTTGCTATGACAATCAGAACTTTTTTGATACTGACCATCCTGTTGGCCCTGCGGACAATGTGCGTTCAGTTAGCAACATGCAAGACGGCAGTGGTAATCCGTGGTTCTTACTAGATACCACTCGCCCGTTAAAACCTCTGATTTATCAAAAACGCCGCTCATACGACATTACTGTTAAAGATAAGTCCACCGAAAGTGATTACGTTTTTTCAAAAGGGCAAGCTCTGTACGGCGTAGATGGTCGCTCTAACGCTGGTTATGGGTTTTGGCAGTTGGCATATGCATCTAAGGCTGAGCTAAACGGTGACAATTTAGATGCGGCTATTGCAGCAATGATGGGCCAAGAAAACGACGAAGGTGTGCCCCTTGATGTGAGCCCAAACATTCTCATATGTGGCCCGACTAATCGAGCTGCAGCCAACAAAACAGTCAAAGCTCTTAATAAGGCAAACGGCGAGTCAAACACCAATCACGACGCCGTAGAGGTGTTAGTTGTTCCATGGTTGAAATAAGGGGAGTAAATGAAATGGCTACATATAATCCACCAAAAACGGCTGTGGCTAACGCAGTTATTCAAGTCTTTAACAGCAGGCATACGGGCTACCGTCGCGGCGGTGTTTCGCTCACGCAGGGCCAAAATGAGTTTGGAGTTAACGAACTACCACAAAGCGCATTGGAAGCAATGCAAGCTGATCCACAACTACAAGTGCAAATGCCTCAAGCAGATAGCGCTGCTAACGAAGGGAACGGTGTGGACTCACAAAGTGTGGGTGATGATTTGATTCTAGATTGTTCAGGTGCGCCTGAGGGATTGGAGCACATTATCGCGTCAATCCATCTATTGAACGATAAATCACCATTAACCAAAAAGCCGAAATGCGATGAACTGACATTCACGGTTGAGGGCGTTGATGGAGAGCAAACCCCAAGCGCAGAGCAACGCGATGCGGCGTGGACGTGGTATCAAGAAAACGTAGTTAAGGCGGGTTGATTATGTACTGCACGCGTGATGATTTGATAGCACAGTTTGGTGAGGCTGAGTTGGTAAAACTCACGGCTGAACGTGGCGAACATGCAATAAACGAAACCCGTTTGAGCAATGCCATTGCCAGCGTTAACGAGGTGATTGATGCGCATGTTGCCATGCGCTATCCGCTACCACTGCCCACTGTGCCAGGCATTTTAAAACGCATTGCCGTCAACATTGTGCGTGCAGACATAGACCAACGCCCAGCAGAGCGTGTGACTGAGGATAAAAAATCAGCCATGCAATTGCTGAAAAGTATCAGTAAAGGTGAATTGAGCCTCGGGCTAGAAGCCAGCGAGCCAGAGCCTCAGGCATTGGATT
The DNA here is from genome assembly GCF_013140855.1 of Pseudoalteromonas caenipelagi. Taxonomy (GTDB): domain Bacteria; phylum Pseudomonadota; class Gammaproteobacteria; order Enterobacterales; family Alteromonadaceae; genus Pseudoalteromonas; species Pseudoalteromonas caenipelagi. Next base: position 13,401 of record NZ_JABBPG010000016.1, on the reverse strand, counting down.
TGGCCGAAATGGAATCGGCAGGCTCAGTATTCAGCCGTAAGAACACAGGCGGTTGGATATGAGTTTATCGGCCTATTTGCGCGCAGTACGCGACAAGCTCAGCGATACATTTACAGATTTGCGCGAGTGTGAGTTGCACCCAGGTACGGTGAATAGCACAGAGCTAGAGCGCATTGGAGCAGCAACGCCAAGCATGTTGGTCACGCTCGGGTATGTTGAACCACCGCAATATATTCATGAGGGATATGACCGTGCAGTTATCCCCATGGTGTACATCATTACGGGTGGTAATGCTGATCAGCAATTAGACGACGCTGTAAATTTTGTGGACGGTATCACCCAGCTCATCGAGGGCGACGGTTTTGGTTACGAGCTGGCACATAGCGCGTCAGACATTGCTGCTAAAAATCTCTTTACCACCGCCACGGGCCGACATGCTACGAGTCTATGGGTTGTCCGTTGGCGTCAGTTAGTGCGTTATGTAGAACCCCAAGCACCAGCCGAGCCAGTACCTACTGATTTGTATATAGGCATTGCCCCCGAAATTGGTGCCGACCACGAGCCAGACTACACACAGGTGACGCCATGAGTTTTGAAATAGCTGAATTAATGCGCCGATTTGCCAATATGCTGATGCTCGGCACCATTGAAGAGGCGGACCACGAAGCCCAAAAAGTACGCGTCAAGGTTGGCGAGTTGGTTACGGGCTGGCTCCCATGGCCCGCAGAGCTAGGGCGTAATTTCATTCGTTGGCGTCCGCTCAAGCCAGGCATTCAATGCGTAATCGCTTGCCCCGGGGGTGAGCCAACGCAGGCCGTGATTATTCAATTGCTATATACAACCGAGTTTCATTCCCCGAGTAATAGTGAGCACATGGATGTGACGCTATTTAAAGATGGCACGCAAATTCAGTATGACAGTGAAAATAGCGTACTCGATGTGAGCTGCGCTAAAGACGTGATTATAAATATTGCGGGCAACCTCACCGCGCATGTTGTGGGTGATGTTACGGCGACGGTAGATGGCTCAACGAATTTTATCAGCGCCGGTGATTTTAATATCACCACGGATGGCAATTTCAATGTGAAAGCCGCGCAAACCAACATCGACAGCCCTGTAACACAGAGTGGCGGAGATATGACGTCTGACGGTATATCAGCACAAAAACACATACACTGCGATGTAAGCGCAGGTGTTGCAACATCGGGGAAACCACAATGATGAACGCAAACACAGGCCACGTTATAAGCGCCAAAGATCATCTAAAACAATCAATCTGCGACATTCTCACTACGCCATTGGGTAGCCGTGTAATGCGCCCAGATTACGGCTCGAACTTACCGCGTTTAATCGATGCGCCAAGTAATAACCAAACACTCGTTGAGATTTATGCCGCTGTCGCTGGCGCGCTCAGAAAGTGGGAGCCGCGCTACAAACTCACGCGCTTAAAAGTGGCGAGCCACGGCAAGGGCCAAACTATCATTGACCTAGAAGGTATGTATTTAGTGGACGGTAAACCACTGATGTTAGAGGGGTTGATTGTATGAGTATCACCAATTTTTCAGCGATTGATTTAGACAAATTACCACCGCCGAACATCATTGAACCAATCTCGTTTGAGCAGATAAAAAACGAGATGTTGAACGAGTATAAAGCCCGTTATGCTGACGCTGAAATTAACCTGGCAAGTGAACCTGCCGTTAAATTGATTGAGGTGTTTGCGTATCGAGAACTGATGGTACGCCAGCGCGTCAACGAGGGAGCTGAAGCCGTGCTACTGGCAAAAGCCACCGACGTGGAGCTGGATTATTTGGGGGCGCGTTTTGGTGTTGAGCGTCAGCTTATTGATGCAGGTGACGCTGATGCTAACCCACCTGTACCACCTACGTTTGAAACTAATGACCGTTACCGCGAGCGTATTCAACTGGCACTCGAAGGGTTCAGCACCGCAGGCCCTGTAGGCGGTTATGTATTCCATGCACTCAAAGCCAGTCCGCTCGTTAAAGACGTGGCGGTTGATGCCCCACAATTTGCTGTTGCACCACTGACTGAAGAACAGCAAACAGGATTGCCTACTGGCACTACTGTTTTACAGTGTACGTATGACGCAGGCTTGAGCGAGCCGCAACCTGGTGACGTAGCAATCACAGTGCTATCTACCGAGGGAAGCGGCGCACCCAGCACTGAGCTAAACGCCGCAGTAATTACAGCACTCAGTGCCGATGATGTACGCCCACTCACGGACCATGTGCGACTCCGTGCAACTGACATTACTGAATATGCGCTAAGCGCAACGCTGCATTTATATCCTGGCCCCGATGCTGAAAGTGTGCGCGCTCAAGCACAAGCAAGTGCACAAAGTTGGGTGAATGAAAATCACAAATTAGGCCGCGATGTAACCCTGTCAGGACTCTATGCGGCACTGCATTTGCCAGGTGTGCAACGGGTTGAATTGCACTCGCCAACAACTGACCTAGTGATGCACGGTCATCAAGCGGCGTATTGCAAAAACGTCACCGTCGAGCTTGGGGGTCGTCATGTCTGAGCAGTTACTCCCCCGCACTAGTAGCAAAAATGAAAAAGCGTTAGAGCAAGCAAGCGCTCGCGTTAACGACGTGCCTGTGCAAATCGGCGATTTATGGTCAGCCGAGCGATGCCCAGAGCATTTACTGCCATGGCTCGCTCATGCGCTCAGCGTGGATGAATGGGACAGCACCTGGCCTGAAGCAATCAAGCGCAGAGTCATTGCCGAAAGCATCCCAACACACCGAATTAAGGGCACCGCAGGCGCAGTTAAAAGCGCGCTGGCGGCACTCAATGCACACATAGAACTAGAGGAATGGTGGCAACATGGCGGCGTACCGCACACAGCAAAACTCATTGCGTTGGTGCGTAACAATCTCAATCAAGACGGTGATTCATTGCTAACCCCTGAGTTGCAGGCCCAGCTATGGCGCATTGTTGCGGCAATGAAACCCACCCGCAGCCACATTGACTTTAACGTGGGTGTGCAAATGGATCAGCCAATGTCTATCGCGTCAGCAACAACGAGCTGCAATGTACAGCGCATGGATTTTGTGGGCGGGCCTGATAACACATTGCACACCAGTAGCCATGTTGTTCAATCAGCTACGAGCAACATTGCGAATAGTCGAGCTGAATTAACAGGCGCGCCAGACAACACACTACACACCAGTGGTCATGTTGTTCAGTCAGCGCTGAGTGTTGTCGCCAATTCAAGAGCGCAGTTAGCAGGTTCACCAGATAACGCTCTGCATACCAGCAGCCATGTTATTCAGTCAGCGCTGAGCAGCACAGTGAATAGTCGGCGTGAATTTATCGGCGGCCCAGACAACGAACTACACACTAGCGCACATACCGTGCAATCAGCAGCAAGCAATATAGTCAACGCTCGTACGCCGTTGGCTGGTGCCCCCGATAACACGCTGCACACCAGCACACATGTGATTGCTACCAGTATCAACACTACATGTATTCAAACTAATAGGATGGTATGCCAATGAGCGACTACACCCCCATCATTACCCAAGCGGGTTTAAACGCTGCTGCGAATGCCAAAGACTCGGGCATTCATATCAATATTTCGCACATTGCTGTAGGCACTGTGGGTTACACCCCAACACGTGACCAAACTGCATTGCGCAACGAACGTGATCGCTCACAAGTGGTGAGCGTTGCCGACGCAGGCCCTGGGCAAATTCACATCACAGCTGAGTTTAAAAGCACCAGTGAATATCCTGTGCGTGAAGTGGGATTTTTTCTAGAAGACGGCACCTTGTTTGCGGCGTGGTCACACCCCGACAACACGCTGTTTTATCAAACACCGCTATCAACCGTAATACAAGGTTTTGATTTGGTGTTAAGCGCAGTGCCTGTATCAGCAATTGATGTAACAACCACAGGCGATATCAACATGTTTTACGGCGCTGAATTTATCGCCATGTGCGACGCACAGACACGTGTGGCTACCGCGCAAATAAACTCAAATTTACGTGAAATAAAACTCAACGACAGACTAATGACATTAGGAGTATAACCATGCCAACAGTCGAACAAAGTGTAGCTCAATTGCAGCAAACTAACGCCGAGTTAGTGACAGCGAGTAATGAGCTGACCAATGAAGTAACAAGCAAGCTCAGCACTATCAATAGTACAGTTGACGCGAAAATGCAGGAGATTGATGGCTCACTCAATACCGCTGTCACATCATTAAATGATTACCTCGCCAGGGCGAGAGCTGAACACCCATTTTATCGTTTAACAAAAAACCAACTCGGAACTGTCACGAGTAATGTGCTAGATGGATATTCAGTAAACGGGGCGTTCCCTATCCAATTTGAGTTATATCGAGTGGTTCAAAGCGGTATTGCATGGGAACTACGTGATGATGAAGAGAAAGAAATCCTCACGGCCATGGGCAGAGCTCGCGCGGTTCATTTTAGTCCTGATATTAACGTGGTCAAAATGACGTGGAGCGGATGGCAATCCAGTGTTTCTGCTCCAACGTTTTATCAGAAATCAGACAAATCCACTACGTTGACATGCGCGTCCTATGCACGATTAGTTTCGGGTTCATTGGGCTCAGCAGCAGCGGGGTTTACAGGTATCACAAATGAATGGGGACTATGCGGCGACGTGTTTAGTGGCTCGCCTGGCTCGTATTTTCATGACCACCCATACATTGCCAGCGAAAGCGGGGAAATTCTGTTTTTTTGGTATGCAACGGTTGCAGGCCTAGTGCCGCTAGAGCGCAACAGACCTCGCTGGGGCCACTTCCCGTACATCTATGACAACCAACCCCTATAAACAGGTGAACAAATGAAAATCATATACAACGGTAACGTACAACTCATTCACGGCGGCACATTAACAATCGCTCACGCTGAGCATTTATTGCGTAGCCAAATTGATGATCTCGATCCTGAACTCATTGAACTGCAATGTTCATCATTTGATGAGCTACGTGAAATACGTGATGGAGAATTAAAAAACAGCGACTGGACGCAAATGCCAGATACCCCGCTAACGACAGAGCAAAAACAGGCGTGGGCTGACTATCGTCAAGCGCTACGCGATTTACCAAATAGCAACGACGACCCTACATTGGCTGTTTGGCCAACCGCACCACAGGAGCAGTAACATGAGCACAGATTATCTACATGGCGTGCAGGTTCTCGAACTCAACGACGGCCCACGTCCAATACAAGTGGCGTCCACGTCAGTGATTGGGGTTGTTGGCACAGCACCCGATGCGGATGCCGCTGCATTCCCACTAAACACCCCTACATTAATTGCGGGCAGCAGACTGGAAGCTGCAAAGCTCGATATGGTCGGCGATGGTAAAGGCACCTTGCCACAAGCATTAGATGCCATTTTTGACCAGTGCGGCGCTATCGTTGTGGTGGTTCGTGTGCCTGAAGGCGCAAGCCCTGCTGAAACGCAATCCAATGTGATTGGCGGCGTTGATGCAGCAACACAGCAATATACGGGCCTACAAGCGCTACGTGCTGCAAAAAGCTCATTAGGTGTTAAGCCCCGTATCCTCATCGCCCCAGGTTTTGATCATATTGAAGCAGTTATAACTGAAATGGTGAGCATTGCTGATAAATTGCGGGCGATGGTTTACGCCAGTGGCCCTGATACGTCTGATGCCGATGCCATTGCACTGCGTAACAAGTTTGGCTCTAAGCGCCTATATCTATGTGACCCATGGGTGCGGGTATGGGACACGGCAAGTAGTGGCGAAATTAGCCAGCCAAATAGCGCCCGCGTTGCAGGTGTGCGAGCCAAAGTCGACAACGAACAAGGCTTTTGGCACTCGATTAGTAATAAGTTGATTAATGGCATGGTCGGCACAACGCGCAGTATTGACTTTGAATTGGGCGATGTGGCAAGCCGTGCAAACCTACTCAACAAAGAGCACGTCGGCACCATAATTAACGAAAAAGGCTATCGCGTTTGGGGGCCACGCAACTGCTCAGCTGATCCAAAGTGGATTTATGAGTGCGTTGCGCGTACAGCCGACATTATCAACGACTCATTACTGGCAGCACATCTATGGGCAGTTGATAAGGGCGTATCGGGCGAAACCTACTTCAAAGAAGTTGTTGAAGGTGTTAACGCGTTTTTACGGCACTTAAAAGCCATTGGTGCAATCGTCAACGGCTCATGTTGGGCTGACCCTGAACTCAACACCCCCAGCCAGATTGCACAAGGTAAAACGTATTTCGACTTCGATTTTACGCCCGTGTACCCCGCTGAGTCGATCACATTCCGCTCGCGCATGACGGATAAATATCTAGAGGAGATTTTCTGATGGCTGTTCAACTACCAAATACACTGAAAGACTTTAACGTCTTTATTGATGGTGAAGGCTATGGCGGCCGTGGTGTGTCTGTTCAATTGCCGAAGCTAACGCGCATAACCGAAGACTATATGGGCAGTGGGCTGGCTGGCCCAATTGAGCTGGATATGGGCCAAGACAAACTAGAGCTAAGCGAACTGGTCATTGCTGAACCAAATAACGGAATTTTTAAGAACTACGGCACCTTAGACATAAACGGATTAAAGCTGCGTATTAAAGGTTCATTCAAAGCAGAAAATGATGCAAAAGAGGTCCCGTTTGAAGTGGTCATGACAGGCCGTTGGACTGAAATTGATTTTGGAACATGGGAGCGTAAAAAGCCTGGCGAATTAAAACTGAAAGCCATGCTCACATATTACAAACTAACGTATGACGGCCAAACTCCCATTGAGATCGACCAGCTCAATAACGTGCAAGTCATAAACGGTGTAGACGTGCTCGCGCAACGTCGCGGTATTTTGGAGTTATAACATGCAAACAAAACAAGCAAAAACACAAACCTATGATGTGGTTAAAACTGTTGTACATGAACACAAGGCGTATAGCGCTGGCGATACGATAGAGCTAACACCTCGTCAAGCGGCCAACTGGCTGGCCGCTGGTAAGCTCTCAGAGCAAAAACCAGCAGCAACGAAATCTCGTCAAACTAAAACTGAGGACAAGTAAATGAGCACAACAACTATCACATTAGCATTTCCCATCGAGTACAAGGGCGAGACCGTTAGCGAATTATCAATGCGCCGCCCCAAACTCAAAGACCAACTACGCTCAATGACCAGCGGCAAATCTGACGCAGAGTCGGAAAAAGATTTGTTTGCAAATTTATGTGAGCAAGCACCCGATTTTATGGATGAATTGGATTTGTCTGATTATCAACAGGTGCAAAACACGTTTCGCAGTTTTTTGTCCTAAACGAAGTTGAGATCCGAGGGCTAGTTTTGGCGCTAGCCCACTTTACGGGAGGCGGGATTGGTGAGTGGTTGGAGATGCCAGCAGAAGAGGCAACAAAATACTACGAGCTAATAGCCACACTCCAAGGGGGATCAGCATCATGATCCCCACCACAAATACAATCAAAGAGAAACTGAGCGTTAACAACGCCGCTAATACTGGCGCACCGATTAAGGCCGCTACCCAATCGGAGGAAAACAGCAGATAGGCAAACGCGCCTATAAAACTGAAGCTATACAGCACTTTAAAGTTCAGTAGTTTCTCAATGCAACTTAACCAGGTATTTATTATGGCAGTCGGTAAGTCGTTAGCAGTTTCAGTCATCATTGGTGCGGCCCTTGCGGGTAGTTTTAAAACCGTTATTGGTCAAAGTGTAAACCAATTTAACAGATTGGGCGAAACGGTTAAACAGGTTGAGTCTACATCAAACGCGATTAGCGGATTTAAAACAGTTAGCGAGCAGCTCAAAGCAACGCGAGCTGATATTGAGTCAGCACGCAATAAGTTGCAGCAATACCAGTCAGAGCTGAAACAATCACATGCGACACACGCTCAACTGGCAAAAGCGGCAGATAACGCTGCACTGTCAACAATCAATGCAAAAAACGCCTACACCAAAGCACAGCAAAAATTAGCACAGCTCAAACAAACGCACCGCGATGCAGAGACTAAAACAGAGGCGATGACGGCCGCCATTAAAGCGGCAAAACAGGAAATGCAACAAGCAAAAGTTGCATACCAGCAATCACAAACTGATTTAAGCAAAACAAATAAAGCGTTGGCTCAAGCAGCAACTGAACACACAAAACTAAAAAACAAAGTTGGTGTTGCACATAAAGAGCTGAACAAGCTGTCTACTCGATTAGGCGATAGCCAACGGGCGCTAAATACACATCGTAAAACGATGGCTGCAAGCGGTATTACAGCCACACAGCTATCGCACAAACATACACAGCTAGGCCAAACACTCACAACGCTAAAACGAAAGTACGCTGATTTACAAACCACCATGCAGCGCCATCAAACAGTGATGGCCAAACGTGATCACTATCGTAATCAAATGCTCGATGCTGCGGCATTGGGTACCGCAATGCTGACCCCAGTTGCAGCAGCGGTTAAGTTTGAAAGCGTCATGGCCGACGTGGGCAAGGTTGTTGATTTTGATACCCCTCTAGAGCTGGCTCAAATGGGGCAAGATGTACTGAGGCTCAGCACGGTTATACCCATGGCCGCTGATGGCATTGGCGACATTGTAGCAGCCGCAGGTCAAGCAGGTATTGCACGTAAAGAGCTGCTGATATTTGCCCAAGATGCCGCAAAAATGGGCGTGGCATTTGATATGTCGGGGCGTGAAGCTGGGGCCGCTATGACGGGGATGCGCTCCATATTCAAACTCAATCAAACGCAAGTTGTGAGTTTAGGCGACGCCTATAACCATTTAAGTAATAGTATGGATGCCCGCGCCGCTGATATGCTCAACATCGCAAACCGTGCAGGCAGTACGGCGAAACTGTTCGGGTTAACAGGGCAACAAGTTGGCGCGTTGGGCGCGGCGTTCCTAGAACTAAAGACCCCACCCGAAGTGGCTGCAACGGGTATCAATGCGCTCTTGCTGAAGTTAAAAACAGCAGACAAGCAAAGTAAATCATTTCAAAAAGGGTTATCGACTCTCGGAATGAGTGCCGCAGAGCTGAAGCAAAACATTGAAGAAGACGCCCAAGGCGCACTCATTTCATTTTTAGAGACACTGGAAAAAGCCGACGATGTAACGGGCGTGCTGGCCGATATGTTTGGCGCAGAATATGCTGATGATATGGCTAAGTTGGTCGGTGGCTTAGACAACTATAAAAAAGCACTCAAACTGGTTTCAAAACAAGGCAACTATGCAGGCTCTATGCAAAAAGAGTTTGCAGTAAGGAGCAACACCACAGCAAACAGCCTGACTCTACTGAAGAACCAGGTTAATCGACTCGGTGTTAACATTGGCTCAGTGCTATTACCTGCTGTTAACTGGGTTGCTGGTTCGCTAGGTACTGTAGTTGATGGCATAGCAACGGTAGCGCATACGTTCCCAGTCGCTACAAAAGTGGCGGTTGGCCTAGCCGTTGGTTTAACCACCATAAAAGTAACCTCTATTGCAGCGGGTTATGCATCTACATTTTTAGCTGGCGGTTGGATTAAAGCAGGTATTGCAGTTAAAACACTCAGTGCCATGGTGACTATGGGACGGTTTAATCTCGCCTCATTTAATACCACCGCTGCCGCGACGGCGGCAACAACCAACGCATTGGGCGCAGGCTCAGGAGTATTAGCATTTGCCAGTAAGTTAGGGGCACTAAAAGCGGGGTTAATTACATTTGCAACTGTCACACTGCCAGCAGTTGCAGTGGGCATTAAAGCCATGGGAACCGCGCTACTAACAACGCCAATTGGCTGGGCTGTGATGGCGATAGCGGCTGGTGCGGTACTCGTTTACAAGTACTGGCAGCCCATAAAGGCGTTTATGGGTGGCCTATGGGATGGGTTTGTAAGTGCGATAAAGCCGCTAACAAGCAGCTTGACCCCAGTTGGTAAGCTACTTGGCTGGATTGGCGATGGTCTCGGCACTGTGTTTAATTGGGTGTCGAATTTGTTCACCCCTGTGAATATGGTAAGCGATGAACTGGCGGGATTTGCAAGTGCTGGGCAAACGGTTGGTGCTGTTTTTGGTGGGTTAGTGAATATAGTCACCACACCATTTAGAGCCGCGTTATGGTTCATAGATAAAACCCTCTCAGCATTTGGCAAATTGGGCGATGCAATCAACAGTGTTGGCGGTTGGTTGGGTTTTGGCGATGATGAAGAGCAAAAGCCTGGTACAAGCCTAATTAAACCCATTGCACTGGCTAGCACGATGGCTGTTACGCCAGCCATGGCAAGTGATTTACCAGCAAGCAGCACAAGCACAAATCAACCGATTGTGCAGCAAGTTCAGTTTGCAAACCCCGCTGCGCCTAGTTCGCTCACTCAGCAAGTCAGCCAACAACTAGCGCCTGTTGCACAGCCGACGTTGCCAAGTGTTGAGAGTTCCGCACTCTATAAAGGACGGGTTGAGGTTGGCGAAGTGCCAACAATCAAGCCAAACGCGCTAACACAACCCGTTGTACAGCAATTGCAGCCTGTAAAATCCGATGCACCTGGTTTACTCACTCAACAAGTCAAACAACAACTAGCGCCTGTTGCACAGCCGACGTTGCCAAGCGTTGAGGGTTCCGCACTCTTTAAAGGACGGGTTGAGGTTGGCGAAGTGCCAACAATCAAGCCAAACGCGCTAACGCAGCCCATTGTACAGCAATTGCAGCCTGTAAAATCCGATGCACCTGGTTTACTCACTCAACACGTCAAACAACAACTAGCGCCTGTTGCACAGCCAACGTTGCCAAGCGTTGAGGGTTCCGCACTTTATAAAGGAAGCGTTGAAGTTGGCGAAGTGCCAACAATCAAGCCAAACGCGCTAACACAGCCAGTTGTGCAGCAATTGCAGCCTGTAAAATCCGCTGCGCCTAGTTCGCTCACTCAGCAAGTCAAACAACAACTAGAACCTGTAACGTCATCGACTCTGCCAAATTTAGAGAACACAACGCGATACAAAGAAAAGACAGAGCGAACACCGACCCCGTATTTAGAAAGGCTCAATCAAGCAAGTAAAGTTGATGAACGTAAAGAACCTGGCCGCTCGGGTCTGCATAAAACTGTTGAACACAATGAAAACCACACTTGGTATGTGACCATTAATCAGCAACCAGGTGAGAACGAAAAAGCACTGGTTGATCGCATCATGCGCGAAATAGACAAACGAAAAGCACAAAATCAACGAGGGAAGTTATATGACGAGTGATGTAATGATTGCGTTGGGTGATTACCGATTTTCAGTCCATAGCGCCGCATACTCTGAGTTTAGACGAGTCAGTGAGTATCGCTGGCGTTCACAAGAGCGATTGAGCCGAACACCTGCAATGCAATACATTGGGCCTGGCTACGACGAAGTAACAATGACGGGCACAATTTACCCCCATTTTAACGGTGGGTTATTTCAGGTAGAAGCAATGCGAGCAGAAGCGGTAAAAGGTAAACCTCTTTTGCTGGTAGATGGGCTGGGCTACGTGCGCGGCAACTATGTGATCACTAGAATAGAAGAAACGCAAACAGATATACGTGTGGCTGGGGTGGCAGAAAAAATAGAGTTCAATATCACGCTAAAATACTATGGTGATGACAATGCTATATAGAACGAAAGATACTGAACGGTTAGATGCAATCTGTTTCGAGCACTACGGTCATTTAAACGGCACTGTTGAAGCTGTTTATAACGCAAATCCAACATTAGCGAATCAACCTGCTAAATTACCCGCAGGTACAGTCATTGAACTGCCAGAAGTACAAACACAAGCACAACAAAAAACCATTAAGTTGTGGGATTAACAATGCGACCAACATTTCAAATAATCGCGGATAGCGTAGACATCACGAGCAAAGTTGCCGACAGGTTGTTGTCTCTGAGCATAACCGACGAGGCTGGTTTAGACTCGGACACGTTAACGATTGTATTAGATGACAGAGACAATCAATTTGAGCTACCGACTCAAGGGGCTGAGCTGGCTGTTTTGATAGGCATTGATGAGCAAATAGCTGATAAAGGACTGTATACGGTAGATGAGTTAACTATCTCTAGCAGCCCCGACACTATTGAAATACGTGCTAAAGCGGCAGACATGCGCACGTCACTCAAGGAACGACGAACAGGCAGTTGGGATAATGAGACATTAGGCAGCATATTAGAAGCTGTTGCAGGTAGAAACGGATTAACACCCGCTATTGCACCAACGCTAGCTAGTCTGCCAATTACGCATTTAGATCAGACAAACGAGCACGATTTACACCTGGTCACTCGGTTAGCCAAAGAGTACGACGCTGTAGGTAAAGTTGCCACCTCACATCTATTGTTTACCACCAAAGGCGACTCAAAGAGTGCAAGTGGTAAACAATTGCCCTCAGTAGTGGTAAAAAAAGACGAAATAAGCAATATACAGGTGGTAATGGCGGACAGAGGAAAGTACCAAAGCACCCAAGCGTTTTGGCATGACCATAGCACTGGTGAACAAGTGGCAGTCAACGTGGGCAATGATGAGCCTGTATTCAAACTAAAGCACACGTATGATGACGAAGGAAGCGCAACACGGGCAGCTAAAGCCAAACTCTCAGCATTAAAAAGAGGCACCTCTACTGGCTCGCTCTCGATGCCATGTACAAGCGATAACCTCAATGTGTTGGCTGAAAGTAAGTTAATACTGAAAGGGTTCAGGGAAGGTATTGAGGGTGAATGGGTGGTGACTCGAACCCAATATGAACTATCAGACTCAGGTCTAACCCTGTCGATTGAGTTTGAAACACCCAATAAATAGCTTTGAAATATTCAAAAGCCCTTTCAACTATTCAAAAATGCAAAATTCGCAGTTTTCGCGCAATTCGCGCTAAGTTTTCGCGCGCGGCATCATAATTAGGTGCTTGACGATGTTCTACTTTCACATGGCAGCTGCCACACTATCATCGACGCTGTTTTGTTTCACTTCTGAGTTCGGCATGGGGTCAGGTGGTTCCAAAACGCTATGGTCATCAAGCAAATTCTTTACTTTTTATTCTTATTTTTATAACTTTATAATTTGGGACCTGGCGATGTTCTACTTTCACATGGCAGCTGCCACACTATCATCGACGCTGTTTCGTTTCACTTCTGAGTTCGGCATGGGGTCAGGTGGTTCCAAAACGCTATGTTCACCAGGAAAACTGGAGTGCAAATGTTTAATCACATCGTGCTTTGCACGAACATTCCATTTGCGCAAGGTGAATCGATTTCGCGATACCGCTTCGTCGTTCACCTTGTTTAATTCTTAAAATTCGGAAATTCTGATAATTCGTAAAACGCTACTTTAGTAACACTAACTTCTAGCGTGTAAAACCACTTTGGCGTTGTATGGTTAAGCCTCACGGGTAATTAGTACTGGTTAGCTTAATGTATCACTACACTT
>NZ_JABBPG010000015.1 GCF_013140855.1 Pseudoalteromonas caenipelagi | reverse complement strand
TTTAAGAATTTTTAAATTTAAGTTTTACTCGACGCTGACTCGTTGTTGCTTTGCTTATTCAGCGTAGCGCTCCGTGTCAGTGGGGTCGCATTATAGGGCGATCCTTTTTTTGATCAAGTGTTTTTTTCAAAGATCTTTTCGTTTGAACATATAGTGAACGATTTGGGTGATTTCGTTCTTTTTTGATTATTTTTAATGCAATTTTCTGAGCTATATCTATTTTTATTATTGCGAAGTTTATTATTCTCGTTAAGATAGCTTCCTTATTTGTTAAATTAATGTATATCCCCTGTTTATTGGTAACCTTATTATGAAATCATTATCTCAAAAATCTTATTTAATTACCGTTATACTGGCCATTATTGGATTTATCGTCATGCAGCTATTATTTTCTAGCATCCAAGTCAGTACTCCAATTGTGTTTGCTATTGGTATTATCATTGGCGGCTTTGCCGTTGCTTTCTCAACATCTCAACCGCCTTCAGGTGACAAAAGTGAAGTCACTACTAAAACTCTGTATGTAGGTAATCTTCCATACAAAGCAAATGAAGGTGTTGTGCGTGAACTATTTGCTCAGCAAGGGCAAGTATTCAGCGTTCGTCTACTAAAGGATAAAAATACAGGCAAACGCCGCGGCTTCGGTTTTGTGGAAATGGCAGAAAAAGATGCAGATAACGCTATTTCACAACTGAACGACAAGGAATTCCAACAGCGCACCTTGAAAGTGCGTGCAGCAAAACAAAAGCAGTTCGACGGTGAAGAGGAAGAGACTAGCAATTAAGTGTAATTGCCTTTAGGTTAATCTGACTTTTACACGTTAACTTTGTAGGAGCCGTTGCATAAAATTGCAGCGGCTTTTTATTCGCATCACTTACCGGCTCAATTATATCGCTAAGTAAAAACCTGACACGCTTTGCGATCGCAGCGCCAGAATCAATTAACTGAACACCACATCCATAATACGCACTCAAGTGTGTTTTCAGTATAGGAAAGTGAGTACAGCCAAGTACAATACTATCTACCTGATCATCAATGTCGATTAATGCTAACTCTCGGTTAAGCAAATCAAGATCAACCACCTCTTCCCAGTATAGCTGTTCAGCTAGCGACACCAGCCTTGTTGAATGGTGCAAATCGACCTTACAGTCTTTTGCATATTCTTTGATCAGCAAATTTGTGTAGGCGTTATTTGACGTCGCTGGCGTAGCAAGTAAAGCAATATGCTTGTTTTGACTATTTAGTGCTGCTGGTTTTATAGCAGGAACTACACCAACAATTGGGATATCCGTTATTTCACGGGTTGTTGCCAGCGCATGAGTAGAGGCCGTATTACAGGCAATAACGATGAGGTCAACAGAATTAGGAAACTGCTCGGCACGTTTAACCAAGCAAGCCAAACGAGCTTGAATTGTTTGCTCAGACTGCAAACCGTAAGGAAGCAGGGCATTGTCCATCACATAACTATATTCTGCATTAGGAACCAACGACTGAATATGCTCTAAGACACTCGTTCCACCTATGCCTGAATCAAAAACCATAATGTGCGGCAAACTACTACAACTCCTCTACTTTACACCTGCAGCAGTTTGCCATGACAAACCTTAAAAATAAATTACTTCTTGTCTTGCTCTCTTATGTTTAACTGTTCAAAAAATCCTTTCGCATAATCAAGAAATTCGTTGAGGCGATTCTGTCCTTCGTTAATCCAAGCTAAGATATCCGGCAACTGCTGTTCAATGCCAAGCTTCTTACCTTGATCGTGAATATTCTCCAGTTGCTTGTCTAGTGGCTGAAGCGCTTTTTCAATATCTTTCACCGGGTTAGATTGCTGGTATTGGCTAATTGCAGCGGTGGTTTTAGACTGTCGAAGATCCATGGTGAAATTAGCGATTTGCTTACTTTCGATATTAAGTGATTGAGCCTTTTCGAACGCATCGTCATAGGCGCCAGAAAAGAAAGAATCACTGACATTACGCACGTCTTTCATCATTTCATTAATGGCTTGCTGCTCTTCAAGGTTCAACTGACCATTAATGACAATGGAAAAGCTCACTTCATGATTACTTTGTTGACCAATAGCAAGTCCATGGTCATTGCCTTTTTGACTATACGCTGCCGCTTTTGATTCAGATCTTGCATCATTAAAGGTGATCTTGACTTCGTCACCTTCAGCCGTTGTAAAGCTGTACTCTGCTTGGTTCGATAAACTGGCATACTGCGCTTCGCTCACTTGCATAGTCTGAGATTTAGGACTAAATAGTGACTCTTCAAATTCATCTAACCCTTTAAAGATCCCATCTTTTGCCTTTTCAATTCCCTGCTCTATCTCATCGTTAAATGCATTGACGCCTTTTAATTCTTCGGTAGCCTCATCAATACCCATTTGCACTCCCTTGCGAGCAGCACCTAACATATCTTTGAGCGTATCATCATCTTTACCATCTACTTTGGCACGCTTAACTGCAGCAGTAACAAAATCTAATACATTTTTGGTTATCGCTTCGAAATCGAATAGTGGCTTTTCTTTTTCTGCTTTTTTCTCTATACCCAAAGCTTGGGCTAGCTTGTCATCTAAAACCATTGCAGCCAGTTTATTTTTGTCTCCAAAATAACTATCTGAATTGAGTTTAATACTAGGCACAAACGTATTAGGTTTGTTTGCTTTGTTTGTCATTGCTGGGTTAAGCAATTGATGTAATTGTCCAATTTTCATAACATGGCTCCAAATATCGCGGTCACTTTGCCTAAAGCACAACCACCCGTTCCTTGTTATCGACCAAAATAAGCTAAGCTGTAGTGTTTTAGTATAAAAAAGAAACAATTTTTATGCGATAAACTGGACAAATTCACAATGCTCCCTACAATAGCGCCTCTGGTTTTGTAAGGTACTTGTAATTATGGCTGTCATTCTGATCGATACTTCTGTCTACGAGCAACAGCTCGCAGAAAAACAACAACGCATTAGCGAGCAATTCGCAAAATTCAATGCACCAGAATTGGAAGTGTATGACTCACCGAAAACACAATATAGACAGCGCGCTGAATTTAGAGTCTGGCATGAAGGCGATGATTTGTTTCATATCATGTTTGATCAACAAACCAAGCAAAAAATACGCGTCGACCAATTTGATCCCGCAGCACCTTTAATACAAGAAATGATGCAAGTCATGATGGATAAGCTGCGTCATAATGAAGTGCTAAGACGAAAACTTTTCCAAATCGATTACCTATCAACGCTCAGCGGCGAAATTTTAGTGAGTCTGTTGTATCACAAAGCATTAGATGAGCAATGGCAAACTGCAATGCAGCACTTGCGTCAAGAATTACAACAGACTTATAAGATTGACTTTATCGGCAGAGCCAGAAAACAAAAAGTAGTTTTTGGTGATGACTTTGTAACCGAAAAACTGACCGTAAATGGTCAAGATTATATATATCAACAAGTTGAAAATAGCTTCACTCAGCCAAACGCAAAAGTGAATGAGAAAATGCTCGCTTGGGCTCAGTCTATATGCGCTCCACTGCAAAATGATCTGTTAGAGCTTTACTGCGGTAACGGTAATTTTTCTATCGCACTAGCAGGCAGTTTCAATAGAGTTCTTGCGACAGAAATATCAAAATCCTCGGTACATTCTGCGCAATATAATATTGCGGCCAATAAAGTTGAGAATTTAGATATCATCCGCATGTCTAGTGAAGAGTTTACACAAGCGATGAAAGGAGAACGCTCTTTTTCAAGGCTTAATGGCATTAATCTGCAAGATTATAACTGTCAAACCATTTTGGTTGACCCACCTCGAGCAGGAATGGATGAACTGACTTGTCGATTGGTAGCCAACTACGACAATATTATTTATATCTCTTGCAACCCAGACACGCTAGAGCGTGATTTAGAACTACTTTGTGAGACACATACCGTGTCACGCATCGCTATTTTTGATCAATTTCCTTACACACACCATGTTGAGTCTGGCGTATTCTTAAAGCGTAAATAACGTCTAACCATTTACCCTAACAACTTGCTATTAATAGGGTAAGAAATAAAAAAGCGAGTCTCAAACTCGCTTTTTTTATCAAAAACTAATTAAGTTAGTTATGTCGGCGTTTTATTTTTGCACCTAACTTACTCAGCTTATTTTCAATACGCTGATAGCCCCTATCAACGTGGTAGATACGGTCTACTATCGTCTCTCCGCAGGCTACAATACCCGTTAAAATTAGGCTTGCTGACGCTCTTAAGTCAGTCGCCATAACCTGAGCACCACTTAGCTTATCGGTATCGCCACAAATTGCAGTATTACCTTCTAAACGAATATTGGCGCCCATACGCTGTAATTCAGGCACGTGCATAAAACGGTTCTCAAAAATGGTTTCGGTAATCGTCGCATTCCCTTGAGCAACAACATTTAGCGCAGTAAATTGTGCCTGCATATCTGTCGGAAAACCAGGATGAGGCATCGTTTTAATATTAACTGCCGTTAAATTACGACCTCTCATATCCAAATAAATACTGTCATCATTCACTTCGACAATCGCATTAGCGGCACGTAACTTATCTAATACAGGCTCTAGACATAGATGGTCGGTGTTTTTACACAGCACTTCACCATTAGCCATCGCTGCAGCGACAAGAAAAGTACCCGTTTCTATTCTATCTGGTAGGATTTTATGCTCGCACCCGTTAAGCTTTTCAACCCCTTGAACTTCAATTCGGCTCGTCCCTGCACCTTTAATTTTGGCGCCCATAGCGATCAAACAATCTGCGAGGTTAACAATTTCAGGTTCACGCGCCGCGTTTTCTAAGATGGTAGTGCCTTCGGCTAATGTGGCGGCCATGAGTAAGTTTTCAGTCGCACCAACACTCACCATTTCCATGTAAATTTCGGCACCTTGTAAACAACCGTCTACTTGCGCGTTGATATAACCGTTGTCGACAGTGATAACGGCCCCCATGCGTTCAAGCCCACGGATATGAATGTCAACAGGCCGAGCGCCGATTGCACAACCACCAGGTAAAGATACCTGCGCTTCACCAAAACGCGCAAGTAGAGGACCTAGCGCTAATACAGAAGCGCGCATTTGTTTTACTAGCTCATAAGGTGCAAGTACTTTGTCTACCGAGCTACCATCAACATGCAGCACATCACCTTGCCACTTTATCCCAGCACCTAATGTCTTCAATAAAGCTTCAGTTGTGCCTATGTCTCTTAATTGAGGAACATTAGAAAAGTGACTTTCGCCATCAGCAAGTAACGCAGCAAACAAAATAGGAAGTGCCGCATTTTTAGCACCAGATATAGTGACTTCACCCGCCAAAGCGGTGCCACCTTGGATAACAAACTGATCCATTGTGACTCCGTTATTGCGGTAAAATAAATTTGCGTTCTCTTTGCCACTCCGTTGGCGTAAATGCTTTTATACTTACAGCATGTATTGTTCCATCCGAGATAGAGCCCATTAAAGGTCCATAGACAAGCTGTTGCTTTTTCACGCGACTTAACCCGTCAAAACACTCGCCTACCGCTATCACTTCATAGTGGTTGCCATTGGCTTTAACTATGACTTCTTCTAAAGATAGGGCTTCTTTTAATAAAGTTTCGACTTGGTTTGTTTCCATTAGACTCACTCAAATAAGTTTGATACCTGACCTAATGCCATTAAACTATGGAGCTGATCAGGTATATTTTTAAGCTCAAGGCGTTTACCTTGCTGCTGCAATTTACCTAAAGAGTGAATTAACCAAGCTAAGCCCGCCGTGTCAACCCTAGAAACCTCAGAAAGATCAAAATAACGTACTGACTGCACGTTTTCTAGCTGCTGATTAAGAAGTCGTTCATCAACCAAGCTATTTCTCGTCAATTCACCTGTAACTTGAATAAGATCGCTTTCCACTGTACGGAACTGAACTTTACTTGCTGCCATCATCCCCCCTAAATTGCACAGGTAGACGGCTTTTCTTATCCAAAAGCTCAATGACATGCTCTATGCCTTGCTGGCGCAAAATGCCATGTAACTCAGACTGCTTTGCATCTAACAAGCTAATTCCTTCAGCCATCATGTCGTAAGCTCGCCATTCATTGTTTGAGCTCTTACGAACTTTGAAATCAATTTTTATATCTGGCTTGCCAGGCTCGACAATCGTGGTTTTAACAATGGCAATTTGATCATCTGCAAAGTCTCTTGCTGGAGAAAACTCCACTTGCTGATTTGTATATTGCGTAAACACACCGGCATAGGTTGCAACTAAATAGTTTTTAAACACTTCAATGAACTGCTTAATGTGTTCAATTGCTTGCTGCTTTTCCTCTTTGTTTGAGATATTTCTCACTTTTTGGATATAGCTACCTAGGACACGATAAGCTGCGTATTTATAATCAATATAAGGTAATAGCTCTTGCTCTACGATAACCCGCAAATGCTCCTTATCTACCACAATGACATCCTGATCTTTGGTGATGCGCTTAAAGGTATTATCAGCTACTTGTTGCACCATTTTGTAGGGATCATTCATATCAACTGGCTCATTAGCCAACGCAATACTGCTCAACAACAATGTTGCGGCAGCAATAAAGATTCTTACTAACATGGCTATTACTCACTACCTTGATTAAATAAAAATTGTCCAATCAACTCTTCTAATACTAAGGCTGATTTTGTATCTGTCACTAAGTCACCATCTTTTAATGCTTTACTTTGAACGCCAAATAAATCATCTAGATCATCTACATCAGAGCTCGTGTTCGTCACTTCATTACCCAAGCAAGTATTTTTAGCTGAATCCGAAGCGATCACAGGAGAGATACCTAAATATTGCTCCCCCAAGATCCCTGAAGTAAGAATAGACACTGATGTCGTATCTGAAAACTGGCACTCATAATTTGCATCAATACTCATAGCGACCACTGGCACAAACTCTTGCGGATGAATACTAATCCCCTCTACACGACCTATAACTACACCACCAACTTTAATTGGTGCTCGGGTCTTCAACGAACCGATATTTTCGAATTTAGCGTTAAGCGTATAGGTTTCTCCACTACCCGAGATACCCGAATTTGCAACCTTTAAAGCCAGTACCGCAAATGCAGCTACACCCAATGCGACAAATAAGCCAACTAATATTTCAATTTTCCGTGTATTCATTTGTTTTAAAACCTTTTAACCTGAAAACATCACAGCAGTTAATAAAAAGTCGAAACCTAAAACTGCCAATGAAGAGTGGACTACTGTTTCGGTTGTCGCCTTACTGATCCCTTCTGATGTAGGAATACAGTCATAACCCTTATACAGCGCAATCCATGTCACAATAAGTGCAAACACGAAGCTTTTGATCATGCCGTTTAAGATATCTTTTTCAAAAGACACCTGAGACTGCATGATTGACCAGAAACTGCCTGAGTCAACACCAAGCCAATCTACACCAACAAGATGCGCCCCTAAAATTGCTACCGCAGAAAAGATAAGCGCAAGCAACGGCATGCTAATGAAACCAGCCCAAAAACGAGGAGAAACAACTCTTCTTAAAGGGTCTATCGCCATCATCTCTAAGCTTGAAAGCTGTTCAGTGGCCTTCATTAACCCTATTTCAGCAGTTAGCGCACTACCAGCCCGACCAGCGAACAACAACGCGGTTACCACTGGACCTAGCTCTCTTAATAAACTCAAAGCAACGAGAGGACCTAAACTATCCTCTGCGCCATAACCTACCAGTACGGTATACCCCTGAAGGGCTAACACCATGCCGATAAATAACCCCGAAACCATGATAATCAGTAACGACTGATGTCCAACCATATACAGTTGACGGACCAGTAACGCGGGCCCTTTACGCAAATTTGGTACATTAACCAATGCACCAATAAGCATACGCGTCGCTCGGCCTAGCGAAGCGAATCGGCTTAACGTTTTATGCCCGATGGATTGAAAAAAATCGATCACTACTGACCCCCTGATAACAGTTCTTCTTGATAGTTTTGCGCCTGATAATGAAATGGCACAGGTCCATCAGACAAACCCTTTAAAAACTGCTGCACTAACGCAGAGTCATGTTGTTGCATTTGCTCAGGAGTACCACTACCAATAACCCCTTGTTCTGCAATAATCACGACATGGTCAGCAATGCTCAGAACTTCATTCACATCATGTGTCACGATTAATGATGACAGTCCTAGCACTTCGTTTAGTGATTTAATTAGTTTCACTAAAACCCCCATTGAAATGGGGTCTTGTCCGGCGAATGGCTCATCATACATGATTAACTCAGGGTCTAGCGCTATCGCCCTTGCCAAAGCAGCTCGCCTTGCCATACCACCAGATAACTCTGACGGCATCAGGTCTTTTGCACCACGAAGGCCAACAGCTTGCAACTTCATCAAAACCACAAGTCGGATTAAATCTTCACTTAATTGAGTGTGTTCTCGCAAGGGAAATGCAACGTTATCAAAAACCGACATATCAGTAAAAAGCGCCCCACTTTGAAACAACATACTCATTTTAGTACGCGCATCATAAAGCGCTTTGCGAGACATCCTAGGGATACTTTGTCCCTCGAACAAAATATCGCCATTATCAGGTTTAAGCTGGCCACCGATTAAACGTAACATTGTCGTTTTACCAATGCCGCTTGGACCCATAATGGCTGTGATTTTTCCTTTCGGAACGGAGAAACTCATGTTTTTATAGATGGTCCTTTCACCCCGTGAAAAAGTCACATCCTTGATCTCTACAATTGCTTGCGACAAGTCGCTCTCCACATCTACATTTACGAATTGTGACATAATACGTTTTTTTGCCTTATGAAGGAAAAAAGTTTTCGTAAAATTTTGTAATATATAGTGTCTGACTTACCCCTGAATAAGGCACCTCGCAAATAACTAGCTTGCCTCTTTTACTTATACTTTTGAGTACACATTTGATACCATTTGCGTCATTGTAACTTTAACAATGGCCTTGCTTTTTATGCTTTTATCTTTTGTCATCCTTATTCTGGGATTCGCCGCATTAGTATGGAGTGCTGATCGCTTCGTTTTTGGTGCCGCTGCTCTAGCGCGTAATTTTGGCGTACCCACACTGATCGTGGGGTTGACCATCGTCGCTATGGGATCATCGGCACCAGAGATGATGGTTGCGGCCCAAGCCGCACTAGCAGACAAAACAGATACAGCGGTAGGTAATGCTATAGGTTCTAATATTGCTAATATTCTATTGGTGCTGGGTGTAACTGCATTATTAAGACCTCTTTCTGTAAGTTCCGGTATTCTAAAGCGAGAAATACCATTGTTAATACTAGTTTCTTTAGCCGCTTGGTTTATTGTTAGCGATAGCCAATTTAGCTTGTTGGAAGGCTCAGCGTTGTTAGCTGGTTTTGTCGTTTTTCTACTGATTTTAATGGTAATAGCCAAAAAAGGTGGCGCTGAAGCTGATCCGCTCATCAGTGAAGCATGTGAGGAAGTACCAAATGATGTACCAACAAGCAAAGCGCTATTTTGGCTAGTTGTGGGTATGGTTTTATTACCCATTAGTTCAGGCTATTTAGTAGATGCTGCGGTAGACATCGCTAAATACTTTGGCATGAGTGATTTGCTAATTGGTTTAACGATTATTGCTATTGGCACCAGCTTGCCAGAATTAGCAGCCTGTATCGCCGGCGTTCTGAAACAAGAAGATGACCTTGCGCTTGGCAATATAATTGGCTCTAATATATTCAATATATTGGCTGTTTTATCCATTGCAGGCATCATTAACCCCTCAAGTATAGATGCTAATATTGCAGGGCGAGATATCTTTATAATGCTTGGGGCAACTCTAGCCTTGGTTTTCATGAGCTTAAGCTTTACTGAAACCCGTCGTATTAATCGCCTTGAAGGCGGCGCTTTATTGGCTGCGTTTGTTGGCTATATGTATTACATTATCTAGGATCTTCAGTCATGTTATCGAAGCAGTTTACTGATACCGCACAACGAGTTATTGCAATAGAGCGCCAGGCCATTGACGAAATAGGTCAGCACATAGATCAGCATTTTGCCAAAGCGTGCCAAACTATCTATGACTGCCAAGGTCGCACTATCGTGGTAGGTATGGGCAAATCTGGTCATATTGGTAATAAAATAGCCGCTACTTTTGCAAGTACAGGGACACCAGCTTTTTTCGTTCATCCAGGTGAAGCAAGTCATGGCGATTTGGGAATGATCACCAAAGATGACGTCGTAGTGCTTATTTCTAACTCAGGTGAGACCAGTGAAGTTTTAAATATTATTCCTGTTATCAAACGTATCGGTGCTAAAACCATTGCTATGACTGGCAATCATCAGTCTTCAATGGCAAAACTATCAGACGTGCATTTATGCGTTGCAGTATCACAAGAAGCCTGCCCTTTGGGCCTAGCGCCAACTGCCAGTACCACTGCAACACTTGTGATGGGTGATGCCTTAGCTGTGGCTTTATTAGAAGCCAGAGGGTTTACTGCTGATGATTTTGCCTTATCACACCCTGGTGGAGCACTTGGCAAACGTTTACTTTTAACACTCAGTGAAATTATGCACAAAGAAGAACAAGTACCGATAGTTCCTTACTTAAGCACTATTAAGGATGCCTTGTTTGAAATGTCTGCAAAAGGACTTGGTATGACAACCATCGTTGATGAGCAAGGACAACTTGTAGGTATCTTCACCGATGGTGATTTACGTCGTATCATTGAACAAAGAGTCGACCTACACGCCACCCCAATTCACCAAGCCATGACGGTTAACTGTACAACTGCACATGAGGAAATGTTAGCAGCCGAAGCGCTAAACATTATGGAAACGAAACGAATCAATGGCTTAGTTGTCATAGATCGTAATAACCGCCCTATCGGTGCGCTCAATACCCAAGATTTGTTAAGAGCAGGAGTACTGTAAATGGCAACTACAGTGATAGCAGCTGAGCCCGAAAATTGCTGTAATTCATTGTCAATTCATTTGGTGGCTTCTACCTTACCAAATAGCTGTGCAATTTCATTCGCAGTAAGCGTCTGTCCCAAGTTGAGAGCTAATCTATGAGTAGCCATCGCGTAGCCCTGTTTGTCGTATTCGTCGCTGCAATGACGTGGCTTTGGTATCCCTATTTAACACAAACAACGCCTAAAACACAAAATCAAAGCGATGTTATTGCTAAGCCAGATTACATCGCAACACAGTTAGAGCAAACTTCATATAATGAAGCAGGTATTCGCAGTTATACTGTTACAGCGGATAAAATGGAACTCTACCAAGAACTTGGCTTTAGCCATTTTACAATGCCGGTATTTACTCTTTACAACGGCCCACAAAATTGGCTTATTTCTTCTAAAGAAGCCACTTTATATGAGAACAATACCTTAATGTTAGAGGGCAATGTAGAAGCTAAAAACTTAACAACAGGTGCAATGATAACTTTGATAAAGGCGGATAATATCCGTGTTGAAATAGACGCAAGACTGATGCAATCAGAGCGACCTGTAGAGATCACAGGCCCGAGCTTAAAAATCACAGGCAAAGGGCTATATGCAGATTTGAACACTGATGTTATTGAACTAATTAACCATACTCGAACCATTTATTATGACCAATAAACTATTTATTACAGCCATACTTGTTGGAACCTTGTTGTGCCAACCTAGCTTCGCTCAGCAAAGCAGCATTGCCAATGAGGTTTCTATAAAAGCGGGCAAACAGCAGGCTCAGCTTAAAACTAATATTGGTATTTTTGAACAAAATGTAGAGATTATTCACGGCAACCGTAAAATTAACGCTGACAGATTGGAAGTCCATCGCCGAGAAGAACTTGGTGACAATAAGCAGTTACTAGTGGCAACAGGCACACCCGCACGCTTCTCAGAAACACAATCTGATGGTAGTACATTAACCGCTAGTGCCTCTGAAATTCGTTATGATGTAGCAAATCGTACCTTAGTAATAAAAGGCAATGCGATAATTAACCAAGCAGGACAGATTATCAGAGCTCAATCAATCACTTACGACATAGATAGACAACTTATAAGTGCTGAACGTGGTGAACAAGATAGCGCACGAGTACACACCATTCTCGTGCCTGAGAAAAAAACCAAACCAGTAGGTCAAGGTAATTAGCTATGAGTGTATTAACCGCAACTGCTTTGGCAAAAAGCTATAAAGGGCGACAGGTCGTTAAAAATGTCAGTCTCACCGTTGAAGCGGGTAGTATCGTGGGCTTACTCGGACCAAATGGAGCAGGAAAAACAACGAGTTTCTATATGATTGTTGGGTTAGTACCAAGTGATCATGGCAAAGTATGTATCAATGATCATGATATCACTTTACTCCCAATGCATAACCGTGCCCGTTTAGGCATTGGTTATCTGCCGCAAGAATCATCTATTTTTAGAAAACTAACAGTCTATCAAAATCTGATGGCCATATTAGAGACGCGTAACTCGCTAAATAAAGCAGCGCGCGAGCAAGTTTTAAATGAACTACTTGATGAATTTAACATTCAACACATCAGAGATAGTTTGGGGATGGCATTATCAGGTGGCGAGCGTCGTCGAGTAGAAATTGCTCGCGCTTTAGCCGCAAATCCTAAGTTTATTCTTTTAGATGAGCCTTTTGCTGGTGTTGATCCTATTTCAGTGTTAGATATAAAGAAAATAATTGAACATTTGAAAAATAGAGGCATAGGCGTACTTATTACCGATCATAATGTTCGAGAAACCCTTGATGTATGTGAAAAAGCTTACATTGTGTCACATGGTGAACTGATTGCATCTGGTACCCCTGAACATGTTTTAGCGGATCAAACAGTCAGAGATGTCTACCTTGGTGAGCAATTCAAGCTATAGTTAATATACGCTTAGTCACAATAATAATAGAGAACGAGAAGGATTGTTAAAGGTACATGAGGCAATCGTTACAGCTGCGCATGGGGCAGCAACTTACCATGACACCACAGCTACAACAGGCTATTCGTTTGTTGCAGTTGAGTACGCTGGATTTACAACAAGAGATTCAAGAAGCGCTAGATAGCAACCCACTTCTTGAAGTGGATGAATCTGATTCAGAGACATCAAGCAGCGAACAGGAAAAAAATGGTAAAGATAATGGTCAAGACGACACTCATTCTGATAATCAGGATGTAGAACCTGTTAGTGACTACGAAATGGACTCTGATGCAGCATTAAGTAAAGAGACCTTAAGTGACGAACTCGCTATGGATGTGACATGGGACGAATATATGAGCGCGGCCCCCGCTGCTAGCAGCGGCCCAATGCCTGAGGACGAAACGATTTATCAAGGTGAGACAACTGAAACATTACATGAATATTTGATGTGGCAGTTAGAGCTCACTCCCTTTAGTCCTACGGATCGTGGTATTGCAGTGGCGATCGTTGAGGCGATTGATGATAATGGCACTTTGACGCTTAGCACCGAAGACATATTAGAAAGCTTAAACGATGGTAACAGTGGTGAGCTCATTGAACTAGATGAAGTTGAAGCCGTACTTAAGCGAATCCAGTTGTTTGACCCTATTGGTATCGGCGCTCGAACATTGCAAGAGTGCTTGTGTATACAGCTGAATCAATTTGACCCAAAAACAACACCTTGGTTGAGTGAAACCAAGATGATCCTTAATGAACACATTGATTTGCTGGCAAGTCGCGATTATCGCACCTTGATGAAAAAAACCAAACTCAAGGAAGCAGACCTCAAAGAAGTGATGATATTAATCCACTCACTGAATCCAAAGCCAGCTGCAAGTATCATTCGAGAAGAGTCTGAGTACGTTATTCCTGATGTGTCAGTAAAGAAAGTGAAAGGCAGATGGGTTGTTGAGTTGAACCCTGATTGCATGCCTAAAATTCGCGTGAATGACCACTATGCGGCTATGTCTCGCTCAGTCAAATCTAGTACAGATAGTCAGTTTATTCGCTCACATTTACAAGAAGCTAAATGGTTCATTAAAAGCTTAGAAAGTAGAAATGAAACATTAATGAAAGTTACTAATTGCATTGTGCAACAACAACAGGCATTCTTTGAACATGGCCCTGAAGCAATGCGTCCTATGGTGTTAAATGATGTGGCCGAGATGGTTGAAATGCATGAGTCGACTATATCTCGCGTAACCACGCAAAAATATATGCACACACCTAGGGGGATCTTCGAGTTGAAGTACTTCTTCTCAAGCCATGTTAGTACCGAGAATGGAGGTGAGTGCTCATCAACAGCGATCCGAGCGCTTATCAAAAAGCTAATTGCTGCAGAAAACACCGCAAAACCGTTAAGCGATAGTAAAATAGCAGACATATTAGCGGAGCAAGGAATAAAGGTGGCCCGACGTACCATAGCGAAATATCGGGAGTCGTTAGCCATTCCACCGTCAAATCAGCGAAAAAGCCTGATTTAGACGATTACCAAAGAAGGAAAATGCTTATGCAACTAAATTTAACTGGTCGTCACGTAGAAATTACCGATTCATTAAGAGACTATGTCAACAACAAGTTTGCGAAGCTAGAAAGGCACTGTGACCACATCAATAACGTGCATGTGATCTTAGATGTTGAAAAACTTGTACAAAAAGCGGAAGCCACCTTGCATGTTAACGGTGGAGAGCTATTTGCTTCAACCGAACATCAAGACATGTACGCCGCGATCGATAGCTTAATTGATAAACTAGATCGCCAAGTAATTAAACACAAAGAGAAGCTTACTCGACACTAACCATGAAATTAAGCTCTATAATAAGTAAGGACTGCACCAAAGCTGCGGTCCTTTTTAATAGCAAAAAACGCGTTCTTGAGTACATTAGCGAGCTTGCTCACGAGCAACTCCCCGACTTGAATCCACATGACATTCTTAATGCTTTGATGACGAGAGAAAAGCTTGGAAGTACTGGGATAGGAAAAGGTATCGCTATTCCTCATGGTCGTATTGAGGGCATTAGTCATGTGACCGCTATGTTACTGGTTAACAAACAAGGTGTCCCGTTTGATGCCATCGATAACCGACCTGTAGATATCTTTCTTGCTTTAATCGTACCTGATGGGGATAACGAGCAACATTTAAAGACGTTAGCTGCCATAGCTGAGAAGTTAAATAATAAAGAATTTTGTAAACAGTTAAGGAACGCTGGTAATGATGAGGAACTTTATGCCATTATTGCTTCTGCAGATTAGGTTACCAAGAGAAGCATAATGGAATTAATCATCATTAGCGGCCGCTCTGGTTCAGGAAAATCAGTAGCGCTGCGCGTATTAGAAGACTTAGGCTATTATTGCGTAGATAATATCCCTGTGAATTTGTTGCCATCGTTAGTGCGCAGCGTATCCGACAACTTCGACAAAATTGCGGTCAGTATCGATGTCCGTAACCTACCCAAAGAACAGCAGGATTTTAATGATATTCTCGAATACCTTCCTGGATTTGCTAATCCAATGCTGTTTTATTTAGACAGTGATGATAACACGCTCATTAGACGCTTTTCAGAAACCCGCCGCTTGCACCCACTCTCGATGCATGATCTTCCTTTAGACTTGGCTATTCGGGAAGAAAAACAGCTGCTTGATGTACTCACTACTCGTGCAGATGTGTTGATTGATACTACCGATCTCAGCGTACACCAATTAGCTGAGACAATACGTGAGCGTATATTGGGTAAAAAAGACAAACAGCTTATCGTAACTTTCCAGTCTTTTGGCTTTAAGCATGGCATTCCTAAAGAAGCCGATTACGTTTTTGATGCGCGTTTTTTGCCAAACCCTCACTGGGAACCCGAGCTTAAACCTTTAACTGGCTTAGATCAGCCAGTTAAAGACTATTTGGCAAGTCATAGTATTGTGCAAAAATTTACCTGGCAGATTCAAACATTTGTACAAACTTGGCTACCGCATCTTGAACGTAATAACCGCAGCTATCTCACCATTGCAATAGGCTGTACAGGTGGCCAACATCGTTCTGTTTATTTGGCACAAACCATCGGTGAGAGCTTTGCTCGCACCCATCCAAACATTAAAATTCGCCACAGAGAGCAAGATAATTAACATATGCGTTGTGAAGATACCTTTTTGATTCAAAATAAATGCGGTTTACATGCCAGAGCAGCATCCGTGTTGGCGCAACTTGCCGTTAAATTTGACGCGCAAATAACGCTATATCAAGACGATAAATCTGCAGATGGTAACAGCGTACTTGCTTTGCTATTACTTGAAAGCAGCCAAGGTAAAGAAGTTAAAGTGGTCTGTGACGGTCCCGATGCGCAAGGTGCTTTGCAAGCCATTGGTGAGCTAATTGATCAAAAGTTTTATGAGCAAGAATAAGTTAGCTCTGAGTTAAAGCAATTTAAATTTCCCTATACCTTGGTAAGCTGTCAGTATTTAAGTTAAACTCTTAGTCGTGAAGCGTGCCTAACTTTCCAACCATCTCTTAGCTGGCTCTTCAGCTTTTCTTCTTAGGCACTAAAATTAAAAAATCAATGATATTGAAGGAAGCCTATGCCTGAAGCCCTTGAACAAGACTATACACTGCAACAACTGCAACAAGTAACGCAGGCTTTAAATAGTGGGCAGTTTGTTCAAGTTAGGCGTATTTTGGCTGAAACGGCCCCCTGCGATACAGCCCTACTTTTAGAGTCTTCACCTCATAAGGTTCGCCGTCAGCTATGGCAGCTCGTTGATCCTGATATCCAAGGTGATGTACTCGAAGAGCTTTCTGAAGATGTGCGTTTAAGCATCATTGTTCAAATGGAACCTGAACTAATTGCTGCCGCTACCGAAGATATGGATGATGACGACTTGGGTGAAGTTTTACGAAGCTTACCTGAGACCGTTTACCAAGATGTTGTGGGGGCTATGGACTCCCAAGATAGGGAACGTGCCACACAGGCCTTATCATATCAAGAGCGCTCTGCTGGCGCTTTAATGAATACCGATACGGTAACAATACGACCCGATGTATCCTTAGATGTTGTGTTACGGTATTTACGTTTACGAGGAACGTTACCTGATGGAACTGATGACTTATATGTAGTTGATAAAGATAACTGCTTTATTGGTTCGTTATCTTTAAATAGTTTACTAACTAACCCTCCAGAGAAGTTAGTCAGTGAGTTAATGGATTCTGACAAAGAGTCTATTCCTATCACGATGGATGAAACCGAAGTCGCACAGCTGTTTGAGCGTCATAATTGGATCTCAGCTGCGGTTGTAGATGATAACGCGCATCTATTAGGACGTATTACCATCGATGACATTGTTGATGTAATTCGCGAAGATGCTGAACACAGCTTAATGAGTATGGCAGGTCTCGATGATGAAGAAGATACCTTCGCCCCCGTATTCAAAAGTTCTAAACGACGCTCAATTTGGCTAGGCATTAACTTACTAACAGCTTTACTAGCAGCGTTTGTCGCTAGTTTTTTCGAAAATACGCTCGATATCTTGCCATTTTTAGCCGTGCTAAACGGGATTGTGCCAAGTATGGGTGGAGTAGCAGGGAGCCAGACGTTAACCTTAGTGATTCGTGGTATAGCACTAGGCCATATTAACCAAACAAACCAACAGTTCATTCTTAGCAAAGAGCTGGCTATCGGGGCCCTTAACGGCGTTTTATGGTCAATTTTAATTGCAGGCGTTGTTGCATTATGGCAGTGGGATTTTGTCCTTGGTGCGGTCATTGCGTTCGCGATGTTTATGAACCTACTCGCTGCAGGTATTGCTGGCGCGAGTATTCCTATTATTCTCAAGCGCATGAATATAGACCCCGCACTTGCCGGAAGTGTTGTGCTCACAACAGTCACGGATATTGTGGGGATTTTTGCATTTTTAGGCACCGCTACTTGGTTTTTAGTTTAAAAAAGGAGCCTAAAGCTCCTTTTTTGAACACTAAGCACCTGCGATTTGCATTGAATCGATAAGAACCGATCCGGTTTGTACACTACCACGATATTCAATGTCACCGCCTATCGCTTGTACGCCTTGGAACATATCCTTTAAGTTACCGGCAATCGTGATTTCGCTTACAGGATACTGTATTTGACCATTCTCAACCCAGAAGCCACCTGCGCCTCGCGAATAGTCACCCGTTACAGTGCTCACACCTTGTCCCATTAATTCTGTAACTAATAGCCCAGTGCCCATTTCCTTCAATAACGCACAAAGATCATCATGTGTTTGTTGCACTAGCCAATTATGAATGCCACCAGCATGTCCTGTCGCTGTCATACCTAATCGACGAGCTGCATAGCTGGCTAATAGGTAAGTTTGCAGTTCTCCACCATGGATGATGTCTCTATCTATGGTTTTTACACCTTCACTATCAAATGGACTTGAAGCAAGGCCTTTTGGTAAGTGAGGACGCTCAATAATATTGACACATGAGTTAAACACTTGCTTTCCAAGTTGGTCCAGTAAAAAACTCGATTTACGATATAAAGCCCCACCACCAATCGCTGAAACAAGGTGGCCAAATAAACTATTGGCTATATCAGCACGAAATATGACTGGGGTTTTCATGGTCGATAGCTTTTGACTATTTAACTTGGCTAACGTTGACTGCGCAGCTTCCAAGCCTACTTCTGTAGCAGACTTTAATCCTTGCTGTTCACGGGAAATAGTATAAGCAGAATCTCGTTGCATTTGCTCACCATCTTTACCAATTACAACCGTGCTCAGAGTATGACGAGTTCTTGGGAAACCAGCTATCAACCCATGACTGTTACCATAGACCCGCAACCCTTGGTGGCTAGCAAAGCTAGCGCCATCCGAATTAACAATGCGATCATCAGCATCTAATGCTGCTTTTTCAGCTTCTAAACACATCGCAATC
The DNA here is from genome assembly GCF_013140855.1 of Pseudoalteromonas caenipelagi. Lineage (GTDB taxonomy): Bacteria > Pseudomonadota > Gammaproteobacteria > Enterobacterales > Alteromonadaceae > Pseudoalteromonas > Pseudoalteromonas caenipelagi. The sequence goes on along the minus strand of NZ_JABBPG010000015.1, from coordinate 38,682 downwards.
CCTTGCTCAGGCATCACATCCCAGGGATGAAACAAATCTAAATCTGGGGGAGAAAATTCCAGTAACTCTTTGTCCGCAACACCATTACAAGGGTCATCCGATGTAAACTTGGCAATATCAATCGCTTTTTCAACCACGGTTTTAATTGCTGCAGGGCTTAAATCTGCGGTTGATGCATTTCCTTTGTGATTACCGACATAAACACAAACCCCCAAGCCTCCATCTTGGTTAAACTCTATTGTATCAACCTCTCCCATTCGGGTACTAACTGATAACCCTGATGTACTCGACATTGACGCCTCAGCCGCCGTTGCACCAAGCTTTTTTGCATGGCTTAACGCTTCCGAAACAGCTTGTTTTACATCATCTATGTGTTTATAAATTGGGTGTTGTTGAGACTGCACCATCGTTTCCATCTCTTGTAATTTATACGCTTATTTAATGCTAACACACATCTAAACGTTCGCCCCATTATGGCAAAGCATTTATGTCATAAAATTGGTATACTGAAGTATAAATCGGTAAAACCTGAATAAACCATGGCTAAGCAAAATAAACCTGACACTGAAGAAGAAATCATCTACGTATCAAAAAGCGAACTTAAGCGTGATGCGCAGCAATACCAGCAATTAGCACAAGACTTGGCAAGCATGCCTAAAAAGCAACGAGACAAATTACCGCTAACAGGCGATTTGCTTGATGCGATGGTTGTTGCAGACAAAATTCGCCAAAAATCTGAAGCATATAGACGACACATCAACTACATAACTAAAACATTGCGATTAACAGAAAATGTCGAAGAAATTGAAGCAGCCATCGCTGTCATGCTAAACAAAAATAACCAAGCAGATGTGCTACTTAATAAAGTAGAACTGCTCAGAAATGAGTTAATTGAGCAAGGTGACAGTAAAATAAACGACTTACTTGAGCAATACCCAACACTTGAGCGCCAAAAAATGCGTCAACTTGTCAGACAAGCGAGCAAAGAGTTCAAAGCTGAGAAACCAGCGAAAGGTTACAAAGAGCTATTTCAGTACTTAAAAGAGGCGATTATGCCTTAGGTAAAAACAGAAGATACAATCACACAGATACATTTGCTCTCATAGAGGTAATTAGCCTCAGGTTTGGATAAGAGTTTGGAAATAGGTGAGTCGGGCTTAAAGTAACTTTAAGCCCGAAAAAGTGAAGTGGGGTTAGGCTGTGCCTCCAACCGTTATTTCATCAATTTTTAAACTCGGCTGACCAACGCCGACTGGTACACTTTGACCATCCTTACCACACACCCCAATACCTCGATCTAGCTGTAAATCATTACCGACCATGGAAATCTTATTCATTACGTCGGGACCATTCCCAATCAATGTTGCACCTTTTATAGGCTGAGTAATTTTTCCATCTTCGATGAGGTAGGCTTCAGATGCGGAGAATACAAATTTCCCTGAAGTAATATCAACTTGACCACCGCCAAAATTGGGGGCATATATACCTTTTTTCACACTGGCAATAATATCCTCTTTGCTATCTTGGCCTGGTAGCATGTACGTATTTGTCATTCTTGGCATCGGCAAATGGGCGTAAGATTCTCTGCGCCCATTGCCCGTCGGCGCAACGCCCATCAAACGGGCATTTAGTTTGTCTTGCATATACCCTTTCAAAATACCATTTTCGATCAGTACGTTGTAGCTCGCTGGTGTTCCTTCATCATCGACATTCAGTGAGCCTCGACGATTGGCCATCGTGCCATCGTCAATAACAGTACATAGACTAGAGGCTACCTTTTCACCTACCTTACCACTAAATGCTGACGCCCCTTTACGGTTAAAGTCGCCCTCTAGACCATGACCAACAGCTTCATGCAATAGCACGCCAGGCCACCCAGCACCTAATACAACAGGCATTGTGCCAGCTGGCGCATCAACCGCCTCTAAGTTAACTTTTGCTTGGCGGACGGCTTCTTGAGCGTATCCTAGCCAGCGAGGCTTACCATCCACTAACTCTTTAAAATAACCATAATCCAAACGGGCACCGCCGCCGGCACTACCTCGTTCTCGACGACCATTTTTTTCTAGCAGTACAGAACAACTTAAGCGGATCAAAGGACGAATATCTGTCGCAAATGTGCCATCACTGGCTGCAATGAGCACTTCTTCATATACAGCTGAAATAGAACTCACCACCTGCTGCGCATCAGGTGCACACTCTCGAATCGCATTTTCAACTTCTTTAAGCAAGCTGACCTTATCTGCATCAGTCATACTTTGAATAGGCTGGACTGGTTCAAACTGGCGCTTAACATCTACTTCGCTAAATACCTGCACTGTTTTCTCTTCACCTGCCTGAGCGATGCTACGTGCCGCCATAGCTGCTTTGTTTAAAGCCTCTAAATTAATTGCGTCAGAATAAGAGAAACCTGTTTTTTCACCCGCAACGGCGCGAACCCCAACACCACGCTCGATATTATAGCTGCCCTCTTTCACTGAACCATCTTCGAGCACCCACGTTTCATGATGACTCGATTGAAAATACAAATCCGCATAGTCGACTTTATGTTGATGGATATAACTTAATGTTTGCTCTAGCTGCTCTCTATCAAGTTGACTGTCTGTTAGTAAACGCTGTTCGACACTATTCATAAAACTCACTCTTAAATCTGTTGTGGACCTGTACTGGCATGTCCTTACGAAGCTGATGCAGTTGTGCCAAATCTATCTGTGCACTGATGCAGCCTAAAGTTTGTTGCGCATCTGCCATAACGTCACCCCATGGTGATAATATTAGGCTATGTCCATGCGTTTTGCGGCCATTTTCGTGCTCACCACATTGCGCAGCTGCAACGATATAACACTGATTTTCAATTGCCCGTGCTTGTAGTAAAGGTGCCCAGTGAGCTTGCCCTGTAACGGTCGTAAAAGCACTAGGGACTAAAAATAACTCAGCTCCTAGCTCACTCATAGCTTGAAACAATCCAGCAAAGCGCAGATCATAACATACGCTTAGACCAATCTTGCCAAATGGACTATCAACAACCACAACATCTGTGCCTGCTATCGTTGATTTTGACTCACGATAACCCCCACTACCATCAGCGACATCAGCATCAAATAAATGAATTTTATTGTATCGGGCAACAACCTCTCCCCTTTCATTCAGTAAAAAGCTCGCTGCATAATACTTATTTTGCTCACCATAAACTGGCATTGTGCCAGCGGCAATCCAGATATTAAAAGCCCTACATAACTGTCCTAACTGAGTTAACCAGTATTCGTACTGTTTTGATAAGCTTAAAGACTGCTCAGCCGTTTGCATAAATGCCAGCCATGTTTCTGGTAAGCAAACGAGTGTTGGTTTTTTTAGATTACAATCAGTTAGCCACTGCTTTAATTGTAAAAAGTTTTTCTCAGGGTTCATCGTAGAACACATTTGCACTGCGACCACATGTGAGATTGACATATAGTGACTCCAATATGCTCAATTAAACAACGCTGCTATCCCGAAATTGGCGTACTACCTTGGTCATTTAATTGTAGGGGTTTGTCCGATTCAAGTCCAAGTTGAGGCTTAGGTGGCTCATTCTGTGCTGCTTGAGGTATCTCAACTTCACGACTTTTACGGTCTATTTCTTGTACAACAGGTTCACTCATGGTACCCGTTACTTTGAATTTAATTTCTGAAATCACTCGGGCAGAGTGTATGACCTTATCCAGCGCTAATGCCGCTAGACCTGAAACAGGGTTAACCATCCATGCCACTATAACTGGAATGCTGGAAGTCACTTGCGGCGCCACAGCTAAATCATAATTAATTTCTTGGGTATTAAGATCTGCGTAACCTTGAATACTCAAATCAGCCGGAACACCATCCAGCTTGGCGTCTTTTGTATACGCAATCCCTTTGTCTATCTGAACGCTGCCTTTCATCTGGTTATAAAAAAAGCCTTTTGAAAACACGTCTCTAAAATCTAGCTTTAACTTCCTGATCAGCGAATCTAAACTGAGTAATGAAAAAACTCTGGCCCCCTGATCGCTTATCTCAGTCAAGTGACCCTCTCCTAACTCCCAATTAACCTCACCTGCTAAAGTAGCGATATCAAAATCATAGGGAGCACCTTGCCAATTTAATTGATATGCCACATTCGCTCGAGAATCCTTAATCGTCGAGGTAAGATCAAACTCATCAAATAGCTCGCCGATGTCTTTACTATTTAAGATCCCATCAACGTAACTGCGCCCAGCAACCCAGCGACCTTTACCTCTCAGTACATGATCATTTTTGTCTACAACTAATTCTGCAATGGTAAGCTGTTTCCCATCGCCAAATAATGAAGCGCTCACTTTGTCGAGTTGATAGTTACCTAATTTACAATCACCACAATTAAATTCAATTGCTGGAATACGTGTTAACCAGTCCAAATCTGAATCACGGCGTTTTTCACTTGGTTCTGGCTGCTCAATCAAGTTAATTCGCAAGTAGTCACTATCTATTCTAATTGGTCTGCTTGACTGTTTTTGTGGAAGTAATACATTTGCTCTAAGCTCTTTGGCATTTAACTTCATGGTCATACCATCTGCATTTGGCAATAGCCGCATTTCCAAATCCGTAAAAGGAATATCAGCAAATTGCGCGCTAGCAAACTCTGCCGTTATCATCTCTAGCGGTGGTAATAGAGAGTCGTTCTGCGATGAATCGCTGGGCAAGGAAATTAACCGATCAATAAACGTTAGCCATGAATCAATCACGATACTCGGTTGTGAAATTGCTACATGGAAGCCTTTGCCGCTCAGCCCTTTATTCTCTTGGCCCACGCTTAATTGTGCCTGACTTAGCTGACCAGTTTGGTTATCCAAAATACCGTTAAAGAATAGTTTATCAGCTAAGTTAAAAGTAATAAGATTTGAAATATCATCGCCTTGCACTAAAGCATTGAACGCCCACTCTTCTTCACTATTTTTTTGGTATGGACTTGGTAGGTGACTGGTAACACCATTCAAGTTTGCCTGAAACTGAGCGCTGTAATTAAACCCTTGCTCCTTGAACTTTAAATTAACATTCGTGTGCAGTTCACTTGTTCCTTCAATAAAATCATCCAACAGCCCATGAGCGTAAGGAATGAGTTTGTCAGCTTGTGCCGATAACGTCGCATCAACATTAACCTCATATTTGCGATTATCACCGTCTGCGTTCACATCAAAGCTGATGGGCATATCAAGCCATGTTGCTGAGCTTTGTTTCAGCTCTATACGGTCATCATCGAAATGCAATACACCGCGCACACCCGATAACGCCATACCCGGCTGTTTGAGAAATATGTTCGTATTATCTAAGTGGACTTTTCCTGAAGCATTCACATCCAAAGTGTTCAGATCTATATCAAGGTTTACTTGTCCTTGCACTTGCCCTCGCCCCTGAACCACTTCTAAGATATTAACAAGGGGGTCCTTTAGTGGCGTCGCATCAAAAAAGGGCAACAATGTTTGAGCATCTGTTTCGTGATTAATAGCAACATACAGGTTATCAGCCTGATTAAGATTAGGTAAGCTGACAATCACTGGGCTAGTAAGCTGTTGGTTTATGAGCTCACCTTGATTAGCGTAAATATCCATACGTTCATTTGCAAAGTGCAGGGTAACATCTGCGTTTTTAACTGCAGGCCAATCTGGCGCAAACAAAAACTCAGCATGATCTATATGAGAGAGCACTTCAAATTGGCCTTGACCTTGTTCATAAGGAAATGCCTCTAAAGCCCCTGACAACAAAACTTGACTCTTGCGGTGTTGTCCAGCCAAAATCCCCCTATCAAGGTACTCAATTAAATTTTTAGACATCACCGAGCGAGGGTAATAGTCTCCTGCCGTTTTTGCATTTCCACCTAATACTTCGGCATAAAGGTCTAAGGTTGGCTGCGCCGTCAATGCGAGGTGCATTTCTCCGGCAATCGTTAGTGCTTTATTATTGAACCATAAAGAGTCACTACTGATATGCCACACATTATCTTGTTTATAAACTTGTAGCTGCGCATTGAGTTGCTCGTAGTCAAGTGGCTTTCTAAATGTGCCAGGTGACGCCAGTGCTGATTGTTCACTAAAAACATGCACCGCAGCTCCGGTGCTTTGCCATAATACTTCAACTCTTACATCGGTTAAACTTGGGATGCCATTGAATGCCGACCAGCCTAGGTTATCCATGTTTAGCCATACTTGATATGAAGATGCTGGAGACCAAGCGATACGCCCCTGGAGCTGACCTGTAACCTCTGCATTGGCTAATGCATTGATACCATCAATATTCAACAATTGAGACAGCTCTTTGATAAGCCCAACACTGACATCTTCAAACCAAACAGAGCGATTGAGCTCGCCAAATTCCCCCTGCAACTTAGCGGGGATATAGTTTTGATTATCTAAACTCAACAACAGTTCAGAACTTCGTAATTGCCATTGTCCTTGGGTGGGTATGAGTTGCAATTGCCCCTGCTGCATAATTAATTGATGTGTTCGCTGTGCATCTTGCCACTGAACTTTGCTCGGTAGTGTATTGATTGTGACATCTTGCACTTTACCATTATCAAGCGCTAACCAGAGCTCCCCATTTAGCTCTGTCGATATATGCTTTTGCTCAGTTGAAAGCTGCTCTGTGAGCCACTCAGCAACATCAACATTTTGCGCTTGTAAATATACTTTCCCCGCCAGATCTCGCAGTGTGCTCCCTGTTAACGCCAAACGAGCAGAGAAGCGCCCTTGCTGAAGCCCCGGGATAGCCACCTCTCCTTCTCCTTGATGGCTTTGGGGGCTGTTTTGCCAAGTCAAATCATTCAGTAATAAGGTATGGATAAAGCCATTTTTTGTACGCAAATTTAACTGACTGGATTGAATAGAAAAGTGTCCAGTTTCACCTAAAAATAAACTTTCAATTAGTGATTGCTGCTCAAATGCAGCACTCTGTTCGTCGTTAGCTTGTGCCAACTGTGCTAAATTAACTTGTGCAGAAAATCCATCAATTACAAAGTAGTTTGACCTTATCTGCCAATTTTTTAATGATTCTAGTAGGTTCAGCTGTAAACTGGTTTTTTTTATCGATAGAGCAATCGGGGCGCTTTCATTATCAACAAAGGTAAGATTTTCTAACACTAGCGCTGGCCCACTGCTTTCCCAGCTAGCACTAATTGAGCCTAAGCTTAAATCCACACCAAACTGTTGATGTATAATATCTTCTATACTTTCTCGGTAATCATTGGCATAAGGCAAACTATATTTGATAATAGAAACCAACACAGCAAGCATAACAAGTGTTATCGCAAACACCTGCCATATTTTACGAACACAAAAGAAACAAAAAGTTTTAACTTGCATTGGGCACTACGTCACCTTACATCATTACGACGTCAAACTGTTCTTGGCTATATAAGCTTTCCGTTTGAATACTGACCTGTTTTCCAATGAAGAGTTCCAATTCCGCTAAATTATGATACTCATCATTGATGAGTGCTTCGCTCACAGCGGGTGACGCATAAACCATGAACTTATCTGCATCGTAAGCACGATTGACCCTAACTATCTCTCGCAAAATTTCATAACATACTGTTTCTACGGTTTTTAACGACCCTCTTCCAGAACATGCCGGGCAAACATCACACAGAATATGCTCAAGGCTTTCTCTGGTACGTTTACGGGTCATCTCCACCAAACCCAAAGCCGACAAGCCGTTAATGTTCGCTTTCGCACGATCTTTAGCCAAGGCTGTCTCTAATGAGTGTAGCACGCGACGCTTGTGCTCATCCGAAACCATATCAATAAAGTCAATAATAATAATACCGCCAAGGTTGCGTAACCTTAGCTGCCTAGCTATGGCAGAAGTGGCTTCTACATTGGTATTAAAAATCGTTTCTTCTAAGTTACGATGGCCAACAAATGCGCCAGTATTAACATCAACCGTGGTCATTGCCTCCGTTTGGTCGATGATCAAATATCCCCCAGATTTCAACTCAACCTTTCTGTGTAGGGCTTTTTGGATCTCACTTTCAACGTCAAATAAGTCAAAAATAGGTCTTTCACCAGGATAATACTCTAGCGCCTTTCCTAGTAGGGGAACAAACTCTTCTGTAAACGCCTTGAGCTCTTGATACGTCAACTTTGAGTCAACTCGGATACGCTCCATATCCTCGCCAACATAATCTCTTAAAGTTCTAAATGCGAGTGTTAAATCTTCATGTAAAATCGCAGCTTTGCTGGTTTTTTTACGTCGACTGACAATTTTTCGCCACAATTTTTTCAAAAATTCGGCATCATGTTTCAGCTCTGCTTCACTTGCACCTTCGGCGGCGGTACGAACAATAAAGCCACCATTTTCATCATTATACTCAGACACAATTTCTTTGAGACGAGCTCGCTCTTGCTCGGTTTCAATCCTTTGGCTCACCCCTACGTGTGTCGCATCTGGCATAAAAACAAGGTATCGTGAAGGAATAGTAATGTCTGTGGTTAAGCGCGCGCCTTTGGTACCTAGCGGGTCTTTTACCACTTGCACCATAATGTACTGGCCTTGCTTAACAAGCTCTCTGATGTCTTGCACTTTTTTGATCGGCTGCTCATCCACACCTTCTTCAAAAGATGCGCTATTGACGATATCAGATGCATGTAAGAACGCCGCTTTGTCTAACCCAATATCCACAAAAGCAGCTTGCATACCAGGTAATACTCGACTCACTTTACCTAAATAAATATTACCAACAATACCGAGGTTACCGATCCGCTCTACTTGCACTTCTTGCAGTACACCGTTTTCAATGAGTGCCACGCGACTCTCACTGGGCGTCACATTTATTAATAATTCACTACTCATAATAGCCTTTAGTAAACTCTTTAATTAATTGATCAGTTTCATATAAAGGTAAACCCATTACTGCAAAGTAGCTACCCGATAGTTGCGTAACAAATTTTCCACCAAGACCTTGGATACCATAACCCCCCGCTTTGTCTAACGGCTCACCACTTATCCAATACTGATGCATTTCTTGACGGCTTAGCTGTTTAAAAGTCACATCGGTACATACCACAGTACTCAAAGTATGCTGACTGTCTGCCAAGGCTATCGCAGTATACACTTGATGAGTGCGTCCTGATAAAAGAGCCATTGTACTCAGAAAGTCTTGTTCATCTTTGGGCTTACCCAACGCGATATTATCAATCACGACCACCGTATCACTGCCTAATACGGGCCTGTCAGTGTAACCTTGAGCAACTCCAGATTGAGCCTTCAAACGCGCTAGACGCTCAACGTATTGTAAAGGAGGCTCATTATTCAATTGCGTTTCATCTGCATCTACTGAAAATTGAATAAAATCGTAGTCTAACTGAGCGAGGAGCTGTTTACGTCTTGGAGATGCTGATGCCAAATACAAGCTTGGTGTCATTAACGGATCCTGAATTGTCGACGGTATTTACGTAGCAATAAAAAAATCCATGGCCAACATAGCATACCTGTGAGTGCTGGCCACAAATAATGAGGACTAAAATACACATCGAGTAAAAAGTGGTTTAACCAAAACAGCAGTAAGTGGTACAGAGTTAAAAACAACCCAACTAACACAGCTTGCTGCCAAATTGAAAAGTTACGTATTTTTTGAAAATTACTTACTGTGATATAGATACAAATAGAGTAAGTTAATGAGTTAACACCCAGTGGCGCACCAATCGCAAGATCCATCAGTAAACCTGCAACCCACGCCCAACCAATATTAACACGATGAGGTACAGCCAAAGACCAATACATTAACACCAATAAAACCCAATCTGGACGAAATGGCTCAGCAGATATCGGCAGTGGCATTAACGCCATAACCAATGCTAAAAATACGCTAAATGCAATAAGGAAGTAATAGCGCTTAATCATTATCTAAGCTCTCTTGTGATGTACGACCTAAGATCAGTAATAAGCGAACCCTATCTAACTGGGCTATGGGCTCAGCATATACTTGAGCAAACGGCAAACCTTCATCACGGTTAACTTCCGTTACAACAGCCACCGGATAACCTTCTGGAAACGTACCACCTAATCCAGATGTTACTAGCACATCGCCAATTCGTACGTCTAAACTATGCGGGACATGGGATAACTTTAACTTATTTATTTTGCCAATGCCTTCGACTACAGTACGCACATCATTGCGTAGTATCCTGACGGGCGTTGCATGTGTGATATCCGTCATCAGCAAGACCCGTGATGTTGTTGTTCCCACTTGAGTTAATTGCCCTACCAGTCCCATTTCATCAATAACAGGCTGACTCTCCGTCACACCATCTATGGTGCCCCGATTAATAACAACTTGGTGACTGTATGGGTTTGAATGGACAGACAACACTTGCGCTATTTGCCTAGTATTTTTCTGCCGAGCGGATGCATTTAATAGTGCTCTGAGTTTTTGATTTTCTTTTTGTAAAAACTGTAACTGCTGTAGCTGCTCACTTTGCAACAGCTGCTTACGCCTAAGTGTATTGTTTTCTTCGCTAAGCTGCTCACGTGTTTGCAAACTTTTAGCGCCACTATTAAATGCCTCATAGGGCATACTTGCTAGATACAACAAAGGACTAACCGCTGTATGCAGGCTAGTCCTGATCATATTACCACCTTGTGTAAAGCGGTCGCCAACAATAAGTATTATGCTGAGCATCACTGCGACTGTTAAGCGCAGTTGCAGTGATACCGTACGGCCAAATAGTAAGTTCATTAGTCGTAGCTAAATACATCGCCACCATGCATATCGATCATCTCTAACGCCTTACCGCCGCCTCTTGCCACACAAGTAAGAGGATCATCTGCAACTACAACAGGAATGCCTGTTTCTTCCATTAGTAATCTGTCTAGGTCTTTTAGTAGAGCACCACCGCCAGTTAATACCATACCATGAGCAGAAATATCTGATGCCAACTCAGGAGGTGACTGCTCTAACGCAACCATCACTGCACTCACAATCCCCATTAACGGCTCTTGCAACGCTTCAAGTATTTCGTGAGAGTTAAGTGTAAATGAGCGAGGTACACCCTCTGCTAAATTGCGACCACGCACTTCGATTGATACCGGCTCATCACTTTTAAACGCCGAGCCAATTTCATGTTTGATATGCTCTGCAGTCGCTTCACCGATCAAGCTACCAAAATTGCGGCGTACATAGTTAATGATTGCCTCATCAAATTTATCACCGCCAATGCGCACTGATGAAGAATACACCACGCCATTTAGAGAAATGATAGCAACTTCTGTTGTACCGCCACCAATGTCGACAACCATAGAGCCTGTCGCTTCTGATACAGGTAAACCTGCACCGATCGCTGCCGCCATAGGCTCTTCTATTAAGTAAACCTCTCTTGCTCCAGCCCCCATTGCTGACTCACGAATGGCACGCTTTTCAACTTGAGTTGCACCGCAAGGTACACAAATTAAAACTCGAGGACTTGGTCTCATAAAGTTGTTATTGTGCACTTGCTTGATGAAATGCTGTAACATTTTTTCTGTTACATAAAAGTCAGCGATAACCCCATCTTTCATTGGTCGAATCGCTTTGATATTGCCAGGCGTACGGCCCAACATTTGCTTAGCGGCAGTACCGACTGATGCAACACTTTTAGGGCCTCCAGCTCGTTCCTGTCTAATCGCGACAACCGAAGGCTCATTTAATACAATACCTTCTTCTTTTACATAAATAAGAGTGTTAGCTGTACCTAAATCAATTGATAGGTCGTTGGAAAATAATCCGCGTAATTTTTTAAACATGAGGCTGGGTAACCTTAAAGAAATACTTTAAATTAAGTGATGCTGCGCATCACCCATCGTTATACTGTTCTATCGCTCTCGCACTAAGCGAAAACCAATGTAATTTGCTCGAAAGTCTGTTGCTAACTCCAGTCGAGTAGAAACACGAGCTAAGCTGGGTGCAAAGTTCCAAGCACCACCACGCACCGTAACACCACTTTGAGAAGCTCTTTTTTGAGTCCACTCCCATACATTTCCTACAGTGTCGTACAGTCCATAATAGTTCGGTGGAAATTCACCCACAGGTGCTGCGCTTTTATTAGACCATTCACTGCCACACCAACCGCAGTTAGCAAGGCTTTTCCCTATTTCATTTCCCCAAGGGTATTCTGAAGTTGTGCCAGCTCTTGCAGCATATTCCCACTCAACTTCATTTGGTAAACGAAATTGCTCACCTTGTTCAGCTGATAACCAATTAGCATAAGCCTTAGCATCTTCGTAAGAGACACATACCACAGGAAAGTTCTCAGCTTGCTCATAGCCAGGTGACTGCCAGTTATAGTCTAGCTCCCAAACAGGCTCACCATCTTTGTAATAGGCGCAACCACGGCCTTTTTCTGCAGCAGTTTGATACCCTGTACTTTCTATGAATGTTCTGAACTCACCCACCGTCACTTCAGTGCTTTGCATACCATAAGAGTTGCTAAGCACTTTTTCCACTACGGGCCGCTCATTCGCTAACCCGGTTCCGACTAAGTCACCCATTTTGAACGACCCAGCGGGCACTATCACCACTTCATTCTTTGGTGTTTGTGAAATTACAGTAGCGGAGACTGTCGTGCCGTCTTGCTCACTTTTTGGTGTCGGTACAGCAATCGACTCAGGCTTTTTTACAAGCTTTGCATTAATTGTTTGTGCTTTTCGTATTGTCACACGCTTTTTATAAGGTTTATAACCTAACTTGCGTATTTCAATATCGTAGGTGCCGGCTGGAATTTTAACTGACAGCTTAGTCGAACCATAACTCACCCCATTGATAAAAACTTCGTCATCATACACGTTAGAGCGTAAAGTAACGGGAACCATGACTGGTGGTTTTTTTTCGGGTGCTACCTGAATGTTTGGCTTTGTCACCTCAATGATTGGTTCAGCATTGAGCGTCGACACCTGAACATGACTGGGAATAGTGGTCGTTTGCTCAGAGAAATTTAATTGACTGTCATTATATACCGTTGGGTAATTGGCTTGATAAGTACCAACGGTACCAGCCATTGGCGTACCATACTCAGCACAAAAGCGATTATCAACACTAATCAAGCTACAGAGGCGGCTATTATTTACATCACCACGCATGCTCACACTTAAGTTCACACTGTAGTTACCTTGTCCACTAAATGCACTGCTCACAACATGACTGTTAAGTACTTGTACTTGTGCCCCTGCGAGATTACGTTTAGGTTCAACAAGACGCTGCTCTGTTAGGTTTGCAAACAACTGATCAACGAAGCGTTTAGTAGCTTTTTGCAATGCCATTTGCTGCCCGCGTTGTTCACAAGCCGCGAGTGTTTCTGTACGCTTACAGTTAATCGTGTGGTCCACCTCTAAGGTGCCTTCTCGTGTAAATTCATTGCGCAAACGCTCAACACGAGCGGTACTTAATTGATCTTTTAAATTTTCAAGAGTGTTAATTAAAGTATGCTTAGTCACTCTAATTTGTTCGATGTCTTTACGGTGCGAAGCTATAGCCGCTAGCTGCATCGTAATATCATCTTTATTCTTCTTATGTTCTGCAACAGCTTCTTTATAGCGGGTTTGGGCTTCTGAAATATCTACGGAGGGATCATCAATTAAGCGGCGATAAAGGTCATTCATCGCATCTAGCGCCTGATTCTTTTCTTTATCCAAATCGGAAGAACGAGTTCTTAATAGATCTAACTGCGCCTGAAGCCGAGTTTCTTCGCCTAAGTGCTTGTCTAATATCTGCGTGTAGTTATCTAATTCAGCTTGTTTGACCGAAAGTTCTGATTCAATGGCATTCACCGTTGCTGTATCTTGCGCCATTGTGTTGAATGTCGCACAGGCAGCCATCAATGTGGCAGAGACAAAAAAAGATAAAGGAGCTATTCGCATATATTCCATTCCCAAAAACGCGGCAATTATTTGGTCTTTGTTATTTTTTATAGTTAGTTCTTAATGCTATGTACTTACAAAGCAAAACACAAGCTTTGTGCCATTAATATCTGAGTTTACAACTATTAACCGCAACCTTGCCAGTAATCTGGACATATTTTACAAGATAGCTGTTAGAATTATTCGAATATCTCGATGCAAACCAGACATTAGTATGAGTTTTAGACAGTTTAACTTTCCAGAGTCCCCGTTACAGGTAATAAAGCACCCGTTACTAACTCAAAAAAACATTACCCTCACGGTTAAACGAGACGATTTGTTGCACCCTCATATTGCCGGTAATAAATGGCGCAAATTAAAGTATAATCTGATTGCCATGCAGCAACAAAAAAAAGCCGCATTTTTGACCTTTTCAGGCCCATTTTCCAACCATCTATATGCTGTAAGTATGGCCTGCAAACTGTTTAACCTTCAGGGTCACGTGATAATACGAGGACCTCATTTAGATGAGCTAAATCCAACTATTCGCATGGCACGCGCTTGCGGCTTAAATTTACACGCTGTTGATAGGGCAACTTACCGTTTAAGAAACCAGCCTGACTATTTACACGAGCTCCTAACTCAATTCCCGCAGTGCCACCTCATTCCAGAAGGTGGCAGTAATCAACATGCGATGCTTGGCCTTGAAGAACTTGCTCAAAGTTTACCAACAAGTGACTACGTGATGTGCGCTACAGGAAGTGGCGGTACACTCGCAGGCTTAATAAACGCCAGCCCAGTTACAACTAAAGTCATAGGCATTGCAGTATTAAAGCAAGCAGAGTATTTGGTCAACGACATCATGCAGCTCGCTCCCAAAGCAACCAACACATCCAACTGGCAACTAATGTGTGACTTTCATGATGGCGGATACGGCAAATTTTCACCCGCTTTGTGGCAGTTTTGTCAACAGATGCGAAAAGAATGTCTTTTACCATTAGAGCCGATTTATACCGGAAAGCTGTTTTACGCTTTATGGCAACTACTTGAACAAGATTTTTTTAAACCAGGCAGCCATATTACAGCTATCCACACTGGCGGTTTACAAGGGCTAGATGGGTTGCGCTATCGGGGTCTAATAACGTACTAGCTCAAGCTGCTGTAATAACTCTGCAAAATAATAGCCTTGCGCACCATGCACCCCAAGTGACTTCAAACAATCCAGCTCGGCTTGTGTTTCAACACCTACCGCATAAACTGCTACGTTTAGACGTTTGGCTTGGTACACAATTTGTTTTATAGTCTTTTGTTGTTGCGCGCTTTGCTGAACTTTATGAACAAGCCCAAAACCTAATTTTACTGCTGAAATAAGCTGATTCTCTCGAATCGTATTTACCATCAGCGGTGACTCGACGTGATCAATGGTAAGCGCAGCATTGACACCAGTAAAAAACAGCTGTTGCACATTAATTTGCTGGTGATATTTATAGTAATCATCAGCACTTACTTCGAATGTTAACTTCTTAACTTGGCTTGCATCGCGTATCGCTGCAACCAACCAATGTATAAAGTCAATATCGAGCCAATTTTCAATATGAAGATTAATACTAACATTGGCCTTATGCGGCTCCTTGGTTAATATCGTAATAGCCTGCATAACAATCGTTTTATCAAGCACCTCCAAATTGTGTTTGCTATGTAACTGAGGGATAAACTGTTTAGCGGCGATCAATCCCAACTGAGCGTGCCTTACCCTTAATAGCACTTCATTTTGAATAATGTCTTGTTGCTCAAATCCAAACAACGGTTGGAAAAACAACACAAACTGTCTGTTTTCAATACAACGAATAAAGTCATCTTCATTGCTTTGCATCGCGTTTGCATGAGTTTTGTCTAATGGCATCATATGCACATGTTGCCATACATTATTGTTTGCTATTTCTAGCGCAGCTCGGGCTAATTGATATACATTCGCTTGTTCCGCCTCATGCTGATAAAAACAGCCTCCCACTTTGATTTGCTTACGGGAAAGATCGCCTCGAAGCACGCGAATCGCGCGAAACATAATTTCATGGAGCTTTTTCCCCAATTCAATCACATCTCCCCACGCCACCTTTTCAAAGGTTACCGCCAAAGCACCTGAATTTAGGTATTTTACTGAGTAATTCATAGAGCTTGGTAAGTGCTTATGAAGCGCTACAGAGAAGTGGCTTTTTTCATCTAAACTTCCCTCAATTTTGGCTGTCCAGCGGATCAATAAAAACACCTTGAACAAACTGCTATCTGCAACTTTTGGATCGACCGCACTCATCGCTGAACTGTGTTGAATATCTAATTTTTCATCTGACAGAAAGCGCTTTGGTCTAACTTGGTAAACTTGCCACCAGCGGTAAACAAAAACCAATAAACCAACAAACAAGATGTTAAAAAATAGGATGATATATGCGTGCTTTTGATAAGGCTTTTGATGAACTAAATTCAAAGAGATACCTGCGACAGAAAAGCGAGTTGCCTCATCAGGCACTGGCTTATCATCTGCTATATACTCAAATTTAAACTGCTGGGCTATCGCAGTAATATTGCTTTGGGTTCTGAGCTCTTCTGGCAACTTTGCTACTCTTTCCACAACGGCTTCAGCACGCTGATGGATCTGCAAATGCAACAAATGCAGTAACAGTATATTTAAAGCAAACACAACCACTGAGCCCACTGCAAACATACGCCAGTTGAGTGATTTAAAATTAGACTGCACGTTCCATTACACCTTATACTACCTAGTTCCGCTCTCATAGCTTAAGTGTTGTACAGTAGTAGATAAAACTCAAGGTGACAGGGTGCACAGTACGTATTTTTCTGCTTGCTTAAACTAACCCAATGAATAGGTTAGAAAACGTTATAATCTTAGCTGCGAATAATTAAATTATTAATTAAAAAACAATAAAATATCGAGTTCTAGAGTCAACTGAAAATCGTGTTTTAGTTAAAGGTATATCAATCTTTCGAACTGCAGATGACTGCGCTTACAACTCCACCGCACCTATAAAAGGTAAGCAGAGATTAAATTTAAGAATCAAGAGATCTAAAAAGTTACTTACCTGAATGAAAGACACTGCCATTTATCTCACCATTACTTTAATCTGATTAGAATCCTTAATACCTAATGTTTCGTATAACTCAGTGAACTCTCTTTTATTTTTCTTGTGCAATGTAAGCGCCCATAGAGCATCGCTTATCGGTAAATACTCGGAGATAGGAAGTACAGCATTACCATCCACATAAGAATCCAAAAACTTAGAATAATCAAGTTCTGTATTTAGCCTAATACCCTGATTTATATCTTGTAAAGTATAGCGTCTTTTATCTCTATGAAAATTGCTGTAAAGCCATGGCATAAGATTATCTATACTTTTGTTATTATTCGTTCTTTTTCTTATATCGTGATCGAGTGCCATCGCCATAGTCCAGCCACCGCTATATACCAGAAAGTAATTATCGAACTTCGCTTTATTTGTTCGCCCAGCGTCTCTCATGGAAAGCTCACCAAGCCTAGAAGCGCTTAAGTAATACCCAATAACCGAAGAGGCCACCGCCAACATTTCATTCGAGGATATCAAGCCCAATTCAACGGCGGTCTTATAGGCATAAAACTCTGAAAATCCTTCATTAAACCAATGTTCTCGTCCGTCTTGGTAGCGAATAGATTCACCACTCCATAAGTGAAATAATTCATGTAGTAATATTGTCTGCCATGTAGCAAATCCAAATGTCTTACCTTCACGCCAGGAAAGCATAATTAATTTGGGATCAGCCTCTCCTCCTAGGTATTTTCCTTTGTTTACATGAATTGTAATTTCAGAATATTCTTTGCCCTTTTCATCTCTAGGCAAGCCGCCAAATAACTTTGTGTAAGCAGAGAATGCTTGATTGGTTAGATCGTTAATTTCATGCTTTTTTTCAACAGACTCATCATCCATAAAGTGATAATTAATGGTGACATTTTCCAAAGTGGCAACTTTTGATGCTTCTTCAGCTTGTGATGTTATTGAGACAAGCATTATGGCAATACAACTCCCACATCGTATTAGTGTGTGCTTCAACATTACTTAGTTCCTTTCAATGTGCTAGAGGTGCCTTATGAAATACCAATGAGACTTCGCTAAGGTTAAGATTAAGGCGCTACTTTATAGTGATTGCTGACAGACAGCTATGACACCATAACTGCCAAAACTGACGTAATACTTTTGAGGAATGATCGAAAATCGGTTTGTCCGAAACAAAAAAGCCTGTAAAGACAGGCTTTTTTAAAATCTAAGTTATTGATATAATGCGCTTTTCTGTTTTCATTTAGAATGGAATATCATCATCAAAATCAATCGGCGGTTCCATTGGGTTAGACGAACCACCAGACTGAGCTGGTTTAGGTGCAAAACCACCTTGCTGTTGAGGTGCGCTTTGTTGTGGCTGCTGAGGTGCAAAACCACCACCTTGGCTTGCGCTGTTTTGCTGTGTTGGCGCATAGCCGCCACTTTGTTGCTGCGAGTGGCCTTGCTGTGACTGAGGAGCCTGAGGGGCATACTGTTGCTGCTGTGGAGCTTGGTTGTATTGCTGCTGAGCATGGTTATTTTGCTGTTGCCCACCTTGATACGGTGCATTGCCTTGCTGCTCGTTACGGCCGCCTAACATTTGCATTTGGCCACCCATATCAACAACAATTTCTGTTGTATATTTCTCTTGACCACTTTGGTCAGTCCACTTACGCGTTTGTAAACGGCCTTCAATATATACCTGTGACCCTTTACGTAAGTATTCACCAGCAACTTCAGCTAACTTGCCAAATAGCACCACTCGGTGCCACTCGGTGCGTTCTTGCAACTGGCCTGTATTTTTGTCTTTCCAGCTGTCTGTAGTAGCAATACTAATATTCGCAACACCATTACCGTTTGGCATATAACGAACTTCAGGATCTTGTCCTAGATTACCTACCAAAATAACTTTGTTTACACCGCGTGCCATGGCACCCTCTCCTCACACTATTAATGCAAGCCAAGTATTTGCTTAGCTTGGTTTAAATCAAACTGTTTATCATCTATCTTCAGATAGCTGCGATTTTCTTCACTAACGACTATCGCTTCGATCACACCGGGTAAAGCAACCAATTTATCGGCCAATGCTTCTGCTTGCTGTGGGTCAGACAGCTCAGTGATTAGGCTGATAACCTTGCTTTTCGGTGGGATCTGCATTCGCCATGCAATAAATAACCATATTACCCCAACACAGGCCACTGCCGCAAACACTGCGTTCGCTTCACTGTATTGAGCAATATAACCTCCTAAAATTCCGCCTAAAAACGCACCAAAAAATTGCCCTGATGAAAAAATCCCCATCGCAGAGCCTTTTTGTGATGCTGGCGCAATACGTGATACCAACGCAGGCATTGTCGCTTCTAAGAAGTTAAACGCAATAAAGTACAACAGCATACAAACAGCAATGCCCAGCACTGAATTAGCCCATAACATGAGGCCAAATGTGCTTACAACAAGTAAAGCGATTGCTGCCAAAAAGGTTTCGCGTTCTTTTTGCTTTTTAATTGCCACGATCATCAAAGGTGCCATTAATACAAATGCGAGTAATAACACGGGAATATATAGCTTCCAGTGCGTATCTGCCGTTAAGCCATCAGCAATGAGTTGCCCCGGCAATACCACAAACATAGTAGTCAGTGATAAATGCAATAACATAACGCCCATGTCTAGGCGTAGTAGTTGAGGATGGCGACTTAGTTTACGAATATCTCTAAACGTGGCAATGGTGTCTCCTTTTGGCGCTTTGTTAACCGCACTTGGCACCACAAAAAGAATAATAACGATACCGCATAATGCCAGGATTGCCGTTAACCAAAAGACGCCTGAAATACCGAATGCAGCTGCAACCATAGGCCCAAGTAACATCGCAAAAGCAAAGCTCAAGCCGATACACATGCCAATTACAGCCA
This sequence comes from Pseudoalteromonas caenipelagi, assembly GCF_013140855.1. GTDB lineage: Bacteria > Pseudomonadota > Gammaproteobacteria > Enterobacterales > Alteromonadaceae > Pseudoalteromonas > Pseudoalteromonas caenipelagi. The sequence goes on along the minus strand of NZ_JABBPG010000015.1, from coordinate 18,839 downwards.
TGACCTTTGGTCGCTGTTCATCTCGACTAAGATCAGCGGCAAGCGCTAGTAGCGCACTGGCAATCGCGCCCATTCCCTGTAAAGCTCGACCTACGGTAACCCAATAAATAGAGTCAGCGAGCGCAGCGATAACGGAGCCAACTGCAAAAATCACCAGACCAACAATAATGATAGGCTTACGCCCAAACTTATCAGATAACCATCCCATAGGAATTTGTAATAGCGCTTGCGTTAAGCCATATGCACCAATCGCCAATCCAATCCACATGGGAGAAACATGCTCGAGCGATTGGCCATAAATAGCCAACACAGGCATAAGCATAAAAAGTCCTAGCATACGAAATGCAAAGACACTGGCAAGTGACAACGCTGCGCGTTTTTCGAGAAGATTTAATGATTGATTAGACATAATACCTGTTTGTTTAGCCTACTTAAGCGCGCCACAGTCTACCAAAAAACTCAGTCTAACTTATACTTTTTTAAAATTTGCTCAAATTTTCCTGCATCTTTAAGGCGCTCAAAAGCGCTCGATAACTTGTCAATTATCGCTCTACTCACACTCTTTTTGCTTAAAGCAATATAAACGGGCTCAACATTGATGATAAAAGGCGCTATTTCGATTTCAATAAAGTCAGGGTTGTACTCTCTTTGATAAACAATATTATATTTTTCTTCCAAGAATCCAGAGATCCGTCCATGGCGTAGCAAATTTAATTTTAATTGATTGTCAGGTACGTAAATAAACTTGTCTTCAGAATCGATTTCCTTTTTCATCCGCGCCTCAAAAGCTTCTCCATAATAAGCCCCTCGTTGAATGGCGACGGGTTTAGGTAATGAAAAAAGCGCTTCAAGAGACTGCACAAAAAAAGGCCTTGTGACATTAGTTGCAAAGACAATATTTTCCTCTCGCTGAGGTCCGATAAAATAGGCAAAGCGCATTCTTTGTGCGGTTTTTGAGACACTGAGCATTAAATCGATGTCGCCCAGCTCGAGCATTTTTAATGCTCTACCCCAAGGTAAGCTGACAAATCGGTAACTACACCCAGCTTCGTCGAGTAAAGCCTTCGCAAAATCCACATCCAAACCATGCCAACGCATTTGCTCATGTTGTAAAGATTGGGCCGAATAATTTTCAAAGCGCACAATGAGCTCACAATTATTCGACGTTGCAATGGCTAAATTACTTACTATTAGTAATAGTAGTCCTATACATGGCCGTATCACACGCACCTGCACACTTGTTCAGTAATTGATCCTAAAGCCTAGTTTAGTTCGTTTAGCAAAGATACGTTAATTTTTGGCAAAGTATGCGATACTGTTGCGCTAACAATCGTTGCCACTCAACTTGTAATTAGGTCAAAATGGATAAAATAGAAGTCAGGGGCGCTCGAACGCACAACCTTAAAGACATTTCGCTGAGCATACCTCGTGATAAGCTAATCGTGATCACTGGTCTGTCGGGCTCAGGAAAATCATCACTCGCATTTGATACGCTCTACGCTGAAGGTCAAAGAAGATATGTTGAGTCGCTTTCAGCTTACGCTCGACAGTTTTTATCGTTAATGGAAAAGCCTGATGTCGATCATATCGAAGGTTTATCTCCGGCCATCTCTATCGAGCAAAAGTCAACTTCACATAACCCTCGTTCTACCGTTGGCACAATCACTGAAATCTATGACTATCTGCGACTTCTATTTGCCAGAGTTGGCGAGCCTCGGTGTCCAACACATGACCTCCCCTTAGCAGCACAAACTATCAGCCAGATGGTCGATTCAGTGCTAGAGCAACCTGAGGGCAGCAAATTAATGCTGTTAGCACCTGTTGTTAAAAACCGTAAAGGTGAGCACGTAAAGCTTCTAGAGCAGCTGTCAAGCCAAGGTTATATACGAGCACGTATTGATGGTGAAGTGTGTGACCTATCCGATCCTCCAACACTTGAGTTACATAAAAAGCATACTATCGAAGTAGTTGTTGATCGATTTAAAGTGAAAGACGGACTGCAACAACGTCTAGCTGAGTCATTTGAAACAGCCCTTGAGTTGTCATCTGGCATTGCCGTGATCGCCAATATGGATGACGCCAAAACACAGGAGTTAATCTTCTCGGCCAACTTTGCTTGTCCAACTTGTGGCTATGCCATGACTGAGTTAGAGCCTCGACTATTCTCATTCAACAACCCTGCTGGCGCTTGTCAAAGTTGCGATGGATTAGGCGTTCGCCAGTATTTTGACCCTAATAGAGTGGTACAAAACCCAGAACTCAGTTTAAGTGGTGGCGCAATCAAAGGCTGGGATAAGCGTAGCTTTTATTACTATCAAATGCTTCAAGCCGTTGCCGAGCACTATCAATTTGATTTGGAAGTCCCTTTTCAGGCACTTCCCGATGAAGCTAAAAGAGTTATCTTAGAAGGTTCTGGAAAGACAAAAATTGCATTTAATTATCGCAATGACCGTGGCGATTTGATCACTCGAAATCACGAGTTTGAAGGCGTGCTTAATAATATGAACCGCCGCTATCGTGAAACAGAATCAAGCTCGGTGAGAGAAGAATTAAGTAAGTATCAAACTAGCCAAGCATGCCCTAGTTGTCATGGCTCGCGATTACGTGAAGAGGCGCGTAATGTGTTTATCGGCCAAACCACGTTGCCCGATGTAACAACCATGAGTATTGGCGACGCAATGAACTTTTTTGATACGCTAACTTTGCAAGGCCAAAAAGCCCAGATCGCCGAAAAAATCCTCAAAGAAATTCGTGACCGCCTGTCATTTTTAATCAACGTAGGCCTGAACTATTTATCTCTAGAACGCAGTGCCGACACCCTATCAGGTGGAGAAGCACAGCGGATCCGCTTAGCCAGTCAAATTGGCGCAGGTCTTGTTGGGGTTATGTACGTACTTGATGAGCCCTCTATTGGTTTGCATCAACGAGATAACGACCGATTGCTCAGCACGCTCACCCACTTACGTGATTTAGGTAATACGGTTATTGTTGTAGAGCATGATGAAGATGCAATCCGTGCCGCTGATCATATTATCGACATTGGCCCTGGCGCTGGCGTGCACGGTGGCTACGTGGTCGCGCAAGGTAGTCGAGACGACATAGTAAATAATCCAAACTCATTGACAGGCCAATATCTCAGTGGTGCTAAAGCAATTGAAGTGCCTAAAAAACGCCACCAAATCAATGATAAGTGGCTAGAATTATTTGGTGCCTCAGGGAACAATTTAAAAAATGTCGACTTGCGAATACCATTTGGCTTAATGACCTGTATTACTGGGGTTTCTGGGTCTGGAAAATCGACGTTGATTAATGATACTTTATTTAAACTAGCGCACACTGAGCTCAATGGCGCTACGACAGCAGAGGCTGCACCGCACAAGTCTATATCAGGCCTTGAACACTTCGATAAAGTAATTGATATCGACCAGAGCCCAATTGGCCGTACTCCGCGTTCAAACCCAGCAACATATACTGGTATTTTCACTGCCATTCGTGAGCTGTTTGCAGGCACACAAGAAGCGCGTTCCAGAGGCTATAAAGTCGGCCGCTTTAGCTTCAATGTTAAAGGGGGAAGGTGTGAAGCCTGTCAAGGTGATGGTGTTATAAAAGTTGAAATGCACTTTTTACCGGACGTGTATGTGCCCTGCGACATTTGTGCTGGTAAGCGCTATAACCGAGAAACTTTGGAAGTACTTTACAAAGGTAAGAACATCCACGAAGTGCTGGAAATGACCGTAGAGGATGCGCAACAGTTTTTCGATAAGATCCCCGCGATCAACCGAAAGCTAACAACTTTAATGGATGTTGGCCTATCATACATTCGTCTTGGACAAGCAGCGACAACACTCTCTGGTGGTGAAGCTCAGCGCGTTAAATTAGCCCGAGAGCTATCTAAACGTGATACAGGAAAAACCCTATACATTTTAGATGAACCCACTACCGGTCTACATTTTCACGATATTCAACAACTTCTTGTTGTACTGCATCGTTTGCGTGATCACGGCAATACCGTTGTGGTGATTGAACACAACCTTGATGTGATAAAAACCGCAGATTGGATTGTCGACTTAGGCCCAGAAGGCGGGGCTGGTGGCGGACAAATCCTTATTGCTGGCACACCTGAAGACGTCGCACAATGTAGCGCGTCACACACAGGAAAATATCTGAAACCTTTACTTTAACTATTGAAGGGATGTAGTTTAACTACATCCCTTTATCTTCCGTCCATAACAATGATAAAAAAGCTACCTTACTATCAATCTTTAACAGATAAGCTAAAACACTATCAACAACGTTTGACGTCATTTTGGTGTTCTTTGAACTTAGCTCAAAAGTGTTATTTACTTGCCATTGTTGTCAGTATTTTATATCTGCATGAAGGTATACCAAATAACACTTTCACTGTGCCTATCACCGTTTTGGTTTTGATTGCCATATTAAGCGAATTTTGGCCAAAGTTTATTAAGATTTGGGACAGCTTGCCCGGCAAAGCCATTATTTTGCTTTTTTATGCCTTCGTTGCCAATTACGCTTTAGTACAAGCTTCTGGCCAAGTGAATGGTATTACAGGTGTCAGTGCAGATAATTTACCTTATACACATAACTTTGCAGTCCTACTATCAATACCCGTTTGGTTCTTTATTACCAGCTTAGTGGTATTGCTTATCATCCAATTTGCTATTCCTCTCTACCTGCTGGCATTGCTTGTGCTCAGACCTTTTGGTTTACACGCTTTGTGGCACCCACCAGGCTATCGCTTTCCAATTACTACAGGCCTAGTTCGTTTTGGTGCAGGCTTATATTTGCTTATCCAATTAGCCTCATTAGCGACCTATACTGGTGCACTCAATGATGTCAGCACAACAACAACTGGTATTATTAGCGACCTTGACGATGGCTTGAACCTTAAAATAGAAACAACCCCAAAAGAGCAGGTACCATCAGCCGTACAAAACGATCCCAGTCTTGCGCAATCAATGGCAGAGCTTAATGAGGTAGGAGAAAAGTTTAAGCGAAGGGCGACAAGTTATGAAAACAAAGTGACTCAGATCTTAGAAAACTTCATTTTCAATAACGAAGCCGATAGTAAATCACGCTGCGAGCATACCGCGGGTAGCCGAGTTATTGAGCTCAATGACTTTGAAGTACTTGAAATTGTAAAACATGATACGGCTGACAATACATACTACACCTACCAAGTTAAGCCCTGTATCTCAGCCGCAATTGGTCATCAATTTCGAGTAAACACTACACCATAAATGTTGTTAGCTGCGCGCGTTCATCCTCTGAGAGTGATTGCGCGCCTTTTGCTGCAAAGTCATATCTAACCATCACCGTTTTACCTTCTGCACAACACTGACCATGCTGCCACGCTTGCTGTAATATAACGAATGAACTGCTACCGATATGCTCTATGGCCGTTTTTATTTCAACTTCTTGCCCATAAAATAGCTCACCTTTAAAAACAACTTCTACCTTTGCCACAATCAACTTCCATTGATGTGGATTAAGATCTGGTGTGAATATTTTAAAAATAGGCACTCTGGCGGCTTCAAACCATACGGGTAGTACGGTATTGTTTATATGACCAAGAACATCGGTTTCGCTAAATCGCGGCATCAGTTTTTCAGACAACATAATAATTCCAATAACTGTAGGTAAAATAATGACAGATTTTATACGCGTTTATGACAACGCGCTAAGCGCTGAGTTTTGTGACCAATTTATCGACCTATTTGAACAAAGCCCACATTTAAAACAAGGGATCACCTCTGGCGGCGTCGACCTTAGCAAAAAAATTAGCCAAGATCTGTATTTAAACTCGCATCAAGAATATGCCCAACCTCTGCAACATATACAACAAGTGACAGCTCAGCATGTATTTAAATATATAGAGGAGCACTTATTTATGATCATCGGAGCATTTGGGCTGAAGGTATACCATCCTAAGACAGGTGAGCCTGTTGATGTTACCTTCGATAACTTTGAAGAAGTAGGGAAACCGCAACTTCCGTTGCTTACCCAACAACTATTTCGTTTAGGAAACATACAGGCACAAAAATACGAAATTAATAAAGGAGGTTATCCATATTGGCACAGCGAGGTCTATCCACAGCAAAGCCATAACGAAGCTTTGCACCGCGTATTATTATTTATGTTCTACCTTAATGATGTTGATGAAGGTGGCGAAACTGAGTTTTATTATCAACAGAAAAAAATCGCTCCGAAAAAAGGCACCATGGTTATTGCACCAGGTTATTTTACCCATACGCATCGTGGTAATAAGCCCATATCGAATGACAAGTATATCTTAACATCATGGGTACTATTTAATCGCGCAGAGCAGATCTATGGGGCGCCAACCAGCTAATGTATGTTGTGGCATCAACTTCGATTTGTGAATTGATGCCACGCTAGCAATAACTCCATAAAATCTTCATAGCCACAGCCACTTGCAAGGCCATGCTCATCGAGCTCCAACGCATCATCCGCATACTTACTTATATCATCCGATTGATGAAACAATGCGTGTGATTCAAAGAGTGCTTCTTCATGTGACAAAGTAAGTCGGATCTCTTTACCGTCAACAACCATTACTTGCTTGCTAATAGGTAAATCATTTGCGGTTTCAAGCAATATAGCGACCTGCTCAAAAGGCAGCTCCTCATTTAACCAGCGCCCCACCAGCATGTGCTCATCACTCATTTTAACTCTAAAACCCATAATAGGATCTTTGATAAATTGATATTCCAAAATACGACTCAAACTAACTATGCCATACAGCTATTATACGCTGTTCCCCTTGATACATGCCATGTAAACTAAGACAATGCGTCGGTTTTCAACTAATGAGCATCAACATGACTGCACTGTCCATTTTGTTTCCTATAATATTTGTGGTTTTGGCTGGCTACGGTTGTGCAAAACTCAATATATTTAGTACATCGGCACTAGATGGACTCAGGCTGTTTATATTTAACCTTGCAATACCCGTCTTTCTATTTATTAGTATGTATCGAGCCGATCTCAGTCATGCATTATCAAGCTCGGTGATGTTAAGTTTTTACCTACCAGTGCTCACTGTCTATTTATTCTGTTTTGCCGCGTTAACGCTTGTTATGAAAAAAAACACTGCAGATAGTGCAGTCTTATCATTAGCAAGTACTTACTCAAACACTATCCTCGTTGGCTTACCAATCATTATTGCAAGTTTAGGGCCTGAGTATGGAGCGATGGTGTTTGTGATAATCACATTCCACAGTGCATTGTTGTTTGGCTGTACTTTTCTACTCGCAAGCGCCTTTCAAGGACGTTTTGTCACGGCATTTAAACCATTGCTAATTAACCCAATCGTAGTGAGTATAAGCGCCGGTTTACTGTGTAATTACGTGAACCTCAAACTCCCACAAGCACTGCAAGAGGGGCTACTTTTATTAGCTGAACCGGCAATAGCTGGGGCATTACTTGCTTTGGGAGCAAGCTTGAACAATTACTCATTGAAGGGGGCTTGGCGAGGCGCTTTATGCGTTAGTGTGATTAAATTAATTGTGCTACCAAGTGCGGTATTTGCACTCGCGAAGTGGGGAATGCAGTTACCAACTAAACAAGTTGCAGTACTCACTTTGATGAGTGCATCGCCTCTTGGGGTAAATGCATATTTAGTTGCTCGCCAACTACAATGCCAGCAATCGGTGCTGGCAAGTAGTGTGGTTTTATCAACTTTATTAAGCGTGTTAACGCTCGCTTTGTGGTTAACGGCGCTCGTAACCTGAGTAGTTCGTATATCGAGCCGCATCGATAATAGACCATAGATGTACTACCGCACCAATGACTGGGGGCACAACTAAAAACCATAGTGCATATCCACCAAATACAACGATTGCAAAAATCAGCGCTGCTAAAATGCGTCCTTGTACTAATTGCCCTAATCCAGGGAAAAAGATATTACAAATTGCCGCTATTACGTTACCACCTGAACCTTGTCCTGCCATGGTATCCTCTCTTTTTATCTACTAATTTATGTATCTATTTAGTCTAATACACTTATCGTGCCAACTTAAATTTCTTTTAAAACAATAACTAACAAAAAGCTTTATATTTCGTTTGTTTGTAAAGTTAGCCTAAAAGGCTAACTTTTGGCGTAAATGTTAGCTATTATTGTGCAAAAAATAATATCAGGATGATCTATGCTATACCGTGTCACTCGCCCAATCAGTAACTTAGTAGAGCGCTACCTACCCGACCCATATATTTTTGTTTTATTGCTGACGCTTATCGTACTCGCTTTAGCTAGCCTCGTCACGCCATTCTCTCCAATACAAGCTGTTACCGCGTGGGGCCAAGGCTTTTGGAAGCTGCTTACTTTTGCAATGCAAATGCTCATGATTTTACTTGCAGGGTATATGCTAGCCAGTACGCCAATATGTATTAAGGCTCTCGATAAGCTAGCAAAACAGGCAAAAAAACCTGTGCTTGCCATTATCATGGTTACCTTAGTAGCTATGCTCGCCAGCTGGATTAATTGGGGATTTGGCTTAGTCATCGGCGCTTTGTTTGCTAAAGCTTTGGCTAAGCAAGTGGCAGTAGATTACAGAGTTTTAGTTGCTAGTGCCTATTCCGGTTTTATCGTATGGCATGGCGGCTTATCAGGCTCAGTACCATTAACGATAGCCAGTGAAGGACATTTTGTATCTTCAAGCATTGGCGTTATAGCAACTCAAGAAACTTTGTTTTCACAATTTAATCTACTCATATTATTACTTTTATTTATTTTATTGCCGTTAGTTAATGCGCTGCTGCTACCACCCAAAAATCAGCAAATACTGATTGATAAAAGCAAACTAGAAGAACATATTGAACAAAAAAAAGTAGATGAAAGGACGCTGACTCCTGCACAAAAGCTTGAGCATAGTAAATTACTCGGTACATTGATTGGTTTATTAGGCTGTAGTTATTTAGTGCATTATTTTGTTTTTGCTGATGGAACGCTCAATCTTAATAGTGTCATCGCGATCTTCTTATTCCTAGCCATTTTACTACATCAAACTCCGGCCCGTTTACTTGCCAGCTTGCATCAAGCTATTACAGGAGGCGCAGGGATTGTTATACAGTTTCCCTTTTATGCTGGGATCATGGCCGTAATGGTTGAATCAGGGCTTGCACAACAAATTTCATCTGCGTTTGTATCTATCAGTAACGCTGAAACTCTACCTTTTTGGAGCTTTTTAAGTGCAGGCTTAGTGAATGTTTTTGTGCCATCTGGCGGTGGACAGTGGGCTGTACAAGCCCCTATTGTGATACCTGCAGCGCAAATGCTAGAAGCTGACATTGCTAGAGTCGCTATGGCGGTCGCTTGGGGAGACGCTTGGACCAACTTAATTCAACCATTTTGGGCTCTCCCCGTGCTCGCGATAGCAGGATTAAAAGCTAAAGATATAATGGGGTTTTGCCTCATCCAACTTATTTTCAGCGGTGTGATCATTGCAGCTATGCTCACTTGGGCATAGCTGCTATTTTTAACTAGCTGGAAAGCACCTTCATCGGCAGGCTCAAAATCACATTCTCTGAGTCTGCAAAATGCATCATCACCGCAATGTGTCCTGCGACAACAAGGATATACATAACTGCAGAAAACACTTGCCCATACCTATCCAAAGGTAGCAAATGAGAAGCATGTCGGGCACGCCATTCAAACAATATCTCAAGACTACCTACAAATAAAAAGAACACCAGCAGCATTAGACCAAATGTATAACTGAGCCACAAACCAAACCCCACACCGGCCATACAAACCAATAATCCTACCCATGAGCGCATAGAAAAACTGATGCTCTTCAACACGTGGCCACCGTCAAGTGGTAAAATCGGCAATAGATTAAATAGATTGAGTAACGCGCTAAGCACCGCAACTGCAGCAAAAATCTCTAGCTCAGTTGCATAGTACAATACAACCCCAAATACCGACGTGATCAAGCCAAAAGCAGGACCCATTAAAGAGATCACGACATCTTGCCACCTCGTTGTGATCTTATCGTCGCTCACCGCTAAACCACCTACAAATGGAATAAGATAGATGCCTTTGGTTTTTATTTTAAAGTACTGCATCGCACGCACATGACCATATTCATGCACAACTAAGCAAGCTACCAACATAAGTGCAAACTGCCATGAAAATAGCCACGCATAACCTGCAATTGATGCCCCAGCCAAAGCAGCTTTAATAACGTTTGCACTTTTTACTAACTTAAAACCCAGCGCAGCAAGTCCTATAAAATTCTTTTTGCGTTCTGTCGGTGTAGTTGGTAACTCAAGCCATTGCCACTGTTGGCCATCAACAGAGATACCCAACTGCTGCTGAGCTAATTGTGTAACATCAAACTGTAGTTCACCCTGAGTAATGCGCGATTTCACAACACCTTGTGAATGCACTTCGATAGGCAGAGCCTGTTGCTCACAAAATACCTGCATTAACTGTGCGTTACTCACTAGTACAGAGAAATTCTGGTCTAAAATAGTAAATTCGATTCTGGTCATAATTTCAAAGAGATACCTGTTTTCTGCATTATCCCAGCTAAAATGCAAAGTGACAAACACGACATTTAGCTATGGCGTTTCTATACATTTGAACACCGTGTACTAAACTGATGTGAGGGTGTGTGTTGAATAAAGGATCATGAATATGAATGCAACGACTCGGCAGGTAATGGTTGTAGATGACTCTCAAGCCATTCTTATGGTCATGCAAGCTATGCTGACAGAGTTAGGCGTGAATGAAATTACTACTTGCACTAGTGCTACCGTAGCGCTTGAAAAAATAGCGCAAGCACCACGTCGTTATGATGCAATATTTACTGATTTAAATATGCCCGAAATGGATGGTATGGAGCTTATTCGCCAGCTTGGTGACATAAAATATCCCGGCGGAGTAATCATCATTTCGGACATGGACACAAAAATAATTGATCTTGCTTCAAATCTAGCGCGTCAGTCTAATGCCCACCTCATTGGTAATATATCCAAACCCGTGCAATTAAAAGAGGTGGATAGGTTGCTGAAAAAACTTGAATCATTTATCGCACCAGAGAAGCGACATATCGAGCCCATTACGCAATCAGAACTTCTGCACGCTATCAGTCACCGCCAGATCACACCTTATTATCAACCTAAGGTAAACCGAGCAACCAAATCAATCGAAAGTGTTGAGGTACTGGCGCGTATAGTGACACCTGAGCATACCCACACAATACTACCAGAGCAGTTTATTACTCTGGCGGAAGATTTAGATTTAATAAACCTGATTACTTTCCAGCTATTCGAAAAAGCGACCGAAGAATTCAGAGAGATCCGTACTGAATTGCCACACAAGGTAACATTGGCATTTAATCTCTCCCCTGTGCAATTAGATGACATTAATTGCCCAAATAAACTCGCTTTAATATTGGAGCTCAGCCGATTGAAGCCCGAAGACGTTATTTTAGAAATAACCGAACATACGCCTCTCAACAGCACCATTCAGTTAGAAACGCTTAATCGTTTGCGCATGAGAGGATTTTCTATTTCTTTAGATGACTTTGGAACGGGTTTCACTAATATCAATCAATTGAAAACACTGCCATTTACAGAAATCAAAATTGATCGCTCTTTGATCACACATATTGACTCCGACCGCTTCTCACAGGTTATCGTGGATAGCTTAATAGACATAGCCCAAAGCGAACAAATTGGTATTGTTGCAGAGGGGATTGAACGCATCGAAGAGTTGCAGTATCTGGATCGTTATAAGCACAATTTGCTTATGCAGGGCTTTTTAATAAGTCGTCCAAAAGCCAAGTCCGAATTCATTCGTTGGGTTCATTCTTGGCTTCGGATGATGAATTCGAATTCTTAACGCTCTTCGGTATCCGTTTCAATTAAGTGGCTGTGGCCATCAATGCGCTCACGCCATTTCTTTTTAGCTGCTTGCTGCATGTTAGTCGATTGCTCTCGTTCGTCGATAATATCCATCCCCATCAATGATTCGAGCATATCTTCAAGAGTTACGATACCTTGAATGTCGCCATATTCATCAATGACTAATGCAATATGAATACGTTTTTCCAACAACGTTTGAAATAAAGCTGGCGCATCAAGTGTCTCAGGTACCGTATAGAGAGGTTTAACCAACTTACTTATTTTATAGTCTTCACCAAGCCTATGATAAGCAAGCATAATATCATTTTTATGCACAAACCCTATGATGTCATCACCACTTTTATCGAAAACCAATATCCTCGAAAAAGCCACTGAGCCATGCTCTGATAAGTAGTCGTTAACCGTCATATCTTTTTGAATTTTAAAGAGTACGGTTCTTGGTGTCATTACATGCTCTAGTTTTGCATGTCGAAAACGTAGTAGGCTCCTGATAGTTTCCGTTTCTTCTTGTTGCAACGCCCCCGCCTCAGAGCCAATCTCTGCCATCGCTTCGATTTCTTGGCGAATATAATGAGCTTCATTCTCTTTTTTACCCATTACTCGAGTCAACATGTCAGAGAGCCAAACAAATGGCTTAAGTACCCGTACCAACCATATTAATGCACCTGACACCACAGGAGTCAGAGCTCTCCAGTAAGTTGCTCCTAGTGTTTTTGGAATAATTTCAGATAGCACAAGTACCAACAAGGTCATTATCGCCGATGCAATGCCTACAGCTGCATCAGAAAAAACGACAGCAGCTTGCGCCCCAACACCAGCCGCACCAGCGGTATGAGCCACGGTATTTAGCGTTAAGATTGCTGCCAAAGGCTTATCAATGCTGTCTTTTAATTGTTGAACTCTTTTAGCTAACTTGGGTTTATCTTTTTTTAATACTGCAATATAGCTTGGTGTAATACTAAGCAACACAGCTTCCATCACAGAACATAAAAATGAAATTCCAATGGCTAACACCATATATGTAACCAATAAAAACAACCTAAACTCCTTAAAACAAAAGCGATAATAGCTAATCGCAACTTTGCTGACATGGCCAATATATATGCTATATTGGGGCAAAAATTTTACCTACAATAGGCTCAAACATGATTTTACGCACTGCGGCCACTTTACTTGTTTCAACTTTAGCAATGCAACTACATGCTGCGCCATTAAGTGAACAGCAAATTCAGTTTCTTGGCCCAATACCAACGTACAACAGTATAAAACCTAACAACACAGCTCACCAAAGTAAAATAATACAAACGCTACTCCCTCGTTTGCAAAGTTCAAGTGATGCATTATCTGTGTTTGGTAACGACATCGAATGGCAAAGCTTAGCTGATATCAATGCCCTTACTTTGCCTGGTATGCAAGCGCTCAAGTTCAACTTTTCTACCACTCGCTTCGTACAAGGAAAACTCAAGATATCGGGTGTCAAAAAAGCCCATGTCTTTTTAAATGGAGCATTATTATCAGGCAATGAAAGTTATGACCTTTATGCTGCCACTGGCGACCACCAAATCATCGTTGTCACCGAACAAGTCAATAATTGGAATGACGTAAGCATTGACTATACTCCTAGCTCGGAACATGACCAGATAACGCTGCATAACAACAAGAAAATAGCACTGTCTGCGAAGCAGTTGTTTGATGCCCCAACAATCAGTGCTCTGTCAATATCGCCAAATGGTCGTTTTTATATTACCACTGAACGGCACTACTCTGATCTCAACGGCAATACGCCCGTAACAGACACCCTGCTAAAACAGCAAGATGGTACGACGATATATCGATTAGATGGTGTAACAGCTAGTAACACAGCGTGGCGCAACGATTCCAAACAGCTTGCTTATGTCCAAGACCAACAGTTGAAAGCACTAAACTTAAGCACAATGACGACTGAAGTCATTGCAGAAAAGTTAGACGGTGCAAGTGGCTTCGAATATTTTGATGATACTACCTTAATTTTTTCATGGTCTAATAGTCCGAGTGACTCTAACTCTCTAGTAAAGCATTACCAAGGGTTGGAAGATAGATGGTCATATGAACGCACCAATACTCAGATATATCTGCTTGATATTAATTCTGGTCTTATTAATGCACTGACAGAAGGAAAGTTAAGTCATCACCTCGAAGATCATGATGCACAACGCAACACTATTTTAGTTAGCCGTACTTTGCAAGATTACAAAGCCCCACCTCATATGCTCACCGAGTTATTAGAAATAGACTTAGCTGATGGCAAACAAACACAATTAGGCTCATATCGAACCTTTAACAAAGCCCGATATGCAAAAGATGGCCTTTATATCGTCGCCGGCCCCGACTTTGCAGGTGGTATTGGTAAAGCCTTACCTGATGGCATGCTCGCTAATAATTATGACGGCCAGTTATTTTGGCTAGACAAAACTGGGAAAAACCCTAAACCACTAAGCAAAAATTTTAACCCTGCTATCGGTGAGGTCAAGGTACTAAGTAATGATGATGCTGTATTACTTGTAACTGATAAAGACACTAAGCAGTTGTATTTATTCGATAAAAGCAAATCACACTTCAAGCAGATAGATACCGGCCTCGACGTTGTAGATAAATTTGACATCACTCACAGTAACAAAGCTGATTTATTAGTAGCAGGAACTCAAGCCTCCGTACCTCAACAGTTAAAGCGCATCTCAGTGAGTAACAACAAAACAAGGCTGCTTTGGGATTCGCAAAAACTGGCTTACAAAAATAGTGATATAGCAAAGTTAGAGGAGTTTAATTTTACTAATAAATCTGGTGTTGAGATAGAAGGCCGTGTCTATCTTCCTCATGATTTAGATAAAACCAAGCGCTATCCAGCTCTTGTATACTACTATGGCGGAACGTCACCGGTGTCTCGAGCTTTTACAGGCCGCTATCCCTTTAATTTGTGGGCCGCTAACGGCTACGTTGTTTATGTACTGCAACCAACAGGCGCGACAGGGTTTGGCCAAAAGTTTTCAGCTCAACACGTAAATGCTTGGGGGGAGAATACCGCGCAAGATATTATCGATGGCACCAAGGCATTTACTCAGACCTACTCATTTGTCGATCCAAAACGTATTGGTAATCTAGGCGCATCTTATGGTGGTTTTATGACAATGCTACTGGCAACCAAAACGGACATGTTCAGTGCCTCTATCGCGCATGCAGGTATTTCAAATATTACATCTTACTGGGGTCAAGGTTGGTGGGGTTATCTTTATTCTGGAGAAGCTTCTAAGAATAGCTTTCCATGGAATAACCCTACCCTTTACTCACAACATAGCCCCGTCTTTCATGCTGATAAGATAAAAACTCCATTATTATTAATTCATGGCGATGCAGATACCAATGTCCCCCCAGGAGAAAGCCATAATATGTATACCGCGTTGAAGATTCTTGGTAAAGACGTTGAGCTAATCGAATATAAAGGAGCCAATCACCAAATTTTAGCCCGAGATAGAAGGTTTCAATGGTGGGATACCATGCTAGCGTATTTTGATATGCACCTAAAAGATCAGCCTCAATGGTGGGAATATATCTATAAGAAATAGCATCAACAGAGAGAGCAATACTCTGTTGCTCTCTCTAAACAAACTTTTTAAGTTGTTTTCTAAGTCGTATCTCGCTCGCATATTTATGCAATATCCCTATCGAAGAAACAGATTCCTATATACATATTTTTTTCAATTATCTGTTTCTATCGCTTTTTATTGCAAAAAATTCACCTGAAGCTTCTCAGTGACGATTTTACAGTGCTAATATAAACGTAATTATTGAATAGATAACGAAATTATGAGTATTCAAGTATTACTGGTAGAAGACGACGAACTATTAGCCAAGCGTATTTTAAGTCATTTCGCCCAAACTGAGTTCGAAATAAAAGTTGATAGCACTGGTGCAAATGCACTTGGGTTAATTCAACAAGCTAGCAACTCCGATGCTCCAATCTCCTTGGCAATCATAGATATTGTTTTACCTGCTACAGATGGACTTGAGTTAGCTAAAGAAATCAACACCTTAACTAACATCGGTGTCATTATGCTGTCTAGCAGAGATTCACAAGCCGATCGTATTGCAGGCCTTGCACAAGGCGCCGATGACTATGTTTGCAAGCCAGTAGATTTACTTGAGCTAGAACTTAGAATGCGGGCTCTTTATAAGCGTATTTCTCAAAGTAACGAGGAAGATGAGTCAGAAGAATTTATCGAATATGCAGATTTTAAGTTACACCCAGATAATCGCACTTTGATTAATCAGAACAGTGAAGAGTCTCGTCTCACAGAAGCTGAACATAAAGTACTCATATGCTTGATTGCAAACGCAGGTAAAGCGACTTCTCGAGAGAAAATTTCTGAAGATATCGGCCAACCCGATTGGAGTCCTAATGATCGGACGGTTGATGTGCTTGTTGGTCGTTTGAGAAAAAAGCTAGGTGATGAAAAAGACCAAAAACGGATTGTTACAGTCCGAGGTAAGGGCTACATGCTTTCTACTTAATAACGTGTTAACTGGCTAATTAACCGCTCGAATGCTCGATAGCTCAACGCTTCTTGTAACGCCTTGAGGGTTATATTTGGCTCAGCACTTAAATCAGCTATTGTCCTCGCTACCTTCAAAATGCGATGGTAAGAACGTGGCGATAACTGTAGCTTATCTACAGCCTTTGCCAAGTAGTGTTTCTCTTGCAACCCTAATGCGCAATAGCAGAGCAATTCTCTATTATTCAACATTGCATTACTCTTATTCTGTCGCCGCAAAGCAATCATATATGCATGCTCAACGCGTTGTTTTATTTGTGCACTACTCTCTTCTTGATGTTCACTCTGCAATTGAGAAGTAGACAATCGCGGTAATTCTATCTGCAGATCAATTCGATCTATGAATGGACCTGATATTTTTGATAAGTACTTTAAAACCTGATCTGCTGTCGCTCGCTTATCATCGTAATTACCGGTCGGGCTTGGATTAAGTGCAGCTATTAACTGAAAACGAGCAGGAAAATCGACTTGCCGAGCTGCTCGAGATATAGTTACTTGTCCTGTTTCCATCGGCTCCCTAAGTGAATCAAGTACCTTTCTTTCAAACTCAGGTAGTTCATCTAAAAATAAAACGCCGTTATGGGCCAACGAGATTTCCCCAGGTTTAGGCTTTGATGAGCCCCCTACTAAAGCAACGGCAGAACAAGTGTGATGTGGACTTCTAAAGGGGCGCCGACACCAGTTTTGCATGTCAATATGCTGGCCAATAAGCGAATATACAGATGCTGTCTCCAACGCCGCGTCTGCAGGTAATGCCGGCATTATTGTCGGCATTCTCTGAGCTAACATTGACTTTCCTGTTCCTGGAGGCCCTAAAAACAACAAATTGTGACCACCGGCAGCCGCAATCTCAAGCACCCGTTTTGCGCTTTCTTGTCCTTTAACTTCATCCATATCGAGATATTCTACAGGCTCAATGACATCTTTTTGATAAGCTTGATTAAGCGGTAAAGATTGTTGCCCTTGCATATCTAACCAAAGCGCCTCTAAAGAAGGCACTGCCTTCCTATTGGCATTTGGTGCTAAACTCGCTAATTCGTCATTGGCAACTGGCAGATAACAGCATCGCTTTGCTTTTTCTGCAGCTAAAACACAGGGTAAAACGGCATGGACCCCTAGCACCTCACCACTGAGTGCCAGCTCTCCATAAAACTCGTAGGATGTAAGCTCTTGGCTAACTAATTGTCCAGATGCTACCAAAATACCAACGGCAATCGCTAGATCATACCTTCCCCCTTCTTTGGGTAAATCCGCTGGGGAAAGGTTGACAGTGATCCTTTGCTCTGGAAACAAAAACCGTGAATTGGTAAGCGCTGAGCGAACACGCTCTTTTGCCTCCTTTACGGAAGTCTCTGGTAAACCGACGATATGAAAAGCAGGTAAACCATTACTTAAATGCACCTCTACAGATACCTGTGGTGCATCGATCCCCACCTGAGCCCGAGTGTATATTTTGGCAAGTGACATATCCTTGTCCCTCGTATGTTAATTAATCTGCATATTTAAAAATATGTAATATCAAGTTGTAGCGCATTGCCAGTAATCTCAATGCAAGGGTTACTGCCATAGCTAACAACATCGCCGTTTCGACAGAAAATGACCAATTCAACATTTGTGTGTAAACAATACCACCAAATATACAAGTGATTGCATAAAGCTCACCTTTTAATAGCAACGGTATTTCTCTAGCAAGCACATCGCGTATCAAACCACCAAAACAAGCAGTAAGCACCCCCATAATAATCGCCGTCGTATCTGGCATTCCAATATTTAATGCTTTTTGCACGCCCATAACCGCAAAAAATGCGAGGCCAAATGCATCTGCTACTTGTAACATCTGTTTGGGGAGGCCTCTATGGCTATTTAAAAATAGGATGCAAATGAGAATAGCGCCAAATATTGCTACAAAATAACTCGTATCATGTAACCAAAAAACGGGCACATCTAAAATAATATCCCTTAGTGTACCACCGCCTATTCCAGTAACAGTCGCTAATACAACCACACCAAAACCATCCATGTGCTTACTATGAGCGATTAAAGTTCCGGATATTGCAAAAACCATTACTCCCAATAAATCAAACCAGTGGATAAGGTCCATCATGTATAAATCCTCACTATAATTTGTAGTAAGAATATTCATTTGCATTAGAAAATACGAGCCTAAGATGCAAAATCCTTTTTGAGGAATTCAGTTTAGCTAAGTGTAGAACGTGAAAAGGTTAGCGACATGAGCGAAGCTAAGGTGCAAATGTTTAATGACAGTGAGCGAAGCGAAGTCATTCCATTTGCGCAAGGTGAAATGAGCAGGTTTAGCTGCTGCTGAGGGACTTACCACCAGAC
>NZ_JABBPG010000014.1 GCF_013140855.1 Pseudoalteromonas caenipelagi | reverse complement strand
CTCACTGCGTTCGTTGTCGTTAACCCTTTGCACCTTAACTTCGCTCACTGTCATTAAACATTTGCACCTTAGCTTCGCTCATGTCGCTAACCTTTTGCACTATACTTCACCTTGCGCAAAGGAAACGAACTCACTGCGTTCACGTTCTTGTTTATACCCAGCAGACAGAAGACCTAGCTTTTCGCAATGTCAGAGAGTGATTTGATGATAGATGTGCAATATTTCACGATTATCGTTACTATTAAGTTCAGACAAATCTAATAAGGGTTGCCGTGTCACTTTACTTAGTTTATTTGCTTGTTATCTTTGCTCTGTTCGGCACCTCAGCCAGCTACTTTTTGCGTTTTTTATATTTTTATTGGGTCAAGCGACGTATTGAAATTAAATTCATATGGTATGCGGGAGGATGTGCCCTATTAGTGGTTATCATTTCTGTTATAGGGCGCTGGTTTTTTATTGAGTAGCCTAAGGTCTGTAGGTTTGGCATTGCTGCTTTATGCACAATGGCGTTATCGGCAGTATCGGTTTACATGTTTCTTGCAATGACGTTTTAGCGTTATTGAATCTTTCTTGCTCAGTTATCTTTTTTGCAATGTCGTTGAGCTTGAGTTCATTGACGCGTTTTGTGGAATAAATGATGTACTGACTTGGCCCTTTACACGAAGGGCGCTCACCAACAGCAAGCACTTTACACTGATAGCTAGCATCGCATGCTTTATCAGCGACCAAGCTATCAAGAATCTCGTAGTTGGATTTTGTGGCCTTACTGGGAGCGGTTGTCCAAGTTATATGGCAACCACTGAGTAGTGATCCAAATAGAACGATTAAAATGAAAGAGAATTGCTGTTTCATAATTGCTCTTTAGAAGGTTTCTTGAGACGTATTGGTTAGCTTAACACATTTATTTTCAACACATTGTGTACTGGGTTTGGTTAGGTGCTGGCAAATACTCATCATTTTATTTTTAGCATTGTAGGTGCTCTCAAAAAGCGTAATTTTGCTGGCTATTTGTTTGATGGTGTCTGGGTTAGCTGATTTGTTAGAGTATACGATATAGCTACTGGGCCCACCGCAGGCTCTACTACCAACGGCTTCAACTTGGCATTGCATGGTAGTGTCACAACTCACATCTTGGGTGAGTGTTTTTAGTTGGTTGTGCAACTGCTCAATATCCTGCAATGAAACCTCGTCCAATATAGGCTGTGATGGCTTTGCAGGCGAAGCATTGGCTTTATGTTGTTCGTTAATCGAAGCTGCTGCAGCAACAGGCTGTGCTTTGCTGTTGACACTTTCCGGTTGAGTTTGATCTTTACTTTGTGAATTAACTTGGTTGCAACTAGCTAAACACAGAGTCAGTATTAGTGCCTGAGATAATTTGAACATGGCTACTCCTTTCTTTTTAAATAGTTTGCCTGTTAAGTAACGATGTTACAAGTGTTAACCGTTTGAGCATTAAAATCTCCACGCAAGGTGGGCTATGATAGGCCACCCTGTGTAAGCTTTTGCGGATTTAATAATTTGCGTAGTTCGTCTTCGCTGAGTGTCGTATGTTCTTTTGCCACGTCTATAATCGGTCTATTTTGTTGATAAGCAAGTTTGGCAATTTTTGCCGCAGCTTCGTAGCCAATGATGGGATTGAGTGCAGTGACCAGAATAGGGTTTTTAGATAACGCAGTTTGCAAATTAGGCTCATTCACTTTAAACGTTGAAATGGCTTTATCAGCGAGTAGATTGCTAATATTGGTGAGCAGCTCGATGCTTTGTAAAATATTATAGGCAATAACAGGCAGCATTACATTTAGTTCAAAATTCCCAGACTGACCTGCTACAGTGATGGTTGCGTCATTGCCAATAACCTGAGCGCATGCCATGGAGGCCGCTTCCGGTATAACAGGGTTTACTTTACCTGGCATGATTGAGGAGCCTGGTTGTAAGGCTTCAAGTTCTATCTCGGCTAATCCAGCTAAAGGCCCAGAATTCATCCAACGTAAATCATTAGATATCTTCATTACTGCTACGGCGAGCATCTTGAGAGATCCTGATAAGCTAACGACACTGTCTTGGCTACCAATACTGAAAAAGAAATTGTCTGACGGTGTAAAAGAGATCCCGACGTTATTGCTCAGGCTCTCATTGAACAACGTCGCAAATGCCGGATCTGCATTAATCCCTGTGCCTACGGCGGTACCCCCTTGCGCCAACGCGCTTAGGCTCTTAAGCTGATTTTCGATATGTGCGTAGGCATGATCTACTTGCGCTTGCCAGCCACTTAGAGTTTGCGAAAAACTCACTGGCATGGCATCCATTAAATGTGTTCGGCCAGTTTTTACTATGTCACCGACAGTGTCACTTTTTTTGCTAATAGCTTGTGATAAATGCTTCAAAGCCGGTAATAATTGGTTGTTAAGCTCAATTACGCAACTAACATGGATAGCCGTAGGTATGACATCATTGGAGCTTTGCCCCATATTGACATCATCATTGGGGTGTATTGATAAAGTACTCTTGCTGCTGGCTAAGGTCGCGATAACCTCATTTACATTCATATTGGTGCTGGTACCGGAGCCTGTCTGAAATACGTCGACCGGAAACTGCTCATTATACTCTCCATCAATAATATGTTGTGCGGCATTAATAATAGCGTCTGCTTTATCAGCTGGTAAATGTTGAAGGTGAGCATTGGTTTGTGCTGCTGCTTGCTTAATGTATCCAAGCGCGCGTATGAATGGCGATGGTAACTTTAAACCACTGATAGGAAAGTTATTGATTGCACGTTGAGTTTGCGCTTTGTATAAGGCATTTGCTGTGACTTCAAGTGTCCCCATACTGTCTTTTTCGATGCGTGTTGTCGACATGAATTGCTCCTTAGCTAAATTGCCTTTGTGGGCTCAAAGATAACACGTGGTGCTATATTGTTTATGTCCTGTATAGCTAAGTTTTGTGATTTTTTCTAATTGTGAAGCTATGTGGCACTAAGTCTAGGCTTGGGCGGAAATGAAGAGGATTGTGCTAACTATGCAAAGCAATATGTTACATAGTTAGCCACTAAGTGGGATAAGGCTTAGTGAATGCAACTTGCGTCATTAGTTATATCCAAGTATGAATATTTGAGCTGTGTTTGGCGCATCTTCTTGTTCACTAGGGGTTAAAATATCTTGCACTTCTTTTCGATAATCATCACTTTGCACAAATAAGTTATCATCATGGTCTTCAATTAGGCCGGTTTCACAAATTGGCATATGGGTGATGGTAGAAACAAACATTGTTAGGTCCTCGTGTGGTTGTATGTCATGATAAATATAGCAGAAGTTGTGCCATTATGAAGAAATCTAATAAATACAAGGTACTAATGTTTTTTAATCGATATTCTGTTCCATTGAAGTTTAAGATTGCTTCAACATCGGGCAGCGATGATCAAAATAAGTGCAAGGAGTGAATGTGAACAAACCTTTCTCGCAAGCATGTGAAAACAATAAAGCGCCTATCCTCTGTGTAATAAAGCCTTACCTAATGCACTATGAGCGTGTGCTGGAAATCGGCTCGGGCACAGGGCAGCATGCAGTGTATTTCGCTGAACAATTACCTCATTTGACTTGGCAGACCAGTGATCGAGTGCAAAATCATACTGGGATCAAAAGTTGGATTGCAGACAGTCACGTTCACAATGTGATTGAACCTGTGGCGTTAGATTTAAACAATCCATGGCCTGTTGCGAAAGTACCAGCAATCTATACTGCTAATACCCTACATATTGTGAGTAAAGAATTAGTTGAAAAGTTTTTCCAAGGGATTCGAGCGCATTTGGCAAAAGAAGGGTTACTGTGCATTTATGGTCCATTTAATTATCACGGCCAGTTCACTAGTGATAGCAATGCGCAATTTAATTCGTTGCTAAAAAATAATGATCCACATAGCGGTATACGCGACTTTGAATGGATTGAATCGCTATCTCAGCAGGCAGGATTAAGTTTATTGAAAGACCACGCGATGCCTGCCAACAATCGTCTATTGTTGTTTAAAAGGTAATACCAATGTGCATTGTTCTATGTATTGCTCTATATGACGGTGCTCTCTTTGAATAAAATCAGAGATTGCTGCGCTAAACATTGGGTTGGCGATATGATGCAACGAGTAGGTTACGACAGGCTTAAAGCCTCGAGTTAACTTATGCTCACCTTGTGCCCCTGCGTCGAAGTTATTTAGCTTATGCTTGATTGCATATTCAATGCCTTGGTAATAGCAAAGCTCAAAATGTAGCGTTTGATAGTCTTCTAGCGCTCCCCAGTAACGACCATATAAGGTGTGTTTGTCACACAGATATAAACTTGCAGCAACGAGTTGGGGCCCTTCAAATGCCGCACACAATCGTACTGACTCAGGCAAGGTGCTAAGTATTAACTTAAAAAATGTAAAATTCAGATAGCCCTGATGACCAGAACGCTTTATGTAGGTGTTCTGATAGCATTGGTAGAAGTGCTCCAGCATAACATCGTCAATTTCACCTGCACTCAGCCAGCGAATGTGAAGCCCGCTGTTTACAGCTTGTTGGCGTTCTTTTTTAATCATTTTTCGTCGCCGTGAGGTCAATGCACTTAAAAAGTCAGCAAAATCTACATAGTCATTGTTTTGCCAATGAAACTGCACACCATAGCGAGTCATAAAATTTCTATTAGGCGTAAGCTGCTCCGTGAGAAAATTAATATGCGCACCCGACCAAGCGGTTTGCTGGCAGCCATGCTTTAAAGTCGTAAGTATATACTCAGTGAGTGCCAGCGTTAGTTCTTTACATAATATACGCTGACCCGTGACGGGAGTGAAAGGAACTCCACACAGCCATTTGGGGTAATACTTGAGTCCATAGCGTTGATATGCTTCGGCCCATGACCAATCAAATACATATTCGCCATATGAGTGGCTTTTTAGATATCCAGGTAAAATGGCGACCAAAACCGCATCTTGGTATATAAGTAGGTGGTGTGGTTTCCAGCCTGTATCTTTGCTAACACAACCACTGTGCTCAAGTGCGCTAAGCCATGAGTAGCTGCAAAACAGGTTGTCTGTACAGAGCGCCTGCCAATCGTGTGGTGATACTTCATCAATAGAGGATACAAACTTATGGGTGTACATGGTTTGGCATGGCATCGTTTAAAAAATTACTTAGACGGTATGTAAAATCATCGTAGGCTGGGTTAAATGTTAAGCGTTGCAAAGGTACAGTATGACTCATGTTGCTCTTTGTACGCTCACCAAGTAGTGGCGCCGAATGTTGTTTACACTCTAAATACTTTGTTAAGTCGTTAAGGTAACCTCCACAGCTACGATATATCCCTTTAAAACCATAGTATGGATGTGAGGGCGGTTGCAAAATACCGATATGCGACATATCTATCACTTTGTCACAGGCTGTGTGCGTGCAAGTGGGTTGCAATATTTCGTAGTCCTCAGGCAGTTGCGCTATTGCTGCTCTGGGGTTGCCGTAAAAGTAAAGAGTATGATTTTCAACTTTTTGATTTTTATCGCCAAATCTTTTCAGCATTGCCAAGGTTGCTGTGCTATCGATCGTACTGTCAACTTCACTAAAGGCGGTAAATAAAGGGAGCGCTTTGGGCAAAGAAACATGCTTAAGCAAATTCATTGCTTCATCGGCTAAAGCCGCTGCTTGCCAAGGGAAAGATTCATACTTAGCAAAGTCAAGGTCAGCATCTTCGTCAATCCACTCGACAAAGGGAATTTTTGCTATCCATTTAGCTAACCAGCCGTGTTTATTATGAGGTTCGCTGGCTGGAGATATTAAAGCCATGGCACGCAGGTTTTCAGGGGGGGATTTGGCAACGTTCGCAATTGCTAAGGCGGCGCCCGTCGAATAGCCTAATATGGCAAATTGTTTAAAGTCTTTAGCCGTTCGAGCTATGGCGTAGCCGACGGTGTTTTGCCAATGGCTTAGTTCAACATGTTTGAGGTCACTAGGGGCTGTGGCATGACCCGGCAGTAACACCGTACGGACGGTATAGCCTTGCTGATGAAAGGCTGCACCGAGGTAGTGAAATGTAAATGGAGAGTCAGTAAGGCCGTGGATCAGTAAAATAGCTCGTTCATCGTTAGCCTGTCTGAGTTCAAAAGGTGCAACGAGATCGGCTACGGTGAGCTGCTCTGCGGTATAACCCAGTGCTTTTGCAACGGGAGTTAAAATAGGGCATGGCTGATTGGCACGTATGTTTCGGCTACTTATAAGCGCTTTTGTTTTCGCTATATACACGCTAAAGCGTTCACTTTGCTCGATTGGGTAAGCGATTACCCCTTGTTCGTTAGCGAAGCGATAAGCTCCCTCTTTTTGAGCTTGAGAGAGGTTTTGCCAGTTTTGTGCGGTATCTACACAGTTTTTTTCGTATGGCTTTTGGTGAGCCAAGCTCTGAACGGCCAAAACGTTAATAGCGGCACATAAACAAAATAAGACAAACAGTAATTTCATTGTATTAACAGTAGTTTGCTAAACATATAGCTAGCTTATCTCGCTCTAGGGGTTTTGCAAGGTGTCTATTGAAGCCAATAGCGATTGCATGCGCCTTGTCCTCAGGCATCACATCAGCCGTTAAAGCTATGATTGGCAATTCGTCTGGATCTTTAAACTGACGAATCGCAGCCGTTGCCTGATAACCGTCCATAATTGGCATTTGGCAATCCATAAGCACAATATCAAATTGCTCGTTCTTAACTGCTTCAATGGCTTCTTGACCATTAGAGGCGACAGTATGTTGGATATCAAAGGAACTTAACATGGCTTTGATTACCACTTGATTTACAGGGTTATCTTCTGCAACAAGTACGTGTAAGCAATGGATTTGCGATATATCCACGTGCTCTAGTTGTTTACTTTGAGCGCTTGAGTTGAGCAGTTTAATAGAAAGCGTGAATGTACTTCCCTGACCTACCTCACTTTTAAGGCCCAGTGTTCCGCCCATAAGTTCTGCAAGCTCTTTGGCGATGGCCAGGCCAAGGCCAGTACCACCATATTTTCTAGAGGTTGAATTATCAGCTTGGCTAAATGCGTTGAAGATTGCATGTTGTTTCTCAGCTTCAATACCTATGCCTGTATCGATAACATTAAACGTCAAGTTGAGGTGTTTTGTGCCGTATTCCGCTTCGATATCTAATACCACACTACCACGTTGGGTGAATTTGACTGCATTGCTACATAAATTTATCAAAATTTGTTCGATACGCATTTCATCCCCTAGCACCCAAGTCGGTCCTGGTAGATTATGAACAACTTGCCAAGCAATGCCTTTTTGCTGAGCATTGGATGAAAACATAGTGTCAACACGGTTAAATAACTCTTGTAGGTCAAATGGGTGATTGTCTATTTGCAGACGGTTTGACTCAATCTTTGCGATATCAAGAATATCGTTTATTAAGTTAAGTAAGGTCTTAGACGCTGAGCCGATTTTTTTAATGTAGTCTCTGAGTTCTAGATGGTTGTGTGTTGCACTGGCAAGTGACGCAAATCCTATAACGGCGTTGAGAGGCGTACGAATTTCGTGACTCATATTAGCTAAAAATCTACTCTTAGCTTGATTGGCACGATCAGACTGTGCCTTGGCTTTAGCTAAAGAGCGCGTACGTTGGTCAACGAGCGCATTGAGAGCGTGGTGCTGATAATTAAACAGTAATAATATGTATATGATCAACCCAGTGATACTGAGCTGTAAGATCAACAACATTAGGGTTAGCTTTTGATTGAGTCGTGAGGCATATTCATCTTTAACAGACAGTTCCATTCGCCATTTTTGACCGGCAACAAATAAGGTAATCACTTTTTTATTTTGGTCATTGATGAGTTGTTCGGGCCCGAAATTTTTGTAAAAAACGCCGTTGTTGCTGGTGTCGTAAAAGGCGATATTGAACAGTTGGGATTGGGCTTGTTTCAGCGCTTCTGCAAGCAATGTTTCAACTTGTACTACAGCTGTAGCATATCCTTTTATTGCATATTCTGTCGCAGAAGCATTAGGTTTGAAAACCGGCGAAAATAATAGATAAGCGGGTGACGGGCGGCTGTCTTGAACCAAATAAATGATATCACTCGCTTGAGGTTCTGTGGCATTACTGGCCTTAACAATTGCCTGCTTCCGACTCTCTTTAGAATAGACATTGAAACCGAGTGCCCCGCGATTGCCATTAAGTGGAGAGATATATTTTACCACTACGAGCGGATCTGTAAAAAATAAGGGCTCCCCTTTGACTTTGACGTTGTCACCATAAAGTTCAGCTAACTGTTCATTAAGCTGCTCGCGCTGTGCGACATCGATACGTTCATTCCAAGATAAAGCGCGCAAAAAAGTGTACTGCTCCCTGAGTCCGTTAGCTACTTGTTCAAACTCTTGCTGAGAAAAGTGCTCACGAGCTTGCAATTGGTTGGCTAATGCTTGAATTGCAAGCATGCTTTGATTGACGTAGCGGTAAACAATATTTTCGATGATCTGCATTTCGCGTTGTGCATTAACATTCGCACTTTTAATATTGCTTTGATTGTATAAAAATGTGGTTAGCGCAACGGACATACACAAAATGATACATGCCGCGAACGTGCTGGCTATGTTATTTAAAGGCTTTGAATTTACCAGCCAAGGTTGCAAGGCAATGAGCAAAGCTGGTGTGGCGATTAAAACACCTAAGGAGTCCCCGAGCCACCAAGCGAGCATATTGTGCCAATGGTTCGCAAAGCTGTACTCTGGGTGATAGAAACTCAGAGCAAATACACCGATATTAGCTGATACTAGATTAACAGCTACCCCGACGAGCCCAATGAAGTATGCTATATGCAAGCGGCTTTGTAAGTGTAGTGGGTGGCCAAGCCACGCTCTGAGTAGATAGCCACCAAGCAAGGCTTGTAGTACTGCACCGGTTGCTATCATGCAAACTTCGATGATATTTGGAGTGGATAGCGCCTCTAAGTTCCAACCATAAGCCGTGGTCCAGTTGAACATTGCGGACGCAACTGCCAACCCTGGAGCGAATCGCCAACCCCAAATAAACACACCTACTAAGGCAACGCCTGCAGGTAGCCAGATAGGCAGCACTTGGTTTTGAAACGCAAAGACGGTTAGCAGTTTTCCAAAGACAAAATAGCTCAGTGAAAATATCAGATACCCAAGGTGTGAATGCCATTTTTGCTTAAAGTTCATAAATAATAGTTATGTTGATTTGGAGATGCAGTTGCTAAGTATAGTTGGTGAAGAATGAATAATAGTAATCAACCTCGTCCATCATCCACAGCTTTATCAATAAACTGCGCATCAATAGTGTAACTTTATGAGCTAATGTGGATTATTTATTAAAAGAAGTAAAGCGACGTATGTCAGCAAAGATAAAAGATACTGAGATGTAAAGTATTGGGCATAAAAAAACCGCTTTAAAAGCGGTTTTTCAAAAGCAATGGCGGAGAAGGAGGGATTCGAACCCTCGATAGGGCTACAAACCCTATACTCCCTTAGCAGGGGAGCGCCTTCAGCCACTCGGCCACCTCTCCGACGCAAAACTATAAAATATGGCGGAGAGATAGGGATTTGAACCCTAGATACGCTATTAACGTATGCCGGTTTTCAAGACCGGTGCTTTCAACCACTCAGCCATCTCTCCATGGGCAAAGATAATACTTAGTGAATTTGCTGCTGTAAACCGTTTTTAAACCGTTTGCCTAAAATTTAAACTAAAATTGTGGAATTAATTAATCATTGATTAAAAATGAAGTAAATTGAGGTATTTGTACTGCGTGCGAGAGAAAAATTAAAGTGCTGCGGTTGGGAGGTACAGCACTTTAAAAAGAGATTTTTACTTATAAAGCGTTACATGGCTTAACGCTAGCAATTTACCGAATCGGTTTAGGAATGACATCCAGTCAAAAGTTGCCTTTGCTGGTTCGATAGTTACGGTGTTGGCTTGCGTGTTGCTGCACGCAGCAGCTGAATTAAGCATGTTGACTCCTGCTTTAAGTAAGTTGATTTGAAAACAAGGCTATTTTGCGCTCATATTGAATAAAAATAAAACGATAAAAATTACCTTTTTCGGATAGAAAAAACTAATGTTTATTTATTAAAATCATGTTTCTTGTTTCTTTGTTTTTGTAAGCTTATGCAGATGTGATAGCGAGTTACCTTGCTTTGTTTTGTTATTAATCAGTGCTTTATTGTTTTTGTGTTTGCCTTGCTGGATGCTTTTTTGAATACTTATTCGGGTAAGTTAATTTTATTTTTATTGGAGTTTTATGCTGGTGGTCGTTAAACCGGGTTGTGCAAAGTGTAAACAAGCGCATATCCTATGGTTGAATAAGCAAATCGAAGATAAAAAACTTGCGTGCCGTTGGTTTTATACCAGTGGTAACTATCATGAAGATCTCAACAAGCTGCGCGCTCTTGTAACTATGCACCGATTGCTAGTTGTTATCGGGGGCGATGGAACTGTTCATTTAGCGGTCAATGCGTTGATAGGCTCTCATTGCGAGCTCGCAATTTTGCCTGCGGGAACCGGCAATGATTTCGCTCGTCAATTTAACCGAACGACAACGCAATGGCGAAACAGCCTTTTTTCACATAATAAGTGTAAGATTGACGTCGGGTACGTGAATCAACGTTACTTTATCAATGTGCTGGGCTTAGGTTACAGTGCGCATGTTGTAAAGTCGGTTAACCGTACTAAAAATAGGCATCGACTGAGCTATGTCTGGGCAGCACTAAAAGCATTGTTTTCGTATTCGGGTATATGGGTGCGAGAGTTAGACTTTGAGACTGAGCAGAAAATGATGATGCTGTTGTTTGCCAACAGTAAATATTTTGCGGCTGGAATAAAGTGTGCGCCGAGTGCTGATCCTGAAGATGGCTACCTTACTCGCATTAGCATATCACCGTCATCTTATGGAGAGCGGGTAAAGCTGTTTTTAGCGATGTTATTTGCTCTGCACCAAAAAGCGGCCAATGTATCTGTGAGTCGAGGTAGGGCGTTTGAAATATTAACTCCTAATTTAGCTATTGAAGCCGATGGGGAGCTAGTAGGGGAAACGCCCGCAAAAATAGGTGTGTGGCCAAAAGCAATTATCTTAAAACTATAGGTCAGCGCTTGTACTGTGTTGCCCCACATGAAGGTGTGGTTAAGGTGACCCTGCAGAAGTACAAAGTCTTTATCGCCAGACTCATATAGAATAACGATGTAATCTGGTTCTGTCTTGAATTAATACCAATCAAACGGCTGCAAAACAAACTTGAAAGATCAACAGGCCCTACAACCCTTATTGGTAGAAAAATAGCCGAGATAACTCGGCTACTAGGGAGATAAACTTGTTTCACTGCTTTAAGTTGAATAGTTGATAGCCTGAAAAAGCAGGGATTTGCTGTTGTAGTTGAGATTCTGTTTTTGCAATAACGGAAAACTGTCCACAAAGGGCGTTCGCTTGTTGCTCAATGTTTTGGGCTTGTATTTGTACTTTCTCTTCAATTTGCTGGCCCATGTTCTTCATGCGTTGCTCAAATGCTTCCAGATCACCACCAGAGCTAGTCATCTGAGAACCAATTGCCATTAGGATACTTCCTATAGACTCCATCATGGCACCTTCAACTGCACGCTCTATTCGCTGTTCAAACTGCTGTTCAAAATTATTACCAAACTCATTAAACGTTTTTTCACCCATCACAAAAGCGCCACGTTGGTAAAAGGTTTCGCTTACTTCGCTTTCGATATCAGTGAGTAGTGTGCTCAAGGAGCCAAACTCTTCCATTTCGAATGCATTTGCGACTTCTTCTAATGCAACACCGGCTATTTTAATTCCATTAAGCGCGATATTCGCGACTTGCGGTAGTTTGGCTCTAAGTTCATCGGCGTAATTGGCAACAGCTTGTTGTTGATTGGAGTCTAAAGCAATAGACGCACCGTCAATAAATACTTGACCGGTGTCGGTGATACGCAGTTTGCTGTTATTGTCACTATTGGTTATAAACAATTCGTCAGGTGTGATGCGTACATCGTTTTGAAAATCTACCTCACATTTATCAGAGCTAAATTGTAAGTGTGAGCCATCAATTTCTGTGTGTGCAAAAGATGCTGAGCTCAACGTCATTGCCGCTAGTAGTGCTATTTTTTTCATGAGATAAACCCTTACTGATGATAGATATATCAA
Organism: Pseudoalteromonas caenipelagi; assembly: GCF_013140855.1. GTDB lineage: Bacteria > Pseudomonadota > Gammaproteobacteria > Enterobacterales > Alteromonadaceae > Pseudoalteromonas > Pseudoalteromonas caenipelagi. Next base: position 61,177 of record NZ_JABBPG010000014.1, on the reverse strand, counting down.
TCACTATTCAAATCTAATGCCAAAAATAAAACGTTTTTAATATCAGTTGTTTATGTTGTTGTTGTTTTTCCTGGCCAAGCATGTAGTTTAGTTTTTTGACCACAATTTAGCTAGTTTGACCAAAATTAAAGCGGTGATAAATTTTTTTTATTAAAACGATAAAAAACTCTCACTTTCCAGATTTGTTTTTTCCAGCTAAATACTCACTTAGGTGAACAAAGCACATTAAAGTGCTATTGGTTTCACCGAGTAACTATTATTAACACTTATTGGAGTGGGTTGTGGGTAAGACATTTTCTTATGATGCGCTTGACGATGATTTTGTAGATGACGAGTATGAGAACCTCGGGCGAAATCAGCATGATAAGCAAAAGCGAAAGGTAAAGAAAAAGCTCGATGACTATCTTGAACAAAAGCGCTTGCGCAAAAATTTAGGTGAAGATGATTTAGATTATCTTGATTAGTTAAAAAGGAGGCTTAGGCCTCCTTTTTAATGTGCTATTAGCTATTAATTGTTTAGTGCTTGCTCAATAAATTTTGTGAGTTTATGAGGTCGCGTGGTCGGAGAAAAGCGCTTCAATGGTGCACCGTCACGACCAATAATAAACTTAGTAAAATTCCATTTTATTCGTTGACCAAAAATACCTGGTAATGCTCTTTTAAGGTAGCTGTAAAGCGCATGGGCATGCACGCCATTTACATCCACCTTTGCCATCATCAGAAAATCAACACCATAATTTATAAGGCATCCTTGCTCGATCTGCTCGGCATCACCAGGCTCTTGCCCTCCAAATTGATTACATGGAAAGCCAATTATGACTAAACCTTGTTTGTGATATTTCTCATGTAGAGCCTGAAGTCCTTCGTATTGCGGTGTAAACCCGCACTCGCTAGCTGTGTTAACAATCAGTACAACTTTATTTTTTAGCGTCTCAAATTCAAATGGTTGCCCTTGAAGCGTGTTTGCGGTGAACTGGTAAAATTCTGACATGATTCGTTTCCTTTATGGTTATTCTATATTTAAACTAGCTAGGTAGAGCGAAGCTCTCGATTAAAAATTCAATGAGTAAACGCACCCGATAGGGCATCAGATCTTTACGTGGGTATACGAGCCAAGTTGCACCATCGTTGACTTGAAAAGGCTCTAAAATGTATTCAAGTTTTCCTTGCTCAACGTAAGGTTGGACAATATCTTTCGCTAAATGTGCCACTCCTAAGCTTGCAAGACAGGCATTGATTAACGCAAATGAATTGTTGCTTCGCCAATTACCCGTTACTTTTATTTCTTCAATTTGCTCGCAAATCATAAATCGCCACCGCCCTTGCGTAGCACACAGGCAGTTATGTTGGTGTAATTCGTATGGATGGCGAATGCGACCATGAACGCTTTGGTAATCTTTACTAACGACCCAGGTCATGGGGCGAGCACATAGTTTACGTGCAATTAAATTGGAATCTTGAAGTCGACCAAACCTTATTGCTAAGTCAAAGCCCTCTTCAACTAAATCAACATTTCGGTTATTAAAATCAATTTCTATACTCACTTCTGGGTATCGTTTAAGGAAACTTGCGATTTGAGGTGCTACTTGGTTAGCTACAAACTCACCCGCCGCTGCAATCCTTATTTGCCCTTTAGGAGTATTTTGTACGCCTTGTACTAGATTGGTTGCATCCACTAGCTCTTGCTGTATGGCTTTAAGCTTGCTGGCATACTGACGACCAGCATCAGTTAAATTTTGCGTACGTGTGGTGCGTTGAATAAGCGTTGTTCCTAAGCGCTTTTCCAATTGTTGTATCTGTCGACTGACATATGAAGTAGAGGTTTCCAGTTTATCGGCTGCTTTACTAAAGCTACCTTGTTCTACAACAGCTAGAAACACTTCGAGGCCTTGCCAAATCATAAGTTATCCGATCTTATTTCACAATAATCTAATTATAATTGCTTTATTATTGCCCTGAGGCAAAAGTTATTTTTGTTTAGAGTGTGTTTGTTATGTGCATGTTTGGCTAGACTAGTAACCATATCAACAGCAGGTGATAACCTGTAATCGTATCGCTATGTGCAAATATATGGAGCGCAACATGCTAAATTTCAGCTTTGTTAACCCTACTCAAATACATTTTGGTCAAGGGCAGATAGCCTGTTTATCTTCTAACATTCCTCAAGATACTAAAGTGCTTGTTGTTTATGGTGGAGGTAGCATTAAAAAAAATGGCGTGTATGAACAAGTCTGTGAGGCGTTAAATGGGCATAGCTGGGGGGAGTTTGCAGGGATTGAGCCCAATCCTAGCTACCAAACTTGTATGCAAGCCGTAGATATGGTGAAGCAAAATGGTTATGACTTTATTCTTGCTGTAGGCGGGGGGTCTGTGATTGATGGCTGCAAATTTATCGCTGCCGCAGCACTATTTGATGGAGAACCATGGGATATTCTTGGCAAAGGTGCAGAGGTAAAATCGGCATTACCATTAGGCGTTGTTTTAACATTGCCAGCAACAGGCTCCGAATCAAATAGCTTTAGCGTGGTATCTAATAAAGACACCAATGACAAGCTGCCGTTTGCAACCCCGTTAGTGCAGCCGAAATTTGCGGTGCTAGACCCTGATGTGATGAAGACGTTGCCTGAACGCCAGTTAGCCAATGGTGTGGTGGATGCGTTTGTACACACCATGGAACAATATTTGACTTATCCAGTTAATGCGAAAGTGCAAGATCGCTTTGCTGAGGGGTTATTGCTCACTTTAATGGAGGAAGGTCCTAAGGTTTTTGATAAAGATGTGTCTTATGATGTACGTGCAAATGTGATGTGGTCAGCGACCATGGCACTTAATGGCTTAATCGGGGCGGGCGTACCTCAAGATTGGGGAACACATATGATTGGGCACGAGATCACTGCGGTGTATGGGCTTGATCATGCTCAGACTTTGGCGATTGTGTTGCCTCGATTGATGGAAGAACAAAAAGAGACTAAGCGAGAAAAAATATTACAGTATGCGCAACGGGTGTTAGGGTTGGATACCACGAACCCTGATGAAGCAATAGCACTGGCTATCAAAAAGACAGAAATGTTTTTTCATGATGTTAAAATGCCAACGCGTTTAAGTGACTATGGATTAGGCGAAGAGGTTGCAGATAAAATTGTGCTACAACTTGAACGTCATGGTATGACGGCGCTTGGAGAGCATCAAGCTGTCACATTGGAGAAAAGTCGGCAAATTCTTATCCGCAGCGTGTAGTACCGATTACTTGGCGTGGACAAAGTTTGCGCCAAGCTTCCCGATACGCCTTCCTTTAGTTATATATTTGAATTTTGCTTATGCCTTTAGCCTGCCTTTCAGGGCGATATTTGATATGGTTGGCAACATAGTAATTAAAGTAAGCATAATGGTTGGAGAATAGTAATGACAAAGGTATGGGATGGGTTTATCCGCGGTTTTCATTGGCTTTTGGTTATTGGGATTGCTGTACTTTATGTTAGCGGTGAAGAGGGCTGGCTAGATTTACATTTTGTGACAGGTTACCTGATTTTAGCACTCATGCTCACTCGGTTAATTTGGGGGGTTATTGGTAGTGATACGGCTAAGCTCTCATCTCTTATACATTCGCCAAAATCGGCATTATTGGCTATGCGTAGTGGCGCTCAGAGTGTCGGTCATAACCCTGCTGGAAGCTACATGGTACTGCTGTTCTTTGTGCTCATTGTGGTACAGCTACTCAGTGGTTTAATGAGTACCGATGATATTTTAGTTGAGGGGCCTTTAGTTGCTTATATTCCGACTTCTTGGAGCGAAATAGCCTCTGAACTACATCATGAAAACTTTGAGGTTTTACTGTATACGATAGCTCTACATATATTGGCAATTATTGTCTATCGCTTGAAAGGTAAGAATCTAGCCAAAACGCTTTTAACGGGTAAGGAAAACAACGTCCAACTAAAGCCTCGAATGGTGCCTGGTAAATGGGCTTATTTGATATTTATTATACTATCAGTGCTAATAATGAGTGTTTGGGGTGAGCAACCGCTAAGTGCACTAATTAACTGATTACAATAAAGGCCTAAATTGGAAGCTTTTTAGGCCTTTTTTAATATTAGTCTTTAAAAGATTTGTGGCAGTCTTTACAACCTTTTGCCCAGTTTTTAAAAGCTGGGCCTATTACCTTTTTATCACCAGTTTTAGCTACAAGGGCAAGTTCTTGCGCGTACTGTGCGAACATTTTAGCTTTGCTATCAAAAGTTTTTTTGTCCGACCACACTGCAGGTAATGCATCTGTGTTGCCTTTGTCTGAGCCTGCTATAAACGCTTCCCAAGGTATAGTAGATAGCTGAGCTGCGTTGTTCGCTCTTTGTTCAAAGCGTTTTGCATCGAATGGTACTTTACCCTTAAGCATGTCACCCATATCACCAATTTGGTAGCGTATTAACTGAAATGCTGCTTTACGGTATTCAATCGCATCTTCATTTGACTCAAATAGGCTATTTGCATTTGCATTTAAGCTAGCCAAAGCCAATGCCATTATTAGTAATTTTTTCACTTACTTACTCCATTAAATATTATTTTAGTGTACCAGTGTTGCGGAAATCGTTTATAGAGGCAAGTGTATTCAGGTGGGTTTTAAAGGTGTTTAGTCTTTTTGAGCGCTTTAAATCATAGCATTATGACATTTTTTGTGTGTGTTTACTTTTTTTTACATTAATTTGTTCTTAATAAACATGGCGTTATGTGTATTAATTGTTAGTTTGTGAATTAAGTCATACTTTTATGTCTCATCTATGTTGCTTGTGTCTGTGTGTTTACATTATATTAATTGACCACTCAATTTGAAAAATAATAGCAACACATAGTAAACAACAAGTCCTAGGGGAAAACATGTCTAATATGATCAAAAAGACTGCAATTGCAGCGGCGGTAGGTGGTGTTATCCTATCTGCTAGCGTGTCTGCACAAACAGCGCAATTAGTAAACAAATATGCTAGTTTTCAAACTGATAAAGTCAATATCAGTGATATTCAAAAACAAAAACCAGTTTCATACTTAGTTGTTTTAAAAGCAACATCTTCAGCTGACTTGTTTGCTCAGGGCACCTATCAAACTGGTGATACAAGAGCAACAATTGCACAAATTGAACGTATTCAAAACGCAGTTAGTTTAGAACTAAGCAATATAGATATTAATGCGAAAGTAATTGGTCGTACTAAAGTATTGGCTCCTACATTAATCATCGAAGCGTCAGAAAAGACTGTTGAAAAGTTAAAAAATGACCCTCGCGTCTCTAAAGTATTACCAATGTTTGACTCTGAGTTACACATTGAAGAATCTTCTGACTATGTTAAAGCAACCCCGGTTAGAACTGCTGGCGTAGCAACGGGTATGGGGCAAAAAGTAGCGGTACTTGATACTGGTATTGATTACACTCACGCTATTTTTGATGGCGCTGGTACCGTTGAGGCTTATCAAGCGGCTCAAGAAGACCCTACAAGCGTTTCATGGCCACAAGGTCAAGTAAAAGGTGGTTACGACTACATGCGTAACGACGCTGACCCAATAGAGAATGACCCGTCAATCGGCCCTGCAGAAGGTGACCCGACTAGTCATGGTACTTCAGTATCTCACTCTGTTACCGGTATAGCTCCAGATGTTGAACTATATGTTTACTCTGTATGTGGCGGTGGCTGTCCAGGTGCTGCACAAGCGGCTGCGCTAGAGGCTGCAATGGACCCTAATGGCGACGGAGATATCAGTGACCGTGTTGATGTAATTAATATGTCATTAGGTGGTGAGTATGGTGATACTTACACGCAAAGTGGTACTCAATACCTAATTCAACGAGCGGTTGACCTAGGTGTTAACATGGTTATTTCTGCAGGTAATGATGGTGACAACCCATTCCGCATTGGTGGTCCAAGTACAACACCAAATGCACTATCTGTAGGTGCAATGACACACCCAACTATTGCTGAACCAATTGCTTCAGGTACTGTTGCAGGTTCTGAAGCAATCATTCAAGGTGCAAGCTTTGGCCCTCAAGGCGCATTCGAAATGACGAGTGATATTGCGCCATTAGTTTATCCGGATGCAAATCAGAATGGTTGTGAGGCTTTCGCTGATGATGTTGACTTCACGGGTAAAGCAGTGCTTATCGACCGTGGTGCATGTGCGTTTGTATCTAAAGTGCTTAATGCACAAGCTAAAGGCGCGACGTTTGTTCTTATCGCAAACAATAACAACGATGGTTCTCCAGCGCCAATGGGCGGTAGTTCAGATGACGTAACAATTCGCTCTGTAGGTATTAACTTTGAAGCGGGTGCAGCGTTAAAAGAGCAACTAGCGTCAGGTGCAGCAACGTACAGCGTTAAAGTTGAAATGAAAAACTTAGCGGGCGCGGTTGCAGATTTCTCATCTCGCGGTCCTTCTATGGATGGCTTGTTGAAACCTGAAATTACAGCTCCAGGTACGAACATCATGGTAGCTGCGACGGGCACACAAGACGGTTTAGCTCCAGCAACTGGTACATCGTTCTCTGGTCCTATGACTGCTGGTGCTGTAGCACTAGTTAGAGAAGCCCTTCCTGAGCGCAACGCATACGAAATCAAAGCAACGCTGATGAATACGGCGAACTTAAACGTAACGAACGAAGCGTTGACAGTTAATCCTGATAGTGAATTAGCGCCTATTAGTATGATTGGTGCGGGCTTAGTAGATGTTGAAAAAGCGGTTAATTCTCCAGTTGCTGCTTGGGTTCACCATGAGCAGTTCGACACAAATCAGGCAGCATTATCGTTTGGTCTAGTACATGTAGAAGGCACTGCGGAGTATACTAAAACAGTTACTTTGAAGAACTTCTCAGCACAAGAAAGAACATACAACCTACGCACAGAAGCTCGTTACGCAAATGACGCAGAAACTGGCGCTATCAGCTGGAATATGCCTGAGTCGGTTACCGTGCCTGCAGGTCAAACAGTTGAGTTTGATGTAACACTAACAATTGACGCATCGAAACTTCCACAGTGGAAGCTAGGTAACCCGCTTAATGCAGATGATTTAGCGGCATTTAGTCCAGCGCTAACGTTAGCTGAATTTGACGGTGCGTTAGTATTCGACGACCCAGCAACTGATGGCGATCATGATTTACACTTGGTTTACCATGTGCTTCCAAAAGCAGCACAGGGCATCAGCGTGGGTTATGAATTAGTTGACGGCAAGGTGATGGTAACTGTTACAAATAACGGTGCAGAAGAATTCACACCTATGACTGAGCAACTAGTTGCTCAGCGTGAAGCTATGTCAAAAGAAGACAAGTCAGTAAATCTTGTTGCAACGACGTTCAACGTTTATGAAAGCGAAGGTTGTGAGTCAGGTTTATGGTTCACGTCTTCATTAGTATTACGCGATGCGCTTGCTCATCAGCGTCAAGTTGGTGGCTATGAAACTCGTCTAGACATTGATGGTGACGGTGAGCATGATTATTTACTAGCTCAATATAGTGATGTGGGTCGTAGTGCTGCTATCCCTGGACGTACACGCTCTGCAGTTGCTCCTTTAGTAGATGGTGCGCCTAATTGGGGTGCAGCTTTCGTGAGTGCTTTTGCACATGAAGGTGGCTCTAACACAGTAACCTTTACAGGTTGTGCTGAGTGGATTGGTTTAGGTTCTGATAACCTAGGTCAAGATATTGCGTTTGAATCAAAAGTCGGCTTTGGTTATGACTTAGGTCTTTACACAGCTGAGTTTGAGGATGCACTTGCTGGTACTGCTAAATTTGCTACATCAAATGCTAAGTTGGTAACAGCATCAGGTGAAGCAGTTGAGAAGCTAGCACCAGGAGCGAAAGCATATGTAACTGCTGATGCGCCATTTGCACTTACAAGCGCTGATTTATCAGGTGTGGTTGCACCAATGACTGATGCAGTATTAAACAACCCTATGCCATTTGACGCACCTGTACTTAACGGTGTTGAAGTAAGCGTTGCTGAAAACACAGAGACTGGTACAGTTATTGCGACATTAGCGGCAGAAACAGTTGAGAACACGTTAGATGTTTCTGAGTTCTACTTGAAATCTTCTACCCATGCAGGCTTATCTGTGAATGCAGCGGGTGAGATTGTGGTTGCTAACGGTGAGCTTCTAGATTTTGAAGCGGGTAACAACGAAGCTAAACTGATTGTTACTGCTATCGATGTAATGGGCAATATCTCTGAGCCTGCGGAAGTTATCGTAAATATTACCAACGTAGTAGATACGGATGCAGAACAGCCGCCTGTAGTTGACGTAACCCCTGAGCCGAAGAAGAGCTCTTCAGGTTCACTAGCATGGTTAGCGCTATTAGCTGCACCATTTGCTGCACTACGTCGTCGCAAGCAAAAATAAGCATAATGCTTAAACTAAAAACGCCAGTCTTATGACTGGCGTTTTTGTTTGTAAATCACAATGCCATTTACTTCCAAATCACCTTATCAATACTGTTTGGTTCTTCACCTATGAGTGTTTTTACTACCTGATTGCGTTCATTGAGTAAAATAAGCCTAGGAATGCCGGCATTGGCATATTGGCTGTAAATCTCGCGCTCAGGGTCTGAAACCAATGCAAATGGTAGCTGGTATTCTTCGTTAAATTTAGCCATAGACTCATTGTTTTCATTGCGACCGATGGCAATGATCTGTAGATTCGGGTCATTAATAAGGGGAGAGGCTTTAAGCTCTTGTAGTGTTCGTTGGGAATCGCTGCACCAAGTTGCGAATAAAATGACCAGCTTACGTTTATCTCCCAACTCAATTTTGTCGCCATTGATATCGGTGAAAGAACGGTGCTTAAAATTGTCACCAGCAGTAATGTAAGTTTCATAATTTTTTGGTGGCTGGCTATCAGCCTGCACTGTGCTACAACCCGAGATGTTCAATAGCAAAGCAGATGCAAATATTAAGTGATTAACCTTTTTTATCATTATTATCTTCCTTTTGAGTGGCAAAATTAGTGTTAGAGAATACCCTATTTTTAAGTGTATGAGATAAATTATGTGGTTATATCAAGGCTTGTTTCTATCGGCGTTGAGCTCGGCAACACTTTTGCCAGGTTCATCAGAAATATTTCTATCTGGGTTAGCCGTATTAGATAACGCAAACTTGGTGATGCTGTGGCTAATTGCGACGTTGGGAAACGTTGTGGGAAGTTGTATTAACTACTGGCTTGGGTGTAATGCGATGTACTTTAAGGATAGGCGTTGGTTTCCTGTTTCAGAGCGTCAACTGGAAAAAGCGAAAGTTCAGTACACACGATTTGGTAGTATCAGTTTGTTGTTTTCGTGGGTGCCAATTATTGGCGACCCTTTGACTGTTTTAGCTGGCGTATTCAAGATGAAAAAGCGACTATTTGTGCTGCTCGTCTCCCTTGGTAAAGGGTTGAGATATGCGATGGTAATTACGCTAGCTGTAGGAGTAGAGCAGCTGTTTTAGCTGCTCATCGATGCCAATCTAAGGTGAGTGATACTGAATCTGCAAATCGCAATGCATGCGGCTTATCAACCTTCACCTTGGCGTAAGTTACAGATGAATGACGGTGGCACTCGGTTAAAATGTCTGCTACTAATTTTTCTAACAGCAGAAAATGGCCGTCCTCAACGAGTTTTATCACGGCTTTTGTGACTGTTTTATAGTTAAGCGCGTGCTCGACCTCATCATGGTTGACGCAAGCGGTATCTGCGGGATAATGGATCTCGATATTAACCACAACGTCTTGTTTTTTTTCACGCTCTTCTGGATTAAAGCCAATATAAGTACGTAATCGTAAGTTTGTGACATTAATGATGGCATTTTGCATAGGCTATCCTTAGTTTTTTACTAGCTGCATAAACTCATTGCGGGTTTTTGGGTCTTCACGAAAGTTACCTAGCATTACAGAGGTACGCATTTTCGAGTTTTGCTTTTCTACTCCACGCATCATCATACACATATGTTTTGCTTCAACGATAACGCCAACCCCCTTAGCGCCAGTAACTTGCTCAACGGCTTTTGCAATTTGATGTGTTAACTGCTCTTGAATTTGGAATCGGCGTGCATACATATCTACGATACGAGCAAACTTTGAGAGCCCGAGTACTTTTCCGTTAGGAATATAGGCAATATGGCAACGACCAACGAACGGCAGTAGATGGTGTTCACACATTGAGTACAATTCAATGTCTTGTACCAATACCATATCGTCGGCGTCGGATGTGAATACCGCATTGTTAGTAATTTCTTCAAGCGTTTCGCGATAGCCTTTGGTTAAATATTCCATCGCTTTTGCGGCTCGTTTAGGTGTCTCTAGTAACCCTTCTCGGTCACCATCCTCTCCAACCGCGGCAATAATTTGTTTGTAACTGTCTTTTAAATTGTCGTGCATAATGGTCTCTGCTTATTTTAGGTGACGACCGCCATCGACTGGGATTGTGCGCCCAGTGATATAGTCGCTGTTGAGCAATAACTCAACGCTATTAATTATTTCCTTGCAACCGGGTTCTATTCCCATGAGTGATTTTTTCAAGGTTTTTTCTCTATACTCAGGTGGGTCATCTTGATTGAAAATGATCAGACTTGGCGCAATTGAGTTAACTTTAATTTTAGGTGCAAACTTAGTCGCAAAAGAGCGGGTGAGGTTATCTAACGCGGCTTTACTGGCAGCATAGGCGATATGTTTTGGACTACCTGTCTCAACCACATAGTCGGTCAAATGAATAATGTCAGCTGGTACTGGCGAAGCCAAAAGTAAATCTGCAAGTGCTAAGTTTAGCTTATAAGGTACTTTGGCGTGGATTCGCATCATGTTGTCAAACAAGCTGTCAAAGTCAGGATTATTGGCTTCACAGTCCCAGCTAGAGGCATTGTGAATAATAGCCCGCAGAGCACTGTAGCGAGCGCGCAGCGTTTCTTGAAGTTGTTCTACAGACTGTGAGTTATCAAAATCAACACTGATGCAATGCACACCGCTTTGTTCTAGTTCATCAATAACGTTATGTCTGGTGCGATAGGTAATTACCACTGGTTGGCCTGTTGCTACAAAATGTTGCACTAAAGCCAAGCCGATACGTTGGGCTGCGCCAGTGATCAAAATCGGTGCGGTCATTAAAAACTCTTATCCTCTGAAAAGTATCAATAAGTTAACTATAACGTAATTTTTACGTCATGTTACGAATTGTCGATCACTGCGATACATTCAGATTCTTAGTGTGTGCCGCTTTTATACTAGCAAGGCAACACACTGCGTTGTGCTATATCGCAATGTGCTGCTTTAAAATCAAAAGGTTAGATGTTTGTGGCTATAAGGCGTCGTATACTGTTGGTATAGGTTGACGTTTGTGTTGGGTGCGTTGGTAAATCGCGATGAGTTTTGCTTCTACCTCAGGTGCAACATCTCTACCTTCTAAGAAGTCATCTATTTGGTCATAGCTTAAGCCAAGCGCTTCTTCATCGGTTAGGCCTGGCCTATCACATTCTAAATCAGCAGTAGGGGCTTTAGTGACCAATTCTACAGGTGCACTCAAATGTGCTGCTAAGCTGCGAACTTGACGCTTAGACAAGCCAAATAACGGAGCTAAATCACACGCACCGTCACCAAATTTGGTATAAAAACCGGTGATATTTTCAGCGCTATGGTCTGTGCCAACAACCAAACCTTGTGTTAATCCCGCAATTTCGTATTGGGCAACCATACGCTGGCGAGCTTTTACATTACCTTTAACAAAGTCGACAGACGTTTGCGCTGGTATAGATAATTGCGCCGTATGCATAGCCTGCATCGCTTGTTCGTGCATTGCGTCGACTGCTGGCTTAATATTTACAGTGATGCGGTGAGAAGGCTTAATAAAGTCTAGAGCAAGTTGCGCTTCACCTTCATCTGCTTGTACGCCATAAGGTAAGCGCATAGCAATAAACTGATACTGGTCTGTGTCATGCTCTGCATTGAGCTCATCGACGGCCAATTGGCACAATCTACCACAGGTTGATGAATCAACACCGCCACTTATACCTAACACTAAAGTACGGCAGTGCGCCGAAACTAAACGTTGTTTAATAAAGTTTATTCTGCGAGTGATTTCGAATGCCACATCTATTTGTGGCTGTACTTGCATTTCAGCGAGTATCGCTTGGCGCATTTTATGCTCCTCATTGCCAATGCTATTTGGGGATATTATGTTGTGATTGAAAGTTAATTTAAAGTCCCAAATGCTGTTTGATGTCAGCCAATTCTTTTTTAAGTTGTTCGATCTCTATCAGTAGCGCATCTAGTTCTGAGTTTTCTATTTTTTGAGAAGGGGAATTTGGTGCTGCTGAATAATGCTCGGCGTCTTGAAATTGGTGTATATAGCGGCTCTCACGTTTGCCTGGTTCTCGAGCAAGCTTTTTTACAAAGCCTTCATTTTGTAGTGTTTCCAGCGCGTCTTCAACTTCACTAACTTGCGAAAAAGTCGCTAATCTTGCACTGCGAGTTCGTAGTTCGCCAGGTGTTTGTGCTCCTCTTAGCAGTAGCAGACAAATAATGGCTCTTTGTTGTTCGCTAAATTGCAGTCGACTAAATTCAGTATTGCAAAATCGATGGTCGTATTTGTTAACTCTTCCCGAGAAGCCTTCATCTATCGTGACAATATGCTTAGATTTTAATGCTTCAATTGCGTCTAATACCTCTGATTCAGTGATGTTCATCACCGGGTCGCGATTAGATTTTTGATTACAAGCATTGGTTAGAGCGTTAAGCGATAGTGGGTAATGTTCAGCGGTGGTTGTTTGTTTTTCTAGCAGGCAACCAACAATACGTTGTTCAACTTCATTCAGTTCCATAGTCACACTCACGATATTTTTTTATCACTGTACGCTATTGGCAACGTTTTGTTTAGTCTCATTTTGCCAGTATCTTAGTTTCTCTTCTAGCTCGTCTACTTTGATTGGTTTGGATATATAATCGTCCATCCCCGCGGCTAAGCACTTTTGTTTGTCTCCTTGCATGGCGTTTGCTGTCAGCGCAATAATCGGTGTCTGTTTATGCTGAGCACCAACACCACCAGTGCGAATTAGATTAGTTGCTTGATAGCCGTCTAGTTCAGGCATTAAGCAATCCATCAAGATGATATCGTATGGCTCGTCACGCAGTTTTAGGTGTTCTGCGGCTTGTAGGCCATCATCAGTGCATTGGGCATGAATACCAAATCTACTCAGCAATTTTAAGGCTACGGTTTGGTTAATCTTATTGTCTTCTACAAGTAACACCTCTAGGTGACTGAGGTCAGTGGCCGTACTTTCGGTGTGAGTTGAGTTTTTGTGATCCAACTGACACAGTTTAAGCATATCTGCAGGTGTAAGTGGCCTAAGTAGTGTTAAATCAGGCGTTAAGGGAGTAAATTCTGTTTTGGCTACCAGTCTATTTCCCAGCACAGCCAAGCCTCCTTTAGACCGCTGATGTAGCTGGTGCAATCGTTGCAGTAGGGTGCTTGATGTATTTAATAATTGCTCAGAAGCAATAATTAAAGCCGGGTCTTTTAATAATTTATCCTCAACATATTCTATGGCTTGAGTAATTGAGTCCAGGTGGATTAAAGGCATTCCCCAACTATCGAACAAATAGTGTTGTCGCGCTTCTTGTTTTAAGTGCGGATCGACAATGATCAATGCCTCACAATTAAATTCAATAGAGGATAAGGGCTGTGGTTCAAGAAGTTCAATATAAAAGCTGAAGGTGCTACCTACGTCAACTTTACTATAGGCATTCAAGTTACCACCTAATAAACCACATAACTGACGTGCAATGGTTAATCCTAAACCTGTTCCACCAAACTTTCTTGTGGTCGACACATCAGCCTGTGTAAACGAGTCAAATATTTTACTTAGCTGAGATTTACTTATCCCTACGCCAGTATCTTCAACATTACACCATAGTCGAGTGTGTTGGGCCTGTTGCTCCGTGTAACAATTCAGTGTAACCGTGCCATTTTCAGTAAATTTTATAGCATTACTAAGTAAGTTATTGAGCACTTGTTTCAACCTGTGAGGATCTGTTTTGGCGCATTGAACCTTCAGTTCATGTGTATCAAGAACCAATCTAGTATGTTGCTCTAGCGCTTTGGGCGCAAAACTACTAATGCTATCGCTGATAACTTTGACCAAGTCGCATTCAATAAGCTCAACTTGCAGCTTACCCGCTTCAATTTTTGAAAAATCTAATATGTCATTGATGATACTCAGCAATGACTCTGCCGAGTTCTGTGCCAGTTGCAAATGATGCATTTGTGAAGGAGATAAATCGGAGTTGGTGACAATTTGTAACATGCCTAATACGCCGTTGAGTGGCGTACGTATTTCATGGCTCATACTGGCCAAAAACTCAGCTTTCATTTTTGCAGATTGCTGTGCAAGCTCTTTTTCCATTACAGCTTGTTGCCTTGCTTGTTGCTGTTCTCTGCTTGCAAATAAGCTGCCTAAGGTTGCAGCAACAGCCTTAATTAACTTTTTATCGGTGTTATCCCACACTAAATGAGGATGCTTATACTCCGCACAAAGCAGGCCGATGGCATGTCCCTTGTAAGCAATGCTGCATCCTAATATGGCATTAACTTCATACGGACTTAAATAATTATCTTTAAGCTCTTGAGTGCATGGGTGAGTGTGGGCAAAGTTTGCTAGTATCAGTTCCTGTTTAAAAATTGCAGCAAACAGATCGGGCAGTTGTTTTTTTCGCCATGGCGGGAAATGTTGTAGGTCCTCTTCACGCGTATTACTAAAAGCAGAGGGGATCAACTGTGAGCCATCAGCGTTAAGTAGCCAGATACTGGCACGTTGTGCCTCAAGGCCTTCACATACGGCTCGGATGGCAATGTTTTGAGCGGGTTCCAACTTTAAGTTTAAAACCGCTTCGTGACTGCTAAGCTGGGCTAGTAACTCATTGTTTTTAGCAACTTTGTTATGCTCAATTTCAAGGCATTTACGAGCGTGAATGTTTTGCACTGAGCCATAAAGTTGACTGGTATAATTTCCATGCCTAACAGCTCTGCCTTTGACCATCAGCCAGCGTTCATTCCCCTTTGCCGTTTTTATCAACATTTCCTGTTCAAAATCGATGCCCTTTTTAATTGCCTTATCAAAGGTTTCTTGCATTAATCTGCGGTGTGCACCTGCGACAAAAAACTCGGTGGTAGCAATCCATGAAGGTTGATAGCTGGCGGGCACTTCAAAGATTTCTTTGGTCACTTCCGACCAAGAAATATTCCTTGTTTTTAAATTGATAGTCCATGCACCTACTTCTGCCAGCGCACCCATGCTACTGAGTGAGTGGGCATTATCTTGCAGCTGCTTTAATAGACGGTTAAAAAAGACAAAAGCCCCGATAAATAGCAAAATAATTGTTGCTAAAGCAAGGCGAAAAGGCCAAATGGTTGCGCTTTGTGGTTGCCATCCTCCTCTTGGATAGACGTATAGCGTCCAATGTCCCCCTGCAACATTAATAGTTAGTGACAAAGATTGCTCAAGTACAATGCTACTGTCCCCATAAAAAAATTCACCTTGCTGATCTAATAGTTCGCGCCCTTGGATAGCCACATTAAAGTTGTTTTTTAGATCTTCTAAGCGCGCCATAGTAAATAACTTTTGTATATCTATGACCACTGAGAGCAAGCCCCAAAATTCAGTTTTTTTATCTGTAACGGGTACGCGGGCTATAAGGGCTTGTCCTCCTTGCAGTAACTCTAACGGTCCTGTCAGTACAATTTTACCAGAGTCTCTAGCTTCAATTGCTTCAGCGCCTTGCGTAGGGTGGGAGAGGTAATTCAGGCCAAGTGCTTTCTCATTGCCTTCAAGAGGGTAAATAAACTGCAAAACCATATCTGGTGCAGCTCCTATATTTCTCAGTACCCCACTGGAGCGAAATAGTGGCTCTGCAATCCGCTCAAACGATGCCTGAGTGAGCTGCTCTTCTTGCGCAACGGCAATGGCCAGCCCTCTGACTAATTGAATATTAGTTGCAAGGATACCTTCAATTTGAGTTCTATATACGTTGACTGTTTCGTAGGCCCTGCTTTTTTCTTCTTGTACTAGCCGATTGTAATTTACAGTATCAACGTAACCGCCAAAGGCAACAATCGCACCAAGTAGCAGCCAAAAGCTGACTTTAATGGATTGCGTCTTCCTTGGTGCATTCGACAAATTTGCAAACATTACTTAGCGAGAGTTATTGAGCGTTTAATAACTATAGACCACTGTGCGTTTTATAAACAGGCGTGTTCTATAATAAAAATGACTCGCGATGATGCACTAGACTATTGAGAGTCTGTATTATTAGGGCTTGGAAGTGACAGTCAGTTTGTTGATCTTAACGAGGGTAAATAACCATCTGTTAAATGTCACATATGACTGCTTAAACTAGGGCTTGTTGATCTTTCAAGTGCAGTCCTTAGGGGGACATAATTAAACAGCAAAGAGCAACAGCTCCTATGAACTTATAAATAATTAAGAGAGAAAAGGATATGCTTAAGTTACTTAAGTGGCTGCTGGTGGTTGTCATTATCGCATGTTTACTGCTTACTGGAGCGCTATATGGGGTGCTCTCGCTGAGTTTGCCGCAACTAGATGGTACGCAAACCAGCGGCGGCGTTATCTCAGAGGTTGTTGTTAATCGCGATGCTTTGGGCCAAGCGGTAATTTATGCGGATAATCGCCAAGATGCAGCCTATGGGTTGGGATATGCACATGGGCAAGACCGATTTTTTCAGATGGATTTATTGCGGCGCAGTGCTGCGGGCGAACTCAGTGAGCTATTTGGTGATGCGGCTATCAGTTTGGATGAAAGAATGCGTTTTCATCAATTTAGGCAACGCAGTGAACGTATTGTTAAGCTTTTGCCCCAGCAGCACAAACTTGCTTTGCAAGCATATGCAAAAGGTGTCAATGATGGGCGCACACAGGCGGGCTTTGAGGGTTTTGAGTATCTGTTAACGGGGAGCGCTCAATTGCCATGGCGGCCTGAGGATAGTGTGTTAGTTATTTTTGCGATGTATTTAGACTTACAAGCAGGTAACTTCGAACGTGATCGGGCGCTTATTCATCTTGAAAGCATGTTTGGTGAAAAAATGCGTTTGTTTCTAACGCAACCGAGCCAATATCAAGCGGCTTTAGATGGCTCAACAATACCGATGCCTAATATTCAACCTCCTGAGCTTGAGAGCTCGGCTGTTCAGGCGAAAGTAAGTCCTATCGCATCTTTAGCTCATTTGGGCAGCAATAATTGGGCTGTTACTGGGCAGTTAACACAAACCAATAAAGCCATGCTTTCTGATGATATGCATTTAGGCTTGAATGTTCCTGCCATTTGGTACCGTGCCCAACTTAATTATTCTTATCAAGGACAGGCATGGCAAGTGACAGGCGTCTCACTGCCTGGGGCTCCCTCTATTGTTGTAGGCAGTAATAATCAAATTGCTTGGGGCTTTACGAATGGTTATTTAGATACTGCAGATTGGCTTGAGCTTGATGCGCATGCCAAGACTTGGTTGATCACAGAACAAATAGCGTTGCCCAACGGTAAGTTTCATCAGTACGAGTTGATGATGAGCGAGTTTGGTCCGGTCAAACGTTTTAATGGGAAAAGTTACGCATTGAGCTGGGTTGCACATCAGTCTTACGCAGTGAACTTAAACTTATTGGAACTTGAGCGGGCAACTTCTGTCGCTCAGGCAATGCAGTTAGCTCCAGAAGTAGGTATTCCTGTACAAAATTTAATGGTTGTTGATGCTCAAGGCAGTGCTGGCTGGCAGCCCATGGGGGCTATTCCTGCACGCACTAATCCTGTTAACACAGCTATCAAGCAAAGTGAGTACTCGCAGTTATGGCACAAAAATGAAAGCGTGAGGCCAAGTATCGTCAATCCACAAGGACAAAGGTTGTGGACAGCAAATGCACGAGTGGTGTCTATTAGTGAACACCAACGTTTCGGTGATGGTGGATATGCATTGGGCGCACGGGCACAGCAGATCAGAGATAGACTCACTGAGAAGTCGCAGTTTACAGAGCAAGACTTCAATCAGTTACAACAAGATAACGAAGCGCGCTTTCTTGCTCCATGGCATACACATTTAGCTGAGCTATTAAATAGCGCTCCACAAGGCAAAGCACCCTATGGTGAAGATTTGCAACACTTACAAAACTGGCAAGGATGTGCGTGTGCAAGCTCAGTGGGATATACGCTAGTGAGGCGCTTTAGGGGAGCATTGATTGATGAGGTATTTGCGCAAATAGAGGATAAATTAAAATTACAGGGTAGTTCGCTTAGCCATATTAAGAACTATCTTGAACCTGCACTGTGGCAGCTGTTAAAAAGCCAACCACATAGCTGGTTAAATGGCCATGATAGTTGGCAGAGCTTACAACTGAAAGCTTATGCACAAGCTAAAGCTGAGCTGGCGCAGGAGTATGGCGCTGATATGAGTGCATGGCGGTGGGGAGAGGTTAATGCTTTACGAGTAAAGCATCCATTTAGTCGACAACTTCCTATTTTAAGTGGTTTACTTGATATGCCGAAAGTAGATGCGTTTGGTGATACGTTTATGCCTGCCGTTCAAAAGTCGGACTTTGGCGCATCACAACGCTTTATTGCGCAACCTGGCTCCTTAGAAAAGGCAATAATGACCGTTGCTGGTGGCCAAAGTGGTCATCCTCTTTCGGCGTTTTATCGCGCCGGATTTGATGACTATGCACAAGGCAAAGCCACACCGTTACTACCGGGAGAAGCTGTACATCGGTTGACGATAGTGCCTAGCCCATAGTGATAACTTAATGAACTTGAGGGGCGACGGTAATGGTATTTCGCCCTTTATGCTTACTTTTATAAAGCGCTACATCAGCTTGTTTTAACACTTCTTCAAAATCGCAATGGGCTTGCCATGTTGCCAGCCCAAAGCTCATTGTTACCTGCAGTGCACCTTTACCAAAAGTCATGGCTTCGATTGATTGGCGTAGTTGTTCTAAGTGTTTTTGTGCGTCTGCTTGTGAGCAGTTAGGTAACACCAATAAAAACTCTTCTCCCCCCCAACGGACCGCGATATCTGCGTTATTTAGTTGTTGACTCAAGCACTGCGCAACTCGCTCGATGACTTCATCACCTAATTCGTGACCATAGAGGTCATTAACCTGCTTAAAATGATCTATATCAGCCATGACAACACATATGGGTTGTTGTTGATTGATACAGCTTTTATACGCTTGCTGAATTAAGCCATGGGCATAACGACGATTAAAAAGATGGGTCAGAGAGTCGTGTGCGGCTAAAGTCTCGAGGTCACGTTGCTGGTTAATCGTTATCTCTCTGATTAGGCCTATGGTATAGATCATAGGGATACCGCAAACTATGACATTGAGCAAATGTAAATATGGGGCGAACATTTGGTAATCAATGTACGTCAAAGGCTCTTCAAACCATGTATAGGTTAAAGCAAAAATAACAATAATGGCGGCGCACCAGACTACTGCTTGCTTTAATTTTAGTTGCGTATCAAGAAGGAGCAAACAGGAGGCGGCCCAAAGATAGAATTGGAAACCGTAATCAGTGCCAATCACAGCACACACCAGCACTGAGTGAATGGTCACTTCTAAGCTAAAAATACGCAATGCCAGTGACTGCTGCTCCCGTTCTAATAGAGTGATACCAAACCACCATGTAACTACACTCAACACGTTGAATACGCTGAGCAACTCAACCTGAGCGTACCAAAATGCAAAAACTAAGCATGCATGCAGACCCATGCAGTACCAAGCTACCTTTTTGAGTAAGTGATTTTTTAATTGTTCCACTTCATTGGGCTGTTTATGTGGATGCTCCAACTATGCCCCCTTTTATCGCTGACTGGTTTTGCTTCTAAAAGTAATTGCTTTAAAAGCAATACAGTGATCAGTATAGATGGTTCTTAACTGTTTTATTGCTGTTGTGCAAATAAGGTGATGTGGCAAAGCTATCAAGTTTAATAGCCTATGAAATTGCTTTTTATTCACCCGCAATGACTGGCACTCGCATAACCACAATGATAATGTAAACTTTTCAAGGGCCTATAAATCTTTGCTTACTGAGTATTCTATAGTAAGTATATATCGCTTAACACATTGTTACGCTGGAGGGAGTATGTCGATAGAAAAAGCACGCATTACGCTGTGTAATATCAACAAAGAAGATTATCCACAAATTAAAACATTGATGGATGAGGCATATCCCGACTTAGGCGGCGCGTGGCCAAGTCATACAATATTTAGACTGATAGATCAGTTTCCTGAAGGTCAGATTGGTATTTTAGATGATGGTCGCTTGGTTGGCTTAGCACTGAGTGTCCAAGTCGATTATCACCGTTTTTCTAACCCGCACACGTACGATGAAATTGTCGATGCCCACAACCGAGTATTTAGTGATAGCAATGGTGATGCGCTCTATGGGTTAGATGTTGTGATAGCGAAAAGCCATCGCGGTATGCGTTTAGGTCGACGTCTTTATGATGCAAGAAAAGAGTTGTGTCGGCAGTACAACCTTCGGGCAATTTTAGCGGGTGGCCGTATTCCTCGCTATAGCAATCACTGTGATGAAATGACGCCAATGGAATACATCGATAAGGTCGATCATAAAGAAATTTATGATCCTATTTTAAGCTTTCAGTTGGCCAACGACTTTCAAGTAAAGCGGTTACTAAAACAGTATTTGCCTGAGGATGACGACTCCGAAGGGTACGCCACATTATTAGAGTGGAATAACATTTTGTTCCAACCGACCGATACGGTCATCGAAACCAAAAAAACCATTGTTCGGGTTGGCGCGGTACAATGGCAAATGCGTGAAGTGGAGTCGGTTGCAGAGCTAATGCGACAGGTTGAGTATTTTGTTGATACGGTGTCGGAATACCAAAGTGACTTTATTATTTTTCCTGAGTTTTTTAACGCACCTTTAATGGGTCTGCAAGAGCACCGCAATCAAACCGAAGCAATTCGCTATTTGGCTGAGTATACCGAGCAGTTTAGAGATGCTATGTCGACAATGGCTATTGAATATAACGCCAATATTGTCACAGGATCTATGCCGCTAATGGAAGACGAGAAAATATATAATGTCAGTTATTTATGTCACCGTAGCGGCAAAATTGATGAGCAGCGTAAAATTCATATTACGCCCCATGAAGCGTATGATTGGGTGATTGAAGGTGGTGATGAAATTGGTGTGTTTGAAACCGATGCCGGGCGTGTGGGTATTCAGATTTGCTACGATGTGGAGTTTCCTGAGCTTAGCCGTATTATGGCACAGCGCGGTTTAGATATCTTGTTTGTACCATTTTGGACTGATACTAAAAACAGTTACTTGCGGGTGCGACATTGCGCCCAAGCAAGAGCTGTTGAAAACGAATGTTATGTGGTTATCGCTGGCAGCGTTGGTAACCTACCGCAAGTGGACTCATTAGATGTACAGTATGCGCAATCCGCTGTTTTAACACCGTCAGACTTTGCTTTTCCGCATGATGCGGCATTAAATGAAGCGACTCCAAACACCGAAATGCTACTGTTTAGTGATTTAGATCTTGATAAGCTTAAGCTACTACACAGTGAAGGGACGGTACGGAACTTAAAAGATCGCCGCACCGACTTGTACCAAGTAATAGTTAAACAAAAAAGCTAGCTTAACATCACTAATGCAGCGGCAATGCCGATGAGTAGCAGGCCAATGTTGTCGCTTTTTTTAATCGGCTGTTTGAGCCATAACACAGCGATAAGCATAGTAAAAAAGACCTCAATTTGGCCCAGCGTTTTGACATAAGCAACATGTTGTAAGCTCATAGCGCTGAACCAGCCGACGGAGCCAACAAAGCTAGTCAGGCTGATGGTACTTAGGAGTGTGCGCTTTTGCCACAGGACCTGCCATGTTTGCCTTTCTTTGAGACTAATAAATAGGCTCAAAATCACAGTTTGGGTGAACAAAACCAATAGCAGCACCCACGCGGCACTGTGTAAAAAGGGCAGTCCAGTTGCTAAGCTAGCTTCTCTTACCCATAAAGAAGTGAGCGCAAATGCGCTACCGCAGGCGATGCCAAGTAAAGCTGTTTTGGGCGCAAATCGCTTTACGCTAAAACCACTGAGCATCAGTACGGCAATAGCGCCAATGGCGACACCAATCCAACCAATCAAAGATAAAGCAGAGCCAAACAGTGCCATGCCCAATATAGCCGCCATCAGTGCTTCGCTTTTAGCTAAGCCTGCACCCACCGCATAGTTGTTTTGCTTAAACAATAAAACCATTAACCCTGTAGCCACAATTTGCATGATGCTGGCGCTCAGTACATAGGCTATCAGCGACCCATTAATCGTTAATGTGGGAACATTTTGATAATGGTACAAACACAGTAAATAAATCACAGCCAATGGCACCGCCAACAAAAAGCGTGCAAGCGTCACACCTGCAACACTGGCTGATTGACTCAATTGGCTTTGCAGCGCATTTCGCCATGCTTGAGAAAACGCAGCCAATACGGTAAAGGCTATCCAACTCATTGCTTATCCATCTTATTTTTTTTTTGAGTTTAACAATGCATATGCGTATCGGCTAACGCATTTTTCTCATAAAGGGGTGTGCTGTGCTTGCTTGAGTGCGACAATCTGTCGCAGTGCATTTGTTAGCTGCTACGCATATACTTTAACTTGATGCTACACAATTTAGCCGCCTTTCAATTTAAGGCGGCTTTTTTATTTGGCTCATGCTAAGGTGGATTTTGTTAAAGAACAAAAAACATGCAAGGACTTAGTATGACAACGATTTTAATTTGTGCGCTCATCGCTGTAATTTTGCCGTATTTGGCAAAAGCCCCCGTAGCCATCGCGATGAACCGTCTTGGTGGATACGACAATCAACACCCAAGGGCTCAGCAAGCTCAGTTAACAGGTTTTGGTGCAAGAGCGTTGGCTGCGCATCAAAATTGTTTTGAATCGTTAACGGTATTTGCAGTGGCTGTTGCCGTTGTACTTGGCACGAATACAGTTGGCTCAACGGTGCAGTATCTTGCAATCGGCCATATTGTGGCGCGTATTCTGTACTGTGTGTTTTATTATCTCAATTTGCACATTTTTCGTTCGTTGATTTGGGCGGTAGGCTTGGGGTGTGCGATTGCCATGATTGCGGTGAGTTTATAATGCAAAGGCCAGTTATATTGCTCTATAGCTGGCCTTGAAGGCTTTTAATGTGCGACCGTAATGCGCTCATGCTTTACTTTTTTCTTGGTCGATTCAGATGGTTCACCTAACTCATAATCTAGCTGAACAACATGACGCTCCGTGGTATCTGACGCGCCAGTGTATTGCCATTGACGCAGTGCGGTAATGGCACTTTGTTCAAACACCGCTTGAGGTTGTGCGTCGATCACTTCTATATTGTTCGTATGACCACGCCCATCAATAGTAAATTGTAAGGTGACATACCCAGAAATACCTGCGTTCGCAGCCTCAGCAGGGTACTTGGGCTCTATGCGCATTACTGGATGCGGTTTTCCTTCATGTTTATGTGCTTGTACTTCATTGGGTTTTGCAAGCGCCATAGCACTGAGTGATCCACACGCTAGGGCGACGACTAAACATTTGGCACCCATGGATGCCCCCGATAACTTTTGTAAATGTAGTAATCTTTGTTTCATAGTGCTCTTATCTCCGTAGTAGCTATATGCTAAGGCACGATTGCGGGCATTTTGTGCGCAACTTATCAGTGCTTCTGCATACATTAGCTGTTGATGTGTTGATTTTTGTTGTAGTACTTGTTCGTCACATGCCAGTTCTTGGGCGCGACGAAAACTTTGGTAGCCCAGCCACATAATGGGATTAAACCAGCAAGCAATGCATAAAAGGATAAGCGCCATGTTTGCAACATTATCAAAGCGCCGAATATGGGTGTTTTCGTGCTCGAGTAATAGCTTGAAGGTTTCGGGGTCAAACTGTTTGTCATAGCCACTGGGTAACACCACAATCGGTTTCCATAAACCTATCACCATAGGGGTGCTTAATTGTGAGCTGACAAAAAGCGGCTGATCAAAATGACTGTTTTTGACGGCTTTAATATTTAGAGCACGGCTAAATTTGTAATGCTGCCACCAAAGCATTAGCAGCAGTAGCATAACGATGGCGCTATACACCGCTGTTGCACTAAATTGCCAAACTGCTGTGTGTTGCTGCAATTGTGGCGTTACCCGAAAATAGCTGATCGCATCATTGGTAATCGGCTTTAGTTCACTGGGTAAGTTTAATGCGATGATACTCAGTGGTACTAGCCACCATAAGCTGTAAATTAAGCGGGCACTTAAGCTATCCGCTGCATACTTTTGCAACAGCACTAAAGTGATAATAATGGCACCTAAAACCAGTTGTGTATTGGGATTTAACAGCCACTCTAAGTACGGATATAGCATGTTACTTTCCTTGTTTTTGTTCCCACTGCTTGATGATCTGTTTTAACTCATCAATATCTTGCTGAGACAGTTGCTCAGTTTTGGCAAAGCCGCTAACGAGTGGGGCTATTCGGCCTCTAAAAAAGCGCTCAATAAAGCTTTGGCTTTCTTTTAATGTATATGCCTCTCGGCCAATAGTGGGGGTGTAAATATATTCTCGCCCTTGTTTTTCAAAGCTCACTGCTTGCTTTTTAACAAGGCGGCTGACCAGTGTTTTGATGGTTTTTTCGTGCCATTGTGTATCGTTGCTTAAGCGCTGGATAATATCGCTGGCTTTAGCTGGGTGGCCTTGCCAAAGCGCTTCCATCACTGCAAATTCAGCTTTTGAAAGTTCTATCATGAGTATTGCCTACAAGTGTAATCTATGGAGTTAAGATTACATCTGTAATCAAATCTGTCAAGTGTGTTTTTAAGTTAATTTCAACGAAGCGATATTGATCTGCTGATACTGGTTTTCTGGTAGCGTGTTGGGAAGTGTGAAGTTGGCAATGCGCACCCGATAAAGGTCTATCACTTTGTAGCCACAATGTTTTGCCATTTTACGAATTTGCCTATTGAGCCCTTGTTTAAGCACAATCTTAAAGCGTGTAGCATCTAATAAGCTTACTTGGCAGGGTAAGGTTATTTGCCCATCAACAGGGACACCCAATGCCATTTTTTGACAAAATTCAGCGTCTAGCGGTCGGTCAACTTTCACCCAATATTCTTTTTCTACATGATGATCTGGATGGATAAGACGCTGACATAGCTCACCGTCGTTAGTGAGTAATAACAAACCCCTTGAATCTTTATCTAAGCGACCAATTGGATACACTCGCTGTGATGTTGACAAGTGATGCAGGAGGCTACTGGGGTCGTCAGGCTTTAATTTACAATCTATGCCAACGGGTTTGTGGTAGGCATAGAGTACTTTGGTGGCAGGTCCACATACTTTTTTACCCAATACGATAATCTCGTCTTGTTCAGTCACATGATCAATATGATTGGCGGGGCGGCCATTTACGGTGACATCCCCTGAGTCAATCAGGCGTGACGCTTGGCGGCGGGAGCATACTCCGGCATGGCCAAGGTATTTGGCAAGGCGTGTAGACATAATTAGGACTTAACCAAAGTAAAGGTGGAACCCTAACATATTTTAGTTGAATAGAAACGCCAATTTAGTCAATTATAAGACAGCCCCAAATCAGGGCTGTCTATGCTTTCTCTTAATACTTGCGTACTTCAAGGCTTACAGCAAAACCATCGAAATCATAGGAATCATTATCTGTAGCTAGCGAAGTCCAGCCACCACCATGAGACGCCCAAGGCGTAAATGTTGCAGAACCTTGTTCTCTTCCTCGGTCGTCAGCAACTTTCAAACCGATACGGAAGTCTCTTAAAGATACATATTCTTGCCAATTTCTAGTTTCAATGCGGATTTTAAATGCATCAGGATCATAACCGTCGCTGTCCAAAGCAAAGCCTGACCAACCACCGCCTTCACTCGCCCATGGCGTATATTGCCAGTAGCCATATCCACCACGACCACCATTGTCAGCAGCTCTGATCGCGAGGCGGAAGTCCTTGTTTACTGGTGTATTTCTTAAAATTGATAGGTGGAGCTTAAGCGCATCTGGATCATATGCGTCTCTGTCTACAACCCAGTTAGTCTCTGTGCTAGAACCTGAAGAAAGATATTGAGTGTATTCAACTCGACCAGCATCGCGACCACGATCGTCAAAAGCTTGTAGGCCAATTCTAAAGTCATAGTTTACACCTGTACCGCTTGGTGCATACATTTCTGGTTCTGCCACTGCATAACTACTGACTACAATGGCAAGCGTCGTTACTAATGTTTTCATTTTAATATCCTTATAGAAAAATGTTTTTTGCAAATTATTTGCAAGGGAAATGTTAATGCCTGTATCTTTGTTAGGTAAGCTATTAAATGTAAAAAAATGTAGTCTATTTTTTAAAAGTTTCATTCTCATCTGAATACGCGATATTATATTGAAAGGCAATCGAAGAATTGGTTACGATAGCGGGCGATGTTGCAAGATAGAAGAGTTTAGTAAATTGATTGATAAAGCATTTATCTATGTTCTGTATGGTAAGCACTTAAGATACTATCAAGAGACCATACTAAGTATGTCGACATTGCTTACTTACAACCCAAAGGCCAATATTATAGTGCTTGCTGAATGGGTCGACTTTTTTCCAGAGATCCCCAATGTACAAGTAATCAATTTCACTGAGCAGCAACAAAAGCAATGGCTTGGTTGTTCTAATTATCACTTCCGACTGAAGCTGAGTGGAATACGATTTTTGCTTCAAAACTATGCAAAAAAAATTATTTTTCTAGATTCTGACACTTTGGTACGCAGTAACTTAATGCATTACTTCGATATGATTGATCACAGCAATAGTATTTTGCATAAGTTAGAAGGTCATTTGAGTCGCAGACGCTTTACCAGACAGTATAAAAATGTAATAGGCCGAACATTCAATAGCGACAAGGGCGGCCGTTGCCTGATCACGGAAAGTGCTCCGATGTACAACTCTGGGTTTATAGGGTTAGCACAAGTTCACTTATCATTATTTGAAGACGCTTTGTGGCTTATGGAAGAAGTAAGTAAATATACGACCTATCATACGGCAGAACAGTTTGCATTAGGGTTTTTTCTTTGCAAACAAGGTAAAGTCCATACGGTAGGTGACAAGGTTGTTTATCACTACTGGCATAAGCAGCCTAGAAAGTTTATCCATGAGCAAATTTCTGATCTTTTGTTGAGTTATAGCATACTAGAATTGGCGAATAACCCGAGGTTGTCATTATCTATAAAACCTCACCGTCCTTTTACTCGATTAATACGAGATAAAGTCGGAAAACTCTTAACCAAATAACATTGACGTTACTCTTTTTTATCCGCCTCGCATTGGCCTTTAAGGAAGTTACAGATTAAAAACCTCTTGTACCCAAATATTTTACATTTCATTTTCTTGTGTTATTATTTTGCGCGCTGGCATTGGGTCAGCGTGTTTAATAAAAAGGAAATTTTATGAAACTATTTAAACTTGGTTTATTATCCGCAATAGGTACAGCATCACTAACCAGCGTAGCATTTGCAAGCGATTACCAATACAACACTTTTCACTGGAAACAAGGCGAGCAACAAGTAAGCTTAGGTTCTTCACGAGATCGCGTATGTTTTTTATCAAGTGTGCAAGGGAAATTCGAAGGTTGGGCTGAAGAAGTTAGCGTTAAAAAAGTGGGTGCGAGTTACTACCTAGGCGGTAAATCAGACCAGGATAACGTAGCTGCAACGGCCACGTGTGTGCTTAATCCAAAAGGTGACAAGTATACGCAATTTGACACATGGGAGCAGGGACAAAGCTACTTGTATATGGGTGATCGTCACAATGTATGTTTCTTAACCTCAATGAGCGGAAAATATGAGGGTTGGAAAGAATCTATCGAAGTTAAAAATACACCATCGGGTGTATACTTGGGTGGCACTTCTGATCAGCACAGTGTAAAAGCAAGTGCGGCATGTTTAAGTCGTTATAACCCTAACCTTCGTTCATACACTTGGAGACAAGGTGAAGGAACAAAAACATTGGCACCTACCGCCACTAATGTTTGTTATTTAACTAGAATTGCAGGCAAGTTTAAAGGGTATGGTGAATCAGTGAGCTTATCTAAAAGTAACGGCTACTGGCAGTTAAGCGGCAGTTCTCAGCAAAGAGATGTAACTGCGACAGCTACATGTACTAGCAAGTTTTAAGTTCATGGATTGATTAAAAACATTGATAGTAAAAAGGGGCGAAGTTGATTGCCCCTTATTGATTGAAGCAACCCCGCCCTATGCTGTTAAGAGTATGCTCTTTAAAGCCTCTTTAAACTCTCTACCATGAGCGATCCCCAATTGTTTTAATCTTGAATCGGCCAATGCACAATCGTGAGGGCGAGCTGCACTTTGACTTGGTTCATCAAGAGGTTCTAACAACGATTGAGGGTAGCCTAAAATATCGGCCATAATGCAGGCCATATCATACTTACTCATTGCTTGATTATCGGAAATATGAAAAATCCCGCCCAAGTTTTCTGGGCGCTTTAGCAAGTCTCTTAAGGTAAAGGCAATATCTTCAACATGGGTTGGGTAACGTACCGCCCAGTTGTCATGTGCGGTGGTTTGGGTGGCACTTATCTGAGTTGCTATCACCGATACCGCTGATTCTGCTAATTCTGATACGTCGCCATATAAAACGGGCACACGTATTATGCTGTGGCGTGTTGAGTGAGCAAGTACTGCTTGCTCAGCGCGTTGTTTGCTTTGGCCATACAGATTTAACGGGTTTGCTTGAGCAGATTCTAAATACGGCGGCGTTTTGCCATCAAATACATAGTCGGTGCTAATAAAAATGAGTGCAATATCGCGTTGGGCGCACTGCTTGGCAAGAAACTCGCTGGCAGCAACATTAAGCGCGATAGTTTGCTCTGGTTCGTTCTCACAGACATCAGGCTTACGCTCTGCAGCGGCATGAATTAACGCATCGGGCTGGTGTTGCTCTAAAAAGTCAATCACCGCCTGTTGGTTGCCTAAGTCTAGTTGATAGAGCGGGGGAGTTGCGCGGTTAAAACCGGTACCAACAACCTCAAAGTCTTTTACTAAGGTTTTATAAAGTGTGCGACCGAGCAGTCCGGTCGCGCCGGTGAGCATAATTTTTTGCATAGTGGCTGATTCCTTAAGTATCCAAATAGGCAAACAACAGCCACTAGCTTAGCAAGTTTAACTGATTGAAAAAACGTTTATGTATTGGTCGGTTGCGCTTCTTGCTCCCAGTTTTTAGACTTTATGCTGAGTAGACCAACAATGATACCAACGCCAATACAAAAGAGGCTAATTTGTAGATAAAGGTTAGGCATCTCTTCTACTTTATTGGGGTCAAAGTGACCAGCCAATAAACCTGAAATAATATTGCCAATTGAATAGGTTAATACGAATACGCCCATCATCTGACCGGCAAACCTTTTTGGCGATAACCTACTAACCGCACTGAGTGCCACGGGGCTTAAACACAGCTCACCCACAGTGTGTAGAAAGTAGGTTGTGATCAACCAATATGGTGCCACTTTTAGCCCTTGCGCAGCATATTGCGAAGCCATAAACATCACTAAAAAACCACTGGCCATGATCACTAAGCCCACCGCACATTTGAGGTTGTAAGATGGGGTGATCAGGCGTTTTGATAAATTAATCCAAAGTGCGGCAAAAAACGGTGATAATACGATGATAAATATAGCATTCGCTGATTGGAACCAAGCGGTAGGTATGGTGAATGAGCCAATTAACCGATCGGTATAATCTCGTGCAAATAAGTTTAAAGATGAGCCCGCCTGCTCAAACCCAGACCAAAAACATGCCGATGCAACACAAACAAAAAACAGTGCCCACATTTTCTTTTTTTCATCGTCAGAAAGGTTCCCCTTAAAGTAGATAAGCGCATAGTAAATAAAAAAGATAACAGTAAAGGCGACTGCAACATACTGCGCTAAAATCACCGGGTTGATAACAATAATGCCAGCGTAAGTTAGTGCGGTGATGCCAGCAAACCCTGCAATGATCAGTGCGATAAGCGCCCACACTTTGTTTGCTTGCTCTGGGCTAAAAGGGTTTGTGGGGGCCTCACCAACACCCGCAATATTACCGAGCGTTTTACGATACTGAATAAGCCCGACAGCCATGCCAACCGCAGCTGCGCCAAATGCATAGTGCCAGCCAACATTTTCCATAAAATAGCCACAGACGTAGTAACCGATGACCGAACCCAGATTAATACCCATATAGTAAATGGCGTAACCACTGTCGCGGCGTTCATCGTCAGAGCTGTAAAGCTGTCCAACCATGGCGCTAATATTGGGTTTGAGCAGGCCGGTGCCAAATGCAACAAAAATAAGACCGATAAAAAACGAGTGGGTGCTTGGGATGGCCAAGATAATATGGCCACACATGATAATAATACCCCCGTACCACACGGTTCTTTGCCCGCCAAGCAGCCTATCTGCAACCCAGCCACCGGGTAGACCAAGGAAATACACAGCGCCAGTGTATAGGCCGTAAATAGCAGCCGCAGAGGCAACGGTAAAGCCGAGCCCTTGGTCTTGTAAGCTGGCAGTCATAAATAATACCAGCAAAGCACGCATGCCATAGTAACTCATGCGTTCCCACATTTCGGTGAAAAAGAGCGTTGAGAGGCCCTTGGGATGGCCAAAAAAGCCCGTATCCTGTGCTGACATAGTTCACTTCCGTTATTATATTTTAAAAGTCAGCCTTTATTAGTACGTTAAAGAGTCAATGAATGCAACCGCAGTGCGGTGCTTTTCAGCCTAGCTCAAAGAGGCTAAAAATATTGTAACTGTTTGATATCGCTTATTTCTATATCAGCTAAGCCTTGATAGCGATAAGTGCAATTCTGATTGTTTAACCATACGCTGCGACAGTGTGCATTATTTGCCCCTTGCACGTCGGTATCTAAGCTATCACCTATATGCAATAACTGAGTAGGGAGTATGTTTAGCTGATTAACGGCGTTATCGAATAAATCGCGAAAAGGCTTTGATCTGCCGTCTTTACCCGCTTGTAACACCAGAGAAAACATACCCGCTAGATTAAATTGCTCGACATCAGCGTTACCGTTGGTAATGGCTATTAAGGTGTAACGTTGCTTAAGGTCGTTCAGTAACTTGATAACCGATGGACATACGCTGATTTGGCTGCGCGCTTGGGCAAACGCTGCATAGGCATTTTGCGCATGCTCTAGGGCGTCTTCGTGTGTTAAACCGCACTCTAATAATCCTAAGTAAAGCGCGCGTTGCCGCCACAGCGTGACATCATGTAGCAGGTCAGGGTTTTCTTTGAGTGCTTGGTTGCGACATGCCATCCAAAAACGGTTATCTTGATGAGGCCAACATGGCAATTGGCGTAGGTAGTCGGCTTGCGCTCGTAGCGCTGACGCTATGATTGGGTGGTTGTCATACAGCGTGTCGTCTAAGTCAAAACTAAGGACTTTGATTTTGCCTATGGCACGGTTGAATCTCATGGTTACTAACCTATCTGGTGAATTAAGGACATTGTTTCAAAACGCTATTCGTCTTTATTAGGGCGCTTCTTTGCTCTGGGATGAGCTTGGTCGTAAACCTTGGCAAGGTGCTGAAAATCAACATGTGTATACACTTGTGTTGCTGATAGACTGGTGTGACCTAACATTTCTTGTATGGCGCGCAGATCGCCACTGGACTCGAGCATATGGCTGGCAAACGAGTGGCGTAATTTATGTGGGTGAATGGGTGTACTGATACCTTGTTTAAGGCCCCACTCTTTCATGCGCTCACGGACATGGCGAATAGAGATCCGTTGTTTGCGTTTGCTTAAAAACACCGCAAGCTCATCTTCATTGGCCAACTGAGGCCTTAACAATAACCAATGCTCTAAGGCATGCAGTGCTTTGCCTCCAACGGGAATAACACGCTCTTTATTGCCTTTACCCAAAACACGGATCTCACCATCTCGTATGTCTCCCATATTGACATTGACTAGCTCGCTGATTCGCAAACCACTCGAGTACATAAGCTCCATCATCGCTTTATCTCTTACGGCTAAAACATCATCATCATTAATTGATAACAGTTGTGCCATTTGATCTACATCGAGATTTTTAGGCAGCGGCTTATCAAATTTTGGACCTCTAATATTTTCTCCTGGGTTGACGAAGGTGGTATCTTGCGTGTGCTTTGCTTTTAGGTATTTATACAAGCTACGAATACAACTGAGCTTAAGGTTTATACTGCGCGGGTTATACTGTTTACCACGCAGGTGCATACTATAACGGCGAACTTGTTCGCTACTTACCATCAGCCAGTCTTGGGCGTTTGGGGCAAAGAAGTTGGCAGCTTGAAGCAACTGAATGCGGTATTGGCTTAAGGTATGTTTTGAGTATTGCTTTTCATGACGTAAATAGGCCATAAAAGCATCTAGAGGCTTAAGCCACAGCTCGCTCAACGCGTTCTCATCAGCCATATTTTTAGGCCAATGCGCTGAAACGCACCTGTAAAGTGGTGACGAACTCTTGCATAAACAAAGTGTCGTTAGTAGGTGCGAAGTGCTCTGCGTGGTTGCTAGCAAAGGCTAAAATTGCATCTGGCGCAGAGATGCTGCCTAGCATATATAAGGCAACAGACTGAATTGACGCCTCTTGGGGCCAAAAGAGTTGCAGCTCTTGCTGAGATAGTCGACCAAGATATACACCATTTTGTAAGCGTGTTTGTGCTAAATCGGCAAGTTCACTGTGGTAAGGGATTAATTTACAACTGACAATATTCGGTTGTTGGCATAGGAACTCGTCAAGTTTTTGTGTTAGTTCCCCTAGACTATTGCAGCACCATAGCTGTCGTTGGCACTCACTGAGTAATCTAAAAATTTGTTCGTTTTCAATAGCACTACGAGCCATAGTGGCTATTTGCTGTTTTAGCTGAATGTTTTGTTCGCGTAATACACGCTGTTGCTGTAGCGCTAAGTTAGGTAACCCTAAGCTTTTACCATGCAGGTCCATGTCGAGCAAAACATACGGATGATTGAGCAAAAAATCTGGGTGATGAGTTAAATAATCACAAATTAGCTGTTCATCAATGTCGTTTATTTTACTCATAAATACACCTTTTGTATCTTATAAAGAGATCTGCCCATCAAAAACGTGCTCGGCAGGGCCTGTCATTTTTACACTGTGTCCTTCACCTTGCCATCGTACTTGCAAGCTGCCACCAGGCAAATCAACGCGAACAGTATTTGCTAACTTCTTTTGAGTAATGCCAATCACCACCGCTGCACAGGCACCGCTGCCGCACGCTAAGGTCTCTTGTGCACCTCGCTCCCAAACTCTGAGCTTTACGTGTTCTTCATTTATAACTTGCATAAATCCCACATTGGCGCGCTCAGGAAAACGTTCATGGTTTTCTAATAGCGGTCCCAGCGTTTCAACGTCTGCGGTGTCAATATCGTCGACTTCAATCACACAGTGAGGGTTGCCCATAGAAACGACCCCACAAAACACCGTATGCTCTTGTGCCCTCATGATATAAGTGAGTTCAGGCTTACTGGCTTTAAATGGCACGCTGCTGGGGGCAAATTGCGGATGCCCCATATTAACAGTAACTTGTCCGTCTTTTTCAGAATAGAGCGTAATGTTGCCTGATTTGGTCGAGACACATACTTTATGACGGTTAGTTAGCCCTTTCATACGCACAAATCGAGCGAAACAACGGGCGCCATTACCGCATTGCTCTACCTCGGTGCCGTCAGCATTAAAAATTCGATAATGGAAGTCCAGATCGGGTGAGTACGGTGCTTCGACCATCAAGAGTTGATCAAAGCCTACACCAAAGTTTCTATCTGCAAGCTTTTTGATTTGATCTCGAGACAAAAATACATTTTGTGTGACGTTATCCACCACCATAAAGTCATTGCCTAAGCCATGCATTTTAGAAAAATTTACAAACATAATGTTCTAATACAACTCCTAATGAACTTACTTTGCCACGCTTGGGGCACCGCTGTCATTAATAAATTAGGGTAATAGGTGCTCACCTTGCCAAAGTGACGTGAGCGATTCTCTTTGTCTAACTACATAGCATGTATCGCCATCAACCATAAGCTCTGCAACTCTTGGTCGCGAGTTGTAATTTGAACTCATCGTAAAGCCATAAGCACCTGCACTGCGTTGCGCTAAAAGGTCGCCTTGTTGAATCGCTAATTGACGATTTTTACCAAGAAAATCGCCGGTCTCACAAACTGGTCCCACTACATCATACGCATGTATTGGCGTGCCATCTTGACGCTGCGTCACAGGAATAATATTTTGCCAAGCTTGGTATAATGAGGGTCTTAGCATGTCGTTCATACCTGCATCGACAATCGCAAAGTGCTTATCCTCAGAGCGCTTGAGATATTCAACTTTGGTTACCAAAATACCGGCATTGGCGGCAATAGCGCGACCCGGTTCAAACACGAGCTCTAAATGCGGGTAATTCGTCAATCGCGCCTTTACTTGCGCTGCATAGGCGCTTGGGTGCGGCGGCTTTTCACTATCATAAGGGACACCTAAACCGCCACCGATATCTAAATGTTGCAGCTCAATCCCCGCCGTTTTTAACTGTTCAACAAGGTCAATAACCTTATCCAACGCCGCTAAAAATGGCTCAACCTCGGTTAATTGTGAGCCAATATGAAAATCAACACCGACCACTTCAATGCCTGGTAATGCATAGGCGAGCTGATAAACGTCAAAGGCTTGTTTAATATTGATGCCAAACTTATTCTCTTTTAGTCCAGTAGAAATATAAGGATGGGTTTTAGCATCGATATCAGGGTTGACTCGAATAGATACTCGCGCGACTTTACCCGTACTGCTAGCGACTTCACTAATCCGTTTGAGCTCTGCTGTTGACTCTACATTAAAACATTTAATGTTGTGGGTAAGAGCAAAGGTGATTTCATCGGCCGTTTTAGCCACGCCTGAAAAGACCACTTTACTGGTATCACCGCCGGCTTCAATTACCCGAGCAAGCTCACCTTTAGAGACAATATCAAAACCCGCTCCTAATCGAGCAAGCACATTGAGTACCGCAATATTGGAGTTAGCCTTAACGGCATAACAGACCAAGTGAGGGTGCCCTTGCGCTGCATCGGTAAACGCGTGGTAATGACGCTCTAATGTCTTTCGAGAGTAGATATAACAAGGTGTACCATGTTGCTTGGCAATATCGGCTACGCTGACTTGCTCAGCAAACAACTGTTTTTCTTGATATTGAAAAAAGTCCATCTAACCTTCCTGCTGATTTGTTTGCGCTTTGGTATTTTGCTGTGGTTTTGCTTGAGACTTGCTTAACTCTTGATTAGTCTGCTTTGAGTTTTGCTTTTCGGGCAAATAAAGAGGCCCACTTTGTCCACAGCCAGCTAATATAAGCGTAGTGAATATTACGAGAAAAAATAAGCTAGATTGAGAGAGTGTCGCTTTCATTAGATTAATGGTGTCAGTGCCTTTATAATCGCAGAGTAACAGAATTCGCAAAAAAAGCAGCTATTGAAGATAAGTATTTTCACGCTTGAATAGCTAAAACTTTGTACAAATGAGGGATACCGTATGACTGATTCCGAGTACCATGAGTTGGCTGATGCCTTAATGCTCACCATAGAAGAACAAATAGACGACTGTGATGCTGACCTAGATTACGAATCTGCAGCAGGTATCTTAGAGATTATTTTTGCTGATAAAAGTAAAATCGTGATAAACAAACAAGCACCATTGCATCAAGTGTGGGTAGCAACAAAGTTTAACGGTCATCATTTTGAGCTTCACGGTGATAAGTGGATTGATAATCGCTCGGGGGCAGAATTTTGGCAGTTTATGTGTGATGCTGCCACTCGCCAAGCTGGTACACCCATTCAATGGCAGCACAGCTAATGTTGCCGTTTGTAGAGTACGCAGCAAAAGGGGAACACACAGCGAGCATTATTTGGTTACATGGCTTAGGTGATTCCGGAGAAGGGTTCTTACCCATTGCGCCTGAGCTAAAATTACCTGATGAACTCGGCGTGCGATTTATTTTTCCACACGCACCAGAGCAGCCTGTAACAATTAACGGTGGCATGGTGATGCGTGCTTGGTATGACATTAAATCTTTGGATTTAGAGAATCGAGCGGATGAAGGCGGCGTAAGAGAGTCTGCCAAAGCGGTTGAAGCATTGATCCAAGCAGAGCTAGACAAAGGCATTGCTCCTGAGCGTATTATTTTGGCTGGTTTTTCACAAGGCGGTGTCATCGCGCTGCATTTAGCACCACGTTTATCGTATAAAATTGGCGGTGTTATGGCATTATCAACGTATATGTGTGCACCACAAAAACTTGTGGATGAAGCCAAACAACCTGAACTCAATATCTTTATGGCTCATGGCAGCCATGACCCTGTGGTTGCCATGTCGGCGGGAAAACTTGCTTATGACACCTTGCTGGAACAAGGCTATCAGGTAAGCTGGCAAGATTACCCGATGGAACATCAGGTGTGCTACGAAGAGCTCGTAGCAATACGCACATGGTTAATTACGACACTGTCTTAAATTAGGAGCTGCAACAATGACACAAAGGATCGTTATTAAAACGTCGGTAAATAAAGCGCCAACGGCGAATGCTTCGGTAAGTTACCAATGGCATTGGCGGCGTATATTTATGGCTTTTAGCGTGGTGTTATTGTTTGCTACTGCGTTGATATATGGGCTTATGAACTCTGTCAATGCTGATGAAATACAAACCACTGACAGGGGCTCTATCCAGAGTGAAGTAATAATAGAGGCTGATGATGAGGCTGAGCATAAGCAGGTCGTTACTCCTAAAAAGTCAGCACCTGCGCCTGTTATCAATGTGGCAGAAGTCACCGTAGATAACCCCGCGGCTGTTATTATTAACGATGAGGAGCGCCTTTCAAGTTCAGTGCAAAACCAGGTTGACATGCAATCAGAGACGCCATCGGATGTTGTTGAGCAAGTTGTCGATGAAGAACAAAGTGAGCAACTAAGCGAAAATACATTTTCAGAGCATGCCGCTATCACCAATGTCGCTTTGGGTGCGCAAATTGATAGTAACTTAGTCTCGCGAGCTGTATTAACGACTGGGGTTGTAGACAGAGAGCCGATTGATGTACTCAAAGAAAACCTTGAACTTACCCAGTTTGTAGATAAATTATTTTTCTTTACAGAAATAAATAATATGCAGGGGCAGACGGTGCAGCATTTATGGTTTCATCAAGATCAGCTGATGGCCGAGATACCCTTATCGATTAGTGCAATTCGTTTTCGCACGTACTCAAGTAAGAATATTATGCCAAGCCAAACAGGGCAGTGGCGTGTAGAAGTAGTGACTGACCAAGGTCAACTATTAGCACAAAAATCTTTTCGCATTATTTCAGAGGCCGAGTAACAGGCCACTAAAGGTTAATCATGACACAACAACATACTTTACGTATCGCCACCAGAAAAAGTGCTTTGGCATTATGGCAAGCTGAATTTGTAAAAGCGCAATTGGAGCATTTCCACCCCGAGCTAACCGTTGAGCTAGTGCCTATGTCTACCCAAGGGGATATCATTTTAGATACGCCTTTAGCTAAAATTGGTGGTAAAGGACTGTTTGTTAAAGAGCTTGAGCAAGCTATGTTGGATGGACGTGCTGATATTGCTGTACATTCGATGAAAGATGTTCCCGTCGAGTTTCCTGAGGGTCTTGAACTGTATACGATTTGTGAGCGTGAAGACCCGCGTGATGCATTTGTGTCAAATAGCTATAAAGCACTGGATGAGTTACCTCAAGGTGCAGTAGTTGGCACTTCGAGTTTACGCCGTCAGTGTCAAATTAAAGCGCTGCGCCCAGATTTAGACATCCGTGATTTACGAGGTAATGTCAATACTCGCTTAGCTAAGCTAGATAATGGTGATTATGATGCCATTATTCTTGCTGCAGCTGGCTTAATCAGGCTTGAGATGCCAGAGCGTATTGCAAGCTTTATTACGCCAGAGCAATCGCTACCAGCTAACGGCCAGGGTGCGGTTGGCATTGAATGTCGCAGTGATGATGAAGTGACAAAACGTTTATTGGCGCCACTTGAGCATCAACATACACGCATTCGAGTGCTCGCGGAACGCGCAATGAATCGCCGTCTTGAGGGGGGCTGTCAAGTACCCATTGGCGCTTATGCTGAAGTGACTGCAGATCAAGTTACTTTGCGCGGTCTAGTGGGCGCACTTGATGGTAGCCAAATTTTACGCGCACAAGTAACGGGTCCAAGCGAACAGGCTGAGCAGCTTGGTGTTGAACTTGCTGAGCAACTGTTGGCACAAGGGGCTGATAAAATCCTCGCTGAGGTTTATAAAGATAGTCAATGATGCGTATTGCGATCACTCGTCCTGAAGGAAAAGGATTAGAACTGGCAAAATTGCTGAGCCAGCAAGGTATTTTCAATGTGCATACACCTGTACTGCGCATTGAACCTTGTCAGTTATCCTCTAGCCAGTTGGCGCCAATTCAAGATGCTGACATTATTGTCTTTATCTCGCAAGACTCGGTAAAGCAATTGGCTGAACAAGTCGACGCATTGCCTTGCACGGCGCAGCTTTTTGCTGTGGGTGAGCAAACCGCAAACGTTGTACAGGGCTGTTTTTCACGCAAGGCGATAGCACCCAAACAGCAAGACTCCGAAGGTTTATTGGCTTTAGCACCACTTCAGCAACTAGACTCTAAACAAGTTGTGCTAGTTAAAGGTCATGGTGGACGCACTTTACTTGCCAAGACTTTTAAGCAACGTGGCGCCATTTTAAATGTCTGTGCGGTCTATAAACGGGTGGCTCAACAAGACACATCCGATGGCTGGTTAGACCACTGGCGTAGTGAACAAATTGACGGTATAGTCGTCACGAGTAATGCAACACTTGATGCGATATTTAATGCTCAACGAGACGAGCATTTAGACTGGCTCAGAAGTAGACATTTTTTTGTTGTCAGTGAGCGTAGTGGACACTATTTACAAAACACCTATGGGGTGGAACCACAGCGTATCAGTATTGCTAATGGGCCAGATGATCTGGCCATATTTAACAGCATAATGCCTAACCAACAGCAGCAAGGTAGCCAAATGAGTGAGCAAGAAACACAATCTGGACCTGTCACATCGAATATTGAGACGCCCCTAAATCAACCCGTGTTCAAACAAAAAGTCAGCAAACTTGCGGTGTTAGCATTATTGGTCGCGGTTACTGGTGGTGTGGCTACTGCAGGGCTCATCATACATGGCCAGCAGATCAGTGATAAAACTTATGCGGCGTTGGCGCAATTACAAAAAGACAATGCGCAATTGAGTGAACAGCTCAAACAAACAACATCACAACTGGCATTGATGCAAAATAGCTTGCAGCAGCAAAACCAAGAGCTTGAAGAGCGTCTAGCAGTGCAATCACAAACGGTTGACGCACAACTTAGTGCGGCGTTATCTCAGGCCAAGCAACAGATCAGTGGAGCATTAAGCAGTGAAGTGATGTACTTGCAGCGTATGGCGGAGTTTAAGGCCAATGCAGATCAAGACTATCAAGGTGCATCAGCGGTATTAAAACGACTTTACGATGTTGTACAAAACGAAAACGATAACACCGCTTTATTGAGTGCCATAGCGACGGATATTGCTGCATTGCAGGCTCAACCAAAGCCTGCTGTAGAGGCGCTTTATTTACAGTTGCATGGAATGTTGCAGCAAGTTGATAATTTGGCTTTGAAGACCTTGCAACTACCCGATCCGAAAGAGCAAAACGATGAGTCATTGTCTCGTGATATTGGTGACTTTGAAAGTAACTTGAAGAAAACATGGCACAAATTAGTGGATGATTTTATTAAAGTACGAACACGTGAAGTTGCTGTCATAGACCCTTTACTCGATGCGGAACAACAACAATTGTTGCGTGCGCAACTTAGAAGCCATCTCTCACAAGCCCAAACAGCGCTCATGGATAAGCAGGCAAGTATTTTCTTCAGCTCGTTAGCATCAGCACAACACACTATTGAGCAGTTTTATGATACTCACAATAGTGCTGTTAAGGCGCTTCAGGACCAATTGACAGAGTTGCAAGCTATGCCACTTCAATTTAACACACAAGTGAAGTTGCAATCGACCGAGGCTGTTAAGGAGTGGCTAAAATGATAAAAGCGCTGATGGTGATAGCCCTCGTTACCGTAGCCATGGCTACAGGGCATTTACTAATTGATGAAAAGGGGTATGTGCTTATCGCCTTTAACGATACGACCATTGAAGGGACTATCGTTGCTTTTGTTATCTTGCTGCTACTGATGGTATTAACAGGGTGGATGTTGCTAAAGCTGATACTTGTTGTGTGGCGATTATACCGCTCAACCACAGGTCACTTCAGCAACAAGAAACGTCTTCAATCTGAGCAAGCACTTACCGACTCAATTTGGGGCGTACTTAACGACGATGCCCACATGATCAAAAGTGCATTTACAAAAAACGATGCGCCTACGCAGTGGCAAGACCAACAACACGCATTGCTTGCTAAGGCAGCATTGCAATCGGGCGAGCAAGCGCAGGCTTTACAGCATTTACAAGCCATGTCAGATGAATCGCAGGCACAAGTACCTAAGCTGTGGCTTAACGCGAATCAATCAGAGCAAGCATTAGCCTTATTGTCGCAACCAATGCAGCAGAAAAAGCCTAATGCGGCGGCTGTGAGTAGTTATTTAGAAGGGTTATTGCATGAACAGCAGCTAGCAGATGTAGTTGCTACGTTATCAAGTAAATATAAGCAACTTGATTTAGCGACAATGCAGTGGCAAGGCTTTTTTAAACGCTTTTTTGATTGTGCAAAACAGCAGGCAAGCGACTATTTTTCTCAATTGCCAAAAGCAGTGCAGGCCTATGCTCAGCTTGCTTATTTGCAGAGCATGGCAAGTCACGGGTACTTAGATAATGTCCATGACATGCTTATTAAGCTGCTTAAAAAAGGTCAATTTAGTCAACTGGCTCAGGTACTCGCTTATGCAAAGGGTGCAGACATAAAACTAACGCAAGCTATTCAAACGCAGTTGAAAAAGCAGCCAGAACATAGCGAATTGTTATTTTGTTTAGCCTGTATGGCCAATGCTGAAGGGGATTTTGAATTGGCGGCAAAAATATTTGCCAGTTTGCCCGAGCAAGATTGGCAGCGGTATTGGATTGAGCCTGCACTGTATAGTTTTGAGCAAACAGGGCAGTTTCAAAGGGCGTACCAGTTGGCCCGCCACCAATGGTAAAAATGTAACGCCAGCAATTTGCTGGCTTTTTTGTACTTGAATAAGAAATCGGCAATACTAAAATTGGACATGTGTCCTTGATCTTTATTGATGGGGGCGTATGATCCCAAAAATTTTATCTGCAGCTGAGTGACCTATGATCAATAAAACTTTACCTTTACTTGATTTACACCGCCATCTTGATGGCAATGTGCGTGCGAGTACGATTTTAGAGCTTGGCCAACAATTTAACCTTGCGCTACCCGCTCAGGATTTAGAAGGGTTGCGAGAGCATGTGCAGGTGATAGATAACGCCCCCGATCTGATGGCGTTTTTGGCTAAACTAGATTGGGGCGTAAAAGTACTGGGTGATTACGATGCCTGTCGTCGTATTGCGATGGAAAATGTTGCCGATGCTGTGGCACAAAACATCGATTATACCGAGCTGCGGTTTAGCCCTTATTACATGGCGCAAACTCACAACTTGCATCCTCAAGGGGTCACCGAAGCGGTGATCGATGGTGTTAAAGCCGCGTCTCAGGACCAAGATATTAAAGTCAATCTGATTGGTATTATGTCGCGCACATTTGGTGTTGAAAAGTGCCAGTATGAGTTAGATGCATTGTTGGCTTGCAAAGACAGTTTAGTTGCTGTTGATTTGGCTGGTGATGAAATCGGTTATCCAGGCGAGTTATTTGTAGGGCATTTTAAGCAAGTACGAGATGCCTATTTAGGGGTCACGATCCACGCCGGTGAAGCGCGCGACGCGCAGAGTATTTGGCAAGCAATTAATGAATTGGGTGCGACACGTATTGGTCATGGTGTTAAGGCGATAGAAGACCCTAAGCTAATGGATTTTTTACGTGATAACCATATCGGTATAGAGTCGTGTTTAACCAGCAACCTTTTGACCAGTACCGTGAATGACATACAAGCACATCCATTAAAGCAATTCTTGGCACATGGCATCTTAGCGTGTATTAATACCGATGACCCAGCGGTGCAGGGGATTGAATTAGATTACGAATATCGAGTTGCCGCACCAAAAGCGGGACTAACGCAATCAGATATGGAACTTGCACAACGAAATGCGATAGACATTGCATTCTTAAGTGACAGTGACAAGCAAGCCTTGCGCGCAAAGTATTGATTAAGTATTGATAAAAAACGCGCCCATTGGCGCGTTTTTTATCAGCTCAGTTTAAGGTTACTTAATAAACGCGAAAGCATCTGCGTACATGTGCTCGCGCTCAGCACCATGATTGATAAAGTCATCACGGACCACGCCTATCATGTCAAAACGGCCTGCCATATAAATACTATACGGTTCTAGTGATACGATATCTTTCATAACGGCTTGATGTACATACCCCGTATGTCCTTGCCATGTTGCAGAGGCATTTTCAACAACAGGAATAAACTGAAAATTCTTACGGCTGGCAGCCCACGCTTCCATCTCTTGCTTAGCATATAAAGCGGACTCTTCTTTTACGCCCCAATACAGTAGCACAGGCTGAG
This sequence comes from Pseudoalteromonas caenipelagi, assembly GCF_013140855.1. Lineage (GTDB taxonomy): Bacteria > Pseudomonadota > Gammaproteobacteria > Enterobacterales > Alteromonadaceae > Pseudoalteromonas > Pseudoalteromonas caenipelagi. The sequence goes on along the minus strand of NZ_JABBPG010000014.1, from coordinate 18,348 downwards.
TAAACTCGATTTCTGCAAGGTGATCGGCCATAGATTTAATGTAAGAAAACCCGGTGCCGCCAGCAAGTAGTATGATAGGACGTTGGTTATCAACACGTAGCTGTGAGATACCTAATCCTACCTCAAGTACAACACTTTGCTTATTCGTGTGTGCTTGTTGAAGGTGTTCAAGCGCTTGCATTGCATAAGAGTCCGCGCCAGAGGCGCCAATGTGTAATTCAAGCTCGTGGTGCATTGATGGACGACTGGCGATTGAAAAGGCGCGCTTGTCTTTTTCACCTAATACTAGCTGTAGATACTGTCCTGCTTCAAATGACACGGCAGTATCGGGTTTAAGCGTTACTTTGTGAACAAATTCTGTAAGTGGGCTGATAGTTACCACTTCAGCGTTAACTAATTGCATATTTTACCTTTCGCACGGGGGCTAACAATATAAAAGTTTGTATAAAGTGTCGGCACTTTATCACAGCGCCTTTTGATATCCTATTGCTAGGTCTTAATTCCAAGGCTATCCCAAATTTCATCAACACGCTGCTTTGTGGTCTCATCCATGACAATTGGTTCACCCCATTCTCTGTCGGTTTCGCCAGGCCACTTGTTCGTTGCATCGAGTCCCATTTTTGAACCTAGACCTGATACTGGCGAAGCAAAATCTAAATAATCTATTGGGGTATTGTCGATAAGCGTGGTGTCTCTCGAAGGGTCCATGCGTGTTGTAATAGCCCAAATGACATCATTCCAATCTCTGGCATTTACGTCATCATCACAGACAATGACAAACTTAGTGTACATAAATTGTCTGAGGAAAGACCAAACTCCCATCATGACTCGCTTAGCATGACCTGGATATTGCTTCTTCATAGTCACGACAGCCATACGGTATGAACATCCTTCAGGCGGTAAGTAAAAATCAACTATTTCAGGAAATTGTTTTTGCAAAATCGGCACAAACACTTCGTTTAATGCCACGCCAAGAATAGCGGGTTCATCCGGTGGGCGGCCAGTGTAAGTGCTATGGTAAATAGGGTCTTTGCGATGGGTGATATGAGTGATAGTCATGACCGGAAAATCATCGACTTCATTGTAGTAACCTGTATGGTCACCATAAGGGCCTTCAGGTGCCAACTCGCCAGGCATGATATACCCTTCGAGTATTATTTCTGCGTTGGCAGGCACTTGCAAATCGTTAGATATCGACTTAACAACTTCTGTTTTTGCGCCACGTAACAGCCCTGCGAAAGCATATTCACTGAGCGTATCAGGCACAGGTGTTACGGCACCTAGAATGGTAGCAGGATCGGCTCCCAGTGCCACCGATACTGGGTACGGCTCGCCTGGATGTTCTTTACACCACTCTTGAAAATCTAATGCGCCACCACGATGGGATAACCAGCGCATAATAATCTTATTCTTCCCCAGTAGTTGCTGGCGGTAGATACCTAAATTTTGCCTAGTTTTGTATGGGCCACGAGTTACCGTTAGGCCCCATGTGATCAAAGGGGCGGCATCGCCAGGCCAACAATGCTGAATAGGAAGCTTAGTTAAGTCAACATCGTCACCACTGAGTACAACTTGCTGGCAGGGTGCCTTGCGTACTTCTTTTGCTGGCATGTTGAGGACTTGCTTGTATGCCGGTAGTTGCCCTAGCGCCTCTCTAATACCTTTTGGGGGTTCTGGCTCTTTTAAAAAGGCCAGTAATTTACCCACTTCGCGCAAAGCGCTAACATCTTCTTGACCCATACCCATAGCAACACGTTTTGGGGTGCCAAACAAGTTTGCTAAAACTGGGATATCAAATCCGATAGGATTTTCAAACAACAAAGCTGGACCGCCAGCTCTTAGTGTTCTATCGGCTATTTCCGTCATTTCTAATTTGGTTGAAATGGGCTGAGAGATACGCACTAATTCGCCTTGTTCTTCAAGGCGTGTTATAAAATCTCGCAAGTCTTTATATTTCATTTGATTACTAGGCATCTGAGTTTGTGACCAAGTATAACAAGATGACTTTGAAATGGCAGTAATCTGCGCTTTATTTGATGTTGTGCAATACTTAGGGCTTTGAAGTATTTTAAAAGGAAGCGCTTTGCTCTATAGTCGGTCTCAAGCCTTTATTTTTCTGGTGGCTCGATTGAAGATAATAAAAACAATAGCTCTGTGTTTCTCTTTTTTTTGTAGCAACTTAGCTGCACTGTCTAATCACGATCCCGTCTTTTTGCAACATAGCGCGGTGATGATGATCATCAATCCCGAATCAGGAGACATTATTGCGGCCAATGACGCGGCGGCAAAGTTTTATGGGTATGCTGTTGATGAACTTCAGGGAATGCGCATTCAAGACATTAATCAGCTTAGTGATGAGCAAGTTGCACAAGAGCGTGCTCAGGCACTTGCTGAGGGCCGTAACTACTTTATTTTTAGACATCAACTTGCAGATGGTACATTGCGCACTGTCAGTGTGTATTCGGCTCCTTTTACCGATCAAAAAGGGCAATCTCAGCTGTTATCGGTGATCCACGACATCAGTGCCCAGCGTGAGCTACAAGATGCGCTTTGGTACTATCAAAATAATTTGGAAGAGCAAGTATCCGAGCAGACAAAAGAAATTCAGCAAATGAACAGTATGCGGATACTGTTGCTGGCGGCGATCATTGTCATATTGCTGATATCAACAATTGTGCTTGTGGTACTTTTGGTCCGTTTGCGCAGCGCGAAGCAACGTTCTGAGGCTCAAGGGGCTAGGCTTACAGCAATTTTTGATAGTATTATTGATTTGCTGGTGTTCACCGATAAGCAAGGCACCATTTTATCGGCTAATCAACGCGTTCAAGATGTGTTTGGTGTTACCCATGATTTGCTTAATCAGCCCATAGAAGCACTTTTGAAGAGCTGTCCTTGTACAAAACAGAGTACGTGTTATCAAGTGCATTGTGAGATCAACATTGCAAACCATAATAGCGTGTTTAGCGTTACCAAAAATCCAGTGTTAGATTCGTTAAAACAACATGTTGGATATGTGTATGTGTTGCAGGATATTACTGAACGTTTGGCACAAGAAAAAAGTCAGCGCCTAGCAAGTACAGTGTTTGATACAACCAGTGAAGGGGTATTGGTTTCTGATAGAGGCAATCGTATTCAGATGGTAAATAGGGCTTTTACGGAGATCACAGGGTTTTGCGCTGATGAAGTAATAGGCCAGTCACCAGCGATGTTTAATTCAGGTCACCATGGTAGTGCCTACTTCAGCAAGTTGTATCAAACGCTCAATGAACGAGGTCACTGGGAAGGTGAAATTTGGAACCGTCGTAAAAGTGGCGATGTATATCCAAGTTGGTTGCAAGTATCTGCAGTGTTTGACAACGAAGGTGAAATTGAAATGTATGTTGCCTTATTTAACGACATTACGTCGCGTAAACATCATGAGCAAATGATGTGGCAGCAGGCTAATTTTGACACCTTAACTGGCTTGGCGAATCGTCACCACTATCATGAAAAGTTTGATCAAGCTTTAGACAATGCCAAGGCACAACAAACCCGTTTGGCTATCTGCTTTATTGACTTAGACCGTTTCAAGGCAATTAACGACACGCTGGGACATCATATTGGCGATTTACTCTTAATTGAAGCGGCTCAGCGCATTCAAGATTGTACCAGAAGCTCAGATACGGTCGCGCGTTTAGGGGGAGATGAGTTTGCAATTTTGCTAACAGACATCAAAAGCATCAGAGATGTTGAGGGAATCGCCAATAAAATTTTGCATCAGTTGAGCAGTCAATTTGTGCTTGAAGGGCATGAAGCATTTGTCTCAGGCAGCATAGGGATCACTTTTTACCCTGATGATGGCGATGACAGAAAAGTATTGTTGAGAAATGCCGACAGTGCCATGTATAAAGCCAAAGAGCATGGTAGAAATTGCTTTCAATTTTATACCAGTGCCATGCACGAAAATGCTAAAGCACGTAGCCAACTTGAAGGGGCGCTGCATAAATCCCTTATCAATAAAGAACTATATGTTGTTTATCAGCCCATTCATGATACCCAAGGACAGCGCCTTGGCTGCGAGGCTTTACTGCGCTGGCGAAGTGAGACGCTGGGAGAGGTATCTCCTGTAGAGTTTATTCCAGTCAGTGAAGAGCTTGGATTGATTTTAGCAATGGGTGAGTGGGTGCTTTATCAAGCGTGCTCTCAAGCTAAAAGTTGGTATGACAAAGCCTGCAAACCTTTCTTTATGACCGTTAATGTATCAAGTACACAGTTTAAGCGACAAGATGTCTCTGTACTGGTCGCAAAGGTACTGCGAGAAACGGGCTTACCAGCCAATTGTTTAACTCTAGAAATTACCGAAAATGTATTGGCTGATAATTCAGGTCATATTTTGCGACAACTAGACTCACTGCGAGAAATGGGCGTTGAGCTGGCGATTGATGACTTTGGCACCGGGTACTCATCTTTGAGTTACTTAAAGCGTTTTCCACTATCTAAGTTAAAAATTGATAAAGAGTTTATTCGTGACCTCCCCGCTGATGCAGAAGACCGAGCTCTGGTCGCTGCGATTATTTCGATGGCAGCTAATTTAAATCTTAAAGTGGTCGCTGAAGGGGTCGAAACTGCTGAGCAGCTTGGTCTGTTAAAGCAGTTACACTGTGACTTTACGCAAGGCTTCTACCATAGTCGACCTTTGGGGGCCGAAGATTTTGAAGCATATCTGATGCACTTTAATGAATCTCATTAGTGCATAGTGCCCGTTGTTGTATACACAGATCTTTGTGCAGCTGTTTTGCTTGGCTATGTCCTTGTACAGCTGCTTGTTCTAGCCAATAAATCGCTTGCTGTAAGTCTTTTTCTCCGCCTTGTCCGTGCTCTAACATACCAGCCAAATTATATTGTCCCCAACTATCACCTTGCTCAGCCGCTTGTAAAAAGCTTTCTCGCGCAGCTTGATATTCACCTTTTTGGAAAAGCGTTATACCTTCGTTGTTGTAATGGTTAAGCACCACCTTTGTGCGGATGCTGGCATTGATAGCTTTGGGCATAGCGCGTCTTTTTACGATTCCACCTAGTACATAAATATCTTCGGGGCGATATACCGTATCAATGGCTTGCGCCTCAAAATATGACAGAAGTTCGCTACGTTTTAGGGTCAGTGTTTGCTTTCTAAAATAGCTATCTAGCATCAGAGAATCAAGAGATATCGCACGTTCTGCGCCGCGCCTTTTACGGTAAGTAAAGCTACCTTGCTGCAGCTCAACATGCTCACCTGTGACATTTAGCACCTGTGCGACTCGATACTGTGCTTGGTATTTGCGCTGGGTTTGGAAGTGTCCCATATTGATTATCCATACATCGTCCTTTTGTGGTTGCAGTAACACAGTTTGTTGCAGACGGTGTGATTGCTGATATGAGAGGGCTTGATGAATAACGGCTATAATGGTGAACAAGAGAATAAGTTGTACTTTGTATTTTACGATTACCAGCTCTAGCCAACCATGTATATTGAGTGTTAGCCGATGAATCATTGATAAGCTATTAAAGTACATACATTATTCCCTATGATATATGCTCTGATGAGTTCACACTTTAACAAGAGTTCGTGTAGATTGCTAACAGTAGTATATTTAGCGAAAATGAACGAAGGACGGGAATAGTAAAGCGGCCGCAAAACGGCGACCACTCGAAGGACTATTTAGCTTTACCAGTAAGCGTTGTCTTGGCGTTGGCTGCCATCATAGCAAATACGGCATACGCTGCAGTGTTTTGCTTGAGCTTATCAGGGGCAACTTTATCTAATGTATCGTCAGCTGTATGGTGATAGTCAAAGTAATCAGTACCATTTTGATGTAAAGCGAATATAGGCGCATCTGTGGCTTGACGAAGAGGGATAAGATCTGGTCCACCACGTGCACTGTTCGCACGAATATATTCTATGCCTAGCGGTGCTAGCTGTTGTGCAATCGCTCTTACAATTGGTAAAGATGTGGCCGATACACTCGACTCAAAGCCATATACAAGGTCTGCGCCAAAATCTGATTCTGCTGCCGCAACGATGTTATCTAGCTTATCGGCATGTTGTTTGAAATACGCTTTTGCACCCCACAGTCCTAGCTCCTCTGCGGCAAAAAGTACAACTCGAATAGAGCGTTTTGGGCGCGCGACTTGTTTGATGTGGGTTGCAGCAGCCATGGTCAGTGCAACGCCTGCTCCATCATCTAACGCTCCTGTGCCTAAATCCCAAGAATCAAGGTGTCCGCCAATTAGTACATAGTGTTCAGGATACTCGGAGCCTGTTATCTCACCAATAACGTTGTAACTAGTTCCTTCTCCTAAGTCTTCGGTTTGTAGGTTGATGTTAACTGAGACTGCATGCCCTGCTTTTATTAGACGCTCTAATTGATCTGCATCTGGGTTAGCGATAGCGGTGTTAGGGATTTTGCTCACCCCTTCTTGATAGCGGCTGTTACCTGTATGTGCAAAGCGATGATGACTGGTACTGACCGAACGCATCATATATGCGATTGCGCCCTTTTTGGCAGCCTCCACAGCGCCGGAGCTGCGAGCGCGTACTGCAGGACCGTAACCGTTTCCGTCAATGTGCCTGTTCATGCGATAGTTTACAAACGCAATTTTGTTTTCTAAGCTTTTTTTGGGCGCGGCAATGAGTTCGTCTAGAGTTTCAAACATCACTACCGCAGCAGTGATACCATCAGTAGGTGTACTCACACTATTGCCAAGAGCCGTTAGGTGTAAAGGCTGTGTGGAAGGACTGACGATAGCGCCTGATTCGCGATATCTGCGCCAATGAGGGAAAGTCGCAGGCTCTAGCCAAACCTTATCAAAACCAAGCTGTTCAAACTGCTGTTTCGCCCATGCAACAGCCTTTTTATCATTTTCACTACCCGGTAAACGTGGCCCAACTTCAGAGGTTAAAGACTCGAGCAGTTGCCAACTTAGGTCACTATTGAGGGCTTGTTCTCTTACTTGCTTTACTTGTTCAAGTTGTGTTGAAGTGAATTCTTGTGCCTGTACCGTGCCTATTAGTGGCACTATCGCACATAGCGTTGTCAGCAGTTTTTTCATTGTATCCTTGGGGTGTGAATATGAAAACAGGCGGTCATTGTCGCATCAATGACTCGGGTGGCAAACCTTATGGGACTAAATACTCAATCTCTGCGATATTCGCACAGTGAGATTTCTGCTAGAATCGGCTTCAATCTAATTCATTGAGAATAACATATGAATACAGCCGCATTTAATACCTTACCTTTAGCAGCAGAGCTGTTAGAAACGTTGACAGATTTAGGCTTTAAAAGCATGACGCCCATCCAAGCACAAAGCCTGCCTGTGGTTTTGTCGGGAAAAGATGTCATTGCACAGGCAAAAACGGGTTCCGGTAAAACAGTGGCTTTTAGTTTAGGTGTGTTATCTCGTCTAAATGTGAATCGCTATCGAGTACAAGGGCTTGTGTTGTGTCCGACAAGAGAGTTGGCTGAGCAAGTGGCGACTGAAATGCGTAAACTTGCTCGTGGCATTCATAATATCAAAATTTTAACATTATGCGGGGGAGTGCCTATTGGACCTCAAATTGGTTCTCTTGAGCATGGCGCACACATTATTGTTGGCACACCTGGACGTATAGAAGATCACCTTTTTAAAGGGACGTTAAATTTAACCGAAGTGACCAGCTTAGTGTTAGACGAAGCCGATCAGATGCTTGATATGGGCTTTGCTGATGCCTTAGACAATATTGTGTCGTATTTACCCAAACAGCGTCAGACATTGTTATTCAGTGCAACGTATCAAAAGCGTATTGAAGCGATTGCTGAGCGTGTGATGCAAAATCCACATATGGTTAAAGTTGAAGACCAAACGGTGAATACCAGCATCAAACAACTCTTCTTTAAGTTAGATAATAACAAGTTACGTTTTAACACGTTGCGCTTACTGTTGTTACAGTACAAGCCGCAAAGCTGTGTGGTATTTTGTAATACCAAAGTAGAAACGCAAAAGGTGTGTGATGATCTCACTGCTGCTGGCTTCAATACCGTTGCTTTACATGGTGATTTGGAACAACGGGAGCGAGAACAAACCTTAATTCGCTTTGCCAACAAAAGCGCATCTATATTAGTTGCAACAGATGTTGCTGCGCGAGGGCTGGACATCGATGATATGGATATGGTGATAAATTATCACTTAGCACATGACTCACAAACTCATGTACACCGAGTTGGGCGGACAGGGCGAGGTGGTAAAAAAGGCTTGGCGTGCTCGATTTATGGTGAAAGTGAAGCGTTTAAAGTCGCTCAAATTGGCGATGTATATGACCGCGATTTTGAACCTACGCCAGTGCCATCACACAATTTATTAGATAAACCACCTTACAAACCAGATATGGTGACATTACAAATTGATGGCGGTAAAAAGCAAAAAGTACGTCCTGGCGATATTGTTGGTAGTTTGACTGGAGAACAAGGTATTGCGTTTGCACAAATAGGAAAAATAAATGTGCTTGATAACAGCGCCTATGTTGCAGTCGCGCGTGATGCTGCTAAACCAGCATTTCGCAAATTAAGTGAAGGAAAACTTAAGGGCAGAAAGTTTCGCGTACGCCGCGTGAGTTAACAGTATTTAAATGGGCTTTAAGCAATTCATATTCATCTTTGAGTTGCTTAAAGCGCTCTGTACTCCCGCTTTCTTTGTCTGGGTGATGTGCTACAGCATATTGGCGCCAACACTTCTTTAAATTTTGATGGTCATAGGGATAGGGCAATGCCCATCGCAGACACAAGTCTTTAATACGCTCATTTGAAGCGTTTTTCATTACTTTGTATTTGCCTAACTGTTGCCAAAAGTCATCTAATAATTCGATGATCTCTTGCTCCGAAGTTTCGTAATTACGCCAGTCTAAATAGTAATCTCGCAAGGCTTCTTTGTCTGCCAGTGTATTTTCTTTCAGCTCAAAAAGCTCAATATGCATGCTACTAATGTGCAAATAATATCCATCATCGAACAACTCCTGCTGAAGCTGGTACAGCGCATTCATGATTAGAAAGTTTTTTTTAAATAAATCTTTATAGGGGTCTTTGTCTAATTTTGGTAAAACTTCATTGATATCCACAGAGCGGCTTATAGTATGCACCTTGTGTATCTGTTGATCTGAGATAACGAGGAAAATGGCATCGATAAGCGGATTGAGCATTGTTCGACCATGTTAGTTAGTGTATCTTCAGCATAGCATTATTTTTATTTAATATGGTGATTACAAGGATGTTACAAGGAGTGTTTTATCGCATCGTGATATACGCAATATTGATATTCAATATTGGAATAGTGTGTTCACAACCTTCTTCACCTCCTACATTAGCCTCTCAGATCTCACAATTAGCCGAATTAGACGATTGGCATAATATCTCAGTTAGAGGACATCAATTACTCTCTCACCCCGATATTAGTCCTGAGTTGCGTTTTGAACTGTTAAAGTCATTAGCGAGAGAGGCATTTAAGCGTGATAATTTTGCTGCGACAGAGCGTTACTTAAAGGAAATTGAAGCCGAACATGAAGCGGAGCCTTTCAGTGAAAGCTATTATTTTGCAACCAAGCTTTTGGCAATTAACGCATTTCATCAGAGTCGCTATACCGTTGCGATAGAGCTTTATCTCAAGGCGCTCAATATCGCGATTAAGCGTAAGCAGCCATTAGAACAAGCGCATATGCATAATAATCTAGGCCTTGCTTATGTTGAAACGAATGAACTGAGCAGGGCCACTTCGCATTATGGTGAAGCGCAAAAGATTTATCAAAAGCACGGTAATTTACAGGATGAAGCTGATATAATGCTCAATTTATCAGCGCTTTACATTCGTCAGTATCAATTTGACACTGCACAAGAAATGCTCGATATCGCGATCAATTACTTTAAGCAGCTGAATGATGACTATGGCATTGCATTGGCCAATACATACTTAGGTGAATTGTACAGCAAAAAAGGTTTAAACCTCTCCGCTCGACATTATTATCAAGCTGCTATTGAGTATTATGAAGCTGAAAATAATACCGATCAATTGATAGCCCAATATGCTTACCTTGCCAATGTAAGTATTGCACAAGGAAACTTTGAGCAGGCGCAAAGAGAAGCTAACTTTTCCCTTTATTATGCAGAAAAAATAAACAGTAAATCAGGTCGAATGCTCGGGCTATTTCCACTGGCAAAAACATTATTTGCTAAAGGTGACATTGAGACAGCATTAAACATGATCGAAGAGTCGTTGCAGTTGTCTACGCAATTTGGTAGTCGATATTTAGAACGAGAAGAGTTGGCAACATTGGCTCTGATCCAAGCCAGTGCCGGTAAGCATGAAGATGCGCTCATTAATTTTACTCGTTATAAAAATAAGCAGTCAGAGTATTTGAACGAAAATGTACTGACCAAAATGGTCGAATATCAAAATCGTATAGAAGCTGTAGAACTCAATCGGGAAATCACTGAACTAAAACAAAACCAAGCTTTGCAGGCGCTGCAGATAGATAAACGAGAGCAAGTTATTTGGTTAAGTGCCATGGTTGTTTTATCGTTGCTTATTGCCGTGGTTAGCCTTTACTACAAACAAGCTGAGAAGAATGCGAAGGTAGAATTACGCGAAAAGGTTGCGGAACGAACTATAGAATTACAGCGGGTTGCTGATGAGTTACGTAAAGCCAATCAGGTAAAAAACCAGTTTTTAGCCAATATTAGTCATGAGATCCGTACGCCTTTAACTTCTATCATAGGTCAAGCAGAAGCCATGCTTAATGATCATGCCAGTAATCCTGAATTGAAGGTTTCATTAGGCGTTATCCAGCGTCAAGGAGAGCATCTAAAAGCGTTGGTAAGTGATGTTTTAGATCTTAGCCGCATAGAAGCACAGCGCCTTGAGCTTGAGTACACGGAGTTTTCCGCCAAGAGTCTGCTTGATGATATTAGCGACATGTTTTACAACGCGTGTAAGGTCAAAGGCCTTGATTTCAGTGTCAAAGGCGACTTTGATGATTCCATTATGGTCAGGCTTGATTACATGCGTTTGAAGCAAGTACTGATTAACCTGCTTGGAAATGCCGTTAAATTTACTGAGCAGGGCAAAGTGGGGTTACATGTTAGCTGCCACAGCTCTGGTCTTGTGTTTAAAGTATTCGACACAGGTATTGGCATGAGTCAAGAGCAGCTGGGACGGGTATTTGAAAGCTTTCAACAGGGAGATAATAGCATTACTCGTCGATTTGGTGGGTCGGGCTTGGGGTTGTGCTTGTCTCAACAGCTTACAGAAATGATGGATGGCAGTATTAGTGTAAACAGCCAACTGCATAAAGGGAGTGAATTCATCGTGTTTATCCCTTGTTCACCAGAGCATAGCGAGCTTCCCAGCAGCGAAGAGCAACCACAAGCTGTCCATTGGGAATATGGTAAAGTGTTAGTCGCTGAAGATCATGATGATAACCGAGCACTATTTCAACGAGTCTTAGAGCAATTGGGGTTGCAAGTTCTGGCGGCAAAAAATGGTGAAGAAGCTGTGGAAATGTGCTTGAGAGAGTACCCTGATATTGTGCTTATGGATATTCAGATGCCAAAAATGGATGGTGTGGAGGCTTTGAATTTGCTGCATTTGTCTGGGTTTGATCAGCCTGTGTATGCACTAACAGCAAATGTGATGGAACATGAAATAAAGGCGTATTTAAAATCTGGTTTTACGGGACATTTGGGTAAGCCTCTGGATAGGAAAATGCTGATAAAGGTACTTCAGCGACATCTATCTAAAGTCTCTGAGGCGCCGGTTATGCAATTGGATATGAGTGATCTTGCATTGAGCTTTGTGGCGACGCTTGCGAGTGAACGTGCGTCGATTATAGAGTTTTGGCAAGCACAAGAGTGGTGCTATTTACAACGGGCTTGTCATCGCCTATCAGGTGCGGCCAGTACTTTCAATTTTGTTTCTTTGGCAAATACGGCACGTCAGCTAGAAAATATGTTAAAAACCCAAGAATACAAGCAAGCTGAAAATTTGTATTTAATACTTTGCGATGAGTTGCAATATACCTGTTTATCAGAACAGCTCGACGTCGGATGAATCTGTCCCAGAGTTATTCATATTGTTGCTACTCGTTTTCGCTGATTCCTCCTTTGGCATATCGCGTTGTGAGATGTCAATAGGTGGGCAATCAACAGTGAATAAAGACAACTTTTCATGAATCGTGCCAGCAAGGTTGAGTAAGTCACTACTCGAAACCGCTTGAATTTTTGAGTTAGATAATGCGTCTGAGTTTAGTTCTACCATTGACTCTATACTTGACTGCGCTTCATCGTAGACTGCTTTTTGTTGTGTTACCTGAGCATGAATGTTCTGTGACATGCTATTGACGTTGATCATAGCCTGCTCAATCTGGTCTACCTCTTTGGTCGACGCTTCAGAGAGAGATACCGTCTGTTCTGTTTGTGTTAGTGCCTCTTGCATTAAGTTATGGGCACTGTCTGTACCGAGTTGTATTTTTGCAACCATATCTCGGACTTGCTGTGTTGACTGACTTGTTCTAGCTGCAAGACTGCGTACTTCATCTGCAACCACAGCAAAGCCTCTCCCTTGCTCTCCGGCTCTAGCTGCTTCAATAGCCGCATTCAGGGCGAGAAGGTTGGTTTGCTCTGCAATAGAGTTAATGACATCTATTACTGAGCTTATTGCATCACTGTCGGCTTTAAGCGTACCTATTTGCTTGCTGGTCTGTTCTATATTATCAACTAAACCTAAAAGACTTTGCTGACTTTTATCCGTATCCTTACGCGTTTTCTTTACTGCATGTGTGGCTTCGTCGACAGAGTGATAAATTTTATCTAAGTTTTCATCTAATTCTCTCGAGACTTCTAATATCCGATTAATTGAAGCGGCAAGATCTTGTCCATGAGAGTGTTGAATCGAGGCTTTTTGCGTCATAGATGCATAGGTATCTCTTAAATTATCGGCCATTGGGTAAAGCCTTGCTGAAGAGGCAAGTATTTCACCTATCATATGTTCGATCGTTGTTAGACTGGCATTAACTGCAAAGCATTCTCTCGGTAAGCTGTTATCGCTTTCATCAAACCTAAATGTTAAATCAACATTATTTTCTTTTACGAGTGCAAGTACGAGTTTCTCTAAATACTTTTTATCATTGGCTTTTCGGCTTTGGTAGTAAATAAAGCAAAGCGCTGATATTGATGAAACCGCGACGAGTGCCAAAATGGTCGTTAAATGCAATGAGAATAATAAGCTTACCCCTAAAATCAAAAGAGCATTGCCTGTTACGAACAGCACGTTAGCAGGAGTATCATTCATTCTTTGATAGGTCCTTTTTAGGTGGGTAAAAGACCTATTAAGATATAGTCGATAAAGTTGGAAATGGTCAAATATTGGCATTAAAAAAGCCTGTAAAAACAGGCTTTTTTAATTATGACATAGGAGGTTACTTACGACGCATTAAATCAAAGAATTCGTCGTTAGTTTTACTCATTGATAACTTGTCGATTAAGAATTCCATCGCATCGATTTCAGACATGTCATGGACTATTTTTCGCAAGATCCACATTTTTTGTAGCTCATCGGCTTTAGTCAGTAGCTCTTCGCGACGTGTACCTGAGCGATTGAAGTCAATTGCAGGGAAGACGCGCTTTTCTGCGATCTTACGGTTAAGGTGCAGCTCCATATTACCGGTACCTTTAAACTCTTCATAGATGACCTCATCCATCTTAGAGCCTGTATCGATAAGTGCAGTGGCGATAATTGTCAGGCTTCCGCCTTCTTCGACATTACGTGCTGCTCCAAAGAAACGTTTTGGTTTGTGTAGAGCGTTAGCGTCAACACCACCGGTTAATACTTTACCCGATGAAGGGATCACCGTGTTGTAAGCTCGTGCTAAACGTGTAATAGAGTCAAGTAGTATGACAACATCTTTTTTGTGCTCAACTAAACGTTTCGCTTTTTCGATTACCATTTCTGCAACTTGCACATGGCGGTTAGCTGGCTCATCGAACGTTGATGCGATTACTTCGCCTTTTACAAGGCGTTGCATTTCAGTAACCTCTTCTGGGCGCTCGTCAATTAACAGCACCATCAGTGTGGCATCTGGGTTGTTATAGGTAATTGACTGTGCAATGTTTTGCAAAAGCATCGTTTTACCAGCTTTAGGCGGCGCAACGATAAGAGCACGTTGTCCTTTACCGATTGGTGAGGCTAAATCTAATACTCGAGCCGTGATATCTTCTGTACTGCCGTTACCTCTTTCCATTACAAAACGTTCATTTGCATGGATAGGTGTGAGGTTTTCAAACAATATCTTGGTACGAGAGTTTTCAGGCTTGTCGTAATTTACCTCGTTGACTTTTAGTAAGGCAAAATAACGCTCACCATCTTTTGGCGGACGGATAAGGCCGCTGATGGTATCACCTGTGCGCATACTAAAGCGTCGAATTTGGCTTGGTGATACGTAAATATCATCAGGGCCTGCTAAGTAAGATGCTTCTGAAGAGCGTAAAAAGCCAAAGCCATCTTGTAAAATCTCTAAAACACCGCCGCCATAAATGTTTTCGCCACTTTTGGCGTGGGCTTTTAAAATGGCAAAAATAATGTCTTGTTTTCTTAGACGGGCCACGTTTTCGAGTCCCATTGACTCGGCTAGTTTTACAAGTTCATTGATTGACTTGTCTTTAAGTTCGCGTAAATGCATATTGGTGGGTTCTTTATTTCACTTGTCATTCTCGTTAATACGAGAGAGGTTGATTTGGTAAAGCTATAGGTTTGTGGTGATATAAATTAGCAGCTAGGCCGATGGGCGTCCAGTCTTTATACAAATTTTGTGTGAAAAATCTTAATTAAGCTGGAAATCTTGCTAGGAAGCACCTGCTTTTGAGCTAAAAGCAGGTGCTTCCAGAGCACGTAAATTAAGCGTTGCTCTCTAAAAACTCAACTAATTGAGTTTTAGATAGTGCGCCCACTTTAGTTGCAACAACAGCACCATCTTTAAATAGTAAAAGCGTTGGAATACCACGAATACCAAATTTAGGTGGTGTGCCAGCGTTTTGATCAATGTTTAATTTACCGATAGTTACTTTATCAGCAAACTCTTCAGCTACTTCGTTCAGAATAGGGGCAATCATTTTACAAGGACCGCACCACTCAGCCCAGAAATCTACTAGTACTGGTTTATCTGATTTAAGTACATCTGCTTCAAAGCTATCATCGGTAAGTTGAATTATTTTGTCGCTCATTGCGCTCTCCATTAGAATTTGGCGAATTATTTAATGCGTATTTAAACACTCTTGTTTCTTATTGCAAGTTTAAACGTTATGCTTTATTGCTATGACTAAGACACATTTGACCAATAAAAAATTTTCTGACTTTGCTTTAGCACCGGAAGTGGTCGCCGGATTAACTGAGAATGGCTTCGAATATTGTACGCCAATTCAAGCAAAGTGTTTACCTTTTGTTGTTGAAGGCCGCGACATTGCGGGCCAAGCTCAAACGGGTACGGGTAAAACATTGGCTTTTTTAACAGCCACTTGCCACCGTTTATTGCAAACAGAAGGTGTTACCAGAAAGCACCCAAGGGCACTGATCATGGCTCCCACGAGGGAGTTAGCGATTCAGATACATAAAGATGCAAAAGTTCTTGCGCCACAGTGTAATTTAAAACTAGGTTTAGTATATGGTGGCGAAGATTACGAAAAACAACGCACGCAATTGGAAAATGGCGTAGATATTTTAATTGGTACTACCGGGCGTTTGATCGATTTCTATAAACAAGGGGCGTACAGCCTAAATGAAATCGAAGTTGTTGTGTTAGACGAAGCTGATCGTATGTTCGATCTTGGCTTTATAAAAGATATACGTTATTTGTTTAATCGTATGCCTGATACATCGGAGCGTTTGAATTTACTCTTTTCTGCGACATTATCTTATCGCGTACAGGAATTAGCATTTGAACATATGACTAACCCTGAGCATGTTCAGATAGAGCCAGATGTAAAAACGGGCAAAAGAATTCAAGAAGAATTATTTCATCCGTCTCACGATGACAAAATTCCGTTATTATTAACACTAATAGAAGAAGAATGGCCTGATAAAGCAATTATTTTTGCGAACACGAAGCAAAGTTGTGAAAACGTCTATGCGTGGCTAAAAGCTGATGGCCATCGAGTGGGGTTGCTCACTGGTGATGTAAATCAGAAAAAGAGGCAGAGTATATTAGCTCAGTTCACTAAAGGTGAGGTTGACTTTTTGGTGGCTACAGACGTTGCTGCTCGGGGATTACACATCCCTGAAGTAAGTCATGTATTTAACTTTGATTTGCCTGATGACTGTGAAGATTATGTGCACAGAATTGGACGAACGGCTCGAGCCGGTGCATCAGGTCACGCAATTAGTTTTGCTTGTGAGCAGTATGCTTACAACTTGCATGAAATTGAATCTTATATAGAGCATGCAATTCCATTATCACATTATGACAAATCTGCATTGCTTGATGATTTGACCAAGCCTAATATACAAAGAAAAAGGAACTACTCATCTGGACCACGAAACCGTAACAACGGACGTCGCCAAGGTAGTTACCAAAAGCAACGCTCTAATTGATTTAGGGCGATCACATTGGTAGATGTTTCTAGAGGTTTATAAATAGTGGTGCAAAAAACTCCTCAAAGTGATGTATTTGCGGTTATTGATTTAGGTTCCAATAGCTTCCATATGCTTATTGCACGTCATGTCGCAGGTGGTGTTCATACCATAGGAAGGGTTAAGCGAAAAGTCCGTTTGGCTGCAGGTTTGGACAAGCACAGCATATTGTCTATAGAAGCGATGCAAAGAGGTTGGGAATGCTTGGCGCTATTTGCCGAACGGCTACAAGACATTCCTAAACAAAATATTAGTATCGTTGCCACTGCAACACTTCGTTTGGCTAAAAATGCCGATGAGTTTAAAACTCGAGCCGAGTTGATTTTGCAAAATAAAATCAATGTAATTAGCGGCGAACTCGAAGCGAAGACAATTTACAAAGGGGTTGCTCATACGTCAGCGTGTCAAGGACGCCAGTTGGTTATTGATATCGGTGGTGCTAGTACTGAGGTCGTGATCGGCAAAGGGTTTGATGCGTTACTGTATAACAGCCTTAATATGGGGTGTGTTACTTATCTGGAACAGTTTTTTAGTGATGGTAATTTAAGTAAGGAAAACTTTGCGAATGCTATCCAAGCTGCTGAGTCAGTTATTAAACCGATTCAAAAAGATTTCATCACCATGGGATGGGAGCTCGCGATAGGTGCATCAGGCACTGTACAAGCGATTCAAGAAATTCTTAGCGCAAACGGCCAAAGTGATATGCTTACTTTAGATAAGCTCAATGAAATACAAATACAGGCAATTGCTTGTAAAACGATCAAGCAGCTTAATTTGCCAGGATTAAGTGAAGAACGTCGATTGGTATTTGTATCTGGGCTTGCTATCTTGGTTGCGCTATTCAAATCTTTACAGATACAGCAAATGGGGCTAGCCGGTGGAGCGCTGCGAGAAGGGGTGCTTTATAGCATGATCCCTGAGTTACATAATTCTGATATTTGCAAGCGTACTTTGAATAGTTTTATGGATAGATATCATGTAGATAAACAGCAAGCCAGTTATGTGGCGGAATTGAGTTTATCGTTGGTTAAACAACTATCTCAAAGTTGGCAACTTGATATTAGTCAGGCACAAAAAATTTTAGAGGCTGTAGCCTGTGTACATGAAATTGGTCTAATTGTTGACTATAAACTGTATCATAAACACAGTGCCTACATTCTAACTCATACGGGGATGCCGGGATATTCAAAAGCCGAAAAGCAGATAATTGTGGCATTAACAGCGTCTCATAGAGCAGACCTTGAAATTAAGTTGTTTAAATCCTTATGTGCTGAAGAATTGTATGCACAACGCTTAACTCGGATTATGCGGCTAGCTGTTATTTTATCAATGCGTCGACAAGATGATGTTGTGCCTCCTGTATTAATCTGGGTAGATAAAGATGATGTACTAACACTGAGTTTCGAATCTGATTGGCTTATGAAGCACCCGCTTATGCAAAGTGAGTTAGAACAAGAGGCTCAATACCAGTCTAGAGTTGGCTGGAATATACAAATAAAGCGCGATTAAGCGCTTTATTTGTATATTTAACTACTAAAACAAGCCTTTTCGCTCGAAAATTACGCGAACAACCTATTTTCATCACTTTTCTTCAAAAATTCTGCAAAAACCGCTTGCGCTTTTAATTCGCCGCCCTATAATGCGACCCCACTGACACGGAGCGCTACGCTGAATAAGCAAAGCAACAAC
>NZ_JABBPG010000013.1 GCF_013140855.1 Pseudoalteromonas caenipelagi | reverse complement strand
AGTGCGATGAATCAGCGCTTGGCTTCATCTCGCTAGGGGTGTGCATTCTAAGCATTCCCATTTTTTTGTCAACACTTAATTTTAAGAAGTTTTAAATTTAAGTTTTACTCGACGCTGACTCGTTGTTACTTTGCTTATTCAGCGTAGCGCTCCGTGTCAGTGGGGTCGCATTATAGGGCGGCGAATTAAAAGCGCAAGCGGTTTTTGCAGAATTTTTGAAGAAAAGTGATGAAAATAGATCTTTCGAGCAAATTTATAGCTAAAAGCTCAATAATAAGACATTTACCCATCGATAATCAGCTCAATAGAGCTAAGTTTAGTTAAAACCTTTTCACCTACTTGCTAGCTAATGATCCGTTTAATCGAGAATTAAGGGTTAGCTGGGCGTCAAATAGTACATTTATGTAGAAAAAGGCTAGTTAGATTGGGAGTAAAAAAGTGATTAGGTGTGGAAGTTACAAAAAGAAAAAGCCGAGCTATTGCTCGGCTTTTTGTGTCTTATAAAGACTTACTCTGCAGACTGCGCGTCTTCTTGAGTTTCTTCCGC
The DNA here is from genome assembly GCF_013140855.1 of Pseudoalteromonas caenipelagi. Taxonomy (GTDB): domain Bacteria; phylum Pseudomonadota; class Gammaproteobacteria; order Enterobacterales; family Alteromonadaceae; genus Pseudoalteromonas; species Pseudoalteromonas caenipelagi. The sequence goes on along the minus strand of NZ_JABBPG010000013.1, from coordinate 83,843 downwards.
TACTGGGCGGTCTAGAAGCTCAACGTAAGCCATTGGTGCATTATCACCAGCACGGAAGCCACACTTAAGAATACGAGTGTAACCACCTGGACGGCCTTCGAAACGAGGACCTAGTTCGCTGAATAATTTACCAACTACTTCTTTATCACGCGTGCGAGCAAACGCTAAACGGCGGTTTGCTACGCTATCAGTCTTAGCCAGTGTGATTAAAGGTTCAATTACACGGCGCAACTCTTTCGCTTTAGGCAAAGTTGTTTTGATGATTTCGTGCTTCACCAAAGAACCAGCCATATTGCTGAACATCGCTTTGCGATGGCTGCTGTTACGGTTTAATTGACGACCACTCTTACGATGGCGCATGACCCTATCCTTCTAACTAAAATATAGTAACTTAGCTTATTCAGCTAAGCTTGCCGGTGGCCAGTTCTCTAGGCGCATACCTAGTGAAAGTCCACGTGAAGCTAGTACATCTTTGATTTCAGTTAGAGACTTCTTACCAAGGTTTGGTGTTTTCAGAAGCTCAACTTCAGTACGCTGTACTAAGTCACCGATATATTGAATTTGCTCGGCTTTCAAACAGTTTGCTGAACGCACTGTTAGCTCAAGATCATCAACAGGACGAAGCAGAATAGGATCGAATTCTGGCTTCTCTTCTTTCTCTTCTGGCTCAGATACATCACGTAAATCTACGAATGCTTCTAACTGCTCAGCTAAGATAGTAGACGCACGGCGGATCGCTTCTTCAGGATCTAAAGTACCGTTCGTTTCCATATCAATGATTAACTTGTCTAAGTCTGTACGTTGTTCAACACGGGCTGACTCAACCGAGTACGCAATACGCTCAACTGGACTGAATGATGCATCAAGCAGCAGACGACCAATTGGACGCTCATCGTCATCAGAGGATAAACGGCTAGACGCAGGCACATAACCACGACCACGTTCAACACGAATACGCATGCTGATTTCACTATTGTCAGCAGTTAAGTGACAAATAATGTGATCTGGGTTGGCGATTGTTACATCTCCATCGTGCTGGATATCTGCCGCAGTCACAGGGCCTACACCAGACTTAGTCAGGGTCAGAAAAACTTCATCTTTACCTTCTAGAGATACCGCTAAACCTTTTAGATTCAACAAAATTTCAATGATGTCTTCTTGAACGCCTTCTTTCGCGCTGTACTCATGCAATACACCGTCGATTTCAACTTCAGTTACTGCACATCCTGGCATAGATGACAACAGTATACGGCGTAAAGCGTTACCCAAAGTGTGGCCAAAACCACGCTCAAGTGGTTCTAAAACTACTTTAGAACGCGTTGGGTTGATAGCGTCGATATCGACTAACCTTGGCTTTAGGAATTCGGTTACAGAACCCTGCATTTTATCCTCTCTTAACTCTTAACTTTACTTCGAGTAAAGTTCGACGATTAGTTGTTCGTTAATGTCCGCAGACAGATCAGAACGCTCTGGTAGGCGCTTGAAGCTACCTTCCATTTTCTTACCGTCAACTTCAATCCAAGTTGGCTTTTCACGTTGCTCAGCCAACTCTAGAGCAGCGATGATACGCGCTTGCTTTTTAGACTTCTCGCGAATTACTACTACATCTTCAGGAGTAACTACGAAAGAAGGGATATTAACAACACGACCATTAACCATAATCGCTTTGTGGCTCACTAGCTGACGTGCTTCAGCACGCGTGCTTGCAAAACCCATGCGATATACAACATTGTCTAAACGTTGCTCTAGAAGCTGTAGTAGGTTTTCACCTGTGTTACCTTTAAGGCGAGCAGCTTCTTTATAATAGTTACGGAATTGCTTTTCTAATACACCGTAAATACGACGTACTTTTTGCTTTTCACGTAATTGTAAACCGTAATCAGATAGACGACCTTTACGAGCGCCGTGCTGACCAGGTGCAGTCTCAAGTTTACACTTTGAGTCGATAGCTCTTACGCCGCTCTTAAGGAACAGGTCAGTACCTTCACGACGACTCAGCTTGAGCTTAGGGCCCAAATATCTTGCCATGTTCTTTCTCCTAACCTATTGTTAAACGCGACGTTTCTTCGGTGGACGACAACCATTATGAGGGATTGGCGTCACGTCAGTGATGTTTGTGATACGGTAACCCGCAGCATTCAATGCACGTACAGCAGACTCACGGCCTGGACCTGGACCTTTAATGAATACTTCTAGGTTCTTAAGGCCGTACTCTTGTGCAGCAGTACCTGCACGCTCAGCAGCAACCTGTGCAGCGAACGGAGTAGACTTACGTGAACCACGGAAACCAGAACCACCTGCAGTCGCCCAAGAAAGAGCATTACCTTGACGGTCAGTAATGGTTACGATTGTGTTGTTGAATGATGCATGAACATGTGCCATTCCATCAACAACTTGCTTTTTGACCTTTTTACGACGAATTGGTGCTTTAGCCATAACTTACCCCACCTTATTTCTTGATAGGCTTGCGTGGACCCTTACGAGTACGCGCGTTAGTCTTAGTACGTTGACCACGTAGTGGTAACGAACGACGATGACGTAAGCCACGGAAACAACCAAGGTCCATAAGACGCTTGATGTTTAAAGTCACTTCACGACGAAGATCACCTTCGACAGTGTACTTGCCAACTTCTTCACGAAGTACGTCAAGTGTTTCGTCTGAAAGCTCACCGATTTTTGTAGTTTCGGCGATACCAGTCGCTGCTAAGATCGCCTTAGCGCGAGTTTTACCTACACCATAGATGCTAGTTAAACCAATAACTGCATGCTTATGATCAGGGACGTTAATGCCAGCGATACGGGCCACTAACACATCTCCTATATTTCGATCCGACACCCATCTGTTTGAAAAGCCCGCAAGGATACTCAAACGAAGATCGGATCACATTCAAAAACACAGGCTAAGTAATATTTACTTAGCCTGCATGACTTTTATTAGCCTTGCCTTTGCTTGTGCTTAGGCTCACTGCAAATCACACGTACTACACCAGCACGCTTGATAACTTTACAGTTACGGCAAATTTTCTTAACGGAAGCACGTACTTTCATTGCTCAACTCCGTGAAAATAACCTTATCGGCCATAGCCTTTAAGGTTTGCTTTTTTCAGCACAGAATCATACTGATGTGACATCATATGAGTCTGTACTTGTGCCATAAAGTCCATGATTACTACAACGATAATCAAAATTGATGTACCGCCGAAGTAGAATGGCGTTTGCCACGCCATAGTCATAAACTCGGGCACCAGACAGATAAAGGTTATATACAAAGCACCTGCCAATGTCAGGCGTGTCATCACTTTATCAATGTATTTAGATGTCTGCTCACCTGGACGAATGCCTGGAATAAAAGCGCCAGATTTTTTCAGGTTATCTGCTGTCTCACGCGGGTTAAATACCAACGCAGTGTAGAAGAAGCAGAAGAAGATAATAGCCGCAGCTAGGACCATCGCATACAAAGGCTGACCAGGGGTCAACACTGCAGAGATAGCTTGTAGCACATCAGCGACCGGACCTTCACCTTGGCCGAACCAGCTTGCAATTGTACCAGGGAACAAAATTATACTGCTAGCAAAGATTGGTGGAATAACACCCGCCATGTTTACTTTTAGTGGTAAATGCGTGCTTTGAGCAGCAAATACTTGACGACCTTGCTGACGTTTGGCGTAGTTTACAACGATACGACGCTGTCCACGCTCAAAAAATACAACAAGATAAGTAACTGCGAATACGATTACCGCAATCAATAACAGTACAAGAACATTCAGATCACCTTGGCGCGCCATTTCAGCTGTCGAACCAATTGCAGACGGCAGGTTAGCTACAATACCAACAAAAATCAGTACTGAGATACCGTTACCAATACCTCGTTCTGTAATTTGTTCACCCAGCCACATTAAGAACATAGTACCCGTTACTAAACTCACCACAGCGGTGAAATAGAAACCGAAACCTGGATTAACAACTAATCCGTTCATCATGTTTGGTAAGCCAGTAGCAATACCAATTGACTGGAAAGTAGCTAGCACGAGCGTACCATAACGCGTGTACTGACTGATTTTCTTACGCCCTTGCTCACCTTCTTTCTTAAGCTCTATCATCGCAGGGTGTATATGCGTTAATAGCTGCATAATAATCGAAGCTGAGATATACGGCATAATACCGAGCGCCAGTACCGAAGCACGCTCAAGCGCACCACCGCTGAACATGTTAAACATTTCAACAATGGTGCCCTTTTGTTGCTCGAAGAATTCGGCAAGTACAGCGGCATCAATCCCAGGGATCGGCACGAATGAACCTAGACGGTAAATAATGATAGCGCCTAAAACGAATAGTAATCGACGCTTCAGTTCCGCAAGCCCACTTTGTGCACTTTGCATATCTTGACCTGGTTTAGCCATAGTGTACTTCCTTAGTCTTCTACCTTGCCTCCGGCAGCTTCGATAGCTTCGCGAGCACCTTTAGACACTTTAATGCCTTTAACGGTAACTGCGCGTGAAACTTCGCCAGATTTAACAACTTTAACGAACAGAACGTTCTTTTTAACTAGACCAGCTGCTTGTAACGCGTTTAGGTCTACCACATCGCCTTCAACTTTAGCGATTTCGTAAAGGTTAACTTCAGTAGATACTAGAGATTTACGTGAAGTGAAACCAAACTTAGGTAGACGACGTTGCATAGGCATTTGACCGCCTTCGAAACCAACGCGTACTGTACCGCCAGAACGTGATTTTTGGCCTTTATGACCACGGCCACCAGTCTTACCAAGACCAGAACCAATACCACGACCTAGACGTTTCTTTTCAGTTTTTGCACCAGCAGCAGGTGAAAGTGTATTCAAATGCATTCGAATTACCCCTCAACCTTAACCATGTAAGAAACTTGGTTGATCATACCACGTACACATGCTGTGTCTTCTAACTCAACAGTGTGGTTGATACGACGTAAACCAAGGCCACGTAAAGTCGCTTTATGCTTCGGCAAACGACCGATAGAGCTCTTTACTTGAGTAACTTTTACAGTTTTATTAGCCATGGTTAATTACCCCTGAATCTGTTCAACAGTTAAACCACGTTTTGCAGCAATACCTTCTGGAGAATTCATGTTCTCTAGAGCGGAAATTGTTGCACGAACGATGTTGATTGGGTTTGTTGAACCGTATGCTTTTGATAGTACGTTTTGTACACCAGTTACTTCTAGTACTGCACGCATTGCACCACCGGCGATGATACCAGTACCTTCAGATGCTGGCTGCATGTATACTTTAGAACCCGCGTGGCGACCCTTGATAGGGTGCTGTAACGTGTTACCGTTTAGTTCAACGTTGATCATGTTACGACGTGCTTTTTCCATTGCTTTTTGAATAGCAGCTGGAACTTCACGAGCTTTACCATAACCAAAACCTACTTTACCTGCGCCATCACCAACTACTGTTAGTGCAGTGAAGCTAAAGATACGACCACCTTTAACCACTTTAGACACACGGTTCACCGCGATTAGCTTTTCAGCCAAATCAGGCTGTTGTTGCTTTGCTTCTACGTTAGCCATTGTCTACTCCTAGAATTGCAGACCGGCTTCACGCGCTGCATCAGCAAGCGCCTTCACACGGCCGTGATATTTAAAGCCACTGCGATCAAAGGCTAGTTTTTCAACACCTTTGTCAGCTGCACGTTCAGCAATCGCTTTACCTACAGCTTGCGCTGCAGCGATGTTGCTAGTGCCTGATACTGATTCAGCAATTGCTTTTTCAACTGTAGAAGCAGCAGCCAGTACTTTACCTTCAGCATTAACTAACTGAGCGTAAATGTGACGTGGCGTGCGGTGGATAACAAGACGCGTTGTGCCTTGTTCAATAAAATTTCTACGGGTGCGTTTAGCACGACGTAGACGAGCTGTTTTCTTATCCATCGTCTTACCTTACTTCTTCTTAGCTTCTTTACGACGCACGTGCTCATCTGCATAACGTACACCTTTACCTTTATAAGGCTCTGGCTCACGGTATGAACGGATGTTAGCAGCAGTTTGACCAACTAATTGTTTGTCAGCGCCCTTAACTACAAGTTCAGTTTGGCTTGGAGCTTCGATAGTGATGCCCTCAGGGATATCAAAGTTCACTGGGTGAGAGAAGCCAAGAGTTAAGTCTAAAACTTTACCCTTAACAGCCGCACGGTAACCAACACCAACTAATTGAAGTTTTTTCTCGTAGCCTTCGTGTGTACCAACAATCATGTTGTTGATAAGTGCACGAGCAGTACCTGCTTGTGCCCACGCGTTCGCAACGTCACGAGGTGTCGTTGTGATCACGTTGTCAGCTAGAGTTACTTCAACAGCGTCGTTGATAGTACGAGACAACTCACCATTTTTGCCTTTAACTGTGATGTCCTGGCCTTTAACTGTAACTTCTACACCGGCAGGAACTGTAATTGGAGCCTTCGCTATACGAGACATTGTTCCCCTCCGATTAAGCTACAAAGCCAATGATTTCACCACCAACGCCTGCACTACGTGCTGCGCGGTCTGTCATCAAGCCTTGAGAAGTTGATACGATAGCGATACCTAGACCACCCATTACCTTAGGTAATGCGTCACGTTTCTTATAGATACGTAGACCAGGGCGGCTAACACGCTGGATGTTTTCAATAACAGCTTTGCCTTCGAAGTACTTTAATTCGATAGTCAATTCTGGTTTTGCGTCGCCAGATACTGCGAAGTCTGTGATATAACCTTCGTCTTTAAGTACCTTAGCTACTGCTACTTTCAGCTTTGAAGTTGGCATTGATACAGCAACCTTCTTCGCAGTCTGACCGTTACGGATACGTGTGAACAAATCCGCAATAGGATCTTGCAAGCTCATGTCTTACTCCCGTGATTCTATTACCAAGAAGCCTTTTTAAGGCCAGGAATTTCACCGCGCATAGCTGCTTCGCGAACTTTGATACGGCTCATGCCGAATTTGCGAAGGAAACCATGTGGGCGGCCCGTGATGTTACAACGATTACGTTGACGTGCAGGGCTTGAATCACGCGGTAAGCTTTGAAGCTTTAATACCGCATCCCAACGATCATCTTCAGATGCGTTAACATCGCTGATGATAGCTTTTAGTGCCGCGCGCTTTTCAGCGTACTGAGCAACTAATTTAGTGCGCTTTGCTTCGCGCGCTTTCATAGAATTCTTTGCCATAACCCTACCCTTATTTCTTGAATGGGAAGTTAAATGCTTCTAACAACGCACGGCCTTCCTCATCAGTTTTCGCAGAAGTAGTGATTGTGATATCCATACCGCGAACACGGTCTACTTTATCATAATCGATTTCTGGGAAGATGATTTGCTCACGTACGCCCATAGAGTAGTTACCGCGACCGTCAAAAGACTTAGCGCTAACACCGCGGAAGTCACGAATACGTGGCATCGCAATTGAGACTAAACGCTCAAGGAAATCCCACATACGCTCGCCGCGTAGGGTTACTTTACAGCCAATTGGGTAGCCTTCACGAATTTTGAAGCCAGCAACTGATTTGCGTGCTTTCGTGATTAGAGCTTTCTGACCAGAGATTGCTTCTAGATCTGCAACAGCGTTTTCTAGAATTTTCTTGTCAGCTAGGGCTTCGCCCACACCCATGTTTAATGTGATCTTTTCGATCTGAGGGACTTGCATGACAGAGCTGAAACCAAACTTCTCTTGAAGTTCAGCGACTACTTTGTCTTTATATACTTCATGCAGTTTCGCCATCATTCTACTCCAACTATTAGATAGTTTTACCAGTAGATTTGAAGATACGTAATTTCTTACCGTCTTCAATCTTGAAACCTACACGATCTGCTTTACCAGTTTCCTGGTTGAAGATCGCAACGTTTGATACGTCGATTGACGCTTCTTTCTCAACAATACCGCCAGCTTGCTGTAATTGTGGTACAGGCTTTTGGTGTTTCTTGATTAAGTTAATGCCTTCGACAAATACTCGACCAGTTTCAGTTACAACTGAAAGCACTTTACCGCGCTTACCTTTGTCTTTACCGGCTAGTACGATTACTTCGTCATCACGACGGATTTTTGCTGCCATGATAGACTCCTTATAGTACTTCTGGGGCTAGTGAAACGATTTTCATGAACTTTTCAGTACGTAGTTCACGAGTCACAGGGCCGAAGATACGAGTACCAATAGGCTGTAGGTTATCATTTAAGATAACAGCCGCATTGCTATCGAAACGGATCAATGAACCGTCCGGACGACGAACGCCTTTTTTAGTACGCACAACTACCGCGTTTTTAACATCACCTTTCTTCACTTTACCGCGAGGAATCGCTTCTTTAACAGAAACTTTAATGATGTCACCAACAGCCGCATAGCGACGGTGCGAACCACCAAGGACTTTAATACACTGCACTTTGCGAGCGCCGCTGTTATCAGCAACGTCCAGCTGAGTTTGCATTTGGATCATATTAATGAGCTCCGGTGTAGTTACAACTCGCTTTAATTTTGTTTAAAATCAAAGCATTTAGATTATATTCCGCTCAAAAAACGAGTGATTTGTCTTTCAAGGGCGGGCAATTGTACCAGCAAAGGTTGTGTATTCATAGTTCAATTTTTAATTAATTTAGCAAACACAGCTGTTAACGCGGGTACAGTTTTACTAGGTGGGGTCGTAAGTTAACTATTTCAATGCAAAACTCCCTTTTTGCATCAATAGATTAAAAAGCGACCAATCTAATTAGGCTCAGTACGATTATTTTTTAAAAAAGTTGCAATATTGTCTACCGTATCCAACCAATACCCATTGGCTGGGTCTTTTAAGTACTTGATCAATGCGTTTAGGGCCTCTGCATCGATGGTATAAATGCCTTTTTCTCCCACTTCGTGACCCGCGAGGATAATCCAGCTGTTACTAAAGCGCAGCGCATCAAGAGTTACTTTGATTTGTGCAAATGTCATCCCATCAATGCGAATACCAGTAAGCTGAGAAAAGTCAGTGTAGTTAGCATCGTTTGCGGTTTCATCAAGCCAAGTGCGGCCGGTGGAGAACATATCGGCAATCAGCGGCACATAACTTTTAACTTCAATACCCCGGCCAACAAAAGTATTTCCGCAAGGATATGCAAACGAGCGCGGCGTGACGCCCAAGTTATTTTCTATATAGTTGTTGGTTTTGGTGATGTCGTCACGCAGCCACTGTAAATCGACTTGCTCTAACCCCTGATTCTGTTGCCTTAGCCATTGAAAGTTACCCGTACATAAGTGACTGGCAGTATGATTGCCAATTTCATGACCATTGAGGGCAACCGCTTGCCACTGCGCTAAACGTTGGGCGACAGGCCCAGGCATTACATAAAAGGTCGCTTTAACATTGTGTTTGTCTAAAACTGGCACGCCAATATCGAGTTGACTGGCTCTGGCGTCGTCAAAGGTGATACTAACGGCATTACGCGCACCATGAGGGTATTGCCAAACACGGCTAACTGAAGGCGTATCTTGCTTTAAATGTGTTTTTGGTTCGGCCTCTACATTATTAGCGCAACTACTGATCGCCATTGCTAGTAAAGAGATAGCTGCCCCGTTGATAAACATTTTAATCATGCTCTATCCTTGGATAATCAACAAGTAGGTACAATCAGTTAACCACGAGGCACCAAACTCGGCAATTGAATAAAATTAAATATGACTTTTTAGGTAATTAGAGGTTCTCATCAACCGCTAGTCGCTATAAACTCATTAATTGGTATTAAACATTGGAACTTATCGCGCAGTGATCGACTTAAGCCGCCATTATGAAAACGTGATGCCCATTGGACAAGGGGGCATGAGTACCGTTTTTTTAGCAACGGATGCTAAATTAGGTCGCAAGGTTGCGCTCAAAGTTTTAAATAACGCGCATACGCATGGTCAAACATTGCTCGAAGAAGCTCGCCTGCTCGCCAAACTCAACCACCCTAACATTGTGCAAATTTATAATGTGCAAGAGGTTGATACTAGCTTGGTGCTTGAGATGGAATATGTGCAAGGCACCACACTATATAACCACTTAAAAGAACAACATCTCGATTTAGAAAAAAAACTGTCTATCTTAATCGACATAGCACAAGGTTTAAGTGCCGCACATAAACAACATATTCTGCACTTAGATTTAAAAGCTGCCAACATATTAGTGAATGAGCAAGGCCAGGCAAAAATAGCCGATTTTGGCATATCGCAATTAAAAGGCGAGCAAGATGTTAGCCAGCTATCTAGCTTTGGTAGCCTGGTCTCGATGTCACCCGAACAATTACGCGAAGAACCACTGGATCAGCGAAGTGATTTATTCTCTTTTGGTTTATTAGCCTATCAAATACTCACCGGTAACCACCCATATCGCGCACAAGCACAAGCAAACACAGAGCAAGCCATTGCCGAACAAATTAAATTTAGCCCGCTTAAACATGCCGCGCGTGGCTTAATCGAATACTCAGATGATCTAATTACACTGATTGAGCGCTTATTACAGTTTGATAAAGACTTACGCCCGCACAGCGCCGATGAGGTGGTGATGCACCTTAAACAGGTTTTAATGAGCATTAATTACGATAACAGCGACCCCACCATAGAGCTAAGCGAGCTTAATCTCAGCAATCCCAATAGCAAACGCAACAAACTGCTGGCTCTTTTTGCATTTGCTTTTTTATTTGTCGGCCTGATTGGCAGTGGTATTTGGTATTGGCAAATCACTAAACCTAAAACCTATATTGCCGCCCTGCCTATCAAATATGATGAACAATCGTCACTGACGGATACCCAACAACGCATTGTTAAACTGGGCCTAGACGATGCGATTAGTAACTTTATTTTGCAAGATAGTAGCACCTTACAAGTGTCTAATTCCGAAGTAGAAACCGCGATTAAATTGATGGGTGAAGAAACGTCGCTGGCAAGTTTAGGTAAAGCACTGGGCGCCAATATTTTGCTTGAACCTGAGCTTTCTTGTCGCGGGTCGATTTGTGAAGTGATATTAAATGCCATTGATGGCAGTAAAGCCACTATGATTAAGTCAACGCGTTATAGTGTGGATGCTGAGAGCTTTAGTGAAGCATATCGGAATAGTTTGAGTCATGTGAGTGGGTTGTTTTCTCAAGAGGCCTTATCAGATGAAATAAGTGATGCTTTTTTTGAGAAGTATGTAACGCTTGTAAACTCGTACAACTCTGGGAATCAAGATCTAAAGCAAATACTTCATCAGGTTCGCACACAACAAAGGCAAGCGCCTAATTTTACTCCGCTCTACAGCTTATATCGTAGAGTAGTCATCGAAACACATAGAATGCACTCAGACCCAAATATTTTATGGAGCTTTGTCGATACATTAGAAAATGCTCCTGAGAGTTACAAATTTAGCCCTAACTTTTTGCTAGACCACATTCTGGTGTATCAAGAGCTCAGGGATTGGGAGAAGGCTGAAAGTCTAATAACTTCTTTAGAAAAAACTAATATAGATAGATATGAACTACTCAGTATTAAAGCTAATTATTTCAGAGAAAGAGCACACTATCAGCAGGCACTTGATAATATTTTGGCTGCATATAAATTGAGGCCAACGTTACAAGTAACGAGAAGCGTCGCTATTATATATTTGTTAAAAGGTCAGTATACTGACGCTTTATCTTATCTTGATTTGGTTATCAGTTCTGCACCAAATGATTACTGGGCCCTTCAGGCTTATGCTGACATATCATTACTTAGTGGGTCTCCTTATCAGGCTATTGCAGCCTACAAAAGACTACTCAAAAAATCACCGCAAGATACAAAGGCGCTATCAAATCTGGCTATTGCTCTGTCACTCGTAGGAGAATTCCAACTATCATCTATTCATGCAAAAAAAGCTTATGAGCTGAACCCTCAGCACCTTAACTACATACTCAATTACGCTGACAGCCTATTGTTGTTGAAAGAAGAAAAACAATCTAAAGTACTGTATCAAACCATTCTAAATATGACTGAAGATTCAACTGATTTTGATGATTTGATACCTAGGGTACAAGCGCTATTGCATTTGGGGGAAGGCATTGCTGCACTCAAATTAGTTAACTATATAGAAAATGAAAACCCTAATGTTTACGATTTAAAATTTGTCAAAGCAATGGTTCTAACTTTACTGGGAGAACATCAATCTGCATTGTTAACAATAGAGAACAGCATAAATGACGGATGGAGCGCCAACTTTTATACTTTACCTTGGTTCAAAAGCTTATGCGTACATACCGAAAAGTTAGAGTTACTCATTAGCACAAAGAATACAAACTACCTTTGTGCTAGTTAAGCTAGTACCAAAATTCAGTTAAGTTGGTTGTGTACTTCCAATCGTGACTCGTGGGTCCTGTGAAAAATAACGTTTAACAGGCCCAAACGGAGCACTATCGCCTCCTGTTTGCTCAGCCACTAAACGAAAATCAATGGTCGCTTCACCTAAGAGCTCTAGTGTACAACTCATTGCCTGCGGCTCGCTCATCAGCTTATTAATATCCGCTTCAGTCAAAGTATGGTCTAGGTTTACCGCTTCAATCGACACGGTTACCGCTACACCATCAGCTGATACGTTGCTCGACAAATTGTAATTTAAGTTGTCTTGCGCCTCAGTAAATAGCGTACCGTTTTCAGTAAACTGCCATGTTTGTTGGTCGTCTGCCGCTAGTGTGTAAATCAATACGGCTTTATCACCATTGTTAAGTTGGATATTAAGCGCTTCACCGTTTGAGTTTGTATTTTGGGTGATCTGCCAATCTTCACCTGTACTACTTGGTTTCACTGTAAAGTTATACGTATCAATTTGACTCATGAGAGTTTCCTTTATTCAGTTTTTAAGGACATAGTTAATATAATCATATAAACATACTTAATACGATTACACCGAATTACAGTTATTTTAATGCATGATGCACAACAATCATCAATTGGGAACTCAAAATAGTCCCTAATTAAAATTTATATCTTTAATATGACTTAAACTCTTACCAAATCACCAGTTGCAACTTGGTACAGCTGAATGGGCTAAAGTATCTGTTACTTACTCGTGGCGAGCTGACTTTAAGCACATTTAATCACAAAGCGAGCTACCACTTTCTATCAAGGTTATTCAAACACACCACAGCAACTAAGCCATAATCAGTCTAATGACGCAGGCATAATGAGGCTAAACCACAAAACCTCATTATGATGCTTAACAACCGCTATTAGTTACCCGCCAAACAAGCCCTTCAACTTATCTTTCAATTTATCCTTAATTTTATCTTTGGCTTTGTCTTTAGCCGCGCCGCTGATATCAATATTCACATCCACTTTATGAAATGGGCCTTTAATGCGCAGGGGTACTTTAAAGCCTGTGCTGTCATCGTTGCTTGCTTGCCCTTCGATGGTATCAACAATGCCAGTGACTAGACGGTAGTTCACATTGGTTTGTGGTAAATCCACATCCCCTTCACCGGTAATACGGATAAGTGGACTGGCAAGATACAGGTCGGTATTACGGCCTATACCATTGGTGAACACTAAACTGCCTGTAAGTGATGAAAAGTCGGTTTTTTGCTCAGGGTTGTAATCGGCATTTAAACCATCTTTGAGAGATGAAAAGTCGCCTTTGAGCATCTCTTTGGCTTTGCGGGTCATCTCGGCAATGTTTGCGCCTTTTACGCCACCATCTTTTAAGTTAAACGCCAGCTTACCAGCAAGGGCTGATACAAAACTCTTTTGGCTTTGCCCTTGGGTGTTTAAATCCCAATTGATACTGCCCTTACCCAGCACCTTATCAAAACCCACTGCATCGGTAAGTAGTGGCTCAGCGTTGATACTGTCTAACGCAAATTGGGTGTTTATTTTATATGGAGTGCGGCTGGCATCTACTTTAACTACGCCATTACCCGTACCTTCGTAGGCATTAAATTTATCTAAACCAATCAGAGCCACACCCTGATTCAATTTAAATGACAGTTGGTTTTCCCCAAGCTTTATCTCGCGTGCTTTTAAGCCTGTTGAGCGCACCACTACATTGGCATCGAGCGAGTTAAGGGCCGATAAATCAATCGGTGTATCATCCCAAACTATAGGTTGTGCTTCTTGTTGCTCTTTGGGTGCTTCTGCTTGTTTTACAGGCTCCGGCAGATAGGGGTTTAAGTCCAACATACCTAAGTCAACATTGGCTTGTACATTGAGGCGTTTGCCAAGCTCAATTGTACTTTTACCTTCAATGGCAAGTTCATCCAATTTGGCGGTGAGCGTTTTAAGGGTAAAGGTTTGCCCGCTCATATGCATCGCGCCGCTTACTTCAAATTGGTTAAAGGCATTGTCTTTGGCTTTAAGGTCAACCCCTTGCCACTGTGCAATCGCTTTTACTGAGTCACCTTTAAGGGTTAGCTCACCTTGAATATCTTTACCCCCTTGCGCCACTTTGCCCGTAAAGTTCATATTAACGAGCGCAGAGTTAAGCGCCTGTGTCACAGTAAATGTATCCCCCCCTATCAGCTTGGCGGGTGTTGCCAGTGTGGTGCTTAGTTCAAATACTTGCTGTTGATAAGTGATAGAGCCCGCAATAGCGAGCGTTTCGCGCAATGATGGCAGCTGCACCGTCACCTCAACATCGGTTAGTTGGTGTTGTGCCTTGGTTTGCCCATTTTTATAAGTGAACGTACCGCCATAAATCGCCACTTCACCTAACTTAACATCAAAGTTGTCAGGTAAAGATGTACTCCCTTCGTTTGATGTGGTTTGCGTATCGGTATTTTTCGCTGTAGGAAATATCTGCCAATTAGCTACTCCTTGCTGATTTGTCTCTAACAAAATATTAGGCTGGCGAATAACAAACTTCTCAAGCTTTGCCTCACCGCCTAATATCGATAACCAGGGTATATGCACTTCTAGCGCCTGCATACTCACCATGTTGTCACGACTGCCCGATGGCATATTGGCAAAATGCACGTCATTAAGCTCTATCTTTAAACTCGGTAACACCGATAGCTCACTGTGCCCTAATACCTGCAATTTACGACCAGTGTTAAGCTCTACTTGCTCAGATAGCTCACTGATTATGCGCTCGGTAGGAATTAAAAAAGGTGCAGCAAGTACCACACCAACTAACACAAGTACCGTTGCACCTAATACCTTAATCACGGTTTTCATAACGTTCCTTAATTACTGATAACTGAAGCCATTACAACTATAGTAGCGCTGCTGATAACTAAATTCATGCCTAATCACTATGATATCAGTAAAAATTATTCTCACCGTGACTTGTTTGCAGTCTATCTGTGTAAATATCACTTTATTGGATTGTAAGTTCGCCATTCTTCGGTATGATCGCCCGCCCTTGTCAAATTTAACTGGCATTGGCTAAACTCAATAGATGAATTTTTAAGCAAGTGTGTGGAGACTCAAACCAGCATGAAGAAGTTGCTCATTTCCCCGTCAAAAATGGCTCTGGGTGAACAAGAAAGTCAGATTTACCAGAATATTTTAAAACAAGCGACTGAGATCAGTTTAAACCTAATGGCGGTGAAGGTAGAGAACCACCCTGAAGATTTTTTGCTATGGTGCTACGAACTATTAGACGTGGCAAAAAACCGACTCAATTTTGATTTGCTTGATGACCATCAACTACCTACCGTTAAAAAGTTACACGATCAACTTATATCGGCCATTAGCTTCTTGCAGCTTAAAACACTGCGTATAACCCCTTGGCCTGTATTAGTTGCTTTTGTTGAGCAACACCGTGATGCATTAGCTATTGATGAACAACTCAAGCTTACCGCTTACTTGGCTGATAAACGCACAACACCACTAAAAGAAATGATAGTTGAAGACAGACTGGCCTTTAGTGGTAAACATGCCGCATCACTTGATACCAGCGTATATAACTTTGATGTCGAATGGTTTTGTTCAACAAAGAGCGCCAAAGGCTTTCATCAACTCTTCGCCGACTTACCGGGCGCATTTGATGAAGCATTGGCGCACATTCCCGCCGAAGGCGAGGTAAGCGAGCAAGACTACCAGCAATTTGTAGTCGCCTATTTACTGGCATTTAACGGCAGTGATGAAAAGCCAACGCTTGCTCCCGCCACGCGATTATTGGCGATGCGCCGCCCTGATGTGTTCACCCCCATTAGTAGCTCAAAGCTGGATGCATTATGTTCAGCATTTGGCATTACCAAACTGAATAACCGCGACTTTGAACGCTACTGGCAAGATATTGTACTCACTATACATGCCATGCCTTGGTTTAAAATGCCAACCCCTGCAAATGAGTTTGAACAACAGCTTGCAGATATTAAAGCGTTGTTACCTTGCTGGTTTTACTATGCAGACAAAGACACGGCCGAAGGCTCGAACTACTTGAAGTTACTTAATAAACCACAACGTACCACCAGCAGTGGCGGCAAAAAAACGGTTCGTCGTGGTAAAGAGTCGGCAGAGGTGTTGGTAGATAGAGCGTTAAGTGATGAATCTATCCCTGAGCATATTCGCGCTAAGCGCGACTCAATAGTGGCAGAAGTCGAAAAAGGTCGCAGTGTAGATGAAACTATCTCACTGATGCGCACTATTTTTGGTTAAGCCTCGCTAATACAGTGGATTTGCACATGTCGCTTGCTAGGTACATGTGCAAATTTCATTCAAAACGCACCATACCTGTGCATTTTCGCCCCCTTCATTTCACAACCATCTCACATCAACATTAATTAAATTCATAATAATCATTATGTTAAATAAATAATTTTGTTTCTTTCAAAATTGGCGTAAGCGTTGCTCACTCTATTTCCAACTCAGTGCTCTAAGGAAATATAATGAAAAGAACAGCTTCTTTATTGGCTCTTGCATGCCTCTCTATCACCTCTTTTAATACGCTTGCTGAAGTAAGCGCTAACGTTGCTGCCAGCTCTAACTACTACTGGCGTGGTATTACCCAAACTGATGATGGTGCCGCGTTCTCGGGAGGAATTGATTACAACTCTGATAGCGGCTTTTATGCGGGAACTTGGGTGTCTAACGTCGAGTTTGGTGACCAAACCAGTTACGAAATGGATGTGTACGCAGGTTTTAGTGGTGAAGCACAAGGTTTGGGCTACGATGTTGGTTACTTGTATTACGCCTACCCCGACGCACCGGGTTCGAGCAATTTTGGCGAACTTTATGGATCACTTAGTTGGCAATGGCTCAGTATTAAAGCCAGCTACCTGACTCATGCACAAAAAGATTCAAGCACCGAAGAGGACATGCTGTATTTAGAGCTCAATGCCAGCTTTAACATTCTTAATGATAGTGAACTTGCTCTACACATTGGTCGCTCAAGCGGCGATACCATCAAAGAGTGGACGGGGGAAGACGATAGCTATATGGACTATGGGGTAAGCGTCTCGAAAGATGGTTTTACGCTAGGATTAATCAAAACCGACCTCAATACCAACGACGATGTAAAAGCCTTTGTAAGCTACAGTGTAGACTTTACTCTGTAACACCCTTTTTTGATACTTGCTGCAAAACTCAAGGGCCGAAAGGCCCTTTTATCATTTCGCGACTGTCAATTACGGTACACTGTGCCCTGTAGATGCTTGCCAAATGCGATACCACTGCTCACGCGATAAGTCGATATGCGTAGACTCAATCGCAGCCTTTACGCGCTTAATATTACCCGTTCCAAGCACCACTGAAGGATGTGATGGTAAACGGTTTAGCCAAGCATAAGCGATTTGATCAATGGATGTGGCCGACACCTCCTGTGCAACTTCTTCAAGTACCCCTGCCAAGCGGGTTGCCTTTTGATCGTTTTTATCAAACAACCGCCCCCCGGCTAACGGGGACCAAATCATCGGGTGGATACCTCGCTGTTGACACTGGGTGAGTGTGCCATCATCCAATGCCTTCATTTCATACACCGAGCACTCGATTTGATTGGTGATCAATGGAAAAGATAAACGCGATTGTAATAATTCAAATTGCGACGGTGTGAAGTTAGATACTCCAAAGTGCGACACATCCCCGACTTGCTTGAGACTATTAAATGCCTCAGCTACTTCATCTACGTCCATTAAATAATCAGGACGATGGATAAGCAAGACATCTAGTCTATCAGTATTGAAGTTTTTCAGACTTTGCTGAACTGAAGCAATGATATGCGCCTTACTTGAGTCATAGTGGTTTGCCTTACCCGCTAAGCCTTTTTTAGCCAATGCTGGGCGAATACCACATTTGGTAATAATTTTAATTTGATTACGAATATGCGGATCAAGCTTTAGAGCGCGGCCAAAGGCGCGCTCACACTCATACTCACCATAAATATCAGCATGATCTGTGTGTTTAATCCCTAAATCAATGCACTGCTGCAGATAGCTTAAACATTGCTTGTCTGTCAGCTGCCAATCCAGTAAACGCCAAAACCCGAGAACAAACGGGTCTATTACTCGGTGGCTTGATGGCTGATTCATAATGTAACCTTGATACTGCTCGCAACTTGTATTGCTTTTGATGTTGCCTGCGCCACAGACTGATCTCTGGCAAGCGCGACCCCCATACGACGAGTACCCACAACTTCAGGCTTACCAAATAAGCGTAACTCAGTATTTGGTATAGCCAACGCTTCTTGCAAACCACTGTACTGCAGCTGTTGCGATTCTCCCGTCACTAAAATAACACTTGATGCTGAAGGACCATGAAAGTGAATATTCGGAATAGGCAGTCCTAAAATTGCTCTGACATGTAGTGCAAACTCACTTAAGTCTTGTGAGATTAACGTCACCATGCCCGTATCGTGAGGTCGAGGGGATACTTCGCTAAAATAAACCTCATCACCTTTAATAAATAGTTCAACACCAAATAAACCACGACCGCCTAACGCTTCGGTTACTTTATGGGCAATGTCTTTACTGCGTGCCAATGCCAACTCACTCATTTGTTGCGGTTGCCAACTTTGCTGATAGTCACCGTTTTCTTGTACATGACCAATGGGTTCACAGAAACTAGTGCCATTTACATGGCGAATGGTAAGCAAGGTGATCTCGTAGTCAAAATCCACAAACCCTTCAACGATCACGCGTCCTTGCCCTGCTCGGCCACCTTCTTGCGCATATTGCCATGCAGCGTCAATATCCTGCTCTTGCTTAACAACACTTTGCCCTTTGCCTGATGAACTCATAATAGGCTTAACTACACAGGGCATACCAATCTCAGTTATGGCTTGTTTGAAGTCTTCTAAGGAGTCTACAAAGCGATAGGGGGAGGTTGCCAAGCCAAGCTCTTCTGCGGCTAAGCGGCGGATCCCCTCGCGATTCATGGTCAGTTGCGCGGCTTTTGCACTGGGCACAACGGTGTACCCTTGTTGCTCTAACTCTACAAGTTTATCTGTCGCAATCGCTTCTATTTCTGGCACGATGTAATCGGGTTGTTCTTGTTTGATTATTTGCGCTAAACGCTCCCCATCAAGCATAGATAAAACATAGCTTCTGTCAGCAACTTGCATCGCTGGTGCGTGTTCATATCTGTCTAACACCACAACTTCGCAACCAAGGCGCTTGAATTCAATCACCACCTCTTTGCCAAGTTCACCACCACCACATAACAAGACTTTACACGCCGTTTTTGAAAACGGCGTACCTAATGGTTTAATTATCATTTATTTTCCTATGGTAACCAATCAAGCGTTATTGCAGCTTGACCTGCGCATCAAACTTAGGGTGGCCATTGAGTTGTAAGCTAAGTAGCGCCTTGTTTTCTAGCTTCCCCACCCCTTTCGGTGTGCCTGTCAAAATAACATCTCCTGGCATTAAAGTGCAAAATTGGCTCACACTTTTCAAAAGTTGTTCAAATGAGAAGATCATCAAATCAGTATTGCCTTGCTGCATTAGCTGTTTGTTCTGCCAAAATCGAAATTCTAAGGTGTGTAAATCAGCAAGCGTATTAATAGCAACAAAAGGGGTAATAGGACAACTACCATCATAGGCTTTAGCTCGCTCCCATGGATGCCCTTGCTGCTTCAGTTCTGATTGCATGTCACGTAATGTTAAGTCGAGCGCCAAACCAACCCCAGTTATTGCCTCAAGTGGTGAAGCATGATGTTTATCTACTTTTTCACCAATTAGTAAGGCAAGCTCCGCTTCATAGTGGTGCTCTCCGAGCGATTTATCTAGCGTGATTTCTTCGCTAAAGCTTTGATAGCTGGTAGTCGGCTTCATGAAAATTAATGGGGCGCAAGGAATGGGGTTATTTAGTTCTTGTGCATGTTCAACATAATTACGACCGACGCACACTATTTTCCCCTCAGGGAGGTCCATTTTTTGTCCATTTACCCATTGGTGTTTATACATAACATCTCCACTAAGCACATTTACATCTAGGCCCGTAATCATAAGCTAGTTTATTAATTTTAATAGTGTTTTATATATCTCTTCTAGCAATAATTGGTATAACACTCACTGATAGTCCGCTTATAATTTACCACGCACTACCTGTTTACTCTGCTGATTTATTTGCTCCGACCACAAGTAGGTACTTTGTCATAAACGTACTGAGGTTCATTACAAAACGCAATCCAATCGTCATCCCCAAAAAGCTCAGTTCTCTCATGAATTCACTTAAGTTTAGCAGCCCATAATCAGGTAGTAAGGCATGCCCAACTCGCCCTTCTGACGGGGAATAAACGTTTTCGAATAATGGCTGAATATTATTAAATCGTACAGTGTGCGCTCTTTTAGATAAACGCAGCTGCATTTGTTGTTTCATCTAAAGGCTGAGACCTCACTAAATGTAACTCCTAATCCGTAACCTTAGAGGTAAAGCGTTCAACGGTAAAGTACGCCTTTTGCATAAACTCAGGATAACGTTGTCGTACGGAAACAGGCTGTTATCTCCAGCCTGCCGTGCCTATACCGCGTCATCTACTAACTCCTTAATAAACTGCTTAGCAATGGCATCGCTACTGATGACAGTGTGTACTATACGCCCGGTTTCAATATCAAAAACAAACTGCTTATTACCGTTGGTTTCAAACATCAAATTTAATGAAATGCTAAAGGCTTTAGGAGGGACTTGTAGATGCGCATCTTTTGAAGGTTCATAATATATAACCTCTCCAGAACTTAACTGATGTGAACCAAGAGATTGCAAACAACTATCACACCCCTCTTCCAGTTCATCGCTATAGTCATATTGAAATAATCGAGAGATATATCCTGGACCAAAGTAGTTAGTCGTTAAAAACGCAAAGTTATGGTCATGCAAACAACGGTAAACGTTCAACTTATCATTTTGGCACTGTTTCTCACCGTCAGAGTGCCAAAAACATACCCTCACTTGAAAAAAAGGGGACTTGTTGATGTAGATAACCCAAGAGTCATTGGCATATGTGTTACCCGACTCTATTTTTAATGTCTCCTTAAGCACATTGTCACAGACTAAATCCGTTAAAAAGTATTTGTTGTTCGCCAATAGCTGAAGCTGCAAAGCAAAAAAATTCACATGTTTTCTATCCAAACAATCGGGGCCTGTGTAATGAGACTTTATACGCTCTACAAAAGTCGCCAGCGAAATTGCACTTTTGCTGCAAAAATTAAATGAGTACGTCATGCTATGCCTCCATTTTATCTATCGAAGGTATTAAACATTCAGCACGATTGCGCACCACCTCACAGCAATGTGACGATTTATACTCACTCACCAATTGAGCCGCTTTATACGGATCTCGCAAATAGAGCCCTTCGATAGCACGCCACGCCAATTCATCAATTTGGCTTTTAGACAGTGCCAGTAAAGCTTGAAAACTCTTTTCACATGTAGAACGGGCTAATATTTCGATAAAGTTAAATAAACGCGCGTGATTTTGATACAAAAGCGTTGTGATGAGTGGCTCAAGTGTCACTGCACACAGTTTAACACTCTTGCAGTGCGCAACTTCCTTATCGTATAACGCCATCCAACAAGCGTCACTTGATGCGTGATAATCAAAGGCTTCCATATAGCCTATTTGTAACGCTTCACCTTGCTCTAAGCTGGTGATCGTCACACCTGCGTTGGCAACAAAGATTTGCGAGGTGCCTTCATTAACGAGCTTTTCTTGTAAAGGTACTCTTTTGATCCTCAAAGAGCCTTGCAATAAACACACTGAATGTGCGGCCGAATTACTTACCGTTGCACCAAAGCAACTAGGACCTTTATACAGTACTAACCTGTGCGACTGTGTGTCTTTTAACACTAGGCGATTTTTATCTGGTGAGAATGTGTAATCCGCATGGGATTGCAATATGTCTATAATGTCATGAACAGAGGTAATATTTTTAAATTCGTCAAAACTTTTCATAAGACTTCCTTATCTATTTAACTTCCTTATGTAACTCATTTTCAGCCTTATCTCAGGCCTCACATTCCTAATATGCATCAAGCCACAATAATTATTGGGATCACAAAAACAGGGTCTAATGCGTGTGATTCAAACAACTGAACATCAAAGTTACCCAATGTGTTTACAACGTCTACGACTAGCTCCACAACGCTCATCCTTTTTGGTATGTGGTGTAATGATTAAAGAATTTAACTGCATTTTTAATCACGCTACCAGCATCCAAAGCCGACATATCAAAGCTAGGCAAGCCGAAATAAAATATCAATCTAAAGTATAAATTTTCATCATCTAAAGCGCGCTTAATCTATTGACAGTTTTACAATACGGAAATGACTCTCATCATTTTCCTTACTTAACAGCTACTTTCAAAAGCCCACGCACTATCAAAATATTAAACTTCTAAAATCGACTATTTTTACGCTTTTCCTTTCATTGCTTATTCTAAAGCGGGACAGAGCAATACGAAAATAAACAACAATAAAGATAAAAAAATGTAAACATTAATATTTCGAGCACACAGCAACATGAAGAAATTTAATTATCCTTCCGGTTAGGTTCTTAGATATAACTATTCATATGTTGACGCTAACACTAGCCCCCCATACTCTTGCAAACGTCAACATGGCAGTAAAATATGCACGCGCATTCACTTAAGTGTGCAAAATGGATGACAAGTAAAACTCTAACAAACGAAAATAATCATGGACTTACATTATGCAAAATCATAAAAATGTGCCGTTAAGCGACTTTATCGAATATCCTCAAGAAGATATGCTGCAACGAGCACAAGATAACTTAAAGGAATACCAGCGACGTCACACAATCCGCAGCTTTAGCAACCGTCCAGTACCAAAAGAAGTTATTACAGCTTGCATCAAAGCTGCCGCGAGTGCGCCGAGCGGTGCCAACCACCAACCTTGGCATTTTGTGGCCATTCACAGTGCCGACATTAAAAAGAAAATACGTGAAGCAGCAGAAGATTTAGAGCGTTCATTTTACCAAGGTCGCGCAGGGGAAGAATGGCTAGATGCTTTGAAGCCTCTTGGTACAGACGCTGACAAGCCTTATTTAGAGCATGCACCATGGCTAATCGCTATTTTCAGCCAGAAAAAAGGCGGTATACACAGCGAAGACAAAAACACTAACTACTATGTCCATGAATCTGTTGGCATAGCGACTGGTTTTTTAATTCAAGCATTACATCATGCTGGACTTGCCACGTTAACCCATACACCTAAGCCAATGAGTTTTTTAGCCGATATTTGTGGTCGCGATAAAGATAATGAGCGCCCATATATGTTGCTTATTGCAGGTTACCCAAGTGAAGACGCTACCGTGCCAGAGCATGCACTTGTGAAAAAGCCATTTGACGACATTGCCTCTTTTTTATAGGCCATTGGTTGGCAGTTAGTACACTGCCAACACTTCTCCTGCACTGAGCCCGGTAAGAACCACAACTTCACCTTCAAGCGCGCCATCAAGTTCAGTACCCAGTCGAACAAAGCGTCGTTGTACTTGCCCACGCTCAACCACTTCTACCATTGTTAACTGACCATATCGCTTCACAAGTTGCTTAGAAATAACCACTTGCGTTTGATAAACTGGCGGCAGGTATAACTGTGCATACATGCCGGGTTTAACATTTTCGGCAAGCTCAATATCGAGCTTGATCATAAAACGGCGCGCATTGCTATCAGCTACAGGTACTATCTCACTGATTTTTGCGTATTGTGTCATGCCACTTGCCGGGACATGTATTTTTAATTCATCTCCTAGTGTGAGTTTGCTCGCTAGTTGTTCACGAATGGGGGCCGACACTTGTAGTTGCGCTGGATTGTAAAGCGACACAATCGCCATACCTGGCGTTAACATAGCACCGGGTTCTTGCAAACGATCTACAACCGTACCGTCAATGGGAGCTAAAATTTTGGTATCGCTCAGTGCGACCTTTGCCCCTTCAAGTTGCTCCGACAACGCTAACTCTTGTGCTACGAGTTCATTCACCTTGGTACGCCACTCATCCACCATATTTTCTGCCACTAAGCCTTGCGCCTGTAAGGATTCATTGCGTGCTAGCTGCTTTTTAGCCTGTTTCAGCTGTGCTGCAATTGCATCTTGCTGCGCTTGGGCCTGTGACACTCTGGCTTGTAAATCAGCATCATCAATCGTCGCTAATAATTGCCCCGCCTTGACGCTCTGACCGGCTCTCACATTTAATGTTTTAAGCTGCGCCAACAAGCGGCTCGACACCAAGGTGTTCACTTTTGCAATGACATTTGCATTGACGATTTCATGGTGCGACACCCGCTTTTCGCTTACCTTATATCGCTCTCCCTGATACTCTGCGGGTGTACTTTTTACCCCCTCAGGCACGGCATCATTAAATAATCCAGCCAAATAGGCGACCACAACCAATAGCATAGCAAGCGCTGATGCGGGTAAAACGAGCTTCTTAACTGCGTTATGAGTTAATAACATGGCGGCTGTCCTCTGTATGTCTGAATACTAAAAAATAAACTAACGGCACAACCAAAAGTGAGAAAATGGTTGATGCTATGATGCCAAAAATAATTGCTAACGCCAGACCACTAAAAACAGGGTCTAGAATAATCACTAAATTACCCAGTAAAGTTGTACCCGCAGTTAATAGCACCGGTCTCATACGTACCTCACCCGCTTGGATAAGCGCTTGCTTTAACGCTACTCCCCCAGCTCTGGCTTGATTGATAAATTCCACTAGAATAAGTGAGTTACGAACTACGATTCCCGCCAATGCTATCATTCCAATCATCGCTGTCGCGGTAAACAGCACCGGTTCTGGTGCGCCTGCGATTTCACGCTCACCAAATTGATTTAAAAGCCAAAACCCCGGCATGATCCCTATCATGGTTAATGGAATAGCCGACATAATTATTAATGAAAGCGCGCTAGAAGCCGTTTGCAGTCTCAAGATCGCAAAGATAGCCAATAATGCAAAGGCAAATGCAATGCCCATATCACGGAAAACATCGACGGTAATTCGCCATTCACCCTCACCACTAAAGCTGTAATAGGTTCCGTCAGGCAGTTGCCATACATCTCCACCACCACTTGCAATAAAACTGCGTTGTTGCCAATTAACTTGTGTACTGTGCGGACTATGTTCATCCGCAACAATATCTGCAATCACCTCTGCGGGTGTGCGGCCATTGAGCTCAGCAGTGACATAAATGACGTTTTGTAAGTCTTTGCGTATGATTGGCTGAGGGCTTTGCATGATTTGCCATTGTCCGAGTTCAGATAGCGCAACAAGGGGCCTTGTCGCACTATCTAGTCCATATTCATTACCCACTTTGTTTAAATCTCTTTGCCCACGCACTTGCAACGCATCTAAGTTGTGCTGCTGATGCCGTACTTCGTAAGGTAGCCTTAGGTTAATGGTAACGGGCTCAGACTCATGAGCCAGATAAACAAGACCCGCATCCAAGCCACCACTGGCAACTCTTAGCGACTGGTTGATGTCTTGTGTCGCAATGCCCGATAACGCGGCTTTGCCTTTATCTACAACAAACCGTGCTATGTTGGTTGGTGCCGCTATTGAGCTGTCAACCTCCACCACATGCGGCTCTAACGACAGACGGGCTATCAATGCATCTGCAGCTTGTCTATGTGTTTGGCTCGACACAAAGGGCTTAGCATACACCTGAGCAACCAAGGTACTGAGTACAGGTGGACCTGGTGGGACTTCAACTACTTTAATTTTTACACCTGCGTGGTTAAATGGTGCGAGCATTTCCCGTAAACGCAGGACCACAGCGTGAGACTGGTGAGCGCGCTGCGTTTTATCTAATAAAAGCACTCTTAAATCAGCTAAATGTGGTGCCTCTCGCCGATAGTAGCCTCTCACCATACCATTAAAGTCGATACTTGAGGGTTTGCCAATATAGGCAGCAACCGCCGTCACTTCATTAAGCTGCCATACTTTTTGCTGTACTTGCCGAGTTAGTTGTGCCGTTTGTTCTAGTGAGCTCCCTTCTGGCAAGTCAATCAACACCTGCAGTTCATTTTTGTTATCAAAAGGCAATAACTTCAATGGCACGGCTCTAAATATCGGCAAGCTCACGCTGATGACAAATAAAACTAAAGTTGCCCATAGTAATGCCTTTGCCCGCCTCGGGTTTGATAACAGAGGCGTCAATATGCGGCTATATATAGTTACTCCACAGCGCTGATTTTGTACTTCGATGGGGTGATTATGTAACAACTTTTTTGCAAGCCATGGGGTAACAATAAACGCCACCAGCGTAGACGCTATCACACTGACTGGCACATTAAATGCCATAGGCGCCATATATGGCCCCATCATGCCAGTGATATAAGCCAGAGGCAAAAACGCCACACTGATTGTTAATGTTGACATCAGTAAAGCCGTTTTTATTTCGGACATTGCCGAGATAACCTCTCGATCTGTATCAGCTGTGCGATTACTTTTACGCGCAGACAAAAAACGGCTGATGTTTTCTACGCCCGTGATCGGGTCATCAACCAACAAGCCCAGCGATAAAATAAGGGCAAATAGCGTTACCCGATTAATGGTATAGCCAAAAGCAAAATCTAAACCTAGTGTAATGCCATAACAGATTGGTACAGCCAAACCAACCACAATAGCGGGTCGCCAACCTAAAAAAACGCCAACAAAAATCACTACAGTGAATACAGCAAAAGTTAAACTTGCAGTTAAATCATTCACTTTTGCATCCGCCGTTTGCCCGTAGTTACGCAGCACTTTGACATCTATACCTCGGGGTAAAAGGCGCTGTTTTAATTCCTCCATCAACGCTAAGCTTTGCTGTGCAACATTTACCGCATTACTGCCGCGCTGTTTAGCAACACTGATAGTCACTAAAGGCAAACTTTGTTGTTGGTCATTAATGGCTAACCACTGATATGACTCAGGCTCCGCGGGACCATCTGTTACTGCCGCGACATCCTTTAGCAACACTTGTTGAGCATTGAGTACATTCACCGTCAGCTGGGAGACTTGCTGAACATCCCGCAACACATCCCCAGACTCAAGCGTCATTACCTGCCCATCACCAACCCTACTGCCCACCATTTGTAACTGATTACTCGCTTGTATTGCCATCAGTACATCCAAGGGCGTGGTTTGATGCGCGGCCAATGCCGTCGCATCTAAGTGCACATTAAGCTGCCTCTTACGCCCGGTGATCACTTTTACTTCACTGGTATCGGGTAACTTTTGTAGTTGTGTAGATACTTCCTGTGCAAACCGAGTCAACTCGTAATCTGAGTACTGTTCAGCATTTTTGCTGTACAGCCCTAACATCAAGATCGGCACATCATCAACTTCAATCGGTTGGATCTGCCAACTAGCCACCACCTGAGCCATATTGTGCTGATTTGCATATAATTTTGTATAGGTATTTAGAATAGCCTGCTCACGGTTTTCACCCACATGAAACCGTAGCGTGACGACAGTGCCCCCCCCATTTGTTGTTGAGTAAATATGCTCAACACCCGGGATCTGTTGCAGCAGCTTCTCTAAAGGTTCTGTCACTAAACGTGCGACTTCCGGCCCGCTTAAGTTTGGTGTATTTACCTTTATATCCAGCATTGGTACTACAATCTGCGGCTCTTCTTCCCGTGGTGTGAATTGCAGTGCAAGCATGCCCATAACTACAGCTGCAAATAGCATAAATAAAGGCAGTCTACCGGAGAGACTACTGGCCAAAACCCGATTAAAAAGAGTCATGAACATTCCCCCTCGTTAGGCACAAAATAGCTGATACAATTGCTGTAAAACAGCCTGTACTTTTTCGTCAATCACACGATAGTAAATAGTTTGTCCATCTCGTCTAGTCTCTACCACTTTGGCTTTTCGCAAGCTCGCTAAGTGTTGCGATAAAGCTGACTGAGAAAGCGGCACAGCTTCGTTCAATGCACTGACGCTCATTTCCTGCTCTAATAAACTGCATAAAATCATTAAACGATTTTTATTTGCCATCATTTTTAATAACGCTTCAGCTTGCTCAGCATTATGCGCCATGATTTCAAAGTCCATTCCCACTACCAAACGAAAATTAATTTGTGCAAAGTATAGACAGATACATTAGCAATGTCTAATATTAGTTATTACTAATATTAAGAGAATATCGATCATGAAACTAAACCCCATGCTAAGACTCATTGCAGGCCTAATGTTGCTGCTATCTCTTGTACTCACCCAGTATGTAAATGCCAATTGGATATGGTTTAGTGTCTTTATTGCTGCTAACTTAATCCAATCGGCATTTACCAATTGGTGTCCGATGATCACGCTACTTAAACAGCTAGGTGTAAAGGAGTAAACATGCTAACCCCAGTTCAAGATCTACTTAAAATTGTAAGACCCAATCAAAGGTGCCTGACGGCACTACAGGCGAAAACAGAAATAGAGCAAAACCAAGGGCTATTAATAGACGTACGAGAGCCTGCTGAGTTTCAGGCAAAAGCAGCACCGAAGGCAGTTAATATTCCAAGAGGTTTACTCGAGTTTAAATTGCCTGAATTAGAAAAGGATGCACAACGCCCAATATATGTACATTGCGCTGCAGGTGGCCGAGCAGTATTTGCGGCAGAGCAGCTTACACGACTTGGCTACCAAAACGTTAGTGTGATCACCTGTAAGGCAGATGAAGTTTGTCAGGTATTTTAGCAGCTCTATTACTATATAAAAATTTGATAGCTTAAACACGCATCGCCCCACCAAACAGAGCGGCATGTATAATAGGTCGCTCTATTAACATTCCCTAATGCTAATATATGTATGAATATGTAGGTAATACGGTAACTTACTTACATTTCTTTGCCATTCTCCAACAGTAATGCACAGGTAACCTCTCTAGACTTTGCTGCTAATAATTGCACTTCAAGGAATAGTGAGATGAAACCAAACATAAATATAATGGCGTTTACGATAGCAACCAGCCTATTGCTCAGTGGGTGTAACGACAATAACGACAAACACAGCATACTGATCAAAGATCATTATCAGGTTAATAAAATCCAAGGCGTTTGGGATAAAAAAGCATATGGAACGGTTCTATCCATTGCTGATGGACGCATCAAACACTATGAATATAACAGTTATGCATGTACACAAATCAGTGATAAAAGTTATCAAGAGTTCGTGCAAGATCACGTCGGCATGTTGCTTATCACGACCCCCCATATTCTAGATATTATCGAAAAAGATAGCGTGCAGAGCGAAACGCTTTTCAAAGTAGAAGAACTCCCGGTGTCGTGTAAAACGCCAATTCAGGCTACTCAATCAAGCACTCCCAGCCAAGTTTTTGAGTATTTTTGGCACTCGTTCAATGATTATTACGCATTTTTTGAGTTACGCGATATTGATTGGCAAGCTCAATATACTACTTATGCCCGGCAGATTCACGATAGCATGACTGACGAAGAGCTATTTGATGTGCTTGCACAAATGGTTGCGCCATTGCAAGACGCACATGTTTCGATAAACGAAGGCAGCAAATATTTTTCAAATATGAAGCCAGCCCCCTTGCTCAGAAGCGCACACGGTAAGGCCCGTTCATACCTGCGCTTTGGATTACAAGTAGACTCTGAGGACGTCATCAACGATATGTTGGCCGACTACTACAACACCACCGCCAGTTACGTTACCACAGATAGTTTTAAGAGTTTTCCTCAAGATACTGACTCTAACACCCTGATATGGGGAGTAACACCAGATAATGTTGGTATTTTAGTAATCAATAATATGGCGCACTATCATTCAGACACTAATGCAACAGAGAAAGAGCAATTGGCGGCAGCGAAAGCATTAATCAACACTGTTATGAGCGATCTCAAAGACACCGATGGACTTATTTTAGATATTAGAAATAACCTTGGCGGAAACGATGTTATTGCCACAATTATTGCCAATCACTTTACAGATAAACGTCAGATGGCTTATAAAAAACAGGCAATTAATCGCTCAGGCAGAACCGCACCAAAGGTTTTCTTAATTGGCAGTGAAAGCGATGCTTATACTAAACCCGTTTATATGTTAACCAGTCAAATGACGGTCAGCGCTGGTGAAGTGTTTGCGATGGCCATGAAGCAGCTTCCTCACGTAACCCAAGTTGGTGAAGAAACCTCAGGTGCGTTTTCTGATATTCTCAGTTTTACCTTACCCAATGGCTGGGAGATTGGCTTATCCAATGAGGTATACAATAATGCAAAAGGAGAGAGTTTTGAGCTCTCGGGCTTACAACCTGACGTACACATCAGCGCCTATACAAACCTAGAAAACGATTTACAGAGATTTGCAACTTACAACTACGCACTTAAAGTGATGGGCAAGCAAACGTCACCTCAAATAAGTATTAACGACTTTGAGCAACAAGTTACAAGGCAAGTAGCGCAAGGTGAAATACCTGGACTTGCTGTTGCCGTTATTAACAATGGCAAGATTAGATATGCCAAAGGCTTTGGTATTGCTGATGAGCAAAACACACCCGTTAACGCTGATACTCCTTTTTACATTGCCTCATTAAGCAAAACACTGGTCGGTGCTACATTAGCGCATGCAATAACCGAGCAAACCATTTCACTTGATGAAAACATTTCTGCTCTTTTGCCTTTTGCCATCGACGTCACGCCTGCTCAGCAAACACCTGTTACTTTACGACATTTGGTCACACACACCAGCGGTATCATTGACGCCACTCCGGCGTATTTGTGTGCTTATTATATTCACGAGACAAAACAAAACATGAGTGATGCTATGCTGGGCACCAACAACTGTGACCCACAGATAAACCCAGATCTTTCACTTTATTTATCTGATTATCTAAATCGTGATGGTCGCTATTATCAACCTGCAAACTTTACCTCTCAATATGGTTTCAACACCAATGAGGTATACATCTACTCAAATATTGCCACCGCCGTTGCCGCATACGCGTTGGAGCAAAAGTGTAATACGCCATTTGTGGAACTTGCACAAAACTATATTTTCACACCTCTGAATATGCAAAACAGTACATGGGGCGTTGGTAAACCTGATGATAATGTAGCAACGCGTTTTGTTTACCACCCAGAAACAGGCGAGCGCATAGCTATGCCGAACTATGGTGCAATCACCTACGCCGATGGTTCTGCCATTTCTACCGTTAACGATTTAGCTCGGTTTTTAATTGCCAGTATGAATCACGGAAAAATAGGGCAACAACAGGTACTTTCAGCGACCGCAGTTGAGACGATGTTGAGTCCACAAACAACAACTCCAGTACCTAGCCGTGATATTGGCTACTTTTGGGAGCTTGACGGCGACTATATTCACCATGATGGTTCAGACCCAGGTGTTATGTCTCGCATGATTGGTAACTTAAAAACTCAAAATGGCGTCATTTTGCTAAGTAATGGTGATGACAACCACGAGGCCAATTATGAAGCTTTGAATACTATTTTACACTTGGCACTGCAACTGGCCGACTCTAACTAATCCCAACAATATAAAGCGGTGTCAACACACCGCTTTTTTCAACACACGTATTAGGGCCTGATTATCTTTCAAATTTTTTTGCATTTGATAAGTTGAGCCGCACGTTTCTTTAGCGTCACGTATATTCTAATAGCATTGTCATTATGCTTGGTTTGGCACAATTTGAATTTCTACACGCCTATTCTTTGCTCTACCTTGCTCATTAGCATTGCTGGCAATAGGGGCCGATTCGCCCATCCCCTGAGTATGAAGGCGAGCTGCCAAGACTTGCTGACCTAGCAAATAATTCTTGACGCTGTTGGCTCTTTGTACACTCAATTGCTGGTTCAGCTGCGTTGAACCAGTACTGTCTGTATGCCCAACAATTGTTAAAAACGTTTTTTCATACTTGTTCATCACTTTGGTAATGGCATCTAAAGTATTATAAAAATTTGGAGAGATACTCGCTTGGCCTGATGCAAAAGTGATATTACTTGGCATGACAAGGCGCATATTATTGCCTTCACGGATAACCTCAACGCCTGACCCTGCTAATTCTTTTCTAAAAGCAGCTTCTTGTTTATCCATATAATCGCCAATTGCAGCGCCGGCTATCGCGCCAATTGCTGCACCAATAAAAATGCGCTTATCTTTATGATTACCCGTTGCTTTACCTAGCACAGCACCTGTAGCAGCACCAATCGACGCACCTTTGCCTGTATTTGTCATTTCACAACCGCTTAATAATGCCAGACCCAGTGTTAGCGCAATCATCTTTTGTTTGTTCATTATATGGTTTTCCCCAAACAATTTTTTGCTTAGGCTAACGAGTACTGCATGAATGGTGTATTAATTTATGCCGCTTATTGCATCAGTTCGGGAGGGATTGGCGGCAAAGCGTAAGGGGCGATAAGTTTATCTAACAGCTTGTTTTTAGCCAATTCTTGCATTTCCTCTGTGATGTATTGCGCCGCTGGTGTTTGAGAAAACTTCCGACTAAATGCCATATAACCGTAAATAACATTGGTATGACGATAGTCCATTTTTTCTAGCTGAGAGATCGGCTGTTTGAGCACCTTCATGGCGACTTCTGCGGTATCTTCTATCGCAATAGCCAAGTCTACTCGACCCTTTAACACCAAATCTAATGCGACCTGCTCCGATGTAACATCTACTTTGCTAAGTTTTTTGTCTTTGTCAAAGCGCTCAAAAAACGCGGCTCCTCTCATCACCGCAATTCGCTTACCATACAGATCCTCGAATTGAGAAACAGATAAGTCACTGCCTTTTTTACCATAAAAAACGTAAGAAGAGGAAAGTGCCATATAGGGTGGGTTTACAAAAACCATGGTTTCTAGACGTTTGGGTGTTTTTAGTAGTCCCCCCATTACATCCACATCGCCTTGTTCCAACATACGTAAGCACCGAGAAACAGGGCAAGGCACAGCGCGAATTTGATATTTAGTTGCCGCAGTAGCTCGAATGATATCCAAAATGAGACCTGAAGACTCGCCTTCATTACTCACCGAACTATACGGAGGGGCGTGATCAACCGCTACATGAATAGCGCGATGTTCAGCATACGCATTACTACTCAAGTAAAAGCAGAGAAACAACAAAGGCAAAACTAATTGCTGCAAATTCTAACACCTCTAACTTTGACATAACTGTGTCACTTGCTTAAGAATCCAATAAAACACATCAAGTGGAAATAAATATGTCACAATAGCATGTCACCATACAAAGTTAACTGTATCACAAGGCAAACCATGGCACTGAGTATTTTTTATCAATTTTTTTTACTTGGCTGTACCAGCTTTGGCGGCCCAGCTGCACATTTAGGCATATTTAAGAAGCATTTTGTAGATAACTTAGGTTGGATCCGTAATGAGCAGTACGGTGCAATGATCAGCTTATCACAAATTTTACCTGGACCTGGTTCTAGCCAAGTGGGTTTTGCGATAGGGCTAGAGCGTGGGGGGATTATCGGCGGGATTGCCGCGTTTATCGGCTTTACGTTACCGTCATTTTTGATCATGTTAATGCTCGCGATGACCACCTCACAGATGCATGGCGCACTCGATAACATCATTTCAGGGCTAAAACTTTTTGCTGTTGTTATCGTTGCCGATGCGATTTTAAGCATGGCAAACAGTTTTTGTAAAACTATCCCACTCAAAGTAGTTACTTTTACAAGTACTCTGATTTTATTAACCTTTCCTAATTTGCATGCCCAACTTTGGTTACTCGCAAGCACGGCATTGATTGCCTGCATCTATCGTTTTAGCAATGTCCCAGATAGCCCAAAAACCATAACCTCAACGCCTAATTGGCCAGTACTTGCTTTGTTTTTTGGATTATTCGTCTTAACCTTTTTTAGTCTGCCCAATGATACTTTTGCGCAATTCTACCAAGCCGGAGCATTGGTATTTGGTGGTGGTCATGTTGTACTGCCACTGCTACAAAATACGGTACCGCAGTTAGCCCAAGAAAGCTTTTTAACCGCCTATGCCGCGGCGCAAGCAGTACCAGGACCAATGTTTAGCATTGCCACATTTTTAGGTGCAGAACTAGATGCAACACATAGCATCATATCAGCGTTGCAAGCTACCATTGCTATTTTCCTACCGGGATTACTGTTGATGTGGGCATGCCATCACAACTGGCAATCGCTTAGCTCCTTACCACGATTTGCAAGTATCACAGCAGCATTAAATGCCGCCGTAGTAGGCTTGTTAGGCGCGGCATTTTATAACCCAATTTGGCAATCAGCGATTCACTCTGTTTGGCACATCGCCGCTGTGATTGCAGGCTTTGCATTACTCAAATATTTTAAACCGCCGATTTGGATGATGTTACTGCTATTTAGTGTATTGGGCATGTTACTGCCACATCTGCCCTGAAAAGTTTTGGTATGGGCGTAACTCAAAATCGCCCATTACTGCCAACATATGGTCAAAAATATCTGCTTGTAAATGCTCATAAACCACCCACCGTTTATCTGCACTAAAGCAGTAAAATTCAACCGGCAAACCATTATGTGCAGGAGCAAGCTCTCTGACCATTAATACACATTCTTTGCTTATCGCTGGATGCTCTTCTAAATATTGTTCGGCATAGCGGCGAAATAGCCCTAAATTAGTGGTTTTGTCAGGCCATTGCTCGAGGTTTTTTAACTCACTAAATTTTTGTTGTAATCTGACTACATCGTTTTCATCTAGTACTTTAATACTATGCATATCCACAAGTATGGCGCGTTTAATGCGCCGTCCTGCAGATTCTTGCATCGCTCGCCAATTCTTAAATGAATCGGAAATAAGCATATAAGTTGGAATAGTGGTTACGGTATTATCCCAGTTACGCACACGTACTGTATTTAAACCTAAATCAATCACTTCACCATCGGCACCAAAAGCATCAACTTGGATCCAGTCGCCTGTTTTTACCAAACGATTCGCAGCGATTTGTATACTCGCAACCAAGCCTAAAATAGTATCTTTGAAAACCAATAGGGTAATCGCCGCAATCGCACCAAACCCCGACAAAATATAAGTAGGTGATTTATCTAATACCAAACTAATCACTAAGATTCCGCTGACAATAAATGTCATCAGCTTAGTTACTTGTACGATACCTTGTATTGGCACATCTTGCGCAAAACGTAACTGGTTATAAATGGCATGGGCTAGATTGACCATACCACTGAACAAGAAACCAGAGATGATCACAAGTACCACTTGCCCTAAAGACTGCAGTAGATCCATCACCCAATCAGGAGCAACTAGCACCTTGTCATTGAAGGCCAAAAATGCGACGCAACAGATCATAGCAGCTAAACGCCCTGTCACTTTGTTAAGCTCTGCCGCTAGGTGACCTATGCGGGTAGGCGAGACTCGTAAAAGACCTTTTTGAATCGTTGGAAAGACCAAGCGTCTCGTAAATAAATACAACAAGACAAGCCCAATAAAACCTACACTGTTTGCTGCGAGCGCACTGAGCAAGCTCCCCTGAGGCACGCTCGCAAACCAAGTGTCGAATAAATCTGTTAAATGTACCAATGTCATAGTGGCGCCGTTTCCTTACTCGGTTGCGTGTCCATTTTGCTATGCTCTAGCATCTGTTGTGTTATTTGTCCGTCTTTAGTGTGCCAAATTGCATTTAAAAAATTTTGAAAACGAATGCGATAGTCTTTATCTAATTGATAACTGCCTTGTGGTACTGAGTTCATATCATACAATTCGATGGCTACATGAATGCTTTGTAACTGACCGAGCATAAAACTTCTGCATATATGTTGGCCTTGAGCCTGATAAACCAGTGTCGTGTTCAATAAGCCATCTAGTTGTTCATTCAACACTTCTAACGCAAATGCCGTTCCTCCCGCTTTGGGTTTAAGCAGGTGTTGATATTCACTACTTTGTTTGCGCTGTTTTTGTGGTGTAAAGCGCGTTCCTTCAGCAAAGTTAATTACCGTTGTTGGGTGCCGTCTAAAGTTACCGCAGCTACGCTTGGTACGTTCAACATCTAAACCTTTTAGTTTGGGGTTTTTGGCTATTTGAGCTTTACTGGCACGCTTCATAAACGGCATGCCCATAGCCCAAGCACCAGTGCCAATAAAAGGGATGTATTTCAACTCATCTTTGAGAAAAAATTTTGGCGCGGGCAGAGCTTCAACACCACTGAGCACCACGATATCAAGCCAGCTAATATGATTTGAAACAAGTAGGTACCAACCTTGCTGTCTTACCTGCTCAGGTACGTCGATGTTAAGGTCTTCACAGCCTATCATTAACCCCAGCCGATTTCCTTTGCACCACGTACCATATGCGATATGCAAAAGATGAGATACCGCATTTATAGGTAAACATAGTTTTACTAAGCCCAGAATAAACACGACTAAGCCACAAACAATAGTATTAACAAATAAAACTAAAGTAGCGCACAAGCCAAAAAACCAATTTGGTAAAAAATTTCTAAGCATTAGCAACCTCACTGACTATTTACTTAGAACCACTTAGATGCTGCAGTTGTTTATCTTTTTGTTGCCATAAGTGGTTCAGTTCGCTTTGAAAACGCACTCTAAAATCACTGTCATTACTATAATCACCAATCAAGTTTTCACTGACTGGCAAAATTTCGATATGCACATCCACACATTTAACTCTACCACTGACAAAGTCAATAAAGGTTGGGATCCCATCAGGGTAGTGAATAGTAATATTAACCACTTTGCTAATTTGCTCGCCCATAGCTTGCATAACAAAAGCTATTCCGCCAGCTTTCGGTTTTAGTAAATGTTGAAATGGACTGTTTTGACGGCGATGTTTATCATCAGTGTATCGTGTCCCCTCAACAAAATTCACAATACTAACCGGCATCGTTTTAAACTTTTCGCAGGCTTTGCGCGTTGTCTCAACATCTTTGCCTTTGAGTTTAGGGTTTTTCTTAAGTTGGCTCTTACTTGTACGGGTCATAAATGGAAAGTCTAGCGCCCACCAAGCAAGGCCTAAAAAGGGCACGTACAACAACTCTTTTTTCAAAAAGAAGTTTAAGAAAGGGATTTTCTTGTGCAACACACGCTGCATAACCAAAATATCAACCCAACTTTGATGATTTGCTATTACTAGATACCAGTCACGCTGTTTAAGGTTATCCAAACCAACGACATTTAAAGAAAACGGCGAGAGTAATCTCTGATTCCAAGTATTACCAGCAACCCACAGGCCAGCACACCCCTTAGCTAACCAACTGCATGCCTTTTGCAGTGGGGCTATTGGTAATAACTTAATCAGACCAAATATAAAAATTGGGACACACCAAAAAAGTGTGTTTAGAGCGTACAGTAGCAAACTCAAATTACAACGTAACAAAGACATGCATTGTTTCCTTTACAACCAAACCAACTGGCTTAGTTCTATTATGTGTGACTAAGCCTTTAATATGGCAAAAGATGATACCTTGTTTTCGATAGGCAAAAAACCTAACAACCGATAATTTATCTAATCTTCAAAATACGTGTAACCTGCTAGCCCAGCATTTAACTCTTGCAAATATTGTGCTCTAAGTTGCTCATCAGCAACGCTTTGCTCAACCCTATCAACAAAGTTTTGCGCGAGTTGTTTATGATCATAATGTACAAATTTTAAAACCTCTTGCACACTGTCACCCTTGATCGCATTTGTTAACTTATAACCGTCATCGCTAAGCTCTACGTGCACTGAGTCTGTATCACCAAATAAGTTATGTAAATCACCTAAGATCTCCTGATAAGCCCCCACCATAAACATGGCGATATGGTACTGCTGACCAGGTACATAAGGCGGGATCGGCAAACTAGACTCGATACCTGAGCCTTCTACATAATCACGAATTTGCCCATCAGAGTCACAGGTGATATCTTGTAAAATAGCTCTTTGTGTCAAAGGCTTATCCAAAGATTCAATAGGCATTACAGGAAATAACTGTTGAATCCCCCATACATCTGGCAATGACTGGAATAGTGAAAAATTGACAAACAGCTTGTCTGCCAGCTTTTCATTAAGGTCGTCAAGCACTTCTCTGTGTGCACGCGCGTTTTCATTGAGTAACTCTCTGACGCGATGGAGTATAGTGAAGTACAGCTGTTCAATCTGTGCCCACTGAGTCATGCTCACTAAACCATGTACATATTGAGCATGTGCTTCACTAAATAGATGCATAGCATCGTGATAAGTTTCCAGCGCTAAACGCGCGGTGATACGGCTATATGCTTGCCACAGTTCTTGTAAAATAACATGTGCATCATCTAATGGCGCACTGGGTGTGCGTTCATTTGGCGCCTTTTCCACGTCAATCACATCGGTAATTAGGACCGCGTGATGAGCAGTTAAAGCACGTCCTGATTCTGTAATAATAGCTGGGTGAGCCAAATCATGTTGCTCACATACCTCTGCAAACGCGCTGACCACATTACGAGCATATTCGGCAACCGTATAATTCATTGAACAGGCGCTACGCGATCCAGACCCTTCATAGTCAACACCTAAGCCACCACCTACATCAACGGTATTTAGTGGTACTCCTAACTGAGAAAGCTCCGCAAAATGACGAGCACACTCTTTAAGCGCACGATGTATATCACGAATGTTTGCAATTTGAGAGCCGATATGAAAATGAACTAGATTCATCAAGTGTAATTTATTGGCAGCTCTGAGCATATTTACAGCTTCAAGCACCTGTCCAGCAGTAAGACCAAACTTGCCCTTTTCACCCCCTGTGTTTTGCCATTTCCCTTTACCAACTGAGTTTAAGCGAATGCGAATACCTATTGCAGGCTCTATTTTCAGATCGTCAATTTCTTTGATTAAGGTTGTCAGCTCAGATAACTTTTCAACCACTATATTCACTTTGTGGCCCATCGCTTGACCAATACATGCCAATCTTAAAAATTCGCTATCTTTATAACCATTACAGACAATCGTAATAGGCGTCGTAGCAACACCTAAAATAGCCATTAGCTCTGGTTTTGAGCCTGCTTCTAATCCTACTTGACCACTTGGGTGCGCCAAAAGTTTGGTCACAACAGAGCGTTGCTGATTCACTTTGATAGGGTAAACACAATTGTACTGACCTTGATAGTCTCGTTGCTGACACGCAAGCGTGAAAGCGTGTGTCATCGTATCAACACGGTGCTTTAAAATATCAGTGAAACGCACTAACACCGGTAATGTTAAACCTTGAGCTTTAAATTCTTCTGTTAATTGATTGAGCAAAATAGGGGTTTTATTGTGATCGCCATCAGGATAAGCGACTAGCTCACCCTGAGCATTAATATCAAAATACCCTTCGCTCCAATGAGCAACATTGTAAATTTCTCGCGCAGTATCTAAACCCCAAGTCATGGCTTACTCTTTTCATCAACTAAAACCCCTATATTAATACGCCAAGGGTTGATTAGCGACACAATTTTAAGACATTTACAGAGGCTATTTTGGTGTAAAAAAGTTTTGGGAACATAAACACAAGGGATGTTTAAAGTGCGGATGCTTGAAAGAAAAAGCGCCAACGATTGAAAGTTTAGCGCTATTATTCCAGAGCAGGTGAACCTGCTTAGGCATTAGTATCTAGTATGACTTTGACCGCGACCCTTTTTTTCTACTTGGCGCATAGCATCTTTATTTTCTCTTTGTACTTGCTCAGCTAACTGACGAGACATACAGCGTCTTTTTCTTAAGTTGCTACCAGTCGTAGGACGAGATTCACACACTAAGTCATTATCCACTTTTGCAACACGATCATCACTGCTTTCGCTAGTAGAGTTACATCCACTTAATAGCAAGATGCTACCAGCTAGTGCTACAGATAAGCCTAATTTAAGTTTCATATATCTTCCTTATATGTTTAGTGAAGTGTAAAATTTTAAGTGCCTGTATAAAGAACACCTATACTAGGCTAACTCAATTTTGCGCACTTTGTAAGCACTTTATTACTATTTACTAGCATCAAGCACCCACCGATTAAAAAGTAACTATATTTTGTTTCATATTCATACCATCACTTTACCGTACGAATATGGTTTACCTGCTTCTTTATGCCCTCTTTCATGTTGGCACGGATATCTCCGCTAACTCTCTAGGCATACAGCGCTTATTGCGCAAATTTTTGTCGTTTTGCGCAATAGACTCACAAACTAAAGTTGGCTCTTATCCGCAAGCAACCGCAACGCTATCGGAACTTTGGGTACTGTTACACCTTGCTATGCTACTCTCGCCCCCTATCGCACTAACCATTATACTTTCTACATTGCGTTTCCTTTTTTGATAATCATCTGATTTATAATTATTTCTTTGGCAATACCTTTATTAACCTACAGCACAGTTTTATTGTCTGTAAATTGAGCGCATAGGGTGTCATTTCGGCTTTATTAGTCGTTGTTTTCCATAAACCATGAACTTGCTCTATTATTAAACCGATACGGTGCTGCACGTACCAATCAAAATAGTTGTCCTAGTGAACAAATTTTGATTGAGCTAACGGACAAGCACTGGCAAAATTGCCAACTATTTTTTTGTAAGTGTGAAATTGATATGTCGAATTTAGAAGCAAATCGTTGGTTTACGGAAGTAAGCGATCGTGATGGCAGTGCCTTTTCATTGCGCATCAACAAAAAGCTGGATGAAATACAGTCGCCATTCCAAAACGTAGAAATGTACGAAACGACCAACTACGGCAACCTCATGATCATTGATGGCTGCACTATGGTCAGCTCTAGAGAGAATTTTTTCTATCATGAAATGATGAGCCATCCGGCACTCTTTTCTCACCCGGCTCCACAAAACGTCGTTATTATTGGTGGTGGTGACTGCGGTACTCTGCGCGAAGTACTGAAGCACCCAGGTGTCGAAAGTGTCACTCAAATCGACATTGATGAAGTTGTTACACAAATGTCTTTAAAGTATTTCCCTGAGCTATGTGAGTCAAATAATGACCCAAGAGCAACGGTTATGTTTGATGACGGCATCAAATATATGCGCGAAGCAGCACCAGAGTCTATCGATGTGATCATTGTTGACGGCACAGACCCAGTAGGCCCTGGTGAAGGTTTATTTAATCACGCATTTTATACAAGCTGCCTAAACGCATTACGCCCTGGCGGTATTATGGTTCAACAAAGTGAATCACCACTGACTCACATGCCTTTATTACTAGAAATGCGCGATGCTATGTTAGATGTGGGATTTGTAGACTTACAAACTTTGCCATTTCCTCAACCTATTTACCCAAGCGGGTTGTGGTCAGCAACACTTGCTCGTAAAAGTGAGAAGTTTAATGGCTTCAGAGAAAATGATGCTGACAACGCTAAATTCTCAACAGAATACTACAACACTGGTATTCACAAAGGTGCACTTGCAACACCTAACTTTATGAAACGTGCATTTACCAAATAATTTAGGTATCAGCTCGTCCTTTATAAAAAACCCAAGCATCGCTTGGGTTTTTTTATATTCTTCATTCAGCAATTATTTGTGATATTTAGCGCTGAATTCATGCACTGCATTAATAAATACACCAGCATTTTCTGGGTCTACATCAGGTGTGATCCCGTGACCTAAGTTGAATACATGCCCAGAGCCCTCACCAAAGCCAGCTAAAATAGACTGTACTTCTTCACGAATACGCTCAGGCGTACCATGCAGCATAGCTGGGTCCATATTCCCCTGTAACGCCACTTTATCGCCAACTCGACGTTTTGCATCAGCAATATCAATCGTCCAGTCAAGACCAATTGCATCACAGCCTGTTGCCGCTATCGCTTCAATCCATTGACCGCCACTTTTGGTAAATAGCGTGACAGGTACTTTACGGCCATCATGCTCTCGAATTAAACCATCAACAATCTTATGCATGTACTGCAGCGAGAACTCTTTATAATCTCGAGGACTTAACACCCCACCCCAAGAGTCGAATATCATCAAAGATTGCGCACCAGCTTTGATCTGCGCATTTAAGTAATCAATGACTGAGTCTGCCAATTTATCTAACAATAAGTGCAAAGTTTGTGGCTCAGCAAAAGCCATTTTCTTAATCTTGCCAAATGTTTTGCTGCTTCCACCTTCCACCATATAAGTGGCCAGTGTCCACGGAGAACCGGAAAAACCAATAAGCGGTACTTCGCCTTTTAATTCTCTACGAATAGTACTGACAGCATTCATTACGTAACCCAGCTCATCGGTTGGGTCTATATTTGGAATGTTTTTGACATCTTGCAACGAGCTGATCGGACGCTCAAATTTAGGCCCTTCACCAGTTTCAAAATATAGGCCTAAACCCATGGCATCTGGAATCGTCAAAATATCGCTAAATAAGATAGCCGCATCAAGTGGGTAGCGACGCAGTGGCTGCAACGTTACTTCACAGGCAAGTTCTGCATTTTTACACAAACTCATAAAGTCGCCAGCTTGCGCACGGGTTGCACGATATTCAGGTAAATAACGACCTGCCTGACGCATCATCCACACAGGAGTAACATCAACTGGCTGTTTCATCAACGCACGTAAATAACGATCGTTTTTCAATTCGCTCATAGCGTATCTCGATTCCAAAGCTTTAAAAATTGTGCAGATTGTAACACTATCTTGGCGAGCACTCTATCTAAACCAAAGCGCAAATTCACCTCTGTATGATCTAGATTAAACTCCAGTTAACTCAAAATGTTAGCAAACCATTGCCAAAAACATACAAAAAACATGTCATATAACTATTTACAACATAGGTAAAAACTTGTTATAAAAATGCCGCGTTACAAAAATAACAACAAAACACCTTTATAATAAAAATAAAAATAGTTATCAAATAGCTAAACTGCATTATAACCACCGCTTCAGGTGGTTTTTCTTTTTGTATAACACCAAAAAAGGAACACCATAACAATCAACAAGTTATGAAGTTTCTCACTAATAAAAATAAAAATAGGTTGACCTTTGCCGCAGATTTCCTTTTTATAGAATAAAATAATCCGCAACAGGAGATCACTATGCTTTCGAGGTTAGAACAAGCCCAAGAAAAATGGGGAGGCAGCCATAGTGTTATTGATGCATGGTTAGCAGAACGACAAGAATTATTACTGCAGTACTGTAAAATTGCGGGATTCTCTCCTTATGATAAAAAGGATCATGCCTTGCCAGATCAAATGCAGATTCAATCTTTTTGTCAAATCCTCATGGATTACCTTTCTGCTGGGCACTTTGAAATTTACGACAACTTAGTTGAAGCATGTGAAGAGAAAGGCCCTGATAGTGCCAAACTCGCAAAAGCTCTGTATCCACGTATTGCAGATACGACAGATATTGCTTTGGATTTCAACGATAAATATGCTGAAAACGCACAAGATCAGGTGCTACAAAGCTTTGACAAAGATTTATCTCATTTAGGTGAAGTTCTGGAATCTCGTTTTGAGCTAGAAGATGAGTTGATTGATAACTTATACGCTAACCATAGCGACTGATACTGACTACGTAGCGGAACGTATTAAGTATTAAAAAAGGGCCATTAGGCCCTTTTTTGCTATTTAATCATCAGCTTATTCAGCTTCAGCTTTTTTCTCTTCTTCTTGAATTTCAAGTAATTCAACTTCAAAAATCAATGTAGAGTTTGCTGGGATCTTACCTAAGTTACGCTCACCGTAACCTAACTCAGCTGGGATTGTGAATTTAAATTTAGAACCAACTGGCATAAGTTGTAAACCTTCAGTCCAACCTTTGATTACTTGGCGAAGACCAAAAGTAGCAGGTTGGTTACGTGCATATGAGCTATCAAACTCAGTACCGTCAAGCAAAGTACCTTTGTAATGTACTTTAACAACATCAGTATCTAATGGCTTTTTACCTTCACCTTCAGAGATAACTTCATATTGAAGACCTGAATCAGTAACTAATACCCCTTCTTTTTTCGCATTTTCAGCTAGGTACTTCTCACCTTCAGCTTTGTTCTGTTCTGCTTCAAGCTTCACTTTTTCAGCTTGTTTTTCACGTACAGAGGTATCAAGTGCAGTCAGTACTTCACGGATTTTAGCTTCATCAAGCTGTGCGCTGCCCGCTAGTGCATCTTCAAAGCCACGCTTTAAAAGAGCTTGATCCAGCTCAATACCAAAGCTTTTCTTGTCTTCTAGATCTTTTTGTAAAAAGTTACCAACTGAAGCACCAATG
Organism: Pseudoalteromonas caenipelagi; assembly: GCF_013140855.1. Taxonomy (GTDB): domain Bacteria; phylum Pseudomonadota; class Gammaproteobacteria; order Enterobacterales; family Alteromonadaceae; genus Pseudoalteromonas; species Pseudoalteromonas caenipelagi. The sequence goes on along the minus strand of NZ_JABBPG010000013.1, from coordinate 39,347 downwards.
CCATAGGCTTGCTGCTGTGCTTCTGTTTCTAGTTTTAGTTCAGCTGGCTTTTCTTCTGCCTTTTGGTTACACGCAGCCAGTGCAAGTACCGACGCTGCTACCAAAGACAATTTAATCGTCTGTTTCATTCTCTCTCTCCGACAAGCCTTTCGGCCGCCTTGTTAATATTATATTAATGGTTAAATCTATATTTAGTCACATTACCATTCATCGTGATAGATGCCAAATTGTAAAGCACTAAAGCAGATATATAACGTTTTCTGTGACTTGTAGCGACTTTGTGATAACGATACGCTACTATCAAAGTAACAATGCAAGCAAGTGTTTAGAGTCTTCTAGTCTACCTTGTGTAATTCATAGCGTTAAGGGGAAATACCCATATTATGCTCAAACTTGATCGCTTATTGCTGATTACTGCGCTATTTTTTTTAAGCAGCTGTACCCCAGCTGATAAAAAAGCAGATTTAACCGTTGAGCATGCCGCCCGCGGCGCATTTGCTGCCGCTATTTCACACGATGGCCGTTACAGTTTAGTGTCATCCGTAGAACATGGTGTCAGTCTATGGGACAATCAAGTCCACGGACTAAAATATCAATGGCAACAATCCAAATCTAATGGCAATTTAGTCCATTCATTGGCCATCGCGTATGACAATAGTGTTGCGGTGACCGCTGAAAATGACACTTTTGCAATTTGGGATATAACCACTGGTAAAAACCTAGGCTTCTATCAGATCCAAACAGGCACCATCCGCGATATCGCAGTGAGTAACCAAGGTCACTTCGTGTTATATGGTCGTAGCGATAACGTGGTTGTGCATCTGGACTTAGAAAGCGGAAGGCGCATAGAGTTCCTTGGTCACCAAGAAAAAATTAACTCTATCGCTTTATCACCCAATGGTGCCTTCGCGCTGACTGGAGCAAACGACTATACCGCTTATTTTTGGGATACTCGTACCGGTCAAGTTATTCATCGCTTCAACCACCCTAGTCGTGTAACAAAAGTAGCGCTAGACGCGTCAGGCCAATATGCCTTTACCGCCGATAGTTTAAAGAAAGCCAGTATTTGGCAGCTGACATCGGGTGATCTTGTGTCACAATTGCAGTATATTGCGCGCCAGAAAATATTTAGCGCGGTACGCTTCAATCAATCTGCTACTTTACTTGCCACAGGCTCACCAAATAGAGAGCTTACATTGTGGCGCGTAAAAGATGGCCAAAAGCTTGGCCTTTGGAAAGTACAACCGCGCGAAGGTAGTCGACCTAAATCGGCAGTGGTGTTCGATGTCACATTTCTCGAACAAAAAAATGCTTTAATGACTGAAAGTTCCAGCGGCTTGTTAGAGCGCTTTGATCAAGTGGAGTCCCAATGACAGAATTAGAAAATCGCGTTACGGAGCTAGAAGCGAAAGTGGCTTTTCAAGACGATACCATTGAAACGCTCAATGACGAGCTCAAAATGCACCAACAAAGGTTGTCAAAAATGCAGCGTCAGATAGAGCTGTTGGGTGAAAAAATAAAAGAAAGTCGCGAAGAAGGTTTAATGCCGCAACATCAAGAGCCGCCTCCTCCGCATTATTAAACAACAAAGCCAGAGTATTACTCTGGCTTAAATACACCAATGACCTGCTCAAATTGGCGTGTAGATGCTTGGACTGCTTCCTCTGGCTGAGTCATGATGTGACCACACTTTACACACTCAACCTTTTCAACATCATGCTCTTTAAATAGCATCATCACATCGAGTTCTTTGCACTCTGGACACGATGCCCCTGCAATAAAACGCTTTTTTTGTTTCATGGCTTGCCCCTACAACTCATCGCCAACATTAGTTAGTCGCTATTTTAACCCAAACCAGCTAGATAGCATACGATTGTCAGTGATATACGCCAACAATCGACACATCTTTTTCGCTGACTTAAACTCAATTGTTCATGATATGATGCACCTTAATTCGGGTTTTAAAATAGAGCATTATGATCCAACTGTCTGATATTGAATTACTACGCGGTACAAAAAGTTTATTAAAAGATGCCAGCGCCACGTTATTTCCAGAGCACAAAGTCGGTCTTGTTGGGGCTAATGGCTGTGGCAAATCGTCACTTTTTGCCCTACTTAAAGGCGAACTTACTCTGGATGCTGGAGAGCTACAAATTCCCAAAGACTGGTCTATTGCCTCTGTTAAACAAGAAACTCCCGCATTAGAAATAAGCGCATTGGATTATGTGCTACAAGGACACCCTGAATACTATCAATGTCGCGTTGCATTACAAGAAGCTGAACAAGCACAAGATGGTGCAAAACAGGCAAAAGTTCATCAACAACTAGAGCTGATGAAAGGCTATAGCATCGAAGCCAAAGCGGGTGAGTTACTGCATGGCTTGGGTTTTAGTAATGAACAAATTACGCACGCTGTCAGTGCGTTTTCAGGTGGTTGGCGCATGCGTTTGAACTTGGCGCAGGCGCTTATTCGTGACGCAGACTTATTGTTGCTTGATGAGCCAACTAACCACTTAGATTTAGATGCTGTTTACTGGTTGGAGCGATTTTTACGAGTCTACACAGGTACACTTGTGCTTATTTCTCACGATAGAGAATTTTTAGATGCCGTGGTGGACCAGATCTGGCACATAGACCAGCAAAAAATTAATGTTTATAAAGGTCACTACTCGCAATTTGAGCGCCAAAAAGCAGAGCGTATGGCTCAGCACCAAGCCCTATTTGCCAAACAGCAAGAACAGATAGCCCACTTAGAAAAGTTCATTACTCGCTTTAAAGCAAAAGCCAGTAAAGCCAAGCAAGCGCAGAGCCGTGTAAAAGCACTAGAGCGCATGGAAAAATTAGCCCCGGCACACGCAGACTCCCCCTTTGATTTTGAATTTGCGGAGCCGACAACCCTGCCTAACCCGCTTATGACACTAGATGGCGCGCAGGCGGGCTATGGCGATGTAACCATACTGCACAAAATAAAACTCAACTTGGTCCCAGGTAGTCGCATCGCATTATTGGGCCGTAATGGGGCGGGTAAATCAACGCTAATTAAGCTTTTAGCAGGTGAACTTAAGCCGCAATCAGGTGAGGTGTTTATGCACCAAGGCTTGAAAGTGGGCTATTTTGCCCAGCATCAGCTTGAATCTCTCGATTTAGGTGCCAGTGCAATCACTCATATTCAGCGCCTAGACCCTAAAGCCAGCGAGCAGTCATTACGTGACTTTTTGGGCGGTTTTGCGTTTCATGGTGATAAAGCACTTGAGCCTGTTGCGCCATTTTCGGGTGGCGAAAAAGCACGACTGGTCCTTGCGATGTTAGTTTACCAAAAACCTAACTTGCTATTACTAGATGAGCCAACCAACCACTTAGACTTAGAAATGCGCCATGCTTTGGTTATGGCATTACAAGGCTTTGAAGGTGCAATGGTGACAGTATCTCACGATCGTCACATGCTCAAAAATACCGCAGATGAATATTACTTAGTCGACAATGGAGAAGTTACACAGTTTGGCTATGATTTAGATGCCTACTACCAGTGGCTACTCAACGCCAACAAAGAAGCAAGTAAAAAACCACAAGATCAGCCTAAAGCGCACTCTAGCGTTAATCGAAAAGAGCAAAAACGCCTTGAAGCTGAGTTTAGAAAGTCAGTCCAACCTCTGAAGAAAAACATTGAGAAACTTGAGAAGTCACTCGATAAATACTCTGAACAACTTGCTGAAATCGAACAACAGCTTGCTGATAACGATATCTATCAAGAGGAAAACAAAGCCAAACTGACTGAGTTACTGGCTCAGCAAGCCAAAGTAACGCCACTACTGAATGAAGTAGAAGAGTCGCTCTTATTCGCTTTAGAAGAGCTTGAAGAAAAACAAGCCGCGTTTGAGCAAAGTATTGACGTATGAGTACGTTAGATGAACATGCATTTTGGCAGTTTGCATGTACAGTGTATCAGCAAGGCAGTGCACAGCACACCTTGCTGAGCCTACAAGACAAGCACCAAAAAAATATCAACTTATGCCTGTTGTTGCTTTATCTTGAAACGCTCAATTTACAGCTCACCGAGCAGCTAGTGACACAGCTTGAAAGCATATGCAAAAACTTAGACACACAGCTTTTGGGCCCTCATCGCACCATCCGACAAACACTCAAACAGCAGTTTATTGACCATCAAAGCTATAGCAAGATCCGTCAGCAGCTACTCAACAGCGAGCTACAATTGGAGCGATTGCAGCAGTCAGCGCTAATCAGTTCGCTTAACCAATCCCACTTAACGAGTGCGACACCCAGTAACAACCTTGCGCTGTATCTTAATGAAAACCAACTTAAGCGTCTAAAAATGAGCTTAATTGCCGATAAATCATGATCGAGATCAAGCTCTGAGTATCACCTTAGCCTATCAGCTTTGAAACTTGATCGAGATCATATCTCGCCTCTCTCCCGTCAACTAAGATTACTTCATCGACAAGTTAGGAGGCATCAGCCATGAACGTATTCTTTAGAGATTTTTTCAGTGACCCAGTGTTGTTTCTCTCTTTTGGGATCTTAGGCGTGGTGATTGCACTATGTATCTTCTACGTTTACTACTTCGTTAAAAAAGTACAAGAAGCTGAAGTACCTAATTAAAATTAGTAAAGCCTATGTTGAGCTTGATGTTTATACATTAAATCAGCATTAAGGGTATTAACAGCCCACTCACTGGTTCCCCCAGAAGTAAAAAGAATTAAGCACGACGCACAAAGCACCTTACTAACCTTGTTAGTCGGGTGCTTTTTATTTTGCACTCAACAGTTTTGACTATCTTTGCTACACTGCTGCCACCTTGGACTCAAAGACGCTTTATGGACTACTCATTTAACAGCGCATGGTGGATGCGCAATCGACATGCTCAAACAATTTTGCCGCGCTTTTTTCGTCCACTGCAAAAAGTGCCTGTTAAATTTGAAGAATTAACCACCCCAGATGGCGATTTTTTAGAATTAGCCTGGGCAAAAGAGCAACGCCCCAATGCACCACTTGCGATTGTGTTACACGGCCTAGAAGGGAACATTAATAGCTTTTACGCCAAAGGCATGCTCAAAGCACTCACCCAAAAAGGCTTTGATGCAGTATTGATGCATTTTCGTAACTGTTCTAGGAGCGCCAATCGCCTGCCCCGCGCTTATCACAGCGGAGAAACCTCTGATCTTGGCTTCTTAATCCAGACTTTAAAGCAGCGTTATGTCGATAGACCTTTGTATGCGGTGGGGTTTTCTCTAGGTGGCAACGTATTAGCTAAATACCTAGGTGAACAGCAAGCACAAAGCGGCTTACATGGTGCTGCGGTGATCTCAGCTCCGCATCATTTGTCATCATCTTGCCAAGTGATCAGAAAAAGCTGCTATGGCCTTTATCAAAAATACTTGCTCGATAGAATGAAGCGTTCCTTTGCTCGCAAACTCGATACCATTACAGACGTGTTAACTGTTGATGAGCAGCAGCTTTACGCCATTGACGATTTATGGCAGTTTGATAATTTGATCACCGCCCCTTTGCATGGTTTTGAAGATGCAGAGGATTACTACGCAAAAGCCAGTGCGCAACATTATCTTAAAGATATCGTTACCCCAACTTTAGTTATCCACGCAAAAGACGATCCGATGTTATCATCACAAGCAGTCCCAAAACCTGAGCAAGTAAGTGATAGCGTCACGCTTGCAGTGTCAAACACTGGTGGGCATGTTGGCTTTATTAGCGGCACAAACCCACTGAAACCACAATTTTGGCTAGAAAAAGTGGTCCCTCACTATTTTAATGAGCTAAGCCAAAGGAAATTAAAGTGATCATTCCTTATCAACAATTAGACACCAAAACCTTAAATAATCTGATTGAACATTACGTGCTTCGTGAAGGCACTGATTACGGAGATCAGGAGTTCTCAACTGAAGCCAAAGTAGAACACGTAAAAGCACAATTAAAAAGCGGCGAAGCCGTTATTGTTTTTTCACAGTTACATGAGTCAGTCAATATTGTCTCAAAGGCACAATTTCAAGCGATGCAAAGTGAAGAGTACCCACAATATGAGTAACTGGTCGCAGACCATTTAGCCTACCGAACTTTTCAGTTATAGTCTGGGTATACTAATAAATATCAAAGGCAGGCTAATGACATTACGTTTTACTCTTTGCGCCCTTGCTTTGTCGGCTTTGACCGCACAAGCGCAAGATTATCAAGCGTCTGAACGCGCTCAGCGCATCGCTCAAAAAAGTATTCTTATCGATACACATATCGACGTTCCCTATCGTATTAAAAATAAATGGGATGATGTCAGCCGAGCCACTGAGGGCGGAGATTTTGACTATCCGCGAGCGGTCAAAGGTGGTTTAAATGCCCCTTTTATGTCTATTTATATTCCCGCCAATCTTGAATTTGAAGGCAAAGGCAAAAGCTATCAACTGGCTAATCAGCTTATTGATGGCATGGAAGCTTTGGTGTTCAGAGCACCAGATAAATTTGCAATGGCTAAATCAAGCAAAGATATTTACACCCACTTTAAACAAGGCAAAATATCGATTGCGATGGGAATGGAAAATGGTTCTCCGATAGAGGGCGATTTAAAAAATCTCAAACATTTCTTTGATAGAGGTGTCCGCTACATCACTTTGGCACATTCACAAAGCAATCATATTTCTGATTCATCTTATGATATTCGCCGCAAGTGGAAAGGTCTAAGCCCATTTGGTAAAGAGCTCGTAGTTGAGATGAACAAAATCGGCATGTTAATCGATGTTTCTCACATCTCCGATGCTGCTTTTTATCAAGTTATGGAGCTTTCTAAAGTACCCGTTGTCGCCTCTCACTCATCACTACGAAAGTACACCCCTGGTTTTGAGCGTAATATGGATGACGATATGCTCAAAGCACTGAAAAAGAATGGCGGTGTTATTCAAATCAACTTTGGCTCTAGCTTTGTCACCTCCAGCGCACGCAATTGGTACGAACAACGTAATAAAGCTGACGAGCGAGACAAATACATAAAAGAGAACCCTTTCCCATACGCAACGTTAGAGCAGGTACTTGATCATATTGACCATGTCGTAAAACTTATCGGCATCGATCATGTAGGTATTGGTTCTGACTACGATGGTGTGGGTGATTCGCTTCCTGCAGGCCTTAAAGATGTCTCTAGCTACCCAAATCTTGTTCAAGGCTTGTTAGACAGAGGCTATAGCGAAAGTCAGATCAAAAAAATTCTAAGTGGTAATACGCTGCGAGTGTGGCGTCAAGCAGAAGAATACGCAACGCAGTTTTAACGTCATCTGGTAAGAGCAAGGTTCGCTTTGCTCTTACCCACGCTACACGCTGTAAAAGACAGAAGCTGATTCTCAGTCACAACAAAAGGAACTGTCAAGAAACCAGTTTATTTCAAAATGAGCAATCAAAAAGGCAACAAACTAATGCTAAGCAGGTAGTTTTGTTATGGGTAATAAATAGAGAGTGTAAATCCGATGACCTTCGGCAATAACCAAAATTTGGTTGCGGGAGCCGGATTTGAACCGACGACCTTCGGGTTATGAGCCCGACGAGCTACCAGGCTGCTCCATCCCGCGCCTGTAATTTGTAAGTGCTATTTTATACTTCTGACTTACTGGTAGAAGTTATACAGAACCACAAAAGTGGTTGCGGGAGCCGGATTTGAACCGACGACCTTCGGGTTATGAGCCCGACGAGCTACCAGGCTGCTCCATCCCGCGCCTGTAATTTGCAAGTGCTATTTTATACTTCTGACTTACTGCTAGAAGTTTACAGAACCACAAAAAAAGTGGTTGCGGGAGCCGGATTTGAACCGACGACCTTCGGGTTATGAGCCCGACGAGCTACCAGGCTGCTCCATCCCGCGCCTGTAAATTTAAGATATTATCTTAAATTTTATCCTTCAATAAACAAGCTGTTAAGGCATGTCTTTCGAAGAGGTCGCTATCATATAGGATTGAATTTTAAATGCAAGCATTTAAAGCATCAAAACAAACCAACTGAGCAAATATTACACAAAGCGCAATATTAACTACGATGATGGGGGGTGATCAGTTTTTGCCATTGCCAATCAGGGTGGCCCATTACGATAAAGTCAGGGTTTTCTGTATGCTCACGTTGATTATATGTCAGCGGATTAAACTCAGCATCTGTTATACATCCACCAGCCTCTTCTACGATAACCTGTGAGGCACCTGTATCCCATTCGCCGGTCGGGCCTACACGTAAAAAGCAATCGGCTTTTCCTTCGGCAATCAAACAAGCTTTCAAAGAACATGAGCCCAAAGCCACTGTGTCAAAGTGGCTATTTAGATATTGGCTCACAGCTTCTAACTTTTGCCGACGGCTCACCGCCAATGTAAGACTGTTAGGGGGAGCCACAAAGATTTGCTGCTGCTCATCAACAGAACGTTTAAAAGCACCATGTCCTTTGGTCGCATAATAAGTCGTTTGTTTTGATGGCCAGTAGATAACACCTAATACCGGTTGGTTGTTTTCGACCAACGCAATGTTTACTGCAAAGTCACCACTTTGCAAAATAAACTCCCCCGTGCCATCCATCGGATCCAATAGCCAGTAACGCTGCCATTTTTCACGTTGAGATAACTCGGGGATAGGGGTTTCTTCAGACATTATGGGGATGTCAGGCGCTAGCGCTTTCAAGCCAGCCATGAGTACCTCATTGGCCGCTAAATCAGCTTCCGTCACAGGAGTGTGATCTGATTTTTCACGCGCACCAATATCTTCTTTTTGATAGATATCCATGATTGCGTCCCCAGCTTTAATCGCTAGGGCAATACAAGGCTCGAGCAGTTTTTGCATGTTAAACCTCCGCCGCTAAATATTGTTGAAGCAATAACAATGCTGCAACACTACGTGCCTCCGTAAAATCGCTCTGGCTCAGTAGCGTTTGCCACTGTTCTAAAGGCCACCTAACGGTCACTAAGGGTTCTGGCTCATCCCCTTCTAATTGCTCTGCATATAGCTCTTTGGCCACCAAAATATGCATTCTGGCGTTAAAGTAACTAGGTGCCAATGATAACGTTTTTAAGTCACAAAATTGCTTAGCGCCAAAGCCAACTTCTTCTTTTAGCTCACGATTACCTGCCTCAATTGGCGTTTCTCCTGGGTCAATCAGCCCTTTAGGGAAGCCTAGCTGATAATTGTGTGTTCCAGCACAATATTCTCTTACTAATAATAGCTCATTATCAGCAGTTATTGGCACTATCATCACCGCACCTCGCCCTCCACCACGAATACGCTCATAGTGGCGCTGCTCTCCATTTGAAAACTGCAGCTGTAACGCTTCAACGGTAAATAAGCGACTCTTTGCAGTAACTTCACAATGTAAGATCTCTGGAGGTGTTGGATGCTTTTTCTGTGACATAAGTATTTATTTGTTATGATGACATACACTTAATCATAAAGCCTTTGAAGATAAATGCCTATGCTAAATTGGTCTGAAATTGATACCGTGCTATTAGACATGGATGGGACTTTACTTGATCTACATTTTGACAGTTATTTTTGGCAGCATGTGATTCCGACAGAGCATGCAAAAAAACAAAACATCAGTTTTGAAGCCGCAAAAGCTGACATACTAAAACGTTATGAAGCCGTACATGGTCAAATTCAATGGTACTGCTTAGACTATTGGCACGAACAACTTGGCTTGCCAATTATGGCCTTAAAACGAGAGATCCAGGATTTAATCTCTGTGCGCGAGGACGTACCTGAGTTTCTAACTGCGCTAAAAGATGCTGGCAAAGAGTTAATATTACTCACTAACGCACACCCAGATAGCTTAAGTTTGAAAGTTGAACTAGCTGATTTTGCTCACTATTTAGATATATTAATTTCAACCCATCATTATGGCGTAAGTAAAGAAAGCCAATCACTTTGGCAACAGGTTCAAGCGGATTTGGGTTTTGATAAACAGCGAACACTCTTCGTGGACGACAGTTTGAGTGTGCTAAAAGCTGCTGAAGAGTTTGGAATTGGCCACTTACTGGCAGTAGCCAACCCTGATAGTAAACAGCCAGTCAATGTGATTACTGACTATTTATCTATCACGGACTATAGGACGTTATTGCCTATCAAATAGTAGGTTAGCTTGGGTAACGTGCCTGTAAACCGGCGTAAACATTTTTTGCAAAGTCTGGATGTTCAGTATCTAGGCTTTTTACCACTTCAACCAAATGTTCATTATCTTCTTGACCATCCCACACTTTGATATAAGTGCCATCTTTATAGCCATGATCTTGGCGGAAGAAATTCAACGTGTTCTTACCAACATAACCACGGTATAAATCATCAATATCCATACCTATTTGCTGCATACATCCAGCAAACGCATGGGCATTGAATTGTTTATTTGCCACGGCACTTGCCGCTAATGTTTCCAGTGTTTGTTTAAAATCAGCAGCGCTCTGAGGCTGGCTTAATTCGCTATCTAATTGCTCAGCGAGTTGCTGATAAGACGTTTTACCATCAATGCGCAAAGAAAGGCCAAAATGGAAAATATCCACCAGCTCTAAAATCACTTGCTCTGTATCTGGCGTTTGTTTCTTCCACCATTTCCAGCCGTAGTGATCTAGCATTTCGGCACATTCAACCCAAATTGCTCGGTACCACTCAAACCCTTGGTTAAACCACTGCTCATGTACTTTGGTATTCATGGCATTTTGCATTTCTAACATCACGGCTAGCTTAGTGATATTGGCTGACATTGCGCTCTCTCTTTGTGCTTTAAAAGGCCATAATGATACCTCAGCCAGCGCGATTGTGCACTGACTGAGCGACAACTTTTCAAGTCTACTGATTAGCGATTCTCTAATCGGTTAAAGTCGAATAAACCGTATTCTACACCGCGATATTGCTTGGCGACCTCATGTAATAGATCACTATATTGCCAAAACTGTGGGTGTGTACGGCGAATTGCAAATGCCTGCGTAAGTGCTCGATACTGCTGCTCATTGCGCACCGCTTGTAGTTGAGTGACAAAAGCCTCGGTATTTGCATCATCTGCTAAATACCAAATAGCTTCAGGGTAATCACCGATAAAACCCGGCACCAATGTAGCTGTGTCTTCTTCAAATGCCCGTTGTGCATCCTCATTAAGCAACGAGGAAATATTGTAATGGGCATTATGGTGAACTAAAGTAAATGCCTTATGTTGACCGTTACGTTGCCTTTGCAATACAAAGGAGACTTGCGGTAACAAATTAATGGCTTGATAAGGTAAGTTATTTAACTTTGCCAATGGTCCCTTTATCGCCTTGTAGTCGTAACGCTGGCTCAACACAGGTTTTAATGCGTTCGCTATTTTAGCGTACAGTTCAGTTTTAGGGTCATCGGTCGTGTATTCAATCCCGGTAGGCGCCGCTAACAAACTTTTGCGATTAATAAATTCGCTCAAGCTAACATTTGAGTGACGATACCAGTGATTTTTTATTTCCTGACGCACATCTTGAGGCAGTAAGTTAATAAAGTTTTGCTCACCTTCTAAACGCAAAAAGTCCATATATAACCGGGTATGAAGCTGATGCCCAATATTGCCAAATACATCAAACCCAGCCACCAATAAGTAATGGATCCGCTCAAATAAAGCATAATCAAGCAACCACATGGTTTTTGGCGCTTGTCCTACAAACCCTTTGACCACAGTAGCACTGTCAAAATGACGAAGCACCGTCAGCGCCGCATTGTCGTTATGACCATCGCCTTGCCAAATCAAGTCGGTGGTCAGCAATTTACCATCTGCAAGCAGTTCATTAGCAAGCTGTGTCTTTGCACGAATATATTCATGTTGACGGTTGGCATATTTCACCCAGCTTGAAATGGGTAACACGTTACTTTGCTCCTGCGCAGGTAGAGCAAGGTCATCTTCATGTCGCATTAGTAATTCACTTACTGCGGGAATGCTGTTTTTTTCAGGGTCTACAAATGCCACCCAGAACTGATCATTGATCACATTTAACGCGACTTGGCCTCTACAAACTGGCCCTTTGATATATCCTTTAATGATCAATTCAGCCTCATCAAGCATAAATTGATACTTGGACTTAACTGGAATTGCCGAAAAAGCTTTAAACGGATTGGAGCCTACTTCCGGTTCGTAACTTGGCAGCTCGGTTACCTCAAAATCAGGGCCGATAAACTGCTCATACAAGCGTGTCATTTTTTTATCTGATAGTGCCAATGGCATATGTGTTTTCGATAAAATACTGCTTCGTTCATGCATTAATCGGTAATAAACTCGCGCCACTTGAGGGTCATCATACGGACGGCGTGTAGCAATCAGTTCTATCGGCTCACCTGGTGGTGTTTTCGAGCGCACCAATTTAAAAAAGTTAGGCGTGGTACTGCTATTTTGTTCAGGGAAATAAATGTGAGCGAGATACCAGTGCTCGTAGATATATCGCGCCGCGAGTTGATGCTTAAGCCCTGATTGATTTAAAAACTGCTCCCAGCGCTTTACTTGTTTGAGCTCTGCATCTAACGGTGGAGCAATTTGTGCCATTTTGGCACCTTTTTTTAACCAATTCTCTAGCTGTTTAAACTCGCCCTGAGAAATGGCTGGCAAGCCATAAGGCATACCACCATGGGGTTTGTTTTTCGCTAAGTCATTGAACTCATCCATGCTTGGACAGCTTTGCTCTCTATCCAGAGAGAAATCAAACTCATTGCCAAGCAAGCCTTGTTGTGCAAAAGGCTTGCTCATTTTAAGTAGTAGGCTGTTATATAAAACACTACCAGCCAAATTTGCCTGCTCACTCTGCGCACGCTCATTGAGTACCGGGGTAAACCCTTTATCGCGCCACTGCTGTGTACTTTTGGCATCAAAAAGCAGCCGTGATGGCGCTTGTGCCAACAATCGCGTGCCATTGTAAACCCGCTCTTTATTTAAGCCTCTATCAATACCCTCGGGGGAAGAAAGCTTTAACTGACAAGGCGCGTCGTAACAACCATGACATACCACACAGCGCTGCTCTAAAACTGGTTTCACCAGCTGCAGATACTCTGAGCCATGACCTTGTGTATACTCAACACTACGTACTTGTACGCTGGATTGCCCATACATCTCGTCGTAATGACTCATGCCCAAGGTCACGCAACCACATAAAATAATAGCAACACCCAACAACCACCAAGTACGCATTTTCACTAATTGTCCTCTTCTTCGCCCAAATCAAATGTTGGCATCATTTCCATCGGTGGAGAAATAAACACTTGCTCATTTTCAAAGCTCACAACGGCGCTTAATACTGGCCCATGGTTAAGTAGCAACTGAGCTTGGTGTGCTTCATTGAGTGCGTTTTCATATTGTGCCAGCTCTGCTTTTAGTTGATATTGTTCAATGTTGATACTGATGTTCTCATCCGCTTTAGGGTTTTGGCACAAATGTGCCAACAGTGTTTCATCAAGGATCACTTCAAGAACAAGATCTGGGTTTGCCACATCTCTTTGCTCTAGTTCATCGTTGAGTAAAAATAGCGGTAAGCTTAAAGGGGTATTTTCTGACAATTCCATTATTGCTAGTCACATTAAAAGCCAAAGTTGCTCTCATACTAGCATAAGTTGGTATTAATCTTAATTGAACGATGGCTGACCTTATCTGCAAGGCCAGCCATGTAGTGCTACAGAGGCGTTTACCAAGGCAATGTGTCACCGTTTGAATGCCAAAATCCGCCCGTGTTTTCAATTGTTAATGCATCGATGCGTTTGCACAAGCGCTCTGCAGCGACCTCTGGTGAAATATCTCCAGCAAAATTCACCATTTGTGTTTGTACAAAACCAGGGTGGAATAACCCCACAGCAATCCCCTTACCTTTTAATTCATGCGCCAAACTTACGCTTGCGGCATTCAGCGCCGCTTTTGACATGCGATAGCCGATATACCCACCCGAGCCATTATCCGCAATCGATCCCATTCGGCTGGTGATCATGGCAATCTTACTGCTTTCATTGAAATACGGAAGCAACGCATGTACAACGCGAATAGGCGCAATGGCATTGACTTGTAGCTGATTTTCAATGGCATCAAAATCCATATTAGAGAGCGTTTCATTGTAAAACACGCCCGCATTATTAATTAATATATCAATGCTCTGGCCAGACAGGTGCTTTGCTAACTCAGAAACATGCTCAGCATTGCTCACATCAATGCCCGATATCACTGTAACATTCAGCGCCTCGAGCTCTGGGGATGCTTGGCGTACAACAGCCGTTACCTTATGGCCTTGCTCACTAAGCTGTTTGCAAAATTCAAATCCAATGCCTCGGTTAGCACCCGTTACAACAATATGTTTATTCATCATTAACTCCTTGTGGGTTATGTTGATTAATTACATTTAGTATAACTAACCTCAGGTTTGAATAAGAGTTTTGAAATAGGAAATACTTACAAACTAACAAAACGAGCATTCCAATGAGGGGACTTTGTTCAATATCAAGACGCTTTCACTGATATATAGCTGGCTATACCTGTGAAAGCAGCACACAAAACAAGTTTGGAAAAAGGCGGGTTATTGCTGAGAAAGCCATTTTTGCACAGCTGATTTGGGGTAAAGCACCTCTTTAAACAAACGGTGGCGCTGGTGTGTTAACGTCGACTCCTGCGCAGGTAAGCCCGACTGGATTTGGTTGTGATGCGCATTAAAGCGCGCTATTAAGTTAAAGCGCTGGGCACTTTTATCCCTTGCTCGTGCTAAGTGGCTTTGCAAATAGACTCTTACATCATCGGCGGTCATTAACCCTAAAGAATCTAAGTTCATTAACTCTTTTTTTAATGTTGAACGAATACCCATATTGTTTGTTCCTCGTCATAAATTGCAACAATCAACTCATGCAAATCTGTCAGCAAGATACACGCCAATTACTTCAGTTACGTTAAAGATCTTTTAAACTTGGAAAAAGTTTCGTCACTCATCGCAGCAAAGAGGTATACTAACGCAAATAGCAAAATTACGAGCTAAAGATGTCAGAGCAGCCCTTGGAATATATCGAAATAGAATTGGAAGAAGAGCCCATAGAGCTTTGCAACCTATTGAAAGTGCTTGATTTAGCAGAAACTGGCGGACAAGCAAAAATGCTAATTGGTGAAGGCTACGTGGCGGTTAATGGTGAGCCTTGCACAGTAAAGAGAAAAAAGCTCTATGCTGGAGATACCTTAGCGTTTGATGGTGAGTACTATCAACTGATCCTAGCCGAAGGGGTTGAACCTGCCGAACGTCCTGTGCCAAGCAGTTCAACTAACACAGTGCAAGATGCACCAAGTCAGCGCAAAAAACGCAATAGAAGCCGAAAAGATAAAAAAGACAGTAACACTGGGCGCAAACCAATCTCATTTGGTTAAAAAACACCCGACACCCTTGAATTTTTTTATTTCATCGCAATACAGTTAAGAATATGGCTAAAAAATATGCCGCAAGGTAAGCGGCATATGCCAATCATCGCTTCACAACGCATTAAGCGGAGGTAGCATGCACAATTCTTACGACACTCTCACACAGCTGACCATCAACCAGCAACAAATTCATTTGCATTCATTAGACAAACTTGGCGCAAAAGCCAGACGTTTGCCTTTTTCCCTAAAGATATTGCTGGAAAATTTACTGCGCCATGAAGATGGCCGTGCGGTGACCAAAGAAGATATCGATCATCTACTAAATTGGCAGCCTGATGCCACGCCTAACAAAGAGATAGCGTTTACGCCCGCACGTGTAGTTATGCAAGATTTTACTGGTGTGCCTGCCATTGTTGACTTAGCAGCCATGCGAGATGCAATGGCACGTCTAGGTGGTGACCCTAAAAAAATTAACCCACTGTCGAGTGCTGAATTAGTGATTGATCACTCTGTACAGGTGGATGAGTTTGGTCATTCAGGTGCATTTGACTTAAATGCAAAACTTGAATATCAACGCAATAAAGAGCGTTACGAATTCTTACGTTGGGGTCAGTCTGCTTTTGATAACCTAACGGTCGTGCCACCAGCCACAGGCATTGTGCACCAAGTAAACCTTGAGTACCTTGCTCGTGTTGTATTTCAAAGCGAAGTAGATGGAGAAACCTTTGCCTACCCTGACACATTAGTTGGCACTGATTCACACACCACCATGATCAACGGTTTAGGTGTGCTTGGTTGGGGGGTGGGCGGTATAGAAGCTGAAGCCGCCATGCTTGGTCAACCAATTAGCTTATTGATCCCACAAGTGGTTGGTTTTAAATTGGAAGGTGAACTCCCAGAAGGAACCACTGCAACCGATTTAGTATTAACCATCACACAAATCTTGCGTCAGCACGGGGTGGTTGGTAAGTTCGTAGAGTTCTACGGTAACGGCTTAGCACAACTGCCTTTGGCTGACAGAGCAACCATTGCCAACATGGCGCCTGAGTACGGCGCAACCTGTGGCATTTTTCCTATTGATGAAGAGACCCTATCATATCTGCGTTTAACCAATCGTGATGAACAGCAGCTTGCTTTAATAGAAGCCTATACAAAACATCAAGGTATGTGGCGCTATGATGGAGATGAGCCTGAATACAGCGATACACTCACCTTAGATTTAAGCACCGTTGTACCTAGCATTGCAGGCCCAAGTCGCCCGCAAGACAAAATTAATTTAGATGCTGCGGGCAAGCTCATAAACGAGCAGCTTAAAGCGATGCAAGAGAAACGCAGAGAACAAAACACCTCTCTACCAGAGGCGAGAATAGTTGACGAAGGGGGCCAATCGACTGATACCACGACTGAGCCTGAGGTATTGGGTATTGCGCAAGTGAACTATAAAGGACAAACCTTTTCACTCAACGACGGAGCTTGTGTTATCGCCGCAATTACCAGTTGTACCAACACATCCAACCCAAGTGTTATTTTAGCTGCGGCATTAGTTGCCAAAAAAGCTCACGAGCTGGGGGTCAAGCCAAAGCCTTGGGTCAAAACCTCATTGGCACCAGGCTCAAAAGTGGTTACAGACTACTTAAAACAAGCTAACTTGCTCACTCATTTAGAGGCGCTAGGCTTTAATTTAGTTGGTTACGGGTGTACAACCTGTATAGGTAACTCAGGTCCACTTCCTGAAGAAATCTCACAGGCTATTAATAAGCATAAATTAGTGGTCAGCTCTGTGCTTTCAGGGAATAGGAACTTTGAGGGTCGCATCCATCAAGATGTAAAAATGAACTTCCTCGCCTCTCCTCCACTTGTTGTAGCCTATGCATTAGCCGGACGCACAAATATAGATGTATACAACGAGCCGCTATGCCAAAATGAAGCTGGCAAAGATATTTACTTAAAAGATCTCTGGCCAAGTGTTAGTGAAGTCAAACAGCTCGTCGACGAGACAGTAACGAAAACGATGTTTGCATCGAACTACAACAATGTATATCAAGGAGATGAACACTGGCAGAATATCAGCACTGAAGGCAGTGAATTATACCCTTGGCAATCAGATTCAACCTATATTCGTCATGTACCATTTTTTCAAGACATGACCACAGAAGTCCCTAAACTACCACACATTACTGGTGCTAAATGCTTAGCAAAACTGGCAGACTCGGTCACCACTGATCATATATCTCCCGCTGGTAACATTAAAAAAGAGGCACCTGCAGGCCTATACCTCGAGCAACAAGGCATCAAAGAGAGTGATTTTAACTCCTATGGCTCTCGTCGTGGTAATCACGAAGTGATGATGCGCGGCACCTTTGCCAACATTCGCTTACGTAACCAACTGGCACCGGGTACAGAGGGGGGGATCACTCGCTTATTGCCAGATGATAAAGTCATGAGCATTTATGATGCCGCGATGGAATATCAAACGCGCGATGTTCCTTTGATTATTTTAGCAGGCAAAGAATATGGCACCGGCTCCTCACGAGATTGGGCGGCGAAAGGCTCACTATTGCTAGGTGTAAAAGCCGTTATTGCGCAAAGCTATGAGCGAATTCACCGTTCAAACCTCATTGGTATGGGCGTATTGCCATTACAATTTAAAGCTGAGGATAGCCATGAATCTTTAGCACTCTCAGGAGAAGAAAGCTTTGAAGTAATGGGGCTGTGTGATAATTGCGATGAAGTTAAAATCATCGCGACTACCGAGCAAGGTACCAGCAAAGAGTTTCAGGTTGATGTTCGTATTGATACACCAAAAGAATGGGACTACTACCGACATGGCGGCATATTACAGTATGTACTCAGGAATATGCTCAGCGACAAATAACTGCCTTAAAGAACAAGGAGGTGGTAGATACCACCTCCTCACTTTGAGTGACTTAACTCAACATTTCTCATACACTACTTCTCACCTTGATACGCAGCGGAATATTTTGAAACTATGGCTATTTGGTACAAGCCCATCACTTTAGCGCTTTGTCGACAACTCGATGAAGGGATGCATGGTAAAGGCTCTTTGATGAAAACACTGGGCATACAAATTTCAGAAATTGGCGATGACTACTTAGTTGCCACTATGCCAGCCACAGTCAATCACCATAACCCAATCGGTATGGTACATGGCGGTGCGAATGTTGCTTTGGCGGAAACCGTTGCCAGCTACGCGGCGAATTTTGTTATAGATTTTGACAATTACTACTGCGTGGGCCAAGAAATAAACGCCAATCATTTAAAAGCCTCTCGAAATGGGTTATTAACAGCCACAGCTAAGCCATTACATTTAGGAAAACGCACCTCTGTATGGGAAGTAAAAATCACCAATGCAAAAGGCGAACTATGCTGCGTATCACGTATGACAGCCGCTATTGTGGCGCGTGCTCGCCAAAATACTTAGCAACAATATTTTGATAAAGGCCCTCACGTTTAATCTGCATAAGCCCTTGGTTAAAGCGATTAATGATCTCTTTACCATCAGGGTGTTCTCGGCTTACACCAATATGTAAAGGCCAGCTTAATAATGTGGGTGTGTGGGCTATCAAATCATTCAGCTCTGGGTCTTTTGTTAATTCATGTTGAAATGCCAATATATCTGCAACCGCAAAATCAACTCTGCCTTTATGCACCAACTCCAAACAAGCATGCAAACTGTGCACATCAATGACTTTCAATTGTTCGATACTCTCGAACAACTCGTGATAAGCGTATCCTCTAATTGCTGCCACCGTTTTGTATCGCAAACTTTTGGCGCCGCGAAAATCCATTAGCTTGTTTTTTTTGCTCACCACCGCCAGTTCATTATGAAAATACGGCTGGCTAAACAAAATTGTTTCGTGTCGTTTCTCTGTCCACCAAAGCGCCGCTATAAAATCAACCTCATGCTTATCAAGCAACACTATCATCCGGCTGAAAGGGGCGATTTGAATTTCTAATTCCATTCCTTGAGAATCAAAAGCCGCCACTAAAATATCACGCACTAAGCCCGACCCATCAGCCTCAATGTAAGGAGGCCATGGGTTGTGTCCTCCCACCACTTTGCTTACTTGCGCATATGACATTGACGCAATAAAAACAAAAGCAATGAGCGCAATGTTTAGTCGTTTGGCCATACTTCTTTTTGTCATAATTATCATATTCTCTAGTGTAGTTGACGCTTGCGCAAATCGTTGGAGTTTTTAGTACGCCAATCGTTTGATGTAGCGCAATAGTTAGGCACAAAGACATACTCCTTAAACTACTTTCAACTTATACTTTTAACATAATCAGAGGTTTCACCAAGGTCTCACCGAGGAGCCACTTATGCCAGCCCAAAAACAAATCAAGCTGTTAAAAATAATTATCATCATTGGGCTGACTCTCATACTCACAGGCCACACCTTATTGAGCTATAACTTGCTAACTCATCTTGGTCCAGTGGGGTTTGCAATTGGTGCATCTTGTATTGCTATTGGTCTTATTTGCTCACTACCTACCAAAATATATCTCACCATTTTACTTATGCACAGGGAAAGACGCTGATCACCTAGTGCCTTGTTACCTGCTTTGCTACCATATCCCACACCGCTAGACAGCGCTAAAAATTATGGAACACATTGAAACCTTAGTCATTGGTGCCGGTGTCGTGGGTTTAGCTATCGCCGCTACACTCAGTGAACATCAAGACGTTATTGTCATTGAACAAAATACCTATTTTGGTGAGCATACAAGCAGCCGAAACAGCGAAGTCGTACATGCAGGAATCTATTACCCAAGTAATAGCTTAAAAGCACGGCTGTGTGTTGAAGGTAAGACGCTACTGTATCAGCATTGCCAAAAGTATCATGTACCGTTCAAAAAAGTTGGCAAAGTCTTAGTTGCTCATGGTGAAGGTGAAAAAACAAAGCTAAATACACTTGTGCAGCAAGCCAAAGACAATGGGGTGCGAGATCTCACGTTTCTAAGTCAGGCTGAACTGGCACAAAAAGCACCGCAAATAAAGGCACCCATGGGAGTTTGGTCGCCATCAACAGGCATTATAGACAGTCATCAACTTATGCTGTCTTATCTGAATAAACTCTCAGAACACAAGGGGCAGTACGTCAACAATACCCGCTTTGTCAGTGCGCAGTTTGATGGCCACTACTTTGTCGTAACACTTAACTGTGATGGTGAGTTGTTTAATCTAAAATGCACAACCCTCATTAATGCAGCAGGGCTTTTTGCACAATCTTGTGCGAAGCAAATAGATGCGTTAAACGCGCGTTTTATTCCCGAGTTGCATTACTGCAAAGGACAGTACTTTAGTTATCAAGGCTCTCACCCATTTAAACACCTTATTTATCCGATGCCAGAGCAACACGGACTGGGTGTGCATGCAACGATTGATTTAGCAGGACAGTTAAAGTTTGGTCCCGACACCTCTTTTATTGATGAGCTTGATTACACACCAAACGAGCAAGCTAAAGCCCGTTTTGTGAGTGAAATTAACAAGTATTGGCCGAGTTTAGATAGTAGCCGATTACAACTTAGCTACTGTGGTATACGCCCTAAACTGTACAAAGATGCTGCACAAGATTTTGTTATTCAAGATCACTCCGTGCATGGTGTGAAAGGCCTAATTAACTTATTTGGTGTTGAATCTCCGGGTCTAACCGCCAGCCTGGCAATAGCACAGTATGTAAGTAAAAAAGTTAGTTACCTTCAATAGCCTGATCGAGTCGCTTAGTGCGCTCATCCATTAATTTTTGAATGTTTTTTGCATCCAGCATCAGTTGCTTTACATCAGTTGGGTTTAACGCCGAAGGATTTTTAAGTTTGCTGTCAATCTGCGCTTTTTTTGCCGCCAGCTCGTTTAGAATACTGGTATCTTCCGCAGCCATCACGGTGACTCTGCTTGGGTCTAAGGTGTGAGTTTGGCTTTTACCTTGCGCGTTAGGCTTATCTGAATACACCCAGTTGCCATTTGCATCTTGCCACTTATAGATTGCGCCAGATTGGCTCGTACTGGTTGCATGTGACGTTGTATGCTCTGTGACTGTCTCTAGATTTCGCTTTGCATCGTTAAGTAGTGTATTTGTTTTTTGTTTTACCTGCTCCGTCACTGCACCAAAGCTCAACCAAGGGGTACCATCCGGTTTTTTAAGAATGAATAGCGAGCCTACTCCCACGAGCAATACCATGATCATTAAATAGCTAAAATACTTCATTCATACACCCCAACACTCTATAACGATTTTCATAGGCAGCATACAACGAAAATAGACAATAAAAAAGCACAACCGAAGTTGTGCTTTTGCGCCTCCTCCATGGCTGGAGAATGTTTAAATGCCATCACCGTCAATATGTAAACCACACTCACGATTAAGGCCAAAGAAACGCGTTTCTTCTTCACTCATACCTGGCTCTAACTTACGCGTTGTATGCACATCGCCCATAGACACGTATCCTTGCTCCCAAAGTGGGTGATACGGTAAGTCATGCTTTGTCAGGTATTGATAAACATCACGGTTGCTCCATTCAATAATAGGATACACTTTTACCGTGCCTCTGCTTATCTCTAGTATTTGTTTATCTGCACGACTTGATGATTGATCACGACGCAGACCACTGAACCAAGTACCTGCATTGAGCTCTTTCAATGCACGCGTCATAGGCTCTACTTTGTTCAGTGTGTTGTATTGCTTAATACCATCTTGACCTTGCTCCCACAATTTACCAAATTTGGCTTCTTGCCATGCAGGGCTCAAGGCTGAACGATACACTTTTAGGTTTAAATTCAAACGCTCAGTTAAGTGATCCACAAACTGATAAGTTTCTGGAAACAAATAACCCGTGTCAGTTAATACTACCGGTATATCAGCACGCTCTGACGTTACCAAATGCAACATCACTGCAGCTTGGATACCAAAGCTAGATGATAAAAAAGCGGTATCAGGTAAATGCTCTAGCGCCCATGCAACGCGCTGTTGCGGCGTCATTGCCAGTAACAACTCATTTGCTTGAGCAAGCAATGCCACTTGTTCTTCGCCATCTAACTGTAAGAGTTTTTTGTAGTCGCTCATTAGTCATTCCTAGCTTGGCAAGCCTGCTTGCCAAGTCACCAATTATTATGCGTGAAAGTCGGTTTTAGATACTTTAACTTCTGTCACAATGCCTTTGCGGATCACAAAGTCGCCAAAGCACTCATCTTTTTGACGCTCACTCACCCACTGACCGATCAGCTCATCAAGCGCAGGTAGATACACATCTTCACCGACATTTTCTAAATACAATTTAGGCACTCGAGTTCCTTGACGGTTGCCGCCTAAATACACGTTATATTTACCTAAGCCCTTACCAACCAGACCAACTTCCGCCAACATTGCACGGCCACATCCATTTGGACAGCCAACAACACGCAAGATAATATTGTCATCAGCCACCCCGTGCTTCTCTAGTAAGCCCTCAACTTGAGTAACCAAATCTGGCAAGTATCGTTCAGCTTCAGCCATTGCTAATGGACACGTTGGCAGCGCCACACACGCCATCGAATTTTTACGCTGGTTTGTATGTGCGTCATTAATTAGGCCATGCGCTCGCGCTATTTGCTCAATCACCGCTTTTTGTTCCGACGGTACACCTGCAATGATCAGGTTTTGGTTTGCCGTCATACGGAAATCGCCTTGGTGAATTTCAGCAATTTTTCTACAGCCTGTTTTTAATGGCTTATCTGGGTAATCTAGAATACGACCATTTTCGATAAACAAGGTTAAATGGTGTTTACCATCAATGCCCTCAACCCAGCCAATGCGATCGCCACGGTGGGTAAACTCATACGGACGACTTTGTTCAAACTTAACGCCGGCGCGTTTTTCAACTTCAGCTTTAAATGCATCTGCACCAAAAGTGTCTAGGGTATACTTCGTTTTCGCATTTTTACGATTAACACGATTACCCCAATCACGCTGCACCGATACAACGTGTTCAGCAATTTTTAGCGTATGTTCCAATGCAATAAAACCAAAATCATCCGCTTTACGTGGATAGGTCGTCACATCACCATGAGTCATGGCTAAGCCGCCACCCACCAAAACGTTAAAGCCAACCAGCTTGCCATTATCAGCAATGGCAACAAAATTCAGGTCGTTGGCATGTACATCCACTTCATTGTTCGGTGGAATAGTCACTGTTGTCTTAAACTTACGTGGCAGGTAAGTAGACCCTAAAATTGGCTCTTCAGTGGTCTCTGTTTTTTCACCATTTAACCAAATTTCTGCATATGCTTTAGTGTGCGGTAATAAGTGCTCAGAGATCTTTGTTGCCCACTCATACGCTTCTTGGTGCAATTCTGATTCAACCGGGTTTGTGGTACACAGCACGTTACGGTTTACATCCCCAGCCGTTGCTATCGAATCAATGCCAACACTATTTAGCATTTGGTGCATCTCTTTGATATTGGGTTTAAGTACGCCATGAAATTGGAACGTTTGGCGAGTCGTTAAACGAATACTGCCGTACATTGACTTTTCTTGTGCAAACTTATCAATCGCCAACCACTGCTGTGGCTTAATAATACCGCCAGGCATACGCGCTCTTAGCATCACATTGTGCAGTGGCTCTAATTTTTGCTTGGTGCGCTCTGGGCGAATATCACGGTCATCTTGCTGATACATGCCATGAAAACGAATAAGCTGGAAATTATCAGCAGTAAAACCACCTGTTAATTGATCCTTTAAATCAGTCTCAATGGTGCCGCGTAAAAAGTTACTTTGCGTTTTCAAACGCTCGTTATCTGCAAACTTTGCATTGGGGTCTAGCTTGCTATTTGGTTTATAATCTGTGCTCATGGCTCAATCCTAAAAATTCTACTGTGACGGTCAGTGGTGTGTACTTGTGTTAGTACACGTCTTTTTGATAACGATTATGACTGCGCAGCTCTTTTAGGTATTGCTCAGCTTGTTCGTCATCTTTGCCACCATGGGCTTTAACAATATCAATCAAGGCTTGGTGTACATCTTTTGCCATACGATTGGCATCACCACACACATAAAAATGTGCGCCTTTTTCTAACCATGCGAATACCTCTGCGCCTTGTTCACGCAAACGGTCTTGCACATATATCTTTTGCGCTTGGTCACGGCTAAACGCTAGGTCAACTTTATTTAACAACCCAGATTTAACGTATCCTTGGATTTCAACTTGATACAAAAAGTCTTGAGTAAAATGTGGGTTACCAAAGAACAACCAGTTTTCACCTGTCGCTTCGCGTGTGTCTCGCTCTTGTAAAAACGCACGGAATGGCGCGATGCCGGTACCTGGGCCTACCATAATCACTGGCGTTTCATCGTTTGCAGGTAAACGGAAGTTGTCGTTATGTTCACTGAACACTTTAACTTTAACACCTTCCTCTGCACGATTTGCTAAGTAACCTGAGCAACCGCCAAAATGTTTTTCACCAAATGCATCAAACTCTACGAGGCCCACTGTTAAGTGTACTTCATCTTCAACTTCTGCTTGGCTTGATGCAATTGAATACAAACGCGCTTGTAACTTACGTGCACAATCTACCAATGCCTGAGCCGATATCGTGGCAGGGTTTTGTAAGATCACATCAAAAATTTGTCGCGCTTCGATATATTCACGCAGCACTGCTTTATCGTCTAGTAACGCTAATAGTTGTGCGTTCTCAGTTGCTTGTGCATATTTCTCTACAAAGCCAGGGTAACTCTGAGTTAACTCTAGTTTTTCAATCAGCGCCGTTCTTACTGATAACGTCTCAGAACCTATCGTTACTGATGTTTCTGGGTCTATCTTCAACGCCGCTAAGACTTTATCCACCAGCACTTCATCATTTAAGAAAAACACACCTAAAGAGTCGCCAGGTAAATACGTAATATCCGAACCTTCAAGCGATATTTCAACGTGGCGTACATCTTTCGTTGAATCACGGCCTGTAATTTTTTGTACTACGCTCAACTCAGCAGCAAACGGGTTCTGTTTGGTATATTGACTTTGTGCAACAGGGGTAGACAGTCCCATGCTAACAACATTGCTTTGACTTTGTTGCTGTGCTTTTAAGTCCGGCTCGAAAATATCCAACGCACCAGCAATCCACTGTGTTGCTTGCTCTTCATAATCAACATCTAAGTCTGCACGCTGATAAACAACATCGGCACCAAGCTTGGTTAAGCGCTGTTCAAAATCTTTCGCTGTTTGACAAAAGAACTCATAGCTAGTGTCACCAAGGCCAATAACAGCAACTTTAACTCCGTCTAATTTAGGGGCTTTTTTGCTTGCTAAAAAGGCATGTAAGGCTTCTGCATCTTCAGGTGGCTCACCTTCACCATACGTTGATACCGCAATGGCTAAAAACTTCTCTTTTTTCAACGCAGATGTTTTGTAATCCGCCATATTAACCAGCTTCACACTTAAACCGCGTGATTCTGCTTGCGACTTTAATTGGCTTGCAACAGACTTAGCGTTACCTGTTTGAGAACCGTACAATATAGTCAACGGCGCCGCTTCAACAGCACCAGCTGCAGCTCCCACATTTCCTGCTAAAGCAGCAGTATTTGCATTGGCAGCCAAATAGCCACTCACCCAGGCTTGCTGAATAGGGTTTAGTTCTGCAACCAAACCTTGTAATTTTTGCACTTGCTCTTGTGTGAGCGGGCTTGCCGCAGCACTAAGTTGACTTAACAACATCGAATAATCCCCGTAACCCTAAAACATCGTTTGCTCAGATTGGTGTGTCACTTGCTAAAAGTTGGCAGCAAGCTTTTCTATGCCTGCAGCATACTGATCTCTACCGACAAGAAAAAGACGAAGATCTGCTTTTATATTCCATTTGGTTATTAATAAACAAAAACACCAACAAAAACAGATTAAAAGATTTGCTTTAAAAATAGGCACTCTAATATTAACATTGCAATAACAAAGGTTCAGTAAGCTCGGCCTTTGTTTATATAAAAGCAAAAATATAACTTAAAATATAAAGAGAAACTAAATGAAACACGGGAAACCATACTATAAACAAAAGCTTGCGATAGCAGCGGGTTTAATGGCTTTAAGCCAAAGCACACTTGCACAAGTCGCTAATGGCGATTTTGAAAATTGGCAACAAAACCAACCTTCAGGTTGGACAACGATTGATTCAGGAATTGCACTGAACGCAACAAGCGACAGGGTGAAATCTGGTCAAACTGCTGCACAGATAACAGTAAATACTGGCACACAAAGCAATACCGACTTATTGCAGCAAGTGGCAGTGCAAGCAGGGCAAAGTTATACGTTCAGCACTTGGGTTTATCACACCGAAGGGGGTGTCAAAGCTCGCTTAATCGTCGACGGCTATCATGGCTACTCTGATCCGTTTACACTCAACCAATGGCAACAAATCAGTCATACATACACTGCAACAGCAAATACGACTATTAATGTTGGATTGCGTTTTTATGATGGTTCAGGGTTTGATGGGAGTGAGATT
This sequence comes from Pseudoalteromonas caenipelagi, assembly GCF_013140855.1. Classification (GTDB taxonomy): domain Bacteria; phylum Pseudomonadota; class Gammaproteobacteria; order Enterobacterales; family Alteromonadaceae; genus Pseudoalteromonas; species Pseudoalteromonas caenipelagi. The sequence continues at coordinate 12,507 of NZ_JABBPG010000013.1, read as the reverse complement.
GTTTACATTGATAATTTTCAACCCACCGAAACCACGCCCCCACCTCCAACTAACACCTGCCAAGCTACTTCATTAAACCTATCACTGACCACAGACAACTACGGTAGTGAAACAAGTTGGACATTAGTCAACAGCAGCAACACCCAAGTTGCTTCAGGTAATGGTTATGCAAGTAACGAAACTTATTCTGAAACATTATGTGTTACTGATGATAGCTATACTTTTACCGTATTAGATAGCTATGGCGATGGCATGTGCTGCAGTTTTGGTAATGGCTCATACAGCCTAACTGGGCCTGCGGGCAGCCTAGCGCAAGGCAGCAGCTTTACAAACCAGCAGCAACATACTTTCACTATAGGTGATGGAAATGGCGACGGAGGTGGCACACCAACCGACCCATCTGAGTATTATGCTTCAACCGCTGGACTTAGCGGCTATGCACTGAAAAGCCAACTGCATAGCATTATCAGCACTCATCAGTCACAAGGTTACACTGCTATTTGGCAATTTATAGACCAATCGGAGCGTGACAATTACTTTGAAAAAGATAACTCAGTGCTCGACCGCTACTCTGAGAACCCAAGTGGCACTGACAGCGTTACCTATGTCGCAGTAACCAATCAGTGTGGTTCTTACTCCGGCGAAGGAGATTGTTATAACCGGGAACACTCTTTTCCTAAAAGCTGGTTTGGTGGAAAAATTGAACCAATGAACTCAGATATACATCATATTTTCGCAACCGATGGATTTGTGAACTCAAAGCGCAGTAACTTCCCGTTTGGTGAAGTTGCCAGTGCCACTTATGTATCAAGTAACGGCAGCAAATTAGGCAGTGCGACGAGTACATTGAATTATACCGGTACTGTTTTTGAACCAATCGACCAGTTCAAAGGTGACTTTGCTCGTGCTTATTTCTATATGGCAACGCGCTATGAGCATGTGATTAGTAGCTGGCAAAACAACACGGTATACAGTGACGCGGTACTTAATGGCACATCAGATCAAGTGTTTGAGGCATGGGTTGTTTCTATGCTATTGCGTTGGCACCAAGCGGACCCTGTTGATGACTTAGAACGCGCTCGCAACCAAGCAGCGTATGAATTTCAAGGCAACCGTAACCCATTTGTTGACCATCCTGAGTTTGTGCAGCAAATTTGGTAAATCATAAAAAAAAAGCCACCCTAGGGTGGCTTTTGTTTTTCGCTTCTAACTAGTTTTAATAATAAAAAGGCAACCTAGTCCTTTAGGCTGCTAACCGACTCAACGGGAAAATTATCGAGGGTTGATGGTTAAGGGAGATAAACTGATTTTTGCATTGCCACTGGCTCCCATATAGCCCGTATACTGCTGGCCTTCAAATAAGGTATAAAACACGTCAACATAGTCATCATCATTAGTAAACCATGAACTTGGCATTGCTTTAATTAACTGATTAGTCAATTGCGGGATGATGGCATACCCCTGTACGTTAGGATCTGGAATTGCGCGCATTACCTGAGTAACAATATCTAGCAGCGTTGTTGCTAATGTTTGATAGTTGGTGTTGTCGTCTTGTTCCATTAACAACATATCTGCGGCTTGCCAACGATAACGATCCCAATGGATAATAATTTGGTTAGGTGTGTAATCGCGTCCATCATGATCTAGATACGGCATATCAACAATATCTAAAACAGGCTCATCTCGACTTGGGTTAACGCCCGTGACAACACCGTATACTTCAGCTGCACCCGAAATCCAAGGCTCTTCATCGTCGTTTAGACGAATACGCTTAAGCACACTAGTCGAAATAGGTTGCGCGTCACTTTGTATCTCTGCTTGTAACGGCCGAGCTTTACCAAGACCACTTTCGAATACACTTTGCATTACTGCCAAGCCTTCTTTCATACTTTGGCGGCCATCAATTTCTACAACCAACACAGGCTGTTTAGGCAGTGTGTGTGCATCAAGTAAATGCGTATTGCCAGATTGGTCATACGCTTCAACATGTTGCCATGTCTTATCATCTCCTTTAGGAGCAAAAGCAACCAGCACGTCTTCGCCACTTTGCCAACGCTCAAGCATGGATACATCAGCAAGTCTTAACTGATATAGAGACTGTGAAGAACTAGGTAAACCTTTCAGGGTACGCGTATGATCTGAAGCACTTTGCAACTGTTGTGCTAACGCCCCTGATACTAGATTCGATGATAAAGGCAACTGTAAACGGTATTGACTCATTTGTGCTTGTAAATGAGCACCGATGGTAGGCAACTGCTTAGCAAGTTGACGCGCCAATTGTTGTTTCATGCCAGCTATTTGGTCACCAGCAGGATTGAACACATCTAGCGTTGGAAAGGCCTGTTGAACCTGTGATACAGGTGTGGCAGCTAGACTTTGCATGCTCATCGCAGCGATCAACGCGGGCAATGCTAATTTTGTTATTTTTTTCACATTCTACTCCTGACAATAATCCGTGTGTTTGAGTAGAAGAAGATAAAACTTATTTAAATTTTTATCAACCTGTTAATTTAAATTTAACAAAATATTTTATAGGTACGCGTAAAAGCAGAAGTTTTTGTAACTTTAATTTGAGACTGGGTAATTCTAATAGCGCTGTTTTAGTGGTAATTGTAGAGTTTAGGCAGACCTACCAGATCCTAGCAGGCCACCTTAAATGCAAGCGTTTTTGAGAGTAGAGTATTTATTCAACTGGATATAAGGTAATTTCAATCCCTGCACCAATGGCTGAAATGCGTAACAGAGTATCTACATGTAATGCCTGAGAATAACATTTTGGCGATGTACCAGAGTTAAAACCAATATCAAAAGTACGTTTGGTACATGATAACCATTGCTTTAATGCTGGTTTAGAGCACGACTCTATTAATTCACAAAGGTGGTTTATCGCCCTGTCAGGACTTGTTACATCAGCTTCAGCTTCAATGCGCGCTAACTGACGATATTCATCTTTGTCGTAATGTAAAACAATGGCATTTTGCTTCAAATCACTTACTAAGGCACTAATGTCATGTTTTGACTCTAATTCTAAGTCGACGTTTAAAAACTGAATTTCTGACATATGATATGATTTACCTAAACTAATTGATTATAAGATAGCTGCTAGAGGCAAGTGTAACCAAGTAAGCACTGGCTGGCTAGAGTAAACTATTATAAGCACTGTTCATTACCTAGTTTTACTCAAAAGAGTTAAATATGATCTTTACCAAGACACGCATGTGAACAATGAAGGTACAACTTTTAAGCTTTTGTATTGCCTTTGCAACCTTGCCTTGCTAGCTTTAAATTAATGGTTTCAAAAAGCACATAATATGAACAACTCAAATTTTGGTTTAGTACTTTTAAGCATCGTTTTTATTGCCAATACACTGGTCGGCTGCGGTGGTGGTGGTAGCAATACCACAACCTCATCACTTAACCCAACTAGCTCGTTGCCACCAGAAACATGGAATATGGGGACTTATCCACCTGCAAACCAATATATAAATTACTGTGCAAACCCTCGTAGCGGTCTAGACCCTTTTGAGAATACACCCTACCCAGATAAAGCCGGCAGTGCCACGTTGGAAAAGCTGTGGTTGCGTTCGTTTAGCCATGAAACTTACCTTTGGTATGATGAAATACCAGATCAAAACCCTGATACGTTTAGTTCTATTAAAGCTTACTTTGATTCATTAAAAACGTCTGCCACTACAGCATCAGGCAAGCTAAAAGATCAGTTCCACTTTTCAGAAAGCTATGAAGATTATAAGAAAGAATCACAAGCGGGTGTAGTCGCAAGTTATGGGGTTCGCTGGGCTTTCATCAACCGCACGCCACCTAGACTGATCCGTGTTGCTTATACGCAAGATGACTCCCCCGCACAGCAAGCGGGCCTTAAAAGAGGCGATACTATCGTTGCTATCGATGGTATCGACATAAACGCAACTGGTACCAATGAGCTTGCAACCATTAATAACGCCCTCTCCCCTCAAGCAGGTGATAATCATACCTTTGCACTGCGAAAAGCAGACGGCACCATTAATGAGGTGTTACTTAGCGCCGCTGATATTGTATCTACCCCTGTACGTAAGCATCAAATAACCAATATTAATGGCCGCAATGTTGGCTACTTGCACTTTGACCAATTTATTTCTGTAGGGCAAAGGCCGCTTATCAATGCTTTCGAAGTTTTTGCTAACCAAAATATTACTGAACTAGTGCTCGACTTACGCTATAACGGTGGTGGCCTAGTTAACATGGCTTCACAGCTGGCCTACATGATCGCAGGACCTTCTAATACAGGGTCTGGTCCCAACAGCACAGGAAAGGTGTTTAGCACCACTGTTTATAATGACAAGCGAACAGCAGAAAACCGCGCGATGCCCTTCGAATACCGTGTAATTGATTGGGAAGAACAAATATATACCGATGAAACGCTGCCCAGTACCAATTTAGATAGAGTGTATATATTAACAACCAGCAGCACTTGCTCTGCCAGTGAACTGGTCATTAACGCATTACGAGGCATAGATGTTGATGTTGTACTGGTAGGCTCAACCACCTGCGGAAAACCATACGGGTTTTTCCCTACACCTAATTGTGGACAGGTCTACTACACAGTCCAGTTTAGAAGCGAAAATGCCAAAGGGTTTGGAGAATATGCGGATGGATTTTTACCCGTACCCGCCAGCCAAAATAATGTTGAGCTAGGTTTATCGAATAGAGTATCAGGTTGCAGCGTTAACGATGATTTTTCAAACCCTTTAGGCTCACCTTCTGAAGCTCTCTTTGCAGCTGCTTTAAACTATATGAATACAGGTCAGTGTCCTGAGCAAAACCGCAGCCAAGCCACTCAAGGGGCTCGATTAGTGGCTGATGGACCAGCAATTACTTCACCTTGGCACCCATTGCGTAATGGGGCAATCTCACTACCTATTCGGGAGCAGTAACAACCATGAAGCGACAAAACACGTTAATATTGCTATGTGTTTGCTTACAGGTAGGCTGCAAACACAACCTACCTTTTGTCACACACAAAGCGCTGCTAACAAATACATCCCCTGCGGTTAAAAAGCGGATCCAGGATGCGGTTGTGAAGCTAAAAGGTGGCGTAACACCGCAACTAGCTGACAATGTTTTTATGATAAGCAGTACTTTGATGCTTGAACAAGGAATGAATAAGCCCGGTTATGAACCTATCCTTGGTGAACACGACATATCAGTTACTCGACTTGAGTTGCAAATACGAAATGGACAATGTGTCCTGTATTACCCTAAAAAAGATAAATATATAGAATTAAACAATATTCAGTGTAAAGCTGTAACATCGATACATTAAAAAATAGTACTAGGCTTGTTAGCAACACCCCATACTGTGTTAAATTACTCAGCAATGAATTATAAGACCAAATTGTGTATGCATTATCTTCCTGCTAATCCATTTAAGCCGCTACTTGATTTCCCTTATCACTGCTGCACGTTCGATGTAGAACAGTTCGAGCAAACAGACTTCATAAAGCACCATGTAGTGATGCCGCAAAAGTTAAATAATGCAGTTCCGAAACGTCGAGCTGAATATCTAGCAGGTCGCGTATGTGCTCAAGCAGCACTTGCGAAAATGGGGATTAAACATGTGTCTATTGAAACAGCACAAGACAGAGCACCAATTTGGCCAGACGGCATTATCGGTAGTATCAGCCATACCCAAGGCATAGCACTTGCAATGACAGCACCTGCTCATCAATTAAAAGGGCTTGGAATCGACATTGAGAAACCAATGTCACAAACGCAGGAAACTAAATTAAAAGGCCAAATCCTACACCCTTTGGAAACAGCAATACACGCAACTCTCGCAGAGCATGTACCTTGCCCACTCACGGTGATGTTTTCAGCAAAAGAGAGCGTTTATAAAGCGCTCTACCCGAGTGTGAAGCGTTTTTTTGGGTTTGAAGCGGCTCAGCTAATCGACTTTGACTCACAAAGATTACTATTTGCGATAACAGAACCTTTGTCACAAACCATTCATAAGGGCATGAAAGTTGAGGTGCTTTATCAGATAAATGAGCAACTCGTGCTCACTGAATGTGCATTTAAAGACTCGCTTACATAATAAAAAGGCTCGCATTAAGCGAGCCTCCAGATAAATGTTTCTACTCTGTAATTATTGACGCTTTACTTTAACGCGATCCGTAGAAGTCACCGTTGCTTCTACACGACGGTTTTGAGCATGAGCTTCTTTAGTATTGGCTGTATTTTTCAAACGCTCTTCGCCGTAACCAATCGTCGAAATACGGTCAGCTGAAATGCCATCACTCATCATTTGTTTAGCCACCGCTTGAGCGCGTTTCTCTGATAGCGCCTGGTTGTATTTTGCATCACCCACAGCGGATGCGTGACCTTCGAGCACCACAGTTGCAGATTCATACTCTTTCATAAACGCAACAACTTCATTAATGTCATCAAAATATTGCTGGTTTACTTTAGCGGCATCGTGAGGGAAACGTACTAGCAGCTTAACAGAAACCTCACGCTCTTCATATTTTGTACAACCGCTGCTATCAACGGCATCTGACATAGGCGTGTTTGCACAACGATCATCCGCGTCCATAACACCATCTTTATCACTGTCCATTGCCACTGGCTGTTGAACTGGCGTTGGTGCTGGCTCTACTTTTTTCACAGGTTCACTTGAACCAAAGAAGTAGTTAAGACCTAATTTTGCACCAACATCGGTGTAACCACGGTCTAAACCTTGATAAACAGCGGCTTCAGCATTTACAAAAAAGTTATTGTTGAAGTAGTGACGATAACCGGCCCCTACATTTGCAAATGTCAGGCTTTTATAGACGTCTACCGCTTTTAAACCGACTAGCCCATAAAAAGGGCTGTCATCAAAGTGATAAAGTGCATCGACACCAAAACGGTCAGCATCCATAGAACCAGTGCCCACACCTGATAAGTCAAAGTCCATATCAGCATATTCTAAGCGTGCACTCCAATTGTTGTTGAAACGATAGCCTATCTCTGCACCCCACCCTGTCGAATCATCAACATCCACTCCGGCTGCATCGCGAACATCGTTCCAATCTGCATTATAATAATCACCAAATACGCCAAAATGAATGCCTTCTTTATGCTCATTTGCATTCGCTGTTGATGCTGCTAATAACGCAGCAATTGCTAAGCTAATCGATTTAAATTTCATTTTTCGTCCCGTCCTTTTTATACCAAGTGAGCACAGATAGCTCATGAATTTAGCCTTATAATAGTAGGCCAAAAATTAATTTTTACTTAACGTGAAGGTATTTACCTTTTTTAACTATTAACGATGTCCAAACAGTGTTTGGTAAAGCCCAGCTTCGGACAACAAACTATGATGATCACCTGCTTGTGATATTCTGCCATCATCCAAAACATAAATTAAATCAGCTTGTCTAATTGCACTCAGTCTATGGGCAATGATCAAAGTAGTCCTGTTATGCAAAAATGCCTTTAAATTATTATGAATTCGGGCTTCGGTTTCGATGTCTAACGCCGAGGTAGCTTCATCTAAAATCACCACCTTTGGATCAGAGAGTACCATTCGCGCAATTGCCAACCGCTGCTTTTGTCCCCCAGATAAGCGTATCCCATTTCGTCCTACCAGAGCATTAAGCCCGCCATCTATGTTTCTCACCGTACTTTCTAATTCGGCCACTTTAAGCGCATGCCAAAGTTGTTCATCACTATGATTACGACCTAGTGATAAATTGTCACGAATTGTACTGTTAAAAAGAATGGGCTGTTGCAAAACTGTCGCGATATTTTCCCGTATAGATTGATAGCCAATTTGTTCAACTGGTGTATTAGCAATCTCAATACTACCAGTATGTTTTTCATATAACCCAAGCAACAGTTGAACTAGTGTGGACTTTCCTCCTCCCGACACAGCGACAACCGCCACTTTTTTACCTGCTGGGATATCCAATGATACATCCTGTAAAACAGGCAGTTCCGGCTGATAGGCAAAACTGACATGCTTGAATGAAATACCAATTTGCGACTGCTCAAATACTAGAGAGCTCTGCGGTGGTGCCGCCGCTTCAGTTTTGAAAGCAAACACTTGATTTAGCCTCTGCAAAGCAGCAGAAGCACCATAGTATGCATATTGAATACCCAGTAATTCTTGCACAGGGCCCATCATAAACCACAAGTAGCCGAACACTGCGAATATCTGCCCTACGGTTAAATCTGCAAACACCACCATCAACATGGCTATGCCTCTAAACACTTCAAAGCCAAGCAAAAATACCGTAAAGCTTAAACGATTAACCGCATCTGTTTTCCATTGAGATTGCACCGCAAAGTGTTTGAGATCGGCTGCGGTCGAACGAACATGTTCAAAGTAACTTGTCTCTCTGCGTACAGCCTTTAATTGAGCAATTGCATCTAGGGTTTCGACTAATGCTGCCTGAAAGGCTTCAAATGCCGCATTTTCATCCTTTTTTAAATTTTTGACGCGCTTGCCAAATTGCCTAGAAAAATAGATTACCGCGGGATTAAGCAACAGAATGATCAACCCCAATGCCCAGTCAATCCACAGTAAAACGATTGCGGTACCAATGATTGTCAGTAGCCCAATTAAAAATCGCGATAGCGTCTGGCTGATAAATTGATCTAAAGTTTCCACGTCAGTGATACACCTAGAGCTAATAGCCGCAGCGCCCTGAGTTTCATATTCTTTGAGCTGTACTTGCGGCAGGTGTCTTAGAAGGCGCTCCCTAATATTCAAACTAATATCTTTACCGATAATGGTAAATTGTCTCGATTGAATAACACCAAGCACGAGTGCAGCAAGACGCATACACATAACACTGAGCAATACGATAATGATATAAACCGCGCTTTGCTGCCAGTCAACGGGCAATAACCCGTTCAAAAAGTTAATCGCAGGGCCTGGCTTTTCTAGTAAGACTTCATCAACCAGCAAAGGCATCATCAATGGGATGGGTACACTCACTAGCGCCGCAAAAAAAGCGATAATATGCGCAATCACTAACGGCTGTTTATGTGCCAGCACTTGTTGTTTAATGCTGTGCCAAGTAAGTGTCTTTGTCATATTCTTCCTGTAAAAAATTAAGTGCCACAAAAGGTCTTGTAGTGGGTGTTCTCTGTCGTAAATTCAATGTACTGTTGTTCGTACTCTTGATATCGATAAGGGTCTTTAAGCAGCGGTAACCAATGTTCAAGTAACTCACTATCGCCTTGCTCGTAATAGTCCTTAATAACTTGCTCTATTAACGCATTTCTGGGAATAATGGCTGGATTCACGGAACGCATCAACGCACAAACCTCTACTGTATTGTACTCCTCAATGCGTGCTTGCCACTTTGAAAGCCAAGGAGAAAGCTCCTCAGGCACTTCGAAGCAACACAATGGCTTATCAAGTAACTGATTCGTCAAGGCGGCAAAGCTATTTGTATAATCAAGTCCTTCGCTCTTTAGTGTACCCAGTAGCTCAGATAATAAGTTGGCATCACTATCGCGCCAATCAAGTAATCCGAGCTTATTTGCCCACATAAGCTGATATTGCTGATTAAAATCACTTGCAAACTCAGTCAGCACCTCACTCATCTGTGCTACTGCCTGCTTATTGTCAGCTGCAAATAACATCAGCAGCGATTCAGCTAAGCGCGCACAGTTCCAGCTGGCAATATTGGGTTGCTGACCAAAGGCATATCGTCCCTGTCGATCTATTGAGCTAAATACCTGCTCAAAGGAAAATTGCTCCAACATTGCGCATGGCCCATAGTCTATGGTTTCCCCCCCGACCAATATATTATCGGTATTCATTACGCCATGGACAAAACCAATTCGCATCCAATGCACAATCAATGTTACCTGCCTTTTACATACCGCACGTAAAAACTCAAGAATACGTGCATCCCCTTGCTCCTTAATTTCAGGGTAATAGCGTTCTATAGCCGTATCTAATAGTTGACTGAGTGCTTCTTTGTCTTCGTGCAACGCCAAATATTGGAAAGACCCAATACGAATGTGGCTACTTGCAACTCTGCATAAAACAGCGCCCGGTAAAGGTGATTCTCGATAAACGTCTTCTCCTGTTGTGACAACCGACAAACATTCGGTTGTTGGCACACCTAGCGCACCAATAGCCTGACTCATGACAAACTCTCTAACCGCCGGACCTAATGCGCACAACCCATCTCCACCTCGTGAGAAAGGAGTAGTACCAGAGCCTTTTAATTGCAAATCGTATGCTTGCCCAAGCCGATCATTAAAGCTACCGATTAAATGTGCTCTACCATCACCTAAAGTCGGATTAAAATGGCCAAACTGGTGCCCTGAATAAGCCAAAGCTTTTGGTATAACCCCTTCAAGTGGTGTGTGACCACTCAAATATAAGTGAGCATGCTCTTTGTCAAAAGCAATCGCGTACTTATCTGCTACATCCTCGTTCCACAGCAACAGATTAAGCTTTTTAGTACTGGCTTTATTTGCCAATCTTGGCGAGCTGGCTACAGTAAACTGTAAGCCGAGTTGTGTGTAACGGTCGAAATAACTCATGATGCTTCACTCGAGTGAATAATGTTATCACCTACACTTAGAGCAATAAGTTGGCTGAGCGCTTGTAGTGACCAGCCACTTTGAGATACCAAAGTGTTAAAGAAACTCTGTATGGCCTGTAGCGATTTTTTTGTATGCAAACCACCATCTATGATGTTGTGAGCACGAAGGTAGGATTCCACATCCCGCGATAGGATAAAGGTATCTTTTCCCAATACCCTTAACGCAAATGGGCCGGTATTTCCTCCTAGCCGTGCACCGTGCTTTTTCAAATACAGCCATAATCCAACAATGTCATCTGTCGGCCAGTGAGCAATAAATTTTGCAAATGAACCGTGTGTTTGAGCTGTCTCATGGATCATCAAGCAGTTATCTGGAATGGTCATTACTTTTTTATAATTACGTACTATACGTTCATCACTAGCCCTTTGCTCAAGCATCTCCGGAGACATCATTAACAACTTGTTGACCTCAAAATCCCAAAATACCTCTCGAAACCCTTGCCATTTCGCGTCTATAACATTCCAGTAGAAACCACTTTGAAAAATCTTCCGAGTAAACTCTTCGAGCCAATCAGAATCATTCAATTGTAAGAGCTCCTCTGACGGTTTAGGGTCAGTAAGCAAAGAAAGTACGTGATGCTCGGAGCCTTTTCGCTCACTCGCGCATGCCAGAATCGTTTTAAATGTGTCCATAAAAAGTGACCACCTCATTTCCTTAAAATAAGAAAGTGACTATATTAAATAATAATACTTTCCATCGAGAATACTGGTGCTACGACAACTTCTGTATTTGTTTCTTTTAGTTAACGCAGGTAAATGCACAGCACAAAGCCCACCAAAGACGATATATATTAGCACAGGTCAGTGGCCCCCTTATATGGATCAAGGGCGTAGAGATCAAGGTTGTGTTGCAAAACTTATCCGTGATGCGTTTGCAATATCTGACTTTAAAGTTCGATTTGTGTTTATGCCCTGGGAGCGAGCCTATCAAGAAGGCTTAAAAACTGAGTTCTCAGGCAGTGCCTATTGGTACCTCAGCAAACAACGAGCCAACGACTATATCTATACTAAGACCCCAATTACCACAGAAATTAGCCGCTTCTATCATTTAACAAGCTTGCAGTTCACCTACCAAACTTATAAAGATCTTGCACCATATCGCCTAGTGTTGAACCAAGGGCTCACTTACCCAAAAGAGCTGCTTGAAGCGGTAAAAAAATATGACATAAGCATTGTTAATGCGACCTACACAACGAAAAATTTGCCTTTCCTGCTACGAGACAGGGCTGACATTGTGATTTTGACAGAGCAAACCAAAACTGCGTATGCAAAAGCACTTACGCCAGAGCAAAATAAGTTGATCACCTTTCAAGCTAAACCCGCATTTATAAAGCAAGGCTACTTGCTCATCAACAAGCATAGCGAACAATATGTGTCGATATTTGACGAAGGAGTTGCAGCTCTTTGGAAAAATAAGGCCTATTACGATGATTATGCAAAGCACTGTCTGAGAATTAAAGGGCAATAAATATAAACGGCTGTGCAAAGGGTTAACGACAACGAACGCAGTGAGTACGTTTCCTTTGCGCAAGGTGAAGTATAGTGCAAAAGGTTAGCGACATGAGCGAAGCTAAGGTGCAAATGTTTAATGACAGTGAGCGAAGTTAAGGTGCAAAGGGTTAACGACAACGAACGCAGTGAGTGCGTTTCCTTTGCGCAAGGTGAAATGAGCTGGTTTAGCTGCTGCCGAGGGACTCGCCTCCAGAACCAGTTTAACTCTGCCGAGGGACTCTATTTCCTCCTCAACACCTATGAAGGGTGATTAAGCTGTGAAGGTTGCTTACTTCACAGCCATCAACAGGTCTGCGCTCTATAAACTGGCTACCTTCACCTTGCGCTAATTCGTCTCTTTATCGAAGTGCATAACCTCAGCATCCCAAGAGACGATTTAGCACCA
>NZ_JABBPG010000012.1 GCF_013140855.1 Pseudoalteromonas caenipelagi | reverse complement strand
CGCAGAAATAGCAAATCAGTGATTTGCAAACCAATTTCTGCGTCCCCTTCGTCTAGAGGCCTAGGACACCGCCCTTTCACGGCGGTAACAGGGGTTCGAATCCCCTAGGGGACGCCACTTTACTTTAGGTGAAGTATAAAAAAACTCATATGGTGCGAGTTAAAACAGCCAGTCCTAGTGACACAGAAATGAGCATCTAGATATTCACTAAGAGCATCTTCGATACTCAAATCAATTTCTGCAATAGTTATAAGGTCATTCGCCTCGCAGGCTCGGTCTCTTCTAACGCAGAAATAGCAAATCAGTGATTTGCAAACCAATTTCTGCGTCCCCTTCGTCTAGAGGCCTAGGACACCGCCCTTTCACGGCGGTAACAGGGGTTCGAATCCCCTAGGGGACGCCACTTCTTGTGCATGTTGTCGTGTCTATTGGTGCAAGCTTATAGAAAAACAAAATTTCACTCCTTATCTTCTCTTTATTCCCTTATTTTTTTAAAAAACTTGTTTGTTGCGTTAAGCGCACACTAATTTACTCGTCTAAATGCCGCGATTGAAGCTGCAAAGATAGTAGGGCAGTGATTTTGTGGTGCTTGCGGATAAAGCAATGGCAATCCGCAACAACACTTAATCATTTGAAAGACAAAATCTGACGCGAAGTGCGTTAAAAACTTCTCATGTAGAACAAAGGAATAGCGATATTTTTTCCTAGCTATAGATAAGATTTTCTTACCTAAAAATAGATTACTTAAGTAAGCGAATTGGTATTAGAGTCCTGCTCTGAGTGTCCAATGATCCACTAAAGAAATCGAGTAGCGAGTAGCAGATCTTAAGCGGCACGCAGAATATGCCGTAAGGCGATTAAAAATGACGTAGAAACGTCCGCAGAGTGTGTTTAATAAACTGTTGGGGCGTATTTACTGATATTTTGAACGATATGTTTAGTCTCAACTATCAAATGTCGACGCCTGCTGCTGGACTAAGAGTGTCTGGCCAAGCAATTTATTGCCAAGTTTTATTGATGAACTAATGCTTACAATTTATAACTGCAAAAAGAGCTTATCTGCGTATCTAAAGCAAATTTGAACAGTGGCAGCTAAATAGGGGCGATAAAATTTGTCAGTTGAAAATAGATAGAGCCCACAAAAATAGCTGGGCTCATAGTGTTGTTACTCAAACATGCCTGTTACTACAGGAGTACTTTGTTCGACCATTAAAATACCATTGCTCCATACGTAGACGGGCTTTAAAGTCTGTTTATCTAGTAGTACTAAATCGGCATCGCAATTTGTCCCAATATGTCCTTTTTTCACACCGAGTATGTTTGCGGGGTTACTTGTTATCGCCATCAGCGCATGTTCAATTGCAACATCAAATTCTTGTACAGCTTGAACAAATGCTTGGTGCAAAGACTCTTCTTTGCCGATTTCAAGTCCCACTAGGTTTAGTTGCGTGTCAAAAATCGGTAAGCTTGCGTGACCATCAGAGCTGATAGTAAGTTGTGCTGGGCTAACGCCCTGATTGATACAATAGGCCAGCGCTTGAGCGGCAGAATATTCGCCGTGTTCAAGGTCGTATTGGGTGGTACTCGCCGTGAAGTCGATGGTGCCACCAGCATGACAAAACTTGATGCCTGCATCCAAAAGCGCTTTATTTCTATTCATATGAGTAGGATAAAATGCACTGAGGTTGATATCTGTGTTGTTTGCCACCGCATGCAATAGCGCTAAGTGACTTTTTTGTGGTCCCACGTGTACGCTGACTATCCCACTTTTACCGCTTAGCATACCTGCTACTTTGGCTTCAGCAGCAAGTTGTGCCAATTGTTGTACAGTGGGTTGACTACTGCGGTGATCAGAGATTGCAACTTCACCAACACCAATGAATTCCTCAACATACATCAGATCATCAGTGATACAACCAGTCAACGTTTTTGCTGGCAGGTGATATGAGCCTGTGTGGCAATATACGTTAAGACCTTGTTCCTTTAGGCCTTTGGCTTTGGCTATCAGATTACTGAGTGTACGGCTGCTCGAATCGGTGCCTAAGGCACCAACAACGGTTGTGATCCCATGCAATGTCGCGTCGGTTAGTTGCATTTCAGGTGTACGGCTGGCAAAGCCCGCTTCACCGCCGCCGCCAGTAATGTGTACTAAAGAGTCTACAAACCCTGGGGTGAGTATATACTTATGAGCGTCAATTATAGTCACTGGGATATTGCTGTTTAGTTGAATATTCGACTGAATATCAATCACTTTTGAACCGGCCAGTAACACATCCTTGGTGCCTTGATAAGCCGGAGTGTATAAACTTGCTCCTTGAATAAGCGTTAGCATAGAAAGCTCTTCTTATTGGTAGTTAATGAAATAGGCGATAAAAATAAAAGTACTGGCAAGTGCAAATAATGCCAGTGTAAACCGCCAGATAAACGCAGCCCACTCGCCCCAATCTAGTTTTACGATACCAAGGCAGCCAATCAGGCTTGCTGATGTAGGAATAAAAATATTGGTTAAACCATCGCCCAGTTGAAAAGCCAGTACCACAATTTGTCTTGATATATTAAGCAAATCGCCAAGTGGTGCCATAAGTGGCATAGTGATGGCTGCTTGCCCTGAACCTGACGAGACAAAAAAGTTAAACAGGCTTTGAAAAAGCAACATGCCCCATGCTGCAATAAAGTCGGGTACAGAGGCAATGCTACTTGCACTGTAATATAAAAGTGTATTTAAAACAGAGGGTGAATTAAGGTCGCTTCCCCCTAGTAGTAATACCACGCCTTTCGCTAGTGCCACCAGCATAGCGGCGGGAAGCAAATCTTGGGCACCTTGTTTAAATGCCTCTGCACAGTCGTTGGCGCTCAGTTTGTTAAAGATAATAGCAATAATGGCGCTTGCAAAACCAAGACAAAAAAACTGTGTCGCGAGTTCAGGAATATAATACTGTTTAGCCATGACCCCCCAAACAACCCAGCCGATACCTAACACAAAAGTGAGTAAGATAGCTTTATCAGCGGTATCAAGGGCTGTTGATAAGGTATTTTGCTGATGAGTATTTGATGACGTTTGCTTAATTGAGCTGGCGTAACGCACGGTAAAAATTAAACCAAAAACGGTAAATACCAGCCAAGCGAGCATTCTGAAGTTAGCGCCCGAGAACACGGGAATTTCTGCAATAGATTGCGCGATGGCAATACTAAATGGGTTCATCCAAGATGTGGCAAAGCCAATTTGTGTAGCCACATACGTTGTTAATACCGTAACTTTAGCGTCATAACCAAGTTGCTTCATGATGGGGAGCAATACAATACAAAACGCAATGGCTTCTTCGCCCATACCAAATACAGCCCCTCCGAGTGAGAATAGGCAAAATAATAGAGGAATAAACAACCACTCAATACGTTGCGTTTTATTGATAAGCGCCATAATGCCATTATTAATGGCACCTGTTTTCATGATGATGCCAAATGCGCCACCAGTTATAAGAATAAACGCCATTACACCAATAGTGGCACCGTATTTATCACCAGCAACTAAGCCCTCGAACAATACATTGGCAAGTCCTATCTCACCGTTTTGAGCAAACAAAGGCAAAGGCGTTAAATCATCAACCGTTTGATACTCAGATAGCGCAACTGCATGGCTTTGCTTTGGTGCGTCAAATTTACCGGGCGTTATTAACAAAGAGGCGACATAGGCAAGTAATGCCACTGCCAGTAAAATAATGCTAGCATCTGGCATTGTAAATTTTTTATTTTTCATAGTATCACTTCATGTGCGAGTTATTGGATATCACAATGGCTATCCAATCAATATAGATAGCGTAGTGGCTTAAACTCTGATGAGCAAAGCCACTACAAACTAAGTTAGGCCCTAATTGGTTTGCGGTACGAACCAGTTAGAAACGATAGGTTGCACTGAGTGTAACGCGCTGTCCGTAGGCGTTGTGATTGATAGAATCAAACCCACGGCGTGAGCCAAATACACGTGGAGGCTCTTTGTCAAACACATTATCAATGCGCGCTCTGAGGATGAAATTATCATTAAGGTCTATGCCTGCTGATAAATCCCACACCAGCCAACTATCTACGTTACGTTTTCCGTTACTATTGAGCTCGTTTAAGCCTTCTAACTCATCTATTTCTCGCCCTCGCAGACCCTCAATATCATCTTCATAGCTACTGGTGTAATTCGCCCCTAGCGTGATGTAATAATTATCAAGGCTCCAGTCTAAGGTGGTGCGAACCATGTTTCTTGGGTATTGATAGCTACCAACGAGCTTTTCCAAGGAATCAGACCCAGGTTTGTTGCGGTCAAATTTTAAGTAGTGAGTACCGTTAAGGGCAACTGTGAGCTGACTTGCCGCTAAGTTAAAGCGCTGATCGAATTTAAAATCAATACCTGAAAGCGTTTGTGTACCGGTGTTTTCTAACGGGATAACGTGATCGCGATACAGTGGCAAGTAATACTCATCTTCGCGTGGCTCAAAGGTCGTTATATACGCATCCAGAATTTGTGATAAATTTGCGCCTTGTTGGGTAATAGTGAGGCCACTGTTATCGGTCACTTCACATAACTGAGCGTCATAAGAGACGCCTTGTTGGCCGTCAGGTACTAACCCACAGTGGCGTAATGTAGCATCGCTCATCGCTCTATCTAGTACCGCAGTCATATTGGTATCAATCACTTGTTGGTGATCAAAGTACCAATAATCAATGGTCAGGTTTGTATCAATACTTGGACTCCAAGCAAAGCCAACACTCAGTGCTTCAGACTCTTCAGCGCTTAAGTGAGGGTTGCCGAGCTCAAGGGAGTTAACACTCACTTGCGTTCCATCACCCATACAATATAGATCTGCAACGGCTTGGTTGGTACCACAATCAAATGATGATTGAGTTGTTCTAAGTTTTACGCCTGCTTGCGTGAGAGAGGGCGCTCTGAACGACGTGGACCAAGATCCCCTTAAAATGAGCGAGTCAGACGGGCGATAACTCACACCAATTTTAGGGTTAAAGGTGCTACCAAAATCATCGTAATGATCGTAGCGACCAGCCAGTTGCAGCTCAATTTGCTCGGTAACTGAAACATTGAGCTCGGCAAATGCGGCATATTGAGTGCGTTTTGCGCTAGAAAGACTTGAGCCAAAACCAAACACGTCAACTAAGTAATCATTTTCTGCTCTAGCCTGGGAGTTAACAGAAGGAGTATCTGTGAGTTCTTCTTTTCGGGCCTCAATACCAAATGACGTATAAGCAGGTAGGTCATTAAAAGTGAACAATTCGCCACTGATATTGGCATCCCAGCCATACACTGTGCTTTTGCCATCGCGCGTTGGGCGCGCTTGTGTAGTGGCAAGTACTGCATCGTTATTGGCATCACCTTGTACAAAAGGGTTATAAAATGGCAGGAGCTGCCCTGTTTGGCAGTTTAATGCGCTACCATCGAAGCTCGCGAGAGTACCATCTGAGCAAAGCTCCCCGGTAATAGCGGCATGAAACTGATAGCGATTATACACCCCAGCAATAGCCTCTTGCTCTGAGCGTGAACGGGATAAGGTAACACCCGACTCCCAGCTCCAGTCGTTTAATTCGCCCTCAAGCGTACTGACCAAACGAAAGTTTTTAGTATCAACTTCAACTGTTCTAGAGTCGTTAAAACGTGCGTCAAAGGCAAAACCATATACTTCTCGGCCACTTTGAGTAGTAAATGGATCAATATATAATTTATCTAACAAGGGGTTACTACCATCAGCTTGGTCATAAATAAACAAGGCGTCTTCAAGAATGTAGGGGCCATCGCTATCATTGAGCTGATTGATTGGCGCAGGGGAGGAGTAGGCTTGAGACTTCGTTTGGCTGTAAAAGAAGTCTGTGTGCCAGTCAAGGCCAGCCAAGGTACTGTTAAACATAAACCCTGTAGAGATACTTTCAAAAGGTGTCTCTAAATAGTCATGTTGATTGCTGTAATAGGCGCAGATTTGCTCACCATATTCGGTGCTAACGAGCGCACTTTGACAATTAGGCGCTGGGAGTTCATTGCCATCACGACTGCTGTAATAATAAATGTTGGGCGAGTTTTCGAGCGTAGGCAGGTACGAATAGGCACTGCTTAAGTTTGGTGAAGCGCTAAAGTCTCGATCGGTGGCCTTAAATGCGTTTCTATCGTAGATATCCGCAAACACACTTAGGTGACTATCGCCAATTTGCGTGCCGAATAAAAAGTTAATTTGCTTCTTACCCTCATCATGGCTAGCTGTGCTATCAGAAAATGAGGCGTTAAGTTCTGCGCCGTTGTAATCATCTTTGAGAATATAATTTATTACACCTGCTACAGCATCGGCACCGTAGACAGCTGAAGCTCCAGTTGCCAAAATCTCAATTCGCTCAATGGCTGCAAGAGGGATAGCGTTAATATCAACAAAATTTTCGGTGCCAGCTGCAAATGAGCTTGGTGCAATGCGGCGCGAGTTAATCAAAGTCAGTGTTGATGATGGCCCCATGCCACGAAGGCTTGCCGCGGATTGACCGGCAGGAGTTGAGGTTGATGTGCCACCACTTTCGGAGGTTGAGAAGGTGCCCGTACCACCTTTTAAAACTGATAGGTCTTTGAGTAACTCATAAATGGTGTTGGCACCAGATTGTTTGATACTTTGTTGATCTAACACGGTCAGAGGAACACTGCCTTCAAGATCAACGCCTTTGATACGTGAGCCCGTAATTTCTACTCTTTCAATGTTTTCTAATTCGTTATTTTGCTGTGCATACGCGCTTGCAACCGGGCAAAGTAAAGCACTTACTGCCGTTGCAATAGTTAATCGACGAAACATGACGGATTACCTTTATGTCTTTAACGAGCAGGCGCAAATATGCCATACGCTCGATTATTATGATTATTCAGACAGGGCAGTGATAGATGAACACAAACAGCCCCTCACAAAACAATGGGTTGTGAGGTGTGGGCTACTCGTCAAACCACTCCGAAAGGTAGTGAGGAGAGTAGAAATATGTACAAAGCAATGGTGCTTTTTTAAACATAATTCTAATCCAAATAGGTTTTTGACAAAGCTAGCGGGTCAATGCTAGCTTACTCGCGTTTTAAAGTTCCTTTTTTTTATAGCAAGGCACAATTGTGTCTGCAAGCACTTTTTTTAACCTCAACATGAGTGAGAACGTGATGACAAGTATTCACACGGTTATATTTGATAACTTTAAAACAAGGTTTTTGTGGCTTTTTTTGCTGATTTTACCTTTGTTTTCGATGAAGATAGCAGCAAATGAAAAGCCGCAAACACTGGTGTTAATTGGTGGCGCACTGACAACTTGCTCCAGTTTAAATCCTGAAAATTGCAACAATAAGGGTGCGCCTGAAGGCAAAACTGCAAATCAGTTTGTAGTAGATGATAAGCGCATAGCACGTGTAAAAGCCCTGTGGCCAAGCCCAAATTTACAGCATAAAAATAAAGTGGCTGCGGTACTTAATAAAATAGCTAAGCAGCATTCAAGCGCGATAAATAAAAAGGCGTTGCTATGGAAATGGCGAGATATGGATAATGCATTATTAAGCCAACTGACTGATCTTGAATATTATTTTGTTTTAGATATGCTCGAAAAGCCAATCCTTAATGAGCAGGGAAGCCGTATTCAAGAGCAAGTGAACATTCAAAACAACCGTGAACGTGCTAGTAATGATATCGTCAATTTTATAAAAGCCTCTGCCAAGGTGGCACAGTCAAGCCCTCGTTTACTGGCTATTACCGCATCAAGTCGAGACCCTTATGAATCCGCAGATTTTTATGAAGGGCTACTTAGCCAAACAGTAAAGCAAGCTCAGTGGTTAGCGCTTACGCCTGCACTTGCAAAAGCTATCACCACGGGGCAGTGCAATAAACTAGATGAAATTCGCCAGCAAACTATGCGGCTGTTTAACCGTGAAAATGTCTACGCCGATCGTACCGATGCCGAACAAGCGCTCTGCGAAAAAGGCGTTAAACATCTTGTTGAAATGATTGAACTTAGTACCGGCATCATGTTCAACGGCGGAGATCAGAGTTTAACAAGGCAAGTGATGTTTGACGAAAAAGGTCAAGCATACCCTTGGACTCGAGCGATACTGAACCGTCCTTTATTAATCGGTACAAGTGCAGGCACTGCGGTACAAAGTGGTGGCAAAAATCAGTTTGGCCAAGTGCCTATGATCAGTAATGGTAGCAGTAAGCAGGCATTAAAAAGCGGAGCCCATGCTCAAGCAGCACCTAGTGCTAGGTGTATTGAAGATTGTCAGCAGGGGTTGGTGGCGGATGCGCTAACATATCAAAGCGAAGGAGGACTTGGCACATTTAGTTTGGGGGTGCTAGATACGCACTTTAGTGAGCGAAATCGAAGTTTACGTTTAGCGGTATTACTGAATGAAACAGACCAGCGCCATGGTTTTGGTGTAGATGAAACAACGGCATTGGCGGTTATCAAATCTTCATCTGGACAAGTGCTGACGGTATTGGGTAAATATGGTGTGGTGCATATAAAGTCGCTTTCAAAGCAACAGTTTAGCTACTCTTACTGGCCAAGTGGGGCACTTATTGAACAAAAACAACATGATTTTTTATTAAGTGCGCGCACCTTGCAAAATGCGTTGCCAGATATCAAAGTACCTGCGTTACCTGATCAACGCTTTACCAACGTTTTAGAAAATACCAAGCTGCGCTCGCTGACCCAAGCAATGTGCTTGGCCAAGCAAAAACAAGCTCAAGCGCAACAGGGTGAGTTTAATTTTATTTTTCAAGCGGATGAGCACACACGCTTTCTGCGCATTAATAAGAGCCAGGTAGGCTGTGCGATAGAAAACTTGAAAATAAGCTTTTTAAACAATAACTAATATTTTAAAAGGTGGGCCTGCACGGCCCGCTCTTTAAATCAGTAGCTTAACGGCACCGTCATATCCTTCAGCAAGTAGGTATTCTCGCAGTTCAACGATAGATTGCTCAGCATCATCAAAGTGCTTTTGCAAGTAGTCGGTAAATAATTTAACTTCACTTGGTTTTTCGTGAACGGCAAAGTAGGCAATGAGTCTCAGTACATCATCTTTTTGTGGCAAAACTTGAAAACCATATGTTTTTTCAAGGTGCTTATAATGATTAAAATAAGAATCAAACCCCGCTACTTTTTCTTCATAACTGGGTTGCCATTTGTTATAGCGAAACTTTAATGCATCCACAAATGCGATTAATTTACTATCTTGGTGGCCGTAGCCTGGGTATTGTTTAGCGCTAAAGTTAAGATGCTTTTGCTGCGTAAAATGTGTTGCTAGTTTTTCAAACGGCGCTTGCATATGCTCACCTTCATCAGCCACAGACATAAACAGTGAGCCACTTAGCGCTTTGCCTTTTGCAGCTAACTCAACTAAGTAACCATCGTCCATTGAAGGACTAAAAGCAAAGTAGTCGGTAAATTGCGTATTACCCTTTAGAAACTGCTCAAGCGCAAACTTTCCTGCATTCGAATGTCCCACAAGCACTGAATATTTAGCGCTTCGATAATGCTTGTGAACATAAGGTATAAGTTCTTGACTGAGGTATTGGCGAAACAGACTTGCAGGGGGGTTGCTTGAATTTGAGGTTATAGGGTGAAGTTGCGCACCTTTACTAGGGATTGCAACAACAATAAATTCAGGAACATTGCTTGCCATGGCATCTAAAGTTGCATCAATATATGCGCTATCCCACTGGCCATGTAGCACGTATAAAATAGGGTAGTTTCGTGTGTTATTGCTAGTATAACTACTAGGTAGCTTAACTTGAACGGTTTGTGTATCCGAATATACTTTTGAGTTAACCTTCACAGCTGAAAACTGCGCGCTGGCATTAAAAGCGATTAGGTAAACGAGTACCGAGAATATTTTTTTCATGTTAATTTCCATATGAATTGCGGTTTTCGTATAGTGTTTTTGGTAACTCGTATAAGCAATTTGAAAAAGCTTTAGTTTTTCTGAAGATTTTCTTACTTATTGATATAAAAGATAATAAAAATAATGACTATCTCAGGGCGTTGTACATATCAGCATTTTTCTTTCGATTTTTCTCGGTGTGAAGTGAGCTCTAATACACAAACAGCTGAACTTGAACCAAAAGTTATGGCGGTATTGGCTTGTTTATACGAGCAGCAAGGGCTGGTGATTAGCCAACAAGAAATCTTCAATGAGGTTTGGCCGGGCAGGGTTTATAACCAAAGCTTGGTACAGCGCGCAATAGCACTGATTAGAAAAGCGCTGGGAGAAGACGCGACATCAGCTAAGTGGTTAATAACTTATCCAACAAAAGGATATTGTTTAAAGGCGCAGCCGCACATTAATCATTTTAAAAGATGCTATTTAGGGGCCGTAGTATTGCTACTCGTGTTGGTATTACTCGCGGTTTATGTAAATAATGAAACACTACAAGCGCCGCGCTATCACACACTCTCAACGTTGTTAAAAACACCGTTGGATAGTTACTCTCTCAGTCAAAATGAGTATGCTGACTGGCTTTATTTATCTGAAGATGAAAACCAGTATCGATTGTGGTTGAAAAATGGGCAAAGCGAAAAAGTCATTTTAACCAGCTCAGAGCCTCTACTGTTTGCCTTTTGGTATCAAGGCGCTCCAGTGGTTGTAAAAACACGCTCAGATTCAGGCTATGAGTTTATTAAAGTTGCGGAACAGCATCAGCACCTGTTTAAAACTCAATTATTGCCAGCGGTAAAGCCACAAGTTATTGAAAATAAAATTTACTTTTCTACTGCTAAGCATATTTATCAGTTTGACGGTGGTTCTCAATCACTCTCAATCGTGAGCGATTTTAGTCATGCCCAACAGATTGTGGATATGACTCACTCTGATAAACACAATATGCTCGCAGTATTAGTGAGCTTGGGACAAGCTCACTATAAAGTTATAACAGTTACACTCGATACCCTAGCTACCGAAGATATTTTTCAGGACTTTGGTGTCTATCATTCTATTGATTGGCATTCGAGTAAGCCACTGCTATTGCTCTCAAAGGGAAGTGAGCTTTTGCAATTAACATTAGCGGGCAACACAACTACAATTGCTTATCCAACTGACAAGCATATCGCGACAGCTCAGTACTCACGTTTTGAGGATGCGATTTATTTACGCCAAAAATCACTTCAGATTGGTTTTACTCTATACGCAAACGCCAAACGAGAAACACCTTTACTCAAGGTTAATAATGTGGGGGCTGATTTATTTCCTACAAGCAACCCAAAGAACAATAAGCGTTACGTTTATCAATCTGATAGAAGTGGAACTAATGAGCTGTATTTGGTTGACGCAGAGAAAGAAGAGGTATTAGCAACAACACAGCACAGTGAACACTTTAATGGTTTCAGTTGGTCTGTTGATGGCAAAAAATTAGCGTATGCGATAAATCAACGTATTATGGTTCATGATTCCGAGCAGATTGTTGACAAAGTGACACTAACAAATACCGCATATATCCGAGCTTGGTACAGCGATGGTGAGAGCCTACTAGTCAATCAAATGAAGCGGGGGGAGCCATTCCCCAGTCGCTTATATTTAGGCAGCGCCAAAGTGCAGCAATTGACTCACTCTTCAGCAAGTTGTGCCGTCTTGGATAATGAAGGTAATCTGTATTATGTGCAGGGCAAAATGTTGAAAAAGCAAGCGCTAAATGGGGATATAATTACGCTGCATGAGTTAACTGGTATGGATGAATATGACGATCTATTTATAAATAACAAATACCTATATGCAAGTGTTGGCAATGATGAAGTGCGCTATATACAGCAGCTCAACTTAAGAGATTATTCACTAAAGCGCTTTGCGATATCGAAAGATATGATATTGGCAGGGGTTACCCAAAACGATGCAACTTGGTTTTATGACAATTTAAAAGTCTCATCTAGGTATATGAAATTGCACTAACCCAATCACGTTTGCTTGTGATTGGGTTGCTTGCATTATCCAATTAAAGCTTGCCGAGCATTCGGTTTAAGGTGGCATCTTTATCAATAACATGGTGCTTAACCGCTGCGCCAATATGTGCAACGATAAGGGCACTCAGCGCGTAGCCAATCAAACTATGTGCATTTTTGGCAACGATAAATATGTGTTCATTAATTGCGACTACTTCATCGTTGACGATGTTTTCATGAACTAAAGTCAAACCAAATATATCAATGCCATAGCCACCAAACCCAGAGTAAAGCATGCCGCTTATTGGCATAAAAAGGGTACCAAGTAATAGTAACCAATGCGCACTGTGTGAGAGCTTTTGCATGGTCACCGACATATCGGCCACAGGTTTGGGAAAACCCTGCCTAACACGATGAATAGCTCGGGGTAATATGAGCAGTAAAGCCAATACACCAAGGGCTTTGTGAGTAGGGTAAAGTGCCCATGCTTCAAGGTTAACCATATAAAAGCCGATAGTAATAAGACTTAACATGGTCAGTCCTACTAGCCAATGCAGTAAACGAGTTGTGGTACTTAATGCGTGTTGATTCATAATAATTTGCTCCTTAACTTGCTGAGCTCATAAATTAAAGAGCGGGCGGTTGTGAGCCAATAGTTAAGTGATGAAATGCCTCACTTTGGGATAATCTGTTTAACCTCCTCCACTCGTCCCAAGCGCTTGTGATTATTGACCAAACATAGCATGTGCGGCTTGGCGTTTACTTTTACTTACGGGAACATGCTGCTGGTTTTTTAATACGATTAATCCGTGGCCGGAGCGTTCATTAATCACTTTTTGCGCGTAAGACATATTAATGAAGTACGAGCGATGGCTTCTGAAAAACTGGTCACTGGGAAGTAGCTCGTTAAGTTCTTTCATTGTGGCACGCAACAAGTGAGTTTTGCTCTTACAGGTTACTTCAATGTAATTGCCTGCAGCTTTAATAAACACAATATCGTCAAGTTTAATCTGAATATTATCCAGCTCTAAACATAGTGATTGCGTTTGGCTTTCGCTTGTTTGCTGTGAGTGAGTTAGCTTATTTATGGAAGGCTTTGGCGGCTGAGTTTTGTCTTGGTCACTGTCTTGTACTGGCTCAGACGGGCATGATTTATTTGCACTGAGTGTAGTAAGCGAGTCGTTACTATTAAATAAGCGATATTTTAGATGCCATACAAATACAATAGTGATGTAAGCGATAACATGATGAGGCCACTGATAAAACAGACTCTCAAGCCAAGTGATCTGCTCGATTGTGATATCTAAAGTGGTATTTACCGCGAGGGCAAATCCGACTGCATAAATACCGACCAAAGCATAGTGTGCTGTTATTGATGCTTGATGGCGATTGGTCAGCGCTTTACACAGTGCGGGTGTCATGATTAACCATACCCCAAACTTTTGCAGCGACCATAAGATAGAAGAGGCGATATCAACCCGCTCTTTAGCAATTAACAAACTGTGTACCGTGCAGTTTAAGCAAACAACCGTGAGGATCAGCGCCCAGCCGATCAACATAAGTTGATAATCTTTTAATCGATAAAAATGTTGTTTAAGTAATGTATCCACTATCCAATACCTAACTATGCGTGTCGTGTGCAATATCTTAGTGCGCAAAATAACATAAATAGACCCGAATTAGGGGATAAAAGTTCGAGTTAATGCGCAGCTTAAAAAAGTAAAGTTGTTATTGGGTACAGCACTTCTGTTAATAATATTTTAATCAATGAAATTAACGTATACGTACCATGTTGCCAATTCTAATCCACTCCCTTACTATCTTTGTCTAAAATTGACTCCCACTATTATCGCGTGCTTGGGTAACAAATAAATGGAATTAAATGAAGTCCTTTACCGCCTAGGGTGGATAGTTAAAAGCTTTAATATCGCTATTGTTATATGGTTTTTGGTTACTCAGCTCCCTACCTATAAATGGTCTTTATTCTACGGGCGGCGCAATGCACTAACATCTCTACAGCATCACGACATGCAATCATGCTTTATTACAGTCTGTTGTGTTGTGCTTACCCATTTGTATGGTTCCGCTGTGGAGCAGTACCTCGTTTCGTTAGACTTTGATCGGGTAAATAAACTTAGAGTGTTCTACATAGGAGTGATGGGGGTTCATTTTTCAGAGATCCTAGTTATTTTTATATGGCACCGACTGCGCGGTTGTTTGTTTTCAAAAACCACCAGAGTCTGCATCTATACAAGGATCATATCCATGTTGTTGAGTTTTATGGAGCTTATTGCGAGAGGTTATTTTGACTATCATGACTTATTTCCCGTTTATGTAGCCGGTGGCTTGGCATGTAGCTTAATTACAATCTGTGCTATATCAGCCTTCCCAATAAGGCAAACCTTGGCGTATTTTAAACAGCGCAGAGGGTTAACACATTAAGAAGGTAATGTTGATAAATGACAATATATTGGGTGCTGTATCGATGAATGACTTTGTGAATCTTCTTGGATGGGTAATTAAGGGGTATGAATTCACTCTTCTCCTTTGGTTTTTAGTTACGCAATTGCCAAAATATGGGGGGGCATTATTTTACGCGCGAGGACGAACACTAAAGTCCTTAAAACACCACGAAATGCATTCGTGCTTTATGACCATTTTATGTATGTTCGTTTTTCATGTGTTTGCCTCTGAAATAGAACAGTTTTTTGTAAGTCCGTTCATCGCTGAATTAAACAGCAAAATCAAAGTGTTTTACATATCAGGTATGATCATTCAGTTCATCTTTTTGATAATGATATTTACTTATCATAGGGCTCGGCAATGTTTGTTTTCTAGAACGACTAGAGTGTGTATGTTTACCACGGTTGTTGTTATGACTTTGCAATTTATACAGCTTATCGCAAGAGGGTATTTTGATTACCACGCGCTCGTGATGACTTACTTTGTGGCTGTATGGGTGTGCAATATAGTTGCGGTGTCTGCAATGTCTATTTACCCCATCCGTCAAACTTTGGTCTACTTTAAACAACGCGGAGCATTGGTTTGAGTTATAGATGAAAATCAAGCCAAGTTTGTACGGTGAACACCTTGAGTTAAAGTAAAATACTCCGACAGCCTCATCACCCTGAAACAAGTTCAGGGTGATGAGGTTGTTTTAACTTGCGAGTGAGCAAAATGAAAGCACAAAGGGTGATGCTGTTGCTGCCTTTTGTGTCTGTCACGTTCTACCCATATCTGTTTTTATTAAATAATGGCAGTATTGGTAGCTTTGCTGTCATTTAAGCCATTTGGGCTTTTAGTTTATACTGCTGGCTAAATATATAAGCTAGGAAGGCATAATGAAAAAGCCCATCTATTTTTTAGCCTATGAGGGCATGGAATTACTTGATTTAGCAGGCCCTCAATCAGCCTTTCAGGAAGCCAGTCAGGCAGTGCCTGACAGCTACTCTTTAACAGTGATTAGTTTTGACAAAGAGCCCGTACGCTGTGAAGCTGGATTGCAAATTATGCCTGAACTTGCACTTGGAGAAGTTATGACATGCCATACACTGGTGATCCCAGGTGGCAAAGGCGCTAGAAGTGAGCTTTTCACGGCGCAACAACTCCAGATGCTTGCGAGGTTAATGTCGCGCTGCGAACGCGTTGTATCAATATGCACGGGGGTATATTTTACTGCCAGAGCAGGGCTTGCAGAGGGCACTAAGGTGACTACTCACTGGGCATTTATTGATGACCTTAAAGCACAATTTCCACATTTAAACGTTGATAGTGAAAAACTCTATGTACAAGACGGGCGTTATTGGTCTTCGGCTGGGGTTACCTCAGGCATTGATTTAACGTTGCGATTGATAGAGTTAGACTTAGGAAAAGCGGTGTCTCACCAAGTGGCAAAACACTTAGTAGTCTATTTAAAACGCTCGGGTAATCAAAAACAGTTTTCTGACTTATTAAACATGCAAAAGCCAAGAACGCCACGCATGGAAATGGTCAATGAGTGGATAAAAGCACATGTTCATGAAGAGATGTCGGTGCAAGACTTAGCACAAGTGGTGCATTTGAGTGAGCGACAATGTCATCGCCTATTTTTATCCGAAACGGGTAACACGCCCGCACAATATATCGAGAAATACCGCATGCAATTAGCCAGTGAACTGCTGGCCACTTCAGACAAAAATATTAAATCGATAGCGCTAAGCCTTGGATATCACACCAGCCATGGTTTTAATCGTGCTTTTCAACGCAATTTTTCAGTCAGCCCGACGGCTTATCGCAGCGCATTTTTAACAAGGTAAAAGGGGCGAATATGAAAGCGCTAGTGTTCTTAATAACTCTACTATTCAGTGGGTTAGCTTTTAGCAACCCAGTTATTAGTAATGCGAAATTTGGTCATGGCCATGCAACAGCTCATAAGCCTTTGGTGCAAACAACAAATGCCTCTGGGGGGAAATATGTTTGCCAGCTATGTCCGCATGTTAAAGACATTTACAATACAACCACATTTGAGCATGATGGCCAATGCCCGGTTTGTGGCATGAACTTAATTGAGTTACATCCACAAGGGGTAACAAGAGATCTCAAATTGCACGCAGGTTCCGGCAACTATTTTATCTCTGGTGGAAAAGGGCATGAAGCACGTTTAATTAATGTGTTTTATCACGTACCGCGCAAATTTAATGCAACTTCTCGAGTTTTGCTGGTTATTCCAGGCGCTGGCCGAAATGCTTGGAGTTACAGAGATAGCTGGATTGACGCCTCTGAACAATATAACGTTTTGATATTATCCCCCGCATACGCTGAAGATGATTATGACTTTGCCCGTTATCATTTAGGTGGCATAGTATCGAACCTTGTTTTTAATAATCAGCAAGCGTTGGCCGATGGTAAAAAGACCAGTCAATATCGCTTTAAAGATGAAGAACTGCTATTCGATATTAACCATGATGCGCAAAGCTGGTTATTTAATGATTTTGATCGCATATTTGACAGTGCTATTGGCGCATTAGCTGGACAGCAAAGCAATTATGATATTTTTGGGCACTCAGCAGGTGGGCAAATATTACATCGGTTTGCGATTTTTCACCCAGATTCAAAAGCTAAACGAATCGTTGCCGCAAATTCAGGCTCTTATACAATTGCTAACCGCGAAGATGGCTTACCATTTGGCTTAAAAAACAGTGGCCTTTCAGATGAGCATTTACATAGAAGTTTTGCTAAGTCGCTGACTTTGCTGGTTGGAGAGCTAGATAATGAAAGCGAAACCAGAGGCAGTATGTTGCATACGCCAACAGTAGATAAACAAGGCTTGGGCAGATTATCCAGAAGCAATTACTTTTTTGCACAAAGTGCTCAATATGCGGCACACATTGGTGCCAGAGTTAATTGGCAACATCAAGTTGTGAAAGGTGTTGGACATGATTTTAAGCAAATGAGCAATGCGGCGGCACACTATCTTTATGCGCATTAATTTATACGTGAGTGATTGACAGTAGCAATGTCGATTGGCCGACAGAGTGAAAATATACTGCGCAAATAACAAACAAAGTGCAGCCGTGTTTAGCTCAAATAACGCGTTAACACACCATAGAGGTTATTCATATCCACCGGCTTACCAATATGAGCGGTAAAACCTTGCTGAAGATAACGCTCTACATCTGCTAGCATCACATTCGCTGTAAGAGCAATGATATGCATATCACTATGTGTTTGGCGTATTCTTCGTTGTGCTTCTACACCATCCATTTCAGGCATTTGAATGTCCATCAGGATGAGATCAAAGTCCTCTTGCTTGACAGCCTCTACCGCTAATTTGCCATTATCTACTACGGTTAACTCTGCGTTAGTGTCTTTGAGCATCGATTTAATCAGTACCTGATTAATTGGATTATCTTCTGCAATAAGAATTTTCTTTCCAGATAGTTGCGGCGCTACCACAGCTTTACTTGCTTGCTCTGTTACATTCTTATCCGACTTTTTCAAAGGCAACATCACGTCTACGGTTGTACCATGACCTATCCGACTACTTAGATTAACTGTTCCCCCCATCAATTTTACAAGATTGATAGTAATTGACATGCCCAACCCTGTGCCGCCAAACTTACGAGTAGTCGAACTGTCAGCTTGCTCAAAGCGTTCAAAAATGCGTGCTTGCGCCGTCTCACTCATACCTATCCCTGAATCTGTCACGCAGATGCATACCGCTTGTTTGCCATGATATTTTTTACAGCTTAACGCGATTGTTACGCGGCCTTGCTCGGTAAATTTAACCGCATTTGAGACTAAGTTTAATAGTATTTGTTTTACACGAACGATGTCACCTAGCCAGCCATCTGAGAAACTCTTATCAACAATATGTATTAAATCGATGCCTTTATTACTCACTAAAGTGTCAACATCAAATTGCACCGACTTTACAACGTCAGAAAATAAAAATGGCTGTTGCTCCAGCTTTAATTTGTTGTTTTCTATTTTTGAGTAGTCGAGTATGTCGTTGATTAATGTAAGTAACGACTTAGCTGAAGACGACGCATTGGCAAGAATTGCTTTTAAATCATCATTGAGTTGTGTCGTTTGCAGCAACTGTAAGCCACCAAGAATCGCATTCATAGGCGTGCGGATCTCATGGCTCATATTGGCTAAAAACTCGCTTTTAGCGCGATTGGCTTCATCTGCGGCTAACTTTGCTTTTTGTAGCTCATTGATGGCGTTGACTTTGTCTGTGATATCATAGTTTACACCGATTACTTTTAAGGCTTGTCCGCTCTCATCTCTGATGACATCAGCACTTGCTTTCATGGTTCTTATTTGCCCATTGGGGTGCACAACGCGAAACTCTGGGTCATAAGTGCCTTTGCCTGCTACAGTGTCGAATAATAGCGCTTTAGTCGCTTCTATATCATCAGGGTGTACACTGTTCTCCCACGCTTCATAGGCGCCAGAAAAGTCAGCTCCTTTTATACCGTAGAGTGTATACATCCAATCATCCCAGATTAACTCATTGCTGATCACATCCCACTCCCACACGCCAATACCTGCTGAGTCATTGGCTAGCTTCATTCTAAAGGCGCTTAATTCGGCTTCATCTTTAGTTGCTTGTAGTTGTTTTTCTATGCGTTGTTGGGCAGAAATATCTTGAATAACAGACCATATAGATTCTGTGCCGTCACTTTTCGCAATTTTAATACCTGAAAGTTGCACGGGGTAAGTATGGCCTTGTTTATGGATATACTCTTTTTTATAAGGACCATATCGGCCCTCTGTGAGTAGTTGCGTTAGCATACCTTGTTCTTGCTGTTCGTAGGCTTTAGGTGTGAGTTGCCAGTAATCCATATTGTTTAGTTCATCAACATCATAGCCAGTAAAGCGGCTAAACTCATTATTGACGTATTCAAAGCGACCATCAGACAAGCGATTAATGACAATGCCGACAGGTGCCAAGTTGACAAACTGCTCAAATTTTTCTTTTTCTTCTAAGTACGCGGATTGAAACCGTTCGATATCTAAAACTGCATTTTCCAGTTGAGTTTGGGTCTCAGAAAGTTCTGAAATGTCTCTGCCAATGGCAAGTACGAGGTTTGTATCTGCAAGCGGAAGTGCTGTGAGCGAAACTAAACAAGGAAATGTTGAGCCATCTGAGCGCGAATGGAGCCATTGAAATAACTGTGGCCCTTCGGTAAATGTTTTTGATATATACTCATTTGCCATTTCGTCAGAACGCCGACCACAAGGCTGAAATTCAGGGGATATATCAGACGGATGCAGGCTAATAAAGTTTTCCTTAGTTGCTACGCCATGAAGAACAATAGCCGCTTCATTGCATTCGATAAATCTACCAGTACTAAGGTCAATGATTGAGAGCGCATCTCCAGAGACATCAAAAAGGGTTTTGTATTTTAATCGCTCAGCATTTGCAGTTGCGAGTTGTGCTTCAAGCTGGCGAACTTTTTCTTCTAGTAACGCGAGTTTGTCTTCCATCTTAAGGTTAAATTTTGTTAGTGTTTGCTGTACTTAGTATAGAGGTAATTTATCGATTTTTTGTAGTGATAATAATCATTTATTTAGAGTTTTAGTGTATGAGTTGCACACATTTTCAATAAGGTGATTATTTAACCTACAAGGCAAACATCGAGGACGTAGTCGTTACTCTTCACATAACCACAGCCAAAAATGGTTTATGTTTAGCTTTTGTCAGCCAGTGCGCAAAGCTAAGAGTTTAGCATTGTTATCAGGTTCTTCGTACAAAGAAAGGTTTTCATCCTGAGATTCAATGGCGATGATAGACATCCTATCGGCTAACTCATTACCCTCAATGCCGACATGTCCGTTTACATGGTGAATGGTAATTTGAGATGCAATGTCTTGATAAAGAGCATACGCAGGTTGAATAATATCCAAGTTTTTTATTTCACCACTAGGTTTAGTCCAGCCTTTTTGCTTCCAGCCACTTGCCCACTTAGTGATGCAATCTATCGAATATTTAGAGTCACAGAAAATAGCCACGGTATTGCCAGTTGCCAGCTTATCTTTGGCAATTAAGAGCGCTTGATGCAGCCCTTGAAGCTCTGCGGTATTGTTTGTTCCCAGTGGTTGGTATAAACCATACCAAAGCTCACTGAGCTTATTGTGTTCATATACGGCAAGCCCGGTGCCAGCTTCTCCTGGGTTCGGTTCACATGCGCCATCAGTATATATTTTTACCTCAAACGGCATGGCGTCTATTTGTTCTTGACTAAGAGGGGCTGGCTTTTGCTTGTTTGATGGTTTGGTAAGCTTTGGGTTTGCTTTTGCAGTTAAGCCCCTTGGTGACTTACCAAATGCAGACTCTGCTTCATTTAACGTTGGAAATGACTTAAATTTTGCGCCAGTAAAACCGTCAACTTGTGACTTACACTCTGCCCAAGATGAAAAAATGCCAGTTTTGCGGCCTTGCCAAACGACGTAATATTTTTTAGCCAAGCTGTACTCCCAATTGAAACTAACGATGTATATGAAGCTGTTATAAGTGTGCTAATAATTGTTTTATCATTATGACTGTCGAGTAAAAAGACAATTGTTATCTTTTATCGGATTTTGAATGATCACTAGGTAGATAAGCCAAGCATTTTCATTGACATTTTATCTGCTTTTACGAGTGCTTGCGCTTTGTTTATTTCGGCTAAATATTGTGTCTTATCAAAACATAAAGTGGGAAAGTCTTTATAGCACCAATACAAGCCTGCTGATTTTTTAGATTTGTCACTTCTGTGTGAGTTGCGCCACTGGCCCCAAAACACAAAGTCATCATAACTGGTGATAACGCCTTGAAAAAACCAGCACTCCCAAGCGCCACAATCACACGCATAAGGCATAAATACCTGCTCTTTTGCATTAATATCGTCCATACGGTAGAGAATATCACGACAACCTAATGCGGCAGTGTAAGCGCCGTACAATCGTTTATGAAAGCGTTTTTCATACTCGCTTATCAGTGTTAAAAGGCATACTCTGTCAATGTAAACATCAAATATTAGGCCTAAATTGTCGTAATGGCCAACGGGCTTTAGCGCCAAATGATTTATCTCACTACTGTTTTTGGCCATCTAAATAGTTCCCGTTTTACGTATCATCATCCATTTGCTTTTCTTGTAAGCCAATGCACTTCGGGCATTGCTAATGCGTTACTCAGTATATGCAACAATACGTTACTTGTTAACTCCTTATGAATACGGAGCCGCATTTGTCGGGTTACAATTGTTTATGTAGACGAAGTAAAGCATTGTTCGTGCAATATCAGCCTACTGCTAGCAGAGGCTTTGCTGCATGGTTGTTGATGGCACAGGTTTAAAAGTGTGCGCTCTCTATCTCATTACATCGTTACCTATATGGTGGGGGGGAGCGAGATTAGACATTACCTCACGTTAGCTTTGAAAAGGGATTGGGATAGCTTCAACCGTGACAGAGTTATTTGAGTCAACGACTACTGCGTGATTTCGGGCTACTTTTATCCATCCATGTGATGTTTCGGTCAGTGGCTCTGAACATATAATGATATCGCCATTTGGTTCGTGATTAACGATGATATCGTCAGCCAGTTGATCATAGTTAAACGTGCCTTGCGTATAAAATAGTGAGGCAGGTTGGCTATTTACATCCGTTGCAAAACGGGTGGCAACTGTACTGATACCGTCACTCACTGCAAAGTTAATAAATGCATTAGTATTTGCGCCATTATCTATTCGAAATTGAATGATGCGTCTGATGGTTTCATAGAGGGCATGTTTTAGCTCCTCAGCCGATAAGTTGTCACAAAAATCAATCGTATCCATAAACAATGCAAAAGCATATTCGGAGTCGGTGTTGCCTTTGATCAGATTAAATGCTTTATCAGATAAGCTATTTAAAATACTTCGCTTGAATTTGGGAAATTGATCCAACCGTCCATTATGCATGAATATATAGCGGCTAGATGTAAATGGGTGGCAGTTACTTTGCGACACAGGCATATCTATTGAAGCATCGCGAACATGTGCAAAAAAGTGTTTGCTGCTCACTTTTGTGGTTAGCTGAATTAGGTTTTGATTACTCCAAGCTGGTTCAATGCTAACGATACGGGCAGGCTCGGGATCGTTGTGTAGTGGATACCAACCAACACCAAAGCCATCGCCATTGACCGGCTTTGCACGCTTTCTAGAGGTTTTACTTTGTACAATCAGAGAGTTTGCAGGTTTAATCACTAATTTATTCATGGTGATTGCACTGCCTTTATAAATGATAAAGCGACACATATTTCATCCACGTCTATTATTTTTGCCTGCATGTATACGGCAAACGAATAAAACAAAACACTTCAGAAATAATAGCCTGATTACTCAGATCTCTCTTTAAATTCACACTGCTCTTCAACTAAATGTGTCGGCTGTAAGTTTAGCTAATGGCCAATAGTCGTAATTTGTTATGCAACACGCTGCTTAATTTGTGTTACATTATAACATATCTTTTTGTGGTTGAGAGCAAATATGGCTGGTGCTGCTTTTCAATCGCTTCAATTTAAACTGCGAGATAGAGCTACATTGCTATGCCAAATACAAAAAACTTATTACCCGTTACAGTGCTTTCTGGCTTTTTAGGGGCAGGAAAAACAACGGTATTGAATCATATTTTAAACAACCGAGAAGGGTTAAAGGTTGCTGTCATTGTTAACGATATGAGCGAGATTAATATTGATGCTATGACGGTAAAAAATGAAGTCACGCTTAATCGCGCGCAAGAAAAGCTTGTTGAAATGAGCAACGGTTGTATCTGTTGTACGTTACGAGAAGATCTGCTCGAAGAAGTTGACCGTTTAGCCAAGGCGGGTAAATATGATTATTTAGTCATTGAATCTACGGGGATTTCTGAGCCATTACCCGTTGCTGAAACCTTTACTTTTTTAGATGAGGACGGTGTTAGCTTAGCTGATATTGCCACGCTAGACACCATGGTCACGGTTGTCGATGCAGTGAACTTTTTAAATGATTATGAGCAAGCACACTATCTGCAAGATATGGGTGAAAGTTTGGGCGAAGAGGACGAGCGAAGTGTTGCCGATTTATTAGTCGAACAAGTTGAGTTTGCAGATGTACTATTGATTAGTAAAACAGATTTAGTGTCAGAGCAGCAGCTGGACACACTGAAAGCCATTTTAAAAACTTTGAATACTGACGCACAGCAAATCGAGATACAACACGGCAGGGTTCCTGTTAAAGCTATCATAAACACTCAAAAGTTTAGCTTTGATAAGGCTCAACAGGCGTCGGGTTGGCTAAAAGAAATGCGCGGCGAGCATATCCCTGAGAATCAACAGTACAATATCAGTAGCTTTACATTCTGTGAAAGGCGTCCATTTCATCCTCAAAAATTTTTTGACTTCTTACACAGCAAAGAAATTGCAGGAAAGCTGATCCGCTCTAAAGGTTTCTTTTGGCTTGCGACTCGTCCTCAGTTTGCAGGCAGTTGGAATCAAGCGGGGGGGATCGCGAGATATGGGGCTGCGGGGTTATTTTGGCATGCCGTGCCAAAAGAGCAGTGGCCTGATGACCCACAATTTATTACCTCAATTGAAGCGCAATGGGTTGAGCCATTTGGAGATATGCGACAAGAGTTGGTGTTTATTGGTCAAGGCTTAGACAAGCAGGCGATTATTAACAGGCTAAACGATTGCTTGTTGTCGAGTGACGAGCTGGCTCAAGGACAAGATTCTTGGGCTAAGTTACCCGATCCATTCCCAGAGTGGGAGTACTAACATGGCTTGTGCACAAAAACAGCAGTTACACAGCTGGTCATCGAGCCCTTTACCTGAATCACTTACTCACATTATCGTAGCAGACATCAGTGTTGCGATTTGGCGCCGTGATATAAACACTGTAATTGCAGGCTATTTTGACGAGGTTTTTCACGTGCTTGGTTTAGGTATTCGTAGCGTACTTACCATGGACTCGTTAAAAGATCATTTAGTCACAGCATTGCCTAATGGCACTGGTAAGTTGGCAGCAATAGAAGATATTTATCTACTCTCAGACATGCTTACTTATCTATTTGGTTGTAGCAGTGTTGGCCTGCGTTTAGCGCCTTTATCAAGTGCAATGTGCCCTAAACTGCATGTTGACCAAATCCCTGTTAGATTAGTGAATACGTACTTAGGTGAGGGTACGCAGTGGTTACCAAACGAGATGTTGAGTGCGTATGCAAACACCGGGGCAGGTGAGATAGAGTTAAAGACGGCTGTACACAATGGATATTATAGCGAAAACAGCATTCAACAGCTGAACGCCTTTGATGTTGCATTGTTAAAAGGCAGTGCTTGGCAAGAGGGGCAAGCCCACATGGCTGCAATCCATCGGTCATGTCAGGTTGCTCCTAACGCCAAAAGAGTGCTATTAACCTTAGATCCCATGTAGCTTATTGCATTAGGCTAAATATATAACTTGGATTTCAACTGGCCTGTTTGCCATGTGACAATCGCCATTTTTTCAAAGAAGCAACCTAGGAGTACAAGGCCGCAATGTTTGGCGGTATTGCAGCCTTGTTAACAGGTTACTGACAGGAGTCGGTGTTACTTATCTTCTTTGTCTTTAAGCACATAAATCTCGCCATCGAAACTGCCTTGAATCGTTAATCCTTGTCCTGCTAACTCTTTGAGGTAGTCGATATGATCTTCAGTAATGTGTTGACCGGGCACTAAAAGTGGAATGCCTGGTGGATATGGGGTAACTAAACCCGCACAAATGCGGTTGTTGGCCTTGCCGATAGGCACTGATTCTCGCTCGCCATAAAACGCATCGCTTGGAATACAGGCCAAGTCTATAGCTGGTAAATTCTCAGGTAGGCGAGAACGGCGTGTTGATTTTGATAGTTTTACTTTGCCACTGTCGAGTTTTTTCAAGGCATTGTATAAACGAATGATCTTCGAACGTGTGCCGCCTAAGGTAAGTAAAACCAAGATGGTGCTATGGGTGTACTTTTCGATTTCTAGGCCAATTTCGTCTAGCAGGAACTTATGAATATCCTTTAACGAATAAGGTAGTTCACTAATGTCGATGAGAATTTTTAGCGGATCGTGACCCATGTTATCGCCACTAAAGTGTGGAAATATTTCCATAAAATCTTGTTTACCCAAGACTTTAATATGCTTGAGTGTTGCCATATGCTGTTTAAATTCAGCCACATGATTCAATAGGGCATTGAGCAGCTTGTAACCTTCCATCTCCAGTTGCTTTTGGCACACATCCAAAGATGCAATCAGCTGATACTTTGGTGATGTACTGGCGTAGATACTGTAAATCTCTCGGAAAAAGTCAGCATCAAAGTCAGGGTCGTTAATATGAATATAAGACGCTTGAGAAAACGCCGACACGACTTTATGCGCCGAATGAGTCACGTAGTCGGCACCAGCGTGGATGGCAGAATAATGGCGTAAACTGGGGTGAAACAAAGAGTAAGCAAACCAAGCCTCATCGATAAACACCTTGATACCATGTTGGTGGGCAAAGTCGACAACTTGTTTCAAATCGCTCAGCAGGCCATCGTAAGTACACCCCGTAAGAACCAGCAATTTTGCATCGGTATTTTGCTCAATAGTCTGCTTGATATCGGCCAACGATGGCGGCGCGAAGATGCCATATTTCGGGTTTAAAATACTCGATAAATAAATGGGAAAACTGGCTGATTGCAAAATGCCATAGTGCACAGATTTATGGCAATTGCGGTCGATGATCACTTTATCCCCTTTGCGAAGCAGTGTTTGTAAAATGATTTTATTAGAGGTAGATGAGCCGTTGGTAACAAAATAGGTTCGTTTAACCTCAAACGTTGCAGCAGCAGACTCTTGAGCGCGGCCAATAGTGTTGGTGCTATCGGACAATGAGCCTAACGAGTCTACCGATACCGACAGGTCTCCGACAAATACATTGCGGCCATAAAATTGGTAAAAATCTTTGATATAAGGGGAGTTTCTAAAGCTAGAGCCACCGCTATGTCCCGGTGTATGCCAAGAATCATTCGCTTCGCCAACATAACTACGATACGCCGTCCAAAATGGGGTTTCTGCTCTGTCATCAAAGTCGTTGATCATATAGCCTAAAATTGCTTCAGGGTCGGAGATCACTTCATCTTTAAAGAAGAAAGACTCTATCTCTTCGGATTCGTTGACTATCTCAAGTCCCTTGGTGTCATCTCCAATGACATACACCGGCAGCTCAAGGCGAATACTCTTTAACTGGTCGATAAATCGACTGTAAACTTGCTCTTCACTTTTATTGAGCGCATCCCAGCTTAGAACCACCGCCTGAATATCACCATCTTCGGTGACATATTCTAAGGCCTTTGGAAGATCAAGACATTCAATAATATCGATCTGAACATCTTCTCGTTCAAAGTTTGGGATTGTTTTTGCCAGATTTGTTGAAAGCGCTTGTAAAACGGCTGGTTCTTGTTCGATTAGCAAGATACGAAGGACAGGTAGCATAATGAAGTTCGCATTAATATTTAAAAACTTTCAGTAGCATAAAGAAAGAGCAGAGATTTGTGAAACTAATACTTTGAAAATGTTCTATTAATAGTGGAATCAGCCTAAAAATGCCAGCAAGTGTAAAGGGATGGTGAGCCACAGGAGAATAATAATAAAAGTGAATAGATAAGCGTTTATTGACTAAGGCGTTATCGCAGTTGTATGCCCATAGCATGCGGGTTAAATTTCGAACGGCGTATTTTTTAATCGATATGATTAGACGGTCGGCAATGATAAAAACAACAGTAATGACAATATTTAAACTGAACTTGGGATAAGTAATTACGCCAAGAAAATCCATTTCTAAGTAAACCAATGTCTTGTTTTATTCATTATGGCCACTAGCGACAACATAACAGGTACTTCTACTAATACACCAACAACGGTTGCTAATGCTGCACCTGAATGTAAACCAAATAATGAAATAGCTACCGCTACTGCCAACTCAAAGAAGTTAGATGTGCCGATTAAACAGGCTGGCGCTGCAATGTCATGTTTTAATTTTAGTTTTAAAGCGATGAAAAAAGTGATGATGAATATACCGTATGTTTGCAAAATTAGCGGGATTGCAATTAAAACAATATTAACGGGCTGTTCTATGATGGTATTGGCTTGAAATCCAAAAAGTAGAATGACCGTGGCGAGTAAACCCACGATTGAAAATGGTTTAATTACGTTTAGTAACTCAGTTATTTTGGTTTCATTACGTCCTGAGCTATTTAAAGTTTTTCTTGTCAGTACGCCTGCAATTAAAGGCAACAATACATATAAAATCACAGATATAAATAAGGTGTTCCAAGGAACATGAATATCAGATACACCAAGCAACAGGCCCGCAATTGGTGCAAAGGCAAAAATCATAATGATATCGTTCACAGATACTTGAACTAAGGTGTAATTAGCATTTCCTTTGGTTAGTTGCGACCAGACGAATACCATTGCGGTGCAAGGTGCAACGCCTAGCAGTATCATACCGGCAATATACTCTTGCGCGGTTTTTGGGGATACTAAATCTGCAAAAATCCCTTCAAAGAATAACCAGCCTAATGCAGCCATTGAGAAAGGCTTTATAAGCCAGTTGATAGCTAAGGTTAAAACAAGCCCTTGCGGGTTCTTGCCGACCTCCTTGAGAGTAGAAAAGTCAACTTGCACCATCATCGGATAAATCATTACCCAAATGAATACTGCGACAACTACGTTTACGTGTGCCACTTCTAGTTTGGCAATTAATGAGAAAGCAGATGGGAAAGTGATACCTAAAATAACACCAATCGCAATACTCATTGCAACCCAAACTGATAAGTAACGTTCGAAAACTCCCATTATTTTCCTCTAATTATTTATGATTGGGCAGTTAAACCAGCTCAACACCTAAGGAGTTACATTGAGTGAGTTCATACTCACTAAAAGGATACTGCAAAGTTACCATTTGACCAACAATATAGACGCTATATGGGTATTTAAATGTTGGCTTAAACTCACACAAGTCTTCAATCAAGCATGCGTCGCATTTAGGTTTGCGTGCCGTACACACATAACGGTCATGTAAAATAAACCATTGATGTACATCGACTTTAAACTCTTTTGGTACTACTTGCTCAAGTTTTTCTTCAACGGCAAACACGTCTTTACCCATAGCAAATTAGTGGGGTTTGATACGCGAAAGATATGCGTATCGACGGCTGTGGTGGGCCAGACAAAAGATAATAAAGTTAGATATTGAAGTGTTCCTCATGTTGGCATATTTGAGGCAGTATGGAACGTTATGAATTTAAATAATGTTACAAATAGTTCCTTGCATGATGTGTAATGTCTACCTAGTATTGGCAATGGCTTTCGCAAGTAGTTGCGGATATTTTATGGTGTGAATAAGAGAATAAAATTCATGACTAAAGAATCACATTTTAGTAATCAAATAAGATCGAATTATGCTTTTATGGCAAAGTCTGTTTTTGATTTACATTGTCTTATACAAAGCCAGTCGGAAGAGTTATATACCGAAAAAGAAATGGGTTTTCCTGTTTTTGCTTCATCTACATTGTTGTTTTTATCTAACGTAGAGAGCGCATCTATAATGCAAATTTCCCAAGGACTGAATTTGTCGCATCAGTTGGCTTCTCAGCGGTTAAAAATAATGCTCAAGTTAAAATTAGTTGAAGGCATAAAAGATGATAATGACAAGCGAAGAACCTTGTATCACTTGACGCCTAAAGGGCAAGAAAAATCTGAGATACTAAATTTGTATTGTTTGGATGCTGCGCAAGCATTCAAAGACTTATCTGACGAAATAGGTGTAGATATTCAAAGTGTTCTGAATTCAGCCATAACAGCACTTCAAAACAAACCTTTTGGTAAGCGTTTTCCTGAACACTTACAGTCCTATAAGCAACGAGTTGCTTTAAAAAAAGATGAGAAAGCCTAATATGAATTCTACTAAAGACACTTATATCACGCTCTCAACATTTTTGGCCTTCGTTATTGCTTTTTACTTCCTAGGATTTTGGCTGATATTTAGAATGGGGCAAGCAACGCCCCTAATGTTGTCAGTAGGAGCAGCTACGGTTTTAACTTGTTTAGTTAGAAAGAAAAGCTTATCTGAACTAGGTTGGAAGTGGGGAAGTTGGAAAGTGCAATGGAAAAGCTATCTGATACCCTTTGCTATTGCGTCAGTGGCTTATTTACTTATTTGGTCTTTGGGGGGCGGCGACTTATACAACAGTGAATTCTTAGCGGACAAAAAGCAAAGTTATAACTTAAGCGAATGGAATGATTTAAGTATATTTCTTTTTCATTTGTTTTTAGTTGCATGTATCAGCTTCATCATGTCAATTCCGTCTATTTTAGGAGAAGAAATAGGATGGAGAGGGCTATTAGTTTCTGAGCTTTCTAAAATCACATCATTTACTGGGGTCGTGTTAGTGAGTGGCATACTCTGGTCTGCGTTTCATTGGCCGTTGATCTTTTTAGGTTTGTATGGGAATGGCGACACATCGATTTACTATCAACTATTTTTCTTTACGTTATTCATTATTTCTAGCGGAACTATCATGGCTTATATCCGGTTAAAAACAGACAGTGTCTGGACAGCCGTTATGTATCATGGGGCTTCTAATATATTTATTCAAAAAGTATTTACGCCTATTACCATTACAAACGAAAACTCAAGTTATTACATTGATGAATTTGGAGCTGTATTAGCGTTGGTAGCCACAGTTGTCGCGTTTGCCTATTGGAGGAAAGGTGTAAAGGAGTTTTCTTCATTAGCCCAAAAAACTTAAAACCCTATTGAGGGATATAATCAGCAAAAGCATTAATTGAATAAACTCAAAATATTATTCGGTTTTGCCTTTCAACTCACACAAGTCTTCAATCATACATGAGCCGCACTTGGGTTTACGTGCGGTACACACATAGCGGCCATGTTGAACATTCACTTTAAATTCTTTAGGCACAACCTTTTTGAGCTTTTTTCGACTTTGACTACATCTTTACCCATGGCAAATTTAGTGCGGTTTGTTACACCCAAGGTATGGGTGTCGACGGCTATGGTGGGCCAGCCGATTACGGTATTGTCGTGGTAAATCATTTAATTCAAGTATTGT
This sequence comes from Pseudoalteromonas caenipelagi, assembly GCF_013140855.1. Classification (GTDB taxonomy): domain Bacteria; phylum Pseudomonadota; class Gammaproteobacteria; order Enterobacterales; family Alteromonadaceae; genus Pseudoalteromonas; species Pseudoalteromonas caenipelagi. Next base: position 82,123 of record NZ_JABBPG010000012.1, on the reverse strand, counting down.
CGCAATTGTTCAAGACATATTGATTATCGATCTATAACCTTCTTCAGACTTTAACCAATGAGGAGGCAACGCCTTGAAATTTAAATACACGATACTTTATGTTGATGATGTTGTTGAAACATTCAGTTTCTATGAAAAAGCATTTGGCCTTAAAAAGAAAATGCTCCATGAGAGTGGAGAGTATGGGGAATTAGAGACGGGCAGTACGACACTTTCATTTTCCTCTATCAAGCTCATGAAAGAACTAGGAAAAAATCCTGCTAAACCTAACTTAAAAGCCCCCACGTTTGAGATAGCTTTTGAAACTGATAATGTAAAGACGGCACTGTCTAAAGCACTGGAGGCGGGGGCCTCACTCGTGCAAGACGCTACGGATATGCCATGGGGTCAGACAATAGCTTATGTAACTGAGAACAATGGCTTTTTAGTTGAAATCTGTACGCCTGTAGCTTCTCAGGCATAGCCTTTGTCATTTAGCTGCCTGATAATAGCTGGAGAATTTAATACCTGTACTGGTGTTAACGCAAACCAGCGCTGAAACTCTCTATTCATATGAGACTGATCAGCAAAGCCGAAGTTTTCCGCAACGTCAACTAGGTATACACCTTGGCTTAAACTTCTGGCAGCTTTTCTAATCCTGGCTAATTGCAACCAATAGCTGGGCGTTCTTTGGGTTTTACTTAAAACCAGTCGCTGCAAAGTTCTGGTACTGACCCCAAGTTGAGCAGAAACTTGTTTTACCGAACCCATCTCACTGGCAAAACACGATAGTGCTTCTTCAATCGAGCGTTCGGTAGAAATAAAGTCACTTATAAAATCTTTCACATCTTCAACATGAAGTTGTTTTGTTTCAATGTAGTCTAATAATTCACGCTCTTTAATTTCTGCTCCGGGGCTTAAACGAAACCCAATATAATTGCAGCTTGCTTCTATCTGAACAAGTTCGGGTCGATCGTATAGAGGTGACACTAACCAATTTGGTTTTTCATTGCCCAACGTTTTGACTATTAAATCGCGGCAACCATCTGGAATGACAACTGTCGATGTTGCGGCATTAAAGTTTGCACTCCAAATAGAAATCAGACTATCGTTCATTTTTTAAGCCAAATATTAGATGTCAGTCTTATCTTTAAACTCGCACAAGTCTTCAATCAAACATGAACCACACTTAGGTTTGCGTGCCGTACACACATAACGACCATGAAGGATCAGCCAGTGGTGGACGTCTACCTTGAACTCTTTCGGTACCACCTTTTCCAGCTTTTGTTCTACCGCAACCACGTCCTTGCCCATGGCGAACTTGGTGCGGTTTGAAACGCGGAAGATATGGGTGTCGACGGCAATGGTGGGCCAGCCAAAAGCGGTATTTAATACTACATTAGCGGTTTTACGGCCTACACCGGGTAGGGCTTCTAGAGCCTCACGGTTTTCGGGTACTTCGCTGTTGTGTTTGTCTACCAGAATTTGGCACATTTTGTACACGTTATTGGCTTTTGAGTTAAACAAGCCAATGGTTTTGATGTAATCACGTAAGCCCTCAAGACCAAGATCTAAAATACCTTGTGGGGTATTGGCTACCGGAAACAGTTTGCGCGTGGCTTTGTTCACACCAACATCGGTCGCCTGTGCAGACAAGGTCACGGCTACTAACAACTCAAACGGCGATGAGTACTCAAGCTCAGTTTCTGGGTGCGGATTGTCGTCGCGCAGACGGGTGAGTATTTCAATTCGTTTTTGTTTGTTCATAACGGTTTCTTTTTATTCTAGGTTAAGCTGGTAACACGGGCGCGTGGCGCTTTTTCTGGTTGGTCACTGGGCACGGCTTTGGCCTTAATTTGTGCATCAATTACGTTTTTAGCAGCGATCAGTAGCCCCAAACCTAAGAATGCACCCGGCGGTAATATTGCGACCAAAAATTGGCTATCAAATTCAAATATTTCAACACGTAAGCTGGCAGCCCACGGACCCAATAACAGATCTGCGCCATCAAATAGCGTACCTTGGCCTATCAGCTCGCGCATGGTACCCAATACAACTAGCACAATGGCAAAACCTAAGCCCATCATGACGCCATCCCACGCACTTAAAAGCGCATTATTTTTAGAGGCAAACGCTTCAGCGCGGCCGATAATGGCACAGTTGGTGACGATTAATGGAATAAAAATACCGAGCGATTGATATAAGCCAAATGTATAGGCGTTCATCAGCAGTTGTATGATGGTTACAAATGCGGCGATGATCATAACAAATACTGGAATACGAATATCTTTAGGCACCCAATCACGCACCACAGATACAGTTACGTTAGAACCAACTAACACCAGCAGGGTCGCAAGGCCTAAGCCGAGCGCATTAGTGATGGTACTTGTTACTGCAAGTAAAGGGCATAAGCCCAATAACTGTACTAGCGCCGGGTTATTTGCCCACATACCTTCTTTTAATAGGGCTTTGAATTGGCTCATTGCGACGCTCCATTACAGGTGTTCTCACCTGAAAAAAAGGTGTTAAAGTTTTTCTGAGTGTACATAACGGCTTGTTTTACTGAGTTAACCACAGCTCTTGGTGTGATTGTAGCCCCCGTGAATTGGTCAATTTGGCCGCCATCCTTTTTCACAGCAAACTGTTTAACGTTTGCCTCACTGATTGTCATGCCATTGAATGTGGTGATCCAATCTGACTTGGCTAATTCTACTTTATCGCCGAGGCCTGGTGTTTCTTCATGGCGTGTTACACGCACACCAGCAATGCTACCATCCGCCTTAACCGCGGTTAAAATATCGATATTGCCACTATAGCCTTTAGGTGTAACGTGGCGTACCAGTAAAGCTGAAGGTTTACCCGCTTTGCTGGCACGGTAAATAATGTGTGGACCACCGGGGCCAAGCTCTGGCGCGTTGCTGGTGGTACAGTCTAAATACAGCAGGTTATCATGCTCATCGGCATTGAGCACTTGCCCAAGTAATTGCATTAAGTGCTGTTTTTCTTGTATCGCTATACGTTCTGCTGTTAGTGATTGAACCAGTGCAACGGAGCCTGTGGTTGCTAAAGCAAATGCCATTAAAATCGCACCATTGCGATACATAGATTGCGCTATCATTTTGCTGCTCCATGTCCGTAGGTTCTAGGTTGGGTATAATGGTCAATTAGGGGCACTGCCATATTCATAATCAGTACGGCAAATGCCACCGCATCTGGGTAGCCACCATAATTACGGATGACATACACCAGTACACCAATGCAAGCACCGTAAATTAACCTACCTTGATTAGTGGTAGATGCTGATACCGGATCGGTGGCAATAAAAAAAGCTCCCAACATGGTTGCACCACTGAGTAGGTGAAAAATACTACCGCCGTGGCTTCCTGGGGCGATAATAAAACCAATAGCAGCGCACAAGGCGAGGGCGCCCAACATAGCAACTGGGATATGCCAATTGATCACTTTGGCTTTTAACAGGAATAACCCGCCAGCTAAAAAGGCAAGATTAACCCACATCCAACCAATACCAGCATACTCACCAAACTGTACCGCTGACATGGCCTCAGTGACCGTGAGGTTTTGTGATACTGCAGTTTTTACAGTATCTAGCGGCGTGGCCATTGTCGTGCCATCAACTCCCGTCATCGTGCTAATGAGATTTTGTCCAGCGCCATTCTCAGCGAAGAAAACCAAAGAAAGTGTGTCTGCGACACTGATTGGCTGGGCAAGTAATTCACTTGGCGCGTTCCAGCTGGTCATTTGCACAGGGAATGAGATCAACAGCAGCACATAGGCTGCCATGGCTGGATTGAACACGTTAAAGCCAAGGCCTCCATAAAGCTGCTTTACCATGGCAATCGCAAAGATAGTACCAATAACCACCACCCACCATGGTGCTAAAGGCGGAATGCTAACCGCAAGCAAAACAGCGGTTAGCCAAGCACTGCCATCGCTTAAGCTAGTCCAAATAGGGCGATTTCGCAGTTTTAGCATAACGGCTTCGCTGGCGCTGGCGGTGATAAGCGCAATAAAAAGCTGCACGATAACGCCAAAACCAAAAAAGTAGCATTGAGCAATAATGCCCGGAATACAGGCCGCAATGACACTAAGCATCAACTTGCTGACATTTTTATGGCTGTGATTATGGGGCGATGAGGCCATGGTTAGTTTCATGACGGGTCATTTCCTTCTTGTTCTTTAGCTTGTTTTTTGGCTTTCGCTTTTGCAACGGCCGCTTTTATGGCAGCTTGGCGTTTTTGCTCAGGCGTTAGTGGAGCATTCTCACTTGTGTCATTATTGTCAGCTGGTTTTGGTTGCTCTGCTGGCGCAGCGGTTGAGTCTGCATCTTGTGCGTTTTCTTCTTCCTGCTTAGCGGCCTTTTTGGCTTTGGCACGGGCAATTGCAGCGGCCACCGCGGCTTTACGCGGATCGCTTTGTTCATCCGTTTGAACTTGCGCAGGTTCTGCAGCGGTATCCGACGGTGTTTCTTCAGCTTGCTGAGCAGCTTTTTTCGCTTTAGCACGGGCAATTGCAGCGGCCACCGCGGCTTTACGCGGATCGCTTTGTTCATCCGTTTGAGCTTGTGCAGGTTCTGCAGCGGTATCCGACGGCCTTTCTTCAGCTTGCTTAGCGGCCTTTTTGGCTTTAGCACGAGCAATTGCAGCGGCCACCGCGGCTTTACGCGGATCGCTTTGTTCATCCGTTTGAACTTGCGTAGGTTCTGCAGTGGTATCCGACGGTGTTTCTTCAGCTTGCTGAGCAGCTTTTTTCGCTTTAGCACGAGCAATCGCAGCGGCTACGGCGGCTTTGCGTGGATCGCTTTGTTCATCCGTTTGAGCTTGTGCAGGTTCTGCAGCGGTATCCGATGGGGTTTCTTCAGCTTGCTGAGCAGCCTTTTTCGCTTTAGCACGAGCAATCGCAGCGGCTACGGCGGCTTTGCGTGGTTCTGGCTTGGCATCATCAGTGTTCGGCTGCTCATCAGGCGTTGCTTTTTCAGCTTGCTGCGCCGCTTTTTTGGCTTTAGCGCGGGCAATAGCAGCAGCTACCGCATCTTTTTTATCATCAGCCGTTTGCTCGGTATCTTGAGCGCTTTGTTTTTGCTCTTTATATAGACGAGCTTGTTCTTTGCGCTTTGCGCGCTCCTGAGCGACTTCGCTGTTGTCGGGTTCAATTGAACCATCGGCGGCTTTTTTCGCTTTAGCGCGTTCAATGGCTGCTTGTACAGCTGATTTGTCGCCTTGTTTTTGCTTTACTCTTTCAAGGGCATCTGCAACTTTTGCTTTTTCAGCATCCGGTTTAACCGCTTTGGCCGATGAGCGTTTATGTCGGTTTTGTCTTTCTTGTTGGTCTCGCTCCAAGCGCTCTTTACGCGCTTCAAAACGTTCTTTGGCGCGCTCAGCTTTAATTTGGTCGAGTTTTTGTTCACGGATCTCAGCTTTTGCTACACGATAATATTGAACTAAGGGGATCTCGCTTGGACATACATAAGAGCAAGCTCCACATTCTATACAGTCGAACAGGTTGTACTGTTCTAGCTTGTCAAAATCTTTTGCTTTGGCAAACCACTGAAGCTGTTGCGGCAATAAAGTTTGTGGGCAGGCATCAGCGCAAGCACTACAGCGAATACAGGCTTTTTCATCGCCGGGCTGCGCAAGCTCTTGGTTATCAGGCGCTAAAATGCAGTTGGTGGTTTTTACCACAGGAATCCGCACAGTTGGTAATGTAAAGCCCATCATCGGGCCACCCATTACAACACGCTGTTCAGGTACTGGCGTAAAGCCCTGACAATCAAGTAAATGTTTGATCTCGGTGCCAATCAGTGCCCATACATTTTGCGCTTTGTGAATGGTATTACCTGTGACAGTTACAACTCGCTCAATGAGCGGCTTACCTTTGTAAATCGCCTCACTAACAGCAAACAGGGTTCCTACGTTTTGTACGAGCACGCCGATATCGGCAGGAATACCACCGCTAGGTACTTCTTTTGAGGTAAGCACGCGAATAAGTTGCTTTTCACCGCCAGATGGATATTTAGTAGGTATAGCGCGCACTAAAATTGCGTCGTTATGCTCACATGCCTGTTTCATTGCGGCTATAGCTTGTGGCTTGTTATCTTCAATACCAACTATAATACGCTGAGGCTTTAGCAAATGCTGCATCACTTCAATGCCTTGCACAATCTCTTTGGCATGCGTTTGCATTAATAAATCATCAGCGGTGATATAGGGCTCACACTCCACGCCATTGACAATCAAGTACTCAATGGGTTGATGGCTATCGGCTTTGATATAAGTAGGAAAACCTGCGCCACCCATGCCCGCTATTCCTGCATTATGCAAAATATCAATGAGTTGGGCGTGAGTTAGACTTGATAAGTCAGCAACAGGGTGCAGTTCACACCAGCTATCTTCACCATCGGGAGCCATGATAATACTCAACTCAGGTAGCGCCGATGGGTGAGCTGAAGGGGCGGGGGTGATATCAAGCACTTCACCCGAAGTTGGGGCATGTATTGGTAATGACCAATTAGCACTTGGCTTTGTCAGTGCTTGCCCTTTAAGCACTTTATCCCCTTTATTTACTAGCAACTGGCCATTGGCACCGATATGCTGTTTAAGTGGCAACACAATTTTACTTGGCAAAGGAAGTCGTGCAATGGGGTGCTGGTTTGACAGCGACTTTTGTTCAGGTGGGTGCACACCGCCCGGAAATTGCCACAGGGTGCCACGTTCGATTTGTTCAACTAACGAGTCCACTTAAACCTCTTAATCTATTTGCTTCACGGCGATGGCGTCGAGTTGCCATTTCCAAGTTTGCTTGGTTTGCTCAACAGGTAACATGTCTATACAGTCGACTGGGCAGGGCTCAACACACAAGTCACAACCTGTACATTCATCATCTATCACGGTATGCATTTGTCTGGTTGCACCAACAATGGCATCAACAGGGCAGGCTTGAATACATTTAGTACAGCCTATACATTCATCTTCTCGAATGTAAGCGACAGTTTTAACTGGCTCAGCTTCTTCTCCGCCAGCTAATGGTTTGGCTTCTACGCCCATCAGATCGGCAAGCTTTTTAACCGTCGCTTCACCACCTGGCGGGCACTTGTTGATTTCATCACCGTTCGCAATGGCTTCTGCATAGGGGCGACAGCCTGGGTATCCGCACTGTCCACATTGGGTTTGCGGTAAAATCGCATCCACTTGATCAACAATCGGATTACTTTCTACACGATATTTTACCGCGGCATAGCCTAAAATGAGGCCGAATATAAGCGCCAAAGAGCCAAGCGCAATTAAGGCATAAAACAAAGTCATGATTATAATTTCACTAATCCTGAAAAGCCCATAAAGGCCAATGACATCAAGCCAGCTGTGATCATAGCGATTGATGCGCCTTTAAAAGGGGTGGGCACATCGGCTGCTGCGAGTCGCTCGCGCATCGCCGCAAAAAGTACCAGCACCAAAGAAAATCCAACTGCTGCGCCAAAACCATAAACCGCTGAGCCAATAAAAGTGTGATCTTTTTTAATATTGAGCAATGCAACACCTAATACGGCACAGTTGGTTGTGATCAGTGGCAAGAAGATCCCTAGCAGTCGATAAAGGGTTGGACTGGTTTTACGAACTACCATTTCAGTAAATTGAACCACAACCGCAATCACTAGAATAAAACTCATGGTTCTTAAAAAGGTGAGTTCCAGTGGGAGTAATATGTATTGGTTGACCAAATAGCTAGTTACAGAGGCTAAAGTCAGCACAAACGTGGTGGCTAACGACATACCAACAGCCGTGTCTAACTTACCGGACACCCCCATAAATGGGCATAGTCCTAAAAATTGCACTAGCACAAAGTTGTTTACCAGCACAGTACCGATAAGCAACATAATATATTCAGTCATTACTGCCCCTTTAGCGAAAAACTGAGGTGTGATTTAGATGGCGGTGATTTTAACAATTTTGTTCACGAAGATCATAATAAAAATCGACGATTATAAATTACTTAACTGTGCATAGTGCCATATTTTGTTGACACCCAAGTACAAAAACAAATAAGGCCATTTTAAATGGCCTTATTTGTCCGTATTGAAACGAGTTAGATTTCTTTTGGCTTTTCGATATAGTAGCCTTGAACACCATCTAGGCAGAGTGTTTCAACAATATGCTTTTCTTCTTGTGTTTCAACACCTTCAGCAAATACATTGACACCAATTCGGTGCGCCAGATCGACCATCAAGCGCATAAAGTATTGGTTGTTTTTGTCTTCTTCTAAACCGCGAGTGTAGCTTGCATCCATCTTGATAAAGTCTGGCTTTAAGTCTCTGAAAAACTTAAATGAGGTCAATCCTACACCAAAGCGTTCTACGGTAATACGCGCGCCAACGCGATGCACCATGTCAATAAAGCGTTTACTCGCTTTGATGTTTTGCTGTAAACCAAATTCACTCACCTCAAATACTAGTTTAGAGGCAATATTGGCGTCTTTGAGTAATCGGCGCTCTAGCCAGATAACAAATTGGTCGCTATGAGCACTTGATGCTGTCACGTTGATACCAAAGTATTTTTCGGTGAAGTTGCGTGTTTTAATTAATTCAAGAGACGTATCGATGATCAAACGGTCAATATCGATTGCCATCTCAAGCTTTTCAGCCATCGCCAAAAATGACGCTGTAGGTAGCATTTGCCCTTCTTCGGTTTTAAACCGTGCTTGAATTTCTGCATATGCCTTAGTGTTTTTGCCAACAGGCATGATGTTTTGCATCATTAAGGCAACGCGTTTGGACGTTATTACTTCACTGATCACTTTACGCCAGTTTTGGTTACCAAAGCCCGCGCCAACATTATTAACTAAGTCAGATTCGCGTTGGATATGCCATGCATTAGCTTGTTTACTCTGTGCCATGCTCATCGCATTATCCACAACTGACAACAACTCACCTAATGGCTTACCTGTTTCATAAGGCACAATACCTGTATTGGCTACTGAGCTTAACTCTTGGTTTTGCTGGAACTGGGTAAAGCGCGCTTGTAAAGTTTCACCAAAATGTTCAGCTTCTTTAGAAGGTACGTTGGGCAAGATAACTGCAAAATCAGAGCTATTTAAACGAAACGTTTGGCTGCCGGTGTAAGTGCCACTAACGTGTTTAATGATTTCAGACACCGATTTTATATATTCATCGCCTTTTTGGTATCCGCGAGTTTGGTTGATGATTTGTAGCTCACTGCAACGGATCATCGCTAAGCTACCAAATGTTTTTTTAGTGGCAGCTTCAACATGATGTTCGTAGTACTCAACAAACATATTCCGGTTACCAAGCCCGGTGATAACATCTTTATAAGCTTCTTGCTTGATACTTTGTGCGGCGCTTTTGATATCGTGCTCTTTACTCTTTAAAAAGTGTGCAAGACGCTTAAAAGAGGGCGTGAGATCAGCGCCAAGAGATTGCATTTCTTCGGTATCAAACTCATTGTCGATATTAGCTGAGTTTTGATTGCGTGTTATGTACACATCTACGGCATCTGCGACCGTGGTGCTGACATTGCGGATCAAGCGTCGGTATATCGTCCGCATGTAAAAAATAGGAATAAAAGCGAGTAGGGCAGTGACTGCAAAAGTGAGTAGCATGGCTTGCTGTAACAATTGACCTTGGCTTTGTGCATTTATTATAAACTCTATTTTTATATCTTTGCTTTTGTTGACTGCAAACTGAGGGCGCACAGCATTAATGCTAGATTCGATAATGCTACTGAAAAAAGGCAAGTCAGTAGGTTGGGTGATGTTTAAAATAGTTTCGCCATTAAAGTCACGCACAATAAAAGTAGAAAATACCTTTCCATCTGCAAGTGCGGTTTGAATATGTTGTGGCGTAACTTCAGCCATGGTTTTGTCTTGGATGTATTGTGTGACCATAGATTGCGCACTTTGTTGAGCTTTACTTACAGCTGCATCAAAGCTGGATGCGAAAAACAACACACCAAGGAGGGAAAATACCAACCAAGAAAAAAATTGTAATAGTACGAGCTTTTTAAAACTAGCCATTATTCAGCCATTATTTTTAATCTATCAACGAGGGAAAAGTCGCTTTAAATCAAGCTATTTTATTTGTATTTAAGCAGTTGTAGGTTAGTTCAAAAGAGTTGGATTGTCTATCGAAATGTCATATTGGCTCCCCCTCCCCGACTCGAACGGGGGACCTGCGGATTAACAGTCCGTCGCTCTAACCAACTGAGCTAAGGGGGAACAATATATAAAGTAGGAAGCTGCAATTTGGCTCCCCCTCCCCGACTCGAACGGGGGACCTGCGGATTAACAGTCCGTCGCTCTAACCAACTGAGCTAAGGGGGAACAATTGCAAAAACGATTTGGCTCCCCCTCCCCGACTCGAACGGGGGACCTGCGGATTAACAGTCCGTCGCTCTAACCAACTGAGCTAAGGGGGAATCGTTTTTTTATTAAGAAACTTGGCTCCCCCTCCCCGACTCGAACGGGGGACCTGCGGATTAACAGTCCGTCGCTCTAACCAACTGAGCTAAGGGGGAAGCGTGTGTCTCTCAACGGGGCGAAATATTAATGACCCCATAGCAAGGTGTCAACCAATAAAATGACATAAAATTAAAAAACTGTCTTATTCGCTGCTTTTCTATTCGATTTGCCGAAATTTATTGCAAAAATACTCTAATCGCTGCTGTGGGTGTTGTGCGTTTAAATACCTTGATGATTAGATTTTAACTAAAACGTGTGATTATTAGTCTTTTGAGCTAATTATTAGTCGAATCGCGTGTTTTCTAAACTTTTCTTTTTGATCATAATTGCGGTGGTCAGATCGTTGCACAAAGATCTCCGCACGCTGCGTTAAATTTTTGCTCATTCTTGCTGAACAAGCGCTTTTTGTGCGCGGTCTCTGAGTAAAATATGCATAGATTAACCGTGTACTTGGAAAAAACTTAAAAAATACAATTGGTTGTATTTTTGTTTTGTTTGTTGGAATAAGCGTAATAGTTTTAGGAACGTAATGATATAGCGTTAGTAAGTCTAATTTGTCTCGTTTTTGAGCTGATCTGGTGCACGCGATCACACTGTCATAATCAACAGCTTGTAAATGATCTCTCTCTAGGGCCTTATTCTATTGACGTTTATCGACTTATCCACGGAATCTGTGGATAACATTGTTTATTAATATTTAAGAAGTGTGTCAAAGCTATGAAAATAGAGCCCTGCGAGCATTTCAATATATTTTCTAAAATTATTTTTTATCAATAAAATCATACCACTAACAATCTTGCATATAATTGGCGCGAATTTTGATGCAAGTGAAGTTTTTATGACCAAAACGCGCTTTTGTTGTGCAAAAAAAATACGCTTGGTTGTTAAATGTGTAACTAATTTGTCATTTAAGAGCCTTTTGTGCTTTTTTGAGCTATGTCTCGGTCTATTTAAAGCTAACTAGATTAATCTAAGTTTTATCGAGTGTAATTGGATGGGCGGTAAAATCGCTGATGAATTGGCTGGGTTTAAGGTCGCTGATGATTTAAAATGCCAAGCTCATAATAGGAGAACACACATCATATGTCGTCTGTGCACAATCCAAATAAAGGCAATGATATCTTAAGTGCAGATATCCCAGCTACTTTGAAACGAATGACCATCCCTATGATTTTCGGCATGATCACTTTGATGATGTTCAATATTGTAGATACTTTTTTTATTAGTATGCTTGGTACTGAACAACTGGCTGCGGTCAGTTTTACTTTTCCGGTTACTTTTACCGTTATTAGTCTTGCTATTGGATTAGGTATTGGCACTTCTGCCGTTATTGCTAAGGCGTTGGGTGCCAACAAAATAGATGAAGCTAAATTTGATGCCACAATCGCATTACTTATATCCGCAGTCTTTGTATTCTCTTTATCGGTTGTCGGTTTTATTTTCATTGAACCTATCTTCAAATTACTTGGTGCTAACCACGAAGTAATGCCCTACATATATGATTATATTTCGATTTGGTTTTTAGGCAGTGTTTTCTTAATTACCCCCATGATAGGAAACTCCGTGTTGCGAGCCAGTGGCGATACCAAAACACCTAGCTTTATTATGGGGTTTGCAGGTCTAATTAACGCATTGCTAGATCCATTACTTATATTTGGCCTTGGTCCAATATCCGGGCTGGGTATAAAAGGAGCTGCAATTGCCAGTGTAATTGCTTGGTCGGTGGCTGTGGCTATTATTTTATATTTGCTAGCAGTAAAAAAACGTTTACTTAGTTTGCATGGTGGTCAGCAGGGAGTGATTAGCGCAAGCCGTAAAATCCTTAAAATAGGTTTTCCCGCTGCAGGTGCAAATATGCTGACTCCGATGGCGATGGCGGTGATGACTGCTATCGTCGCAAGCTATGGTCCTGAGGCCGTTGCCGCATTTGGTGTCGGAAGTCGTATTGAATCGATAGCAAGCTTAGTTGTGTTAGCTTTGTCGATGACTTTACCTCCCTTTGTCAGCCAAAATTTTGGTGCAGGTAAGTACGATAGAGTCCAACAAGCTTATAAACAAACATTAAAATTTGTAATGGTTTGGCAGTTTATTATATACCTCGTTTTATTGCTGTTTTCAGGTGTGATAAGTCGCACATTTGGTAATGAAGCTGAGGTAGTCACGGTGATAGAGCTATTTATTTATATCATGCCGTTAAGCTACGGGTTCCAGGGGGTTATTATTTTATCGAACTCGTCATTTAATGCCTTGCACAAACCAATGAATGCATTGGCACTGAGCGTGGTAAGGTTGTTTATATTTTATGTGCCTTTTGCTTATATTGGCTCATTATTAGGCGATCTTCCCGGTTTATTCATTGGCGCAGCAATAGGTAATTTAATGACAGCATTGGTGGCTTATAATTGGTTTAACCATAGTTTGGCGAGAATGCACGATGCATCAGATAGGGAGTATGCTTGATGAGCGATGAATTTAAGCTGGTATCACATTTTTCACCAAGTGGTGATCAGCCCACAGCAATTGCGCAGCTGTGTGATGGTTTGGAGGCGGGCCTTGCACATCAAACCCTTTTAGGCGCGACGGGTACGGGTAAAACTTTTACTATGGCCAATATCATTAGTAACCTGAATCGCCCAACGATTATCATGGCACACAATAAAACGCTGGCTGCGCAATTGTACGGAGAGATGAAAGAGTTTTTTCCAGACAATGCGGTTGAATACTTTGTTTCTTATTATGATTACTACCAGCCCGAAGCCTATGTGGTTGCCAGTGATACGTTTATCGAAAAAGACGCCTCAATTAATGAGCATATTGAGCAAATGCGTTTGTCGGCAACCAAAGCATTACTTGAACGGCGTGATACCATCATCGTTGCGTCGGTATCCGCTATTTATGGTCTTGGCGATCCAGACTCTTACATGAAGATGATGCTATTGCTCAAGGTTGGGGATACCGTCAACCAACGAGATATGCTGCGTCGTTTGGCTGAATTGCAATATACCCGTAACGATATGGACTTTAGCCGAGGTACATATCGCGTACGCGGAGAAGTGATAGATATCTTTCCTGCTGAATCTGACTCCTATGCTATTCGAGTGGAAATGTTTGATGATGAAATAGAGCGCATCAGTATGTTTGATCCACTCACTGGGGCTGTGGAAAAGCATCTGATACGAGCCACTATCTATCCAAAAACCCACTATGTAACGCCACGAGAGAAGATCCTTGATGCCATTGATAAAATCAAGGTTGAGCTAAAAGCGCGTAGGGCACAGCTACTTGAAAACAACAAGTTAGTTGAAGAACAACGGGTCGCACAACGTACCCAGTATGATATTGAAATGATGACTGAGCTTGGTTATTGCTCTGGTATTGAAAACTACAGTCGCTACTTATCTGGCAGGGCACCGGGCGAGCCACCACCCACCTTGCTGGACTACTTGCCAGATGAAGCCTTAATGATCATTGACGAGTCTCATGTCACTGTGTCGCAAATAGGGGCTATGTATAAAGGTGATAGAAGTCGTAAAGAAAACTTAGTTGAGTATGGTTTTAGATTACCCTCGGCCATGGATAATAGACCATTAAAGTTTGATGAGTTTGAAGCCATCGCGCCGCAAACGATTTATGTATCGGCAACACCTGGTGATTTTGAGCTTGAAAAATCAAACGGTGATGTTGCAGAGCAGGTGATCCGTCCAACTGGGTTGTTAGACCCGATATTAGAAGTACGTCCTGTCGCTACTCAAGTAGATGATTTGCTATCAGAGATTTATTTACGCGTTGAGAAAAAAGAGCGGGTATTGGTTACGACCTTAACCAAGCGCATGGCCGAAGATTTAACCGACTATTTGAATGATCATGATGTAAAAGTGCGTTATTTACACTCAGATATTGATACGGTTGAACGCATGGAAATTATTCGAGACTTACGCAAGGGAGTATTTGATGTGCTAGTGGGCATTAACTTACTGCGTGAAGGCTTGGATATGCCTGAAGTATCGCTCGTCGCAATTTTAGATGCCGACAAAGAAGGCTTTTTGCGCTCAGCGCGCTCGCTTATTCAGACCATTGGTCGTGCCGCACGTCACTTAAATGGTAAAGCCATTTTATATGGTGATGTGATAACGAAGTCGATGCGTAAGGCAATCGATGAAACTGAGCGCCGCCGAGCAATTCAACATGCTTATAACGTAAAGCATGGTATTGAACCGCAAGCCTTAAATAAGAAGATCACCGATGTTATGGATACCGGTGAGGAAGTGTCACAGGCAGATATCGCCAAAGCTAAGCTGCACAGAAAGCCAAAAGAGGCAAAAGCTAATTCTGATCCTAAACAACTCGCTGCGCAAATTAGTGAACTTGAAGCGAAGATGATGCAACATGCTCGTGAGCTCGAGTTTGAGCAAGCGGCAAAAGTACGCGACCAAATTCATGAGTTACAGCAGCAATTGCTAGGGTTATGAGTATTCGCTACTGAGTATGTGTGTTATCGGCTAGATATGTTTTATGAAGGGTAAATAAACTCGGTTTACCCTTCTAGTCTTTTGCTGCGTTAAGCACTGCCAATTAACAGATGAAGGTACACACTTGAGTATAATTATCAGGGCAAGTTTGTGGATCGCCAGTAATCTCTGGTGGAGCCGTCCCAGTCCCACCTGCAATATTATTTGTTTGTTGCTTGCTCAGAGTTTTAGATAGTTTGGTTAAGTTTTCTTTTTTAATTGTAATTTCATATTTATTTTCCTTATTGATTACTTTATGTTCCGATAACTGTCTAACACGATAATTCCTTCAATGTAAAGCGACCGGTTTTGGATACTTCTCTTGGTTCAAATTAAACCACGGGGCACCGCTAAACGGCATCACACTGACTTGCCCATTTCAAAGCCCATTGTTTAAGTATGAGCATACGAAAAACTTTTCAGTTGGTTTGGTACTTGATGACATTGGTAAGGCTGTGGCCAGCGCTATCACGACTGTCATTTCACTATATCCGTTTTACTGCTATGGTATGCGCCTATCTAATTTAGGTACTACTAGGTATAACAATGAAAAACAAAAACTTAGGGATGTTATTCGGTGGGCTATTGGCACTTAGTTTAAGTGCATGTCATCAGCAGGTGATGACACAAGATATCGCGCAGAAATTTGATGCGGACACCGCGTGGTTAGAATTACAAAGCACCTTACAACAGCAATATGCTTATCTTGATAGAGCTGGGGTTGATAAAGATACCTTGTTTGAAGTTTTTGCTCCCAAGCTCATCGTTACACAATCTAAACAAGCATTTGCCGATACTGCACAAATGCTATTACGGCACTTTTACGACCCGCATTTAAATTTAGGTCCTTACAACGCACAAGACTATAGCGTATTTCCAACAGGTTCAGATATATATGTAAATTATCAAAACCAGCAGTTTGTGGTGGTTGATGTAAAAGCTGGATCTGCGGCAGATGTTGCAGGGATCCGTCCCAATATGGAGATCATAGAAATTGACGGTATGCCTATGCACGAAGCAGTTAAGCAGGTGCTTGGGCGCGAGATATCGCAATTACAGCCAGAACAGGTCAACTTTGCTGCAAATGTCAGTTTGGGAGGTTATCGTAATACATCTAGAAAAGTGACAGCCAAGGGCAAAGATGCTGAAAAACACTATCATCTTGCAGCAAGTTATGAGGCGATAAATGCTTTTCGAGATGGTCCCATGATCAGTTTTCGTAAAATAGATAATTTTGGCTACATTCGTTTCAATAATGGGCTAGGTAATAACAAAACGGTTGATGAGTTTAAACAGGCTTTAGCAGCGCTTGCTGATACCAAGGCGTTGATCATTGACTTGCGAAATACGCCAAGTGGCGGAAACACCGGTGTAGCTGAGCCAATTTTAGGTCACTTTGTAACACACAAAACAGCCTATCAACGATACCAAACTCAGCAGGTTGGCCTGCCATATACTCACGCCGAAATGGCAACGGCTTACGTTGAGCCTAGCTTGCCTTATTACGATAAGCCTTTTGTTGTCTTGGCGGGTCACTGGACAGGCAGTATGGGGGAGGGCATGACGATTGGCTTGGATGCAATTGGTGCCAAAACGGTGATTGGTGCGCCAATGGCAGATTTACTCGGTGGTATAAAAACCGTGCAGCTTAAACACAGTGAAACTTGGTTAGAGCTGGGTTTTGAGCGTTTATATCATGTGAACGGCAGCTTTAGAGAAGATTTTGTACCACATATTCGTTTAGATACGGCGGATAAAGATAGCTCAGGCAATGACCCTGCTTTAGCAAAAGCACTATCGGTACTTGATAGAGCTTAGCTCGTAAAATTAACAGTTTCTTTAACCCACTTAATGAGAACATGCCGAGTGAATGTTTCGACTTCACATTCTTGGTAAAACGCAAGCAAGATGTACCTCGTTGATAAATTTATATATCAATAGGCTACAGATTTGTCTGTAGCCTATTGTGAAGCATTTAAGTTCGTATTTTATAGATTGTATCTTATATGCGCTTAATCAGTGCTTTGCCATTCAACCTACGAGAGATAACTAGAAACGCCAATAAACTCATTGTAAAGCTCAATGCTCCAGAACTTGATGATCCAGCTTTATTATTCTCGACTTTGGTGGTTTGCTCTGAGGCTTTATATTGCGCTGTAACCGTAAGGTTTGCGGTGCTATTGCATTTTGAGAGTCGGTATTTTTTATTAAGAGGAAAATGCCAGCATAACGCTGGCATTTTCTTATTCAGTGTTTACAAGTATGACTTAGAACGTCGCTTTGTAGCGTACACCAAATTCGCTAGCGTCATTGCTCTTGATCACTAGGATGTAGTCACCTGTGTTCAAGCGAGCATCATCGTAGCGCTCATCAAAGATGTTACGGCCATACAATGAAATATCCCAGTTTGCATTCATGGGTGAATAGGTGATATCAAAGTTAGTCGTTGTACGTGAGTCAATTTGCGTCATACGACGAGGGTCAGAGCTTGGCTCTCCGTACATGTCGTCGCGGTATGAAATATCCATACGTGCGTTTACGGTAGCGCCACTGCTTAGCTCAAACTCATAAGATGGGCTGATTGATGCCGTCCACTCAGGTGTTAATGGCGCAACTGGTTTAACACCATTTTGCTCTTCTACATCTACATCCATAAAGCCAAAGCTTGAATGTAGTGTAAAGCGGTCAGTGACATAGTAAGTACTTTCAAATTCAACGCCACGCGAGGTTTGCTCGACAATTAAGTTATTAGTATCGAAACCTGCGTCTGTTACCACGTTTACTTGATATGGTAAGTCATCGTATTCAGTATTGAAAAACGCAACACTCATGCTGAAGTCATCTGTTAACTGACCTTTGAAGCCGGTTTCGTAGTTGATTGCACTGATGTTATCGCTCGCCATAAAGGCGTTGTTTGCACGCACGATAGCGGCGGCTTCTGGGTTGTCAAAACCACCTGCACCGAAGAACTGGCCAATTAAGAAGTAAGGGCGAGCAGGGTACTGACCTGACTGATAACCAGTTTGCACTGTGGTGTACCAGTTTAAGCCATTTTCAAAGGTGTAGTTTGCTGCCAGCTCCCATGAAATTTCATCCCAGTCACGGCTTGAGTAAATGGTGCCAACAGGGTCAAATACGTTGGTTGATGCTGATTTTTCATCTTCAGTGTAACGTACACCACCTGAAATACGTAAGTCATCGGTTACATCAACACCTACGTTAACAAAGATTGCTCGACTGGTGGTTTCTTGGTCTAGTTCAAGCTTCGTTGGGCCTCCATCAAAGCTCGCCTCTGATGCATCCTGACGGTTTGAACCTTCTTCGTTGAACCAGTAAACACCAGTTACAAAATCCGCATCGCCTAAGTAACCTGTTAATTGCAATTCAACCGATGTTTGGTCTGCGCTACCGCGCTCAGGGTAGTGATCAAGTGCAGCAGCTGTGCTGTCATCATCAAGACCTGCTTTATATTCAGATGAGCGTTTTGAGAAGATGAACTTAGTACCAAAATCTGGATTAATATCGTACTCAGCAGTCAGTGAAATACCGTTTGCATTGTTAGAAACGGTTGCTGTTTCCATGGTGCTTGTTGCATTGTCGTATGGATCAACAGTTGTGTCTGAGTTGCGCAGACCATTTTGGTATAAACGACCATTAGGTAGCTCATCAATTAATGTGGTGTAAGGACGTGTACCACCTTCACCGTCGTTTGCATCGGCTGTGAATACTAAACGTAGGTCTTCACTGGCGTTATATTTTACAGAGATACGACCGTGGAACTCTTGATTTTCACCCACATCATATTCGGCATTAGGTAGGTTTACAAATTCACCTAAACCGCCACGGCGATTAAAGCCTAAGTTAAAGTTAAACGCTAGGTCTTCTGTGACCGCTTGGTTGGTGAAAATGCTGCCTTTAAGACGACCGCGAGTACCAACTTCAGCGCTTACTTTAGTCACTGCATCTTGATCTGGCTGCTTAGTGATGATGTTGATTGCACCACCAATTGAGTTACGGCCATAAAGTGTGCCTTGAGGACCACGTAATACTTCGATACGTTCAATGTTTGCAAGGTTCCAGTTTTGGCCTACTTGGCGACCAAGGTAAACACCATCAACATAAACGCTCACACCAGGGTCTGTGGTGATCAGGTGATCTTGTAGGCCGATACCACGAATAAATGGGTTTGCAGAAGAGTTATGACCTGCTGAAAAGCCTGTAATATTTAGGTTTGGAACAAATTTGCCCACATCAGTGATATCTGAAATACCTTGTGAGTCTAGGTCATCACCAGAGAATGCACTCATTGCAATCGGCACTTCATAAATAACTTGCGAACGTTTAGTTGCTGTTACTGTGATTGCTTCAATTTTTGACTTTTCGGCTTGTACTTCTTCTGCCATAACAGATGTAGAAGATAAGCTAGTCAATGCTACTGCTAATGCGCCAGCAATAGGGGATAAGTTGCGTACAGTGATGCTCATACTTGTTCCTCAGAAACGGTTAAACTTTTAAATCTCGTGTGTGTTGGTTTCTTGCGATAGACATCGCTGCGAGGTAATCGCTATGCGGGAATCGCCAACCGTGAATACAACTGCTAACCAGATATATTTGTAAAACGCGCGCGCAAAAAAACGCAATCATCCATTGGAGACTGCTGATACTTTTTTATTTTTTACGGCTAATTACAAAAATGAAAGGCCAGCAAAAAGCTGCTATTCGATTGGGAGGGTATTATACATTGGACTTTATAATTTTGGCAATAAAAAACTAGTGAGGTTTTCCTTTTTGGGAGTCATTTTTGAATACATTTTTCACTATTGTACCTTATAAGGGATTTTATTTCCCCAGTATGTCGGGTTATAAAGTGGCTTGGTCGACCTTGTGTATAAACATGCCAAAGCGTTTTAGATTAACTATTTCTTTAATGAGTAAGGTGATGAAGAAAATAGCACCACTACGGCCCATTTAAAGGCTTGTTGGCAGTACACTGCGCTAAGTGCGTATTATGAATTTAAGCGAGGGACCGCCGCCTAACCGGTAAGAAAACTAAACACTCATAACGGCATTACTTCACATCTACCACTTTACTGGCTTTTTTGTAGCGAACTTTGAAGCCAGACCAAGCAGGAAGCTCCCACTTTTTTGGCGCTTCCTTTCTATTGCCGCTGACATGAGTCAGCAAAATACGTTTGCCTGTGAATGAATACTCTACCTGCATAAGTAAGTCGTTAAGCTTTACATGCAACGGGTGTTTTTCTATAAACGGTTCTAGCTGCCAAGGTTCAACTTGTTGATAGAACAAATCTTGTGGCTCAATTAGCTCAATGTCATCTTGCTCTTGGAGTCCCAGTTCAGTGAGCTTGTCTTGCAAATATTGTTTGGCAGTCAGCATTTCAAATGGGGTGTTATTGGCTAGATAGTACAGCTGGTGCTCAGCCAGTGACTGTGTAATTTGTGAGCCTGCAGGAGCAAGCAGCTCTCCTTTTAAAATCAGCGCGATACAGGCATCGATAAAGAGTTGACCTGAGGGCTCCAGCAGCTGTTCATTCAGTTCAAGACCGGCATAGGCATGACTAACTTTTGCCATGATCAGTTCATCTACAAGACATGCATCGATAAAGTGCTGCTCACCAAGACCCAAAGTTGTGACTAAGTTTAAATTTACGGGGGCATTGAGCGTTGCCAACGTCATGGCTTGTTTAGTGCCTTTTCCAGCCAGTGCATACGTATCAAGCACTAGCATGGCTTGGCACTTATCGTTGACTCGAGTTTCTTTAGCTGGCACAACTTCGCTTTTACCATTGCCAAATGCACCACGTCGGTTATTTCGTTTTACAAATAGCCAATCGGGTTTGGCTTTGGCTATCGCTTCAACAAGTTGATTTCTATCATAGCTGGCTGCGTGTTTTCGCTGTGGTAAATCAAATGCGATACGTAACTGGTCGCTAAATTGTTTTGCTTCGTTGAGCGCGTCGGGCTCAGCTTTTACACATTCTAATTGATCTCGTACCAGTGCGATGACCAATTCTAAATCGCAGTGATTGGGTAATTGTTTATTCAGTATGTCTATTTGCTCTGGTGAATTTGGCAATTGATAGACTCGAGCTGGCACACTCAGCACCGCGATCGCATCGACCATAGCTTGTTGTAGCGACTTACTGGGCATGGCGTTGATTAAATACGCCAGTTCGGCATCTACGGGTAAGGGATAAAGCAGTTTGCCAAGGTCGGTCGCACGTAGCTGTTTATCAATGGCTTTTATTTGAGAGAGCTTTTCGATGGCGGCGGCTTTCGATGCCTGCGGTAATGGCTCAATAAATTCTAGGCTATCAACCCCACTGCTTGAACAACCCGCAGCCAGTACCAATTCAACTAGGCTTTCGCGGTGTATTTCTGGTGGCGTGGTATCAATAAGTGGCGCATGTTCACCATACAGGCGAATACACATCCCTGATTGTGTACGGCCCGCGCGACCAAGGCGCTGTTTAGCTGAATCCTTGGCAATGGCTTCAAGGTTAAGTACCGTTTTACCTGCTCTGAGGTGTGTACGCCGCTCCAATCCAGAGTCTATCACGCAGCTTACATTGGGTATCGTCAAGGAAGTTTCTGCGACATTGGTGGCTAATATGATGCGTTGTTGATTTTGCACATTTAATGCGAGACGCTGTTGCTCTGGGTGACAGCCACCATATAAACGCACAACCAGAGCATCAAGGTGTGATAGCTGCCCAGCGGCTGCTTGGATTTCACCTTTACCGGGCAAAAACACCAAAATGTCGCCATCGGTATTGTCTAACGCATATTCACAGGCCTCGCAAATTCGCTCGCTTAAATCATATTTGCTGGGCATCGCGCGTGAGTCATTTGCCATAAAGCGCTCTTTTACTGGATACATTTTGCCATCTGAATGCAGCGCAGTTGCTTGTAAATAGTTAATAATTGGTGTTGTGTTTAGTGTTGCGGAAGTGACGATTAAACGGTGGCGAGCGTGGCTTTTAAGTAACGCTAATAGCAAGTCCATATCCCAGCGGCGTTCGTGAAATTCATCGAGCATCACAACGTGATAGTCACTAAGTTGGTTTTCGAAATACCAGCGTAGTGCTACACCCGGTGTGGCAAATACCACTTGGGTGTTTTCATCAAAATGATGCTCAAAGCGAATTGCATAACCAATTTTTCCGCCCATTTTTTGTTGTGCTTGAGAGGCTAAATATTCAGCCAAAGATGTACAAGCAATGCGTCTTGGCTCAATCACTAGCACCTTACCTAGGTCATTTGCCCATAAGGGTAAACAGGTTGACTTACCGGAGCCAGTTGCTGCACTTACCACAACATGGTTGTGTGCAAGCTGAGTTAAAAATTCAGGTTTGATGGCTTCAATCGGTAATGTCATAACTCAAATACGTTTGCAGAAA
Organism: Pseudoalteromonas caenipelagi; assembly: GCF_013140855.1. Lineage (GTDB taxonomy): Bacteria > Pseudomonadota > Gammaproteobacteria > Enterobacterales > Alteromonadaceae > Pseudoalteromonas > Pseudoalteromonas caenipelagi. The sequence continues at coordinate 59,733 of NZ_JABBPG010000012.1, read as the reverse complement.
ATAGGAGGTAAATATTATCAAAGCTGTATTGAAAATACCGCAGTTTGTACCAACTATGTTTAAAAAGATGAATAAGTAAACAATGATGATTAATGTATTTTTAATGCTCGCGCTGTTGGTGTTTGTGGTTGTGTATTGGCGCTGGCAAACCATCCAAAACGCGTTTTGGCAAAAGAAGTATCAAGCACAAAGTTTGTCGCATATGGATAGACAAGTGCTGTTGAAATACATGCCAATTTACCGAGCGATGACAGATGCCGACCGCGAAGCATTAGAAAGACACATCGTGTGGTTTTTGGGAGAAAAGCGTATTTTAGGCCGAGATGGTCTTAAAACAAATCGTGCGATGGAGCTCATTGTTGCGGCAGATGCATGCTTGTTGGTGCTCAAACAAGCATGGCCTTTGTATCCAAACGTGAAAGAGGTTTTACTGTATCCCAGTAGTTACTACGCGCCCCAAACAAGCACCGACAACGCGGGCCTTGTGAATTATCACACTTCCATCCGCCAAGGAGAGTCATGGCCCGGTGGTACGTTAGTTTTGAGTTGGCATGATGTACTTGAAGGCAACCGCTTGCCAGGGGATGGTCATAACCTGGTATTTCATGAGTTTGCTCATCAGCTAGATCAACAAACAGGGCAAACAAACGGCACACCGCAATTAGCCACTAAACAGGAGTATGCAGACTGGGCACGGGTATTTAGCCGAGCATATGCAAATTTAAAAAGCCATGTGGCGTATCAAATGCCCCATGTGATGCACAGCTATGGGGCGACCAACGAAGCAGAATTTTTTGCTGTATTGACCGAAACGTTTATTGAAAAACCAGCGGCGCTAAAAAGTTATGACCCTGAGCTCTATCGCTTGTTGATGCGCTATTTTCAATTTGACCCCATTGATTGGCAGCGTCATTAGCCACTCAACTGCGTAACAGCCGCAAAAATCTGTATTTGATGGCATTTTACTGGCAACTTTAGCCGTTTTTTGCTGTGATGGTGCAAATTTTAGTTGAGAGTATAACAATGAAGAAAAAACAGTTTTATAGCGCACTGTCGCTCTCTATTGCATTAGCGCTCGGTAGCGCCCAAGCTGAAGAAGCCAAATCAGAAAAATGGAATGTGGATGCACCGCAAGGTGAATTTTTAGACGCAAACATCTCTGTAACACAAGGTACTTGGATGAATGTGGATATCAGCCCAGACGGTCAAACTTTGGTATTTGACCTGCTAGGTGATATCTACACCATGCCAATTTCAGGTGGTGAAGCTAAACAGCTCACTTCTGACATTGGCTGGCAGATGCAGCCTCGCTTTAGCCCTGACGGGCAATACATTGCATTTACTTCAGACCAAGGCGGCGGTGATAATATTTGGGTGATGAAAACCGACGGTTCTGAGCAAACAGCGGTAACCAACGAAACGTTTCGTTTGCTAAACAGCCCTGCATGGAGCCCTGACGGTGACTATCTTGTAGCGCGTAAGCACTTTACGGGTACGCGTTCACTAGGTGCTGGTGAAGTATGGATGTATCACAAATCGGGCGGTACAGGTTTTCAGCTGACCAAGCGTGATAACGACCAAAAAGATCTAGGGGAACCGGCATTTTCACCTGATGGCCGTTATGTTTACTTCTCTCAAGATGCCACACCGGGTAAAACTTTTCACTATTCGAAAGACTCTGTAGCAGGTATCTACAAGATCAAGCGATTTGACAGAGAAACGGGTGAAATCAAAGTGATTTTATCAGGGATGGGCGGCGCAATTCGTCCAACTCCGTCACCAGATGGCAAAACACTGGCTTACGTAAAGCGTGATGATTTCCAATCAAGCTTGTACTTATATGACTTAGAGTCAGGCAAAGAAACCAAACTATATGGCAACCTTGAACGTGATATGCAAGAAACATGGGCAATTCACGGCGTGTATCCAACAATTGCTTGGACACCAGATAACAAGAGCCTAGTTTTTTGGGCCGGTGGTAAAATTCACAAGCTAGCGGTTGCAGATAAAGCCATTGAAACCATTGAGTTTACAGTTAAAACCACGAAGAAAATTCAAAAAGCACTGCGTTTTGCACAAAATATCGATCAAGATCAATTTGATGTGAAAATGCTGCGTAACGTGCAGGTATCACCCAATGGTGAAACGGCTGTGTTTGAAGCCATGGGTCATATTTACGCACGCGATTTAGAGTCGGGTAAAGTGAAGCGTTTAACTAAACAAAACGATCATTTTGAGTTTTTCCCGCAATTCTCTCGTGATGGCAAAAAGATTGTTTATACCACATGGGATGACAATGAGCAGGGCAGTGTACGAGTGATTTCTGCCAGTGGCGGTAAAGGCAAAGTGATCACGAAAGAGCCGGGTAAATACGTTGAACCTACCTTTAGCCCTGATGGTAAAACCGTGGTGTATCGTAAAACTCGTGGTGGCTCAATTTTAAACCCACAGTGGTCTTTGAACCCAGGGCTTTATCAGGTATCGAGCAATGGTGGTGAACCTGAACTTATCAGCGAAGATGGTTATCAAGCGCAATTTGCTGATAGCAATGACACGCTATACATGATGGGATATGGCAAACACCCTGAGCTGCACTCAATTGAACTTAAGACCAAGAAGTCTCGTGTTTTGTATGAAGCGAAACATGCAACTGAATTTAGAGTATCGCCAAACGGTAAATATCTTGCCTTTGCTGAGCGTTTTAAAGTGTTTGTGACGCCATTTGTACAAACAGGCAAAACCATTTCTATTTCTCCAACCGACAAACAGTTCCCTGTTGAGCAGCTTTCGGTTCGCGCAGGCGAAAACATTAGCTGGAGCACCAAGGGTGACAAGCTTTATTGGAGCTTAGGGCCTGAGCTTTATCATGCAAGTCTTGATGGTATGTTTGATATCAAACAAGATAAAGAGGCTGACTTTAAAGTTAAAAGCGGCACCGACATCGGCTTTAAGCAAGATATGGCGCAGCCTAAAGGCATGATAGCTCTAACTGGCGCTAAAATTGTTACAATGCAAGGTGATAAAGTCATCGAAAACGGCGTTGTTTTAACCGACGGAAAGCACATTAAAGCCGTGGGTAGTGTAGCGCAAGTAACTGTGCCCAAAGGCGCTAAAGTGATTGATGTTGCAGGTAAAACGATTATCCCAGGGATTGTAGATGCGCACGCTCATGGCTCACAAGCCAGTGATGAAATTGTTCCTGAGCAAAACTGGAAAAATCTAGCAGGTCTGTCTTTAGGTGTGACTACCATTCACGACCCATCTAATGATACTACGGAGATCTTCGCAGCCAGCGAGATGCAAAAAGCAGGTAAGATTGTTGGCCCTCGTATCTTCTCTACAGGTACTATTTTATATGGTGCCAATGTACCGGGTTATACAGCACATATTGACTCGTTAGATGATGCCAAATTCCACATTGAGCGTTTACAGAAAGTGGGCGCATTTAGTGTTAAGTCATATAACCAACCGCGTCGCGAGCAGCGTCAACAAGTTGTAGAAGCGGCTCGAGAGCTAGGCATGATGGTTGTGCCAGAAGGTGGCTCACTACTGCAACACAACTTAACCATGGTTGTCGATGGGCATACGGGGGTTGAGCACTCAATTCCGGTGGCAAACATTTATGATGACGTGAAACAGCTTTGGTCACAAAGTGAAGTCGGTTACACACCAACACTTGGCGTGGCATATGGCGGTATTTGGGGTGAAAACTACTGGTACGATAAAACGGATGTGTGGAACCACCCACGCTTAAGTAAGTTTGTGCCTAAAAATCAATTGTTACCTCGCTCTATGCGTCGTATTAAATCACCAGATCATCACTACAACCACTTTAATAACGCCAGAGTGGCTAAAGAGCTACAAGAGCTAGGTGTTTTAGTTAACCTAGGTGCCCATGGTCAGCGTGAAGGCTTAGCTGCTCACTGGGAGATTTGGATGTTTGCACAAGGCGGCATGACACCACTTGAAGCATTGCGTGCTGCCACGCTAGACCCAGCAAAGTATGTTGGTTTAGACCAGCATATCGGCTCAATTGAAGCGGGTAAGCTTGCTGACTTGGTGGTGATTGACGGCGACCCACTGAAAAACATTCGTGACACAGATAAAGTAACTTACACCATGATCAATGGTCGTTTGTTTGATGCAGCAACTATGAATGAAGTAGGCAAAAAAGAGCGCGATAAACTGTTTTTTGAATAATCATTTAAATGACAAAAAGCGTTTAAAACCCTGACCTTCGTCATCCTGATGTAGGTCAGGGTGTAGCGAACACAAAGACATAAAAAGGCTGCAACGTTCGTTGTGGCCTTTTTTATTAATAGAGCTGTGATTTGTTTGATGTTCTCATTTATTCCAAGGCTTTTGGGAGTGAAGAACAGACATTTAAAAAGTAGACTTAAAAGCAAGTTATGCGCGTCAAGTCATGTCATGCATTTTCAATTCAGTAAATTCTTGGTTATAGGTCATAAAACTCATTGTATTCTCTACATCTATGTCTAACTTATTAATAATCAGATTATCAAAATCGTATATTGACTATTTGGTTAATAAAACGGGGAATTATTAATCTAATCCAATAGTGATTGAGTCTGTAGTGGTCGATGCTTTAGGTTCTTCAAAATCATTTCAATTACCAGTTCAAGGAGTGAACAACTCTAGTGGCATAAACAGTCTAGAGGTATACAGTTTAGCCATAACGAACAAAGTAGGTAGTCAAACTAAAGGGTTTAGCTTTTTAAGCAAATCGTCAGAAATTGCATCAACAAGTTCCTCATAAGACGAATAATTGTCTGGATTTAAATTACCTGCTGATTGCATTATGAATTGAGGAGATATAAATAAGTAGGTTCGTTTTTTGTACGCCCAATCTCTAACAATCCCCTTCTCCTTTCGACGTGATTGTTGAGTACTCCCAATATCTAAAATATCGATATCTGCGCCATCAGACTTCGCTTTTACGGTCGAGTCTTGAGTATTTGCAACTCCGCTCTTAGGTTCAATAGTTACTAAAACTACACTTGTTGTAGGTACGCCACAAAGCAATTCGCAAACAAAGAAGACTTGTCCTCCTCTACACATTTTATTCGAATCAGGGTCGAGCTCTGCACCATCAGCTACTTCATGTTGTTTACGCATACCACTAAACATACCTCGAGTAAAAGATAACGTTCGTCTATCAAATTCACGATTCAGAATATGCTCTACAAAATTTTGACCAAGCTTTTCACCTATATGTGGGCTCCTAAAAACGCCCACTTCTTTAGAGGTCTCAACAAACAGCCCAGAACTTGCAAATACGTTTTTTATCGCTTGGTAGTTATAAGTTGAAAAAGGTTTATTAGTCACAGGGTTTATTGTTTGACTAAGCGCCTTGGTCATTGCTGCGAAAAAAACAGTGACATTATTAAAAGCGCTACGAATATCCTCTTCAAAACCTGTAACACTTTTCTCTGTTGTGCAAATTAGTATGTTGCCAGTTTCATTAAATAAATAATATTTTTTATTTGGTAAATATAGTTTTTCAGAGTCGCTATGAGGTAGTGTTCCACCAAAAATAACCTTAAGCCCCAGCCACAATCTTTTGAACATAAAGCGCCCTTAAATAGAGGTAATTATTAATCAAGTATGGTGTTGGCTACATCCTTTACTCACCTTGTGGCGTTTTTACTGCTTCTCTTAGCGATTCAACAAGTTTGTCAAACTCCTCACTTTCCATAGCTTCATTTAATACACCTGCTTGTTTGATGAATTCAGGAGGAACAAACATATAAACTTGTTTTACTATATCTACTTTAATTGTCTTCTTATGTGCCTTAAAACAAACAGAAGCTTCAAACGCATCAGATGCGTCTTGAGAGTCAATCTTAAAAACTATCGGAGTAATCGAGATAGCTCCAAGCAAATACTCACAGACAAAAATAATAGTGCCTACTTCTTGCTCTCTCGTTTGGGAAGTGGAGGAAACCTCAATTCCATTTGCTTCTTTGCCAATTGCCCCAACCATGCTCATGAGTGACTTACCAATTGCACCTAAGTTTCCACTTAAACCAAATAGCGTTTGAACAAGTTGATTGCCTAATTTAACCCCCCAAGCTTGACTGGTAAAACGCACATTGCTATCTGTTACCTTTATAAAAAGGCCTGATGTGGAGACAACATTATTTATTGCCATGTAATCAAATAATGACTTCTCTTCTTCAGCCATTGCTTTTGTCATAGCAGCAAAAAAGACACTGACTTGCCCAAAGGCCGTTTTAGCTTCTTCAGATATCGTCGAATCACCATCAGCGCCTCCATTGAGTGTCGTGGCGACAAATAAATTACCTGTTGCATTCACTACAAACTCTTTTGTCGCTGGAACTTCATTTACACCACTTGATGCAAACTTTTGGCGAAACTCAGAGTTAGCTTCAATAAATTCATTTCCAAAATCAGACATATATTTTCTCCTTTCTACGTATATTGGTGACGTCTTTATTCGACACTAATGCTCAATACCACCAGTGCATTTATCCGCTGTGAAATACGCTGCATCAGATGGAAGTTTGCCAGCTTGCCTAATAGATAGCAGTTTTAGTTTGTATGATGCATCTTCATACTTAAAAGTAACTTCTGAACCAACTGAAATAGTTCCATCCTCTATGAGTTTGATACCCGAATCTCGACTTAAACTTGAAGTGTTGATGATATATTTTGCAGTGCTCGATTCTTCATCTAACTCTGTTGGCCAGATATATATTCCTTTATCAATTGTTAATTTGTAGTGGCGCCCAAGCCAATCTCTAGGTTTAACCCAGCTTACCGGTAAAGTTAATTCACATTGAACTGACGCCTTTTCTAATTCGTTCTGGATGAACTTTGAACTTCTTTCAGTTTCCTTTCTTGCTTCTTGAGTGTCACTGGCTTGTTTTTCGTAGACCTTAACATTTTCTTCCATGGTAGAAATTCTGGAGGCTAAGCTTTCTTTCTCTGATAAGCATTGCTGGCTATCACTTTTTGCCTTTTTTTCTTTTTCAATTAATTCACGGTATTGCTTAATAAATGCCGTTTGCTTTTCTTCAAGGACAGCGTATTGAACCTGTAGGTTGTTGTTTTCTAACTCAAGTTTTTTTACAGCACTTAAAAGAGCATCTCGTTTACTGGTCAGTTTTTTGTTTTCTGCATCAAGCTCTTGCTGTTTTTGACTTATTTTGAGTACCGCAATGTTATTTCTGATTGCTTGCTCTTCAAATTTAGCTGATAGAATAGGTTGCAAATAAACAATTAACCACGCGGCAACGAGCCCAGCTGCAACTACTCCACCAACGATAGCTTGGAGGCATGTTTTCAATGTTGTTTTTTCGGATTTCAGAGTCCCTTCACTCTTTTCCATATTCATCCAATCCTTTTGTCACTCATGGTATGTTTAAGTAAATACTAGAAAGTTACATTTAGTTCATTTTTTTGGGTTTCGCCAGAGTATTAGTTAGATTTTTCTTAGAATGCCGTGTACATAGTCCAGCTTAAGACGATTAATATGGTTTTATACAATTTTTTAACGCAAGTTCAATTCAGGTTGCTTTGCGTTTATTTAGGTCTCAGAGGATATGTAGAGTTGGGGAAGCAGCAATATAGCAATCACTGTTAGCATTTATGCGCTAAACATTTAGTAAGCGCTGCATTACGCGAGACTTAGGTGTGGCGAAAATAGACAGCGTGTCACCATATTCAACCACCTTACCTTTATTTAAAACCAATAATTGGTCGCTCATATGCTTAACAAGGCTCAAGTGGTGGGTGATAAGCACATAACTTAGCCCTGTGTCTCTTTGTAGCTCTAACAGTAAGTTGACCGTTTGCGCCCGTACGGAGGGGTCTAACGAAGATAATGCCTCATCTAATACGACCACTTTGGGGTCTAAAATAAGCGCTCTAGCTAGTGCAACACGCTGTAATTGACCACCACTAAACATATGTGGGTAATACTCAAAATGTTCGGTCAGCAGGCCCACACGAGTCAGTGTGTGCTTAATCTTTTTATCGCGTTGCGCTTTGGTAAGCTCAGTATTGAGCCGCAGGCAATCATCAAGCATATCACCAATGGTTAAACCAGGATTAAGCGAACGGGTAGGGTCTTGAAAAATTAAACGAATGTGGCGACATTCATCACACCTAATGCCATCATCTTCAATGGTATCGCCATCTAGCAATATTTGACCTTTATCGGAGTAGTCTGCTCCTGCGAGCACTCGCGCTAAGGTGCTTTTTCCTGAGCCGGTTTCACCAATAATCGCCAGCGTCTCACCATGACCAACCGAAAACGAAATATCTTGAAGTACACGAGCATGCTTACGTTTAAATACGCCAGCTCGGGTACAAAACGATTTATTAAGTCCTTGAACTTTTAAGAGCGGTTGCATTTGGATTTTTCCTTTACAAGCGGAAAGTGGCAGGCATAAGTATGACTATGCACTTTACTTTGTGGCGGTGTAACTACACACTGTTTTTGTGCTTGTGGGCAACGAGGACCAAGGCGACAGCCAATTGGTAAATGCTGCAATGGTGGAATAGTTCCTTTTAGCGCATAAAACGGTTCTTTGTGCGCCAAGCCTTGTGCGTAGTCAGGCAAGCTTTTAACCAGTGCTTGTGTGTACGGGTGATATGGAGTGTTAAATACTTTGTCAGTGGGACCTGCTTCAACCATCTGTCCACAATATAAAACGTGCATTGCATGTGACCAGTCGGTGATTTCTTCTAATTCATGAGAGATCATCAAAACTGACATATTTTTTAACTGGTTAAGGCTTTTTAATAATCTAAAAATTTGTGCTTTGGCAACGCTTTCTAAGGCGGTGGTGGGCTCGTCGGCAATTAACAGCTTTGGGCTGCGGGCAATGGCCATCGCTATCATTACTTTTTGACAAACACCTTCAGATAGCTCGTGAGGGTAACTGCTGGCAACCTTTTTATCATCTCTGATCCCAACTTTATGTAGTAGCGCTTTAACTTTGTCTTTACGTTCATTACTACGAGAAAAAAAGTTACTTTTGAAGCTACTATCGGGTAATGACTCGGCTACTTGTTCATAGATTTTTGCTGTAGGGTCTAGGCTTCTGCTCGGCTCTTGATAAATCATCGCCATATCTCGGCTGACTATTTTTCGGCGTTTCTCAGGGCCAAGCCTCATCAAGTCAACACCTTGCCAATGCATTCTATCCGCAGTGACTGTCCAGCGTTTGTTAAGCACCCCAACAATTGCTTTGGCGATTAAGCTTTTGCCTGAACCAGACTCCCCTACGAGAGCGTGCACTTCACCCTCTTTGAGGCTCAAGTTGATGCGATCAACAGCTCGGATCACACCCTCTTCAGTGTGTAATTCAATGGTCAAATTACGAATGTCTAATAGCTGCATTAATCTACCTTTCGACCTTTTAGCACTTGCCTTAACCCATCACCTACCAAGTTGGTCGACAACACGGCTATAAATAATAACACACCTGGTAAGCCAACGGTCCATGGCGCAAGGTAAATCAGGCTGAGGTTCTCAGCCAAGATTGCGCCCCATTCTGTAGTAGGAGGTTGTGCGCCTAACTTCAAAAAGCCTAACGCTGCAATATCTAATATTGCAGTTGACAGCGCCATGGTAAAAATAACCACAATATGTTCATAAATATTAGGTAATACACCACGGGTTAGTATTTGCCATTTAGAAGCGCCATCTAAACGAAATGCACTGATATAATCTTTATTTAATTCTTCTACCACGAGGTTTCTTACAGAGTGAACATGTTGCGGTAGCAGCGCAAAAATGATGGCCCAAACGGTGTTGAGTAATCCAGGTCCAAGCACCGCAATAATAATGATAGCTAACAGTAACGAAGGGATAGATAAAGTAATGTCCAATACGTGATTGAGCAAACTCGAACGAAACCCCTTACTGATCCCTGCAAATGTGCCAAGTATCACCCCTATGAGCGTTGTCACCAGCGCCGCGATGATGGACAAACCAAAGGTGAAGGTTGCGCCGTTCATCAACCGAGAGAGTACGTCACGGCCTAAATCATCGGTGCCAAGAATAAATCGTACATCGCCAAGCTCGTGCCAAGATGGCGGCAGTAAAAGCGCATCACCATGTTGTTGGTTGATCCCATAAGGCGCAATGAATGGCGCAGTAATAGCCAGTAAGGTGAGGGCGACAAACACCCAAAGGCCAACCAATGCAGGGTGGTTAGATTTAAATTTTCGCCACAATCGAGACAATGGCGAGCGGTTTGACTCTTCACTAAATAAACTAAACTTTGCCATGGGCCTGATTTCTCGATAGTGGATCGAACAAGGTATGACTAAACTCAGCCACCATATTCGCTAAAATAACAAACATAGAAACAGCCAATAACCCGCCTTGAATTGCGGGGTAATCGCGTTGATAAATACTATCAATAAGCCAGCGACCAACCCCTGGCCATGAGAAGATGACTTCGGTGATCATCGCCAAAGTAATCAGCGTACTAAACTGCAAACCAATTTGTTTGATAACGGGCAAAAGTGCATTTCTAAGCGCATGATGCATGATCAACTGACGGCGGTTTAAGCCTTTAGCACGAGCTGTTTTGATATAATTTTGCTCTAACACATCTAGCATCGAGTCTCTGGTAAAGCGGATCAATACGGTTGTGGGATACATTGCTAAAACCACTGTCGGCAAGGCCAAATGATGCAGTGCATCGACAAATGCCAGTCCCTCGTAAGGGAAGCCTTGTAGGATAATATCAAGCAGGATAAAGTTGCTAATGGGCTCAACTTCATACAACAGGCCAATACGCCCTGACATTGGAAATAACCCTAAGCCTAAGCAAAATACCATGATAAGTAATAAAGCCAGCCAAAAGATAGGGACTGAAAAACCAAGTAGGCTTAAAGAGTTAATAATTTTTTCTGGCCAGCGCTTATGATAAGCCGAGGCAATAATACCTCCAGGGATACCAAAAATGATAGCCATAGCTAAAGCGTAGATACATAACTCCAGCGTTGCTGGAAAGAGTTTTACAACATGCTCAAAAACGGGTTGACCTGATGACAGCGAGAGCCCCCAGTTACCTTGTACTATCCGTTCTAAAAAGGCGAGGTACTGAACAAATATACTCTCATCTAAGTGATACTTTAGCGTTAGTGCCTGACTTTGTGCGTAGGTAGGATGTAGTTGCCCAGTTACGTTGCTAAGTAATTCACCGGGAAACATGTAACTAAGCGAAAAGGTAAATACGGTGAGAGTAAACACCATAAACAGTAATAAGCTGATGCGTCTTAATAAATATTCAAACAACATTAGTCTCGCCTCGCTTTGCCTAAAGAGATCCCGCCAAAAGGACGCAGGGAAATATCTTTGAGGTCACTGTTGGTTGCTTGAAAGCGCACACCATGCGCGATAGGCACGAGCGGTAGTTGCTCAATGATCATTTGTTGGGCTTGTTGGTAGTATACTTTACGTTGTTCTATGTCTGTTACATCAAGCGCTTGGGTCAGCAATAGATCAAACTCTGGATTACACCAGTTAGATGGATTTTTACCACTAAACGTTGCTGTGCAGCTAAGCAGCGGGCTAAAAAAGTTATCGGGATCAGGTGTATCTGCGGCCCAACCTAACAGTACACTGTCGTGTTCATGGTTACCAACCCGTTCCAAAAAGGTATTCCATTCATACTCAACAATACGTGCCGTGATCCCTATTTGTTTTAAGTCGCTTTGGATTAGTTCTGCCATCTTACGGGCATTTGGATTATATATTCGAGACACTGGCATGGCCCAAAGGGTCATGCTAAAGCCGTTTTCAAACCCTGCTTCTTTAAGCAGTTGCCTTGCATACTCGGGGTTATATGTTGGCATATTGCTTTGCGCTTCAAATGCCCAAGATGATGGGGGCAAATGTGAACGAGCAATTATCCCATTACCATAAAATACCGCCTGCATGATTTTTTCAAAATCTACTGAGTAAGCCAATGCTTTACGCACTAGTAAATTGTCAAATGGCGGTTTTTCGGTATTGAAAGCCCAATAGCCAATGTTCAGGTTTGGTGCTTTTTCAACATGAATATCGTCACGTGCAGTCAGTACACTTAATTGTGTTGCACTGGGATGAGCGGTTATATCACACTCTTTTGTAAGCATTTTTGCAATGCGGCTGGTGCCATTAGTAGTAATGTCAAAAACCAGTTGTTGCATTGGAACTTTATGCTTCCAATAGTGCTCGTTGCGGTGGTAACGAATAAGGTTATCGCGTAAGTAGTTTTTGTATTTAAATGGGCCCGTACCAACAGGATAAATATCAAATAAGTCTTTGCGTTCCACGTTAGCCAGTTTGTCGGCATATTCTTTGGATAAAATGACGGCAAAGTCAGTGGCTAAATTAGATAAAAAGCTACTTTCAGAATTAAACAGTTCAAAACGCACGGTATAGTCATCAACCTTGACGACTTGGCGTATCAGCTGATCAAGGCCAACACTTTGAAAGTAAGGATAGTTTGCATCACCTACAAAATGGTAAGGGTTATAGACATCAAATAATCGACCAAAAGAGAAAACTACATCATCGGCGTTCAATTTTCGTGTTGGTGTGAAGTAATCTGTTTGGTGAAACTGTACGTCGTTGCGTAAGTAAAAGGTGACTGTTTTACCATCATTGCTGACTTGCCATTTGGTGGCCAATTCAGGTTTAAATTCAGCGGTTTCTGGGTCAATACTGAGCAAAGTGTCGTAGAGTTGGCTGGCGATAATATCTATCGTGGAGCCTGTTGTTGTCACTTGTGGGTTAAACGACACAGGATTAGCCTCGGCACAATACACTAACCCTTGTGTTTTTCTAATCGTTTGTTGGCTTGCATCAATACAGCCCAGTAAGTACGTACACAACGCACCTAGTAGCAAATTACGCACATCTATGCCTCTTGTTTTTGACCCGAGTCTAACAGATTGTATTTTTTCAAATATCCACGCAGTTGATGATACGTTAAACCAAGCATTTGTGCAGTTTTCTTTTGGTTAAATTGGCTATGTTCAAGTGCATTTTGTATTAAATTAATCTCATACTCATTTGAGAGCAACTTGAGGTCACATGGAAACTCGATATTTGCTTCTTGCTTTACTTGCTCTGGTGCCGCAGGTTGTTGTTCTGAATCGGCATAAACGATAGTGGGTGTTGGTTCATTTGCTGCTTTTGCTTTAACCCGTTGTGTAGGTCTATGTGGACTTTCAAAAGGATCTAACACAATATTATGAACAGGTAAGCCTTCGCTACCGTGACGATACAAGCTTCGCTCAACAACATTCTTTAGCTCTCGAATATTACCCGGCCAATCGTATTCTAATAGTTTGTCAGTCGCTTTACGTGTAAAGCCACTGAACAACGACCAATTTAAATCGCGAGCCATATTAATTGCAAACTGCTCAGCGAGTAACAAAATGTCTTCTTGGCGAGCTCGAAGGGGAGGCAACGTAATGACGTCAAATGCGAGTCTGTCGAGTAAGTCATGACGAAATTCACCATGGTCGGCTAGTGTAGGTAAGTCTTCGTTGGTCGCGCATACCAAGCGAGTATCGACCTTGACTGTACTTTTGCCACCAACACGTTCAAATTCACCATATTCAATCACGCGCAATAGTTTTTCTTGTACCATCGCAGAGGTATTGGCTAATTCATCTAAAAAGAGTGTGCCGCCATTGGCCCTTTCAAAACGACCTTCATGTCGTTTACTGGCACCGGTAAAAGCGCCACTCTCATGACCAAATAATTCACTTTCAAGTAAGTTTTCGTTGAGTGCAGCACAATTTAGCTTAATATAGTTTTGTTCCCAGCGCTCAGACAGATAGTGTAATCGTGCTGCGATAAGCTCTTTACCGGTACCACGTTCACCAATAATAAGTACGGGTTTTTCTAACGGCGCCAGTTGCGAGACTTGATCTAGCACAGATAAAAAGCTGTCTGATTGGCCGAGTAGATTATCCTGTTGGCGAAATTGGCTCATATTGCCTAACTCTTAGTTATTTTTACTAACTGTTAGTGTATTTGAAAAAAGCACTGAACTAAAGAATTTTTTGAATAGTTATAACTTTATGATAAATATAAATTTTTAAGCTTTTAAAAAGTTGGCAAGCAATTTGATACATACGTTATCAGTAATTTCAAATTTATAAACCAAAGAGGTAAAGATTATGGGAATTTTCTCTCGTTTTGCGGATATCGTTAATTCTAATATCAATGCCATTTTAGATAAAGCGGAAGATCCTGAAAAAATGGTACGCCTTATCATCCAAGAAATGGAAGATACATTAGTTGAGGTTCGCTCTACTTCTGCTAAAACCTTGGCAGAAAAGAAAGAGTTGTCACGCCGCGTTGAACAGTTAAATGAGCAAACACAGCAGTGGCAGGAAAAAGCAGAGCTAGCTTTGAGCAAAGAGCGTGAAGATTTAGCACGTGCAGCATTACTTGAAAGGCAGAAGTCTGAAGAGGCTGCAAACAGTGTTAAATCTGAGCTGGAACATGTTGAAACACACATTGACAAGCTGCAACAAGAAGTTGCAACGCTGCAAGAGAAGTTGGCTGATGCCAAAACAAGACAAAAAGCGATTGTACTGCGTCAACGCTCTGCAGAATCGCGTTTAGAAGTTAAAAAGGCGCTTGATAGCTCAAAAGTTGAAGACGCACTTAATCGTTTTGAACGCTATGAAAGCAAAATTGATGGTCTAGAATCACAAATAGAGTCTTATGACATAGGCAAAAAGTCATTAGCAGATGAGATTGCAGACTTGCAAAAAAATGAAAAAATCGACGATGAGTTAGCTGAACTTAAAAAGAAGCTAGCAAAAAGTAAGTGAACTTAAGTGGCATCTATTGCACTAAATCAATAGATGCCGCATAACCGAATACGCCCATTGTTTGGAGTAGCAATTATGGACTTAGAGATTTTAGTAGCCCCAATTATTCTTTTTATGCTGGTAGTTGCCCCGTTGTGGTTGATTTTACACTACCGTAGTAAAAAACAGGTAAGCCAAGGCTTAAGCGAACATGAGCACCGTCAGTTGTTAGAGCTTGCAAGCAAAGCTGAAAAAATGGCTGAACGCGTAGAAACCTTGGAAGCTTTGCTTGATCAAGAGGCACCCGAGTGGAGACGTAAAGTATGAGTAACAGCAAACGTGAATTATACCGAGACCCTAAAAGAGGCAAAATTGCTGGGGTGTGTGCAGGTTTAAGTGATTATTTTAATATGGAGTTGTGGCTGGTACGCATACTCGTTATAACAGCGGTGCTGCTATCTGGCGGGCCTTTATTTGTAGTTGCATACGTCGCCTGTTGGTTTATTTTAGATACCAAGCCAGTAACACACACATCTAATTTTGTGCAGCAGGATGAAGACCCTATTTCAGTTAAGTTTAAAGTATGGCAAAAGGGCGAGCCGCCAAGACGTGCCTTATTTGACCTTAAAGAGCGATTAACACGCCTTGATACACGCATTCAAAGTATGGAAACATACGTGACATCAAGTGAGTTTACAGTGAGCAGAGAAATCAACAAGCTGTAACAGTAGTAAAGGCTTAAGCTTATGTGGCGTATCATCGCCACAGCGCTTAGCACTTCAAAGAGGGAATCGATGTTTTTATGAAAGCCAAATTTGTAACGCAAAAAGCCCTCGAAAAACTCAAAAGTAATACGCAAAAAGCATTCAATCGCAGTCTCGACCGACACATCAAACTGGCCGTTACAGGTTTTAGTGGCAGTGGTAAAACAGCATTTATTACCGCGCTTGTAAAACATTTAACCAGCCAAGCGACAAAACAAAATTTACCTTTTTTTGACGTAGTCAGAGAAGGTAGGTTAATTGCTGCAAAGCAAGTACCGCAACGCGCCCTTGATATTCCAACATTTGATTACCAATCTGCGAGTAATTGCCTATTGGCGGATGAACCAACTTGGCCTCCTTCAACACAACGGATCAATACGTTAACTTTAGCTCTGAAATTTCACTGTGAAAGTGGCTTACGGGCACACTTATCCCCAGTTAGCACGGTTTATTTAGAGTTGATAGATTATCCTGGAGAATGGTTAGCTGACCTACCCATGCTCTCTCAGGATTATCAAACTTGGAGTAAGGCAACCTTAGAGTTGCTGCAGCGTGATGCCTATAAAGATTACAGTGGCGCTTTTTTATCGTTACTCGATACGTTTGATGGCAAAGCTAAAGTAGATGAACAAGAGTTAAAAACGCTGGCACAAAGTTATCAGCAGCTACTTAGCACCCTTAAAAGCGAAACCAAATTAGCCCAACTACAACCAGGCAGAATGCTTATTCCATCTGATTTAGCGGGCGCGCCAATATTACTATTCTTTCCTACCAAAGCCCACTGTGAGGCCAGTGAGCACAGTCAATACCAGCAGCTTCAAGCCCGCTTTGAAGCATATAAACAACAAGTTGTGATGCCTTTTTATAAACAACACTTTTGCCAGTTTGATAGGCAATTGGTGCTGGTGGATGTACTCAGCGCGCTCAATGATGGGGTTGATACATTGCAAGAGCAACGTGAAGCATTAGCGCATGTGATGCAGGTTTTCAATTACGGTAAATCTGGATTTTTAAAACGCTTATTTTACCCAAAAATAGATAAAGTGTTGTTTGCGGCAAATAAGTGTGATCATGTTAGCCCTTCACAACAGGCTGATATTGCTTTGTTGCTCAACGATATGTTAGGGGAACAAACAAATGAGCTGCGGTTTTCGGGTGTGTCGGTGGATACGATGGCAATATCTTCTGTACAAAGCACACAAACTAAGGTGGTCAAAGATAATGGTCAGCACCTAGAGTGTGTCTACGGTAAAGTACTTGGTGAGCAGCAGTGGACAACCTATTTACCTCCGCAACCTCCAAATCACTGTTTATCACCCCAACAATGGCCTGAACACGGTTTCGAATTTTTGTCATTTTATCCACAAAAAGCGCAGCAAGGTAATTTGCATCATGTTCGTCTTGACCACGCATTACAGTTTTTAATTGGAGACAAGCTAACATGAATC
The DNA here is from genome assembly GCF_013140855.1 of Pseudoalteromonas caenipelagi. GTDB lineage: Bacteria > Pseudomonadota > Gammaproteobacteria > Enterobacterales > Alteromonadaceae > Pseudoalteromonas > Pseudoalteromonas caenipelagi. The sequence continues at coordinate 42,695 of NZ_JABBPG010000012.1, read as the reverse complement.
AAAGTAATAAACTGCGGGCAGGAAGGCGTATTGAAACACAACCAAAACCTGAAGATGAGCGCGTTAATGACAGCGTAAATCGGACGAATGGAAAACGCTTCGAAGAGGAGCAACATCATGTTGAAAGCTCACCACAGAGCATGGATATGGACTTGTCCCAGAACAATGACATTGAGTTGGAGCAAGTGTTTTCACGCACATCGAAACGTTTCAGCTTTGGCAAATTGTTTCTTATAAGCTTATTAGTGCTGGTCGTCGTTGAGAGTATTTATAGCGTTATTGAGGCTATGAACGAGTCTTGGTTACTCGCTTTGCTATACATCAGTGTGCTAGCTTTGGCGATAACCAGTACCACGGTATTTATAGTGAAAGAAGCCGTTGCGTTGAAGCGTTTGAAGCATCACCAGCATCACCAACAAGATGGACTACGTTTACTCAATAGTACACAAATAGGTGAGGCGCAAAATTGGCTCGAGAGCGTGCTAAAGCATCACCCTAAGCAGCAAGTAGTTGAGTTTAAAGCGTCTATTCAGGCGCATCACACTGATAAAGAAGTGTTGCAGTTGTATGAGTCGAGTTTACTGCAATCACACGATCAAAAAGCGAAGCAAATTATAAATCAACACGCGACAACCAGTGCGATGCTGGTGGCAATGAGCCCTTTGGCACTTGTGGATATGCTCGCAGTGCTTTGGCGTGGCGTGCATTTAATTGAGGCAATTACCAAGCATTATGGGATTAAGCTTGGCTATCGAAGTCGTATTACCCTGTACAAGTTACTCGTTAAGCAAATGGTATTTGTTGGCGCAACAGAGCTGGTATCAGACTTGGCAGCAACAAGTTTGGGGGCTGAGTTGTTGGGTCGGCTATCAGCTCGCGCAGGGCAAGGTTTAAGCGCAGGAGTTTTTACTGCTCGCTTAGGTTACAAGGCCATGGAATTATGCAGACCACTTCCGCGCTTAGAGCATAAACCGAGTTTACTTAAGTCTACTGTTAATCAGTTGGTCAACACGCTACTTAAGCGAGCAGATCAACCAGATAAAGTGAAATAACACAAAGTGAGGTGACAACAATTTTGTACACCTTGCTATATGTGAATGGTATAAACTAGCCGTCTTAGCGTCTGGCTTGCTTGTGCATTTAAGCCTACTGACTTATTTATTAGATAAATCAATTAAAGAATAATAAGTTAACAGGTTAATTTATGAAGAAGTATCATGACAACACGCAATGCATTCATGGCCCAGAGCACTTTAACGACCCGCACGGTGCATTGACAGCCCCTTTATATCAAACTTCCACTTTTGCTTTTAAAGATGCAGCGCAAGGTGCAGCGCGTTTTGCGGGTGAAGAAGCTGGATATATTTATACGCGTTTGGGGAACCCAACAACACGAGAGCTTGAGCAAAAGCTTGCGCAATTAGAAGAAATGGAAGATGCAGCGGCAACCGCAACGGGAATGGGGGCGGTATCTGCATCTGTGTTGAGTTTTTTACAGCAAGGTGATCATCTTATTGCATCTAGTGCTTTGTATGGTTGCAGCTTTGCTTTGTTTGCGCATATGCTACCTAAGTTTGGTATTGAAGTAACGTTTGTAGATATGACAAACGAAGCTGAGTTACAAGCAGCGCTAAAACCGAATAGCAAAATGCTCTTTGCAGAAACGCCAATCAACCCGAATATGACGGTGCTTGATCTCACCATGTTAGGTAAGTTTGCTAAGCAGCATAAATTAATTAGTGTGATAGATAACACTTTTATGACGCCGCTTTTGCAAAAGCCTAAACACTTTGGCATTGATATCGTTATCCACAGTGCAACCAAATACTTAAATGGCCACGGAGATGTGGTTGCGGGCATCGTATGCGGTTCGCAAGAGCACATTGAGTTGATCAAATTAACTGTGTTGAAAGACATCGGTGCCACTATCAGTCCACATGACGCTTGGCTAATAAACCGTGGATTAAAAACCTTGGCTGTGCGTATGGCTCGACACTGTGAAAGCGCGCAAAAAGTTGCTGAATATTTGGAAGTGCATCCAAAAGTAAGCAAAGTATTTTATCCCGGACTTGAATCTCACCCAGGTTATAAATTCTTAGGTGAGCAAATGAAAGGAGCTGGTGGTGTTATTGCATTTGAGATTAACGGCAGCCTAAAAGATGGCGAAGCATTCATTAACGCAACAGAGCTTTGTACCTTGGCTGTGAGCCTAGGTGACCCAGAAACCCTTATTCAACACCCTGCATCCATGACACACTCACCGTACACACCTGAAGAGCGTCAAGCGGCTGGGATCTCAGATGGCTTGATCCGTATTTCAATCGGATTAGAGGATGTGCAAGACATTATCGATGACCTAGATAACGCATTTAAGGTGTTCTAGTGTAATTTTTTATTTACACCACTTGTTGTTGTAGCCCGCCTATTTGGCGGGTGTTTATTTTTCAATACAAATTTGTAATTAAAAGTGTACGATTTTACCCTTTACTCAGGAGGCGTTGTTTGGACTGCCTATTAAACTTTCCCTAACTTTTACTTAGTATCTAGATCACAAGTTGAAGTGCGATCTGTCTAGGTCGACGATGTAATAAGAAGGTTAAAATGGCTAAATCAAGTAAATATACTTCTAAGCAACCTGATGCAAATGGCATCATTGCGTGGAGTGACGAAGAGAATAAAATTTGGTCAGAGCTAGTAGCTCGTCAGCTGAAATGTATTGAGGGCAAAGCATGCGATGAATACATGGAAGGTCTGCAAAAAATTAACCTACCTCAAGACAGAATTCCACAGCTTCACGAGCTCAATGACGTATTAGGTAAAGAAACAGGATGGCAGGTAGCGCCTGTACCGGCACTTATCGATTTTGATGAGTTTTTCCGTTTGTTAGCGAACAAGCAATTTCCGGTTGCGACTTTTATTCGCTCACGTGAAGAATTTGATTATTTGCAAGAGCCAGATATTTTTCATGAAATCTTTGGCCACTGTGCAATGCTAACTAACCCAGACTTTGCAGAGTTTACTCACAAATACGGTCAGCTAGGTTTAGCAGCAGCTAAAAAAGACCGTGTGTACCTTGCTCGCTTGTACTGGTTTACAGTTGAGTTTGGCCTAATGCAAACCAAAGACGGTTTACGCATTTATGGTGGCGGTATTTTATCAAGCCCAGGCGAGACGCAGTATGTTTACAGTGACAAACCTGAAATTTCACCATTGAAAGTATTAGATGTGCTTCGTACACCTTATCGCATTGATATTATGCAGCCAGTGTACTACACCATTAACTCAATCCATGATTTGTTTGATATTTCACAAATGGATATCATGTCGTTGGTTGAAAAAGCAAAAGAGTTAGGCTTATTTGAGCCAAAATTTCCCCCTAAAGAAAAATTAGCAAGTTAAGGATTTATTGAATGTCTGATTTAAGTGCACAAAAATGTGAAGCGTGTCGTGCTGATGCGCCTAAAGTGTCAGATGAAGAGTTAGCGGTACTTATCAAGCAAATTCCAGATTGGGTGCCTGAGGTACGTGACGGTATTATGCAGCTTGAGCGCGTATTTAAGTTCAAAAACTTTAAACAGGCACTTGAGTTTACAAACAAAGTGGGTGCGATGGCTGAAGACGAAGGTCATCACCCTGGTTTACTGACCGAGTGGGGTAAAGTAACCGTGACTTGGTGGAGCCATTCAATCAAGGGTTTGCACAAAAATGATTTTGTTTGCGCAGCTAAAACCGATGATGTATTTGCTGCACTGTAAGTAAAACATTTTGAATACTGAAAAGGGCCTCAATTGAGGCCCTTTTTGTTGATTTGTTAATACGTTGCATTACCAGTTAAGGTGATAGTCTTTCGGAGGCTGAGCATCAAGCAAGTGCTCTACAAAATAATCCCAGCGCTTACGAACAAAATAGGGATTTTTATCTAATACATGACCCATGTTCGGGTAAATCATCAAATCAAAGTCCTTGTTCGCTTGCATTAGCTTAGCAACAAGCTGTAACGTTGCGGCCGGGTGCACATTAGGATCAAGTTCGCCGTGAGCAAGCAGAAGTTTACCTCTTAGCTGCTTGGCGATGGTGAGGTTTGATTGCTCATCCCAATGCTTCGTAACCGGGTAGCCCATCCACATTTCATTCCAGCCAGCTTTGTCAGCTCTAAAGTCATGATTCCCCGAGGCTGCTACCCCCACTTTGAAAAATTCAGGATATTTAAACATCGCGTGGGCTGTATCATAACCACCGGCACTAAAGCCATAAATGCCAACTTTATCAAGATCAATAAAAGCAAATTGCTGAGCAAGGCGCTTGATAGCGACAACGTGGTCATCAACTCCACCACCTAGGTTTTTAAATGAATACTCGTGAAACGCGCGGCCACGCTTACTTGTACCTCGGCCGTCCATTTTTATGACAATAAACCCCAGTTCGGCCAAAGCATTTGCCTGTGAACCATAAGTGTTAAACGACTTTGGAGTAAAGAAATTATGTGGACCCGTATAGATATCATCAATGATTGGATACTTTTTATTTGGATCAAAATTTGATGGCAGGTACATAAGTCCATAAAGGGGGGTTTTGTTATCACCAGCCAAGACGCGAAAAGGCTTGGGTGGTTGCCACCCCGTAGCAAGGAGCCCGGTTATATCAGCGCGTTGAAGTAACTTGATCACCTTACCCGTTTGCGTATGGCGTAATACCGTTATGGGCGCCGAGGTTGTTGTTGAATATGTGTCGATGACATATTGGAAATCCTCAGATAATTGGGTGCTATGTTCAGCAGGCTCGGGTGTTAACAGCTTAAGGCCTGTACCATCTAAATTGACTCTGTAAAGATGACGATAGTAGGGATCTCTATTCGGTTCACGGCCCGATGCTTCAAAGTACACATACCCTTTTTTTTCATCAATTCCCCTAATCACGCGTACCGTCATTTCGCCCTGAGTAATGGCATTTTTTAATTCGCCCGTTTTGCCATCATATAAATATAGGTGTTGATAGCCCGAGCGCTGGGAACTCCACACAAACTCGTTACGCTTTGGTAGATGCCAGTAAATTTGTGTCCAGGGGTCAATAAACTTGTCATCCTGCTCATTCACGAGCGTTCGAACGGTTTTAGTCTCAGGGTTAATTTCACGCATTGCATAGTGTTGATTACCCCTTTTTCGGTCATGGTATACAAACCGGTCATTATCTTGCCACCATCCCCAAATCGGTCCGCCATAGTATGTTTGCATCACAGCAGGCGTATCCAGTTTAGTTGCTTGGCTCGTTTGAGTATCAATCAGAATAATGTCAGCCATAGGGAGCTGCTTGTCTCCAGCCATTGGGTAGTAATAGCTTATCGCTCGTGGCCTTAAGCCATTTCCTGTGTCTGCCTGTACTAAGGTGAGCTTACCTGTGTTACTTCTATCTAGCTTGTGGGTGATAGCGAAACGGCTATTAGCCGACCACATAATATCAGTGCCGTTATCAGGGTAGGGGGAGTGGTCATAAAAGCTAGCGCTTGGATTACTGTGTGTAAGCGCATAAGGGCGCTTCTCAGAGCCATCATTAGTTAGCTGCTTTTCAATGCCACTTGCAGTTGAACGAAGTACTAAGTTGTAGTCTTTTACCAAGAGCTGCCATTGACCATTGGGCGATGTCCCTGCTCCGGTAGTTTTATCAGGTTTGCTAGGTTCGTTATGACACCGGTAGTTAACCAAGTCACATCGCCATGCTTTTTCATCGCTTTGGAAACGGATGTCGTTGCTTGTAATGTTGGGGTTGTTTAGTGGCAAGTGAAATGGACTGCTAGACTTTAGGCCTACTTTTTCAAGCGCCATCATCAATTTAGCATGATCAAAAGCATACTTTTGGGTGTTGTTTTGTGCATCTACTAGTATAAATTGTTGGCCATCTTCACCTACTTGCTGTCGAAACCAGAACATATTTTTGCCATCTAGCCAATGTGCCTCTAGCCAGGCATTTTTTACTAACGTCTTTAAGTTATGAGGTAAGAATTGTTCTGCACGGCGATAGTCACTTTGCGTTACATACTTATCGACATGTGGTGATGATGGCTTTGAAGGGGGTATGCTTTGGCACGCAGTAAGTAGAAAAAACACGCTGAGTAAAACAAGGTGCGGTGGAGGTGTTATTGTCATTTTTTGATATCTCCAATGTCCAAATTGTGGCGACTGATTTCATGACTATAACACTTTGTATATTGTATGCAATTGGTGTGGGTGAAATTTCACATGATACATGTGGTGGAAAAAGCGATGGAGTAAATCTGGGATTAAGTTAAAGGAGAGCATAAAACTCTCCTTTGGTAGGTAATTAGTCGTCTATTGAACGCAGCAGAGCATTAATACCCACCTTTTCGCGGGTTTGTTGGTCTACTTTTTTCACAATGATAGCGGCATATAAGCTGTGTGAACCGTCTTTACTTGGTAACGAACCTGGCACAACAACGGCACCCGCCGGTACGCGTCCGTAATGAGTTTCACCGGTTTCCCGGTCATAGATACGCGTGCTTTGTGAAATATATACGCCCATAGAGATAACCGCACCTTCTTCCACAATCACACCCTCTACAATCTCGGAGCGTGCACCAATAAAACAATTGTCTTCAATGATGGTCGGATTCGCTTGTAGAGGCTCTAAAACGCCGCCTATGCCAACACCGCCCGACAGGTGTACGTTTTTACCAATTTGCGCACACGAGCCAACAGTGGCCCATGTATCGACCATGGTGCCTTCGTCTACGTAAGCGCCAATGTTAACGTAAGAAGGCATCAATACCACGTTTTTGCCTACGAAGCTGCCTTGACGAGCAACGGCATTTGGCACAACACGCATGCCGCCTTGTTGAAATTGCTCAGGCGTATAATCACTAAACTTTAGTGGTACTTTATCGAAGTATTGGCTAACACCATCGTGCATCGGTTGATTATCACGAATACGAAACGACAGTAATACTGCCTTTTTTAACCATTGGTGTACCACCCATTCGCCACTGATTTTTTCCGCAACGCGAGCAGCACCAGAATCAAGTAAGTCTAATACTTGGATGATGGCACTTTTTACAGGTTCAGAAACCTGTGTTGGGGTGATGCTATCGCGCTCTTCCCACGCTTGTTCAATGATGAGTTTTAGATCTGACATAACGTCCTCTTTTATTCTGATTCAGCGTTTAATTTTTTCATTAAATCACGGTGTAATTCTGCTTTGTGCTCTTCGCTTAAAGCTTGATAATTGTCATCTGACACCACAAAGAAATCTTCTGCGCGCTCGCCCACGGTTGTAATTCTTGCCGCATGAATATGCAGTGAATTTGCTTGAAATACTTCGGCAATCTTTGTCAGTAAGCCCGGAATATCGATGGCTTGAATTTCAATTAAGTTTCTGTCGTTACGGGCATGTGGACGAACAATAATTTTAGGTTTGATATTGAAGTCTTTAAAGCGCTGCGAGCGGTTCTTTTTCAAGCGAATTTTTTTCTTCGGATCTTCTAAAACCGCCTCAATGCCTTTGCGAATTGAATTGGCTCGAGTGCTGGCAACTGGGTTACCGTTTACCTCTAAAATCACAAAGCTAAAAACCACGTAACCATCTTTGGTCGTCATCACTTGCGCGTGTTGTATTTGTGCTTTTTTGGAACCGATGACGCTAACTAGTTTGGCAAACAATGTGGCTTCATAAGGGCTGTATACAAATACTTGTGTTCCGCCATGAAGTGGCTTTTCGCTGACTATGACACTGGCTTGACTTAAGTCTTTTGACTTAAGTAAGTGTTCGCTTTGCCAAGAAATTTGCTGCTCACTAAAGGCGGTAAAGTAATTTGCTTTAAAACGCGACCAACTTAGGTCAATAAACTCTTCTTCAAAGCCTTTATTGATCAGTCGCTGTTTAGCTTGGCGTTTTTTATCACGGATCTGATCACGCATATCCATGGGGTTTTCAAGACCAAGACGCAATGCGCGTTGCGCGTGCAAATAAAGCTCACGTAACAGGGTGTTTTTCCAATCATTCCACAAGTTGTCGTTGGTTGCTCGAATATCAGCAACGGTCAGACAGTATAAATAATCTAACTGACGCTCGTTTTTAACTTGGGAAGCGAATTCATTGATTACTTCAGGGTCATTGATGTCTTTGCGTTGAGCTGTCACAGACATAAGCAGGTGACTTTTCACTAACCAAGCGACAAGGCGCGAATCAGAGGTGGTAAACCCGTGCATTTTACAAAATGCTAATGCATCTACAGCCCCTAACTCTGAGTGGTCGCCACCTCGCCCTTTGGCGATATCGTGAAATATTGCGGCAAGATAAAGTAGCTCAGGTTTGTCCATACGCGTAACAATTTCGCTACAGATTGGGAAGTCACTCGGCTGGGTTTTATCAAAGTAATGATAAATGTTATTAACCAGTTTATGGGTGTGCTCATCCACGGTGTAGGCATGAAATAAATCAAACTGCATTTGTCCAAAAATATTTCGCCACTGCGGCAAATAGGCGGCGATTAAACCATGCTTATGCATCAGCGTAAAAGCACGACCCATGCCGTTGGGGTGCTTTAATAGACGCAAAAATGCATCTCGACAACCCGCATAATCTTGTAGGTCGCCAAGCAACCTGCGGCGCACTTGACGCATTGTTCTAATCGTATTTGGGTCAATGCTGGTGATTTCTGGGTTGTCGGCAATATGCTCAAAAAGCACAAAGAGTTGTTCTCGTCTGAAAAACACAGAAGGGTTTTTAACGCGGATTTTATTGCCCACACGTTCAAAGTTTCTATCAAGGGGTATCACAGCCTGCTCGCCTTGATCGGGTAAAATGCTTTGCTCAAAATAAGACAATAGCATTTGGTTCATTTCGCGTACCCGACTCATGATCCTGAACAGGCGTTTCATCATGCGCTCTACAGATGCTTTACCTTCAGCACCAAAACCAAGTAACTCAGCGGCGTTTGGCTGGTGATCAAACAGCAGGCGGTTTTCGTTTCGGCCGGCGGCTAAATGCAGCGCAAAACGTATATTCCATAAGTTTTCGATACACTCTAAAAGCTCTTGATACTCTTCATGGGTCAGGTAGCCATGACTAATTAACTCTTCGAGGGTTTCAGCGTGAAAGTGTTTTTTTGCGACCCAAAAAATAGTTTGTAAATCTCGCAATCCACCGGGATTTTCTTTGATATTGGGTTCAAGATTATAGGCGGTGCCGTGACACTTTCTGTGACGAACTTTTTGTTCATCGACTTTGGCGATAAAAAACTCATCAGAGCGCCATATCGGTGTTTCTACGATATGGCTTTTTAAGCGCTCAAATTCGATGTGGTTGCCACAGATCAAACGGCTTTCCAATAGGCTAGTGGTAAAGTGAACGTCTTGCTTTTTTTGTTCCAGCACTTGCTCGTGCGTTTGTACGCTATGGCCTATTTCTAAATTTAAATCCCACAGTAGCGTCACAAAATTCTCTAAATTACTTTTGAGCTGTTCATCTGGTGGTGATTGTACTAATAGCAAAAAGTCGATATCAGAGTAGGGATGGAGTTCACCTCTACCATAGCCCCCGATGGCGATTAAAGCGATTTCGGGATATTGGGCAAGACCTGTGTCATGGAATAACTTAATCAACAGACGGTCGATAAATTCCGCGCGTGCGTTGATCAGGTTACGTACAGGTTGCTTTGAAAATTCGTTGTGTAGCCATTTATAAAAATAAGCAGAACAATCTTTATAATCATTGAGCTGCTCGGCATCATCGAGCAGCTTTTTTACTCTGTTAGGCAGTGCCACCCAAGGCTCCTAGTGTTCTATCACTCGGTCAATGGTTTCATCGCTACGTAAAGTTAAAATCTCAACGCCGTTGTCAGTGACCAGTAATGTATGCTCCCATTGGGCTGATAGACTACGGTCTTTGGTGACAACAGTCCAGTCGTCTTTTAGTAACTTACAGTGGCGCTTGCCTGCATTGACCATTGGCTCAATCGTCAAGCACATACCTGCTTTTAACACTTCACCAGTTCCCGGTTTGCCATAATGCATAACCTGAGGTTCTTCGTGGAATTCTTTACCAATACCATGACCACAATATTCACGTACGATAGAGTAGTTAAAGCCTTCGGCAAATTTTTGAATGGCCGCGCCAATATCACCTAAGCGTGCTCCGGGTTTTACCATCTTAATTCCTAGATACAGGCTTTCTTGAGTGATCTCACTTAAGCGCTTACCTTGAATTGTTGGCGTGCCAACATAAAACATTTTCGACGTATCGCCGTGATAGCCATCTTTAATCACCGTGACATCGATATTGATAATGTCACCTTCTTTTAGCGGTTTGTCATTTGGGATACCGTGACAGATCACATGATTTACAGAGGTACAAATTGACTTTGGAAAGCCATGGTAGTTAAGTGGTGCGGGTATCGCATTTTGTTCATTCACAATATAATCGTGACAAATAGTATTTAGCTCATCTGTAGTGACCCCAGGCTTTACATAAGGCCCAATCATTTCTAATACTTCTGCGGCTAAACGCCCGGCAACACGCATTTTTTCGATTTCTTCAGGGGTTTTAATCACTGCACTCATTGAGACTCCAAGTCGATATTTTTTAGTTAGCAACAACGCACAAATTTTGTACTTATTGTTGAGTTACGCTCTTTTATATGGTATAAAGCGCGCCGTCTTTTTACAAATAAATCTTACGAGGTTGTTTGTAGTTAAGATACACATTCATATTAACACACACACATATCGACACATACACTTGGGTGCATGTCTTGGTAAAATGCTAAGCATGTTGGTGCTATGGGATATGTGGAGGCTTAACCCTAAACTATTAGAGGAAATTTAAAATGGCAAACGTTTCAATGCGCGATATGCTTCAAGCTGGTGTTCACTTCGGTCACCAAGCTCGTTACTGGAACCCTAAGATGAAGCCTTTCATCTTCGGCGCTCGTAACCGTGTACATATCATCAACCTAGAAAAAACAGTGCCTATGTTCAACGATGCACTTCGTTTCTTACAGAACACAGCATCTAACAAAGGTAAAATTCTTTTCGTAGGTACTAAGCGCGCTGCAAGCGAAGCAGTTAAAGAAGCAGCTCTTCAAAGTGATCAGTACTTCGTAAATCACCGTTGGTTAGGTGGTATGTTGACTAACTGGAAAACAGTTCGTCAATCAATCAAGCGTCTTAAAGACCTTGAGACTCAAAGCCAAGACGGTACTTTCGAGAAGCTGACTAAAAAAGAAGCGTTAATGCTAACTCGTGAAATGGAAAAGCTTGAAAAGAGCCTTGGTGGTATCAAAGATATGGGCGGTCTTCCTGACGCTATCTTCGTTATCGACGCTGACCACGAGCACATCGCAATCCGCGAAGCTAACAACCTAGGTATTCCAGTAGTATCAGTAGTTGATACTAACTCGAACCCAGATGGTGTTGATTACATCGTCCCTGGTAACGACGACGCTATCCGCGCAATCCAGCTATACACTAGCGCTGTAGCTACTGCTATCACTGAAGGTCGTGAAAGCAACATCGTTGCTCAAGCTGAAAACGACGATTTCGTAGAAGCTGAGTAATTAGCTGTCATCAAGTCTTCATCTTACTGAGATGAAGACTTGATATTCTTGAAGAGCGGTTATTCCGCTTCCCTAAAACAGAATTCATATTTGAGGATATTCTAATGGCTGTAACTGCTGCCCTAGTAAAAGAATTACGCGAGCGTACTGGCGCTGGCATGATGGATTGTAAAAAAGCGCTAACTGAAACCAACGGTGACATCGAGTTAGCGATTGAAAATATGCGTAAGAGCGGTGCTGCAAAGGCTGCTAAAAAAGCGGGTAACATCGCTGCAGAAGGTACAATCCTTATCAAAGAAGGCGAAGGTTTCGCTGCACTACTAGAAGTTAACTGTCAAACAGACTTCGTTGCTAAAGACGAAAACTTCCTTGCATTCGCTAACTCTGTACTAGAAGTTGCTGCTGCATCTAAAACAACGATTGCAGACCTACAAGCACAATTCGAAGAAGCTCGTGTTGCACTAGTTGCTAAAATCGGTGAAAACATCAACGTTCGTCGCGTTGAGTACATCGACGGTGCTAACCTTTCTTCTTACCGTCACGGTGAGCGTATCGGTGTTGTTGTAGCTGGTGAAGCTGATGAAGAAACATTAAAGCACGTTGCAATGCACGTAGCTGCTTCTAAGCCAGAGTACGTAAACCCAGAAGACGTTCCTGCAGACGTAGTTGAAAAAGAAAAAGCGGTACAAATCGAAATCGCGATGAACGAAGGTAAGCCTGCTGAAATCGCTGAGAAAATGGTTGTTGGCCGTATGAAGAAGTTCACTGGTGAGGTTTCTCTTACTGGTCAAGCTTTCATCATGGAACCTAAGAAAACTGTTGGCGAAATCCTTAAAGAAAAAGGCGCTACAGTATCTAACTTCGTACGTTTAGAAGTTGGTGAAGGTATCGAGAAGAAAGAAGAAGACTTCGCTGCTGAAGTTGCTGCACAAATCGCTGCTGCAAAAGGCGAATAAGTTTGTTCAGTAGCAAAAGTAAACACCGAAGATTTATCTTAGGAGTTATCCCAAGGGTAATTGTTGATTTGCTTTTGCTTCGATGCTGAAAATTCTTTAAAATAGCCGCGCATTTATGAATATCATAAGCGCGGTTATTTTTTATCTCACTTTCACAAATGGCCCGGAAAATATGACTATCAATCGAAAACCTGTTTTTAGACGCGTTCTTCTTAAATTAAGCGGTGAAGCTTTAATGGGAGATGAAGGCTTTGGTATCGATCCAAAAGTGTTGGATCGCATGGCGCAAGAAATCAAAGAACTTGTAGAACTCGACGTAGAAGTGGGTTTAGTTATCGGTGGTGGTAACTTTTTACGCGGTGGTTCGCTTGCAGAAGCGGGTATGAACCGCGTTGTTGGTGACCATATGGGAATGCTGGCAACGGTTATGAACGGCCTAGCAATGCGCGATGCACTGCACCGTGCGTTTGTTAATGCGCGTTTAATGTCTGCAATTCCTCTAAACGGAGTGTGTGATGCATACAACTGGGCGGAAGCAATTAGCCTATTGAAATCAGGCCGCGTGGTGATTTTCTCAGCGGGTACCGGTAACCCATTTTTCACAACAGACTCAGCGGCGTGTTTACGTGGTATTGAGATTGAAGCCGATACCGTGATCAAAGCGACAAAGGTTGACGGTGTGTTCAGTGATGACCCTGTTAAGAACCCTGATGCCACTCTTTACCGTCATTTGACGTATAATGAAATCATTGATCAAGAATTAAAGGTGATGGACTTAGCGGCATTTACGCTGGCCCGTGACCATAATATGCCATTGAGCGTATTTAACATGAACAAACCAGGCGCGTTGAAGCGCGTTATCATGGGCGAAGAAGAGGGCACATTGATCTCTTCTGCCGCTTCGGAATAATCAGTTAAGACTAGGATTGAATTGTGATTAACGATATTAAAAAAGATGCGCAGGAGCGCATGAAAAAAAGCGTAGCAGCACTTGCTAGCCAATTATCAAAAATCCGTACGGGCCGTGCACACCCAGCATTGCTAGATGGCATTACTGTGTCTTATTACGGTGCTGATACACCACTTAACCAAGTAGCTAACGTATCAACTGAAGATTCGCGCACCTTGACCATCAGTGTGTTTGACAAATCTTTAGCACAAGCAGTTGAAAAAGCGATTATGTCTTCAGACTTAGGGCTAAACCCAATGTCAGCTGGCACTATCATTCGTGTGCCGCTTCCTCCGTTAACTGAAGAGCGTCGTAAGGATCTTATTAAGATTGTACGTGGTGAAGTTGAAAACGGTCGTGTGGCTATACGTAACATTCGTCGTGATGCAAACGGTGATATCAAAGCATTGTTGAAAGACAAAGACATTTCTGAAGACGAAGCTCGCCAAGCTGAAGATGAAATTCAAAAGCTAACTGATAAGTTTGTTAAAGAAATGGATACGCAATTGAGCGCGAAAGAAGCTGAGTTGATGGAAATCTAAGCAGGTCAAAACTATTAGTTTTGCAACGCCGTCTAGGGTATACTAGGCGGCGTTTTTTTTTATCTAAATCGGGATTATGGTTTTAAACGCTGAAACGATTTCACAGCAATCTTTGCCAAAACACGTTGCCATCATTATGGATGGAAATGGCCGTTGGGCACAGTCGCGCAATAGACCTAGAACTTACGGACATAAGAAGGGTGTTGACTCAGTTCGTAATGCGGTTCAGTTCTGCTCAAATCTTGGGATTGAGTCCTTAACGCTGTTTGCTTTTAGTAGCGAAAATTGGCGTCGTCCTGAAGACGAAGTGAGCACTTTGATGGAACTGTTTTTATTGGTCCTGACAAAAGAGGTGAAGAAACTCCACAAAAATAATGTAAAGTTAACTGTGATAGGTGACTTAAGCCGCTTTCCCGCATCTTTGCAAGAGCGAGTTAATGCTGCACATCAGTTGACGAGTGAAAATACTGGACTACAACTTAATGTTGCTGCTAATTATGGTGGCCGCTGGGATATAACTCAAGCTGCGCAAAAGTTAGCATTACAAGTAGCTGAAGGAACATTAGCGCCCGAACAGATCACGGAAGAGGAAATATCAAAACATCTTACTATGGCAAACCAAAGCGAACTTGATTTACTTATACGCACCGGTGGTGATTATCGAATAAGTAACTTTTTGCTTTGGCAGGCAGCTTATGCTGAGCTTTATTTTACAGATACTTTATGGCCCGACTTTAATGAGGAAGTTTTTTCAGAGGCTATCGCATGTTATGTATCAAGAGAAAGACGCTTTGGCTGCACCGGCGATCAAATAAAACAACTACTCGCTGCGTCCAAAACAACAAGTTAAAGGTAAATTAGTTTGCTAAAACAACGTATTTTAACCTCGGTGGTGCTTGCACCATTGGCGATGCTATTGGTGTTTTATACGCCTTTGGCACTATTTAGTTTTATCGCAGCTGCGATTGTATTACTGGGCGCTTGGGAATGGTCCGCATTTATGGGCTTATCTTGTGCCAAGAAACGAGGCGGCTTTGTCGCTGTTATGGGCGCTATTTTGCTTCTGCTACATTGGCATTGGCCCATTACTTCTCTTTGGCAAGGCGGGCAGTTGCAGGCTGATGCAAATTATGTGTTCACACTGGCTTTTGCTTGGTGGTTGGTCGCGACGTTTTTAGTTTTTAAATACCCATCCAAGGCGAGAGCGTGGAATGAAGGGATTGTGATGCGAGCAGTCGCAGGAGTGCTTACCTTAGTGCCTCTTTGGCTGGCTCTAAACGTATTACGCAGCGCTGAATATCAGCAAGCTCATCAATATGGCTCGACGTTGATCATGGTTGTACTGGGCATCGTTTGGAGCGCAGATATCGGTGCATACTTTGCGGGTAAAAACTTCGGTAAACATAAGTTAATGCCCAACGTGAGCCCTAACAAGACCATTGAAGGGTTAGTTGGCGGCGTGATCACCGCGGTGATTTTTGTGCTTGTATTTTGCCACTTTGCTCAGGTCGAGCAAAAACTACAAATAATTTACGCAGTTATGACGGTATTTATCGCGTTATTCTCGGCAATTGGAGACTTACTCGAAAGTATGTTTAAGCGTGAAGTTGGGCTAAAAGATTCAGGGGCTTGTTTACCTGGACATGGCGGCATTTTAGATAGAATAGACAGCTTAACAGCAGCGGCACCAATTTTCGCTTTATGTTACGCGTGGACGGTTACTTTATGAGTCAAAAAGAGCAAGTCGTTATTCTTGGCGCAACCGGCTCTATCGGTTTGTCGACCCTAGATGTGATCGCTCGCAACAGTGAACGATATCAGGTATTTGCTCTGGCCGCAGGTCGTAACGTAGATAAGATGACTGAGCAATGCTTAGTGCATCGCCCTCAATATGCGATCATGCACTGTGAGGACGCTGCAAAAAGCCTCAGAGAGCGTCTTACAGGTAGCAATACAGAAGTGCTTAGCGGCACAGACTATATGGCACAGATGGCCGCACACTGCGAGGTTGACATCGTGATGTCAGCAATTGTTGGTGCGGCAGGTCTCATTCCTACTTTAGCAGCGGTTGAAGCGGGTAAAAAAGTACTTCTGGCCAATAAAGAGTCTTTGGTCATGTCTGGCCAAATATTTATGGATAAAGTGGCCCGTCATGGTGCTACTTTGCTTCCTATCGACAGTGAACATAACGCTATTTATCAATGCTTACCTAGTGCTTTACAACAAGACACAAAGCAAGGGCTAAGTCAGTTCGGAGTCAGCAAAATACTATTAACTGGCTCCGGTGGGCCATTTTTGAATCGTGATATAAACACCCTTAAAGATGTCACCGTGGCAGAAGCTGTAGCGCATCCAAATTGGGCTATGGGTCAGAAAATCTCCGTTGATTCAGCAACCATGATGAATAAAGGGCTGGAATTTATTGAGGCGAAATGGCTGTTTGCCTGTCAGGCCCAAGATATTGAAGTCGTCATTCATCCTCAGAGTATGATCCACTCTATGGTGCAATACACGGATGGCTCTATTGTCGCGCAGATGGGTCAACCAGATATGCGTACACCAATTGCATATGGTCTAGCTTACCCTGAGCGTATTGACGCAGGGGTACAGCCACTCGATTTTTCTTCGTTAACAGCGTTTACTTTTACTAAGCCAGACTTTGCGCGTTATCCAAATTTGGCGTTGGCAATTGATGCCTGTCAGTCAGGGCAAGCGGCGACAACGGTTGTTAATGCGGCAAATGAAATTGCAGTGGCAGCATTTTTAAATAACCAAATTGGCTTTTGCGATATTTATCGGGTGAATGCTCAGGTACTTGATAAATCAACGTTACATTCTTTAAACTCGGTACACGAAATTATGGCACTGGATACTCAAACCAGAATGCTTGCCCACGATGTTGTGAACCGCATAAGGTAATATATGTTTGATTTTTTTTGGAATCTCGGCTCATTTATTTTTGCACTAGGTATTCTCGTTACAGTCCATGAATATGGTCACTTTTGGGTCGCTCGCAGAGCTGGTGTGGAGGTCCTTAGGTTTTCTATCGGCTTTGGCAAACCGCTTTATCGTTGGTATGACAAACATGGTACTGAATATGTGATAGCGATGATCCCACTTGGGGGCTACGTTAAGATGCTTGATGGCCGTGTTGATGATGTGCCTAGCGACAAACAACACCTCGCCTTTAACAACAAACCTGTAATGTCACGTATTGCGGTAGTGGCTGCAGGGCCTATCGCCAATTTTTTGTTTGCAATTATAGTCCTTGCTGCGATGTATATGATAGGTGTGCAAAGTGCTAAGCCTATCGTGGGTAATGTGCAGGTAAATTCTCGGGCAGTGCAGGCGAACATCCAAAGTGGCGATCATATTCTTAGCATGTCGGGCAAAGAGGTTAATACTTGGCAAGATGTAACGTTTAGCTTGATGAGTCATCTAGGTGAAGACGTTATTGAAGTAAAAGTGAAAGATGCGCAGCAACAAATCGCGATTAGAAAAATCAACGTCGATGGTTGGAAACTTGATAAACAAGATGAAGCGCCACTGACAGCCATAGGTATAATGCCTTTTAGACCGGCACTGACTTTAACGCTTGGGCATATAGCAAAAGAGTCTGCTGCAGAGCTTGCAGGGCTACAAATTAACGATACGATCAAATCACTGGATAATAAGCCAGTTACAAGTTGGCAGCAGTTTGTCCAGATAATTCAATCTTCGCCTAACCAAACCCTCTCTTTAAATATTGAAAGAAACGGTATAAACCAGATTATTCAAATCACACCGCAAGCACGCCAAGGCCAAGATGGGACAATGCAGGGTTTTTTAGGGGTGGTTCCTTTGCTTGAAAAGTGGCCAGATGGTTACATAGAAACTAGACATTATGGCCCTTTGGATAGTATGGTGCTCGGCGCCGAGAAAACTTTTGAGCTGGTCCGTTTAAGTTTCGACATGATTGGTAGCTTGCTTACAGGGCAGGTATCGGTAAAGAATCTAAGTGGGCCTGTTGGTATCGCTGTGGGCGCTGGCACCAGTGTTAGTTATGGTATTGTTGCGTTTTTGAGCTTTTTAGCGCTAATTAGTGTCAACCTTGGTGTTTTTAATTTATTGCCTCTGCCAGTCTTAGATGGTGGGCACTTAATGTATTACATAATTGAACTAATTCGTAAAAAACCAGTCTCTGAAAAGACACAAGAGTTAGGGTTTAAGGTAGGTGCGATAGTACTTATTGCTTTAACTTGTTTTGCATTACTTAACGATGTATCGAGGTTGTAACTCGAATGGCGAATATGACGCCCATCAAAGCGCGTAAGGCGCGAACTGTTGTAAAGGATAAAGATAATAAAATGCCTATAAAAAAACATCTTGCAGTAACGAGTTTACTTGGCGCTAGTTTTGCCGCTTTAGGGCAAAACTCCTTTATCGTTGAAGATATGAAAGTAGAAGGGTTACAGCGCGTTGCATTGGGAGCGGCACTGACGCACATTCCAATTAACGTAGGCGACTCAGTTGATCCATACACTATTTCCCAAACCATTAAGTCGCTGTATAAGTCAGGTCACTTTAATAATATCGTCGCTTATCGAGATGGCGGCCAAATTATCTTCAAGGTACAAGAAAGGCCAACGATTGCTGGTATTGATTTTGATGGCAACAAAGACATCAAAGACGAGCAATTGAATGAAAGCTTAGAGCAGCAAAATATTCGTGTTGGCGAACCCTTAGACAAAACGGTAGTCGACAACATTGAAAAAGGGCTTATTGAGTTCTTTCATAGTATTGGTAAGTACAACGCAAAGATCGATGTCAGTATTGTCGAGCTGCCGCGTAACCGTGTACGCCTAATGCTAGACTTTGATGAAGGCGATGCCGCGTCAATTAGACAAATTAACCTAGTAGGTAACGAATTATTTTCGGACGAAGAGCTATTAGCTCTGGTTGAGTCGCAACAAGATTTGCCATGGTGGAGGTTTATGTCAAACGACCGCTACCAAAAGCAAACTATCGAAGGCGATTTAGAAAAGATTCGTAGCTTTTATCTAGACCGCGGTTACTTGCGTTTCAATATTGATTCGACGCAAGTATCAGTAAGCCCTGAGCGTGAATCAGTGTATGTTACTGCTAATATCACCGAGGGTGAGACATACACGGTTAAAGGGTATGACTTTATTGGTGACTTACTTGGTCGTGAAGAGCTTATTAAGAGCATTATTCCACTGAAAGCGGGTGAGTTATATAACGGCTCAATCGTTACCTCATCAGAAGAATTCATCAAAGGCTACCTTGCGCGCTTTGGCTATGCAAACGCCGAAGTACGCACGATTCCTGAAATTGACGATGAAACCAAAGAAGTGCAGTTAACCTTATCGGTCAACCCAGGCAAGCGTGTTTATGTACGTCGTATTTTGGTTAATGGTAACCAAATCACTGCTGATGAGGTGGTACGTCGTGAAATGACACAGCTTGAAGGTGCTTGGCTTTCAAACCAAAGCCTTGAGCGCTCTAAGCTACAAATTCAACGTCTTCCATACATGGAAAAAGTAGACTTTGAAGTTAAGCCGATAGCAGGTGTTGACGACCTCGTTGATGTAGATTTTACCGTTAAGGAGCAACCTGCGGGTAGTTTCCAAGCGGGTGTTGCATATGGATCATACGGTGGTTTGCAGTTTAATGTTGGTGTGAGCGAGTCAAACTTCTTAGGGACTGGTAACCAACTTGCATTTAATATCAGTACTTCACGAAGCTCTGATAGTTATAGCATCTCGTACACAGACCCGTATTTCACGCCTGATGGTGTATCTCAAGGTAGTAGTATTTTCTACAGTAATTTTGATGGTAGTAAAGTTGGTCTGATCGGCTATGATTCTCGTCAATATGGTATTGGTACGAGTTTTGGTTTCCCAATCAATGCGATTAACCGTATCAACTTCGGTGCACGTTGGATTGATGAAAAACTAGATTATATTGCCGACTATGAGCAGACACGCATTTTACGCTTGGCGTTTTTGAACCCAGAAGATCCAGATGGCGCTTATGACTTTACCAAATATGAGCTAAGTGCAGGTTGGTCTCGTGTCACTGTTAACCGCGGTATGTTCCCAACAGCGGGTTCTCGCCAGAGTTTGACCTTTAGGGCAACCACACCAAACTCAGATCTTAACTACTTTAAAGTTGATTACGATTCACGTTATTACTGGCCAATCAGTAATGATCATCAGTGGGTGTTCTCAACTAGAGCAGGCTTAGCATATGGTAATGGCTACGGCGAAACCAATGGCTTTGAACAAACATTACCGTTCCAAGAGTTTTTCAGAATTTCTGAAAATGAACTGCGCGGTTTTGACCGTAACACGATATTACCAAGAGCCATTCAGCGTAGCATGACCGAAATTCCTGGTTCAACGCTGCCAGATGGCACGACAACATCAGATATAGGTGGTAGCACCGAGTTTGATAAATTGTTTGAAGGTGGCCGTATTGGTGGTAATGCCAAAGCAACGCTCGGTGCTGAGCTAATTGTACCAACACCGTTTTTAGATGAAGAAAACACCAGCTCGGTACGTACTAGTTTATTTGTTGATGCTGCAAACGTATGGGATACCGAGTTTGATGTAGATAGATACTCAAACTTACATGAAGACCAATATAAAAAGCTCTCGGATTATTCAGATCCAACCCGTTTTAGGGTTTCTACCGGTTTATCTATTCAGTGGATCTCACCGATGGGCCCAATGCTGATCAGTTTTGCTTATCCGCTTAAGAAAGAAGAAGATGACGAAACGAAGACGATCAGTTTTAATATCAGTAATACATTCTAAGGAGTTAATTGTGAACAAACTTATAAAAACGACAGCAATGGGTTTAATGGCAGCACTTATGATGGGTACTTCTGCAAGTGCGCTGGCTCATAAAGTGGGTATTGTGGATATGCAGAGTATCTACAAGCAACTACCGCAGATGGCTAAAATTGAGCAACAACTACAAAGCGAGTTTGCGGAGCCGCGTCAAGCACTTGAAAAACTACAAGGTGACATTCGCTTTGAAGTTGAGAAGTTTCAACGTGAAGGCGCAACTATGAGCGATGCAGACAAAGAGATTTTGCGTACTAAAATCCAAGGCATGCAAAAAGAGCTAGCTGAAAAAGGTCGTCCTTTAGAGCAAGCAATTAAACAGCGCCAAAACGAAGAATTAGCGAAAGTACAAAAATTGATTATCGATGCAATCGAAAGTGTTGCTAAAAGCGGTAAGTTTGACGAAGTTAAGGTAAAAGATACGACAATTTACTTTAACCCTGATAAAGTAGCGGACCTTTCTGACAAAGTTGTTGAAGCGGTAAGCAAAAAGTAATGACTAGACATTATAGTTTAGCTCAGCTAGCGGCATCGATTGATGCAACGCTGGTTGGCGACGGTGAGTGTCAAATTAGTAAAATAGCGACACTCACACAAGCGACAGACAAAGATATTAGCTTTTTAGCAAATAGCAAATACCGCACTCAGTTGGAAACAACGAACGCTGGTGCTGTTATTTTGTCGGAGTCTGACGCTGAACATTTTGACGGCAATAAATTGGTCGTAAAAGACCCTTATATTGCTTATGCCAAATTAGCACAATTGATGGATACAACTCCAAGGGCTGCCGAAGGCATTCACCCTAGCGCAGTTGTTCATCAAAGTGCAAAACTTGGCGAAAATGTCGCAATAGCGGCAAATGCGGTGATTGAAGCAAATGTAGTGCTTGATGACAATGTTCAAATTGGCGCAGGCTGTTTTGTTGGTAACAGCGCAAAAATTGGTGAAAACACTAAGCTTTGGGCGAATGTAAGTGTTTACCATGAAGTTGAAATTGGTAAAAATTGCTTATTTCAGTCAGGCGCAGTGATCGGCAGTGATGGATTTGGTTATGCAAATCAATCTGGCAAATGGGTTAAAATACCGCAAGTTGGACGGGTTATTATTGGTGATAATGTTGAAGTTGGCGCTAATACAGTGATTGACAGAGGCGCACTTGATGACACGGTTATCCACAATAACGTGATTTTAGATAACCTAATCCAAATTGCACATAATGTTGAAATTGGCGAAGGCACTGCAATTGCAGGCGCTTCGGTGATTGCTGGTAGCACCAAAATTGGCAAACATTGTCAAATCGCGGGGCTAGTTGGCATCAATGGTCATATGGAAATATGTGATGGCGTCATCATCACCGGCATGACAATGATCACCAAATCAATTACTTCTGCGGGCGTTTATTCCTCTGGCGTGCCTCATAGCACCAATAAAGAGTGGCGACGCAACATGGCTCATTTACGCAATCTGACTGATTTTAAACAGCGCTTGAAAGCGTTAGAATCTTTAACAGAACAGCTCAAAACAATAGACGAATAATAAAAGGACGCTATTTTGGCAAACGAACTGAACGGTTTTGATATCCAAGAAATCTTAAAGTTACTACCGCATCGCTATCCAATGCTGCTAGTTGACAAAGTGATCGACTACAAAGCGGGTGAATATCTGCATGCGATAAAAAACGTCACGATAAACGAACCTATTTTTACAGGGCACTTTCCTGAACAACCGATTTTTCCTGGTGTAATGATTTTAGAATCAATGGCGCAGGCCACAGGCCTACTTGGTTTTAAAACGGTCGAGAATCGTAGCGAGAACGAGCTATACTTATTTGCAGCGATAGACAACGCACGTTTTAAGCAGCCGGTACTTCCTGGCGATACGATGCATTTACACATTGATTTTGTGAAAGAGCGTCGTAATATTTGGAAATTTTATGGTGAAGCCAAGGTCGATGGCAAAGTTGTGTGTAGTGCTGACCTAATGTGCGCAAGAAGAGAGTTTTAATAGTGATCCATCCTACTGCGATTATTGAATCTGGCGCACAGTTGGGCGATAACGTCTCTGTGGGTCCTTACAGTTACATCGGGAATGATGTAGTGATAGGTGACAACTGTATCATCGAGTCACACGTGGTAATCAAAGGACCTTCAACCATTGGCTCTGGTAATCATATTTACCAGTTTGCGTCTGTGGGTGAAGCTTGCCAAGATAAAAAGTACAAGGATGAACCAACTCAACTTATCATGGGTGATAACAATATCATTCGTGAGTGTGCCACTATCCATCGTGGTACTATTCAAGATCAAGGTGTAACTAAAATAGGTAGTAACAACCTGTTTATGGCTTATACCCATGTCGCACATGACGCTGTGATTGGCAGCCATGTTATTTTTTCAAATGGCGCGAGTGTTGCAGGGCATGTTCATGTAGGTGATTGGGCAATCCTAGCTGGTAATACCGGTGTTCACCAGTTTTGCAAAGTAGGGGCCCATGCTTTTATTGGTATGTATTCAGGCGTGAGCAAAGACGTTCCTCCGTTTGTTACCACCACAGGTACACCAGCCAGACCTGCGGCGATTAATACTGAAGGTATGAAGCGTCGTGGTTTTAGCAGCGATGAAATTATGGCAGTGCGCCGAGCATACAAAGCACTGTATCGCAAAAGCTTAAATTTGGAAGACGCAGTTGCAGCAATGCGTGAAGATGCGTCTGAGTTTGCTGCGGTGCAGCAAATGATAGACTTTTTAGATACCTCAGATCGCGGCATTATTCGTTAGATAATGCCTGTGATAGCAAGATGCTGATAAACGCCATACGATGCTTTGTATGGCGTTTTTATTTATAAATAGATTAATGTGATGACTAACAACAAAAAGTTAACTATTGGCCTTGTGGCGGGTGAATTGTCAGGTGACATTTTAGGTGCGGGACTTATCGAAGCGTTGAAAGAGAAATACCCTCACGCTGAGTTTGTCGGCATTGCTGGTCCTAAAATGCAGGCGGCTGGTTGTCGTACTTTGTTTGATATGGATGAGTTGGCCGTCATGGGTCTGGTAGAGGTACTAGGGCGCTTACCTAGATTGCTCAAAATTCGCAAACAATTAGTACAGTATTTTATTGATAATCCGCCTGATATTTATGTGGGAATTGACGCACCAGACTTTAACTTGCGAGTTGAAAAACCACTAAAGAAGGCTGGTATTAAAACGGTTCAATATGTTAGCCCATCTGTATGGGCATGGCGCCAAAAGCGTATTTTTACAATCGCTGAAGCGACTAACTTGGTGCTATCCTTGCTACCTTTTGAAAAAGCATTTTACGATAAGCATGATGTACCTTGTAAGTTTGTTGGTCATACATTAGCTGACGAAATTGAGCTTGATCATGATAGCAGTGTGGCTCGACAAGAACTTGGTTTAGATAAAGACGATCTGGTACTCGCGTTACTGCCTGGTAGTCGTGGATCAGAAGTTGGATTACTAAGTGAAACTTACCTGCAGGCTGCACAAAAGCTAAGTCAACGATTGCCTAACTTGAAAATCATTGTGCCTTTGGTCAATGCCAAACGTCGTGCCCAATTTGAGGCAATTTTACGGCAAGTCGCCCCTAACTTATCACCGATTTTGGTGGATGGACAATCAAGTAAGGTGATGGCAGCGGCAAATGCGGTATTGTTGGCCTCGGGCACTGCCACATTAGAAGCTATGCTGTATAAAAAACCTATGGTAGTGGGCTATAAGTTTAAGCCGCTCAGTTATTGGATTTTTAAGCACTTTTTTACCTTTAATATTAAGTATTTTTCGCTGCCAAACTTATTAGCTGATGCGCCCTTGGTGCCAGAGTTTTTGCAGCAAGACTGTAATTCAGACGCATTGGTAGACGCCTTATATCCAATGCTAAAAGGTAACAATGACGCACTGATTCAAAAGTTTTACGATATTCACCGTAATATTCGTCTAGATGCCAGCAAACAAGCGGCAAATGCAGTTGAGGAGTTGATTGATGCAGGTTGAGCGCCCTAAAGTACAATATATCGCTGGTGTAGATGAAGTTGGTCGAGGTCCTTTGGTGGGGGATGTGGTGACTGCTGCCGTTATTCTTGACCCTAATAACCCGATTGAGGGGCTAACTGATTCAAAGAAGCTAACCGAGAAAAAGCGTACACAATTGGCAGCTGAAATAAAACAAAAAGCGCTGTGTTACTGTATAGCCAGAGCATCGGTTGATGAAATCGATGAGCTTAATATTTTGCATGCAACTATGTTGGCAATGAGTCGCGCGGTTGAAGGGTTGAGCATCACCCCTGATTTTGTATTTGTCGATGGTAATCGTTTACCTAAGTTGACAATGGCTGCACAAAGCGTTGTTAAGGGTGATAGCTTAGTCGCCGAAATTAGTGCTGCCTCAATCATTGCCAAGGTAGCTCGCGATCAAGAAATGATGGAGTTAGATGCGCAATTTCCTGAGTTTGGTTTTGCAGGCCATAAAGGCTATCCAACCAAGGCACATTTTGCAGCGCTTGAGCAGCATGGCGTTACACCTCACCATAGAAAAAGCTTTAAGCCGGTGCAACGTATTTTAGCAATGAAGGAGTTGTAATTATGGCTGCGCCCCAGTTTGTTCATTTACGTGTGCATAGTGACTTTTCTATGGTAGATGGGCTGGCGAAAACGAAACCAATCGTTGCCAGAGCACAAGAATTAGGGCTGCCAGCATTTGCCATTACTGATCAGATGAACTTATGTGGTTTGGTTCGTTTTTATGGCGCAGCCCATGGCGCAGGGATCAAACCAATTGTTGGTGCTGATATTTGGCTCAAAAGTGACGAATTTCCAGATGAACCAAGCCGACTGGTCGTGTTAGCTAAAGACAACGAAGGCTACAAAAATCTCACGCTACTTATCTCAAAAGCGTATCAACGCGGCCATGTATTCCATCGTCCTGTAGTAGATAAGCAATGGTTAGCTGAACTTAAAACAGGTCTCATTTTGCTCTCAGCTGGCAAAGATGGCGATGTGGGTAAAGCCTTATTAAAAGGCAATCAGCAGCTTGCACTCGATACATTGGCGTTTTATGAGCAACACTTTGCGGATCATTTCTTTTTGGAACTAACGCGAACCGGCCGCGCACAAGAGGAAGAGTATTTACACGCAGCAGTAGCCCTTGCCAGCGAACGCGATATACCGGTTGTAGCCACCAATGAAGTGGTGTTTTTACACGAAGAGGACTTTGAAGCCCATGAGATCCGTGTAGCTATCCATGATGGTTATACGCTTGAAGATAAACGCCGCCCTAAACGTTTTTCAAAAGAGCAATACCTTAAAACGCCCGAGCAGATGATCGAGCTATTTAGCGATATTCCAGAAGCTATCGAGAATTCAGTCGAGATCGCAAAGCGTTGTAACGTCACGGTACAGCTAGGCAAATATTTCCTACCAGATTACCCCACGGGTGATTTAAAAATTGAAGACTTCTTGGTTAAGGTATCGCGTGATGGCCTAGAAGAACGTTTGCAGTTTTTGTTTCCCGATGAACAAGAGCGCCAAGTTAAGCGCAAAGAATACGATGAACGACTACAGATTGAGCTGGACGTTATCAACCAAATGGGGTTCCCTGGTTACTTCTTAATCGTAATGGAATTCATCCAGTGGAGTAAAGATAATAATATCCCAGTAGGCCCAGGGCGGGGCTCTGGTGCGGGCTCTTTGGTGGCTTATGCGCTAAAAATTACCGATTTGGACCCACTAGAGTTCGACTTACTTTTCGAGCGGTTCCTAAACCCTGAACGTGTTTCGATGCCCGATTTCGACGTTGACTTTTGTATGGACCGTCGAGATGAAGTAATCGATCACGTGGCTATGCTATATGGACGAGATGCGGTATCGCAGATCATTACCTTTGGTACCATGGCAGCCAAAGCGGTTATTCGAGATGTTGGGCGTGTACTTGGTCACCCATATGGTTTTGTTGACCGTATTTCTAAATTAGTACCGGGCGATCCGGGTATGACGCTTGCGAAAGCGTTTGATGTTGAACCGCGCCTTCCTGAGGTGTATGACGGCGATGAAGAAGTACGCGATCTGATTGACATGTGTCGGATCTTGGAAGGCTGTACGCGTAACGCGGGTAAACACGCAGGGGGCGTGGTTATCTCTCCCACCACCATCACAGACTTTGCTGCTTTGTATTGTGATGAAGAAGGTAAATTCCCGGTTACTCAGTTTGATAAAAATGACGTAGAAACCGCAGGTCTGGTCAAATTTGACTTCTTGGGTCTAAGAACGCTGACCATTTTGCAGTGGGCATTAGATATGACCAACGAGCGACTGGCTAGAGAAGGTAAAGAGCCAGTCGACATTAACGCCATTCCGCTGGATGACAGAAAGAGTATTGAGCTGCTACTTAGAGCGGAAACCACTGCGGTATTCCAGCTTGAATCCCGAGGAATGAAAGACCTAATTCGTCGCCTAAAACCCGACTGCTTCGAAGATATGATAGCACTGGTGGCACTGTTTCGCCCCGGTCCACTGCAATCAGGCATGGTAGATAACTTTATCGACCGTAAGCATGGTCGAGAAGAGCTATCATATCCAGATGTGCAATGGCAGCACGATAGCCTTATCCCTATTCTTGAACCTACCTACGGTATTATTTTGTATCAAGAACAGGTTATGCAGATAGCACAGGTCTTAGCCGGTTACACGCTTGGCGGCGCTGACATGTTACGTCGTGCAATGGGTAAGAAAAAGCCTGAAGAAATGGCCAAGCAGCGCTCAACCTTTGAAGAAGGTGCCATAGCTAACGGCGTTGATGGCGAACTTGCGATGAAAATCTTCGATCTTGTAGAGAAGTTCGCAGGTTATGGCTTTAACAAGTCACACTCCGCCGCTTATGCACTGGTGTCTTACCAAACACTGTGGATGAAAACCCATTATCCAGCTGAGTTTATGGCTGCGGTAATGTCTGCGGATATGGATAATACCGACAAAATCGTCACCTTGGTGGATGAGTGTGAAAACATGAAGTTGACACTGCTTCCACCTGATGTGAATGCGGGGGTGTATAAGTTTACTGTAAATCGTCAGGGTGAAATCGTTTATGGTATCGGTGCGATTAAAGGGGTGGGTGAGGGCCCTGTAGAAGCCATATTAGAAGCCAGAGAACAAGGCGGAGAGTTCAAAGATCTTTTTGATTTTTGTGCGCGAGTTGACTTAAAACGCCTAAATAAGCGTGTTGTCGAAAAGCTGATTTATGCAGGGGCGCTAGACAAACTAGGTCCAGAGAAAAACCAACCGGGCCGCGCAACCTTACTTGCCAGCTTAGTCGATGCAATGAAATCGGCAGAGCAGCACCACAAAGCTGAGTCACTTGGTCAATCTGACTTGTTTGGTTTACTTGCAGTGGAGCCCGAACAGGTAGAACAAGCCTTTACCAGCGCGGTGCCGCTGACTGATAACCAATGGTTAGACGGTGAAAAAGAAACCTTAGGCTTATATCTCACCGGGCATCCGATTAATCAGTATAGAAAAGAGCTGAAACATTATACTTCGGGCCGACTGATAGACTTGCAACCAACTAATCGAGATGTGCAATCTACGGCGGCAGGGCTGGTGATTAATGCAAGAACTCTAATAAATAAAAAGGGGAATCGCTGGGGACTGATAACTTTAGATGACAAGAGTGCCCGGATTGATGTACGCTTATTCCCTGAACAGTTTGAAGTTTACCAAGAATTGCTGCAAATTAACCAAATCTTGGTTGTAACCGGACAGGTCAGCTTTGATAACTTCTCTGGTGGCATTACAATGACCGCTAGAGACGTATGTACTATAGCTCAGGCGCGAGAAAAACGCATAAGAGCAATAAAAATGACATTAAATATGGTTCAAATTGAAGCAAACTTCTTCGAAAATTTACGAAAAGTGTTAGAACCTTATAAGTTTGGTACATGTCCTATAAAGATTATGTATCAACGTCCGGATGCATTAGCCGAGCTAACGCTGGGAACCCAATGGTGTGTGACGCCAACCGATGATCTTTTGACTCGATTATCGCAGATGGCGGCGCAGGAAATAGAACTAGAATTTAACTAAATTAGGTAGTTTAGAGCATGAGCCTCAATTATCTTGACTTTGAGCTTCCAATCGCAGAATTGGAAGCGAAAATTAAAGAGTTACAAAATGTTAGCCGCTCAGGTAGCTTAGATCTGAGCCTTGAAGAAGAAATCACGCGTTTAAAGGAGAAAAACGTTGAGCTAACCGAAAAGGTCTTTGCAGGCTTAGGTGCTTGGCAGGTTTCTCAATTAGCTCGTCACCCGCTTCGTCCATATACTCGTGACTATATCAAGCGCATTTTTACCGAGTTTGATGAGTTTGCAGGGGACCGTACGTTTGCTAACGATCCTGCAATTTTAGGTGGTGTAGCGCGTTTAGACGGTAAACCAGTTATGGTGATCGGGCAGCAAAAAGGCCGTGACACAGCTGAAAAAATCAAACGCAACTTTGGTATGCCAAAGCCTGAAGGTTACCGTAAAGCATTACGCTTAATGGAAATGGCTGAGCGCTTCAAAATGCCAATCGTTACCTTTATCGACACGCCAGGGGCATACCCAGGTGTGGGCGCAGAGGAACGTGGTCAAAGTGAAGCAATTGCCCGTAACCTAAAAGTCATGGCGGCGCTGAAAGTGCCAACTATCTGTACCGTTATCGGTGAAGGTGGCTCTGGTGGTGCACTTGCTATTGGTGTGGGTGATCGTGTAAACATGCTGCAATACAGCACTTACTCGGTTATTTCACCAGAAGGATGTGCTTCAATTCTTTGGAAGAGTGCTGAAAAAGCGCCTTTAGCCGCCGAGGCAATGGGTGTATCAGCGCAGCGCGTTAAAGAGTTAGACTTGATTAATAGCATCGTAGAAGAGCCACTGGGTGGCGCACATCGTGATTACGACGTTATGGCTAAAAACCTTAAAGCGCAGCTAAAACGTGATTTAGCGGAGCTAGAAGAGCTTGGTACTGAAACTATGCTTGAGCAGCGTTACCAAAGACTGATGTCTTTTGGTTACTGCTAAGCCAATGCTAAACTAAAAAAGCCGCTTAAGCGGCTTTTTTACGTTATGAATTATGAAAAATACCACGCTTTATAAAAAGTTTTTTGTTGCGATAAACGGGTCAAATTCTGAGCAGCGACCGCTGAGCATAGCCTTGTCAGGAGGGGTTGACTCGGTTGTTTTACTGCATTTGTGTTACACGCTTCGTGAGCAAATGCCAGGGTGGGTCATCGAAGCCATTTACATTGATCATGGCTTATCGGTCGACTCCGACTCATGGCGTGCATTTTGCCAGCGCTTGTGTGAATCGCTTAGCATCGACTTTAAAACGGCCTCAGTTGAGGTTAAGGCAAAAGCGCGTCATAGTCTTGAGGCGCAGGCACGCGATGCTCGATATGCGGCATTAGACTCGCTGGCGATGGCAAATAGCATGATAGTGCTAGGGCAACACGGCGACGACCAATTAGAAACCTTTTTGCTGCGCTTAAAACGAGGCTCTGGCCTTGATGGGCTGGCGTCGATGCGTGCACAACGCATTTTAGACTCGGGTAGAGTGTGTATAAGGCCTTTGTTAAATGCCTCTAGAGAGGATATAGAAGCATTTGCGCGCATGTTTGCGATTGAGCATATTGAAGATCACTCGAATAAAGACGACCGCTTTGATCGTAATTTTTTACGTAATCAAGTGATCCCTTTGTTTAAATCTCGTTTTAATGGTTTTTTGCAAAGTGTGTTGCGTAGCATCGAACTACTTCAACAACAACAAAGCCTCATTGAAGAACTAACCTTGCAAGATTTACAAACCTGTTGCTCTGAGCAAGGTCAGTTAGATTTACAAAGGCTGGGTGCGCTTAGTCAGCTTAGACAGGCCAATGTTGTGCGCTCTTGGCTTGCATCATTCAATGAGAAAATGCCCTCTAAGGTGCAGCTTGAGCAACTACTTCATCAGGCTTTAACCAGTAAGCAAGATGCACAGATAAACATTGTGATGGGCAAAGGGTGTGTAAAAAAGCACCGCGGTTTTCTTTACTTTGTTATTGCACAAGACCCCCCACAGCCATGCGTTGATGTAGCACTTGCGCCGATAACACTTAATGACGGCCGCGCTTTGATAGTGGAACACGGTGTTGGGGTTAGAGCGCCAAACAACAATGAGCGAATATCAGTGCAATTTGGTTTACTTAGCAGCAAAATAAGGCCTCGCAATAAACCGGGCAGAAACGCCGTTAAACATTGGTTAAAAGAGGCGGGCGTGCCGAGTTGGCAACGTGCGCATGTACCGTTGATCTTTTATGATGAACAGTTAGTACAAATTGTTGGTTATTATTTTGAGCATTCGATGTATGTGCCACAACAAGGCGTTCGTTGGGAAGTAGTTGATGGTGAATAAGAAAGAAATTGGTCGCTCGTTAGCAGATAAAGCTGTTTGGGCGATGTTATTTAATATTTTGGTGTTTACCGTATTGGGTGTCATCGATGGTATGCCTATTTTGAGCAATATGGCGTATGCGCTGCTATTTGGTTTTGCCAGTGCAGCTACATTATTGGGTTATTGGCATGAAAAAGGGGGCAGCTTTTTTATTTTGGCGCTTTTAATGCCCCTGTTGTTGATCATTATTAGTGACCTGAGCAGCTTTATTGCGTTGGCTTGGCTTATTAGTGGCTACTTTTTTGGCTTTGCGTTGGCTTTGGCGATTTACAAGCTGATGATTTTGAATAAAAAGTAACACAGACAAAACGATTCGACTCAGTGAGGGGAACTGAGCCGAATCAGACTCACTTATATCGTTCTTGCGCAGTTTCTGCCATCGGCTTTAGCACGATACAGCCCTTTGTCAGTGCGTGAGAAAATACTGTTTTCGCAGTCTTGAGTATTAGACAATGTAAAGCCAATACTGGTAGTTACATTATACGTTGATAATATGTGGCACGTACGAACGGCGTGCATAATGCGCTCAGCTATTACCTTGTTGGTGGTAAATTCAGGGTCGTCGATAATGATCGCAAATTCATCACCACCAAATCGATACACAGTGTCTGTGCTACGAACCGACAGCTTTAAGATATCAGAAAATCTTTTTAGTACGTCATCACCAGTGCTGTGCCCGTGCACGTCATTAACTTGCTTAAAATTATCTAAATCAAGCAGCATCAAACTAAACTTACTTTGCAGGCGACGGCCACGTTCAATACGTTGTGCAAGGTTATCAGTAAACTGGCTACGGTTATTTAGTCCGGTTAATGCGTCTTTGGTAGCAAGTTTTAGCACTCGGTTGTAGGTTAACGCATTACGCAAAGGATATAGAAGGGCGCTGTGCAAACGGCATAGTTTTGCCCTAATGCTGTCACTTAATTGATATTGGCAATAGTAAACGAGTTGCCCTAAATGCTCTTCATTTAGCTCTAAATCAAATTTGTAAGGCGTAAATTGGTTATCACTTTCGTACATTTGAGCCACACCCAAAGATGAGTGGAACTGGAGCCCCGAGAGCTTAATGATACGCTGAGCATGTTCGGCGAATACGGTTAATAGCTCATCAACATGCAATGTGGTTTGCAGCTGCTCAACAAGCTTATAGATGGGATCCGCACTTGTATTTACAAATTGCTCGGTATCGAACGGCAAAAAATCGCCGCGTGTAGACACACGCTGAGCTAAAATATGGACATTTTCCATCGAGTATTCCCCTAACTACTACTATTTACTTACTTTAAGCTAAAAACATGCCAATAATTTAAACTGGCTGAAAAACAGTTGCTTGCTATAGTTAATGACGAGCACTTTTGATAAATCCCACATTTTTTGACACTTTGGAGGCCGTTTGCAGAGTATTTTTGCCGAGGTTTTTGCCCTATTGCTTGCCGCTGTGATTTTAGTGTGGCTTTTTAAGCGTGTGGGCTTACCTGCCATTTTGGCTTACTTAGTGACGGGTGTATTGGCTGGTAGCCACGGTATTGGCTGGATGAGTATCAGCTACGAAATGCACTTTATTGCCGAACTAGGTATCGTGTTTTTATTGTTTAGTTTGGGGTTAGAGTTTTCGGTGCCTAAGCTCATGGCAATGCGCAACTTGGTGTTTGGTCTGGGCAGTTTACAAGTCCTACTCACAACCATAGTTGGTATGTTTGTGATTAAAGCGCTTAATTACGATTGGCTTAGTGCGTTTATTATTGCCAGTTTGATGGCATTATCGTCAACCGCAGTGGTGGTTAAAATACTCAAAGAAAGCGGCAACCTTAATTTGCGCCGTGGTCAGCTAGCAATTGGTATGCTGCTGTTTCAAGACATAGCCGTAGTGCCTTTACTGATTGCGTTACCATTAATAGCCCAGTCTGATAATCAAGTATTAATAGGTGCACTGATGTTTGCTTTGGCCAAAGGGGCCTTTGTTTGCGTTTTGCTATGGGCAATAGGTAAGTGGTTTTTACCCAAAATATTTAACGAAGTTGCCTCTGTGCGTACCGATGAGTTGTTTGTACTGACCACGATAGTGGTGGCACTTTGTGCAGGTGGCTTAACCTATTTGTTTGGGTTATCGATGGCATTGGGGGCTTTTCTTGCTGGTATGATGCTTGGTGAAAGCCAATACCGACATCAGTTAGAAGCCGAGATCAGACCGTTTCGCGATATTTTGATGGGGTTGTTTTTTGTTACCGTAGGTATGCAGTTAAATATACCTTATGTTATTGATAAAATTGGCTACATTATTTTAGCGTTAGCGGTGTTATTACTGCTAAAAGTACTAATTATAGCGTTATTAGCACAGCTTATGGGCGAGCGTAAAAAAGACGCTGTTGCTGCTGGTATTTTACTGTGGCAAATGGGGGAATTTGGTTTTGTACTTGTAGCGCTTGCCAGCAAACACAATTTACTAGACCTAAACAGCGCCTCGTTTTTAATTGCACTAGGGGTGCTATCTATGGCTGTTACCCCTTACCTGATTGACCGAACACCCATGATTTTGCAAAAACTTAATGTGAATGGTGAGCACTATCAGCATGATATTGGGCAAAACATTATAAATGAAAGTTTGAGTAACCATGTGGTTATTTTAGGGTATGGGCGTGTAGGGCAAACCATCGCGCGCTTTTTAAAGCCCGAGGCAATTCCTTATGTGGCGATAGAGCGCAATCCCCGCATTGTAGAAGAAGCGCAAACGGCGGGGGAGCCTGTGATGTTTGGTTATTCAGGCTCGCAGGTATTACTTAAACAAGCCAATGTAGATAAAGCCCGCTTGGTGATTATTACCTGCTCTGACTTTAATCAAAGCCAAGAGGTGATTGATGCCATTAAGCGAGTGGCGCCTGAGGTAAAAATACTGGCACGTTCAACGGATGATAGTCACCTTGATGCTCTTAAAGCGCTGGGGGTAACAGAGGTGGTGCCTGAGGCATTAGAAGCCAGTTTAATGTTGGTGTCGCATGTACTTCATATGTCGGGTGTACCCATGCGCCGTATATTTAAGCGAGTGAGTAAAGAACGCCATAATCGTTATGAGTATTTACACGGTTTTTTTGCCGGTGACGACCAAGAGCCGCAAGGAGATAACATCGATAGGCTTGAGTATTTGCACGCCATGGCGTTACCAGACTCAGCTTTTGCAATAGACAAAAGTATAGCGGAGCTTTGCTTAGATAAACAAAAAGTGGTGATCACCGCGTTACGCCGTGATGGCGAGGAGCTGGCCGCCCCTCAGCAAAGTATGGTGCTAAAAGCCAATGATGTTTTGCTGCTTAAAGGCAAGCCGAGGCGCGTTGAGCGCGCAGAGCAGTACTTGCTGTATGGTTAGCATTGCGGCCTAACTATCTAATTCTAAAAACTGGCGTATTTCGTCAAGCCTCGCCATACCATCTTGATAGCCAATATCTATTAAATGTTGTGTGTAGTTTTTTTCAAACAATAAGTAGCTGGTTAAACTTGAACTAGAGTGGCGCTTTACCCCTATAGTGCGTAACAGCAGCTTAATGGCTAACGGCATATCATCGTAATATTGGTCGGCAATATCCCTAAAATTAACGGTAGGGTTAACCACCAATGTATTGATGGGTTTAAGCTCTCGGTGTTTATCTCGGGTTTTAGGGGGTAATAAACCAACCGTACGATTTACACGTTCTAAGCGTTCTAAGTCAGATTGCAGCGTATCACTAAACACACTATCAAGTAGGTGACCGGCAATCGCCGACATGCCAGGAAAGTGTGGCTCATAACCTAATGGCGCACGGATCTTAGGCTGCTCTACACCAATCACAAAAATTTTCTCGGCCCCTAAATGAATAGAAGGACTCAGTGGCGAGAGTTGGTGAATTGAACCATCGCCATAGTAATGATGTTTTACCCGAACACTTGGAAACACCATAGGAATTGCACTTGAGGCCATTAAAACATCTAAAGAAATACGACCAGGCACACCTTGGCGCTTTGCACGTTGCCAAGGTAGCGCGTCTTTCGCTTGATAGTATGCAACAGAGCGACCCGTTGAATAACTTGATACAGTAACCGATACTGCATCTAAAAAGCCTTTATGAATATTACGTTCGATACGCGTTAGATCTAACACCTCGTTTAATAAACCACGAAGGGGGGAGTTGTCTAACAAACTGGCGGGTGGATGATTTAAATGCCCAGACTGAAAGCTGCGCATCACATTGCCTAGCAAATGCCCAAATGCGCCAATAAAGTCGCTGCGATACACCATGTGAGAATGAAAGCTTTTCCACACCCATTCAATTTTACGCACCGCCAAATGCATACAAGACGCATAACAGGCTAACGCTGCTGAATTTATAGCGCCTGCGGATGTACCATTAATAATTTGAAATGGAATGGGCGCGGTGCGAGGCATACTTAAAGCAAGCGCTTTTAATACCCCTACTTGATAAGCAGCACGAGCACCACCACCAGTTAACAATAAGGCGACTGGCGGGCGCTTGGCTAAACGTTGTTTTAAATTCATAAATCCTCTAAAAACAATGAACTTTTTACTAATTTGCTCGTCAGTAGAATTAGTCCTGCTATCATCGCATTATAAGTGCTATAACTTTTACTTTATGTTTTAATTTTTAAATATTCAAAAGAATATTGTTTTTCAAGCTAATTTTATGGAGCTGTTATGTCTGAGTCCGGTGCAGATCATTCTCAAAGCGCTAAACCATCGCGCAGTCAATTGTTACTGGCCGCTACCGTTGTAGTGGCGTTGGTTATTGTTGTGGTGTTTGTATTATCAAAGCAAAATGAACAAAAGCAAACCAATACCAAGTATTCTCAAGATGTGGTAGCGCAGCAACCACAAAGCACTGAGCAGCTTAACACGGCTCAATCTAAACCTGTTGAGTCGCAAACCACAGATGCACCAGAACCCGTTGCGCAGCCACCACAGATGGAGCGCAACGAGATGCCTGTTAATGTGCCAACTGCAACATCGACCGAAGTACCACTGCCAACGCTTGACGACAGCGACGAGATGGTAAAACAAACTGTTGCTGAAATAATGACTGAAAAAGCCCTATCTTTGATAGTGAGCGATGACATGGTACGCCGTGGCGTGGTGTTTGTTGATAACCTTGCTAAAGGTAAAATTGCAGAAAAACATATGCCGGTCAAAAAGCCTGAAGAACCATTTATGGCGCTAGAAGACGACATAGTGGTCACTGATCCAAATAGCTTTGAGCGTTACACACCGTATGTAGACATACTCACTAGCATGAGCACGGCACAAATGATGCGTGTGTTAGACAAGTTTCAGCCACTGATCACACAAGCCTATGAAGAGATTGGCTATGAAGGCACTGACTTTAATAGCACACTCAACAAAGCCATTACCGAGCTGTTAAATACACCTATTCCGAAAAGCAGCGTGCCATTGATAAAAGACTCTGTTACATACCGTTATGCTTACCCAGAGTGGGAGCAGCTATCGGAAGCGCAAAAGCAATTTTTGCGTATGGGCCCTGAAAATATGGAAAAAGTAAAACAGCGCCTAAGTGCCCTACAAAAATCGCTTAATCAGTAACTCACAAGCGCCGACTGCTTAAACATCCAGCAGTCGGCGTGAATAAATGAGTTTTCCCTTGAAACTCACCTCGAAAGTAGAGATAATCCTTCCCGCGCCAAACAAGGCCCTCTATGGTAGTCTTATTGGTCCTCTCGCAACAATAGCAGGTGAACCTGGTCAGGCCCGGAAGGGAGCAGCCACAGCTTGTGACTTGTGTGCCGAGATGTGGCTGGTAAGACTGCCACCCAACTCTTCTTTTTGTTGTTTGTAGTGTAAGTCTTATTGATAGTACTCAAAACTATACTAAAACATACTAATTCCTATCTTTTTAAAGTTAAAAACTCATTCTCAGTTCATTAAATCAATAGTGTTTTATTAACTTGTTCTCGTAGGTTGGAAAAGCCGCACGCGCCTTATTCGACCCACAAATCAACAAAGTAAACAATGTTGGTAAATACCTAGCTACATACCTCTTACTCATGGAAATTGTTCATTTAGCATCTAGACTAAATAAACATAGTGCGTACTAACGCCTTAAACCACCCTAAATGAACACTTTTAAGCGGTATTGGTGGTGTTCAAGTAGGGTATACGCTATTTGAACTATGATTTGCCGTTGCTTTAGGAAACGCCACCACAATGGACTTGCAAAACCCCGACCTGATTTTAGTAAAACGCCTATCAGAACACTCATGCTCTTACTTTGCGGGAACTGATGTGGTGTTGACGGACATTGAAAGCGGCGGACGTTTTAATTTTGCAAAGCCAAGGCTTGAGAAACTGGTGTCAAACGGCCAGCTCAGAACCATCGCACGGCGTGAGCTACCAACCAAGTTAACCTTTAAGCGTCTTAGTAACGTTAAAAAGCCTAAAGCGGAGACAGTTGAAGACCTTGCAGCCAAACAAGAAATGGCGCGACGCTATAAGTATGTGCAAGGCGCAATTGAGCAGAGCGTACCTGCCTATACAGAGAAATGGCTAGCACCATTTATTGCCCAAAAGGCGGTGGAGATAAACGACAGCAGTCCACCGTCATGGCGAACGCTAGCCCATTGGAACAAAGCCTTTGTGGAAAGCGGCTGGGATAAACACGCACTGATACCAAGGCATAAAGCCAAAGGCAATCGAACCAAGCAATTGCCCCAAGAAGTTCATGACCTCATTGGTGACGTGATAAACGAATACCTTCGCACGCACACGGTGGTGAGGTATCAAAAGGTGTATGACCAGTTTCTAGAACAGCTTGATACGCTCAACGCTGAAAGGCGCGAGGCTGATTTAGTTGAGCTAAAGCCATGCAGTTATAGGTGGATAGTGAATAGGATTCAAAATAGATAGAAATGGCGTGAACTCAATACAAAAGAATTATAATTTTTTACTTTACTAACAAGGAGATAAAAATGAGCTCAGTTGATCTCACTATTTGTCTTATTGATGATGATGTGGAATTTGTTTTCAAATTAGACGAGGTAGTATTACTAAAAGTGCCTAAAGAGGAAGTTTCTGACGAATTATTGGATCAATTGTACGAAAGTCTTGTTAAGACATTCGGCATAGGTTTACAACTTGGGCAAGAGTCCGTTAAATCTGGCTCAACAGGCTTTTCAGTTAAGTAAAAAACTCTGTATTAAATCGAGTGATTGAGCTTTTTGTCGCAGAAGATAAAAAGTTGTAGTTGGTTACAGTGCTTGTCAAAGGTTTTGATAAATTGGCTAGAAATTTAAAATAATTTCAAAGGGATGAATATGAATCATTTCGATAAAATTTACTTCAAAAGCAAAGCCGTAGGAAGGTTGTCATCACAGAGTTTGAATGAGCTAAAATCTACTCTCACTGAAATTGAGGGTAGAAAGAGTAAACTCAAAAGTGAAATCAATGACGCGAACGAACAGCTTAAAAAGCAGGAGTCAGAGCTTTCGTGGATTAATTGGGTTCCTCTGAAACTTATTTTTCAAAGTAAGATAGAATCAAAAAAACAAGCTATAGCAAAAACTAGCGAGGCACTAAGGAGAAAAGAGCAAGACTATGAAAAACACACGTTGGGGCTTGAAGTTGAGCTTACTGACCAGCTTGAAGCCGCTTTTGGTACTCTTGATGATAGATTCTCTGAAGTTCTTAACACAAAGAAAGTATGGGATATTACGACATCGCAGTCGATAGACCGTGTTGCAGAAAGAACAGTTGCTGACAATGTCATTGAGCGCAGAGAGATCAGTTTAAAGAGAACAAGCAACAGTAAAATACACTGTGACTATAAAGCACTTCATTTAGAAAATGCTAATGGTGGTGATTTGTATGTCTTTCCTCAGTTTCTCTTTGTTGAGAACGGCGATGACTTCGCTCTGATTGATTTACTTGATGTTGATGTAGAATTTACTCTGACAAATTTTATAGAACGTGAATCCGTGCCAAGTGATTCTGAAGTGGTTGACCATACTTGGGCAATGTCAAATAAAGATGGCAGTAGAGATAAACGTTATACTGACAACTATCAAATTCCTGTTGTTCAGTATGGAGAACTTCACCTGAGCTCAAAGTCAGGGCTTAATGAGGTGTACATGCTAAGTCATCCTGAATCAGCGTTTAATTTCAAAATAATGTTTGACGAATATAAACAGGTTTTAGCAAGTGCTGGAAACTAATAATCGCACAGGTTTTGGGAGTAATTTGTAAGCACCAAAGGAGTGTTTCAGTGTACTACGAAAAAATTGGTGGTTTTGAGGTTAAAGCTTTCTTTGATTCTGGTAAAGGGCAGTTAGTTCACAAAGTAACGTACCGTCGAAAGCTCCTTCAAACCCGAGTGTTAGATGACAGGTTATCTCAAAGCTATATTGGTTATAAGTTGATCATTGCTGATTTGGCAAGTGTTTTGAGTTGGGGAAACATTGCTATGACTTTGCTTGATAGAAAGGCTCAATTATCTGAAAATAAACCAATTCTGCACAGTTTATTTGTTTCAATGCTC
This sequence comes from Pseudoalteromonas caenipelagi, assembly GCF_013140855.1. Lineage (GTDB taxonomy): Bacteria > Pseudomonadota > Gammaproteobacteria > Enterobacterales > Alteromonadaceae > Pseudoalteromonas > Pseudoalteromonas caenipelagi. The sequence goes on along the minus strand of NZ_JABBPG010000012.1, from coordinate 2,831 downwards.
ACGACTTACTGGAAGTGTTTCGCCGATACAAAAGGGCGACATGGAGTTCAGTTAAATAGGAAGCTCGTACCTAAGAATTACATTGTTGTTCATGATGAGTTACGAAGAATGAGGCATAACCTTGCAGCTCATAGTGGTGATGACCCATTTGAGAATGGCTATGTCCTTTACGTAGAAGATGTGGCCGGTAAAAGTAGATTTGAACCATTTGTTTTGCCAATTCATTGGAAAGCTTATGGAGCAGAGAAAAAGATGATAAAAAATATAACTGAACTCTCGAAGCAGCTTATTGATGTGTTGGAAGGAAAGCAAGAAAAGCTGCTTAAAAGAATTATGGAAAGCGTGGATAAATAACAATTGAAGCTCTTGAATTGGAGAAAGTGATGGTGACTAAATTTCATAGACATACTTTTTCGTTTGAAGGGGGGGAGCTGCTTACAACTATTGGCGCTACTTTTTTCGTTTCTTACCTTTATCATCGCTATATCGACTCTGAGCATGATAACTGGACGAAAATTAAAACGAAAGAATCTAGAATTAGTGTTATAAAAAGAAATGAGCTACACCATAAGGCTTGGCTTAGGCATATTGAAAACATGAAGGCTGCTAACCTTAATCGTAATACTCTAGGTTTGCATGGCCCTGAAATTTTAGAAATGGCTAAAGCTATAAAAGAGCATTTAGTCTAAAAAATTTATCACAAAAAATTTACAAAAAATTTATAAGGACAGGCATTCAAACTTGAAACCTTGGGTCTTTTGTCTAAGCTTTTAGTTCTTAAAAATCATTTCAATTCTCAGTTCAAGGAGTGAACGATGGGATTAGCAAGGAAGTGTCAAATTAGCCTATCCGATACTAAGTATTATCACTGTGTTTCGCGTTGTGTTCGCCGTGCGTTTTTGTGTGGAGAAGATAAACTCACTGGCAAATCGTATGAGCATCGACGAGGCTGGGTAGAAGAGCGTTTGTTGTTTTTAGCGCAGGTGTTTTGTATTGATGTCTGTGCTTATGCGGTGATGAGTAACCATACCCATATTGTGCTGTATGTAGATGATAAAAAGGTACAAAGACTCAGTGATAGAGACATTTTACTGCGTTGGCATAAATTGTTTAAAGGCACGCTGCTTAGCCATCAATATCTCAATGGTGAAGCGTTAGATGAAGGTCAGCGGTTCTTTTTAAGTAAAGATATCAAAGAGTATAGAACCCGACTAGCGAGTATCAGTTGGTTTATGCGTGTGCTAAACGAACACATTGCCAGACGAGCTAACAAAGAAGATAAATGCACTGGGCATTTTTGGGAAGGACGATTTAAATCACAAGCCTTGCTGGATGAGTCAGCACTACTGGCCTGCATGGCATACGTAGATTTAAACCCAATACGCGCCCAAATGGCACGCACCCCAGAACAATCAGAACATACCAGCATCAAAAAACGCTGTGAAGCTGCCACATCAGGCAAACAACCTAAACTACTCGCCCGCTTTGTAGGTAGTCCCAGAAAACATATGCCAAAAGGTATTCCATTTGAATTAAAGCCTTATCTTGAGCTGGTTGAACTCACTGGGAACTGCATACGAGCAGATAAACGAGGCCATATAGAACCACACCAAGCTCCGATTCTACAGCGCCTCAATATTCAGGCCGGAAACTGGCTAAAACTGACCACCCAGTTTGAACGTGTTTTTCATGGTGCCGTAGGCAAAGCGCATTCGTTAGATATGTACTGTGAACGCGCACAACACAAGCGACGAAGCAGCATCAAAAACAGCAAAGCATTATTGGCTTAATCAAAATAAAACATTCACTACATAAACACCTTACAAAAACATAGCGCAGGGTGCGAGAAACTGTGCGAGTTGCATTGTAATTTCAAGGTAATCAGCACATAAGTCACGGTTTTTTTTGTGAGAAAAGTTATTTTTGGGAACATATCGGTTAATATTAAAATGAATTTGAGGGACTAAAAAGACAAGGTCAGAGATTTTAAGCATGACTTTAAGTGCCTGTCCATCTTAAGTGCAAAAAAACTGCGCGATAAGAACAATGTAGGTGTCCGTGGACGCAGTTTATATTTGGCAAAAGGTATACCTATTTACTGCTATATAGTATGCGATTTGACAAAGAGCATTCGAGATTACTGTGAGGATAATTCATATACGCCAACATCAGATAACAATGGTTTTATTTGGTATCATCCAACATACAATATCTACTTCGAAATATTGTCTTTTGATAAAATTCTTCAAGACGCGAAAAAAAGAAATAAAACTCTATTTAGAATGTTGAATTTACAATAAAAATTGATTTTGCACATGATTTACTTGATAAACAGGGAATATTGTTAGAAGGAGTCTTTACAATATCTTTCTAGTTTCATTGCAACTTAGTTAATAAATTAACTAATGCATATCTGTCCAATAATGAAAGGCTAACGTCTACAAGCCTGATTAGCTTCATGATGTAAAATTTATATCGAATGACTCATTGTTACATGTATAAGCTTGACAGAATTTCCTAGTTAACACTTAAAATATGCGAAAAATGAACGTTTAAAATGTAAGGTCTAATAGCTTAACCACATGAGTTTTTTGTGTGACACCATTTGTTAGGTTGATAAGGGTCTTGCACTCAAAGTAGTGTTAATTCCTCTACTCATGATAGCTATTTACTTATATGAAAGCATCGTTATTATTGACTAACAGACTAACAGACTAACAGACTAACAGACTAACAGACTAACAGACTAACAGACTAACAGACTAACAGACTAACAGACTAACAGACTAACAGACTAACAGACTAACAGACTAACAGACTAACAGACTAAC
>NZ_JABBPG010000011.1 GCF_013140855.1 Pseudoalteromonas caenipelagi | reverse complement strand
GTTCTGCTGTTAGAACTCAATCTGTACGAGTGCCCACACAGATGATTGCTTCATATTTTTAAAGAACAGTGCGATGAATCAGCGCTTGGCTTCATCTCGCTAGGGGTGTGCATTCTAAGCATTCCCACTTTTTTGTCAACACTTAATTTTAAGAATTTTTAAATTTAAGTTTTACTCGACGCTGACTCGTTGTTGCTTTGCTTATTCAGCGTAGCGCTCCGTGTCAGTGGGGTCGCATTATAGGGCGATCCTTTTTTTGATCAAGTGTTTTTTTTGAAAAATTTAGAAAAAAGACCTGTTCGCACAAAAAACAATCGAAAGCGCCATAAATGTTAACTTTTCTCTAATTTCGTATTTAAAAACGACAAAAAAGCCACCTAAATTAGGTGGCTTTTTACTGCGTAAACTAGTTAGCGTAAAGTTAGACTCTATATTTAGCTACTGCATCTCTTAAGACTTTAGCTTGTTCTGCAACTTCTTCACTGCTTTGAGCGTTCGCACTTGCATGATCAGATGCAACTTGTGCAATATCACGAATACGTACTACGTTTTTATTTACTTCACTGGCGACTTGGCTTTGCTCGTCAATTGCAGTGGCTATATGCGTGCTCATATCCATAATGGTCTGAACATCTTCAGTGATCATACCTAACAACTCGCCCGCTTTCTCTGCTTGTGACACACTTTCTCCGCCTTGTTCGCGGCATTGCTGCATAATATTAACTACCTCACGAGTCCTTTGCTGTAAGGTAGAAATAATACTTTCTATTTCTTGAGTAGAATCTTGCGTACGCTGTGCAAGTGATCTTACTTCATCGGCAACAACCGCAAAACCTCGCCCTTGCTCACCGGCCCTTGCAGCTTCAATAGCCGCATTTAACGCTAGTAAATTTGTTTGCTCAGCAATACCTCGAATAACGTCAAGTACAGATCCAATTGTTTCACCATCTTTTTCTAGCTGAGAGACCACATCGGATGCACCGCTTAATGACTCCGACAATGCAATAATATGTTTAATCGTTGCGTCGACCTCTGAACGCCCCTGTTGAGCATTGCCATTTGTCGACTCGGCTTTTTGTGAAGCTGCTTCTGTATTATGGGCAATATCTTGGATGGTCGCTTGCATTTCAGTAGCCGCCGTTGCAACCATATCTGCTTCGTGAAGCTGTTCACTAACGCCAGCACTTGTTTGTGCAGTTGACTCAGTTAAATGCTCAGTAGCATCATTAATTGTATTCAAAGCACTATTTACTTCTGTAATTAAAATTTTGAAGTCATTAATCAAGCTATTAAAGTCTCCGGTCATGATAGTTATTTCATCATTACCACTTTGCTCAATTTGCAAAGCTAAATTATTTTCTCTGCGAATACGCTCTATTGTTAGATAAACACGCTCTACGGGACGAATTATTGAGTTACTTGTAGAGAGTACTAACGCCATTACAATAATTGCCGCGATAATAAAAACAGCAAATGCTACATACTGGACATTGTCAGAGCTCTTTGAAATTTCTTTCCTCGTAGCGTCCACAACTTTTGCTACTAGTTCTTCACTTTTCTCAACACTACTTTTCATTTCTCCCAATGCACCATTGTCAAGGTTTAAACCTAATCTAACTTGAGCTTCGACTAGCGCCGTAAACTTTGACTGGTATTCTTGGAGCAGACGTAGTAGATCACTTTCATAACTGGTAGGGAACCCCGCAGATTTAATCTGGGTGGAAAACTTCGTTACTAATTCTGAAAATTTACTTTGGTACTTAGTATCTAAGCGCAGCATAAAGTCTTTTTCGGCACGGCGTAATTGCAGCATCATAGCTAGCAATTCATAATTTTCACGCTCCTTTAAAAGCGTTTCCACTTCGTGAACCGCTGCCCGTAGTTCGCCATAAAGCGCATCTTTGGGGTGTAAACCAATTGATTTTTGTAGCTCAACTACATTTTGGAAGTCTGAATTATATTGGCTTGCCAAATCGGCAAATTCATTAAGTCTATTGCTGCTAATGTCAAACTCATCAAACGTCTTTCTTAACTGGGATAATGTGTTCTGAAGGCGGCTATATTCACTGTCGAATTGTTTTAACGAATCTTCTTGTTTATAAAATAAAAAGTTTTTCTCATGCTTACGCATAATAAGCTGATGAATATTCAGCTCTTTTGAATATTGAATCGCATTATTAAGCTGAAGCATGGTTTTTGCTTCATAAATGATTACAACCAACATAACAATCAACGCAATGCCAACAACTAGCGCGTTTAATTGTAAGCGCCGCTTTATAGTAAAATTTTCTAATAAAGCCATACTGTTACCCAAAAAAATAAACTTAGGGATAGTATAGCCGAGAACTATATGTGCTGCTGTAGTTAACGTTGCAAAATACTGAATTTACCTAAAAAAGGATCTAAGAATCCTCGTTACGCTGCCTTCAGCATTTTATAATTTACAGATTGCCATAGTTGGTGATGTAACTTTTCAATATCAGACCATTGCCCATTGACTAGCCATTGTATAAGCGGAGTGGGATCTGATGGAAAATCTACCGCTTCAACCATAGGTAATTCTAAAAATTCTTCCAATGCATTTGAACTAAGATAGTGCATAACTTTAGCACGCCCCATGCGCTCTAGTGTCACAGCGTTACTTAATTGTTCAAACTGACCACTCAGTGGCTTTAACAGTAATTTTTTACCAAACTTCATCGCTTCGCTAGAAAGCTCAAAGCCTGCATTAGCAACTATACCACTGGTATTTGCTAGGTCTTTTAAAAAGCCATCTCGACTTGGTGTTCGAAGGTGTATGTTAGCCAAAGACTGATTCTGTGCATTTGGGTGATAGCAATAGAATTCTTTATCAGGAAAGTCTTGTAGCAGCTCAATAACTCTATCCAGTTCTTCAAAAGGTAAATAAACTAACACTTTATTGGCCACCGACTGGCATAATTTGTCAGGCAATTGATAGGGTATAAAAGGTGGAATAATATTTTTCGCGAACGGCTGCCAATGTACACCCAAATGGATGTTGGCCGGTGCAAAATTTTTCAATAGTGTACGCTTCAAAAAACCCGCACCTTCTACCGGCACTTCAGAAAATAAAAAGGATGCTTGATGGCTCATCGCAATAACAGGCACTTTTGCTAATTTACCAGCCCAAGCTGTTATCGGCTCAAAATCATTAAAAATTAAATCGTAACTAGAGACATCAAGATGGCGTATATCTTGATACAACTGGCTCAATTTAAGTTTTTTTAGCGTGTCTAATTTGTTTACTTGTCCGCTTTGTGTTGAAAAGCTCAAACCATCTCGACTTTGGTAATCGCCAAATATATCCATATCAAAGTATTTGTCTTTTGGCCTTCCCGAAAACAAATAATCGACTTCAACACCTAGCTGTGCAAAACAAGCCGCCATGATCCGCGCCCTTGTTGTATGACCATTTCCTGTTCCTTGTACTCCATACAGTATTTTCATAGCATTCCTACTAACCCTATTGCTAAACTTGCACAGCCAACTCCCATAAGGGCTCCGACAACCACATCCAATGGATAATGCACACCAACGACAACTCTTGATAACGATACACCCGAAGCCCAAATCAAAAGAGGTACTGACAAAATAGGAAGGTGCTCTGCTAAACACGTAGCATATAGCCATGCTCCTGCACTATGACCTGAGGGCAAACTGAATTTATCACCTGGCGTTAGCAGCGCTTTTTGTGAAAAGCAATCACACGGTCGCACCCGCGCAATACGCTTTTTTAGATAAAAATAAATTGGCCGCTCCAAAGCAAATGCTAATACCGCCGTTATTGCAAACGTCTGACCTAACTGCTCTAAGAAAATAGCGCAACCAATCGCTAATAGTACATACAAGCCACCATTACCGCTTTTGGACAAACCTAACGCAACCATACGCCACCAATGCTTTGGGCTAGGGGTAAAAACCGCAAAATATAAAGCTGTGTCAAGCTGTGCTAGTTTGCCTTTCATGATACTCAACTTACTTACTGTAGATAAATTCAGCATAGAAGAGCTAAATAACAAAACCGTGACAATTTTAAGACACTAATATGTAAGTTACTGTTTGCCATTGCTAAGGTGATATATGGGAGTATACTGACCCTGACTTATGTTATTTTCAGAGGATAATAGTTATGGATTACAGCACTTCGGATTTATGTGACCACTTTGCTGATGTTGTTGACGTACTCGAACCTATGTTCATTAACTTCGGAGGCCAAGCGTCATTCAGTGGCCGCATTACTACCATTAAATGTTTTGAAAATAACGAGCTTATTCAAAGTGTACTTGAGCAAGATGGAACTGAACGCATTCTATTAATAGATGGGGGTGGCTCTACACGACGTGCGCTGATTGATATCGATCTTGCTGAACTTGCGATGGAAAACAATTGGCAAGGGATAATCGTTTATGGTGCGGTTCGTCACGTCGATGAATTGGAAGAATGCGACATAGGTATTCAGGCGATAGCTTCGATTCCTGTTGCCGCAGATAGTGAAGGCTCAGGCGAACAAGGTATTCCTGTTAATTTTGCCGGTGTGTCATTTTTTGAAGATGATTTTTTGTATGCAGATAGCACCGGTATCATCATTTCTGCTGAAGAGTTACTTTTGGAACAAGAAGAACAAGCGTAACCTTTATGAGAGATTACTTACACGTCTATGGTGAGGCTGATGTGAACAGCCTCACAACCAGCAGAGACAATGAACTTCGCTACTGGCAATCTCTTTCCTTTTTGGATCCTAACGCTGATCTTGATGCTGCACTTAAGGATGCTGCCGCATTTGGTATCAAGTATGTGTTAGTTGGTATTAATGAAGATTTTGGGCCAAGAGCTAATTGTGGTAAAGGAGGCGCGACCTTAGGTTGGCAGGCATTTTTACAGCGCTTTTTAAATTTACCCTCTAACGACCTTTTAACCCCTAATAATGTACTACTGCTAGGCGAGATAGACTGTGCTGACTTACAAGCGCAAAGTACAAACCTGGATAACACAAAACCTGAACAATTAAGTTCACTAAGACAGCTATGTGAGCAGCTTGATGAACGAATAGCAAATGTACTAAGTAAGGTTTTTGCCGCTGGTTTAGAGCCCATTGTAATAGGCGGTGGGCATAATAATTGTTATGGTATATTGAAAGCTTTATCAGAAACATTTAACGAAGCCTGTCATGCGATTAATTTTGACCCTCACGCCGATTTTAGGGCGCTAGAGGGGCGTCATAGCGGAAATGGCTTTCATTATGCTCATCAGCATGGCTATCTTAGCGACTATCATGTTGTGGGATTACATGAGCAAAAAAATAATCAAGCTATATTAAACGCGCTACGTGAAGCCAAATATAGTTACGTTAGTTACCAAGATATTTTAGTCAGCCGCACATTCTCTTTAACGCAAGCATGTGAAGTTGGACTACAACGATTCACCGACAACGCGCCTTTAGGTGTAGAAGTGGATGTTGATAGCATTAGCTACATGCCAGTTAGTGCTTTTACTAACTGTGGCTTTAGTGTCAGTGATGCAGAGCATTTTGTTTATCTGAGCGCACAGCAAGCAAATGCTCGGTATTTACACCTCTGTGAGGCCGCCCCTGGTAATCATCCTCAAGGAGTTATGCAAGGGATGCTTGAAGCTGGGCAAGTTCTTAGTGGTTTAGTTTGTAGCTACCTAAGAGCTAAGAAGCAAAAAGTTTAATCATTATCTTTAGCTTGCCATTGCTGTAGCCAGCCCATGACACCTTTACTGCTCATGGGCTGTGCTAAATAATGCCCCTGCACAGCATCGCATTCAAGTTGTTTTGCAAATTCTAACTGCGCGTTACTTTCAATTCCCTCACAAATCACTTGTAGACCTCTTTGTTGCTGCATCGCAACAAGACTTTTGAAGATAGCTTGGGCACCATCGGGTTGCGGTTGCGCTGTGAGCTGCGCAGATAACTTAATAAAATCGACTTGTAACTCAGATAATCGATTTAGCTGAATAGGCGTTTGTCCAAACCCATCAATGCCAATATGGACCCCAAGCTGTCTTAACTGTTCAATACGAGACAACGTTTGCTGCTCAACATCGATAAACAATTGAGCTGGAAATTCTAATAAGATTTCTCCAGCTTGTAAGTAGTGCTCCAATAAAATGTGATCCATAAAGCTAAGAAAGTCTTGCTGCAGCATTTCTTGACCAAATATATTGATGTTTAAAGGCACTTGTAGCTCTTCCATTTTTAAAGCCATCGCTAATTCAGCTGCTCGCTCAATCACAAACCGTGCAACTGGTAACGCAAGCCCAGCTAAGCGAATATCTTCGATAAAGCTTTCAGCATTGAGTAATCCCAATTTTGGGTGCTGCCAACGTAGTAAAAGTTCTAAGTATGCAATTTTACCGCTTTGCTGTGAAAACGCAGGCTGGAAAAATATCTCTAACTCTTCTTCTATTTTTATATTTGCCAGCTCTCTTAATCTCGCCTGCAGTTCAACTTGACTTATTTGCATCTGCTGTTGATAAGCACACATAGATTGCTTTGGTAATTTATCAAGCGCTAAATAACCACAAGCTATCAGGCTATCAAACTGGCCCAACTCTTCGTCACAATTGACGTAACTCGCTCTGGCTGAAATTTCTAATGTACAACTACCCACATGGAATGGCTTGGCAATGCACAATAAAACATCGTCAATTAACTGTTCATGGAGATATTCAAAACGCCCTAAACGACATACAAAAGCAAAATGTAGCCCACCTAGATGAGCTAACCGACTAACCGAGTTGCCATTGGGAATTGGAAATATGTCTCTATTATTCAATTGTTGCTGGATTCTATTTGCAGACTCAGCCAACAGAGTGTCTCCAAATTCTCTCCCTAGGTGAATATTAACTTGCTCAATGCCCTCTAAAAATACAACAACAAGTATGGCGGGTCCTGGGTCTAGTCTTCTTTGCTCTTCATAGGCTAACCTCAAGCTTGCCCGATTGGGAATGCCAAGCTCATTACCAAATGATTTATTCTTAGTTGAATCTGCTTGCGGCTTCATTTGTGATTCAAGCCACGTGGCATACAGCAATCCAAAATAAATAGGAAATAGTCCAAGTGCTGCAAAATTTACCGGCCATTGAAACAATAAATAACCACTTAAAAAAATGACGTAAATACAAATACTTCCGGCGACTAATTTACTCACCCACGAGACAGAGACAGAAAATGAAAAAGAATAAGCAAGATAAATAGCAAAAACGATGGCTAGCATAAACATCGCCATTGGGACGTTTGAAAGTAGCAATAGACACGCAATAGTGCACAGAGTCGCATGCAGACCTTTTAACAATACTTCTTTGGTAACGATGCATAGCATCATACCTGCAGTTGCAATTCCGCCTATTGCGAGGGGATCAAACAACGACACGGAATGTGCCGTTGAAGATAAAAAAGAGGTAAACCATGTAGATGACTGTGCTAGCACCTGCTTACCATTTTAAGGTCTGTTAATACTGAATAAGTTTACCCGAGATCCATAAATTTGACAGGTCGCTCACACCAAATTGGTAACTTAATTGTGCCGGGTGCTCTATATCCCAAAGTGCTATATCAGCTCGCAGACCTTCTTTGAGCATGCCTCTGTCGTTTAATCCGAGCGCTTTTGCGGCATGAATTGTCACCCCTTGCAGCGCCTCAAGTGGCGTCATTCTAAATAGCGTACAAGCCATATTAAGCATTAAGCGAAGTGAGCATAACGGCGCAGTTCCTGGGTTGAAATCACTGGCTATCGCCATAGGAACTTGGTGTTTACGTAGCAACTCAATCGGCGGTAACTGCGTTTCTCTCAAAAAGTAAAATGCGCCAGGTAAAACTACAGCAGTTGTACCAGCTTTTGCCATGGCGATAACACCTTGTTCATCTAGGTATTCGATATGATCTGCCGATAAACCCGAAAATTCAGCAACTAATTCACTGCCATGTTGATTAGAGAGCTGCTCCGCATGGCATTTAATTTTGAGTCCTAATTGCTTCGCTTTGGTGAATACTTTTTTTGTTTGCTCATAACTGAAACCAACATTTTCGCAAAAGACATCGACAGCGACCGCTAAATTTTGCTCAGCGACTAAAGGCAACATTTGTTCGCAAACCAAGTCAATGTAATCATCAGCGCTATCTTTATACTCCGGTGGTAGAGCATGGGCACCAAGAAACGTGCTTTGAATATCAACGGGATGATGCTCATTAAGCAGCTTATTGACTTCCAGTAGTTTTATTTCATTTTCGCAATCTAATCCGTAACCCGACTTGCTTTCAACCGTAGTAACTCCCTCTCGCAGCAAACTATTAAGACGCGTTTTACCTGCAACAAATAAGCTTTCCATATCTGCTTGGCGGGTAGCCCTTACCGTACTGGCAATTCCGCCTCCATTTTGCGCAATCTGCTGATAAGAAACACCATTCAAACGCTGCTCAAATTCTGTAGCACGATTTCCAGCAAACAAAATATGTGTGTGACAATCAATCAACCCTGGTGTAACTAGTTGCCCTTTACCGTCATGTAGAGGGGTTGCTAAAGCATCAAATTGTGGCATGTCACTTTGTGGGCCCACCCAAACAATTTTACCGTTTTTTATCATAATGGCTCCCTGCTCCACCAAACCATACGGATTAGGTATCTCAGGGTTCATGGTGGCGAGCTTAACATTGGTGATAACTAAATCTACTTCAAGCATAACGGCCTCATCAAATAATAAAATTGCTACGAGTGTAGCAAGCTTGCTTGTATATACAAGATAGGTATGCCATGTTTATTAATATTGATTGCTAGCAGAGTAACTAACATGACTGATGCCGCTCCTAAATTTGCACAAATTAAACAGCACATCATCAATAATATCCGTGCAGGAATTTGGCTCGAAGATCAACGTGTTCCTTCTGAAAATGAATTAGCCGATCATTTTAACGTTAGTCGCATGACAGCACGCCGTGCACTAAGCGAACTCACCGATGCGGGAGTCTTAACTCGCAGTCAAGGATTAGGCACTTTCGTTGCCAGCTTTAAATCACAATCATCGCTACTAGAGATAAAAAGTATTGCCGATGAAGTTCGGCAACGAAATAATCTGTATTCATGTACTATTTTATCTCTTGAATCTATTGCCGCTTTAGCGCCCATAGCCATTGCTCTGGGTGTTGAAATCGATAGTCAAGTGTACCGAAGTGTACTGCTACATAATGAAAATGATGTGCCGCTTCAAGTCGAGGAACGATTTGTTAATCCAGCACTTGCGCCTGACTACCTACAGCAGGACTTCGATACCTTGACCCCTCACGACTATTTATCCAAAGTCGCTCCATTAACTGAAGCTAGGCATACCGTAGAAGCCATCATGCCTAATTCCGAAGTGTGCGAATGGCTGGGCTTATTTAATGAAGAGCCATGCTTGCAGGTGATCCGTCGAACTTGGTCGTCAATGGGGATCGTTAGTTTCGCGAGATTAATATCCCCAGGCAGTAAGTACCGCCTAGGTGGCCATCTAACATTCAAACGCACTTACTAAGTCGAGATTGATGCTAGTTGTAACTAAAATATCTGCACCTTATATATCAAACTGATAGCTAAAACCCAATTGACTAATACGGCTACCATCGATAATTCGCTCAGTTCGCTCATCACTTGCGAACATGGGCATTTGGCTGCCCCACTTGTCACATTTTTCCTGATAGTAACTTAACCGTGTTGGGTGCTCTGGATGACATACATTGTAAATATCTTCAGCTTGCAGCCAATTGTCGAAAATACAGAAAATTGCATTAAGCACATCTTGCTGATGCACCATGTTCACAAGGCCTTGTGACGAGCTGGAAAGTTGTTTACCAGCAACAAAGCGGCCTGGCTCTCTGTTTGGGCCAACCAATCCAGCCAAACGAAGTATCTTCCCCCCGTCAGACAGCACCTGTTTTTCGCCACTCACAAGGATATTTTGCCTAGTGCTCACATCCTTACTAAGAACATCAAACTGTTCTGTATACCTGCCATTTTCATTTGGATAAACCCCAGTACTGGAGCACAATAAAAAGCCCTTACGGTTCAACTTTTTGCTAAGCGATAGCGCTTCATTGAGGAGTGATAAGTAGTTACTATCTTTTTGTCTCGCACGTGGAGGAATTGCGCATACCCACCATGCATCTTCTAAAGAGACATTGCTGTGTAATTTATCGTTTGTAAGGCAAAAAACCCGCTCGTATCCTTCTTCATGAGCTGGCCGCGTCCGAGTGCCTTCTACTTGCCAACCTTTTTCTTTCGCCATTAGGCACAAAGGTTTACCAAGCCAACCAGCTCCCAATACTACTAGTTTGTTCATTTTATTTATTACCTGTCACGCGACTACGACTTATGTACTGGCAAGAAAACTTCCGCACAGAGGCCCCCTTCACGTCTATTTTTGAGCCTAACTTTACCGCCATGGGTCGTCACTATGCGCTTGATGATCGCCAAGCCTAAGCCACTGCCTTCACTACCACGCGCTTGATCACCTTGTTTAAATGGTTCAAACACACTTTCTAACTCATTTTCAGGAATGCCGGGCCCTCGATCTTTGACTTTAATGACAACATTTTTATCCTTGGGCTCGTAGTGTGTGCTAACTTCAATTTCATCGTCTGAATAGCGTATGGCATTTTCTATCATATTGGTCAAAACACGCTTTAAAGCTACAGCATTCATCAATACACTAGGGTCCTCTACCGCCGTTGAAAGGCGAATAGTGCGTTTATGCTTTTTCTCTGCTTGAACCACATCTTCAACCAGCGCATTTAAGTGCTCTGGAGACATCTCTGCACTGTTATGATGTCGAAGGTATTCAATGAACTGGTCAATAATAGCGTTCATATCTTCTATATCATCAATAATACCTTCTTTTAAATAATCCTCTTCATCTGCCATCATTTCTGTTGCTAGACGTATACGAGTCAGAGGCGTACGCAGATCATGAGACACCCCCGCCATCAGCAGCCTACGATCGTTCTCTAGTTCAGCAATTCCTTTTGACATTTGATTAAAAGCACGTGTTACTTCTATGACTTCTGTAGAACCTCGCTCTACTAAACGAGTAGAAAAGTCCCCCACGCCAACGCGCCCAGCTGCCATTTGCAACGCTTTCAAAGGCCTGTTTAGGTGGCGAGCAAACCACCATCCACCCAATACGCTTAAAAAGCCAATACTTGAGAGATAAAACACGAGAAACTCTAATTTGGTTTCACTTAGTCCTGTCAAAGGAACTCTAACCCAATAGCCTGGTGCCTGTGGCGCTTCTACCCAATAGACAACTGGATCACCTTGGCTAATGCGCACACGTGCGGAACCATTCAGTTGTTCCGACATACTTTTCGACAACAGACTGTACTCTTTCGCTCGGTCTAGTCCATTGATATATGCCTGCCGCTGTGTCATCACCTCAATGCCTGTTATTTCGAAAAACTTTTCCGACAATTCAGCATTGACCTCCCCCCCGTTTTCCCAATCAATGAAAACAGTCTTAACTTGCTTAGCTAGCATCAAGTTAACTTGTTCGAAGGTTGGCTTGAATACATAAAGTGTGACGGTAATGTAGGAGACTATCTGATTTAACAGCAGCAGTGCCCCGACAAAAAACACCGTTTGCCCAAAGGCACTTCTTGGAAATAAACTCATAAAAGCTAGCTATTTTTGACCATCAGGTACAAACACATATCCCAAGCCCCACACTGTTTGGATATAGCGCGGGTTAGCGGCGTCTTCTTCGATCATTCGTCTTAAGCGCGATACCTGTACATCAATGCTTCGTTCTAGAGCACTGTAATCACGTCCGCGCGCTAAATTCATTAACTTATCTCGACTTAGCGGCTCTCGAGGATGACTCACTAACGCTTTTAGAACGGCAAACTCTCCGCTGGTCAAAGACAAAACTTCCTCACCTTTGTGCATTTCTCTGGTTGCTAAATTTAGCTTGAAAATACCAAATGCAACTTCGTTTTCTTCTGCAGACGGAGCTCCTGGCACTTCTTTTGCCCTTCTGCGTAAAATGGCTTTTATTCGAGCGAGCAGCTCGCGAGGATTAAATGGTTTTGGAATATAATCATCAGCCCCTAGCTCTAAGCCAATGATACGATCTACCTCATCGCCTTTAGCTGTAAGCATAACAATGGGAATTTCATTTTCTTTTTGTCGTAATCGGCGACAAATAGACAAGCCATCTTCGCCAGGTAACATCAGATCAAGCACCATTAAATGAAAGTTTTCACGCTCCAACAAGCGATCCATCTGTTCGCTATTTGCCGCCGTACGCACAATAAACCCTTGCTCAACGAGGTAACGTTCAAGTAGGCTGCGCAAACGCATATCATCATCTACAACCAGTACCTTAGTGGTTTCATTTCCCATACTATGTTCTTCTTGTTATAAAACACTTTAACCTAATATAATTGAAAAACAGCAAACTAGACACCATACCTTGTAAGAACTTTTGTTACTGAAAGTTACAAATTTATGGTAATTGAACAAATTGAGAACAAACCCGCGGCTGTTTATTAGCATAAGCTGTAGAGCATTCAATCAAATCGACTAAATACATAGATATGAAGACCAACCTGATCACCCCTGAAGGGTACAGACAACTGCAACAAGAACACGACCACCTGTGGCATGAAAAGCGCCCAGAGGTAACCAAAATTGTGTCTTGGGCTGCAAGCTTAGGTGACCGCTCAGAAAATGCAGATTATACATTTAATAAGCGATTGCTTCGTCAAATAGATCGCCGAGTACGATACTTACGCAAGCGTTTGCCAGAATTGAAAATAGTAGAATACTCAGAACAGCAAGCGGGCAAAGTATACTTCGGCGCTTGGGTCGAAATCGAAAATGAACAGGGGGAAGTTAAATACTTTCGTATTGTTGGACCCGATGAAATTTATGAGCGTAAGGACTACATCTCAATTGATGCCCCTATGGCTAGGGCATTGTTAGGCAAACAAGTAGATGATGAATTTACCGTTCGCACACCAGAAGGTATCAAAACCTGGTTTGTGAATAGCATTGAATACAGCAGCTGAGGTTCTTCTTCATAGCTGCTATGATATCATTCAAATTATTTTCGCTCACCATGTAAAAAGAGCGTATATGACTGAACTTTATAAGGATTTTGCATGAGCAACATCTCGGCTCGTTTAGCCCAAGAGCTAAACGCCAAAGAGCAACAAGTAATAGCTGCTACAGCTTTGCTTGATGAAGGTGCAACAGTGCCGTTTATCGCACGTTATCGTAAGGAAGTAACCGGAGGCCTTGACGACACACAGTTACGTCTTCTTGAACAACGTCTAGGTTATTTACGAGAATTAGAAGAGCGCCGTGCTTTTATTTTAAATACCATTTCCGAGCAAGGTAAGTTGTCGGATAACTTAGCAGCTGATATTAACAATGCGCAAAGCAAAACCGAACTTGAAGATCTTTATCTGCCTTACAAACCAAAACGCAGAACCAAAGGCCAAATTGCTATTGAAGCAGGTTTAGAACCTCTAGCAGATGCACTATTTAATGATCACGAACTAGACCCCGAGCGTTATGCAACTGAGTTTGTCAATGCTGACAAAGGTGTTGAAGATGAAAAGGCGGCTTTAGATGGCGCCAAATTTATTCTCATGGAGCGCTTTGCAGAAGATGCAAAACTACTGGCTAAATTCCGTCGCCACATTCAACAAAATGGCCAGCTTGAAGCGAAAGTGATTTCAGGTAAAGAAGATGCTGGTAGCAAGTATCGTGATTACTTTGAACACAGTGAAAAACTAGCAAAAGTGCCCTCTCATCGAGCACTTGCAATGCTTAGAGCACGTAATGAAGGCGTCCTACAGCTGGCAATTAACCCAGAACCTGATGTCGAAGACCCACAACAATTTTGCGCACAACTGATCGCCGATCACTATCAGTTAAACATCAGCACTGCAAATGCCAGTAAATGGCTTATGAGTGTTGTGCAATGGGCCTGGAAAGTAAAACTTGCTTTGCATTTAGAAAATGAATTTTTAGGTACTCTGCGTGAACGCGCTGAAACAGATGCAATCGATGTGTTTGCAAAAAACCTTAAAGACTTGTTAATGGCTGCGCCAGCTGGACCTCGCATAACCATGGGGATCGACCCTGGCCTACGTACAGGTTGTAAAGTGGCAGTGGTTGACTCTACAGGCAAGCTGTTAGCAACAAATACGATTTATCCCCATGCGCCACAAAATCATTGGGACAAATCACTGCGCACCTTAGAACAAGTATGTCGCCAATACAAAGTAGAGCTGGTTGCAATTGGTAATGGCACAGCTTCTAGGGAAACAGATAAACTTGTTGCCGAATTACTCAAAGCAGCAAGTGAGTTAAAGCTTAATAAAATAATGGTCAGTGAAGCTGGGGCATCGGTTTACTCTGCATCTGAGTTTGCGGCCAATGAATTCCCTGATTTGGATGTTTCATTACGAGGTGCAGTGTCTATCGCTCGCCGTTTGCAAGATCCACTGGCTGAGCTGGTAAAAATTGAGCCTAAATCTATCGGTGTAGGCCAATATCAACATGATGTATCACAAAGCCAGTTAGGCCAAAGCCTTACCTCTGTAGTAGAGGACTGTGTAAACTCAGTTGGTGTAGATGTAAATACTGCGTCAGTTCCTTTGCTTACCAGAGTGTCAGGGTTAAACAAAACACTGGCAACAAACATCGTTAAATACCGTGATGAGCATGGCTCTTTCACTAATCGTGTTCAATTAAAGAAAGTAGAGCGACTAGGTCCTAAAGCATTTGAACAAGCTGCAGGCTTCTTGAGAATCATCAACGGTAAAGACCCGCTTGATAGCTCTGCTGTTCACCCTGAGGCTTACCCTGTTGTAAAACAGATATGCGAAGTGAAACAAATTTCAGTGTCGAGCCTTATTGGTAACACTGAGTTACTTAACAAGCTTGTTGCTAATGATTTTACCAGTGAGAAATTTGGTCTACCTACAGTCACTGACATTATTAAAGAACTAGATAAACCAGGCCGAGATCCTCGCCCTGAATTTAAAACAGCCACATTTAAAGCTGGTGTAGAAACCATAAACGACCTTAAAGTAGGCATGATTTTAGAGGGGGTTGTTTCTAACGTGGCTAATTTTGGTGCATTTGTCGATGTTGGTGTGCATCAAGATGGTTTAGTGCACATTTCAGCAATCACAAATAAGTTTATTTCTGATCCTAGAGAAATCGTAAAAGCGGGCGACATAGTTAAAGTTAAAGTGATTGAAGTGGATGCCGCTCGAAAACGTATTAGCTTCACAATGCGTTTAGATGATGAGATACATAGCGCACCAAAATCGCAACAACCTACATCAAATGTTCAAAAGTCTTCATCTTCAAAGGCTACCAATAAACCCAAACCCAAAAGGGATACCGGTAATGCTGCGATGGGTAACGCTTTTGCTGAAGCATTTGCCAAGTTGAAAAAGTAATAAAAAAGCCGCATCAACCGATGCGGCTTTTTTATCGCTTTGCGCTTTTGTTCTATCTATTAAGGGGTACTTTAAACACTTAATGATAACGAAGATGACTTGTTTGGTACCGCAATATGTTGATAAAAATCACTGATCCTAAGTGCTCTAGCTTGAATTTGCGGATCCCTTTCGATTGGCAATGCAACTGCATATGGATCAGCTTCGTCTTTCAAGCGCGCTCTCTCTCCCTGTACAACTTGCTCTTCGTCATCCTCTGAGTCTCTTAAACGGCGTGTTTGATAAGTACCTATACTCGATTTATTTTGCTCTTCATCGCCGCTAATTTGTTGCTGCGCTAACTCAGCCTGAGCCGCAGCGAGTTTTTGCGTCGCATCAGCTGCTATTGCTCTATCAGCCCCTGAGGGCTCAGCGGGCGCTAGCGCAGCAGCTCTTACTGTTTGCATTTTGTCGATAGTTTCTCGGGGATCACCTGGGACCTCCGCAACATCGATCATAACCTCTCCCCCAACAGCATAATTATTGCCATCAGGTCCTCTTTGATACTCATAACTCGGTGAGCCTGCATATTGCCCACCAACTCGCGCATGCGCTTGTTCATGTAATCGAACTTCTTGATCTCGCGCTTTGAGCTCTTGAACTTCTTGCTGTTGTGCTTTTTCTTCATTTTCAGAGCGAGTATCTTGCTCTTCACCGTCATTTTGTTGACCTTGCTGACGGCCTTCCTGATCTTTTTCCTCTATCGTTTTATTTTTGCTCGATTGTGCTGTAGAGCTGTATAGAGGTGAATCATCAGGGGAGTTTGCTTTGGTCTTATCACCCTCGTTTGCACTTTTAAGCTCAGTGAAGCTAGCTGCAGACGAAGGTGGCTTGGGAATAATTTCGCGCACCTGATTGTCTCGCCTAGCCGTTTCGGTGTAGACGTTTGCGGTGTTCAGATTCATCGCCGGTGGTGGCGTTACAATGTTCATAACATACTAAAACATTAAACTTTTATATCTATTAAAGTTCCCAAAACTTCGTCAGCAGTTCGAATTGTTTGTGTATTTGCCTTGGCGTTAAATTCTTCAACTTTTAAGTTCACCAAAGACTCATCAAGTCTCGCGGGCTGGGATACTGGTGCCGTTGATGCTTCATTAGAACCTGCAGCCGAAAGTTGACGCTGCTGGGCTTGTTGCTCGTCAGTTTGATTTTGCACTGTAGCGCGATTAATCTCAGCACTCGCACGCTCAACACCTTGGCTAGCTCTATTGAACCCTTCTAAGCCAGTGTTTAACACGTCACCTATAGGCATATAGTTCTCCCGATACAAATACACATGGTTAATTATTGCGCAAAAATCAGTAAAAATAAAGTATGAACCATTAAAAAAACCACCATCCTAAAGAGTTAGATTTAAAGTATTGATTTTAGGTAGGATAAAAATGACTGCCGATGAGAAATAAAAGGCGCATGGGATGCTTTTGCGATTATTTCATAACTGAAGAGTGGATTTAAATCAGCTAGCCGAGCAGGAACTTGCCTTGGGACTAACGTATCTAAACGTCCAAAAATGCCGTATATCGGTAATGACAAACGACTAAATAAAGTGCGTAAGTCCTGACTTTTCAAAAGCTCCAGACCAACACTTAGGGCATTTTCATTTGCTGCAGGCTGGGCTTTTAATAACGCACGTAAAGTTTTTATATCCTCTTTTGCACGTTCACTTCCCATCGCTTGTATCGCTAAAAAACGCTCTATCGTTTTTGTTGTATTATTTTGTAACTGCTCACTAAAGTCATTGAGCACTTGCTCATTAATTCCTTCCCAGTCCAGTGCTTCTACAAAACAAGGCGAAGAAGCCACAAGTACAATTTTAGATACTTTTGTGGGATAAAGCTCTGCTAACTTCAAAGCAAATAGTCCTGCTAGGGACCAAGCAACTATCGTACTATTGTCACTAATTTGCTCACCAAGCAATTGTGTTGCAGATGCTAAAGTATACTCACCATTTGGCACATTCGCCCCTCCAAAACCGGGTAGATTCACGCTTTTGATTGGTCCTTTATAGCTTTCTTTTAGTTCCTCAATACAAAGCTGCCAAACTGCTTTATTCATTCCCCATCCATGTAAAAAAACTAACTCACCTTGCATTATTATTACTCTCAACCAAAATTGTGGTAATGATAACGCCTTAAAACACGAAAGTAACGAATGGACTTGTGATGCTACTAGATTGGATCTTTACGCCAAGGTGTGCGTGTTGCCAAAATACGATTAATCATAAACTTAGTTTATGTGAATGCTGCTTAGTCACCTTTCCTTTTTTTTGCCCCAAACAAAGTAACTTGTTACATCGGCCTGACGTCACCAGAGTCATATCATTAAAATACTGTGATGGGCTTTTTGCCTGTGGTTGGTATCAGGGTTGGCTGCAATATTGGCTAAGCCAATATAAGTTTCATAAACAAACCTATATAAAGCGAATCCTAATGCAACTGATCAACTATCAAATGCAGCGCTTTTGGCAGTATGGCGGGTTTAATCCCGATCTCTATTTGTTTATCCCATTGTCGCAAACTCGATATGTGACACGAGGATACAACCAGGTTTCACAAACTTGGTCACCTGTACTAAAAAAACACAGCAATGTCAGCGAGGCATTGTTCAGAGTAAGAGCCACTAAGGCGCAAAGCACTCTTTCTAGGGCTCAACGAAAACGTAATTTAAAAGACGCTTTTAGCTTGTCACACTGTATTCAAGGAAAAAACATCGCCATTATCGACGATGTTATTACTACGGGTAGTACGATGGATGCCGCAGCGCAAACCTGCTTAGACGCTGGCGCTGCTAAAGTTTGGGCATTTGCAACCAGCTTAACGCCCTTGCTCGGTAAGTAGTGCACCAAAAAACAAAGCGTTATTTAGTACTTTACTCGTACCATACCAATATCCCCTAAATACAGGGTTATCGGTCATTGCAATGACACTTCCTTGACCATAGCGATGTGCTACTAAGCTCGCGTTTTCAGCTATTTTTGCCACATTTTCTGGTGCGCTATAGCCCGCCATCAGCGGATTTTTAGTATAGGTTGCAACTGTTATAAATGGCTTCTGGGTAGGTTTTAATAACCAAGTACTATTTTTAAATACTGGTAATAGTGAGCGCTGTAAGCCAAAACTCAATGGATGTGACAAATCAACTTGCGTCGCAAATATAGCACCTGCTATACGTTGCTTTGCCGATAACTTGTCACGATCCTGGTATGTCAAATTCGAAGTATCAAATTGCTCAGCCATCTCTTGCCTAGAGACACTGCTGGCTTTTAATAGTTGCTTATCTAGCAACCACTTTGCACCTCGTTTATGTCCCCAAATTACACCGCCATGCTTAACCCAGCTTTTAATTTTCGCTGTAAGTGAATCATTAAAATGATCATAGCGACCATCAACCATTATAATGTGCGTGTAATTCTCAAGCGTTACACTCGACAGCCTGCTTTGCTTCACTAAAGTAGGTGCTATGGCGAGGTGTCTATCTAAGTGGTACCACACCTCACCTACCTCATATTGGCTAACCCCTTCACCTCCCACAAGTAATATTTTCGGTGCTTTAAGAGGCCTCATAAAGCGAGACCCTAAGTCAATTCCTTGTGTAGTTAAACCACTTTGAATTGCTGCTACATCAATATCAAAATAATTCTTCGCATCATTTAATACTTGTAGCCATTGCGATTTACTCTGTGCGCCTGCTGGAATAACAATGCTGCCAGAGTCAAATTGCAACGTACCGGTTGTAGTTGTTGCTGTAAACTCACTTAACGCAACGCGTGCTTTTATACCTTGAGACAGCAAAAAATTAAGCATCTTTGGGGCGTTAAATTGATGCCAAGTAAAGCCATATGCATATGCAGACTCTAAGTTTTCACGCAGCTTGTTTTGTGATGGGCTCCAAATTTGGTTTGCCAACTTAAGATTACGCGTACTCGTGAGCTTTTCAAAAGGCAAGTTAAAAGCATGCGCCAAAGTCCAGCCTGAAACATCATAAAATGTATTGTCTTTGAACGTTGTTTGTTCTGAGAAAAGCGCTTTCAATAAACGATATTGCGGCTGTTCTAAAGGGATAAATACATCCCCTACTGTATATTCTTTATAATTATCCTGAAGTGGATAAGCTTCAATATGATGCTGCTTTAACACCTCCAAAAACGCAGAAAACTTCTGATAATCTCCATCAGCAGAAACGATATACCCCTTAAAGCCTTCATCTTTTGCTAACTTTTTAGCAGTTTGATAAAACTGACGCTGATAATTAAGCAATGCTTGCTTATTCCTTAACACCCCGTCAAAAGTAGATAAGCTGGTTGTCAGCTGATTCTTTATCGTTTGCGAAAAATCAAGCACCCCATTGATGGTGTTTTGAACATGCCCTCGACTACTTGCCTGCTCAAATAGTATACCAACCGCACCGTTGATATCTGGATACGTAGAGCCCTTTCCGTAATAAAAGTCATCAAAGCTCTCTTGCGTAAAATAGAGTTGCTTTTGATCATCTAGTGCTTGTGCATGAAACTTCGCCAGTTCATTTGTTAATTCGACGTTTTTGTTAGGCGTTAAAGGGTGTGTGCGAGAAGGGATCCCTGGCTGAAAGAAGTAAGTGCTATTAGGCCCCATTTCATGAAAATCGGTTAACACATTAGGCTTCCACTTGTGAAACTGTGCAACTCTCGCCCTTGATTCTGGATGTTGTAGTAATAACCAATCTCTATTTAAATCAAAATAGTAATGATTAGTGCGCCCCGATGGCCAAGTCTCAACATGCTCTCTGTGCATAGGATCTGGTGATAAAACAACACCTCGGTTACTATTCGCCCACTGTGCAAATCTTGCTAAACCATCTGGGTTGAGTGAGGGATCTAACAAAATAACCGTATTAGCAAGCAGGTTGTCTATTTTTTCTCCTTGAGCGGCTGCTAAATAGTAGGCCACCAACATCGCAGCGTTACTTCCTGACGACTCATTTCCATGTACGCTATATCCCATCCACACGATGGCAGGCCCAGATTTTCGTTGCTCTTTTGAATCAAGTCTATCGATATGCTCGTTACGTATCGCATTGATATTTTCTAACTGCTTTTTATTACTAATTGTCAATAACAATAAAGGTCGCTTCTCATGACTATATCCAATTGTTTCGATTTGAATGCGATCACTTTGTTTGGCCAATACATGCAAGTACTGCACAAGTTGATCATGTCTCACATGCCACTCACCCACTTCATAACCTAGCACCTCACTGGGTTTGGTTATATTGGGGTCGAACTTGAGAGTGTCAGAAAAATAATAATCTAACGGTTGCGCAGCAACCGCAAGCAAACTCTGTAATCCAACCAAAACAGCAATAAAAATAAAGCGCATAGTAAAGGCAACCTCGTTATAAATGATGAAGACACGCTAGCAGGGCTAAACCACCGTGCCAAATTTTTACGTTCAACACTAGCGACAATACGATGAGGGGAGTATCATAGGCTTTATCCGAGTAATTTAGTCAAGTATAGTCAGAATTATGATCACAATATCAGAATCAGCCCAAACGCATTTTGCAAAACTACTGTCAGATCAAGCTGCTGGTACCAACATTCGCGTATTTGTTGTAAATCCAGGCACATCACAAGCCGAATGTGGCGTCTCTTATTGTCCTGCGGATGCTGTTGAAGACACAGATATTCGTTTACCGTTTAATGGCTTTGACGCCGTAGTCGACAGCGAGAGTGCACCATTTTTAGAAGAAGCAGAGATTGATTTTGTAACAGATAAAATGGGCACTCAACTAACACTAAAGGCGCCAAACGCAAAAGCTAAGAAGCTTAGTGAGAATGCATCATTACACGAACAAGTAGAGCATATGCTGACCACTGAGGTTAACCCTCAGTTGGCTAACCACGGTGGCCAAGTAAGCCTTGTTGAAATTACAGCTGACGGTATTGCTGTTGTTCAATTCGGTGGTGGTTGTAATGGTTGCTCAATGATTGATGTCACGCTAAAAGAAGGCATCGAGAAAGAAATGATCGCTAAGTTTGACGAGATCACTGGTGTTAAAGACATTACAGAACACCAATCAGGTGAACATTCATATTACTAAGCGATGCTAAAACAGCTTATTTATAGATTAGGTCAACAGCCTAAATTAAGCCTCAAACGATTTTTGATTGGTTTGGGGCTTTTCATCGCAGCAGTCAGTGCCATTGGCTATGGCTATTATCAGCACCCTATGGCACAACTGTTCGGGCTAGTCTTACTTGTACCAGCCGTGTTTTTTGCTCTATGGGGCTATATAGGGATCTTTGCCAACCGCTTCGCGCAAATCATTGTAACAATGTCCCCTGACGACAAAGCTGACGATAACGATAGAATAAACTAATACCCCTGAGTGCCATAAAACAGGTCATCGCAAACCATAACCCATGGTTTTGCCATGCTGTTGCCAGTAGCAAGGGTAAAAAGAACCCAAAAGTGGTTGATAACAACATACTATTACGCATTTCTTTAGCACGCGTTAATCCGACAAAAACCCCGTCAAATAAAAAGCACCCCATCGCGATAATCGGTAATGCGATAAGCCAAGGTAAATAACTTTGAGCATGTGAGATAACTTCAGGGATATCGGTCAGTAACGTAATAATTTCATTACCAAAAGCTGCAAAAATCAAAGTATATAATAAAGCAAATGCGCCTCCCCAAAATAGACTAAGGTTCACCCAAAGTTGCACTTTTCTTTTATCTTGCTGCCCCTTAGCATGACCCACTTTTGCTTCTGCAGCATAAGCAATCCCATCCAGAGCAAAACTAACAAGCATCAAAAAGTTAAGTAGTACAGCGTTGGCCGCCAAAGTAAGTTCACCCAGTCGTGCCCCATAAAAAGTCATAAAACTAAAGCACAACTGCAGTAACAATGAACGCAAAAAAATGTCTCGATTCAAGGTGAGTAATTTGGATATTTCAGTGCTCTTAGGCGCATGCCATACCCAAGTAATTTGATTGACTATAAACAGCCTCTTTACCATATACAAAGCAAACGCCAAAGCACAATAGTCAGCTATCAACGATGCCCAAGCCGCGCCTGTTACTCCCCACTCTAGTCCTACAACAAACCAAATATCTAATACAATGTTTATCAGGTTTGTGACCAAAACTAGGTAGAAAGGCCCTTTCCCGTAATGCATTCCTAACATAAAACCAAGTAAGACAAGGTTACACACCGCGGCTGGAGCACTATAAATTCGTACCGAGAAATATAAGTGAGCTTGTGCAACGACTTGCGCTTTAGCGCCAGACAAATACTCTATCGCGCTGAGTAAAATTGGTTGTATTAGTATAATTATGAGGGAAAAGCCAAGCGCTAAAACGAGGCTGCTTTGCAACAGAAAAGTCAGCTTCTTACTGTCCTTACTGCCAAAGGCCTGGGCGATTACACCCGTTGTACTCATCCTTAAAAAGCTCGCAAGCCAAAATAACACTGAAATACTGCTCGCACCAAGCGCAATACCTGCTAAATAGTGTGCCGAAGACATATGTCCAATAACCGCTGTATCAACCAACCCTAGTAGTGGCACTGAGATATTTGATAAGATCATGGGTCCAGCCAATAACAATAGACTCAGGTGGTAAGATTTATAATGGCTAAAAAACTGCTTCATTTATTCACTCTGTTCTTTTTATTAAAGGTAACATTTGCGGATGCAGCCGTGATACTACAATATCATCATGTCAGCGAAAAGTTGCCTCCTGTCACTTCGATTAGTTCACAGCAGTTTACTGAGCATATGAGTTATTTAAAGGAAGGCAACTTTAATGTCATGGCTCTGGACAAAATGCTACAAGCATTGCAAGCGGGTCAAACTCTGCCTCCTAAAAGCGTCGCCATCACTTTTGATGATGGCTATGACAACAACATAGAACAAGCTGCGCCGATACTAGAGATGTTTGGATTTCCTTACACTATATTTGTTAACCCGAAACTCATTGATGAGAAGCAGCATTATCTGATGAGCTGGGAACAGCTAAGACGCTTAGCTAATAAAGGCGCGCTCATCGCAAACCACAGTGCGAAACATGATTACCTGCATTTGCACTTGGACAATGAAACTAAGGAGCAGTGGCATAAAAGAGTCGCACAAGATATCACTTGGTCAGAAGGACGAATTGCCTCAGAAATCGGTCACAACACCAAATTGTTAGCCTATCCTTATGGCGAATTTAGTACTGAACTGCAACAACTTGTTCGTTCTTTAGGCTTCATCGGCATTGGTCAACATTCTGGTGCGGTAGGTAAACATACAGACTTTACACGTGTGCCCCGCTTTCCCGCTTCAGGAGTTTACGCCGCACTGTCTACACTGAGTGTAAAGCTTCACGCTCATCCATTTGCAATAAAAAAGCTCAGCTATCAGAACTCAGTGACTACAAACCACCAGCCAGAGCTAACAATTGATTTTGAAAGTGTCGATTTTTCTCAACATCAGTTTACTTGCTATGTTTCAGGGCAAGGTGTCGCGAATACTAAATGGCTTGCGCTAAACACAGTCAGCATAAGAGCAAAAGAACAGCTTCCTACAGGGCGCTCTCGCTATAACTGTACTGCACCGTTAAAAACTGGAAAAAGTAAACAGTTTTACTGGTTTTCACAACCTTGGGTAGTGACTACCCCTTAGCCCTCTTATTTTTTACATGCAGTTAATAAGGTATTGGTCACCTCTTGTAAAGGAGCCACATCGCACGCAGCTTGTAATTCTATCGCTGCACGTGGCATCCCCCAAACAACTGATGTTTTCTCATCCTGAGCAACCGTATAAGCTCCTGCTTGGCGCAACCGCAACATCCCTTTAGCACCATCACTACCCATACCGGTGAGCAAAGCAGCATACACAGCACGACCCAACGGCAACAGTGAGTCGAACAATACATCTACCGCAGGCTTATGCCTGTTTACAGGCTCGGAGTCTGCCAACTCACAAAACAACTTCGTGCCTTTTTTTACAACAATTAGATGTTTGTCACCTGGGGCAATAAATACATGCCCAGATAAAAGTTCATCCCCCGTCTGAGCTTCTTTTACCTTGACGACACAACACCGATCCATTCTTAGTGCAAATGACGCACTAAAAATAGGAGGTATATGCTGAGTAACCACAACTGGTGGAGCGTTACTGGGTAGTCTTATCAATACTTCCTTGATTGCTTCTGTCCCACCGGTTGATGCACCAATAGCTAAAACAGAGCCACTTTTAAACTCTATATTTTTTATTTTAGTGGGACTAGACTGACTCGTTAGGACTTTGTATGAGCGTATTCGTGCTTTAGCTGCAATTCGCACTTTTTCATGTACAGATTGCGTATATCCTTTTAGCTGACCTGTGACATCTGAGGT
The DNA here is from genome assembly GCF_013140855.1 of Pseudoalteromonas caenipelagi. Lineage (GTDB taxonomy): Bacteria > Pseudomonadota > Gammaproteobacteria > Enterobacterales > Alteromonadaceae > Pseudoalteromonas > Pseudoalteromonas caenipelagi. The sequence goes on along the minus strand of NZ_JABBPG010000011.1, from coordinate 139,993 downwards.
AGGCTTAGCGATGAAATCGACAGCCCCAATTTCTAGCGCTTCAATGGTTGCAGGGGAACCTTGTTGAGTTAAAGTTGATATCATTACCACAGGCATCGGTCGCAACCGCATTAAGTTACGTAAAAAGCTAATCCCATCCATTTTAGGCATCTCTATATCTAACGTAAGCACGTCAGGGTTTAAAGACTTTATCATTTCTCTTGCTTGGTATGGATCAGCTGCCGCCCCAACGACTTTAATATCAGGTGCTTGATTCAATATTTCAGTAAGCAGCCCCCTTATCAGTGGAGAATCATCAACGATTAATACTTTGATCATGCTCACCCCTAAAACAACTCAATATCAGTTTTAGCATCTTGAGCCTCAATATCGTGTAAATAACGCACTTCACGTTTCTCGATAGTATCATTATGCATTTCTCTAAGTTTTTTTACTTGCGCTTTACCTGTTTGTGGATGAAACATCACCTTTCTGGGCCAAGGTCCCCCCACATCATGAGAAACTAAATTCAAACCTTCTTCTTGCACGTACGCATTGGCAAATCGGATGTTTCCAACGCCAATATCCGTCATACTACGTATAATCTTGCCTCCACCGAATAGCTTAATTTTTAAGTTTGCTCGCGCAGCTCCATTTTTTATCACCTCATTTATTAGATATTCCATTGCCCAATTTCCATAACGGCAATTCAGATCATCGGCATGAACATCTTTGATGTCTTTTGCACCGGGTAGCATAAAATGGTTCATCCCTCCAATCCCCCGAACCTCATCATAAATACACGCCGCTATGCACGAGCCTAAAACAGTCGAAATATATTCGTCATTTTTAGACACGTAAAACTCACCAGGTAAAACTTTAGCTATCACCGCTGAGCGACCAGAATCCCAAAATCGCTTTACATGTTCAAATCCTGCGATGACAGGTGCCAACTCCCTATTCATAAGACACCTTTTGATACATTGTTTTTCCTAAGTTTTTAAATTCAGTGTGCTCTTTACCCATCGTCTCTGAGTGGCCAATAAATAAGTGACCGCCTGGAGCTAATATTCTGTGATACCCTAAAAACAGTTTATCTTTTGTGTCTTTATCAAAGTAAATAAGCACATTTCGACAGAATATTAGGTCAAACGGGCCTTTCATGGGCCAGTTTTCAAGCAAATTAAGGCGCTTAAATGAGATCATAGATTGAAGTGCGGGCTTTACTTTATACGACTCACCACTTGCACTTTTTAAAAACCATTTCTTTAACCCCTGCTGCTCTAAGCCGGTTATGTTGCGGGCACTGTATACACCCTCTTGGGCCTTAGCAAGTACACTTGAGTCTAAATCTGTGGCAAGAATTTTAACATCCCACCCTCTAGGAAAGCGGTCTTGAATCGTCATTGCTATACTATAGGGTTCTTCCCCTGTGGAGCACCCAGCTGACCAAATGCGTATCCTTTTCGAATGTGCATTTTTTTGTATCAGCTGACCTATAAGCACATTAGACAAATACTCAAAATGATGTTTTTCTCTAAAAAAAGACGTTAAGTTTGTGGTTATTGCATTGATAAAGCTGCTAAATTCACCCGCTGAATCATCATCAATAAGCTCTATATACTGCTTAAAAGACGTCAGTTGATTCGCTCTAATTCGGCGCGCAATACGAGAATAGACCATTTCTTTTTTGTGGGGCCCTAATACAATTCCGCAAGCCTGATAAACACGCTCTGATAGCTGTGTAAAATCATCGTCAGTAAACAGGAACTCTCTCATACCATTCCCTTAAAGTGTCTATTAAGGGGCGGCTAAAAGCCGCCAACTAAAAGGGTTAGAACTCTTCCCACTCTTCGGAACTATCAGAAAATTTGTTACCAATAGACGCGGGCTTTGACTCTAGTTTATTCATTTGTGTAGTTTTAGCTTTAGCTAATTCAGGACTAGAATAGGCACCATTTTTAGACATCTGAGGTGACAACATCGTTTGCTCACTACCTTCATCAACGATGAAGAAATGCAACAATTTACGCATGTCATTTGCTTGCTCAGCCATAGACTCTCCGGCAGCTGATGCTTGTTCCACAAGTGCAGCATTTTGTTGAGTCATTTCGTCCATTTGCGCAACCGCTTTGTTCACCTGTTCAATACCTGAGCTTTGCTCAACAGACGCTTCTGCTATGTCAGATATCATTTCTGTCACACGTTTTACTGATGCAACAATATCCTTTAACGTCGAACCAGATTCATTAACCAGTAATGTGCCATCTTCTACTTTGCCAACACTGTCTCTAATTAAATCCTTGATCTCTTTCGCTGCGCCAGCTGAACGTTGCGCAAGGTTTCTTACCTCTCCGGCAACAACCGCAAAACCACGACCTTGCTCTCCCGCTCTCGCAGCTTCTACCGCCGCATTTAGCGCTAATAAGTTAGTTTGAAAGGCAATCTCATCAATAACACCAATAATATCTGCAATCTTCTTACTCGATTCATTGATAGCAGACATACTTTCAACAGCACGGCTTACCACTTCTCCACCAAGAATTGCCTTATCACATGTTTCTTCCGCCAAGCCATTTGCTACTTTTGCATTATCGGCATTCTGTTTAACAGTACTGGTCATTTGCTCCATACTTGATGCGGTTTCTTCAAGTGACGAAGCTTGCTCTTCAGTTCGCTGACTCAAATCTGCATTGCCTTGGGAAATTTCTTCAGCACCGCTGGCAACTAACCCAGCAGATGCGCTGATCTTATTGATCACTTCGGTGAGCTTATCTGCAGTGCTATTGGCATCTCGTTTTAATTTATCAAACGCCCCTTCATATTCACCTGTAATACGCTGGGTTAAATTACCATTCGCTAAAGCATCAAGCATCTGAGCAGTATCGGATACCGCATCGTCAACCATACTGACTAATTCATTAAGTCCCTTCGCCAATCGCAAGTAGAATCCGTCCTTACCTTGTTCGCTCAAGCGAGCACTTAAATTACCACCACCAGCTGAGGCAATTAAATCATTCAGCTCTTTTTCAATGGCAACTTCATTTGTTCTATCATTCCACTCAACAACAGTGCCAATTCTCTCTCCCTCATCATTGAGTATCGGATTTGCGATTAGGCCGAAGGTACGACCACCAACGACAATTTCAGTGCTGTATGTATTTGTTAGCTTCGCTAATAAGCCTCTTTGGTGAGCTGGGTTTTTATGGAAGACATCTATATTTGAGCCAATTAAGGCGCTTGCATCAAACTGAGGCAAATCTTTGCGCAAGTCACTTTCAGCATTTCGCATCATCTGTTGCACGGCATCGTTCATATAAACAATATTATGCTCATGGTTTGCAATCATGGTATTGGTAGCAACATTATCAAGCGCACGCTTCACGCGTAAGTTTTCATAAGCGGCTTCTCGCTCTTTACGCTCCTGCTCCAAACGTTCTGTTTTATCATCCCATTCAACCACGGTGCCTAAGCGATTATCTTGATCATCGAACACCGGGGTTGCAATCAAGCCAAATGTGAACCCCGCTACTTTAATATCCGTTTTATAAGTATCTGTTAGTCCATCAAGCAATTTGCGTTGATGGCTTGGGTTAACATGGAAAACATCAATGCACTCACCGATCAGTTTCTTAGCATCAAAGTTAGGCAATGCTTGGCGAAGCTGCGCTTGATTTTCACTTAACATTTCGAGCACGGAGTGATTTGCATACACAATATTACAATCTTCATCAGCCAACATGACATTGGCCTGACACACATCAAGTGCGCTTGTTATTCTAGCGTTGTTTGCGGCCAGCGCAGCTTGCTCTTGTTCAAAAGCGAGTTTTTCAGTGACATCTTTCCATTCAACCAAAGTCGCTGTACGTTCATTATCAGAATTAAACACAGGTGTAGCTATCAGATCAAAAGTCAAACCGGCCACATTAATTTGCGTGGTATACACTCGATTTAGTGTTGCCAACAAGCCTCTTTGATGTGCAGGGTTTTGATGAAATTCGTCAATATTGGTACCTATCAAAGTATCAACATTAAAATTAGGAAGGCTTTCCCTCAAACGAGTTTCGTTGGTTTTGAGCATTTTTTTAACTGATTCGTTTAGATATGTAATATTTAAGTTAGAATCAGCCATCATGATGTTAGCCTGGCAGGTGTGAAGTGCATTCAGTAAGCTTTCAATATGATTTTTATCTTCCCCCTCATTCCTGTTCTCTTCTACATATGCCACTCGCGCTAACTCTGGTAACGCACTGAGGTCTAACCTAGAAATCATATCTTTGTCAGTCAAGCGAAGATAAGGGATAGCTGCATTCAGGCAGACAAGCTTACGAGTTAAACCGTCAAGAAATTGCTTTAGGTACAATATGGTACCAAGCGTAACAATGACGGGGAAACCGATCACTAAGCCATTCTCAGCACTTATCACTACCCCCGATAACTGGAAAGCACCGATTATGGCAGCCACCAGTACTACTGCAATAATTAATAACTTATTATTGATTTCACTTTGCATGCTCTCACCTTTTCCTTTAATTTCAACCTTGTGCAACTTGCTTCACACTCAGGTCAAGCACTTTTGCTAAGTTAAGCAAAACCACCATTTTTTCGCCCACATTGACTAACCCATGTACATACTGCCCATTATCAGAATCTTGAAAGTCTGGAACATCTTTCGCCTTTTCTTCTGAAATACTGTAAACATCTGAAACAGCATCAACGACTAGACCCATTACCTTTTGCTGTTCTCTGATTTGTACTGATACAACGATAACCACGGTTAATGGCCCGTAACTAATACTGGCAATACCAAATCGAAGTCTTAGATCAATAATAGGCACAATTGTCCCGCGCAAATTAATTGCGCCTTTAACAAAATCTGGAGCATTTGGTATGGCCGTAACATCCTCCCACCCACGGATCTCCTGTACAGCTAGAATATCTAGGCCATATTCTTCACCAGCCATCATGAAAGTAAGGTACTGATTTTCATCCTGCTGCTTCCCCAGACTCAACTGTTGATTTAGTCCTATGTGTTCGCTCATTAAGCCACCTCATTTCCTTGCTGCTCTACCAACAACTCTTGAGTGCCTGGGCGTTTTAACCCGCTTAATTTAATTAACCCAGAGATATCAACGATCAAAGAAACTCTTCCATCTCCAAGTATTGTGGCACCTGAGATACCATCTACTTTTTGATAGTTAGCTTCTAAACTTTTAATCACAACCTGTTGCTGAGCCAAAAGATCATCAACAAGAATACCCACTTTATGATTGTCACTTTCAACAACCACGAGTAAGGTCTTGTCCAATTCTTCAATTGCACCGTGGTGATTAAAAATGTCGTAAAGGCGCAGAATTGGGATATATTCGTCTCTGAGCCTCAATACATCTAAGTCTTTCCCTACCCGACTTACTTTCGTTATGTCTATTTGCAACGATTCAACGATAGAGATCAGTGGGATAATATAGGTGTGCTCAGCGACTTGAACTAATTGCCCATCTAGAATCGCCAAAGTAAGCGGCAATCGAATTGTGAAGGTAGAGCCAGCACCTTTGGCTGAAGCAACTTCAACCGAGCCGTTTAGTGCCTGAATATTTCGTCTTACCACATCCATACCAACGCCTCTACCTGATATGTCACTGACCTCATCAGCTGTGGAAAACCCAGGCATAAAAATAAGCTCGTTAATTTCATCAGCAGATAGCTCGTCATGCTCTTGAACTAGCCCATTGGCGATGGCTTTTCTGCGAATTTTCTCAGTATTTAATCCCTGACCATCGTCCATTATTTCAATAACGATGTTACCGCCTTGGTGGAATGCGTTGAGTGTCACTGTCCCCACTGGATCTTTTCCGGCCGCGATTCTTTCTTCTGGCGTCTCCAAACCATGATCAAGTGAGTTTCTCACTAGGTGTACCATGGGATCAGAAATTTTTTCCATCACCGTTTTGTCTAACTCAGTTTGCTCACCAAGCAATTTAAGCTCAACTTGTTTATTAAGTTTTTGAGAGATATCTCTTACTAAACGAGGGAAGCGGCTAAACACAAAGCTGATTGGCAACATACGAATGCGCATTACATTCTCTTGTAAATCTCTTGTATTGTGTGCCAATTGAGCAAGCCCTTCTTGCAAGGCTGTTATAGTCGATTCAGTGACCTCTTGCTCGCCGATTTGACTTAACATAGCTTGAGTTATCACCAACTCACCAACCATATTGATTAATGAGTCAACCTTGTCGATGCCCACGCGGATTGAGGTAGACGTTTCGGTGTTTTTTTGCGCCTCGGCCTTTTTATTGCTTTCTTTACTAGGCACGGCTGGATTAGACAAAGCAGTAGATGTTGGTGAATCATTACTTTGTTTATCAGGTGACTCTACTTCCCCTTGCTGTTCATTGTTTTGTTTTTCTATAGAGCTTGATGCGCCATCAAATATCCCTCCACAAACACCAATGATGATTTCAGCGTCATCTTCAACCCACTCAAAGATCTCTTCAATGACTTTTTGATCTTTATGCGTCGTAAGAAAAAACCGCCAGCTTAAAAAGCATTCATCTGGATGCAGTTGCTCAATATCAGGCAAAGCATCATGAAAGGCTTGCGTCTCAAGGTCTCCCAGCTCTCCCAGCTCACCTATCATGTACAAGGGCTCATTGCCGGTTTTAAATAAGTGAGGCTTAGGTTTAAAATCAATTTGATATGTGCTTTCGGCCAAGTCTGTTGCGCTTTCACTTTCAGTAGTGGTCGCTGGCGCTTCAGCTATGCCCAATATTTCTTCAAACTTTTCACGTAGTTCATTGGCTTCAGCTAGATCTGGTTCTTGTTCAGCCTGTAATGCCCGTAATAATGTTCTCAAGCAATCCACTGACTTTAAGAGTAAGTTGACATGCTCAGTGGTCAAATTACGCTGTCCATCGCGAACTTGGTCAAGCAAGGTTTCAAGCACATGTGTGAAATCTGATACAGACGTAAAACCGAATGTGCCACTACCACCTTTAATCGAATGTGCAGCCCTAAATATGGTATTGATCGTTTCGCTATCCACTTTCCCTGGCTCTAAGTTAAGTAACTCAGATTCCATCGCATCAAGGCCTTCAAAGCTCTCTTCGAAAAATACCTCAAAAAACTGGCTAAGATCTATGCTCATAACCCAGCTCCTCAGATTAGCGAATTACTTTTTTCAACACCGCTAATAACTGCTCGGGATTAAAAGGCTTTACAATCCAACCTGTTGCACCTGCTGCCTTACCTTCAGTCTTTTTATCCAAACCTGATTCGGTGGTAAGCATCAGCAACGGTGTAAATTTATAGTTAGGTAAGTTACGTAGCTCTCTGATTAGCGTTATACCATCCATGACGGGCATATTCACATCGGAGATAACAGCGTCAAAGCCCTGTTGCTTTGCAATGCTAAGCGCTTCACTGCCGTCACGCGCTTCTGTCACATCAAAACCCGCTTTTTTGAGTGTAAAACCCACCATTTGTCTCATCGATGCAGAATCGTCCACAGCTAAAATCTTCTTCATACCAACCCCTTAGTTTCTACCATTGAGAGCTAAAAACTCCGTTAAACCAAGCTCTTCAACAGAATTTGAGAACGCTTGGCTGTGACCATGCCAGAGAATTTTATGGCTAACTGTGAGTAGATGTTTTTGTAATGCACAAAGTAACTGAATAGATGCAGTATCTACTCGGGTTACTTCAGATATATCAACACATACATCCTGCTCAACGGCTAACTCATGCAATACCTGCTGATGTAATTCCTCAACTTGGTTTATCGCTAACTCTGAAGGGAGCTTTAACATATATGGGCACAGTTTCTATTTATTAACTCATAAATTTAGCTTAGACGCAGATAGCAAAAAAGCCACAAAACTTGTTTGAAGAAAGACAAATTAATGAAGGTGTTAGGTATTATTAGAGGGTACCAGCATACCAACTCAAGTTAGTTGGCATACTGAGATACGATAATTTTAAAGTCTCGAACAATAGAATCGGCGTCAACTAAAGGGACTTCACTAGGCGAAAACTTAGCTTTGAATATTGCATTCAAGTTTCCTTTAGGGTCTATCAACGCAACAGACGCACTATGATCTACATAGTATTCGGGCTCATCTGAATTATTAATTGCGTAAATCAAACCCATATTTCTAACCAGAGGGAATAGCTGCGTATGCTCATTACTCAATCCTTTAAATTGGCTGTTAAAGTAATTGATATAAGCTTCACGTTTTTGTGCATTATCACGATTAGGGTCAACAGATATAAACCAAACATTCACGGGATAATCTGATTGTAATTGCTCATATACATTGCTCAATTTTGCCAACGTCATAGGACATATATCTGGACAACTGGTATAGCCTAAAAAAACAAAGGTCCACTTACCTAACAATGCTTGATTGGTCACGACATGTTGCTTTTGATCGTACAATTCAAAATTATTTAATTGTTTTGGAGCCTTATAGTGTAGTGTGTGCTCTGATAATTCTTGCTGCTTTGAACAAGACGCTAACGTTATCAGAGCTACGATCCACCAGATCCTCATCATAACCACCATTGATCGATAAATAGAGCAATGAATAATAACAATAAATAACTGATAGAAAAACGGAAAAGCGCCATAGCTTGCTGTTCGCATTGACTCCAATACAAACCAATGCTCTTGCCTATAAACAACACATTTAAGACACAGGCACACAATAAATATATCCACCCAGACATACCGATAAGATATGGCAATAAACACACAATCGCCAACAGGATGCTATAAGCAATAATACACAGCTTGGTAAATGAAACACCATGAGTCACAGGCAGCATAGGAATATTGGCTCTTTGATAATCATTTCTACGTGCAATAGCCAAAGCCCAAAAATGTGGTGGTGTCCATGTAAATATAATCATAACTAACAACCAAGGAGGAGCACTTAAGGCGCCTGTTTCACTCACCCAACCTAGCAATGGAGGCATCGCACCAGCAAGTCCACCTATCACAATATTTTGAGGCGTAGCGCGTTTTAAAAACAAAGTGTAAATCACTGCATAGCCAACCAACGCACCTAACGTCAGCAAAGTACACAAAATGTTACTCCATATGATCAACATTGCGCAGCCAATGATGGCTAATGTAAATGCAAACAACAATGCATTGGCGATGCTAAGTTGAGCACTGGCAATCGGTCTATGTCTTGTTCTTGCCATCTTTTTATCTATTTCTCTATCCACTATGTGATTGACAGCGGCTGCAGACGCCGACAGCAAACCAATCCCTAATAGGCTCATAACTTGTGCTAACCAACCTCTTTGCATATCTGGCGCCAAAGCAATACCAATCCATGCCGTCAGTACCAACATCAAAACGACTTTTATCTTGCAAATAGCTAAGCAATTTAGCAAAAACTGCTTGGTGCTTAGCTGCCACCTGTGAGAAACATGTAATATCGTCATATTGCAACTCCCTGTCTATTGGTTAATAAAAAGCATAATCTAACCATGGTAAGTAATAGCATAGCTGCCATTATGTTATGGAAAAGGGTTAGAAGTAGTGGAAACTGGAAGTGAACGATTAGAGCACCTAGTAATAACTGAGTAACCAATACCAAACAAACTAACTTTATTGCCCCGCGAATTTGCTCACTTTGCTCTTTGTTGTATAGCTTCCAGCTCACCCAAAAAATCGTAAGCGCAGTGACTAAAGCCCAAATTCGATGTAAAAAGTGAATAGACAGTCGAGTTTCAAAGGGTAATACGCCAAACTCATAATTACTTTGCCCAATAGGCAAATGGAATACACTCTCTATAGAAAATAACTCGATATTGCTGCAGATAGGTAACCCTGAACAGTGTGGCGCAGCATAGTTAGCAGCAACCCAACCACCCAAGGCTATTTGTATTACTAACACCCCAAGCGCAAAAGTCGCCATAAAAAAGGAACCATTATGCATAGCAAAATTTGCAGGAGTAGATCTGGCCTTAGTACGTAAATACAGTAATACCAACAATGAAAGAATTGTAAATCCGCCAAGTAGATGCCCCATTACCACAAAAGGCTGTAGATTCAATGTCACCGTCCACATACCAAGCATCCCCTGTAGCAACACTAGAGCGAGCAATATCACTGAGTGCTTAAATGGCAAGCTTTGCGTGTCGCTTTGTTTATTAAAGCGATGCTTTGAGGCAATAATACAGAGGATAACAATCAACAAGCCTAAAAAGGAGGCAAAATAGCGATGGATCATTTCTATCCAAGCTTTTGCTGGTTCAACTTGAGCATCAGGAAAATTTTGCTCAACTACCGACAGCTCATGGGTTTCATTAGGCACCGTCAAAAAACCATAGCACCCAGGCCAATCAGGACAACCAAGACCCGCGTTACTCAGACGAGTGTATGCACCTAACGACACTACGACTAAGGCTAATAGACAACTTGCTAAAATCAGCGATTTATATGCTTTTTTCATCTTCACTCCTTAGCTACTACGCGCATATTTCAATAGTTTTTTTAAATCACTCAAAAGACCCTTTTGCTCTGCACGGTTTTTCTCCTGCTCTGCGAAGTATTGATACTGCAATACCACCAAACCTGTATGATCAATCAGATATAAGCTAGCTGGAGGTAACTGTGCTTCTAAGTTATAGCTTTGATAATTTGCCAAAAGAGCTTTATTAGGTGCTCTATTAAGCACTGCCAGCGCAACATCCTTTTGATGCTTCCCAAGTGCAACGTACAAATTCTGTAAGGCTTGTAGCTGATTTTTACAGGGGGTTTCGCAACTATTGGGAGCATTGATTGCAATAGTCCAAAGAGGAGCACCTGTTGGTTGCCAGCTTGGGATACGCAGCTCAGATTTCAAAAATTGCCCATGATTTGTTGTATGCTCAGGCAACCAATCAAGCTTTATAGCTGTATACGCCAAAATGAGAGGAACCAAACAGCACACAATAAATATTCCTAAAGGTCGTTGTATCATGATTGTTTTCCTTTTTTTATCGCTACATACGCGATTACAGCCGCTGCAAATGCGATAAGTAACCACTGCAGTGCATAGGCTTTATGCTTATCCGCAGACATCACCACATGTTGATAATGAGGCTTTGCGAGTATTGGCTTTTCACCTTGCTGATAGGCCACTAATGGATAAATAGTCTCTTGTGAGGACTGGCTCAGAAACGCTAAATCTATATATTGTAATAATTGGGGCTGTTCTGAGTTCATGTTAGGTTGGGTTGCGAGGGTAAAGCCGACTAAATCTTGAGATTTAATAAGCACATCTAAGGACACTTGATGGGTCGGTAGTTTCACAATGGGAGTCTGCCGACCTTGTTTAGCAGCGATAAAACCTAGGTTAACCAACACTTGTTTGTCGGTGTCAGAGCTGAGCCTAAGCAAAGCTAATACATCAAAACCTATTTGACCATCAAGCACCTGATTATCTAAAAACCATACAAAAGGCTCGATAAATTGTCCTGTAATCGTAGTAGATAAGCCATTATTGCTCTGTGGTGGTAGTGTCAGAATTTGTTTTGAGTTTAATCCCAGTTGTTGCTGTTGTTGGTAAATAAGCTGTTGTTTATCAAGTGCTCTTTGCCATTGCCAAAGCGCGAGTATCAAGCAAACTAGAACCACCAGCGAAACTAACACTAAGGTAATAACTGAACTAGACTTGAGCTTAACTCTTTGTTGCATAAGGACTCACTATGCTGATTAAATTTATTATTGTTCTGTTACTGCTGTTTATTATTTTTAATTTATTTAGGGCGCTATTTTTAATGCTTAAAAACCCAAGTGATGGTAGGCCCATGTCTCATTACCTAGGTCGTCGGGTTATTTTCTCCGCAGTGGTTTTAATTATTATCATCGTTGCCGCAAAATTGGGTGCGATTAGCTTAAACCGCACCCCGAGCCTTACAGCACATACACAAAAACAAACAAACACAACCAAACAACATCTACAAAGTGCCAGTACCAAGCTGCAGCTTGAAAAGCAAAGTGTTGTTTAGAGTTCAAGTGACCTTTGAAAATACGCAGTAATACAATAAGTAGTAATATCGTTCCTAAGGTGACATGCATGCCATGAAACCCTGTGAGCATAAAGAAGGTATTACCGTAAATACCCGCTTGCAGTGTTAAGTCTAGATCTTTATAGGCATGCATGTACTCAACCACTTGCAGTGCTAAGAACACACTTCCCAACAGCACCGTAGCGCCTAAAAATAGCTTTATTTTTGCTCGCTGATCTTGTTCCATAGCAACATGCGCAAAATGAATAGTCACCGAAGAACTTAACAATATAAGCGTATTTATAAGTGGCAACCCCTGCCACCCCATAGCTTGCGTTGTTTCTCCTGCTGGTGTTGACAACAGCGGCCAAACAGCCTCAAAGGTTGGCCACAGCACCTCATTTGTCATCGCATTATTACCCGCGCCCCCCAACCAGGGTACCGATAGTATTCGAGCGTAAAATAAAGCACCAAAGAACGCACAAAAGAACATCACCTCAGAAAAGATGAACCAGCTCATACCCTGTCTAAATGAGCGATCCATTTGCGCCGAATATAAGCCTGTTTGAGATTCATGAATTACATTTTTAATCCAGCCAAAAAGCATATAAAACAAAATTGCAAAACCGGTATAAAGTACATATTGGCCATATCCAGCTTCGCTTGATAGCTGCATCACGGTAAGGCCTGCACCCATTGCTATCAAAAACATTGCCACGGCTCCTACGATGGGCCAATGACTTTGCTCGGGTACATAATAGTGTTCATATTTTTCCATAACTTCCTCCTAACCTGCCTTTTGCTTAGCCAATACCGTGTTGTTTGCTGTAGCTTCACTAATATCAAATACGGTATACGACAGGGTAAGCTCTTTAATTTCTTCGGGTAATTCAGTATCCACATAAAATACTAAAGTGAATTCAACTTCTTGATTAGCTGAAAATGACTGTTGATCAAAGCAAAAGCAGGCCATCTTATGTAAATATTTAGCCGCTTTGCCTGGGCTCACTGACGGCACAGCCTGCATAACTCTTGATTGAGCGCTGAGATTTTTAGCACTAAACTTTACCTCAGCCATTTCACCCGGCTGCACATTAACGCTGTACTGACGCGACTTCACCTCAAACGGCGCATTACGCTGACTGTGTGTTGTAAAGCTAACATCCACCGTCCTAGACGCCTCCACTTTTTCGCTTTTTGCAGCAACATCAAGTGAAGGCTTACCATTTAACCCTGTTACATCACAAAACACGTCATAAAGCGGCACCAGTGCAAAGGCAAAAGCAAACATGCCTACAACAATAAGGAGCAACTTTTTTAATAGACCTGAATGCGACATTACTTCACCTCAGGAGGTGTTGAGAAGGTATGATAAGGTGCAGGTGATGGTATATCCCATTCTAAACCTTCAGCGCCATCCCATACTTTACTCGGTGCTTGCTCGCCACCTTTGATGCATTTGTACACCACAGCAACAAATAGCAACTGTGACAAGCCAAAAGCAAAACCACCAATACTTATCAATGCGTTAAAGTCGGCAAACTGCAGTGCATAATCAGGGATCCTTCTTGGCATGCCTGCAAGACCTACAAAGTGCATAGGGAAAAACAACACATTGACACTGATTAACGATAACCAAAAATGCCATTTCGCCAATGCTTCGTTATACATATGCCCTGTCCACTTTGGTAACCAGTAATATGCAGCAGCCATGATAGAGAAAATAGCACCAGTCACGAGTACATAGTGAAAGTGCGCAACTACAAAGTAGGTATCATGATATTGAAAATCAGCTGGAGTAATGGCGAGCATCAACCCAGAAAACCCACCTAAGGTAAACAATACGATAAATGCAATTGCAAATAGCATTGGCACTTCAAAACTGATCGAGCCTCGCCACATTGTCGCAACCCAGTTAAATACTTTGACTCCTGTAGGGACCGATATCAGCATCGTTGCGTACATAAAGAATAACTCTCCAGCAAGCGGCATACCTGTCGTAAACATATGGTGTGCCCAAACGATGAATGACAATAACGCAATAGACGATGTGGCATATACCATTGACGCATAGCCAAATAATTTCTTACGAGAGAAGGTTGGAATGATAGTAGAAATGATACCAAATGCAGGTAAGATCATAATGTAAACTTCGGGGTGTCCAAAAAACCAAAAGATGTGCTGAAACATCACTGGATCCCCACCACCTGCAGCATCAAAAAAGCTGGTGCCAAAGTATTTATCAGTTAACACCATAGTCACCGCACCAGCAAGTACGGGCATTACAGCTATTAATAAGAATGCCGTGATTAACCAAGTCCAGACAAACAAGGGTAATTTCATCCAGGTCATGCCCGGTGCCCGCAAATTCACGATAGTAACGATGACATTGATTGCCCCCATAATGGAGCTGATGCCCATGATGTGAACCGCAAAAACAAACAGCGCGGTGTTGTCATTGCTGTACGTAGTGGACAATGGTGCATAGAAAGTCCAGCCAAAAGCGGGGCCGCCACCTTCCATAAACAACGAGAGCAATAAAATTGCAAAGGCAAATGGAAGTATCCAAAAGCTCCAGTTATTCATTCTTGGCAAAGCCATATCAGGCGCACCGATCATCATAGGTACCATCCAGTTTGCCAGCCCTGTAAATGCAGGCATAACCGCACCAAAAACCATGATTAGGCCATGGACTGTGGTCATTTGATTGAAAAAATGCGGGTCGACTAACTGTAACCCTGGTTGAAAGAGTTCCGCACGAATGACCATGGCCATCGCACCACCAATCAAAAACATGGTCAAAGAAAAGATTAAATACAAAGAACCTATATCTTTGTGGTTGGTTGTATATAACCAACGCTTGAATCCTTTAGCCGCATGATGCTCATGATGATTTTGTTCTGTTTGTGCTACAGTGCTCATTTGCCAGCCTCCTTATTTGCATCAATACGTGCTTGTACTTCGCTTGGTTGTACTATCTGGTCTAAGTCATTTCCCCAACTATTGCGCTTAAAGGTAACAACACCTGCAATCTCTTTTATAGATAACTGTTTGGCAAAGGCTTGCATTGCTGTGCCAGGCTTACCATGCAAAATAATATCAATATGATCTTTCACATCGCCAAGGACTATGGGACTGCCCTTAAGCGCTGGGAATACGCCAGGTAATCCCATTCCTGTGGGTTGATGGCAAGCCGCACAATAGGCCATATATACTTTTTCACCGGTCTTCATTAGCTCATCTTTGCTGAGCGTTTGGTCCAACAACGCTGCACTTGCGGCAGCAGCATCTAACTTATCTTGCTTAGCAGCACTGAGCCATTGTTCAAAGGCTTCTGGCGAACGAGCCTCCACCACCACAGGCATAAACCCATGATCTTTACCACACAACTCAGCACACTGACCTCGATAGACCCCTTCTTCGTTTACCCGAGTCCAAGCCTCGTTAATAAAGCCTGGATTTGCGTCTTTTTTAACTGCAAAATCAGGCACCCACCATGAGTGGATAACGTCGTCTGATGTCATTAAAAAACGCACTTTACGGTCTGTGGGGATCACTAAAGGCTTGTCTACTTCTAATAGATAGTTTTCAGATTTCTCTTCTAAGTCATCAATTTGTGATTTTGGTGTTGATAGCACCGAGTAAAAATCAACATCATGGCCCATATATTCATAATGCCACTTCCATTGCGAGCCTGTGATTTTTATGGTTAAGTCAGCCTTACTCACATCTTCCATGGCAATAAGGGTCTTAGTAGCCGGAACCGCCATCGCAACCAAAATTAAAAAAGGAATCGCTGTCCAGAGAATTTCAACCTTTGTACTTTCATGAAACTGGGCAGGCTTAACTCCCTTTGACTTGCGGTGATGGATCATCGCCCAAAACATGACAGCAAAAACAACCACCCCAATTGCACAGCAAATTAAGAATATGGTCATATGAAGCTGGTACACGTTTTGACTTATATCTGTGACACCTTCACGCATATTAAATGCACTGTTGCCATAGGTTACTAAAGGAGTAGTAAGCAAAAATACACTTACCATCGATAGGTATTTGTTCATTTGACGTCTCCTGCGTTATCCATTTGCTACCTGAGCCAAACGATGAATAACCATTATTATTATTTGGATGACTGTCTAAACATGTGAAACTGCTCACAAGTCAACTACACGACACTAAACAATTAGTCAATAAATGAGCAGATGGCAAGTTTTGGCTATTTTTGGAATAAAACTTTGGAAGTGATTGATTGCAAGAGAAACTAACTCAACGTTTATTACATCAATAAGTACACTATCGGCCGTAAGAAGGCAGTCTAACGCCTACTTTTGAGTTATTTAGGGGCTTTCCCAGTTGTAGAAGTAAGTTTATAGACTCATCCTATACTGTAATAGGGCTAGGAAAAAACAAAATGCAACAAAAAACAAACAAAGCCAAGCGACATTTAAACTATAATGGGGCTAATTAACGTCATTCACTTCACTTAATAAAAACAATAAAATTCAAATATTTAAAAACAAATACAAATTAAAGCTTTTAATTTCGTAAAGATATAAGAACAAAATCGCAAAATTCAGCCCCTCCCAAATAACATTTTATTTACAAACAATCTATCCTTACACTTCCTATTGGTCAAAAAGGATACAACATGAACACGATAACAACTTCATTAATAGTAAGTACATTAGTGCTATCGAGTAATGCGCTCGCGCAAGGACAACATAGCCATGTGAGTGACTTTAGCTTTGATGAGCATACTCTCAGCACTCTACCACTGCACTCAATACAAATAGTGAATGAGCAAGCATTCTTATTTAGCGATAACCTTCAGAATTTTGATCTGGAGAACTTTTTACTAAGCTACGCACCGCACTTGGTTGAAAAAAAAGAAGTGATTCTGCACTGGGCAGGTTACAGCAGCATCAACCCAAAGCTACTTCTTGCGATGATGGAGTCGCAAAGCCAAATTTTAAGCTCACCAGATAAGCAAAACTTGTTTATGCCTTTTGCGAGTCTTTCAACAAAAATTGGTTTTGATAACCAAGTCAAAGATATCTCGCTGTCTCTTAGCAAACGTTACTATGCTTACCAAAAATATCGCGAAGAAAATGAGTCAAGTAATCAACTCACAAGTAATGCAAGTACTGTTGCACTTCTTAGCCTATTCCAAAAGCAAAGTGCAGGGTTAAACGAGTTACTTGAACAATACGAGCGGTTGTTCGCTAACGAGAGCCTGAAGCTTACCGCAGATACCCAAGTTAAGCCGCAAAGCATTCAACCTCAAGCAAACTTTACTATGCAGCTTCCCTGGCCTTCAGGTTATGCTTGGTATAGTGGTGGCGCTCATTCAAATACCGGCTCTGGATATCCTTACTCGTCTTTAGATTTCAACAATGGCTCTGGTGGTTGGGGAAGCAACACGCCTTGGGTACAAGCATCGCATGGTGGCACCGTTACACGATATTCATCATGTAGTATTCGTGTCACTCATCCTAGCGGCTATGCAACTCAGTATTATCATATGGATAATCTACAGTATCGAAGTGGCGATGTGATCTCATCGGGGGCTTGGTTGGGTCGATATGCCAACAACAAAAATCAGGCTTTATGTCAAGGTGGCAGCTCTAGTGGACCACATGTTCACTTTTCATTGCTAAGTAATGGGCGCTTCATTTCTTTGCATAACTGGTATATCAGTGGCTATAGAGTTGACGTTGGCAACTGGAATTACGATGACAACTGTTGGAATTTCTATTTTGAGAAAAATGGCAATGTGACCTGTGCTTGGCAGCGCCTTTATAAGTAAACCTCACGCAACATCAAGGTAACCTCAAAAATTCGGCACACTTGTTACATGTTTCACAAGTGTGCTGTACCTATCAGAACGTGCTTAACCTGAGCCACATGCGCCTCAAGTGCAAGCATTTCTATTGGCTTGGATTGTTTGTTACCATCTTTTGGTCCTTGCTTCGCAGTAAGGGAAGATATGAACACAGGTTGCACCAACAGCTCTTTGAGGTGATAGCAGATCGGCTCGTTAAATTGTGGTAATGCGCTTTGTATAGATTCGTTAGAAAGTCGCATTTGTGAAGCACTTGTTTTGAACTGTTCAGATACAGGGAATAGTTTCGAAAAGTAGTCAGTGCACTTTGACTGCTGCTCAGAAAATAGTGCCAAAATGGTTTGTGCGGTCGCATATAATTCATTGCTATACAACAATATTACTTCTTTGCTCCGCCCACTATTAATAGCCAGTTGTACCTTGCTCAGCTGCTCATCATACGTCTGTATAAGCGACATTAAGGTAACTTGCGGAGCCGTTTTTATACTCTGCGTTTGTTCGGTGCAGGACAACACAAAGACACAGGCAAGTACCATGACCCATTTAAGATTCATTCAGGCATCCTTTTATGAAAGAGAACTCATAAAAAAAGCCGCAAAACGCGGCCTTTTTTATCACGGTTAAGCGCTAAGGCATAGCGTCAAGATCCGCGCCTTCTTTTTCAACTTCAACTGGGATCAAATCTTCTTTGCTGACACCCATCGCTACTGCAACAGAGCTGGCAACATAAACTGAAGAGTATGTACCAATAAAAACACCAAACAACAATGCAGTGGCAAAGCCATGAATGGTTTGGCCACCCCATACAAAGAGTGCAATCAATACCAAAATTGTGGTAATTGATGTTACTAATGTACGATTAAGCGTTTGTGTTAAAGAGATATTAATGATTTCTAGTGTGTCATCAATACGCACTTTTCTGAAGTTTTCACGGATCCTGTCAGATACAACAATAGTATCATTTAACGAGTAACCAATAACCGCCAATATGGCTGCCAAAATGGTTAAATCGAACTCAAGATCCAACAAAGAAAATAGCCCCATCGTTAAAATAACATCATGGAACAAAGCAACAACGGCACCAACGGCAAAACGCCATTCAAAGCGAAAGGCAACATACATCAAGATACAGATCAAAGCGGTTAGCATCGCCAAACCACCTTGTTCTTTCAAGTCTTCACCTACACTTGGGCCAACAAACTCAATACGGCGCATTTCTACGCTGCTATCGGCTTGCTTTAAAGCAGCAATAAGCTGGTTACCTATTACTTCAGCCTTTACGTCATCACCACGTGGTGCCAAGCGCACCAATACTTCTTGGCTGGTACCAAATAGTTGTACAGATGCATCTGCAAAACCATTGTCAGCGAGTACTTGACGGATCTTTTTTAGATCTGCCGGCTGAGAAAAGCCCACTTCAACCGCCGTACCACCTGTAAAATCCAAGCCAAAATTCAATCCGCGAATTGCCATTGAGGCAATCGATGCAACTATCAGCAAAGCAGAGAAAGCCATGGTGAGCTTTCTTGCCGACATAAAGCGGATAGTGCCTTTTAAGTTTAATAACTGCATACCCGTCTCCTAGATAGAAAGCTTATCAACACGTCTACCACCAATACAAAAATTGATCACCGCGCGGGTGCCAACGATGGCTGTAAACATTGAAGTGATAATACCAATTGCCAGCGTTACTGCGAATCCAGCAATTGGACCAGTACCGACTGAGAACAAAATAATTGCAGCGATTAACGTAGTGATATTGGCATCGAAAATAGTGCTAAATGCGCTGTCATAACCATGATGAACTGCCTGCTGTGGGCTGCGCCCATCAAGAAGCTCTTCGCGGATACGCTCAAAAATAAGTACGTTAGCATCCACCGCCATACCAACGGTCAATACAATACCAGCGATACCCGGCAAGGTTAATGTTGCCCCTGGGATCATTGACATCACCCCGACAATTAACACTAAGTTTGCAGCCAAAGCGATGTTCGCCACTAGGCCAAAACCTTTATAGTAAGCAAGCATAAAGGCCAGAACAAACGCAAAACCAAGTGCAACGGCTGTCATACCTGCATCAATGTTTTCTTGACCAAGGCTTGGACCAACGGTACGCTCTTCAACGATTTGAATTGGCGCAACCAATGCACCGGCACGTAGCAACAAGCTCAAGTTATGTGCTTCAGCAGGGTTATCAATACCTGTAATTCTAAATGAATTATTTAGACGAGCTTGGATTGTCGCTACGTTGATAACTTCTTCCACTTTGATAGGCGGCAGAGCTTTACCATTAGCGTCTTTTTTACCTGACGGCTTGTACTCAATAAATACCGTAGCCATGCGCTTACCGATAGCACGTTTAGTGAATGCATTCATTTTTGCACCCCCTTTGCTATCAAGGCTGATACTTACTTGTGGACGTTGGTATTCGTCCATTCCAGACTGAGCACCTGTAATATGACTTCCTTCAAGGATCACGCGCTTTTTCATTACCACAGGATAACCATCTTTATGGTTGATCACTTCAGTGCCTGGCGGTATGCGACCTTGCGCCGCGGCTCTAACATCAGCGTTCTCATCTACTTCACGGAATTCTAATGTTGCAGTAGCCCCTAAGATTTCTTTCGCTCTGGCCGTATCCTGTACACCCGGAAGTTGTACGATGATACGCTCAGCCCCTTGCCGTTGCACATTGGGCTCAGCAACACCTAACTGGTTAATACGGTTACGAATAATAGTTTCATTTTGCTTGATGGCGTAGTCACGAATTTCTTTAAACTTTTGATCGCTTAAACTGGCGTAAAACGCCACGTCATTACTACTGTCATCAATAAAGTTATACAGTGGATAACGGCTTTGTAAAAAACGCTCGGCTGCATCTTTATCGCTAGCATCGCGCATTGTCACCTGCAGTCTTTCACTGCCAGCTACACGGCGTACCGAACGATAGCGCAGCTTTTCTCCACGTAGGTCACTTTTAAAGTCCTGTTCCATGGTCTCTAGCGCATTATCAAGCGCAGTGACCATATCAACTTCCATCGTGAAGTGAACACCGCCACTCAAGTCCAAACCAAGTTTCATTGGGTTGCCGCCTAAATTCTTTAACCATTCAGGCTGCGCAGGACTCATATTAATTGCAGAAATGTAGTCTTCGCTTAAGCTCGCACGCAATAAATCTTGTGCTTTAAGTTGCTCTTCAACATTTTTAAAACGAACAAGTACTTGACCATTTTCAAGTGCTGAAGACTTTACTGTGATGTTGTTCTTTGCAAGTGTATTATTTACTTGGTCTAGTACGCTCAAGTCAGCACTGGCACCTTTGGTGCCAGAAACTTGTATGGCCGGATCTCGGCCATACAAGTTCGGAGTCGCATATAAAATGCCCACTGCCAACACAGCAAGTACCAGCAAGTATTTCCACATTGGATACTTATTTAACACTGGATTATCCCTTTGTTGTTGTTATTTTTCTTAAAGTGACTTCATTGTACCTTTAGGAAGAACTGCCGATACAGCTGATTTTTGTACTGTTACCTCTGCTTGATCATTAAGCGCAATAACAACAAAATCTTTATCATCTGCTACCTTCGTTATTTTACCTACTAGGCCACCTTGCGTAAGCACCTCATCACCTTTAGCAAGTGCGCTCATCAAGCTTTTGTGTTCTTTCACGCGCTTTGCTTGAGGACGGTAAATTAAGAAATAAAATACCAAACCAAAAATGGCCAACATGATCAACATTTCCATGCCACCACCAGCAGGAGCCGCACCAGCTGTACTGGCGTGTGCACTAGACATAAATAAACTCATAACACTTCCTCTTAAAATTTTATATTTAATCTTATTCAGTTTCAGCTAACGGCGGTACTGGTTGACCGCGGCGTGCATAAAAGTCTTCTACAAAGGCATCTAACTTGCCTTCGCTAATCGCATTTCGTAACCCTTCCATAACACGCTGATAGTAGCGAAGATTATGAATAGTGTTAAGACGCGCACCTAAAATCTCGTTACACTTATCTAAATGGTGTAAGTATGCACGCGAGTAATTCTCACATGTATGGCAATCACATTCAGGGTCTAATGGGCCAGTATCCGTTTTATGTACGGCATTACGGATTTTTACTATGCCTCCGGTGATAAACAAGTGACCATTTCGTGCATTTCGCGTTGGCATAACGCAATCAAACATGTCGATACCACGGCGAACCGCTTCAACTAAATCTTCAGGTTTGCCCACACCCATTAAGTAGCGCGGTTTGTCTTCTGGCATTTTATAAGCACAGTGATCCAAAATGCGGATCATATCTTCTTTGGGTTCACCCACAGATAAGCCGCCTAGCGCATAACCATCAAAACCGATTTCTTCTAACCCTTTTTGTGACTCTGCACGCAGCTCAGGATACATACCACCTTGGATAATGCCAAATAAAGCAGCAGGGTTATCACCGTGCCCTTCTTTTGAGCGCTTAGCCCAACGCAAAGATAGCTCCATTGAATCCTTCGCTTCTTTTTCAGTCGCAGGATAAGGCGTACACTCATCAAAAATCATTACAATATCAGAGCCAAGATCGCACTGTACTTGCATTGCTTTTTCAGGTGATAACATGATTTTTTCACCATTGACTGGTGACTTAAACAACACACCTTCTTCGGTAATTTTACGCATTGCCCCTAAACTGAATACTTGGAAACCACCTGAATCTGTCAGTATTGGTTTGTCCCAGTTCATGAAATCATGCAGATCGCCATGCTGTTTAATAATTTCTGTGCCGGGGCGCAGCATTAAATGGAATGTGTTACCTAGGCAGATCTGAGCACCTGTGCCTTTTAACTCGTCTGGCGTCATGCCTTTAACCGTGCCATATGTACCCACAGGCATAAAGGCCGGAGTTTCAACAACGCCTCTATCAAAAATCAAGCGGCCACGACGCGCTTTACCATCGGTGCAGTCTAATTCAAATTTCATTATTACCTCAAAGTCGGAAAAACAGTCCAACGTTAGTAGCTGCTAACAACAAGTATGTTAACAAACAGGTGAAAAAACCGCTCAATTCTACCTTGTTTAACGAAGCAATTCTAATTATTGGGCCGAAATTTCTGTTTTAAAGACATAGGGGAGTAAAACAAAGTAAACAAATAAAAAACCCAGCAATTGCTGGGCTTAAACATTATTGATTGGTTTGTTTTGTTAAAAACATCGCATCACCGTAACTAAAGAAGCGATATTTTTGTGCTATCGCGGTGCGATAAGCGTTCATAATATGTGTTTGTCCGCAGAATGCACTCACTAGCATAATCAAAGTCGATTCAGGTAAATGGAAGTTAGTCACCATGGCATCCACCACATTAAACTCATAGCCTGGATAGATAAAAATGTCGGTGTCGCCAGTAAATGCCTGCAACTGTCCACCATGCACTTTTGCTGCCGACTCCAGTGAGCGCACCGACGTCGTACCAACGGCAATAACTCGACCGCCTTTTGCTTTGGCCGCAGTAATAGCTGCAACAACGTGCTCAGGCACTTCTATATATTCAGAATGCATTACATGCTCATCGACAGATTCAACACGCACAGGTTGAAAGGTGCCAGCCCCAACATGTAACGTGATAAAAGCCATGTCTACACCTTTATCTTTGATCCGCTGAAGCAATTGCTCATCGAAGTGTAAACCTGCTGTTGGCGCTGCAACTGCACCAGGCTTTTCATTATAAACCGTTTGATAGCGCTGTTTATCTTCTTCTTCGTCAGGTCTATCGATGTATGGCGGTAGAGGCATGTGACCGATTTCTTCTAAAATCTCAAACACCCCTTGTTGCGCAGTGAACTGCAATTCGAATAGTTCACCATGGCGGCCAAGCATAATAGCTTCTGCTTTTCCTTCAAGAATTAAAGTTGCTCCTTCTTTTGGAGATTTGCTGGAGCGTACATGTGCCAACACCCGATGCTCATCTAATACACGCTCAACTAATACTTCAACCTTACCACCCGTTGATTTTTGCCCGAACATACGCGCAGGGATCACCTTGGTGTTATTAAAAATCATGATGTCATTAGGCTGCAAAAAATCTAAAATATCGGTAAAAACTTTATGGGAAATTTCGCCACTGTTACCATCAAGAGCGAGTAGACGACTACTTGAACGCTCTTTTTTGGGATGACGAGCAATTAATTCATCAGGAAGTTCAAAACTAAAATCAGCTACGCGCATGACAACATCTCATGTAAGGAAATTGGCGCCAAGTCTAGTGATCCTAGTGGGGTAAATCAAGTGCTTGTAACCTTGCGAAAATAGCATTAACCTAGCACCGTTGCAGTTATGCGTAAGTGTTCAGCTAACGGGCAACCATTTAAGCTCTATGCTATGTAACAATTGATAAATAAAATCAGATATTTAGAGCTATTTTTATTATTGAGGTGTCGCTTG
Organism: Pseudoalteromonas caenipelagi; assembly: GCF_013140855.1. GTDB lineage: Bacteria > Pseudomonadota > Gammaproteobacteria > Enterobacterales > Alteromonadaceae > Pseudoalteromonas > Pseudoalteromonas caenipelagi. Next base: position 115,738 of record NZ_JABBPG010000011.1, on the reverse strand, counting down.
TTGTTTGTTATCAAATTAGAGTTAGGGCGTTAAACGTGGCCAGACAATTAAACTTATTGATTGTAAACTCTAGTCAGCAAGAGCGAAACACAATAAAAAATACCCTTCAAAATCTGGATGTTTTTGCCTTTATAGAGTGTGAAGATAGTCAGATAGCTCTGCAGGTATTAAAAAAACAAGCTGTAGATGTTGTCATAACCGGCCTCGATGTTGGTAAAATAGATGGTTGGCGCTTTTCACGCATGGTGCGCTCAGGCTTACTAAAAACGCCAAAAAATACACCTATAGTACTCATTCCACCTATTTATTGTGAGCGTATCGCCGAAACAACGGCCAGAAGCTATAGCATTGATGCTGTGCTGCCATTTGAGCGTCATCGTCAGCTGCCTCATACATTAGCCAATGTGTTATCAACCCATTTAGAAAAAAGTAGCCGCCTCAACCTTTTGCTACTTGAACCTAATCAACAGCGAGCTGATGAGATTTGCCAACATTTATCGCTGAGTTTTGCGTGTACACACGTTAATACTACTAATGATGCTTTATCTCTTTTTAGACAAAACAGCTATGCCATTATTTTACTCGATGCAACGGCTACCCGAGCCAACGCAGCTAAAGAGCTGGTCGACAGTATTTTAAAGCACAATCCAAATCAAGCCATTGTGACCATTATTGATAGCAGAGACGCTGACTATGCCGAACAGCTACTGTTATTAGGCGTGACCGATTTTGTCCGAGAGCCTTACGATATCTCCATATTAAGCAAAGTATGCGATCATGCGGCGCGCCGAGAAGATTTTATGGTGAGCTACGCCGAGTTTGAAGAAAAGGTATCGCAACTGAGTCGCAGCGAGCAAAATTACAAAGATTTATTTTCGGCGCACCAACGCATTTTATTACACCTAAATACTGTTGTTATGGAGCTAGATCAGCAAGGCTTGATCCGCTTTATCAACCCAGCTTGGGAGGCGCTTTCTGGCTTTGGTATAAAGTCGAGTTTAGGCCAGCATTTGTGTCAATTTGTTTCGCAAGAGTATCAACAAGAGTTGCAAAATGTGCTTAGTCTAATCATTAGCGAACAGCAACAACAAGCGAAGATAGAGCTACAGCTTACTAACCAAAAAAATTGTCAGATATGGATAGAATGCCGCTTTCAATTAATTCGAAACAGCACCAGCAAAACGACAGTCACTGCCACACTAGACAATATCCATGAGCGAAAGCAAGCAGAGCTGCAATTACGCCATTTAGCCTTGCACGATACATTAACTGGTTTGCATAACAGATACTACTTTGATCAGCAATTACAAAATATATGTTCATCAGTCAAAGGGCGACATGATATTGAGCATGCGTTGTTATATATCGACTTAGACCATTTTAAGATTATCAATGACAGCAAAGGGCATCAGCAAGGTGACATTGTCTTAAAAGAAGTATCGCAGTTGTTTGGAGAGAATATCAGTGAAGAACATTTGATTTTCCGGATTGGCGGGGATGAATTTGCCATCATACTGAGCGACACCAATTTACTGGATGCACATATTGCTGCAGAAAGTATTTGTATGGCAATCGAAAAACATAAGTTCCATTCCGAGGAAAATAGTTACTCAATTAGCTGCTCCATTGGTTTGACGCAAATTACTTTAGAAAACCATGATGCCAACGAGTGCTTAAAGCAAGCTGATATTGCACTTTATGTGGCAAAAAGCTTAGGTCGAAATTTAGTGCACTGCTATAACAAAGAAGATGCTAATAATACTCTACAATCTGGCCTAGAGTGGGGTCACAGCGTACGTGAAGCACTTCAGAATAATCTAATAGAGCTTCACTATCAGCCTATTTGGGATATGAAGAATAACAACATTGCATACTTTGAGGCGCTGCTAAGGCTAGTTGTCAAAGACGAACTGATACATCCAAATCAATTTATACCCGCTCTGGAGTTACTCAATGATACATTTTTGATGGATCAGTGTGTTATAAGGCATGCTATCGCTGCTGTTGCAGAACATGATGAGCTAAATCAAATAGCGATAAACCTGTCTGCACAATCGTTTTTAGACGAAAGACTACTGCCACATATCCAAGCTTGCTTGGTTGAATATCAGGTAGCTGCAGAACATATTATTTTTGAAATTACAGAATCTGCCAGTATCAATAATCTCAGTGCTACTCAAGCGATGATTGCGAAGCTAAATCAGCTCGGCTGTCATTTTTCGATTGATGACTTTGGCACCGGATTCAGCACATTTAGTTATTTAAAGCAGCTGCCTGCCCAGCATGTGAAAATTGACGGCTCATTTGTACGCGACATGCTCAATGACCCTATAGATCTAGCACTTGTCAAAGCTGTACACGATATTAGTCATTCTTTAGATAAGCGCTCTGTTGCTGAATATGTTGAAAATATAGAAATATTTAAAGCACTGAAAGAAATCGGTGTTGATTACGCACAAGGCTTCTTTATCGCGCGTCCGATGCCTATTAAAGATCTAAAAAAAGCAATTCCAACTATTTTATCTAGCAAAACAATCCGATAACAAATTTATACAAAAGTCGACTTTTTCTTCCTGTAAATTCATCTATAATTACTCTAAACGAGGTTGTCCAGCTAAGTTGTTGATTTTTACATTTTCACTGGACATTCAATGGATTGAGTTACATCACCTTATGGACGTCTAGGAGTTTAATTATGAATCAACTAATGACTTTTATATTTGTGATCAATGCCTTAATCGCTGTGCAATGCTATCGCAGTGCAAAAAACAAAGGTTACCCTTGTAAGCTATTTACTGCTTTGGGGCTGATCCCTTATTTTAATTTGGTGGTGTGGGTGTACTTGTTGTTCCTTCCAGACCTAACCACAGCCAATAAATTTGAGCCCTCTTAATGGGCTCCTTGGTCCCTATTTTTGTATTTTTGGCGGCTCACATTGCTGCTTTACAAATTCCCCCACCTTTTCACTAAACAAGCGAAAATCGCGGATCCTGCCTGTTGTTTTACGCCACAATAGGCCTATTTCCCTATATGCGTCACCTAAAGTATCATTGGCGACCATCGGCTTGCCTTGCAAGATCCCCGCATTGAGTGCCATTTGCGGCAAAAAGGTGACACCATTTTGATACTCAACCATACTTAATAAAGTATGCAAGTTAGCTGCCTCAAAAGGGTTAATGCAGTCATTTCGGTTAAGGTGGCAGGCACTCAAAGCATGACCCGTCATACAATGCTCTCGCTCTAGTAAAAAAACACTCTTATCAGGTAAAAGGTTAAAGTCGCTTACTTCATCTGCGACATGATAATCTTGATGATGAACCAAAGAGAAATGATCTTTCGCTAAGACTTGTGTATGAAAACGCTCAGTATGGTACGGTAACGCCAACATGGCCATATCTATATGCCCATGTTCCAGTTTATCTAACAGTTTGTCACTGGTGTCTTCAACCAATATCAACTGTAACTGAGTAAACTCCTGCAAGCAAAACTGATAGAGTGGCGCTGCAATAAAACTGGCTACCGTTGGTATCAGTCCCAATGTCAATTTGCCTGATAAAGGATGCTTATAGCTTTTTGTAAGCTCTTTGACGCTCATCGCGTCATCGATAATTTTTTTTGCTCTTACGACGACTTCCTCGCCGATATCGGTAAACATCAGACTACGATTTTCACGTTCTATTAATTGGCAGCCCAAGGTCTCCTCTAGTGTTTGTATTGCACTGCTGAGTGTTGATTGACCAATGAAGCAGGCTTCGGCTGCTCTGCCAAAATGCTGATGCTGATGAACTGCGATTAAGTATTGAAGTTGCTTGATACTGGGCAGGTTATTCACTGTACTCTAATTATAAAAATAGATGATAAGCAACAGTATAACCTTGATAGTTTGGCAGGAAAACCTTATTGAACAGCGCCAAAAATAAAAAGACCCCAGTACTTACATACTGAGATCTTTTCAAGCTAAAAGTCTGTCTCTCTAAGTTAAACGCCGAACGCCGTTCTTAGAATGTAGAATATAACAATAGCAAGAGCTGCGCCGACTGGCAATGTAATCACCCAAGAAACTACAATGTTTCGAATTACACCCATATTTAATGCAGCAATACCACGTGCCATACCCACCCCTAATACAGCACCGACCAGTGTCTGTGTTGTTGAGATTGGTAAACCCGTGCCTGATGCGATAACAACCGTTGATGCTGCTGCAAGCTCGGCAGCAAAACCGCGACTTGGTGTTAAGTGGGTGATACCTTCACCGATGGTTTTGATTACTTTCTTACCTAAAATAGCAAGACCTGCAACAATACCTAACCCACCAAGAGGTAAAATCCACCAAGCAAGCGTGGCCTTTTTAGCTATCATACCGTCATTTTCAACAATGTTCACTACTGCCGCTAAAGGACCTATGGCATTAGCAACATCGTTGGAGCCATGAGCAAATGCCATACAACACGCAGTTAAAACCATTAATACAGCAAATACTTTTTCAACGTTATTAAATTGCATTTGCTTATCGGCTTTAGGGTCCATCTTAAGGCGCTCAATGGCTATTTTGCCAATCACACCAACGATGACCGCAATACCAATTGCTAATGCATAACCTTCAAAAGTCCCTAGGTTTATACCAATGTGCTTCAACCCTTTTTTGATAGTTACAAGCGCCATAACAAAACCAGCTAAAGCCATATAAACAGGTACATAACGCTTAGCATTTTGTAACGGTGCTGAGGTATCAAAAATCAGCTTCTGGGCACTCATAAAGATTAGGTAAGCGATAAAGCCCGAAATCGCGGGAGTTACTATCCAACTGCCTACAATCCCAGCAACCTTGCCCCATTGAATGGCTTCGCTGCCTACTGCTACTAACGCAAATCCAATAATTGCACCGATAATTGAGTGCGTTGTTGAAACCGGCCAACCCAGCAACGATGCGAGCAATAACCAAGCACCAGCTGCGAACAACGCGGAAATCATACCCAATACCATTAATTCTGGAATGTCCATAAATGGCGTTGCATCGATAATACCTTTACGAATTGTCGACGTTACCTCACCACCTGCAAGATAAGCACCTGCAAATTCAAAGATCATAGCAATTAAAATTGCTTGTTTAATGGTTAGCGCTTTTGAGCCAACCGACGTGCCCATCGCATTAGCAACGTCATTTGCGCCAATACCATAAGCCATAAAAAAACCAACTGCCGCTGCAATAAGCACCAGCATTGTGCCGTAGGATGCAATGATATCCATTGTAAAACCTTACTTTAAACTTCTTAATTTTTTAAATTAACGTGCGAGCATAAGCTCTAGTCGAGAGCCTACACGCTCTGCGATATCTGCAAGTTCACCAACCCATTCGATGATTTTGTATAGAAACATCACATCAACCGGGTTTAGTTCAGCTTCAACAGCACGTAATTCTTGGCGGATTTTGATTTGCATGTCATCCGTATCTTGCTCGATCGCATCCAATTCGACCAACATGTTCTCTACCAAAGTTACTTCGCGACCACGAAAGCCAGTTTCTAACAGCTCATCAAGTTCATTGATTGCTTTAGAAGCTTGCTTTGTTGCGTCAACGCAGCGTTTTAGATAGACCAAGAAGTCCTCTTGAATAGATTCTGGGATCGCCATTTCACGGCCTACAACGCGACCAGCGATATCCTTAGCTTTATTAGCGATTTTATCTTGATGAGTAATTAGTTCTAGTAGATCGGTTCGTTCTACTGGCATGAATAAGCCACGAGGCAATTGTAAACGAACTTCTCGTTTCAATTTATCTGCATCGCGCTCTAAATTTCGGATCTGAACACGTAGCGCTTCGGCTTCGGTCCATTCTCCTTTGAAGACGTGATTAAAAAACGGAATTAAGGCCTTACTGGCTTTGTGAACGATTTTAATGTGTTCTTCTACAGGCTTAATAGGAGATTTTGCAAAAACTCCTAAAAACGCATTAGTCGGCATAACTGACCCTTAAATCATATTTATATGCTAAGCGGGGGTAATTTTACAGCATTGAACAGCTTTGTGAACGCTTTTTATCAATAAGATAAATTAAGTTGACCTTAACCTCTTTAGTCAAGGTCAACTTATCTGACATAAGCTATAAAGACTTTTCTATATCTTCTTGAGATGTATGACGAATATCTTTGCCATTAACAAAATAAATCACATATTCTGCAATATTCTGACAACGGTCTCCAATCCGCTCTAGAGAACGAACAGACCAGATCAAGTCCATAATTTTTGGAATTGAACGTGGGTCTTCCATCATGTAAGTCATAATTTGACGTGTTAACGCTTCGTACTCTCTATCCACTTTAGCGTCTTCTTTATGCACTTCAAAAGCACGTTGGGCGTCCATTCGCGCAAATGCGTCTAGCACGTCATGTAACATTTTAGATACTTGCCGACCCATGTTTTCAATGTTTACGAGCAAATCTTGTTGATCTTTGGTGAACGAATCTAGAGCGACACGTGCAATTCGCTCGGCTTCATCACCAATACGTTCTAAGTCAGCAATTGTTTTAGCTATTGCAACAACCAAGCGCAGATCACTCGCGGCAGGCTGTCGTTTGGCAATAATGCGTGTACACTCTTCGTCAATGTTAACTTCCATGGCGTTAACCTGGTAATCATTTTCACTCACTTTACGTGCTTTTTCTGCATCACCTTCATTAACAGCATCTAATGCCAAATTAAGCTGTTGCTCAACGAGTCCCCCCATGCTCAACACATGGTTGCGAACATTCTCAAGTTCTTCATTGAAGCGACCTGAAATGTGTTTATTTAAATTATGTTCCATATTAAATCCCCTTCAATCAGCCACTTAACCGTAACGACCGGTTATATAGTCTTCTGTTTTCTTTTTTGATGGGGTAGTAAATAGCGTGTTAGTATCCGCATATTCGATAAGTTCACCCATGTACATGAACGCGGTCTGATCTGAAACACGAGCAGCCTGCTGCATATTGTGTGTCACAATAACAACTGTGTACTTATTCTTTAAATCGTTAATAAGCTCTTCAATAACTAATGTAGAGATTGGATCAAGTGCCGAGGTTGGCTCATCCAATAGCAATACTTCAGGTTCAATCGCAATGGAACGAGCAATAACCAAACGTTGCTGCTGACCACCTGAGAGACCAAATGCACTGTCATGAAGTCTATCTTTTACTTCATCCCATAACGCTGCACCACGTAACGACTTTTCAACTACCTCATCCAACTTACGTTTATCTTTTATCCCTTGTAAGCGTAAACCATAAACCACATTTTCGTATATCGATTTTGGAAAAGGATTTGGGCGCTGAAACACCATACCGACACTACGGCGCAATGCAGCAACATCAACACGCTTATCATAAATATTCTGACCGTGCAGAATGATCTCACCCTCTATGCGGCAAGTATCAACCAAGTCGTTCATACGATTGATACAGCGTAACAAGGTCGATTTACCACACCCTGATGGGCCGATAAATGCTGTTACCTGCCCTTTAGGGATTAACATATTTACGTTGCTCAGAGCCTGTTTATCCGCATAGTAAAGATCTAGGTCTTTGATCTGCAGAGACGTTTGCTCTGGAGTCAAGTTTGCAAGATCTAGCTTTTTTTGGCCGTTGGCCTGATTAACTTCTGGAGCTATTGTAATCATTACTTTCTACCTACTTAAAATCTTTACTATTAATGTTCTAGTGATCTGAATTTTTCACGTAAATGGTTACGAATACCAATGGCTGTAATATTTAACGCGATGATCACGGTCACTAACAAGAATGCGGTTGCATATACCAAAGGCCTTGCAGCTTCTACATTCGGGCTTTGAAAACCGACATCGTATATGTGGAAGCCTAAGTGCATAAATTTGCGGTCGAGGTGGATATAAGGAAAGTTTCCATCGAGTGGCAGCGTTGGTGCCATTTTTACTACACCTACTAACATCAGTGGAGCAACCTCACCCGCCGCACGTGCTACAGCTAAAATAAGTCCTGTCATGATGGCTGGACTTGCCATTGGCACAATAATTCTCCATAGCGTTTCAGCTTGTGTTGCACCTAATGCAAGCGAGCCATGTCGTACTGAGCTAGGAATACGAGATAAACCTTCTTCAGTCGAAACGATAACAACCGGTAGAGTCAAAATGGCCAGCGTCAACGCAGACCAGATAACACCAGGGGTTCCAAAAACGGGGCTAGGCGCAGCTTCACGATAGAATAATTCATCAATTGAGCCGCCTAACATATAAACAAAGAAACCTAAACCAAATACACCATACACAATTGAAGGAACACCTGCTAAGTTGATTACCGCGATACGGATCATTTTTGTTACTGCATTCTTCGCAGCGTACTCATGTAAGTAAATTGCTGCAACAACGCCAAAAGGCGTCACTATCACAGCCATCAGCATAACCATGAAAACAGTACCAAATATCGCAGGAAATACCCCACCTTCGGTATTAGCTTCACGAGGGTCATCACTGATGAACTTACCAATTTGTGTAAAATAATGACCGACTTTAGCAAAATATCCCATATCATTAGGGAACCAAACGTCCAACACTTGGTAGATTGGCAACGTAACTAACTCACCACGCATGTCACGGACCACAACTTGGTCACGTTTAGCTTTTTTACGTAACTCAAATAAGCGCTTTTCAAGGACCTTATAATCTTCACGTAACTGCACACGCTTTGACTGCAACTCAGCAACTCGCTCGTCAGTTAACGCATTATCCAGTACATAGCCTTTTTCTTGCAGACGTAAACGCTCAAGCTCATAGTTAATATGACCTATATCACCATTTTGTAAATCTAAGGCTTCTTCGTTTAAGTCAACCGCACGCTCAACTAATTCATATAGGCGCTCAGTTGCATTGTGAGTAACAACATTACCATCTTCAATAACCTGCTCTACATAACCATAGAAGTTGCCATTTTTACTTCGTTCAAAAACAGCTAAGCTTGCAGGTGTTGATTGCTTTTTGATATCCGTTGAAAGTACCCAGCGAAAATCAAGTTCCACATACTCACGGTTACCAGTTTTTACCAATAATCGCTCAATAAACTCTTCATCATATGCCGATAAATCAAATCCTGCAGCCTCTAAACGAGATTTAGGCACTTGCTCTCTGTCATAGATTTCACCAATCACAATCTGCTCATTTACCGAGCCTTGAAGGTGCAGTTCCACAACTTGTGAAGGCCAGAAAAAAGATAATCCTTTCCAAGCTATCATCGCTAATAGACCTAGTACCGAGATTAAACTAATACTAACGGCACCACCTGTCATCCAGATCCAAGGAGACCCTGACTTAAACCACTGTCTTACCATGTCATGAACTCCAATAATTACATTGAACTGTATTTTTCACGTAGCTGCTGACGAACAAATTCAGCCACCGTGTTAAATACAAAGGTGAAAATAAATAACACAAATGCAGCCAAGAAGAGGATTCGATAATGAGAACTACCTACTTCAGACTCTGGCATTTCTACCGCGATGTTAGCGGCTAATGTGCGCATACCCTGGAAAATACTCCAATCCATAATTGGCGTATTACCCGTTGCCATCAGTACGATCATTGTTTCACCTACTGCTCGGCCCAAGCCCATCATTACCGCAGAGAAAATACCCGGGCTTGCTGTTAGCAACACAACTCTTACCAATGTTTGCCATTGCGTTGCCCCCAAAGCCAAAGACCCATTGGATAGGTGTTTTGGCACACTGAATACGGCATCTTCAGCGATAGAGAAGATCGTTGGGATTACCGCAAACCCCATTGCAATACCAACGACCAGTGAGTTACGTTGGTCAAATGTCAGACCCAGTTCATTGGTGAGATATTGACGAACATTGCCTCCGAACATCCACTCTTCCACACCACCACTTATCGTAAAAGATAACCAGCCAACAAAAAGTACAACCGGAATAAGCAACATCGAATGCCAACCATCTGGCACTTTGTGGCGGATATTCTCAGGTAGTTTGGTCCAGAAAAACGCAGTTGCTATCACGGCCAAAGGCAATAGTACTAGCAAGGCGACAATTGCAGGTAAATGCGTTTCAATCAATGGGGCTAACCAAAGACCCGCTAAGAACCCTAGAATAACGGTTGGCAAAGCTTCCATTATTTCTACTGTTGGCTTGACCACACGGCGTAACTCACTCGACATAAAGTAAGCGGTATATACAGCAGCAGACAATGCGATTGGTACAGCAAATAGCATCGCATACATGGCCGCTTTAATTGTGCCGAATGAAATTGGTACGAGTGAAAACTTAGATTCAAAATCATCTGAAGCTGACGTAGACTGCCAAGTGTATGCGGGCTCAGGATAACCTTCATACCAAACCTCTTGCCATAACGCAGACCAAGTCACTTCAGGGTGTTCATTATGAACATCAAATACTGAGAGTTTGTTATCTGCCACTACCAATACAGCATTTGATCGAGGTGAAACAGCAAACGACTCAATTGCGCCTTCACTTACTTTACCTTGCCACAAATGGGCTTGGCTGGTGGTGTAGTAAATTCCCAAATCACCGCTACTATTAGTGGTAAAAAAAGTGCGTCGGTAATATTCGCTATAAATATCTACATTGCTGTTTTTAGGCGTTTCGAATGATCTGATCTTTTGAAAGTGACGGCCAGAGTCTGAGTTTACTTCAAACCATTGAGATACTTCGCCATTATCGTTCGCCAACATCAGTGAGTTAGCACCCGCTAATAGCGTAGTCCCCACTAAATTAGCATTCTCTTCATTAGCGGCAAGTATTTGTAGTTGCTCAACTTCACTAGGATAACGGGTATCAAAAATATAAATTTGGTTCGCTGAACGAACAAAAGTGCGAGTCGTATCAGGACTCATTAGCAGCTCATCTATACGACCATCTATCTCTAACTCAGTACGTTCAACAACCCACTCAACTTCACCGCTAAACATATTCTCTTCAGCTACAAACGATGCAAAAATAACGCGCTTATCTGCTGTAAGTGCTACGACCGCGGTTTTATCTTCGTAGTGACTAAACGCAAATCGTTTAATCGCCTTACCCTGCTCATCAACAAGCAGCTGTTTGCCATCAAGGGGATAGCTTAAACGAGGAGAAATTACGCGCTCGTTACCAGGAAAGGTGACTAGGAAAGAGGGTTTGACTAAGGTTACTTGTCCATTATCTAGACCGTAAGCATATTGACCTAAAAATGGTGCACTTTTCGCAACACTGGTTACTTGTCCATCTAGGTTGACTGACAGACGTTCAATCAATCCACCTGCTTGCTTTCCTTTTACTTGGTAAAAGTCCACATGCCCTGTGCGACTCAGAAGGTAAGCTATCTCAGTTTGTTCTTCAACACCAACGCCAACATATTGCTGTGCATTACTCAATGTAACATCAACGCGTTTTTCAACTTTGGCTGATTCGAATATAGGCTGAACAACATAGAGCAGGTAGAAGAAGATCAACAACAATGCGATCAACACCATAACCCCACCAGCAGATATACCAAACTGTGCAAACCGGTCTTTGAATAGACGGCTTCTATCCGTTTTAAAAGACGGTTGCTGCGGATTTGAAGACATCAAAACACCCTTTCATTCTAAAGTTGGCGGGCATTATATTTCATCAAGATGACAGTTATGTTACAACGCAATCCATAAAGTATTATTATATTGAGTCCAATTTATGACACTGTTATTACCTTTTTTTATTTGGTACAAATTGTTTTCATTTCTTTACAAACTAACACTCGATTCTATTGGACATCAAAATTTGGTGAACTAATCTTAGAGCGCGGTATCTACCTTTGTAGGCTATGTATAAGGATTATACCCTCATTTGCTTAAACCGTTTTTTTCCACCGCTATGTTTTTTTATAGCAAAAATAATTAAGAGACACGCATTATGAAGCAGTTAGTTTTAACAATAATAGGAAAGGACCGACCAGGTCTGGTAGAAGAAATATCTTCAGCGGTACTCGCACATCATGGAAACTGGCTTACCAGTAATCTTAGCCATCTGGCTGGACAGTTTGCCGGAATAATCCAAGTAGAAGTTGCCGAAGAGCATTTACAACAACTTCAAGATGGACTTTGCGCACTCCCAGGTCTAGATGTAAGAATGGAAACGGGAGATATGCTAGCTGAGGAGCATACGCCAGAAACCATTAACCTCGTTATCACGGGTAACGATAGACCTGGAATAGTGCAAGAACTTGCAAGTGTGATACGTCATAAGGGCGCCAATATCACTCATCTAAACTCTCGCCAACAAAGTGCGCCTAATTGGGGGGTGCCTATTTTCAGTGCGTTTGCGACTGTTACGCTACCAATTGGTATGAATAAAGATAATGTAATTGATGCATTAGAATCTATTACCAGCGATCTAATTGTTGATATTGAAACAGAATAATCCCCACTCAACAACAGGCCGATATTCAACCTCCTTGCCACGAATACACACGTATGACAAGTTGTCACTTTACAAGACACTTGTCATACCTACGTCACAAACTGGACCTATATTTGACGCAGCGTATTTCTCGTGGACATCAAAATGCAAGCACTGCCTTCTCAGCCAAAAACGGTTAGCTATTTTGCCAAAGAACTAAGCTGGCTGTCTTTTAACGAACGTGTACTTCAAGAAGCTAAGGACGATAGCAATCCAATTATTGAACGTATCCGATTTTTAGGCATATTCTCCAATAACTTAGATGAGTTCTTCCAAGTCAGGGTTGCCGATGTTAAACGTCGTATCTTGTTAAATAACTTGCCAAATACTAATTTTGATGAAGATGAGGCACTGCTGAGTCAAATCAATCAAAAAGTCCTCCAGCTTGGTAAAAAGTTCAATTATATTTATCAGCAAATTTTGACAGACTTAACGAAATACAATATTCATATCAGTCAACCACAAACTCTGTCTGAGTTTCACCAATCATGGTTAAAGCATTACTTTGAAGACCAAGTATTGCCTAATATGGCACCTATGTTACTGAGTGAAAATAAAGACTACTCAGATAATATGAATGACACCATGACCTATTTCTTTGTACACATGAATGGTGAAAAGCAACACTATGCCTTACTAGAAATTCCAACGGATAGACTTGCTCGATTTGTACAATTGCCTCCTGAACGCTCTCGTCGCCAAAAACACATTGTCATGCTCGATGATATCGTGCAGTTTTTCTTGGCAGATGTATTTAAGAGCTTTTTTAACTTTGACAATATCGAAGGCTATTCCATTAAATTAACGAGAGATGCACAGTACAACCTCGATGATGAGATTGAGGAAGGCTTGCTAGATAAGATGTCTAAAGGTTTAAAGCAACGTCTGTACGCTGAGCCTGTAAGGCTAGTCTATGATGAATCAATGCCCGAAGAGATGCTGAAGGTTATGAAGAAGCGTTTGGGTGTAACCGATCAAGATGCATTGATCCCCGGTGGTCGCTATCGCAACTTTAGAGATTTCATCGCTTTTCCAAACGTTGGCCGACGCCACCTAGAGAATAAACCCCTGCCTCCTTTACAAAGCCAAGCGTTCAAAAAGGATGCCTGCGTATTCAATGCCATCTCTGAGCAGGATATTTTACTTTATTATCCTTATCATACATTTAACCATATGCTCGAATACGTTCGCCAAGCGGCGTTTGATCCCAATGTAACACAAATCAAAGTTAACATTTATCGTGTAGCACGCCATTCACGACTGATCGCGTCATTAATCAGTGCAGCAAAAAATGGCAAACACGTCACCGTAATGGTGGAGCTTAAAGCGAGATTTGATGAACAAAATAACATTGAATGGGCAAAACGGTTAAGCGAGTCAGGTATTAAAGTGATGGTGGGGATCCCAGCTTTAAAAGTGCACAGCAAACTGTGTGTCATTCATCGTAAAGAAAAAGGCAAAATAGTAAAGTATGCCCATATAGGCACTGGTAATTTTCACGAAAAAACCGCGAAAATTTATACCGATTTTAGCCTATTTACTCGTCACTGTGATATTTGTGAAGAATGTGACAATGTATTCCGCTTTATTGAAAGTAGCTATCGGCCATTTCATTTTGAACACCTCTTGATTTCACCTGTAAATGCAAGAGACCGCATATTGGATCTAATCGACCAGGAAGTAAAACATGCAGAGCAAGGGAAGAATGCAAAAATAACCATAAAAATAAACAATTTAGTAGACAAGCAATTGGTAGACAAGCTCTATTTTGCTGCCCGCTACGGGGTTAAAGTTCGCATCATTGTTCGTGGCATGTGTGCACTCGTTGCTGGCTTACCTCGCTTCAGTGAAAATATTAAAGTGATCAGTATTGTAGACCGCTTTTTGGAACACCCTCGTGTAATGGTATTCGAGAACAACGGCGAGCCATTAGTGTATATTTCATCTGCCGATTGGATGACGCGAAATTTAGACCACAGGGTTGAAGTTGGTGTCCCCATCTATAACGAAGAGCTAAAACAACTCATTATCGACATTTTAGAACTACAGTTTCGCGACCGAACAAAAGCAAGAATAATAGACGCAGAGCAAAAGAACAGTTATGTAAGACGTGGTAATCGAAAGAAAATTCGCTCTCAAATTGCCATTTATGATCACTTAAAGAAATGGGAAAACAGCAAGAGTAGCCTATGACAGAATATCCTTCCATTGCCGCCGTAGATTTAGGCTCAAACAGCTTTCACTTACTCGTCGCTCGTGAAATTGACGGTAGCTTTCAAGTACTACATAAAGAAAAGCAGCAAGTAGACTTAGCTGCAGGGCTGAATTCAGACATGATTCTATCCAACGAGGCGATGGACAGAGCACTTGCAGTTTTGAAGCAATTTTCTACAACATTGCAGAACTTCCCTCACAGTAATGTGCAGGTTGTTGCAACCTACACATTGCGAAACTGTAAAAACATAAAGCAATTTCTGACCAGAGCAAGGCAATGTTTTGGATTTAAAATCAATGTGATTTCAGGACAAGAGGAAGCGAGACTAATCTACCAAGGCGTTGCCAATTACGAACACAGTGAAGGAAATAGACTCGTCGTTGACATTGGTGGAGGAAGTACCGAACTGATCATAGGAGAACATTTCACACATAAACAGTTAGCCAGCAGAAATATGGGCTGTGTAAATATCACAAAACAGTTTTTTGCTAACGGAAAACTTTCTGAAAGGCGTTTTGCAAGGGCACAAATAAAAGCAGAGCAGTTATTAGAGCCGATTACCGTCAGTTATAAAAGGCTCGGTTGGCAAAGCTGTTATGGCACTTCAGGCACTATCAAAGCGCTGGTAAGCATAGCCCAAATTCACTTCAACACATCAGAACTTACATACCCTATTTTACTAAAAATAAAGGCCCTCATTTTAGAGTTTGAAGATTTCCATAAACTCACTGTGGAAGGGTTGCCCGATGAACGCAAAGGCACCATTTCTGGTGGTCTCGCGGTGCTTCTCGCTGTGTTTGAACAATTAGGTATCAAACGATTACAATATAGCGATCATGCACTGAGAGATGGTTTGCTGCATGAAACATCGACTAATCGAGAGTTTGATATTCGTACTCGCACCATTTTGACTCTCAGTGAACACTATAATGTTGATAGGCAACACAGCGAGCAAATTTGTCGTACTCTAGCGCTTTTTTATCAACAACTTGCAACGAGTTGGTCCTTACAAGAAGCAGATCTACAAATGCTAAGTTGGGCTGCTAAATTACATGAGGTTGGGTTAGTTATTAATTCGTCTGGATTACATAAGCATAGTGCTTACATAGTTCGTAATAGCCAGCTGCCAGGTTTTACCCAAGAGCAGCAACAGTTTTTGAGTAACCTAATTCGTTTTTACCGCAAAAAAATTAAATTAGCCGAATTGCAGCTAGGCAGTTCAATCGAATTAAGTCACTTCTTAAAGTTGCTCAGCCTGTTCAGACTTGCAGTAATACTTAATGCCAAAAGACAAGATAGCCTCTGCCCCGAGGTTAAACTAACGAGTTATGCAGATTCATTATTGCTTGAATTCGAACCACGTTGGCTAGCTGAACATACACTCATGGCGGCCGATCTTGAGCAAGAACAAAACTACCTTAAAAAACTAAATATTTCTCTAATATTTCTCTAATATTTAGCTAGTTTTTACCACTGAGAATACATCGTCGGCGTATTCTCTACTTTCCATCGCGAAGTTATAAAGCACCTGTGTTTTTGTTGCTGGACGAATGGCTTTTAGAATCATTTGTGCCGCCTGCCAATCATTCTTCTCCACTTGCAATGTAAGTTGCAGCGCACCGCCTAACAACCCCTTATAACTTAACAAAGCACTGCTTAAGGTACTATCAAGTGAAAACTCAGCAACGATGACAGATAACTCCACTTCAAGTACTGCATCTAACACCGACATCAAACCAATTAAGTAACCCTGTTCAGCCATTTCATCGCCTCCAGGGGCCAAAAATAGCTCCATAAACTTGGCTCTCATAAGACCCATTTTTGTTAATTCAGCAGGTTTGTCTACTCCCAACTCACTTAAAGCTAATACTCGTACAAACTGACGTATTGCATCTTCACCAAGATATACAACGGCTTGAGATATAGATTTCATCTCAATTTTATTTTCACCCGCTTTTGCGTTGGCAAGTTTCAGCACACGAGCCGTTAAACTGAGATCTTTTGCCACTCTTTGCTGTACTTCTTTAAAGCAAATATCTTTTTTAGCAGTGCAACGTAACAGATCAAAAACAATAAACTTAGATGGTTCAACATTTCCATGGTTAAGCATTTCAGGGCGCGCAAAATAAAAACCTTGAAAGTAATCTGCTCCGGCATTTTTTACATATGTATAATGTTCTTGAGTTTCGATCCGTTCTACAATAATGCTGACATCGGGATGACTGCGCTTAAGCTTTTTGATCATCATCGTGGTTTTTATGATGGGCTCTTCTATCTCTAGCTTAATGTAATCCATGTGCTCTATGAGAGGTCCCCACTTAGCATCACCATCATAGTCATCCAGCGCAAAATGATAACCTCGCTTTTTAAGTGTCACGACCGACTGAACCAACTTGGGAATATTTTTCGAGCGCTCGACAATTTCCACGACTAAGTTGTGGGGTTTTAGTAGGTTTGGGAGTTCTTGTAATAAGGATTCATCTGATAAGTTAATAAACGCACGATGTCCCGCAGTTAACCTTTCAACACCAACGAATATTAAAGAGTTAAAAAACATTCTGCCAGTTGCTTGGCCGTCAGAGACCCCCATTGGGAAAGCATTGTTGTTAGAGTCTCTATACAACAATTCATACGCATACAGGTTTTGCTCTTTATCAAGGATAGCCTGACGAGCTATATATTGTACTGCCGTGTTTTTCACTTTAGCAACAGTGCCACTCATTAACATCCAGATCCTTTTTAGCAAATCAATAGTCGATGTCTTATTTGAGAATACGTGAACCACGCAGGTCGAGCAAATAAAACTTTATCTTTGTTGTGTAATTAAACTTGTCTATGTCACTGCCACTTACAATTGCCTAATTTGAAAGTGATAGGCTAGTATAACCTTATGAGAACTTTATTAATCATAGTCGCTATTTGTATTTGTGGCGCATTAAAAGCCAACCCACAACTCACTTACAGTGTAAGCGGTTCAGGTAACTATTACCCCTATTATACCCATGATCCAAAACATCCAGGTATTTTACCTGAAATTGTCAGCACTATATTAACTAAAGCCAGCATCACAGGAGAAAACCTATTATTACCAGCCAAGCGCACAGTCCTATATCTTGAGCAAGGCAAAATAGACTTTGATTTGATAAGCCCAAGCTGGCTAAATGAGCAACAGCGTAAAGACACTCGATTTGTTTATTCCGACGCTATTTTATCTGTGGATGAATACCTCGTTTCAACGCATCAATTTGACAAGCCCATCACACTTAACAGTAAAGAAGTAGGCACCGTGCGCGGTTACTATTATCATGATGATTCCGACTTCAAGCGTATTGATTTTAATTCTGAAAAGGAGCTACTACAGGCTCTACATCGCGGCAGAATCGAACTGGCTATTATAGGGGATTTACCTGCTATTTACTGGTCTCAAAAACTCGGTGTACCGATTTTTTTTAATACTTTGCACTCGCAAGGTAATATGCATATGCGTATGCAAGCTAAGCATCGAGCACTACTCACTCGTATTAATAAAGCTATCAACGAATTGCATCAGCAAGGTCAGTTTCAAAAAATCATTCAACACTATGTGCAAAGTATTCCCATTACTGGCGCACAGCCTAACTGAGCAGTATAATGCTGGTTTTGACGACGGAAGTAAGTTATGAGTATCGAGGCTACCCTCCAAACACGCAGCGCTGGAAAATGTGAGTTATGTACAAGTTCTGACGCATTATCTGTATATGAAGTTCCCCCTGTCGCAGAAGCCCATTCCGATAAATGTGTTTACTTATGCCAAAATTGTAAATCACAAGTAGAAGGAAGTAGTGATTTAGAAACAAATCACTGGCACTGTTTAAATGACAGTATGTGGAGCCAAGTGCCTGCTGTGCAAGTAGTTGCCTACCGTATGTTGAAGCGTTTAGCGCCAGATAACGGCTGGGCACAAGATGCACTTGATATGCTTTATCTAGAAGAGGAGACTCGCAGCTGGGCCGAACAAGCTTTAGCTCAAGTAGAAGAAGTGGTTCATTTAGACAGTAACGGGGCGCGCTTAAACGCAGGCGACACGGTTGTGTTAATCAAAGATTTAGACGTAAAAGGCAGCTCACTTGTCGCGAAACGTGGCACTGCTGTTCGAAATATTGGACTGACGTCAAATCCAGAACACATTGAGGGCCGTGTTGAAGGTCAACGTATTGTTATACTGACCAAATTTGTTAAAAAATAAATACTCTACAAATTTATTAAAAAATAAATACTCTAAATATACCGTAGAAGCCCCTTTTCTGGGGCTTGTATTATTGTCCGACTCTGGGACTTAGTCCTATTCAGCAACTAGCTGTTCGCTTCTATAAAAGCCCGAATCCTGCGCTAATATTTCCACCAGTTCTGGCAATACTTCATCCATGGTTTTTTTCAAAGTCCAAGGTGGATTGATAACTATCATACCCGATGCCGTCATACCATGTTGTTCTGTGTCTTGCTCTGTCGCAAGCTCAAACAACTGGATATTTCTCATACCGGCGCTTTTTAATGATTGCTCCATGGCGTCAATGCGCTGGCGAGACACGACCGGATACCAAATCATGTATGTCCCAGAAGAAAAACGTTTATACGCTTTGCTGATCATCACTACCGCTTGCTCATAGTCAGTTTTTATTTCATATGGGGGATCCATCAAAACACACGCTCGTCTCGATGCTGGTGGCACCAAACCTAGTAGACCTTTAAAACCATCCTCACCTCTAACCCGCAGCGATTTTTTACCCTGCATATTTTGCTCGAGAAGCTGTAAATCTTTAGGGTGCAATTCAAAAAACCAACCTTTGTCTTGGCGGCGCAAATAGTGCTCTGCAATTTTTGGCGAGCCAGGATAAAAGGCTAACGACTCAGTATTAAAGGATTTTATCAAATCAATATAGTCTAGCAGCGCCTCGTTATTGCCCTGATAGTGCCAAAATTTGGCAATTCCTTCTAAATACTCTTGTGTCTTTTGCGCATCTGCACTACTTAACTCAAATAGTCCAGCACCTGAGTGAGTATCAATGTAGTCAAATCCAGAGTCTTTACGTGTCATATATCCGAGTACGTTTGACAGTACTAGGTGCTTGAGGACGTCAGCTGGGTTACCTGCGTGAAACGAGTGTCGATAGCTAAGCATAATCTTGCCTATTTAATAAAACGGCACCATTTAGCTGAACCGTTTCTTAATAAAATTGTGTGTTAGCGCTATTATCGCTCAAAGTCACATAAAAATCAGTATAAAGCCGTGTATTTACTAGCATCCTAAGTCACTTTGTTTTACATTTGCATGACAAAACACTGTGATAAGAGCGCATTTATGAATAACGATACACTTCCCCAACTCGAACAGCTAATCAATCAACTAATCGCCCAAAATGAGCGATTAAATAATGAGCTTTCTGAGCTTAAAGAACTAAACTCAAAATTAGTCGATGAAAATGAAACTTTGCAACTTGAAGTGCTTGAAAGTGAAGAGAAGCAAAAAGACACTAGCAACACATTAGCAGGCTTATTAGAAAAGCTACAAAGTGCGACTCAGGCTAGCTAATGACTGAAAAAAGCAACCAAGTTGAGGTCTCCTTGTTAGGTAAGACACATCAATTTGCCTGTACCGAGGGGCAAGAGCAAGTGCTCCTCGACGCTGTTGCTTTGCTAAATCAAAGAGTTGAAGATATGAAGCAAAGGTCAACAGTGAGAAATGAACAAAATGCATTACTCCTTGCAGCATTGCATTTATGTCATGATTTACAAGCGCTTCAACAATCCAAAGAATCCCAACAAAATCAGCAACAAGCCCTCATTAAAAAGCTAAAAGACCATCTGGGGGAGTAATTAGTTACTTCCCAAAAAATGCATTATCGGTTAAATTATCACCTCTTTTGTTGTAACTCATGGGCGATTATGCGTTTTATCTTTGCTGCCATTATCAGCCTGCTATGTAGTGTAACCTATGCTAATCAATGGCATAGTATTGATGCTAGCACTTGGCTAGTATCACCATCAAAATCGGCACGCTATATTCAGGAAAATCAAGCGATTATTGTAGGCAAACACTGTGCTGCAATTATCAATGCTCATGGTGATTTTGTGGCACTTGAAAACATGATCAATACCGCTAAGCAAAAGTTACAAATCCCCGTTTGTTATCTTGTAAGCACCTCTGCAGATACCCAGCAAGTGATTGGGATGGCTATGTTACAAAGGGCCTTTCCAAGTGCAAAATGGTATGTAGGGCAAGCTGTTTTCGATAACTTTTCATTATATCAGCAAGCTTTAGAAGACAAACTTGCGCTACATCGAAAAAGCCTGACATTAAGTACCAAACGACTATCTCAAGTCGACGACAAACAACAAATTCAAAAGCATATTGATATCGCCAAACAACGACTCGATGATTGGCAAAACTTGGGCCTTAGCACCCCCCAAATATTACCTAAACAAACACAAACGGCTCTAGAACTAGGCGCCCAGAGTGTTATTTTAAGTGCTGTAGAAGCATTTAGTTCGGCAGATATATTCGTGTTTAACCCCGCCAATGGCGCACTCATCGGTGGTAACAGTGTAGACCCGTTACCTGAGGTTAGGCACGAACATATATCGCATTGGCTCGAACACCTAAACACCTTAAAAACAGATAGTAAAGTAAGTTGGTTGTTACCCGCTCATGGCAAGCCATATAAGAAACAAGCACTTGAGCTACCGATTACATTTTTTGAAGCGTTAAATAAAGGCCTATCAACTAAGGAAGTAAAACAGCGCTTATCCAGTAAGTACGGCGAATATGATGCGCAAACAAAACGACGACTTATACACTATTACCAGCTTGCTCAGCGTCGAATAGCAACCAAAGCACAGGACACTGATGATGTTGTGCTGTAATCTAAGCCCGCTGTTTAAGCAATTAACAATCTATTGCTGTATTGGCACTTTCACATTGACTCTGAGCGCTTGTCAGTCAACTCAGAGTGAAATTACAGATAAACAAGATGTGGTTGCCATTAGCGATTCGTTAGCTCTGTCCATACCTCAAAAGGCGCTACAAGAAAGCAAACCTAGCCCAGTCAAGAAAGCGGCGATTAGACCAGATATTAAGAAAGATAAAAAGCCAGTGATAACCGATCTTTGGCAGCGTATCAGTACGCAACTGAGCTTTGCTATTGAGCCTAACGAGCGGCTAGAAAAGCGTATCAACTGGTATTTATCTCAACCTTATTACCTTGTTTCAGTCTCAAAGCGGGCTAAACCCTATCTATACCATATAGTACGAGAGGTCGAGCGTAGACGCCTGCCTATGGAACTTGCTTTATTGCCCTTCGTAGAGAGTGACTTTAGACCCAAAGTAACGTCTTCACAGCAAGCTGTTGGTGCTTGGCAATTAGTTAATTCAACCGCATATCACTTCGGCATTACAACAGATCAATGGTACGATGGGCGCAAAGATGTGCTAGCGTCAACGGACGCTGCTCTAGATTATTTGAGCTACCTGTACAAGCGTTTTAATGGTAATTGGCTGCATGCATTAGCCGCATATAATAGCGGTGAGGGGCGAGTAAAAAGTGCAATCAAAAGAAATAGGCGCCGAGGTAAAAGCACCCACTTTTGGCATCTCTCTTTACCAAAAGAAACCGCTGATTATGTACCTAAATTAATTGCGTTAAGCTATTTATTGCAAACTGAACACCCAAAGTTTAAACGCCCTAAACTGCCAAATTACGCACTAACAAGCCCTCTGGACATTGGTCAACAATTCGATTTTTCGATTTTAGCATCACTAACAGGGATTGAAAAAGCTCAGTTACACCAACTAAACCCAGGCTATCTGCGCCATCAAAGCTCTCCCAACGGACCACATACTGTTTTATTACCTATGACAGAGAAAGCTTTGTATAAAAGTGACTTTTACCATCGTTACTTTAGCCAAACTTATGTTGTACAAAAAAACGACACATTATATCGACTGGCCAAGCGATTCAATACGACTGTTAAGGCCGTTAAGTTATTAAATAACAAAGGCAATGATATGATTCGAGTCGGTGAAGTATTAAAGGTAAGTCAAGCCCAAGCATTTGATAGCTTGCTTGTGGATTATGAGATCAGTCCATATGTAGCACAGGTTCAACTTCCCAAACCGCTAACAATGGAGTTTCATCACACAATCAGTGAAGGAGACTCGTTATGGAAAATTAGCAAGCATTATAAAGTGTCGGTAAAAGATCTATTGGTATGGAATAAACTTAAGAGCAACCAAGTATTAAAGCCAGGAAAAGTGCTTGTTCTACACCTACCAAAAGGCAATGAAACGCCAAAACAACCAACAAAGAATGTATTCCTGTCAGATTTAGAACAGCTAGTCAAACCAGAAACTCGCTCTAATCGCTAGCTCTAAGCGCTTTGCTCACGTAAAATGGCGCCAAAATAGATAGAAAATGAGATAGCTATGCAAATCGCAAAAGATACCGCCGTTGAATTTCACTACACGTTAAGTGAAGGCGCAGAACAAATCGAAACAAGCACCACTGGTGAGCCTCTTACCTATTTACATGGCAATGATAGCATGCTGCCAGGTCTAGAAAACGCACTTGAGGGCAAAACTGCAGGCGACAAATTCAGTGTGACTTTAGACCCTGAAGATGCCTATGGAGAATACAAAGAGGGCTTAGTCCAACGTATCCCGATTAAACATTTACAAGGTCTTGGCGACAATAAAGTGTGGAAACCTGGCATGTCGGCAATTGTTGAATCAAATCAAGGTCGCCATCAAGTGAGCATCGTAAAAGTAGGTCGCTTCAACGCTGATTGCGATCTTAACCACCCATTTGCAGGCAAAACGCTAACATTTGATGTTGAAGTTGTATCTGTTCGCGAAGCAACAGCTGAAGAACTTGCACATGGTCACGTGCACAGTGACGGTGGCTGTGGCCACTAAGGAATAAGTCAAATGAATAAAGTTGCCATTGTGACTGGTGGCAGCTTTGGCATTGGCTTGGCCATTGTTCAAAAGCTGCTGTCACAAAACTTCGAGGTTTTCAATTTAGATATAAACCCATCCACGGTAGGTCGGTATATTGAATGCGATGTCAGCAAAGTGACTGAAGTACAAACCGCTATAGAGCAAGTTATCGCTCAAACCGGCCGAGTTGATGTATTGGTATCTAACGCAGGAAAACACCTCAGTGCCAATATCGAAAATACTGATGAACAAACGCTAGACAACTTATTTGCATTGAATGTTAAAGGCGCGTATGCCGCCACAAAAGCGGTGCTACCTATTATGAAAAGCCAGCATAATGGGGCAATTGTCTTTATATCTTCTGATCAAGCTATTATAGGTAAAACAAACTCTTTCGCTTATAACATGACAAAGTCTGCTTTAGCGTCAATGGCACGCACCACAGCACTAGATTACGCCCCATTCAACATCCGTGCTAACGCCGTATGCCCAGGAACAATTGAGACTCCATTATTCCATAGCGCAATCGATAACTACTGCGCAAAAAGTGGCGCCAACAAGGCGGATATTGTCGCTGATGAAGCTCAATTACAACCTCTTGGTCGCCTTGGGCAAGCCGAGGAAGTGGCTGCGCTTGTAGCATTCTTGGTCAGTGACGATGCCAGTTTCATTACTGGTAGCTTGCAAAGCATTGACGGGGGTTATACCGCTCAATGATGCCTATTATTGACCCTCATTTACACTTCTTTGATTTGTCGCAGGGTCAATACCGCTGGCTTACTGGTCCAACACCACCTGCTTGGCCTAACCTAGATAAAATCATCCGTGACCATGGTCCTGAAGACTTGCAACTTGATGACGCGTTTTTTCTTGCCGGCTGTGTCCATATCGAAGCTGGTTTTGATAATAATAGTCCTGATGCAGAATTAAACTGGCTGGCAAAGCGAGTTACAACTCTTCCTTACCAAGCTATCGCTTATCTAGATATCACTCAAGCACCAGCCTTATTTTCTCAAAAGATAAAAATGCTTCAAAACCAGCCTAGATTTATAGGGATCCGCGATATTACTGAAGGCACTGACGTCGATAAGCTAAGTTATCCAAATACACAGCATAACCTTGCTCACTTAGCTCGAAATCAGCTTATTTTTGAAGCGCAATTTGAGTTAAAGCATGAAGGTGCCGCTGAACAGTTTTCACTGCTATGCCAAAAGCTAGATACGCTGCAAGTCGTTATCAATCATAGTGGTTTTATAGAGCACAATGGTCAATGGCAGAAAGGGTTAGAACATATGGCTAAGTGTAAAAATGTCGCCATCAAGTATTCTGGTCAAGAGCATGTTGCCAAACCACTTGGTAAAAAAGAGCAACTTACTCACCTGTTGGATGCATTCACTGACGAACGGGTGATGTTTGCATCTAATTATCCGGTTTGTATGATGAGAGCCGATTATGCAACGCTCTGGCGGCAATATTACCAGCTAGTAGATGATCCTCAACAGTGGACAAAACTCAGTTACGCTAATGCAAAACGCATTTATCAATTTTAAGAGCGGATCTGAACCAAGTCGTATGCCGCAAGGCTTGGCACTATTGTTTGCAAGCGTGTCTCAGTTTTGTCGAGTGTGTTAAGGCATTCGCAGTATTCTTCTGCCTTTTCTTCTAACTGCAGCGCCTTTTTCTGCAACGATTTATCAATTTCTTTAGAGATAATATCCATACGCTGCCCCATATCTGTGATTCGATCTTCTATGTTGCCTTCTCTTGATTTAAAAGCATCACCTAAAGATACTAAGATAGCCCCTAGTGAACCATGTACCGCAGAGTGGATTTTTTTACTGATTTCTTTTGTGAAGAAGTCATCAATTTTAGAAAGTGACTGAGGTGCAATAAAGAAAAAGTCATCACCACGCTTAAACTTATCCATCAGTGCGCGTTCAACATACTGCAGTTGGGTCTTTAGCACCTCAGGCTCTTTATCAGACATGCCTTCAACCACTTGTTCGATGGCACTTAAACCTAAGTTAACCCCGTCAGTCGCTAAACTCACTAGCTCAGGAACTGTGTCTCGAATACCCATTGCATAGTCGCGTAATACGATTGTATCTTGTTCAGATAATTCAACCCAATAACCTCTGATCAACAGTTGGTTATCGTTGTTAATTTGCACGCGTGTTTGGCCATTATCAACAATACGAATTTCACTATCGGTAATGATCAGCCCATGGCTGAGCTCTACATCGCACTTATTTTTTGCCAATGTAGAGAAAGAGCTCAACAATATGAATGTGGATAAGCAGGCTAGGCGAAACAAAGTAATACGACTCCTCGTAAGAAAACGAAACCAAGAGTAGCAAACTTTTATCTAATGCCAAAGTTATTTGGCATACCTAACTAAGCGTAAAAAAATGTCTGAAGTTTTAGCTTTTAAATTATTTTTGCCATCAGCAAATTGGTAAGCCCAAGCATGATCAATTTGAGAGACCGCAGTTGTGCTTGTCCAATAATTATCATTTTGCGTTGAGACAAACACTGCTAGATTAATTGCAGGTTCCACACAGCTGTGCTCGAGAATACTCGCAAGCTCTTTAATATTCGGCACATGCCAATCGCTAAACCCTGCATAATCGCTATTCTTCGCTGCGATAAGAGCTTGCTGCCAGTTAAGTTGTAAAGCAGTACTAGTGCAAGTACCACTAACAACATCATAATTTTGTCCAAAATCACATACCTGCCACATTAGACCCGTTTCATTATCCAAAGCTGTGCCATTGGAGTTGATGGTATAGCGATCGGTTGGTGTTGTGCTGGGGGCCGATGGCAACTGCACACAAGTTTGTTCAGCAAAAGCCGAAAAGGAGGAAAAGACAATGCTAAAAAATGCTAAGTAAATGCTTTTATTCACGGTGTTCTCACTAGTCGCACATAAGCAGTATTTGATTTTGGATAAGCAAGATCATTGCCTGTTTGCATATCTAAAATAAAGGCTTGAGATAAGCTACGGCCATCTAAACTCGTTTGAGTAGTCCAGTAGTACAAATGCCCTAATTGAGATAGTGCAGGGACATTGGGAAAAAGCTCGGGGTCGAGTAAATGTTGCCCATCTGCTCTGCCAAAATCAATCAGGCTGAGTAATTCGATATAGGTGGGTAACCGCCAATTACTGCCACCACAAAAGTTACTACTGTTAACCGTATCAATATACGTTTGAATACCGCAGTCGATATTGCTAGGGCATGTTGAATTAGCCGCGCCAATCACTCCGCCTGAAGGCGAGCCACCACTATCAAGATACCATGTGTAGTGGTTCTTACCATCTCTGGCATTGGTATTAGGCACCGTACCAGTACCAGCTAACTTTACTTCCCAGATAAGGCCATTGATATTATCTCTTATACAGCTAAAGTTAGCTGCGGTATCAGGCAACTCGTCAGCAAATTCATTTAATTTAGTGTAATCAAATGACGCTCTCCCTTGCCCCGCTTTATCTAATAGATCAGCAACACTGTCTCTGCCTATATCAGCGTCTTGACGAGGATACTCACTATTGTCACAGCTAATTTTTGTACTATCGTCATAACAATCTCGAAGACCGGTATCTTGAATTAACCCTAATGCTTTTGGCTGTAATGAAATACTCGTCGTGTCTGAATCAATATAGCCATTTGGGTCGGTCACAGTGACACGAAAAGAAATCGACGTCGCCACATCAACATCAGGGGCAACAAACTGCGCAATACATTGGTTGGGGTTAGTGATTTCAACGGCTGTTTCAGTTCCTGATAGCTCTATTTGTTCCCAAACACAGCTAAAGCTCCCAGATGCCGTTTTACTATCCGAAGCATTCAGCGTAACTGAATCAAATTCTGTGACGGTTTGCTCCTGACCTGCATCAGCAATGACTGGTTTTTCAGCTTTAAGTAAAGTAATAGTAAACTCAGTACTTGCGCTACCACCTTCATCATCAGTCACAGTGACAAGAAACTTCGCTACATCGTTACTTACTAATAACGGGTGAATAAAGCGCAATTTTTGCTCTGTTTTTGTATCCACAGTAAGTACTGGACCCGAAAGTTGCTGCCAAGTGTAACCCACCACCTGGCCATTTTCATCAGGATCTACCGAGTCAGCTGCACTAAACTCCATAACATCTAGGTACTTAGCTTGTCCATCTTCTGGCAATGTCTGGGTAATTACAGGGATAGGAAGTTGATTTTGAGAGGTGAACGAAACTTGTATTGTATCTGAAGATGACTGACCATCTGGGGCTATATAATCAGCTCGAAACTGAGCAACAGTGTCAGATTTTACATCAGGGGCCGTCACAGAAACTTCAGCGCCTTCTTGCGGAAACCCTTCGATATTAGGACCACTGACCAACTGCCAACTTACGGTGCCACCAGGAGGAGAAACCTGCGCTGTAAGTGTAAACTCAGCCTTTTCCAAAACAGTAAAATCATCACCCGCATTAATGCTGGCGTTTTCTGTGTTCGAGCCTGGATCTGAGCTCCCGCCTCCACATCCAGTAAGCAGTAAGCTTACTAGTAAAGGAATAACCTTAGTGACGTGCATTAAATCTCCTTTGCCAGGCATTACAAGTAGCTGTCTTGGTGTATTCTCACGAACAGTTTAGTACCGATTTTTGAGTAATCTACTTTATACTCACGCCCATCTAAAGCCTGAATAAACAACAAGCGTTTTACTTCACCAAATACATCTACACTCGAAATATGTACTACTTCAAGATATCGCTCTTTTGCTTCCCTTCGATTTCTAGGTAACTCTTCTTTGAATGGCACAAGGCCCATAGGAGTTACTTTTATCTTAGGGTGTGCCTCGCCATTCACAATAACTAAATCGAGCTTTTTCTCTTTATGTATAATGGTGTTGCGGCCACTCTTAATAAAGGCTCTTTCTGTGCTCATGGATTGTTCCTGTTACTTCTTTCGTTATGGTTGTTTGCTCTCCAGCAACAACGCAACCACCTCATCTGGATTTAACTTCCAGCGATTTAATAATGTCGAAAAATGCCATATATCCCTATCTAAAACGGTTGCAGGTAAAAGTAAATCATAGCCCGTCAACGTTTTAAGATTATGCATTCTATTTGCAAACATCGCTATCAAACCTGTGTACTGGGCACCGGATGGTGAGCGATAATCATTCGGCTCAACTAACCATTCTGATGGGCAGTTGCCGTTTTTGCAATGTATTTTAACAGCTTGTAAAAAAATATACCGCTGTTCTATCAACAATTTTCCTGCCAGCCTTGGACTCAAACCGTTTAGAAATACGTCAATATCTTTAAGTTTAATACCAACCGCATTTAACTCAAGAATTTCAAGCCCCTGTGATACCGAAGGTACCCCCGCACTGCGAAAATTATCATGTTGAACGTACCACATTCCAAACCGATGTATATAGCATATTTCTTTACTATCAATAGCTAAGCTGTAATAAGGCTGCTGACTTTTCAAAAAACCTAACAATATTGCCAATAAGGCTGCAGCGCTCAATAATATTTCAACTATGCTAATGGGAGTGCTTCTTAACGCAACAAATAGCATGATCACACTCAAACTAATGGCACCAACTAACATAAACTCTACACTATGTCGATTTGCCAATGCGCGTATTTTTGCTCGTTTATTTATCATAGAAACCAAAATAAAAAATAAACATCAACAATGCCCACAGAACCGTATATCTTATTGTTATACATGCACTACACCGTGCTCGTTTAGGCTCAACTTTTTTCACTGATGGGTTAGATTGTTTTGAAACTGTCAATTTTTCGGCCAACTCACAAAATTTTGAGATACCTAACTATATGTATATGAGCCGTATTTTGTACACTACTAGTATCTTTTTTGGCGGTATATTTTTATGTTCACACAACAATCTGGCAAAGCACTATTTCCATTTATCATTTTCCTGCTCATTGCCATCACCGGTTATCTTTACTTACCCAGTAGTCAGGGGCAAATGAATCGAGGTGCTAACACAGCCACAACCGTTAGTGCTCAAGTCGCAACAATACAAGACAAAACACTATCCATTTCTGCGGTTGGTAGTGCCCGAGCGAACCAAGCAATCCATATATCAAGCGCTCAAAGCGATTATATTACAAAGATTTACTTTAATGATGGCGATACCGTAAAGCAAGGCGAACGATTAGTTCAGTTACAAAATCAGCAAGAGCGCTTAGCTGTCAAAGAGCTTAAAATTAATCTCAAAGAACAGCAAAGACAACTGAAACGACTGGAAGATTTAGCAAAAAGTCAGTCTGCAGCTCGTTCTCAGCTCGAAACTCAACGCTCTATTGTTGAAGCATTGCAGGCAAACTTACAGCTGGAGCAAACAAGACTCAATGAATTGTTAATTAGTGCCCCTTTTTCAGGTGTATTAGGTAAGCGGTTAGTGTCTGTCGGCAGCTTTGTGAGTTCAAACACGCCAATCACAACATTAGATGACATCAGTATTATCAAAGTCGATTTTCAAGTACCTGAAAAACACTTGGGTGTACTTAAGCTGGGTATGGAAGTCATTGGCAAAAGTGATGCGTATTCACAGCAGTCTTTTACAGGCAAAGTGACTCATATTGATCCCCGTATAGACAGTGATACGCGCACTATTCAGGTAACCGCGAGCTTTGCCAATGCAAATGCAATGCTAAGACCAGGTATGTTGATGCATATTGAGCTGCAGTTAAAATCATTGCATGCAATTATGTTGCCCGAGAAAAGCGTGATCCCCCGTCAAGATAATCACTATGTATTTGTTATTGATAAAGAAAACAAAGCACAGCAAGTTCAAGTTGATGTTCTAGCACGATTTAATGGTTGGGTTGCAATTTCCTCTGGTGTTGAGCAGGGGCAACGAGTGATCACTGAGGGGGTAATAAAAATCCGTTCTGGCAGCACTGTTATGGTAAAAGGTTAGGAGTCGCCCGTGAGGATCACTGATACCGCCGTAAAACGGCCCGTTTTTGCCATTGTTATCAATCTGCTATTACTAACATTTGGTATTGTGGCATTTAGTATGTTGCCACTTCGCGAGTACCCCGATATTGAAACTCCTATCGTCAGTGTAAGTACCAACTATACCGGTGCGTCTAGCGAAGTTGTTGAAGCTAAAATCACTCAAGTACTCGAAAATAGAATATCGGGCATTGAAGGGATAAAAAGTATCAACTCATCAAGCCGCAATGGTCGCTCAAATATCACCATAGAGTTTAACATCGACAGAGACATCGATGCGGCCGCCAATGATGTTCGAGAACGTGTATCCAGAGCATTGGATAGCCTACCTGAGCAAGTACGTCCTCCAGAAGTATCTAAATCCAATTCTGATGAAAGCCCTATCGCTTGGTTTGTACTTAATAGTGAAACAATGAATACTTTACAGCTTTCTGACTATGCTCAGCGATTTATTGTTGACCGTATCGCGGTGGTAGATGGCGTTTCCAATGTGCGAATTGGCGGTGAGCGTCAATATGCAATGAAAATTTGGCTAGATAGAAGAGCTATGGCGGCTCGTGGAGTGACTAGCAGCGACATAGAGCAAGTATTAAGACGCGAAAATGTGGAACTTCCGGCAGGGGAGATAGAATCAATTGATAGAGATTTCGCCGTTCGTATTACGCGTAGCTACAAAACACAAAATGACTTTGCCAACTTGATCATCAAACGCGGTGAGCAAGGTTATTTGGTCAGGCTCAAAGAAGTCGCAGATGTAAGCCTAGAAGCCGTCGATGATGAAAGCACCTTTCGGGGTAATGGCAAGAATATGATTGGTCTAGGCATTGTTAAACAAGCTAAAGCTAATACGCTAGACGTTGTTGATAACGCAAAAAAAGAACTGGAAAAAATCAAACGAAACCTGCCCTCTGGCACCACCATAGAAGACAGCTATGATTCATCTGTATTTATCCGTGAATCGATTACAGAGGTCTACAGAACGCTGGCGATTGCAATGGCCCTCGTGGTCGCTGTGATATTCTTATTTTTAGGTAATATCAGAGCAACACTTATTCCCGCGCTGACGGTACCTGTAGCCCTTATTGCTACATTTATGTTTTTGCTTGCAATGGGCTATTCAATAAACTTACTCACCTTACTCGCGTTAGTACTCGCCATTGGTCTTGTTGTTGATGACACAATCGTCATGCTAGAAAATATTCACCGCCGTATAGAGCTGGGTGAACCACCTCTGCTTGCAGCATACAGGGGTGCGCGACAAGTCGGTTTTGCGATCGTGGCAACAACATTGGTATTAATTGCTGTATTTGTTCCTCTTGTATTTATGGATGGCAGAATAGGAGCGCTTTTTACCGAGTTCGCCATGGCGGTTAGTGCAGCTGTATTATTTTCAAGTGTTACAGCACTGACTCTCTCTCCTGCTCTATGTTCAAAAGTACTTAAGCCCAGTGAAAAAGAAAACCACTTTACACAGTGGATGGAAAAGCATCTAACTCGCTTAGAGCAAGGGTATCGAAAAGTACTGCAAGATAACCTTGCCCGTCGTTACAGCTTAATCATCACGCTCGTACTTGCTGGCGTTGCAAGCTATGCTTTATTTCAGCAAATACCTTCTGAGCTCACACCAAAAGAAGATCGAGGTACCTTCTTTATCATGATGAATGGCCCTGAAGGAGCGAGTTATGAAAATAACTTAGCCAATATGGAACAAATAGAACAACGTTTACTACCATACGTCGACAAGGGAGAGTTGAGTAGAGTATTAGTGCGTGTGCCTGGCTGGGGTGGTCAAGGCGGGGTTGCCATTGTTGGCATGCCTGATTGGGATGAACGCAAACGCTCTTCATGGGAAGTTATGGCCGAAATAAGCGCCACCATGCACGAAGTGACCGATGTTCGAGCGTTTGCGATTATGCGTCGCGGCATTGGCGGTGGCGGCCAATCTCGACCTGTAGAATTTGTGCTTCAAGGCAATGATTATAATGAGTTGGTACAATGGCGAGACAAAATTATTGCCCGTGCGCAACAAAACCCAGGGTTAGTAAGAATTGATCATGATTACAAAGAAACTTTCCCGCAATTTTTGATCAGTATAGACAAAACCAAGGCAGCCGATCTAGGTGTCTCTATCAGTGATATCGGGCGCACTTTAGAGACCATGTTGGGCCAACGCCGTGTTACTACCTTTATTGACCGTGGGGAAGAGTATGATGTTATTTTAAAAGGCATTAAATCTGATTTTAGTGCTCCTAATGATATTCATAACATCTTTGTTAAATCTCGTACCGATGAACTCGTACCATTAGATAGTTTGATAAGCATACGTGAAGAAGCAACAGCGGCGCGCCTTAATCGCTACAACCGTATGCGTGCCATAACTATTACTGCCAACTTAGCCGACAACTACACCCTCGCTGAGGCGTTAGCATTTTTAAATGAGATGGCGGCACAAACAAATGATGTCGATGGCGCAATTGATTACAAAGGTGAATCACAGCTGTATTACGAAGGTGCGTCTGCGATGACTTACGTATTCGTACTAGCGCTCACCGTTACCTTCTTGGTACTAGCCGCACAATTCGAAAGCTTTGTGCACCCCATGGTGATCATGTTAACCGTACCACTGGGGTTAGTTGGTGCTTTATATGGACTTTATTTAACGGGTAACAGCCTGAATATATACAGCCAGATTGGGATTGTAATGCTCATTGGTTTGAGCGCAAAAAATGGTATTTTAATCGTTGAATTTGCCAACCAACTTCGCGATCAAGGTGTGCCATTCGAACAAGCCATATTGGATGCGTCGGTGCAAAGACTACGCCCAATCATTATGACTTCATTGACCACGGTGATGAGTGCCATTCCATTAGTTTTGGCAACAGGCCCTGGAGCAGAAAGCCGCATGGTAATAGGTGTAGTGGTATTTGCAGGAGTCAGTGTTGCCACCATATTAACGCTATTTATCATCCCCTGTGCATATAACCTGCTGGCTAAGCATACTCAGTCTCCTGAGTTTATTAGTCAGAAATTGGCTGCGCAAGCAAAGGAACACAAGGACTTAAAACATGACTAATGTACAAAAAGCGACTTTTGGTGGCGGGTGTTTTTGGTGTATTGATGCCGCATTCAGACAAGTAAACGGTGTAATTGAGGTACGATCTGGGTATTGCGGTGGGCACACAGAGCAACCAACTTATCAACAAATTTGCCAAGGTGATACAGGTCATGCGGAAGTGGTCGAGATCCAATTCGATCCACAAATTATTAGCTATGCGCAATTACTCAAGATGTTTTTTGCGCTGCATGATCCAACACAATTGAATCGCCAAGGTAATGATGTTGGTACACAGTACCGAAGCGTGATTTTTTATCATGATGAGCTACAACATAGACAGGCGAATGATGAGGTCGCCTTACAACAAAGTTACCACAGCGACAAGATTGTTACCGAGGTTGCCGCAGTAACAACCTTTTATAGTGCTGAGTCTTATCATCAAGATTACTACTCTAATAACCCAAACCAGGGCTATTGTAGTATCTTAATAGCCCCCAAATTGGAGAAGTTCAAACAGCTATTTAGTGAACTATTAAACTAGGGCTTGATTACCATTCCTAGTATGTTGCCCCACATGGAGGTGGGGCAAGGTGGCTTTGCAGGAGCACAAAATCTTTATCGCCTGACTGACATAGAGTAACTATGCTGCACAGGCTCTGCCTTGCCAAAACACCCGAATGACTGCTGTAAAAACACACAGCAAAGATCAACACGCCCTAATAATAAAAGCCAGTTGTAAGCAACTGGCTTTTATTTAGCAACAACGCTGATTAAAATTGCACCGTCACCCCCATATAGGCTTGCCTATCATGGGGTATATATCCCAACGTGTCACCATTTTCTGCGATGCCAGTAGCTGCAACTATGTACTCTTTGTCGGTCAGGTTTTCCAACCTAGCGTTAAGTTTTATATTGTCAAACAGTGCATAATTTGCCGCGAAGTTAAATACCGTATAAGCACTTAGTGAGCGTTCAGAGGCATTAAACTGGCTGTCATATAAAGTTATACTTGGTCTCGATGAACGATATTGCATGGTTACATTAACATCCAATTGACCCCACGATTTTGACAGGCTGTAATTAAACGCAGTATCAGGTCTACGCACTAACTTTTTGCCTGTACTGTTATCTTTAGCATCCAACAACGTTAAATTGACTCGGTGCTCAACGCCCCAAATAGATGCAAGAGCCGACAGTTCCACACCTTTCATACTCGCTTTGTCAACGTTACTGGCAACATACTTACCTGTTTCGTTAGGCAAGCTGACAATCATTTTATCGATTTTATTGTTAAATACCGCAACATCATATTGTACCCACTGTGTTTCTAGCGATACGCCTATTTCACTATTGGTCGCTTCTTCAGGCTTAATGTTTGGGTTAGGTAAATACCAAGGGCTGTTCTTTACATAGGCATGAGTTAAGGTAGGTGCTCTAAAAGCAGTACCATGATTGACTCTGAATGTAACCGTATCGTTGGGTTTAAATCCAAATCCAGCGGTATAAGTATTCGCTCGACCATGAAAATCATAGTCATCAGAACGTGCAACTATATTTGCCAGCCATGGACCTTGCTCATAAAATCCCCCAACAAACACCGCTTTATTGGTACGTTCTGAGTGAGAAAATTCGGCCGATGCTTGTGATAAATCTTCATTTAAGTGATTGATGCCTGCGCTCAACTGTAGCGTGTCTGACCAACTATATAATGCGCGATATTCAAACTCTGTCCGTTCGGTACTATAAACATCGTGATTAGGCGTGCCAATTTGAGTGTTTTGTTCTTGCGAGGTGCTCACACTGGCATAATGCTCAACTGCATCATATCGCTTGTCCCAGCCAAATTTAGCGGTGTAGTTTTCAAACTCATAGGCATCATTACCCCAAGAGCTGTCATACTCACTATCTCCTTCACTATATTGGGCTAACACAGATAGCTTACCTAGCAGGTCATTGTCATAAGCTAGATTAACGCCGAAGTTTTTATTCGTATAACCATCACTATCATGGTTTTTACCATGCGGCATATCAGAGGTTTTTGCCGTTACATCATAGCCATCTGTCTCTTCATAGCCGAGGTTAAAGTTTAGCGATAATGTGTCTGATGAGAAATGCCCAGCTTGCTGATAAGCCACATAATTATGACTCCCAGAAGTGAGACTAATTTGCTGCTGCTGCGCTTGGCGGGTAATGATATTGATAACACCGGCTAGTGCATCTGAACCATAAATGGCCGCTCGCGCGCCTTTTACAACTTCAATACGTTCAATGCTATTTAAAGGGATATTAGTAAACGACACACTCCCAGAGTTTGCATCACTAATGCGTACACCATCGACTAATACCAGTACATGCTTGGTTGCGGCACCGCGCAAAAATACGCTGGTTTGTTGGCCTAAGCCACCATTTTTCACAACATCAACACCTGCAACAGTATTAAGCAGTGAAGGTAAATCAAGAATATTACTTTGTTCTATTTGCGCGCGTTCAATGATATTAACGGTCGCCAGCGTATTGTTGATGGCTTGCTCAAACTTATTAGCAGTAACAGTTATTGTTTCGATCTGTTGTTCTGTTGCTTGTGCACAAGCACCCGAAGATACAGCAGCTAAAATAGCCACTGTCAAAATAGATTTGTTTTGCATGATATCCCCAAACTTGCGCCCACCGCACAAGTAATACAAGTAAGTTGAATTTAAGGCCGGTCTCCGGACTTAGCCCTTTGCAGGCCTCACCGTTGCGGGGGCAGTGTTGGATTACAATCATTCCTTTAACTTTCACCAACTTCCCGATTATCTTAGCAATTTACCTGATAGTTTCACTATCACGACGATGTGATACATCGCCAAGCCAAGCACCTTAAATAGAGGCGCTATTGTGCGAACTTTAGAAAGGATTGTCAATGGACGTCTAGAAATCTAAAGCAAGCTAATTCCCGCTTGCTTTAGTCAATTTGAAACGCTAGTCCCAATCAAACGGTTGCTTGGTAACTATTAGTCACGGAAGTTTTTAAATTGAAAAGGCTGGCCAAGTTCTGCACCACGGATAAGCTGCATAACTTCTTGCAAATCATCACGCTTTTTACCTGTAACACGTACTTCTTCACCTTGAATAGCTGCTTGAACTTTGACTTTTGAGTCTTTGATCAATTTAACTAATTTCTTCGCCATTTCTTTTTCGATGCCTTGCTTTAAGCTGACCTTGCGCGAAACGTACTTACCTGTACGTTCGATGTCTTTGAGCTCAAGGCTCGCCACATCAAGGCCTCGCTTTGATGCTTTATTAGCAAGGATATCAAATAATTGCATTACTTGTGGATCAGCCTCAGCTTTAAGCGTGATCACGTCATTGGTAAGTTCTATTGAAGCATCAACACCACGAAAGTCGTATCTTGTTTCTAGCTCTCGCTTAGCATTATCCACTGCATTTTTTGCTTCTGTCATTTCGATTTCAGACACAATGTCAAAAGAAGGCATGTTATTCTCCTAAAATATGAATAGCTCAATTATATCAACCTAAATAAGAATGTGGGTAAAAAAGTGATATTCACCCACCAGCCAGTTTTAGATGGTATACTGAGCGCAAAATCGGTGGCTATTAATATGTAGGAAGTTTTGTGACCAGGCGGGTTTATCAAGTTTTACTTTTAATTACTTTGGCTGTGTGTACCTATTTATTTGCTAGGGAGTTTAAGCACTCAGGTATTCAATTTGAACATGCAGATAAAGTCGTACATTTTGCTATCTTTTTTGTCCTAGCGTTTATTATGCACCATGCTTTTAAATGGCCCATGATAGCGCAGCTTATCATATTAGCAGGCTATGGAATTGGTGTTGAGGTTATGCAAGATTCCTTACCTTATCGGCAGGCTTCTCTTGGTGATTTTGTCGCTGACTTTTTTGGCGCACTAAGCTACTATCTTGGTTATTTGGCCTTACGCTTCTGGCAAGAAAAAAGGCATGTCTAAAGTACATATTCTCGGAGCAGGAGCAATCGGTTTAACGTTTGCGCACGCGCTCAGTAAACAGCATGACATTACAATTCTCTCGCGTAATCAAAAATGCCGTGAGTGGCTTTATACTGAACAACAGACCTCTGTAATTAAGGCTAAAACGCTTTCAATAGCGCAAGCACACTCAACGAACGAAAAAATAGATAACTGCTTTGTGTGTGTAAAATCGTACCAACTAACACAAGCGTTGACGGATGTGCTCCCCTTGTTGTCCGACACTGCCAACCTGATTATTAGCCATAATGGCATGCAAGATCTGACAAAGTTGACTAAGCAACTGAAAGTTCACCAAGCTCTTTATTTTGTTAGTACTGCAAAAGGCGCATTAAAGCTCAGCGACCATCATGCCAAAGCATCGGGCTTAGGAGACACCTTTTTAGGTGCTTGTAACCTATCTGCCAAAGCTAAGATTGAGCAGGTATACCAAGCGTTCTTTGCCACTTTGCTACCACCGAGCTTTATACATAACGATATAAACCAGCTACGCTGGCAAAAACTGGCCGTTAATATCGCAATTAACCCTTTAAGTGCCATGCATCAAGTGCCCAACGGCCAACTTAGGCAGCCTCGTTATGCCAGTACAATTCTATCATTACTTAATGAGGCTTGCGCGGTTGCTAAATGTGAAGATATCGACCTACCACTGTCGAATGCGCTGCAAAGTGCGTATCAAGTTATGACCCGAACCCAAAACAATTTTTCATCAATGGCACAAGACGTTAAACTCGGCCGCAAAACGGAGATTGACGCAATTTGTGGCTATATCGTTGAGCTTGGTAAAAAGCACCACATTGCAACACCTGCAAATATGGCAATGCTTCAAACTATCCGCGACAAGCATTAAAAAAGCCGAGCAAGCTCGGCTTTTTTAACTGGCTAAGTTTATTCTGGCTTATACACTTTTACGTTCATAAAGCCATTTTCGTGTAAGATCAGCGCCTGCAGTTGGCTCATCACGCCTTTAGAGCAATACAAGTAGTACTCTTTATCTTGTGGCAAATCAGCAAATTTTGTAGCAAGGCGGAAAAATGGCAGGTGCACCACTTCAACACCTTCAATTTCAAGTGGGCTAGCATCTTCTTCATCGGGAGAACGAATATCTAATACGACCCCATTTTCTGGTAGCTCACTGGCGGTCTCAGCTTCTTTAACTTCTTCTTTTGCTTCGGCTTCAATATCACGAATATCTTTCACAACCGCGTTATTGACCACAGTATCAAGTACATCAAAATCAAACTTTTGCTCTTCGGCTAAAATCGTCTCTAGTTTCGCTTTTACTGTTGGCTTATTAGAGATAACACCGCAATACTCCGGCATTGCCTCAGCCATTTCAATGGTGCCAATTTCTCGCGCGATTTTTATGATGTCAGCTTTGTCATATTGAATGAGTGGACGAACAATCAAAGTTTCGGTTACACGATCAATTACGTTGAGATTTGCTAGAGTTTGGCTCGACACCTGACCAATACTTTCGCCAGTCACTAATGCTGGTATATTAAATCGCTCAGCTACCTGGCTACCGGCGCGCATCATCATACGTTTAAGTACAACACCCATCTGGCCGTTTTCGACATTTTCTAAAATCTCAGCAACGACCGGCTCAAAATCAACGGTGATAAATTTAACTCGGTGTGTTGAGCTATATCTTTTCCATAAATAGTGGCTTACCTGTTTAACCCCAATTTCATGCGCTGCACCGCCTAGATTAAAGAACAAAAAGTGCGTACGGGCACCTTTGCGGATCATTTGATATGTTGCAACCCCAGAATCAAATCCGCCAGAAATAAGCGATAACACGTCTTCTTGACTAGGAAGAGGAAAACCGCCAATACCGTAGTGTGTATGGGTCACAATGTAAGCAAGATCATCTTTTATCTCAATTTTAACGGTCACATCTGGTTTGCTGAGTTTAACTTTAGCACCTGATACATGTTGATTTAAGCCCCCACCGACGTAACGCTCCACATCACTGGAGGTGAAGTCATGCTTACCATTACGCTTTACGCGCACGCAAAACGTTTTATTCTCAATCGTGTGACCCGCGAGTTCGAGTGTTCGCTGGTAGATATCGTCAAGCGTCTCAAAAGTTGTTTCCTGTACTTCAATAAACTGCACAATTCCAGGCACACGCTTTAAATTATCAACAAGTGCATCACGCGTTTTGCTATCTGTGCTGTCACTAATGACGGCGATATTATCCCAGTTATTTTTTACTTTGATATGTTCGTCAACGCGACTCAGCAGGATCTTGATATTCTTCTCTAACAGTTTAGTGAAGCGTTTTCGAACTGATTTGCTTTTTATAGCAATTTCAGGGTGCAGTTTGACGATAAATTTAAACATAGAAATAACTCTTTTGCAGGGCGAATGCGCGCCGGGATATCGGGCGCGCGATTATAGCAAATTTCTATGCGTCTAGGAAATAAACAAACCAATTAAAGCGATTTGTTACGCTATGCTAGGTAACGACTCATCAGCAAGACGCTGATATTGCGATTGAAGACTTTGAATTTTATCTTCACTCAAATCGGTGCAATATGGCTTAAACAGCATAAGTACTTTAACAATACCGTTGTAGATATCTTGTTGCTCCAGTACTCCAGTCATTCTGCGCGCTTTGACATATGGTGTCCAAAAGCTCACTGTCATCTTCAGCATATGTGCAAGTTCTTTTGCATCATCATCTGTAATATCAATGACCTTACTCTTTCTTAAGCCTATAACGACTGAAAGAACTTGTTCTAACAAGTCAGTTTGAAACTCAATATATTGCTTTTTAAGCACACCATCTCTTGCCAAAATATCGGTAAGATTGTCGTAGAAGAAATGATAACGCCACATTAAATCAAATAGAGAATCCAGATACTTAGTTAGCTGCTCAAGTGGCTCGAACTCTGTATCTAAAGGCTTAAAGTGGGTGCTCAAGTGTTCTCGATATAATGAGAATATATTGCGAATAATGTCTTCTTTATTTTTAAAATGGTAGTACAAATTGC
The DNA here is from genome assembly GCF_013140855.1 of Pseudoalteromonas caenipelagi. GTDB lineage: Bacteria > Pseudomonadota > Gammaproteobacteria > Enterobacterales > Alteromonadaceae > Pseudoalteromonas > Pseudoalteromonas caenipelagi. Next base: position 75,056 of record NZ_JABBPG010000011.1, on the reverse strand, counting down.
CAGGGCTAATGCCCAAATTTGAGGCAATATGATTCGTAGTAATCGCTCTTTCACCATGTAGGTTAAAAAGGGCGATACTGGTACGAATTATTTTTTCCTTGGTATTCATATCCTGATCTCTTTGACACGCGATTAATTATAGGATGTGTTTCACTAACTGGGTCAGTATAGTCAATTAGCTACTCTGAAAATAGCACTAAAGGGTATATGATATAAGTGTACATAGTGCAAAGCAGACCAGTGAAATATACTCAAAACATTGCTACCATAAGGCAAATTTTTTTGTCGATACAATGTTATGAAAGTTACAGCTCTATACCCAGGTACCTTCGATCCGCTCACTAATGGTCATGCAGATTTGATTAAACGTGCTGCAAAAATGTTTGATGTTGTGTTGTTGGCAATTGCACATAACCCAAATAAACAACCTTGCTTTTCACTAGAAGAACGGGTGTCACTTGCTGAACAGATACTCGCAGAGTATAAAAACGTTAAAGTAATTGGTTTTTCTGGGCTTTTGGTAGACTTAGCCAAACAACAAAAGGCGAACGTACTGATCCGAGGGATCCGTGCTGTCTCAGACTTTGACTATGAGTTTCAACTTGCAAACATGAACCGTCGCCTACACCCTGATTTAGAAAGCGTTTTTCTCACGCCCTCTGAGCGCAACTCTTTCATTTCTTCAACTTTAGTAAAAGAGGTTGCACTACACAAAGGTGATGTGAGCGAATTTGTTCACCCTCTGGTAGCCCAAGCTTTAAAGGAAAAATTACACGGATGAAGTTAACTTATTTAAGTGCCATACTTGCACTCACTTTAAGCCAGTGTGCAGTTGCCAGCCCATGGATAAATAGTGATGATAATGAGCTAAAACACTCAATTGATTTGCTTGTTAGTCATGGGCTAATTAGTCGTCCAGTCAATCAATACCCTCTATTGTGGCAAGGTATAGTGCAAGACCTAACTCAGATTGATGATGAAAATGTCCCCCAAAGCGCTGAATTTGCGCTTGCTCATGTTAGACATGCCCTGCAACAAGCAAAGCGCCAACGATATTCTAGTGTCAAAGCACACTTTGATGATGCCTCTAAATTACAAGATGGCATAGGTCAACGCCAAGCTTCTCGATCGGGTATATCGAGTTATGGGATGATCACCAACAACTATGTTAGTGCAAAAGTGCAAGTTAACTACACGGATAAAGCGCTAGATGGTAAACAAATAAACCATTATGGCAGCCACCTTGCCATTCTTTATGGCAACTGGGCTGTGAGTGCTGAAAGGCTCAATTATTGGTGGGGCCCAGCCAACGAAAACGCACTGATGCTGTCAAATAATGCCGCCCCGATGAAAGCGTTGCGACTAAGCCGTACCAACAGTGACTACACTGGGCCATCGCTTTTTTCGTTTGTCGGGCCTTGGCAAGTTACCGCCATTACTGCAAAACAAAAACCAAGCTTGTTAGATAATCGCAGTGGTGACTTTTGGGGATTAAGGCTCTCTAGCTCCCCCTTAAGCGGGTTAGAGATCGCATTTAGTACCACTTCAAGTGATTTTGTACTAGAGCAACCGCTGTTGGACACAAAGCCAGCTGTAAGGCAACGCTTAACGAGTCTTGATGTGAAGTTTTCTGGCTCGCTATTTAATCAAGCCTGGGCGGCATATGCAGAAGTTGCAGGTAATAATGACACAGGAATCCTGCCAAGTGAAAATATGCTCACTATGGGTATTGAGCACTACACGGGTAATGCGCAATATCGCCTAAAAAGCTATTTGGAATATAGTGATAGTACGACAGACTGTCGGGCGAAACAGGCAAGTTTTCAGTGTAATTTTGATGTTGCCTCAGGCGGCTCTGAATATACCCAGCGCCAACAATGGCTTGGCGCAGCCATTGGTCCGCAAGCAAAAAGTGTCACCCTAGCTTCTGATTATCATGCACTAGCTGGATTTGGTGGCTTTGCCAAATTAAAGTTTATCGATTTTGAGAACCTAAAAGTGGAGCGTACGTTACTAGAGCTAGGCTATCAGCAAGGCCTATTTAGTGGACTGCTTAAAACGGGTATCTCTGTTTGGCAAGATAAACAAGAGCATGAAGATAACGACACACACAGTGCTGTTAAACTGAGTTGGGAGTACCAGTTTTAACTGTATCGTAAAAGATAACAAAAAGGCGCTATTGCGCGCCTTCTTCTCGTTTTAATTCTTTGCGTTCATTTAGGCGTATAACTATTTTTACCCACAGGGCTCTTAGGTTTAAGAAGTCTTTATTGGTACACAGCCCAATCATGATACCTAAATAAATGAATTTTCCGACAATCGCATAAACGTGCCATAACCACCAAACCTCTGCTCGACCTAGCCATGCGAGATCAATGTACATTACTGAAGAGCATATACAGTTTATGGCTGAAAAAACTAAAATATATATATAGGCATTAGAGGCTTGCAGCTTCAAAAACCGATGCAGAGCCCACAGTAACAGTATGAGCTGCATATCGTAAATTACGATCAACAAATATGTATTAATTGTGTTACCGAAGAAGTCCCAATTAAAAGAGTAAGCACTAAAGCTGTATGAAACCAGCGTAAGAAATAAAGTAAGTAATAGTGATGTCGGGACTTTCTTTTTAAAGAAATGGCTCACTAAGTAAAAAACAAGTGTAGCTGCCATGATAGCTGGTGTTGCCGAGTCCACAGCTTTAGGAATAACGACAAACATTAATTCAGAGTAGGTCATGTGAGTAATCCGTTAGGGGTATTTCGCCGTTCAAGTTTGTAGCTTTTCCATTAAATCAGCATAGAGCTGGACGACATTAACTAAGGACAAGTAGATTAGAGTTAGCATCATCAACAAGTCAATAACGTCACGAATTATGCGTCAATCTACATGACTTTAAAGAATTCATTTGTAGTTTTGTACGCTTAATTGCAAGCCCTAATTTTAGGTAGTCTTGATTCATACAAAGTCCAATAACCATTAGAATATCAAGTAGCTTTGCGACTACGCTATAGAAGTACCAGAACCACCATACCTCCCTTTGACCAAACAGATATCTATGTATAGTACCAAGTTAAGAGTTGATTGAAGCGCTGTAAACCCAATCAAATAAAGAAAAGCGACACTATAGTCAAGTTTCAAAACTTTATGCAAAACCCATAACAAAAGAATCAATTCTGCGTCATATATGATTGCAAGTAGTTGCGGGTTTACTACTAATGAGAAGATTCGCCAATCATTTGTGAAATATAGAAATGCATAAGATAGCAAGGTAAGACCGAGAGTCATGATACTCGATACATTCCCATTTTTTTAGTCCATGAAGTTAAACATCGATGGAAAAATGTAATTATCATCAGAACAATGTAGGTATTTTGAATTAATTTAGGCGATTCCACAAACAAGAACTTATCGAAAGACGTTACATTCTCACCAACAATAATTTCGTTTTTTAAAACAAACTCTAACTTCAATCTCGTAGAGCAACCTGTTTTCTAAACCCTTTTTTTATCTTGTTAGATAACTTCAAAAATAACAGAAAATCTCTATTAAGGATCAGCGCTGCAACCATCATTAAGTCAAATACATTGATCAATATGCTATAGGTTGTCCAAAACCACCAATGCTGCCTATTCACTAATAAGCTAATATCCATATGCATCAATAGAAATAAGACACTATTTATTGATAAACCAAGAAAAACATAAATACTGGCTGTTGAAAACCGCAGTTTCAGCACTTTGTGCGGTAACCATATAAGTAATATTGTTACCAAATCAAAAGCTAGCCATATTAAATACTGAAAGCTAGTGTCTAGAATTATGTCAAAGAAATGGTTACTCAAAAAATAAGAAGCAGCCATAACACAAGATGAAAATACAAGAGAACTATTTTGACTTAACTTAAGTAAAAAGAAACTTAAATTAAAAATGAATGCAAGGATAAAGCCTAACACAACAATCGTTTCAAAATGCAGGCTCAGTTCACCAAACAAAATAGTCCCCTTTCAATTCTAAATATTAAAAACTAGTACTTTTAGGAGGGTTAGGAGGGTAATAGCCACCACCACGAGCACCACCAACTTGAGCTAATAACTCTTTATTTGATAGCACTTTAGCAGAAAGTTCAAGGCTTTGACTAGCCCCTAGATTTGCTGTTTGTTGTTTTTTTGTCGCTTTAATCGCTTTTAGTAGTTTCATATTAACCTCATTTAGTAAATTAAAATAATGAAAAGTTATTAACTTTACAGTTACAAATTTGAGACATTTAAAAGCAAAAGGTGGGCCACATTTTTTTGACGCAAAGAAAGCTGAGGTGAATAAACAAAAAAGTAAGTTAGTCTTCAAAATAAAAAGAGCGCTTGGGATCAGCCAAGCGCCTTTTGTCGTCTTCAGGGAGTTCAGGCCACAAATTTACACGGGATCACCGTACTCCTTGCCGCCTTTAGAATAAATTCCATTGCCACTTCATCACAGTTTTCTTTTCGCAGACACAAGTCGCAATCTTTCATCACCTTTTCGGGTAAAGTATCTTTTGTACAATAACTAAACCCTTGCTTAGTGAAGAATCCAGGTACTCGAGTTAACACAATAATGCGATTTAGCGCCAACTTGCGCGCTTTTGATAGCAAATGAGTAACTAATTGCATACCTTGGCCTTTAACAGGCGTTTGTGGGTCAACGCCTAAAGAGCGGATCTCAGCAAGCCCCGTATCGTAAATATACAGCGATGCGCATCCCGTTACTTTGCCATCGACAACGGTTACGGCAAACTCATTAATCGAGTGGATCATGTCACTTTTAGCACGCGGCAAATTTTCGCCGACTTTAGCCCAATGCTGGATCAATTCAGCAATCGCATCAACATCATCAAGTGTCGCGTCTCTGACTAAGATCTGTTGTTTTTTTTTCGCCACACGGACCGCATTTTCAACTTGCGTGACAGATGTACCACCAAGTGCTTGGCGCGCTGCAATACCAGCATCGAGCTCTAACACTGGGTATACACCTTCATCAATCACATCGCAGACACTTTTAAAGGTGTCTAAGCTCAACTCTTCGAGGCTTTTCCCTTGCGCAATGGCTATCTGTACAAGTTGGCCAACAATATGGTGTCCTTCTCTAAACGGGATCCCTTTGGCTACTAAATAATCGGCAAGTTCTGTCGCATTGGCATGGCCACCTTTTGCCGCTTCGCGGGTTTTTTCACCATTGACTTTAAGGCCTTCGATACACGCTTGTGCCATATGGATACACGCAAGCCATGTTGGCATCGCATCAAACAAGCCTTCTTTGTCTTCTTGCATATCTTTATTGTAAGCAAGAGGCAATGCTTTAAGCGTCATCATCATGGCACTAAATGCGCCAAACACTCGCCCTGTTTTTCCTCGGATCAATTCCAACGCATCTGGGTTTTTCTTCTGTGGCATCAACGAAGAACCCGAGGTAACGTTATCAGCAAGCTCAATAAACCCTGCCTCACCTGAGTTGTAAAAAATTAAGTCTTCTGCAAAGCGAGACAAGTGAATCATTGAAATACTGGCACAACTGAGTAGCTCTACCACAAAGTCTCTATCAGAAACGGCATCTAAACTATTGCGACATGCATGGCTAAAACCTAAATTGGTTGCTAGCGTTTCTCTATCAATGGGGTATGCAGTACCAGCCAGCGCGCCACTGCCAAGCGGGCACACATTCAAACGCATTAACGCATCTTGCAGGCGCGATTCATCGCGCTCTAGCATTTCGACATACGCCATACACCAGTGACTAAACAGCACGGGCTGCGCACGCTGCAAATGCGTATAACCTGGTAATATTGTGCCAAGCTCACGCTCTGCAAGTTGTACAAACGCCGACTTTAACGAACCTAAAGCCGCCAGCAGCTGCTCAGCACTTTGGCGACTCCAAAGCCGAAAATCTGTAGCAACTTGGTCATTACGACTACGCCCAGTGTGTAGCTTTTTAGCCAAGTCACCTACTTGCTCAATGAGCTTAGCTTCAACATAAGAGTGAATATCCTCATACCCAGCACAGGCGACCGCACTCAAATCTTGCTGAACTTGCTCTAACAATTGATTGAGCGCTGCCACTAACTCTTGATGCTCTTGCTCGTTAAGCACGTTCACTTGTGCCAACGCGCCAGCCCACGCAATAGAACCCACAATGTCCTGCTCTGCCAATTGGTAATCAAATGGCAAAGAGTCATTAAACTGCTTGAATGCCGCATCCGGACCCGATGAAAAACGCCCGCCCCATAACGCCATAATATTTCTCCTAACGCTCTGAATTACGACTTTTTATTCAAAGCCGCAATCCGACTAGAAAGCGAAAATAAACGAATAAATCCTTCGGCATGTGATTGATCATAAACATCATCTTCGCCGAACGTTGCAAAGTCTTCACTGTATAAACTATTGATCGACTGCTTTTGTACCGCACTAACTTGGCCCTTGTAGAGTTTTAACACCACCTCTCCCGTTGCCACCTCAGATAGCGCTTGCGCACCTGCCAAAATTGAATCTTTTAAAGGCGTAAACCAACGACCGTCATACACTAAGTGGGCAAATTCACCGCCTAGGGTTTCTTTCCACTTACGACTCGATTTATCTAATACCAATTCATCAATTGCCTGCAGCGCAGCCATGATCACGGTTCCTCCCGGTGTTTCATAGCAGCCACGAGATTTCATACCAACCAGACGGTTCTCTACGATATCTACGCGCCCTACACCGTGCGCCGCAGCAATGTTATTAAGCTGTACTAAGCATTGATATGGGCTATAGCGCTCACCATTTACCGCGACCACTTCACCTTGTTCGACTATAACACTCACAAACTCAGGTTTATCTGGCGCTTGCTCTGGCGATACAGTCATCGTCCAAACTTGCTCACTCGGTTGATTCCAAGGGTTTTCAAGCTCTCCCCCTTCATGGGAAATATGCCAAGCATTCGCATCACGGCTATAAATCTTTGTCGCCGACGCTGAACAAGGGATATTACGCTCAGCTAAATAATCTAAAAGCGATTCACGACTCGATAAACTCCACTCACGCCACGGTGCGATCACCTTAAGATCTGGAGCAAGCGCAGCAAAACAAGACTCAAAACGCACCTGATCATTCCCCTTGCCCGTACAACCGTGAGAAAGCGCATCAGCGCCGACTTTACGTGCAATTTCAACTTGTGCTTTGGCAATGATAGGACGGGCCATTGAAGTCCCAAGTAAATAGGTGCCTTCATAAATTGCGCCGGTTTTCAAAGTCGGATAAATGTAATCACTGACCATCTGCTCTTTAAGATCGACGATGTGACACTCTGATGCACCAGATGCAATGGCTTTTTCTTCCACGCCAGCGAGTTCCTCTTCGCCCTGTCCCACATCAGCTACAAACGCAACAACTTCACAGTCATAGTTTTCTTTTAACCAAGGAACAATTGCTGATGTATCCAAGCCACCAGAATAGGCCAATACTACTTTTTTAATTTCGCTCATTTTGCTTTACATCCTTACACATAATTTGGATTTAACAGTGACACCAGCAAAGCATTCTGGGCATGCATGCGGTTTTGTGCTTGTTGAATTATTTTGGAATTATTACCATCCATCACCTCTGAGGTGATCTCATACTCACGGTGAGCTGGCTGGCAGTGCAGTACTGTACTTGCGCCTGTCTGCTGTACCAGCGCTGCATTAATTTGATATGGCATAAAGGTCTGCTTTACTTGCTCTAGACAAGCATCGTTCCCCATAGACACCCATGTATCTGCATAGAGCGCATTGGCACCTACTGCAGCTTCTACACGGTCACTTATTAGTACTGACGCACCATTCGCCGCCGCTATCTGCTCTGCTTGTTTCACTATTTGCGCATCAGGTGAATGTCCTTTTGGGCAAACAGCAACAAAATCAGTCCCCAATGTGGCTGCTAATAGCATCAGTGAATGAGTCACATTGTTGCCTTCACCTAAATAGGCCAATTTCAATTGGCTCACATCACCATGCACTTCTTGCAGTGTTAAAAAGTCAGCCAATGCTTGGCAAGGGTGATATAAATCGCAGAGGCTATTGACCACAGGGATAGAGGCATGCTCAGCCAGTGTATTCAAAGTGCTGTGGTGATTAACCCGAGCAACAAGGCCGTCGGCCCATGCCGAGATATTAAGCGCAAAGTCTTTTACTGACTCACGATCACCCATTGCCCCATTTTGCTGATCAAGGTAAACAGCATGGCCTCCGAGCTTATTAATGCCAATGTCAAAAGATAAGCGAGTACGTAAGCTAGGCTTTTCATACAATGTCACTATCGACTTACCAGTCAGCGCATTTGAATACTCTTGTGGCTGATTTTTAATGTTTTGTGCAAGCTTAAGTAGCTTTAATATCTTTGCTTGGTCTAACTCAAGACCGGTTAAAAAGTGCTGTAACATATTCTTTCCTATGGTGTGATCTGTGTACCAACATGTGCGCCATTGAGTAACGCAACAAGATTCTCAGGCTTTTGCCAACTAGAGATATACACACCACGTCGTAAGTGTTGGGCTGCGCGAAGGCTGGTCTTTACTTTGACCTCCATTCCGCCCACTATCACTCCTGTATCAATAAGTTGCTCAATTTGCGCTTGATTGAGCTGATGAAGAGGCTGTTTATTGCCATCTAACACCGCTTCAACATCCGTCATAAAAATAAGTTCAGCATTGAGCAGACTTGCAATGGCTGCCGCTGCCTCATCTGCGTTAACATTGAATAACTGGCCATCATCTCCAAGGCCTACTGAACTGACTAAGGGAATACGACCCAATGCCAACATAGCAGGCAGTAAACCCGAACTTCCTTCAACACACTCGCCAACTTGACCGAGTGCTTTTAGTTTTTGTGTTGCAAGCAAGCCTGCTTCATATAAGCAACAGCCTATCGGCTGTAACCCAGCAGTGATTGCCTGCGCCATCAACTGTTTATTGGCACATCCAGCTAACGCACCAACAATATATGGCATCTGTTCTTTGGGACTTATCCGCAAGCCTTGATGTTTTGCCGTAGCAAACCCAGCATCATTCAACCAACGATCAACCAGCGCTCCGCCGCCATGCACCACCACAAATTGCTGTGCTTTATCTTGCTCACTCACCTGAGCCAGATGCTTAAATAATGCATGTGCTGCGTCTTCAGTATCTAGTACCGCACCACCTACTTTTATCACCCAAGTTTGCATTACCACGCTCCCTTTAAACCTAATTCTGGCTGTAACTGGCTAGATAAATTCATGCACTGTAGTGCTTGACCCGCCGCGCCTTTTAGAAGGTTATCAATCGCAACCACCACAATAAGCTGGCTGCCTTGTTGTTGCCAACCAATATCTACATAAGGCAACCCTGCTACGCCTTTGATAGAAGGCAGCTGTGCGCCTTTTAATCTGATCAACGGTTCATCTGCTAACACTTGATATGCAGCTTCTATCTGATTGCTGGTCACCTGAGGTTTTAACGACACATAAATAGTCTCTAAAATACCGCGTGCGAAATTGCCCAAATGTGGAGTAAATAGCACCTCATGATCAAGGTACTGTTTTATCTCTGGTGTATGACGATGATTAAACAAGCCGTAGGGTGCCAAAGAGACTTCACAAAAGTGAGTATTGATACTGGCTTTTCTACCCGCACCGGTAACGCCTGAAACAGCATTGATAATGATTTTTTCGTCTGCGATTAAACCCGCCTGTTTAAGCGGTTTCAGAGCATTAAGGGCTGCAGTTGGATAGCACCCAGCAACGGCAATCAATTGTGCAGCAGCTATCGCTTGTGCATTCCACTCAGCAAGCCCATATTCTGCTTGCTTTAGCCATTGTTCATAAGGGTGACTAAAGCCGTAATACTGCTCATAATCTTGGCTGGTGGCTAAACGATATCCACCAGATAAGTCAAAAACCTTTTTTCCCATTTCAAGAAACTTTGGGGCAAGTTCCACACTCACTTTGTGGTCGGTACACAAGCACACGTAATCCGCTTGAGCTTGAATGTCAGCAAAAGCACTTGCTGACAAGGGGAGTAACGGCGTGTCGAGCAAATTTCCATGCTCTGGATATAACTGACTCAATAATGTGTTCTTATCCAAGCTTTGCTCTGACACGTAACAACCTGACAGGGAGAAGTTAGGGTGTTTGGCTATTAAACTGGCAAGTTCTGCACCGCTATATCCGCTGGCGCCAACAACTGCGATGTTCTTTGTTACATTCATCATTTTTTATGGTGCTCTCTAATTTGTATTGCGTTTTCTAGTCAAAATGAAATTAAATGGTGAATGAGTATCGTCGCATGCCAGCCTCTAAATATATTTATGCTAAAAAAGTGAATTGATATTCATACTAAACACCTTTAAATTGTTATGCAAACACTTTGGATAAATATTTTGGATTTTTTATGAGCAACCCCACCTTTTTAGCTATGTACCAACAATTAATCGCTAACCCTTCGGTCAGTGCTTTGGACGATTCTTTAAACATGAGTAACCGCCCCGTCATTGATTTACTTGCAAGCTGGTGCGAAAACTTAGGCTTTAACGTAGAGATCACCGAACTTGAAAATGCGCCAGGAAAATTCAACTTACTGGCTAAGCGCGGTCAAGGCCATGGTGGTTTAATGTTGGCAGGACATACTGATACTGTGCCCTTTGATGACAGTCGATGGAACTTCAACCCCTTCAAGTTAGAGCAGCATGATAATCGCTTATATGGGCTTGGTTCGATTGATATGAAAGGCTTTTTTGCTTTTGCTTTAGATGCGATCAAAGCTCTCGATGAACAAGGTGCTGTACAGACACAGCCACTACTCATTCTGGCCACCGCTGACGAAGAAACCACCATGGCAGGTGCGCAACAGGTGGCAAAACACAGTAATTTAAAACCTGCGCGCTGTATTATCGGAGAACCCACAGATATGACGCCGGTTTATACCCATAAAGGGCATATGAGCAGCGCCATTAGAGTGATTGGACGCTCCGGTCATAGCTCTGATCCTGAGCGTGGCCTTAACGCCATCGAAATCATGCACAAGGTAATTGCAAAACTATTACACCTAAAAGAAGAGTTAAAGAATAAATATTCACTTAGCGATTTTGCAATTCCTTATCCTACATTAAACTTGGGGCATATCCATGGCGGCGACAATGCCAATCGTATTTGCGGCTGCTGTGAGCTCCATATTGATTTGCGCCCACTACCAGGGTTGAGCATAAAAGAGTTGCAAGCTTTGTTATTAGATGCAGTGGCACCGCTTAACGCTCAATACCCAAATAGTGTCTGTGTGATTGACTTGCACGACCCTATTCCAGCATTTAGTGGCAAAACGGATAGCGCCTTAGTTAAACTGGCCGAGCAGATATCTCAAAGCAAAGCCGTTGCTGTAAATTATTGTACTGAAGCGCCATTTATACAGCAGCTTGGCTGCGAAACCATCGTGATGGGACCTGGCAGCATAGAGCAAGCACATCAACCTGATGAATACTTAGCGATAGAGAAGATTGCCCCTGCGCAACAACAAATTCGCCAGTTAATAAATGAGCTGTGTTTTAGTTAGTGCTTTAAGTAAGCATCTATGCTGATGTAAACTAGAAAAAAACCAAATAGCCGGATGCAAATGACAGGAAAGAAGTGGACCCTAAAAAGTATTGCTGCACATCTTGGTGTATCCAATGCAACTGTATCAAATGCTTTTAATCGACCTGATCAGTTATCAAAACAAAAAAGGGAAGAGATCTTATCTGCATGTCATGAACTTGGCTACTTTGGACCGAATAAAGCTGCCCGTTCTCTTAGAAAGGGCACCTTCAATATTGTCGCGCTGGTCTTACCCGATAGTGTTGAATATATGGTGTCTGATCCTGTGGCAAGTAGCTTTATGCGCGGTGTTGCAAACGTGCTTGAACCCCAGGGCATTAATTTACTACTATTTTCGGGCAATGCTGACAATGTCAGCAACGTTGTTGACTTTGTTGATGGTTTTATTTGTTATGGCAGACCAAGAAATACTAAACTCATTGCCCATCTTGCTGTACTCAATAAAGAAGTAGTTGCTGTAGACTTTGAACTTAATGGGCAAGCCAGTGTGAACATTAACAATCACCAAGCTGCATACGAAGTTGCAAATCAAGCGCTCAGGGCTTTTACCGACGCCTCAAAAGAAGCCAACGTTGCCATTTTAGGTTTGCGACTGTTAGACACTGAACTCATTTGCCGCGTGTATGATCATCACCTGCCAAAACTCAATACCTCTATTGCACACCAACGTTTAGCAGGGTTTAGACAAGCACTACAAGAATCCAATGTCTCAATGTCTGACGATAGAACTTGGAATATCCCCGAGAGTAGTGAACGTTGGGCCCGCATCGCCGCAAAAGAAGCATTAAACGTGCAACCACGTCCAAATGTATTGTTATGCATGAGCGACTTAATTGCACTCGCCGCAGCAAGAGAAGCACAAGAACAGGGGCTCAAAGTGCCTCAAGAATTGAAAATTGTTGGCTTTGACGGTATTGATGAAGCCCAGCTATTTAACCCAGCGATCACCACTATACATCAAAATAGTGAGGCTAAAGGGCAACATGCAGCTGAGTTATTTATCAATAAACAAAAACAACAAGTGATCTTGCCGTTTGAGTTGCGAATGGGCCAATCTACTTAGCCCATTTGATAGTTCGCTTAATTAAGCAAATCTACTAAGTTAATTACTGTATTTTGCTTGGCATTACTAAAACTAAGCTGTGCTGTTCCTGCCATCAAGTCTACTTTTAGACTGGCAAGCTCATGTTGATTCTGCCACTCCATACTCAGTGTACTGTTACTGCCATGAACCAAAAAGTCTCCATTGAACGCATCACTGTCATTGCGTAGTTTAATAAGCTTGCGCAACCCTTTCACAACGGGTTTATCTAAATGCTTTTCAACTTGCTCTAACGATAAATAACTGCGATTAATATCTCTGCCTACCTGAGTTTTTTCCAGTAATGCCACGTCATTGTGTAACGCCAGCAAACCACCGTAATACACTTGCGGTACACCCGGTGCAAAAAACTGTATCGCACGCGCGGTTAGATATGCCAAATCGTCTTTCCCCAGCGCATCGTAGTAAGTGCAATTTACCTGATAAAGGTCAACATTGCTCGCTGCAGCCCCTGTGGCTTTCAAGCTTTCACCTTGACTATTTATATGAATTTGTTGCACCAAATCATCAATTTCGTTCGCATTTAACAGCCCTGCTTTATCCCCCTCAGGCCCCGCATCAACAATGCCGATACCATCATGTGTATCCAGTACGGTTAAACAGTTACGAGGGGCGATTGTTAACCAATACAGCAAAGCATCCACATTTTTACTAAACAAGGTATGCAATATGAGTGGTGGCAGTGCAAAGTCGTAAACTCTATCGACTTTTTTTGCTACGGCAATTTGCGTTTTGTAATGACTGTGGATCTCTGCGATGGTTTCCATACCTAAATTATGGGCTTGTTCAGCTAACTGCTTTATAAATGCAAAGGTCTCGTCTGTCATAAAACAGCTCGTTCCCGCACGCTTAATAGCAAACCCAGCAGCATCAAGACGAATGATCTTTACGCCATTTGTAGCAAATAAGTTAAGCACTTTATCGAGATACCGTTTACCTGAGTCAGTCTCAACATTTATATCGATTTGATTGTCGGTAAAAGTAGTCCAAAAGTTGACGAGCTCCCCGCTCGCCAACTTTTTGGGTGAAAAACAGCTCGTCGGTCTAGGTCTAAAAATGGCATTAGCTTGAGCTTGAGTAATACCACTTGGGAACACATCTGTTTCTTTTAAAAACATCGACCAATAGGGTGATTGATGACCCTGTTCCAACACATCTTGAAATTCATGAGACTGAGCGGAAACGTGATTAACGATTAAATCAGCCATCACTTCATAATGCTGACCAATCTCGGATAGTGCTTGCCAAGTGCCTAGGCGACTATCAACTTGGGCATGATCTATGGGATCAAACCCTGCGTCACTGCCATCTATCGGGTAATAAAACGGCAAAATATGCACGCCAGAAAACAAGCCTGCAAACGATTCATCAAGAAGTTGCTTTAACTGTGTAAGGCCATTGCCAGTCAGACGATCTGCATAGGTGATCAATTGCACTTGGTTTTTCATAATTCCGCTCTATATTCTAAAGTTGATTCTTAATCGATTAAGATATATCTTTATTCAACCCCTAACTATATTCAAGCATTATTTACAATAAAATTGGCTGATACCCCAGATATACACACTAGACTTATTACAGATCAGCCAGTTAACCGTTGAGGCAAGTACTATGACAACCAGCAACTTAACAACGCTTCGCTGGCTCACGTATATGATGTTCTTTATGTTTGCAATGACATCGGACGCAGTGGGCGTGATCATTCCTGAATTGATCGAACAGTATAATTTAAGTATGACTCAGGCCAGTGCATTTCATTATGCTCCCATGATTTGGATAGCAATCAGTGGGTTGTGCCTCGGCTTTCTGGCCGATAAAATTGGCCATAAAGCAACCATCTTAATTGGCTTTACACTATTTGCCTTAGCATGCTTTGCTTTTGCTATTAGCAATAACTTCATTATATTTGTGGTGTTGTTAAGCGTCATAGGCGTTGCGATTGGTTTATTCAAAACTGCAGCGCTGGCGTTACTTGGTGATCTGAGCCCAACCAACCACGCACATACCAAAACCATGAATACAGTAGAGGGCTTTTTTGCCATCGGCGCTATTGTAGGCCCCGCTCTTGTGAGCTACCTGATAACGGCAGGTGTTAGCTGGGTATATCTTTATGTTTTAGCCGGTGTATTATGTGTAATGCTTAGTTTAGCAACGCTTAAAGTACGCTTTGTTACCAAACCAAAACCGCTATCTCAGCAGGCACCCAGTTTTAAACATACCTTACTGATGTTCAAAGATTTACATGCACTGGGCTTTTCTGCGGCAATTGCCTTGTATGTTGCAACCGAAGTCGCCATTTATGTGTGGATGCCTACCTTACTAAAGACCTATCAAGGAGATTGGACCTTGCTGGCTACCTATGCGTTAACTATTTTCTTTATCTTAAGGGCATTAGGACGTTTTATGGCCACTTGGTTATTAAATGTATTTAGCTGGCAAGTGGTTATGCTTGTACTAAGCACTGCGATTTTTTTCTGTTATTTAGCCACTTACATTTTTGGCGTAAACGCCGCGGTAGTTAGCTTACCACTAAGCGGGCTGTTTATGTCGATGATCTACCCTACCCTTAACTCCAAAGGTATATCTTGTTTTGCTAAACATCAGCATGGTTCCGTAGCGGGTGTTATCTTATTTTTTACCGCTTTGTCAGCTGCACTTGCACCGCTACTTATGGGGGTAGTTAGTGACTATTTTGGTCATATCCGCTATGGCTTTGCTCTTGCCACTGCCTTTGCCGCCTTGCTGATGTTAGCCATGTTTTATAACTGGTGGCGCAACCCCGCACAAATTCGCCTAGCAGCGACCTAGGTTTGTCACAAAAGTGTTCAACGACGCACCAAGATTGAACACTTTTTTATAATAAAAAACAGCCAGTTAAAAAACAATGCACAATTATCGCGCAAATTATCATTGCAAAACACTTTATTTTTGCTAACTTACTTAATCGATTAAGTATGTAACTTCAGTTGAGTGTTCCATACTGCAAATTGACAACAACGAGGCACATTATGAGAAGAACAACTCCAACTTGGTTTGCGCTAAGTGCAATTACACTTGCTATAGGATCGAACGCATGGGCACAAGAGCCAATACACAATAACGCTAAGCAAAAAAATGAACTTGAAAAAATCATCGTTACTGGCGTGCCACAAAAACGCACCGTAATGGCTTCTAGTGTCTCGGTTAGCAGCATTTCTGCTGAACAAATTAATGTTTCAACTCCCAGAACCACCGCTGAAGCATTTAGAATTTTGCCCGGAGTTCGTTCTGAATCAACGGGTGGTGAGGGCAATGCCAATATCGCAGTTAGAGGTTTACCCGTGGCCTCTGGTGGCGCAAAGTTTTTGCAATTGCAAGAAGATGGCTTACCAATTTTACAATTTGGCGATATCGCTTTTGGTAATGCTGATATTTTTATGCGCCTCGATAACACGGTACAAACTGTTGAGTCTATTCGTGGCGGCTCAGCCTCGACTGCAACAAGCAATGCACCGGGTGGCATTATCAACTTTATCTCGAAAACGGGTGAGAGTGAGTCTGGCAGTATCGCCACCACGTTCGGTTTAGATTACGACGAGTTTAGAACTGACTTTGAGTTCGGCAGTTACCTGTCTGATTCTGTGCGCTTTCATATCGGTGGATTTGTGCGCCAAGGTGAAGGCGTTAGAGACACAGGCTACACGGGTAACAAAGGCGGTCAAATCAAAGCAAACCTTACAAAAGAATTTGATAGCGGCTATGTACGCCTCTATTTTAAACACCTAGATGACAAAAGCACAGGCTACTTACCCATGCCTATGCGTGCCAACGGCGACTCCTTAAGTGGATTTGATGCGCTCAATGAGACCCCTCACTCTGCTTATTTTGTCAAAACACAAGGTTTAGGCGCGAACAATGAAAATCGCCAAGGCGATATGCGCGATGGTATGCATCCACAAGTTAACAGTGTTGGGGTAGAGGCAAGCTTTGATTTAGACAACAATTGGAAGATAGAAAATCGCTTACGTATTTCTAGTGTCAAAGGCACCTTTAACGCGCCATTTCCTGCTGAAGTAGGTGATGCGCAAAGTATCGCAACAAGTATTGCCGGTGACAATGCTAGCTTAAAATATGCCAATGGCCCACAAGCGGGTATGGCTGTAAGCGATCAAAATATCATGCGCATTCATACTTTTGATGTGCAAATGCAGGATTTTGGTTCGCTCGTCAATGATATTAAACTAACGAAAACTCTGATGGATGACACGGCCATCACTTTAGGCTTTTACGCATCAGAGCAAAGCATTGCCATGTCTTGGTTGTGGAACTCTTATCTGATGGAGCTAAAGGGTGACAATGCAGCCCTGATAGATGTATTCGCCGCCGATGGTACACCGTACTCAGACAATGGTCTTTATGCGTACGGCACACCCGCTTGGGGCAACTGCTGCCAACGCAATTACGATACCGATTATTCAACTAGAGCGCCGTATATTGCGGTTTCTAGCCAGCTTGGTGATATTACCCTTGATGCCAGTGTGCGCTATGATAAAGGGGAAGCAACAGGCACTTACGCAGGAGCCGTGGTATCTGAGCGAGACATTAACGGTGATGGCGCTATTTCCAAACCAGAAGAACAAGTCGCGGGCATTAATTTAGCTAACCCGAGTGTGGTTAACTACGATTGGCATTACACCAGTTACTCAGTCGGTGCCAACTATCAAATCAATCCTAGCCGAGCCGTGTTTGCTCGTATCAGTGAAGGGGCTCGTGCCAATGCGGACCGCCTACTATTTGGTAAAGTTGCCACAGATGGCAGCGTTGCAAAAGAAGATGCTATTGATGAGGTCACGCAAATTGAATTAGGCCTTAAGCAACGCTTTGAACACGGTAGTGTGTTTGCCACCGCCTTTTACGCACAAACTGAAGAACAAAATTTTGAGGCCACTAGCCAACGATTTTTTGACCGACAATACGAGGCACAAGGAATTGAGCTAGAAGGGGTCTATTTTGTCGGCTCATTTGACTTTAGAGGCAACCTAACTTGGACCGATGCTGAGATTGCCAAAAATGCCTTATCACCTGATCTGATAGGCCATACACCGCGTCGTCAGGCTGACTTTATTTACTCGCTCATGGGCCGTTACAACATGGAACAAGGAGCAATTGGAATGAGCTTAATCGGCACCAGCGATGCCTATGCGCAAGACAATAATGATTTAAAGCTAGATGGATACACGCAAGTTAATGCTTTTGCCAGTTATGATGTAACACCAAATCTTTCAGTGTCTTTGAATGTTAACAACCTATTCAATACCGTTGGCATCACAGAAGCTGAAGAAGGCAGCATACCAAGCAACGGGATTATTCGTGCCCGCAGTATCAATGGCCGAACAACGTCATTTACACTCAAGTATCAATTCTAGAGGGCTCTACATGTCACACTGTGCTGCGATGAAATTAACCTGCTTTGGCGAGGCATTAATAGATTTACTGCCTAACCAAGAAGGGGCGCTATTGCCCATTGTTGGGGGAGCACCAGCCAATGCTGCCGTGGGCTTTGCGAAGCTCGGTGGTACAGCCGAGTTTTTAGGCGGGCTAGCAAGCGATGCTTTTGGGCAAAAGATCCGCAGCACATTAGAATATTATGGCGTAACAACAAACTACTGCCCTACTTTCGATAATACCAACACGGCGCTCGCAGTCGTTGTACTGGATGAACATAACGAGCGTCAGTTTAGTTTTTATCGTAATCAAACCGCCGACCTACTGGTGAGCGAGGCGAACTTTGCCAAGTTTCGTTGGCCTGAAATAGGCGCGTTTCATTTTTGCTCTAATACGCTCACCACGAGTCACATTAGCAACACCCATATGGCGCTGCTTAAGCAAGCTGCTGCGCATCAACAACTTATTTGTTTTGATGTAAATCTTAGACTCAATTTATGGCATGACCTATCGCAACTCAGTAATCGAATTGAAGCCTGTTATGCTTACTGCGACATACTCAAATTTAGTCTAGAGGAGCTGGAATACTTGAGCCAAGCAGCTAATTCAACTACCCAGCAATATTGTCATTGGTTATTTTCTTTAGGTGTTAAAGTTGTACTGCTATCCGATGGTAAGCACCCAGTAAAACTCATTACCCAATCGCAATGTATTGAGGTGACTACTCCTGGTATTCAGGTAGTTGATACCACTGGCGCAGGCGACAGCCTGATCAGCGGTTTTTTATTCTATCTCGCACAATTAGGTGTACACAAAGCAAATTTAGCTAATGCGACTCATAAGCTAGAATTAGCCGCTCAGTTTGCGGTTAAATGCGGTGCGCATACCTGCGCCCAACTTGGCGTAATGCAGGCGTTACCAACGCTTGAGCAAATATCTTAATATCCCTTTGCACAATTAAAAAAGCTGGCCTAGTGCCAGCTTATTTTTTGCTATTATTTACATCAATGTTATCAAATTGGTGAGCCCGGAGGCATTTTCACTGCTTTAAATCCTTCAGGCCATTTCCCTGTTTCTAGGAAGACATTAACTTGTCTTGCCAATTCGTGACGATAGGCTGTTTCTTCGCTCACATTACTGAACAATGATTGCTGATCAAACTGTTTTGCAACACGCATCAGCTGGAATCTAAGCTGTGCTTGTACTTCGGGTTCGACTTTATCAGAGCTGGCAAGCTGCGCCATGCGTGCTGCGGTTAAATACTGTACACGCTGACTCAATTTTAATGCCATTGCACCACTTGTTTGCGCGTCAAATACTTTTCTATACACCGCATTTAGCATTTGCACTAAACCAAAATGTTTGGCATCACGGGCATGGTGCTGTGACAAACGGTTTAAACGCTCGGCATTGAACAGCAGATTTAAGCTATGATTCGCAGCCACTTCAGGTAGCGCCATGGCATCAAGTACTAAACCTGTTCTGCCATAAATGCTTTCACGCGTTTTACTCTCACCATAGGCTTTGGGCGGAATGAGCGCTAATACTCGCTCAGGGATACGTAACTGCTCTGCATCTAGGGTTTTTAATATTGCTTGTAACGCTTTTCTTTGCTGCGCATTATCAACAATTTTGGCACCTTTAACCGCTTGAGCACTGCGTACTTCATAGCTGTAATCTACGCCACCTATGAGTTTTACCGCAGACTCCACTTGATAACGATGGAATAAGTAAAGTGGCACCAGCTTTTCTTCTAACTGAGACAGCGCTACGCCTGCCTTGATATTGTTGATACCAAAGCTACTTAAGGCCTGCTTGCGTACTTCGAGCACACGCTGCAACTCAACAACAGGATCATTACCGTTGTCCCACAAGTGTGCAGTCGGGTGCGCGCCACCTTGCGCTCTTGCATCACTATCAGAGATAAACTCTAAACCTAACTCACGGTTTTCATCCAAAATGGTTTGTAGTTCTGCTGCTTCGTCTGAATTGCTGAAATCACTGTAGCCATATTTAATCACCTGTGTATCCCAAGTGCCCATGCCTTTAGCATAACCCTGACTGATATCTAACTTGCCATTTTTATCAAAGCCAACCAGAGGGTGGGGATAGTCCATCACTGACGCCCTATCTTTGATAGAAGCAGAAAAGTTGTGGGCGATCCCTAACGTGTGTCCAATTTCATGGGCGCTGAGCTGGCGAATTCTGTCCAGTGCCATATCATGCAAACGGCTCACCACTTCATCGCCTTTGACAAAAGGTGCTGCTAGCGCTTCAGCAATTAGAATATCTTGGCGAACACGTAATGAGCCTAGCGTAACATGGCCTTTGATGATTTCACCTGTGCGAGGGTCTATCACCGATGCACCATAAGACCAACCGCGTGTTGCACGATGTACCCATTGGATAACGTTATAGCGAATATCCATTGGATCGGCACTATCAGGCAAGATTTTTATTTGAAAGGCGTTTTTGTAGCCCGCTGCCGCAAATGCACTATCCCACCATTTGGCCCCGTCTAGCAACGCAGTTTTTACAGGCTCCGGTACACCAGGGTCAAGATAATAAATGATTGGTTCAACAGGTTCGCTCACTTTAGCTGTAGGGTCTTTTTTCGCTAAGCGATGGCGTGGAATGTAACGCACCAGCATAGATTCGCCCAACGGCGCTGAGTAATCTTTGTGCTCTATGCTCCAATAACCCGATTGAGGGTGGAATGTACGAGGTTGGTAATTATCGTCTGGCAACTTAACCAATGAGTGATGTTGGTGCACAGTAATCGCATATGGGTCGGCGACCGCTTGGCGAACAAATTCGCCTGGCTTGGAGCCCGTAAATGTGAGCACTGCTTCTAGTTCAGTATTCTCAACAAACGCTTTACTGCGCTCCATAAATACGGCGCTGCGGCTTTTATCTAAATTGAAGTTGCCTTGCTCACGTTGCGCTAAAGTGCGGCTTACAGCGTGCACGTCTGACAGCAAATAAGGCGTATAATCAATTAATACGCTATCGGAATCTTCTGCAACAACGTTAAACCCTTGCAAGATACTGGATGCAAACGCTTCGTTGACACTTTGCTGCTCAGCAGGATTTGTGGAGCTTGCGCGATAGTAGCTGTTCAACGCGCGCAACATCACTTTATCGCCAAACCGTTCAAATTGAACAAGGTAAGTACCGCCTAACTGCCCTCTATCTAAGCCGATGTCATTGGAACCAACCCCATAAGGTAGGCTATGCTGTAATAAAAATGGCTGCTTGAGCTTGTCGACATCCAGATAAATTTTGCCGCTGGAAGTGTCTGCATAAAAGGAATAATATCCCGGAAAACGATTTAACTTGTCAGTAAACTCGTCAATAGACTTAATTGCTGCGACAGCTTGAGTTATCATAGCGCCTAGCAAAGTACAGAATATGACGGATAGCTTGGCTATTTTTCGCATGATCTTACCTTGTTATTAGTGGTTTTAATGGCTGATTCAAACCCAGTATATAAAATTGTATACAAAGTTCAGCTATTTTAAGACGAAATTAATTGCGGCCTGAGCTCTCCTCTCACATTTTATAGACTCAAGCCACAACGTTATCAGGATCAAAAACTATGCGTAGACTCCCTCCAGTGCTTATCGATGATGGTTGCTCAAGAGAGTTATTATCTCTTATCCGTACCATTCTAGCGGCTTGTAAAGAGATTTCATTCCGCGTTGGTCAAGGCGCGCTTTCTGGCGTACTAGGCTCAACCCTTGATGAAAACATTCAAGGTGAAACCCAGAAAAAGCTAGACGTTTTATCTAACCAACTTTTAAAAGACATCCTACTTGAGTCTGGCTACGTTAAAGCCATTGCATCTGAAGAAGAAGACTACACTGTAGCAGGCAACCCTGATGCTGAATATATCGTGGCCTTCGACCCACTAGATGGTTCATCAAACACAGATATTAACTCACTTGTAGGTACTATCTTTTCAATTATGAAAGCGCCGCATGGTTCAGACCCTGCTGACCAAACTATTTTCATGCAACCTGGCCACCAGCAAGTTGCTGCAGGTTATGTGCTTTATGGCCCATGTACCACATTAGCACTGACCATTGGTAAAGGCACACGTATTTTCACCTTGGATAAAACTCACGGCAGCTTTATGCTCACTGAAGAGTTTGCAAAAATTCCTGAAGACACCAAAGAGTTTGCTATCAATGCCTCTAACCAGCGCCACTGGCAACCAGCGATGCAAAACTACGTAAATGACCTTTTAGCAGGTGACACAGGCCCACGTGGTAAAAACTTCAACATGCGTTGGATTGCGGCCATGGTGGGTGATGTACACCGCGTACTGTGCCGCGGTGGTTTATTTACCTACCCTGCAGACACCAAAGATCCTAACAAGCCATTTAAGCTACGTTTACTCTACGAAGCCAACCCAATGGCGATGTTAGTTGAACAAGCTGGCGGTATTGCCCATACGGGTGAGCAACGTATTTTGGATATCGATCCACAAGAGATCCACCAGCGCGTACCAGTGATCTTAGGCTCAAAAAACGAAGTTGAGGCGTGCTTGGGGTATCATAAATAGACTAAATATAAAGTGAAAGGCGAGCATCAGCTCGCTTTTTTCATATTTTGCCACTGTGCCAGTGGTATTTCTCGCGCCACTAAGGCTGGGTTGTCAAATCCCCATTTGTCTTTAAGCCATGTCAGCATGCGCTCTTTAAGCACAGCTTCTAACGCTATTAAAGACTCATCAAGCCAGTAGTGTAGCTCGCAGTCGTAGCCGTCGACTTCACTGGCATCGATGTACACTGTACCGATACATTCTTTGTTATCTGCATCAAAAACACAAAATCCGTAGGCTATATTTTCGTTAAACTCTCGTAAGTGGTGTTCCATAGCAGCGGTGTTATCTGCCACTGTCATATCAGGCTTTGGCCACTCGGTTTGACCTGCAAATAACTGACGCAGCCTTACTTGATTACGCATCACTAGCTCATAGTCTATTTCACTAAATTTTGGATGCATAACGTGTAGGGTAAAATTGGCATCTTGATAATATTGGTGGATTGCCTTTGGCGTAAGCGGCATTAATAGATTCCTTTGTTATTTTAATAGGATCATGATTTGACTAATTTTATCGAAGGTTAATTCACCCATTTGTTCTGGGTTAGATAGCGCATAGAGCACTCCCTCAACTTGGCTGTGATCGATGTCCCCGCGCATTTCTAATAAACTTGCCCACATTTCTACATCATCCATATCCACATGCCCTTGCAGTACTTGTTCCAAAGCGGCGCATATATCTAGGTTACTAACAATGTAGCAGACTTGATCCTGTGGGTAATTTATCAGGCGCGCGTATACATTCTGATATCCTGACGCAAAACGTACCAGAGTTGCTAAATCTTGGTAGTGGGCTGTGGTATTATCCATGTTGTTATTCATTTATGTTGAAAATTCATGTCATGTTCTAATTGTGGAATTCAAATAAAATGCAGCGCCAACCATCAATGCTGGTGTACCGAATTACCTAACATTTTACCTTTATCAGATGCCAATGGCTGTCTATGCCGAGCGTGTCTGATAACCAAGCTACGCACGTATATTGACAGTCTAAATGAAATGCCCATAGCAGAACAACTAGCATTGGCACGCCCGTTCAAGCATTCTGCAGCCATTGAAGGACTAGACTACAGTATTGAAGATGGCTTATTCGTTATGAGCCGCTGGGCTCACCTAAAACGCGGTAACTGCTGTGGCAATGGCTGTAAGCATTGCCCTTTTAGCTAAGCGCCGGTTGCCACGGGTAAGTTACTCGGTTGTCCCCACTCACTCCAAGAACCATCATATACTGCCAATTTGGTATAACCACATTCATCAGCTGCCATTGCTAAAATACAGGCTGTCACGCCCGAGCCACAACTAAATTGCAAGGCTTGATCGGTCACGCCTAACTGCACAAACAGCGCTTTTAGCTCACTCGTAGACTTTACCAGACCTTGTTCATTAAGTATTTGCTGATACGGCAGGCTTTTACTATTTGGAATATGCCCGCTTCGCATGTTATCTCGCGGCTCGGGGTCTTCGCCAGTAAAGCGCTTGGCACTTCGTGCATCGAGTAACAAAACCGATTCATCCTCGATAGCATTAAGCACCTGCTGGCTATCGATAAAGTAATTGGCTTGCGGTTTTGCAACAAAATCGCCCACGGCTTGGCAAATCACATACGCTTGCGCGCAGGGTAAACCTAACTCTAACCAGCGCGGCAACCCACCATCAAGCACATACACCTGCTCAAAGCCCATACTTTTAAACATCCACCATGCTCGGGCGGCACTGAACAACCCCATGTCGTCATACACAATCACAGTGTCATGCTGATTTATGCCCAGTTGACGCATACTGGCTTGAAACTGTGCTTTATCACACATCGTGTTCGGCAAACTCGCCGTTGGATCTGACAAGGCACCACTGATATCAAAACGCTTTGCGCCGTATATGATTGCACTCGGTACATAGGGGTTATTGACTCCAGGTTTCACAATTCCCGCATCCAATACATGTACCTTTTCTAGTTGCTCAGCAAGCCACTCACAACTTTTTAAATTCTTCATTTCTTCTCCTTTGTACACTGTAACAGATGAAGTTTTGCTAATTATCACGTTATACTAGCGTTATATTAAGGTGCAACACAGCTACAATATTATTTTGAAACCACTGCAAACTACCCAAGTTACAGGCGCAATTCTGGTCGTATTACCTAAGTTTATTGGCGATGCTATTAATACCTTACCTGCAATCGATATGCTGCGCGAACTCTATCCTAACAATGATATCTATTTGTTAGCGCGTCCATTTATGTGTGAAATTTTTGCAAGAAACACAAGTGAAAAACTACATGTGATTGCAGATAAACGATACGAAAGCGGTAATACACACTCGGTGTTTGCAAAAGCGAAGTATCTCAAGCAATACCAATTCGCTATGGCGATACTGTTTCGGGGGTCATTAAGCGAAGCGCTATTATGCACATTTGCAGGCATTAAATATATTTTAGGTTATCGCCAAAATGGCCGTACACCGCTGCTTAGCCATGGCTTAAAGCTAAACCCCAACCACCATTATATTCACCGCTATTGCCAACTAGTAAATGATTGTCATGGTCAGCCATTCAAGCGCTACTCATTGCCTAAACTCAGCTATCAAACGACAGACATGATAGTAAAGCATGAAACGCATACCCCTGTAGCTGTTTACTTTGGAGGCAAAAACAAAGGGCCTCGCCATTACCCTAACGAACTTGCCTTACAAACTTTGCAACGCCTTGCCAAACAAAAAGAAGTACATTTTTATTTGCTTGGCGACCCTTCTGAAAAGGAAGAAAGCCAGCAACTTGCTAGTCAATTAGCTGCTGATGATATTTCCGCTACAGTACTCACGGGTACCACTAGCCTATCGGAATTAGTGGATTGTATTGCAGCATGTCAATTGATGATCAGTATCGATTCAGGTCCTATGCATATGGCAGTAGCAGTTAATACTCCCTGTGTCGCAATTGTCGGTTTTGGCACCTCTGCGTGGTCGGTTGTCGCACCAAAAAACAAGCAATTTACTGCGCTTATAAGCCAAAGCTGTAGTCTTAATGAATATGAAATTATAACGGCAATTAGCCCACAACAAATTACTCAAGCGGCGCTTGAGTTGCTTGCGCCTGATTAAATTTTAATGATCTGCGCACGCAATGGAGCCAAACGCGCTAAAATTTTGTTCTGCAAGCTGTGGCTCAATCTAACTTCATTCATTGCAGCAATTAAGAGGTCCACTGTGTGATTAAAATCATGTTCATTGATTTTCATTCCGGTGTGGATCTGCACCATATTGTCACCTTCATACGTACAAGGGCCATCCAGTACATCACACATATGCGTAATAAATCCGGCGCGAAAATGGCTCACATTAGTTTGCTTAAAGTACGGAAAAACCACTTCATCTTGACCAATTTGCTTGATAAAAGCATCCACTAGCCGCTCTAGTCCTGCTTGTTCGCCGACTTGCTGATACAAGGTGGTTGGTGTACTTTGACATGCCGATAGCGCAACCATCATAGTAATTGCAAGCAATAATCTCTTGTAGCTGTTACTCAGACTCATTAAAAATACCCCGTGATTGACACGTACCAACCTGTTTGCTGATCAACACCAGCAATGGAGCCCAAATCCAACCAAGCAGCGGTGACATTCAATGATTTATTGGGAAACCAAGCAATAAAGATATCTCGCCAATGACTCTCCCCTAATCCCAAATTGTTTGGCTTTTCGCGAAATTCAACACCAAGTGCAACCTCTCTAGATAAAAACACTGCGCTGCTGGCTTCTAATAACCAACTTTTATCTGCATGTTTGGCACCAAATCCTAACAAGCCCGTTTGATTTGCCTCACTGTATCTGGCCGTTATATTCCAAAACCAGTTATATCCATTGAGTGCGCCTAAGTGCAACTTACTTGCCGCTAAATAAATATCGTCACCACGGGTACTACCCGCGCCAAGCAACTTGGCAACTTTGCCATCTTTTAACGATTTATGCTGTATACCCACGCTGAGCTGGGGCCAATCACTATACACAATATCGCCATATAATCGGACTTTTACACCACTTACTTTTTGCTCTATACGGGTGTTAAGTGCAGGAACTTCAAACTCTTGCTCAGCATAGCTAAGCTCTATGCGATTAAATAAATTACCTTGAACGCCACAGACATCTAACCGATAGTTTTTAACATTGCCACGACTACAAAAAGCCCCGATAGACCATTCATCTTCGCTTGCGTACCCTGCTAGCTGCGCCCAAGGCACAATACCACCACCCGCGCTGCCTTCGATTTGTGACACACCAGGTGTTGCTAACAGTTTGCCACCTGCAAGTGCAGTGTTGCAAAACAGTAATGTTGCTAAAAAACTAACCCACTTCATTGTAATTACCTAGCCAATTAAGAAATTCGTGCGCTGGCAGAGGGCGACTTAAGTGATAACCTTGTGCGTAATCACACCGCATTTGCTTGAGTAAATTTAAAGACTCTAGATTCTCAACCCCTTCAGAGACTACCGAAAAACCAAGTTGATGCCCCAAAGAAATGGTCGACTGCACAATACACTGATCTTGGTGAGATTCATTGAGTTTTAAAATAAATACTTTATCCAGTTTTAACTCATCGATTGGCAACATTTTTAACCTACCTAACGACGTTTGACCAACCCCATAGTCATCTAGAGAAATCATAACCCCCAGTGACTTGAGCGCCTTGAGTGTGTTTATGCCCTGCTCCTCATTTTCGATCATGTCACGCTCTGTCAACTCAATGGTAATGAGCTTTGCTGGCACTGAATACTTGGTGAGTTGACTGTCTAAATGAGCAAGGAAATCTCCATGTGCAATATCTTGCGCTGAAACATTAATGGCCGCCTTCATAGTCAGCCCTTCTTTAAGCCAGCTGCCAACTTGCGCTACCACAGTGCATACCACCCATTGGGTGAGCTCTACAATCAAGCCTGATTGTTCAGCCAAATCAATAAACAACTCGGGAGACACCCACTCACCGTTACTGCGCTGCCAACGTATTAGCGCCTCTACCTTGTCTATTTGCCCACTGTTAATATTAAGTTTGGGCTGATATGCCATAAACAATTGACCGTCATCGTTTTGCAATGCTTGTTTGAGCTCGTCAATGATCTGCAAACGCTCCAAATGTGCCTCATCTTCACCATTTTGGTAAAAGTAAACTTCATGCCTATCTTGGGCTGCGGTATCAACCGCAATCAAAGCGCGACGAATCATATCTTCTGGAGTTTGCGCTTGTTCTGGATATTGCACAACACCAATACTAAAACGTAGCGTGATCTCTAAATTCTGAATCTCATAGTGTTTATTGAGTGCCTCTTGTAACTGAGTAACGCATTGCTGCTTTGATATATGAGGAGCTGCTTCTACCACACTTAAAAATTCATCCCCCCCCAACCGAGCGTTAAAGCCAATAGCACCTTGTGTAGACTCTTTGATGCGTTGCGCTACGGCTTGGATACAACTATCTCCGACCCTTGGACCAAGCTTGTCATTGATATGCCGAAGACCTTTAATATCTAGCGCTATCAAATAACACGCACTTTCCTTTTCAGTATGTTGAGATAAAAGGTCAAGTGCAGCAGTGCGGTTGTAAAACCCAGTTAATGAGTCATGACGAGCCTGAAACCGTATTTGTTTCTCACGTGTTTGAATGTCTTCACCCATTTCCTGAAAAGCATCGACCAGTTCACACACCTCTTTGCTAGGGCGAGACTCAGAGATTTTTGCCCGATAATTACCCTGAGCAAACTGTTTTGCCATGACCGTAAGCTGCTGCAGTGGCGTTGCTAAATTACTCGCTAAAATCCCGCTAGTAATAAAGCCTAAAATAATGGTACCAAATGATAATAAAATCACGGTGAGAACTAACTTATCAAACTCTTGGTAGTGCTCACTCAAATCTGCACTGAGCACAACACGTATCGGGTTATCTTCAAGTCCTGGCAGTTGCAATTTAGCACTGAGGTACACTGGGTCTTCGCTAAACCAGCGCTCTACAATTTGGCTATCTATATACTCAAGTAATGTAAGGTGTGACGGATGCCCAACCAATGTTGTGGCTTTGAGCCCGGTGTGTGTGGCAACAAAGCTTATTTCCATCCCCGTTAATTCTTTTAGCTCTTTGGCCACACTGGTATCGATTACAAACCCAACCATGCTGTAAGCAATCGTTCTAGGTGCTTTAACTGGTAAAACGATAACTTGGTACAATGCTTCGTTAATCACCATAAATGTAGAGCTATTACCTTGTGCAAGCAACTGCTTGAGTAGTGTTGAAGTATCAGCTGGCAGCGCAATATCGCGTTTGTCTGCTGATATCAACTTTCCTTGCGTGTCAAATAACAACATCAAGTCAGCGTCAATGCGTTGGCTATGGTTATAAAGTACACTGCTAATGGTATCCGCATCACGTGTGGCAACAGCTTGCTTAAAACCAAAGTCTGCAGTTAGCACCGTTGCAGCGGTAACCAGCAAACGTTCTTTTGCTTTTAGATATTGCTGATACACATTTTTTGCAACTTGCATATCTTGCTGCACTTGGCTTTCGTTAAAGTGACTTGTTGACCACCAAAAGCTAACCAAGCTCGACACAGCGGTCAGTAACACTAGGCCAACACATAACATGATAATGCGATGTTTTAAGCTAGTTCCCATGATGTTCCTTAAACATTTCACCAAATGTATTACGCGGCTCTGGCTTTGTCAGTTTAATTTCGACTTTACTATTACTGTGTCCTGCTGGCCAATCATGTTCAGTACGCTCTATGATCTCTTGTGCTTGTTCTGGATGCCATAACCAATAAGAGGTTGTTGTATCTGGTAGAGTCACGTTCCCTTGCTCATCAGAAACAAAATGGGCGCTTGATTGGGCAATATAAATATAGCCAACCATCGAGTCGTGAATATTGCACCCCAGCACCACCACCCCAGGTTGTTCAAATGTAATTGGCGCTTTTGGCGTTCCCGCATACAGCTTTAGCTCAAAAGGCTTTGCAGGTGAAAATGAATACACATGATGGCGTATATCATCACTATTTGGAAAAGACACTTGCTGCCCTTTTACAATCGTCAGCAGCTTAGGTGCAAATTGCTTTTGCACCTGATCCATAATTGCAGGCGTTTTTGTGACCGGCTGCTGCGCTGTGGATTGCAATAACTCAACCACGGCATGCTCTACAGGATTACCAAATTGATCCACTATGGTGAGTGTTTTTGCCTTTAGAGCAATGCTAACACAGCTCAATACCGACAAACTCAGTATCATGCCGACGCGTTTTTTTAGAGTGTAACGAGGCATAGCTTGCCTTTATTTGCTCAACATAACTGTAAGTAAAATTGACAAGGCAAACAATTGCAAGGCATTTGAGAGATAAGCGCCAATAAACCCCCTAAACAGGTGTTTATTGGCTAAGTCTTTGGCTGGTTAGCTATTTTCTATTAAGCCATATTGGCTATCTAAAATCGCTATTACTTCGGCGCGAGGGTCAGCTGGAATATCCAAAGTCTTACCAACAATCTTGCTGGCAATACCCACGTAAGTTTCTGAAACTGACATCATAACATCAACAGGTAATTGATAGTTCTGTGCCAAGGCTTCACGTTCAGCCATGCGATCTTTATTTAATAACACATCTGAATCAGGCACATTATTGATCAACAGTTGGCGGAAGCCTTCTTTTGAGTTTTCAATAATTTTACCATCGCGATATGCAGGACCATCCCAAATACGTGACGAATCTGGAGTGCCCACTTCGTCAATGTAAATCAGCTTCTCTTGTCCATCTGTATCTTGGATGTAGCCAAATTCAAACTTGGTATCAACAAATATTTGATCCAACTTTGCAAGCTCAGCACTGATCAACTCAAAACCTTGCGCTAGTAGCTGTTCATACTTGGCAACGTCATCTTCTGATTTAAAGTTAAACGCCTCCAAATTATCCGTGATATTTTTTCTGCTGATGTTTACATCATCAACTGCAGGTACATCATCAAGGCCAGTAATAATTCCCTTGGTTGAAGGAGTAATTAACAGCTCTGGTAACTTTTGATTCGCTTGCAGACCTTCAGGTAGTTCTATTGCGCAGAAGTTACGAATACCTTTAGCGTAGTCACGCCACATACTGCCCGTAATATACTGACGAGCAATTGCTTCGACTCTGACTGTACTTGCTTTGCGTACAATCCATACATATGGATGAGGAATATCAACTATATGGTTGCCAGCAAGACCTGCTTCATCAAACAGCGTAAACCAATGTGCCGCCACACTGTTAAGAGCGATACCTTTACCTGGTACACCATTGAGGCCATTTTCACCTTGCCAGATACAGTCAAACGCTGAGATGCGGTCAGAAATAACCATAATTGCCAGCTCAGTACCTGCTGGTACGTTATATCCCTTTTCAGCTATTAGGCGGGCACTGTCTTCATCGGTGAGCCAGTAAACTGAACGAACTTTACCGCTGTGAACCGCACCTTTAGTGCGAATTGGTAGATCGTCATTGACGTCTAAAACTTTGTAGCTACTCATTATTTCTCCAAGGCCGGATGCACCTTGCTAAAGGGTGCAAAAAAATGAGGGGGTTAGGAGGCGTTATAATAATCGTTCAGCAGCAAAATCACAATCAACAACGTGGTTTGCCGCACAAAGTTTAAGTTTTAACGACACAAGGTTCAGTCGAGCGTTAATCTGATATACCATCTTCAGCTCAATAGCATTGGTAGCGTATAAATGATTGAAATAAACGATTTGCTCTACGCATGGCAAAAAAAGGCTCCACCCACTTTGGCGATAAAACACCTGCGAATAAACCAAGGAGAGAGAGTGTTTTTACATGGGCCAAGTGGCAGTGGTAAATCCACATTGCTGGGATTACTTGCTGGTATAAATCCTGTACAACAGGGCGATATTGTTACTCTTGGACAATCTCTTGCCAAGCTGTCTCATGCAAAAAAAGACCGCTTTAGAGCCGATCACATTGGGACTATTTTCCAAAACTTTAATTTATTACCCTATTTAAGTCCGCTTGAAAATGTCATTCTTGGGTGTGAATTTTCACCTGCTCGCGCTAAAAAAGCCCAGCAAGATGGCGGTAGTATTCCAGATCAGGCGAGCAATTTACTCACCGCACTTGGCATAGAAACGCATCAATTACACTGTAATGTAGCCACGCTCAGTATTGGTCAGCAGCAACGCGTTGCTGCTGCCAGAGCTTTTATCGGTCGACCTGAAATCATTATTGCCGATGAGCCTACCTCTGCACTTGACGCAGATACCCGAGAAGCCTTTATT
The DNA here is from genome assembly GCF_013140855.1 of Pseudoalteromonas caenipelagi. Taxonomy (GTDB): domain Bacteria; phylum Pseudomonadota; class Gammaproteobacteria; order Enterobacterales; family Alteromonadaceae; genus Pseudoalteromonas; species Pseudoalteromonas caenipelagi. Next base: position 43,022 of record NZ_JABBPG010000011.1, on the reverse strand, counting down.
ACCACGCTTTTTTCACAAGCTAAAAAGTATCAAGCGACTATTATCTTTGTAAGTCACGACAATAATTTAGCAAAGTTATTTGACCGAGAAATTAGTTTACCCAGTATTAATGGAGCAAGCCAATGACACTGTTAAAATTGGCTTTAAAGAGCTGTTACAACCGCCGTGCTAGCGTCATACTCACCCTATTCACCATTGCAATAAGTGTCATGCTATTGTTAAGTATTGAGCGTGTACGCATAGACGCGAAAAGTAGTTTCAGTAACACGATTTCAAGTACAGATTTAATTGTCGGCGCTCGCACGGGCGACATTCAGTTACTACTGGTAAGCGTGTTTCGCATTGGCCATAGCAATAATGCCGTAAGCTGGCAAAGCTACCAAGACATCAAACAGCGCCGCGGCGTTGCTTGGACCATTCCTATTAGCTTGGGCGACAGCCATAAGGGCTACTCGGTATTAGGCACTGATAGTCATTACTTTACCCACTACCGTTTTGGAAAAAAGCAGCCATTAAAATTTAGCGCCGGGCGAGCATTTCACAATGCACAAGAAGTTGTACTTGGTAGTGAGGTGGCTAAAAAACTACATTATCACTTAGGCCAAAAAATTGTGATTTCACATGGCATGGGTAATACCAGCTTCCATCATCATGATGATAACCCGATGACCATTGTTGGTATTTTAGAGCCAACGGGAACACCTGTAGATAAAACAGTACATGTGCCATTAATTGCCATTGAGACCATACATAGCAGTACCAGTACGCCACGCTCTATAAAGCAAAAAAGCCGAGATGTTGACACTCAGACTACGCATAGTGATGAGCATGAGCATGGTCCATTAGAAAGCGAACCAGGTGATTTAATTGGCACACCTAAACAAATAACAGCTTTTCTAATGGGGTTTGATTCACCTTTATATACATTACAAGTACGCCGTAATATCAATCAGTATAAAGCGGAGCCTTTGTTGGCAATCATGCCTACAGTGACATTAAAAGAACTGTGGGAAATGCTAGATATTGTTGAGAAAATTCTATTGCTTTTTTCTATGGTGGTAGTCGTTATTAGTCTGCTAGGTATGCTAACAACATTATTGGCTACCTTGAATCAACGGCGCAGAGAGCTAGCAATTTTGCGCTCGGTCGGGGCTAGGCCTTGGCATATTTTTAGCCTAATGAGTTTTGAAGCAATTCTTATAACCCTAACAGGCTGTGTGTTTGGTACGCTTGGGTTCTATGGTGCGCTGTTTACAATTGAGCCGCTGTTGCAAAGTCAATTTGGTATCAGCTTAAGTATTAACACATTATCTTCCTATGAACTGACCTTGTTAAGCGTTATCATGGTCGCAGGCACCGTGATGGGTCTTATTCCTGCTGCTCGCGCCTATTTTTATTCGTTGAATGATGGCATGAGTATCAAAATTTAAGAGAGTATTTATATGCGATTTATTTCCCTATTTTTAATAGGTTTGCTCAGCTATGCAGTGCAAGCTACTCCACCTAAAGAAATTTTTTGGGAGGATCTCATCCCAAAAGGTCATGTGCAAATAAATAATCAAGATGCTGCCAGCCATGAAGGTTCAGACCAAAACTGGGTGCAGCCTAATTTAGATGCACCTGTGGTAAAAAGCCTAGATGGCCAATCAGTGAGCTTACCAGGCTTTGTGGTACCGCTTGAAGGTGATAACCAGTTGATCAGTGAGTTTTTATTGGTGCCCTATTTTGGTGCCTGTATTCATGTACCACCACCACCTCCCAATCAAATTGTTCACGTAAAAATTAAAGGTGGCGTACCCATCGAAAGTTTATATGATGCCATCACTGTAACAGGCGTTATTAAAGTTGAAACTTGGCAAGGGGAATTGGCACAAACTGGTTATACCATGCAAGCTGTGGGTGTTTCACCATTTGAGCTATAGCCCAAAACTCACAATGTGAATGTGCCACTTCCTTGCACATTCACAAACAATACCTTCCACTTCATTTATACATTCGTTTACATATTCTAAATAAAACAAAGTGTTATTTATAGACAATAAAAAATTGCCTCAGCTATAGTGTTCCTAAAATAACAACCAAAAAATAGAACCTATGAAAAACGAACTGCTTAAGTTATCCATACTAAGTGTGGCATTAACCCACCTCAGTGGCTGTGACCTTTTTGACAATAAAAATAACAATGTCGAACCCTACATTAGCGCAGATCTTGCAAAAAATATTGATGAACGCAGCCAAGTAACGGGTTACTTACATATCATTGATCGAGATGGTCGTATTAAGACAAGAAATGTACTACAAACCGATGGGCCAGAAGTTATTGACCTTAAAATAACCGACAACCAAATTAGCTTTATCGCCCCTGAAGTCGTTGCGGATACAGATATCAAATTTACGATTGAAGCGACTGACGATGACGGAGCCTATAGCGAACTCGTATTAACTAGCACCATAAAACAGGTCAATCAAGCCCCACAAGCTATCCCGCAAACAATTTCTGTGCAATTCAATGACAGTGTCGATTTTAGCCTCGCAGCACAAGATCCTGATAATGATTTACTCTTTTTCTCATTGCAATCCCCTGAAGTTGGAGAATTGCAACTGGTGAATGAAGAAAAGCAAACTTACCGTTATACCCCAAGCAAAAACGCGATCATAGATCAAGTAATAACCCTTGAGGTCAGTGATGGAGAATTATCTGATACAGCCGCGATTACCTTAGACATTGTCGATACCAGTACGCCACTATTGCTTGAAAGCTATCCAAAACATCAAACCCCTATTTTCAAAGTAGATGCCCCCATTCAACTGGCGTTTTCAGATAATATGAGTGCCACTTGGCTTACAGTCCAGTCAGGCTCGCAATGCAATGGCCCAATCCAACTAAGTGCCAATGATTTTAGTACTTGCTTGGCATATGACCTTTCTGCCGAGCCGCAAGATGAACAGTTTTTAGTAACCGTCAAACCTACTAGCACCTTGGAAAATGAAGCTGTTTATCAGTTAAAAATCACAGATCAAGTGACTAATTTTCATGGTACGCCATTTGAACAAGAGCAAATCATTGTTTTTAGAACAGGCTCAAAAGGATTACTAATTAGTGAAGTGTCAGCGTCACAGTATCCAGAAGATAACCGCTGGATAGAAATATACAACGGCACCGCCAATACTGTGGATTTAGGGCAGTACAGTATCGTTGCCAACAGCCTGAAATTAGATGATTACTCAGAGCAAGGTGAACGTACTTTCCCACTGCGCCCTCATACGCTCGGATCTGGTGAATTTATTGTGGTGCAAAGTCAGGCTGGCCCGCAAATTTGGCAAAATGGAACAACCAATTCAGCTCAACTGATGCTTATTGGCGATGGTGAATATGCACCAGCTTGGAATAGTTCTGGCTTTGTTGAGCTTAAAAGTAATGACACCACCGTAGATTTTGTGCGGTTTGGAAAGTCAACTAAAGAACCAAGCTCGGCAGAGCAGTGGCACGACACAACACGCCTCGAGTCACCATCCATAGCGTTAGGACAAAGCATAGTGCGCTCTCAATTACTCACAGATACAAATTCAGCAGCTGATTGGCAAGTAGCAACCTTCATGACTCCTGCTGGGCCTAATGACATTAACTGTAGTGATGATAAAGATTTAGATGGTATTCCTGATTGTGCTGAGCAACCAAATTCAACTTTTGCAGGCCTACCATTGTATGACTGGGGTGCCAGAGTAGAGCAACGAGACATATTTATTGAAGTAGACTATATGCAAAGCGAAGACGCTGGCGTCAGGCCACATAAAGCATCATTAGATAAAGTCAAAGCAGCATTTGCTCAGCAAAGTGTCGCTGTACATTTTGACGCAGGTTCACTTTTTCACCCTGATGAGGGCACCTCACCTGAGCTGCATGACCTCAGTGGTGGTAACGAAGTGGCATTTTCAGCTAGCACTTCATTTGCGACGCAACAAGATGCACCGAGTATTTTAGACTATAAGGCAAAACACTTTGATTTACGTCGCCGTCCTATATTTCATTATATGCTGATGGCCAATAGCCAACAACCCGATGGCAGCCCAGGCTCTTCGGGCGTTGCTGAGTTATACGGTAACGATCTAATCATCTCAATGGGCGGCTGGGGGTTAACTACCGCCACACCAGCAATGGAAAATTTAACCTATAACCTGCAAGCAGGTACCATCATGCATGAGCTAGGTCATAACCTTGGCTTGCTCCATGGTGGTAACGACAACGCAAACTTTAAACCAAATCATGTCAGCGTAATGAATTACATGTATCAACTAGATGGCTTACCAACAATCGGTAATAATGAAGGTGATCGATACTTCAGAAGATTTTATCAAGGTAATGCTAACTGCTTCCCTGAAGGGTCTGAGATTCTAAATGGTCCATTTGGCCCTGTAGAAAACTTTACCATTAGCTACTCTCATGGCACCAATACCGCCATTGATGAAGCACTCATTGACGAAAGTAAAGGCCTTCATAATGCAAGTTCTAGCAGCGTCGATTTTGACTGCAACGGGAATCAAACCGATATTTTGAAAAACTTTGATATCAACGGCGATCAAGATACCGCCAGTGTATTAACTGATTTTGATGAATGGTCTAACTTGGTACTTAATTTTGCCACTTATTGGAGCGGTGCAAATAGCGGCCTTAGTCAAACTCGAGCGACTAAAGTGTCACGTTCAATTATGCATTCCGATAAGCAAACTATACAAAAAGAGCAAATGCCGCCAACATATCTTCTAATGTTAATAAAACAAGTGGCTAATTATGAAAAGAACTAGCATTTTGCTAGGCGTTTCTCTAGTAGCTGGGTGTAACCACCTAGCTACTAGCCAAGCGGCTTGGACAATGACAAAGCAAGGACTCACTTATCAAGGAAAGCTCATTGACCAACACAGTGCCAAAGAGCTTACCTGCTCAGAATGCGTAGTAACACAACAAACAATGTTAACGCCATTTGGTCCCAGTTATTACACTAAACTACACATTGGTGGCCAACTAAAAGCTATTTGGGGACAAAGCCCTCGGGCAGAGTTATTTATTCCCAATAACACAGGCCGCACACTCATTACGCTTAAAAAAGGGCAACAGCCTGATAGTTGGCAAGCACTTTTCAATGGCAAAAGGCACCTCATATATAGTGCGCAATCTCAGCAACTCACCATTGGCGCTGTCGACTATACGCTATTAGTTACCCCTTCCAAGCAAGCACAAAATTTTACCTATAACCTCTTGGTCAACCGACCCTAGATCACAACATAGCCGTTATAATTTTAATTTTGAGTGCTTGTTTTTATTGCAGAGCAAAAGCTCTGTGGTACATAATAATAAAAAAGTTTATTTAGCTGTTGCAATAATGGACAAAAAGATACACTCTGGTAACACTAAAAGAAACTTTTTTATATTCAGAGTGATCCTCTAATGTAATTTAGCATATTGCACTAAGCATTCTCCACACATTACTATGGCCGCACTTGCGGCCATAGTTTTGTCTAGTTCTACCCATTTCCTCTTCCGGGGTAATGAATAACAGTAGGTTGTGAATAGTTCGGTACGTGATCATAACTAAATACCGCGTAGTATTTTTCTATATCTGCATTACCAAAATTATCAAATGTATACTGGTCTGGTCCGCCGTAAAGCTTGACGCCATCAAAAGGAGAACGTGGAGGATGAAAGCGATTTCTAACCACAAAACTACCCACAAGATCAGCATTATCTGGGTTCAACCAAGTTAGTTTTACTACACCATTATCAACTTGCGTCTGTAAATGCGTAGGTGCAGGTAATGCCTCAACTCGTCGTTCAATATATTCGACATGTAATTTCGCAGGTTGTGCATCATTACAATCTTGCCAATTGACCAATGCATCACATGCTTGAGATTCAGCCGTTGCTCTAATAATAAAATACAAGGGCGCCTGAGCTTTATGTAATCGAGCCAGCTCTTTCAAACTGTAACTATCAAAAATAAAGTTATGAGCGGTACGCTCTTTTAGCTGTTCATTGCTGACTTCATAGCCAATGTATTCAATTTTTTGTCTTTGTTTAACATGTTTAAAATCCACATCTTTAAGCTCAACAAGCTCTACCGTAAAGCGCACATCTTTGGCAGATGCTAGACAATTTGTGCTATATAAAGTTAAGCAGGCTTGCGTAAACACGGTTCGATCAGGTGCCAAACATTCATTTAGCTCAAATGCCAATTGACCATAAACAATCTCGCCATCTGCATCAAACCCAGAGGCAAGCTTATCTGTTACCACTTTATCTTTGTATATGGTATTGCAACTGCTCGCTATCACAGTATCAGAACGCTCAGGCAATTGGTAAATCAACTCTAAATTAGGACGATAATGTAATCCTCCTCCAAAAGAGCCATAACCAATATCAAACTGCATCACTTGAGAGTCATTACCCACTGGCAAGCTTTGCGGGCCTTGAATACGTAGCAGCAATGTTTGCTGAGTTAACAACGACTCTAGTAGGCTACGCTCTACGCCATTAAATGACCAACGTAGCCAAATACCTTGAGTCATTTTGTCCGACTCTATTGTCTGCCCAAGCGTATGGAGCGGCTTTGCTTCTTGGATTATCGAAAAGTCATAAATATCATCAACCAAGCTCGCATCAATAATCGAAATCGACCATTCACCATATTTTTCAATTTTTGCTGCAACACGATTCATCGGATATAAGAACAGCTGCGCAGTGGCAATATGAGACCCCTCTGGAATCGTACTTAAATCAAAAGCAACCACCCCAATACTTATTCCTCGCTTCTTATCGATACCAATAAACATTGAGTTGTAACCAAAATGCTCTTTATTTTTACTCAGGTAATTTTGTGATAGATAACCAACCTGCTCACGAGCAGGAAACAAAGTTCGCCCGCATTCGTTATCAGCTAAAGTCGTTTTTAAGCGCAGTTCAGGGCTAAATGGCGACTTAATCTTTGTGACCTTATCCACGGCTCGGATATTATAAAAATAAAAGTGTCCACTTTTTAGCTGAGTGTCTAAAAAAGACAGCGACTTAGTGATAGCAACTAGGTTTTCTTCGGAACAAGGACTTTTATTGTGCTCACTACGATATACCTCAAAGTAAATATCATCACGTTCTTGATATTGCCACTCTAACTCTACAGTATCACGACCCACATCCTTGATGGTAAACTCCTCCACACGCGATGGCGCTAATGGAGAGTAATTGATCGCTTCACCTAATGCATAGGCAACTGCGGGAATATTCTCAGCCACACTTTGCGCCATATTTTTCATGTAGTCAGGAATATTGCGCGTCCCTACTTCAACAACTGTGGCAATGATCCCTCGACGGTAATAATACTCTCGGCCGCTCCCATGGATCAATTGAGCTGGCGGTTTCCCCCTATGAATACCATACTGGCGACCCGTCACCTTTTTTATCTCATTATTCATGTTGGCACACAAAACATTAAGATCAGTCCCCTCAATCTCAACTTCATGATTAAATTTATGAGCCGGGAAAAACACATTCCCTTGCGAATGATAATCAAGCGCAATACGGATGTTTTCATGACTTTCTACAAAATCGCGAATAGCGGATGTTTCTGGTTCGGAAAACGCGTGTGGTCCACCATAAGTATTCGATTGCGTGTTTTGGTTACGCATAAATTTAGCATCGAAGTTGCGATTTAAATCCACCCCAAAAGTGCCATCACCATTATTGCGGCGATTTTTACGCCAAAAAGAGAAATGGTTACGAGAGTACTCAAAGCCATCAGGATTCAAACATGGCACCATATATAAGGTATTGCGGGTTAATGCCGTTTGCAGCTTAGGATTAAATCTATAGTTATCAACTATATACTGTATAAACTTAATAGCCAGTTCATTGCCTATCCACTCTCTGGCATGAATCGAACCGGTATAAAGTAAAGCGGGCTTGTCATCTGCATAGGTAACGTCTAATGACACAGTCACTAGCATAATAGGCCGCCCTTCCCATGTTTCACCGATACTCTGCAAACGAATTAAGTGAGGGTGCGCACTCATGCTTTGTTGCAAAAAATCAATGGTATCTTGATACGATGCATATTGGATTTTCATAGTATTTCCATACAACTAGAATATTGAGTTACCTTTTCGCAAGCCCTATCCTTTTGAGGACTGCGCTTGCGAGACAGGTATAGATTCGTAACTGATAAAACCAGATTTAGTGGCACGGTTTTGCTACTTGCTGCCAATGATTGACTATTTTTTCTAACTTTTTGTCTTTAAGGTTTTTCACTACACACAGTTGTTCAGGTTTGGTATTCAATGCTTCAACAACGCCATGGGCACCAAAAGTAGCCATGATTTCCTCGATCATTTTGGCACCAACCCCTTTCACTTGAGATAAAATCTCGCGGATCTGTGCTTCATCGAACTGCACATCTTGATAGCTATTTAGCTGCACACCGACTTCATCACTTCCCGGCACGGTGCGAACAACCTTTGCAGGAACCACAATCCCTTTTAATTTAAAGTTATCTTGAAAGTTCCAAACTTCACTGGGCCACTCTTCATCAGGGCGTAATGCCGTATCTAAAATAGGATAGTTATGTTCGTCAAGTTGAGAGAATTGCTCACCGCAGTCTTGACTTGGTGTATAGCGTGAGAAACCGATATGGCGCATAGTGCGTAAAAAGCGTGAATCGATTTTTCCTAACTCTTCCCAGTTATATAACGGAACATGGGGTTTAGAGAACCTTCCATCACTGAGTAGCCACATCAAGTATTGGCCGATCCAATCACGTATGTAAGGGAATGCTGCAAAAGCAGTAGCACACTCCAAAATACGTAGCTTACCATCTTTACCCAATGCTATATCGCACGCCCAATATTCAGCGTTAGCAGCCTTAGATGCTCGTGTCGCTAACTCTAAAACGCCTTTGGGCACATTTTGATAGTCCATGCTGCCACCTTGACTGGTATTGGTTAACCACTCTCCTTCGGGAGGACGGCGCCAAAACGCGCAAACAGGTTTATGACCAATGAGCATTACTCGAATATCCGCTTCCATTGGCACAAAATCTTGTACGTACACAGGGTAGTAACGTTTTTGCGATAGCAAACTAATTGCTTCTTCATAGTTATCTACCTTATGAACGAAATAGCCCCCATAATTAGAAGGTCCATATGAGCGCTTTATTATTTTAGGGTACTGAGCATGGGCCAAATAGTTATTGGCTTTTTCAGGGATATAGAAAATCTCAGTGTGGGGGGTTGGTAAGTTATATTTGCGACAGAAATGGGTCACATTTTCTTTTGATTTATTTGAAAATTGACTATCAAGTGAAGGTAAAAAGCGAACATTTGGCAGCGCTCTCGCTATTTCCCGAAAGGTTTCATAAGCCGTTGCAGGAATATTACCTATTAATACATCTATTTTCTTACGTTTTACCTCTTCAATAAAACGCACCTTGTCATTTCCCCAATGATAAGTCACTTGCTCAATTTTGTTTGGCCACCCTTTAAAATTTGATTTATCAAAAAAGCGCAACACGTAATCTAAATATAAAAGTCCAATTTTTGGTAAAGAGGTTTTTGCAGTCATTGCTTTAAGCCACCTTGAATGTATGAAGTGCTTGTTTTTGCTGTACGGTTTTTTCGATTAAATCCACCATGGCATCTAGCTTTGCCTGGTTAAAGTTGATCCCTAGTTGCTCTTGTTCAGGAGTTGCAAATGCAGGAATGGTATTCACTTCTAGCACCACAAAACGCTCATGCTCACGGTCGTAAATGAGATCCACACCTGCAATCTCTAAACCCAGCAGTTTGGTCGCTTTGATAGCAAGCTCAATCACTTCCTCGTTTGGCTCTCTGACAAAAACCGATCCGCCACTGGTGATGTTTGTTTTCCAATCATCTTTGGGCGCTTTTCGCCCATAGCAACCAACACACTTACCGTCGACTACATCAATGCGATAGTCGGTGTTGTCATAGTTAATGAATCGCTCAACATAGAAATAGCGCAAATCTGTGCGGCTTAAAAATGGCAACAACATATCTAGCGCATGTTCGCCTTCAATTTTGACCACACCCACCCCACCCCAGCCGTCAGTCGGTTTGTAGACCAGCTTGCCACCAAAGTCTCTGATAGCCGCTTTTAAACCTGCAATATCATTTTTATGACAAAGACGGTAATCGGCAGTAGCAACACCATGACTGTTTAACAGGTGAGAAGTACGGAATTTATCTTCTGCCAACGAAAATGCATGAAAATTGTTGAGTGTTGGAATAGATTCACTCAAAGCTTGATATAGATACAACTGATATTGAGTTTGCTGTCCCGCGTTATAGCTCAAAAAAGCATCGAGATGTTCCATAACCGTGCCATTACAATATATTTGTCCATCTTGCGCTCTGGCATCTCTTAGGTTTAGCCCCGTCGTGGTCTCGATACCACGCTCAGCTAATGCGTGAACTAACTTTTGCTCAATGGCTTTTCCGCCACCGTTTTCGTACATCCAAATGCCAACATGAGGTGCTGTCACTGTGTTCTCCTTGGTCCTAAAATAGGGGGTGTGATTACGTACACTGCCATTGTAAAAGGATCTATGTGACACATTTTTGACCAAATTGAGCGGACAAAATTTGTTCATAAAAGCTTCACCTAATTGCAACCGCATATCGCCACGATGAGCGCCAACGCAACCAAGGAAAGCAGTGATGGCAACATTAAATTTTGACGAATTAGCTGCACTGATAGAGTGCAATTCACACAGTAAAAATAAACTAGGCGTAGATCAGCATGGCGAACAAATGATCGAGTTGTTGGCACCGCTAGGCTTTTCCCTCACCCGCTATCAAAGAGAGCATATTGGAGACCATTTACTATTTCATACCCCTACGAAAAAAGGTCAAAAGATTCTGTTACTTGGTCATTTAGATACCGTATTTCCAAAAGAGACCTTTACGGAATTTAGTCAAGATGAACAATGGGTTTATGGGCCGGGTGTATGTGATATGAAAGGAGGAAACTTTGTTGCTTTGAATGCATTGCGCCACCTACGTGCACAATTTGGTCCGTTACACAATATTGATTTTTTATTGGTGAGTGACGAAGAAACCGGCAGTGATGATAGTAAACACCTAACCGCAGAGTTAGCCAAAAACTATGATGCTTGCTTAGTTTTTGAGGCGGCAGGAGAAAATCACGAAGTGGTGAATGGTCGCAAAGGCATTGCCACCTTTGAAATTGAAATTACAGGTAAAGCGGCTCACGCAGGTAATCACTACAGCGAAGGGGTTGATGCAAACTTTGCCCTAGCTAATATGCTGTTAGAAATGACTAGCCTCACTAATTTAAAACGAGGCAGCACTGTGAATGTGGGCAAAGTTCGAGGTGGGATAGGTGCAAACACCATTTCTCCACATGCAAACATGGTTGTTGAAGCGCGTTTTTCTTCTTTAGAAGAGCAAAACCGCCTGCTGCAAGGCATTGAAAATATTTGCTTTGCCATAGAAATAACAGGTGTTGATATTAGCATCAATGGCGGGCTACAGCGCGGCGTTATGACCCCTACCAAAGCGCAGCAATTATTGCTCGATGATATTGCCCAAATACTCGGCGCCCCGCTACCGACTGAGCAGCGTGGCGGCGTATCAGATGCCAATGTGGTTGCTTCTATGGGCGTGCCAACATTGGATGGCTTTGGTCCATTTGGTGATGGCGACCACACTCGTCATGAACGAGCACTCAAATCTAGTTTTGAGTTACGCGTTGACCAAGTATCCAAAATCTTAGCCGCTTGGTGCTTTGATGCACACACACAAACGCAACCTTCTTCTGTCATAGATGATGCATTTGCACAATAACGACTATTTTTGACACTGAGGGCAGTAAACGGTACTTCGCTGCCCCAATCTGATTTCTTTGAGTTCAGACTCGCAACTTACACATGGCTTTCCCTTACGCCCGTACACCAGCAACTGCTGGGCAAAATAGCCAGGCTTTCCATCACTTTGCGCAAAGTCTTTTAATGTGGTTCCACCTTGGGTGATAGCCGCAGCGAGAGTTTCTTTAATGATTGGCGTCAGAACTTGATAACGTTTTAAAGACACTTTCCCCGCCTCTCGCTTGGGGTGAATACCCGCTTTAAATAGCGATTCATTGGCATAGATATTGCCAACCCCCACCACCACATGGTTATCCATAATAAATTGTTTTACTGGAATTTTTTTATTACGAGAGTACTCAAATAAGCGCTCTGCAGTAAACTCATCGGTTAAAGGTTCGGGACCAAGCTTGGCAAAAAGTGTGTGGCTTTGTTCAGGCTCCTGCCACAAACATGCCCCAAAGCGGCGCGCATCATTGAGTCTCAATGCTTTACCATTGCTAAAATGAAATTCGATATGATCATGTTTTTTAAGTACTTCACCTTGTTCTACCACGCGTAGATGCCCCGACATCCCCAAATGTAAAATCACACTGCCTTTGTCAGTATCCAGTAACAAGTATTTGGCTCGCCTGCGCACCGAGTTGATAGTTAGCCCTTCAATGCTTTTCACCTCGTCTGGCACAGGCCAACGCAAACTTCCATTATGGATCAAAACTTTATCAACAGTTTGTTGTTCAATATGGGGCGTAATGCCTAATCGGCTCACTTCAACTTCGGGTAGTTCCGGCATATGTTACTCAATAAAATAATTAGCTTTACGAATCAGACAATGACAAAGGCGCAAACAATTGCTGTGCTTGCTCAGTGCTTAACAATAGCCAATGTTGTTGCTGCTTATCAAACAAGTAGTAGTGCTGGTTGTCATAGTACAGCTGATAACTTAACGGTAGCTCCTCTGAGGCAAGCCAAAAGCGCGCTACACTCAGCGCTTTATCAGCACTTAACGACACATTGCTCACCTCAAGCTCTGCACTTTGCCACAGCGTTACCAGAGCTTGAAGTTGCTCAGCATTCGCTTGCCAAGGCCCATCTATACGCCAAGATGTACCGATACGTTCAATTTTATAGCCAGGAAATGCCAAAGTTAATACAAAACTCTGCTCTGGCAATAAACGCTGTAGTCCAATCGGCGCTTCTTCTGGGTTTAATTTATGATGTATCCCGTTTAAAAAAAATATCATCAGCAACATAGAAAAAATAACTACGTTGTTCCAAGCTTTGCGCGTTAAGCCCATTACCCACTCCTTAATCATCTTTTATGAGTGTAACGGAAATTTTCTTTAAGCAGAATACGCATCAAATTTTGGCAAAAACATTTTTAATATTCATAGATATAGCACTTATGTCTAAAATCCATGCAATTAGTATTTTATTAGCGACATTCTTTGCTAAAATAGCGGGCAAAATTTAAGGAGTTCCGTCAAATGGCAATGTATGTAGTGGGTCATAAGATCCCAGATTCAGATTCGATTTGTGGTGCAATTGCACTGGCATATTTAAAAAACAAAATTGGTGAAGCAGCAATCCCTACTCGTTTAGGCGAAGTATCACCTGAGACACAGTTTATTCTTGACCGTTTTGGTTTTGACGCACCTGAATTAAAAATGAGCTACGCAGGTGAAGAAGTTTATATTGTTGACCACACTGAAAAAACTCAAGCACCAGATGATATCGATCAAGCAACGGTAGTGGGTGTTGTTGATCACCACAAGTTAGGCGACTTAACGACTTCTACACCACTTGAATGCTGGATCCGCCCAGTAGGTTGTAGCAACACTATTATTAAGATGATGTATGATTTCTATGGTGTTGAAATTCCAAAAGATATCGCGGGCATCATGATGTGCGCTATCCTAAGTGACACGGTTATCTTTAAATCGCCCACATGCACCACTGCCGATATCAAGTGTGTTGAAGCATTAGCTGAGATCGCTGGTGTTGAAGATTTCAAAGAACTTGGCATGGACATGTTCAAAGTAAAGTCTGCAGTTGAAGGTACACCTGCTCGCGACCTTGTTATGCGTGACTTTAAAGATTTCAACATGAACGGCAAGCTGGTTGGTATCGGCCAGCTAGAGGTGATTGACCTTTCTGTATTTGATGAGATCAAAGCCGATCTTGAAGCTGACATCGCCAAGCTTAAAGAAGAAGGCAGTCGTCATTCAGTATTATTACTGTTAACCGACATCATGAAAGAAGGCTCTCAAATGCTTATCGCTTCTGACGATGAAAGTATTATTGAAACAGCCTATGGCGTTAAACCTGAGCAAAGCCGTGTATGGTTAGACGGTGTACTGAGCCGTAAAAAGCAAGTTGTGCCCCCTCTACAAGACGCTTTTGCTTAATCACGCAAGCAAAAACGCGCTTTAAAAAAAACCGAAGCACCTGCTTCGGTTTTTTGTTATGGTCAAAATATGAAAACGCTATTTTTAGAACCCGGACTATTTGCCATTCGTACTCAGGTGCTAGACACTCAAATGCACCAGCATGCGCTCATACAACTTACTTTACCCGATCAGCAAAGCAGTTTGGCCGTTGTAAACCAAGCACCAGTTCATAATATGATTAGTCTCCTAAAAGCGAATATTCCTCACCAGCTAACCATGCAACAAGGTTGGGTCATACTTATCGAACCAAGTAGCCAGCTTGGCATACAGGCAAGTAACCTGTTAGCAAACAATGATGTAGTAACTTGGCCGCTTAACGCGCAAGACAATAATTCGAATAACCTCACCGACTTGCTGGCGCGCGTTAAACTCACCTATACCACCAACACAGAACTGTACGATGCACATTTAGACCCACGTATTACCGCTTTGTTAAAGCAGCTCAATCGGTGCTTTAATCAAGACTGCCTCAAGCCCGAACATTGGCTTGCAAAAGATATTGCACAGTCATTAGGTTTATCCAAATCTCGCTTTTTGCATGTTTTTAAAGACAATATGCAGCTACCATGGCGACCGTATTTGTTGTGGCGTCGACTTATGTGTGCGATTCAATCACTCAGTCGCGGCGAAACCGCAACGCAAGCTGCATATATCGCAGGTTTTGCCGACAGCGCACACCTTAGCAGAACTTTCAAAAAGCAATTTGGTATCACTTTACGAAGCGCTATAGCCTGTGTAAAAAAATCAACCTCATAGCCAGTTTATTCAAGTTTTTCTCCACATTGGCTGACATACTGCTCAAAAAACCGAGGAGTAAAACGATGCAAGAATACCTATCAGACACACATTTACTTGATTTTAAGCATCCAACTATCCAAGCCCTGATAAATGAGCAAGGATGGCTTGATATAGAGCGCTATAACGCACTGCAAGATATCTATCACTTTGTTAAAGATGACGTTGTATTTGGCTATAGTGCCCACGATATCCTAAAGGCGTCTGATGTATTAAAAGATGGCTATGGGCAATGCAATACCAAAGGCACATTACTAATGGCGCTTCTACGAGCTGTCGGTATCCCCTGTCGCTTACAAGGCTTTACCATTAGTAATAACCTCAAATCAGGGGTTATGCCAAAGTGGATCCTCCTGTTTGCGCCCAAAGAAATTATCCATAGTTGGGTCGAGGTGTTTATTGAAGGGCAATGGCTCGAGTTAGAAGGCTATATCATTGATAGACAATACTTGAGCGCCATTCAACAACGCTTCAAACACCACCACGGCACATTTATTGGTTATGGTATCGCAACACCTTGTTTGCAAAATCCCGACAATGAATTTAACGGTGAAAGTACCTATATTCAAAAAGAAAGCATCATTAAATCTCTTGGCCATTTTAATGAGCCAGACTCATTTTATTGTAAATTTAGTAACTTAGCAGGGATTAAAAAATGGCTTTACCAGCTTGTTTTTCGGCACATTATAAATCTAAATATTAAGCATTTGAGACAGACTTGTGACGTTACCAATAGTGGCAAAACGGCATGAATTATTACATTCAATATTTAGCAACTAAACTTACGATATTGAGCATTCAATCACGCACTTTATGAAATATTCACAGCGGTCTTATTTGAGATTCAAACACTTACTTGGCAGCCTATTATTAAGTTCGACTTTATTAGCAGCTCAGCCGTTGGTTTTAGTAAGTAGCGAGGGCCCACCTCATACCATTAATAACGATACACATAGTGGTATCGATCTTGATGTTACTAAGGCAGTCCTCAAGCGTATGGGCTATGAAGTAAAGCTGTTGTTTGTACCCTTAGGCCGTGCACAGATGATGGTAAAAACAGCTGATGCCGACTTAATGGCACCCATTTTTCAAACCAAAGACAGTGAGAACTTTTATATCAGTGACACTATCGTGACCTACAAACCCATGGTTTTTTCATTGAAAAGTGCACACCTATCGCCAACAAGTATTACCGACCTGAGAGATTATGCCGTTATTACCTTCCAAGGTGCGCCTGGCTATTTTGGAGAGGAGTTTAAAGCGATGTCTAAACAGGCAGACTACGTAGAGTCTGCTCAAATGGCAGTGATCCCCAACCTGCTGAGTAAAGGGCGCTTTGATTTTGCCGTGCTAGATAAATATATTTTTTACTACTTTTACCGCTTAAATAATAAAGAACGCTCAGTTGAAGGCTTTAAGGAACATTCACTGATCCCCCCAGTTAACGCCAGCGTAGCCTTTAAAAGTGCCACTTTACGAGATGCCTTTAATCATGAATTAATACGTTTCAAAGAAGAAAAACACTATCAAAGTATCGTAAAGCATTACTTAGGCTATATTCCTTTTTAACGCATAATAGTAGCAGGAGAAATTGCAGTACAAATATTTTTTCAAAAAAAAAAGCGCACGATTGGCATCGCTCAACCAATCCAAACTCTGTTTTTATCTGCATTTGAAATAGGTACAACCTCCTGAGCAGCTGCTTTATAATGCTCAGGCTAATACCGATTTTTCCATTTAAATAGCACGTTATTATACATGCTATTGATGTTAACAACTTTTACATAGCGACTTAAAGTCAATAACTCGAGATAACCAATATGAAATTAAAAACAATTAGCTTGTGCGGCTTATTTGCGAGCTTTAACTCTCTGGCTGGCGCACTTATATGCACAGGAACTGTTGATGAACTTGCTTTTCACAGCAATGATCGGTTCATGGTAAAACTGAGCAGCATGAATGCACCTGTTTTTTTTTGTAATTCTGAGAAAGCATGGACTGTGGATGGAGCTCCAGATATCACAAGCCCAGAAACGTGCAAAATGTTGTATTCCTCTTTTTTGGCAGCAAAAGCAGCGAAAACTCACATTCCGCGTTTGCACATAGAAGGAGTACAAGTGCCAAGTGATTGTAATCGTTTTGCACCATGGAGTGGAGTCAGTATTCGATATGTAAAGTTTGAGTAGTCAATATTGTCATAGTAGTTGAATTCCTGCCAAAGAATTATCAAGAGGCGAAAAAAGCCGCTTTTGCGGCTTTAACACTGGGGAAATAGTCACATACTGCCTGTGAACTTATCTAAACCATGCTTTGAACTACTCTCTAGCAAGCATCTTAGTTAATGCTTCGATTACTGTTTCAGGATGTTCAAATAAAACTTGATGACTGGCATTTTCTAACGCGAAGTAATCACCTTGTGTTTGTTGCGTAATATCTTTACTCCACTGCGTTCCTTCTGTTTGCCACTTTATTAAGCCTTGTTTTGTTTCTTCTTCCTCTGCACTGGCGATATCTAAGCGCTCAAAGTCACTATCAATAATACTAACGGGTACCGTTAAGTTATTGGCAAGGTAACGTGATGCTTCTAAATCATCGTAATAGTTCATCATTTCTTTGATACGAGTTATTTGTTTAGAAATTTCTGCGCGCTGCGTCGTTACTGCATCATAATAATCCCAGTCCATCATAGGCATATTGTTTGGTGAAATAAGTCCTTCTATTTCTTCACGCTCAAGCGCAACCCGTTCAACCGTTCGCTCAGTCCAAGGTCCCTCTGATACATGCTCTATAAACTCTTGTTTATATTCGCGCATGTAAGAAACATATCCAGACTGATACTGAGCAATGGAGTGCGGAAGTAAAATATCTGGATCAACCCAAATCATCCCCTTGGTCGTTACCGACTCATTAGGAAGGTTTTGATACATAAGTGTTGCTAAATTACTATTTGCAAAGGCGATAAAAATGACTGACTCAACCTTTAATGCTTCTAGTAGCTTGGGAAGGTCTTGAGCAAACGATGCAAATGATGGCTCTTCTACTTCACTGCTCCAGGCATTATTAAGCCTATCGACCACATGCACTTTACCGTGCTCTGCTAGCATTGGTTGAATTAGCGCAGTCCACGCAGAATCACTGTGAAAGAACTTATTAGCACCTGATAACACTACAATATCGCTTTTACCGTTACTTTGCCCCATAGTTCTCACATGATAATCACCAGTGTCTAATCTATATAATGCAGAATGCTCGGGTAACTGAATATCACTGCTATTATCAAAAAATGTCAGTACTTCTCTAGAGGTATTAAAGTTCTTAAATGTCCAAGTGTGTGTACCGCCTAAAATAGTTATAAGTTTGTTCGTTATAGGCAACTCATTACGATAAACTCGCTCAATCACATTGTGAACCAAAGCTTTCTCAGCATATTCACCGTCTATTAGATTTTGCTTTGCAATGTAGTCGATTGCACTTGGCGCAGAGATCAAACCAAAATTGCTATGCTTAAGCCCTCCATAAGGCAACGTTTTATCTTGCTGTCCCATGACCATCATATAATTGGTTGGCTCAGCAATGTTACACATCAAAGACAGCTGCTCAGACATTGGAGAAGCCACACTCGCAACCCCTTTAAACAACTCACTATGTTTACACATCATATTTTGGCTAAATAACCCACCCTGAGAAAAGCCCACTGCATAGTTTTCGCCTTCAAGTAAGTTGTACTCGGTATGCATTTCATTCACGATATCCACGACAAACTCAACATCCTTAGCGTCCAGTCGATGCGCAACGTTGCATAGGCAGCCATCATCCCATTCTACCTCCTTAGATTTAGGGTAAACCACAATGTAGTCATCACTGAGTTTTTCAAAACGTGCCATGTTCTGCATGCTCAAAGCACTGCCGCCAGAACCATGAAATGCGAGCAGCAGTTTGTATGCTTTTTTTTCATTAAATCCAGACTCAGGAAAAGCAATGCGATAATGTCGGCCATCTCGTGACACAATTTTCGTATTTTCACTCGGCTGGATAACACCGCCTTGCCCTGTCTGTGCTGAACTGTCATTATTGTCGTGAGCTACTTTGCTGCCACCACACGCGGTTAAACAAACGGCCAAAACGACACTAGGTAATAGTCTTAACATGTTATTCTCCTCAAGTTTTGCCATTACCCTAGTGCACTTGCTACAGTGATACTTAACGATTTATCGATTTAATCGTTACCATTTCATTACCTAAAATAAAAATAATTTAATCATAAGCTTACTGATGAACTACCAAATAAATGACATAGTATTTGACACTGCACAGCGTACGCTCAGTTATCAAAATAAGACGATTCAGTTAGAAGCAAAGTCGTATGAATTGCTTGTGGTGTTCATCACCCACACCCAAGAAGTACTTTCGAGAGATAAATTAATAGCGCTTGCATGGCAAGGCAGTGTTGTGTCGGATGGTGCAGTGAATAAAGCCATTTCTAAGCTCAGACAACATTTTGAGCAACTACAACCAAATACCGAATTTATTATCACCAAACCAAAGTTTGGCTATCAATTGGGTTTTGACGCTCAACAAATTGCCAAGGACGCCGAGTATCAACAGCGTCATATCAGCCATAGGACTTATTTAAGTCGCTACCTTGTGCTTTTGCTATTGGGTATCCTGAGTATCGTTATTTTGGCATTCGCTTTAGTAAATAAGGAGGAAGCTGCGCAGCTTAGTGTGCAACTTGAACGTATTACGGCGCATGATGGCTTTGAGCAGAACTTGAGTGCCAGTAATTACTCCCAAGTATTATTCTTATCGTCACCCACGAATAATCAACCTAGGCGAGTCGTTTTACAGTCACTCAAAGATAACTCACAGCACGTGCTTCCTATTAATATGGAAGATTTCACCTTTGCAAGTCTCAGCCCTTCAGGTGCGTCTATGATGTGGGTCGCACAAAATGAGCAAACCTGTAAGATAATGCGCTACAACTTTGCCACAGGTAGTCAGCAAACGGTGTTTAACTGTTCAGACATGCAAAATGTTAGACTCAGCTGGCAAGCAAATGAGCTGGCTATATTCATTCGCGCACGAAAAAATAATGCTTCACCTTATATTATTCATAAATTGATGTTAGCGACAAACAGCCTACAGCAATTATCTTTGCCACTGCAGCATGCTCAGATGAAAGGTGATTTTTTACTGGCTGCTCACCCCAGACACCCTCTTCTTGCCTACGCTCGATACGTTGAATCAAGCCTGAGTGAAATTCACATCGTAAATAGCAATACTTTAGAAACTGTTGCAATTCACCCGCTAAAACACATGGTGAATACGATAACTTGGAGCAGTCAGAGTGATCACCTTTTTATTGCCGATAAAAAAATCCTATATCGTTTAAACGCTAATACAGGAGAAATAGAACACATTAAACAATTGAGCTACCCGATTGAGTCCATTGCTGCAACCACGCGTGATGCAAAAGAGCTGATACTAGTGAGTCAGTATCATGCCAGCTCATCAATCCAAAGCTACAATATCAAGACCAAACATGTGACCAATGTTTTTAGCAACGCAGCCTTAAACCGCTTACCAAGACATGACCAAAATGGCCTTTTATTTATATCTGATATGGGTAAAGAGCATGCCCTTTGGCGCTACCAAGATAAAAAATTAACCCGCTTAAACATCCCTTTTGAGTTTGGCTTCAATCGATATCATGTTGCCTATAATGCACATAGTATGGTGTTTGAGAAACTCGGCGCTGTCTATGAGTATGATTTCACTCATAACACACTTACAAACCTCATTAGTGCTGAGCATCAAGCCTATGCACCAAACTATGGTATGAGCGAGCAAGACATTCTTTATAGCAGTAATAAAACAGGTCAATGGCAACTTTGGCAATACAACAAAGGTAGCGCATCACATCAGCAGTTAACAAAAAATGGTGGATATAGTGGCTATTTTTATAATGGCCAGTTGTACTTTAGTAAGCGTAATCAAGCTGGCATGTGGACTTTAGAGTCTGGGGCGGAAAAACTGTTAATTAAAGATTTTAGCAATATCAATTGGCTGAACTGGCAAGTCATCAACGGCAATGTGTATTTTTATAAAAGAGGCTCAGGCATTTGGCAATATAATATAGACAGCCAAGTAGAGCAGTTGCTCATGAGTGAACCAGAAGGCTTTATTCATCAATACGATGTAAGCGATGATGAAAAGTATATTGTGTATGCACAGCTGCAACCCATGCAGGGAGATATACAAGCAGTGATACTAAACTGGTAATAATCGAATATTTTTAATAGAAAAACAAAAACCCAGCCGAGGCTGGGTTTTTAGTATTCTGTAAAAAGCAAAATTACTTGATTTTTGCTTCTTTGAAAACCACGTGCTTACGAACCTTAGGATCGTATTTTTTGATTTCCATTTTTTCAGGCATGTTACGCTTGTTCTTGTCGGTAGTGTAGAAATAACCAGTACCAGCAGTTGAAACTAAACGGATCTTATCACGCATGATTCAAGCTCCTTAAACTTTTTCGCCGCGAGCACGGATATCTACTAATACCGCGTCGATGCCTTTCTTATCGATAATACGCATACCTTTAGTAGTAGTACGTAATGTAACGAAACGTTTTTCGCTTTCAACCCAGAAACGGTGTGTTTGTAGGTTAGGTAGGAAGCGACGCTTAGTAGCGTTGCGCGCGTGTGAACGGTGGTTACCTACCACTGGGCGCTTACCTGTAACTTGACAGACTTTAGACATGTCTATGTATCTCCAATAACTTCGCTCGAGCTTAATTTTCCCTTGGACCTTAACTGCGTAGGCCCCGGGGTAAATCAGAGGGCGCTCTTTATACAGCATCTACAGGCAGAGATCAAGGATCTGATCCTATCTAATCAGCTCATGTGTAAATTTGATAGCGGCCAATTATAATGATCGAATGCCCCTTAGGAAAGCAAAAACTGCATTTAAATTAAACTAATTTGTAAAAAGCCACGCAAAGTGATGTTTTTTACAACTTTGTTGACAAAAACAAGCTAGATTAAGCCCCGTTGCGCAAAAGAAATACACTGTTCTCCTGCAACAATGAGATGATCAAGTACATTTATGTCTACCAAAGCCAGTGCATTTTGCAGTTTTTTAGTAATTAATTTGTCAGCTTGGCTTGGTTCTGCCACCCCTGAAGGGTGATTATGCGCAAAAATAAGCGACGCTGCGTTGTATTTTAGAGCCGCTTTGACCACTTCTCTTGGATAAACACTCGCAGCATTGATAGTCCCTCTAAATAATACTTCGTCTTTTATTAAGCGATTTTGATTATCTACATACAGCGCCATAAACACTTCATGATCTAAGCCTCGAAGCTGAATTGACAAATAATCAGTCACTGCGTCAGGAGAACTGAATAGAGTGTCTCTTTGACAGCGCTCTTTTAAATAACGCTTGCTCAGCTCCAATACAGCTTGTAACTGCACATACTTTGCTTCACCTAACCCTTTATGTGTACAAAAATCGCTTAAGCTCGCGTTAAATAAATTACTTAAAGTGTGGTTTTGTTTAAGCAGAGATTGCGCTAGTTCAACAGCATTCATCCCACTTACACCTGTACGCAGAAAAATAGCTAATAGCTCTGCATCTGACAGCGCATCTGGTCCTAGGTTGAGGAGTTTCTCGCGGGGGCGCGCATGCGCGGGTATTGTATGTAATTGCATCTCTAGTCCTTAGAGTTGGGTGTCCTTAGAGCATAAAGTGTAGTTTGCTTCAATGAATATTCAATCTTCCATTAGTGCCATCAATATTGAGGCTGTGTTATCTTTACCACTTAGACAAATTACTCTGGATTTAGGACATGAGCCAACAACGTAAAAATATTGTGCTAGGGATCAGTGGCGGTATTGCAGCCTATAAATGTGCAGAACTGGTGAGACGCTTAAAAGAGCAAAATTGCGTTGTAAAAGTCGTCATGACCGACTCCGCAAAACACTTCATCACGCCATTGACAATGCAAGCAGTGTCTGGCGAGCCCGTCGCCGACTCACTCCTAGATCCAAATGCAGAAGCTGCTATGGGCCATATTGAGCTGGCCAAATGGGCTGACCTTATTTTAGTCGCGCCCGCCAGTTGCAACATCATTGCTAAAATGGCCCATGGTCTTGCCGATGATTTGTTAACCACTTTATTATTGGCAACGCCCGCACAGGTAGCAATTGCACCGGCGATGAATCAGCAAATGTATGCGCACGCTGCGACTCAGGCTAATATACAAACGCTCACCTCTCGCGGTGTAAAAATATGGGGCCCTGGTAAGGGTGAACAGGCTTGTGGTGATGTGGGTTCTGGTCGTATGTTAGAGCCTCATGAGTTGGTTGATTTATGTATAGCCCCTGAACCTGCCACGGTACTGGCAGATGTCACTGTCACAATTACGGCAGGCCCCACTCGAGAAGCACTTGATCCTGTACGTTTTATCAGTAATCACAGCTCTGGAAAAATGGGCTACGCTTTGGCTCAAGCAGCCTTATTTCTCGGCGCTAAAGTTAACTTGATTTCTGGCCCTGTTGCTATTGCTCCCCCCAGCGGTGCAGAGGTTTTTGCCGTCGAAAGCGCAATACAGATGCGAGATACTGCACTAAAGCTGGCTAGTGAATCAGATATTTTTATTGGCTGTGCTGCAGTTGCTGATTATCGAGTAGCGCAGGTGGCCGAGCAAAAAATCAAAAAGCAAGGCGATGAAATGAATATCACTATGGTTAAAAACCCAGATATTATCGCTGAAGTCGCGGCATTAACTAAACATAGACCATACACTGTTGGCTTTGCAGCCGAAACACAAAATGTTGATCAATATGCTCAAGGCAAACTAAAAAACAAAAACTTAGATATGATCTGTGCCAACGATGTATCACGCCAAGGGCTCGGCTTTAACGCAGACAACAACGCGCTAACACTATTCTGGCCTGATGAAAGCTTAGAGTTACCAGTGGCAGATAAGCAAGCGCTCGCTATGAGTGTATTAATGGAAATTATAAAAAGGCTTGATTATTAAGTACATAAAAGCAACTTTTTAAAATACTGGCACCAAGCTGAATAAAGCATTAACATAAGGCCCCGAGCAATAGGTGTGAGCTGCTTGGGGTTTGCACTGACCATAATAACGATAACGAAAGGAAAGTTCATGCCAGCGACTAAACGCAGTAATCGCAAAGAGCAAATACTACAATCTCTCGCACAAATGCTTGAAACTAGCCCAGGTCAACGCATCACGACAGCTAAACTAGCTGCTGAAGTGGGTGTATCCGAAGCCGCACTTTACCGTCATTTCCCGAGTAAAGCACGTATGTTTGAAGGATTAATAGAGTTCATTGAAGATACCCTTTTGTCACGTATCAACCTCATTTTAGAAAATGAAAAAGAAACCCAAGGACGTATTTATAATATCTTAATGCTGCTACTCGCTTTTGCAGAAAAGAACCCTGGTATCACCCGTATTTTAACTGGTGATGCATTGCAGGGTGAACAAGAGCGACTCAGAGAGCGCGTTCAGAGCCTATTTGAAAAACTCGAAACACAATTCAAACAAGTGCTACGTGAAAGAAAGCTGCGAGAAGGCAAAGCGTTTACCACAGAGGAAGGCGCATTAGCTAACTTATTTTTGGCTTATGTTGAAGGTAAGATGAACCAATTTGTACGTAGCGATTTTAAATCTCTTCCAAGCAGTCAATTTGAAAAACAATGGATAGAGCTGCAAAAGATCTGGCTTGCCTGATCTGGCTGTCCTAATTACGACCAGTCAAACGTGTAAGAGATAATCACGCTCAAGTCGCCTCTTTATCTCTTACAATGCAACATTTGCCGCAACTGCCTTTAGAGACCAGGCTGACTTGTGTTAAAACAAAGTATGGTTAACTACAAGTCCAAACAAATGAAGTTTATACATTCTTTGCTCAGCGCCAGCATTATGTTCGCCAGCACCGTCTCTGCAACCGAAAAGTCATTACAATTTGAAGATGTTTTTGACTTTCGCTATGCCCACAACACCGTATTGTCTGACGATGGTCACTATCTGTCGTTTTCTGCCCAGCCATACAGAGGCGATAACGAAGGCCAAGTATATGATTTAAAAATCAATCAACTGATTGCAAGCGTGCCTCGTGGTTCAAAGCCACATATAAATAAATCAGCCACTTGGGTTGCATTTACACAAACCCCATCTTTGCTAGACCAAGAGACAGCATCAAAAAAAGAAAAGAAAAAGCTGCCAAAAAACCTCGTATTGGTAAACACCCAAACAAAACAACAACAAATGTTTGCAAACATAGTTGATTATCAACTCTCTGACGATGGCAACTGGCTAGTTTATCGAGAAAAAGTTTCCGACGCCGAAAAAAAATCGGACGCTAAAGACAATGCACAACCGAGTATCAAGGCTGATAAAAAAGACCAACTTCACACTTTGGTCATTGTAAACTTAAGCAATGAAAATACGCTTCGCATTGAGCACATCGGCAATTATGGTCTCAGCCCAACAAATAAGGGCGTGCTATTTAATCAACGCTCTGAAGATGGCAGTAAAAACCGCATTAGCTTCATTGAACTGAGTAACTCAAAGCAGAATGTGTTATTTGATGAACCGGGGATCACGTTGAGCCAAGTTGCTTGGCATCCAAAAGGGCAGCTTGTCGCATTTTATCAAGGCAACTATGTGAATAATGACCCACTGCGTCGTCACTATCAGCTGATGCTTTGGGATGCGGATAATAATGAAACACGTACTATAGCCAGTGACGAAGACTGGTTTAATGGTAAATCAGCGACTCTCGAATGGTCACAAGATGGCTCGCGTTTGTATTTTGAAAATCGTCCTGAACTTGAGAGTAAACCTAAAGAACTAAAGTATCACGACCAAGCCTCATTAACAGACTTTGACACGATTCGAGCACAAAAAGGCTTAAAAATTTGGCACAACAAAGACCCAGAAATAAAACCTCGCGAGATAAACACCTGGGAGAAGACGAACAAAAAGCGTCATTATCAAGCGGTTTACCACATAAATGGCCAACGCGTTGCCCAACTAACCGACGAGCAAGTGCCTAATTTAACGCTCAACACCGAAGCGCAATTTTTATTGGCAAGTAACGATATCCCCTATTTAAAACAAACTATGTATAAGGGGTTTTATGAAGATTACTATGCAGTACAAGTTGCAACGGGTGCCAAACATTTTATTGTAAAAGAGTCACCATTTCAGCCAAGCTTATCACCCACAGGTACGCATGCGGTGTATTTTGAAGATGCTCAAGTATGGCTTAAAGACTTACATGAACAAAAAGTAGCGCCTTTAACAGCGTCGGTGCGAGACGCTATTTTTGCTGATGATAGACACGATTACCCACAACCACAACCAGGTTATGGGTTCGCTGGTTGGCAACTTGATGGCGGCATCGTGTATGTATATTCCAAATATGATATTTGGGCATTCGATGTTAATACACGTCAAGCCAAACGACTCACACAAGGCCGAGAAACAAACACGCAATACCGTGTAGTGCAGCTAGATGACAAAAAAGTAGGTTTTAATAAAAACGAGACCTTAATACTTGCAGCGCACAACCTTGATAATAAACAAACCCATGTCGCTACTTTATCGCTCACTAATGGCGCTTTAACTACGGTTCTTGCCGATAAGGCACGCTTTGATGTTGTTAAAAAGGCTAAAAACGCTGACCAAGTCGTTTTTACCAAACAAACCTATCATCAGTTTCCTGACTTCTGGCACAGTAATCTTAACTTTGACAAGCCGCAAAAAATTACCGACCTAAATCCTCAGGTGAGTAACTTTGCATGGGGGCAAAAACCTGAGTTGGTGAAATACAAAGGCTATGATGGCGAAGACTTACAAGGCGTATTGATTAAGCCTGCTGGCTATAAAAAAGGTGATAAAGTCCCTGTGGTGATCTACTTCTATCGCTACATGAGTCAACGCATGTATGACTTCCCAAAAATGGAGCTAAATCATAGACCTAACTTCCCTATGTTTACTTCTAATGGTTACGCAATCTTTTTACCAGATATCCGCTTTGAAATCGGCCATCCTGGGCGTTCGTCAACACAAACGATGATCAATGCAGCGCAAAAGCTTATTGATATTGGCGTGGCCCACCCTGATAAAATTGGTTTGCAAGGCCACTCTTGGGCAGGCTACCAAAGTGCATTTATGGTTACCCAAACAGACATGTTTAAAGCGGTTGTATCTGGTGCGCCTGTTTCTAACATGACCTCAGCATACAGTGGCATTCGTTTAAAATCAGGACTTGCACGTCAATTCCAATATGAAACGGGGCAAAGTCGAATTGGTAAAACCTTAGTAGAAGCACCAGAATTATATATCGAGAATTCGCCAGTCTTCTTTGCTGATAAAGTGAACACTCCAATATTAATCATGTTTGGTGATGAAGATGGTGCCGTACCATGGCAAGAAGGTATTCAGTACTATCTTGCACTGCGCCGCTACGATAAAGATGCAATATTCCTGCAATATGAAGGTGAACCGCATCATTTAAAGCAGTTCCCAAACCAGTTAGATTTTTCTATTCGTATGATGGAATATTTTGACCATTATCTAAAAGGCGTACCAGCTGCGAGCTGGATAACGCAAGGCGAAGCCTACAAAGCTGAGTAACCTAAAAGGCCCAACTAACACTTGGGTCTTCTTAATGTTCTATCCGCCACTTTTCGTTAGGCACTAGCTTATATGGCACGTAACGTTTAAAATGCGCGTTTAGTTTAAATATTGGCTACGGTAAAGCTTCGCTTTGCCACTTCATTTAAGAGCAATATCCTATGACAACGACAACGCGTGGTAATCTCTTTATTTTGTCAGCGCCATCAGGTGCAGGAAAATCAAGTTTAATCAAAGCTCTGCTAGAAAAGCATCAAGATATAAAGGTGTCTGTATCTCACACCACGCGTGCTCCGCGTCCGGGAGAAAATAACGCTGAGCATTATCATTTTGTTTCGGTTGAACAATTCGAAGCCCTTATTGAACAAGGCGATTTCTTCGAGTGGGCAAAGGTGTTTGACAACTATTACGGCACGTCTAAAGCCGCAATCGAAGAACAACTAAATAGTGGCATTGATGTATTTTTGGATATCGACTGGCAAGGTGCCCAACAAGTTCGCAAGCTTGTACCCGAAGTTAAAACTATCTTTATCTTGCCGCCGTCTCAGCAAGAGCTTGAAAACAGATTAAATGGTCGTGGGCAGGATTCACAAGAAGTGATCGCAGCACGCATGGCACAGGCTAAATCAGAGAGTTCTCACTACAATGAGTTTGACTATGTATTAATCAATGATGATTTTGACACCACTCTTGGTCAGCTTGAGCATATCGTTATGGCTGCTCGCATGGAGCTAAAAGCTCAGCAAACACGTTATGCAGCACTTATTAGCGATCTTTTACGCTAAATTAGTGATAAATTTTAACCATCCACTTGGCGTAGCGGCTCCCTTGCAGTAAACTAGCCTTTTGGAAATGAATTAACTTTGGAGTGCTTCGATGGCTCGCGTAACTGTAGAAGATGCAGTAGATGCAATTGGTAACCGTTTTGATTTAATCTTGGTAGCAGCGCGTCGCGCTCGTCAAATCGCTGTAGGTGGTAAAGATCCTATGGTTGATCCTGAAAACGATAAGCCAACGGTTATCGCTTTGCGTGAAATTGAAAAAGGTCTTGTGAACAACTCTTCATTAGACGTAATTGACCGTGAAGAACAGCAAAACCAAGAAGCTGCAGAACTTGCAGCGGTTGCAGCTATTGTCGGCGGCAACAACTAAAACAGTTTTAGTTTTATGACAATGCCAGCATTTTTGCTGGCATTGTTGTTTTATAGCCCAATAAAAGCCGTACCTAAAAATAAAGTCTGGCCTAGTCGTTGGTTTATCTTTCATTTCATCGTATATTCGTTACATATCGATAACTTCACCGGAACACTGGAGCGTGAATGTATCTTTTTGAAGGCCTAAAAAAGAAAATCTCTGAGTATTTATCACCCGGCGACATAGAGCTTGTACAAAAAGCCTATGTAGTTGCTCGTGAAGCCCACGAGGGGCAAACTCGCTCAAGTGGCGAGCCCTATATCACCCATCCAGTTGAGGTGACGCAAATACTTGCCGGTATGCGCTTAGACCATGAAACACTGATGGCTGCATTGATGCATGATGTCATTGAAGATACTGATTTTAGCCAGCAAGACTTAGCGGAAATATTTGGTGATACCGTTGCTGAGCTTGTTGAAGGCGTCAGTAAGCTGGATAAGCTGAGCTTTAAAGACAAAAAACAGTTTCAGGCTGAGAACTACCGAAAAATGATCATGGCGATGACGCAAGATATCCGCGTTATCCTGATTAAACTTGCTGATAGAACTCACAATATGCGAACGCTCGGTGCATTAAGACCAGATAAGCGCCGTCGCATTGCCCGTGAAACGCTAGAAATTTTTGCCCCTATTGCGAACCGCTTGGGTATCCATGATATTAAGAATGAACTTGAGGATTTAGGCTTTCAAGCACTTTATCCTATGCGTCATCGTGCACTTAAGTCAGAAGTCGCCAAAGCGCGTGGTAACCGCAAAGAAGTGATCAGTAATATTCAAACTGAAATTGAATCGCGATTACAAGAATCAGGGATCCAAGCATCTGTTAGCGGACGTGAAAAGCACTTGTACAGTATTTATAAGAAAATGCTTAATAAAGAGCTCATGTTCAATGAAGTAATGGACATCTATGCGTTTAGAATAAATGTTGATAACCTAGATACCTGTTATCGCGTATTGGGTGTAGTACATAACTTATATAAGCCAATCGAAACACGCTTTAAAGACTATATTGCGGTGCCTAAAACTAATGGCTATCAATCGTTACATACCTCTTTAGTTGGCCCACATGGTATTCCAGTTGAAATCCAAATTCGTACCCACGATATGGATCATATGGCCGACAAAGGGGTCGCAGCGCATTGGATGTATAAGAAAGCCGGAGACAACGCCGGTCATACGGCCCAGCAACGCGCACGTCAATGGATGCAAAGCTTGCTTGAGTTGCAACAAAGCGCGGGCTCATCGTTTGAGTTTGTGGAAAACGTTAAAACTGAGCTCTTCCCAGAAGAAATCTACGTCTTTACGCCAGATGGTCGTATTGTTGAGCTACCAATGGGCGCAACCGCCGTTGACTTTGCCTATGCAGTACACACAGATGTAGGTAACACATGTGTTGGCGCTCGCGTTAATCGCAAACCTTACCCTTTGAGTAAAGCGCTTGATACAGGCCAGACTGTTGAGGTTATCACTAGCTCCGGGGCGCACCCAAATGCAACTTGGTTAAACTTTATCGTGACCGGTAAAGCCCGTTTAGGTGTACGTAATTATCTGAAAAGCCAACACCAAGAAGAAGCAATCCAGCTAGGAAGACGTCTGTTAGACTCAGCGTTAGGAGAGAGCAAGCTTGACGATATTCCACAAGAGAATATCGACCGTGTGCTTGAAGAGCATAAACTTGCAACTTTACTGGAGCTTTTGGTAGAAATTGGCACCGGTAATATTATGAGTGTGCTAATAGCAAAACGCCTGCTGCAAACTGATGACGGCATAGAAAATGTTGCAAAACGAGCCAAAGCCGCCATTATAGGTACAGAAGGTATGTTAGTAAATTACTCTAAGTGCTGCCGACCCGTACCAGGTGATGCGATTACAGCTTACGTAAGCCAAGGTAAAGGCTTAAACGTACACCGTCAAGAATGTAAAAACATCAAAGGCTGGGAGAACGAACGCTCTAAATACTTTGTTGTAAAATGGGAAGATAACCCAGAAAAAGAATACATTGCAGCACTGAGAGTAGAAATAATCAACCATCAAGGTGCATTAGCAAAACTCACTAATGTGGTAGCCAGTACGCAAGCTAATATCGTTGAAATAGCTACCGATGAAAAAGAAAGTAACTTATACGTGATAGATTTAGGCATAACCGTAAAAGACCGTATTCACGTCGCTAACATTATGCGCCGTATTCGCGTGATGCCAGATGTTCAACGCGTATATCGTAAGAAATAGGATTAACAATGAATAAAGCAATTATCTCTACCGATCAAGCACCTGCAGCAATCGGTACGTACAACCAAGCAGTTAAAGTGGGTACTGCAGTTTACTTATCAGGACAAATTCCTTTGGTTCCTGAAACCATGGAAATGGTGTCTGATGACTTTAAAGAGCAAGCCCAGCAAGTGTTTAAAAACCTAACAGCTGTATGTGAAGCTGCAGGTGGTAAACTGCAAGATATGGTAAAGGTCAATATTTTCTTAACTGATTTAAGCAACTTTGCGACAGTGAATGAAATTATGAGCCAACACTTTAAAACCCCTTACCCTGCACGCGCTGCTATCGGCGTTAAGGAATTGCCTAAGGGGTCACAAATTGAGATTGATGGCATCATGGAGTTACCATCAACAAATTAATACAACTAATGCATTAGTATGAAAAAGCTGCGCTCACGCAGCTTTTTTATATCTGTTCTTTGATCTTAAGCACTTGACTCTATACTCTTTATTAAGCACTCTGTAACTAATACTTTTGTTTTCTGTCATGATTTAATTGGTCGGCCTGAAAGGTAAAGGGTGATAAACGTGTTCAAACTGGCGCACAACGGTAATATTTTATTAGAAGTTGCTCAACTTAACCCACCAAATGCAGCCTTCATTGTTGAAGCGCTGGAAAAGTCACCTTATGCCGATTGCGAAGTAGACCATGAATCAATTGAGGCATTTTTTAAAAGTGACCACCCAGAAAAACACCTAGTTGTTGCTAAAAAAGTAGATGCCCAACTATCCATTGAAGTATCTGACGATAAAATGATTGCAACAGCCCACCTAGTAACGGCCAAAGGTGGCGCCAAAATTAGCCTTGAACAGGCCAAAAAAGTGATCATAAAAGCTGGTGTCAGCCGCGGTTACAAACAAGCCTATTTAGAGCAAGTATTGCAAAAACAATTTGAGCTCCCACCAGGTGCAAATACGAAGGGCATCATCGCCAAAGGACGCCCACCAGTTGATGGGCAAGCAGCCAAACTCATACCTCATGTAACTACACTCAGAGAGCGTTTAAAACAACCTAAGCTTCGAGAAGATGGCTCGGTAGATATGCGCGACTTTGGTAAACTCGCAAGCGTTGCACCGGGTACTTTGTTAATCTCGAAACAACCTGCCACACCAGGAAAAGAGGGCTTCACCGTAACAGGAGATAGCATACCAGCCAAAGATGGTGACACGTTTGAGTTAACTGCTGGTGATGGCGCAGAGATCTCTGCAAGTAACCCTTTAGAACTTATAGCGACCATTGCTGGTTGTCCATCAGATATCCAAAATGGGATGCGTGTGGATGATGTATTTACCATTGGCGATGTCGATGTGCGCAGTGGCCATGTAGATTTTAACGGTAGCGTTATTGTTACCCACAATGTAGCCCCTGGTATGAAAGTAAAAGCAAAAGGCGATATTACAGTGATGGGCTCGGTGGAGTCTGGCGAACTTATCAGTGGTGGCCACATTGACGTAAAACAAGCAGCAATTGGCCATGTTGACCATCAAAATAACGATCAAGGTCTGACTTGTCGACTCGTAGCGGCTGGTGACATTCACGTAGCACACGGCCAGTATAGTCACTTAGAGGCAAACAATGTATTTATTGCCAAGCAAAGCAACCATTGCGCCATTAAAGCAACATCACTCGTTCAAGTCGGTGCAGACGATGCACCAAAGGGTAAACTTATTGGTGGAGAAATACTCGATGCGCAAATGGTCATTGCTGGGGAAATTGGCAGTGAATCAGGTGCCAAAATGACCGTACGCTTAGCGCATCGCGGTATCGAAATCACCTCAGAAACCGATGAGTGCCTAAAAGCGTTAACCAAAACCAGTGAACAACTAAATACCTTACAAAGCGCGATTGAAAAGGCCGATCAAGTTAAAGACGCCGAAAAGAAAAAACAACTCATGGCTAAAATTGGTGCAACACAAATGCACTATTGTGAAGAAGCCGAAGTTCTTGAAAAGAAAATGTCAGAGCTAGAGCTAAATCTCAATGGCTTATTAGAAAACACCAAGCTGGTTGCTAATCAAGCACTTCATCCAGGTGTCGAAATTCATATTTTTGATCGCGTATATAAAACGACCCGAAGCTACCCACCTTGTAGTGCAAGCCTTGTAGAGAACAAAATTGAGATAGAATTTAAAACCAGCTGATTAAGGTGTCTTTCTGATATCTAAAAATAGGTGGTTATACCCACCTCCTACGCACAAAAAAGCGGCACCACGAACACGTGATACCGCTTTGCGCTACTCATTATAAAACAACACAATTAACCTAATACATCTAAAACTTGTTCTTTTAATTCATCACTCCACACACTCACTTGTACTTGCGCGATATGTGCTTTTTGCAATAACAGCATTACTAAACGAGATTGGCCGATACCGCCGCCAATGGTTTGTGGCATCTCACCGGCAAGTAATTGCTGATGCCAATCATGGGCTAAACGCGCTTCATCTTCAGTGATTTTAAGCTGTCTTTGCAAGGACTCAGGACACACCCTAATACCCATTGAAGAAATTTCAAACGCATCTTCTAGTACAGGGTTCCATACTAAGATATCACCGTTTAAACCTTGGTATTTGTCGCAAGTAGCAGTTGACCAGTCGTCGTAGTCAGGTGCGCGAACATCATGGATTTCTCCATCACCTAGCTCGCCACCAATGCCTATTAAAAATACCGCACCATACTCTTGTGCAATCGCTTTCTCTCGCTGCTTAGCACTAAAGTCCGGATACATTTGACGCAATTGTTCACTATGAACAAAGGTGATTGTCTTAGGCAAAAATGGCGTTAAACCAAACTCTTGCGCAACCACTTGCTCAGTGGCTCTAATACCACGATAAAGCGCCTCTACAGTTTGTTTTAGTGTGGCTAAAGAGCGCTCTGATTCTGCGCAGATTATTTTTTCCCAGTCCCACTGATCAACATACACTGAGTGAACGGGTGATAGTTTTTCTTCATCAGGGCGAAGGGCTTTCATGTGCGTATACAGACCTTCCCCCACACAAAAGCCGTAGTCACCCAATGTTTTTCGTTTCCACTTAGCTAAGGAGTGAACCACTTCAAATTGCGCATCAGGTAACGCCTTCACCTTCACTGCTACCGCTTTTTCGGTGCCACTTAGATTATCTTGAATGCCATCTCCCACTTTAGCCAATATTGGGGCTTGGACTTCTATTAAACCCAATTCAGTTTCTAATTGTTGTGAAAATACTTGCTTAACTCGGCTTATTTGCTGCTGTGTTTGACGATATGTGCTTTGCATAATTAGGACCTCACTCCCAGTAAATTCTTAAATTTAATTGCCAGCGCTTCGTGGCTTAAAGCTATCGTCAACAAAAAACGGATAAATTACAATAAACATCAACAAAAATAACAAAAAGCCCTACATATCGTAAAAAAATCACGTTATATTTTATTAAATCAAAAATTAAAGCGGTAAATTTGCATGGAAAATTATCAAATCGATAATCTCGATAAATCGATTCTGCACGCATTAATGGACAATGCCCGTACACCTTATGCAGAATTAGCAAAAAGATTTGCTGTCAGTGCAGGCACAATTCATGTTCGTGTCGAAAAAATGAAACAGGCGGGGATCATTCAAGGCACAAAAGTGACGATTAGTGCCAAACGGCTCGGCTATGATGTGTGTTGTTTTATAGGTGTAAACTTAAAACATGCGCGAGACTATCCGAGCACCATTGAGCAGCTACAAGGTTTTGAAGAAGTGGTCGAAGCATATTACACAACAGGTAACTACAGTATCTTTATTAAAGTAATGGCGCGCACAATCGACCATCTACAAGATGTATTAATCAATAAAATTCAAACCATTGAAGCAATTCAATCCACCGAAACCTTGATCTCATTGCAAAACCCCATTGCCCGTGAGGTGATCCCCTAACGATTAGCGGGTATAATCGGCGCAATTTTGATTAAATGAGCAGTAATGGATGAAAGAAACGCGTTTTCATCGTGTCAAACAGGTGTTAGATAGACGCCAAACCGACCTGACCGTCTGTTTAGACGAAGTGCATAAGCACCATAATTTATCAGCCATCGTGCGTACCGCAGATGCAGTAGGTTGTCATCATGTACATGCTGTCTGGCCACAAGAGCAAAGACGTTTAACCAACAACACCTCCGGTGGGAGTAAAAATTGGGTTGAAACGCATATGCATGATGACATTGACGCAGCAGTTGCTGCCATTCGTGCTCAAAATCCAGGCATTCAACTACTTGCAACCAACTTAAGCGATGAAGCAGTTGATTTTCGCGACATTGACTATACCAAACCGACAGCCATTATTGTGGGTCAAGAGCGTTTAGGAATTTCAGATAGAGCCTTAGCTCATGCCGATAAGCATATCGTGATCCCCATGCAAGGTATGGTGCAATCACTGAATGTATCAGTGGCTGCTGCACTGATTTTGTATGAGGCACAACGTCAAAGAGATGCAGCTGGACTGTACGAGCGCAACGATATGCTAGACGCAGATACCAAACATACTTTATTGTTTGAGGGTTGCCACCCTATCATTGCTAATCGTTGTGTAGAAAAGGGGTTACCCTATCCAGCCTTAGATGAAGAGGGTGAAATCGTGGCCGACGAAGCCTTTTGGAATACTCTGAAATATAAAAAAGTGAAATAACAAGGAATAGCATGACGACGCCAAACCTCTCTAACTACCCTATCACCGAGCTTAAAGGCGTTGGACCTAAGGTAGCAGAACGTTTGGCTAAGCTGGGTATTTTTACCATCCAAGATATGCTATTTCACTTACCGCTGCGTTATGAAGATAGAGCCCGTACTTATGCGATTGCCCAATTAACGCCACATAGTCACGTTAGCATCGAAGCTCAAATTGAGCATAGCCAAATTACCTTCGGAAAAAGGCGCATGCTTATTTGTCACGTCAATGATGGCACAGGTAGGCTTACGCTGCGGTTTTTTAACTTTAATGCCACTCAAAAAAATGCCATGGAGAGTGGCAAAATCATTCGCTGTTTTGGTGAGGTGCGTCGCGGCCAAGCCGGTCTTGAAATGGCGCATCCAGAATACAGCATTAGAGACTGCCACAGCACTGCCCCTGATCCAAGTTTGGCCACGCTGACTGCTGTCTACCCAACAACAGAAGGCTTAAAACAGCTCAGCATTCGTGCTATCGCAGACAAAGCAGTTGCTCTGTTGGAAAAATATCAATTAGATGAGTACTTACCACTGCCATATCGCCCAGCAGGATTAAGCCTCAAAGAAGCGATATTAACGCTGCATAAGCCACCACAAGATGTGGATTTATCATTACTTGAACTAGGCCAACACCCAGCACAGCAGCGCTTAGCTTTTGAAGAATTGCTGGCACAAAATTTAAGCTTATTACAGCTTCGCAATCGCGCTCAATCGGTAAAGGCTGTGCCATTACCACCCTACAATACCTTAGAGCCAGAGTTTTTAGCTAATCTGCCCTTTGCGCCTACCAACGCGCAGAGTCGAGTGGTCGCTGAAATTAAACAAGATTTGCAACAACCTTTCCCGATGATGCGACTGGTACAAGGGGATGTGGGATCGGGGAAAACGCTCGTTGCGGCTTTAGCTGCTTTAAGCGCCATCGCCAAAGGGTTCCAAGTGGCCCTAATGGCCCCTACAGAAATATTATCCGAGCAACATGGTATAAACTTCACCAATTGGTTCAAACACTTAGGCATTGAAGTGGCTTGGCTTGGCGGGAAAACAAAAGGGAAAGAAAGAACACGTATTTTGGAAACTATCGCCAATGGTAAGGCGCAGATGGTGGTTGGCACTCACGCGTTGTTCCAGCAGCAAGTCGAGTTTTATAATCTTGCTCTTATCATTATTGATGAGCAACATCGCTTTGGTGTGCACCAACGCCTTGCATTGCGCGAGAAAGGCCAATTTAACAACTGCTATCCACATCAATTAGTTATGACTGCCACTCCAATCCCCAGAACACTCGCCATGACCGCATATGCTGATTTAGAAACATCGGTAATTGATGAGCTACCGCCCGGTCGAACGCCAATAACAACGGTTGCAGTGCCTGATACGCGCCGAGGCCAAGTGATTGATAGAGTAAGAACCGCCTGTTTGGATGATAAACGCCAAGTTTATTGGGTATGCACTTTGATAGATGAATCAGAAGTATTGCAATGCCAAGCCGCAGAAGATGCCGCAACATTACTGCGTGAACAACTGCCAGAGCTAACAGTTGGATTAGTACACGGTAGAATGAA
Source organism: Pseudoalteromonas caenipelagi (assembly GCF_013140855.1). Lineage (GTDB taxonomy): Bacteria > Pseudomonadota > Gammaproteobacteria > Enterobacterales > Alteromonadaceae > Pseudoalteromonas > Pseudoalteromonas caenipelagi. The sequence continues at coordinate 5,505 of NZ_JABBPG010000011.1, read as the reverse complement.
AGCACAAGAAAAACAAGATATTATGATGGCTTTCAAAAATGGCGACATTGATGTGCTCGTAGCAACAACCGTGATCGAAGTCGGTGTAGATGTGCCCAATGCCAGTTTAATCATCATCGAAAACCCTGAACGCTTGGGCCTTGCACAGCTCCACCAACTGCGAGGACGTGTTGGCCGTGGTACTATCGCTTCACATTGCTTGTTGTTGTATCACGCACCATTATCAATCACGGCGCAAAAGCGTTTGGGTGTTTTACGTGATAGTAATGATGGTTTTGTCATTGCGGAGAAAGATTTGGAAATTCGTGGCCCCGGTGAAGTGTTAGGCACTAAACAAACAGGGCTGGCTGAGTTTAAAATCGCAGACTTAAACCGAGATAAAGCACTGTTAAATCAAGTGAGGCCGCTGGCATTTAAACTAATGCAAGCTCACCCGGAAGTGGTAGAGCCGTTAATCACACGTTGGCTTGGAACTAAAAGCGAACTGGCTATGGCCTAGCGTGGCGTGCAGATAAGCAACCAGTGCTTATCTGCCATAACAGTCCTTAGTCTTTGTAACCATTTGGATTGTTACTTTGCCAGCGCCAAGTATCTTGCATCATAGCATCAATACCACGCTGGGCGCGCCAACCTAACTCTTGCTGGGCTTTTTCAGGTGCAGCATAGCAAGCTGCAATATCCCCATCGCGGCGAGGTAAGATTTTATATGGCACGGCTTTGCTTGAAGCCTTTTCAAATGCATCAACCATTTGTAGTACCGAATAGCCATTACCTGTGCCTAGGTTATAGATATGTGTACCTACATGGTCATTGAGTTTATCTAACGCTTTAAGATGACCTACCGCCAGATCAACAACATGAATGTAGTCACGCACACCTGTACCATCTACAGTGCCGTAGTCATTACCAAATACCCCTAACTGCTCTAACTTGCCCACAGCAACTTGCGCGATATAAGGCAGTAAATTGTTTGGAATACCGTTAGGGTCTTCGCCTATAAGCCCTGACTCATGTGCACCTACAGGATTAAAATAGCGTAAAATTGCAAAAGCCCAACGTGCGTCAGACTTGGCGACATCTTGTAAAACCATCTCAACCATCAGTTTTGACGTACCATATGGATTAGTAGTGCCTCCAACAGGAAAGTCTTCTCTAATTGGTAAACTTTGAGGATCTCCGTACACAGTTGCAGAAGAGCTAAACACCAGTTTAAATACCCCCGCATCGCGCATTGCATCGAGTAGGGTCAACGTGCCTTGAACATTTACTTGGTAATACTCTATTGGCTTTCGTACTGACTCGCCAACCGCTTTTAGGCCTGCAAAATGGACAACTTCACTTATATCGTAACGAGAAAATACACCATCAAGAAACGCTTTATCTAAAACATCACCTTGGTGAAAAGCAACTTCTTTACCCGTGATTTGTGTGACGCGTGCCAAAGACTCCCTAGAGGCATTACTTAAATTATCAACAACAACAACGTCTTCACCTCGTTGCAGTAGTTCAAGTACCGTGTGTGAGCCAATGTATCCAGCACCGCCCGTGACCAATATACTCATTTCGCGTCCTTTAGCTAAAATATCCCGCTATTTTACTGTAGTTTTACGTCAATTTGCACTGGCAGTTATGATTTATCACACACAAACGCTAAACGTCCGTTGTGATAGCTCAACCTAGAAATATGGGTATCACAATACTGACTTAAGTTGTGCCACTGCGACACCGCCTTTGGACTTTCAAAGTTGCGAGTATAAATACGATTACCAATCGCATAAGCAACCTGCGTGTCGTCTAACCAAGTGTAATCTTGCACACCAGCTGGCATAACAAAATGATCCTTTACTTGTTGTGTTTTAGCGGAAAAACTCGCAAACCAATGCTGACCATTTTTATTGTAGGTAAATGAATAAATCTGCTTTTTATCATTAAACGCTAAAGTGCGCCCAATATCTTTTGCTACTTTAGATGGTAAGTGCCCTGCGGTATCTGTGTACTGCAATGTGTGTGGCTCACCTAATATAAACATCACCAGATCATCTTTAGCGCCCCATGCGTGATAACCCACAGGTTCAATGTGTTCAAATATCCGAGTCGCGCTTTGCTTTGTATCAAATGGATAAAACCATAGTTTTTGTTTGCCATCAGGCTCTACCACTACGCTCGACAGACCCTCGCCATGGGGATACAAAGTAGGTGAAAATTCAGAAACTGGCGTATTGGTTAAGTTTCGGCTCTGTTTACTCGCAAAATCGTAGAAAAACAAATCTGTTTGCGCTTGCTCACCATCAAGCACTTCTTGGGTGAAATACACCCCTTTCTCTGTAACCAAAGGTTGGTTGTGATAACTATCCGATGATGTTAATGACACGACTTTAATCGAGTCAGCCACTTCACTGGCAAGTAGAATTTGACTTTTAGGCATCGCGGCTTGCGCTGTATAAGTTGCTACAGCAAATAAACATGTAGCCAGTGGGATAAGTGCTTTCATGATGGTCCTTATTGTTTTTATTTGATCATACTCAGTTGTGTATTAAACCACAAAACTTGCTATTCGCGTCGCTTCGAGTAACAATCGATTTTAACTATTTTGTTAAAATTTTGAGTTTATCGAGGCCAACTATGTCCCAAAAGCACCCAATCATTGCTATTACTGGTAGCTCAGGGGCTGGCACCACCACCACCACTAACGCTATCAAGCATATCTTTCGTAGTTTAAGTGCCAATGCCGCTTTTATTGAAGGCGATAGCTTTCATCGCTATACACGCCCTGAAATGGATAAACTAAAAAGAGATGCGCTGCAAGAAGGCAAACATATTAGTTACTTTGGCCAAGAAGCCAATGATTTTGCCGCGTTAGAAGAGCTGTTTAGCCGCTATGGTGAACATGGTGATGGTAAGATCAGGCGCTATTTACACACCTTTGATGATGCCGTTCCCTACAATCAACTGCCGGGGACATTTACACCATACCAAGATTTAGAACCCAACACTGATGTGTTGTTTTATGAGGGCTTGCATGGCGGTGTTGTCACGCAAGAGCATGATGTTGCAAAACATGTCGATTTATTGATTGGTATGGTGCCGATTATCAACCTTGAGTGGATCCAAAAGCTTATTCGCGACACCAATGAACGAGGTCATTCTAGAGAAGCCGTTATGACCTCTATCGTGCGTAGCATGGATGATTATATTAATCACATTACGCCGCAATTTTCTCGTACCCACATTAACTTCCAACGCGTACCCACTGTTGATACTTCAAATCCTTTTAGCGCCAAAGACATTCCTTCGCTTGATGAAAGTTTTGTAGTGATCCGCTTCCGTGGGATTGATGATGTGGATTTTCCGTACTATTTACAAATGATTGACGGCAGTTTCATGTCTCGCATGAACACGCTCGTGGTACCGGGCGGTAAAATGGGATTAGCAATGGAGTTAGTACTTACTCCTCTTATTAAAGATCTGCTCGTAAAAAAGCGCGCACTTGAAAACATGGCGCCAGTAGACTTACCGATTTAGACTGCGCGTTAAAACGCTAACTAAAGACTTGGCAATAAAAAAAACAGCAATAAATGGCCACCAACTGCTGAAGTTATTTAACTTGCGAGCACAGACACTGCACATTAAACTAACGTTCCTCTTTTTGCCGTAGTTGGAGGCGAACAATGGCATCATCAAAAGTCATAAAGGTACTCGTGGGTTCACAAAACCCTGTCAAGATTAACGCAGCCAAAAGCGTGATTGAGCGCTACTTCCCAGATAGTCAAATTGACTGCCAAGGGTTACATGCACCAAGTGGCGTTCCCGAACAGCCGCTAGGTGAAGACCAAACCCGTATTGGTGCGCAAAATCGTGTAGCGTATCTGCAAGCCCACCACCAAGCCGATTTTTACTGTGCAATGGAAGGGGGGGCGTACCAATTTAGCTATGGCCCAGCAACATTTGCTTATGTGGTGATTGCCAATAGCCAACACACTAGTGTCAACCGCAGTAGCAATTTACCCTTGCCACAGTCTATTTATGATGCCCTTGTTGCAGGTGAAGAGTTAGGCCCTGTGATGGATAACGTGTTTAATACCAACAATATCAAGCAAAAAGGTGGCGCTATCGGATTGCTTACCAATCACGTCGCAACGCGAGAAAGCACTTACACCCAAGCGCTCACATTAGCCATGGCACCGTTTTTACACCCACATTTATACAGCAACTAAAGGCCAATGATGAAGTACAGCCATATCCTGTTTGATGCAGATGAAACCCTGTTTAGCTTTAATGCCTTTTTAGGGCTGAAAAAATTATTTGCTCAATATGGCGTTGATTTTACGCAGCAAGATCACGATGAATACCAAAAAGTAAACGCCCCACTGTGGCTTGACTATCAAGCAGGACGCATCGACGCGCAAACGTTACAAGTGACACGTTTTTCAAAATGGGCCGAGCGACTCACGGTTCCCGCGCATGAGTTAAACGCCGGTTTTTTAGAGTCGATGGCAAGTATTTGCGAACCGTTACCGGGGGCACGCAGTTTGTTAGCTCACCTAAAAGGTAAAGCGCATTTGGGCATTATCACTAATGGATTTGCCGCCTTACAAGAAAAAAGACTTGCCCACACTGGTTTAAGCGATTGTTTTGATTGTGTTGTTATTTCTGAATTAGTGGGCACTGCCAAACCCGATCCATATATTTTTGCTCATACATTGTCTTTGCTTGGCAACCCTGATAAAAGCAAAGTGTTAATGGTGGGCGATACCCCTAGCAGTGATATTTTAGGTGCTAATAACTTTGGTATTGATAGCTGTTGGTTACAGCATCCGGGTAAAACTTGCCCTGAGGGAATTGAGCCAACATACACAGTGCAATCACTCCAAGAGTTAGAAGCTATTTTGGGCATAGATCATTAAGCAACCTCAAAAGTAGCCACAAACACTGAGTCCATTTAGTTAGGAGTTAATACAGTGGCTATTTTTAAGAATTTACATGCCTGTAAGGGGCGTATTCTCGTACGAGTAACCCGTCAGCTTATCCTCAGCAAATAGCCCCACACACAGCGTAAAACACTATGATTTAAGTCATTGATTCCCTTAAATCATTAATTATCTTAATCAATGACTCTGACCCCATTGATTCCTTTTAATTTAGCGTAAAACACAATGATAATAACGGGTATCTGACAAACTGATTTGACACTTCCTTGCTAATCCCATCGTTCACTCCTTGAACTGAGAATTGAAATGATTTTGAAGAACTCAAAGCATAGAAAAGTCACTCAAACTTTCAAATTCGAGTGACAGTCCTTTTTAATTTTTGTTGAAATGATTTTGAAGAATCTAAAGCTTGGGCAAAGCACTCAAGGTTTCAAACTTGAGTGCCTGTCCATTTAGTTACTCTGCCAGCCAAGTTCTATGAGCTTCCCAAAAAGGTTCCTTTCTTTTACATACAGATTCTATACCATCCAAATAAATAGGTTTAGAGCTGCTAAAGTAAGTTACTCTGTAATACTTC
>NZ_JABBPG010000010.1 GCF_013140855.1 Pseudoalteromonas caenipelagi | reverse complement strand
TTCTTTCCCGGGTGGATAATTTAATCAAAATCCGGGGATTCAGGGTCGAGCCGGAAGAGATCTCCACTGTGATTAAGCAGGTGTCGGCGGAGGTCGAGCAGGCGGTGGTGATTGATGTTGAGCATAACGGCACGACCTTGCTGGTGGCATACCTGGTGGCGGTTCAGGGGAAAACCCTAGCCGGCGCCGAGCTGAAGCAGGCGCTATCTGCTTGCTTGCCCGGTTATATGGTGCCGACGATGTTTATCACTTTGGAGCAGATCCCGTTATCCCTGAACGGGAAAATAGACCGAAAAGCACTGCTTGCCTTATACCAAGGGCAGCAAAAAGCTGCGTTTAGGGCAGGGAATGCTATTGAGGAGCAGCTACACCAGCTATGGACAAGGCTATTGTCTTCGGATCATTTTGGCGCTGAGGACAGTTTTTATGCGGCGGGAGGGAATTCTCTCCAGCTAGTGAGCATGCGGCGTATGCTGCAGGATACTTTTGCTGTGGATATCAGCCTGGGGGATCTTTTTGCCCATACCACGATTGCCGAACTGGCAGAGTTAATTCAGAGGCGGCCGAAACTCACGGTTAAGCCGCAGGGTGATAGTGCGGATAAGGTGGTGGAATATAGGATGCCTAGAGAGTTGCAGGTTAAATATAAAAACCTGACTAAGGCTTTGAATATCCCAGTGATCAAGGAAATTACCGTGCAATTGCCCACTCAGCTCTTGTGCCAAGTGATAGGCGAACAACTCAGTCGGGTAGAAGCTCTGAATCTGAGCTTTAAGCAAAATGATGACGGTGACCTTATCCTGACTCAGTTGTACGATTCATTTGCTGATGTCGAAGTTTATCAATGTGCTGCGCAGGCTGAATTACAAGGTTACCTTGAGCAGAAAACGACCGAGAAATTTGACCTTATAGGAGGAAGTCGGCCCGGGTCTGCAACTATTGTAGAGTACAACGGCAAGCGGCTTTTAGTTCTTGTTTTTGATCATATTTTATCTGACGGATATAGCATTGGTTTACTGGAGAAACAAATAGACGCCGCGCTAGCCCAGGCCGCCAACCATGAGGAGGTTGCCGAGAGTGAAGTGCCCACGTCCTATTTGTCTTACTTAAGGGACCATGAAAACTGGCTTGCCTCTGATGATGCCGATAATAAACGTGCATTTTGGACCCGCTATCTTAAAGATGCCAGCTCGTTGGCCTTGCCGGGTTTACCGCATTTCAGCATGATCCAGGCGCAGTCCTTTGCCATCGGGGAGTTTGATAAGCGTTATATCAAGCCAGTCGTTTCGGGGTTGAATATCAGTTATTACACTTATTTGTTCGCCTCCTGCTGTTATGCGCTACATAAGTATTTTGACAGCGATAAGTTTCTGTTGGGGACTATAGCAGCAAGACGCGGCCTGATGGGATCAGAAACCACCTTTGGCAGCCTGACCGGTTTTATTCCGGTCAAGTCCGAGATGACGGCATCGGATATGCCTGCGGAATTTCTGGACAGGTTTGCTGGGTCATTAATGCAGGCCCTGGAAAACCAGGATTTGCCCTTGTCTGAGTTTGATGTTTTGCCGCTATCGGTCAACTTTATCTATGAAGATTTGGGAGAAGACAGAAAGACCCTAGCGCCATACCGAATACCTGGATTAAGCATTTTTGCACCAAGGGACCGTTTGACCTTTGTGGTGAAAGAGGAGGTTGCAGGGTTTTCATTCTTTATTGAGCATGACGCGACCATTTTTGATGAGCAGCAACTGAACTCGCTCGTGTCTTATTTGAAAGAATTTGCCGGGCAAACCATGGATGCGGGAGTTTTGCTATGAATCTCAATATCGCCAGGAATCTATTAATATTTGCATTCCCTTTGATTATCTCTCAAGGGGTGCAGATATTGATGGTGCAGGCCGATTCCATTTCGGCGGCAAATATCAGCAGTGAAACTTTGGCGGCTATTTCTTTGGCATATGGCATTTTTGTGCCCGTTATTTTCTTTTTTGCCGGGGTGTTTAGCATAATCCCCCAGCTGATAGGTTTTGCCGATGGCAATAAAAAGTTATGGGAAGTCAATGATATTGCTTATAGCGCGTTACTGATCTCATTGCTTTTACCTCTGCTGTTTATTGCCTGTTATTTTGCTTATAAACCTTTGCTGTTAGATTTTTGGTCAGCATCGGAAAGTGTCGAGTCTCTGGCGACAGAGTATCTGGATATTCTGATGTTGAGTTTACCCTTTATTACCTTGGGGTTCTCACTGCGCGGATTTCTGTCCGGGCTGGCCATACTTAATGCTCATTTAATCTCCGTGATATTCGGCTGTCTGGCCAAAGTGGCTTATTTGTACCTGGCCCATCAGGATCAGGGGCTGGATATCAGGGAGATTGCTTTTTCAACCATGTTGGCCAATGTGGTGATCCTGCTGGTGCTCGCCTACAAGGCACAAGGCAAAATCAGCAGTAACCGTAAGCTTTATCATCAGGATGAGGATGTTTCCCCTAAGTTCACCAATATTAAAGTGGTGCTGAGCAAAGGGATTCCATTGGGCATAGCTATGTTGTTTGAAGTTATCCTGTTCACCTTGTCCATGCACTATATTTCGGGAACCTCTACCGAAAATATCGCGGCTTATGAAGTCACCCGTTCGCTATTTTCGATTATGTTTATCATTCCCTCGAGTATATGTATTGCTATGAGCATCATCATCAGCCGTAAGCTGGCTGAGGCGGGGCGCAGGGAAGTGTTTCAAATCGCTAAAACTGCGGCTGGGCTGTTGTTGATCTGTATGTGTGTACAATTCACCATTTTGTGCAACTTTATTGATTACGTGCAAAGTGCCTATGCATTAACCGACAGTGTCAGAGGCAAAATTGAAATGGTGATACCCATTTTGATGATCTGTTCGGTTTTTGATCTTCTTCAGTACTTTCTTATCGCCATTCTCAGGTGTCTTAAGCAGAGCATCATGATTATGGCCAGCTCTATCTTTAGTTACTTCGTAATGGGGATGTTCTTTATTTATTTCGTTGCTGATCAACTTGTTGATGCGGGGGGAACTCATTTTGAGGCGCTGTGGATAGCTATTGCCTCGGTGTTTTTCTTATTAACGATTACCCTCTTGTTTGGTTATTTAAGGGTCCAGAGAAACGGACTTGGTTTCCGATAAAAGTGTAATGTTCAGTTTATTAATATTTTATAGAGTTTAAGTGGTATTTAAAAAATATGGTTTTATCTATCAATGAATTAGAAAAATGGATCAAACAGGATCTGGATCAGAAAAGATACTTTACTAAGCAGAGCTGGTGTAAACCCAGCCGTTTTGATGCCGGACAGAAAGTTTATGATGTTGTCATTATCGGGGCGGGGCAGTGTGGTCTTGCTCTGGCGCATAATTTAAAAATGAGGGGGATCGGACGGATCCTTGTTTTAGATAAACAGCCGCTAGATAAGCCTGGCCCTTGGAGTACATTTGCCAGGATGCCGGCCTTGCGGACGCCGAAAAATATCCCAGCAATGGAGTCAGGCAATCCCTTATTAAGCTTTAGAACCTGGTATTGCGCCCAATACAGCGAAGCAGCGTACGATAGCTTTGATTATATCCCGACCGAGAATTGGAAAGAGTACTTAGCCTGGTTCAGGAAAGTGCTGGAGATCGATGTGATCAATGAGTATGAGGTGGCTGAGCTTGAATCACAGACAGATGCCGATTGTTTCAAAATAATCCCCAGGCAAGGTGATGGCCAGCAAGTCTATTTTTCAAAGTTTGTCTGTTTGGCGACAGGAATGACGGCCTCAGGCGCCTGGCATATGCCTGAAGAATATGTTGGTTTGCTGCCGGAACACCGTATCCATTGTGCTTGGGACGATATCGATTTTCGAAAATTTGAGGGGCGCAGAGTCGCGGTTATCGGTTCCGGTGCTGCCGCATTCGATAACGCATCGGCATCGATAGAGCATAGTTGCAGTCAATTAACTATGTTTAGCCGGAGAATTTTTCCTAAAGGAGAGGGGGTCTCTACAATCCTAGCCAGAGGGAGAAACGATGCCCTGATCTTTGATGAGGAAAGCGGTCAGGCGCCAGCAGACATACTTCAGCCGGTATTGGACTACAATCAATACCTGCAGCCGCAGGACAGGGCTAAGCTGCTGGCACTTTTTTTCAAGGATGGACGCTCAGCGCCAAGGCCTGAGTATTTTGCCAATATCAAGCACATTGAAAAAATTAATATCCTCGAAGGCGAAAAAATTTCTGATCTGCGACTCAATTCACGTGAAGAAATCGAACTTATCTCGAATGAAAAAGCCCATTTGTTTGACGAGCTGATCATCGCTACCGGACCTCAGTATAACCTGGAGCTTCGACCTGAACTGAAGCATTTCCATCAGGATATTCTGACCTGGAAAGACGTCATTTTTGATGAAAATGTGTTGTCGCTAGGCGTACAGCCAATCCTCAGTGAATCGTACCAGTTCAGATCTAAGCATGGCGACAGTGAGGAGGTGATTTCACGGCTTTATAGTATGTCTGATGTTGTGCTCTCCACTGTGGGTATCCAATGTGTGGCTAAAGTCAGTCAGATCATTGCTGAAGATATCTCGAAGAGGCTCTTCCACAGTTCATTCGACCATATTATGGACTTCATCCAGGATGAAGAAAATTATCAAACCAATTAGGCCAGCCAAAGAAATATCAAAAGGAAAAATTTTGAATAATATAATTGCGATAGTCGATGCCTTGTCGACAGGAAATGAGTTGGCGCAGGAGTTCATAAACCGTGGCGTCAAGTGTGTTCATATTGTTAATGATTCCAGCCGAAAAACCCGAGTAGCTGGTTTTATTGAGACTATTGACTGCCAAGGTAATGAAGAAGAAGTGGTTGCCGAACTGGCCAGGCTGAATGTCAGCCATGTTATTGCTGGATCCGATAGTGGTGTTGAACTGGCGGAAAAACTGGCCAGCATGCTGGGGCTCGCCGAAACCAACCATGCATCCACAACCGAATTAAGACGCAATAAGTTTTGTACGCATCAAGCCCTGGCAAGTCAAAATATCAGAGCAATCAAGCAATTTAAGTCAACTTCTGTTGATGAGCTGATTAACTGGGCTCAGGAACATAATAGCTTTCCTTTAGTGGTCAAGCCCCTGAATAGCGGAGCGAGTGACGGCGTGACCATTTGTGATTCACTGGATGATGTCAAGCGAGCGGTTGTTGCTTTGTTGGGGAAAAAAAATCTGCTGGGCTACATCAATCATGAGCTGTTGGTTCAGGAATTTATTGAAGGCACCCAGTATTTTGTTAATACCCTCAGCTGGAACGGAAAGGTCTATGTCACCGATATCTGGGAACAGGTCAGAAGCCGTTGTCCCGGTAAAGCTTATCTTTTTGAAGGTATGCTCTTGTGTGACAGCAGCTCAACAACCGGACAACTGCTTAGCGAGTATACCTGTGATGCACTGGCGGCGATCGAGCTGCAATACGGGCCAGCCCATAATGAAGTTATCTTAACAAAAAGCGGCCCAGTGTTAATAGAATCAAATGCACGGCTTATGGGGGCTTCTATCGATGAGGAGTCTTTTATCAAGGCGTTGGGCTACACCCAGGTCAGCATGTGTGTCGATATGTACCTGGACCCGGAAACTTTTATCAATAAAACGGTGACATCTGCTTATCAGTTAAATGCCCACTTAGCGGAAGTTTCCTTGCTCTTTAAAAAAGATGGCCAGTTAACAGGGATCCCCGGTATTCCTATGATTGAGGAACTGACATCTTTTTCAAATTTCTCGGGTTTACCGGAAACCGGGATAGAGGTAACCATAACCGTCGATACCATAGGTCTTCCCGGCTTTGTTTACCTAGTCAACAGTGATAGTAACCAACTGCTGTCTGACTTTTCAACACTACTCAAATATCAAAGGGACGATTTGATATTTGACATCCAAAACAATAACTAAACATGTCAATCTTAAATGTAAGGTGAATTTTATGAAAAAAGAACAATACGACTTTAACCTAGAATGCTTCAACAAACCTAGCTTGAATGCGCATAAATATATTAAACAAAGAACTGAAGAGCTGGGGTTTGATATGGCCTCCGATCATGCTTCGGGTGCTTTAATGAGGTTGTTAGTCTCTTCGAAACCTAACGGCAGAATCTTGGAACTGGGAACTGGCACAGGTGCCGCTACGGCCTGGCTGGCTGAGGGCTTATGTCCTAACTCGACCTTAACCACGATTGACCGTGAAGATACTTACTTGAAAGTGGCCAGAGAGGCGCTTGAAGATGATAAGCGTATCGATTTTATCGTCGGTGATGCAATTGATTATCTGAAAAATCAACCGGAACAATCTTTTGACCTGATTTTTGCTGATGCTGAACCGGGTAAATACCACTACCTTGAAGAAACGCTAAAACTACTCAAACCGGGTGGTTTGTATATTGTTGATGATATGCACCCGCAAGAAGACTGGCCTGAAGATCACTACCCGTTTGCCATGGGCGCTCTGAATGACCTTAAAGCGGTGAAAGGTGTGACTAAAGCCGGTTTAAGCTATTCATCCGGGTTAATTATCATGACGCCTGAGTATGGTAATTCATAAGACGGTCATGTAAATGCTGTATCAATTATTTCTGTTGCTTAGCTGAAAGCGGACGGCAGATTGAGGACATTACAATTGAGTATTTTATCAGTTATTAATGGATTATCGAGTAACTATCCGGACGCGATTTCACTTGCGCTGGGTCGTCCTAATCCTGATGTATATAACCGACTCGAACTGAACCGGTACCGGGAGCTGTTTAGAGCAAGGTTAATGGAGCAGTATTCATTTGATCATGAACAGGTCATTGAGTATTTATTAAGCTATGGTCCAAGTGAAGGATTGATTCAGCACCAATTAAGCCAGTTGTTGGCCAATGATGAAAATATTGAGGCATCGGCTGACTCCATACTGGTAACAAATGGTTGCCAGGAAGGATTCAATCTGGTGCTTTTGCATGAACTTACCTCAGAAAACGATTGTGTGCTTATCATAGAGCCGGGTTATTTCAGCTTTTCCAATTTGGTGGATATCTTAGGTAAAAGAGGGGTCTCTGTACCGCTAGATACTCTGCAGGATGCTGACGGTGGATTTGATTTTTCCAAGCTGGAAAGTTATGTGCAGGACCTGAATGACAGCGGTTTTAATCCTAAGCTGATTTATATCAACCCTAGCTTTAACAACCCTATGAGCTATTGCCTATCCGAATCAGCCCGATTGGATTTGCTTGAGGTCTGTGCCAGGACTGGCTTGAAGATTATTGAAGACAGCACTTACGCTAGTTTTTCATTCTCCCAGACGGCTCCGGCATCGATTAAATCACTGGATTCGCAAGGCCTGGTGTACTACGTCGGGTCATTTTCAAAAACCTTATGCCCGGGCCTCAGAATTGGTTATCTGGTATTAGATGATGACAAGGCGGGGAAGGATGGCGAGCTTATCCACCTAAAAAGCCATACCACACTCAATACCAGTGCATTAACGCAGGAACTGGTGGGCGGCTTCTTGATCGAACATGACCATTCATTACAGCCGTGGTTATCAGATATCAAACAAGAATATCGGTTAAGGCGAGATGCCATGCTGGCTGTGCTGGCGGAGGAATTGTCGGGCTCTCAGGCGCATTGGGAGATACCCGAAGGGGGATTCTTTTTAATGATCCATTTGCCCTTTGAGTTCGACCTGGAAAAGTTGGAAGAGTGCGTGAAGGAATATGAGGTTGCCTGCATGCCGGTCAAATACCCTTCTCTTGCTGCCAGCGGCGAAAAGAACGGTATTAGGCTGGCATATAGCTATTATAGTCCTGAACAGATTGCCGAGGGAACGCGCAGGTTATGCAAGTTTCTTAAAAAATATTTGTAATTAGGGAACTATACCTTGAACGAGCATGTGTTTTCCGCAGGAATGGCCGTGTTTTTTCAAGTAATAGAATTAATAAAATTTTTATAAAAAGTTGTATTTATGATTTGTAGTAATAAAAATGAATTTTCCAAAGGGGCCATACTCTCGTGCGCTCATGATGTTCCTGAGGAATTCTACATCCAGAAGGACGTGGCTGATCATTTAGCTTTAAAAGATGAAAGACTAAGAGGGATTTTCATCAACAGCGGTATTGAAAAGCGTCATTTAACGGTTCCGGTTGGTTATAGTAATGACCCAAACTCTGAATCCCAGGCGATGTTGATCGACAGGCATGAGCACGAAGCCCTTAAGTTGGGAAGCCGGGCCATCGAAAAATGTTTGGAGAAAATCAATAAGACGACCCAGGATATTGATTGTATCTGTTGTGTGACTTCGACCGGCTTCCTGGTGCCGAGCTTAAGTGCTCGTTTTTGCAAAGAGCTCAACCTCAAGCTGCATTGCAACAGGATAGATATCGTCGGCATGGGCTGCTCGGCTGGCCTTAATGGCCTGGATGCGGTCAAGAACTGGGCCAATTCCAATCCCGGAAAGTTAGCCGTTGTCGTCTGCACTGAAATATGTTCAGCCGCCTATGTTTCTGACGGTACCATTGAATCATGCGTTGTTAACAGCTTGTTTGGCGATGGCGCCAGTGCAGCCGCTGTGATGAGTGAGCCCGAAGGGCAAAGCCATGCTAATGCTATTCAAATTCTCTCTAACCTGAGCCTGACCGAATACAGTGCCATCGATGCCATGAAGTTTGCATGGGACGACAATTACGGAAAAAACAGTTTTTACCTGTCTAAAGATGTGCCCTACGTTGTTGGCTCTCAGGTAGAGCAAGTCATCAGCGATTTACTTACCCCGCATGATCTGAAAGTAAGTGATATCGAACACTGGGTGGTTCACTCCGGCGGTAAAAAGGTTATCGATTCGATATGTATTAACCTGGGTCTCACCAAAAAAGATTTAAAACATACCCGTAGTGTCTTAAAAGATTTTGGAAATTTATCCAGTGGCTCGTTTTTGTTCTCTTTGGAGCGTTTGATAAACGAAGGAACCCCTAAACCCGGAGATTTTGGTGTATTGATGACGATGGGACCCGGGGCGGCAATAGAAACAGCTTTAGTTCAGTGGACATAATAAAATAAAAGGAAAAATGGAAATGACAATAATTAAACATGAAGTAGACGCATCTGCAACTATCACCTTAGAGCTGGTAAACAGCCTGAACAACATCTGTAAACAGGTTGAGAATGATAAGAGCGCAAAGGTGCTTCATTTAAATATCAGAGCGATGGCGCCGATACAAAGCCTTAATGCGGAAAGCGAAAAAGATGTCTATCTGGTACACAAATGGGAAAAGGTGATCCGCCGAATTGAAAACCTGGATGCGCTTGTGGTAACCACAGCTGAATCGGATGTTTTAGCTGCTGCTTTGGCCATCTTAGTAGTATCCGATTACCGAATCGCCACAAACGCCACTACTTTCAGTGTAATGCAGGAAGCTTATATTTTCCCTGGTGTGTTGATCCACCGCCTAGTGAATCAAATCGGACACAGCAAATCACGTAGTCTGATCTTATTGGGCAAAGGTATGGATGCAGCTCAAGCTAACCAGGCCGGTTTGATTGATGAAATCGCCGATGAGACTGATGCCGCCCTTGAGCGTTTTGTCGCTCAAATGCATGACGTGGTATTCAACGATATCAGAGTACGCCGCCGGTTAATGCTGGAGGCATATCACACCAGCTTTGATGACACCATAGGTTTGTCATTGGCAGCATGCGATAAGGTTCTGCGCCAGTTTGCGATGGCGAGCTAAGGATTATCAATATGACTGTGTCAAAGGTAAGATATCTGTTTTGTCTTTGACGCTTTGTTTTTAATCGAGTTGTATAACAAGAGAAATATAAAAATCATGATTGAAAATAACGGCATGGTCCCTAGCTTTTCTAAAGTATTAGGGAGTGATATTTGCATTATTGAAGCTTCTATTCAAAATTTGCTTGGCGGCGGCCATCAAAAAGCATCACTTGATGATACCTTCTACACCTTAATGGAAGAGTTTTTCAGCCTGCATGCAGTCTCAATATATAAAACATTGACGAATGAATTCAGCCTTAAGTTAAGAGTCGGTCAGCTGGCAAATGCCTTTTATGAACAGTTTCCCAGATTGATCCCACAAATTGCCGGCGGTGAGCAGGAAGAAGTGAAGGATTTGATCTCTTCGCTGTTTTTATCTGAAGTTTTGGGCTCTGAAGATGCGGGCATGCACTTGGTATTGGCAATGTTAGCTCCTAAGGAATCCTCTTATGCATTGCTGCAAGAGTTTATTACCGCAGGTAAGCTGGTATTGCCTTCACTTATGCTGGAAAAGCAAGGGGATGCCGGGATCATTACTTTCCTGAATCAGGACACGCTGAATGCTGAAGATGATCAATTAGTTGCTGATTTTGAAACGGTGATCGATATTGTTTATTTAGCTGATCATATCAAGGTTGGTGTCCTCAGAGGAGGTACGGTTAATCATCCTAAGTATCAAGGCAAGCGGGTTTTCAGTGCCGGCATCAATTTAAAATACTTACACTATAAAAAAATCACCTTCTTAGATTTCCTGATAGGCCGTGAATTAGGTTGTGTCAACAAGCTCATCCACGGTGTCAGGGTGGATAAAGGCCAGCTTTCCTCAAAATTACACGCTGTTGATAAACCCTGGATTTCCGCCGTGGATACCTTTGCTATCGGCGGAGGTATGCAGTTGCTGCTGGTGAGCGACTATGTTATTGGGGAAAAGGGCTGTTATGCCAACTTACCTGCCGCTAAAGAAGGCATCATCCCTGGCGTGGCTAATTTACGTTTGGCGACGATTGCCACCGACAGGCTTGCCAAGCAAGTGATATTGCATGGTCAAAAAGTCTGGGCAAGCTCGGATGAAGGCAAGTTGATTTTTGATGAGGTGGTTGAAAAAGAAGACATGGATAAGGCCATTGACGCTGCCATCGAGTTAATGAGCGCACCTGCTGTTGTTGCGAATAAAAAGATGCTGACTATTGCGAGAGAGCCTCTAGCGGCCGTCAAAGATTATATGCATCACTTTTCCAAAGAGCAGGCAAAAAGAAAATATGCGGAAGATGTAAAGAATAAAGTCAGCCAGTTTACAGCAGCCGCTGAAATTAAATAACGGAATTAGATGTGAGATATAATATTTTAGGAATAGGTTTTGGTAGCAGTCATGCATCAGGAGCATCAATTATTTCAGATGGCCGTTTGGTCACGTCAATCGAAGAGGAGCGGATCTCCCGAGTAAAAGAGGATGGCGGCTTTCCATATAAATCTATCGAACATTGCCTTAAAAAAGCCAATTTACAAGACCAGGATATCGATCTTGTGGTTGTCGGCTGGGAGAATGAGCAGAATAAAGAGTTTATGAACCTGTTGCTTAATAAGGAGTCGTTGAATCTAGGTTTGCTTTCTAGGCGGGTGCGCTATATCTATGCACAAAAGGTTGAATTCAAACGCTATTTGGAAGCTCTCAAGTCAAGGTTTCATAAAGGGAAAGTGGTCAAGATAGAACACCATCAAGCGCATGCCTATAGTAGCTATTTTGCCTCTGGCTTTGATAAGTCGCTCGTGGTTACCTGGGATGGCCGGGGGGAGTTTTGTACCGGCACAGTTATGGTGGGCAATAAAAATAACCTGACACCATTAAAATCCCAGAAAATGCCGATCTCACTTGGTTTAATGTATTCTGCTTTTACCGACTACCTGGGTTTTGGCTTTGGAGATGAATATAAGGTGATGGGACTTGCCTCCTATGGCAGCCCAGTTTATCTTGATGAATTCAGGAAAATTTTCAAAGCAGATGAAAAGAATATTTATGATGTTGAACAAAAATATTTCCGGCATTTTCTTTTCAATAAAGACTGTGGTTACACCGGCTCATACTATTCAGATGAAGTGGTGAAACTTTGGGGTGAGCCAAGAAAAGAGCATGAACCCCTGACACAAAAACATAAAGATATCGCTGCGAGTATGCAGGCAAGGTTAAATGAAGTTTGTGTTGAAATTATTGCCGACTTAGTTGCCGAAACCGGTGAAAAGAACCTCTGCCTGGCCGGAGGTGTCGCATTAAACGGTGTGGCTAACTACCATATCTATAAAGAGTCTGGCATAGAAAATATCTTTATTCAGCCAGCAGCCGGTGACGGCGGTATCTCTTTAGGGGCTGCCTATTGGGGATGGCACACCTTTTATAAGGAAACGACCAGACTCCCGTTTGAGCATGCCTATCAAGGGGCTTCATATACTGATGAAGAAATTGAAAAAGAACTTCAGACCTGTGGTTTAGCCTATAAAAAGATGACGGATAAACCCAAAACAGTAGCTGCTTTGCTGGACAAGGGGTATATCATAGGTTTATTTCAGGGTGTATCTGAAATTGGTCCGAGAGCCCTGGGGAGCCGGAGTATTATCGCCGATCCGCGCCCAGAAAAACACCGGGATATCGTTAACTCCAAGATCAAATTCCGCGAAGAGTTCAGGCCTTTTGCGCCTTCGGTGCTGGAAGAGTATGGGAAAGAATATTTTAACTTAGATGCTAACAGCCCGTATATGCAGATGATATCTGAGGTTAATGACGAGTATAAAGATAAGTTACAGGCGGTAACGCATATCAATGGCACAGCCAGACCGCAAACGGTTTCTAAAAAGGCATGTGAAGAATATTATAATATCATCGAAGCTTTTCGTGAAAGAACCGGCTGTGCCGCTATTTTGAATACCAGCTTTAATGTTAAAGGCGAGCCTGTTGTTCATAGCCCAACTGATGCGATTCGTTGCTTCTTCTCTACCGGTTTAGATTATCTGGTGTTGGGGGATTACCTAGTGTTAAAGAACCATGGTTTCCCTGAGGTAGAAGCGGAGCAGTCCGTGGCTTAATACTGTCAGTTAAGCTTGCCGGCTTCAGAGGGGTATATGCTTATGAAGTAGCCGTCACTCTGGTTGGAGCCCGGCAGGCATTTTTTATTTCGCCTGCCGGTGCGCCATCATTTAAATCCCGCATATACCAGCAAAGAGGGCAAGATGGCTATCAGTACTTTGCATGGCAACATTCTTGATGAAATCCTGTCCCGATTCTCATGTTACCTTGCTCTATTGCCAAACTTATATTGATTAAAGAGTTATTAAATGTCTAGTGTCGAATTATCATCTGAACAGCAATTGTCTGTTTTATATGAAAAAAAAGGAAAAGTGGCCTATATCACTTTAAATAGGCCCGGTGTATTAAATGCTATGGATCTTGATATGCATGCCAGGCTCCTGGAAATCTGGAATGACTTCAATGCCGATGAAAATATCTGGGTTGGGGTGATCTCGGGTGCCGGAGGTAAGGCTTTTTCTGTTGGTCAGGATATAAAAGAATTACGCGAGCGCTATAAAGCCGGCGAACCTTTTTCCAGTTTCGGCAGCGGAGGCAGGCCGGGCTGGCCCCGGTTAACGGAGCGTTTTGATATTCAAAAGCCCATCATAGCCATGGTCGACGGTTATGCCATGGGGGGAGGGTTTGAATTGGCCCTGGCGTGCGATTTAATCATTGCATCGGATAACTCTGTATTTGCCTTACCCGAAGCTAAGCTGGGTTTAATCCAGGGAGCGGGGGGGATCTTCAGGTTGACAAGACAGCTGCCGTTAAAAAAAGCTATGGGTTACCTGCTTACCGGTAGGGAAATGTCCGCCAATGAAGCCTTTGACTTTGGTCTGGTCAACGAAGTGGTGCCGGCCGAGCAGTTAGCGGAGACCGTTGAAAGCTGGCTTGAAAAAATACTGCTGTGTTCTCCTATGTCGGTTAGAGCAATTAAAAATGTCGCCTACCAAAGCGCCTCTTTGTCGGTTGAAGAGGCCTTTGAACAACATTATCATGCCGAACAACGCCGGCTTGAAAGTGCTGACCTGGTAGAAGGGGTAAATGCGTTTTTAGAGAAAAGATGTCCGGAATGGGAAGGAGAATAACCGGGACATAAACACCGTGGCTGTCCATCCAAGATGATTTTCGATGATTTTCATTATCGGCCACGCTATTTATGGCGACGTTAGATAAAATAAACCAACTTATGGTATTATAACTGGTTTTTATATTGTTTATGCTATGGCTAATATTTTAGTGCAGCAAAGTTAATATTATTTAGTGGGAAATAGATGAACATACTTCAGATTTTAAGAGAACGTACTATAGAGGCTATGGCAGCAATAGGGGCTCCGCAAGACAGTAGTCCGGGGGTGACGAAAAGCACAAAACCTCAATTTGGCGACTATCAGATCAATGGCTCCATGAGCGCGGCAAAAAAACTTAAAGTCAATCCTAGAGAGTTAGCACAGAAATTAGTGGATGAATTGAAGCTGGACGGTATTGCTGAAAAGATCGAATTGGCAGGCCCGGGATTCATAAATATTCACCTTAACTCTGAATATATTGCGCAGCATTTGTTAACTGCGAGCAGGGACAATAAGCTAGGTGTCACCCAGCTGGAGCGTCCGAAGAAGGTGGTTGTTGATTATTCGTCACCTAATTTAGCCAAAGAAATGCACGTTGGCCATATCCGCTCGAGCGTTATCGGTGATTCTATCGCGCGTTGCCTGGAATTTCGTGGTGTCGAGGTTATCCGGCAAAACCATGTTGGCGATTGGGGAACGCAATTCGGTATGCTGATTGCCTATCTCGATGATGTCTTCAAACAGTCTCAAGACGTTACTGCAATGCCGTTAAGTGATCTGGAGAACTTTTATCGGGAGGCAAAACAGCGTTTTGATGATGATGCTGATTTCGCGAGTAAAGCCCGCGATTATGTGGTGGCTCTGCAAAGTGGCGATGAGCATTGTAAAAAATTATGGAAAATGTTTATTGATACCTCAACACAAGCCGCACAGGCTGTTTATGAAAAACTGAATGTGACTTTAAAGCCTGAGCATATCAAGGCAGAAAGTGCGTACAATGATCGGCTTGAAGGTGTGGTGAATACTTTAAAAGAAAAGGGCATCGCGACCGAAAATCAGGGGGCGCAAATTGTCACCCTGGACGAGTTGGCCAACAAAAACGGCGATCCTTCCATCTTTATTGTGCAAAAATCTAATGGCGGTTACCTTTATGCAACCACAGATTTAGCGGCATGTGATTACCGCTCCAATGAGCTGAACGTTGATTGTATCTTAGTCTTTGTCGATGCCCGTCAAAAGTTGCACTTCAGCCAGGTAGAATTAACGGCCCGTAAAGCCGGATTCCTTAAAGATTCAACCTCCCTGGAGGCCTGTACTTTCGGGACGATTATGGGGGAAGATGGAAAACCCTTTAAAACTCGTACCGGCGGAACGGTTAAATTAATTGATTTGCTGGACGAAGCTGTCAACCGGGCAAAGGTTAAAGTGCAGGAGCGGGCCATTGACTTATCTGAAGAAGAGCTTGCTGAAATTTCCCATAAGGTTGGCATCGGGGCGGTGAGGTATTTTGAACTGTCTAAAAATAGAACTAGCGATTATATTTTTAACTGGGACAGCATGCTGAGTTTTGAAGGTTCGACGGCCCCTTATCTTCAATATGCTTATACGCGTATCCGCAGTATCCTGAGAAAAAGTGGTGTTCAGGACCCGACTCAGGTTAACGAACTGCTGCTTGTCGAAGAAAAAGAAAAATCACTTGCTTTAAAAGTGCTGCAATTCGAAGAAGTCCTGGATCAAATGATCCAGGAAGCTATGCCGCATATTCTTTGTAATTATTTATATGAGCTGGCAAGTCAATATATGAGCTTTTATGAAGCCTGCCCGATTCTTAATAATTCCAGCCGTTTATTATTATCCCACCTAGTTGCCGAAACCCTGGCATTAGGGCTTAACATACTTGGCATTGAAGTTATGGAAAAAATGTAGCTTATTTCTTCAAGTTATTTTAAAACGTTTAAATTAGTATGGAGAAATTAGTTAGATGAAAGCAATGAGCGTTGGAGCTATTAAGGATTTTGGGCTCATTTCATTAGGAGCTTTTTTTATTGCTACTAGCGCCGTTGCTTTCTTTTCAGCGAGTGATATATCAATCGGAGGTCCAATTGGATTAGCAATTATATTTAACAAAACGTTAAGTATTCCAATTGGGGCTTCTGTCTTTCTTATTAATGCCCCTTTAATTATCTTAGGATATAAAAAGCTTGGTACCACCATATTTATTCGAACTATGTATTCTGTTGCTCTAACAAGCATTCTTAGTGAAATTTTGGACTTTTACTTATCTACATCAATTAAGAGCCATTTTCTACCGTTTGATGCTATCACTGGAGGAGCATTTCTTGGGACTGGTATTGCTTTGATGTTAAAAGGAAATGGCTCTTCAGGAGGCTGGGGTCTTTTGGCTTTAGTCATTTCCAACCATAGTCGTATTAAGAACCATACGGTTCTTTTTGTTTTAGATACCCTGGTTATAGCCTTATCTGCACTTGTGTATGCTCAATTGAAGTCCTTCATATTAGGCATACTGTCCGTTTTCTCTATGGCATTGGTTATCCGTGTTCTAACTTCAAGGAGGAAAATTGGAAAAAGCTCAATTAGAAAGCTTTTTTAATATTACAAAAACTTACGATAAAGAAGATGTTTCATTTATTCTAGCTAGATACTGTCGAATATCGCACGAGCCAGAATACTTTGTCGCTCTAAATATTCATTCTTGTAATGTTATAAGTAGCTCTATAAGTGGGCGGCAAGCTGAATTTCTAGCTGGCAGAGTTGCTATTCGTGTTTTCATAATCTTTTTTATTGAAATTAGTGTGATCAAACCTAGCTCTTGTTACCACAGCGTTCTTGGTGATTCGTACACCTTCAGCCTGCATCTCCCTGAGCGCTTTTTTGCCTCGCTCTATAGCTGATAACTCAGTCATAAGAACCCTCCCTTGTCTTTTCCGCAAGATCGTTTAGCACATCATTCGCAGCATTCAGATCTTTAAGCCAGGAAATCTTGATTAGCTCTCACTCTTTTTGCTGCTCGGTCGATAGAGAGTTATATTTTTCAAGCTTTGATTGTGCATTCTTTTTCATAGCAACCCAATGAGACTTATGCCTTTTTGCTACAACAAAGGAGCCGCATGATACGCAACCAGCAGGCACTGCTGCTCCTTTAATTTTGCAAGCATCACCGGCAGTGCAATACCCGTGTGGTAAGCCACGTATCATGTCGATATTTTTAATCAAAAAGGCTTTGAACTGCTCAACGTCTTTGAAGTGAACTTGCTTTATGTGTGTAGGATTACCAGAACTGCTATCGGATATTCCAATTACCAACTACCAACTACCAACTGTTTTGCCGCTTTGTTGAATCTCTCACCCGCACCTCCACGCAATTTTTGATCTGGCTAAATCGACTGCTACGTGGTGAATAAGTAGCGCTTCAAATCCTTCTACTAAATCCACTAACTCATCAGCGGTCAATAGCCCTCTATCTCCATATACAGCGGATATAGCTTCGTTTATGTGCTTGTATTGGTATCCAATATCGTCGTGATGTCCTAATTTATTGTGCCACTACAAGTATGTCGAAACATGTGATTGGTCAAGTTAAATTTGTCACCCACTTTATAAGGATCACCTTTCTTTTTTCCGCGCAGAAAGCATGGTTGCATTCAAGTGTTCAAGCTCTTCAATACAAGATTCCGATAGTGTTAAATCAAACAGGTGGCGGAATCGTTCGCTTTTAACTTCAAAAGTATGTGATCAGTAAGCAACCTGTTTGCTCTTTACCAGTAGCAAGTTCAACAATTGTAAAAACAATGCCTGAGGCCATGTTTTTACAAAGTGCCCAGTAAGCAACCTGTTTGCTCTTTACCAGTAGCAAGTTCAACAATTGTAAAAACAATGCCTGAGGCCATGTTTTTACAAAGTGCCTTTTGTTTTTTGTTACATGAGCAGCATGCCCCTGAACTGCCTAAAACCCGGCAAGAAGTGTCTGGTTGTTTGTGTCTTGTGGTTGACGACAATGAGGTAAATCAAGATATCACGGCGAATATGTTGCGAACAATGAAGGTTAATGTAGTCGTATTGAGCTCGGCGGCTAACCTAGTTGACATTGTCGCTGTTTTACAACCCGATATTATATTAATGGATATTCATATGCCAGGTACGGATGGGTTTCAAGCCACTCAGGCACTTAGGCAATCACTACCAAAATTTACCAGTCCGATAGTGGCATTAACCGCGAATGCCCAAGTAACTGAACGAAAACGTGCTAAAGCAGTAGGTATGGACGGTTATCTAACTATGCCAGTCTCACAGACCATGCTACACCAAGCATTACAGCAGTATATAGCAAGCGAAGCGACTTTTTTTGATGGTGAGTTAGCGTTACAACAAATGATGGGAGATGCTGAACTATTGAACAAAATGCTTGATAAGTTTTCAAAGATGTGTACAGAATATTTACAAAAGGTGAGTATGCAAAGTGATACAGACAAGCTACAAATGATGGCGCACAATATTAAAGGTGCAGCGGGGGGAGTGGGCTTTATTGCACTTTCAGACGCTGCTATGCAACTAGAGCAACACTTAAAAGAGACGAATCAGCTACAAAAGAGTCACTTAGTTGCACACTTAATCATGCGTTTAACTCAAGTTCGTGAGTATATATTGAGGCAGTACAAAGGTGATTAGATGGTAAGCGGTGCACATGTTCTTGTTGTTGATAGCGATCCCCTAAACCGAGTGGTGCTAGAAAACACGCTTAGTGAAGATTGCCAAGTTACCTTGTGTGACAATTCAGATGCTGCATTGCAAGTTATTGCTACAAACAATGTTGATTTAATCATCACTGATATTACGCTGCGTGAGCGTGGTGGTACTTTGTTTTTGCAAAAGTTAAAAGAGTCCCCAACCACTTATATGATCCCAGTAATCATCATTTCTTCAAGTAATAGCTATAGCGATGAAGTTAAAGGACTACAAATGGGTGCTGTTGATTACATTACTAAGCCATTTAGCCCCTTAATTGTAAAAGCACGTGTTAAAATTCATTTAGCGCTGAAGCAAAAAAGCGATTTGTTAGAAAAACTGGCTTCAATAGATGGGCTTACAGAGTTGCCAAACCGGCGCCTACTAGACACGCATCTAGCACAGCAATGGCAGCTCTGCCAAAGCACTCAGCAAAGTTTAGTATTGATGCTAGTAGATATAGATTATTTTAAAGCTTATAACGATCTACATGGTTATGCCGGAGGGGATGAGTGTTTAGTTAAAGTGGCGCATGCACTTGAATTGGTTATTCATCAACAGCAAGGTTTTGTTGCTCGATATGATGGAGTGAGGTTTTGTGTTGTCGCAAAAGGACTTAATTCACAGCAAGTGGAGTTGCTTTGTGACAGTATGCATGATGCGGTAGAGCAATTACTACTTCCCCATAAAGCGTCTCCGATATGTGCGCATGTGAGTATTAGTATTGGCACAACGATTGTGTCGAAAGATTATTCTTTAGGTATCGCTCATTGTTTTAAAGATGCCGATGGCGCTTTGTGTGCGGCGCACGCTAATCAAGAGCGTATGGTGATGGTGAATAGGTGAGAAGACGAACTTGTCACCTATTCGGTTAGCTTAACCTAGTTGTTATAAAATCTCAGCCATGGCACTTTCGCCAAAACCGATCAACTTTGCGTCTTTAAAAACTAATGGTGTGCACTCATCTTTAGTAATTTTTCCATCAGAGTGTTTGCTATTAGTCGCAAAGTATAAAACTTGGTAAACATTCTCGCCTTTTTTTACTAATTCCGTAAACTCCGGTGTATCGAAAGAGTCTAAGACGCTTTGATAATTTGTCCCTAAGCTGAGTTGAGCTATTTTCTTACGGTTATCTTGAAATGTTCTTTCCCAATTGCCGCTATTGTTAACCCAACCATGTTCCACTTCACCGTCCGACACAGCCACAATACAGCCTGAAAGTAACGGAGTAGCGAGCACAGCGACTAAAAGTAGTTTTTTCATTTTTATATGATCCTTAACAGTATTTGAACGTATTAAAGCAAAATTGTTGCCAAAGATAAAAAAGTTTTTTGTATCATAGCGTTACACTTTGTTGCTAGTTATTTCATTGGTAACAAAAATGACATAACTAGTAAATCTAACTACTTTTTAGTTATTTAGGCTATCGCATTAAACGACAATGTTACTCGTTCGTCCTTTATAAAAACTTTCGATATTTTGTGCAATATTCTCTACTAATCTTGTTATGGATTCTTTGCTTGCCCATGCAATGTGTGGAGTCAGTAGTAGATTATCCCCTTTATAAGTGAGTAAAGGGTTATCATTTTGTGCAGGTTCAAATGATAAAACATCAACCGCAGCCCCTGCTATGTGGGCATTTTCCAGAGCGTTAACTAGCGCATGTTCATTCACTATACCGCCACGAGCAGTATTGATAAGCACAGCAGATGGTTTTAGTAGTGATAGAGCTGACTTCTCGAAGAGATCAGTTGTTTTTTCATTTAAAGGACAGTGAATTGATACTATATCGGCTTGCTTAAGCGCGTCTTCAAATGGTGTGCGCCCTTGTCGTATCGTTTTGCTGTGCCTATGTTCAGCAATAATTACGTTAGCACCGAAGGCGCGAGCAACATTTGCAACAGCTTGCCCTAACGTGCCGTAGCCGACGATCACAAATTGTTTGCCTGCTATTTCTGTAATGCTGTGATCTAAGCGACAGAACATATCACTTTGCTGCCACATTCCCTGCGCACAATCGTTGACATAGTGATGCACATTACCTAACAAGTTTCCTAATAGCGTAAAAGTATGTTGCACTACAGATGGGGTCGAATAGCCTGCAACGTTAGTTACTGTAATACCTTGCTTTTTGGCTTCATTCAGGTCAATGTTGTTTGTTCCTGTTGCAGCTACGCATATTAACTTTAAGTTTGGCAGTTGACCTAGTACATTGGCATCTAAGACAACTTTGTTGGTAATAACAACGTCTGCATGTTGGCAACGCTCTACAATTTGTGAAGGGAGGGTATTGCCATACTCAGTTAATTGTCCAAGGTTATGTAGTGCTGATAGTGAAGTATTCGCAAGGGTGTTTGCATCAAGTAGTACGATGTTCATAGTTTTCCAAAAAATTTCTTGACCTTGGTGTTAACTCTAAGGTTTATACTTTGTCGTATAACAAAGGAGACAAAGATGAAAATTGGCGAGTTGGCTAAGTCATTAGGTGTATCCACAGACACGCTACGATACTATGAACAGCATAAACTGTTAACCCCTAGTGGGAGAAGTGAAGCGGGTTACCGTATGTACACGCAGCAACAGCGGCGTCAAATGCAGTTTATTTTGCGTGCTAAAGCGGTTGGCTTCAGTCTTAAAGATATTCAGGAGCTGCTGCAGATACAGATTGAAAAGCATCAGCACAGTTGTGAAGAAGTCAAAGAGATTACTTTACAGAAGCTTCATCTGGTGAGGGCCCGAATAGAGGAATTACAACGATTTGAACAATCACTATCTAAATTGGCGCAGCGTTGCTGCGGTGGACCAGAAAGTGCAGATTTTTGCTCAATTTTAACCGCATTGGAGGATGTTGATGGAACTTGTAACTAATTTTTGGCAGCTGTTTTTACTATCGGCACCTTGGCTCATGCTTGGTTTACTACTAGCGGGTTTACTGAACGTTTTTATTGCAAAGGACTTTTTACAAAGGCATTTAGGACAAGAAGGGTTGTGGACGACAATAAAGGCTGCGTTGATTGGCGCTCCTATGCCACTTTGCTCATGTGGCGTGATCCCCGCTGCGATTGGGCTAAGAAGAGCAGGAGGGTCGAAAAGTGCAACAACGGCGTTTTTAGTTTCTACACCAGAAACAGGCGTAGACTCAATTTCTGTTTCATATGTATTGCTAGGTCCGTTTATGGCAGTGATCAGGCCAATAGCAGCAGTGAGCAGCGCTATTGTTGCTGGTGTTCTTGTTGGCAAAGATAGCAACTCAGAACAAGCTATCCAGCAGCAGGACGTTGCCAATAAGGCATGCTGCGATAGCAAACCGAAACAGGCTAACTTAGTTAAGCAAAGTAGCTGTAGTACGCAGGTAGCAACATCTAATCCCAGCTGCTGTGACGACAAACCTGCTAATAAGGAAACCAATGCGAGTTGTTGTAGTTCTGAGCAAGAAGACGAGCAAAGTTGTTGTGCAACTGAGCCACAGCAAGCGACGCCGACAGTGATTAACAAAGTTGCTCAAGCAATTAAGTTCAGTAGTAATAAATTGCTTTCAGATACCATGGTTTGGTTAATGATAGGATTGTTCTTTGCTGCACTTGTACAAACGTATGTACCTACATCTTTTTTGAGCGAATGGGGCAGTGGGGTGCTAGCGATGCTGGTGGTCATTTTAATCAGTATTCCTATGTATATTTGCGCGACGGCATCAACGCCGATAGCGGCAGGACTTTTAATGGCGGGTGTCTCTCCTGGGGCGGTGTTAGTGTTTATGCTAGCTGGGCCTGCAACGAATATAGCGACACTCGGTGTAGTCGGTAAAGAGCTTGGGCGGCGTGCAATCTTTGCCTATTTGGGGGCGGTAATTGGCGTGGCAATTTTGTTTGGCTTTTTGACAGACTTTTTGGTAGCAGAATTTGCTTTTTCCGTAGAGCCTATGCATCAAATGCAGCATGAAGTGCTACCGCAATGGCTTACATTACTGTGCGCTTGGGTACTATTGGCATTGATGGCTCGCTTAGCTTTATTAGCAGGTTGGGAGAAAGTGGCAAAGAAATAACAAAGTGGGTACTTGCAAAGGTGGTCAGACTTGATAATCTTGGCTTCCCAATGATAAGCGCGATAAAATACCGCGCTTTGATGTTTAATCCTAAGATAAATGAGTAGTTTAGTGGATAAGTACGCACAAATAAGACCTTACAATGATGACGAAGTACCCGCAGCTCTTCGGCGTTTGCTTGCCGACAATGACTTTATCGATGTGATAGCAAAGTACAATTTGCCTGCTTGGTTGAGTCGCTGGTCAGTGCTTGCAAGGCCTCTAGTTCGCGCAAGGTTACGTGGCAAATGGGGAAGCTTTACAACTGTTGAGCAGGTGCAGCATGAGGTCGCTCATTATCTTGAGATACTTATCAACAATACGACCTCTAAGGTGACCTACTCTGGTTTAGATAAACTCGATAAGGAGGGAGCCTATTTATTTGTCTCTAATCATAGAGATATAGTATTAGACCCTGCGTTAATGAACTGGGGCTTGCATCAACACAAGATGAATACCGTCCGCATTGCAATTGGTGATAACTTACTACAGGTTCCATACATCACCGACCTGATGCGTTTGAACAAGAGTTTTATCGTAAAACGTTCTGCCAAGGCACCTAAAGAAATGCTTAGGGCGTTGACCGAGCTTTCTAGCTACATCTATGACTCGTTACAATCAGGCCATTCAATTTGGATTGCGCAAAAAGAAGGTCGAGCAAAAGATGGTGTTGA
This sequence comes from Pseudoalteromonas caenipelagi, assembly GCF_013140855.1. Lineage (GTDB taxonomy): Bacteria > Pseudomonadota > Gammaproteobacteria > Enterobacterales > Alteromonadaceae > Pseudoalteromonas > Pseudoalteromonas caenipelagi. Next base: position 161,775 of record NZ_JABBPG010000010.1, on the reverse strand, counting down.
TCAAACTGACCCAGCTTTACTCAAAATGCTACAGTTGCAAGGCCGTAAGTTAAAAATGCCATTAGACGAGTACGTTCGTACTTTAAAAATTGTACCGGTTTCCATTTCTTACCAATACGAACCGTGCGCTGTCGCCAAAGCTAAAGAACTCGTTCATAAGCGAGAGTTTGGTGCTTACGTAAAAGCGCAAGGGGAAGATATTGAAAGTATTGTTGAGGGGATCCGCTCGGATAAAGGGCATGTGCACATTGCATTTGGTCAGCCAATCACTGATAGCTGTGACACGCCAGAGCAGTTAGCACACAGTATAGATCAGCAAATTCTGAGTCAGTACTACTTACATCCTAGTAATTATATTGCTGCAGGTGAGTGTAGTAAGGCAAGCTCCCAAGAGCAGCAGGACTTTATTCAGTGGTTAGAAAAGGTGCCACAAGAGCTGAAGTCTCAAGTGCTGGCTATGTATGCTGAGCCCCTAAAAAGAAAGTTAGTTCCTTAAACGGTAGCTAATTTATTTGCAGATTAAAAACCACTCAGCTTTAGAGTGGTTTTTTTGTTTGCTATTTGTCCATTAAACCAAGTTATACTGAGAGTAGTTGAGTGAAGTGGGCACTATGGAACAGATAGAAATTTTTGAGATCCCCAGTCCATGTAAGGGGATCTGCCAAGTAAACAACCGAGGTTACTGTAAGGGGTGCTATCGCAACCGCGAGGAGCGTTTTGCTTGGAATAACTTAAGCAATGCACAAAAGCGCAAAGTCATTGCGTTATGTCAGCAGCGTTATAAGCGCTATATAGCGAATAAGAACAAACAAGATGAGCAAAGTAGTCAGCAAAATGATCAGCAATCGCTGGATTTTTAATCTCACTGAGCACAAAGCTTAATGGCAATATTTAAAGGTGTGATACACTTAAACACCGTAAATTTGAAGCAATGATGTGAATAAGCTATGAGTTTTAACTTGTGTAAATTACCACGACAAGAAAAATATCAAATTCAGTTAGACTATGAAGCTTCGTTTTGGGCATATCAAATTAAGCGCTCTAAAAATACCCGCGAAGCTGTTTACGAAGCGATAAATAATCGCCCACAATCAGAGCAAGATATTTTGAAACAGCGTTTTGAATATTACCTAAGCATTATGCTTGCGGGTTGATGTGCACATTGTTCAGCTTAATGTTATCTCAACGCCGCTCATTAATAAGTTTTATAAGCAACATAGAGGGCGTGGCCGAGCCATCAAGCAAGATCAGAATTGGGTTGTAAAAGACCCTGACATTATTGCCGCATGTCGAGTGCAACATATTGAAGGTGTATTACTCTTGTCCTCAGTATTAGTTGCCCCAAAGCATCGGAGCAAAGGTATTGCTCGCGCGCTATTGACTCAGGTGTTTGCTCAGCAAAATGCTGCTGTGTACACCTTTGCGTATAGGCACTTATACGAATTTTATCAGCAGATGGGCCTGTGTGAATGCACATTACCATCGCAGCTACAGCCATATTTCGACAGTTATGTTGCGCAAAAGCGCGATATTGTGGCAATGTGTTTACCTAAGTAATGTAATTTATAAGACGTATGCAAAACATTTTCTCAAAGCTCGCAGTACTGCTTTTTTCAATTATCATCTGGTCTAGCGCCAACATATCGCATGCGTCGCAAATCATCCGTTTAGCCCCCGCAGAAGGCTTATCTCAAAGCTATGTAAATACTTTAATTTTAGATAAAAAAGGTTTTTTATGGCTTGCAACAGAAGGTGGGCTAAATCGTTATGACGGCTATCAAGTGCTGACGGTGAAAGGGCCACAAGGCGTGCTTGATGAGGAGATGATAGATGCTATGTATCAAGACCCTCAGGGTCGGATCTGGATAACATCGCGTTCATTTGGATTGTACAGTTACGACCCACAACAAGATACTTTTCGAAAGTATATGAGCCTACCTCGCAGTGAAGAGGAGTCTTTACTGTTTGGGGTAAACTCAATGCTTTCGAAAAACGCAGATCAATTATGGTTAGCGCGCGGTGACAATGTGTCACTACTTGATATAAATTCAGGACAGATAAATATTGAAATTCCCCTGCCAATTGATAAGGAAATGGGCTTTGTGCGGGCCTTAATGGCAGTAGGAGACTACTTATTTATTGCCAGTTCACAGGGCACATTCGTCTATCATGAAAAATTAAAAAAGTTAATATTAATCAAGCATATTGATAATGAGAATCACGAGTTTCAATTACACACCAAATCATTGGCGCTATTGGATCCTGAAACACTATTGATAGGGGCAGTAAAGGGGTTATATAAAGTTGACATTAGCCAACTAGAAAAGAAATTTGAATATGAAGATAACCGCTGGGAATACGAAACGTTAATCAGCGATCTGAATATTTGGAAAATAGTCCCCAAGTCTGACAACGTGGTGCTGGGCACTGATAAAGGGTTGATGTACTTGGACACTGATTCTAAGCAGGTTGTTCGAGACCAAAGAATTGCACAAAGCCAGTATAGTTTGACAGATACAACGATAGTTGATTTTATCGAAGACCAGCAAGGCGCGCTTTGGGTTGCAACGAAAATGGATGGCGCTTTTTACCTGCCTAAAAAGCAATCTAGTTTTATTAATGTTAATTCTTTAACAGTAAAAGGTGAGGGGTTTTCACATAGCAACGTTTGGGATCTACAAGCATACGATGGCAAAATTTGGGCAGCTACCAATGATGGCCTAACCTGTTATAACCCGCCAACGGGAAAAACGGCTAATTATCTAAAAGGATACCTTGGTGAAGCTATCCAACCTGAGTTTTCTGTTTATCGAATGCTTTTATATCGTGATGAGTTTTGGTTGCTTACAAATAGAGGATTGTTTGCATTTAACCCCAAAACACATGATATTAGGCGCCCTTTAGTTAAAGGTTCACAATACCAGGAAGTAATGCAGGGACCTGTTTTTGGTACTGCGCTACTGCAAACTGGCGAGTTATATTTTGTAAATAGTGATGAGGGTTTTTTTCATTACGATATTGAAAGCCAAACATTGTTAAAGCTGGCTGGTGATTTGCAGACGCAAGATCCCTTCTTATCGATGGGGTTTACTAAGCCACTGTCTGATAAACCAGATCAACCCTTGTACTTTTATGGTGGGGTGTTGTATCGCTTTAAATTAAAAACTCAGACGCTTGAGAAAGTGTACGCTATTCCTAATGCCAATGAGCACTCGCCAGATAACGTTCTTACCTACACGATAGATAAGAACAACATTCTATGGCTGGCCTTGTCAAATATGGGCTTAATTGGGCTTACACTGGAAGGTTATGAAGTTGCGCATACAATTGACTTGCGACAGTTAAAACTCGAAACGCCAATGTATGAAATGCACCAAGATAAAGCGGGCATGATTTGGATGTCGTCACATAAAGGAATATGGCGATTGGACCCAGATAACTTACACATGCAGCAATTCACCACCAAAGATGGCTTGTACTCAAATGAATTTAACTGGGGGGCTTCAGACCAGTTGCAAGATGGTAGTCTTGTCTATGGCTCTTTAAAAGGCTTCACTTGGTTTGACCCAGCCGTTAACCGACCTAAAAAACCACTACTGTCTCGGGTCAATATTACTTCAGTTGAACTGATGTCTCGAAAACTAGATATCAATGGCTTAAAAGAAATAGAATATCTAGAACTCAACCATGATGATATAGGTTTGGAGGTTGCCTTCTCAGCCATGATTTTTGATTTCAAAGATAGAGTGGTTTATGAATATCAGATCTCAGGTGGTCAAAAGACGCTAACACGAAGTAATAACCGAGTGGTATTTCCAAAACTCAATCCTGGTAATTACCAACTGAAGGTATGGGCAAAAGACCCATTTACAGGCGACTACACTGAGCCTGCCAAATTAAATATTAATGTTAAATATCCATATTGGCGCTCGCCTATGGCGCTAGGGGTATATATATTATTCGCATTACTTTCATTTAGTTTGTGGATGTATCGAAAGAATAAAGTTGAGCAGATGATTATTGCCGCTCACAAAGAAACCCAAAATAGTGAAGCCCGATTAAAGTTGGCACTTGAAAGTAGTGGTTCTGGTGTATGGGATTGGCAACTAGACAACCATTTAATTTACCAGCCTCGTTTAACGACAGAGCTAGATTATCCACATGATAATGTTACGTTAGATGAATACTTAAAAATCATTCATCCCAACGATCGCGCACTATTTAGAATTGAGTGGCTAGAGTTTGTCTCGACGAATAAAGGCACCTTTAATTGCACCTATAGATTGCAACATAAACAAGGTTATTGGCGTTGGTATAAAGATTACGGCAAAGTGATCGCTTGGCGGGAGACAATTCCGGAGCGGGTTACTGGCACGTATACCAACTTGACTCGAGAACGTATTTTTGAAGAGCGAGCTCGATTATTTGGTGCGGCCTTTGAACAAACGCGTGATTGGGTGTTTATTTTAGATAAAAATATGCGTATTCAGGCCTGTAACACTGCTTTGCAGCAGGCTTTTCAAATAGAAGCTAAACCTGAGTCGAGCACCAAACTGCATTTAGGTTTGAGCCGACAGGCGAGAATGAGTTACTTGCGTGCCATGACCTTACTCAAGCCAGGTGAACATTACAGCGCAGAAGAGCGTTTAACCCAGCCAAGTGGTGAAGTCTGTTTCGTCTTAATTAAAGTCAGTGCGGTTGCAGGGTCTAATGGTGAGCTTGAAAACTATGTGGTGGTAATGACCGATATAAGCTCACAAAAACGTACAGAGCAAGAGCTATATCAGCTTGCCAATTATGATGTAGTAACGCAACTACCTAACAAGGTTTTATTTATAGACAGGGTGCAGCATGCGTTATCACAAGGGCAAAATCATGCACCAGTGATGGTTGTTGCGCTGCGTTTTAAGCGCCTGAAAAGATATCAAGAAGCATTGTCCGCAGAACAGTATACAGCGACGGTTCGTCACCTTGTTAGCATTATACGTCAATGCTTCAGAGAGCAAGATAGTATTGGTGTTGAAGGTGCTCATGAGTTCTATATTTTAATGGAGCAGGCTAAAGATGTGTCTGAAGTAACCCGCTGTATTAGTGAAATCATGCAGCATTTTGACAAACCTATCACAATTAATGGTCACGATTTGTCGCTAGATGTGTGCTTTGGCGTTGCATACTCACCAGAAGATGGCGTAGAGGCTTTCTCACTTTGTCAAAATGCGAAATTGGCATTGAGTCATGCAATGCACCAGCCGCATACTGGTGTGCACTTTTTCAAACAAGAAATGAACAAACAGGTTCAACGCTCGTTTTTACTTGAAAAAGACTTACGTCGAGCTATCGAAAATGGAGACTTTTCTAATAGCTATCAGCCAATTATCAGTGGTACCAGTAAGACCATCGATGGCTTTGAAGTATCGATTAACTGGCCTAATTATTTACAATGTGATGCCAAAGATATCGAAAAGAGCGTTGCGCAAACAGGGCTATGCTCGTCTATCATGTTACTAACATTAGAGCGCGCTCTGATTGAGCTAAAGCAGTGGCATGGTCATAATAATGAATTATATGTTGCGTTAAATTTATCAGCGTTAGACTTTCAGAACCCACAATTAATAAGTCAAATCAGATCAGTGTTAACTCGCACAGGTGTTACAGGCCGATATGTAGCATTTGAAATAACTGAATCAATTATGATGAGTGATATCCCCTGTGTCATAGAAACCATGTACCAGTTAAAAGTGTTAGGTTGTCGTCTATTTATGGATGATTTTGGTACCGGTTACGCGTCATTGACTTATTTAAAGCAGTTCCCAATCGATGTGTTAAAGATCGACCGTAGCTTTGTAGCAGATATTGGCATTGATAATGAGCATGAAGTGATAGTGCATGCCAGCTTGTCTTTAGCACATAGTTTAGGGATGCAATGCATTGCAGAGGGGATCACAACGCCTGAGCAGCTAAGATTTTTACGCATGCTGGGTTGTGACTATTTTCAAGGCCCGTTGTTTTGTGAGCCGCAACTAGGAGAGCATATAAATGAGCTGTGTGAAAAAAACTGGCAGCCAGTGTTTTCTAGTATTTAACCTCATGGTTAATTACTCTATGTGAATCTGGCGATAAAGACTGAGTGCTCCTGCGAAGTTTCTTTACCCCACCTTCATGTGAGCAACACAGTAGAAATTGCAATAAAGCGTATTCATCTGGGGAAAAATTAAACAGCAGAGAATAATAGCCCCTAATGATGATAAGCTTTTTAATATCAAAACGTACATAGAGTGGGCAAAATAGCGTATCCAAAGTTTAATGTGGAAACTACAGTTTATTTCCACAGTGCTTGCAATACAGGGCATGTGCTCGCTGACTACTCATGATTTTGATAGCTTGGTTAGCTTCTGCATGACTCAAACCCAGCTCAATACGGAGCATTTCAAGGTGCTCTTTTTCTTCAGGATCTATTATACCGTCGTGGAGACTGTGTAATACAGCCTCGTTAAATGCATCGCGACGTTTACGCAGCTGATCTGCAAAACTTGACGCAAGCAAGCCGGTGGGAATAGCAACCATACCCATACTGAGCATGGTGATAACGCCACCGAAAAAGCGACCTGCGGCGGTGATGGGCACTACATCGCCATATCCCACAGTGGTGAGGGTTGCCATTGCCCACCACATCGCTTGGGGGATAGAACCAAATTTATCTGGTTGAACGTCATGTTCGAGCAGGTAAATACCGCAAGATGCCATAATCAAAACAACAGACATGATGAAAAATGCTGCCATCAAGCTGCTCCCTTCTTCTTTAAATGCAGCTAGTAACAGCTGCATGGCTCTAGAGTAGCGTGTGAGCTTGAATATGCGCAGCAGTCTAATCACTCTTAAAAAGCGCAAGTCGAAAGTGACAAAGACCATCAACAAGGTGGGTAAAATCGCCAGTAAATCAATGATAGCTAATGCTGAGAAAAAATACTTAATGCGCTTTTTTATATTGTTGCAAGACAGGTGTTTATATTCTAATTTATCTACACAACTCCAAAGCCTTAATAGATACTCAACGGTGAAAATGGCGACGGAGACTAATTCTAGTTGTAAAAACTGATGGTGATACTGTTTTGCGAGGCTTGGTACAGACTCCAAGACGATAGCGACTACGTTGGTCATGATTAAGGCGATTAAAAACAGATCTAAATATCTACCTGCTTGATAGAGGCGGCCGCTCCCTTCAAGGAGTGCGGCAACTTTTTCTCGATAAGTGTTTAGCATAGTGAGCTCAACTGTAATTGCATGTTAACAGTACCTTCTTCAAAGTCTCTTGTGACAGTAAAGCCTAGCTTTTTGGATAGCTCAATCATCCCAGTGTTTTCCGGTAGGGTGATACCACAGAGCACTTTAATTCTTTGTCGCTTGGCATAGTCAATGATAGCATCCATGAGCAACCGACCCAGACCTAGTCCTTGAGCGTCTGAGCGAACCACCACTGCAAATTCTGCGCTTTCATTATCTGGCTCAATCAGCAGTCTAGAAACGCCAAGAGTTCGATAGCTATTTTTGTATGGCTCACTGACGATAAATGCCATTTCTCGGTCGTAATCAATTTGCGTCATTTTTGCCAGTTGCTCATGATTAAATTGAGGGAGTTCTCCAAAGAAGCGGCGGTACCTATCTTCTTTTGATAAAGATTGATCAAACTCTTGATGAGCACGTTCATCTTCGGGTTTTATGGGCCTTAAAATGGCCTGCTGACCATTTTTTAATGTTACATTTTTTATCAGATCTTTTGGGTAGGGCCTTATTACCAAACGTTTTTTCCCAGGTGTTGGCTGATAGGGCATGAGCGTGATATTCGCATCAAGCACCAAAAATTGTCCGTTACTGGCCAAGATTGGGTTGAGTTCAATACTCCGTATATCGGGTTGATCAATGATCAACTGAGACACTCGGGTCAGCAAGTCACACAGTCGGTATTTATCCACTTTGTCTGGTAGCGCTCGCTCTTTTAGCACGCCTTTATCATGCGCAGCAGCAATGAGATATTTGGCTAGGTTCATATTCAAAGGTGGTAGTGCAACCGCTGCTTGTGAAAACTCAAAACCGGTGCCTGCTTCACCTAATAGAATAACGGGGCCAAAATTAGCTTCTGTTTTTACCGCGATACGCAGCTCTTGCGCTCCGGCTCTAGGTGCCATTTTTTGCAGTGAAAAGCCTTCGATGATTGCATCAGGGTAGGCTTTTTTGATGCGCAATAGCATCGAAAATGCGGTCTGTTCAACTTCATTGCAATCGTTCAAGTTGAGCACAACACCACCGACTTCAGATTTGGAGGCGATAGATGGGCTCATTAATTTAAGCGCAACAGGAAAGCCTAATTCACAAGACACTTCCTTCGCTTCGCTCGGTGTTAATGCAACCCGAGTGTCAATGCAGTCGATATCATAATAGCAAAGTAATTGGCGTGCTAAATGGGTCGTTAATTGTGTGTGACCCTGCTTAAGCAGCGATTGAATGGCCGAATTGGCTGCGCGCGCATCTATATGAGTGTTATCACTTTTTGATTCAGGTGTTTGTGTTAAATGCTTTTGGTTTCTGCGGTAGCTTATTAGATGCATAAAGGCACCTACCGCCCCTTCAGGGGTTCGATATGTAGGAATATCATAGTCTGCACAAATATCTCTTGCAGTGAACGCTGCACGCTCTCCCATGAAGTTTGTCATGACAAAGGGCCGGGCCATTTTAGGAATGGTTTGCAAGGTTGAGGCAATAATTTTGGCATATTCCTCACTGGGGGCCAGTGCTGATGGAGTATGGATGATGAGTAAGTTTTTTACTTCAGGGGCTTTAAGCAAGATCTCAAGGGCTTTTTTATAACGCTCGGGAGATGAATCTCCAAATAAATCAACTGGATTAGAGGTTTTGTTAGATTGTGGGATCACAGCATTTAAAGCTGAGCGAGTATGTGCTTCTAGTTGCGCTAATTTACCAGAACGCTGCAGCAAGGTGTCGACGGCCATAACTCCGGGCCCACCACCATTGGTGAGAATAGTCAGGTGTTCCACCTGCAAGAGTTTTGGGTGTAATGCTAAGGTTTGAGTCGCTGCAAATAACTCTCTTAGGTCGTTTACTCTGAGCATTCCTGCCCGTTGAAACATAGCATCATACACGCTGTCATCAGACGTTTTACCCCCAGTGTGTATGTAGGCAGCTTCGGCTCCCGCTTGAGTTCTACCGGTTTTTATTACAATTACTGGCTTACTAAATGCTGCGGCTCTTGCTGCCGAAATAAACCGTCTCACATCGTCAATGTTGTCGATATACAACAAGATGGCTTTTGTTTTTGCATCACGGCCTAAAAAATCCAGTAGTTCATCAAAATCGATCCCCAAACAGTCACCTACTGAAACAAAATACGAAAAGCCAATTCGTTTACTTTGCGCCCAGTCTAAAATGGTTGAGCACACGGCAGCAGATTGCGACACAAACGCCAGTTTACCGGGTGTTGCAACTGTGTGTGAAAAGCTAGCGTTAAGTCCTATATGCGGTACAAGCAATCCCAAACAGTTGGGGCCAAGCAATTGAATGTTATGTAATCTAGATATTTTTTTTAGCGTTATTTTTTGTACGTTATTTAAACCGGCAGCAATAATAATCACGTTTTTACAACCGATTTCACCTAATTGTTGGAGTAACATTTCAAGGGTGTTTTTGTTGGTGCAAATGACTGCCAACTCAGGTGTTTGCGGGAGCGCACTAATATTAGGATAGGCTAACACACCATGGACCGCTTTATGTTTTGGGCTCACCGGCATAATTGGGCCTTTAAAGCCACCTTGTAACAGGTTGCGCATAACGACATACCCTGCACGTCCAGGAGAGTTAGATGCACCGATGACGGCAACCGATTGTGGGTTTAAAAATTGCCCTATTTGTTTTACGCTCATTGACTGTCCTGTTTAAATCCTCACCCGAGTATTAAATTGAGTGTAAATAACCCAGTTTATACATAGCAGGTTAAGGCTTGCTTGGTTATGTTTATATGTTCATAGATAACCATTTTGCTGTGTTATCACTTTAATCAGTTTTTAACTATTGATCGAGCCTTAACCTATGAGACTTTGATCTGATAACTTATTTTTTGGAGTAATCAATGTGAAAGATGCAATCACTAAACATATAGGGGCTGCCAGCATCATTTCAGTGGGGCTAGTGTTAAGTACGTGGCTGATGTCACATGCTTTTCAAAACATTAAGGAAATGGAAAGAACCGTACAGGTTAAAGGCCTAGCAGAACAAGAAGTGATGGCTGATACCGTTATTTGGCCCGTGTTTTACAAAGATGCTGATAATGACTTAGAAGCATTGGTTGCTCGAATAGAGAAAAAGAACTCGGCTATTCGTGCTTTTTTAACTTTGCATGGTTTTGATGAGGGAGAAATAACGCAAGCGACGCCTTCTATTGTTGATAAGTATGCGCAGGAATATAGTCAAAATGAACGCGGCTTTCGCTATATTGCTAAATCTGGCATGACGGTATTCAGCCATCAGCCAATTAAGGTTAAGCAAGCATTGAATGCATTAAATTCGCTTGCTAAGCAAGGTATAGCAATCACCCAAGATGATTACCAGAATCGTATTGAATACATGTTTACTGGCCTTAACGACATTAAACCTCAGATGGTACAAGAAGCAACGCAAAAGGCGCGTGAAGTGGCGCTCAAATTTGCAAAAGACTCTGATTCACAGTTAGGGAAAATAAAATCTGCGCGACAAGGGCAATTTAGCATCAGTGATAGAGACAGCAATACACCACAGATAAAGACAGTAAGAGTGGTGACCAGTGTTGAATATTATTTATCAGATTGAGGTAGCGGCAACTGCCAGCGCATGAGTATTTGTTCGTAGACGCCACTGGTTTTGATATATGCCATCGCGGTGCTTAATTTAGCTGCGATTTCAGGCTTGAGTTGCTTACTGGCGCAAAGCCATAGCTGTGAGGGGAAATTAGTTAAATGCAGCTTTTTTTCTATCAGCTCTGGGTTTAGACCGCTTCTGATTATTTCATTTTGTAGTGTCAGCGTATTGGTAAGTACAAGATCAATACGCTGTTTATAAAGCAGTTGCCACAGTTGTTTATAGTGCCCAACTAATACAAGGTTGTCATCTTCACTAAATCCGGCCTGTTGCAAAAATCGCGCACTTGAATAACCTCTAATGGTACTGACGCGAAAACGTTGTGCCGCGCTCAGAGTCTCTGGGTTGACGGGATTACTGGCTAAACTAACAAGGTAGGCATCAGCAAAGTAGGTTTGTGATATCCAAGTAAAATGCGCTTCTCGCTCAGCTGTTCTAAGTAATGAGAGCATTAACGCATCAGGCCTTTCTTGAAGCTCTTTGTAAGCTCTGGCCATCGGTAAAATCGAAAATTCGCCCTCAAGGTCTGCGTGTTTTAATGCTGCTTTGGTAATTTCAACTAGGGCACCAGAGGCATTACCCTGAGCATTTTTGAAATGGTAAGGCGGCAAATCTTCAGCATAAAATGTCAGTGCGTGAGCTTGAAACAGGGTGCTCAGAAACAGCGAGATAAAGCCAAAACGACATAACACTTTGCTCATACAACCTCCAACAATCGACAATCCATTGTAGATAAATTATGCGCCCACGTATATGGAGATAAGAGTGAGAGTAAAATCTTTGCCTATACGATTAATTCTGCTTTAATTTTTTCCAGTAAGTATAGCTCTCTAATCAGCGATTGCCCCTGCTTGTCACAGTTTTCTAATGTACTTTGATTGTGAGCAATCGCCTTATCAATGTTGATCCAAACAGGTTTCATGCCATTGTCACGCTCGTAGTCTTCCATTTGTGGCTGGCTAAATTCACCGCATATTTCACAGACGTAACAATCTGACACAATGTGGATATTGTCATAATCTGGTTTGTACCAAATGCGGTATTCTTCATATCGTCCAAAAGGCGTTATGTTGGTTAAACTTTTTGCACCAGTTTCTTCTTGTAGTTCTCGCAGTAGCGCCTGTTCAATAGTTTCGTGTTCATCCACGCCACCACCAGGCAGAGAGTAATCGTTATATCTTGCGGTATATAACAATAAGATATCTTCACCCTTTAGTACAATCGCTCGTGTTGTATGGCGAGTAAAGCAGCTGCCTTGAGGGGCTCTAACCGTTGTTGAGTTGAGGTTTCGCATCACGCTTCATATCATTAATGGTGTAACTTAGCTGCGCATTTTACGCTAATCAACCTGAAGTTTGGATAAGAAATAGGTTAATTCATTGTTTTTAAATAAAATGATTAACTTTTATTCTCATCTAGCCAGTAAGTTTTAGGGATAACAAAGCGAATTTACGTACTAATAGCGGGCTATTAGAAGTGAATTCAACGCAGTTAGCGTTAAAACTAGCTGCTAGAGAGATATTAGTTATCTGAAGCTCAGGTTAATTAACATCAGGTTTGGATAAAGGGAGACAAATTAGGACCAGCTAAGCTGGTCCCAACAATGGTGATTAATAAGGGGATGGAAAGCGTTGTAATACAGCACCAATGTCGTTTAATTGCGCCTCAGTTAAATGCAAATCAAAGGCATGGATGTTTTCTTTTAATTGGCACATGGTTGTTGCACCAATAATTGTTGATGTAACGCCATCAACTTGATTAACCCATGCAAGCGCTAATTGTGCAGGCGTTACACCATAATGTTTAGCTAACGAGGTATATTCTTTTACTGCTTGATTGGCTTGTGGTGTATCTCTAAACAAGCCATTGCGCTGCATATAAGTCCAGCGAGAGCCTTCAGGTCGAGCGCCATCCACGTATTTACCGGTTAGAGAACCCGCAGCCAAGGGAGACCACGGTAAATAGGCTATGTCTTCGTGCACACAGTTTTCAACTAAATAGGGCCAGTCTTTGGTATGTAATAAGTTAAACTCATTTTGAATCGCAACAGGCTTGGCAAGGTTATGCTCTGTGCTTAAACGTAAATAAGTATTTATGCCCCAAGTGGTATCGTCAGATAACCCCCAGTGGCGGATTTTTCCTTGAACAATACAGGTTTGCAATGCCTGTAAAATATCAAGCATAGATTCGACTTCCTCCGCCTTATCTACATCGGAGAATGTCACCATACCGGGCCAGTGTTTTGCAAAGTGAGGAGAGGTTCGATTTGGCCAATGAAGCTGATAAAGGTCGATATAATCGGTGTTTAAACGAGAAAGTGAATCATCAACTGCCTGGATGATAGATTGTCCACAGATAGGTGCGCCGTCGCGTATCCAGCTTACACCACGACCCGATATTTTTGTTGCAAGCACCAGTTGCTCACGCTTTTCACGATGTCGAGCTAGCCAATTACCAATGATAGCTTCAGTTTTGCCATAGGTTTGCGCTGATGGCGGTACTGCGTATAGCTCAGCGGTATCAATAAAGTTTATACCTTGGCTTAGTGCGTAGTTAATTTGCTCGTCGGCATCATGCTGATTGTTCTGTAAACCCCAGGTCATGCTCCCCAAACAAACTCTAGAAACCTCAAGTTCACTACTGCCTAGTCGACTAAATTGCATGCTAAATCCTTGTTATAAGTTAGATTCGACGCTTAACGTCAAGACTAAACCAGTTTAGAGCATTCAAGGCGTGAGTAAAAGTTGCAAGATACCGAAAGTTATGAACATAATATCTGTATATAAATACAGTGTTTTAAACATGCGAAAATTCATACATATTGATATGGATTGTTTCTTTTCGTTACCTAAAGTTTTAATCCAATATTGAACAACTACTTCGCGCTTGTAAGAAGGTGATTAGATTTTTCATATATTAGATTTCGAGTAATGATGATAGCTTACAGGTTGAGGTGTGATGAAAAGTTGTAATTAATTGGGACTTTGACTATTGATTTTTTATATTAAAAATATTGTTATTCACATCTAATTTTAAATTGATAAAGTCTCAAAGGTGTATTGCCAAGTTTTAATCTTAGTTGCCTTTCCTCCAATCTATTGATTCAATTGTTATTAACCTCTCTTTTTCATGCTTATTGGTATTTTTGAAAATGAAATGCTTCGAGTGCCACCAGTTTGCGCTTGCCTTTGTTTTTGAAAGCCAGAAAACCTCAAACCGAAAATTTTTTAATTTCACACTTTATTTATGTTGAAATAAAACATTAAATGATCTCATAATAAATTTATTATTACAATCTATACGCGGTGTTTTTTTGGAAAAAATTTTTATTGAGAACTTTAATTTAAAGGATGTATCCATTGAACGATTTGCTGCCTATATAGATTCTAACGGCACGCCACTGGTGCTGCCTACTATCTTTTCTATGGTTGTAAATCGTGAAGGGCGGGTTTTGCTCTCTAGGGTGAAAAAAGGTGAAGACGGAAATATAAATGAAAACTTAGAGTTTTCAGATTTGTCCGAGAATGTTATCAGACAGTATGAAAGCAAGCTTCTTGAATTTTTCGAGTATTGCGACAGTATGGCTAGTTCTGATGCTTCATTGCCTAATGTTCACAAACATACTCATGCTCCCTCAGAGTTCATTAACAAGTATATAAATGAATATCTAATTGAGCAGGAAGAGAAAGGAATGAAGTCTGTTGAACAGGCCAAGGTCGCATTGCAAGCTTATTACAACTATCTTGCGAAGATAGGCATAACATATATTAGAAATCTTTATATCCGTCCTAAGCAAAGAAAGAAGGCAAATAAAAATACAAAACGAAGAAGGGCATATAAGTATATTGCGAGGCAGACCAGAAGTACGATGTTGTTAAAAAGTAAAAGTTTGCGTGACGAGTTGATTTTGCAATTTGGCGTAATTTGCGGTCTACGAACTCATGAAAACACGTCCTTATTTTTGAATGACTTTACATATGGAAAAAAGAAGCAAAGTGGCTTCTTAACTATGTTTGCTGACCTAGAGTGTAACCCTGATGAACAAAGCTTTAAGTACCTCTTAACAATTACTAAAAGTAGAAGAAATGAGGGTTCTCCTTCTAGAGTAATTTACATTCCTCGCGAGCTATTGGAAAAGTGTCGTCAATACTATTTACTTGAGCGACCAGTTTCAGAAGATAATTGTTTATTTGTTAATAATGATCCCAATACTAAAGGCCAAGCCATAAGCCCCAGCACAGGAACTCGTATTTTCCGTGAAATAAAAAATACAATATTGGAACAAATTGTAAATGGAAAAATTTCTGAGCTACCACTTCATGAAGACAATTCATACCAGCATTTAAGACATAGCTTTGCTACAGAAAAATTTTATGAGTTGTGCGGTGACATTCCTCATCATGCAATCACCGAAGGACATTCTGTAGTCACCGAAATAGCTAGATTAATGGGTCATAAAATTAATAAGAAGAAACATGCTCAAGAAATAACGATGCGTTATATACGCAGCGTCGACGAGATGCTCATAGTCGAAGGGAAGAAATAGTTTAATCATGGAGAGCAAAAATAACTTTAAAGATGAAAACGTCGAGGTACTCAATATTCAATCTGAGTATTTTAGACAGAAGAAAACGAATATAAATAAGAGGTCAAGTATTGAATTTTTATCTGTCTTACCTAAATGCATCGTAATTGGAAAGCCTGTAAGACAGTCGGAACTTGTGTATGAGTGTGTAAACACACATGAAACAGCAAGGTTGCTCTTTGGAAGCTTATGCTTGCTATTCTTTCATGTTGCAGAGAATTCTGATGAATATGCGAAATTTAAGCTAGATCACATAGCTGATCGGTTTCCAAAGTTCACGGAATATATTAATCAACATGAGACAACAGATAGCAACCAATACCAAATCATTAAAAGCTTTGAGACCTATTTGGTAGAAAAAGGACTAAGCAACCAATCCGTACATTCTGTTTTTTATTTTATAAAGGAAGCTACAAAACTTGATGTATTGGGACTAGAACAAGTTGAAAAAATTAAAGCTATATGTAGTGCAACAAAGTTAATCCCAATAGAAACAGAGCAATACCCATTAGATAAATGGTTTACTGAGATAACATGGCTCAGAGGTGTGATGTCAGCAAAGGGAAAAAGTAGTGTCTACAAGAGATTAGCGTCACCTAAACTGTTAATGAAATCATTTAATCTGGTTGTTTCAGAAATAATGTTTTTTTTACAAAAAGTTAGTCGAGACTTTACGGATACTCTTAAATCGAATGGGTTTAATCCTGAACAACTCAGCATTTTCGATAAGATGAAAAGCCCCGCATGTCGCAATGCGAATAAGTTGCGAGTTTTATTAAGTTCTATATCAAAGGGTCAACAAAAAATGTTGCCAGAACATATAGATTTATTAATTTTTGATTGGATATCTGAAAGTGTTAGAGAAAAAGTTAATGCTCGGCTTCGAAATGAAAATGAACTTATAAAACGAAACTCTGAAAAAGAGGGAGGTGATCTTTGGTTTAACAAAGGAGTCATTTTTGATGAAAAGTTTTTAGAACAACTTTTTGATCACCTAAAAGATAACCAAGCGCCATACCCTGTAACTAAAGCTGAAGAGATATGTTTTTATTGGCTAAACTGTGCTCAGACAGTTCAAGCGAGCGATGCTTTAACGTTGAAGTATAGTGATTTCGTATTTCATGGTTCGTCATCACGTATTACACATTTTTCATGTGATTATTATAAATCGCGCGCCCATGATTTCAAATTTACCGACAGCATTGATGCTTCTTCGCATAATGGAAAAGCAATGTTGAACTTTTTGATGAATCGCAAGGACTCTGAGTCTTTACTTTCTTTAAATCGAAACAATGTTGATAGAGCAAGCTCAAGCTGGAAAGGAGTATTGGGACGAACTCTTCAAATTGCATTCCTACCCTTTGTTGAAAACAGTATTAGACAGGAAATAAAACATAGTAAATGCTCGACGCTATTTTTGGATTTAATCCAGTGTTTGCAAACTTGGGAGACTATGAAAAGTACGTCTTGGGTAAAAAAGCAAAAGGAAAAGGGGTTGCCCCATGATATGGAAGCTTACAGGAAAGCCACTCGTTATTGGGCGCCCAATCAATGGTTTACTGGTTCAATGATAAAAACTGCGGCAGTTCACTCAGATAGTTTGAATTTTCGTGTTGGCACTTTAGTAAATTATAATTCACACACACCTGAAACGGAGCAATCTGATTATTTGTCCAGTAACAATCAGGAGCATACAAACACTGTGGGGCGTATGATGCGATTGGTTATGGAGGATATTGAAACGGTTGCTTATAGACCTAATCATGAAGAAATAGAAAGTCGGCTTAAAGAGCGTCAAGCTCGTACAGAGTTAATTTCTGGTACTACAGGTAAACTGGAATCACTTAATTTATCGAACCAAGAGGAGCATGACAGCCAAGTTATTTTAAATGACAGTCAAGGCGATGTAATTTTAGTAGTGGAATCGACAGAAACAGTTGTTGAGTTTTTACATTATTTAGAACAAGCAAAAACCCATTACTCGTTACTAGCAAATCGTAACCCTGACTTCTTAGAAAAGCATGTTTTACCAACGTCTGAGTGGATGGATGACTTGCTGACGTACCGCTTTTCAAAAGATATTAAAACTAAAGGATACGAAGCATATGAGAATTACAAGTCTATGCTACCCCCTTTATTTTTCTCACAATTAGGTGCTTAGTTTTATGGCGATTAAATTACCTAAGTCGTTTTGCCATACGTCGTTGTATCGTCAGATTAGTATAAAAGTTGCAGGGATGACTCCAACTAAAGGGACAGCATTTTCAACAACGCTTATCCTACCTTTACAATCTAAAGGGGGAAATACAGATTGTAGTTTCCATTTTCATTGGTTTGATTTGCCTCAGTATAGAATGTCTGGGAGCTTTGTTCTTAATATAGAAGGGGAGGCTCTGAGTGTTAACACTTCGACATTGGCATGGTTATTATGGTCTGATACTGCTACGTCACTTAAGAGTACGCATGATAAGAAGCGCTACTTTGATGTTTTATTGAGAGTTTTTGGTTATTTGACACAAGAAAATTTGAATAGAATAACGTTGCAAACGATTGAAGATTTTCTAGAAGTTCTTCTGACTTATACTCCAACAGAGAGTGGACTAATAAAGCGGCTTGGTCTGAACTCTATCTCAACAATTAAACCTTTTGAGCCTAACACTATAAATCGGGTACTTAAACGATTAGGTATTGAAAACTATATAACTCAAGTATTTAGTAAAACAAAACTGACTCAATCACTCAACCAGGTTTGCTTACGTGTTGCTGACATGTCCTATGCCGATTATCAAAATGGAGGGTCATTTAACTTTTTGACCCTGGAGATTGGACAATATTACGTAGAGCATTTAAATGATGTATTTGAGAACCATTTTTTTTCGGCTTTTGCAGTAATTCGTCTGCTTCGTAATAAAAAACTTTTACTAGGAACATATAGCGACAACCCATTTAATCGTCAGCTTTATCATAATGCCTTAATGGGGATTCCTTTTGAGCAGCTAAGAGCTACTTTAAAGGGAAGTAAGAGAATGTATGAGCATTTATGTAGACGAACGAAGGAAGAATACTTGTCGTCATATAAAGAAGCAATGAGACGCTTTGCCTTATTTCGTGAAGAGTCACTAACTTATCTAGTTGATAAGCTTGATTTAATACATGATGAAGACAATAGACTGTTTTTGAAATCTATACTCGCTTTAGAACTATGTAGTGATTATTCAGGAGATCCAATTGACACGATAATCGATGACTTTTCACATGAGTTAAAATATACATCGAGCAGCGTACCTCGTTTAAGCAATGAGCGTTTTCAGTTAGTAAAAAAGGTTTATTTAGCAGAACTAATAGAAAAAGCTGAAATACCTATGCCAACTAGATCCCATTTGGCAGCAGCAGGTGTATACGATGCACACAGTTCTCCTGCAATCTCAAAGTACGACAAAGTGATAGAGAGAAATGGTTGGACCCTTATCATGGCGTTTTTGGGCTGGAGAGATTCGGAATATAGTTTCCCTGAGTCATCTATTCATTTGTTTCGAAATCATGATGTCAAAGATCAAATACGTTACCCAATTCGTTTTCTAATAAAATGGGAGGTTCCTAAGACAGGAGGCAAGACTAAAGTTGACAGAGAAGTAACGCTTTCGAGTTACATTCTATTGAAGCAACTGCAAGCGCTGCATGATGGGAGTCAAGATCAACCTATGCTTTACCGAACTCAGTTTGATGGAGAAGGTAACTTAGAAAGTTCAGCATTTTCCTCATCAACAAGAGGGCCTAAAGCATCTAGAGCAGGATGGGAACATTTTGTAGAGAGTTACACACCTTTCGTTAAGCTAGATGAACTTGATAGATTACAAGCAAAATCTAAGCAAACTGTACTTGAAGTAGTAGAGCAAAAGGAACTTAAATATTTGACTAAACTATTTTGCGATTCAAACAAAACAAAACAATTACGACAGGTGAGAGACAAAGTTCGTCAAGATTTACCTTACTTATTGGCATCTGGAATGCTATCTACAAACTTGGCATCAAATACCCCTAAACTATTAGTTCTGGCATATGTGAATGGCACAATGTCTGAAAGTGAAAAGGAAATTTGGAATTCACGTTTATCATTTGAGCAAAGAGAGTATTTATCCTCGCTTAACGAAAGAGAAGTCAAAAAACTCCCAAAAGTCATAGTTTGTGACTTAATGAATAGCATCAGAGAAGGTTGCGCTTACCCTACTCCTCATGCTTTTAGACATATATGGGCTGAGTGTGTTTACAAGCGTTACTCCGGTGATGTGGGTTGGTTGATTCGTACCAATTTCAAGCACTTTGGTGATCACTTTTATCGAAGATATCTTCGAGAAAAAAGTATGCAAAATTCTGAACAAATAGCTAAACGTCGTGTTGTAAGCTCCATCCTAAAGGCACATCTTAGTTCTTTAAAGAGTGACTCTCGAAGAGAGTTTGGTGGGAAAATGGATGTGTTTTTACGTCGTATACTAAAGCAAACTAAATTGCTAAATGTTGAGCAGTTAGGCGAGTTTTTAACTAAATTTGCAGAGCTAGAAATAGCAGATATAAAGGCTAACCCTTGGGGATTATGTTTACTTAAACGTCGAAACATGCGTCAAGCCAATTGCGCGGAATTTGGAGTACCTCAGCGTGAAAAAGCTGGAGTCGAATTTTGTATAGGTTGCGATAATCACTTTGTCGAGCAAGAGAATGTCGCTTTTATCATTATCAATGTAGCAAATCATGTAAGTGTATTAAAACAATCGAAATTACCCCCTAGCTTTAAGAAAGAAAGCCTACGAATAGTCAAAGAAACTATTAAGACCTTGAAGCAACTGGATAAGAACAGTCAAACCAATCGAAACAAACCATTTATTGAGGAAATGCAGTCAGCTATCAAGCTTACTGAGCAGCAGGAGATAGTATAAGCATGTCAGCTAGGCTTTGATAAGTGAAAGGTTTGGAAGAAGCTAATAAGTAAAATTGCTTTATAAGACAAATCAAAAAGACGATTTGATTAAAGCATACAACGCCATAAATGAGTTAAAGCTTACTTAAATGAAGTTAATATTTTTCTTAAACATCTTAAGAGCGAAAGAGCAAAATTAGTAGGATTAAGTTAGAATGAGTCTAATTGATATTTTAAATGAACAAATCGGACAAAGTGAGCCTAAAGAAGAGACGTTACCTGCATGGGTAAATCCAGAAAATGGTTCAAAGAAAGCATATGATGCTATTAATGAATTAAAGCTTGAAAAGTTGTCATACATTAAAACGCACTACTTAGTAGCTGATTTTAAAGCTAAGAAGAGATATAAGATAACGCAAATAGAAGTAGCAAAAAAAATAACAATGGCGAGGACTGGGCTTTTTACTCATGGCTCATATTCAAATGATCTGAATAAGTATTTAACTGAGGTTAATGAAGTTCTTGAAAATGAGAAAATTAATAGAGTTAAACCCAAGGGTCTGAACGCATGTTCAAAAGAGGAAGTTATCAACAAAGCACGTAATTATAAGGATGGCGAAGACTATTGGAAGAATAGAAGGTTGCTAGAGTTCTATGAGGACTTAATAGCAAAGATGCCTTTTAAAGATAGGCGAATACTTAGATTAACCTGATGTGGAACTAGTACAGAGTTGTTATTTAAATGAATAAGTCTTAACTTGAACTGTCAGATTCGAATAATAGAACTCAGATCAAATCTGACAGTCACATATGTGCCAGAGGCGGACGGTGGTAACGCCGCGTTAAGTGCTGAGCAACGCTAACACCCTACCTAAACCATTGTGCCGTAAACACTAAATTCGAAGCAAACCGAAAATGCCAAGCGTTGGGAATCCGTCTTAAACGCTTTGTTATATTTATCATTCCTCGAAATCTAAAAGCAACTTGTCTTGCGTGACCCCGAACACGGAAAAAGGATTAATTCCCATTGAGAACTCAACTCCATAAAATGGACTGAATGGGTAGTCTCGATACTCTGGGTACACTACCCCATCTGCGGCTGACATTAAGCCAGTTAGAGATTCAATTACATTAGACTCACTAATTGCATTTTTAGCAGAGGAAAGCATAAAAGGTATTTGCGGGAATGCTCCGAGTACATCTAATGCAATTTGGCTAACAACTTCATTGTTATCACTCTTGGCTAAAATCACAGAGTTACTTGCTGATTTGAGCAATTCAAAATTTATATGATATGCATCACCTTTTTCTAACTGCAAAAAATCTTGCTTTGGTGAAGGCATTTTCATGCCTTTTGGCAATAAAACAGTCTCGACATATGAGCAAGCTACAAAACAAAGTTTTGGTGTCAGAGGGTAAAATATCGCTGTCGTTGGGTTATCGAGGCACCCTGTCATGTAAACCGGATTATCAGTTCGTATAAAAAAGTCATCTTCATTCGCTTTGAGGATAAGCCAATCTCTCGATGCTATATATTTATTTTCTTCGCAATTAGAACAACCCAATATCGAGTTCTTATATGAATAGTCACCACCATTATTTCTCTCGATATGGTCACGATAGCGAAAAAAGCTCGGAGTTCTGACGGCTTGAGTAATAATAAATTGTGCCCACTTCATTCGCTGAGGAAAATCTAATATTTCTCCAGCGATTATTTTCTCGTAAAGTAATGCACTTTCATTTTCAAGCTCTAGATCGAGGCGGTCTTCGACTTCTTGTGGGTAGAGGTTTAGCTCATAACCCCATGCGGTTTTGCCAATATCTTTATGTGAATCAATTACTTTATTTCGGTGCTTACAAAAATAGTAGTATTTATAGCTCCAACCCGATTCTTCATTAGTCCAATATTTATTGGCTAACACGGGACTAAAGTGATTTTTATTTTTCGTGACTTTTCCCATTCCACCCCGAACCTTAAGATAAATATAACGCCGGACATAAGGTGCGCCAACACCAAACTAACCAAGCACACCGAACTCCATACCAAAACCGCCGAGTGTAACGCGTCACCTTGATGCCTCTGTTAGCTGCTTATTTCGTCAAATTGAGTGTATACATAATCACCCATTTCAGGCATATGCACACGTTTAAGGCCAAAGTTCTTACAAATAGCTGCAAACTCGAAATCATTAATTTCACGAGGAACTTTTTTACTTCTGTCTAGTGATGCAAACAGATTGTCGTTAACCTGAACCGTTCGAATTGGTTGCAAAAACCTAAAAGCAAAGTAAGCTGTTTCACACGCCCATACCCTTGTTGTCATTATGCAGTGATCATTATATTCTGGACGGCCTTCCAGCATTTTTAGTTTCTTGCAGTGGAAATTATTCCATTCATTTAACACATTAGAATTCAATGTTTTCTGTAAATCCCACAACATCACCAATATAAATTTATCACCAACATCTATTCCAACAGCACCAGAAATCCCGCAGTGTACCAACTCAAATTCATTTTTCTGGGTTAAAGAGTCAACAATAAAAACACTACCAAAGGAATCTGGATTAATCGTTCCACCACGAGACCAAATTCGGTAGAGCTTTCTAAATAACCTTATCTCAGACTCGTAGTCACCCACTTCAAGAATAAATCCTGACTCAGGATTTTTTATATCAGACTTGAGTGTTGAATCTCTGAAAATGAAGCCTATGTGAATTTTTAACGCCCAGAGATAAACTTCAAGTGGGTCATAAATACCATTAGCAATACGCCCTTCAATTTCAGCAAATTTTTCATTGTGCTCTTTTGTTGCAGGAACGACGACTTGCTTATATTTCAAGCAAGTACCATTAGGCAAATTAACCTTTTGGTTTGATAGGTTCATTTTTCGCTGAAGCCAAGCAGGAACAACATGTTCTTTAGTATCAGCCTGCTCACCACTAAATATACAAATCATAGTATTAAGGTAACCTTTTCCTTATTTTGCAGCTAACAGTTTATTAAGAGGCAAGTTGCCTCTTTTTCTACCGCAACATCGCCTGTTTACATACTTTAGCAATTTATAACACTAATAATTAGTTGTTACTAGTCAGATAGTTATTTGAAAATTAACATTTTATAAATTGCGGAAAACAGGCAAATTGGGTGTTAATATTATTAAGGAGGAAGTAATCATTAAGAAATGGAATAGGCATAATTTTTACTTCTAACAACGAAGAGTTTGTTATGTGCTTGGAGTAATTTATTCAATGACTCTATTCGCTCATAACTGCCTGTCAGATAAATTCTAAACCTATTTGCGTATACTGTCAGATCAGATATGAGCTACTACAATTTAAAGTTACAATGTAACTCATTGGGTGTCTAGCAAACTCTGGGAAGTCCATACATCGTTTTTTTTGGGTAAGCATAGAGAATCTTACTTGTAATGCCTTGCTATAAAAGTGCTTTTTTTCACTATAGTGTCAGATATTGTCATTAATAATGCTTTTTTTCACTATTGTGAATAATTACTAATTGACCTAAGTTTCTATACTTGATCTCTCTTACCTCGCTTGAGATAAATATAAGCACTGAAAGAAAGTGCCCGCTATTAAATTAAGAAGATCTACTTTTCGGCCTCACTTATGATAATCACGCGAAAAGAAGCTTCCGTTCAAGTAAACTGATTGCCCATAATATTGGGTCTTCAAAAAATTAGGTGAGACGACATGCTGAAAATTTACATAGATATGGACGATGTGTTGTGTGACTACTCTTCAAAAATAAAAGAGCACAAACAAAAAAATCCTGACAATCCTTTCCCACAAAGTTTACCTGGATTTTTTCGAAGCTTAGCCCCAATGGATGGCGCTTTAGCAGCAGTCGAACAACTAAGAAAAAATACCAACGTTGAAGTCTACATACTTACAGCACCTTCAACCAAAAATCCTTTATCATATTCAGAAAAAAGGCTTTGGGTCGAAGATAAATTCGGTTACGAAATGACCCATAACCTAATAATATGCAGCCATAAAGGGCTACTGAAAGGCGATATTTTGATTGACGACCACGCCAGCGGCAGAGGGCAGGAAATATTTGAAGGTAAACTATTTCATTTTGGAACTATAGAGTGCCCTGATTGGGAAACAGTATTAGGCAAACTCTCAAGCGAGCTAAGTTCTAATTCAAATTAGTTGAATTAACCTAAGAGAATTTAAGCTCCATCAGATTTAAAAATAATAAGCCTCGTTATTAACGAGGCTTAGTTTTGGTGAGCAAAATTTTAATAGCACTAGCTTATATCAGTTCTGATAGTTGCGTTTATTTAGGTGACAATTGTTGAAGGTTCAGCTTTGTTAACTGAATCTGGTAATTTAGATTGATATTTACCCATTTTATCATTTTAAAAAACAGCCATGTCTTCATGAGCTGAGTTCATTTTTTTAAAATCAGAATTTTTAAAATACTCGAAGTCCCGAATTTCTAATGTTTCTTGTTTAAATCTCCCAAACACTCCTAATTCTCTTTCATAGGTATCACTTAACTGGCTTTGCTTAATTTCGCCTTCAGATTCATATACTTCTGAAGGTGAAATTAAGATAGTGGATATATCAGAGTTGATATCTGAAGTGAGCACTAGTTGAACGTTATCGTCGCAGGTTTCGTCGACAATAATATTCTCATTATCGAGAGATACAGAGTCAGATGTGGTTTCAACTTTTACAATGGGAGCAGAATCTGGAATATCTTGAATGATATTTTTTGCAAATTCCATAAATAGCGGTTCGGCAGGCATGAGCATAATTGCTTCCTGATTTGGCTTATCCGTAACTCTCAATATACGACCTAAGATTTGTCTAAAATATAGCTCGGTAGTCACATTTGTTAGCAAGCAACAAACTTGCAATCTAGGAATGTTGGTGCCTTCAGAAATCATTCCTACACTGATCACCCACTTATCATTTGCTTTTCTGAATTGTCGGATAGCTTCGCTTGGCTTATCGTCATCACTTGTTACAACTAGCGCATCGTCACCTAATATTTTTCGTAAAATAGCGTGAATTTGCCAAGCATGACTAATGCTTGAGGCAACAATTAAGCCTGCTGAGTTACCATTTAAAGTCCTTAATCGTTCTAACTGAAAATTAGCTTTTATAAGCATCTGCTCAATAACAATCTCATTTTGAACGACTTTAGAGTAAGGAATTCCGGATTCCATTAATAGACTAGCAAACGACTTAAAATGCTGGGTTTCATCTTTTTCTGTGAGAGTAATATTGTCGTTATCAAGAGCGATGAGCTGTGGTATTCGGCAAACCTTGTCACGTATTGCTTCCTTTAAACCGTAAACATAATCACATTTTATTCTTCTTGTTACATCACAATATTTAGAAAGTGCGACAGGGGCAGCATCAGAACGCCAAGGAGTGCCTGTAAGCGAAATGGTAAATTCAGCACCATGCTTTATTTTTTCAATTATTGGTCGCCCCCATGAGTTAGCGTTATCAATATTTGATCCGGCGCAGTGGTGTATCTCATCAAAGATCACAAACACCCTATGGGACTTAAAAAGATCCCAAAACGACTCATCTAAATATTGCAATCCTTGATATGTTTTAGAGTTACCTTTGGCTCCGATGAGACCATCAAAGCGAGCATTTATGCTCTGCTTCAAGCTTTGGCTAAAATCGTAAGCAACGATTTTTGAAGGGGCAAAGCAAAACACTAAATCAATCATATCATGCTCAAATAGCTGCTTAGCTAGCTCTGAACCCATGAGAGTTTTACCTGCGCCTGGTGTCGCAAGAGCTAAAAAATGTTTTTGCCCTTCAGAATACTGCTTTAGTGCTTTTTCAACACATTCACTCTGCCACTTTCTTAATTTCATTAAGGTTTACTCACTGGGTTAAAAAGATTCTCAATCGCTTTGATTTTGCCAAGTAAAGCCGAGTTTTGTTCACGGGCTTGATTGTATTTATCTTGAAGTTGTTCGTTTAATTCTGGGTGAACTTGCGAGAGCTGTTCATACTCTTCTAGTTCTCCAAAACTAATTAATAGCTCTTTTTTGTAACGGTTTAACCTGCTTAACAATGGGGCCTTAACTTTCTCAGGGTGAGGGAGAAGATTCGGTTTTTCAATCATTGAACCTGTCGTTTCAGGCAGAATTTTCTCAGCATTGAACAGCGCTGTTTTTTTGTAGCTCACAGCGCCAGTTTTATTGGATTTAATTTTCTTTAACCAGTTTCTTCTTACTAGCTTTATCAATTCCGCATAACAGAACCTTCTAGCTTCTACAGGGCATAAACTTTTGTCTTCGTGCAATACAAGAAATGCGGCTCTTAACTCCAATGCTGAAAAGTTATCAAAGTTCTCAACAGAGACAATTTGAGCAATAAGAAAGTTTAACTTCATATGAACCCTCTTAAGATAGGTGTAGGTTTTAGGATAATAATCCGTGGGATTATAATCCGTGATAATATAATCCGCAATATGGGATCATCGATCTTTTCGTTTGGGGTAAATCGGATGAATGATCGAAACCAAATTTTTAGTGAAAAATTACGTGCAATAAGAACAAGTAAGAAGATTTCTCAAGATAAGCTGGCTGTCGCAACAAAAATTGATAGAAGCTATGTTGGCCGTATCGACAGAGGTGAAGTAAATATCACATTAGACATCCTCTATAAGATTGCGATTGCACTAGAGTGCGAACCCGCTGACTTTTTACCAAATCTAGAGCAGTTAAAAGAGACTGAAATTGAATAGTTTTAAAAGTGGTTAATAAAGCGTTCGTATGGCTCAAAATCAGGCGAACTACTTTTGTTTGATTGAAAACAAAATGAACATAAATTTCAAAAAGTTATGTAACTAAAATATATTTTTAGAAAATGTGTTTTGTTACACTAAATTGAATACAATATTGGATAGTAGGGCCTCAGGAATGGCTGATTTTAAAAAAATTGAAGAATTAGAAAAACGTTTGTGGTCAGCTGCTGACTCATTACGTGCAAACACAGGTTTAACTGCACAAGAATACTCCCGCCCAATATTAGGCTTAATCTTTCTCAAATATGCCGAATATCGCTTTACTCAAGCAAAGAATAAGATTGCTGAGCAAACGAATTCTCGCAGCCGTGGCGGTGGTGATATCAAATCTAAAATTCAAGCCGAAGGTGCAATGTATGTACCTGATGAAGCCTTATATTCAAATTTACTAGCCTTACCAGAAGGTGCAAACATTGGCGTAAATGTTAATGAAGCGATGAAAGCGTTAGAAGGTGAAAATGAAGCTATAAAAGATGCTTTGCCTAAAACGTTTACACGATTTGATAACGATATTCTTAAAAGCCTGCTTAAGAACTTCAATGACATCGACTTCAGCCTTGGCTCGGATATATTTGGCCGTATTTACGAATACTTCTTGAATGAATTTGCTAAAACAGAAGGTCAAGGTGGTGGTGAATTCTTCACGCCTTCTGCATTGGTAAGATTAATTACCGAGATCATCGAGCCATATCATGGCAAGGTATTCGATCCCGCTTGTGGTAGTGGTGGTATGTTTGTCAGTTCGGCGGACTTTGTAGCAAGTCATAATAAGAATGCGTCTGATGAACTCTCGGTTTTCGGCCAAGAAAAAACAGGTGATACAGTTCGCTTATCAAAAATGAACCTAGCTGTTCATGGTTTACAAGGTGATATCCGAGAAGGTAACTCTTACTATGAAGACCCGTTTGAGCTTGCCAAAGGTGAAGTTGTTGATGGTAAACAACACGGTCAGTTTGACTATGTAATGGCAAACCCTCCATTCAATGTGAATGAAATCCAAAAAGACCGTTTAGAAGGTGATAAACACCGCTTCCCTTATGGTATGCCTCGCAATGACAACGGTAACTATATATGGGTACAAATGTTTTACAGCGCGCTTAACCAAACAGGTCGTGCAGGTTTTGTAATGGCAAATTCAGCTAGTGATGCCCGTGGTTCAGAACAAGAAATCCGCCAACAGCTTATCGAAGATGATGCCGTTGATGTCATGGTGGCGGTATCGAGTAACTTCTTCTACACCGTAACGTTGCCATGTGCGCTGTGGTTCTTAGATAAAAACAAACCAGCGTACAACAAAGATAAAGTATTGTTTATTGATGCGCGCCATATCTTCCGCCAAGTTACCCGCGCCGTGCGTGATTACACCAGTGAGCAACTCAACTTTATCGCCAATATTGTGCGCTTGTACCGTGGGCAAGATATTGATAATACTTACCTAGAAACCCATCCAGACACTGGCAACGACGGTAAGTTTAAACTAGAAGACTTCTTTACCAACGACAATGGTGAACTGACTTACCAAGATATCGCTGGTTTATGTAAAGTGGCATCTAAAGCCGACATCATAGAACAAGGCTATAGCTTAAACCCTGGTCGCTATGTAGGAGTTGCTGAAGATGATCAGGAGCATGATGAAGACTTTGCAGCTAAGTTAGAAGCACTTCAAGAAAAATTAGAAATCTTGAATGCTGAGGCGCATGAATTGGAAGTATCAATTTCAAAAAATATTACTAAAGTGCTGGGTAGTATTTAGATGAACAATATTACCGTAACTAAACTTGGTAAACACATCGATTTTTTGAGTGGTTTCGCATTTAAAAGTAAATTATTTACTCAAAACTTCGAAGATATTCCTTTAGTAAAAGGCTCAAACGTTCACCAAGGTTATATAGACTGGGTTGGTGCTGTAAGGTGGCCTGTTTCTGAACATCCAGTAAAAGAAAAGTATTGGTTGGAAGAAAATGATGTAGTGTTAGCTATGGATCGACCTTGGATTGAGTCAGGTCTAAAGTTTTCATGGATAAAACCAGGCGACCCAAAATCACTGTTAGTACAACGAGTTTGTAGAATGAGAGGCGTGGATGGTTTAAGCACTCGCTACTTACGTTATTTGATAGGAAGCCCTCAGTTTACAAGTTATATTAAACCCATAGTTACAGGTGTAAATGTACCTCACATCAGTGGTCAACAAATTAAGGATTTCGAGTTCATCCTTCCTCCAGAAAGTACACAAAAGAAAGTTGCAGATATACTTGAGGGTTACGACGACCTAATCGAAAACAACAACCGCCGTATCGCTATCTTAGAAGATATGGCGCAATCTCTTTATCGCGAATGGTTTATTAACTTCCGTTATCCAGGGCACAAAGAAAACCTTGATGCCGATGGCAATCCTAAGCTTATTGACTCGCCACTAGGTCAAACCCCTGAGGGATGGGGAGTTAAAGAGTTTGCTGAGTCATTTGATTTTTGGAATGGTAAAAAGTGTGCTAAATCTGAAACTGGTGAGTTTGAGTTATATGGCGCTAACGGTATTGTAGGTAAAGCAGAAGAATGGAAGTATCAAAACGCGGTGATAATAGGTCGTGTGGGAGCTTATTGTGGAGCCGTTGAGTATTGTTTTGACAAATTCTGGGGGTCAGATAATACGATTATTGCTAAATGTAAGTCAGAGAAAAACATTTCATATTTGTTCTTGCTATTGGAGCACTTTAACTTAAACAAATATGCAGGAGGATCTGCACAACCACTTTTAACACAAACAACGTTAAAACAGCTGAAGTATATTGCGCCGCCAGAAGAGTTAGTTGAGCAATTTGAGGAGATTGCACATAAGTTTTTTGAGGGAGTGGTTAATTTAAAGAAAAGAAACCAAAACCTTAAACAACAACGAGATATGTTGTTACCCAAACTAATCTCAGGACAAATAGAATTAAAGGATTAAAATATGAATAAATTTATCATTTTTGTACATGGATTAGGTGGTGAAATAGAAAAAACGTGGGGGAAATTCCCACAGTTTTTGATGGATGATGATGAAATTGAACATACCGTAATTCAGTATGGATATACCTCACCGAACCCCATCAAGCAATGCTTCTTGCCTGCACCATCTATCCTGAGTATTGCAAATGGTTTGTTGACAGATATTAAAACACGCTGCGACATTGAAAAGGACGATATCATTCTTGTTGGTCATAGCCTTGGAGGGCTAGTTATTAGGCGGATGCTTTTAAGGCTTGATGCCAAAGGCACCAACCATAATATTAAAAAAGTCTGTTTTTTCGACGTCCCTCATGAAGGCTCTGGTTTTGCAAAAGTAGGGAAACATATAGCCTTTTTAAATAGGCATTTAAAGTCTTTGGCTAGTAACGCAACTGAATTAGACGATTTAAATGAGCAATGGGTAGATAAAAAACTTGATGCGCACCTAACCATATTAAGTGTCATTGATGCTAATGAAACTATCGTTTCTGCGATGAGTTCCAAAAGCATATTTAGACATCACCCTATTGAAACAATAAATGGCGTAAATCATAGCTCTATAGTAAAACCCAACTCAGAAGATGACACGCAGGTTTTACTACTGAAATCATTTATCAAAAATTCCCCTTCGGTTGGTAAATTTAATTTAGATGCGGCTAAGCCGATTAAAGAATGGCTGAAATATGATGAGCGTAAGCATGAGCTTGCTTACGAAGAAGATGAGCCAAGAAAAATAGCATTTTCCGCATTATCAGAAGCAATAAACTCTAATAGCTGTTTTGTCAGACTTACTGGTTTATCTGGTTTAGGAAAATCTCGATTATTGATTGAATATAAAAATAGAAATAACTTGAAAGATAGTGATTTTATTATTTTTAGTGGCGCTGAAAATACACACGCTGTTCAAGAGTCAATAAAAATAGCAGCAGAAAACGGAGCACAAGGGTTTATTATCATAGATAATTGCTCTGTGAATTTACATAACTTTGCAACAAATGCAATTGAAATTAATAACTCTCCTCTAAAACTTATAACGACATATTTTTATCACGAAGAAGAGAAGAAATTAAAAAATAGCATCAGAATAAAGCTAGACAAATTAGATAGTGAACAAATAGAAAATCTTATCGATATTAGCTTACCTGGTCTCGATACATCTTCAAAAAAACAATTAGAAAAATTTATTGAAGGCTTTCCTCTTTTAGCACAAATGACCATAAGAGAGCTTCAGCAAGAAGGGCGAATAACAACTCAATTTGATGAATCTGATCTCGTTGAAAAATTAATAAATGGTGATGGAAACCTAAGTGATCAAGCAAGAGAACTGCTCAAAGTCTTTTCTCTTTTCGATTATTTTAGATTTCAGAGAGGTGTTAGAGATGACGTTAATGAAGACGCTGAATTTTTAAAGCGTATTGCTGGAACAGACCAAATTACCTTCGAAAATACAATTATGACTTTCAACGAAAAAGAGTTGATTAATTGTACTGGAAGCCTAGCTCGCGTGGTTCCCAAACCATTAGCTTTAAACTTGGCAATGGAATGGTGGAATACAAGTGCATTTGATAGGCAAAGTGAAATTGTTTCCAATCTTCCGGCTATGCTACACGATAGTTTTTGCGATCAAATAAGATACTTAGACTCTTCGGTAAATGTGCAATCGTTTGTTGAAAATTTTTGTGCTGCTAACCACCCTTTCGGCCAAGCGGAATTGTTGCTATCTAAGCAGGGTTCAAGACTGTTTCGCGCATTAGTTGAGGTGAACCCTGCGGTTACAAATAATCAGCTACACAGAGTTATTTTGCGATTAACTGATAAAGAAATACTCGATATAGAAGGCGATGTTAGACGAAACTTAGTCTGGGCATTGGAGATGCTTGTTTTTCATAAATCTTGCTTTGATAAAAGTGCATGGACTTTATTTAAATTTGCGCAATTTGAAAACGAAAATTATAGCAATAATGCATTGGGGCAATTCTCGCAATTATTTCGCTGGCAATTATCTGGTACTGAAGCTGATTTTGACCAAAGACTGGCAATTTTGAACAAAGCTATTTCCTTAGACTTAGAAAGTGCAGATATTGTAATAATTAACGCTATTAAAACAGCTATGGACACTCACGGCGGCACAAGAACAATAGGAGCAGAGTTTCAAGGCACTAAGCCAGAATTGAAAGAATGGCATCCAAAAACATATCAAGAAATTTATGATTATTGGCAGTCTTTATTAGACATATTACTTGTAATTATTAAACGCGGTCAGTTAGTTGAACAGGTTAAAGATGCATTTGGTCATGAAATTAGAGGGTTAATCCGATACAAGCTACCAGAGAAGTTGGATCACTTTATTAAAGAAGTAATCAAACTTACAGGTAAATACTGGCCTGCCGCAGCTCAATCGATAACCCATGCTTTACATTATGATGCTAAAGGAATGAATGAAGAACAAATTGACTTTTTAAAGTCGTGGGAAAAGTTATTGTCCCCCGATGAAAATAGCATTGAAGAACAGTTGAAATTAGTCGTGCTTAATCCTTCGAGGGAACATGTAAAAGGAGATGATGGTCACTATATAGATATGGCAGCGGAAGATGCAAAGCGACTAGCAAAAACTCTTAACAATAAGCTTGATGATTTGTACCAACATTTTGAATTATTGATGACCTTTCCTGAGCAGAAACAAAGTTGGGTTTTTGCAAAACATATAGTGCTAGAAGCAGATAATGCCACAAAGATAATCAATGCAACTCTCGACTATTTGCGCAAGCACAACATTGTTAATACTCAGTTCCTTTCTGGTTTACTGTCTGGACTTAATGTAAAGGAACCTGCTCAATGGAAAGAAATGATCGAGTTAATAGGTTCAGATGAAAAGCTTATTCAATATTATCCTGACGCGATACGAACTGGTCGCTTTGAAATGTCGCATTTAGATGTTTTTATTAGATTGATCGCTGAAGAAAATCTCCCTAGTTATTCGGCCTCTACGCTTGTTTATGGGCGGGCAACTGAGCATTTAACTGAAGAGGAAATATCTAGCTTTTGCATGTCACTGAGCAAAATTGATGCGACAGCAAATTGGGTAGCACTTGATAATATGAACATGTACACACATGGTCGTACTGATTTGGATTTTACTCAGTTAAGAGAGACTTTAGCCCATTTAGTTCTTAATGTTTCTTTCAGAAAAGAAGATAAGACTCGCCATTCGGATAGTTACCATTGGTTAAATTCAGTTGAACGATTATTAAAGTCAGGAGACGCTGAGTTCGCATTACAATTATGTTCGCATGTTATTGATCAGGTTGGCGAAAATGATGTTGATTATTCAGATTTGTGGGATTACTTAAGTAATGCTTTCTATAAAGCCTTCGAAGTACATGGTAACTATATCTGGCCTAAGGTTGCTAATAAGTTTACTGATGGAAAAGCAATAAAACCGTATCGCTTAATTGACTTACTTGGTAGTGGTAAATCTTATAAAAAAAGAGATAAGAGCATTTTTGATATATTAGATCCAGAGGTAGTTGTTTCGTGGTGTAAAGATGAAATTGGCCTTCTTATAGTTGGCCGAGCAATTTCTATGTTTATCTCGCATGGAGAAGAGCGCGTAGTAAACCCTTTAATGATTCAATTACTGACTGAGTATGCTGATAATAGGCCATTTCTAAGTGAAATATCTGCGAATTTTTCAAGTAGAACATGGTCAGGTTCTTTAATCCCATATTTAGAAGCTGATAAGAAAATTCTTCAAACATTAACCGAACATACCAATATTAAAGTGAGAAATTGGGCAATAGGTTTCATAGAGAATATTGACCATCAAATTGAATATGAAGTAAAGCGTGACGCTGAAGAGCATATGTTAAGGAGTTAAAATGACATACACGGAAGATGCTTTAGTAGAACAACCTGCAATTAATCTATTTTCAGAATTAAACTGGGAAACAGCAACTTGTTGGGATGAGGTTTTTGGCTCTTTAAATGATGAGTCATTAAATAACGACTCTTTATTTTTTGGTAGAGAAACACGCAATGATGTTGTGTTGTTCGCAAGGCTTCGAGCTGCGTTAGTTAGGCTTAATCCAGGTATTAGCTCGTTTATAATTCAAGAAGCAATAGATGAGATTGCACGAGATAGAAGTGCAATGACACCTATTTCGGCGAACGAAGAAGTCTATGAGCTGTTAAAAAAAGGGTATGTTTATACTACAGATGCTGAGGGTGAAGACGATTGTATTGTTCGTTATATAAACTGGGATGATGTAACTGAAAATGACTTTTTGCTTTGTAGCCAAATGACAATATCGGGAGAAGTTGAAACACGACGCCCTGATCTATTAGGTTTCGTAAATGGCCTACCTATGTTATTTGTTGAATTAAAAGCAAGTCACAAAAATCTTCTTACGGCGTATAAGAATAATTTAGCCGACTACCGTAATAACATTCCTCAACTTTTTACTTTTAACCAAATAATCATTCTTTCTAATGGTGTTCAGTCCAAAGTGGGTTCTATATCTAGTCAGTGGGAGCACTTTGCTGAATGGAAAAAAATTGAAAGCGAAAAAGAAGAACGAAGAGTTAGCTTAGAAGTTGTGATACGTGGTGTATGCGAGCGAAACCGTTTTCTCGATATAGTAGAAAACTATATTTTATTCGTTAAAGGTAAACAGACAGCCAAGATTATCGCTAAGTACCATCAATATCTAGGGGTAAACCAAGCGCTGCTGGGCCTAAAGAGCGTTAAAGAGCGTGAAGGTCAACTAGGTGTGTTTTGGCATACTCAAGGCAGTGGTAAAAGTTTTTCTATGGTGTTTTTCTGTAAAAAAGCATTCAGAAAGTACCAAGGTAACTGGACGTTTGTTTTAGTGACTGACAGAACTGATTTAGATGATCAAATTTATAAAACCTTTAGTGCAGCAGGCATAGTAACTGAAAATTGCCAAGCGGAGTCAGGCAAAGAGTTAAAAGTGTTATTAGGCCAAGATCATCGCTTTGTATTTACTTTAATTCAAAAGTTTAAAGGTGATGAAAAAGGCTATTTTCCTGTTTTGTCAGAGCGTGACGATATTATTGTTATTACCGATGAAGCTCACCGTAGCCAATATGACTCACTTGCGATGAATATGCGTAATGCAATGCCGAATGCGTCATTTATGGCTTTTACTGGCACGCCATTATTAGCAGGCGAAGCAAAAACCCGTGAAGTGTTTGGTGACTATATAAGTGTTTATAACTTTGCTGATGCGGTTGATGATGGTGCAACACTTCCTCTTTATTATGAGAATAGAGTCCCTGAAGTTGCACTTTCTAACGATGACATAGGTAGTGATATTGCAGAGATTCTTGATCAAGCTGACTTAACAGAAGAGCAAGAAGCAAGACTTGAAAATGAATTTGCGAAGTCTTACCACATTATCACTCGTGATGACCGCTTAGAAACGATAGCTAAAGATTTGGTTGATCATTATATTAATCGTGAAGCCTTTTCAGATGGAATGTTAGGTAAGGCAATGGTTGTGTCGATTGACAAAGCCACTGCAATTAAGATGTATGACAAGGTTCAGGATGCTTGGAAGTTAAAGTTAACAAGCTTAAAAACACAGGCCAAGTATGCGAAAGGGAGCCGACTGAATAAGCTTCAATTTCAGATTGAACATATGGAGTCGGTAGACATGGCAGTTGTTGTGTCTGGTGGGCAAAATGATGATGAACGTTTGGCTAAAAAAGGTCTAAATTATAAACCGCATAGAGAAAGGTTTTTAAAAGAAAAGTTAGATGAGAAGTTCAAAGACCCAGAGGATAATTTACGGATTGTTTTTGTATGCGCCATGTGGCTTACAGGTTTCGATGCACCATCAGTATCGACACTTTATTTAGATAAACCATTCAAAAGTCATACACTAATGCAGACCATTGCCCGTGCCAACCGAGTTTACGAAGGTAAATCAGCTGGTCAGATTGTTGATTACATAAATATTTTTAGCTCTCTCCAACAAGCACTAGGTTTATATGGTGGTGGTGTTGCTGAGGGTGGCGCACCTTATAAGGTTGATAGCCCAGCGCAAGATAAGTCGGAACTAGTTTCAGCGCTAGGCATTGCTATTAATGAATTACAAGCATTTTTAAACACTAACGATATCGATATCAACGGTATCGTAAAAGCACCAGCTGATGGTTTTACTAAACTAGCTATGCTCGACAATGCAAGCGAGATCTTACTTGAACCTAAGAATAAAGAAGAGTTTACCGCATATTTGCGTCAAATAAATCGTATCTTTAAAGCTATATTGCCAGACGACAGTGCAAATGAGTATGTACCATACCGTATTGCAATTAACGTCATTTATACGCAAATGCGTTTGAAGTCAGGTTTATCAATTGATGATGAAGATGTGCTAGATGTCGTTCGTAATCAAGTAAATGATTTGCTAGATGACTCAATCTCTACAATCAAGATCCAAAGCAATTTACCTGATCCTATCAATATCGCTGAAATCGATTTTGATGCCTTAGCAACCATGGTGGCAAAAATTGAAAAGCCACAGCAATCAGATGCCGAACGGTTGAAGAACATTATAGAGCGCAAGCTTCAACCTATGGTACTGAAAAATAAAGCCCGCAAAGATCTCCAGCAAAAGTTTTTAGAGCTTATTGAAGAGTACAACTTGGGTGCTTATACCGCAGAAGAGTTCTTTAACCGTTTGAAAGACTTTATTGATGAGCTTGAACATGAAGAAAAGCGTACCGTGCGTGAAGGGCTTTCTGAGGAAGAGTTAGCGGTATATGACTTGATGATTCAAGATGCACCATTGGAGGAAAAAGAGCGTAAGCAAGTTAAAGAGATTGCTAAGGAACTGACGGAAAAGATTCAAGAGTTATTGGTGATCGATTGGCGGAAAAAACAACGCACAAAAGCCAGAGTTAAGAATATGATTGAAGAAGTGCTCGATAGCTTACCTGAATCATATGACGACGAATTATGGCCTAAAAAATGTAGCGAAGTTTATATGCATATATTTGAGAAATATCCTGGTCAAGGCCAGAGTGTTTATCATTAAAATTGTTGTTGAACCCCTACAAAGTTAACTGTATATTTATACAGTTAACTTTGTAGGGGTTCTATTTTGAAAAAGATAATTCATGTTGATATGGACGCATTTTATGTGTCTGTTGAAATCAGAGATAATCCCTCATTAGCTAATAAGCCTGTCGCTGTTGGCGGAAGCCGTAAAGCAAGAGGTGTTTTATCTACTTGTAATTATATCGCAAGAGAATTTGGCGTTAGAAGTGCAATGCCCACAAGTGTAGCCTTGCAAAAGTGCCCTAACCTGATTTTGGTGCCTGGTAGAATGGAAGTGTACAAATCAGTTAGTGCAAAAATACGGGAGATTTTTGAACGCTATACCAACATTATTGAACCTCTCAGTCTTGATGAAGCTTATCTTGATGTATCCAACTCTCAATTGTTTGGTGGCTCAGCGACATTAATAGCTCAAGACATTTGTCGCTCTATCTATGAAGAATTACAACTCACTGCATCTGCTGGTGTAGCTCCCATCAAATATTTAGCGAAAGTAGCTTCTGATCTGAATAAGCCTAATGGAATATATGTTATTCCTCCCAATGATGTTGATTCTTTTATCGATAATATGGAGTTAAAAAAAATTCCAGGTGTTGGTAAAGTTACAAACGAAAAGCTTCTAGCGGACAACCTCCAATATGGCAGGGATATCAAAGCATCTAGTTTAGAATATTTAGCTTCTCGTTATGGGAAACTTGGTCGCTTACTCTGGGAGAGGTGTAGTGGCGTAGATGATAGACCTGTAATGACTAGCAGGGAAAGAAAATCAGTCGGTGTTGAGCGTACATTTCCAGAAGATATTTTTGATATTTCTGTTCTTGAAGAAATCCTTTTTAAAAAATTAGTCCCAGAATTGGAGCGCAGGTCTGAAAGACACCTAAAAGATAGAGCAATAAACAAATTAGGTGTTAAAGTTAAGTTTTCCGATTTTCATCAAACGACAAAAGAATTCGCAACAGATAGGATTGATAATTCCATTTTATCTGAATTGCTCAGTGAAGCTTTTTCTAGAGGAAATGGAAAACGAGTACGCCTTTTAGGTGTTCACATCGGTTTATCACCAAACAAAGAAGATACAGAACAGATATCTTTTGAGTGGTAAATAAAAGGTTATTTACTTTATTTGTGACTCTTAAAAAAATGAACAATAGAAATTGAACATACCGTATAGGGTGAGACTTTACCTTGTAAATTTTTATTGCTCTGCTTTTATTGGTTATTTTCGGTATCGTATCCTTTAAAGCTCCGAACTTGTTCAATATTAGATCACGATTCTTATCTTATGCGGCCGTTGAGATGCGTGACAATCCTGAACTTGCAAAAGTTCCCATGGCCATTGGCGGTAATAGTCATCGTGGGGTTTTGTCTACTTCTAATTATTTGGCGCGTGAATACGGTGTACGCTCGGCAATGTCCAACTATCAGGCTAAAAAGCTATGCCCTCACCTGGTGATAGTGCCCGGCAGAATGTCAGTTTATAAAGACGTGTCGGCACAAATCAGAGGGATTTTTGCTCGTTATACCAATCTGATCGAGCCGCTGTCTTTAGATGAAGCTTATTTGGATGTAACAAACTGCGCTCAGTTTGGCGGCAGTGCCACTTTAATAGCACAACAAATTCGCGCAGATGTCGAACGTGAAACAGGCTTAACTGCTTCAGCAGGTATCGCACCCATCAAATTTTTAGCCAAAATAGCCAGCGATGAAAACAAGCCTAACGGTCAGTTTGTTATAACACCCAATGAAGTGAATGACTTCATTGATACCTTGCCTTTAAAAAAAATCCCCGGCGTAGGTAAAGTGACGCAGCAAAAGCTATTGGCACTTGGCTTTCAGTATGGCTGTGATATTAAAGCAAGTAGTGAAGATTTTTTATATCAACGCTTTGGTAAATTTGGCTCAGTGCTTTGGCGGCGTTGCCATGGCATTGACGAGCGAGAGGTTGAAACGCACAGAGTAAGAAAGTCTGTGGGTGTTGAGACAACATTTAGTGAAGACACCAATGATGAAGTCGAGTTAACGCGGCGCTTGGTTGAGTCGCTATTCCCAGAGCTTACTCGTCGAGCACAACCGTATATTGACAATCGAGGTATGAATAAGTTGGGCGTTAAAGTGAAGTTTTTTGACTTTCAAGTTGTTAGCAAAGAATGTCAATACGATAGTTTAAACGTTGATGTTTTATCCACATTGCTAAAGGAACTGCTCGCTCGCTACCCAAGTAAACCGGTACGTTTGATAGGCATTAATATTGGCCTTGCTGATAGCAAAAGCTGTCAGGCGCAGCTGGGACTATTTGATAGCGAGTAGGCTTGCCGTTATCTTAATAGAGTTTTTGTTTTTATTTCAGCTATTTGCTATATTGCCGTACAACAATTGACCCGATTGAAACTTAAACATTACCAAGCCTTTGTCAGGTGATCTAAAAGCGACTATTTGATGCGTAACAAGCAAGTGCGAGCGTGATTTTTGGTTGTTTAGTAAGATAAGGACGGTCTGTTTTTTATATCTCACACCACGAAAGTAAGTATCAGGATGATGTTGTATGCTTAAAATAGCCTTAATTATTGCCCCTATGTGTATTGCTCTAGCCTCTTGCGCTCAAAGTCCCCTCCTTTCCCAAACTGTTCAAAAAGACCCCCCTGTGTTTACAGCTGATTACCAATCGACTCAACTCAGAGATTTAAACTCTGTGGCTGATATAACGCAGCAATGTGAACGGATACTTATTGACGCAAACACGAAAAAGCAGCTTCTTGAGCAAGATGGCAGCTTCCCAACCCAAGTGAGATTTTATCAACCTATTGATTCATTGATTGTTTCTTTAGGTAATCTATCAGGCAGGTTAAGACTGATCTCAGACAGCTTTAATGAACCTAGTATCAAAAATGCGGCAAGAGTGTGCATTAAAAAAATTGCCAACTTTGAGAGTGAACTTTGGTTGTCACAACCAATTCACGAAAAGTATTTGAATATTAGTCAGGGTGATCTTGATGATGAAACTAAATACTCAATACAAAAGTATCTAATTCAGTTTCAAAAAAAAGGTGTGAGCAAAGATGCACAAACGCGTGCTAAGTTGCACCAGCTCAATAGCGAATTAACGAATATAGGCCAGCAGTTTAATAAAAATATTAATGAGAGTGTGCGCTATATAAAAGTAAAGCCAGAAGAGCTAAAAGGGCTACCTGCTGAATATATTAATGCTCGGAGCTTAGATGAAAATGGCTTTATTGAAATCTCAACGCGTTACCCTGATATCATTCCAGTCATATCTTATGCAGAAAATGACGAGGTAAAGAAAAGGCTTTGGTTTGCGTTTTGGCAAAGGGCCTATCCTGAAAATGTGCCTGTTGTTGAGCAATTGCTACAAAAACGCTTTGAATATGCGCAATTATTAGGCTTTGATAACTATGCGCATTACATCATCTCAGACAAAATGGCAAAGACGCCACAAAGAGTAAAAGACTTTTTAACCCAGCTTAATGAATACACCAAAGCAGCTGATCAAAAAGACTATAATCGCTTGTTAGCGAGATTACAGCAGATTTATCCAAAGACAGATAAAGTAGAATTATGGCAGCGTGACTATGTGTACGAGCTGGTTTTAAAAGAACAGTTACAAGTTGATTCCAAAGCTATCGGTAGGTACTTCAGTTTTGACAAAACTAAAGCGGGCATACTTGAGCTGACTCAAGAGCTATTCGGTATTCAGGTAAAGCCTTGGGATACTTGGTTATGGGATACCTCAGTGACGGCATATGAGGTATATGATAACGGCAAATTATTGGGACGCTTTTATCTGGATTTGCACCCGCGGGATGGCAAGTTTACTCATGCCAAAGTGGTGACTTTGCAAAAAGGGATTGAAGGTAAACAGATACCCGTGGCGGCCGTACTGGCAAATTTTCCAAAGGGTAATGCCGCTATGTCGCATCGTGAGGTGACCACGTTTTTGCATGAATTTGGTCATGCGCTCCATGTTATGTTTGCAAGTACTCAATGGAGTAATACCGCAGGAGTGTCAACAGAAAGAGATTTTATCGAAGCTCCATCACAAATGCTTGAAGAGTGGGCGTGGCATTATCCAACCTTGTCTCGCTTTGCGACCAACAGCGCAAGCGAAGTACTACCTAAGGAAATGTTTGATGCTATGTACGCTGCTAGAGACTTTAATTTAGGTATGAATACTCGGCAGCAATTGCACTATGGGGCGTTTTCTCTTGACGTGTATAACCGAGACCCAAATGGCTTAGATGTAGATAAACTCAGCGATGACTTACAGTCAATTTATACTTTATTTCCTGCCAATGACGATCAGTATCTTTATACCTCTTTTACACATTTGAACGGTTATAGTGCCAGCTACTACACTTATCAATGGTCACAGGCTATAGCAATGGACATTCTTTCGAAGTTCAAAGAAAACGGCATGATGGACAAAGAAACGGCAAGTAGATATCGACAGTTAATTTTGGAGCAGGGCGGTTCAAAGCCTGCGGACATATTGTTAGAAGACTTTCTACAAAGGCCAGTCTCTTTTGACGCTTTTGCAGGAAAATTAAAAACCTATAGTCAGCAGTAACAACATAAACTGATGATGCATTTTTGCCTAACGTGAATGCCTCATAAGTGAGCAAGTTTGAATCGTGCAACAAGCACTTATCGATAGTCCCTATATTTTTCTGCGACTAAAAGGTAAGTGCTTTTTTTGTTAATTATGTTAATTTCAAAAGCTAAGTGAAAACAATAATAAGAGCAGGAGCCTAGAATGCAGTCAATCATGATAGTGCTATTTGGCATCATTGGTATGCTATTTGGCTGGTTTGTTTATTCAAAATTCATCGCTGAAAAAATCTTCAAAATGGATGATAACTTTGTCACGCCAGCACACGAACTCAATGATGGCGTAGACTTTGTACCAACGAACAAAGTGGTATTGTGGGGACACCATTTTACCTCGGTTGCCGGTGCAGCCCCAATTGTTGGGCCTGCTATTGCGGTGTATTGGGGATGGGTTCCGGCGGTGCTATGGGTAGTGATTGGCACCATATTTTTTGCCGGTGTACACGACATGGGGGCACTTTGGGCCAGTGCACGTCATAAAGGTAAGTCTATGGGGGCACTGTCTGAAACCGTCATAGGAAAACGCACCCGTGCGTTATTTATGATAGTGGTGTTTCTGGTTTTATTAATGGTCAATGCGGTATTTGGAGTGGTGATTGCCAACTCTTTTGTTGCCAATCCAAGCGCTGTGTTTCCTGCATGGGCAGCGATTGCAGTGGCATTGATTATTGGACAGTTACTTAAACGACAAGTGCCTTTAGTACCGCTATGTGTGGTTGGGGTGGCGATTTTGTATGCCACGATTTACATGGGGTCGAGTATGCCTTTGGCATTGCCTTCAGAATTATTTGGCCTAACGGATAAGGCGAGTTGGATTGTGATCCTCTTTATCTATGCAGCGGTGGCTTCTCTATTACCGGTATGGATGCTGCTGCAGCCTCGCGACTTTATTAACGGTATGCAATTATTGGTTGGCTTGATATTACTCTACGGTGCGGTATTTGTGGTCATGCCAGATATTACTGCTCCAGCATTCAACACCCAAATGGCTAGTGAAACACCAAGCATTATACCGCTGTTATTCGTCACCATCGCCTGCGGCGCGGTATCAGGTTTTCATGGCATTGTGTCATCGGGCACCAGCTCTAAGCAATTAAATAAAGAAACAGATGGTCGGTTTGTTGGTTACTTGGGCGCAGTAGGTGAAGGCTCTTTGGCTTTGATAACTCTAGTAGCCGTTAGTGGCGTGATGCTTGCTGTGTCACCTGAGCAATGGCATGAAATATACAGCCACTTAGGTGCAGGCAGTGTGGGAGCATTTATTAACGGCGGGTCGAATTTGATCAGTAGTGGTTGGGGTATCTCGGCAGAGATCGCAGCAACACTCCTTGCGGTAATGGTGGTGCTGTTCGCTGGTACAACGATGGACTCGGGGGTAAGACTGCAGCGTTATATCATTCAAGAGTGGGGAGAGATATACCAACTTAAGCCGCTACAAAATGGTATTGTTGCAACATTCATCGCAGTTGGTTGTTGTCTATTGCTTGCTTTTGGAGCCGGTGGCTCTGCGGGCAGTGGTGGTATGATCATTTGGCCATTGTTTGGCTCAACCAATCAAATACTCGCGAGTCTTACTTTGTTAGTAATTTCAGTCTACCTCATTAAGTTAGGGCGCCCAGCGAAATACACTTTAATACCAATGAGTTTTGTTTTATTGATGGCATTTTTTGCTGGAGTAATCAAACTACAAGAATATTACCAGCAAGGTAACTGGTTATTAGTGGGACTGGATATCATCGTATTGGTGGTGAGTGTACTGGTGATGTTGGAAGCTTGGGCTGTTATTAGCAAACATAATCGTGCCGAGGCGCACGGCACAAGTCAACAATAACGACTTTACTGGTAAAGCATTATCAAATATCCCATAATCGGGCCCTTAATTTGTAACTGAGGGCCTTTTTTATGTCTTTTCCTC
This sequence comes from Pseudoalteromonas caenipelagi, assembly GCF_013140855.1. Classification (GTDB taxonomy): domain Bacteria; phylum Pseudomonadota; class Gammaproteobacteria; order Enterobacterales; family Alteromonadaceae; genus Pseudoalteromonas; species Pseudoalteromonas caenipelagi. Next base: position 117,962 of record NZ_JABBPG010000010.1, on the reverse strand, counting down.
TAGCATTACCATGTAGTGATTTAGTGAATAATAACGCAGACGCAGTGATCGTGATTGCTGCAGATGTGCATGATTTACAGGATGAGCGTCTTAACACAGCTGTCGCGCCGTATCTAGCGATAGATGCGAGAATCGCGAGCAAAGCGACTCTGTTGCTTGCTGATGAGCTACCTGGTAAGCGTTTGATTATCTCCCCAACTGGCCCGCTTAATCGTGATTATGATGACGTACGTCGTGTTTTTGATGCTGCAAAGTCAGCTATCAATGAAGCAAAAGCGGCAGGATGCAAAGCACCTACCTTGCAGGTTGTGGGTATGCCACAAGATGAACGCTATCAAAATGCGCTTCAAGTGGCTTACTTAGGCGCGTGTCAGGCGCTATGGCAGCCGTTAGAAGCACGAGAGTATCGTGGTCAAAGCATAGAGCCAGTTACACAAATAAGCTTAGTAGGAGCCAGTGAGGCGCTGTGTAAGCAGCTTAATGCCATGGCTGCTGGCCAATATGCAGCCCGAGATTTATGTGGTACTGAACCTGAGCGTATGGCGCCACCAAAATTTGCAGATTACTGTGTTGAGTTATTTAACAATACGGGCGTGTCTGTAGAAGTTATTAGTGATATCAATACGATAGAAAAGCAATATCCAATGTTGGGAACTGTTGCTCGTGCTTCTTATGCCGTTGAGCGTCACCATCCTCGCGTGATAAAGCTAGAATACACGCCAAGCGGTGAAGTAAATCGTACCTTGATGTTCGTTGGTAAAGGGCTTGTTTACGATACCGGCGGTGCAGATCTTAAAGTAGGTGGCTTTATGGCGGGGATGAGTCGCGATAAAGGCGGTGCTGCATCTGTCGCTGGTTTTATGAAAGCAGTTGCTGATTATCAGCCAAATGGGGTAAAAGTAATTGCCTACCTCGCTGTGGTGCGTAACTCAATCGGTTCAGACTGTTTTGTACCAGATGAAATCATCACATGCCGTGAGGGGTTAAAAGTACGTATCGGTAATACCGATGCCGAAGGTCGTTTGGCGATGGGTGATTTACTAAGCGAAATGAAAGACCTTGCTAAGTCAGAGGTAAACCCTGAGTTATTTACTGTCGCAACACTGACTGGCCACGCAGCACGAGCGGTAGGTCCATATAGCGCTTATGTAGAAAATGGCCCAGCTCGTGCGGCGAGTGTATCTCGTCAATTGGCCGATATCGGCGATCTGTGGGCCGATGGCGCGGAGTTATCACGCAGCCGTCGTGAAGATTATGATTTTGTAAAACCTCGCACCTTAGCAGACGATGTGCTTTCAAGTAACAATGCCCCTTCAGCGGTTACTGCGCGCGGTCACCAATTCCCTATGGCATTTTTAGCGATTGTGGGCGGGCTAGATAAGCATGGCTGTGATTCAGAGCTTCCATTGCCTTATGTGCATATGGATATTGCTGGCAGTGGTGTTGAGGGCGGTGATTGGCAACACGGCAAGCCAACTGCTGCAACAGTGAGCAGCTTATTTGCGCGTTATTGCATTTAATATCAATCCACTAGTTAAGCTGATTGGTATAACAGCGAGTTACGCATTAACTATATGAAAAAGGGCACTCAATGTGCCCTTTATTAATTAGGTTGACTGCTTAAATCAAATTATTTAAGACCTAGTACGTCTTTACCTTGTTTGAATGTGACATCAACAGGAATATTTGCTTTAGATAGTTTTTCTAAGTCAGCTTCCAGTTCAGCTTTGATATCACCATGAGTGGCAATAAGCTGGTCTACTTTTTGATAATCACCGTCACCTTGTAACGTTAAGATCAAGTTTGAAAGCTTCTCCATGGCCACTGCCATTTTATCCATATTCACTTTGTATAGGCCTTGCTCGTTTTTAGAAAACGCGCCTTGTTCTTTGAAGAAGTTGAAGCGGATCATGTTTGCTTTACCGTGGGCACTTGATGCACCAAAACGTACTGAACGGAAGATACCAGCCATAAAGGTGATATAGTAATCTTCGATAGTTCCTTCCGTTATTTCGCCTTTATTTAACAGCTGCTCAACCATGTAAAGACCAAGAATATCGGCTTTGCCTTCTTCAATTGCACTAGCATGTTCTTGCAAAGATTGGCGAACAGTGCCTTTACCCGTGATGGTGTTTTTAATTCCTAAACCGTGTGCCACTTCATGGAACATGGTGTTAGCAAAAAAAGCATCAAAGGTGATGTGTTTACGTTGCTCTGGCACAATAAGTTGGTCGGCAATAGGTAGCATGATTTTATCAAATTTAGCACGCATCGCATTTTTAAGCTGCAAGCGGCGAGTGCCTTTTTCTAGCTGAACCTGTTCATCATTTGGTAGGTTAATAGCAATGGTCTTGCTACCAGCGTTTGAGTGACCAGCATAAAAAATCACATCGTAAGCATTTAGGTCTGCATCAGATCCTGGTACTTCCTGCTTGTATTTCTCGTCAACAGGTAAACCTGTTTGTAGTTCAGGTAAAAATGCGGCGAATTTGGCTAAACGCTCGCTCCATGCCAAATCTTTAACGAGCACATATGATTCAAAACCGGCTCTGTAGCCAAACAATTGATCTTCATAGGTTTCAATTGGACCAATAACCACATCAATCGGATTATTCTTCATGTCCATCCATGCAAAATCAGACGTTTGGTAACTATTGTTCAGGAGTGCATCTGCACGAAGAGTTAGATAATTAGCAAATTCTTTATCTTCTGCAAGTTTGCTGGCTTCACGCAACAGTTGAGCCGCTTGGGTGAGTTCTTGTTCGTATATTTTTGAATAAGGCAGGCTGTAGAGTTTACCTTGTTCGTCACGCTTAATAATTGAATATAAGCCGTTTTTATCTTTTAAATCAGAATTATTTAGCTCTTCTTTGGTCATATCGTGAGGATAAAATTCTGCACCTGGTGTTTTATCTTCAAAACCACTTAGAAAGACTTTGTCACCATCTAGTCTGTCCCACGGCCCATAATTAATATCAGCAAATTTGCGAACTTTGTCATCTGCGATACGACTCAAAAAGGTTGCTTTGTCCATTTCAAAACTTTGCTTCCAAAATAGGTCGTCCATAATTTTAGACGCATCGATTAATTTGCCGATCATTTGCTTTTGATTGTCGCTTAGGTGCGACAAATCCGTTTTTAAAGTCACTTCGGTGTAAATGTCTAAGCGTGATTGTGGCGTATTAACTAACGCATAGCTTGGTTGTTCTTGCTGTGCACTTTGTGCCTTAGGTGAGTTGCTGGCAGGGTCTGAACAGGCGCTCAAGGCTAAAGTGCTCGCAACGATTAATGCTTGGCTTATTTTAGAAAGTCTCATAGTGCTCTCTTTATTTGTTATTGGAAGTGAAAATTACTCAGGTACTTTACCTTATTCGTAAAAAATATGCTGCATCGACGCGATGTAATGACTGAGAAATTAGCCACAATCATTTTAATGGAATATTTTTACATCAGCGTCTTAACTTTATGCCGATGTTGAACAATACTAAAATCATATAACAACAGTATGTTAATGCCACTGAGTAGTTTTAGGATTGGACCTATGTCAACAGAGAATGCTTTACTTACCATCCTTATTGATAGAATAAATAACGACACACTTGTGTTGCCAACGTTACCTGATGTAGCGGTGAAAGTTCGTCAAGCGGCGGACGACCCAGAAGTAAACTTAATGCAAATGGCTGACGTAATTTCGCACGACCCGGCTCTATCGGCGAGAATGATAAAAGTAGCCAATAGTGCCTTTTTAGGGCGTACTGTGAAGGTAAATACGCTAAATCAAGCCGTTACTCGAATAGGGCTTAGGCAAATCAAAAACATTGCAACGGCGATGGCGATGGAGCAGCTATTTGTTTCTAACAATAAGTTAATAAAAACCTATATGGACAAAGCATGGCAAAAGACTTTAAAAGTTGCCTGCCAAGCTATTACTACAATGGAGTTTTATCTCCGTGAGCATAAACACACCTCACTTAACAGAGATACTATAACCCTTGCTTCTTTGGTTTTTAATATTGGCGTGTTACCTATTTTAACTGAAGCTGAGCGCCATCCTGAGGTATTCGCTAATCCAAGCTTCTTGGCGCACGCAATTCAAAAGTTAGCGGGTAAGATTGGTGGGGCAATCATGCGCGAATGGGGGTTCACTGAAGACTTTATAGAAGTTGCTGAAAACTGGGCAAACCCTAATTATCGACCAGAGCAAGATAGCTATGTTGATTTCATTCGTGTCGGGGCAATTTTAGAAGGGATTTTGCAGGTTTCGGATAAAACCGCATCGTTAGAAGTTTATGAGCAAAAAGGCGTTGTTCGTTCAGTAGATATATTCACCAGCGATGAATATCACGAAATACTTGAAGATGTCAAAACCATGTTTGCATAAACCAAATATACGGAGTTGGTAAGTCGAGCTCTTCGACCCGAGCTCTTCGACCCGAGCTCTTCGACCCGACTTACCAATTGTTTATTACATATCAGAGCTATCGCCCAAGCTCTGGGTAAGTTCTTCTAAAAGCTCTTTGATTTCTTCACTTACTAAAATAAAGTCAGCATCTAGCTTTACGGCCATATCTTCTTTTGGAATATCAGCATTTTGTTCTTTTAACGCATCAGCGTAGCTCAAGCGTTTAATCGACCCGTCATTTTGTAGAATAAACTTCACTCGCTCGCGCCAGTCAAAAGCAAGTTTGGTGACGCGCTTGCCATTATCTAGGTGGCTTTTGATTTCATCTGAAGATAAATCATGCTGTTTAAGCTTTACCTGAGCACCATTATCATCAGGTTCTTGAAGCTCAGCGTCGGTGCCAATTGCAAAACCTTCAGGGGCTTCGAATTTGGTCAGCCAATCGGTAAGAAAAACATCCAAATCATAGTTAGCAAATGCAGGGACAACAGGTAATGTGCCTAGCGACTTTCTTAATAAAGCCAGTAGCTCTTCCGCTTTATTAAAGCTTGCGCTATTGACGACTACCCAGCCATTGGCTTGGTCGATGAAGGCAAATTGTAGACTCGACTTTTTGAAAGCTTGTGGCAACAACGTGCTAAGGATATTTTCTTTTAATTCGTCTTTTTCTTTTTTCTTTACTGGACGGTTTTCTTCGCGCTCAATCAGTTCTACTTTTTCGGCGACCATATCGTTGATAACTGAAGCAGGAAGTACTTTTTCTTCACGCTTTGCGCATAGCAGAATACTGTTTTGTGAGAAATGCGATAAGCTTTCGCCGTGTTTACCTAGAGCTTTGGTCCAACCAAAAGTACTCATATCTTGGCTACCACAAGGTCTAAATACATCTTGTTCTAATGCTTTTTCAAATTCATCTTGGTTGTATGAAACGTCTTGCTTGAATCGATAACAGATCAGGTTACTAAACCACATATTATGAGTATCCGTGCTTTAAAATAGACGGGCATAATAACAATAATTTGCAGCCAAATGGGAGAGCCATATACAAAACTTTGCATATGGCATTTTAAATTTAACTAAACATACTCATTGGCGCTTGCATGTGCTTAGGGAATTTAATGTAGTAAGTCAAACCTTTACCTTCTTCACTACTTACTTCAATATCGCCATTCAGAGTTTGTTTTACCAGGTTTAAGGTAATGTGAGTACCTAAACCGCTACCGCCTTGATCTCGCTTAGTGGTAAAAAATGGGTCAAAAAGTTTCTCAAGCTGCTCTTTAGTCACACCACGTCCATTATCTTTGTATACAATTTTCACATCATCATGATCATCGGTGATCGTAATATCAATAATGCCTTTATCAATCCCATCAAAACCATGAATAAGAGAGTTCATAATCAAATTAGTAAATATTTGACTGATTGCCCCTGCGGGTAAATGAAGTATTAAGTCATCAGGACAGTCAATATCAATGATATGTTTAGTTTTTTTGATTTTCGGATGCAGTGAGCGCACAACCTCAGACAGATACTCTTTGAAATTTATTTTTCTAACCGCTTCACTGGCTTGGTCAACTGCGATTTGTTTAAAGCTGGCAACCAGCTCAGAAGCCCTATCTAAATTGGTAGTTAACAAACTGGTACTTTGTTTAGCTTCGTTAATAAACTCTTCAAGTGCTTTTGGTGATAATGTTTTGTCTTTATAGGCTGCTTCGAGCTTGGTTAATCGTTCTTGTAAAAACGAGGTGGCGGTAACGCCTATACCAACAGGGGTGTTAATGTCATGAGTGATACCTGCAACAAGTCCGCCTAGCGCCGCCATCTTTTCAGAGCCAACCAGACGTTCTTGAGCCATGTTGAGCTCATCAACATATCGCTCTAATTCTTTTTGCTTGGTGAGCAATTCTTGCTCTGTCTGGCTACGCAGGTCTACTTCTTCGGTTAATGTTAATTTTTGCTTTTCAAGCTCGTACTTTTGTTGCTGAAGGTCCATCATCGCCTGACTCAAGTTTGAGGTTTTTCGAGCAACTTCTTGCTCTAATTGTAGATTATGTTGATCGAGCTTTTCGTTGCTAATGATGAGCTCTTTTTGCGTTTGATCTAATTGCTTTCGATATTCTGACACTTTGTCGATAAGCTTATTGAACGCCTCTTCCATTACCTTTAATTCGTTACGTTCTGAAGTACCTATGTCAATCTTTCTTCCATCAATATCATCGAGTTCTATTTCTTCGATTTGGTCGGTGAGGTCAGTCAAAGGTTCAGTTAATAGTCGGCGAAATGCAATCAAAAATAAAATGATCAAGAATGTCGTCTTAATCATGGCATTACCGATTAAGAAGTAAATTGAGATCATGATGCGACTGAAGACAACATCTCGGGATGAGAACAAAGTTACATCGCCCACTTGAGTTGCTCGACCTGAAAACTCAAATATGAGCGGGAAAGTGTAGCCAAACAAGCCTGAAGGGGTATCTTCAATGATTGCCTCTTCTTGTACTAATTGTTGACTATACAATTCGTGTATATCCAATGAACGGCCAAGTTGAGATATTATTTCACCGCTATCGTCACGCACAATAATACCTTCGATCATAGGTATTGCCAGCAACCCTTCGGCTGTAGTGACCGTTTGCTTGGTGTTTAATTCCCAAATGGCACGTGTGAGACTTCGGCTGAACGTTTTTTGCAGCATCGTCAACTCATTGCGGATATAATCTTTAGTATTAACATACTCCGCGACAACTTGACCGCAAGTCACAACGAACGTTAGTAAGAAGTAAACCGACAGCACATTCGTGAGTAGCTTTTTTGATAGGCTTTTTTGCAGCATGAATGAACTTTGGCTCCCCAAATAATAATTTTTTTAGTACGGCTATTGGTAAAGTTAGCCAATAAAGGCTTAAAAATAAATAAATATCTTGCTTTTTTAATTCAGGAAAAGTGCTCTATTATCATTGTGTCTAGTATCACTTACTGAAGAAACAATCTTGTGTTATAAGAGCGATGGATACAAAATAATAGATTGATTGTAATGAACTACTCAATATTAGTGTGTGATGACTCCGTGGTTGCAAGAAAACAAGTTGTACGCTGTTTGAGCAATCTGTCTAACGCAGACATAAAACAAGCCAAAGATGGCGTAGATGCCTTAGAGCAACTGAAAAATCAGAATATAGATTTGTTATGTTTGGATTTGACCATGCCAAGACTCGACGGTATTGGTGTGCTTGAGCAGATAAAAAAAGATCCTAGTATAGAGACCTTCATTGTTGTCATATCAGCGGATATTCAACCTGAAATGAAACTACGTGTAACCCAGCTTGGTGCAATAGAATTTATTGAAAAACCAGTGAATGGTGAGTATCTACTAAAGCTGCTAAGTCGTTATGGTATTCGCTGAAAAACTATTTACAGTTTATTAATCTATCAATTCTTTTTGCAACCACTGACCAGTCGAATGATATTATTACGCATACTATTTGCTTTCATTTGAATTACACTTGATTATTTTGCATATTATTTGTCAGATTTACCAGTTGACAAAGTGCCTATATTTCGGGCAAGCTAAAAATATGAAAATAAAATTTAACACTACGACCATTATTACAACCACCATCCAATCTGGATAGTGGCATAGGTCGGTGCGTATTTAAAAAAGGCCTGTGTTCACTACGAACACAGGCCTTTTTTAGTTTTAGGAATGAGGAAATATAACAATGCGTGTTTTAAAATTTGGTGGCTCTTCGCTAGCTAACTTTAACTGTCTTAAGCAAGTCCAAAGCTTAATCTTGAATCAAGCGGGTGAAGAAGCGCTTGTGGTGCTCTCGGCTCCAGGGGGGATGACGGATCAGCTTGTTGAGTTGGTTGACTTAGCTGAGCTTGGGCAAGATTACTCATCGCAGTGGCAAGCACTGCATGAGCGTGCACAAGCTTTGCATGCTGAAGTTGAAAATCTTTACGGAACAGTTGCACATTGGCCGAACTTTGAAGACCTACAAAACAAACTTGCCGGTGTAAAGCTTTTAAGCAACTGTCCAGATCCAGTTAGGGCTTACGTGATAAGCTTTGGTGAGCGAGTCAGTGTTGCCTTAATGCAGGCAATGCTAGGTAGTTCGCAAGCTGTGTATCTTGAAGCGACGGAGTGTATTGTCAGTCAGGGCGGGTATTTAGATGCTGAAGTTGATCTACAGCTGAGCCAGCCTAAGTTTGCTGCCGCAATGAATGCGAACCCAAGTAAGTACTACATCATGCCAGGGTTCACCGCGAGTAACTCACGTGGTGAATTGACGACACTTGGTAGAAATGGTTCTGATTATTCTGCAGCGGTTGCAGCTGCTTGCTTGCGTGCACAAGTGTGCCAAATTTGGACAGATGTTGACGGTGTTTATAACGCCGATCCACGTTTTATTAAAAAGGCAACTAAAGTGGATTGGCTGTCATATAAAGAGGCCATGGAGCTGTCATATTTTGGTGCTAAAGTTTTGCACCCTAAGACAATTTTACCTTGCGCTAAATTCTCTGTGCCGTGCGAAATAAAAAATACACATAACCCTGATGTTGCAGGTTCAGTAATTAGTAATGAGCGCCGTGGTGATGAAGCGGTTAAAGCTTTATCAAGCTTAGAAAGTCTAGCCATGCTTACTGTGTCAGGCCCAGGAATGAAAGGCAAAGTCGGCATGGCGTCGCGAGTCTTTAATGCGCTGGCTAATGATAACGTGTCTATTGTGTTGATCACGCAAAGCTCATGTGAATTCAGTATCAGTTTCTGTGTTCATGACAGTGACCTTGAATTAGCACTTAGTGCGCTTGAACAGGCTTTTGAGCTTGAAGCACAAGCCGGATTAATCGAACCGGTGCAAGTACAGCGTGACTTAGCAATCGTAACTTTAGTCGGCGACAATATGAGAGCCCATAAAGGGTTAGCAGCTAAGTTCTTTGCATCATTAGCGCAAGCACAGTTAAACATTGTGGCAATCGCTCAGGATTCAACTGAAAGTGCTATTTCAGCTGTCATAGACGGTACAAAATGTAATGATGCGGTGAAGGTTTGTCACGAAAACTTCTTTACTCATATTCCTTCAATAGACGTATTTTTATTGGGTTGTGGCTTGGTGGGGCAGGAGCTTATCAAACAACTTGAAAAACAGCAGGCTTGGCTAGAAAAACGTAATATCAAGCTTAACTTATACGGTGTTGCGAATTCAAAACAGCTCTATCTTAATGCTGATGGTGTGCCATTTGATACATGGCAATCTGAGCTTGCGAGCCAAGAGCAGAGCTTTTCTTTAGAACGTGTTGAGGAATTTGTTAAAGCCAATCATTTAATAAACCCTGTATTGGTTGACTGCTCTTCTTCACAGCACCTTGCAGATCAATACGTTGGTTTTTTAAATGCGGGCTTTCATGTAGTGGCTGCTAACAAAAAGGCGAATACGGGGAGCTATGAGTATTATCAGGCCTTAACAAAAGCGGCGCAAAGCAAGCAAAGAAAGTTCTTATATGAGACCAATGTTGGAGCAGGTCTTCCTGTGTTAGACAACTTGCAATTGTTATTTGGTGCAGGCGATGAATTATTGTCGTTTAATGGTATTTTATCAGGTTCGTTATCTTATATGTTTGGCGCGTTGCAAGATGGCTTGAGTTTATCTCAAGCCACCGAAAAAGCGAAAAGCAATGGCTTTACTGAGCCAGATCCTAGAGATGATTTATCAGGAACAGATGTGGCTAGAAAGCTGCTTATCATTGCGCGTGAGTCTGGTTTAAAACTGGAATTGAGTGATATTGAAGTTGAGCCAGTGGTACCCGCTGATTTTGCGACAGGTACTTCAGTTGAAGAGTTTATGGCTCGTTTGCCAGAGCTTGATGCAAGCTTTGCTGACAAAATTCAAAGTGCAGCAAACGAAGGTAAAGTGCTGCGCTATGTTGGCAGTATCGAAAATGGTCACTGCCGTGTGGGCATTGAAGCAGTCGATAAGGCGCATGCGCTTTACGATATCCGAGACGGAGAAAATGCGTTGGCAATTCTAAGTCAATACTATCAACCTCGTCCGTTTGTTATTCGCGGCTACGGTGCGGGTGCAGAAGTAACTTCAGCAGGTGTATTTGCTGATATTTTAAAAACACTTTAGGGTAGGACTTTTAATGATTTCGATTTATGCCCCTGCATCGATTGGTAATTTTTGTGTAGGTTTTGACTCATTAGGTGCAGCCCTTGCGCCAATTGATGGCACTTTACTAGGTGATGTTGTTCATATTGAACACGCAGAACAAGATACATTTAAATGTGTAGGTCCTTATGCTGCTAAGCTGCCAACTGACGCGCACGAAAACTTGTCTTTCCAGTGTTTATTACATTTCAGGGAGCTTATAGCACCGGACATGCCTGCGGCACTACTGACTTTGGAAAAGCGCCTACCAATTGGCTCAGGACTTGGGTCTAGCGCTTGTTCTGTTGTTGCTACATTTGTTGCACTGGATAAATATGCCGATACCAAGCTATCCCAATCACAGATGATTGAACTAATGGCTGATTTTGAAGGTAAAGTCAGCGGTGCTCGTCATTATGACAACATTACGCCCTGTTATTTGGGGGGCTTGCAGTTAACAGCAGATTTGGTGCCTAACAAGGCGCTCGCGTTGCCTGTGGATGAGCTGTGGTACTACGTTGCCGCTTACCCTGGTTTTGCCCTTAATACCGCAAAGGCCAGAGGCGTATTACCACAAAGCTTAACAACTCATAGCGCAGTGGAATTTGCGCAGCGTTTATCTAGCTATTGTGTTTTGCTGCAAAGCGGCCGTTTTGATGACGCCCTCGCCCTGATGAAGGATGAATTGGCCGAACCTTACCGCCAATCTTTGATTGCAGGCTTTAGCGATGCGAAAGCAGCGTTACCCGAGTATGGCGCCAAATTAGTAAGTATTTCAGGTGCGGGGCCAACCTTGTTTGCTATTTGTAAAACACTTGAAGAGGCGCAGCAATGTCAGCAATGGCTTGAAAAAAATTATATTAATGAACAAGGCTTTAGCCATATCTGTAAACTCGATAACTTAGGCACTCGTGCTATTTCTCAAGGAGTAAATTTGTAATGCAATTGGTTAACTTAAAAGATGAACATCAAAAAGTATCGTTTACAGAAGCGGTTAAAACAGGGCTAGGGCGCAATCAGGGGGTATTTTTTCCAACTGATTTGACGCGTTTAGCTGATGTAGATGCGTTATTAGATTTACCTTTTGTTGAGCGTAGTGCGCAAATATTAGCTCACCTAATTGGTGATGAGTTGCCCAAAGATACCCTGACTGAAATGGTTCAACGCGCGTTTAATTTTCCGGTTAAGCTGGCAAAAGTAGATGAAAAAAATTACTGCTTAGAGCTATTTCACGGCCCAACTTTAGCATTTAAAGATTTTGGTGGTCGTTTTATGGCTGAATGCATAGGTTTGTTTAATCAAGACGAGCGAGTAACGATTTTAACCGCAACCAGTGGTGACACTGGTGCTGCAGTTGCACACGCCTTTTACAATAAGCCTAACGTTGATGTGGTGATCTTATATCCTGAAGGCAAAATATCACTCGCCCAGCAAAAGTTATTCACAACACTTGGTGGCAATATTCACTGTTATGCAGTTGAAGGTAGCTTCGATGACTGCCAAAGCTTAGTTAAGCAAGCGTTTTTAGATGATGAAGTAAAGCAAAAACTGGGTTTGAACTCAGCCAATTCAATTAATATCAGCAGGTTGCTTGCTCAGGTTTGTTATTACTTTGAGGCATTAGCTCAGCTACCAAAAGAACAGCGCACCGACGTGCACGTTTCGGTTCCAAGTGGTAATTTTGGTAATGTGTGCGCGGCAATGATTGCGTCAGTTATAGGCTTACCTGTAAGTAAGCTTTCAGCTACGACTAATCAAAATGATACTGTACCGCGTTATATAGAGTCGGGTGAATGGTCACCAAACGAGACCATTGAGTCGTTATCAAATGCTATGGATGTGAGTAAACCTAATAATTGGCCTCGCGTTCAAAGCATGTTGGATAACGGTCAATTCAACAAACGTGAATTTTATTCACGTTGTGTTGGTGAGCAACGAACTCAAGAAGTCATGCGTGAAGTGGCTGCTGGTGGATATATAGCCGAGCCGCATACAGCAATTGCGTATGAAGGGCTGACATTGGACAAGGCACCACATAGCACTGGAATATTTTTAGCGACAGCTCACCCTGCGAAATTTAAAGAGTCGGTAGAACAGGTGCTCGCTCAGCAAATAGAGATGCCTGACGTACTGCAGCAAGCACTAAACAAAACTTGTTTAGCACAGCCGATGACGGCGGATTACGATAAATTAAAAGCGGCTATTTTTAGTAAATTGCTGTAAATAGCCCGCAGGTTAGACCGCTCTTAGGCAAGAGCGGTCTGTATCAAACATTAAAATACTTAATTTTATCCACTAAAAACATTTAATAAATTAATATTTAAATAAAAAAATATCATTCTTTTAATACTGTGAAATAAATTCAATCCCTGTTTAAATATGCTCATGCCAAGATCATAGGCATGAAACGCGTTTGAGCGTACAATACGGCTTTTAATACCATACGTGCACCTAGGAGACCCCATGTTAGAACGTAACATGAATATTGCAGATTTTGACCCTGAATTAGCGAAAGCAATTGCGCAAGAAACAACGCGCCAAGAAGAGCATATCGAGCTTATCGCGTCTGAAAACTATTGTAGTCCACGTGTTTTAGAAGCACAGGGGTCTCAGTTAACAAATAAATACGCTGAAGGTTATCCTGGTAAGCGTTACTACGGTGGTTGTGAATATGTAGATGTTGTTGAACAATTGGCAATCGATCGTGCAAATGAGTTATTCGGCTCAAACTACGCAAACGTTCAGCCTCATGCTGGTTCGCAAGCAAATGCCGCTGTTTTCCAAGCGTTACTTCAGCCACATGACACAGTGTTAGGCATGAGCTTAGCGCACGGTGGCCACCTTACTCACGGTTCACATGTTAACTTTTCTGGTAAAACGTACAACGCGATTCAGTACGGTTTAAATGAACAAACTGGTGAGATTGACTACGCTCAAGTAGAAGCTTTGGCTTTAGAGCACAAGCCTAAAATGATCATCGGTGGTTTCTCAGCGTATTCAGGCATTGTTGACTGGGCTAAGTTCCGTGAAATTGCAGATAAAGTAGGTGCATATTTACTTGTTGATATGGCGCACGTTGCAGGTCTTGTCGCAGCTGGTATCTATCCAAGCCCAGTGCCTCATGCACACGTTGTGACTACTACTACGCACAAAACCTTAGCTGGTCCTCGTGGCGGTCTAATTATATCTGCGTGTAACGATGAAGACATCTACAAAAAGCTAAATAGTGCTGTATTCCCTGGCGGACAAGGTGGTCCTTTATGTCACGTAATCGCTGCAAAAGCGGTGGCATTTAAAGAAGCACTACAGCCTGAGTTTAAAGAATATCAAACACAAGTTGTTAAGAATGCACAAGCGATGGTTTCAGTGCTTCAAGAGCGTGGTTATAAAGTTGTTTCTGGTAAAACAGAGAACCACCTATTCCTACTTGATTTAATTGATAAAGACATCACAGGTAAAGATGCAGATGCTGCTCTTGGCCGCGCAAATATCACGGTAAACAAAAACTCAGTACCAAACGACCCTCGCTCACCATTTGTGACTTCTGGTCTGCGTATTGGTTCTCCTGCCATTACTCGTCGTGGCTTCAAAGAAGCAGAATCGAAAGAGTTAGCAGGTTGGATTTGTGATGTATTAGACAACATCAATGATGAGTCTGTACAAGCTCAGGTTAAAGAAAAAGTGAAAGCAATTTGCGCTAAATTACCTGTTTACGCATAATTGTACGCACTAAATAACATTTTTTGTTATGATAAGGGCCGCTGTTTAGCGGCCTTTTTTGTAAGATTTCTAAAGTGAAACACTATGCACTGTCCTTTTTGTACTGCTAAAGATACCAAAGTAATAGACTCTCGTTTGGTGAGCTCTGGCCACCAAGTGCGAAGACGCCGAGAGTGTATTGAATGCCACGAGCGCTTTACAACTTTTGAAGGTGCTGAATTGGTTATGCCACGGGTGATCAAACAAGATGGATCTCGTGAGCCTTTTAATGAAGATAAACTGATCAATGGCTTGGCTCGAGCTTTAGAAAAGCGCCCTGTTAGCACCGAGCAAATTGATGAAGTGATCCATGAGATAAAATCTAAAATCCGTGCTACTGGTGAACGTGAAGTGCCTAGTCATCTAATCGGTGAATGCATCATGGAAGCGTTGAAAAAGCTTGATAAAGTTGCCTATGTACGGTTTGCATCGGTATATCGTTCGTTTGAAGATATTCGTGAATTTGGTGAAGAAATAGCAAGACTGGGTGACTAAGTATGTTTACTAACGATGATCATCGTTACATGGCGCTGGCAATTGAGCTTGCCGCAAAAGGGCGCTTTACAACTACACCAAATCCGAATGTTGGCTGTGTGATTGTTAAAAATGCTCAGGTAGTAGGGCAAGGCTATCACCAACGAGCGGGCGAAGGTCATGCTGAAGTCAATGCGTTAAAAGAAGCAGGGCAAAACGCCAAAGGTGCAACTGCGTATGTGACCTTAGAGCCATGCAGTCACTATGGACGAACACCGCCTTGCGCCGAAGGTTTGATTAAGGCTGGCATCTCACGCGTCGTTGCTGCGATGGTAGACCCCAACCCTCAAGTTGCGGGCAAAGGCTTAGCGATGCTCGAAGATGCCGGTATTGAAACCGCGTCTGGCTTATTGCAAGAGCAAGCAAGAGCGTTGAATAAAGGTTTTCTAAAACGAATGGAACAAGGTTTGCCATATGTAACGTGTAAGCTTGCGGCAAGCCTTGATGGTAAAACAGCGCTAAAAAATGGACAAAGCAAATGGATCACAGGGCCTAATGCACGTAAAGATGTGCAACGCTTTAGAGCGCAAAGCTGCGCAATACTCAGCGGTGCTGATACCGTAATAATGGATGATGCCAAACTTAATGTGCGAATTAAAGAACCAGAGATTGACCTACCCAAAGGCCAGACTTTAAGACAGCCATTGCGCGTGATCATTGACTCACAAAATAGATTAACGCCAGATCTAGCATTGTTTCAAATAGCAGCGCCAATTTTAATTTTACGTACACACCTTGATAATCAACGACAGTGGCCGCATTTCGTAGAGCAAATTGAATTGCCAGCACAGCAACAAAAGATCTCTTGCCGCGCCGCTCTAGAGCATTTAGCTGAGCGAGGTATCAACCATGTTTGGCTTGAGTCTGGGGCTACTTTAGCGGGAGTGTTCGCACGGCAACAGCTAATCGATGAATATGTGGTATATTTAGCGCCGAAGCTAATAGGGTGTCACGGCAAAAGTTTAGTTAATTTGCCCGAGATCACCGTGATGGATGAAATCACCCAGTTAGAGTTTCTCGATGTGCGCCAAATAGGCGAAGATATTCGTATTACGGCCATAACCCGCTAATTTAAGAGGCTATATGTTTACAGGTATTATTGAAGCGACAGGAACATTGAGCGAGCTAACCCCATCCCAAGGGGACTTAATCGTACGTGTCGGTAGCGACAACCTAGATATGACAGATGTAAATCTTGGCGATAGCATAGCGACAAATGGCGTCTGTTTAACCGTAGTAGAGAAGTTTAAAGATGGTTTCAGAGCAGACTTATCAAACGAGACCATAAAGTTAACTCAGTTTTCCCGTTACAAACAAGGGCAAAAAGTTAATTTAGAGAAAGCACTACAGCCCATTTCTCGTTTAGGGGGCCACCTAGTATCGGGTCATGTTGATGGTATCGCGACTGTGGTTGCCATTGAAGCAAATGCACGTGCTACCGAATACTGGCTAGAAGCGCCTGCTGAGTTAATGAAATATATTCCCCATAAGGGGTCTGTTGCAATTGATGGCATTAGCTTGACGGTTAATGAAGTCAAACAGCAGCAATTTAAATTAACGATTGTGCCCCATACCGCACAAGAGACAACTATTGCCGATTTTAAAGTCGGCAGCAAGGTCAATTTAGAAGTTGATCAAATTGCCCGTTATTTAGAGCGCTTAGTGCTAGGAGCGCAACCTCAGGCTAGCGAGTCAACTCTCACAGCCAGTTTGTTAGCCAAAGCGGGCTTTATAAAATAACCCCAATGAACCTTAATTAGATAGGTAGATTATGAATCTGAACAGCGCACAAGAAATCATTGATGACATAAAAGCCGGCAAAATGGTCATCTTGATGGATGATGAAGACCGTGAAAATGAAGGTGATTTAATTATCGCCGCCGAGCATATTTCGGCAGATGCGATTAACTTTATGGCAACTTATGGTCGCGGCTTAATTTGTTTAACTATGACTCAACAGCGCTGCCAACAATTAGATTTACCTCTTATGGTTCGCAACAACGGAGCTCAGTTCTCTACTAATTTCACATTATCGATCGAAGCTGCAAAAGGTGTTACCACAGGTATTTCTGCAGCAGATAGAGCACGTACCGTTCAGGCTGCCGTTGCAAAAGGAGCACTACCGAGTGATATTGTTCAACCAGGCCATATTTTTCCTATCATGGCGCAACCTGGTGGAGTATTGACTCGCGCAGGCCATACAGAGGCTGGGTGTGATCTTGCTCGTTTAGCAGGACTTGAGCCTTCGTCAGTTATAGTAGAAATACTAAATCCAGATGGCACAATGGCGCGCCGTCCACAGCTAGAAGTGTTTGCTAAAGAGCATGGTATTAAAATTGGTACTATCGCTGATTTAATCGAATATCGAAACCTAAACGAAACCACCATTGAAAAAGTGGCACAGTGTAAGCTGCCAACTGAATATGGTGAATTTGATCTAGTCACATACAAAGATACCATTGATAACCAGCTCCATTATGCATTGCTCAAAGGTGAAGTAAAGCCGGGTGATACCACTTTAGTGCGTGTTCATCTGCAAAGTACCTTCAATGATATTTTGTTGTCAGACCGTGGTGCTGACAGAAGCTGGAGTTTACACAGCGCGATGCAGTACATCAGTGAAAATAATGGAGTGTTGGTTGTACTGGGCAAACAAGAGCAAAGCCATGAAATTGAAGCGATGGTAAAAGCGTTTGCAGCTCAAGATAAAGGTGAGCAAGTAAATGTACGCAAGTTTCAAGGTACTTCACGTACGGTAGGTGTTGGCTCACAAATTCTAGCTGATTTGGGCATCCAAAAAATGCGCTTGATGAGCATGCCGAAAAAGTATCATGCGTTGTCTGGATTCCATCTAGAAGTGGTTGATTACGTCGAGCCACAATAAGGATAGTAAAAGTCACTAGATAGCGGGCCTAATATAGGCCCGTTTTAAGTTGTTTGGGGATAGGTAAAATTGTGCTATTATGCGCCCCAATTTGGCAATTGCTTGACCGAATAATTCGGTACATGCTTCAGCATTGGTATTTATAAGATTAGGATCATCTAATGAACATTATTGAAGGTAACAAATATGCACCGGGCAAAAAATTTGCCATTGTTATTTCTCGTTTTAACGACTTTATTGGTAAGAGTTTACTAGAAGGTGCTGTAGACGAGTTAAAGCGTACCGGTGGCGTAAGCGATGAAGACATCACCGTGGTATATGTGCCGGGTGCCGTTGAGTTACCTTTAGCAGCAAAGCGTATTGCAATGAAGAAACAGTTTGATGCCATCATTGCATTGGGTGTGATCATTCGAGGTGGTACACCACATTTTGACTTAGTTGCTAATGAATCAAACAAAGGGTTGGCAAATGTGTCTTTGGAGTATGATATTCCAGTTGCATTTGGCGTACTTACCACTGAAAGCATTGAGCAAGCCATAGAACGCGCGGGTACCAAAATGGGTAACAAGGGTGGCGAAGCTGCACTTGGCGCCTTGGAAATGGTAAACGTGCTAGAGCAAATTTAAGAGGATCCTCTGTGAAACCAGCAGCTAGACGTAAAGCACGTATATTGGCCTTGCAAGCCGTGTACTCATGGCAATTAAGCGCAAACCCAATCGCCGACATTGAACAACAAATGTTGATCGAAAATGATGTCTCTAAAGTGGACGTTGAGTATTTTAAAGATTTGGCACGTGGTGTTGCGGTTAATCAAAAGCAGCTTGATGAGATTGTTAAACCGCACTTATCAAGACCATTTGATGACTTAGATGAAGTTGAACGCGCTGTATTAAGATTGAGTGCATATGAGCTTAAGTTCAGAGAAGATGTACCTTATAAAGTGGCAATCAACGAAGGTATAGAGCTTGCCAAAATTTTTGGAGCCGAAGATAGCCATAAATTTGTTAATGGTGTCTTAGATAAGGCTGTAAAAGAGTTGCGAAAATAAGGCTAAATTTAAGGAGAGCCGGCGTTGGCCGGCTTTTTTGTGTATGAAGGAATTTGAACTTATAAATCGCTACTTTACTGGTCGTGGCATTTCGCGCAGAGATGTAGATTTAGGGATTGGTGACGATTGTGCGCTCGTGAATGTGCCTGAAAACTGTCAATTAGCGATAACAACAGATACGTTAGTTGAAGGTGTTCATTTTTTTGCTGACATACCACCTCGTGCACTCGGGCATCGAGTTATCGCGGTTAATTTGAGTGATTTAGCTGCGATGGGAGCGGAGCCTGCATGGTTATCGATTGGTTTAACTCTACCAAATATTGATGCACAGTGGCTTGAAGCGTTTACCGATGGGATGCATGAAATAGCGGAATACTACAATGTGCAAATTATCGGTGGCGACACAACGCAAGGCCCTTTAACCATAACCGTGTGTGCTAAAGGCATCGTACCAAATGGCAAAGCTTTAACTCGCTCTGGTGCTCGTAATGGTGATTGGATTTATGTTACGGGCCCATTGGGTGATGCGGGGTTGGCGATTGAAGCTCGTAAACAAGGCTGGTCGATAGCTCCTGTACACCTTAAAAATGCCAATGAGCGCTTTTTTTACCCATCCCCAAGGGTAGCTGCAGGTCAAGTATTAAGAGGTGTTGCAACTTCCGCTATTGATATATCTGACGGCTTGCTAGCTGATTTATCGCATATTCTCAAGCAATCAGGCGTAGGGGCTGTTATTCACGCCGATAAAGTGCCCACTTCTGCCGCTCTTAATAGTTTAGACAATGACGAGCTTCGTTTGCAATTGGCACTGGCTTATGGCGATGATTACGAGTTGTTATTTACAGTCAGTGATGACAATAAGAATATGCTGGAGGCAAAGCTAAACCAGTATGGGGTAGAGCCTGTGTGTATTGGGCAAATTGTTAATAACGATGGCAGGTTAGAGCTGCTTAATAACAATCAGCCATGGCCACTTCCAGAAGTTGGCTTTGAACATTTTAGCTAGGAGTCGATTTGGCTAAGCAGTATAAATTTGATCTTAAACGCCCTCATCAGTTTTTTGGCTTAGGGTTTGGGCTTGGTTTGTCGCCAATTGCGCCGGGAACTATGGGGACTTTTGCCGCATTACCCTTTATTTTTATCACCGCTACTTTCCCACTGTGGCTGCAAATAGTGTTTGCATTGGTGATCAGTGTGTTTGGTTTGTGGGTGTGTGGACAAACAGCAAAAGATGTGCAAGTACACGATCACCCTTCAATAGTGTGGGATGAGGTGGCTGGTTTTTATATCACAATGATAGGGGCGACTTTGAACTGGCAGTCATTAATTGTTGGTTTTTTATTGTTCCGCTTTTTTGATATCGTAAAGCCTGGACCCATTAAAATGCTTGATAAACGCTTACATGGCGGATTTGGTATTATGGCGGATGATATTCTTGCGGGTATTTTTTCATTAATTTGCTTGCAGGCTTTGTTTAAAACTGGTGTATTAACGCTCTGAAATTAGGCTGAAAATAGTGTCAACTATGGATAGATTGTTTAGGTTTATACTTTTTGTTGTGATTAGTTTTATGACGCACGCAACGTATGCGTCTATCAATGATTATGTTGTAAAACAATGGAACTTACAAAATGGCTTACCTTCACAGTCTATTAAAAGCATAACGCAAGATAAGCAAGGCTATATATGGCTTGCGACTCAATTTGGTTTGAGTCGTTTTGATGGGCAAAAATTTACTAATTTAACGACCCAAAATACCGATTTTTTGCGCTCTAATGCCATTCATAAATTGCTAGTTGGTAACGATGGCATGCTATGGGTAGGTACTCGCCGAGGAGTGCATCGCATAAACCCACAGACTTTCGAAGTAGAGTCACTGAATATATCGGGACCCGTACGGGATATTATTGAAGATAATCAAGGTAGTATTTGGGTTGCTGCGAATGGCCTTCATTATATATCACATCAAAGTTTAGCACTTGCTAATAGCTCTGTACCCGCTCGAAAATTATCGGCGGTTAAAATTAACCAGATAGTGGGCGCTGTGTCTAAAATGGCGTTGGCTAACGATGGGATTTGGTTGGTTAATGAGCGGCATTTATTAAAAATTAAACAAGCTAGCGTTTCAACTGAAAATGCATTTAGATTGGAGTTATCCAGTCGCTTGTCACTTCCTCAGCAACTAGCGCAGACCATTTTGCATGATCTCGCTTGGATAGATGGCCGATTATTTTTAGCCACTGAATTGGGGGCTTATTTTTTGGATATAGATGAAGTTCTTCGCCGCTATGATGAAATAGGTAATACCGCTGTATATAAATTTATGAGCGATGGTGAAGGCGGCGTATGGGTGTCTACTTCAAATAGTCTAATGTTTAAAGAAGGTCGGGGGCCATGGCAATCAGTCAGACCCGTGCAGTCTGAGCAAAGCGTTTGGTTTTCAGATATTTTCAAAGACAATGAAAATAATATTTGGCTCGCCAGCCTCAATGAAGGGTTGTGGTTTGCGCATGCAGGTAAAGTAGCAAGATATTCGCTCGGGAGCGATACAAATCAAGGCATAACCGCTATCACACGTTCACCAATGGGACAAATTTGGGTTGCAAACCGTTATGGTATCGGCACCTTGGATCCGGATGGGCAATATCAGCAAGTAATTGATATCAATAGCTTGGAGCGCTTGACTGTGAACGATTTAGAGTTTCAGGGCGAAGCTTTATTGATGGGGACCGACCGCGGAGTACTGGTCTATGAGGAGGGAGAGTTACGCAGCCTTCCTTACCGGGAGCTACGTCAAAATCCTGTGTTTTCTATCAGCCCATCAAATGAAGGGGGCTTATGGTTTGGCACCGGCCGAGGCTTGTATCGATTAGAATATTCAGAACTAACGCCGTTTAATTACAATACCTTTCTTGGCAGTCAATTTGTAACCTTTGTTGTTGATTTTCCAAATTTTGGTTTTATCGGCACGAATAAAGGGGCGTATCGCTATAACGATCGGGGTATCGAAAAGTTGGGTGGGCAGACATCACTTGAGAGTGCCTACATTACGAGCATATTTCACATCCAAGATGTTGCGACTTTAATTGGTTCTTGGAGTGATGGTCTTTTTTATCTGACCGCAGATGGGCAGTGGTATCAGTTAGATGCATCGAATGGGTTACCGTACGGTTCAATTACATCTCTGCATTTTGATAAGCAGTTACAACAAGTATGGGTAGGTACAAAAAAAGGTGTTTATCGAATGCCTGTAGCGCAATTTAAAGGGCCAATAAGCAACTTAAAAGTCGATCAAGTCATTAGCCAATTTGATAGACAGCTTGATGGTAAGGCTAGCCGTTGCTGCTCTGGCTTTGGGCATGATGCGGTGATGGAAACACAAGACGCAATTTGGTATCCAAGCTCTCAAGGTGTTGTAAAAATACCAAAGAATATGCAGTTGTTTGGCTCTGATGAACTGACTTTAAAGCTCGAAGCCTTGTTTACAGCGGAGCGCAGGTTATCGGGTAACGAATTGGAAAGTAAAATTTTTCTAAATACTGCTGAGCGAGATTTAACGGTACAATACACAGCGATTGATTTTTATGCACCACAAAGCGTTGAGTTTAGATATAGATTATTAAGCAATGGTATAACAAACGCAGATTGGCGTGAAACACAAAGACGCCAAGATGCTATTTACACGAACTTATCCCCTGGTGAATATACATTTGAACTACAGGCAAAAAGACGCGGTCAAGACTGGCAAGCCGCAACAAGGAAGCAAATAAACATTTCCATCCCCAGGAGGTTTGATGAAACCATGTATTTTAGGCTCCTGATCACCTGTGGGTTTGCATTCTTGTTTTATCTCATATTCTGGGTGTTTAGAGCGCAAGAACGTCGGAAACATCAAGCCTTAGAAGACTTGGTTGCAGAGCGCACGACTGAGCTTCGTAAAGCCAATGAAAAGCTTAATCAGGTTAATACACAACTTAAACTTGTGAGCCACACAGACGAGCTAACAGGGTTACGTAGCCGTCGATTTTTATTTGATCAATTACCTAAAGATGTCGAGCATTTCCAACGTAATGCTCAGTCATTACAGCAGCAAAATAAGAGCTTGGTGCTGATGATCCTAAACATTGATAAGTTCAGCAAAGTAAATGATGCATATGGGCCGCTTGGTGGTGATAGCTGTTTGCAACAAATGGCCGCGTTGTTGAACTCTCGCACTCAAGGTTCTGACTATGTTGCTCGCTGGAGTGGTGATGAATTTTTACTGCTACTACGAGATTTCAAACGCGATGATGTAGAGAGTTATTCAAGAGAGCTTTGTAAGGCAGTCGCTGATTTTGACTTTAAGTTGCCCAATGGTAAATCTCTGGCATTGAGTGTATCTATGGGGTGGTCTTTGTACCCATTACCTTTGCTTGGAGGTCAAGTAATAGGTTGGGAAGCATCTGTGAACCTAGCGGATATCGCTTTGCACCAAGTCAAGCAACGAGGTGGTGATGGTGCAGCAACAATTACCTTTGATGACCAGCTAGATGCCTTTGAGTTTGAGCAAAGCAGTAATATCGAGTCTCAGCTTGAAGTGCTGCAAAGTAACGGCTTAGCTGAGGTGGAAGTTTGGATGCGTTAAGCACGTCTGAACAGCCATCGAAAATACATAACCCAACCGGCGGCTAGTGAATAAAATGGATGGTTAAAGGTCGCAGGACGGTTATGCTCAAAAACAAAATGGCCGAGCCAAGCAAAGCCATAGCCACATATCGGTATTAATATAACAAAGAGCAGGCTTTGCCAATAAAGCGCCGCAATGAGGTTGACTAATACCAGCGTACTACCTAAGTAATGACAAGCTCGACACCAGGGGTGTTGGTGTTGTTCCAAATAGAATGGATAAAATTCTTGGAATGTCGCAAATTGACGTGGCATAGCAGACCTCAAAAGTAAAAAAGGAGCATATGCTCCTTTTTATAGAATCTCTTGAACTTTTTTCAAGATACTTTGCTCATCTAGTCCCAATTGGGCATGCATTTGCTCTTGTGTACCGTGTTTTATGAACTCATCAGGCAGGCCCAAGTGGGTTATTTTGACTGATGCACCAATATTTGCGTAAAACTCGCTAACAGCGCTACCTGCCCCTCCTGCAATAGCATTATCTTCTAGCGTCACAAAATGCTCATGTGTCGTTTGCAGCTTTCGTAGTAACTCTGTATCGAGTGGTTTAACAAAGCGCATATCGACTAAGGTCGCGTTGCATTGTTCGGCAGCGAGTTTGGCATTGTGTAATAATGTACCAAAGCTGAGTATTGCCAGCTTTTCTCCGTCTTGAATAATTCTTCCTTTACCAATCGTCAGTGGTTGCATAGTTTGCTCAATGCTTGCATCCCCAGCACTGCCGCGAGGGTAACGGACCGCTGCGGGACCATTGTGCAGATAGCCTGTATGAAGCATTTGACGACATTCGTTGGTATCACTTGGCGCCATAATAACCATATTGGGAATACAGCGCATAAAGCTTAAATCATACGCACCTTGGTGAGTTTCCCCGTCAGCACCGACTACACCGGCACGATCCACTGCAAATAGGACTGGGAGGTTTTGCAAGGCAACGTCATGAATTAATTGGTCATACGCACGTTGCAAGAAACTTGAGTATATAGCAACTACAGGTTTCAATCCTTCGCAGGCAAAGCCTGCCGCAAGTGTTACGGCATGCTGCTCTGCAATCGCAACGTCAAAATATTGCTCAGGGTATTCTTTGGAGAAGCGCACCATACCTGAACCTTCACGCATGGCAGGGGTAATGGCCATTAAGTTGCTATCATTTTGGGCTTGGTCACATAGCCAATCACCAAATACTTTAGAAAAACTGGGGGCACTTGGCGCTGATTTAGGCAAACTATGAACGCTAGGATCAAATTTAGGCACGGCATGATATCCGATAGGATCTGCTTCGGCCGGTTTGTAACCTTTACCCTTTTGCGTTTTGATGTGCAGTAGCTGAGGACCTTTTAGATTGCGCATATTACGTAACGTATCGACTAACATGTTTACATCATGACCATCAATTGGGCCGATGTAATTAAGGCCTAACTCTTCGAAAAATGTACCCGGGATCACCATGCCTTTTAGGTGCTCTTCCATTCGACTGGCGAGCTCTTTAACCGGTGGAACACCTGAGAGTAATCGCTTACTGCCTTCGCGAATATTGGTATAAAAACTACCAGATAAGATACGAGCAAAGTGGTTAGTAAGTGCACCAACATTCTCAGAAATAGACATTTCATTATCGTTAAGTACGATCAACATATCTGACTTTACGTCACCGGCATGATTCATCGCTTCAAAAGCCATGCCAGCAGTTATAGCGCCATCACCAATCACCGCAACTGTTTTTCTGCCTTTGCCTTCTTTTTGCGCGGCGATGGACATACCCAGTGCCGCAGAAATAGACGTGCTAGAGTGGCCAACACTGAAAGTGTCGTATTCACTTTCATCGCGGTACGGAAAAGGGTGCAATCCATCTTTTTGACGTATTGTATGGATCTGGTCTCGTCTGCCAGTGAGAATTTTATGTGGGTAAGCCTGATGGCCAACATCCCAAATAAGCCTATCATCAGGGGTATTGTAAACGTAATGAAGTGCAACCGTCAGTTCGACAGTGCCAAGTCCTGATGCGAAGTGGCCACTACTTTGTGACACTGAGTTGAGTAAATACTCTCTAAGCTCATTACTGAGTGTGGTAAGTTTGTGCTGCGGTATCTTCCGCAGTTGCTTTGGGTCATCAGCCAAAGCTAATAAGGGGTACTTGCTACTATCCAATTTCATGGTATCAATTATGTGTCCTACGCAAACTTCGCACAATTATATACAAAGGCTGCTGTTAGTTTTACCTATTTATACAAATTAGCCATTAATTTGTCATGAACAGCGATTAATTGAGCGCTGCTTGGGCCTGTTGAGCTTTGCTGTTTAATTTTAATTCCCCAAAGGGCTGCGCTTTATTGCCATTTATACCGTGCTGCCCCACATGGAGGTGGGTAAGGTGATTTTGTAGGAGCACAAAGTCTTTATTCCCCAGACTCATATAGAAAAACCATGCAACGTAGCTCTGCTGTGTATAAACACCAATCAAACTGGCGCAAAAATAAACTTAAAAGATAAATAGGTCCTAATATTTTCTTTCAATAATATAGTGTGCTAAATCGGCTAAAACAGCGGTGTCTTCGTCTATTTCCTCTAGCGCTGCAATCGCATCATTGATTAACGCTTGCGCTTTGCTTTTTGCGCCATCTAAGCCGAGTAATGCAGGATAAGTAGACTTATTGTTTTCAATGTCAGAGCCTTGCGGTTTGCCAAGTGACAAGGTATCGCCCTCAATATCTAAAATGTCATCTTGCACTTGAAAAGCGAGGCCAATATTTTGTGCATAGCGCTGCAGTGCTTGATGGGTTGAGGGTTTTACATCGGTTGCACACAACGCGCCTAATTCTATCGAGGCACCTAACAACGCACCAGTTTTTAGCTTATGAATTCGCTCTAGTTCATCTAGTGTAACGAGTCTATTGGTGGCTGCAAGATCAAGCGCTTGACCGCCAATCATGCCTTCAATCCCAGAGGCTTTAGCTAGCGTGTTTAACATTTTTACTTGCTGAGCCATTGGCACCTTAAAAGTATGTTCACTGAGTAATTCAAAGGCAATAGTTTGCAATGCATCACCGGCCAAAATAGCTTGAGCCTCATTAAAAGCTATATGACACGTTGGTTTGCCTCGACGTAGTTCATCATCGTCCATCGCAGGTAAGTCATCGTGTACCAAGGAATAGCTATGAATACACTCTATTGCAGCCGCCACAATATCTAAATCAGCCAAATGCGCACCAAGCATTTGCCCCGTTGCATACACTAAAAATGGCCTTAAGCGCTTGCCACCGTTATTTATGCTATAGAACGTCGCTTCTTTGATGGTGTCATCGGTATCTAATGTGCGAGCGAAATAATTTGCAATAGTATTTGCAACGCGGGTCTGAGTGTTATTTAGTTGTTCTTTTAATTCCACAGTCTATTCCACATCACCTTGAAACGGAACAGTAGAACTTTGGCTGTCATTAGCCATTAGAATAGAGACTTTTTGTTCAGCTTGTTGAAGTTTATTGGTTGATGAATTTGCCAAAGCAATACCTCTTTCAAACTGCTTTAAAGATTGCTCTAGCGTCAATGTACCTTGCTCCATTGACTGAACGATCCCTTCAAGTTCTGCCATTGCTTCTTCAAAACTCAGATTGTCTGGTTTTTTTGTTGCCATGATATTGTCTCATTTGTGATTAATGCCAACATTTGGGCATGCTGAGCTTTTTTGTATATTTGTCTGCGCATTTTAGCAGGATTGAGGCTGCGTAGCATAACTGTTCTACAATAACGTTGCTAGCTAGAAAGTCACCATGCCCTAGTATAAGCGCCCAATTTTAGGGGCAATATGTGGTAAGGTCAAAGTTTGCTGCTAGCTTTTACTATACTATCCCAAAACATGTTGAAACCTGTGGGCGGGTGTGGCTCGCAATTTTAGTGCTTTTTAATATAATTGATTTAAGATATTCAGTAGCTTGCCGATAGTTAATAGTGGTTCATAAGCATTGCTTTATGTTCAATAATTTATGGCACACCTTTTGTATGCCTTATCAGCATGAGTCGCTTGGGCAAGAATTAGAATAGATAAAACTCTCTGGAGGGTATGTGGATTTAGCAACCGTTATTGGGATCCTAGGCGCAATAGGCCTGATTGTGATGTCCATGTTCATGAGTAGTGATGGCGAGATAATAATGTTTGCCGACGCTGCGTCTGGCGTTATCGTTTTCGGTGGTTCACTCTTTATTGTTTTGGCAAATTTTAGCATGCCAAAGTTTTTCGTCATTGGTAAAGTGGTCGGCAAGGCCTTCATGTTTAAAATTGAGACACCTGAGGAGCTAATTGAAAAAGCGGTAGAATTGGCAGATTCAGCGCGTAAAGGCGGCTTTTTAGCCCTTGAAGAAGCGGATATCCCCAATTCATTTATGCGCAAAGGAGTCGACATGTTAGTTGACGGTCATGATGCCGATGTTGTGCGAGCTACTTTACAAAAAGACATCTCGTTAACAACAAACCGCCACGATGAAGGGGCGTCTTTATTCAAAAAGCTCGGTGATATTGCGCCCGCAATGGGTATGATCGGTACTCTAATTGGTTTGGTTGCGATGCTTTCAAACATGGATGATCCTAAAGCAATAGGCCCTGCGATGGCAGTTGCCTTGTTAACCACTTTATATGGCGCTTTTCTTGCCAACGTTGTTGCTATCCCTATTCAATCTAAATTAGAGCTCAGAAGAGATGAAGAAGAATTAAATCAAAGGCTTATACTCGATGCGATTCTCGGAATTCAAGACGGTCAAAACCCCAAAGTTATTGAAGGCATTCTGAAAAACTACCTGCCAGCATCTAAACGCTTGCATGAGAAAGAGGAATAGCGCTGATGTCTGAAGAAAAAGAATGTAAATGCCCACCCCCTGGCTTGCCTGCTTGGATGGGGACATTTGCAGATCTGATGTCTTTGCTCATGTGCTTTTTCGTACTTCTTTTGGCGTTTTCAGAAATGGACGTACTCAAGTTCAAACAAATAGCTGGCTCGATGAAGTTTGCTTTTGGTGTACAAAATAAAATCGAAGTAAAAGATATCCCCAAAGGGACTAGCGTAATAGCGATGGAATTCACACCTGGTAAGCCTGAACCCACACCGATAGAAACTATCCAACAGCAGACTGTGGAAATGACACAGCAGATGTTAGAGTTTCAGGCTGGTGAGGAAAGCTCCGCAGGGGGCAGACAAGAGCAACGCGGTAATAAGCGTGGTGGTGAGTCTCAAAGTACTTCTCAGGAACAAGCAATGACGCAGTCTGTTTCAGCGGCTGAGCAGGAGCAAGTGAATGAACTGGTCAAAAAGATTGCACAACAGCTAGAAAAGCAAATTATGGACGGTGCAATAGAGCTGGAATCGCTAGGTCAACAAATCATTATTCGTATTCAAGAGAATGGCGCGTTTCCTTCCGGTAGTGCTTTTTTGCAACCGAAATTTACCCCGACAATTTTAGAAATTGCAAATTTATTAAAAGATGTACCAGGCGAGATCACGGTATCGGGGCACACTGATGACTATCAAGTCAGTAACGAGTTATACAGCAATAACTGGGATTTATCAGCAACAAGAGCGGTCGCTGTAGCGAGTGAAATGGTTAAAGCCCCAGGATTTGATAAAAATCGTTTAGTGGTTGTAGGCCATGCAGATACACGGCCTCTTGTCCCAAATGAAACCAATGCTGACAGAAGGCGAAATCGCCGTGTAGAAATATCGATTTTACAAGGTAAGCCGCAAGAGTCAGACCCGATTGAGGTTTCAGGGCAAAATCAATAAAGCAGCCTCAGGCTGCTTTATTATTGGGTTTGTTAGCCTAATGAAGGAATAACACCAGTCATCTGCAGCATCTGAGCAGCAATGATTAGTAGGCCACACAATGCCGCGATAGCCAAACCTAGTGAGCCACCTCTAACTTGGTAACCGTCAGTTTGTAAGCCTTGTTTACGTTGTGACCAAACCATTGCTACGGGTAGAAAAACAGCCAGTATCACGAGTGCGATAGCCGCATAACCTAACGCCATGATAAAACCTTTTGGATAGAACAGAGCAAAGCCAAGTGGTGGTAAAAAAGTAATTAACGCCGTTTTGCTGCGATCTAGTTTGCCATTGCCTTTTTTGAACGCATCAGCAAAAAAATCAAACAAGCCTAAGCTTACGCCTAAAAATGAAGTCGCAAGAGCTAAATCTGCAAACACAGTAACAAAGGTACTGATATGCGGGTTGTGTGCTATGTTAGATATGTTACTTACAAACCCAGACAAGCCATTACTTTGCATTAAGCTTTGCTGGCTCATAACACCTTGGCTGAGTAGTTGCCAGAATACATAAATCACCAGTGGCAGTGCCGCACCAAACATCATAACGCGACGCAGAGATTTAATATCTAAACCAACGTACTTCACGATAGAAGGAATTGAACCGTGAAAGCCAAACGAAGTGAAGATTACAGGGATTGCGGATAGTACCAAGCCTTGTTGAATAGGCATATCGAGCAGGTGCTGGCCGTGTACATAAGGACTTAAAACAAAAAACAAACTGGCAAGTACGGTAATTTTGACTGCAAATAACATTTTATTGAGTTTATCTACCGTGCTTGTGCCTGCAGTTACGACACTGGCAACCAAAATAGCCAATAAAATAGACCCTGCTTGAGGTGCTACCTCTATACCAAGCACATTACTCATTTTTTCTTGTAGTTGTGTACCACCGCCAGCGATATAAGCAGCACATAGTGCATAAAATAAAAATATCATTGCAAAGTTTGCAATATATTGCCCGCGTTTACCCAGTATTGATTTAGCAAGGGTGTTCAGTGTTGCGTCTGCACTGGCATATTGGTGAAGCTCCAGCATAAGCAGAGCGGTATAGGTCATCAGTAACCAAGACAGTAAAATCAGTATTAAAGCTGTCGTAAAGCCAAGACCTGCAGATGCAATAGGTAGCGCTAACATTCCTGCACCTATGGTCGTACCTGCGACGATCAGCATACTCCCCAGTGTTTTATTTTTAAGCACAAATTGCCCCTTTGTGTGTGAGAGAGTCCAGCAAGATATACTGGAGTGTTAAAAAATGAAATAGTTTTGCCATAAATCAATGTTAACGATTGTAATCTATGTTTTACGGGGTTTTTAATTTAGGGACTAAATGTAACAAATTCTTTGCCACGTAATGGTCTTACCTGAAGCGTTGCAGAACTGAAAGGGGACGTTCGAATAGTATAAAAAAAGCGCCTAAAAGGCGCTTGTTAAAGTGTTGTGCTCTATTTTACTTCTTTACCAGCAGCTTGTTGGTCAGCGTGGTAGCTGGAGCGAACGAATGGGCCACACGCTGCGTGAACGAAGCCAATTTCATCAGCATAGTCTTTTAACGCATCAAATTCTGCAGGTGCTACATAGCGTTTAACTGGTAAATGGTGCTTCGAAGGTTGTAAATATTGACCGACGGTCAACATATCTACGTTGTGCTCTCGTAAGTCCCTGAGTACTTCTTCGATTTCTGAGATCTCTTCACCTAAGCCAACCATCAAACCAGACTTGGTTTTAACGTTAGGGTGTGCTTCTTTAAAACGACGTAATAGTTCTAGCGACCACTTATAATCGGCACCTGGTCGCGCTAATTTGTATAAGCGTGGCGCAGTTTCTAAGTTATGGTTAAACACATCTGGTGGCGTTCGGGTTAATATTTCTAGTGCGCGGTCCATACGGCCACGAAAATCAGGTACTAGAATCTCTATCGTGATATGGGGGTTGTGTTTACGAATCGCAGTAATGCAATCAGCAAAATGTTGAGCACCACCATCGCGCAAATCATCTCTGTCTACAGACGTGATCACCACATAGCTTAGCTTCATATCTTTAATTGTGAGTGCCAGCTTCTCAGGCTCTTCAGCGTCAGGCTTAAGAGGGCGGCCGTGAGCAACATCGCAAAATGGGCAACGGCGTGTACATATCGCGCCTAAGATCATGAAAGTAGCTGTACCGTGGTTAAAGCATTCTGATAGATTTGGACAAGACGCTTCTTCACAGACCGAATGTAAGCCGTGCTTTCGCATCGCTTGTTTAATCCCATCAATGCGTTCGCTTGACTTTGGCAAACGGATCTTCAACCAATCAGGTTTGCGCAGCATTTCTTGTTTTTCAGTGGGGAGTACTTTAACGGGGATCAATGCCATTTTCTCGGCATCTCTTAGTTTTACCCCTGGCTCCATCTTTACTGGTTTACTCATTCGTTTTCAAACCCTTGTGTTTGCTCTACAACTTCAGCATTGAGTCGTTTTAGCATGTGTTTGACTAGCCCATTAGCCACTTCTTCCATTGCGGTTGGGCCGTTTAATTCGCTTGTTTGCACCATATTCATGCCAGCATAGCCACATGGGTTAATGCGCGAAAATGGCGACATATCCATGTTTACATTCAATGCTAAGCCATGAAAAGAGCAGCCTCGTCTTACTCTTAACCCTAAAGAGGCGATTTTGCTGTTATCAACGTATACGCCAGGTGCGTCTGCTTTTGCGTATGCTGTAATGCTATGCTCTGCCAAAAAGTCAATGATGCATTGCTCTAGCCATGTGACTAGTTCGCGCACACCTATCTTTAAGCGACGTAAATTAAACAGTACATACATCATTTGCTGGCCGGGTCCATGGTAGGTGACTTGCCCTCCACGATCTACTTTAATCACCGGAATGTCACCGGGTGCGAGTAAATGCTCGTCTTTACCCGCTTGACCTTGCGTGAACACGCTTTCATGTTCAACAAGCCAAATTTCATCAGCGCTATTGTCATCGCGCTGATCTGTGTATGTTTGCATTTTTTGCCAGATAGGCTCGTAACTGCATCGGCCAAGTTGGCGCACGATTACTTTATGTTGACTCATAGTTGTCGTCATGCCTATTAAAGTACGTGACGAACGTCTTCTAATGAACCAATTTCGGTGTAAATTTGTTCAATGTGCTCTTTTGATATCACAGTGACTACCACAGTAATAGACTCATAATTACCTTTACTACTGGGCTTCACTTTTGGTGCGTAATCGCCAGGTGCCATTACTTGAAGTTTGCTTAATACTTGGTCCGTAAGGCTCACGTTTGCAACACCCATTATTTTGAAGGTGAATGGGCATGGGAATTCTAAGTACTCATCAAACTTAGTATTTTTTACTGGATTTACCACTACGCTGTCCTCACTACTGGAACTATCTTGCTTGTTTGCAAGCTTAACAAATCGGTTTGTGGTTACAAACCGAGAATAATGGCGGCATTCTACCATTTTTGTGGCAAAAAAAAACGCCTCGCAATGGAGGCGTTCATTTATGATTTTTAAATTATTGTGCGATCTGTAAACGTAAATAGTCGTAGATCTTAGAGAAGAAACTTCCTTCGCCTATTTCTTCAAGCGTTACAAGCGGATACTGAGCAATTTCTTCACCTTCAAGTTGTAAAAACAAAGTACCGACCTTACTGCCTTTAGCAAGAGGTGCTTCTAGAGTTTTATCTAACTCAAAGTTTGCTTTTAGGTTTTTACGTTGACCACGAGGAATCGTGATTGGTGTGTCTTGTAAGATACCCAGTGAAACAGTTTCTTTATTACCCATCCAAATGCGCTGCTCGGCAAAGCTATCACCCGCTTTATAAGGTGTGATAGTTTCAAAAAATCTAAAACCGTAGTTGAGTAGCTTTTTGCTTTCAACCTTACGTGCTCGCTCACTGGCTGTGCCCATAACCACAGCGATAAGACGCATATCGTCTTTTGTTGCGGATGTGACTAGGCTGTAGCCAGCCTCTGAAGTATGACCCGTTTTAATACCATCCACATCAAGGCTGGCATCCCACAGCAGGGTATTTCGGTTGTATTGCTTTATGCCATTGAAGGTAAATGACTTTTCTTTATAAAGAGCATATTCATCAGGTACATCACGGATAAGTGCGGCACCAAGCGTTGCCATATCTCTAGGTGTGGTATAGTGCTCTTCGGTATCAAGACCATGACTGTTAATAAAATGCGAATTGGTCATGCCAAGTTTTTCTGCATGGGCATTCATCAGGTCGGCAAAAGCACTTTCGCTGCCCGCAATGTGCTCAGCCATTGCAACACAGGCATCATTGCCTGATTGAATGATAATGCCACGATTTAAATCGTCTACGCTTACTTGTTTACCTACTTCGATAAACATTTTTGACGATTCTGGGAAGTTCTTAGCCCATGCTTTTTCACTGATAGTGACCATGTCACTTGGAGAAATATTTCCAGCGTTTATTTCAGTACCAATTACGTAGCTTGTCATCATTTTGGTAAGACTTGCAGGTGCAAGTTTGGTATCTGCTTCACCCTCTGCAATGACTTTGCCAGTCGTAAAATCAACTAAAAAATAACCTTTAGCGTTAACTTGAGGAGGCGATGGCAAAATTTGCGCGTTGGCTGCAAAAATAGAAGCAGAACACACAAAGGCGCAAATCTGAGTAATAAATTTTGATTTTAATAAAGTCATTATGCTCGCATTTTAAGTTTGGTTAGTTAGCGTCACCGCAATATTCTAAAGTTGTTGTTCACTATAAAGCAAGAAGGCTTGGTTAAATTCACCTTTTCGCAGGTTATTTAACACCGACTGTGCGTGTTGATCACCTTGCATTGGCCCTAAGCGTAATTTGTATAGCCCATTTTCTAACGTGATCACATTATCAAGGGCCATCTTTTGTTTTAAAGAGTTCGCTATCTCTTGAATTTTGTCTAATTGGCTACCCGCAGCTACTTGAATGTAGGTTAGGCGTGGCGCTTGGCGCTCAAGAGTAATGGCTTCAACCTTAACATTGGCTGTACCATTTACGTGATATCCTAGCTTGTATGCTGCTGCATAAGATAAGTCGATAAGCCTGTCATCATGAAAAGGTCCTCGGTCGTTAACCCGTACAATGGCACTCTTTCCGTTATCGAGGTTAGTGACTCTAACAAAGCTGGGTAATGGTAGAGTTTTATGTGCAGCGGTCATATCAAACATGTTGAAAATTTCGCCATTAGAGGTGTGATAGCCGTGAAATTTTCTACCATACCAAGAGGCAACGCCTTGTTCAGTGTAGCCTCGTTCGTCTGACATAGGCGTGTATTGCTTTCCTAATACAGTATATGGCCGCCCTGCAGCAACGCTTTTGACTTCGTTCGTTAGCACCGCATCTTGCATTTCCAATACGGTGGGTGCTCGAAGAGGGGCTTTATCATGCTTTATATGGTAACGGTTGCTACAGGCACTGAGCATGCTTATCAAAAGTAAACACCAAGCAAATTTTAGCTGTGCTTTGTTCATGACTTCAATAACATCCTCTTATCTGTTGCGATAGCCATAATAATGCCAAAACCGGCCATTAACGTCACCATAGATGTGCCACCATAGCTGATAAGTGGCAGAGGAACACCAACGACAGGAAGCAACCCAGATACCATGCCGATATTTACAAATACATAGACGAAAAATGTGAGCGTTAGAGCGCCTGCCAGCAGCTTGCTAAAAGCATCTTGTGCATTAACTGCAATAAATAAACCGCGGCCTATAATAAATAAGTAAACGCTAAGTAGCATGACAACACCAAACAATCCAAACTCTTCGCTTAAAACGGAGAATATAAAATCAGTGTGCCGCTCAGGGAGAAACTCTAGTTGAGACTGCGTGCCTTGTAACCAACCCTTACCCTCAACACCGCCAGAGCCAATAGCTATTTTTGATTGAATGATATGATAGCCAGAACCAAGAGGATCACTCTCAGGGTTTAAAAAGGTAAGCACTCGCTGTTTTTGATAGGCGTGCATGCCGTAATGCCAAAATGCAAAGCCAGCTGGCCCTGCGAGTAGCGCAAACATACCAATGAGTTTCCAACTTAAACCTGAGAGAAACAGTACAAAAATCCCCGAACTGGCAATGAGAATAGAGGTGCCTAAATCAGGCTGTTCTTTTATTAAAATCGTGGGCACTAACACAATCGTAAAGCCAACAATTAAATTCCAAATTGACGGGGGAAGTCGATGCTGTCCTATATACCAGGCAACCATCATAGGGACCGCCAGCTTCATGATTTCTGAAGGCTGAAAGCGGGTAATTCCCAAGTTAAGCCAACGCTGAGCACCTTTACTACTTACGCCGACAAATAATACCGCGATCAGCATGCCCAAACCCAGTAAATATAAAGGAATCACAATGCGCTTTAACGTATTAGGTGAGAGCTGGGCCATAAACAACATTGCGATGACAGCACCTGCCATGCGCGTACAATGTCGAAACATCATGCTCATGTCTTGGCCACTGGCGCTATATACAACAGTCAAGCTGCCCAACATCATCAACATCAAGGCGACAAGTAAAGGCCAATCCAAGTGAATTTTTTGCCAGAGTGTGCGCTTTGTGTGTAACGGCGTCATTGCGGCTCCGAATCGAGAGGGTAGGCAGAAAAATAGTAATCCATCAGTTGTCTAGCGATAGGCGCTGCGATACTGCCGCCCCCTGCTTTTTGGTTTTCAACCACGATAGCGACAACTATTTTGGGGTCATTAAATGGCGCAAAGCCTGTGTATACAGCGTTATCTCTGTGGCGTTCTTTAATGTTTTTGGCATCATACTTTTCACCTTGTGCAATACTAACGACCTGAGCTGTGCCGGTTTTTCCAGCAGGATCATAAGTCGCTCCTTTAAATGCCTTGCGTGCAGTGCCTCTGAGTACGGTGTTGTGCATAGCTTCTAATGCAACTTGCCAGTGGTGTGGATTGCTCAGAGTTACAGGAGGTTTCTCTTCAGTGAATAGTTGCGTTATTGCCTGTTCTTGCTTTGCGACCTGCACTAAGTGGGGTTGACGGTGAGCGCCACGGTTGACCAGAATGCTCACTGAGTTAGCGATTTGAATTGGTGTGGCGGTCCAATAACCTTGGCCGATACCCACGGAAATAGTATCGCCAGGCCACCAATTTTCTTTAAAACGGGCACGCTTCCAATCCACGGTTGGTAATATTGCCGTCGTTTCTTCATGGATATCGATTCCAGAGAGATCGCCAAATCCAAATTGATCCATAAAATCAGCAATTTTACTAATGCCTAACTTATAAGCGATTCGATAAAAATAAGTATCGCAAGATTCTTCGATAGCTTTGTAAATATCGACATGACCATGCCCCCAACGAGTCCAGTCGCGCCATTTATGATCAACGTTGGGGATCTGAAAGAAGCCTGGGTCCCATATTTTGGTTTCTTCGGTTACCACGCCTTCCTCTAATCCCAAAATAGCGAGGTGAGGTTTAATAGTTGATGCGGGAGGGTAGCGCCCTTGTGTGACGCGATTGATTAACGGTCTGTCCTCATTGAGCAGCTTTTTGTACTGTTCACTGCTGATACCATGCACAAACAAGTTTGGGTCGTAGCTTGGATTAGAATACAAGGCGAGTATACCACCGTCTTTTGGATCTATCGCAATAACAGCGCCTCTAGTATCCTTTAATGCATGTTGTGCAATTTGTTGTAAGCCTATGTCTATTGTCAGTACTAAATCTTGTCCTGGCACAGGCGGTTCAACACTGAGCGTTCGTAATACTCGGCCACGGTTGTTGACTTCTACACGTTGTGAACCAACAATGCCGTGTAGTTGTTTTTCGTAGTATTTTTCAATGCCGCGTTTACCAATATCATGAGTTGCACGATAATTGGTGGCGCGGTCTTCTAGCTCTAGCTCTGCTAACTCTTTTTTGTTGAGTTTTGCAACATAGCCTAGTGCGTGAGTCAGAGTATCACCATAAGGATAATACCTGGATAAGCGGGCTTCGATACTAAAGCCTGGGAATTTATGTTGATTAACAGAAAATACCGCAACTTCTTTTTCATCAAGACGCGCTTTTAAAACTTGGCTCTTAAAACGACGGTTATTACGGATATCTTCTTTAAAATCATTTATTTGCTGGTCTGAAATGGCGAGTAGTTGACTTATCTCGAGAAGACTCTTGTCAAGATTCTCTACTTCTTCTGGCACCACTTCTAAATTATAAACCGGCCGATTTTCTGCCAGTAGTACACCATTTCGGTCGTAGATTAAGCCTCTGTTGGGAGCAACAGGAATGACCTTGATACGATTGTCATTGGAGCGAGTTTTATAAGTATCGAAGTCAACAACCTGCAAGTTGTAGACGTTCATCAATAGTAGACCTATTAATGAAACTACAAAAATAAAGCCAATGAAAGCGCGACGGGCAAATAAATTTGCTTCGGCGGAATGGTCACGGATCGTTGGCCTTGCTTTTATCATTGTCAGCTAACTATTCTCTATGATATGGATGATTGTTGTTTAAGCTCCATCCCCGATAGAGGCTCTCTGCAACAATTATACGCACTAAAGGGTGTGGCAGTGTCAAATTAGACAAAGACCACTTTTGCTCTGAAGCGGCAATACACTCAGGTGCTAAACCTTCAGGTCCACCTATGAGTAAACTGATATCTCGACCATCCAATTGCCATTTTTGCATATTGCTGGCAAGTTGGTGTGTATCCCAAGGCTTTCCCGTTACTTCTAATGTAACAATGCGATTGCCTTTGGGGATTGCAGCGAGGGTCTTTTCACCTTCTATTTGTAAAATCCTTTTTATGTCAGCGTTCTTACCGCGTTTACCTGCTGGTATTTCAATGAGTTCTAGCGCCATGTCTTTGGGAAAGCGGCGCTGATATTCTTTGAAACCGGTTTCAACCCAAGCTGGCATTTTGGTTCCAACGGCAACGAGTTGAATCTTCAAAATTTAGCCCCAAAGCTTTTCAAGGTCATACAAAGAACGTGTTTGGTCTTGCATAACATGAACGACTACATCGCCCAAATCTACGAGTACCCACTCACCCACATCTTGGCCTTCTTGACCCAAAGGCTCTTCACCGGCATGGCGCGCTTCTTTTGCAACATGCTCTGCAATTGATTGGACATGACGCTTAGAGTTACCTGAGCAGATCACCAAGTAATCGGTGACAGAAGATACACCACGCACGTCAAGTTTTACTACATCACGGGCCTTCATATCGTCAACTTTGTCCAAAGCAAAGTCTAAAAGTTGTTCAGAATTCAAGTTTGTGTCTCTTTACTAAATAAAATAATCGGCGATTCTAACACAGCATAAAGGCTTATTCAGCATACAGGTGATGTTCATCAATGTATTCTCTGACTTGTTCGTTGAGCAAATGTTCAGTATTTTCTCTATTTTTTATGCGCTTACGAATATCGCTAGATGCTGCGTCAAAGGTATCACCCGCTAAAAAGTAGCACAATCCACCTTGTTGCTGAGTGAGCAATTCACGGTTTGTGGTGCTAGCCTGTGCTAAGTATTGTGTTAATTGATCCGAATTCGCCAGTTTTTCTCCTGGACGTTGATAAACAATGATGTGGCAAAGCTGGATAATATCTTGCCATTTGTACCAACTGGGTAAACTGTTAAACGAGTCCATACCCATTAAAAATAACAGCGGTGTATTGGGAGAAGCTGTTCGACACTCTTGTAAACTTAACAGTGAATAAGAAGGGCCTTGCCTGATTAACTCCCTGCGGTCAATTGCAAACTTGGGATTGTCTTGCGTGGCAAGCGACAACATTGTCAGACGGTGCGCATCTGTTATGCCTGGTTGAGCTTTGTGAACAGGCATAGCACAAGGTAGGAAGTTCAGCTTATCTAATTTTAGTTCTTTAACACACTGTTTAGCCATATTGATATGGCCAAGGTGAATAGGGTCAAACGTTCCGCCAAATAAAGCAATCATAATTCTAGTTTACGCGCTGATATGGGAGTTCGAATGGCACTGGCTGACAAAAAGACAGCGCAATATGTGTTAAAGCCTGATAGGGAGCCACAATATTAGCACGCTTATAAGCTGCATCGAATTGCGCAAGCAACTCAATTATCTGCTCGAGGCGTATTAAGGGGAGTCGGTCTATTGCCTGTGATGTGGCTGCTTGTTGGTTCTTCCAAACGCCATGTTGTTTAAACAGTTGGCTAATATTCTGCCCTTGCTGCAAACCCTGTTTTAAGCTCAATAAAGTTTGTGCTTCTTTATTTATCGTCCACACAATACTGGCTGGCTCTACATTATCATCTGCTAGTTTGAGCATAACCTTAACAAGCTGTTTTGTGTTGCCCTGTAGCAGCGCATTATTTAAATCAAAGATATCGAACTTTGCTTGATTAAGTAGCCCAGATAACACTTGCTTTTGGTCAATTGGTTCAGACTTATAAAGCAATGATAGCTTTTCGAGTTCTTGGTGAGTTGCCAGTAAATTACCTTCGGTGGCGCTAAGCAAACTGCGTTTGGCATCGCTGGCCAAATTTAACTTCAGAACTTTACATTGATCATCTAACCAACGGGTCAAGTGAGTACCAGTTAAAGGGTAACAAGGTACAAACACGCCTGACTTATCAAGCACTTTAAACCATGCACTACGCTGGATATCTTGTCCTGCTTTTGAGCCTTTTAAAATTAACACCACATCTGGGTTAGGTTGAGCGGCGAGTTCTTTTAAAACTTGGCTGCCTTGTGTGCCTGGTTTTTGCTGGTTTAAATCAAACTCTATTAATGTGCGAGCGCTAAACAACGACATACTATTATATTGAGCGATTAGTTCTTGCCAATCAAAGCCCGGTAGCAATGAAAATTTAATGACTTCATCAAACCCTTGTTTTTTAGCTGCCTGCTTTATTTCCAGTACACAATTTGCCTCTTGGAACGGCTCTTCACCAAAAACCATATAAAATGACGCCAGAGATTGGCGTAATTGGTTACTCAGTTGATTAGCGTAATAGCGCATTATAGTTGTGACAACTCGCGAACAATGCGCTCACTGGCCAGCTGACGGAGCTCATTGAGTAGTAACTCAAGTTCTTTAGCTTTTGCAATGGCGTTATCAGGATCGTCTTGATAATTACGGTACAGCTCAAAGCGTTGCTCTATGGGCTCTTGGTTTGGACGGGTTAAACGATACGACACACCATATGCAAGTTGATACTGTGCCACCTGTCCATTTTTAAACAAGCTGAGTGTTTGTCGCTCTAAGGTGTCTCGATACAGGTGTAATTTTGCAATTGGTGTATTATTTTTTGCTGATGTAACCAAAGCGACTTTTGCTTGGCGTAAATCACTACTAAGTAACTCAAATAGTTGAGCACGTGTGTCATCACCAGTTAATTGCAAGGTGCGCATTTCGATTGGTAAATATGAGGCTTTCTTTAAATGAAAGCCACAGCTAGATAACAAAACACAGACTAGCGCAAGCGCTAATCCGTGTTTGAAAAACGCAGTTAAGCGCATCTTAGTTTGCTACCACGTTCAGTAGTTTACCCGGCACATAAATCACTTTACGGATGGTTTTATCATCCGTGAATTTAGTGACGTTTTCATCGGCAAAGGCCAGAGCTTCGACTTGCGCTTGGTTGGCATCAGCTGCCACCGTTAATTTAGCGCGTAGCTTACCGTTAACTTGTACGATGATGAGCTTTTCATCTTCTACTAATGCGGCTTCATCTACAACAGGCCATGCTTCGTCAAGAATATCGTTTTGGTTGCCCAACTGTACCCAAAGCTCATGACACATGTGTGGCGTAATTGGCGCAAGCATAATGATCATCGCGTTAAGCGCTTCGTTTGCCAGTGCAATATCTTGTTCATCATTAAGCGGCGCTTTTGCCAGCTTGTTTGATAATTCCATGATAGCTGCAATTGCCGTATTGAACGTTTGGCGACGTGATAAGTCGTCCGTTACTTTAGCAATGGCTTTGTGAATTTCACGGCGCAGTGCTTTTTGGTTGCTGTTAAGGGCTGCAACATTTAACTGGGCTTTACCTGCAGCGTTAACATCAACGGCATATTTCCAAACGCGCTTAAGGAAACGATGTGCGCCTTCTACGCCTGAGTCTGACCATTCAAGCGTTTGCTCTGGTGGTGCAGTAAACATCATGAATAAACGTACCGTATCAGCACCGTATTGTTTGATAACTGTTTGTGGGTCGATACCGTTATTCTTAGACTTAGACATTTTGCTCATGCCTGCAGAGAATACTGGCTGACCGTCTTCTTTATGCCATGCCTTAGTGACTCGGCCTTTGTCGTCGGTTTCTGTTTGCACGTCGGTTGGTGAGATCCAAATGTCACCGCCTTTTTCATCTTTACGATAGAAGGTATCGGCCAATACCATGCCTTGACATAGTAGGCGTTCAAATGGCTCATCCGAGTTAACTAAACCAAAGTCACGTAGTAACTTATGGAAAAAGCGTGAGTACAACAAGTGCAAGATCGCATGCTCAATACCACCAATGTACTGATTTACTGGTAGCCAGTAGTTTGCAGCACCAGGCTCTAACATGCCTTCATTAAAACGAGGGCTACAGTAGCGAGCGTAGTACCAAGATGATTCCATGAAAGTATCAAAAGTATCTGTTTCGTGAAATACAGGTTGACCATTCATGGTAGTTTTAGCCCACTCAGGATCTGCTTTAATAGGCGACGTTACACCATTCATCACCACATCTTCAGGAAGACGCACAGGCAGCATATCTTCTGTTGCAGCAAGCTCCTGACCGTTTTCGTCGCTCAGCATTGGGATTGGCGAGCCCCAATAACGCTGACGGCTTACGCCCCAGTCACGCAAACGGTAGTTTACTTTACGCTTACCAGCATTTTGTGCTTCTAGTTTGTCTGCGATGGCGTTGAATGCGCCTTCGAAATCTAGGCCATCAAACTCACCAGAGTTAATTAACACGCCCTTTTCGGCAAACGCTTCTTTATTTAAATCAGCAACCAGCTCAGACCCAGGTTCAGGTGCAATCACTTGCTTGATTTCAAGACCGTAGGCGGTTGCAAATTCAAAGTCACGTTGGTCGTGACCAGGTACTGCCATTACTGCACCTGAACCGTAGTCCATTAATACAAAGTTAGCTATCCAGATTGGTACTTCTTGGCCTGTTAGTGGGTGAACCGCTTTAAAGCCTGTATCAATCCCTTTTTTCTCCATGGTTGCCATGTCCGCTTCCGCAACCTTGGTGTTTTTACATTCTTCTACAAAGGCAGCAACTGCCGCGTTGTTTTTAGCGGCTTCTTGTGCAATTGGGTGAGCGGCAGCAATACCCACGTAAGTTACACCCATGAAGGTATCTGGACGAGTGGTGTAAACTGTAAACGTCTCACTGTTATCGGCACGTTTAAAGTCAATTTCTAAGCCTTCAGAGCGACCAATCCAGTTACGTTGCATCGTTTTAACTTGCTCAGGCCAGTCTTCTAACTTGTCTAAATCGTCGAGCAATTCTTGCGCATAGTCAGTGATTTTAATAAACCACTGTGGAATTTCTTTTTGTTCTACAATAGCACCTGAGCGCCAACCTCGGCCGTCAATTACTTGCTCGTTAGCCAGTACAGTTTGGTCTACAGGGTCCCAGTTTACGGTAGACATCTTTTTGTATACTAAGCCTTTTTCGTAAAGCTTAGTGAAAAACCACTGCTCCCACTTGTAGTATTCAGGGTGGCAAGTGGCAATTTCACGATCCCAGTC
Organism: Pseudoalteromonas caenipelagi; assembly: GCF_013140855.1. GTDB lineage: Bacteria > Pseudomonadota > Gammaproteobacteria > Enterobacterales > Alteromonadaceae > Pseudoalteromonas > Pseudoalteromonas caenipelagi. The sequence continues at coordinate 75,000 of NZ_JABBPG010000010.1, read as the reverse complement.
GTAACCAAAGCCAAGCTGCTTTAGTTGGTTTCGCATGTAATCGATGTTTTCGTATGTCCATTTTGCTGGTGCTGTGTTGTTTTTAATCGCGGCGTTTTCAGCTGGTAGACCAAACGCGTCCCAACCCATAGGCTGCATCACGTTTTTACCTTGTAAGCGTTGGAAGCGTGATACTACATCACCAATGGTGTAGTTACGAACGTGACCCATGTGCAGTCGACCACTTGGATATGGGAACATCGAGAGACAGTAATATTTCTCTTTGCTCTCGTCTTCGACGACTTTAAATGTCTTGTTTTGTTCCCAGTACTGTTGGACTTTTGACTCTATGTCTTGCGGGTTATATTGCTCTTGCATCTACGTTTCCAGACTTCTTGCAAATTGATAGAAAATTGCCCGATAGCATACCCCAAAAAAGCACCAATTCACAGTAGCCACAGCGCATTTTTAAGTATTTGCGCTGAGTATAAAAGCCACACTGGGTATCCCATAAGCTATAGTTAAGTTGATACGGCAAAAATGGAGTATGACATGTCAAGTTACAAAGCGTGGCTAGGTCAATTTATTGATTGGGTTAAAGATGTGAAAGAGCATGAAGTGGATGATTTGGTTGAGAAGTTTATTGAGCATCAACAGGCATTGAAAGACTTTTCCCAAGAAAAGCTGCAGACATACAAGCATTACTTGAGCCGTGATTTAGCGCACCTCAAGAAGCATAAAAGCGATTACGATGATTTGGCGTGGGAGGAACTCAAAGCTTCTATTTGGTATGAATTATCTCAATTAGAGGATAGGACTCAGTTAGAATGGCAAGCTTTAGTGCAAGATTTTAATCACAAAGGCACTTACAAGAGCGGAGAATGGATAGCCATGGGGCAATTAGTATGTAAGAATTGTGGCAATAAATTGGATGTATTTTACGCCAGTGAGATTATGCCTTGCTCAGAGTGTGGGCATAATGAGTTTATGCGTAAAGCATTGTCTCCATAAAACCTAGCTTGATTGTAGTTAGCGTTTAGAAATAAGAAGTTAGGAATGACCAAAAAAATATCGCCATTATCTACCGACGCGCTAGCGCCGTCGGTTGCTATCACCCATGTGCAATCATGTATGCACAACCCTTACCCAGAAGCACTTCCCTTTATTGGTCAACAACGCGCTCAAAGCGCATTAGATTTTGCTCTGGGTATGGAACTACCTGGTTATAATGTATTTGTAATGGGTGAAGCGGCGCTTGGCCGCTTCACCATGGTAAAAGACAAACTCGAAGCACATAGCAAAACACGGCAGACACCTAAAGAGTGGTTATACGTAAACAACTACGATGATCACCGTGAGCCAATTGCGATGTTTATGCAAGCCGGGCAGAGTAAAGAACTTGCCGATGACATCGATGAGTTTTTGGATGAAGTTGCTGATACTTTTCCTGCTGCCTTTGATAACCCGGGTTATCAGCGAAAGAAAAAGTCCATCGATCGAGATTTTGATAATAAATATAACGCGGCATTGACGGCAGTGGAGCAATTGGCCGCAGAGAAAAGTGTGGCTTTGTTAGAAGAAAGTAATCTTGTGGGCTTTGCACCTGTCGTGGATGGAAAACAACTAGATGACAATGAATTTGCGGCGCTAGATGAGCACCTGCAAGCACACTTTATTAACGCCATTGAGCAACTAGAAGATGCTTTGATAGAAGCGTTACTAGAGCTTCCTCGCTGGAAGCGCGAATCATCAGAAAAGCTGCGTAACTTAAAAAAATCAACGGTTGAAATGGCAACTAAACCTTTATTGAGGACTTTAGAGCATAAGTATGCAAGCCATATTGGCGTTGTGCGTTACTTAAAAGATTTGCGTACAGAAATTGTTGATGCAGTGCTTGAGTGGCTAGATGACGACGCCAGTAGTGATGAAAACAAAGACGACTTTGACGCAAAAGGAATGCTGAGTGACTTTTTTGCGCCCAACATTTTAGTGGAATATAAAGACGATGATCCTGCACCTGTGGTGTATGAGCCAAATCCAACCTTTGGCAATATTTTTGGCAAGGTGGAATATGCCACATCGCAAGGCACGTTGATCACCAGTTATCGTTCAATCCAAGCGGGCGCATTGCATCGTGCAAATGGTGGTTATTTAATCATGGATGCTGAAAAGGTACTGGCCAATCCACAAGTGTGGGATGGTCTTAAGTTGTCACTTAAAACGCACCAAATTAAAAATGACCTGCCATACCAAGATAACTCAGTGGGCAGCAGTTTTACCCTAAAACCACAACTTATCCCGTTGGATGTGAAAATCATTTTGTTAGGCTCTCGTGATTTGTATTACACCATTGGTGAATACGATGAAGAATTTGGCGAGTTGTTTAGAGTATTGGCTGATTTCGATTATTACTTGCCAAGCTCGGATAAAATGCAGTACCAGTTCATAACTAAAGTACAAGACTATGCAAGCAATACACTCAATTGTACGTTAAGTGCAGAAGCGTTTGTGCGCTTGCTCAAATTTAGTTATCGCCAAGCCGAGCACCATACTAAGTTATCAGCACGTTTTGCTGATGTGCTGGAGTTAGTTGCGGAGGCCAGCTTTTATGCTAAGCAAGATGATGTTACGCAAATAGATGCAGAACATATTGATGAGGCAGTTGCTGGCAAACAGTATCGCACCGGACAGCTTAGCGAAAATATGCTAAGTGATATTCAAGAAGGGCACACACTGATCGCCACTCAAGGTAAAGCGGTTGGTAAAGTAAATGGCCTGACAGTGTTACACATCGGTGATACGGCATTTGGCACACCTGCACGCATAACGGCAACTGTGTATGCTGGGGCGGACGGGGTGATTGATGTTGAGCGTGAAGCTGAGTTAGGTAAATCAATTCACTCAAAAGGGGTCATGCTACTGACCGGCTATTTAGGTAATAAGTATGCACAAAACTTTGCCTTAACATTGAGCGCTAATATTGCAATTGAACAAAGCTATGGTTACATCGATGGTGATAGTGCCTCTTTAGCGGAGCTTTGTGGGCTGATTTCAGCTATTACTCAACTTCCTATAAATCAATCTTTAGCGTTAACGGGTTCTATTAACCAGCATGGTGAAGTACAAGCCATCGGTGGGGTGAATGAGAAAATAGAAGGCTTCTTCAAGCTTTGCAAAATGCGTGGTTTAACAGGGGGGCAAGGGGTGATCATCCCTCATTCTAACCGCGTAAACCTCGTTTTAGACGATGAGATTGTGGCTGCGGTAGCCGCAGGTAAATTTAATATCTATGCCGTAGAAAGTGTTGACGAAGCGCTGACACTATTAATGGATAAACCAGCGGGTAAATTAACCGATGGTGAGTACCCAGAGGGTAGCATCAACGCATTGGCGCTAGCGCGCTTGGCGCATATTGCCAATGTGGTCAATGGTGAAGACAAAGAAGATGACAAAGAAAAGGGTGAATAATGTCGACCACAAATATCATTTTATTGGTTGTAATCTTGGTGTTAGCAGGACTTGTCTATAAGCAGTCTAAAACACAAAAGCAGTCGTCACAGTTTAACCGCAAAGCGGCACAGGAATTTTTAGCACAAAACGCTACAAAAGAGGGAATTCAAACGACGGCTTCAGGTTTGCAGTATGAAGTATTGCAAAGTGGTAGTGGAGAGGTCCATCCCACAGAAACCAGTAAAGTTAAAGTACATTATCATGGCACTTTGCTTGATGGTGCAGTATTTGACAGCTCGGTATTACGAGATAGCCCAATTAGTTTTGGTTTAAATCAAGTTATTCCTGGTTGGACTGAGGGCGTGCAATTGATGAAAGTGGGTGATAAGTTCCGATTTTTTATTGACCCAGACTTAGGCTATGGCGATAGAGCCGCAGGTAAAATTGAACCTGGGTCGTTGTTAATATTTGAGGTAGAACTATTGGCGATTGAATCGTAATTATCGGTAATAGTAGAACCAAAAGAATGCCGAGTTTGTTACTCGGCATTCTTATTCGCACTGCTTTTTCAATACTGTCGCATATTAGTCCTGCAAGTACACTTGGGTAACATTGCGTACTTTGGCTGATGGCGATATTGGATAGTCTGTTTCATCAAACATTAGACCGCTGAAAGAGCCATAAATACCATCATCTAAATACTACCGAGTTTTACCTTCCCGCACCGCATGTCCCATCACTGACGAAGCACTCATCATTGCTGGCGCTACAATGAAGCGATCAGGTTCTGCAGTAATAGTGTCAATAAGGTGAATGTGTTCAGCGCTAAGCGCCTGAGGGTGAAAAAGCAGAAAAATCCAACGCAGAGTTAGCCATAAGAGCCTGCAAAAAATAGAAACAAACTTTCCCAACCATTTTCAAATCAAGTTGAAAAGTTGAGCGTCAATAAGCGCGTAAATACGCAGTAAAAGTCACTGCTGGGTAGTTGCTCTACAGCCTTACTGCATAAGCTGTGTGATGTACTCGGATTGGCTATCATCAAGAAGCAATTGGATATTAGTGCTAGCTTTTATGATGCAATAAAAATTTTATAAAAAGAGAAATTAGATTTCCCATACGTAAAAGTTTACAACTTCTACATTTATTTCATTGCTTGATGTAATGTTGTTTAGTATATTCCTTGAGCTTCTCTCGTTCCTGAAAACGGAATTTTAAAACTAGATAATTGAAAGGAAATTTAATGAAAAAGCTTGTTTTAGCATGCGCTCTAATAACAAGTGCATATACATCTATTGCTAGTGCTGATACACAACAGAGCACAGTTGGGTACTCTATTGGCACTGGCTTGCCTTACTTTATTAATGCTGAAATTGGTAGCTATTCCCCTGAAGGTGGTATGTACTTTCAAGTAGGCCAAAGCTTGGATGTCGGATTCACTTTTGGTTGGGAAAGAGTAGTTAGTGACAATAATAAACATGCATTAGGTCTTGTTGTCGGTGCAGTCGGTGTCAAAGCGAGCAACCGAGAAATTGAATGTGAAAAAGACAAAGATCCATCCATTGGTGGCGCGATAGGCTGTGCATTTGCCTCTGCATTTTCGGAAGTATTTGACCGTAGAAGCATCTATGGTCTAGGTGTCAGTTATAACTACTCTTTCGCAAGGGCGTATCATGAAAGAGGCTGGAAAATGCGCGTGATGGCGGGATATGGTGAGCAAAGAGCGAGTAAGGAAAATGAGGCAACAGCCTCTATCGCTTTTAGATATCAGTTTTAATCACGATGTTGTTTATGTACATTGATTATATGTTTATAAATCTTAGGTTGTAATTTTGCTCAAAGTTGCATTAATAACTGGTGCGAGTCGTGGTATTGGTGCCGCGACTGTACTTAAACTTGCCTCGAAAGGGTATAAAGTTGCTATTAACTTTAAAAGTAATACTAGCGCTGCTTCTTCTGTACTTGAAAAAATACGTAAGAGCGGTGGCGATGGTGCCCTTTTTCAAGCTGATATTAGTGATGAAAAAGCGGTGATTGAGCTGTTTTCTCAGGTCCAAGATGAGCTTGGGGCAGTCAGTCACTTGGTTAACAATGTTGGGGTTTTACAAGCGCAAATGCGGGTAGAGCAGATGAATGCTGAACGTATAAATGCTATTTTGATGCAAAACGTTACCCCTTATTTTATTTGTGCTCGAGAAGCCATTAAGCAATTTAGAGCTCACCATGATACAACCAAATGTGCAATTGTTAATGTGTCTTCAGCTGCTTCTCGCTTAGGTGGTGCCAATGAATATGTGGACTATGCGGCTTCCAAAGGAGCCATTGATAGTTTTACGACTGGCTTATCGTTGGAACTAGCAGATAGTGGTATTAGGGTGAACTGTGTTAGACCTGGTTGTATTTATACTGATATTCATGCCGATGGTGGAGAGCCGCAGCGTGTTGACCGTCTAGCCTCTTTATTACCATTGAAACGTGGTGGCAGCAGCGAAGAAGTAGCCAATGCTATAGCTTGGTTATTAAGCGATGAAGCCAGTTATGTAACAGGCAGCTTTATCGACCTTGCAGGAGGGAAGTAGCCCCTGCTAACAATGATTGTCTAAAGGAGTTTATAGTAATAACTGGTGCTGCTAAATGTGCCGTTACTATCTGTGACAAATTTTGGGATCTCGCCCGATTTACTATAGCCAAGCGCCTGATAAAACAGCTCAGATTTATCACCTGTTTGTGTATCAAGAAATAATAACTTTATCCCTTGCTGTAAAGCGTCAGCTTCGAGCGCAGCCATTAACTTTCGGGCTAATCCTTGTCGTTGCACTTGTGGATGAACAACGAGCTTTTCAACTTCTGCACGATGTTGGCCATTTTGCTTTTGGCAGGGAACTAGTTGTACAGAGGCTATTAACATATCATCATGAAAAATTGCATAAAGGCTGCGCTTTTTTTGCGCTACTGAAGCCTCGACACCTTGCCAGTATGAGGTTAGTCGCTTTGCATCTGCTGGCGCATAAAAGCCTAACGATGCACCTTCGTTTATACATGCGCCTAACAATTCAATAAGTTGAAATTGCAGACTTCTGATTTGCTCAGGTTGAATTATGTTTATTACTTTTACTTTCATGAATGTTGCAATCCGCGCAGTGTTTGTTCGACTTCTTTAAGGTGTTGCTCTAATAGCTGTTTAGTCGCGTTTAACTTGTCACTTTGTTGCTTTGGTTTAGCCTGAGCGAGACGCACAGCATCATACAAGGTACGCTTAGGTAGTGCATATTGTTCAGCTGCTTCAGAAATTGAAAACTGCTCACTCAGTACTTTGTGAACGGCCTCTAGCACCAGAGGGTGGTTGCGAGATATTGAGCGCATCACTAGCTCCTTGCGCGTTTAACTGGATGTTGTGTGTCATGAATTTGCCAAATACTGATGTCTAAGTGCCATAGTAAATAAAGAGTTTGATATAAGTCGTACATGATAACCACCTTCGGTCGTTGTGATTGATAATTATCTACTGGAAGAACCATACCAACTTTTTATTTTAAATAAATTCAATTGGTTATATGTTTTTATGGTTTTGGTATATGCTATTTTGCACCAAAATAGCATGATTGTGAGCGGCGCTGCACTAGCGCGATGCATGAACTTATATGTCTGGGAGCTGACAATAGACGACGAAATTATTGAGAGAAAAAGCAAATTAAAGGAAGCTTCTCTCTATGTGACGTATAAGTTTAGGGGCGATTCGGCAAACCATCACCGTGAGCCTAGTAAGCAAGACAAAAATCCAAACAGGGGGGGCATAACGGCTAAAAAAGCGACTGCCCGAAATTAATTGAACATCGGCCTTAAGCATTTCAGTTTCAAATTGAGGGATAGTTTGTTAACTTTGGTATTAAAGACTTTAATCCAGATGTTCACAACAGTACCCCTAAAATGATTTCAGACGTGTTTGGCATGAGGTATGCCGCAGATTGGAAACTCCATTCGTCTTGGGCTGCACTTATTGCAACATCCTATGCGATATATTTGCAAAAGACATTACTTGAGCAAGATGAAGATTGGGTCTTTTCTCCCTCACAATTAAAAAACCTTATGGTGCCAAAACAATGCCACCAAAATGCAGAGGATACAGGAGTCGTTCTTGACTTCGTGAGGGTAAACGGTGAATGTCGAATTCAAGATCCACTAAAATTTCAGGCACTTGAGTTGAACCGACTTGGTTACTTAGATTTATAAATGCAAGTTGATTACGGCGCTTCTAGTTTAAAGAAAGCGCCTTTCAAAGCGTTTACGTATGGTGCGAATACAAGGGCGAAAGCCACATAAAAAGACACCAAGCCACACCAATATCCACATTGGGGTTTGTCCATACTGGCTGTATATGCTGTAACCTTGAGTGAGTTGTACCTTCGCTATAAGTGTATCAGAGACAAACTGAGGGAGTACTTGTTGCTTTTTAGATACTGGGTCGTACACGCCAGTAATACCATTATTAGTAGCTCTTATTAATGGTCGCTGCAGCTCCAATGCTCGCATACGTGCTATTTGCATATGTTGGTGTGGGCCGTGCGAGTCACCAAACCAAGCATCGTTACTAACAGTAAATAGAATGTCCGAGTCTTTGGTAAAGTTATCCAACACAAGCTCACTAAAAGCAATTTCATAGCAAATTGCAGGCAGTATGTGTAGACCGTTCGCGATGAGGTTTTGCTGAATGCGTTCGCCTCGTGTAAATGATGACATTGCTAAGTTAAACAAAGGTGCAAGGGGGCGTAGAATACTTTCAAAGGGTACAAACTCACCAATTGGTAATAGTTGATGTTTTTGGTATCGATTAGTATGTAAATATTGATAATGGCCTTCTGTGTCTTCTCGGTGTTTTTTACCCAGTACGACAAGCGTGTTATATACTGTCTTGCTGTTTATTTGATAGTCAGGAATGCCTGTAATAAGTGCTGTGTTGTTAAATGCTGCCGCTTTATCTAAATCTTTTAAAAAAGGGGTTGCGAAGTCTTCAATTTCGGGTATTGCCGCTTCAGGCCACACTACGATGTCAACGTTATGCCACAAAGGGCGAGTCATGTCTCGGTACTTAGACATCGTGGGCCAAAAGTGTTCAGGTTCCCAGCGTAGACTTTGTTGAATATTGCCTTGTACAAGTAAGACTGAAAGGGTTTGCTTAGCATGTTTAGGTTTATCAAGAAGCATAAGGCTTGAAAACAGTAACGCGAGTACAGCAGACACAGCTAAAACGGGCTTAAATATTTTCAGCTTCGCCAGATAGTAAAGACTCGCGCCTGCAAACACACAAAACAGCGTCAATCCTGCTTCACCAATTATTGGAGCGAAGATGTTCAATGGGCTATCGGTAAGCGTATAGCCAAAGCTGAGCCATGGGAAGCCTGTTAGAACTTGACCTCTTAGCCACTCGAAAATAGCAAAACCCGCAACTAACATAATGGTTCGCTGTTGTGGGTTGTGTGTAAATTTGCTGGCAAGCATAAATGCGCACATTGGATAGAGCGCTAAGTAGCTGCATAACAGTGCCATCAACAACAATGAAATTGGTAACGGTAGGCCGCCAAACTGGGCAATAGAGACATGCACCCAGCTAATGCCAAAGCCAAACCAAGCAAAGCCGAACATAAAGCCATACTTTGCGGCTTGTTTAGTAGAACTGGTATCGGTTACGTAACAGGCAAGGGCAATGGCAATCAGCGTTAGCGGCCAGATGTTAAAAGGCGCATAAGCAAAAGTAAGCGCACAGCCAGAAAATATAGCCAACCATGCGCGCTTATCTTTGCATAAATTAATGAGTTTACTCAGCTTCGTCGTCGCCATCTTCTGATTTAGGAACAGTGACTTGGAGTTGAATAATACGGCGGTTGTCAGAGTTAGTCACTTTGAATTGAAGTGGCTCTATATCAATGGTTTCGCCACGACTTGGCATGTGACCAAAGGCATGTAAGATAATGCCACCAATGGTATCAGCTTCTTGCTTATCAAAGCCTGTTTTAAAGAATTCGTTAAATTCATCTAGCGGCGTTAGAGCTTGTACCATGTAGGTGTGTCTAGATAATTGGCGAATATCCTGTTGATCTTCATCATCATCATGCTCATCTTCGATTTCACCCACAATAATTTCAAGGATGTCTTCAATGGTAACTAGGCCTGATACGCCACCGTATTCGTCCACTACGATGGCCATATGGTAGCGTTTTTGGCGAAACTCATTGAGTAATGCATCAACGCGTTTACTTTCAGGTACTACGATTGCAGGGCGCAAATACTCACGGATTGTAGGCAGACAGTCGTCTTTGTTTAAAATTAATGGCAGTAGATCTTTTGCCAATAAAATACCTTCAACATGGTCTTTGTCTTCACAAATAACGGGAAAGCGTGAGTGAGAAGACTCTACCATGGTAGGTAGCTGCTGCTCTAATGACTCATCTACATCAAGTGTTATCATTTGTGAACGTGGGATCATAATATCGCGCACTTTAAGCTCAGAAACACCTAATACACCTTCCATCATATCCTTTGTCTCAGGGTCGATAAGATCGCGTTCCTGAGCATCGGCAATGACTTCTACCAACTCTTCTTTGTTTTGGGGTTCCCCTTGCAGCATCTGTGTGATGCGTCCCAACCAGGTTTTGCCAGAAGAACCCTGGCTACTCTGCGAGTTATCGTCGCTCATTGTCGTTTTTTACTCCGTAAAATATCAAATTAAATGATGATGCTATTTGACCATAAAATAGTTACAAATCGTCGCGGTAGGGATCACTTATGCCCAATTGCGCTAAAAATTCTTTTTCAAGGCTTTCCATCTCTAGAGCATCCTGTTCATTTATATGGTCAAAGCCAAGTAAATGCAAGCAACCGTGGATCACCATATGAGCAAAATGTTCATGGAAAGGTTTTTCTTGTTCTATTGCTTCTAGTTTTACAACCTGTGGGCAAATGATTAAATCTCCGACCAACGGTAATTCAATACCTGGCGGAGCTTCAAATGGAAATGACAGTACGTTGGTCGGTTTATTCTTACCTCGGAACTGGTGGTTTAGTTCTTGGCTTTCCTGCTCATCCGCGATTCGAATGGTCAGTTCACTATGTTCTAAATAGGGTTGTAATGCTTGGCTTGCCCATAGCTCAAACTGTGCTTGAGATGGTAACTCGTCAAATTCACAGGCAATTTGTAAATCTACGTCTACGCTCATTTATCTTGCTCTTTTGCTTGTCTGTAGGCTTGCTCTTTAAGTGCTTTTTCTTTGCGCTCGGTTTCTTCTTTTTTCTCGTATGCTTCAACAATTCTTGCCACGACAGGGTGACGAACAACATCGTGAGATTTAAAGAAGTTAAACGAAATTTCTTCTACGTCACCTAGCACTTCAATAGCGTGACGAAGCCCAGAACGTGCACCACGAGGCAAATCGACTTGGGTGATGTCACCTGTGATCACGGCTTTTGAGTTAAAACCTATGCGGGTTAAGAACATCTTCATTTGCTCAGTGGTGGTATTTTGGCTTTCGTCCAAAATAATAAACGCATCATTAAGTGTTCGGCCACGCATATAGGCAAGAGGGGCCACTTCAATGACGTTTTTTTCAATGAGGCGCTCTACTTTTTCAAAGCCGAGCATTTCAAAAAGCGCATCGTAAAGTGGGCGTAGATAAGGGTCAATTTTCTGTGTTAAATCTCCGGGCAGGAAACCCAGCTTTTCACCGGCTTCAACTGCTGGGCGAGTAAGCAAAATCCGGCGAATTTCTTGTCGCTCTAACGCATCGACCGCTGCAGCAACGGCAAGGTAAGTTTTACCAGTACCTGCAGGTCCGATACCAAAACAAATATCATGATTTAGAATGTTGGCTACATATTGGCTTTGATTTGGGTTGCGAGGTTTTACCACACCGCGGCGTGTTTTAATATAGACTTCTTGCTCCCACACAGCCGGAGCATCTTGCTCTAATACATTCGCTTCACTAATAGCTAGATGTACGTTGTCTGGCTCGATTTCGTTTATTTGGCCACGCAAAGGCTGAGTATCAACATACAATGACTTTAAAATATCCATGGCGGCTTTGGTTTGTACAGGCTGGCCTGTTACTTTAAACCAATTATCACGATGGGCGATTTCTACCCCTAATCTACGCTCTATTTGTTTGATGTTTTCATCAAAGGGACCACACAGTGATGAAAGACGATTGTTATCGGCGGGTTCTAGGTAAAACTCTATATTTTTTATCTGACTACTCAAAATAGCTTCCTGTAACAAGTGCGCCAGCAAAAGCTGGCGCAATCAATCTGATTTATGGGGTAAACGTAGTTACACCTAATTCATCAGCTTCTGGTTCTGCCGGTGCGCGGTTCAAAATATCTGCCGGCGCAACATCCTTACGCAAGTTCATCTCTGATTCTGTACGAATAAGTTCGCCACGTAAAGAGTTAGGTAAAGCTTCGGTTATACGCACGTCAACAAACTGACCGATCACTGAGTGTGGGCCTTCAAAGTTTACTACTCGGTTATTTTCAGTGCGACCTCGTAATTCCATTGGGTTTTTCTTTGAAGGGCCTTCAACTAGGATACGCTGCTCGGTATCAAACATCTTACGGCTGATATCTTGAGCCATCTGGCTGATGCGGTTTTGTAAAATATATAAACGCTCTTTTTTCTCCTGTTCGGAGACATCATCAGGCAAGTCGGCTGCAGGTGTACCTGGGCGTGCTGAGTAGATGAAGCTAAAGCTCATATCAAAGCCAATATCATTGATAAGGTTCATCGTTGCTTCAAAGTCCGCAGTTGTTTCACCTGGGAAGCCGATGATGAAATCTGAAGACATGCTTAGGTTAGGGCGAATTTTACGTAGCTTACGGATAGTCGATTTGTACTCAAGAGCGGTGTGACCACGCTTCATTAAGTTCAAAACTCTGTCTGAGCCGCTTTGTACTGGTAAGTGTAGGTGATCAACGAGCTCAGGCACATCTGCATACGCTTCTATAATATCTGGTGTAAACTCAACTGGGTGCGAAGTGGTATAGCGAATACGGTCAATACCGTCAATTGCTGCCACATAGCGCAGTAAATCTGAGAAGTAGCAGGTTTCACCATCGTGCGTTTCACCACGGTAAGCATTTACGTTTTGGCCAAGTAGGTTTACTTCTCGTACACCTTGTTCTGCTAATTGTGCAACTTCAAGAAGTACATCATCAAGGGGACGGCTTACTTCTTCACCACGAGTATATGGTACCACACAGAAGGTACAGTATTTTGAACAACCTTCCATAATGGATACGAACGCGGTTGGGCCATCTGCTTTTGGCTCAGGCAGGCGGTCAAACTTTTCAATTTCTGGAAATGAAATATCAACCACAGCACCTTGCTTGCCTTGAACTTGCTTAATCATTTCAGGTAGACGATGTAGTGTTTGCGGGCCAAACACAATGTCTACAAATGGTGCACGTTGACGGATGGTGTCACCTTCTTGCGATGCTACACAACCACCAACACCAATGACTAAATCAGGGTTATCGTCTTTTAGTAGTTTCCAACGACCTAATTGGTGAAATACTTTCTCTTGTGCCTTTTCACGAATCGAACAGGTATTGAGTAAGATAACATCAGCTTGCTCGGCTTCTTCTGTTAATTGATAGCCGTTTGTGGCATCCAGTAGATCAGCCATTTTCTGAGAGTCGTACTCGTTCATCTGACAACCCCAGGTTTTAATATGCAACTTTTTACTCATTGAAATATTGCCTCGTTTTCAATTCGGTTTTAACGCACAATGTCGCGCAATTGTAAGTTCGCGATGCAATTGCAAAGCTTAAAGGACGCGTATTTTATCTGACCTAGGGTCACTAGCCAAGTATAGATTTTAACTTTAAAAAGGCAGATCAAGGCCAAGCGTATTGTGGCGATTACAAACGGACAAATGCTATGGAGTTAAGATACAATAAAGACGTTTCAAATTGATAAGGCAAACAATATGAAAAACAAGGTAGTGGTTGTTGGTGGCGGTATGGTTGGAGCTGCTGCCGCGCTCAAGCTAGCTAAACTAGGCGCGCAGGTTCGTGTACTAGAAAGTCATTTGATTGATGCAAATGAGGTGCTAACAAGCGAGCAAGTGGATATTCGAGTTTCGGCGATTAATCGGTTCTCAGAAAGCCTGTTGGACGAACTTGGTGCAATGCCTTTACTTCGAGATAATAGAGCCGCTCCTTATCACCAATTGGCAGCATACGAGCAGCCAAATAATACGTTGTTGTTCGATAGAGAAGAGGTTTCGCAAACACACTTAGGGCATTTGATTGAAAATAAACTTATTCAAGCCAGTTTGTGGGCGCAGTTTGCACACTACGATATTGAAGTAGAACAAGTTACTTCTGCGCCAATTACGCTTGAGCAAAATATTGATTCGATAACTTTGCACTATGATAATAAATCTTATCAAGCAGACTTACTTATTGCCGCTGATGGTGGCCGCTCTCAAGTACGCCAACTCGCAAATATAGGAGTTACAGGGTGGCAATATCAACAAGCGTGCCTAGGCATTTTAATTAAGCTTGATGCACCACAACAATATAAAACTTGGCAGCAATTTAAACCCTCTGGGCCAATTGCCTTTTTACCCATGCAGGCACCTTACGCCAACTTGATTTGGTATCAAGATGCAGCGAAATTGGCGAGTTTACAGAGCTTATCAAATGAGCAGTTAAAAGATCATGTGCTTGAGCACTTTTTTGAGCTGCCAGGTGATTTCACGGTAGAGCAAAAAGCGTTGTTTCCGCTAGCTCGTCAACATGCTAATCACTACAGTCAAGGTCGCTTGGTACTGGTAGGCGATGCTGCTCACACCATAAATCCATTAGCGGGTCAGGGCGTAAATTTAGGCTTTAAAGATGTTGCTGCGCTTGCTGAGTGTTTAGAGGGTCTAGATGACTTGGGCACCTGCAAAGCACTAAAGGAGTACGAACGTAAACGTCGAGGCGATAACTTAGCCATGATGAGTATGATGGATGCCTGTTACTTTGGCTTTTCTAATGAAATTAAGCCGCTAAAATTGTTACGTAATGGCGTTTTAAAGATAGCAAATCAGGCTGGGCCGTTAAAGCGTAAAGTACTGGAACACGCAATGGGGTGGTAGTTATATAATAGCGTTTGAAAAAGCGGGCTTAGGTCCGTTTTTTTGTAGCAATGATTAAGGGAAATATAAAATTTAGGAACAGAAACAAGCATTGATAATTTACTTGAAGGGAAAAGATATTAAGTAATGGTGCGGAGGGAGAGACTTGAACTCTCACACCCGAAGATACTGGAACCTAAATCCAGCGCGTCTACCAATTCCGCCACCCCCGCGTGGCTGGAGTACCAGGATTTGAACCTGGGAATGGCGGGATCAAAACCCGCTGCCTTACCGCTTGGCGATACTCCAACTATATTACTTAATTTTGATTAGTTTACTTCTTATCGAGAAGATGGTGCGGAGGGAGAGACTTGAACTCTCACACCCGAAGATACTGGAACCTAAATCCAGCGCGTCTACCAATTCCGCCACCCCCGCATGGCTGGAGTACCAGGATTTGAACCTGGGAATGGCGGGATCAAAACCCGCTGCCTTACCGCTTGGCGATACTCCAACAACGTCGACTTGCGTCTGATAATTTTACTTCTTATCGAGAAGTTGGTGCGGAGGGAGAGACTTGAACTCTCACACCCGAAGATACTGGAACCTAAATCCAGCGCGTCTACCAATTCCGCCACCCCCGCATCACAGGATATGCAAAAAGCATAATTGAGTAGTTAAGCTACTAGCTTGCCAAAGAGTTACCTAAGGCTTCGATTTTCCACTTTAATTGGTAGATAAAGTGGCTGGAGTACCAGGATTTGAACCTGGGAATGGCGGGATCAAAACCCGCTGCCTTACCGCTTGGCGATACTCCAACAATCAAGAATTCTATATTTTAATTTTTACATCTTTAAGAGATGGTGCGGAGGGAGAGACTTGAACTCTCACACCCGAAGATACTGGAACCTAAATCCAGCGCGTCTACCAATTCCGCCACCCCCGCACAGGAGGTTGTGTTTTTCTAGAGGAACCTAAATCCAGCGTCTAATTCAACATCTGGCCAATTCCGCTACTCCGCACAGGAGGTTGTGCTATTTAACCACTATGCACTTTAGTGGGAGTAAATGGTGGCTATGCCCTGATTTGAACAGGGGACCCCATCATTATGAGTGATGTGCTCTAACCAGCTGAGCTACATAGCCATTGGCTGGAGTACCAGGATTTGAACCTGGGAATGGCGGGATCAAAACCCGCTGCCTTACCGCTTGGCGATACTCCAACGATTACTCAAACCAACTTATAAAAGTTGGTGCGGAGGGAGAGACTTGAACTCTCACACCCGAAGATACTGGAACCTAAATCCAGCGCGTCTACCAATTCCGCCACCCCCGCAATTTGACCAGCTAAATCGATGAGTTTGGTAGTAATAAAAAATATGGTGGCTATGCCCTGATTTGAACAGGGGACCCCATCATTATGAGTGATGTGCTCTAACCAGCTGAGCTACATAGCCATCTTTTTTTATTTCTCATCATCGCTGATGCGGGGCGTATTATGCTGATATGCCCTAAAGTCGTCAACACCTTTTTTGCAAAAAACTGCCAATGAGCGTCTGTTTGCAGATTTAATAGCCTAATTGGTCATGTTAATGTCATTACTCGCTGTTATTTTAATCGATTGAGCGAGCTGAGAGTATTTTAGCGTAACCATAAAGTAGTCGATAGAAGCAAAAAAGGACCAACAAGTGGTCCTTTTTAAGTTTAATGTCGATTAGACATTAAATAAGAAGTTCAAAACGTCGCCATCTTTGACGATATAATCTTTACCTTCTTGGCGGAATTTGCCCGCATCTTTAGCGCCGCTTTCGCCGCGATACTGGATATAATCGTCAAATGCAATCGTTTGTGCACGGATAAAACCACGTTCAAAGTCCGTGTGAATTTTACCAGCTGCTTGCGGTGCAGTTGCGCCGATAGGAATTGTCCAAGCTCGTACTTCTTTTACGCCAGCAGTGAAGTAAGTTTGAAGTTTAAGTAGCTCGTAACCACCTCGGATCACAAGGTTTAGACCAGGTTCTTCAAGGCCTAAATCTTCCATAAACTCTAATTTATCTTCTTCATCAAGCTCAGAAAGCTCAGCTTCGATTGCCGCACACACAGGGATCACAACAGCATCTTCAGCCGCAGCAATTTCACGTACCTTGTCTAAGTAAGGGTTATTTTCAAAGCCATCTTCGTTTACGTTTGCAATGTACATCGTTGGCTTGATGGTTAAGAAGTTCAATGGCTTAATTGCTTCTTTTTCTTCTTTTTCCAAGTGTAATGAACGCAGTGTAAGGCCTTCATCTAGGTGTGCTTTTACTTTTTCAAGTACAACGTTTTGGAATTTAGCGTCTTTATCGCCACCTTTTGCTTTTTTAGCATTACGCTGGATTGCACGATCAGCTGCGTCCATATCCGCTAATACAAGCTCTGTGTTAATAACGTCAATGTCATCTGCAGGATCGATAGTACCAGCAACGTGAACGATATTTTCGTTTTCAAAACAACGAACTACGTGACCAATGGCGTCAGTTTCACGGATGTTAGCTAGGAATTGGTTACCTAGGCCTTCACCTTTTGATGCGCCTTTTACCAAACCAGCAATGTCAACGAACTCCATAGTCGTTGGCAAAATACGCTGTGGATTCACGATTTCGGCCAATTGATTTAGGCGATTATCAGGAACCGGTACTACACCCGTATTTGGCTCGATAGTACAAAATGGAAAGTTTGCGGCTTCGATACCCGCTTTAGTTAACGCATTGAAAAGGGTAGATTTACCAACGTTAGGTAAACCAACAATGCCACATTTAAAACCCATAGTTTTGAAACCCTAATTTGACTCAGATAAACGCAATATACTTAAAATCACGGCTTAAATGAATGTAGTCTATTTTGTGCTTTTAACACACCGTCTTTAGCTAAAATTTCCATGCAACGCACAGCCTCATCAACCGCAGCGTCAATTTTCTCTTGATCTTCTTTTGGGGCCTTTCCAAGCACCCAGCCAGTCACTTTATCTCTGTGTCCAGGATGACCAATACCAATCCGCAAACGCATGAATTCTTTACAGTTAGCCATTTTGGCAATAATGTCTTTCAGACCATTATGGCCACCGTGGCCCCCGCCTTTTTTTAGTTTGGCGATGCCAGGTTCTAAATCCATTTCGTCATGAGCAACGAGGATACTTTCCACGGGAATTTTATAAAAATTAGCGAGGCTGCTTACCGATTTACCACTTAAATTCATGTAGGTGGTTGGGATCAAAAGTTTAAACTCTTGATTGTTGATAAGTACTTTACCTGTAAGGCCGTGGTGTTTTGCGTCTGGTTTTAATTGGCAGTTATAGCGTTTGGCGAGTTCGAGAATGAACCATTCACCAGCATTGTGACGTGTGTTTTGATATTCGGGGCCTGGATTAGCCAGGCCCACAAGCATTTGAATATTATTCAAGGTGCTGACACCTTAATAATTATTCTGCAGCTTCTTCAGTTGCTTCTTCAGATGCAGCGCCTTTAGGTGCATTTAGAGTAACAACCGCTTGGTCGTGACCTTCACCTTTAGCAAGTTCAACTGAAGCAACACCAGCTGGAAGTTTGATGTCAGATAGGTGTAAAGTTGCACCTACTTCTAGAGCCGCTACGTCTACTTCGATGAACTCAGGTAGTGACGCAGGTAAACAAGTTACATCGATTTCAGTAACGTGGTGAGCAACAGTATTACCACCTTTAGTAGCTGCTTCTTCGTTTAGGAAGTGTACAGGTACTTTAGTGTGGATCTTGTGGTTTGCATCAACACGTTGGAAATCAAGGTGAGTGATCTTTGGCTTGAATGGGTGACGTTGAATGTCTTTAAGGATAGCTTCAACAGGCTCGCCAGCAATGTTAAGCGTAAGAATGTGGCTGTAGAAACCTTCATCTTCTTGAGCTTTGATTACTTTGTTGTGTTCAAGAGTTAACGCTAGCGCTTCTTTATCAGCACCGTAAAGGATTGCTGGAACCTTGTCAGCACGACGTAGGCGGCGGCTCGCACCTGTACCTAAATCAGCACGTACTTCGGCATTCAATGTATATAATTCGTTAGACATAATGTTTCCAAAATTTTTAGTTTAAAGTTTAAGGTGCTCGCGACCAAACACCCTACCCAAAAAGGCGCGCTACTATACCATTGCTGGGGAATAAATAAAACATAGAGATACAAAAAAAGCACCCTAAGGTGCTTTTATAGTGCTAGTAGCTATGTTATTCAGTGTATTAGTGCTGAAACATAGCTGAAATAGATTCTTCGTTGCTAATACGGCGAATCGTTTCGGCTAGCATGTCAGCCAGAGTCAGCACTTTAATGTTATCTAAAGCGCGTAGCTCGTCTGACAATGGAATTGAATCAGTAACAATTACTTCATCGATGACTGAGTTACGAAGGTTTTCAGCTGCGGCACCTGATAAAACAGGGTGAGTAGCGTAAGCAAAAACACGCTTAGCACCGTGTTCTTTAAGCGCTTCGGCCGCTTTACATAGTGTACCACCGGTATCAATCATATCATCAACGATAATACAGTCGCGACCTGCAACGTCACCAATGATGTGCATTACTTGCGATACGTTTGCTTGTGGGCGACGTTTATCAATAATAGCAAGGTCAGTATCATTGAGTAGCTTTGCTATTGCACGTGCACGTACTACACCACCGATGTCTGGTGATACAACAACGACATCTTCGAATTCACGTTCTTTCATGTCATCTAACAGTACTGGGCTACCAAATACGTTATCAACAGGAACATCAAAGAATCCTTGGATTTGTTCTGCGTGAAGATCAACCGTTAATACACGGTCAACACCAACGCTAGATAGGAAGTCAGCAACAACCTTAGCAGTAATTGGTACACGCGCAGATCGTACACGACGGTCTTGACGAGCATAACCAAAATAAGGGATTACAGCAGTAATACGACCCGCAGAGGCACGACGTAATGCGTCGACCATAACGATAAGTTCCATCAGGTTATCGTTTGTAGGGGCACAAGTTGACTGGATAATGAAAACATCCGATCCGCGTACGTTCTCATTGATTTGAACACTGATTTCGCCGTCACTAAAACGACCCACAACAGCATCACCTAATTCAATGAATAAACGTTTTGCAACTTTTTGAGCTAACTCAGGTGTTGCGTTACCAGCGAAGAGCTTCATGTCAGGCACGGTAGGGTTCCTCAGGCACTGAATTTTTGGACTAACATGCAATGACAGAGTCAAAACAGGCTAACTTAAACTATTTACTTCTACATTTTGAGCCAACTATCAAGTTGCACATGGGCAGTTGATATATTGCTGCTCTGGGCTATAAAGCCTTGCCAGTATGATGGTAATGAACTGAGCACACGCTGTGCTGCATCCATTGAATCGAGTTCAACAAAACAACACGCTCCGGTTCCCGTCATACGAGTCGGGCCATATTTTAGCAACCACACTAGGGTCTTTTCAACCTCGGGATAGAGCTTTTTAACCAAAGCCTCACAATCATTGCGGGTATTTGACAGCGCCCAGTGCTGCGAAAGCTTGTTGGTGTCTCTGGGTAAATCAGGGTGAGTAAACACCTGTGCAGTACTGACGTGTACATTGGGAAAAACCACGCAATACCAGCGCTGGGGCAGGGTTACGGGGGTTAGCTTTTCACCGACACCTTGTGCGAGTGCAGTTTTTCCGTTAACAAAAACCGGCACATCGGCACCTAAACTGAGGCCTAATTGTGCCAACTTTTCGTTACTTAAATGACATTTCCATAATTGATTAATTGCCAATAATGTTGTCGCAGCATCTGAAGAACCGCCGCCTACGCCACCACCCATTGGTAACTTCTTAGTTAATTGAACACAAATACCTTGTTCAACCTGTTTGTAGGGATAAAGTGCCATCGCTGCTTTGTAGATTAAATTATCTTCCAGAGGAATATCGGCGGTGTCTCCGGTAATGTGAATTTTAGTGTCATGTGACAGAGAGAAGGTAAGTTCATCGCCAAAATCCAAAAAGGTAAATAAGGTCTCTAATTCGTGATAACCATCTTCACGTCGTGCATTGATATGCAAAAATAAGTTAAGTTTGGCTGGCGCCATAAGGGTTAACGAGGTCATACTAAAACTGCCATGAGTTGAGCTGAATTTTAATGCGCACTTTGTCATGAGAGAGGTTCATGCGAGTAGGAAGCCACATGCCTTCAACCAATGAAAATTGTTGATAGTGTGCTTGCCAAAGTTGGCCGTTTTCATCTGTCCAAGCGCTTGAAGTAAGCCTGCCTTGCGCATCATATTGATTAGTTGGATTATCAACGGTACCAGTAAGCCAAGCGGGTGCTTGTGCCACAGGTAAATCTAAGCCACTGAGGCGTTTGACTAATTGTTGACTGTTAGTATCAACATAGGTGTTGCCGTCGTATTGCAGTTCACTGTGCTGTGCCAACTCCTTAAGTGACAAAATACGCGTACCAATAAAGCTGGTTAAAATGAGCTGTTGTTTGCTATCAATATACTGCCAATTAAAATTAGCTGATTGGCGATCAGTATTACTGATAAAAGCTAACTTTCCACTCGCTTGCCAAGTTGACTGTGACTGTAATAAGACTTTCCAGTCGCTAATTTGCTGTTTTGAGGGGGAGATTTTTTGCGCACATCCACTGATAAATAAAAAAAACATGAGCAAAATCAAATGAAATCGTGTCAAATGATGTTCCTTACTTTCCATATTCGATTGATTTTTGGTAAAATTGCCAGCTTTAAAACAGGGCTCGGGCAATTCAGGCATCTATGACCATCATAGCACTTGGTATAAATCATAAAACTGCATCGGTAGAACTACGCGAAAAAGTCGCCTTTTCCCCTGAGCAATTATCTCAGGCTCTTACTGAGCTGACACAACATGACCAATTTAAAGAGTCTGTTATTGTCTCGACCTGTAATCGTACCGAAATCTATTGTAGCCTTGAGAGCGAGAATTCCCAAGTGCTACTTCAGTGGCTTGCATGCTTTCACAACATCGATGAATCGCAACTGAGTGAAAATGTTTATGTGCATCATAACCAGGATGCCATTAACCATCTAATGCGTGTCGCGTGCGGGCTCGATTCGTTAGTGCTCGGAGAGCCCCAAATTTTGGGCCAAATAAAGCAAGCCTATAATAGTGCCAAGCAACATAATGGAATTAAGCCTACCTTTGAGCGTTTGTTTCAAAAAACGTTTTCTGTTGCCAAGCAAGTACGTACCGAAACGGATATAGGAGCTAGTGCAGTCTCAGTTGCATATGCCGCGGTAAATTTAGCAAAACATATTTACGGTCAGCTTGAAAAAACCAAAGTATTATTGATAGGTGCCGGCGAAACCATAGAGTTAGTTGCGAAGCATTTGTACCAGCACCACCCTAAGTCAATTACTGTTGCCAACAGAACCATTGAACGCGCGCAGGGGCTTGCTAGTGAAGTACAAGGGCAGGTGATATCTTTGGCTCAGCTACCACAAGAATTGCATAATGCGGACATTGTCATCTCTTCAACAGCCAGCACTTTGCCTATTATTGGTAAAGGTGTGGTTGAGCAAGCACTTAAACAGCGCCGCAATAAGCCAATGCTGTTTGTCGACATCGCTGTACCTAGGGATATCGAAAGCCAAGTAGGGGACTTAGATGCTGCTTATTTATATTCAGTAGATGACTTGCAAGCCATTGTCAGCGAAAATATGGCAAGCCGAGAGCAGGCGGCCCGTCAAGCGCAAGCTATCATTGAAGAAAAAACGCGAGAATTTGCCTTGTGGCAACGCTCGCTAAAGTCTGTGGACGTCATTGTTCAATACAGAGACAGTGCCCAGAAAATTAAAGCAGAGTTGGTTGAAAAAGCACTTAACCAACTAGAATCAGGCAAGCCTTCAGAAAAGGTATTGCTAGAGTTGGCCAACAAACTAACGAACAGATTGACTCATGCCCCAACAAAAGCGATTCAACACGCAGCAAAAATGGGAGACTTTGAGCAGTTGGCACAACTTAAACAAACATTAGGTATTGAGCAGGAATAATAGGTTAATGAAAGAGTCTGTATATCGTAAGTTAGAGACCTTAGCTGAGCGCCATGAAGAAGTGCAAGCGATGCTGAGCGATCCAGGTGTTATTGGGGATCAAAATCGTTTTCGTGCACTGTCAAAAGAGTATTCGGAACTAGAAGATGTGGTAAAAGCATTTGCTGCCTATCAGCAAGCTCAGGAAGATGTCGCAACAGCTGAAGAGATGCTAAAAGACTCAGATCCTGATATGCGAGAAATGGCTCAAGAAGAGTATAAAGAAGCCAAAGCTGCTATTGCAAAGTTAGAAGATGATCTACAAGTACTGATGTTGCCTAAGGATCCAAAGGACAACAATAACGTATTTTTAGAAGTCCGTGCCGGTACAGGGGGTGATGAAGCCGCTATTTTTGCAGGCGATTTATTTCGTATGTATAGCCGCTTTGCTGAAACACAAAAGTGGAAAGTGGAAGTGGTGAGTGCCAATGAAGGCGAGCATGGTGGTTATAAAGAGATCATAGCAAATATCAGTGGTGATGGCGTTTACGGGAAACTGAAGTTTGAATCGGGAGCACACCGTGTGCAACGCGTTCCTGAAACCGAGTCGCAAGGGCGAGTGCACACTTCTGCATGTACTGTTGCGGTGATGGCTGAAGTGCCTGAGGCTGAAGCAATTCAGATTAACTCAGCGGATTTAAAAATAGATACTTTCCGCGCATCTGGTGCCGGTGGTCAGCACGTTAACAAAACGGACTCGGCTATACGTATTACCCACTTGCCGACAGGCGTTGTTGTTGAATGTCAGGATGAGCGTTCACAGCATAAAAACCGAGCAAAAGCACTTTCGGTACTTGGTGCACGATTACAGCAAGCCGAAGATGAAAAGCGTCAGGCTGCAGAAGCATCTGAGCGCCGTAATCTGGTCGGTAGTGGTGACCGTTCGGAGCGTATTCGTACTTACAACTATCCGCAAGGTCGTATTACCGATCATCGTATCAATTTGACTTTATACCGTCTAAACGAAATTGTTGCAGGTGATTTAGGGGCGATTATTGATCCACTTCTACTTGAACACCAAGCCGATTTACTTGCTGCGATGGGCGACGAATAATCGTGACCGCACAAACAGTTGCCCAAGCAATCGCTTGGGCTACCCAACTTCTTAAAGACACCTCCGATAGCCCGAAACTCGATAGTGAAGTATTGCTATTACATGTGATAAATAAGCCGAAAAGTTATTTGTTCGCTTGGCCTGATAGCGAACTGTCTGATGAACAGCAGGTTGAATATTGCAAGTTGATAAAAAGGCGACAAGTGGGTGAACCTGTGGCACACATTATTGGCGAGCGGGAGTTTTGGAGTTTACCATTAGAGGTTAACCCAAGTACCTTAATTCCGCGTCCTGATACCGAAACATTGGTTGAGTATGCACTCGATTTGGCGTTGCCAGAACACGCTGAAGTACTTGACCTTGGCACGGGCACAGGTGCTATTGCGCTAGCTCTGGCATCGGAGAAGCCGCAATGGCATATCACTGCGTTGGATTTTTCAGTAGATGCGGTTGCACTTGCCAAACGAAATCAGCTAAAGCTCGGCTTTGAAAATGTTCATATTGAGCAGAGTAATTGGTACAGCGCAGTTGGTGATTGTAAGTTTGATCTTATTGTTAGTAATCCACCGTATATAGAGCAGGACGATCAGCATCTTTCACAAGGTGATGTTAGATTTGAGCCGCTAAGTGCGTTAGTTGCTGATGATGCAGGCATGGCTGATATTAAAGTGATCATTTCTCAAGGCAGGAAACACCTAAACCAAGGTGGCTATGTGCTTATCGAACACGGTTACCAACAAGCTACTAAATTACAGCAGTATTTTGCACAAATGTCGTATAGCAATATACTTACAATTAAAGATATGGCAGGCTGTGATCGCGTAACTCTAGCTCAATGGCTAGGGGAGTCCCCATAATAATGACGTAGATGTGCACTTGAAGGATCCCTATATGGATGATTTTTTGTTTTCTGATGAACCAAACGAAATAGTCGAGCCGGAAAACAGCGGTAAATGGAAGGTCATCATTGTAGATGATGAACCTGAAGTTCATGCTGTGACAAAGTTGGCGCTCAGTGATTTTGAATTTCAAAAAAAGCGATTAGAATTTTTAAGTGCATATTCAGGTGAAGAAGCTCGTAAGGTGATTACTGATCACCCTGATGCAGCGATTGTATTACTTGATGTCGTGATGGAAACCGATGATGCGGGCTTACAGGTGGCTAAGTTCATTCGCGAAGAGGCTAAAAATGGCCATATCCGCATTATCTTGAGAACCGGACAACCAGGTCAAGCCCCTGAACGTCAAGTTATTGTTAATTATGATATTAATGATTACAAGTCAAAAACAGAACTCACCGCACAAAAGCTGTTCACAGTGGTCATGTCTAGCCTGCGTTCTTATCGAGACATATTGGCTATTGAACAATCTCGTCAGGGGCTGGAAAAAATAATCTGTGCGTCGAGAGATATTTTTGCCACCCATTCAATTGAGCACTTCATTCAAGGTGTGATGCAACAATTGACCTCTTTGCTTGGTACGGTGGACGAAGCAATGTATGCGACATCTTTGGTGGCTAGTAATCAAAGTAGCAAATCTAGTGGTCAGCTCATTGTATTTACTGGTCGAGGCGAATTTGAACGTTGCGAAGGTAAACCGATTAATGAAGTTTTGACATCAGAACAGCTTGAGGCTTGTAATCAGGCACTAAATAACAAAGGCATCATTTATAAAAATAACTATTTATTTGCTTACTGCTCTAGTGAGTATAATCACAGTTCGATGTTATTTGTATCCGGTATCCCAGAGTTTTTGACAGATACTCAAAAACACTTGATCAAGATTTTTTCGCAAAATGTGCAGCTTGCATACGAAAATGTGCAGTTGCAAGCTGAAATAGAAAGCACGCAGCAAGAATTAGTATATCGCCTGAGCGAAGCGCTTGAACAGCGCTCAACTGAAACCGGTAATCACGTTAAACGCGTTGCCTATATGTGTGAGCTTTTTGGTATACATTACGGGTTAAACCATCACGATGTGGAATTGCTGAGAATGGCATCGCCACTGCATGATGTAGGTAAAGTAGGCATTCCAGACGCCATTTTGAATAAGCCAGGCAAGTTAGATGATAAAGAGTGGGATGTGATGAAATCTCACACTTTAAAAGGCTATAGAATATTACAAAATTCAAGACGTGAAATTGTGAATGCAGGCGCAGTTATAGCCAAAGAGCATCATGAAAAGTGGGACGGAACAGGGTATCCTGAAGGCAAAAAAGGTGAAGATATTCACATTTTTGGTCGTATCGTCGCGCTGGCGGATGTTTATGATGCACTTAGACATAAGCGCTGTTACAAAGCTTCTTGGAGCAAAGAGCAAGCGTTAGAAGAAATCAACAAACAAAAGGGCAAACACTTTGATCCTCAACTTGTTGATATATTAAATACACATATTGACGATGTCGAAGGTATTTTGACACGCTATCCTGATCAACCACAATAATAAGAGACCCAATGGATTATATAGCATTAAAACACACCCACCTATTATTTGCTGCTTTGAGCATTGTGTTATTTTACACACGGGCAGTTTCTCGTTTAGCGTCAGGGAAAATCGCCGCGCATAAAGGTGTATTTATAGCCAGCCACAGCATCGACACTTTACTACTTATTTCTGCAATATCGTTATTGATTATGGGCAGTATCAACCCACTGGGTCAGCCATGGCTTTTAGAAAAAATAATTTTGGTTGTAGCGTATATCGCGCTTGGCGTTGTTAGCGCAAAGGCTAAGACACGCTCGCTACAAGTAACAGGCTTAGTGTTGGTAACACTTTCTTTGCTTGGCATTGGTTATCTAGCAGGGTCTAAATCGGCATTTATTTTATAAGTGAATTAAGCAACATTTGAGTAAAAAGCGTATGGATTGCCATGCGCTTTTTTTTGTTTTTGTATAAAAAGAGGCGCAGTGCGCAGAAATAATTCACACAAGCTTCAGAGCTTCGCTATTTGGGTCTTTATCAAAAAGTGATAGACTAGTCGTTCGTTTGTTAGATTATGTGAGTTAACGCGGTATATATGACTGATATCTGGTTCGAAGAACAAGACGGTAGTGCAGATTACATACCTCAAGAACCTTTGCTTCGATGTATTAGGGCAGAGTTGCACTGGGACGCCCAAGCTAAATTAGAAGACAGCTTCTGTCAGTTGGCTGAATTGGAGCATCAAGTTGATCAGCTTTGTAACCAATACTCACAAATACATCAACGACTAGATAAACTGCTAGACGCGTTTTACACCCAATGGTTATTTAGTGGCAGTGATCAAGATGTTGCTGAGTATTTACTTAATAGTGTGTGTTACACGTTGAAAATGCGTTCGGGCTCGCCTACGGCCTTGGCATTGGTGCTAAGTCATTTACTACAGCGCGGTGGATTTGATGCTCAAATGGCTCTAAGCCAAGGTGAGGTTATGGTGCATGTCGCTATTAGTAACGATGAAGGTTATTTAATCGATCCGAACAGTGGCCAACAATCTTGGTACATTACCCCTGAGAATGAAAAAGAAAAACAAGAAGAGCCGCTAGAACTCGTGCTGGGCGACGAAGCTGTAAAATTATATCTAGCGCAGCAAAAGTGGGCTTTTATTGCCGTCGATAAATTTAGCCATGCACTAAGTTGTGTTGAGCTTTTGATGGACCTCATTGGTGATGACCCGTATGAGCGCCGTGATAGAGGTTACTTGCTCAATCAACTGAATTGTCCCAAAATGGCTAAAGAGGATTTACAGTTTTTTGTCGATGAGTGTCCAGATGACCCTGCGATTGAAATTATTGAACATCAAATTGCAGAACTTGCCGATCACAACAATATACTCCACTAAGAATAAAAAATAATGGGGATGGCTATGCCACAAGAGTCAGCTTTAATTACTAATAATGCTGTAATACTGGGCCTACTTGCGCTCATATTAGGTTTCGTATTTTATACATCTAACTTAAAACAAGGTTTTTGGGCTAAGTTTTATAAGTATGTTCCTGCACTATTGATGTGCTACTTCTTACCCTCTTTACTTAATACCTTTGGGATTGTTGACGGTAATAATAATGCCGTTTATACCGTTGCAAAATATTTTTTGCTTCCTGCCTGCTTGGTTTTACTGACTTTGAGCATAGACCTTAAAGCGATCATGGGCTTGGGTAAAAAGGCTATCATTATGTTTTTGACAGGCACCGTGGGCGTTGTCATTGGTGGCCCGATAGCCCTGTTAATCGTGGCTACTGTCATGCCAGACTTGCTTGGCGTAGCTGGCCCTGAAGCTCTTTGGCGTGGTATGGCTGCATTGGCGGGTAGCTGGATTGGTGGTGGAGCAAATATGCTTGCCATGAAAGAAATATACGGTGCGGGAGGTGAGATTTTCACTGTGATGGTCACCGTTGATATTGTAGTTGCTAACTTATGGATGGCAGGTTTGTTATTAATTGCCGCGAGGCATAAAGAAATAGATGCTAAAACAGGTGCCGATACCAGTTCAATTGACCGCTTAATTGACAAAGTACAGCAATTTGAAGCCCAGCATGCACGTAAACCTGAGTTACGCGATTTAATGATTATGCTGGCATTGGCTTTTGGGGCAACCGGACTTGCGCATTTTTCAGCTGATTTGCTGGTGCCATTTTTCGTGGAAAATTACCCAGAATTGAAAAAGTTCTCGCTGCACAGCAAGTTATTTTGGATTATTGTTTTAGTAACTACAATTGGCTTGGCACTTTCCTTTACTAAAGCGAGGCAGTTTGAGGCTGTGGGCGCATCTAAAGTAGGAGCAAGCTTTTTATATATCCTCATCGCAACAATTGGTTTGCATATGGATATCGCAAAAATTATTGAAGCGCCAAAGTATATGATCATTGGTGCCATATGGATGCTAATTCACATTGGCTTACTGTTTATTGTGGCTAAATTGATCAAAGCGCCAGTGTTTTATGTTGCCGTAGGCAGTAAAGCAAATATTGGTGGGGCGGCATCTGCTCCTGTTGTGGCGTCAGCATTTCACCCAGCGCTCGCACCAGTTGGCGTATTATTAGCAGTGCTTGGTTACGCATTGGGCACATATATGGCGTGGCTCTGTGGACAGTTGCTGCGCATTATTGGCAGTTAAGTTGGAAAAAATATGAATACACAAACGATCAGTCTAGCTAATATAGAGATCGCAAATGATAAGCCGTTTGTACTATTTGGTGGTATGAATGTGCTCGAGTCGCGAGACTTAGCAATGCGCATTGCTGAGCATTACGTTGAAGTGACTAATAAGCTCAATATTCCTTATGTATTTAAGGCGTCTTTTGATAAGGCTAATCGCTCTTCAATAAATTCATATCGTGGTCCAGGAATGGATGAAGGTCTGAAAATTTTTGAAGAAATTAAAAAGACCTTCAATGTGCCGTTGATCACCGATGTGCATGAACCTTATCAAGCCCAGCCTGTATCTGAAGTGGTTGATATTATTCAGTTACCGGCGTTTTTAGCACGTCAAACCGATCTAGTGGTAGCAATGGCAAAAACGGGTGCAGTGATCAACGTAAAAAAACCACAGTTTCTTGCACCACACGAAATGCGTCATATCATTAAAAAGCTCAACGAAGCAGGTAACGACCAAGTGATCTTGTGTGAGCGCGGAAGCAGCTTTGGTTATAATAACTTAGTTGTTGATATGCTGGGTATGGATGATATGAAACACATGGCACCGGTTATTTTTGATGCTACCCATGCATTGCAACGCCCCGGCGGTCGTAGTGATTCTGCTGATGGTCGTCGCGCTCAGGCGGCTGAATTGGCGCGTAGCGGAATGGCGCTTGGATTGGCTGGTTTGTTCATTGAAGCGCATCCAAATCCAAATGAAGCAAAATGTGATGGTCCTTGTGCTTTGCCATTAGCAAAACTAGAAGGCTATTTGCAACAAATGAAGGCGGTTGATGAACTGGTAAAGAGCTTTCCGGCTCTTGATACCAGCGCGGCTGATCTATAAGCAAAACATCAGGCCCAATGTGAGTTGGGCTTGAATTATTTGTAAGGCCCTTATTCATGTCCAGACGACTCCCTCCCTTGAATGCGCTCAAAGCGTTTGAAGCAGCAGCTAGGCACCTGAGCTTTACTAAAGCAGCTGAAGAGCTTTATGTGACGCAAGCTGCGGTGAGTCACCAAATCAAAATCTTAGAAGAACATTTGGGCTTAAAGCTATTTTTACGTAAAAATCGTTCATTGTTGTTAACTGAAGAAGGGCAAGGATACTTTTTAGATATTAAAGAGATATTTTCTCAACTGGTCGATGCGACGGAAAAGCTGCTGGCACGAGGTGCTAAAGGGTCTCTTACAGTAAGTCTCACGCCCAGTTTTGCGATTCAATGGCTGGTGCCACGGTTAAGCCTATTTCATGAGTTGCATCCCGAAATAGATGTGCGTATTAAAGCACAAGACCATGATGAAAACTCTTTGACCGATGATGTTGATGTGGCTATTTACTATGGTCGAGGTCATTGGAGTGGAGTACAAACCCACAAGTTGCACACCGAATATTTAGTGCCTTTATGCAGCCCTTTGTTACTTAGTGGACCCAAGCCGCTTGATCAGCCTAGTGATTTAGCTCAGCACACCTTACTGCACGATACCTCTCGTCGTGCATGGAAAGCGTGGATGAAAACCGCGGGCGTACGCAATGTGCAAGTGAACGCTGGCCCGATATTTAGCCATTCTTCCATGGTGCTTCAGGCGGCCGTGCACGGTCAGGGTGTTGCGCTGGGTAATAGTGTATTGGCAAAACCTGATTTGGACTCTGGGCGTTTAATTATTCCTTTTAATCACGTGCTTGAAAGTAAGAACGCTTATTACTTAGTGCTCAGAGAATCTCAAGCCGAGCTTGGAAAAATCGTATCATTTAGAGATTGGATGCTCAGTCTCGTAGAACAAGAGCAATTGTAATGACAATACAATGGTTTAAGCCTGAAAGCCCCGTCGCGCAATTTATTTTTGCTCACGGTGCTGGAGCGGGCAGTGATTCAGACTTTATGCAAACAATGGCACAGCACCTGTGTGAACACGGCGTTCAAGTTGCTTTGTTTGATTTTGAGTATATGCAGCAAGCAAAAGCCCTAAACAAACGACGCCCGCCAGATAGAGCCCCGAAGTTGTTGAACTATTTTGCTAACATTCTGGAACAAGTAGATGACGGGCTTCCTCTGTTTATTGGAGGGAAATCTATGGGGGGGAGAATGGCTTCGATGCTCGCAGCACACAGCACAGCTCCTATCAAAGGCGTTGTTGCAATGGGCTACCCATTTCATCCACCAGGTAAACCTGACAAGCTCAGAATCGAGCATTTTACAGAGATCGCTTGCCCATTTTTAATTCTACAAGGCGAACGCGATACCTTTGGTAATCAAGCTGAAATTACGCAACTGCAGTTTGATAATGCCCCGAATATCATATGGCTTGCTGACGGCGACCACTCACTTAAACCTCGCAAGAAAAGTGGTTTTAGCGAATCACAGCACTTGCTTGATGCTGCAAAACACGCAGCGCAATTTATACAGGAACACAGCCATGATTAAAGTGTTTTTACTTGCTGGCAGTATCTTTTGTATGTTGTCGGTAGCTTTGGGGGCGTTTGCAGCACATGGCCTGAAGAAGCATTTAGATGAGTATGCCTTAGCTATTTTTAAAACCGCCAGCGAATATCAAATGAGTCATGGTTTAGCGTTAATTGCGGTGGCGTTGTTGCTCAAATGGGGTATTAAGGTTGGGCTAGCAGGGTGGTTGTTTATTGCGGGTATTGTGCTCTTTAGTGGCAGTTTATATTTGCTCGCTGTAACAGGTATTAAATGGCTTGGCGCAATTACGCCCATTGGTGGCGTCTGTTTTATTGTCGCTTGGGTAATTTTAATCGTTAAAATTAGTAAGCATTCCTTTTAAAAGAGAGCACAGATGTCGAGTGTTGTAATTTATTGTCGCAGTGGGTTTGAAAGTGATGCCGCTGCAGAAATTAACCATCATGCTGCCTTGCAAGGGGTTGCAGGTTATGTAAAAGCAAAGCCAAACACAGGCTTTGTAACGTTTGAGTGCTTTTCAGCTGATGATTCACTATTGCTAATTAAGCAGGTTGACTTTAAAAGTCTGGTATTTGCACGACAATGGTTTGCAGGAAAATTGCTTAGCAATATGCCAATCGAAGACAGAGTAAGCGAGGTTAAAGTCGCTGCAGCTGATTTTCCGCTGTGTGGCGATCTACGCGTTGAAACGCCTGATACCAACGAGGGCAAAGAGCTGTCTAAATTTTGTAAAAAGTTTTCGACACCATTGGCTAAGAGCTTGGAAAAGCAAAATAAGCTAACCCGAGATCACAAACCTTCTAAACCCGTGCTACACGTTTTATTTTTGGCCAATGATACTGCTTATGTAGGGTATTCGTTTAGCCATAATAATTCACCGTTTTTTATGGGGATCCCGCGTTTAAAAATGCCATCAGATGCACCTAGTCGCTCAACTTTGAAACTGGATGAAGCATTCAATGTGTTCGTGCCAAAAGATGAAGTTGAAAAGCGTGTGCAATCAGGTATGCGAGCCGTTGATCTTGGTGCGTGTCCAGGTGGCTGGACCTATCAGTTGGTGCGTCGTGGCATGTTTGTTGCGGCTATCGATAACGGTCCAATGAACGATGCATTGATGGAATCTGGGCAAGTTAAACACTTTCGCGAAGATGGTTTCAAATACCTACCTGAAAAGCGTAATATCAACTGGTTAGTGTGCGATATGGTTGAAAAGCCGTTAAAGGTTACTAACTTGATGCTAGATTGGATAGTAAACGCTTTCGCTAAAGAGTTGATATTTAATCTTAAGTTACCAATGAAAAAGCGTTTTGACAGCGTATATGAGTGCTTAACGCTTATTCATGAAGAGCTCGCCAAATATGAAGTCGACTACACATTACAAGCTAAGCATTTGTATCATGATCGAGAAGAGGTGACAGTGCATATTCAAGTTAACAAAGTACCTGAGAAACTGTATAGCTAGCAACGAAGTAGCTCTTGATGAGCTACTCTTTAGCTCCTATTTTGCTTTATCAACAATATCGTTCATCGTTGATTTTTTTGTCGAAGGTGCATTTAAATCATTAACTTAACAACGCTTTGGTGTGATATCGGTTACAAACTTTTGTTTATTTAAGGGAGTGAGATATGTCAAAAATTAACCTAGAAGAAAAGTTTTCCAAATTTACTGAGTGTTGGACACCAAAAATTATTGCTGAGTCGAACTCGCAACTGGTAAAAATAGCCAAAGGTGATGGCGAGCTTGTCTGGCATAAACATGATAACGAAGATGAGTTATTTATCGTTTTTAAAGGTCAGCTCACGTTGCAGCTGAAAGATGAAGATATTGTTTTAAACCCTGGAGAAATGTACGTTGTGCCAAAAGGTGTTGAACACTGTCCTAAAGCAACACCCGATACTCATTTTTTGATGGTTGAGCCAGCATCAACAGCTCATACCGGGTCGGTTGAAAGTGAATTAACGGTTGCTCAAGATCATCAGCAATGGATTTAAGTGATTTAGGGCCAGTTATGTTGTCAGCTGGCCCAAACGACACGTTATTAGCCAACAACTTTTGTGAGCCGAGAAATATCAACTGACTCCAGCATGTCACCTATCATTTCAAAGCAGTGTTTTATATTACTCGACTCAAGATGATTGTCCAAGTCTTGCTCTTTTTCCCAACGTTCATAGAACATAAATACCGTATCGTTGTCATTATCGATGTGCATGTCATAGCTAATACAGCCAGCTTCTTGGCGTGTTGGTAGCACTAACTTTTTTAATTCAGATTGCACTGTTTGTTTGTACTCTTCTTTTGCTGTTAGCTTTGCGATACAAGTTAATATACTCATGCTATTTCCTTTTTTGAGTGTATATCAGCATTTCTATAAGGTACTGACTCTTGCGCAGCAATCTAGGTGATTTACTTTTATGAGTCAATGAGCGTCGAGCAAATTGTTTGACGCTTGTATTGCTTTTAACAATAAGAAAAGACTTGTGATACAAAAGAGAAAAATAGAAAACGCTTTAACCTTCTAATAAATATAAATATAAAAATATTTCTATAAAAAATAGAGCGGGAATAAGACGCGCCTACAAGTGATTTTTATAGTGCCTCTTAACAATAAACAGGAGTGACTATGAAATACGTTTTTTCCGCATTATTAAGTATATGCACAACGGTAAGCGCCAACAATGCTGTAATCGAGCCAATTCTACAGCCTATTCCAGGCAATGATACTCAGGGGTTGCCAAGCTTTTTAATGAGTAAATATGAAATAACCGTTGCACAGTTTAGACAATTTGTCAGTGACACTGGCTATCAAGTGCCGAAAAACTGTATGGCATTTACAGAGGCGCTTTGGCCAGATCCAGAAAAGCCGGGACGTTGGGATTTACCGGCTTTGATAGAAAACCCATACCGCCCTGTGGTGTGTACAGGTGTTCAAGGTGCAATTGATTATGCAAAATGGCTATCAGAAAAGACCGGTAAGTCTTATCGGCTTCCAAGTGCACAGCAGTGGCGTCATGCAGCGTTGGCCGGAAAGAGTGGGCGTATGGCTTTTGCGGATGACTTTCAACAGAGCGAAATTTGCGATTATGAAAATACCGAAGATATTGCCAATATTGCAGGGATGAAAAAGCATCATCAGGTGCGTTACAAGCGCAGTGCTCAGTGTAATGATGGGGCGGTGTATCATACTGTGGTGGGAATGTATCGGCCGAATCAGTATGGCTTGTATGATATGGTAGGAAATGTGCGAGAAATAACAAGAACTTGCCATACATTTAATAAGTCTGAACCGGCGCAATGTGAGCAATATGTGGTTGTTGGCGAAGCTTGGCATTGGCAACCTAGAGGGGTGATGACGCCTGATTGGATGGATACAGATTTTCAGGGTGGTATTGAAGGCTTCCGGCTCGTACTTGAAAGCGATAAAGTAGAGCCCCTCTCTGTAGCTACTCAAGATTTTATCGAAAAACTCAAAAGTGCTCAGTATGTTCAACAGCAAGTACATGCACAGATGCAAACCATTCCTGCTTCACCCAAGGGGCTTTCGGCTAAGGCGATTGACAATAGTCGTGTTGAACTCAACTGGCTCACGGTTCCAGGAGATGAAGTTAGATATGCGGTTTATAGAGCTTTGAGCAACCCATCGAGTAATGAAGCGACACGCTTTACTAAAGTAGTGGATAAACTTACCCAAGCAACATTTATTGACAGCACTCTCCCTGAAAAAATCTTCGCGAGATATCAAGTATTCTCATACAACAGTGTTGGAGAGGGGTTGGGTAGCGAGATTGTAACCTTTGGCAAAGCAAAACACTTCTCTAGCAATGAGCGAATAGAAGTTGAGCATTTTTTCACAGGTCTTTATTACTGGGTAAGCAAACGTGAAAAGGCGACGATAGTTGGCTTTAGCGATAACCCAGATCATTTCCCTACTGGTGTTAAGCCACACAAACCAGCATGGATAAGATTAGGTTTTAAGAGTGAACAAGCCAGACGAGCAGAACTGACTTTTAGGGCTGTTTCTGAGCAGGAGGCAAGTTTTGAATTATGGCAAGGTATGCATCTAGTGGGCAGATATGATATTCCAGCTGGAGATAAATTTGTTATTCAAAAGGGCATGGCTGATCTTATTAAAAGCAATGCGCCTTTAGAAATACGTATGGATAAGCCACAGTGGTTTGAACTTGACTGGCTTGAGTTTAAATAATGTAAAGTTATCTCGATGGTGTTTTATAAAGGGTTATACACTAAATCACTGTGGTGCAGTATCAATATGGAGCACTAAAAACGCAGCACCATCGAGAGTTACTTCTAGATATTTTGACTATCCAGCCATTTTTGCTCACCATTACGCTGCAAAAAATTATAGTAAATTTGGCGCTTTTGACTTTGCTTATCGAGATGCTGATACAGGGCACGAGCGGCATTAATGCTGGCATTTCTATCAAAGGCTTTGTGTGATTGCTGATAAGCCTCTTCCAACAGCGCTATTGCTTGCTGGGTTTGTTGTTGTGCCAGCAGTAACCTTGCGTTTAACAGCTTTTTGTTAACGGCATGATTGGTGTTTTGCTGCAGTAATTCAGCTGCCTGAGCAAAAAGTCCATGCTGGATATAAAGGTCAAAAAGTCGCTCAAAAGCGTCATCAATGACCCAAAAGTTAGTTTGACTGCGAGGGAGTGTAAGTATTTTGCTCAGATACTTAACTTTGATATCTTTGTCTTCGGCAAATAGCGCGTAATGGAAGTAAATGAACGCAAGATTTGCAGGGTGAAGCTTTTCATCTATTACAACCTGCTGAGCCTCGTTAAGTTGTATGTATTTTCGCTCGTTTAAGCCAAGCTTAGCAGATAAAATGGAGTCTAATATGTGTAGCTGAAAGCGGCTTAACGAATCAATATTGCGTTGGGCAAGTTTAGCTCCACGCTCAAGTTGCTGTTTAACTTGTTCAGGGTTACGCATTGCATAGGCTAAAAAAGCTTGTTTTTTAATGAGCTCAAACTGTAGTGGCCATATTTTTTCGCCAAGATTTTGCTCAGCCTGTGTGAGTGTGGTTTTAGCTAATGTAAATTGCCCATTATGTTTATAAATTGTGGCTCTTAGTAAAGCGGCTTCGATGTGCAATGGCATTGTTTGCACATCGACAGGTTGCTTTGAAATACTGTCCAAATACGCCAGTGCAACGTCAAGATGGCCTAATCCATGATAATACTTTGCCAAAAAGAACAAGACACTTGCCCTACTGTACTGTGTTTGCTGTTCAAGCTTACTAACCCAAACTTTGGCAGTGGTCGGTGTCGTAAATAATCCTAATTGTGCTAACTCCGCTAATTGCTTATGGAGCGCAGCTGCTACAGCAGTTGGCTTGGTTGCAAACACATAGTCATGCCATTGGTTTTTATCGCTTTGCAACTTAAATTCTAAATAGATTCCCTCTGGAGCTGGGTAAATTTGCATTCCAATCAGCCAGTTGGCTTTATCCAATTGCAACTCTTTAAAAGTAAGCGCGGGCATATTCAATACATCAAGCTGGTAACTTGAATTGAACTTTACTGCTTGTAAAGAAAAGGCATCATTAGAGGTATCTTCAATTACATCTTTTGTATGCTCTTGAGGTAAATAGAAAATTTGTGCTCGCTTACCAGTTAGTGGGATAAAGCTGTGGTAGCTTGTCACTGCGGTAGCGGCTAATAATATAGCGATAATAAAATAAGTATATGTGTGCGACTTTTTTGACCGACTCACACTAACTCGCTCTTGCTCTTCTTCATCATTATTTATCGGATAAGTCCATTTGTACCCTTGGCGAGCATAAGTTTGGATAGCGCGTTCGCCAACAATGGTTCTTAATTGGCTAATGGTTTGAAATACAACTTGTTCTGAGACGACTCTTCCTTGCCAAACATGGTCGAGAATTTGCTCTTTGCTTAGCACGACAGCTGGATTACTAACAAAGAAAAGTAACAAGGCATGTTGCTTTGGTTTGAGAGTTATCTCTTTTCCTTTGCGTGTTAATACACCACTTTTTGTATCTAAGTGAAAGCCATCAAACGTTACAACCATGTATAGATTCTTACTGTTTTAATTAGATATATTATTAAACATTCTATCAGTAAGGTAAACGTGAAAGCCAAGTGAGGGAGTTTAAAGAGTATTAATTGTAATGGCTGACGCCATAATTTATTAAAAGATGTGTGGGCGGGCAACTAGCTAACTTAAATAAAGTAGAGAGCCGCTAAATTGTGCATTACACTAGTTACTATGTACTCACTGTAAACATGCAGTGTTAAGAGTTAGATGATGTCATAGAGAGGGCGTATTATTCAGTATTTATCTGGAAAGTTTGTGTTCTGGTTGTGGCTACTCTTTTTATCACCCATTAGTTTAGTCGCTGCAGAGCCATTAAAAGTCGCTTTTGGTCAAAGTCGGCCTCCTTATGTTGATGAATCAAGCCAGTCAGGGATCAGCGTCGAATTGTTTGAGCAAATAGCTCAGAGTTTGAACTGGCAATATCAGAGTATTTTCGTCTCTAATCGTCGTATGGAGCGTTTACTTAAGACTGGAAGCGTTGATATTGCTGTTGAAGTTCAGCAAGTAAATGAACATGTGTATTACTCTCTTCCGTTTATCTCTTACAGCAACTTTGCAATACATAGCAGTAAATCGAAGTTTTCCATAAGTACGATTGAACAATTAAGTCAATACAGCATTTGTGCTTGGCAAAATGCTAAACAGCATTTGAATATTGAGACTGTTATAGCTGAAAAACGTGATTATTCTGAATACTCTAAACAGCAAGAGCAAGTGATTGATTGGCTGGCGGGAAAGTGTCAGGTTATCTTGATAGATGACACCTTGCTAAATTGGCATCTAATACAATTACGAGACGGAAGATATCGATATTCAAATGCGAGTTGGGGTAAGGTGTTATTGCCAGTAAAAAATAACCCTCTGTGGTTTTATGTTGGTTTTCGTGACAAGGGGTTAAGAGATAGATTTAATATCGCTCTGCAACAGTTAAAGGGCTCAGGAAGGTATGAGTTAATTCGCTCGAAATACAATCGTGCTCAATAGTTGCCAATGTTTAGCACTGTTAAAGTAAGGGCCGAAACGACCCTTACTTTAGCGATTAAATACTCGGTGTCATACCCATACAGCTAGCATAAAACGTGGTTGTTGCAGGCCAGTCGCTGAATACACCAATAACACCAACTTCTTTTGCTAATACATCGAGTAACACAAGCGCATCAGCATCACTGTTGATAGCATCTTTGATTGACTGATAATACCAACCACCACCTGTTGCTAGCGGGCCAGAGCGCTCCAAAGTCCAAGTGATGATATCAAGACCCGCTTCTTTGGCTGCTTTTGCATACTCAGAGGGCACAATTTTTTTATCGTTGTTCAAAGTAACGAGCATCCACATGGGAGGGGCGATAATCTTCACGCCGTCATTGCTAAGTTCTGCCATTGTAGGTTGCCAAGTATCTGGGTTATTTGGGTTAAATCCTGCTATGTCGTAGCGGTCGTCTAAGTAGACTGCTTGCTCGCCAAATGCCGCATCATTGTTAATCCAATACTTTACATCTTCTAAATCAAAAGACTGAGCAAAAACATCTTTCGGATCCACACCTGCGGCTTTGTATTCATCAATCATTTTTTGTGCGTACATTTGTTGGGTCATGCCATCAAACGGCATAGGAACGCTGGCAGACTTCAGCTCCGGTGTCATTTTTACATTCAATGATTTGAATAACTCAATGCTTTCTTTGTGGGTTAACAGCGTACCTTGGCTTGCGTATAAGTCTGTGCGAAAACTTGCTGTGCCTGCAAGGTATTCATCAATGGTTGTTGCAAGTGAGTTTGCACCATCCATTTTGCCTTTTAATTGTCTAAATTCAGCGAGTGTGATGTCTGATGTACAGCACTTTGCACTAGCTGGAGTACCTGATGCAGCATCTGCTGGGGTAAAGGGTTCTGAACATTTTGCAGCAAGCTCTGGGATCGCTAAAATATTTGTTGTGGTGTGCAGGTCGCATTGTGAGTGACGGCACACTAACTCTTTATCTTTAGTAAACGTAACGTCACACTCTAAAATACCCGCGCCCATTTTTGCTGCAGCCACATATGATTCTTTGGTGTGCTCAGGATATTGCATAGGTGCGCCACGATGGCCGATAGAAAAATCGGTTTTGTAAAAAGGCCCGTTTTGGCAAGCTTGTAGCTTTGTTTTTAGGGCACTATCTTGTAGCTGATTCACCAAAAACTGCGCACGAGCACCGATTTGAGCGTCATTTGCACCGCCTTTGGCCACTTCAACAATCACTGGCACTTCAACTTTTTCAACTACGGTAATTGGTTTTTCAACGACGACTTCTTTGGTCACTTCTTTGATTTTTGTGTCATCGTTGCAACCGCTCAATACTAATAAAGCGCTCATGGAGAGTAATATTTTATACTTCATGGTAGTACATCATCTTGTTTAAATAAGGAAAACAAATGTTATAGACGTAAAATGAAAGAAAGATGATAACTCTATGACAGATAAAACAATAGCTTTATATCTGGTTGCAAAATAGAGCGCATTTAGGGCTTGCACTCTATTTTTCTGAGTAAGGATGTTCATCGATAGTTTTTACGATAGTTATCCACCCATAAGCGGGTGGCTCCGCATACCGCAACGGGCATAACAATCAGGTTAATCAGCGGAATTGAAGTGAGTACGAATACGGCAAAGCCAAACCCATACGACAGTCCTTGTTTGCTTTTTAAGTCACTTTTCATTTGGCTAAAGTGGATTTTATGATTATCAAACGGATAGTCATTGTATTGTACGTTATACATCCAACAGGTAAACATTACCCACAATACTTGCCCAACTAGGGGTAAAACCCAAAGTAAGATGAAAAAACCAATTGCACGAGGCAAGTAATAACACAGCTTAGTCCACTCGCGGCCAAGCATACGAGGCACATCTTTAAGTAGGTCCGCTAAGCCATCATCATTCACTTTTTGCCCGGTAAGGTGCATTTCTACTTTTTCGCTTAACAAGCCATTAAAAGGCGCCGCGATAAAGTTAGTGATCACGGTGAATACCATACTGTAGCTGAATAAAATGACCATAATGGCAATAGGCCACATAAGCCACTCTAACCAACTAAGCCAGCTTGGTAATAAGTTGTTTAAGTAATTAAACCCTTGCGTGAGCCAATCATATAAAAAGAACAATGAGCTACCAAAAAGCAATACGTTGATCAGTAACGGAATAAACACAAAACGCTTCAATCCCTTTTGCGTGATCAAAGAAAATCCAGAGAGAAAATACTCGATACCTTGAGTTAACTGCACAACCAACCTCAAATAAAAGCATTAATTTTGTAGCACAGTATACGCTGGGTATGGCAAGCGGATAAACCTAAATGCGTAACAAACTATTGCAGATTATCACCTTGGTATAGAGTAGTGTGTAAATATATGAAAATATATATTTTAACTCTTTGATTTTTAACTTCTTATATATGTTGCTTCGTGTGTGGGTTACGCTACAATTGCTCGCTTTTTGACTAATTCTAAAAGCACTAATCGATTTAACCTGGAGAAACCATTAAGTGAGCGAATTGCTTGGAATTGTATGTTTAATTTTTATCAGCGCTTTATTTGCAATGTCTGAGATTGCCATAGCTGCAGCGCGTAAAATCAAACTGAAGATAATGATGGATGAAGGCTATCATGGTGCAGAGCAAGTGCTTAAGCTACAAGCTCAACCAGGAGCATTTTTTGCGATGGTGCAAATAGCTTTGAATGCAATCGCAATACTTGGTGGTATTTTGGGAGAACAAGCACTGACGGATACTGTGCGTTCCTACCTTGCAATGGTGTATCAAGGGGCGATGTTAGATCAGGTTAGTTTTGTCATATCATTTATGATTATTACTTCCTTGTTTATTTTATTTGCTGATTTGTTGCCAAAGCGAGTAGCGATGCTCATGCCTGAAGCCGTTGCTATAAGAGTGGTTGGGTTAATGAATGCTGTCACAACGGCATTTAAACCCTTAGTGCTATTTTTTAACGGGGTTACCAATTTAGTGTTGAAATTGCTCGGCTTTCCCACTGAGCGAAAGGATGAGGTGACCACTGAAGAAATAGTCGCAATGATGGATGCAGGGGCGAAAAGTGGCACGCTGCAGGCGCAAGAATATCAACTGATTGGGAATGTACTTGAATTAGAATGTCGAACTTTGCCAATGGCCATGACCACACGAGAGTCAATCGCATTTTTAGACATCAGCGATGACAGTAAGGCGATATGTCAGAAGGTATTAGATAACCCACATAACCAGTTTTTGGTATGTGATGGGCACTTGGATAAATTAATTGGCTTTGTCGATACTAAGCAAATCTTGAAGCAGTTGTTACGTGGCGAAATGGTGCACTTAAATGAACAAATTATCGAAAAAGAAGTATTTTACCTACCAGAAACATTAACGCTATCAGAGGCACTCAATGCATTTAAGTCGTCCAATGAACAATTTGCAGTGGTTGTGAATGAGTACGCCTTAGTTGTTGGGATTGTGACGATAAAAGATCTCATGAGTAGCTTTATGGGAGACTTAGTCACGTTTCATGGTGAGGAGCAAATAGTTCAGCGCGATAATGAATCATGGCTAGTGGATGGCTCTACGCCTATGGTTGACCTATGTCGTGTTATAGGTTGGGAAGACGTCCCTGAAGTAAACCAATATGAAACAGTGGCAGGGTTTTTAATATATCGACTAAAACGCTTACCAAAGCGAGCAGACTACATACTTTGCGACGGTTTTAAATTTGAAGCCATCGATATTGAAGGAGTGAGAGTAGAACAATTATTGGTTAGTCGAATTAAGGATTCCATCTCTGAGGTGGTACTTTAATACTTGCTAATTTTAATACATGCTCATACACTGAAGTTAGGCACTTTTTTTGTGCCTAACTTAATCTGGAGTTTTGATGCGGTATAGTAAGTGGTTTGTCATTTCTTGTTTGTGTGTGTTGTTCCTATCAGTGATCAACGCGCCAATGAGCTATGCCAAAGTTGAAAATTACTATGAACAGCAACAAAGCGTATTTATAGATTCAGATCCAATTGACCACGATCCTCAAGAGCTTATTATTGGCTCTATTTCTTATGATTTTGAGGTGGCTGGTACTACTAGTATTGCAGGGGAAATCCCATCTCCTCGTGAATCACAACATCTCCATTTAAGCA
Source organism: Pseudoalteromonas caenipelagi (assembly GCF_013140855.1). Classification (GTDB taxonomy): domain Bacteria; phylum Pseudomonadota; class Gammaproteobacteria; order Enterobacterales; family Alteromonadaceae; genus Pseudoalteromonas; species Pseudoalteromonas caenipelagi. The sequence continues at coordinate 32,555 of NZ_JABBPG010000010.1, read as the reverse complement.
TTCGCGCTCCACCTAAAAAGTAAGCTCTTCTCAAACAAATTTATTTTTTGTCGTCAGCTTATATAGATAGAGGTGGTGTTATGTCTAAATACCAAACTATTGGCAGCCAAGCGCTTGCCACAAATACCCATTTTAATACGTCGCTTGATAGCAATGTAACCATTTCACTAGATAGTCCAGCAAGCGAAGCAATGCATGGTTTTCATCAAGTGCCACCGCAATTAATTGATAGCAGCACAGGGCTTAATGATGCGCTGTTAATCATGGAACAAACCCATATGCGTATTAGCTTTGTTGTAGACAGCCACAACAATATGCTTGGGATCATATCTAAAGCGCGTCTTTCAAGTAGTTATGTACTGAAAATCTCAGCTAAAACAGGCATTAGTCGAGCTGATATGACCGTTGTAGATGTGATGATCCCGCTGTCTTCCTTAAGCAGTGTCAATGAACTTGCTGTGCGCAGTGCTCGGGTAGGGGATATTGTAAAAAGTATGGAAATGGGTGGTCACGAGCATTTGCTGGTGGTCAGCCAAGCGCCTGAGCGCATATGTGGTTACTTTGATCTCATTGATATTAGCCGCATGGTAGGCTATCAACTCAATCAAGTTAAGAGTGCTAATTCATTTAGTGAAATAGTAGATAGCCTTTGGCACCATGCCGAGATTTAAAAAATTCTGATTACTTTGTTCTATCGATTAAAGTAATTTGATGCTCCTAAAAAATGAAGTTAATGAAAGTCAAGGCACCGAGAGGTGCCTTTTTCATGGCAAATTTTAGGATCGACGAGTGATTTTACTACTCTTGAAGAGTGAAATATTTCGTTAGACACAGCGGCACGAATTCTTTGTAATGCGCAAAAATGACCTCCCAAATTCTATGATTTTTTAAGGAACTTTAATGACCAAAAACATCTCTTCTGAACACGCGCGTGATTGTTACAACGTGCGCCATTGGAGCCAGGGCTTCTATGGTATTAATGATCAGGGAGAGGTTACTGCAATGCCGAAACTAGCACAGCCAGAGCATGCCGTGACTTTAGAAAATATCGCTCAACGAATCAAAGCTCAAGGTTATACATTACCTGCTTTGGTGCGTTTTCCTCAAATATTGAGTCAACGAGTTCATAGTATTTGTGATGCGTTTAATCAAGCGATTGCTGATTATAGTTACCCAGAAGACTATTTATTGGTTTATCCAATTAAAGTTAACCAGCAGCGCGAAGTAGTAGAGGGTTTAATTGCAAGCCAAGTGGGCAATGATAAAAAGCAATTGGGTCTTGAAGCCGGCAGCAAAGCTGAACTGCTCACTGTTCTTGCTATGAGTGAGCAAACTTCGGCTGTTATTGTATGTAATGGTTACAAAGACAAAGAATATGTGCGTTTGGCACTGTTGGGTGAAAAGCTCGGACATCAAGTTTATATCGTGTTAGAGAAGCGCTCAGAGCTTGATATTGTTATGGAACAAGCTAAAGCGCTAAACGTGACACCACGTCTGGGATTACGCGTACGTCTCGCTTCACAAGGCAAAGGTAAGTGGCAAGCAAGCGGTGGTGAAAAGTCTAAGTTTGGTTTGTCGGCGTCACAAGTGTTGGCGGTGATAAATCAGCTAGAGCAGGCCAAGTTGTTAAGCGCGCTACAGTTAGTACACTTTCATCTTGGCTCGCAAATGGCCAATATTCGTGATGTGCGACTTGGTGTTGGCGAAGCGGCACGCTTTTATTGTGAATTACGTCGATTAGGTGCCAATTTACGATGCTTAGATGTAGGTGGTGGGCTGGCAGTTGATTACGACGGAACACGCAGCCAATCTCACAATTCCATGAATTACAGCCTAGCTGAATATGCAAATAATATTGTGTACACCATTGGAGATACGTGTAAACAATATGAGCAACCGATGCCAAAGATTATCTCAGAATCGGGCCGTGCATTAACAGCGCATCATGCCGTGTTGATCACGGATGTTATTGGTACTGAAAGTTATCAGCCAGAAGCCGTATTGGCGCCAGAACAGGATGCGCCACGCTTGTTACATAACATGTGGACATCGTGGCAGGGGCTTAATGGTCAAAGGGATGATAGGGCATTAATTGAGATTTATCACGATACACAAAGTGATTTAGCTGAAGTACACAGCCAATTTGCAATGGGTTTACTTAACTTAGAGCAGCGGGCTTGGGCTGAGCAAGTTAATTTGCGTGTGTGTTATGAGCTTAATCAGCGAATGGATAATAAAAACCGTTTTCATCGACCTATTATTGATGAATTGAGCGCAAAATTAGCAGATAAGTTTTTTGTTAACTTCTCGTTGTTTCAGTCATTGCCTGATGCATGGGGAATTGAACAAGTATTTCCAGTATTGCCACTAAGTGGTTTAACTGAAGCGCCTAAAAAGAGAGCGTTATTGTTAGATATAACCTGTGATTCTGATGGCACGATTGAACATTATGTGGATGGTCAGGGTATCGAAAGTACCTTACCTGTTCCCGAATACAATGCTAGTCGACCTTATTTACTGGGGTTCTTTTTAGTGGGCGCTTACCAAGAAATACTTGGCGATATGCACAATTTATTTGGTGACACACATAGCGTTGTTGCAAGATTAGATAATGATGGATTGCTAGAGCTAAGTGATGTAGATGAAGGGGATAGTGTTGCCGATATGATGCGCTATGTTCATTTGGATGTTGCACAATTTAAAGCTAACTTTGCTCAGCAGGTGCAAAGCAAGTTGCCAAAGAATGAGCAAGCACGTTGCTTGGCAGAGCTTGAGCAAGGGTTAGATGGTTATACCTATTTGGAAGATGTTTAGTTTATGAACCAGTTATTTGACCATACCGATCACTCACTATATTCAAATGGTATGACATTTTTACGTCAGCCTATGGTACGTGATATGACTAATATTGAGTCAGATGTTGTCGTTTTAGGTTTACCATTTGATTTGGCAACATCAGGTCGTCCTGGTGCGCGTTTGGGGCCTGATGCGATTCGCAGGGCATCGGTTCATCTTGCTTGGGAGTCAAAAAAATACCCATGGCGTTTTTCACTTTGGGATAAGCTGAGTATTTCTGATGCGGGCGATTTTACTTATCCAACGGGTGATCCAGAATATTTTACGGCGCAGTTAGAGTTGGCGGCTCAGCAGATACTCCAACAAGGAAAAGCGCTACTCGGCTTAGGGGGAGATCACTTTGTAACCTTGCCTTTACTGCGTGCGCATCACAAAGTTTATGGAAAGATGGCATTGGTCCACTTTGATGCTCATACCGATACCTATAGCCAAGGCTCGCGTTATGACCACGGTACGATGTTTTATCATGCCCCAATAGAAGGTTTAATAAGCGCTGAGCACTCGGTTCAGATAGGTATTAGAACTGAATATAATGAGGATAATCACGGCTTTGCTGTTATTGATGCGATGCAAGCCAATGACTTGAGTGCCGAGCAATTAGCCGCGCAGATTAAAGACAGAGTGGGAGATTTACCTGTCTATTTAACGTTTGACATAGACTGTTTAGATCCCGCTTTTGCGCCAGGTACTGGTACACCAGTATGTGGAGGACTAACGAGCGATAAAGTTTTAAAAATTTTACGTGCTCTGCAGGGTGTAAATATGATTGGTATGGATGTAGTAGAAGTATCTCCTGCATACGATCAAAGCGAACTCACGGCAATCGCGGCTGCGACTATCGCCCATGAGTTGTTACATCTTTGGGCTGTAAAACACAGGCCATAAATTCGCTGTTATATAAAAGCGAGGCTGATATGTAAAAATGCCGAACGATTGTTCGGCATTTTTTTATCGACTTGGAAATGGTAGGTGGTATCGCCTCGCATACCAAATAAAAAGGGGGATCTCTAAGGCGATAAATGTTATCAGGGTAAACCAGAACCAGTTCACATCGACCCAAACAAAGCTAAACTTCACACCACTTGAATAAAATACAGAACCAACAACAGATAATGAAGCGCAGGCTGCCATTATATCCTGAAGCGATATCTTCTTTAAGGTGTTAGCGCAATGAGGATAGATCAACCCATATGCAATACTTAGCACGATCATATTTAATACGACCACATTAAACTCAATTCCCATAATATCTAGGCCCACTTCGATTCACTGCTACTTTAAACGCACACTGTTTCATTGTGTGTTTCTGCCATTTAATGGATTTAGCAAAGGTGAAATTTATAATAATTATAAATCGGCCTTAGATGAATTTACTTTAATGAAAATTTATTAGTTTCTAGGCGGCTTAGTTAAATTAAAAGGTATATAAAGCACTTTGTTAAAAAAAAGATACTAATACAGGGGCGTGATTTTAGCGCTTAACCTTATGTTATTTTTGGTTTTATTTGCAACGATGTAAACACTTTTCATTTTGATATAAAACATAATATTTACATATAAGCGGATTTTGTGTAGCTTGGAAGTTCATGGGAACAAGACAGGCACAAATCAAAGTGTCACTCGGTATAGTAGGAATTAATATGGGCAAAGTGAATTGTAAAGCCGCAATAGTAACCCGAACTGCTGTATGCAGAACGGATGAAAACCTAGAGAGTATTCGAAGTTTACTCAAATTATTAAATATATCTTCTCAGGTCCTTGAGTGTGATAAAGCACTTGTGGAGTTGCCTATCGAGCAACTGGTATTTGTTGATTTAACTGGTTTTACCTGCGAGGAAGTATATTCTTTTGATATGGCGGTACTAGCCAAAAGAAAGTCATTGATATTATTCAATGCTTGCGAAGGACAAGTAGATGAACGCCGTGCTTTGTTGGCGGGTGTTAAAGGCGTTATTTATGCTAAAGATGAACCAGACATCAAATTGAAGGGCATTAAAGCAGTAAAAGACGGTGAGTTGTGGTTTAGGCGCAGTATTATTAGCAGTACTTTTTCAGAGCTGCTAGTTGAGCACGCTATTTTTAGTAACCCAACTCCGACACCTAAACTAGAAGATGGCACATTTAATTTAACAAAAAGAGAAAAAACGATAGTTAAATTAATTGCTGAAGGGGCGCAGAATAAAGAGATCGCCAATAAACTTCATATTAGCGACCATACAGTTAAAACACATCTCTATAGCGCATTTCGAAAGACCAAGTCTAGAAATCGTATAGAGCTACTTAACTGGGCGAGGCAGTTTTTTCCTGATGCGTTGACTCGCTCTTATTCTGAGTGACTGGCTTTGCTGACCATAAGCCTTTATCTATACCGCTGTTGATGAGGTCTACCAGTGCTTTTTCAATCGCCTGCTTTACGCATATATGCATAGGTTCATTGTTGGTGTAGCCTCCTTCAGCTTCTGCAAGGCGCTTGTAACTTACGTAGCGGAAGAATCCGGCACGCATCTCAAAGCTTAGCACTGTTTTAGTGGTCGCAACGGATGTTAAAACAACCCCTGTTCGCACATCGACCGCACGCATATATATCGAAATGACATCTTCTCGATATAGCTCAGAAACACCAATGCCAAAATACTCAGCGCCTAATCCACCTGTTTTAGTGTTTGAGTCATAGCTGATAATACCGCCTTCAAGAATAATTTTAGCCGTTTTCAGCGGCGGTAAAGCGTTGCTTTCATTGTCATTGTTATCAAGGGCTGCGCGAATTATTTTTCTTTCAGTTAGTATGTTCTGCAAGCCCTCGCGCTCTACAGGAACAAACCAGTCTGTTTCACTTAATGCTTGTACCAGTATCGCTGAGGCACCTTGTGTTACCGCGGTCGAAAATGAACTTACATTAGCAATCGGTTTATATTGGCCTGTTTGATCTCGAAAGGAGTACACGGATACGGGAATACTTCCCATTGGCTTAGGCAGTGATTTTAGCGCTTTATAAGACTGCGTATGCTCTAACGTCTGAGCTTCAGTAATATCTGGAGGCAATGTATTTGATATATGGCTGCACCCGCCTAATGCCATGATAAATATACTAATAAAAAGTTGTTTACGGAAGATCATTGCCAAACCTCGGGATTTCTATTGTTGTCACTTCCCCTGATACGAGGTTTGTAATTTCTATTGTGATACTGTCAGCGTTGCTGGTTAGCATTCTTATTTGATGATCTCCGCTGACAAACACAGAGTCTTGGCCAAATACGTTTTCGTCGGAGTTTTCGCCAAAAGCAAGATCGGTGACTTCACGAACGATTCTATTTATATATGCTCGCTCCAAAGACTCCTGCATTCTCTCTGCATAGCTTTTGGGTTCAACATGGGCTTTATGCTTATTTTGCGCTTGTGCTTTATTCATAAGCATATTGGCGTTGAGTGGATTACCGCCAAAACTTGGGTTAATGGGGGTGTAAACAAGTTCGCTGGCTTGGCCTGTTTGGCTGAGCACTAATAATAGGAAAAGATATTTTTTCATAGTTAAAGACCACTGCTTGATAAGTCATCACTAAACTTGCTGAAATTATTACTTGCAAGCACTTTAATTAGGGTTAGTGCAGCTTCTTCTACTTGGTCGTCTACCGGTTTTAGCCTACGGCCCAAGTAAGTTTTGTACACTGCTTGATTGTTTAGCTCTACCGTTAAAATTGTTCCCGCTTTTGGTATTAGCGTTTCTTTTATTGTTACCGTTGCGCCTGCCGTTGAGGGAATATCAAGCCAAAGCGTACTTAATTGACGATAAAACTCATGTCCTGAGCGACTAATACTTTGATCGAGTAAAAAGCCACTGATTTCGTCTGCTTTGCTACACATGCTGATTATTAGAAAAGAGCAAAAAAAGAAGATTTTAGAAAGAGAGTTCATTGGCTTATATCACTTTAACGGCAGTGCAATTGATAAAGGTGCCAAAGGGCACCCTTATCGGTTTTTAAATGACACAATTATTGCTGTACTATTGTCGTAGTATTGTAATCACCTACTTGCGTGACTGATACATCACCGTTGAGTTGCGACATACTACCTTCGACTAAGTTGCCTGTGCCGTCTTGAACGACATTAAAGCTGAGGTCGTTACCAGCGATAACGAATGCGCCTTGATCAATACCTACTACCATGTTCATATCACCAATTTGAGCGATATCAACCGAGTTATTAGAACCTTCAAGCATTAGGTCAATGGCATTTAAGTTACCATCTTGCACTAAGTCGATGGTGTTATTAACACTGGCTACTTCACTGCTTAACGTCACGGATGCATCGTTTTCGTTTTGCAGTTGGTCTAGCGTAATGGTATTGCCTGTTGTATCCAAAGAGACGTTAGGGTATGACGTTTGAACTAGCGCTCTGTTGTCATTACCAACTTGGTTAACAGTAAAGGTATTGTCTGAGCCATTGAAGTTAGCAATATGGCTATCGTTGTTGTTGCCTAATTGGATGTTAGTGAATTTATTATTATCACCAACCGCGCCCATGTAAGAGGTGTTCTCAAGACCCGTTTGTGTGGCATTGAAATTGTTATCACTACCGATCATTTCAACTTCAAATTTGTTGTCTTGACCACTTTGCAGTGCAGTTAGCTTATTATCTGTGCCAACAATCATTTCACTGACAAGGCTATTGTTATTGCCTTGTTGTTGCACGGATAGATTGTTGTCTTCTCCTTCAATAATCGCAAACGATATTACACCACTGTCGCCATCTTGATTAGTAGAAAGGGAATTATCGTCACCATTGATGAGATCAATCTGAACACTATTTTGATTCCCGCTCTGGTCGAACTCTAAGCGATTGTCAGCGCCTGTAAGCTCGTTTATAGCAACGGCATTATTATCACCTGATTGTTCGAACTCTAAGCGATTGTCTGTACCATTAAGTGTGCTAATTGCAATGGCATTGTTATCACCAGATTGCTCTGATTCTAGCCTATTCTCATCACCGTTTAACAAGTCGATGCGGTAGCTGTTTCGATCGCCTTCTTGTTTAACTTTTACCGTATTTTCATCGCCGTTAAGTTCTGTTACTGTGGCTACATTCCAAAAGCCATCTTGCTCAATCGTGAACTCATTTTCTTCACCAACGATTTCTTTAAGACGTACTTCACCCCATTCACCCTGTTGCTCCACTGTGACTTCGTTATTGTGGCCTTGTAAGTCATCAATATAAGTCCAATGTCCTCCTGAGCCCTGAGTAACGTTAACGATATTATCATCACCTTGGGCTTTCAACCTGATTTCGTTGGAAATGCCGCCTCTACCCGTATCACCACTTTGATTGAAAGACAGCATATTAGCATCGCCAGTAAGTTCTACACTCGATTGTGCTTCGTTACCTGTTTGATAATGCGTAATATGGTTACTTTGACCTTCTACCGTTGTGAGCTGTAAGTTATTGTTACCTTTTTGTTCGGAGGTGATGTGGTTCGAGCCTCCAGTGACCGTTGCCTTGGCACCGTTGGTTTCGCCACTTTGCAGTAAGTTTATTTCGTTACCTTCAACACTCTCAGAAGAGTTTTGGTTGATCTCAACACGGTTTTGTTGAGCGCCAGCCATAAAGTCGCTTTGGATAGTGTCTTGCGTATTTTTGCTCTGTGGCTCTGCTGCCAAAGCAGCATTGCCATAACCTAGTGCCATTACTATGGCACAGGAAATGAGAGATTTTTTAAGCATGATATTTTCCTTGTGTATCATTATTATTTATTAACGCTGACATTGAGCACCATCTCATTACCAAGTTGGTGGATGAGCAACGTTTGTTCACCAAGTTGCGTTAGATTGACGACATTGGCGTCACCTTGTTGCACTATGGACGTATAGTTGTTATTGCCATACTGAATTAAGTTAACGCTGTTATTAGCGCCTGCTTGTGTTATTTCGGCTAGATTGTTCGAGCCCAATTGCACAAGTGACACCAAATTTAACTCGTCACCTATTTGCGTTATCGTTGCTTTATTTAGTGTTCCGTTTTGCTTTACCGTTGTAAGTAATTGTGCATGTACTGACAACGAGGGATTTATACTCAAAGACAAGGGGGACTCTTGTAGATCTGCAGAGCCTGCATAAGTGACACAGCTCATTAATAAAGACATCGGTAACATCACGCGCTTATACACGTTTGTATTAAGTGATGAAGCCAGATGAGCCTTTATTTTTGTTAGCATATTGTTTCACTTTTACTGCGCCGAAGACCTTGTACCCCACATTAGAGAAGAGTACCTAAAGAAGGAATACGAAATTTTTATGAAAAAAAACATATTTAAAATCATAGTTATAACTATTTGGTTTTATATATAACGTAAATTTCCAGTCAAAAAGGCTGACTTTCCTACTTTAGGAAATATGTGTCCACTCATACATTATTGTTAATTTATTGTGCCTTTTTGGTTTTTTAGTCTGTTTTTGTGGTTTTACTGAGATTGGCTTGCGCGATGTAGCGATTTAGTGTTTTCTAGTTGTGTTGCTTAATTTTATGTTTTCAGTACTTTACTATTGTGCATGTAACGTACTAACAAGATTGCTTTAATACTCAATTTATACAGGTGGGAACTCAAAAGTGGGTAGGCTCAATTGCTGAGGCTACTTTTGATTATAAGTTATATGTCATCGGCATATGACAAAATAAATAAACTTTATGGATCCCAACAATGAATTTAAAATTATCTGCTTTAACGCTCGCATTAATCCCTTGTCTTTCACAGGCTGCCATTCATATTGATAAACAAACAATCAGCGCTGCTGACGATGCACTGATTGTTGTATATAAAAAAGACGCAACAAAAGAGCAGCGTATTTCTGCCAGAAAGCTAGTTGCAGCAAAAATCAGTGATCTTAACCAAGATGAAATAGACGATGCATATCGCCATGTTTTAAAAGGTCGTCTAGCGAAATATAAATTAGATAAAAAAGACACAAAAAGTGCATTGCAAGCACTGAACAACCACCCTGCGGTAGAATATGCAGAACCAGATTATAAAGTCAGCGTGCTTGGTATGCCTGATGACCCTAGATTTGATGAACTATGGGGCTTACACAATACCGGTCAAACTGGCGGTGTGGCTGATGCGGATATTGACGCGCCTGAAGCATGGGATATCTCAATTGGTAGCCGTGATGTGGTAGTGGGTGTCATTGATACGGGTGTTGACCATACTCACCCTGACTTAGCTGCAAACATTTGGACTAACCCAAATGAAATCCCAGGTGATGGCATCGATAATGATGGCAATGGCTATATTGATGATATTCACGGCATTAATGCAATCACAAATGTTGGCGACCCAATGGATGATCAAGGTCACGGTACACACGTATCTGGTACCATTGGTGCGGTAGGTAATGATGCAACAGGCGTTGTGGGTGTAAACCACGAAGTATCAATCGTCGGTTGTAAGTTTTTAGACGCGTCAGGTAGTGGTTCAACGTCTGATGCAATCAAGTGTATCGATTATCTAGTCGGTTTACGTGAAGCTGGCGTTGATGTTCGCGTATCAAATAACAGCTGGGGTGGCGGTGGCTTCAACCAAGCAATGGCTGATGCACTGACAGCTTCAGAAGAAGCGGGTATTCTATTTGTTGCAGCGGCTGGTAACAGTGCCGTTGATAATGATGTAAATCCACATTACCCATCAAGCTATGAGCACGACTCTATTCTAGCGGTAGCAAGTACAACCCATACTGATGAAATGTCAGGTTTCTCTCAATGGGGATTAACCAGTGTTGATTTAGGTGCACCTGGTTCTTCAATTCTATCTACGGTTCCAGGAGGCGGTTATAGCTCTTTCTCAGGTACATCAATGGCAACACCTCATGTCGCTGGTGTTGCGGCACTTGCATTATCAGTTAACCCAACTTTAACAACGCAAGAGCTAAAAGCAGTACTAATGGATTCTGGCGATGATAATGAAGCACTCAATGGCAAGGTTGTATCTGGCAAGCGTTTAAATGCTGCTAATGCACTTGAATTTGCAGATCCTGAGCCAGGCTTTAGATTATCGGTCGTACCAGCATCACAAGAAATCGTAGCAGGTGATACTGCAACGTATAACTTTGATGTGCTATCAGTTGCTGATTGGACAGGTGATGTGGCATTGACTGTAGAGAGTGAATTACCAGGCGCGGTGCTTTCTTCAGACGTTGTGCAGCCAGGGCAAAGCTTCTCATTATCAGTACCAACTACCGGAGAAACACAGTGGGGCAGTTACACATTTAATGTCACTGCAACCAGTGGCGAGCTGGTACAGAGCAAGCAAGTATCATTGTACGTCAATCCTCAAGGTCTGAATGACTTTACTTATAGCAATGACACAAGCGCTGATATTCCAGATAATGACCCAGCGGGCATTACTTCTGTGATCACGGTACCAGATCAAATAACTATTTTTGACTCAAGTACTTTCCTTGATATCACACACACTTATATTGGCGACTTAATCGTCACCTTAACTTCACCAGCGGGTACTACTGCAACATTGCATAATAAAGCTGGTGGCAGTGCAGATGATATTAATGGATCATTTGATTCTGACGCATTCAATGGCGAAGTAGCAACAGGTGACTGGACGCTGAGAGTAGAAGATACCTACGCTCAAGACACGGGTACTTTAAACCAGTGGTCACTAACATTGACTGGATTGGGCGATGTTTCGCCAGCAGAGCCAGTAGCAGGCTTTAGCTATGCCGCTGATATGCTAAATGCAACATTTACCGACACTAGTACTGATGCAAACAACGACATCGTTAGTTGGGCATGGGATTTTGGAGATGGCAATACATCAGCAGATCAAAACCCAAGCCATACTTTCGCAGCTGCAGGTACTTACACTGTTACTTTAACTGTAACTGATGAAACGGGTCTGACTAACACCACGACGCAAGCTGTTACAGTAGCTGACCAAGCGTTAGAGCTGAAAGTAAAACGTGCCAATAAAACACGTTTAGACTATGCACGTATCGAACTTGCTTACCAAGGTGCATCTGCGGATAGCATCGACGTATATCGTGATGGCGCTAAGATTGCGACAGCTGCCAATACAGGCACTTATCGTGACTTTATTCGCCAAGCAACACAACAGCAATATGTATATAAAATCTGTGTTGGTGAGAATATCTGTTCTGAAGAAGTAACTGTTACTTTTAGGTAGGTATTAAATAGAAATAAAAAGCGAGGCTTTGACGCCTCGCTTTTTTGGTTCAAATAATATTAGAAACCGATGTTATGCTTAAGCGTTACTTCGCATGGAGCTGTGTTACTGTTGAATCCAGATTGAATAAATAAGTGGTCACCAGCTTTTAAGTTCATTAAGATTTGTTTAGTGTTATTGTATCTTCTTTTAGCTGTTTGATAGCTAAAATCAGTAGAGTTGTCTCTATTTACATCATAGTTAATCTGACACCCACCTTGCGCACCGTCATTTGTTGTCCAAGTGAATGACACTGAATAGTTATTAACATTGTAGTTAAACTTTGCGTTCCCATTTTGTGAGTATTGATCTCCCACTACTACATCTGTCCAACGTGCTTGTGGAACACCAGGACGAGGTTTTTCTGTAATACTAACACCTAGTGTTGATGCGTTAGAGAACGATGAGAAAGTAAGAGCTGATAAAATTAAAGCAATGCTTGTTTTTTTCATTGTGATATTTCCTTATGTTTAAATTCGCGGCTAAGTTAACCTGTCATTGTTTTATCGTCAACATGTGAAAGTTGAATATAATCAATCAGATAGAGTCTTTGTACAGCTCTTGTCAATAAAAAAATTTGGTAGTTACCGCCTCATATAACTTTGATAAATAGTGTCGTCCCGTTTTTTGGGACGTAATTTTTTTATGAATTTTTTTCGGCTAAGTTTCTTGGTGGCTAAAAGTGATTTTGTGATGTGCAAGATCGGTTGTCTGGCGAAAGCTGAGAGTACAAAAAAGAGTCATTAAAAATTATACAGGGAGTTTCATAATAGATGAGTCGTAATTTTTTTGTGTGTTATGGTGCAAACCTTGTCTAAATCACTTAGAGTATTTGACCAAATTGAAGCTGGGTCTTTAAATCAATATTAGGTACACAGGTGCTGGTGTCTATTTATGGGTGTAAAATGACCGATAAGAATTATAAAATCTAGGCTAAGGAGTCGTTTTGGCGAAGTTTGTACATACCAAATTAACAGGTAAAGAGGAGTTACCCGACATTCCGAATGGGTTTGCCCAGATCCCTTATGAAAGGCCACAAGAAGGAAAGAATTTTTGGGTTGCAGATGACTTCTTCTCTGAAGAACAAGCGATGGCGATACGCACGCGTTGTTTGAATAAAACAGACTGGAAATTAGGGAAGCCGTATACGCAAGAGCTATGGCCGGGTCGACGAGCGCCAGATGCACTAACACACGAAGAGCTTGCACAGGTTGAACAGTGGGTAAAAACAAAGCTTGGTAAAGATAAGTTATGGGTCGCGACCTCAGACAAAGTTGTGGTTGATACCAATACAGCTATTTTGGTGGGAGATGAAGAAGGAGCGGCGCGTCCACATGTAGATAATAGACAACTCTGCCGATATGCGGCTGTTCTGTATCTTACCCCAAATCCTAGGGGGCACTCAGGAACCTCGTTCTATCGCTTACGTTATGCAAACCACGCAGCGGGTGGTAATGCGGTGTATGCTCCATACAATAACTTAGTCGATGCGCTTAATATCGAAGCGTTACCAATTAGTGCTTGGTATGAAGATGTCGAAATTGAAAACCGCTTTAACCGTTTAGCCCTGTTTAAAGGTAATCTAGCACACAGCGCCAGTGACTATTTTGGAGACAATAATGAGAACAAGCGTCTCGCGGTTACCTTTTTTTGGATGACGGACGACGAGTAAACATCGACTTCATTCTTTCGCATTCTGCGCTGCCTCAGGTATAATTCATCATTCTTCAACTGGGGTAGCTATGATCTCTAAAAACCAACTCAAGCTGTTACGCGCTTTAGCGCAAAAAAAATATCGCAAACAACATGGCCTGTATTTAGTGCAAGGACAAAAAAATGTTCAGGAGCTAATAGCGGCAAATATCCCGATTCAGCAACTATTTGCAAGCGAACAGTTTATCGCTGAACATCAATCTTTGTTGCAAAATATAGACTATGTTGAAGCCGACGCAGAGAGCTTAACTAAAGCGAGCACGCTAACCAGTAATAATGCCGCGATAGCCATTGTGCAGTCGCCCGAGGCTCAGCCAATTGATGATTCGGCAATGATTTTAGCCCTTGATGGGGTATCTGACCCCGGTAATTTAGGCACCATAATTAGAGTTGCTGATTGGTATGGTTTTAAGCAGATAGTGGTCAGTGAAGATTGTGCTGATCACCTTAATCCTAAAGTAATTAGTGCCACTATGGGATCATTTGTGCGTGTTAATGTGGTACGAACAGATCTCGAAGCATTTTTAGCTCAGTATAACGGTGCCATTTATGGTGCATACCTTGATGGGCAAAGTGTGCATAGTACTGAATTTGCCGCACGAGGTGTACTGGTGATGGGCAGTGAGTCACACGGTATTCGCCAGCAGGCAGGTAAATACGTTAATACCCCTATCACTATACCTGCATTTGGCGGCGCTGAATCATTGAATGTGGCAATGGCGACAGGGATTATTTTAGATAACATAAAGCGCGGTAGTTAATTTTTGCTGCTTGCTTTGCTATCTTTTCATATAAGTAGCGAATAAAAATAACAATATGCGTTTAAGCAGTATCAAATTGGCAGGGTTCAAATCATTTGTTGAGCCCACCAAAATTCCTTTTCCAGATCCAATGACCTGTGTCGTAGGTCCAAATGGCTGCGGTAAATCTAATGTGATTGATGCCGTACGTTGGGTGCTGGGCGAAAGTTCAGCTAAGAACTTACGTGGTGATGCCATGACCGACGTTATTTTTAATGGCTCAACTAATCGTAAAGCTATTTCTCAGGCATCGGTTGAACTGGTTTTTGATAATGCAGCAGGGCGTTTGCCAGGAACGCTTGCAGATAGAAACCAAGTGGCAATTAAACGCTTAGTGACCCGTGACGGTCAGTCTTTGTATTTTCTTAATGGTAGTAAATGTCGAAAACGAGATATCACCGATATTTTTCTGGGAACGGGGCTAGGGCCGCGTAGTTACGCAATTATAGAGCAAGGGATGATCTCGCGTTTAATCGAGAGTAAGCCGCAAGAGCTGAGAATCTTCTTAGAAGAGGCGGCGGGCGTATCAAAATACAAAGAGCGACGCAGAGAGACACAAACGCGCATCAAGAGTACTCGTGAGAATCTAGAGCGTTTGCTCGATGTGCGACAAGAGCTGCAAAACCAGCTAGATAAATTAGCGTTGCAGGCTCAAGACGCCAAATTATACCGTGAATTAAAAGCCCAAGAGCGAACCTTAAAGGGCGAACTAGCTGTGCTTAAATGGCAAGCCTTACACCAAAAGCAATTAGAAAAATCAGAACAAATAACTCAATTACAGCAGCAGTTAGATTTTTTGAATACCGCTCATGGCGGGCATGATGACGTGTTGGCTACGCTTGAAAACCAAGTAAGTTATTTTAGTGACGGTATCAGTGAACAGCAAAATAGTATTCATCAAATCCACACCGAACTTACGCGAACAGAGCAACAAAAATTACATTTACTAGATAAGCAACGCAGTTTGCAACAAAACCTTGATAAACAAAAGCAAACACATGTTGAAGCGGGGCGTTTGCTGGTGGAGCAACAAGCCCATGTTAGCGAGCTCCATGACACCCTGCAGCAATGCATTGAAGATGAACTTATCTATCAAGAACAATATCAAGAATGTGAAGCGTATTATCAGAGCCTGTTGGATGAGTATGCAAACCTAGAAACTCAGCAACAGACCATACAAGTTCAGCAAAATGAAGCACAGCAAGCGCTGCACCTAGCGCAACAGAGTTTGTCTGGCGCTGTGCAAGCTCAAAACCATGAACAAGAAAAGTATCAATCTCTTAATGAGCAATTAAGCCAATTAAAGAGCCAAAATCTTGACCATGAACTAACACAGCAACGCGACGCATATAGCGAAAAAGCCCAAGATATGGCGCGTTTACAATCTCAAGCTCAAGAGCTCAATGAAGGGCTAGCTGCCCTGAATACGCAAAAAGTGACACTGCAAAAAGACTTTCAACATAGTCAGTCAGAGTACGCAAATTGCCAAGCTAATATAAATGCACTTAAGCAAGTACTTGATAAAAAAGAAGGTACTCAAGAGCAGAGCTATTTAGCATCTTTACGAGTACAAGCAGGATGTGAGTCGCTCGTAGAGCGCGCATTACTGGGGCTAACACACCTAAAGCACACTTCTGGCCCACAGAGTGATGCGGTTTGGCCGACGCAACGAATTGCTCCCCCAGACTCTGTGGCAAGTTTAATTGAGTCTGGGTGCTATCCCGAATTGCTCAACCACATTCAATTATTAGCCAATGGTCAGCGCTATGTTGCAGATGATAAGTGGTTGCTTGCTATTGATAGCGAAGGCTGTTTGTATGGAGAGAACTGGCAGGAAAGCTGTAACGGCGACCAACAAAGCAAAAGCAGCGTGCTGTTGCAACACTCCCAGCTGAGGGAGCTTGAACAGCAGCTACCTAAGCTTGAGCTACAAAATACCGATTTGAGCGCTCAGCTTGAAAATCTTGAGCAGGCGCATAATAACACTAATAAACAACTACAAGACAACAAAGCACAGGTTCATCAGTTGGCGCAAGAGATGGCCAGCACACAAACGCGTATAGATATGCTCAAAGAGCAAGTGAGTGCGTGGCAGCAAAAACAACAAAGCGTATCTGAGCAACTGGATATAACAAAGCAGCAACAGGTTCAGCAGGCCAACAAAGTAACACAATGCCAGAAAGATCTTGACGATTGTGAGCAGCAATTGAGCAAGTTGCAACAACACAGTGCCAACTTTAATGCTGAGTTTTTGCAGGCTAAGCAGGCCCAACAAGCCGCACTCAGCAGCAAGCAAAAAGCGCAGCAACAGCTACATGATGCCAAGTTGCAACAACAAAAAGCAACGAGTGACTGGCAGCTTAGTCAGTCTAAGGCTCAGCATTTAGAGCACAGCCAAATGCAGGCGCAAGAGCAATTACAAGAGTTGCTTGAGGAGCAAGTGTTTTTGCAAGAGCCCCTTGGTGAGCTAGACGAAAAAATAGCGTCATTATTGGAAAAGCATGAACAGCAACAAGCATTATTATCTGAGCTTAAGCAGCAGCACATTGACGCAAAAACACAGTTACAAGAAAAACAAGCGAGTTTGAAGTCAGCGCAATCTGAAGTTCAGATAGTCAATGATAAATTACAGCAGCTCAAACTTGATGAGCAAGGATTGATGATCAAAGCGCAAGCCGCGCTTGAGCCCTTACAAGAGTTACAGCAAAGTTTAAAAGAGGTGTTAGCTCAGCTAACTGATGACGCAACACAAAGTGCTCATCAAGGACGGTTAAATACCGTGAGCCAAAGTTTGTCTAAGTTAGGGGCGGTTAACTTAGCCGCGATTGATGAATTTGAGCAAGCCAAAGAGCGCAAGGAGTATTTGGATGGGCAGTTAAACGATTTAACAGCAGCGTTAGATACTCTGGAAGGGGCAATTAAAAAAATTGACCGCGAGACAAAAACACGTTTTAAAGCCACCTTTGATCAGGTTAATGAAGATTTAGCCGAACTCTTTCCAAAAGTATTCGGCGGTGGCAGTGCCTATTTAGAATTGACCAGTGATGACTTACTAGAAAGTGGTGTTTCTATCATGGCAAGGCCACCGGGAAAGAAAAACTCGACAATTCATCTGTTAAGTGGTGGAGAAAAAGCGCTGACCGCATTATCATTGGTGTTTTCTATATTTAGACTCAATCCAGCACCATTTTGTATGCTCGATGAAGTTGATGCGCCACTTGATGATGCCAATGTTGGACGATTCTGTCGTTTAGTTGAAGAAATGTCGCAAACGGTGCAGTTTATTTATATCAGCCACAATAAAATAGCGATGGAAATGGCTGGTAGGCTGACGGGGGTAACCATGGCGGAACCGGGTGTTTCTAGAATGGTTGCCGTTGATATTGAACAAGCAGTGCAGATGGCACAAGCGTAATAATAAAAAAGGTGAGTTGATGGCCACAGAATTAAGATGGGCGTTAATCGTGATCAGCGCAATAGTGATTGGTGGATTGCTGATCCATGGACTTTGGTCAGTACGTAAAAAGGGCAGTGATGAAGCCAAAGTACAGTCAGGTAGCAAAGCAGAGTCTAATGATGAGCACCAAACGACAAATGCCTTGCGTGATGATGAGCCAGATATTGGAGAGCTGAGCTTTGCTGCCACTGATGATGAACTTGAGCACAGCGATGTGGAGAAGTCCAAAAACAGTGATGAGGACGCTCAGTTGCATGAACAGGATAGAGAAGCCGAGCAAACTCAGGAACATGATCAAGAGCAAGCGCAACAACCACAAGATTTCATTATTTTACATATCGAGATGCCAGAGGGACTGACAATGGCCGGATCTCGCTTGTTACCATCGGTATTAAGCCTTGGCTTTAAATATTCAGAAGAGGGTTTTTTCAATCGTCATGTGGAGCCTTCGGGGAATGGTCCTGTACTGTTTAGATTGGTCAATATGTTTAACCCTGGCACGTTCGATATTGATAATATGGAACAATTTAGTACTGCGGGTGTTAGTTTGTTTATGACCTTACCGTGTGACGGGGATGGCCTAGGTGCGTTTAACATGCTTCATGGCGCAGCTAAAAAGCTTGCAGATGAATTTGGTGCAACGGTTTTAGATAGCAACCGTGAACCGCTAAGTGTTAATACCGTACGCGCTTATGTAGAAAAGGTACGTGAGTTTTCATAAGTCCACACTTTGAATGAATTAATTTAAGCCACGAATTGACTTTCAAGTTCGTGGCTTTTCTGTTTTAGAGGTAGCAATGTCTGAGTCAATAAATAGCCAAATTCTAAGCTTAAGAGCGCAGTTAGAAGAGCATAATTATCAATACTACGTAATGGATAATCCGTCTGTACCTGACGTCGAATATGATCGTCTAATGCGTGAGCTTATTGCTCTTGAAACAGCGCACCCAGAATTACTGACAGCAGACTCTCCTTCACAAAAAGTAGGCGGTGAAGCTCTAGGTAAGTTTGAGCAAGTACAGCACCAGGTGCCAATGTTATCGCTTGATAATGCATTTGATGACACGGAGTTTGTGGCCTTTAATCGTCGTATTAAAGAGCGGTTAATAACCTCTGAAGAGCTGGAATTTTGTTGTGAGCCAAAGCTCGATGGCTTAGCTGTATCGATTTTGTATCGAGATGGTGTGCTAGTGCAAGCGGCCACTCGTGGTGATGGACAAGTCGGTGAAAACATTACCGAGAATGTCAAAACCATTCGTAACATACCGCTGCGTTTAAGAGGCGATGATATTCCTCAAGAGCTCGAAGTACGCGGTGAGGTATTTATGGACAGCGCGGGCTTTGAGCGCTTAAACGAAACTGCCGCTGCGAAAGGCGAAAAAACGTTTGCTAATCCACGTAACGCAGCAGCAGGGAGCTTGCGTCAGCTAGACTCTAAAATAACCGCTAAGCGTCCATTGATGTTCTATGCATACTCGCTCGGTATTGTACAGGGCGTTGAGCTACCTAATGAGCATTTTTCGCAGCTTAAAAAGCTCATTGAATGGGGCTTTCCTATGTGCCCTGAAACACGTTTAGTAACAGGGACACAAAGCGTACTGGCGTACTACAACGACATTCTAGAACGACGCGCAGACTTGGCATATGAAATTGATGGTGTGGTGATCAAAGTTAACAATAAAGCTTATCAAGAACAGCTGGGTTTTGTTGCCAGAGCACCTCGTTGGGCGATTGCTTTTAAATTTCCTGCCCAAGAAGAAATTACCCAGTTATTAGATGTGGAGTTTCAAGTGGGTCGCACGGGGGCAATCACCCCAGTAGCACGTTTAGAACCTGTGTTTGTTGGAGGCGTAACGGTATCTAATGCAACTTTACATAACCGTGATGAGATAGAGCGCTTAGGGGTAAAAATTGGCGATACAGTGATAGTGCGCCGTGCAGGAGACGTAATCCCACAAGTGACGCAAGTGGTACTAGAGCGCCGTCCTGATGACGCAAAAGAAATCACTTTCCCCAGTTTATGCCCAGTATGTAAGTCGCATGTTGAGCGAGTTGAAGGTGAGGCAGTGACACGTTGCACTGGAGGATTGGTGTGCCAAGCGCAGCGCAAACAAGCGATTAAGCATTTTGCCTCACGTAAGGCACTCGATATTGACGGCCTCGGCGATAAGATTGTGGAGCAGTTGGTTGATAGAGAGCTTATCCATACACCGGCTGATTTGTTTATTCTTAAACAAGGTCACTTTGAATCCCTTGAGCGTATGGGGCCAAAATCGGCAAAAAACCTAGTTGAAGCACTTGATGCTGCTAAAATCACCACGCTTGCTAAGTTTTTGTATGCGCTGGGTATTCGAGAAGTAGGAGAGGCCACCGCTCAGAACCTTGCAAATCACTTTTTAACGCTTGAAAATGTGATGACAGCATCGGTTGAAGCATTACAAGAAGTAAGTGATGTGGGTGTAATTGTTGCCAAACACTTACACGCGTTTTTTGCGGAGCCACATAACCAAGAGGTGGTCAGTGCGTTATTGGCGGTAGGACTAACCTGGCCTGCTATTGAGCGTAAATCTGAACAGCAACAACCGCTGGCTGGATTGACCTACGTGCTGACTGGTACTCTTAACCAACTCAATCGCAATGATGCTAAAGCGCGATTACAAGCACTTGGCGCAAAAGTATCGGGGAGTGTCTCGAAGAATACGCATGCGCTGGTCGCAGGTGAAAAGGCAGGCTCAAAGCTAACCAAAGCGCAAGAGCTCGGTATTGATGTATTAGATGAGGACGCCTTAATTGCATTGTTTGCAGAGCACGAATAACTCCCTAGCTGTTGAAAATCAGCGCGGTTGAACCGCGCTGATTTTGCATTTAAAAACGATTAAAGAGCTTTAAATTGCCACATTGTTGTAACTCACCAGCTTGCCAACATAGGGTAACAGGTTGCTTGGCACTGCTCAGCAGTTGGCGTAGCTCATCAAAGTTACTGGCCGTGAGTGCTTGGTGATTAATCTGTATGATCACGCTGTCATATGTACCGACAGCTTAAGAAGTGCTTTGGTTTAACGCCCAACTATTAAGTTAAATAAATACACTTAATAGTTGGGCGTTGAGCTGCTATAGCTGTTTAACTAAAAAATAACTGGTGTGCCCAGGTGGGGTATTTTCCAGTTCACCGTAAACTTTAAACCCTAATTTTTCGTAAAACGGTTTAGCTTGAAAGTCCAAGGTCTCAGTGCGAATTTGGTAAAGGTTATGTTGTTTTGCAAATTGTTCTAGGTATTGCATAAGTTGTGTGCCAACACCTTTGCCTCTTACTTGCTCACTTAACCACAAAAGCTCTAATACGCAATGGCTCCACACCACACTTGCTTGTAAACCGCCTATGATTTGTTCATTATCATCTTGAACGGTGATGACACACTTTAGCCCAGTATCATGGCTGTTATCATTGGGGAGATATTGGGCGTTAAACTCCGCGATCCCTCGGCTAATTGCGTTTAATTGAGCTTGGGTCGGAGAGACTGTAAGTTCTATTTTCAAGTTACTATCCTAGTCGAAGAGGCTACTGATAATATTTTTAAGCCCTTTAGAGTGCATGACTAAAAAATATTAAGCAAGCTTATGATTTATAGCGTGATCAAGTTATCTGCATGTTCTATATGTGATTGTTGGTGCGATATGACTAATACAGTTTTATTTTTTAAAAGGTTATTTAACGCATCTTCGATACCTTGACGATTAGCTGCATCAAGCGCACTGGTAAATTCATCTAAAATTACCATTTCAGGCTCTTTCAATAGTGCTCTGGCAATAGCAAGACGTTGTTTTTGACCACCAGATAATAAGTTTCCTCTATCTCCCATATGTGTGTTGTAACCATCAGGCAAGGTCATGATAAAATCATGCGCATTAGCTTGCTTACAGGCTTGAACAACTTTCTGCATTTGCTGTTCGCTGGGTGTTCCCATTGCTTCTGGCAGTAAATTATCCAATATTGATAGAGACATAAATAGCGGCTCTTGTTCAACATAGGCGGTTTGCTGACGAAGATTAATGAACCCTTGTTCATCAAGCACATTATCGCCAACTAAAATTTTACCGCTAGTGGGCGAGTAATAGCCAAGCAAGAGCTTAGCAATGGTTGATTTTCCGCTTCCTGATGGGCCTGCGATGACGTTCTTTTGGCCCTTTTTTATTTTACAATTCAGTTCAAAAAGCACGGTTTGTTGTGCTTTATTTGGATAAGCAAATGAGACATCTTTAAACTGAATATCCTCTATTGAAATGATACGAGGCTGAGCACTTGCGTTGCGTGGTTGCATACTTTCAAGCTCAAATAAGTACTTGGTTGCACCTATGGATTGGCACCACTCAGCCCAAAAGCCTGATAAAGTATTTAGACTGGTAAAAGCCATTCCAAGATATAAAACAAAGGAAGTGAGCTCACCAATGCTTAATTGGCCTTTAGCAATTTGATGACTGCCTAAAATAAGCATCGAAATTAAACAGCTGTAAATCAGTAAATTGAAAAAACCCTGAAAGGTTGAAATAGAGTAGATAGTTTTATACGCATAAGACATGTATGTTTTATTGGCGCCTTCGTATCGGTGCTGACTTGAGTCGAACCAGTTATACAACTTGATTAGCGTGTGACAGTTTAGGTTATCGAATGCGACTTTATTGGTTTTTGCTAGTGCATCTTGCTCATATTCGGCGAGACTTTCTATTTTGTTTGTTAGAAGCTTAGTCGCATACACAAAAATAGGAATTAGCAGCAATAAAACTGCGCTAAGCAGATATGAAATACTTAGCATCATGATAATACAGCCACATACAATCAGGGCTGAGCGCAAAAATAGTGCGGCACTGGTTGTAAGCACATCTTTAAGCATGTGAGTATCAGCATTAATTCTACTTGTTAGCTCGGCTGCATTTATTTCGTCAAAGTAACTCGAAGGTTTATTGAGCAGAGCCTTGTGTAAAGACGTTCTAAATCGGGTAATGACTTTAATACCAAGGCTTTCAAACAAATAAAAACGAAGCGCGCTGAGTAGCGCAAAAATCATAATGAAAGCCATTATCCACAGGTGAAATGGGTCTAGCAGTGTAGTTGGTGCATGTCCATCGATATAGTAATTGGCTATTTCTGGTAACGTGAGTTGCGCAGCTGCGGTGATCACCATAATGAGTAGTGCAACAAAGGTGTCTTTTTGATAAGGGGATAGCAGTGATAAGCGCTGTTTGTGAGCCTGATACATTACGCGGCCTCTTGCATTATTTGGCCATGGAAATAGCGCCAATTTTCATCGTCAATCATACCGTGACCTTCTACTAGGTCTTCTTCGTTCACAAATAAATATCCGGGTGAAATTTCATGAGGGTTAATTTCTTTATATTCGTTATAGTCGAGTAGCCAAATATGGTCTAAGAGCGCCGTGTCAGTAAAAAATTTATCGATATTTTTCATGTTTTCATGGAGTAAAATGTAAACAGGCAAGTCTAGTGTTTGGGATTTTTTTACGACCTTTTCTATTGTTTTTAATTTGCTTTTACATTTTGGACAGTTAGTGGCAAGAAATATTATGACTTTGTTTTTCTGGTTTTCTATCTCGTTACCAGTTTTTTTTGAAAATGATTTGGCATTAACTTTAGGGAATAACTCTAAATCAAAACTAGCGCTTTCTCTGCTTTTTCTGGATTTAACCAAGGTTGTTATTATAACTATATTTAGGCTTATACTTATTAAAGTTAGTGATGCTATTATTAATAATATTATTTGCATTTCTTGTTGGTTAATCATTTTTGCTTTCCTTGATAAAGTAGTGGATTTCCTTAGTGTTTTTTATTAGTAGGAATGTTGCTGTGGCTAGCAAGATAATGATTAATAAATTTGTTATAGATGTGTTTTTTGGTTCTATTAAATAAGCGTAAGTAGAAAGCGTAAATAAAGTTAAATTACGTATTAACTCATAAGCACCTAAAGTGGTTTCTTCACCAAAACAGCTACATTGTATCTCTTTACCTGATATTAAGGCATATAAGGGAGCAAGCATAAAAATAAAGGTAATTATTACTGTGAAAATACGTAGCCATAAAGCATCGCCGCTTGCTAATAGTAATAGACTTAATCCTAGCTCTATAAAAATAATGATGGCAGCAAGGGGTTTGCTAAGTGGTAGAGGTACCTTAAATGATAATTCTAGGGTTGCGTAAAAAGTACTAAAGTTCTGTGTTTTCTTTAGTGCGGCTACAAAAAAGGTGACAGCAATCACCATAAGACAAAATGTACTAAATTGTTCCATTAGTTACTCCAGCAATTCAGTTGACCATTGCGGATTAAGCCCCGAAGGTTTTTTATATCTCGTGCTCAATAATGTAGGGCTCATTATCACGGAATCGCACCAAGGAGCATCTAAGCTTTCACGATTACCAGCGCCGAGGTGTAGCTCAAAAATCTCAACAAAAGGTAGAGTGTTGTCTTCTATGTAATTATTTTGAATGCAGTTAATGCCAAGAGTATTGAGCTGCTCACCACTGATGGCGTAATCATGACTATATGAACCTAGGAGTAAACTATTGAGGATCTCATCTTTGGTTGTTGGGCACACAATGTTTGCTAGTGTTAGATGTTCGCTAGCAATTTTCTTTACCTCGCACACTGTGCGGTAGAATGAAGTGAGCGTCGGGGGGAAAATATGCTCACATAGCATACCAAGCATATTGCTTTGCTCGGCGATATCTAGATTAAACCATTCGTGCGCCATATCCTTAAAAAGCTTAACGTCTGCACTTGAGAGAGAAACTATATTTCCTTCATCACCACCTTCTAAGTGTGGATCAAAAGCTGAAAACACAGATAAGGGTGTATAGTAAATAACATCAGCACTTAGCGCTAACAAAGTGCCTGATGATTGGCAGCAATAGGGAGCAATGATACTCAGGTGATTGCAGTAATGGCGTAGCAGCAAAGCTATTCTCCTCGCTGCATTAACGTCACCGCCGCGAGTATAAAGTAGTAGCGCTAGTTTATCACTTTTTGGCGTACTTTTTAGGTGACGATTTAGTGTTGGGAGTATGCTCATATCGATATGTGAGGCGGCTAACGTGATCACCTTACTGCCTTGTAAGGTATCGTTTATTGGTGGATAAAAGCGTACTTGTGCTGCTTTTAATTGAGCATGTAGAGAAGCATTGTGAATTGTCATTGGCATGCCTTCTGTAGAGTATTAATAAGTGCGTTTGAGATACCTAATTCGGGGACTTTCTCCTCAACAAACATAAATTGCCCATTAGGATTATTTTCTAAAAATATGTACTCCCCGCGGGGGGTGACAATCAAATCAAGTGCTGAATAATTAAGCTCATAACTCTTTACCAAAGACAAGCATGCATGCTCAATATGAGATGGCAAGGTATAGGCGGACATAGGTATATCTACGGTTAAATTTCGACAGTCGACTTGCGTCTCTTCGTGTGCTTGTGAATCTAGCTTTGCTGCAAATACTTGCTCACCAATGATAGTCACTCTTAACTCATAGGCTTTGTCGATGTATTCTTGAAACTGGTTGGGTAGTAGTGATAACGAATCGGTGTTTTCTAGCATAGTTTGATCAACTAACGTTGTGGCAACACCCTGTTCTTGACCGTTTGAGTCGATAAATGTACTACTTGCCATTGCTTTATATACTACTTTATTGTGATCAAGATAAAAGGACCTGATGTCACTCGCATTTTGGCTAATAATTGTATTCGGAATTTGAAACCCAAATTGGCTTGCCCTTTGTAATTGCTCTCCTTTCCACATTGCCGCACGTAAGTGCTTAGGATGGCTTATCCAGAAACAGTCAAGGCAGTAGAGAGCACTAAAAAGAGCGTGTTCAGTTTCTTGATCGGCAAATTCTCTTAGGCCTGATTCCATTTCTTCACTTAAGTAGCTGTATGTAGAAGGCTTTCTTAACCATACAGCACCAATATCACTAAATTTAATTTTTTTATGTGTTTCTAAGTGAGTAATATAAACTTCAGAATTATCGGATTTAAATAGCTGCGTAAAGCTATAATCTTTTGGGAATTTATCTAAATAAAGTGTGTAATAATTTATGTTATTGTGTTTTAGGAGGGGTTTAATTTTTTTTACATGATAGTCGTCACTGTAACTTATTATAAGTACTTCTTTCATCGTTCATTCCTTGACTAAAACGATTTACTTATTTTATATAACGGCACTAAAAGCTGTTTTTGTGCCGTTAATGCTTTAGTGATTAATTAACACCAAATGCCATCATCTCTGCCCCAGCGGGTGCTACCTCTTGCCCAAGGGCCTGAACAGCCAGCAGTTGCAGCTTTGTTATTAGCTTGCCATTTTTTATCGTTTTTCACTTCGTTTTTATTTGCAGAAGCGAATGCAAATGGTTTTACATTTTTCATAATCATATCCTGTTGATTTATTTTATCGACCAAGTGGTCGAATTTCACACTATCGATGTTTTTATATTTGGTCAATGATGTTTTTATATTAATTTTTTAATGTTTGTTGTTTTTATATTTCAAAAGGTAATATATCTCTGCTTTTTAAATTTTCCTTTTTTAAGTTGCAGTGCTTCCATTCCTTGGAAGAAGTGACGTTAAAATGCTATATGTATTTTTGCTGGTATGCTGAGCATTTGATTAGCATGCAAAGCGGTTGTATGTTTTAGTGAAGGTGTGTATGTGCTCACAAAAAACAACTCTCTTCCATCGGTAAACCTTGAATTTGAGCCAACTAGACTCCATGATACGAGAAGTATCAACACTTCAATGCGAGCATAGTTAAAGTTTTATAGGGCAAAACCTGTACTCAATAGAGCTATCCGGAGTAAGAAAATGAAGCAGTATGGCCCAGAGTACTGGGATAAGTATGGTGTATATCGCACACCTATTGGTTTTAACTTAACGTTAGTGGTGCTTCTGCGTGCATATTTGTTATGGATATTTTCGGCTGTCGCTCGGCGACCAGATTTAGATTTAATGTCCATATTCTTTAAATCTAAAACACATTTCTTTGTTGCCTTGGGGATCGGTGCGATAGCACTTATTCCAACCATTATTTTTTCTTTGCGCAGACCTTCGAGTTCACAAAGGCTGGCTAAATATTGGCGATTTATGCGTTGGCCTTTATTATTGACTGCTATTGCAGATTTGGCATGGTTAACAATCCAAGCCTCGCAAAGCCATTATCAGTTTTCGATGTTTATTGCAGTGCAAATGGTTATGCTGCTGTGGGTTATTTTATATTTACTAAAAAGTAACTATTTAGGCTACTTCTTTAACGACTGGCCTGAACCTGAAAACAGTGATAAGTCACGTTGAGGTGTTCCATCGAGGAGAGCATATGTTGAAGTGGAAAGATATTTTAAACTTTGCCCAAACAGGTAACCCAGAGCCTGCGTACAAAGTTGAGAAAAGCCCTGAACAGTGGCGCACAGAGCTCAATGAGGAGGTTTATTACATAACCCGAAAAAAGGGCACAGAGAGGCCTTTTAGTAGTGCTAGCTGCAGCTTATTTGAACCAGGTGAATATGCGTGTGTCTGTTGTAACAATCTACTTTTTGATGCACGAGAAAAGTTTGAAAGTGGTTCAGGGTGGCCGTCATTTACTCAGCCCGTACAAAAAAATGCCATTGCGTATGTTGAAGACTGTTCTGCTGGTATGCAGCGTATAGAAATTATATGTAATGTTTGTGATGCGCACTTAGGACATGTATTCCCTGATGGGCCTCCTCCTAGTGGTTTACGCTATTGTGTGAATGCTCTGTCAATGGCCAAGCTCTAGTCTATAGATAATCCGAGCTCCTGCATATGTGCGAGTAGTTTGGCAAAGCGTTGGTGCTGCTCTGCGTCTAAGGGCATTGTGCTTAATGTTTTATAACACTTTTTTGCTAAAGTGGAGTTGAACGTGCCTCCGCTTTTTCCAGTGTGATCCAACATGCATTGGAGTAAGTTCAATGCAATACTGGTATTCTTAGGCATAATCCTAAATGCTTGAGAAAATGCTTCCATCGCGACTTGTAACTGGCCACGCTTAAATTGAGTAACAGCGTGGTTATTGAGCTCTTTAGGGCCCAAGGTTATATCTTTGCGCTCTTGTTGTTGTTGTTCTATATATCGCCTGGTGATTGGATCGCTCACTTGCTCGTGATGTTTACAGTGTTCGATTATTTGGGTAAACAAAGTTTGTGCTTTGTTATGAAACCCAAGTTCATGAAAAGCCTTTGCTTTGTCTAGGGCCCCATCTACTGACTTTATAGTTGGTTCGTCATCTAATTGCTCAATAAGCTGGCGTGCTTTTTTACTCTCATCCTTTAAATAGTGTATCCTCGCATGTAATACATCTATTTGTGCTTGATTACTCGAATCAGGAAACTGCTTTTTTAAATCACCTAGATATTGTTGGCTTTGACGTGTAACTCTGTGTATCTGGTCGCTTTGATCGGTCGTTAGAGCAAAATCAATGCCGGCTCTCACTGCATTTAAATAAACATCAGGACCGTCATGAATAGAGTTTTTCGCATAATGGGCAATTTCTTTCATCGCATTATAGTTTGACTCATAATCATGGTTTAATGATGCGATACGACCAAGTGACTTTTGCCTATCTATGTTTCTAGGTGCAATCTGTGATGCTTCCTGCAATCTTTCTTGTGCTTGCTCAAGCAAGTTTAGTTTTATTTCCAGTTTGCCAAGCAAATCTAAAGCAACTAGCCTAGTCTCTGGTTGCTCAATCATATTTGCGAGCATTCGTTGTGCTAAGGTATCTTCATTGTTTATGATGAGTGCCTCTATTAAGCCGATTTTTGCCCAAGTAAACTTTTGCAGTTCTAATGCTGATTTATAAAAGTGTTTTGCATCATCGATCCGTTTAAGTCTGAGTAAGATTTCACCTTTTAATTTGAGTAGAATAGGGCTGTACGCATGGTCTTGCTTGTCTAGCGCTGCGTCAATTAGCTTTAAGGCTTTGGAGTCGTTGCCATCATCAATCAACGCATAAATATTTTTCAAGGCATGCTTTCGCTTTAGGACGCGGTCAATCCTAGTTTTCAATTCTTTTATCGAAAAGGGTTTAACCAAAAACTCGTCTGGGTTGAGTTCCAAAATACTATGTACAACGCTGGGGCTAGTTTCAGCTGACACAAAAATAAATGCTGTTGTTTTACGAATTAGCTTTTTGTGTTTGAGTTCTTCATATAGTTGGTAGCCATCTTGACCATTAGTTAGATCAAACGAACAAATGATCAGCTCAAAGTTATGCGCTTTACATGAATCCTTTGCTGTGGCTGCATTATCTGCAAATTGTATATCTCTAAAACTCAATTGTTCTAAAGAGCGCTTCATATAACTTAGCGCAAGAGGTTGCTCTTCAACAATTAAAATTTTTGCATTAACAAAGGGCTGAATACTCACGAACAATATTTACTTGTAATAATTGGCTTGTTTCAAGTCTAGTCGGATATTGATAGTTTTAAAATATTTAGCGCAGAGTGGAGGCGTAAATTAGTTATAAAGTATTGGTTTTGGTGGTTGTTGCTTTATAAAGAGGTTAAGGTGCTTAGAAGAGGCAATCTAAGAAGCGCTCGCGCTTGTTCTAAGAGAATGGCGATGCTTTTTTTACAGTGGATAAACCAGAGTAGACATATGTGGTGGGTGATACTGGACTTATACCTGTGAGCCTTGCCTTTGTTCTAAGAGAGTGGCGATGCTTTTTTTCAGTGGATAAATCAGAATAGGCATATGTGGTGGGTGATACTGGACTTATACCTGCGACCCTCGCCTTTGTTCTAAGAGAATGGCGATGCTTTTTTACAGTGGATAAATCAGAGTAGACATATGTGGTGGGTGATACTGGACTTGAACCAGTGACCCTCGCCTTTGTTCTAAGAGAATGGCGATGCTTTTTTACAGTGGATAAATCAGAGTAGACATATGTGGTGGGTGATACTGGACTTGAACCAGTGACCCTCGCCTTGTAAGGGCGATGCTCTCCCAACTGAGCTAATCACCCACATATGTAAGGTAGTGCTTTTTGATTACATGGTGGGTCGTACTGGACTTGAGCTAATCTCGCCCTTACTTAGTAAAAGGTGGCGATGCTCTCCACTATGTTTTTGATTACATGGTGGGTCGTACTGGACTTGAGCTAATCTCGCCCTTACTTAGTAAAAGGTGGCGATGCTCTCCACTATGTTTTTGATTACATGGTGGGTCGTACTGGACTTGAACCAGTGACCCTCGCCTTGTAAGGGCGATGCTCTCCCAACTGAGCTAACGACCCCAAGTAATCAGTTCTTTGCGTTCACCAAATTAATGGTGGGTCGTACTGGACTTGAACCAGTGACCCTCGCCTTGTAAGGGCGATGCTCTCCCAACTGAGCTAACGACCCGCAAAGAGTATCTAAATGGTGGGTCGTACTGGACTTGAACCAGTGACCCTCGCCTTGTAAGGGCGATGCTCTCCCAACTGAGCTAACGACCCATTTAGATTTCTAACCTTCTATGCTTAGGAAGCACCGAAGTGGTGGGTGATCTGGACTTAACCAGTTATCTTCGCCTTTCGTTATGAAGGGCGGCGATGCTCTCCCGATTTTACCACCTATAAAAGTGGTGGGTGCTCTGGACTTAACCAGTTATCTTCGCCTTTCGTTATGAAGGGCGGCGATGCTCTCCCGATTTTACCACCTATAAAAGTGGTGGGTGATACTGGACTTGAACCAGTGACCCTCGCCTTGTAAGGGCGATGCTCTCCCAACTGAGCTAATCACCCAATATGCTGCTCTATAATGGTGGGTCGTACTGGACTTGAACCAGTGACCCTCGCCTTGTAAGGGCGATGCTCTCCCAACTGAGCTAACGACCCAATATAGAACCTTAGATAATGATTTACCACTAAATTAAGTGGTGGGTCGTACTGGACTTGAACCAGTGACCCTCGCCTTGTAAGGGCGATGCTCTCCCAACTGAGCTAACGACCCATATCTAAGTTACACACGACAATTGCTGCGTCGTTGTGGGGCGCTATTATAGGGAGACTTGAAATAGTGTCAATACTTGAAGTTACAAATTTAGTTTAGGTGCGGTTTTTATCGCCAAATAGAAATAGTCCTTCTTTATATACCAGAATTAATGTTTAAAAGTTGCGTGATGCGCTTTGGAGCTTTTAATTAGCTTTTATGTGAATATGCAATGAATGCGCTGCTTGATTTTTATGCAAAGTAGCGAGGGCACGCGCAGTTTTGTTTGCAATCATATTTTCTGCTGTTGCCATGTCATCACAAATGCAAGTTTGAGCTTGCTAAGGCTAGTCGTAAACCTGATTCAATATAAAGGCTTTATACCCTCATGGACGAGAGTTGATTATCTCGGTAAATAAAAAAGAAGATTCATCAGGGGAGGGGCGTTGTTTTTTTGTGCAAAAACAAGGGTTTTTATTGTGATTAGGAAGTTTTTTGATTATATTGTCGCCTAATTGACGCTTTTTAAAACGCCTAGCAAAAAGTTCGCTAAAAATTGTTGACTTTGTTTGTGTGCCTGCATAGAATGCGCCCCGCACTCAGCGATACGGTTAAACAGTTTTGTTTGCTAAGTTCGTTAAGGAATGGGGCTATAGCTCAGCTGGGAGAGCGCTTCGCTGGCAGCGAAGAGGTCTGCGGTTCGATCCCGCATAGCTCCACCATTTCTTCCAAGTGCATTGTCCTAGAACACATTTTAGTGTCCCCTTCGTCTAGAGGCCTAGGACACCGCCCTTTCACGGCGGTAACAGGGGTTCGAATCCCCTAGGGGACGCCACTTATATTTTAAGTGATGTTTTTGCAAGTTCTCGAGTAGCTTGTAAAATTAAATCTCATATGGTGCGAGTTAAAACAGCCAGTCCTAGTGACACAGAAAATTCTGTATTATTTAAGGCCATTCGCCTCGCAGGCTCGGTCTCATCTAACGCAGAAATAGCAAATCAGTGATTTGCAAACCAATTTCTGCGTCCCCTTCGTCTAGAGGCCTAGGACACCGCCCTTTCACGGCGGTAACAGGGGTTCGAATCCCCTAGGGGACGCCACTTTACTTTAAGTGAAGTACAAAAAACTCATATGGTGCGAGTTAAAACAGCCAGTCCTAGTGACACATTCTGTGTCCCCTTCGTCTAGAGGCCTAGGACACCGCCCTTTCACGGCGGTAACAGGGGTTCGAATCCCCTAGGGGACGCCACTTTACTTTAGGTGAAGTACAAAAAACTCATATGGTGCGAGTTAAAACAGCCAGTCCTAGTGACACAGAAATGAGCATCTAGATACTCACTAAGAGCATCTTCGATACTCAAACCAATTTCTGCAAAAGATAATAAGGCCATTCGCCTCTCAGGCTCGGTCTCATCTAACGCAGAAATAGCAAATCAGTGATTTGCAAACCAATTTCTGCGTCCCCTTCGTCTAGAGGCCTAGGACACCGCCCTTTCACGGCGGTAACAGGGGTTCGAATCCCCTAG
>NZ_JABBPG010000001.1 GCF_013140855.1 Pseudoalteromonas caenipelagi | reverse complement strand
GACTAACAGACTAACAGACTAACAGACTAACAGACTAACAGACTAACAGACTAACAGACTAACAGACTAACAGACTAACAGACTAACAGACTAACAGACTAACAGACTAACAGACTAACAGACTAACTCTTAGGCCTTATCAGATGGAAATTTTTCAACCAAAATCAAAATCAAAAGAAGATTTTTACAATATCGAAAAATACAAAAAACAAACATCTTGGCTAGATGATGAATGCTATGAAAATGGCTTACAAACTTTACTTAATGAGTTCCCAGATAAAGATGAAAGAGAGTTGCTATTCGAGTTGATTAATAAGGTGGTTCATCAAAGAATTTCTGATCGAATTCAAACTATCTCTACTTTAGTTAAGAAAATAGAAGATCTAAAAATATCACCAAATAATACCCTAATTATTGCCACAGCAAAAAAAGGGGAATCAGATGGTTCACAAGCTTGGCTGTATTTCTTTAAATTTTACTTGGCTCAACATAATGGTTGGAAAGAAAGGCAATTAAAATCGACTATTTGTAGTGGTGTCGAGCATATGAAATCTGATAGACGTATTACTGATGTAGTGATATTTGATGATTTCATAGGTACAGGTAGCACTATGATAAACAAAGTAAAAGAATTCGTCCAAAACTTAAAAAAAGAGGGAATCAAAATTCCGAAAATTCATATATTTTCGTTAGCTGGAATGAGTTTTGGAGTAGATAAGGTACAATCTAAGATAAAGATCAATGTTGAATGTCCTGTATTAATAAAAAAGGGTATAACTGAACAACTTACCTGCCAAGTCCAAATAAATAAGCAAAAATCCCTTATGCGTTCGATGGAAAAAAAGCTAGAAAAAAAATACAATCACAAGCCCTTTACTGGAAAATATAGCCTAGGCTATGAAGGCTCTGAAGCTTTATTTCAGGTACAATTTTCAAATTGTGCTAATAATGTCTTTCCTATTTTTTGGATGAAACCTAAAGGGAATCAGCGATTTAGAAATACTTTGTTTCATAGGTTATGAATATGAGTAAAGCGAATTTAGCATCATTATTAATACTAATAAATGATGGCAAAGAGCATGAGCTATTCGAACTTAACCAAAAATACAGAATGACCTACTCTCAAGCTAGGAATGCCATCCTTACTCTTGATAAGCTAGGAGTGATAAGTGTCAATGACAAGCAGTTTCGTTTAAAAAATAATATAACTAAAACACAGTTGAAAGAGTTATATAAATTAATAGGGTTCCGTGAATTAGACCTTGAACGCGACACCATAGAAAATTATAAACATTTAGCTTTGCCTACCAATAGTTTATATAAACCAAATTTATCTCGTATTGATAAAAAACTTCGTGTTGACTAGCAAGTAGATAAGTGTGGTATATTGATAAAGGTCATTCAGAATTAGCGTTGGAGCTGAGCTCCCGCAGGTGATTCGCCTGTGTAAATAAGGGTTACTTTAACCTCATTGCATTCTATATTGTCATTAAATAATATTGTAATTCTGGATGACCTCTTCTTAATAGGGTATGTATTGAATCAATTATCTTATGAAACGTGGTTGGACTTTTTAAAAAAAGAAGGTTATGGCCATAAACAATCAGAAAAACTAGCAGCTTATGCTCACAAGCTTGCATCAAATAACGTTCCAATTATTTTCGAGATAGAGCATTTAGCAAAGTTGTTAGGGGTTGAGCTGAGCTTATTGAGCCGGATTTATGGTGTCTCAAGCTACTTCTACCGCTCGTTTTCTATAAAGAAAAGAAGTGGAGGCGCTCGGAATATCAAGTTACCTTACCCAAAACTCAAATATATTCAACAGTGGATCAAACAGGAGATTCTTGACAACCTTACTGTTGATGAAAATGCTTTCGCTTACGTTAAAGGTAAAAGTAATATTGAAAACGCGAAATTGCATATTGGGTCCAATGAGCTTCTAAAGTTAGATATTAAAGACTTTTTTGGTAACGTAAAAGTTGAATCCATCGAGTCGATTTTTAGAAGTTGCGGTTACACCGATGATGTTAGTTATTTACTTGCTCGGCTGTGTACTTGTTTTGGTTTTTTACCGCAAGGCGCGCCTACAAGCCCAACCCTTAGTAACTTAGTTTTGCAGGCGCTCGATAAAAATTTAGCTCACTTCGCAAACATTAACTCTTTAACTTTTAGCCGCTACGCCGACGACATCTTCCTATCTGGAAAACTCATCACAAAAGAAATAAAGCAAGATGCAGTTGAAATTGTTGAAAAATCTGGATTGCCTATTAATCATAATAAAACCAAAATTATACGAGGCAACACTTGTAAAATAATCACAGGTTTAATTGTGACTGACTCAACTGTAAGAGTTCCAAAAAAAATCCGACGAGAGTTTAGAAAGAACAGCTTTTTTATGCTAAAGAACAAATCAAGCCAAATGGATGGCTCAAGAGCAAAGCTTAACCCCTTATTAATTGATGAGATAATTGGAGTTGGCAATTATATCATTAGAGTTGAGCCTTCAAATAAATATGTAGAAAGTGTTTTAGGTGAATTGCAAGAATTAAAAAAAGATCTTTTTGGAAAATAGAGATTTTTCAATCCTGTAATAGTTATACATTTAGAGGGACAGGTTTTGTATTTTACAAGATATCAGGACTCAGGTTTGCTTAGGTGAATATGCTATTATCAAATTAGCATGAGTTCTATAATATTAAAATGAACTTGAGGGACTAAAAAGACAAGGTCAGAGATTTTAAGTGACTTTAAGTGCCTGTCCATCTTAAGTACAATAAAGAAGTAACTAGACCTGACACGCTTCCATATAAAAAAGAAAATTCACGTGACGTAATGGCTTAAATCATTTGGGTATTACATAGCCACAACGGCTATGTAATACTTCTAATCACTCTACATATTTAAGATATGCTGAGTTTGTTAATTGAATTGTAGGAGGCATGAAGTTATCAACGTTCGAAACGGATATGAAGTCAGGAGTATCAATTTTGTTGACTGTGAAGCCCGTGTAGTTCTCACCATGATAGGTTTGTTGACAAGTTAGCTGGCTTGGTTCAAGTGGCCCATTAGAGTAGTTGGCATACTCATAAACATTCTGCCCCTCTACTTTTGTTGAATGCTCACTTAAAGTGTATAGCGCCCCATCTTTGTCATAGCCTGCTAATACTGTACCTAATCCTCTTAATAAAGATGAACGCAAATGTACAACTGGTTTGGTGCATTTGTCATCGGTATATTGAACGCTAGCTACACTAATATAGTCACCATTTATATTAAAAATTAAGTCATCTTTTTTAACAACAGCACGCGTATTAATACCACCACCAAATGAAAGCACTTCACCAAGTAGGCCATAACCGTCCATATATAGGTGTAGTGTTCTATTGCTCATTGCAGCTATTTTTTCAGAAACTCGATTGATTTCTTGCTCAACACCATTGGCCTTTTGTTCAATTACATTCACTTTTTCCAAAACAGACTCAACTTGTTTGGCATTTTCTACCGTTGCGCTATGTGTCAATTGAAAGTTTTGGTTAAATGCTTCTGCCGTTGCAACATCACCCGCTTTAAATGTCACTAATTCCTGCGCCATGCCACTAAAGCTGGCAAGTAAGCATATTGAGCTAGTTATTTTCTTAAATTTCATTTTGTTATCCTAACGTTGACTCGTTTAATTTCCCTTCACCAAACACCATTTTTGGGCGTTCATTGCTACCGCCATTGTCTTTATTATCATTGTTTTTTTGATCATGAGCTGTGTCAGGGTTTATCGATTGGCTTGTACTAGAATTGCTCGAACCTCCACAGCCCGCTAAACCAATACAAAATATGGAGAGTATAAGTTTTCTCATTTCTGTCCTTGTTAATATGACGGCGTTACAAACTTTACATATGAAAAGCAAAACCCGAAAAGGGTACATTTTAGGGGATAGTTTGGATCCTGTAAACAAAGGTTAATAACAACTCGCCAAAATATCCGATCCATAGGGCTTAAGAAGCAACTAAGGTCAGATCTTGATTTTTGCCTTTTGGAAAAAGGAACCCTTGAAAAATCGAGTAATTTCCGTGGGCAGCCATTCAAGTTTGCTTTTCGCTGACTCAGCACAGTAGTAGCAAAAGGCAAGACTTGACCGCCGGTCTCCTCATGCTAAAACTTTGAGTGTTTTGTTTAAACGTTAGCTTTAAAAATTATTTAAAATTCTCTGTTCAAGGAGTGAGCGACGGGTGAGTTATAATAATATAATAAAGGACAGTCACACTACGGCGTTTTAGTATGGTTTTTGAGTGACTGTCCTTTTGTGTGTTGTGGAATATTATGAGAGCTTTTTAAGCACAGGTATGACAACCGTGAAGTAAACGCTGACAGCGCGCATGTTCAAGGGGGACATAGAAAATCCAGACATTCGTGTTAGACCTAAAGAGAGAGTAAAGATCAGAGCTGGAAAATAAATGCTTAATCTATTAGAACGAACACCCGTTATATGCGTTTTTTTTTGTATCTAAATTTAAGAAGTGAATGTGTTAAATGCATAAGTAAAGCTGTTTAAAGCGAAACAAGTGTTGATGTGATACCACAAAGCACCACATCAATCGTTAGCAAGCCATTGGTACCATATGTTTTCTTGCGTTTTTTCATGCTTGCGAAGCTGAATAATCGACTCCAGTGCCGCTGACTTAAGGTCCATCGCCGGCGCTGAATTACCCGCTTCAGGGGTGATGGTTACACCATTGCTTTGGCCTTTTTCTGTGACTTCACAGTGCCCATTTTTACATACAACATCAGGCTCAAATTCTATGGTGCTCGTTTTTGAAGCGTTTAGCACATAACGATCGTCATTAGCAGAAGCACTGACATATTTGTTGAATGTATCCGCAGAAACGCTTGTTTGCTCGCCAGCTGTCACTTCTACCATATGGTGTAAAAACTGGTAACTGCCCATATGCGATATGCCTCCACGCCCAGGGTTGGTCATAAACGAGAGAAACCCTTTGTCTAATGCCGATGAAGCGAGGCTTTGTGTGGCAAGAAGGCTGTCAACGGTTGTTTTATCCCTATCGGTAAATTCAACACTTAGTTGACGACCCTGTGCATCAAAGTGCCCCTCATTAAAATTGCCAAGCAATTTACCATCATCATGCTTTCTGTAATTGCCAAGATCACTTGCTAGCCTTTGAATATATTTAAAGTCTACCTCGTTCTGATCTGCGTACTGATACATTTGAGTGAGCAAATCTCTATCTTCTTGGGTTAAAAACTCAATTGGGTTTTTGAGTGCATTGGCATGAGACATACCGTTTACACCGCTGCTAATTGCTGGCTCTTTACCTTCAAACAAGTCGTTTACCATAACAGCATAATAGTGTTCATACTGACTTTGGCCATTTTTGCTTGAGTTATGCAGCTCTTTCAAAGCGGTATCAAACTGCGATTTGGCTTGCATCTCGTAGTTGTTGCTAATCATTCCTTTAGCAAGCGGTGAAAACGAATCTATATGCGCATTTAAGCTAGCCTCAAACATTGTTTTTGTATCTGAGGTCGCTCTTTTGTTTAAGCTTTGTCGCTGAATATCGGATAACTGTGCTTGGTCCAACACGTGCCAGCGTTCATATGCGGCTACTTTTTCAGCTTGTGAAAAGGTTTTGCTTGGGTCTAGTGCAACTGTTTCCAACTGGGCTTTGGATAAGTGTTCAAACTCCCATTTGGCAGCTGCCACGTGCTTTTGATTTGTTTGTTTATCACTATGCCAAGACAAAGCTTGATTATTTAACTGGGCTTTATCAATGGCTTCTTGCGCTGTTTTTAACTTAAGTGCGAGTGGAGATATAGATACGTTAGGCGTACTTGTATTATTTTGGCTTGCAACTGAGTAAGCTTTGTGTGCCGTTTTTGGCGTTATGCTCGAGCTTGAATTCCACCTAGTAGTTGATATGTCCATATGTACTATCCTTTGTATATGCCATACGTTGCCCCTTTTAATGCAAAAGGGGCTGCGACTAATTAGTCAGAAGTATAGTGGAAAGTAACACTTTCTTCTCTATTTGGCTCTAAATAGTGAAAACTACCCGTTGCTTCCACTCGGTGAACAATAGATACCTGCACACCAGCTTGAAACCATTGACCATTAAAAGCAGTGACTGTACCGGTTGAGTTTGGTTCAATTGGCTCACACATTAGCGGGTTATTACTGTAAGCGCGGAAAAAGCAAATTTCTGATGTTTCAGCAGAAGACTGTGCAAAACCAGCAGAGACATAGCTTACACCTGTGATCGTGCCTGTTTTATCTCCGTAAGGGATATCTCTTAAGTCCATATTTAGGATAGAGAAATACTCACTTTGCAGACCCCCTGCAGAGCTTAAAACCAGCATTCGGCTTGGCTGTTTTTCTTTAGTGATACTGTAATCTGTAGCCAGAGCTTGACCACTTAAAAAGGCTGATGAGAGTGCCAGTGCTGCAATAGACAATTTTTTCATTAATGACTCCTTCATTTTATCGTCCATAAGGTTTGTTTTAGGTTCAAGTTTAGTTTCAAACTTAGTTACAAAGTATGAGATTGAAATGTCATTGTCAATTAATTTTTTAATTAAGACAGCTACTTAAACATATGCAGTTACTGCATCAAGTAAAATGTGTACAGATAAAAAGGCAGGGGTCAGGTTTTGCCTTTTGCTACGACTTTGCTGAGTTAGAGAAAAACAAACTGAATGGCTTTCCACGAAAATCACTCAATTTTCCCGAGTGTTTACTTCCTTTTTTCAAAAGGCAAAAATCAAGACCTGACTCCATTTACAAAAGCGCGCTTTTACTGACCATTTCACTTGGCATTGGTTTAGAAGACCCAGTGCAAAACGGCCTACTTCTCACAGCGCATCGCCAACTCACCACTTAAAAAGTAAAAAATATAATAATTGTTGTTGTTTTCTTGTTAATGTAAGCGCTTACATGCTAGGTTTATAATTCAGCATACAATTACACAGCACAACAAAGATGTGTTGGTAAAGCTCGTATGCTTGAAAAGGCGCAGTCTTTTTCAATTATTTGGAGTTGTTATAAATTGAAATGTAAGCGCTTTCATTTCTGTTGTTTGTGAAGTGATTAAAAGGATCCGTTTTTTAGTGGTTGCTCACTAAAAGAGTTTTATACATTACATTTGGAGACAAAAAGTGAAAACGAGTAGCAAGTTAATCGCAAGGCTCGCAAACATTGGCCTTATAGGCATGGTTGTTTGCGCGTCTTCGCAAAGTAACGCGGCTGTGGGTAATTTACTTTGGGAAGATAATTTTAATAGTCTAGATACCAACACATGGAGCATAGATGTCGGTGACGGTTGTGACCAAGGAATATGTGGTTGGGGTAATCAAGAACTACAGTGGTACAGTGAAAATAATGTCTATATTAGTGACATTGTAGGTGAGGCGGGAAACAAAGGCCTTGTGCTGGAAGCTAAAAACCAAGCGCTAGGTGGTAAGGCATTTACCTCAGGTAAGATCCAAAGTAAAAATAAGCTTGCTGTGCAATACGGCATGATAGAAATAAGAATGAAAGTATCAGATGTCGACACAGGGCTTTGGCCGGCACTTTGGATGCTAGGGACAAGTACTGCAAGCTGGCCAGCAAAGGGCGAAATCGACATCATGGAGATGGGACAATCTCAAGCCGATCGTAATGATGCTGGCTTTCCCGATGCACCAAGCAATAACTATACAGGCTCAAACTTAATTTTTTATACCGATGCTGCCTGTAATGAAGGTAATCCAACTTGTGCGGCAAGTGTGGCGTATAAAACCGATAATGCGCATTTGTCTTCAACCCCCTTAACTAACCGCTTTGTGACCTATCGCACTTATTGGACCGAAGAGAGCATCCGCTTTACGGTTGAAGATAACGGGGTTGAATACGATATGTTCGACAGTCCTTTTGTTATCAGTGAAGAGTCAAACGAATTTAACGCGCCATTTTATTTATTGATGAACCTAGCTGTAGGGGGGTTGTTCACCGATGCACTTAGCAACGAACAGGTAAGCGCGCCACTTCCAGGAAAGATGGTAGTGGATTATGTGCGCATTTACGAGCTAGATGGTCAAGGTGAAGTGTTCAGCGGTAATATAACCCAACCAGAGGTTGGCACTTTTAGTGTATTCAGCGAGGGACCCAGCGATAATCAGTTAGTGCCTGGAAGCAATGCCGATATTTATGTTTGGAACCAAAACTCACTGACTCAAGGCGATACGCCAGCCTATGAAGGCAACGAAGTGATAGCGTGGCAATACTCGCCTGCTCAGTGGTTTGGCGCGGGTATTCAAAGCCGCCAAGCACGTGACATGAGCAACTTTAGAGATGGCTACTTAAACTTTAAGATTAAAATCCCTGCTGATGTGAGTTTTAGAATCGGCATTGCTGACACTTACACCAATGAAAATTGGATCACTTTCCCTGCAAATACCAATCAGTATGGCTTTGTTCGTGATGGTCAATGGAGTGAAGTACGCATTCCTATCGCTGAGTTAGCGGGTAGCCTAGTGGCATTACAATCAATAAAAAACCATTTCAATATTGTTTCCGTTGCGGGGCAAGAACCTAACTACAGCTTTCAAATGGCAATTGACGATATAACATGGACAGGGGGGGGCAGTGGCCCAGGCCCTGTAGATAGCGATCAAGATGGGGTTGAGGATAGTGTCGATCAATGTCCCAATACGCAACCAAATGAAGAGGTTGATGCCAACGGCTGCCCAATCAACAATTTACCCGATGGGTTGGAGCAAGTCTCTCTCGACACGTTAATATTTTATGTAAACACCACAGGCTGGGCGGATGTTCATTACCGCGTGAATGGTGGTGTGCAGCAAAATGTTCGAATGCAAGTCATTAATGGTCGTAATGAGTTGACGATATCGGGGCTAAAAGTTGGCGACGAAGTGAGCTTTTGGTTTACTTACTTACAAGACGATGGAACGGTGAGAGATACCGCTGAACAAACTTATATAATTTCAGAGCCTGCTTCTGGGAATGACAGCGACGGTGACGGCGTGAACGACGGTATCGATCAGTGCCCAAATACGCCTGTGGGAGATGTTGTTAATGCCGATGGGTGCAGCATTTTAGTTACTGAACAACTTCGTATCGAAGCGGAAAACTACAGTAATTATTTTGACAACGATATAGGAAACACAGGGGGCGAATATCGCAATGATGATGTTGATATTGAGCTTACCAGTGACAGTGGCGGTGGTTATAACGTTGGTTGGACATCGGCGGGAGAGTGGCTTGAATATCAGGCTAATTTAGGCGCAGGTAAGTATAATTTAACCGCGCGTGTCGCCTCTTTAGTTGGTAACGGCGCTTACAACGTTTTAATTAACGGTAACCTAGTTGCCAGTAGCGTTGTGCCTGCAACAGGGGGCTGGCAAACCTATATTAGCCAAAATATTGCATCGGTTACGTTAAATGAAGGTGTGCACACTATTCGCGTTGAAATGGCGGGCGGCGAGTTAAACCTTAACTGGTTAGAATTCAATATTGCTGGCTCATCTAACCATGATAGTGACAACGATGGTGTGCCAGATGATCTAGACCAATGCCCTAATACGCCAGCCGGTCGCCAAGTCGATAGCCAAGGATGCGAGGTTAGCTTTGGCAATATTGTTCCACTGTATGACTCAACAACGCCGCTAGAGCAAGCGGTGAGTTATGACCGTGGAGATGCGTTAATTACGCGCTTTGCGGATCGCGGCCGTGACCGCCATGCCAAAGAAGATCAGTTTCAAATCTACGACCATTATTTATCGCATTATTGGGAGCATCGTACCGCACAATTTGAAATCGCTGACTTTGTTGCTAAAGGTGGCTCGCGCATCGAGGTGACCTTTATTACAGAGTGGAAGCTCGGCGCGCGCGAATTTCGTGCTTGGTATCGAGGCTTAGGCACGGTTGCTGAGTACCACGGTAATTACTTTGGTGGTGGTGCCGTAGTTGAACTAGATAATGGCAGCTATGACACAAATTTTAATAAAATCAGTGATGTGGGTGACCAATATCGTTATCGGGTGATTATTGATGATTATAGGCCGCTTAATTGGGATCCCGCAGCTGGCTTTCTTCCGCTCGAAGTAGGCCAGCGTATGGAGTTTGAAGTCAGTCAATTTCTTGATGCGCCACCGCAAGGGCGAGAAAACTATTATGGTACAACGTATTTATACATTGTGGGTGAAGGACTTGTTCCTTGGAAAACCGTCGGTGACTTTGCCGACCCATCATCGCAGCGCGAAGATTCTTACCCAATTGCAAAACAGGGCTGGTTAGGGGGCAAAACCACATTGCCATACAATTACACCAACGAACCTGACAACCACTTTATGCAAATGGCCACCAACTTATCAAATCAAAATGGACAGCCATTTGTTCAAGGGCGACGTGTTCACCATAGTAGTTTTGTCAATGGTGAACACGATGAACGCAACGGAGAAAATGGTGTATTCAATGCGGTGGTTGGAAAGTCAGGCCCGCATTATATCAACGACAGTTGTGCGGGTTGTCATGTCCGTAATGGTCGTGCAGCACCGCCTGCGGTGGGTGATTCGCTAGCAAAATGGGTATTTAAAGTAGCCGATATAAATGGCAACACTCATCCATTGTTAGGAAATGTTTTGCAACCTAAAAACATAGGTATTGATGACGAAACGCAAGGCGAGGGAGAGGTAACCATAGCTTCGTGGACTGACAATAATGGCTTACGCTCGCCCAATTACCAATTTAGCAAAACCGCCCCAGCACGTTATTCTGCCCGTATAGCGCCTCAGCTGGTGGGGTTGGGGTTACTTGAAGCGATACCAGAGAGTGCAGTATTGGCTTTGGCCGATGAACACGACAATAACGGCGACGGTATTTCGGGCAAAGCGCAACGCGTGAGCGACCCGATCACCGGTCAAACACGATTAGGGCGCTTTGGCTACAAAGCGGCGGCAGCATCAATTAAACACCAAGTTGCGGGTGCATTTAATACGGATATGGGAGTAACTAACTCGGTATTTCCAAACCCTGACTGCGGTGCATCACAGTCAAGCTGTACAAGTACAGGTATTGAAGTGTCTGATCAACATCTCAATGAGTTAAGCAAATATATCGCTTTGTTGGGTGTAAGAGCGCAGCGCGCGCTTGACGACCCGCAGGTGCAATTAGGAAAAACACGATTTGCATCAATTGGTTGTGAAGGGTGCCACACAGCAACTTTTGAAACCAGTGACTATCATCCTTTTGCAGAATTACGTGCTCAAACGATTCATCCGTACAGCGATTTATTATTGCATGACATGGGCCCTGGCCTTGCGGATAACTTAGGTGAAGG
The DNA here is from genome assembly GCF_013140855.1 of Pseudoalteromonas caenipelagi. GTDB lineage: Bacteria > Pseudomonadota > Gammaproteobacteria > Enterobacterales > Alteromonadaceae > Pseudoalteromonas > Pseudoalteromonas caenipelagi. Next base: position 1,050,048 of record NZ_JABBPG010000001.1, on the reverse strand, counting down.
TTTAGCCAGTGGTGCAGAGTGGCGAACTGCGCCATTGTGGGGCATTGGCTTGTCTGCGTGTGTGACAGGGGGAGTTGATAATATTTTAGGTGGGCAAGGCAATGAGTTTTGTACTGCACAGCCAAGTTATCTGCACGATGGCCGTGCAAGAACGATTGAAGAAGCTATTTTATGGCATGACGGAGAAGCGCGTGCAGCAAGGATTGCCTACGAAAGCTTGTCGGCAAATAATAAATCTGCCGTGTTGGCATTTTTAAATTCACTGTAAAACTACGCGCGCTCAAAGATTATTGGGCGCTGCAAGCTTTTTGACCTGCCAGCGCTCGATTTGGTAGCAAAACGCAAGACCTGATAATCCTCTAGTCAGCCTCCGGGGCCTTCGTTAGCTATGCTAACAGGTACTGAAACCAAGACTGACCTTACAGGTTATTATTATCTTTGATAACTTGCTTAGTTATGGTGTTTAGCTATTTTTAACTTGGCTTATAGTCTACTTGATTTTTGAGTGAGGCTTGTATGGCTAAATAGTTAATTAAATTTTGTTAAAGGATTATTTATCATGAAAAAAATATATGCATTGATAGCATTAGCTGGCGCAACGTTTGCTTCTTCTTCTGCGTTAGCGCAGCAAGGCAATTGTACTTTAAATCTTGTAAAGGAAGATGGCAATTTTTCTCCTGCTGATTACGATGCCAATGGAAGAGCAACATACGACGTAACCATGCCTTTTACCGATGGTTATTATCCAAACCCTTGGACGAGCACTCAGCCTAAACCTCGACTGCCATTTAGTAACTGTATTACTTACTATGGTGTACCGTACAACGCCAAAATCAACAGTGTTAGCTATAGTTACACATTCAAAGAAGCGGTGTTAGTGGCCAACTATGAAATACTGCTTGGTTTTTTTAGCACACAGAATAGATTTTATAACGAGTCTAAAAGGGGAGGAGGTTTTCGTCGAGGTTCAGGTATCCCACTCAACGGTGCAAATGTAAGCGCTTTGGCTAATGGAAAACTGTTGAAAGATGTAGAGCTAGAGCTAAGAAGTCGCGTAGTTAACCCCGAAGTTAATAGTGACTGCCCATCGTATATCCCAAGGGATGAATGCAGAACTAAAAACACTCGTTTAACACACTTTACGGTCAATATTGCTTGGTCAAACTAACCTGACTTGTATTTAACAAATACAGATTGAGTTGATTGAAAAAACAAGCCTTATAGTTAAGAGTAAACAGTCTAAATGGTTGAGAAAGGGCAGTGGATTGGCTTGTATTCCTTAAAAATATGTACTGGTTTAATTTTATTCATTTTTAATGGTGCGTTTTTTGTGCAATCTTATTTCGTGCAATGTTAATTATTGCCAAATAATAAAATGCTAACGAATATAAGGAGCATAAAATGAAACTTAGTAAAATTAAAAAGCAAAAGCTAAAAAGTCTTAGCCAAACTGGTAACAAGTTAAATAATGAGCAAACTCATGCTGTTGCTGGTGGTACATATACAAACCCTGCATTAACTTGTATTTCATGTTTAACTAACTGCCCACTGTACAAGTGTAATGTGTAGTCAAACTAAACTCGTTTAATAAAAGCCATTTTGTTAAATACAATGAAAGTCAGATTAAACGTCTTAATTTCTTTAGTTTAAACTGATTGAGTTGAGAGGTCTGGGCTGACCCAATAGCCTCTCAACTTTTTTGTCAGTGGCGTTGTTAAAGTAGCAGCCCTGATTGTTCGCTTATTGCTCATGCTACTTTGAGTACTTTCCTAGCAACAATAAATAAAAACTAAATTATTTTATATAGAGCCTTTTTGTTCACTAGGCTGAGGCTCTTGTGCTACTGCATAGCTTGGAATTGGAGTACCTCTTAGAGCTGTTTGCTAAGCTAAGAGGCTGTTAATAACACAATAATGGTATTGGCGACTCTAGCAAAAAGCCATTTTAAAAGTCTTAAAAACCACAAAAAACCTTCATATAAAACTCATTTTTACGCAACCGTTCTGACATTTATTATCGCTACCTTTGGGCTCCTAATTTCACAATTTATCTTTTTAGTCAGCAGGTTAGGTGTGAATGCCGCGATTAAAACTAAAAAATAATGCAGTACGGAGAGCAAAATGAGAATAATAAAGTATGTGATGTTATGTACGTTGATTTTGTTAAGTGCACATAGTGTAGCAGACTCACTTAAAGTGATGGCCTATAACATTATGCAATTAAGTGTACAGGATTGGGACCAAGCTAACCGAGCGCAACGTTTGCCAGCGGCGCTAATGTCGTTAAACGATAGTCCAGATGTTATTTTGGTGAGCGAAGTGTTTAATAGTGAGGGCGAACAAGCATTGGCTGCGCTATCTACTCAATATCCTTACCAAACACCTAATGTGGGACAAGATTGCAGCGGTAGTGGTTGGGATGCGTTGACGGGTAACTGCTCAAATAGCCCGTTTGTTATTCGTGGCGGGGTGGTGATTATCTCCAAGTATCCCATTATTTCGCAAAAGGCCCATGTTTTTAATCATAGTTTGAGTGGCAGCTGGGATTATATGGCAAATAAAGGCTTTGCTTATGTAGAGATAGAAAAAAACGCGCAGCGTTATCACCTAATTGGCACCCATTTACAAGCAACTCATGATGGTAACACAGAAGAAGAGCATCGTGTTCGTATGGGGCAGCTTAGCGAAATTCAAACGTTTATTGCGGCCCAAAATATTCCTACCGACGAGCCTGTAATTGTCGGTGGTGATATGAATGTTGAGTGGAGCAAGCAGCGTGAAGTGACAGATATGCTAGAAACAGCACGTGCACAATTGAATTTTCAAACGCCAATGATTGGTTCATTTCCAGCAAAATATAATTGGTTCACGAAAGCCAATGCTTACTACTTTGACTACAGCTTAGAGTATAACGATACGCTCGATTACGTTTTTTGGCATCGTGATCACAAACAGCCTACGAACAATCCGAGTATGACTGTTCGATATCCTAAAGCAAACGGTAGTTGGTATTGGAGTTATTTGAAAGGGAATTGGAACTTAAGCAGTGGCCGTTATTACCATGACGGCTATTACAACGAGTTATCAGATCACTACCCAGTACAGGTTAACTTTGAATTTCAATAGTCGTATTGTTATTTAATGAAAAAGCACACCAACAACTTGGTGTGTTTTGAGTTACTACAAGTCCTAAGTCATAAAGGGTTTATCTCGCTCTTTTTTAAAGTGGCTGTCTAGCTCACCTTTAAAGGGCAATGGTCTGTTAACATCGTCGTATGTTAGCAGACCATAAAGTACTATGGTTTAATGGCTATAGCCCGCATTTAGCACCGTAGCAGATAACGTCGGAGCTTAAGAATAGACTTTCAAGGTGAATGTTTTTAGTTAAATCAATTGTCTTCAAAGGATTAAAGCTCAAAGACAAAACTCTTAGCTCAATATTGTTACGCACGTTTAGTTCTACGAGCTTGTTATCATCAAGTACCAGTTTTTCAAGAAGTAAGTTTTCACTTACATCAATATCAGCTAATTGGTTGAATGAGCAGTAAAGCGCATTTAAATTAGAAAGGTGCTTTACTTCAATATTAGTAAAGTTGTTACGTTCGCATATTATTGTTTCTAACTCTAAATTATAAGTTAAATCAGCTTCATTAATTTGATTGTAACTGATATCCAGCCCTGTAAGGTTAGTGTTGTTTGTAATATCAAAGTTGGTTAGTTGATTAAACGACAAGCTAAGCTCTATTAGTTGAGTTTGTTTACTCACGTCAACTGCGGTTAAATTGTTAGCTGCTAAATCAAGCTTTTCTAAATTGATGTTGTTGGAGACATCAATATGCTTCAATTGGTTAATAGATAAGTTTAAATGCTTTAAGTTAGTGTTTTTTCTTAAATCAAGACTTTGCTTTGATAACCCAAGGTTATTATATTGTAGGTCTAGGTATTCAAGTTTGGTATTTCTCGTCAAGTCTATCACTGTTATTGAGTTGAACTTAGAACTGTCATAGTCTCCTGGTGCAAACTTACGTATGTCGACTAGTGATTCATAATAGTCTGCACTACCAAGGTCCAGCTTTGTCATGTTTCGAAGGTGCTCAATACCAGCAGCGCTTTGAATACTTCTGTCTCTGCACACCACTTCTCTCACTTGAGAGGCATACGTTAAGTTTTGCTCAAGTAAGCAGCTTAACAAGTTTTTGTCTTCAATAATGTTCTCAAGGTGGATATCTTCCACGACAATCGTTCTCGAGGCGGTCGCAATATTACCTTGTCTGTCTGTTGCAGTGTATTCAATAGAATATTCACCCATTACCTCAGTGTTAAGATTGCTAGTTGTAATAACTGGCACTTCTCCATCTAAGATATCCACTGCATTTGCACCTGGTTCAATGTAATCTAAACCAAACTTGATGGTTAATGGGTTATCACCTAATAATGTGATCTGAGGTGGCTTTGAATCTTGAACAATTACCGTTCTAGTCGCAGTGGCTGTGTTACCCAGTGTGTCAGAAGCAGTATAATTAACAATGTATTCGCCTACCAATTGTACGTTTACGTTGCTTTGTGTTGTAACAGAAACTGCGCCATCTGCGAGGTCGAATGCTGTCGCCCCTTCATCTACATACTCGCTTCCACCCTCAACGATGACTGGATTGGCGCCTAAAATGGTAATACTTGGTGGTAAGACATCTTGAACAATGACCTGTCTTGAGGCTGTAGCGATGTTTCCAGCTTTATCTTGCGCTGTATATTCGACGGAGTATTCTCCAACTTTACTTACATTGACATCACTGGTAACTGAGACAGAGACTGCACCATCATTTGCGTCAGTAGCCTCAGCGCCTGCGTCGCTATAAGGTGTACCGAAGTCTATGGTGATGGGGTTGTCTCCCATAATGGTGATGCTTGGTGCTGTAGTATCTTGTGTTACAGAGTTGTCATTGGTATTTGACCCTGCATTTGTTTCTTGACTCGTGTTAGTTTCAGGGGGGGCCTTGTTCCCTTCATCTGAGCCTCCACTGCACCCTAAAAGGGTGCTACAAAAGATCAAAGTTACAAAGCAGTTGGTTTTATAATTCATTTTTATTGTGGACACACAGTTCTAAAAATAGGGCCAATCATACTTGTTTTATAAATAGGGTCAAACCTAATTTGGACTAATATTATTGTACTTATCACGAAGAAGAGAAGAGCACTGATCACGACTACATAAGCTAAGAATAGATGATGTACGCACTGTCTATATACAAAACTGTGGTGAATTTAAAACTTATCGAGTATGACTGTTCGATACCCTAAAGCAAACGGTAGTTGGTATTGGAGTTATTTGAAAGGGAATTGGAACTTAAGCAATGGTCGTTATTACTATGATGGCTATTACAACGAGTTATCAGATCACTACCCAGTACAGGTTAACTTTGAATTTCAATAGTCGTATTGTTATTTAATGAAAAAGCACACCAACGACTTGGTGTGCTTTTATTTTGATTGGGAATTTATAGTCGCTTAATTAAGCAACTTGAATGAACGGGTCCCAAGTAAAGTAGCCAACCACATTACCTGTTTGATTGTTTACTAATGCAAATGATAGCGTGTATTGGATCCTTTGATTTACTTTGGTCAACTTAGCTTGATAAACAGAAAAGTTGTTTACAAAGTGCTCGAATGTTGTAGGAGCCGTGTTATCACTTGGAACTAGGTAGTTGTTTTCTTGCTGAATTTGGCTACCAAATGCTTCAATACCATTCGAAGGATTAAAGCTACCATTGTAGATACTTGCAGTAAAATCAGTGTTATTACCAAACGTAGTCATTGACCACTGCAGAAAGTCACCTGATTGTGCTTGTATGGTAAGCTCTGATTGCCCTTGATCGTTCACCGCAACACTGTGCTGTGCAATCATAGAAATAAATACATCAGAACTACTGTAAGAACCTAAAACGGTTGGTCTGTCTGCGCTACCTGCACTTAAAGAACCATCTGCAACGCGATTTGCGAGTGCATCGCCGTCAACTGCAACTAAAACGTTAATTTGTGCCATTACTATATCTCCTTGTTGGTCATAGTCATTTCCCCATGCTGTTATTGATATGCAACACAGCATGGAGCCCTTGTGCACCTGAACAGATTTAAACACCTGAACAGTGTTGTAACGTTAGTCGAAAGTCTAAAAATTGTTATTACACGGGATTACACCAATTGAGCAAAAAATCTAAAAAAGGTTTTAGGGGGAACTGTTGTTAAAATACTTTAAAATTAATGGGTTAAAGTTTTTTTGTGAGCTAAAGGTTATATGCTTTATAAAATAAATCATAGTATAAACAAGGGATAGCAAAGGCGACGTAATGATTAAAAGACCCAGCAAGTCTTACTCTTAAGCGTCTACAACTTAACGGCTGTTATTATTTGGTATAGATACGATTGCATGAATATGATGAACCTTCGAGTTCAAATGCGTGAGTTTATGCTTGTACGGGTTCAAAAAAGTTTAAAAGTAATGTGATGAGGGTCATTCATTATAAAAAATACCCCTCAATCTAATCGTTGTATGTTGTTGAGTTATAAGCTTTTTATTTTTATGGGTTGTAACTTACTAAAAAATATTTGCATAAAATGTTCGAATAGGCCTAGTCGGACGACAATAAGGTCTCGCTACTAGACAATTGAGTTATCTCAAGACAGATAAACGCTGCCCACACTAACTAACCTCAGCTGAGGTTAACTAAGTGAGCTGTGATTAATACGATAACTTTAAGGAACTTTTATTATGAGTACCCAACTTGCTGCGCGCGCCATCGCCATACTTTTTTTAATCTCAACCAGTTCATATACCATTGCTGATTCTCTCAGTTATGAGTTTTTAGTTGCTCCAGACTTTCTTAACCAAGTCGCTCAAAATAGCTGGTCGCTTTCGTTGGCTTCATTACTTGAGTTTTTGAACTGTGCGGCAGTTGTGGGTATTTCAGTGCTACTTTACCCAATTATTAAACAGTACAATGAGCGGGTTGCGATTGGTTATTTGGCTGGCCGTATAATTGAAGCGGCCACATTACTTCCTGCTGCAGTTATATTGATTACGCTCACCGCCATGGGTGAAAAAATGTTGGCAGGTTCAATTGAGCAATTTGAGCAACTTTATGTGATGGGAACAGCGTTAAAACATGAGCGTTTTGCAACCTTCTCAATGGGAATGTTATCGCTGTCGGTTGCTGGCTTCTTCTTAAATATTACTCTCTTTAAATACCGTATCATTCCACGTCTTCTGTCGGGTTTAGGGTTAGTCGGATATGCAACACTACTTTTAAAGGTTGTTTTCGATTTCTTGGATGTCAGCATCAGTGGCACTTGGATGTACATCCCAGGTGGCCTGTTCGAGTTTTTACTTCCTATTTGGTTACTATTTAAGGGCTTTGATTTAAGCCATAAACCCAATCCCCAGAGCTGCTAACTAATAAGTTTCGCTTTACACCTTAAACAGGTGTAAAGCGCTGCGCTTATTAAACTTAAAGCTTACTTTGACATATTTGATAACAGTTTTATTTTAATTTTTTAGGTACTAAGGGTTGCGCCTTAAACGTAATTTTGTTTTTTTAAAGTATAAGTAAACACCCTCTGGTTTGGATCCAAATAACGCCTAGCGTGGTTAAAATAGCGTTATTAGAAACTCGCATATCCATCGCTGAGGTTAAATGGGTTACTTGAGTTATCGCAGGCTATCAACTGCAATACAGGAGCAACATGATGGATAAACTATTACTCGGTATTAAAGGTCACGCTATGTGTTTGGATAAGCACACAGGGAATAAAATTTGGTCAACAAAATTAAAAGCCACGTCAGGGGTAACAAACATGTTTGTTGACGGTGATTTGGTATTTGCGTATTCGGGTGGCCACTTGTTTTGTTTAGATATTCATAGCGGTAATATCAAGTGGGAGAACAAATTAGAGGGGATGGGGTATGGCCCGTGTATTATTGGTACCGAAGTGCAAAATGCATCGGCGGTTACGGCTCATTCTGCGGCGCAGCAAGCATCTGTAGCGTGCACCGCTGCTGTGGTGGGGGCAAGCGTGAGCCAAGGAAGCAGCTAACTCCCCCCTAGTGGTAGTTACTCTGATTGAATAGTTGCTATTGAACGTATGCACAGTTGATGAGTTGAGCTATGAATAGGCCGCGTAGCTAACACAACTCAAGTACACGATCGTGTGAGCGTTTTTAGCTTTTACTTACCTCGGCATCCATCAGCTCAATCGCAACAATTTCTGAACGGTTCATGGTGAGTTTATAACGCTCTAATTGCACTTCTTGGTTATTGGTAAAGCGCAGTACTAGGTTAATTTGATAACGGCGCTCTACTGATCTTTTTGATACCTTTTGGCCATCTAAGGTGTAGAGTTTGCCAGCGCCTTTTTTTAGATAACGGACAAATGACGCCATGTTAAAAGTGATACGCTGTTGTACTTCGTCATATCCAGGCAAAAACTCGCTAAGATTAACCTGATTTTTGCTGCAAAAATGCATCAAGTTAGCCGCTTGTTTATTCTGTTGCCGCCTTTGTTTAAGTAGCTGCACCACCTCTTTAGGAAGATCTTTTTTACGAATATGTTCAAGCCAAATAGTTTGCGTACAGACGATATCGTCACTGACTGAGCTTTTAAACTTATTACGCCACTTTGGGCGGCCCCTTTGTATTAGTCTCCACGCCCATTGAGTTAGGTCTTCTTTGAAGGTTTCTCTAAGGCCATAAATTACGCCCAACAATGTGATAAGTGCCAAGGTGACTTCTTGGAAATTTGTACGAGCATTGAGTACGATAAACATCACAAAGGCCATAATTACACCAGTTACAAGGCCCTTAACCATGCGTTTTACATTTAATGTAAGGTCGGCGGTTTGTTTGTTAAATACTACACCATATTCAATAAGCCGCTCGAGTAACTTCATTTTGTTAGTGATGCGATTGGGGTCTTCTAACGTAACCTGCGAATTATAGGTTTGCTCAGCGCGGTACTGGTTTTCTTGCTGGCAGAAGTTGATCAAAATAGCGCGCTCTTCACTAAAATCGTTCGACTTAGGGCCATTAGCCAGCAGCTTTAAAAATGCTTGTTCTGTGTGCCAGCTCAGATAATTATCGGCATTTTGAAAATATGATTTGAGTTTGTTGTCTGGTGGCGTGTAACGTCTTAGCTTTTTGAGTAAGCCTTGTATTTGCTCAACTAGCAGTGTTGCTTCAGGGAAAAAAATCTCGGCTTCTTTGAGCTGTAATGTCGCTTTAACATCTGCATCTAAGGCGATTCTGATCTGATAGCAAAATAGGTTTAAGTTGAGTCGGTAACCCGTTTTTTGACCTTTGTTTTGACTGATAAAACGACTATGCACAAGTGGTAAGTGCAATTGCTCAGAGTAGTACGCACAGTGGGTTTTTATGTTGGCATTGAAAAAATCTACTTCGTTAAGGGTTGTTTCATCAATCCCCATATCCGTTGGTATCGAAAAATATAGGTCAAGCTGACTAGTCTCTTTTGGCAGGAGCTGATAGTGAATTTTAAAAGATAAATTTTCATCTTGGCTTAGTATTGCTCTGCTCACTCTTAGTTACTACTCCCTGAATTATATACTTTTTTAAGTTTAGCACAGTGGGTTATATTACAGGAGGTCAGTTTATAAATAAGACGGTAAAAGCAGTGGTCTGAGCTGAAAATGATTATCCCTAGTTCCTAAAAGTGATAATGTTGTTTTTTTATTCGAGGAGTCCCTATGTTAAGCAATCAAAAAGCCGAGATTGAGGCATTTATCGCTCAGTTAAATAATGATGAGCAAAGTGTCGAGTTTGAGCAAACTATAGAGCTGATTGACCGCCATTATCAATTTACCCCTGTAGCTTTTAAAAATGGTGAGCAACACAACGAAGCGGGTACTAATCTTGGCTCCTGCAAAATACTGGCATTTGCACAATTGCAGCAATTGAGCGAAGAAGCAACCTTGCAGTGTTTTGGTCGGTTTTATCGTCAAGACGTATTGCAACACCCTGATGGGATTGATCATGGCAATATTCGCAACTTTATTAAATTTGGCTGGCAGGGCGTGAAGTTCGAGCAATGTGCGCTTGAGACAATTTAGGTGGTAAAAAGCAAGTACAATGGAATATGCCAACTTACTTTATTTATCGTTATTAAAAATAGGGCTGTGATCGTATGAACAAGTATGAAAACAAAGAAGCTATAAACAAGTTTTGCCCCCGCTCTGGTAAGCCAGTTGAGCCTGACTCGCTGACGCAATATAAAGGTTTAGTGGTTGGATTTTGTAATTCTGGTTGTCGGGATGACTTTGCTCGCAATATTAATAACAGACCTAACGACGCCAGTTATTTTGATGTGCTCATTAAAGAGCATGGGTTAAGTACATCTACGTGACGCAAAGACTAAGGGAAACCGGCCTCGCGATATATCGTACTTGGCGGCGAAACAACAAAAAAAGAAGGAGTTTTTAATGAAAAAATAGTGATGGCAGGGGGCTTCAGTAGCTGTATGAACTTGAACAACATCACCAAGCGAAAGCGCTCAGGCCTAAAATTATTATTTAATACGAAAGTTAAATTGCTAAGCGCTTAATGTGTATAGGTCCAACGGGTCAGATCGAGGTAGCCTGCTTTTTCCAATTCCTGCATACTTAGGTGCTCTTCTTCCATAATGCGGATCACTCTTTGAATAATAAAAGGAAATGCATAACCAAATCTAATCTCATTAGGTAGCTCGCAAGTGTCTTGTGCCATGTTCTTGTTATACTCTTTTTTAAAGGTGTACTCTTTTTGGAGCAATTGTTCATAAAGTGCATAGGGAATATTTAAGGGAATATCCATTTTTGCAACGCTAAACGACGTCAATACCTCTGGCAGAAGTTCCGGTGTGGGTGGGGCAATACGGATTTTTTGGTCGTCCAGGCCAATCAAGTTCAAGTTTAGTGACGATTCAATGAGTCTACGTAATAACAAAGGCGCCCATTCACCTGTGCTATCGTAATCCATCATATAAAATCGCAGAGTTGAATTAGAAAAAACTAAACGAATGATTTTTTGGATATGTTGCTCTTGACTTTCCAAGCTTCTTAGCTGTTTTCGCAACGCTAGCTTTTGCCATCGCTCGCTTGATGAGAGTTTTTTTGTATGCAGCAAAGCTTGTAGCTGTGCTTGTATCTGATCTGATTCTCTTTGTCGGATGATAATACGGCCTGTTGGTCTAGCATGTAAATCTTCCATCGCCTCTAACGCCGCCAGTCGCCATTGCTCATCTTGCAGCTCTAAACGCTGTTGATTTGTGTACCATGTTGTTAGTAACGGTGCATAAAGGTCATTGCCACCATGGATAGGAAAGTGCTTTTGTGCGACTTGCTTATGTAGAGCCACTTTTCTGACCAATTCCGGCCAAAAAATGATATGTATTTTAAAAGAGTAAGTGGCATTGCCGTTAATAAGGCGGACATGCTCTTCAAGCGTTGCATCGGCTTCAGCGGTAGTGAGCAGATAAAATTCTTTTAACTTAGGCGTAAATTTACTTGCCGCTTTGAGCTCCGTATCTATATCTTTTTTAGATAGTTTTTTTATCGGCCAACGAGATTTTTTCTTACACTGTAGTCCAATTGGATAAATGCTGCCTCGCGCAGCGACAATATCGACACCACATTGGCTTTGTCCGCTACGGCCGTGGCGAATGAGTTCATGGTTGTCCCACATACATTCAAATAGATCAGCACATAGTTCTTCAAACTGCTCCCAAGAACGGGGAGGGGCGTATTCATAGTGGACAAGTGGTGACACATAAGCTCCATTTAGTATTATTTTTCATATTGTTAGATTTATAAAATACAACTAAACCACATTTAATTCAATCAATGGACATGTCTCACGGCGTGTATGAATAATGTTGAGATTTGCACTGTGTCTGGCTCTTTTTGTCACACGCATATCTGTCATTAAATGGCCAGCGGATACCTATATGCAAGTTGAAGTTTGATGTTTTTTCATATGGCTGTACCCATTTTTTTACAAGGTGTTGGTTAAATAAAAATCAGCGGTATGAAAATTTTAATTTCACACATAAGATGTAACCTGAATTGGTACAAGAAATGAGCAGTTTTAACGATCAGTTTTAACGAACAGTTTTAACGAACAGTTTTAACGACCAGTTCTAATTTCCGGTTTTTATCACAAAAGTTTACGTTAAGGAGAAACACACAGTGAAACAACATACTTTTGAGCGGGAACGACGGATTTCCCGAAGTCGCTTTGCCAAAGTTGCAGCATCGATGTTACTTGGCTTAGTACCATTTTTACTCAAAGCTAATGAGTCTTCAGTTAAAACAACGGAGTTAACAGCACCACAACTGAGTAAGCCCGCAACTATTCAAATTGATAAATATGGCATCGCTCATATCAGTGCAAGTAGTGAAGAAGATGTGTATTTTGCGCAAGGGTTTAACATAGCCAGAGAGCGCTTGTGGCAAATAGACTTGTGGCGAAGAAAGGGATTAGGCCTTTTGTCGCAGGCGTTTGGACCAGCCTTTATCGAACAAGATAAAGCAAGCCGATTGTTTTTATTTCGTGGTGATCTGGATCACGAGCGCTGGCAGTATGGTTATCATGCAGCATCGGCACTCGCGCATTTTGTTGCCGGCATAAACCATTATATCGATATGATAGAGGCAGGACAGGTGCCTCTGCCCAGTGAATTTGCATTGCTCGGTTATCAGCCACTTAAATGGCATGCGGACGACATTTTAAAAATTCGCAGTCACGGATTAAGTCGCAACATCAATAGTGAAGTAACGCGGGCTAAGATTATTCGAGACTTCAGCTTAGAGCTAGATGCACTGCGCGTTAAGCTTGAACCACAGCACACCACCAGTGTACCCAAGGGGGCAAACTACGATACCTTACCGAATGATGTGCTTAAGTTATATACGTTGGCAACGTCGGGAGTGCGGTTTTCTGATGAGCAAATTGAAGCTGCATCAAAAACGTTGGCTAATTTCCAAGAAGGCAAAGGCTTACTGCAGCAAATTGAAAATGAAGCGTTGGCCGCAAGCGCACAGCGACAATTAGGCAGTAATAACTGGGCAATCGCGCCCTCTAAAACCGCCACGGGTCGTCCGATATTGGCATCGGATCCACATCGTGTAAATACCGTGCCATCAGGGCGCTATGCGGTACATTTAAAGTCCGATACGATGAACGTGATTGGTGCAGGCGAGCCATATATTCCTGGTGTTTCTTTAGGTCATAACGGCCACATAGCATTTGGTTTCACGGTATTTTCTGCCGACCAAGAGGACTTGTATTTCTACGATATCAATCCAAGTGATAGTCACTCCTACAAGTATCATCATTACTGGCAACCAGTAGACACAATAACAGAGTCTATTCCGGTAAAAGGGCAAGCTGATGAAGTTGTAACGTTAGAGTTTACGGTACATGGGCCGGTTATTTATCGTGACCAAATCAACAACACATTGTATGCGGTTCGGGCCGCTTGGTTAGAGCCAGGTATGGTGCCTTATCTAGCCAGTTTAGAGTATCAAAAGGCACAAAGCTGGTGGGAGTATCGTTTTGCGCTTTCGGCCTTTAAAAACCCATCAGAAAACCATGTGTATGCTGATACTCGCGGGAACATTGCGCTCAAAACAGCAGGCTATGTGCCGTATCGCGATAATTGGGATGGCTTATTGCCAGTGCCTGGGGATGGCCAATATGAATGGTTTTGGCGACTGCCTATCGACTTTTTGCCCTATCAGTATAACCCATCAAAAGGCTGGGTTGCGTCAGCAAACGAAATGAACTTTTCAAGCAGCATGCCGTTTCATATAGGTTATGAGTGGGCAGGGGATTATCGTTATCGTCGTATTGCACAGGTACTAGAGGGCAGTAATGATCACAGTATTGCTAAGAGCTTAGCGCTGCAGGCAGATACCTTGTCACTGCCTGCTAAAGAATTAGTTGATGCTATTCCTCTTGCCAAAATGACTAACCCGGTTGCACAACAATTACTTATAAACTTGCAGTTGTGGGATAAGCATATGACAAGCTCATCAACACAGGCAAACTTCTTTAGTAAATGGTGGCATCGCTATTTACGCCCAACCATTGTTAGTACGCTTGCGCCAAACGAGGCGTTTCCTTATCTAGCTGACTTGTCTAGTTTTGGTGACCAAGGGGTGGTGCTTGATATGGTTTCAGCGGCCTTTATCAGTGACGATACAGCCACTCAGGAGCAGATGGCAGGTTTGATCACCAATACACTATTGGCGTGTGCGTCAGATTCAGCAAACTTAACCACCCCTTGGGGGCAAAACCATACGGCTAGATTAGTGCATCCACTCACACCATTGTTACCTGAGGCATATCATAGTTACTTTAACCCTTGGCAAGACCTGCAAAGAGGCGGCTCAATGGATACGGTTAACGCTAATTGGCATGCGTATAACTTAACGAAAGACTTTTCAACCGTTGCAGGTACTACTTGGCGTATGGTGATTGATGTAGGTCAGTGGGATAACTCAAGAGTAATGAATGCGCCTGGGCAATCGGGCGATCCTAATAGTCCTTTTTATCAAAACCTAGCAACGCAATGGGCGGCAGATGAGAGCATTCCTTTGTTTTATTCAAGTCACTTAATTGATGAAAATACGGTAGAGCAAATTAAGCTTATGCCATAGTAAAGTTTGAAAGGCTATAAACACCTTGCAGCATGCACTTTTAGTATAGCTGCAAGGTGTGTGGTGCTTGTTTTTTAAGCAATTTAAGGTGCGCATGGTTTAGCAATGACACTGAGGTGCGCTTTAAAGTGTGTAAGTTGCTCCACCTGTTCAGCTAAGGTTGGGTACAGGCAAGGCATTGTTTAACGATATTATCTCGATTAAAGCTATTTGAAGGAACCATCGTTGAGAAAGGGAATAACCACTATTACGTTGTTAGGTTTGTTTATGTCATGGCAACTGGCTGCTCATGTTCAAGCAAATACCCAGCAAAACTATCACACTGTATATCAATCCATGTTAGATAAGTTGGTTTCAGAGTATATACCCGGAGCTGTGCTTTATGTTGAGTCAGAGCAAGGGCGCTTTATAGGCAGTGCAGGGTTTCAAGACTTAGCAAAGAAGCAGCCAATGGCAACTAATATTGTGATCCCCAATGGAAGTGCAGGTAAAAAACTCACAGCGCTATTGGTGGCTATGCTCAATCAGCAAGATGTATTAGAACTGGATGCGCCCATTAGTCGTTATTTAGACAAAAAGCTATTAGCTCAAATTCAGTATTCAGAGGCAATGACATTACGGCAATTGCTTAACCATACGAGTGGCATAATTGAATATAACGACGTTGGAGACTATGCATTTTTTAAAGCCCAGTATGCTAAGCAAAAGGAAGTGACCACCGATGAGTTTCCCTTAAGTTTTGCGCTAAACCAAAAGGCAGAATTTGCTCCTGCAGAGCGTTTTTCATATTCGAATACCGGGTATGCTCTGGTAGGGGTGATACTAGAAGGCGTGTTAAAGGCTCATCCGGCAAGCGCGATTAGAAACCAAATTTTACGCCCGCTGGGTATGACATCAAGCTATTCAAAAGGGGTAGAAACACATCAACCAGAACTTGCCTCTGGCTTTTTTATCAATGATGAAGACCCAGACTTTCCGACCCCAATGAATGTCTGGGTAGATATGAAAAAAATCATTGGTACAACGGCCACATCTGATGCGCCTTTGGCATCCAATGTTATCGATATGGCCAAATTACTCAGGGCAATTGTGCGCAGTAATGAGGTGGTAAGTGAGAATGTTCGAAATCAGATGATAGGTGAACAGCATTTGGTTGCGTCATCTGGTCCGCGCTTTTATCGAGGGTCTAAATTTCGCTATGGTCTAGGTGTGTGGGTTGAAGAAATAGCGGGTAATAAGTTTTATCATCATGGCGGCACTGAATTTGGTTATTACACCCAAAATATTTATATCCTAGAGGGAGATGTGAGCATTACCGCGTTTGTAAATTGTGGGGTAAATTCGCGCTGCGAATCTGCATTTCAAGATTTTACCTTTGAAATAGTCGATTCATTTTTACATATTAGGTAACTTAGTGCCTAATAAGCCAGTTGAGGTACTCCTGCTATGCTAGGGGTAATAAAAATTTTATTTAGAAACAATAACAAAGAGTCATTATGAGTGTTGCTATTTTTCCAACCATTGTCTTTTCTGCCAAGTTAGGCGTTGCCGGGTTAGCAATTGCTCAGTCAAGTTTTGGTTATGGTAGCTTGCAAAAGTATCGCAGTTTTTTAACGGCGGTATTGGTTTTGTTTTCGATACATGCCCTTGGCGACTTGGTTTTAGTGTCAGGTGGTTATCGTTATGTGCCTAATTTAGTAGGACTACAATTACCACTGACAACTTTTATTGGCCCTGCCTTTTACTTTTATACCCGCTCTTTGCTACTGCGGGCAAATAAAAACAGCATCAAGTCGATTATTTTAGCCTGTGTGGGGCCGGCTTTGGTGATGCTCAGCTTTATGCCGTTTGCACTGCTGGTCAGCGCTGAGCAAAAGCTTGCGTTGGCAAACCCCGCTACACGTGACCCAGCGCTTTACCAATTTGCACTGTTAACTTGCTTAAGTACAACCTTGGTGTTTTTAGGCACAACGTTAACATATTTTAGAGCGGCATATATGCTGCAAGTAAAACACAGAGCCCAGCTCATGCAGCGGTTTTCTGATATTCAAAGGCAGTCATTAGATTGGTTACGTATCATACTCATTCTGTGGGGAGCCGTTTGGTCTCTTTACTCGATTGAGTATTTTCTGGGCTTTATAGGCGTCAAGTGGATAGGCTCTGGGGTTATGATCCCAATACTAGAGCTCGTGTTGCTAGTGGCTTTTGCCCACTTATCATTAAACCAGCCAAGGTTAGATGAGCAACACAAAACGCAAGAACCTGAGCCTGCTACACCTCGAATAGCAATTTTGGACCCTCAACGCATGACGCGTATTGCTGATAAATTGCGTCATGCAATGGAACAGGAGCACTTATTTAAAGACAACGAGCTGTCTCTTAGTCGCTTATCTAGTGCTATAAATGTGTCAGAAAACCACATATCGGAAACGTTATCTCAGCATTTGCACTGTAATTTTTTTCAATTAATTAATGAGTATCGAGTCGAAGAGGCCAAGCGTTTATTAGCCTCCACTGACCACTCAATTGTAGACGTGTCGTTTGAATCAGGTTTTAACTCTCGCTCTACATTTAACACGGCGTTTAAAAATGCAGTTGGGTTGACGCCATCGGCTTATCGACAAGCAAATTTAGAGATAAATACCAAATCGGCATAACAGTATCTGAGTACATAACCACTAAATACGTACTCACATGCTGGTTATTGTCTTTTGGTTTAGCTCAAAAATTCAGAGCTTTGAAAAAACTCAGCAAGGTAATCAAACACGATACGAACACGTTTTGTATTTCTTAAATCTGGATGCATTAAAAGCCAAATATCACTGACCTTTGCAGGTTTAAAAAGGTCAAGTTGTTGAATTTGGGATCTACTTTGATCAATTGGTAAAAATGCGATGCCCAGCCCTTGTTGTGCAAAATAAGACATGCTTGTTAGTTCATCGCAGCGAATAGTGATTGCTTCACTGTGGTGTTTCTCCAGCCACGAAAAAGCGGCAAGGTTTAGCATGGCACCTGTGCCACCTATGAGTGGATATTGACCAAGTGTTTCAAGGCTTGGTTGCGCCGAGTATTTCTCAAAAAAGCAATCAGACACAAACATGCCCCAAGGGATGGCAGACACCTTTTTGCCAATAAGGTGTTCAGGAGGGGAGTCGGTTGCCCTAATTGCAATATCTGCCACTCTCGAGTTTAGATTCAATGATTCATTGCTGGCAAGAATTTCAAACGTTATCTCCGGGTAGGCGCTGTTTATACGCTCAATCACAGTAGGCAAACAACGATTAGCAATATTATAGGGGGCTGTAATTTTCACCACACCTTTGGGCTGAAACTCTTTACCAACAATATGGCGCTCAATGTTTTCTGCACTTTGTAGCATTTGCTTAGCAAAGGTGAGCATTTCTTCTGCTAAAGGGGTGGGCACATAGCCTTTAGCGGCACGTTGAAATAGTTGCCCGCCAACGGATTTTTCTAACGCTTCGATTCTTCGAAAAGCGGTTGAGTAGTTAATGTTCAAGGCTTTGGCTGCGCTTGAAATTGAGCCATGCCGTGCCACCAATGACAGCACTTTTAAAGAATTCCAATCCATAAGGTTATGCAAATTTGCAAATTGTTTTTGCAAATATTGCCACTAATAATGCAAATTAGCAAAGTGCATACTGGCGCTATCATAAATGGTTTGAGGTTGTTTTAGGTACTTTTAGAGCCTCATTTATTTGACTTGCTTATCTTAGCTAATTAGGAAGTGATATGGTTAATATGAAATTTGAATTGGTGGCACATACGCTTTGTCCATACGTGCAGCGCTCGGTGATCACATTGTTAGAAAAAAACGTTGCCTATACGCGTACAGATATAGACTTGAGTAATAAACCAATGTGGTTTAAACGCTTATCCCCATTGGGAAAAGTGCCTTTGCTGAAGGTAAATGATGACGATGTGTTATTTGAATCCGCTGTTATCTGTGAGTATTTAGATGAAGTAACACCGGGAAATTTATTGCCAGAGCATGCTATCGATAAGGCACGGCATCGCCAATGGATAGAGTATGGGTCAAGTATGCTCAATTTGGTGGCAAACTATTACAATGCGGCTAGTGAAGCCGAATTTAATCAGCTATCAGGAGCGCTTCGAGATGGTTTTGAACGTCTTGAAACACTGATTGTTGGGCCATATTTCGCGGGGGAGTGCTTTGGTATGGTTGATGCCGTATATGCGCCTATATTTCGTTATTTTGACGTATTTGAGACGCTGACTGAATCACATCTCTTTGACAGATTACCCAACATCAATCAGTGGCGTGCTCAGTTATTGGCACGGCATTCTGTTATGGCGGCGGTAAAGCAAAACTACGCAGCTGAACTTACGGATTTTATTTGCGCAAAAAATAGTTATTTGGCGCAGTTAATCAAGTTGCGAAGTGAAACCCGTTTGTGATGAGCTTTGCAAGCATTGCTAGCTAAAATCAGCCAGAAATCATCAAGACATCAGGCATTTTATTGTTACTTTTCTTATCATGAAGCTCAGTGGTTCTCCACCTCAAGTGGATAATTTTAATTATTGAAAAGTAAGGATAAATTTAAATGAATGGTGCCAGTCGTTTAGTCCTTTTGTGTTTGTTAATTGTAAGTGGGTGTGGGGTCAGTCAAGAAGCGCCCGATCAGAAACTCACTGGGCCCTATCTAGGGCAAATGCCACCAGGTGCTACCCCTATCGCATTTGCCCCAGAAATTGTATCTACACAAGGGTGGGAGGTCAGTGGTGTGTTTACGCCAGACCTTCTCAACTTTTATTACATTCGCAGAAATAAGCAAAGCCAAAAGCAAGAAATCGTTGAGTTTAAAAATATAAATGGGTATTGGCACGAAAGGGTTTTTTCAGCGCGCAATGGTACACCATTATTTTCACCTAGCGGTGACATCATGTATCTGGGTAAACGTTTTCGAAAGCGCACAGACAGCGGTTGGTCTGAATTACAGCCATTGGGTGGCGCACTGGAGAGTTGGCCCATTATGCGTTTATCGGCATCTGCCAATGGCACAGTGTTCTTTGATGAATTTAAACAAGATTTGACGGGCGATATCCGTTTCGCTCGATTAGTGGATGGCCAGTATCAAGCGCCACAATTACTCAATAAACTGATCAACACAGGTAGGAGCTTTCACCCATTTATTGCACCTGATGAATCTTATTTGATTTTTGATAGTAAGCGAGAAAATGGCTTTGGTGATTCTGACTTATACATCAGCTACAAGCAAAAAGAGGGGACTTGGGGAGCGCCAATTAACTTAGGCGAAAAAATAAACACCAACGCTTGGGAGGCGCTTGCGAGTGTGACGCCAGATGGCAAGTATTTATTCTTTAACCGTCAAATGTCTCAAGGTGGATATGGAGATGTAGATATATTTTGGGTCAGCGCTGACATTATTGAGCAATTGAAGCCGGCAAGCTAGTGATTGTCGCATGAGCTCTGTCTTTAATTATTGATAGTTAAGGAAAAATTTTGAAGTCTATGATAGGTCGAGTATTTATATTAGGGGCGGTGTTCGTGTCTGGGGTGAGTGTTAGCATGATAACATCGCAGGCATGCGATAAACCATATTTTTGTCAGCAGCCGCCAAAGTTAACACCACTCGTTTTTGCGCCGGGTATAGTGTCTACAAAGCACCGAGACCACAGTATCTCTTTTACCTCGGACTTAAAAGAAGCTTATATTTCAAGACGAAATGTAGATACGGGCAAGTGGTGGTTGATGCAGTTTAAAGTAGAGGACGGTGGTTGGACTGAGTCTACCATTGGCCCAAGAGTGGGCAGGCCGATATTATCGCCTGATGGGCAAACCATGCATTTAGGTAATAAATATATGACCCGCACGGACGAGGGGTGGTCTGAAGTAAAAAGCTTAGGCGCAACATTTGCTCGAAGTGATTGGGGAATTATGCGTTTTTCTTCATCCAAAAGCGGCACTTATGTATTTGATGATTATAAAAACAATGATGTGCTGCGAATTTCTACTTTGAACAATGGCCTGCGCGAAAAACCTCAGTTACTTGCGCCACATATCAATTCAGGTATGTGGACTGCGCACCCTTTTATTGCCCAAGATGGTTCCTATTTAATTTGGGACAGTGAAAAAGAAGAGGGTTATGGTGATAAAGACTTATATATCAGCTTTCGTCAACAAGATGGAGCTTGGGGGCCGGCTATTAACATGGGCGAAAAAGTTAATACCGACAAAATAGAAACGGGGGCTTATGTTTCCCCCGATGGCAACTATTTGTTTTTTAACCGAGGGCCAACAGAAAAAATGAAGGGGATCGAGCCTGAAAGCAATATTTATTGGGTGGATACGCAAGTGTTATGGGATTTAAAAGATAAATAAAATAGGTACTTTGTTAACGGTTTTGAGTTAATAGCTTTCGCCAGCCAACCACATTCGCAGGGCCTTATTTGCGGATGATGAAATTGCGAATAATACGCCCTACAAAACTTTGATCTATGCTGGCAAGTTTAATGATTTTATTTGATTCGTTGACTGTCCAAGAGACGCTTTGCTTAATATAACGCAATGGGTCTTTTTAGGGATAATTCTTATGGGTATAGTTGGTTTAAAAAGTACCAGTTAAAATAATGATGGAGAAGGTATGGCGGGTGAAATGAATTTAGAGGTGTTATTAAGCGCTATGCAACCGGAGCTGCTAGACACTGAGTTTGTGTTTGTAACCATAGCGGGTGGGCAATATGGCGATGCAGCACAGCTGAGTCCCAAAGCGATGTTTTTAGAACACGAAGGCATGACTTTGGTTATTCCTAAACTAAAGGCTGACGAGTTTGGACATCATTATGAGTGCGTTTTTCAGTGTATTACGCTTAATGTGCACTCAAGTCTAGAGGCGGTCGGTTTAACGGCGGCGTTTGCTAGCAAGCTGGCAGAGCATGATATTAGTGCGAATGTACTTGCTGGGTACTATCACGACCATATTTTTGTACAGCGTGACAAAGCGCAACAAGCAATGGTTGCATTGAATGCTATTTAATCTCTGGTTTGCTTACAATGCATTAAAAAGGGTGTTTATTTAACAAGGGGTAGGTATGCGAGGGGTATGTTTATGTGGCGCAGTTGAATTTTCAATAACGGGTGAGTTACCAAATTTTTATCAATGTCATTGCTCGTTATGCAGAAAGCTGTCGGGGTCTGCATCAGATACAGCCACTTTTTTAAATGCCGAACAATTTAGCTGGGTAAAAGGGCAAACGTTTATAAAGTCTTTTAAATTACCATCGGGCTACCGGTCGGATTTTTGTAGTACATGTGGCAGTACTGTGCCGCATTTTATGGAAAATGGACGGCAATATTGGATACCTGCTGGCTTACTTGAAGGTGCATGTGACGCCAAGGTATCAGCGCACTTATATGTTGACTCAAAGGCGAGTTGGGATTGTATATCTGGTGATGCACAGCAATATGAGCAGATGCCAGCAATGGACGAACTCAATAAAAAGCTACAAACAAAGCAATAATCGCAGTGACTGCAAATAGAAGCGCACTGTTTGGTATTTTGAAACATTTACAGACACTTTTTTAATCCATTTTTAAAAACAAGGAGTATAGACTCAAATGAATCAGTGATCTGGTAATATAATTATGAGAAAAATACTTATACTGATCGCGCTATTATTTATGGCCGGTTGCTCAACAAAATTTGTATATAAGAATTTAGATTGGCTGACCTATTGGTATGTGGATGATTATATATCACTCACAGACGAGCAAGAGGCGCATTTTGACAAGCACCTGCAAACGTGGTTGGATTGGCACAAAAGCCAAGAGATAGACGCGTATATAGCTCAGCTCAATCACATAAAAGAAGATGTATCGGCTGGTACAATCTCGCCAGAGCGGGTGTCATATCACCAAGAGCAGATGTTGGCACATTGGTATCGGTTTAGAGATAAAATAGTGCCAGACTTGGCACGACTGGCGCCTTTGCTCAGCAAATCGCAAATCGAAGAGCTATTTAACGCGTTAGCCGAGTCTGAATCTGAATCAATAGAGAAGCGCCAGCAGCGCTCAGTACAAAAACGCAAAAAACGATGGCTTAAAAACCGTATCAACAATCTAGAGCGTTGGTTGGGTAACTTAAATGAACAGCAGAAAATGTTAGTTGAGCAGCTTTATACGCAACAGCTCAGTACCGCTGACTTATGGTATGACTATCGCGTTAGTTACCAGTCCCAATTAAAGACCCTGTTTGAGAACTCTAATCGAGATGAAGAATTTGTCAGCGATTTACAGAGTTTACTCAGTAATCCAGAACAGTTTCGATCGCAAGAACTAAAAAAACGTATTACTCACAATAAGCAGTTAGAATACCAATTTCTTACAGATATTTATCAAAGCTTGTCTGAGAAACAAAAAGCACACTTGCTTGAAGAGCTAGATGAGCTGATTGATGACTTAGCGTCACTAAAAAAATAACCGCGATGCGAAGGAGCGCATATGAAGCATTTCTACTTAACATGCTCATTGTTGGGAGCTTTTATTCCTTTAGCTGTCTTTATACCTTGGCTAGTTGATAACGGTGTTGCTATTGAACTTTTTTATCAAAGTGTGATTGCAAATCCAATTAGCTTGTTTGCATGGCTAGATGTGATTATAGCGGCACTAGCACTGATTGTTTTTATTGTTGTTGACTCAAAAAAACACCAAGTTTCGGGTTACCAATTGGCAATATTAGGCACATGCTGTGTTGGTGTTTCGTTTGGCTTGCCGTACTATTTACATTTGAAGTGCATCAATGATAAGAGATAAATTTTAATGGGTTAAAAAGGCACTGAACAAAGGTGTCAGTGCCATGGAAGTGACATTGTGCTACTTAAAATTCCCAGTTAAAGCTGGCAAAGTAAGTTCGACCAAGGGTGTCAAACAAACCGCCATCAGTACCTAAATAATAGTTTGCACCGCCGCTATAAGCATTGGGCATTTGTGGTGTCTTTTTATCAAAAACATTATTTGCACCAACGTTTAAGCGCATTGTTTCACTGATATTATACGAGGCCGTTAAGTCTGTATAAAACATACTCGGCGTTTCATGCGGGTTTACATAAGAGGCGGTATAGTTTTCTCTATATCGCTGTTCACCCACATACCGAGTTGCTGTACCAACCCTAAATTGCTCGTTTTCGTAACTTAAATTAACCGTTGCTTTCCACTCTGGGTGTGCGAACAGACCTACGGTCGGTTCAAGCTCAAGGGTAGGGTCTGTTTGAATATCGCGACGGATCAGTCTTTGCACAATTGTATTGATGGCGAATGTGCCACCCAACATATCAAACTTATAGTTAGCAATGATATCCAAGCCGCTTGTGCGTCTTTGGTTTAGGTTGAGTGTTTTTAAATTAACATGAGTAATAATGCCATCGGGCTGGCGTGTTAATAGTGCACAAAACTGGTTATCTAAAGAACTTTGCTCAACACAAGAATCAACAACGGTAGCAACGTTAAAGTTATCTATTAAACCTGATAGCTTTATATCCCAATAGTCAAATGTCAGCTCTAAGTTGTCTATTGCAGTGGGGGTGAAAACGAGACCTGCAGTAAGTGTATTGGCTGTTTCCACATCAAGGTCTTGGTTGCCAGAACTAACGATTGTACCTGGTTGGTACCAGCGAATGTCACTGGTTGTCTCACCAATTTCATTGGTAAACACATTCACACCCAATTTTTTACAGTTTTCAACCACTTGAGCGCTAGCAGACTTTATACGGTTTTGGCTGCATGGTTGGTACAGCCACTCAAAGCCTTCGCCTTCAGTAGTAAATTGCTCATTGATGTTGGGCGCACGGGCTGAACGAGAGCGTGATATACGCAGTGTTACATCATCGATAGGTTGCCATACAGTACCTACATTCCAACTGGTATTTTGACCCGCTTCGCTATAGTGCGCAGAGCGTACCGAGAGGTTTAGGTTGAGCTTTGATGCTAAGAATACATCGCTTAGAAGTGGAATGTTGGTTTCTAAAAAAACGTCTTTTACATCGTATTCACCAACAACTGGTTGCTCTACGGCGTATGAAGCACTGATCCCATCTCTGAGCGCCTGTGATGGGGATGTTTCACTGCTTTCTTTTCGGTATTCTGCACCGACAGAAAGCGCAATTGGGCCAGCCCAAGTTTCAAACAAATCGCCACTGGCATGAAAGTGGGCCACTTTTTGAGTTTGTGACTCGGTTGAGGTGTGTTCTAGCTTGACGTAGTTGAGTAGCTCATCAGACATCGGCGTAAAGACATCATGGGGGATACAGTTGCTATAATCTCTGCCAGCAATAGGCGCTGCACTGGCATCAATAGTAGCTCGACATACTGCATTGCCATTTTCATCTCGAACAGAGTCTAAACTTGCACGCCAACGGTCTTCGTAGTAGCTATTTACTGTCGTGTTATCAGAGCTAGCTTTACCGTATTGGGCATAAAACTCCCACTGCCAGTTATTGGCAAATGTCCCTTGCAATGAAGCAACAATTTGCAACACATCTCGCTCGTAGTCAGTGCCTTGTTGGCCCATTTCAGTAAAGTGACGGGCAATAGGTAAGTATGTCATTTCATACTCATCCATTTTGGCACCGAGATCAGAGCGAATGAACGCATTGTCTCTACTTAGCGGCACGCTACCATACAGCGAATTTGGAAATACGCGAGATTCCGACTCTGTTTTTACATACTTGCTATCTAGAGAAAAGTGGTAGCCAGAATCAAACTCGTAATTGATTGTATTGTTGAACATGGCTTTTTCAACGGGGACACGTAAACGTTGAAATTCATAAGCGCCTAATTGCTCACCACCTTCATCGGTTTGTATTCCCGTTAAGCCGTTTTCAGGACGATAAAGTTCACCGCTGTTACCTAGCTTGACTGGTCGCATTGAACCATCGGCATTGAATGTGTAGGCAATACCACCGATAAATACCACGGTAGTGGGGCTTGCAGTGATTGAGTAGCGCCTAGCCGATAAATTATTTGGGATATTGTCATTGTCGGTTATGTCGGTAACTTCTTGTGACGTTTTCCCTTCAGCAAACAGTTTTTCCTTGAGTGCTAGGTGTTCAGGGTTTGGCAAATAGCTCCAGTTTGAATTTGTGTAAGGGCGGTCCTTGGCATTGATTTCTTCTTCTTTATCGTACGAGAAATAAAACGTTGCGTTACCCTTATCATCGTTGAAGTTTAACCCATGAAGAAAATTAAAACCGTGCTTCTCACCATCAGATCGTGATGATATTCCCGCAGAAACGTTTAGCTTTGAGCCAACATAGTCTGTTTTAGTGATGATGTTGATGACACCTGCAACCGCGTCGGCACCATATACCGATGATGCACCACCGGTTAAAATTTCAATGCGCTTTATAAGTCCGGTTGGGATTGAACTTATATCTACCGTACTTTCACCCGGGATCGAGCCAACATGTCTGCGACCATTGACCAAAGTTAACGTACGTTTCGCGCCTTGTCCTCGCAAATCTTGTGTGCTCATCCCCGCGTTGCCATTGTAGTTGCTGGTGCTTGAACTTAATCCAGGGGCCATAGAGGGGAGTTTGTTTAGTAGTTCCGCGATATCGGTTGCGCCACTTGCCTGAATTAAATCTTCGCCAATAACAGTGACTGGAGAGGGCGATGCCGCTTCAATACTTAGCAGTCGGCTACCGGTCACGGCAATACGCTCGACGTTATCCATATCTTTATCTGATTCAGTAGCGTGTACATAATTCGCTGCACATGTTGCGAATACACCAAGCATACTTATGCATATTTTGTTGTGTTTTAGCACGTTTTTACCTTTTTTGTTGTTGTCGGAGGGGCTACTGTATTACAGTTTCCCATATGGGAATATTGGTGGATAATGAATACAATATTTTTTGGTGTGCCTTTTTGTTTACATTAATTTCACCATGGGTTGATGTTAAGGTGGTTTAGTGGAAAGAGTTGTTACGTAAAGTGGGTGTTTGCTAACTTGATTTGTGTGTAAATGTACTGGTGATTTTATTGGTAGTGCTTTTATTTGTATATCTTGTTATTTGTGGTTTATGTTGTTTTATTTTGTTCTTATATTGGATGTTTTTTGCTTTTAATGGTTTTATTTGGGGTTTTTATTTCACTATTGTTGATTTGCTTGTTGTTAACAATCTTGTCGTAATAGTGTCGTATTTATGGAGCTAAAAAAGTGTATAGATTTAGCTACAAGCATAGAGAAGTGAGTGACTTTAACGTATGAAAATAAGTGCAAAGCGAGTTGTTGAACTGAGAAAGTCTAGGTATTGGTCGCAGAGTAAACTGGCATCAATGTCAGGGTTGAATTTAAGAACAATACAGAGGGTTGAAAGGGAAGGTGTTGCATCAAATAAGTCAAAAATTGCTATTGCAGAGGCACTTGGCGTAAATGTTAGCGAACTATATATCAATACATCATCAAGTCAGTATGAATTTAAAGTACTCGAGATTGCATTGGATAGAAACATTGCATTAGATCTCAATAACCCGCTGGTACTAGAACTCAGTACTGAGCTTAATAAGCACGGTCAAGCGGGCTGGAAGTTGGCGCAGATTATGGTGCCAGAAGCAATTATGGGGAGTTTTGCTGTACCCAGTCATAAGCTCCTTGCCGTGATGCAAAGAGAGATCCAGGAAACCTAGAGATTATTTCTCTATTTTCATTAAGTGGTGTTTTCAGTATCGTGGCTTTTTATGACTTAAAAAACGACGGATAGCAAAGCGGGTAGTGAGGTGGTGTTGAATATTTATGCTCATTTGGCTGTTTGACAAAGTGGCCGCAATAATGGCATTTTTTATCGATTAGTGGGTAACTAAACCAGATGTGATTGATGTTTGGTAAACAGCGCAATTGAGAGGTGAGGCCAACGACTTAAGCCGTTGGCTCACTGTATTTTATATGCGAGACCAAGTTTTTTGATGATATTGTCGTAACCCGTCATCAGACCATTGCCATAGGTATAGCCACTGGTTGTTAATCAGCTGCTGCACATCAGGGTGTTTAGAGATGATGCGCTCAATCAACGATTTAGAGGCACGTACTACTACGGTTAGGCGCATAGGTTCGTGCATCCACTTTTGTCCATTGTGTACCGACTGAAGCGGCAAGCCTATTCTGAGATCGCCCCCTTGACCTTCAAACACACCTATATGACCACCTACCGCGTTGTGTAGAACCTTGTTACCGCTACCAAGCTTATCAGGTGCACTCACCGAAGCGTTATATTGCATATTGATCCAGTTTGTTACGAGCATGGGGGCCGTGAGCAGCAGCTCTAGGGTGCTGCCGTCTGGGTCTAGCGTCTCATCATAGGTATGTAAAAAGGTTCGACCATTAAAATCAACACAGCGAGTTAAATCACGAGGCCCGATGATAAATGCGGCATTGTTAGCTAACCCCCACTCTGGGCGGGTTTCTGACCAATCAAGCTGACGACGATTTAACGCTTTTGGCAGAGAGTCTAACTGTTGTGCAGTGGCTTGATTAAGTCGTATTGCTCGCTCCTTTTGCGTTGCTGTCGTGGCGTGCTCGAACCACTGACTTACCTGCTGGCTAACGTGCGATAGAATACTCACTTCATCTGTTGTGGTATTGTGCACGGCTGGCACAAAACGCGTGGTTTCTGGTAGTTCAACCGCTCTCGCTGCAAGCTCAGTGCGTACCGCGCTATCGTTGAGCAGTGAGCACAATACTCGCACGTTAACTTCACCACTTTGGCCGCCACAGGCGCCGCAATCTAGGCTAGCCGCGTGCAAATTGTTTTCATTGTGGCTGGCGTGGCCCACAAGCAGCACGAGTGGCGCGTAACTGTTAAAGCCCAATAGGTGCAAAACTTTTTGTGCTAAATCAGCTTTTTGCTCGGTGGTTAATGGCGCACTATTTTGTTCTATTTGCCACTCATCGGTTTGACCTACGGCGCACAGCACTTTATTTGATCGTTTAGGTTTGAAGGTGCGCTTGATGATTTTTGCCAATGCCATCCAGCCAGCTGTTTCAACGATTGGTAATGAGCTGGCAGGATGCTTATATACTTGATCCCAATGTCCAGCTTGATGTCTTGACGCCAGTAATGAATGAGGAGTGTTAACAGGCGATACAGATAAAACAGGCGCGAGTAAGCCGGGAAGCTGTGGTCTATTCAGCGGGCTGTCCTTGAGTTTTAACTCAAGTGGTAAGCCAAAGAACCCCGCAAAGCCGTGGGTCTGAATTGCTTGGTCTTGTGCTTCTAAGTGGCGGCGTAATACCTCTGAACGTACATCAATACAGAACACCGCCTGTAATTGTGTATCAGACATTGCACTAGGGCTTGAAGCGTTGCTCAGCTTAGCCGCCAGTTCGTTTTGGTATTCAATCTCTTTTGCTCGCCACCAGATAAATTGATAACTTTGTTGCTCATTAATTGCAGACTCGCGCGCTTTGATGTGTTGTAGTTCAAATCGCCATTGTTTATTAATGCGTGAAAAAAGCGCTTTGTTGCTCTGGCGCAAATGCTCGAGTAACACTAACTCCCAGCCCAGCTTTATGGCTATTAAATCTAAGTGCCAAGCAGCGGGTTTGCCATATAAATTGGCCTGCCAGTTTAAATAGGCGATCCAGCTTGCCCAGCCATTGAGTTGCAGCAACAGGTTTTTGCCATAATATGGCCATGATTCATGGGGGAGCGCGAGTGTTTGCTCACATTTGTCTATTAGCACTGCGGCAGACTTTGGTAAAGCCGCATACTTATGATGCAACTCTTTTATATCCAGCAGCAGCGAAATACCTTTATCTTGTGCGACAAAATTTTGATATTGCTCATAGAGGTGTTCTGAGGTTTGCGCCGTTGGGTGGCTGTCGTAGTGTTGAAAATACCAGGCACAAAATTGGCTAATATGAGAGTTTAGCTCTTTGGAAATACTCAATTGCGTGGCGCTACTTTGTTGCTCAACATATGAGATAAATGATAGGCACCGCGTATCTGAAACACTCATATTGGTTGAGGTTACGACAAATTCACTCGGGCTTAAGTGGTTGAACTTTGGATGTTCTTTGATTGCTTGTGCAAGTGCACTATCTGAAATTTCCCCGCCATGAAACTGTTCAACATAGCGTTTGCACGGCCATAGCATATCGATATTAGCAACGGCTTTTAAATGTGCTGCTACGTTGGCAATTGGCTTATCTCGCATTTGCCAATACGGGTTGACGGCGATCATTTGATCTAAAGGCCAATTTGGCGCAATTTGTTGGCTAACCTGTTTTAATGTGTCTAATAGCATAGGTGTACCTGCCACTTGTTTTGGGTCTAAAGCAATATTCACGGCTAGCTCCTTATTAATTACGGTTGTTGTAGTTAAGGTGCGCAGAGCTCAATTTAGTCGGCCACACTCGCTGCGTAAGTCGGGTTAACCATTCGTCTAGGTATAGGCCCGCAAAAAATGCATTTTGAAAACGAGACGTTATGCCACTAGATTGCTTTTTATGTAGTTGATTGGCACAAATCAGCAGCAGTATTACGATACTAATGAGATATAGATCGGCCCAGATATTGACGCTGCCAGCGTGTGGTAAGTTGAACCAGCTGCTAGCAAATGACTTCCACGTTACTATAAGAGCTATCATAAATATCGCGCTCATTAACGCCGCCAGTTGATTTTTAATAGAGTGTGCTTGGCCGTATAAATGAAAGCTCAGACCAACCCCTAATAAAAGCCACAATGAAAGTGCACTGTGTACCAGTGTTGAAGCACTGACTATCAATAAGGTGCATATGACTACGCTAAATACGAGTCTTAGGCGTGAGTGACTAGAGGACTTAGCCAGTAGCACATTTTGATACTGTTGTACTGTGCTACCGGCGAACAAAAATGCATGCGCTTTGTACAGTGAGTGAGCGATTAAATGTAGCAGCGCGAGCTCGTAGAAACCTAACGCACATTCAATCAACATAAAGGCCATTTGTGCGCTGGTAGACCAAGCAAGTTTAACTTTTACACTCACGCGCGTTTGCATGATCAGTGCGCTTAATAGCAAGCTTATACCTGCCAAAGCAAGTAACAGGTTATTTGCCAATGAGCTGAGTTGCATAATGGGCGCAAACGAAATTAACAAGAAGCCACCTAAATTGATCACGCCAGCATGTAGCAGAGCACTGACAGGTGTAGGTGCATCCACCACTTGAATTAGCCAACCGTGCACTGGAAGTTGCGCACATTTGAGCACGGCTGTTAATGCGATAAAGCAGGCGGCCAAAGTTAGGTCGCTAGATGAGGTCAGCTGGCCACTGCTCACCATTTCCAAGATAACTGAAATATTTGCTGTGCCTGCCTGTTCATAAATAAGCCAACAGGCGATTGCTAAGCTCAGCTCACTGGCTCTGGCAATGATGAATTTTTTGTGCGCAGCTAGCAGTGTGCGGGCGCGAGTAGGGTAAAACACCAGTAAACGATGCAGCGATAGGCTGATCATTATCCAACCAAACAGCAGTAACAGTAAGTTGTTTGCCAATACAGTAATAAGTACCGCAGATAGCGTAAATAGCAACCAGCGGTAGTAATAGCCAAGGCGAGGTTCTCCCACCATGTATTGACGGCTAAACCGAGTTACAACCCAGCCTATGCCCAGCACCAAAGTGACAATCACCCAAGTTAATGGTGTCAACCGTGCCTGTTCTAGCGTTACCGTGGGAGATAAAACCGCATAAAGCAGCGCCAGAGTTGTAAAACTGCCGATACTAAGCTGCAAACCAAACAACGCCTTCTGGGCAATCAGTGCTTCTTTTCGAACTGTCCAGCCAGCCCAAAACCCAATAACGGCAGGTGCTAAGGGAACCAATAACAATAACGCAAAAACAACATACTCAAGCATGGTGACCTCCATTTATATTTTATACATTGTGCTTGAAGACACTTGATAAAATAAAATACATATATTTTAATTAACCGTTCTATATAAGAGAACGGTTATGAGCAGACTCAATTATCATCACTTGTACTATTTTTGGCGTGTTGCCGTGGTTGGAAACTTAACGCAAGTGGCCAAAGAACTGCATTTATCGCAATCAGCGTTATCTACACAAATTCGTGCGTTAGAGCAGCGTTACGGCGTAAAGTTGTTTGATAGAGTAGGGCGCACCTTGCGCCTAACTGATGCAGGTCAGCGGGTATTAAAGTATGCACAAGATATTTTTAGCACCGGCGATGAACTTGAGCAGGTGCTTAAATTTGGCGTTGTTACGACTAAGCAGTCTATTTCGATAGGGGTTTTGACCCATTTATCACGTAACTTTGTTGAAGGCTTTATTGCGCCGTTACTTGCCAAACAAAATGTGCAAATTAAGCTCTCGAGTAGGGGCTTAGTCAACTTGCTTGATGGGTTAGTTAACCATGAATTTGATTTTGTGCTCACTAATCGCATGGTTGGTAATGATAATAATCAACAAGCGTGGCAGCATCAGCTATTGCGTCGCCAAGCGATTTCTATTGTAGGCCCTGCAGGGCAAAAGCCTGATACTGCATTTCCATTAGGGTATGACAATATTAACTGGGTGTTGCCCGCGACCAATACTGAGGTACGCTCGGCTTTTGATTCTATTTGTG
The DNA here is from genome assembly GCF_013140855.1 of Pseudoalteromonas caenipelagi. Lineage (GTDB taxonomy): Bacteria > Pseudomonadota > Gammaproteobacteria > Enterobacterales > Alteromonadaceae > Pseudoalteromonas > Pseudoalteromonas caenipelagi. The sequence continues at coordinate 1,017,725 of NZ_JABBPG010000001.1, read as the reverse complement.
CAGTTAATCAATATAAAGCGACCATACTCGCAGAAGCTGACGATATGGCGATGTTACGATTGCTCAGCCGAGACAGCGGTGCTTGCGCGGTGTTACCGCCGTTGGTGGTATTAGATGAGCTAAAAAATGGGCTGTTAGAAGAGTATCAAGTGCTGCCAAATGCTTATGAACACTTTTACGCAATATCGCTACCTAAAAAGCATCACTCAGATGCGGTGCTTGATTTACTCAGGCTGGATGAAAGTAGTTTATGAGTTTAAATTTAAGCGTTGCAAAGTGTTAGCTGCTCAAGCGTGCGTTGAGCAGCTGAGTATGTGCTCTATTGTTCTATCAACATCTCTTCGACCTTTAATCCCGTCAGTTTTTTCAAAGACGAAAATAGGTAAAAAAGCGCGGCAAAAAATAACACCATGGTAGGCAGTACAATCACTGGGTAACTTAACGCGGTCATGCGACCTAGCTCGTTGTTATATGCCTCAGTGCCCGCAGGGCTAACAACAATCATTTTCGCCAGTACATAGTTAAGCACAGAAGATAAAAAGAACGAGCCTGCAAGAATATTAGACGCGATCACTTGTATTTTGGGGAGCTTTTCGCGGTTACCTTTTTGCTCCAGTGCCTGTTCAATCTTTTTAATATCCATCACGCTTTCGTTAAATAGCATGGTTTTAAGCAGTGGATATTTGGTGTATTGGCTCACAATCACGGCAACACCGATTAAGCCCGGAATGGCAGCCTCTTTAATCGCAATGTATTTGGCGTCCAATTCAAGCAAGCTAATCCCACCTGTGAGTAATACAGATACAAATCCAAGTGCTGATAGAAAGTTGAATTTACCTGTTTTTTTACGCTCCCACAGGCCAAACCCAAGCGGAAATAACAGGGCAACAATTACGCCCAACGTTGGCCCTAAATGCGCCTCACCAGAGAAACGCGTTAAAATAACAACGGGAATAATAATGTTAAAAAGAAGCTGGCTAAAAAAACCAGATGGTTTGTTATTGGTTGATGACACGTACGCCTCGGCGAGTTGAAAAATAATTATCGAGTGTACGGTAAATTGCAGGTAAGCCGCAAATGCTTGGGATAAAAAGTGGCTAGGTTTTCGATTATCTAGGCTCTTTTGTTAGATAAACCAAAGGCGCCCGACGTTTGAGGTGAGCCGCTTGGCAACGGTTAATTTGACATTTCACCTCACATTAAAAAAGTGCACTCACTAGTGTGATGCACTTTTGCTAGATAAGCGTTGTTGCTACTGAGTTAGACTATCAATCTAACTCAGTCAAAATATCATGTTAGTTTGTCACGCTATTAGAGCTAGCAGATGCACCATAACATACGCTTTCCAAACAAGCTTTGACACGGTATTGTCTTGTGCCTGAGTTCAAGTTAGACCAAGAAATGGAAGAATTAGAAGTGGTATACTTGTAATCTGTCCAGTTATTCGAGTTGTACTTAATAGAGACTGCATATGAGTCTGCTCCCGTCACATCTGACCAATCAACCGTAATGGTATTACCTATTAGGGTTGCGACAGGTGTACTAGGCGTTGCTAAGCTAATGAATGTTGAGTTTGATACCGTAGATGCAGCAGAGCAGTGATCATTGTAACATGCTTTCACCTTGTAAGAGCGAGTGCCCGCAGGGAGGTTTTGCCATGTTATTGAGTTGGTATTACTCGTAAAGCGGTAAGTTGTCCAATCGTTGCTATTGTACTTGATAGCGATCTGATAGTTATTAGCAAAGAAAACAGCAGGCCATTGCAGCGTGATAGACGAGTTAGAAACACGTGCGCTAGGTGTTGAAGGCACATCTGGCGCTATTATCACAAGTTTGGAGCTCGCAGATGCATTTGAACAAACTTGGTCATAACATGCTTTTACTTTATAAGCTCTCGCACCTGCAGGTAGGTCACTCCAGGAAATAGATGGCTGTTGTGCTGTATATTTAAAGTCGGTCCAATCGTTGTCATTATATTTGATTGCAAGTAAGTAGTTGTTAGCGTTATTAACGGCATTCCAGTTTACCGTTATATTATTGCCTGTAACTTTTGCTGTTGGTGCATTTGGGGTGTTGGGTGTAGGTGGTGTGATATAAGTGATTTGTGATTCATTAGATGTAACAGAGCATCTATTTAACCGACAGGCTCTAACTCTATATTGATAGTTGCCTGGAGTGAGATTGTGTTGTGTGTAAGAATTTGAAGTAACCGATTTGGTAAAGCCGGACCAGTTTTGCTGGTTATAGCGTGAAGATATGTAATATTCTTCAGCACCTTGCACAGGATCCCACTTCAATGTAAGAGATGTACGATTATTGATATGCGTAGATAATCCAGAGGGCTTAGCCAGCTTAATGGAGCTTTCCATAGCTGCCGCAGAAGAAAATAAATCTAGTCTCGGAAATTGTAGGTTATTTCTACCATCAATGATTTTCCGCCCTTGAAGCTCTAAGGCATTTTCAATTTGGTTGGCTGTCAGTGTTGGACGGATAGACTTAAGCACAGCAATAGCCCCTGCAACATGCGGAGTTGCCATCGAAGTGCCCGACTTAACAGCGTATCGACCACCAGTTACAGATGACAAAATTGACCTGCCAGGAGCAAAGATATCAACTAAAGAAGAGCTGTTTGAGTATCCATTGATCGTATCGTTATTGTCATTGGTACTTCCTACAGTTATTGCACTTGGTATGCACCCAGGTCCGTTAACACTATCTGAATAGCCATCATTACCTGCTGCAATAACGGTTAAGATCCCTTTTTCTCTGAGCGAATTTACGGCGTCAGCTCTAATGTCTGTGTTACAGGCACTGGAATACTGGCCACCACCTATACTAATGTTTATAGCGGCGATATTGTTGGTTTGAGCATTATTGAGTACCCACTCAAGTGCTGCCAACTGATCCGAAGAGTATGATAAAACGCATTCTCTACCGCCACATGCGCTATAATTAGCGCCAAAACGGGAAAATACTTGTACAGCAACAATGTTTGCTTCGGGTGCCACACCTTGCATACCTGCGTTACTACCTGCTGCAATACCGGCTACATGAGTTCCATGATCGCAACCAGTAATACCCGTCGCTGAGCAATCAGCTGCAGCTCCTTGACCAAATTGTTGAGTTCTACCATTTGGACAAAGAGTTGTTGCAGAATGACCGGAATAGTTGGATGAGAAACAGGCTTCTTCTACGACGCGATTTGCATAAAAAGGGTGCCAAGATTCTACGCCTGTATCTAAAATAGCGATTGCTTGACCTCTACCTGTATAGTGAGCATTATGAACGACACTAGCACCTATATGTTCTATAGATTCATTAAGTGTTGGTGGTACAGGCGTATCTTCTTGTATTTTGGTAATATAGCCAGAGTTTATTAGTGCATCTAATTGCACGGCGGTTGCTTCATACACGGCTGCGTTAAAAGAAGGAATAGATCTGACCGCATTGATACCTATGTTACTTTGTATCATATTTAGCTGGTTACTAAATGCACTTGTAAAACTTAAACCATTTTTAGTGTCTTCCCCAAACTTCACGATAACTCGTACCGAACCATTATTATGGGCTTGTTGCATTATTGCTGAGAGATGTCCAAGTGGAGCATTACCAGAGCTAGCTTGAGAGTGAGTTGTTCCAAGTACAAGTATGGAAGACATAAGAGTACATAAATATTTATTCATAAAAAGATCCTTTTTGTTTTGCCTGAAGTGGCACGATTAGTCTATCTTTGTACCCATTTCATGTCCAATGGGTGTTGGCTTTATTTGAGTAAAGTTAGGTGGCGCTGTGGCTTATCTACGTTTCGGGGGTTATGTTGGTTAAGCTGCCGATTAGCGGTACTAGATATAGTTAGCCTATGACCTTCGCTAAAGGGGCTTTGCTTACTTTGTGCAACAAGAGGTGTACTAACTGTGCGCCTCTTGTTGCTAGTCTTTTGCACCTAGTCTTTTAACGCGATTTGCCACACGGCGACTGAGCCTGAGATCTCATTACCGATAATCAGTAGTGGCTTGCCTGTTGCACTTTGCTCTGCTGGAACAAAGGTCATACCTTCAGGTGCCAAATCGCCGCTGATCTCAGCGCCTTCAACCGTACCACGGTTATAAAAGTAGTCAGCAAATTTCACGTCATATGGGTTGGTAATGTCATAAACCATTACGCCACCCATGCGCTCTAGGCCAACAAATGCAAATAAGCGTTCACCTATTTTACCCAATGCTAGCGCTTCAGGTTCTGGGCCTTTGGCGTCAGAGCGGGTATCACCTTCGTTGGTGTCTTCATCGTTGTTAAATGCGCTACCATGGATTGATGCGGTAATACGTTCAATTTGGTCGCCAGAGTCAAATACCACCATGCCATTGCTATCCCAAATGGTGAATGAGCGGGCACCATAGGTATAGAGCTGCTCGTATTGACCATCATTATCGATATCGCCCTTAACTGTGGTCACTTTTAAGCGGCCGATATCATCATTGTCATTGTTTAAATACGCAAAGTTATCTGCAAGGGTGAGTTTTTTAGCGCGGCTTTCGTCAACGTAAGCAAGGCAACCATCGTCTTTGTCGTAATCTAAGCCACCTTTTGCCGTACATTCAGCTTCATCTTTGCTATCAAAAAAGTATTCACGGCCATCACCTTCGTTGGCACTGACGATAAAGTTAGCACCTTTCCAAGTAAAGTTAGCGATGGTGTCGGGTTGGTACATGCCATACAAGCCCGGGTATTTTCTAAAATTAATTTTGCCATCTTTGTCAGAAGCATCCATGGTCAGCGCTGACCAATCCTTAAATCCAAGGCCCATCAGTTTTACGCTGTTATCGCTTAAATCAACTACCGCAATGGCATTGTTTTCTTGAATAGAGACATAGGCATAGCGGTTGTCTTTGGAAATGCTCACATACTCAGGCTCAAGATCCATGGCAACCGTGGTGTCGATAAGTTTTCCGTTGATGGTACGGCCTGTAGGATTGGCAAACACCATGCCTTGCGCTTCAAGTTCTGCTTGCTTGTTGTTAAATGCTTTAAAGTCGATGTGTGTAGCTGTATCGGCTACCACGGCGTTAGTGATGTTAATTACACTAATTGTACCTTCAGGGTCAACGCTATAGTCGCCAGCAGGTTCGCCTTCGTTAGCCACCACCACTTTAGTACCGTCGTGGCTAAAGGTTACCATGTCGGGTAGTGAGCCAACTTGCACATTTTTGATAAATATCGGTGTGTTACCCGCGATATTATAAAACGCGATATGACCTGCTTCGCCAGTGGTTTTTGACGCCATGGCTACAGCCAATAGTTGATTGTGACTATCAATGGCAATGCTATTTGCATCTCCAGGGGTGTGATCATTCAATTTGAGGGTGAAGGTGCTACTTAAGTTGGTGCTGGTGGCAATGTTTTCGTTATTTCGAGCCAGCGCCGCGCTGTCAAAAGTTGTTGCAGGAATGATATCAACAACGGCTTGCTCACCTGAGCTATTAATGGCATAAATCCATTTTTTAGAGGCTTGATAGGCCACTATTTCGGCTGCACCTTCGGGGCTTTGTGCATTAAGTACCGCTCTTCCAACAAGCTGAATATCAAGTAGTCGGTTGGCGTCTTTACCATTTTGACCGTCGACGCCGTTTTGCCCACTCGTACCATTTTGTCCATTAGTGCCATTACTACCTGCTGGCCCTTGTTCACCAGCAACGCCTTGTGGTCCTTGTGCGCCATTTTTACCATCATCACCATCTAGTGAACAGCCAGTCACCATGGAGGTAATTGAAAGTGCAATGAGAGAATATTTTAAAGAGTGTTTAAATGAATGGTTTAACATGTGAGCCCCTTGGTATTTTTATTAATTTTAAAAAGGGGACAGTCAAACACAGCATAGTGACTTTTATATGACTGTATTATTTCATTTTTATGGAATGGTTAGGGGGTGATAATTTCTTTAGGTGCAATAAGCGTGAGTTGAATAAAAACAAAAACCGAACGTGCAGTGCTTCATACTCTTGCCTATGAGACTCTGACCTTCGTCAGGATGACAAAATAGGTCTATTTGTCATCCTGATGGCGTTTTGGATTAAGCATTTAGGGTATGCTGTCTGAGCTCGGATTTTGCTGTAACTTGGTTAAAAGTTAGCGTTTAATCACTTTAACAAGCTTAACCATGTTTTCTTTTAGCTCTACCACTTCCATTTGGTAGTCGGCAATCACTAAGCTAAGTGGCGCATCTGGAATATCTTCAAGATGTTCAACAATTAGGCCGCTGAGCGTTTTAGGCCCTTCGGTTGGTAATTCCCAATTCATTTCTTTGTTAATATCACGGATATTCGCCGCACCATCGACCATGACCGAGCCATCGCTTTGAACGTTGACTTCATCGCTGGCCGCAGGTGTTTGGGTGGTGGTAAAGTCACCGACTACTTCTTCAAGGATGTCTTCAAGTGTTACTAGACCTTGAATATCACCGTACTCATCTACCACTAAGCCAATACGCTCTTTGCTTTGTTGGAACTTAAGCAGTTGGGTATTCAGTGAAGTGCCTTCAGGAATGTAGTAAATTTCGCGCACAGCACGTAATAAAGAGGGCTTATCAAATTGCTCTTTTGTAAGCAGACGTAGCGCATCACGTGAGTGAATAAAGCCAACCGCGTCGTCAATTTGGTCGCGGTACAATAACACGCGAGTATGTTGAGCATGAGTAAGCTGACGCGAAATATCCTTCCAGTCATCGTTGATATCAATGGCATTGATCTCGTTGCGCGGGATCATAATGTCTTCAACAGTCACCTGCTCGAGGTCTAAAATAGAGGTGAGCATGTTTTGGTGATTAGATGGCAGCAATGCACTTGATTCATTCACCACAGTTTTTAGCTCTTCTTTACTTAAACTATGCTCTTCAATTTGTTTGCTGGAGATGCCAAACAATTTGAGCATGCCGTTGGTGATCCAGTTAACTGTGATAACCAGTGGAAACAATACCTTAAGTAACCCTTTTAAAACAATAGAACTAGGGAAAGCGACTTTTTCAGGGTATAAAGCGGCAAGCGTTTTTGGCGTCACTTCAGCAAATATAAGCACCACGAGGGTTAATACAAAAGTTGCGATGGCAATACCCATATCGCCGTATAAACGTAAACCTATGATGGTTGCAACTTGCGCAGCTGCGATATTAACGAGGTTATTACCTATGAGGATCAGGCCGATGAGCCTATCAGGGCGTCGTAGCAGTTTACTTACACGTTTTGCTGCCCGGTGGTTTTCTTTTTCTAAGTGTCGCAATCGAATGCGATTTATTGACATGATCCCCGTTTCAGAGCTAGAAAAATAGCCCGAGGCCATGATAAGCAAGCCCAATATTATAAATAAGGTGCTTGTTGATATGTCGTCCAACAGTGGATCCCTTTCAAACTTACGAACGTGTATTAAGCGTTAGCTGGCGATAAGAGTCAAGCTAAAACTTCCCTAGGATGACCTCTTGAATAAATCGGCTGCCAAAATAAGCCAATGTAATCAATCCTGAAGCAGTCATGATTGAAACTACCACAGCTTTGCCACGCCAGCCAAATTTATGATGCCCTAAGGTTGCAGCAGCAAATATAGTCCACGCCACTAACGACAATACCGTTTTGTGAATAAACTCATTAGCGAACATGCCATCTAAAAATACAAACCCAGACACAAGCGCTAACGTAAGCAATGCGGTGCCTATGGTGAGTAGTTGATACAGCTGCCTTTCAACTTGCATAAGTGGTGGCAGGTGACTGTGCATAATGGCTAAATCTTTGTGTTTGAGTCGGTTATCAATATAAAAGAATTGTACGGCATAGAGGGTTGCAATAATAAGCACACAATAAGCCAATAGTGACAGCGAAATGTGTACCACAAGTCCTAAATCGACATTGATGGTTTGCATTATAATATGGTGCGGAATAAATATACTGGCCACTAACAGTAGCGCCGCAAAGCCATACACCACAGGCAGTAATAAGGTTGCAGGAAATTTCAATGAGACGGTAGTAACACTGACCACAATAACCCAGCAGGTGAGCAAGGCCACATTCACGGTACTTAGATCTTGCCCATCGTTGGTGAATACAGAGTTTACTAGCAACAACATATGAGACAAAATTGCCAGCGTACTTAAAATAATTGTAAGCTTTTGGCTTGGCCCTTCTTTATGAAATAGTCTCGATAAAACGTGACCCGTTGCGAGTACATAAAACAGGCTGGCAAATAAAGACAAGCTAACAATCAACATTAAAGTGTGCCCACTAATAAATTTCCTTTATAAAAGCTATTGTATTTTAAGCACTGCTTCTTGCATAGACTTTCCAAAAAGAAACTTTGTATGCACTTGAACACTGTATTAGTCGGGGCCATATCAGTATAATGCTAAGCAATTACGATTTATTGGAACCTAATACATGTTTGAAAACCTCCAGGAACGTTTAGGTAAAACGCTAAAAAACATCAGCGGCAGGGGCCGCCTAACCGAAGATAATATTAAAGAGACTCTGCGCGAAGTACGTATGGCGCTGCTTGAGGCCGATGTCGCATTACCTGTGGTTCGTGAGTTTGTTAAACAAGTAAAAGAGCGAGCGGTTGGCGTTGAGGTCACCAAAAGCTTAAGTCCAGGTCAGGTATTCATTAAAATTGTTCGCGAAGAGCTTGAAAAAGCCATGGGCGAATCTAATGAAGAGCTTAACTTAGCGGCACAACCTCCTGCTATTGTGATGATGGCGGGTTTGCAAGGTGCGGGTAAAACCACCAGTATTGGTAAATTGGCTAAGTTTTTAAAAGAGCGCAAGAAAAAATCTGTGCTTGTGGTCAGTGCCGACGTATACCGTCCAGCGGCAATTAAACAGCTTGAAACATTGGCCAGTGAAGTAGATGTTGAATTCTTCCCAAGTGACATTTCACAAAAGCCTGTAGACATTGCTACCAACGCAATTAGCCACGCGAAGAAAAAATTCATTGATGTAGTGCTTGTTGATACCGCTGGTCGTTTGCACGTAGACAACGACATGATGGATGAGATTAAAGCACTACACAGCGCCATTAATCCAATTGAAACGTTGTTTGTTGTGGACTCAATGACGGGTCAAGATGCGGCGAACACAGCCAAAGCATTTGACGAGGCGTTACCGCTGACCGGTGTGATTTTGACCAAAACCGATGGTGATGCCCGTGGTGGTGCGGCGTTGTCAATTCGTCATATTACTGGCAAACCAATCAAGTTTATTGGTGTGGGTGAGCGCACTGACGCGTTAGAACCTTTCCACCCAGACCGTATTGCTTCTCGTATTTTAGGTATGGGCGACGTACTGTCGCTTATCGAAGAAGTTGAGATGAAAGTTGATAAAGACAAAGCTGCCAAAGTGGCAGAAAAAGTCTTTAAAGGTGACGGTTTTACACTCGAAGATTTTGCTGAGCAGCTACGCCAAATGAAAAATATGGGCGGCATGATGTCGATGCTGGAAAAGCTACCGGGCATGAATAACTTACCCGATGCAGTAAAAGGTCAAGTGGGTGATAAAACCTTTAACCAAATGGAAGCAATCATCAGCTCAATGACACCAAAAGAGCGCGAGCGCCCTGAAATCATCAAAGGTTCACGCAAAAAGCGTATTGCGGCTGGTTCTGGTACACAAGTGCAAGACATCAACAAGTTGCTGAAGCAATTTACGCAAATGCAAAAAATGATGAAGAAGATGAAAGGCAAAGGCGGCATGATGAAAATGATGCGCGGCATGAAAGGCATGTTACCACCTGGCATGATGGGCGGCGGTGGACCTAAGTTTTAATAGATAACTATTTAGTAAAAACCCGAGTTAAACTCGGGTTTTTACTAGCGCTAAAATAGCAAAATTCATAATTAATGCTTTGGGTAATAGGCATTTATATATAAAAATACCGCTAAAGTTAGCGTAACTTTAGTCAAACGTACAATAACTCTGTGATTAGAAATCCATATCGCAGATGATCATCATTCCGCCTCGGCTACATTGCTGGATCATTGGCGGGCTAACCGTTCTTGAAGTGTCTGTCACATTTCCATCGTTATCTGTTACTCGTAATCTAACAGTGGTTGGAGAGGTTATATCAACATGACTTTTTGCCGTGCTTACACCACCAACCCATTTTTCCACCTTTTGTACTTGACCGTCACGGTCACTGTAGTTGAAATCAGCCACAACAACGCCAGTTTTATAATAAGTCGTGCCTGTTCGAGAGTCATATCGTTCTGTTATCAGGTGTTCTCTAATAACAGCTAAAGGCGTGTATTCACAAGATTCTTGCGTCACAGTGTCGTAAGCAACACTGGTCAAAGTGTCACTACATTGGTACGTGTTCCACTGACCATTCTCATATACTGTCTCGCTAATCGTATACCACTGTGTCGCACTTCTACTAACGTGCTCTTGCATGAACCTGCCCGAGGCCCAGCAACTGGCCCAGCCGTAATAGTAAGGTATGTTCTGAGTAGTCGTTTTACAATTTACTTTTTGATCTCCGGCAGCAGCGGCATTGAAAGAAAGCGCGGTTAGTGAACTAATTGCGAGCATAGTTAAAAGTTTCATAATTATCCTTATTACTTTATATTTATTATTACATTGTTATTAAAATGCTTTGACGTTTTAAGTTTTTATATCAATACAAATTGCGAGGGTCAAGCAAGTATTGTTTTTATAAAAATTAAATGGGTGATTTCTGGTTTTGTAGGTTTAAATTGGTGGAGGGGTTTTAAATTTACTCTTTTCCTATTATATTTTATTTGAAATCGGATTTATATGTGTAAAATATTACAGGTTGCATAAAGAAAGTATAATGTGTTTGATTAATAGCATTAATGTTTTGCTTTATCTCATGCGATAATTTCTTTAAGGGATTTATAATTTCTTCCCAAGGCAACTGAAAATTTTAACTTTTAGTTGAATAACGAGCAATATCCTGCTCGTTATTTTAGTGACTGTAATGCAAGTCTTTAAACTTGCATTACAAGCTGACTTTAAAGCGCACATTGTGACTTATCCACTTGCAGCTCAATGTCCACCCATACCAATCGATGATCAGAAGACGCGCTTCTGTCTGCGACTAATTCAGCCCCATCTTCATCTTTTGCTGGCCAAAATACACCACTGTTGGTGAGCGTTAAATCAGCTGATGGCAGCACATAGTCTGCTCTCATGCCCCAGTGAGCCGTGTGAGATGCTGCATGTGGGTTTTGTGGCTTATTTAACAAACCGCCATTTGAGGTTGGGGCCAAATAGTTGTTTATACGTGGATGCTTAAGTAGCTGGCTGATGGCTTTGGGGTGTGCATCACCATCAACTGAGCTGGCGTTTAAATCGCCCAAAATAACGAATGATTGACCGCTAAATCCGCCTTTTTTTCCTTTATCATCATATAAGTAGTTATTACCAGTTTCGCTGATATAGTCTTTCCACAGTCTAATTTCATCGTGATTGCGTCGCCCATTTCTGTCTTCTGGACCATCAAACACGGGGGGAGTGGGGTGGCTGGCGAGTATATTGATTTGTTGGTCACATATTTTAACTGGCACATCCCAATGAGATTTAGAAGAAAGGTGCATAATGTCACGCTCATTTTGAGCATACCAGCTGTTTCCGTCTTGCTTTGTAGGCATTAAATGATTGGGCATGTCTTGCCATAGGAAATGCTGGAAGGTACGCACATTGTCAAAATCAATTGGAAATTTAGACAGTAACACCATGCCATATTGGCCGGGATAATGGCCAAAACCAAAATGCGTTAATCGTGCATTTTCGCCCATTATAGGCGTCTTGACTCCTGTGTTTACTGGGGCTAGGTAAACATAAGGGTAGGTGATGGGGTCAAAGCCATTTTGTGATACTTCTAAATATCTATTTTTAAATAGATTAATCCCTTGTTCAGGGTCGGCGATGTAATCAAATTCATTGAGCAAAACCACATCGGGGCGTGTACGTTGAATTATTTGAGCAATGTTATTAATTTGCTTGAATTGGTCACTTTGCAATGCCGTAGTTAAAGCGTTGCCAGATGCATCGAGGTTATCAGTCAATTTATAGTTCGTTGCTTCCATACTAACGTTGAACGTAGCCACTCTAATTGTAGGCTTATCTTTAGAGGCGAATCTATTGGGCTGATTTTGAAGGCCGTGACAGCCTAGGTTAAATAATGAGGCTGCTAAAATTGCGAGAAGAGTACGTTTCATTGCTAACTGAGTCTTAATAAATGGGAGTGATAGTTTACACGGGTTAGTTTAAAACGCAGTTGGTGGAATGTAAGTAATCTGTAGTTTTTAGTAGCAGTAATGGTTTAGTTGATAGACAATCATGTTTTCTAGGTCCGAACTATCGTAATGGAGTGTAGTGTATGTATGAGTTTTTAGTTGGGTTGGAAGTGTCAAATGATGAAGTTTATTCAGATTACCGCCGTGCAATGAAACCGATATTAAACCAGTATGGAGGCGGTTTTGGGTTTGATTTTAGGGTATCTGAAGTGTTACTTTCTCAAGTTGATGAGCCGATTAATCGCGTTTTTACTATTCACTTTCCAAACCAAAATGCAGCGGATAGCTTTTTTTCAGACTCTGATTATTTGGCTGTAAAGGCAAGGTATTTTGACTCGTCCGTCGCAAATACGACGATTATTGCCAGTTATGAAAAGACTGCGTAGTTTATCGACTTAAAATAAGAAAAATTAAGAATTAAATCGCAAGGATGATTGTATGAAAAGGGTATTGGCCATTGTCGTTTTATGTTTTTTTTATTTATCCGCTTTTTCGAGCACGAGTTTTGCCGCCACAGTGACTGAGCGTGAAAAATTAAAGGCACTAGAACAACAGCTGGATGTTTTGGGCGATAGTGGCCAAGTTAGCGGGAGCTTTTTGTTTTCGCGTAAAGGAAAGGTGATATTTAAAAAAACAATAGGGAAGGTTCACCCCAATAGAGCTGATAAGCTACTCACTCACTCTGCTTTTAATCTGGGCTCTGTATCTAAGCAGTTTACCGCCATGGCGATTATGCTACTTCATCATCAAGGCAAGCTTAACTATGATGAACGGGTCAGTCATTACTTACCAAAATTTCCCTATAAAAATGTCACTATTAGGCACCTACTGACGCACACCTCAGGTATGGTGGACTATGAGGAATTAACCGATAAGTATTGGGATGAAAGAGATTTTACCAATCAAGATATGATGGTGTTATTTGCAAAGCATGCACCCTCTTTAGAATTCAGCCCTGGGAGTCAGTTTGAATACAGCAATACAGGCTATGTGGTGCTAGCTCACCTTGTCGAAAATATATCAAAGCAATCATTAGAAGCGTTTTCAAAACAATATATCTTTCAACCATTGCACATGGAAAATACGCGTATTTTTACTGTTTTATCTAAAAATCAAGATTTCAAAAATAGAGTCTATGGGCAGTTTAAAGATGAATTAGAAGATTTGTATCACCTAGAAGGGGTGACAGGAGATGGAGCGGTATATTCTACCGTGGATGACTTGCTTAAATGGCATAACGGGTTACGCGATCATCAACTTTTACCAGAGACATTACAGCGTGAAGCATTTTCCCCAACCGTGCTAAACGACGGTTCGCTTTCTCATTATGGCTTTGGTTGGTCGATTGATGATGAGTCGCCTTTTATCGTTGCGCATTCTGGGAACTGGGTTGGCTTTAGAGCATACATTCATAGAAATATGAGCGAAGACGAAGTGCTTATTTTTATGACCAATCAAAGTGGTGGGTTAGGTTTTGATGAGCTGAGAACGTTGCTCTATTCAGCATTAGATACTGAATTAAGTTATATCTATTAGCATCTAAATTTTGACACTTAATACGATGTCTTGGCTGAAAAAAGTGACCGTTTTAATCAAAGGAGCGAATAATATGGGACGGATAATCGCGGCGATTGTGTGTGCAGTATTAGGCATTTATCAAGTTTTTTTTGGGGAGTTTACCTTCGGGTTAATTTTGATAGTAGCGGGTATTTTTTTTATGGTTGTTGATACCTCTCAAGGTGGCTCGTTCAGCTCGACTCGTTCGTCTAGCTCAACGACAAACTTTGACTCTTACGACTCTGGTGGTGATAGCGGGGGCGGAGATTAAGGTATGTATTACAAAGCGGGGCTTAAGGGTTCTGTATTATGTTATGGTAATGAGGCTGCTATATACACGGACTAGTTCTTAATTTTAAAGGACTTTGAGCGAGTATTATCAACTCGATTAAGAGATCCTGACCTTCGTCGCTGCGAACTTGTTGCAGGATCTCATTCCATTTAGACGAACAGGGTTTATTCGAAAGATTACGGATGTTCTTGTAATTAAACGTTTTTTGACGCTTTATTGTCAATTAACAATTCTCTCGCAGCTTTTGTTAGTCTCACCAGTTCTTTACGTACACAGGTGCTATCCAAACACAACTTTTCAAATTGCACATAATAGTTTTTCTCGTTAGCGCGCAAGTAGCAGCCGTCGCTGACGATAGTAGTCATAGTAACGTTACTAGTATCAATGCCGTGGGTGAGCTTTAAGATCAGACGGTTAGCATCGCTGTGGTCGTCATTCATATGGTTAACCATATTGGCTTCGTCGTTTAAATCCCATTGTGGCTGCGCTTGTCGCCATTCGTCTTTTTCAATCCAAAAAATATGTCCAAAGCCACCAATATAGCGTACGCGTTTAATTTCCATACGCCACAACTTGAAATCATGGGCTTGGCGGTAGCTAATGGCCTCAGGGTATTGGCGTTCATAGCGGGCCAAAAGTGCATCTTGCTCTGCACTTGGCACGGGAGCTGCGTCGCCTACCAGAGTTACCCGTGCATGGGCATTTTGGTCGCCTTGTTCGGCGGCATCAAATACGGTAGCGCACATTTTACTGTTTTCAGATAGGTTACGTGAGTGTTGTGCAATACCTGCAATGTAAAATACTAGTCGGCCTTCATTGTCGCTCATAAAAGGTGAAACAGAACCAAATGGGTAACCAGCCAGATTTTTTGAAATGGTTGAAATAACGCAAACATTAGATTGTCTGACTAAAGTTCGGGCTTCAAAGGCCGCTTGTTCACGCATGAGTTACTCCTTGCTGTGGTTCAGAAAATATCATGGGTATTTGATAATTAGGGTGTATTGTAATTTGCATGTCCGTCCTATAAATAGGTCGTAAAACCGAGTGTTGTAAAACCTTTTGTGGTTTGCCATCATGACTCAGACTTCCTTGGTTTAATAGCAGTACACGATCAGCATACAAAGAGGTTAAGTTTAAGTCATGTAATACTGCAACAACAGTATTACCTTGCATAGCAAACTGCTTGGCTCTGGATAGCGTTAAATGCTGATAGTGCATATCGAGTGCCATGTGGGTTCATCTAATAACATCAGTTTAGTGCGCGTTGAGCAGCAAATTTGGGGTGCAAAACGATTGAGACAAACAACTTATGACTGGCGGCTTTGCAAAGCAGCTAGTGTATGGGCTTGATTTTGAACGCTACGACACCACGCGTCCTCGCTTTAAAACTCGATTAGACGCTACAGGGCAAACGCGCTTTGCTAACCAGCAGCAAAAGGCATTTTCTGGCGCTGATACCGATATGCTGGGCATTTTTGCGCAAACTAATATGACTCTGATTGATGCATTGCTAGATCTACAGATGTCGTAGGGCAAGATAATGACACTAACCTAAGCCAATATACGCAGCCTGGTAGGCATATTGCTGCAAAACTGAAATATATATTTTAAACTTGTTTGGGAGCGTCTGTGTGACAATGAGGCGCTCCTACCGTGATTTTTGTGCTCGTTTAGTGTACGCACAGACTAATATGGGTCTAATAGCGCTGGCAATGGCAGAAAACTCAATTCTTACTTGCATTGTTGAAAAAAACTCGTACAATTCCCCAGCTTCCCAATAGTGGGAAGTAAATCTTATTAATGAAAACAGTCAATCTATTTAGAGGACGGTATGGTAACTATTCGTTTGCAACGTGGTGGCGCTAAGAAGCGTCCTTTCTATCAAATTGTGGTTGCGGATAGCCGTTTCTCGCGTGACGGTCGTTTCATCGAGAAAGTAGGTTTCTTTAACCCTATTGCTGCTGGTCAAGAAGAAAAACTTCGTCTAGACCTTGCCCGTGTTGATCACTGGGTAGGTCAAGGTGCAGGTCTTTCTGATCGTGTAGCTAAGTTAGTTAAAGACGCTCGTAAAGCGGCTTAATAGGCGTAAGTGTAACCATGAGTCAAGAAAACACCACGATTATTGTAGTAGGTAAGCTTGGTGCCCCTTATGGTATTAAGGGCTGGCTTAAGGTGCATTCATTTACTGATGATCCCCAAGGGATCTTCGATTTCAGCCCATGGTTGATAGGGCAACAAGGTAAATGGCAAACCCTTGAAGTAAGCGACTGGCGTCGCCACAACAAGGGCTTTATCGCCAAGTTCGCGCAAGTAAACGACAGAGACCAAGCAATGGCATTTACCAATGCGGAAATTTCTGTAGATTCTGCGCAACTGCCAGAGCTTCCTGAAGGGGAGTTCTATTGGCGAGATCTCATCGGCATGTCTGTTGTAACCGATAAAGGTTATGACTTAGGACAAGTTGATGACTTGATGGAGACAGGGTCAAATGACGTTTTGGTTGTGAAAGCAAACAAAAAAGATGCATTTGGTCAATCTGAGCGTTTAATTCCTTTTTTAACTGATTCGGTTATTAAAGAAGTTAAACACGAAGAAAAACAAATTATTGTTGATTGGGATCCGAGCTTTTAATGAGCCAGCAAAAACCATTGTGGGTTGGGGTGATTTCACTCTTTCCTGAAATGTTTGATGCAATAACCCAACAAGGCGTTACAGGCCGTGCGGTTAAAAACGGTTTAATCGATTTTAACTGCTGGAATCCACGAGACTATGCCACTGATAAGCATAGAACAGTGGATGACAGACCTTACGGTGGTGGTCCTGGCATGTTGATGATGGTGCAACCATTACAGCAGGCAATACTTGCAGCTAAAGAGGCAGCAGGCGAAGGCGCTAAAGTAATTTATATGTCTCCTCAAGGGCGAAAACTAGATCAACAAGGCGCGGCCGAATTGGCCAAGTCGGAAAAATTGATTTTAGTAGCTGGTCGCTATGAAGGTATAGATGAGCGGATCATCGAGTCTCACGTAGACGAAGAATGGTCCATTGGTGATTTTATCCTCAGTGGTGGTGAACTTCCGGCCATGACATTAATTGACGCAGTAGCGCGATTAGTGCCAGGGGTGTTAGGTCATAACCAATCTGCGGAGCAAGACTCATTTTCGGATGGCTTGTTAGATTGTCCTCACTATACTCGGCCAGAAACATTGGATGGCAAAAAGGTACCTGCTGTATTACTCAGCGGTAACCACCAAGAGATAGCCAAATGGCGCACTAAGCAGTCATTAGGTCGAACTTGGTTACGACGTCCAGACTTGTTGCGTAACCTAGCTCTGACTGAGGAGCAAGCGACACTACTCGCTGAATTTCAGCACGAGTACCAAAAAGCTTGTGGCTAGAAGACAGTTACACCTAGGAATGTGAGAAATAAAATGGCAAAAGTAAACCAAAATATTATTAAAGAGCTTGAAGCTGAACAGCTTAAGCAAGACGTACCTGCGTTCGGCGCTGGTGATACAGTTGTTGTACAGGTACGCGTAAAAGAGGGTAACAAAGAGCGTCTACAGGCCTTTGAAGGTGTTGTAATCGCTAAGCGTAACCGTGGTCTACACTCAGCTTTCACAGTTCGTAAAATTTCGAGCGGTGAAGGTGTTGAGCGTGTATTCCAAACGCACAGCCCACTTGTTGACAGCATTACAGTTAAGCGTCGTGGTGCGGTTCGTCGCGCTAAGCTTTACTACTTGCGTGAGCGTTCAGGTAAATCAGCACGTATTAAAGAGAAACTTAACTAATACGCGCTTTTACCACGCTAAAAAAACAGGCCACTCATTGAGTGGCCTGTTTTGGTTTGTAACCTAAAAAATTTCATCTAACATATAACCGCTTTTCGCTTTCTTCATTTTAGCTATCTTGATAGACTAGCTGTATCATATTTTTTACTGCTGTAATTTTTGCTTTACACTTCATGGCGAGCATAATGAATCTAAACGAACTAAGACAAGGCATCGATGCGTGCGATACCGAGTTAGTTAACTTGTTGGCTAAGCGTAGCGCGTTAACCGAACAAGTGGGTATTATTAAACAACAAACAGGTGCGCCATTGCATGCACCTGAGCGTGAAGCACAACTGATTGCTTCAAGACGTGAACAAGCGCAAAACTTAAGCGTTAATCCAGATTTAGTAGAAGATATTCTTAGGCGTATGATGCGAGAAGCCTATGAGAATCAACAAGGCAAACTGGCGTGTGCTGCACCATCATTATCCCCTGTGGTGATTGTTGGTGGTGAAGGGGCGATGGGCCAGCTTTTTGCAAAACAATTTGAGCGTTCAGGGTATGAAGTGCGCATTTTGGATAAGGCGCAGCAATCGCAAGCCCAATCGTTACTCTCTGACGCAAAATTAGTGCTGATCAGCGTACCAATCAATGCCATTGAAACCGTTGTAAGTAATTTGCCCGAATTACCAAAAACGTGTGTTTTAGCTGATATTACTTCGGTAAAACAAAAGCCCCTTAAAGTGTTGTTAGAAAAACATAGTGGCCCAGTGGTTGGCTTGCACCCCATGTTTGGTCCTGATATTTCTCATTGGGTAAAGCAAACGATTGTGGTTTGCCATGGCCGCATGGACCAAGAGTGTGAAGGGTTATTACAACAGCTCAACATTTGGGGGAGTCAGCTTGTTGAGGTTGACGCTAAAAAGCATGATCAAGCGATGCAGATTATTCAGGTGATGCGCCATTTAACGACGTTTGTATATGGGCAGTTTTTATCAAAACAGTGTCATACACTGGAGGAGCTCAGAAGTTGTTCTTCACCCATTTATCAGTTGGAATTAATGATGGTTGGTCGCCTGTTTGCGCAATCACCCGAGCTATACTCAGATATCATGTTGGCACAATTTGATGATGTGGAAGGGTTGTTGGCAAGCTATCAAGACACATTTGCCAGTACCTTAGAGAAGCTGAGAAAGGGCGATAAAGAAGCGCTAATAGATGCATTTACTCAAGCTAAACAGTATTTTTCAGATAGTGCAGCACAATTTTTAACCCAAAGTCGCGGCTTGTTGAACAAAGCCAATGATGCCAAAGTGCTCGATTAATGAAGGCGAAGTTTTCCAGCTAGCATACCATCGCCCTGAACTTGTCTCAGGAAGGGGATTTACACGTTAACATCGCTCGTCACTTCTATAAGTGAAGAGCGATGTTAAGTAGCGTTGATGGGGGTGTTACACTACCTCAACAGCCTGCATCGACTCACTCTGATAGCATCCTAAAATACGTACATACTGAGTGTGATCTTTTAGCTCTTCTAATGCTTTTTGTACATGCGATTCAGCCGTATTGGCGACCAAGTCAACATAGAAGACTTCTTCCCATGGGTTGCCTGGTACTGGGCGCGACTCAAGTTTAACCATATTGATGTTATGCTGCTTAAACACCATCAGCGCATCCGCTAACGAACCAACTTGTTGCTTGGTTGCCATAATAAGGCTGGTTTTTGTCGGGATCTGGGTTGAAACATGCAGCGCTTTACGAGCGACAACAATAAAGCGACTATGGTTTTCAGCCTGATTAGCAAGTCCTGTTTTGATCACCTCTAAACCAACATCTTTACCCGCTTGAGCAGAACCAATTGCGGCACTATGAGGTGTATTTAGAGCACTTTGCAAGGCACTTGATGTAGAGTCACAGGTTTCGTGTAGTACATCCCCTAAGCCCTGTACAAACTTACTGCACTGGGCAAAAGGTTGTGGGTGAGCAAATATTTTTTGCACATCTTTGAGTTGCGTATCAGGTGTTGCTAATAAACAGTGCTCAACGGTATGCGTTACTTCTCCAACGATTGAAACCTGTGCATGTTGCAACAGATCAAATACTTCATTGATACTGCCTGAGCTGGTATTTTCAATTGGTAATAAGCCATAATCAGCCTGGCCTTTTTCAACTTGTTCGGTGATTTGTTCAAAACTTTGACAACCGTTTTCAACGAGTTTACCGGGTCTGCGGCTAAAATACTTGTGACAGGCTAACTGGCTATACGAGCCTGGGCCACCTAGATACGCTACACGGTGAGTGTCGCCAACCGCATCGGGGTTGAGGCTTTTTTGTAGCAGTGCTTGTTGATTAAGCACAGAGTCTTCCAAAATGGTCTGAAATACATTGTTGATGTAGTACGCATCTAACCCCAATGATTTGCCATAACTGATCAGCTTTTCAAGTAAAGCTTGCTCGCGACGCTCGTCTCGAATTGGCTTTTTATTGGCAATTTTATATTCTAAAACGCTATAACTTATACGTCGACGTTTTGCGAGTAATATTAATAGCTCAGAGTCAATCTCGTTTATGTCGCTCCTTAGAGCGTTTAAAGTATCTTCAGTCATAGGTCCTCATTCCCATTGGCAAAAAAAAACCTCCCAGTTGGGAGGCTTATAATTTGTTGGTGTTGCACGCAAACAAACAAGCCCCCTCAATCAAAGAAGCTAAAAAAGAAAAATACGTAAGTGCGAGCAACAATTAAATTCATAAATAAAATGATAAAATAAAATTCTGGATACATTATTAGCACATTTTAAATCTGTTCGACAAGCTTTAGTTTTGTAAAAGTTTAAGAGTTACGTTGTTTTAACAAAGCAGTAAAACGTCAAGCTTGGCGTATGCCTTGAGTATCTGTTATATTTGCTCGACTAAGGTGTAAAAATAACAACTAATTATAAGGGTTTAGCTGTGGTCAATCGCCGACCCCCTTCACGTTTTGGCATACACTCGCTCAGTGTTAAGTTATCAGTGCTAATTTCAGCGGTGTGTTTGATCGCCGGTATTTTCGCTGCTGCATTAATGCTTAAATCTGAAGAAAGACAGTTGATCCATGAAGAATATGCTCAACTAAAAAGGTATAGCAATCAAACGGTTAAGCAGTTTAATCAATTCCTAGAGCACAAGTCGAACTTAGCAGAACAAGCCAACGCAATTGTTGCAAAAGAGTTGTGGTACCAAGCAAAGAATATTGCTGGGGATCAACCCGTTGATATCCTCTATCGTGATGGAGTCTTTGAAAGTACCGCCAGCAATGGGTTGTCCGCCGCAGAGCTTTCGTCGACTGAGCTAAGTGATAAACATCAGAAAATTTTTCGACAATCT
Source organism: Pseudoalteromonas caenipelagi (assembly GCF_013140855.1). GTDB lineage: Bacteria > Pseudomonadota > Gammaproteobacteria > Enterobacterales > Alteromonadaceae > Pseudoalteromonas > Pseudoalteromonas caenipelagi. The sequence goes on along the minus strand of NZ_JABBPG010000001.1, from coordinate 996,454 downwards.
GAAATGCTATGGAATGTCATCGCTCCTTCGTTGTTGCAAGACTTCTTTAACTTCTACATTAACACGCAAGACGGCTTTACACGCGTAGCACCTCCTAATGTATTGATTAACAATGATGCTAGACAAGCGTTATTTAACTCACATTTTCTACCCATGTTGCGAGAGGAATTAAATCCTACAAGAGAAGCACTCTGGTCAGATGTGCATTTTGATCCTATTTGGAACAAATGGGTGATCAGTATCTTAGTACCACTTTATTACAAAGATGAATATGTGGGTTTTACGGGGTCAGATATTGAAGTGAAACAGATGCTGTCACAGCTGCTGCTATCCGATGAGCATCAAGGCTACGTTATATTTAATTCAGAAGGAGACATTATTGCGGCGCCTACTACAGGCAAAGTAACAATGCAAAGCGATAATATCAATCAGTCTGTAGCAGATGTTTTTCCTGAATTAAGTAAAGTATTTGAGCCGGTATTAGATGCTAATTTAACGGAGTTTCAAGGTGAGTTTGAGCGCAGTGGTCAAGCTCACATTATTAATGTTACCACCTTAAAAAAGCTAGGCTGGTATCTTGGGGTTTATAAAAAAAGAGATTCTAGCTTATCGTCGATTGAGGCATTAAAAGTAAAATTTTTTGGGCTATTCATTTTATATGCCGCATTTGTTGCATTATTACTTCATCAAGTTTTATATCAGTTAGTGTTAAGTCGAATTAACGCGCTTGTAAGTGCTGTGAGTGGATTTGGCAAGGGGCAATGGAAAACGCCTAATTTACCTGTTAGTAATGATGAAATTGGCTTGCTTAATGATACGGTCAATAAAATGAGCAGTGAGATAAAAGCATTGGTCAGTGGACTCAATCAACGTATCGCTGAAAAAGAAAAGGCCGAAAAACAAGCAAATCGTTTATCCAAAGCAGTGTCATTTTCGGGTACGGCGGTTGCAATCACCAATGGCAACTTTGAAATTGATTATGTAAACCCCAAAATGATCGAAATGACGGGGTTTGATGAAGCGCACTTTATCGGCAGACCCTTACTAGATATTATATCAACAGATATGGCAATTTTAATTGATGATATTGATATCGATTTAAGGAGTAGAAACTATTGGCGTGGCGATACAATACTGGCTGGCTCTGGTACTGCGCTAATTTGGGTGAGTTTGAGTATTTCGCCAATACGTGAAGCAGATGGCACTATTTCAAGCTATGTGGCCTCTGCACAAGATATCTCCTTTGTTAAAGAAAGCCAGCGGAAAATGGAAGAACTGGCCTATTTCGATACCTTGACGGGTCTTGCCAATCGTACTTTTTTTAGAATGCAGCTAAGAAAGTCTATGGCTTTGGCAGGGCGAGGTCACTACGCCTTTGCATTGTTTTATTTTGACCTCGATGAGTTTAAGCGAATCAATGACACTTTGGGTCATGATGCTGGTGACAGACTATTAGTTGAGGTGGCAGACCGGCTCAAAACCCGTTTACGTGCAGAAGACACCATAGCGCGTTTAGGGGGCGATGAATTTGCGGTATTGTTAAGTGGTATTGATAGTCGCGACAATGCAATGGAGGTTGCCCATACCATTCAGCGTACAATCAATAAACCAATCAAACTCGGTAATAATGAAGTGATTGTTAGCGCAAGTATTGGCATTACCATGGCCCCTTTTGATAGCCAAGAAGAAGAGCAACTGCTTAAACATGCCGACTTGGCAATGTATGAAGCAAAGGCAAAAGGGCGCAATACGTTCCATTTTTATTCTCAAGAGTTAGATGCAGCAGCAAATGAGCGTTTATATATAGAAAACGAGCTGCGTATTGCTATTAAAGAGCAGCAATTTAAGCTGCATTATCAACCGCAAGTAAATAGTGAATCGCTCGAAGTGATTGGCTACGAAGCATTGATAAGATGGTATCATCCAGAACAAGGCTTTATTCCTCCTGATAAATTTATCCATATTGCTGAAGCTACGGGGCTTATTGTTGAGTTGGGAGAATGGGTGTTAGAAGAAGCGTGTACTTTTTCTATGCAATTGCAGGGCGTTGGTAAAGCAGGGAGTATGTCAATTAACCTATCAGCACGACAGTTTAAAGATGATCGCTTGATCAGTACACTTGCTGATGTTCTAAAGCGAACAAAAATGCCATCACATTTACTTCATCTTGAGCTAACGGAAAGTATGTTGATGGGGGATGTTGAAGCAGCAATCACACAATTGCATGAAATCAAAAAGCTTGGTGTAGCGTTATCTATTGATGACTTTGGTACCGGCTATTCCTCTTTAAGTTACCTCAAGCGCTTCCCTGTAGACATGCTCAAGGTTGACCGCTCATTTGTTAAAGATATTCCTGAAGATCAAAATGACATGGAGATCACCGCGGCGATTATCGCCATGGCGCAAAAGCTACAGTTACAGGTGGTAGCAGAAGGTGTTGAAACGCGAGAGCAAGTCGACTTCCTACAAAAGAATAACTGCTATGTAGTGCAGGGATATTTTTATAGCCCGCCTATTGCTCAGTCCGATGTTGAAGCATTTTGTGATGCGCTAAAACAGCGCATTTAATACTCAGTACAGATGGCTACTATTCACAGAAATAGTGAATAACGAGGGTGTTAGCTGTTCAGCGCTTTTATTCGACAGTGTGATCGCATAAAATGCACCGCTATTGAGAAAAGAGGTAAGTAGTAGCTATGCGTGTAGCATTAGGTATCGAGTACAACGGTGCAAATTATTGTGGTTGGCAAAGACAATCGCATGTAAATAGTATTCAACAAGAATTAGAAACAGCGCTGTCTAGGATCTGCAATCATCCTGTAGAGGTAGTATGTGCAGGGCGCACTGATGCGGGGGTTCACGCAACAGGGCAGGTGGTACATTTTGATACTGACGCACAGCGAGACATGAGTGCCTTTACACTTGGCTTAAACTCTCAATTACCTGATGATATTGCAATTCGTTACGCACAACAGGTTGACGATGAGTTTCATGCCCGCTTTAGTGCCACAGCAAGGCGATATCGTTATGTGATCTATAATCACCCGTATCGACCTGGTATTTTACGAAGTGGTGTCACGCATTATCATCATCAGCTAGACGAAAAGCTTATGCAGGCAGCATGTCCTGCGATGATAGGTGAGCAAGACTTTACTTCCTTTAGAGCTGTACATTGTCAGTCAAATACACCTTTTCGCAATATTCATCACCTAGATGTGAAACGGGTCGGAAATTATATTGTGATAGATATCAAAGCCAATGCATTTTTACATCATATGGTTAGAAATATTACTGGCTGTTTAATTGATATTGGTATTGGTAAAGAGTCACCAGAATGGATGCAGCACTTACTCAATATTAAAGACCGTACTCAAGCAAGTGCCACGGCAAAACCAAACGGTTTATATTTAGTAGATGTTGACTATCCACAAAAGTGGCAGATCCCATCAACACCACTTGGACCATTGTTCTTACCAGAATAATGACGCTATTTGAGTCATAAGGCAGCAAAAATAATAGACTACTAAGACCAGTTTTTTATATCTCTGACACCTAATTCATGTTTTAATTATAGAAATTCGTCTGTGCAGATACAGACATTACAACACAGGATTAGCAATAAGAGAGTTGCCAAATGAGTTGGTTAGAAAAAATATTACCAAAGACGACTAAGTCGTCGGGTAAAAAAGAGATCCCAGAAGGCGTTTGGGCGAAATGTTCAGATTGTGACTCTATTTTATACAAAGCAGAGTTAGAAAAATCTTTAAATGTGTGTCCAAAGTGTGACCATCACATGCGTTTGAGCGCCAGAAAACGACTTGAGCTATTTTTAGATGATGCCGAACGCCAAGAGCTGGGCGCACATCACGAGCCTAAAGACATATTAAAGTTTAAAGACTCGAAAAAATACTCAGATCGTATCAGTGCAGCACAAAAAGTCAGCGGTGAAAAAGACGCACTAGTAGCAATGAAGGGTCGCCTAAAAGGTATGCCAGTTGCTGCAGTTGCATTTGAATTTGCATTCATGGGCGGTTCAATGGCCTCTGTTGTGGGGGCTCGATTTGTCGATGCGGTTGATGAATGTTTGAAGCATGATATGCCATTGGTATGTTTCTCTTCATCTGGTGGCGCTCGTATGCAAGAAGCTTTAATGTCTTTAATGCAAATGGCAAAAACCAGTGCAGCGCTTGCAAAAATGTCTGAGCGTGGTTTACCGTTTATCTCGGTATTAACTGATCCAACGATGGGTGGCGTATCAGCCTCACTGGCGATGTTAGGTGATATTAATGTGGCTGAACCAAAAGCACTGATCGGTTTTGCAGGTCCTCGTGTTATAGAGCAAACTGTACGCGAGACGCTTCCTGAAGGCTTCCAACGCAGTGAGTTCTTATTAGAGCACGGTGCGATTGATATGATTGTAGACCGCCGTGAAATGCGTGACACACTCGCGCGTATTTTGGCTAAGTTTATGGACTTGCCTTCTACTGAACAAGAGCATAGAGTAGCGTAAATTTTTTTAGTATAGCTATTTTTTATGACAGTTCAGACTCCATGCCAATCATCAACCCTTGATGATTGGCTTTGTTATTTAGAAGGTGTTCATCCTTCAACTATCGAAATGGGGCTTGAACGCGTAAAGCGCGTTGCAGAGCAAACCCAGTTACTCGATACGTCTAGTAAAATCATTCTTATTGGCGGCACAAATGGCAAGGGCACAACAGCACGTTGTCTTGAATCTTTGCTGCTAGCTCAGGGCTATAGCGTTGGCACGTATGCCTCACCTCATTTAATTCGCTACAACGAGCGAGTACGTATAGATGGTCAAGAGCTTGATGATCAAGACCATATAGATGCGTTTCATATGCTTGAGCAAGGCCGAGGAGCGACACAACTAACCTACTTTGAGTACGGGACTTTGGGCGCTTTAGCTATTTTCAAACGTTATGCTGTAGATTATGTGCTCTTAGAAGTTGGTTTAGGTGGACGCTTTGATGCCACCAATATTGTTACGCCATATGCGAGCGTGATCACGACCATAGATTTAGATCATAAAGAGTATTTAGGTGACACCAGAGAACTTGTCGGTTATGACAAAGCGGGGATTTTTAGAGCTAATACGCCAGCGGTGGTTGGAGATCTAAATATCCCTCATACTGTAACAGATTACGGTACGGAGATTGACGCAGACTTAGTTTTGGCGAATAAAGATTTTAGCCATATGCTTTCAGATAATGGCTTTAAATGGCAATACTTAGATTATGATTACGAGTTTGCCACACCAGCTATCCCCATGCAAAATGTCTCAACTGCATTGACCTTACTTGCTAAATTGAATTTGTTACCGACGCAAGATGTGATCAGTCAATGCCTATCAGACCTAACAGTTGAAGGACGCTTTCAGCAGTTAAGCGAATCGCCCAGAGTCTATACTGATGTGGCGCATAACCCTGAATCTGCGCGCTATTTGAGGCAAAAAATTGCCCAGTTACGAACGCAGGGGTTTAAAATTCATGCTTTAATCGCTATGCTTGCAGATAAAGATAAAGCGAGTGTAATCAAAGAAGTGTCTGATGTGGTTGATATTTGGTCATGTGCTTCTTTGCAAGGTCCAAGGGCGGAGCAAGCTGAAAATTTGCAAACGATGATACGGTTGCAAACTAAAGCGCCATGCGCCATTCATAGTAGCGTTCAAACGGCGCTTGACGATATTCTTGCTAAGCAGCCGAATGATACCGCGTTGGTGATATTTGGTTCATTTTTTACAGTGGCTGATGCCATTCAATATTGGCAAAAATAAGAGAGTAGTAACGTGGACTCAGGATTTGTAAATCGTTTAATAGGCACCAGCATTGTTGTTGTGGCTGCTATTATTTTTATCCCCAATATTCTTGATGGTGAAAAAGTACATTACAAAGAAGGGTTCAAAGCAATCCCTGAACGTCCTGAATTCGCGACAGTTGATTTGCAAGCCGTAATTGATGAACGAGCCTCGCAAGCGCCAAAAGTCCAAGGGGAGCCGGTGGAAGATATTGCACCGGATGACCACGTGTTTGTAGCAGCGAGTACAGATGATAACTTAGCTAATGAACCTCAAGCTACTCAGGCAAAAGAGGCGACAGCTGATATACAGGAGCAATCAAGTCAGGCTGCTCCTGTTGTTACTCAGCAGCAGGCTCAGTCAAAAAGCGAGGCTAAACAACGTGCAGCCACTTCAAATTTAACGAGTATGGCGTATGTTATTCAATTAGGAAGCTTTTCTCACAAACCAAATGTTGATGCGTTGGTTGCCAAGCTTAAGAAAAATGGCTTTAAAGCATTTACACGCCCGGTTAAAACCCCTAATGGAACCTTAACTAAAGTGTTCGTTGGGCCCGATTTAAATAGCGCTAAACTTGAAGCTAAGTTACCAGAGCTAAAGAAATTAACCAAGTTGAATGGGCGTTTGACACAATTCGAAATTGCAAAATGATCTGGTAATTGACTGGCAGCTCTTATAGAATGCGCCCCAAATTAACGACTTGTTGGTTCTTATGATCTGGGTTGATTACACCATTCTTGGTATTGTCGGATTATCGACTTTATTTGGATTAATTCGTGGCTTTGTAAAAGAAGCTATGTCATTAGCCGTTTGGATTGGCGCCTTTTTCATCTCCAGTTTTTTTTACCAATATCTAGCAACCTTCCTAACCTCCATTTCAGAACCCCTTTTAAGAAATGCTGCCGCAATTGCCATATTATTTTTTGCGACATTACTGTTGGGTGGATTTGTTAACTATATTTTAGGTGAGATTGTGCAACGCACAGGCTTAACCGGCACAGACAGAGTCTTCGGATTAGTGTTTGGTGCTCTACGAGGCGTATTGGTCGTTAGCGCCTTATTGTTTTTTCTAGATGCATTCACCAATGCGCCAAGTACGCAATGGTGGCCGGCATCAACTTTGATCCCTGAATTTGGCTTTGTAATAGAATGGTTTTTTTCCTATCTAGAGCATAACTCCAGCTTTTTAAATTCAGTAAACCGTTAATCGGCGAGGAAAATTTAATGTGTGGTATCGTTGGGATAGTCGGAAAGTCTCCTGTTAATCAGGCGATTTATGATGGCTTAACTGTTTTGCAGCACCGTGGTCAAGATGCGGCGGGTATTATTACCATTGACAACAATACGTTTAGCTTACGTAAAGCGAATGGCTTAGTGAAGGATGTGTTTCACACACGCCATATGAAGCGATTACAAGGTAGTATTGGTATCGGCCATGTGCGTTACCCAACAGCTGGTTCTTCGAGTTCCGCTGAGGCACAACCTTTTTATGTAAACTCACCTTTTGGCATAGCGCTGGCGCATAATGGTAACTTAACTAATGCTGAAGCGTTAAGAGAGCGTTTGTTTAAGCAAGCGCGCCGTCATGTTAATACAACTTCTGATTCTGAAACCTTGCTGAATATCTTAGCTTACGAGCTCGGTAAAACTGAAAAAATGAAGTTAGATGCGCAAGATATGTTTGCTGCCATCACTGCTGTTAATAATCAAGTAACGGGTGGTTATGCAAGTATTGCAATGATCATCGGCCACGGTATTTTGGCATTCAGAGACCCAAGCGGTATACGTCCGTTGGTGTTTGGTAAGCGCGAAACGTCTCAAGGCACGGAATATATGTTTGCCTCAGAAAGTGTTGCATTGAAAATTGATGGTTATGATTTTGTTCGTGATGTTGCACCAGGTGAAGCAATTTATGTAACTGAAGACGGTGAATTTTATTCACAACTTTGTGCAGCTAAGACAATGCATGCACCATGTATCTTTGAGTTTGTATACTTTGCGCGCCCTGACTCTGTAATTGATAAAATGTCTGTTTACGCCACGCGTGTAAATATGGGTACAAAGTTGGGCGAGAAGATTGCTAGAGATTGGGCTGACAAAGAAATAGACGTTGTTATCCCTATTCCTGAGACCTCTTGTGATATTGCTTTAGAAATCGCATCAGTGCTTGATTTACCTTATCGTCAAGGTTTTGTGAAAAACCGTTACATTGGCCGTACATTCATTATGCCTGGGCAAGAAATGCGTAAGAAGTCGGTACGTCGTAAGCTCAATGCGATAGACAGCGAGTTTAAAGGTAAAAATGTACTGTTAGTGGATGATTCAATTGTTCGTGGCACAACATCTGCTCAGATTGTTGAAATGGCGCGTGAAGCTGGGGCGAAAAATGTGTACTTTGCCTCTGCAGCACCAGAAGTGCGCTTTCCTAACGTTTACGGAATAGATATGCCATCAGCTGCAGAGCTGATTGCTCATGGCCGTGAAGTGGAAGACATCAACTCTAGCATTGGCTCAGATGGTTTGATTTATCAATCTCTACCGGATTTAATTGCTGCGGTACGAGAAGAAAACCCTGAGATCACACGTTTTGAAACATCGGTATTTGATGGCCAATACATTACAGGTGATATTGATCAAAATTACTTAAACCGTGTAGATGCGTTGCGTAACGACTCAGCAAAATCGACTCGTGAAAAAGCGATGTCTGCAAGTCTTGAATTACACAACCAAGAAACCGGTGAAGGTGAATAAGTACTGATCACAACGAGCAGCAAAAAAAGGAGCGTGACATCGCTCCTTTTTTGTTTCACTTTTACATCATGCTAGCTAAAAGTAGGGCTAATAATACCATTGGTCCAAAGTATTGCGGTTGTAGCTAAAATGATCACCAGCAAAATAAGTCCGCAGGTAACCACTGAGCTTGCGTAGATAAAGCCACGCTCTTCAGGGATGTGCATTAAAATAGGCACGCCTGTATAAAGCAGGTATACCGAATACGCTAACGCCACTAAGCCTACACTTACCACAAACCATAACTCGGGGTAAAAGGCCGAAAATGCAGACATAAACATAGGGGTTGCGGTGTAAGCTGATAATTCAATGGTCTGCGTAAAGGTGGGTTTGGCCCCGAAGGTTACAGCCATCCAGTGCGATAGATAAGATAATGCAAAGATGCCGACTATTAAGGCTACATACATAGCTACCGCAATTAATAATGCACTGTCGTGAGTGAGATAAACGGCGTCTCCGGCACCAATTTTCCACCCTAAATGCACCGATGAATAATAACCCATAATGCTTGGTATTAGCGCAATTAGGGCTATGTGAGAAAGACTATATTTAATGCTTTCGTGACGATTGTCGATGGTTTGCCACTCTTCGAGTGGATGGGCATATAAGCCCCATAAATGGTTTAAGATCATAACCGGCCCCTCATTAATATTGTTGTGTTATTTTTATACTGCGTCTGTTTAGTTATGAGAGACGGTCCGATTTTTGTCAAGAATAGGTTAAACTTTTGTCTAATTGAAACATTCAGAACCTAGTAAAGCTTACCTAATTGTACAGTATCAATGCCTAACGAAGTTATGATCACGCATTAGGTTTTGACTGTGAAGAGGTTCTGTGCAACTTGTCTATAAATCACCTGTGCCTATTGTCACTCCATTTACAAATAATTACATCAAGACTATTTCTTAATTGTTAATAATGTATTTGAGAAGTATTATCCAGCTCGCCTAATTTTAGGGACTATAAAAATAATGAGCACTGGAGTAACTATGTTCAAAAAATCACTATTATGTGTAGCGGCTGTTACACTGTTCGCGGGATGTTCGTCTGTTCCACTTGAGCCAAAAGAGTTGTCGGAACAAGCAAAGCAGTTTTCAGCACCTTCAGATGGTATGGCTGGGTTATATATTTATAGAGACTCAATGCTCGGAGCTGCTCTCAAAAAAGACGTTTGGGTGGATGGTAAATGCGTAGGGGAAACAGCACCGAAAGTATTCTTCTATACAGAGGTAGAGGGCAATAAGGAGCATGCAGTTGCAACTGAGTCTGAGTTTTCTCCAAATGATCTAAAGGTCGAGACGCAAGCGGGCAAGCACTATTTTGTTGAGCAGTATATTAAGCTAGGTGCTTTTGTTGGTGGTGCCGATGTTAAAGTGGTGAGTGAAGAGGAAGGTAAAAAAGCGGTTTCAGCCTTAAAACTGGCCAAGCAAGGCAAATGCAGTAGCCAATTGTAATGCTTTAACTGGTTTGTAACATGGTATCTAAATAACCTGAGCTTCGGATAACTAATACCTCTCTAGCAGCTAGTTTTAACGCTAACTGCGTTGAATTCACTTCTAATAGCCTGCTATTAGTACGTAAATTCGCCTTGTTATCCCTAAAACTACTGGCTAGATGAGAATGAAAGTTAATCATTTTATTTAAAAACAATGAATTAACCTATTTCTTATCCAAACCTCAGGTTAGATATTTGGATACCATTTGGTTTAGTATGCCACCCTTACAAAAGTTAAACCTCAATAACTCCCTCTAGATACTTCACCGCGAAACCACTGATGAGCACACGTTCACCCTCAACCTCGCAGTACAGCACACCTCCTCGCTTTGACGCTTGATAAGCAACAAGCTTGGATTTTCGCCCAGTAGGGAGCAAGACCTGTATGAATAGAGCCCGTTACCGGGTCTTCATCACCGCCATTAGCAGGCCAAAAGTAGCGAGAGATAAAATCATATTCACCATGAGATAGAGCGGTTACTACCACATCAAGTGGCCTTAATTGCATCAGTTGTGTTTTATCTTGAGTGACGGCCAACACATCTTCTTCATGATCATAGATAGCAAAGTAGGCCTGAGCGTTTTTTAACACGTTGCTCGGTCTTATCGATAGTCCAAGCAGTAGCTGTTGAGGTATTGTTTCAAGCTTTTGCGGCATGCGATTCGGAAAGTCCATTTTAATGCGTCCATCAGGGGATTTTTCTATCATCATACTTCCCACAGCTTTAGCATAAAGCGTAATTGACGCTTGCTCGGGAAATCGTGAAAAAATCACGTACGATGCTGCCAAGGTAGCATGCCCACAAAAGTCGATTTCAGTCAGTGGAGAAAACCAGCGGATATGATAATGCTCGTTTTGCTTTACCAAAAATGCCGTTTCTGAGAGGTTGTTTTCAGATGCGATAGATTGCATTAAATCATCAGCTAGCCAAGTATCAGTGATCTCCACGGCTGCAGAGTTGCCGCTAAAGCGCGTATCAGTAAATGCATCGATAATATTAATGGCTAACAGCATACTCATTCCTTGTTCTTGTTCTTGTTCTTGTTCTTGTTTTTGTTCTTTGTTTTATATGAGTCTATATTTCTATTAGGTACAATACGTTGTATTGACCTTAGCGGTAAGCCCGATAACAAAGCAGCTTACAATGTTAGTCTTCAATATCATCTAAGAAGCTGTCAATATCTTGCGTCATCAAACGTTCAATACGTTCTTTAGCATTCAAAAAGCCTTGTTCAGCAGCTCGGGCATACCAAAGTTTAGCGAGCTCATAATCACCTCGGACCTCAAGAAAACATGCCAAATAATATTGTGCCAATGCCAGACCTTGCTCTGCGAGCTCTGTTAAGATAAAAATTGCTTTTTTGTTATAGTCTTGAGGCTGCTGCGTTGAAAAAAACATGGGTCTAAAAACCTTTGCTACATATTTATCGGCGATTTGCAGTGCCTTAAGGGGGTCATGCTTAATAACATGTGCGATATCCTGATCAGCATATTGCTCATCACTCACGTCAAAGTGAACTCGAAAGAGACGGGTTTTGTCGTTCCAATGTTTTTCCAAAAAATATAATTTGTTTTTTATAAGCCACTTGTCAACGCTTCGAGCTTGGTGTTTATCAAACAGGCTTTGTGTGCGGGTATCCCGAACGTGTCGTATATACTTTCTCGGCAGATATAGGCTGTTTGTATCCATAATGGTATTGTGTGCTTCCTGCTTATATGCCGTAATATTTGAAGCGTTGTTACAGGTATTTGCTTTGAATCGCTTTTCTTTGGGAAGCTGACTGTCCGACTCAATATAAACGATGTTTGCAGAGCGCTGATTAACGTGACATTGTGTTTTTGCCCTGTCCTCATTTAACGCATATTCATCATCAAAATGAAACATGTGCATCAGCTCATGGTGTAAGGTACTGGCGCTAGGGAGTTCGTTGGAAAATATTTGCGCTCGGTTTTGTATTGCATAGGCTAAAGAATCCTCGTAATAAAAGTAACGACTGGCATAAATGCGAATGTCGGTACCATATTTTTCGTATAATCCCGTTGTGATACACAGTTGCGACGCACAATTCAGCAAAGGTTGTGCTACGTATTTTACGTTTACACAGACATTGTCGAGCTTAAAAGGCAAAAACAAACTAAGTGCATTACGATAGTAGCTGTCTAAGTTTGTTCGCTGGCTATCAGTAAGTACTTCAATTGTTATATCACACGTCTGTGACAGCGGTTGGTAATCCGAGATATTACGCAATTGTCTTTCAATAATCCGATATATTCGCTTGGGTGCTTTAGGTAGTCGCTCAGCGTAATGCTGAAATTGTTCAATCAATCGGTGCATTATGGGTTCAGGCACCGTGAGATTATCGACATTATTGGCAAGTAATACGATTAAGTTATAGTACTGCTCAAGTATTTGATGTAATGACGCGGCATTATCATCACCTTTACTCTTAAAAATACGTGTGTGGAACATGTTAACCGTCCAATCAAACGCCTGAGTTGGTGTCATATTTTGTTTTTTTCCGGCCAAGTAAAGGCGGGCAAGGCTAAATTGTGCTTGGTAATGCTGCTGTTGCGCCGCATGCTCTAACCAATAGATGGCTTGACTATAGTCAGCGTGAGCAACTTGGCCACTTAGGTATATCTCACCTAATGCCCATTGGGATGCGGCTTCTCCTGCAAGTGCTGCTTCTGTATACCACCTAATTGCTTCAGTATCGTTTTGTTCAATATACATACCTAGCAGATGCGCTCTGGCCAGTGTTGTCTGAGATAGTACATGCCCCCCTTTAGCAGCTTCTTTTAAAAGGGCCATTGCCTTGCTTCGATCCTGCTTAACACCTAGGCCCTCGAAATATATATGAGCGAGCATCGCTTTTGCTTCTACACTGCCGTGAGAAGCGGCTTTTTCATAGTGGGACTTGGCTATTTCATAGTTTTGTGTAACCCCAGTGCCGTAAAAGTACTGTTGTGCAATATGTATAGAGTGCCCGCGTTGTGAGAGCGATAGCCAATATTCAGATTTCTCGAAGTCAGGATCTAGGGTTCGGTTATTTAAATAAAGACGAATAAGCGCGACTCGCGCGTCAGCATAACTTTGTAAAGCCGCTTTTTGGTACCAATAAATCGCCTGTTGTAGGTTTTGTTCACGAGAGTTTTTATCGTTAACGTTTCCAGCGTGATAAAGCCCCCCTAGCTTATATTGTGCTTTGGCTAAGCCTAATGAGGCGGCTGATTGTATCCAGTTTAGCGCTAACTGTAGGTTTTTTTCAACGCCATACCCGTTAAAATAATGGGTACCCAGATTATACATCGCCAGAGCATTGTTTTTTTGTGCAGCTCGCTTGCTCCATTGAAGTGCCTTAAAGTGGTTTTGTTTAACTCCCAAGCCATGAGTATATAGGTAACCTAGCATTGACATTGCACCAGCATGGCCTCTTTTAGCAGCATTGTTAAACCATGCTAACGCGGACTGGTAATCTTGTTTCTCGAGACTGCTTTGGCCTAGTTTATATTGCGCTTGTGTAATTTGCTTAGAGCGCTGTGCTACTTCTTCGAACTGTAATGGGGAGACCGCGCATGAACATAAACAAAGCAGGCTAAGCACTAAAAAGGGAAACTTCATTAATTAAACAAACAGTAAGTAGCGTAAAAAATTGGCGAGATTATACGCAAAAATCAACAAAACTGGTAATTTATTGCGTATTTTGCAATTAAATTGTATTGCAAACGTGGTAATTGCTTGATGCGCATCATAAAACGCGTTAGCCAATATTGAGTGTTGTTATGTTACAATGCCTGCTTATTAAGTTATTTCATTTAGCCCAAAGTAAATAGTCAAAGCGAGCGTTACCCTTGGACGAATTATTAAAGCCTATCAAACAATTTTTACAGTGCGACACCCCTGATGCATGGGTAGCGGCGGCAACCAAACCTGAAAACCTGCCTGTTGTGCTGATCGATCACTTAATTTGTGAGCTAAAAGCGTATATGTGCAAGTTGCTAAATGGTTGTACAACGGACCTATTTATAAGCGCCTTCAATGGTGATTTCCCCCTAGGCCATAAATTAACCACTAAGGAGGCTTAAGATGGATGAGTTACTAAAGCCAATTAATTCGTTTCTACAAGCATCAACGCCTGATGAGTGGATTACTGAGGCAACAAAGCAAGACAACCTATCAGTGGTGCTCATAGACCACCTAGTGTGTGAGTTGAAGGCAGCTCAGTCAGCAATGTTCTTGATTCGAAAGTATGCAGTGGATAAAGAGAGCGGTGATGCGCTACTCGAATGGCTTAAACCCTTCGAGACACTGATATACAAGCGACAGGGTAACTGGCGTGAACTAGCAGACAAGAACAAGCTCACCAAATCAATGATCCCAAAGTCAAATACACCTTACGGGCAAAACTTGATAGACAAAATGGTGATGCTTATCAAAGAAGAGCTTCATCATTTTTATCAAGTACTCGAGATCATGCATGAATATGGTGTCGAGTATCAGAGTATTACTCCATGCCGTTACGCAAAAGGTATGCTGCGTCATGTGAAAAGTTACGAGCCTGACGCTTTAGTCGATAAACTAATCATAGGTGCTTATATTGAAGCTCGCTCTTGTGAGCGTTTTGCAAAGCTAGCTCCGCATGTTGATAAACGTTTAGGTGATTTTTATATTTCATTGCTTCGCTCTGAAGCGCGTCATTACCAAGATTACTTAACACTGGCACAAGATATTAGCGAATTTGATATCACTGAGCGCGTTGAGTTCTTTGGCAATGTTGAAGCTGAGCTTATCTCAAGCCCCGATGAGGACTTCAAGTTCCACAGCGGTAAGCCAATAGCACCTTGCTCTGCTAATAAAAGGTAGGGTGTTTCTTTGGTTGAAGATGCAATAGAATTACTACCGGTATGGACTCTGCATAGAAAAGCAATAAGTAACCGGTTGAGTAATAGGATTAGCTATCAAAGTTCTCTTATTGTTGAAGAGTTCTTGGAGTCTATGAAAAAGTCATATAATGACAATGGTAAACGTTTTAACAAGCCAGTAACTAAAAAGTGTCTGTCTACAATTTTAGCCCACCTAATTTATGCAAGCGAACATAACCTTCGAGTAAGGTATTCGCGTTCAACAAGCCACGTTAAAGGGGCAATGAATGCACTGACCACAATAGGTGTACTAAACTTCCTTCAAAGACAGTCACTTGTAAAACAAGATATCGCTCATCAAAGTGAGCATAGCAATAAGCAGTCAACGTTTTGGGCTACAGAAAAGTTCGAAGAGCTTGTTAAAAATACTGTTAAGTGGAGTGAATTAGCATATACGGGTCCATTAGTAGTCATTAGAGACGAGAGCAAGGAAATGTTACCTCTGCCTGCTCAAGCAAAAAAGGTTGTTACAGCCGTAAATATCTTAAATACTTTCTTGAAGTGTTTTGAGGTTGTTCAGGATGGCAAGAAGCAGTGTATAGCTTTAAGAAGGGTCTATAGGGACTCTTTAGAGTTAGGAGGGCGTTTCTATACTCATGGCATGCTGACGTACCAAAATAACAAAAAAGCTCTACGTAGTACTATCAAAATTGATGGTGAAGATACTTGCGAATTAGACTATAAGGCAATGCACCTAAACATTCTACATGCATGGAAGAAAGTACAATGTAAAGAAGATCCATATGATATCCCTGGTCTTGATAGGGACACTGTAAAGCGCCTTGTGGTTAGATGGGTTAACTCAAAGCCCTCTGATTTTAAGAGAGTGGTTACCATGAGTGGTAAGTCAGAGTACAAAACTGAAGCTGGAAGAGTGCATTTAAACCCTGATGCAAGAGATAGCCTTATTGAAGATCTACCTCCTGGGATTAAAGGGGAATATGCGTATAGTAAGCTCTTGGAAGCTTACCCTGATATAGCCAGCTTTATAGGGCAGAAGAATATCGGACTACAGCTACAGAATACGGACAGTACTATCATGAGCATCATTCTTGATGAGCTCAAGTTGAGAATGATCCCTGCATTGCCATTACATGATTCAGTAATAGTCAAAACCAGTGATGCTGAGATTACTGAAAAAGTCATGCTAAAAGCGTATCAGAAGGTTTTAAATGGCTTCAACATTAGCATATCTCGAAGTTAGTTAATTAACTGTAACGCACCCCCTTTACAGCTTAGAGTAGTTATATATGGTTGATTGGTAGGTGGGTTACTTTAGCCCATTTGTCGTGCCCTAACATTTTTACTTAGACAAGTAGTACTCCTACGACGAAGTCGGAGGAGCACAAAGGAGGCGAAGCCTTCTTTGTCCTTGTGGCCGTTATTCTCGTTATATATGGCCTTTCAACGTATGTTAGATGTTGTTACTTAGATTGTTTATTGACCTCATATTACGCACCAATTATGTTGATGTGTCTATTGGTGCTTTATTCTCTAATTGGAGTCTATCCTAGGCTAGAAGGGGGTAGTCGATATGTATTTAGTGATACCCCTTGTACATTTAGCCTTCTGTTTTACCCTTTCAGCTTTATCGTTCGAAACCCCCTGCATCGCAATTAATTTGGGATCAGCTTATGACGTAGCCACCACAGCTAGGTTTATCTTAAAGTGTTCATATACACTTAATTCGGGATGAAAAGCCTTCTTTAACTACGGTCTAAGTGGAAACAGTGATTGTGAGTACGAAAAGTTAGCGTCCTGCGGCGCAAAGGGTTTGAAACAACTTCAAAGGGTATGCCCGTTGGCCTGACCGCTTGATTCTTTCATGCTACTAATACGTTAAGTGACTTGGTAAAGCCTATGCAGCAGCTGCTTAGCGTTAATAGCAGTCTTTAATTTTAGCTATGGTATGGCCCGCCAAATATTCCAACGAACCTGGGAGGCTTTTTAGCCGGCTGATGAAGAGGCTGTATAGCTCGAAACTCAACCTAAGTCTAAATATGTAAAGACAAAAAAGTGGTTTTTGTGTATAAAACACTATCGGCTAAGTATATCTTGTCGGTAGTTAAACTTACGTGCACACGTGGGTATAGTAGGCTATAAGCGAATAACGTATACAGGGAGTAGATAAGTGCAATCAGAAGCAGATACTAGAGCAAATTATATAGATCCAGCTCTCAAGGCAGCACGTTGGCAGCCAGGTAATATCATTCGTGAGCATTACTTCACCGATGGACGCAAGCTATCAGGAGGCCTAAGAGGCAGGCGCTGTTTCGTCGACTACCTTCTTCACAAGGAAAACCGTTACCTCGCTGTAGTTGAGGCCAAGAAGGAGTCTGAGCACCCCACTAAAGGGCTTCAACAAGCCATTGACTACGCTAAAAAGCTATTAGTTCGTTTTGTATACTCCAGTAATGGCCTTCAAACCTACGAGTTTGATCTTGAAACAGGTAAGGGGGACTACATTGAGTTTTACCCAACACCAGAAGAGCTCGAAAATCGTTACGACGGTGTGAGTTCCGACTTAGGGCAGCAGCTTCGTAATGTACCGTTTCATCTAGAAGGAGCAATGCAGCCTCGCTATTACCAAGAACTAGCCGTACATGCTGCTACAGATGCGATTGGTAGAGGTGATCCACGTGTATTGTTAACTCTGGCTACGGGCACTGGTAAAACATTCATTGCTTTTCAAATTGTGCACAAGCTGTTTCAATCCCGCTGGAACAAAGAAACTCCTGGCACCCGCCGCCCCAGAATACTGTTTTTAGCCGACCGTAATATTTTAGCAGACCAAGCAATTAACACCTTTAACCCATACGAAAAAGACCTGATCAAGATTAACGGGGAAGAAGTACGCAAGCGAGGCGGAATAGTACCAACTAATGCGCATATCTTTTTTGCCATCTACCAAGCCATTGCTGAACGCGAAGATATAGAGGGGCACTACAAAGCCTACCCGAGTGACTTTTTTGACCTAGTAATGATTGACGAGTGTCATCGTGGCAGTGCTAATGAATCAGGCTCATGGCATGCTATTCTAAAACACTTTGGTAGTGCCGTGCATGTAGGTTTAACTGCAACGCCAAAACGTGAAGCAAATGTAGACACTTACGACTACTTTGGTGCACCAGCGTTCGAGTACTCACTAAAAGACGGTATTAATGATGGTTTCCTAACCCCTTACCGAGTCAAACGTGTCCGTACTAACTTAGACGAGCTGGTACTGACCAAAGACGACAAAGTCATCGAGGGCGAGTCAGGACAAGATGTTTATCAGGTTGAAGACTACGATAAGAAAATAGTTGTCGACGAGCGTACAGAGTTAGTGGCGAAGGCTATCATTGACAATATTAACCAGCTCGACAAAACCATCGTTTTTTGTGAAAACCAAAACCATGCGCTTACTATGCGCGACATGATCAATAAGCACAAAAAGGTTAAAGACTCACACTACTGTGTACGCGTTACTAGTGATGAAGGCAAAGGTGGACGTGAACTACTTGAGAAATTTCAAGACAACGATAAAGACATCCCCACGATTATCACTTCATCACAAATGCTCACTACGGGTGTTGATGCTCGTAATGTGCGCAACGTAGTGCTCGATCGAACTATAGGGTCAATGGTGGAGTTTAAGCAAATCGTTGGTCGTGGTACTCGCGTTTTTGACGGAAAAGACTACTTCAGTATTATCGATTTCCGCGGTGCTTCTAATAAGTTTTACGATAAAGATTGGGATGGAGAGCCAGAAGCGCCAGAACCAGGCGGTACCACTGAACCTACACCACCTTACACACCAGAGCCGCCAGGAGGTACAGAAGGGCCGGAGCCTACACCTGGTGAGCCTAAGCCACGGTTAAAAGTGAAGTTAGGCAAGCATCGTGAACTTAAGGTTACTGATGTTGAGATCCGATATATAGACGACAATGGTAAGCCGCTCACAGTGCAAGAGTTTGTTGAGCGCCTTATCACTCAACTGCCAGGGCTATTTAAGTCGGTTGAAGAGTTAACTAAAATTTGGTCAGATCCCGACGAGCGAGAAACCTTACTCAGTAAACTTGTGCAAGCGGGCTTCGATAAAGAGCAGCTTGCCACGTTGCGTCGCATGTTCGAAGCTGAAGAGTGCGATATATTCGACTTACTTGCTTTTTTAGCCTTTGAGCAGCCTATGGCTACACGTAAAGCTCGCGCTGACAATGTACGTGCTAATAGCACCTTTTTTAGTCAGTACCAGCAAGAAAAGGCTCAGCAGTTTTTACACTTTGTACTAAACCGCTACGAGCAAACAGGCAGTGCAGAGCTATCACGCGAGCGCTTGCCAGCTCTAATTGAACTATCAGGTTTGGGGACTGTTAAAGATGCCTCGACTGCTTTTGGAGGTAAACCTGCATACCTACTAGCAGCATTCAAACAATTGCAGCAACAGCTTTATCACGTGAATTAATATGGAAATAACACTAGCGCCCAACCCTCTTTATGACCAACAGCAAAACCTTATGATCAATAAGGTAGCAACCTTGATTGGTGAGAATGGCAGCGGTAAATCGAGTATTTTACAATCGGTATTTGAAGAACGGTTAAACAAACGAGCACACCAAAACTTGAACGTGGTGTGTTTTTCTTCTGGGCAAAACGAAAACTACTCAGAAAAGTTTAGTAGCTACTTGGGACGCGAAAGACAAGCTGGTAGAGGCCTTGGTTTAGAATGTATGTACTTCGATAAACCTTGGTCTAAACTACTTATTTTTTTGGCGACTTCAATCAAACGTACCGGTAAGGTTCGCTCGTTTTTGCGTGAGCGCGGGTACGTTACTGAGTCAGCTCAGAATGGTGATGATCAATCTACCTGTCTGAAGTGTGCGTTTAAAATAGACAAAAACTATGTATCTAGAGTGCAAGATGCCTTAAAACGAGAAATGAAGGGCGAAGTTAATACGCTTAGAAGTACACCTTATTTTCGTTCACTTGATAGCTTTATCAGCATCCTTTACTCGAAGGACTATGAGTTCGAAGAGCCAATTCGCAAGCACACTATTGAAATATTTGCAGATCGCTTGGTTGATATATCGTTCGATTTTCCAAGACAAACTCAAGCAGGAGAAGAAGGCGCTGAAGCAGGTGAAGTAAATGCTCAAGCTCAAAATACAGCGTTTGATCCTGAGGTGAGCTTCTTCACTCAAGCAGCGGATAATAACTATTTCATAGACAAGCAAGGTTATAAGCTTCTTTTCAAGGGGGAAATTGAGCTCGACCAGCTAAGCGATGGCGAATACCAATTACTCTTTCTTTATGCGTTGATTGACCTTTTCGATGCGCCTGATACCTTGTTCCTATTGGATGAGGCTGACTCACATCTACACTATAAAAATGTGGAAAAGCTATGGAGTTTACTACATGGTATACAAGGTAATGCAATTACTACCACGCATTTACTGGACTCTATTTCAGCTAAGGAAAACCGCATTGAGCACCTCAAAGTCGTAGAAAGTGGCCGGATTAATGATGATAATAAAATCAAGCAATTGATCAACAGGTTAAGTGTTCTATCACGTGCAAAGTCTGTTGAATTCGAAGTGTGTGGCAAGTTGCCAAATATTGCCTTGTTAGATGATTACAACGATTGGATCATTTTTACACGTCTGGCTGCTCGTGCAGGGCTAGACATAGATAGGTTATCGACCGTGCATGCAATGAAAAAGTCATCAAGCTACGCGTCAGCTAACGAGACTTTTGGTAAAGGTAAAGTTGATTGGCTACATGGTTTAAGTAAAATTGACTCGCCACTTATCACCACTAGAGCCTTCTTAATCTGTGACAGGGATGAAGCTGCACTTGAATGGAACGCCAACGATGGCGTGCAAGTCAATGGGCGTATCTATAATGACCTACTCAATGCAGTTAAATGGCCTCGTGGTACTAAAGTGTCTCCATATCTACTGGCTTGGAAACGCCGTGAAATCAAAAATTACTTGCTTTCACATACTGCATTATCAAATAATAACGCCTTAGACCAAGTCAACAACGGCGATATTGCGTTACGCAACCACTTAAAGCCTGATAAACCAGGTGACAATGATGATATCCGTCGATTAAATGCCAAAGGTGTTATTGACCCACTTATAAACACTGAGGGCGCAGGGCTCGACATTGAAAAACTCCAAGCCTATATCAATCTTATCCCGCGAGAAGAAATCAGCGAAGACATAACCAACATGTACAACTTTATTACTGGAAAACTTTAAACAATGTCATTACAGCAAAAAATAGACCGAATTACCGACATACTTCGCCGCGACGATGGTATTAGTGGTGCCATGCACTACACAGAGCAAACTTCGTGGGTGCTATTTTTAAAGTTTTTGGATGATTACGAGTCTGAAAAAGAGGATGAAGCAGTTTTGTCAGGCAAGGGCTATCAACCTGTCTTGGATGATGACCATCGTTGGTCAAGTTGGGCTTGCCCTAAAAATGCTGACGGTAAGCTAGACATTAATCGAGCACGTACCGGCGATGACCTAACTGACTATGTTAATAACAAACTGTTTCCATATTTAAAAGGTTTCGCAGATACAGCCGCAACTGGTGCTGGAGCAGACCCTAAATCGTTTACATACAAGATTGGGGGTATATTCCAATATTTAGATAACAAGGTCGCGTCAGGCCATACGCTTCGTGAAGTGCTGGATATTATCGACACCCTAAACTTTCAATCTGGTGACGAAATGTTCGAACTATCACTCGTCTATGAAGGTCTGTTACAGAACATGGGTGATGCGGGAGGCTACGCAGGTGAATTCTACACTCCTAGACCTGTTGTAAGGGCGATGCTTAAGGTAATTGACCCTAAGGCAGGGCAAACTATTTACGACGCCGCAGCAGGCTCTTGTGGCTTCTTAGTGGAGGCCTTTGATCATTTAAAGGCTAAAAAGGATGAGCTATCTACTGAGCAATGGAATTTTATACAACGCGATACTTTCTTTGGGTTTGAAAAAACCTCTTTGGCTTATGTGATGGGCATGATGAACATGATCTTGCATGGTATTGAATCGCCCAACTTGTACCGAGGTAACACTCTTACTCAGAACATACGAGATATTCAAGAGAAAGATCGCTACGACATCATTCTAGCCAACCCGCCATTTGGGGGTAAAGAGAAGCCACAAATCCAACAAAACTTCCCTATTCAAGCTAACGCCACTGAGTTGTTGTTCATGCAGCACTTTATGAAAACGCTTAAAAGTGGGGGCAAAGCTGCAATTGTAGTGCCAGAAGGTGTTCTGTTCCAAACCAACAGCGCTTTTAAGCAAGTTAAGCAAGAGCTGTTAGAGAACTTTGACCTGCATACTATTTTAAGTCTACCCGCAGGTGTGTTTTTACCTTACTCAGGCGTTAAAACCAACGTGCTGTTTTTCGAACGAAGCGGCGGTACTAGTGATGTGTGGTACTACGAATGTGAACCTGAGCAAAAGCTTACTAAAAACAAACCGGTAACAGATAAGCACCTGGAAGAGTTTGTTGAGCTGTATAGCAGCCGTGAAACCACGGATCGTTCATGGACAATATCGGCCAGCAAGCTCGCAGAAGACTACGATCTATCAGCCAAGAACCCTGCCAAGCAGAAGGATGCCGAGCATTTAGCGCCTAGCGATATTCTCAAGCAGATTCGTATCAAAGAAAAGTTGGTATCTAGCCTGCTGGATGAGATTGAAGATTTGTTGGTGGGGCATAAAAAATGAAACAGGTTCAATACGTGCTTCCAGACAGCTGGGCATGGAAAACTCTTGAGGACGTGTCTGAAAAGATAACTGACGGAACTCACCATAGCCCGAAGGTTCAGTTCTCGGAGTGGGAGCCAGGAAGATTTAAATATATCACATCCAAGAACATCAAAAACAGTGGAATGAAGCTAGACAACATTTCATACATAGATCAAGATACACATTCGAATATTTATACTAGATGTCCACCAGAGATTGATGATCAGTTGTTAACAAAAGACGGCGCAATGACTGGTACATGCTGCCTAAATGAGTTGGATGAACCTTTCTCACTACTGTCAAGTGTTGCCCTAATTAAGCAAAAGCGCTCAATAATACTACCTAAATACTTGAACTATTACCTGCAATCTCAAGTGGGGCAGAACTTCCTTCTCGGAGATATTTCTGGAGCTGCAATTACTCGAACTAATATCAAAAAACTTAAGGGTACACCTGTTCCATTGGCACCATTTTCAGAACAGGAGCGCATTGTTGAAAAACTCAATGCCTTGCTCAACCGCATCGATATAGCCATTGAGCACTTGCAGGAAAGCGCCTCGTTGGCTGATGCTTTGTATGCAAGTTCACTTGATCAGGTATTTGAGAAAGTCTATTTGGATTATTCAACGGAACCTTTATCAACACTCGCGAATAAAATAGGTAGCGGGGCAACGCCAAAGGGTGGGCAAAAAGCTTATAAAGAATCGGGGGTATCATTGATACGTAGCCTCAATGTGCATGATTTGGAATTTAAGCCAGCGGGGTTAGCTTTCATAGATGATGATCAAGCCGAGAAGTTAAGAAATGTTGTTGTAGAAAGAGGTGACGTTCTTTTAAATATTACCGGAGCATCAATTGCTCGGTGTTGCGTTGCTCCGAATGAGTATCTGCCAGCCCGTGTAAACCAGCACGTATGCATCATTCGCCCTACACTAGAATTAGATTCTTTATACCTGAATTACCTTTTGACCAGTCCTAAATTCAAAGCCTTGTTACTTTTCCAAGGGGCTGGCGGCGCAACAAGACAAGCTTTAACCAAAGTAATGGTTTCTAACTTGGATATACCGCGTCCACCACTTGAGGAGCAGGTTAAACTCGTAGACAAAATGAATCTATTATGCAAAAAGAATCGTGATTTAAAAGAACAGATCAATTCAAAGGTTTTCGACTTAATCACTTTAAAATCATCAATTCTCGATTCTGCCTTTAAAGGCGAGCTCTAAGGAGAGAGTATGAGTTTACAAACCAATCTAAAAGGACGGTTACGCAACACCTCCTTACCGAAGAGCCATGGGCTAATGCCTGTATTTGAGGCGGTAGTAAACTCTATTCACTCGATCGAGGAAAGAGATTGCAGCGATTCAGGTAGGATTGTTCTTAGTATCGATCGCGCAGCTCAGGCTAGCCTTGACTTCAGCGCTAAAACACAACAACCAATCGTTGGTTTTACTATTACGGATAATGGTTGTGGCTTTGATGAGGTGAACTTTAGATCATTTGAAACGCTTGATTCTGATCATAAAATAGGTAAAGGTTGTCGAGGCGTTGGCCGCTTGATGTGGTTGAAAGTGTTTGATTTGGTGGAAGTAGAAAGTCACTTTATTGATAGTGAAGGTGAACTCAAAAAACGTATACTTTGCTTTGATGATAAGAAAGGTGTCCATGGAGAAAAGGTTGTTCCCCCTACAGCCCAGAAGCCAGGTACTATTATCAAGTTAATGGGTTTTGACAAAAGCTATAGAAAGCAGGTGCCTTGTAAAGGAGCCTCTATAGCTAACCAACTACTGGAACATGTACTATGGTATTTTGTACGTAGCGAAAAGCCGCCACGGATGATTGTAGAAGAGTCAGGAGAGACAATAGACCTAGACACTTTGTATGAAGAGCACATGCATGCAAGTACTCATCATGAAACCATAACTATTCAAGACCACTCCTTTGACCTAATTCACATCAAATTTAGAGCATCAGTTAACAAAAAACATCAACTAGCCTTATGTGCTGCGAACAGGTTGGTCAAAGAGGAGTCGATTCAGGGCAAGATGCCTGGCCTTTACGGCAAGATATCAGATGCTGACGGCGAGTTTACGTACACTTGTTATGTATCCTCTAACTACCTCGATGAGCATGTACGAAGTGAGCGGACTTCTTTTAATATTGCCGAAGACGTTGATAGCATGCTCAACGATGTGAGCTTTAGCACTATTCGTGTTGAGGTGTTAGCCCGTACTAAAGAGTATCTACAAGACGTTTTAGCAGAAAATGTATCAGCAGGTCGTAAGCGTGTAGAAGACTTTATCGACAATAACGCGCCACGATACCGGCCTATAACACACTATGTAACGGAAGAGATGCTAATTGTTGATCCTGAAAAGTCAGATAGAGACTTAGAGCTGCATTTACATGCCCAATGGTACGAGGTTGAGCGTCAACTTGTGACCGAGGGTCATGACGTAATGCAGCCCAGAAATGGTGAGCTCTTAGAGGTATACAAGGAAAGGCTAAGTGAGTATTTACGTAAAGCCGAAGACCTCAAAAAGTCTGATCTAGCTAATTATGTATCACATCGTAAAGTTGTAATCGACCTACTGCAAAAATCCATAGAACGGCTAGATAATGGCAAATACGCACGTGAGGATATGATTCATGAGCTGATCATGCCTATGCGTAAGGATTCTAGCGAGGTTTTTGTTGACTCATGCAACCTTTGGCTGATCGATGAGCGTTTAGCTTTTCACAATTACTTGGCTTCTGACAAAACACTGAATGCTATGCCTATCACAGGAAATGTCGCCACTAAAGAGCCTGATTTATTAAGCTTAAAAGTGTTCGATAACCCTATGCTCGTTAACGACGATGCGAGCTTTCCACTTGCCTCAATAACCGTAATCGAAATCAAGCGTCCCATGCGTAATGATATGAGTGGGGGTGAAGACAAAGACCCCATTGATCAAGCTTTGAGTTATTTAGAGCGAGTACGTGATGGTAAAGTGACGACAAAGTCTGGAAGGCCTATACCTGGGAATAACGATATTCCTGGTTATTGCTATGTATTGTGTGATCTGACTGAGTCGATGAAAAAGCGATGCCGTCGGGCTAACTTACGCATCACGTCTGATGGTATGGGCTATTTCGGCTACAATGAGCCGTCACATGCCTATATTGAAGTAATTAGTTTCGACCAGTTAGTAAAGGCTGCAAGAGAGCGAAATAGGGCCTTCTTTGACAAGCTAGGCTTACCCTCCGCATAGTGTTTATCACAACTGTGGTTGCTATCGTTGTACAATGATTATAGATGCGATTAATATTCAAGTACGCACGTAGAGGACTACATTAGTAGCAGTGTTGAGTGACTTTTATTGCTACCAAATATACCTTAAAATCAAGCGGCCAGCTATGTTGCCCGCTAGTGCTTTAAAACGTTTTATGAACCATTAATATTCAAACACGCACTTGTAGGGATTACATTGGTATCAGAGCTGAGTGGCTGGTTTCGCATCCATTTACTATAAATGATGTATTGGCGTGAAGTTTAAAGCAGCTGTTGTAGGATAGCTTTAGAGGTGCCCTTAATATTCAAACACGCACTTAGGGGCTACATCGGTAGCAGTGTTAAGTGACACTTCTTGCTACCAGATTCACCACTGAATCATCTGGTAAGTTACGTCAGCCGTTATAGTTGTAAAATGATTTTAAGAGCCATTAATATTCAAACATGCACGGCGTGAAGTTTAAGGCAGCTGTTGTACATGGTTTTAGAGGTACTCTTAATATTCAAACACGCACTTAAAGGTCTAAGTTGGCATCAGTGCTGAGCAGACCGTTTTCCGTCTAATTAATATTTAATTATGCAGTAAAACTAAGCTCCAGCTACCGTTGTAAGGCAGCCTTAATATTCAAACACGCACTTAGGGGTTACATCGGTAGCAGTGTTAAGTAACACTTCTTGCTACCAGATTCACTATTAAATCATGCAGTAAGTTACGTCAGCTGCTATCGTTGTACAATGATTTTAGAGGTACCCTTAATATTCAAACACGCACTTGTAGGGATTCCGTTAGTACCTGAGCGGAGTGATTCGTTTCACATCTAATTGCTATAAATCATGTAGTGGAGTTAAGACCTAAACTGCTGTTTAAAATGACTTTATGGCCTCCTTGATATTCAAGCGCGCACTTTGGGGGTCACGTTGGTGGTTGTTCTGATTGAGTTGTTTTGTAGTCTAATTACTATTAAACCTATTGTAGAGTTTGGTTAGGAGCCACCGTTGTACAATGGTTCTAGAGGCATCCTTAATATTCAAACACGCACTTAGGGGGGATGTATTAGAAGCAGAGCTGAGTGACTCGTTTATCATCCAATTGCTATAAATCATATCGTTGATTGAGGTCTACAGCTGCCGTTGTAAAAAATTCGAGGGGTTATTAATATTCAAACACGCACTTAAGGGGCCACATTAGTAGCATGGCTGGGAGGCTCGTTTCGCATCGCATAGCATCTAATTACGATAAATCATGCCGTGGAGTCCGAAGCTGCTGTTGTACAACGATTCTAAGAGCGCCCTTAATATTCAAACACGCACTTAAAGTGCTAAATCTGTAGCAGTGATGAGTGAGGCGTTTTAATTACTATTTTACCCCTAAGTCATATCGAAGGATTAAGCCCGCAGCTACCGTTGTACAGCAATATTAGGGGCTTTTAATATTCAATCACGCGCATACGAGTTGTCCTGATAGGATTTCATTTTTTATCCGATAGACGGTGGCAACGCTGCAATCAGCGAGTTTAGACACTTCTTCTGCCCCAAGGTTTTTGTTTATGTACCTAACGACCTTTTCTCTGGTCGCTTTATTCTTACTACGCCCACCAACCTGTTTCCCTTCAGCTTTTGCTTTGGCTAAGCCCTGCTTAATTCTCTCACGACGCTTATCGTTATCCTGGCGAGCCATGGTTGCCATTAGGTCAAGCAACATATTGTTGACTATTTTTAGGATGTTACTTGTTAGGTCATCATCACTAATGAGAGTGTGGGTAGTTGGTAAGTCAGCGACTATAAGACGCAGACCTTTTTCGTTAATGATTGCTTTTAGCTGATACCACTCATCAAGGGGAAGACGAGAGAGGCGGTCGACGCTTTCGACAAGAAGTATCTCATCAGCCTCAGACTCAGCTAGCAGTAAGCCTAGTTTAGGGCGTTTTAATTTAGTGCCAGTGTAGTTCTCAACGTATTTCCCTACGATAGTTATGGCATTACTCTGACAAAAATCAGTAAGCTCCTGTTCGGCTCGGTAAGCGTCTTGCTCTTGTGTGCTTGCTCTCATGTAGATTCTAGCGTTCATATTCTCTCACTTCTCATTAGCCTTTTGTGTAACTAACTTCATTGATAAACTCTCAATAGCCATTCGATTTATTGGCTATTGAGAGTTAATACATATCAGCCTGACGATGTAAAAAACACCTCACTCGGCTATAGTCAATTGACACCACATCATGACTTAATCTTCTGACGCTCATCGTCAATTTTTCGTAAGTCTGCGTCGAAGCTAGATAAGAACTCATTTTGGTCTTCATCAACCAGGGCGTCAGTTTCTTTAAATGTATCAGCCGGAAAGTTCATACGGAGGTTTTGTATGTTTATAGCTTGTTTCCAAATAGAGATGTCTTCATCGGTCATTTTAGTCAATGGGAAAAAGAGGTTCTCTTCGCTGTAATAGTTATTAGGTATCTCTAACTGCGGCAGGGGGAAGTCATCACACTTTATAATATACCTTTTGCTCTTTCTGCTGAACTCAACGTATTCAAGGCTTCGACTCTCATCGAAGTACAGTTTCATCCCATCAAGATACGCATAAACTTGCAATCTATGCATTGCAGTATTGAAGCGCTTCGGCTCTTTTAAAAGGTCTATTAAGTCGGGGAGTATTAGCTCAGCTTTTTCAACGTGGCTATCCTTTTTCAAGCTCTTTAGCTTTTGATGTACATCCTCGACCTCTTGCTCTATCGTTAGAATATGCTTAAAGGCATGACGTACAGTTGCATTATCGCCAGACTCTTCTGCTTCGTTAGAGACCTCCTTGTAGTTGTCTAGTTTTGCCGATAATTTACTCAGCAGCCTGTTTAAGGTACTTTCTTGTTGGAGCCTATCTTTATGTAGTTCTGACTTGGTCAGCTTTTCAAGTATGGTTCGACGTGAATACTCGAAATAAAAATAATGTGCGATGATAAGAGGGAACGTACTCTTTGTCGTGCAATCAGGGCTCTTGATACCTTTACGCTGAGTGTTACTACACCTTAATAAAGGAAGGCTATAGCACCCTTTTTTCTTATTATAGCTGCGCTGAATGCTCATTCCGCAACCACAACCCTTACACCGGATTAAACCACTAAGTGGCCATTCGCTATCGGGCTTAATATTTTTATATTTACGGTTTTCGCGAATATCTTGTGCTTGGTAATACGTGCTCTCATCTATAGCTGCCTCATAAACCTTGTTCCCACGCCACAAGCCGATCACTGAGTCCTTAGTAATCCAATCCATTACAGTGCTAGGGTTAGTTTTTTTCAAGAAAGAGGCATCAGGGTACTTCTCTTTTATGGCGTTGAGTATATTTCTTTGACCTTGGCCTGAGAGGTAAAGATCGAAAATATCTCTAATGATGCTTTTATGTTCGTTGCATGTACCATCACTGTTCAGCCAAAAAGGACGTCGCATCTTTGGTACAATGCCTTGCTTAGCGTTTTCTTCACGTCTTACATAGCTACCCTTAACTTTTCTAGAGCGATACTCTGAGTCTTCATAGGCGGCTTTTATTTCAAGTAATAGCTCAATCCGTCCAACAAGGTCATTAACATCCTCAGGCTCATATATCTTATCCTTCTTAGTGATCGCAATAGACACGCCATACTTCCAAAGCCTTTTCAGTAAGCCCTCGGCTTCGCCGAGATCTTGGCGTGTAAGGCGGCTAAAGTGTTCAATCAATACAATCGATTTAGGCTCGATTAGCCCTGACTCCAGGCGTGCAATAAATTCACCTAATGCGCCAGTCGATACGTTTTTACCCGTGTACGCAGAGATACCTTCATCAACAATCTCTTCTGCAAGCTCACATTCCGGGTGTCTACTTAGCCAGCCCTTAAGCTGTTCCGACTGCCTATGTAAGGAGCTGTTACCTCTTTGTGCATCCGAGCTAAACCGCTGGTAGGCATATACTTTACGTTTCATAATCTTTAATTTCGATGTGATTTAAGGGGGATGTTATTTGATGTGCACAGCTAGGTCAACAGTGAGCTAAAAGCCGCGCAATCAGCCATGTTTTTAATTCGTAAATATGCGGTTGATAAAGACAGCGGGGATGCGTTGCTTGAGTGGTTAAAACCATTTGAAACGCTTATTTATAAGCGAGAAGGCAATTGGCGTGACTTGGCGGATAAAAACAAACTTACTAAGTCGATGATCCCAAAATCAAATACCCCATATGGGCAAGAGTTGATTGATAAAATGGTGATGTTGATTAAAGAAGAGCTGCATCATTTTTATCAAGTTTTAGAGATCATGGATGAATATGGGGTTGAATATCAAAGTATCACGCCATGTCGTTACGCAAAAGGTATGCTCAGACACGTTAAAACCTATGAGCCTGATGCCTTGGTTGATAAGTTAATTGTCGGGGCTTACATTGAGGCCCGCTCGTGTGAGCGCTTTGCCAAGCTTGCACCACATGTTGATAAGCGCCTTGGGGATTTTTATATCTCATTGCTGCGTTCTGAGGCTCGTCATTATCAAGATTATTTAACGTTAGCTGAGGAAATTTCTGGGCAGGATATTAGCGAGCGCGTGGCCCATTTTGGTCAAGTAGAGGCAGAGCTAATTTCATCGCCAGATGAAGACTTTAAGTTTCACAGTGGTGTGCCTGCGTAGCAAATTCCGATATTAATAGAACAAAAATATTTTCAGCTAACGCGGTGTGAGATACTGAGTTTCTCACACTACCTCCAATATATCCATTCTCTCATTTATGTCACAACATCTTAACTATCTGATATATATAGTTAAGATAATTCTGCAATGCTTTTGGAAGGGTTTTGGTATGGCGTATAGGGTGAATACACCTCACAGTGTTTAGCGGTACTTAGTTCACTAAAAAAAGGAAAACCCTATGATAAAAAGCAACGTTAACCTGAGACAGATTGGTGCATTTTTTCTGATTCTATTGATAAATTTCAATGTACTGGCTGGACACGAAAAATCAACTGGTGATATTACTGCAAGCAATTTAGTTGTCTCGTTTTATGAACGAGTGTTTATAAACAAAGAAGGTAATATCAGAGCAGTATCTGAGCAGTTTTTGCATAAAGACTATATTCAGCATAATCCGTATGTCGCTACAGGCAGAGAAGCATTTATAGAAACCGTCGGAGATTGGCTTAAAAATGAGTCAGTTTCGATAAAGCGCGAAATTAAACGCGTGATTACGCAAGATGATATGGTCGTTTTACATGTTCATGCCTACGATACCAGAAAGTCAACTCCAGGCAGTGCGGGGGTGGATATATTTCGAGTTCACAATGGAAAAATAATAGAGCACTGGGATGTATGGCAAAAAATCCCATCAAATATGTCCCATGACAACGGTATGCTTTAAGCGCAGCTGAGGCAACCACGTTGGCTTCATACTCATGTGATTGCATGCGTATCATGAACTCTTTATGATGTTAATAAATTTTGCAATAGATATTGTTAGTGTTGACTGATCGCCACTGTATTGATTCGTATAAGCTTAAAAATGTTATAGTAGACCCTCAACTTAGCACCATTGGCGGTGCTAAAGTTGAGCCAAAAGCTATGCAGCTATTGGGTTTGCTGGTTGAGAAGCAAGGCAGCCTTTGTTTAAAAAAAGAGATTATAGATGAATTATGGCCTAGACAAATAATTGGTGATGACGTCATTACTAAGCTTGTGTTTGTATTGCGTCAAGCGCTAGGAGACGATGCTAAATCACCAATTTTTATATCGACTATTACTAAACGTGGTTATGTTTTGATGGTTCCTGCCAAACCGCTGAAAACAATTAGTTTTAGTATTGTCGTACTTAGTACTTTGCCCGTGTTATTGATGTTTGCATGGATGTTTTGGCCTTCAGCAAGTACTTCCTTACACTATGAGGTAATTCGCTCCAAGCCCATTACACACAAAGAAGGTGTTACCTATGACTATGCACTAGGGGAGCACTTTGACGGCTATTTTTATCAACGAGAGGGAAATACTCAGTTGATAATTAGCCACCCAAACAACACAGAGCAAGTCGCTATCAGTGATAAGTGGCAAAAGCGTAGCCTAGAGATTGTTGGAAATACTTTATTTTACATTCGCTTTAACTTGGCGAAATACCAAATAGTGAAGCACAGATTAGGCGAAGCAATAAAAGTACTTGTAGAGCGTGACAAAGCTATCTATTCGTTAGCCTTTGATGAAGATAAACAAGCTTTGGTTTTTAACCAATACGAGCATAATGCGAGTACAGTTTTACAACAATACTCATTTATTAGTGATACTGTACAGCGTTACTCAATGCCAAAGGGCATAAGCGTTGATAAAATTTACCAGCCATACTTTCATTCACGACTAAACACTCTATATTTTGTCGGTGTAGATGGGCAAACACCTACGATTTATGGTCTGAAAAACGATCAAATCACTGGTAAAATAAATGGGTTTAGTAAAGTCACGGCTATAAGTTCGGGTATACACATTGATAACTTATTGGTTGCAGGAACATACCGACAGATGCAAGGAATTTGGTCGGTTTCTTTAAAATCGAACGTTATTATGCCTGTTTATTCTCATGCAGGTAGCGAAGTCACCGATATGACGTTTGACGCTGCGCAAAAGCTGATTTATTACAGCTTTTTGGAAAGTCGAGTCGATTTAAAAGAAGTCAGTTTAGATGGTGAAGTGAACGTTTTCTCAATGTTAAATTCTACGTTAATGGAAACAACCGCTCGTTATTCTTCAGACAGCAAATCCATATACTTTATTTCAAATAGACGTGGAGACTTTGAATTATATGGGTACAATATTCACTCCAAACAAGTAAGTCAATTGAGCACGTTGCAAGCCAATTCTATAAGGTATTACAGCATATCAAATGACAATCGCTATGCAGCGATTGTTTACTCGAAAGAGCTGATTTATTTAGGTGTCATTGAATTAGAGTCTGGTCGCCTTATTCGCTCCGTTGCATTAGATGATGTGAAGTACCCGTTAGCGTGGAGCAATGACGGTAGATATATTTATGTGAGTGAGCATAAGAAGAATGTTGCGCTGTATTTGTATGATGCGTTGAACTTAAACATTGTCGACGTGAGCCAGAAAAAGGGATTAGTTGCTTATGAGGTTGCAGACAAAGAAGTAATCACGTTTGACTATTTATCGAGCCGATTTGTACTGTATGACTTTAAAACTAAACAGAATCGTTTTCTAAGTGAACCAGTATCCAATCATGGCATTTTATCACCTGACAACGCCTACGCTGATTCAGGTTATGCTGTGTTGAGCTATCAAGATGGAATACAAAAAGTGATTTCTCAATATACGCTTTCCAATGTCGCGTCTAAGAGGAAGCAAGTCATATTAGGTCAATGGTCATCTTCTGGCAATGTGCAATCATATTCTGTTGATAGGCGCAGTACGTTGCTTTCAGATCGCGGTAACATTACCAACGGGAATGTGGTTGCGTTACAGATTAAATGATTGTGAAAAGCTCACAGCGTCAGCTCGTTACTTAACAGTTGTTGCTCATCAGCCTCGTTCACCACTAAATACGAGCTTTGGCTATACCAGTCACCTAATACCGTGCGGGTAAGCTGTTTATTGTTGTGCTTGTAAGTATGTACATCGGGGCGATGGGTATGACCGTGGATCATATGCGCGACGTTATAACGCTCAAACATTTCTAACACAGCACTGGGCGTTACATCTAAAATATCGGCAGCTTGATTCATTTGCTTGGCTTTGCTCTTTGCACGACCATTTTTGGCGATATTGCGACGCACACTTAATGGCAAAGATAAAATCAACTTTGGCCACCACCAACCACGGCTCTTTTTGCGAAACTTTTGATAGGCAATGTCGTCTATACACATTTCATCGCCATGTAATACTAAGGTTGGTGTGCCATATAAGTCGACAACATGTTGCTCTGGTAACAGAGTCATGTTTGCTTGCTTGGCATAGCGTTTACCCAATAAAAAGTCGCGATTACCATGTGTAAAGAATATCGGTATACCTGTTTGTGCGACCGCTTTTAGCTTGTTAGCTACTTCGAGAGCTAATGGACTTTGCTCATCATCACCTATCCATACCTCAAAAAAGTCGCCCAAAATATACAAAGCATCAACATCATCGTTCATGTGCACTGCTAAAAAGTCGAAGAAGGCTTGGGTAATTTGTGGGTGCTCGTCACTTAAGTGAAGGTCGGAGATGAAGTAGGTTTTTCTCATGGCGCTTCTTTTGAGATAAAGCGGGCTGAGCCCGCTTAAAATAACTGAATTATTCTGTGATTGTTACTTTTTCGATGATCACGTCTTCAAGAGGTACGTCTTGATGGAAGCCCGAAGAGCCAGTAGCAACAGATTTAATTTTGTTAACTACGTCCATACCTTCAACCACTTCACCAAATACACAGTAACCCCAACCTTGTGAAGTTTCACTGCTGAAATTCAAAAAGTCGTTGTCATTTACGTTGATAAAAAACTGAGCAGTTGCAGAGTGAGGATCTGGTGTACGCGCCATCGCAAGCGTACCAGCTTTATTGCTCAGACCATTGTTTGCTTCATTTTCAATCGGCGCTTGAACAGACTTTTGTTCCATGCCCGGTGCGAAACCGCCGCCTTGAACCATAAAACCATCGATAACACGGTGGAAGATTGTGCCATCGTAAAAGCCAGACTTGGCGTAGTTTAAAAAGTTTTCAACTGTTTTAGGTGCATCTTCAGCAAATAAGTTAACGCTGATTTGACCGTAGTTTGTGTGTAGAACAACCATTTCGGCTTCCTAATCTTTAGAATTTACAAAGGCTGTATTCTATAGCACAAGAGTAGGAGCTGACAATTTTCAAAGAGAATTAATCGTACACGAGAAAAAACCTGTCGATTTGTGCCTAGTAGTGTCACTTTGGGTATAGAGCAGAGGCGGGGCAAGTGTTATGATTGTGTTTCATGTCTTTTTTTGTTTAGGAATAACACTACATGTTGCAGATATACAACACACTAACTCGCCAAAAAGCGCCGTTTAAACCATTAGTCGAAGGTAAAGTCGACATGTATGTGTGTGGTATCACCATTTACGATTTCTGCCATGTGGGACACGCACGTACCTATGTTTCGTTTGATGTGATGAACAGATATCTTCGCTACTTAGGATATGATGTAACCTATGTACGTAACATCACCGATGTTGACGATAAAATCATTAAACGTGCAGCCGAGAACCAAGAAGAGATAAACGACTTAACCGTGCGTATGACCAAAGCCATGCATGAAGATTTCGATGCCTTAAATATCCTACCAGCAGATATTGAACCAACTGTAACTGGGCATATGGATGAAATCATTGCGATGATCGACAAGCTAATAGCCAAAGGCCATGCATATGTTGCAGGTAGTGGTGATGTGCTATTTGATGTGTCGACCTTTGAGCAATATGGTCAACTGTCACAACAAGATTTAGCCATGTTGCAAGCGGGTGCGCGTGTTGAAGTAGCGCAAGACAAAGACGATCCACTAGACTTTGTACTTTGGAAAAAGGCCAAAGCTGGCGAGCCTGCTTGGCAATCGCCTTGGGGTGAAGGTCGCCCAGGTTGGCATATTGAATGTAGTGCAATGAGCTCGAAACACTTAGGTGAGTTTTTTGATATTCACGGTGGTGGCTCAGATTTGCAATTTCCACACCATGAAAATGAAATCGCGCAATCATGCTGCGCCAACAATGGTAGGTATGTGAATACTTGGATCCACACAGGTATGGTGCAAGTAAACAAAGAGAAAATGTCGAAGTCGTTAGGCAATTTCTTTACCGTGCGCGAAGTATTAAAACAATACGACCGTGAGACGGTTCGTTA
The DNA here is from genome assembly GCF_013140855.1 of Pseudoalteromonas caenipelagi. Taxonomy (GTDB): domain Bacteria; phylum Pseudomonadota; class Gammaproteobacteria; order Enterobacterales; family Alteromonadaceae; genus Pseudoalteromonas; species Pseudoalteromonas caenipelagi. The sequence goes on along the minus strand of NZ_JABBPG010000001.1, from coordinate 960,552 downwards.
CTTCTTAATTAATGGCCACTATCGTAGTCAGTTAAACTACTCGCAAGAAAACTTAGACCAAGCGCGTTCATCATTAGAACGCATTTATACCGCGCTTCGCGGTGTAGAGTTGATTGAAGTGTCACTTGAAGGCAGCGAATACGCACAGCGCTTTGAAGCAGCCATGAATGATGACTTCAATACGCCTGAGGCGTTACCTGTTATTTTTGAACTTGCCAAAGAAGTAAACTTACTCAAAGAAAAAGATGCTAAATCGGCGGGCGAACTGGCTTACACCTTAGTACAGCTTGCAGGTGTGTTAGGTATTGCACAGCAAGAGCCGGAGCGATTTTTACAAGGCGATCAAGATAACGACGAAGTGGCAAAAATTGAAGCCCTCATTGTTAAGCGTAATGAAGCACGCGCAAACAAAGATTGGGCAGCTGCCGATGAAGCACGTGATGCGCTTAATGCATTGGGTGTGGTGCTAGAAGATAGTGCTGGAAAAACCACTTGGCGCAAGGCATAGCGGCTTGCAAATTTAGTTGCCAAGTATAGAAGTTAACGCCACACTCAATAAGTGTGGCGTTTTTTTTGAGGAAAAATAAATGGATATGAGTTGGCTTGATAAAGAGCTTATTAAAGTAGGCGATTTTTCTTTGCTGGTTGGTGAATTATTTTCATTTTTTATGGTGCTGTTGATCACCTTTATTATATCTCGTGTGCTGCGAGCGGCATTTGGACGATTGGCAACCCGTCAGGGCATGATTGCGCATACATCCGCTTATGTTATAGGACGCTTTATTCATTACATAGTGCTGTTTATTGGTTTTATTATCGCTTTAACATCATTAGGTATGGAGATGACAGAGCTTGCCTTGATTGCCAGTGCGCTGGGAGTTGGTATTGGCCTTGGTCTGCAGGGGATGGTCAATAATTTTGTTTCTGGACTGGTTTTACTATTGGAAAAAACAGTCAAGGTGGGAGACTTTGTAGAACTATCTAATGACGTTGTTGGTGAAGTGATGGCAATCTATATGAGGGCCACGCTAATTCGTACCAATGATAATGTGGATATTCTTATTCCTAATGCTGAGTTGGTCTCTGGCTTGGTTACAAACTGGACTTTAGCAGAAAAGGTGAGGCGTTTTAGAATTTCATTTTCGGTGGCTTATGGCAGTGATAAAGCGTTAGTGAAAAAGGCGGTTCTAGAGGCCGCAGACAATGTACCTTATACGCTAAATAGTCTTGGCCGTGAGCCAACGGTTTGGATGACAGGGTTTGGAGACAGTAGTTTAAATTTTACTCTCGGAGTATGGGTTCAACCTGAACAGGTAAAACGCCCCACTGCATTGGTATCAGATTATTTATGGGCGATAGATGATGCGCTTCGAAAATATCAAATTGAAATCCCATTTCCACAGCGAGATATTCATATTCGTACACCAGCAGCAAAAAATAATTGTGTTGATTAATTAAATAATAAAAGGCGAGCATTAGTCTTTAGTCGAATGTAAAAGTAAAAAAGAGCAAAATTTTGGTTTGCTCTTTTTTACTTAGTTTTTGATAAAGTGGGGTTTTTATTTTTATTGCACTAACCCTTGATATTTTTAGTTGTCAATCTGTTAATAATTAATTTTGCATAAAATGAAATTAGCATTATAGTTAAATTAGTGTAACTTAAATGGGTGAGTAGGCCTATGGCTGAGGGTGTAATAAAGTTTGACTTTGATCACACAGCAGCATTTATAGACGGCATGAATAAAGGGCTCAACCACCTTGATAGCAAAATGTTTACCTTTCGGCATGTCGCACAAAGTGGTTTACAGATAAGGCTATATTCTCGTCGTAAATCACCCTTTAGTGAGGCTGACACCATACTAGTTTGCAAAGAAATAACTGAGCGAGCGTTGAGTTTAGAAACGAGTTTTGATTGTGCTTGGTCAGATGATGAGCTAGCACTGATTGACGCCTTGCAAAGTCAAGGACATAGTATTTTATCTATGCATGTTGTGATACGACGAGGCCCGCTAATGGTTTTTTTTCTAGAGGACACAGAATTGCTCCACGGTAGTGTGCCATGTCATGAGCTATTGTGCCGTATGATGTCAGATTACAGTGCAGCACGAGCATTAGCGCAAACGCTAGTCTATTGAACATTTAATAAATTGACTTCCCAACAATTAGGCACCGAAAGGTGCCTTTTCTTTATGATTCCTTTTGCAACGTAACAACCCGTTGAGGGAATGGAATATCGATGTCTGCCATTTTTATTGCGTGATAAACTTGCTTATTGATAGCTAGCTTAGTTTCAATAATTTGAGTGGTTGGTACCCAATAACGGTAGCTAATGATCACCGCGCTATCAGCAAACTGCTCAATGCCTACCTGCGGTTGCGGGCTTTGCGCTACTTTATCATTAGAAACAATCACATTGACTATTTCGTTAATGGCGACATCGCTATCACTATGATAGGCGATACCAATTTCACCTTTAACTAGCGAATACTCAAATGAGTTGTGCAATATTTCACCAATGATGTGCTTGTTGGGAATGGTTATTTCAACCTTTTCTTCATTAACTAAAATAGTGTGGCCCAGTTCTATCTTTTTAACTTGGCCGCTGACCCCTTTAAGTTGAATCGTATCACCCACGATAAACGGGCGAGTGGCAATAATTGCAAAGCCAGAGCCATAGTTTGACAGCATACCTTGTAGCGCTAAACCAGCACCTAGCGAAGCGGCACCAATGGCAGCTACAAATGGGGTCACACTGATGCCAACTTTTCCTAAAGCGATGATCACAAACATGACAATCAGGAGTACTTTTACGAGATTACTCATAAAGTTGGTCAGCGTTACGTCAATGTTGTGGCGCTGCATTAACGCTTCAACCATCTTAGATATCCGGTTGGAAGCCCAAAGGCCAATAAGCAATATGAGTATCGCGCCAAACACTTGCATGCTATAGGTAACTAAATAGTCTCTGATCAGGTTAAAGTAGTGTTCAAATTGTTTTATTTCTTGTTCGATCACGTTGTTTTCCTTGTTTAATGCGTGGCGTTCAAAGTGTAGTTAGCCAAGTATAAAATGGCGGCACCCAAATAGCAGTTGTGATAGCACTTATGGTCATAGCTGCGGATGCATAGGCTCCGGCGATTGGATGATGCTCTAAGGCGCTTGCGGTGCCAATAGCATGGCAAGATACGCCCAGCGCAATTCCTTGTGCCTTTGGGTGCTTAATATTCAATTTTTCTAGTAACGATAAACCAAATATACCACCGAACACGCCAACTAAGATAACCATTATGGCTGCGATAGCACTCATCCCACCGAGGCTTTGGCTCACAATGATAGTGATAGGTGTAGTGACAGACAAAGCTGCAAGTGAGGCACTGAGTTGTTCATCGACTAAAAACAGTTTACACAATAGCCATGCGATCACTGTGGCACTGCTAACACCGATAAAACTACATAATAGGATATGCACAAAGTATCTTTTTATATCATGGAACTGTGTGTACAGCGGGTAGGCCAGAGCAACTACCGCAACCTCTAAAAAAAAGTGTATTGGCTGAGCTGCCAAAAAGAATACTTGGTATTGTACATCCAGCGCTAATAATGCTGTGCTGATGCTAACAATACACAGTAGTAATGGGTTTAATAACGAAACAGGATAAGACCGATATATCCGTCGAAAAAGATAAAACAAGGCGCAGATCAAGATAACAATCAAGGCTGAACTAGTCATTCTTCAGTCCTTTTTTTGCTGCAAACCCCACTAAAGTTAAGCCTACAACGGGCACTAATATCACAGTGCATAACAGGACTGGCCAATAGAGGGCGAGTAAAGAGGTATATTGCACAATGCCGACGCCTGCTGGGATAAAGAACAGTGCCATGTACTTTAAAATGGGTGTACAGGCAGGTTCTAGCCAACTAGGCTGCATAATTTTACTGGCTAGCAAAAGCAGCAAAATGAGCATAGCGACAAGCGGAGAAGGCAACGGAATTTGCCACCATAAAACCATTAATTTAGCACTGTACAAACACATCAACAAAATGCCCAAAGCAATAAAGAACTTAGTAAGCTGACGCAACGAAGCTACCCAATCATTCATCTTCACAGAAGTCCATAATAATTAATTTATGTAAGCTGTGACTATTGGACCAAATTACCACTTGTTTCTCGCGTCGTAGGTTTTTTGCTCATTATGGGTGGCGTTGTGCATAGCAATTTTGGTATTTTTATTAAGTAGCAGCTTTATCTGGGAAAATGTCTCTTTGGCTAATGTTGCTCTGAGATTTTGTTGATAAGCGGTTTGGTTAACACGTTTTATAGCTGCAAGTGTGTCTGGTGAACGAATAAGTAATCGGCGCAATAAATCATCGCAACTTGCATGTAAGTTATCACTTACCTCTGAAGCTAAGCCTAATTGTACTGCTTGCTCACCACTGATCGTTGTTCCTAGCCAAGCAAGTTTTAATGCTTGATCATAGCTAAGTATTGCAGGAAGCAGAGGACCTGAGCCCATATCTGGACACAATCCCCATTTAGACTCCATGATAGCCAGCTGTGCGCTACTTGTTGTAATACGATAGTCAGCGCCAAGGGCGATATGTAAACCGCCGCCAAAACAATTACCATCAATCAAAGCGATAACAGGTATGGGCAGGTTTCGCCATGCAAGACAGACACGTTGTGCTAAGTTAGCATTGCCGGGTAACCACTTAAACAGTAGCCTAAGAATTGCAGAAGGCTTTTTCATGACTGACTTTACGTCTAGCCCCGAACAAAAATTCCCTCCAGCGCCTTGAATAACCACGGCTCTGATTTGACGGTTATTTTTGAGTTGTTTAATCGTTTTATCAATGGCAATAAACATCTCAAAGGTGAGTGCATTTTGTTTTTCTGGGCGGTTGAGCGTAACCCAAGCCACATTATCGCGGTGTTCTACACGGAGCATTATAAAATCCTGTTATGGTTATAATTATTGTCTTGTTTAGAGTTTATATTCTAGCAATCGTAATTTCAGCAGATAAATTTGCTTATTTAACGAAACATCGTGGCCTTTAATTTTATGATTTTGCTATCATAGCAATGAATGCATTAATTTAGAGAGTCTCAACCATGTCAGCCCGTCTTTGTAGTGTTGAAGAAGTAACCCACCAAGCATATGAAATTTTTCAACAACTCGCACCTGAGAATTTATCAGAGCAAGATATTGAACAGTTTAACCTGCATCATGAAGACTATGGTTTTATAGAAGATAGCGAGCCAGACGAAAGCTGGCAGGAATTGGTAGCGTTAGAGATTGAGCCTGAGCATTTTGTACAAGTGCTCGTCGGTATTGAATACGAAGATGGTGATGAGGTGCTCGCAAAAATTCTGATTAGCAGAGATATTGATGCACCGTTTTGTCATGTTTTGTGGAAGCAAAGCGAGTCTGAGTAACCCCTTTAAAATAGTCGTTGTGAAGTTGTGCAGTATATTAAAATAATTTTGTGTTTGTTTAGCTTATTATTAGCAATAGAAAGCTACGCCTCAGATCCATTGAAAGATTTTCATAAATATGGCGAGCTGTCAGACGAAGAAATCCATCAGAAGCATCAAGGGGATGTGTTGTATGGGGATCTTGAGTTTGGCTTTATTGCCAATAATGGTAATAAAAAGAGCACTGCGTTTAAACTAAAAAGCAACATTTACCAAGATTTTACACAGTGGCGAAATCAATTCAAATTAGATGCTTTGTACCGTGAAGATGATGCCAATGATAATGGTCAACATGAAGTCTCTGCGTCTAAATACTTTGTTTCCGCACAGGGAAACTATAAAGTTGGTCAAGATAATGAGTCATTTTTCCTGTACGCAGATTATCTAAATGATAAATTCAGCGGTAAAGACTACACAGCGACAGTGGCGTTGGGGTATGGGAATCGTTTATTTGAGAGTCGAAAAGACACCGTAGATTTTGATATTGGTCCGGGTTTATATTTGTCAAAAACAGACGATGAGACCGAGCTGCCTGAAGGTGAATCACGACTAAAACAGGGTCAGCTTGTTCGTATTGCATTGCAGTGGGAGAGGAATATTTCTAAGCGTACGCGCTTTAATCAAGACGTGAGTATGGAAATTTCACTGTCCGGATTAAACGACCGCATGATCAGTGAAACCGCAATTGTAAGTCAGGTTTTAGGAGGCGTATCGTTGAGAATATCATATAGCTATCGTTATAATTCACAACCAGAAGAAGACAAGGTAAAAGCTGATACTGAGCTTGGTGCCACGTTGGTTTACAGCTTTTAAAGAGGAAATTTATGTACCGTCATACCCAATTTTCATGGGCAATCATGGCTATTCTGGCGTGGATAGCAAGTTTCTTAATATTGGCGACATGGCTACTGGGTTACAATGTGGTAGTGCTTGTTTTCGGTATTATTATAGCGGTATTAGCATGTTTGTTTTATGGCCTAACAATAGAAGTGAACAAAGAACAGCAAACTTTAAGCTGGTGGTTTGGCCCAGGCGTAGCCAAGAAAACTCTTAGCTTTGATGAAATTGAAGAAATAAAAGGGGTTACAAATTCACTACGCCATGGCATCGGTATGCGTATAACCAACGACGGGTGGGTTTATTCAGCGTCAGGGTTCAGTGCCATTGAAGTAAGCTTACCGGACGGTATGAAGTATCGTTTGGGAACTAATGACCAAGCAGGTTTACTCGAAGTATTGAGTGAAAAAATAACAAGCGCCGAGTAGGCGCTTGTTCATAAGCATATCGCTTAGTGGTCGTGACCACAGCCACCTTCACCATGTACGTGGCCATGTGCAAGCTCGTCATCGGTAGCATCACGTACTTCTAAAATTTCTACGTCAAAATTAAGTGTGATCCCTGACAACGGGTGGTTACCATCGACTATCACTTCTTCATCTTGGATATCGATGATCATTACCATTTGGTCGCCATCGTCAGTCGTTGCTCTAAATTGCATACCCACTTCGATTTCCATGCCATCAAACATAGATTTTGGCACTGCTTGCATCAGGTTATCATGGCGCTCACCGTAGCCTTGCTCTGGCTCAACAGTTACACTTAGTTTGTCGCCAGCTTGCTTATCAATAAGCGCATCTTCTAGGCCTTGGATCAAATAGCCAGTACCCACGATAAACACCAGTGGCTCACCATCAAAAGAGTTATCAATGGTGTTGTTGTCATTATCTAATACAGAGTAATGCATTCTTACCACTTTGTTTGGTGCGATTTTCATAATATATCCCGTTTATTGGTCATCTAGAGAATAGGGGAGAGGTAATATTTTCAATGCTACCTCGGGTGAATTTTTTGCACGTAACAGTGCCGATTGTTCAGTGTCGTTGGGAAGAACGGCTAATGCACTGTAAGTATTATTTGCTGGGTTAAAAACCTGATGCACTACTTTGCCTGCACGACGCCAATTATCACCAAGCTGCAGTTCTAACTCACTTTCTTCAAGTGGGCTGGTCGACTCGCCTTGCACGATATACATAGCGCGCTTGTTTTTACCAAGATAGCGCATTCTCGCTACGGTTTCTTGACCTGTATAACAGCCTTTTTTAAAGCTGATACCATTTAACGCTTGTAGGTTAATCATCTGTGGCACAAACTCTTCAATATTCTGCGCATTGATTTGTGGCTCGCCTGCGAGAATACCAGCTTCAATAAATACACTTGGGTCATTACTTACTTCAATGTCAGCAGGCAACTCGTAGCTGTCACTAATAATTAAAATGAGTCTCGTATCATCAAGCTTTATCGCTTTGTTGTCGCCAAAATCACATGCGCTTTGCTGCTGTGAAAAATTTAAGCCTAGCAAATCACATACATTGTTCAATTGGGAGCTGTGAATTCCTACTATTTTGGCATTATTTAAAGGCTCAATATTTACCTTTGCAAAGACGCCATACTTTTTTAGTTCTCTTGTAGATGCGTCAATTTCAGGCTCAGAACCAAGCAACATAAAGCTTTGCTGATATTTGAACAGTCGAAACACTCCCCACAACTTGCCTTTTGGACTGCAATGACCTGCCCACATAAAGTTTTGCTCAGTAATCAAGTTCATATCTTGGGTTAGCTGACCATGCAAATAACTCAGTTGCTCAGGCCCTGAAACAGTAATTACCTTGTATGGTAGATTAACAGCACTTATGAGTGACATAAAATTAATCCTTAAAGAGAGAATGGGGTAATGTTAACTCATATCGACATGCGCTTAAATGCTGATGCTAAAAGAAATCTCTTAAGACTATTCGACAGCATGTTTTTGTGGCGAAGGCGGGTGTCTCTGGGGCTAAACTAAGATATAATTTGTCTAGTATAATTAAAAAAATTACAGATAAGGGTATTGAAATGGCAGAGCTGTATTCAAAGTCTCGCACAAAATGGGCTTGTCGACGTGGTATGTTGGAGCTAGACGTATTGTTGGGGCCATTTGTTGACGAAGCTTATGATGCCTTAAGCGAGGCTGATAAATTGGTATTCCAACGTTTACTCGCCGTGGAAGACCCTGATTTATTTGCATGGTTTATGGGACATGAAACTTGCCCCGATGCAGAACTAAATGCCATGGTTAAATTGATCCTTGACCGAGTCCGCGTATAAGTTCGTATTTAAAAATAACATACTAGGCCACAAACCATTTGTGGCCTTATTTGCGAGTGTTACTTTTATATGTGTGATGCTGTTTCCTTCGTATCATATGATCTTTTCAGCAATTGTTTTGGGCTATGTTGGATATAAAATATGCCTGCAGCAATGTCGAAAAAGCACCCCATCCAGCGGCACTATTTTAATCACTGAATCTGATAATTATATTGAATTTCAAGGCGCTTTATATTTAGTTGGAAAAGTGTCGAGTGCTCAGTTATTTATCAATATATTATGTTTGCAAGTGACAGATTATTCTGGCGCTCGCCAGCGTGTATTGATAGGCCAATGGGCTTTATCGGCACAAGATTGGTCTCACTTGTGCCGAGTGTGCTTTGCTCACGATACTATTAGGACTTAAGGCTTTAAAATCGTAGGCTGAGGTGCGTCATTCTGTTGTGGGTAGTCAATGGTGTAGTGTAAACCTCTACTTTCTTTGCGCTCTAAAGCACAGCGGATGATGAGCTCCGCCACTTGTACTAGGTTTCTAAGCTCAAGTAGATTATTTGATACCCTAAAATGTGCATAGTATTCGTGAATTTCTTGTTGTAGAAGCTCTACGCGACGTAGCGCTCGTTCTAATCGTTTGGTGGAGCGTACAATACCAACATAGTCCCACATAAATAACCTTAACTCATGCCAGTTATGGGTGATCACGACTTCCTCATCCGAATCGTTAACTTGGCTTTCATCCCATTCAGGCAACTGTGGAGGCTGTGGACTCGTTTTAATTTTTGATAAAATGTCTTTGGCGGCTGCATGGGCAAAAACGATGCATTCCAACAATGAATTGCTGGCCATACGATTTGCGCCGTGCAAACCGGTATAAGCAACTTCACCTACTGCATACAAGTTGTCAATGTCGGTTTTACCATTGAAGTCAGTGACAACTCCACCACATGTGTAATGCGCCGCGGGCACAACGGGAATCGATTCTTTCGTAATATCTAAGCCAACACTCAGACATTTTGCATAAATAGTAGGAAAATGCTCAATAATAAAATCTTTGTCTTTGTGCGAAATGTCCAGATACACACAATTTGCACCTAAGCGTTTCATCTCATAGTCAATGGCTCTGGCCACGATATCTCGAGGTGCCAACTCTTCACGGTCATCGAAATCGGGCATAAAACGGGTGCCGTCAGGGCGTTTTAGTAATGCACCTTCACCACGCATGGCTTCGGTGATCAAGAAGTTTTGCAGCTCTGGATGGTAGAGGCTGGTGGGGTGGAATTGGTTAAATTCCATGTTCGCAACCTTGCAACCAGCGCGCCATGCCATGGCAATGCCATCGCCACTAGAGACATCAGGATTTGATGTATATAAGTATACTTTACTAGCGCCACCGGTTGCTAACGCCACAAACTTAGCTGAGATTGTCTCTACGCGGTCTTTTCGCCTATTGAACACATAAACGCCTTTTATACGTCTCTGATCGCTGGTTTTGTCGCAAATAAGATCGATGGCATTGTGTTGCTCAAGTAAAGTGATATTGCTGTGTGCTTGGACTTGGCTTACTAACGTAGTTTGCACTGCTTTACCTGTAGCATCGGCAGCATGTAAAATACGCCTGTGGCTGTGGCCGCCCTCACGTGTAAGGTGAAATCTTTCTTTACCTTTGCTATCAAATTCTACGTCAAATGGCACTCCTTGTTCGATAAGCCATTTTAAACAGTTTTTTGCGTTACTTGCGGTATAATGAACAGCATCACGGTCACATAGACCAGCACCTGCAGCCAATGTGTCTTCAACATGGGACTCAATACTGTCATTTTTTTTGTCAAATACCGCAGCGATGCCGCCTTGTGCATACAGTGTGGAGCCTTCTTTTAAATCGCCCTTACTTATCACGGTAACATGACAGTGGTTTGCTAAAGACAGTGCTAAGCTTAAACCCGCAGCGCCGCTTCCGATAACGACGACGTCGGTATTATGGTTTTTATTTGACTTCATGTGTTTAGATCTTCACTTTTTCTATGCGCTACATACAGCTAGTTGCATCATCTTTTGCTATTATACACCTAATTAAGGTAAACCATATGTGCTTTGTGTGAGCTATGTAAGTGCAGTTATGTACGTTAAAAATGTGCTTTTGGTCGTTATTTTAAAAAAATATTAAAAAAAACAGAACTTTTTAATCATGGCTCAGTCAGAGTAGCTGTAAATAATGGCAACGAAACATTGAGTTATAACTATAACAAAGAGGAGTACCGGCTCGAATGAGCGAGCAGGATTTGGATTTAGAACTGGTTAAGCGGGTGCAGCAAGGAGATAAAAACGCCTTCAACCTTTTAGTTGCCAAGTATCAAAATAAAGTCGCCGCATTGATTTCACGTTATGTATCAAATCACGGTGATGTAGCAGATGTAGCCCAAGAGGCATTCATCAAGGCGTATCGCGCACTCCCTAATTTTAGGGGAGAAAGTGCGTTTTACACTTGGTTGTATCGTATTGCGGTTAACTGCTCAAAAAATTATTTGGTGGCTCAAGGGCGAAAACCCCCGGCCAATGATGTTGATGCTGAAGAAGCTGAGTTTTATGACGGCGCTGAGCAGTTACGCTCAAATGCATCTCCTGAGAATTTATTGCTAAGTGATGAGGTAAAGGCTGTTATATTTTCGACAATAGACGGTTTACCTGATGACTTAAAAACGGCGATTACGCTTCGTGAGATCGAAGGTATGAGCTATGACGAAATCGCGGTAGTAATGGATTGCCCAGTTGGTACCGTTCGTTCTCGTATCTTTAGGGCACGAGAGGCAATAGATAATAATTTAAACCCACTAATAGGTGAGTCATAACATGACAAAACAAAACCTTACTACATCACCGCAAGAAGCCGCATCGCGCTTACTTGACGGCGACTTGCAGCTAGAACAATCTTCTTGTAGTCAGATAGATCAAGAAAAGTTTGCCCGCTATGCGCAAATCGGTGATGTGATGCGTCAAACGCAAACAGGTGGTATTAGCATTGATATTACAGCCAGTGTGGCCCAAGCTTTAGAGAATGAGCCTTGCCACAGTGTAGCTGGTGACGATAACAGTGCAGATATAGAGCAAGTCAGTGACACAAAGGTGATTAAGCTAAGCGCTTGGCGTAAGCCTTTGTCTCAGGTTGCAATCGCAGCCAGTGTAGCGCTAGTTGCAGTGCTTGGCGTGAATACCATGCCACAGCAAAATAGTCCTGCAATTGATGAAATGCCAATCTTACAGTCTCGTCCATTGGCAGGTGGTGTTGCACCTGTGAGCTTCTCATCTGAGCAACCCGCTTTGCAGCAGGCTGAACAAGGTATTCGAGATTTACAGCAGCAACGTATCGGCGCTTTGGTTTTAGAACACCAGCGTCAATCTAGAGTCGCTTATGCTCTGCAACAAAAAGACAAAGCTGAACGTGAACAATCAGAGGAAAAGAAGTAGTTAAATGAGATTACTTGCCTGCATTTTAGGTTTATTTTTGGCGACCTTAACGCACGCCGAAGAGGTTGTTTCTGCCAAGCAATTGTTGAATAACATGGCGACAGCCGTCCACAATAGAAACTTTGATGCTTCATTTGTTGTTCTTAAGGGTAAAGGCATGGAACCTTATCGATGGGTGCATGCTAAACACAACAACAAAGAATTAGAGCTTTTGAGCTTACTTAATGGCGCAGGGCTTGAAATAGTGCGAGTTGACGATTTAGTCACTTACTATGAACCTCAATCTACGCCTTATTCGGTAAGAACTGATTCTATTGCAGGGCCTATTCCGGAAATATTGTTCAAAGATTCTCAAGCGTTATTGGAACATTATGATTTTGTGTTAGGTGGTAAAGGGCGAATAGCTGGGCGTCCAGCTCAGTTGGTGCGAGTGGAATCAAAAGATGACTCTAAGTACAATTATTGGCTCTGGATTGATACTCAATCGTCACTGTTGCTAAAAGCGGCTTATGTAACGCAGCAAGGGGAGTTACTTGAACAATTACAATTAACGCACATCAGTGTTACACCTGAACCTGCCGAACAGCTACTCGAATTGACACAAAGAGAATTTCCTACGCCTTTGCCTGCGCTTGAGTTAAGTAAAGATGAAACTGCGCAGAGTAATTGGCAAATTGGTTGGTTGCCTGAAGGATTTAAACTATTAAAATCTGACCGTCACAAATTAGATTTAAATAACGAATTGGCGGACTATTATTTGTTTTCAGATGGCTTAGTGGATGTATCTGTATTTGTACAACGACCACTGCCTGGTCAGCGTCCAAGTGGGGCTCTATCATCAGGTGCAACAACCGTGTATGTGCACAATTCGGGCGCGTTTGATGTGTCTGTTGTTGGTAATATACCAGCGATTACAGCAAAGAGTATCGCTGAGTCTGTGAAACGGCCACTATGATAGAACAAACACTTACCGTAGTGTCAGTATCTGGCACTACTGCTTATTTACAGGCACAACAAAAGCCTGCCTGTGAGGGCTGTAATGGCAAATGTGGATCGCAAATTTTTGCTAAATTGTTTGGCTCTCATAAAAAAACCTTACCAATCAAGTTTGAAAAGCCTGTTCAGATTGGGCAGAAAGTCAAACTCAGCCTTGATGATTCAAAACTTGTCAGTCATTCCTTCTATGTATATATGCTACCGATATTTGGTGCTTTTTTATTCGCATTCATTAGTGTGTTAGCGTTTGCTTGGAGTGAGCCAAAGCAAATTCTAAGTGCCACAGTCGGCGGCCTTTTAGGATTTCTACTTGCAAAATGGCGAGTGCAAGGTTTAAAGCACGAGGTGAAAGTGGTAAAAATTTATCCAATTAGCATGAGCGTGACGCAAATAGATGGTGATTGAGTTAAATAAAAGGTAAAATCGCTACTTTAATCCATTTAGTGACTTATAGAAGTTTAGAATCCAGTATATGAAGCATATCCGTAACTTTTCTATCATCGCCCACATTGACCATGGCAAATCAACGCTTTCTGACCGCCTAATTCAAGTATGCGGTGGCCTTACAGACCGAGAAATGCAGCAGCAGGTTCTGGATTCAATGGACATCGAGCGTGAGCGCGGTATTACCATCAAAGCGCAAAGTGTAACTTTGAACTACACAGCGAAAGATGGTGAAACCTACATGTTGAACTTTATCGACACGCCAGGACACGTTGATTTTACCTACGAGGTCTCTCGTTCTTTAGCTGCGTGTGAAGGTGCACTGCTGGTAGTTGACGCAGGTCAGGGTGTAGAAGCACAAACGTTGGCTAACTGTTACACTGCAATTGAAATGGATTTGGAAGTTATTCCAATTTTAAACAAAATTGATTTGCCTCAGGCCGATCCGTTGCGTGTTGCCGAAGAAATTGAAGATATTGTTGGCATCGATGCACTTGATGCTGTGCAATGTAGTGCTAAAACCGGCATTGGTATCGAAGATGTATTAGAGAATATTGTTCGTGATGTACCTCCACCAGAAGGCGATCCCGAAGCGCCACTACAAGCACTTATCATTGACTCTTGGTTTGATTCATACCAAGGCGTTGTGTCTTTGGTGCGTATCAAACATGGTGAGCTGCGCCAAGGTGATAAAATAAAGATCATGTCTACTGGTCAAACCCACCTTGCTGACAAAGTAGGTATTTTTACACCTAAGCAAACCAACACCGGTACTTTAAAAACGGGTGAAGTAGGCTATGTAATCGCCGGTATTAAAGATATTCACGGTGCGCCAGTGGGTGATACTATCACTTTGACTAAAAATCCGGCGCCACAGCGTTTACCTGGTTTCCAGAAAATCAAACCGCAAGTATACGCTGGCATGTTCCCTATCTCTTCAGATGACTATGAATCATTCCGTGATGCGTTGAACAAACTTAGCTTAAATGATGCATCGTTGTTCTTTGAACCTGAGAATTCAACCGCGTTAGGTTTTGGCTTCCGCGTTGGTTTCTTAGGCATGTTACACATGGAAATCATTCAAGAGCGTCTGGAGCGTGAATATGACATGGATCTTATCACTACAGCGCCAACGGTAATCTATGAGATTGAGACCAAGCATGGCACCATTCAAATTGATAATCCATCAGATTTACCGCCGGTCAATGATATTTTAGAGATCCGTGAACCAATCGTAGAAGCGAACATTCTGGTACCGCAAGAGTACTTAGGTAATGTAATTACGTTATGTGTTGAAAAGCGCGGTATGCAAACCAAGATGGCGTATCACGGTAAACAGGTTGCAGTAACCTATGAACTACCAATGGCTGAAGTAGTGATGGACTTCTTCGATAAACTAAAATCAACAAGCCGTGGTTTTGCATCACTTGACTATAACTTTAAGCACTTTACCCCATCTGATATGGTTAGGGTTGATATTCTTATTAACGGCGACCGTGTTGATGCATTAGCAATTATTGCACACCGAGATGGCGCGCAAAGTCGTGGACGTCAATTAGCAGACGCATTAAAAGAGCTTATTCCACGTCAGATGTTCGATATTGCGATTCAAGCGGCTATTGGTGGACACGTTATTGCACGTACAACCGTAAAACAATTACGTAAAAATGTTATCGCGAAGTGTTATGGTGGTGACGTAAGTCGTAAGAAGAAACTACTTCAAAAACAAAAAGAAGGTAAAAAACGCATGAAACAGTTAGGTAACGTTGAAGTACCTCAAGATGCGTTTCTAGCCATACTTAAAGTGGGTAAATAACAGGAATTTATTAATGGCAGGCTATTTTTCTATTTTTTTGGTGGTATTGACCATTGGCTCAGGCTTACTTTGGCTATTAGACCACTTGGTTTATGCACCTAAGCGAAAAGAACGCATTGCATTGGCACAAGGCTCTTCCGAACAGACTCTTGATGACGATGTGATTGCGCAAATAGCCCCTGAACCCGCCATAATTGAAGGCGCAAAGTCTATATTCCCGATGATTGCAGCGATTACTATTTTTCGCTCATTCATCTTTGAACCATTTCAAATCCCATCTGGCTCAATGATGCCAACTTTATTAGATGGTGATTTTATTTTGGTTCAAAAATACGCATACGGTATTAAAGACCCTGTCTGGCGCTCACAATTGGTTGAGGTTGGCCAACCAGAGCGCGGTGATGTTGTGGTATTCAAGTTTCCACTTGATGAGCGTATCGACTTTATTAAGCGCGTTATTGGCTTACCTGGCGACCGTATTGTTTATCGTAACCGCCAGTTATATATCAAACCTAATTGTGCAGATGGCGAGCAGCAACAGGGCAATTTGGTATGTGGTGAGTATAATAAGATAAAGCTTGATATCGTTAACAATGATGAATACATGCAAGGTTCAATGCCATTAGTGCGTTTAGCAGAAAGCTTGCCTAATGTGCAGCATGATATACTTATAAACCCTCAGGCAATAGAACCTGTAGAACGTTATCGTCCGCAACAAGCTGGTACGAGAAAAGATGAATGGATAGTGCCAGAAGATAGCTATTTTGCAATGGGTGACAATCGTAATAATAGTCAAGATAGCCGTATGTGGGGGTTTGTTCCTAAGGAGAACTTGGTCGGTAAAGCGGTCTTTATTTGGATGAGTTTTGATTTTGAAAATGGCCCAGACAGCCTACTTCCAGGTTGGGTTCCAACTGGTGTTCGCTTTGAACGCCTAGGTAATATTCAGTAGCAATGAAAAAAAACGTAGCAGAATTATACAGTAAGATAGGATATCACTTTAGTAACGAGGTATTGCTTGAGCAGGCCATGACGCATCGCAGTCATAAAGGTCAGCACAATGAGCGATTAGAATTTCTTGGTGACTCGATTTTGAGTTTTGTTATCGCCAATGCCTTGTATCATAAATTTCCTAAAGCGCGTGAAGGTGATTTGAGTCGCATGCGTTCGACCTTAGTTAGAGGGCAAACTTTAGCTGAATTTGGTGTAGAGTTTAACTTAGGTGATTATTTAAGGCTTGGCCCTGGTGAGCTTAAAAGCGGTGGCTTTCGTCGAGAGTCAACGCTTGCAGATGCCGTAGAAGCGATTATTGGGGCAGTATTCTTAGACTCAAATATTGATACTTGTAGTGAGTTGATTTTAACTTGGTATGCCTCGCGGTTAGATGCGATTTCTCCTGGGCTCAATCAAAAAGACCCTAAAACATTACTACAAGAGTACTTACAGGCACGCAAGCTACCATTACCTGGCTATACGGTTATCGATACCAAAGGTCAGGCGCACAACCAAACGTTCACGGTTGAATGTATTGTAGAAGGGATGGAGAGCATAATTTCAGTAGGTAGCTCTCGTCGTAAAGCTGAGCAAAAAGCTGCCGAAAAAGCATTGAAGATTTTAAAAAATGACGCCTAATACACACTGTGGCATGGTTGCCATCGTTGGTCGCCCAAATGTAGGTAAATCAACGCTACTAAACAAAATTGTGGAGCAAAAGGTGAGTATCACCTCTCGTAAGCCACAAACCACTCGTCACCGTATCATGGGTATTCACACAGAAGACAACTATCAAGCAGTTTATGTTGATACTCCAGGCCTTCATATTGAAGAAAAGCGTGCCATCAACCGTTTGATGAACCGTGCAGCGTCTAGCTCAATTGGTGATGTTGAGCTGATCATTTTTGTTCTTGAAGGCACACTTTGGAACAGCGATGATGAAATGGTGTTAAATAAGGTCATCCAAAGCGGTCGTCCTGTGCTTGTGGTGATGAATAAAGTTGACCAAGTAAAAGTACAAGAAGACGTTTTAAAGCACATGCAATGGCTTTCTGAACAAGGCGATTTTGTTGGGATTGTACCAGTATCTGCAAAGCAGAATAAAAACATCGACTTGGTGAAAGAGCAAGTACGTGCACGCTTACCTGAGTGTGAGTTTTATTTCCCAGAAGATTATGTAACTGACCGCTCGATGCGTTTTTTATCAGCAGAAATTGTGCGTGAAAAACTGATGCGCTTTATGGGTGATGAGCTGCCGTACTCTGTGACTGTTGAAATTGAACAGTTTAAGTGGCAAGACAATGGTGTATGGCAGATCAATGCATTAATCTTAGTTGAGCGTGAATCACAAAAGCGTATGGTGATCGGTAACAAAGGCGAAAAGCTAAAAGTGATCGGCCGTGAAGCCCGTAAAGATTTAGAGGCCATGTTGGATAACAAAGTCTTTTTAGAACTTTGGGTGAAAGTAAAATCAGGTTGGGCTGATGATGAACGTGCACTACGTAGCCTAGGGTACGGAGAAGACTAATTGCAAAACGACTTTCGGCAAGTGTATTTGCTTCATCGTAGAGCGCACAGCGACTCTCAATTGATGTTGAATATGCTTGTTGAGGGCGTTGGTCATTTGAGTATGATCGCACGTATTAAAGGCAAACAGGCACTAAAACACAACGCACATCTTAGACCTTTCGCTCCTATTTTGGCCCAATATGCTGGCCGTTACGACCTAAAATATTTAAACTCCTTTGAGCTGGCTCAAAATCCATTAGAATTGCAGGGCAAGCAGTTATATTGTGGTTTTTATTTGAATGAACTGACCTATCGCATTGTGCCCCGTAATGAGCCTTTGGAGCAGGTGTTCGAGTTGTATCAAACTCATGTGCGTTCTTTGGAACAAAACAGCGACGTTGAACCTATTTTACGCAGTTATGAGTTTCAGTTGCTCAGTGCTTTGGGCTTTGGCATTGAGTTTGATATTGATGCCAATGGTGAGCCGATAACGGCAAACTTAAATTATCAATATATTCCAGAGCTGGGATTTGAACCAACAGATATACCGCAAAACGGTTTTTCGGGTGCTGTGTTATTAGCAATGGCTGAGCATGATTTTGCCAAAGCAGCTGTTCGTACTCCAGCTAAACACTTGAGTCGATATTTATTGAAACCCCTTTTAGGAAACAAGGCGTTAAAAAGCCGCGAATTATTTATATCAAGGTAGGGCTATGAAAGAGATTTTATTGGGCGTTAACGTAGATCATATTGCAACACTCAGACAGGCACGCGGCACCACTTACCCCGATCCTGCGCACGCAGCAAGTGTTGCTGAGCACGCCGGTGCTGATGGTATTACGATTCACTTACGTGAAGACCGTCGCCATATTCAAGATAGAGATGTGTATGTAATGGCTAAAACCATTCAAACACGCATGAACCTAGAAATTGCTGTAACAGATGAAATGTTGGCTATTGCTAAAGAAGTGCAACCTGAATATGTGTGTTTAGTACCAGAAAAGCGTGAAGAGCTGACCACCGAAGGTGGTTTGGATGTGATAGGAAACCAAGCAAAAATCACTGAAGCGGTTAATACACTTGAAGCTTCTGGCATTAAGGTGAGCTTATTTATTGATGCAGACAAAGCACAAATCGATGCTGTAAAAGCCACGGGTGCGCCGTACATTGAGATCCACACTGGTGCGTACGCTGATGCAGAAAATGACCAAGAACAAGCACAAGAATTAGAACGCATCCGTGAAGGTGTTCAATATGCACATAGTCTAGGCATTATCGTCAATGCAGGCCATGGTTTGCATTATCACAATGTTAAACCAATTGCACAAATGCCAGAAATATACGAGTTAAATATTGGTCATGCCATTATTGCTCGAGCTGCGATTGATGGGTTAGAAAAAGCAGTCCGAGACATGAAGCGTTTGATGTTAGAAGCCAGACAGGCTTAGCGAATATATTTAATGCATAATAAAGGTCACGTGAGTGGCCTTTGTTATTTTTAGTATATGGAATGAGTCAATGAAACCTTGGCAAACTGCATTTATAGAGCAGTATCGGCTATCAACAGACTATATAAAAGATGCTGCACCAATTATTGCTTGGCTAGAACAACAAATAAATCATTCAGTGCGTCCTTATTGTTTAGGTATCAATGGTGCGCAGGGATCTGGAAAGTCAACTCTAGCAGCGTATTTGGTCGCGCATTTGAACGAAAGTGGTTATCGCGCAGCCACGGTGTCGATTGATGATTTCTACTTAAGCTCAAATGAGCGAAAAAAGCGCGCTCGACAGCTACATCCTTTGTTTGCAACTCGAGGTGTGCCAGGCACTCATGATGTTGCTTTAGGCCAACAAGTGTTAGCCGATTTTAAACAGGGAAGTTCTTTGCAGTTACCACGTTTTGATAAAGCCACTGACGAGCCCTGTGCAACCTACTTGTGGCCCAAACACCAGCAACCACTGGATATATTGGTTTTTGAAGGGTGGTGCGTAGGTATCGCGGCCCAATCAAATGAGCAGCTAATTGACCCAATCAACCAATTAGAGCGTGAAGATGATGAAAATGGTCATTTTAGAACGTTAGTTAACGCGTTTTTAGCCTCTGATTATCAACCTCTGTTTGCGCATTTAGACAACCTTATCTATTTAGACGTCGGCCACTTTGAACGAGTATTTAAGTGGCGTTTACAACAAGAAAAACAGTTGATAGCGCGCACAGGAAAAGGGATGAGTGAACGGCAAATCAAATACTTTATCATGTTTTTTCAGCGCTTAACGGAGCATGGATTTGATGTTTTGCCGCAGTTGTGCGACCTACATGTTAAGGCTTTAGAGACCCACCGCTTCATGTTATAAAATACAGCAAAAAATAATAAGGATCATTGTTATGGCACCTACTTTATACACCAAGCATATGCAAATAAGACCCTTTTTTGCCAAAGATCTAGCGCATTTTGCACAGTATCGAAATATAAAAGATGTGGCCCGTTATCAAAGTTGGGATAATTACACGCTCGCGGATGCTCAGCGGCTATTTGATAATATGGACTATACGACATTTGGCGAAGCCGGAAAGTGGTTTCAACTTGCCATTGTCGATTCATCCAGTGATCATTTATTGGGAGATTTAGCTATACATTTTATCGATGATGAGCAAGTTGAAATCGGCTTTACTATTGCCCCGACTAACCAGCGGCAGGGGGTAGCAAATAATGCAGTAACGGCCTTACTCGAGTACTTGTTTAATGTATTGAGTAAGCATCGTGTTATTGCAATCACTGATGCTAAAAATGAAGCTGCACAGCGTCTTTTAAAGTGTTTGGGCTTTCGCCTTGAGGCTCATTACATGCAAAACATATTTTTTAAAGGTGAGTGGGCAGATGAATGCTTGTACGCGATGCTTGCGTCTGAGTTCAATAGCTCTGTTGGTCTTTAAAAAGGCACAAAGTTAAACTCGCTACGCACAAAAGTTCATTTTGATGGTTCGTTTCGCGTTATTTAAACGGCAATAGCATCTTTATCTTGTCGCCATCTTTAGCTTTACTTGAATAATCGTGAAGTCTTTTAATGAAAGGATATCAATTGAAAAAAATAGCGGTATTTGGCAAACCTGGGAGCGGCAAGTCTACGTTAAGTAAAAGGCTAGCTCGGGTAATTGGCATTGAGTTACATCAGTTAGACTTACTGCAATATAATAAAAGTGGGGAACAAGTCGCGCGTGAAATATTTGATAATGCTCATCAGCATATCCTTGAAAAGGACTGTTGGATTATTGATGGGTTAGGACCCATGGGAACGTTTAAGCAGCGATTAGATGCGGCAGACACCTTAGTTTATATCGACTTATCTTACCCTCTTAGCTACTGGCTTGTGACTAAACGTTGTATTAAAGGGCTCTTTGTAAAACCAGAAGGTTGGCCCGAGGGTAGCTCTGTATTGAAGGGCACAATTCAAAGTTATAAAACACTTAAACTTTGCCCGAAGTTTTGGAATAGTGATTTTTTAAATCAACTAGAGGCGGACTACTCAGCAACTAAGCAGCTTTATGTTATACGTACACTGTCTCAACTTAATCACTTCGTCGAGAATAATGTCAGTAAACCTCAGGACGAGAGCTCAAAATCTTAGTTTTGATAGTGTTTGTTATTCCCACATATTTACATTGTCAGCTTCGTCAAAGTCACTTCTTTGTGGAAGGACAAAACGAAACCTATGACCAGCCGGAGCTTGCACTACCACCCAGCGTTCAAGAGTCTTAACCACTTTGGTGCCATGGCTTCTAAGCGCGTAACTTCAGCTGTTATATCATTAGTTTCAATACGTTAAGTGGCTATCTGTAGCATCTCTTGTGCTACTAGCCTTGCTGGATCCATCGTATGTATGTAGCGGGTATAAGTATCTCTTGGTCTATCAAGGTTATTGCTTGCGAGCACTCTTGATGCCATACCGCGGTGGTTACTGCCGTGAGTTAATAAGTGCAATAGGATCTCATGGACAGACATTCTACCGTGATCGCCATCGGTAAATTGAAATGAGATGTCTCGCTGTAAGCCATCCATTGATAGTGTTTTATTAAAATGAATGAGCCAAGTATCATTTTTTGCCATCGTCTTGCGCAACTCAAATATTTGGGGAGTTTCTAAAGTATTGTCTGCACGGTACTTCTCAGGTTTGCCCAAAATTCGAGAGATAAATAAGCTGTCTACAACAGTGGTATGATTTAAAATTCGAATAAAAAAATCAGCATCTTCTTTTGGAAGCAAAGATAGTTGGCGCTCTCCAAAGTTGAGCAGCTCATTATTCGCCCATTTTTTGTACTCAAATGCTTTGATAAATAACATACATTTCTATCCTTTATGATGCCTGTCGTCCATACAGCTGAATGATGTTGTTTAAGGGTCACTATCACTTAACACAACTAAACGTTATTACAATACTTTGTGAACATGGAGAAAGATCACTCCTAGGGTAGCAATGTGTGGCATGAAAAACGGCATAAATTAAATATAGGTACAAGGTTGGAGAGGTAACAACAAACGAGAGTGCTATTGCTTTGGCGTGTTTAAAACATTAAGTGCTTGTTTATGGCTTTATTGTTGTAATAAAGCTTTAGCTACTACCAAGTAGTGGTGCTTTTTGGGCTGATAAATAAACTGCCCATATAGACCAAAGTCCCTATAAATAGCTCAAATAATGCTAGCAATACAATACCACATACTACTCCTGCGACAATGGCTGCTTCATTGAGCACCACTACATAGCTGTAATTGTGCCAAACATCAGCTCTAATTTCTGTGATTGGGTTGATAAAAACATGTATATAGGGGCTTAGAATAGACTGGTTAAATGCCGCTTGAGCGTTTATCAGCTGCTGGTTTCTAGTCACCAATTTATTGATATTGTCACCGCCGGATAAAATGATGGGATCTTTGTTTGTTTGATAGTGCTTTATTAGCTTATTGATATCGCCAGCAAAGTATTTGTCGGCATCATTTTGAAATGCACTGAGGCTTTGCGATGATTCAGATACACGTGCGTTTAGGTTTTGTTTGTACTGCTCTACAAAGCCCGGTACTTGTACACCAATAAGCAATGCACATACGAATACGGTTAATTTTAAATAATCAAAAATCTTCGCCATGCCCATCCTAAAAATTCGCTAATCGTTACCCAGACTTCAAAATTACAATGAGTTAAGTATTTGCCTGTATTTAGAATGGCTCAGTCGACGTGATAATACAATATTCACATCTTATGAACGTCGTTAAAAGGCAAGGGTGGTTGGTGCAAAATTGCACCATTAAAAGCTGATTTCAATCCGAGACCTTGTTGATCACACTTGCTAGGATGATAAAAACGAACAAGGAGCAAACCACATGAAACTAACTACACTGATCTTATTACTTTTTATCAGTTGCCATACACAAGCAGCCACTCATGAAGCGAATATTAAGGCGTTGTTTGCAAACTATATGAGCAAATATAATCATTATCTACAAAGCGATGAATTACCTAAAACCCCTCAGCTGTATACCGACACACTCATGCTTATGTCTACTCATTCTCAGCCAAGAGTGATCACACAGACGCAAATGAATCAGCAAGTTCAGGTGTTTTTATCAAACTTAAAAGCGGATGGCGTTACGCACGTTAAGTGGGGCAAAATAAAAGTACACTTTCTTGATAGTAATATTGCTTTGGTGAGCAATGTTGCCGAGCGCTATACCAAAGAGGGGAAGTTGCATAACAAAGTTGGGGCGAGTTATTACGTCTATTTAATTGATGGGCAATGGAAAATATCGGCATTTGCTATACATGACGCGAAAAACACATTAACTTAAGCAGACCTCAACGCTTAATATTGTCAGCATGCAAAACTGGGACGACTTTCAATTACTACTGGCATTAAAACAAGCCAACACTGTGCGCGGTGCAGCTAAATTACTGGCGGTAAATCATGGTACTGTGTCGCGTAGACTAGCCAACCTTAATCAACGTTATGGCGTTGATGTATGTACGCTTATACAAAACAACCTAGTGTTTAGTGAGGTGGGATTAAGGTTGATTGATGCGGCTCAAGCAATGCAAGTGCGCTTTAATGAGCACCAAATTGCTATTGATGACAGCGTCAAACAACTTAAACAGCAAGTAACCCTCTCATTACCGCCTGCCATTTTACAGTTTGTACTAATGGATGTTTTAGCAGAGTTTCAGCAGCAAAATCCCCACGTACAGCTAAACATTAACACCACATATGCGCTCAGTGACTTAGATAAGTCTGAAGCCGATGTGGTAATACGTGCAGCAGAGCAATTGGATGATTATTTAGTTGGTCACAGATTGTGCCCCATCTCTTTAGGATTTTTTGCCCATAAAGACTATTTTGCACAACGCAGTGGACAGGACGTAAGCTGGATATCGATAAATGCCCACCCGCGGCCGCAATGGCTGCACGATAGCCCATTTCCTAATGCACCTATTAAGTTGACCATAGAAGATTTAGTATTACGCCATCAAGCCGCAGCACAAGGTTTGGGGATGATCAGAGGCGCACACTACATAGCCCAGCACTTTGATGGTTTAGTGGAGTTTGCCCCAAGTGTTACTTCTTATGCCTGTTTATGGGTGTTAACTCACCCTAGTAAGCAGTCGCTTCCCAACGTCAAAAAGCTCATTACTTTTTTACGCGATGCCATGCGAAGCAAGCAGCATCTTATTAATAACGTAAGTTGCTGATAGCTGAATCGACACGCTGCATTTTGCTCAAGTCAGACAAAAAAGCGGCCTCTGTAGTTAAAAGCGTGACAGTTATTTGTACTCATGCTCCCGACAGATCAATTTGACCTGATAAGACGTTAAAGGTTGTTTCACTAATCCACAAAAATAACTGCCATCTTCTTTTGTTTCGTTGTAGCGGCAAGATTGACACACCCCAAATGTTTTAAGGTTATTAGCTTTGAGTAAGGCTGTTAGTAGCAGCCCTAATGACGACTCTATGTCAGCGCGCTGCGCTGCAGATAAGTGCTCAATTGCACCAGCGAATAGGGGCGTGGGAATAATCTCTTGGACCAACTGTTGGCCTTTGCTAGAAAGCTTAAGATGAGTCATACGCTTGTCTTTTTCATCGAGTTTTTTAATGAGCAACTCTTTTGTTTCTAATACCTTAAGTGTTTGAGAAACAGTCCCTTTGGTTAAGCCAAGGTACTCTGTCACTGCCATTGGACTATCAGAAAATTGATTACATAGCGACAAATAGTGTAGCACTTCAACCTGAACGGGTTGTAGTCCATATTCCGCGCCTGCTTTGCGCGCACCTATTTTTAGGAGCTCACCCAAGCGTTCAACATTGTTATAAATTTGATTCGTTTTCATAGCTAAATAGTATCGACTAAAAACTATGTTGACAAGATTGATTTTCGCCTTTAGATTAATTTGGTGTCGACTCAATACTAAATTAATCAATCAAAAAGGAATCTATTATGAAAACAGCCATTTTTTACCATGCAGGGTGTCCTGTGTGTCTTAGTGCGAAGCAACAGGTTTTAGATGCATTAGATAAAAATCAATTTGCCATTTCAGTGATCCATTTGGGCGAAAACATATCAACGCTTGCTGATGCACAGCTGGCAGGCGTTAAATCTGTGCCGGCGTTGGTGCTTGATGGTTCGGTGTTTCATATTAATTTTGGAGCAGCGCTTGAGGATTTAAAAGGAGAGCAACATGCGTAACTACTGTTTAGTCTTAACTTTAGTAAGTATTGGGGTGTGTCAAAGTGTCAGTGCGCACACTGAGCATAAAGGCGGAATTCACTCAGATGTTGAGCAGGGAACCTTAGCCCCTTTTGATATTATTCATACCAAAATAACCACTGACGGTAATGTTGCCACTTTTCATATGGCAGTGTCTAAACAGGCTGGTGATAGCAAACCATCTGTGAACGGCAAGCTGGCGGGTAGTCGTGTATTTTCATATGTGTGGCCAACAACGATGGATAGCTATGAGGTTGGTTTTGAGAAAAAGGCCGGTATTTTAGCATTAGCTGTTACGTCACATCCTGATTTTGATGATACGCCCTTGTTTGATGAAAATGGCGATGGTGATACTAAAAATGATGGCAACGTATGGCATAGCCATTGGGTAGTGCTTGAGCCTAACGAGTTATGTGGAAAAGGCGCGTTAGGTGTGGTGGATATTCCAAAAGACAGCAGGCCTAGATTACCAAAAACTTGGCCCGGCTTACCTATTTTATTAGATAGCCCAGGTTGGAACCCGACTTTTAAATCTAATGTTGTTGAAGTGAGCATTCCATTTGATGATATCGGCATTGTTGAAGGTGCTACATTCGATGGGGTTACTGCTGGTCTGAGAGTTAATCAAAGTGTTCATGCGCCACTGCTTTGCGTTGTGAATGTGATGGATGTTGCATCGGGCAATCTGTCGTTACCGGGTAAAGTGAACGGCTAGTGTGGCGGTATAAAAAGCAAATACAGCTCTTATCATGAAAGCGTGATTGGGGCTGTATTAACGTGGTGATGCAGCAATGTTACGTTACCTTAGCCTGTATCTCTTTCGCTTAGAGCCAAGCGTTATTATTTAGAAAGCGATAGTGTAGTCGGTCTGTTAAATGACTAACCAGTCAAGCTGAAATAAAATATATTTCATATTATCAAGGTGTTAACTGTGTTTTTTCTTTTTTTCACTCTCTTTTACTTAGTTTTCCTTGTTGTGAGTGTTGCTAATTTAGGAATATACCCCAGTGATTTCATACCATTCAAACGCAAGCGTATGCGATCACAACAACATCAACAGACTTTACGCGAGAGAACCATGAGAAAAAATCTAATAGCAAATATATTCGTTTTGGCAACAACCATAGCGTGTGCCAAAGCCACTGCGTACTCAAACCCACATAATTGGCTCTATGACACAGGGTGGAAGCTTAACATTCAAGCAGAAATAAAAGACGGTAGTAAGGTCGGTGCCGACTATCATGACAGCAGTTCGCCTGTATATGTTTGTCAGTACATGAACCTACCAGGTAAGCATGTAAATGGCATGTGTTATGTAGCCTTGAGAGGCAAAGAGTACGGTTCACCAGTCTTTAATAGTTTATTGACAAAGTTTGATGGACTTGCGTGGGCCAGTCGTTTACATGGCCCTTATAAAAAAGGGGCGTTGCCTGATCAGATCCGTAGCAATGCGGTTATTGGCGGTAGTGAAGGGTTTGACGTATACATTTGTAAAGGTATGCATGGTCCACATTCTGTAGTGGGTAAGTTTGTGCGAGGGCATGGTTGTTACTATGGTCACAGAGGCCGAGAGTACTTATTAAGAGTGAGCGAGGATAACTTCTCGGTATTAATCGATAATTATAGCGGGCAGAGATAGAATAAAAAACGCTGTGATTACTTTCCAACCGATCACAGCGTGTTTGCTAGCACTAAAAGAGTTTATTTACTCTAATCTCTTGCTCGATACAATTGCAAAAAGTACCAGTCAGTTGTGCGTTGATATATATTTTTATTTACAAAATATTATTATTGTAAAATTTACGTATGAAAAAGTTGGATTTCTGGTTTGTTTTCGGTGTATAACGATTGTGTACCAATTTAGATACAAGCTAGAATATATTAACGGACCTATATGGCACTCAAGCAAGCGCAAGGACAATTCTCAAAACCGCTAAGTGAGCAATATTCATTAGTCAAGTTCAACGACTTAACTATTTGCTTTTCAAGGAAAAAAGTATACAAAAAACAAAAAGACATTCAATTGAGTGAGTTGTCATATCAGTTATTGGTCACGCTGTTAAATAATGCGCCAAATCCTGTGTCTTGTACACAATTGCAAACGTTAGTTTGGGGCAATGTAATCACCGGGGAAGACAACGTTAAGCAGCGCATCAGAATACTTAGGCTGGCGTTAGGACAAGAAGGGGCTGGTGAGAGTATCAAAAATGCGCGTGGTAAAGGGTATTACATTGATGCAAAACTCACCTGGCAATTACAAAAAGAGTTGCCCTTGGTCGCATATCTTAAAAGCCCTGTTGTATACACTGTTGTTTTGCTGCTGCTTGTGGGCAATTCACTTCCTTATGAAAAGGAGGTTTTAAGTAAACATTCTATCTCTGAATTAACTATCCATAAAGAAGATGTCATCCGTATTGCCGCAGCGGATGAATCGCAAGCGTTTTGTTTTGATGGTTATGATGACTATATTGAAATTGCAGACACAGATGAGCTAGATATTTCTATTGAAGATTTTTCCATTACTGCATGGATAAAAACCACAGCATTAGAGCAGCGGGTCATCGTTGATAAGCGTTATGAGAACCAATTGTCTCATGTACAAGGATACGTATTATTTGTTGATGAAGGTCGGCTTGGCTTTCAACTGGCTGATGGTCAGGGTAGTTGGTACTGTGGACAGCCCGGCGCATCATGTACAAACTATATTACGCAGGCTTTTATCGCTGATGGCAACTGGCACCATATAGCAGTATCTATTGATCGAGATGACTCGTCAGGGATCCGATTTTTTGTTGATGGGCGGCAAACTTGTAGCCATGATCCTACACTTAGGTCTGGGTCTTTAGCTAATAACATGCCTCTGAGAATAGGTAGTCGCTCATCATATTTGACTGGATTATTCGAAGGGCAGATTGCAGAAGTTGCACTTTATCACAGAGCACTGGATGTTTATGATATAGCCTCTGATTATCAAAAAGGTAATACGCGTCAGTGTTATAGTATTGCCACGAAAGGCGGGTTAATAACGGCTAAACGATAAATTTTATAAACGCTAATGTAGCTGCGTTAGCCAACTGGTTTTATATTCACAGCCTCATGGAAAAGCACATTTATTCTCTCATATCACACAATATATTGACGACATTAAATGACAAAACGATCAAATCAAATGGTTAAGTAAATGGTGGTCTGGGAAGTTATCAAGCTATGCGATTTTAAAACAACCGCTTTTATAAATAGAAGGGTTATTTGGTTTGGCGCTAAGGTCTTTAACGTCGGGAATAACCTGATTAAAGCCGCAGACAAGCGATATCTGCAGCTTTAAACGCATAGACTAAATAGGCTAGCCTTCGATTAAATCTTCAACACCAACAATCAGCCAAGGGGCATTATCTTGGGTTTGGCGTTCAAGGTGCCACACTTCGTGAATTGGCTCTTCTTGCTTGTCACCAAGGTCACGATACTTACCTTTAAATAGAATACTTACTTCCCACACATCCGCTTTGGTATCTGCGCGTACGAGCTGAGCATCAACAAACATGACTTCAGTGGCCACGTCACCTTCATTTTCACGCTGCTGTTTAAACTCATCAACCAACTCTGGGCTTAGGTACTCAGCCATGGTGGTATAGTCTTTTTTGTTCCATGCGTCCTGTAGAGTGTGGTAATGCTGACGAGCACCTTGTAAAAAGCCATTGACGTCAAAATCATTAGGCAAGTTAAAAGGTACTGAGTCTTGCTGCTGCCCAAAGCCGCTTGTTGGGGCCTGAGTTTGAAACTGTTGGGGTTGGTTTAGCTGCTCAGAGCCACCCACCTGTGGGCCACCCATTTGTGGGCCACCCGCCATAACCGGTTGCTGACGCTTTTGCATCATACTTTTGATAAGTTTGAAAATAACAAATGCTGCTAGAGCGAGTAAAATCATCTCTAACAGTTGAAAGCCTTCAAAATCGTCGCCAAGCATAGCGGCAATTAAACCACCAGCTAATAAGCCACCTAATACACCAGCCATAATACCTTTCTTACTTGATTTAGGCTTTGCTGTCGAAGCAGGTGAAATCGCTTTGGTATCGGTTTGCTGTTTTTGTTGCGTGGTGCTGGTTTGTTGGGTTTTGCCAGTAGACTTACTGCCAAACTTTTTCCTTGCTTCTACGTTAAAGCTACTCACAAATAGTAGTGAGATCAGCGAGAAGAACACAATAAAGTTTTTCATAACTATCCTATAAAACTAAAACTGCAGGAATTGTAAAGAAATCATTGTATAAGAGGAATAAAAAACGGCTCAATACGGGTGAGAAAGCGATAAGCGGTACGCGTATAACGTACCGCTTTTTTTACAACCTTAAAGCCAGCGAAGAGCGCTTGCGACGTTTTTTTGATATTGCTCTACTGGAGAGCCTAAATTAGCAACAAGTACCGTTGCTGCATGCTGGTCTTGCTCGATAATACCGTTATAGCGATCGTCTTTAAACTGACCATCTCCACCTAAACTATTTTTGCCAGAAAGCGGCACTATAAACACCGTCATAGGACCATGCTCAGACTGAAAAACCAAGTGTAAGCTTTTTTGACCCTTGAAGTTACAAAAAGTAGCGTAGGTTACATCTCCAGGTAACGACTCAAGCTTTGCTCCAAACAGTGATAATTTGTCATTAACTACTTGTAAGGCAATCTTGGTATTACTTTGAAACGCCACTTGTTCGTGATGAACGTGGGCTAGGGCGTGTTCACCTGCAAGTAATGGTGTTTGGGTTGCGCTCATAAAGTACAAACCTAAAGCAAAGGTTGCACTTGCCGCAGTTGCAAATGGTGTTTTGTAACGCTTAAACCAGCTTTTTCTAGCAACTACATTATGGGCATTATCCGCTTTTTGGTTTGCTAAAATACGCTCGGCTAAGCCATCAGGCACTTTGACATCTAGGGCCTTATTTAGCTGTACATCAAAAGCTTGTAACTCTTCTAGCAAGGCTTGTTGCTCGGCATTATTTGCAGCCTCCTGCGCAACTTCCTTATCGTTAGGATCGGCAAAAAGGCGGCGACGAAATTCAAGGTCATTCATCAGTTTTGTGCCCCTTTTAATGGTTCTTGATGCTCTGTTAACGCGTCTTTAAGCTGGTTCCTAGCCCGATAGAGTCGCGTCATCACGGTATTTTTGTTCAGTTCTAAAATTTCTGCAATTTCCTCTCCTGAGCAGCCCATAACAACTTGCAGTAATAGCGGCTCACGATACTCAACTGAGAGCTTATTAATTTGCCTTTGAATAACAGTCTGCTCCATTTCTTCATCTAAACTTGCGGAGGTATTGTCAATCAACGTATCGTTTTCGACATCGGCATAATCAAATTGTTTTCTCTCAAAGCGTCGTGCGTTTTCACGACGTATAATAGTTAGTAACCATGGCTTTGCCGCATTGTTGTCTTGTAATGAGTCAAGCGAACGCCAAGCCCGTAAAAAAGTTTCTTGTACCAAATCTTCGGCTACCGTTGGGTCTTGGCATAGCCAGTAGGCAAAGCGATAAAGCTCGCCATGATAAACCTGTACCAAAGCTTCGTAGCGTTTTTGTTTAGTGGTCATGCTAGTAAGACCTTATAGTTGGTAATTTTATTACACCACGATATAAAATAATTTTTACCTAGCTCAATATAGTTGAGCTAGGTGTGCATTATCGCCTGCTGTTTGGCTGTTATTGGCGCTAGCCACAAGCTTATATATCTTAGATAAATCAGCAGATTGATTGCTATCACTATAGAGGGATGCCTGTAGTTTGGCAATTTCATCGCTAAGTTCAGGTATGTTAAGTTGTGTCAGCCAAGCGTCTAGGCCAAGGCCATTACTTCGGCTTTGTGCAAGTTCGCGCAGCGCCTGATAAAAAGCATTTGCATCATTTTGCTTTAACGCGTTTTTAAGATCTGCGTTTGGGTTGATGACGGACTTGTGCGCCTTTGTCGACACCTTTTCACTACCCTTTTTAGGCTTACGTATAATCCAAATCGCTAAAGTGAGCAACCAAAGTACATAACCCGATATCAAAATAAGCCAATCAATCCAGCTTTTAGTGTGAGTGGCGCTTTGCATTGGCTGTTGCACTATTACGTGTGGCTGCTCGGTATTTTGTGGTTGCGTTATTTGCGGCTGTGTAGGTGTTACAGCCATAGGTTGATTGGGGTCTGCAACAACGGTAATAGTACGCTCAGGTAAAGTGGCATAATTCACTTTGTTAATTACGGTATTAAACCAAGGGATCTTGACCTCGGGTAGGGTGTAGGTGCCAGGGCTTTGCGGAACAAGTGCATGTGATGACACCAGCTGAGAAATAACGCGCCCATCACGGGTAAGCTGGTTTCTATCACTTTCATCTGGGTAGCTGCGAATACCGGTAATATTATCAAGCTTAATATCTGGCAGTTGCTCTTGCGTAACCCCCAAAGCGGTGAGCGTGATTGTGCGTGTGATTGGGGTGCCAACGGTGACTTGCTCATCTGCGGGCTGCCACTCTTCGCTTAAATTGACTAGCTCACTGGGCAACCAAGTGCCTTGGTAATCATTTGGAATCGGCTTTACATCGATATTGATTTCTTGTGCAATGGCTGACACAGCCATTCGACGATAGTTTTCGCGCACTTGGCCGTTGAATACGGGGGGAGCAATGGTAAATGAACCGCTTTTTTGTGGTTGTAATAGGTACTCTCTCGTGATCACCATGTAGCGACGACCATCGACCACTTCATAGTCTTCTTTTTGTTTACCCATCTGGGTGATCTGTGCATCGTCAATTTGCGGCGCTGTAAGTTGCCCATCTAATAAGTCTTTGCCTAAATAAAGCTTCACCGTATAGAGTCCTGCCTGCTGCACATAGAGTGTGCTGGGCGCCAGCTCTGCTTTTACAAAAATATCTTTTTGGTCTTGGGCATCGTCACTACGAGGGACTACTTTTAGCTCGATTGGTTCTGAGCGTTTACCCGACACTTCAAATGCTGGAATAGTAAACGTTCCAGCTTGACGTGCTAGCACTTGCATTTGCCACGTAGTTTGGCTGCTCATGCTGCCATTAATAATGCTGGTACGTGAGCTTACACTCACTGGGCCGGTTACAAACTGTTGTGTGAGTGCACTCGTATCAGGCTGTTCCCCCGACACTTTGCCGTCAGCGGCGATCGTGAGGGTAAAGTACTCGCCCACTAACACTGGATTTTTATCAACACTGGCCGTTAATTTATCAAAGGCCATGACTGGGTTTACTAATAGTAATAGGAATACACATACAAACAAACGTATTACCATGATTTTTCAACTCCTTGTGGGCGGCGGCGTTGTTGAGCGCGTTGTTGTGCTTTTAGCTGCATTTTATTGCGTAACAAAATAGCAGGGTCGTCAGGCACTTTACGAAGTAACTGATTAAGCTGTTGCGCTTTTTCTTTTTCTTCTGGTGTGAGTGGTTGTGCAGATACAGAGGCTGCTTGTTCTTCACCTTGTTGTTGAGCTTGCTGCTCTGAGTGTTGCTGAGCTTGTTGCATGGCTTCTTTTACTGCTTGCTTGTCTTGATCATTTTTAGTTCGCTCGGCATCAGAGCTTGTTTGCTCATTTTGCATGTCAGGTTGATTATTTTGCTCACCTTGTTGCTGTTGGTCACCTTGTTGCTGCTGGTCACCTTGTTGCTGTTGGTCGCCTTGCTGCTGTTGGTCACCTTGCTGCTGCTGGTCACCTTGTTGCTGCTGGTCACCTTGTTGCTGCTGGTCACCTTGTTGCTGCTGGTCACCTTGTTGCTGCTGGTCACCTTGTTGCTGCTGGTCACCTTGTTGCTGCTGGTCACCTTGTTGCTGCTGGTCACCTTGCTGCTGTTGGTCACCTTGCTGCTGTTGGTCGCCTTGCTGCTGCTTCAACTGTTCAACTAACTTTTTATTATCAGCGGCTTGACTCAAACTTGGGTCAAGTTCTAATGCTTTGTCGTAAGCCTTTAGCGCGTCATCAAGTTTACCTTGCTGGGCAAGGGCATTGCCGTAATTGTACTGACCAACTGACGTGGCAGCATCTTTAAGCACTTCGGCTGCTTGTTCATAATTACCTTGTTTATACAATGCGGCACCTTTTAACGTAGCGTTATCTGCGGATGTAGCTTGCGCATAGTTTTCTTTTTGATACTCACTGAGTGCGTTTTGGTCGGTATTTTTAAACCAGCTCTGCCAATCTGCCGCTATCGCTTGTTCAGTCGGTTGCATTACAAAGAGTAGGGTAACTAAGGTCAATCCAGCTCGACGCATCAGCAACAAAGCCAACGGCAGTAAAATAATCAAACCATATTGGCCTGCATCAATGCGCCACAACGTTTTACTTTGCTGTGATTCACTGAGCTCACTTTGGCCGTGTAGTTTAGGCGTAAACGCTTTGATGTCATCACCGCTTGGTTTATATCGCACCAGTTGCCCGCCATGTCTCTTAGCAAGGCCATTTAAACGAGAAAAGTTAATTTTTGGTACTACGATTTGCCCTGAGCGGTCTTTTAAGAAGCCGCCCTCAGGCAGTGCTATCGGCGCACCTTGCTCAGTGCCTACTCCATAAATACTTAAAGTAAATGTTTGGCCTTTAAGTTCGGCATTTATATCATCAACATCAGATTGCTCTAGTCCATCGGTAACTAAAATGATGTCACCATTTGCGTATCCTGCTTGTTTGAGCAATGCAATAGACTCGCTTACCCCTGCCAGCACATTTGAGCCTCGGCTAGGCATTATATCAGGGCTAAGACTTGGGATTAGGTTTGCCAATGTTGCTGCATCACTGGTTAGCGGAGAAACAACAAAAGCATCACCGGCATAAGCAACCAGTGCCGTATCACCTTCTTTAAACAGCTCAATCATATCGAGCGCTTTAAAACGTGCTTGTGTTAGCCGGTTTGGCGTTATGTCGTTAGAATACATCGAATACGACATGTCCATTAACAGCACGCGGGCTTGTTTTGCCTGATAAACAGGTACTTGTTGCTTTTCAAAGCTTGGACCTGCAGCACTGATGATGGCAATCAGCAAAAATACACTAATAAGCAAAGGGCTGTGCTGTTTGCGCTGCTGCTTAGATTCGACCAGCATTACGCTTGCCAAATGGGGCGCGATAAGGTCGCTGTGTTGGTGCTTAGCGCGCTTTATAAACTGAATTGATGAAATCACCAACCACGGTACTAGCAACCACAACAACTCGGGGCGAATAAACATAAACTCCATGCTATGCCTCCTGTTTTAAGCCACGCACGGCTTTGATCAAAATACTAACAGCGATGAGCAGCAGAACGGCCAATAATGGCCAGAAGAACAGTGCCAACTGCGGCCTGAAGGTTTGTGCCTCATCCGAGATTGGCTCTAGCTTGTCGAGCTCTTGGTAAATTTGTTGCAGGCCCGCAACATCTTTTGCTCTAAAGTACAGCCCGCCTGTTTCTTTGGCAATGTGTTTAAGGGTTGCTTCATCAATATTACTGCCACTAGCACCACCCATACCAAACAAGCTAAATCCGCCTCTACCGTCGGAGCCAACGCCCACGGTGTATACTTTAATGCCTTCTTCTTTGGCTAATAACAGCGCATCTTCTGGGTCGAGGTTGCCCGCGGTATTTTGGCCATCAGTTAACAGAATTAAGATGCGGTTACTTTGCTCTTTCTGACTAAAACGCTTTACCGATAAACCCAAAGCATCACCAATTGCGGTGGCACGACCAACAAGGCCAATTTGTGCTTCGCTGAGCATTTGACTCACGGTGTTTAAATCTCGGGTCAGGGGGGTTTGTAAAAATGCGGTATCGCCAAACAAAATAAGCCCCAGACGGTCACCTTGGCGCTGCTCAATAAACTCACTCAGTACCGCTTTTACCACAGAAAGCCGGTCTATATAGCGGCCTTGATATTCCATATCTTGCTCGGTCATCGAACCTGATAAGTCCACTGCCAACATAATATCGCGGCCCTCATTAGGCAGTGCAACGGGATCATCGAGCCATTTAGGGTTAGCGGCTGCAGTCACTAGTAACAGCCAGATAAGTGCTTCTAGCCAGTTAACCCCGCGGCTTTGCTGCACTGCTTTTGGTGCAAGCGCCGCCAGTTGTGCAAAACTTGGCATGCGCAAACGCGCAGAGGTGTTATGTTGTACAGGCTTCAGTTTGGCGATAAGCCACGGCAGAGGCAATAAAACAAAGGCCCAAGGCCAGCTAAATTCAAACATCTAGGGCCTCTTTTAATTTAAAGTTTTTTATTGCTTGCTGTAGCTTGTTAGCAAGTTGCTCGCTAGGCGTTGGTCCGTACAAACTGTCTAGCTCTTGCGCATTGAAGGTTTGTCCGCACAAAATCGTTAGGCGAGTTGCCCACAGTTGATTTGAACCTGCAACGGCGCGTGTACCGTAATAATGTTTGGTTAAGCGCTTGAGCAAAATATGTAATTGCTGAGCATCATGTTGATGTTCAGTAATGTGCTTGATTGCTTCTCGCTTTGCTTGATGATATTTCCATGCTTTATATCGCCATACGGCAACGGCAATGAAAACAAAGAGCGTAATTAAAATAACGGCCCACATGGCGTATGAAAAAGGCCACCATGAAACCTCGCTTGGTGGCATAACGTCGTGTAAAGCATCTAATGGCGAAGCTTGCATAACTACTACTATTACCTCGTAAGCTGTGATTCAAGCGGCGTAGCCGCACTAAAAGATTGCATTGTCATGCCCGCACGTTTTAACCGTGATAGTCGGGTAGAAAACGCCTCTGCTGCTTGTTTAGCAAATTTTGCTCTAAATTGTTTATCCATCAAAGGTAAGGTCCATGCATTACTGCCAGCCTCTACCATAATTGCCTCGCGATACGCGGGGAGTTGATGTTCAAAAGGGTCACTAATTTGGCAACCGATTAATTCACAATGACGAGCAAGGCGCTCTAGTTGCTTAAAACTGGCGTCATTTAGATTGGTAAAGTCAGAGATGACATATATTAAGCTGCCAGGTTTGGCTAAATGTGTTAACCGCTTTAAATTATCTGCAAAGCGGTTTTGGGCCTGATGCTGTTCCATCATTTGATCTTTGTTAAACAAAGCTTGTTGATGGATATCGCATAGCTGGTGGCAAAGAGCTAATACGCCTTTATCTCTGGCTGTAGGTTTAAGTTCATGATGACCGTGTTCGTTAAACACAATCCCACCCAATCTATCACCACGCTGACAAGCGGACCAAGCGACTAATGCACTTAAGTGGGCCGCCTGCACAGATTTAAGAAGCAGCTGACTACCAAATAGCATACTGTTTGATAAATCGGTAAAAACAAACACTGGGCGCTCTTTTTCTTCTTGATAAAGCTTAGTATGCGCCTCTCCGGTGCGGGCCGTTACACGCCAATCGATGGCGCGGATATCGTCGCCATATTGATATTGACGGACTTCGGCAAACTCCATACCTCGACCTTTATGAGGCGCTAGATACTGACCCGCTTGCGCGCTTTTAATGCGTGCTTTGGGCTTAAGCGACAAGAGACTGGCTTTGGGCTTGTAATAAAGTAACTCTTTCAAGCCCAATTGCGCGCCATTGCTATGGCATTGCTCTAACCATGCTTGGCTTGATAACTGAGTTGGTTGCATCATTACGGTACTGGCACTAATTCAACTATACGACTGATCACTTCATCTTTACTAATGCCATCGGCTTGTGCTTCGTAGCTTAAAATAATGCGATGGCGTAGCACGTTATGAATAACCGCTTGGATATCTTCGGGAGTTACAAACTCTCGATTATGCAGCCAAGCGTGGGCACGGGCACATTTATCAAGTGCAATCGTTGCTCGTGGACTGGCACCAAACTCGATCCATGCCCCTAATTGAGGGTCTAATTTGGCGGCTTGTCGAGTGGCAATGATAAGTTGGACCAAATATTGTTCCAGCGGTTCCGCTAGATGCAGTGAAAGTACACTTTTGCGTGCTGCAAACAGTGTGTCTTGACTGATAGGGGTGAAACTGACTGCTTCTTGTTCTAGCGCTTCTCCTCGGGTTAAGCGCAAAATTGCCAGCTCATTTTCTGCATGAGGGTAGTCAATATTAAGATGCAATAGGAATCGGTCTAGCTGCGCTTCTGGAAGTGGGTAAGTACCTTCTTGCTCCAACGGGTTTTGCGTTGCCATCACCATAAACAGACTTGATAAAGGGTAGGTATTTTTGCCCACGGTGATTTGACGCTCTGCCATTGCTTCCAATAAAGCCGATTGCACTTTAGCAGGGGCACGGTTTATTTCATCGGCCAAAATCAAATTATGAAATAGTGGGCCTTTTTCAAACACAAATTCACTGGTTTGTTGGCGGTATATATCTGTGCCGGTGACGTCTGCAGGCAACAAGTCTGGGGTAAACTGAACGCGCTGAAAGCTGCCTTCGATACCTTTGGCAAGTGCATTCACCGCACGTGTTTTAGCAAGTCCAGGAGGACCTTCTACCAAAAGGTGGCCGTCTGCCAAAATGGCGATAAGCAAAGCTTGCGTTAGAGCTGGTTGACCAATAATTTGAGTATCTAGATAGCGTTTTAATTGTGAAAATTCGTTTACTGCCATTGCTTTGTCCTTGTTGTGACAAATTTTTGCTTTAAGTTATATGGATTCGTTGTCTGATCTCAAGTCTAGATTGACATTTTAGCGTCATATTAGACTCTAGTTTTTTGAATAGTTCCCCAGTTTTTTCAATAACTTTTGCTACTGTATAAAAAAGCGACTAGGGTAAGTAAGATTTGCTTCTTTAGTAACCAATTTTGATTTTACTATTGGCATTGTGGAAGCGGTTGTTTAGAATCAGGTAAAATTAAACAGGTCAGACCTGTCAGCGGGAGAGCATAATCAATGTCTGAGCAAAACATTCTAAAAACAACAAAAGGCGACCGTATCGCGATTGTAAGCGGCCTGCGTACTCCTTTCGCAAAACAAGCAACAGCTTTTCATCACGTACCAGCACTAGACTTAGGCAAGCTGGTCGTTAACGAAATGCTTGAGCGTTTGAACTTTGATAAAAAAGAAATTGACCAATTAGTTTTTGGCCAAGTGGTACAAATGCCAGAAGCGCCTAACATTGCCCGTGAGATTGTATTGGGCACGGGTATGCCTGTTTCTGTTGATGCTTATTCAGTATCACGTGCATGTGCAACCAGCTTCCAAGCCATTGCTAACGTTGCTGAGTCTATCATCGCGGGGTCAGCAACGGTAGGTATTGCTGGTGGTGCCGATTCATCATCAGTGTTACCGATAGGTGTGAGCAAAAAATTGGCGGGAAGTCTTGTAGATTTAACTAAGGCGCGCACGTTAGGACAACGCTTAAAAATCTTTTCAAGATTACGTCTTAAAGACCTTATGCCAGTCCCTCCAGCGGTTGCTGAGTATTCAACGGGTCTTTCTATGGGGCAAACAGCTGAACAAATGGCTAAAACTCACGAGATTAGTCGCGCAGATCAAGATGCGATGGCACACCGTTCACACACGTTAGCGGCAAAAGCTTGGGCCGATGGCTTGCTCAATGAAGAAGTTATGACGGCCCATGTTCCGCCGTATAAATCATTTATTGAACAAGATAATAATATTCGTACCAATTCGTCACTAGAAGGCTACGCTAAGCTAAAACCTGTATTTGACCGAGTACATGGTTCTGTCACCGCGGCGAATGCAACGCCACTGACGGATGGTGCTGCCGCGGTATTGATGATGAGTGAAAGTAAAGCAAAAGCGCTAGGCTATGACATTTTAGGTTACGTACGCAGCTTTGCATTCTCGGCAATTGGCGTGCATGAAGACATGCTAATGGGTCCTGCACACTCAACGCCTGTAGCGCTGGACAGAGCGGGTATTAGCTTAAAAGATTTAGATTTAATTGAAATGCATGAAGCATTTGCAGCGCAAGCGTTGGCAAACATGAAAATGTTTGGCTCTGACAAGTTTGCGCAAGAAAAATTGGGCCGTTCTAAAGCGATCGGTGAAATTGATATGGATAAATTTAACGTTAACGGCGGCTCATTAGCTTATGGTCACCCATTTGCAGCAACGGGTGCGCGTTTGATCACGCAAAGCTTGCATGAGTTAAAACGTCGTGGCGGCGGCTTAGCATTGACCACGGCGTGTGCCGCTGGTGGTTTAGGTGCAGCCTTTGTATTGGAGAGCGCATAATGTCAGTATTTAGTTATGAATTAAACGAACGACGTGTTGCCATCGTTACAATCGATGTGCCGGGCGAAAAAATGAATACCCTGCGTGACAGTTTTGCGGATGATTTATTAGCGGTGCTTAAACAGGGCCGCGATGACAATGTCACAGGTATGGTATTCATCAGCGGTAAGAGTGACAACTTTATCGCCGGTGCTGATATTAAAATGCTAGACAGTGCAAAAACTCGTGAAGATGCACTCGCGATATCAGAACTGTGCCATCAGGCATTCTTTACGTTGAAAAAGCAGCCTTACCCAACGGTTGCAGCTATTCATGGTGCAGCGTTAGGCGGTGGTTTGGAGTTCGCATTAGCATGTGACTATCGCGTTTGTACAGACAGTGATATCACTAAGCTGGGTTTACCAGAAGTTCAGCTCGGTTTATTGCCAGGCGGTGGTGGTACTCAACGTTTACCAAAACTGGTAGGGATTCAAAAAGCACTTGAATGGATGCTTACAGGTAAGCAAGTGCGTGCAAAACAAGCTAAAAAGTCAGGCCTTGTAAATGATTGTGTACCGCACAGTATTTTAGAGCGTGTAGCGGCTGAGTTTGCAACTAAAGGTAAAGCTAAGGCGAGCAAACCACGTTTAGATAAAATTAGCCAGTTGTTAGAGTCAAACCCATTTGGTCGCAATATCATTTTCAAAAAAGCGCAAGAGAATGTGTTGAAGAAAACCGGTGGTCACTATCCAGCACCGCTCAATATTATTAAGGCAGTGCGCGCGTCAGTGGAGCTTGATGAGCTTAAGGCTTATAAAACAGAAGCCGAGGGCTTTGCCGACTTGGTGATGACCGATGTATCTAAAGCGCTGCGTGGTATTTTCTTTGCAACCACCGAAATGAAAAAAGAGTACAAAAACGATGATGTTGCGTCCGTTGAGCGCACAGCGGTACTCGGCGGTGGTTTAATGGGCGCGGGGATTGCACATGTTAGTGCTGTGAAAGCTGGTGCATTGGTGCGTATTAAAGATGTAGCGCATCAAGGTGTGAGCAATGCCATGAACTACAGCTATAAGATTTTATCTAAGCGTCAAAAGCGCCGTATCATGAGTAAAGCTGAGCTAGAGCAAACCATGAATCGTATCACAGGCACCACTGACTATTCTGGCTTTAAGCACGTTGATATGGTGATTGAAGCGGTGTTTGAAGACTTAAAGCTTAAGCAAAGTATGGTCGCGGACGTAGAGCAAAACTGCCAAGATGACACCATTTTTGCCAGTAACACGTCGTCGTTGCCAATTGCACAAATTGCAGAGCAAGCAAAGCGCCCTGAAAATGTCATCGGTCTGCATTATTTCTCGCCTGTAGAGAAAATGCCACTGGTGGAAATTATTCCGCACGAAGGCACCTCGGAGCAAACCATAGCGCGTACGGTTAATTTTGCTCGTAAGCAAGGTAAAACCCCCATTGTTGTTAAAGATAAAGCAGGCTTTTATGTTAACCGCATTTTGGCACCTTACGTGAATGAAGCGGCTAATTTACTGCTAGCGGGTGAACCAATCGAGAAGATAGATCAAGCCTTGGTTGAATTTGGCTTCCCAGTTGGTCCATTGGCACTACTTGATGAAGTGGGCATCGACATTGGCTCTAAAATCGCCCCGATCCTTGAAAAAGAGTTAGGTGAGCGTTTTAAAGCGCCAAGTGCTTTTGAGCGTATGATTGATGCAAAACGCTTAGGTCGTAAAACGGGTCGCGGTTTTTACTCTTATGAGAAAAAGGGTAAAAAAGTCGACGAGTCTGTCTATGAGCTATTGGGTATTACCACAAGTCCACGTTTAAATAAGCAGGAAATTGCTAGCCGTTGTGTGGCGCAGATGCTCAATGAGGCGGCACGTTGTTTGGATGAAGGCATTATTGCCAGCCCTCGTGATGGTGATATTGGTGCCATATTTGGTATTGGTTTCCCACCATTTTTAGGCGGGCCATTTAGCTATATGGATAAACGTGGCGCGAGCAAAATATGCTCTGAGTTATCTACTTATGCAACCGATAACCCTGTATTTACACCTGCGCCAAGCTTAATGGCAATGGCGGAAAAAGGTGCAAAGTTTTACGTTACACCTAAGGCGCAATTAACCGAAGTGACTACTGAGGAAACCTTACAAACAGAACAAAGCGAAGCGCAATAACTCGCTAGCTGACTTTTGTTAAAAAGAGCACGGTCTTTTTGGCTGTGCTCTTTTTTATTTCTTTGGCTGAACTTTTGCTCAAAGACAATACTTTACTACACTTAACCCATGTGTGCTGCTGGGTATTTGGTGATGGAAAAGCGAATTTACCTACAATTAGGTACATTACTTACATTAACAATTTTATTCAATTTGGCATTATTTTATTGGAATGCACAAGTCGTCGAGAAATCGCATGCGTTGAATACAAATTGGTAAAAAAATACCTATACCTCTATTGAAAAAGCTTCATTACTTGCTCAGTTAGAGCGCAGTATGGGTTATGGAGGCTTTATCCATAACTTTAAGAATTTTGTATTACGAGGCGAACAAATTTATTTTATTCGAGCACAGCAAGAGCTTAGCAGCATATATCGCAGTATTGATAAATTTAGCCAGTTTGAGTTATCTGAAAAGGAATCTCAATCTATTGATACGATTAGAAATACTGTTGATCAATATGCAGCCAAATTACTCAACGAGAGTATCCAAGATAAATCCAGAGAGAATATTGCAAAATTAGATAAAATCGTGGAAGTGGATGATACGCAAGCCGAACAAGCGTTAGATGTATTGAGAATGAGTCTGCACGACAGCTATCAACGCACCATGGCTTCTCAAGCTCTACACACAGAAGAGGTCACTATATTTATTAAGCTTGGCGCATATTTTTTGTCTCCCATTGTGTGTTTAGTAGCGCTGCTTAATATGCTAATGCTGTGGTTTATGCATCAACTGCTCAAAGAGCGTACCGCGTTGATAGAGGTTATGTCAGATAGTGTCATTTACTATGATAAAGGTGGTCGAATTTGGCAAGTGAATGATGTTGGACAAAAGCAGTTTGGATATAGTAAAAAAGAGTTCATTAAAATGACCATGGCTGATTTGCTACCTAGTCATTTTAACGGTGCTACTTTTTTAAAGCAGGTAAAACATAGTTTTAATCATCCGCAGTTAGTAGATACCGAACGCGACACTTGCGTTGTAGGAGTGCACAAAAATGGCACTAAAAAGCGTTACAGAATATCCATTACCACTATTCTAAATGGTGATGGACAATTTTATATCGCTGTTATGCATGACCTAAGCGAAGAACAAGCGTTACTAGAAAAAGCGCATTTGGATTATCTCACAGGTGTATACAATCGTCGTCAAGCATACAGTTTGTTAGAAAGAGAGCTTGCTCGGTTGAATCGCTATCATCGACCTTTGGCCATACTCTTAGTTGATTTGGATAATTTTAAACCGCTTAATGATAAAGAAGGTCACTTAGCGGGGGATATTGCCCTAAAAGAGCTTTGCATATTCCTCTAAGAATCTGCCAGACCCACGGATATTATCGGCCGATGGGGGGGAGATGAGTTTATACTGGTTTGCCCCGAAACCAGTCATCACAGTGCAATGAGTTTCGCAAGAAGGCTCGTTGATGAATATGCTCAGCAAGCTAAAAACAATCTTACATTAAGCATCGGTTTAGTTGCATATGACTTTGTAAGCGATAAACTTGCTGCGGATGAATGTGTAGAGCAGGCAGATAAGGCGCTGTATAAAGCAAAAAGTTATGGTCGCAATCAAGCCGTCATTTACCAACCAGAGTTGTTTAGTATTCAATCTAATGGCTAATCTTAGTTCTGGATAAGCGGGCTTAGCCCACTCTTTTTGTTGCTTTCATTTGAAATCGCCCAAAACGCCTATCTAGACCTAGTATTTTTTACTTCATATGCAAAAGTACGTACAATCTGCGCAAGTTAGGTTGTAAGTGGTTCTGCTCGTAGTCAATGCATACAATAAGTGATCTTATCAATATCTTCGATAAGCAGTTTTTTTCTCGATATAACACACGTTTGATCAAAGGGCGTGATGAGCCAATCTATCTGCCTGCAAACACGCATTGCCATTATCATCAAGTTGTTTTTGCTCATGGTTTTTATGCCAGTGCCTTACACGAAATTGCTCATTGGTTAGTGGCAGGCGCTAAACGCAGAGAGCAAGAAGATTATGGCTATTGGTATTGCCCTGATGGGCGAGACAAAGCGAAACAGCATGAGTTTGAAAATGTTGAAGTAAAACCACAAGCCATAGAATGGGCACTCAGTGTCGCTGCGGGGTTTAATTTTAATGTGTCGGTTGATAATTTAAACGGTGAGCAAACCTGTCGGTTTAGTTTTCAGCAGCGTGTTTATGAGCAAGTTATGGTGTTTTTAGAACAGGGCTTTAATGAGCGAACAACACAGCTGCTATACGCGCTAAGCCAGTTTTACAATACCCCCTGGCCACTATCCAAACAACAATTTACTTGGCATTGCCCAAAGGAGCTATTAGATGCGCTTTAAACTTGGCTTGATTATTAACCCAGTAGCTGGACTAGGTGGGAGTGTTGCATTAAAAGGCAGTGATGGTGTAGATACTGCACAGCAGGCCATCGCTTTGGGCGCGACGCCAAAAGCGAATGCTAGAACCCAGTTAGCGCTTGAGCAATTGCTGGCATATCGCAACCAGATAGAGGTATTCACTGTAAATGACGATATGGGTGAAAGCATCGCAAAAAAATTAGGCTTCAAAACCGAAGTTGTTTACCAAAGTGCGATACCTACAGTACCCGACGATACTGAAAATGCGGTCAAGGCGCTGATTGAACATGGCGTAGATATGATTTTGTTTGCCGGTGGTGATGGCACTGCGCGCAATATTTGCGCTGCGGTTGACGACAACATTCCCGTTTTGGGCGTACCAGCTGGCTGTAAAATCCACTCAGGTGTTTATGCCATTACCCCTAAAGCTGCAGGTCGCGTGGTTGAAATGCTGATAACCGGAGAGCTGGTTACGGTATCAGATGCGGATGTGATGGATATTGATGAAGAGGCGTTTCGTCAAGGTACTGTGCGCGCTAAGCGCTATGGTGAAATGCAAGTTCCATCAGAGTTACGCTACGTACAAAGTGTAAAAAATGGCGGTAAAGAAAGCGATGAGTTAGTGCTGGCTGATATTGCGGCTTACGTTATCAGCGAGATGGATGCAGATACCCAATACATCATGGGGTCGGGGT
Organism: Pseudoalteromonas caenipelagi; assembly: GCF_013140855.1. Lineage (GTDB taxonomy): Bacteria > Pseudomonadota > Gammaproteobacteria > Enterobacterales > Alteromonadaceae > Pseudoalteromonas > Pseudoalteromonas caenipelagi. The sequence continues at coordinate 915,561 of NZ_JABBPG010000001.1, read as the reverse complement.
CTACGGTTGCGGCCATTATGGAAGAGCTAAGCCTAGACAATACCCTGTTGGGGGTAGACCTAATTCAAGACCATGAACTACTTGCTCAAGACCTTACGGCAGCCCAGTTGTTAGCACGTTTGAACGATGCACCCACAAAGTTGGTGATCACATTAATTGGTGGTCAAGGCCATATTTTCGGCCGTGGTAATCAACAATTGAGTGCTGAGCTGATTAAAAAAATTGGCAGAGAAAATATTATCGTTGTTGCAACGAAAACTAAATTACAAGCATTAAACGGCCGACCTCTAATAGCCGACACGGGCGATGAAGAGCTCGACCAAACGCTTAGCGGGTATATAAATGTTGTTACCGGTTACAATGATCACGTTATGTATGCCGTTGGCCATTCAGATTTAAATTAGGAAACCAATATGTCATTTCAAGAGTATATAGACGTTGCACAGCAATTTTTTGATAACTTAGTAGATAGAGCTAGTGATGATGAGCTATTTGCTGGCGGCTATTTGCGTGGTCACTTTGATTTAGCTGTGGGTTATGCGCAAGTCGCTGGTGAAGAAGTCAGTGTTGAGCAGCTTAATGAAGAGATTGAAAAAAGCCTAGTAAAAGCGTACCGTAATGGTGAACTAACGGAAGAAGACAAAACCCATGTAGTTGATATCTGGGAGCAAGTTAAAAAGCTCGCAGCTTAATATTTGCAAAGCATCACCTATATTCAGTGATGCGCTAGGAATGTTTTACGAAGGAATCATATGTCTATTACCTCTAAAGCGCTGGTTTTAACTGGCGCACTTTTTTGTTCTAGTGGATTTTCAAACACAGATGCCCGAACTGAATTTTCTCAAACATACCATGCTTATCAACGTGCTGTAGAAAACAGCGAGTATGAGAAAATAGAGCAATTCGCTAAGTTAGCCTACGAGCAAGGCAAGGCTGTGTTTGGTGAAAAGTCACAAAATGCCGCCAACCTTGCAATCAACTATGCAAAGGCCCTGTCTCATCATGATAGCAAAGAGGCACTCGTCGTTCTAAATGAAGCAATCGATACTTTAACTGTGTTGCAGGGGAAGTATTCTACTGACCTCATAGACCCCTTTATACTAAAGGTGGAGTTACTGTTACCTAATCAGGATTTAACTGCCAGAGAGTATGTTGGTTTCGCTATTGATATTGCGCAGCACCATAGCAATCATTTACTTGAATCAAAGATATATTTTGAGGCGGCAAAGCTCTTCAATCGAGCGCACGATTACTCGAGGGTAAAAAGTTATCTTAACCATGCAGATGACATCAACAAAAAGTACTTGCCCAAAGATGCTGTACATAGATTAACGGTTGATCTATGGGTAGCAGAGTTGCTATCAGCGCGCAAACAACACAAAGAAGCAGTTGCAAAATTGAATGACGTGATTGCGGTATTTGATGAGCGATTGGACTTTGATCACCCAATCGAATTAACTGCCCACTCTCGTTTGGTTGGCTTGTATGAAAAAATGGGTATGAGTGAACAAGCGACAAAGCACTGCTTAATGATAGCGAAAATGACGCCTTGGCATGATGATGTTGAGCAAACGCCGCTTTACCGCAAAGAACCTGAATATCCACAAAGAGCGCTAAAGGCAAGAGCACAAGGTTGGGTTGACCTCGAATTTACGATCACCCCAGAGGGCTTTGTAGAAGATATCTCAGTGTTAGATAAGCAACATGGACCGCTATTTGTAAAAAACACCATTAAAGCCTTAAAGCAATGGCGTTATGCGCCAAAGTTTGAAGATGGCGAAGCCGTAAGCGCAAAATCAACAGTACGAATGGAATTTAAGTTAAGTCGTTAGCATCCGTGTGAGTGGGGTGTCGCGGATATTGTAAATTTCCTCGAAATCTCACCCTCTATATTTGTGTTAAGAGGTAAACTACTATGTTAGAAAACCACAATGTTTATTACTTAAATCGGTCCATAATCTTTGCGCTATTAGTATCTGTTATATTCCCGATTTTTCTAGAGTTATTATTGACACCTTTTTTGGGACCAGGGTTGAGTATCAATCATGATCCTGATGTTATTTGGCTGATAGTTTTATTTGCATCTAACTGTTTGGCTCCAGCTGCTTTAGCAATGATTTTCTCTGAGCGTTTAAGAAAATTAAATAAAGGGTATGATTTTTATATAAATTTATGTGCTGTAGTTATTACAGTGTACGCGATTGCACTTTCTGTAATATGCTCTTTAGGGTTAAGAGGGTATGTGACAAACTTTTCCCTTGATACCTTTTTTGAAGATTACTTCCCATTAGGTAACTTTTATTTAAATATATTGTGTGTGATAAGTCTTTTTATAATTTGCCGACTAAGACGATAAACCATTGATAAGACAGCCACCATTAACAGTAGGTGGCTGTTTCATTTTTAAAACTTCCAATATAAAAACAGTAGTGTAAAGCCAAATAAGTACGCTAACCCCAGCCAGCTTAATACCTTTATAAATCCTGTCGGTTTTTTATTAATCACGCTCATCAATCGATAGTTAAACCAAGCGAACACTGGGGTAGTAACAAACGCCAGCGTCATAGCAAAGGTTAACATCTCTTTTAAGTTGGCTTTAAAAAACAGTACCACACTCATTCCTAAGATAGCTTGAACTAACACCAACACAGAAAGGCAATATTTAGGCACTGACTTTTTCGTTAACAATAACGACTCATTTAATGTACGAGCATAGCCATCAAGTACTGTGAGAGTAGTGCCAAACATACATAAAAATGCAATGGCAGCAACAAGTGAATGTGACCAAGCACCTATCGTTTGTGTATACATACTGATTAACTGTTGGCTAAATGCAATGCCTGCCAGTTCGATTTTGGTGCTACTACCATATTGAATGAGTACGCCGAGCGAGAAAAATACCACGGCAAGTAACGCGGTCAGACCATAGCCTAAATTAAAGTCAAATAAGCCCTGTTTTAGGGTTAAATCACTGGTGCGGGTTTTTGCTTTTAGCCATAACGAATTAATAGCGGAAATCTCGATTGGGGCTGGCATCCAACCCATTAATACTACTAAAAAGCCTAGCATCGCCATTTGAAATGGCTCTGGTGGTGTTGCCGGAGGAGGGTTTGCAGCACCTTGAGATATGGCTACGCAAAGCGCAGCGACTGTGGATAGCGTAAGCGTTGCCATGATCCACTTACTGGCTTTGTCGAGTAGCTTATAGTGGCCAAGCAATAAAATGGCTAAACATAGGGCTAGGAGCGCAAAACACAAAACCGTAATATCTATTTTCCAAGGCAGTGCATAATGTAATAAGCTGGCAGTGAGCAAAAGAACGCCAGCAGTATTAACAATGGCCGCAATAATATTCAGCCCCACAAAGGCGAAGAATATCGCTTTACCCTGTTGCTGATAGCCGGCAACCAAACTTTGCTTACTGAGTAACGTGTACTCTACACCAAAGCGAAAAAAGGGGTACTTGAGTAGGTTAACTACAACAATTAACCACAGCAGTTGCCAGCCAAATAATGCGCCAGCTTGGGTTGCCGCAACCAAGTGAGAGCCTCCAATTGCGGCCGTGGCCATCAATATGCCTGGGCCTAACGTTGACCCAAGTGTATCGAATTTGCTTTTTAATGCTAATAGCACAGATATTCCTTATTATTTTTTGTGCCATATTAGCGTTTACGTATTTAAAACTAAACAGAAAGTTAACATTAACGAGGTGTTTTTAATAAGCGCCAGTAGCGTCTCTAGCCAAAGCGCTCCTGAAAATAATCCTGAGTATCTTCCAAAATATCCTGATAATCATCTTCGTCGATTTCTAATACATTAAGCACTTCATTTTTGACAAGAGGCCAGTCCGGTGTTGAAACAAACCGTTTTTGGGTATGGACTAAATTTTCAGCCATTTTTAATGTGGCATAGCTAATTAAAGATTCTTGGTCGTGTGGCTCAAATAAAAACTCGGTATCATGATGGCGTAGAATGAGTTGGCATATCTGTTTGGGTAAATGCCAGCTAGATGCCAGATAAAATCCAACAACCGTGTGACTGGTGTTATATACCTTGCCTTCAAGGGCAATCAAAGAAGCATCATTGTTATTGGCTTCATTGAGCAGCTTTACGTAGTCTGGGTATTTTACCGCCATTGCAGGTATACCCGCATCATGGAACAAGCCAAGCATATGTAAGTTCTCTGATGGTACTTTTGATTTTACTTTTTTACCGATAAGGGTAGAAATAGCGGCAATTTCGCTAGAAGTATCCCAAAAGCGCTCTAAGCTAATACAGCACTTGGTTTGTTCAAAAGCCTGTTGTAATAAACAACCCGTAACCAGTTGCGTCACGCTATCCAAGCCCAAAAACATAACGGCTTGTTTAATGTCGGTGATGGTGCGTGACATGCCATAAGTCGGTGAGTTGATCACTTTTAAAACGGCAGCGGAAGTAGATAAATCAGTGGCAATTAACTGAGCTATTTGATTTAGCTCAGGCTCGGGTTGCTGAAGCTCAGATTGCAGGCGTTCTAACAGCTCGGGCTTTGGCGGTAAATTAAAGCCACGTTTTATGTCTTTGATAATTTTATCATCGATATTGATCATCACTATTATCCTTAGGCACGGTGTTTCAATAAGAATAGTCTATTTCTGAGAACAGTTATTGAGCTGAATGTTAAATTTATGTAGTTATCATTCGTCTGATTTATTGCTCCGATCAATAAAGTTAAGGTACAGTTAGCCGACTTTTTTATTAAGGAACAACTATGGAATCACAAGCGAATAGTGAAGTTAGTAATGGCGCAGTGGCTCGTTTTTTAAACTTTATAGAGCGGGTTGGGAATAAATTACCAGATCCGGCCATGATCTTTTTATTTTCTATGTTATTGATCTGGTTATTATCTTGGGCCTTTTCGAATACGCAATTTGAATCAATTGACCCAAGAACTGGGCAAGCAATTGTAGTACACAACTTGCTCAGTGCAGATGCGCTCGCACTTTTTTTATCATCAATGGTTAAAACCTTTACAGGTTTTGCACCATTGGGCGTGGTACTCGTTGCCATGTTGGGTGTTGGCGTTGCTGAACACTCAGGTTATATCAACGCTGGTCTTAAGTTGATGCTTAAGCGCACCCCACAGTCATTATTAACTCCGTCAATCATTTTGATAGCAATCGTGAGTCATACGGCGACTGATGCCGGTTACGTTTTGGTGATCCCAATTGCCGGTGTGATTTATTATGCTATGGGACGCCATCCTCTGGCGGGTATTGCGGCAGCTTTTGCCGGTGTAAGTGGGGGCTTTAGCGCTAACTTTATTCCCTCTGGCATTGACCCGCTATTGCAAAGTTTTACGCAAAGTGCGGCGCATATTATTGATCCACAAATGTCGATTAATCCATTGAATAACTGGTTTTTTACTTCGGCATCTAGTGTGTTTATCATTCTGTTAGGTTGGTATATAACAGATAAAATCATTGAACCACGCTTAAAAAATACTCCAATTGATGGTGACACAGAGAACCTGCCAGAGTTTCACGAAGTAACAGATAAAGAACGCAAAGGTTTTTATGTTGCGTCAAGCGTTATGATTGCGGGTCTTGCGCTATTAGCTTATGCCGCCAGTGGTGAAAGCTCAGCCCTGCGCAGCCCTGCAGGGTCATTGACTGATTTTAGCGCGCCCTTAATGCAATCAATAGTGCCACTCATCTTTTTACTATTTTGGATCCCAGGTATGGTGTTTGGGTTCATGGTGGGTACTTTCAAATCATCAAAAGACATGATTGATGCCATGAGTAAGTCTATGGGCAGTATGGCTTATTACATTGTAATGGCATTTTTCTGTGCGTTATTTATTTCTGCGTTTGCGCAATCAAATTTGGGCGCACTGTTAGCAATTGAAGGTGCTGAGGTGCTTAAAGCTATGGCATTGCCAAGCAGCATTACCGTTATTGGTATTATTTTCTTGACGGCATTTGTAAACCTATTTGTTGGTTCTAGTTCTGCAAAATGGGCGTTACTTGGGCCTATTTTTGTGCCTATGTTAATGCAGCTAGGGATCTCACCAGATTTAAGCCAAGCGGCTTATCGGGTAGGCGATTCCAGTTCAAACATTATCACGCCGTTGATGCCTTACTTCCCACTGGTTGTTGTGTACTGTCAAAAGTATGTTAAAGGTACAGGTATAGGTACTTTAATTGCTATGATGTTGCCCTACTCAATTGCATTTTTAATTGGCTGGAGCCTGTTCTTGCTTGCTTACTGGGGATTAGGTATTCCTCTTGGTTTACAGGCAAGTTATGAATATTTAAATATGTAAATAAATTAGCTAGTTTTGGCGCCTTGTTGGTGATATTTTTTAAGGTATATTTATGTCGCCACAAGGAGCCAAACTGTGCAGTACCTTACAACAAACACCGCTGAAATACTCAAACACTTTGACACTATACATAACTATATTGAACAATCTTATTGGGCTGAGCATATTCCTAAAAAAACACTGCAAAAAGCCATTGAAAATAGTGTGAATTTTGCAGTGATAGAAGAAGAAGTTGGGCTGCTAGCATTTGCTCGGGTCATTACCGACAAAGCAACTTTTGGCTATTTGGCTGATGTATTTGTGTTGCCTGATTTTAGGGGACAAGGATTAAGTAAAAAGATATTGTCAGAGGTAATATCTCATCCTGAATTACAAGGCCTAAGACGCACCATGCTCGCAACCCGAGATGCTCATTCTTTATATACTCAGTTTGGTTTTGAGCAAGTAACTGATGCCAAACCGCTAATGCAAATTCATAAACCAGATATTTATGTTAAAAAAATATAACGATCTTCTTTGGTAATGCGCACAGACTCCTAAATAAACATCATAAATCCACAAAAAGTTGGCGTTTTATCGCTTTAATGTGGTTTTTAAGAAGGTAAGCAGTGCGAATTAGAAGGAAGGTTATTTCGTATATTGCTGTCATTGTATCAGCTGCAGTGATAGCCATAGCAACAATACTCACTTTGTTGGCTAAACCTAAAGCCACATGGCTTTACAAGATCTACTACACACTCGTTTAGTGAGCATTCGAGATGCTTTTACCTACTGGGATTTAAGAGATTGTTGTTTCAGGCGTGTTAGTTGATATCGAACTGTCGCCGTTGCATCAGGAGAATTGCTCATGTCTTATTTGTCCCAAATTAATAAATAATTTGACACGCATCATAAAGCATGTTTGGCGGGGATTCATTGCAAAATTAGCACGTTAGTGCTGTATTGGTTTAATATTGAACAGTTTGAGCATAACTTATACTAGCTCGTAACTTATATGGGAGAACACTCGCTGGACGTATTTCGAAACCATGTGAAATCTATCTGTAATAATAGTGAACGTAAATGTTATCAAGTGTTATTTTCTATCGAGAAAAATCATTTGTTGCTGTAGAATCAACAGCTGATTTTTATATAACAATAAATTAACTAGATTGTACTAGGTGAGTAGAGATTATACATGAATAACAAAATTAGATGCGCGGCACTTCTAGCTTCACTTTTAAGTAGCGTTGCAGCCAATGCAACCATCGTCGAATTTCAAACAACACAAGGCACATTTCAAGTCAATTTGTTCGATGAAATTACACCAAAGACGGTAGAGAATTTTCTAAATTATGTAAATACCGATAGTTACCAAGGCACAGTGATTCATCGCGTTGAAACTAATTTTGTCGTGCAAGGTGGTGGCTTTTACTATGATGGTAAGATCCCTCTTAACGCCATAGAAACAAATGCTCCAGTTGTAAATGAGCCTAAGCTTTCTAATGTGAGAGGCACGATAGCAATGGCTAAACTGAGTGGCAAAAAAGACAGCGCAACAAATCAGTGGTTCTTCAACCTGAATGACAACAGTGCAAATTTAGATGTGCAAAATGGTGGTTTTAGCGTATTTGGGCAAGTGATTGATGGGGGGATGGAGGTTGTTGATAAGATAGCTCATATTCCGTTATGTGGTAGCACGCCGTTAGTCGACTTTACTGCTGCTCAGTGTACAGACAAAGATACTCAGCCTGCAGGCAATAACTTCATTACCATTAATGCAATTACTGTCATTGATGATGCGCCCAACACTGCGCAATCTTTAGTACCTAAAGAAAATACTCTAATCACTACTACACCGGTCGAACCGGATCCTCAGCCAAGCACTCCGTCATCATCTGGTGGGTCATTGTTTCTTTCATTAATGCTGATGGCTGGTTTAGCTGTTTCAAAAAAGCGCATGTAAATCATTGTGGTGCGGAGAATATGCTCCGCACATTCAGCCTTGAGTCGTGTTTTAATAGCTCGATATTTAGAACGATAGATGCGTATTGTGCTATTTAGATTGGAGGGCGTTAGTTTTTGAATAGAAAATATAAATGACAGCGCTATTTTATGTATCAACTGAAAAAGGTGAGGGTGATGATTTTACATCACTGCAGTTGCATCAGTGTACCTTCGGTAAAGGAAGGTGAAATTATGCGCTTTTCGCTTTTTTAAATGACCCTGTCAGCATAGGTTTTAAATCCCTCAATAACAGCTTTCCACTGGTTTCAAAGTTTGTAGTTTTCGTTGATTTAAACCAACCTAGATGACATAAGAACATCAACGTCTCTTTTGCTTTGCTTACAAACTGTTTTTCAAACTCTTCTTCAGAGAGAATAGGTGTATATGTATTATCACCAATTGGGTTGTTAGTGGTCGCATTGGGGTAGTTTTCGCCAGTAATTAACCATTGCGCAAAAACCTTTGTTTTCGGGTGTTCAAAAAATTTGCTAATCACCGAAAGTGTGGGTTCCCGCTCGCCTTTCTCATACTTTCGGTATGATGGTACTGGGATTTCTAACATCTCCGCAAAGTTTATCTGTGACTCATCAACACAAATCCGTAGTTGTTTTAATCTTGTTGCAAAAGTATTTGACATATAACCCAATCCGATCAATTATTTTACCAGTTGACCCAGATAGGCTACATCAAATAAATTGACTTGTCTATTTGGGGGTTTTAGGGGCTGTGAATTTGGTGAAGTATTTTATATTTATTTCATCACCTTCGCGAAAAGTTAGGGCCGTTAAGCGTTTAGTTGTTTGCCGTTTTGGCAAAATCATGAGTTGCGGCAAAACGCTAGCCATTACCAAATACGGATATGTAATGAATACGATACGAAGAAATGAGCGCGTGCGCAAAGCGCAAACTATGGCTGCTAGACAGTATATTCCTGCAACAATCCGCAGGTTAAGACGCGAAATGAAGCTGACTCAGGCTCAATTAGGAAAGAGCTTGGTTACGCCGGTAGATCAGGCTACGATTTCCAACTGGGAATCAGGTAAGACAGAGCTAACTGCCTGCCAGTTGCTGGATATCATGATGTTATTTGGCCAGCCTAACTTTTTGTCGTTTATTGAGCAGTTTGAACCCACTGAGCTTGTTCAACAAAGAGAGTCAGCTTAAAAATAAAAATTCTGTGCTTTGCTGAGCAACAGCAGCGGGGCATGCACTTAAGTTCTCGTACCTGTAGCAGTTTAATTAACTGCATTCCGCTGGTGAAATAGACTTCAATAACAGTGAGTTGTTTATTTCACCTTTTTTGAAGCGCAGTACTACTGTTTTGTTCTATCTTTGATTACACCACTATTTATTACACCACTATTTATTACACCACTATAATAGATGCACACTCTTTATGGGTGACAGCATAAAAATTCGTATCACAAGACAGGCGTATTATGAAGGCTGTACTTTAGGTGAAGAGGCGTACGAGGTTGGTCGTGAAACTGGCTATCAACCTCGAATATTGAAGTGTGAAATTATTCGATAACTGAATTGATTTTGTTTAAATCAGCAAAATTTACATGGTTAGAGAGTGCTTGTTCAACACCTTTATCTGTCATTAATTCTTGCATTGTAACCTGTCCCACAAATTCAAAAGATTTTTGCAAGGCAAGAGGATCGAGTGTTTGTGCGTTTTTAAACTCTGTTGGGCAATCACGAGTAAGTAGTCTGTTACAATTTTGCCTACTTTTTTATCTGTATCGACTCGAACATCATTTGTAACTGCCGAATGGTCAGAAATTTCCAGGTGAGCGGCCATCGCGAAAAATCCACTTAACAAGATCTCTACGCTCTTTACCGTTTAACGAATCAACTAAGCAAGCTCCAAGCTTTTGGCTATCAGCATACGATAGTGGGGTTATAAGGCATGTAACGACGTAATGCCAAGTAAGACTAAGTTCTTTATCTTCATCTAAATACCTTTGTATACGATTGGCACACTCATATTCACACGAGAGTTATGCAATATTGATAAACTTAATGAAAGTTGTACAAAGCAATAGTGCAGCTAGTGGGTAAAAGAACAAAAAAGACCATTTTATGGCGCATTAAAGAAGATGAGAATTTCTCAAATTGACCATACATCGTTATGTTATTTACGTTTTTAACCACCATTCTTAACAAAAAAAATACAAATGGACCTGTTTTGTGTAAGTTTCTATGTTAATTTTTTGTGTTTTGTGCCATATTAAAGAGTAACAGAGTAGGAGTGACGGATTTTGAGGTGTCACTCCCATTAACATTCACTTGGTTAGCACGGAATGATCACATGACCTATGTAGCAAAAGAAGCCGTATCGTCAATCAATAGTAATCCAGCTTTTTCTAAAAAAAATGGTATTAAGTGTTTCTTATTGAGTATGGTGATTGCATTATCTTCATGTGGTAGTAGCCGAGTTTATCAGGGGAAAGAGTTGGCGATTGCTTACTTAAACAACTCAAATGCGCAGCATAATGTTCGTGAGCAAGAAGTTACTGGATATCAGGTTCGGATCAGTTATCAAATCAATGGCTCAACCACGGTAAGTGGCATGGGAGTTCCTGTTACTGAACGCTTGATTGTTACCGCAGATCATGTGGTGCGAAACTTAACCGTAGGCCAGAGCGTTGACGTGCAAATGGGAGAAATTGGCAAACTGTCAAAGCCAGTTGCAGCACAATTGGTGATGCGCTCACCTGAAAAAGATTTGGCTTATCTAAAATTGACGCAACATGTGTTGCCGCGTAACGCAGTACCTAGCTGGTGTGACAATCATCAATTAGGGGATAAGGTGTCGATGACTAAGCTATCTGGCTCTGCCACTTTAACTGTTGCATCGGGTACTTTGTCAGGTATTACTGACCGACCACGAATGACGGATAGCTTCAATGAAAAAGCAGCAAACAACGGGGTTGAACCTAATAGCATGCTGGATGAACCCGTGAACTTTGTATTGCTACACAGAAATATGCAAGGCGGGTTTTCAGGCGGTGCGATGTTTAGTGTTAATAATAACTGCGTAACGGGTATTTCTTCTATGGTGGCAAGTTTTAATGACTTAGCCCAGCCTCAGCGCTATGAATCTGTAAAAGAAGCGCTAAATAGAAAGTACTGGTCACAAAACAGCAAGGTGCTTGCTTTTGGCATACCAACCAAAACTATACTGCAATACGCTAAAGGACTTTAGCTTGCCTCAAAACGTTCGTAAACTAATTGATTAGCGAGGTGCGTAAGTATCTCGCTTTTTGCCTATAGTGGTAGCACATATACAAAAACTGTGTATAAAATGCGCCTAGAAACAATTAAAACAACAAGTTATCTAGGGAAGGCACTTATAATGCAAAGCTATATATTAAGCGCACTAATGGCCATGTTTGTGGTGTTTTTTTCAATCACAGTGCAGGCATATCGCCTGCCAAGTAATGATGTTTTAACACAACAAAGCGTTAATCTAACACTCTCTCCTGAGCAGAGTCTCTTTTCTGGCCAAACAACTTTAACCATCAACTACTTACAAAACACCACAACCGTGTCTTATCATGCTAGAGCACTGACAATAAAATCAGTTACGCTAATGTATCAAGGCCAAGCACACGTTTTAAATATTGAACAACCAAATGAATTTGATATTGTGACGCATCAGTTGGCTAAGCCAATAGTAGGAAAAGCCCAACTGGAAATTAGTTATACGGGTGAGCTGTCACAAAACACTATGGGACTGTTTGTCTCGTCCCAACAAAGTGATGCGTCTTATATTTTTTCACAGCTACAAGAAATGGAAGCGCGCACTGTATTTCCTGGGTTTGATGCACCGGATAAAAAAGCGCGCTTCGAGTTTAGTGTTGATATCCCTAAACAATATGATGCATTGCACAACACGCCGGTTGTTTCTAGCCAAGTACAAGGGGAGCGCAAAATCGTTCGCTTTGCGCCGAGTCATAAAATATACACCGATGTGTTGGCTTTAGCGGTAGGGAAGTTTCAATCGGTTGAACTCAAAGACACAGCATTTAACTCGATAGTATACGCACCTAAAACGATAGCGCTGAACTTGCCCACTGATATGAACGAGTTGGTAAGCAATACCGTGCGGTTTATGGAAGAATACCTCGACTATCCATTTCCTTATACCAAGTTGGACTTTTTTGTTGCTCCTATTGATGGTCTAGCTGCAATGGAAAATGTAGGTTTAATTGCCCTCAATACTAATCAGATCCCACAAGTGGGGGCTGATGGTTTTGAAATGTGTCGATTTAGAAAGCTAATTGCACATGAAGTTATACACATGTGGTTTGGCAATGACATTACCATGAGTTGGTATAACGACTACTGGATGAACGAGTCATTCACAGAGTTCTTTGCGGCCAAAGTAGTACAAGCGTTTTACCCTGATGAAATGGCGTGCACTTTTAATCCTCAATCAGCCACACTTTCTTATGACACACACAGTACTAGAGCATTGCGCAGTGAGGTTAAGTACCGAGGTGATAATGAAGCGGTTGGTCAATTAGTGTACACAAAGGGGCGTTCGGTGTTCGAAATGGCAGAGCTGGCCGTAGGTAAAGCGCAGTTTAAAACTCATATGCGTGCCTATGCTAAACAGGTGGCAGGGGCAAATACCAGCGCGTCACTATTTATACAGCACTTTGCTAACATACTGTGGTTTAAAGAGTTTATTAACGCCTTTATCACCCAATCACACTATCCCCTGTTAACACTTAGCAAACAAAGCGAGCAGATATTTATTCAACAAAGTAGTTTTAACAGCAACCAAGAAAAAAGCTGGACCATACCATTAACGCTCAAAATATGGGATGGCAAAAAACTTAAAACACAACAAGTTGTGCTCGATAAACCTCGTATGATCATTAATAATATACCCGCAGATGCGCAGATATTCTTAGACACAAACGGGGTAGGGTATTTCAGATATTTAGACACAACGGGAAATGGCGAGTTTCCAGTTGAGCAGCTCAGCCGCGCTGAACGAGCCTCATACAGCGATAATCAAGAGGCACTCGCAGTGGCAGCTAAGATTGACTTTATGCGTTACGTTGATTCACTCATTAATATGATTAACACTTTGGAGCATGATACAAGTGACGTAAGTGAAGCGCTCTCTACTTTGCAAGATACCTTTGTGACCCTTATACCTGAGTCGCTAAGCGGCGAATACGCTCACTATTTGGCCTCTCAGTTACCGAATATCAGCAATTGGTCACAGTTGCTTGATAATCAAAACGGTGGATTATGGCTTGAATTGTATGGTCTGTACTTACACTCACCTAGCGCTATTGAAGCGGCTAAGCGGATGTCTAAAAACACGCGTTTAAGTGAGCTTAACCACCGCACTGCGGTATTGCGTGTATTAGCGGCTAACGCCAGCGATCAAGCGTACCACACACTGTTAAGCCAATTTACACATAGCGACAGGCAAGTGAAAGAAGACCTACTTGACGCTTTAGGGTATGGCAACAGCCAAAAACAAGTTAAAGCCTATTATGACTTGCTACTGAGTGATGTTAGCAAGGGTCATGACATAGATTATCGCTTTCAGTTTCCCGCTTTTTCACCAAAACACCGTGCCTACGCAGGGGAGTATATTGCACAGCACAAAGCAGCCATCAGCCAGCGTATTGCCGAAGACAAACTACAGTGGTTTCCTTTCAACTTTATCACCGCTTGCTCGGCCAAAGATGCAGATATTGTAAAAAACACCTTTGCAGATTGGCAGGATGTACAAGGCTTAGATGCCAAACTCAGTATTGTGCTTGAAACTATCAGCGAGTGTGAGGCTAATGCTAAAAATAGCTTGCAGAGCATGCGGGATAGGCTAGGAAAAAGCATGCACAGTTTGTGATAGTAGGCGTATGATCCCGCATACCCTAAGCTGGATGTGGGATCTTCTTGATGAGCTCGCAATTACAGTAAAGTTATTCCTAAATAGCTAAATGAGATAAGGTCGCTGTTTACTTTACACTTTAAATCGACAAACTACCGCATCTAGCTCTTGTGTTAACTGATATAACGTTTCGCAAGCAACAAGACTGCTTTGTGCCGCATCTGCGGTAGATACTGTAACATCACTGATGCCCACCACATTATTATTGATTTCATTCACGACCACATTTTGTTGCTCTGTTGCCGTGGCTACCTGAGTACTCATGCTTTCAATGGTATCGACTGACTGATCAATGGCATTTAGTGCTTCACCAGCTTTGGTCGAAGAAGCCACGCTGTTATCCATTTGCAACCTACCTGTTTCTATCGCTTTAACCGCATTTTCTGAGCCGGTTTGCAGCTTTTCAATCATTTGCTGAATTTCCTCGGTAGACTTTTGGGTTCGCATTGCTAAGCTTCGTACTTCGTCAGCAACCACCGCAAAGCCTCGCCCTTGCTCTCCAGCACGTGCTGCTTCAATGGCTGCATTCAGAGCCAGCAGGTTAGTTTGTTCTGAAATGCCGCGGATAACACTTAATATTGAGCCTATAGATTCGGTGTGTTGCGCCAGTTCATTGATAACTTGTGCCGAAGTCGTCATTTCATTGGCGAGTTGCTCAATGTAGCCAATGGTCTCTTTGACAACAGTGTCACCTTCGGTCACTTTTACAGATGCGTTTTGGGCGGCAGACGCAGTTTCTGTCGCATTACAGGCTATCTCTTCAATCGTTGCTCCCATTTGAGTCACTGCCGTGGCAACCTGCATGGTTTTATCTCGCTGCACGGTTAATTCTTTTGAAGTCTGCTTACTTAACTCGTTTACTTCCTGAACATTGTCTCTCAGTTGGTGACAGCTTTGTTGCACCTGCTGAATAATACTGTGTAGCTGCCCGGTAAAGGCATTGAAATTTGAGGCTAGCGCGCCAAGTTCATCCTTAGATTCAACAGGTAAACGCTGTCGCAGGTCAGCTTCGCCTTTAGCAATTTGGGATAACGCCTGTGAAATGCGCTCAATGGGCGCGCTAATACCACGGGCGACAAAAACAGAGAGGAATAAAAACAGCACAATGACTACCACAGCAATCAGAGCACTATTTTTGGTTGCGTGACTTAAGGCCCCAAACACCTCACTCTGAGGTATTAAGCCGATAACATACCAGTCAAGTGCCGCGATGTAATCTGAAGCAGCAAAGTAGGCTTTACCGTCAATTGTCGCTTCCTGCAGTGTAAAAGACTTATGTCCTACCAACTGATTAGCTTGCTCCTTTAAGCCAGACATAGAATTGAGAGATTCTTTGTCTACTAACGCAGTATCAAAGTGGATCTTTACTTTGCCATCGCCAGAGACGACAAAGGCATAGCCGGTTTGGCCAATTTTAAAGTTATTAATATAATCGACCAAGCCCTGCATACTCACTCCCATGCCGGCGACACCGATGGTTTGACCTTTGTTTTTTATTGCATAATTGATAAACAGTGTCAGTTGGCCTGTAACTTTATTAGGGCCAATGCCACTATCATAATCAGGACTTTTATCAAAAAACTGAAAAAACCAGCTGTCAGCAGGCTGAGACTGTGACATAGTCTTAAGGTAACCATCCTGAGTAAAGTAGTCTTTGGTTTTTCGCGAACCAATAAATGTTTCTCCAGCCTTGTTAACGTTATTTAATCTTGCCAGGTATGTTTGTATGTCATCACGTTTGGCTTTGGGTTCACCATTTTCGAGCCATTTTATTAAAAAACTATTCTCAGCAATTTGTTTAGAAGCATTGATACTGCTATTCATTTCATTTTCTATTTTAAGGCGGACAGTTTGCATTACAAACGGTAGCTCGTCTTGCTCAAGTCGGTCTTTGAGAACGTTAGTTGTCAGGATGTTGTTTAAAACAGCCAAGATACAAATAGCGAGCAGCAAAGCTGTTGCCATAGAAACTATCAACTTGTATTTGATCGACAAGTTTTTAAAAAATATAGGCATAGTTAGCTCCCGAAGTCGTGTGGTGATGCTGTTCACATCGACACCTCTACACAAAGATTAGGTGGTATTTCTATTTACGCCATTATGAGTGGAATTTTTAGTTAACATAGTTGGCTTTTTTGGGTTGGGTTTCGGGAATGTTAGGGTGTAGTTTGCAAATTTTTCGTAAACCATACTAATCTAGAATCGGTGCCTCACATTTTGCTGAAGGCTTGGCCAAAACGCGTTTAGCTTTGTTTGTTAATTGCTCACCGTTTTGAGTCAAGTAAATAATGTATAGATAAGGCTTGGTTGTTGGAGCTCTTTATCGTGAAAAATTTGCTGTTTTTTTTATTAATCTACATGGAATCTGTGTTTGCAAAAGAAGTTATTGTTAGTCTTCCGCACAGTTTGCCGCCTTGGGTTATTGATGACAGTAAAGGTTTGGCACTAGAGTTGGTACGCGATACATTACTTCAAGCTGGTCATAGCTTTATGCCAGTTTTTGTGCCGCTGCAGAGGCTTGATTGGGCGTTAAACCAAACAAACGTAGATGCAGTCGCTATGATTGAAAACCAAGCGATTGAAAAGGTTTTTTATTCTCAGCCTATTGGTTTATATGAAGCAGTCATTGTCACGTTGCGCTCCAAGCGTATTACCGTGAGCAGTCTTAGCAGCTTGGAGAATTTAATCGTAATATCATTTAAAGGTTCGACTGAGGTGTTTCCGCTATTGGCTTCGGTTGCTAGTAAAAGTGATAATTTTATGGAAGTTACCGATCAGCAAGGTCAGGTTAGTATGTTATTTAAGCATCGAGCGGATGCGATTATTTTGGATAGAAACTTGTTCGAATATTGGAGCGGGCAACATACCGACGCGTTATTTCGACAAGAGCCCGATATAATACCTTTAAGTCGCATCATTCCTACCTCGAACACCAACCCAATTTTTGTGGTATTCAAAGAACAATTAATCAGAGACCAATTTGATACAGCGCTTGGCAAAATGCGCGCTAATGGTAGTTTTGAGCGAATTTATGCGCAATACCTGCGGCGCTAAAGGTGTGTGCTTTTTGCGACAATGGTCAGTTGTACTTTTGGTTGGCTTGGTATTGATAGCGCAAACTGGAATATTGAGGGCAAGATGATGAAAACACCTTTATTGTTATTATTGTTAGGCTGTAGCAGCATGCCACTTAACGCAGAAGTTTTATGGCAAGATTTTAGCGTTACCTATTTAAATGGCAGTAACTATCGAGTTGATGGCCCAGATAAGCAGGTGCTCACTTTTGAACATGTAGCTGGTACCAGCTGGGGCGACAGCTTTTTCTTTTTAGATCATTTGCGTACAGATAATGGTAAGCGTGAAAACTATTCTGAATGGTCGCCGCGTTTAAGTTTTAGCAAATTGTCTGATAAATCGCTGCAGTATGGCGTGATTAAAGATGTGTTATTGACCAGTACTGTAGAGATGTCTTCGCAGCGAACTAATTATCTGTACGGTGTGGCTACAGATATAGAAATCCCCGGGTTTAGCTACTTTAACCTGAACTTTTATCGCCGTAATAACGACGGTGTCGCCGACAACTGGCAACTTACCACGATTTGGGCTTTGCCGTTTACATTGGGTGAGCTGCAATTTTTGTTTGATGGCTTTATGGACTGGAGTAGTGCGACTGAAGACCAAAGCGCAAGTATGAATATGACATCACAACTTAAATGGGCGCTACATCCACTGTTTAACTGGAAATCTAAACTCTATGTTGGGGTGGAATATGTCTATTGGCAAAATAAATACGGCCTAGCGGACAGACCCCAGTTTCGAACTGATGAGTCTAATATCAACTTGCTGATAAAAGCGCATTTTTAATCGCTACAATCTCAAATAGCCGGAAAACAAAAAACCCATCAAAACAAAGCTTTGATGGGTTTTCATTTCGCTATTTGGTGGAGCTGGGGGGATTTGAACCCCCGTCCGGAAAGCGTCGACCTTCGGTCCTACATGCTTAGTATCGTCTATTGGTTAACCTTTAAGTCTCGGACGAACACGATAAGTAAAGGCGAGGCCGCTTAGTTTTAGCCCTTCAACCCCGGCCAGGGTTTCCGTAGCGATCTTGTGTAGGGTGACACTCCAGAACCAGAACCACAAGAATTTCGTGGAGGAGTGCTAGCGGGCTATTATGCCGCTAGAGCGTAGTTATCGTCGTTTGCGATTACTTTAAATACGGCTTTTTTACGAGGCCAGCCGCACCTCGACATGCACCTTAGGCTTCATGAATCCCGTCGAATCCTAATCAGCCCCTGAATACTTTCATTCAGTAAGTGGCGCCAGTATAGCGCGTAAGTAGGCAATTACTCAAGGCCCTTTTTTAGATAACTTTTTAAATATGAAATGCTTGGGTGATTATTGAACAAAACACATTTACAATCGTTTATATTTTGTATGCTGTTATGGTGATATATTACTTAACATCGGTGCGTTGTTGTGCTCAAATGGCTTACGTTACGTTGTCAATAACAAAATGGATTTGTTTTTGTAGGAAATAGAAAAATGTCGTTGTTTCGTTTTGATAAAGATATGGGTGCGGTGTATTTACTGTCTCACCCAGCAGAGTCGGGTTTTCCAGCAAGTGCTTCACAGCTGGTTGAATTACTTGAGCAATCTGAATTTGCAGACTTCGATATTATCCACGCAAACATTGGTAAATTATTTACAAGTAAAGACGCCGATAACGAATCCCTCGTTATTGCCATGGCCATTAGCGCCGAAATTTCCATTCGAGTAGACGAAAATAATATGATGGCTGAGGCCACAATTGTGACTGCGCGTGGTGGAAATCTTGTATCGATGGATATGGCTGAGCAAGCTTTAAAAGATGCGGGGGTGAAACATGGTGTTAACAAAACGGTTTTAGAGCAGTTTTTAGGGCAACAATTCGAACAGTCTCCTGGCGAAGTGTATAGCGCTATAGTAGCGCATGGCCGCCGTGCTAAAAATGGCGATGACGCCAAGTTTGTGCGCTTATGTATGACAGCGCAGGACAGAGTACTCGCGCCGCAAGCAAAAGATGGCGGCAAAGTAGATATGCGTGACTTGGGTGCAATCATCACTGTAAAGCCCGGCGCACCTTTGATGAAGCGTATTCCGCCGACAAAAGGCGAAACTGGCTATACCGTGTTCGGTGATGTATTAGAGCCAAAACCTGGCCGCGACTTTGAATTACAAGTGCTTGAAGGCACCAAACTTGACCCAAATGACCCCAATATACTGGTAGCTGATGCTAAAGGTGTACCAGTTGCGGTACCTAGGGGCATGCGTGTTGATGACGTATTATGCTATGCCAACGTAGATGTAAGTACAGGTCATATCGAGTTTGATGGTAGTGTTATTGTTAGCGGTGATGTAAAAGAAGGTATGCGTATAAAAGCAACCGGTGATGTAACCGTGATTGGCTTTGTTGAATGCGCATTTATTGAAAGTACTGGAGCAGTCACTATCTTGCAAGGTGCAATTGGTCGAAAACGGGCCGATAACGATGAGTTTTCTTGTAGTATTAAAGCTGCGAGAACGATTTCTATTGGCTATGCGCAATACGCTCATATAGAGACTCAGCAAGACTTATTTGTCGAGCGTCAAGCGTTGCACTGTGACTTGTCGGCTGTACGCTTAATTAGAGTAGGCAAGGGCGACACACCTCGCGGTAAGCTGATTGGCGGCAAAGTGCTCAATGCACTGCGAATTGAAACTGGAGAGCTAGGCGCACCGTCTGGCACGCGTACCCGCATTGCCATAGCGCAGAACTGGTTTGAATTAAAAGAAAAGCAGAAAGAATTTAAGAGTTTTGAAAAACGTTTAACCGAAAAGGTGATGGAGTTGTCAAAAGCCAAAGCCAAAGCGGTTAAATCGCCACAATCAACTAAGCGTGATGCTTTTTTGAAAAAGCTTGAAGAAAGCGAAAAGCAACTAAACCTGCATTATCAGCGCAACCAGCGCAATATTAAAATAATCCAGCAAAAGCTATCACGATTACTTCATACTTGCCGTGTTAAAGTAAACGAGCTGATGCATCCGGGCATAGAAGTGACTATTGGGAAGGACTCAAAGCAGTTTACGCGTATTTACCCACCTCATTCGGTTAAATTAGACGAAGGAAAGATCACACAACAGTTTAATGCGCAGTAATCTTAAGGGCACTATATAGCTCGTTTGTGATGAGATTCTGAAAAAAGTTCAGAATGACGAAGCTAGTTTACAATGACGAAATAGACTCAATAAAGCTAAGTTTAACAAATGACAGCCGTGTCCAAACTCTTCTTCCTGACGAAGATCAGGAGCTTTTCTAGCAAATTGCATTGGCTAGACAGCAACTACGCAGTTGATAGCCATTTACAGTAAAGTCTCTTTTACACTGTTTTATTCGTAACTGTTTAGTTCTCAATATAATTCTTCTCAAGCGACCTAGTTGGTCACATTTTTATTTCAAACTTCAGTTCTGTTCACTATTTGGTCATCTGTGGATTTTAGACTAAATTTAAGGGTAAAGGTTGACACCGGTGTCACGGTTATGCGTTAATACAGTGACACCGGTGTCAGGTTGGGGTGAGAGACAACCTGATAGCGTACCTTTGAACGGGTAAATCAAAATGTGCTCAGTGCAATGATTGGAGTGGAGTTTTTGATCGCGCTGAGCCTTTTTCCTCTAACCTATATAGAGAATGAGTCGAATATATGTTGCATCCTCGAGTAAAAGAAGTCACCGAACGTGTTATTGAGCGCAGTCAGCAAACACGTCAAGCCTATTTAGAGCGCATCAATAAAGCAAAAAAACAAACGCGTGTTAGATCAGGTCTAGGATGCGGCAACATAGCCCACGTAATGGCAGCATGTTCAAGTGACGACAAAGCACGTTTAAAAGCTGATGAACAGCCAAACCTTGCTATTATCAATTCTTACAACGATATGTTGTCTGCCCACGTGCCTTACAAAGAATATCCAGATTTAATCAAGCAAATTGCGCAAAAGTATGATGCCACAGCGCAAGTAGCAGGTGGTGTACCTGCTATGTGTGATGGGGTTACGCAGGGACGTGATGGTATGGAGCTATCGCTGTTTTCACGCGATGTGATTGCTATGTCAACGGCGGTTGCACTATCTCATGACGTGTTTGATGGCGTATTTTGTTTAGGTGTATGTGACAAAATCGTCCCAGGATTATTAATTGGCGCTTTATCATTTGGCCACTTGCCGATTTATTTTTTACCTGCAGGGCCAATGCAATCAGGTATTCCTAACAAAGAAAAAGCGCGTGTACGTCAAAAGTTTGCCCAAGGCTTAGTGAGTCGTGAAGAGCTACTAGAAGCTGAGAGTGCGTCATATCACAGTGCGGGTACTTGCACCTTTTATGGCACCGCTAACTCAAACCAAATGTTGATGGAAATTATGGGGTTACATTTACCTGGTAGCTCATTTATCAACCCTTATACTGAGTTGCGTGACGGTCTAACGGGTAATGCCGTTGAGCGTATGTTACAGCAACTTATTGATAGCAAAGATGCCAACTGTTTGGCTGACGTAGTCAGTGAAAAAACTGTTATTAATGGCTTAGTTGGCCTGTTGGCCACAGGTGGTTCTACTAACCATGCTATTCACTTAGTGGCGATGGCAAAAGCGGCAGGCGTACAAATTACGTGGAAAGACATGGCTGACTTATCGGAAGTTGTGCCACTACTGACACGTATTTATCCAAACGGTTCTGCCGATGTGAATCATTTCCAAGCAGCCGGTGGTATGGGCTTCTTAATGCGCGAGCTCAGAGATGCAGGTTATTTGCATAACGATGTAAAAACTATTGTTGGTGAAGGGTTAGATGCGTATACCCAAGAACCTGTGTTAGCTAATAATGCCAATGTGATAATGACTGATAGCCAAGGTCCAAGCAAAGTGAAGTGGGTACCTTGTCCAGAAAAGTCACTGGATGAAGACGTACTTCGCCCAGTAAGTAACCCATTTAGTAAACAGGGCGGTTTACAGCTGCTTACAGGTAATTTAGGTAAAGCCGTTATCAAGGTATCAGCAGTGCTAGAGCAGCATCGTGTTGTTAGCGCACCTGCAAAAGTATTTAGCTCACAAAGCCAGTTGCAAGATGCGTTTGCCAATGGTGAATTAAACCAAGACTTTATTGCCGTGCTGAAAGAGCAAGGTCCTAAAGCTAAAGGGATGCCTGAGCTGCATAAATTAACGCCAGTTATGGCTACATTACAAGATCAGGGCTTTAAAGTGGCCATAGTGACGGACGGGCGTATGTCGGGCGCGTCAGGTAAAGTGCCTGCCGCTATTCACTTGGCACCAGAAGCCGTTGAAGGTGGCATTATTGCCAAAATTCAAGATGGTGACTTGATCACCTTAGATGCGCCTGCCGGTGTTTTAAAAGTGCATGTATCTGATGAAGAGTTGGCAAATCGTGAAGCACAATTAACACAACCAGAAATGACTTACGGTACAGGCCGAGAGTTGTTTGCCGGATTTAGAAATATTGTAAGCAGTGCAGACCTAGGCGCGAGCGCCTTTGGTATTGAAGAATAATAAGTGCATTGGGAGTGAGGAAGGTTATGAGCATAGAAAAGATTTTATCATCGGCACCTGTGGTTCCGGTTGTTGTTATCGACAACTTAGAAGATGCGGCGCCGCTTGCACAAGCACTTTATAACGGTGGCTTGAAAGCATTAGAGATCACATTGCGCACACCCATTGCGGCGCAAGCGGTAAAAATTATGAAAGAAACGGTGCCAGATGCTTATGTTGGTACTGGCACTGTGGTAGACAGAGCAACCTTTGAAGCCTCAGTGGCAGCAGGTGCAGACTTTATGGTCAGCCCGGGTGTAAACGATGAGTTATTAGCGCTGGCCAAAGAGTCTGATATTCCGTTTTTACCGGGGGCTGCAACGCCAAGTGAGGTGATGAAGCTTGCGTCAGCTGGTTTCAAGTATTTGAAGTTTTTTCCAGCTGAAGCCGCCGGTGGTGCGCCAATGCTAAAATCAATCGGTGGTCCGTTACCACATATCACCTTTTGTCCAACAGGGGGAATCACCCTAGAAAGCGCGCCTAAATACTTGGCGCTTAATAATGTAATTTGTGTTGGCGGCACCTGGATGTTAGATAAACAGCTTATCGCTAACAAAGACTGGCAAGCCATTGAAGCGCTTGCAAAACAAGCAAGTGAAGTTAAATAATCAAGGGGAATCGCAGCATGATCAACATCGCAATTAATGGCTATGGCCGCATCGGCCGCAATGTTTTACGAGCGCTTTACGAGTCAGGCCAAAACGAACAAATTAAAGTGGTTGCTATTAACGACTTAGCACCGGCAAACGTTAATGCGCACCTAACACAGTTTGATTCTGTGCATGGCCGCTTTAACCAAACTGTTAGCCTTAACGACAACACGTTAGTCGTTGGCAATGATGAAATTACCCTAACACAAGAGCGCGATCCTGCTAACTTGCCTTGGAAAGCACTGAATGTTGATATCGTGCTTGAGTGTACGGGCCTATTCACATCGCGTGAAACGGCGGCGAAGCACATCGAAGCGGGCGCTAAAAAAGTAATCGTATCAGCACCTGGTACTGATATGGATGCAACGGTTGTACACGGCGTTAACAGCGACGTACTGAACGCGCAAAGCAACATTATTTCAAACGCGTCATGTACTACAAACTGTTTAGCACCTATTGCTAAAGCGCTTAATGATACAATCGGTATCGAGCAAGGTAGTATGACCACCATTCATGCTTATACGAACGATCAAAACTTATGTGATGTTTATCACAAAGATTTGTATCGTGCGCGTAGTGCAACACAGTCAATGATCCCAACTAAAACCGGTGCGGCAAAAGCGGTGGGTTTAGTATTACCTGAACTTGCTGGTAAGTTGGATGGTATGGCTGTGCGTGTACCTACAATAAACGTGTCATTAGTTGACTTAACGTTCATCGCTAAGCGCGACACAACAATTGCTGAAGTAAACCAAGTGGTTAAAGCTGCTTCTGAAGGCACTATGGCGGGTATTCTTGAATACAACGAGCTACCACTGGTTTCTATCGACTTTAACCACAACCCAGCGTCTTCAGTGTTCGACGCATCGCAAACTAAAGCGGACGGCAAACTCGTTAAAGTAATGGCATGGTACGACAACGAATGGGGCTTCTCAAATCGTATGATCGACCAAGTTAAAGCATTAGGTCAGTTCTTATAATTTTAGAACGTCTGTTAATGATACAAAAAAGCCGCAAAATAGCGGCTTTTTTATTTGTTAAATAACGTACCCGCTAGCGGGTAAATGTTATGTATAGCTATTTGTGGATTAAACAGATCAATCTTGGGTTGCCTCTGGCGCTTCTTGCGCTTCTTGCGTTTTTGGTGGCAAAGGCCAGCCGCCTAGTTCTTGCCATCTATTTACAATATAACAAAATAGCTCGGCGGTACGCTCAGTGTCATACAGTGCTGAGTGGGCTTGGCTGTTATCAAATTCTATTCCCGCTGTGCGACACGCTTTGGCTAATACGGTTTGACCCAATGCCAGTCCTGCTAAAGAGGTGGTATCAAAGCTGACGAACGGATGAAATGGTGTTCTTTTAATACTGTTGCGTTCGATGGCAGCGTTTAAAAAGCCATGGTCGAATGCCGCATTATGGGCAACAACGACGGAGCGAGAGCAGCCAGCGGCTTTTTGTGCTTTTCTAACCATTTTGCATATTTCTTTGATGGCCTCTGCTTCTGCAACAGCGCCTCGAAGAGGTGAAAATGGGTCTATACCGTTGAATTCAATGGCCGATTGCTCAATGTTTGCACCTTCGAAAGGCGCAACGTGAAAATGCAGGGTTTGATCTAAACTGAAAACCCCCTCATTATCTACTTTTAAAGTGGTAACCGCGATTTCCAATAAGGCATCGGTATCTTTATTAAAGCCTGCGGTTTCTACGTCGATAACTACAGGAAAGAAGCCACGAAAACGTTGTGAGTATAGAGTTTGCTCTTGATCTGCCATAATCTTATTGATTGCTAAATTTGAACCGCACATTATACAAGTTGCGCGCAAATATGCGAATCAGAGTTTAGATAATTTAGGGTTGTTTGGGCATAGTTATTGCAGTGTTTCATTGGGTAGTGTGGCCATGACAAGAATTTGGCAAAGCGGAGTAGAGCGGTGAGAGTAAGGTTAAGTATTTTTGGGGCAACAGTTTTGTTGGCGATGACTGGACAGTCATATGCTGCAATGCGCCAATATAGTGCTGATGCAGATACGTCCCATTGGGAGGTTGAAAAAAAAGCACGACTAGAATGTAGTCTAAACCATGAAGTTCCTTATTATGGCGAGGCTGTATTTAGCGTCACTGCGAGTAAAAATAAAGACCTTACTTTCAACCTTGATATGGTTGTACGTCCAGAAACCTACGCGTTTGCAGGTTTACAATCAGTGCCGCCAGTATGGCGAGCAGGGGTTCCTGCTCGTGATATAGGTCGCATGCAACTGTTGAAAAAATTTGATGGTGAGTTGGATAATCGCCTTTCTTGGGAAATGCTCAGCGAGCTTGAAAAAGGCTACTTTCCCACTTTTTATTATAAAGATTGGCAAAACAGCCAAGACAAAATAGCCGTTGCTTTGTCATCTGTAAATTTTCAACAGGCCTATTGGGCATTTTTACAATGTCGAGATAGCCTCCTGCCGTTTAGTTTCGAAGACATTTCTTTTACCGTGATGAATTATAAGAAGAACTCTAGTGAGCTAACCAAGTCATCGCGCAAACGCTTAGATATGATTGGCGAGTATTTGAATAACGATCCGAATATAGAGTCTATTTTTATTTCAGCTTATACAGATAGCCATGGTGGACGTTGGCCAAATATGGAACTGTCACGTAAACGGGCAAAAGCCATCAAAGACTATATGACCAGTAAGGGTGTTGAAGCAGACAGAATTATCACCGAAGGCTTTGGTGAAAAACGCCACATTGAGCCAAATAGTAATGCAATTGGCCGGCAAAGAAACCGTCGTGTGGTCATTCAAATATCAAGACCATAAATATCAAACAAATACGCCGCATGACATTGCGGCGTATTTGTTTATTACTGCTGTAAAAAATCAAATGTTATTGCGAATAAGATCACGCACAATAAAGCGATTAGGGTGAATGGCTTGATGAACTCGTTCACTATAAGGGCGCGGCTCATTGCATAAACTCGCCACTAGGTGTTCAGTGGCAAGAGGTGCGCTGCATAACCCTCTGGCACCAAACCCTGTTACTACATGTAGTCCTTCAAAAGGCTGTTGTAATTTTTCAAATCCATAATGTTTGCCTTTGCGAAGGTTTTTAAACGCACTTGTTAAGTCATTTAGCTCAGGCATTTGTCCTAACATGGGTAGGTGATCTGCAAAACAACAGCGTACTGCAGCTTTGGCACCAGTAATGTCTCCGAGGCTTTGAGCAAATTCTGTTTGCGCATAAAACTTATCAAGTTGCGCGCGATTGGTGATGTTATCTTGCTCGCTCACTTCTCTGCTCTTGCTATCTTTATCGAAGGTGGCCCCCATGCAGTGCTGGCCATTTAGTGCTGGTGTAAAGTAGCCCTTGTGGCATAGCACTGTTTTTAGCTCAGACGACACATCACCTGCTTGTATGTGAGAAACTTGGCCCCTGACCCCTTGTAGTCCAATGAATTGAGTTTGCTCGAATCGATCAGTGTGTTCACCTGCGCAGACAAACACCTCACTAAATGGGCCAAACACGTGTTGTTGGCAATGTAACAACCAACCGTTAGGTGACTTTTCAAGGCGTTCAATATCGGTATTAAAATGTGCTTGGCTATAGTTGTTGTGTTGTGCAGCGTTAAATACCGCCTGAGTCAGTTGTGCAGGGTTAACCCAGCCCGCCTGTTCAATAAATAAACCGCCGTAAGGGAGTGAGATACCTGCAACTTCGCTGGCTTGAGATGCATTTAGGGGCCGAATAAGCGCATCAGGCCATTGTCCTTTGTTGACTAAGTTTTGTTGTTGGGCACTTTTTGATGGATTTACGGCTTGTAGTAAAACACCGCACCATTGATGAGTAAACTCAAAGCCAAGTGAATGTATATGTTCATAAAAACGTTTGGCATACAAAAAGCTGTGCGCATAAAATTCACTTGATGGGGCATAGTTTGCTTGCAGATTTGGATAAACAGCCCCTTGACGATTGTGAGAGGCTCCTTTTGCTAACGAGTCATCTTGGCAAAATAATGTACTCTTAATCCCTCGTTTGCTCAGTTGAAAAGCTAAACAAGCTGAAGCAATGCCACCGCCGATGATAGCGACGTTTGTAAGTTTTGTCGTTGAAGTTTCGTAGTACGTTGGGGTGCTTGCATAGCCATCTGCTTGTGGTAGCTGACCTATGACCATTTCTCGTTTACGGCCGTAGCCTTTGACCTTTTGACACTCAAACCCAGCCTGCTGTAAGCCGCGTCGCACAAACCCTGCTGCGGTAAACGTGGCAAATGTTGCACCTGTGCGGCTTAAATTTGCCATAGCATCAAATAATGACTGTTGCCACATGTCTGGGTTTTTGCTTGGCGCAAACCCGTCCAAAAACCAAGCATCTACGATACCTTTAGATTGGCAGCTAATATTTGGAATAGAGTCATGTACATCGCCAAACCATAAATCTAGCGTGATATTACCGTTATCAAATTCTAAACGGTGACATCCAACCAATGAGATAGGGTATTGGTTACAAAGCTGTTTTGCGTATTGGGCCAAAGTAGGCCAAGCAGCAAGCGCAGTGGCCAAGTCGCTATGGTTAATAGGGTACTTTTCAAACGAAATAAAGTGTAGCCTTGGCAATGTATGTGCTTTTTTGAGCGCATCATACTGTAGCCATGTATTGAGAAAGTTGAGACCTGTGCCAAAACCTGTTTCGGCGATAACAAAGTGGTTTTGATCATGACTGAGTAAACGCTGTTCGATTTTGTTTTGAGTAAAAAACACATAATGTGACTCAGCAAGTCCATCATCATTGGAGAAATAAACGTCATCGAAGTTATCGGCTACAGGCGTGCCCATTTCATTAAAGTGAATTTGTGCGTTTTTAATCATATACAACAGCAATAAAACAAAAATATTTGCTATATTTTACGTGTTTTATTTGCCTAAGTCCGTTGTAATTTTTGCAAAATTAATTCAGAGTACGTGTGTACGCTGGAAAGCTGACCACTTCGTTGTCCATTTCAGCGTAGAATAACCGCAATTAAGTAAAGATTAAGGGAATTTACCCATGAGAAGAGCCGTAATTACGGGGATCGGTGTTGTTTCAAGCATCGGTAACAACAAGCAAGAAGTACTTGAGTCTTTAAAAGCTGGCAAAAGCGGTATTGTATTCAACCAAGAGTTTGCTGACTATAACTTACGTAGTCATGTTTCGGGCAACCTTGATATTGATGTAAAACAATTTGTTGATCGCAAAGCGCATCGCTTTATGGGTGATGCAGCTGCATTTTCTTACATTTCAATGGCCCAGGCGATTGAAGATTCTGGTTTAACACAAGAGCAAGTTTCCAACGAGCGTACAGGTTTAATTGTTGGCTCAGGTGGTGGTTCGTCAAAATACCAAGTTGAAGCCGCTGATATCTTACGTGAAAAAGGTGTAAAGCGTGTTGGTCCGTATATGGTGCCACGTACAATGGCAAGTACAACCTCTGCGTGTTTAGCAACGCCTTTTAAGATCAAAGGCGTAAACTATTCGATTAGTTCTGCATGTGCAACGTCAGCACATTGTATTGGCAACGCTGTTGAGCAAATTCAACTAGGCAAACAAGATGTTATTTTTGCCGGTGGTGGTGAAGAGTTGCATTGGACTTTGGCACTGGAATTTGACGCAATGGGTGCGTTATCAACTAAGTATAACGATACGCCAGAAAAAGCCTCTCGTACTTATGATGCAAATCGCGATGGGTTTGTTATCTCAGGCGGTGGCGGTATTGTTGTCGTTGAAGAACTAGAGCACGCTTTAGCGCGTGGTGCACACATTTATGCCGAAATTGTAGGCTATGGTGCTACATCTGATGGTTACGACATGGTTGCTCCGTCAGGTGAGGGTGCAGTACGCTGTATGAAACAAGCGCTACAAGGCGTTGAAGGTTCGGTTGATTACCTAAATACCCATGGTACGTCAACGCCAGTAGGTGATGTGAAAGAGCTTGGTGCCATCCAAGAACTATTTGGTGATAACTCACCGGCAATTAGTGCAACTAAAGCAATGACAGGTCACGCGTTGGGTGCTGCTGGTGTGCATGAAGCGATTTTCTCTTTACTCATGCTTGAGAACAACTTTGTTGCGCCATCCATCAATATAGATGAATTGGATGAACAGGCACAAGGGCTTGATATTGTGACCGAGCGTCGTGACGTTGAGCTGAATACCGTAATGTCTAACAGCTTCGGTTTTGGTGGTACGAACGCCTCATTGGTTATGCAAAAATATAAAGGTTAAGGCTTTTAGCTTTGCCATTGAGCCCCGTATTGATGCGGGGCTTTTTAATGCCTGAAAATCAACCGAGGGTAATAAGACGGTATTAAAAAAGCCTCATTGGAGGCTTTTTGGTTTATCTTGCTTTGTGTTTCATTAAACGTTCTTTTTCACGAGACCAGTCTTTTTCTTTGGTATCAGCACGTTTGTCATGCATTTTTTTACCTTTAGCCAAGTGAAACTCTAATTTAACCCAGCATTTTTTCCAGTACATTGCAGTTGCAATAAGTGAATAGCCTTCACGCTCAGTAGCGCCCACAAGGCGGTCAATTTCACGTTTGTTAAGTAACAGTTTTCGATAACGCATAGGATCGCAAATAACATGCGTAGAGGCGCTATTCAAAGGTTGTATTTGGCTACCTAATAGAAAAGCTTCACCGTCTTTTAGATGAATATAAGTATCAGAGATATTTACTTTACCTGCTCGGATACTTTTAACTTCCCAGCCTTGCAGTTCAATACCCGCTTCGAATTTATCGTTTAAAAAATACTCATGACGCGCTTTTTTGTTAAGTGCGATAGTATTGCTTGTTGATTTTGATGATTTTTTCTTTGCCATAATGGCCTAGTTTACCTAGAAAAGAGATTAGAAAACAGCGCTTTTTTAATTTTGCGCTTTATTTTCGCTTAGCGCGGTACAGCATACAAGATAAATCTTAAAAAGCTTGCTAAAATCGGCGCAAATGAATTGGAGTAACTATGCCACAAATAGAAAAAAGCGCATTGGTGATGTATAGCACCCAAGAAATGTTTGAATTAGTAAATGATGTAGATGCTTATCCAGCCTTTTTGCCTCATTGTTCAGATGCCAAAATTATCCAAGCAAGTGAAGAGGGAATGACTGCAAGCTTGGAAATTTCCAAAGCAGGCCTAAAAAAGTGGTTTACCACTAAAAACAGCTTTGACGGCACAACGGTTCATATGCAATTAGTTGACGGCCCCTTTAAATCTTTAACAGGACACTGGTTGTTTACTGAATTAGATGACCAAGCCTGTAAAGTGAGCTTAAAATTAGAATTCGAATTTGCGAGCAAACTTATCGAAATGGCGTTTGGCAAAGTGTTTAACGAAGTGGCAAAAAGCATGGTTTCAGCCTTTACGCAAAGGGCTAAAGTCGTTTACGGAGCCAGATAATGATAAAAGTTGAAGTTGTTTATGCGTTGCCTCATAAGGCAACGTGTTTGGAATTAGATGTTGCCGAGGGCACCTCTGCCGAACAAGTCGTGATGCAATCGGGCATTTTAGACAAATGTCCAGATATTGATGCGACCAAACTCACGCTTGGTATTTGGAATCGCACGGTTAAAAATAATCAGGTGGTTAAAGAGGGGGATAGGATAGAAATATACCGACCCTTGATAGCGGATCCAAAAGATGCAAGGCGAAAACGAGCCGAAAAAGCCAAAGAAGAAGGGCGCGCCAATAAGGTCACAGGCGGTAGACCGCTGAGCTAAGTGATAGTTAATAAATTAGAGATTAAAAAAAGGGCGATACCGCCCTTTTTTATCATGGTTTACTATTGATCGAGTGGGATATTGAATGATTCAGGTTGATCAAAGTCGCCACTGATTTTTTTCAATTTATCACCATCGAAATGGACTGTAAGAGATTTACGTTGTTCCGATTCGCGATCAATATTAAATACATATGCATAGTGCCATTGCTGGTCATTAAAAGCGTCTTTAGCGATAGGAGTTCCAAGCACGAACAGAACTTGTTCGCGGGTCATATCGACACGTAGTTTATCTACATCTGACTGCTCTAAAAAGTTACCTTGTGGCACATTGATGCGATACACCCAGCTTGAACAGCCAGAAAGCATCGCAGTAATTAAAACAGCACTGAGCCATACGCAAAGGGATTTATTAGACAGCATGTATTTGTGTATCCTTGTTTTATGTTATTTGCATGATACCGATTAAGAGCAGAAGGTAAAGCTTCTTGTCGAACTTCGACCATGCATGAGGAAAAAAGTTTCTATTGATGAGAATTTTCAAATGACTGAGCAGCTGATAAGTCAAAGTAGTTGGTATATATATATCGTAGAAACCCGAATGGGACATTGGTATACGGGGATCTCAACGGATGTAGAGGCGCGTTTTGCTGCACATGAAGCGGGTAGGGGAGCAAAAAACCTTAAAGGAAAAGGGCCTTTGCGCCTCGTTTTTAGTTATCAGGTTGGCAGTAAAAGCCAAGCAAGCAAACTTGAGTGGCAAATTAAGCGCTTAACTAAGGCACAGAAAATTCAGCTGGTGCAATCTGAAGGGCAGCTCAGCAGTGCCACCATAAAGTCGTTGATGAACTTAACGACCTGTTGATATTTATCAAAGTCTATACTGTCAAGTGTGTCGTTGGTACTGTGATGGTTTTTGTCTTCACCCATGCCAAAGTATAAATAGGGGATCCCAGCTCGATAGAAAGCGTAGTGATCGCTCGCTCTTAACCAATCGGTGCGTCCATCCCCAATGAGTCTTTTCATTCTATTGGGGCTGACGAGCTTGATGTTTAACGGATGTGTTTGAAGTGTTGTGATAGTTTGTGAATAGTGTTTAGCATTTGCAGACTGCATGACATACAAGGTGTTGTTTTGGCCTGGTGCGAGCATATCTAAATTAATATTTAATACGTATTGGTGGGCATCGTCGATGTGCTCTACATAATGCTTAGCACCATATAGCCCCTTTTCTTCTGCGTCCGTTGCTAAAAAGGTAACGTGATTGCGACGCGTGATATTTCTAAGCTGCTGCGCAAGTGAAAGTAAGGCTACCGTTCCTGATGCATTATCATTTGCACCAGCGTAGAGTCGTGAGCCGCTTGCCCCTAAGTGGTCATAATGCGCTGATATAACTATGGTTCTTCCGCAGTGCAGTGTATTGCATGGCAGTTGCGCAACAACATTATGCCCATAGGCGGTGGAAAATATTCCATCCCTAAAGCTAAATGTTTGATATTTGGTTGCTAGCCCAAGCGTTTTAAAGCGCTCAAAAATAAATTGAGCGCTCATATTTGGCTGCTGTGAACCGGCTTCTCTTCCGCCATAGGCGTCGCTCGTTAATACCCGTAAGTCATTATACAGTTGCTGAGATTGAACCTGGCATGACAAACATACTAAGAGCCAAAAGCTAGTTTTTAGCCACCGCTTGCAACCATTGTAGCTTGCCTTGATATCGGGCGCGGTCGTGTGCAAAGTCGGAATATTCATACGCTTTAGACAAATAGAGCTTAGTGAGTTCAATTTCACCCCTTAAAAAGTACACTTTCGCCATACCAAAATAGCTATCATGTAATCGACTATCAAGCTTTTTAGCTTGGCGGAAATAGGCCAAAGCATCTGACAGCTTGTTTGCTGCAATGGCTTCGTTACCTTTGACAATTTGGTAGTAAGGGTTATTTTTACGCTTTTCATCTAATCGCGCTAAGATTTGATCGCCGGCTGCGTCTCTATCCGTTAATTTAAACAGAAGCGCTAGGTTACCTAATACATTACTGTTCTCTGGGTTGAGTGCTAATGCTTGTTGGTATACTTGCTCTGCCTGATATTCAAAGCCCGTGACT
This sequence comes from Pseudoalteromonas caenipelagi, assembly GCF_013140855.1. GTDB lineage: Bacteria > Pseudomonadota > Gammaproteobacteria > Enterobacterales > Alteromonadaceae > Pseudoalteromonas > Pseudoalteromonas caenipelagi. The sequence goes on along the minus strand of NZ_JABBPG010000001.1, from coordinate 882,242 downwards.
CGAAAAACGATACCTAGGTTGCCCCAAGCTCCTGAATAATTGGGATCTGCATTTATAGCTGCTTTAAAATAACTGTATGCCATATTAAAGTCTTTATCTATCAGTGCCATTGCACCTTTATTACTATAGAACATAGATAAAATTCGTTGTTTAGAGATGTTTGAAACAGGGAATTTTTGTTCTCGACTATTGGGATCAAAGTCAATCGTAATAGACTTTGGCTTGCTGTATAAAACGTGTGCAGCGCCTAAGCTTCGGTTTGTTTCAGAGACAACGAGGTTAACGTGCCCAGTTAACAAACTATAGCCTTGCGTTTGGTCCCAGTATTCAGGAATGTGAACACGTTGAAACTGCGCATCAAACCCTAAAAACTCAGATAAGCTATAGGCTAGAATTGACAACGATAAACAGTTTGCGTTGAGGTTATCAAATGCCTCTGAGGCCGTAAGATTGGCATTTGATTGATAAGCTAAGGAGGCTTCTCCGTTATCGACCAAAAATTGCATAAGCGCTTGTGCTTGCGACAAGTGTGGGGGACCATCATTGAAATAACTGGTTAGTTTAGACGTGATTTTACTGTCAAGACGAAAGACGTCATTAAGCGTTTCAACTTTTTGCTCTTCAAAAAACGCGTTATTCGCTAAGCTTTGATTAACTTTTATGTCGTTTTGGGTGCTATTACATCCAGTTAAAAAAAAGGTATTAACGAGTAAAATACCGCAAAGTGTATGTTTTATATTTAGCATACCATTACCCCATATACAGCAAACTCTACTGAGTTTAGACTAATTTTTGTTCTTATTGTTCGACTTTAGCGTTACAAATTATTTCTAGCGCTTACCTACAAGACCAAACATAAGCGGAATAAATTTCACGTTACAGGGATAAAAGTAGGGGGGGAGAGAGGCGGCGCTAATGGCCGCCAAAAGGAATGTTATTGTTCTTCAAAGCTTGCTACAAGCGTATCCAGAGACTTGGCCGAGTCTGCCAAGGCCTGAATCGCTTTTTCAGTATCTAACTGTGCATTCATTACTTCATCGCTAATGGTACTAATGTGCTCAATGCTTCTACCCACATCTGCGACAACGTTACTTTGTTGCTCAGTCGCCGCAGCAATCAAGGTCGTCATATCATTTATTTGATTTGCCGTTTCTGTCACATCGCTCATCAGCTCTACAGAGGTTTGCATGCTATCAACGCAATGTTCAGCCTGTTGTTTTGACTGATTGATTTGGTTAACGATGGCATCGGATGATTGTGTCAGCTCAGTGATCGTAGCTTGTATTTCATCGGTTGATTTAGACGTTCTGCTGGCAAGTGCGCGCACTTCGTCAGCTACCACGGCAAACCCTCTACCATGTTCACCGGCGCGTGCGGACTCTATAGCAGCATTGAGAGCCAGCAAGTTGGTTTGTTCCGAAATACCGCGGATCACATCAACAATGTTGGCAATTGATTGGGTCTTCTGTGCCAGTGTTTCCACTTCATGCGCCATCGCGTCAATATCATTAGCCAAAGTTTGCAGCGTGTTTTGGCTTTCTTGGACTCGGTGGTGGCTTTGCTCAGAAGACGCTTTACTTTGCTCTGTCAGCTTCGCTGAGTTATTGGCACTTCCTGCGATTTCTTGCACGGTGGCACCCATTTCGTTGATGGCTGCGGCAACGGTTATAGTCTGTGATTTTTGGTCATCTAGTGCTTTGGAGTTTTTATGGCTTTGTTCAAACACCTGTTCACTGGCATTACGAATGTCATGGCTCTCATTAGCAACCATTTTAATTGCAGACTCAATCTTGGAGATAAACTCATTAAAGCCATCAGCCAGCGCTTGTAGTTCAGGCTGATTCGAGTTTGGTACACGATAGTGAAGTTTTGCATCACCACTGCCTAGTCGAGCAAACAACAACGCCATGTTTGATAAAGGGGCGCTGAGGTTTTTAGCCATAATTAGACTGGCGAAACTGGCTATCAATGCGGTGAGCAAAGCAAATAATATAATTTGCCATTGCAAGGCGTTTATTTCGTCAAAAACTTCACCTGCGGGCACTTGCGCAATGACATATAAATCAGTTTGATCGATAGCGCTGGCCGCGACTATGGTACTGTTGCCATTAAGTTTTATGGTATCAACCGAAAAGTTGCTACCATTTAGCAAAGCGCCACTGGTGTTGCCGCCATAAAAGTCACTTAGGTTTGATTTGGCAACTTTCGACGCGTCTGGGTGAAGCTGGACTTGACCTTGCGAGTTAACAACGTAAACGAACCCTGTTTTTTCTATTCGCATATTACTTAGCATACGTTGCATATCGTCAATGCTTTTTGCAAGGCCTGCTAAACCAATTCCATTCGTTTGTTGGTGGTTAACGAACATTTTTACATCGCCTGGGGCTTCTTGGTAGATGCTAATAGAATATTCATTACCACTTTGAGTGAAACCAAAAAACCAGTCATCTTGTTGTTGGTTTAATACTCGTAGAAAACCATCTTGGTTCCAGTATTGTGCACTTTTACGGTTGGCCCAAGAGGCTGTTACCAAATCATATTGATTAGCGATGCGTTTAAGCTCATCGACTAATACTGACTCATCTAACTGGCCTTGCTCAGCCATATTGAGAATAAACTGGTTACTAGATAACTGCTGTGCTGCACTTTTTAGTTGCAGTATTTGTTGCGCAATAGACTTATTTATACTCTCTACTTTGCTAGGGAGTTCCGACTCTAACATCCTTTTTTCAGTCATGGCTTTAGCGCTATAAATCGCTCTTGCACCAATAACGCTAGCAACAATAATTGCGATTAAGCTACCAAGCAGGGTGATCCTTTGGGTAATAGATAGGTTATACATCCGCATTTAATTACACTTTTTACCAAACCGAATTAATTATTCTAGCATATTACATAATTTGGTCATATTGTTTCTATAGTTCGATAAACGTAGGTGAAATTGTTAATTAACTTTTTATTATAATTACCTTTCAATTGGTTATATCACTCTAATAATAATCGTAGTGAGTATAATGTGGTGTATATTAGACATAGAAAAAGCCCATTGCATGAGCAAATGGGCTTTGGTTTCTAACAAGCGAACTGATAAAGCAAGCCAGGCGTCGAGCTGACCCTGCCGTGCGCTTGCCTAGGGAGAAGGCTTAAACAATCTTTTTCATTGCCGACATGTAACCGCGCAGCGTTTCACCAATTTTTTCAACTGGGTGATTGCGAATTGCGTGGTTCGCGGTGATCAGGGCCTGGTTGTCAACATAGTTGTCAGTGCTGTCTAACCCTTTACCAATCACATCCGTGCTAACTTTACTCATAAATGGTTTTAGTAGTGGCAAACATGCGTGGTTATAAAGGTAACAGCCATACTCAGCGGTATCAGAAATTGTTCTATTCATCTCAAATAGCTTTTTACGTGCAATGGTGTTTGCTATCAATGGTGTTTCGTGCAGCGACTCGTAGTAAGCTGATTCGTCAATGATGCCAGCGGCAGTCATAGTCTCAAATGCCAACTCTACGCCTGCTTTTACCATTGCAACCATTAAAATACCTTTATCAAAGAAGGTTTGCTCAGAGATTTCTTCACTGGTATTTTGTTGCTGCTCAAATGCCGTTTTAGCGGTGTCGGCGCGCCATGAAAGAAGTTTGGCGTCGTCTTCGGCCCAATCTGCCATCATACCTTTTGAGAATTCGCCGCTGATGATGTCGTCCATATGTTTGTTGTACAAAGGACGCATAATTTGCTTTAGCTCTTCACTTAACTCGAATGCTTTCAATTTAGCTGGGTTTGAAAGGCGGTCCATCATATTTGTGATACCACCGTGCTTTAACGCTTCGGTGATCACTTCCCAACCATATTGAATTAGCTTAGAGGCATAACCCGGCTCAATCCCTTGTTCTACCATTTTATCAAAGCAAAGCAATGACCCTGTTTGTAGCATGCCGCATAAAATAGTTTGCTCACCCATTAAGTCAGATTTTACTTCGGCAATAAATGAAGAATGTAATACGCCAGCTTTATGACCACCAGTACCCGCTGCATAGGCTTTAGCTTGAGCTAAGCCTTTACCTTGTGGGTCATTTTCAGGGTGTACAGCAATCAAAGTTGGTACGCCAAAGCCACGCTTGTATTCTTCACGTACTTCAGTACCAGGGCATTTTGGTGCAACCATGATCACGGTAATGTCTTCACGCACTTTCATGCCTTCTTCAACAATATTAAAGCCATGTGAATAGGCCAGTGTCGAACCTTGTTTCATCAGTGGCATAACGGCTGTAACAACTGCTGTATGTTGCTTATCTGGCGTTAGGTTTAGTACTAAATCGGCACTTGGAATAAGCTGCTCGTAAGTACCGACTGTAAAACCATTTTCAGATGCATTTAAGTACGACTGGCGCTTTTCATTGATTGCAGACTCACGTAGTGCATAGCTCACATCTAAGCCTGAGTCACGTAGATTTAAGCCTTGGTTTAAACCTTGTGCACCACAGCCTACAATAACAAGCTTTTTGCCTTCTAATACTTTTACTCCATCATCAAATTCCCTTGGGTCCATAAATTCGCATTGTGCTAACTGTGCTAGCTGCTCTCTCAAGGGTAATGTATTAAAATAATTCGCCATGTCAGTACCTTTTATTAATTAGTTCACGTTTGTTAGAAATGTTGATGAGTTGAGCATAAGCGCTGTTAATGATTACGTAAAATGATATATTTGAATTACTGTATTTCATTTAGTGAAAGGTAAAATGTGGATCATAAACAGCTCGGCTATTTTTTAACACTTGCAGAAACATTGCACTTTGCCCGAGCCAGCGAACAGTGCCACGTGAGTGCGCCAACGCTGAGTCGGCAAATTAAACAACTTGAGCAAGAACTCGGTACCGAGTTGTTTGTTCGCGATAACCGTAGTGTGAAGCTCACGGCGCATGGCAAAGCTTTTGTCGACTATGCGCAGGCAACGTTGGCTAAATGGCGGCAATTTAAAAGTCAGTGTCAAGATAGCGACGGCCCTTTAACTGGGGAGCTAAGTATGTATTGCTCTGTGACGGCAACGTACAGCTTTACCTACGATTTGTTTGCGGTATTTCGTAAGCAGTATCCTGCTATCGAGTTGAATTTAAATACTGGTGATCCGGCCTTTTCAATTCAACATGTACACACTGGTAAAGAAGATGTGGCGGTCGCAGTTAAGCCCGAGAATTTACCGCAAGGTTTGGCATATTTACCACTAGGGCAATCTGAGCTTGCCATTATCGCCCCCGTAATGGACTGTCCTCTTACTGATCTTATCAATAAACACCATCAAGATAGCCATTTGTGGGAGAAGCTGCCGTTTATTATGCCAGAGCATGGTGTGTTAAAAGAGCGCATAGATGATTTTTGTGTCGCACAGAGCCTCACACCCAAAGTGTATGCCCATGTATCCGGTCATGAAGCCATGGTGGCACTGGCGAGTTTAGGTTTTGGCGTGGCGTGTGTACCACAAATTGTTTTAGATCAAAGCCCGTTTGTAAATCAAGTGCAACACTTAGACACCAACAACCTACAAGGTCTAGAAGCAATTGAAATAGGGTTGATTTGTAAGCAAAAACGGCTTCAAGACCCAGTGGTAAGTGCACTTTGGCAATGTGCCACGGCGTTATTTGCATAAGCGGCAATCAAAACATGACTGTTTTTATTTTTTCAACTATCGTGCGAGTGGGTTTGGTGGTGCTTCACGTCTTTGCTACAAAAAAGGCAAGGCATAAAATGTCCACTGAGCCTTTGCAGATGGTGCTTCTCTTCAATAATGATAAGACTGTAAATTTACACATTAACAACAAATAGCAAATGATAAGTGCGTTGTTTATGCTGGCAACGCAAATAATATTGATTGTCATTTAGATATGTGTATACTTTACCCCCAGATAAAAAATACAAATTTTTAATAATTTTCAAAGGAAGTCATTGATGGTTTTACGTAAGTCTCTTCTCGCTACTTCTATTTTGGTTGCAACACTGGGTTTAACTGCGTGCGGTGGTTCAAGCTCAGGTGATAACAACACTAATAATGGTGACAATGGCAGCACAACGCCTACTAACTCAGTACCTACTGCAATCACTTTGACTAGCGAAGCTGCAATTCATGAAAATGTTGCAGGCCAAGTTATTGGTACTTTGGCTGCGACAGATGCTGACTCTGGCGAAACATTTACTTTTGCAACCACAGATGAGCGTTTTGAGATTGACGCGACGTCTTTGAAATTAAAAAGTTCAGCGGTACTTGATTTTGAAACCGAGTCGCAGGTGTCTGTAGATGTGACCGTGACTGATAGTGCTAACAATACGTTCTCGCAAGCTGTGACCTTTAATGTCACTGACGCGCAAGATTACGACTTTAGAAATGCCCAGTCGGGTGACTCGAGCGTATCTTACTCAGGCCAAATCGCGCGCCATGTATTAATTAAAGAACTGTATAACTATATTGGTAGTGATTTAGCGACTGACGCACAAACCATGACGGCAGACTTACTACTTGCCAAATTGATGCAATATTACAAAATCGCTGATGCAGATTATGAAGTGATCGCAGGCAATATGTCTGTAACGTTTACAGGTAATTCCAAGCAAACAACGCTTGCAGATATCTCTGGTAGTCATAAAGATCTGAGCGGTAAAATTGCAGGTAATGACGCAACAGGCCAGCATAAAGACTGGAACGATGGCACAAGCTTTGAAGGCTGGGCCGGTCTTGCAACTAATACGCCTGAAGGTTTAATGAATGCATTGTTTGCACAACTTGTAGAGCGTGTACAGCAAACCACGGTTTCAACACCCAATGGAAAAGAGATTGAAACGCATTATGTAACGGCTGATGGCGTAGATCTTAAGCAATTAACCCAAAAATTCTTGTACGGTGCTGTTGCATTCTCACAAGGTACGGATGATTACCTTGATAATGCTACTGCAGGTAAAGGCTTGTTAACGAGTAATGTGCTAGGTGAAAAAGCTTATTCAGATCTTGAGCACCAATGGGACGAAGGCTTTGGTTATTTTGGCGCCGCGCGCAACTACGCAAGCTATAGCGATGAAGAAGTCGCAGGAAAAGGTGGCCGTGAAGATTGGCAAGGTCAAAACGATTACAATGCTGATGGCAAAATTGACTTAAACGCTGAGTACAACTTTGGTAACTCAACCAATGCTGCTAAGCGTGACTTAGGTTCAAATGGCGTAACTGACTACAGTAAAGAAGCCTTTGATGCATTTTTTGCTGGTCGTAAACTTATTTCTGACAAAGCAGGTACTGAATTAACTGCAGATCAGCTAACAGAGCTTAAAGGTTATGCGGTTGCTGCAACTGCAGCTTGGGAAAAATCAATCTCAGCAACGGTTGTTCACTACATAAATGACAGCATCGCTGATCTAGAAGAGATGAAAGCGGGTACCTATGATGCCGATAAGTTTGTGACGCTTGCTAAGCATTGGTCAGAAATGAAAGGTTTTGCACTTAACCTACAGTTCAACCCAGAGTCACCGTTTAACAGCGAGGCTAATGCAGGCAAGTTTGCACAAATGCATACACTCATTGGCAATAAACCAGTGGTTGGTGCCGAGGCGGATATGACAGCTTATATCGCACAGCTAAAACAAGCACGCGATATTTTACAGCAAGTATATAGCTTTGATAGCGAAGTCGTTGCCAACTGGTAATACTTTCACATTTAAAACAGTTAAAAAGGTTAGCTTTTCGAAGCTAGCCTTTTGTCATATAAGAAATCGAATAAAAGAGGCTATTGATGACACCAACATTAAAACCTTTGCTGCTGGCCACTACACTGGCTGCACTGTTGAGTGGTTGCGGTGAGAGTACCTCAAGTTCTGAAGGCGAGAACTTCTCAAACAACAATGGGAACGTCACGATTAACTTTGATCAGCAAGCATTGCTGGTTAATTTAACCGACAACGTTATTACCCCTACTTTTGAAGCGTTTGCAAGTAAAGCACAATCACTACCCACGCAAGTTAAAACTTACTGCGATTTAGAAAGTAGCTATGACCCAAGCATGCAAGATGATGCAGCAAAAGCAGCACGAGATAATGCCATGCTAGGAGCACAAAATGCGTGGCGTGAAACCATGATAAGCTGGCAGCATGCTGAGCTTATGATAGTTGGCCCGTTGCTTGAAAATGATAAATCGCTACGTAACGACATTTACTCTTGGCCAAATGCCAGTACCTGTAGTGTTGACCAAGACGTGGTGTTTTTTGAGCAGGGTGATATAAATGGTGTTGCCTACAACATACGTAATCGCTCAGACAAGCGACGTGGTTTAGATGCACTAGAGTACTTACTGTTCAATGAGCACTTAAACTATAGCTGTTCAAGCATAACGGCTGGCGAAGTATTAGCTGATTGGAATACTCGCGCAGAGCAAACTCGTAAAGTGGCGCGTTGTAAGTTTGCAGTTGAAGTGGCAAGCGATCTCAGCCATTCAGCACAAACATTGTTAAATCAGTGGGGCGGAGAGCAAGGTTACGGCCAGGTGCTAAAAACAGCAGGGCAACCTGGCAATAAGTTTGAGTCAAAAACCAAAGCCATTAATGAAATCTCTGATGCATTGTTTTATATGACCGAAGAACTTAAAGATTACAAATTGGCAACGCCACTAGGGTTGTTTGCTAATAGTTGTGGTTTAGAGGCGTGCCCGGAAGCGGTAGAGTCGGTCTATGCTAAGCACTCAATTGAAAACATTAAAGCGAATATTGCTGCTTTTGAACAGCTGTTCTTAGGTGGTAACGCGGGTGCTGAAGCAACAGGGTTTGATGACTTTTTAGATGAACAACAAGCATCAGACACCAAGCAGAAAATGCTACAAGGTATTGCCGAGGCAAAGGCTGCCGCCAATGCGCTAGAAGGTAACTTGCAAACTGCAATTACAGACGATGAAGCCGGCGTGGCCAGCACCCATGGCAAAGTAAAAGCGGTGACCGATCAGCTTAAAAATGACTTTATTAATAAGCTTGCGCTAGAACTTCCAAAAACGTCGGCAGGTGATAATGACTAAGGGACCTTTTATGCAAAAATCTATGTTAGCGTTGGCAGTAGCGGTTGCTATACCAAGTGCATTTGCAGCTGATAATGATGACAATCTAGAACACATTCAGATCTTGAGTCATTATGACAAGTTGCGCACTGAAGCCGGCTCTGCAACTTTGTTAACTGAAGAGCAACTGGCTAAGTATGAGTATGATGACATTCATCGTATTTTAGCGTCGGTGCCAGGGGTGAATATCCGTGAAGAGGATGGTTACGGACTACGCCCAAACATCGGTTTTCGTGGCGTAACACCAGAGCGCAGTAAAAAGATTACTATCTTAGAAGATGGAGTGTTAATTGGCCCGTCTCCTTACTCTGCACCTGCAGCTTACTACTTTCCAGTCACAACCCGCATGACGGCAGTTGAAGTATTTAAAGGGCCTGCGGCTATCAAATATGGCCCACAGACTGTAGCGGGTACAATTAACCTAGTAACGCGCCAAGTGCCAGAGTTTACAGAGGGTGGTATTGATGTTGCTACAGGTACCGATGGCTACCAAAAAGCACATGGCTACTTTGGTTCAGTCGTCAACAATGTTGGGTTTTTAGTTGAAGGGGTTAACCTCAAAGCTGATGGCTTTAAAGACTTAGATGGCGGTGGTGATACAGGCTTTAATAAAAACGATATTTTAGCCAAGTTTAACTACAAAATGCGTACAGGTGGGTTTGACCATACATTTGGGCTGAAATTGTCTTATTCTGATGAAGAATCGGATGAAACCTATTTAGGTCTAACGGATGCTGATTTTGCCCAGACCCCTTACAGACGTTATGCTGCATCTCAAGACGCATTGATGGATACAAAACACCAACAAGTGATGTTTTCTCATTACTTAGAAAGTGACGATGTAAAAGTAACCACACGCGTTTATCGTAACGATTATGAACGTGCTTGGCGTAAACTAAATGGTTTAACCAACACCAGTGGCTCTTTATCGGCAATTTTGGCTGACCCTAGTCTGTACGCTGATGAATATGCGGTGATAGCCGGTCAGCAAGATTCAGTGCAAGCAGGTCGTAGCGCTATTTTCTTAACCATGGGTACAAATGATCGTGAATACTTCTCACAAGGTGTTCAAGTTGATGCGTCAGTGAAGTTTCAATTATTTGACTTAGACCATAAATTGGCTGCTGGTGTGCGTTATCATGAAGATGAAATTGAGCGTAAACACTTTGAGCAAACCTATGCAATGACTGCGGGCAAGGTTGCTAATACAGGCCAAGATAAAGTATTTACTACGCTTGATATTGAGTCTACAGATGCGTGGTCGATGTATATGGAAGATCAAATCACACTTGACGCGTTAACACTGGGTGTGGGTGTGCGCGGCGAACTGATGGATATGCATTACCAAAACAACAAAGATGTGCTTGATTGGCAAGATAAAACAACGCGCATCTGGTTACCTGGTGTGAGTGGCTTTTATAAGTTGTCTGAGCAGTCAGGACTGTTGTTTGGTGTACACCAAGGGTTTGTGCCATTCTCACCAGCGCAGGAAAATGATATCAAGCTTGAAAAAAGCGTAAACTATGAGTTTGGTGGCCGTTTTAACGATGGTGTTACTCAGCTAGAGCTGGTTAGCTTTTATAATGACTACAGCAACTTAAAAGAAAGTTGTAGTCAATCAAACTGTGGTATTGGCGATCAAATTGATCAAGAGTTTAACGGTGGTGAAGTTGATGTATATGGCATCGAAGCGCAATTTTCACAAAGCTATCCGTTAAATCTGCAATTAGAAATTCCTTATGGGTTTGTATATACCTACACCAAAAGTGAGTTTCAACATGACTTAGACTCTGAGTTTGCACAGTGGGGTCGAGTTAAAAAAGGTGACGAACTGCCTTATTTGCCTAACCATCAAGCAACCTTTAATATTGGTCTAGCTGCACAAGATTGGCAGCTGTCTGTAGCCGTGAAATATGTGAGCTCTATGCCCGAAGCTGCAGGTGTGAGTTGGACAAATGAAGAGACCGGCGCACAGACCAAAATACCTTTGGCGGGTAACAAAGTGCCTTCAAATATGGTTGTAGACCTTTCGGCCAGTTATGATTTAGGTCAGTATGGTCGTATCTATGCAAAAGTAGACAACCTACTAGATGAAACTGAGGTGGTGAGTCGTCGCCCATACGGTGCTCGCCCAGGCAAGCCACGCCAGTTCTCGTTAGGATATAAGTATCAGTTTTAAACGATAACTTAATACTGAAAGATAATTAAGGGTCACGTGGTTGACCCTTTTTTTGAGGTAAATGATGTTAGAGCAAATGTGGCAAAGTTTTATTTCGCTGCCAACTTATTTGCTAGATGCAAATAAACGTATTTATATTCCTTACCTGCTAAGTGCAGTGCTAATGGCCGTGCCTGTTTATTTTGCATCCCAAGAAAGAGCGCAGCGTTCATTCGCTGGCTTTTTAATGTTTTTATTCCCCAAAAGCGTATGGCTTAGCCAAAGTGCCAAACTTGATTATTGTCTGCTCATTACCAATGTGTTACTAAAAGCAGCGCTATTTGCACCAATCGTATTAACTATGGTCCCTGTTGCTATTTTTACCACAGATGCACTGCAGTGGTTATTTGGTCAACCTTTACACCTTGGTTGGTCAGAAGCCGCGGTGATCGGCATATTTACTTTGATGCTGTTTATTGTTGATGATTTAACGCGTTTTTTATTGCATCTACTGTTACACAAAGTCCCGTTTTTATGGGAGTTTCATAAAGTTCATCATTCGGCAAAGGTCTTAACGCCATTTACGATTTATCGCTCGCACCCCGTTGAAAGCTATCTTTATGCTTGTCGAATGGCATTAACACAGGGGCTCGTTGTCGGCTTTGGATACCATTTTTTTGGCACGGGTCTCAGTATGTACGACATTCTTGGCGCTAATGCGTTTGTATTTGCCTTTAATATTTTGGGCGCGAATTTAAGGCACTCTCATATTCGCTTTAGTTGGGGAGACAAACTAGAAGGTTGGTTTATTAGCCCGGCTCAGCATCAGATCCATCATAGTGATAACCCTAAGCATTTTGATACTAACTTAGGCTCAGCGCTGGCGATATGGGATAACATGTACGGCTCGCTGATAAAATCCTCTTCAGCACCTAAAATTAACATTGGTGTAGGGCAATATGACGCAGGTCATGATTCACTGTCTGCTATCTATCTAAAGCCAATAAAAGCAGCCTTTACAACGCTAATCAGGAAAAAGGGCACATCCCAACATGCGTCTACAAAACTAGATAACAAACTTTAATGTTTGTGTAATAGCGGCATCAGGAGCTTTTCAAGGCCATTGAGTTTTACTTCGTAGATCATCGCCAATTGTTGGCCCAGTTTTCCTTGTGGAAACCCCTTTTGTTTAAACCAAACAACATAAGGCTCAGGTAACAATAATAATGGGGTCCCTGCATATTTGCCAAAAGGCATCTTAGTATTTATGGCGTCAACGAGCGCTTGCTGATTTTGCATCTGAGAACTTAGCGTGTAGAAATATGCATTAGTGTAACAAGTTATCCAAGCAGTTACACCGAAAGCGAGCATCCGCTTTCGGTGTTGGCGTTAATAACCTCAGGTTTGGGTTTATTTGCAGCAGAGGCTATGTATCAAAAACGCCAGTTGATATTGCTCCATATCGTCATGCCGGGCTCATTGACTTTATCAATTTGCTGATAGCCGCTTACTGCCGCGCCTGATTTACTCAAATGCTGCGCATACGTTTTATCAAAGAGGTTATCGACTCCTGCGCTCCAATCAAGTCCCGATGCCAAGCGATAACGCGCATTGAGTGACAGCGTGCCAAAGCCACTGGTTGGCCCAACATCTTGACCTGCAATGCTGCCTTGCCCGAGTGATATACGGTGTTGTGCTGCTGCTACTGTCCAAAGTAGGCCTGCTTGCCAATTATCGCGTTCATAGTTAAATGAAAAGCGCATTTGCATCGGCGGTTGCTGAGCTAAGGGTGTATGGTCGGTCAAATTATTTGCACGCACATAGCTTGCACTGCTACTGGCTTGCCAATTTTCGTTTAATTGATAGGAAGCTTCAGCCTCAAAACCAATCGTTTGTGCATCGATATTTCGAGTGACATTGCGGTTCATCGAATTTTGTTCGAATTGGTTATCAATCAAAATAAAGTCATTTATGCGGTTATAAAATAAAGAGATGTTTGCTTGCCATTTAGGGCTCTTATACAACATGCCTAAATCAAGTTGGTCGGTCTTTTCGGTGTCGGTTAAAAAAGCGCTGGGGTTGTTGGGGGCTGCACGGTTTGCGCCCATTAACTCCCAATAGTCGGGAAAGCGCTCGGCGTGACCTAAGCCAACATAATATTGGGCCTTATCTTGCTGAATAACAAATCGGGAAAAGCCACTCCAAAGGCTGTCTTTTCGCGTCAATGAAGCAGTAGGATTTGCTATCGTGTTTTTCATTACCGTGATGGATTGGCGCTCATCGCTGACACGCCAATTGTCGAGTCGCAAACCTGAAATAATTTGTTGGTTGCTGCTGAGCGTATAAGTGTGCTCTGCAAATACCCCCACTTTATTAAAAATGGCATCACTCACGCGAGTCATGTTGGTTACAGGGTTATTAAATTGGTCACGACTGCTGCGGTTTCGGTGTTTGTCCTGTTGCATATCTACGCCAAATACAAGGTCGTTATTTGAGTTAACTTGGGCATTTAGTAGCACTTTAGCACCGGAAGAGCGCCTGTCAGGGTTAGAAGCGGTGGGGTTTTTCATCATCATGTTGGGCTTAAAGCGTCGCAGCGAATAATTATCCATGATGTGATCGACGTAATTATAATACCACTGGGCTTCAACACGGTTGATATATGGCAGCTCTAAGGCCCAATCTGTCGAAATAGCAGCGTGTGTTCTATCAAACAGACTGCCATCCATCATTCTATCTGCATAAGCGACTTCACCATCACTTCTGCCAAAAGTCAGGCTGATGGTTTTATCGTCAGCTGGCGTGTAGGCAAGCTCAATATCATTGTTCCAGCGTTTATAGTGTGAGTGAACAGGGGTGCCATCACCATCTTCATAATCGTCTGCACGGTTATAACTGCCTGCAAAACGAACAAAGTAATCAGCTGTGCCAAGTTTGATATCACTGCTGAGTCCTCGCCTGTGTGCGTTGCTAGCAACCACATTGACGAATCCGGTTACTTGCGTATCAAGCATTCGCTCGCTTTCTCGCTCAAAAACCACAGTCGCAGCACTATTACCTGAGCCGTAAATCACCGTTTGCGGGCCCTTAATTACTTTTACCTTGTCGTAAGTTTGTGGCGTGATATAAGCGGTTGGCGGATCCATCCTTGAACCGCACCCACCAAGTGTTAAACCACCATCAGTGATAATATTTAGCCGTGAACCTGCCATGCCTCTAAATACCGGGTCGCTACTCGCTGCGCCTTTTTTGATCATTGAGAATCCAGTAATGCTGGAGAGCAAATCAGCGCCATCTTGAGCTGGCAACGGTTGGCGAGGTAATTTGGGGTCTGTGTTTATCGTTAGTGGAGAATGCATCGGTGCGATAACAATTATGTGTTCAAGAGAGTCGTCAGCGGCTGCACAGTTTAGTGAGCTTAATAACGCGATATTTAGAAGTGTTTTTCTCATGGGTCTCTACCAATCTTATACTTGGAGAGAATTTTATCTATTACTGCGCACTTTGGAATGCGACACATTGTCGCACCTACTCGGTGCATTCAAATGAAAGCGTTTATTGCTTATATCTCACACGCGAGCACTTGCATCTGCTCATCACACCAACTAAGCGCATCATTATAAATTAACGGCAAGATCTCGGGGTTAATATTTAATGCTCGACATTGTTTTTGAGCTGTGAGCCAGTCAGCTTGCTCATAGCTTTGCACGATAAGAAGTAAGTGGGCCAATGGTCCTTCGCGGACAACTAAGGCTTGTTTGATTGAGTCAACGAGCGGTAAGTGACCCATTATATTTTCCATACTATCATCTCGAATTGCATCGATAAGAGACATCATACCGGTTAAAAAAGCAGGGCCAACATATTTTTTACTGTTGGCATTAAGCGCAAGTTGCTCACAAAATCTGGCCCTAGTGAGCGACATTTTAATTAGCTCAGCCGGCTTGTCTGGCGATATTTGTGCCGCAAACATCAAAGATAAAAACTTTTTAAGCTCCTGATTACCCAAGGTTACTAAAGCTTGCTTAATATTACTTATTTTTGTTCTACGTTTGAAAATAGCTGAATTGGTATAACGTAATAGCTTGTAAGATAAATTTACATCACGCTCAAATATAGGCGTTAACCTTTTGACGTCGACATATTCATTAGCCGTTTCACTGAGTAATTTGGTAATGGATAGCTCACTTGCACTAAACATTTTACTTTCTAGCATTTCAGGCTTAGCAAAATAAAAGCCTTGAAAAAATTGAAAGCCAAGTTCTTTAAGTTGCTCTAACTGTTGATGGGTTTCGACTTTTTCAGCGATGAGTTGGATATGCTTATGCTGCTGGATTTCTTTTTTTATCAGTTGAATTTCTGGCCAAGGCGTTGATGTTACGTCGATTTTTAGATACTTAATATATGGGTAAAAATGGCGCCAAGCTGCTTGATGGCGGTAATGATCTAAAGCAACACGATAACCCTTTTTATGGAGTGCTTTTGTGCACTCGAGAAGCCTTTTGCCAGGTTCGATAGACTCAACGACTTCTATTACCATATGCTGTGGCGACAGCATAAAAGGATAGCCAAGTACGAGCGTATTTAGAGTGAAGTTTATGAAAGCGGGTTTGTGGTTGCTAAGCTCTTCAAGCTCAAAATAAAACTGGCTGCCTTCTAGCAATTGAGATGTTGCTTTATCAGCATTAATACCCGGGAACTCGTTGTTGGGCCCATTACGAAATAATATCTCATAGCCTATCGGTTTATTGTCACTGTCAAAAATAGGTTGTCGGGCAGCGTAAAAGTTCATAACTATCAAAAAATCGAACCTAACTGTCTAAATAATAGTTCAGTTGGTCCTATTTCACTATTTTTAGCTTTTTAATCAATCCTTTTTTACGTGAGAAAGCCTTTATAGTTGCTGAACAAAAAGACCTAAAATCTACTCGAGCGACTATGCTGGGGTGTGTCGTTTATTCATGTTATAGTCGGGCAAAACAAATAAGGCTCTCTTTTTAATGACAATAAGAAAGGTACGTGCTGGATAGTTGTCATTGAGTAGGGTGCCCATAACGAAGGAGGTAACTTTGGAATTAGGCACGATTATTTCGTTAGTCATATACTTTGTGGTTATGTTGGGCATAGGCCTGTACGCTTATCGTAAATCAACCAGTGATGTATCTGGTTATATGCTAGGTGGACGCAGCTTGCCGCCGAGTGTAGCAGCGCTCTCTGCAGGCGCTTCAGACATGAGTGGTTGGATCTTAATGGGCTTGCCAGGGGCGATGTTTGTATCTGGTTTTAGCAGCACTTGGATAGCGATTGGTTTAATTATTGGTGCTTGGCTAAACTACTTTTTGGTAGCACCTAGACTGCGTGTTTACACTGAGCTTGCCAACGATTCGATCACCATCCCAGATTATTTTGCTAATCGCTTTGAAGACAGAGGCAATGCGCTACGTATCGTGTCAGCGCTTGTGATAATCGTATTTTTTACCTTGTATACCTCATCAGGTGTAGTAGCTGGTGGCAAGCTTTTTGAAAGCTCTTTTGGCATGAGTTACGAGTCGGGACTTTATATCACCACGGGTGTCGTTGTGTTATATACCTTATTTGGTGGCTTTTTAGCGGTTAGCCTGACTGACTTTGTACAAGGTTGCATTATGTTTATTGCCTTGATCCTTGTACCGGTGGTGACATATTCCTTATTAGATGCACCACTGTCCTCAACGCTAAACTCGGTAAACCCTAACATGTTGACATGGGTAGGAGCTGGTGGCGCGATCGGGATTGTCTCAGCGATGTCGTGGGGATTAGGGTACTTTGGTCAGCCACATATTATTGTGCGCTTTATGTCGGTACGTAGTGTTAAGGATATGCCAACGGCACGTCGAATTGGTATGACATGGATGATTGTTGCAGCCTTAGGCGCTGTCGGCACTGGATTATTTGGTGCAGCTTATTCTTATGAAAAGGGTATTGTTGTGGACGATCCTGAAACAATCTTCCTCATTCTTTCTCAATTATTATTCCATCCGTTAATTGCTGGATTTTTACTTGCAGCTATTTTAGCGGCCATCATGAGTACCATCTCGTCGCAGCTTTTGGTGAGCTCTAGCTCTTTAACAGAAGATTTCTACAAGATTTTTGTGCACAGAGAAGCCACTGACAAAGAGCTTGTCTTGGTGGGCCGCTTAAGCGTTGTTGCTGTTGCATTGTGTGCTATTTATTTGGCATATGATAGAGATAGTTCAATTCTCAGTTTAGTTAGTAACGCATGGGCAGGGTTTGGTGCGGCATTTGGACCATTAGTGTTGTTGAGTCTATTTTGGCAACGAATGAACTTCTATGGCGCACTAGCAGGTATGGTATCTGGTGCTGCTACGGTACTATTTTGGATCTATGCACCTGTTACAATTAATGGCGAAACACTCAGTGCATGTATCTATGAAATCATACCAGGTTTCATAGTATCTTCTGCGGCAATTATTGGTGTAAGTTTAGCGACTTCTGAACCAAGCGAGCCTGTTCAAGAGCTATTCAAAAAAGTACAAACCGAGCTTTAAGTCATGCCCGATTAAAAAAGAGCGCCAGTTGGCGCTCTTTTTTAAAAGCACTCTAAATTCCCCATATCGATAATTCTTTGTGTTTCGCCTCGATTACTAAATTGATATAAGCTTTTGTTTATATCATCTAATACTTGACGCCATTGAGCTGTTTTTTTACTCAACGCAAAATAAAGATGATTGTATTTGATTGGTTTACTCTCGTTTTCAATATTACTCAGTAATTTCACTTTTTCGCTTTTCGACAAGTCTGAGTAATTAACAGTAAAACGAAGTACTTTTGGGTCGCCAATAATTAAATCTACACGTTTGGCAACTAATAGTTTCACAAGCTGTAAGTCATCAACGGCTTCCACAATAACAAACTCACCATTGTCCATCATGGCATCAAATTCGGGGGTATTTTGATAACCTCTCACGACTCCAATCTTTTGGCCCTTAAGTGAACTTAAATTGCCATCGAAGCGATCTTTGTCTCCCTTTCTTTTTAAAAACCCTATTTCTCCACCCGGAAAGGAGTTAGACAGGGCTAAAACTTCTCGGCGTGTTTTACCGGTAATATAATCTGAGGGGGCTGAATCTTCTATATAGTATTCGGGCATGAGGATATCAGCCTTGCCAGTTTCGGTGTCTCTTACGGCCCGTGCCCAAGGCAAAAACTCGATGTAAACTGGATAATCTTGCTCAGTAAGTAGTGCGATGGCAAATTGGAATACCCAGCCCTTATTACACAGTGCTTGCCCTATGTAGGGTGGCCAGTCAAGCGTAACGACACGAAGCATTTTCTTTCGGCCATTCGCGTTGTAGAGGTAGCCATTCTTATAAGTACTACCTTGCACAAGTTGATAAGTGGCGTTTTTAAAGTAGCCAACGTTGACGACATCTTGTGCCGGAGTAGTAAATGGGATTAGCGTTAATAGCAATGCCAGTATAATACGCATATCACTTAAATCGCTCTAGCTGATAGTGACTTAAGTTTAGGAAAATATTGTTATATTTCAAACTTTTTTAGGAACAAAAAAGCCGGCTTAAGCCGGCTTTTATAGAGTTTAAACTGTTTGTTACTGAACTAACTCTTGTTCTGAAAACTCATCAGCAAATAGCGGGCTAGATAAATAACGCTCTGTTGCACTTGGTAAAATTACCACGATGTTCTTATCTGCATTTTCAGGTTTTTCTGCGATACGTTTAGCTGCGACAACAGCTGCACCCGATGAAATACCAACTAAAATACCTTCATCTTTCATTAATCGGTGTGCCATTTCGATTGCTTCTTCGTTTGAAACAAGTTCAGTGCCATCAATTAATTCAAGGTCTAAGTTACCAGGAATGAAACCTGCGCCGATACCTTGTATTTTGTGAGGACCTGGTTTAATTTCTTCTCCAGCAAGAGTTTGCGTGATCACTGGTGAGTCAACTGGCTCAACTGCAATCGCTTTAACATCCACCCCTTTTTCCTTTTTAAGGAAGCGCGTAGTACCAGTAATAGTTCCGCCTGTACCAACACCTGCAATGAAGTAATCAACTTTTCCGTCCATCGCATCAAAAATCTCTGGACCAGTTGTTTCAAAGTGAATCTTAGGGTTAGCAGGGTTTTCAAACTGTTGCAGAAGAATATACTTTTCTGGGTTGCTCGCCTGAATTTCATTGGCTTTTTCAATAGCCCCTTTCATCCCTTTAGCGCCTTCCGTTAGTACTAGGTTTGCACCTAGTGCTTTTAACAGTTTGCGACGTTCTAAGCTCATGGTGTTAGGCATTGTTAACGTTAATTTATAACCGCGAGACGCAGCGACAAATGCTAGCGCAATCCCCGTGTTGCCAGAAGTAGGCTCGATTAGCTCTTTATCTTTTGTCAATAATCCAGATTTTTCAGCTTCCCAGATCATTGAAGCACCAATACGACATTTTACGCTGAAGCTTGGATTACGCGCTTCAATTTTTGCGTACACATTACCGCCAGTTACGCGGTTTAATTTTACAATCGGAGTTTGACCAATAGTTAGGCTGTTATCAGCGAAAATCTTAGACATTGTGTTCCCTTAGGTGCTATAGGTTTTACTTAACATCACACTTTACTTGGCTGTGTGTAAAACTGAAGTAAGGAATGGCTATAAGATATATCAAATTTGCTTATAGCCAAAAGAAATATAAAAAGCTTTACTTATTCTTTTACATTAGCCAAGCATAACTAAACTTGGCGAAGAATGTTTTTTCATCTTTGCTCAATTTAGACAAATCATCGTCTTGATAGCCTTTGTCCGCGTAGCCTGCAAAAAATACCGTTTGAGGATTGATCTTGTATGAATACAAAAGTTGTGTACTTAAGCTTTTATATTGCGCATCTACATCGTCAATATAGTTCTCGGTATTCCTATCGATATCTGTATAGATCACAGCTATGCGTAGATAACTGTTGATATTGAATTGATAAGTTAAACGCACGTCGGTTAGGTTAGCTGTGTACACAAGTGCATCGTCTGCATCAAGCGTTTCATAGCTGTGTCTAAAATTAACTTCAAAGTGTTTCCCTAAACTTAGGTTAATAACAGGGCGCGCAAAACGCATTTGCCCAACTCGGTTATTAGCTAAATCTACTTTATTACCTGCTCTTAGGTTTAATCCTGCAAATAATCCTGATACGGGCTTAAACTCCATATACGTCCAGAGTGTATTCTCTGAGAAAAGGTCACTATTATTATCAATCTTTAAACTTGCTTTGTTATGTCTTAACCCTGTTCGCTTACGGTGCTCTACACCAATGTCAATAAAGCTCTGCAGGGGGCCATCTATGGCAATATTTGTTTGGATCTCTTTTTCTAATAATGCTCCGTCGTCATTATGTGTAATATCCCAATCGGTGTACCAACGTGCTCGGTTCCACCAAGTATCCTGTTCGCCATACCAGCGATACTCAAAACCAGCTAAAAACTTGTTGAAGTCCACTTGAGACATAAAGCCCATATCGGCTCTGAGGCCTTCATCGTAGTTTTGATAGCTCGTGAATGTTCGCCAATGCTTGGTATTGTGCTCATAATTTAAAAAGTAGCCTAAGCCATCCAAGTCATCTTGGTTTAGTGTGCGCAAAACGCCTTCATTAAAATCACAGTCTTGACCTTGTACACATTCACTGCTGGGAAGCTGTGCACAGTCCCCATCATTCCCGTCACATATCTCATCTGCAAATGCTTGACTATATTGTGTATTTGAACGAAGTAGTTGAACTTTAAACGTATCGCTGGTTGTTGGTTTGTATTTCGTATCAAAACTTATAAGTTGATTTTTATAGTCTTCTGAGTCTCTAAGGGTAGCGCTAGAGCCAATCGAAAGGCCATCATTTACATCGTAGCGATAGCGAAGAGCAGCGTTATTACTTTTTTGTTCTAACGACACAACATTTGAGCCTAAATTACCAGGTACTAACACGTTAAGGTGTTCATCATTGGTGACAAACAGACCATACGTATGCCCAAGCTTGTTGCCTGATAGCTTTATACCATAATCAGGTGCAGCGATATTTCTTGTATGAATTAAGTTTAAATGAGAAGAAAAGTAGTCGGCATTATCGAGGAAAAATGCACGTTTTTCAGGGAAAAACAAACTAAAACTATTATTTACACTGAGTTGTCCAGTATCTGCTTCAACTTGTGAAAAGTCAGGGTTAAGTGTGGCATTTATTGTCGTATCTGGGGTAATCGCCCATTTTACATCTAAGCTGGGCTCAGATTTATCATTATCTTGCCAATCAGGCACATTACTGCCATCAATGTCTCTAGTTTGAGATTTACTCAGTACTAATGAAGGGATGATGGCAACGTTATTACCTTGTTTTGCTTTTTCAAAACCAGAATATTCAGGCATTTGGCATATCCAGCAGCTGTTGGCATGCGATATCTGCATATTTGACAACCTGAGACGTTGGTCGCGAGGTAAAAACCTAACAAACTCCATTGCCATGTTTTTAACTTGCTTGCTGTCATCAAAATTAAGCACACGCAAGGGAATTTCTATTTCCACTGTATAGCCTTGTTCATCAATCGTACCAGCACTGTCCCAGATTCCATTCCACGAGCTATCTTCGCTTTTAGTTAACTCGTTTTCGATTGAATCAAGTTGTACACCTAAAGGATTGATAAAAAATTGATAGGCGCTGCGTCCGCTATTGAACGAGTCTATTTTTAATCCAACAAGATCATCATTCCACACTCTATCCCTGTCTTTATAAAAAGCGCGAATCAGTTCCGGATTAGGGTCGTTTGCTCGATACGCTACAAACAGCGATGTGCCATTTTCATATACGTATGCGGTTGTTGACACTGGGCTGGGGATGTTTTCTTGCGGCCACGTTACATTGTTGATGGCGATTTTTTTTGCTTGTTGCCATACCTGCTCATCAAGCTTACCGTCAATTGTTGCATTAGTGCTTATAAATGGCAGGGGAGTGGCTTGCTCATCAGCTATGGCGGTTGCAGTAACCATTGAGGCTAAAACGAGAATAACTTTGCGTATCATACAACTAAAACTATCTAAAAAATGTAAACGGTATTAAATAACATGGCGTAGGTGTAAACAAATTTTTCGCGCTGGATTGCAGTTAAATGGGGTGAGTAGAACGGTTTGAAAAATACACATAATCTAGCAGCAGACCAATAAATACTCATAGTTGCACTGTACACTTTACATAAGTTTACAGGCAAATTAATACATTTGTGGCAATTGCTTTACAAAACGTGATACAACAACGCATCGTTTTAGTTAGAGAAGTATTATGTCGTTAATTCTTAAACTTATTGCAGGTATTTTAGGCGGAATTTTGGTTGGTTTTTATCTCCCAATGGGGTTGGTAGAATTGCTATATACAGCCAAAGTGATTGTAGGCCAATTGATTAGTTTTACTATTCCGTTAATCATTTTATTTTTTATCGCATCAGGTATTGCTGGTTTGCCTCAGGGATCAGGACACTTACTCGGTAAGACTGTTGGCTTTGCATATGGTTCGACCATTGTTGCTGGTATTTTGACCGTATTACTGGTCAATGCATTTATTCCTTTCTTTGACGGAGCCATTGGTTATGAAGCCGCTTCGGGCAATGAAGTTAAGAGTTACATTAATTTAGAGATCCCGCCTTTAATGGGCGTAATGACTGCATTAGCAACAGCATTTATTTTTGGTATAGGTATTAGTCAGCTAAACTTGTCAAGACTCAAAGAGGTGGTTGATCAAGGACGCGATGTCATCGATGCGTTACTGGCTAAGGTTATTATTCCAGCACTACCAATTTACATTGCGGGCGTCTTCGCAGAAATGGCAGTCGCAGGAACAGTAGCAGATACGTTGAGTACATTTGGTGTTGTACTGATAGCGGCTATCGTAATGCACTGGTTATGGCTGAGCTTGCTATATGTGGGGAGCGGTATTTTACTTAAGCGTAGCCCTGTAGAGCTCGTCAAGAACATGCTACCTGCTTATTTTACCGCAATCGGTACTATGTCCAGCGCAGCAACTATTCCGGTATCACTGCGAGCGAGTAAAGCGAATGGTGTTAAAGAAGAAGTCGCTAATTTCTCCGTTCCTTTATGTGCTACGATTCATTTGTCAGGATCGACTATTACTATTGTTACATGCGCTATGGCAGTTATGTTACTTTCACCAACCATGGCGGTACCATCGTTAGTACAAATGCTGCCATTTGTACTTATGCTTGGTATCGTTATGATAGCTGCCCCTGGGGCTCCTGGAGGGGCGGTAATGTCAGCTTTAGGCCTGCTTACCTCAATGCTAGGATTCGATGAAGCAGCGGTTGCTTTGATGATAGCACTGTATCTAGCACAAGATAGTTTTGGTACAGCATGTAATGTAACAGGGGACGGCGTGATTGCACTGTGGGTCAATCGTTTTTCTCAACGAGCGTAGAATAAGATATTGCACTAGACTAATAGCTACGTTTGGCACCACTGACATGTGAGTATTTTGTAAACTAATTCGCCTGTTTTTTGTGAATATTTAATAATTTATATATTGGTATGGTAACTTGATACGTTGTAAAATAAGAAACATGACGGCCAAGGTAACAGTGAGAGGGTGAACTATTGATTAACGTACTTTTAGTTGATGATCATGAACTTGTACGAACAGGTATCAAACGTATACTTGATGATGTTCGTGGCTTTAAAGTGATCGGAGAAGCTAAAACTGGTGAAGAAGCGGTTACGTTTTGTCGTCAAAATGAGCCAGACATTGTGTTAATGGATATGAACATGCCAGGCATCGGAGGCTTGGAAGCAACAAAGAAAATCTGCCGCTATTGCCCAGATGTAAAAGTGATTGTTCTGACTGTTCATTGTGAAGATCCATTCCCTAGTAAAGTGATGCAAATTGGTGCACACGGATATCTGACCAAAGGGGCTGGCCCTGATGAAATGATTAATGCAATTAGAGCCGTGAATGCTGGGCAACGCTATATTGCACCAGAGATAGCACAGCAAATTGCTTTAAATCAATTTAGTGGCCGTAACGATGAAAACCCATTTCAGTCGTTATCTGAGCGAGAGTTGCAAATCATGTTGATGATCACCAAAGGTGAAAAGGCACAAGATATTGCTGAGCGTCTGAACTTAAGTTCAAAAACGGTGAATAGCTATCGCTACCGAATGTTTGAAAAATTAAATGTAGGTGGAGATGTAGAGTTAACACATCTAGCGATTCGTCATAAAATGATAGATATTGATACCACACGTTAATCTATCATTTAAATGGCTGTATTTGATCACACCTCATTTTTAAAAACCTTGAGTACTGAACCTGGTGTTTATCGTATGTACGACGATGAGCATCAGGTAATTTATGTAGGTAAAGCAAAAAATCTTAAAAAGCGTGTTTCAAGCTACTTTCGTAGCAATATCCCAGATAGCAAGACCCGAGTTTTAGTGAGTAACATCCGCCATATAGAGGTGACGTTAACCAATACTGAAACAGAAGCGCTATTACTTGAAAACAACCTTATTAAAAAGTACCAGCCAAGGTACAACATCTTGCTGCGCGATGATAAGTCTTATCCGTATATTTTCTTAAGTGGTCACAAACATCCGAGATTGGCGTTTCATCGCGGCGCGAGGAAGAATAAAGGCGAGTATTTTGGACCTTTTCCTAGTAGCGCAGCTGTGTCAGAAAGCTTGCGTTTGATGCAAAAAATATTTCCTGTGCGCCAATGTGAAGATGCCTATTATCGCGCTCGCAGCCGGCCTTGTCTGCAGCATCAGTTAAAAAGATGCTCTGCGCCATGTGTTGGAAAGGTTTCGGATGACGAATATCAAGAGCAAGTTGATATGGTGCGGCAATTTTTAAATGGCAAGTCCCAACAGGTTATCGCAACATTGGTGACGCGCATGGAAAATGCCAGTATGGCGCTCAACTTTGAATTAGCGGCTAAATATCGAGATCAAATTGCATTGCTGAGGCAAATGCAAGAACAGCAGTCGGTAGCGGGGAACTTTGCGGAAATGGATGTGATTGGCTTTAAGCAACAAAATGGTATATGTGCCATTCATATGTTGATGATTCGAGAACACAAAATCTTAGGAACGAAAACCTATTTTCCAAAAGTACCAAAAGACTCTCCTACGGATGAAATATTAACGTCGTTTATCGGGCAATATTATCTAAGTGGCGGTACCAATAGTCGAATTGCAAAAGAGGTGGTATTGCCCTTTTCGTTACTTGAACAAGATGAACTAGCTCATGCCTTAAGTGAAATTGCTCAAAGGAAAGTACAACTAAGAGCACAGGTTCGCTCAGAACGGGCTCAGTATTTGGCATTAGCAAATAAAAATGCGGCTAATAGTATTGCTGTAAAACAAAGCGCGCAAGATTCGATTAATAAACGCTATGCGTTGTTGAAGGAGGCATTGCAGTTGAGTGATATTCAGCGAATGGAATGCTTTGATATTAGCCATACTATGGGCGAGAACACAGTGGCATCTTGCGTGGTATTTGATGCTCAAGGCCCTAATAACAAAGAATATCGTCGCTATAATGTAACTGGTATTACACCTGGAGATGATTATGCCGCGATGGATTTTGCGCTGTATAAACGCTATAGCAAGTTGCAAGATGAAGCGAAGGTGCCTGACGTCATTTTTATTGATGGTGGTAAAGGTCAGTTGGGAAGGGCTGAAGCTTTTTTTGCTGATTGGCCTCTAGATAAGTTACCATTACTTGTGGGCGTTGCGAAAGGCACTAGCCGAAAACCCGGATTAGAAACGTTGCTTATTGATGGTGGAAGAAGGACAGTTAATTTAGATAGTGACTCTCCGGCATTACATCTCATTCAGCATATTCGCGATGAATCACACCGCTTTGCGATAGCAGGGCATAGAAATAAAAGGCAAAAACAGCGCAATCAATCTGTTTTAGAAGAGATTGAAGGCGTCGGACATAAACGTCGTCAAGCACTGTTGAAGTATCTGGGGGGAATGCAGGGAGTAAAATCTGCAAATATCCACCAACTAAAACAAGTTCCAGGGATCAGCCCAAAAACGGCTGAAAAGATATTTAACCATTTGCATGACAAAGCTTAAGCATTCATGCGAACATAAAGAAAAAGACCTCACTAAGTAGTTATGTGGAATATTCCAAACGCGCTTACAACATTTAGGTTGTTACTCATTCCTGTATTCGCAGTGTTATTTTATTTGCCTTATTCGTGGGCGTTTTTTGCTGCTGCGTTCATTTTTTGGTTGGCTTCGGTAACTGATATTCTCGATGGATATCTGGCTCGCAAGCTTGAACAATCAACACCTTTTGGTGCCTTTTTAGACCCCGTTGCAGACAAAGTCATGGTCAGTGTCGCATTGGTAATGCTAGCAACATACTACCAGAACCATTTCGTGACAGTGGCAGCAATTATCATTATCAGTCGTGAAATTGTGATCTCAGCCTTACGAGAGTGGATGGCTGAACTCGGTAAGCGCGATGACGTGGCTGTTTCGTCACTGGGTAAATTCAAAACCGCAGCACAAATGTTAGCCATCATAGGCTTGATTTGGCAATATGCGCCGTGGATGATTAATATCAGTTATGCATTATTAGCCATTGCAACGTTACTTACAGTGACCTCAATGCTTGCTTATTTCTATGCAGCAAAATCACAATTGACTAAATCTTAACTGAAAGTGTTTATAATCACGGCAGTTTAGATAATTTTTGAACAAACGATTCAAAACATTCATTTTTTATGTTGACGCGTTTTGTAACTTCTGTAGAATGCGTCCGTGTTGAGAGGGCAGTACGCCTTTGAAGTTAAAGATTGCGAGTATAACTCAGCTGAAATTAGAAGGACGCGACCTCGTGTTTTGAAAGTTTCAACTAGGTTAAAATGCACAAGTGATGCGAGTATAGCTCAGCTGGTAGAGCGCGACCTTGCCAAGGTCGAGGTCACGAGTTCGAACCTCGTTACTCGCTCCAATATTTAACTAAGTCGGCGGAATGGCAGAGTGGCCATGCAGCGGATTGCAAATCCGTCTACCTCGGTTCGACTCCGGGTTCCGCCTCCATTTCTCAACACTCCACATGCGAAAGCAGCCCGATGCCCGGGTGGTGGAATTGGTAGACACAAGGGATTTAAAATCCCTCGCTGGTAACAGCGTGCCGGTTCAAGTCCGGCCCCGGGCACCATTTAGATTAGAGACTAGTGTCTTTTTCGAAAGAAGAAACTGATGCGAGTATAGCTCAGCTGGTAGAGCGCGACCTTGCCAAGGTCGAGGTCACGAGTTCGAACCTCGTTACTCGCTCCAATCTAATGCTTTTGTAGACCCGATGCCCGGGTGGTGGAATTGGTAGACACAAGGGATTTAAAATCCCTCGCTGGTAACAGCGTGCCGGTTCAAGTCCGGCCCCGGGCACCATTTGATTGCGAGTATAACTCAGCTGGAATTAGAAAGGCGCGACCAAGTGTTTAACTAGTTTCTCCTAAGTTAAAAGCATAAGTGATGCGAGTATAGCTCAGCTGGTAGAGCGCGACCTTGCCAAGGTCGAGGTCACGAGTTCGAACCTCGTTACTCGCTCCAATCAAATATCAGGTCACCTTATTCTTAAAGTTTGCGAGCACAGCTCAATTGAAGTTTGAAGAACTTTAAACTCAATTGATTAAACCGCACAGTGATGCGAGTATAGCTCAGCTGGTAGAGCGCGACCTTGCCAAGGTCGAGGTCACGAGTTCGAACCTCGTTACTCGCTCCAAACTTTAGATAATAAGGCGGAATGGCAGAGTGGCTATGCAGCGGATTGCAAATCCGTCTACCTCGGTTCGACTCCGGGTTCCGCCTCCATTTATCACACACTCCACATGCGCAAGCAACCCGAAGCCCGGGTGGTGGAATTGGTAGACACAAGGGATTTAAAATCCCTCGCTGGTAACAGCGTGCCGGTTCAAGTCCGGCCCCGGGCACCATTTTTAAACTCCTTTAGCTCCTCTTTCAATAGTTCCTCAATTTGTTCTCATTTTGGTCATTATGACTACTTAAATATTTATATTTCGCAATGTAATCTCCCTAAGCTATGCATATTCATCCTTATATTTTTCCATAATAAAATGGGTTAGTATCTTTTTAAACTTGTTTGTTGAGCAGATACTAAAAAGGATGTTTTATGAAACCTGCACTTAAAATTTTATGCGCTGGCTTATTATTACTTATGGTAGTGAGCATTTTTAAAGCGTTAACTGTGACGAGTGAGGAGCTTGAGTTGATAGTGCCTTGTCACAATTGTTCTGAAATGCAAAGGCGGCACGCAGCTATGGGTGCTGCTCATACTCTAGGCCAAAAAATTTATGTTGCACAGGGAACGCCTTCAGGGGATTTTATCGTCGATGAATATCTAGTCACTCAAATTAAACCGCGAGAAACTTTGGTTACTTTAACTGGTATCCATGATGTTAACTCTGAGCTGAGTTTAGAATTAAAAGCATCACAAAGAAAAATATCTGATTTGATAAACAAGAACACAAAAATGAGCATTGTATTGAGAGACGGTATTGACCTTAGCTACGCTATTGAAGGTAAACCTTCTAATGGGAATTTGTTCCTTTCGACTGATACTTTGACAGGTCAATTTAAATTCGATACTACTTTTACCTCCGCATTTGAGATTGCTGCTATGTCTAAAAGTGTTGCAGAGTCTTGGCTGTCAAGCGGACATCAAAAGAGGTTTTCTGCCGAATTAGCAAAAATGCAGTCTCAGTTTTTGGCGTACATTGAAGCTAATGAAGGGAGGATGCCTACAATTCTACTTTCTGAAAAACGTATTGTAACTTACTTGTTTAGTGATGGCACAACTGCTGAGATGGATTTGTCTCTCACACTGACGCTAGATGACAAAACATTAAACATGCAACTGAATAATTCCGTCCTAAAAGATGCGAAAGGGCTAGTAATCCCAGAGAACAAAGAAGCATTATTTGAATATTTGGATGCCATTGGCAAAGATGCCCGTTCACTTCAGACGCGAGGTTCAGTGAACGCTATTCGAACATACCTCAGCAACCTGTTTGCACAACTCTATACAGAGCAAAAAAGTAATGGCGATAACTTTATCTGTTCGCCTATAGAAGGACAAAAGTTAAGTTGTAAATTTTAAAGATAATTTAGCTAATAGGCTATTCCTAGACTGGGAATAGCCTATTGAGGTTACTTATTAAATGGGATATCTCCTGCACGCATATCTTGGATAGGTGCGCTATGTCGTAATGCCACTGTATTTGCTGGCGTATTTGCTAAAAATACAGTTTGTGCGCCGTCAGTGAAGCTGTCATTGTGAATACACTGCGGGCGTATTGCCAGCGCACTGCCATCCAAAGGTATTTCAAACATAGTAAAGTGATAGTGTTGCTTTTGTACCGTACGGTAATATCCATCTTCTTGTGTTATATCCAGCCTTCGCCCAAGTAATATTCTAGATACTGTTTTTCGGTTGAACACTGGGTCTATACCTTGAGCAGGAAGCCAAATGTGGGGGAATGGGTGGTGCTCTACAAACAAGCCGCCCCCTTTTTGAGCAGCAAACTGATAGTCAGTTACATACTGTGGCAACTTTTGGTCGTACTGAATTCCCCAAAGGTCTTGCGTAAAGCCAAGTTCAAACTCTTCGTTAGGGGCTAACAGCTTTGCGCCATAATAAGCCAGTGTATTTTTATAAATATCTTGCGATTCTTTACTAGGGCCAAAATGAAGAAGTGGAAAATTAAGCTGCTGAACATCACACTGCGCTTCATCGCCTTTTCCATCACCTATTAATGAGATAATGAGCTGGCCTGTACCGCCAAATAGGTTAGAAGCGCCATCTAAACATGGAATGCGCGCGCCATCCGTATCTGCGACCCAAAACCCTTGCACACACAACGCGTGAGCGCTACAAGGAGTGTTGTTAGTGTTTTTATCATGCAGCTCATTAAGTTCTGTAACGAGATCCTTTTTTTTGCCGTCAGGTGCCCGATTACTTTGTACGACTAGGTTTTTTGGGTCTACTTTTTGTGCGAATGGGTTAAGGTGTACCAATGTGCCAGGAGTAATTGGGCCAAAGATACCCGTTGTGGCCATTAATTGTTCATCGCCAGCATAGCGAGACAGAACTGCATTATTTAAGAATGTGAAGTTATCAACGAAGTTGTTCTCTTTTACTCCATGGGTTACATCTATCCATCTTGACTCGCTCATTTGTGCTTCACGGTAATCTTTTAACGTATCAACTCCTGCGGCTGGTTGATTCAGCTTCGACATGACGTGTGACATAGTCTCACTCCTTAGACGGTAAATAGGGTTTTAATGAATGCGCGCGGGATATAACCTGCGCGACATTAATTAGAGCCTAAAATGCGCTAAGTTCAAATTACGACAAATTACATAATCTCACCGTTCTTCAACTATTATGCGTTGCTTTACAGTGTTAAAACGTCCACACAATGTGCAGTTGGGTAGCAGATTCATTATGTGATGTACCCATTTTGTTTCGCCACACTTGCCACTCGATTCCGAGCATAAGCGTATCGCTTGTACGTGCAATTGCATGCCCTAAATCCCACTGGAACGCCATCTGAGCTAATATCCAGTCATTTACATATTTGCCAATTTCATTACGTCTTGAGCCGATGTACTCTGCATGTCCGGTAAAGTAAAACTTTTGATTGCCAAGCGAGTAGGGGTAACCCCAAGCAAGGTCTAGCATAAATGTGTTGTTAGTGTGTGGTGCCCCACCTTGGGCGATGCCCGCGCTATCGTCAAAGTATGCGGTTGCTGTGGTGGTTAAAAAGTCAAACCCTGGTATATCCCAGCTGAGCTTTATCCCAGGTAGGTATTTGAGCGTTTTTGCATCACCTGCAGCGTTATAACCGATCACAAAGCCGATATCTTTTAGTCGCCAGAGGTGGTATTGCCAATCGAATAAGGCGTTGCCACTGAAGGTTGCATAACCCTCACTATAAAAATCTTTGTCATTGAAGCTATCAGCATAATCATCGTCTAAGTAATCAATAAAGAAGAACACATCACCATAGTTATTGATTGAAGCGTGTTGCAAAGAAATAATATCGGTCATGGCCTTTTGCTTGGTGAAGGGGTGATCAAATACCCCACGATTGATATGCAGCTGTGTCTTACTCCAATGTGCAGCATGAGCGATATATGGAAGGGTAAAGAGTAAAACAGTGATAAGTACGGCAATGAGTTTATACATCATTACTGTGTCCTTAAGCGCAGATATGGTATGAATTATAGCCAAAGATTAAGGTACGAAGCTTATGGTTAAAAATTAATCAATGCGCGGTTTGTAGTTCAGGTGCATAGACAATAAAGTTTGGGGTAAGACACTGGCAATTGAAATGGGAGAAAGGGCTGCAACGCAGCCCAGAGAAAAATTTATTGTAATCGATCCATTAAATATACATATTCTAAACTACTGACCATTGCATATTGTTCTTTGTTGGCTGCACCAGCATGGCCCCCTTCCATATTCTCAAAATAAAGTACATCGAAGCCCATATCTTGCATTTTTGCCACCATTTTACGAGCATGGCCTGGATGAACACGGTCATCACGCGTAGATGTTGTAAAAAATACTTTCGGGTATTGCTGACTTTTACTTAGATTGTGATAAGGAGAGTACGTTTTGATATATTGCCAGTCGTCGGCATTGTCGGGGTTACCATATTCGCCCACCCAGCTGGCACCTGCCAGTAGCTTATTAAAACGCTGCATATCCAACAGCGGCACTTGGCAAATTGCAGCGTTATAAAGATCTGGTCTGCGGGTAAATGCAGTACCTACTAGCAAACCACCGTTGCTACCGCCTTTAATACCAAGGTGCTTAGGCTGAGTGACCTTATCTTTAATAAGTTGCTCTGCAACGGCCTCAAAATCTTCAAAAGCTTTATGACGATTGTTTTTAATGGCCGCCTGATGCCAGCGAGGGCCATATTCACCGCCGCCACGAATATTTGCCAACACGTATACGCCGCCTTTTTCAAGCCAGTTTTTACCAAGTGTTGCTGAATAATAAGGAAGCATTGAGACTTCAAAACCGCCATAGGCATAAAGTAAAGTCGGATTTTTAGCGTTTAGCTTTAGGTCTTTTTTATGAACAATAAAATACGGGACTTGAGTACCGTCTTTAGACGTTGCAAATTTTTGCTTAGCCATATATTTGTCGGCATCGAAGTATGATTTATTGCCCTTCAACTTTGTAAACTCTAATGATGTACCATTAACTAGGTATAAGCTTGAAGGCGATAAAAAATCACTATAGTTGATAAAAAAATCATCACGCTCAGGATCTGTATTTAATACATACATTGACCCTGTTTCAGGCAATTGAACTTGGTCAATTTGCCATTGTCCATTTGCTTTAGGCAAGTAGCGGTATACCTTATTTTTAACATCGTCAAGGACTGTGACCAAAATTGCAGATTTGGTAAAGCTGAGACCCTCGACAGAGCGTGTATCCGTTGGTTTAATAAAGCTTTTAAATGAGATGTGTGCTTTGCCTACATCAGTGATGTCGGCGTAAATGACCTCTGCTTGAGCAAACTTTCCCCATGCAGATTTTAGCTCAATGAAGAGCTTGCCGTTGTTTAAACCAACGATACTGGCATCATTAGGTACATCAATTTTGACTCGCTTATTATTGTTGAGCAAGTACATATCACGGGTGTACATACTGGTTGAGTCGTAAATAATCTGGTATTGGATACCATTGTCATAAACAACAAAGCCGCCTGTTTGCACAGAGTTCTTGTCAGCGCTATAGATTGTTTTTGCTGTCTCTAGTGGTTTACTGCGTTGCCAAATTTTTACCAATCTTGGGTAACCTGAGTTAGTTAAGGTGCCTTCGCCAAAATCTGTGCTCACAAAAATACTGTTGTCATCGCGCCAAGATACCGAACTTTTTGCTTCGGGCAGATTAAATCCATCTTTCACAAATGACTTAGTGGTGATATTAAACTCACGCACAACAACGGCATCTGCACCGCCGCGAGATAAAGAGACTAAACAGCGTTGATATTTAGGGTAATGACATTGTATGCCTTTATAAACCCAGTTTTCATTTTCAGCTTGAGCAAGCGCATCTATGTCCAACACGGTTTCCCATTTTGGGTCTGCTTTTTTATATTCTTCAAGGGTGGTGCGTCGATATAAGCCGCGGGTGTTATTTTCACTTTGCCAAAAGTTGTAGTAATAACCCGCACGTTCACTTGCGTAAGGAATGCGTGTTTTATCATGCAATATACTAAGTGTATTTTGGTATATATTCTGATATGCGCTGTTATGTTTTAGATATTTTAATGACGCGTTATTTTGTTTTTTTACCCATTCTAAAGCTTTCGTGCCTTCAATTTCTTCTAGCCACAAAAATGGGTCGCTATCAGACGCTAAGGTATTTGTTGAGAATACCGAGAGCGAAACAATAGACGCAATACGAGCTACAGTTCTTTTCAAAATGTTGTCCTTACTTTGTTGTCGTTGGTAACTGACAGGTACTATAGTGGGAACGTTATGGCATAGGCAAGGTAATAATAGTTAGTATCTAAATTAGAATATGAGCTCGGTTTGGTTTTTTATAGCTTTGATTTTATTTAGTATTTTTATTCTAAATATGAAGCTTTCAAGGGCAGCTGCTATGTACGCAAGATTAGGCCCTAATTATGGGGGAGGACAAAAATGCGCCCATTGGGGCGCATTGTGTTGTTTAACTGTTACGCTTTATCGCGTCTTAGACAAATCACTGTAACGGCTGTAAATGCCAAAATAAAGCAATAAAATGACGAGGTCGATACATCCCAAGGGCTTATCTTAAACGTCGCTCCAAGTAACAGAGCTTGTGCACCGTAAGGTAACGAGCCTTGCATTACACAGGCAAAAATGTCGAGTAAGCTTGCTGAGCGCTTACCTGAGATCCCACCATCATCTGCAAGCTTTTTCGCCACTGGACCTGCGACGATAATACTCACAGTATTGTTGGCGATACATAAATTACTGGTCAATACCAAAGCGGCAATACCCAGTTGATCGGCAACTTTGCGATGCCACTTAGCAATAACAGCAGTGAGCTTTTGAATCTTTGTGGCTAAGTAATCTAAACCGCCATTTACGCGAATAAATTCTGACAAGCCTCCGATAAACATCGACAGCAAAAAGATTTCCTGCATGTCGCTAAAGCCTTTATAAACGTCTTTAGCAAAATTACCGACTTCATAATTACCCGTAAAGCCCATAGCTGCAGCAAATACAATACCACTGAATAGCACAACGAATACGTTTAACCCCGCAACAGCAAGTACCAAAATAAAGATGTATGGTAATACTAGCAACCAATCAAAAGGCTTGGCCTCAACTGCCTGAGGCTCTGGTGTTAGAAAAACAAGTAGCAAAACAGTTAGTACTGCCGCAGGTAGGGCAATTTTTAAATTCTCTCTAAACTTATCTTTCATTTCACACCCTTGCGTACGAGTGGCAGCAATCGTGGTGTCTGAAATAATAGACAAGTTGTCACCAAACATAGCGCCCGAGACAATCGTACCGGCCATCAAGGCAGGATCGATACCTGTCTTTATTGAAACGGCATAGGCAATAGGACCAATGGCACCGATGGTGCCCATTGATGTGCCCATAGCAGTGGACACGACAGCCGAAATAAGAAACAGGCCAGGCAATAAAAACGAGGCTGGAATAAGTGACAGACCTGCATTTACAACTGCATCTACGCCACCGGTTGCACCTGCTACCGCAGAAAATGCACCGGCTAGCAGGTAAATTAAGCACATGGTTATGATATTACTGTGGCCTGCGCCTTTGATAAAAGTTTCAACACTTTGATTGATGCTGGCTTTGTTTATCAAAAAAGCGATTACAATTGCTGGCAAAATAGCCACAGGTGCAGGTAGTTGATAAAACGCGTAATCAACACCTTGAGATTGTAGGTAAAGGCCTGCTCCTAAAAACAGTCCGACAAAAGTCAATAGAGGTAGAAGCGATAACTTCGCATGTAGAGTGTTTGGCTGCATTGTGCTCCCCAAAAATATGTACCACAGCCATGAGATCCATTATTAGCTGTATTTAAACTTCAAACGCCCGCAATAAGTAAAATCGGCGAATCGAGAAGTTTATACATTTAGACGTCCAAAGTCCATGGCGTTCTGTTATTATTATTGTTTCACTGACTATGGCATAGAGAATTGATAAACTCTATAGCTAAGAACAATAAGCTAACCTTTCAAATAGAGTTAAGACATGGATAAAATTGGAATTTTTGGTGCTAATGGCCGTATGGGCTTGGCGTTGGTAGAAGCTTGTATGCAAGTAAATGAAACGCAAATAGCAGCTGCTGCTGTGCGTTCCAGTTCCCCACTGTTATCTACTTTAGTCGTTAACAAGCAACCCTGTGCCCCAAAAAAGTTATGTTTCAGTAACGAAGAGGATGTAGTAGCAAGTGGTGCAAATGTCCTCATTGACTTTACTTTGCCTGAGGGAATGAAGCGTCACTTGCAGCTTGCAGTTTCGCAAAACTTGCCTATGGTAATTGGTACTACGGGGCTTACAACCGATGATATGGAAGTAATACAACAAGCGGCGCAGCATATTCCTATCGTATTTGCTCGCAATTTTAGTGTTGGCGTTACTTTGTTATTAGACCTTGTACAGACCGCCGCTACTAAACTTGCAGATGAAATGGATATTGAAATTTTTGAGGCACATCATCGAAATAAAATAGATGCACCATCGGGGACTGCTCTGGCGATTGGTGAGGCGATTGCAGAAGCTAAAGGTTGGGAGCATGACGATGTGGCAAGATATGACAGAACACCGGTTGAGCAGGCTAAATCTCAAAACGAAATCGGTTATTCAGTGCTAAGAGCAGGCGATATAGTAGGTGAACACACGGCTTATTTCGCGACAATGGGTGAAAGGCTCGAATTAACCCACAAAGCAACATCTCGTCTGACCTTTGCCTCTGGAGCTGTAAGGGCTGCGAAGTGGTTGAGAAATAAACCAAATGGACTTTATGACATGCGAGATGTGCTTGGATTGAAGTAGTTAACTTGTTTTTTTGGCGGTTTGGTATGAAATTCTAATAAAAGGCAGTATTTTTCATGTTTTTTCTTGTTGGGTTAGACGAATCTAACAAATTACTGTAGACTATAACGAATTTGCCAAAAATTAATAACTGCGTGTTACCAAGCGCTTTGTGAACGGGATGAAAAGCGTAAAGCTTGCTCCCGTTTTTTACCATTAGGAGGTTAACTTGACTAAATCCGCTCTGTTAGTCCTAGAAGACGGCACGGTGTTTCGCGGTACTGCTATCGGTGCTGACGGTATGTCAGTCGGTGAAGTAGTATTTAATACGTCTATGACTGGTTATCAAGAAATTTTGACAGACCCATCATACGCGGAACAGATCGTAACTTTGACTTACCCGCACATCGGTAATACCGGCACTAACAGTGAAGACGAAGAAGCGGACCAGATCTGGGCTAAAGGCCTAGTGATCCGTGACTTACCTTTACTTGCCAGTAATTTCCGCAACGAGCAATCATTAAGTGATTACCTTAAAGAGCGCAATATCTTGGGTATTGCCGACATTGATACACGCAAACTGACGCGTATTTTACGTGATAAAGGGGCGCAAAACGGTTGTATTATCGCGGGTGACTCACTAAATGAGCAACAAGCTTTAGAAGCTGCGAAAGCGTTCCCGGGCTTAAAAGGCATGGATTTAGCCAAAGTGGTGTGTACTAAAGAGCTGTATACATTCAAAGAATCAAGTTGGACACTTGGAGAAGGTTACAAAACCTTAACGGCAGAAGAAGAAAAATTCCACGTGGTTGCCTACGACTTTGGTGTGAAGAAAAACATCTTACGTATGCTCGTAGACCGTGGCTGTAAATTGACCGTAGTGCCTGCAGAAACCTCCGCTGCAGACGTGTTGGCACTAAATCCTGACGGTATTTTCCTGTCAAATGGTCCCGGCGACCCAGAGCCTTGTACTTATGCAATTGAAGCGATTAAATCATTCTTAGAAACAGATACGCCAATTTTTGGTATTTGTTTAGGTCATCAGCTTCTCGCTTTAGCATCAGGCGCTAAAACTGTGAAAATGAAATTTGGTCATCACGGTGGCAACCACCCGGTTAAAGACTTAGACCGTAATGTAGTGATGATCACAGCACAAAACCATGGTTTTGCGGCTGATGAAGATAGCCTACCTGCTAACCTACGTGCGACGCATAAGTCATTATTTGACGGCACATTGCAAGGTATTCACCGTACCGATAAGCCTGCATTTAGTTTTCAAGGTCACCCAGAAGCAAGCCCTGGTCCGCACGATGCGGCACCACTGTTTGACCATTTCATTGACCTAATGCAATCGCGTAAAGCCTAATTGAGAGTGGAGTTATAATGCCAAAACGTACTGATATTCAAAGCATTCTTATCTTAGGCGCGGGACCGATTGTGATCGGTCAGGCGTGTGAATTCGACTACTCAGGCGCACAAGCTTGTAAAGCGCTAAGAGAAGAAGGTTACCGAGTTATTCTTGTTAACTCAAACCCAGCAACTATTATGACAGACCCCGAAATGGCTGATGCAACA
This sequence comes from Pseudoalteromonas caenipelagi, assembly GCF_013140855.1. GTDB lineage: Bacteria > Pseudomonadota > Gammaproteobacteria > Enterobacterales > Alteromonadaceae > Pseudoalteromonas > Pseudoalteromonas caenipelagi. Next base: position 844,331 of record NZ_JABBPG010000001.1, on the reverse strand, counting down.
TACATCGAGCCAATTCACTGGGAAGTTGTTGAAAAAATCATTGAAAAAGAAAAACCAGATGCAGTATTGCCTACGATGGGTGGTCAAACGGCATTGAACTGTGCACTTGACCTTGACAAGCACGGCGTGCTTGCAAAGCATGGTGTTGAGCTAATTGGTGCAACGGCTGACGCAATTGACAAAGCGGAAAACCGTGAACGCTTTGATGCGGCAATGAAAAATATTGGTCTTGAGTGTCCGCGTGCTGAAATCGCGCACACCATGGAAGAAGCGCATGATGTGCTTTCGCGCATTGGTTTCCCATGTATCATTCGCCCATCATTTACTATGGGTGGTACAGGTGGTGGTGTAGCGTATAACCAAGAAGAATTTGATGAAATTTGTACCCGTGGTTTAGACCTATCGCCAACCAGCGAGCTTTTGATTGATGAAAGCTTAATTGGCTGGAAAGAGTATGAGATGGAAGTGGTTCGTGACAAAAACGACAACTGCATCATCGTATGTTCAATCGAAAACTTTGACCCAATGGGTGTGCATACTGGTGACTCTATCACGGTTGCTCCAGCACAGACACTGACAGACAAAGAATACCAAATCATGCGTAATGCCTCGATGGCTGTTTTACGTGAGATTGGTGTTGAAACAGGTGGTTCAAACGTACAGTTTGGTGTGAACCCGGTGGATGGCCGTATGGTTATCATCGAGATGAATCCACGTGTTTCTCGCTCATCTGCGCTTGCATCTAAAGCGACTGGTTTCCCAATTGCAAAAATTGCGGCAAAGCTTGCGGTAGGTTACACGCTTGATGAGCTACAAAACGACATTACAGGTGGTGCCACACCTGCATCATTTGAACCGTCAATTGACTATGTCGTGACTAAAATCCCACGTTTTAACTTTGAAAAGTTTGCTGGTGCAAACGACCGTTTGACGACACAAATGAAGTCAGTGGGTGAGGTAATGGCGATTGGCCGTAACCAGCAAGAGTCACTCCATAAAGCACTTCGTGGATTAGAAGTGGGTGCAACGGGTTTCAACCCAATTGTTGCACTTGACGACCCAAAGGCAAGAGAAACCATTATTCGCGAGCTTCGAGAGCCAGGCGCAGAGCGCATTTGGTATGTTGCTGATGCTATGCGTCACGGCATGAGTGTAGACGACGTGTTTGAACTGACTAAGATTGACCCTTGGTATTTAGTTCAAATCGAAGATATCATCAAAGATGAAGCAACCATTGCAGAAGTGGGCCTTGCGGGTCTTAACAAAGATTTCTTGCGCCGCTTGAAACGTAAAGGTTTTGCCGACGCACGTATCGCTGAAATTGCCGGTGTGTCAGAAAAAGAAATTCGTAAAAAGCGTCATCAGTTAAACATCGTACCAGTTTACAAACGTGTTGATACTTGTGCAGCTGAGTTTAGCTCAGACACAGCTTACATGTACTCAACGTATGATGAAGAGTGTGAAGCGAATCCGTCAGACAAAGACAAAATCATGGTGATCGGTGGCGGCCCGAACCGCATCGGTCAAGGTATTGAGTTCGATTACTGCTGTGTACACGCCGCGCTAGCCATGCGCGAAGATGGTTATGAAACCATCATGGTTAACTGTAACCCAGAGACAGTATCAACAGACTACGATACGTCAGATAGATTGTTCTTCGAACCAATTACCCTTGAAGACGTATTAGAGATTGTGCGTGTTGAAAAACCAAAAGGTGTGATTGTTCAATACGGTGGTCAAACGCCACTGAAACTTGCGCGTGCACTTGAAGCGAATGGCGTGCCAATCATTGGTACTTCACCTGATGCTATTGACCGTGCAGAAGACCGTGAGCGTTTTCAGCAAATGGTTGAGCGTTTGAACCTACTTCAGCCTGAAAACGCAACAGTGACCTCTCTTGAAGAAGCAATTGCTAAGTCGCAAGAAATTGGCTTCCCGTTAGTAGTGCGTCCTTCGTATGTATTGGGTGGTCGAGCGATGGAAATCGTTTATGACGAAGATGATTTACGTCGTTACATGACCGAAGCTGTATCAGCATCAAACGAAGCGCCTGTATTGCTAGATCGCTTCTTAGATGACGCAATTGAAGTAGACGTTGATGCTATTTGTGATGGTGAGCAAGTGATTATCGGTGGGATCATGGAGCACATCGAGCAGGCAGGTGTTCACTCAGGTGACTCAGCATGTTCATTGCCAGCGCACTCTTTGTCTGCAGAGATCCAAGATGTTATGCGTAAGCAAGTGACAGATATGGCACTTGAGCTTGGTGTAGTAGGCTTAATGAATACTCAATTCGCAGTTAAAGATGGTGAAGTTTACTTAATTGAAGTAAACCCACGTGCCGCACGTACTGTACCATTTGTATCAAAAGCGACAGGGGTTGCTTTGGCAAAAGTAGCGGCACGTTGTATGGCGGGTCAATCATTGGCAAGCCAAGGTATCACCACTGAAATTATTCCACCTTATTACAGCGTAAAAGAAGTGGTATTACCGTTTGCTAAGTTCCAAGGTGTTGATCCACTTCGTGGTCCTGAAATGCGCTCAACGGGCGAAGTAATGGGTGTTGGTGAAAACTTCGCCGAAGCGTTCGCAAAAGCTCAATTAGGTGCGGGTAACGCTTTACCACGCGGTGGTCGCGCGCTACTATCTGTGCGTAACAGTGATAAGTCACGCATTGTCGAGCTGGCCAAAATCATGAGAGAGATTGGTTTTGAGTTGGATGCGACAAATGGTACTGCCAAAGCGCTAGAAGCTGCAGGCATTGAAGTACGCCGCGTAAACAAGGTATATGAAGGCCGTCCTCACATTCTTGATAGAATCAAAAATGGCGAGTATAGCTACATAGTTAATACCACTGAAGGTCGCCAAGCGATCGAAGACTCGAAGGTGTTGCGTCGTGGTGCATTGCAACATAAGACAAACTATACCACTACGCTTAATGCAGCATTTGCTAACTGTATTGCCCATGCGGCAGATGACAGAAGCACTGTAAATTCTGTACAAGAGCTACACCAACGATTGAACTAAGGACTAACGCCAAGGCCAGTCGGCCTTGGCATCAAGTGAGACAGTTATGCAATCAATTCCGATGACAGTACGAGGCGAGCAATTGCTTCGTGAAGAACTTAACCATTTAAAATCGGTTGTTCGCCCCCAAATAGTTGCCGATATCGCCGAAGCGCGTGAACACGGTGACCTTAAAGAAAACGCTGAATATCATGCAGCGCGCGAACAGCAAGGTTTTTGTGAAGGCCGCATTCAAGAGATTGAAGCTAAGCTTTCTACTTCTCAAGTGATAGACGTTACAAAAATGCAAAATAACGGCAAAGTGATCTTTGGCGCGACAGTGACAATTTGTAATGTTGAAACTGACGAAGAAGTGAGATACCGCATTGTAGGCGATGATGAAGCTGACATTAAGAACAATCTAATTTCAATTAACTCACCGATTGCACGAGGTTTAATTGGTAAAGAGTTAGATGATGTCGCCAATATTCAAACGCCGAATGGGACAGTTGAGTACGAAATAATCGAAATTGAGTATATCTAACTGTTCGAGCAGTTAAGTAAAAACCGAGCTTAGGCTCGGTTTTTTTATGTCTTCAGTTTAATAGCTTATTTATCGCTCTGTTTTGATGTAAGCAGAGGAAGAAACCTACATAAATATCATTTAAGTTAAAGGTACTTTTTCTTGACTTAGGAATGCAGTTTGTGCAATTTTGTGGGACAGATATGTTATGTCCCTATGTGAACTATTTGCTTTTGTCGCAACGGCAATTATCTTTGCAAACTTTCACGAGTAATATAAATATTTTTTAATAAGAGTAGCCCCTCACCAATCAAGTGAGGGAGATGGAACTAGGAATAAAATTATGGACTATATCAATACTGCTTTTACCTTTCCCACGGTTGTGCTTAGCGTCCTGCTTATTATTGTTCTGTTTTTCTGGCTAATAACTTTATTTGGTTTTGCTGATATTGATTTGCTAGATGGTGATGTTGAACTAGAAGCATAGGTAACAGAAGGAGATACTAATTCATCAGGCTCAATATTTAAATTTGGCTTTGGTGATTTACCAATAACAGTATCATTGTCTTTGGTGATAATGCTTATATGGTTGGTTAGTATTAACATACATAAGTAATTTTCTTATTTGCTTGGCGATGGCATTACATTTTATTTAATGGGGTCAGCAATGTTAGTGGCGAGCCTATTTATTGCGCTGCCATTGGCAAACCCTATCAAACTGGGTTTGAGCAATTAGTGGCATCCATTTCACACAACACCCAAGTTGTCAGCCATAGTAGCCAACAGCAGGCGATAAGTTATATTGGTCGTGTAGTGGAAGAGACGTCGAAGCACAAAGAGCAAAGGATGGAAAAGCGCTGAAGGCACAAAATGAGACCTTAAGAAATCTATTAAGCTTTATATTCATTTACTTAGTCAAAGTATGGGTAAATTGGGCAATGCACTGACGAACCAAGATATAAACTCATTGGTGGTACATGTTGAAACAATTGCACAGCAGCCTAATGACTGTAAAGAAACAGAGAGCGCGTTGAACACTATTTCTGATGCGTTAACTCAACTTACTAATGTACAAGAGAGAAAAATACATGAGCAAAAGGTGCACGCCCAAAGCGCAGAAGTCAGCAATGAGCAAATAATCAATATACTTAATGCGGTTGCCCGCACAAAGTCTGATGGTTCAAGCGAGCATATCGAGCACAATACCATTGCCTCTCAAGGTAAAGTAGAGGTACAACAGCAAGAGCATAAAGAGGATATCGAATCCTTGTTACCGAAGCAGCCCTTGCCTTAATATCAAAAAACTTGCGTGTTAAAAGTGAAGAGTAAAAATGATAAAAGATGTTGCCAAAGTCAGTAACTTTAGATGGGTGCTGATCATGTTAGCACTAATGTGGCTGCTACATATCATAGGTTTGGTGATCCCAATACCTTCCCATGTTTTAGGTTTGGTTCCGCAAAGCAAGTCGCATCTTTTAGGTATCATCACATACCCGTTTTTACACAGTGATTGGCAGCACTTGATTGGTAACACCTTAGGTTTACTTATAAGTGGGTATTTGGCGAGTCAACTACCATGTTTTAAACGCTCAACAGCGTTTATCTTCTTACTCACAGGGGCGTTAGTTTGGCTCTTTGCAAGTTATGCAAATCATATTGGTGCCTCAGGTATAGTGATGGGCTATTTTGGTTTTATTATGGGTAGTGCTGTGTTTAGGCGCAATATTTTGAGCTTTTTGCTAGCGGCAGCGCTGCTGGTTATCACGCATTACTTTCAAATTAATCTATTTGGTACCTTGTTTTCATTTGATGCGACAACCAGTGTCTCAAGTCATTTGTTTGGTTTTATTAGTGGTTGTATTGCTGCGTATTTGTTTAGAAATGTTCAAATTAAAAAGTAGCGTTTTAAATTTTCAAAACAGGAGTTTGTTATATTTATATTTTTGCCACACTTTATGTATGTGAAATATAATTAAGTGGAATAATGTGTGTCCTACTGTTGGGAAATATTATCCGATAAGCTTTCTTTGTAGTGATTAATGATGTTTTTAGCGGATTTTCATGTTAATAAGGTTGAGGTGTAGATATCCTCAACCTTATGTGCATTATGTTCCTCTTTTATTCAGTAATAGAACTTAATGCGTTTATAACTTACTATTTAGCAACCGTTCTGTGTTAAACAATTGTCTGTTATAGTTTTATAAGTAGTTGAAGGTAAGATAGGAAGCTGACCACCAGCTATCTGCTTTGTTAGAGCATCAATTGCTTGCTTGTCTATAGTTAATTTTTTTAGTTCTTTCTTTACTAATTTCATTATTAATCCTTATTTTATTTAAATGATTTTTAGGCTTTATTTATAAATATCCGTGATGAATGATCTTCTTGATATTTTATGGTGGTGCCTATTCATGAAAATGCCAATGTTTTTTTGGCTTTGTATTATTTGATTAATCTGTCTTTATTCTTTACCAAACAATACCTGTATTAATTTAAAGGATAAAAGAAAAACCTTAAACTAAATAAAAGTAACAAAAGATCGGAGAATGTAACAAAGGACTGGTGGGTGTAACAAAAGGTAACGAAGTAAAGTGGCTTTTGAGGGAATTAATTCACTATTTAGACTTTTGACCCTACCTAATGATTATGAGTTTATATGAAGTACGAGCTCACAGTGTATTAGGGAAATACAGAGCACTAATCTATTAAATGAAGTCTGTTGTTTTTTGAGTTTCCTTGATTTTCGCAGGCGCATAAGTTTGTTATTGAGCTACTTTAGTTAGGGGGGCTGTTGTATTGATATATGCGAAATTATTGACAAAAATACCGAGCGACTTGGATTTATACTTGTTTAAGTTGATGGTTGTCTACAGGCTTGTATTATGATTATTTGGAAAAGTTAATACATAGAACTTGATGTAGATTTGATATCAGTAATAATTGCTCTGTACAGCCGCAATAACTTATAAAGCCCAAGTTTTAAAACTTGGGCTGATAGAAGTTAACACTCGATGATATTTACAGCCAATCCGCCTCGTGCGGTTTCTTTGTATTTGGTTTTCATATCATTACCTGTGTCGAGCATGGTTTTTATCACTTTATCAAGAGATACCTTTTGCTCACCAGTGCCGCGCATAGCAAGGCGCGAGGCGTTGATAGCTTTTATAGCCCCCATGGCGTTACGTTCAATACATGGCACTTGCACGAGTCCGCCAACAGGATCACAGGTTAAGCCGAGATTATGCTCCATACCGATTTCCGCCGCGTTTTCGACGTTTACTACGTTACCGCCCATAATTTCGGTGAGAGCACCGGCAGCCATTGAGCAGGCAACACCCACTTCGCCCTGACAGCCAACTTCAGCACCAGAAATGGATGCATTCTTTTTATACAAAATACCAATTGCGGCTGCTGTAAGCAGATAGCGTGTTGCTATTTCTTCGTCTACTTCTTTGATAAAGGTGTGGTAGTACATTAATACTGCTGGCAGGATACCTGCAGCACCGTTTGTTGGCGCGGTAACTACGCGGCCACCGGCGGCATTTTCTTCATTCACCGCAAGTGCAAACAGATCCACCCAGTCCATAGCGCGAAGAGGGTCATTACTATTTTCAACATTTAATTTTAAGTACAAGCTAGGTGCACGACGTTTTACTTTTAAGCCTCCAGGTAGAATGCCTTCAGTACGGATGCCACGCTCGATGCATGCTTTCATAACTTGCCAAATATTGAAAAGCTCAGCTTTAATTTCTGAGGCCGGTTTGAGCGTTTTTTCGTTAGCCATCATTAGAGAAGAAACACTTAAGCCAGAGTCTTTACATAAGTTAAGCAGCTGTTCTGCACTATCAAACGGATAAGGCGCAGGGTTTTGTTCACGGATATCAAGCGCCGCTTGCTTCTCTTGTTCAAACTGCTCGTCAGTCACGATAAAACCGCCACCAATTGAGTAATAGACTTGGCTATGTACTTTTTCTTTGCCATTGAGCGCAATGATCTCCATGGCGTTAGAGTGTTTTGGTAGCGTTTTACGACGGTGAAATACAACCGCTCCTTGCTTTGGAAATTTCACTTCGTGACTTTGATCAAGGTAGATAACTTGTTGTTGTTCTATTTTTTCTAAAATATCAGGTACAGCATCAGCATCAATGGTTTCAGGATCATAGCCCGCGAGTCCCAATATCACGGCTTTGCCTGAACCGTGACCTATACCTGTTTGTCCTAATGAGCCAAATAGCTCTACTTTTACTTCTGTTGTTTGTGCTAGCAAACCTTTATTTTGAAGGTCTTTTACAAACAGTCTTGAAGCGCGCATTGGACCGACGGTATGAGACGACGAAGGGCCAATACCGATACTAAACATATCAAATGCACTAATCATATTCTTTACTCAACATTGCCTTTGAACGGGGGCACATCATAACGTTAAAAGTGCACCTTGTAACCCGTTGTGCTACGAAATTGCTATGCCGTTTTGATTAATTGTATAAAGTTTTTGACTAAGCTAGCAGTGGCGCCCCAAAGTAATCCATGTGGGGTAATAAAACCAGGCAGTTGACGGTGGCTCCCTGCTAATTGCAGCTCATATGTATACCAGTTTGACTCTTTACTCAATTGTGCAATAGGTATGGTGAATGCACTCTCAACTTCCAAGCTTTCGGTATGCCATTGGGTATTAGGCGCTAATTTGGCAACGACGGGGAGTATGGTAAAGCCAGTTAAAGTAGCATGGATACCTAACGTACCTAATGGGGTAATGTTTTTTGCGCTGATCCCAAGCTCTTCCTGTGTTTCTCGTAGCGCTGTCATGACTAAATTTGTATCTTGAGGTTCAGCTTTACCGCCAGGAAAACATAACTGAGAAGGGTGATGCTTAAGATAAGCAGCTCGCTTACAAAATAGCAAAGCTGCTTGACCATTTTGTTCAATCAAAGGCATTAATACGGCACTTGATTTTACTAATTGACGGGCAATAACGCGCGACTCGTCAGTTTGTAACGCGCTGATATGAAATCTTGTAATTACCTCGTCTAATGTCACGTTGTGCTCTTAACTAGCTAATATAGGTAGAATTTTATTAACCTTATGATAGGTTTCCTGATATTCCAAGTCTACTTTGGAGTCTGCCACAATACCGCCACCAGCCCAACAATGTATGGTCTCTTTGTTGCACACTAATGTGCGTATTGTGATAGATGTATCCATCCTACCACAGGCGCTCACATAGCCAATAGAGCCGCAATATGCGCTACGCCTGTGTGGTTCAAGTTCTTCAATTATTTCCATAGCTCTTATCTTGGGAGCGCCTGTGATAGAGCCGCCAGGAAAGGCTGCTTGAAGTTGATCTACTGCACACTGATCTTGCGCCAGTTCGCTTGTGACTGTACTTACTAAATGATGAACGGCAGGAAAGCTTTCTATGGCAAATAAACTAGGCACTTGCACCGAGCCTGGCTTGGCTACTTTACCGAGATCATTCCTTAACAGGTCAACAATCATCACATTTTCGGCTCGGTCTTTAGGACTATTGGCCAAACGTTCAGCTTGTCGCTTGTCGTCATCTGGGTCGATCATTCTTGGTAAGGTGCCTTTAATAGGCTTTGTCTCTACTTTGTCATTATCAACTAACAAAAAGCGTTCAGGTGAAACAGACAAGATAGCGCTTTGGTGGACACTCATAAATGCCGAAAAAGGCGCTTTGTTTTGTGAGCGTAACTTTTTATAGGCATGCCAAGGCGAACCTTGGTAATGCGCGCTAAAGCGTTGTGCTAAATTTATCTGATAGCAATCGCCACTTTTTAAATATTTTTGAATTTGTTCAAACTTTTCAGTGTACTGGTCTTGAGTCATGTTAGACGACCAATCTGTAGTTAAAACAAATGGAGTGTGAGGTATAGCGTCTTCGCTCAAGTGTGTTAGATAGCGCGTTATGCGTTGTGCGTTTGGCTGACTAACGTAGTACCACTGAGCATGTACGTTATCGTAAATGAGTGCGTCTAAATATAGCCCTATATGCATATCCGGCAGCTCGATATCTCTATGAGCTTGCTCTGGGAGCTTTTCTATATAGCGGCCTAAATCATAACTGAAATAGCCAAGCCAACCACCATTGAAGGGTAGCTCATAAGGCGCTTTAGTAGTCGATAATGAAGCTAAATGCGCTTTCATTATGTTAAAGCAGCTAGATGCTTGTTCAATTCCATCCAAAAAAATCTGGCCGTTTTGAGCCGTTAAAAGGTGCGTAGGCTCAATGGCGATAATATCGAAGCGACTATTTACGTGAGCTGCGTTGCATGAGTCTAATAAAATCGCGTTGGGTAAGTGTGCAAAATGTTCGAATACTGCCTCTGTAGCTAAGGAAATATCTAATTTTTTGACGTAAATTTGTTCATTTTCCATTTACTTGAACCTGAAAACTAGCCCGAAACGGGCGGGGAGGTTATCATACTTATCTATTTTTCTATAGTGACTTAGCCCTAGGCTTAAAATGGTTGCTATTTTTAAGATGTATTCAGTTATTGACCTTGAGTTAAATAACCAAACTAAGGAACCGTCATGAGTATGATCCGTCAGCAAGACTTCATCGAAAGTATCGAAGATGCTTTGCAATATATCTCTTTTTATCATCCATTAGACTTTGTTCAGGCTTTAGAAAAAGCGTATCACAAGGAACAAAGCAAAGCGGCTAAAGACGCGATAGCGCAAATTTTAATTAACTCGCGTATGTCTGCCGAGGGCAAGCGTCCACTTTGTCAAGATACAGGTATTGTTACTTGCTTTGTGAAAGTGGGTATGGATGTTAAATGGGACAAGACTGATCTTACGGTTCAGCAAATGGTTGATGAAGGCACGCGTAGAGCTTACCTTAATCCAGATAACCCACTGCGAGCATCTATTGTTGCAGACCCAGCGGGAAGTCGTAAAAATACCAAAGACAATACCCCATCAGTTGTGCATATTGATATGGTGCCAGGCGCGGAAGTAGAAGTGATGATTGCAGCTAAAGGTGGCGGCTCTGAGAACAAAACTAAAATGGTGATGCTAAATCCATCTGACGATGTGGCTGCGTGGGTAGAAAAAACGCTGCCAACTATGGGGGCTGGCTGGTGTCCACCTGGCATGCTAGGAATAGGTATTGGTGGTACTGCAGAAAAAGCGGCGGTACTGGCGAAAGAATCACTTATGGACCCTGTTGATATTCACGAACTGATTGAACGTGGAGCTGAAACAGCAGAAGAAAAACTACGTTTGGATATTTTTGAGCGTGCAAACAAGCTAGGTATTGGTGCACAGGGACTGGGTGGTTTAACGACTGTGGTTGATGTTAAAATCAAAACAGCGCCTACACATGCCGCGTCAAAGCCTGTAGTTATGATCCCAAACTGTGCAGCAACTCGCCACGTACACTTTACGCTTGATGGCTCTGGTCCTGCAGATCTTAAAGCACCTAAACTTGAAGATTGGCCTGAAGTAACGTGGGAAGTTGGTGAAGATACTCGCCGTGTAAATTTAGATACCTTAACCAAAGAAGACACTCAAGATTGGAAGATGGGTGAAACGGTACTTCTATCAGGTAAAATTCTAACTGGTCGAGATGCTGCGCATAAACGCCTACAAGATATGATCAATTCAGGTGAAGGTTTACCTGAAGGGGTAGACTTTGAGAATAAGTTCATTTACTACGTGGGTCCGGTAGATGCAGTAGGTAACGAAGCGGTTGGTCCTGCTGGTCCGACTACAGCAACTCGTATGGATAAGTTTACCGATATGATGTTAGAGAATACCGGTATTGTCGGTATGATTGGTAAGGCCGAACGTGGTCCTGCAACGGTTGAGTCAATCAAAAATAATAAATCAATCTACCTGATGGCAGTAGGCGGTGCAGCTTATTTAGTGGCCAAGGCAATTAAAAAAGCACGTGTTGTTGCCTTTGAAGACTTGGGAATGGAAGCAATTTATGAGTTTGAAGTTGAAGATATGCCAGTGACCGTGGCGGTTGATAGCACCGGTGCAAATGCCCATGAACAGGGTCCTGCTATCTGGAAAGCTAAAATCGAAGAGCTAGACAGCAAGCTCAAATAAGTTTGTTCAGCAAATCATAAAAGCCGCGTGTTTAATAAATACGTGGCTTTTTTTGTAACTAAAATTGTACACCGCTACTAAACTTTACGTTTACGTAAACATCCCTTGCGAAGAATTAAGATATCTTAACTATATAAGTCTGCTTGGCGCTCATTTGGGGGTTAAATATTCCTTATTGTGATTATTATTAGTTTGTTCATTTAAATTAATTGTATTTAGTAGGATGATCATCTCATTTTCTGGCATGGATGATAAGTTAGTGATAGAGTTTTGCCAATTTCAGCGCTATCAACACCTATAGGGTGAGACATTTCGGAGAACTTAAAGTGGCTGTATTTAACCAAGTTGAATTTGATAATCATGAACAGGTCGTATTTTGTGCAGATGAAGCATCAGGCTTAAAAGCAATCATTGCGGTACACAATACTAAGCTAGGTCCAGCTGTCGGTGGTTGCCGTTTATGGAACTACGCCAAAGATGAAGATGCCGTATATGACGTGTTGCGTCTATCTAAAGGCATGACATACAAAAACGCGGTTGCACGTTTACCATTTGGTGGTGGTAAATCTGTGATAATTGGCGATGCTAAAGAAATTAAATCTGAAGCGTTATTTAGGGCGTTTGGTAAGCATCTAGAGCGATTAGGTGGCAGCTATTATTCAGCTGAAGATGTAAACATCACGACAGGTGATGTGATGATAATGAACAAAGAGACTAACTATGTGTTAGGTCTTGAAGGTAAAAGTGGTAACCCATCACCATTTACAGCACTTGGCACATTTTTAGGTATCAAAGCAGCATACCAACATAAACATGGTCACCAAGATTTAGCTGGCGTCAAAGTTGCTGTTCAAGGTTTAGGAGCAGTTGCTTACGGTTTATGTAAATATTTGCACGAAGCAGGCGCTGAGTTGTTTGTTACTGATATCAACCAAGCATCAGTAGATAGAGTGGTTACTGAGTTTGGCGCAACAGCCGTTGGTATTGATGAAATCTATGATTTAGACGTTGATGTTTATGCACCTTGTGCACTTGGCGCGACTGTTAACGATAATACCATCCCGCGTATTAAGGCTAACATCATAGCGGGTTGTGCAAACAACCAGCTTGCAGAGTCTCGCCATGGTGAAATTCTGCGTGAAAAAGGGGTGCTTTATGCGCCAGATTACGTGATCAATGCTGGTGGTATCATCAACGTTTATTACGAAACTAAACCTGAAGGCTACAACGAAGCTGCTGCTACAAAACACGTTGAAGGTATTTATGACACCTTAACGGAGATTTTTGCGCGTTCAGAAAGTGAGCAAAAATCTACTCACATTATCGCAGATGAATTAGCCCAAGAAATTATCGAACAAGGTCTTTAACGATTTTATTCGATACTAGATAGTTGAAAGGGTATGCTTAGCATACCCTTTTTTGTTCTGTATACGTATGAAACGAATTGACTTAAACACGTGGCCACGCGCACAGCACTTTCATTTTTTTAAAAGTTTTGACAAGCCGCAATTCAATCTAACAACACATTTAGATTTTTCTTCACTCTATCAGTTTGCAAAGGCAAATCAGTATTCATTTACCTTGTGTTACCTGTATTGTTTATTGCAAGCGCTAAATCAATACGCGCCAATGCGTTATCGCATTCAAGATGGTCAGCCTTGTGAGGTGGATGAAGTTACGCTAAGCACTGTATTTTTAAAAGAAGATGAAACCTTCCGTTTTACGCCTTTGTCTGTAAAAGGAAGCTTTGAGCAATTTTGTGCGCATGCTTGTTCACAAAAAGCACATTACTTAGACCAGTCATTATTGAACGAAGCGCTTGAACTTCGAGAAACACACATCGCACAAGTGTATGTATCAATATTACCTTGGCTGAACTTTACCAGTTTTAACCATGCGTCAACTGATACAAGCCACTGTTCTGGTATCCCTAAGTTTGTATTTGGTCAATACCAAGACAGCACGGGGTTGATGCCGTTAAATATAGAAGTGCACCATGCTTTGTTAGATGGTATTCACGTTGCTCAATTTTTGACTACACTTAAACAAGCTATTTTTGAGCTAGTAAATTAAGTGGTTGAAATATAGGCAGATGGAGGTTTTTTTTTCAGTGATGCAAAAATAGCAATTATTTTTCGATCATAAATTTAAATTTTTATTGTATTCATGTAGTTAAGGCCCATAATTGCAAAATTAAAGAGACTATTACATTGCGCTCTTGTGTTGTAATTAAATGTAAACATTGTGATTTAACTGCTTTATTATCAAAGGCTATAAGAGGAGTTGAAAAAAAACCATGTTAATTTTTTGTTTTATATCGAATTTATTTTTTTAGAACTGGAAAATTTGTTTTGCAAGTGAAGTTGACACAGCGACTTGCATTTAGCATTATTGGACAGTTGATATCTGTTAAAAGATATCAGGGTTGCTCCCTAGAGGGGTGATAAAATTATAAAAGTAACATTACTTAATTGGTTGGGAACTATGTCTGTTAAAATCAGAAAGAGTCTTGTAGCTACTGCGCTTTTAGGCGCAACAGCATTTGCAAGCAGCAATGTGATTGCAGATCCTTTGAACGACGTACAAAAAGTAGGTCAACAAACTCAAAAGGCTGCTAAAAAGTCTCAAGAAAAAATCGACAACATTTTTGGTCAAACGCAAGAAATGATCGGCGAGTACCGCAGTGTTGTTGACGAAACTGAACTACTAAAAGTTTATAACGACCACGTTGCCCGTTTGGTCGCTGACCAAAGAGCTGGCATTGAGTCATTTGATCGTCAGATCGGAACAATTGAAAAGACAAAACAGGACGTTGTGCCTTTGATGTATCGCATGATCGATACGCTTGAGCAATTCATCAAAGCGGACGTTCCGTTTGAGACTGAAACACGTATGGGTCGCGTAGAGAAGTTACGTGAACTACTTTCAAATTCTAAAGTTACTACTTCAGAAAAATTCCGCCAAGTACTTGAAGCATACACAATTGAAACTGATTACAGTTCAGTTATGGCTGCGTCTCAAGGTTCTTTAGAAATCAATGGTAAAAACATCAACGTTGATTTTGCACGTCTTGGCCGCGTAGCTTATGTTGCTCAGTCTTTTGACTTAAAGCATGCATGGGTTTGGAACAATACTGCTAAACAGTGGGATGAGCTAGGTGAAGAATACCTTAAGCCTGTTAAAGATATGATCCGTATCGCACGTGGTCAGGCTGCCCCAGATCTAGTTGCATTACCAATCTTTGGCGCGGAGTAAGTGAAAATGAAGAAACTATTTAAAGGCTTTGCAGTAGCCGCTGCACTATCTGTTTCTGCAGGTGCCGCGCTAAATGCACACGCAAATACAGAAGCTCTTGATAAAATCCTACAGGAAGTAAAGCAAAACCGTATTTCTGAAGGAAAAATCAACAAGCAACGTGAGCAAGAGTTCCTTTCTTCTCGCGCAAACCAGCAGTCTTTGCTTAATAAAGCAAAGAGCGAACTAGCTGCTGAAAAAGCACGTGGTGAGCGTTTGGGCAAAGAGTTCAAGCAAAACGAAATCACACTTGCTGAAAAAGAAGTTGAACTAGCTAACGCTACAGGTACTTTAGGTGAGATGTTCGGTGTTGTACGTCGTTCAGCTTCAGAAGCTATCGGTTCAATCGAAGCATCATTAGTATCTGCTGAAAAACCAGGACGCGCTGAAGTATTACGTTCTCTTGCTGCTGCAAAAGAACTACCAACTACTCGTGAACTAGAAGAGCTTTGGATTGCATTCCAAACTGAAATGACTGAGTCTGCAAAAGTATCTACTTTTGAAGCTCAAGTTGCTGAACTTAGCGGTGAGACTAACGTTAAACAAGTTACTCGTGTTGGTAACTTTAACTTAGTGACTAAAGACGGCTATGTTCTTTATGATGCAGCTAACAAAGCAATCACGCCACTAGGTAAGCAACCAGACGGTTATGTGTTAGATACTGTTAACTCTCTACTTAGCACATCTTCTGGTACTTACACTAAGTTTTATGTAGACCCAACGCGTGGTTCAATCTTACGTTTGAACACTCAGCGTGCTACTGTTGAAGAGCGCTGGCACCAAGGTGACACAGTTGGTTACATCATTACTGCATTGTTAGCAGTAGGTGCATTGCTTGCACTTGTTCGCTTCCTAGACCTAATGATGGTTGGTGCGAAAATCAAGGCGCAAATTAAAAACATCAATACACCTAACACAAACAACCCACTTGGTCGTATCTTGAAAGTTTACCATGACAACAAGAACCAAGACGTTGAGAACCTAGAGCTTAAACTTGATGAAGCTATTTTACGTGAAACGCCACGTATTGAAGCGGGTATTAACATCATCAAGATCTTGGCTGCAATTGCGCCACTACTAGGTCTATTAGGTACGGTTGTTGGTATGATCCTAACGTTCGAATCAATCACACTATTTGGTACTGGTGATCCGAAGATCATGGCAGGTAACATCTCTCTAGCGCTTGTAACAACAGCTCTAGGTCTTATTGCTGCTCTACCACTAATCCTATTACACGCAATCGTTTCGGGTCGTAGTAAAGCTGTTTTACACATCCTTGACGAGCAAAGTGCAGGTATTGTTGCTGCACACGCGGAGAAGGAGAGAGCCTAATGCTAGTCCTGATGGAGACCTGGGAATCTATCAGGGATTTTGTTGGCACAGGCGGCCAAGTTTTATACGTGGTCGCGATAGCACTCTTTATTATGTGGTTTTTAATGATTGAGCGCTATTGGTTCCTACTAGCTGAGTATCCAAAAATGAAGGCGGATATCGTAGCTAAGTGGGACGCCCGCCAAGACACAACGTCTTGGTACGCACACAGAATCCGCGATGCATGGATTTCTGAAGCGTCTGAGAAATTAGATGAGCGTATGTTGATTATCAAAACATTGGTTGCAATGTGTCCATTAATCGGCTTACTAGGTACAGTAACAGGTATGATTTCGGTGTTCGAAACCATGGCTACGCAAGGTACTGGTAATGCACGTTTGATGGCATCAGGCATCTCAATGGCGACGGTACCAACAATGGCAGGAATGGTTGCGGCACTGTCAGGTGTATTCTTTAGCACTCGCCTTGAAGCAAGAGCGAAAATGGCTAAAGAACAGTTGATTGACAGCTTGCCACATCACTAGAGAGAGATATTAATATGGCACGTAAACAACGTTTTCGTGAAGACGAAGATGCAGCAGTAGATATGACGCCGATGCTAGACATCGTATTCATCATGCTGATCTTCTTCATCGTTACCACGTCTTTTGTGAAAGAGGCTGGTATTGAAGTTAAGAAGCCAAAGGCTGCTCAAGCTCAACAAACTAAGAACGCAAACGTCTTCATCGCTATTCGTGAGAATGGCGAGATATGGATGGATAAGCGTCAAGTTGATGTAGAGCGTGTTAGTGCAAACCTTGAAAGTATTCTTGCTGAACAACCAACTGAGACCGTTATTATCCAAGCGGATAAAGGTGCTAAACACGGTGTGGTTGTGAAAGTAATGGACCAAATCAAGGCAACTAGCGATAGCCTGAAGATTTCAATAGCTGGAGCTAAGTAATGATTCGTTTTCTGTTTTCACTGATTGCAGGTGGGGCAGTTACTTTCGGCTTGTTCTTTTTTATGTCTTATCTTATCTCTGGCGGAGCTGATAGGGCAGATGAGAAAAAAGAACAGATAGTGGTCGAAATTATGACGAATCCACCTGAATCTGAGGTGCAGGAGCGGAAGAGAGTTCCGCCTCCGCCACCACCTCCACCGAAGCAGCCGCCTAAGCCGCAGCCGCCTCAGCCTGAAAATGCAAACCCTGCAGCAGGTGCAATTGGCTTTAATATGCCAAGCATCGATCTGGGTGGAACATCTGGTGGTCTGAGTGGTCCTGGTGAATTTGGCCGCGACGGTGATGCAACACCTATCGTACGTATTGAACCTAAATATCCGGTTCAAGCAGCGCGTGATGGTAAAGAGGGTTGGGTACAGCTTTCATTTACTATCAACGAGCTAGGCGAAGTTGAAGATGTAGAAGTTATTGATGCTGAACCAAAGCGTATTTTCAACCGTGAAGCTATTAGAGCATTACGTAAGTGGAAATATCGCCCTAAGATTGTTGATGGGAAACCTGAAAAACAACCTGGTATTACGGTTCAGTTAGACTTTAAACTCAATCAAGACGGTTAAGGAGGCAAGAAATGAAGCATTTGAATAAAGCAACAGCTCTTGCGCTACTTATGTCTTTGTCAGGTACTGTATACACTACGGCTGCAGTAGCTGCTCCAGACTATGCCAAGATTGAAGAACGTAAAAAAGCCAAAACCAAAATCATGGGTGAGCGTACAGGTAAAAAAGTGGTTAAAGCTTTTGACTTGTACAATGAAGATAAAATCGACGAGGCAATTGCTGAGTTGAAAGAGCTTGACCCATCAAATGATTTTGATAAAGCGACGGTAAACCGTTACTTAGGTAATATGTACGCGCAAAAAGAGCGATACGATGATGCGATAAAATATATTCGCTCAGCTATCGCTCCAGACGCTCTTAACTTTAAAGATCAAGCTGACTTATATAAGTTACTTGGTGACTTGCTAATTGGAACTAATAAGTACCAAGAAGCGATTAAAACGTACAACGATTGGATGGACTTCACAGGTGAAGAAGATCCGAAAGTATACGCTCGAATCGCTCAAGCTTATTACGAGCTTAAGCAATACAGCAAAGTTATTGAGCCTGCTGATAAAGCGATTAAGTTAGATGCTGAACCAAACAAGCAATACCATATGCTTAAAATTGGTTCATTCTTTGAGCTTAAAAAGTACAAAGACGCAGTAAAAGTTGCTGAAATATTAGTGAAGTTGTTCCCGGAAGAACCAAAAATGTGGACTCAACTTGGCTCTTTCTACATGCAAACTGAAGATTATTCTGAAGGTTTGACTGTAATGGAAATAGCATACCGTAAGGGCTATTTCGAGAAAGAGAACCACTATAAGATTCTGAGCAGCTACTATTCGTTGAACGACATTCCGTACAAAGCTGCAGTTGTTTTTGAAAAAGCACTGAAGGACGGAAAAGTTGAACGAACTAAGCAAAATGTGACTGCAACAGCGAGTTACTACCACCAAGCTAAGCATTTAGTCGATGCGGCTAAATACTATGAAGAAGCTGCTAAATTTGATAACGATGCAGAGCTTTATAGAAAGGCTGGTAGTTTATTGTTGACGGGGCAAAAGTTTAGTGCTGCGGTAGAACGTTTGAATAAGGCGTTAGAACTTGGTACAGATAAAGAAGGTAATACATACACTGATTTAGCTGAAGCTTACTTATATCAGGAAAAATATAAGCAAGCGTATCAAGCAATCGTTAAAGCACAAGAAGATCCAAGAACACGCAAATTTGCACGTGGTTGGGCAACGTTTATTAAAGACAAAGCTCAACGCAAAGGCGTTAAGATCTAACAAAAAGGCCCCGAAAGGGGCTTTTTTATTACCTATAGTATTTTCAAAATATGCAAGTTTACCATTCAAAAATATGTCAGTTTTTATTTGGCATTGCAGCCCTGGTGTACCTAGTTGGGTGCGATAAGGCGTCTGCGCCAGTGACAATAAGCTATCAATCTGCGCAGCAGACAATGCAAGAGATCAATCAAGCACTTATGCCTAAACAGGCAGATAGCCCTTTTACTATTTTGCCTTTTACGGATGACTACCTAGATAGAAGACACATGATTTATCAAACGCTAGATGATCAAGTGCTGGATAAAGGGCAGCTAGACGAACTTAACTACTTAAAAATTCAAGAACGATATCCAGAGCGGTATATCATGTGGCCAGCGAGCGTAAATGTTTTAAAAAATGCGCTATTACATGGTTTAAATGATGACGACATAGATAATTGGCTTTTGAATGTTATAGCTAAGCTAGAAGAAGCCAAAGAGAGCAAAATATATTTGTCTCGCATCGAACTCTCTCGGTTAAATGAGTATTTGGCAAAGCAAGCGAAGGGCAGTGAGTTAGTATCATATTTAGACACATATAAGCCTAGAAGTGGTATTGGTCTTTATCAGTTGCCAAATGGTAAGGAGTGGTATCAGAGCAAACTAAATTTTTATTACACCGAGGCGGTATCGCCTAGTAATTTGCTTGCACAAGTGCAGCACCAATTAGCTGACAAGTTCATTAATTCTCGAGAATACGCAGAACACTTAACAGAAGAAAACTCAAATTATGCGCTTGGGATGATTAAAACCCGTTGCCAAGAGCTAAAGCCAGGTCTTAACTGGTTAGATGACTACGTAAACTTACCTGCCACTGTCGCTAATTGCCAGTTTACTTTAACAAAGCAAGAGCAGGCACTATTACTTGCTCTGATGGAAGTTGATTTGGGTATTCATTATCAAGGTTGGTCTTTAAAGCAAGCTACCGTAACGCTGCAATCAAGGTTAAAGCTGACAGAGCAACAAGCATATTCGCTAATCGAAGGGGTTGCCTTACATCCCGCCAGCGTAATAACCTTTTTACCAAAGATTTAAGTTTGGTGACTTTTTTCGCTGCAATTGTGGCATCGCTGTATTGTAGGGTCGGCAGTTAAGTCTTTAATGTCCAACTGTGTTTCGCAGTCACAGCAGTAGCCAAATTGACCTATGTCGATTTGGCAAAGCGCTGCTTCTAACTTTAATAGTCTCTGAAAATCAGGATATTGCTGGGGATTTATATGCTTTGCCGCGATATCCAACCACTCGGATGGCAAACTTTGCTCTAACAACTCAGCAAGCTCGCCAGAAAATTTTTGGCTAGATTGTTTCAACTCGTTTAATAGTGCTTGCCTAACTGTAAGTAGTTCGCACTCCAATCGGTCTTGAAAGTTTCTTGTTTGTTCTGAATTCATAGTCGCTCTCCTGTGAGCTTCTATTATCATCAGCTTTATAAATCGTTATCATGATTTGAATCAAGACTCGGACACTTTGCGTATTTCTCAAGCACAGTAATCACATCATCTTTATATTTGAGGGTTTTTATTTCATCAAATAAAAGGTGGGCTTGTGGGTATTGGCGTTTTAGATAGCCTAACCATTGTTTAGTACGCGCTGAAAAATACTTTTCACTGACGCTCGGGTCTTGGTGCATAGAAGAGTGCAAAATATGGTATATCACATTTTCCCAGCTAAGCGCTTGGTGATGATTGTTAAGGAATTTTGCCTTTATTTTTGCGGCTAGGTCCGGCATAGCAAGCGCACCACGACCAATCATTAAATCTTGGCAACCGCTTCTTTGTTGGCATACAAAGGCATCTTCAACTTGCCAGATTTCTCCGTTAGCGATGACAGGAATACGAAGGCGAGCGAGCAGTGGAGGGATTTTTTCCCAATAGGCTGGGGGTTTGTAACCATCTCGTTTAGTTCTAGCATGTATGGCTAAACTTGACGCTCCAGCGCTTTGTACCGCATCCACGATTTCAGTACTGTTGCTATCATCATCAAAGCCTAAACGAATTTTAGCGCTAACAACATGCTCTTGCGGCACCGCTTCTCTCACAGCTTTAATTATTTGATAAATTTGCTCAGGTTCTTTTAGCAAAACCGCACCACCTTTACTTTTGTTGACGGTTTTTGCGGGGCAGCCGAAATTTAAATCAACCCCATGAGAGCCTAGCATCACTGCTTTTCTCGCATTGGCGGCAAGCACGTGCGGCACCTGACCGAGTAGTTGAATTCTAACGGGGGTTCCTGAACGTGTTTTTCCTTTATTAAGCAGCTCGGGGCAATACCTAGTGAAAACTCGCCTTGGCAAAGTTAAATCTACAACACGAATAAATTCAGTCACACATAGGTCAAAGCCACCAATGTCAGTGAGCAATTGGCGCATTTTAAAGTCTACAACGCCTTCCATTGGGGCTAATACAAGTTTCATACTGCTTAATAGTTAGTGCAAAGGGCGGCCATTTTAAACGAGCAACAAACAATTGCTAAGTGTAAATTTGCTTTTTTTAGCTTTTTGATGAAATATTTTTAGTTCACGTGAGGTCTTGTACAAAGAATCATTTATTTTAAAAAGAGAACCAGTTATGAATACAATCAAAAAGAATTCTATTGCTCTAACGCTTGGCGCTGTTGTTATTGGTACAGCTGGATTAACTGCGACAGAAGCCAGTGCAAACCCTTTTGCATTCGAAGCTATGACTGCTGGATACCAGTTAGACGGAGCTGAAGGTAAATGTGGTGGCGAGCACAAAGGTAAAAAAGAAGGTAAGTGCGGCGAAGGCAAATGTGGCGGCGAGCACAAAGGCAAAAAAGAAGGTAAGTGCGGCGAAGGCAAATGTGGCGGCGAGCACAAAGGCAAAAAAGAAGGTAAGTGTGGCGAAGGCAAATGTGGCGGCGAGCACAAAGGCAAAAAAGAAGGTAAGTGCGGCGAAGGCAAATGTGGCGGCGAGCACAAAGGTAAAAAAGAAGGTAAGTGCGGCGAAGGCAAATGTGGCGGCGAGCACAAAGCTAAAAAAGAAGGTAAGTGCGGTGAAGGCAAATGTGGTGGCGACAAAAAAGCTAAAAAAGAAGGTAAATGTGGTTCTCACTAATCGCCTAGTAGTATGACAAATAGAGCAACCTCGGTTGCTCTTATTTTTGAGGTAAAAATGCAAACGAGTAAACTTGGTCGTGTTGGTTTAGGTTTTAGACGTGAGATGCTAGATGACTTTCTAATAGCGCCACCACACATTGCCCAATTTTTTGAGGTAGCACCAGAGAACTGGCTTAAAATGGGGGGGAAGTATGGACGCCAATTTAAACAACTCACTGAACAGTACGCCTTTATCTGCCATGGGTTATCCCTTTCTTTGGGCTCTCCTGCGCCATTAGATGTGGCATTTATAAAGTCATTAAAGGCATTCTTTAAAGAACATAATATTTTACTTTACAGTGAACACCTCAGTTATTGCTCTGGTGAGGGGCACATGTATGACCTAATGCCAATTCCGTTTACCGAGGAGGCAGTAACGCATGTTGCACGCAGAATAAGCCAAGTTCAGGATATTTTAGAACGACGTATAGCCGTAGAGAACGTATCTTACTATGCAGCTCCTGGTCAGGAAATGTCGGAACAAGCGTTTACCTTAGCTGTTTTAGAGCAAGCTGATTGCGATCTACTTTTAGATGTAAATAACATTTATGTAAACAGCATTAACCACGGTTATGATGCCGAAGCGTTTTTAAAAGCGATGCCATCAGAGCGTATTGCCTACGGACATGTTGCAGGCCATTATGAAGAAGCAGAAGACTTGTTAGTTGACACGCATGGCGCGCCAGTGTGTGACCCGGTTTGGCAATTGCTAGAAAAGGCCTATCACTATCATGGTGTTTTTCCAACGCTGCTAGAAAGAGACTTTAATATCCCCTGTATGACTGATTTAGAAAATGAGCTGCAGCATATTGAAGGCATACAAAAGCAACATCATCAGCATAAAAAAGGGGTTGCCTAATGTCTTTTAGTGACGTGCAAAATACGTTTATGGCTCACATTAGAGATCCACAAAACGTGGTTGCTCCAAGCGATATAGAAGACCGACGTCTTAGCATTTATCGAGAGTTGTTTTTTAATAACATTGAAGGGTTTGTGTCTTCGGCATTTCCCGTATTAAAAAGTTTGTATGATGAAGCCGATTGGCTGCTTATAGTGCGTCAATTTTTTAGCAATCATCATTGCAAAACGCCTTACTTTTTAGAAATAAGCCAAGAATTTTTACAATTTTTACAGTTGGAATATGAACTAACCCCTTCAGATCCGTGCTTTATGTTGGAGCTGGCGCATTATGAATGGGTTGAGCTAGATGTTGCGGTATGCCAAAGCTGCGATGATTATGTACTAGTTGAAGATTTGAGCACGCAACCACTATTTTTTAAAGACACAGCGCGAAACCTTAGCTATCAGTTTCCTGTACATCAAATAAGTCCAGAGTTTTTCCCTACCCAGCCAAGCGAACAGCCACACTATTTTGTTGTGTACAGAGATACCGCAGAGGAAGTGGCGTTTTTGTCTTCTAACCCGATGACGGCAATGCTACTGCAGATTATTGAACAAAGCCCCGGTATATTTTTTGCTGATTTAACTGCCCAAATACATCATCAGTTACCGCAATTTGAGCTTGCTCAATTACAAGCTGGAGCCAAACAAACCCTTGCAGCCTTTGTGGAGTTAGGTATTGTTGCGAGTAAAAATAGCGAATAGGGCTTTATCCATTTAGGCATATCGATTATTATGTGCGCCGTTTTGTCGTGCTTAAATTAAGGTAGTATTATGTCTAAAGGTGAATTTAAAGACCCGTTCAATGCAACATATTTTATTGCATTTCTTGCTGTATTTGCTGGCATTGGGTGTTTAAACGCGATTCTTGGCTGGGCAACAGCGCTAGCATAACAAGAATAGAAAAGGCTGCATTTGCGGCCTTTTTTGTACGTTTATAAAGCACTTCAATCGAGTTTAGTCGAGAATCCCGCCTCATAGCGTTCCATGTTTGGTCAATCTTGTTATAATCATTTTTTTGAAAATTTATTTAACAAAGCGTGCCAAAATGACACAAGTTAATTCGTCTATGATTAAAGACAGTATTGTTACTATTCCAAACTACCCTAAGCCGGGTATTATGTTTCGTGATGTAACAACGCTAATGGCAAACCCTGCGGCGTTTCAAGCGACGGTAGATAGTTTTGTCGCAGCATACAAAGACAAAGGTTTTACGAAAATTATTGGTACTGAGTCTCGAGGCTTTATTTTCGGTGCTCCGTTATCGTATGCCTTAGGTATTCCTTTTATTCCTGTACGCAAGCCTGGTAAGTTACCGCGTGAAGTTATTTCGCAAAGTTATCAACTTGAGTATGGCGAAGACATTTTAGAACTACATGCAGATGCGATTGTTGAAGGCGACCAAGTGTTACTAGTAGATGACTTACTCGCAACAGGTGGCACGATTGAAGCAACAGCTAAACTGGTTGCACGCCTTGGCGGTAATGCAACAGATGCCGCATTTGTTGTATCGTTACCAGAACTTGGTGGTGAAAAGCGCGTTGCCGACATGGGCATTAAGGTGCTTAAACTCGTAGAGTTCGAAGGCGAATAAGATGAGCTATCAAGTCCTAGCTAGAAAGTGGCGTCCACAAACTTTTCATCAGTTAGTAGGGCAGCAACACGTTAAACAAGCGCTTGTTAATGCGCTTAACGAACAAAGGCTGCATCACGCTTACTTATTTACTGGGACTCGGGGCGTTGGTAAAACTACCATCGCCCGTATTTTTGCTAAAAGTCTTAATTGCGATCAAGGGATAACCTCAAACCCTTGTGGTACGTGCAGTAGTTGCCAAGATATCGAAGCGGGCAAGTTTATTGACTTGATTGAAATTGATGCCGCATCGCGTACCAAAGTAGAAGATACTCGTGAAATTTTAGATAACGTGCAATACGCTCCAACGCGAGGTCGTTACAAAGTGTACCTCATAGATGAAGTGCATATGTTATCTAAACACAGTTTTAACGCATTGCTTAAAACACTTGAAGAACCCCCTCTGCACGTTAAGTTTTTATTAGCCACCACAGATCCACAAAAGTTACCTGTTACCATTTTATCTCGCTGTTTGCAGTTTAATCTTAATGCCATGTCTCAGCATGACATTATTGGTCAGTTAGCTGATATTTTGCCCAAAGAGCAGGTGAAATTTGAAGAGCCAGCATTGCAAGCGTTGGCCAAAGCCGCTGATGGCAGTATGCGTGATGCACTTAGTTTAACCGATCAGGCAATCGCGCAAACCAATGGTGATTTAACCTTAGTTGCGGTACAGCAAATGCTTGGCTTAATGGACAACGCACATGCTGTTACATTGCTCTCGGCTGTAATCTGTCAGGATTCGCAAACATTGCTGCAAGCGGTTGATAATATCGCCAAGCAAAATGGCAACTTTGTCAGTGTGCTAGATGACTTGATAGCGCTGACACACGCCATGCAATTGGCTCAGTTAGTACCTCAAGCAGCAAGACTTAGTGATTTTGACCCGCAAGATGTTACTGTACTTGCTCAGCAAAATGGTCCAGAAAAAGTGCAGCTTTATTATCAGCTGTTACTCAATGGCAAACGCGATTTACAGTGGGCACCTGAACAAAAACTGGGTTTTGAAATGCTGATGCTGCGTTTACTGGCATTTGAAAAAACCAACATACAAAGTGCGCCTGCCCAAGCAAGCTATACAGAAGAGCCCAAAGCAAATCGAGTGGGTAATTTACGTGCGTTGCTGAATAAGTCTAATGAAGCACAAGTGCAACAAGCTGCTGTAACACCGCCAGTACAACAGTTTGCCCAGCCAACGGCACCTCAAGATAGCCTTGATAGTCAGCCAACAGTAAACGATACGCCTGTAGAACAGACAACGCATGAACCGTTGAGTAATACAGTTGACCAAAGCGAACATTACCAAACCGACCACGATGTCGATATGTACCAAGGCGAGCAAGCGCAACATCAAGACTATGCAGCGCAGTATGAGCAAGTAATGGCGCAAGCCAGTGATCTTGGTTTTTCACCTGATGACCAAGCACAGGTTAATGCGGTAGATGCGCAAGCGCCGGCTGAGCACCAAACACCACAACCCGAGGCTATATCTAGCAATATTGCAGATAAAGAGCAGCAAGCTCAGTCAGCCATTGCGCGGATTTTACAAAATAGACAAATATCGGGCGCGGGAAAGCTACGTCAAGGGCAAGGTGATGAGGTAAAAAAGCCTCAGGCGCACCGAGCGCCAACAAACCAAACGACAACGGCAGCGCCTAAAAAGAAAGTTGCCTTTAAAGAGCGACATAAGCCCAATGAGGCAAACCTTGCACCAGAGCTGTTAGAGCAAATAGCGCCGCCAACCAGCAACAAATCGGTTGAGTCACAAGAGCCTAGCATTCCTGTGCCAGATGATTTTAGTAGCCCGATCAGCGATATTAAGTTTGCCCATCAGCAAGACGAATGGGCTCACTTAATTAAGCGTATGGGGCTAGGTGGTAGAATGCGCCAATTTGCACTGCATTCTATTTTTACCAAAGACGGACACACGTTTAATTTAGAAGTGGATCAAAGCCAACAGCACTTAGATAGCCCAATGCTTAGGCAAAAGTTGACGGCATCGCTCAGTGAAATATATAGCTACGAAGTGCAGTTACAGGTGAGCTTTGCCCCAGGAGTGATAGACTCACCTTATTTAATCCAACAAAAAATTGATGCCAACCGTTACCAACAAGCTGTTGATGTGATAAACAGCGACCCAAATATTGTGCAGTTTGTCCAAGAATTTGATGCAGCGGTCGATGAAAATACAGTACAGGCATTGTAATCAAGTACAATAGCCCTTATCTTTTAGCCCAATTGAATTGATGTAAGAGAGCATATTATGTTTAAAGGTGGAATGGGTAACATGATGAAGCAAGCGCAGCAAATGCAAGAGCGCATGCAAAAAGCCCAAGAAGACATTAAAAACTTAGAAGTAACTGGCGAAGCTGGTGCAGGCCTTGTAAAAGTGACCATGCTAGGTAGCCACAATGTGCGTCGTGTTGAAATTGACGAAAGCCTAATGGAAGACGACAAAGACATGATTGAAGACTTACTAGCCGCAGCATGTAACGATGCAGTACGCCGCGTAGCAGAAGAGTCTGAAAAGAAAATGGCAGCCATCACAGGCGGTATGCAACTACCACCTGGCTTCAAAATGCCGTTCTAACTTAGAATCCTATAAAAGTAGCGCCTCTAGGCGCTATTTTTTTATCTGAAGTATAGGGATACCAAATAGATACCAAACGCTAGTAATAAAAAAGTCCAAATTATTTCATTTGGGCGTTGCGTCTGTACTCAATATTTACTATTAAAGCAACGCTAAATTGGTGGCAACTTTATTTATCTCATCACGGCTTTCATTAATCCACTTTCCATAGATGATGTGGATCATACTCCAATCAGCATGCCCCATTTGTTTGGCTAGCCATACGTGATTAACCTCAGCTTTTAGCATACGACTTGCATATATATGTCTTAGTTGATACGGAGGTTGATGTGTCAACTTGGCTTTCTTTAACCCACGTCAGAATGACAGTTTGCATTGTACATATTAAGTTCCAAAATTACGTGATGTTATTAGTAAGACGGATGTGCAGTGCAAAAAAGAATCGGTTAAGGAATATTTTTGAGTTAGCAAAAATTACAGCGCCAATATCTGTGTTTTATTTCATGCTCTGTAACAATATAGCCGTGTTTAGGGCAGTGGAAAGCCAAATGATAGCAGGGTTCAATTTATTGTGTATATTTGACTGGTAAAGTTAGAAAGAATACGGCTTTCAACCTATGAATTTTATTAACTGATTGTTTTTTTATGTCGTTTTTTGGGCTTTTTATCGTAAACGGTGTTGACGTGCGGAATTTATTTTGCGATTTTAATACCGCTCACTTAAGGGCAAATATAATAAAAAGGAAATATTTATGAGACTTCAACTAAAAAAACAAAAGCTTAAAAAACTAAATAATCAAGAAGCTTTAATCATCGATATGAAAGCGACAAAGCAGGTAGGCGGTGGCGCTAATACTCTTACAGGTTGTGCTGGACTTACATGCGTAAAGCATATGTAATTTGAGTATACGGAGCGTCCTATTGATTAGGGCGCTTTATAGTTTTACATGCATTTCATCATTTTCATTTCTCCTTTGAACTCACTTCTCTTTTCAGTTGTAATTATTTTTGAAACATTGCTTTTTATAGCGGCCAATCATCGGTGTACTGACGAGCATTGTTATGCTACTTTGCAAAGCAATGTCATCCATATATATTGCTGACAAAAGTTAGCTAAATTTGAATAAATCTTATGCAATTATCACCTAGTTTAACGGCGCTTATTGAAGCGCTGCGTTGTTTACCAGGAATAGGCCCAAAGTCAGCGCAACGGATCGCATTTCATTTGCTAGAGCGTGACCGAGACGGTGGTACACAGCTTGGTACCTGTTTGACAAAAGCCATGCAAGTTATTGGTCATTGTGAGTCGTGCCGAACGTTTTCAGAAAGCCCGCAATGTGATATTTGCCAAAGTATTAAACGCCAAGACAGCCGTTTGTTATGTATTGTAGAATCGCCCACTGATGTATTGGCGATTGAGCAAACTGGTCAGTATCAAGGGCTATACTTTGTGCTAATGGGACATTTGTCGCCCATCGATGGTATAGGCCCAAAAGAGATTGGTTTAGATTTACTGGAGCAAAAGCTATCACAAGGCAATATCGATGAAGTGATCTTAGCGACCAATCCAACGGTTGAAGGTGAAGCAACCGCTCACTTTATTGGCGAACTTTGTAATAAATATCAGGTTGAAGCTTCTCGAATAGCACATGGTATGCCAGTGGGTGGAGAATTGGACTTGGTTGATGGCATGACGTTGATGCATGCATTTTCGGGCAGACGTTCTTTAGGTCATAATCGCTGAAATAGTGTAAAAAGGGGTAAGCCCTCATCTATTATCTAACTAATACTGACCAAGTTGTACCTAAGTTAGTGTGCCATTTGGCAAAGCCAACGTCACATAGCTCAATGTTGGTTGAGCTATGTGAATAGTATGTGAGCAGCTAAAAGTGCTTGTAACACAATGATTTAAGAAATCAGAAATAAAAATTTTAGTCATTTCCCTTGAAGTTAAAAATCTCCACCCCATATCTGATTGCATATTAACACTGCATCAATTGGTTATACCGGAGAGAACAATGACCGCAGCTCAAAAAGAAACATTAGGCTTTCAAACAGAAGTCAAACAATTATTAAACCTAATGATCCATTCTTTGTACTCAAACAAAGAGATCTTTTTACGCGAACTGGTGTCAAACGCATCTGACGCAGCAGATAAACTACGCTTTTTAGCATTATCAAATGGTGATTTATACGAAGGCGACGCGGAGCTTCGCGTCCGTGTTAGCGTAGATAAAGACGCCAACACCATTACTATTTCTGATAATGGTATTGGTATGACGCGTGATGAAGTGATCAGCTCATTAGGTACTATCGCTAAATCTGGCACTGCAGAGTTTTTCCAAAACCTAACTGGCGACCAAGCTAAAGATTCACAATTGATAGGCCAATTTGGTGTTGGTTTCTATTCAGCGTTTATTGTAGCTGACGCTGTAACGGTAGTTACACGCAAGGCTGGTGAGAAAACAGCAGTAGAATGGCACTCAAAAGGTGAAGGCGAATATACTTTAGCAGAAGTTGCAAAAGAGGGTCGTGGTACCGATATTATTCTTCACCTTCGTGAAGATGAAAAAGAATTCTTAGATGACTTTAGACTACGCGGCATTGTAACTAAGTACTCTGATCACATTTCAATTCCTGTAGAGATGTATAAAGAACCAGTACCTGAGTCAGAAGGTCCGGACGGCGAAAAGATTGAAGGCAAACCAGGCGAGTGGGAAGCAATTAACCGCGCAACTGCGCTTTGGACCCGTGATAAGTCTGAAATCAGCGAAGAAGAATACAAAGAGTTTTACAAGCATGTAGGTCATGATTGGGAAGAGCCGCTAAGTTGGGCACACAATAAAGTAGAGGGTAAAACTGAATACACTAGCCTACTTTATATCCCTAAAAAAGCGCCATTCGATATGTGGAATCGTGAGCGTCAAAGTGGCTTAAAGCTATACGTGCAACGTGTATTTATCATGGATGACGCTGAGCAATTTATGCCAAGCTACCTGCGTTTTGTAAAAGGTCTTTTAGACTCAAACGATTTACCACTGAATGTATCTCGTGAAATCTTACAAGATAACAAGATCACGCAAGCGATTCGCAAAGGCTGTACATCACGCGTACTTAAAATGCTTGAGCGTATGGGCAAAAACAAGCCGGAAGAATATCAAACTTTCTGGAATGAGTTTGGTCAAGTTATCAAAGAAGGTCCTGCAGAAGATATGGCTAACAAAGAAGCCATTGCTAAGCTACTGCGCTTTAGCTCAACGCACACAGATCAAAGCACGCAAGATGTGTCTTTAGAGCAGTACATTGAGCGTATGAAAGAAGGCCAAGATAAGATCTATTACGTGGTTGCAGACAGCTTTGAAGCGGCGAAAAGCTCACCGCATTTAGAGATCTTCCGCAAGAAAGGCATTGAGGTGTTACTCCTATCTGATCGTGTAGACGAGTGGATGATGAGCCACCTAACTGAATTTGAAGAGAAACAATTCCAGTCAATTACACGTGGTGATTTAGACTTGGGCGATTTGGAAGATGAAGAGACCAAAAAAGCACAAGAAGAAAGCGAGAAAGAAGTTGAGGGCTTAGTAGAGCGCGTTAAAACTGCACTAGGCGATAAAGTGAAAGAAGTACGCTTTACGCACCGTCTAACTGATTCTCCAGCCTGTGTGGTTGCCGATGAGCACGATATGAGCTCACAGATGCAAAAGCTAATGGAGTCAGTAGGTCAAGCGGTTCCTGAGCAAAAGCCAGTATTTGAGCTAAACCCTGAGCACCAGCTTGTTAAGCACTTAAATGTTGAGCAAGACGAAGACAAGTTTGCACAGTGGTCAGAAGTATTACTAGACCAAGCGCTCCTAGCAGAACGTGGTAGCCTTAAAGACCCTGCAGGTTTTGTGACTCGCTTGAACAAATTGATGCTTGATTTAAGCAAGTAATCGATATTTGCAACTTAAAAAGGGGCTATAGGCCCCTTTTTTGCGTTTATATGACTATTAAGCTCAGCAATTAGTATAAGTCGCTTGAGAATCTTGGACGCATGTGAAAAAATTTAGACAATTTCAAATAAACTCCGATACGAGGAACATAATTATGCGCATTATCCTTTTAGGCGCGCCGGGTGCAGGTAAAGGCACTCAAGCACAGTTTTTAATGGACAAATACGGTATTCCACAAATTTCGACTGGCGACATGTTGCGCGCAGCGATCAAAGAAGGTACACCATTAGGCCTAGAAGCGAAGAAAGTGATGGATGCTGGTCAGTTGGTTTCTGATGAAATTATCATTGGCTTAGTGAAAGAGCGCATTGCTAAAGAAGACTGCGCAAAAGGTTTCCTTTTAGATGGTTTCCCTCGTACTATCCCACAAGCGGACGCAATGAAAGACAATGGTATTAGCATTGATCACGTAATTGAGTTTGATGTTGCTGACGAAATCATTGTTGAGCGTATGGGCGGTCGTCGTGTACACCCAGGCTCTGGTCGTGTATACCACGTTGTATACAACCCACCTAAGGTTGAAGGTAAAGACGACGTTACAGGTGAAGACTTAATCATTCGTGATGACGATGTTGAAGAAACAGTACGTAAGCGTTTAGGTATTTACCACGACCAAACCAAGCCTTTGGTATCTTACTACCAAGCAGAAGCTGACGCCGGCAACACCAAGTACCATAAGCTAGATGGCACACAAGCGGTTGACGCAGTTAGTCAACAATTAGCTGAGCTATTAGGCTAATTTAATGTTATTACTGAGTATGCATTCAACACTGTGCATACTCAGGCTTCATCTGTGTATTCTCTATCTAAAGCTTAGTAACACGCAGTTACAAAATTAACGACTCCACTCTTTTCTTTCACGCTAGTATATATCTGTTTGTTTAACTCAAATGGAGAATAATAATGAAAACAAAATCATTGAGTGCATTGCTTGGTTGTGCACTATTGGCAAGTTCAGCAGCTTATGCTGATATATATGATGATGCGGTCGCAAATTCTGCACGCTCGAAAAAAGACCGAACCGTAGATGAAAGGCGTAAACCAGAACAGGTAATGCGCTTTTTTGAGATTCAACCGAGCATGAAAGTACTTGATGTATTTGCTGGTGGTGGTTATTACTCGGAATTGATGAGTTATGTGGTAGGTGAGCGTGGCCACGTTACCATGTATAACAATCAACCATGGCAGCAATTTGTGAAAAAGGCAGTGGATGAGCGTTTGAAAGACAACCGTCTGCAAAATGTGTCAACATTAATTGTTAAGCCAGAAGAACTAGCAGGGGTAAAAGAACAATTTGATGCAGCGATTTTTGTGCTTGGTATGCATGATTTGTATTATGAAGACTCAGAAAATGGTTGGCCAAAAATAGATAGAGCGAAGTTTTTGCAAGGGATCTATAGCAAACTTAAATCAGGCGCTGTATTTGGTGTGATTGATGCTAATGCTAAAACAGGTGTTGATAACGCTGTAATTGGTAAAACGATTCACCGCGTAGACCCCGCGGCTGTAATTAAAGATATAAAGGCAGTGGGCTTTGTACTTGAAGCGCAAGGGGAGTTTTTAGGTAACGCGAAAGATGATTTAACGACTTCAGTATTCTTACCTGAAAATAGATATAACACAGACAGAAGTGTATTAAAGTTCCGCAAGCCATAACAAAAACGTTAATGGTATTGGTTAGGAGACCCTGACCTTCGTCAGGGTGACAAAATTGCACATTCTTGAGCACCAATTCGTAACTGCCGGGACGCTCACCATGGTGAACACTGCTTGTTAATGTACACGCTACTTGTCATTCTGAGCTTGTTTCAGAATCTCATAACAGCTAATGATTAAAGTGACTTTAGCTTTTCAATCACGCTGTCGTAATTAGGCTCTGTAGCGAGGTTCTCGACGACTTGCTTATAAACCACTTTATGTGTTTTATCTAGTATCAAGACAGCTCTGCTTAGTAAGCCCATGTCTTTGATATATAAGCCATAATTTTTACCAAAATCATGCCATACAGAATCTGAAAGTGTTTGTATTTTGTCAATGTTTTCTGCTTGGCAAAAGCGCTTTTGCGCAAATGGTAGGTCTGCGCTAATTGTTAACATCACGATGTCTTTAAATTCATCGGCCACTTTCTCGTTAAAGTGTTTAGTTTGTAAGCTACATATGCCAGTATCTAGGCTTGGCACAACACTGATCAAAACAGCTTTATCTTTAAAACTGTCGAGGGTAACAGGTACAAATGAGCCATCAACTACTTTAAAGTTAGGTGCTTGTTGTCCAAGCTCAATACCACTTCCTAATAGAGTTACGGGTTTTCCATTGGCACTCACTTTACCCATATCAATTTGGTTCTCGGGTAAATCTATTGCTAATATTGAATTGGAAATGAGCGCAGCGGCAAGAATTATTACTTTGTTCATAAGCTAAGACCTTAGTCAGTTATCGTAATCTATCAGAGTGTATTATACTGTTAGCTGTGAACCAAGTTTGCGGTAGGAATAACGTTGTAAATCAATAGTTATTTGATTAACATTAGCCGTAAAAATAGCCGATATTTTATTATCGTACATTAATAATAACAAATGCAACCATTTTATAACATTTTCGGTGTAGTGGTTAGTCAACGTAAGAGAGCTTTTATGTCAACATTGGTTTTAATATGTGATGACTCGAAACTAGCGCGCCGACAACTCGCGCGTTCGTTGCCCAATGACTGGGATATAAAAGTTGAATTTGCAGAGCATGGCATTGACTGTTTGGAAAAAATCAAAAAGTTCTCTCCTGAAATCCTGTTTCTTGATCTCAACATGCCACAAATGGATGGCTATGGCGTACTCGAAGCAATTCGTGATCAGGGCCTAAATGTGCTCACTGTAGTTGTTTCTGGTGACATTCAGCCTAACGCCCATCAACGTGTTATCGAATTGGGCGCAATAGACTTTATTCGCAAGCCTTGTGACGCGGATAAATTAGTTGAAATCATTGAGCATCATGGTATTCGCGATAGATCAATCAGAGAAAGCTTAGTACATAAATTAGGTGAGCAGTTAGAACCAGAGATCCGTGATATTTACCAAGAGTTAACCAACGTAGCGATGGGGCAAGCAGGGGACCTTTTGGCTAGGCTACTCAATGTGTTTGTTGAGTTACCAATTCCAAATGTTAACGTACTGGAAGTAAGTGAGCTACATATGGCCTTGCAAGCGATCGACGCCAGTGCCAGTACTTCGGGCGTATGCCAAGGGTTTATTGGTGGAGGAGTGTCGGGAGAGGCACTGCTGCTACTAAATGATTCAAGTTTTAAAGAAGTTGCTTCGTTGATGAATTATCACGGTGAACTCAATGATAAAATTGAGCTAGAGCTTCTTATGGACATAAGTAATATATTAATTGGGGCAATTTTAACGGGTCTTTCTAGGCAGTTAGATATGTCTTTCAGTCAAGGTCACCCTGTTGTACTTGGTCAGCACTGTGATGTTTCAGACTTAGTAAAAGCAAATAAAAGTAGATGGCAGCGCACTTTGGCCATCGAAATAAGTTATGGCATTGAAAACCACAACATTAATTGTGACTTAATGCTTTTATTTACCGAAGATTCATTAAAAACTTTAAAATACAAAGTTGCTTACCTTTTAGAAGATTAACACTATGCCTGCTGCTGATTTTGAGATGAATGAAATACACTGGTTAATGGATATGTTCAATACCGTTGATATAGGCTTAGTGGTGTTGGATAGGGAATATCGCGTGTGTGTTTGGAATGGTTTTATGGAAAACCATTCAGGATTACTGCCAAGTGCAGTAAAAGACAAAGATATTTTTGATATTTTCCCAAGTATTGACGAACAGTGGTTTCGCTCTAAAACAGAGTCGGTGTTTGTACTAAAAAATCGTTCTTTTACGATCTGGGAACAACAGCCATATATTTTTCGCTTTAAAAATTACCGACCTATTACTGGTAAAGCCGATTACATGTATCAAAACTCTACGATTATCCCTTTATCTACGGTAACGGGTGATGTTGGTCATATTTGTATAATCATTTATGACGTGACAGACGAAGCAATGAATAAAGTAGAATTGGAAAAAGCAAACCATGAGTTGGAGAGAATTAGCCGCACAGATAGCCTGACCCAGTTAGCTAACCGCGGTTATTGGGAAGCTGGGCTGCGAAATGAATTCTTGCGCCTTAAACGAAATAATGGCTGTAGCTCTTTATTGATGTTTGACATTGACCATTTTAAAAATGTAAATGATGAATATGGACACAGTGGCGGGGACGAAGCTATTAGGCATATCTCAGACTTACTCAAAAAAACGTTGCGTGAAACGGATACCGCGGGGCGATATGGTGGAGAGGAGTTTGCGGTAACTTTAGTGGATACAGATGCTGAAGGGGCAAAAGTTTTTGCTGAAAGGCTGCGCAGTTTAATTGAGAAGTCATCGATTTTTTATGATGAACAGCAAATTAAAATAACAGTGAGCGTTGGCTTTGCTACATACAGCGAGAAATTTACTAAACATGAACAGTGGATTGAAGCGGCTGACATGGCGTTGTATCATTCAAAAGCAACTGGCAGAAACCAAGTTACCGAATATACGCCTAAACTGAAAAAAGACTCAGCTAATAATGGATGAGCAAACTAAGCAACACTGCTGATTTTGTGTTACTTAGTTTGTTGTTTAACTTTAATCGTCACTATCATCTAGTGGGCATTTGGCAATAACTTGCCTTTCGCCGTTGTCATCTAATTGCTCTAACCTCACGTCAAACCCCCAAAGTCGGTACAAGTGTTTTAAAACTTCATCTTTAGAGTCGGCTAAAGGGATGTTGTTATGTGGAACATACTTCAAAGTGAGTGAACGATCACCCCTAACATCAACATCATAAATTTGTATATTAGGTTCATTATTGCTTAAATTATATTGCGCTGATAACGAAGATCTTACCTTCTGATAGCCTTCATCATTGTGGATAGCACCTACTTCTAAGTGAGGACTTTTGTGATTATCGATAATAGTAAACAACTTAAAATCACGAATGAGTTTTGGAGATAAAAACTGACTGATAAAACTTTCATCTTTAAAATTTTCCATCGCAAAATGTAAAGTATCTAGCCAATCACTCCCAGCAAACTCAGGAAACCATGCTTTATCTTCGTCAGTCGGATTTTCGCAGATGCGTCTGATGTCAACCATCATATTGAAGCCAAGTGCATAAGGGTTAATACCAGAGTAAAATTTACTGTTGTAGGGGGGTTGATAAACAACATTAGTGTGGCTTTGCAAGAACTCTAACATGAAGGCATCTGATAATTTACCTTCATCGTAAAGATGGTTTAAAATCGTGTAGTGCCAAAATGTTGCCCACCCCTCATTCATGACCTGCGTTTGTCTTTGTGGATAAAAATATTGTGAGATCTTTCTGACAATACGGATCACCTCACGCTGCCAAGACTCCAGTAACGGTGCATTTTTTTCTATAAAGTACAGGATATTTTCCTGAGGCTCGCTTGGAAAGCGAACCTTTTTCATCTGTTCTTCTTGTTGATTACTAGGAATAGTTCTCCATAGCTCATTTACTTGTGATTGCAGATAGTCTTCTCGCTCTTTTTGCCTCTTTTGTTCTTCGTACAATGAAATTTGCTGAGGGCGCTTATAACGGTCAACACCATAATTCATCAGCGCGTGACATGAATCCAAAAGATTCTCAACTTCGTCAATACCATGTTTTTCTTCACATTGGGCAATATAGTTTTTAGCAAATACTAAATAATCAATAATCGAAGATGCATCGGTCCAGGTTTTAAATAGGTAGTTGCCTTTAAAAAAAGAGTTATGGCCGTAGCATGCATGCGCCATAACAAGCGCTTGCATAGGCAAAGTATTTTCTTCCATTAAATAGGCAATACACGGATCAGAATTGATAACAATCTCATATGCTAATCCCATTTGCCCACGTTTATAATTTTGCTCCGTAGAAATAAACTTTTTGCCAAACGACCAGTGGCTATATCCTATTGGCATACCCACACTCGAGTACGCATCCATCATCTGTTCTGCGGTGATTACTTCGATTTGGTTAGGGTAGGTATCTAGCCTGTAATGCTCAGCAACGCGAGCAATTTCTGCTTGATATTCATTAAGCAGATCGAAGGTCCAATCAGGCCCATCATTCATTGGGTTATAACTCATAAGCTCCCTCCAATGTGGCTAAGCCGCGCCTTGTTGTTGACGATTCTTTTTGAACAGCTCTCTAAAGATCGGGTAGATATCTTCAACCGTGCGGATATGTTGCATGGCAAAGTTGTCGTGCGTGTTCGCGATTGCTTGATATTCACGCCACAGGCTTTGATGTGCACGAGTAGTGATCTCTATATAAGCATAATACCTAACGGCTTTAAGCAGTTTTTTCGTCATGATCTCAGTACAGTGTGGAGAGTCATCAGCCCAATTATCACCATCAGATGCTTGTGCGGCATAGATATTCCAATCCCCCTGAGAATAGCGTTCCTTAACAATTTCATCCATCAGCTTAAGCGCACTAGATACAATGGTTCCCCCTGTTTCTTGCGAATAGAAAAATTCTTGTTCATCAACCTCTTTCGCTTGGGTGTGGTGCCTAATGTAAACCACTTCAATATCTTTGTATGTTCTGGTTAGAAATTGATATAGCAAAATGTAAAAACGTTTAGCCATATCTTTTGTAGCTTGATCCATTGAACCTGACACATCCATCAAACAAAACATTACAGCTTTGCTCGTTGGGTGAGGACGCTTTTCGTAATTCCTAAACCTAAGATCATAATTATCAATAAATGGAACGGCTGCAATTTTTTGCTTCAACTGTGCTATTTCAGCTTCTAACTCGGTAATTTTTTGTTGAGGAGGAACGGGCTCTTCCAGTAAAGCAGTCAGCTCTTCTTCTGCTTCGGCAAGCCGTCTGCGTTTACTAGCAGACATAGCAACTCTGCG
This sequence comes from Pseudoalteromonas caenipelagi, assembly GCF_013140855.1. Classification (GTDB taxonomy): domain Bacteria; phylum Pseudomonadota; class Gammaproteobacteria; order Enterobacterales; family Alteromonadaceae; genus Pseudoalteromonas; species Pseudoalteromonas caenipelagi. Next base: position 806,032 of record NZ_JABBPG010000001.1, on the reverse strand, counting down.
AGCTAAGGAGCCCCTTAACGAGCGAACAATGTCTAAATTACTCGGCATACCATCATTACAAAAGCCAGCACGATGTGTTTTCATTTGCACGAGTTTATCTAGCTGGCTCTGTTGAAGATTAGGCAGTTCCAAGTCTTCAAACAAAAGGTCTAAATATTCGTCTTTTGATATTGAGAATACAAAATCATCTTCGCCTTCGCCTTGATCGCTGGCATCTCCAGGTCCTGAGCCACCCCCTTGACCAGAAGGAGGGCGTTGAATTTTATCCCCCGTACTAAACTGGTCATTGCCAGGGTGGATCATTTCACGATCCCCCCCTTTACCTTGATGAAATATTGGCTCGCTAATATCTCGTTGAGGGATTGAAATACTCTCTCCACTGCTAGTGTCGGTTACGCTGCGCTTATTAATCGCATCAGAAACAGCTTCTTTAATCTGCTTCTTGTAACGTCTAATAAAGCGTTGTCGGTTCAGCGTACTCTTATTTTTACCGTTCAGGCGACGGTCTATAAAATGCGCCATAAATCACCCTCTCAGTTTCTAATCGTATTACTGTGACTTGCGAACTCTTAGATACCATTCAGAGAGTAATCTAACTTGTTTCTGCGTATAACCCTTCTCAACCATGCGATTAACAAAATCCTCATGCTTTTTCTGATCCTCAGCGGAGGTTTTAGCATTGAAAGAAATAACCGGCAGTAATTCTTCTGTGTTAGAGAACATTTTCTTCTCAATGACGGTACGCAATTTCTCATAGCTAGTCCAAACCGGATTTTGACCATTATGGTGAGCTCTTGCTCTTAGCACAAAGTTCACAATTTCATTTCTGAAATCTTTAGGATTTGAAATTCCTGCTGGTTTTTCAATTTTTTCAAGCTCTGCGTTTAAAGCAGCTCTGTCAAATAGCTGACCTGTGTCTGGATCTCTGTACTCTTGGTCTTGGATCCAGAAATCGGCATAGGTTACATATCGGTCAAAAATGTTTTGGCCATATTCAGAATACGATTCAAGATATGCTGTTTGAAGCTCTTTACCAATAAATTCTACATACTGAGGAATTAAGTAACCTTTTAAATGACTGAGATAGCGCTCTTGTACTTCGGCGCTAAATTGCTCGCGCTCAATCTGCTGCTCCAGCACATAGAATAAATGAACCGGGTTGGCTGCAACTTCAGCATGATCGAAGTTAAACACGCGAGATAAGATTTTAAAGGCAAAACGGGTTGATAGCCCTGTCATACCCTCATCGACACCCGCATAGTCTCGGTACTCTTGGTATGATTTCGCTTTTGGATCTGTATCTTTTAAACTTTCGCCATCGTATACGCGCATTTTTGAGTAAATACTTGAATTTTCAGGCTCTTTTAGACGTGACAAGGCAACAAATTTAGCAAGTGTTTCGAGTGTGCCAGGGGCACAAGGAGCAACAGCTAATTCACTGTTTTCAATGAGCTTATTATAAATTTTAACTTCTTCAGATACCCTCAAACAATAAGGTACTTTAACAATGTAAACACGGTCTAAGAATGCTTCATTGTTTTTGTTATTTTTAAAGGTTTGCCATTCAGATTCATTGGAGTGCGCCAAAATCATGCCATTGAAGGGGAGGGCGGATATGCCCTCTGTGCCGTTATAGTTCCCTTCTTGAGTGGCTGTGAGCAATGGATGTAGTACCTTGATAGGTGCTTTAAACATCTCAACAAACTCCATCAAACCTTGGTTAGCTAAACATAGTGCACCCGAGTATGAGTAGGCATCAGGGTCATTTTGTGCAAAATGCTCCAATTTTCTAATATCCACTTTACCTACTAAAGCAGAAATATCTTGGTTATTTTCATCCCCAGGCTCGGTTTTAGCTATCGCAACTTGGTCTAAAATAGAAGGGTAACGCTTTACCACTTTAAACTTACTAATGTCACCATTAAACTCATGTAATCGTTTGGTTGCCCATGGAGACATAACCGTTTTTAAATAGCGTGGTTTGATCCCATATTCTTTCTCAAGTAATTCTGCATCTTCAATTGGATTAAAAAGAGAAAGAGGGTGATCGTTAACGGGAGAGCCTTTGATAGAATAAATAGGGACTTGCTGCATTAAATATTTTAGTTTTTCAGCAATAGAAGATTTACCGCCGCCTACAGGACCTAGCAAATACAGTACTTGTTTGCATTCTTCTAATCCTTGAGCGGCATGTTTTAGATAAGAGACGATTTGTTCAATCGCATCTTCCATACCATAAAATTCGTTAAAGGCAGGATATCGGGCAATAACGCGGTTAGAAAAAAGCCGACTTAAACGCGCATCACTCGCCGTGTCTATCATTTCGGGCTCGCCTATGGCCATTAATAGGCGCTCTGGAGCACTCGCATAGGCCGATTTATCTTCTTTACAAATCTCAAGAAACTCGGCGATACTGTACTCTTCTTCTTGTGCTGCTTCATACCTGGCTTGGTAGTGTTCAAATATCGTCATAACGACCTCCAGTAACCTGCTTACTCAAAAAAGCTGATTTGTCTACAAAGGAAAAAGGTTACTTTAAGCTTAGTCTTGATATCTAAAATTTGCCTAAAAATTCCAAACATTTAATGCATTTGGACAAAAAAAGAGTGGAAATAAAAAAGGCACCTAAAGTGCCTTTTTTTGCAATAGTTTTATCGCTTGAATGGGGTTGCTTTGTTAAGCAAGGTTGCTGTTTGCAAATTCCCAGTTAACTAATGCCCAGAAACCTTTTAAGTAATCAGGGCGAACGTTGCGATAGTCGATATAGTATGCGTGTTCCCAAAGGTCAACCGTAAGAATTGGCGTAACACCTGCATCTGTAAGCGGTGTAGCCGCATTTGATGTATTTACGATATCTAAAGATCCATCAGCAAGTTGTACTAACCAAGTCCAGCTAGAACCGAAGTTGTTTACAGCTTTGTCGTTGAATGCTTCTTGGAAAGCTGCAAATGAGCCCCATTTAGCATTGATAAGTTCTGCAACTTTGCCTGTTGGCTCACCACCACCATTTGGTGAAAGGCTGTGCCAGTAAAAAGTGTGGTTCCAGATTTGAGCAGCGTTATTGAATACACCACCTTCTGAGCTACATACGACTTCTTCTAAAGTTTTGTTAGCAAACTCAGTACCTTCAACTAAACCATTTAGTTTAACAACATATGTGTTGTGGTGCTTGCCGTGGTGAAACTCTAAGGTTTCTTTAGAAATATGTGGCTCAAGTGCATCGATTGCATAAGGTAGTGACGGTAGTTCAAATGCCATTTTAATCTCCATTTTGTTGTGTGAATGCCAAATAAGAGTATCAAACATTGCGCACTTAACCAGTGCTGTTCTATACGAATTGGCATTATAGTGATACTATAATTCCCGAGTATTTTACTCAAGTTTTGGCAAACAGCAATGGCGTTGCCTTAATACTAATTGTAAATATGGTCTTAATGGTGATATTTCAAGCACACATTGTTATCACAGACCAAATGCTATCGTCACTTTGAGGTTAAAGATGGAAACCATTGATAAAATTAAACAGCAAATTTCTGAAAACCCGATTCTTCTTTATATGAAAGGCTCTCCTAAATTGCCTAACTGTGGTTTTTCATCACAAGCATCACAAGCACTAATGGCATGTGGTGAGCAATTTGCTTACGTTGATATTTTACTTAATCCTGATATTCGTGCCGAGCTACCTCATTACGCAAATTGGCCAACGTTTCCTCAATTGTGGGTTGAAGGTGAGCTGATTGGCGGATGCGATATCATTATCGAGATGTTTCAGCGCGGTGAATTACAGCCTTTGATCCAAGAAACAGCAGCAAAATATAAAACAGAAGAGTCTGACTCAGCTGAGTAAATAGCCTTTCTGGATAAATATAATTTTTAGCCCAACCAAGAGTTGGGCTTTTTTATGTCCACATCTTTGTACATTTATATGTTTTTATGAATTTGGTTGACGTTAACGTAAGGCGTTTTGTTTTAACGCTGGAGTAAGCGTTAGATTGTTATTTTATGTTTATGCGGACGCTGAATAATATGCACAAAAATGTGGTGAGTTAACTCCTTGTACCATTACGAATGTTGAATAATTATTCATATTTGTTGCGGTTTACGTTTACGTAAACTGTGATTTTGAAGTTTGTTTGTTAACTTTGAATCGCTAATGACACTGGTGTCATTTTCTTTTTGTGGTCTTTTTATGTATTTTTCACCTGAAAAGTTGTTTTTTGTTAATTTTTTAAACTAATGAGAAATATTCAAGTTCATGAATATATATTCATAATTATGTTGACTCGCATATAAAACCTCGCTAATTTTGAATATCTGCCAAAAAATCTCGTTAGAAGTGTAACCAACGGCAGTTGTAGCAAGGGGAGGAGTCCATGTTATATGACTCAGCACTAGAAAAAGATAATTGTGGGTTTGGCTTAATTGCGCATATTAACGGCCAAGCTAGTCACAAACTCATTCGTACAGCAATAACAGGGTTAGATCGAATGCAGCACCGAGGCGGTATTGCGTCTGATGGCAAAACCGGTGATGGCTGTGGGCTTCTATTACAAAAACCAGACAGTTTTTTCCGTGCAATTGCTGATGAACAGCAATGGCGTTTGGGTAAAAACTATGCGGTGGGCATGCTATTTCTTAACACAGATAGTGAGCTGGCCAATGCTGCAAGAAAAGTGATAGGTGAAGAATTAGAAAAAGAAACACTTACGCTGGTTGGATTCAGAGAAGTGCCTACCGATCCATCAATGCTTGGTCCAATTGCAAAGGCGCAATTACCAATTTTTGAGCAAGTATTTGTCAGTGCCCCCGAAGGTTGGCGACCCAAAGATTTAGAGCGTCGCCTTTATATCGCAAGGCGCAGAATTGAAAAACGTTTGGCTGATGATAAGCAGTTTTATATTGCTAGTTTGTCAGGCTTGGTGACGGTATATAAAGGTCTGATGATGCCAGCAGACTTGCCGAATTTTTACCTAGACCTTGCGGATATGCGCATGAAAAGTGCAATTTGTGTTTTTCACCAGCGCTTTTCGACCAATACGCAACCCCGTTGGCCTTTGGCCCAGCCATTTAGATACTTGGCACACAATGGGGAAATAAACACCATTACTGGTAACCGTCAGTGGGCAAGGGCGCGTGCTTATAAGTTTTCATCACCACTATTACCTGACTTACAAAGTGCGGCACCTTTTGTAAATGAAGAGGGGTCTGACTCATCAAGCTTGGATAATATGCTTGAGCTGTTTCTAGCAGGGGGCATGGACTTATTTCGCGCGATGCGTATGCTCGTGCCACCAGCATGGCAAAAAAATCGTGCGATGGATGAAGATTTACGTGCATTTTACGATTTTAACTCGATGCATATGGAGCCTTGGGATGGCCCCGCAGGGATCGTCATGTCAGATGGTCGTTTTGCAGCGTGTAACCTAGATAGAAATGGCCTTAGGCCTGCGCGTTATGTATTAACCCAAGATGGTTTTATTACGCTTGCTTCTGAGGTAGGTATTTGGGATTACGCGGCAGATGAGGTGATTGATAAAGGTCGTGTCGGACCAGGCGAGTTACTGGTAGTTGATACATTGCATGGTAAAATTTGGCAATCGGATGAGATTGACCAAGACCTGAAAGCGCGTCACCCATACAAAGCGTGGTTGGAGCAAAATGTTAAGCGTTTAACGCCGTTTGAGCAGTTAGATGAGGAGCAAGCGGGCGGTAGAGATATTGATGACCAAATGTTATTGACCCACCAAAAACTGTTTGGCTACTCCAATGAAGAGCTTGACCAAGTACTACGTGTAATGGGCCAAAATGGCCAAGAAGCAACTGGTTCAATGGGCGATGACACACCTTTTGCGGTGCTATCAGAAGGCTATCGCTCTTTGTTTGATTATTTTAGACAAAAGTTCGCGCAAGTAACCAACCCACCTATTGATCCGCTACGTGAAAATCACGTGATGTCGTTGGCTACTTGTATTGGTCGTGAGCAGAATGTATTTAACGAAACCACGGGACATGCTAAACGACTGCAGTTTGACTCACCAGTATTGTCATACTCAGACATGCAGCAGCTGCGCAATGCGGATGATCAACATTATTCAATCTGCAAAGTTTCGCTTAACTACACGCCGGAGGAAGGGCTTGAAAATGCCATAGACCGTATTTGTGATGAAGCACAACAAAAGGCACAAGCGGGTTGCGTGATGGTGGTATTAAGTGATCGTGATATCAGTGAAGCGACTTTACCAGTGCCTGCTGCAATGGCGGTAGGCGCTGTACAAAGAAGATTGGTTGACTCGAATCTTCGCTGTGACTCAAACATTCTTATTGAGACGGGTAGCGCCAGAGATCCACACCAGTTTGCGGTTCTGCTGGGCTTTGGTGCAACCGCAATTTACCCATATTTGGCATACGAATCATTGGTTGCTATGTGTGACGAAGGTGTGATCAAAAAAACCTATCGTGAAGTGACATTGGCCTATCGTAATGCGATTAATAAAGGCTTGTACAAAATCATGTCGAAAATGGGTATTAGTACGGTTGCGTCTTATCGCTGTTCAATGTTGTTTGAGGCGGTTGGCTTATCTGATACGGTGGTTGAGAAGTGCTTTAAAGGGGTTGCAAACCGTATTCAAGGGGCATCTTTTGAAGACTTTGAAAGCGACCAAGTTAAATTGCATAAACTGGCTTATAGCAAGCGTAAGTTGTTAACTCATGGTGGTTTACTTAAGTATGTACACGGTGGTGAGTACCATGCATATAACCCTGATGTTGTGCAAGCACTGCAGGTGGCGGTGCGCTCTGGCAGTTATGATGATTATCAAAAATACGCAGATTTAGTAAATAATCGACCGGTGACTAACTTACGTGATTTGTTGGCTTTGAAAGCGCAAACGTCTGTGAGTATCGATGATGTAGAACCTGCAACCGAGCTGTATAAACGTTTTGACTCCGCGGCAATGAGTATCGGTGCTTTGTCGCCAGAGGCGCATGAAGCATTAGCGATTGCCATGAACCGTTTAGGCGGCTTTTCTAACTCGGGTGAAGGTGGTGAAGATAAGCTGCGTTTTGGTACTGAAAAGAATTCGCGTATCAAGCAAGTTGCCTCAGGGCGATTTGGTGTAACCCCACACTATTTACAAAGTGCTGATGTTATCCAAATTAAAGTAGCGCAAGGTGCAAAGCCCGGTGAAGGCGGGCAGTTACCAGGTGAAAAGGTGACACCATATATTGCGAAGTTACGTTATTCGGTACCGGGGGTGACGTTGATCTCGCCTCCACCGCATCACGACATTTACTCCATTGAAGACTTAGCGCAGTTAATTTTTGACCTCAAACAGGTTAACCCCAATGCTATGATTTCGGTGAAATTGGTGTCTGAACCTGGGGTTGGAACCATTGCCACAGGTGTAGCAAAAGCGTATGCAGACCTTATAACCATTGCAGGTTATGACGGTGGTACGGGTGCAAGCCCGTTAACGTCAGTTAAATATGCGGGCAGCCCGTGGGAGCTTGGCTTAGTGGAAACCCAGCAAGCTTTGGTTGAGAACGGTTTACGTCACCGTATTCGTTTGCAAACAGATGGTGGTTTAAAAACCGGTTTAGATATAGTCAAAGCCGCTATATTAGGTGCAGAGAGCTTTGGGTTTGGCACAGGGCCGATGGTTGCACTGGGCTGTAAATATTTAAGAATTTGTCACCTGAATAACTGTGCAACAGGCGTCGCAACACAAGATGAAACGTTGCGTCAAAAGCACTATCACGGTTTACCAGAAATGGCGATGAATTACTTCAAGTTTATTGCCCGTGAAGCACGTGAATTGATGGCACAATTAGGTGTAACAAGACTTGTTGACTTAGTTGGTCGTACAGATTTGCTAGAGATGATTGAAGGCCGTACCGCTAAACAAAGCAAGTTGAACCTATCAAACTTGTTGGCCAAGCCAAATAATCCGTCAGGTGAAACACTGTATTGCAGTGCCAAGAATACGTCTCATTATGAGGGTAAGCTTAATGAATTGTTGCTTGATAAAGCTAAGCAAGCCATCGACGAAAAGTCAGGTATCTCTTTGGTGAACAGGATAGCTAATACAGACCGTTCTGTAGGCGCGATGTTATCAGGCTATATTGCCAGTAAATATGGCAACCAAGGTATGGCGGCAGACCCAGTTGCAATCGAATTACACGGTACAGCGGGTCAATCATTTGGGGTATGGAATGCAGGTGGTCTGGAAATGACGCTAGTCGGTGATGCCAACGATTATGTGGGCAAAGGTATGGCTGGCGGAAAACTGGTGATCAGACCTCCAATGGGCTCTAACTTCGCAAGCCACCAAGCGACCATTATGGGTAACACATGTTTGTATGGTGCAACAGGCGGCAAATTGTTTGCCGCAGGTCGAGCGGGAGAACGCTTTGCGGTTCGTAACTCTGGTGTTCAAGCGGTTGTTGAAGGATTAGGAGACAATGGTTGTGAATATATGACTGGCGGTGTGGTCTGTGTACTTGGTGCGGTAGGTGTGAACTTTGGCGCGGGTATGACTGGTGGTTTTGCTTATGTACTAGATGAAGCCAATGACTTTGAAAAGCGCATTAACCCTGAACTTGTTGAAGTGGTTGAGCTGAGTGATCTAGCGTCTCATCAAGAGCATCTCAGAGGGTTAATTGCTGAGCACTCAGATCTCACTTGTTCATCACGTGCAGAGCAGGTTTTAGCAAATTTTGATTTGTACTTGCCAATGTTCAAGCTAGTTAAACCTAAATCAAGTGATCTTAAAGGCCTATTAGGGCACAGAGCACGCAGTAGTGCTGAACTTCGTGTGCAAGCTCAATAGGGGGAAGTATGAGCGAAAATGTATATCAATTTATAGACGTACAACGCGTTGATCCACGCAAAAAGCCAATCTCAACTCGTAAGCAGTCATTTGTAGAAATTTACGAGCCGTTTTCGAACAGTCAGGTTAGCTCGCAGTCAGATAGATGTTTAGATTGTGGTAACCCTTATTGTGAGTGGAAGTGCCCTGTGCATAACTATATTCCACAATGGCTGAAGTTAATAAGAAATGGCCGCATTTTTGAAGCGGCAGAGTTATCACACCGAACCAATAGCTTACCTGAAGTATGTGGTCGCGTATGTCCACAAGACCGATTGTGTGAGGGCGCCTGTACACTCAATGAAGAGTTTGGAGCGGTCACTATTGGTAATATAGAAAAATACATTACTGACACGGCATTTGCACAGGGCTGGAAGCCCGATATGTCTTATGTAGTGTGGAGCGATAAGAAAGTGGCAATAATCGGCGCAGGCCCCGCTGGACTGGGGTGTGCTGATATTTTAGTGCGCAATGGCGTTAAACCAGTGGTGTTTGATCGCAATCCAGAAATTGGCGGTTTGCTCACATTTGGTATTCCATCATTTAAGCTTGAAAAATCAGTGATGGAAAAACGCCGTGAGATCTTTACTGAAATGGGTGTTGAATTTAAGTTGAACACCGAAGTCGGCAAAGACATCAGTATGGATGAACTGTTATCACAATACGATGCGGTGTTTGTTGGAGTTGGCACTTATCAAAGTATGCGTGGTGGATTGGTGAACGAAGACGCGCCGGGCGTATATGATGCACTGCCATTTTTGATTGGTAACACCAACCGAGTTATGGGTTATGATGAGTCTGCACAGCCATTTGTTGATATGGCGGGTAAAAAAGTTGTGGTACTTGGTGGTGGTGATACCGCAATGGACTGTGTGCGTACATCGATAAGACAAAACGCCACATCGGTAGTGTGTGCATACCGTCGTGACGAAGAAAACATGCCGGGCTCGCGCCGTGAGGTAAAAAATGCCAAAGAAGAAGGGGTTGAGTTTAAATTTAACCTGCAACCGAAGGGTATTGTGGTTGACGACAATGGTCATGTGAAAGGCGTTGAAATGGTCCAAACGCGATTAGGTGAGGCTGATGAAAATGGTCGCCGTAGAGCCGAAGAAGTGTCTGGGTCTGAACATGTGCTAGACGCTGATGCGGTACTTATGGCGTTTGGCTTTAAGCCTCACAGTCTTGAGTGGCTAGCGCAATATGATGTTGAAATTAACCACTGGGGCGGCATAGAAGCACCCGAAAAAGGCGAGTTTACTCATCAAACTAGTAATCCCAAAATTTTCGCTGGTGGTGATGCAGTGCGAGGCTCAGATTTAGTGGTTACCGCGATTTTTGAAGGTCGCAACGCCGCCGAAGGCATTCTAGATTACTTAGGCGTTTAGTGATTTGATAGAAACTAGTTTCAAACTAAGTAGTAAGACCATCGAGCCCGCGCAAGCGGGCTTTTTATGGTCATACTTAGGTGGTTATATTTAATTTAACCGTGGCTACTCAATGTAAGATATAACGACGGAGTTTTTGTGTAACTCATAGCAATCGGTAAATTGCTTTGGTAACTTTGCTGAGCGCAGCGCTCACTCAATTGGAACTTAAAATAGAGAAGCAATCTTAGATAAGTTGCTTCTCAAAGCATTAAATTCAGGTGGCTGCACCGTTTCAGTTTCAGCTTGCTTAATAGCTTACCTACAAGATAATTGTTTCTCGAATAATTGGAATTAGCTTTTGAGCTCCATGCTCTGTTAGATGATTGGTATCGCTATATAAGGGGAACTTTTCAGAGCTGCCAAAGCAGAACTGTTCACTACATAACGCTTGCGTAGCATCCACTAGTTTTATATCACACCTTCTTTTGGCCACTTCTTGGGCTTCAAAAATAATCTTATGTGTATCGAGGTATTGCTGCTTTTGGATGGTATATTCATTTACATATCCTAGTCGGTGGTACTCTTTCATCATATGGTCGGGAACGTTACTTTGCATGCGTGGCAATGGTGTAAAAACATACACTTCTCTATCATGTTTTAAGCGGCACATTGAGTCACTAAATCGATTTATGTAATGCGTTCGATAATCACCTAGCTTGTCAAACTTAACAATGGGCTCGATATCGAATTTGTCTGGGTGACGCATATATGCGTCACCTACAGGGTATGCACCACTATTAACTACAATGACTGGTAAATTGTTGCTTTTAATTTCCCTGTATACCCTATCATTAAAAACATTACAGTCTGGAGACTCTAGATTTGTGAATTCACCAAACATCGTGTTACATGATCCGTAACCATAATATGTAAAGCTTTTTTTAGTTCCCTCTAAAAGGGCTGTAGCGACTGATAATGAATGACTATCTCCTAATAAAATAAAGGATGGCTCGTCATCACCAAATTTGCAGCTACCAGACTTCAAATGAAAGCATTCCTTTTTTCTTGGGTTTAAGTCGGTTTTAGCGGCTGCTAGTTGTTGAATTTTGTCTGCGTGTAAAAAGAGAAAGCCCTGAGTACGAAATGAAGAAAAACTAATCAGTAGAACAATTAATCCAACAAAACTCAGTTTGGAAAACACAAGCCTGCTTATTCGGTCCACCTTGAAGTGCCTCTGGCTTTCAATTAATTTATAGCTTAAGTAGCCGAGGAAAATGCTCACTGCAATGCCAAGAATATAGCCGCCCTTAAACCCCCAATATGTCATAAAAACTACCACAGGCCAATGCCACAAATAGATGGAATAAGACCACTGACCAAGCGCTTGGATAGCCGCATTTTTTTCGAATAATAAGTTCTGCTTATTAGCAATTAACACTAAGCATGTACCAAATACTGGAGTGAATGCATATATTCCTGGCCAAGGTGTCTGCTTATTAAAAATGAAGAAGCTTAGTAAAACGAGTGATAATCCAACATAGTAGAGGAAGCTTCTCGTTCGTTCGGGTAAGTTATAGTTACAAAAAAATACAATGCCACCAATCATCAACTCCCACGCTCTAGTCTGCAGCATGAAATAAGCTTCATTTGGGGACCTTTTTGTTACCATGACACTAAAGATAAAAAATCCAGCAGTCAAAATGCTTAATGTAATGGGTAAATACTTTCTAGATAATAGCTTGCATAACAACAGCAATAAGATTGGATAGATTAAATAAAACTGCCACTCTACTGACAAAGACCAAGTGTGTAAAAGCCACTTTTGCGCAGAGTCAACATCGAAATAGCCACTCTCTCGAAAATAAATAATGTTGGATATAAACAGCATGCTTGCGAGTACATGTTTGCCCAAATCTTTAAATTCTAACGGCAGTACGAAGAATGAGGTAATCACGAGCAGGGCTACACATACAAACAGTAGTGCTGGGACCAAACGATTAAATCTAGATAAGTAAAAGTTTGCGAACGAAAAAGAGTTTGTATCAACGGCTTTAACAATAATACTGGTCATTAAAAAACCAGAGAGAACAAAAAATATATCTACTCCTGCAAATCCTCCAGGTAGCCAATGGTCATTAAAATGGAATATAACCACTGAGATTACTGCTAAGGCTCTTAATCCATTGATATCATATCTGAAATACATCGAATTCCGTCCAAAAATTAGATTAGATTGTACCCTTATTGGGGTTGTTATCAAGTAACTCTTCTCATTTTCTTTGAGTAACGAAATAGATATTTAGAGAACTTAGGTCACCACCCAAGGGAATAGTGCGCCAATCATTAGTAACAAAACTAATGCGGGATAATTCGAATGCGATACGTTATGGGAGATTTACACTCGAAATGCCATGACAATATTCCAGAACAACGAGAGATAAAGGCACGTAATAATTTCAAAACAAACTAACTACAAAAGGTGGTGCGACTGGCGATTAAGTTAGGGTAAGTGTCGCGATGATAGCAGTAACTTATCGGGCTGCGTATGTGTTGGATTTGGGCAATTGGAATATTATAGTTATACCATTCCACTTAACTAAGTGGTCTATTTTTAGGCAATAATATGTTATCAATTGAAAGGCAAAAACATTGCTATTTAGTTGTTCTAAATGAGAAGTTTTTAAGGCAGCTAGCATCATGCCTTGTCCCTTAAAATGATTAAGCTGAGATCAGCTCTAAATAATTTTCTCTACAGCCATTTTGAGTGTAGTCACTTATCACATCAGGGATAAGTGACTACATCAATGGGAGCTATTTGCTTTTAAGCACTTTGCACCATCAGCAGCTCTTGGGCACTGGCTTTGGTGGTAGCACTGATTTTATCTCCACCAATTAAGCGAGCTATTTCTTCTACACGCATTTCATGTTCGAGAGGTTTCATTGCAGTGAAGGTTTCGCCATTTTCCACAGACTTGGCAACAAAAAACTGTTGATGGCCACTACAAGCCACCTGTGGTAGGTGGGTTACACAGATCACTTGGGTTGATTTACCCAGTTGTCGTAGCAGCTTGCCCACTTGCGATGCGGTAGGACCAGAAATACCTACATCTACTTCGTCAAAAATAAGGGTAGGGGTAGTAACACGCTGGGCAATAATCACTTGAATAGCTAAGCTTATTCGCGACAATTCACCGCCCGATGCAACTTTGCCAAGCGGCTGCATTGGCTGTCCTGGATTTGTTGAAACTAAAAATTCAATATCATCAAAGCCTTTTGCGGCTGGCTTTTGCTGTGATTTTTGTGTTAACTCAATGGCAAAGCGACCATTTTCCATTGATAGCGACGCCATACTTTTGCTGATCAGTTCGTTAAGCTGTTTAGCGGCTGCGTGCCTGCTTTCGCTCAAGCCTTTAGCGGCAATATTATAAGCCTGAATAGCATCCGCAATTTCTTGCTCAAGAGCGTCAAGGCGCTGTGAATCTGAGCTAATATCGTTAAGTTCTGACTTTAACTGCTGATGAAATGCGTAAAGTTCATCAGGCTTAACGGCATGTTTGCGAGATAAATCCATGGTTTTTGACAGTCGCTCTTCCAGCTCTTGTAAGCGCATGGGATCTTGGTCAATGTTCTCGCTGTAGCTGCGTAACTCTCTACACGCTTCTTCAATTTGTACCGCAGCTTCTTCAAGCATAAGCGCGATTGGATTTAGGTTACTATCGTAGCCAGATAGCTCACTAAATTGCTGAGCACTATGCTGAAGTTGACTGAGAACGGTTTGGTCGTTTTCATATAAATATGACAACTCTCTTTGACAGGTGTCAATAATGGTTTGGCTGTGGCTTAGTCGGCTATGCTCAGCTTCAATTTCTGCAAATTCACCCTCTTCAAGAGCAAACTCATCCAGTTCAGCTACTTGGTATTCAAGCAGCTGCTGCTTTGCAGCTTGCGTTTGTTGTTGTTTTTGCAGTTCTGAGTATTCGCGTTGTAGTTTGTTAAAATGGGTATATTGAGTCGTTACCGCGTTCAACAACGAGTAGTGACCTGCATAAGCGTCAAGAAGATGTAACTGATGTTCAGGCTTAAGCAACAGCTGGTGAGCATGCTGACCATGAATAGAAATTAAGTATTGTCCAAGGTCTTTTAGCTGCCCGGCAGTGACAGCAACGCCGTTGATGTAACTTTTGCTACGGCCATTTTTACTGATAACGCGGCGTAAAATACAATCTTGATCTTCGTTATTGAGCATGTGCTCTTTTAAAAATTGTTGAGCAACTGGCAGATCAGCAATGTCAAAGTGCGCACTTATCTGTGCTTTGTCGGTACCAGGTCGGATTGCAGCAGGATCTGCACGTTCACCTAAGCATAAGGATAGGGCATCAATGGCAATAGATTTACCAGCACCGGTTTCACCCGTGATGGCTGTCATACCTGCTCGCCATTCAATATTTAAGGCGTTAACTATTGCAAAATTTTTAATTTCTAAGTTGATAAGCATACTGTGCATCCAAACAGTGGTTATACTGTTAATTTATACAGTATGCTTAATAATTGCAACTTGAATTTTAACTATTAATGAACAAGTGAACTAGCTTGTAGTGAGACGTTGCCTTGCAGCGGCCATTTGCTGCTCTAATTGGTTGTTTTGATCGTCTCTGGGATTAGCATCTTGCTCTTCAAAGTTGCCCTCTTGTTCTTCGTCTTGGCCATCATCAAATGCATCAACTGACACGTCAGGTGTTTTAATTAGGGCAATCAGAGCTGGCAATATTTCGTAATAAAAATCTTTGTTATATGCAATACCTGACGAAGGGAGTTCAGCAACAAAATACTGCAGCTGTTCAGCAAGCTGGTCTTTATTGCCTGTAACTCTGGACTTACCTAACTCAGTGCCGACTGCACGGGTAAATTGCTCACTTATCTTTTCTAGTTGATTTAGGTTCGCTTCTGTATGTGCTTGCACAACAAAGAAATTACCTACAATAGCGTTTACTTTGGGTGCATATTTAGGCCGTAGTACTTTTGCATCTACATATTCGGCTGTCTTTGCTTTAAAGTTATCTGTGACCTCTTTAAGACGCGCGTTGAATATCTTTTTTTCGGCTTCTCGCGCTTTTTTGCGATTATTTTCTATCACTACATACACTCCTAACAGGGTAATAAGGAGCAGAAGAGTGAAAAAAACAATGTAACTGATCATATCAACTAAAATTTCCTAAACTAGAAAAATAACAGGCTCTATTTTGCGGCATCTTTGAGGCATTAGTAAAGCCTACTGCCCCAATTTAATTTTTGTCTGAGCACATTGTAATACGAGTATGATTTTGGATGGATCAAACGCAGCGTTTTATCTGCTTTTTTAATAACCACTTCATCACCTGGAAGAAGTGCCAAAACCACATGACTGTCACAGCTTACTTGCAAGCTATCGGTATTTTCTAAACTTAGCTTTAGGCGGATCTCATTGTTTGCATCAACAACCAAGGGTCTGCTTGAGAGTGTATGTGGGAACATGGGTACCAACGCCATCGCGTTGAGCTGCGGGGTGAGTATTGGCCCGCCTCCCGATAAAGAGTAGGCCGTTGAGCCTGTTGGCGTTGACACGATTAAGCCATCTGAGCGTTGTGAAAACACAAATTCATCATTAATAAACGCTTCAAATTCTATCATATGTGCAACTTTATCGGCGTGCAGTACCGCTTCGTTCACAGCTAAATTGGCGCTCTTTAGCTGGGCGTGTCGATATACTTCTACTTTTAGTAAAAAGCGCGACTCTGAAATAAACTCGCCTCTAAGCACTTCTTCTAGGCTGGCTTCAAAGCCTTCGGGGTTGAGATCGGTTAAAAAGCCAAGGTTACCCCGATTAACTCCGATTACGGCCACATCAAAGCGCGCTAATACACGCGCTGCCCCGAGCATATTGCCATCTCCACCGACCACAATGGCTAAGTCACATTGACTGCCGAGATCGACCAATTCAGTAAGCACGTTGTTATCAATGTTAGAAATTTGCGCACCAACTCGCTGCTCAACTAAAACGGTATAACCAAGTGCTTGCAAAAAGGTGTATAAGCGTTGTAAGGTCAACGCCGCGCCTTCATGGTTAGGCTTTCCAATTAGGCCTATAGTTTTGAAGGGAGTCGTCATGTTGAATTCCTTGATAATAATAGCGCAAGACTAACTTAAAAAGTCAGCACTTGAAACTGGCAAATGATGTCACTACATAAATAATATGAAATTAACAGCACGCGACCAACAAATCTTCTCTGCGGTAATGAGTTTATACTGCAATGGTGAAGGGCATCCAGTGGCTTCTAGCAGAATAGCCAAGCAAAAAGGTATGGCTGTTTGTTCGGCTACAGTACGTAATGCTATGGCTCGATTGGAAAAATTTGGGCTACTGTATTCACCGCACACCTCAGCTGGTAGGGTACCCACAGACTCCGGCCTAAAATACTGGCTAGATGAGTATTTTTCGTTGCATGACATTGCTAATTACTGGCAACCAGAGCAAAGTCAATTGATTGAGTTTGCACATAGCCTAAGCCAAAAATTTAATATTTGCTGTTGTGTGGGTTTACCACAAGCCAGCTCTCAACTTGTTTTCAGAGTTGAGGTATTAGCATTTGATAGCGCCTCATGGCTGGTTCTATTGATAGACAGAGCAGGTCAGTCACATAATATTTGTATCAACAAGCCCAAAGATGACAGTGATCAGCACCGTTATTTATTCGCTGCTTGGATGAACACGGTATTTAGCCAGCAAACATTGATTGAAGGTTTGCACCGTATGAAGGCAATGGCGCACAGCGCCCCAGAAAATTGTAGAGATCAATTGGCACAATGGACGCGAGAGCTACATTATCAATTGGGTACTGACAATAGTATTGTGGTAGGTGAACGATTTTTATATCAGGGCTTGGATATTGATTCTGAACTTAATATTGGTGTGTCGTTTTTGCACCAAGTTGAAGACAAACTTGCGTTTAGAAATGGCATATCTGTTTTATTGGGTGAAGAGTTAAGCACGCTCAATGTAAAACAGTCTCTGGTTTTGAGTGTGCCATATTTTCAAAACGGAGAATATCAAAGTCGGTTTTGCGTAATTTGCCCAGTAAATGCACCAATTGAAGCAATCATTACACAATTTTCTCAAATCACGCCAATCGGGACTTGAATCTCAAATTTCAATCCCCATAATTAGCCACAGTTGTAAAGAATCGGAGAAATCTTACATGTCTGAGCAAACCAATGCCCCTGAACATGAACAAGAAGCTGCTGAGCAAGTAGAGCAAGCGGCTCAAACACAAGAAACAGAGCAAGAAGAAGCGCAAACGCAAACAGAGCTAAGCCCTGAAGAAGAAATTGCAGGCCTTTACGCTGAGCTTGAAGCAGCAAAGCAAACGATCAAAGATCAACAAGACAGTGTGGTAAGAGCTGCTGCTGATGTTGAAAATATGCGTCGTAGAGCTGCACAAGATGTTGAAAAAGCACATAAGTTTGCATTAGAAAAGTTCGCAAACGAGTTGTTACCTGTGCTGGATAACCTTGAACGTGCAATTGAGTTTTCTGACAAAGAAAACGAAACCTTAAAGCCAGTGCTTGAGGGGATTGATATGACGCTTAAGAGCTTCGCAGATGCACTTTCGAAGTTCGGTGTTGAAATGGTTAATCCACAAGGTGAAACATTTAACCCTGATTTACATCAAGCGATGTCTATTCAACCTAGCAATGATGTTTCGCCAAACACCGTACTTGCGGTAATGCAAAAAGGTTATACATTGAATGGTCGTTTATTACGTCCTGCAATGGTGATGGTATCTAAAGAAGCAGAGTAAGTTGCATTTTTAGACGTAAAAAGCCGATGTTAATCGGCTTTTTTTATGCGTGATTTTTGGATTATTTGATAGCAAATAGATAACAATACAGCGCCTAGCATAAGGGCTGAAAACGGTACTGCGCTGCTCGGTTCAATAAACGCTAAAATTGGGCCTACGAGAGCACCACTGCCAAAGCGCAGTGTACCAATTACAGCTGTGGCTGTGCCCGAATGCTGCTCAAACGCGATTAAAATAAGGGCATCAGCATTGCTTGCAATGATCCCCAAACTCATCATTAACGGGGCAACGGTACTGGCAAATAACCAAACATTCACAGACATCATACTTTCAATTACGAGGGCACTACCCACAAGCAAACCTATCATTAGGCCCAAAAACAGCATTCGTCTAGAGCCTAGCCTTGGTACAAGACGGGTATTTAAAAAGTTGCCAAACATCAGGGCCATCACATTAAGCGCAAAAAGAATGCCGAATAACTGCTCAGATACCGAAAAGTAGTCAAGATAAATAAATGGAACTGACGTTAAAAAACAAAAGAATGCAAACGACGCTGACATGGATGTAAGTATGTCAAAACGGCTTTTTTTATTAGACAGCACAACGCGATAGTTTTTTAGGAAAAATGACAGTGATATTTTACTTTTGTTAAAGCTTGGTACGTCTATATCGGCATAAAAACAGCAAGCTAATACGAGTAATGCATATAGGGCAAGCGACCAAAATATTGCACTCCAGTGCCAAATTAACATCAGTGCTGCACCAATACTTGGGGCGAGTAAAGGCGCTAACATCATGATCATTGACACATAAGACATGCCTTTAGCTGTGTCTTGTTGGTAATAGTGGCGAATGATCCCTGGAACCACAACACTTGCTGCAGCACCTGTAAATGCTTGCACAACCCGCAAAATGTTGAATAGCTCAATATTGGTCGTCATGGCAAGTAAGGCCGAGCTGATAGCAAAGCCCAATAACCCGATACGTGCTAAGAGTGTGCGTGAAAACCTATCTGCAAGTGGGCCGAAAACAAGCATGCCCATCGCATAGCCTGCCAGATAACTGCTCAAGGAAACTTGAACCTGCTCAAGTGAGGTGTTTAATTGCTGTGCAATTGCGAGCATTGCTGGTAAATATAAATCTATTGCTAATGGCGTTAATGCCACAATACTTGCCAATAAAGGCAAAAATAATCGACCAAGAAAATGAGAATGTTGCACGAGTACTCACACAAGATAACTTTTGTCCATTATAACGGTAAGGGCGCAATTAAGCTTAAGTTAATAGTTGAATAGCAATTATTTGCGGTAAAAATGAATAGTTGCAAAGCTGACTACTTGAGTCGAAGCTAGGATGTTTTAAACTAGCAGCAAGCTTAATGTTATTGGGAATGAACAGAATGAAGAAAGTGCTTACTACTTTGACCAGTGCCTTGGTTATGACTCTGGTAGTGTCGGGATGTAAAACCTCTCCCACTGGACGGACACAAATTACCTTATATTCAGATCAAAAAATGAGTGAAATGGGCGTTGCTAGCTTTTCGCAAATGAAAGAGCAGCAAGCTATCGAATCAGATAAATCGACAAATGCCTATGTACAGTGCATTGCCGACCACCTAATTACTCAGCTACCAGCAGAGTATGCAAATCAACAGTGGGAGGTTGTGGTTTTTAAAGAAGATAGTGCCAACGCATTTGCACTACCTGGAGGTAAGATTGGTGTACATACTGGTCTGCTAAAGGTTGCTAAAAACCAGCACCAACTTGCGGCGGTAATGGGCCATGAAGTAGGGCATGTTATTGCACAACATGCGAACGAACGTGTATCGCAAAACAGTTTGTTGCAGTTTGGTCTACAAGCTAGCAATGTCGCTTTACAAATGGGCGACGTGCAGTACCGAGAAGCTATTATGCAAGGGCTCGGCTTAGGTGCTCAGTTTGGTGTTGCTTTACCATTTAGTCGCTCTCATGAAAGTGAAGCAGACATTATAGGTTTAGATTTGATGGCGAAAGCGGGTTTTGATCCACAAGGCTCAGTTGACCTTTGGCAAAATATGGAGGCAGCTTCTGGCGGTGAGCGCCCAGCTGAGTTTATGTCTACTCACCCAGCACCGCAAACTCGTATAGCTAATTTACAAAGTGGTATGACTAACGCAAACGAGCTAAAACAAATGGCTTGGCAGGCGGGTAGAAAACCAAACTGCAAGTAAATTTTTGTTAAGGGCAAAGCCTGTGGACAAACACAATCTAAGTGCTTTGCCTAAGCAATGCTATATTTAGCTTAGCCAGCTTTATTTGTGTGGTGCATTTTGACAAATTTGATCTGGCTCAAAATAGTGCATAACTAAAAGTGGAAGAGGACAAAAGTCCTTATCTGGAGAGGCGTATTTAACTATGCTCGCCAGCTATCTATACAGTATATGCACTAAGATAGGCGGGGTTAGAATACCAATTGCTTATTTACCAGTGAATTCATGCAATAATCAAGTGGAATCAATATGCAACAATTACCTACGGTCGATTATCAAGCGCCTGACGCAGCCGCACAATTTGTCGAATCTCTACGCAATACAGGCTTCGGTGTATTAAAAAATCATCCAATCCCTCAAGAGCTCGTAGAATCGATTTATAAAAATTGGCAAGCGTTCTTTAACTCTGAACAAAAGCATGAGTTTTTGTTCGACAAAGAGACTCAGGATGGTTACTTTCCACCAGATGTATCTGAGGTAGCAAAAGGTTTCACTGTAAAAGACATAAAAGAATATTTTCACGTATATCCCAAAGGTCGTGTACCAGCTCAATTAGAAGCAGAGATCCGTGAATACTATCGACTAGCAAATGAATTTGCCGCCACACTATTGAGCTGGGTACAAGCGCAAGCACCACAAGAGGTGCGTGCGAAATTTTCTATCGACTTAAAAGATATGATTGCTAATTCTGAGCAAACATTGCTGCGTATACTCCATTACCCGCCAATGACCGGTGATGAAGAGCCAGGTGCTATCCGCGCTGCAGCTCATGGTGATATTAACCTATTAACGGTATTGCCTGCTGCGAATGAGCCAGGTCTACAGGTACAAACAAAAGAGGGTGGTTGGCTAGATGTGCCATGTGATTTTGGTTCATTAATTATCAATATTGGTGACATGCTGCAAGAAGCATCAGGTGGCTATTTCCCATCAACAATTCACCGCGTAATTAACCCAACAGGAAAAGCATCGACAAAATCAAGAATATCGCTACCGCTATTCTTGCACCCACGCCCTGATGTTGTATTGTCTGAGCGTTATACCGCAGATAGCTACTTACAAGAGCGACTAACAGAGTTAGGCGTAAAATAAAAAGAGCGGCATAGCCGCTCTTTTTATTTTATTAATCAGTATTTTAAAAGCCACAAGCTGTAAGTTTCGTCCCTAAAACTTCAATACGAATGGCAAATTTACGCTGACAACCTTTAGATTCTATGCAATATTAGAATTTTTCATTGTTAAGAAATTTTATCAAAAATTTAATGACAACGCTGTCATTTTGTGTGTAACATTAATTCAACACGACTCAATGCTCAGCAATAACTATAAAATTGAGCCAACCCCAATTCGATAGAGGTCGCTACATGATGGCTAAACAGGTGCAACAAGACCAGTTATATATAGGTATAGACGGCGGAGGAACAAAATGCCGCGCTACTATCTACTCAAAACAACACGGTGTATTAGGCACAGGTCTTGGAGGGCCTGCTAATCCACTTCATGGTCTTGAACGTACGTTAGAGTCAATTATGGTTTCGACCCAGCTCGCATTGCAAGATGCGGGTTTACGTGTTGAACAAGTGCATGAACTAAATGCAGGAATGGGTCTTGCCGGTGTAAACCTACCTGCGCTTTATGACAAAATAATGCAGTGGGATCACCCGTTTCAACAAATGTTTCTAACTACCGATTTGCATACAGCATGTATAGGAGCACACGAAGGACAAGATGGAGCGGTGATTATTACTGGTACTGGTTCCTGTGGTTTTTCTATTGTAAATGGTGAGTCGGTTAATTACGGTGGTCACGGCTTTGCGCAAGGTGATATTGGTAGTGGTGCTTGGATGGGTTTAGAGGCTACCAAAGCTGTTCTACTAGACTTGGATGAACTAGGGCCTACCACAAGACTCAGCGGAACATTTAAATCTCATTTTAACACGTTAACTGCGATGGGAATTGCTGAACAAATGGCGGGTCAACCATCAAGTGTTTATGCAAAGCTCGCGCGTTTGGTATTTGATGCAGCAGAGCAGCAAGATGAAGTTGCACTTTCTATCGTTACGCAAGGCGCAGACTACATTAGCCGACTGGCAAAAAGACTGCTTGAGAACAATCCACCTCGCTTATCAATGATCGGGGGCTTGTCTGAGCCACTCAATAAATGGTTAGACCCTGAAATTGCAAAATTAGTAGAGCTTCCTAAACAGCCGCCAGAAATGGGCGCAATTTACTTTGCAATAAAAAATGTGGAACAGGACTTAATAAAGGCGAATTAATGACTAGGCAATTATATAAGGCATCAAAATTTTTTGATGGCTATGATTTTAAAGAAAATGTAGTTTTTGCCGTAGAGCAGGGCAAAATAAGTTTTGAGATTGATAATACACACGAGCCTGCTCAGCAGTTAAATGGTCTAGTTGCGCCTGGTTTTATTGATGTTCAAGTGAATGGTGGCGGTGGCGCTTTTTTTAATGCTGAACAAAGTACTGATTGCCTAGCAAAAATATTATCAGCACACGGCCAATTTGGGTCGACAGCTATTATGCCTACCCTTATAACTGATAAAGTTGAAGTGATGTCGGCTGCCGCTGATGCGGTGGCTCAGGCTATTGCAAATAATCAAGCTGGTATTGTAGGCATACACTTTGAAGGTCCGCATTTATCACACCCTAAAAAAGGGACTCACAGCGAGCAGTATATTCGTGCTATTTCCGATGAAGAGTTTGCTATTTACGAACGCCAAGACTTAGGTATCAAAATGGTGACGTTGGCTCCTGAAACGGTGCCACTTAGTGACATTGAACGCTTGGTTAAATTGGGCGTAAAAGTCAGTATTGGCCACTCAAACGCTGATTTTGATACAACCATGAAAGCATTGCGAGTGGGAGCGGATGGCTTTACCCATTTGTTTAACGCTATGTCGGCATTTACTTCTCGTGAGCCTGGCGTTGTGGGTGCGGCACTTTGGGACAATAACAGTTGGTGTGGTTTGATTGTTGACGGACATCATGTGCATAGCACGTCAGCGAAACTTGCTATAAGAACAAAACAACGCGGCAAAGTTATGTTGGTGACAGATGCTATGCCTCCGGTGGGTACAGATGATATGGAGTTTGACTTCTTTGATGGCCGTAAGGTGATACGCACTGGAGATCGACTAAACTCAACCACAGGTGAACTCGCTGGCAGTGTGCTGGATATGGCAAGTGCAGTACGTAATACGGTGAGTGATTTGGATATTGCGCTTGGAGAGAGCCTGCGTATGGCATCTTTATATCCCGCACAGTATTTAAACCTTCCTAACAAAGGTCATTTAGCAGAGGGTGCAGATGCAGACTTTGTTTTGCTCGATGATTCTTTGTTTGCAAATGCAACGTACATTGCAGGCCAAAAGATTTAGTTTTTTCCCTGAAGAAAAACCCCGTTGCAGTTTAACGGGGCTTTTGTTTTTATGAGGCTCCCTATGGCAACAAATACCACTAAAAAGCGCCTGGCATCCCTTGATGCGTTACGAGGCATGGATATGTTTTGGATTTTAGGGGGGCAATCAATATTTGCCGCACTGTTTGTGCTTACGGGTTGGCAAGGCTGGAAGTTGTTCGAAGCACACACTGTGCACAGTCCTTGGCATGGTTTTACCTTTTATGATCTTATTTTTCCTCTTTTTATTTTTCTCTCTGGCGTCGCGATGGGACTAGCACCAAAGCGCATTGATCATTTACCTTTTGGTGAGCGAAAATCATATTATCAAAAAGCGTTAAAAAGACTCTTGCTACTGTGCCTACTTGGAGTTTTATATAACCACGGTTGGGGAACAGGTATACCTGCCGCATTAGATGAAATACGCTACGCAAGTGTATTGGGGCGGATTGCGGTGGCATGGTTTTTCTGTGCGTTACTTGTTTGGCATACCAGTGCGCGTACTCAAGCTTACGTTGCTGTTGGTATTTTACTTTTTTATTGGATATTGCTGTGTTTTATCCCTTTACCAGGGGGAGTTGCGGGCGATCTCTCTGCTACTGGTGCTGGCAGTTGGAATGCTTGGTTTGATAAACACTTTTTACCAGGCATAAGTTATCAGGCTAGAGTTGTTGACCCTGAAGGCGTGTTATCGAGCTTGCCTGCCATTGTAAACGCACTCGCAGGAGTTTTTGTTGGGCGCTTTATCGCAAGAGCTGAACTGTTTGGTCAATGGCGCAGTGTCGCTGTGCTCTTTGGCGCAGGTTTTAGTTGTTTACTCTTAGGTTGGTTATGGGATTTGTCTTTCCCTGTAAATAAAGAGCTTTGGACTAGTTCATTTGTGCTCGTTACAGTTGGGTGGAGTGCCATACTTTTTGCCATATTTTATGCATCAGTTGATTTACTTAATACACAAAAATTGGCTTACCCATTTATCATTATTGGTGCAAATTCAATTATTATTTATCTAGCCTCATCTTTGGTAAATTGGAACTATATTAGCCTTAGTGTATTTGGTGGGATAGTCGCTGCGGCTGCGCCAAATTGGCAGCCATTGTTAAGTGTTTTAGCGTTGCTATCTGTGCAGTTATTAGTGCTGCATTGGATGTATAAACGAAAGATTTTTGTCAGCGTTTAAAAGCGATTTAAATAATTTCAAGATAGTGAAGCCCACAGAATACGTGGGCTTCGTCGTTTTTGGAGTGAAAATAGTGAAATTTTTCTTCACTTTTACTTTACAAAGCATTTTATTCTGATAATAATGACAGCGTTGTCATAATGGTAATGCCTAATAATACAGTGTATCCCAATTAGGTTTGATCTGACCTTGCTTTGATTGCACGCGAAGTAAGGCTCAGATCCCATTTTTCTTTGTACTCAACGTTGAGCCTATACTATGCAAATTGTTATTTTAAATGATGCCGCAGAAGTCGCAGCCTATGGCGCAGACATATTTTCAACTCAGCTACAACGCAAAGCTGAATCAGTATTAGGTTTAGCGACCGGCTCTACGCCAGTGGCTTTATATCAAGAACTTATTCGTCGCAACCGTGAAGGCGAGTTGAGTTTTAAAGACGCTACAACATTTAATTTAGATGAATACCTTGGTTTAGAGGGGTCGCATCCGCAAAGTTATCGCCACTTTATGAACGAACAGCTGTTTAATCATATTGATATAGACATTGATAACACCCATGTTCCACCGGGAGATGCTAAAAACCCTATTACCGCCTGCCAAGATTACGAAGCGCGTATGGCTGCTGCAGGGGGAGTGGATATTCAGTTACTGGGTATAGGTCGTAATGGACATATTGGGTTTAACGAGCCATCTTCAGGTTTAACATCTCGCACACGCGTAAAAACACTGACCAAAGAAACTATCGAAGATAATGCGCGTTTTTTTGAAGAAGGTGAGTATCAGCCGCATTTATCAATCACCATGGGTATAGGCACAATTTTAGATGCCAAGAAGGTGGTTTTGCTTGCAACAGGCGAAAACAAAGCGGATGCCATTCAAGCGATGGTCGAGGGACCATTAACGGCATCTTGCCCAGCATCGGCCTTACAGTTACATAAAGATGCAGTGATTGTTATCGATCTGCTTGCTGCAAGTAAGTTAAAAAATATTGAGTTTTACCAACACATCGAAGCTGAAAACCAAAAGCTTCAAGACTATTTGGCGTCTGTTGCCTCTCTGTAGTGTGGAGTTACACTATAGCTTTAAGCCCGAAAGGGCTTTTTTTTTGCGTGTATTTTGAGATTAGGTACAGCGTAAATAGTTTAGCTTTGTGCTGCTATATGATAGCTTTATGCAAACATTTTCAACAGGGATCAGGCTTTGTTACATTACACTCATATGCACTTAAACCGTGCCTCTAATGAACGCAAAGATCGGCAGTGGATAACACGTCAAATCAATGCCAACAGTCGCTGGCTACTTATTGATAAAGATAGAAATTTGGTGAATGTTGCGACCAGTGAGTTGCATCTACTAGAGCTAGAGCAAGTTCAAGAGTTTGATAAAAACAATGCTGTATTTTTGGGCGTTGACCAACAATACAGCTATTTTGCATTGGATGTTTCTAGCAGCACAGCAACTTTATCGTTGCTGCAAGGCTCAACGCTCGAGTTTGTCGATATGCGACATATAGGTTTGCAGCTTGACCCCCAAATGGCATCTGTTGGGGTACTGGCAAGAGGGTTATGCTATTGGCACAAAACCCATCGTTTTTGTGGCCGTTGTGGTTATACCAATGAGAGTATTGAAGCTGGTCATGCAAGGCGTTGCCAAAATGACCAGTGTCGGCATATGACCTTTCCTCGCACCGATCCTGCGGTGATTATGCTTATCACCCATACGTTTGACGATGGTATTGAGCGCTGTCTTATGGGGCGACAAGCTAGTTGGCCCGAAGGTGTATACTCAACGCTTGCAGGGTTTGTTGACCCGGGAGAAACGTTAGAGCAAGCAGTAATAAGGGAAGTCAAAGAAGAAGCA
Source organism: Pseudoalteromonas caenipelagi (assembly GCF_013140855.1). GTDB lineage: Bacteria > Pseudomonadota > Gammaproteobacteria > Enterobacterales > Alteromonadaceae > Pseudoalteromonas > Pseudoalteromonas caenipelagi. Next base: position 779,258 of record NZ_JABBPG010000001.1, on the reverse strand, counting down.
GATATAGATGTGGTTGATGTTAAGTATATTGCTTCGCAGCCTTGGCCATTCCCATCATCGTTAATGCTTGGCTTTATGGGCACCGCAAGCTCGACAGACATTAACATTGATCAAGATGATTTAGAAGACGCCCAATGGTTTTCTCGTGAGCAACTTGATACATTTGGGCAATGGGGCGATTCAGGTACAGGCTATAAGCTTACTCGGCCAGATTCCATTTCACGGTATTTAGTAGAGTATTGGCGTGCACAATAAAGGTAAGAAAATGAAGAAAAATACAAAGTTGGTAAGTGCAGGGCGCAAATCTCAATATACGCAAGGCGTTGTTAACCCTGTTGTGCAACGAGCCTCAACAGTCGTGTTTGATAGCGTTGCTGACCTGCATCATGCAATTAAGGAACGTGGTAATCGCACCTTGTTTTACGGGCGCCGTGGCACCAATACACATTATGCACTTCAAGATGCGATAATGGAGTTAGAAAATGGTGCAGGTTGCGCACTTTATCCATGTGGTGCTGCCGCAATTAGCCAATCGCTCTTGTCATTTTTAAAAGCGGGTGACCATCTATTGATGGTTGATACTGCTTATGAGCCTACCAGAGACTTCTGTGACAAAATTTTAGCGGGTTTAGGGATTACTACAACATATTATGATCCAATGATAGGTGCGGGTATCGAAGCGCTTATTCAAGACAATACCAAAGTGTTGTTTTTAGAGTCCCCGGGCTCAATAACGATGGAAGTACAAGATGTACCAAGTTTAGTGGCAACTGCTAAACGCCATGGTGTAATCACAATGTTAGATAACACCTATGGCAATGGCTGGCATTATAAGCCGCTCGACCACGGCGTAGATATCAGTATTCAAGCGGCAACAAAATATATTGTAGGTCACTCAGATGTGATGATGGGCGTTGCTGTAGCTAACGAAACGTACTGGCCAACACTTCGTGAGCACTCCTATTTACTGGGGCAATGTACGTCTGCAGATGATGCTTATCTGGCGTTACGTGGGCTGCGTACTATGGCGGTGCGTTTAGCACAGCACGAAAAAGCAGCATTGCAAGTGGCAGATTGGCTCAGCAAGCACCCACTGGTTGACCATGTTAGGCATCCAGCTTTACAAACGTGTCCAGGGCACGAGTTCTTCAAACGCGATTTTAGCGGTAGCAATGGATTGTTTTCGTTCGTAATGAACAAAGGTACTCAAAAGGCAATCAACGCGTTTTTAGATGCGTTAGAGCACTTTAAAATGGGCTTTTCTTGGGGAGGCTACGAAAGTTTAGTGACCGCCAACAAAACCATGGCAGGTTTACGCAGTACCACAGGGTGGGAGCAGGGTCCTATTATTCGGTTACATATAGGGCTGGAAGATGTTGAAGATTTAATTGCGGATTTGGATCAAGCGCTAACTGTTTATGAATCAAACTGCTAAATATTTAATCTATTTAGTCACAAAAAAAGCCCGCATTGATAGCGGGCTTTTTTCATGCTTTTAGACGACTATAAAGAGGTTTTTTCTTCTAACTCTTTGGCAGCCTTTGGGTCGTTGAATACGTCTAAGTCGAACTCTTTTTCAGATTTAGCCACAATACAAGTAACCATACAGTCGCCTGTTACGTTAACGGCTGTACGTGTCATATCTAGTAGCCTATCAACACCAATGATAATTGCTATTCCCTCTACAGGGAGGCCGACTTGGTTAAGAACCATGGCAAGCATAATTAATCCTACACCTGGTACACCTGCCGTACCGACAGAAGCCAATGTGGCCGTTAAGATCACCATCAAATAATCAGTAATACTTAAATCAATAGCAAATACTTGGGCGATGAATACGGTTGCTACACCTTGCATGATTGCTGTGCCGTCCATGTTAATCGTTGCTCCTAGAGGCACAGTGAAAGAAGCGACAGAGTTGTGAGCGCCAAGCTTTTTGGTCGCAGTCTCAAGGGTTACCGGCATCGTGGCACTTGAGCTTGAGGTGCTAAATGCAAACATACAGGCATCTTTCATTTTAAGTAAGAAGGTAATTGGGCTTAAGCCAGTAAGTATCTTGAGAATAATGGAGTAATTAACGAGTGCATGAATAAACAGCGCAGCCAATACCACACAGAAATATTTGCCCAAGCTAACAATCAGCCCCATTTCAATGGTGGTAAACAATTTAGCCATCAAGCAAAATACGCCATATGGCGCTAGATTCATTAACAGTGTAACTAACTTCAATACAACGACATTCAAGTCATCAAACATTTTTGCAACGCGCTTGCCAGGCTCCCCAGATAACGCCATTGCAATCCCAAACAGCAAAGCAAATACAATCACTTGTAGCATATTACCGGCGGCCATTGCATTGATTGGGTTGGTTGGGAACATATTGATAATGACTTGCGCAAGCGTCGGTGCTTGCTGCGCTTCGAAGCTTGCATTAGTCGGGATAGTCTGGCCCTCTCCTGGGGCAACGATTAATGCCAAAGTAATGGCAACGGTAATTGCAATTGCCGTGGTCAATAGATACAGGCCAATTGACTTGCCTCCCAAACGGCCCAGCTTTTTAGGGTCGCTTAAGCTACATGTACCACACACTAAAGAGATGAAAACCAAGGGAACAACAAGCATTTTTAAGCTAGCAATGAATATTTGCCCACCAACATGAAATAAGCCATCAACTACAAAGCTCTTAACTGGGAAGTCGAAAAGACCTAGGGGAATAAAGTATTCAGCTTGACCTGAAAAAAGGGCTTGTAGTGATAAACCAAGTACAATCCCGAATACCATGCCGAGCATGATTCGAGTTGTTAAACTCATCTTATTATTTTTTTGCATATTTAAAGTTTGAACTGATTTGCGTCAATCGATCTGCATAGCCTAACAGGCTGATTGATTTTGGCAAAAAAAATCGGTGAGAAATCAGAAAAAACTGTGATTTTTTGGCAGTTTCTAAGGTAGTATGAGAAAAAATTCAGCTTTAAATATGCTAGGGAGATAGGTTGATGCCTTTGATGCGCTGGTTTAGCACAATTGTACTGGGTGTGTTACTTACCGCCTGTGGTGGCGGTGGAACGATAGAAAAAACGAACAATGGTGATGGTACGTCTTCTGGTACTAATGGAGATATTACATTTACTATTGCAGTCGCTGACAGTGACGGTACAGCTTTTGATGAAGAACACCCAATAGCACAAGGCCGAGCGGGTATCGTAACGGCAACACTTACCCAAGATAATCAGCCATTAAGTGGTCAGCTGATCGAATTTCAGTTAAACCATTCAGGGCGTTTAAGCCCAGAGGCGGGCACCGGGGCAACAAACTCCGACGGTGTTGCAACGATTACCATCGAAAGTGGAGAAAGTCGCGGCTGGGGTGAGGTTATTGCAACTTATACACCAAGCGAAGGTGATATCGTTACTAGCAAAACCGTATTTTACTCATCTGGAGATGAAGCGGATATAGAGGATGACAGTACTAAATTAACGATCAAGGTATTGACTGATTGCCCAGCAAACTGGGAAAGTGATCGTGACAACGAGTCATTGGAAGATGCTGCGATGAAATGTACGTCTACCAACAAAATAGATGCGATTGAAGAAGTAGATGTATTAGTAGGTGCATCGAGTACAAAGTCAGGTCAAGGCGTGTCTGGCGTGTTGGTTAACTTAGCGGCTGATATTGGCACAATCTTATCTGGTGAAAAGAGCGTAACCGACAACTTTGGTTTTGCATTGTTTAAATACCGTCCTCCTCTTCAAGGCGGCGCCGGTCAGTTAACTGCCACGTTTAATGAAGTTTCTGCCACTTTTGCTTTTACCAGTGGCGCAGAAGATTTATCGCTCAGTGTTGATAACGGTTTAAATAAAGATGGGCAAGGTAATGATATTGCGCTTGGTGCGGGGGAAACCACGTTATTGACTGTTGAAATTAGGGATCAAAACGGGGCTTATGTTACAACACCATTAGATGTGGCATTTTCTTCTGGGTGTGCTGAAGGCGACAAAGCAAGCGTTGATGCCAACGCAACGAGTGTGGGTGGCATAGCTTACTCAACATATAAGAACCTTGGCTGTGATATCGCAACAGGGGATACCGTATCGGTTACTATCTCTAAAGGGGGCAACTCAGTCACTGAGCAGGTCATCATTCCTGTGTCTCCCGCAAAACCGCAATCGATTGAATTTGTTGACGCTACCGAGAGCTTATTAGCGCTAAAAGGCACAGGTGGCCCGCAGCGTAAAGAATCTTCTGAGCTGATGTTTAAGCTGATTAACAGCTTAAGTGGTGGAGCGGCTAACCAGCGCATAGACTTTAGACTGAGAGCTAAGCACAGTGACGCAACGCTAGTACCAAGCAGTGTGCGCACCGACTCTCAAGGGGAAGCGAAAGTAATCGTGAGCTCTGGTAATGTTTCTTCAAGTTTTGTTGTTCAAGCATGTTTTATTCCAGCAGAATTAATCCCGAGTAATAATAATGATGAAGTGACGTGCTGGCAGGAGCGCTATGACGCATGTAATGTTGAGAATAAGCCTGCTGGCTGTCAAAGCGGTACCATCAGTTTAGTGCCACAAGATGAAGCAATCATGTCTGTTTCAAGCCGTTTAAGTGTGACTAGTGGCTTGCCTGTAAACTCAACCATGTCTTTATCGGTTGAGACGCTTAATACAGAAACGCTAAGCTTTAGTAATCAAGAAGTGCCAATTACTGTGAATGTTGCCGACAGATACGGCAACTTTGTGCACGATGGCACCAAAGTTTACATTAGCGCCGAAGGTGGTGCAGTGGGTACGGTTGATGGTACGCAATTTAATGCAGAGCTTGAGTGTGAAACAACTGATGGTCGTTGTAGTGCAACTTGGGTTAGCCAAAATATTATTCCATTTGTAACCAATAAACCATCCAGCGACCCGCGCAGTCCTATCGATTGCAAAAAGCCAAATCAGGTGGAGTGTTCAACAAATTATTGGGGCAATAGAGTCGACTCATATAACCCTAAAAAATTGTACGCAGCTAAAAAGTCATTCCTTATCGGACAGGGCAACTCTAACCCTTCACACCAACAAATTTTAAATGTGGGTAACAATCAAATAAATGCATCAGTTTTAGAAAGCACCCGTAATTGTGATTTGTACTCAGCAAACACATCGGCACCGTCTGAGCCCAAAGCGGCACCTTGTATTGGTGGCATTTTAAATGCGGCCAACGATCCTGAAGGTGTGCCACTGGCAGGTCGTGCTACATTAATCGCTATCACTGATGGTGAAGAAAACTTCAATGATGTTAACGGTAACGGCCTGTTCGATAGCAACGAATTTAGCCTTGTTTATGATGTGCCAGAAGCATTTAGAGACGATAATGAGAACGGTAATTTTGAAGGCACTAACTGCTTGCCCAATAGCACAGCTAACCTATGCTCACCGCTTAACACCAATGCCGGTCATTTTGAGAAGCTGTGGGATGGCAATGGCGATGGTGCTTTTACCGACAGAGACGGTAAATACAACGGACTAAGTTGTACAGTCGCACAGCAAAGTTCTGGGCAGTGCACCAAGTCAATAATCGATGTATTTGACAGTGCAGAAATTATTATGTCAGGCAGTGTGCCCGTCTATCGTTTTGCGATTAAAAAGGGCGCACAGCTTGGTAATAACACGGTTGTACCTAGTTCTTGCAGTGATGTTATTATAGGTGGAGTTGTAGCGCTTGATATAGAGGCGTCAGGGTCAGATTTATACTGTGATGTAACTGAAGTTAATTTTGGCACAAGCACTGTACAAACAATCACAAAAGCAGACATTGAATTATTTTACAGTGATGTAAATAACAATCCATTACCACAAGGTACTGAAATAGCTATTAGTGCAGATAATGGCTTATATACTGGTGTTTCTGATGTTGTAATACCTAATCTAAATATCAAAAGTGCATCAAGTATCAATTTTACTATTTCACGAGAGTTGGAAGCTAACCAAAAAGAAGAAGGTGTTGTATCCTTTATATTCACTACGCCGAAAGGGGTTGTAACGGCAGTTACACTGCCGATAAAAGATGCAGGCTAATAAATGAAACATAAAAATGCCAACCTTCGGGTTGGCATTTTTATATTGTTTCCATTATATTGCGCTGCTTAAATTTGGCTTTGTACTTTTTGTTTAAAATAGCAACAAAAATTGTGTAATTAATCATTAAACAGCTAAAAGATTGTATTTAAAGCTTGTAACAATAGGTGTTTGTAGATATACCTATAAATATTAGTCGCCCAAGACGGGCAAAACTCAGACAAGATGGGTCAAAATAGGCAGCTATGGGCAAATCGCTAGTAATTGTAGAGTCTCCCGCTAAGGCAAAAACAATTAACAAATATTTAGGTAAGGATTTTATCGTCAAGTCCAGTGTTGGACATGTGCGTGACTTACCTACTTCTGGTGCAGGAAAAACGAAAGGCTTGGCAACAAAAACGCCAGCTGAAGTTAGAAAAATGTCGCCTGAAGAAAAAGCCATATACAAAAAGAATAAAGATTACGCTAACTTAGTTGCGCGTATGGGGATCGATCCAGAGAAAGGCTGGGAACCTCATTACGAAGTACTACCAGGTAAAGAAAAAGTAGTACAAGAGCTAAAAAAACTTGCTGAAAACGCTGACCACATCTATCTCGCAACCGATTTGGATAGAGAGGGGGAAGCGATTGCATGGCACCTAGAGCAGATCATAGGTGGCGATGAGCAAAAGTATAAGCGCGTAGTCTTTAACGAAATCACTAAAAACGCCATTCAACAAGCTTTTGAAACACCTGGGCAACTGAATACAGATATGGTGTATGCACAACAGGCGCGGCGTTTCTTAGACCGAGTTGTTGGTTTTATGGTCTCTCCGCTACTTTGGCAAAAAGTAGCTCGCGGCTTATCTGCAGGGCGCGTTCAGTCTGTTGCTGTGCGCTTGCTTGTTGAACGTGAAAGGGAAATCAAGGCTTTTATTCCAGAAGAGTTTTGGGATATTCATGCTGATGTAACCGCTAAAAAACAGCCAATCCGTTTAGAAGTCACAAAATATCAAGGTAGCGCATTTAAACCAGTTACCGAAGAGCAAGCTATGACTGCGGTCAAAGTGCTTGAAAACTGTGACTATAAAGTTGTTAAGGTTGAAGAAAAACCGAGCAAGAGCAAGCCAAGTGCACCATTTATTACTTCAACGATGCAGCAAGCGGCAAGTACACGCTTAGGATATGGTGTTAAAAAAACCATGATGCTTGCACAGCGTTTGTATGAAGCGGGTTACATTACTTATATGCGTACTGACTCGACCAACTTGTCCAATGATGCGGTTGCTATGTGTCGAGAGTATATCACCGAACAGTTTGGCGATAAGTACTTACCAGCAAACCCTATTAAATACAGCGCAAAAGAAAACGCCCAAGAAGCGCACGAAGCTATCCGTCCATCTGATGTGAATGTGTTATCTGGTCATGTTGAAGGCGTAGATGCAGATGCTAAAAAGCTCTACGAGCTCATCTGGCGTCAATTTGTTGCGTGTCAAATGACACCTGCTGAGTATGACTTAACCACATTAACTGTGGGTGCTGACGACTATACACTAAAGGCGAAAGGGCGCGTTATGCGCTTTGATGGTTGGACTAAAGTACAGCCGTCAGTTCGTAAGAAAAACGAAGAAGATCAATCGCTACCAGCGGTTGCTGTGGGTGATGTTATTGATTTAGTTGCACTTGATCCGAAGCAACATTTCACTAAGCCACCAGCACGCTTTAGCGAAGCGAGCTTGGTAAAAGAGCTAGAAAAGCGTGGCATTGGTCGTCCTTCAACTTATGCATCAATCATTTCAACGATTCAAGATAGAGGTTATGTTCGCGTTGAAAATCGTCGCTTTTTTGCCGAAAAAATGGGTGAAATCGTTACCGATCGCTTAGTTGAAAATTTCAATGATTTAATGAACTTCGACTTCACGGCAAAAATGGAAGACCGCTTAGATGACATCGCAGAAGGTGAGCGTGTTTGGACTCAAGTTCTTGACAAGTTTTACGATAACTTCTCTAAACAGCTAGAAAAGGCGTCTGGAGACGAAGAGCATGGCGGCATGCGCCAAAATGTGATGGTCGAAACCGACATAGACTGCCCAACGTGTAGTCGAAAAATGGGTATTCGTACTGCGTCAACGGGGGTGTTCTTAGGTTGTACAGGTTACAACTTACCACCAAAAGAGCGTTGTACAACCACGATGAACTTGGTCTCTGGTGATGAAGCGATTGCCGCAGACGTTGAAGATGTTGAAACCGAAACCTTGATGCAAATGAAGCGTTGTCCGTTGTGTGAAACGGCGATGGATTCATATCTTATAGATGAAACGCGCAAGCTACATGTTTGCGGTAACAACCCTGCATGTAAGGGCTATATCGTTGAAAAAGGTACGTTTAAACTCAAAGGCTATGACGGACCTATTATCGAATGTGATAAATGTGGCTCAGATATGGAGCTTAAATCTGGTCGCTTTGGTAAATACTTTGGATGCAGTAACGCTGAGTGTAAAAACACACGTAAACTGCTTAAAAATGGTGAACCTGCGCCACCAAAAGAAGATCCAGTACACTTGCCTGAATTAGAGTGTGAAAAGTCAGATGCATACTTTGTACTACGCGATGGAGCATCTGGAATTTTCTTAGCAGCACATACATTCCCGAAATCTCGTGAAACACGTGCTCCAAAGGTTGCTGAACTGAAGCGCTTCAGAGATAGAATATCTCCGAAGTTCTATTATCTAGCCGACGCACCAGAGAAAGACGAAGACGGCAATTTAGCTGTCGTGCGCTATTCGAGAAAGACCAAAACTCAGTATGTGATGACTGAGGTTGATGGGAAGGCAACTGGCTGGAAGGCCACCTTTGAAAACGGTAAATGGGTCGAAGAAAGCAAAGCATCGAAAAAGAAAAAGTAATAAAAAAAGCCGGGAAACCCGGCTTTTTTTATTGAAGTATGAATGAGGATACGTGTCGTTTAATTAAAACTCAACGTTTGATACTGCCTGATAATTGCTGCTTGTCAGCTCATCGTTTACACAGTCTAAAACGTACTTTTTAAGATCTTTTGCTTCTACGCCATCATCATTTGCCCACTCTAAGCACATTTGCGTGAACTCTTGTACTAACTCTTGAGGTGCAACAGCATTTTCATCAGCCAGGCTACTTGTTGCAACAAAAGTTAAAGCTGCAACCATACCAAGTAATGTGTTTTTCATCTTTTTTGCCTTAAGTTAATTGGACAAGCACTTTTTAAACTAAAAAAAACAACTTGAAAAACGAAATAATTTACTCGTAAAGAGTTAAAAATGTGATTATTGCTCGGTATCGTTCTTTTTCATTTAACTCTATGTTGAATATAAGAAAAGTAGTAATTATATGCTGTCAGTAAGCGTGCACCTAAACGGATAGAGTACAGCTCAAAGGTACCAATCCATAACGAGCAGTAAAAAATGTTATTTTTGATTAAAAAGAAATTGACCTCGGTGAATTTCCTGTTTATTTTCTCGCTGATGTTTCAAGAAGGGCCATACTAAGCATCGGTCAACCCAATATTAAGCAGACTTGCGCACCTATAGCACGTATAGATAGCGCCTTAACTCTTTAAATAATAATATTGGGAAAGTGCCTTATGTTAGAGCCTAGTGTTATCAGTGTTATTCCACCTATTGTTGTACTCGCGCTTGCGGTATTACTTCGCCGACCGATACTTGCACTTGTCATAGGTGCGTTGGTTGGTTTAGCGTTAATTAATCCGTCCGAAATACTCGCTAAATTTTCTGAAACCTCTTTGAAAGTCATGGCAGATGAGACCATTGGCTGGTTAATTTTAGTGTGCGGTAGCTTCGGCGCGCTGATTGCTTTATTGGTACGTACCGGAGGCGCACTGGCATTTGGTCGAAATGCCTTAAAGTTTACAAAAGGACGTAAGTCATCACTGTTAATGACTTACTTACTCGGTGTGGTTATTTTTATTGACGACTATCTTAACGCCTTGACGGTTGGCGAAACAATGCGCAGGGTCACAGATAAATTTAAAGTATCACGTGAAATGCTTGCATATGTGGTTGACTCAACGGCCGCACCTATTTGTGTTTTGGTGCCGCTATCTACTTGGGCGGTATTTTTTGGTGGCTTGTTGGTCGACAATGGGGTTGCGGAGCAAGGGCAGGGGATCAGCACTTATATCCAAGCAATACCTTTTATGCTGTACGCGTGGGTTGCGGTGCTGATGGTGCCACTTGTTGTACTTGGCGTGATCCCACTGTTTGGCGCGATGAAAAAGGCAGAATCTGCAGTTGAAAAAGGCCAACCAGCGTTAGATCAAGTTGACTTTGAGCAAGTACATACGCCTGATGAATACGCTGCTAAAGCCATTGAACAGGAATTTGAACTTGCTGATGAGCAAGGCAAGTTGTACAACTTTCTTGTGCCTATCACTTTGCTGGTGGCTTTCACCGTTTATTTTGATATTGATGTTTGGAAAGGGTTATTGGCTACTTTGGCTGTGACCGTGCCATTTTATTTAGTACAAAGATTAATGACGCTAGCTCAGATGCTAGAGCAAATGATCGATGGCTTTAAGTGTATGTTACCAGCCATTGGTACGGTGATCGCGGCTTTTATCTTCAAAGATGTCTGCGATCAGCTGATGCTACCACGCTTTGTTATTGATTCACTCAGTCCTTACATGACGGCGCAGTTATTGCCCGCGATGGTGTTTCTTTCTATGGCAATCTTAGCCTTTGCAACGGGTTCTAGTTGGGGAATTTTTGCAGTGACGATACCTATTGTGATGCCACTTGCTGTTGCAGTGGATGCCAATATCCCACTTGTGATTGGTGCATTACTATCAGCCTCATCATTTGGCAGCCAAGCGTGTTTCTATTCAGATTCAACTGTACTGGCTGCACAAGGCTCTGGATGTAACTTAATTAGTCACGCAGTCACACAGCTTCCCTATGCATTAATTGCCGCTGTCATTGCATTTATTGGCTTCTTGTTAATGGCTTAATAGAGAAGGGCATCGAGCGGTGCCCTTTAAATGTTGGATTGTGTTAAGCTTATCTAACTTACTCGTCTATACATAGTTTAAATCGACTATTATTGAGCGCTTATTTCCCTTATAAGATCGCCAATTAACTCATTGCTTGGTTGACCGTCAACGGCTAGTTTCTTTTCTGATTGATACTTTTCAATAGCAGTTTTCGTATTCAAATCAAAATCACCACTAATGCTTCCTTTGTAGTAACCAAGTTTATTGAGGTATGTTTGTATTATGAATACAAGGTTGTGATTATCTGGGGGATTACTAACACCAGATAAATGCTCAATGTTATTTGCTGGTTTGGATGTCGGCTGCTTAGTTTGAATTGAATAAGAGGTTGATAGTGATTTAGAGTTACCATGGCAATGATAACCAACTTTTTTGCTTTTGTGACACCCATCCGAATTAGTTCTTCCACTAGTTGCATAGGATAGAGGACTTAATAGAACTAGTATTAATGTTAGCAGTACATGAATGTTCCACATAATTTTATCTCACCGATTGAGAGACATATCTAAAAAGATATTAAATCGCTTGCCATATTTACGACACCCAGATAGTGAGACATAATGCTCTCGGGTGTTAAGTATAAGAATAGAGTAATCGTAACCCTAGCATCAGTCAGATTATAGTATGCTTGTGATCTAATCGTTGGTGTTTTCTTCAGTTTTTAAAGGGGTTTTATTTAATGTGTGAGCTATTGGGCATGTCGGCGAATGTCCCAACAGATATTTGTTTTAGTTTTTCCGGACTTTTGGAACGTGGTGGTAACACTGGACCGCATAAAGATGGCTGGGGAATTACCTTTTATGAAGGCAAAGGGTGTAGAACGTTTAAAGACCCCGAACCGAGCTGCCAATCTGAAATTGCCAAACTAGTTAAAGCATATCCGATAAAAAGTATGTCGGTGATCAGTCATATTAGACAAGGTAATCGAGGCAGGGTCTGTCTTGAGAATACACACCCATTCACGCGCGAGTTGTGGGGAAGGGAGATCACCTATGCGCACAATGGTCAGCTATCTAATTATAATGACTTAAAACCTGAATTTTACCGTCCAGTAGGTAATACCGACAGTGAGTTAGCGTTTTGTTGGCTACTTGACAAAATACGTGAAAAATACCCAAAGCGCCCTAGCAATATGGCGTCGGTATTTAGATATGCTGCTAAACTTGCCGATACGCTTAGAGAAAAAGGTGTATTTAATATGCTTTTGACCGACGGTGTGTATGTATTAGCTTATTGTACTAATAATCTACATTGGATCACTCGCAGAGCACCCTTTGGCAAAGCAACGCTTATTGACGCAGATATGGTGGTCGATTTTCAACAAGAAACCACGCCCAACGATGTGGTGACAGTGATCGCAACGCGACCACTGACCAATGATGAGCAGTGGCAGAAAATGTCTGAGGGTGAGTTTGTGTTATTTAAGATGGGCGAAAAGATCTAGCTGTTAAGCTTGCTGAGGTAGTTGAACTCTTTCAACTACCTGTCCATTTTGTTACAAGTCGCTGTGTTTTTCATATTTCGTTAACTGCACTTGAAATTGCTCAATGCCTTCTTTTCCTTTATACATTTTTACAACCATATAATCATACTCTGGGGCTAACCAAACTGTGGCTTGGCGCTTATCATTATCATAAAGGCGTTTAATGCGTATGGTTTTCACGTTCCCTACGGGCAAGGTGATAGTTTCTTCGCCGTCGACAGCAAAATCGTAAGTACGTTGGGCACCTTTTTTATCGATGATAGGGTAGCTAAACGTTCTTTTTCCTGCTTTGAGGTCGTAGCGAAGTTGCAATTGATAGGTCAATAAATCTTGCTGGGCATCTAGCCATTTTACATCTAGCGGGTATTTTTCTTGATTTGATAAGATGGCTTGATTTTTGTGGTCAAAAGTAATTTTGTAGTTCTTATCAGGGCCTGTGCCTGTGCGCACCATAGAATACTCCATGGGTATTGGTTGCGTGCCTTGCATTTTAAATGTTGATATTTCTTCTCTTTCATCAGAAAAAATCATCCATTCAATTTCACTTTTATATTTCAATTGATAGGTATCATTATCAACTTGTTTTAACTGTCGGTATGCTGACCCTTGTACTGAGCCTTTGCGTGAAACTTGATATTCGGCACTGTAAGGAACAAGTGGGTTGGCAAATAGTGAGCAGGAGAAAATAGCGCTTAAGCCGAGTAGCCAAGCGCATATTTTTTTATTTTGGGTAAGTTGCGCCTTGAGCTGGAAGGGGTTGGTTATCAAAAACGGCATAATCTGCTTCCATAGTTAGTCTGTGTTCGCTGAACCACTGGACCACCAAAGGATAGATTATATGTTCTTGTTCATGAACCCGCTGTGCCAGTGTCTCGGCTGTGTCATCGGCTAAGATAGGTACCTCAGCTTGCAATACAACCGGACCACCGTCTAGCTCTTCAGTCACAAAGTGTACGCTTACACCGTGCACATCGTCTTTTGCATCTATTGCTCTTTGGTGGGTATTCAGCCCTTGATACTTAGGCAACAAAGATGGGTGAATGTTCAACATTTTTCCCTTAAATTTTTGCACTAAGCTAGGAGTTAGAATACGCATAAATCCAGCTAATACAACCAAATCTGGATCAAAAGACTCAATTAAAGATGCTAATTCAACGTCATAATCTTCACGTGTAGCAAATGCCTTATGGCTCAAAACGCGCGTTGGTATGCCAGCGTTGGCTGCACGAGTTAAGCCATATGCTTTGTCTTTGTTACTAATAACAGCAACTATCTCTCCCTTAATTTGATTGCTCTGGCAAGCATTTATAATGGCTTGTAGGTTAGAACCACTGCCAGAGATCAATACAACTAAGCGAGTGTTAGACATTAGGCTTTTCCACCTATGATCTCAACTTGCTCTTCACCTGCATTGGCGTTTTGGATTTCGCCAATATGCCAAGCGTTTTCACCGTGTGCAGTTAAAATCTTAAGACTCTGCTCTAATTTATCAGCAGGGACGACTAAGATCATGCCAACACCACAGTTGAACGTGCGGTACATTTCGTGAGTGCTGATGTTGCCGTTGTCTTGCAGCCAGTTGAAAATTGCAGGCCATTGCCAGCTATCACCTTTTACAACTGCTTTTGCTGATTCAGGTAGTACGCGTGGAATGTTTTCCCAGAAACCACCGCCAGTGATATGAGAAAGTGCGTGAACATCAACGTCTTTAAGTAGTTCAAGAATAGGTTTTACATAAATGCGCGTTGGCTCAAGTAAGTGTTCGCCAAGCGTTTTACCTTCAAACTCTGAACTCGTGTCAGCGCCTGATACTTCAAGTACTTTACGGATTAGTGAATAACCGTTTGAATGAGGGCCGCTTGACGCTAAAGCAATCAGTTGGTCGCCTGAAGCAACTTTAGTACCGTCGATGATTTTTGACTTTTCAACCACACCTGTACAAAAGCCTGCCATGTCGTAATCGTCGCCTTCGTACATACCTGGCATTTCAGCGGTTTCACCGCCGATAAGGGCACAACCCGCTAACTCACAGCCTTTACCAATACCGGTTACAACATCTGCTGCAACATCTACATCAAGTTTACCTGTCGCGTAGTAGTCCAAGAAAAATAGGGGTTCAGCACCTTGGACAATTAAATCATTAACACACATTGCCACTAGGTCGATACCAACCGTGTCGTGTTTTTTCAAATCAATAGCAAGGCGAAGTTTGGTGCCTACGCCATCAGTGCCAGCAACTAATACAGGCTCTTTGTAACCAGTTGGAAGTTCGCATAGTGCGCCAAAACCACCGATTCCGCCCATTACTTCTGGACGGCGAGTTTTTTTCACTACGCCTTTTATGCGCTCTACCAATGCGTTACCCGCATCGATGTCTACGCCTGCGTCTTTGTAGCTAAGAGACTGTTTTTGTTCGCTCACAGGTTTTCCTCAAAATTGCTATTTATGGGTTGCTTAGAAACGCGCGTATTTTACAACAATTGGCAATTTGGGGCTAGCTGAAATATGACAAATTAGGCGAGGGACGATATTGGGTAAATGCAGGAGGGCTGATATCATGCCCTCCAAGTTAAAAGTGGTTATGCTTTGGCGGTCAAAATAGCACGTAGTGGGGCGGGGTAACCTTCAATGGTTTTACTCGGATCGCTTGGGTCTAAAAAGTCGGCCAATGATTCGGTTTGCATCCACTCGGTGCGACGTTGCTCATCCAAAGAGGTTACGTCTTTGTTCACTACTTTGATATCTTTAAAGCCAACTCGCTGTAGCCATAATGTTAATGCATCGGTACTGGGAATAAACCATACGTTGCGCATTTTTGCGTAGCGATCGGTTGGCACTAACACGGTGTTCACATCGCCTTCAATCACCAAAGTTTCTAGCACCAGCTCACCACCTGCGCGTAATTGCGCTTTTAGCTGTGCTAAAAAGTCGATAGGTGAACGGCGGTGGTATAGCACTCCCATTGAAAACACGGTATCAAACGCTTTAAGCTGTGGCAGTTGCTCAACACCTAAAGGCAACAAGTGTACGTTTGGGTCTGGGTTGAAATGTTTTATCGCTTGGAACTGTGATAAAAACAGATCAGAAGGGTCAATGCCCACCACAAAGTTTGCGCCAGCACCGCGCATTCGCCATAAGTGATAACCCGAGCCACAGCCAATATCTAATACGGTACGACCATGCAAATCACTAATGTGTGGCAAAAGTCGGTCCCATTTCCAATCGCTGCGCCATTCAGTGTCAATATCAATACCATGAATATTAAAGGGGCCTTTACGCCATGGCATCATGCGTTTTAGTAAGTGGGTAAGCTGCTTTTTGTGTCCATCAGAAAGCTCGTCAGATAAACCAAATTCGACTCTATCTTGAATATTTATATGAGCTGTATTTGACTCAGGTAAATTTTTAAGGACTTTTTCCCATTGTGGCCAATCGCCATGTTGGGCTTCATTTTGCCAATGCGTCAATTGTGCAGGCAACGTATCCAGCCAATGACTTAATGGGCTTTTTGCTATGGCAGCATAAAAATCGGTGAACCAAGCGTGCATTTTTGCTCCGTTATTTAATTGCTACTAGTGAGCAAAAGTTAAAACATTGATACCAAACTTGAGTTTGTTTAAAGCCTATTTTTTCTAATCGCGTCATATGTGTGCTTAAACGGTCTGGTCGCATGACATTTTCAATCGCAGTACGCTTTTGGCTGATCTCTAATTCAGAATAGCCATTGTGACGTTTAAAATCATGGTGCAGATCGATAAGCAAATTATCCTGTTGATCGGTTTCACCTTTAACTTTTTCACTTAAAAGTAGAACGCCACCCGGCTTTAGGCCGCGATAGATACTGGTTAACACAGCTTCACGTTGCTCTTTTGGAATAAATTGCAATGTAAAGTTCATTGCTACAACACTGGCATTTTCGATTTCAAGCTCAGTGATATCGCCAAGTTGTACGCTCACAGGTACATCAGACTTGAAGCCACTTAAGTGCATTTTACAGCGCTCAACCATGGCTTTTGAATTATCTACTGCAATTATTTCGCAGTTCTCTTTTGCAATGTTTCGACGCATACTCAGCGTCACCGCGCCGAGCGAGCAGCCTAAATCGTATAAATTTGAGTTGCTTTGCGCATACTGTCCTGCGAGTTTACCCATGGTACTTACGATTGTTGCATAGCCCGGTACAGAGCGTTGGATCATGTCAGGAAACACTTCAACGACGTTGGCATCAAAACTGAAGTCTTTTACTTGCTGCTCAGTGGCATAAATACTGTCTTTGCCAGTCACAATTTTTTCTCTCTTGCCAAATAATCATGCTATTTTAACATTTTATACTGGATAGTCAGTGATAAATTGAGTAGCTTGGCTACTATTAATAAAAAGAAGTAAGCAAAGAGACAAATAATGACGAAAAATAAAGTGGTTAGTACAGAAGACATATTGTCAACCTTATGTCGCTCAGTGACTGAGGTACTGTCATCAGCAAGTGGAAATCAAATCGCATATTCTGCCATGGTACAAAAGATCACACGAACATGTATGCGTCCAGACATTGGTTGTTTTGTGTTGTTCGATGGTGGTTTTACCGGGCTTGTCGTAACTAACTTTACCGCGCAAGCCGCAATGGAAATTTACCAAGATTACATGCGTAACATGGGCATGCCTGAGAGTGAAATTGCGAGCAGCCATCTATCAGACGATGTATCCAATGTTATGGGTGAATTGATGAACCAGATTGTGGGTGACTTTACGAGCAAAGTGCGCGAGCAGCTGCATACCTCAATTACACAAAACCAACCGAAGATGATGGCCATCAACAAGCAGGTGCAAATTTCAGTCGATACTACGATGGACCGCCCTCAAGCTCGACGCGTTACCTTTACAACGCAGAATCAGAATATTTTCTATCTAGAGCTTGCGATGGACAAAACAGAGTTCATCAAATTGCATGACTTTGATATTGCTGAATCGGTCGACCCTGATACCATTATCGCCAGTCAGGCTGCTAAAGACGCTAAAAAGGAAGAGAAAAAAGCAAAAGACAACGCCGATGATACGGCAGACGATGATTTTATGTCGGAGTTAGGTCTGTAATTCTTTTTCAATAAATGGATGTTTTAAAAAAAGTCCTATCTATCAGTACATTCACCGGCCTTAACCATATAAGCCGCGTGGTAATGACGCTGATGTTAGCCAAGTTTATGGGTGCCGAACATTTCGGCACTTTTGCGGCCTTACTGGCCTTATGTGAAGTACTGCTGCTGCCCGCCAGTATGGGGTTTTCATCCTCATTGATGCGCTTGGCGCACCCGTTATATAAAAGCCAAGAATATGCCCTTTTGCACGGTCTTAAGCGGGTGTACTTTGCTGTTGCGCTCGTATTCGGGGGGATTTTTTCAGCTTCAGTAATCTTGGGGTATGCTTACTTTTCACCTCACCAATTGGCCAATGAACATTTGGAATATTTGTTGTTAATTGTACCATTGGGTGCACTCATGCAATGTCAGGCCGCATTTTTACTGGCGTTGGACAAAAAGCGCCGGGGCTTACTAACGCAGCAATGTTTATTTGAAATATGCACAGCTTTAACCTGTGCCTATCTATATTGGCAACATGGACAGTTGCACTTAGCAACTGTGTGTCAAGCACTCGTACTCAGTATTGGTATGGTTGTTATCCTGCAGTTTGTTTTAATTTTTCCTTTGCTACAGCAGCATAAACCACAATTTAAAACCAAGCATTGGTGTACTTCTTCGCTTTCTTTATTAGCCAGTGGCGCGGGGGCTGCTTTAGTTGCAAAGCTTGACGTGTTGTTGGTACATCATTGGCTTGGCCCAAAAGCGGTGAGTGTATTTTACCCTGCAGTTGTCATCGCTGGGCTTATGGCAATTTTGTCCAATGCGTTTGCGGTGCTATTAAAGCCAATATTACTAGAAAAGCGTTTAGATGAGGCAAGGATCGGTCAGTTAATGCGTTTGTTTTGGCTATGTAATTCGGTGTTTGTGGGTGTATTGATGCTTATCGCCTATCCATTACTGGTGTTGTACCATGAGCCAGAATTACAGTCAGGTCACACCATGCTGGTCATATTGCTGATTGCTCAGTTAGTCACGCCTTTGAGAATGTGTAGCGCAACAGCCATAAAACTCATTGGTAATCCGATATACAATTTATGGGTTTTGCTGTTTGCGACAACCATCACAGTGATGCTTGCATGGTATTTACAAGCACATTTTGGTTTAATAGGGCTTGTAAGTGCATTTGCTTTTGGATTTATTCTTGGCACTTGTTTGCGCGCTTGGTTTGTATATCGCTGTGGCTATTTGTCAGGGTTTTGTATGCTGGGCTATATGCCAGCATCAGTAAAAGCTCAGCTCTAATTCCTGCAGTACTAAAAATAGCCGTAAGTCTAATTCTAGTTGATGATAGTCAGGCTCCATATGACAACAAAGTTGATAAAACGCTTTGTTGTGATCTTTTTCTTTAAAGTGCGCTAATTCATGCACGACAAGTACTTTTAATAATGCTTCTGGTGCTTGCTTTAACTGTGCAGCAATGGCTATTTCGTGTTTAGCCTTGAGTTTTCCCCCATGTTGATGACTTTTAAATGTGTGCGTACCTAACGCATTTTTCACCAAATCAGCTTGCTTTTTATACTTTACACTATTGAGCTTTGGTGCATTTTTTAAATAACGCTGCTTGAGTTGGTTGGTAAACTCATACAGTGCTTTTTCATTTTGCAATTGATGTGCATTAGGGTACTTACGTTCAAAATACTGCTTGAGCTGCCCTGAGGTAATGAGCTGTTCAACCTGTGATTGAATGCCTTCTGGGTAGTGAACAAAATAACGCGCAAAGTCCATGTGTATATCTCTGGTACAAATAAATGCGAGCAGTATAATGCATAAAAAAATAAACACGAATTACTTCAAGGAGTACAGGGTGTATCAAGCAAGCTGTTTATGTGGTCAAGTTGAACTGCAAATTACTGGGAAAATTAGCGATATCATTCATTGTCACTGTTCATTATGCCGAAAATCTACGGGGACAGCGTATGCCACTAACGGATTTGTGAATACGAATGAACTAAAAATTATAAAAGGACAGGAGCATATTAAGTACTTTGAGTTCAAGTTGGGACGAAAGCGTCATTTTTGTGCTCACTGTGCATCTCCTTTGTTTAGTTCCAATAGTGACTTACCTGAAAAACTACGTCTGCGCTTAGGAATTTTAGACACTGATATTAGCGAACGCCCGATGTCTCATAACTTTGTAACTAGCAAAGCGAGCTGGGATGATTTGGATGCAAAGCTACCTAGATATAATGAATTTGAACCGAGTCGAATGAAGTAACCCCTCGCTAAAGCCATATATTTGTATAAGGCTTGATGTACAATTAGGGGTCTAGAGGTAGAAACCAATTTTCACGGGTTTCTACTAAACTTCTAGACGTCGTTATCGAATAGAAGCAAAACAGCAATCTGATGCGCGAGAGTTTCCTCCAAAATCAGTTCCAGCGGCTCTTATTGAGGTATGTACGTCTGATCTTGTATCTTTTTCTTTAGTAGGCAATCCCCCTGCTACTCTTTGAGTTACCTGTTGCGGTAACACTTGGTTATCGTGAGATAGTGTTTTCATGTTTTTTTTATTTAATTTCAACATATTAATTTCCTTCTAGTTAATAATCACTTGCATTGTTACATCGCTTAACACAACAGGAAAACCTGTTACTTTTAACAGCTGGTAATTTTGTTAAAGGAAGCTAGTTTGTTGAGGTTGTTTTTGAGCTGGAAAAGCACCTAGCTGGGTGCCTTCTCTGTTTAAATCAGTGATAAATTGCTTGGCCAACAGTGGGGCATCATAGTTATCAGCGGTATGAAAAAACACATAGGGAGTCTTGCCTTCATCGAGCCAGTGGTTAATTTTTTTCAGCCAAGGGCTGTAAAAAGTACGATTGGCTTGTAAATTAGAACAGCCTACATAGCGTATAACTGGCGAGTTACCTGTTGCTATGACATGTAAGGGTACTTTAGGCTTCTTTTGCTGTGCGTCAATGATTGCGGGAGTCGTAGCCGGTTCACTGAACAGTGGGCGGGTATCCATCATAATGCGGTCGTAATTGTTGGCCATCAAAAATTGATTAAATCGCCGTTCATTATCTGTTTTATCAAAAAAACCCAAATGACGTATCTCGATACCAAGATTTAGCTCTTTGGGTAATAACTGACAAAATTCAACAATTCTAGACAAATACTCCGGTCCGCAGGATTTAGGTAGTTGCAGCATAATCATACCGAGCTTTTCAAAAATTGGCTCAAATAAGTTAAGCCAAGCGCTGAGCGCTTGATGGCAGTTTTGTAGCGCCATTTCATGTGAGAAACGTTTGGGGATCTTAAAGGTAAAACGAAAGTCATCAGGTACATCAGCGCGCCATTTTTCAATCGTGCTGGGCTTGGGATCAGCATAAAAGCTGGTATTACCTTCTACCGAGTTAAAAATATGCGCATATTCACTGAGCATTTTATTGTTTGGGCAATGATTGGTAAAAAAGCGTCCTTTCCAGTGTGCTGAGCTCCACTGTGGGCAGCCAAGGTATAACATATCTATATTTTAGGCGTCTAATTGATGGCGCTAGTGTAATAAAGTTAGCGAAATTTGGAAACTAAATAGAATCAAGGATGACATTGAGACGGGTATTTTTATATAATCGCCGATAATTTTTCATATTAATGCCAGTTACCACTTAGCGTAACTGAGAGACAGGAAGACTATGCGCTCAATATATTGCGGAAACTTAAACAAAAGTCACGTTGGACAAGAAGTAGAACTATGCGGTTGGATCAACAAACGCCGTGATTTAGGTGGCCTAATTTTTATCGATTTGCGCGACCGTGAAGGGTTAGTGCAAGTTGTATTTGACCCTGAAGTTGAAGGGTTGATGGATGTAGCAAATACATTACGTCAAGAATTTTGTGTTCAGGTTAAGGGGACTGTTCGTGCTCGCCCAGAGAGCCAAGTGAATAAAGATATGGCAACCGGTGAAGTGGAAATATTAGGCACTGGTTTGACTATCATCAACCGTGCAGAGCCATTACCACTTGACTTTAACCAGCAAAACTCTGAAGAGCGTCGTCTTAAGTATCGATACCTAGACTTACGTCGTTTAGAGATGAGCGACCGTATTAAGCTTCGTGCTAAAGCCAGTAGCTTTGTACGTCGTTTCTTAGATAGTAACGACTTTTTGGATATTGAAACACCCGTGCTTACCAAAGCAACGCCAGAAGGGGCACGTGACTATTTAGTCCCAAGTCGTGTTCATAAAGGCAGCTTCTACGCGCTTCCGCAGTCGCCGCAGCTATTTAAGCAGTTGCTGATGATGTCGGGTTTTGACCGTTACTACCAAATCGTAAAATGTTTCCGAGACGAAGACTTACGCGCTGACCGCCAGCCTGAATTTACGCAAATCGATATTGAAACTTCATTCATGACCTCTGATCAAGTACGTGCAGTTACTGAGCAGTTAATTCGTGAAATGTGGCAAGAACTACTCAATGTAGATTTAGGTCAGTTCCCAGTTATGGCGTATAGCGAAGCAATGCGTCGTTTTGGGTCAGACAAGCCTGATTTACGTAACCCGATGGAACTTGTTGATGTTGCTGATCTTGTAAAAGACGTAGAGTTTAAAGTTTTAGCTGCGCCTGCAAATGATGAAAAAGGCCGCGTGGCTGTGCTAACAGTGCCAGGTGGTGCGCAGCTTTCTCGTAAGCAAATTGACGAATACACTAAATTTGTTGGGATCTACGGTGCTAAAGGTCTTGCTTGGATGAAGGTAAATGACCGTGATGCGGGCATGGAAGGTGTGCAGTCACCTATCGCTAAATTTTTGAGTGAAGACGTGATTACTGCACTTCTTGAGCGTACCAATGCACAAACGGGCGACATTATTTTGTTTGGCGCAGACAAGCGCAATGTAGTTAATGAAGCAATGGGTGCATTACGTTTGAAAGTAGGTCTTGACCTTGAACTAACAGACTTAAACAAATGGGCGCCGCTTTGGGTGGTTGATTTCCCAATGTTTGAAGAAGATGACGAAGGGATGCTGCATGCAGTTCACCACCCATTCACTGCACCAAAAGACATCACGGCTGCAGAGCTAGAAGCAAACCCTGCAGGGGCTATTTCAGATGCATACGATATGGTTCTAAATGGCTATGAAGTAGGCGGTGGTTCCGTTCGTATTCACAACAATGAAATGCAACAAGCGGCATTTAGAATTTTAGGTATTAATGAGCAAGAGCAACAAGATAAGTTTGGCTTCTTGTTGGATGCATTAAAATACGGTACGCCACCACATGCAGGTCTTGCATTTGGTCTGGACCGTTTAGTGATGTTGCTTTGTGGCACTGATAATATTCGTGATGTGATCGCATTCCCGAAAACAACACAGGCGTCATGTTTAATGACCAACGCGCCAAGTATCGCAAACCCTGATGCGCTTAAAGAGCTAGCTATCAGTGTTGAGCAAGCACAACTCGCGAGTGAGTAACTTTTTAGTTTTAGATAAATTGGCGGCTTCGGCCGCCTTTTTTGTTTTTGCCGTTGCTAAAGCTAGACAATTTGAAGCACTTGAGTACTTAGGGGCTCTACGGCTTAGTATTACACGAGTAAATAAGTAAAACGTAGCTGCAAAGTAGAATACAAAATGAAAAGAAATTTATCCGTTTGTTTGGTGCAAGTTGAAATAGAAAAAGGAAACTTTGTTGCAAATTTAAATGCTCACATAGCAATGGTTAAGCAAGCAAGTGAACTGGGCGCACATTTAGTTGTTTTTCCCGAATTGTCGTTGATTGGATACGAGCTAGACTTACTCCAAAAACTGGCTGTTGACGCAAAGCGTGATAACTTTCTCGCGCTATCAAAAATGGCGATTGAGCAGGGGGTAACAATTATTGCAGGGTGCCCATTGCTGGCAAATGGTAAAACGACCATTGGTGCAGTGATTTGTTTTGCTGATGGTCGAGTTGAATTTTACCACAAGCAGTTTTTACACACAGGTGAAGAGCGTTACTGCACTGCAGGTGTTGATGACTGCGTATTTGAGGTACGAGGTTACAAAATAGGACTGGCGATATGTGCCGATTTTACCAATCCAGTGCATGTAGCCAATGCTGTTGCTGCTGGTGCAGATGCTTATGTGGTTAGCGCATTGATTTCAAAAAGTGGCTTTGCGTAAGACTCAGAGATATTGGCAAACATTGCCAGACGCCATCAACTCCCAGTATTTTTGAGTAATCACATTTCCATAACGGGTGGTTGGTTATCAGCGGGTAATAACAGTGTTTATAATGCTAGTGGTGAATGTGTCATGAGCAGTAGCACTAAAGGTGAGGGTTGCTTTTTATATACAATCGAAGATGAATAACGGCAAATTAGTATAAACCTAAAAGCGATGCAAAGGTGCTATGGTAAAACTTACTGACTTACCCGGGCTGGGCGCTGAATCTGAGCAGATGCTTTTAGATGCAGGCGTAGATTCTGTTGAAATACTCAGACGGATTGGCTCAGTCAGAGCATATTTAAGGTCAAGTGTTGTTGCCGGTGAGCGTTAATATGCTCTATGCATTTGAAGGTGTGCTTCAAAATCGACATTGGCTAGATATTGCAAACAACCAAAAAGTAGCACTCATGATGGCTTTGGAGGAGCACGAAGAAGTAGAAAAACGCTTGTATAGCAACAAACCCGATACTCATAAATGAATTTGCTTTTGAAAGTATTGAGCCGTGGTTTATCCTGATTTATAACTGGTAATTCATACAGTATTTTGGCATTATGCCGTTAGATAAAAAAAAGAGTAGATGCATTGGCTGTTATTTTAGGCATAGACCCTGGATCCCGATTTACAGGTTATGGAGTGATCAACCATCATGGTGCTAAGTTTCAATATCTTGGCAGTGGCTGTATTAAACTCGGCGAACATGACTTTCCAACCCGCTTAAAAATGATTTACCAAGGAGTAAGTCAGTTAATTGAACAGTTTTCTCCAACAAGTTTTGCTATCGAGCAAGTGTTTATGGCGCATAACCCTGATTCAGCTTTAAAGCTAGGGCAAGCGCGTGGTGCAGCAATCGTTGCTGCAACGATGCAAAATGTGGCTGTGAGTGAATACTCAGCACGGCAAGTTAAACAGGCTGTAGTTGGTACGGGCGCTGCGCAAAAATCGCAAGTTCAAGAAATGGTCAAACGTATTTTAAAATTGCCCGGTACACCACAAGCTGATGCGGCAGATGCTTTAGCCATCGCAATATGCCATGCTCACTCAGAACAAAGCTTAATTCGTCTAGCGGGTAGCGCGACGAAAACAGTACGTAGAAGACTAAGATAGGACTTATCATGATTGGAAGACTTAGCGGCATTTTATTAGAAAAACAACCGCCTGAAATATTGCTTGATGTATCGGGTATTGGTTATGAAGTGCAAATGCCTATGACTTGTTTTTATGAATTGCCCAAAGTTGGTGAGCAAGCAGCTGTTTATACTCATTTTGTGGTTCGTGAAGACGCACAATTGCTATTTGGCTTTAATCATAAAAAAGAAAGGGCGTTATTCAGAGAGCTGATTAAAGCAAATGGTGTTGGCCCCAAACTTGGTCTTGCTATTTTGTCAGGCATGTCAGCTGAGCAGTTTATTCAGTGCGTTAATAATGAAGATGCGACCACGTTAGTTAAAATTCCTGGGGTGGGTAAAAAAACAGCTGAACGTTTAGTGCTTGAGATGAAAGATAGACTGAAAAACTTTGCCCATGACTTGCTCACGCCGTTTAGTGATTCAGCTATACTTGAGCCAATGCAAAATCCAACGGTTGAGGATACCCCTGCAGACGACGCGATTGCTGCGTTAGTTGCTTTGGGCTACAAGCTAGCGCAAGCACAAAAAGCAGTAAAGAGTGTGTCACAGCCAAATATGAGTACTGAAGCGTTGATAAAAGAAGCGCTCAAATCAATGATGTAACATTATGATAGAAGCCGATAGATTAATAGAGCCAGAAGTACAGGGTAATGAAGATGTCGTAGACAGAGCGATACGCCCAAAGTTACTGAGTGATTATACTGGCCAGCCACATGTTAAAAAGCAGATGGAGATTTTCATCGAAGCTGCACGCACAAGAGAAGAAGCGTTAGATCATTTGCTTATTTTTGGTCCTCCAGGGCTCGGTAAAACGACATTGGCAAATATTGTTGCCAATGAACTTAAAGTAAATATTAAAACAACGTCAGGACCTGTGCTTGAAAAAGCTGGAGACTTAGCTGCATTGCTTACTAATCTTGAAGAAGGCGATGTATTATTTATCGATGAGATACATAGGCTCAGTCCACAAGTAGAAGAAATACTATATCCTGCGATGGAAGACTATCAGTTAGATATCATGATAGGAGAGGGGCCCGCTGCGCGGTCAATTAAGCTCGATTTACCACCGTTTACATTGATAGGCGCAACGACTCGAGCAGGCTCATTAACATCACCTTTAAGAGACCGGTTTGGGATTGTACAACGCTTGGAGTTTTACTCAGTTGCAGATTTGTCGACGATTATTTCACGCTCAGCATACTACTTAGACCTTACAATCAGCCCAGAAGGAGCCGATGAAGTAGCAAAGCGTTCTCGAGGTACGCCTCGTATAGCAAATCGTTTACTCAGACGCGTGCGTGATTTTGCTCAGGTCAAAGGGGATGGCAAAGTCTCAGCTGAGATAGCTCAGCAGGCGCTAGAAATGGTTGATGTTGATAAATGTGGCTTTGACTATATGGATAGAAAGTATTTGCTCGCGATTATTGAAAAATTCACCGGGGGGCCGGTTGGTTTGGATAACTTAGCTGCGGCTATCGGTGAAGAGCGAGAAACCATAGAAGATGTCATTGAGCCATTTTTAATTCAACAAGGGTTTATCCAACGAACACCCCGAGGCCGTATTGCGTCGAATGCAGCCTATTTACACTTTAATTTAACGCCTCAAGCTTAGGGTCTGTTGACCCTTCATGCTTTGTTTGTGGCTTATGTGTCCCGCATGCTCAGGTAAAGTAGCCAACTCTCAACGCCCGTATAAAAAGTCACGCTCAGCTGCAAAAAATTAGCTCAAATGGTCAATATATCCTCTTATTACGGGGCTTTTCACACTGTTTACAATCGTCGGTTTCATGCTCTTCAGTTAGCGTTAATGCTGCTTGCGTAGACTTGGCGGAAATTTTAGGCAAAAAAAAGCCCGCTAAGATAGCGGGCAAAACAACAAGTTGAAGGAAGTAATCCAGGGAACTGATAAATGAGTTTAGGTTTTATCCCAAGTCCATTTATCAACAGTAATACGACAAATCAGAAATCATATTACTAAAACTGTGCTTTTGCATGACCCATGCTGCTTGCTCAGTACAGGGTGTATATTAAATGTGTTTAGACATTCTATCAAACTAGAAAAATTTAATTTTCAAATTAAAAAAACTAATATCAAGAAAATGATGTTATTTCTCATCTGCTGAAATAATGTACTTGATGATGTTGTAACTTGTTGTTTTTAAGTTGCTTGTATTATTTTTGTTCTTTTTGTGAGTATTAGTTTATTTGTTGTTAATTGGTCTTACCAATAAGGTTATGCGAGTTTATTCGTGATTTATGCATAAAGACGTAGATTTATGCAGTTACTAATAATAAATACGCATCATAAAAAGTGCAGGAAATATAAAACCCCATCCTTTTGCATTAAAAATAGGCATGGCTTTAGTGGTTTGTTATATTTTTGCGTACTTTGTCGCCAAATAGCTGTATTTCATGGTAATGAGATTGTAAGCACAGGCATGTGTGAGTAAACTAACTGAATCTTTATAGCCGCTTACAGTCAATAGAGTGATTTTGTGGTTTAAAAGCCAAGATACAATCGTTAGGAGTAGAATAAAGTGGAATCGGGACTCAATTTTATTGATCTTATTTTAAAAGCAAGTTTGTTGGTGCAACTTGTGATGCTAACACTGGTTGGGATGTCGATTGCCTCTTGGGCCATTATTTTTCAACGCAAAGGAATTATTCGTAAAGCCGTCAATGAAGCAAAGGAATTTGAGAAAAGGTTTTGGTCGGGAATAGACCTTAGTAAGCTCTACGGTGAAGTAACTAGTAAAGTTACGCCAGCTGCTGGCTTAGAAGCTTTGTTTATTGCTGGATTCAAAGAGTTTGCGCGCCATAAAAAAAGTAACTCTCCTTCTGCTGGCATGGTTATTGAGGGCACCCACCGTTCAATGCGGGTAGCGTTATCAAGAGAAGTTGAAAAACTAGAATCTGGTTTATCTTTCTTGGCAACAGTAGGATCGATCAGCCCTTATATCGGGTTGTTTGGTACTGTGTGGGGGATAATGAACGCATTTATCGCACTTGGCGAGGTGAAACAGGCAACTTTGCAAATGGTAGCACCAGGTATAGCGGAAGCTTTGATTGCAACTGCAATGGGCCTATTCGCTGCGATACCTGCCGTTATTGCCTACAACCGCTTTGCGAAAAATGTAGAAGTTGCAGAGACTCAGTACGTTAATTTTATGGAAGAGTTTTCTAATATCCTGCACCGCCAAGCTACAAACTCAGTCGAGGCAAAGTAACATGTATGTGCGGAAAAAACGTCGCCAAGTAGCTGAAATAAACGTTGTACCATATATAGATGTCATGTTGGTGCTGCTGATTATTTTTATGGCCACAGCACCTTTGATCACGCATGGTGTAAAAGTTGACTTGCCACAAATGCAGGAGTCTGACTTGGTTGAAACCAAAGATGCTCCGCCGATTATTGCGAGTATAGACGCTGAAGGTCGTTACTATGTGAGTGTAGGGACAGATCCTGAAGCGCCCATGGATGCAGTTGAAGTGGCCGCAATCATAAAACTGAAATTACAACAAAATCCGGATACGCCGGTCATGATTAAAGGTTCAGGGAAAGTGTCGTATCAAGAAGTGCTGTTGCTTATGGACTTTTTGAAAAATGCGGGTGTGCCATCGGTTGGCTTAATGACGAAATCGTTTGAGGAATAGCCATGGACTCGTTACAAAGTGGGTTATTGAAATCTTTTCTTTTGCACTTAGCGATTGCCGGTTTTTTGTTTGCTAGCGCGACATTTGAAACGCCAACACCTACTGTGATGGAGGTGACACTGAATGCGCCACAAAGCGAACCATCAGAGAATATCGTGTCGGCGATTTCAGTAGACCAAAATGCTGTTGAAAAGAAAATAGCAGAGCTGAAACAAAAAGAAGATGCACAAAAAAAGGCTGAAGAGAAACGTATACGTGATCTAGAACGCCGTGCTGTACAAGCAAGAAAAGAGCGAGAAGCTGAAGCGCGCAGGATCAAAAAACTTGAGCAGCAACGTCTTGCAAAAGAAGAAGAGAAACGCAAAGCAGAAGCGCAAGCTAGAAAAGCCCGCGCGATAGAGAAGAAGCAACGCGAGCAAGCGCAAAAGGCGCAGCAAGAAACATTAGCAGCTGAAAAAGCGGCGAAAGCAGCAGCGCAAAAGCGCAAAGCAGAAGAAGATGCTCTGCGAAAAGCGGAAGAGGCAAGAAAACGTCGTGAGGCTGAAGAAAAGCGCAAGGCGCAAGAGGCTGAAAGAGCACGTCAAAAAGCACTAGAAGAAAAAATGTTGCAAGAACAACTGGCAAAAGAGCAAGCTGCTCGAGCTAGAATTCGTCAGCAACAAGTATTGACAGAAGTAGAGAAGTATCAGGCTTTGATCACACAACGTATTCAACAAAACCTGCTAACGGATGAAAAAATGCGTGGCAAAGAATGCCGTGTGAATATTCGATTAGCATTTAATGGTCTGGTTACCAGTGTTACTTCTTTAGGGGGCGATAAGATAGTCTGTGACGCTGCGCTTAGAGCAGTACGGATGGCGGATACGTTGCCAGTGTCAAAAGAGAAAGACGTGTTTGAACAGCTTAAAAATATTAATCTAACAATTAAACCTAATTTATAAAGGAAGCTCATGTTTAACCGATTGAAAACCTTGTTAATCATAGTTGCTTTTGGCTTGCAAGGTGTTGCCAACGCAGCGCTTGAAATTGTCATTACAGAGGGCATCGACAGTGCACGCCCAATAGCCATAGTACCGTTTAACTATAATGGTGTTGGCCAAGTGCCATCGCAGTTAAGTGAGGTGATTGCCGCTGATTTAATGCGTAGCGGTAAATTCAAGCCACTTGATTTGGCAGATATGCCACAAATGCCTACCAACGATGAAGATGTTGATTACAATGCATGGGTTAATAAAGGTGTAGAAGCAATTGTGGTTGGTTCTATCGAACAGCAGCCTGGTGGTCGCTACCTAGTAAAGTATGAGTTGATTGATGTTATCCGTGCGCAAATAACGGGTGGTGAAACCCGTATGATGAGCAATGGTCAACTTATGAAAAGTCAGGATCATATAAAAGAAGCAAGGCAAAGCATCATCACTAGTGATGGTTTTAGGCGCTATGCGCATCAAATCAGTGATGTAGTGTATCAAGCATTGACCGGTGAGCGCGGCGCATTCCGTACCAAGATAGCTTACGTGATTGTGCGTGACGGCGAAGAAAAACCATATCAATTGGTAGTGGCTGACTATGATGGTTATAACGAGCAAGTGCTGCTGCGTTCAAAAGAGCCATTGATGTCACCCGCTTGGTCACCCGATGGCAATAAACTTGCGTATGTGACTTTTGAAAACCGCCAATCACAGATCATTCTTCAAGACTTATACACGGGTAAACGCGAGATTTTAACTAGCTTTCCTGGCATTAATGGTGCGCCACAATTTTCACCTGACGGTACAAAGTTATTGATTGTACTTTCTAAAGATGCCGGTGGTGCAACAGAAGTCTACGTAATGGACCTAAAAACAAAACAAACAAGACGTTTGACTAAGCACCGTAGCATAGATACTGAACCATCATGGCACCCAAATGGGAAAGAAATTGTCTATACGTCTGAAAGGGGTGGTAATGCCCAGATATATAAGTTAAATTTAGAGTCAGGTAGGTCAAAACGTATTACTTTTGACGGTGATATGAATCTAGCAGGCTCCATAACACCAGACGGACAACAGCTGGTTATGGTAAACAGAACGCTAGGTAAGTATCACATCGCTAAAAAAGAATTAGGATCAGGGCTGTTTCAAGTATTGACGAGAACGCGTTTAGACGAATCTCCCAGTATTGCACCAAATGGCTCTATGATTATTTATAGTACGCTACACAATAATAAGCAGGTTTTAGCTTTAGTGTCTATGGATGGTCGATTTAAAGCGCGGCTTCCCGTTTCAGATGGGCAAGTGAAGGCTCCGGCCTGGTCGCCATTTTTATAACAACTTTGCTGGTTTGAATTTTACAAATAGGAATATACTCGATGCAACTTAACAAAACTTTAAAAGCGCTATTGGTGGCTCTACCAGTAATGACGCTAGCGGCATGTAGCTCTTCTTCAAGTGTTGACGAAGGTGCTGCAAATGAAAGCAATCAAGCTGCCAATAACGATGCAAACAATCAAGTAGACGTTAACACTATTTCTCGTGAAAAATCAGCAGAAGAAAAGTTGCGCGAAAAATACGAAGCATTGCGTCAAGAGCAAATTGTGTACTTTGACTTTGATAAATCAACTATTCAGAGCAAGTATGCAGAATTACTGCAAGCACACGCTGACTTCTTAGTTAAAAACCCAAGTGTAAAAGTACTTGTAGAAGGCCACGCAGATGAGCGCGGTACGCCTGAGTACAACATTGCACTAGGCGAGAGCCGTGGTAAGGCAGTATCTAAGTACCTACAAAGCTTAGGTGTGTCGCAAAGCCAAATTTCTGTAGTGAGCTATGGTGAAGAGAAGCCAATGATCAAATCACGCACAGAAGAAGCATTTGCTAAAAACCGTCGCGCGGTGCTTGTATACTAATTTAGTAAAGAGAGATTATGAAGCCGAATACTATTTTGGCAGCTCTGATGTTACTAAGCGGGAGCACCCAAGTTTGGGCTGCTCCCGCTCCTGTTTCTGAGGCTGCAAACAACCCAACTCCAGGTTCTATTGAGCAACGTATTGCGCAATTAGAGCGAATGATGAAAACTCGCAATCTACTACAAATTGAACTGCAACAGCAGCTTAATTTGCTTCAGGACGAAGTGAGTCAAGTACGTGGCGTCACTGAGGAGCAAAGCTATAAACTTGAAAAAGTATTGCAACGCCAGCGAGAGTTGTATCAAGAGATTGAAAACCGAGTTTCAAAAGTATACGACCAAAGCAATACTGCTTCAGCTACAGCAGTTAACCCTGCTGATGCGTCGCAAGCTCTTAGTAACGATCTATCAGAAAATGAAGCCTATGACCGTGCTGTTGCCTTGATAATGCAAGACAAACGCTATGACGCAGCAATCCCTGAATTTCAGAGCTTTTTAACCACATTCCCTAATTCAGTGTATATTCCTAATGCACATTATTGGTTGGGGCAGTTATTATCTATTAAAAATGATGATAATAATGCATTAGTGCATTTTAAAAAGGTCGTTGAGCAATTTCCTGATTCTAATAAGCGCCCAGATGCTATGTTAAAGCTAGGTGCTTTGTATGAGAAGCTGGAAAAAACAGATCTTGCAAAGCAAATTCTGAATACTTTGATATCTGAATACCCAAGTACAACTGCTGCTAAATTAGCCACAGAACGTCTTGCAAAGATATAAATGGCATGAATTTTTACCACAATGGTTTAAAATTAGGCGCTTAGACATAAAAACTGAAAAAAACTACGTATTTCAGTTGCACTCATTTTTTAAATAAGTATTATAAGCGCCCGCAGCAGGCGATTGGTTCAAATCAAAATGCTGCACTAAGTGGGTCATTAGCTCAGTTGGTAGAGCAGTGGACTTTTAATCCATTGGTCGATGGTTCAAGTCCATCATGACCCACCACTTAATTTGTAAATGTTATCCGAGCGGGTCATTAGCTCAGTTGGTAGAGCAGTGGACTTTTAATCCATTGGTCGATGGTTCAAGTCCATCATGACCCACCATTTACATATTTGCATTGAGCGGGTCATTAGCTCAGTTGGTAGAGCAGTGGACTTTTAATCCATTGGTCGATGGTTCAAGTCCATCATGACCCACCAGCAATGCAAAAATTCAGGATAACGTGAGCGGGTCATTAGCTCAGTTGGTAGAGCAGTGGACTTTTAATCCATTGGTCGATGGTTCAAGTCCATCATGACCCACCATTTACAAATCAGTTTTGAATATCGAGCGGGTCATTAGCTCAGTTGGTAGAGCAGTGGACTTTTAATCCATTGGTCGATGGTTCAAGTCCATCATGACCCACCATTCAGAACACCCCATTGATATAGAGCGGGTCATTAGCTCAGTTGGGTGAGCAACAAACGAAACGCAGTTTCGCAGTGTTGAGAACGCGAGTCAGGAAGACGAGCCGGTCCTAATCTTCAGGATGAATTAGTGGCACTTTTACTCAGAGCGGGTCATTAGCTCAGTTGGTAGAGCAGTGGACTTTTAATCCATTGGTCGATGGTTCAAGTCCATCATGACCCACCATTTCCCATAATATCAATACTCAGAGCGGGTCATTAGCTCAGTTGGGTGAGCAACAAACGAAACGCAGTTTCGCAGTGTTGAGAACGCGAGTCAGGAAGACGAGCCGGTCCCAAGCTTCAGGATGAATTAGTGGCACTTTTACTCAGAGCGGGTCATTAGCTCAGTTGGTAGAGCAGTGGACTTTTAATCCATTGGTCGATGGTTCAAGTCCATCATGACCCACCACTTCATACATAGTTTCTTTTATCTTTCATTTTAATTTCTTTAGCGTGTCATTTAATCTGTGTTTGACTAGGATTATTGCGCTCATTTACGTATAATTCGCCCTAATTATGCAATGTGACTACAGTGGTCGAGAAATGAGTTTAGCTGAACAAATCATGCCAGAGGATTATATTTTTCCTCCCAAGCCTACGCCATTATCAGATGACGAAAAATCTGCTTATAAAGCGCGTATCAAATCATTGTTAAAAGAAAAAAATGCGGTATTAGTCGCGCACTACTACACAGACCCTGAAATCCAAGCTTTGGCGGAAGAGACGGGTGGGTGCGTTGCCGACTCACTAGAAATGGCGCGCTTTGGCGCTAAGCACGATGCAGATGTTATTGTGGTAGCTGGTGTGCGCTTTATGGGTGAGACCGCTAAAATCCTTACCCCTAATAAAACCGTGGTTATGCCAACGCTAGCGGCTACATGTTCACTGGATGTGGGCTGTCCAATTGACGAGTTTTCTGCATTTTGTGATCAACACCCAGATAGAAAGGTGGTCGTGTATGCGAACACTTCAACAGCGGTAAAAGCGCGAGCAGATTGGATAGTTACGTCATCATGTGCACTAGAGATAGTTGATCACCTTGATGAACAAGGGGAGAAGATCATCTGGGGTCCGGATAAACATCTTGGCTCTTACATCCAAAAGAAAACGGGTGCAGATATGATCATGTGGAACGGTGCGTGTATCGTTCATGATGAGTTTAAAACAAAAGCTTTGAAAGATATGAAGGCGCTTCATCCAGATGCGGCTGTTTTGGTACATCCAGAATCACCTGCCGAGATAGTCGATTTGGCTGATGCAGTTGGTTCAACAAGCCAATTGATAAAAGCGGCACAAACAATGAATAATAAAAAGTTCATTGTTGCAACTGATAGAGGTATTTTTTACAAAATGCAGCAGTTGTGTCCTGATAAAGAGTTTTTTGAAGCGCCAACGGCAGGTGAAGGCGCGACGTGTAAAAGTTGTGCGCATTGTCCGTGGATGGCAATGAATGGCTTAAAAGCGATTGAAGAAGCACTAGTAGACCCGCAAGGTAAAGAAGTATTTGTTGATATGAATTTACGTGAAGGGGCATTGCGTTCATTAAATCGTATGTTGGATTTTTCAGCAAGTCTGCAAAAGTAATGCTCGATAGTTGAGCAACTGATTGATATATCCGAAAAACTACTTGCTAAAGTGCATTGCTTTTCATAGTATTAGCCCCGCACTTTAGGTGTAACGGAGAGGTGGCTGAGTGGCTGAAGGCGCACGACTGGAACTCGTGTATAGGCTAACCCCTATCGAGGGTTCGAATCCCTCCCTCTCCGCCATGTTGCTTTTTAAATGGGCACAACAAAAAAAGCGCTTTTACGGCGCTTTTTTTGTCTCTGAAATTCAAGAAAGGCAGTGTGTTATTCTAACTGTCATTTAATTCTACAAATTGCTCAAACATTAATGTCCACTGCTATTATTGTAAAACGTGTCCAAGTAGTTGTTCACTGAGCTTCACAAGTGCTTGCTCATCGCTACTAGTACTGGCATAAGTTCTTAGTCCATAAATACCCATAACTAAAAACTGTGCTCTTTCTTTCGCACTTGGTGTAGCGCTAATTTCACCGCAGTGCTGAGCTTTGCTTAATACACTCTGTAGTGCTTGTTCAAATGCGCAAAGGTTATTTGAGAGAACTTGAGTCACTTCATCATCTTGGCCATCCACTTCTGACAGTGTACGAGTAAGCAGACATACCTTGGTAGCTTCATTACTGGCACATGGCTGGACAATGTCCTGCAAAAATATTTCCAGCGCAGAGCGAACGCTTTTATGCTGTGCAAACAGTTGCTCAAATTGCTCATTTTTATCTTGTTGATATTGCTCAACAGATGCTAATAGCAAACCTTTTTTATTTTTAAATGCGCAATAAATAGAGCCAGGGTGCAACCCCGTAGCTTCTGTTAATTTTTGCATGCTGGTTTTACTGTAGCCATATTGCATAAACGTGCGCATAGCTTGGCGTAAAACATATTCTTTATCGAATTCTGCGCTTCTCATATAGGGAGTTATCTTGATTGGTTGAAAAAATTCTACCCTAATTTGATTGTTTATTCAAAAATAGTTCTTGAACGTTTATTCAAGTATGTGTATCTTGAACGAATATTCAAAATGAACAAAATAAAATTACCTTGGCGAGGAAATATGACTTCAACATTATTTGAGCAATTCAAACTCAACGACACGCTCACTCTAAACAACCGCATTTTGATGGCTCCTTTGACTCGTTGCATGGCCGACGATAATTTAGTGCCAACAGAAGCAATGGCAGCCTACTACGCACGCAGAGCTGATTCGGGCTTGATCATCAGTGAGGCGACAATTATTCGTCCAGATGCCCAAGGTTACCCAAATACACCTGGACTATTCACTCAAGCGCAAATCGACGGGTGGAAAAACGTGACTCGTGCAGTGCATAACGCAGGAGGTAAGATCTTTGCCCAGCTATGGCATGTGGGTCGTGTAGCACATCCTTATTTTTTTGGTGAAGGGGATGTGTTAGCTCCATCGGCTATTGGTGTTGAAGGTACGGTTCCGAGAATGAGAGATTTAAGCTATCAAACACCTAAAGCTGCAACAACTGCTGAAATTAAGCAGTTAGTCGCTGATTATGCTCAGGCTGCAAAAAATGCGATTGAAGCGGGTTTTGATGGCGTTGAACTCCATGGTGCAAATGGTTATCTAATAGACCAATTTTTACATTACTCTTCAAATCAGCGTACGGATGAGTACGGCGAAACGCCTGAAAACATGTCCCGCTTTGCGCTTGAAGTTGTTGCAGCAGTTTCAGATGCAATTGGTGCGCAAAAGGTGGGCTTGCGTTTATCTCCGGGGGCATACTTTAATATGGAGCCGGATCACAGAGATAAAGCAGTATTCGACTATCTACTTGCTAAGTTGAATGCACGAGAGCTGGCATTTGTGCATGTGGGTATTTTTGACGATAACATGCAATTTGAGCATTTGGGCGGACGTGTTTCTGATTACATGCGTGCGCGCTACAATGGCACTTTGGTTGGTGTTGGGGGCTTTACACCACAAACGGCTTCACAGGCGTTGGATAACAAGCGATTTGACCTAGTTGCCATCGGCAGACCATTTATTGCTAACCCAGACTATGTTAATAAAGTAAAAAACCAGCAGCCGTTAACACAATACAATGAAGAAATGCTAGCCCAGCTAGTATAGTTTACGCCACCGCGCTGAAAATTTTTCAGCGTTTTGTCACTTCAATGTGCAGGTAACCTGCTAGAGTGAACTACAAGGGCCTGTTGAACTTTGATGTTTAATTCTGTTCCCCGAAGGGCAGCGCTTGATTGCCACTTTGTTGCTCCACATGGAAGTGGGGTAAGGTGACTTTACAGGAGTAAAAAGTCTTTATCACCAGACTCGCTTAAAATAAATATGCTGGCTCTGTCTTATATAAATACTAATCCAACTGCTGCAAAAACAAACTTGAAAGAAAAACAGGCCCAAATTATCAATCCTCAACAAGCTTAAAAATTCTGTCTATAATAATTAAATAATGTTGTTTTATAGCTAAATACTGACAACTCAATTTAGGTGCTGTTTTAACACTTTAATTTTTTTAGGGTAGGTTATGCAAGAAGAGCTACTTCACTCTGTTGTAAAACTCACAAAAACGCGAGATGTTGATTCACTCGAATCAAGTTTACTATCCACCATTCATGAATTTATTGGTTGTCAGGAAGTATCAATCTACAAATCTATCTCATTAAAGGACGCTGCGGATGTTGAATGTTGTCTAAGCTTACAGGTAATAGAGGGAAAACGTTATCGGTGGAGT
Organism: Pseudoalteromonas caenipelagi; assembly: GCF_013140855.1. Taxonomy (GTDB): domain Bacteria; phylum Pseudomonadota; class Gammaproteobacteria; order Enterobacterales; family Alteromonadaceae; genus Pseudoalteromonas; species Pseudoalteromonas caenipelagi. Next base: position 742,010 of record NZ_JABBPG010000001.1, on the reverse strand, counting down.
CAATCTGAAAAGGTACAAAGCCCAAGTTCGGAATTATTATCTTGTTTGAACTCAGCATGTATTATCGCTGTTCAAAGCAACGATGGGATAGAAAGAAGATGGGTGCCAATTACATTAGCAGATAAGCCTATCGGGGCTATTGCAATTGTTAGTAAAGGGCTTGGCAGCTCAGAGCAAGTGCTGCTCAATGCATTTTGTTGTATCTACGAAAACTACCTGACTATTTTGCATGAAAATGAAAGGGATAAGCTAACAGGGCTGTTAAATCGACAGACTTTTGATAAAAAACTCAAACAATTAATCGAAAAGCAAGTTCTTAAGCATTACAAAACAACTAAGTCACAGCAAGATAGAGAAACTCATAGAGAAACAGTATCTTGGCTTGCTATGCTGGATATTGACCATTTTAAACGGGTAAATGACAACTATGGTCATGTGTGCGGCGATGAGGTGTTGCTTATTTTGGCTCAGGTAATGGATGGATTCTTTAGAGCTACAGACTTACTATTTCGCTTTGGTGGCGAGGAGTTTGTTTTGGTATTTGAACCTGCCACCCGTGAAGAAATAGAGTCCTTGTTATACAAGTTTGTGGAGCTTGTTCGTATTACCAAATTCCCCTTTGTTAATAAGCTGACCGTAAGTATTGGTGTAGCAAAGGTAGGGCCTTATGATTTTCCCATCCATGTGTTAGAAAGCGCTGACAAGGCGCTTTATTTTGCAAAAGAAAATGGCAGGGATCAGCTTTGCTTTTATGACCAAATGGAGCCACCACAGACGCCATCACGAGATGAAGATGGGGATATAGATCTGTTTTGAATCTATCTTATGATACGCAAATATCTTACACTGCCCACAGCATATAAAACTTAAAAATCAGCTAGATTCTCAGGTTATTCTGGTTGTTAATAGCTTCGGGAAACCACCATGTTGCACATTATTCAATCTAATAAAATGGAAGTATTACAGGCGCAGTTTCATACGTTGTTAAAAACGGCCCCATTGAGCTCCCCGTTTAGCAAAGAAGTTGTATTGGTGCAATCTCCTGGCATGTCACAATGGTTAAAAATTGGTCTTAGTGAAGCACTTGGCGTTGCCGCTCAGGTAGATTTTCCACTTCCATCGAGTTTTATTTGGCAATTGTACCAACAATTTTTGCCTAATGTGCCTAGTGAATCTCCCTATAACAAACAAAATATGACTTGGAAGTTGGTCTCAATATTACCGAGTTGTTTAGATGATGATAAGTATGCTCAACTAAACCAGTATTTAAAAGAAGACAGTGATGGCTTAAAACTGTTTTCTCTGTGTGAAAAAATAGCCGACGTATATGACCAATATCTGATGTATCGTCCGCATTGGATAAGCCAATGGGATAGTGGACGCGATGAGTTAGATGATGTAGACATATCTGTAGCAGCTTGGCAGCCTGATCTTTGGAGGCGCTTGGTTAAGCATACTCAATCATTGGGACAAAGCGATTATCACAGAGCTAATATGCACCAACAACTGCTCAGTGCTCTTGACAATGCTTTAGATGAGCGGCTCTTACCAGAGCGGCTCCTACCAGAGCGGCTCCTACCGGAGCGGATCACCATATTTGGGTTGTCGGCAATGGCGCCTAGTCAATTGGAAGTTTTCCAAACGTTAGCTAAAAAAATTGACGTTCTATTATTTTTTTGCAATCCCAGTGAGCACTACTGGGGAGATTTAGTTGACGAAAAAACACAGTCAAAAATTGCCGCTAAATACATTAAAATGCCTGAGTTGGAAGCGCAAAAAAACCAAGAAGATTATTACTTTGTAGGCAACCCGCTGTTGTCATCGTGGGGCAAGCTTGGTCGCGACTACTTCGAACAGTTAGTACAATTAGATGCTCAGTGGATTGATGGCTTTGTCAGCGATTTTGACGACAGTTTATTAGCTCAAGTACACAGCGAAATATATCAATTAGCATTTAAAGGACGGTCACTAACGCCTGACAAAAGCTGGTTTATCAGTGATGAAGGTAAGCTGACAATTAACCCAGAGGACAGATCTATTCAGTTAGTTGACTGTCACACGCCCTTGCGAGAAGTTGAGTGCTTACACGATCATTTACTGAGGCTGTTTCACGACAACCCAAACTTAACTCCTAAAGACATTATTGTGATGATGCCAGATGTTGGCACTTATAGCCCATACATTGAAGCAGTGTTTGGGGCTGCCAACGCAGAGCGATTTATCCCATATGCATTGGCTGATTTATCAATTGAACAAGAAAAGCCAATTTTAAGCTCGTTTGTTAGTTTAGTTAACTTACCTTTTAGTCGATTTGGTGTATCGGACATATTAGACCTACTTGCTGTGAACCCAATCGCTAGCAAGTTTAAGGTTGAAGAACATGAGTTTTCGCAACTGAAGTATTGGTTAGAGCAGGTAGGGGTTAAATGGGGGTTAGATGCCAAGCATAAAACCGAGCACGACTTGCCAGCATTATCGCTTAACACGTGGCAGCATGGCTTAAACCGTTTGTTATTGGGTATTGCTTCAAGTGACGAACAGGTTGCATTTGCCGATATTTATCCTGCCGATCTAGTTGAAGGTATGGCGGTTAATAGTTTGAGTAAACTGCTGCATTTCGTCAATACATTAGCCAGCTACAAATTGAAGCTGAACAACGACGACCGACTAACTGATAAAGCCCAGTTGCTCAGAGAGATGGTCGCACAGTTTTATGATGCGCAGACGGAACAAAGCTGGGACTTGCTTACTTTAGAGAGTGTCATTGATGATTTGCAAAAACATGATGACAACTTAGATATGCAATCGCCAGTATCGGCTAGAGTGTTAAGCTATTTAGTTAAGCAGGGCGTAAAAGAAAAGGGCGTTGGCCAGCGCTTTTTAGTAGGGCCTGTAAATTTTTGTACATTGATGCCTATGCGTGCCGTCCCCTTTAAAGTTGTGTGCCTGCTGGGTATGAATGATGCAGATTATCCACGCACCGTGCAACCAATCGGTTTTGATTTAGTACCACACTCTAAACGGCAAAAAGGTGACCGGTCACGAAAATTTGACGACCGTTATCTGTTTCTTGAAGCGCTGCTCAGTGCTCGCGAGCATTTTTACATAAGTTATATTGGTCGCTCTTGCTACAATAATGAACCACAAATGCCATCTGTATTGGTCAGTGAGCTATTGGAATATGTTGACCGAAGCTTTAAATATGAAAATATTGAGTCAAAGCCATCTGAGCATTTGCTTCAAAGGGCAACATTACAACCTTTTAACCCAGCTAATTACTGCCCTGACAATAAGTTGCAAAGTTATAACCCAGTATGGCTAGTCGAAAACACAAAGCTTGAGCGGCAACCACCAGCTCCCCTTGATGTTGAGTATGAAAAACACCTCGATATTGGTCAGTTTTTGTTTACTGTACTTGCCCCTCAAAAGGCTTTTTATACGCAAACATTGGGCTTGAGATTAAACGAACAAACTGAACTCAATAAAGATGAAGAACCCTTTGTTCTGGATACCCTTGAACGCTACTTTTACTTGGATGAATTGTTAGCGGCTGAATTAAGAGATGAGCCAATAAACTTAGCACAAATAATGCAACGCGGTAATTTACCGCAAGCGGCGGTAGGCGAAATACAGCTTGCGCGTTTGCAACAACGTGTGCAACCCATGGTAGAGCTGCTAAAGCCTCAAGTTAAGCAACCAAGAGCTCCGCTAGAAGTGCGTTTAGATATTGCTCAGCATACCTTGTTGGGCTGGCTAGATAAGCTCTACGACAACAAACAAATTTTTTATCGCAGTGCCAGTATAAAGGCAAAAGACCGAGTAAAAGGGTTTTTAATGCATTGTATTGCTCAGTGTATGGATGAGCCCGTGCATACCTATATTTACGGGCTTGATGAACAGGTGAGTTTTGCACCGATGGAAAAGTCAAAAGCACACGGCTATTTACAAAAGTGGCTGAGCTTTTACCGAGCGTGTTTAGCCCAACCTATGCCATTTTTTGTCAGCACGGCTTATGAATTAGTCGCAACGGGTGATGCAAATAAAGCGGCTGCTAAGTTTAATGGCGGGCAATATATTGGCTACGGAGAAAGCGAAGATGCGTATGTAGCTTTGAATTTTACAACGCTTGCAGAGGTTATTGAGCCGCTTCAAACGATTAGTCAGGATTTACTGGCAGATATTGTGACTTTAGCTCAGGAGCAGCGATATGCAGATGCTTAATCCACAAGTGATGCCAATCTCGGGTAGCAGCTTGATTGAAGCCAGCGCTGGTACTGGCAAGACCTATACTATCACAGGTTTGTATCTACGCTGTCTACTTGGCTTGCAAATACCCGAACAGCCAAGCGCACCGCTGAGCGTTGAGCAGATCCTAGTGGTTACTTTTACTGAAGCTGCAACGCAAGAAATTAAAGAGCGGGTTAGAGCACGTATTTTGCTCGCGCGCGATGCCTTATTGGGGCAGCCTTGCCAAGACGAGTTAGTCAACCGTGTTCTTGCTCAGGTTGACGACCCTCACAACTCTTTTGTATTGCTAGATTCTGCAGCTAAATCAATTGATGAAGCGGCGATTTTTACCATACATGGTTTTTGTCAAAGGATGCTAAAGCAACATGCTTTTGAGTCTAATGTGGCATTCAATCTTGAGTTTGTTTTAGATGAGTCTGAGCTTGTATTAGAGGCGATTAAAGATCATTGGCGTAGCTTTGTTTATCCGTTGGATAGGGATACCACGCAAGCGGTTATTGAGCACTACAAGAGTCCGCAATCATTGGCTAAAGAAGTAATTAGTATCCTAAATAAAGAGCAGGCGACGATTACCCCACAATTAGATTTGCAAACAGTGCTCGACGCAAGAAAGCAATATCAACAACAGGCGCAAAAATTTAAACAATCATTAATGAGTAGTGACTTTTTTAGCGTGCTTGCGAACTCGGGTTTGGCTAAAAACAAAACACCTGGAAGAGCAGGCAATATTGATGCGTTGATTGCATATTGCCAAAGTGACGATTGGTATTTTGAGTTTGGCAGCGCTAAACATTCTTTTTCAATCTGGGGCGAAGCATCATTATCAAACCCTGCCAACTATAAAAAAGGCGCGGCGCTTATTGAGCACTCCATGACAAGCGAATTTGATATGATGGCCCAATTGCACTCGCAAGTCAGTACCGGGCTAAAAATTGCTATTTTGCAGTACAGCGTGGTTGAGGTACGCCGACTGCTAAGGGCTCACAAGCAGCAACATGGTTTGATTAGTCCGGACGACTTACTACGTCAGCTTTATGAAGCGTTAAAATCAAAGCAAGGTGACATCTTAGTTGATAAAATTGCGCAGTTGTTTCCGGTTGCCATGATAGATGAGTTTCAGGACACCGACCCCGTCCAGTATGGCATCTTTGATACAATTTATGGCACAGAAGGTGGTAGCGCGCTGACCATGATAGGTGACCCTAAACAAGCCATTTACGGTTTTCGTGGAGCTGATATTTTCACATATATTCATGCAAAGCAACAAGTTGAACCGAGCAATCAATATACCTTAGCAACCAATTTCCGCTCAGCCACGGGTGTGGTTGCTGCGGTTAATGCGATATTTTCTAACCATGAGCATAGCTTTATTTTCAACAAGGATATTCCATTTATTTCTGTAACGGCCAATGGCAAGTCGGAAGATAGCCGTTTTTCGTCAAAAGCGTTGGGTGATACAGCATTGCAATTTAGTGTTTACAAAGATGATGCTGCGATAACCAGTAAATCTCAGGCATTACCTATTTTGGCAAAAAACTATGCAAACAAAATTGCGCAGTTACTTATTGACGCGGCTGAAGGTAAGGCGTTGATAGGTAACAAAGCCGTGCAAGCCGGTGATATCTGCGTGTTAGTGCGAGATAGAGGGGAGGCGAGTGTTATCAAATCTGCGCTTGCTCAGTCAGCTATTCCTAGTGTTTATTTGGCTCGGGATAGTATTTTCAGTCAGCCAATCAGTCATGCAATATTAAGCTTTTTAGAAGTACTTCATGGTAAGTACGATGAAGCTGCGTTGCGAGGCGTTTTAGTCAGCCCCTTATTTGCATTGGACTATCAGCAAATATTTCAACTTCGCACTCACGAGCAACAATGGCAGGGGTACCTTGAGCAATTTAGCAAGTTACAAAAGCTGTGGTACAAACAAGGTGCTATGGCGATGTTAGAGCAACTGCTTACACAAAATAACTTGCCTGCGCTTTGGCAAGCACAAGGTTACAATGTAGAGCGTTGGCTTACAGACTATCGCCATTTAGCCGAGCTTTTACAACAAAAGCAAATTGAGCTCGACGGCACGTTACGTGTGTTGCGCTGGTTTGCTACACAAACTCAGCATGCAGCTCAAGATAGTGCTCAGGTTCGATTAGAAAGTGACGCTGACTTGGTAAAAATTGTCACAATGCATGCATCAAAAGGGCTTGAATATCCAATAGTTTATATGCCATTTGCTAATAGTTATCGCGAGGCAAGTGATGTGGTATTTCACCGTGATGGGCAATTGGTGTATTCACTGGATGCCGGAGATGATGAGCTTGCACTTGCACAGCAAGAACGTCTAGCTGAAGATATAAGGCTGCTGTACGTTGCACTCACCCGGGCTATCCATTTTTGTGATATTGGATTATTTAATGTTGCCGCGGGGCGCAGTAAAAAGCCGGGCATAACGCAAACGGCCATTGGCTATGTACTGTTTAGTGCACAGAGCTTCCAATCTCAAGCACAGTGGCATGAGGCTTTACAGTCTTTCTGTGACGAGCATGATGATATTGCACTATGTTGGTTAGCAGAAGACGTCGGTGTGCAGCTTAAAGTGTCAGCAAATAGTCCAGCCCTGCAATCGTTGTCAGTTAAGCCTGTGAGTGCATCTATAGAGAGAAATTGGCGAGCAACAAGTTTTAGCCAATTAAGCTATCACAGTCACACTGATGAAAGACCGCTTGGCGCACTAGATGAGAACCATCAGTTAGATTTGCCAGATCAAGGTGCTCATTCAGTAAACACGCAACTTAGCCCTTATACTTTCCCAAAAGGGGCAAAACCGGGTAGTTGTTTGCATGAAATTTTTGAGCTTATTGATTTTACTTCGCCACACTCTCCAACTAGCAACGAGCAACTTCCTTTGAGCGAAGCAATAGCAAAAAGTCTCAGCAAATATCATATTGATGAACAATGGCAAGTTCCTGTTCAAGATTGGATACAAGGCTGTTTGCAATGCCAGCTTAATGCTGAAAATGCTCTACAGCTAGCCAAGTTAAGGCCAAGTGATTGTTTGGTGGAGATGGAGTTTTATCTGCCATTGGAGCCGCTGAGCGCAACAGAGTTAAATCGTTTGGTGAGTGATATTACCGGTCAGCATAGCCAATTAAGCTTTGATAACGTCAAAGGGCTCTTAAAAGGGTTTATCGACCTGATCTTTGTCTATGAGGGTAAATATTACATTTTGGACTATAAGTCTAATTACCTTGGAGATAGTCCAAACGACTATCAAACTGATAACTTAAAGCTGGCGATGGATGCCCACCAATATCATTTGCAATACATGATCTATTCGGTTGCATTACATCGTTTACTGATCCAACGTATCGCTGATTACCACCCAGATACCCATTTAGGGGGAGTCTATTATTTGTTTTTAAGAGCGCTACCTGATACAGCTGGCGTGTACTTTAATCAATTAAGTACAGAGCAATTGCTTAAGTTGGATGCATTGTTTAGCCAAGGTAGTTTGCTATGAGTCAGTTAGATTTATTTGCCGATACGCCACAGGCCGTCATTGATCACGACGCATATATTGCCGCCTTGCTGGTACACATGCGAGTTCGTCATTCTGATCTTGCTTTAGCAAAGTTATTGAATAATCAGAAAATAGATGACAGTTTTTATGTGATCCTGTTATTGCTTCGTGCCGAACAACAACAACATAGTTGTTTATCGTATGAGGAAATTCAGTGGGCGGATCCTTTTTCACTGGCCATTTACCAGCTAGATGTACCTTTAGCTCCTTGGCAACCCCAAGATGGCAATATTATCTGGCAACAATTATTGCAACACCCTGCCGTAGGCGAAGGTAAACCACTTGTGCTGTTTGCTGATAAGTTGTATTTATCCCGTTTAGCCAGCTATGAAGCTATGTTAGCTGAGCGTTTCTTACAGATGCAACAGCAAGTTATAAAACTGGATGAAGACAAGCTGATACACTTGCTAGACAGCTACTTTCCAGACTCCGAGGATAGCGGTATAGATTGGCAAAAGGTAGCATGTGCCATGGCCGCCAGTAGTGGTTTTTGTGTGATCACCGGTGGGCCTGGTACAGGTAAAACCACAACAGTCACTAAGTTGTTGGCAATTTTGCAATCTTTGTACATTGAAGCGCCCCTCACCGTCAAACTCGTCGCCCCAACAGGTAAAGCTGCTGCTCGGTTAAGTGAATCAATTTTGGGCGCAAAAGCAAAGTTAGGGTTAGCCCCTAAACTGAATGAGCTGATTGTAGATCAAGCACAAACTATTCACCGTTTGCTGGGTGTGATCCCACAAAGTAATCAGTATCGCCACAATCAATTTAACCCGCTGCACTTAGATTTGCTAATTATTGATGAAGCGTCAATGGTTGATTTATCTCTACTTGCTAAACTTGTGCAAGCATTACCCACGCATGCAAGGTTAATTTTATTAGGCGATAAGGACCAACTTGCTTCGGTTGACACCGGTAGTGTGATGAGTGATTTATGCCAAGATTTGGCGCTCAATAAGCAACCCAACTATAGCCAAAGTTTGTGCGATAAACTCAATACATTGTGCTTTGCCAACAAGCCTTTTCTCAAGGTGCAACACAGCGACTTTTTACTGTCTGATAGTATTGCATTTTTACAAAAAAGCCATCGTTTTGATAGCCGAAGTGGCGTTGGGCAGCTAGCTTTAGCGGTAAACAATAATGACACGCAGCTGCTTAATCTAACGTTGACAAAAGGATATAGTGATATCACGTTGTGGGGGCTAAATAACGAGCAATACATAGCGTTAGTCGAGCGAGCGGCCTCACATTACAGTCGTTATTTAACTTTGATGCATAACGGAGCCGATGTAAAAGACATTCACCATGCCTTTTCACAGTATCAATTGCTCGCGGCACTCAGAGAAGGACCTTATGGTGTTGAACAGCTAAATAGGCGCATTGAACAAGCGCTTTATGCTAAACGATTGATTAATCCGATCACACGCCATTATGCAGGTCAGCCAATTATGGTGGTAGAGAATGACTACCAGTTAAAGCTGTTTAATGGTGATATTGGTATATTATTGCCCGATGAACAAGGACAGTTAAAAGCAACCTTTATTGATGAGCAGGGCAGTTTCCGAGCGTTTTATCCCGCGCGTTTACCACGGTATGAGAATGTATACGCCATGACTATTCACAAGTCTCAAGGATCTGAATTTGCGCATACTGCGATGATATTACCACCCATTCAACGAGCTTCAGTTGGTATTAACCGGCAGCTCGTGTATACAGGGATCACGCGAGCCAAACAGCATTTTGAGCTGGTGGCTCAAGAACAAGTATTACTCAATGCAATGAATAGGTCAGTAGCAAGGTGTTCTGGGTTACGTAATAGGTTAATGAAAAATTAACAAGTGGATAATGTTTTGTGTTTCTTACGAACTACTCTATAGTTTTCATGTCGGCTTTAGCTAGAAATATTAACTTAAAGCTTACATTCCCTTAGTGTACCCACTGCCCAGTGGTTCAATTATGCCGCCATAGTTTGATGATTATGGCGGCTTTTTCATGCTTATCGGTCGTTTAAGTAATTTAACGCGAGGTTACTCAGTGTAGATACTCCAACTGCTAAAGCATCTTCATCCACATAAAACAAAGGTGAGTGGTTACTGGCCGCTTCGTTTAGCGGTTTATCTTTTGGTGTAACGCCTAACATCAAAAACAACCCAGGTGTTTCTAATGCATAGTATGAAAAATCTTCAGCACCGGTAATCAGGTCAAGCTCAATTAAATTATCGTTTCCAATGAGTGATTGTAACGTTGGCAACATCTTTTTTGTAAGTTGCGGGTTGTTGATAGTAACAGGATAGCCCGAATTAATTTTTGTGGTTGCTGTTGCTCCTGCTGATTGAGCTACAAGAGAGGTCGTTTTTTCTAGGCGCTGCTTAATGTCTGCACGCATGGTTTGGTCAAACGTTCTGATGGTGCCGATTAGCTCAACTTGATCAGGGATAATATTAGAGCGCACGCCACCGTTTATCGCGCCAAATGACAGCACCGAAGGGGCTTTAGTAACATCAACTTGTCTTGAGGCAATCGTTTGTGCTGACATAATGATCTGCGCGGCGGTAACTATCGGGTCAATGCCACGCCAAGGTCGAGAGCCATGAGTTTGTTTACCCTGAACAATGATTGAAAACGAGTCTTCACTGGCCATCATCGGGCCACTTCTATAACCAATTTGTCCGACTTTCAAGCGGCTGGTTGCGTGTAACCCAAAAATCGCTTCAGGTTTTTGCGCGGCAAATATACCTTCTTTTAGCATTAATTGTGCACCGCCTTCTTCTTCTTCTGGCGCGCCTTCCTCTGCTGGTTGGAAGATAAACATCACTGAACCGGATAGTTGCGACTGCTGTTGTGCTAGCAAAGTTGCAACCCCCATCAAAATAGCAACATGTGTGTCATGACCGCATGCGTGCATAACACCTACTTCTTTCCCGCGATATTCAGCAACTTGCTTTGATGCAAAGGGGAGCGCTACTTGCTCTGTTACAGGCAGTGCATCCATATCAGCACGCAGTGCAATCAACGGGCCTGGCTTGGCTCCAACCAATTTCGCTACCACGCCGGTATGGGCAACACCTGTTTGTACTTCTAGACCAAGTTTACGCAAGTGAGCTGCAATATACTCAGCAGTTTTATATTCTCTATTGCTCAGTTCAGGGTATTGATGCAAATGGCGGCGCCATTTTATAACATCTTGATTAATCGAATCTAAGTTTGAGCTTTGAGCGATATTTGCCCAAGCCAAATTAGTTATAAATAGATGGCTACTAACTAACCACAAAAGAAAAAAGCGCATGTATGTTACCCAGATTATTATTTTGCGGTTAGCCTAACTCAGCGTAGCAGCGGATGCTAATGTTTTAGATAAAGGACAAAATTGACAAAAATTGAGCGATATGGTTTAACTAAATAAAGTAATTACTTTAATTTTGGTGTGTATTGATGACTATGTTGGAACAAAAACTAATAAACTATGCAAAGTACCACAGAGATAGGCGTAACATAGCAACGCACTTTGTGGGGATCCCTTTAATCGTCATTGCCATCGGTCTACTCCTTTATATTCCAATATCCCAATTAAATTCTATGGTATTAACGCCAACCCTGATTGTGGTTCTGTTGTGCAGTGCTTATTACTTGCGTTTAGACTTTCGATTAGGTGCGCTGATGTCGTTATTATTTGCGCTCGTGTATACGGCCGCTAAACAGCTCTATATTGGCTGGCCAGACGACAAGAGTTGGTTTTACTTGTTAGGCGCTGTGCTTTTTGTTTGCGGGTGGATTTTACAGTTTATTGGTCATTATTTTGAAGGGAAAAAGCCTGCTTTTGTTGATGATTTAATTGGGCTAGTTATTGGGCCACTATTTGTTGTCGTTGAAGCATTATTTATGCTCGGATTAATGAAGACGCTGGAGCAGAAAATCATAGCTGTTGCAGGTGAGTATCGCAAAGGCTGAGTGTTTAATACTCAGCCTCTAAAAGGAAGCTTAAAGTGACATGCGCGTCTCTAGTTTGTGCCCCTTGATAATCGTGATATCTTGGCTGTTAAGGCGCAGCTTACCATTTGAAGTCTCAATGAGATAACCAAGCTCAGGATAGGCCTCGCCACCAGCGTCAGTTAACTGTTTTCGCGCCCTGTGGACCATAATATTCATATGGTTCATTTGCACACCTAGCGCTTTGATTAAATCTTCTCGGTAAATCCAGCCTTGTTGCTCTTGCTCTAAACCGTCATCTTTATCTTGAATACGCAAACGAGCGAGCAGCAACAATAAGTAGTGGTGACTGCGAACACCCAAATCAATGGTATTACCATCAAGGTTTACAGACAATTGTGTTGCCTCTTCATCTTGACTGACTGAGAATGAAAGTCCGCATGGTTTCACGCTAGGTAAACGCTCAAGGTGCTTAGTCATTGCGGCAGTACCAGCCGAATAAAAAACCCACTGATTATTAAAGGCATTAACGAGCCCACCATCAATGAGTGCTTGACGATCACTGGTATTGAGATCTTCAAGGAACCAATAATTGAGCATTTGATCATAATAAATAATATGGGTCGGGTTATCGCCATCAGGAAGCAATAGTTGATCTGATATTTCAATTACTTGCTGGTTGTCGCTTTGCGAAACCAGAAATTGGCATTGTGTATTTAAGTTAGCGACTACAAAAGAATTCTGACCTGGGGCGGCAAAATCGAGTTTGTCGTTTTCACATAGTTGGTAGGGTAGATTCTTATCAATTTTTTTATCATTGATCCAAATGCCATTAGTGCTAACGTCGCGGATAAGCCATTTACCTTGGGCAAGCTCGATAATTGCGTGATGACGTGAGACTCCAGGTTGGTCTATCAAAGTGTCAACATTGAACTTATAACGGCCAATCGTATGATAGCTTTTTAGATATACTTTGCTCAGTTTGTGTTCATCAATAAGATAAGCCATATATATGTCCTTACATTACCTTTTGTGTTGTCATCAAGCGTCATTGCTAAGACGATTATTCCATTTATCTGCAGCTTTGCGAATGCTTAAAGATACAAATAGTGTTTGTTAATAGCATAAGCTCTTGTTTTGTCGTTTTTTTGGCCTGAATTTAAATAATAACCCTAACCAATACCACACATTATTGGGCGATTTAACAAAACTACATTTTACAACAATAGTCTAGAGATTTTTATGGCATTAGCCAATTACACAAGATTACAACTATATCCGTAATCCCATCTTGCGCATTATTGCAGAATGAACCATATTTTGAAAACAGCTTATTCGTCTAATTAAAGAGGCTTCAATGAGTGAATTTAAAAAAATGAATACGGTTAAGTTAGAAAACGTATACTCTTTATGTGATCATTACGATTCTCAGCCATTAACCTTATATTCAAGCGCTTTAAAGGTTGTCACCGATTTTACTCGCCGTGCGCCTCAGATGATCCTCAAAGATGTAGATATAGATCATGCGCTTTTCATGATGGTCAATGGTCATGTGCGCTCTAAGCTGGTTATCGACCATGATGATACTTTTTTAGGAGTTGTTAACTCTAGAGATTTAACAGGACGGAAAGTATTAAGTATTGCGCAAAAGCGTAATCAAGCGCGCAGTGATCTTACAGTGGAAGACGTGATGACGAGTAAAAACGACTTGCATGCACTTCCTTTTAGTCTTGTTAAAGAGGCCAAAATAGGTGACGTGTTGGAAACTTTAAAAGAGATAGGGCAACAACATGTACTATTAGTAAGTAAAAATGGTGGTTTGCGAGGGATGATCTCAGCCAGTGATATTGCCAGAGCGTTACATATTCCGGTCAACATTATTCAAAAAGCCCATTCTTTCAAAGAGATATTTGCTATTATTCACGGGCATGAAGAAATGCTCGCATAATGTACGAAGTCATTGGCACAGCATTAATGTCAATGAACAAAGCTGTGCCAAGTAGTTAACTTCAAGTTAGTTAGCCAAGGTTTAAAATATAGTCTAACGCGCCAATAACAGCGGCGACTTGACCATCGATGCAGTTTTGAGGCGTAGCCGATGCACCGTCAGGGTAAACTTCAGTGGTCGTGACGTAAGGCGCTGATGTCATTCCCATACATAAACCCAAAGTTGTCCCATCGTAGTTGATCACGCCAAATTGTTCGACAGGCACGCCAATCAGTTGATTAGATTCATCAGCAGGGGCGATAGGGGTGACGGTTGCAACTTTTTCTATAATAGCTTTTTGAAACGCGGGTTGTGGTTTTTGAGTATGACCAACTAGATAAAATCCATCTGGAATATTCCAATTATGGTTTTGTTTACCGTCTCTTGCAGCAAGAGCTGGTCTAAATTCACTATTATCGGTATCCGTTGTTTCGTGTAAATCAACGTGGCAGACAATGTCGCAGCCTAAGGTATTAATATACGCCATAGCGAGTCGTGACTCTTCAGCTGGGGAGTCTTGATAAAACGATCGATTAGGGTCAATGGCGTTGGGGTTCCATCTGTTGATGGTTTCATAGCCCCATGGGCTGATACAAGGTAGTACGATGACGTTAAAAAAGCGTTGGTAATATTGTGCGTGATGTTTTGCAAAGGCGAGCGCACCATGTACACCACTGGTTTCATAGCCATGCACGCCACCAGTCACTAGCACGGTTGGTTTATGGTCTTGCCACTGTTTGCTTTTCAGCGCATAAAGTGAATATTGATGGGGGTTATAATCTAACCTCCCATATTGTTCAACGTCGAGTTGATCTGACAATGCTTTTATTTGCGATTCGACTTCGTCAGTATAACTGCGTTTTACCTGCTGTTGTTCGAGCCACTGTTTTTTGTGATGGGCTTGCCAAGGGATATTTGCTTCGCCAATAGGATAAAGTTGTGACATAAAAGCCTCAAATAATAGAGCAAAACTCCATCCTATTTGCTTTAGTGAGCAGGTGCAACTTACTGAGCTAAATAACCAAATTCTTTTAGTTTAAGCTCTTGTAGTGTTGAAAATTGGAAGCTTAAAAAGTAGATATTTCGTTCAGGGGTAGACACTTTGGTTATTCTTATACCACAGCATTTTTTAACTTTAATATGACTAATACTCTCAGCTGGGATATACACTTTACGTCCAATTGCGGATACGTAATGAAGGCCGTTGTTACATAAACTGGCTTTACGTTTTCCTGATAGTGCCATTAGTAAATTAACATTAATTGCACCAATGAGTATAAAAGATAGCACCATGGCACTTTTCAGCAAGGCGTTATCATGGTCATGAGTTACAAACATTGATACGGTTAGTAGGCATAAAACTATTGATGCAACAAGGGTGTAGAAGGTTATGTTAATCTGTAGTCTAAGCTCTTTCATGTTAAGGTGTTCCATTTTCTCAATAGGGTAACTGTTTAGTCCGTTTAGAATAATGAAACAAAATGAATAAAATATGGAGGGACAAAAATTTATCATCCGTTTTGATGATGTAAAATGGATGAGCAAAGTTCAGGTTTTGTAAAAATGAAAGAAGGGGCTAGGCATTAAGCCTCAGAACTATGTATTAACTGAACGAGTTCTCTGTGAAGCACTTTATCGTCACCAATGTTTAGCTCAATCAATCTTTTTAAATGGGTCACGCTGTCTAAATCAATTTGACTACAGTGTAAGCCAAGATGATCATGTTCAATGTGTCTTACTTCTACTTCCATAGAGATGGTAATATCACTATCAGGCAGCATAACTTTAATACTTGCCAATTCGTCTTTTAAAGGAACATAACCTTTAGGCAATGTAACAAGTGCACCCTTAAGCGATAAATCAAGCAATTGACAATTATAGTCTCCACTGGCTGTCATTAATAACGCAGGGGTTGAAAATAACACTCGGGTAAATTGTCGGCGCTCTTCCATCATCGTTCCTCTATAACGGGTATGTGTTAAGCATAGTTGCTTATCTTAGTCATTACCAACTATAAAAAAGCCCCGAATTATCGAGGCTTGCGGGCTATATGAGTTAACCTATTTTTTTGTATTTTATACGTTTCGGCTCAGCGGCTTCAGCACCGTAAGTCTTTTTCAACCATTCTTCATATTCTGTGTAGTTACCATCAAAGAAGTTTACCTGACCTTCATCACGATAATCTAAAATATGGGTTGCAATTCGGTCTAAGAACCAACGGTCGTGGGAAATACACATAACACAACCAGGGAACTCTAAAATAGCGTTTTCTAGGGCACGCAGCGTTTCAACGTCTAGATCGTTAGTTGGCTCATCCAGTAGGATCACGTTGCCGCCTGCTTTCAATAGTTTGGCCAAATGTAAACGGTTACGCTCACCACCCGAAAGTTCTTTAACAAACTTCTGCTGATCGTTCCCTTTAAAGTTAAAACGGCCTACGTATGCACGGCTTGGGAACTCAAAGTTACCAATTTTGAGGATGTCTTGGCCGTTAGAAATTTCTTGGAATACCGTATTGTTTTCGTCCATGTTCTCACGGAACTGCTCAACAGTTGCGAGTTCAACAGTATCACCAATAACAATTTCACCGCCTGATGGTTGTTCTTGACCACTTAACATTTTGAAAAGTGTAGACTTACCAGCACCGTTTGCACCAATAATACCGACAATTGCCCCTTTTGGTACATTGAAACTTAGGTCATCGATAAGGACGCGATCACCAAAGCTTTTGTTTAGGTTATTCACTTCAATAACTTTGTCACCTAAACGAGGACCCGGTGGAATAAACAGCTCATTAGTTTCATTACGTTTTTGATAGTCAGACTGCTGCATTTCGGTAAATTGAGCCATACGCGCTTTCGATTTTGCCTGACGGCCTTTTGGATTTGAACGAACCCATTCAAGTTCTTTCTCAATCGATTTTTGGCGTGCTTTTTCTGACTTTTCTTCTTGTTTCAAACGCGCGTCTTTTTGCTCAAGCCAAGACGAGTAGTTACCTTCCCATGGAATACCATGGCCGCGGTCAAGTTCTAAAATCCAACCAGCTACATTATCTAAGAAGTAACGGTCGTGGGTGATTGCCACAACAGTGCCTTCATAGTCATGTAAGAATCGCTCAAGCCAAGCGACAGATTCAGCATCCAAGTGGTTCGTTGGTTCGTCCAGTAACAGCATATCTGGTTTTTCAAGCAACAAACGACAGATTGCAACGCGACGACGTTCACCTCCTGATAAATGTTCAATTTTTGCATCCCACTCAGGTAGACGAAGAGCATCTGCAGCACGTTCTAAAACATTATCAATATTATGACCATCATGTGCTTGAATAATCGCTTCCAACTGACCTTGCTCTTTTGCAAGCGCATCAAAGTCAGCGTCTTCCATCGCATACTCTGCATAAACTTCATCAAGACGCGCTAAAGCGTTTTTAACTTCACTAACGGCTTCTTCAACTGTTTCACGAACGGTTTTACTTTCGTCTAGAACAGGTTCTTGTGGCAGGTAGCCTATCTTGGTACCAGGTTGCGGGCGCGCTTCACCTTCAAATTCTTTATCAATACCCGCCATGATGCGTAATAAAGTAGATTTACCCGCACCATTTAGGCCAAGAACACCGATTTTGGCACCTGGGAAAAAACACAGAGAGATATCTTTTAAGATGGTTCTTTTAGGCGGCACAACTTTGCTCACCCGCGACATTGTATAAATATATTGAGCCATGAGGTTCCAATTCTAATTATTTAGTTTGGCGTTATTTTAGTGAAAGCGCAGCGATGGGGCAATGTTTTAGCGTAATTACTATTACTAAGGTATGAGCTTACTAATAACTTTATAATACAACCTTATTATTTAACAAATGTGTATGAGTTGTGCTTTTATTGCTCACTTTCATTCTAACCTAGTGAAAAGCCATAACTTTATAATTATAGGTCATTTTTGACCTGTTTCAGGGTCAGGAAAACGGTAATATTAGCTTACATTGAGAACAATTGTTTAGAGAAATTGTAAATAATCCCAAATCAAGCTAAACGGCTTGGTTTGTCTGCTCTTTATGCGCTTAGGGATTTTTTGCCAATAGCACGTGATTGGTTAAGTGAGCTTTACGGAAAAGGGCTTATTTAAAGTCAGTCGTTAAGTTGAAGTTTGGCTATCACTCAATTGTACAGCTTTGCCGTATGTACCTGTTTTTGGGTCGATCCATAAAAACTTTAAAGCGTCTTCGGCAGTCATAAATTAATTAAGAAATTAAAAGGAAATGCAATGACTCAATCACCAGTTAACTCTGCGCGAATTTTTACCTCAAGAAAAACCCCTAGGGGTGGTGAAATACTGCGCTTCGCTCGCCGCTTGAGGGGGTTTACACAGGCTGAATCGGCAGCCAGTTATGGGATTGAAGAGCGAACGCTCAGACGTTGGGAAAACAGAGAGTTTGACCCCCGTTGGAATGACGTTATCAGCCTAGTTGAAGACGTATATTTACTCGATATTTTAGATGTAATTGGAAAGATTAATCATGACGACTCACATAACGATTAAGCAAGTTCGTAGTGCACTTAAACGCTGGGGCAACTTTTGGAAAGCCAGAGAATTCGGTAAAGGTTTTAAAAGCACTTCTATCAGTGAATCGTTTGGTAGACCGACAGGGGGATTTGCAGGTGCAGAGTCTATGTCTGTACCAACCGAAATCGAGTTAATCACCCAACTCATTGCGGCACTTAGACCAGAGTGTATAAGGGCAATTCGTGCTCGTTATTTGATGACAGGCACTTTGGCTGATGCGGCAAAATTGGTTGGGTTTGACTCAAAACGTTCAGCAGAGTTTTGGCTCGTTAAAGCTGAGCGCAGTTTGTTGGCTGAGTTTTCGGCCAACCTTAATAGTGTATAAGGGGTAACTATGTCGCTGATGATCACGGTCGAACAGATCAAAAAGCACGAAGGGTACAAACAGTACCCTTATTATTGTACGGGAGGTAAGCTTACCATTGGCTATGGGCGAAACCTAGATGATAACGGCGTTGATGAGGAAGAAGCAGAGCAGCTGCTTGCTCATGATGTGCAAGAGGCAAAAGCGGGCGTAAAGCGCCGTATTGATGTCGGCAAATGCAATGAAGCACGTCTAGCTGTACTTATCAATATGGCATTCAATCTTGGCATTAATGGCTTAATGGGCTTTAAGAAAATGATCAAGCACATTGAAAATGGCAATTATGAGCAAGCCGCATTAGAGATGCTTAACAGCCGCTGGGCAAATCAAGTGCCAAATCGAGCCAATGAGCTTGCTAAGCAGATGCTCACAGGGGAATGGCAATGATGGGGTTGCTGGCTAAGTTATTTAGCACAACCAGTCAAGATCCTATCCAAACAGTGGGCAATATTTTAGATGAACTATTTACAAGTGAAGAAGAAGTCCTAAAGCAAGATTTACTCAAGGCAAGACTCGTCGCCAAATCTGCACAGGTGCAAGCACAAATTAATGCGTTAAGTGCGTCTCATCGCAGTGTGTTTGTTGCCGGCGCGCGACCATTTTTGCTCTGGGTTTGTGGGTTTGGCTTTTTGTTCTCTTTTGTGGTGAATCCGATTTTGCAATGGTTGTGGCCAGAAGTTGGCGCACCAGAACTCCCACTAGAAGTCATGCTTGAGCTAACTTTAGGCATGTTAGGGCTCGCGGGGTTACGAACGGTTGAAAAAATCAAAGGGGTCGCTAAATGAGTCAACCAGAGCATTGGCAAATGAAGAAGGAGCTCAATTTAGCCCATATTATTACAACGGTAACATTGCTGGTATCAGGGATCCTCTATTTAGGGGATTTAGATAAACGGATCACAACCAATTCGCAAGAATTAAACCATCTAAAGCAAATCCGCAATGAAGACCAAAAACGCATTGAAAAACGCTTAGATTCTATCGATAAAAAGCTCGATACTCTGCTTGGTAGCAATCTTCGCAGCGAATAAACAACACACCAAACACCAAACACCACCACTAAACATCATTTATTAATCTTATTGTGTGTACTTCAATGAACACGCGGCACCTAGTTATACCCAAAAGGAGTTACTTGTGAACAATGCAATTGAGCTATCACGCTTGGCGGTGCCAGATGTGATTGAAAATTTAGATTACCAAGCAATCTATCAGCAAATGTACGATTCATTGCTCGATGAACTACCGGATTATACGCCGTTGGTGTCTGACCCTGCCGTTAAATTGTTAGAAATTGCGGCTACAAGAGAATTATTACTTCGTCAACGTATCAATGATGCGGCTCGTTCAGTGATGGTAGCTTACGCAAAAGGTAAAGACCTAGATCATTTAGGTCGCTTATTTGGGGTTGAGCGCTCACAAAATGAAGACGATGAGCGATACCGTCAGCGTATTCCACTGTCTTTAGAGAGTTATAGTATGGCGGGCACCATGGGCGCTTATGAATACCAAACCATGGCGGCTAGCCAAGATGTAAAAGATGTTTATGTGTATTCATCTATGCCAGGGGTTGTGGATGTAAAAGTGTTACCACAACAAGGCGTCGACCCAATTGAGGTGATAAGCCAAGTTAGAGCGCATTTAAATAATGACGACATTAGGCCATTAACTGACTTGGTAAAAGTGCATAACGTTGAGCCAAAGACCTACCAGATCAATGCACAAGTTTATTTAAACGAGTTAGCGGATAAAACGCAGGTCAGTGAACAAATCAACCGCAAGTTAAAGACCTTTATTAGTGAGCATTACAAACTAGGGCAAGAAATACCCCATTCTGGAATTATCGACATGTTGCATCAGGCAGGCGTTCGTAAAGTAAAGCTTTTTGAACCTGTGGATGATCTTCCTTGCGGTATTGATGAAGCGGCAGTGGCTGATGCAATCAACATTGAATACTTGTAGGAGCAGCGCATGTCTAACACCAAACAAGACTTTAAGTCTTTATTAGCGCCAAATGCCAGCAAGTTTGAACAAGCGCATGAGCGAGCGACCTACTTTGATGATGTAAAACCGATACCTGATTATGTTGCAAAGCACTGGCACCCTGATACTTGTCCTGAAAAATTATTGCCTTGGTTAGCATGGAGTTTGTCAGTTGATGATTGGGATGAGCAGTGGCCAGTAGAGGCAAAACGTGCGCTGATCAAAAACTCAGTGGCCATTCATAAGCACAAAGGCACGGTAGGCGCAGTTAAACGCGCACTGAAGTCTTTGGGTGTCGTTATCGAATTTTTTGAATGGTTTGAGGATGTAGATAACACTGCTTTGATACCAGTACATAGCAAAGAGCCAAATACCTTTACCTTTATCACTTGGGCTAATGAGCAGGTATACACCAGTCAGCAAGTCGCGCTATCTGACGCGCTTTATAAAGCAATTAACCGAGTGACCAACCAGACCAAGCCACAGCGAGCGCACTTTAACTTTTTAGTTGGCGCTAAGCTAGATTTAGGTATCACGGTTGCAACCACCAGTAGTGGCTTGCAGGTAGGGCGAATTAACTACAATACCTTGCCTGCTAAGGCTGCCCCCAGCGAAATAACGGCAGGTTTAACGGTCAGTAGCCACGGGCGCTACGCTGTAAATCGTCAGCGAGGGGCAACAAAGGCGGTTGACGCAAGATTACAAGATACCGTGGCGCTTGGCGTACATTTGAATAATCAGCGCCATACGGTAGGGCGATTTTATATGACGAGCGACCAAAAGCTGCCAGCGGGTTGCTACTACTTGCAATCACAGCTTGCAGCAGGTTGTCATTTTAGTAACCGGCGCATCAGCGTTGGGCGCTTTTATCTATATCCAAACAAGTAGTTACCTCTCGGCAATCGCTTTTTGGTTTACCCACACATTGCCCAGCGGCTTTCAAATTAGGTGTAAGTTACCACAGTGCATGCCGTGTAACTGCTTTTATTTCTATTGAAACAAGGAGTAAGTGCAGTGAGCACAATTTTACGGCCAACCATCACCACCGCCGGATTGGAGGCGGTGTTTAATTCAGACAAAAATGGCTTTCAAGCCAAAATTAACAAAATCGGCTTAGGCACAGGTAACTACACGCCTGATCAAAGCCGCAGTGCATTACAAGCAGAAGTACATCGAATTTCAGTTGCCAGTGGAGAAGACAAAGGCAACGCACAAATTCATATGAGTGTGATTGACGACACGGACCATAACTTTTGGGTCAACGAAGTCGGCTTTTACTTAGAAGACGGCACCTTGTTTGCGGTTTATTCAAATCCTGATAAACCCATTGCTTATAAATCAGCCGAAGTCGATTTGCTACTGGCGTTTGACTTGGTGCTAACCGGTGTACCCGCTGACTCAATCACGGTGATTGACCAAGGCGTTAATCTCAACATTTTAATTGCCCCCGAGCTTGCCAAACTAGGCGCAGCACAAATCGGCAATATGGTCCGCCACCTCAAGCAAAAATTTGCGTTGATGGATGCGGGTGTACTTTAAATAATATTGTATCAATAAGTGAGAGGAAGGATAGCGATGCAGGAATTACAACAAATGATAATCAATGCGGAAACTGAACAAGGTAATGATAATACTCATACATTAGGAGCACAATGTGTGCCTTTAGCGTCTAAAGCCGCCTTTGAACAAGCCAAGCAGATCCAAAAAAGAGCACAATGTAAAGCAGCAAGAAGCCATGCATATCAAATGGAATCTGACGGACTTGCATTTAAATATCTGGCCATGCAAGCACAATATGGTGATAGTCACGAACAAACCGTTAGCGCTAAAAAACTATGGCTAGATGCACGTACTGCGATTCAGGCACGATATTGCGACGACTCACATTAGATACAAGCAGTAAATATACGAGGCCGCTTTTGAGCGGTTTTTTTATTTTTAAAAACCAAAAGGAAATATCATGGCATTAGAGCAAGATATTGGTCGCTTGATAGATTCAACCGATCGACTTACAGACACGGTAGACAGCAAGATTGCAGACATTACGAGCACGCTGAATCAAAAATCGCAAGAAATTGATAGTAGGCTTGCGGCTAAGGAGCAAGCCGTTGAGAGTAAAATAGCCAGTTTTCAAAAAGCGTTGCCATTGGCTCCGAACAACTTATCTGATACTAAGCTCTTTTCAAAAATTAACTCAGATCAAGATTTTGGCACACCAGTAGATGTGATGCAGTCTCATTCTGCGCCTTGGAGCTGCTTTTATTACCAAGGCACGGAGGGCACTGCAACGGTGACAAAGCTTACAAATAAAATGCTTTCAGAGCATGGCTTTGAGCCAAACAATGAATTTCATCGTGCTTTAGGTAACTACCGCTCAGATAATGACACTTATTACGGCAGTAATTTCAGAATTTTAGTATTCGATGTTGACCTAACCAAAGGGATGACTACGGATGAAAACTTAGGGCTGCTATTTGTTTTAAACCAAGGCTGCCCAACATTCACCGGTTGGAGTAAAGGGGAATTTTTAACTCAGGCTAGTTGCTGGGTTAACGTGCTTGAGCAATCGGGGAGTCTTGCGTTCTACCCGTCACAAAACCGTTCGGCAAATATTCGAGTTAGTGCCAATGATGTTGGCAAAGGCTGGCAGTACAAACATGCCACACGTACTGGTTGGGGGGGGTGCCATCAGCCTTACTTTAGAGGCTTAGGCAAAATGAAAGTGGCTATTGCTTTACCTTACGTTGGCACAGGCGATCATGGTGACAATATGATTTGGGCGGATAGCGTGGGTCACCCATATTCTCATACCGCCCCAGCATTAGATGAAGGAGCATAATCATGGCAGTACTAAAGCAAGTATCAACAAACAAAATTTTTGCTGGTGGTATTAAAGACGCCACTCACGCAGAACATATTGCAAAGCAAGCCGAAGTTGCAGCAGACGACTACGAGCTTATTTTTAATGAACAAGAAATACAAACGCTAAGACGCGCCCAGTATAGTAAAGAAAGTGATTACCTTTTCTTTGACTATATGGCAGCTGTGACTGAGTTTGGTGAATCATCAGAGCAAGCCACAGCCGCAAAAGACGCATGGCTGGCTCAGCGAAACGCCATCAAAGCAACTTACGCGAAACCTGAATAATTCTTAAACCTTAAACCTTAAACCTTAAACCAAACAAGCCCGCTTACTAGCTCAATCTTCCCATTTAAGTGTTATGAGATTCTGAAACAAGTTCAGAATGACGAATATGTGAAATATATCCCACATCGTCATCCTGACGAAGGTCAGGATCTTATACGCGACTGGTGTTTTGCTATGAGCGGGTTTTTTATTTTAACCCTGCCAATTTTGCAGTATGGCAAACCATGAGTTGGAGAAAACAAATGGCTTTAGAACAAGATATTGCAACGCTAGTCGGTAAAGCAGAAGAGCTTACCACCGTTGTAGAAAATAAAATTCAAGATATAGATGCAAGAGTCGCGAGTAAATCGGTAGAAGTAGACTCACTCATTACCAGCACCAATAGCAAAGTAGACGACAAACTAAACCAGCTTTCTATTATTGGTAATGGTGGCTATGGCTCCCGTGCTATCAATGTTGCTAACTTTTTTACCAATGATTCAGGTGTGACGAACCTACACTTTAAACTGCCATTTAAGGCCGATACAGACCATGCAATGTTTCATCTACACATAACAGGTTATGCATATGGAGAAGGAAAAATAGTAGATGCCACTCTAGTTGGCTATTGCTATAAAGTCGTCGAGAATGTCATTAACGTTGATACTGTAGGTACTCATACACCCCACGTTTATAAAGGTTCCGATGGTCATATTTATGGCCGCTTAAGCTTTACAAATCAATATTATTTAACCCTTTCAGTAGACACAATGCGGGTTGGCAATGGTCGATTGTATAAACACGGCGATATTGAAATTATTCGATCTGAGCAAGAAACACTATAAGGAGCATTATCATGGAAACAAATATCGCAACGCTAGTATCTGAACAGCAACAAGCAGAAATTTTAAAACAGCAGCAAACACAAACGTTTAGACATAATATCAATAAAAAAGTAGCTGACAGTGACTCTCTACTGGGCACCACCTCAGACACCACACACATCCTACTCAACGAGCTAAGTGGCTTTATCAACAAACTAAGCACTGCGCAAAGCCTTGCAGAAATGCGCGCGTCAACAGAGTCACTAAAAGCCGCCATTGGTGGTATCGAGCAACAAGTGACTGAGGGCAGCTTACAGTTCCCTTATCAAGTAAAAGGCCAAGCGCAAGTGATGGATGAAATCAGTCAACGTGCAAATGGTGTAAGCCAAGTGCTTAAGGGCGAATAAAACGCCTTGCAGCAGGTAACCCTGAACGTTTAGTCACGAGATCCTGAAACAAGTTAGTCATCCCGATGAAGGTCGGGATCTCCTAAGCGCACTGATGTGCACGCGTTTGTCATCCTGACGAAGGTCAGGATCTCCTTAGCGTAAGGTACTACTTGTCACACATAATTTGAAGGGCAGTCACAGATAGGGACGGTTCTCCTACCTAATCCGCAACCCTTTCAATTATTCCACTCCCAATTATCATGCTATCAACTTTGAGTGCTTTATGAGCTTAACCAATTTTAGTGCCATCGACTTAAATCAACTACCCGTGCCCGAGATTATTGAGCCACTTAGTTTCGAGGAAATAAAAACAGCCATTATGGCTGACTTTGCAACTCGTTATCCAGACGCACAGCTCAATTATGAAAGTGATCCAGTGGTAAAACTCATTGAAACGTTCACATATAGAGAGCTGTTAGTTCGTCAGCGTATCAATGAAGGCGCAGAGGCTGTTTTGCTTGCCAAAGCCAGCACTGAAGAATTGGACTTTTTAGGTCAGCGCTTTGGTGTTACGCGCGCTGTTATTAATCAGGCCAGTGATGATTTACCTGCAGATGAGATTGAATATGAAAGCGACGAACGTTTTCGTACACGCATTCAATTAGCATTAGAAGGGTTTAGCACCGCAGGCCCCGAAGGAGCGTATGCCTTTCATTGTTTTAAAGCGTCAAACCATATTCAAGATGTGTTTATTGAAGCGCCAGAGTTTGTGATGCTGTTGCCACCAGCGGAGCTTGCAGAACAAGTGCCAAGCGGCACTATGTTGCTAACCAACACTTATAATGCTGGACTTGAAAACCCTATGCCCGGTGACGTGGCAATTACTTTGCTCAGTGACGAAGGGGATGGCACACCATCAGATATGGTTATTGCAAAAGTCTACGAGGTGCTTAACCAAGACAATATTCGCCCTTTGACCGATAGGGTTAACTTACTCAAACCCACGGTTAAGCCATTTGCTATCAAAGCTAAATTGCACCTGTATCCGGGTATAAATAGCGACGAAATTCATACCTCGGTGATGGCAAACTGCAAAAACTGGCTAAAACAACATCGTAAATTTAACCATGATATTTCGCTGTCGGGTCTATATGCTGTTTTACACGGCGCCGGCGTGCAACGTGTTGAGCTGCTCTCGCCTACTAGTGATATTTTTGTTGCCGCAAACGAAGTGGCGCATTGCGAAAGTATAGAGGTATCAATTGAGGCACAGCGAGATGTCTGATGCTACACAATATGACCCATTATTGCCTGTAAGTAGTTCGCTGTTAGAGCATGGTTTATCGGGCGCAGCGGCGCGAATAGAAAAACTGCCGGTGCCCTTGCAGCACCTTTGGAACCCATGGCAGTGTCCTGCGCACTTTTTACCTTGGCTTGCCCATGGCTTGAGTGTAGATACATGGGATAGTAATTGGCCTGAGCATATTCAACGCCAAGTTATCGCAGACAGTGTACCGAGCCACAGAATTAAGGGCACATTTGGTGCTTTAAAACAATCACTCAGCGCACTAGATGCTGAGCTTGAGCTGCAAGAGTGGTGGCAAACTGGGGGCGCACCCCACACCGCAACCATCGTGGCCTTAGCCACTCATAACCTTGATGAAAATGGTGATACCTTTATCACCCCAAAACTGCAAGCCCAACTTTGGCGTGCAGTGGCGGCAAACAAGCCAGCCCGTACGCAAATAGACTTTCACATTGGCAATATAGTGCAAAACCAGCTGTATTTTTCGCCAGTGAGTACGGCCACACAAATTACCCAAGCAGCGCTTGAGCAAAATGCCGACGGGCAATTTGAGCAAAACAACCTGTATGTGAGTGCCAGAAATAACCACATTCAACTTGCAACGCAACAGCTTAGCCAAAATACAGAGTCGCTGTTAGAGCCTGTTACGGTTTATGCGAACAGTGGGGGTAATCAACTGCACATTGCACATAGTAGTTTAAAGCAAAATCAAGCTATTCAATTCGATATGTCTGACTTGTATGTCGATACAGTGTCAGGCAGTACCACATTTCAAATATTAACGATGGAAATAACATGAGTTCTTACCAACCTATCATTACACAGGCGGGCTTGAACGCCGCAGTGAATGCTAAAGAAAAAGGGTTGAGTGTGCACCTAAGCCATATTGCTGTGGGTGATAAAGGCTACACGCCGACCCGGACACAAACCCAGTTACAAAACGAACGCGACCGCGTGCCAACAGGCGAGGGCGTTGATTATAACAACGGCCAATTTAGGGTGTCGGGTAAATTTACCAGTGACACCAGCTATAGCGTCAAAGAAGTTGGCTTTTATTTATCAGACGGTACTTTATTTGCCGTTTGGTCACACCCTGAAAACGTGCTGTTTTACCTTACCCCAATGGCCACCGTGGTGCAGGGGTTTGACTTATTACTCAGTGCAGCACCGCATGATGCGATTACCGTGACTCATGATGGCGACTTGCGTCTGTATTACGACGATGTGTTTTTACATATGACCCAAGTACAAACCGAGATGCTGGCCTCGCAGCTAGAAACCAACCTCACCACCGTAAAACTTTATCAAGAACTTGCTCAAAAAGGAGTGCTGTAATGAGCACAATCGAACAACAAATTCAAAAACTCAATACCACCAATGCCGACTTAGCCAACAAAAGTAATGCACTAACTCAAGCTGTACAAAGCCAAATATCGCGTGTTGAAAAATCAGTAGTGGATGCTAAGAACGAGATGTCATCGGCAACTACCACCACACTTAATAAAGTAAAAAGCGATGCGGCTAAGGTAAACGCAGATATTCAAACGCGCATGGAAGAGGCGATTAAACCTTGGATGCCAGCCATGGCAAAAGTGCAGTTTGATGCCTTGCGTGAACAGCGCAAGCAGCAATATGCGGGCAGTGGGTTTGTTGAGTGGGGCAAGCATCACACGGATTTAGAACATGTGAATGACGGTATGTGGATGTATCAGTCAACAACTGCGTGGCGAAATAAAATTGCTCTTGGTCGCGGGGATAGTTTGTACGATTACCCAGTTGTCGTCATTGACGGCGTTATACACCAGCTTTTCGGAACGTGGGATGCTGAAAATCCACTCGAAATGACAAGAGTTTTACTCCCAGATGCACCCGATGGCACCAAAACCTATGACTCAGCCACAGGCACAGTTACGCAGCATAGCGATGCACAAGCGGCTTTTTCATCAGAAACAGCGACCAATAAAGTTATCACCACACGTAAAGACCTTGTATTTTTAGAGTCTTGGCGTGAAGACATCAGTGAAAAGGATGTGGTTTACCCACTTGGCAATGTGCAATATGGTGCAAGCAACTATGAAGGCATTGCACTCGTTAATAATTTGGTGGCACAAGGCTACTGCGCGTTTGGTGAGTGGGACCAAAATACCAAGGGTTATGGTGTTAAATGGTCATCACTGACTGATGAGCAAAAAACTGTATTTTTAAGTGGTCCAGAACACAATATTTATTATGATGCTAAAGCAAATAAGCTTGTGCAAGTACGTTATCGTATGCGTGTGGTAGAAGGAGTAAGTGATTCATGGAAGGTAACTAGACCTAGCGACGGTGGATCTTCTTACAATAAATTTCTTGGTATTCATGGTAAACCTAACTCAATTATTGGTAGCAGATTTGGCTATACGGGGAATGATCGAGATTTAGTGGAATATAATCCTGCGGCGTATTCTGTTTTTGTGACCCCTAATAATTTAGATTCACCAGGATATCCAGATGTGGGCAGGTTCACAACTGAGGGAATAGATAAGGGCTTTGCTCTTCCAATCGCCCTCGTTCAACGCCTAAACCAAGGCGCATATCACCCAGTTTATAACCCAATGGGCACCGCACAGTTTACCCAAACCAATGTTGCTAATTTTCATTGGAATACGTTGCCAAGTAACTATTATCCGAGTAAAGCAGGGTGCTTTGAATTACCAACACCATCTCGTATAGGCCGTCATACTACACACGGTGCGTTGTCATCAGGTCAAACAGGTCGACCAGGTAGCTATAAATATCACGATGCAATTTATGCAGGTCAAGTAGAAGACTTGCGCTTAAATTCCAATAAGCTAAATAAGCAACAATTGCTACATGAGTCTATGCAAAAAGCCATTACAGGTCAGTTGCGTGCCAAGGGCAAGATACCGTTTACATTAATCAACAGTGATTATTGCCATGACTCTGAGATGACTATTTATCTGGATATAAAAAATGATAATGCTAATCTGCTAACTAAAAACTTACCGCTATTCAATCGGGACAGATATTTTGCCTATCGGGACAATGATAAGTTTGATATTGACTCTGTTTTAATCAAGTTTTTAGACTACGGTGACACTGATTTAGGTACCTATGGTGGCGGCCACCCGTTGAATACTTGGATTCAAGTTGATAGAGGCTGCTTACTAAATAGCCGTAACCACATTGCATTGGTTAACCCAAACAATAACAGTGCTAATTGGATTAGCTCTGGACGGGCCAGCACTATTCGAGCTCAGATCATCATGCCAACGCAGTACCAAGGATGTGAGTTTGATGTGTTGCCCTATGTCGATATCATTGGCTCAGCCGACAACATAGCCGCAACTTTTCCAAATGGCGTCGTGGGCCAGTGGAACCCAAATCATATTCCAGACGGCTCAGGTGAGCGCTTCGCGTTAACGAAAAAAGCAGTATCTGGCGATAACGATTTAGTAACTTTTTATAACGGTGAGCAGTGGGAAAGCAGTGAAAGTGCGATGAACCTTGTTGCCCAAAGTAACTCTATTTCACACCCTACTATATTTGCACAAGATAATGTGGCGTTATATTACTATGAGACAAAAGCTAACAGTACAACACCTGCATCGCTAAGTTCACTCGTCAGTGATGTTAGCAAAGTATGGTGCGGTAATGATGCGCGAGCGTCATTTGGTGCCAATTTACAAACGAGTTTGCTTGATAAAGTACCCACTTCAATAACATATACCACTAATGCCAGTGTGCCACTAACTCAGGCGAGTATACTGGGTAATGGTTTGGTTCGTGATGAAGAGCCAAAACATGCGCTATTGCCGCATTTAGGTGGTGTGCTAGGTAATATAGGCTGTAAAGCGCTTTACTCACTCACGGTAAAAAATGGTTTGTACTATGTGCAGTTTAACGGCAGTGAGTTGAAGTTTGACAAGCCACAAGTACAGGTGATTGATTCGACCAATCTTGGAACCGATATGGTGAAAGGTCAGGTGTACTTTGTTAAAAACAAAGCCGGTACAACGGTGATGGACGGCCAATATTGGTACTGTGCCACAGACTCTACAGTTGATTGGAATAATGATGTTTGGCTTAAAAAACCAAATGGCAGCATAAGCGCCAAAGGACTCGATAGAAACGAGTACTTAATCCCTTATGAAGAAACCTCTTGGGGAGACGATCAAGCTATTCCATTGGTCAATGGTGAAGATGTTAAAACCGACCTTAACGGCAATACGGTTAAAGTGTTCTGTCATCATAGTCAATTCCCAATTGGCATTGCCCATAACAACTAAGGTTGAATTATGACAGAACATACACTTGGCTTAACTGTAATGTAATTATCAACAGTTACTTTGCCACTAAGCCTATATATCTAATTCCCATAAATTAACACAGCGGTCAAACTTGACCGTTTTTTGTCCCTAAATTTGATTAGAATCATTTCATCATCGAAGAAGTAAGCATTCAGCTTACTTCATCCTTTTTAATTTACAAAAAACATTACCACTTATTGTCGCACTGTTAGTTGCGGCACGAATACCTGTATTTAAATCACCCTATTACTTTTAGGAATCACTATGTCTCAATCCACATCACATAAGTTTTATTTAGTAGAAGAAACAGAGTATGGCGTTACGCCAGCGTCGGCACAGTTTATTGAAGTGCCAATTACAGGCACAACTTTGGGCCTAACAAAAAACACCAGTCAATCGAACACCATTCGTAGCGACCGTCAGATCTCTGACTTTAGAGACGGTACTCAGCAAATTGGTGGTGACATCAAAGCTGAATTACAGTGGCAAGCCATCGACATGTTGCTAGCAGCGGCTGTATGCGGTGATTGGGAAGCCGACAAGCTAAAAAGCGGCACAAAACGTCGCAGCTTTAGCATCTTACGCCACTTTACGACATTGTCAGCAGCAGATAAGCCATACCAACTTTATCGTGGTATTGAGCTTAACAATATCAATATTCAGTTGGGCACAGAAGGTGTAACAACCGCAACATTTAGTGCAGTAGGTAAATCGGTTGAAGCATTATCTGAGTTGCCAGCGGGTGCTACGTTAAAAGCCACGGCAGCCGTACCGGCGGTAGATACCTTTAACGGTCAGGTTACTGAAGGCGGCGAAAACCTAGCCATTGCGACTGAACTTGGGTTTACCCTTGAAAACGGCATTGAGCCGCGTTTTGTGATTGGCTCAAGCGAGACAATTCGTCCATCAATTGGTTTATCAAACCTAACTGGTACGCTGGGTGTTTACTTTGAAAACCACGCCCTGCTTGAGAAGTTTTTCAACGGTGAGCAGTCAAATATCAGTTTTTCGATGACTGATCCTACGGGCAACCAATATGTTGTGAGTGTGCCAAACCTGCGCTACACAGGTGGTCAGCCTGATGTAGAAGGCACGGGTGCAATCATTGTATCACTGCCATTCCAAGGCTTGCTGTCAGAAACAGAAGGCACCAATTTAATTATCGAAAGGAAAGCAAAAGCATGAGCATGATGGAAGATTTTTTTACCCGCGAAAAAGCCAACGAAGGCATTAAAGTGCCACTGACTTTACCGGATGGCTCGCAATCAGAGCATTACATCGTAGTACGTGGTATTGACTCAGATGCGTTTAGAGATGCAGAAACCCTAGCCAAACGCAACGCTATGGCTTTTGCTACCATTGAAGACGAAGCAAAACGTGCAGAGGCGTTTGCTGATGAGCGTTTAGGTTTAATCGCTGCATTGGTGGCCGATTGGTCATTTGATGAACCTTGTGAACTTGAAACCGTTAAAAAGTTTTTGCATCAAGCGCCGCAAATTTGCGAACAAATTGATAAAGTTGCGGCCAAACGTGCGCTTTTTTTCGCCAAAGGGTTGAGCAGTTCGCCGACTACGCCAAAAGCGAGTTCCAACTAAACACCATACCTAAAGGCGCACGCTTAACCCGTAAACAAGCGCTTAAACAGGTCTGGAAAACCACAGGTCACAAGCCAGCCGAACTGGCAGAGCAAGTTGCTCTGCCAGACGAGCTGGCTTATTTATGGCAATGGTATTTAGAGCTGAAAAGCGACAAACCTATCAATTTTACCGAAATTTACCACTGGTCATCTCTAACGCGTAAACACCTCCGCTCCTGGGAGGTCGATCTTTTGCGCTCAATAGACCGAATTTATTGGAGTGTCATGCATGGCAACTAACGCTGAGCTTTCCCTATCGTTGCTAATTAAAGAAACCACGAGCGCAACGCGTGAACTCTCAAAGCTTGAAGAGCAAGTAAAAAAGTCCGCAAGAGCAACGTCTGATTTTGCTGATGATGTAGATTGGGCTAAAAAATCTCTAGCGGGCTTTTTATCGCATATTAAAGGCGCGAGTAAAAATCTCACATGGCTACATCAAGATTTTAAAACTGCAAAAAAATCAGCTTCAAACTTTGGCAAAGAAGCAGGTAAGTCGTTTAGCCAACTAGAGCAAAGCTCAGACAAAGCCAAAGGCAGACTTGCAGCTTTAGAAGATCAACTTCGAAAGAATATTAAAGCAAGTAAAGATCTAAACTCGTCTATGGGCGCTAGCGGCTCAGCAAGCAGCAGTGTTAGTGCTGCCAGTAATAAAAAAGTTGGAGGCTCACCTTTTAAAAAATCACTTGCGGGTATAGGCAGTTTTGCAAAAGGTGTTGCAGGTGCTGCCGGGGCTCCATTGTTGTTAGCTGATGCTGTGGTTGCAGCAGGTCAAAAAACGATAGCTGTAACGTCTCAATTTGAAGCGCTTGAAGCGAGAATCAATGTTGTTGCAGCGAGCTCTGAAAAAAGCAAAGAGATTTTCCACAATCTCAAAGAAATGGCAGAAGAAACGCCACATAATATAGATCAAACCACCAATTCTTTTTTAGCGCTTTACAACAACGGTTTAATACCGACTAAAGAGGCGATGACTGCCTATGGTGATATAGCAAGTGCCATGGGTATGAGCTTACAAGATGTTGCAAATAATGTAATTAATGCGACGTCTGACAATGCGAAAACTCAAGCTGATGCATTTGCAAACCTTGGCATAAATGCGAAGGAAACCAAAGATGGCTTAGCGCTTACTTATAATGGTGTTACGACTAACATCAAAGATAATGCTGAGAGTATACAAGGGTACTTCAATCAGTTAGCTCAAAACAACTTTGCCGGGGCAATGGCTGAGCAAATGGGAACAATGGGTGGTGAGGTTGCCCGTTTTAAGTCTGAGTGGGATGAGCTGTTTTTAAATATCGGCTCGGGAGGAGTTGGCGATGCTATAAAATCTGCATTTAGTGTAGGAAGTGATGCTTTAGATACGTTTAATGACTCATTGGCATCAGGTCAGTTAGGAAAGTACTTTGATGCTTACATAGGTCCGTTGAAAGCGGGCTTTAGCGGTCTTTATCAGTACACCATGGGAGATGAGTTAGAAGCAGCATTAAATGGAGCTTCAAGTTTTTTCTCTAAAGCGTATGAAAAATGGGGAGGAGATGCCAAAGAAGGCCTGAAGAAGCTTGGTGTAAACTACTTGCTAATTCCCCAGAGTATCAGTTCTGCGCTCGGTATGGCACGCAAAGAATTCGATCATTGGATGAATTACTTTGATACGGCGACAGACTATACCTTTACCAGTATCAAGAATGACCTTTCGTCGGCCAGTGAATCATTAATGCTCGAGTTTAAAAACTCGATTGGTGCATTGAATCCTTGGTCTGATTCATTTGATTATGAAGAAGAGAAAAAGAAGGTTGCGCAAAATAAGGTTCAAAGAGATGAGGAACTTAAAAACCTCAGAGGTAACAAATCTGAAAAGCTTGATGAATTTGACAGTAGCACATTTGAAGAGCGCATTAAGAAATCTTGGGATGAAGCGCTAAAGCAAAGAGAAAAGGTCACAGAAGAACTTTATAAAAAGCTTGATGAAGCACAAAAGCTTGGCGAGGCCTACGACAAAAAAGGCGAAAATTACGATAAGGCAAAAAACAATACTGAAATTGGTTTAAAACCTGCGAAAGGTCCAAAAGCAAGCTCTGGATTAACTAGCGCAGGGGCAAAAAACGATGTGCAAACAATTGTTAGCGCATTAGACCCAAAAAGTGACAATACATCTGCGCAAAAAAACGCCGAAGAAACAGAAAAGCTGCTGACACAAAGCTGCGAGCGTCAACGTGGAATAGTAGAAAGCTCAGAAAATCAGCAAACACAAATTCAAACAGACTTAATTAAAAAGCGCCATGAAAAGATTATTCAGCTTGAAAGGCAGAAAAATGCGCAGCTTGCCAGTGAAGCTTCAGGTTTTATGTCTCAGTTGCAAAATTTGGGTGACTCGCTCAATGGTGACTTAACAAACCCTGAAAATGTTGAAGCATCTGTGCAGGCCATGGTTGAAGTATATGAGTCAGGTAAAAATATCATTGATGAGTTGTTTTTAGGAACAGGGGAAGAAGAGGATCCTGAACAAACCGATGAACAGGATTCTTCGGTCATTGAAGCCCAAAACGAAGAAAAGCTTGCCGCAACTCAAGCGCTTGCAGAAGAACAAGCCCAAATTGAGGTGGACCAAACCAAGCAAAAAAATAAGGCCATGGCAGATATCGAGCGTGAGCAGCAGTCGCAGCGTTTAAATCAGGCATCGGACTTCTTTGGTGGGGTAGCCAGCGTGGCCGCCGCATTTGGTGGCAAACAATCAAAAGCGGCAAAGGCCGCGGCAATCGCGCAAACGACAATTAAAACGTATGAATCGGCAACCAACGCTTATGCCTCTTTAGCGGGTATTCCGTATGTAGGACCTGCTTTGGGCATCGCTGCGGCAGCCGCTGCGGTGGCTGCCGGTATGGCTAACGTTCAGGCGATTAAATCAACCAATTACTCAGGTGCCTATGACCATGGTGGTCTGATCCCCGCCGGTAAAATCGGCCTAGTGGGTGAATATGGGCCTGAACTTATTGCAGGCCCGGTTAACGTCACCAGCCGTCGCACCACCGCAGGGTTGAATACGTCAAATAGTGCAGCAGAACAAACACCACAAAACATCGATAAATCAGTCAAATTTAATTACGTCATCAATGCCAATGATAGTGAGGGCGTTGCGCAAGTAATGAAGCGTGAGCGCGCCAAAATCATGCAAGATGTACGTTATGCAATGGAGTCAGGAGAATGGGATTAACCGCATTAACACAAATTGCTAAAGCAAAAATCTCTTCAGAAACAAAAACCTTAGTCACCAAAAACAAATACAGTTTTACCCGTCAGGTACGTCAGCTCGGCCAACCGCAAAGGTGGCGCATTAAGCTCACTTCAACGGCGATGCCTTATCAAGAGGCCATGGCGGTGTATGCAGAAGTGGCAAGCTTAGATGGGGTATTTGAAAAAACCAAGTTGCCAAACCCGCTACCACAAATTGGCAGTGTGTTGAGTGCAAAAACTGCAGAGTCAATTTCGCAAGGTGAGAGCTCGGTACGTGTTGCGGTGTCTGCAAAAGGAGAAGGCGTGGCATTTTCAGCAGGTGACTTTATTCAGTTTTTAGGTCACCACAAGGTATATCAGGTTACGGGGTTTAATAGCGACGCAGACATTATTCACTTTTATCCCAAGTTGAAAACGAATGTGGCGGGTAACAGCGCGATTCAATGTGGCGAAAATGTACAGTTTTTAGTGTACAGCGATGATGATGATACGGAGATCTCTATTTCAGCTGGCCGACCCATTCCTGTGAGCGTAGAGCTGGTGGAGGTAACGCAATAATGTCTACAGCATTAAAACAAGCGCTTGCTGGTGATTATCAATTTTGCCATTTACTGAAAATCCAATTCGATTGGGGTCCAATATATATGACCGATGCGGATGAAGATATTAGCTATGGTGGCAACATTTACCTTGCTGGCATGCTAAAAAGTTTCAGTTCGGTAAAACACAGTAGCGGTATTCGCATTGGTGATTTAAAGCTTAATTTTAATGCTTTGGACTCAGCCGTAGTGGCCTTAGGTCTTGGCGAAAAGTGGATGAACCGTCGTGTTGAGTTATCCAAGCTGATCATCACAGATGCACCCGTAGGGGCTTTGTCTTTGTACAAAGGGCTTATTGCAAAAATGGATATGAACTCGTCTGGCACCATGAGCTTTACCGTCAGCTCTATTTGGGCCGATTTTGAAAAATCCGCAGGTCGGCAAACAAATACCGCAAGTCATCAGAAGTTTTTTCCAAATACCGATCCGTTTGAGCACACGCCTTTCTTAACAGATTCAGTGCCTTGGGGTAAAGAAGGTGATGGCACGGTGAAGTCTCGTTCTGCCAAATCGAGCTTTGAAGCACCGAAAAATAAGCGCAATAACAACCAGCAGCAGGAGCCATAGCATGGGTTTTTTAGGTAATATCGTTAGCGGCTTTTTTAAGATTTTGGGGGTCGATTTAGAGCCGCAACCTCAAAAGCAAGTACAAGGGGTCGATTTTACAGCACCTGCAACTGACGCTGCTATACCTGTATTTTATGGAGAAGTAAAAAGAACAGGTGGTACGATTATCTACCGCGCGACGAATGATGTGGTGCGAAATGATGTAGAAAATGAGCTACTTCACCTTATCATTGTTTGGGGTGAAGCAAATGGCGCAACAGTAAAGCAGATTTACATTGATGATGAGCCAATCACATCTGATAAGTTCCATGATGAGGGGGCACATTGGTGGGCTTATACACGTAATATTGAGGGGGGGCGTTATTCTGACCCTCTTTTAAACGCTAGCGGCTGGTCTCCTGACAGAAACTTACCCGAAGGCTTGTTGTATAGCTATGTACGTTTAGAGATGGGCGCTGATGACCCTGTTTTTACTTCAAGGCCAAACATTACCGCAGACATTGAACAAACGCGTATCCATGATGTACGAACTGGAACTAAAAGTAATGTTACCTCTAACCCTGCGCTGCAACTATATGATTATTTAACCAACACCCGCTATGGCAAAGGGTTACCCAGCTCTGACCTAGATGTCGAAAGCTTTAAACGTGCCGCCAATATTTGTGATTTGCAGGTAGAGAGCTATGAGGGGGGAGCAACCATCCCGTTGTACACCTCTAATGTGCGACTTAATACCAGTAAATCAGTAAAAGCCAATTGTGAAATGCTTTTGGCTTCGATGCGTGCCAGCTTACCTGTGGTTAATGGCAAACTAACGTTAGTGCTTGAAGAAAATAAGGCGCCGATATCATGGGAGGCCAATGAACAAACCATTGTAAGTGATATTGAGGTTAACGATGCCTCAAAAAAGGATCGCTACAACCAAGTAACGGTTCAGTACTATGATGAAAAGCGCAATGGCAAGCTACAAGATGCTGTATTTCCAGAGCCAAGCAGTGCGATTGATACGCAATGGTTAGCCCAAGACAACGACATTCGTTTAACCAAAAAAGTAAAAATTGAAACGCTCAACAGCTTCTATGAAGCAAAGCGTATTGCGGAGTTTATTGCGCGTAAAAGTCGTGAACAGTTAAGCATTAAATTTACGGCTCGTGATGATGCGGCTTTACTGGCAATTGGTGACGTTATTCGCGTTAGTGATGAGTTGCTAGGGTTTGATAAAAAGCCTTTTGTACTCAATGATATGGTGCTTAATGGCAGTGGCGAAGTTGACTTAAGCTTAGTTGAGCATCAGCCCAGTCATTTTTCATGGGAGCCGAGTGCACCACAAACAATCATCGAAGATACCGTATATCGCTCACGAAAGCCGGATGCCCCAGCAGGATTACAAGCCAGTGTAGGAGAGGATAATACCCTAAAGGTTGAATGGCAATCAGCGTCAAATGACTTTGAGTACCAAGTTCGCAGGAATGGTAAAGTTGTAAAATCAGGTAATACGACCTTACATGACATCTCGTTAGCGCTGGATGCAGGTGAGTACCAAATCAGTATTTATGCGGTCAATATACTCGGCTATCGAAGTAGCGCAGCGACTTTGTTGTTTACTGTTGCAGAGCCGGCGGTACCTACTGTTGAAATCACCTCGCTCACACCGACAAGTGTTGTGCTGTATGCAACTACAACAGGCGCATCCACGCAAACCAATTATGAGTGGCAGTTTGCAGGGGAAGGTGAGCAAAAAACCGTTATCTCCCAAGTGCTCACCGTTTCTTCATTACTACCTTCAAAAAGCTACCAAGGACGTGTTAGAACCTTGAATGCGGCAGGCAAAAGCCAATGGAAGAGTTTTGATGTTAAAACTGCCGATTTAGCAACTTATGAGCACAGCACCGCGCTTGTATTTGAGATGAGCCAAAGCCCAAATTGGATAGGTATGGGTGTTGGTTGGCAGCCTGAGGGCATAGTGAACCAAGTTCGCGTATCACTTCGAGATTTGCAAACTCAACAAGAGTTAGCATTTCAAACCTTACAGGTTGAGTTGAGCGATGATGGTGTGCTGTATGGTGCTTTAGGTGAAGAAAAAGGCAATGTAACAGACAGTGAGCTAGCAATTGAATTTTTGGCTCAGGCCACCAGCAACTTAATTGTTGAAGCTCGCCACGAGTTGCAAGTTGTTAGGCAGGCATTTTCAGTATCTGGGCTCAGTGTTAACGAATTAAAAGAAACGCAAGAGAAGATAAGAGAAATTGATGATCTTGCCAATAGTATTCTTGAACAAGCATTGGATACTGAGCAAGTTTTCGAGGCCGATTTAACAAGTACGCTTACTTTAGAGGAAAAAACCGCCAAAACTAACGCAAGAATTAATGAGGCTGTTGCAGTTCAAGCTGATGAAAATCAAGCATTGGCTACAAGAGTGAGTGAAGTTAAGGCCTTGGTCGGTGAAAACAATGCTCAGATAGTCAATGTTGAGCAGTCCCTTGCAGATAAAGAACGCGCTATTGCAACAAACATCAGGCAAGTGGAAGCACAGGTTGTGCAGAACAAAGCGCAAATAGTCAGTGTAGAGCAAGCTTCTGCCACACAAAATCAAGCGCTTGCGAATAAAATTAGTGAGGTTAAAGCAGTTGTAGATGGCAACAGTGCGCAGATAGTTAACGTTGAGCAATCGTTAGCAACCAAAGAGCAAGCGCTTGCCACAAAAATTAGCGGCCTAACCTCTGAAGTTGCACAAAACAAGGCTGATGTGCAGCACTATTATATTACCAAAGCGGATGCACAAAGCGCTGTCTCACAGGCTAAAACTGAGCTAGAAAGTAAAGTTAATAGTAATCGCGCTTATCTAGATCAAACTTTTTACACCGCAGCGCAAACAAATAGTGTAATTAGTGCCAAAGAGAGCTCCTTGCGCTCTGAATTCAATGGCGACATATCTAGCCTTGCAAGTAATACGTATACGAAAGTAGAAACTGAGAAGGCAATAGGCTTAAAAGCTCAGTCTTTATCGACAGAGTTTGGCGGGAAAATTTCCAAGCTGGGTGATATTTATTTCTCAAAGACGGACTCAAATGGTGCTTTAGCCTCGTTTGTCAAAAACGTTAGTGTAGAAACTGACTCGGGTACTGCGAGCGTATTTCAGCTTATGACTACGCATGCGAGGAAGTTGGATGAACAAGGGAACCAAATAGACGAGCTAGATGCGCGGGTTTCAATTGGTGTAGACGTTAATAACCATGTAACAGGGCTCACGATAACACCCGGGCGAATGCAGGTAAAAGCTGGCGTTTTTGAATTACTCGATAATAGCAATAACAGTGCTGTGTATTTTGATAGCAGCGCGGGGAAATATAAGTTTAACGGGCATATTAATGCGAGTAGCGGGTCGTTCACTGGGCATGTTAACGCAACCAGTGGGTCGTTCACCGGCAACGTGTATGCTAATAGCGGTATATTTAAAGGAAGAGTTGAAGCTGATAGTGGAACGTTTAAGGGTAAGGTTGAGGCAACGAGTGGTACTTTTAGAGGTAAAGTTGAAGCGTCTAGTGGTGTAATTAGTAATGCAACTTTACGATCATGTACATGGGATTCGGGTGGAAGCAGTACCGTTACAGCGAGTTCAGGTATGCTTGCTATTAAGCAAGATGGGGTCCTTAACGCCAGGTTTATGGCGAATGGGGAAGGTTTTCTGCGTAACCTATATGTCTGGGATAATGGCAAGCCAGAAGATGTTTGGGGTATTGCAATTAA
Organism: Pseudoalteromonas caenipelagi; assembly: GCF_013140855.1. Taxonomy (GTDB): domain Bacteria; phylum Pseudomonadota; class Gammaproteobacteria; order Enterobacterales; family Alteromonadaceae; genus Pseudoalteromonas; species Pseudoalteromonas caenipelagi. The sequence continues at coordinate 701,639 of NZ_JABBPG010000001.1, read as the reverse complement.
ATATCATAGTAACGCTATTCACGTCGACGCGTCTTCTTGGGCCCTTTATGCAAAGAATGGTGAAATAGGACCTCACACATCTGCTCATGAAACACTCCTACCCAAAGAGTTAGAGCCAGAACCCGGTGATATTCTTTGTGATGATGAGCTTATGCACATTGCAAATATCTCAAATGCAATTTGTACGGCAAAACTATCGAGCACACCGATGGACATTACAGTGCGAGGTATTTACACGCGTCGTCGAGTGCTTACAGACTCGCAACCTGCTGGCCTAGTCGGCTTTGAAGAGTGGGAGCAACTGGCCTACCTGTACGATATAGCAAGCATCAACGCAGGTGGTGAAGGCGCAATGAATGTCTGCGGCGAAGGTGGCAATTTACAAACTGGCGATTTAATTTGCTCAAGTTCCATGCCTGGCAAAGGGATGCGTCAACCAACACAAAGTGAAGAGCGTTACACCATCGCTCAAGTACGTCACAACGTCACATTTGACTCTCCTGATCAAATCAAACAGGTCGCAGTAATTTATAAAAGAGGATAATTATGGCCTATTCAATTGGCAAAATTAGCGTTACTAAAAATAACGCGACGATCACGGGTGTGCATACGCAATTTATTAGCGTGGCGAAAGTACAAACGGGAGATCTCGTTTATTTAAGGCTAAATCAACAAAATCAGATACTTCAAGTTGCCCAAGTGATCAGTGATACACAATTGCGTTTAGCTTTGCTCGATGGGCAGAGGTTTAACCCGCAAGAAAGTGGCAGTGAACTGCCTTATGGTTTGGTTCAAAATTTCAATAATTCGACACCTGCGCGTTTGGCAAAAAGCTTAACAGAGCTGCAAACAAAGTGGCATCGCCGTGAAAAGGAGCTGACGGGTTGGTTTCAAAGTAATGAAGCTACATTCCCTGTTACCAATTTTTTAGGTGAACAAAGCGAAATAGCAACGCCAGCTGAAATTAATCGCAATGCAGTAAAAGTAGCGCAATTAATTGAAGAGCTAGAAGCCATGGTGGCCTCTATAGCACAAGCAGCACAAAATGCAGATGATGCAGCAGCATCAGCCAGCGCTGCTGCAGCAAGTAAGATAGCTGCGAAAACCAGCGAAAACAATGCAGCAGCGTCTAAAGTGGCAGCCAAAGCCAGTGAAGATGCAGCTAAGGCAAGCCAAAGCGCAGCGGCGGGCTCTGCGATTAGTGCAGGGCTAAGCAAATCGGCAGCAGCATCAAGTAAAGCTGCGGCAGCTGATTCTGCAGCTGCAGCACTTGCCAGCGAAGATGCCGCAAAAGTCAGTGAAACCGCAGCAGCCAGCTCAGCGAGCAGCGCAGCGAGTAGCAAAACAGCAGCGGCGTCAAGCCAATCGGCAGCGGCCAGTTCTGCAAGTAGCGCCGCGGCAAGTAAAGCGGCGGCTAAAACCAGCGAAACCAACGCAGCGGCATCTAAAGTGGCGGCTAAAGCCAGTGAAGATGCCGCCAAAGCAAGCCAAAGCGCAGCGGCGGGTTCAGCAACAAGTGCGGCTAGCAGCAAGTCAGCAGCCAAAGCCAGCGAAGATAAAGTAGCCGAGCATGCAGCTGCAGCACTTGCCAGCGAAGACGCCGCAAAAGTCAGTGAAACCGCAGCAGCCAGCTCAGCGAGCAGCGCAGCGAGTAGCAAAACAGCAGCGGCGTCAAGCCAGTCGGCTGCGGCCAGTTCTGCAAGTAGCGCCGCGGCAAGTAAAGCGGCGGCTAAAACCAGCGAAACCAACGCAGCGGCATCTAAAGTGGCGGCTAAAGCCAGTGAGGATGCCGCCAAAGCAAGTCAAAGCGCAGCGGCGGGTTCAGCAACAAGTGCGGCAAGCAGTAAATCAGCTGCTAAAGCCAGTGAAGATAAAGCGGCCGAGCATGCAAGTGCGGCACTTGCCAGCGAAGATGCGGCAAAGGCTAGTGAAACCGCAGCAGCCAGCTCAGCGAGCAGCGCAGCGAGTAGCAAAACGGCAGCGGCATCAAGTAAGTCCGCAGCGGCCAGTTCCGCAAGTAGCGCCGCGGCGAGTAAAGCGGCGGCTAAAACCAGTGAGACCAATGCGGCAGCATCTAAAGTGGCGGCTAAAGCCAGTGAAGATGCCGCCAAAGCAAGCCAAAGCGCAGCGGCTGCTTCAGCAACAAGTGCGGCAAGCAGTAAGTCAGCAGCCAAAGTCAGTGAAGATAAAGCGGCCGAGCATGCAAGTGCGGCACTTGCCAGCGAAGACGCGGCAAAGGTCAGTGAAACCGCAGCAGCCAGCTCAGCGAGCAGCGCAGCGAGTAGCAAAACGGCAGCGGCGTCAAGTAAGTCCGCAGCGGCCAGTTCTGCAAGTAGCGCAGCAGCTAGCAAAGCGGCGGCAAAAACCAGCGAAACCAATGCGGCAGCATCTAAAGTGGCGGCTAAAGCCAGCGAAGATGCCGCCAAAGCAAGCCAAAGTGCAGCGGCGGGTTCTGCGATTAGTGCGGGGTTGAGCAAATCGGCGGCGGCATCAAGTAAAGCCGCAGCTGCTGAGTCAGCCGAGGCAGCGCTTGGTAGCGAAGAAGCGGCCAAGGCCAGCGAAACCGCAGCAGCAAATTCTGCAAGTAGCGCAGCGAGTAGTAAAACCGCAGCAGCCTCTAGTCAATCAGCGGCAGCCAGCTCAGCCAGCGCTGCAGCTACAAGTAAAGCTGCGGCGAAAACCAGTGAAACCAATGCCGCATCATCGGCTACGGCAGCCGCTGCGAGTAAAGCGGCAGCCAAAACCAGTGAAAGCAATGCAGCGCAATCGGCTGCAACGGCACAAGCCAGTCAGGTTGCGGCAAAAGCCAGTGAAGATAGTGCTGCAAATTCTGTTGTTGAGGCACAGTCAATTCGTAATGAAGTGGCAGAAATTGCAGGGGGCACAGCACCTGATTCACAGCGCTTAGGAGGCAAAACCAAAGAGGAAGTAGTCAGTGAAGCGCGTGCAGGACTGCAAGCAGCAGATAGCAAATTACAGCGCTTGGTGGACTCTGAGTTCGACTTTACTCACGGTAATGACTTTAGACTTAGAGGTGGTCGTGCGCTTGTAGCTCACACGCCCGAGATGCTGTACGTCAACTACAATGGCGATTTTTCTAATGTATCCGCCAAAGGCGCGTGGGCGTTTTCTGACTCTGTAAAAGTAAGTGGCGTCACTTTAGAAACTACGACCGGTGAATATGGTGACAAGGCGTTTAAAGTCTCAAATGGCAGGGGGTATCTAAAATTAGGTGCGCAAAATGACAACTTTTGCCACTATGAGACCGATAGACCCAACCATTGGTTTAACAAGGAATTAAAAGTTAAGGGCGACATTTACGCAGGGGAAGGTTATAACCAACGGGTTTATCATGAAGGCAATAAGCCCTTAGCTTCAGATGTAAAAGCATTACCTTCTATCTCTGGTCGTACGCCACTTGTGACTAAAAGTGAGTTTAAAACGATTGCAAAAGTAACGGGGGCAGAGCTTGCCTCAATGATCCGGCTAAACTTAAAAGGAACGACTGATAGCACGGTTGTTGCGTTTTCGGCTGAAATCATAGTCAATCATCACAGTGATTTTACAATCAAGTCGCTCAGTGGGCCTTACTCACAAGTTACTTTACGTCTGCTTTCAAATACCAATGAACACTTTTTAATCCAAGCAAAAGTTGACACTCCAAGTGCCATTGCTATGAACATAACTGTACAAAGTTATGGGCAGGAAGTGATAGAGATTGGTGACTTTAATACCGAAGGTTATCCTCAAGAGTTTATACATGAAGGAACAAAGTCAGGTATTGCCCTAAGCTCAGCTGATAACCGAGAAGCTACTATCACGGTGCAAGGTAACCAAGTCTACCACGAAGGTCATAAACCCACACCAAGCGAGATTGGTGCCGTTGCTAAGGGTGAAAGTATTGATTTAACTAATCAAGCACTTCGCTGGGTAGAAAACTCTGATGGTGCTGCGATTGGATTTCAAAATACCTCGGACCAAGATACCAATAGTTACCTGTATTTTGAAACCTCAGATAACTTAAATGAATATTTTAGATGGCAACACAGAAGTGGAAGCTCAATCACTGAGTGGATGTCACTAAAAGACTGGGGGCTTAAGGTAAAAGGTTATGTTACAGCCTCGGGGCTGGCAATTAATGGTAATGCAACCTTTGATAACGGCGACAATACCACGGTAAATATTCGCGCCAATGACAGTGGCGCTGCGGTACTTAATGTATGCGCTGAAGTGGATGCACAAACAACTGGCATTGTGTATGTGGGGCAAAGCCCAAATCACGGTGGCGGTATTGAATACAATGGTGACAATAGTCCAGTGACCAGCGGCTCAGGGGCAGATTATTTTACCCTATTCAGACGCTCTAGCGGACAAACTCATTGGACTGCTAGAAACTTACATTTGAGTAACGACTGGGAATTTAGAGGTAAGGTCAAGGCAGCTGCATTACAAGAAGGCGATAAGTTACTTAGCAATAAATACCACGGCAAAAGCGACAAGCTCGCGCGTTTTGAAAGCTCACATGTTGATACCAATAGCGGGCAAGATCTTAAAATCCGTGATAAACGCGCTTTAGTTGGGGCTACTGATCAGTTGTACATCAACTATGGAAGTGACTGGTCAAAAGTTGCCGCAAATGGTGAATGGGCATTTACTGGGGATGTAAAAGTCAGTGGCGACTTAAAAATGTCGGGCACTGATAGCTATATATGGTCACCAAACACGGCCAATGGCTATACCGGTATTTACGACTCGCACACTAACAAAGTGGCCATGAAGTATACCAACAGCCAAGCCTTTGACTTTGGTGCTGATATTAATATCAGCAAAAACAACCCGTGGCTGACATTGGACAGTAGCTCTAGCGGCTCGAATACCAATGAGCAGGCTGCGGGTATCTCAATTGGTGAGTCTGGTCGAGATAACTCAGCGTCACTGCATTTGAGCTATATAGGAGATGGTTACTCATATATTGGTATGGGGAACTTAGGATCAGACAATATAGCTGACAACTGGGCTATGCAGATGAATTATCAAAGTCGCTGGGTTAAGTTTCGCAGTGATATTCAACTTCAAGACTCAAATACCAAGCTTGCAAAAGGTGTGAGCAATACAGTCAGAGCCATCACCAATAATGGTTATGTTGATATAGGGCCGCAAAACAGCAATTGGTGTCATTTTGATACCGACAGAGAAAAGTTTTACTTTGGCAGGCCTACTTATGTCAAAGGCGATATTTACGCAGGTCCCAACTACAACCAAAAAGTGATCCACCAAGGTAACTTTAATCAACAACTTCAAGCATCAGCAAATCAAGTAACTTCTGGCGATAGCCAAAAATTTGCCGGTAAAACCGAACAAGAGTGGCAAGACTATATTCAAGACCCAGTCAGAGCCGCTGTGGCTGCAACTAACCCAATTGCTGCCGCATTTATCTAATTTTTATTAAGGAGAAATCATGTCTAATACAATTGCAAATGCAGTGCAAACGTTGACCAATAAAATTGTCAACGGCACACTTACCCCTCAAGAAAACGCGCAACTTGGTGTAGCTATTAATCAGCTCACTTCTGGCGCAAATGTAGAAGCCGCACTGGTTGCTGTAGCAGAGCAACACTTAGATACAGCCACAGACTCGCTAGGCCAAAGCACCGCGTCGCTGAATAGCGCAAAAGACGCTTTTGCGGTACAAGCAACACAAGAGCTGTCGAAAATTCCTGAGTTGATTAAATCAATCAATAATGCGACACAAAAAAGCTTTTATTTTAGCCAAACACCAGTGAATGCCATTCAAAACTTGAACTATCAGCAGCACCCTTCACAATACAGTAATACATCTACTCAAGCACCAACGAGCTATATTTCGATTGAAGACTTTGATACTAAAGAGATGTATTTTTATTACGATAGAGGCTACACAACATGGAGTACAAGTGATGTATATCGCTACGTTTCCGCGAAATTAGGAAAAATAAACGCTCAAGGTGAAGTAGAAGTCATTAGTCGAAAAATCTCGTTGACAGCGAGTGGTCATGGATACGGGTTACTACCATATCATGACAACACTGCCAGGCTATTTACGAGTAATGCCAATTACAATAGCGCTTCAGCGCTGACGATTAACATTCACAAAGCGAATAGTTGGTCAATAGATACCTCTATTTTAGTAGACTTTTCTGCATTAAAAGTGCGTAAATCTGATAGAGCGTTAATCTATGTGCGTGGTGGTAAAGCATATAGTCGTACATCGTCAGGGGAAGCGGAAATGGGTAAAGCAATTGCTAATAAAGCGGCTTTTGAGCAAGAGTTTACTACTCAAAAAGGCTATTATTCAGTCGAAATTCGGGCCTATTCACATAGCAATGAAAATATAAGTAGTCTCCAAGGGAGTTCAGACCAAGTTATTTGCACTCCGCCAAAGTTTGTTTGGCGGGCACGCCAATATGAATTTTCTCGTGAGCAGGGTTTAGTGCTAGGCCAAACTAGTCTTCCGGTTGATTTACATGGGGATGCTTGGCTACCTTATCACGACGTGACAAACTCTGATTACAGTAGCTTTAGTCGTTATTCAGGTGTTGCCCTTCTACCAAAAACAAAACATGCAGGTGAACGTCAAGTTAAAATAACCATTGGTTACCGCAAAAAGGATAATGATTTTTATATTACTCAGTATGATTGTCACATAGCCGCTATTAGCCGCCAGCATAACAAAATAATTTATATCAGCTCTTCTCGCATCGAAACCACCGAAGGCATTGCGCAAGCAATTTAAACCACGCTCAATTAATTTAAGGATATTACAATGACAGACTTTATTTTTGATAGCCAAAATCAGAGCGTTACGGTAAACGGGGTAACGCATTTAACTAACCCGCTCACAGGCGAAGTGTGGCAAAACGAGCAAGAAGTAGCAGATTACTTTGCGCCACAGGCTGATATACAACAAGCCTCTGAGCAAGCACCATTAGCACAGCTTGCATTAACTGATGTAACCGTGACGGGTGAAGCCGCACGCTTAGTGGGTGATATTCATTGGGTAAAAGTAGGCACGGAGTTTACATTAACTGCTGACCTGCAAGCTGCTGATGAAGAAGCGCCACTGCCTGATTCGTTAAACGATACTGAACTTATGCTAATGTGTGAGCGTGTGGTCGACGGCCAATTGCCTGTAGATGATATGCGTTACATCGCAACAATTAAAGATGCTAAAGTGTTGCTTAGCGGTCAGTTTGTAAACTCGGGCAACTATACCATCAGCGCTGCACGTGTAAACCGTGGCTTAGCGCGTATAGGTGCTGATTTTAGACTTGAATTCGAGACCGTTGAGTTTGACGCTTACCTATAATTACTAATACTTGTTTTCCTTCCTATTCAAAGCCCTCGCTAAATCACTCACTACATAGTTTTAAGCATATCTTCACAGAGCACTTTTGAGATGTTCCGAATGACTGTGCCTGAGTTAGTACGAGTATGCGAGTGGCTTTGCATTTCCAACAGCAAGGTAACTAAATTCAGTTAGTTGCCACTTCCTTTTCAAAACGGTCAAACTTGACCGTTTTCTTTTCTAAATAATTGCTACTATTTCAGCAAATTGAAACAGTGGTCTTTCCCGTAACGAAATGGGCATAGGGTTTTACTCTATGCCCATTTTTTGTTTGCGCGGTTTTGAATATTCATTAAAAAGCAGAGCCAAACTATGAGCAATCCTTTTACCTTGGTGCATGCTGACGTGTGCCGAGCATCCACCAGTACTATTTTTATTGATAGCATTGCAGCCGAGCCTGTCAACAATCCACTTACCCAAAACTTGCCTGTGTATGGTCGTGAGCAATATTTTGCTAACTCGCTCGTTCAGCCCCTTGTTCAACCCGTCTTGATCAAATTCACCTCATTTGGTAATACCAATTTAGGCAGTTTTGCGGGTGGTCACCAATTGGGTGAATGGCTGCAAGTAAACGAGTGTATCGTAGTTGGTGGTGAAAACCTTGCTTTGGTTAACCCAAACACCGGGGACGATAACTGGTTTAGTACGGGAAATACCATCAGCGAGCACAGCCAAGTTACCGCGCATATTATGATTGCCACCATCGGTGAAGGGGAAGAGTTTACCGCCATGCCGCAAATGGACGTAATCGCTGCGCCAAATCAATTTGCGCAAACCTTTCCCAAAGGGGTAATGGGTCGATACAACCTTAATCATGTACCCGATGGCAGTAACACGGCGTTTAATCTCACTCGCCAAGCTCAAGCCGATGGGCCTAATTTTTGTGCCTACAATCAAGGTGGAAGCTGGCTTGACGCTACCAATGCTATGAACCTGAATGTGGCCACCAATACCATTAGTAATGGGCAAATTTTAGCGCCCAATAACGTTGCTATTTATTTTTACGATGCCCAATAAACCACTTTGCCGAGCTGCTTATGTCAAAATCTAAACTGATTGATTTATCAAAGTTGCCGCCGCCTAATGTGTTACAACAGTTAGACTACGAGCAACTGCTTACAGAGTTAAAAAACAATTTATTAGCGCAAAACCCAGCGCTTGAGCAAACCTTGGGGCTTGAGTCTGAGCCACTTACTCAGTTGCTGAACACCTATGCCTATCATGCCATGTTGCTGCGCGCACGAGTGAACGACGCGGCTAAATCTACTATGCTCAGTAGCGCAATGGGCAGTGATTTAGATCATATTGCCAGTAAGTATGGCGTGGTACGTCAACAAAACGAAAACGACACGCGGCTGCGCGAGCGAGTGCAACTGGCGTTTCATAGCTTAAACACCGCAGGTACAGGTAAAAGCTACCGCTATCATACTTTGAGCGCTGATGAGCGGGTAAAAGATGTACATGTTGCCAGTCCCTCACCTTGCCACGTTGTGCTCACGGTATTAAGTAACGAGTCACAAAATGGCTTGCCATCAAGCGGTTTAATGAACACCTTACACGAGGCATTTGGGCTACAAGCGGGCGCGCCCGAGCACGTTTCGCATGTGTTAGAGGCGCAAAAAATTCGTCCTATTGGCGATCGCGTTGACATTGTGCCGGCAAAAATAAAGTCGTTTACGTTACAAGCTCATATCAAACTAGAGCAAGGCCCCGGTAACAGCCATGTTAAAGAGCTAGTACTTGAAAAAACAGCGCGCTTTATCGCGAAACAGAATGGCCTTGGGCAAAGCATCAAACGCTCGGCATTGTTTGCGGTGCTGCATCAAGAGGGCGTTGAAGAAGTTGAACTTATTCAGCCAAATAGCAACATTGTTGTGGCGCAAGATGAAGTTGCCTGGTGTGAAAACGGTTTAGATAACATCACCTTTGAGGTTGTGGCATGAGTCAATTGCACAATGGCACACAACTGCAAAGCGAACTACAAGTTGCAGCGCAACATCTTCTACAGCCAATTTTTGATGGCACAGACTTTATAGCAACACTTTGGGATGCACAAAGTTGCCCAACGTCTTTGCTACCTTGGCTTGCTTGGAGCCAAGGTGTGACGCAATGGGACGAAAGCTGGAGTGATACAACCAAACGTTTGGTGATATCGCAAAGCTATGAGCAGCATAAACATTTAGGCACCCGCTTTGCCATTATCAATGGCCTTACCCCATTTGGTTATAAAACGGACCTAAAAGAGTGGTTTGAAAAAACACCGCAGGGTGAAGCGGGGACCTTTTCAGTTGATGTGTCGGTGACCGACAAAGGCATAGATCAAGAGGTGATAGAACAGATCTATGACACCATCACCAATACCAAACGTGAAAGTGTGCAGTTTGATTTATCGGTGAGTTTGCTTAGCGAGTCTGAGTTGACGATTGCCAGTGCTGCTACATCAGGTATCACCGCCACAGTTTATCCATACTACGCCAGTGAAATCACCAGTGAGTCGTCATTGTGTATTGCACTTGTTAACCAATCTTTTAATCAAATCAAAGTATATCCTCGGAGTAGTTATGTCTCAGCCTCAATACTGGACCATGCTGACCCCAGCAGGTCGAGCTAAAATTGCCAACGCCATTGGCACAGGCCAAAAAATCAATTTAACCAAATTTGCCGTAGGCGACGGCCTAATCCAGCCAGATGCACAAGGGCTTACGAATGAACGCTTTAGGGGGCTAATCAATAGCTCTAAAACCCTTGATGAAAGCCCTTCGATGCTCGAAATTGTGGGGGTAGTACCCTCAACCGAAGGGGGCTTTTATGTTCGTGAAGCCGCCTTTTATACTGAAGATGATGTGGCATTTGCCATTGTTAAATATCCAGAAACATACAAACCCAATATTGCCGACAACGCCAGCGCCGAGCTTGGCATAAAAGCGGTGATCGATGTGGTACAGGCAAATGCGGTTAATTTAAAAGTTGACCCATCTATGGTGTATGCCACGCAAGAGCACGTTAGCAACGAAATCAACAAATTTATGGGCCTATTGTCGCTTGATGGTGGTGCTTTTTCAGATTCTTATCCTAATGCAACTAGCCTAGATGGAGGCACTTTATAATGGCAAACAAATTACAATTTAGACGCGGCCCTGCAGCCAACAGAACCAATGTAACCCCCGCAAGTGGTGAACCCATTTGGCTTACCGATAGCAAAAAGCTGTTTGTAGGTGATGGTCAAACCCCTGGTGGTATTGATATTTTTGACACCCTTGGCAGCGCCATTTATAAAGATGCTGGCACAGGTGTAAATCAGGTATTGACCCTTGATGGCAGCGGTAAAATTCCAGAAGGCGTGCTGCCAAGCTTAGCCATTGGTCAACCGTTTGAAGTAGCAAACCAAGCGGCGATGCTTGCTCTAACGGCGCAGCCGGGCGACTTGGCAATTCGTACAGATGAAAACAAGTCATATGTGCTAAAAGCCACACCTGCCAACGTGCTCTCAAACTGGATTTTGCTCAGAACCCCAACCGATAACGTTTTAGCTGTAAATGGCAAAACGGGTGCGGTAACAATTAATAAAAGCGATGTTGGTCTAAGCAACGTCACTAATGAATCTAAAGCACAGTTATTTACCTCACCAAACTTTACAGGCAACCCAAAAGCACCCACTCGCGCGTTGTCTGACGATAGCACTCATATTGCCAACACCGCATGGGTAAAAGATTGGGTTAATTCATTGGGCTTAGCGGTTGAAGGCGGCGACATTGACGGAGGCACATTTTAATGGGTCGAAAGATTCAATTTAGACGCGGCCCCGAGGCAGAACGGCTACAAACCGTGCTTGCCAACGGCGAGCCGGGTTGGTCCCCAGAGGCTGAGCAGTTGTTTATTGGTGACGGGCAAACTTTAGGTGGTGTGCCTGTTGAAATGGCTCGTACTCACATTATCACAACAGATACAAACGCAATTGTCGGGTGTAAATATGCGTTCAAAGCTCCGTGCAAATTACACTTACCCGCAACAGCTGCCGAGGGTTCGCGTATTGAGTTTTGCGTACTTAGTAGCTCAACTGTAGATGACAACAACAAAGCACAGATTTTGGCGACAAATGGGCTAATCAAAGATAGCGAAGTGGGAACAGAATATCACACCTCGATTTTCACTGAGCGCGTCGCCATTTTTACTAATGCGAAATGGGAGATTTTATGACTGTACTGACAGATAAAATAGCATCAAACAATTTTGTAAACGGTGAATTTCCAAATGCAGCTTCTCAGTTGCTTCCATGGCCTGAATCAACATTTAGAAACCCACTCAGTAGTCTAGATGTAGCGCTAGATATGGCGATACCGAACGAGCATGATCTAAATGGTGGTTATCTAGTTATCAGCGCGACAAACATAACGTACTTTAACAGTGATAATATTGCGCAATGGACATGGAATGTGCGAGATTATTTGTCTAGCTATCGTTTCTATTATACAGATTTAGATGATTTTAAATTCCCTAACCTGATTTACAATAAAAATGGCGTATCATATTTGATCACGGCATTACATGAAAATGGCAATAGTCATTTCAGGTTGCTCCGCGTAAATTTGAATGATCGAACGTATGTGCTGAGTAGCGATACACTGTCAGTCGTGCAAATTTCATTGGGTATATTGGAAAATAATACGCTGTTCTGTACACATGAATTTGCAACATATAGTATCGATTTTGATACGATGAAATTTCAGTCTCGTCTATATACTAATTATATAGGGCCATTATCGCACAGCAGAAATAACAACAGTCCAGTATACTTAGAGGGTGTGTCATTATTTAACGGTTCAGTCACGCTTGGGCCTTCTTTTGTAGGAAGTTCAGGGGGCGATGCGCGATTCTCATATGATGTTTGTAGCATCCCTTTCTCAGTAAATCGTAATTTTAATACTACGAATGGTGAATCTAGCAAATGTATAGTTCGTACAACTCACAACCTGTCGTTTAACTCTTTTTCAGGTCCGCTGGTTCAAATATCCAAAGATTTGTTTATGTCTATTGGTAGTAAAAAACGTTATTCAATTTGGAGTGTTACCGATAATCGCAGAATCTATTTTACAAGAAGCGCGCTTGAGTGTTGGGCGAGTGATTGTATTTATGCGTTTTCAGGTGCGAGATTAGGAGTTTAAATGCGCGTATTAATAAAAGTTAATAGCGGCAGTATTGAAGAGCAATTACAGGACGACCCTGTCCAGTTTAAGCAGCAAGAAATTGTTTCTATCGATGAACAATCCTATTTATTTGCTGATTACGTAGGTAATAAGCAACTGGTTAGTGATTTTGATGTTGATATATTTTTAACGCAACGCAATGACGAAAACGCATTGAAATGCGTGGTTATTGATAATGTATCAGGTCAGTTAGATGGCTATGTGAACCATGACAATGAATTTACTGTGCCCCAACAATCAAACGATGTAATAGCAACGGGGCAACTGGCTATACCTGACCGTAAATTTAAGGTGCCGTTCAAGCGCATCGATACGGGGCGTATTCAGTTAATGCCAGCTCAAGTGGTAAACGGTCAATTAACCATGCCATTGAAGTTTGAAACAAACGGTATTTGGATAGTTAACCAAGAACTGTTTAACACTGACTTTCCTGATATGCCTTTTGAGATGGGCGAATATCGCTTTTCAGTTATTTAGTTAATCTAAGTATCAAAACGTCCTCTAAGACTTAGTTGTTTAAGTCTCGATTACCTTTTCAAGGAGTCAAATCGATGACCAGTTATATCGATTTAAGCAAACTCCCTGATCCCAACATTATCGAATCACTCTCATTTGAAGCCATCTATAAAGCGCGTAAGGCGCGCTTTATAGAGCTTGCGCCAGACTATGCGCAGGCGCTTGAACTTGAGAGCGACCCGTTAACTGTGTGGCTTCAGGTAGAAAGCTATCAAGAACTACTACTGCGCCAGCGCATAAACCAAGCGGCGCAATCCAATTTATTGGCCTTTGCTAAAGGGGCTGATTTAGAACACCTTGGTGCCTTCTATGGTGTTGAGCGCGTAACCAATGAGCAAGATGATGACTATCGTCAGCGCATTCGCAACAATACCATTGCATCAAGCACCGCAGGCAGTGCCGAGCACTATCGTAATCATGCCATTAATGCCGCACCTAGTGAGATTGCCGATGTGTCGGTAATAAGCAAAGAAGGCGGTAAAGTGATTGTTACTGTGCTCGCCAAACAAGCGCTGGATGATACAACCCTTGGTGAGACGCCACAACCGCAAGATGCACCACCAAGCAAAACCACGGTTGAACGTGTTAAAGACAAAGTATTGGACGATGGCGTTAAAATGCTCACCGATTCGGTTACTGTGCAGCCTGCTGATATGAAAATGGTTGATATTGAGGCTGACATATATTTACAGCCTAATACTTCTGCAGAGGTGTTTAACGAGCTAGAGCAGCTGTTACGTGATGCATGGCGCAATGAGGCAAAGCTTGATTGGGACTTAGCTCCGAGCTGGATAAGCGCACAACTGCACAAAAGCGGGATAAGTCAGGTCGAAATTAAAAAGCCGGATGGGTTAATTAACATCACGCCAGAGCAATGTGCCGTACCGGGCGATATTAAACTCACACTGTGCGTGAGGTAACAATGCAACAACTTTTACCCCCTAATCATAGCCCGCTGCAGCTCAAAGGCTTGCAAAGTCAGGATCAAGCAACATTGTTTGATGGCGCAATTGCTAACCTAACCAATATGAAAGCCAATCCGCACGACGCGCAACTTATGTGGCTGGTGTGGGAGTATGGTTTAGAAAGCATTTTGCCTTATAGCCAAGACGTGCGCAAAACCCTAAAAGACGGGCTTGCATGGCAACGTATACGTGGTACACCAAAAAGTTTAACCACCGCCCTTGGTTGGCTCGAACTCAATAACGCGCAAATAGAAAATACCCCGCCGGGGCTGCATTACTATACCTATCAACTTGATGCAGGCACGGTGCCCGGTGATGAGCGCTTAACCAAAGTAGTTAATTTAGCGCAGCTATCGGCGCCGGTGAGCAGCGAACTGACGCGGGTATATCATGGCTATGATATTCGCAAGCAAACGTTATCAAGCCAAGGGTGTGCGTTTGGTCATGTGCTTAGTGATTACTCTGGTGTGATGTTTAAGCATCAAGGCAAAGGCTTGGTTAAAGCCAGTTTTGGCCGAACTCAAAAACACTTTGTGGATGCAAGCGTTGAGCAAATTAGCTTTGCTCACCAGCGCAAACGCAGTCAAATAAGTGAGCATTTAGATGTTCAAGAGACCGGTCGCTACTGCTTAACCACCAACCAGCCATCGCATCTGCCTAACATCATTGTGCGGAGTCGTTTATTTAGTCAACAACGTACCCTTGCACAACGGGTGTGGTTAGGTCCATGGCATGACCGTTGGCAAAACGCCAATTGGCAATCACAGCAATTATGTAGCGTGCAAATGAACTATAAGCGCATCACTAATGTGGCACCATTAAGCTTCTCGGGCGCAAGCACCGGACGAATGAACTACGGCACGTTAAACCTAACAGCTAAAGTGCCAAACGAGTAGCGCTAAGCCATTCGGCTACATTCGCAGGCGATTAACCTTTGGCGCGTTCGCGCCTTCTTACCTTTTCACATTGTAATATCCATTGGAAACCAACATGAGCGACCCAAGCACATTTACGCCTATCGTGTGGACTGAGCAAGGCTTGAGCAAACTGCTTAGCGCCTCTCAGCAGGGCATTAGTATGGCGATCACCCATGTGTCGGCGGGAGATCAAGCCTATGCTCCTAGCAACACACAAACCGCACTTCGCAACCAGCTACAAATAGTCCCCATTGGTGGTGCTGAAATTATTGACGACGACCAGTTTGGCAAACAGCTGCGCTTTAGTGCCTTATTTGATGGCCCACAAGAATACCCAGTAAAAGAAATTGGTATTTGGTCAACTGAGCAAACCTTAGTGGCTGTATACAGTGTGCCCAATAAGCAGTTGAACTATAAATCAGCTGATGCCGCGTGGCTCGAGGTGTTTAACCTCAGCGTATCGGCACTGCCGAACGACAACATTACCTGTACGGTTGGGGTTAACAACGCCAATGTGTTTTTAACCGAAGAACTGCTCACCATGACTTACGCGCAAGTCTTGCAAAGTAAAAACTTGACCAAGCAAATTCACCAAAACTTTTTACTGAACAAACGGTTAAGAAACGCCGGATTGTAAGGAATCACCATGAGTATAGATTTAAAACTAACTGAAATTAATGCCATTGTTACTGAGCAAACCAACGAAGTATCAAACCTAAAAACCGCCATTGAAGACTCTTGGCAAGAAATAGACAAAGTACACGCGCTTGCCAAGCAAAACCACCAAGCCGCCCGCAATTGGCAAACCAAAACCGGCAAAGTCACGTTTAAAGACCTAAACGATGCAGAATACCAAGTTGATACGCTTGCAACGCTTATCAATGAAACACAAAAAATCAATCCTCATCCAGAGGTGATGACCAAAGCCCAGTTTGATGCGCTACGCCAAATGCGTAAGCAACAATATGCAGGAAGTGGGTTTGTGGAGTGGGGTTACGGAGATTTGACTAATAATGCAGTCAATAATGGTATGTGGGCATATCAGAACAAATTGAATTTGGGACGTTCAGGTAAAACAAGTGGTTGGGTTGGTGAAGATAAGTCATCTAGCCCATTTTCAAAAGTGGTGGTTGATGGCGTATCTCATGAGCTTCAGTCGGTGGATTATCCATACGGTATCGTAAGCTGTAAATTCCCCCCAGCCCCCGATGGCACTAAAACTTATGACTCTGCAACGGGCAAGGTAACCGAGCATGGCAATGCTGAGCCTGCTTTTGGCGGCGTAATCAAACAGGCTGCCTTCAGTGTAGATTATGATTTGCCGGTTTACCCAGAGCCTGAAAAACCTTGGCATATGTTTGCAAACCCATCACGAGGTAGCGCTTCTATCTTGAATAAACAATTGACGATAATTGATGATGGAACAGGGGGAGAAGAGCGAGTTAATTATGCAAAACAAAACTTTACTTTAGAGCCAAACACAACATACAAAGCGACATATTATTTAGCTGAGTATCAACGCTCAGGTGGCGTCGACGGTATTAACTTTATCGTAAATAATGCGGGCACTGAGAGGTTTAGCTTTGTTGCACACACCAACGGTGATTCAGGTTACTTTGAACTTGAGTTTACAACTGGGCCTGAGGGTGGCGCGTATTACATAATTTTATATGCGGGTGATAATGGCTTGGCGCGATATAATCAGGTGTCGATTCAGAAGTCGACTGAGCAGGTGATCACCTCTCGTAAAGATCTAGTATTTCTAGAGTCGTGGCATGAAAAAATTGCCGATAAAGATGTGGTGTACCCCTTAGGGAATGTGCAATTCGGTGCAAGCACTTACGAGGGCATTGGCCTTGCTAATAACTTAGTCGGCCAAGGTTACTCAGCCTTCGGTGAATGGGACACCAATACTAAAGGGTACGGGGTTAAATGGTCCACGCTATCAGCCGCCAACCGCGTGAAATTTTTAAAAAATCCCGAGCATAATATTTACTACGACCCAGAAGCCAAAGCGTATATCCAAGTGCGGTATCGAGTGAGAGTGGTTGAAGGGTTGGGTGACGGACATGGGAGTTTTGTATCTAATAATGCAGATACAAGAGGTCTTGGAGGTAGATATGACAATGTAAATACTCGTTTCCAAGTTCCGCCCCAAGGTGCTAGTTTAATTAGTCCTAAAAACTATATGAATTACTCTGAACAAGGAAACTATTTACCATATAGATATCATGCTCAGATGAACATCGAGCCTCAGTTAGGTTTATATGCGGCTTCAAAAGATGGTTCGGTAGGAAGTCGCACTGATTTTGCTCACCAAGGCCAATGCTTTGCAATCCCGATAGCTTTAGTCCAACGCTTAAATCAAGGGGCTTATCATCCAAGTTATAACCCGATGGGTACTGGTAGAAGAAGGATCAGCGGCGGGTACTATTATACGTGGTATCAAACTCACGACCAGCTTACTGAGATCCGTTCGGTGTATGATTGTTTCGATAGTCAGGCGAATAATGGTGGAGGGAATAAAGGAGAACATGGTTTTTCATATATTGAGAATGGTTCGGTGTATTGTGGTCGTTCTGATCAATACAAATATTACGACGCCATCTACGCAGGGCAAGTGGAAGACTTACGCTTAAACGCCAATAAGCTAGATGTAAACCAGCTACGTGAAGACACCATGCGTAAAGCAGTGGCGGGGACGTTGCGGGGTAAAGAGGGCCCGTTATTTACACAATTTAAGGCGCTACATAAAGGTTATCTCACTGGTTCAAACTTGCAGAATGCGATTTTTAAAGATTCCCCAAATAACGGTACATCTCTTGATTTGTACGCGAATGGCTTCCCAAGCGGCACGCCCATTATGATGTGGCAACCGTCGACCAATACGACGTTATACGGTCAAGTTTCAACAGCAAACAGCCATATGATGTTAACAGGTAACCCCAGTAATTTAGGAAAAGGTGGTCATGTTATCCCCACAACGTTGGGCATTAACATGAGTGATGTGTGCTACTTTGCAGAAGTTAAAAAGTTATCTGCTGGATTCGACTCACTCCCTTGGGTTGATATCATCGGCCACCCAGAGCGTATTGCGGCCACGTTCCCTGATGGTGTGGTTGGGCAGTGGATACCAAAATTACCAACTGGAGAAATAGAACGGTTTACGGCGAATCGAAAGGCCGCTGGCAGGCAGTTTGGCGTATTCACGTTAGATAACGGTGCATCATGGGGAGTTACGTTATCGACATTTCATAGTGTCAGTAACGACTTTACAAATGGTTGTGAAGTTAATCGCGTTCAGTTAATGCACTACGAATCACCTTCAATATGTACAGAAGCGAATGCTCTGGTGAAGGTTATAGGGAATGTGGGTAACTGTTACATTACAAACAGCTCAGAAACACATTTGGGTAACCGTTTACAGCCAAGTTTAACGTCACAAATTGGTATTAATAATACAAATAACGCGGTACATAACCTTGTAACGACTTCATACTCCTTTAATGAATCATCAGAGCCTCGTGATGAATCATTTGGTGCCATTTACCAAAACTGGCGCCATGCGCCTATAGAACTTAATGCGGTAAACAATTCCCCTGCTGTCAAAGTGTTACCTACTCTCACAGTGAAAAATGGTTTGTATTACCTACAATTCCACGGTGCAGAACTAAAACACAATAGAACAGACTGGGGTGACGACCAGACTATCCCAATCGTGAATGGCGAAGACATAAAAACCGACCTCAACGGCAATACGGTGAAAGTCTTTTGCCATCACACTCAGTTGCCATTGGGTATTGCCAGTCAATAACGGGTAACCATTGCTTCTAAGTACTTTCTTTTAAAACAACGAGTAAACAAGACTGTAATTCAGGCGTTGGGGTAAACCGAGCGCTAATAGGGCAAAGTTGACCGATATTTTGCCCTTAATCTGGTTACAGTATGCGTATTGTGGAAAAAGCACCCAAGTGTGCAATCACCACAAAAATACACGGCACGCGCTCGCGTGTTGTTCAAGGGCTGAGTTTGGTCTGTTGGAAGCCAAACTCAGCCTTCTATTTACTCGTTGGACCTTCATTTATACATGCACGTTACCCGTATCTTGGGTAATAAAGTGCGCCCTAAATGCAGGTAAAGGAAAGGAAAATGACCATAGAAGCACAATTGGCTCTGTTACAAAAAGCGGTGACAGAGCAAACCGATGCCAGTGTTAAACTGGCAACCGATGTAACCGATAGTATTAATGAAATTGATCAAGTAAAAGCCGATATGCACGGCACTCATGATTTGATCAAAGCAAACCACCAAGCCATTAACGATTGGCAAACCAAAACCGGCAAAGTGTCGCTTAAAGATTTAAACGGTCAAAGTTATCAAGTAGACAGCCTGTCGGATTTAATTAACGACACACAAAAAATCAACCCACACCCAGATGTCATGACCAAAGCCCAGTTCGATGCGCTGCGTGAGATGCGCAAGCAGCAATATGCAGGGTCAGGGTTTGTGGAGTGGGGGAAGCATAATCGAGCCTCTTCAAACCAAAAAGTCAATGAAGGTATGTGGCAGTGGCTCAGTCCGAGCTTTAAAAATGGCTTAATAATGGGGGAAGTGTCCACAAATATCATAGATGGGGCTTCTAAATCCATTTACCCAAAGGTAGTTATTGATGGCACTTTGCAGCATGTATTTGGTGTAGCTCATGGTTCAACACAAACAACCTTAAAATTTCCCTCCGCTCCTGATGGCACTAAAACTTATGATTCTGCAACGGGAAAAGTAACCCAATATGCCAGTGCTGTCGAGGCGTTTACTGGGTTGATTAAAAGTGGCAGTTTTGACTCTGGCGAAGGGTGGGTATTGCCTGAAGGTTGGAAGATTGGCAATAACCTGTTGTCTTATGATGGCACGGGGGGGCAGTATTACAAGCCAGTAAGTCTAAGTAACGAACCTTTAGTTAACGATAATGAATATGTTTTAGAGGTTACAGTTAGCAGTATTGACTCGGGCAATATCTCAGTCGCTGTCAATAACGAAGCATCATTCACCAACCCATGGGGGCGCTTAGATATCGACTCTGTGGGTACGCATAAAATTAAATTTAAAGCACCAGCCTCAGGTGAAGCACGGATCATTGTGCAAAACAACAATGCGCAACAAAAGGTATCTATAAGTTCAATATGCTTGCGACCAGCTACAGAACAAGTGATCACCTCTCGTAAAGATCTAGTATTTCTTGAATCATGGCATGAAAAAATTGCCGATAAAGATGTGGTGTACCCACTGGGCAATGTGCAATTTGGCGCGAGCAATTACGAGGGTATCGGTCTTGCCAATAACCTAGTGGCACAAGGGTATTCTGCCTTCGGTGAATGGGACACCAATACCAAAGGGTACGGGGTTAAATGGTCAACACTTTCCGCCGCTAACCGCGTTAAGTTTTTAAAAAATCCCGAACATAATATTTACTACGACCCAGAAGCCAAAGCGTATATTCAAGTGCGGTATCGTGTGAGAGTGGTTGAAGGGTTGGGTGATAATTGGAACAACAATAGGTTCCTTGCGCCGCAAACGGTAAGTTATTTTCACTATCTTGGCTCAGATAATGCAGCGAATAGCCGTATAATAACAAGAGGACAACTAGACACCAACTTAGATGTATCTAATGTTACATCGGGGGATTATGTAAATGGGTATGTATGCAAATCACCTTATGACCTTTTTCCAGATAAAGATAGTTCACACTGGCAGCCAAGAAACAATCAAAATAGAACATGCGCATACAAAAGTCAGTGTTTTGCGATCCCAATCGCATTAGTTCAACGCTTAAACCAAGGGGCATATCATCCTGTTTACAATCCGATGGGTACTGCTCAGTGGGGAGGGAGAAATTCTGAAGGCGGTGATGAGCTTGCATATCGTTACCCATGGTCTGCGGCTGGAACGCATGAATCTTGGGGGATGTATGCTACATCTACGTTGGATGCATTTGTGAAAAGAACTTCGGCCCCCAATGGTCTAGGGACAATTGGCAATAACTCAGGCCGCCCTGACCAATATAAATATCACGATGCCATCTACGCAGGCCAAGTAGAAGACTTGCGCTTAAACGCCAATAAGCTAGATGTAAATCAACTACGCGAAGACACCATACGTAAAGCCGTGGCAGGGACGTTGCGTGGTAAAAACAAGCTAGTGTTTACTAATGTAAAAGCTAAAAAGTTAGCAATAGCAAATACTTATGCAGGTAAATACTATATCAATCTATTTGGTACCGTTGACCAACAAAACGGCTATGAAATAGAGCCTGAATGTAGGAAGTTCAGCTATTTGTATAACAGCACTCGCGGCACCCTTCTTTACGCTGCATATGTAGAGCCCAGTGGCAATATTTACACCTCTGACAAGCATGGAACACTGCTTGACAATAGTTTTCAGAAAATTACTTCAAGCACGCTTTTAGATTGGCAAGTTGGAGATGATATTTATGTAATTAAAGGGGTTCCATTATCCAGCGAATTCGACTCGCTTCCTTGGACTGATATTATCGGCCACCCTGAACGTATCGCAGCAACATTCCCTGATGGTGTGATTGGTCAATGGTTGCCAAAGCTACCAGATAACTCTTCTGGTTATCCGTTAAACCGTAAAATGGCTGATGGTGTGTTAAATGCAAGTTATACGAGAGACTTAGGTCAAACATGGACAAACTCTAACGTAGGTTTTGATCAAATCAAAAACACCAGTTCAGGCAGCTGGAACCCGGATATCGTCGCGTTGTTAAGTTATAAAACGCCTGCACAGTTTACTGAAGCATCCAGCCAACTCGGCATACTAGGCGATGTAAGTAACATTTACGTTACGCAAGCAAACCAAACTGCCTATGGCAACCGTTTACAGCCAAGCTTAATAGGTAAGGTGGGTACACGTTCAAATGGAGCGTTGATACATGAAGAAGTGGCGGTTAATAAACTCAGTAGATATGCACCAACGGGTCAATTGACGTGGACACAATCTCTAGGGGATGAACCCAAACACGCGCCGCTGAATTTAGATAGCCAAACCGAGCCATCTAGTGCGGTTAAAACATTGAGCACGGTAATAGAAAAAAATGGTCTTTTGTATCTGCAGTTTAACGGAGCGGAGTTGATGTACAGTACACCTGAGTTTACACAGATAAGAGATACGAACTTAGGCGCAAATATGATTGCGGGAACTCTTTACTATGTGCACCCCGACGCAGGTACAACCGCAATGGATGGGCGATATTGGTATTGTAAAACATCGTCTAATGTTAACTGGAACGCATCAAACTGGGTGATTTTAGCCAATGGGACTGTGGGTGTTCATCATGCACCAGACAGACTTGAATATTTAATTCCTATCGACCCTGCATCATGGGGCGACGACCAAACCATCCCAATCATTAACGGTGAAAACACCAAAACAGATTTAAACGGCAACACGGTGAAAGTGTTTTGCCACCACACACAACTGCCGCTGGGTATTGCCAGCCACTAAGGACAAATTATGGAACAAACAAATAATGAGACTGCGTCAGCGGTCGACTCAACTGTGCCTGAAACACAAGCGATTAATGAACAAGCAAGCACTGACAGTGCGCAGCAATTGTTTGAGCAGCCAAGCATCAGTTATGACGATGTGCTAACAAAAATGGCACTCCGTCACCCACAAGAGCAAATCGAGCAAGCGTTAAAAACGGCTATTGAGCAAGAGCAAGCCGCCCATGTTGCTGCATATCAAGCGTGGGAACTTGAAGTGGTCGAAGTGGAGGCGGAGCGTCAAGCTGCGCTGGCTCACAATGCCAACCTAGATGCTGATAGCGATGAGTTGATGGAAGTCCCTGAATTACCAGCTCAACCACAACTAGATTTATCGCTACGTCGCCAGTGTTATCGCACAGAGTATGTTGAGGTTGACCTTGCATTAACCACCGAAGCAACCCCCGCGCGTACTGAATATGACGACGAAGCTTTGGTCGCTTATATCTACCCAGCAACGCACGCACACAGTGAAGCGCAAATCGCACAAGTTAAGCGTGAACGTTTTAAGCAAACACGTATGCAAGAGCTTGCCAAACTGACCGTAGAAGTTGACGGGATGGAGTTTGATGCAGATGAGTTAAGCCAACAACGTATGGCGCGCGCGCTGGTGGTCATGCAAAACGATGAGAGTACATCATGGGTATTGGCAAACAATGACGTGGCGCAAGTGAGTAAAGCGCAGTTGTTTGAGGCCTGTAAATTTGCATCAGCGCAACAAACCGCATTGTGGGTTAGCCAATAATTCACTATTAATGCAGATTTAAGCCCGCTACTGCGCAACTAGAGTCGTTCGTCATCCTGAACTTGTTTCAGGATCTTCTTGCTCTCAGCGCCCAATGCTGAATGTAAGCGAGATTCTGACCTTCGTCAGAATGACGGATTGTTTGTCATCCTGAACTTGTTTCAGGATCTTCTTTCTCTCAGCGTCCAATGCTGAACGTCAGCGAGATTCAGACCTTCGTCAGAATGACGGATTGTTCGTTATCCTGAACTTGTTTCAGGATCTCAAGACCTTTTAACGACTCGCACAACGCAGAGGCGGGCTTTTTTGTGCGCGTTATTTGCCAACATTATTTATTTTAAGGAGTACACAGTGGCCATATTGACTCGTGCAGGGCGCATTGCACTGGCTAAGTCCATTAAGCAAGAAGATATTTATCTGGCGTGGGGGCAAGGTGCAATTGAGTGGGATAACCAACTTCCGCCAGAGCAAAGTGCTAGCACACAGCTGACCTCAACTTTAGGTTATCGCAAAGCAACTCGGGTGTTGTATTGCGAGGTAGATCAAGAAAACGGCGAAATTCAAGTCCCCAATGGGCGTTATAAAATTGTCGACTATCCAACCCCGCACTTGTATTGCCAATTTAACTACGACTTTGAAGATGGCTTATCAAAAACCGTTCGAGAGTTGGGTTTAATGGTAGGCACAAAGCCTAATGCCGATGTGCCAAATGGCAAACCGTATTTACTCCCCAGTGAAGTGTCGCAAATTGGCACCTTGATGCTACTTGAGCATCGGCCCGCGATTTATCGCGACCAAGGGGTACGTGAATCTTTTGAATTTGTAATAAGCTTCTAAGGGAGCATTATGCAACCACATATTTATGATCAAATCAGGGCAGAGCATCCTGATTATTACCAAAAGTTTGATGCCAACAAGCAGTACGAACAAATTTTGTTTCGTGCCGGGAAAGGCTTGCAAAGCAGAGAACTCAACGATGTACAACAGCAATTGAACCACCAAGTTAAAGGTGTTGCAGATGCCTTGCTTAAAGATGGCAATATTGTCTCAGGTGGTGGTGTTAAAGTTGAGCAAGATAATAATGGCGCACGCGCCAAACTTGCTGCCGCTTCAGTATATATTCGCGGTGCGGTAAGGCCAATCCCTGAGAAGACGCTTGAGTTAGATATCAGTAAAGATGCAGTGATAGGCGTATTGTTAGAAAGTACCGTTATCACTGAAGAACACGATGTTGACTTGCGAGACCCGGCAGGCGAAGGCTCGCCAACAGTGCATCATAACTTCAACGAAGCAGGCGCGGCGCGTTTACAAGTAACTGGCCGCTGGAGCCTGTTAGAAGGTGCACACACTGTCAGCACAGAGTTTTACCCTGTGTATCAAATCAATCAGGGGGTGTTGGAAATAAAAGAAGCGCCTCCACAGGTAGATTCTATTTCGAGCGCATTAGCGCGTTATGATAGAGAGTCTAATGGTGGTAACTACGTCGTAGAAGGTTTGGGCCTACACTACATTAAAACCGATAATGGCCAACAACACTTCAGCTTACAATCAGGCAAAGCGCATATTGCTGGGTTTGAACTAAGTTACGCAATGGCTTTGCCAGTGACGCTACCAGCAAACCCTGATGTGCAGGTGATTGGTGCTGAAAAAACAAGCCTTGTACCAGTTGTTGTAGAAGGCCGCGAAGAGCTTTGGGCTAAAGTTGATTTTCCGCCTCTAAAACAAGTCAACCGCGCAAGTATAGATATTCGCACCACAAGTAGCTTAACCAGAGAGGCAGGGCAACTTCGTGATAAAAGCTTTCACAATACAGGCGTCACTCATATTGAAAAAGTTGAGTATAACGAGATTGAATATATTGAAGGCCAAGACTTCAAGCAAGAAGACAATCACATTGTTTGGTTGCTAGATGGTCCAAAAGAGCGACCGCCAGCGGGCAGTAGCTATCAAGTGACCTATGTGTATTCTCGAGTTGTTAATACCAAAGAGCAAACCTTAAATAGCTTTAGAATTGATACATCGGATATAGGCGCTGACGAAACGATTCTTACTGAAGAAATTGAAATGGATTATCAGAGGTTTAACCCTCGGATTGATTTATTTGTAATGACCAAGCAAGGCGTTGTTGAGCGAATTAAAGGTGCATCTTCACTTGAATACCCCCAGCCGCCAGCAGCGCCAGAGCAGCACTTACCTTTGGCATATGTGTATCAAGTATGGGATGGCACGGCTCCGCGGATTGAGTCGGTGGCTATTCAAGCGCTTAGCATGCTGGACTTGCAAAATATGCAGCATCAAATTCGCGATTTATATCAACTGCTTGCTATTGAGCGTTTGCGAAACGATGCCAATTCGCAAGAATCAGCAAGCAAATATGGTGTGTTTGTTGACCCATTTTTAGACGACGACTTACGTGACCAAGGGCTTGAGCAAAATGCGGCCATTATTGATGGTGAGCTTACGTTGCCAATTACGCCTAAAGTTGAGGCGCTTGATGCGCAGCAAACGCAATTACTGCCTTATGAACTAGAGGATGTACTTACTCAGCCTAAACGCACGGGCTCAATGAAGGTCAATCCTTATCAAGCATTTGAACCTGTTCCTGCACAAGTGACATTAACACCGAATGTTGATCACTGGACAGTGACCCGCCAACGTTGGAGTAGCCCTATCACACGCCGCTTTATACGGGGTGGCGGTTTGGTTCGGCGCATTGTGACACGGGTGGATACACAGCGCGTGGGAGTACAAACCCAACAAGCAGAGTTTTTACGCCAAAGAACCGTGCATTTTACGATCACAGGGTTTGGAAAATATGAGGAACTAGACAGGGTGTTGTTTGATGGCATTGAATTAACGCCGGAGGAAGCTTGATGATTAAAGCAAATGAAAGAGGGGAGTTATCGGGTCGATTTACTATTCCCGCACAAACGATCCCTGCTGGTGAAAAAACCGTGGTGTTTCAAGGCAAGGGTGAAAATGGTTCACAAGGGTTTGCAACGTATACCGGCAGTGGGCAAATTCGTACCGAAACTTTGGCACAAGTAACAACCATTACCACGCAACGTTTTGACCCGCTAGCACAAACATTTACTTTGCAACAAAGCCGCTTTATTGCGGCAGTTGAATTGTATTTTACAGCCAAGGGTGAGCAGTCGGTGCAAGTACAAATACGTGAGGTAGTACAAGGTATACCCACACAAACTGTACTGGCGCAAAGCCGAGTTGGCAGTGATGACATTTCTTTAGACGCAGCCACGTTATTTGCCTTTACCCCTGTATTTTTACAAGCGGGACAGGAATACGCCATCGTGGTGCTGACCGATGGTGCCGAGCATGAGGTTGCAATTGCTGAGCTTGGTCAATTTGACCAGCAATATGGTTGGGTAACCAGCCAGCCGTATCAAGTTGGGGTTTTATTGTCATCAAGCAATGCCAGCACCTGGACACCGCATCAAAGCAAAGACCTAACCTTTAGATTAAAAGCTGCCAAGTTTACCGAGCAAACACACAGCGTGAACCTAGGTAGCGTTAATGCTCAAAGCGTTAGCGACCTAATGGCATTAGCGGTAGTGCAGCGACCAAGTTCGCAAACGGATGTGGACTTTACCTTTAAAGTGGCTGGTAGCAATGAGATTTTGGCAAAAGTGCAAGAGTGGTCACCACGTCAGCTTAAGCAAAAGCTTATTAACAAGCAATTGAATGTAACGGCTAACCTATCGGGCAGCGAGTTACTCAGCCCGGTATTATTTGCAGGCAGCCAGTGTGCATTGGGTGATGTTGAGCAAAGCGCTGACTACATCACCCGGGAGATAAGTTGTCACAGTGGCGGACAATTTACCGTGAGTTTTGATGCAGTACTTGAAGGTGCCGCAGCGGTTGAAGTGTACTTGTTAGATGATGAACAGCCCGAGCCTATTTTGCTCCCCCTGAGTAAATCTTCGGTCAGCGAAGGAGGTTGGCAGCAATTTGACTATGTGCACACTTTTAGCGAAGGCACCAATACGCCAGATGAAAGCTTGTTAAAGCGAGTACGACTGAAATTGGTATTACGTGGCACTGAAGCCAACCGCCCAAGAGTGAAAAACTTACGGGCATTCTCAACCTAAGGAGTCAGCATGAGTGTTGAAATAAACACCCCCCATCGTGACTACCCTCTTCCTCATCAAAGCAATTTACTTGAACAAGATGTACTAAGGCTAATTCAAGCGCTTACGCAAATTGATGTGGATGTTGATAATCAGCAACAAGGGTTAACCCAGTTACAAACCATGCTTGAGCAACAAGGAAAAAGTGGCGATGCCAATTTGGCCGAGCTTAAAGCCCTTTTAAATCAGCAACAAGCTGCTCACCACGAGCACCACCGCAAGCAAAAACTCAATCACCTTTTAGGTGAAACCATCTACCCACTTTAAGAGGACATTATGGCAACGATAAATAACGCCATTCAGGAAATGGTCGACCATCTGGTCGACAAAATGCGTAGCAATGAAAAGCTAACGGCAGAAGAGCAAACCCTAGTTAGCAACGCCATTCAAAAGCTCTCAAGTAGCGCCAATTTAGAAGCCGCATTAGTCGCTGTGGCAGAAGAGCATTTGGATGAGGCGACAGGTCACCTAACCAGCGCCAGTGATATTGTTAAAGAGTTACAAGCTAAATTACTTGAGCAAAGTGATAACTTAGGGTTGCTACCGGAGCTTGAGACTAAGTTTAATGAAATCACATCAAGCTTAGTGACCAATGTTGCTAACACCTTAGCTGATCTGCCTAAACAGCTCATTGATCCAACTTATAAGTTGGGTGAGCCCGAGTTTAGATTGGATTATTATGATAATACTACCTCAAGTATTTTTAAATCGAGTGACGGCTACGGGGTATATAACTCGATTAACTTGGTCAACTATGATGAGAGTACTTTCTGTGGTTACTATGACGCCGGAAGTCAAACAAAAGCAGCAAATCCTGCAACGATAGTGTTAATTGAAGCCGATGGAACGGTTTCGAAAGCTGTTCAACCCTCTTCTATTAGTTCTTTAAATGGTGCAGACAGACTTGGTATACTGGTCTTGCCAAGTAATCATACGGCGTTATTTACGTTTGCTCCTAGCACTAAAGAGTTAACTATATATAAGGCAAATAGCTTTACTGTGGAATCAGTGCAAGAAACTGATTATTTCAAAATTTATCAAGACAAAGCATCTAAATCGTTATTTACTGTTGATGCTGGTATTTTACATGAATTTGATGGGACTCGTTGGGTACAAAAAACAGAGCATGTTTTTAGTAACGAAAGTCAGTTCGAAAGCTGGGCGATTACTCATCAGTTATTACCACTGCATGAGCAAACAATATTACCAAAGGCGAGTTCGGAACAAATCAGTAATGATTTACGAGGTTTCGGCCACGCTCATGACTGTTTGCTTGTAAAACGTCCTCAGATTCAATTGGAAGTAGCATTGCACCAAGGACGTTACTCACAAATCCCATTGGTTGGTGAGCAAAAGTTAGTAAAGTATAATCAATCGATACTTACTCATGCCACGAATAGTTACCCATATACGAAGAGCTTTAAAAGTAGAGTTCTGTTGCCTGCCATGAATTTACCAATAAAGGCTACTTTAGAGTCTGTGGCACCATCCAATGATTATAACTCTAATAATTCGGTATATCATGGTCATGGTAATCCTTATATTGTTGGGTATTCACCTATTCATAATGCTTTGTTAGTTAGTCAATATTTTAGATTTCTCACTCCGACAGGTAGTGCGTTTACACAACAAGCTTGCCGCGTTTACTTTGCTTAAGGAGCCTTTATGTTTAATTGGAGCAACACAAAACACGCCATCTATTTGCATGGCACGTATTTACTGACGCACCCTGAATCGGGTGAACGTTGGGAATCAAAACAACAAGCGCAGCTTTGGTATATGGAATATGAGGCTCAAGAACAAGCGCGCGAAGAAGAGCTTGCGCAACGAGCCACGCCTGAGCTTAAAACGGTTACGTTGCAAGCTGTTGAAGGTGCGTTAAAAATACCAAGCAATTTCGAGTCGTTGGATGCGATTAAAGTGACTGTGGCTGAAGGGCAGAATGTCACTTTAACAGGGCTGTTGGATATTGCCGATGAGTCATTCTTGGTGCCTGTACTTCGTGATGATGGCCGCCGTGTGTATTTTCCTATTGAAGTACAAAATGGTCAGTTTAGTGCGACGTTTAATTTCCCGACATCGGGTCGTTTCGAAGTGTCTTCAACACTGCTCAATGAAGAGTTTACACAGCCACGCTTTAGTGCCAGCAATATTACCTTTTATGTAATAAGGCAGGCGCAAACAGTTGCCTGATGTTAGATTCTGACCTACGTCAGAATGACGGAGGTGTGTTTTAAATATTAACTTCAGGTCAGTATTGACCTGTTTTAAACGCTATAAATCAGTAAGATACACATAAGCTGATTAATTAACTCAGTTGAGCTTCTCAACCGAGCTTCTCAACCGAGTTTCTCAACCGAGTTTCTCAACCGAGTTTCTCAACCGAGTTTCTCAACCGAGTTTCTCAACCGAGTTAACACAGTTGTATTCCCATCTTTGAGTTCTTGGCCTACCTACTTGGGTAGGCCTTTTTTATTTGGGGTATCGAGTTTCAAAACGACTATAGCCTTCCTGAACTTGGTTGTTTGTCATCCTGAACTGGTTTCAGGATCTTCTAGCACTCAGCACTGGTTGTAAAAACTAACGAGATTCTGACCTGAGTCAGAATGATGGGGTGTTTGTTACCCTGAACTTGGTTGTTTTGTCTTCCTGAACTTGGTTGTTTGTCATCCCGAATTGGTTTCAGGATCTTCTAGCACCCAGCACTGGTTGTTAAAACTAACGAGATTCTGACCTGCGTCAGAATGACGGGGGTTTGTAACCCTGAATTTGGTTGTTTTGTCATCCTGAACTTGGTGGTTTGTCATCCTGAACTGGTTTCAGGATCTTCTAGCCCCCAGCACTGGTTGCTAAAACTAACGAGATTCTGACCTGCGTCAGAATGACGGGGTGTTTGTTACCCTGTACTTGGTTGTTTTGTCTTCCTGAACTTGGTTGTTTGTCATCCAGAATTGGTTTCAGGATCTTCTAGCACCCAGCACTGGTTGCTAAAACTAATGAGATTCTGACCTGCGTCAGAATGACGGGGTGTTTGTTACCCTGTACTTGGTTGTTTTGTCTTCCTGAACTGGTTTCAGGATCTTCTAGCACCCAGCACTGGTTGTTAAAACTAATGAGATTCTGACCTGCGTCAGAATGATGATAGTGAGTTTTAATTCTTTTTCTCAGGTCAGCATTGACCTGTTTTAAATCATAAAATTCAGTAAGATACACATATACTGAATGATTAACTAAATGCTTAAACACGAGCATTTACTATAACAGTTCCATTATCCAACCAATTAGCCCGCTTGATTCAAGTGGGCTTTTTTATTGGCCGTCAGAGGTGCATATGCGCGTTTTTAATTTATTAGATATGTCTAAGGTGCCATTACCTGACACCATTACTGAGCTGGATTTTGAGCAAAAGCTATCACAGCTTAAACAAAAGTTAGTTGAGCAATACCCACAGTATAAAGATGCCCTTACTTTAGAGTCGGAGCCTATACTGGTGTTGCTTGAAATGATGGCGTATCAACAAACGCTGTTCGATAGCAAATTAAATAACGCCATTAAAGGCAATATGTTAGCAAGCGCTACTGGTAATGATTTAGAAGCGATTGCTGCAAGGTACAATTTAGATAGACAAGCAGATGAATCAGATGAGCGCTTTCGCCGCCGTGTTCAAATGGTGTTTGAAGGGCTCAATACCGCAGGTAGTAAACAAGCCTATCAATTTCATGCTTTATCGGCAGACTCTCGGGTAAAAGACGTTTATGTAACCAGCCCTGAGCCTTGTGATATCCACCTCACCATTTTAAGTCATGAGCAAGATGGTGTGCCGTCAGATGATTTGCTCAATACCTTGTATAAACACTTTGGATTAAAAAGTGATGGCAGCCTAGCAAAAGATGCGTCAAAGGTACGCCCACTGGGTGATAGGGTTACGATTTCTGGTCCACAGCTAAAAAGCTTTGATTTAGAGGTGTCGATAAATATTGCACCTGGACCTGCTGCATCAGTAGTAGAGCAAACCGTCAGAGCCGCGCTTGCGCAGTATTTGGCTCAGCAAAGCATGTTAGGTCGAGATATCAACCAAATGGGACTGTTTGCAGCGCTTAATCAACCGGGTATTGAAAGTGGCCAAATTATCAGCCCATCAGAGGATATTGTGGTGGCCGCGAATGAGGTGGCTGTTTGCAACAGCATCAAAGTCAATACGCAAGTGGCTGTGGAGGAGTAAATGGATAACTTTGCTAACTTACCCAAGTTACTGCCCAGCAATGCCAGCAAATTACAACAAGCACTCACGCAGTTATTAACCTATCCAGATCAGACTCAGCTTTTACATGATATTTGGCATCCACAAAAGTGCCCGGCACAGTTATTACCATGGCTGGCGTGGTCGCTGTCGGTGGATGATTGGCATGATGCATGGAGCGAAAAAAATAAACGCCAAGTGATTGCTGATGCATTTGAAGTACATCGTTATAAAGCCACGCCATACGCACTTGAAAAAGCCCTTGATAGTTTGGGCATTGAAACTGACATTCAAGAGTGGTGGCAAAGCGAAGACGCACAGCGTGGCACGGTGGTGGTACAGGCGCTCGTGAATCAAAACCTAGACACCAACGCGCAGGGCCTGCTTACCAAAGCGATGTTGCAGCAGGTTAAACGCATTGTAGAGACAGCCAAACGCGCATCAGTGCATGTTGAAGTGCAACTGGGCATTTCTTTAAAAGAACAATTTGGAACCGGGTTGTTTAGTGGTGCAGGGATTGGACTTGCCAGCAAGGATGGGGCATTTAACGGCGTACACCCCGATGATGGAGCGTTATTCTCGGGGGCTTTTTTGGGGGCCAAACAAGGCGTTGGGGCAAGCGATAAACAGGCTCAGTTTGAGGGCGTTAGACCCAACGGTTCAAACGGGTTTTTAGTGGCAGGTTTTGGCGCTAAGGCAGGCATTGCAGCGATTGATAACGATGCGCAGTTTAAAGGTATAAAGCCTGCAAGCTCAACAGCTGCATTGGGCTGTGCGTTGGCAGGTAAAAGCGCAATAGCAAACTGCGAATATCAGGCTGCGTGGTTAGGGGTAAAGCCAGAACCTGCAGCAATCTCACAAGGTATTGCGGCTTTGCTTACACGTATTCAATTTAATCATTTAACTTTACAAGGAGCGACTTAATGTCAGCACTTACCTTGCAATTTACCCAAGCAGGTTTAAATGCGCTACTTAGCGCAACTCACCGAGGCTTTAAAGGCAAAATTAGTCATATGGCTTTTGGTGATGCAGCCTATACACCAAGCAAAACACAAACCGCATTAAAAGGCGAAAAAGAGCGTGTTGCCATTGTTGATACTGACTACAGTGATGGTGAAACCAGCGAGCTAAAAATTGCTGCTAAGTTTGATGCGCCGTTAGAATATGCGATTCGTGAAATCGGTGTTTATATCGAGTCACCAGATGACACAGGAGAGCTTATTTTACTGGGCGTGTATTCACAACCAGATACCACCCTTGGCTACCGCACACCCGATGTAAAAGTATTGCAGTGGTTGACCTTATCACTGGCACAAATACCGTCTAACAGTGTTGAAGTGAAAGTGGGGGTTGATAACCTCAATATTATTGTCGACAGAGAATTGGCCGATATGGCAATGGTGCAATTGAACACCATGCAGCGCCAAGTTGAGCAAGAGTTTCGTATCGTAGCGCTTGAGCAAGCTTAAAGGGCCGATTTTAAATCTTTTTTAGAGGTCAGAGTTGACCTGTTTTAAATCATAAAATTCAGTAAGATACACATACACTGAACGATTAACCCAAAGCTTTGAAGTAAGCTGAAAATGACCCTGAAACAAGTTCAGGGTGACGTTGTTTAGGATGACGAATATGGCGCACCCGTCGTCATCCTGACGCAGGTCAGGATCTCTAAGCCTAATTACACGTTTTTGCATTGCAAACCGGCAAACAAAATACTTATTTTACATAAGGAATACCCATGTCAGAACAAGATAAAACCATGACGCAGCGGTTGACCGATGTGGTCACCGCCGCCAACGGCTTAACCCAAACAGTACAAGATAAAATCGGCGAGATTAATAGTACAGTGTCGGCGAAAATGGTTGAAGTAGATACAAAAGTTACTTCGGCTGAAAATGCTTTCGATACGTGGAAAGAATCACTAGTCGAAAACATTAATGGAATAAATGTCTATAAACAAGGAAATGTAAAGCGTTTTACATTTGCAACAACACTGGGTAATGGTGGTTGGACTGGTGATGCGGATGGTCCAGACTCGGATTATCCATACTGCAATAATCCACAACCACCTTATTATATCAACATGTTGGAGTTTCTACCTTCGGTTGTTCATTCGGGATATGGGACTGGTGGCGACTTTTTCAAAATTGAGTTTTTGATGACTCACCGAGGAATGTTTGCTTCTGATGGGTATACAGACCATTTAATATTTACAGGAACCTCTTTTAATGACTCTGTGGCTGGTCAGCTAGAAGTTAAGAAGGTTGCTAATGATAAGTCTGTGTCAATTTTTATTTCTGAGCCAGAGAATCCTGAAAAGGAAATTCTACTGACAAATGAGTTAGAAGGAACGACCATTCCAGTTTTATTTAGAGCAATTAATCAAGGTTATGATAATGGCATAGCAAGGGTATCTCTTAAAGTTGATACGCGGCAACACTGTGGCTCTACTAGGGCAATCTCGGTAGATACACATTACACATCTCTAAATGGACAACCGTCAGCGAATCGCATTACACAAGAAAAACCTCATTGGGAGAGCTAATCATGGAATCACAAGTATCCGATTTTGAAAACCAAATGCCCGCAGAGCAATTGTTAGCAGAAAGTAAGTGGGCAACGGTCAAAGCTATTCGCGATGCACATTTAAAAGCAACAGACTGGGTTGTGGTAAAACATCAAGAAGTGGGAGAGGCTTTACCTGAAGAGTTTGTAGCTTACCGCCAAGCACTTCGCGATATACCACAAACATTCGATAACCCAGACGAAGTAGTGTGGCCACAAAAGCCAGCTATTTAACCCTCTTCGGGCACATCGTCCGCCGTTAATCCTACAGCCTCTCTTTTTTGAGCGCTGAGCATTTTATCAGAGAATCACTATGAATCATCGCAGTACCCTAGTTGAAAAGGTGCTTGAGTACCTGACGTCTGGATTACAAGGTATGGCTCAAGTTGGCCATATTAAACACACCTTGCCGTATCCAGATTTAACGCAAGTGGCGCAGCTTTGTGTCACGCTGATATCAGAACGTCAAGCCAGTGAGTTGCAAAGTACCGGTAGCGCTTCAGGCGTTACCTATGGGCCTACGTCTAACAAGAACCTCAGCCCAAACCCACTCGATAGAAGAGTGCTAAAGCTGCAACTAGACATAGAAGCGGAAGATGCCGATAGCATCGCGCTACTTAAGCGTTTGGACACTGTGATTGATACGGGTGAAGCCTTGATGCAGGCAGACGGTGTGCCCGTTCCTTGGCAGCATTTTGTTGCCAAAGACAGCGAATTTGCTTTTACCAAGCAAAGCGACTCAATGATAGGCAAAGCCAAGCTAGTTTGGGAGTTTTACTATCAGGTGGAGCCGCCAGAAGAGTTGCCGGGGCCAACCATTACCGACGTGTATTTAGGCCCACAAGGGGGCGAGCATCATCATGTGGCAACCGTCAATGCTGAAGGTGAAGTGGTGATTGCGGAGGTGGATAATGTTGGCTAATTCGCTGCAAAGTAATCTAGCACAGGCTGATATGCAAAGCCGTTTGGCAAAGCTGATATCGCTTGGCACTGTGAATGAGGTGGATTACGAAACAGCCAAGGTACGGGTCAAAATTGGTGATTGGCTCACCACTTGGTTGCCATGGCTAACCAATCAAGCGTTTAACGATATGACTTGGCAAGCGCCCGAAGTGGGCGAACAAGTGATGGTATTAGCTCCCTGTGGCGACTTAGCCCAAGGTGTGGTACTCGGCAGTGTGTATCAAAAAGCGCATAACATCGACAAAGTGGTGAGTGATGTTGCCAAGGAAGAGCGTATTAATGTACAGCGCACCAAGTACCAAGATGGTTCAATGCTCGAGTATGACCGCAACAAGCACCAATACTTAATTGATGTTAAGCAAGATACCGCGGTAATTAAACTCAAGTCAGCCAAAGACATTATTTTAGAAGCAGACAACGACCTAAACGTGATTGTGAAAAACAACGCCAATGTCACGGTAACGGAAAACGCCACCATTACTGTTGAAAACGGGGACGCCAGTTTAACCACTAATACGGGGAGCATTTCTGTGACGGCAACGGATGCACTTAACCTCAAAGGTGATGTGGTCAATATTGAATCTACAGGTGGCAACGTGGCTGTTAAAGCAGCGGCAACACTTAAGCTTAATGGTAGCCACATTAGTGCGCAGGAGTAACTTATGCCAGCAATTTCATTGGATGGACATATTACTAATGTGCACGTTGGTTTTTTACCTGGCAGTGCCAGCGCCACGCAAAGTAAGTTTACAGTAGCAGGCAAGTCTGCTTTACGTGAAGGCGACTCAATAAGTACACACAGCATGATAGCTGACCCTAAACAAAAGCACATTGGTAAAAAAATATCTCAAGGTGCTGGCAGTTTTTCAATCGCGGGTAAAGCCGTCGCAAGAATAGGCGACCCAACAAATTGCGGTGGAAAAATGATGTTAGGCGAGGGCAGCTTTACCGTTGGCGGTTAGTAAGGAGGGCCAAGCATGATTGGCATGAATGCACAAACAGGCCGACCTCTTTCTGGGGTTGAGCATTTAAAACAAAGTATACGCGATATAGTCACCACGCCGCTCGGTAGTCGAGTAATGCGCCGTGACTATGGCTGTGGTTTATTCGACTTGCTCGACAGACCCTTTTCTACCTCTTTGGTTGGGGACATTACACTCGCCATTTCTGAAGGATTAGAAAAGTGGGAGCCACGTTTTCGCCTAGAGTCGGTAGCAGTACAACCTGCTGGTAGCGGAAAATTATCAATTGATAT
The DNA here is from genome assembly GCF_013140855.1 of Pseudoalteromonas caenipelagi. GTDB lineage: Bacteria > Pseudomonadota > Gammaproteobacteria > Enterobacterales > Alteromonadaceae > Pseudoalteromonas > Pseudoalteromonas caenipelagi. Next base: position 665,175 of record NZ_JABBPG010000001.1, on the reverse strand, counting down.
TAATGGTCTTTACTTAATTAACGGCGAGCCCGTGTTAATTGAAGGCATTCAAGTTTAAACACAACAAACTGGGCTTAACCTCCCAATTATTTTTTAAATCTTAAACCACGCTTTGCGTGGTTTTTTTGTTTCTAACTGACATACCCTTAAAGGAGAATCATATGTCACAATTTCTACATGGTGTAGAGGTGATCGAGGCGCAATCAGGCACTCGTCCAATCAAAACAGTAAAAAGCTCAGTAATTGGTGTTATTGGTACAGCACCAGCTGCAGATGCAGATAAATTTCCACTTAATACACCTGTATTAATTGCAGGTAAACGAGCTGAAGCCGCACCTTTAGGTACAGAAGGTACACTACCAGCAGCAATGGATGGTATTTTTGACCAAGCTGGTGCAGTGGTTGTAGTTGTACGTGTTGAAGGTGCTGATGAAGCTGCAATTATGTCTAACATGGTTGGTGGCGTTGCTGCAGATGGTACTTACGAAGGTGTACAGGCATTCTTAGGTGCAGAGTCAGTACTGGGTGTTACACCGCGTATTTTAGTAGCGCCAGGTTATGCACATCAACGTCCTGAGGGCAATGCAAATCCAGTTGTTAAAGAAATGATTGGCGTTGCTGAACGTCTACGTGCCGTAATTATCGCAGACGGCCCTAACACAAATGATGATGACGCTAAAGCGTACCGTGCTGACTTTGGCTCTCGTCGTGTATTTGTAGTTGACCCTGGCGTTAAGGTATTCAAAGACGGTAATTCAGTTGTTGAGCCTGCCAGTGCGCGTGTAGCGGGTATGATTGCAAAATCTGACAACGACCGTGGTTTTTGGTGGAGCCCAAGCAACACTAACATGAATGGTGTTATTGGCACAGCACGTCCAATTGACTTCCAGTTAGGCGATGCTAGCGCTCGCGCTAACCTACTAAACGAAAAAGAAGTGGCGACGATTATCCGTCAAAACGGCTTTAAACTGTGGGGTAACCGTACCTGTTCTGATGACCCTAAATGGGCGTTCCTATCAGTCGTTCGTACTGCGGACATGATCAACGACTCACTACTACGTGCTCATATGTGGGCGGTTGACCGTAACATCACGAAAACCTACATCGAAGATGTAACGCAAAGCGTGCAGTCTTACCTTGATTCATTAAAAGCACAAGGTGCGATTTTAGGTGGTCAAATTTGGGCGGATGAAGACCTAAATACCCCTGAAAACATTCAAGCAGGTAAAGTGTTCTTTAGTTTTGATTTTACACCACCAACACCGGCTGAGCACATCACCTTCAAGAGCATTCTAACCAACAACTACCTAGAGGAAATCGTATAATGGCAATGTCTCCTAAAATCTTAAAAAAATTCAAGTTATTCGTTGATGGTAAGGGCTACTTAGGTATTGCTGACGAAATCACTTTACCAAAAGTAACGGTTAAAACTCGTGAAGTAACATCGGGTTTCCAAGCACCTATTGAGCTTGATGTGGGTCAGCTTGAAAAGCTTGAAGGTTCAGTAACTTTACTTGAGTACAACGCTGACATGATGAAGCTACTAGGTGACTGGAGTGGTAAAACAACACCACTTACAGCGCGTGGTGCAATTCAAGCACAAGGTGAAGAGCCTGTACCAGTTAAAGTAACACTTGAAGGCTTCTTCAAAGAAGTTGAGATGGGTAACTGGAAAGATGGCGAAGAAGCAAAACTAACGCTTCAATACGCGGTTCAAAAGTACAAACTTGAAATTGGTCAAGATGTTATCTACGACATCGACCTATACAACGACACGCGTATCATTAACGGTAAAGATCAAATGGCACTACTACGTGCTGCAATTGGAGCGTAATAAATTATGACAGATATCATTAAACTAAACTTCCCAGTAACGGTCGACGCGCATGAGTATGCCCAACTGACAATGAGACGACCAAAAGTACGTGACCGTTTAATGGTGGACAAAACAGATTTGAGTGAGTCAGAGAGTGAGATTCGCTACTTTGCAAATCTGTGTGAAGTTTCTCCAGACGTAATCGAAGAATTAGACTGGAGTGACTTTGTCAAATTACGCGAGAAGCTACAGGCTTTTCTCGTATCCCGCCCAAGCGTTTAAAAGCCATGGTTATTGCCCTGGCTAAATATACTGGGTGGGGCTTAAGCGAGCTCAACGCGCTGACTGAACCTGAACTATGTGAATGGTTTGAGGCAGCCGTAGATTATAAACAATCAACTGAGTCAAACTAAGGTTTGTCTCAGTTTATAAAGGCAGGTTTTTATCTTAGTACCGATCATGTTTAGGTTCTGAAATGATCCTGAAACAAATTCAGGATGACGAACTATGACTCCGCAATCCTGACCCTGATTTCCGTCATCCTGACGAAGGTCAGGAGCTATTCGGTATTGAGCTTTAACCTGCCTTTTTTTGTACTGCAAATAATATTAATGAAGTGCTATTTGCAGTACAAAACCAACTTCAATGACCTCTACGAAGGTTAAACAACATCACGCCTGTTTGCTCCAGTTAAAACGCTTTTAACAACACATGCATTTCCAACACAGGCACGTCGCTCATTTCTTTGTATTTCCTAGGTATTGCTATGAAAAATCAGGACGCTTCTGATCAAATTCGCCCTCAAGCTGTGGGCGCTTCAACTGCGCAGGGAACTGCCCAAAATAAGGTGAAAAATAAGCTGCCAAACGTTCAGCCATATGAAGACATTAGCGCCAGTGCTGCATTGCTTGGACAGGTAATAGCACAGCTTCAAAATGAAGCACTTGCGTTTGATAGCAAGCCGCTTGAATCATTACTAGGCTTGTTATCGCAGTTTAATGTGGATGAACTGTTGGCCGAACATGTGTCGCAGCTGCGTAATTACTTGCTTGACCTTAATGCAACGCTTGTAGAGCAAACGAGTGTTATACCAAAAGGTGATAATCTTGCATTGGCAACTTCGACATCCGCCGGGGGGGCAACTGGTAGCAGCGCAAAAATTGAGAGTAGTTTGCTCAATACGCAAGAGTCAGCTGTACGACAACTTGCTACACAAAGTGTGATGCGCGATAGCTTGTCATCGGTGCAGTTCAGCACAGCCAACTTACTTAATGCCATTGATGTTTCATCATTGGATGAGAGTTTTACGCAACTAAATTGGTCGATTGGTGCGGTTGAAAACGCCATACTTGGACTGGGTAAAGACTTACCCAAGCGTTTTGAGCAAGGCGTTGGTAATGCTATTCGTGGCTTGCTTAATACGGTAGCGAGCTTAAAAGTTGTTAATGTTAAGTCTGTACAGCAGCAGATCACGGTAAATAACCAATTGGCGCTCAAGCCAAAAGGCAAACAGACGCAGCCAAGTAAAGATAAAATAGGCTTGTCTGATACTTTGCAAGACGCTGCACCATCGGTCAGCGCGCTCGCGCCAAAAAACACTTCAAAAAAGCGGGTAAAACCGCAAGCGAAACGTCAGAGCACAAATGGCAAGGGCGCAAGGCGCAACAAGCAGCCAGTGCCATTAAAGGTAACCAAGTTAAAGCATAACAAAACTAAAAATACCGCTGTCAGTAAATATAAGCAACCAGCGGCAACACCAGTCAATGCACTTAATCAGCTGGATATACAAAGCCTTACTGAAGGGGACCTATCATCCATAATTGACTTAGCTCCTGAGGTTTTAGAAGCGGCCAACCTAAAAGGCCCAGCTAAAGCATTAAAAACCGCGTTACCAGCGCTGAAGCAGTTGGATATGCAAGGTATCGCCAGTGGCGATATTTCCTCAATACTGGATACCGCACCAGATTTAATGGCAGCGGCAAACCTAAAAGGTCCTGCAAAGGCATTAAAAACCGCGTTACCAGCGCTGAAGCAGTTGGATATGCAAGGTATTGCCAGCGGCGATATTTCCTCAATACTGGATGCCGCACCGGGTTTAATGGAAGCGGCTAACCTAAAAGGCCCTGCAAAGGCGTTAAAAACAGCGTTACCAGCGCTGAAGCAGTTGGATATGCAAGGTATCGCCAGTGGCGATATTTCATCAATACTGGATGCCGCACCGGGTTTAATGGAAGCGGCGAACTTTAAAGGTCCAGCCAAGGCTTTAAAAACCGCGTTACCAGCGCTGAAGCAGTTGGATATGCAAGGTATCGCCAGTGGCGATATCTCCTCAATACTGGATGCCGCACCGGGTTTAATGGAAGCAGCCGACTTTAAAGGTCCTGCCAAGGCTTTAAAAACCGCGTTACCAGCATTAAAGCAGTTGGATATAAAAGGGATCATGGATGGCGACTTGCAGTCTTTGCTTAAGGCTGCACCTGATTTACTGAACTCTTTTGGTTTTGGCGATGCAGCCTCTGTGCTTAAAAAACATGGCGCTGCAATTGGTAAGCTCGACTTTAAAGGCATTTTAAACGGCGATTTATCGTCGGTAGGAGATGCTGCCACTGAGTTTCTCTCTAGTTTAGGGGGAGATGAGGAGCAAGCGCCTAAGAAAAAACAGCGTAAAAAACGTACTCGAAACCGTAAAGGTAAACGCGGTGGTGCTCAACGTAAGCACACTCAATATCGTAGTAATAACAAACCTTGGGCTAAAGAAGGTCGTGATGTTACCCAAGCCAAACCAAAAGCAAAGGCAAAATCAGCAAAGCCTGCGTTAAAAGTATTGGATGGTGGCTTGAATGAGCAACCTAAAAAGCAAACAGCCAACAAACCAACTAAGTCTTCACCTAAGCAGTCGGTTAAGCAAGTCAGTAAACTGAAGTTGGGTAAGGGTATGGCCGCGAACGACCCCATTTTTGGCAAAATGAATAAGCCAAAATTTAAAGCGGGTGGTTTATTTAAAGGCCTTGCGCGTAGCCCAATAGCAAAAACACTCGGTAGATTTACTGGGCCATTGCGCAGCATTATGGGCGCAGCAGATATGGCTTCTACGCTTGCCGATGATAGTTTAAGCAAACGTGAAAAGTCGCAGCAAATTGGTACTGCTGCGGGTGGCATAGGTGGTGCCATGGCGGGCGCAGCAGCGGGTGCAGCTATAGGCTCTATCATTCCGGGTGTTGGTACCCTGATCGGTGGTGCGATAGGCGGTGCTATTGGTTCGTTTGGTGGTGAATCACTAGGTGGGTTTTTAGGTGACTGGTTTGGTAGCAAACTTGAAGATGACAAACCAACATCATCACAGGCAAGTAACACTGCGGATAATACATCAACAAGCACACAGAGCCAGCCTGCATTATTAGCTAATGCACAACCTTTGAGTATTGGCAAAGTAGATCAAACGTTGGGCCGGCCTGCTGCGAATGACGCTCTTGTTAAGTCAGTTGCTAGCAACACACAGAAAACAAGTGAGACTAGCAATAACTTACGTAGCTCGCAGCTGCAAAACACATCCAGTCAAAGTGCTTCAGTTCAAAGTACAGCGAATAATTCGCAACAAACACAACCGACGAATGCTTCAAGCATATTTGGCAATATTTTAAGTTTAGCGGGTAATGTGCTCGGTCCTGTGGGGGCAATCACAGGCACTATTATGGCTACGCAGCCAAAAGCTAACAAGCCGGGTAGTGTGGTTAGTAAAATGGCGAATGCAACGGGGATCCTTGGTCATGTTGTAAATGGTCTTAGTATCCTTAATACGGCTAACAATGATGCTTTATCTGCCAAAGAAAAAGCGCAGTCGATTGGTGAAACGGGAGGTAGTTGGTTAACAGGTGAACTGATCTCACGCTCTTTAGGTAAATCTAAAAACCCAAGAGTTGCAGCTGTAGCACCGTTACTGAGCTTTTTTGGTAGTACTGTTGCAGGCAAGATGACCGGTGGGGTTAGCGGGTGGTTTAGCGAGAAGGTATTGGGTAAAGAGCAAGCCAATGCTAAAGCGGATACTCAGCTGGCCACAGCGTCTCAAGGTGCAGCATTATTGTCACCCAAACTTGAGAATGACCCTAATGCATTGCATGAGATAACCAAAAAGGATCAAACATCATCTTCTTCGCAACCGAATGTAAACAGCAGTGTAGCCGTTAATGCCAACATTACGGTTAATGCTACGCCTGAGATGTCGGCAGTCGATATTGCTGAACAAATCAAACAAGTGCTTGAGCAAAAGCAGCAACAAGCACAGCGCGATATGCGCCTAAGATATATTGACGAGGTAGCCTAATGGCAAAAGTAAGTAGCGCATCGCACATGATGCAACTGGGTGATTACAAATTCTCAGTCAGCAGTGCCGCTTTTAGTAAATTAAGTTACGAAACGGAATATCGTTGGAAAGCCCAAGACTCGCAAACCGAAAAAAATAGCCCGGTACAGCAGTTCATTGGTGTCGGCAGGCAAAGTATAAATCTTGATGGGACCATCTATCCACAATTGGTTGAAGGTGGCCTTGTGCAGGTTGACAAAATGCGTGCGGAGGCTGCCAAAGGCAAGCCTTTGACTTTAGGGTACGTTGAAGAAAGTGGTAAATCGAGCCCATCGGTAGGACGTGTGATGGGTAAATGGATCATCAAGTCGATTAACGAAGAACGTAAGCTTTTTTTAAACGACGGTATTCCAAGAGAAATCCAATTTCAAATGACTTTAGAGAGCTATGACGGCAATACAAAGTAACGAGGTGAATACGATGAATGGTGTTACCTATATTACCCGCGATGGTGACTGTTTAGACAATATCTGCTGGCGTCATTATGGACGCAGCAGCGACATGGTAGAAATGGTATTAGAAGCCAACCATGGTTTGGCAGAACTTGGCGCGATTTATAAAGAAAATATTGAAATATTCTTGCCCGAAGTGATTGAAAAACCAATTGCGCAAAACGTAATCAATATTTGGGATTGAGGTATAAACGATGGACAGTAGCACGACTAATATTCAACCTCAGTTTTCAATCAAAACCAACGGTAAGGAAGTCGCAAAGCGATTAGTTGACCGTATTGTTGACGTACGAGTGTGCTTAAAAACGGGATTGATGAGCGATAGTTGTTATGTTCGTTTTGACAACTTAGAGCCTGCGCCCATTCAAGTATCAAAACCAACGGATACCGTTGAAATAGCCATGGGTTACAAGGAAGGTAATGAGGATAAAACGGCTACTTTGCAACCGTTAGGTATTTTTGAGGTTGGGGAAACCAGTTTACGAGGTCCCCATCGCTCAATGGAGTTATTTGGTAACAAGCTATTTTGGCATACCACGCTAAAAACGCCGAAACAACGCTCTTGGCCTGAAGATCCCAAAAAGCCAAAAAAGCTAGGTGAGCTGGTGTCTGATATTGCTGGTGAGCATGGCTTAGATCCAAAAGTAGGTGATGCTTTTAAAAACATAGAGCTGCCCCATATTGAGCAAAATGAGAGTGATGCGCAATTGCTGAGTATGCTGGCTGAGCAGTTTGATGCCATTGTAAAAATAGCCTACGACAAGCTTATTTTTATGGCGCGAGGTACGGGCAAGTCACTCTCTGGTAAGTCGTTAACTGAAGTTGAAGTGAGCAATTTTAAAATACTTAATTGGCAGTATGAGCAAGGCGCTTATCGCCAAATTGGTGAAGTAACCGCTTTTTATTATGATTTAGAGACGGCTACACGCACACCTGTTAAGGAAGGCAAGGGTAGCCCTGCAATGGTATTACCTTATGTGTATGCTGATGAAGCAACTGCTAAGCGGGCTGCCAAAGCGAAACACAACCGACAAAAGCGAGCGACCAAAACACTGGCACTGTCTATGATTGGCGATGCGCAAATTGTAGCGGGTGCAGTGATCAATGTGGTTGATAAATCCAGCACAGAAAAAAACAAAGTAGAGCAGATACTAGGTAAGTGGTTTGTGTCTGAAGTAGAGCACCAGATCAACTATCAAGGTTTTCGCTCTCATTTGCTTTGCGAGCAGTTGGCTTAGCTTTAAGCCCTGTACACCTAAAAATATAAGTCCTTTTTTCAAATAATTAACCTCAGGTTTGGACAAGTTTACTTATCCGAAACTGAGGTTAATTAATGCCATTCCAGCACAGAGCTGGCGTGGCTTTCCATCTTCTTTAATCCTACCAACGATTCCTTTCTCCAACTAAGGCCACCCTATGCTTTGCGTAGGCTCTGGCCTCCTTCCACAATAATCACTTCAATTCTTGTGCTACTTCTGCAATTTTTTGTCTTAACCAAATGTGGCTTGCATCTCGGTGCAATAATGGGCTCCAAATCATATCCAACTCAAACGGAGGGATAGGGAATGGCGGCTCTAGAATAGCAAGCCCTGGGTCATCTTTGTAGATATTAGCTGCTTTTGAAGGTAATGTTGCGACTAAATGTTGCTCTTTAGCTAAATGTATTGCCACATGGTAGTTACGTGTGAAAGTAGCGATATTTCTATGCTTACCAAAATTAGCTAATGCTTCGTCAACCCAGCCTAGTTTTTGCACATCGGCGGGGTCCATCCCCACACCCACACCAAAACCTGTCTTACTGACCCAGATGTGCCTGGCTTTTAAATAGGCATCTAAGTTGAAATTATTGATGATTGGGTTATCCGATTTAATCAAGCAGCAAAAACTATCTTTCCAAATTTGTTTATGGTGAAAAGATTGCGGTAAGTTTTCAAAGCGGTTGATGGCCATATCAACCTTACCGTTTTCTACATCATGGAAGGTGACATCACTTGGGGTGAGGATATCGAGTGTTGTATCTGGCGCCTCTTCATGTAATTTATTGAGCAGCTTTGGTGCTAAGGTGCTTGCCGCGTAGTCACTGGCCATGATTCTAAACACTCGATTACTTTGGCTTGCAACGAACTCTCGGTTAGGTGCTAACGTCTCCTCGAGGGTCATCAATATCCCTCTGATAACGGGCTGTAACTCGAGCGCACGCTCAGTTGGGACCATTCCTTCACTGGTACGCACTAAAATTGGGTCATTAAAAAGGTTTCTTAACCTTTTCAATCCGTTGCTCATAGCCGGTTGTGTAATACTCAGCTGATTCGCAGCTCGAGTAACATTACATTCGCGAAGTAAAGTGTCCAAGTAAACAAGCAGGTTTAAATCAATTTTACTAATGTTCACGGCGTTCCTTTTTTATTTTATCTAGGTGGACGAAGCGCTGCGTTTGTGGGTAAGGATATATATGTTTTACAACCTTATTTTTTATATCTCGCTGTGCTTGTTGCCAAAACTTTGCTGTTAGCAGCTCCGGATGAGCTTTTTCAAATAGGCTTCTGAGTGTAGGGTTTGTGAGGACAAAAGTACACAGTTGCTGTGGAAATACATCTTGAGGTGCAGCTGAAAGTTCATCTACTCCACTGTATAAATCTGATAGATCCATTTTTGGCATGTCTCTAAAATTCATATCTGTAAGATACTGCACTTCATCATAATCATAAAAAATCACCCTTAAATGTTTGCTCACACCAAAGTTTTTCAGCAGCATATCACCCGGGAAAATATTGGCTTGTAACATCTCTTTGATAGCAAGGCCGTAATCGTTCATCACATAGTTTGTCTGTTCAATGTCGGCATTTTGCAAATAGAGATTTAAAGGCGTCATACGCCGCTCAATGTAAAGGTGCTTGATGACTATCATATCTCCCTCGTCTTGCATACTACCGGCTATAGTCTTATAAAGCTGCTGTAGCAAAGCAGGTTCAATACGGTCTTTTGGAATAACCACGTCAGAATATTCAATGGTGTCAGCCATTCGTCCAACTCTGTCATGGTTCTTGACTAATTGGTAGCGCGCTAAAACCGTATCTCGCCCAAATGGTTTACTTTCGGAAAAGTTGTCTTTTATGACTTTAAAAACATAAGGAAAACTTGGCAAAGTAAATACCATCATCACCATACCGGGTGTCCCAGGAGCTATTGTAAATTTATCATCACCATTATTTAGATGAGTGAGAAACTCTCGGTAGAATTCTGTTTTTCCCTGCTTATGAAAGCCTATGGCATTGTATAGCTCTGCAGGCGTTTTGTTAGGCATCAATTGATTTAAAAAGCGCATCAAAGCTGATGGTGCATGCGTTTCTACCATGAAGTAGGCTCTGGCAAAACCAAAAATAACTCGCATTTGCGATGAGTTAGTCAGTAATGCATCAATATATAGGCCTCCTTTTTGGTGGTGTAACACGGATATTATAAAAGGTTGCACACCACTTTTTGAAACCACGCGGCCAATAATGTATGCGCCTTTATTACGATAAAAAGGCGCTTGTAATATATCAAAGCGCATCATATGGCTTTTGTGATGCGTATCAGGTGCTTGGCGAATGAATGCCTTTAAAAGTAGTTTGATATCTCTATCTAAGTTATGAAACGAAATCTTAAAATCGACATGGTTTATGATTTCTTTAATGGTAGGTTTTAGACCATTCACAGCTGGAAAATAACTTCTATACTCGGCTTCAACTGGTAATGCTGGAGCGTCTTTCAGTGTCGTTTCAACAAAAATAAAATCATTGTTAAAGTAACGCCGGTGGAAAAGGCGACAAAAAACACTGTTGTAGAATGTTTCTGCTAACTCAGCTTGGGGATGAAAGCTAAGCAGCTCCATGTAGTCTTGTTTTATTTGATACCAAAGGGGCTCATTAAGCTTAGTGCAAGGGAGAGTGGTTTTGAGTCGGTTTATGGTTTCATCAACACGTAAGTCGTAGTGACTAATTCTTGATTTGCTTAGTTTTTGTATCAAAGACCAATCTTGCTCTGCAAAGGCTTGACCAGCTTGTTGTGTTATTTTTTGAAAAAGCTGATAGTGCCGTGTAAAGCCCGCCAATATCAGCTTAGCAATTGAAAATGCCTGCACCGTATCACCTTAAGTGGTATGACCTGTTTGTAGGTTAACGGTTTTTATCTGGCCTGTCACTTATTCATAACGTTTAAGACGCTTTTCTAGCTGCACTATTTGCTTATTTAGCGAACGGTACTGCCGATGATAAGTTTTGTTAATTGCTTTTAGTTTTTGCTTAATATCTTTTAGTGTGTCTGAGCGTTCTTTGTCACTCATAATGCGGTTTACACGCTGTTGCTGGTCGCGTGTTTCCCTGTCTCTTTCTCTTGTTAAAATTGCCGCTTGATGCTTTTTGGCTCTCAGTTGGTTTTTTAAGTTTCTAACAAGTTGTTTTTTTTCTAATCTATTTAACGTTTTAAAGTGTTGTTCGCTGGGTGTATCAGCTTTAGGGTCGGTATTGGTCAGTGTATGCTGTGTACCATTACCACCACACGGAAATTGGCTGTATACCGTGCCACGCTGTGTAACGCATTTATAGTAATTTACTATGGTTTTTGCTTGGCAAGAGAGTGAACTAAAAAACAGTAAGAATATAAAACTCCGTATCATAAAGCTTCCTTTTGAAATATTGCTCATTCAAAGATAGACAAACATGGCTAAATGGCAAATCAGTGAGGGTTTTGTTCCGGTGAAAACTTTTTCAATACCTTGATACTGTTGATTAAAAATGGAATATCCAGCTTTTGTTCGATAGTAAATCCTTCGGTGCCAGATAGATTTTTATAACTACCATCTTGGCTAACTAACGTAATCCTATCTTTTTTAAAAGCGACCAGCACACCTTGGGTATAGTTAACGCCCTCAACGCTGCTGACATGCTTAAGATCCCTACCTAACATAGTGTGGCTCGCAAGCTCTGTACAGTTTAAATGAGAGGCAACGAGTGTGTAAGTAATGTCTTGTAATTGCTTAAATATGAGCGTTTCAGATACATCAAAGCCCTTGCTATAAAGCATACCAGTATGAATCGCATCACTGCTTTGAGGCGCTAAAGAAAATGCAATAATAGTACCTTCAATTTTTTTATCCGATTCAAGCGCGTTGCCACTGATGATGTTGATAGGGGCACTGTCATTTTCAATATTGTGAAAGCGATCAAAGCCAACCACATTTAATAGCGGTTGAAGCGAACTCCATGCAGGTGTCGAGTGCTCTAAAACTGTGTTTTTATAAAAAGCGGGCAGGCCATAAACCAAATTAAACAACGCATCAGAATGGTTTGTCGGTTGCAGTAGTTGTCTTATCGGGGTCAGTTGTTGCTGATTGACGAAAACATCCAAGGCGTTTACGTGCTCAAACACCACAATTGATACCGACTTATCATTTGGTACATCACACGATGGAACTGGTTTACTCAATGTGAAGAGGTTTTGAGTTTGTGCCAAGCTGATATCATGCGCTTGTTCGTACTGTTTAATGTCCAATAAGTCATGCCTAGCTAGCAGTGTTTTGGCAGTCGTAGGATAAGACAGCGGAAGTACGTTGTCTTGCTTGGTAATATCAAAATAGGCATTTGCGTCGGCCCAAATGTGGATACTATGGCTGGCTGCAAAACAACTCACCAGTATAGCAGATGCATATTTAGGGAATTTATAACTTTTAAGTTCAGCAAGGTGACGCCACGCACGATTTCCCGCAAGTAATTCAAAAACAAGCACGATTACTACAAAGCTTATAACCAAGATGCAAGCTATAATAGGCGAACCACTGAATTTACTCCAAAGTAATGAAATTATTTCAGGACCTGACTGGAGGTTTAAGTGATAGCCGAGTTGAAAATATATAAATGCATCTAGACTTAAAACAGATATTCCAAAGGTTGCGAGCAGTGCGGCCATACCTCTAATATGCCTAGGGTATGGAAATACGAGACTCAATGGAAATACGGTGAGCACAAAAGCACAAAAGGTGATAAAGCTCGTATGACTTAACCAAGTAATAAGCATATAAAAGCCGCCAAGAGCACTTGACGGCGCTTTATCTGCAAATAAGTAGCTACTGCTAATTAACAGTACTAAGCCAATATTTGCAAACGTAAACCAGTGCCCCCAACTTAAAAGTTGGCTAGCTTTAGAAGAAAACGGGCTTTGAGGGGTTAGATTCATCCAGTTATTTTACCGACTGTACGAGCGCTTTAGCAAAGTTTTCAGCTACTGATTGTCTTTTCGCTTCTGGCACATGTTCTTTTAAAATATGCGTGATAGAATTTCCCAAACACATGAGGCTCAAATCCACTGGTGCCTTCTGCGAGGTCAGAACATCAATTAGTTGGTCAACAATTTGTTCAACTTGTTTGTTGGAATATTTAGATTGGATAGGCATCAGTTGGTTCAATTTTAAAGAGTTATAATTTTTACATTTTAACACCAGAGGCGTGAAAAACAAAGATGAGCATAGAGGTGAATAAGCTAGTTGTACATTATGTCGACAAGCAAGACGAAGATACACAGATCCACTTACGTGAAGATGAGATGCAAGTTAACGATAAAGTTAAGGTGTTCATCGAACAGTTACATCATGCTTACAATGGAAAACCAGGTAAAGGATACTGTGCCTTCAGTGGCGAAAAAAACAGCCAAGTATCTGCTGCAATGCAAAGCTATCGAAATAATGAATTGGGCTTTTGGCATTTGACACAGCAAGCGACCGAAGTGTTAAAAGAAGAGTTAAACAAATATGCCTTTAACGAAACAGGCTATTTGATTTTTTGTCACTATCAATATGTCGCAACAGATTACATTCTTATCGCGCTGATAAATATTAAAGAGCATTATTCTATCACTTCTGAACTTGACTTATCCGCGTCGCGACATTTAGATATTTCACGTATGCAATTAGCCGCACGTGTTGATCTGACTGCGTGGGATACGCAAGCTGAGGATGCGCGATATATCTCATTCATAAAAGGTCGGGCGGGCAGAAAAGTTGCTGACTTTTTCCTAGATTTTTTAGGCTGTGAAGAGGGGATAGACCCAAAACAGCAGTCACAAGTAATGCTCAATGCTGTGGAAGATTATCTGAGCGAGCAGCAGTTTGATAAACAAGAAAAAGACACCTTGCGTAAAGAAGTTTTCGACTATTGTAATGACTGTGTTGCTTCAGGCGAAGATGCTAATGTGGAGGCTCTATCGGATACATTATCAAAGTCATCTGATGCGCCATTTGACGCTTTTTATAAAGAGCAAGGTTACGACTTGGCAGACTCTTTTCCTGTTGATAAGAAAACGGTGAGTGCGATGGTTAAGTTTTCTGGTCTCGGTGGTGGAGTGAGCGTTGGGTTTGAACGTAAGCATTTGGGTGAGCGTGTTATTTACGATGCGCAAAGCGATACACTCACTATAAAAGGGATTCCACCAAACTTGAAAGATCAACTACAAAGATTCTATGAACAAGGCGAATAGTGCCGTAATCTAGTACTTTATAATTCTCTAAAAAATGCCGCTGAAGCGGCATTTTTGTTGGCAACGCTCCTACCAGGCACCAGAGGCGATAAACTCGGCCAACTGCTTAGACAACTTACCGGCAAGCTTTTGCATTGCATTACTTTTGGCTGTTTGTGAGTATGAAGATGCGGCTTTAACTTTGCCATTAAAATGTGCTTTTTCGCGCCCGTTTTCCTTAACGACTAAAAAGCTCTCGCCAATGCTATAAAAAGTATCGGCCTTTTTAATATGCTGCCAATCTACACGAAAAGATAACTCAAAATCAGCGTTGTTTGATACGATTTGAATACCATTTCCGGTGAGAGCACTCGCAACGACATCTTTTATATTGCTATGCTTATAGGAGTCGGCTGTGATACTAAAACTTAAGCTATTCAGTACTGCTTCACTGCTGGATAACTGAGCACGCACCTCAGTAGGTAAGGGCTGTTTTGCTGATTGTAGCATTTGCAAATAGTCATTTAATTTGCTGCGCTCAATAACTAGCCTGCGAACTTTAATTGCTTGTTTTAATTTTTGAGATTTAGTAGCTGCGTTTAAGGAAACTTGGCGGATAGTGTCATCAATACCACTTATAGATAACTCCGTTTGCATAATCGCTTCTGTACGGTTAAATGAAGCGAGCGCATAAGCTGTGTTCTCTTTTTGAAACTCTTCTTCAATTTTAACGCCTTGCAGCAAAATGCTGGGAACTTGTGAATTAATCACTTCATCCACATAGTATTGCATAGATTTTTCGCTTGCACTTTGTGCTATGCTGGTTGTAGCAGAAATAGTGACATTTAACTGCTTAGCGAGTGCCAACCGTGCCGACTCTTGAGCTGCAAGCCTAGCCGTTTGCATATCGCCTACACTATCTGCAACACCCACACCATAAATCATATAGTCAGAATGCGGCGTGGAGGTAATCCACGCAGGTGTCGTAGGAGACGGTGATTTTTGCTCAGTTGTTTGGCAGCCTGTTGCTAGCATTACGCTTAAGCATAGAGCCACCGAGAGTTTAGAAACCATAACCGGAGCGCTCTTGTAGTTTTTGAATTTTCTTCTGACCATTCCATACCTCTCTGTTGCTCGTCATATCGATCAGACGTAGGTCTACTTGATAAAAGGTGACGCGAGTGCCACCTTGTTGGTCAACAAAAGAGTTAATGGTTCCTGATAGCGCATAATCGGCACCATATTCTTGACCCATTTCATTTTGCGACTCCAACGTAGCATTCAGCTCTTGGTCTTTACGCTCTTCCCTAATTTCATTTCTAACATCTTTATTTGCAACAAAATCGGCTTGTCCAGAACGCAAAATTGCACGTTTCAGGTCGTTCAAGAAGGTATCTACCGCTATATGTTGATGAGATTTATTACGCACAGTTTGAATGATTATTGCTGGGCGACTGCCCTCTTTTTTTAGGTGCTCGTTTACCCACGCAAAGCTGAGCATGTCGCTTATCATCGCTTCAGCCACCAGTTGTGAATCCTTACCATTCCATTTATCTGACAAAGCCACTTCTTGATTCGCATCAATACGCTGTACTTTAGTGCTTTGACAAGCAGTTAATGCGAGTGTAGAGAGCACCGCAAAAGGAATGAGCTTAATTAATTTGCGATTGTTTTTCATGCCATTATTCCATATTTAAGGTTGAGAGAGCGTGAGAACTCTGGTCACGTTTAGTATTCAAAAAAGTGCGTGTGTGCCAAAGGCCCATATTGCGATTGATATTAAGCGTTTCACTTTGTTCAATGATATGTCCAGAGTTCAAATAGGTTTTAATTGTAATTTGTTGCTCGCCGGCAGGAAGCGCAAACTGCGCAACACGAATTTCTAAGGGGAGTGTTTGCCACTGTCGTGTATCTGCTGACGCGGTAATTGCATTGACTAACGATGTAGAAAGCTTGGCCAAGCTGCCGAGTAAATTATCTTGCTTGACGCCAACTTCTTTTAATACCTTCTTTGCAGAAAGCGCTTTGGTAATTTCTCTGGTCAGCGCGGCTCTTATCTCATTGGTTGATTGCGCAAGTGCATCTTGAAGCGTCAGAAGCCCAATTGAGTGGTAGGGAAGTAGTTGTGTATAGCGCTTACCTGCAAGCCAAACTTCGCTCCTTTTAACTGGCGTATCGATTGGTTCTAAATAGGTAACAGAAATCCGTGCTCCGAATTCGAGTGCATCAACAATACCGAGCTTAACGGCATCATCCCAAAGCGGTCCCAGAGGGAGGCGTTTTGTAACCGTACCCATAGCCACATCACCTAAATCACCTAACATGTAATTTTGAACCATGTCGAATAAACTGGTGTCTGCATGGAGCATTTGGAACCATCTTACTTGTGCTTTTCGCTCTTTAGTTGTCCCAAATACAATGGGGGTCATAACAAGCGCTTTAGCTTTAGCATCTGCTTTTAGCAATAAATTCAGTTGCTTTCTTTTTGGTGCGATACCGATATCTTGCACTATGGTTACATTGGCATTGTTGTCACTACTTTCTAGCTTGCCCTTTAACCGGTTTTTTAGTTCGCGGAGTTTATTTTGATAGCCTCCAGATTTTTGCATAACACGGATAAGCGCAGCAGAGACTTGTTGGGAAATAAGTTCAGGTAATTTATATTGTTGCTCAAAACCATTGTCGTACATCTGCATCGCACGCTCGTATTGGAGTCGAGCAGAGTCTAACTCACCACTTTGTTCAAATAGAACACCGCTGAGAAAGTGTGCATATGCATCATCTTTGTAGTCTATGTTTTCAAGTAGCCCTTTTGGTGCAAAAATGGGTGTTAGCACTTTATTGATTTTACTGGCAGTTGAGTCATTTGTTTGCGCACTAGAATAGCCACCTGTTTTTTCTTTAAGTTCGCTTAAAAATACATCGAGTTGGCGCATTTCAACGAGCGCTGCGTCCCAGAAAGCTTGTGCTTGCGTAGGGTTTTCCTTTGCTAACGCATTGTAATTAATAGCCTTCATAGTATGAATTTGCGGCACGTAATAGGCCTTTCCTTTATAGGTTGTATACGTTGGTCCACTAAATTGAACCATAGCAAGTTCGGAAATGCTTTGCGTATAGAACGATTCTATTAGGTTTAGCGCTTCACTCAAATGCGTATTACTCTGTTCAAAGTTTTTCTCAAGTTGCAATAGACTTGCCATTTCTAAATGGTAGAGTAATCTCTCATTGCCTGTTTTACTGTAATTTTGTGTAATGTTTTGTTTGGCTTTCGCAAAATGACCTTGTTGTGCTAATTGAGCAGGTGAAAGCTGTTGTAATGGTGTGATATTGCAGGCACTGAGTAAGCAAAGTTTAATTAAAACAACTAATAACGAAATAGATTTTTTTATACTAGCACTCAATGATGCGTCCTTTGCTTAATCGTGAGGTGACGAAATTTATCTTATCAATGTGGTCAAAGTAATAAAACTATAAATATTATTAAAGCAATAAATTGTTAAAAATGGTTTTTACAATTTATTACTTCCTCTGGCGAAATAGTTTGCTAGATTGGGAGTTATAAATTACTTCGGGCCAAAAGGAAAGACTATGAAAATTAAACCACTAATCACTACGCTTGTAATTGCTGGGATGCTAACAGCCTGTAGTTCAACGAAAGACGACGATGCTTCAAGTCCTCGGGTAAATATTCCTGATTGGGTACTTAACCCGGTTATTGAAGACGGTATTGCCGCTGCAGATTGTATTAAGTATTCAGGCAATATTTCTGTGGATCAAAAAATGGCTGTCGCTAATGCGCGTTTAGCGCTTGCACAACAAATTGAAGTGCGCATAGAAGGGCTCGATAAAACGTTTGCTAACAGAACCGATGCAAATGACGAGATGTCAGTAGGAAGTACCTTTAGTTCAGTATCAAAGCAACTTACTAAACAAACGCTGAATGGTTCACGAGTTGTGAAAGCTGATGTGGTTGATATTTCGGGTAAAGATTATTTCTGTGCGTTAACTACATTATCTCCAGAGCTTACAAAAACCTTATTTAAAGATTTGATTAAGTCAGCTAAACCAAAAATTGATCCAAGAGATGAACAGTTTCTATATCAAGAGTTTAAAGCATTTAAAGCTGAGCAAGACTTAGAAAAAGAAATCGCTAAGTTGACTAACTAGACAGTGTTGATGATTCATCTGAACGTCATCAGCTGATGGGTCATCCACTAAATACGTCGAAAAAATAGCTTTAAATTGTTCTGCTAGGAGAGCGGCAATGAAAAAAAAGGTAATAATGTTCGCTTTTATCTCGCCGTTTTTTTGGACTTCAACCGAAGCATCGCAAGACATTATGTTCAGTGAGCTTGATGAGGCGATGCAACAATGGCGGTCTAACTTTAGTGAAAATAGCGATCTCAAAAGCCAACACAATAAGGAATTGGAAGAGTTTGAGCTATTTAAACAGCAACGGATTAAGGAATTTGACGATTATGTGGCGCAACACTTCGCAGAGTTTGATGCTTACAGGGATGCACTAATTGCACAGTGGGGGGAGGCAGAAATATCCGATAAAGCAAAG
Source organism: Pseudoalteromonas caenipelagi (assembly GCF_013140855.1). Classification (GTDB taxonomy): domain Bacteria; phylum Pseudomonadota; class Gammaproteobacteria; order Enterobacterales; family Alteromonadaceae; genus Pseudoalteromonas; species Pseudoalteromonas caenipelagi. The sequence continues at coordinate 646,492 of NZ_JABBPG010000001.1, read as the reverse complement.
TATGTGGCATATAATGATGAAAACGATGCACGTTTAATTGTTGATTTTGAAACTAATACTTTGTCAATTGCCGTGCACCATTCAAAGCAAGCAGAGATCACTGCCAAGGAAGCACACGCAATCTTTAAACGGTTTTTATCTGAACATACAAAATTGCTCGAAAGCTTTTACTTAGACTCAAAGCCACAGTTCCCGCCAGTTACGCAGCTTTCCAGCTCAACATATGAGGTAAGTAATGTCATCAAGGCGCAATCATTACTTCGAGCAAAAAAACAGATAAAAGATCAAACTTTGCAGCAGCAGCAACTCGCTGAACATCAGATGGATGACCAGTTGACTGAATCTGTGGATGCGCTCAAGGCTAAAAAATTGCTAGAAGACAAGCAGCGCAAGCTCGAAATATTACAAACGCAGCGTTTGGAGCGCTTAAGAAATAGTATTAAATCGCTAGCACAAGCTCCCAAGTCTGCTGCAAAAGTCACAGAGTTTGCTATCACGTTACCAAAAAACATCAAATTGCCAAAACGAGCAAAAGAATATGAGCCATTGGTATCTGCCAATAGCGAGCGGTTTGGCATCGAGGGGAGTTTAGTTTTTTCAGTAATACATACTGAAAGCCACTTTAACCCACTCGCAAAGTCTGCAATTCCTGCTTTTGGTCTAATGCAGGTTGTCCCGACGAGCGCTGGCGTAGATGTAAATCGCTTTTTATATAACCGAGATAAGCCGATGGCGGGTCCATATCTATTTAATGCTGATAATAATATTGAAGCGGGCACTGCCTACTTACATATACTTGATAAGCGTTACTTAAAGCACATTGCAGACCCATTAAGCCGAAAATATTGCATGATCGCAGCATATAATACTGGAGCTGGTAATGTGGCAAGGGTGTTTAATAGTGATGATTCTCGTAATATTAAAAGGGCCAGCCGTATTATAAACTCAATGACACCTGAGCGAGTGCTAGAGGCCCTTGAGCGTGGTTTACCTTATGATGAGACTAAACATTATTTAAAGCGTGTGTTAGAAAAAGAAAGTTTATATTAAAAAATATAGTTAATAGCTGCGTGGTAATTCTAATTACGCGTAATGCCGCGTAATTTACATGATAGCTACTCCTGCTTAACTTTGATATTGAAAATCAATACCAAAGGACAAACACATGAAAACTCAATCTCAAAAGCAGCTCCACTTGTTGCCAAGAAAGCAACGCGGACTCAAATCAATAAATAATACATGCAGCATAGCTTTGATTACACTAGTGGCATCATTTTCTCAGCTAGCTTCTGCATCAACTTACCCGATGACAACACAAGCAAACGATGATGGCCAAGGTAATATGGTATTTTTAGATAGGCATCATTTGAACTGTGGCAGTGATGCATTAAATTCTATGCACCTTTATAGGCCTACGCCAACACAAATTGCTTATGAATATGGCTGTACAAACATGGCTAACTCATCAAGTAACACGATGTACACTCAAGCAAATGACGATGGTGGTGGTAATGTGGTTTTTTTAGACCGTCACACAGTTAACTGCGAAGGCAAAGGTATTCAGTATCTTCACTTAGAAAGACCTACAAGTAACACTATCCGATATCACTACACGTGTGGCAACAAGGTGTTGTTTGATGTAAAAGACTATTTTACAAATGCTGATGAAGATGGTGGTGGTAATGCTGTTTATTTAGATAGACAAAACGTAAGTTGCCCAAATGAGAGTGTACTAAGTTATCTTCGATTAGAAAGACCTACAAGCAATACAATTCGTTATCACTATAAGTGTGGTAGTTATTATGAGAACGCCATATACGGCTTTGTAAATAGCTTTGACCCAGCAAACTGGAATATTTCAGGTGTTGCCGCATCTACAATGACTTCCTCAGCACTGAGTGCACATGTAACCAATGGTGGGGGAGGTGTAACCGCTGCGATATCAGTACCAGCTGATGGCACAATCAGCTTTAATTGGAATATACAAATTTACTCATCTGGCCAATATGGGGATTATATTCAATACGTGCTTAATGGCGTTGTACATAGCTTATCTACTTCGGGCAGTGCTTCAGGATTGGCGCAAGGCATTAAAGTAAAGGCGGGTGATGTTTTTGAGTTGGTAACTTGGGGGACTACGCAGTCTTCTAGCTATAACGCAACGTTTGATAATTTTATTTTTATACCAGACACTCTTGGTTTTACGGGAGATTTTTCACCAAATAAATGGACTGTATCTGGTGTTGCTGCTTCTAATATGAGCGCGTCAGCACTGACCGCCAATGTGGTCAGTGGTGGTGGAGGTGTAACAGCATCGACAACGTTAGTAAAAAGTGGTGTGATCAGTTTTAACTGGAATATCGCTGTTAACTCTGCGGGTCAATATGGAGACTATATTAGATACGTTATTAATGGTGTGAGTTATCCATTATCAACAGCTGGAAGTGCTTCAGGCGTCGCGGAAAATATTCAGGTGAACGCAGGAGATGTCTTTGAGTTACAAACTTGGGGGACTACGCAATCTTCTAGCTACAATGCCGTGTTTGATAACTTCACTTTTTCACCTAGTAGTAATTTAATTCAGCCTTAATTATTTTGGTTATATTAAATGAAAATAAGTGAGAATAAAAAAGGCCGCAAATGCGGCCTTTTAAAGTACTTAGCAGCAGTAATTACTCTGCATGGCTCGGTTCCGTAGTTGACTGAGCGCTAGAGGTGGTTGACATCGTTGATGCCATTGCTGCACTCGCTTTACCTGTTGGTGCTTTTGAACCAGCAGATAAACCCGAGTTAGCAACTACTTCTCTTGCTTCATGAGGCATTGCAGATGGTGTGATCATGTTATCAGGCTCATCTACACTGCTAGCTTTAGTCATCGGCGAGCTAGCATTGTTAGTACAACGAACGCGAGGCTTGCTCTGGGTGCCATTTAAACCAGCAGCGCTTTGAACTTCAACCGTTTTTTCAGTTGTAGGTTCTGGTTGAGCTTGCGCTTCTGCCACTTCTTCAGTTGCAGCTTCTGGCTGAGCGTCCGCTTGAACTTCTGCCACTTCTTCAGTTGCAGCTTCTGGCTGAGCGTCCGCTTGAACTTCTGCCACTTCTTCAGTTGCAGCTTCTGGCTGAGCGTCCGCTTGAACTTCTGCCACTTCTTCAGTTGTAGCTTCTGGCTGAGCGTCCGCTTGAGCTTCTGCCACTTCTTCAGTTGCAGCTTCTGACTGAGCGTCCGCTTGAGCTTCTGCCACTTCTTCAGTTGCAGCTTCTGGCTGAGCGTCCGCTTGAGCTTCTACTACTTCTTCAGTTGCAGATTCTGGCTGAGCGTCCGCTTGAACTTCTTCTGCTACTTCAGTTGCAGCTTCTGGCTGGGCGTCCGCTTGAGCTTCTACTACTTCTTCAGTTGTAGCTTCTGGCTGAATTTCAGCTTGCGCTTCTGCCGCTTCTTCTGGCTGAGCGTCAGTTTGTGCTTCTGTCGCTTCTTCAGGTGCAGCTACAGGCTGAGTTTGGCCTTGAACTTCTGCTACTTCTTCAGTTGCTGGTAGTTGAGTTTTCACTTCAGCTTCAGCACCAGACTCGGAAGTACTTTGTGCTTTCAGTTGCGCTTCATACTCAGCTGCTGCTTGATCTGCAACGGGTATAAATGCAGGCACAGCATCTTTATCTCCCTCAGGCTTACGTCGACGTTGTCCTGCTGCTCGTAAGTGTCGAGGAGAGCGGCGAGAGCGTGTTTTAGGCGCATCATCTTCATCTTTTACTGAACCCTCTGATGTTTCTTGAGGAAGCTCAGAAGCTTGTGATTTCTCTGGTGTAGGTGAAGTGTTAGAGTCAGACTTAGTTGTTGTATCTAACTTTGCTTTTTGTTGCTCTACATCTTGCTTAATTTCAACATTTTTTGGCTCAGAGTTTTGAGCTTTTGTTGATTGCTCAGTTACATCAACAGCTTGTTCAGTTGTAACAACATCATTATTTGCTTCAGTTTGATCGCTAACACGTACTTTTTTGCGTAGATTACGGCGTTGACGACGAGGCTTAACCTTAACGTCGTTTGCTTCGACTTCAGTGTTTAACTGCTCTTCTTTTACTGCGTCTGGTTTCACTTCATCGTTGCGTTTACGTGGGTTCTGACGGCGACGTTTGTTTCTACCTTCAGGTTTAGCACGACTCTCACTGTTGTTGCGGTTGTCAACGGCTTTAGCTTCTTGCTCAGTGTTAGCTGTTTGCGGCTGCTCATCACGCTTTTTAGGATTATTACGGCGACGGTTTTGGTTTTTCCGTCTATTGTCATTATTTCTACGAGGCTTGTGCTCTGGCTGCTTTTTCTGCTCTGTTTCTTTGTTTTCGCTTTGCGTGCCAAACAAACCTTTTAGCCAGTTACCAATGCGAGTCAGTAAGCTAGGCTCATTCTTCGCGACTTCAGGCTTGGTAGGTTTTTTCGGAGTAACGCTAGGTGCTGGAGCAGGTGCTGTAGGCATAACCACACCTTTCAACACTGGCTCTTCTTTAGTAACAATCGTAGCGCGAGATACTTCAAGCACCTCTGGCTCTGGCACGGTCATTTGCTCATAGCTTGCTGCTTGAGAAGTTTCATCTTTGCGTAAACGAAGCACCTCATAATGCGGTGTTTCCATATGTTGGTTTGGAATGATCACCACATCACAGTTGTGACGTTTTTCAATTCTATGCACTGACTTACGCTTCTCATTCAGTAAGAAGGCGCCAACGGTAACAGGTACCTGTGCATTGACTTGTGCGGTATTATCCTTAATCGCTTCTTCTTCAATTAAGCGAAGGATAGATAGTGCAATAGACTCATTAGAACGAATCGTTCCTTGGCCGCTACAACGTGGGCAAGAGTGCTGACTTGCTTCACCTAGGCTTGGACGTAAGCGCTGACGAGACATTTCTAATAGGCCAAATCGTGAAATCTTGCCGATTTGTACGCGTGCACGGTCAGGGCGGACAGCATCTTTTAAACGGTTTTCAACTTCTCGCTGGTGACGAGGAGGAGTCATATCGATAAAGTCGATAACAATCAATCCACCTAAGTCACGTAAACGCAATTGGCGAGCAATTTCGTCTGCAGCTTCTAAGTTTGTGTTTAATGCTGTCTCTTCGATATCACCGCCTTTAGTTGCTTTTGACGAGTTGATGTCGATAGACGTCAATGCTTCTGTTGGGTCAATAACGATTGAACCGCCTGATGGTAAACGGACCTCACGTTGAAAAGCAGATTCAATCTGGCTTTCAATTTGATAATGCGTGAATAATGGTACGTCGTTTTGATAAAGTTTAACGCGACTCATAAAATCAGGTCTGAAGCGTTCGATATGGGCTTTTGCTTCTTCGAACACACGTGCTTTATCAATCAGGATTTCACCGATATCACGACGTAAATAATCGCGAATCGCGCGGAAAATAACATTACTTTCTTGGTGGATTAAGAAAGGTGCCTTACCACTATCAGCAGCTTCTTGGATTGCTTGCCAGTGTACTAGCAGGGCTTTAAGGTCATATTCAAGTTCTTCGTAAGATTTGCCGACGCCAGCTGTACGTACGATTAACCCCATACCCTTAGGCAAATCTAAACGACTCAGGGCTTCTTTTAATTCGATACGTTCATCGCCCTCGATGCGACGAGATATACCACCAGCTCTTGGGTTATTCGGCATCAATACCAAATAACTACCAGCAACACTGATAAAGGTTGTAAGTGCAGCGCCTTTTTGTCCACGCTCTTCCTTATCAACTTGCACGATTACTTCTTGACCTTCTTTGATCACGTCTTTGATGTTAGGACGACCGTTGAAGGTATAACCACTTGGGAAGTATGTTTTTGCAATTTCTTTAAGAGGAAGGAAACCGTGGCGCTCAGCACCATAATCTACAAACGCGGCTTCTAAAGAGGGTTCGATACGGGTAATTTTACCCTTGTATATATTGGCTTTTTTCTGTTCGTGACCAGGACTTTCGATATCTAAATCATATAATCTTTGGCCGTCAACCAGTGCTACGCGCATTTCTTCTTGCTGCGTCGCATTGATTAGCATACGTTTCATATTGTTACTCTACTTTCAAATTTAGTCGAGTCTGACCGCCTGCAGTATCGGCAGATTTAGTGTTCCATAGGTTTTAATGCAGTCTCACGACTGGGGAAAGCGGGAACAATTCACATTAACCTTGCCTAGCGAGCAGTGTTTTACAGCGCATAACTTGCGTCTACAGTACTCTTGTCGGCAATGCATTTTGCATTTGGTTTTTCGCACGGGCTAAATAGCACGATACTGTTAACTATCAGACAAATATCTTTATTTCTTGCTTTTTTTAGGTTTAATCGTGCTTAACATCACTTACGATCTATTACGCTCATCGTAAGGTGTTAAATGCACGTGTTTGTTCGGGTGTGACAAAAGCTTTGGAAATCCTAGCTTCAATCTGTATGATCTAACACCCAGATGTGCTTCACGATTAGTATTTTGCGATTAAAAAGCGGTTTCGCAAAATTTCGAGCCGATTATCCCATTAATACCCTCGTGATAGCAACTAAATTATTACTCAAATCAGTGATTAGGCAATGTCAGAAAAGTCCGGTTTAAAAGTTAGCTTTGTTACTATTACCGAAGACCAAGAAGGTCAACGTATAGATAACTTCTTGGTAACCTATCTAAAAGGCGTACCAAAGAGTGCGGTATATAAAATTTTGCGAAAGGGAGAAGTTCGCGTAAACAAAAAACGTGTCAAACCGGTTTATCGCCTTCAGCCAAATGATCTTGTTCGTATTCCGCCCATCAAAGTAGCTGAAAGAGACGAGTTTGTTCCGCGCAATTTAGATAAAATTTCAGCCCTAGAAGATGCCATTATATTTGAAGATAACTACTTGATAGTTATAAATAAGCCGTCAGGTATGGCGGTGCACGGCGGAAGTGGTTTAAGTTATGGGCTTATTGAAGCGTTGCGAGTATTAAGACCAGATGAGAAAAACTTGGAGTTAGTGCACCGTCTAGATAGAGATACATCAGGGTGTTTACTTATTTCCAAGCGCCGCTCAATCCTAAAAGGTCTTCATGAACAACTACGTGAAAAGACTATGGAAAAGAACTACTGGGCGTTGGTTACAGGACAGTGGGCTGCAAAAATAAAGAATGTTACCGAGCCACTACGAAAAAATACACTGCAATCGGGTGAGCGAGTGGTGCGCGTGGATGAACAGCAAGGCAAACCCTCTCACACACGTTTCAGAGTTTTAGAGCGTTTTAGCGATTGTACTTTAGTACAAGCATCACCTGTGACAGGACGTACGCATCAAATTCGTGTTCATACTCAGTGTAAAGGTCATCCCATAGCATGCGATGATAAGTATGGAGATCAAGTGTTTGACGCAAAAATGCGCAGTCGAGGTTTAGGCCGTTTATTTTTACATGCACATGATTTACGCTTTTTGCATCCAAAAACCGAAACCACATTACATGTTGAAGCGCCTTTGGATAAAGCATTGGAAAATTGCTTAAAAACATTAAGGGCAGAGTGAATGCGTTATAAGCTGGTAATTTTTGATTGGGACGGCACGGTGATGGACTCAGTGCCAAAAATAGTAAACACATTAAAGTTGGCGGCGGAAAGTGTTGGGGTTGCTATTCCTTGTGACGAAAAGGCGGCGGCGATAATAGGGTTATCTCTAGATACTGCAGTGGCAACTTTATTCCCCAATGATAAAAAATACTGGCCAGAACTTATCGACGCATATCAGCATCAATATATACACGGTGACAACACAGCAACTCCGTTGTTTAATTATGCCGAGCAATACATCCGCCATTTAAAGGCTAAAGGCGTGTTACTTGCTGTTGCGACAGGAAAAGGAAGAGCTGGGCTTACGCGTATGTTAGAGCAAACTAAATTAGGTGATTGCTTTATAACGACGCGCACAGCCGATGAAGCGCAATCAAAACCTAGTCCAGACATGATCCATCAAATTTTAGACGAGTTAAATATCGCTGTTGATGATGCGGTGATGATAGGTGATTCATTGCTGGATATGAAAATGGCTGAAAATGCAGGTATAGATGCAATTGCAATGAGTTGTGGTGCTGCCAGTGCTGAACAACTAACACAAAGTTGTGCACTGGCCGTTTGTCAAAACTACCTACAACTAGAGCGTACGCTGCAAACTCAGCACGTCGAAGCCGCGCTCTGCGAGTAATTGGTTAAGTCTGATCAAAGGGAGGCCGACCAAGCTGTTAGGGTCGTCTCCTACGAGCTTGTCGAACAAACAAATTCCCAGTCCTTCACTTTTAAAGCTACCTGCACATTGATAAGGCTGTTCACTATCACAATAGGCTTCAATTTGTTGCAATGACAGAGTTTTAAAATATACGGAGAATGGCTCAATAATTGTGTTTGCGGTGTTGTTTTCAATATCGAATACGCATAGCCCAGTTAAAAAGGTTACTTTATCAGAACTAAATGCGGTTAATTGTTTGATTGCATTCTCTCGAGTATGTGGCTTTCCCAGTATTTTACCGTTGTGCAAAGCCACTTGATCAGACCCTATCGCTAGTCCTTTAGAAAAATGCTGTTTTGCACTTTTGGCTTTTGCTTCGCTCAACCTCATAACAAGTTGCTCGGCTGATTCATTGGTAAATGGGGTTTCATCTATATCTGGAGAGAAACTCTCAAAAGGTAAGTTAAATTTTTTTAAAATTGACTGCCTATATGGTGAACTTGAGGCTAGAATAAGAGGGATTTCCATTGATACTCGCAGGTCGAATTAAATATGTTGCAAGGATAGGGCGCAATAACGCGAAAAACAAAGGAAAGTTTGATTTTTATTTTGACTAAGCCACTAACTATCTATATGATGCAGCCCCTATGCAAAAGGTGAAAATTCCCATCACCCTTGATCCTTGTAGAGCAGCTCAGCGTTGTCTAACTTATGACGGTGTTGTTCAGCTTGAAGAGCTTTCTCGTTTAGAGCAAGTTGTACAAGATCAATCAGGTGAAATAGCGGTAAACATTCATTGCAAAAATGATGAGCAAGGGTTAGTTGTTGTTAGCGGAACTATTCGCGCACACCTTACTGTTATTTGTCAGCGATGTAATGATGAATTAGGGTTGGATTTGGTACAAGACTTTGCTTATTCTCCAGTTGGATTAGGTTCAGAGTCAGATGATCTCCCCGATTGCTACGATGTGGTAGAACTAAATGAAGAAGGTGAAATCAATCTTCGTCAACTTATTGAAGACGAGCTGATTTTAGCGGTTCCTATAGTTCCAACGCACAACGAAGCATCATGCACTTATTCTGAGAAGCCTGCCAGCTTCGGAGAGATAGAGTCGCAAGAGAACAAACCAAATCCATTTGAAATTTTAAAACAACTTAAGAAAGATTCTTAGGAGAAGGCTAATGGCAGTACAAAAAAGCAAAAAGTCTCGCGCACGTCGTGGCATGCGTCGTTCACACGATGCAATCAGTGGACCAGCTTTAACTGTAGATCAAGTTTCAGGTGAGACTCACCGTCGTCACCACGTGACTGCAGATGGTTACTACAAAGGCGTTAAAGTAATTTCTAACTAAGAGATTGCTTTATGCTGACTCATCTAACCATAGCGTTAGATATGATGGGGGGCGATTACGGCCCCCGTTCATCTATCCCCGCAGCAATCGCTGCTGTAAATAAGCATCCCAATTTAATGCTACTCCTTTGTGGTAATGAAGCCGTTATCAACGAAGGGTTAAGCAAATTAGACTCTCTCAATCATCCTAGATTAATCATTAAACATTGCACAGAAGTTGTCACTAACAGCTGTGAACCTGCGCTTGCTTTAAGAAATAAAAAAGCATCTTCTATGCGTGTGGCATTGGATTTAGTGAAATCAGGTGAAGCCCAAGCTTGTGTTAGTGCAGGAAACACAGGGGCATTATTCTTCATGGCACATTATGTATTAAAAATGTTGCCGGGTATAAAAAGACCTGCGCTAATTTCTTCGGTTCCGACAGAAAAAAAACAACCCGTTTACCTACTAGACTTAGGCGCAAATGTACACTGTGATGCACAAACGCTGTTTGAGTTTGGCATTATGGGCTCAATCGTTGCAGGTCAAGCATTGGATATCGCAAAACCCAAAGTGTGCTTGCTTAATATTGGCTCTGAAGATATCAAGGGACATGAAGGTATTAAACAAGCGGCTGTTATGATGAAAGCGTCACCGCATATCAATTATCAAGGGTATTGTGAGGGGAGTGACATGTTTACCGGCAAAGCTGACGTTATAGTGTGTGAAGGGTTCGTTGGTAATGTTGCACTCAAAACCTGTGAAGGAATAGCTAAACTTATAATGTATAAATTTACAAAGGCGCTGAAAAAACATGCTTTTTACCGTTTGATAGCCTTTGTATTACGGCCAATAATAAAAAAACTATATAAAAGGGTGAACCCCGACCAGTATAACGGCGCAAGTTTGGTAGGATTGCGGGGCATTGTTGTGAAGAGCCATGGAAATGCTTCAAGTAAAGCATTTCTTGCAGCGATTGAGGAAGCCGCCCGAGAAGTTGAACGCCGCATTCCCGAGAAAATTCAAGCTACTTTTGAGCAGATTGCATCAAAATCAGAACATCCGCCATCGTCAATCAGCAAATAGTTAATTTGTTGTATAGAATATACGTGGCGTAACTATTACTAGAAGAGCACTATATGTCACAAAAAATTGCACTTTTATTTCCAGGCCAAGGGTCTCAAACCGTTGGCATGTTGTCAGAGCTATTAGAAACATCCGAAGTTGCAAAGCAAACATTTTCGGAGGCATCAGCAGCACTAGGGTACGATCTTGCTGCGTTGGTTTTGACAGGACCGGAAGAAGAGCTTAATCAAACCCACCGTACACAGCCTGCGCTATTGACTTCAAGTGTTGCTATTTACAGAGACTGGTTGCAAAACAACCAAGGTAAAGACGTTATCATGGCAGGTCACAGTTTAGGTGAATATTCAGCGTTGGTTTGTGCTGGTGTTATGTCTTTGAGCGATGCTGTCATCTTGGTTGAAAAACGTGGTCTATATATGCAAGAAGCAGTACCTGCAGGTGTGGGCTCAATGGCTGCAATCATTGGTCTTGAAGATCAAGCTATTGAACAAGCATGCGTAGAATCTGCGGGAGACCAAGTTGTTTCTCCGGTAAACTATAATTCACCAGGTCAAGTGGTGATAGCTGGTCATAAGGAAGCTGTTGAGCGTGCTTCTGAGGCTTGCAAAGCAGCAGGCGCAAAGCGTGCATTACCATTGGCAGTAAGTGTTCCTTCGCATTGCGCTCTTATGAAACCTGCAGCAGACAAGCTTGCAGCGGATTTGGCAAATCTGAATTTTAATGCCGCAGCATGTGATGTTATTAATAATGTCGATGTTACGGTAGCTAACTCAGAACAAGAAATTAAAGATGCACTAATTCGTCAGTTGTATAGCCCAGTGCGATGGACTGAGACAGTGCAATCATTAGCGAAACAAGGTATTGAGCAAGCATATGAATTTGGACCAGGGAAAGTGATCACTGGTTTAGTTAAGCGTATTGACAAATCTGTTGCCTGTAGTGCGGTCAACGACACAGCATCTATAGCGACAGCAAAATAACAAGAGAAGAATTAGGACGATGAGTAAATTATTTTCTTTAGAAGGTAAAGTAGTTTTAGTAACAGGCGCCAGTCGTGGTATTGGTAAAGCGGTTGCAAATGCATTAGTGGCACAAGGTGCAAAAGTAGCTGGTACTGCTACGAGTGAATCTGGTGCAGGAAAAATTAGTGAATACTTAGGAAGCAAGGGTAAAGGTTACGCTTTAAATGTTACCGATGTTGACTCGATTACAGATACATTGGCCGCGATTAAGGCTGATCTAGGTGATATCGATGTACTCGTAAACAATGCAGGTATCACCCGCGATAATTTACTCATGCGCATGAAAGACAGTGAGTGGGACGATATTATTGATACTAATTTGAGTTCAATATATCGACTTTCAAAGGCTGTGTTACGTCCTATGATGAAGAAAAAGTGTGGCCGCATTATTAATATTGGCTCAGTTGTAGGTACCATGGGTAATGCGGGTCAAGCTAATTATGCAGCTGCCAAAGCAGGTGTTATAGGTTTTTCTAAGTCTTTAGCACGTGAAGTAGCCTCTCGTGGTATTACAGTTAATGTTGTAGCTCCTGGTTTTATTCAAACAGATATGACCGATGAGTTAACAGACGAGCAAAAAGCGGCTACGCTAGCCAATGTACCTGCAGGACGTTTAGGGCAGCCTGAAGAGATTGCTGCGGCAGTATGTTATCTAGCTTCTGACGCTGCTGCGTACGTATCTGGTGAGACATTGCACGTAAATGGCGCGATGTACATGGTATAAAGTTGCAAAGATCACAATCAAGCATTTTAATTTTTTGTGATCTTGCTGCAAACTTACTTGAAATTGCTATGAAAATAAGCGATAAAAGTAGAAAATATTAGCTAAGAGGTTTGACCAGATAAAAATTTCTGAGCAAATCCTTGAATCACAGTATTATGCGCCGTAAACTACGCCGCAATCTGAAAATAACGCAAATGCGTTTTAATAAAGGAAAGAAGAATGAGCGATATTCAAGAACGCGTAAAAAAAATCATTATCGAGCAACTAGGTGTTAAAGAAGAAGAAGTAAAATCTGAAGCGTCTTTCGTAGACGATTTAGGTGCTGACTCTCTTGATACTGTTGAACTTGTAATGGCTCTTGAAGAAGAGTTCGATACTGAGATCCCTGACGAAGAAGCAGAGAAAATCACTACTGTTCAAGCAGCGATCGATTACGTTACTGCTCACGCTGAGTAATTAGCGGACACTCGGGGCAGCGCTCGCTGCCCTTAGTTTTTTTATCCCCTCATAAAATAATAATCCCTTTTTGGAGGAAACCGTGGCTAAACGTCGAGTCGTAGTAACTGGCTTGGGTATGTTGACGCCGCTGGGTAATGATGTAGCATCAACCTGGCAGGGCTTATTAGATGGCCGTAGTGGCATCGAAAACATCACTCACTTTGATACATCTTCTTTTTCAACCAAGTTTGCAGGCCTAGTCAACGACTTTGATGCCACCCAGTACATGGAAAAAAAAGAAACCAAAAAAATGGATTTATTTATCCAGTATGGTATCGCCGCTGGTGTACAGGCAATTAAAGATTCAGGTCTCGAAGTGACTGATGAAAATGCCCATCGAGTTGGCGTAGCTGTTGGCTCTGGGATTGGTGGTTTAACTTTGATTGAAGAAAACCACATCAAACTATTAAACAGTGGACCTCGAAAACTATCTCCTTTTTATGTGCCATCGACGATCATCAATATGATCTCAGGTCATTTGTCGATTATGCACAATCTACGTGGTCCAAACATTTCAATCGTAACGGCTTGTACAACAGGTTTGCATAATATTGGTCATGCAGCGCGTATGATTGCCTATGGCGATGCTGATGCTATGGTTGCTGGTGGTGCTGAGAAAGCATCTACACCGATAGGTATGGGCGGTTTTTGCGCAGCTCGTGCTTTGTCGTCGCGTAATGATGACCCGCAAGCTGCATCTCGTCCTTGGGATAAAGACCGTGATGGTTTTGTTTTGGCTGACGGTGCAGGTGTGATGGTACTCGAAGAGTACGAACATGCGAAAGCTCGCGGGGCTAAGATTTATGCTGAATTAGTCGGTTTTGGTATGAGCGGTGATGCTTATCACATGACATCTCCCCCAGAAAATGGTGCCGGTGCCGCGTTAGCAATGAAGAACGCATTGAACGATGCGGGAATAAATGCAGAGCAGGTCGGCTACATTAACGCGCACGGAACGTCTACTCACGCAGGTGATAAAGCGGAAACGCAAGCAGTAAAGTCAATTTTTAGCGATGCAGCTGGCAAGGTTATGGTGAGTTCGTCTAAATCTATGATGGGACACTTACTGGGAGCAGCAGGTTCCGTTGAATCTATTATCACTGCGCTTTCGTTGGTAAACCAGCAGGTAACACCAACCATAAACCTAGATAATCCAGATGAAGGGTGTGATCTAGATTATGTGCCTCATACAGCAAGGGACGCAAAACTTGAATATGCCTTGTGTAATTCGTTCGGGTTTGGTGGAACTAATGGCTCGTTGCTGTTTAAAAAGGTATAATGCTGTTTAGGCATAAAATGAAGAGCCTGGCATTGCCGGGCTTTTTTGTGGGTGACATATGGAAATTATTCAAGCGGATTCGATATCCATTTTAGACCGAGGTTTGCTCTACGGTGATGGCTTTTTTACCACAGCACAGGTTAAAGATGGGCAAATTTTGCTTTGGCAATTGCATAAAGAGCGCCTTAAAAACTGCCAACAGCGGTTACATTTTCCTGAGCTAAATTGGTCGCGCCTGGAAAGTACCTGTAAGAAAACATGTCATACAATGTCGCACTGCGTTTTAAAAATTATGGTAACGCGTGGCACAGGTGGCAGAGGCTACCTACCGCCAAATGATGCGCAACCAAGTGTTATCATTCAAACATCTGAGTTTCCTGCTCACTATAAAGCACTACAACAACGTGGGTTAAAGTTACAGTTCAGTGTTATAAAACTTGGACATCAGCCTTTGCTTGCTGGCTTAAAAACCCTTAATCGTTTAGAGCAGGTGCTTATAAAGCAAGATGCGAGCAAATACGACTGTGACGATGTGTTAGTCTGTGATATAGATGACCATGTGATAGAAACGTCTGTCGGAAACCTTATTGCCATTAAAGATGGTAAGGCATTTACGCCCAAATTAGACCGCTGTGGTATCGAAGGGGTTTATTTACAGCATTTGTCGACATTAAACCGCATTGAAAAAATATCCTTTCCAAAACAAATGCTCACTGATTTTGATGCCTTGCTTGTCTGCAACAGTTTACTTGAATGTGCGTTTGTCCATAGCATTGGTGATCACAAATTTAATCTAACTCTTGCACAACGGCTCAAAACTCAATTAGAGTCAGGGATGTTATGATTAAAAAAATTTCACTGATTTTAGTTTTGTTGCTAATGGTGACAAGTGCTTTGGTATATTATCAGTTTGCAGCCATACAAAAAGAAACTCTGAAAATAAACTCTGATTTATACGAAGTAAAATCTGGAGTCGGTTTTAACCGGCTTTGCAACGATTGGCAGCGCCAAGGGTTTATCCATTCATGTTTTAAGTATCAAGTTTATGCTAAGTTTGTCCCGCAGCTTTTCCATTTAAAGGCAGGTGTTTATGAACTACGCAATTTGCGTGTTTTAGATGCGATATCAAAAATTCATCGTGGTGAGCAAAAGCAGTTTAGTTTCACGATTATTGCCGGGGAGACATTTAACGATGTTTTGAGCAAGCTTAAAAGCAGTCCTTATATTGTTTTTTCAAATGATAAACAACAATTACTGGCACAGTTGCAAATAGACAGCGAACCTGAAGGGTGGTTGCTGCCAGAGACTTATCACTACGAAGCGTATACCAAGGCTTCTGCATTGCTTAAGCGGGCCAACATTAAAATGCAGCAGGTATTAGAGCAAGCATGGCAGCAACGAGCTGCTCCTTTACCTTTAGAAACACCATATCAAGCCTTAATATTAGCCTCGATCATCGAAAAAGAAACGGGCTACGCGCCTGAGCGCGCGACCATAGCGTCAGTTTTTGTGAATCGCTTGAATAAGAATATGCGCCTGCAAACTGATCCGACGGTTATTTATGGGCTAGGGCAAGAATTTGATGGTGATATAAAGCGTCGCGATTTAAGGCAATATACGCCTTATAATACATATAGAATTAAAGGTTTACCGCCAACTCCGATTGCTATGCCCTCCGCAGATGCAATTTATGCGGCAACGCAGCCTGCGCAAACACCTTATTATTATTTTGTATCAAAAGGTGACGGTCAGCATCACTTTTCAAAGAGCTTGCGAGAACATAATCAAGCGGTTCAAAAGTATATTTTAAAGAGAAACAATGACAGCTAAATTTATTGTAATTGAAGGCTTAGAAGGTGCCGGAAAGTCGACTGCGATGGCGATATGCAAGCAGTTTTTGCAACAGCACCACATTGACTTTGTACAAACCAGAGAGCCAGGTGGTACGCCATTGGCCGAGCAGTTACGCAATTTAATCAAACAGCAACATGAAGAGCGTGTCGCTAGTGAAACTGAACTATTGCTAATGTATGCAGCAAGAGCACAATTATTACATAACGTTATTCGACCAGCGCTAAAACAGGGTAAATGGGTGCTCGGTGATAGACACGACATGTCTTCACAAGCATATCAAGGTGGTGGCAGAGGTTTGGCACCTGATACACTTAATGCGTTATCGAAAATAGTGCTGCATGGACTTAGACCTGATCTGACTCTTTACTTAGATATCCCTCCTGCAATAGGGTTAGAACGAGCGAAGGGGCGTGGTGAATTAGACCGAATAGAGTTAGAAACATTAAGCTTTTTTGAGCGAACTAGAGCAAGATATTTACAGTTGGCACAACAAGATGAATGTTGTGTAGTGATCAATGCAGATCAGCCGATAGAAAAAGTTCACGCAGACATTTTAGTTGCGCTTGAGCAGTTTTATTTTCGGGTTAGCAGCTAATGTTTGCTTGGCATGACGCTATTTGGCAACAGCTGACACAGAGTCAACGGCAACATCGATTTCATCATGCACTGCTATTACATGGCTTAGTGGGCGTTGGCAAACAGGTACTTGCCACTGAACTGGCAGAAGCTTTGTTGTGTGAGCAGCATGAACTATTAACTTCGTGTGGTCAGTGTAAAAGCTGTGCATTGTTTAAAGCTAATACCCACCCTGATTTGATAAAGATAGCACCACAAGGCCAGAGTATATCGGTTGATGAAATAAGGGAGTTAGCCAGTTTTGTTCATCACTCTGCGCAGCAAAATGGTAATAAGGTTGCCATCATTGTAAATGCACACAAAATGACTCACTCGGCTGCCAATGCTCTACTGAAAACGCTTGAAGAGCCGAATGTCGGGCGCTACTTATTGTTGACGTGCGATGACATTAGCCAGTTGCCGGCAACCATCTTGAGTCGGTGCAATAAGATACAAGTTGTGGTGAACGATAGAAATTTAGCAAACGAGTGGATAAAAAAGCAGTTACCTAGCGACATCAATTATCCTTGGCTCATTGGTTTTATCGATCAACCGTTAAAAGTTCAACAGTGGTATTTAGATAATCAATTAGAACAGATTGATATGTTGTATAAATTTGCATGTGATGTAAAAGCAAGTCATAATTTCGAATCGGTACAGAGAATACTTAATGATTCTCCAGAGTTAGTTGATGTGTTGTGCCTGTTTATTCAACAATATCTCAAGGCTAGCTTGTTAGATGGGCTTGCGTTGCAAGTATATAATGAGGCCCAAAACGCACTTAATCAGTTTATGGCAGACAGTAAGCAAATTTTAGGTTTGAATCAGTCATTAGCGCTTAGTAAGTTGGTTAACACTCTAAAACGTTCAAGCAAATAGGATATCCAGTGCAAGAATTGCTAATAGACCTACAAGATTTAGATGAATTGTATCGCTGTTACATGGCAACCTTAAAGCAAGGCGGTTTATTTGTTAAAAGCAATGCGCGTTTTGAACTCGGGCAAAATGTTACTTTGCGCGTCACTTTGCCAGATGAGATTGAAGATCATCAAATTATTGGTAAAGTTGTCTGGATAACGCCACAAGGTGCGCAAAACTCAAATCCACCGGGGGCCGGGGTGAGTTTTGTTGAAGACCCAGATCAAGTTAACGACCGAATTATTAAGCAATTAGGTACCGCCCTAAATTCTGATAAACCCACCTACACCATGTAAGAGCAGTTATGATTGTAGATTCACATTGTCATTTAGATAGACTTGATTTTGATAAGCTTGGCCAGCAGTTACCAGAAGTATTAGCCGCAGCCCGAGCCAAACAAGTAGAGCACTTTTTATGTGTCAGCGTTACGCTGGACCAGTTTCCAGGTATGCTTGATGCGATTAGCCAGTATGATGATGTATCTGCATCGTGTGGCGTACATCCTCTGGACCAAAAAGATGTGTTAGACAAAGAGAGGCTGATCAAGCTGGCCAACCATCCTAAGGTCGTTGCAATCGGTGAAACAGGATTGGATTACTATTATTCACAAGATACGCATCAAGTTCAGCAAGACAGCTTTGTGGGCCATATTGACGTAGCGAATGAATTAAAAAAACCGCTCATTATTCACACTCGTGATGCCAAGGCCGATACCATTAATTTGATGAAATCACATAATGCGCAAAACTGTGGTGGCGTATTGCATTGCTTCACCGAAGACTGGGCAATGGCAAAACAAGCGTTAGACCTTGGCTTTTACATTTCGATTTCTGGCATTGTGACGTTCAAAAACGCAGTTGAACTAAAAGAGGTGGTTAAACAAATCCCTCTAGATAGGTTACTCATTGAAACAGATTCACCATATTTGGCGCCCGTGCCTCATCGGGGAAAAACAAATCAACCTGCTTACGTTCAGGACGTAGCCTATTATATTGCTGACTTAAAAGGCATAAGCTACAAAGCGCTTGCAACAGCGACCACTGATAATTTTTATAACTTATTTAGCTTGGCCCCTCGCTCGGATGCAGCAAACTAGCGCATTACCTCAATTGTTGCTTGGCCCAATGCTTCGCAGAGCGGAGCAGGGCCAAGTTTGTGTGCAGCTGGTTACCAGTTATCACAGTCGTCTTTGTATTGAGATAGAAGGCTATCACTGTAAAACAGAGCAAAAAACCTTCCGTTTGGGAACACATTGCTTTTTTCATCTTTTGCTCGTTCGACCAGTCTCAGGGCTATTTTCAGCCGATACCGCACTGAACTATCATCTATTGTCAGACAGTCAAGAGATTGATTTGAAAGACTATAAATATCCATCACAATCAAGTGCTCAATGCGTAATACCGCAACAATTACAACAGGTTTTACATGGTTCTTGCCGAAACCCGCATCACGCTAGTCGTGACAGCTTAGTAGCCGCGGATGCATTGCTAGAAAAATGTAAAAGTGAAGGGGAGCTAGAGCCAAGTTTATTGCTGATGTCTGGGGACCAAATCTACGCAGATGATGTGGCGGGTCCTATGTTGTTAGCGATAGAACAATTGATTGAGGTATTGGGGTTATATAAAGAGCAAGCTCATATTGCGCAGCTGCCAGAAGATATTCAACTGCAATTGTTTAATCGCCACCAATTTTTGCCAAAAACACCTTGGCAAGAGTGTTCCAAATACAGTTTTAGCTATTGGTTTAAACGAGGCGAAGCGCACTTTACAAGCTTAAGTGCCGGCAATCACTTAATTTATTTTCAAGAGTTTATAGCCTGTTACTTGCTTAATTTTAGTGCAGTGTGCTGGCAGGTAATTGATCGCGAGCAAATGGTGTATCAGGGTACAAATCCTAAATTTATTAAATCATTTGAAACTCAATCAAACGCAATTGATAATTTTGTTAAGGATTTACCTCACGCGCAGCGGCTATTTGCGAATATTCCTACGTTGATGATGTTTGACGATCATGACGTGACCGATGACTGGAATCTTACCGCTCGTTGGGAGCAAGCTATTGCTGCCCATAATAGTAGTCGTAGGATCATAAATAGCGGATTACTCAGCTATTGGTTGTTTCAGGGGCTTGGTAATGATGCTATGCACCATAGCGGTAGTTTATGTGCTGAGTTTGAACGTAGTTTGCAAGTGGATGTTTGGCAATTTAAGGCACTGGATAAAGCACTCAATCGTTTTTCAAATTGGCATTATTGTCTTGAAACAACACCCAAAGTGGTGGTGATGGACACCCGTACTCATCGTTGGCGGAATGAGCAAAACTTTAATGAGCCCAGCGGCTTATTAGATTGGGAAATGCTGATGGAGTTAGAGGACACTTTGTTGGATCACAAAGAAGTGATTTTAGTGTCTCCCGCGCCAGTGTTTGGTGTTAAGTCAATAGAAGCTATTCAATCAATTTTTAACTTTTGTGGTCAACCTTTGCTGGTGGATGTTGAGAACTGGATGGCACATGAGGGCTCTGCACGTAAGTTGCTGGAGATATTTAGACGCCCAGATACACCAAAAGAAACAATTATATTATCCGGGGATGTACACTATTCATTTTGTTTTTCAGTGCAAAGCCGATTTGGTAAACATCACAATCGGATCTGGCAGCTAACTGCCTCAGGTATCAAAAATGAGTTTCCGAAAAAGCTAATAAGCTTCTTGGATAAATTAGACTCAATATTTTATGCGCCGTGGAGCCCCCTCAATTACTTTACTAAGCGCTGGCATATGGAAGTGAACAAACACCCTGTGCAGTGTAACGCCAACAAACAGCCATATTTGGTCTCCGATAGTGCGATTAGTTTAATTACCTTAGAAAATGCAAAGCTTTCACGTTATCAGTTATTGCACCATGACGGTAGGGTACAAGAGTTCTCTCTAGAAACTGATTAGGGGAGTTGATCTTTGCTGTGTGTTTTTGCAGCTGTCATACGGGGATTTTGGCAAGGCAGAGCCTGCGCTGCATAGTTATTCTATGTAAGTCAGGCGATAACGTAGAAAAATACCCGGATGACGTTGCCCAAAGGCTTCCACTACGGCGTCATGTGCTACTAACATAGATCACTATGTGTCATAGCGTATTTCTGGTATTGAAAGCCTTTGATGTGAAAAAATCATACCTCAAAGATCAACACGCCCTAGTGTATTCATTTTTAAATTATACTGATAACAGCAAAAATTCGCTCAAAATACAAACTGTCATTGGCACTCTTTGCTATATTTATTTAAAGTCCTCAGCCTTATGTAGCCTATGCAATTTAAATGGTGTTTATACTTTGCATTAGTAGTCAATCTAGCTTATGCGGTTCCACAGTTTTCTGATACTGCACAAATAATGCGGCACTATGATTACAACAGCGGCTTGAGCCAAGTAACCGTAACTGCATTGGCGCAAGACCAACATGGATATATTTGGGTGGGTACTCAAGCTGGCTTGAATAGATTTGACGGGCATGAATTCATGCAATTTAAGCCAAAACAACAAGATAATAAAAGTCTTGCTGGTGGTTTTGTGACTGATTTATGTATCAGTGCTGATAAAGTTTGGATAGGCACACGTACGGGCCTGAGTGTTTATCATAGTACGCATGGACACTTCACTTCATTTTTATCTGAACAATACCCTGAGGTTGAATCAGACCGAGTTATTTCTTTGGATTGTAATGGTCCGAATGTCATTGTGTCTTTGGAAGACAATCATGTTTATCAAGTGAATCAGACATCTTTACAACCGAGCAAAATAAAATTGCCCGGCCGATTTATTCGTAATGTAATTGAGCGTAGTGATGCTTATTACTACATAAGCGAACAAGGTTTGATGAAGTATGTCAAGCAGTCTGATGAAGCCGTGTTATTACTTGGCGGCGAATATGAAAAAATGAGCTTCTCTGTACAACGCATCGTGCTTATTAGCAAAATGCAGCAATTAGTTAATTATGACACCCTATATGAGCGTGTACTGTGGTCTAGAAACTTCACCAGTGATACCAATATTACGTTACATAATGCTGTGGTCAATGCTGATGAAGTATTAGTCGCAACCAACAACGGTTTGTATCTTTTAGATAGGCAAGGGCAGTTGATAAATCACTGGTACAAGCGGAGCATGCAAGCCAATGGTTTATTAGATAATAACGTAATTACAGTGATGCGGGATACCAACCAAGATCTTTGGCTTGGTACAGAGACTCGAGGGTTACATTTTTTAAGTCAACTCAGCGAATCATTCGGTCACGTTAGTCAATATAATTACCCCCAATCACCATTATCTAGTTCTGATGTGCGTAGTTTTACGATAGATAAACAAAGTCGCCTTTGGTTTGGTACATCAAGTGGCTTATTTATATTTGACGGTCAAGGCTTTGAGGCAGCGTACAAGCTATATCCATCATTAGAATTGTTAGATAATAGCTTTATTACTCAAGTGGCGATTATAGACGAGCAACTATGGGTAACCACAAGAGGTAACGGTATCGTAAAATATGATTTTGTCAGCACACGGTTAGATCACCTTAGGCCTGATTTTGGTAATGGCCCGGAGCTGACGTTTAACAGCATGCTTAAGTTTAAAGGAGAGCTTTTAATTAGCTCACGTACCTCAGGGCTATTAAAGTATGTTGCTGACAAGAAGTCTTTGGAGCCATATTTTCATCCATCAATACAAGCACCTAGCCATGTTTCTTCGATGAGGAGTATAGCTGGTTCATTGTGGTTTGGCTCTATTGGCAATGGTTTATATCAGTTTAAAGATGGCAGGCTTCGTAACATAACCACTCAAGACGGCTTGATTTCAGATATCGTGTTTATGATCGAGCAAGATCAATATGAGAAAGTATGGATTGCCAGCGAACTAGGTATCTCTATTGTAAACAGCGAATTTGAAGTTGAGCGTACCATAAACCAAGATAGCGGCTTGGCGAATACTGCAATCTGGGCACTCGTTTACGATGGCTTTGACCATATGTGGGTGGGCAGCAGTGGTGGATTAAGCCAAGTAAGTACTGCTAATTATACAATCCATAACTTCTCACCAATTGACGGTATTCAAGACAATGAGTTTAATTATAATGCTGCATGGTTAGCGCCTGATGGGCGTGTGTTTGTTGGAGGAGCTAAAGGGTTTAATCAGTTTTATCCACAAAAAGTGAATATAGACAAAACTGAAAAAGCTTTACTTATCAGCCATATTGAGTTGTTAGGCAAACCTTTATTGCCTAGCCCAGATGGTCACCTGCGTACTTCCCCTGAACTGGCTCACGAGCTGCACCTCGCACATGATGAAAATATCGTGTCGTTGCAATATTCAAGCCTTGACTATGGCTCAGAGCAACAACAGTTTTATTATCGAGTACTTGGCTTGAGTAAAAAGTGGTTAAAGCTTGCCTCTGGCGTCAGGCAAGTGAATTTGTTGCGATTAGAACCTGGCGAATATGTAGTTGAGGCGTACACGCTAAATCGCTTTAATATTCGTTCACCAATCCACCGGTTTGTTATTAGTGTTGGTGCGCCGTGGTGGTGGAATTTATACTCAAAAGCACTCTATGCTTTGACTATTCTGTTGATAGCAATGTTGGTTATGCGGGCTAGACAAAAACGCTATCAACAGGTCATTCGTGCCAATAAAAAGATGCAAGACTTACAGCAGCGACTCGAATTATCGTTATGGGCCAGTGGCGACGAACTGTGGGATTGGCACATCACTCAAAGTACTATTTATCGCCACAGTGTATCGCCACGTGTCGACTATGGTATGACACAAACCCGGATGACTTTGGATGATATTGGACGATTTGTTCACCCTAATGACTGCATGTATCTAAAAGAAAAAGTTCAGACATGTATTAGTGGAGATGCACAAAGTTATGAAATTGCCATTCGTGTAAAAGACTTAGATGGTAATTGGGCGTGGGTGTTAGATAGAGGAAAAGTGGTAAAAAGAGATGAGGGTGGGCAAGCAATACGCATAGCGGGCGCGCTAAAAGACATTGCGCAACTCAAAGAACATGAAAATGCATTACAAACGCTCAATGAGCAGCTTGAAATAAAGGTCGCTATGCGTACTGACGAACTGTATAAAAAAAATCAAAAGCTTGAGCAAGCCATGATGGAACTCAAGCATACTCAAGATGAATTGATAGAAAGCGAGAAAATGGCGTCATTAGGCAGTTTGGTTGCAGGGATTGCACACGAGATCAATACACCTTTAGGTGTTGCACTGACCGCTTTGACATACAATGAAGAAAGTATGCAAAAAGTAGCGAAAAAATTAAAAAGTAAAACTCTAAGCCAAAAAGATTTAAACAAGTCACTTGAAGAGCAAGCGCAGGGCTATCAGCTCATATTCAGAAATC
The DNA here is from genome assembly GCF_013140855.1 of Pseudoalteromonas caenipelagi. GTDB lineage: Bacteria > Pseudomonadota > Gammaproteobacteria > Enterobacterales > Alteromonadaceae > Pseudoalteromonas > Pseudoalteromonas caenipelagi. The sequence goes on along the minus strand of NZ_JABBPG010000001.1, from coordinate 622,553 downwards.
TCGACAGGGCGCAAAACTTAATTGGCAATTTCAAACAAGTAGCCGTTGACCAATCCAGTGAAGTTTGCCGCAAAATCAACTTGAAATCATACGTGAAAGACATCTTCACATCGCTGGAGCCGTTAATTAAAGGCAAGAATATTGACCTACAAATTGTGGGTGGTGAAGATTTTGAACTGACCACCTATGCTGGCGCAATTTATCAAATATTAACTAACCTACTTAATAACTCTGTTATCCATGGCTTTGAAAATCAAGCTTCGGGTATTGTGATTGTTGCGTTGCGGCACGATGAGCAGTTTTGGTACGTCAACTATCAAGATAACGGTGTGGGTATGTCTGGTGAAATGCTGAAGACTATTTTCGACCCATTTGTTACATCAAAGCGCAGCCAAGGGGGGTGTGGATTAGGGATGCACATTGTTTACAACTTAGTGACGCAGCTTTTAAAAGGCGAGATCCGTTGCTTTTCTAAGCCTGGCGAGGGAATGGAAGTTAACATTAAGGTGCCAATCCAGATTGCTGAAATAGAAGATTGACACCTTATTGAAGTTAGTACTGGTAACTTATATGTTGGAAAAACCTAACATTAACGTCTTGTTTCTCCGGATTAATATGTAACTTATCAGTAAAAGCATAAATAGCGCTCTCTACGCTATTCATAAAACGTCCGTAACCCATGTCTTTTTTGTTTGATGCATGTGCAACGATAACAAAATTCATGGTATCCACTAGTTTGTTACTTTCCCAAATCGACGCTGTTTGCACTTTATCACTCTCAGTATCGAAGCTTAGTTTTTGCAGTTCGCTATTGGCACTGTTTTTGTCAATTTGGCTGTTTCTGACCAATGGCAAGCGACCATCGGCAACAAACGCACATAGCGACAGCTGTTTGTCTGCACAGCTAGACAAAAAAGCATCTTCAATTGCTCGATAAAATAGGCTGTAGTCACCTTGTTTTATGAGGTGCTGATACTCTGTTTTAAGAGCGCGAGTCACAGGTAAACTGAAGGTAGCGTAAGTCATTTCCGAGTGTGTTTCAGGTAGTTGGCAATTTCTAGCTTGATATCGAGGGTACAAACTTCTTAATTTGTAGCCGTAGCTTTCTTTGTTACCTTTTGCTTTAGCAAAAATATCGTAAGTGAGGTGTTGATGATCTCTGACTCTTAAGTCATCGGCAGCAATATTTTTATTGGTTTCAAGTAGTGCGTCTAGCGTGCGCTTAACTTTAGAGTGAAAGTTTGCCGCGTTAGCGCGAATATCACTACCTGTGGCTAAAAATAGTAATGAGATCTTACGTGCCTTAACATCTTCATCCCAGTATGATTTGTGGGCTTCATGATATTTAGGATTGTAAAAGAACAGCATTTGCTTGGGGGTTTGTAAGCAGTATGATTCCTCATGAAAACGTACGATAGGCAGCTTATCATTAGCTATCATATGAACATTGTGAAGTTCATACTCGTCACATAGTGCAAATAACTGACGAGACAAGCGCTCGTAACAGCTTTGCAGGTTATCAAAGCAAGCATAAAACTGCTCAGTTGGTTTAAATTCTGCGAGGATATACTGATTGTTTCGCGCGTTAGTTGGAATGTACACGCGATTGAGTGTCATAGAAGCCATATATTGTTGTCCTTGGATTACATCACTTTATGTGCGCAACTATACAACGGTTTTGTTGCTTTTTTATTGCGATAGAACAAAAAGTGTCATGAAATTTTAAAGTGAGTCACCTTATATTGGTCGCAATTAAAGAATTATTCTTCGTAGAGCAGGATTTGCTGTAAGTTCTAGCTGGATTTTGTAATAATGCCGAAGTTATTCAGTGCTAATTTCAGAGGAATGCATGCCCATGGCGGAAACAGAAAATCGCCCAACAAATTTTATTAGAACAATTATCGATGCTGATTTGGCTAGCGGTAAGCACCAGCAAACGCATACACGTTTTCCACCTGAGCCAAATGGTTTTTTACACATCGGCCATGCTAAATCAATCTGCCTAAATTTTGGTATTGCACAAGATTACCAAGGTCTTTGTAATTTACGTTTTGATGATACAAACCCAGAAAAAGAAGATATCAATTACGTTAAATCAATCCAAGAAGACGTAAATTGGCTAGGTTTCAAATGGGACGGTGAAATTTGTTACTCGTCAAACTACTTTGATAAATTGCACGATTATGCGGTTGAGTTAATTGAAAAGGGTTTAGCCTACGTTTGTTTCTTATCACCAGAGCAGGCTCGCGAATACCGTGGTACATTGACTGAACCTGGTAAAAATAGCCCTTACAGAGACACACCCGCGCAAGAGAACTTAGCGCTATTTGCAAAAATGCGAAATGGTGAGTTTAAAGAAGGTGAGTGCGTATTACGTGCCAAGATAGATATGGCTAGTTCATTTATGGTGTTGCGTGATCCGATCATTTATCGTATTCGTTTTGCGCATCATCACCAAACGGGTGACAAGTGGTGTATTTATCCAATGTACGATTTTACCCACTGTATTTCAGATGCGCTTGAAGGTATCACACACTCACTGTGTACGCTTGAGTTCCAAGACAACCGTCGTTTATATGATTGGGTGTTAGATAATATTAGTATCGAGTGTCATCCACAACAGATTGAGTTTTCGCGTCTTAACTTAGAATATACGGTGATGTCGAAGCGTAAGCTTAACGATTTGGTTGTTAATGGTTACGTAGAAGGGTGGGATGACCCACGTATGCCTACGATTGCTGGTTTACGTCGTCGTGGTTATACGCCAGCGTCAATTCGAGAATTCTGTAAGCGTATCGGTATTACAAAGCAAGATAACATGGTTGAAATGGGCATGTTAGAAGCGTGTATCCGTGATGATTTAAATGAAAGCGCACCACGCGCAATGGCAGTACTTGACCCACTAAAAGTTGTGATTGAAAACTTTGATGAAGGGAAAGTAGAGAAGCTTGTCGCACCAAATCACCCAACGGATGAATCGATGGGTACGCGCGAGCTGCCATTTACTAAAGAGCTATACATTGAGCGTGAAGACTTCCGCGTTGAAGCAAACAAGAAGTTCAAACGGTTAGTATTAGGTAAAGAAGTGCGCTTGCGTAATGCCTATGTTATTAAAGCTGAACGTTTTGATGAAGATGCAGATGGAAATATCACAACTATCTACTGCTCGTATGATGAAGAGACACTAGGTAAAAATCCAAGCGATGGCCGTAAAGTGAAAGGCGTTATTCATTGGGTGAGCGCGACACACTGTGTTGAAGCACAAGTTCGCCAGTACGACCGTCTGTTTAACGTACCAAATCCAGCTGCTGCTGAAGATTTTACGCAAACGCTCAACTCAGAGTCTCTAGTGGTCATTGAATCGGCAAAACTAGAGCCATCACTTGCACAAGCGGGTGCTGAGCAGGGCTTCCAGTTTGAGCGTATGGGCTATTATTGTAGAGATAACAAAGCTAGCGAGTTGGTATTTAACCAAACGGTAGGTTTGAGAGATTCTTGGGCAAAAATAGAGAACGCTTAAGCACAAAACTATAAAAAGGCCGAATTATTCGGCCTTTTTCGTTAGCGACAAAAAGAATGAAAAACCAGGCTTCCATTAAGCAAAGCGCTAAATCCATCCATAATTTCTACATTAATGAGCAACAATCAATTTATTTGTTGTCGCATCATGACGCTAAAAAACATCGCCAGTGGCTTAATATTTGTAAAAAGCAGCTTTCAATGCTTGGCTATACCGATGTAGAGATTATTGGCTCGGGGGCGTTTGGTTTCGTTTTTGCGGGAGTCAGCCCAGATGCACAGCAATGGGTATTTAAATTTTCTCGTATTACTTTGTCTCAAGCCATTCGTGATAGGTTAGAAGACGAAGCTTATATGCTATCGCAGATCCGCAACCCAATGGTGCCTAAATTTTTTGCTTTTGAACGAGTTAAAAAGCAAGGGATCTTAATGATGGCGCGAGCGCCTGGGGAAGATTTAGAAAAAATCTCTCTAAAGCGAGGTCGCTTTTATCCTGATGAGTTAGTTGCTTTAGCACTTAAGCTTCGTAACGTATTGCGAGACTTACGGGCGCACAGAAATGGTATGTCTCCTCAACCCATTGTACATGGTGATATTAAACCATCGAATATTGTCTGGGATGAAAAAACCAAGAATTTTTCGCTGGTAGACTGGGGAAGTTCAGTTTATGCTCAAATTGATGAGCATGGCGAGCCTGTAGCAAGTAATATCATGGATCTTATGTCTTCTGACATATCCAGTACCAACGCCAGAATGGGTGATGTGTATTTTATTGGTGATGAACAAATGTCTGGTGCGCAATCGTCGCCTCGATTTGATGAGCAAGGCGTTGCGTCAACTATTTACGCGCTGGCGAGTGCCCAGTCTTGCCGCTTTGGCTCACATGTTATTCCTGCGAAGAGTCTAGGTTTACCGAAAGAATTTGCCTCTGTGATCGACGCCATGTTGAGTAAAGACAAACAAACACGAGACCAAGCGGGCGATTACTTTATGCGTAATATGCCAGCGATAGCGCGTGCATATATACCTCGTCTGCCACGTAAAGAGAGCAAGGCAAACATTCCTTTTTGGGTGAGCAACACCGACGAGCAGCCAGATACTGTTGTATACAGTTCTCGAAAAGAGTTTTTGCGCAGAGCGGATCACAATCAGCAACTTCATGACGTAAACGATGCGCAACTTGATAGATATTATAAAGAATTTTTATTTGATACGGGTGATGTCGAAAAAGCCTTTTTAGCATCGATTAGCCGACTGGCAAAATACCCTGTTGTAGGTGGGCTAAGCTTCCATTGGAAAGAACACTCTTTGTACATCGAATCGAGTTTGATCCTGCATGACAGTCAATTGCAAACTGCGCTAATTGATGCCATCAATGCGACTGTTATGTTGGCCCAGGGGATCTCTCAAAAAGGCCTATTTAAATGCTGTTTATTCGACGCACGACAAACTATTCAACTAGAAAGAGATGAAACCGGCGCGTTTATTTTTGAGAAACTACCTGAACTATGTTTTTCAGTTGTTGACGTATCGAGCAACGAATTGACTCGGCCACATAGCTATTTTGAGGATGGCAAAGACCCAGATGAGCAGTTACAGTTGCCAAAGAGCATCATTAAGTGTGTTTTTGAGCTCAACCAAATTCATCATACTGGCTGTATTATTTTTGAGTCGCTTGAAAACCGTTTGAAAATACACCACTACTACCGTCTTCTGGATGCAAGCAAAGAGGCGCAGTTTAAAGAGTTGCTGAACCGCATTATGCAATATGCTATGAGCATTGAAGATGTTGGTGTAGCTGGGTTTATGAAGTTGCCATATAAGAACACTCGAGAGTTCAACTTGTGTGAGCAACAAAAGGCCCATTATTATCCAAAAAACCCTAAGGAGATTGTGCTTAATCACAAATAACTAATTGCTTAAATGAGTTGAATTATTTGCTATTGCACAGAATAACATTTTTATTCACAGTATTCGTCATATGAACAATAGGTGAGCAAGGAAATGGACAAGCAACAAAGACAAGACATTTTAACCCTAAGTTGGAGTATTCATGATGATGTGGAGCAAGCGGTACTTAAACACCCAGCGAGTGAAAGTGATGCTGATTGGCCGCAGAAGCAACGTTTGTTACTCGCAGATATGGCATTACATTTATTGCAAACTGCGCTTAAACCAGGTGATTTACAAAAAGATAAGCTTACCAATAATTTAAATGCCATTTTATGCTTGAGTGATAGCTTCATAGAGGATGTTGATTTGAAAGCTATGTCAGATAAATTGTACCAACTAGAAGCAAAACATGAGTCTTAAAATTAAGCTAACTCCACAGCAGCATGATGAGCTGATTGTGCAAGCTCAAGCGTATTGTGCCGATAACCTCGGACTTGAGTTAGCACAGTTTGATGCAGCCTTTATGGTTGATTTTTTTATCGAGCAAATAGGTAAGCAAATTTATAATCAGGCGCTTGAAGACGCAAAAGCGCATCTAGAGCAACATTTTGAAATGCTCACTGATAGGCTATATGAATTGGAAAAATACTAAGCTCTGCTAGTATTTGATTAATCACTCATAAGCCAACGGAGAATCGTATATGGAAATACCAAAGTCTCTACATGATGTACTTGGAGAGCAACAGAGTAAATCAGCGCTATATAGTATAGCGACTTTTACACTCTTAGGCTCAATCGTTATTTTTTCCTTGATGCATTACCAAGCGCCAGAGTACTCATATGCTTGGTGGCAATACGCCTTGGGCGAGTTGATCATCATAGATATTGTTGCAGGGGCTGCAGCCAATTTTACCCGAGGTACAAATCACTATTATGCTAAAAGTGCGAAATCACGTTGGGTATTTATAGCGATTCATATTCATTTGCTTGCTGTGGCGGTATTATTTGAGCAACCCCTGTTACAAGCCTTGTATATATGGGCCTATGTGATTATCTGTGCCTGTTTTTTGAACTTGTTGTTTCGTAATCCTTGGCAGAAGGCGATCGCTTTGCTGGTGGTTTTGGGTGGGGTAATTATGATTGCAAGTTTAGGCTTACCATGGTGGTATCAATTTGTTGCTGGGCTATTTTTGGTTAAAGTGTGCTATTCATTTGCGGTTGATCATTACTACACAAAAAATCCGACCTAAGTCGGATTGCTTGTTGGCTTATTTTACTCGTCTGGTCGGTAAGTTTTTTTCATGATGTAGACGTAAGCGTTAACAAAGGCATTCTCTTGATACTTCTTTAAGCCTGTGTCTTCAAAGTCAATCGGCAGTGGATTGCGTTTTAACTGCTCTTTTACTTCAGTGCTAGAAAGAAGTCGAACATCCAAGCCTTCAATTAACTGAATGGCAGCTTCCATTTTAAAACCTGTTGCGCTACCGGCAAACTTTCCCTTTGGAGCACGCTGGCGAATAGCTACAGAGTCAACTTGATAATCAGCCATTAATTTTGCAAAGTCGAACTGAAACTTGCGCATTTGTTCAGTATCTTGACCTACATTTGCTAGTGTGAAGCGGGTTTGACGTACATCTCTTATATCAAAAACGTCATCTTCTTTGGTAAGCAAGCACAGCAGCACGTCGCTGCCGGTGATCTCAACACCACATGTTCTCATTATTTAATTCCAGTTTATTGTGTTATCGGCGAATTATAGCAACCTGACACTCAAAGCAAAAGCTTACACCAGAATCTCAATGGCGATTGCACTGTGATCTGAGTAACGAATGTCTTCTTCATCCCTTTGTGGGTCTAAATGTGCATCGAAATTGCGATAAAAAACTGATTTGACCAAAGGCGCGTTTTTGTTTGGATTAAAATGCTCTGAGGTAAGGATGTAATCGAGAATGTTTCCACTGCCTTGATAATAATGTGTTGCCGGTTTGCTTTCAAAAGTGTGCGCATTATCTGAAAAATTAAAGCTATCGAACAGGCCAACACTATCAAAATGAGAGTGCTCATTGATTTGAACAGGAAAGGCCTGAGTCATAAACGATAATGCGGGGTTATGAATGTTATCGTTGAAATCTCCCATAACGAGTGTGGCACTATTTTGCTCTCGCTGGGCTTTAAGGGCATCGTAGTAGATGATAGAAGCTTCTAATGAACGAGATATCTGCGATTGCATCATGCCCACTGTTTGCTGAAGCATAGACAATAAAGGGTCATCTGGGGCTTGCTCCGCAAACATATGTGCCATTGAGAGTACTCTTTGCGACTTTAAATGCACAGCATAACAGGTAATATCCCCAATACCTTCAAGCTCGATTTGGCACTTTACCGGGGTGCGATTAAATCTAAATTGCTGCTGATTGTTTAAATACTCAAGTAGTTCGGGGCAAGGAACTAAAGCCGAAACTTGCTTAAAAGGCACTTTAGAGGCGATGGCAACAACAGGATTGAACAATACATTCGGGTAAATTGGGTCAACCTGTGGGGTATCAACAGTTGCAAAATAGTCTAGCCCTAAATTCTTGCACAGGCACTTTAGCTCATCAATGCTAAATACTTCCTGAAAGGCAATCACCGTAGGATCGATATGCTCTATTAGACCGGTAATAAATTGCGTTTTAGACTGCCATTGTGGCTCGCTATAGTGCTCCTTCAGTTGATAAAAAGAAAAGGGGGGCGCTGCGAAGTTGAGTAAATTTAAAGACGCAAAGCAATAGCGAGTGTGTTTAGTCATGTTTTAACCTTACATAAAGCATTAAGGTGTATAAATTAAAGAATTTATGTATCAATTTTAGTCTTTCCCTTGAATTTCGTCACGTGCGCAGTCAAAATACTGTTCGGTTTGGAAGTCCCCAAGCACACGGTATGCTAAATCGCTGCCGGCGCCAATGCTTATTCGTAAAAGCGTTGTTGGGCATTCATTATTATTTTAATTATTTTTGTACATGTGATGCGTCGTAGGTGTCACCACTGTAAATAGGATTTATCATGCCAATTATTACGCTTCCTGACGGTAGTCAGCGTGTCTTTGAAAACCCAGTTTCAACTTTACAAGTAGCTCAAGATATCGGTCCTGGTCTTGCAAAAGCAACCATTGCGGGCCGTGTAAATGGTGTACGTGTTGATGCATGTGACATCATCACAGAAGATGCGAACTTAGAAATCATCACTGCAAAAGATGACGATGGTTTAGAGATCATCCGCCACTCTTGTGCTCACTTAATCGGTCATGCAATTAAGCAGTTGTTTCCTGATGTTAAAATGGCAATTGGTCCAACTATCGACAACGGCTTTTATTATGATGTTGACCTTGAGCATTCTTTAACGCAAGAAGACCTAGATGCCATCGAAAAGCGCATGCTAGAACTTGCAAAGACGAACTACGATGTTGTTAAGAAAACCGTTTCTTGGCAAGAGGCTCGTGACGCGTTCGAAGCACGTGGCGAAACCTATAAAATCGAGATTCTAGACGAGAATATCGCTAAAGATGATAAACCTGGCTTATATCATCACGAAGAATATATCGATATGTGTCGTGGTCCACATGTGCCGAACATGAAGTTCTGTCAGCATTTCAAAATTATGAAAGTGGCGGGCGCCTACTGGCGTGGTAACTCAGAAAACAAGATGTTACAGCGTATCTATGGTACAGCATGGGCAGATAAGAAACAGCTTAAGGCTTACTTAAAACGTCTTGAAGAAGCTGAAAAACGCGACCACCGTAAGATTGGTAAAGCACTTGATCTTTGGCATTGGCAAGAAGAAGCGCCGGGCATGGTGTTTTGGCACAACGATGGTTGGAGCATCTACCGAGAACTAGAAGATTTTGTTCGTGAAAAATTACGCGAATATAGCTACGAAGAAGTAAAGGGTCCAATGATGATGGACCGTGCACTTTGGGAAAAGTCTGGCCACTGGGACAAATATGCCGATGCGATGTTCACCACTGAGTCAGAAAAGCGTGAATATGCAATTAAGCCAATGAACTGCCCAGGTCACGTACAAATCTTTAATCAAGGTCTGAAATCTTACCGTGATTTACCATTGCGTATGGCTGAGTTTGGTTGCTGTCATCGAAATGAACCTTCAGGTGCTTTACATGGTTTGATGCGTGTGCGTGGCTTTACGCAAGATGATGCACACGTGTTCTGTACAGAAGAGCAGATCATGGACGAGGTTTCATCGTGTATCAAGATGGTTTACGATACATACGAGACATTTGGCTTCGAAAAGATTGTTGTTAAACTTTCTACTCGCCCTGAAAAGCGCATCGGTGAAGATGAAATGTGGGATAAGGCTGAGCTGGCGCTAGCCGAAGCACTGAAAGCCAACAACATTGAGTTTGAATATTTACCGGGTGAAGGTGCCTTCTACGGCCCTAAAATTGAATTTACTTTATATGATTGCTTAGAGCGTGCTTGGCAGTGTGGTACAGTACAGCTAGATTTTGCATTGCCAGGTCGTTTAGGTGCAACTTACGTCGCAGAAAATAACGAGCGTAAGACGCCGGTAATGATCCACCGTGCAATTTTAGGTTCAATTGAACGTTTTATCGGTATACTTACCGAAGAATATGCTGGTCTATTCCCAACTTGGTTGGCACCAAAACAGGTGGTGATCATGAATATCACCGACAAACAAGCCGATTACGTGCATGAAATTGTACAAAAGTTAAATAAACTTGGAATTAGAGCCTGTGCTGACTTGAGAAATGAGAAGATTGGCTTTAAAATTCGGGAGCATACTTTAAAACGTATACCTTACTTACTTGTTGTTGGTGATAAAGAAGTTGAACAACAAGAAGTAGCAGTGAGAACGCGCAAAGGTGAAGACCTTGGCAAGTTCTCTGTCGAAGATTTTATCGCTAAAGTCAGTGAAGAAATTAAGCATCGACAATAATAAACCTGCGTGTGGCATAAAAATTATGATTGCTACACGCAACAATTTTGATTTTCTTGGAGGAACGTACCATTAGAGGCGGAAAAAAAGGGCAAACTACAGCTCAAAAAAATCGTATCAATGAAGAAATAACTGCGAAAGAAGTTCGCTTATCTGGCGTAGAAGGTCAGGAAGCGGCCATTATGTCGTTGAAAGAAGCTCAAGCGATTGCTGATGAAGCCGGAGTGGATCTAGTAGAGATTAGTCCTAACGCTGAACCACCTGTCTGTAAGGTGATGGACTACGGTAAGTTCCTTTTTGAAAAAGCAAAATTACAAAAAGAACAAAAGAAAAAGCAAAAGCAGATCCAAATTAAAGAGATCAAGTTCCGTCCTGGTACTGATGAAGGTGACTACCAAGTTAAGCTACGCAGCCTAAGAAAGTTCTTAGAAGCGGGCGACAAAGCTAAAATCACTATTCGTTTCCGTGGTCGTGAAATGGCTCACCAAGAAATTGGTATTGAATTGCTTAACCGTGTAAAAGCTGACTTAGAAGAATTAGCAGTTGTTGAGTCTTTCCCTAATCGTGTTGAAGGGCGTCAGATGGTGATGATGATGTCACCTATTGCTAAAAAGTAATAAACACGGCATAATGCGCGCGAATTTAATACAGGTTTAAAGTGTCTTTGCTGGCCACCTGTATTAACCGGTTTTAAAGAAAGGGTAGTACCTTCACCGGATTTGGTTGTGAGTTAGGCCTTCAAAGTGATGGAAACATCCGCCTACTTACATTGTTTAAAGCAATACATTTGGAGTTATTGCAATGGCTTATAAGCTAAAATCACACAGAGGCGCAGCTAAGCGTTTCAAAAAGACTGCTTCAGGCGGTTATAAGCGTAAACAGTCGCACTTACGTCACATTCTGACTAAAAAGTCTTCTAAGCGTAAACTTCACTTACGTGCTAAGTCTATGGTTCACAAAAACGACATTGGTCTTATCGACCGTATGTTACCATTTGCTTAATAGGGGATATCAGAAATGGCAAGAGTTAAACGCGGTGTTATCGCACGTGCACGTCACAAAAAAGTATTAAAGCAAGCTAAAGGTTACTATGGAGCACGTTCACGTGTTTACCGCGTAGCTTTCCAAGCAGTAACTAAAGCAGGTCAATACGCATACCGTGACCGTCGCGCTAAGAAACGTACTTTCCGTCAATTATGGATTGCACGTATCAATGCTGCAGCACGTCAGAACGGCCTTTCTTACAGCCGTTTCATCGATGGTCTTAAAAAATCATCTGTTGAAATCGATCGTAAGATCCTAGCTGATATCGCAGTATACGACCAAGTAGCTTTCGCAGCATTAGTTGCTAAAGCAAAAGATGGTCTAGCTGCTTAATAAGCATTAAAGCTTATCCCCAAAAAAGGAGCCTAAGGCTCCTTTTTTTGATCTCATGATTGCTATAGCTATGTATTCAACGGCTATTTATCAGGAGCTTATCTAACCACCGAGTACTTAGAAGTCGCTTTAGATATCCCATAAAATAAGTCGGGAAAGTGACGTAATAACGTGGTTTCGCTTTTTTAGCTGTTAAAGCAAGGTAGAGCTTTTTATATACAGCTTCTGGCCCGAGCGTAAACGGTTGAGGTGCTGTTTGCGCCTCTAATCTGTTTAGTTGAGCAATGTAATCTTGTTCATAGGGACTTGATTGAATATCAATATTATCAACAAATGCTCGTTTGGCGTTTTCTCTAAACTTAGAGGCGATTGGACCCGGTTCGATTAGACTAATTTGAATGTCGGTGTCTTTTAGCTCCATACGCATTGTGTCAGTTAAGCCTTCTAATGCAAACTTACTTGCGTTGTATGCGCCGCGAAAGGGCAGAGCGACAAGTCCAAGTACCGATGAGTTATGTATGATGCGGCCACTGCCATGTTGACGCATATGCTTTATGGCAAGGGTTGTGAGCGTATGCCAAGAGAACAAATTAACTTCAAACTGCTGACGCAACGCTGCGGTTGGGAGGTCTTCTACTGCGCCCGGCTGGCCATAAGCACCATTGTTAAAAAGAGCATCAAGTTTTCCATCGCACAACGCCAACGCTTCATTGAACCCCTGTAAAATGCTTACTTCATCACTCAAATCGATTTGAATGCACTGTAAGCCTTCACTTCTGAGTCGGCCTACGTCAGACACTTTTCGACAAGATGCTATAACATTGAACCCTGCGCTTTTAAGAGCATGGGCACAATAGTATCCAATACCTGTTGAGCATCCTGTAATAAGAATTGATTTTGTCATAAAAGCCTTCTTTGACTGTGTATTGTCCTGTTTATTAGTAGCCTAATGTTATTAGCTGCATATTTTTGTTGAATCACCGCACATTGTAAGATGTAAACTAAAATATTGATATAATTGTGCTATCTAGGCTGAAAATTGAGAATGAAAAATGATCGCAAGCATGATTATGTTAACTGCAGGCTTGTCATTAAACGGGCATTTACCTCCGTTAATTCCTTGGCAAGGAAAAAGTGAACAGTTGATGCAAACTAAGGGCCCACTGACAACTTATTTTGAGTTGAGTGAAGGAGTAGATTCCCCAGATTATCAGCAAACAATGGCGTTTGTAGAGCGTTTAGTTGCGGCCAACCCGACTCAATTTAAGGCATTTGATATTGGCTACAGTAAGTCGGGCAGAGCGATTAAAATGCTTGTTGCTTCTGAGCAAAGTCAGTTTTCTGCCTCTATGCTAAAAAATAATAATAAGCCAACTTTACTTATTCAAGCTGGTATTCATGCAGGAGAAATTGACGGTAAAGATGCGGCTTTTATGATGCTCAGAGATATTGCATTGGGTAAACGTCGGGACTTGCTTAGCAAAGCTAACATTTTGTTTATTCCTATTCTTAATGTTGATGGTCATGAAAGACGTAGTCAATATAATCGGATCAATCAGCGTGGCCCCAGAGAGATGGGCTTTAGAACCAATGCTAACAACCTTAACTTGAATCGAGATTATACCAAGCTGGATACACCAGAAGTCAGAGCGGTGTTAAAAGTGATTGATGAGTACGAACCTCAACTCTACTTAGATGTACACGTTACTGATGGTGCAGATTATCAATATGATATTACGTATGGCTTTACTCCAGAATTTGCCAGTGAGTCGCCATCAATTGCACGTGTGCTAGAGACTAAAATTAAGCCAGTTATAGATGATAAGCTGCTAAGTCAGGGCCATATTCCTGGACCGTTAGTGTTTGCCATGGATAAAAGAGATTTTAAAAAAGGCATAGCGGGCTGGGTTGCAAGTCCAAGGTTTTCTAACGGGTGGGGTGACTTGGCTGGGGTGCCGACTATTTTGGTAGAAAATCACTCGTTAAAGCCTTATAAGCAGCGTGTCTTGGGTACCTACGTTTTATACGACGGTTTAATATCTGCGCTGTCCGAGCATCATACAGAGCTTGACGAAGCGGTTGCTTATGAGCAAGAACAAGTACCTCAGCAACTGGTGCTAAAGAGAGATTACGCTAAAAAACCAGACTTTATTAGCTTCAAAGGCGTTGCCTATAAACACTTTGATAGTGCGATTTCTGGACAAGCTGAAGCAAAATATTTAGGTGAAGCAATACAGTATGATGCGTTGCCGATCTTCTGGCAAAAAGATGTCGCTCTGAAAGTTGATGTTCCACAATTTTTTTACATTCCTCCTGCTTACCCAGATGTAGCCGAAAAACTACGATTACATGGGATAGAGGTCCAGCAACTTAACGTACAGCCGCAGATTCAAGGTACTTTAAAGAGGGCTTCGGTTGAGCAATACAACTTTGCACAGCAGCCTTTTGAAGGGCGTTTTAGAGTCGATGCCTCCTTTAGTTATGATGTGATAGGACAATTAGATTTAACTGGGTGGTACGCTGTGTCAACTCAGCAAGCACATGGCGAATTAGCAACTCACTTATTACACCCGAAGGCCCCTGATTCTTTGTTTAGCTGGGGGGAATTTAACACTATTTTTCAGCGAACTGAGTATGTTGAAAATTATGCACTGGAGCCATTTGCTCGTTCTATGTTAAAAGATAATCCGGCAATGGCCTTAGAGTTTGATCGTAAAATACGCGAAGATAAAGCGTTTGCAAATAACCCAAGTGCTCGTATGGAATGGCTGTATGCGCAAACACCATATTATGATCAGGCATATTTAAAATATCCGATCCTCATGTTGTTTAAGGAGAAGTAGAGTGCAAGTCATTACCGTTCCAGTAACACCGTTTATGCAAAATGCGCGGTTTATAACCTGTCAGAGCAGCGGAAAAAGTGCAATTATCGACCCAGGTGGTGATACGGATAAGTTACTGGCGCAAATCAAGCAACGAGATTTAAATATTGAATTTATCTTATTGACACATGGCCACCTAGACCATGTGGGCGCTGCGGATGAGCTGAAAAGCGCCTTAGGCATAGATATCATTGGGCCACATAAAGATGAAAAATTTTGGTTTGATGCTTTGCCAATGCAGTCACAAATGTTTGGCTTTGCACCAAAAATGCCATTTTATCCAGACCGTTGGCTTGATGATAAAGAGCAAATTAATCTTGGGGATATGGTGTTAGATATTTTGCATTGTCCTGGACACACTCCTGGACATGTGGTGTTTTACCATAAGGCATCATCGCAAGTCTTAGTGGGTGATGTCTTATTTAGAGGCTCGGTTGGGCGTACAGACTTTCCAAAAGGGGATGCGTCGCAACTGAAGCAGTCTATACTTGAGCAACTATTTTCCCTTCCTGATGATACGGTGGTGCTATCAGGGCATGGTGAAAACACCACAATTGGTTACGAAAAACAAAATAACCCATTTGTGAGTGGACGATTTGGTTAACTAAAGGGGCGGACAAATGTGTTGTCTGCATGTATAATTTTTTCCACTGACTAAAATTTAAAGAAAAAACAATGTCATTAAATCAGGTTGATCGCCAAATATTGGCACTATTACAACAAGACGCAAGCCTTTCTACTGCGGAAATAGCTGACAAAGTTGGGCTATCTCAATCACCGTGCTGGCGTCGTATCGCTAAACTAGAACAAGACGGTTATATTAAAGGCAAAGTTGCTTTGTTAGATGAAAAGCAACTGGGTTTTGATATGTTGGTCTATGCGCATGTTCGTTTGTCAAACCACGGTCGAAATAACTTGGCAGAATTTGAGAAGCTGATAATGAGTTATGACGAAGTCACTGAATGTTACACGATGGCTGGAACAATGGACTTTATGTTACGCATTATCTCTAGAGGTATCGAAGGTTATGAGCTGTTTGTCAGAGACAACTTACTCAACCTAGAGTATGTTCAAGAGGTACACTCTAACGTGACTATGACCTGCGTGAAAAGAACGACGGCACTACCTTTGTAAAAACAATACGACCGTACTAGGGTCTGTTTATCTTTCGAGTTCGAAATTTGTTCACTTTGAGCGTGTTTTGATCGCGGCGCTCGACTTGAAGCTTAGTAATCTAAGTGAAAGGAGAGCAACAAAGAGCAAAGCGCGCTCAAATGAACCCGCAGGGCAGCGCGAGTTGGTCATTTCTACGGCGTTATCGCCGGACTCACGTAGAATAACTACGCTACGCAGGCTCTGCCTTGTATAAACACCCAACTCGCAGCTGCAAAAGTGAACAGCAAAGATAAACAGACCCTAGTCACCTTAGTCTATAATATTGACATCTAATTTGTTTAAAGCGCTGTGTTTTGTTAAAATCCAGCGCTTTTCTGTATGTTGTAAAAACAAGAGGATGTGAATGTTTAATTTAATCAGCAAGGCGCCAAGCTCTGCTAAGAATGACATCTTATCTGGTTTGACCGTGGCTCTTGCCTTGGTACCAGAAGCGGTTGCATTTGCGTTTGTAGCGCAAGTAGATCCTTTAGTCGGCTTATATGCTGCGTTTATTGTTGGTTTAATTACGTCAATTTTCGGCGGACGACCAGGCATGATATCTGGTGCTACCGGTGCACTTGCCGTGGTGATGGTTAGCTTAGTTATTGAGCACGGAGTAGAGTACCTGTTTGCGACTGTGCTGTTGATGGGGATACTGCAAGTTTTAGCGGGGGTGTTTAAGCTTGGTAAGTTTATCCGCATGGTTCCGCACCCCGTAATGCTAGGCTTTGTGAACGGTTTAGCTATTGTTATTTTTCTTGCGCAATTAGGCCAGTTTAAAGTATCAGATGGTCAAGGCTCTCTTGAGTGGATGCAAGGCACTCCTATGTATATCATGTTAGCTTTAGTTGCGCTGACCATGTTTATCATTCATTTCCTCCCCAAAGTGACTACCGCGATACCATCGTCATTGGCGGCTATTTTAGTGGTTACAGGTTTAGTTATAGGATTAGATTTAGATACGCGTACGGTATTGGATTATCTAAAAGATATGTCGGGCGACGCGAATGCAACAATTGCTGGTGGTTTCCCACAATTCCATATCCCGGTTGTACCATTTAATTGGGAAACCTTCACTATCATTTTTCCTTATGCGCTTGTGCTTGCTGCAATAGGACTGATTGAGTCTCTACTTACCCTAACTTTAATTGATGAGATCACCGAAACTCGTGGTAATAGTAATCGTGAGTGTATCGGTCAAGGTGCTGCAAACGTGACCTGTGGCGTATTTGGCGCTATGGGTGGGTGTGCAATGATAGGCCAGTCAATGATCAACATAAACTCTGGAGGTCGTAGCCGATTGTCAGGTATTACTGCTGCGGTATTGCTGCTCGGTTTTATCTTATTTGCCGCAAGCTTAATTGAAATGATCCCGCTGGCAGCTTTGGTTGGTGTTATGTTTATGGTTGTATTAGGCACATTTGAGTGGTCAAGCTTTAGACTAATGAAGCGTGTACCCAAAACAGATGCATTTGTAATTGTATTAGTATCAGGGGTTACGGTTATCAGTGACCTTGCGATTGCTGTATGTGTTGGTGTGATTGTGTCTGCACTAGTATTTGCATGGGAGCATGCTAAGCATATTTATACAAACAACTATATCGATGATGAAGGTTCAAAAGTGTATGAGCTTCATGGACCACTATTTTTTGGCTCAGTGAAAAACTTTGCTGACTTGTTTGATGTAAACAACGACCCTAGTGATGTCATTATCGAGTTTAAGCACAGCAGAGTGGCGGATCACAGTGCGATAGAGGCTATTGACAACTTAGCTGAGCGATACACAAAAGCAGGAAAAAAACTGCACTTACGTCACCTTAGCCAAGATTGTCGTGACCTTTTGGAAAAGGCCAAAGATCTTGTAGAAGTTAACGTGATAGAAGACCCTAAATATAAAGTGGCGTCGGATAAACTCGCGTAAAGTATTAAGCGTTAAAAAAGGCACTTCGGTGCCTTTTTTTATTTGCGCTGGAATGAAAAAAAACTAGGACCATTTACAGTGATTCATTCATGAGCACTGGGATATAATCGAAGTGTACTACGAGGAGTTTAATAAGCTTTTGAAATGGCAAGCACTGGTCGATAATCGACAACGATTTTTTTGGGTTTTACAGATAGCTGGGTGGCTTGGCTACGCACTCGTCAACTATATTGGCTCGAAAGTATTTGAGATGCGCGATATATACGTGTTTGTTATCGTGCTTAATGCGTATGCTGGCTGCTTGATGACGGTGCCCCTGAGATATTTGTATAGAAAGATATGGAACGCCTCGCCTTGGGTCCTCATTTTGGTGGTATTTGGTGCGTCTTATGTCACGGGGACTGTGTGGGCGGTTGTTCAGAAATTTAATCTCTGGGAAATCTACCGCCATGGTTACCGCCCTGAGGAGTGGTTTTACTACCTCCAGCAAGGGCTTGACTCCGTGTATATCGTGCTCTGCTGGAGTGGTTTGTATTTCGGTATTAAGTACTATCAGCTACTACAGAGCGAACGGCAAAAAGCACTCAAAGCAAATACAATGGCACATGAAGCACAACTCAAGATGCTTCGGTATCAACTTAATCCACACTTTTTATTTAATACTTTGAATGCCATTTCAACACTCATTTTGGTTGAAGAAAACAAAGATGCTAATCAAATGGTGGCAAGGCTGAGTGACTTTTTACGTTACACCCTTAATACAGATCCAATTAAAAAAGTGGCTCTAGAACAAGAGTTACATGCGCTGTTGCTCTACTTAGAAATTGAAAAGGTGCGCTTTGATGAGCGTCTATCAATTGATATAGATGTGAGTGATGAAGCGAAGCAAGCGTTAGTACCCAGTTTGATATTACAGCCTCTGATTGAAAATTCTATTAAATATGCCATTGCCCATTTATCAGAAGGCGGTAAGCTAGAAATAAAAGCACAAGTTTTCGCCAATGAGTTGTTGTTGGAAGTAGGTGACAACGGGCCCGGTGCAGAGTTAAAAAATGGGCAGCTACAAAACGCCCAAGGCGTTGGTATTGCAAACACCATAGATAGACTTAAAACGCTATATGAAAATAATTATTCACTTGTGCTATCGCATAATGAACCAAGTGGTTTAAAAGTGAATATTCGCGTTCCATTTGAGAAGGCTAAGAAGTAATGAGCAAGATTAAAGCATTAATTGTTGATGATGAGCCACTGGCCAGAAAAGGCTTGGCTGTGCGTTTAAAATCGTTTTCGCAAATAGACGTCGTAGAGTTATGCGCCGGTGGAGAACAAGCAATTGATGCCTGTCAAAACCAAGATATTGATTTAGTTTTCTTAGATATCCAAATGCCAGGGATGAACGGCTTTGAAGTGGCAAGAGCATTGAGTGAGAGTGTAAAGCCACTACCAGCAATCGTATTCGTAACTGCTTTTGATCAGTATGCAGTGCAAGCGTTTGAGATCCATGCATTGGACTACATTTTAAAACCCGTTGATGACAACAGACTAGAAAAGGCGGTGGAAAAAGTGCAAAGTTATTTAAAAACACAACAAGATAACATTCACAAGAAAAAGCTAGCCAGCTTTGTTGCTGGGATCACAGGCAATAATTGTGAAGAAATTCTGAAAAAGCTGGCTACAGGCGACACGTTGGTAGATAAAAAATACCCAGAGTCATTAGCTGTCAAAGAGCAGGGGGAGATCATTCGTGTTGCGACAGCGACCATTCAGTGGGTAGATGCTGCTGGTGATTACATGTGCTTGCATTGTAGTGATGGTCAAACTCATATTTTGCGTAAAACGATGAAGGAGCTAGAGCAAGAACTCGATCCCGCTTTATTTGTACGTGTTCACCGTTCTGCAATTGTGAATACTAAACAAATCAGCAAATTGGTTACGCAAAGTAGTGGTGAGTATCTATTGGTATTAGATAACGGACAAGAGTTGAAGGTTAGTCGCAGCTACCGTGATAAAGTAAAAGCGGCGTTGGCAAGCTAGGCAGCCAATTAACTGCCTAGCAAGTTAGCTTAAATTGTCACAATTTTCATTGTGTTAGTTGCACCGATTGTTTCCATGGCGTCACCATGAGTCAATATTACAGTGTCACCAGCTTTGAGTGAGCCTGCTTCAACAAGTGTATTGAGCGCGTCACGTACCATTGTTTTGTCAGAACATTGTGTTGAATCAAAATAGACTGGATAAACACCGCGATAAAGTGCAGTTTGTCCAAGCGTACTTTGATGTCTAGATAGAGAGTAGATTGGTAAACCAGAACTAATACGTGACATAAGTTTTGCGGTTTTACCAGACTCCGTTAACGCTACAATTGCCTTTACGCTATCTAAATGGTTGGCTGCATACATGGCAGATAAAGCCAATGTTTCTGAGGTATCAGAAAACATACTGTCTAAACGGTGCTTTGATACGTGTATCTCTGGTTGTGACTCTGCACCTAAGCAAACTCTTGCCATCGTTGCTACAGTTTCTTCTGGGTAGTCGCCAGCTGCAGTTTCTGCAGATAGCATAACAGCGTCGGTACCATCTAATACTGCGTTTGCAACGTCCATTACTTCAGCACGAGTTGGCATTGGATTATCTATCATCGACTCCATCATCTGCGTAGCAGTCACCACGGTACGATTAAGTGAACGAGCGCGTCTGATGATCAACTTTTGCTTGCCAACCAGTGCAGCATCGCCAATTTCAACACCTAAATCACCACGTGCAACCATGACCGCATCTGAAGCTAGAATAATATCATCAACTGCTTCTTGCGTTTCTACGGCTTCTGCACGTTCAATTTTAGCGAGTAGTTGCGCATTAGAACCTGCTTTTTCAGCTAATGAGCGAACATAGCGCATGTCATCACCACTGCGCGGAAATGAGACTGCAATATAATCAACGCCAATTTCTGATGCAGTGATTAAATCTTCTTTGTCTTTTTCGGTGAATGCAGGCGCGGTTAACCCACCCCCTAAGCGGTTGATACCTTTATTGTTTGATAATACACCACCCACAGTGACTGTTGTGTGAACTAAGTGACCTTCAACACTGTCAACAGTTAGCTGAATAAGACCGTCATTGAGTAATAAAAGGTCTCCCTTGCTGACATCTTGTGGCAATTCTTTGTAATCAATGCCTACGGCTTCGATTGTACCTTGGCCTTTTTCCATCTTGGCATCTAATGTAAATTTAGCGCCAACTTCCAAAGTTACTTTGCCCTCTAAAAACGTAGAAACACGGATCTTTGGACCCTGTAAATCAGCTAAGATGGCCACATGCTTACCTAGCTTTTGAGCAATATCACGTACAGCTTGTGCGCGGTTTTTGTGGTCTTCAGCTACACCATGGGAGAAATTAAGTCTGACCACATTAGCGCCAGCTTGGATGATTTTTTCTAAATTATTATCTCTATCAGTTGCCGGACCAAGTGTGGCTACGATTTTCGTGCGTCTAAGCATCAGGATCTCCAGTAGGCCTATATCCATAGGGTTATGTTATTTATACTAAATCTTTTACAACATCATTTGGTAGCAAATAAAACAATTTTAAGTCATTTTTGCTGCAAATTACTCTAGTTCGCAAAGAATTAACTCAAAAGGCTTTTTAACGACTAGATTAAATTATATGATCTGTATGACGTCATTATGACACCGGTGTCAGTATAGGTCAATCACTGAAACCGTTGCAAAAAAGTTTACCTGTGAGTGTTTTTTGTTCTTTATCAAAGCCTCAGCAATGGGCTCAATACAAAATATAATGAATTATACGTTTATATCTGTAAGTCACTAATACATGCCAAAGCGCATAATTTAGCATCTTAGCCTAGCTGGGGTATAATGACCGAGAAATACATATACTCACAATATTGTAGTTACCGAGGAGGAAACTAAATGCAAGTTGCATTAGTTGGTTTAGGTGTGATGGGTAAAAACCTCGCGCTGAATCTTATTGAAAAGGGGTTAACACTAGTTGCCTATGACACGAACCCCGACGCAGGCGCTGAGCTATTAAGCTGTGCTCAATCTTTGGGCTTAGCCGAGCGTTTACACATAGTTTCAGATCTCGGTGATATGGTTCGACGCCTAGAGTCGCCACGCTCAATTTTACTATTGGTTCCAGCTGGCGAATTAGTTGATAGAGTGTGTGTTGACTTAATTGAAGCGGGCGTGTCAAAAGAGGATATCATTGTTGACTGTGGTAACAGTAATTACAAAGACGGTATCGCTCGTAAATTGAAGTATCAGAATAAATTCGAATTTGCCACTATGGGCATTTCAGGCGGTGCTGAAGGGGCTCGTCATGGTCCTGCAATGATGGCAAGTGGTTCAGAAGGTGGCTGGGAGCGTGTCGAGCCATGGTTTGAAAAAGTTGCCGCCAGTTATAATGGTGACTCGTGTTTCGCGCGTGTTGGTCAATCAGCCAGTGGTCACTTTGTGAAAATGGTGCACAATGGTATTGAATATGCGCTGATGCAATTGATCGCTGAAACATATCAGCTATTGCGCCATGGTACTGGACGCTCTCCGAAGGAAGTTGCAGCAATTTTTGAACAGTGGTCACAGGGCACTTTAAATAGCTATTTGCTATCTATTTCTAGTCATATTCTTAGTCTTGAGACGACAGGAACTGAACCATTGGTCGATTTAATCGATAATAAAGTTGGCGCAAAAGGGACTGGTCTTTGGACGGCGCAAAATGCGCTGGAGCTTGGTATAGCTGTACCTTCGTTGGTTGCTGCTGTGCAAGCAAGGCATTTAACGAATACCATTGATACTCATGCTGCTAAAGAAATGACGTATGCAAGTAAAGATACTGTTGCCATTGATGTTGACTTAGATGAACTCAAAGAAGCGTTTTATTTGGCAAGTTTACTTTGCTATCGACAAGGTCTTGCTTTGATAAAAGGGGCATCTCGTGCACATCAATGGAAAGTTGATTTAGCTAAAACGCTACAAACTTGGCGTGCTGGCTGTATCATCAGAGCCGACTACCTTGACGATATTGCACAGGGTGTTGAGTTTATCGATACACTGGAAAAAGAAGCGTCGTCACTTCGTAAAGTGACAGGGCTTGCGATTGCCAGCGGTTTGGCATTCCCAGTGCTTTCGTCAACGCAAACCTATATAGCAACATTGAGTACACCAAGCAATGGACATTTGGTGCAAGCTCAGCGAGATTATTTTGGTGAACATGGTATTAAAACCCACAGCGGTGAGACTTGTCATTTGACTGACTTGGTAGAGATAGACGCTAAGGTACGTTAATCTGCATAACGACAATATGGGTCAAAAAAACAGCCGACTTATTGTCGGCTATTTTTTTGCTACAAGATAATACCAATTTTACCTTGTCAGCTCGCCACGCAGATTATCTTGCATAAGATGTCTAACTGTTTCTAGCTCTAGTTTTTGGCTAAATAAATAATGTAATTTTGCAATACAGGCCTCTATGGTCATATCAAAGCCACTCAATACACCGCTATTGAGCAGTGCATTACCAGTTGCATAGCCACCCATATTGACTTGACCTTGAATACATTGAGTTAAATTAATAACCACCACTCCGCGCTCACTGGCGGCTTTCAATGCGGCTAGAAAGTTAGGCTGCTGAGGGGCATTACCAACACCAAAACTCAGTAAAATTAAAGCCTTGATGTCACTGTTGATAACGCTGTTGATGATTTCGTCACTGATCCCTGGATACAAATACAAAATCCCTATGGATTGGTGCACAATGTTTGTCACTTGCAGTGCTTGTTCTACATATGGACTGAGCTTACCTTCTTTCAACTGTATATTGATACCGGATTGGGCAAGAGGTTGCAGATTGGGTGAAGCGAAAGCATCAAAACCATCAGCGTGGGCTTTAGTGGCACGGTTGCCTCTAAACAGTTTGTTATTGAAGAATAAGCTTACTTCCGCAATAGGGTAGTTAGCTGCTAAATACATGGCGTTGAGTAAGTTAACCTGACCGTCAGAGCGCAATTGAGACAGTGGGATTTGAGAGCCAGTAACAATCACAGGCTTAGTTAAGTTTTCAAACATAAACGACAGCGCAGATGCGGTATACGCCATGGTGTCGGTACCGTGTAGCACTACAAAGCCATCGTATTGGTCATACTTTTTTTGAATGTCATCGGCAATCATTTGCCAATGCAAAGGAGACATATCGGATGAGTCAATTAGGGGACAATATTCATGAATATCGAATAAAGGCATTTCTTCACGAGTGAACTCAGCATTATTTTTTACTGTTTCAGTCAGGTAGCCTTCAGCGGGGATATAGCCACGACTTGACTGCTTCATACCAATAGTACCGCCAGTATAAGCGATGTATATTTTTTTTCTTTTCATAAAAAAGCCCAGAATATATTCTGGGCTAAGTATACCAACTGCAGCATCACATTGGCAGTTAGAAAGTCACTTCGCAGACTAGGCAGCGAACATAGGTGCCGTTTGGATCATTAAACTCATTAAGTAACGACAAGTTTTGCTTCACTTGTGACGTAATTGGCGCTAAATATCCATTTGTTAAAACATTTATAGCAGAGTTTGTTGATACCCCAGCAAGCGCAGCTTGCACGGTTGCTGAACCGAAAATCTCACGAAGTAGCTGCTCTTTCTCTGATAGCTCTTGCTCAATCGTGATCACATCATAAAAATCTAAGTTAGCTAGTTTAGCGGCAGCTTTAATCGCATCTTCCTTATAACCTAAGTTATCAATTAAGCCGAACTCTTTTGCTTGTGTTGCCGTCCAAACGCGACCTTGCGCAATTTTATCCACAGCGGCTTTGTCCATATTGCGCTCTTTTGCAACTAAGGAGATAAATTTGTCATACGAGTTTTCTACGCTTAGTTGGTAGATATCTTTAATTTGAGGGTCAACGCCGCGAGCAATAGAGATTGAATTAAGCTCAGTAGTAGAGACGCCATCTGAGTGAATGCCAAGCTCTTTTAAAGAATTTTCAAAGGTCAAGATTGCGCCAAACACGCCAATAGAGCCTGTGATGGTGCTAGGTGCAGCCCAAATTTCGTTAGCTGACGCTGCAATCCAATAGCCACCAGAGGCAGCAACAGAACCCATTGACGCTACAACAGGCTTACCTGCAGCTTTGATTGCAATAATTTCATTACGGATTGTTTCTGAAGCGAACATACTTCCGCCACCAGAGTCTATACGCAGAACAACGGCTTTAACTTTGTCATTTAAACGCGCTTTTTTAAGAAGTGCTGCGGTTGAATCGCCGCCAATAGTACCTGCTTTTCGCTTACCATCTTCAATTGAGCCACGCGCTACAATAACAGCGACTTTCTCAGATACTGGATTTTCGAACTTCACAGGAGGTTTAATCATATCTAAGTATTTGTAGAATGAAATCTGCTTAAACGTTTTACCGTTTTTATCAACACCCACTAAGTCAATTAGCTCTGTTTGTAGTTGCTGATCAGTCTTAAGCTCATCCACCCACCCGTTTGTAAGCGCATATTGAGCAAAGTCGCCTTGTACTGCTTGCATTTTTGCTTGATAGCTATCTAACGTTTCATCAAAGGTGTCTTGATTAAACTGACGTGCTTCACTTATCTCTTTCTTATATTGTTGCCACAGTTCCCCAAGCCATAAACTGTTCGCTTCTTTTGCGGCATCAGACATATCGTTACGAATAAGGGGCTCTATGGCTGATTTGTATGTACCAACGCGGAAAATATGTGGTGTGACTTTCAACTTGTCTAATGCGTCTTTGAAGTACATTGGGTAAGATGAAAAACCTTTTATTTTGACGCCGCCGTATGGGTGCAGTGAAATATTATCGGCATGTGATGCCAAATAATATTGTGCTTGAGAGTAGTAGGAGCCATGTGCGATTACTTTTTTGTTAGCAGCTTTGAATTGGTCTATTGCTTGGCTAATAACTTCAAGTTTATCTAGGTGTCCACCATGTAAGTTTTCTAAATCTAGTAATAAAACTTGAATACGGTTGTCGACAGTTGCTTTATGAATAACTTTTAAAACGTCATCTAATAATATTTCGTTTGGTTGATCACCAGAATCTCGTAAGTCGTTTAGCGCAGCATCAAGAGGGTCAACATAGGTAAGCTCTTCAACTAAAAAACCATTAAGATTGAGCCGCAATACACTGTTGTCTGACACAGTGATCTTTTCACCACTACTAAATGCAGCGACTAACGCAGCGACTATTATCACGAAAAAAATCAAGTTCAATATTAGGCGGCGTGAAAAGTTCAGGCCGTGCCACAAGGCTTTAAAAAATTTACCAATTAGATTCAAAACATATCCTCATAAAAGAACTGCCTACTATTATATGGAATTATCATAACTCAGTTTGTATTGCTGTGTTAGGACAAAAACGTAACGAAGTATTTAAACTTTCCTGTTTGACTAAAAAGCAAGCAAAAAAGCTTGTAAAGTAAAAGGTTAAAAGGGGAGTAGTCTTTGTAAACAATTAATTTACTGACTGTTGAGCTTGCTAATTTGAAAAAAATTGTTAATGTTGCACAGGTTAGACCAGTTAGTTGGGGCAGATAATGTTAGAAAAACAATTAGAATTAAAACACACAGCGCTTAGAAACCGTTTAGTAATGGGTTCGATGCATACAGGATTAGAAGAAGGATGGCATAATCGCAAGAGGCTAAGTGCGTTTTATGAGGCCCGAGCCAAAGGCGGTACAGGGTTATTAATCACAGGCGGTTACAGTCCAAACCTACGTGGTAAGTTAACACCTATTTCGTCTTCGTTTAACTCTTTTTACGATGTGATAAAGCATAAAGCTTATACCAATGCTGTTCACAAGCACGGCGCAAAAATTTGTTTGCAATTATTGCACGCAGGCCGCTATGCATATCATCCGTTTAACGTAGCACCTAGTGCTATTAAAGCGCCTATCAACCCTTATAAACCCAAAGCAATGTCAAAAGGTATGATTAAAAGTACCATCCAAGACTTTGCTCATTCAGCTAAGCTGGCGCAAAAGGCGGGTTATGACGGCGTGGAAATTATGGGCTCAGAAGGCTATTTAATTAACGAGTTTATGGCTAACCATACCAATAAACGTAATGATGAGTACGGAGGTACGCTGGAAAATCGCATGCGTTTAGCTATTGAGATAGTTAGGGCGGTACGTGCCGTTGTATCTGATAAGTTTCTCATCATTTTTAGATTATCTGTCATGGACCTGATCCCAAATGGCTCAACGCCACAAGAAGTGACATTGCAAGCTAAAGCGTTAGAAGCTGCTGGAGTAGATATTTTAAATACTGGTATAGGCTGGCATGAAGCGAGAGTACCGACAATTGCTAGTATGGTACCTCCGGGGGCGTTTAAAGAAGCATCAAAACGCTTGAAAGATGTGGTCGACATCCCCGTTATAGCGGTTAACCGCATTAATACACCAGATATAGCGAATGATATTTTAAATAACCAAGAAGCTGATCTGATCTCTATGGCCCGACCGTTATTGGCCGATCCTGAGTTTTTTAATAAATATGCCGCTAACCACAGTGAACAAATCAACATTTGCATTGGTTGTAATCAGGGGTGCTTGGACCACGTGTTTAAAAACAAGCGTGCGACGTGTTTGGTCAACCCACAAGCGGGTTATGAATTGGATTACCCTCTTGAGAAAACGGATAATAAGAAGCGTGTGCTAGTGGTTGGTGCGGGCCCAGCAGGTTTATCGGCAGGTTACTATTTAGCAAGCAAAGGTCATAAGGTCAGAATTATCGATAAAAACGCTGAACCAGGTGGACAGTTTAACTTAGCGATGCGGATCCCAGGTAAAGAAGACTTTAAAAAGACATTGGCTTATTATCTATCAGAATTGTCGCGCCTTGAGGTTAAAATCGATCTTAATACATCGTATGAAGACTCTATGTCTAATGACTATGACGATGTGGTATTTGCCACTGGCGTGAGCCCTCGATTATCAAATATTGAATGTAGTGATGGTAAACGGGTGTTTGCTTATGATGAAGTGATCCGCAAAGACGTCGAGTTGGGTGACAAAATAGCAATTTTAGGTGCTGGTGGCATTGGCTTTGATATGGTTGCCTTTTTAGCTGAAAAACCAGAACAATCTATCGAAGAGTTTAAGCATCACTGGGGCATCGAATGTGAGCCACAGCTAATTAAAGACCCACGAAAGCTTTACATGCTTAAACGCAGTGCAGGTCGCTTTGGCAGTGAGCTTGGCAAAACGACAGGTTGGATCCACCGCCAAGTTGCAAAGCAGCATGAAGTAGAGCAATTGGCTGAGTGTGAATACTTGGCTTTTTCAAACAAAGGCTTGTTAATTAAACAGGCTGGCGAGGAAAAATGGCTAGACGTAGATACCGTCATTGCTTGTATTGGCCAAGTATCTAACGATAAGCTATTCGATAAGGAAAGTTTGCCTTCGAATCACCATGTTATCGGTGGGGCTAAACTAGCCAGTGCAATTGATGCAAAACGTGCTATTTATGAGGCGTTGCAAGCGGCTCGTTTAATTTAAAATATGCTAACTGCATTTAGTTTGTAATAAACAAACGTAAAGAGCGGTCTAGACTAATAGTTAATATCATCAATTATTAGATAGGCCGCTTATGCACCACACCCTTTATAAAACCTACCACTTACTTTTTTCAAAAATACGTATTTTTGACGGCTTACCCGCTTTAATAATGAGGCTTATCGTCGCACCCGTGATGATAATTGCAGGTTATAACAAACTGAACATTGCCAATGATAACATCGGTTTTCCTAATAACTTACTGGCCGATCAAAATGTTATCTCATGGTTTGGTAATGAACAGTGGGGGTTGGGGTTGCCTTTTCCTGATGTTTTAGCCTTTTTAGCTGGATGGAGTGAGTTTTTGGGGGGCTGGTTACTGCTTATTGGCTTATTGACTCGGCTTGTTAGTATTCCTTTGTTGTTCACTATGTTTATTGCTGCGACTAGTGTGCATTGGGAGAATGGTTGGTTTTCGGTAGCGCCAAGCAACCCACAAACGAGTGCCGCACAGGTGTTTAACTGGCTTGGATTTTCTGCAGCCCAAGAGAGCTTGAATAACAGTGAGCAAGTGGCTGAACGACTAGATAAGATCAAGTCCTTAGTTAAAACCCATGGTTATCCTGATTACCTATATGAAAAAGGCAATGTTGTTATATTAAACAACGGAATAGAATTTTCGGCTATTTATTTTGCTATGTTGCTCAGCTTATTGTTTAGCAGTGGTGGTCGTTTTCTCAGTATTGACTATTGGTTAAAGCGACACTTTGACAATAGGTTTGAAAATAAAAGAAAAAACGTGTCATAGATAGCTGACGAATGCGTACGATGGTATCCTCTTGGCAATAAAAATAGATTTTAAGGTAATAAAAAAATGGATGCCATCGAACTCCTTACGACCCGTCAATCAGATAGCAATTTGTCTTTTCCTGGCCCATCTGCCGCGCAACTTGAAGTGATAAAAAAAGCGGCTCTCAAAGTGCCAGATCATGGTGGTTTAACGCCTTGGCGGTTTATTATTGTGGCAGATGATGCACGCGATAAATTAGGTGAAATTTACTACCAAGCAGCTGTCGCAGAAGAGCAAGATGAAAGAACAATTAGTCGTGCAAAAGCATTACCTCAGCGTGCGCCTATGATTATTATTGCAGTTTCTCCTTATCAAGAGCACCCAAAAGTCCCCCGTATTGAACAAATTGAAAGTGCGGCTTGCAGTGTATTTGCTATGCAGCAGGCGGCATTTGCACAGCGTTTGTCTGGTGTTTGGAGAACAGGTTATTTTGCACAAAGCCCAACGGTAAAATCTCTGCTAGGGTTAAATGAGCAAGATGAAATAGTTGGCTATCTATATTTGGGAACGCCTACTGTGGATTGTACGAAACCAGTACGACACACTCCAGACACATTTTTTACTGAGCTTTAAAGGGTTTTTGCTATGTCACTGCATGTTATTGACCATCCATTAGTACAACATAAACTAGCGCTACTACGAGAATATGGGATCAGCACCAAAAGCTTTCGGGAATTAGTAAGTGAAATTGGCACGTTACTTACCTACGAAGCCACCAAAGACCTGCCTTTGCAAGCTAACCTCATTAAAGGCTGGCAAGGTGATAGTATTGAGGTAAATAAACTGCAAGGTAAAAAGATCACGGTTGTGCCTATTTTACGCGCAGGGCTGGGCATGATGGACGGTGTAATGGAATTAATACCGTCAGCTAAAGTGAGCGTAGTAGGGCTCCAAAGAAACGAAGAAACGCTTGAACCGGTGCCATATTTTGAAAAACTGGTTGGCAAAATTGAACAGCGCTTAAGTCTGGTCATAGACCCTATGCTCGCAACGGGGGGCTCGATGATTGCTACCATTGATATGCTCAAAAGCGCTGGGTGTACGCATATTAAAGCCATTGTTTTAGTCGCAGCACCTGAAGGTGTAAAAGCGACATTAGAGGCGCACCCTGATATTGAAATTTATACAGCAGCCTTGGATAGCCACTTAAATGAGCACGGCTATATTGTACCTGGCCTTGGTGATGCGGGTGATAAGATCTTTGGTACTGTGTAGATTAGGACATAACTTCGTTAGGAATTAGCAAGTATGCACTGCAAACTCGTCGATGTGTTTAGTAAGCACAAACTGCAAGGTAATGGTTTAACTATCTTCTATGACTTTGATGAGCCACTAGACAAGCGCAAGATGCAGGCTTGGACGCGGGAAATGCGCCAATTTGAGTCGATTTTTATTAACACAAATGCACATCCTTACCGCGCTTGGATCTTTACCATGGAAGAAGAACTAGATTTTGCTGGGCATCCACTATTAGGCCTGACTTATCATCTGCATGAAAGTATTGCTACGCCACAGCAGCAATGCAATTGGTCTATTGCGCTAAATCACACTGTGGTCGAACTTTCGAGTTTATGGGAAGGCAAGCACTTCAAAGCGTCAATGCATCAAGGAGCCCCTGAGTTTATTGCGACCCTCAGTTCAGCGCAAGCAGAGCCGTTTTACGAAGCGCTTGGTATTGGTCATTTACAACCCCATGATTATCCGGCTCAAGTGATAACAACGGGGCTGCCTTATCTGGTAGTGCCCATTGAACATGGTTTGAGTAAAGTGGCATTTAAAACCACAGAGCTTGAAACCATGCTCGAGAAGTATCAAGCCAAATTTTTATATCTAGTTGATATTAATAATTTTGAAGGTCGAACGTGGGATAACCGAGGCTCCGTTGAGGACATCGCCACGGGCAGTGCAGCAGGGCCTGTTGCGGTGTATTTGTTTGAACATGGCTTAACAACCAATAAAAAGGTAACGATTAAGCAAGGTCGTTTTGTTGACAGACCAAGTGAAATCGACGTTGAGCTTGTTCACGAACGAGGTGAGATCACGGACGTGATTGTCAGTGGATACGTTACCAAAGTGGGTTCTTTTGTTCCCGAATGACAGCAGTCTAGTTAGTATGAGAGCGAATGTGATTAAGGTTGTATTACGAGTGTTAATTTGGCCTGCAGCCTTTATTTGGTTTGGGATAAGCTTAGTGAGCGTATGGGTGTTTATTCGTGATTTAGACTTAAGTATGGGCGCTATTTTAAGTCTTGTTTTCGCTATTTTAGGTCTGTTGTCTTTGTTAGTCATGTCGGTTAGTGCACTGAAATATCCAAATATCTCTTTATTACATATTGTTATATCGCAGCTTGGGTGTGCTGTTTTGGGCTTTGTGATGTATCAGGGCTTATTTAATCAACCCATGATGGTGCTCAGCGGATTATCCTTGCTGCTTGCGTGCTCTGTATTGAGTATTGATTTTATTTTGACGCGTTTGAATTAAATTTGCGGACTGGCGAGCTTTGCAGCTGTACAAGTTTTTAAAAAGAACTGTATTAGCGCCTAGATTTATTCCATCTCCCAGTCGCTAGTTTTAGTAACTTTATGAATTTCGGACACTCAAAATGGTCGGTAGAAGGGCAATTAGCTGCATGGCGAAGACTATCTTGCATCAACGTAAGTTGATTGATTTGAGCCTCTATCTCATCTGCTTTTGAAAGCAACAAACTTCTATTAACCTTCATATTGCCATGCAATAGCATCTGTTTAATCTCATCAAGGGATAACCCTGCTATACGCCCTAATGAAATAAACGCGAGTTTTTCAACGATATCATTGGCAAATACTCTTTTTAAACCATTGCGACCAATCGATTTTATTAATCCTTTTTCTTCGTAGTAACGCAGCGTAGATGCGGGTAGGTTTGAGCGTTTTGCTGCTTCCCCAATATCCATAACTAATGGCCTTGACTTAAAGTTGACTTGAAGTAGTAGCATGGTCGCACAAATAACAATGAGTAACCAAGAGGAATTACCAATGTGGGATCAAAGATACAGTTCAGAACGGTACGTGTACGGTGAGCAACCCAACGACTTCTTAAGAGACATGGTACAACTTTTACCAAAAGGAAAAGTACTGAGTATTGCGGAAGGCGAAGGGCGTAATGCCGTATTTCTTGCAAAACTAGGCTATAAAGTTATCGCTGTTGATAGCTCCGCTGTTGGTTTGACAAAGGCACAAAAGCTTGCAAGGCGTCATAATGTCTATATTGAGTGCATTCATACAGATTTAGCCGAGTTTGAGTTTGGCGAAAATCAATGGCATGGCATTATTTCAATATTTTGCCCGTTGCCGTCGACAATACGAAAGTTAGTTTATCAAAAGGTAGAGCAAGGGTTGGTGAATGGTGGTGTGTTTTTAACCGAATCTTATACCCCTGATCAGCCTAGATATGGAACGGGAGGTGGAAGCTGTATCGATACGATGCAAACCAAGGCAACATTAACGCAAGAACTACCGAATCTAAAATTTAACCATCTTGTAGAGCTAGAAAGAGAAGTTATTGAGGGTGATTTTCACACAGGGTTAGGTGCTGTGGTGCAAGCGATTGCAACAAAGAATAGTTAAATTTGCAAATTAAAGGATGAAAAGCAAACAAGCACTGTTGAAATAATCTCGATTGTGCAAAAACGGGCCGTAACTATTTTAAGAGGGAGTAACACTCGTTAAAAAAGTCTCATTTTGCACAACTAAAGCACAAATTTTTGCCTAGCTAGCGACAAGATTTTCTTGCCTTAAAATAGGCTGCTTAGTTAAGCCGATTGGCATTAAAAACCAGAAGTTGGCTTGATTAGCAAAGTATTGCTCATCACAGGCGTTTTGCTGAGTTTCTCAACAAGCAATTATTTTGTGCCTGCTAGTTTTTAGTCGCTGGCTTTGAAAGCCACAGAGCGAGTTTTTCAATTACTTTTTGAGCGACGATGGGTTTAGTGAGGTAGTCATCCATTCCAGCATCGAGGCACTTTTGTCTATCCCCCTGCATAGCATTTGCGGTCATGGCAATAATAGGAATAGATACCATCGCTTCGCCACAGCTACCATTTCGAATATTTTCCGTTGCTTGATATCCATCCATTTGTGGCATCTGGCAGTCCATTAGAATTATACTAAATGGTTCTGTATCAGCTTGGGTACGAATTTTTTCAAGCGCTTGTATACCGTTTGCTGCAATTTGAACTTCAAGGCCAATGTTTTGTAACACCTTTAGTGCAACAAGCTGGTTTATTTTGTTATCTTCCACAAGCAATACGCGAGTATTGTCAGCCCAATTAAATTCGCATACATTAGTGGAGGAATCCTTAATCAATTGATTCAAATTATTCTGTTGTTCAACGATTGACCTAGCTTTGCGATTCGAGGCTGATAACACATGCAAAAGAGATGTTTGGGTAACCGGCTTACACAAATATTGTTCAGTGTCAGAGTTATGTTCTTGACTATGTTGGTAGTAATCTTCAAACTCGGTCATCGCAACAAATTTTACAGGTGTAAAGCGTACATCTTTTTGTAGTTTATCCGCAAAAGATCTATTTTGGATATTTAATAACCCCTTATCATAAAAAACGATATCAAAAGGCTGGCAGTTTTCTAGGTGGCTGAGATTGTGTTGTTCAAGTATGTTTAGAAGGGAGGCGAGCTGATCAGCCTCTGTTACAGTCACACCCCAGCATTCAAGTTGATTTTTAATTGCTTTACGCGATGCTGTGTTACAGGTTGCAATGAGTACGTGTAGCTTCACTTCATCAAACTGATATATTCTTTTAGGTCCTGCTAGAGTAACTTCGCAAGTCACCGTAAAGCGGCTGCCGATCCCTTCATCGCTTACCACTGATACATCGCCATTTAGCATCTGGCATAACCGTTTAGTGATGCTTAAACCAAGTCCTGTACCGCCATATTTACGTGTGGTTGATGCATCTACTTGGCTAAAAGAGTCAAATAATGAAGCGAGTTTGTTTTTTGGGATTCCAATACCTGTATCAGAGATCTCGCAGCTCAAAATATAACGGTTATTACGAACTATCGGAATAAGCTTAGCTACGATGGTAACTTCGCCTCGCTCGGTAAATTTGATAGCGTTACTAATAATGTTGCTTAGAATCTGTCTTATGCGGTTTGGATCTGAACGCAAAATAGGAGTGTGTATGTCGACCAAGTTAAGCACAATTTCAATGCCTTTACTTTGCGCTGTTAATGCCATTGATTCGGTAAGTGTTTCTAAAAGTTTCACAAAATCAAACTCAATGCACTCTAGTTCTAGCTTATCAGCTTCGATTTTAGAAAAGTCTAAAATATCGTTGATTAGCGTTAGAAGAGAGCCTGCACTCGTACTTGCAATATCTATCGCATGTTTTTGTTCAGGGCGAAGTGAATCTGATTTTAGAAGTTCTAACATTCCAATGACGCCATTCATCGGAGTTCTAATTTCATGACTCATGTTTGCGAGAAAATCTGACTTGAGTTGGGTTGCTTCTTCAGCTTTTACCAACGCAGTAGCTAAATCCTTTGCTTGTGCAGCTAAAGATGCTGTTTTCTCTGAAACTTGCTTTTCGAGCTGAGCTACAAATTGTTTTTGTCTATTGATCTCCAATCGCTGCAAACGAGTTCTTAGATAAATAACCACAAAGACAATAGTGCTAATGAATAATAGATAGAAAATATAGGCCCACCAAGTTTGCCAAAATGGAGGTGCAACGTGCAGGTTTATGGTGAGTAATTTATTTCCCCACTCGCCGTTACTATTAGTAGCCTTAACTAAAAACCGATAATCTCCGCCATCAAGGTTTGTAAAAGTAGCCATATTACGATTACCGATCTCTATCCAGTGCTTATCGTATCCCTCCAGTTTATAAGCATATTGATTTTTTTGAGGGGAGATAAAGTCAAGAACTGAAAACTCAAGAGAGAATACATAGTCTAAATGAGATATCTCAATGTCAGTGATATAGGAATAGGGGAGATCAAGGGAAACAGCTTGGCCCATTATATTAAAGCCAGTCAAAACAATATTTGGGTCAATAACATCGGATCGTAGTGAGTTGGTGCTAAAGTATTCTACACCTCTAGGACTACTTGTAAATAAAGTTGTATTTGCACCTTTTACTAAGCTACTAGGGTAGTAATTGATGCCCAATAAACCATCTTGACTATCAAAGTTTTTAACCGTTTGATTGAAAGGATTAAATCTAGAAATGCCTTTATTTGTGGTTAGCCATAAGTGGCCCTCATCGTCATCCGAAATAGCTCTGATTAAATTGGTAGGTAACCCATGTTGTTCGTTAAAGTGTTGAAAGCTATGTGACTCGGGTTGATACAAGTTGAGTCCCTTTTGGGTCGCAATCCATATTTTGCCATCACTTACTTGATGGATGTCTTGCACAATACTGCCCAAAAGACTGTCAGATTGATATTGATTACTTTTTAGAGGTAAAAAGCGCTGTTCATTTTGTAGCCAAATATTAATGCCATCTCCAGTGCCAACCCACATATTGCCGTCTTGATCTTTAAATATTTCGAGAACTTCAGGGTGAGACAAACCAGCTGCAGTACTTAAGTGGGTGAACGAGTTACGGTGTGGATTGTATAAATACACCCCGTTTTTATATGTGCCTATCCAAATATGACCATTTGTGTCTTGGCTCAATGCCTTAATTTCCCTAAACTCTTGGTGCTTCGGATCATCTTTGGGATATGTCACTAACTGAACGCTATTTTTAATAAGATCAAACTTGGCTAAGCCTTCGTCTTGAGCGACCCATAATAGGTTGTTATCGGCTAAAAATAGAACTGGTCGTTCTAATAGGCGGTTATTGTTGAAGCCATTTTTTTCATTAAAAACAGCACCTGATAATTTGCTTAGTCTTTGCTCCCCCGAGTGCCACTTAAAAATTTCAGACTTTGAGTTCGCAATTAATATATCACCGTCTTTATCGGGTAAAATTCCGTTGGGAGCGCTTAGCTCAGGATGTTTTAGTGACTTGAATTTTCTATGCCGTACAAGTTTGTATATACCATGTACTTCGTTTGTGATCCAAAGTGTTTTGGCACTGTCTTCAAAAATAATTCTTAAGCCGTTATTATGAGCAAGGTCTAACTGTTCAATTTTATCAACAGCACTGGAGTACCTGAATACACCATTGCTGGTTACGAACCAAATAAAACCTTCGCTATCTTCTATCATCGAATTTACTTGGCCTAAGCTCTCACCATTAGGTGCGCTAATAGGTGTAAAGTTCGTTGAGTCGGTATCAAAAACAAATGAGCCTTTTTGGGTGCCCACATATATTGTTCCATCACTACTTTTTAAAATATGCCTAATTTCGTTGGCACCTGTAGGTGTATTGTTTGTAGGGTCTGGTAAATAGTATAGGAAGGTGTTTGACAGCTTATTGTAGAGGTTTAAACCATAACTAGTCGCGACCCAAATTGAGTGTTTATCATTATCTTCTATGTCCCAAATTCGATTGTGAGTAAGAGCAGAATTATCTTGCTTAAGATGGCCGAATCTACCGTCACCTAAATAACGATTTAATCCTTGATCGTAGGAGCCAAGCCAAATAATGCCCTCTTGATCATGATGTAGTGATTGGATCCTGTTTGCGGAAATCGAATCTGTTCGTTTAGGGTCATGAAGAAAGTTTGCAAATTTTCCTGTTTTGGGGTCGTATCGATTAGCGCCTCCTCCCCAGGTACCAATCCATATATTGCCATAATTATCTAGCATGAGGTTGCCAGCATCATTATGAGAGAGCGTATTTTTGCTCATACTATCAAATTCAAACAGAGTGACTTTGCGTCCGTCAAAACGCATAACCCCATTTTCAGCAGTACCAAACCAAAGCAACCCTTGATGATCCTGGATAATAGAATATATTTCAGAAGAAACAAAACCATCTTCTGCTGTAAGCCTTTTTACTGAATACTCATTGACTAAAAAAGGAGATTGGGCGAAAGAGCTTTTGAGATACAAGATCGCAAACAATAGCATTGCGTATATAAAAAATTTAGTCATAAGCTCTTTCATCAAATAGTATTGTTAAAAACTTACTTCACATTCCATTAACTTGTTCAATATTTTCTCTGAATTGGTATATCTCAGGGTTCATGCACTTTGAGCCACTGTGATGCAGCTAAACCTCAAACAAACTTGCTTAAACTTTAAACTGCTCAAGCATGCTTTCTTGCTCTGCTATCTTTTCTACTTGGCTCTTCATGGTGTGGTCAACGGTTTTTGCTTCGTTAAAGACCATATCAGAGATATTTCTGATCTCCATTGCATTGGTATTTACTTCACTGACCACTTGTCTTTGCTCGTTAAGCATATCTGCAATTTGCAGGTTCAGCTTTACGATGTGTTCAATTGCAGTACGAATCGCTTGCAAAGAATCACTGGTTTCATCTGCTTTGCCTACTGTTTTCTCAACCACACTCTGGCTTTGCTTCATCACTTGCACAGCATTTACCGCGCCAGCTTGCAATTGGTCAATCATGTTTTTAATTTCAGTTGTGGCTTCTTGTGTGCGCTGGGCAAGGGTACGTACTTCATCCGCAACAACAGCAAATCCACGACCTGACTCACCAGCGCGCGCAGCTTCTATCGCAGCATTTAGCGCCAGCAAGTTTGTTTGCTCCGCAATACCGTTAATAACTGACAATATTTGCTCAATACCACTGGTTGATACTTCTAAATCATTAACAACGTCTACAGCAGTAGATATTTGCTCTGACAAATGAGCTATCGTATCAGTGGTTTGCGCAACAATCTTTTGCCCTTCAACTGCAGCTGTATCTGTATTTTGAATCGCCTCTGCAGCTTCCTGCGCAGAGTTGGCGACACGTTGTTCTGTTTCAGACATATGCTCTGTCGCTGCAGTTAGAGACGTTAGAGATTCTAACTGCCTTGAAATAGCATTGCTTGATTGGTTTGCTCCAGAAGACGTTTGTTTGGCGTCTTCAAGAATTTCATGTCCGAGTACTTGAATATCTGCGATAAGCTGTTGCAAACGTGCAGTAAACAGGTTGAAATTTTCAGCCAGCGAAGCAAACTCAGGGTCACTATTAGTATTAAGTCTTACCGTTAAATCGGCATTCCCTTTAGCAATGTTCGCCATTGCATCATTAATATCTGATAGCGGCTTGAGTAAGAGGTTAATAACAAAAGATAAAACCACGATACTGATGATCACAAATAACGTAGTAAATAAGATAGAGTCCTGAGTGACTTCTGTAACAGCCTCAAATACTTTGTCTTTTTCCAATGCCACACCGACTAACCAGTCAAAACCTTCTACTTTTTGGAAATCAATGAGATACTCGGTGTTGTTCAACGTGATGTATTGTAGGTTTTGGCTAAATGCGGTGTTACCCAAAAATTTACTTGCTTTATCGCCGTTAAGACTGACATTAGGGTGAGAAATAATAGTGCCATCAGTACTAACCATGAACGCAAAACCAGCATCAAACAAGTTGAAAGAGTTAATCATATCGCCAAGCTTGGCTAAACTCACATCATAAAACAACGCACCGTGAAAACGACCTTGCTTTGTTACAGGTGTACCAACAGATACGACAATTTCTTTACTCACAGAGTCGGCATAAGGTGCAGTGACTATTAGCTTTCCCGCATCCTTGGCGTCAGTGTACCATGGCCTTTTACGAGGATCCCAAGTAGGGCCAGGGTTCCAAGAAGGGTTGCTGGCTATATATTTGCCTGTGCTTTCTTCGCCATAGCCAATTAACAAAAATTGTTCTGTTAGTTTTGGCTGCGATAAAATTGGATATGCGCTTTGTAGAGAGTCGGTTTGCGACACCAAAGAAGTCGCCAATGTGGCTAAATCGATACTGCCTTGCATTTGTGCTGTAACGGTATTACTGATCCCTTGGATTATTTCATTAACGCTATGACTAACTTGTAATTCTAGATTTTGTTTAATTGAAAAGTATTGTTTGATTGATAAAACGCTGAGCGCAAGAAACAAGACTAACGAGGATACAATAACAATTTTGTGTTTGAACTTCACGGCACATCTCCAACACTCGACATCATATAAATGTAAAACATTAACAAAAACTTGCAATGTTAGTTTTGCTTTAATGTACCAGATATCGCAAAACTTTAAACAGTTAGATTAATTTGCTTTAAACATTTATGTAATATATTTGTTACTTATCCAGCTTCTATCATAATAGATGTTTTCCAATCCCTGTCTTTTGTACGTGAGTTAGATTCTTTAAAGATACAATTGTCGCCAAAGTTGATACTAAAGGCGTATTCAAGTCGCATTCATATTGGTCCTTTATTATTGTATATTGCATTGTGATTAACTCAATAATCGAAAGGGTAACTTATGAATAAGTTAACTAATTTACTATCCATAACAGCAGCAATCATTTTAGGCGGTTGTGGCGGTTCATCTGATTCAAGTAGTTCAGCAGCACAAACAACGCCAACAGTTGTTACAACTACAATGTCTTTAGGAGTATCAGATGCGCCAGTGAGCAACGTTAAAGCTGTCAATGTTATGGTCGACGGTGTTGTGCTACAAAAAGATGATGCGCGGACAAGCTATGAAACAAAAGATGAAAATGGTAACCCGATCATCATTAACCTACTTGACTACAGTGGAGATAAGATATTTCCATTGCTAGATTCTGTGGAGCTTGAATCTGGCGAATATCAGTGGCTAAGAGCAAACATTGTTAATGGTAGCAGCGTAGATAACCTTTCTTTAGGGTCACACCTTGTCTATAACGATGATTCGCAGGTACCGCTTGATGTAAAGCGTAAGGGGAGTGATGGGGTCGGTGAAATCCAAATTAACAATGTTGTTGTTAATGAAGGGGCTAACTCGTTTGTATTAGAGTTTGACCTTAATCGCTCTTTGGTGGCACCGCAAAGTGGCAATACTGTGTTCTTGAAACCGACGGCGATTCGTTTGGAGAATACAGCGCAGACTTTCACCGTGTCAGGTTCAGTCTCTGAGGAATTAAAATCGGCATGTATTGCTGATAACAGTGAACTTGCGCCTGAGCAGGGTCAGTTCAAACATGTGATTTACTTGTACGATGAGCAAGCCGCACAGCCGAGTGATATTTTTGAAACAGACCCGGTGGATAGCAACTCACCTATTGCAACTGCAACGTTGGAAGAGAATAATGAATTTGCTATCGCCTTTATCGAACCTGCAACGTATCAAATCGCGTACAGTTGCTTGGGCCACTTGGATGATGTTGAAGTGCAGGATGTGGATTTTTCACTCTACCAACTAAAAAGTCAGAGTGTGTCACAAAACACGACTGTTGCTTTCGAAACAACTCCCTAAACGACTCTTTTAGAGATAACCCAAACCCAATGGCCCATTTGTCATTGGGTTTTTTGCCGCCTCATTGCCTACCTTAAATCCTGCATTGTGAAAATTTACTCTGTTAATGTGTTCGTAAAGTAATGTAAAACTGATTGGTTTTTAATAGCTTACTAAGCTATAAAGCACTGATAGATCTAACCTAGCATGGTTATACGTATTAATCATTTGGCATTACTACTTTTGGGAAGCACATGCAGTTACTTAATTTGATTTTGTTTTTCATCTTGCTTGTTTGGTCGGCGTCACTATTTGGTAAAGAAGAGCGACCTGCGACCATTGTTATCACTCAGCCAATTCAATTTCTCGCTTCCAAGGAGCAGGTAACAGCAGTTGGTACTGCAGACGCTTGGCGCTCAGTTGTTTTATATCCCGCTGTCGCGGACCGTGTAACCCATATAGGGTTTAAAAGTGGTGACCGAGTTAACAAAGGAGATTTGCTCTTTCAGCTCGACGACAGACAAGAACAAGCAAAAGCATTGCAAGCAAAAATTCAGTTAGACAATGCAAAACGTGCGTTAGCAAGATTACAAGATAGCATTAAAAAAGGGGCTGCTACACAAAGTGCGCTTGATGATGCGCAAACTTTGGTAGAGCTGGCTCAAGTAGCGGTGACTCAAGCAACCAATGATATTCAGGACCATCGAGTTGTGGCGCCATTCTCAGGGGTTGTTGGGATCACTGACATTGAAGTGGGAGATTGGGTTACAAATCAAATAAAACTAGTGTCATTGGATGACCGCTCATTGCTCTATGTTGATTTTAAAGCGCCAGAGCATGCACTCTCAATGCTAAAAAATCAAAGAAAAATTAATGTAGTACCTTGGCATGATGAATACTCTTCCTTGCTGGCTAGTATTGCAGATATAGACTCGCGAATTGACGATAAAACCCGCACAATTCGTGTACGCGCATTATTGAACAATGAAAATGATCAGTTCTTACCCGGAATGAGTTTTAAGGTTATATTGACCAAGCTTGGCAAACGCTACGCGAGCATACCTGAAGCGGCGCTTATGTGGGGGCCAAACGGTCCGTATGTTTGGCTATCACAGCAAGGAGCAGCAAAAAAAGTTGAAGTTCAAGTTGTGCAGCGACAAGAGAATAACGTGCTAGTCAGAGGTGATATTCAATCTCAAGAAATTCTTGTGGTTGAAGGCGTTCAACGATTACGTGAAGGTCAGAAAATAACGTCACAATTTGCGCAGGCCCAATAATGTCCAAACCATTTTTGAATAACTCATTATCTGACTTGCCGTCGTTGGCCATTCGCAGACCTGTGCTTATAGTGGTTTTAAACTTACTGATTATTATTGCTGGTATTGCCGCGCTTGGCGGCGTTGAAGTGAGAGAGCTACCTGACGTAGATAGACCGCGTCTTACGGTAAGTGCGTCATTTCCTGGTGGATCGCCAGAGACAGTTGATACTGA
Organism: Pseudoalteromonas caenipelagi; assembly: GCF_013140855.1. GTDB lineage: Bacteria > Pseudomonadota > Gammaproteobacteria > Enterobacterales > Alteromonadaceae > Pseudoalteromonas > Pseudoalteromonas caenipelagi. The sequence continues at coordinate 580,632 of NZ_JABBPG010000001.1, read as the reverse complement.
GGTAACAAGCAAGCTCGAAGGAGCTGTTGCACGCGTATCAGGCGTAAAATCAATACGTGCACAAAGTGAAGAGAACAACAGTCGCATTGTGGTTGAGTTTAGACCCGGTACTGATATTGAAGATGCGGCAAACGAAACTCGAGAGTCGGTAAGTCGAGTACAAAGGGAGTTGCCAAAAGAAGTTGAGCGGGTGTCCATTATAAAAGCAGATAATGACGCCCAAGGCGTGGTTAGCCTAACCGTCAGCAGTGACTCATTAGACATGGAATCCCTCACTGCAAGAGTTGAGAGAGACTTGGCCCCGCAATTTTTAACTATTCCTGGTGTGGCGGATGTTCGACTCAATGGCGATCGAGAGCGGGTCCTACGGGTGGCGTTTGACCCGTTGAAGTTATCAAGTTTTGGTCTGTCAGTTGCTGAAGTCGCAAAAGTGTTAGAGCAAGCGCCATTCGATGTACCTGCGGGAAGTTTAAAATCTTCCGATCAGCAGCTCATTGTAAGAGCTGATGCTACATCGATAACTGCAGCGCAAGTTCGCGACATCACGATTGACGGGCAAACGCGAATTGGTGATGTGGCGGCGGTATATTTTGGCCCCGCAGATGCGCGCAATATGGTGCGTTTAGATGGCCAACCTGTTATAAGTCTGGAAGTGATCAGGCAAGCACGTTCAAACACCATCGCAATTTCTGATGAAGTACTAAAACTGGTAGAAAGCCAAAAACTGCGCTTTCCAGAGTTAGCAATTCATGTCACACAAGATGATGCCCAGTTTATCCGAGGCTCGGTTGATGAAGTGTTGCAATCGTTGTTGATCACCATAGTTCTGGTCGTCATCACACTATGGGTATTCATAGGTTCATGGCGTGCAACCATAGTCCCTGCCATCGCAATTCCAATGTCATTAATGGGGTCGGTTGCAATCATTTGGCTACTTGGCTTTTCGATTAATATCCTGACATTACTTGCACTTGTATTAGCAACCGGTTTGATTGTTGATGATGCCATTGTTGTTAGCGAAAACATTCAAAGAAGGAAGTCTCAAGGCCTAGCGAATCGCGCAGCCTCAGTGCTGGGCACAAGAGAAGTTTTTTTTGCGGTCGTAGCAACGACTGCTGTACTGGTTGCAGTATTTGTGCCTATTGCTTTTTTACCCTCAACCGCAGGGCGGCTATTTCGAGAGTTTGGAGGTGTACTAGCGGGGGCTGTGATCATCTCCTCATTTGTGGCTTTATCGCTGGTGCCTGCATTAACTTCACGACTGCCTAAAAAGTCAAACAACAAGTTATTATTTGGATACATAGGTCGCAAATGCGCTGCCTACTATGGGGTTATGATAGCTTGGGTATTGAAACATGCATGGTTAACGTTACTCATATGCTTGTTGTGCGCAGGTTTATCAGGGCTTATGTATGGTCAGTTAAAAAGTGAATTGTTACCGCAAGAGGACAGAGGAAATATTCGCATTTTTGCGCGAGGTCCCGATGGTGTGGGATTAAATTTCATGGATAGGCAAGCAATGGCAATGGAGAGCGTGCTTGCACCTTACGTTGACCAACAACAAATTTTGTCGGTATACACTGTTGTTGGCCAGTGGGACCCGAATATTGTTTTTATTACGGCCCCGCTAGTGGATTGGTCTGAACGCGAGCTTTCACAGCAGCAGATAATAAACAAGATTAGGGAACCGTTAGGTCAAATACCGGGTGCGCCTGCACGTGCCTTTGGTGCAAACAGTTTAAATCTTAGAGGACAAGGCGGGGGAATAGAGCTTGCGCTGCTTGGTGATAATTATTTGAATATTTTTAATGCTGCTCAAGAGTTTAGTGCACAGCTTGAACGCGCTTATCCACAATTTGGCAAAGCAGATATATCCTATCAGCCATCACAGCCTCAGTTGCGTGTTAATATTGATCGTCGTCGAGCTGAAGATTTGGGTGTGCAGTTGAGCGATATTGCGATCACTTTACGTGCGGCAATTAATGGTGATGATGTCGCAGATTTAAATGTGGGTGACCAGTCGATACCCATTATATTGCAAGCGCAAAATTACGAAATAAAAACGCCAGCCGATCTCGCTAATTTGTATGTTAAAAGTCAATATGGTCAATTGGTTCCGCTGTCAAGTTTAGCAAATTTAGCTGAAGAAGGTGTCGCCGCAGAATTAGAACGGTATGCGCAGCGCAGAGCCATAGAGCTCGACTTGGAACTACCAAATGGCATGGCAATGAGTGAGGCAGTAGAAATCATCAGGGCATTTTCCCATGAGACGCTTCCCGCAGGCATTGATTTAGCGTTTAAAGGAGAGGCCTTAACTTATCAAGAAACTGCTTATGAGGTGATGTTGACATACATTCTTGCCTTTTTAATTGTTTTGCTGGTGTTGGCAGCTCAGTTTGAGAGCGTAAATAGTGCAATGGTTGTTATGATCACAGTGCCTTTTGGTATTGCTTCAGCCTTTGTTGCATTAAAAATCACAGGAACCAGCTTAAATATTTATTCGCAAATTGGTCTGGTTATGTTGATTGGCTTGCTAGCGAAAAATGCTATTTTGCTGGTGGAGTTTGCAGATCAGCTCCGTGATAAGGGTTATGATGTTAAAGAAGCGATTTTACATGCAGCAATGGTGAGATTGAGACCTATAACAATGACGCTGTTTTCGACGTTATTGGGGTCGTTACCATTGATCTTGTCTGTTGGTGCTGGCGCAGAGGCACGCAATGCGATTGGCTGGGTGGTATTTGGAGGTTTGGGGATCTCGGTGCTTTATACGTTGTTCCTTACCCCAGTTATCTACTTGGGACTTGCTCGTTTTACTAAGCCAAGGGGTGATGAAAGCAAGCGCTTAGAAGCGGAATTAGAACAGGCCCGCAGCAATCAGTAGTCGCTCTGGAATGTTAAGAGCTCAACGGTATTGGTGGTCAACTCGCCGCCAGCTCGCTGAGCTCCACCGACGAGGTAAATACCATCTTCAGTGCTGATAGCACCAAGGCCATGGCGAGTTGAGGTCATCGATATGGGTAGTGTCTGCCATTTATCACTGGCAAAATCATACTGCCAAATGTGTTTGAAAGTCTTGCTATGCATCATTGTAATACCTGCGCGATTTATGCTGTAGTTATATTGCTCACCGCCAAATACGTAAACTTTATTGTTGTGCTTTGCAGCCGCAATACCTGAAGATGCAAAAGGAGTGGGTGCCAATTCAAACCATTTGTCAGCATTTTTGTCATAAAAGTCGACCTGCGATTGATTTTGATGGCGCTTATCTTGAATCCGACCGCCGATCAATAGGCAGCCCTTATCCATAGCAACACATGCTCCAGAGTTTCTCGCTAATGGCAAAGGTGCAGCTCGTTGCCATTGTTTGCCATCAAAAAACACGTGATCGTTAACATCCGCTAAGCGACCGTATATGATCCCTCTACCTGAAATCACATGAGCGTCATTATTTATAGTTGCATATCCAGCTTCAGCCTGAGGGTTGGGTAAGGGGACAGATGCTTGCCAATGATCATCCAAATCAGACAGCAAGAAAGTATCTTTTTTCACTTGCCATGGGTCTGATTTGTTTGCTGAAAAACCGCCTATTGCCAATATACCTTGTGATGTTGTCAACAACCCTAAGTGGTGACGCTTAACGGGTAGCTGTGGACCTAAACGCCAAGCTTGTTTGCATAGGTCAAATAAATAACACGAATTTGAAGCATCCATTGCACCCATAGTGGCACTTTCGGGAGTACTTTGCTCTAGCGCACCTGCAATAACTAAATGCTCGTTAAATAGGCAGGGGTAACATTCTTGAAGGTAATTAGGTAAATGAGGCTTATCTACCCAAACGGCTTTTTTGAACACAGGCGTTGCTAACAAACTCGGGGAGCTGGCCAATAGGGTCAATTGAGCTAATTTGCTGATAAAAACACGGCGTTCCATGGTTATCCTTTTTGGGTACACAATGGAAAGATAGCAAAATTAGGGGGGTTTACAATAAGGTTTTGTCATGAATTGTAAACAAGCTGATGGAAATGTGTGTTTTATGTTATAGCAGCATTTGGGGTATTAAAAAGCCCACTTAAAAAGTGGGCTATAAAAAGACTTATTTTTAATTAAGCATTTTCAAGTGCTGTACGAGCATCAACATATTCCATGTTGAAAGCTTCAGCAACTTCTTTACAAGTGATTTTACCGTTGAGTACGTTCAAGCCATCCATAAAGTGTTTGTCTTCAAGTAGTGCTGCTTTATAGCCTTTGTTCGCTAACTTGATGATGTACGGTAACGTCGCGTTATTTAAAGCAAACGTTGAAGTACGTGGCACGGCACCTGGCATGTTAGCAACACAGTAGTGAACAACTTCGTCCACAATGTACGTAGGCTCAGCGTGTGTTGTTGGTTTTGATGTCGCGATACAACCGCCTTGGTCGATAGCTACGTCAACGATTGCAGCGCCAGGCTTCATCGCTTTGATATGCTCTGCAGTTACTAATTTCGGCGCAGCAGCACCAGGAATGAGTACACCACCAATTACAAGATCAGCTTCTAATACGTGCTTTTCGAGTGCATCAGCAGTTGAATACAGCGCTTTTGCTTGGCTACCAAATTGTGCGTTAAGTGCACGAAGTACATCAATGTTACGGTCAAGGATCGTAACATCTGCACCTAGACCAACAGCCATTTGTGCTGCGTTACGACCTACCATACCGCCGCCGATAACTACAACTTTAGCAGGTTCAACACCAGGAACGCCGCCTAATAGCATACCGCGACCTTCACGAGATTTTTCAAGTGCTTGTGCACCGGCTTGAATTGACATACGGCCAGCAACTTCTGACATTGGCGCAAGAAGTGGTAAACCACCACGTGCATCAGTCACAGTCTCGTATGCGATACAGATAGCTTTGCTCTTAACTAGGTCTTCTGTTTGCGGAAGATCTGGTGCTAAGTGTAGGTAAGTAAATAAAATTTGACCTTCACGTAGCATAGCGCGCTCTACAGCTTGAGGCTCTTTAACTTTTACGATCATATCTGCTTGTGCAAATACTTCTGCAGCAGTCTCTAATACAGTTGCGCCTACTTCAACATAATCTTCGTTAGTGAAACCAATACCAATACCAGCATTGTTTTCAACGATAACTTGGTGGCCGTGGTTAATTAGCTCACGAACACTAGCAGGAACCATACCTACGCGGTACTCGTGGTTTTTAATTTCTTTAGGTACACCGATAATCATAATAAATCGCCTCTAAAATAGAACGGGATAAAATTTTCGACTATTATATGCATGCTTAACTAGTGTGTCCTACCAATTTACATGGTTGTGGTAGTGTTATACACTGATGTTTAATCTTAAACAGTAGAAAAAACTATCTAAAATGCACCAACAATTAGATCGAATCGACAGGAAAATATTAGTCGAATTACAAAAAGATGGGCGGATTTCTAATGTAGAACTCGCACGCCGCATAGGCTTGAGCGCAACACCATGCTTAGAAAGGGTAAAAAAACTTGAACGTGAAGGCTTTATAAGAGGTTATAAAGCGGTAGTGGATCCTGCTAAACTAGGTCAAGGTCTACTTGTCTACGTCGAAATTACTATAAACAAAAATTCTCCTGATGTTTTTGATAAGTTTAATCAGGCTGTACGCCAACATGACGAGATTATTGAATGCCACTTGGTTTCAGGTAACTTTGACTTTTTACTTAAAACGCGTGTAACAGATATGTCTGAATACCGAGGCGTATTAGGCGAAATTTTATTAAAATTACCTAACGTCAGTGAAAGTCGCACTTATGTCGTGATGGAAGAGGTAAAAGGTGAAGAGGGTGAAATAATAAAACCCTATGCACCATGAGCCTTTTCTTGCTAAGGTGTGCCTAGTAAATTGCTAATAAAAGAACAAAAATAGAGGAAAACGCCAGTATGCGTCTAAATGGTGTACAACGCCTCCTTGAAACTGGATTAATCATCAGCACTGCAGCGGCCATTTTTATACTGTGTGCATTGATAAGCTTTGATCCAGCCGATCCCGCATGGTCACAAACAAGCGAATACGTTCAAGTAAATAATATAACGGGCTCTGCCGGTGCATGGGTTGCTGATATTCTATTAGTTAGCTTAGGTTGGCTCGCCTTTTTGGTGCCGGCTGCAATTCAGATTTTAGGCTACCTATTATTTAAAAAACCACACAAAATTTTGCAGCTCGACTACACAACTTTAGGGCTGAGAGTTATCGGACTGACTTTGTTTATTACCTCAGCCAGCGCTATCAGCAGTATCAATTTTGATGATATTTTTAGCGTCTCATCCGGTGGGGTAGTGGGTGATGTTGTTGCGGGTGCAATGATGCCTGCTTTTAACTTTACTGGCACTTCAATTTTGTTGCTGTGCTTCTTCTTTGCTGGCTTAACGCTATTAACCGGTGTTTCTTGGGTTGAATTTGTAGACTATCTAGGCGCAAAAGTTGTTCAGCTTTTTAAATGGTTGATGACGAAATTTGAACAATACAATGAAAAAGTCGTGTCTGTCGAAAATAATCAACAACAACACTTATTAAATGGTACTTCAGACTATTCTGATGAGCAAGAACAACCGCAAGCCCCGGAAGATGTGCCGACACCGCAACAGAATAAATCTAAATTATTGAACCTAAAAGACAAGCTTTTCTCATCTGACAATGTGCAGGACGTTAAAGCGGCTGATGAGGAGCCATCAGTACAACCAAATGTATTTGACGAGTTAGACGATATTTTGGAGCAGGAAATCAATTTTTCAGCAATTGATGATGAAGAGTTTGATACTGCGTCGGCGCTTAACGCGCTAGATGAGTCAGCTGCCACACCAGATAATTTACCTCAAGGTCCTAAAGAAACAACCGTGGTGTCTCCTGCGAGGCCATTAAAACCAAAGACCGAGCAACCACAATCAACTTTTAAACCCCAGCCGTCAGCAAAAGAGAAATTTGAAGCGTTACTCGAAGAGCGTCCGCCAATGGACCCGCTTCCATCACTTGATTTGCTTGACCGCCCAGACAAACAGAAAAACCCAATTTCGAAAGAAGAATTGGACGCGGTTTCGCGATTAGTCGAAGTAAAATTACTTGATTTTAATATTCAAGCTAGCGTTGTTGGGGTTTATCCTGGGCCTGTTGTTACTAGATTCGAACTGGATTTAGCGCCAGGTATAAAAGTGGCAAAAATTACCGGTCTTGCAAAAGACTTGGCACGTTCGCTTTCTGCAGTAAGCGTGCGTGTAGTTGAAGTGATCCCCGGTAAGACCTATGTAGGACTAGAGTTACCAAATAAACACCGTGAGATAGTGCGTTTATCTGAAGTTATTAACGCTCCTAAGTTTGAACAAAACGCTTCTCCGCTGACTATGGTATTGGGCAAAGACATTGCAGGACAACCTGTTGTTGCAGACTTAGCTAAAATGCCCCATTTGTTAGTAGCGGGTACTACCGGTTCGGGTAAGTCAGTTGGCGTTAATGTTATGATATTAAGCTTGCTGTACAAGTCACCGCCTGAAGATGTCCGCATGATCATGATTGACCCGAAAATGCTAGAACTGTCAGTGTACGAAGGTATTCCACATTTATTGTGTGAAGTGGTCACTGATATGAAAGAGGCGGCAAATGCATTGCGTTGGTGTGTGGGTGAAATGGAGCGTCGCTACAAGCTGATGTCTGCCTTAGGAGTGCGTAACTTAAAAGGTTACAACCAAAAAGTGTTAGATGCTAAAGCGGCTGGGCAGCCAATTTTGGATCCGCTGTTTAAAGACACGGATGGCATGGCTGAAGGCCCACAAGAATTAGATAAGCTACCGAGTATTGTTGTAGTGATAGATGAATTTGCTGACATGATGATGATTGTTGGTAAAAAAGTTGAAGAATTAATCGCACGTATTGCGCAAAAAGCACGTGCTGCGGGTATCCATTTGGTACTTGCAACGCAGCGCCCATCGGTTGATGTGATCACTGGTTTGATTAAAGCCAACATACCAACTCGTATGGCGTTTCAGGTATCTAGTAAAATCGATTCTAGAACTATTTTAGACCAACAAGGTGCAGAAAACTTACTCGGCATGGGTGACATGCTGTATCTGCCATCCGGTACAAGTGTCCCGATACGTGTGCATGGTGCGTTTGTTGATGATCACGAAGTACATGCCGTGGTTAATGATTGGAAGGCAAGAGGCAAACCAAACTATATTGAAGAGATTTTATGTGGTGATGCTACCGAAGATATTTTATTGCCAGGTGAGGCACCTGAAGGGGGAGATGATGAATCGGATCCTCTATACGATGAGGCTGTAGGCTTTGTTATTGAGTCAGGTAAAGTGTCGGTATCAAGTGTGCAGCGTAAGTTGCGTGTTGGCTATAACCGTGCGGCAAGATTAGTTGAGCAAATGGAAGCGTCTGGTGTAGTTAGTGCACCAGGACATAACGGTGCTCGAGAAGTACTCGTACCAAGAGGTGGAGCAAATTAATGAATTTTTTAAATAAATTGACCAAATGTAGTGCACTGATAATTGGCTTAACCTTAAGTGTTAACGCTATGGCAGATGCGGCGAGTGATTTAAAAGAGAAGCTGAGTAATATTAATACTTTTGAAGCCCAATTCTCACAAAGCGTATTGGATGAACAAGGAAATGTATTACAACAGGGCACAGGAAAAATAGCCCTTGCGCATCCACTGAAAATTTATTGGCAACAGGTACAGCCAGACGAAACATTATTTGTCTCTGACGGAGATAAAACCTATTACTACGACACATTCGCTGAGCAAGTGACGGTCATGAATACGGCTTCTTTAATTGATACAACGCCATTTGTTTTATTAACCTCACGCGCTCAAGAGCAATGGGCAAAATATCAAGTAACACAAACTGAAGGGGGTTACCAAATAACCCCAAACGACGGTGTTGAATCACAAGTAGAGATGCTGGAGATTGAATTTTCAGATAATAATAACTTGCAAGAAGTAAGAGTGAAAGATGTTTCTGGACAAGTTTCTAGCTTTATTTTTAGCGATGCAAAGTTGAACAACTTATTAGCCACTGATCTTTTCAGCTTTATAATACCTAAAGGGGTTATAGTTGACGATCAGACTCAAAGTGAGTTATAGCGGTGAGTACTCTCGGTTTTGATTTTGCTCCTGATGTAAGACCTTTGGCCGCACGTATGCGGCCAACTTGTTTATCTCAATACATCGGTCAGTCACATATTTTAAGTGCTGATCAGCCTCTTTATAAAGCAATTGAACAAGGGCGTTGTCATAGCTTGATTGTTTGGGGTCCACCTGGAGTGGGTAAAACCACCATTGCACAAGTGATAGCGCACCATGCACATGCTGACTTAACCAAGCTCTCAGCAGTTGCCTCTGGTGTTAAAGAAATACGCGAAGCTGTTTTGGAAGCAAAAAATCGCTTATCGCAAGGTCGCAGAACACTGTTATTTGTCGATGAAGTGCATCGTTTTAATAAATCGCAGCAAGATGCGTTTTTGCCTTATATCGAAGATGGTACGTTTATTTTTATTGGCGCGACTACTGAAAATCCAAGCTTTGCGTTAAACAATGCAATTCTATCTCGGGCGCGCGTCTATACGCTAAAACCGCTAACTGATGATGAATTAGTGAAGGTCCTCAATCGCGCACTAGAGCATGATGAGCAACTAGGGCAACTTGATGTATCCATGAGTGAACAAGCACTTATGGCACTAGCAAAAGCCAGCTCAGGAGATGCCAGAAAAGCGCTTAACCTGCTAGAACAAGCTATCGATTTGGCGCAGCGAGTCGATAATCAAGTGATAATCGATGAACAAGTATTACTACATGTTTTACCGAGCCATTTGGCAAAATACGATAAAGGTGGAGATCTCTATTACGACTTGATTTCTGCGTTTCATAAATCGGTAAGAGGAAGTAGCCCTGATGCGGCATTATATTGGTACTGTCGTATTTTAGCTGGTGGCGGCGATCCACTCTACGTTGCAAGGCGCTTGTTAGCGATTGCAACAGAAGACATTGGTAATGCCGATCCAAGGGCAATGCAAGTAGCGCTCAATGCATGGGATATCTATCAAAGAGTTGGGCCTAGCGAAGGAGAGCGAGCAGTCGCCCAAGCCACGATATATCTTGCGAGTGCGCCAAAAAGCAATGCGGTTTACATGGCATTTAATCAGGCAAAGCAAGATGCGATGAGTGACCCTGACTATGAAGTACCAGCACACCTTCGAAACGCGCCAACCAAGTTAATGAAAGAGCTCGGCTATGGCGATGAATACCGTTATGCGCACAATGAATCGGGGGCTTTTGCGGCAGGAGAAAACTACTTTCCAGAGCAAATTAAAGATAGGCAGTATTACCAACCTACGGATCGCGGCCTAGAAAAGCAAATTAAAGCAAAGTTGGAGTATCTGCAGCAGCAAAACCAACAAAGTGAGCTAAAAAGATATTAAAAATGATTAAAATGTACCTAACAATAGCTTTTGGTGGTGCCCTGGGTGCCTGTTTGCGGTTTTTCATTAATGATATAATGCTAAAACTCTTGGGTAAGGGATTCCCTTTTGGTACATTGACCGTTAATATTCTCGGTTCACTGTTAATGGGCATTCTATACGGTTTAATAGAAAAACAAGTTATTACCGTCAGCCCAGCCAAGACCTTAGTGGGCATTGGTTTTTTGGGCGCATTAACAACGTTTTCAACATTTTCGATGGACTCTGTGCTGTTGTTGCAACAGGGTCAGTTTTTGAAAATGGCTCTTAATGTCACACTCAACGTGGTTGTGTGTATTTTTATGGCTTGGTTGGGCCTTTGCTTGGTCATGCAAAAAGGTTAAAAATAGCAAATGTTAGATTCAAAATACTTACGTCAAGACATTGCAGAAGCAGCGGCACGCTTAGCGAAGCGTGGCTTTGCTCTGGATGTTGAAGCAATCAATGCGCTAGAAGAAAAGCGCAAGGCACTACAAACTCAAACTCAAGAACTACAAAGTGAGCGTAACAGCCGTTCCAAAGCCATCGGTCAAGCAAAAGCAAAGGGTGAAGATGTACAACCTTTGTTAGATGCTGTTGCAAACCTTGGAGACCAACTTGCCGCTGCTAAAGCTGAGCAAGACAGTATTCTTGCGCAATTGAACGATATTGCAATGTCATTACCAAATTTACCTGCTGAGGATGTGCCAGAAGGTAAAGATGAAAATGACAATGTTGAAGTTTTAAAGTGGGGCGAGCCTAAGCAATTTGATTTTGAAGTAAAAGATCACGTTGATTTAGGTGAAGCGCTAGGAAAAGGTCTGGATTTTGAAACTGGCGTTAAATTAAGTGGTTCACGTTTTACCGTGATGCGTGGCGGTATTGCGCGCATGCATCGTGCTCTTACTCAGTTTATGCTTGACACGCATACAGACAAAAACGGTTATACCGAGATGTATGTGCCGTTACTGGTTAATAAAGATAGCTTATTTGGTACAGGCCAGCTTCCTAAGTTTGCCGAAGACCTGTTCCACACCAAAGGTCTTGTTAGTGATGATGGCGTTGAACAGGACGGCTTTAGCTTAATTCCAACTGCTGAAGTTCCATTGACAAACTGTGCGCGTGATGAAATATACGACGAGAAAGACCTACCAATTCGTATGACTGCACATACCCCTTGTTTTAGAAGCGAAGCGGGTAGCTATGGTCGTGATACTCGTGGTCTTATTCGTCAGCATCAGTTCGATAAAGTTGAATTGGTACAGCTTGTTAAACCTGAAGATTCAATGGCAGCACTTGAAGAGCTAACAAACCATGCTGAGCAAATTCTTCAAGCACTAGAATTACCTTATCGTAAAGTTGTGCTATGTACAGGCGATATGGGCTTTGGCGCCACGAAAACTTATGATTTAGAAGTGTGGCTACCGGCACAAAACACCTACCGTGAGATCTCATCATGTTCAAATATGTGGGATTTCCAAGCGCGTCGCATGCAAGCGCGTTTCCGCCGTCAAGGTGAGAAAAAGCCTGAGTTACTGCATACACTGAATGGTTCTGGTCTGGCTGTTGGTCGTACCCTTGTTGCTATTTTAGAGAACTACCAACAAGAAGATGGTAGTGTAGTCGTGCCAGCAATTCTTCGCCCATATATGGGTGGCTTAGAAGTAATAAGTTAATTCAGCTTCTAAAGCATATTTTAAAACGCCCGCTAAGTACGGGCGTTTTTTGTTTGTGTTATTCACATCGACTTCCCCTTTCGGTTATACACTTTTTTCAGTGAATGCGTTTACTTTAATATCATTAATTTAATGTGTCGCATCAATAAGCTTTACAAGCCCAACTAGGACCTGTTGATCTTTGCGGTTCATATCGTTCCTCAAAGGGCAGTGCTTGATCGGTATTTCTATTGTGTTGCTCCATATGAAGGTGAGATAAGGTGACTTTGCAGAAGCACAAAGTCTTTATCGCCAGACTCACATAGAAAATTAAACTGCTGCAAAAAAACTTGAAAGAAAAACAGACCTAGGCTCGGTTTATCGTTTTCAAATTTCAGCAAGCCAATTATAGTTAAACTAGAGGTGTGACTATGAGTGATAAATCGACAGATGAAGTGGTAGACTCCCCATGTATCAGGCACTGTTGCCTTGATGATAAGGATATTTGCGTTGGCTGCTTTAGAACGTTGTCGGAAATTTTAGTTTGGAGTAAGGCCGACACCACGTTACGCCGTAAGATCTTGGCGCGCTGCGAACAGCGCAAACTAAAAAGACTACCGTTTAGCATAAATAAGTTGCGTAGCCTTGATACCTAAAGTTGTGTACTACTTAAATCTACATGCATTTAATTTGGGTATGTTGCCATCTAATATTTTAGACAGTGTGAGCGCACTTCCCGCTGGCGCACCGACTTTTAATTGAGCGCCAGTATTAGACAGGCTCGTTACCGAGCACATTTCATTGTAAAAATCTTGGTCACAACACTCATTGTTATCATTACTTGCACCAGACTCACACAAGCGTTTTGTGGGATTTTGGGACACAATTTTATTATCTGTAATGTGACCCAATCCAGCAAAGCTATTACCTTGGGTGTTATTGAAGTATATTCCGCCATCACATTGTGCGCTGTATGCGGATTGCTGTTTTGGCTAGAGCAGGTATAAAAACCCATAGGAGGACCGAACTTTTCTTCTTTTGGGTCGTAATTGGCCTCTATTTGCCTAGGTGTTGCTTAGGTACTAACGGTAAATCCGTTGTCTTTACCCTCTAATAGCAGATCGCAAACATTTTTATTCTCAATAATCAAATGTAATCGATGTACTTTGCTCATTCTGCACCTCACACTTGCAATATGCGACGCCATCTAAGGTCCAACAGCTTGCCATTGCGCATAGAGCAAAGCGATTGTAAGCATTTGGATTAACAGGGCACTGAATCAATGGAGCAGCATTTTTCTCATCATTTTTCGAGGTACTTGAAGGTGTTTGTGCCGCATACAGGGCACTGAAGCTGAGTGGCCCTAAACATACACCAAGCCACAGCAGTACACAGTTCATGATTTTTAACATGGTGAGTTCCTTTGTGTTATTTTCTGGCAAAGTTCGTACATCAGGCTTTGAATGTGACAGCAAGATAACTGTAGTTGATAGCACTCAAGTGGGTATGATTAAAATATCAATTATCTCACAAGCCTTTAGAATTGATGCGTTTGTACTACACTTTTTGATAAGACTTCATTGACTAAGTACTCTATGACTTTGCTTCGCACAGTTGTTTGGTTATCCCTATTTGTATGTAGCTGCGTTTTAGCTGGCCCAGATGATGAGCAGGAAAGCTTGTTTTCGTTGCCCGTTGAAGAATTACTTGATCTTGAGGTCACGGTTGCAGCGAGAAAAAACGAACCTTGGCTGTCGTCATCAGGTACTGTGTATGTGGTTAGTCGCAGTGATATCGAAAACTACGGTTGGCGAGATCTAAAAGAAATACTCGCTAGTATTCCTAACATGGATTACTTCTATCAATGGAGCTGGTTACCCGGTGGGCAAAGAGGGTTTACTGGTAATATGTCGGGCACTTTGATGTTAATAGATGGTCGTGAAGTGCAAAATTTGCTCGCAAACGAAGCATTTATAATGAACAACTTTCCATCTAGCAGAATTGAGCGTGTTGAAGTATTGCAGGGGCCAAACTCTACACTTTATGGCGGCAATGCAGCACAGGGAGTCATTAACGTTATAACGCGATTAGAACACGATGAAAATGAGCTTCACGTGCTAGGGGGCGAAGTTGGCACTAGGCATGGTCATTTATTGTTAAATCACAAAAATGGCGATTTTTCGGCATCTCTTAGTGCTAGCTATTTTGAAAGTGATCAAGACTATAAACAACTCAGAGAGTTTGTGGTGAACACCTCAGAGTTTAGTCGCAGCAGTAAAGACGCATTGCGAAACTTAGACCCAAGTGCATTTAGAAACAACGAGCAAAACTATACAGTAGATACAAGGCTTAGCTATCAAGGTTTATATTTTGGCGCAAATATCAGTAGATCTGAGAATGTCAGCGGTATTGAGGCGGTTACCTATGATTATATCACTGGTGATGATTCAAGGCGTGGATATGCCAACTATTATTTAGGTAAAAATATCGAAGTGAGTTCGCGGTGGCAAGGTAATATTGAATTAAGTTATTTTAGAGAATACAAAGAGAAAGACCGATTGACCACCATAGTGCCTGAAGGCGCAACTCGATACAAAGATCTTATCCAATACAATGAGCGTGAAGACATTGGCCCTTCAGACAGAGCAAGGTTAGCAACCCAGTGGCAATATAACGTGAATGAAAGTGCAGACTTTATATTTGGCTATGATGGTTGGCGAACAGTGATAGGTCGAAAAATAAAGTATCGGGATGTTAATGGTGACATTGTGTTATTCACCCCAGCAGAATGGGCAAAGGAAAAAGAAAAATCTACCAAGCATGCGGTGTACACTCAGTATTCTAAAACATTTATATGGGATACAAAGAGCTTAAAGTTGAGCGCAGGATTGCGCTACAACCAGCAAGATTTTACTAATTCTGCCTACTTGCCAAGGGCGAGCTTGGTATACCAAAGCGATGAATCCCAAGCGATAAAGCTAACCTATGGGGAAGCGTTTAGACCGCCAACCATATTCGAATTCGACTTAGTGGTTGACGATGAACTAGAGTCTCAAACGATGCAAATGACCGAGCTAAACTGGAGTAAGAGCTTTGTTTTCAAAGGCATCAAGTTTGCAAGTATCGCCGCACTGTATCATATGAAAGCTGAAAACTTTTATGAAAAAATACTAGATCCGACTAGAGGTATATGGCAGACCGAAATAACTGGTGAACATCGCATTTATGGGCTTGAGACACAGCTCAAATTTCAAGCCCATGATTGGCAAGGTCAATTGAGTTACAGGTATATCAAACCAGATGAGGAGCGCGTTGGCACAGAATCGCAGATACTCGATGTGCCCAAATACAAGCTCAAACTAGGTTTAGTTTATCGTTTGAATGATACATGGCGTATCGCAGGGTTTGCTGATCACTGGGCTGCAACCTTTACTGAATCGAACTTGCTTGCAGGAAATGGTACTGGAATAGAAAAGATAGCAGCGTGGACCACGTTGAATATGCATCTTTTTAGGCAAACAGATCGGTACACCTATGGTATTTATATCGAAAATGTATTTGATACTGAGTACTTTCACAGCAATGGTAGGGGAACATCCCCCATAAAATATTTGCAAGCACCAAGAAATATTCGTCTGCAATTTAGCTATAAATTTTAGTGCTTGCTTGATAGGTTTATAGAGTGTCAGTTGAACGACCTTCTAAATTATTTTCCCTTGATATGGACACGCTCTTGCATGAACGTGAGAATTTTATGTGAAATGACATCTAACTCTTCTTCTAGTGCAAAATGACCCGTGTCTAGAATATTAAAGTCGATGTTTTTTAGGTCACGTTTGTACGGGTGAGCGCCTTCTTCAGGAAATATATAATCACCTTTACCCCATACCAGCAGCGTAGGAGGTTGATGTGTTCGAAAATACTTTTGCCAAGCTGAGTAGTGAGCTGGATTAGTACCATATGAATAAAATAGTTCTAACTGAATTTCTTTGTTTCCAGGTCTGTCTAGTAGCGCTTGGTCTACAAGCCAGTTATCTGGACTAATGGTTTCACTATTGCGCGCACCATTTGTGTATTGCCATTTAGTTGCGTCAATGGTTAATAACGCATCAGCAAGTGCTTGCTTGTTTATATCGCTTTTATCGGCCCAGTACTGTTTAATAGGCTGCCAAAAATCACGTAACCCTTCGTCATATGCATTGCCATTTTGAATAATTAAACCTTCGACCTTTTCAGGATGAGCGTGGGCGATTCTAAAACCAATTGGTGCGCCGTAATCCATGACGTACATGGTAAATTTTTTAACACCAACTTGGTTTAAAAAGTGCTCGGTGATCTTTGCTAGATTGTCAAAGCTATACTCAAACTCGTTCAACGAAGGCATTGAGCTATTGCCAAACCCAGGGTAGTCGGGTGCGATAACATGGTAGTTATCAGCAAGTTTAGGAATTAAATTTCTGTACATATGCGAAGAGGTAGGGAAACCGTGTAGTAGTAATATTGTTGGGTCACTTTTATCACCTGCTTCACGATAGAAAATAGTTTGTTTGTCTACATTAATTGTTTTGTGCAATGTAGGAGATGCTTCAACATTGCCCACACTTACTGCAAGCGCTGCAGTTGCAAGTACCATACTTTTCTTTATTTGTTTGATAACGGTTGAACTGTTCAATTGAGTCATTTTTGTATTCCTATTTATTTTTAACTTAAAAACTCATCAGCAGTATTTTTAAGCCTGCCTTGTGAGCGATGGGCGTATTATCACTATTTCTATTTTGGTGATAAATGGCTATATTGTTGATTAACTAATTCCAAAATGTTGACAGTTTTAATGGATACAATTGATGGTTTAAAGGCTATGGTTGCTGTAGCGCAAACCCATTCGTTTACAACAGCGAGTGAGCGGCTTGGGCTTTCAAAGTCTTTGGTGAGTAAATACGTAGCGCAACTTGAGCAACAGGCAAATGTGCGTTTGTTTAACCGCACAACAAGGCGCGTTGATTTAACAGAAGCTGGAGAAAAGTTTTATAACCACGCAGTGTTAGTACTCGAACGGTACCAAGAAATGCTAGATAATACGCGAGCGATGAACAATTCTCTAATTGGCACCTTAAGAGTGAGTGCCCCATTCGCTTTGGGAGAAACCAAGTTGGCGCAAATTTTACCTGAGTTTATTCTGGCACATCCTGATCTTAAGGTAGAGGTGGTACTATCTAATGCCAATGTGAATGTGGTTGAAGAAGGAATAGACGTGCGATTGCGGGTCGGTGAGCTCAGCGACTCTTCGTTAATTGCTCGCAAAATATCTACATATCCGCTGGTTGTATGCTGCTCCCCCAAATATTTGCAAAGCGTAGGGGGCATTAACCACCCTGAAGATCTTTGTAAAGCAATGTGTATCATCGATAGTAACTATAAGCTGGGTTCAACGTGGCCGTTTGTACATCGTAATGGACAGCGCAAGCACAATATAGAAGTGAAAAGCCAACTGAGTTTAAATAGTCCGAGCGCTTCAAAAGAGGTCGCGAAAAAAGGGGGAGGCGTGATTTTGTGTCCCATATTTGTAGTTGAAGAAGACTTGAGTAAAGGTGACTTGGTGCAATTATTAGAAGATTATGATGTCTGCCAATTTGATTTATTAGCCGTTTACCCTCATCGAGAATATGTTGCCCAAAAAGTAAAAGTGTTTATTGATTTTTTAAGAGAAAAGCTGAGCTGATCATCAACAGGTTGCACTTAGTTGCACATTGGTATCGCAATGACTTTTATAGAAAAGCAATTAAGAATTGAAAAGGTGAGCGATGCTCACCTTACTTTATTCTTTTAAGGAAATAGACTTAGCTTCGATGCTAATCTTTCCTTGTTTAAACAAACCACCAATGGCTTTTTTAAAGTTCGCTTTACTAGTAGAAAACGCTTTTTTGATTTGCTCGGGATCAGATTTGTCGCCCAGCGGTAAGTAGCCACCGTTTTCTTTTAACGCTTGGATGATTTGGTCGCCAAGGCTAACAACTTTACCCATGCCGGGTTTATCTAACACTACATCAATTTTGCCATCATCGCGGACTACTTTAATGTAGCCTTTGAGCTTTTGACCAACGAACATACGCTTAAACACGGTATTAAAAAACACCACACCAAAGTGTTGTTCGTTAATAATAACCTTGTAACCAATGTCAGTTTTAGCGGCGACAATAAGATCAACTTCTTGAAATTTTTCGTAACTAGGTTCGGTCTTGTTGACAAACTTGTTGAGATTGCTCGAGGCACATATACGTTTGCTGGCATTATCTAAATACAGCTTAACCAAGTAGCTGTAACCTTCACGCATTTTTGGCTTTTGTTCGTTAAATGGCGCCAGCACGTCTTTATCAATGCCGATATCCATAAACGCGCCGACAGTGCTCAACTCTTTTACACGCAAAAGTGCAAACTCTCCAACTTGAGCAATAGGTGTTTTTGTTGTGGCTGTTGGGTGACCTTGCGAATCTTGATAAATAAATACTTGTACGCTGTCACCTGCTTCTAAGTGTTCTTCCAGCTCATTGGCAGGTAAAAATACTTCGCCTAAGTCTTTACCATCAAGGTAAGCACCTTCAGCGCACACGTCGCTTATCATTAATGTTTCAATATGACCTAACATGATTATTCCTCTGAAGGCTTAGGTTTACGACGAAGAGGGGTGTTGCCATCCACATCAAATGGTGCAGGGATCGCTTTTTTAGCTTTTGCTTTTGGCTTAGTCGGCTTTTTCAGCTGCTTTTTAGCGATGGGCTTCGCGACTTGTGGTTTTACAGTTTTAGGTTTTACAGGTTTAAAACCCTTGAACTTGGCTTCTAATCCTTCGATACTCGCAAATTCAAGTTTATCGTTTAGATAGTTTTTAATAGCAACGTAACTGTTCCAATCTTTTGGGCCAACCAATGAGATTGCAGTGCCTTTAAATCCTGCACGGCCAGTACGGCCAATTCGATGCACATATTCTTCTGCTTGCTTAGGCAAATCAAAATTAATGACGTGCGTTACGCTCAGTAGGTCTAGTCCGCGTGAAGCAACATCTGTAGTCACAAGCACTTTAAAAATACCACGGCTGAACGCATCCATAATATCAAGACGTTTATTTTGCACTAAATCACCAGCAAGTGCTGTTGCTTTGATACCTAATTCGTTCAGTTGCTCACTAATACGCGTTGTATCTGAGCGTGTTGCGGTAAAAATAATGCATTGGCCCACATCGTCTAGCTTTACAAAGTGCTTTAGTAATGCATCTTTATGATCTAAGTGATCAGCAAAATATAGTGTTTGTTTAATGTCACCGTGCTGCTGATGGGCATCACTTAGGATTATTTTTTTAGGTGCACGTAATAAATTACGAGATGTAACGTCAACTTGTGCATGATCAAGTGTTGCAGAAAACAGTAATGTTTGACGAAGCCTGTGATTCGCTTCGTCATTAATTTTGTTGAGCTGATCAGCAAAACCTAAATCGAGCATACGATCAGCTTCATCAAATATTAACAGCTCAAGGCCTGCAAGTTGCAAAGAGCGTTGCTCTAAATGGTCAGCTATGCGTCCTGGAGTACCAATAACAATTTGTGGATCTTTGCGCAAAGCCTTAATTTGGTCATTAAAGTTTTCGCCACCTAAAATTTTAACCACATTAATACTGGTGCCTGCTATCAGCAAACGGCACTGTGTAAATACTTGTGTGGCAAGTTCACGAGTGGGGGCAATAATCAAAACACGTGGGTCGCGCTTACTTAATGCCTTTTGCTTCATGACACGATGCACTGCTGGTAATAAAAACGCTAAGGTTTTACCTGAACCTGTCTTGGACTGTGCGAAGACATCATGCCCGGCGATGGCCGTGGGTACCGCCTGAGCTTGGATCTCAGTAGGCTCTGTGATCCCTTGGTGGGCAAGTTGTTTTTCGAGGCGAGTTTCTATGCCTAATTCGGTAAAATGCAAAGCGTTTTTCTCCAACACTGAATTTGTTTATGACCGCGTATTATAGCAAAGCATTAGTAAGCTCTCCTAGCATTAAAGTACTTTGTATCTGGATTTTTGCAATTAAAGTAAAAATCCGTACAATACGCGCTCTAGCGCCGGATTTACGGTCCGGTATGTGTATGCTTTTGGCGTTGTGCTTAATGCCCTAAGCGAAATAAAAGCTGAAATTTAGGAAAACCTATGTCTAAACCATTTGTGGTTTGTGCCATGTATAAATTCGTGTCACTGCCAAACTTTGAACAAATTCGTCAACCGCTTCATGATGTAATGGAACAACACGAAGTACGTGGTACTTTGTTGCTTGCTGCCGAAGGTATTAACGGCACAGTTGCAGGTAAACGTGAAAGTATTGATGCCTTAATCGCGTGGCTCGATAAGCAGCCAGGTTTAGATAACATTGTATTTAAAGAGTCATACGATGAAACTTGTCCGTTTTACCGCACTAAGGTAAAGCTTAAAAAAGAAATCGTGACCATGGGTGTACAAGGTATTGATCCACTAAAAGTGGTGGGTAGCTACGTTAAGCCTAAAGAATGGAACGATTTGATTTCAGACCCAGAAGTGGTGGTTGTAGATACACGTAATGACTACGAAATCGAAATTGGTACGTTTAAACATGCTATCGATCCAAACACCAAAACATTCCGTGAATTTCCGCAGTGGGCTCAAGAGAATTTAGATCCAAGCAAGCACAAAAAAGTCGCGATGTTCTGTACTGGTGGCATTCGCTGTGAAAAATCTACTGCATACATGAAAGAGCAGGGCTTTGAAGAGGTTTATCACCTTGAAGGTGGTATCTTAAAGTATTTAGAAGAAGTACCAAAAGAAGAGTCGCTTTGGGAAGGTGAGTGCTTTGTCTTTGATAACCGTGTAGCGGTTGATCATGACTTACAAAAAGGCTCATATGATCAATGTCATGCTTGTCGTATGCCCATCACTGAAGAAGAAAAGCAACGTGAAGAGTATATGGAAGGCGTTTCATGTCATCATTGTCATGACAGCCTAACAGAAGAGCAGCGTGCACGCTTTGCTGAGCGTCAAAAGCAAATTCAATTAGCACAGGCTCGTGGTGAAGGGCACATTGGCCACGATGCACAAGAAACCTTGCGTCAACGTAAGGAAGCAAAACAAGCCCAAAAAGAAGCGCAAAGACAAAAATCTGCTTAACTTTAAATAGTCGTAAACTTTCAAAAGCCTCAGCGTTTAGTTGGGGCTTTTTTGTTGCTTTTGCAACCAATGTCATGCTTTTGTGGGGTTGTCGAAAGGGGTGATTGTTTGTTAGGCTAATTGTGTCCAATATAACAATAATAGATGGCGAAACATGGGCAATTTATTTTTACAAGAGCGTGAGCGCTGGTGGATTTGGTTTATGTGGGGCCTAGTTGGCTGCCTTTTGAGTAGTTTTGTTTTAAGCTTAACTCACCAGCAAATAATGGGCTTTACTGCCTCTAGTTTATTGGTTTTAGCCGTTGCTATTTGGATGAATTACAGCAAACGCTTTGAGTTTTTCAGAGCATTTAAAGTGCTGATACTGATTTATACATTTTCTTTTTTGCCTCCTTTACTCGACGCACTATTACCTATTGATAAACTTTCAGTTGCAGCACTAAAAGGCGGATTAGTATTAGCCTTTGGCATGTTACTGTGCATCTTTTGTGCGTGGTTTGCCAGAAGACCGAAGCAATATTATTGAATTTTACAAAAAATTAGACATTGCTCTTTACAGCAACACCTAAAACCACTAATATGCGCGCCAACAACGGAGAGATGGCTGAGTGGTCGAAAGCACCGGTCTTGAAAACCGGCAAGGGTTAATAGCCCTTCTAGGGTTCAAATCCCTATCTCTCCGCCACCTCATTCCCAAAACCGCCTTATTGGCGGTTTTTTTCGTTAGGAGGCTGTTATGTCAGCATTAGTTGTAAAACATACTAGTTTATGGATAGTGTTTGGCTTCTTTTACCTTAGTGGCTTGGAAATGGCGTTGCGTTTGGCCATTGACGGTCAACAAGATCCTACGTTAATTAAAACACTTTCACTTACCTTCTTATTTAGCTTACTTGTTGCCCACTTGATAAGAAAGTACGAAAAAATGTGGCCATTTTTGGCATCGGTTGTTATCAGCTTAACTGGCATTGTTGGATTTGGTTATTATTTTACGCAGCGCCTTACACAGTATAGCTTTGAGCTTGGGTTAGGGTTGTGTCTAAGTTTACCTCTAGCCACATTTTTGTTAGGAAAAATCAAGCTTCTTCAACGTAATCCGGACAAGTAAGTCCGTTTAAACTCAAAACTGGCTATGTTACACTGCGCGCGTCTTTTAATAGAAACTAAAGTGAATTAACTTATGTCAGATTTATTTAATACAGATGCTGAAAAAGCAAGCTACGGAATTGGCTTACAAATGGGTGAGCAATTAAAAGCGAATCCATTTGAAGGGCTAAACTTGCATTCAGTGTTTGAGGGAATGAAAGATGCATACGCGGGTGACGCGTTCCGTGTTGAAATCCCTGAGATCCAAGCTGCATTCGAAAAAATTAATGCTGAAATTCAAGCTCGTCGTGAAGAAGAAGCAAAAGTATTAGCCGCTGAAGGCATTGCATTTTTAGAAGAAAACGCAAAGCGTGCTGAAATCACAGTAACTGAGTCTGGTCTTCAGTACGAAGTAGTTACCACTGGTGAAGGTGAAAAGCCGGCAGCTGATTCAAAAGTACGTGTTCATTACCACGGTACACTAATCAACGGTACAGTATTCGACAGCTCATACGACCGTGGTCAGCCTGCTGAATTCCCGGTAAATGGCGTGATTAAAGGTTGGACTGAAGCACTACAACTAATGACTCCAGGTTCAAAATGGCGTTTATACATCCCACACGAGCTTGCATACGGTGAGCGTGGCGCAGGTGCTTCAATCGCACCTTTCTCAACGTTAGTATTCGATGTTGAGTTATTAGAAGTTTTATAATCGCGCATTAGCGATTTACAATAAAACACGAAAAGGCCCAACGAAAGTTGGGCTTTTTTATTTTTCTAAATAATACCGATGCACAATAACACTCATTTTGAGGGATTAAACCTGACACTAGCTGCGTAAAACATTTCTCATTTAGAATAACTAAATCACAAAATTTTTACCTTGCCTACATGGATGTATGTACTTTGGTGATAGCAGGACGTGGTAGTGGTGTTATCGACAAGGCTTTCTTATTTCAAAATAGATCACTTAGTTAAGAGGAACGGTATCAGCTTCCACTGATAACTCTGTTTAAATCGCAAAAGAAAACATTGTTAGGCTGTAAAGAAGCTCATTACTCACGTATTGCAGAGCATATGAG
Source organism: Pseudoalteromonas caenipelagi (assembly GCF_013140855.1). Classification (GTDB taxonomy): domain Bacteria; phylum Pseudomonadota; class Gammaproteobacteria; order Enterobacterales; family Alteromonadaceae; genus Pseudoalteromonas; species Pseudoalteromonas caenipelagi. The sequence continues at coordinate 557,162 of NZ_JABBPG010000001.1, read as the reverse complement.
TAAGTAAACCAATACGTTGTATTTGGTACGGGTCTGCACACGCACTTAGAATCCTCTTTTATAAAATACGCCAACTAAATAAAAATGGTCCTAGATTATTCATTTAAAAACCTGCCTGTTTAAAAAGTCTAAATTTACAAAAAAATGATTGTTGCAAATTTATATTGTCATTTAAAGGTTTGTAATCATAAAAGTATAGGCAGCATAATTATATGCTTGTGAGTGCCAATTGTTTTTATTAAACAGATTGCAATTTTATTTGTGTTGAAGTGAGAAGATTTTGCACTCATGAAAAAATTGATGGTTTACATGTTTCCAATTTAAATATAGTTTGTAGTTGTAACTAACTAAAGGAGATAACCATGTTACTAAAACTAAATAAGAAGAAAATGAAAACACTAAGCTTAGATAAATCAACAGTACCAGCTAAAATGACCCCGCAAGTTGCGGGTGGCGTTGATATTGATAGTAGCTATGCATCATACGGATGTCCGCCTAAGCTTATTAGTGATGGTCCAGAGTGCCCAGGAAATCTAACTTCTAGAGCTTGTTAATATATACGCTTAATTAAACAGAGCTGACTTTAATTTTATAATGTAAAGTTGGCTCTTATATTTTTCTTGAACTCTAGCTGGTTTGTTTGTTAATTTTATACTTGCTTTATTATTTTGGAATTTCTACAAAAGTGAATAATTTTAATTGCTCTCCTATTACCTTCCCATTTTTATTGAGAAAATCTTTGCTCAAGAGTCATTAAATTACATTTCTCTTAGCAATATGCCTGCTATACAGTGGCAAAAAAGTATATATCTAGGTGCCATCATTGGTCGCTTGATGATATATTAATGCGATATCTCCCGTTCTTTTATAAGTGGATAGGGAACGGTTTGAACTCTAAATAAAAATGGTGCTGTATGTCTTTTCCTCCTTGCCCTAAATGTCGCTCAGAGTATGTGTATCAAGATCAAGATAACTTTGTATGCCCTGAATGTGCGCATGAATGGAATCCATCAGAAATTAACGACGAAGATGTTGTTAATGTGAAGGACGCCAATGGTGCTTTGCTCGCCGATGGTGATAAGGTCACAGTTATAAAAGATTTAAAAATTAAAGGCAGCACGCAAGTGATTAAAATTGGCACTAAAGCGCTTATCCGAAGAGTTTTGGATAAAAAAGATCATGAACTTGATTGCAAAGTGGATGGTGTTGGCGAAATGATGGTCACGGCTAAGTTTGTTAAGAAGGCATAAGTAGCTTATCTGAAGTTGAGGTTGCTACACAAATCCACACAAAAGCGCAGCTTTCAGACGCTCACGCTGCATACAAATTTCTGGCATGAGCATTTTTGCTTATAAAACTAAATACACCTTGCCGGCTTAGGTAAGCCCGCAATTTTAGTCGCTTGTTTAGCGGGACCTTTAGGAAACAGTTTATATAAATACATGCTGTTTCCCTTATCTTCTCCCAGTGCTTTGGCCATCGCTTTGACTAACATGCGTATAGCTGGGCTAGTGTTATATTCTTCATAAAAGTCACGAACAAAGTTAACGACTTCCCAGTGTGCGGCTGTCAGTGTAATACCTTCTTGCTCGGCGATAATGGGCGCAAGCTCAGGGCTCCACTTTGTGTGATCAAGCAAATAACCTTGCTTATCTGTTTCTATCGATTGATTGTTTAGTTCTAACATGATTTACCAAGTAATTGACTTTTTTGCGCTATTTATCAGGTTTACCCATTCGTTATCACAGCATAGAGTGTATCCACTGTCTGTTGATACCCCTCTGGCAATCGCACAGCTCGTTAGCATATAAAGATTGGCTGAAAATTGGCTGTAAGAGATGTGATCATAGCACGCATCACCCGTGAGCAATACCGCATCATTGTGTGCTAAGAGTTGCTCTATCTGTAACTTTTGATAATAGCTTACAGGTTTGGAAAATATGTGTACGGTGTCGATGCTCATAGGGTAACCACAAAGTCTTGCTGTTGAATTAATGATTGTTGCTGTTGTTTAGTTAGAGTAAGCGCTGTGATGATCAGCTGTTCTTCAGTGAGTTGATACTTCTGCATGGCATCGGCACAAACATATACTTGCTCTACGTCATATATTTCTAGCGTTTTTATCGCCTTAAAATAGTCTTTTAGGCCTATGTGTGCTGCAGATTGCTGCTTTTTCAAGGCGAGTACAGCTGAGTCTTTTAGCAACCAAGAGATATTTTGGTCTATTGCTGCATATATTAACGTGGTATCAAGCGCATCACGTATTTTTTGGCCATCAAAAGGGCTGTCAGAACTTATCACTAAAACGTTTTTCATTTAAATTGAACCCACTTATCGGCTTTTGCGCTTAACATGGCAAACTCAGCCAAACCTGCAACTGTAAATAGTCCTGTGTCATTGGTATCTATGGCGCGTTTCTCAGCAGCGGTGACACATAACATAAGAGGAATACCTAAATCAGCGAGTGCTTGCCAAGTCGCTTGGATATTTAGCTCGTCTGATGACAATTGCAAGTGCTGTGAAGCATGGTTAACAGCGTCCTGATATAAAAAAATGCACGCTATCTGATGACCACTGTGTACTGCTGCATGTGCAAACCGAGACAGCCGTTGTAAACAGTCATGATCGGCAACGCCCGAATGCAAAGATAAAACAAATTTGCTCAAAATTCGCCCATAAAAAAAGCCCCATTAAGGGGCTTATTTTACCAGAACAAACTGGTTAGTCATCACTTGCACCTAAAAGAGCGAGTAATGAAGTAAATAGGTTGTAGATGTTAAGATACAAACCAACCGTTGCAAGCACGTAATTCGTCTCGCCACCATTAATGATTCGGCTTGTATCATATAGAATGAAACCAGACATAATTAACACAACAGCTGCATTTAATGCCATGAACGCAACGCTGCTACCAATAAATAGGTTAACCAAGCTTGCGATAACAACGACAATTAAACCAACCGTTAAAAACCCACCCATAAATGAGAAGTCTTTTTTAGTCGTCAGGGCATAAGCAGACAAGCCAAAGAAAATGAGTGCTGTAGAGCCCAGAGCTTGGGTAATAAGCATGCCGCCATTTGGCATTGCAGCATAATGGTTAAGTAGAGGTCCTAAGCCAAAACCCATAATGCCAGTGAACAAAAACACCAAGCCAATCGCTGAAGATGAGTTTGCTTTTTTATGAATAACAAAAATTAGGCCTAACCCAACAAGAGAACAGATTAAACCAGTGAAGCGTGGTAACGCCATTGTCATTGAAATACCTGCTGTGATAGCACTAAATGCAAGTGTCATCGCAAGCAAGAAATATGTATTCTTTAATACCTTGTTAGTTTCAACGGTCGACATTACCGGTCTAGCGGTATCGTACGAATGATTGAACGCCATGGTTAAACTCCTTTATGAACAAATGTTCTAATATATTGACTGAGTAAAGATTACCAAGAGTTATATGGTTCGGCAAACATTGTCGATCAAATAGAGTCGTTAAAAGGAGGAAAGTTCCATTTTATCGCTTAAATTGCTCTACATTTAAACAAAAGTGAGGTTTTTTGAGCACTTAAACTTTTTTTTAAAAAAAAAGCTTCACATTCTGGTGGGGATTATCTAATATTCGCCCCGCTGCGGAGAGATGGCTGAGCGGTTGAAAGCACCGGTCTTGAAAACCGGCATACGTTAATAGCGTATCTAGGGTTCAAATCCCTATCTCTCCGCCACTAATTTTATATGGTGCATGTTTTATTGCATTATATCTTACTTCGGAGAGATGGCTGAGTGGTCGAAAGCACCGGTCTTGAAAACCGGCAAGGGTTAATAGCCCTTCTAGGGTTCAAATCCCTATCTCTCCGCCACTATTCTAAGAATAGTAAGCCGCTACATGATGTAGCGGCTTTTTTTTGCTTAAAATTCCTTACTTAGACCAAAGTCCACTAGTGAATATTTCATAATCATGCAATCTCAGTAGGGTTGATTTTATTAAAGGTGTTAGATTGCATGAAACAAAAGCTAGCCAAAAGCGTTGCTTTATCATTATTGTCACCCATATTTGTAGGCTCTTTGCTGGGACTATACTTTTCTATATCTAGTCAAGGGTCAGGCCTTAGCATTTTTTTAGCATGTTAAGTACTGCAATTTCTAATGCTCATGTGGTGGGGTTGTCTATGGCGTTGTGTGTTTTGCCTGGTTACTTGGTTTTAGCTAAGAAGCAAAAAGTCCGATATGACGTGTTACTGACATTGGGCATGCTTGGAGGAGTGTTATTTAGCATTCTTTTTGCTGCAAGCAGCGGTCCGGCTCTGCTCGTTAATGCGTTAATGACGACAATAGCTGCTGGGTTATTTTTATATGGTTTGAGGCGTTTTGCTTAACTTTGTATTGAACGCTGCTCTATATTTAGCCAAGTAGCACTATATTTACGGATATTTAATACTTTTTCGCCACAAAAGGTTTCAATTAATTCTGTGAAAGAGTACCTTAGACTTTTGTATGTTGTAACCGTGATTTAGTAGATGCAGAAGCAAGAATTTTATCAGTCACTCACACAGCAAGCACAGGCTCTTATTAGCTCAGAAAGTAACATCGTGGCTAATATGGCTAATTTAAGTGCTTTGCTGTTTACGTCGTTAGAAGATATCAATTGGGCTGGCTTTTATTTTGTCGATAGTCCCGATGAATTAGTCTTGGGACCATTTCAAGGTAACCCTGCGTGTATACGTATTCCTGTGGGTAAAGGTGTCTGCGGTACTGCTGCTCAAACCCAGCAAACCCAGTTAGTGGAAGATGTACATGCTTTTGATGGGCATATCGCCTGTGATGCAGCGTCAAATTCCGAAATCGTTATTCCCATCTTTAAAGATGGCAAAGTGTTTGCGGTGCTGGATATAGACAGCCCGTCATTATCTCGCTTTGACGAACACGACAAGAGTGGCCTTGAGGCATTGGTAAAAAGCTTTGAGTTGACTTTATCGTGAAAGATTTACTGAACGTACAAGACTACTTATTTTCAACTGCCGACGTGGGTGACTGGGAAGGCGAAGAAGAACATGTTGCCGAAACGCTTAACGAATTGATTCATTTTGCTTGGCAACAATTACCAGATGATCTCGAATGCGAAATCATCGATAATGTAATAAACGGTATTTGGGAACATCTTCGTGGTGATTTAGCCTTACTTGAGGCTGAATTTGAAGAGTTAACAGACTGGGTAACACACTATATCCAATCATCGTTAGATGAGCAGATATCATAAATAGGTTCAAACATGGAAACCACAAACAAGCTAAAAGATATTAATGAGGTACTGGATTTTCTATATTCAGAATTTCCTCAGTGTTTTAAACAAAAAGATGGCATAAAGCCATTAAAAGTAGGTATTTTTAAAGATATTGCTGAGCGAATCGAAGGCTCCGAGAAGGTAAGTAAAACGCAGGTGCGTCAAGCATTGCGTAAATACACTTCGAACTGGCGATATCTAGAAGCGGTTACTAAGCATGAGTTCCGTATCGATCTGGACGGCAAAGATGCTGAAAAAGTAGAGCAAGAGCACATCGAACATGCTCAAAAAGCACTTGAAGAAAGCCGTGCAAAAATGGCTAAGCGCAAAAAGCCACAGCGTCCTCGCCAAGATGGCGAAACAAAATCTTACAAAAAGAAAGGTGCACCGCATTCTCGTTCAGGCGATAAAAACGCTAGAGTTAACAAGAAGCCAGAGCCTCAACAAGCTAAGCGTAGTTCAGGTAAAGTTGAACCATTGCCAGCGAATGAGGTCAAGGTTAATAACAAAGTAAAAGTTAAATTAGGCCAAGCACTTGTTAATGCAACTATAACTGAAGTGAACAAAGATGAAGTTCACGTTGAGTTAGTTACTGGCATGCAAGTTAAGACTAAAGCAGACAGCCTATATATCGTTTAAGGAGTTGTGCGTATGAGTAAAAAGTTGACACTCATTCCTATTGTTGCCGCATTGTTATCTGGGGCAACATTTGCATCATCAAATACCGTTACTGAGAAGGATATTCCGGTCTTAGCACCAGAATCTCAACATACAACGGCTAGCAAACGAGTGACCAACTTATTTACTCGCCAGCACTATAAACGATTTAGCTTCGATGACGCTTTGTCAGAAAAGATTTTTGATCGTTATGTTGATTCACTTGACTATAATCGGTCGGTTTTCTTGCAAAGCGACATTGATAAATTCAATAGCTACAGAAAGCAGTTTGATGATGCGTTAAAAGCAGGCAAATTAGAATTTGCCTATGACATGTTTAATTTAAGCATGAAGCGACGTTTCGAACGTTTTCAATTTGCGTTATCTTTACTTGAAAAAGAAATGACGTTTGATAAACCAGACGCATTTTTTTACGACCGAGAAGATATAGCGTTTGCACAGACCCAGCAAGAACTTGATGAATATTGGCGTCAGCGTGTTAAGTCAGACGCATTGCGACTAAAACTCACAGGTAAAGATTGGAAAGAAATCAAAGAGATTTTAACCAAACGATACAACAATACCTTGAAGCGTTTAGTGCAAACTAATAGTGAAGATGCTTTCCAAGTTGTAATGAATTCATTTGCACGCAGTGTCGAAGCACACACGTCGTATTTATCCCCTCGTCGCGCCGAGCAGTTCAAGATGGATATGGATCTTGAGTTAGAAGGGATTGGCGCAGTACTTGGCTACGATGAAGACTACACGATTATTCGCTCGCTCGTACCGGGTGGCCCAGCTGATAAATCTGAGCAAATTAAACCAGATGACCGAATTGTTGGTGTTGCACAAGATAATGAAGAATTTGTAGATGTGATTGGTTGGCGATTAGATGATGTGGTTGACCTTATTAAAGGTCCCAAAGGGACTAAGGTTAGATTGCAGTATTTAAAAGGCTCAGACACACACGGTACACCTAAAGTTGTAGAAATTGTACGTGATAAAATTCGCCTTGAAGACAGAGCTGCTAAATCTGAAGTGTTCGAGGCCAAATATTCAGATCTAACTAGTAAAATTGGTGTGATCGAAATACCTAGTTTTTACAATAACTTATCTAAAGATGTAAAAGTAGAAATTGCTAAGCTCAAAGAGCAAAAAGTCGATGGCATTGTAATCGACCTTCGTCAAAACGGTGGTGGCTCACTATATGAAGCAACTCAACTAACGGGCTTATTTATCGAACAAGGGCCAGTGGTACAAATTCACACAGCCTACAATCGTGTTGAAGCGCAACAAGACCGAGATGGTATTACATTTTATGATGGTCCTATGACGGTGCTGGTTGATCGTTACAGTGCCTCAGCATCCGAAATTTTTGCCGCTGCTATTCAAGATTATGGTCGCGGAGTTGTAATTGGTGAACAAACTTTTGGTAAAGGCACTGTGCAACAGCACAGAGGGTTGAGTAAAAATTATGATTTGTTTAGTAATGCTTTAGGTAGTGTGACTTATACAATTGCTAAGTTTTATCGTATTAACGGTGGCAGTACACAAAATAAAGGGGTGATCCCTGACGTGTTGCTCCCCTCGGCAATTGAGCCTGAAGAGTGGGGCGAGAGTCAAGAAGACAATGCACTACCTTGGGACAGCATTAAACAGGCTAGGTTTAGCAGCTTAGACAATCTAAAACCGGTTGTTGAATATTTAAAAGCTAAGCATGAGTCACGAGTCAAAAACGAGCCTGAATTTAAATATGTTTACGACGATATTGCACGATATAAAGAACAAAAAGATGATAAGAAAATATCATTAGTCGAGGCGCAAAGATTAAAAGAACGTGATGAGGCTGAAAAGCGCTCATTAGTGAGAAATAATGAACGTCTTAAGCGCTTAGGGATGGAACCGGTAGAAAACTTAGATGATTTACCCGAAGTGCTATCGGAACTTGATCCTTACTTAGAAGAAGCTGCGCTTATTACGCAGGACCTGATCTCATTTGGCCGACTAGCGAAAAATGATGTATAAACATTAATCTAAATCGGCATAAAAAGGCGCTACGGCGCCTTTTTTGTTACGCCTTGTGCCATGAATTTGCTATTATTCACGCCAGTTAATTTACGAATAACAACGATAAAACCATTACCACAACCAAAGGTCGTGAGTAAAAAATAATAATAAGCATGAATCCCATGCATAGGAGAGTTCAGTTTGAAGCAACCTAAACAACCCTCGTTTTTAGATGCGTTTGTGCCAATCACAGTATTAGTCTGTTTATTAGGTGCAGCAGTCTATCTATATGGAGACAGTTCCTCTTCGGGTCCTAATCAAATCGCACTATTATTTGCTACTTTTACAGCGGCATTAGTAGGTCTAAAAAATGGTTACACATGGAAAACGCTTGAAGAAGCAATGATCAAAGGGATCACCTTGTCATTGGGGGCAATCCTAATACTGTTGATGGTAGGTGCCTTGATTGGTACATGGCTGTTGTCAGGAACAGTGCCTACATTAATTTACTATGGCCTGCAGATAATTAGTCCCAGCTGGTTTTACGCAGCCAGCTGTATGATATGCGGTATTGTTGCGATGAGCATTGGTAGCTCTTGGACGACAGCGGCAACCATTGGTGTTGCATTGCTTGGGGTTGCAACAGGGCTTGGGCTTGACCAAGTTGTTACTGCAGGTGCTGTTATATCAGGCGCTTATTTTGGTGATAAATTAAGCCCACTTTCAGAAACAACCAACTTAGCACCAGCTGTAGCTGGAAGCGACCTGTTCGAACATATTCAGCATATGCTGTGGACGACAGTGCCAAGCTTTGTTATCGCTCTGATCATATTTACTTTTATGGGTTTCAGTGCAGATGTCAATAGTGATATTGGCCGTATAGAAGAGATTGTTACTATCTTAAAGGGTAACTTTAATATTAACCCGGTGATGCTCGTGCCGTTGTTAGTGTTGCTGGGGCTGGCGTTCAAAAAAATGCCCGCATTTCCTGCTATTTCTATCGGTGCAGTGGTGGGGGCTGTCTGGGCAATGCTGTTTCAAGGCGACTTAATTCACAGTCAGGTCGATGCGTCTCAGGGCGAGGTAGTCGGATACTTTAAACTGGTATGGGCTACTTTTTATGAAGGCTTCAGTATAACGACTGGCGACGGCAAAATGGATGACTTGCTCAGTGGTGGCGGTATGTCAAACATGCTCAATACAACTTGGCTAGTTATGACTGCACTCATGTTTGGCGCGATTATGGAAAAAACAGGGCTACTCGATATTTTTGTTCGCAGCATTTTAAAAATAGCCAAGAGCACAGGTTCATTAATAGCAGCGACAATAGCAACTTGTATCGGTACAAATATTGTTGCTGCAGACCAATATATTGCCATTGTTGTTCCTGGCAGAATGTTCAAAGAAGAGTATAAAAAACGTGGTCTGAAGCCCGTTAATTTATCACGTACCTTAGAGGATGGCGGTACAATAACGAGCCCATTAATACCTTGGAATACGTGTGGCGCATACATGCAAAGCGTATTGTTGATCAATCCATTTGACTATGCCTTATATGCATTCTTTAATTTAATTAATCCAGTGCTGGCAGTTATCTATGCGTATTTGGGCATTAAAATCTTACGCATAAAGCCAAAATCTATGTCAGAACAAGCTTAATCATCACGCCCTGTTTATTCGGGGCGTTTTTTTGAGGAAAAACCATGCAAACAAAGCCTCAAGCTAAGTATCTAAAGGACTATCAAGGACCTTCACACCAGGTAGCCAGTTTAGAACTTACCTTTGATTTACATCCGACTAAAACAAACGTTAAAGCAAAAGCTCGTTATACTGCAACAGATGAACAAACTTCGTTAAGGCTAGACGGAGTAGATCTAAACTTGTTGTCAGTAAGTGTTGACGGTCAACCGTTCGAGCAATACGAATGTACTCATGAACATTTATTGCTTAGCGGCCTTCCGAAAGACTTCGAGCTAGAAATAGAAACGGAGATATCGCCACAAACGAATACTTCTTTGGAAGGATTATATCTGTCAGGTGGTACATATTGTACGCAATGTGAAGCAGAGGGTTTTAGAAAGATCACGTATTTTTTAGATAGGCCTGATGTATTAACTATTTATACAGTGACGGTCATTGGCCAACAATCCATGCCACATTTGCTCTCCAATGGTAATCAAATTGAGTCAGGCCAATTGGCCGATGGACGTCATTTTGCAAAATGGCACGATCCGTTCAAAAAGCCTAGTTATCTTTTTGCCTTGGTTGCAGGGGATTTTGACCTTCTTGAAGATGAATTTATTACACGTTCTGGTCGAAAAGTTGATTTGGTATTGTTTGTAGACAAAGGCAACTTAACTAAAGCGCCTCATGCAATGGCATCTTTGAAAAGAGCCATGGAGTGGGATGAGAAGCGCTTTGGCCTTGAGTATGACCTTGATATTTACATGATTGTTGCAGTCGATTTTTTCAATATGGGTGCAATGGAAAATAAAGGCTTGAATGTTTTTAACAGCTCTTGCGTGCTAGCAAACCAGCAAACTGCCACAGATAGAGACTACCACACAATAGAGTCAATTGTTGGCCATGAATATTTCCACAACTGGACTGGCAACCGCGTTACGTGTCGCGACTGGTTCCAATTATCTTTAAAAGAAGGGTTAACTGTTTTTAGAGATCAGGAATTTAGCAGTGATCTAGGTTCAAGAGGTTTAAACCGCATTGATGCTGTGATGGCGATGAGAACGCATCAATTTGCAGAAGATGTGGGTCCAATGGCTCATTCTATCCGTCCCGATAAAGTTATTGAGATGAATAACTTTTATACTGTGACTGTCTATAACAAGGGCGCGGAAGTAATACGCATGATGCATACCATACTTGGTGAAGAAAACTTCCAAAAAGGCATGCAACTATATTTTGAACGTCATGATGGCTGTGCTGTTACTTGTGATGATTTTGTGGCTGCAATGCAAGACGCCAGTAATGTTGACTTAAGTCAGTTCAAATTATGGTATGAGCAAATTGGCACACCAATGCTTACGGTAGAGACAGAGTATCGGGCTCAGAGCAACACCTATGCGTGTAGCATCAAACAAAAGCATGCTCAGAATGATCCAATCCAGAGTCCGTTGCACATACCTTTTGCCATCGAGTTGCTGGATAAGTCGGGTCATGCCTTGCCGCTCATTGTAAATGGTGAACGAGTATCAAAAGTAATCGATGTAACGCAAGAACAGCAGACTGTGGTGTTTGAGCGAATACCTGAACGACCAGTGGCGGTATTGCTAGAAGACTTCTCTGCACCTGTATTGGTTAAGTATGACTACCATCTTTCGGAATTGATCCACATTATCGCTCATGCAAGTAGCGACTATGCACGGTGGGAAGCTGCACAACAAGCTTTTCAGTTAGAAGTTTTTAAAGGGGTTGAGCAGTTTAATAGCGGCTCCGATATAACCCTTGCAAGTGAGCTACTAGACACATTTAGCATGCTACTGCGTGACAGACGTGGTGATTTGGCATTGTTAGCCGAACTGATCAGAGTGCCAAGTTTTGATACCTTATCAAGTTGCTTTGAGCAAACTCCTGTGGATGCTCTTAATACCTGTATAAAACGTTTCGAGCGCAATATTGCAAGTCAATTAGTTGAGCCTTTAAAACAGGCTTTTGAAGCCTGTGAAGAAAGCGGAGAGCTTACGCACGACGCAGTATCCGCACGAGCGCTTAAAAATGTATGTTTGTATTACTTAGCGATGGTTGCCGATGATAAAGTGACAAAATGGATTGATAATCAGTCGGAAAGTGACAATATGACATTAAAATTTGGTGCGCTCAAGGCCGCTTTTAATGCCCAATTGCCAACAGCCGAGGATGCTATGGCTAACTTCGATTCGCAGTGGCGTCATGATTTGTTAGTAATGGATAAGTGGTTTGCATTGCAAGCAACGCAAATTGGCGAGCAAGCGATTGCCAAGATAAAAAGTTTATATGAGCATCCATGTTTTGATAAATCAAACCCTAATCGAGTAAGAGCACTAATCGGAAGCTTTGCGCGGAACAACCCAGAAGAGTTCCATCGAATTGATGGTGAGGGATATAAGCTATTAGGTGATTTGCTCATCGAGCTTAACGCAATCAATCCTCAAAATGCGTCTAGAATGCTTACGCCATTTATGTCTTGGAAACGACTTGATGAGCAAAGGAGTAAACTCATGCGGGCACAATTAGAACGTTTGTCACAATTAACTGATCTTAGCGATGACTTGTTTGAAAAAGTTGAAAAAGCACTAGGTTAGGTAAAAAGTGCAGGAATATTTTTTTTCAATGTACCTTAGCTATGATGAATGTATGGAATATTATCAAGGCAGTATAAAGTACATTCAGGTAACAGAGGATGGTGGGAAGCGAATTCGTTTTCCTGCCACACATATTCGTAAGTTTGTTTCCTCATTAGGTGTAAGAGGGCGCTTTAGATTATGTCTAGATGGCCAAAACAACTTTGTTTCGCTTGAAAAAATTGCTTAATCACGAATTTTAGCCCACTGGTATTGTATTTTTGTTAAATGGGTTTGTTATAAACTTAAATTACGTGTTATAAATTATCTGGTAGGACGTCTTACCAAGAGTAAAATAGCGACCTAAAAGCTAAAAAGCACCGATTGAACGCGTTCCATTTGTAATTTTGATAATTCGCTTCTATCGTTACGACAACAAAAAAACAACTACTTGATTATAAAATACCCGCCATAAGGGGGAGAAATAATGATAAAAAGATCGCTTTTTGTGAAAAACAAAATCATGCTCGGTCTTAGTGCAGCTGCTCTATCTATGAGTAGTGCACCTTTACTTGCTGCAAGCTTTCAAGTCGGTGATTTTGATATCACATTCGACTCGACTTTTTCTTACGGACAGAGTATTCGTGTTGAAGATAGAGATTTTCAATATGTAGGTAAAAGTAACCACCCAAGATTCGATTGGTCTGGTTACAACGCATTGACTGGTAACACCGTTTATAGTTCTTCTGAAGTGTGGGGTACGCCAGGCGCCTATTCAAACAACGGCGATGCGGGTAATTTAAACTTTGACTCGGGCGATACCTTTTCGCAGCTAGTTAAAGGGACTCATGACTTTTCTATTAGCAAAGATAATTACGGGTTCTTCTCTCGTTTTATGTATTTCTATGACTTTGCGATGGAAGATGGTGACTTTGCATACAACAACCCTGTTTCGGGTAAGAAAGTAGACCCATGTTCATATGATGAAACAAAAGAGCAGGTGTGCTCAGATATCCGCTTGTTAGATGCGTTTGTTTGGGCCGACTTTGATCTTAACGATGGTAAAAATCCATTATCAGTCCGTTTGGGTCAGCAGGTTGTAAACTGGGGTGAAAGTACGCTTATCAGCCATGGCATCAATGTAAACCCTGTTGATATTGATCGCTTAAAAGCCCCAGGTTCTGAGGTTAAAGAAGCACTGATCCCAGTTGGTATGCTTTGGGCGTCACTTGGTATTACAGAGAATGTTACGTTAGAAGGTTTTTATCAGTATGATTGGCATGAAACGCGCTTACCTGCATCAGGTAGCTATTTTTCTACCAATGATTTTGCTTCAGCAAATGGTTTCTCACAAAATATCCAATTAGGTTTCACGTCTAACCCAGACATTGATTTACAGCATTTAACTGACTCGTTAAATTCACTTCAGGCAACTTGGCTTGGTGCATTAACATCACAAGGTCTAGATGTTACGCAAGCAGGCGTGACAAGTAGCGAATCAGCACAAAAACTATTGGCGCAAATGTATCTAGCTTATCCTACGAAAGTTGCCTTAAAGGGCAAAGGTGATGCAGGTAAAAATGAGCCAGAAGATGGTGGACAGTATGGTGTGCGCCTAGGTATTTACTCTCCAGAGTTAAATGACACTGAGTTTGCCCTTTATTACATTAATTACCATAGCCGCAGACCACTGATCTCAGGTAAAGCATCAAACTTTACCAACGCGGCTGTTGCCCAAGACTTAGCATATATTGCTGGCACTACTATCACTGAAGACAACATCACCAATCTTAATGCTTTCACGCAAGGTATTATTGAATACCCAGAAGACATCAAGCTTTATGGTCTTAGCTTTAATACAGCTTTGGGTGAAACGGCGTTTTCAGGTGAGTTTACCTACCGCCAAGACGAACCTCTACAAATTGATGACGTAGAGCTACTCTATGCCGGTATGGTTGAGCAGCTAGCCTATGCTGGTCGTCGCGATGATTTTGCTGGTTTCTCGCAGTTAAGTCAGGGTGATGCGGTCGCTTACGTTGAGCCGGGTGAAATTGCACAGGGCTATGTACTTAAAGATACGCTGCAAGCGCAATTTACTGCTACTCATCTATTTGGTCCGTCTTTAGGTGCTGATAGTTGGGCGGTTGTTGGTGAATTAGGTGCTGTGACAATCAAAGATATGCCTAACTATGACCAGCTTCGCTTAAACGTTGCAGGGACTGGTCGAAGTGGCACGATTGAAGGCATTTCAGGTAAAAGCTATGACTTGATCCATCAAGCGGTTTCAAATGGTCCTGAAGTGAATCCATTCCCGACTTCTTCGGCTTGGGGTTATCGTTTAATCGCTAAGGGTGAGTTTAATAACTTATTTGCAGGCGTAAATTTTTCTCCAAGAGTGGTATTTTCACACGATGTAAATGGTATTACACCTGATCCTATGTTCTTGTTTGTTGAAGATCGTAAGTCTTTAGGTGTCACCATGAATTTCAATTATCAAAATGCATGGTCGTTTGACTTTGGCTACAACACCTTCTGGGGTGGTGGCGCAACAAATACATTCGCAGACCGTGATTTTGTGTCTTTTAACATCAAGTATTCAATTTAAGGGCTTTCAGTATGTTTAGAAAACCTACACTACTTGCCGCAACAATGATAACAATGCTATCGGCAAGCAATGCAATGGCAAAAATGTCGGCGGAAGAAGTATCACGTTTAGGTGCTGATTTAACGCCAATCGGTGCTGAAAAAGCAGGCAATAAAGATGGCTCTATCCCAGCTTGGGATGGTGGTATTACTGCGCCGCCAGCTAATTATAAGCCTGGTATGCACCATCCAGACCCATTTGCTGATGACAAAGTTTTGTTTACTATCGACAAGTCAAACCTCGATAAATACAAAGATTACTTAAGCCCTGGACAAATCGCTATGTTTGAAACGTATCCTGATACGTTTAAAATGAACATTTATCCAACTCGTCGCAGTGCGTCATATCCGCAATTTGTCTATGATGCGACCAAAAAGTATGCCTCAACGGCTGAACTTATCGAAGGCGGAAATGGAATTAAAAATACCGCAATTGGTATTCCATTTCCGGTTCCAAAAGATGGGTTAGAAGCTATTTGGAATCACTTGCTACGTTATCGCGGATTGTCGATTGCACGCTTTGGTGGGCAAGCTATGCCAACTGAATCAGGTGATTACAACTTAATTGGCTTTGATGAAAAGTTATTAGTTAAGTATTCAGCGCTAGATGCAACACCAGAAGAGTTAAAAGAGTCAAACGTACTATTTAAGTTTAAGCAAAAGGTAACAGAGCCTGCGCGACTAGCTGGTACTGCGTTGTTGGTACATGAAACGATGGACCAAATATTAACGCCGCGTCAAGCTTGGACTTACAACACCGGTCAACGCCGTGTTCGCCGCGCACCGAATGTAGCATATGACGCTCCAGGAACAGCATCGGATAGCTTACGTACAACAGATGACTTTGACATGTTCAACGGTTCACCAAATCGTTATAATTGGACACTAAAAGGCAAGCAAGAGCTGTATATTCCATACAATAGCTACAAGCTTCACAGCGATAAGCTCAAGTATGACGATATCTTAAAGCCAGGTCACATTAACCCTGAGCACGTGCGCTATGAAAAACACCGTGTATGGGTTGTTGAAGCTAACTTAAAAGAGGGCACTCGTCATATCTACAAAAAACGTGTGTTCTATATAGATGAAGATAGTTGGCAAATTCACATTGCGGACCTGTATGATAATCGCGACCAAATGTACCGCGTAGCGATGGCACATGGTTTAAATTATTACGAAGTGCCTACACACTGGAGTACATTAGACGTATATCACGACCTAAACTCTCGTCGTTATTTGGCTATCGGCCTAGATAACGAAGAGCAAATGTACGACTTTAGTCAGTCTTTCCAAGACAATGAGTTTACACAAAGTGCATTACGCCGAGAGGGTAAGCGCTAAGTCGGCTCTCAACCAACCATTGCTAGCGGTCAAATCGGCTGCTAGCAATTCTGTTTATTTGGCGAGTTCTCGCCTCCTGTCACGTTTATTTGAGTAGTTTCAGCATGATAAAAACATCCATTGCGAGTGTCTGTGTACTGTTTTGTACTTTTGCGAGTGCGCAAATCGCTCCAGAGTCTGCATTGCAAGTTAAACACCCCCAAAGAACCCTTTTTACAGACATTGTTGATAATGAAGGCACGCTGATAGCCGTAGGAAAACATGGCACTATCGTGACAAGTGAAGATGGTCAACATTGGCAACAGGCACAGGTGCCGGTACAGTCTTTGTTAACTGCTGTGACGGCTGTTGGTGCCGATAAAACTTGGGCATGTGGCCATGACAGCAGCATTTTGTTTAGTAGTGATAAAGGGCAAACATGGCAGCTGCAGCAATATTTACCTGAACAGCAAAAACCTTGTTTAGATATTGAGTTTGTTGATGAGAATGTTGGGTTTGCAATAGGTGCTTATGGCATGTTTTATGAAACCGAAAACGGTGGTAAAACATGGCACAAACGCTTTATTGACGATTTTGTGCATCCTGATGACAAAGATTATCTTCGCGACTTAAAAGAAGATAATCCTCGTGCTTACGAGGAAGAAACTAAGTTTATACTACCTCATTTTAATCGAATTTTAGTGCAAGAAGAGCACCTTTATTTAGTGGGTGAGATGGGGTTGGTTGCACATAGTGAGAACATGGGGAAAAGCTGGGAGCGGCTAGAAGAGTTTTACCCAGGTTCTTTTTTTGCGGTCGCACCTTATTCACAAGAGCAAATTATCGTCGCAGGTTTACGTGGTAATGCCTTTATAGCGAGCGTTGATACCCTAGAGTTTAAGAAAATAGAAACACCAGTTAAGGCTACTGTGAATTCACTTGTGTCCTATCACGGTACCACTTATATGCTGGCCAATAGCGGTTTTTTATTTGGTTTCAACAACGGCCAGGTGACATCGTCACAGTTAAGTAGCGGTCATGCCATATTATCAGCCGTTACGTTTAAAGATAAATTGATTTTAGCCACTGAAAAGGGGCTAAAAACTTGGGAGGCTAAGAAGTAATGCAAGCCGTTTTAAACAAATTAGAGTATGTGGTATTTCGTCATCGAATGGCAGTGTTGTTGCTATTTACTTTCCTAACATTTTTATTAGGGTATAAAGCGACACATATTCAACTTGATGCATCATTTAATAAAAATATTCCATTGCAGCACGAGTACATGCAGCTGTATTTAAAGCACGAAAAACAATTTGGCGGTGCAAATAGCATTTTGATCTCAGTGTGTGATGAAGAGGGGGATATTTTTAATCCCGAATTTTTCAAACAGCTGAAAGCAGTTCACGACCAACTCTATTTCATTCCTGGTGTAAATAGACCTCTGGTCAACTCTATTTTTTCGCCAAGTGCGCGTTTTGTTGAAGTTGTTGAAGACGGCTTTGCTGGTGGCCCAATTATCCCCGCAAATTTCACTGCCACGGAGCAGGGGCTTGCTGTCGTTAAGCAAAATATTGAGAAGGCGAATGTTGTTGGCAGGATGATCGCCAGTGATTACAGCTGTGCTATGGTGAGTGCACAGCTCATGGAAATCGACCCTCAAACGCAAGAAAAGTTAGACACACTTGAATTCGCCAAGAAGCTTGAGTCTCAGATCCGTGAACCTCTCAGTACAGATAAAGTCAGTATCCATATTATTGGATTTGCAAAAATGGCGGGTGATATAGCCGACGGTGCGAAAGGTGTTGTATTGTTCTTTGCCCTTGCTATCGCTTTCACCTTCATTATGGTTTGGCTGTTCTGTAAGAGCTTTAAGTTGACGTTATTACCCATAGCTTGTTCAATAATCGCTGTTGTATGGCAAATGGGTTTGCTGTCGACCTTAGGCTTTGGCTTAGATCCCATGTCAATTTTGGTACCATTTTTAGTATTTGCCATCGGCGTGAGTCATGGTGTCCAAATGATTAACTCTATTGGTAAAAAGGTCGCTGAAGGTGTATCGAGTAAAGTTGCGGCACAAGCCAGCTTTAAAGCTTTATTGATCCCTGGTGGTATCGCGTTACTATCCGATACGGTAGGCTTTTTAACGTTATTAGCAATTGATATTGGCATTATTCGCGAGCTTGCAATCACTGCCAGCTTAGGTGTTGCGGTTATTATTTTCACAAATCTTGTTTTACTACCGATTTTAGCGTCGTATTTTAACTCCAGTAAAATTAAGCGAGTGGATGATGGTAAAACAACCTCTCATAACTTGTTTAGTCATTTGAGAGAAGCACTGGTATGCGCCACAGATAAAAAGTGGGCGAGCGTTATTCTGGTAGTATCAGGGTTACTATTCGCATTCGGCTATTGGCAATCGCAAAATATGCGCATTGGTGATTTACACGCTGGCGCACCAGCATTGCATCAAGATGCACGTTATAACCAAGATACATTTTTAATTTCCGATCGTTACGCAATTTCTTCAGACATACTAAAAGTCATTGTTGAGGCATACCCAGCAGCCTGTACTGAGCATGACACGATGGAGCGGATCAGTCGTTTTCAGTGGCGGGTAGAGAACCTAGCTGGTGTGCAATCTGCAGTATCTTTAAGTTCGGTTGCGCAAGCGGTGAATGCGGGCTACAACGAAGGAAATCAAAAGTGGCAAACGTTGCCTAGAAATAGCGCGTCATTGGTTCAAGCGACATCTCGCGTTGAGACTAGCACCGGTTTACTCAATGGTGACTGCTCTGTCATGCCAATCATTATTTTTATGCAGGACCATAAAGCAGAGACCATAGATCATGTTGTCTCTAGCATTAAGCAATTTGCACAAGAAGAAGATACAGATAAGGTACAGTTCAAACTAGCATCCGGTCCAATTGGTGTAATGGCTGCAACCAATGAGTCTGTCTCAGCAGCGCAGCTACCCATGATGATTTACGTGTACGGTGCGGTTATTATTCTGTGTTTATTGAGCTTTAGAAGCGTTAAAGCGACGATAGCAGTTGTGTTGCCACTTTATATTGTATCAACGCTCGCACAAGCATTGATGGTTAAACTAGAAATTGGCTTAACAGTATCGACTTTGCCTGTGATTGCGTTGGGTGTAGGTATTGGGGTTGATTACGGAATATATATTCTGTCCTCAATGATGGGGCAGTTAAAACAAGGTGTACCGCTTGCGGTTGCGTATAGAAACGCCTTGGCTGAGAGGGGCAGCGCAGTGCTGTTTACTGGTATCACTTTGGCAATCGGTGTGAGTACCTGGATCTTCTCCGCGTTGAAGTTCCAAGTAGATATGGGCATTCTGTTAACGTTCATGTTTTTAGTCAATATGCTTGGCGCAGTGCTATTATTGCCTGCAATTGGCACTCTACTGTGGACCGACCAGAAAAAAAATCGTGAATAAATGTGCTTCTAAATAGCCAGTATTGGCTATTTATATCTATATTTTGTGAATAGATGAGCAAATGGCTGAAAAGCTTAAAATGTTTTCGTCGAAAAGGCTGTTTATTAGCGTCAGAAAGGTTAAAATTCTACTGACTCCACGCTAATAAACAGCTGTACAAATAATCTACCGTTCAAAGGTGGTATAGATTAAGGAACACATATGACACAAAATGAAGGTCCAGCATCAGTTATCCTCGATAACGTATGTAAGTTGATCCACAAGAAAGTTCATGCAGAGAACGTGTCACTCGTTGAAACATTTGCCAAAGCCTTGTACAGCAATATGTCTAAAGAGGACTTGGCAAACCGCAACGATAGTGACTTATATGGCGCTGCACTTAGTCTTTGGAATTCTCTCGAAAATAATAACTCAGATGAAGCCGTGATCCGCGTATTCAACCCTGAGGTGGCAAAAGATGGCTGGCAGTCATCCCACACAATCGTAGAGATCATAGCTAAAGATATGCCTTTCTTAGTTGAC
The DNA here is from genome assembly GCF_013140855.1 of Pseudoalteromonas caenipelagi. Classification (GTDB taxonomy): domain Bacteria; phylum Pseudomonadota; class Gammaproteobacteria; order Enterobacterales; family Alteromonadaceae; genus Pseudoalteromonas; species Pseudoalteromonas caenipelagi. Next base: position 537,010 of record NZ_JABBPG010000001.1, on the reverse strand, counting down.
TCAGTACGCATGGCAATGAATCGCGAAAATATTGTATCGCACCTACTTTTGCACTGCCCGCTAAAAATTCAACGCGATGATGCTGGAAAAATAGCTGCTATTTCAAATCTTAAGGCAGAACAAGAGTCGACATCGACTAAAACTGTGTTCTTTATTGAGATAGACCGTCAGACAGATAAAAAAGAGATTGAAGCTTTTACCAAAGAGCTTGAATCTGTACTACAAGATGTGTCTTTGGCGGTACAAGACTGGTTACCCATCCGAGACAAACTTAAGTCAGTTATTAAAGACTTGCCGAAACGCCACTTCAACTGCGATGAGAGCGAAGTTAAAGAAGCCATCGAGTTTTTAGATTGGTTAACTCAAGATAACTTCACCTTCATGGGTTATCGTCAGTATGACTTAACACCAGTTCAAGGTGACTACGAGCTTAAGCACACGGCTGGCACAAGCTTAGGCTTGATGAAAAAGTCATCAGACGCACAAGGGCGACTACTTTCAGAATTACCAGAGGTCGCACGTAAAGAGGCGCGTAGCGATAATCTTCTGATACTTACAAAAACAAATTCGTTGTCACGAGTACACCGTCCAGCATATGTAGATTATGTTGGTATCAAACGCTTTGATAAAAAAGGTAACGTGATCGGCGAAGACCGTTTTATCGGTTTATTCTCATCAAGTTTTTACAACAATAGTGCGGCCGATGTGCCTGTACTACGAGGCAAAATCAACCGCATTATGCAAATGTGTGATTTTGCGCAAGGAACGCACGCATACAAAGCAGTGTTAAATATTCTTGAAACATACCCACGCGATGAGTTAGTGCAAGCGCGAGAAAGCGAACTTTTAGAAGTGGCTACGGGTGTATTGCAAGTACAAGAACGTGACATGTGCCGTTTGTTTGTTCGCAAGGACATTTACGGTCGTTTCTTTTCTTGCATGGTATATGTGCCAAGAGAGCGTTATAACACCGCACTTAGACGTGAAACTCAACAATTGTTGGCCAATGCGTTCCAATCAAAAGAAAAAGTTGAATTCACGACATATTTCTCAGAGTCTACGCTTGCAAGAACGCATTACACAGTGCGCGTAGCTGACAACAATATTGAATATAACGTGAAAGACATCGAAAACAATTTAATCGAAGCTGCCCGCACTTGGGAAGATAAACTGCATGATGCGTTATTAGAAAGTGCAGGAGAATCTCGTGGCAACGAGCTATTTAGAAAGTATGCGGCTGCTTTTCCTGGCGCATATAAAGACGAAGTATTACCAAGTGCTGCAGTAGTAGACATTGAAAAGTTAGAGCAACTTGACGGTGAGAACAAGCTGGATATGCTTTTTTACCGTCCACAAGAAGAAGCTAATTCTCAAATCGTACGTTTGAGCTTGTTCCATAAAGATGTGCCCATCCACTTATCAGACGTGATGCCAATGCTTGAAAACTTTGGTTTACGAGTCATTGGTGAAACACCTTATGCCATCAAATCTAGTGATGGCCAAGTAAATTGGATCATGGATTTCTCAATGCTACTTGATAGTAAAGGCATTGCGGATTTCAATAAGGTATCTGCTCGTTTTAGAGCTGCACTGACTAATGTTTGGCATAACCGTCTTGAAAATGACGGCTTTAACCGCCTAGTTTTATTAGGTGGTTTGACTGGCCGTGAAGCGTCAATTTTGCGTGCATACGCAAAATATATGCGTCAAATTGGGGTTACTTTCTCGCAAAGCTATATTGAGAGTACCTTTGATCATTATCCACACATTGCAGCTAAAATTGTCGACCTATTTGTTAAAAAGTTCTCTGCGGCAAAGCCTGCGGCGCAAAAAACCATCGACAAAGTTGTTGCTGATATATACGAAGAGTTGGAAAACGTAGCGAACCTAGATGATGACCGTATCATTCGCTTATACGTTGATATGATCAATGCAACACTACGCACCAACTTTTTCCAAAAAGAACAAGATGGCACTAATAAATCTTATGTTTCATTCAAGGTTAAGCCTAGCGAAATTCCTGATATGCCGCTTCCTTTACCAGCGTATGAGATCTTCGTTTACTCACCTCGCGTTGAAGGTGTTCACTTACGTGGTGGTAAAGTTGCCCGTGGTGGTTTACGTTGGTCAGACCGTCGTGAAGACTTCCGAACAGAAGTATTAGGCTTGGTTAAGGCGCAACAGGTTAAAAACACAGTTATCGTGCCTGTAGGATCGAAAGGGGGCTTCGTTTGTAAACAGCTTCCGACTGAACGTGAAGCGTTCTTTAAAGAAGGTCAAGAGTGTTACAAGATCTTCATTCGTGGTTTATTAGATATTACCGACAACATAGTTCACGGTGAAATTGTACCGCCAGAAAGTGTAGTTCGTCACGATGAAGATGACCCTTATTTAGTAGTCGCTGCTGACAAAGGTACCGCAACGTTCTCAGATATTGCTAATGGTATAGCGTTAGAATACAACTTCTGGCTTGGGGATGCATTTGCATCAGGCGGCTCAATTGGTTATGACCATAAGAAAATGGGTATCACGGCCAAAGGTGCTTGGGAGTCTGTAAAACGTCACTTCCGTGAAATGGATATTGATTGTCAAACTACTGACTTCACGGTTGTTGGTATTGGTGATATGGCCGGAGATGTATTCGGTAACGGTATGCTTTTATCGAAGCACATCAAATTGCAAGCGGCATTTAACCACCTGCATATCTTTATTGACCCTACACCAGATGCAGCTAAATCATATGTTGAACGTGAACGTTTATTTGCACTACCGCGCTCTTCGTGGGAAGACTATGATAAGTCGCTCATTTCAGAAGGTGGTGGTATTTTCTCGCGTGCTGCTAAATCTATTACGCTTACGCCTGAAATGAAAAAAATGCTCAATACGAAAAAAGTGAGCATGACACCAAATGAATTAATAAAAGCACTATTAATGATGCCATCTGATTTGCTTTGGAACGGTGGTATCGGAACTTACATTAAGCATTCTAAAGAAACCAATGCAGAGGTTGGTGACCGAGCTAATGATGCATTGCGTATCAATGGTGCTGAGTTGGGTGCAAAGGTCTTTGGTGAAGGGGGTAACTTAGGTGCCACACAATTAGGCCGCATTGAGTTTGCAAGTAAAGGCGGACGTATTAATACAGACTTTATTGATAACGTAGGTGGCGTTGCTTGTTCTGATAACGAAGTAAACATTAAGATTTTACTTAATGGTTTAGTTGCAGAAGGTGACTTAACTAAGAAGCAGCGTGACGAGTTACTATACTCAATGACTGATGAAGTAGCTCAACTAGTATTAGCAGACTGCTACCGTCAAACGCATACTCTATCGATAACCAAATCTAAGGGGCCAGCGACGCTGAAAGAAAAAGTACGCTTTATTCATGCCCTTGAAAAAGATGGCAAACTAGATCGTACCATTGAGTTCTTACCAACCGATGAAGAACTAGCGGAACGTGCTGCGGCAGATAAAGATTTAACTCGCCCTGAGCTGTCAGTACTCGTTTCATATTCGAAAATGGTACTCAAAGAGTCGTTGGTTGTTGATGAAGTATCTGAAAACCCATATTACCGTCAACTACTCGTTAATTCGTTTCCTGCGCCACTGCGTGAAAAGTTTGGTAAAGCGATGGATAACCATCCACTGCGCAAAGAAATCATTGCCACTAAGTTAGCAAATAATATTGTTAATGATATGGGCCTGAACTTCATGGTTCGCATGAACGAAGAAACGGGCGCGAGTGATAGCGAGATAGCTTTATGTTATTCGATTGCAAGTGCTATTTTTGAGTTGAAGAGCACGTGGAATGCAATTGCTGCGCTTGATAATAAGATCCCCGCGGCGGTTCAAACAGAAATGTTGTATCAACTTCGTCGTACAATTCGTCGCGCAACACGTTGGTTCTTGCGTCATCGAAATAAAGCACAGACGATTGAGCAGACCATCGAGTTCTTTGCTCCAGTCTTTAAGGATGTGAGTAGCAACCTTAACAGCTATATGGTGGAATCTGAGAGTGCATCAATTTTAGCTAGTGCTAAAAAGCTTGAAGAGCAGGGTGTACCAAGCGATATTGCAATGCGTATTGTCTCACTATCAAGCTTGTTCTCTGTGATGGACTTGGCTGAAGTTGCACACAACTCAGGTCGTAAAATTGCATTGGTTTCTAACACTTACTTTAAGCTCGGCGCCAAAATGGGCCTACACTGGTTCTTGTATCAGATCACTGCACAGCCAGTGTCTAACCATTGGCAAGCTTTAGCTAGAGCCTCATACCGCGAGGAGCTAGATTGGCAGCAGCGCTCTCTTTCAGAGGTGGTACTTAATAGCTTCGAGCATGGTGACGAAGACGTTAATGCATTGATTGAGAAGTGGATGGATAATCAGTCAACATTGTTATATCGTTGGCAGCAAATGCTTCAAGAGTTCAAAACGTCGCAAAGCCATGATTTTGCGAAGTTCTCGGTTGCGTTACGTGAGCTTATGTTGCTAAGCCATAACTGTGACACTACCAAATAATTTTTAAATCGTTAAAATACCCCGGCCTTGCTGGGGTATTTTTTTGTCTGCGTGCTATGCAGATTGTTATGTTACTTAGGATCTATTAGGAGTTTTCATGTTTTATGATATTGCGCGTCGCTATATGTTTAGCCGTGATGCTGAATGGGCACACGAATTTGCATTGAATAATTTGCGCCGTTTCGCACATACCCCTTTGAGTATGGCATGGTCGCAGTCGGTCGCGGATAAACCAGTAAACTTCCTTGGCCTAGAATTTAAAAATCCAGTGGGGCTTGCTGCGGGGTTAGATAAAAACGCAGAGTGTATAGACGCATTTGCGCAAATGGGCTTTGGCTTTCTTGAAGTTGGTACGGTTACACCAAGACCACAAGTAGGTAATGACAAACCTCGCATATTCAGATTACCGCAAGCACATGCCATTATTAATCGCATGGGGTTTAACAATAAAGGCGTAGATAACCTGGTCAATAATGTTAAAGCCGCTAAATATGATGGGATCCTAGGGATCAATATTGGGAAAAACAAAGATACACCGAATGAACAAGGAAAAGATGACTATATTCACTGTATGAGAAAGGTGTTCGAACATGCTTCATATATTACAGTCAATATTTCTTCCCCAAACACGCCAGGGCTGCGTGACTTACAATATGGTGATGCGCTTGACGATTTACTGCAAAGTCTGAAAAATGAGCAGATGGACTTGATTGCCAAACATAGTAAATCAGTTCCTATGCTAGTGAAGATAGCACCTGATATTGACGCGGTACAAGTGGCTCAAATTGCTGAATCTTTAGTAAAAAATAGAATTGATGGGGTGATAGCTACAAACACAACCTTGGAGCGCACTGCCGTTCAAGGAATGCAGTATGGCACTGAAGCGGGGGGCTTATCTGGCCGTCCGGTACGCGAGAAATCAACATTTGTTGTTGGTGAACTGAAGCGTTTAACTGAGGGTAAGCTGCCAATTATTGGTGTTGGAGGTATCGACAGTGCCGAAGCTGCAAAAGAAAAGTTGGATGCAGGCGCATCTTTATTACAAGTCTACACGGGCTTTATTTACGAAGGACCAACGTTGGTGAAAAGGATCGTCAACGGTTTATAATGATCAGTTATATAACTAAATGATCGTAAACAATTTGTTCTTATAAATATTTTCCCAGCTTAGAATTTTTAGTTATACTCCCACGTACTATTCAATAAATCAAAATAGTACGGGGGGAATCATTTTGCAGGCTTCTAAAGAGTGGCAATGGGTAAGTTGTCGCCAGAGAAATCGTTTGCTTGTAGATTTAGGTGAAGAGTTAATACTCTGCACGCCATTCCGTTTGCGTCAATTGACTCAAGACGCCTATTTAAACCCCCATCTAAGTATTAATGAAGCTGCGTTTTATCAAAATGTGTTTGCATATTTGCGTAGTTTTAATGTTTGGTCCGAACCGCAATGCTGCCAAATAGCGCTTAACGCAACTGCTGCAAAGTTTTACTTATTACCTGTTCAAGCAAAAAGTTGGTTTTTTGAAACTTACGCAGGCGACCAGCCATGCACTGAAGCCATAGTACGCTTGCGTTCAACACAGCAAGAAGGCGACTTTTTCATCGTGGAACAGGTTGATGGCGCTTGCTTATGTATTAGTTTAAGTGCGCAATTTGCATTGGATGAAAACTTAACCTTAGAACAGTTTCAAGCTATCAAGGTACTCAATAACCGAGTCCATCCATTATTAAGCTGTAATAAAATTTCCAAAATGGCGTGATCAAGCTGTCTCTAACCTATGTTATACTCGCGGGTAATTGAATATAAAGGGTTAGTACATTGCAATTTATCGCGCTCACATCTATTGGTATCGAACATCTCTTAGCGGAAGAACTTCAACAAGCAGGACTCGAATTAGTCAAGCAAAGCGTTGGATCGATTCGTTTTAATGCTGATAATCAAGCCGCGCAAAAGTTTTGTTTAACAACACGTTTCGCCACTCGTGTAATGTTGATGATTGACGAAAGTGAAGAGATTAAAGACAAAGCAGCGCTGTATAAGTTTGCTCGGTTTCAAGCTTGGCAAGATTGGTTTGGTCCTACGCAAACATTTGCAATAGAGTTTAATGGTACAAATACTGAGCTAAAAAATACCCAGTTTTCAGGTTTAGTTATAAAAGATGGCATAGTAGATTATTTCAATGATCTGTATGAGCAGCGTCCCAACGTAGATAAAACAGATCCCAATATCAGAGTTATCGCAAAGCTGAATAGAAATAAGTGTGCGTTGTATATTGACTACTCTGGACCTCGTTTATCAGATAGAGGTTATCGTACGCGTCAGGGTAAGGCGCCTATTCGCGAACATCTTGCTGCCGCTTTAGTTAAGCGTAGCGGTTGGCTTGAAGATACCTCTCGACCTTTGTTTGACCCATGTTGTGGCTCAGGTACATTACTAATAGAAGCGGCCTGTATGGCGAACAACATCTACAATAACTTAAATCGGGAGTTTGCGTTTAAGAGACTACCAAGCTTCAGAAAAGCCAAGTTTGATGAGATAAAAACTGAGCTCAAATCTACGCAAAAAGACACTAAATTGTGGATCATCGGATCAGATCTCGATCAAAAGGTGATTGATGTTGCGGAGCAAAATGCCCAAAGAGCAGGGGTAAGCGAACACATTCAGTTTAGTGTTAAAGATGCAAACGCTTTAGGTCAAGTAGCAAAACGTCCAGGGGTGGTACTGAGTAACTTACCTTATGGTGAACGTTTGGGCTCAATGGCAGAGCTGGTGAATTTGTACCGTAATATGGGAATTTCTTTTAAAAAGCATTTTAAAGAATGGCGATTGGCTTTGCTAGGTACAGACGACAGCTTGTTCAAGTTGTTGAAGTTATCAAGAGAAAAGCGTTACAAATTTAAAAATGGACCAATCGATGTTGAGCTCAATATGTATGAGCTTAACGAACGCCAAGTAACGCAAAACGAACAGAAAGTAGGCCTTAACTTTGAGGGCTCTACTGCCTTTGCAAATCGTTTGAAAAAGAATAAACAAGCCTTAAAAAGCTGGCTTAAGAATGAGCAAATCAACGCGTATAGGGTCTATGACGCTGATATTCCAGAATATAATGTTGCTGTAGATGTGTATAATGATTCAGCGGTTATTTTTGAATATGCCGCACCGAAAGAAATAGATGACAACGTTGCACAAAAGCGTTTGCAGGATGTCATAACACTAACTGCTGAGCAGTTACAAATAGCGCCACAGAATATAGCTGTTAAGGTTCGTAAAAAGCAAAAAGGTGAATCACAGTATACTGCGATGGATAAGCAACACCGTTATGATACGGTAGAAGAGTTTGGTGCGAAGTTTAAAGTTAATTTATTCGACTATCTCGACACCGGGCTCTTTTTAGACCATCGCTTGGCGCGCCGTTACATTCAACAAAATGCCAAAGACAAACGTTTTTTGAATTTGTTCTCTTACACAGGCTCTGCGTCGGTGCATGCTGCACTGGGTGGTGCAAAATCGGTTATGACAGTAGACATGTCAAAAACCTATCTTAAATGGGCTGAAGAGAACTTTGCCTTAAATGGCTTGAAGAATCCACGTTATCGCTTTGAACAGGCCGATTGTTTAAAGTGGCTAGAACATGCTCAAGGACAATATGATCTGATATTTTTAGATCCGCCAACCTTTTCTAACTCTAAACGAATGAAAGATGTATTTGATGTACAACGCGATCATATTCAGTTACTTACTTGGGTTAAAAAGATACTGAGTCCAAAAGGTATGCTTATTTTTTCAAATAACAAGCGTGGTTTTAAAATAGATGAAGTTGGTTTGATAGGACTTGGCTTAAAAGCTCAGAACATCTCTAATGAGACATTATCGCCAGACTTTAAGCGTAACAAACAAATACATAACAGCTGGTTGATAACCCATGGCTAAGTATGTTTTATACCACACAGAAGGTTGCCACTTGTGTGAACAAGCACTTGAATTGATATTGCAACTCATACCGTCACAAGAGTGTGAGTTGGTTGATATACTAAGCGATGAAGCTCTAATGGTGGCATATCAAACATCAATTCCAGTGATAAAAAGATGCTCTGATGAACAGGTTCTATATTGGCCTTTTGATCAGCAAAAAATTCAACAACTCGTAGAATAATATGGATTTAATTAGAATAGCAAAAGCGCAGTTAGCGTTTGGCACACACCCATTACTGGATAATGCCGATGCCGTGATCGAAGCCGGTGAAAGAGTGTGTATCGTAGGTAGAAACGGTGCCGGTAAGTCAACTTTACTAAAAGTACTCGATGGTGAAGTGTTACTTGATGATGGTGAAATCAACCGTGTTGGAGAGTTAAAAGTCTCTCGTCTTGAACAAGACCCGCCAAAAGGTGCTCATGGCTCTGTATTTGATTACGTAGCCAATGGGTTACCTAACATAGCTGAACTGTTGATTGAATTTAATCATGTCAGTGAAGCTCTGCAAACAGATCAATCAGCGGCCTTATTAGGTAAATTAGAAAAGCTTTCAAACAAAATTGAAGCTGCGGATGCATGGCGTTTTGAAAGTCGTATTAAGTTGGTTTTGACTCAGCTTGAGCTTGAGCCAAATATGCGCTTGGAAAAGCTCTCTGGTGGATGGCTACGTAAGGTTGCTCTAGCTAAAGCATTAGTGAGCGAACCTGACCTGTTACTACTGGATGAGCCTACTAACCATTTAGATATGAACAGTGTTATTTGGTTGGAGCAGTTCTTAAAAGATTTTAAAGGCGGTATCGTGTTTATTTCGCACGATAGGGCGTTCATCAGAGCGGTTGCAACACGTATTCTTGATTTAGATAGAGGTAAGTTAATTTCTTATCCTGGTGACTATGGGAAATACTTAGAGCAAAAAGCACACGATTTAAAAGTAGAAGAGTCGCAAAATGCTCTATTTGATAAAAAGCTAGCCGAAGAAGAAGCGTGGATCCGTCAAGGGATCAAAGCGCGTAGAACGCGTAATGAAGGTCGTGTTCGCGCACTAAAAGCACTTAGAAATGAGCGCAAGCAACGAGTTGAACAAGTTGGTAAAACTGATTTTAATATCGAAACAGCGGAGCGTTCAGGCAAGTTGGTGTTTGAAGCACAACATATGCATCATGCGTTTAAAGATAAAATTATCGCCAAAGACTTTTCAACTATTGTGATGAGGGGCGATAGGGTTGGCCTTGTTGGCCCTAATGGTGTGGGCAAAACAACACTACTCAAATTGCTATTTGGTGACTTAGCGGCCGATGGTGGCAACATAAAGCAAGGTGTAAATTTAGAAGTCGCTTATTTTGATCAATACCGTGAAAAACTTGATGAAGAAGCGACGGTACAAGATAACGTTGCTGAGGGTAAACAAGAAGTGATGATGGGTGGCAGAAGTCGGCACGTACTTGGCTATTTGCAAGACTTTTTGTTTCCTCCAGCCAGAGCAAGAACGCCCGTTAAGGCCTTATCGGGTGGTGAGAAAAACCGTTTACTTCTGGCAAAGTTGTTTTTGAAGCCATCCAACGTGTTGGTACTGGACGAGCCAACCAACGATCTAGATATTGAAACTCTTGAGTTGCTAGAAGACATTATCAACCAGTATAAGGGCACCATCTTAATCGTCAGCCACGACCGTGAGTTTATTGATAATACCTGTAACTCAGTTTGGGCGTTTGAAGGTAATGGCCAAATTACTGATATTGTTGGTGGTTATACCGATTACGAGCAGTATGTTGCGATGCGTCAAGCTCAAGCAAAAGAACTTGAAAAACAAGTTAAGCAAGAGGCAGAAAAGCAAGCGAAACAAAGCAAAGCAAGTAATAACAAAACAACCAAGCTAAGTTACAAATTAAAACTTGAATTAGAGCAGTTGCCAAGTAAAGTAGAGGCACTTGAGCAAGCACTAGAACAGCAACAAGAACTAGTAAATGCGCCAGACTTTTTCAAGCAAGATGCAGAAACTACGCAAAATGCGTTGAACGAATTAGCCGAACTTGAGTCGAAGCTTGAAATCGCGTTCGAGCGTTGGGAAGAACTAGAAGCGTTACAAAATCAGTAGTAAGGATTAAAATGAAGCACACATTTTTAGCTGTAAGCATTTTTGCAGGCTTAAGTAGTCAAGCACTTGCAGCTACCTACCAATTAACAGAGTTGCCTCGCTATGAGGGCGGTAAATACACATTTATCTCAGATGTTAACGATAACGGTCAAATTATCGGCGCTGCCACAAGCTTATTTGGGCTACCTATTGATGTTAGTTACATCGACTTTGACGATGCAACAATAAAGAATGCTTATGAGCAAGCCAAAACTTCATACGAAGAGATAGACGAAGAGATATCATTTACGTTAGAAGATATTAAAAATGGTGCAGCAGCAACTAACGCTGATGCAAACCGTTTTATGTTGAGTTTCCTTGGTGCTCGAGCAAACTCTGCAGAGTATCAAAAACTGCAAGATAGGGTAGCGCTTAATATTGACGCTGTGTCGGCGCAAGAACAAGTATTATTTGATGTCGACGATACTGATACTAACGGTTTGACTCGTTCAACTTCAAATTACTTGACCGCAATTAGTGAAGACGGAGCCATTGTTGGATGGGGGTCGTCACCATTTTCTAAAACGACTTTTACGCCTGAAGGTCAATCTGAAGAAAAGACTTTTTTTGTCCGTGATTGGAGTGCTAGAGGCTTAGTTTTAACACCTCAGGGTGAAAAGGTAACGTTAGAGCCAGCATTTACTGAACACGGTGGTTATAGCATAGCCACCGATATCCGTAAGTTAGATGATGGTAGCTATGTGGTCGTTGGGCAAGCAAGTATAGGCATCCCAGAGAACCGTCAGAAAAACTACGATGATAACTGTGATGATAAAGATGAACCATTACAAGTTTGTCGTTGGATAAGACAATTATCATCTAGCCGACCATTTTATGATTTAAGAGCGTTTATATGGCAGTTAGACGAAAACTTTAATGTCGTTAGCTCACAAGACTTAGGCCTGGGCCTAACACCTAAAGATGATGAAAATGATGCGTTTATCAGTGCTGCGTTAGCTGTTAACAAAGCTGGCATCGCTGTAGGTTATTCACCATACAGAAATGGTGATGACCTATACCCATTTAACGTTGCAGGCTATTTTAAAGATGGCGCTTTTAAGCCTTTTAAAACGCTTGAAAAGTGGTACGAGACTGGTAAAGCGACTGACATTAACAATAACAATATCGCGATTGGTTACATGGCTGAAAATGTAAGAAATGTAATTCGTGAACAGGTAGCATTTTACTACGACTTAAATGAAGAGAAATTTGTAGAATTACCTTACTTCTTTAAAGGTTCAAAAGCTGTTGCTACTGATATAAATGATGCTGGCTTTATTATCGGTCAGGCAGAAGTTGAGAAGAACAGTAGTAACCGTCGCAGAGAAGGTTTTATCTACCAAGTTGGTGATGACAAAGTTACCAACATTAACGATTTACTGCCTTGTAAAGATAGTAGTGGAAACAACTATCCATACAATATTGCCGAGGCAATTAAAATTACAGAGTCGAACCATATTTATGCAATTGCAACTAAAACGGTAGAGCGCAGAGACCGTTTGGGTAATATTGAAAAAGACAGTAACGGTAATATTGAGTACGAATCAGTGACTCTACCTGTATTGTTAACACCAATTACGGGTGGTGAAGTTGAAAATTGTGCACCACCAGAGGCTGAAACTTATGAGCGTCAGTCGGGAAGCATGTTGTTTATGAGCTTACTTACACTGCCATTTGCATGGTTGCGAAGAAGAAAGTTGAAACTAGCAAAAAGCTAACGCGCAACGCAGTACAATAAAAAAGCCCTTAAGGGCTTTTTTATTGTCTATATTTTAACTCTATTACTTGCTTCTTGAGGACCAAGCTTTATTAACTGATCTTCGCCATAAGTAGTCAATGCCAAAGTAACCAATCACTGCGGCAATACTTGCACAGATCAAGGAGCCGACCATAAACGCGGGACCAATGGTTGACAGGCTTTGAGTGAGCCATTCCCAGCTAGCCTCAAAATGAAATGGCTGGGTTTCTTGGCCAAGAGCAAACACGCCGACCAAATATGAACAGTAAAAAATTGGTGGCATGGTGAGAGGGTTGGTTAACCACACTAAGGCCACCGAGAGAGGCAAATTTACGCGAAATGGAATCGCGAAAGCAGCAGCTAATACCATTTGAAAAGGAACAGGGATGAATGCAAAGAATAAGCCCACAGAAAATGCGCCACGTGCAGAACGTCTGTTTAAATGCCAGAGGTTGGCGTCATGCAATAAACGACCAAATATTTTGAGTGACTTTTGCTGTTTGATCTTATTGTGATCGGGTAAAAATCGTTGGATCGTTTTCTTAGCCATACTGTGAAACCATATACGTCAATTCTCTTTGGGTGTGGGTTTTGTGTAGGCTGTCTGATAACCGTATTTTTTTACGAACACTGGCAATTCTATAGCAGCTTACTTTTCCTACTGGTTGTCGCGCTCTATTTTAAGCCGTTTTGGCTCTTATTGTTAGGGTTTATTTTAGCTATTTTTTCGGTATCGGTACATTATTGGCTTTTTTACAAGCAACTTGAATTAGAAAAAGAGCAATTACAGGCAATTAGTATCGAAGCTCGGATAGAAAAAGCTTTTTCTGAAGATTACCTGCGCATCAAGTTTATCAAAATAGGAGACGAAACATTACCATGGTATCGAAACGTCTTTGCAAATGTTTCTGTTAAAGATGCAACATACAGCCTCGAAGCGGGTTTACGCGTTAAGGCAATTGCAAAACTAGCTCCTTATCGCAGTCGTAAAAACTATGACAGTTTCGATAGCGAGGTCTATGCATTTACTGAAAAGCTTCACTATAAAGGCCGATTGACTCAGGTCCAGTCATTGTCCAGAGCAAAAGTGGACGCCATTGCTGTTTATCGTCAGTGGTTATGGTCAAACCTAAACGGCTATAAACTATCTTGGTTATACTACACGCTACTGAGCGGAGATAAATCGAAAATAAGCGTTGAGAATAAGCAACGTATGCAACAGTTAGGACTCAGCCACATGCTCGCAATTTCAGGTCTGCACGTGGGTATTGCTTATGCATTGGGATTTTATATGAGCCAATGTGGCTTCTTTTTGGTTAGTTTATTCGGTGCACGATTTAGTCAATTGTATGATTTGAATAGATATAACGCATGTGCAGGTCTAGCCTTGAGTAGCCTGTATGTGCTGTTAAGTGGCTTAGCCGTATCGGCACTACGGGCATCGTTAATGCTTTGTGCTTTGGTCATTGCCTATATCTTTGCCAGACGGGTACTCAATTATCGAGTTTTGCTATTTGCACTGTGTGGCGTGTTATTTGTGGACCCGTTCTCTGTATTAAACCCCGGATTGTATTTTTCATTTATTGCTGTTTATGGCATTTTTAGTTGCGTAAGGGTGTGGGCTAACAAAATAAATGCCAAACACTTTGTTGCACAGTTATTACTTCTCCAAGTGATATTGGGAGGGCTGCTTGCGCCGTTGAGTAGTTACTATTTTTACGGCGTCAGCATATCTTCGTTGATCACCAATATCATTTTTATTCCTTTATTAACATTTGTGTTGTTGCCAGCACTTGTATTGCTAACGATTAGCCTGTTATTCGCTCTTACGTCTGGATGGTTTGCGCTAATTGATAGTGTGATATTTGCAATCCTTAAGCAATTAACCGAACTCCTGTTAGATGTAGGTTGGTTGAAGACGCAACCGTTCCCTTGGCCATATCTGGTCATTTTTTACGTCTGCATCTTGTTATTTACGCATTGTAAAATTTGGCGTGCTATTGCGATAATTCCAATTTTGATGGGCATTATCAATGCTATTAGTCAGCCACAGGCAAAGTGGCAAATAGATGTTATTGATGTGGGCCATGGCACGGCCGTGATGATAACCGTTGGTAAGCAAGCGTTACTATATGATTTAGGAGCTAAATATTTTGACCGTTTTTCAATATTTGAGCGTGTTGTGCAGCCCTATTTAGAGGCCAACAATCTTGTGCTATCTCAGGTTATTTTGAGTCATCAAGATAACGATCATATTGGTGGTATTGACGAGTTGCTTGAGTATGTGGGCACAAAACCTTTAGATGTATTTCATAGCGCAGATGTGAATAGCAACTGTAATATTACTCGCACAAAATTTGCAGATACCTTAACCGTAGAATCACTTTGGCCAATTAAAACAATGTCCAGCGATAATAACAATTCGTGTGTAGTAAAAGTGAGCGATGGGCACTATTCGTTGCTTTTAACCGGAGATATAGAGCATGCTGCGGAGCGGTTATTAGTGGCACAATCAGGTTCCGCATTAAGCAGTGACATATTACTGGTACCACATCATGGCAGCAAAACTTCCTCAAGTAATGAGTTTATTGCGGCAGTGCACCCCAGCATTGCTATTTATTCAAGAAGCTATTACTCAATTTGGCATTTACCACACCCTCAAGTGGTACAGCGCTATAACCAAGCAGGAGTGACACAGCTTGATACGGCACGCGAAGGTCAAGTTAGAATTAAAGTTATAAACAGCGGATTGGTGATCGAATCAGCACGAAAAAGTCACCGATTTTGGTTTTTATAACAACAGCAATAGCGATAATTTGCTTACTTTTTAGCATTTTTGCTTCAATAATAAAGGTTTGACGACATTGCATTTTGTTTTTGAGCAGTGCCAAAGTACAATAGATGGGTTTTCAATCGCAGAGAGTTTTTATGCAACAAAGTGCCAAACAAGTCTACCAACGGCTATTAAAATATACATTTGACTTTAAAATGGTAGGCATATTTTCTGTCGTAGGCATGTTGGGCTATGCGGCCATGGATGCGTTATTTATTAAGTTAATGCAACCGTTTATAGATGATGGTTTGACGCAACGAAATACCGAAGTGTTAACGTGGGCACCAATCATTGTCATTGCGCTCGTACTAGGACGCGGTGTATTTAATTATATGGCCTCTTATTGCTTAAGTTATTTAGGCTCTCAAGTTGTACAAAGACTCAGACAGCAGTTATATGAACACATGTTATATCTACCAGTTGCTTTTCATGATCAGCACTCCAATGGAGATATGATCTCTAAGATCACCTTTGATACAGAGCAAGTACAACAAGCGATCACGCGAGCGCTACAAGTGATGATAAGAGAAGGCGCGTTTGTATTTTTTCTTTTAGTTGTTATGTTTGACGCTAGCTGGCAACTGTCGTCTATATTTCTTGTCATCGTGCCACTGGTTGCAATTATCGTGAATGTTGTTTCCAAGCGATTTAGAAAAATCTCAAAAAGCATTCAAGATGCAATGGGAGAGGTGACTAAGGGATCTGAACAAATGTTGGCAGGGCACAAAGTTATCCATGGTTTTGAAGGTCAAAGCAAGGAAATCAACCACTTTGCGCAGGTTAATAATCACAACCGCCAACAACGCGTGAAAATGGATGCCACACGAGCTTTGAGTGTGTCGGTTATTCAAATTTTAGCAGCAAGCGCAATGGCATTAATTTTAGCTATCATCGCAATGCCTTCGATGATAGACACAATAACCTCGGGAACCTTTGTTGCGTTGCTGTCTTCCATGATGATGATGCTAAGACCACTGAAGCAATTAGCTAATGTGAATGGCGAGCTGCAGCGCGGTATAGCGGCCGCACAAAGTATATTTGATATACTTGATACGCCGACTGAACTAGACACGGGAACGAAAGAGATCACTTCTTGCAAAGGAGAAATAAAAATAAACAATCTCACCTTTTGTTACCCAACTAAGCAGGAACCGGTTATTAGAGACCTAACATTACATATCAAGCCGGGAGAAAACATCGCCTTGGTAGGGCGCTCTGGGTCTGGCAAGTCAACGCTATCGAATTTACTTCCTCGCTATTACGACATTTCATTGGGAGAGATATTGCTAGATGATGTTCCTATCCAGCAATATAAATTAAAGGACTTACGCCGTCAGTTTTCTGTTGTTTCTCAGCAAGTTGTTTTGTTTAACGACACCATAGGTAACAACATCATGTATGGTTTAGAGCAGCCGTTGTCAAAGGAGCAGCTCATAGATGTGGCTAAGCAAGCGCATGTTTGGGAATTCGTGAAAGATTTACCTGAAGGACTAGACACAGTTGTGGGAGAAAACGGCGTCATGCTCTCTGGTGGACAACGGCAGCGTATCGCAATAGCAAGAGCTATTGTTAAAAATGCGCCAATTCTAATATTAGATGAGGCAACCTCAGCACTGGATACCGAGTCTGAAAGGTTGATCCAAGATGCACTAGAGACGCTCATGACCGACAAGACGTCTATTGTAATTGCACATCGACTATCTACCATTGAAAAGTCAGACAAGATTTATGTACTAGAGCAAGGTCAAGTTATCGAACAGGGTACCCATCAAACATTACTTGAGTCGGGCGGCACATACGCAGCATTATGCCAAATGCAGCATGGAGCTTAATGTGAGTACTATTGAGAAAAGTTGGTACCAGAATAAAAGCTTGCTTACCTTATTACTACTCCCCTTGAGCGCATTATTTTGGGCACTAAGTACGCTACGACGGTGGTCATTTAAAGTCGGATTGAGTCACGCTTTTCGCGCTCATGTGCCAGTAATTGTGGTTGGTAATATTGGTATTGGCGGCAATGGTAAAACCCCTTTTGTGTTATGGCTAGTACCATATTTACGCTCTTTAGGCTTGGAAGTTGCGGTGATCAGCCGAGGGTATGGGTCTAAAGCACCGTATTATCCCTTTTTGGTAACACGGGATAGCACAGTAGAAGAAGCGGGTGATGAGCCATTTTTGCTCGCTTCAAGATTAGATTGCCCGGTAGTTATTGGTGCTGATAGACAGGCCAGCTGTGCGCTTATAAAAAAGCGCTACAAGGTAGATGTTATTATCTCTGATGATGGTTTACAGCACTACAAAATGCACCGCGACATAGAGCTGTGTGTCGTTGATTCGCAGCGCCGTTTTGGCAATGGCTGTTTAATTCCCGCAGGCCCACTTAGAGAATTACCAAGCAGATTGAATAGCGTTGATTTGGTGGTTGAAAACGGTGGCGACGCACCGTTGAGTTACACATTGATGCAAACAGGTATCTACGGTGTTTGTAATAACAAGCTTGCTGAGCAATACCCGCAGCAAGGGGTTGCGATTAGTGCGATTGGTAATCCGCAGCGATTTGAAAACAGCCTTAGAGCACTTGGCATTAAAATATTGGATACTCACCACTTTAGAGATCATCACGCCTACACTGTTGCTGACTTTAAAGCGTATGCTGCCCACGCTATATTTATGACAGAGAAAGATGCCGTAAAATGTCAGGCATTTGCTAGAGACAACTGGTACTATTTGCGCGTAGATGCAAAGCCAAGTGAAGCTTTGCAATCATCCATAAAACAAATTTTAAAACAAAAAGAGATTTATCATGGCGTTTGATAGAAAGTTACTTGAGATTTTGGCATGCCCAGTGTGTAAGGGTAAGCTTCAATACGATAAAGAAAACAGTGAACTTATTAGCACAGCAGCAAAGCTTGCTTATCCAATTCGTGATGATATCCCTGTATTACTTGAAGATGAAGCGAGAGAGTTAAGTTCAGACGAAGTAGAAAAGTGGCATGCATAGTGGTGGTTTTGTTTGCTCCTTTCATTTAGAAAATCGCTGCAACTAGCATGAACAATATAGAATTAGTTGCAGATGAAGCCGATTATGTTGTCGCTCACAAAACCGCGGGAAGCAGTTTTCATAGTGAGAGTGATATTGGCTTTGTTGTGCAACTTGAAAGGCAGCTTGGCATTAAATTGTATGCGGTACATAGGCTTGACAAGGTTACATCGGGATTACTGATACTTGCCAAGTCAAGTGCTGCGGCGAATGGCCTTAGCCAATTGTTCGCACATAGAGAGATTGATAAAGCTTATCTTGCTTTAATCACAGACAAGCCGAAGAAAAAACAGGGCTGGATTAAGGGCGATATGGGGAAAGCTCGTCGAGGCGCTTATAAGCTCCTGAAAACCTGTGATAATCCGGCACTAACAAGGCTTTATAGTATGAGCCTTGAACCGGGTTTGAGAGCATGTATTTTAAAACCGTTCACAGGTAAAACCCATCAATTGAGGGTTGCTTTAAAGAGTCTGTCTGCGCCCATCTTAGGTGATGAACTATATGGTGGGCAAAGCGCTGATAGAGTGTATTTGCATGCATACGCATTGCGATTCAATTGGCAAGGTGTTGTAAGGGAATACACGATAGAGCCTAGTCCTCAAGGGCACTTTGCAAAATTATTTCAACATGAGGAGTTTGCTAAATGGCAAAATCCTTGGCAGTTAGAGTGGTAGTATGACACAACAACAAACCCAATTACGTTTTGGTGGCATTGGTCGTTTATATGGTCAGCAACAATTAGCTTGGTTAAGTGAAGCTAAATTTTGTGTTGTAGGTATAGGTGGAGTAGGTAGTTGGGTAGCCGAAGCGCTTGCGCGCACAGGTATAGGACATATCTGTTTAATTGACTTAGATGATATTTGCGTAACGAATGTCAATCGTCAAATCCACGCATTGTCATCGTCTATTGGTGAGCAAAAAATTGAAGCTATGCGTGATAGATTAAAGGAAATAAACCCTCACTGTGACGTGCAATTAATTGATGATTTTATCACCTTGGATAACATTTCTGAGCATATCAATGACTTTGATTATGTTATTGATTGCATAGATGCAGTTAAAGAAAAAGCAGCGTTGATAGCTCACTGCAAACGTCGTAAAATCCCAGTTATAACCACCGGGGGAGCTGGTGGACAAACTGATCCAAGCCAAATTCAATTTGGCGACGTTGCTAAGACAACTCAAGATCCTTTGCTAGCAAAGGTCAGATATTTGCTTAGGAAAAACTACAATTACTCAACCAATCCGAAACGTAAATTTGGGGTGGATTGTGTTTATTCTACTGAGCAATTAGTTTATCCAACCGAAAGTGGCGAAGTGTGTATGGCCAAGCAGCAAGCTGATGGTAGCAAGAACATGGATTGTGCGACTGGGTTTGGCTCTGCAACTATGGTAACAGGTACATTTGGCTTTTTTGCTGCATCTAGAGCGATCCGTAAATACCTAGATAAGAAGGCTAAGCAAGTTAGCAGCTGAGCGAAAAGAGCGCTTAGTGATTTAACTCAGCGCTTATTTTTCAGTTTTTATTGCTCTCAAATTCATGGATTTATTACTTAACCTCAGCTGCACACAAACGAATTTGCCCAATAAAGCTATTTCGCACACTCTTTTCGTTATTTTCACGAGGTTACAACGTCTCCATTGTGAGCCATCAAAACTCTTATCTGCAGCTGAGGTTACTTAACCCACACGCACACGGCGCTTTCATCTGTGTCAAATTTGGCTTTTAGATGATGATTATCAGTGAATTCTACAGTCGTTTCATATTGCTCTGTATTGTTTACAAAATCAGCTATAAACTCCGGCGTTATAACGCCCAAAACATCCTGAATTTTTTTCGCTTGGACGCTCACAGGTTTTATCATCATCGTGTCGCTATCAATAAAGTGTATTGTCCCGCTCAGTGTATAATTGAAGTTAGCAGCGTCTGGTGAAGCCCCTTCACCAGATAACTTTATATAACCGAATTGATGTAAGTGTTTTTTGTTTTTGTCGAGCGCAAATTTATATTTTAACTCGTAGATTAAGCCTCCCTCGACCATAAATTGCCAAGTGCCATATAGCTGCTCCATTGAAGCGGCACTACACAGAGGCGCAATGCATAAAATTAAGATGGGTAATCGTTTCACAAAAGCTCCTTTTATCGAAAACGTGCTAAGTGAAAAGCTTATTAGAATAAATGTTTGTTTCGAGTAAAAGCGCTACTGCTCAGGTCGTTAATGCGGGCAATGTTAGTAACATTGCCACATTTTTGCATTTAGAACCGTTCGAGAAGGCAGGTTTGGCTGGTGCGTTGGTATGAAATGTCGGTCTTTAAGCCCATTTAGCAGCTTGTTGTTGGATAGTATCCACAATGGCCTTGATGCCGTTACCTCTAGATGGACTAAGGTGTTTGATTAAGCCCAATTTCTCAAACTCACTGTAAGCATCTACCTTTGCAGCGTCCATCGGTGTTCTTGCGTTATATATGGCTAGCACAATGACAAGTAGGCCTTTGACAATACGGGTATCCGAGTCACCAACTAACACTAGGTGTTGCTGTTGTTCGTCTAAGTCAATATGCAGCCATACATTACTTTCGCAGCCGCGAACACGCGCTTCATCCGTTTTAAGTACGTCAGGCAAAGTGGGCAGTTTCTTCCCAAGTAACATGATCTCTCGGTAGCTTTGCTGCCAACTCGATGTATTTGACAATATGTCGTGAATTTCCTGATATGTCACAAATCTTACCCTTCGAGCAATGCAATACACTCGTGTAATGCGCTAATAAATCTATCAATGTCCGCTTTATTGTTATAAAACGCCAAACTAACGCGAATTGTACCGTTTAAGTTTAATGTTTGCATCAGTGGTTGCGTACAATGATGACCACTTCGAGCAGCAATACCGTAGCTGTTGAGCAGCATTGCCAAATCGTAATGATGTTCATTTTTGTAAGTAAAACTGGCGGTGCCAATGTTGTGTTTTAAGTCACCGTAGATTTTAATTCCCTCAATGCTTTGCAGCTTTTGTATGAGGTACTGATATAAGTCTTGTTCATATTGGTGTAGGGCACCGAAGTCGATAGCCTCTAGGTAATCTAGCGCTGCACCAAAACCCAATACCGCAGAAATATTAGGCGTGCCGGGCTCAAATTTAGCTGGCGCTTGTCTAAATGTGGTTTTGTCAAAGCTCACTGTTTCAATCATCTCCCCCCCAGTTTTATAAACGGGCAGGGCATTGAGTGCGTCGTATTTTCCATACAATACACCCAAACCAGTCGGTCCAAGTGCTTTGTGTGCAGATAGCACATAAAAATCACAGTCTAATTGGCGCAAGTTAGGGCGCAAATGCAAAAAGGCCTGAGCACCATCAATCAGCGTGATCGCACCAAATTCTTTTGCCTTGGCGATTAGTTTTTCAACCTCTTGTATATTTCCAAGCGTGTTTGAAGCATGGGAGCAAGCAAATATTTTAGGTTTCAATTGAGTTATTTTGCTTATCGCTTGCGTTGTTTCTATGCATCCCTGTTCATTAACAGGTATTACTTCTAACTTCGCTTTAGTACGCAGTGCAAGCTGTTGCCAAGGAACAATATTGGCGTGATGCTCAAGTGCCGTGATAAGAATGATGTCGTTTTGCGACAAATTTTGGGTTAAACCGGCCGCAACTAAGTTGATACTTTCTGTTGCGCCGCTAGTCCAGACTATTTCTGTTGCGTTTACGTGAAGAAAGTTAGCCATTTTTTCGCGCACTTTTTCATAGTTAAAAGTGGCTTTCTCGCTCAGCGTGTGTAAACCTCTATGTACGTTTGCGTTGTTTTTTGCATAAAAGCGATTAATTGCGTCGATCACCGTCTGAGGCTTTTGGCTGGTAGCACCTGAATCTAGATAGACTAAAGGATGACCTTCGATGGTCTGCTTTAAGGTTGGGAAGTCGTTTCTCAGCTGTGTGATATCACTCATGCAAAGGTCCTTAGCTAAATTGAGCGGCGATTTTAATTAGATTTTACATTAATGCCAATAAAAAAGGCCGCACTGGGCGGCCTTAATTCAGATAGAATGTACTTATCTATCAGAGGCAGCTTTGTAGTCACGCTGCGTATAGCCTGTATATAGTTGGCGAGGACGGCCAATTTTGTGACCTGCCTGAGACAACATTTCATCCCAATGTGAGATCCAACCAACAGTACGAGACATAGCGAAAATAACTGTAAACATACTGGTAGGAATACCGATAGCTTTCAAGATGATACCTGAGTAGAAATCTACGTTAGGGTATAGTTTCTTCTCGATGAAGTATGGGTCTTCCAACGCGATCTGTTCAAGTTTCATTGCTACATCTAATAATGGGTCTTGAATGTTTAGCTCTTTAAGTACTTCGTGACATGTTTCACGCATTACTGTTGCACGAGGATCGAAGTTTTTATAAACACGATGACCAAAGCCCATCAGGCGGAATGGGTCGTTCTTATCTTTAGCTTTTGCAACGTACTCATCGATACGATCTACTGAACCGATTTCTTCTAGCATGTTCAAACATGCTTCGTTTGCACCGCCATGAGCAGGACCCCAAAGAGATGCTATACCCGCAGCAATACAAGCATAAGGGTTTGCACCTGAAGAACCAGCTAGACGTACAGTTGACGTTGAAGCATTTTGCTCATGGTCAGCGTGAAGCATGAAAATTTTATCCATCGCTTTTGCTAGGATAGGATTCACCTTGTAGTCCTCTGCTGGTACAGAGAACATCATGTGTAAAAAGTTTTCTGCGTAGCTTAAATCGTTGCGAGGATATACGAACGGTTGACCAACGTTGTACTTGTACGCCATCGCTGCAATTGTTGGTAACTTAGCGACTAAACGTACGGCACTGCGATGACGCTGATCTGCGTCTGAGATGTCTAAATCGTCATGGTAGAAAGATGACATAGCACCTACTACACCACAAAGCATTGCCATTGGGTGAGAATCGACGCGGAACCCTTGGAAAAATACCGCGATTTTTTCGTGCAACATGGTGTTGCGTGTGATCTCATCTGCAAATTCAGCATGTTGTTCAGCTGTCGGTAACTCACCTTTTAGTAAAAGATAACAAAGTTCGATGTAGTTAGATTTTTCTGCAAGCTGTTCAATTGGGTAGCCGCGGTGTAACAATACGCCTTTCCCGCCGTCAATGTAGGTGATAGATGACTCGCATGAACCGGTAGACATAAAACCTGGGTCATATGTGAAATGGCCGTGTGCGCCCAAAGTGCGAACGTCAATTACATCTTGGCCGGCTGTGCCTGAGTAAATCGGAAGTTCAATCGGATCGTGACCTTCAATATGTACTGTGGCTTTTTTATCTGCCATCTATTTATCTCCTATGAAATAACAATTCTGATTGTTATGTTGTGATACTAATGTTAAGCAAATTCCGATCATTTTAACGTAAAACTGGGGTAGAAAGTCAATTTTTCTAAGAATTATGCAAATATGTATAATAAATATTCTGTTTAGATTAAATATTATACCATTGGCTAATTCGCAACCGTCTCAATCTAAACAAGAATTGTAAAAGCGCGCACGGCCTTATATACTGTCAAAGGTTTTATACCGTATCGTCTGTGGGTAAACCTATTTTTACGAAAAATGATCGTTTTTTTGGAAAAACAGGTTTATTTAGAGTGTGCCATTTGTGCATGTGGTGCAAATGGGTTTTATAAAAACAAGTAGATGAGCTCCTTTGTGGGCAAGATGGGCAAGTAACTGTGAAAAAGCAAAGACCTGTAAATCTAGATCTTACGACTATATCGATGCCGGCAACGGCTAAAGCGTCGATTCTACACCGTGTAACGGGTGTAGCATTATTCTTCGCTTTAACTTTTGTCATTTGGGCTTGGTCTGAGTCTCTTTCTTCTCCTGAAGGTTTTGAATTTGTAAAAGGCTTATTTAGTGGCTTTATTGCAAAATTCATCGCGTGGGGCACCGTCAGTGTTCTGGCATATCACTTAATCGGTGGTATCCGTCACATGATCCAAGACATGGGTCACTGGGAAGAATTAGAGTCTGGCAATAGCAGCGCTAAAATTGCAATTGCACTTTCTGTGGTAGTGGCAATTCTAGCAGGAGTGTGGATATGGTCTTAAATCAAGCAACTCTCAAGCGTGATGGCGTACAAGATTATGTGTCGTTGCGTACAACCGCATTAGTAATTGCAGCATATGCAGTATTTATTGTTGGTTATTTACTTCTTACTCCAGAACTAACATTCGAAGCATGGAAAGGTTTGTTCTCAAATCTCGCTGTTAAAGCAGCAACTATTGTTACTTTAGTATGCATTATGGTGCATACGCGTATCGGCCTTTGGCAGGTCTTAACTGACTATGTAAAGAGCTCAACGATGCGTTCAGTACTTGGCTTCGTTTTAAACTTAATGGCACTTGCTTACGTAGCAATTGGTCTGTTTGTTCTGTGGGGTGTTTAAGTGAAATACAATACTCGTGAATTTGATGCTGTAGTAATTGGTGCCGGTGGCGCTGGTATGCGTGCAGCACTTGCTATTTCTGAATCAGGCAAAACTTGTGCATTGATTTCTAAAGTTTTCCCAACACGTTCTCACACTGTATCAGCTCAAGGTGGCATCACTGTTGCGCTTGGTAACTCACATGAGGACAACTGGGAATGGCACATGTACGATACGGTTAAAGGGTCTGATTTTATCGGCGACCAAGACGCTATCGAATATATGTGTCAAACCGGTCCTGAAGCTATTACTGAATTAGAAAACATGGGCTTACCATTTTCTCGTTTTGAGAATGGCCGTGTTTATCAGCGTCCTTTCGGTGGTCAGTCGAAGAACTTCGGTGGTGAACAGGCTGCGCGTACAGCTGCAGCAGCAGACCGTACAGGTCACGCGTTGCTTCACCTTTTGTACCAACAAAACGTTAAAAATAAAACCAACGTTTTTTCTGAGTGGTACGCACTTGATCTAGTTAAAAACGATAACGGTGATGTAGTAGGTTGTACTGCAATCGATATCGAAACAGGTGAAGTTACTTATTTCAAATCTAAAGCGGTTGTGCTTGCTACAGGTGGTGCAGGGCGTATTTATGCGTCTACGACTAATGCACACATCAACACTGGTGATGGTGTTGGTATGGCGACTCGTGCTGGTATCGCGATGCAAGATATGGAAATGTGGCAATTCCACCCAACTGGTATCGCAGGTGCAGGTACGCTTGTAACTGAAGGTTGTCGTGGTGAAGGTGGTTACCTTCTAAACAAAGACGGTGAACGTTTTATGGAACGTTATGCGCCAAATGCTAAAGATTTAGCATCGCGTGACGTTGTTGCTCGCTCAATGATGACTGAAATTCGCGAAGGCCGTGGCTGTGATGGTCCTTGGGGTCCACACATCAAGCTTAAGCTAGATCACTTAGGTGAAGAAACACTTAACCTTCGTCTTCCAGGTGTTTGTGACCTGTCTAAGACATTCGCACACGTCGACCCTGCTAAAGAGCCAATTCCAGTAATCCCTACATGCCACTATATGATGGGTGGTGTACCAACTAACGTAAATGGTCAGGTATTAAGCGTTGACGAAAACGGCAATGGTAAACTAATTGAAGGTTTATTTGCTGTAGGTGAGATTGCGTGTGTATCAGTGCATGGTGCTAACCGTTTAGGTGGTAACTCTCTACTTGACCTTGTGGTATTTGGTCGTGCGGCTGGTAACTTCCTAGGCCAATACTTAGCAGATACGCAAATTTCTAAAGACGCTTCAAGCGATGATATCGATGCTGCTTTTGCGCGCTTCAACCGCTGGGAAAACTCAACCAAAGGTCAGGGCGAAGATCCGGTACAAATTAAGAAAGATTTGCAGCAGTGTATGCAGCTTAACTTCTCGGTATTCCGTGAAGGTGACTCTATGGCTGAAGGTTTACAACAGCTTAAAGAGATCCGCGAGCGCTTACAGCATGCACGCCTTGACGATAAGTCGACAGAGTTTAACACTCAGCGTATTGAATGCTTAGAGCTAGACAATCTGATGGAAACAGCATACTCAACAGCAGTTGCTGCAAACTTCCGTACAGAAAGCCGTGGCGCTCATTCTCGTTTTGATTACCCAGATCGTGATGATGAAAACTGGCTATGTCATACTGTTTACAACCCTGTGTCGGAAAGCATGAGCAAGCGTGAAGTTAACTACGCGCCTAAGACTCGTGAAGCATTCCCACCTAAAGCACGTACTTACTAGGAGCTAGACGATGGCAACTTTAGAATTTTCTGTTTATCGTTACAATCCTGATGTGGACAATGCACCACGTATGCAGGATTACACGCTTGAAGTAGAAGAAGGTCGTGACATGATGGTGTTGGACGCGCTTTTACTTCTAAAAGAGCAAGACCCAACTTTATCTTTCCGTCGTTCATGTCGTGAAGGTGTATGTGGTTCTGATGGTGTAAACATGAACGGCAAAAATGGCCTAGCGTGTATAACACCACTTTCATCACTACAAAAAAATGGTAAAGGTAAAATCATTCTACGTCCGCTACCTGGTTTACCAGTTATCCGTGACTTAGTTATTGATATGAGCCAATTTTATACTCAATATGAGAAAGTTAAGCCGTTCTTAATCAACGACAAACCAACAGGTGGTGTTGAGCGTCTTCAGTCAATTGAAGAACGCGAAGAGCTTGACGGCTTGTATGAGTGTATTTTATGTGCGTGTTGTTCAACGTCGTGTCCTTCGTTTTGGTGGAATCCAGACAAGTTCATCGGCCCAGCAGGTCTTTTACATGCTTATCGTTTCTTGGCTGATAGCCGCGATACTGCTACAGAAGAGCGTTTGGCAGACCTTGACGATGCGTTCAGCGTATTCCGCTGTCACGGTATCATGAACTGTGTTAGCGTATGTCCAAAAGGCTTGAATCCAACTAAAGCCATTGGTCAGATTAAATCTATGTTGTTAAATCGTTCGGTTTAAGACATATTTAAATCCTTAGATGGCATGCATACGCATGCCATCTTGTTATTAATTAAATTTCTGCGCTAGAGAAAAGGGCTAATAAATGCACGAAGGTGTGATGAAGGCATGGCTAGAATCTTCGCATTTGTACGGCGGAAACGTAGCTTATGTAGAAGAGCTGTATGAAGCGTATCTTGATGATGCGACTTCAGTGCCAGATGAATGGCGAGAAGTGTTTGATCAACTTCCAAAAGTTGATGGGGTGGATGTTGATGTTAAGCATTCACAGGTAAGGGAGCAATTTGCTGAACTTGCGAAAAACAAGCACAGAGAAGTAGTAGTTGCGGCGGATGGTTCATCCGATGCCAAGCAAGTTAGAGTACTGCAACTAATTAATGCATTTAGGTTTAGAGGCCATCAAAACGCTAATCTAGACCCTCTGGGTCTATGGAAGCGAGAAAGAGTTCGAGATTTAGAACTTGATTATCATGAACTAACTGATGCGGACTTAGACAAAGAATATAACGTTGGCTCTTTTGCATGTGGCAAAGAGACAATGAAACTAAAAGACTTATATGCTGCACTAAAAACCACTTACTGTGGTTCAGTTGGTGCGGAATATATGCACATCACTTCTACAGAAGAAAAACGTTGGTTACAGCAACGCCTAGAATCGACTTTCTCAAAGCCTCAATTTAGCAAAGAAACAAAACTACGTATTCTAAAAGGCCTAACAGCTGCTGACGGTTTAGAAAAATACCTTGGTGCCAAATTTCCAGGTGCGAAGCGTTTTTCGCTAGAAGGTGGTGATGCGCTAGTACCTATGCTCAAAGAGCTTATTCACCGTGCAGGTGAAAGTGGCCAACAAGAAGCTGTTATTGGTATGGCACACCGTGGTCGTTTGAATGTGCTAGTAAACGTGCTGGGTAAAAATCCGCAAGTTTTATTTGATGAATTCGCTGGTAAATATGGCGAATTAGCAGGTTCTGGTGACGTTAAGTATCACATGGGTTATTCATCTGACTTTGCTACGCAAGGTGGTGATGTTCACATGGCGTTGGCATTTAACCCGTCACACCTTGAAATTGTTAATCCAGTTGTTATGGGGTCTGTTCGTGCTCGTCTTGATCGATTAGGATGCAAAACTGGCTCAAAAGCACTCCCAATTACCATTCATGGTGACTCTGCAATTGCGGGGCAAGGGGTTGTACAAGAAACGTTTAACTTATCACAAACCCGTGCGTTTGGTGTAGGTGGTACAGTTCGTATCGTCGTAAATAACCAAGTTGGCTTTACTACATCGAAGCAAGAAGATGTGCGTTCAACAGATTACTGTACTGACATTGCAAAAATGGTTCAGGCGCCAATCTTCCACGTAAACTCAGATGACCCAGAAGCTGTAGCTTTCGTTACACAAATCGCATTAGATTTCCGTAACCAATTCCGTCGTGATGTTGTAATTGATTTGGTATGTTACCGCCGTCATGGTCACAATGAAGCTGATGAGCCTAATGCAACGCAGCCATTGATGTATCAAAAGATCAAAAAACACCCAGTTCCACGTCAAATTTATGCTGAGCAATTGGCGCTTGAAGGTGTTATCTCAGAAGGCGATGCGAAAGCACTTGCTGATGAATATCGCAACGGTCTAGATAATGGCCAGTGTGTTGTTGAAGAAATTAAGCCTGACACCAAGCATTCATCGGATTGGTCAAAGTTTGTTGGTCACGATTGGGATGTTGCTTACGAGCCAAAACTGTCGGTAGATACGCTAAAAGAGTTAGCACAGAAAGTTTCAACATATCCAGAAACGCATAAAGCTCAGTCTCGTGTTAAGAAAATTTATGACGATCGCCAGGCAATGGCAAAAGGCGAGAAGCAGCTTGACTGGGGGATGGCTGAGACACTGGCTTATGCAACGTTAGTTGATGAAGGTGTTGACATCCGTATGACAGGCCAAGATTCAGGTCGCGGGACATTCTTCCATCGTCATGCTGTTGTGCATAACCAACAAGACGGCTCAACGTATATTCCTTTACAAGATATTCATGAAAAGCAAGGTACATTTGAAGTGTACGACTCAGTGCTTTCTGAAGAAGCTGTATTGGCCTTTGAATATGGTTACGCTACAGCTGAGCCTACTTCATTGGTACTGTGGGAGGCACAGTTTGGTGACTTTGCAAACGGTGCACAAGTAGTATTTGACCAATTCTTAAGTTCAGGCGAACAAAAGTGGGGTCGTTTATGTGGCCTTACCATGTTGTTGCCTCACGGTTATGAAGGTCAGGGACCTGAGCACAGCTCAGCGCGTTTAGAGCGTTATCTGCAATTGTGTGCTGATCACAACATGCAGGTATGTGTGCCTTCAACGCCTGCACAAGTTTATGCCATGTTACGTCGTCAATCAGTACGTCCACTGCGTCGTCCACTGATTGTAATGACACCAAAATCATTGTTACGTCATCCACTCGCTGTGTCTTCACTTGAAGAGTTGGCAGATGGCGTATTCTATAACATGATTGATGAGATAGATGATATCGACCCGGCTAAAGTTGAGCGTGTTGTTTTCTGTAGCGGTAAAGTTTATTACGAATTACTACAAGAGCGTCGTAAGCAAGAATTAAACAATGTTGCTATTGTTCGCGTAGAGCAGTTATATCCTTTCCCACATCAGGAAATGGACGAGATCATGGCTCGTTATCAGCACGTAAAAGACTTTGTTTGGTGTCAAGAAGAGCCGCAAAACCAAGGTGCTTGGTACTGCTCTCAGCACCATTTCTGGGATGCAATTCCAGTAGGTGCAAACCTAACTTATGCTGGCCGTAAAGCATCGGCAGCACCAGCGTGTGGCTACATGTCAACACATACTAAAGAACAAAACGCGTTAGTTGCTGACGCATTAACAATTAAAAATAAGGGATAAGAGATGACAACCGAAATTAAGGTTCCTGTTCTTCCTGAGTCAGTTGCAGACGCCACGGTAGCAACTTGGCACGTTAGCGTTGGTGATACCGTCAGTCGTGACCAAAACCTTGTAGATATCGAAACAGACAAGGTTGTACTAGAAGTTGTAGCACCAGAAGATGGCGTGATCACTGAAATTAAAGAAGTGGATGGTGCAACGGTTCTTGGCGAACAAGTTATCGCAATTTTAGGTGCTGCTGGCGATAAGGCTAGTGCACCAGCTCAATCAAATGAACAACCAGCAGCGTCTTCATCGGCGCCAGCAGCAGAAGGTAAAGAAGTGGACATTAAAGTACCTGTACTTCCAGAGTCTGTAGCAGATGCTACGATCGCAACTTGGCATGTTCAACCAGGTGAAGCGGTGAGCCGTGACCAAAACCTAGTTGATATTGAAACTGATAAAGTAGTTTTAGAAGTGGTTGCGCCAGAAGATGGCGTGATGGGTGAGCATATTCATGCCGAAGGTGAAACTGTACTTGGCGACCAAGTAATAGGTAAAATCCTAGCTGGTGGTGCACCAGCTGCATCAGCACCTACAGCACAAGCAGCGCCGGCTGCAGTAGAAGAAAGCTCAGATGTGTTAACGCCATCAGTGCGTCGTTTGATCGCTGAGAAAGGTCTTGATGCTTCTAAGATCAAAGGCTCTGGTAAAGGCGGTCGTATCACCAAAGAAGATGTGGATGCATTCTTAAAATCTGCACCAGCAGCAAAGCCTGCGTCAGCGCCAGCTGCTGCAGCACCTGCAGTCGCTTTAGGTGAGCGTACGCAAAAACGTGTACCAATGACTCGTTTACGTAAGACAATCGCAAACCGTTTACTTGAAGCGAAAAACTCAACAGCGATGTTGACCACTTTCAACGAAGTAAACATGAAACCTATCATGGACCTTCGCAAGCAGTACCAAGAGGTATTTGAAAAGCGTCATGGCATTCGTTTAGGTTTTATGTCTTTCTACGTGAAAGCGGTAACTGAAGCACTTAAACGTTTCCCTGAAGTGAATGCATCAATCGACGGTGATGACATTGTTTATCACAACTACTTTGATATCAGCATCGCGGTATCTACGCCTCGTGGTTTAGTAACACCAGTTCTTCGTGACTGTGACAAACTGTCAGTCGCTGAAATTGAAAAAGGTATTCGTGAGCTAGCGCTTAAAGGTCGTGACGGTAAGCTAACTGTTGACGATATGACTGGCGGTAACTTCACTATTACTAACGGTGGTGTGTTCGGGTCATTACTATCAACGCCAATCATCAACTTACCACAGTCTTCAATCTTGGGTATGCACAAAATCCAAGACCGTCCAATGGCGGTAAATGGTAAAGTAGAAATTTTACCTATGATGTACTTGGCACTAAGCTATGATCACCGTCAAATCGATGGTAAAGAATCTGTAGGCTTCTTAGTTACAATTAAAGAGCTATTAGAAGATCCTACGCGTCTATTACTAGACGTTTAATCAATATTGATTAGATATTAAGCTGTATGTTCGTTCATACAGCTTTTTTTTTGCGCCTTTGGTCTAACTAGGGTTTTCATCGTACGCCTTGGGATCTATACTAGGAGCGCAATTTGGGATAGCTGATTATTTGCATAAATATTCAGCTTTTTTAGTATAAGAAATTGGATAAAGCATCATGAATTTGCATGAGTATCAGGCAAAACAACTATTTGCCGACTATGGTTTGCCAGTATCTGAGGGTTTCGCTTGTGATACACCTCAGGAAGCGGTAGAAGCAGCTGCTAAAATCGGCGGCGACAAATGGGTAGTTAAGTGTCAAGTACACGCCGGTGGCCGTGGTAAAGCGGGCGGTGTTAAGCTAGCTGATAGCAAAGAAGAAATTCGCGCATTTGCTGAAAACTGGTTAGGTAAAAACTTAGTTACTTACCAAACAGACGAAAAAGGTCAGCCAGTAGCTAAAATCTTAGTTGAAAGCTGTACAGACATCGCTAACGAATTATACCTAGGTGCTGTTGTAGACCGTGCAACTCGCAAAGTTGTTTTCATGGCATCTACTGAAGGTGGCGTTGAAATTGAGACTGTTGCTGAAGAAACACCAGAGCTAATTCATAAAGCTGAAATTGATCCACTAGTAGGCCCTCAGCCTTACCAAGGTCGTGAGTTAGGCTTTAAACTAGGTCTTAACCCAGCACAAATTAAACAGTTTGTTAAGATCTTCATGGGTCTTGCAACTATGTTTAACGATCACGATTTCGCATTATTAGAGATTAACCCTCTAGTTATTACTGATCAAGGCAACCTTCACTGTCTTGACGGTAAAATCGGTGTAGACGGAAACGCATTGTTCCGTCAGCCTAAGATCCGTGAATTCCACGATCCTTCACAAGAAGATGCGCGTGAAGCACACGCTGCAAGCTTCGAGCTTAACTATGTTGCTTTAGATGGTAACGTAGGTTGTATGGTTAACGGTGCAGGCCTTGCGATGGGTACTATGGACATCGTAAACCTACACGGTGGTAAGCCAGCTAACTTCCTAGACGTTGGTGGCGGCGCGACTAAAGAGCGTGTAGCAGAAGCATTCAAAATCATTCTTTCTGATGACAATGTTAAAGCAGTACTAGTTAACATCTTCGGTGGTATCGTGCGTTGTGACATGATCGCTGAAGGTATCATTGGTGCAGTTAAAGAAGTTGGCGTTCAAGTACCAGTAGTTGTACGTTTAGAAGGTACTAATGCTGAACTAGGTCGTGAAGTTCTAGCTAACTCTGACCTTGACATTATCGCTGCAGAATCACTAACAGATGCTGCTGAGAAAGTTGTTGCTGCTGCGGAGGGCAAATAATGTCTGTATTAATTAACAAAGATACTAAAGTAATCTGTCAGGGTTTCACTGGCGGTCAAGGTACTTTCCACTCTGAGCAAGCTATCCAGTACGGTACGCAAATGGTTGGTGGTGTATCTCCAGGTAAAGGTGGTCAAACTCACCTTGGTCTTCCTGTATTCAACACTGTACGTGAAGCTGTAGAAGCAACTGGCGCAACTGCATCAGTTATCTACGTACCGGCACCTTTCTGTAAAGATGCAATCTTAGAAGCTATCGATGCTGGCATCGAGCTTATCGTTTGTATCACTGAAGGTATCCCAACACTAGATATGGTTGACGTTAAAGTTAAGCTAGACCAAACTGGTGTTCGTATGATCGGTCCTAACTGCCCAGGTGTTATCACTCCGGGTGAAACTAAGATTGGTATCATGCCTGGTCACATCCACAAGCCTGGTAAAGTAGGTATCGTTTCTCGCTCTGGTACTCTAACGTACGAAGCGGTTAAACAAACTACTGATGCAGGTTTCGGTCAGTCAACATGTGTTGGTATCGGTGGTGACCCAATCCCTGGTACTAACTTCATCGACGTACTAGAAATGTTCCAAAACGATCCACAAACTGAAGCAATCGTAATGATTGGTGAGATCGGTGGTACAGCTGAAGAAGAAGCGGCAGAGTACATCAAGCACAACGTAACTAAGCCTGTAGTATCTTACATTGCTGGTGTAACTGCACCTGCTGGTAAGCGTATGGGTCACGCTGGTGCTATCATCGCTGGTGGTAAAGGTACGGCTGACGAGAAGTTCGCAGCACTTGAAGCGGCAGGCGTTAAGACTGTTCGCTCACTAGCTGATATCGGCTCTGCACTTAAAGAAAAAGCGGGTTGGTAATAACCAAAGCTTTTTAAAGTGATTATAAAATGCCAGTCCAATGACTGGCATTTTTTATGTGTATGTTTTTTCTTAAGAAGGCGATCCGTGCACAGATAAAGTTACCATCAAAGAGAAGCTTCACCTACCATAAAACTTCAGCTACGAAGTATACCACGCAGCCCAACACAGCATGAATTATATAGTTTAACGACAATGCTCATCTACTTTACGTAAATGCTTGGCCATTCTTACGTAAGCGGTAGGTTGCATTTTACGTAAAGGTAAGGTGTCTCTGTCTGCATTGTAATAAATCTAACATTTTGACTTTTAATTATTTCTGATGAGTGAGTCGTTTAGGATAAGAGCTGATCTTGGTTTGATCTTGCAGTTTATGCATAAACACTTATACTGTTCAAATATACAGCGTTTGGTTTTTGGTGTGTATGAACGAGATAATTGACTTACTGCAGCATCGCCAATGGCTATGGCAAGGGTGTGAGCAGACTCAATCCTTTGAACGTGTGAGTACAGGTATTAGTTTACTTGATGAGCAGCTACATGGCGGTTTACCTCAACAAGGTGTGGTTGAAGTACAATCGCCAAGTGGTATTGGCGAGTTACAGATTTGGTTGCCTTATTTGCAAACAAAAAAAGACTTAACCGTATTTATTAATCCACCGGCTCATGTTAATGCGCATCAGTTATATCATTTGGGTTTTGATAATAAACAGCTGTTACTCATTCAACCAACATCCGCCAAAGAAGCTCTTTGGGCCAGTGAGCAATGCTTAAAAAGTCACGCCTGTAGTAGCGTATTGTTATGGCATAACACATTAGCAATATCGCAATCCAAGCGATTGCAGCTTGCTTCAGAGCATGGTAAAGCGTCACTTTTTCTATTTCGCTCACCCAAAGAACAACATTTTTCATTACCCGTTACGCTATGCTTGGAACTATCGGCTCATAAGCAAGGCATAGCAGTCAAAATTAAAAAGCAAAAAGGGGGCAGACCTAAAAGTACCTTTGTTCTTAATTTAGAGGATTATTGGCCACAGCTGGCGTCTGCACCGCTAGAAAGCAGCAATGTAATGCCTTTTCCATCAGCATTTGGGATAGCTAAATGACATTATGGCTATATATTCACTTTGAACATTTGCAGCTAGATAGCTTGCTTTCAGAGCAAAACAATCCTGCTATTGTAGTGGTAAATAGCCATACCAATCAGGTTATGCAGGCGTCTCATCGCGCATTCCAAGCAGGTATTAAATTGGAAATGGGATTGGCCAGTGCCGCGAGTTTGTGTGAAAACTTACAGGTAGTTGCCTATGATGCGGCTTTAGAAAACGCGAAGTTGCAAGAGGTTGCGAGCTGGCTGTACTTAGTGACAGCTGATATCAGTTTGTTTCCACCTAACGGTATTGTACTAAAGGTCACTAACATGCTGTCTTTGTACAAAAGTTTAGATAACTACTGGCATCATGTGCAAAATCATTTAGCTGATTTAAAGCTCAGCTATCGCTTTGCAACAGGTTATTCGGTACTGGGCGCTAGATTACTTGCGCAAGGTAAAAAAAATCTTGTTACTGACAATATGCAAACATTGATGCAAGAGATTAAAAGCTTCAATTTGCAATGCACAGAGTTATCTCAAAGTACATGTGAAAAATTACTGCGTGTGCGCATTGTATCAGTGGCGCAATTATTGAGTATTCCTATTGCAGATTTAGCCAAACGATTTGAGATTGAGTTAGTACAATACATAGGGCGCCTAAAAGGCGAGTTGCAACATCCTTTAACTTACTATGTGCCTGCCTTGGTGTTTTCTCGCCAGTTGATTTTATTATATGAATTAGAAAACTTGCAGTGGCTGACAAAACCGTTAGGTAAGTTACTACAGCAGTTAGAGTTGTTTTTAAGGCATCGTAATAAACTTGCGATGCAAATTATTTTAGAGTTGCAATTAAGAGATGAACAACCTCTTTTTCTGCAAGTGGCAGCAGCGAAAGGAGAAAGCAGCGCGCAAACTTGGCAGTCACTTTTAGAGTTAAAACTTTCTAATATTAATTTATCGTCGCCAGTACAAGCTATCTCATTATCGGTAAAAGATTTTGAGGATAATACATATGAGAGTCAGTCGCTATTTGAGCCTGAACGTTCGGGAATAGACGGTGCTGAGCTAATAGCAAGATTACAGGCTAAGTTAGGTGAGCAAGCGGTTTATGGCTTTGAGGTTTATGCTGATCATCGGCCTGAGCGTTCATTTTCTTCAAGCCAGCCTTTATCTGACAGTGCTAGGTTACAGCGTATGCCAAAGCAGCAAAGACCAAGTATGTTGTTGCCCCATGCAGTACCTCTGCAAGAAAAAGTAACCATTTATTGGGGACCTGAAAGGGTCAGTACAGGCTGGTGGGATAACTATGCTATAGAGCGTGATTATTACATTGCTCGTAATGAGCAAGGTCAGTGGTTATGGGTTTTCAAAGAGTCATCACAGCGCTGGTTTGTGCACGGATTGTTTTGCTAGCGAGGAGCTTCAGCTGGAGGCGTTAAATAACAAAACACCTCCAACATGACGGTTATTTTATGACTTATGTACTCTTCGGTCTTCGTAGGCACTAAAGCTCTTTTGATAAAAGCGTAGTGGCCATGTGTGGTAGGGAATAAACACTCTAGGTAATGTGAACAAATCAGAATAGACGCCATTGTAGTTAGCTCTGCCACGGATAGTTGTGGTTGCTGTTTTATAACCGGCAGCTTTAACTTGTTCGATATTATGCTGATTAAAGTGACCGTATGGATAGCAAAAATCAGATACTTCTGTTTGAAACATGCTTTCAAGAGTCTGCTTACAACCTGAGATTTCTATATCTGCATCAGGCTCACTGATTTTGTCTAAATGCACATGGTTTTTAGTATGTGCGCCTATATCTTGTCCATAGCTAAGCCATTGCTTTATCTCTTGCTCATTCATTAACGGGTTCGAGTCTATGCTCTTATGTTTATCCCAAACATTATGTTGTCCAATGAGGTCACTCACAACGTATAGCGTGGAACTAAAGCCAAGGCGTTGCAGCAAAGGAGCGGCATGAGTTAAATTGTTTAAATACCCATCATCAAAGGTCAGTCCTACTACTTTGCCTTGCTTTTCACCTCGAAGGTAAGGGGCTAACTGCTTCATACTCAGTGCTTTATAGCCAAGTATCTTAAGCATTTTCATATGATTACAAAAACGCTTAGGAGGCACATGTATACTGCGTAGCACAGTGCCTTTTTTCTTAATTGCTAAGCTGTGATACATCAAAATGGGGATAGCTTGAGTCATATTGCTTTGGTTCTTGAAGTTGTTTTAGGTGACTGAGTGAGTTTAGCGAATTTTTCTAATAAGAATGCCGCTAATGTTCTTCGCAAGCGAAGCTTAGGGTAGTACTGCAATTGAGTATCGAACGTGTAGTGTCCGTAATTGGCAAAAAATGCTTCAATGTTTGTTTGCGCAAAATATTTTCTGCCTTTATGAGAGTAATGGTGTACGTAGTTTTTTCCTTCAATTAGCTCGCCATCATTGCTTAACACTTGTGATATGGCAAATTGCTCTACTGTTCTTACCGTTGGTGCCCACTGGTGTAAAGCAACCAAAAGTTGGTCGGCTTTATCTACAAGTGTACGTTTGCTGGCGGTAATACCAACCATGAGAGAGCCCCACATATGATCTTGGTGTGATATTTGATAACCCTCGTCCCCTTCAAGCTTAATAGGGGATTGGTAGGACTCTCTATATTCGGTAAATTGTTTTTTTGTCAATGGTCCTTCATCTAAAAACATTAATGATTGATGGACATTGATTTTATCAAACAACCCATTGATATCTTTAGTTAAATAAGTGTCGGTATCTAACGCTAGAATTTTGTCATTGGCGCCAAGGTGTAAATTATCAATCGCATGAGCGAGTGCTCGGTTTTTAATTCGATAATGATAGCGGTTGTTTAATGACCAATCTAGCTTTAAAGCTGGTGTAATTGTGAAATGTGTTACTGGGTAGTTAGCAAAAAAATCGGGTTTTTCACTAATAACAACGACTTCAAGCTGACGATTGTTTTTACAGTGGTGAAGTACCGAGAGAATACTGGTTTTTACTCCTTGGTAATAGAGTAAGTCATCTCCATATGCGACATACAGCAACACCTGTCTTAATTGACTGTGTTGCCTTTCCTTATATTGAATAGGCATGGTTGCTTAATTCCTTTTCCTGATCCTTAAATTAACCCATATATTTTTGGCAAAAGTATGACTAAAGTGGTGAGTGGGCTAACTCTGTGCATGAACGCTTAAATGCGCAATCGGATTTTAAGACCTAGGCGTGTATAAAAGTATTTATAAAGCGTAAAAAAGTGTAGGAACTAAAAAGGGGACGTATAGAAGCAGTCACAATCAAATGAGTGTTATTAGCTAAAAGTTAAAGTCTCCTAAAGCAGGTTGTTATTGGAAAGTAGCTTATTGGGTTGCTAGGTGAAATGTGAATGGCAGTGGTGTTTTAATGCCACTGCCGCTGAGGTAGATTAGAAGCTAAAGGTCAATTTAGCGTAATAGGTCATACCATCAAAACCATAGGGTAGAGCGCGAAGTGGATAACGCATTGCCCCGTTAGTGATAAAGTTAAGCACTTCGTCTTCGCCCAGTTCGTCAGGTGTTTCATCAAATATGTTGTCGATACCAGCAGAGACGTTGATGTTATCGTTAAGCTGATAGCCTACATTTACATCAACTAAAACAGCAGACTCAACCACACTGGTATCTTGCCAGTCATTGGTTGGTGAGAGGAAATCAGGTAACACAATATGTTTACCAGCAAAGTAGCTTACTTCAGTTTTGCCAAAATAGTTAAATCTGAGTAATGAGCTCCATTTGTCTTGTTGATAGTCAAAAGTAAGCGTAGCGCGCTCTTGAGGCTGTCCGTGGGTTAAGAAAGAGCGTCTTTGCTCATCTAGTACGATACTCTCAGGAATACCTTGTGGCGTATTTACTCTATCAATTTCGGTCTTATTCTTGTTTGCTGCAAACGTAATATCAAGCGCGCCGCTTGCAACATCCACAGAATATGACGCAATCAAATCAACCCCCTTGGTGGTAGAGTCAAGTGAGTTTGAGAAAAAGTTGCCTTGCACCGCACCCGTTGCATTCAGTGCTGCATTGGCAGCAGGGAAGTTTTGCAGCTCGTCGCTATTTACCCCAATAAAGCTACCTAGATTGATACGGTCGTAAATCTTGATTTGATAAAAATCTAACGTAACAGACAAATCATTACTAACATCCCAAGCAAAACCTAAGTTGTAGTTATCGGATGACTCAAGCTTAAGGCCATCAACGCCTAGCGCAGCTGGGAATGGAGACCCCGCGGTTGCTGTATAAGAAGTTGCTAATGAGCCATCGCCACCTAAAGTAGTGGTAAATGCGGTATAGCCAGATTGCTGTAATGACGGGGCTCTAAAGCCAGTTGAGGCCGCTGCACGAACCGCAAAATCGTCGGTGACTTCATAGCGAGTTGCAAGCTTCCAGATGGTGTCATCGTTGGAATTCGACACATCTTCATAGCGAAGCGCAGCGCTTATTAGCCAATCCTCGTTTAACAGTGTTTCAGCTTCGATATAAATTGCATGGCTTGAACGATCTGCTTTGTTTGCTGCATCAGGTCTAAGCCCTTGATAAGCTTGGAAACCACAGTCAGCAAATACATCTGGATTGATAACCGATGGGAAGGAGCTATTCGCGTTTGCAATGCCACACGCATAAGAGGCTACTTCACCCGGTACAATTTCATAGTTCTCTTTACGGTACTCGGCACCCATTGACAAATAAATTGGCTCACCACCTGCAACATCAATAATGCCATTGATATCTAAGTTAGTGGTCCATTGGTCGAATCTAAAGCCACCCGAATAACCCCCCTTAGGGCCAGCATTGTTAGCAATATCTTGTGCAGTGGCATTGGGGTTTTCGGCTAAATACTGAGCTGCATACGACGCATTGATGGTGTTTGAAGACGAATAATCATATTGGTTTTCACCATATGTACTTGAGAAATCAAAGTTCCAATCTGGGCTGATCTCGCCTTTAAAACCAACAGCAAAAGATAAATCTTCTGCTTCATTATCTATTCTTGGTAAAAAGCCATCAGGGTAAACTTGCGGTACGTTGCGCTCTGCACGATTAAAGTCACGATAAAAGCCATTGCCAAATGCTGTGCGATTAGAAAAACCAGCAAATGAGTAAAGCTCATTATTGCCTATAGGTAAGGCGGCGTTATAAAACAGAGAAATAAATTCACTGTCTGAGTTACCTTGGCGCCAACGAACGGTTTGCGATAGCTCCCCAGGTTCAACGGTTGAAGAACCGCCAGTATCACGCTGCGCTCGATTTGTACCATCGGCATCACGGTATTCTAGTGAGAAGTTGATAAAGCCGCCTTCGTTGCCAATATCAAAGCCTCGGTTTAGGCCAAGCGAATAAGTGTCACCGTCACCTTCACCTGTTGAGCCTGCTTGCACAAACCCTGTGGTAACACCAGTACTGTCGTTCAGTGATAAGTTAATAACCCCAGCAATGGCGTCGGAGCCATAACGGGCTGCCGCACCATCTCTTAATATCTCAACATTTTTTAGCGCCATCAACGGAATTGAGTTCATGTCAGTACCTGCAGCGCCTGCGCCTACTGTGCCAGATAAGCCAAAAATAGCTTGTGTGTGGCGGCGTTTACCGTTAATCAATACCAGTGTTTGATCGGGCTGTAAGCCTCTTAATGTTGCAGGGCGGAATAAATCTGAACCGTCAGATACTTGTGTGCGACTAAAGTTAAAAGAAGGCGCGATAGATTGTAAGCTTTGCCCAAGTTCAGTAAAACCACCTTTATTAAGCTGCTCGGTGTCGAGTATATCAATCGGAGAGGTCGACTCAGTGGCAGTTCTGTTAGAAACTTTTGACCCCAGTACCGAGATCGTTTCGATATTTTTATCATTGGCTTGCTGTGCTACAGCGGTGGTACTGACTAATAGTGCCAGCGCTATTGGCGAGAGTTTAATAGATCCTGTCATAACTTTTTACT
This sequence comes from Pseudoalteromonas caenipelagi, assembly GCF_013140855.1. Classification (GTDB taxonomy): domain Bacteria; phylum Pseudomonadota; class Gammaproteobacteria; order Enterobacterales; family Alteromonadaceae; genus Pseudoalteromonas; species Pseudoalteromonas caenipelagi. The sequence goes on along the minus strand of NZ_JABBPG010000001.1, from coordinate 496,126 downwards.
ACTCTGTTGATGTTATATGTAATCGTTCTTAAGTAGGCTCGAAAGTGGCATAAAAAAAATGCCAATGCAATGATTTTGTTGTGAAAAAAGATAAGCCATTAGTCATATAAAATAATTATGAGTTTAAGATTGAGCTTTTAATCAATGACATAACGTTTATTTGTTAATGCCAACTTGGCAGGCGAGTTTGATCTTCTATCTAAAATACCGGATACTGTTTAAATGTACAGTATTTCTTGTTTGTTATGCGCTACGCCGAATTATTCTGTCAAAGTAATTTTTCTTTTTTACAAGGAGCCTCTCACCCTGAGGAGTTGGTAAAGCAAGCTGACTTTTTAGCATATGACGCTATCGCTATTTGCGATGAATGTTCGGTTGCGGGTGTGGTACGTGCCCATCGCGCAATTAAAGAAAATCAGCTGTCGGTAAAACTCATTGTCGGGAGTGTATTTGAGTATAAAACATTAAAGTTTGTGTTGTTATGCCCTAATCGACAAGCCTATGCTGAACTTTGTCGTGTCATTAGTAATGCTCGAAAGCGCTGCGAAAAAGGCAAATATGAGTTGGGCTTATGGGATTTAATGTCTGTAAAACATTGTTTGATAATTTGGTTACCAGCTTTAGGGGCGCGGGATAATGATTGGGCAATGTGGCTGAAGCAATACCACCAACAGCGAGTTTGGCTTGGTTTACAACGACATTTACTAAACAATGATAGAGCGTACATCTCGCATTGTGAGCAACTTGCAAAGCAGTATGATTTACCAATCACCGCGTGTGGGGGCGTACTGATGCATGTTGGGGAGCGGCAAAAGCTCCAGCATACTTTAACTGCCATTCGTTATGGTTGTGCGGTGAACGAACTAGGTGAAAGGCTGATATCCAATACCGAGCGGGCACTGCGCAGCAAAGAAAAGTTAAGTAAATTGTTTAAGACCCAGTGGCTAAATACCACGCTTGATATTGCAAGACGCTGTACATTTGATTTAGATAGCCTGCAATATGAGTATCCAAACGAACTGGTGCCTAAAGGCCACAGTGCAATGAGCTATTTACGTTTGCTTGTGAAAAAGGGTGAGCAAAAGCGTTTTCCTGAAGGCGTACCTGATGATATAGCGGCATTAATAGACAAAGAGTTGTCATTAATTGAGTCGCTTAACTACCCGTACTTTTTCTTAACGATTCATGATGTGGTGATGTTTGCCAAGCGGCAAGAAATCTTATATCAGGGTCGGGGATCAGCGGCTAACTCGGTGGTGTGTTATTGCTTAGAAATAACGGCGGTTGACCCTCGGCAGATCTCAGTGTTGTTTGAACGTTTTATCAGCCAAGAGCGCAATGAACCCCCTGATATTGATGTAGACTTTGAACACCACCGCCGTGAAGAGGTGATCCAATACATTTATCAAAAATATGGCCGCGAGCGTGCAGCGCTTGCTGCAACCGTGATCACCTATCGCTTTAAAAGCGCAGTGAGAGACGTAGGCAAGGCATTAGGCATGGATAGCACCCAGTTAGATTACTACATCAAACAAGTTAATCGCCGCGACAAAGCGCTGTCGTGGCACACACAGATCAGCGAACTGGGGCTTGATGAAAACTCTTATCAAGGGCAATTATTTATTGAACTAGTCAATGAGATTTTAGGGTTCCCACGACACTTGTCTCAACATGTGGGCGGCTTTGTTATTTCATCAGGCCCGCTGTATGAACTCGTCCCGATAGAAAATGCGGCAATGGATGCCCGAACCGTGATCCAGTGGGATAAAGACGATTTAGAAACGCTCTCTTTGCTAAAAGTGGATATTTTGGCCTTGGGCATGCTTAGCGCAATTCGCAAGTCATTTGACTATATCAATCGGCACTTTAATTATGCTTGGAATATTGCTGATATAACTCGTTTGGGCGACGATCAACAAGTGTATAAAATGCTTCAAAAGGCTGATACGGTAGGAGTGTTTCAAATTGAGTCGCGTGCACAAATGAGCATGTTACCTAGGTTAAAACCGGCTTGTTATTATGACTTAGTGATACAAATCGCCATAGTGCGACCGGGACCCATACAAGGTGGCATGGTACATCCATTTTTACAGCGCAGAAGTGGTACTGAACAAATTAGTTATCCCTCAGAACAAGTTAAATCCGTACTTTCTCGCACACTGGGTGTGCCGATTTTTCAGGAGCAAGTCATTAAGCTTGCAATGGTCGCTGCAGGTTTTAGTGGTGGTGAAGCCGATAGGTTACGTAGAGCAATGGCATCGTGGAAAAAAACGGGCGAGCTAATGCAATTTAAAAGCAAGTTGCTTGATGGTATGCAGCAAAGGGGGTATTCACAAAGCTATGCAGAACAAATATTTGCACAGATCTGTGGATTTGGTGAATATGGCTTTCCTGAAAGCCACTCAGCGTCATTTGCGGTTCTTGCCTATAGTTCTGCTTGGCTCAAATATTATTTTCCCGCCTTCTTTTACACCGCATTGTTGAATAGTTTGCCGATGGGCTTTTACAGTGCATCGCAGTTATGCCAAGACGCCCAGCGCCATGGTGTGGAGATTTTGCCTGTTTGTATTAATCATTCTAATCATGACCATGATGTCATTGAGCAACACGGCGCGTTTGCTATCCGTTTGGGTTTTAGGTTGGTTAAAGGTCTTAGTAGTGATGCAATCAAAGCCATACTCGCGCAGAGGCCTAAACAGGGTTACTTAAATATTGAACAGGTACGCATGTTAGGTGTAAGTAGTGCAAGTTTGGAGAAACTAGCATCAGCTAATGCGTTATCTTGTTTTGCTGGTGGTCGTTACAATGCCCGTTGGCAAATCATGGATAAAGACACTGAACTGCCATTATTTAGTGGTGTAAAGGATGACGCTAATATGCAAGAAGAAATCGCACCATTTGGAGAAGGAGATGCGTTAGATAACACTTTGGAAGACTATGCTGTGATGGGGCTTACCCTTAATAAACATCCGATCACACTATTAGATGAAGCAAATCGTTTAGGCCGTTTTACTCGCCAAGTTGAGCTTGCGCATATAGCAGATCAGCAGCTAGTTACAGTGATAGGGCTGGTAACTGGCAAGCAAGCGCCGGGCACCGCTGCAGGTGTCACTTTTTTTACCCTTGAAGATGACACAGGCAATATTAATGTTGTGGTGTGGGCGGCAACAGCTAGATCACAAAAACAAGCCTATTTAAGTGCCAAAATACTTGAGGTGAAAGGTGTGTTGGAGCGTAGTGGCGAAGTGGTTCATGTTATTGCTGGAAGGTTACTGGATCGCAGCGACTTGTTATTAACGCTTAGGCCACGTTCTAGAGAATTCCATTAGCATGACTCTCTTATTTATTGTGTTTGTGTAAATAGTTGTCTTACAGAGATATTATGCGTGTATTTAAGTGTTCATATCATGACCACTCACACCAAGGTACTTCAGAGTTTTAGAAACTAAATGTAACACTTTTACAACAAAAATTTTTTCTGAAAATAGACTCTAAAAACACCTAAACATTTACCCCTTACGGGGCCTGTAGGTTAATAACTTGTTGATTTGAATGTTTTATTTTTATAAAACTTGCGCTTATAAGCATGATGGCGACAAAAAATGTAAGAAAAGTGACGAATTGTGCGTTGCGAAAATATGTGGTAGAACAATACAGGTTAATTAAAACAATAACTTACACTACAACAGGGAAACGCAAACAATGAAACCAATATTTGCATTAAGTGCATTGTCAGCAGCAATGTTATTAGGTCAAACCCAATCAGCTGTCGCAGCGGATGAAAAAGTCGAACGTATAGAAGTTACCGGTTCACACATCAAACGCACTGACATGGAAGGACCTTCTCCAATCCAATCAATTTCAGCAGGTGATTTAGCCGCTACAGGCTCTACAGATTTGATTGGTGCACTACAAAAGCTACCTGTATCAGGTGCAGGTACATTCAGTACACAAGGTAACTCAAGCGATGACACCGCCAACGGTGGCTCAAGTGTGGCACTAAGAGGTTTAGGTGCATCATCTACATTAGTATTAATCAATGGTCGCCGCGTTGCTGTCAGCCCATTTGCAAAAGATATCGAAACCTCTTTCGTTGATTTAAATACGATTCCTGTCTCATCGGTAAAACGTATTGATATTTTAAAGGACGGCGCATCAGCCACTTATGGTTCTGACGCGGTAGCAGGTGTAATCAACATTATCTTGCGTAATGATATTGATGGTTTTGAAGTATCGGGCAAAGTATCAGATACAGCGGATGGCGGCGGTGAAGAACAAAACTTTACGGTTTTATGGGGCTCGTCAACGAGTAAAGGTCAGCATAATTTTGCATTAGATTACTTCAAGCGTGGCGATGTGTTTTATGGTGACAGAGACTACACAGCCACCGCTGATCAGCGCTTTAGAGGTGGTAACAACTCTTTAAGTTCATCAGGTTTCCCTGGCAGCGTAGAAGTTGTTAGAAGCATGCTAACAGACGAGCAGTGGGCAAGACTGCCTGTAACAGGCACGGCTGATGACGGCACCTTAATCAGACAGACTATTTTTGCCGATGTATGGGGTAACGATACGTGTCCTGACAATATGATCATTGGTGATATCTGTCGATATGACTATGCGCCGCACATGACGTTAATTCCTTCAACTGAGCGTTTCAGCTTTAGTTATAACGGTGTTCAAGAACTTGCCGATGGTGTTGAAGGTTTTGCTGAATTTGCCGCACAACACGCATCAACTTTTATCCAAGGTGCTGGTAGCCCAAGCTTTACCGAACTAACAATGAGCGGTGATAACCCAAATCACCCATTAGCAACTGATCCAACTCACTTCTTACATGGCGTTGATATTTCAATGCGTCGTCGTACCATTGATATTGGTAACCGTAAAAAAGACGTAGATTCAGAGTACTACCGTGCTGTGCTTGGTGCGCGTGGTAACTATAAAGACTGGGATTGGGAAATTGCCTATTCAAGTATCCGCTCAAGCGCAGTTGAAAAAGGTTTTGATGGCTTCCCGAATAAAATTCGAGCACAACAAGCAATTGATATGGGTTTATGGAACCCGTTTGAACCAAGCACTAACACAGCTCAAGGACTTGCATACTTTGAGACCACAACTACACGTTACGGCGCATCAACCATGCAATCACTTGACGGTACAATTTCTGGTGAGTTGTTTGAGCTAGGCGCGGGCTATGTATCTGCAGCATTTGGTTTTGAGACACGCCGTGAAAAAATCGAAGATAACCCAGATAGCCAATACATTCGTGGTGAAATTTTTGGTACCGAAGCTACGCAAGCCAATGGTGATAGAGACAACACCGCAGTGTTTGCTGAGTTCAGTGTTCCAGTGCTAGACACGTTAGAGCTGCAACTTGCAGTACGTCATGAAGATTACAGTGATTTTGGTACCACAACCGACCCTAAAGTAGCATTCCGCTGGGCACCGATTGATTCGTTAGTAGTCCGTGGTTCTTGGGGTACTGCGTTTAGAGCACCGTCATTAGTACAGCTTCACTTAGGCCGTACTGATGAGTCTCCGACTGTTATCGATAAAGAGCGTTGTCGTCAAACAGGCGCTGAAGCAGACTGTGAACCGACAGAATACACTGCAATTGTTGCGGGTAACAAAAACCTACAGCCTGAAGAATCTGAAAACTACAACTTAGGTGTTGTATGGCAGGCAACGGATGATTTTAGCGTTGGTGTTGACTATTGGAACTACGATCAAGAAGACCTGATCAAGAAAATTGGTGCACAGAAGCTAGTTGATTGCTGTGGTACCGATCCAAACTTAGTTCTTCGTGCGCCAAGTCAAGGTAGTACACTTGGTCGTATTTTGACAATCAACGATACATTCGTAAACATTGGTGGTCGTGAAACAGACGGTTTTGATGTTAACTTAGCGTATGCCCTTACAACACAAAATATGGGTGAGTTTAAGTTTAGCTATAACCTAACTTATGCCCTGAACTTTGAGGAGCAGTCTTTCCAAAGTGATGACCAAGGTAACACAACAACGGTACGTGAAGACCTAAATGGCGAACACGAACATCCTCAATATCGTTGGACTGCAGGGGTTGATTGGGCAAACAATGACTGGTTGGCAACATTAAATATTAACTTTATTGATTCGTATAATGACTTAGCTGATAGCGCAGGTAACAAGTTTAAGATTGAATCTTGGACAACTTATGATGCAACAGTAAGTTACATTGGTTTTAAAGACTTAACGTTAACGTTAGGTGCAGCAAACCTGTTTAATGAAGAAGCACCGCTTGTGCCTTCTGACGCTATGGGTATTGATGCTAAAACACATACAACACTGGGTCGTCAAGCTTACCTTAAGTTTGATTACAAGTTCTAATCAGTTTGAAAAATTGATTTAGATAAAAGCCCTGCGCAAGTCGCGGGGCTTTTTTATGAGCCACTCTTGGCCGTTAACTAGCATGGCTATACAAACAGGGAGGGAATGTATGCATGTTCCCCTTGTTAATTGTGGCTCGATAGAAGTTTGCAGGTTGAGTGATTTGAATTCAGCAGTTTGATCTTAAATGAATTTTAAGTGCTTATATGAATGAGTATATGCATGTTCAAATGAATTCTCGTTGTGTTCAAGGGGGGATTGCTCCGATGATGGCCATGCTTGAATAGGCGCTAAACGCTCATAAAAGCAAAAGGCTGTTGTTTTTTCATGCCTGCGCCAGTGAAAATGAACATAGTTTTAAGTAAGTGATAGAGTAAAAAGCGCAACAACATAAAAATCTAAGCAAAGAGGTTTGGTATGAAAACACCCAAAGTGGCGACCAATCAGGGCGCAGCGAACTGTCACAAAGCAAGTTAGCTTTACTGTTAGAGCATGACGAGTTTATCTGTGTGGCCCAACGGCGTTTATGGCAACGATAAAGCAGCAATTGATCTTGCTAGGTGTATACGAAGTATTTGGCCCTCATGAAGCCTTATAACGCTTAAGTATTTAGCCTAATGGACTATCCAAGTTAGGTGGCGCATATCCAAATACACAGCAGTACATGCCGCATAGTTGTTGAGTATGCGCAAACAGAACAAAACCCTGTGAAAATACACTGTTTTTATTGCCAGTAGTTTGTCTGAAAACATTATTACGGCCCGTTTGTCCAATTTTGATGGCCACAGTTTTTGAGTGAAGCTTAAGAGTTGTTTACATTGAACTTTTTGCGTGGGAAGATTGAGGTAGGTAATATGGCCCGTTTTGTCGGTATTTATTCCGACATTTTGGGAGAGAATAAGCTGTTATGAATTTTATGGAACAACCATATTAATCATGGAGAAAGTGTATGAAATATATAAAAGAAATTCTTTTTTTAACGAGTTTAGCATTCGTGCCCGAAGCATATGCTGCATGCACTCAGAATGGAAATTCGTTGCCAAAACTTGTTGGTCTTGATGGTAGCGATGGTAAAGTATATGCGGATATAGAATCTAGTGGTAACGAATGCAATTGCAAGTACGTAAGGTTTCTTCCAGAAAACACTGATACAAACAAAGCTCTGAGTATTTTACTAGCCGCTAAAATGGCCAATAAGAAAGTGAGAATAGATTTATCCACGTCAGAAAACTGCAACTCAGCGTATAGAGTTTATATTCATTGAAGAATATTCATAACACATATGAACCTTATCGGGTCAAGTAAGCATAACGATTCTTTTTAGCTGCTTTTAAGCAGCTAATTTGTAATGGCAATTCTTAAATCTGTTCAACTTCGTTATGTCGGTTAGCCGTTAAAATCGTTTACGGCAAACACATATAGGGGCATTACGCCGTAATCCCTTATTGCGCTCTCAGCGCTGCCTAAATCAGTTGATACAGCTTATCGTTTAGGGCCATTAGACATTCATCGGTTAACCTTAATCTGGCGCTACTCAAGGGGATGGCTCATTCGTCCAGTTAGTTAAAGGTGCGTTACGCAGTAATCAGCTAAGATGTAAACGATTTAACTTATTGCTTAAATTAATGCGCACCAATGGGGTGTCTAATCAAGGCGAAATAGCTTATTACTTCGACAACACTTACCTGTCACATTCAGCTTTTGCTGACTTAAATACAAATAATGCATGGTTGTTCATGCCTATCTAGTTAGGTGTATAGCTCACCCCATTGTGCGACTTAACTTTTTAAAAAACGCTCATCGTCGAATACCGTTTTGTTCTTAAGCATAAAATAAACACAACGACCGAGCTGGTGAGCGAGCACAGAGAGTGCTTGGCCTTGCTCATGCGTTTATGTAATTTGTTTAAGTAACGCCGAGCTTTGTCGTTGCCACGTAAATAAAGCACAGCGGCTTCACTGAATGCCCATTTTAAGTGGCTATTGCCAATTTTATTGCCACTGGTGCCATAGGTTTTGCCTGCAGATTCTGCTTTACACTTAACGAGCCGACAATAAGATGCGAACGTTTGTACAGATTCAAAGCGGTTTATATCACCAATCTCATACAAGATAGTCATGGCTATAATGAGACCAATGTCTGGCATTGTACGCAGTTGTGCGTAATAGTTTGGTTGATGCTTTTTAGCTTTACTCTCTAAATAATATTCAAGCTGTTTAAGCTCTTCTGCGTAGGCATCGAGTATGGCTAAATCAAAATTAACACTGCGTTGAACGGCTTGGTCGTCAAAACGCGTTTGGAATTCTTGGCGAACACATTTGTTTTTCATGTGTAGTTCGAGCGGTGGGTAGTTGTACTGACTATTTATGTTAACTATATGCGCTTTCAGTTGTGCGCCATGTTGAACCAGTCGCGTTCTTCTACGCAGTAAATCACGGGTCGAGCGCATGTAAGCAAGCGGGAAGTTACCACCGCGCAATAGGCGCTTGAGCAATGCCTCATTCGTTAAACAGAGTTGCTAACTCTTCCCGACTAAACAGGCTTTCATGCTCTCGGTCTGACCGTGTTATCGTCACTTGCTAATGCTAAGACTCGGTGGGGTTAACCGTTTTAACTAACCTTTCTTTTTTACTGATTTAACTATTTCACATAATCAATCTGATATTCTTTTTCTGAGTGTAACAATGCCCAAATTAATCGCGCATTTTTGGCTGCCAAGGCTACCGTCGCTCGTTTAAATCCTCGTCGTTCGATAAGGTCTTTTACCCATAAACGGGTTCTATCAGTTTTGTGCTTGCAGTTAGCAATCACGGCTCGTGCGCCATGAATGAGTGAGGTGCGTATGTGTTTTTCGCCTCGTTTTGATATTCGACCCAGCTTAACTTGGCCACCAGTGGTGTATTGTTTTGGTACTAAACCTATCCAAGCAGAGAATGCCCGGCTGGTATCGAATTCAGTGGCATCACACACGGTGGCAACTACCGCAGTTGCAGTGACTTCACCGACACCAGGAATGCTCATTAAGCGTTTAGCGGCGTTCATTTGATTGGCTAATTGGTAAAGCTTTCTGTCGTGCTTGAGAATTTGTTGGTTTAGCCCTTTAATCTCTAGCCATAAATCATGAAGTCACTCTCTGGCGAGCATCGGCAAAGCATTTTCAGCGTCTTCTAAAATACTTGTTATCGCCTGTTGTGCAGGGTATCGACCTTTGGGCATAACAATACCAAATTCAGCAAGTAATCCTCGTAAGCGGTTTATCAGCGCTTATGGCTCCCTGTCGAATACGGTGCAGGCAAAGAACAGCTTGTTGTTCTTCACTTTTGATAGTGACAAATCGTGTTTTAGGTCGGGTAACTGCTTCACAGATAGCTTCAGCGTCATTGGCATCGTTCTTTTCGTTTTGACGATAAGGAATGACAAACTTGGATGCCATGATACGTACGTCATGGCCCAACTTAGTAAATTCGCGTGCCCAATAATGTGCGCCCGAGCAGGCTTCCATGCCAATAATGCAAGGCGGTAATTTTGCAATTTCAGCTAAGAGTTTGTTTCGCTTGATGGTTTTACGTAATTTACACTTGTCATGAGTATCAACACCGTGGATACTAAAGATAGATTTGGCTAAATCGATGCCAATGGCTTTAATTAATGACATATGGACTCTCCTCAATTGAAGCTTTTTATCAACTTCACTATGGCACATTGATGCCGAGTGGGGAGTCCATATCATTCGTCAACTTATCGGAGTTCAAAGAATGAATAGAATATTATTATTTCTAGGTTTACTTTTTTCAACATCTGCTCTCGCCGACTGGCATAGCGGTACAATTGAAATGATTGCTATCGGCTATGATGGGAAAACAATTTCGATTGCTCAAAAAGGTGCTACAAAGACCGATTGCACTTGTTACAGTACTTGGCCTAATAGATATTGTTTAGATCGGACAAGGGAATCGTTTAAGGACGAATATGCTTTATTATTATCTGCCAAAGCCAGAAATAAGTCTGTGGCTATTCATATCGATGAAACAACATGTAAGATTAAGGCGATTTATGAAAACTAAGTTAACAAGTCGCTGTTGCAGATACACTGCAAAGCTCGGCATTATAAACCGACATTAAGGAAACCGACAATAAGGGGCAGTCACTCAATTTGGGCACTCAAACTTGAAACCTTGGATGTTTTGTCTAAGCTTTTAGTTCTTCAAAACCATTTCAATTCTCAGTTCAAGGAGTGAACGATTGGATTAGCAAGGAAGTGGCAAATCACCTATCCGATACTAAGTATTACCACGGTGTGTTCGTCGCGCATTTTTGTTCGAAGACGATAAGCTAACAGGCAAGTTGTATGAGCATCGACGAGTCTGGGTAGAGGAGCGTTTGTTATTTTTAGCACAGGTTTTTGTATTGATGTCTGTGCTTATACGGTGATTAGTAACCACACTCACATTGTGCTGTATGTAGATGATAAACGAGAGATTTTAGGTGTCTGTCCTTTATTTTTTATTATCTGTCCTTTATTTATTTTCTGGGAGGGGCCAAAAAGTGTTGACCACCATTTTTGGGCTACATGGCTATTTTCGTCAACCTAGTGGGGTTGTTTTTTATGTTTAGAGTAACAAGTTTGGTATTTCTGTGTTTAGTCTTTCACTCAGTAGCACAAGCAAAAGCATGTGATACGGTAGGATCATTGGCATGGCTTGTGGGTAATTGGAACGCTAAAAGCAGCAAACTGCAAATGCATGAATCATGGAAACAGGTTAGCAGCAAAACCCTTGAGGGCGCAGGATATACATATTCCATCGAAAAAAATAAAATTGTAAGCTCAGAAACTTTACGATTAGTTGAAATGTCTGGAGAGGTATTTTATGTTGCTAAAGTTGTCAGTAACGATATGCCTGTCGCTTTCAAATTGACCAGTTGCAATGCTGAAACGGCTATATTTGAGAATGTTCAACATGATTTCCCTAAGAAGCTCAATTATCAATTAACTAAAGATAAAAACATGACAGTTTTTGTTTCAGGAGAAAAAGATAAAGGTTTTACAATTAAATTTATCCGTGAAAACGGTAGCAAACAAACACACCAATGATGATGTCAATTGTTTGGTGTGTTGCTGTAGTTGCCACCCGCGCTCAAGGTAAAATAGGCAAAAGTTATTATTACACCTCATGATCGAGTCTGACCGTGTGTAAAGGTGTAGTAAATTAACGCAATATCAGTTAATGAGTTGTATAAGCCTTTTAGTATAGAGGGAAGTCTGCACAAGGAGTATGGCTTTGATTGAGAGTATAGCCACATTATCAGGGGTGATAGCAACGATTTGGATTACTGTCGGCGTGTATGTTACTGCGAAATTTTACCCAAATTACAATCATGCACATCAATTTGTAGCGAGTTAGGTGCGGCTGATAGTTCAACCGAAAAATATCACCAGTCATCAATAACTACCCCTTAGGCTTTATATTTTGCTTTTTTGGCTGGACAGTAGCTTAACTAAATGAGTCAAGTCTCGCTATTACTATTTCTGGGTGGCTAATAATTGCACATGGAATTGGCACTTGGATTGCCGGCTACTTCCCGATGGATAAAGACCCATACACAAAATCCCCTAGTTTAAGCTGTAAAATTCATTCTTTAGCGGGTTTAGTTATGCTTTTCTCGCTTTTAATTTCGCCAGTTATAATCGCTGCCAGCCAAAAATCAATTTACGTGCCTTTTTGCTTCAGGTTAGTGTCAGTAATAACTGCTTCACTAGTTATTTATTATTTAGTGAAAATGGCAAAAGCATATGAAATGAAAAAACGAGCTGCTTATTATCAACGTATATCATATTGGCTTAACCTAGTTTGGTTAAGCGTATTTTCATTAATGCTGGCGGGGTTATGAGTAAATAAAGCCCTTAAAAAATTAACTTTTTAACTGTGGGTTTTTCTCGCACTATAAAAACATGTGAGTTGATATTTTTAGCTTTGTACTTATAATTTCTTTTTCAAAAAATACACGTTCAAATGAAAGCTGTACAAAAGGATTTAGAATGAAAAAAATACTCACATTTACATCTACTATCATAGCCTTATCACTAGGATTTTCAGCACATGCTGAAAGCAACAGTAATTGGTACTTGGGTTTACAAAGTAGTGCGCAAGACGTTTCCTTACCAGAGAGAGATTTTAAAACCATTGGTGCTATTAGTGGATATCAACTTAATGAATATTTTTCGTTAGAAGCAAGATATAATTACGGTGTGTCGGGATACTCTCATCCATTTTATGTGGATGGTTTATCGAACCCAAAATACAAAGAAGATATTGACACACAGGCATCGCTATTTATAAACACCTCTTATCCCATTTTTAGTACTTTGAGGGTCTATGGTTTAGTGGGAACAAGCAAAAGCAACTATGAAATAACTACGAGTATTTCTTATACAGATCAAGCTGGTAATATAACTACTACTTATCCGCATCTAGTTAAACTGTCTGAAAGTGGCTTTACCTATGGAGTCGGTTTAGATTACCAAGCTACACAATCTGTTTCCTTGTTTGTAGATTATCAAGTTTTACCAGATCTTAAGGTTAGCTCTGGACATTCAGAAAGCTGGAAAAGCATTAACTTAGGGATTAAATATACATTTTAAATAGAGGGTAGGTCAGTGAGCGCTAGACAATAGTTAATCCATATTTGGTGACTCTATTATTTTCGCTCGCTAATATTGATTGTATTTTTCAAAATTTATGATTTGTCGTTAATATCTACTGTTTTGATAAATCAGGTATTGTAATAGTTTATCCGTAGAACCTTTAACAGGCCTCGTTTTGCGATTTGCCGATTTTTTATTTTACAGCGTACATTCATCAGCATACCTTGTGTAACTAATAGTTACTCGAGTGCGGAACCCAAAAAACTAGGGGACATTATTAGTAGTATGGCAAGTAATAAAATATATACATAGTATCGTTGCGCCTGGGGCCTATGGTGGGCTCTTAGCATACTTAAGTAAACACACAGTGTGGAGAGATTGATATTGAAAATAGTAGAAGCACATTTGGTTAACGCCTTTACCAGCAATGGCTCTGGTGGCAACCCCGCTGGTGTGGTGTTGCATGCAGATGACTTATCAAACGAAGAAAAATTAAGCATAGCACAAGCCGTAGGTTACTCTGAAACAGCATTTGTATCACAAGATGAAGAAGTTGATTATGCGCTCTCTTTTTTTACTACAACGGGCGAAGTCGATTTTTGCGGCCACGCTACGTTGGCGGCGTTTTCGACGATGTATCAGTCAGGGGTTGTAACCAATGGGAAATACATACAAAGAACCAAAGCTGGTATACTCGAGGTAAACATTTCTGAAACTGGCCATATAGTTATGGACCAGCAGTTGCCCCAATATCGAGACGTGTTGAGTTATGAGGCTATATCAGAGTTAATTGGACTAGAGCCTTCGATACTTGAATCAACATATTTACCGGTAGAGGTCGTTTCAACCGGCTTACCTGATATTATCGTCCCTGTGCCTAGTGGTTATTTAGATAAAATTAAAGTGAATCACAAGCTAACCAGTGACTTTTGTAAAAGACATGAGGTGATTGGTATTCATGCTTTTGAACTGTGTGATGAATCAAGTAAATTGACGGCAAGTTGTCGTAACTTTGCACCATTATTTGGCATCTCAGAAGAATCAGCGACAGGAAGTGCAAGTGGCGCATTGGCATGCTATTTAACCAAGCACCTATATCAAGGCTCTTCAAAGCGCTTTACTTTCGAGCAAGGTCGAGCAATGGACTGTATTTCAACAATTACAGCGTCAGTTGATTCAAGCGAGGGAGGTATAAAGCGTGTTAGGGTCGGTGGCTTCGCTGATAAAATTGGGATGCAAAAGGTAGCCTTATAGCGAACTGATCGCGACAGAATGATTCACTCAAAAAGTTAAGTCTTACAAACGCTTTACTACGTGATGTTATTTATGCTTACGGCATGTTCAAGTGGGGAGGCTATTATTATCAAGCTCAACACATGTAAACAATCTAAGTGCTTCGAGTTAGATAGCCTCCCAAAGCCATTATTTTTTACCATTAGTTAATCTATTTTGAAAGCCAATAAATAACCATTGAATAGAAAAGAGGGATGTATGAGTTCATATTTAATAATGGCTAAAACTTTACATGATTTGGGGTTTGCGGATTACTATAAAAACAGTGTGAGTGGTAACAAATGTAAAATTAATTATGGGAAACGCAAGGGAGTAATAGAGTTTTCTTCAATTAAAGACGCTGCTAAAAAATATAGCTATGAAAAATCAGGTAAATACACGGTAGGTATTGATCGTCAACTTGGGCTTCCTGACTCTACTTCGGATAATGAACTCATTTTACAGTGCATAGAAGTGTTTGATTGGGGAGGTGTTCAAGCTTCAAATATTATTGATGCCTTGAACTTATATCGCAAAGGTGAGTTGAAGCCTGCGCTTGAACAATGGAAAGGCTGGTTCGAGGATGACAAAACTTTGTCCTTAAATATGAAAAAAATACTTTGGTCTAGTGGTTGGACAAAAGTATTTTCGTTTATGTTCGAGCTCACGACTATCTATGACTCGAGAGTTGCAGCGTATATAAACTATATACTTGTAGGTTTTTATCAATCACTCGACAGCGGTGATAAACAAGACAGTCTCAAGTCTATAACATGCAATCTTGTATCTTTCACTGGACCTAAAGACCGTTCGAGACAACTTAATCGGCAGTACCGAGAGCTGTTGGGCATCAAAATAAAGTGTTCAGATGCTGAGCGCAATTTTAGAGCGAATAAAATGGCATCGTGGCTTGTGCGGTATCTATGTGAATTAGAGTATGGTGAAGCCACACAACAAAACTTTAGAAAAGTTGATAAAGCATTGTATATGTTAGGTTTTGATATCAGTCAGCTTGAACATAGTGCGCCTTTTAACTAGCTTAACAGCTCACCGTATTTAAGCGTTATTTACGAATCGGTATTTTTAGTGTGCAAAAACGGTGACTTAAAAAGCCGGTGTACAGAGCACTGGCCTTTTAAATGGGTAATAGGGCTGAGTTAGGCGCAATTCAAGCTGCGAAATCAGGCCAGCAAATGTGCCTCTTCTGGGCGTAAAGTCAGTACTTCAAATCCGTTATCGGTTACTAAAATAGTGTGCTCTGATTGTGCAGATAGCTTTTTATCTTTGGTTACCACAGTCCAGCCATCTTTTTTAGTTTTAATTCGTGCGCTACCTTGATTGATCATGGGCTCAATAGTGAATGTCATGCCACTTTGCAGTTTTAATCCTGTATTTGGTTTTCCGTAGTGAAGTACATTAGGGGCCTCATGCATTTGCTCACCTATGCCGTGACCACAATACTCACGTACCACACTGTAACCATTTTGATGAGCAAGTTTAGAAATAATATGGCCTATATCACCTAGGCGAACGCCCGGTTTGACAAGTTTTATTGCTTGCCACATTGCTTGTTCGGTTAAAGTAACGAGTTTTTTTGCTTCGTCTGATGCATTAGGCATCACGTACATTTTGCTTGAATCAGCGATAAAGCCGTTTTTCTCTAAAGTGATATCAAAATTGACGATATCGGTGTCAGTTAATATCTGAGATTCATTTGGAATACCATGACAAACAACGTGATTAACGGAGCTATTTAGCACAAATTCATAGCCATATTGTCCTTTTGATGCAGGCCTTGCTTTGAGTTCTTCTACTATAAATTGCTCAACTAGGTTATTCACTGTCATTGTTGAAATACCGGGTTTAACAACGCTATCTAACATAACAAAAACTTGCGAAAGCAAGTTGCCAGACTCACGCATCAAATCAGCTTGTTTTGAAGACTTTAAGATAACATCATTCATTTTTTGTGCTCGCTGCGGGTATCTGGTTTGTATGCTGTGCAAGTTCGGCTTGGATCAATTGCGTAAAGGTTTTATCTGGGTTGAGCTCTGCTAAGCGGCCCATCTTTATCCAAAACTCTGCTTGAGAATTAATTGAACGAGACATGACTTGGCAGGTTGCGCGAAGTTCTTCGTGTAGTTCGTCGGAGATTTTAACAATGCCCAAAATATACACCCTATATATGTTTTATATATGTATTGTATATTTTGGGCGTTCAAAAAGTAAAGCGTTCTAATTAATCTTTATTCAAACCAAAAGGGTCATCAATACTATGGCTTGGCTGTGTAAACCATTTTGGTCCAGCCTCGGTCATGTAAAAATGATCCTCCAGACGAATACCAAATTCATTCGGCACCACTAACATAGGTTCGTTGCTAAAACACATACCAGGCGCGAGTAATTGAGGATTATCTTTTACTAAATACGGCCATTCGTGAATGTCTAAACCAATACCGTGCCCTGTTCTGTGAGGACAACCTGGTAAATTATAATCCGGGCCTAACCCTTGATTAGCCAAATAGCTGCGTGCACCGTGATCAACATCCCCGCAAGTTGCGCCAATTTGTGCAGCTCCAAAAGCGGCAAGTTGTGCATTTTTTTCATGTTGCCACATAGTACGCTGGCGTTCGTTTGCCTCGCCAAACACATAGGTACGCGTGATATCAGACAAGTAACCTTCAAGTTTACAGCCAGTATCTACCAGTACAACATCACCTTTTTTGAGTGCTTGAGGCTCTTTAACGCCATGTGGAAATGAACTGGCTTTGCCAAACAAAACAATGCAAAAGTAATTGCCTGTTGCGCCCACTTTTTTATGCGCTTTATTAATGAATGCTTCAACTTCTGTCGTAGTAATGCCCTCATGCAACATACTTGCTGTGGCTTTGTGCACCGCAAGTGTCATATCCATAGCTCGCTGGATCAGCGCTAATTCGTTTTCAGACTTATGCATTCTACAGTGGGCTGTCACTTCCTTGGCGTTAATTAAGTTCAAGGTAGGCGCCGCTTTGGCTATGCCATCGGCAACAAAAAATGCCGTACTTTCGTCTATACCTATGGTTGCTTGGTCGCTTATGCCCATGTTTTTTAGAACATTAGCAAATAGCGTATATGGGCTTTCGTGTTCTTGCCAGTCATTAATAGGGCCTTCAATCACCTGATAATCAAGCAAAGAACCGATTTCAAATGTAGGGGCGATAAACTCAACACCTCCAGATGCGGGTAAAATTGCGCCAACTAATCGCTCGCTTGCATACCACTGCATGCCGGTAAAATACTTGAGGTTGGTACCTGCATTTAAATAAATCGCATCTATACCGTGGTGCTGCATATAACGCTGGGCTTTTGCGATGCGCGCTTCATACTCTTGATATGCAATGGGCTGTATTCCCTGTGTCATATCTTCAAGTGCATCAAGGGCTTGTTGTTGTGATTGGGTGCCTATGCCGTATGTTGTCATGTTTGCTCCTAAAATCGGTTAATTCTGTAAGGGTTTAGGTCAAGAGAGGGTTGCTCGCCTTGACACAATTGGGCAATCAATTTTGCGGTAATAGCCGCTTGCGTTAGGCCTAAATGCTGGTGGCCAAATGCAAATAATATGTTTTTGTTGTCAGGCGCTGTGCTGATCACAGGTAATGAATCTGGCAGAGAAGGGCGGCATCCCATCCAAGTCTGCTTTATTTGGCAGTGTTGAATATCTGTTAAGATGTTTTTTGCATGCCCTAGCAACATAGTCGCACGAGTAGTGCGCTCTGGCGCGTTTAAACCTGCAAATTCAACGGTACCAGCCAAACGAAGACCTTGCTGCATCGGAGTGATAATAAACTGCCGCTCAGCAGATGCAACTGGACGCGATAAAATGTCATGCTTTTCAACCATTGCATGGTAGCCTCGCTCGGTTTCAAGTGGCACATTAAAACCGAGTTGTTTAGCCAAAGGCTTACTCCAAGCTCCGGTACACACAACCACTTTGTCAAAGTGATAAGTATTATTAGTACTTGTTGAGACAATACTTTTATCTGATTGCGCGATGATATTAGTTACAGCCTCTTGGAAAAACTCTCCGCCTTGCTTGTTATATTGATTAAAAATGTGCATGCATAAAGAGTGAGGGTCAATACTATGACCTACCTCTGGAAAAAATAGCGCATTAGTTACGTGTTCACTGATGTTTGGCTCAAGCTCATGTAACGCTTTTTTATCAAGCCAAGTAACAGATACATTTTGCGCTTTAAAGTTGAGATAAATTTTTTCTATATCACTGGGTTTACTCTGCTCAAAGGTCAGTAGCGAGCCATTTTTAGTCAATAGTGATTGATAATTACTGCCAGCTAATAATTCTTCGTACGCAGATAATGAGCTTTCATTCAAAGCTTTAAGGGCTCGTGTGTGGGCGTTAAAGCGCTTTTCACGCATGTTGAGTAAAAAACGGAAAAACCATGGCAGCATCTTTAGTGCATAGCTTGCTTTTATAGATAATGCACCTTGGGGATTAAATAACATATTCGGCAATTTGGGCAGCAGCTTTTTATCTGCCAAAGGGAATACTTGTTCTGTAGCAAAGTGGCCAGCATTTCCCTTTGAGCAGCGTTGTGCAATTCCTTCACTGTCGAATAGACAAACGTGATAGCCGCAATCTCTTAACCGCTTAGCGACGCAAAGGCCGATGATGCCAGCACCTATAACGGCAACTTTTTGTTCTTTTATGCTCATGCACTTTTCCTACGTTTTAAACTTTTTGGCCGAGAAATAAGTAAAACAGCCAAATTGCATGTTTAACTTTTAACCCAAAAGGTAATTTTTTTAACCGAACTAAAACACCTAAATGATATTTAAATCAATAGATTAAAAGCGTTACATCGATTCTTGTAGAGTTAAGAAAAATAAATTTCCCAATCGGATATTGATTATTGTATACAATATACCTAAGATGGTAAATACAAAAACCAATGAGGAAAAATAAAATGATCGATTGGCAAGGGGTTTACCCAGCAGTAACAACCCAATTTAATGATGATGGCAGCATTAATTTCGAAACAACAAAAAGCATGGTTGATGCGCTTATCAACGAAGGTGTTCACGGTATCATTGTACTAGGTACTGTGGGCGAGAACTGCTCGTTAAGATTTGAAGAAAAACGTGAAGTGCTCAAAGCAGTTAAAGACGTTGTTGCAGGTCGCGTACCTTTATTAACCGGTGTTGCTGAGACCACTACGCAGTTTGCGGTAGAGTTTTGCCAAGATGCAGAAAAAATTGGTATCGACGGATTAATGGTGTTGCCAGGTATGGTGTACCGCTCAACTGAGCGAGAAGCTATTTACCATTATCAACAGGTCGCTCGTTGCATGTCGTTGCCGGTGATGATTTATAACAACCCAATTACGTATGGCGTTGATGTATCTATTGAAGGTATGAAGGTACTGGCGAATGAGGAAAATATTGTGGCGATCAAAGAAGCCACAACAGATACACGTCGTATTACTGAGCTGCAAACAGCATTTGCTGATCGCTTCATCATTTTTGGTGGCGTAGATGACATCGCTTTAGAAAGCCTAATGCTTGGCGCAACAGGTTGGATCTCTGGGCTGACAAATGTGTTCCCGAAAGAGTCTGTGGCGATTTATGAATTGGCTCGCCAAGGGCGCTATGAAGAAGCCAAAGAGATCTGGCGTTGGTTCTTACCTTTGCTTCGTTTAGACACTATTCCCACATTGGTGCAATGTATTAAATATGCAGAGCAGTTAGCCGGTCGGGGCTCAGAAGTGACGCGCGCACCACGTTTAAGCTTGCCAGAAGAGCAAAAAGCGATGATTAATCGTTTATATGATGACGCAATGAGCAACCGTATCGATTTAAGCAAATTTAATTTGGATTAAGCTTATGCGCAAAGGGACATTTTCATGTATTGATGGTCACACTTGTGGCAACCCTGTGCGCTTAATCACCAGTGGTCACCCCAATTTACGGGGTGACAGCATGAGTGAAAAGCGACAGCATTTTATGGCCGAATATGACTGGATCCGCCAAGCGCTCATGTTTGAGCCAAGAGGCCATGACATGATGTCAGGTTCGTTCATTTATCCCCCAACCACCCCTGATGGCGATGCGAGTATTTTGTTTGTTGAAACATCTGGGTGTCTGCCAATGTGTGGCCATGGCACCATCGGCACGGTTACTTTCGCGCTCGAACATGGTCTGATCCAACCTAAGCAGCAAGAACAGCTAAAGCTAGACACGCCAGCTGGACGGGTAGATGTCAATTATCGAATGGTAAATGGCAAAGTAGAGTGGGTTAAGTTATTTAATGTACCTGCATTTTTAGCATACCAGAATATCGAAATAGAGGTCCCTGAGCTTGGCCTCCTTAGCGTGGACATCTCCTATGGCGGTAATTTTTATATTATTGTTGAACCTCAAGAGTGCTTTCCTGGTATCGATAAATGGAATGCCAGTGAAATTCTAAAATTTAGCCCGATAGTCAGGCAAATTGTAAACCAACAACTTACATGCATTCATCCATTAGACGCAACGGTGAAAGGTGCTTCTCACGTTTTGTGGACAGGACAGCCAAAACAACAAAACTCTAGCGCAGCTAACGCGGTTTTTTACGGTGATAAAGCAATAGATCGCTCGCCCTGTGGCACTGGCACAAGTGCCCGTATGGCGCAGCTGTTTGCAAAAGGGCAATTACAGGTTGGACAAGAGTTTGTACATGAGAGTTACATTGGTAGCCAATTCGTAGGTTGCATTGAAGGGGTGACAGAAGTGGCTACAAAGGCGGCGATATTACCCAGTATTCGAGGTTGGTCTAAGGTCACAGGTACCAGCAATATAACAGTAGATGACGACGACCCATATGCATTTGGTTTTCAGGTCATTTAACAATCAAACAACAGGAGTGAATTATGCAGATCAGCGGAGCAAGTTACATTGCAGGGCAGTGGTGTATTGCCGAAGGTGCTGATAAGTTTTTTGGCTTTTCGCCTAAACTGAATCAACCCCTAACTACGCCTATTTTCGAAGCAACCGAACAGATGTTGCAACAAGCTGTGAGTGCAGCTGAGCAAGCATTTGTCGTATATCGCCAAACAAGCCCTGCTGAGCGTGCAACATTTTTATATGCAATTGCTGATGAGATTGAAGCACTGGGCGAGCAACTACTTGAAGTAACACACCAAGAAACCAACTTGCCATTAGTTAGATTACAAGGTGAGCGTGGTCGTACTATGAATCAGTTAAGGGCTTTTGCACAGAGTTTAGAGCAGTGCAAAAATGGGTTACTTGACCTTGATATTAAAGATCAAGCCGATCCGAATCGTACACCTTTAGCGAAACCATATACGCATTTAAGCTACTTACCAGTGGGCGTAGTAGCTGTGTTTGGCGCATCAAATTTCCCGTACGCATTTTCAACTTTGGGAGGCGATACTGCGGCGGCTTTGGCTGCTGGCTGTCCTGTGGTAATGAAAAGTCATACAGCGCACCCAGTGACTAGCGAGTTAATGACACATGCAATAGATAAGGCTATTGCCAAGACGGGTATGCCCAAAGGTGTGTTTTCTATGATCCAAGCAAAAGGATATGGGATAGCGCATCAACTTGTTGCAGCACAGCCTATAAAAGCTGTGGGATTCACCGGTAGCTTTGGTGTTGCACAAAAACTCATGGAAACCATCGCCACTAGGAAAGAAGCTATTCCATTTTATGGTGAATTAGGTAGCACGAATCCTCAGGTTGTTTTTGCGCAAAAAGCGGCTGAGCAAGGCAAGCAATTAGCTCAATCTTTATGTCAGTCAGTGCTTATGGGTAATGGTCAGTTTTGTACAAGTCCTGGTTTATGGTTGGTGCCAAGTGACGCGGAAGAATTGATAGAAGAAGCCATTGAGCAGCTATCACAAAGTAAGTCAGATACATTACTCTCGCCTAACATTGTCAGAAGCTTCAAGCGCAGTGTTGAGCTGCTCAAAAATGCACAGGGGGTGAGTTTGCTAGCCCAAGGTGTACTTGAACAGACATTCCACGCGAATGCACATTTATTCTGCACTGACGCTAACACTTATATGGAAAACAAACAGTTACACGAAGAGGTTTTTGGCCCTTCAGTGATGATGGTGAAATATGACAATGCGCAGCAATTAAAGCAACTGGTTGACTCATTAGAAGGGCAGCTTAGTGCATCAATACATGGTTCAAATAATGATTTTGTAACTAACGCACAACTGATTGAAGCTCTGCAGTACAAAGTTGGTCGAATAATTGAAAACCAAATGCCAACGGGTGTTGAAGTATGCGCATCTATGAATCATGGGGGACCATTCCCATCAAGTACTGATGTAAGAAGTACTTCAGTGGGGTTAAATGCGATGCTGCGATTTTTAAGACCAATTTGTCGTCAACGGGCTGAATAATTGTTGATAAATGTTAAGCAAAAAAAGACCCAGAGCAAAGGGAAGCTCTGGGCTTAGGGGATGGCTCTGAGGAGCCAATGCGTTACTTAAAAACACCTTCTATACATTAGGGAGAAGTAGAAAGTAATTTAAGTGTAGTTAACTATTCACAAAACTTACAAACATATGCAATATATTTAAAATTCAATTAAAACAATGGGTTATATCTTATATGCTTATTTAATCTAAAAATAGGTGAAAGATATCTCCAAGTTATACCCAAGTTATTAACTGGGAGTCACTTACTAAATCTCGAGGCAAGCTATTCTTTATTTTGTTTTTTTGCCACTTACCTAAACCCACAGGTGCACCACACAAAGTTAAAACAACTTCTCCCAAATTTGTTGTGGGCTTTGCAAGACGAATATCTTTACCCTGAAAATAATCCTGTGCTTGTTGTTGGTTCATAGCATAAATATTTGCTGTGGCTAACTTACCCAAAGCTGTGGCAAATTCGTGTTCTAAACGTACTCCATTTTTATGGGTTGTACCGAGCTGAATACCGAGCCGAGCATATTTAATTTTGTTTTCTATTTGTGCCATCCCCTCTGGAAAGAGCCAAAGCTCTTTATCTCGTGTCATGAGTTGGCCTTTTATTGCCTTTATACCAAACTGCTTTTTGATATAGGCATTGAAGTCACTTTGTAACTTATTTGCAGTAGGGGTGAATGGAAATGCGCCTTTTTTAACTTGTTGTTCGCAATTTGTCACCGAGCTAAGCTTTTTGAATCGAGCGATGAAAAATCCTTCACTGTCATAAATTTGTGGCCAAACATGTAGAAAACCTTGTTCGGTAGTGGCATGTTCAGCATTAGGGAAAAGGCTATTTAACGGTTCGATTTCAACATGTCCTGCAAATTGGTCTAACAAATATTGACACACCTCTTGATTTTCAAGCGGTGTCAGTGTGCATGTTGAGTAAACCAGTGTGCCTCCTGGTTTTAAGGCATAAAAAGCGCTTATTATCAGCTGCTTTTGAACATCGGCTATTTCGATATTGGACTCAATAGACCAATTTTTTAACGCATCGGCATCTTTACGCACTGTGCCTTCGCCTGAGCAAGGCGCATCTAGTAATATACTATCAAAGCACTCAAACATATAGTTGCCAAAGATATTGCCGTTAAAGTGTGACAGAGCGCAGTTCGATACCCCCATGCGCTTGATATTTGCGGCGAGTACTTTTACACGAGATGACGAGAATTCATTGGCTACTAACACACCACAACCGTTCATCATGGCGGCCAGTTGCGTTGTTTTAGAGCCTGGTGCTGCGGCCATATCGAGCACATATTCACACTCACTTATTACGTTGCTGAGCGCTTGTGGGGGGAGCATAGAGCTGGCTTCTTGCACATAAATACAGCCACTCAAGTGAAGCTCGGTATTACCGATAGGTAGGTTTTGCTCTTCGTCATCTGGACGAGTAAGCCAAAACCCGGTGTTACACCAAGGAACAGGAGCTATTTTCCAGTCATTTTCATTACAATAGTGTTCAAAGTCAGCGACCGACATTTTTAAGGTATTAACTCTGACAGAACGACGCAGGGGTCGCTGGCAAGCCTTAATAAAATCATCTATTGATAGGTGCTTGGGAATATAGGTTTTTACATCATCTATAAATGATTCTGGAATATATGTCGAAGGGTTCAAAACGGGTGCCTAGCTGATGAATAAGAAGCAAAGCAAAATTTTATCATTTTTTAACGCTGGTCTAAAAGTCCTTTTAAAAACCAGCTGTTAATCGAAACTAAAGCAACGGGTTGTTAGACTAGCTTTGCACCCGCTAGGCTTGCATACAAATAGCCAAACCAAGCAACAAAAAAGCAAATGGTGGCTAAAGCAAATGCGATGGTTCTCAACAGCAAGTTGCGACACACGATATGCTCAAAGCAATGCCAATAACGCGCAAAAACAAAAAAGGTACTTGTTACATACCAAAAATGGCCTTCAATACCTTGCTGATTGAGTAAACACAGTAGCACTATAAATAATGCAGATTGCTGGAACTGATTATCGTAACTATTGCCAGCAAGAGTGGCAACGCGTGGAAAGTTAGCTTTTTGAATAAACTGGATATCTTTGGCTGAGACTAGCTTAGCTTTAATAGCAGATATCCGTAGCCACATGGTCAAAAGCCATAAGAAACACATTTGTGCAATTAAAAATAGAATTGGATAGTGTACCCACATAATTCAACACCTCATCTTGGTTAACTAAAACCACTTTACCGCAAAGGAATTAAAAGCTAATGTGTCATAAATGGCATATTAAAAGGTGAAACTGACAAATGTATCAAGTGGCGATTATTTGCCCTGATAATGCGCTTGCAACTGGTATTACAGGGGTGATTGATATTTTAAACGTTGCCAATACTATTAATAAAAAGAAGATATTTAGTTGGTACCTAGTGGGTGTACATGACAAGCAAGTCATAACGAGCCAAGGGTTGGTTTTGCCGTGTGATAAAAAGCTCGCAGAACTTGATAAAGTTGATGTTATGTTATGGATTGGTAGCCAGTTTAGAGGTCATCAAAAACTATGGCGAGATTGTCAAACCTATGTACCACTGGCACAACATATAAAGCAATTGGCGCAACACAGTGAGCATGTAATCGCTACCTGTACTTCTGTAAGCTATTTGGCGGTAAGTGGTTTTTTGGATAGCTATCAGGTAACAAGTAGCTGGTGGCTGAAATCTTTTTATCAGCGTTACTTTCCACAGCTTAAAGTCAGCCAAGAAAAAATCTACTTGCAAGATGGTAAAGTGTTAACCTCTGGTGCTGCACAAAGTTATTTCTCGATGATGGTCTATTTTATCGCTCAAACTTGTGGCTCTGAGCTGGCCGAAGAGTTGTCGTCTTGGTTAGCAATTCCAAAACTTTCAGTGTCTCAAAGTTCATATATGCATGTTGGTGCATTTGAGTTGCATCAAGACGAAAGGCTGCTGTCATTGCAAAACTACATAAAAGCGCATTTATCACAGGCGTTAACTTTGAACTCGCTTGCCAAGCAATTGAGCGTAAGCGAACGTACACTAATCCGTCGTTTTCAAAAACAAGTGGGGCTTTCTCCGTCGCACTATGTCAGGCTTGCTCGTTTAGAAAAAGCAAAGCAGTTATTGCGCACAACCCGCATGAATATCAACGAAGTAGCGTGGCAAGTTGGCTACCAAGATTTAGGTTCGTTCAATCGAGTGTTTAAAGATCAATATGGTCAAACATTAGCTGATTATCGCCAACAGTTCAGTTAATAACTTCAATGATATAAACACTGTGCTATAGTGGTCGTGATATTTCACGAGGGTGAGTTATGGCGAATATGGTTAACCATTTTTTAGGTGATGCTGAGCTGTTGCTAAACGCAGTAGGCGAAGGCGTTTATGGCTTTGATTTGTCGGGTAATGCTGTTTTTATTAATCCCGCAGCTGAGCGTATGACAGGGTGGCGTGCAGATGAATTGTTAGGCAAAAAAATACACCAATATCATCATCATAGTCATGCTGATGGCACACCATATCCAGCTGATGAGTGTCAGATTTACTGCACCATGTTTGATGGTAAGCGGCGTCATGTAAAAAATGAGGTATTTTGGCGCAAAGATGGCAGCAGTTTTGCGGTTGAATACACCTCTACACCTGTTTATAGACAAGGTAAGTTAATTGGTGCGGTTGCTGTATTTAGAGACATATCAAAACAGCAAGAAACTGAACAGGCATTAAGAACAGCGTTAGAACAAGTAAAATCTCTCAGCGAGCAATTAAAAGATGAGAATGCTTATTTGTTGTCTGAACTTAATGAAGATTGGCAAGATTCAGGTCTGGTTGGAAGTAGCCATATTTTTAAAACCATGTTGTCGCAAATTGAATTGGTAAGTCAAACGAACAGTACGGTTTTGATCCTTGGAGAAAATGGCACTGGTAAAGAGTTGGTTGCAAGAAACCTGCATCGACTCGGCGACAGAAATAAGCAACCATTTGTGAAGGTTAACTGCGCTGCGTTTACTGCAAGCTTGTTAGAGTCTGAGCTATTCGGTCATGAAAAAGGCGCCTTCACAGGAGCTAATGAAAGACGTAAAGGGCGCTTTGAGCTTGCTAATAAAGGCACTTTGTTTTTAGATGAAATTGGTGAATTGCCAATAGAGGCACAAAGCAAGTTACTGCGCGTTTTGCAAGAGCATGAATTTGAACGCGTGGGTGGTAGCCAAACGTTATCAGTCGATATTCGTATTATCGCTGCAACGAATAGAGATCTTTGGAAAATGGTCGAGCAAGGCAGTTTTCGCATGGACCTCTATTATCGTCTCAATGTATTCCCGATTACAGCACCAGCGCTTCGAGAGCGTAAAGAAGATATTCCGGTTCTAAGCGCCAACATAATTAAACAGCTTAATAAGCGCCTTGGCAAACAACTCGAAGGGGTATCCAGCGCAGCCATAGAACAGTTGAAACGCTATGATTGGCCAGGCAATATCAGAGAATTACAAAATGTATTGGAACGCGAAGCAATACTCAGTACTTCACGGGTATTACAGTTAACGCAGCCGTTATCTGAAGCAGATAAAGTGATACAGCACCCTTTTGAAAATGATCTCACTCTTGATGCTGCCCAATGTAAGCATATTCTATCGGTATTAGAAGCGTGCAATTGGCAAGTTGCGGGTGTAAAAGGGGCGGCCAGTAAGCTTGGATTGAATGAAAGTACATTGCGATCCAAAATGAAAAAGTTGGGAATTAATAGAAGAACTCGTGATATATAACGTTATCTCGTGATATATCACGAATACATCATCTTGCAAGTTATTTAAATCTTTAAAAATCAATACGTTGACTTATGCTTCAGTTTGGTCTGAAAGTTGCAAAACTACTTGTATCCTATTAGAGCAAGCGCAAGTAGAAGAAATATGAAGTTTGATTTTAAAGAAGAAGATTTAATTATTAAGCCCTATAACCAGCCGGGGCCAATTTATATCCGAGAACAAACAGGGTACTTTCAACGTATCAGACGCGCCTTGAGTTGGCTGTTAATGCTGACATTTATTGGCTTACCTTGGATAAGCTATCAGGGTAAGCAGGCAATTCTATTCGATGTGGCACATCAGCAATTTAGAATATTTGGCACGACATTTTTACCGCAAGATTTTATGGTTTTAGCGGGGCTGTTTATGGCTGGTGCATTTGCCTTATTTTTTGTAACTAATTGGCTTGGCCGAGTCTGGTGCGGCTTTATGTGTCCACAAACCGTTTGGATGCTGATGTTTACCTGGGTTGAGCATCGAATTGAGGGGACTAGAAATCAGCGCATAAAAATGGATAAGGCGTCATGGAGTACGCAAAAAGTGCGCAAAAAAATCGTCAAGCACAGCCTCTGGCTGGTTATTTCGCTACTCACTGCAACGTCTTTTATGGCTTACTTTATCCCAGCTTACACTTTGTATAGTGAAATGTTCACATTGCAATGGTCGGGGTTAGTCAGTTTTTGGGTGTTTTTATTTGCTTTATGTACCTATGGCAATGCAGGCTTTTTAAGAGAAAAAATGTGTACTGTAGCCTGTCCTTACTCGCGTTTTCAATCTGTCATGTTTGATAAAGATACCTTATTAGTGAGTTATGATGCGCAACGCGGAGAGCAACGCGGACGCAGGAAACGCAAAGACAATCTTAAGGAGTTGGGATTAGGTGACTGTGTTGACTGTAACTTATGTGTTGAGGTGTGTCCGGCTGGCATCGATATAAGAAACGGTTTGCAATATGAATGTATAAACTGTGGATTATGCATAGACGCATGCGATGAAACCATGAATAAGTTTGGCTATCAAACGGGTTTGATAAAGTATCAAAGTGAGCGTCAACAAGACAACGAAAAAACCAACCCTTTTAGGCTTAAATTGATAGGTTATGCTTCTTTGGCAATCATGGTCATAGTGGTTATGGCAATATGGTTAATGCAACGTATGCCTCTTGAGGTTTCGGTAATCAGAGATAGAAATGCACTGTATCGCGTGAATTACGAAGGTATTGTTGAAAACCCTTATACCTTGAGTGTGATAAACAAAACTCAACAAGATTTACACTACCGAGTGAGCCTAAAAGGGCTTGAGGGAGCAACGCTTGCATCGCCAAATGTAATAAAGGTGACAGCTGGTGAAATGCTATTAGTGCCAATCACCGTGAGCATTGATGGTACTTTACTTAGGAGCAAAGCCCAGGATGTTACATTTGTCGTTAGTGCGATGGAAGATGCCAGCATAATGTTAGAGAAATCGAGTTACTTTTATCGCAACTAAGGTGGACCTTTTATAGCTGTGAGTTGATGGCTGGGCATTGAGTAATTCAGAGTAAGCCGTCAACTCTTGCTGTTTATGAGTTCAACCAAACGCTTCCAGTGCCTTGTCTTTTGCAACCTGTATAATTGGCTACGCTGTATATCTCAAGTGTTAGAGTTTTCGTATTTATAAGCTATAGACCACCATAAGCTATGTTAACCTTCAGGTGTGTCGTTACTTTGTTGTATCAACTTACTTGTTAATGTTGGTTGCAGTTCTGTAGGCAGCCAATAGAGCATCGCATCGCTAAACGCTCGCGTGGCTTTTATGGTTTTTAATGCTGAATTTAGTTCGTTGATAAGTGCAGGGGTTTGTGCTTGTTTAGTGCAACCTACGTAACCTTGGGCGAAGCTCTCAGTTTCTTTAATGGTAAGTTGTGATAGTTGATAGTCGTCATCCAACAATTGTTGCATATGATAATGCTCGCTAGGGTAACCTAAGGTAATATCGACACGCTTTTTCAACAGCATTTTGGTTAGGCTCATTAATGGATCTTTACCTGGACGAGACACTAACTGTTCTGGTGGAATCGTATCGATAATACCATCAAGTATACCGCCAAAAGAGCGGCTGGCTGAGATGCCTAAAGTAAGTTGATAGCGATGAATAAGCTCTCGAATAGAGACTTGTTGTCCTAATTCTAAATTGAGCCTCTGCAGTGTACTGCGTCTAATCGCAAGCGATGGTGACAACCCTATGGTAGAGCTTTCAACTGTGTAGTCTATATGCTGAGCTCTTTGCGGTGTTTTATAAATAGATATCATACAGTATAAGTTCTTTGGACTAGATAACTCATGAATCGCGCGGCTCGCGGGTAAAGTGACAAATTTAAAGTCATATGAGGGCAAGGCTTTATCTAAAAGCTGAATGACGCGCTCATCTCTGCCGAAGCCTTTTTTCGCGCCATCTAATATGTAGTAGGGCGCAAAGTCGACATATATCCATGTAATGCTTTTTGCTAGCGTGCTAAGTGGTAGTAGCAATAATATGAATATGCAAGTTCGCAGCATTCGCTTACCTAACGGTTTACCGAATTTTAAGTGTAGCAAACTGACAAAAAGTGGAGTTTATCAGAATGTAAATAAATTCATCTCAGTTATTTACATCTACCTGTTCACTGCTAAATTTAAATAGCCAGCCTTTGCCGAAATAATCAGCGTTACAACCCTCAAAGTGAAAGGATATGCACAAACGATAAGGGGAGCTTATGATATACACAAAAGTTGTTTTAACTTATAATGCAAGGTTGGCGTTACATATCAAAGCAATACCAATTTACAAAAAGGATAAACGCTATGGTAACGCTAATTATTAGTGATATATATGGACACACTGCCAATTTAGACGCTTTTGCTAATGAGCTAAGTGGTGAGGTTGTTATTTGTTCTCCTTATGTGAGCAAACAGCCTGTGAGACAAAAGGACGAATCGATCATTTATGAACAGTTCGTCAATACCATTGGCCATGATGGCTATATGGCAAAGGTTGAAAGATCTATTGCAAACCTCAGACCTGACTTAATCATTGGTTTTAGTGCCGGCGCGGTGGCCGCTTGGCGAGCTTTGGCGCAATTGAAAGGTAAGCTGCCTCACAAGCTGATAGGATTTTACCCCGGTCAGATCAGAAATTATTTACATATTCATCCAAAATGCCCTGTTGATCTATATTTTCCCCATCAAGAATCACATTTTGAACTGACGCCCGTTATTCAAACACTTAAGAAAATTTCTTGGGTTTCTTGCACACGTACTAGGTATAGTCATGGATTCATGAATGCGCTATCAAATCATTTCAACAAATACGCATACCTTCACTATACTCATTTGTGTGAGCAACAAGTGATAACACTTCAGCAGTCGCTTGAACAGGAGCAGATAGAAGTGGATTAATAATAGATATTTAAGGATATAGATTATGAGTGAAGCGCAATACGGCACCTATCAACATTTTTTCGGCAATCCAATTGCAAAGCCCCCTTGTAGAATGATCAACGCAATGATGTATGGCTTCTTCGTAAAAGGCACTCATGTGTCAATTCAAAACTATGTTGACCAAACACTCAATAGTATTACAAATAGTGAATTTAGCTTTAAAGCATTATCGTCGTATTGCTTACTTACCTTCACAGATATTGAAAATATCGCATCAAAAGTGGAACCTTTTAGAAGTTATGGTTGGATGCAAGAAACAGACATCATTTTTTGGTTGCCAATAGCACAAGTAGACAGCATGACCAATAAAATGACACATTTGTATTGGTATCCGGCTTTTATTACAGTCAACAATATTAATGCCTTGATAAATGGTCGTGAAACATGGGGTTATAACAAGTATCAATGTCGTTATGAGATGCCGAGCTCTTATAAGCAAGCCGACCATTTTTCTTTGAGCTTGGAAACATTCAATCCATTTAGCACTGATACAAAAATGGCTTGGCATGAGCTGCTAACAATTAGCAGAGAAGCGGATGACGATAGTTGGTTTGAAGAATTATTTGAGATTGGGCATGAGGTGGCTGAGCTTCTGCATTCAAGCAGTGATGATATTCACATTAGTGCTGATTTATTAAAACAATTCCTGTCGGGTTTTACACACCCTCAAATGGACCAAATTTTGTTTAAGCAGTTTCCTGATGGGTTTGCTGAAAATGCAGTGTATAAAGCGGTGGTCCATTCGCCTTCCGAAATAAAGCAAATCCATAAAATGGGATTCTTGAAAGATGAGTTCAAAGTCAGGATAAATCGACTAGACGCGTTTCCATTAAACGACATGTTTGGTATCGATATTGGCGAGCAAACGGCAACGTTACCGTATTATGTTTGTATGAACTTTGATCAAGACGGTGCTTACGAAATTGTAAGTGGTGCTTAAGCAATAAAAGCAAGGAATAGGATCATGAGTCGAGAAAAAATCGCGATACTCGGGGGTGGGGTATCAGCTATGACTGCTGCTGTTTATTTGACAGAGCAAGAGAACTGGCAGCAAAAATATGACCTAACTGTTTACCAACTCGGTTGGCGACTTGGCGGAAAAGGGGCTAGCGGTCGAAACGCACAAATGGGTGAACGTATAGAAGAACACGGCTTGCATGTTTGGTTTGGTGCCTACGTTAATTCCTTCAGAGCCATAGAAAATGTTTATAACAAGTTAAACCGGCCAAGTGATATGCCGCTTAGTACTTGGCAAGAAGCATTTAAACCACATAGTTTCGTAGTGCTTCAAGAGTTTATAGATAATGAATGGCAAACATGGCCAATAGACTTTCCTGTTCTGGAGGGAAACCCTGCTGATGGAACTTTGGATTTGCACTTTTGGCAATTAATAGAAATGACTGTTGCGTGGCTGAGAAAGTTTATTAGTACTTTAGAAGAGGAAGTATCTTTACACCACAAGAAAACCAAGCTGCAAACAACTAAGCGTCGAGACAGAAGCTTACTACAACATTTAGCAACTCAAGTTCGTCAAGCCTTTGATGATGTAGAAGATGAAGTCGAAGATTTTTTTCAAAGTGCCCACGATGAACTTAGAGAGATTTGGTCAACGCCCTCAATGCTCTCTCAACAGTTACAGCGGTTAGTTAATCTTAGAGCGACAGATAAAGACTTAAGCGACTCGAAAGACCGACTAGTTGTTTGGTATCTAGTACGTAAGTTGAAGCGATGGTTAAACAGTGAAGCGATAGAGTTATTGGATGATAACCCTAATATTCGCCGCGCGTATGTGTGCGCTGATTTGGGTATAGCCGTATTGATTGGGCTTATCAAAGATAAAGTATTCTCCAAAGGGTTTAGCTCAATCAACAACATTGATTTTAAAGCTTGGTTAGCAAAAAATGGTGCGAACAAGCAGTACACCGTCGAATCAGCTCCAGTGAGAGGGTTTTATGATCTGGTTTTTGGTTATGTCGATGGTGATTTTGAAAAGGGTGATGTAGAGGCGGGGGTTGCTACACTTGCTATGCTGCGGTTAATGCTTTGCTATCGTGGTGGCGTTATGTGGAAAATGCAAGCTGGTATGGGGGATGTGATTTTTGCACCTATATACGAGTTATTGAAAAGCCGTGGTGTAAAGTTTGAGTTTTTTAATCAGGTAGATGAATTACTTCCAGGTATTGATCAACAGGGTAATCATGTTGTCGAGCAGATTAACATCACTGAACAAGTTACTTTGGTTGATGAGTCTTATCAACCGTTTGTATTTGTTAAAGGGTTACCATGTTGGCCTGACAGGCCATTACTTGATCAAATTCTTCCTGAACAGGCGCAGCTGATTGAACAACACAACATTAATTTAGAGTCATTTTGGTCTGACTGGGCGAATGTATATCAAACTGCTTTTGGACAGCCGTTGCCAACCAAAACGCTGCGCAGAGGTGTGGACTTTGACAAAGTTATTTTTGGTATTTCAGTGGCATCGTTAAATCATTTATGCCCAGAATTATTACAACTCGATAGTAAGCTCAACGATCAGGCCACCAAAGTAAAAACGGTGGCGACTCAAGCGTTTCAAATTTGGCTGAATAAAACTGATGAGCAACTCGGTTTTAACTATTCTCCACCCAGTGAAGAAAGACCAATCTTAAGTGGCTTTTCACAACCTTTTGATACATGGGCAGCTATGTCAAACTTAGTCGACAAGGAAGATTGGCCAAGTAATGGACCAAACAATATTGCATATTTTTGTAGCGCATTTGGTTGTGAGACCTACCCATCTAAAAGCCATCATAACTTCCCTACGGAACAAAAAGCCAAAGTTAAAGAGAATGCGCTTGATAAATTAAGAACTGAAATGCAGCCTCTGTGGCCCAGCGTTTATAACCAACAACAATTTGATTGGTCTGTGTTATACGCGCCAGCAGGTGATGTGGGCGAGCAGCGCTTTGATAGCCAGTATTGGCGCGTTAACGTAGACCCAAGTGAACGTTATGTTTTGTCTGTAACCGGTAGCAGTCAGTACAGATTAGCAACTGACGGCTCAATTTTTGCTAATTTATACTTAACTGGTGATTGGATCCAAACGGGTGTAAATGCTGGATGCGTTGAAGCTGCTGTTATGGCAGGTATGCAAACATCACGATCTTTGTGTGGAATACCTTCGAAAATTAGCGGCGAGGATGGCTTTGAACCAGATGGTGCATAAGAAATAACGTTGTATCTCTCATTATTTTGGTGGAGGATCTGTTAATGAACTATACTTTTTGCCACTAACCTAATGAAATGTAATAAAAGAGTAAGGATATGAATCAATCTCTCTCGCTAAGCCTTGTCTGTGTAGCTGTTGGCGGGGCTTTGCTAAAGCCCTGTTTGGCATTAGACGAACAATCCATTGAAGTCATTGAAGTCTATGCGCAAAAAAGAGTTCAACTGCTTGATGAGGTCAGTATTGCAATTACACCAATAAAAGGAGACGACATACGTCACTCTGGTGTAAAGGATACCACTGAGTTAGGTAGCTTCGTAACTAATATGAAGGTCAGTCAAAATGCGGCAGAGGGCACGCCGCCTGCGATTAATATTCGTGGTGTTGGCTTACTTGACTATAACACCGCGAATACCTCCCCCGTAGCTATGTACGTTGATGGTGTATCGGTGGGATCTGCAAATAATCAGTTAGTTAACTTTTTTGATATCGAGCAAGTTGAGGTTCTAAAGGGGCCACAGGGTACATTATTTGGTCGAAATAGTACCGGTGGTGCTGTACTCATTCGCTCTAAGCGCCCTGACGCTGGAAACTATGGGAAAATAGAAGTTGGAATGGGTACCGATGAGTGGTCAAAGGTACAAGGTTTTTACAATGTTAGCTTGAATGATGAATCTGCGCTCAGGCTTGCTGCAAATCATGTCAAGTACGATTATACATCCTACAATTTGCACCCAACGGCCCCAGAAGCTGGGATGGAGCAATCAGATATAAGGCTGAGCTATTTAGCTCAATGGGATACGCTAAGTGTTTACCTTAAGGCAAATTACAGTCACTGGAATGGTGTTGTTCAGCCTGTAGGGAATATTGGGGTGATTGACCCTAAAACGCGTTTAACATGTACACCTGAACAAGCGAATCAAGGGAAGTGTACAGATGTATTTGGTTTCAATGATGGTAGTGACGATTTTTGGGCTGTTAATGTAAATAATAATTCGCCACACCACAGTATTGGTAAGGGATGGACTGCGGAAGTGGAATACCAACTTACCGATAAATCTCAATTATTATGGATTAACTCTTTCAGCCGTTTGGATAGGGAGCATGCCTTTAACTGTGATGGGTCACCTGCACGTACCTGCGAAGGCAATTTGGGGTTAAAAGCCGAACTATTGAGTAATGAAGTTCGGTATCAAAGTGATTACGAGAACGGTTATCTCACATCCGGTATCTTTCAATTGCAAGAAAGACTTTATCAGGACAATTACAACGATATTCTGCGCGACTTACGAGGTACTCCTAACGGCTCAAATTCAGCAACATTCTTTTATGACAATGAGATACGTAATAGTGTTATAGCGTTGTTTACGCAGTATGAGTGGCTGTGGCGTAGCGATACTACGCTAACATTTGGTTTACGGTATAGTGATGAATCTGTAGATTATGACTCCATTTCACGAATCAATGTTGTAGTGGACCCAAGTAACCTAGACGGAGCGGTGTTACCTTTTTATCATGTTGAGGGCAACAATGATGATAGTAGTTGGTCCGGCAGATTCGCTATCAACCATAATTTAGATAAAAATAAGTTACTCTATTATAGCTTTTCTAATGGTACTAAAAGCGGTGGA
The DNA here is from genome assembly GCF_013140855.1 of Pseudoalteromonas caenipelagi. Classification (GTDB taxonomy): domain Bacteria; phylum Pseudomonadota; class Gammaproteobacteria; order Enterobacterales; family Alteromonadaceae; genus Pseudoalteromonas; species Pseudoalteromonas caenipelagi. Next base: position 460,301 of record NZ_JABBPG010000001.1, on the reverse strand, counting down.
TATAATGGTGGTTACTTATCAAGTCCCGAACAGGCAAAGGAAGCTGATTACGGAACTGAGCGTTTAAATGCCCACGAGGTTGGTGCTAAGCTGACCTTTCCTGAAAGTTCAATACGGTTGAATTCTGCGATTTTTTATTACAATTACAACGATCAGCAGGTGTTTATGAACCAACCGTCTGCAATACCAGGTGCTGTACCTCTGCAACTGCTTAAAAATGTGGGCGCTTCAAAAATATATGGAGCCGAAGCCGATATTTACTATGATATTAGTGAGCAATTTAATGTTCAATTTGGCGTAGGCTACTTACCTCATGCAGAGTTTGAGGAATTTGTAGATCAGCTAGGGGTATCTTTAACAGACAATCGTTTGCCATTTACGTCAAAGTTGAATACGAATGTGCAGGTTAGTTATACTTCAGTGTTCAATAATCTTGGTCAACTAACTACTACGTTAGGCGTTGATTACCAGTCAGAATATTATTTCGACCAATTACAAAGCGATTATGCCAAACAAGATAGTTATGCGCTATGGCGTGTTAACACACGTTTAGATGCTGGGCAGTGGCAGGCTAACCTTTGGGCTAAAAACCTATTTGATAAAGAATACAGCAACTTAAAGTTCGACTTAAGGGGTTTTTTAGGTATGCTTGAAGACTTTAAAGGAGAAGGTCGAAGAGTCGGTCTTGATGTGAGTTATCGCTTTTAACGATAACGGGGAGATGGATGAAAATGTAGCAGTGTTCATGGGAATATGAGCACAAAAATATCAAGGCATTTTATGCGTTTAATTATTCGACAACTGATCATTATTTTAGGGCTGATGTTTTCAAGCCTCAGTCATGCTGATGTTTTCGAGTATTCATTAGACAAACAAGGTGTTAATTTACATGACCATGCCCAGCTACTTATATCATCCGAAAATGCACGATTTCCAACAAATTATCAATCTGTTGAGCTGTGGGCAAAACAGCTCAAGCCGTTGCCCTCAAGGGCTCTTTTTTCTGGGCGTTATTGGTTAGTAACGCAGATCACCAATAAATCTAGTCTCGAGAAGTTGGTGTTATACCCCTACAACACCGTTGTAGATCGGATTGAGAGTAGAATTTATAGTGATAAAGGTGACATTCAACGCTACTTTTCGGGAGGAAAAAATCCTAACGAATTTGCATTTCACTATGGCAACACAATAGAGCTAAAACCTAACACCACGTATTACTTAGTAACCTCTTTTGAAAGTGAGTTTTTCTATACCCCAACTAAGTTGGTAATGAAACCGGTAAAAGATTTTAACGAGCTGGTTATTAAAGAAAATTTGTTGATGACGCTTTGTTTCAGCGTTGGCATTATATTGGGGTTATACAATTTACTCATTTATATAGGTTCAAAAGATGCCACGCATTTATACTTTGCGCTATTTGCTGGTGTGTGGGTGTTCAGTTGGAGTCACTTTTTTCATATACCTGATCAGCTGTTTGGTTTTTATTCTGCTCATTTACACTGGCTGGGGTTTTCCTTAGCCCCAATTACAAATATATTGTTTTACAATAGCTTACTTAAACTCAAAGATAAGCACCCCAATTTATCAATAACTTCAATTTGGTTAGGCATCATTTCTGCACTTGGGTTACCGTTTTGTATTCTATTTCCTGGTTTTGGCTTTTTATGGGCCACAGTTATGACTGGCAGTGCTCTGTGCCTAGGAATGTATATTGGCGTTTTACGGGTACTTGATGGGTTTAAGCCAGCTCGATATTTTGTATTGGCCTACATCGCAATGATGGTGCCAAACATGATTGGAAATTTAACCAATCTAGGAATACTACCAGCCTCTACACTTAACCTTTACTTGTTGGGACTTGTGGGAACAGCACTGGATGCGCTATTACTCGCTTTTGCGGTTGCCGATAAATTCCGCTTAACCAATGAAGAAAATATTGAGCTAAATAAAAACCTCGAAGGCAAAGTACTTAAACGTACATATGAGTTGGAGCAGTTGGCTTCTCAACTCAGGGATGCCAGTGAGTCAAAGAGCCGCTTTTTAGCAAATATGAGCCACGAAATAAGAACGCCGATGACCTCAATTATCGGTTATGCAGATGGTATAATTCTGGGCGATATCACACCGCAAGAACGAAATCATGCTATTAACGTGATTTTGCAAAACTCTCGACACGTTTTGGGACTCATTAATGACATTTTGGATATGTCAAAAATTGAGGCTAATCGACTTGAAATCGAATTGATGGAGTCGAATCTGTTTAAGTCCATAATGCATGTAGAGTCCTTATTGGGTAAGCAGATTCGAGATAAAGGCCTTGAATTTGACCTTAAATATCACTTCCCATTACCCGATAACATTGTTATCGACCCAACACGTTTGCGGCAAATTTTGCTTAACTTAACTTCAAATGCACTAAAGTTTACGTCTGTTGGAAAAATAACAATCGATGTAGCTTGCTCTGAAGATGTGTTAAAGATCTCGGTTACCGACACGGGGATAGGGATGACATCAACTGAGCAAAAAGAGCTATTTAGTGCGTTTTATCAAGCTGATTCATCGACGTCGCGTAAATATGGAGGAACGGGGCTGGGTCTAAATATTTCAAAAAGTTTGGCAAATAAGCTCAATGGCGACATATCTGTTGAAAGTGAAGTCGGTTCGGGCACTGTGTTTACGTTAACTTTGGGGCTTTTTACGACAGACAACACTAGATGGGTAAATAGCTTAGAGGAAGCCTCTATAAGCACACCAATAAATGAGTCGGTAATTGAAGCTGTAAATACAGATCTTAAAGGGGATGTTTTACTCGCAGAGGATCATAGTGACAATAGCAAGCTCATTCAGCGTATCTTGGAACGTATGGGGTTGAAAGTTACAGCAGTAGAAAACGGTCAACAAGCCGTACAAGCTGTACTAGAAAATGAATATGACCTGATATTAATGGATATTCAGATGCCAGTTATGGATGGTGAGCAAGCTTTGACATTTATTCAGGCGACGGGCTGCTCAGCACCTATTTTAGCGCTTACTGCAAACACCATGCAGCATGAAGTTGAAAGGTATATAAAGCTTGGTTTTACAGATCACCTTGCAAAGCCAATTGATAGAGCTGAGTTTAGTAAGAAAATCAGCCACTATTTGAATATTTCGGTTGTGGATGAAATAGACATTCCTAATGAAGAGTTTGATTTGTTAAAAAATAAGTATATTTCGGGGTTGTACGAGCAAAAAGTTCAGCTTCAAAATCAACTGAAATATCATGATTTGGAGGGCCTGAGTAAATCGATACATGCCATAAAGGGAACCGCTGGTATGTTTGAATGTTTTGAAATACAAAACTTAGCGTCAAAAGTAGATGGTATGTTTAGAGGCAATTATACTGAAGATGAGATAGTCCCACACATAGAAGAACTAGTGGCGGTGATCGAACACACTATCGCAAGCTCACATCAAGCGAAAGTGACGAGTTAATATGTGTCAATTGACGATGGACAAAGCTGGCTACAAGCAGGTCGATTTTTGGTTGTAAAGACTCAATTGCATTATTGACACTGTCTAAGATCTTTTTGCTCGCTTGGCTTTTTCGGATAAAAAAATGAACTTGGTTGTCATGCACAACATATGGCCAAGGTTTTATCTTTTCATACCCCTTGCTTTTCATCATATAAAGGCCCGTTATTAAATCGTCGACGATAAAATCTACTCTTTTTTTTACAAGCATTTCTGCACGTCGTTCAGCACTAGAAATCTGTACCAGCTGATTCTGGTATCGCTTACTGTTGGCAAGCTGTATCAATTCTTGTCCATAAAAAGACCCAATGCTCAAGCCTATGGTTTTCCCCTCATCCAGTAATTCATTCAGGCTAGAAATAGGCTGTGGTTCTAAATAACTAAACAAGCGCATCTTTTCGTTTCGATACGGGCGGGAAAAGTAGCCATATTTAGCGCGCTCTTCTGTGTAGCTAACCATAACTGCAACGTCAATATAGCCTTTTTCCATTTGTTCCAAGGCTCGTGCACTAGATGGCAATCTTACATAGTTAACGCATATATCGATTGAGTTGAACACCATTTTGGCAATTTCTATGTCTAAACCTTGTGCTTCATCGTGGCGAAAATAAGTAAGTGGAGGCCAATCAGCGACTAGGCCAAGCTTTACAGATTGCCTGCATTGTTCGACAGCAATACAGTTAGTCGTAAAAACAAATAAAGATAAGATAAAGACTTGGATTAAGGTATGCAAATTAGCAATCTCCTGTTTGTAATCTATTAAATCTAGTTGAATTTTCGAATAAATTGCTAAATAAAGCCGATTCTTATTTTATTGATAAACTTTGCATTCGTTTATCTATTTTTATTTCTATTTCCATCTCATCATTACATACTTGCCAAAAAAATAACAAGTAAGAGATATGCAATTAGGAATTGGAGAAGTTGCCGCTTTAGTGGCTGCGCTTGTTTGGGCAAGCTCAACGTTACTTTACAAGCGCTTTAGTCACAGCTTATCGCCCCTAGAGCTAAACGTAAATAAAGGTATGCTAGCTGCGATTATGATGCTCTTAGCCATAATAGTGACTCAGGATTTGCATGCACCAAGCGCTATACAAAGTTGGTATTGGTTGATTGCCAGTGGGGTAATTGGGATTGCTATAGGTGACAGTGCCTATTTTGCTGCACTGCGAAATATCGGTCCAGCGAGAACCTTAATCATTGAGTCATTTGCACCGGCTATAGCCGGGATCCTTAATATTATTATGCTTGGGAGCTATTTACTTTGGCAGGCTTGGCTTGGCATTGTAATAACAATAGTGGGAGTTTTAATAGCGCTTAAGCCTAAGCAATTATTGCCTGAGTTAGAGCGCACTATATATGTAAAAGGTATTCTGTTCGCTTTGCTAGCAGCATTTTGCCAAGCAGCAGGTATGGTGATGTCAAAAGGTGCTATGAATGCAGAGCAAAGTAGTAGTTTATGGGCCGCATTAATTAGACTCTTGAGTGGTACTTTTAGCGTGGCAGTTTTGGTCTTTTTGCTCAAAGAACACAGTTTAATAAAAGCGGTGAGTTTTCATAAAATAGAAGGCAGAGGTTGGTTATTATCTGCTATATTTTTTGGTACATTTATAGGGTTATGGTTGCAGTTAATATCTGTAAAGTACACAGATCCCGCTATCGCACAAACCATTTTTGCAACAGCGCCGTTAATGGTAATGACGATTGGCTTCGTTAGAAAAGAACCCGTCACTGCAAATATGGTTTTAGGTGGCTTGCTAGCGTTGCTTGGGGTAGGGGTACTGCTATTAAGTTAAACGATAAAGCGATGTATGGGATAAGTGCTCCCATACATCGACAGTGATTATACAACCTGATTTGTCAGTTCACCTTGAGCGTCAAACACCTGTTGTAAATTAAAGAGTGTTACATTGGCAATTTGTTCTAGCGCTTCTTGTGTAAAAAAGCCTTGATGGCCCGTTATCAATACATTGGGAAAACTCACCAAACGCATAAACACATCGTCTTGAATAATTTCGTCACTGCGATTTTTGAAAAATAGCTCAGACTCCTGTTCATAAACGTCTAGCCCGAGATATCCTAGCGTTTTATTTTTCAAAGCTCGAATGCAAGCTTTTGTATCAATTAATGCACCACGGCTGGTGTTGATAAGCATGACGCCTGGCTTCATTTTAGCAAATGCATTATCGTCTATCATATGGTGGGTGGCTTCACTCAAAGGACAATTTAGGCTAATGATATCACTTTGCTCAAGCAGCATATCAAAAGAGGTTAATGTGTAAGAACCTTCGCCGACATTTGGGTCGTATACCAACACATTAGCACCAAAACCATTTAGAATTGCAATCAACGCCTGACCTATTTTACCTGCGCCAACAACGCCCACTGTTTTGTTATGTAGGTTAAAACCCAACAAGCCATTTAGATCAAAGTTATCTTCACGCACTCGGTTATAAGCTTTGTGGGTTTTGCGGCTTAGCGTAAGCATTAAGGCAATACAATGTTCGGCAACGGCTTCTGGGCTATATGCAGGCACTCTCAGTACTTTTATTCCTAAAGCAATGGCGGCTTTAGTGTCTACGTTGTTAAAACCTGCGCATCGTAATGCAACAGCTTGAATATCGTATTCTGCTAAGGCAGCTAGCACAGCACCGCTTAGTGTATCGTTAACAAAAGCACATACCGCATCAAATCCTTGGCATAGTGCCACCGTTTGTTCATTTAATGATTCAGTAAAATAATGTAATTCAATGTTAGGGTGGCTGCTTAACGCTTTTGAAAAAAATGGTTTTTCATAATTTTGCGAACTGAATAGGGCTACTTTCATCATTTAATTGGCTCTCAATGACAGGTTTTAACGTGTCTGGTTTGGTCCTTGGTGCGTACCTAGAAACCAGCTCTCCCTGTGAGTTTACTAAAAACTTGGTAAAGTTCCATTTAATTGCGCGGTTTTGTGCAATTCCTCTAGTATTTGATTTTAAATAATTAAATAGCGGGTGAGCATCCGGGCCATTTACTTGAACTTTATCACAGACGGTAAAGCTTAAGCCAAAGTGACTTCTATAAAACTCATTGAGCATTACCCCTTCAAGTGGCTCGTTACGGCCAAACTGATTACACGGGAATGCTAAAATCTCAAAACCATAGTTTTTATATTGTCGGTACAGTTTTTCCAGTGCGCTTAGTTGGGGCGCAAAGCTGCATTTACTGGCAATGTTAACGATTAGTACCGTTTTACCTTCAAGTTGCTTCAGTGCGAGCGTTTCACCATTTATAAGTTTTACACTGTAGCGATGTATTGATTCCATAGCGCTCAGACTCCTTGCTCGCTAAATCTAGTATTAAGTTCTTTCATAAGTTATTTATAGCTTTTCATTTGCTATACCCAGTTTAGTTGGGTATAAAAACTCCATTCTCGATACCATAACAGCGAAATAGGACAGAATTATGTCAGTGAAAGTTGCATTCATAGGACTTGGGGTAATGGGCTACCCAATGGCGGGGCATTTAGCCTGTGCAGGTCATCAAGTTTGCGTATATAACCGCACCGTAGAAAAAGCGCAAAAGTGGGTCAGTGAGCATCAAGGTAGCTATGCAAATACGCCTGCTGAGGCGGTCAAAGACGCTGATATTGTATTTATGTGTGTGGGCAACGATGACGACTTACGTTCAGTCGTTTATGGTGAAACCGGTGTGCTTGTAGGCATGCGTGGTGGCACTATTTTAGTTGACCATACTACAACCTCTGCAAAAGTGGCAATTGAAGTGAGCAATAAAGCTGCTGAGAAAAGCATCGCGTTTTTAGATGCGCCAGTATCAGGCGGTCAAGCGGGTGCTGAGAATGGCGTGCTGACAGTTATGGCTGGTGGTGAACAGTCTGATTTTGAACGTGTTCAAGGTGTTATGGCAGCGTATAGCAAGTTTTCTCAATTGCTAGGTAAAGTGGGTAGCGGCCAAACTTGTAAAATGGTGAATCAGATCTGCATCGCTGGCGTGGTTCAGGGCTTAGCCGAAGGATTACACTTTGCCAAAAAAGCGGGCCTTGATGGAGAAAAAGTCATTGAGACTATCTCTAAAGGCGCAGCGGGTTCGTGGCAAATGGAAAACCGTTACAAAACCATGTTGGCGGGTGAATATGAGTTTGGTTTTGCAGTTGATTGGATGCGCAAAGACTTAGGTATTGCCCTTGATGAAGCGCGTAACAATGGTGCTTCTTTGGCGTTGACGGCCATGGTTGACCAATACTACGCTGACGTGCAAGCCCTTGGTGGGGGTCGTTTTGACACCTCAAGTTTGTTGGCGCGTTTAGACGCTATTCACGACAAAAAGTAATTAGATTAGTATATGACTAAGATAAAGTGCCGAACTCATTGTTTAATATCTCTTTTATAGAAATACCTGACTTTACTAGGGCGAGGCGGGCTTTTTTGAGCACCGCCTAGTAAAACAAACTGTTCGGCATTTTTGCTTGCGAGTTACAAGCTCTGTGCGTAATGGTACAGGGCTTTTAAAATACTCAGGTTCTGTTCATTGCCCTCGTTTTCATGCACTAAATTTTCCAGCGTTAACATAAAGTCTTCGGCACTAATTGATGGGTTGTCTTCACCATGCATTAGTTTGTTTTGACAGTATTTTCGCCATATATCAAGCTCATGTGGGCTCAGTGTCTCTGGCCAGTTACGAGCGCGATAACGAAACAACATGGTTGAAAACTTAGCATCTTCGAATTCTAAATTAAGCGTACTAAGGGCTTGCGGCTGCGCTTGGCGAATAATCGCAAACTTTGCCTTATCCGCTTTACTTGTAAAGCCGTTATACAGCTGATAATCAGGGTTAGTTGTTGCGCTAAAATTCCCTTGCTCGTTAAAAACTTGCGCAACTTTATCTCTGAGCTCTGGGTGTGCTTTCAGTACTTTAAGATGCTCTAAGCACTGTGCTCTATCAATGCCTAAACGAGCCGCATTTTCGGGAAGTAAGGTTTTGGCTGGTGCTAAAATAGGGCACTTGTTAACATGTACCAATTTTAAACCTAACGGCTGCTCACCTTCCGCTAAGTCGGTATGTTTGGTATATAAACGTTCGCGCAATTGCTCAACCGACAAATCAATTAACACTTGCGGGTTGTGGGTTAAGTTAAAACATACTAAGGCGTTTTTATTCACTGGGTGAAAGCTCATGGGAGCAATCCAAGTGGTACAACCTTGTGTCGCAGCTATATGCGAAGAGGTATGAACGAGCGGCTGCATATTGTACACATCAACCATATCAAGCAGTGCTTTTTTGTGGCGTAAGCCAAAGAAAAATTGATAAAGTTTAGGCTGCTTTTCTTTAATGAGCTTTGCCAGTGCAATCGTCGCTGTTACGTCGCTTAAGGCATCGTGTGCCGCACTGTGCTCAATACCATTGGCCGCTGTTAAATGCTCAAGTTTAAAACTAGGTGTACCATCTTCTTTTAAAGGCCATTCAATGCCTTCTGGGCGTAATGCATAACAAGCACGTACTAGGTCTATAATATCCCAGCGGCTATTGCCATTTTGCCACTCACGCTCATATGGGTCGTAAAAGTTACGATATAAGCCGTAGCGCGTTACTTCGTCATCAAAACGAATGCTGTTATAACCTGCTACACAGGTATCTGGGCGACTAAATTCAGCATGGATCTTGGCCATAAACTCAGCCTCAATGAGACCATGCTTGATGGCATGTTGTGGGGTGATCCCAGTTATCAAGCATGCTTCTGGGTGTGGCAAATAATCTGGAGCAGGTTTGCAGTACTCAATTAAAGGTTCGCCAATGATATTTAAATCAAGGTCGGTACGAATACCAGCAAACTGACTAGGGCGGTCTTTTTGCGGCGATGCACCCCAAGTTTCATAATCGTGCCAATAAATTGTTGGGCCAGTTAGGCTGTGTTCTTGTGTTGCCATATAGGGCTTAAACCTTTGCGTTCATTATGTTAAGTCAGCTTTTCGTTGTTATTAGATAACTGTAATAGCAAAAACATCAGCACTTATTGTCGCATAATGTAGGGGGAAGGGTAAAACCTAATGTGTTTAATATATATTAGAAGTGAGAGCCGAGGAAAAATGGTTGTTGGTGTTTACGAAACCTAAGCTCTGTGCTTATAAGCGGATAACAAGGTGATCACTAGCGAGAAGTGGATATTTTACATTAACTCTTAGTATTATTACTAAATATTACATTTATATATCTTTGTATTTATTTTTCAGCTGCATTTGGGTGTATTACAGATCCACCATAGAGGTGATTTAAGGCTTTAAAAATATCACGAAAGGAAAAATGGAAAAATGGGCTAAGACTTGTCTGCTGATACTTGGAATGGGCTTTAGTAGTTTATCTAACGCAATATCAGAAAGCGTTCAGGCTCCCGAAGAAGGGATCACAGGTAGATTAAGGTGTGAAGAAAACTGTGATTTAAATGATGTATTGACGAAAATGCATCAAGCAATTAATAAACTGGATTTCGTAGTTAATGAAGAAAACATTTTTGAGCTATATGACTCTAATGGTACGTTGATAAACTATATGAGCTATGGTCAGTTTATAAAAGGCCTGCCTAAAATTCAGTACACTAGTAAGAAGAAGCTAAATCTAGATACGGAAATTAGACCGTTCGATGGCGCTTTAGATTGCAGATATGATAGGGACAATCCATGTGAGGAGTGGGACTACCTTACCATGAAAATGTCTGAAGAATTAACATTGACACCTACAGTAATGCCAATTACTCAACAATATATTGACTCCACAAACGATGTGCTCGGTTTTGTAAGTGGCGCAGCCTCTCATCACATTGTTGGTAGAATTGCAAGGGCAGCCAGAATGGCGTCTTCTGCATTTGGTATGTACAAATCAGCAGTAGAAGCCACTGTTGGGGCCGCCGTCGGTCAGGCGGTGAGCAAAACGGCAACACTTGGCGTACTTAAAGGCGGTGACTTTCTAATCATAATCGGAAATGAATCGGGTGTATATCGGCCAAGTGTTAGACGCTTTGTTAAAATTACAAGTGGCTTTTGGGATGCGATGAATAAGACATCAAGAAATACCAAAGTGTTAGAGGCGGTAGGTTTTTATGGGCGCTCTGGTGGAGGTGGAACAGGAGGCTCCAATACTCAGGCCCCCAATCCTGAAAATACGACAGGGATTACGTGCGTAACGGGTTACACTGATGCTACTGGCATCCAGGTTCCTCAACCAATTTGTTGGCCGACCTAATATATCAAGGTGTATGCTTGTCTATTGAGGAGCATACACCTTAAGGAAAAGAAATGTATTTAGTCCTGTTTATTATTATTTACTTTTTTTGGCGTTGTATGCATTTAGTGAGCATAAAGAAAAGGTGTTCTCATATACCCTCTGCTTGTTACTCTTTTTTAGTGTCAGAGAGGTTGTAGGAATTTCTGGCGCGGTGATTGTCCAAACCGTGTTTTTTATTTTAATTGCTTGGGCAAGCTCTTTTACGCGACGGTTTGAAATCAAAGTGGATAGCGCACTACTGCCTTTCATATTCGCTTCAGTCGGAGTCCTTGCAATCACTTGGGTTACTTATGATGAAAATTTTCAGACAGAAATATCACAAAACATAATACCAAAGATGGCAATGCACGCGCTCATTTCTGTCCTCATCGCACTAGGTTTAATAAAAACGGTGGCTTTTTTTGCGCGTTTAGATGGGCGTTCAAAAAGTAAGTGAAACAAAATCTATTACACGTTTTTTGCAAAAAAAACACTCGTAATGTTGTATGGTACTTCGTTTATCGCAACCTTCGCTATGTAGTTGATTAATTGCCTATAAACTTAACCACGCTTTGCCCACATTTTGTCAAAAATGATTACGGCAATAAAAATAGCTAGCATATAAATGCCCGATTGCTCAGTAAACGGCAGTATTCGCGCGCTGTTGTTTAGCGCAGTATGAAAGATAACTGCAACGAGTAAGCTTTGCTTTGAGTGGTTATAAAGCCAAGTAAATAGTGTTGCTAAAATTACGCAGGCCCCCATTTTAGCGAATACCGCCGTTGGAGCGTCTGGGTATTGACCAATCACAAATAATGGAAAGTGCCAAGCCCCCCAAATTAATCCCAAAAAGAATGAGCTGACTAAAGGGCTAAAACGTTTTTGAAGTTCAGGTAATAACCATGCTCGCCAGCCAGCTTCTTCACCGATTGCGACCACAATAAGCGTGAATAGAATACTGCGCAGTACAAACAGAGAGTCTGTTGAATTTAATAGATCTAGGGGAAATGCAGGCAATGGAGCCCCACTAAGTTTAACTGTGAGCAGGCCTAAAACCATCCAAGCGGCAGGGAGCAATAAGGCAGTAAGACACCACTTTGTGTTTGCGCTAAATTGTAGTAACGAATTTAATCGGCTATTGCGACTACACAGCAAACTCGCAACGATAAACCCCGATACCGCTGATGAGATAACTACACAGGCAATACTTAAAGTTGATAAGCCTAGTGGTTTTGTTTGTTTAAATAACTCGAGTGTAATGGCATCACCAGTGAGTAACATTGAGGTGTAAATAACGGCCATAATCACAAAGACAATGCTAAAGCTTCCCCACCATTTTTTTGATGAAAAACGACAGCCTGTACCATGTAGTTGGGCTAAAATGATTGCTGCAATTGCAGGACCAAAGCCAGCACCTACGATGATTTTACCAAATGCCCAGTTATCACCTGCAATATTGGGCACAGTAAACCAAACAAGCCAAGTGAAAGAAAAGCACAAAATAAGATATGAAAAAATGGGTTTGCTATGGGTAAACTCTCTGAGGTATCGCATATTAATTCCTTTAATAGTTTAGCTTATACACCGACAAGCATGGCTTTGGCGAGCTTGCCGTTGTATTTTCCTAATTGTTTTGCAAAAAACAGCGATAGCATCAACAGCGCTGTGCTGACGAGGGTTGTAACTGGCAGCCAGTACCAATTGATATCAATTTCTAAAGCAGGGTAGAAAGCATGAATGATTGGGTCAAAAATTGGTGATAAGAACAAGCAGGCCGCCAAAATGGCAGGTAGAACGATAAGTAGCAGGTATATCAAGGCCAGTGGTAGTTGCAAAGACAAATAAAGGCTGGTTGACCAATTACGTTTTAATAGCATCGGGTCTAATATCTTCTGTTTGATACTAAAGGCCGTATTAGCGGGTCGTCTAGGCATTCTAATACCTAATAAGTTCTCGATTAATCTGCCTTCCAATAGCGAAAAATAGTGCATCGACTTAATGTAAAATACCAATACCGGTAAGCCGACGATAAACAATGAGGCAGCTAAGCTGCAACAACCGACTATGAAGGTCCAAGCAAAGTAGGCGATACCTAAAGGCAGACGAATAAACGCATAAATTAGTGCTTTATAAGCCGACATATCGTTAAAGATTGAAAACACACTGGTTTCGTGAACACTCGGTTTATCATTGGCGTGAATACCGTGAATACCGTGAATACCGTGAATACCGTGAATCGCCCAATTGACGGTTAGCTCCATATCACAGTAATGCTTCGCTATCTCCTCTGGTGTGCCGTAAGCGGATATTATATCGATGATCGCGTTTGACTCGCTGTTTGCTTCTTCAAAGGCACAGCGAAAGTGATTTTCTGCGTCATAGAGCGCATCTTGGACCAACGCTATATCTTGTCCTTGTAATTGCTCAGTTAAAGCGCGTAAATAGTGTTGAATCTGTTGTTCTACTTGATTATTCGACATCGCTGTCTCCATTTGTTTTACCACAAATAGCTTGGTTAACGAGTTGTTGTGTTTGATCCCAAACTTGAAGCCATTGAGCCAGTACCTTTTCTCCCAGTTTAGAAATAGTGAAGTACTTTCTAGGTGGGCCGCTTTGAGATATCTGCGTCTGGCTATTTAACAGACCCTTTGCTTCCATATTCCTAAGTACAGGGTAAATCGCTCCTTGTTTATCGGTATTCAGTAAGCGGCCTATTTGATAGCCATATAATGGCTTTTTAGCGTTTTTGAGTATGCTCAGCAAAACTAGTGCAGAAGTACCAGTACTGAGCTCTTTAGTAAATTTTTTAGTTAACGCGTCAAGCGTTTCACGTTCTTGAGCGTTGTTGCTATTAAATTCATTCACATTTGTATTAGTAGTATTTAGTTAACAGTAGTATTAAGTTAGCACTACTATTAACTAAATACTAGTGTCGTAAATTAGAAATGGTCGCTGGAGTTATGGCAAGCGCGGTTAACTGAATTTGGCGAGGATTTAGGTTATATAGGCTGGCTATGGTGAGCACCTATATCGGTTTACTCTGTCTTGCTTTAGCATTTGCATCAATCAATGTGATGTCTAAAAGTACAAAGTCGCATGTACAATAACCCCATTAGCCCCCGTATCTTCATTGGCACTTTTGCTGCCAATAGTGTTAACTCGATAGGCTATATAGCGGAAAAACAAACTACACTAATACATTGAATTAATCTGACTTTCAGGTGTTCAGCCAATGTTTAAAGGCTTAGTTTTATCTATTACAATGTGTTTATTGTTTACAGTCAGTAGCCAAGCTAAACCTATAAAACCAAGTTCAACTTGTGGACAAAACAAGTTATTGATTGCTTGGCACCCATATAAGCCTTTCTCATATTTTAATGATTCAGAAGATGCACTCATAGGTTATGACATTCAGCTGCTCAGCTCTATTTTAGATAATATGGGGTGTAAGTACGAATTTGTACAAATGACTTGGAAGCGTACCTTAGTTGAACTTGAACGAGGTCATATTGACATTGGTATGTATGCTTATAAAACGAAAAGCAGAAAAGATTTAAATTTTTCAAAACCTTATCGTAATGAAGTGGTAAACATTGCGATGCTTAGCAAAAACGGCAACAAGTGGTCGATTAGTCAGCTCAGTGATTTAAACGCACAAGGTGTTGTTGTTGCCACAGACAAGCATACTTGGTATGGCAAGGAGTTTGAACGTTACTTTGAACGTTACTTAGCAGCGGCAAAAGCGAGTCAGATTTTTCACATTCATGGTTTAAAAAATCGCCTTGATATGCTGGTGGCGGGTCGAGTAGATGCAGTAATTGGTGACCCAATAACAATGCGTTTGTATATGCAAGAAATGCACAACGAAGCGCTATATATTCACCCTTACAAAATCTATGACGAACCTGTTCATTTTATTTTTAGCAAATTGTCGGGTGAGATTAATGATGATTTCCTATCTAGATTTAATGATGAACTCTCTCGGCAATTGGTGTTGAGTAAACATTGATATTAAGTGCAAATAACAGGCTATTTGCTCGTGTTTGCAAATAAAAATAACGCTTTTTTCAATTTACCCAAGACACTGAGCTTGAAAAAGCCGATAATCACTTCCTAAGATTTTTACCACTGACAAACCGTAACTTTCATGGTTTGTGAACAGCGCAATATGGGATTTTACAATGGAAATTAAAGTTAATTTTCTAGACAATTTAAGATTAGAGGCAAAGTTTGATGACTTTTCGGTAATCGCCGATCAGCCTATTCGTTATAAAGGTGATGGCTCAGCGCCGAGCCCGTTTGACTACTTTTTGGCGTCATCAGCTTTGTGCGCAGCTTATTTTGTTAAAGTTTACTGTAATGCGCGTGAAATCCCCACAGAAGGCATTCGGCTGTCCCAAAATAATATTGTTGACCCAGAAAACCGCTACAACCAAATTTTTCAAATCCAAGTTGAATTACCTGAGAGCATTTCTGAAAAAGACCGTGAAGGGATCTTGCGCTCTATTGACCGTTGCACGGTTAAAAAAGTGGTGCAAACTGGCCCAGAGTTTAAAATTGAAACCGTTGAAAACTTAGACGAAGACGCTCAGGCTATGCTGATGACAACGCCTGATGGCGCATCAACGACCTTTATCGAAGGTAAAGATTTACCGCTTGAGCAAACCATTGCTGATATGACCAGCATTTTGGCTGATCTAGGTATGAAAATAGAGATATCATCTTGGCGTAATATCGTACCAAATGTTTGGTCATTGCATATCCGTGACGCAGCGTCGCCAATGTGTTTCACCAATGGTAAAGGCGCAACAAAAGAAAGTGCATTGTGTTCTGCGCTGGGTGAATTTATTGAGCGCTTGAATTGCAATTTCTTTTATAACGACCAGTTTTTAGGGCAAGAGATTGCTAATAGTGAGTTTGTTCATTACCCAAATGAAAAGTGGTTTAAATTAACACAAGACGATTCGTTGCCTGAAGGAATCCTAGATCAATACTGTCGTGAAATTTATGACCCTGAAGGTGAATTACGTGGCTCACACTTAATTGATACTAACTCGGGTAATGCCCAGCGTGGTATTTGCTCTATTCCTTATACACGTCACTCTGATGGCGAAACTGTTTATTTTCCATCAAACTTGATAGAAAACTTGTTTCTCAGCAACGGTATGAGTGCGGGTAACAATTTTAATGAAGCAAAAGTGCAATGTTTGTCAGAAATATTTGAGCGTGCGGTTAAACGCCAAATCATCGAACAAGAAATAGTGCTGCCGGATGTACCCGCTGACGTATTAAACAAATATCCAAACATTGTTGCTGGAATTAAAGGGTTAGAGGAACAAGGCTTCCCTGTGGTGGTTAAAGACGCCTCTTTAGGTGGTCAGTTTCCTGTTATGTGTGTAACACTTATGAATCCAAAAACGGGTGGGGTATTCGCCTCATTCGGTGCGCATCCAAGTTTTGAAGTGGCACTAGAACGTAGTTTAACAGAGCTATTGCAGGGACGAAGCTTTGAAGGACTCAATGATGTGCCTAAACCTACATTTAATAGTTTAGCGGTATCAGAACCTGAAAACTTTGTAGAACACTTTATAGATTCAACAGGTGTTATTTCATGGCGTTTCTTTAGTGCTAAACACGATTATGAGTTTGTTGAATGGGATTTTTCAGGCACCAATGAACAAGAATGTGACACGCTATTTGGTATATTAAAAGACTTAGGTAAAGAGTGTTACGTTGCTGAGTTTTCAGACTTGGGTACCGCGTGTCGTATCCTGGTACCAGACTACTCTGAAGTGTATCCTGTAGAAGACCTGATCTGGGATAACACCAATAAAGCACTGCAGTACAGAGAAGATATTCTTAACTTACATTCGCTTAATGAGGAGCAATTAGCAAGTCTAGTTGAGCGCTTAGAAGAAAGTCAGTTAGATAACTATATCGATATTATTACTCTAATCGGTGTTGAATTTGATGAAAACACCGTTTGGGGTCAATTGACCATTCTTGAACTGAAAATTTTAATTTATCTAGCGCTTGGTGAGCTTGAGGATGCGATTGAGTTGGTAGAATCATTCCTTCAGTACAATGATAACACGGTAGAGCGTGGTTTGTTCTATCAGGCCGTACATGCAGTATTAGAAGTTGAACTTGATGAAGAGCTAGAACTCGAGGACTTTATTACTAACTTTGAACGTATGTTCTCAAAAGAAATGATGGGCAATGTTGTAGGCTCTGTTAACGGTGATGTACGCTTTTATGGTTTAACGCCTACCAACATGAACTTAGATGGTTTAGATAAGCATCTGCGATTGATTGATAGCTATAAAAAGCTACATACAGCACGTGCAAAGAAAGCGAGGTTGTAACTAGCAATATCTGCCAGAACAAAGGCTATATTGGACCAGTGATGAATTATTTGTCACTGGTTTTTTTGTGCTTGGCGTACTTGAGAAAAAGCACGCTGAAGTTTTGCTATCGTACTTGGTGGCGTGGATAGACTTGCAGCAACATGGAGAAAGCGATGTTCATAAATCGTCGGATGTTGTTTGTAGCCATACAAACTACTGTGTTTAACTTTTGGGGGGATATGGGATGCATAAATTGCGTCGGCGCGCCCTTTTTCAACCATTCTCCAAGCATGTGCAAAATCGTTAACTAAAATTAAGTTAGTATCTAAACGAAAGCCCAAAGACAATAGCTTATCTGCCTCGTAGCTTCCTCTGACTGCCACTAGAATATACTTTCTTGCCTCAGCCATACTGTTAATATTTATGAGTTTATTGTTGTTTGACGAATACATATGAAAATCTAGCCGACCAAGCTCTAACAACCAGTGAAACAATGGTGCGCGTTCATCCGTTTTAGCGATAGAAAAAATAATGACGTTAGGATACTTTAAGGCTACCTCGTAGGCTCGTGCCCAAGGGAGCACTTCGATAGCAGCATGAAGCTGCGCTTTTGCTAACGCTGCTTTTACTATTTCATACGCAAAACCTGAGGTTACTTCGCCATTTTTAACAAATTGATATGGTGGAAAATGTTCAGTTACAACACGCAAATGGGTTTCATCAGAGTGTGCTATGCCATAGGATGAAAAAAAAGTGTAAACCAATAAGAATAGCGAGCGAATAACCATAATCATCTCATGACAACATCACTTCATTTAGTGTAGTAATAGCTTGAGTTTTGTGCGAATGAACAAAATTAACCCCGGCTATGGGTAAGCGAATTCGCTTACCCTTTGCGTTAAAGACCTCTGTTATTGTGGAAAACACCCTGTGTGACTTGCGCGTTTCGTCAGCTAACTAGTATTGTCTATTTCAAAACTCTTATCCAAACCTGAGGTTAATTATAAGATGATGTTCCGTATTATGAAATCACATGAGCTACGATTGATGAGTTATACTAAATAAAAAGAGCTGCGGTAATTTGACGATGAAATCTCTTATTTGGGCTTTGTTAGGGATAGCATCGATAAGCAACAGCGTGTCAGCGCAAGGTAAAATTGACATTTATACAGAGCATTTTCCGCCATACCAATACCAAGGTAATGGTGGAGAGATAGATGGACATGCAACAATGATGGTGCGTGCATTAATGGTTCGTACAAATTTTGATTATCAAATTTATATGCTGCCTTGGCACCGTGCAAAACAACAATTTGAAGCGTCGCCAAGTGCGTTAATTTATTCAATAGCTCGCACGGCGAAAAGAGAACGGCATTATCATTGGTTAATGCCATTGTGTGATCTCAAAGTCGGATTCTATAAGCGTGTTGACAATGAGCAATGGCATACTCAGTTTTCGTTAGACAGCATAAAAAACTATGTTGTTGGTGTTGGGGTTGCGCAACCATCATTACAGTATCTTGAATCTCATGGTTTTAAAAAAAGTCGATTGGTCACGCTGAGTAGCTTAAACCAAGCAGGTGGTTTACTTGAAAAAGGAAGAATTGACTTTTTGTTCGGTGCACAGAGTTTTGTTGAGCAGATGTCAGAAGCAATGGGTACGCAAGGGAAGTGGAAATTAGTACTAGAAGTACCAGAACTCACTGCCAGACTTTATCTCGCTGCTCACGTTGATGCCCCTAGCAAAATGCTGACACGGCTAGCCTCTGCTGCAACCGAGATCAATCAACTAAATACCGCATCAGCTTGCCATAGTAAGATGCATTTTCAATGAGGAATTAATCAATAACACGTGGTTACAAATAAAAAAAGGGTGAAATATGCAGGCCGAACTGTCGCTTAACATTAATGAATCTGTGCGTGTCCATAAATCCGAGTTTGCGTTGGTTGCAGAAGGGGGTGGGCAAAAGGGAATTTTTACAGCGGGAGTATTAGACGCCTTTTTAGAAGAAAACTTTTGGCCATTTGACCTTAAAGTTGGTGTTTCGGCTGGTGCACAAAACCTCGCGGCTTATTCTGCCAGAGCTAAACAATGCGCGCGTACCGCAATAGCGCAATTGACTACAGACGATACGTTTTTTAAACCAAGTAAATTTTTTACTGACGGTAAGGTGATTGATCTTGATTGGTACTTTTCACAGGTTAACCATAGCCCCAAGTTGCGGGTACTCACAGACTCAAATAATCTCGACCAAGACCACCAATTTTACGCTGTCGCCACTGATGCCCAAACATTAGAAGCTCGATATCTCCATACTTGGCATGAGAATATGTTTGAACATTTAAAAGCATCTAGCGCTATACCATTTCTATATCAAGGAGGAGTTAATATTGCTGGGCGAAACTATATGGATGGTGGGGTGGCTGATCCAATTCCGGTAAAGTGGGCATATCAGCAGGGCGCTAAACAAATCTTAGTGATAAGAACGTTTGAGCAACACCATAATGGCCATATGCCAATACTAGAGAGACTTAAGCCACTTATGCGTCGGATCAAGCAGTCGCAAAAAATGCTTGATCTATATCATTACCATCAAGCGCGATATGATGAGGCGCTTGAATTTATGAATAGCCCACCAAAAGACGTTAATGTCATTCAAATAGCCCCAAATCATCCTTTACAAAGTATGGTACTCGGATCGTCTGCTCAGATGTTGCAATATGACTATTTACTCGGGATTCGCCATGGTAAAAACTTTTTAAGGCGTTGGCGCAAAGGAACACTGAGTTGACTATTAAAGTAAAAGCTAAATATTTTACTTTTTTACTTGCCTCTTCTCATTATAAAGTCACCGATTTTCGTTATAGAGTTAACTTTTTCAGGTACTGAGTGTTAATGAAAAAGGTACTAATTGATCGTGTTTTAACATGAAAGAGTATTTGTTCTAGTGTCTTTGTAAAAAATCTGTACATTTTAAATTGTTGTTTTATTAGTGAATTAATTTGTTTTATGACAGTGTCATTAACAATTCTTTACAATGTCGTGTAACTTGTTGTGTTAATTATTTTGTTTTTTGATACATTTCATTACGAAAATAATAACAAGCATGGATTATTCCAATGAAGAAAGTAACAACTAATAAAGCAATTTTTGCAACTACGCTGCTATCACTTGCGGTATCTGCATCATTACAGGCATCTCCTTTAAAACAAGTTGCTGAGAAATCAGAATCTCCGTTACCAAAACGTTATATTGTAAAATACAAAGATAACGAAATGGCGATGATGGGTGTAGCTATGCAAGACTCGGCTAACATGCCGCAAATGGCAGCTAACCGTATGGCTACTTTAGGTGTTCAAAATGCACAGTTTAAAGCAAGCTTGAATGCAGTTGTAGCGCAATTAAGCGATACACAACTAATGGCACTGCGTAATGACAACCTAGTTGAATACGTAGAAGAAGATTTGCCACGTCGTTTGATGTCACAAACTCAGCCTTACGGTATCTCAATGGTACAAGCTGATTTGGTTGATGACTCAGTAGCATCAGCTGCAAACGGCGGTAAAAAAATCTGTGTTATCGACTCAGGCTTAGATCTTCCGCATGAAGATATGGGCGCTCGTGGCGACACAATTTCTGGTACGAATGATTCTGGCACTGGTAACTGGTATGAGCACGGTGGACCTCACGGCACACACGTTGCGGGTACAATAGCGGCACTTAATAATGGTATTGGTGTACGCGGTGTAATTGGTACAGATCCTTCAATGCACATCATCAAAGTATTCAATGCTGATGGTTGGGGATACTCTTCAGAGTTAGTTGATGCAATCAACAAGTGTAAAGCAGCGGGTTCTGATGTTGTAAACATGAGTTTAGGTGGTGAAGGTTCAAGTGTAACTGAGCGCAATGGTATCCAAGCTGCAGCTGATGCAGGTATGTTACTTATTGCAGCGGCAGGTAACGACGGTGTTCCAACTAACACCACTGACGTTGAAAGCTACCCTGCATCATATGACTCAGTTATGTCAGTTGCTGCAATCGACAGCAATAAAGAATTGGCCGATTTCTCGCAAAAGAACAGCCAAGTAGAAATTGCAGCACCAGGTGTTGATGTTAATTCATCATACCCTGAAGGTTTAGGTACTATTGTTTCTCTATCTGTTGCTGGTCAGTCTTATGACGCTAACGGCATGGAAAACCAAGGTAATGCAAATGCGCCGTTGTACAACTTTGCAACAGGTGAGTCAGTTGACTCAGGTGCAAATGGCAAAGTATGTTTGATTCAACGTGGTAACATTTCTTTCCATGACAAAGTTAAAAACTGTGAAGACAGTGGTGGTGTTGGTGCGATTATTTATAACAATGCAGCTGGTTCTTTCGGCGGCACATTAGGTGATACTAACGCAACTTCTATCCCAGCTGTAACAGTTAGCGATACTGCTGGTGCGGATATGTTAAACAACATTGGCATGACAGCGTCTGTTAATTTAGACCCTAGCAACTATGGCTTAATGAGCGGTACTTCAATGGCATCACCACACGTAGCTGGTGTTGCAGCACTAGTATGGAGCCACCACCCAAGTTGTACAGCTTCACAAATCCGTGCAGTTCTAACTGCTACAGCACAAGATCTAGGTGCAACAGGTCGTGACGTTAAATTTGGTTATGGTTTAGTTCAAACTAAAGATGCAATTGACTTCATCACTGAGAAAGGTTGTGACGGTACAGGTGGTCCAGTTGAGCCGCCAGTTAGTAACGAATTAGAAAACGGTGTTGCTAAGTCAAATCTTTCTGGTGCTAAAGCTGAAGAATTACTTTTCACTTTTGAAGTACCTGCAGGCGCTACTGATGTTAAAGTTAACATGAGCGGTGGTACAGGCGATGCAGACCTTTATGTTCAGTTTGGCTCTAAGCCAAGTGACTCAAACTTTGAATGTCGTCCATACGCAGGCGGTAACAATGAAAGTTGTAACCTAACTAAGTCTGGTGGTACTTACCAAGTTATGGTGAAAGGCTACAGCGCATTCTCAGGTGTATCTCTTGTTGCGAGCTACACAGACGGTGGTACTACAAATCCAGGTACGCAACCAATTGACGTAACTGAAACTGGTATCAGTGTTGCTCGTCGTGGCTGGACTCGCTTCACACTAGACCTAGCGGATGGTTACTCAGATCTGAATGTAACTACATCAGGTGGTACGGGCGATGCGGACTTATTTGTAACACGTGGCGCACAATCTACAACCTCTAGTTACGATTGTAAGTCAGAGAGCAGCAGCAACAATGAGTCTTGTGCGATGCAAAACCCGCAAGCTGGTACTTGGTACATCGATATCTACGGTTACAGAGCATCTAGCGGCATTACACTAAATGTAGCTGCTACGCCAAAATAATTAATTAACCTTAAATCAAAGGCCGTCTTGTACGGCCTTTTTTGTTGCAAATATATGGGTAAACCAAATTCAGCGAGTGTTTAAAATAGAATCCAATTATTGGGTGCTATTACTAAAAACTGTATAGAAGTGTTATATATAGGAACAAAGCGTTCTAAAAATAGTCAGTTTGCATTCTCTGGAGTGTTGAATATATGTATTTTTGATGTTAATAATGTGTTTCCATTAATCCGTAATAGGAACACAACATGTATAGGTTTAAAAAATTCGCGATTGCGCCTTTGGCCATCTTCACTTGCTTAACTCAAGCCGCCATTCCTTACAAAAACCACCAGTACGAATATACGCAACCAAATGGTGAAGTTGTCAGTATTAGCCTAGAAGGTAACGATTATTTTGCATTGCAACGCACTCAAGACGGTCGTTTAGTGATTTTTGATGAAAAGAAAAACGGTCTTACTTACGCTAAGGTATCTAGTGATGGTCAAGATTTGATATCAACAGGCGTGTTAGTAAGTAATAAAGCGGTACAAGGCAATGTAATAAAAGACGCTGCTTTTACACTGAGTCGCACAGCAATACAAAAGAAAGTAGAGCAAGCTCAACAGAGAATGTTTGGTGAGCAATCCCATACTAAAGCTAATGGTATGTTAAGCACCATCAGTGAAGTGGATACGCAAAGCACGGGGCAAATTAAAGGGCTAACAATCATCATCGATTTTCCTGATTTTCGTGGGACCATTAGCAAATCGCAAGTGGAGTCGTTTTTAAATGACTTAAACTATACTGAATTTGGTAATGCCCAATCAGTAAGAGGTTACTTTAGAAGCGTCTCTGGTGGCAAACTTGACTATACTAATACGGTAACGGCGTACTATACCGCCAAAAAGAACAAATCTTATTATACGGACGACAGATACAGTTCAACCGTGCGCTCGCAAGAGTTAATTAAAGAAGCGCTCAACTGGCTCGAATATACTCAAGGGTTTGACTTTTCTACGCTCTCTGTAAATGGTAGTCGCCAGATCAAAGGCTTAAATATTTTTTATGCGGGCAATTCAGACAGCAGTTGGTCAAAGGGTCTATGGCCTCATATGGCTGCACTTAGCCCAAGATTCTGTGCTGATGGTGTTTGCACCGATCGTTATCAAATTACGGATATGCGTAATAGCCTAGCAATTGGTACATTTGTGCATGAATCTGGTCATTTGGTAACGAACTGGCCTGATTTATATGATTACGATGGTAGCTCTGAAGGATCTGTCGCTAGCTTTGGTGTTATGGGTTATGGTGCGATTGGCGAAACTAATCGTTTCAAGCCGACACCGCCTGTGGCGCACTTTAGAAACTTGGCAGGGTGGGACACGGTGACAGAGCTCAACCCTGCAATCAATAGTAATGCCCCTAGCGGTACGTTAACACACACATCTGGCTCTAATACATCTTATAAATGGACGAACCCGAGCAACCGTAATGAAGCATTTTATATTGAAGCGATTCATCGTTCGGGCCAAAACTCTGAGCAACTTGATCAAGGCCTAGCCATTTGGCATGTGGATAGTGCTGGTAATAACTCTAATGAGTGGTATCCATACATTCAAATGGAGCATGCTGATGGTAATAGAGACCCTGAAAACAAATCAAACAGAGGTGACTCTACGGATTTATATGACGTTGCTGGTGAGTTTTCAGCGTCATTACCTAATGCTTTGAGTTCAAAAGGAACAAACTCACTATGGTGGAATGGCAGTAGCTCAGGTTTAGCTGTGAGTGAAATTAGTGATGCTGCACAAACCATGTCGTTTAAAATAGGTGGGGGTGTCACACCACCTAAAGGAGACGTTTATACAGGCTATTTGGCAGATAAGCAGCAGGCAATTGTACCCAACGGTACTTGGTTTCAATATGCAGGTGGTACGCTTGATATGACCTTAGAAGGCCCAAGTAACGCTGACTTTGATTTGAAACTTGAAGTTTGGCAAGGAGGGCGCTGGGTTCAAGCCGCTGTTTCCGAATCACCAACTTCAAATGAGGCCATAACTTATCAAGCCAGTAATGGATATTACCGAATCACTGTTTACTCATATTCGGGATCAGGAGATTACAGTTTAATGCTCAGTAAGTAATCTATTATATCGGGTGGCGATGACTGTAAATAAGTCTAGTTTTTTGATTTGACAAAGCTTAGATAAAGCCGTCATTGTCTACCCATTTACTTAGTAATCAAATTTCGTATTAGAAAGCGCTCATCGCTATTAACGAGGTGTGGGTATAATTTTTTGCAGATAATTTGCTTTGATAAGCTATATAACAAACGTTTAAATACTGCAACGAAAAGAAAGGATTTTATAAGATGGTACAACCGAGTGGATTCGAACCACCGACCCCTACCATGTCAAGGTAGTGCTCTAACCAACTGAGCTACGGTTGTATTATAATTTGGTATGAACTAAATTGGTACGACCGAGTGGATTCGAACCACCGACCCCCACCATGTCAAGGTGGTGCTCTAACCAACTGAGCTACGGTCGTACTGTGTTGCAAAGCAACGGCGGCTAATATATAGCGACTTGCAAGTTGGATCAAGCCAGTTTGCTAAATTTTTGTTTGTTTGCAGTTTTTTTGCTCATTAAGGCTGGATTTTGCACGTTTTATAAAATTTTTGCCACCACGTGACGTGCTGTACTGCACTGTGTTTTAGTTGCTGATAGTAAGAGTCGCTAGATTCAACATTAAATCGGCGACTTAATTGTGGCTCGGAGCGCCATAAAACAAAAAGCAACGGAGAAACTTCTCGCAGCATATTGGTGAGCTTTGATTGGTAACCTTGCAATTGAGATAGATAAAACTTGTTAAATATGTTGCTGAGAATCTGAGCTTTTTTCTTATTCTTATTTTGCTGACAAAACGTTTTTGAAGGCTCTATGGTATTTAGCCATTGGGTCGTTAGATTATTTGATGAAATTTGTTTTCTTGCCGATGTAATGAGCCGAGATACAGAGTTGTTTTTATTAAGTGTAGCCAATGCATCCGTGATGAGTTGAGGGTCTTCCAGCTGGCTGTAATCGGGCTCCGATAAGGCTATTTTTGTGTATAGATGAGTAAGCGTCGTTAATGCTTCTAATGCTTTAGTTAGGGGGTCTTGATGATCTTCCAAAGCAATTTCTTGACTGGTTAATAGTAACATTTTAGATAGCTCACGTTCATTAAAAACCATTTGCTCAAAATATTTAGTGAGCTGGCTTTTTTTCTCCTCGAGCGCAGTTGCCAATTTTGCTTTTACAGTGTCATCGATTGTTTCGGGATGGTTCAAGCAGTGCTGCGCGTGAACTATAAAGTTAATCGCATATTTTAATTGCTCGCTTGGTACTCGTACTTTGCCAAGCTGATTATTATTGGCAGCGATGATGTTCATCAGCGCACAGTGATCCAAGCGCGTTAACTCCAAAACTGAGAGTGTAACTTGCGACTTTGGCTTTTTTACATGTTTGAATTTAAGTGGCGTAAGTGCATTATCTAAAATGCCATTTTTAAGCGTAACGTTTTCTAAACGCCGTTGATACTCTTCATAGATGTCACTTGGAGCAGGTGTACAACCCGTAAGCAAAACAAAGCAACTAACAACGAGATAAGATAGACGCAAGTCGAGACCTCACACTTAAAAGTAACATTACCGCAGCTGCACTTAAGCCAACGATAATACCTATCCAAAACCCTTTTGGACCCATGGCAGGGGCTATTAGGTCTGTCTTGGCTAAAATGTAGCCTAGTGAGAAGCCTATAACCCAATATGAAACAAACGTAATATACGAAATAGGTTTCGTGTACTTTAACCCTCTTAGTACACCGTTAGCCGCTACCTGAAGTGCATCTGGAAGCTGATAAATACACGCTAGCACAATTATACCTGACGCAAGTAGCGCTACCTGCTCGTTATTAGTGTACAGCCAAACGATACTATTTCGGCCAATAAAGGTTAGTAAAGCAACAAATAAAGCTATGAATGTAGCTAGACAAAAACTGGTAAATATCGCTGTTTTAAGCTGCTTATTTGCTTGTTGGCCTGATAGGTTACCAATTCGGATGGCGATTGCCATTGAAAGACTTAAAGGCATCATAAACAAAACGGTTGTTACGCTTGCTGCTATTTGGTGTCCAGATACTGCAACCGCTCCTAAATCGGCGATAAATAGCGGAATGCAGGCAAATAAGGTGACTTCAAATAATGTGGCTAAGCAAATCGGCAGCCCTAATTTGGCGATGTAGCAGATTGCTGATAAATTTGGCTTGGCAAACGACGATAACAAAAACAACGCTCGCATGGTCTCGCTACGCTTGCAGTATAACCACTGGGCTAGGGCCATTGCCCAAAAAACCAATGTGGTTGCCAACCCACACCCAGCACTGCCATAAGCTGGCATGCCTAACTTTCCGTAGATAAAGATGTAGTTAGCCACAACGTTTACGGCAAGACCAATTAGGCTGATATAAAATGCGGGTTTAGTTAAGCCGACTCCCTCGGTCACATTCCGATAGATTGAAAAGACTAAAAAGCCCAGCACTCCCCATTTTACAAAATCAATATATTGCTGCGATAAATCAGTTATTTGTGTACTGGTGCCTAGTCTTGAAAAAACCAAAGGTGTTAATTGAGCGAGCAATAAGCTGATAGCAGCTAATATCAAGGCCAAATACATACCTTGTTGAAAGTGCGATTTGATACTTGTTAAATCTTTTGCACCGTGACAATGTGCGACAATGCCCGTTATTGCTAGCAAAATGCCTTGTAAAGAAAAGATCAGCGGATTCCAAATACCAGTTGCAATTGAAAGTGCTGCAAGGTCATTGGCACTGACTTGGCCGGCCATCATGGTGTCAACAACTGACATTAAAACTAAGGTAATTTGAGCGAAAAAAACGGGAGTAGCAAGTTGCAAAAGACGCTTGCCTTCCCAGTAACTAAACTTCATGTGATCGCCAGCTAAAAATCTAATTGTAACCTCTAGTTGTAAGTCTTTGCGAGTAAAGACGGTGAATGTAGGAAAATTATCTGTATGTTCCTGCTATGCCAGCTTCAGGCGGTGTAATTTATCCTGTATCATGTGAAAAATTTTTGTTCGGCAAGGGTAAGTATGTTTACTGGTATTGTGCAAACGCAAGCAACAGTAATAAGTGCAAACCATAGAGATGGTGTATTAAGGTTAGGCGTATCAGTTGGAACAGAGTACTTAACCCACTTAAACATTGGCGCTAGTATCGCGATAAATGGCTGTTGTTTAACGGTCGCTGCGTATGAGTTGAATCCACATGATGTAGTTGGCCAAGTCTATTTTGATGTAATTGACGAAACGTTGAAGCTGACAAATCTAAGTGAGTTGTCTAGAGGGGCACAGGTTAATTACGAACGCTCGGTTACGTTTGGCACTGAATTGGGTGGGCATATCGTATCTGGCCACATTCACTGTACAGCTCAAGCGCAGCACGTTGTTAATGAAGAAGATAACTGTAAAATCTATCTCAGGGTGCCGTCTCAGTGGCTTAAATTTATCTTATATAAAGGATTCATCTGTGTGAACGGGGCGAGCCTAACGGTCGGAGAAATTGATGAACATGGTTTTTGGTTGCATCTAATACCAGAAACATTAAACATTACTAACATAGGCCGTGTACGCAATGGTGATTTTGTTAATATTGAGGTTGATCAACAAACCTATACGATTGTAAATACAGTAGAAAACTACTTACGTAAACAAAACCGGCTAAGTGATTTAAATTGATAACAAGAAGCGTTGCCTAGGGTGTGTTAGTATTTTAGGTATGAACTTTACTTTGAGCCTTTAGGCAGTGCCATTCGGGCATTGCTCTACGTTATTACCTTGCGTACGTAGAATAACTATGCGGAGCAGGCTCTGCCTTGTCAAAATACCCGAATGACTGCTGCAAAAACTCATAACAAAGACCAACACGTTCTAGTAACACGACAAAGCTTGTGCGTTAAAAAACTTGTTCATCGTCACTGTCAATGTGTAACTCAAGTTTATTGTTAGATTGATCGATATGCATGTTGCAGTGAATTGGGTTACAACATGCTGCACAATCTTCATAAAAGTCTTGATCGCCATCACTTGCGTCAAGGCTTACGTAAACGTGATGACCACAGTGTGGGCATGTTATTCTTTGATCATACAGCGCTTTCATTCAGCTCTCCAAACAGGCGATTGCCTATAGCCATTGCACTTGCTTAATTATAGCATTAAATGCAATTGTGGGCGCTTTATTGCGGCTATTTTAAGATCTCGTTCACTCTTTTCTGTGCTTGGTTGAGATAGTCACCCGCGTATAAATTTGCGTGCAAAAGTAGTGGATATAATTGGTAAACAGATTTGCGAATATCATAGCCTGGTTGCAGCGCAAATTGTTTGTTATAAGCACTATAAAACTCTTTTGGGAGGGGAGCGAAAAGTTCACTCATTGCGATATCAACTTCTCTATCGCCATAATAACAAGCAGGATTGTCTAAGCATGTTTTTCCTTCGCTGAAAAAGATATTGCCTTTCCAAAAATGGCCATGTAAAAGAGAAGGTTTAGTGTTGTGGGCAAGCAGGGACTTAATGGTTATCACAAAGTCATCGATATTGACTAATTCGACTCCTTTTTCTTTTAGCAGCTGAAGCTGCCAGCCTATTCGCTCCTCAGCGAAAAACGTTTCCCACTTGCGATGCCATTGATTAGGTTGAACTAGCCGATGCATATAGCTATCTTCCTCTAGACCAAACATTTCCTGTTCAAAGCGGTTATGCATCTTTGCCAATTGTAGTGCGCAATCATGCCAGTTTTCTTGAGTTTGGGCTCTGGGGAGCATCTCTAGTACAATAAAGCTGAATTCAATTGTGGTACCAATGGTTATGGTATCAGCAACTAAAAAATCACTGTCTCTAATGAGTAAGTCTCTGGCTTTGGCTTCAGCCTCAAAACGTTCAAGTGCGCTTAATATATCTACTTTAACCAAGTAGTGCTGTTCACCATTGGTAATATGAAAGTGCTTCTCATTGTCACAACTTCTAAGCTGTTCTTTGTGTGTTACAACAAAGGGCTGATGTAATACTTCAGATATTTGTTGATTAACGACATTCCACATTAGGGTCACCTTAAACAAATAGACCGCCTTGAAGTTTAAATATAGCGGATCAATGGCATTGAGGGAGGACAAAAGTGGTTTTTTGCTTAAAACCTAATATAGATGGCTTTTATCAGCGCTATATTTTGTCGAAAATAGTGTATAGAATGCATCGGTTTGTAAATCAGGAGGTTGTAGTGAATAAAAGCTATGTTACTAATACATTGGCGCTATTAGCTGTCCTTATTGGCTATTTTATGCAATTGCCAATAGTCTTTTCTATCGGCATATTCGCGTTATCAGGTGCAATGACAAATTTACTGGCGATTCATATGTTGTTTGAAAAAGTGCCATTTTTATATGGTTCAGGCGTTATAAAACTCAAGTTCAAGCAGTTTAAAGAATCAATCAGTGTATTAATTTTGGAAGAGTTTTTTAGTCAAGAAAAAGTGTCAATGTTGCTTGAAAAACAGCAAAACTCTATGGACTTAACGCCAGTAATTAAAAAAGTAGACTTAAGCCCCGCATTTGACAAATTGCTACAAGTGATAGAAACATCGCAATTTGGCCCTATGCTAGCGATGTTTGGCGGTAATGAAGCGTTACAACCAATGAAAGAGTCGTTTGTTGAAAAGATGCAAGATGCACTGATAGATATAACAGAAGAAGAAAAGTTTAAGCAGCTAATGAGCGATGAATTAAGCAGTGGGCATAGTGCCGAAATGGTGTTTACAACGATTGAAAATGCAGTTGAGCACAGGCTTGAAGAATTGACCCCAGATATGGTTAAAGAAATTGTACAAAACATGATCCGCGCGCACTTAGGGTGGTTAGTTGTATGGGGGGGAGTTTTTGGTGGACTGTTTGGTTTAATTGCCCACTTGATAGGTTAAAAGAATATAGTACGCAAAAATATATTGCGTACTATATCGAATATTGTTTTTTCATAACTTAAGAGCCTGACACAACGATTGTTTTACCTATTTCGTGGCGGGCACTTAGGTCTTTAATGTGCGTTTCGGTGTTCAAATCGACATTGAGTGAATGCGCAGAGTTGTCAAAGCCATGTACAGCAATAAATTTATCAGCAGACATGTTGTTACAAGTCAGTTCATTTTGCATAACTCTTAGTCCAATACGGTGCGCTTTCATTGTTTTGCGTAAATTGAATGAATCATTTTCTGTAATGGCCATGCATAACTCAGTTTCGATAGTGTTGTCTGCTGCAACAAATTGTTCTGCATTTGCTGTACCAGCCAACAGGCCAGCTAAAAGTGTTGCTGATGCACAAAAAGTAGTTAGCTTTTTCATGATGTTTCTCCACGGGTTTAGTTTGGGTTCGAGTTAATTATGACTGACTCAGTGAAAGATGCTGTAAAGCAATGATGTGAGAATGTAAGCAAGTATTTGGATGTAACTGATAATATTTAATGCACTGATTAATAACGAAAATATATGTGTATTTAGACACAACTTTAGTTTTTTATTTTATGATTTTTTTTACTTTTACATTTCGTTTTCATGAGTGTAAATGCTGGTTTTCAAATAAATGGTTTTTAGTTACCAAATGATGAGAGTGTAATGAAAACTTACAAAGCGACGCTAAAAAAATATTATAAGCAAGGCATAGCCAAACAAGTTGAGCATGCAAAACTTTGCTATTACTGTGGCTGTGAAGCTACAGATGTAGACTTTTGCCCACCACTAGAGCATGCAGAGCTTGTCCTTGAGTTTGACGAGCAAGCCGATTTTATCACTGTTCCATCGTGCTATGAGTGTTTTGCATTGTTACATAATGAGCGGGTATTGAGCTTAGACGCGCGGGTTAAAAAGTTAAAGGCTAAACTTTCTAACAAATATGCAAAAGCGCTGAAAGTACATTATATGTGGCATGAATCAGAGCTTGATGAAATGAGCCCAGAGTTTGCGCATAGCATTAGTGCAGGCATGGCACTTGGAAAGGAGGCCGCACAGCGTTTAGAGTTTATCCCATTTTTGTTAGAAAGTGACGAAGCTGAGTTTGACAAACCACACGCTAAGCAGAGCTTTATTGTAGCAGAGCATGAGTTTCCTAGTTTTGATGCGGCTATGGCATATTGTTTCGAAAATTGTGGTGTGAATAAAAGCAAGTTTTACGATTTGTTGGTCAAAGAATGTGATGGTGATTTTGACAAAGCATTAAGTCAATACAAGCATAGGTATAGTATGCCTCAGACTCTTGACGCCGCCAAAACTAAAATTCAGGGCTTTGCCAAGCAGCACAAGCAAAACTCAGATTTTGTTGCCAGAGCTACCGAGCAACTAATGAAACGAGATGCAAAGTTAGACATAGACGCTGCGCTTGCTAAGCTATATCAAGACTATATTGCTCGTTAAGTTTTAAAGTGAATTGTAAAATAAGAAATTCATCGCGAATAAATGCGTTTGGAGGTATTTGTTTCGCATTTTCACTTGAGTTTCGCTACAGTTATTGAGAAATAAAAACAAATAGAGATAAAACAATGCAAAAATTTGCTCCTTCCATTTTGGTGCTAGCATTGAGTGCAGCGCTCGCGGGCTGTCAAGATACTGGTCCGCAAAAAGAAAAAGTGACGATTGAAAAGAATCCTTATCCTAGTACTTATCAACCATTACCTTCGAACACAACACTGATTACCAACGCTACGGTATTAACAGGTACGGGTGAGCGTATAGATAACGCTGATGTATACCTAGTAGATGGTAAAATCAGTCAAGTTGGTGTTGATTTGAACGTAGAAGCACAAACCACTGTTGATGCAAAAGGTAAATGGGTAACGCCTGGTATTATCGATGTGCACTCACATTTAGGTGCTTATCCTAGCCCATCAGTAGAATCTCATTCTGATGGTAATGAAATGGTAAACCCCAATACATCGCAAGTGTGGGTTGAACACTCTGTATGGCCACAGGATCCAGGTTTTAACCGTGCACGTGAAGGCGGTATTACTACGTTACAGATTTTACCCGGCTCGGCAAACCTGTTTGGCGGTCGTAGTGTGACATTGAAAAATGTTCCTGCACACACCATGCAAGCGATGAAATTTCCTGAGGCACCATATGGTTTGAAGATGGCTTGTGGTGAAAACCCTAAACGTGTATACGGAAGTAAAGGCGTCGCGCCTTATACTCGTATGGGTAATATGGCGGGTTATCGTGAAGCTTGGATAGAAGCCTCTGAGTACAAGCGAGCTTGGGAGCGCTATGAGCAAGAATATGCAGCAGGTATGAACCCTGATGCACCAAAGCGTGATATTAAACTAGATACGTTACGTGGTGTGCTTGACGGTGAAATATTAATCCATAACCATTGTTATAAAGCCGAAGAAATGGCCATGATGATTGACCTAGGTAAAGAGTTTAATTATCACTCTGGAACATTCCACCATGGTATTGAAGCATATAAAGTGGCTGACTTATTGGCCGAAAATGGAAACTGTGCGGCTCTTTGGCCAGATTGGTGGGGCTTTAAAATGGAAGCCTATGACATGGTTCATGAAAATGTAGCCATCGTTGATGCCGTTAAAAACTCATGTGCAATCATTCACTCTGACTCAGACACTACGATTCAGCGCCTGAATCAAGAAGCTGGTAAGGTGATGTACAACGCAAATCAAAAAGGCTTTGATATATCTGAAGAGCATGCGATCCAATGGATAACCTATAATGCTGCTAAGTCTTTGGGTATTGCAGACAAAACAGGGTCAATTGAGGCGGGTAAACAAGCTGATGTCGTTATTTGGAACCAAAGCCCATTTAGCGTGTACGCTAAAGCCGAGCATGTATATATCGACGGTGCAAAAGTATATGACCGTAACGATGAAAAGTATCAAGCAGTTAGCGATTTCATGCTAGGTCAAAAATAAGGAGCGCACACAATGACTAAATTAAAGTTATCTATTATCACTGGTGCGCTGCTTTCAAGTTCAGCTGCCTTTGCACAAATTACGGCTATTACAGGCGCAACGGTTCATACTGCAACAGAGCAGGGAACCTTAAATAATGCAACAGTTGTAATTGAAGATGGAAAAATCAAAGCTATAAATCCACAGAGCGTTGACGCAGACGTAACTGTAAGTGGTGAAGGAATGGTTTTAACCCCTGGTTTCATTGGCTCAATGAACCAATTAGGCCTTGTTGAAGTAGGGGCTGTGGCACGTTCGCGTGATGCATCAGACGAAAAAGCTGGACTAGATTTTGACCCTAGTTATGCATTTAATCCACGCTCCTCTTTGATTGCCTATGCACGAAAAGGCGGGATCACACAAAATGTAGTATCACCTATTAATTATGATGGTGTTTACTCAGGGCTTGCATTTACAGCTGACTTAAGCGGCGGTTTTGATAGTGTCACTGATAAACATACAGCGTTAGTAATTGACTTAGGTGCTAAAAGTAAAGGGTCACGAGCGTTGTCTTTTCAGCAGCTAATTGAAAAGCTTGAAGGTCAGCAAGTTAAGCTTAAAAAGCAAAAAGATAAAAAAGACGACAAAGAAGAAGACAAGCCGTCTGGTGAAGAGCGTGTATTAACGCAATTGCTAGAAGCGAAAATGCCGTTAGTTATTGATGTTAATCGTGCTGCTGATATCGTGCAGGTGATCAAGCTGAAACAACAGTTTTCTTTAGACGTAATCATTCGTGGTGGATCTGATGCGGTGCTAGTTGCCGATAAGCTCGCACAAGCTGAGATCCCTGTGATAGTGAGTGGCGTATCGAATCTTCCGACTGATTTTGATGCAATACATGCCAGTTTGGAAAATGCTGGTAAGTTAGAAAAGGCGGGTGTTAAGGTGTTGCTATCAGTGTTCGGCGATGGCAGTCATAATGTTTATCAACTTCGCTATGATGCGGGTATTGCCGTATCAAATGGGATGAGTTTTGATAGTGCTATTAAAGCTGTTACCAGCAATGTTGCTGAAGCATTCGAAATTGATGGTGGTAAAATCGCGGTCGGCCAACGTGCTGATCTAGTCCTTTGGAGCGCCGATCCATTTGAGTTAAGTACTCATATAGAAAAAGTGTGGATCAATGGTGAACAGGTGAGCACTGAGTCTCGTCACGACATGCTTCGTGAACGTTATACAACGGACTCTAAACTTCCTCGCGCTTATACAAAATAATAGGCCAACATTATTTAAAATTTAAGCCCAGCTATAGCTGGGCTTTTTTGTGTTATTAATATACGAATATGGGGTTTCATAACCAAGGAAATATCAGAGTTTTTTTATAACTATAAATTTAAATAGTCATTTACTGTTATTGATTGATAAGTTAATTTAAAACTGACTTTTTATATAGTAAGGGCGGTTTAATATATGAAATATAGAATAAGAATAGCAACCTTAAGCGATATTGCTCAAATAGAAATGTTAATAG
This sequence comes from Pseudoalteromonas caenipelagi, assembly GCF_013140855.1. Classification (GTDB taxonomy): domain Bacteria; phylum Pseudomonadota; class Gammaproteobacteria; order Enterobacterales; family Alteromonadaceae; genus Pseudoalteromonas; species Pseudoalteromonas caenipelagi. Next base: position 425,276 of record NZ_JABBPG010000001.1, on the reverse strand, counting down.
CCGAATCTGCGAGAAAACTCTCGTCAGAGGATTATTCTAAAGAGCAAATTGAAGGTGCACTGCAAGCGGCGTTAGGTGTAGACTCACAACTTATTAAAGATCAGAGCTATTTTGTAATAGAAGATGATAAGCTTCTCATTGCATGCGGAGGATGGAGTTTTCGTAGCACATTATTTGGTAGTGATAGAGAGCCAAACAGATCACCAAAAGAACTTAATCCCGATATAGATGCTGCAAAAATTCGAGCATTTTTTGTAAAACCCAGTTATGCGCGCCAAGGACTTGGTTCTGTGCTAATGCAAGAATGCGAAAAAGAAGCCAGAGCTAAAGGTTTCCAATCTTTAGAATTAATGGCAACACTACCTGGAGTGAAGTTATATGAACGTCATGGCTTTGTTGCCGAAGAGGCCATAGAGTACCCTGTGACAGACACATTATCGGTCACATTTGTACCAATGAAACGGAACTTATCAGCTGTTTGAAAAGTCGCTAAAAAGAGTATACCGAGTTAACATCATTGTGCGTTGTTTGAACTTAAAAGCCTGAATTAGGTTGTTTTAAAAATTCAAGCTCTGCAGAGGTTGATGTTCGACCTAAAATAGCATTGCGATGAGGATATCGCCCAAACCGATCGATAATGGCTTTGTGCTTGAGCTCAAAACTTAAATTATCTTCGTTACCTAAAGCTTTATATAGCTCAACGGCTTGAGTATGAATAGCTTGTGATTCGCTATGCATATATGGAAGATACATAAAGCTTCTTCTATTCTTAGGCAGCATAGTGTTTTGACCTTGAGCGATAGCAAACTGGGCCAATGTTAAGGCAAGTGAATCGTTCTCAAACGCTTTTGGTGTGTCTCGGTATATATTTCTAGAAAACTGGTCAAGTATTATGATTTCAGCCAAGCTTCCTTGAGGGGTTGTGCGCCAATGGTAAAGCTCACATCGCGCTGCACTTTGGTGTAGTGTGCCAAAGCGCTTTTTGATAAGTTCATCAAAATTAGGATCTTTTTTCCACCAAAGCTTGACATCAATTTCTTTAAACCAAAAGTTTAAAACGTCACTAATCACAAAAGCCCCCTAAAAGTAAGGCATTAGTTATTAAGCTGTTGCAGCCATACTTCTTTATTTGTAAGTATAAACTCATATTGCTTTTTATTCTTAAGCGTTATTTTTATTGCGTCAGCTGAGATTGGGATAATGCCTCCGCCCGTTCCTATACAGGGCTCTGCAGACTCTATTTCGTTACGATCTAGTTTAATAGAACCTAGGCTTAATTGTGTATTAAGCGGTTTGAACTCTAAATGTTGAGTTGTGATTGAAAGTGTACCATCACATTTGGCCGCGCCGACCTGATTAATTGCCGACGATGATAATATTATTTGCTCTTGCATGAACGAAGCTCCCTATCTGCACTAAAAATTTGCATCTACGAAATATTACAGCGAAGCGCTTTGGGAGTCGAATTGTTTTTTACGTACTAAATTACGTAATACTCAATACAGGGGAGTAATTCGCTTAGAATATGACAACTCAGCTAGCATATAGGTGTTAAATTTATAAACTACACATTTGTACATGTAAATGTTCATCACGATTATTTAATGAGGTATTATAATACAAAAGTGTTTTTTATTTTCGACTAGTTATGTCTGTGGTTATTCTAAAGTGTACTTATATACCGTACTGCAATTGAATAACGTAAGAACAAAAGTGTTACTTTAAGAAGGGCTGAAGTGGAATGACTATACAATTAATATTGCTAAATGACTCTTAATAATACATATTAAAAGGGTCAGGTGGGTTATCAAACATGTTATTTAAAAAGCTAGAGATAGAAAAAATATAATTATTTCGCAATATGGATATTGCCACATATTTTAATGTCGCAGTGCGCTATAGTAAGGTCAATTTAATATCAGTCAGCGGTTTAGTACAGCATAATAGAATTTCGCCATCACGAACAAAAGCCAGTGGCTCTTGATTATAACTCACTTCACCTTCATCTAATTTAGCACGACATGCACCACAAAACCCTTCTCTACATTGATAGGCAACTTCTATATTTGCTTGTTCTAATGTATCGAGAAGAGAAGGGGATTGAGCCGCAAATTCAAGCGGCTCATCATGGCTATCCATTGTAATTTTATGACAGGGATTGTCACTCATTACAAATCAAAGTCACCAAACTCAGACGCGTCAACTTCAGAGTCTATTTGACCCACAAGGTATGAGCTGATCTCTGCTTCTTGAGGTGCAACTTGCACGTTGTCAGAGACCAACCAAGCATTAATCCAAGGAATAGGGTTGGTCTTATTTTCAAACTGAGCTGGCAAGCCAACAGCTTTCATGCGGACATTGGTGATATACTCAACATACTGACACAAAATATCTTTGTTTAAACCAATCATCGAGCCATCTTTGAATAGGTATTCTGCCCACTCTTTTTCTTGCTCTGCAGCTTCAACAAACATAGCAATTGCTTGCTCTTGACATTGAGCCGCAACGATCGCCATCTCGGGATCATCTTTACCATCTTGCATTATGTTGAGCATGTGCTGAGTACCTGACAAGTGCAGAGCTTCGTCACGAGCAATCAACTTAATGATCTTAGCGTTACCTTCCATTAATTCGCGCTCAGCAAACGCAAAAGAGCATGCAAAGCTAACATAAAAACGAATAGCTTCAAGAATATTGACAGACATTACGCAAAGATAAAGTAGCTTTTTCAGTTCAAACAGATTGATAACAACCGTTTCACCGTTTATTTCATGCTTGCCTTCGCCATGAAGGTTATATAAGGATATTTTTTCGATTAATTCATCGTAATAGCGAGTAACCGCGTCAGCACGTTTATTGATACGCTCGTTGGTAACGATATCGTCAAAGATTAACTCAGGTGATTGAGTCACGTTGCGGATGATGTGTGTATACGAGCGGCTATGAATAGTTTCACTAAACGCCCAGGTTTCAATCCACGTTTCTAATTCAGGTAGAGAGACGATAGGCAACAGTGCAACGTTAGGAGAGCGCCCTTGCACGCTATCGAGTAGCGTTTGATACTTTAGGTTACTTAAAAATATATGTTTTTCGTGCTCTGGAAGACTTTGGAAGTCTAACCTATCTTTGCTGACATCCACTTCTTCTGGACGCCAAAAGAAGGAAAGCTGCTTCTCAATTAATTTTTCAAAGATGGGATATTTTTGTTGGTCGAAACGAGAAACATTGACGGTTTGGCCAAAAAACATTGGCTCTTTTAACTGATCATTATGATTTCTGCTAAAAGTAGAATAAGACATATTTAATACACTCAATACCAAAAACAGCGGGTCATATCGACCCGCATATACTTATATTTTACAAGCGCCGCCTGCACAATCATCATCTTCCGGTTGGGCTTTCAGCTCATCTTGTGAGTCTGAGGCTCCATCTCGGGTATTATGATAATAAAGTGTTTTAACACCTAATTTGTATGCCGTTAATAAATCTTTGAGCAGTAGTTTCATTGGAACTTTACCGCCTTCAAATTTATTTGGATCGTAATTAGTGTTTGCAGAGATCGTTTGATCGACGAATTTTTGCATGATTCCGACTAATCCAAGATAACCATCATTTGATGGAATGTCCCAAAGCAGCTCGTAATTGTCTTTCAGACGGTCGTACTCAGGAACCACTTGCTTAAGAATACCATCTTTACTTGCTTTAACACTAATATGGCCTCTAGGCGGCTCAATACCGTTGGTCGCGTTTGAGATTTGTGATGATGTCTCAGAAGGCATTAATGCTGATAACGTAGAGTTACGCATACCATGCTCTTTAATGCTTTGACGTAAGCCATCCCAATCTAAAAGAAGAGGCTCTTCACAAATTTTATCTAAGTCTCGCTTATAAGTATCAATTGGCATGATACCTTTTGAATAAGTAGTCTCATGAAATAGCGGACATGCACCACGCTCTTTAGCCAATTCGTTTGACGCTTTCATGAGGTAATACTGAATCGCTTCAAACGTGCGGTGTGTTAAACCATTTGCGCTTCCGTCTGAATACTTAACGCCATTTTTAGCTAGGTAGTAAGCGTAGTTAATCACACCAATACCTAGTGTGCGACGCCCCATGGTAGCATTTTTGGCTGCAGGTACCGGGTAGTCTTGGAAATCAAGTAGGTTATCAAGTGCACGCACTGCTAATTCTGCAAGCTCTTCAAGCTCGTCAAGCGAATTTAACGCACCTAAGTTAAATGCTGACAAAGTACACAATGCAATTTCACCTTCAGGGTCATTTACATTGTTTAGTGGTTTAGTTGGCAGCGCTATCTCAAGGCATAAGTTTGATTGACGAATTGGCGCAACCTTAGAGTCAAACGGACTGTGCGTATTACAGTGGTCGACGTTTTGAAGATAAATTCGACCAGTACTTGCGCGCTCCTGAGCAAACATCGAGAAAAGCTCGATGGCTTTAATACGTTTTTTACGAATAGATTCATCTTGCTCGTATTGTTCGTATAATGATTCGAATTTTTCTTGATCTTCAAAAAATGCATCGTACAAACCAGGCACATCTGAAGGGCTGAACAAGGTAATGTAACCATCTTTGATTAAGCGAGAGTACATTGTTTTGTTAAACTGTACGCCGTAATCTAAATGACGAACACGGTTTTCTTCAACACCACGGTTGTTTTTAAGTACCAGTAAGTTTTCAACTTCTAAGTGCCAAAGTGGGTAGAATAGTGTTGCGGCACCGCCACGAACCCCACCTTGTGAACAGCTTTTAACAGCTGTTTGAAAGTGCTTATAAAAAGGAATACAGCCCGTATGATACGCTTCTCCGTTACGGATTGGGCTGCCAAGTGCACGAATACGACCAGCATTAATACCAATACCAGCGCGTTGACTTACGTACTTAACGATAGCAGACGATGTTGCATTAATTGAATCAAGACTATCGCCACATTCTATTAATACACATGAGCTAAATTGGCGAGTTGGTGTACGTACGCCTGCCATGATTGGCGTTGGTAATGAGATCTTGAACAGCGAAATAGCATCATAAAAACGCTTTATGTAGCTTAAACGCGTCTCTTTTGGATAATCAGAGAATAAACTCGCTGCAACTAAAATATATAGAAACTGAGCACTTTCGTAAATTTCACCAGTAACTCTGTTTTGAACCAAGTATTTACCTTCTAGCTGTTTTACTGCAGCGTAGCTGAAGTTTAAATCTCGACTGTGGTCAACATAGCTATCTAGTTCATCAAGTTCTTGTTCAGTGTAATCTACTAGCAAATGAGGGTCATAACGCTTGTCCTCAACTAGCTTAGTAATGTGATCATAAAGGCGTGGTGGCTCAAATTGACCGTATGCTTTTTTACGCAAGTGGAAAATTGCAAGGCGCGCAGCTAAGTACTGATAATCAGGTGACTCTTTGTCGATTAAATCTGCAGCTGCTTTAATAATTGTCTCATGAATGTCTTCGGTACGAATACCGTCATAAAACTGAATATGCGATTTGAGTTCGACTTGAGACACAGAAACATTGTTTAACCCGTCCGCTGCCCAAGTGATTACGCGGTGGATTTTATCTAAATCAAGAGGCTCTTTGCGGCCGTTTCTTTTGCTGACAGATAACTGTTGGTTCATAGTTGCGCCTGTATTCCTTCGGAATTGTTTTTTGGTAAACGCACGGTTCACACTTATTGTTTATCTATTCACCACTATATATGGTGATGAGCATACCGTGGATCACAAGATAGTGGGGTTACGCTAAATTTGCAATAGAACAACTTACTCACAATTGTGGATAAGTTAAGGATAAATCACTCGTGTTAGTGGCTATTAACCTTTGAGGATTTATCATTAAACACACCTTAAAAAAATCAACCAAGATGGTCGGATTTTTTAGTAAATTCAAAAAAAATTCTAACTGATTTTTTTCTACACAATCTGGAGTGGTTCCGGGTTCAAAGCACTAGATATAGTGCTTTGTCATTTATTTGTACACTATATATGTGAAATTAGCGATTCTGGGTTAGTTAAATTCAGATCTGCTTGCCAACTCAGTGCCACCTCTTCACTTGGTACATAACCCCATAATGCGGCAACGGAGTGCATGTTAGCCGCTTTTGCTGCTTCAATATCTCTTGCGGCATCGCCAACGTAGTAACAAGCATTAGGCTGGACGCCTAATTGTTCAGCTACATGCAATAGAGGTTTTGGAGAAGGTTTCGCTTCGTCCAGCGTGTCACCGCACACAACAACCTCTATATGTTTTAACTCTTCGATGTGTTGTAGTAATGGCATCGTTAAAAAAGTGGGCTTGTTAGTCATGATCCCCACTTTGATATTCCTATTGCCAAGTGCATCTAATAGCGCGCCTATTCCCTCAAAACAATGACTAAACACGGCAATATTGCTAGCATAATAATCAAGAACTGACTTTTTTAGAGCCGAGAGGTCATGGTTTTCTAGGCTGTCTTTGAAGCCAACTTCTAACAGCGCTTGAACGCCATTTGAAATTGCAGGGCTGTATACCTCTTTTGGTACGCACGGCATGCCATGTAATTGCAAGGTATGATTAAGTGCTGCACCTAAGTCATCACACGTATTAAGTAAAGTGCCATCTAAATCGAAAATAACCGCTTCAATCATGCTAATTTCTCAAAGTGAAGTAGGTAGTTCACGCTAACGTCGTCACTGAGAGTGAAAGTTTTGCTCAATGGATTGTAACTGATACCTGCACTTGCTCTAACTTTTAGTCCAGCCTGCTCAGCCCAAGTAATCAAAGTGGATGGACGAATAAACTTATCGTGCTGGTGAGTACCTTCTGGTACCATCTTTAGAATTTTCTCCGCACCAACAATCGCCATTAAATATGCTTTTGTTGTCTTATTTAGAGTAGAGAAGAAAACGCTTGCTCCTGGCTTTGCTAATGCTGCAACTGCGTTGATGATAGAAGCCGGGTCTGGTACATGCTCCAACATTTCCATGCAGGTCACTACGTCGAACGCTTCAGGGTTCTGCGCTGCAAATTCTTCAACGGGAATTTTTTGGTAATCCACCTTTACACCAGATTCCAAACTGTGCAGCTTAGCGACGTTTAAAGGTTCTTGTCCCATGTCTATGCCTTGAGCATTGGCACCTAATTTGGCCATACTTTCAGTAAGAATGCCGCCGCCACAACCCACATCGAGTACATTTTTGCCAAAAAGACCTTGGCATTTGTCGTTAATAAAATCTAAGCGCAGTGGGTTGATGTCATGCAAAGGCTTAAATTCGCCTTCAGTATCCCACCAACGCTCTGCTATTTGTTCAAATTTTGCGATTTCTTGTGGGTCTACATTTTGATGTTCGGTCATAAAAAACTTCCTCGTTAATCTGAGCGCATTATAAGAGGGGTCAGATTAAAATCACTAAAACTTTGCGCCTGTAAATTGTTTAAAAGTGTGTTAGCATGGCTACCCAGAATTAATAATAACTCAACCTCTTCGCCACGCGATAGTGTGACATAAAAGAGGTAGACACTGAAGGAAAGTGGAATCAAATGACTGATCTCGCCAATGAAATCCTACCAGTCAATATCGAAGATGAACTCAAAAATTCGTACTTAGACTACGCAATGAGTGTAATCGTTGGTCGTGCATTACCAGATGTACGTGACGGCTTAAAACCCGTTCACCGTCGCGTATTGTTCGCCATGAACGAACTTAAAAATGACTGGAATAAGCCTTATAAGAAGTCGGCGCGTGTTGTCGGTGATGTTATCGGTAAATATCACCCGCATGGTGATAGTGCGGTTTACGACACCATAGTACGTATGGCGCAACCATTTTCTTTACGTTACATGCTGGTAGACGGCCAAGGTAACTTTGGTTCGGTAGACGGCGATTCAGCCGCAGCGATGCGTTACACAGAAGTACGTATGGCGAAAATCTCACATGAGCTTTTGGCTGACCTCGAAAAAGAAACCGTTGATTATGTGCCTAACTACGATGGCACAGAACAAATTCCTGATGTATTGCCTACCAAAGTTCCTGCATTGTTGGTTAATGGTTCATCTGGTATTGCCGTTGGTATGGCAACAAATATACCACCGCATAATTTAACCGAAGTGATCAATGGTTGTTTAGCATTGATCCAGAATCCTGATCTGACGATCGAAGATCTAATTGAATATATACCTGGCCCTGATTTTCCAACAGCGGCTATCATCAATGGCAAAAAGGGTATTGAGCAGGCGTACAAAACCGGACGCGGAAAAGTTTATATTCGTGCTCGCGCTGAAATCGAGGTGGATGAAAAGACGGGTAAAGAAACCATCATCGTCCACGAGATCCCATACCAAGTTAACAAAGCGCGCTTAATCGAAAAAATAGCTGAGCTTGTTAAAGAGAAAAAGGTAGAAGGGATCAGTGCATTACGTGACGAGTCTGATAAAGACGGTATGCGTATTGTTATTGAAATAAAGCGCGGTGAAGTTGGTGAAGTTATTCTAAACAACCTATATGCACAAACACAGTTGCAAACTGTATTTGGTATGAACATGGTTGCGTTGGATAATAACCAACCTAAGTGTTTTAACCTAAAAGAAATGCTTGAAGCGTTTATCATTCACCGCCGCGAAGTAGTAACACGTCGTACGGTATTTGATTTACGGAAAGCTCGAGATCGAGCTCATACCTTAGAAGGTCTTGCAATCGCTCTTGCAAACATAGACCCAATCATCGAACTAATCCGCAAGTCCCCAAGCCCTGCTGAAGCAAAGGCTGCCTTACTTGCTCGCCCTTGGGAGTTAGGCACGGTTAAGAGCATGCTTGAAAAAGCTGGCGAAGATAATGTAGCACGACCAGACTGGTTAGCTGCAGAGCTGGGTATTCGTGATGGCCAATACCACTTGTCAGAGCAACAAGCTCAAGCAATCTTAGATTTACGCCTACATAAGCTTACAGGTTTAGAGCACGAGAAAATATTAGGTGAATACCAAGAACTTCTAGAACTTATTGCAGAGCTACTATATATCCTTTCAACACCTGAACGTTTGATGGAAGTGATCCGTGATGAGTTGGTTATCATCAAAGATACCTATGGTGATGAGCGTCGTACAGAAATAAGTGCCGCTGCGCATGATATCAGTCTAGAAGACCTAATTAATGAAGAAGACGTTGTTGTTACTTTATCCCATGAAGGATATGTGAAGTATCAACCGCTAAGCGACTATGAAGCACAGCGTCGTGGTGGTAAAGGCAAGGCCGCAACGCGTATGAAGGATGAAGACTTCATCGAACGTCTGTTAGTTGCAAATACCCATGATACTATTTTGTGCTTCTCAACAGCTGGCCGAATGTATTGGTTAAAGGTATATCAGTTACCGTTGGCATCACGAGCTGCTCGTGGTAAACCTATCGTTAACTTGTTGCCACTAGAGGCAAATGAGCGCATAACAACAATTTTGCCAGTACGTGAATATGAAGAAGATAAGTTCGTATTGATGGCAACAGCGAACGGTACTGTTAAGAAAACACCATTAACTGCATACAGTCGCCAACGCGCAAGCGGTATTATCGCAATCAACTTAAACGAAGGCGATTGCTTGATTGGTGCAGATATCACCGATGGCAGCAACGATATTATGCTGTTTACTGATCATGGTAAGGTGGTTCGCTTTAACGAAAAGCTTCGTGATTCAGAAACAGGTGAAGTTAAAATAGACCCTGAAACTGGTGAAGAAATGTTAGCGCTTCGTCCAATGGGACGTACGGCTACGGGTGTCCGTGGTATTAAGATGCCAGATGACGTAAAAGTAGTCTCGCTCATTGTACCTAAAAATGATGGTGCTATCTTGACTGTAACTGAAAATGGTTATGGTAAGCGTACACCACTAGAAGATTACCCGGCTAAGAGCCGTGCAACACAAGGTGTTGTGTCGATAAAAGTGAGTGAGCGTAACGGTGCTGTAGTCGGTGCGGTTCAGGTTGAAGATAACAATGAAATTATGCTTATTTCGAATCGAGGTACACTAGTACGTACTCGTGTAAGCGAAGTTTCAACGGTTGGTCGTAATACCCAAGGGGTAATTTTGATCAGAACTATTGACGATGAGCAAGTAGTTGGTTTACAACGTATCGAAGAAATAGCAGTTGAAGAACTTCCTGAAGGTGAGGGTAACGAGTTACCAGCATCTGAGGACACACCGGTGAATACAACAGACGATTCACAAGGTGAATAAGTGATAAAAGCGGCTTCGGCCGCTTTTTTTTATTGGTAAAATATAAAGTTGTTTAGGAATGAGGAATAATGACGGTATATAACTTTTGTGCAGGTCCTGCCATGTTACCACCTGAGGTAATGAAAAAAGCACAGCAAGAGTTTTTAGATTGGCAAAATTTAGGTGTATCGGTGATGGAAGTTAGTCATCGTTCTGCACCTTTTTTAGCAATGGTTAAAGAATGTGAAGCCAGCTTACGCCGTTTAATGAATATCTCAGATGAATTTGAAGTGCTGTTTATGCACGGCGGTGGCCGAGGTCAATTTGCTGCTGTGCCGCTTAATTTGCATCTAGATGATGCACCTGGCATCTATATCGAAAACGGTATTTGGTCCAATGGTGCGACTATAGAAGGTGCGAAGTTTACAAATGTTGAAGGTATCAATATTCGCAGTGATAAAGATGGTTTTTTTGATATTAAACCCGTATCGCAGTGGCCGCTACCTAGTAATGCTTCTTTTATACACTACTGCCCCAATGAAACAATCGATGGCATTCAGATTTTTGATGTACCAAAACATCCAAATGCCCCAATAGTCGCAGATATGTCATCGGTTATTTTGTCACGTGAAATCAATGTTGATGATTTTGATATTATCTATGCTGGCGCACAAAAAAATATAGGTCCTTCAGGCCTATGTATCGTTATTGTGAGAAAAGCTTTACTCGAAAGAGAAGGTTTACCACGTCCTTCTATCCTAGATTATGCGATTGAAGCAAAGCTAGGCAGCATGTATAACACTCCACCTACGTTTGCTTGGTATCTCGCCGCTGAAGTATTTAAACACCTAGAGGCTACAGGTGGAGTTAAAGCAATGGAAAAGCACAACGAAACGAAAGCCGCGATTCTGTATGACTATATCGATAAATCGGATTTTTATAGCAATAAAGTTGCTAAGCATTGTCGGTCACTAATGAATGTTCCGTTTTGGCTAAAAGATGACTCGTTAAATGATGCTTTTTTAAAGCAAGCTGAAAAGTCAGGGTTAGTAGCCTTAGAAGGCCACCGTTTAGTGGGTGGTATGCGAGCGAGTATATATAACGCAATGCCTATTGACGGTATCGAAGCTTTGGTTACATTTATGGATAAATTTGCTAAGGAGCATAGCTGATGGAGCAGTTAACTCTTAAACCAATAACTAAAGTGTCAGGCAGTGTCACTTTACCTGGCTCTAAAAGTTTATCTAATCGCATTTTATTACTTGCAGCCCTTTCTGAGGGAACAACTCAGGTACATAACTTGTTGGACAGCGACGATATTCGGCATATGTTAAGTGCGCTTGCACAGATGGGAGTCGAAGTAACGCTCAGCGAAGATAAAACGGTCGCGACAGTTAGAGGCTGTGCAGGGAAATTAAACACACCAAACGAGCCCTTATTTTTGGGTAATGCTGGCACCGCATATCGTCCTCTAACGGCTGTGCTTGCAGCTACATCGGGTCATTTTGAATTGGTTGGTGAGCCGCGTATGGAAGAGCGCCCAATTGGCCACCTAGTCGACGCAATGCAAGCGCTTGGGGCTGACATCGAGTATCTAAAGAATAAAGACTATCCACCACTACGTATAGCTGGTAAAGCAATTCATGGTGGAGAGGTAGAAATAGACGGTAGTATTTCAAGTCAGTTTTTGACTGCTTTACTGATGGCTGCACCTTTGTTTGCAGGTGACACCAAAGTTACCATTAAAGGTGAACTTGTTTCAAAGCCATATATTGATATTACCATCGGTGTAATGGCGCAATTTGGGGTCGACGTCATCAACGATAACTATCAAACCTTTAGCGTCAAAGGTGGGCAAGTTTACCAATCGCCACAAAGAATTATGGTTGAAGGAGATGCTTCCTCTGCATCCTATTTTATTGCTGCAGCAGCTATAGCCGGCGGCGAAGTAGAAATAAACGGCGTTGGCAAAAATAGTGTGCAGGGTGATATCGGCTTTGCCCGTGTTATGGAGCAGGTCGGTGCGCAAATTGACTGGCATGATGAAAAACTAGTGGTCCGTAAAGGTGAGCTTAAAGGAGTCGATATTGATGCTAATGCCATTCCTGATGCTGCCATGACTTTAGCCACAGTGGCTTTGTTTGCTAAAGGTCCTACGGCAATTAGGAACATCTATAATTGGCGTGTAAAAGAAACAGATAGATTAGCTGCGATGGCAACGGAGTTAAGAAAAGTTGGTGCAGAAGTGGTCGAAGGTGAGGACTTTATTGAAATTACGCCACCACAGACAATTAATCTAACTGATATAGACACGTATAATGACCATCGTATTGCAATGTGCTTTTCAATGGTTGCAGTAGGAGGTCATGAAGTTATTATCAATGATCCTGGCTGCACGGCGAAAACATTCCCTACCTATTTTGACACTCTATCTTCAATCAGTGTTTAGCTAAATGAAAAGGGGTTATGCTGCGAAAAGCCGCGTAACCCCTCATATTAGTGTCTATCTAACAAAAAGTTACACGTTAATAAGGATAAATTCATTTAACTTGCGTATAATACTCGCGATTTATCTCAGGTGAGCATTTCAGGAGGTTTTAATGCCGGCATCTATGCCAGTTATCACCGTAGACGGCCCAAGTGGATCAGGCAAAGGAACAGTTTGTCGCTTGTTAGCTGAAAAACTAAATTGGGATGTATTGGACAGCGGTGCAATATATCGCGTTTTATCCCTTGCAGCTCTACACCATCAAATTGCATTGGATAACGAAGAAGCGTTAGTTCCATTAGCAGCCAATTTAGATGTGCAATTTTTAATAGATCCTGTTTCTAAAAAAAGCAAAGTTATTTTAGAAGGCGAAGATGTAAGTAGCACGATACGTGACGAAAAAGTCGGATCTGCAGCGTCAAAGGTTGCCGCATTGCCCAGAGTGAGAGAGGCACTGTTGCGTCGCCAGCGTGCTTTTCGAAGTGAGCAAGGCTTAATAGCCGATGGAAGAGATATGGGAACTGTGGTTTTCCCTGATGCTGAAATTAAGTTATATCTTACAGCAAGCGCTGAAGAGCGGGCTAATAGACGCTACTTAGAGTTGAATGCTAAAGGTCTAGATGTTACACTAAGTGGTCTGCTTGAGGATATTAAAGCTCGTGATGATCGCGATATGAATCGCAAAGTCGCGCCGCTTGTTCCAGCAGATGATGCAATCGTGATCGATACGACGCAACTGGATGCACAACAAGTATTTATGAAAGTAATGTCGATACTTGACGACGCAGTAGTTTCAGGAAAGCTCGAGAAATCGCGTTTACTCTAATTTTTTCGCACTGGCAGGAAGCTTGTGTTTTTTTAACTACCCCATGCAGCATGGTTGCTAATTGGAATATTAATTTATGAGACGTATTTAGTATGTCAGAAAATTTTGCGCAGTTATTTGAAGAAAGCCTAAAGGGTTTTGAAGCAGAGCAAGGCTCTATCGTTAAAGGTACTGTTATTTCAATTGAGAACAACATTGTTCTTGTTGATGCTGGTTTAAAATCAGAAAGTGCTATCCCTGCAGAGCAATTCAAAAATGCTGCTGGTGAACTAGAAGTTGCTGTTGGCGACGAAGTAGACGTAGCTTTAGATGCAATTGAAGACGGCTTTGGTGAAACTATCCTTTCTCGCGAGAAAGCGAAGCGTCACGAAGCTTGGATCCGCCTTGAAAAAGCTTGTGAAGAGCAAGAAACTGTTATCGGTGTTATCAACGGTAAAGTTAAAGGTGGTTTCACTGTTGAAGTTGATACTATTCGTGCGTTCCTACCTGGTTCACTTGTTGATGTTCGTCCTGTACGTGACACAGCGCACCTTGAAGGCAAAGAGCTTGAGTTCAAAGTAATCAAGCTTGATCAAAAACGTAACAACGTAGTTGTTTCACGTCGTGCAGTTATCGAATCAGAAAATTCACAAGAGCGTGAAGAGCTTCTTCAAAACCTTATCGAAGGTCAAGAAGTTAAAGGTATCGTTAAAAACCTTACTGACTACGGTGCGTTCGTTGACCTAGGTGGCGTTGACGGTCTACTACACATTACAGACATGGCGTGGAAGCGTGTTAAGCACCCTTCAGAAATCGTAAATGTTGGTGATGAAATCGCTGTTAAAGTACTTAAGTTTGACAAAGAGAAGACTCGTGTTTCTCTAGGTCTTAAGCAATTAGGCGAAGATCCATGGGCAGCTATCGCTGGCCGTTACCCAGAAGGTGCTAAGCTTTCTGGTCGTGTAACTAACCTAACTGATTACGGCTGTTTCGTAGAAATCGAAGAAGGCGTTGAAGGTCTAGTACACGTTTCTGAAATGGATTGGACTAACAAGAACATCCACCCTTCAAAAGTTGTTAGCCTTGGCGACACTGTAGAAGTTATGGTTCTTGAAATCGACGAAGAACGTCGTCGTATTTCTCTAGGTCTTAAGCAATGTATCGCAAACCCATGGCAAGAATTTGCTCGTCTTCAAAACAAAGGCGACCAAGTTACTGGTAAGATCAAGTCAATCACTGACTTCGGTATCTTCATCGGTCTTGACGGTGGTATTGACGGTCTTGTTCACCTTTCTGACATCTCTTGGAACACTCCAGGTGAAGAAGCAGTACGTGAGTACAAGAAAGGCGATGAAATCACAGCGATCGTTCTTCAAGTTGACCCAGAGCGTGAGCGTATCTCACTTGGCGTTAAGCAAATCGAAGCAGATCCTTTCAATAACTACCTAGACGCAAACAAAAAAGGTGCTATTGTTAAAGGTAAAGTGACTGAAGTTGACGCGAAAGGCGCAACTGTTGAGCTTATCGAAGGTGTTGAAGGTTACATTCGTGTAGCTGACATCGCTCAAGAGCGTATCGAAGATGCAACGACTGTTGTTTCTGCAGGTGACGAAATTGAAGCTAAATTTGTAGGTGTTGATCGTAAGAACCGTACTATCAGCCTATCAGTTAAAGCAATGTTCGAAGCTGAAGAGAAAGAAGTTCTTGAGAAGTTGAAGAAAGAAGAGCCTGCGTTCGAAAACGCAATGGCAGCAGCTTTCAAAAACGCTCAAAAAGACTAATATATAAGTCTATATAGGAAGGGCACTTTAGCCCTTCCTTTTTTATCTAAGGAAACATTATGACAAAGTCAGAATTGATAGAACAACTAGCAGAGCAACATGCGCATATTCCTGTTAAGGATGTAGAGAACTCAGTTAAAGAAATTCTTGAACAAATGGCAGGTTCATTATCAAGCTCAGATCGTATTGAAATCCGTGGCTTTGGTAGTTTCTCATTGCATTATCGCTCACCTCGTACTGGCCGTAACCCAAAAACAGGCGAAACGGTAGAGTTAGATGGTAAATATGTACCTCACTTTAAGCCTGGTAAAGAATTACGTGATCGCGTAAACGAAAGTCTTAAATAAACCAGATATATGGAGTAACACTTGGTTAAGGTAGTTCAAAAAGGATTGGCGCTAGTTTTAGTTTTGTTGGCTTTTGTAATTGGTACTCAAAATCCAGACGCAGTGAACGTTAACTATATTTTTGCAAGTAGCACATTACCCTTATCAACCTTAATGAGTGTCTGTTTTATAATTGGTGTATTTATTGGGTGTGTGGTAAGCGTTGCGGTATTTTCGAAGTTGAAGTGGCAAAACTATCGGCTAAAGAAAAGTCATCGGCAGATGACAACTGATGCTGAACGCTGACCATGACTGAGCTGTTGTTTTTATTGCTCCCTGTTGCAGCCGCATACGGTTATGTAATGGGTAAAAATAGTGCAAAAAATCAAGCTCTAGAACTGAACCGCCAGATTACCTCGCAATATAGCAAAGGTCTTAAGTACTTACTTGATAGAGAAGAAGATCAAGGCCTTGAGCATCTGATAGAGCTTTTAGAAGTGTCGGCTGATTCAGTTGAGCACTACCTCACTTTAGCTACTTTATTTCGCAAACGTGGCGAATTAGATAGAGCTATTAAAATACACGAACTATTGCTCAACCAGCCAAATTTAAGTGCCAGTGATATGGCGTCGTGCCGTTTGGAACTTGCACAGGATTATATTTTAGCTGGGCTTTTAGATAGTGCAGAAGAACACCTAGTTGTATTAGTTAAAAATCACAATGTAGAAGCATTAGACCCTATTATTAACCTTTATTCGCAAATGCGGGATTGGCGAAAGGGCATTAATATGTATGAATCTCATCGTGAATTGTTTACCAAGCAGCAGCATTTTGCGGCAATTGCCAATTTTTATTGTGAAACTGCACTTGCCGATGATAATTCAAAGCTCATGGAACAAGCCTGTGCACTCGAGCACAATATCGTGCGACCATTCTATGAATTGGGCAAAGATGCATATTCAAAACAAGATCATCTTAAAGCGATATATTATTGGCGTAAGCTTATTGTGGCGAACACCAATACAGCACCTCTGTACATTAATGAGCTTGAACACAGTTATCATGCATTAAATTTAAAACACCAATTTGATGACTTAATTGAAGAGTTAATGCCAAAAGGAGGGGTGCTAATTCGTATCAAGTATTGCCAAGCGTTATTAGAGGCCGAAGAACAACAAAAGGCGATAGAGTTTCTGACCGACAGCTTAAAACGAGAGCCATCAATCAGAGGCTTTAGTTTTCTATTACAGCTTTTGGGTAATAACAACCACAGAATAAAAGATGTTTTATCTGAAATTGATAAGCTCGTTACCTCTTACATTGCCACTAAACCAGAATATCAATGCCAACACTGCGGTTTTACAAGTCATACTCTTTATTGGCTATGCCCTTCTTGCAAGCATTGGGAAACAATTGGGCCAAGCAAAGGGTTAGACGGCTATTAATCAGATTTTGCTAAAATCTCAGGTCAAGTTATAAAGTTTCCGTTATAATACTGCTCAAAGTAAGTTCCGCTTTATTTTAGAACCGACTGTCAATGTAGGAATACTATGTCTCAAAATGATAATAAAAAAGTGCTTATCGCATTAGATTACGACGATAGGCAAGCCGCACTGAACTTTGTAAAACAGCTTTCACCTTCAGAGTGCCGATTAAAAGTAGGCAAAGAGATGTTCACTTACTTTGGTCCTGAATTTGTTAAAGAGTTAGTAGCGTTAGGCTTTGATGTCTTTTTAGATTTGAAATTTCATGATATTCCTAATACTGTCGCAAAGGCGGTAACAGCTGCTGCTGAGCTTGGCGTATGGATGGTGAATGTACATGCCAGCGGTGGTTTTGAAATGATGCAAAAAGCCAAAGAAGCGCTCGCTAAATATGGTGAAAACGCGCCAATGCTCATCGCTGTGACGGTACTTACAAGTATGGACCAAGGTCAGTTACTACGCTTAGGTATTGAAAAAACGCCCCAAGATCAAGTTGTTTACCTAGCAAAGCTTGCTCAAGAAGCCGGTCTTGATGGTGTAGTATGCTCGGCGCAAGAAGCACATTTACTTAAGTCTCAATTAGGCGATTCATTTAAGTTGGTTACACCAGGTATACGACCTGCAGGCAGTGATGCTGGTGATCAGAAGCGTATTATGACACCACAAAAGGCGGTTGCCGCGGGCAGTGACTATTTAGTCATTGGTCGACCTATCACTCAAGCGAGCGATCCTGTTGCTACCTTGCAGGAAATTAACGCTTCTATTGCTTAGTTTATTTTCTAGTTACAGTCACTTAGTTTTAACTAGGTGTACTGTAACACTATAACATTCAACGACTTACCATCTTAACCTCACCTTAACCGCTGCTTATTTATACTTGCTCCTTATTACATTGGAGACGAGTTACATGTTTTTTAATTCCTTTTTAAAACGCCCCCTTATTTTATGTTCACACACCATCACGCGTAGCAAGTCACAAAACCTACTAGAGGCTTAACTGATGAAATTTAAGTTATTAACTATAGTGCTAAGTTTCACCGCATTTTTAAGCGTGCTGCTGTATAACCAAGTGTCTAGTGCGAACAATTCAGGTGTACCGGGCGACTCGGTTCAAGCCTTTTCTAGCAGTAATTTGAGTAAGCTGCCTCAAGTTGAAACAATTCAAGTTGAGGGACTTAGCTACGCGCCAGAAATTATTGGCTTTGGCGAAGCAAAAGCGAAGTTCGAGTTAAGCCTTAAAAGTGATGTGAGTGGCAAAATCGTTGAATTGAACGATAACTTCGTCTCGGGTGCAAGAATAGCAAAAGGCAGCGTTCTTGCAAAAATAGATGATACCCCTTACTTGGTTAAACTTGCACAAGCAAAAGCCCAAGAGGCTAAAGCGTTACTTAACTTGCAAGAAGAGCAGCGCCAAGGAGAAGTCGCCTATAATGATTGGCTAAGAAACAAGGTAGGTGGTCAAAAAGCGACCCCACTAATTTTGCGAAAACCACAGCTGGAAGCTGCGCAGGCTGAATATGAATATGCCAAGCTGGCAGTTAAAGAAGCACAACGAGATTTAGACAATACCAAAATAAAAGCGCCTTTTGATGCCGTCGTGGTAGCGGTGTCTGTGCAACCAGGTAGTTATGTACAACCGGGTCTACTTATTGGCCAGCTTCATAGTATTTCAACGGTTGAAGTTAAAGTACCGTTATCTGAAGAGCAATGGCTGCAACTACCTCAGTCTATATCAAATCTAAACGATAAACAGGGTTACTCGGCTTCAATCTTTAGTACATTAGATCATACAACAAGTTGGGAAGGTAAAGTGGCTCGGGTAGAGAGACATTTGGATGCTGATACGCGTTTACGTTCTATTGTAATTAGTGTAGAAAGTCCTTTGCAACAAGCAATCCCTTTGTACAGCGGTACTTTTGTTAAGGTCGCTATAAAAGGAGAGGCACGTGATACACTCTATAAGTTACCAGCTTCAGCTATCTCTCAACAAGGAAATATATGGTCAGTTGATGAGAGCGGAAAATTGCATGAATACGATGCAAGCAACGTTTTTTCAAGCGGTGATTATGTTTACATCGAATCCGTAAAAAACAAACCCATTCAAGTTGTAAAAAGACCGCTTAGTCACTTCAGCGAAGGCATGCATGTTCAGACTATTGAAGGTGCATTATTATGATCCGTGATAACAAACTTCAAGGCGTTATTGCTTGGTTTGTGAATAACCCTGTCGCCGCAAACTTACTCTTTTTTGGCGTGATTATCGTTGGATTGCTGTCGTTAAATGGGTTGCGTAAAGAAGCATTCCCAAGCTTAGAGCCCGATACCATTTCTATTTCGGTGGTATTCGATAGCGGCGAGCCAATTCAGGCGGAGCAAGGAATAGCTATCAAAATCGAAAATGCACTGCAAACTGTCGCCGGTATAAAACGAATTACGTCAACGTCTAATGCGCAAGGGACACATGTAAGCGTTGAAATGCAAAGTGGTTACGATATTGATGCATTATATCAGGATATACAATCTCAAGTTGATGCCATCAATAATTTACCTCAACGCTCAGAACCTGCAGTTATTACCAAGGCAAGACGTCAAGATCATGTGCTTTGGTTACAGCTATATGGTGATGTTGAACGGCAAACTTTAGAACAATGGATTGTTCGCCTCAAAGATACGCTGTTAGAGAAAAGCGCAATTAAAGATTTAGAAATAAAAGGAAAAGCGCAGTGGGAAATATCTGTTGAGGTCGACGAAGCAAAATTACAAGCGTATGAGATAAGCCTGAACGATATCGAAGATGCAATAAATAGAGAGTCTTCCTATGCAATTGGTACAAGCCTTTATAGTCAAAACAAAACGGTCAGATTAAAAGTTTCTGAGCAAGCGTACGACACTAAGCAATTTGAATCAATTGTAGTGAAAAGCTTCGCAAATGGCGGCACTATAACACTTAAAGATATCGCATCGGTCAAATATACTCAGGCGGAAGATGCATTTATTCTATCCCGTTATAACGGTTATAACGCAGCGGCTATACAAATCGTTATGGATGAGTATGGGGATGTCGTAGACATCGTTGAGCAAGCCAATAACATTGTAAAACAATGGCAAAGTGCTTCTAATATGCCAGATGGCATGATGATCACAAGTTGGTTGGATAAAAGTACGTTGATCACAGAGCGTTTGTCGCTGTTGTTGAAAAATGCGTTTACCGGTATTGCACTTGTATTTATAGTTTTGGCGCTATTTTTGAATTTACGTGTTGCGCTTTGGGTGGCTATGGGCCTTCCTTTTGTATTTTGCGGTACATTGTTTTTCATGACAGATAGCTTTACCGGACTTAGCTTGAATGAAATGACCACATTCGGTTTTATCATGGCACTCGGTATTGTGGTTGATGATGCTGTGGTGATTGGCGAAAGCATTTACCATACTCGCCAACAAAACGGAGACAGTGTGGCGAATACTATATTAGGTACTCATAAGGTAGCTGCTGCCACTATGTTTGGCGTATTGACAACGGTAGTTGCTTTTGTTGCTTTGAGTAATGTGCAAGGGCGATTGGGGCAAGTGTATGCGCAATTTGGCACTATCGTTGCCATAGCATTGTTATTATCGTTGATTGAATCCAAGTTGATTTTACCTTCTCATTTGGCGCATTTAGACACGTTTAAACCAACCAAGTTGAACTTTTGGCAGAGCATTCGTGCACAAGCTGATAAGTGGTTAAATGATTTTAACGAGCGAATTTACATTCCTGTCTTACGTTATGCTATCGAACATTATTTAAAACTATTGAGCGTTTTTTTAATGGTGATGGTATTGGTTATGTCTTTGCCATTTACCGGCGCTGTTCGAGTTGCTTTCTTTCCAGATGTACCCGGTGATACTGTCAGTGCTGAGATCACTATGTATAACGACGCCAGCGCTGGGCAGATCTATGATAATTTAATCCGGCTTGAGCAATTAGCTCAGCAAGCTGATAGCCAGTTAAGACAGCAATATAGTGCAAATCAAAATATTGCGGATAAATCCTACATTTCAAGCCTACAAGTACTAGCTGAAAGCGATACGCAGGGTACAGTGACACTTGAACTTAATAAAAGCAGCGTGTATTCAGCAAATGATCTTGCGCAACTATGGTCTGTATTGGCTGGGAGTTTGGAAGGTGTCAAAAAAACCAAAATACTGGCTAAGCGCGGCATGATAGATAATTTTAAAGTGCAGTTAAAATCCAATAATGAGCAGCAGCTAGAAAGTGCTGGTATGGCTTTACTGGCGAAAGTTCAGGCGGCTAAAGGAACAAGTGGTATTGATCACAATCTAGATTTAGGTGAACCTCAGTACTATTTTGAACTCAATGAACAAGGTCGTGCATTAGGCCTAGACACCAAAACACTATCTATGCAGGTGCTTAATAACTTTGGTGGCGATATAGTGC
The DNA here is from genome assembly GCF_013140855.1 of Pseudoalteromonas caenipelagi. Taxonomy (GTDB): domain Bacteria; phylum Pseudomonadota; class Gammaproteobacteria; order Enterobacterales; family Alteromonadaceae; genus Pseudoalteromonas; species Pseudoalteromonas caenipelagi. The sequence continues at coordinate 403,757 of NZ_JABBPG010000001.1, read as the reverse complement.
AGCGTTTTCAACGTGGAGAAAACGAAATCAAGGTTCGTGTGCGCTATCCTAAAAATAAACGTAAAACTCTTGCGGATATAAAAGCCGCTTATGTAAGAACACCTTCGGGGGTGACGGTACCGCTAAGTAGTATCGCAAATGTGCACAGTCAATACCAAAGAGCTCAAATAACTCGAGTTCAAGGAAAGCGCTCGGTGTTTATCAGTGCAGTGATCGATAAGGATGCTATTTCACCACATGAGCTCATAGCGCAATTAAAAGATACAACGTTAGATAAGTTTGCAAAGCTTTATCCTGATGTGCGCGTTGAGTTTGCAGGTGAAGCACAGCAACAGCAAGAAACGTCAGACTCAATGGTGCAAATGTTTGCACTTGCGATGCTCGCAATTTACGCATTATTAGCGATCCCGTTGAAGTCGTATATTCAGCCATTGATCATTATGACCGCTATTCCATTTGGTGTGGTAGGCGCAGTCTTAGGCCATTGGCTAAATGGATTAACCCTAAGCATATTATCGCTCAACGGTATTTTGGCATTGAGTGGCGTAGTAGTTAACGATAGTTTACTATTGGTATCGCGTTACAATCAATTAATAAAGACAGGAAAATACACGTGTAAACAGGCGGTTATAGAGTCTGGGAGGTCACGACTTCGTGCCGTTATACTAACTTCCGTAACCACATTTGCCGGGCTATTGCCCTTGCTCAGTGAGACTTCGTTACAAGCACAATTTTTAATACCTGCAGCGGCGGCATTAGGTTATGGGATATTGTTTGCGTCGTTTATCACGTTATTACTAACGCCTGCGCTACTATTAATACAGCAAGACAGTAAACAAGTCATAATGAACTGCATAAACTGGGTTAGGCTGAATTATTTTTGTGACAAAAAAAACGTAACTGTGACAACCGTATCACCACAGGAGTACCGAGATGGCGTGTAACACACTCACCGTGCTTTTAGTTGAAGATGATCGCGATCTTGCCGCAACTGTGGTGGATTATTTCGCCTTGGAAAATGCTTATTGCGACCATGCAAGTGATGGAGCACTAGCGCTAAATCTTATCGAACGCCACATATATGATGTGATTATTCTAGATTTGAACTTGCCTAGGGTGAGCGGCTTGCAAGTTTGCGAGCATATTAGGCATAAAGGGATAGATACACCCATTCTTATGCTGACAGCAAAAGACACCTTAGAAGATAAGTTGATGGGATTCGAAAAGGGTGCTGATGACTATTTGGTAAAGCCATTTGCGATGGCTGAACTTATCGTTCGGACCCAAGTATTAGCAAAACGCAAAAGTGGTCAAGTAGCAAAGTTGACGGTTAAAGACCTTGAGTTGGATATTAAACAGCAAGAAGTCTATCGGGATGGCCAGTTACTCAGCTTGTCTCCAATCGGGACAAAGATTGTAGAGCTACTGATGCGAGAAAGCCCTAATGTGGTGTCGAGAAAAAAAATTATCCAAACGGTGTGGGCAGATGATCCCCCTGATAGTAATAGCTTAAAAGTACATATGTTTCATATTAGAAAAGAGATAGATGCACCACATCGCGAAAAACTGGTGCATACCATTACCTCTAAAGGTTTCGCGATTAAGTCATCGGGGGATGTGTGAAAATACGCATAAGCCTTCGTATTTATGTATTGGTTGCAATGCTACTTACAGGTGTCAGTAGCATTGTTTTGTTATCAGCTTTGAGTATGCATTATTTTGCGACGGGTATGGATGTTGCCATGCGAGGGGGAATGTATGCGCAAGCTCAGCAATACACCGTTATGGATGGCATCCCAATTACCAGTCAGCAGTATATGATAGCAGCTAAATGGCATGACTTGCCGAGCAAAATTACCTCTCACTTTTCAGCTGACGATATGCCACTAAACACCCTAAAAAAACATATGATAGGTGGCACATGGTTTACCCCGCCAAGTGCAGGCTACTTTGTTATGAAAGTGAAAAATGCCACGCAAACTGTCTATGTTGCAAGCACCTTTAGTCCGGATGATCGCATGTTGATGATTTCACCTGAGATCCCGCACTTTGTTGTAATAATTGCAACTGCAGTCGGGGCTATTTTAGTCTTTATAGTCATTCTCATAGTGGTTTTAAAGAAAATAACAATGCCAGTTGAACGTTTAAAAATTTGGGCAAAACAATTGGAAAATGCAAATTTAGATGACCCGGTACCAGACTTTCAGTTTAGTGAATTGAATTCGTTAGCGCAGATGATGAACGAGAGCGTTAGGCGCGTGCAACAAAGTGTTGAGCGCGAACAAAAGTTTCTAGCTTATGCAAGCCACGAATTAAGAACCCCTATTGCGACAGTAAGCTCTAATGCAGAGCTACTAAAAAAAATGCTCAAAGGTGATTTTCCAAAAGAAAAGCACATGATTGGCTTGGAAAGAATAGAGCGTGCAGCTATGACAATGGGGGCGCTCACCGAAACATTATTGTGGTTAAATCGGGGCGTAAACAACCATGTTTCTATTAATAAAATATGCTTATCGGACCTTATCACGCAGTTAATATCGGAATTGGGATACTTAATTACTGATAAAAAGGTTGAGCTTGTTTTGGAAACTGATGAAACGCAGATGAATTTACCAGAGACGGTATGTAGAATCATCTTACAAAACGTGATCCGTAATGCTTATATCCACACCAATGAAGGCGTCGTATCTATCATTCAAACTGGACCAGAAATAATAATTCAAAACATTGATTATCAACCAGAACTACACGCGGAACTTGGCTTTGGTTTAGGTTTGGAGTTGACTCAAAGGCTCATTTCACATTACCAATGGCAGTTTGTAAGTAAGGAAGGTGAACGTGGGCGTACAGTGACGATTACTTTTAAAAGCTGATAATGAAGAAGGTACACAAGAGCCATTATCAATTGCTCTCCTTGCATTATTTAAAGTTTATAAGGTGTATTATCGAATGTACTATTTTTAATAGAAACAGACTAACTGAGATCATTATCAAGTTGTTGTTATTTTTTACTTGTCTGCTAAAACCTCAATTGGATTAACTGTTGTTCGTTGATTAATGGGAAGGTAGTGCGCTGTGAATATCTACTATATAAGTTTGAAAAAATTACGCTTCGAGATAGCTTATCAAGCTCAAGTATAAATTGACGTGCAGAGTGGTTAGACTTTTTACAACACCGTTGATAAGCATTTATGAGTTTGGAAATCGAGTTATAGGGCGTTGTCTGTGCTTTTAATGCTAACTCGGCTTCAACAAAAAAAGCGACGCCACTCCAATAAACTCGTTGCTGAGCATTCAGTGACCACATATTTTCACTGATCACGTTAAGTGGGCCTTTGATAGTGCTTGTTTGCAATGCGCCTCTTTCAAGTCCAGCTCGTAATCTAGAGATGAACTCTTTGTGATTGATAATACCGTTATCCAGCATGATTATATTTTGTAGGTATGTTGCGAGACCTTCACTTAGCCAAAAATTATCATAGTCAAAGAGTGGGTGATATAAATGAGCAAGTTCGTGATATAAGCTCCAATCTTTGATAAGTACTTTTAAGCTTGCGTAGCGGTCAAAGTGTAGCTCGATACCATCAACCTTACCGCGTTTTACACTCGCCCAAGGGACTGGCTCAAAGGCAAAATAGCGAGGCTTAAGGGTGACAGGGAGTGTTTGCTGTTTTAAGGGGCCTAGTGTACTAAAAGTACTTTGAATACCATGCTGAACCCAGTTTTCGATTTTGCCTTGTTTTGCGGGGGATAGTAGTCCTAAATTGGTATAGTTAACCTCCATGGCAAATGGGGCACAAGCTAACGTATTAAATAGCAACAAAAATAAAAAAAGTCGGCGCATAGTGAATTTACAAATTAACTGTATTTGTTAAATAGACCGGAAAAAAGCAAAACAATTACAGATTAGTCAAAGAACTGTTGAATTTTAATCAAGTGAGTTAATGGCCATTGTATGCTGTACTGTTACGCCGATAAACAATAAAATTTTGAGGTTTTTTAATGCACTATAAAAAATTACTTTTGACGTTTTCGCTGTTTTGTTTAGTTGATGCTCAAGCGAATCCATTGCTTGGTACTTGGCAATTTATTGAAGGTAAATATGCCACCGACAACGGTTACGTCACTGCCAAATCTCCAAACCTAACGTCAGTAAAGGTTATTTCGGATACCCACTTTAGTTATATTACGCAGCAAAATGGCAATTTTTTATATGCAGGTGGCGGGCCTTACAAAATTGACAAAACGCACTTTTACGAGACTTTTGCATATGGCAATGTACCTTCACTTTTGGGTAAAACCATGGCGTTTAGCTACAAAATTGAAGGCCAACTATGGCATCATACATTGCATGAAAACGGCAAGCTTGTTGAATCGGAAATATGGGAAAAAGTAGACAGCAAAAATTAATGCGATATGTCAGTTTTGATGAAGCTGGCAAGCTAAGCATTAAAATGACTACCATACCAGAGCCTCAAAGCCATGAGGTTTTGGTCAAAGTTGCAGCTTTTGGGGTGAATCGAGCTGACTTACTGCAAAAGCAAGGCAAGTACCCAGCTCCAAGCGGAGACAGTGCTATATTAGGGCTTGAAGCCGCCGGCACGGTTGTTGATTGCGCCCCTCATTTGTATGGGCAGTGGCTTAACCGGCGCGTGTTTGCCCTGACTCAAGGCGGGGCTTACGCAGAATATGTTTGCATTGATGCACAGCAGCTGATTGCAATACCTGATGAAGTAAATTTTGACGTTGCTGCGAGTATCGCTGAGGTTTACCTCACGGCATTTGATGCCATTGTCCAAATAGGTCAACTTGGTTCGTCTCAAACGCTATTGGTCCATGGTGGGGCATCAGGCGTTGGTAGTGCAGCCATTCGGTTAGGTAAACGGCTAGGGGCATATGTCGTAACAACCCAAAGCTGCGAACGCAAATGCCAATATGCAAAGCAATTGGGGGCTGACTTAGTAATCAATTACAATCAGCAATGTTTTGCGTCTGCAATGAAATCACAAGGTCTTAAAGCGAATGTGATTATTGACCCTATTGCCGGTGACTACTTACAAAAAAATCTTCAAGTTGCAGCTATGGATTGTCATTGTATTATGTTGGCTATGCTCGGCGGACGATACTGCAATCTTGATATGGCATTGATGCTTGCTAAACGTTTTAATCTGCATGGCTCAACATTAAGAAACAGAGATATCGAATACAAACGTAATTTGGTCAATGCATTAACCAATAGCATCGGCGCACAGCTATTTAGTGATTCTATGAGCATTCCAATCTATAAATCACTTGATATCGAAGACATAGAGCAGGCACATGCAATTTTGCAGCAAAATGAGAATTTAGGTAAGGTCGTAGTATCAATATCATGATAAACATGGCGAAGATCAGTTATCTATGTATAATGTATGCTAAATGCAATTTGAGAGAATGTTATGGCGATTGAGCATAAAACACGCACGCAGCTAGTTGCAGAAGCAATTAGAGAAAAGATTTTATCAGGGGAAATCAAAGCCGGTGAGCCTTTGCGCCAAGCAGCACTTGCCGATGAACTCAATGTAAGTCGTATTCCTGTTCGAGAAGCCCTGTTGCAACTAGAGTCAGAGGGACTTGTTAATTTTGAAGCCCATAAAGGCGCAACGGCAACACAACTTAGCGCAGAGCAAATAGATGAAATATTTGACTTAAGGGCGTTGTTAGAAGCGGAATTATTGAGCCACTCAATTAACAACTTAACACCAAGAGACTTGCTTGAGGCTGAAGCCATTTTATACGATTTGGAAGAAGCTACCGCAGCTGGCGATACAGAATCAGCAACTGGTAAATTGAATGCGCAATTTCACGCCAAGCTATATAGCAAAGCTCAACGACCTCAAACAGCAGAGTTAGTCGACGTATATAGCAAAAACTCTGAACGCTATGTACGTATGCATATTTTACTTGCTGGTGGTATTAAAACGGCGCCAGAGGAACACCGCACATTGCTAGAGCTATGTAAAAGCAAAGAGATTAAAAAGGCGTGTGAGTTTTTGAAAAAACACATCACAGGTGCCAAAGACGATATTAAGCAATTATTGCTGAAAATGGAAAATAGCGATAAGTAAGTATTTTATGGATATTTAATATTGTATACAATTTAACTTTGCGTTATGTTAGTGCTCAACTTACAAAGCAATAACATAACGCATATGGATTCTATTTATACTCCTCGCCTTAAAGCACTTCGAAACAGCTGTAATACGCACGGCATCGACAATTTAATTATATTCGGTTTTGAAAATATCCGCTATTTATGTGGCTTTAGTGGTAATGCTGCTTACCTGATTGTGACACCGTTGCAAAACTATTTGATCACTGATTACCGTTACTACGAAAGAGCAAAGTTCGAGTCACATCATTGTGAGGTTGTGTGTAGAGATAGAGAAGCTCAGTCGTTGGGAAAATGCTTTGCACAGTTTTTAGCGACAGGTAAAACGGGTTTTGAGTCTGCTTTTGTTACTGTTCAAATGTGGCAAGACATTGCAAGTGCACTCACTCAACAAGAACTTTACCCTGTTCAGGGGCTTGTTGAAGCATTGCGTATGGTAAAAGATGACTGGGAAATTAAAAGCATCAAAAAAGCCGCGGCCCTTGCTGATACGGCTCTGTGTGAGGTGTTAAAACAAGTTCGCTTAGGTGTTACTGAAAGAGATCTTGCAACAGAACTTGACTACACAATGAAAAAGCTGGGTTCTGATGGTGTTAGCTTTGACACAATATTACTATTTGGTCGTCGAAGTGCGCTTCCTCACGGTAAACCTGATGACACAAAACTTGCGCACCAAGATTTCATTTTGATTGACTTTGGCGCAGTAATTAATGGCTATCGTTCAGATATGACACGGACATATGTATTCGGTGAGCCTTCAAAACAACAACAACATATGTTTGATACTGTGCTGGCAGCGCAGCAAGCTGCGCTTGGTAAAGCTAAAGCAGGTATCAGCTGTCAAACTCTGAACGAAATATCGCAGCAAGTTTTATTTTCAAATGGTTATGAGGAGTATGCAGGTAAAGGCTTAGGCCATGGATTAGGCTTATTTCTTCATGAGGCACCCTTTATAAACCAGAGCACTCAGTACACATTATGTCGCGGTAATGTGATAACGATAGAACCAGGTGTATATCTACCAAGCCTTGGGGGCGTAAGAATTGAGGATGATATTCTAATAACAGAGCAGGGTTATGAGTGCTTAACCCATGCCCCTAAATCTTTTGTATTATCTTAAAAAGGAGCAACATGGTGCTAGTTATAAGCTCAGAACAAGTTCACAACACGCTGTCTTTTGACAAACTTGTAGAGGCCTTGCACGTTGGGTTTGCCAAACCATCGGGTTCGCCACCTCGAAATGTATACGAATTAAACCCGGTTACACATGATGCATTTGCTGTTTTACCAGCATGGAATGAGCATTATATCGGCGTAAAGGCATTTACTTACTTTCCGCATAACCCTGAACAGGGTTACGACAGTTTATATTCAAAAATTTTGCTTTTTAACCGTGAATTTGGAGAGCCCTTAGCGCTAATTGATGGCACCAGTGTCACGCTTTGGCGAACTGCCTGTGTATCTGCACTGGCAAGCCAATATTTGTCAAAATCAGATGCTAACCATTTGGTGTTTTTCGGTTCAGGTAAGCTTGCCCCATACATGATTGGTGCTCATTTAAGCGTAAGACCAATTAGTAAGGTGACTGTCATTGCGCGCAACTCAGATAAAGCAAGCAAACTGTGCGCGCATTTGTCTGCGCTCTATCCGCAAGTTGCTTTTGAGCTTGGAGTGAGTGATGAGCACACAATTAGTAGTGCCGATATTATCAGTTGTGCAACAGGCGCACATGAACCGCTATTTAATGGCGACTGGTTAAGCGACGGAACACATGTTGATTTAATCGGAAACCACCACAAAAATGCCCGAGAATGTGACAGCACAACAATAACGCGAGCCAGTGTTTTCGTTGATAGTCGTGAGAATGTGCTAAAAGAAGCAGGAGAGCTATTAATCCCTATTAACGAAGGTGTGTTTAGTGAACCGCAGGTTGTTGCCGAGCTCAGTGAAATGCACACATTGCAATGGCAAAGGAGTGAGCAGCAAATAACCGTATTTAAATCAGTTGGTATGGCGCTGAGTGACTTACTATCAGCTGCGTTAGTGTATGGGTTAACTCGTTAATGCTTATCGCTTTTATCTCGACAGTTTTGCTTGTTTCATTTTGCTATGCGTTTATCAAGATTAAATTAAGTAAACGAGCATGGCGTCCAGTAAAGGTTGAGGGGCTAACAAAAGTCAAGCAACATACTGTTGGCCCCTTAGAGTTACTTGCTGAATCAAGCTTGCTGATCGAGTATACATTTAAAGGCGAAAAATATAGCTGTCAAACGGCATACACAGAGTCGTTATACAATTCATTTTTATCAAAAAAAGCAACATACATCTATATCGACCCCGATAACCCGACACAATGTTTGCACAATGCTCAAACTAAGTGGCGTTATGCAAAGCTATGGCTTTTTCTTGCATTGATAGTGGCTACTTGCTTGGTCCTAAAAGAGCTAATATAAAAACTGTATTTGCGCTATACAGGCAATGGTTTACGCTATTAAGAGAGCGTTGATCGATTATTAAGCAGCCCCTTTATGTCGCAATTATTTCTATTGCTAGCGTTTTTGCTAATGAGTTTCGATACTCCCGCCAATCAAAGTGTTGTTGAGAACGACATAGACGCTATGCACTTTTGTTTCTCTCGTTGGTGGCCATATAACTACAGTGAGCACGGGGTAGCAAAAGGGATGCAAGTAGATATATTAAAAATGGCGATGCAAGACTCTGGCGTGAGTTTGTCGTTTACTGAATTACCGTTTAAACGCTGTAAAGATTATGTCCGGTTAGGGAAATACGACTTTGTTTTAGATATCGACGAGACTGACGAACTTGACATGGTTAGGTACTCAATTTCTTCATGGCAGTTATCGTTTGCGGTAGAAGTGAACTCTGGGATTAAAAATATTCATGATATTGAAGCGCTCAAAGATTTTCGAGTGATTCTTGCACAAGAGTATGATTATCCAGATTCTTTGCTCTCAAAATTAAAAAATCTTAATGCTGTCATTGCTAGAGTGTCTTATTATGAATCGTCAGATGAAGATGCCAAAGCCTTGTTTGCGATACTTAAAAGCTCGCATGTCGAAGCCATATTAGTTGATCGATTTTGGGCAAAACAAGTGGTTAGGAAGCATCAGCTACCAGTTTTGGTTTTCGAAGAGCCTGTTCATGTTGAGCCACAATTTATAGGATACGTTGCAAAACATACTAAAGCGAAAGCAGAATATTTAGAGAAAAAGCTAAAAGCATTAAGTGTTGATAATATAGATAAGATCAGAAAGCAATATCGCTGACCTCAATGCCTTTTGGCAGATACTTTAAAAAAAATATAAAAGGACGTATATATTTTGAGTAAATACACTGTGCTCTCGGGTTTTGCATTTTTAATGGCGCTGAGTAATTCGGTAGCTGCAATCGCAGGGCTTTGGTCAGTTACAAACCAACAGACCCAAGTATATGTACTGGCAATAGAGTCGGCTACTTTATTATTGCTGGTGGCTAACGCTTATTTCATTATGCGCTCGGTTGAAGCAAGTGTTCCACAATTTAAAATGGCCAAACTTTGCTTTTTAGCTCTACTGCTATGTGTGTGTGGCGATGTAGTGAACTTCAACCTTGCTCAGCAGTTTTACTCACATAGCAATGTGATAAAGCACGATTATTTAATCGACTCTATCTGGTTTTTTGCGCCGGGATACGTGTTATTGATATGTGCGCTTTGGCCTGTGATATCTCGTTTATATACTATAAAAAGCCTTATAATTTACTTGTTTCTTACGGTTGCGGTTGCTGTAACGTGTTATTTAAATATGGTTATGTTTAACAGTGGCACGTACATCATGAGTATGTCGTTGCTGTATAGTGTGCTTATTGCTTTACCAGCTTGCTGCGCAATATTAATACTGTTTGCGCTTGATAAGTGGTATTCTTCACCTGATATTTTTGTTATTGCGCTGGGCCTGATATTGGCCCCTGTGGCTGATGCAATTATTGGTATGTTGTGGTTGTTCGGTAATGATGGTGTTGGGTATTTTCCCTTGGCTCGAGAGCTAAATTGGATTGTGTATATCGCCTCGCAATGTATTGTAATTCATATACCACGAGTACTAATGATTGAACGGATAAAAACAAACAGCCGCAATCGAGCTTACATACAGCAGCAGGTATCCGCCCAAAGTTGATTTTTGCACACTAGTAAGAACCATTAAATGGACTATTTCATCGCTATTTTATTATTTGCTATTTCGTCTTCAATTACACCAGGCCCTAACAACGTACTTGTTATGACTTCAGGTCTTAACTTTGGGGTAAAAAGAAGTATGCCTTTGTTATGTGGTATTTGCTTTGGATTTACGGTAATGCTACTGATAGTTGGTATTGGTTTTATGCAGGTGTTTACTTATTTTCCTTCATTGCATTTAGTCATAAAAACATTAGGTGTGGGTTATTTGCTTTATTTAGCGTACTTGATAGCAAATTCATCCAATGCTATTTCATCCAGCAGTCAACCAACGCCATTGTCATTTCTAAACGGTGCATTATTTCAATGGATTAATGCAAAGGCATGGATTGTTGCATCAGGGGCGATAGCAGCGTTTACGACGGTTAATGTCAGTTCTTTTGAACAGCAGATAACAATAGCTTTAATCTTCCTATTTGTATCGTTTCCTTGCGTCGGAATATGGTTGTTATTTGGCTCTGTACTTAAACGCCATTTGACGAAACCTAGATATCTTATATGTTTCAACTACACCATGTCATTGTTGTTGATCCTTTCTGTGCTACCAGTTGTAAATGAATTAATTGATGTAATTTGCGCTGCCTTATTTACTCAGTAACCTCTTAAAAATCTTTAGTACAGTGTTTTTGTTTGCAATATGGGTAATTGTTTTGTAATTATAGTTTTATCGTCACGTTTTATTTACGTGAATTTTAGTAATGGCATATACAGCAAGGAGAAAACTATGAAAACCAAAATGACTCTATTAACTGCATCAGTATTGCTACTAGGTAGCACATCAAGCCTTGCATCTGCGCCTGATGGTTGGGTTGGGTATTTCAAAGGGGAGTGCGAACTAATATCACCGGCCAGAGGCAGTTTTTACACGTTTCCAATGGCATTAGAAGTTGCTGACGTTGATCAGCAAAATGCTGACTGGATCATCACTTATGGTGAAGGAAAATCACAGCAAGTGAGAAGTTATACGCTTAAAACTATCGATGCATCTTTAGGCCATTATGCAGTAGATGAAAATAATGGCATAGTGATTGACCAATACTTAGTTGGCAACGAATTTATGAGTTTGTTTGAAATAGCAAGTTCAAAAATTCAGTCGACTTACTCATTAGATAGTAACGGCACACTGGACGTATCAATGGAAACATTTACCTTTGACCCAGTAAGACAAAAAGAAGTGGGGCAGTACACGGTTGCTAACTACGCATTGAAAGTGAAGCAGAAGTGTCGCTTATACAAATGGTAAAAGTATAGATATAGTTAAACAACAATTTAGCTTCGCACAAACTGATACCAATATGTTATTTTGTGTGAAGCTAACAGGTTCTTGAGAGTAAGTTAGTACCGTGTAATTAGATTTTAGCGCATGTTTGTTTTTCAAGTTTGCTTTTACAGCAGCTTGATTGATATCTATACAAGATAGAGTCAGGTTACATAGTTATGCTATGTGCGTCAGGCAATCAAGCGCTGCCCATTGGGGAACGAAAATAATAGTAAAGAGCAATAGGCTCTAGTCTTAGCTAAAAATAGGTTATGTAATTGAAGTATCTACCACTTTTGTCAATTGTTTTAATCAGTGCATGCTCTGCTCCAAATCAAGTAACAAGTATTACTTCACAAGAGCAAGTTGTTGCTTATAGTAAACATCAAGGCTATGAAGATAGGTTTGATAACTTCTATAAAAAACCTGAGCTGTATCCCGTTAGCTGTGACACTGATTGCTATCCAAGTACGGCACTTATTGAGTGCAAAACAGATATGGAGCAATGCCAGTATGTTGGTGAAAATAACATACCTCAAACTCGCTTGGGTTATGAGATCCAGTGGCTTGGCCATGCAACCTTTGTTATTAAAACACCGACCAATGAAACGATTTTAATTGACCCAGTAAAACACCAATTTGACTGGCCTGTTGATTTGGGGTTTAGGTTGCTAAACGGGTTTTATCGCAATGAAATAAAATGGCCCGATAACCTTTCTGACAACGTAGACGGGGTTATTTATTCTCATATTCATTATGACCACTTTAGTAAAGAAACAATAAATGAGCTTGGCAATAAAGTTACTTATTTCACCCCTAAGGGGTTTGCAGATTATTTTCCTAAAGGCGGATACAAAATTTCTGAAATGCTGTGGTTTACGAAAACTAATTTAGGTAATTCAACATTGCATTTTGTGCCTGCCCATCACTTTAGTAGCCGAGTTGTTGTACCCTATATTACAGAAGATCATGATGCGAGCTTGTGGGGGGGCTGGGTGATTGAGTCAAAAAGCACCCGATTGTTTTATGCTGGCGATACAGGTTATTCATCTCACATTAGCGAAATAGCCAATAGATTTGCATCTTTTGATATTTGTTTAATGCCAATCGCTTCTTATTTTCATGAAACAGCGGGAAAATGGTATCGAAAGGTACATATGACACCCGAAGATGCCCTTTACGCTGCTGATGAACTGAATTGTAAAGTGATGATCCCTTGGGGGTATGGCAATGCATCGTGGAAAATGGGAGACAAGAGCAGTCACGCGCCATTGTTTAGATTACTGGGGCAATATCAACAGTTAAAGAGCAAAGTACCTTTAATCATCTTAAACGAAGGTGAGCAGATTGAATTGTAAGACAAATTTATGATGAAGCAATGAGGGGACGCTGACCACTATGTCGGCCACCTTCTTATTTTACAGCATGCAGACAAGCAGATTGAGCTGTTTAGTAGTTTAAACTTTGCACGGTTTTTATCTCATGGTACTTTAAAGCTACACTGATGTGACGGTATGCCTGACATTGAACGCTTTTCTTATAAAGCATAGGTACTGGTCATTTAAAAGAGGTTCAAGGACTTTGATACTCACAAATAAGAACACCCAGCAGCAAAGCACGCTACAGCGTGTTGGTACCCAGTCAAAATCTGCGAGCAAGGGGCGCTACCTTGAAGACAACAGAGCCGCCACAACAGCAGATAATACGCTATTGCAATCGTTGGCAAATCAACAGCCCATTCAACGCAAAACAGTGATTGAAAATATTGGTCAATCTTGTACATATGGGCCTGCAACCAACGCACAAACAGTGACTGTTGGTCACACCATGAATGCTTGGCTTGACCCAGCCGACCCAGTTAGAGGGCAAAGCGCCAGTGTTAATGCCTCGCAAGATAATCTAATGGCGTGGATAAAAAGTGTTTATCCGCAGGCAAAAGGCGCTATGTCAGTAAAGGGGCACCTACTTAATGATAATTTAGGTGGCACTGCGCTAGACAACAATTTGTATCCCATTTCAAAAGGGGCCAATGGCAAACACCTTTCTACATCAGAGAATTATGTAAAAAATGCGCTGTGGAAGGATAAAACCGCTGTGAAATACTCTGTTAGTGTGTCTGGGGCTACCAATTATACCAGTGCAAATTCTAGCAACGCCAAAGCAACATTTCATGCAGTGGTCAGCCCATGGAACGATGTAACTGACACAAGCAAGGTAGGCGCAACCGCTTACACGGCAAATATCACCTCTGACTTGGGCAGTCCTAAGGTCAGAGAAGCGTCTGACGAAAAAGGTGCAGCTCTTGGAAACATTTCTGCATATGGTTTAAAGCCCAGTGAAGACCCTGCAAAATTAGTGGGTGATCTATCAAATGCCGAAAAGCAACATCGCACAGATCAACCAGCAGGTTTGCAAATAGACTCACAGTCTGGATATCAGGCACTGGCTGCAACATCAAGTGGAACAACAGGCGACTCACAGGTTTGGAACGATGCCTATAATAAGCTAAAGGCCGACCCGCAAGAATTTGTTGAAGAACATATGGATGATGCAACCAGAGACATTGTTGATATTGCTATTGCAAATTACGATAACGTGTCTGATGCTGCGGCAGCGGCTTTTGCTGCTGGGCTTAGTGGTACCTTTTTATCGGGGTTGCCTGTTGTTGTATCTCAGCATATAGAAAAAGACCAAACAGTAAGTGAGGCGTTAATGCATGGGCTTGGAGCGTATTTTCAAAGTGAATATGAAGAGCGCGGTAAAGGAGCAGGGTAAGACGTTAACAAATCCAAATGGGGCAAGGGTTGCCTTTTGTTAGCAAGTGGCTCTAATTAAATTTTAAATAGAGCGTAACAAGAAGCCATAATTTGTAGTCGCTCATATCTGATCTTAAAGCTTCGATGAATAGGACTGGACTTTATCGAACAGACCGCTATGAGCGAGTAAGAGTCGGTCGTAGTAATTTGGTGTTATTGGCTCAGTTCCACATAGCAGACATTTCGCAAACTTATTTATTGCCCCAAAACAAGCTAGAAAACTTTGCTCAACGGGGTATCAACGGTTCTGAGCGAATATTGCTTAGTCAGCATAAATTCGACGATATGAATTAAAAATGGTGCACGAGTTCTCATTGAGTTAGTTCCACAACCCCGTAGAGGACAGTCACTCGAATTAGCTAAGCTCTACGCGTACAGATTCTAAAAAAGGTGATTTGTTCATAGTAAATTCATTTACTGTGATTTTATACAGGTATAATTTAAGGCATCAAACTTTGCAACTAGAGACCCCGTTAATTTTTGTTCAAATTGTTCACCTGTAGACCTGAAAAGCTCCCTAACCATTTGATTATAACAAGGCTTAACCATTTTAGATAAGTTGACTCATTCTCGTTTAAGTAGATTCTCGTTTTGCTCTGTGAGCGTTGTTACTTTTTGAGGACAAAATGGCGGCTAACATGCTAATATTTAGCGCAATTAAATTTGTTAATTGGTGTGTTGTAGGGATAATGGGTAGAACATTAACGCAAATTCACGCTAATACACTGTTAGGCTCAAAATAGATTCGGAGTACAATTTTGTTTAATTTGCTGATTTCAGGAAATCCAGAAAGCTGGGATTCGAGTCCATATGAGCTTGAGCGAGGACGCTCGGTTGTCGAATACACTGCCGATGAAATTCGTGAGCGTTACAGAAATTTTGATGATAAATCTATTCGTGAGTTAAAAAGCTTTCCTTGTCTATTCGTCGTAGAAAATGAAGAACGAGAGTCGCGCATTGGATACATAACTGATATTCGCGTGCGTCTGAACACGGTTGTAATTCATTTCGAATTTGATCCTATCCTACCAGTGCTTAGAATTGGTTCTATCGAAGACATGAGGATTGATATTGATCTAGGTCGCTTTGAGTTATCGAGAACTCACTGGGCGGTAAAAGATGAACCGATCTTTGAAATTCTGCTTAGAAAAGGCCATATTTCACAGCAACAACTAGATGCCTCTCAAGCTATTAAGTCACCACCTCCACCGGTAGTGCCGCCGCCAGCACCGGGCGGTCAAAGTGTGTTCAATACATCGCAAGTGTTTATTGTTCATGGCCATGATGATCTGGCAAAACTGGAAATGGCAGACTTCATCGAGAGCTTAGGGCTAGAGCCAATAATTTTACATATGCAAGCCAGCTCTGGCCGCACAATAATAGAAAAAATAGAGCACTATTCAAACGTTGGGTTTGGAATTGTTCTTTATACACCTTGTGATGTTGGCTCAAAAGTTGGGGCTTTGAATGGCAATTACCGAGCAAGACAGAATGTGGTTTTCGAGCATGGATATCTAATTGGAAAATTGGGGCGTCCTAGAGTTACAGCAATTGTGAAAGATACTGTTGAAACTCCGAATGACATAAGCGGTGTGGTTTACGTTGCTCTTGATCCGCTAGGTAACTGGAAGGAAGAGCTTAAAAAAGAGATGCGCAGTGTTGGCTATCAGGTATAAGCCTAACAATCGCAGGCACAGGGACAAAATTTCCGCTTCGCTACAATTTTTCCCGTGCTGCGGGCGTTATATGCCTTTGAAGTTTTGGAGACCAAATGGATATTCTCATTGAGCAAGAGATCGAGTTGCATCAGTATGAAATACGTCAAAGTAAAACGGATATTGAGCGCCTAATCCATCCTAGTTTTGTGGAAGTCGGTAAATCAGGTACGAGTTATGATTTCGACTCAATCATAGAAATGATGGAAGGTGAGGAACCTTCAAGCACTCGTATACATTCACAGAGGTATGAATGTATTCAGCTAGAACCTTCCGTTCAACTTCTGAGGTACGAGTCAGCTCTGGTAAGTGAATTTGGCGAAGTTAGTGATTTTGCTAAACGTTGTTCAATTTGGGTATTTACCGGTACTTGCTGGCAACTCAAGTATCACCAAGGCACACCGTGTTCGCCATTCGAGCTAGAACATAACTGAAGCTTGAGAAAACAGGCATATAACAAAGCGTTCAAGAGGGATTCTCAACGCTTGGCATTTTTAGTTTGAATCGGCTTAAGTGATTACGGCACAATGGTTTAGGTTAGGTGGTTGGCGTTGTTCACCCCTTAACGCGGCGTTATATACCTCTATGAGTTAATTTCTTCGACAGTCTAATAAAAACATAAATAGGGAAATAAAATGAAAATTGGTCAATGTGTTTACTTCGTCTGCCTACTATTACTTTCCGTTGATAGTTTAGCGGTAGTTGTTCGCCATGATGTTCAAGCCAGTAACTATGAATTAGAAAAAACACCATCGTTTTTCGTTGATATGCCAAATGGCGGACACGGTGCTTTGATAGCACCTAATTGGGTTGTGACGGTAGCGCACCTTTTACCACCAAATATTCTTGATAAAACACTACAAATCGGCGAATACGAAGTTGAAGTTGAAAAGGTAATTATCCATCCAGGCATAACGGATATTCCGGAACACATGCTGAGTGGGGATGCTGCTGAATTAATGACTTTTATGATGACTGCGCACGACATTGCTTTAGTCAAGTTAAGCTCTAATCTACCAGAGAGTGCCACTATTGAAATATATTCTGAAAACAAGGAACTCAATCAAGTAATAACAGGCTATGGCCGAGGGACAACGGGCAATGGTATAACCGGTTCTGTTCAAGGGACTCAGGGAAAATTCAGGCACCTGCAAAATAGAATTGAAGAAGCGCATACTAATTGGTTATCAATCACTTTTGACTCAGGTGAAAAAGCCCTTGAGCTTGAAGGGATTGACGGTTCAGGTGATAGCGGCGGCCCTTTGATTATGGCCTCTGAAGGAAAAAACTATTTAGTTGCCTTGTTTAGCTGGGACTATATTGAGGGCAATTTAGAAGAGTTTGTCGCTGGGCATTACGGCAAAAAGTCTTATCAGGTCAGAATTTCTGCTTATAGTGACTGGATCAGAAAAACCATGACCGAGAACTAAATAACGGTATAACAAGTTACTTAAAAGGACGCAAAACGCTTGGCTTGCGCTCCTTCGTCGCTAATTTTAGCCAAGCATTTTTGCGCCCATTAGTAAGGCTACATGGACTCCCCTTTGTCAAGCAATAGCAGTTTTGACAACAAGAAGATCTGACAGCAGCTCTACATTCGGCGTTTATTAGCTTATCTACGCTATCGCCCTGATGATTTGCGCTTGAGCAATGCCTCATTCGTTAAACAGAGTTGCTAACTCTTCCCGACTAAACAGGCTTTCATGCTCTCGGTCTGACCGTGTTATCGTCACTTGCTAATGCTAAGACTCGGTGGGGTTAACCGTTTTAACTAACCTTTCTTTTTTACTGATTTAACTATTTCACATAATCAATCTGATATTCTTTTTCTGAGTGTAACAATGCCCAAATTAATCGCGCATTTTTGGCTGCCAAGGCTACCGTCGCTCGTTTAAATCCTCGTCGTTCGATAAGGTCTTTTACCCATAAACGGGTTCTATCAGTTTTGTGCTTGCAGTTAGCAATCACGGCTCGTGCGCCATGAATGAGTGAGGTGCGTATGTGTTTTTCGCCTCGTTTTGATATTCGACCCAGCTTAACTTGGCCACCAGTGGTGTATTGTTTTGGTACTAAACCTATCCAAGCAGAGAATGCCCGGCTGGTATCGAATTCTGTGGCATCACACACGGTGGCAACTACCGCAGTTGCAGTGACTTCACTGACACCAGGAATGCTCATTAAGCGTTTAGCGGCGTTCATTTGATTGGCTAATTGGTAAAGCTTTCTGTCGTGCTTGAGAATTTGTTGGTTTAGCCCTTTAATCTCTAGCCATAAATCATGAAGTAACTCTCTGGCGAGTATCGGCAAAGCATTTTCAGCGTCTTCTAAAATACTTGTTATCGCCTGTTGTGCAGGGTATCGACCTTTGGGCATAACAATACCAAATTCAGCAAGTAATCCTCGTAAGCGGTTTATCAGCGCAGTTCTGTCTTTTATGGCTCCCTGTCGAATACGGTGCAGGCAAAGAACAGCTTGTTGTTCTTCACTTTTGATAGTGACAAATCGTGTTTTAGGTCGGGTAACTGCTTCACAGATAGCTTCAGCGTCATTGGCATCGTTCTTTTCGTTTTGACGATAAGGAATGACAAACTTGGATGCCATGATACGTACGTCATGGCCCAACTTAGTAAATTCGCGTGCCCAATAATGTGCGCCCGAGCAGGCTTCCATGCCAATAATGCAAGGCGGTAATTTTGCAATTTCAGCTAAGAGTTTGTTTCGCTTGATGGTTTTACGTAATTTACACTTGTCATGAGTATCAACACCGTGGATACTAAAGATAGATTTGGCTAAATCGATGCCAATGGCTTTAATTAATGACATATGGACTCTCCTCAATTGAAGCTTTTTATCAACTTCACTATGGCACATTGATGCCGAGTGGGGAGTCCATATCATTCGTTATGTGACTAGGGAAGTTCAGTGTTTCTGGAGTACGAATTTTATTTCTGGATTGTATGGTGTTTAGTTACCTTTTTCTCTGCTAAAAGGTTCGGTTATCTAGGTCTTTTTATCGCCCATTTAATTGTACTCTTATCCATTGCTATTAGTGATATTTATTTAGTGTCAGAGTTTATGAAAAAGCCAGAGTGGGATGGTACTCCTGATATGGATATATTGTTTTTCTTAGGGATAATTTTTAGGGTAATCATCATTAATACATGCCTTTTACCAATAGGGCTTATAGGCAAGCATTTAGGTAAAAGAGTTAAAGTCACATAACAAATTAATTAAACCGTGGACGCAAAACAGTAGGCTTGCGCTCCTTCGTCGCTTATTTTAGCCTACTCTTTTTCGCCGTTTATTAAGGCGTTAGGCTCTTAGGGAGAATTTGTGCCAAACTGGTTAAAAAGTACCTTAACTTCTCTTGCATTCGGGGTAACAGGGAGTGCATTACTATGGCTAATTCAGGGTGGAATACCGGATACGTATGAAACCTTACCAAGAATAATATTCATTACTCTGTTTCTCGTGATCCTGTGTATTCTGCTTAGTTATACACAAAATAAATTTATATATCCTCACAAGGGGGAGATTCCTTACAATCTCAATGTAAATTCAACAGAGTTGAGCATACCAACTCTTTACGAAAAATATAAAAACTCGGTTTTGCTGGTAGGCCCAAGCCAAAACTATGTATTAAACCATCATCGATACCCTGAAAATTTTGAAAAGCTAATCAACTCACTTAGTCTCAGCAAAAAAATAAACATATTAATTTCTGACATAACTGATGAAAAAGTTATTCAAATGTACCAAGGCGTTAGCAATGGTAAATTTGAACGTGAAGCAAAGGAAATTATTCATTCGATAAAAAGAATTGACTCGTTTATTGTCGAAAAATTCGGTCAAGATAAATTGACTGAAATAAAGGACAATAAACTACTAGAAATTAGATGTGCTAACGGTTGGTTAGATTCATTCTGCTTTATTGATGAAAAAACTAATAACGGCCAATGCTATTTTATGTTGGTTACTCAGGGGGTTCCTGGAGGAGGAAGGCCTGTTTATTATTTTGATGAGACTGATCATCAAGATATATTTAACTTTTATCATGATAAGTATAGAAACAATACTTATCATGAGGCTAAGCGTATTTGGCCAGCCTAACACATATGAACCTTCTCCGGTCAAGTAAGCGTAACGACTATGTTAACTGTTTCATGTATTCTACTTTCAGCAGTAGCCTCTTATTTCATAATAGAAGCTAATAAGAGAATTAGGTATATTTTATAGGCAACTAACAAGTTGCTCCACACGGAAAATTATTCGCTGCGCTCCCAATTTTCCGGTGAGCAAGGCGTTATGTTTACTTTGAGATAAGTGACAAGAAAGGACTGTTAGGGACATATATGGTCACTCAATTTGGGCACTCAAAGTTGAAACTTTGGGTGTCTTGTCTAAGCTTTTAGTTCTTCAAAATTATTTCAATTCTAAGTTCAAGGAGTGAACGATGGTGTAATTCCCCCATAAACTGAAACAGTGCATAAGATAATAATTTAGATCAGCATTCGTTAAAAAGGCGGAGTAACGGACTGTTATTCCGCCTGCACAATTAATAGTTTCGATTACTTAACGGTAGTCAATCCCCCAATGGAAAGCGCTAACGATATCCTGACTTAATGCACCATTTAGTTTATGGCCACTCGCTTTGGCCGCTTCAATGCGAGTACGGATCGCAGGGGTAATGAAACGGCGCATTTCAGGGTCATTCAGGTATGCAGTGTTACCGAACTCACTAAACATATTTAGCACCTTCTCCATGATATCTTTCATGTCGCGCTCCATGTTTTTAATGTCACTCGTGTTGTCACCACTGGCAAGTTTATATACTAACAATTTAGTGATAGCTAAACCGCCACAACCAACACCGGCAACACCTGCTGCAATAATACCAGCAGCAGCGGTGCCACCGCTTGCTAACATTGCTGCTCCTGTAATAACTACAAGGGCTGTCACCTCAACGGCAGTGAGAAGTATATCAATAAAGGAAGTTGTGGTGGTGATACCATCAAGGCAAGCTCTAAGCGTTTTTGCCCCGTTTCTTATTTTTGCTAAGCAAAAGGCATCCGATCTTTGCAGCTTCACGATATCCATCATACCTTCAATAACGAGCAAGAAGCCACCGCTGATGATGGCCATAACAGGGTCTGTCCACTGTGCGAGTCGATAATTTAGGCCTGACGTTTGTCCTTCACCGAACACATCTTTAAACTGTGTGGCACACTTAGTAATATTTTCCACCACGTTTCGATCAAAGGTGTGGCCATGTTTGTGCATAATGCGTAACAGAGTCTGGCGACCATACATGATGGTAAACTTAGACAACAACGGCACCATATAATATTCAACTAAGTAGGATTGCTCGCTGTTTTTATCTGGCAGATCAATTGGGCTTTCACTATTGCCCATCAACATGGCTTCAAGCAAATTCACAGCTTCTTCTTCTGTCGGTGCATCAAAAGGCATCGATAAGCGGAATTTGGTTTCATCGACAGAGGAAAGATCTGGGTAACAGGCTTTAAACATAAAGGCAATAAAGCGATAGCCACCGAAAGTATCATCTACTCTATGCTCATCGCCACCACCTTCATGTAAGATGTTGATCCACTTTTCGGTGGAATTGGCATACACATCAAACCAACCATCGCTGCCACCGACGTCACTGTTTCCTGCATACGCATACGGGATATAAAGTGCACGGTGACTGCCTTGGCCAATAATTGATAGATTTCTGCCAAGAGGCAGGTTGCGCTTTTTATAGCCATGCTGGGAAGGGGCATTTGTTCTTATATCATGAAGTGACAGACGACCATCACGGTTGTGGTCTAATTGCTGGAACAAAAATGCAGATAACTGTTGTGCTGTTTGATAAGGGGCGTTAGTTCTGACTAACACGTTGGTTAACTCGTTTTGATCTACCATACCATCTTGGTTTACATCAGCTACTTGTATGGCTTGTTCAAAGTTAGTTAAAAACGTTTGATAAACCTGCGCATAGGTCATTCCTGGTGTAATGCCATGATGACCAGTTTGTGGCAGTGTTGTTGCTACATCTTGCACTGACAGTCGGCCATCGCGGTTTTTGTCCAAGCGGGTAAAAATCTCATCTGCCATTTCATGGGCACTGTTCCATGGCACATTAGATCTAACCAATAATTGAACAATTTCGTTGCGATCTAGCGTGCTGTCCCAGTTGAGATCTGACTGACGTAGGGTGTTTTGGAAATTAGCGCTCAGGATTTGAATCATTTGCTCCAACTTGGTTCTTAAGTTGTAATCTAAAGTTGTGGAGCTATTTATTTGTTGGCTTACTTCGTGCGCTGCGATTCTGCCATCATGATTGGTATCTAACTTTTGAAACACGTCTCTAGCCATAGTTTGCGCAACACTATAAGGCACATTGGTTCTTACCAATGCATTGACTAGTTCGTTAAAGTCTAATGTACCATCTCTGTTCATATCTGCGGTTTGCAGCGTTTGTTGAAAATTTTGTCTAAAGCCCGCAATAATTTGCTCTACTGCAGGGTTGCTAGTATTAACGTGATGCCCCATATTTGGTATTTGCTGGGAAACGTCTTGAGCAGATATTCTACCATCTCGGTTTTTATCTAATTTTAAGAAAATCTCGCCAGCAATGTTATTTGCCACTTGCCATGGTGTTGCCGCGCGCATCAACGCTTGCACGAGTTCATTGCGGTCTATGGTGCCATCGCGGTTTGTGTCAGCGTTGTTTAGTGACTGCTGAAAGTTTTGTTGTAATCCGTTAAGAACTTGCTGCGCTGCCTGAGACATATTTGTCTGAGGCTGTTGTGTTATTTGGTTTACTTGCCCAGATACATCGTCAATCGTCAATCGTCCATCACGATTATTATCTAGTCGATTAAAGATTTCGTTAACCATATTCTGAGCTATCTGCCAAGGGGTTGCTGCTCTGGTTAAAACTTGGATCAACTCGTTTCTGTCTATCGTACCATCACGGTTTAAATCAGATGTTGTTAATGCATGCTGGAAGTTTTGTCTCAGACCTTGAATGATCTGCTCTGTCGCAGTTGTCATAGTATTCCTTTAGGGTGAATGTGAAGTTTACAGTGAGCGCAATTATACTCACCCGCAGATCATAAATGATAAGATAATGCCATGTAAACAAATTGTTTTATTTGTTATGTGAGTCAAAATACTAGTGATTTTGTTTATACAAAAATAGATATTAAAAATTGGGTTTTAATCAAAGTAAACTAAATGGCAATTTGTTTTTCAATTATTGTTGTGAAGCAAAAGTGGTTAAATTTGTTGTTTTCTTCATGGATAATAAGATTAATTTAATATAATGTATGTTGCGTTTTTTTGATTTAGAAAGCTATAAAATAAAAGTAAGTTTAACAATTTTTGCTTTTAGTTAATGATGGTTCTCTGTATGTCAGGTAGTTGTGATATTAGATGACTAGTGTCTTTATAGTGACGAAAAAGGTCAATTTGCAGTCAGCGGGCATATTAGCGATGAGCAAAAGCAATAATTGTCTGAGAAATTAAATAGTAATGAGCAAATGCCGGAGCTAGCGCAACAAGTACCAAGCGTACTTATGAAAGGTTTGGCATATGACAGAGGTGCAGACGGGAAAGCAAATGCCTGGGGAAGCATGATGTGAATAACGAGAATCTAATAGATTTTTTAGATTTTAGGGAAGTACTTGATGAATCTTATTCAGCTCGAGATATTTCTCATTTTCGTGGTAATTTTGATTAGATGTTGCGTTTGCAGGGGCATTTTTTTGCCGCTTTGTTAAATATAGAGGTAATACTTTACCTCTATATTCTATGTATAAATTATTGAGATTGATTTTGCCATTTCAATAATAGTTTCAATGTAATCCCTCCGATTTGTCCCTCTTCTTCAAGTCCATAGTGGTCTTTTGCTGCATTTCTAAATGCCATTGAAACATCGTTCAAATACACTTTTACATCGTCTTGACAGATAGGGGTGTAATCACCAAGGCCAGAACATGTATCGTACAGACCGTCAATAACTGGTACAAACGTATTTTTGAAGTGATCTGATAGGTCGACCAAGTAAGCGTCAATTAGCGGCTTAGATGAATGCTCAACGGTGGTAAGTGACATATTATAGTCCCAGCACCGTTTCCAAACCGATGGGTAGCTCAACTCCTTGTTTTCTAATAGTGAAATAAACTCATCGTACTTATCGTTAATATCCAACATAAGGCGTGTATCGTCAAATGCGTTACAGTTATTTGGCGAGTCTAATGTGTTTTGAATTGCATTATTAAGGGCGTGGATAAAGCTTTTTCGTGCTGGTTCATAGACCTCGCCCAGACTATTCCACAGAGGTAGAACCGCTCCTAGGCGAACCAGATAAAAGTTATAGTCAATAGCTACAGCATGTTTGTTTAACCATTTGATATTATCCAGTGTTTCTCTATAAAGCCCAGTTTGGTATAGGTCGTAGGTTTCATCTAGCTTGAGTTGCAGTTCTGGATCTATATCATTTGCGTGTGATGACAAGCTGATTGTGCCTGAAAGTAAAAAGGCGGTTGAAATAAAGAGGTTTTTCATTTTGCTCTACTCCTTAGTAAAAAATGAATAGGTAGCTTGCTACCTAGTGTGATAAACACTTGCGCGGTTTATCTATGCTCCTTTAACCTAGCAAGTCATGAAATACAGCAGTATGTGTGCCAACCTAACTATATTGTTAGGTTCAAAGTTTGTCGCAGATGGTATTTTAACCAGTGCTTGCTACTTGATTTTGAAAATACACTTGTAGTGGTTAAAGTAAAAGTTGGAGCGTTTTGGCAAAGTTATGTATCTTTGCTCATTGCTGTTGTTGGCGCTAGCATGGGGTGGTTGCTCAGAGCAAGAGCACTAAAAGCTAGTTTAATGTGGCTCAGCGTTTTATGTTTGTTCGCTGTGTACAAACAATATATATGTTGTGAGACTTTATTAGATATACTCATTCGCCCATAAAATTTTAAAATTAAAAGGTTAAAATCAGCGTATAAGCAAGTCACTCAAGCAATAAAGATGCATGCTAAGTAAAAAAATAATGATTTTTCGATAATATCCACAACGAGTTATAAATCATCAATATTTATATTTTATAAAAGTAAGCGGAGGTTCCTTCGCAAATATAAAGGAGTATACATGTTTATTATTTCCCTTACTTACCAAGTGTCATTACAAGAGGTTGACCGCTTTATTCCTGAGCATATTGAGTTTTTGAATGAACAATATGCAAAGGGACATTTTATTTTGTCTGGCCGTAAAGAGCCTAGAACAGGTGGAGTCATTATTTCTATTATCAAAAGTAGGGAAGAATTAGAAGCAGTTTTGGTCAAAGACCCATTTTATAGAGAAAAGCTAGCCAGTTATGACGTTACTCAAATAGTGCCAACCAAAGCCAGTGATACGTTAAAGTTTCTGGCTGAAAATTGTTAGATTAAATGTAATTGTTTTCGTTGTAAGGCACTGTTTTAAAGTAAAAAACCATTTGTTACTAGCGCTGACCAATGTATAGACCAAAGTAGTAAGGTGTGGCTCGATTTTAGGGGGAACTACAAAGGCAGCTATATGAGTTTAAGCACGATTGAAGTGATGGATTACAACCAAACGTGACGCGATATGTTTACTGTGAAGCATGACTTGCTCATTTCGGTGCTAACGGCACACAACATCTCTGCAATTGACCATATTGTTGCGATTAACAATTTTGTTTAGATAAATAAAATTTGATCGTTTACAAAACAACCCCCGTACAGTGCTTTTAGTTCTTACAAACGACAGGAGGAATAGAACATTGAAAGCATTAATACAATTCTCATTGTTGCTAGCGTCAGGTCTGTTTTTATTCGGCTGTAACGACAATGATGATCACACAGTTAAAACGTCTCCCGAGCCAGTAGTCACAGCAACGACGATTGTTGATGCGGCAAAAGGAGCAGGTAATTTTACGACATTAGTCGCGGCTTTGGAGGCTACGGGGCTTGATGCTACTTTGGCAGATACGACCAGTAAGTTTACGGTTTTTGCACCAACTGATGACGCGTTTGAACTTCTGGGCCAAGAAACCATCAATGGTCTGTTGCAAGACACCGATACACTAAGTGATATTCTCGCTTACCATGTTATATCTGGTGAGGTAGATGCACAATCGGCATTGGGTTTAACGGGCTCGACGGTTGCAACGGTCAATGGTGCTAAGGTTGCGCTGTCATTAGATGGTGATAGCTTATTGATCAACACATCCACCGTTATCACAACCGATATAAAAACTGATAATGGTATCATTCACGTCATCGACGCTGTATTGATGCCGCCAACTAGTGCAGACCAAGCCGCTACTAATATAGTTGAAACAGCTAAAGCCGCTGGTTCTTTCAGCACGCTCATCAAAGCACTAGAGGTAACAAATTTAGATTCGGTGCTCAGCGATGGTTCTGGCAAGTTTACGGTTTTTGCGCCGACGGATGCTGCGTTTGCTGCCTTGGGTCAAAAAACCATAAACACGCTTTTGGCAAACCCCGACACTTTGGCGCAAATTTTAAAACAGCATGTTATTGTGGGCGAAGTTGACTCGGTGAGTGCAATGTCACTCAATGGTAAAAGCGCGCAAACGGTGCTTGGCAATGAGTTGGCCATTAGCATCAATGATCAGACGGACTCATTGGCGTTTGCTGGGGTTAATGTACTCAGTACCGACATCAAAACCAGTAACGGTATTATTCATGTGATAGATGCAGTTGTGGTTGCCGATGTGAGCTTGCCACAAAGCTTTGGCACAATTGCCGATGTAGCAAATGATGCCGGCAGTTTTAACACTTTAATCGCGGCACTCAGCGCTACTGGTTTAGATACTCTGGTGGCAGATCCAACCAAGACTTTTACGGTGTTTGCACCGACAGACGAAGCGTTTGCTGCGCTTGGTCAAGATACTATTGCCGCTTTGCTTAATGATACCGATAAACTAAAAGACATCTTGTTGTATCACGTTGTTGCCGATGCAAAAGTATTGCAAGACTCCGCAGTAACCATCGCCAGCAGTGACGATAATATGGTTAACATGGCCAATGGTGAAAAAGCCGCGCTGTCTTACACCGATATGACATTATTCGTTAACGATGCTGTTGTAACGACAGCTAACGTTAATGCTGATAACGGCGTTATTCACGTTTTAAATAAAGTGATTATGCCGCCTAGTGAGCAACAGGCTTCAAGCAAAACTATCGCACAAACTGCTGTAGAAACACCTGAACTTTCGACGCTGGTCAGCGCCTTACAAGGGGCCAATTTGGTCGACACATTTAACGATATCAGCAAAACTTTCACCGTTTTTGCACCAACTAATAACGCGTTTAAAAAGATCCCAAGCGATACGCTGAGCGCTTTGCTGGCTGATCAAGCTGCGTTAAGTGATGTGTTAACTAAGCATGTTGTCGCAGACGCAAGCATTGACAGCGTGGGAGCATTTTCAGCAAACGGTAAGCAAGTTACTACGCTTGCGGGCAAAGCATTAAGTGTCAACGTTGTAGACTTTTCATCGACCACCAATACCAACACGGATGCGGTTGCCTATAGCTCGCAAGCTCAGCGTTTAGTGACAGGTAATGGCTCTGCAACGTCAGGTATGACAGTGTATGTATTTGATAATGACTTAGAGAATAACGGTAGCACCTGCGTTGATGCCTGTGCGCAAACTTGGATGCCGATTATAGCGTCAGAAGATAACATAAAAAATATACCCGGTTTGTCACTTATCACTCGCAGTGACAGTACAACACAAGTTGCCTATTTAGGCCGTCCTCTTTACACCTATAGCGGTGATAGTGTTGTAGGAGATACTAAGGGGCAAGGGGTTAATAACCTTTGGTGGCAAGTAAGCCTACCGACTACCTCACTGCAAATCGCTGGGAGCAATGTCACAGTAACAAATATTAAAGCCAGCAATGGCGTGGTGCATTTAATTGATACTGTGATCACCGAGGCGAAATAACGCTGTGCTTTTATTGCATCAGCGCAACATGGCCTGTGATGCGTTGATGCAATCTTCTATTAAAAGCGTGTTTTTGCCAGATACTTGCGCTGTTACAATGGCACCTTCCATCAAAATACACAGGGCCGCTACATTATCTTGATTGTCGATACTGAGTTTATCAGCAATAACCTGTCTAACTTTTGATTTGTGTTGTTCACACAACTTACGGATCTCGCAAGATACATCACTGTATTCTCCACAAGTATTAATAAAAAAACAGCCTCTAAATTCCCCTAAGCGCGGTTCATTGTTGTCAAACCAGTTTTCCAATGCTTGGAAGAGCACGGTCGTGACCTCGAGGTCGTTTTTAGCATTAGATAGCTTGCTTTCTAGCCATTGGATAAATAGGCGGTGGCGAGCTTCTAACGCTGCAAGTAATAATTCTTCTTTACTATTAAAGTGACTGTAAAGTGTTCGCTTTGCCACTCCAGATCTCTTTAGTATTTCATTGACTCCGATCGCATGAATACCATGGTTATAAAACAGAGTTAATGCGGTATCGATTAGCAGTTGACGTTTTTTGCTCATGTATTTCTCCTCAAACACATCTTGACAAAAGTAGACCAAATTGTCTATATTTGCAGGTAGACAGATTGGTCTACTTTGAGGGGGGAATATGCATAATTTAATTTTGGCTTTATTTGCGGGCTTAGGGGCAAGTTTGGCGATTGGTGTACTGTCTTTTTTTGACGCCACATACAGTCATATTGCATTGCTTATGGCGCCTTTTGGTGCAACAACTGTATTGGTTTTTGGTTTGCCAGACAGTCCTCTTGCACAGCCGAAGAATGTGATTCTAGGTCATTTAATAACGGCGTTTGTTGGCGTGTTTTTCACGCAATATATTGGTGTGACACCTTTGACGTTAGCATTGGCAACTGGTGTTGCTGTGAGCGCTATGCTTATTACAAAAACAACGCACCCACCCGCGGGGGCAAATCCGTTGCTCGTTATGCTCTCTGGACAGGGTTGGATATTTTTACTAACCCCAGTGCTGGTCGGTGCAATTGCCATTGTATTGATTGGCAAGGCTATGCAGTTAGCACGACAGCAGTGGGTGAGCGAATACAATTAAACATTTTGTCAGCGTACGAGTAGTGTATCCATTTAAGAGTTCCTGAACTCATTTAGTTATTATGTACTTGTATCAGAGTCCAATATCTTACCCGCTGGTATTGTCATAGTTGTGCTGCTTAGAGATTAGTTGCTCCGCTCTAAGCAACCCTGAAGTGGCACAATAGGCATAATGTGTTTGATTACCACTTTCGTTCATTTCACTTAAAGCTGATGAACTAAGAGAAAAGTTACAGCAAATGTGGGGGAAGCTGGGTTAACTAGCATTGCACTGGCCATTAGCTCTAAGCGTGTTTACCCTACTTTAAACTACGCATTAGGATATCGAAAAGCTGACCCTTTAGTTAGTGCCAATTAGAAAGTTTGAACCTGTAGTCGGTGAACACTATGACTAAGCAAACTATAGTCTTACTCGCGTCTGTGCTTGGGATGCTTGCTTTGGTCAATGGTATTTTTATAGTTATCCCAACAGAGGCTTGGTATTGGTTCATGCCGAGCGTGTCTGATAGGGGCCATTTTACCAGCACTTAGTGGCGATCTTGGTTTTATTTATACGTTATTAGCAAAGCTAAGTTTATCAGCTTGTTATTACTTCTAGGACTCTTTGGGGCGGGGTATGAGTACCATAATATCTTATTCTCAAAGCCCATAATCATTTAAATAATCAGTGTATTAACCATTTAGTAACGGTATCGTGACTCTATTTTCGCTTTTGAAATGGTTGATGCGGTTGGTAACTTTCTGCTCATAATAATTAACATGAATTTGTGCCTAAAATTGCTTTTTGTACATTTACAGCGTGTTTCTATTGTGTTTCTATATGCGCTCCAAAAATATAATAAATCGCTACAACTCATAGATATAGATGTACATCAAACAAGGGAGAAAATAATGATTAGGTCTAAACTCAGCCTTTCTATTAAGGCTGTCCTAATTGGGGGAATTGCATTCTCAGGTCACAGCGCCGTGGCAAACACGGGTGAGCAAGGTGCCGATAAGCAAATAGAGCGCATCGTAACGACTGGCTCACGTATTAGTCGTGCTGATGTGGAAGGTCCTTCACCAATCGTTGTGCTTACCGCAGAAGACATTGATGCTAAAGGTTTCAATAACGTATTTGAAGCGCTTCAGTCACTGTCATCAGCAACTGGTTCTACGCAAGGCCAAGGTCTAACAAACAGCTTTACACCTAATGCTGAAACGGTAAACCTACGTGGTATGGGTGCAAACCGTACGCTAGTACTTTTAAATGGTCGTCGCGTTGCTAACTATCCACGCGCATTCAATGGCCAAAACAACGTATTTAACTTATCAACGATCAGTGCTGCAGCAATTTCTCGCATCGAAGTTCTTACTGGTGGTAGCTCAGCGGTCTACGGTTCTGATGCAATTGCGGGTGTAATCAACATCATTACTAAAACAGATGTAGATGACATTACCGTGCGCCTTCGCCATGCAACAACAGATCAAGGCGGTGGCGATAGCAATAAATTTTCAATTGCAGGTGGATTTGGTAAAGGCGACTTAAATGTAAGCTATGCGGTTGAATACTCAAAGCAAGATATGCTGTTAGGTAGCGAGCGTGATTGGCTGAATGATTTCAGTGATGGCCCTGCAACAAGCGAAGAGGCAGAGTATCAACGTGTAAACGAGCGTAGCATTATGGCTGGCACGATTGATGGCGGCTTTAAATATATCCATCCACAAGAGTTTGGTACTAATCTTTGTGACCAATGGGATGAATATGACTTGTCAGAGCGTCCTTCACGCGGTTTCTATTGTGGTAAAGACACGACGGGCGATAACTCATACATCAATGATAGAGAGCAACTGTCGCTATATACTAACCTGACGTACCAGATTAATAACGAACATGAGTTCTTTGCTGAAGCACTATATTGGGACAGTGAAGCGGCTAACCGTGGTGGCTTTGGTGTTAGTTGGGGAACGAGTACGTTACCAGATGGTGTCGCACTTGGTGGTCAATGGGTTTGGGATGCTACAAATGATCGTTACCTATACTTAGGTCGCACCTTTACACCAAACGAAGTAGGTGACGATAAGAGTCATTTTGAAGATGAAATGCTGTATACCGCAGCAGGCTTTAGAGGCACAGTACTTGACGATTGGGGTTATGAAGTGTCAGTTGCGCACAGTGCATCAGACAGCTTTGAATATGAAAACCTCATCGCCTCTGATAAGGCAGTGGCTTACTTCTTAGGTAGCCCGTTAGAGGGCACAACAAGTGATTTCTACCCTAACTTTGACCGCTTTTGGAAACCATTAGACCAAGCGGGTCGAGATGCAATTGTTGAAGTGAATGACTCAAGTGCAGATGCATCTGTTACCACAGTAAACGCGTCATTAACCGGCGACCTATTTGAATTAGATGCGGGCCCTGTTGCGTTTGCGATGGCGCTCGAGTGGTCGACAGAAGATTATGAAATTAATGTTGACCCAAGAACTTTGGATAAAACTAAAGGCTGGGGTAACGGATTAACCGGTACAGAAGGTAAGGGTGACCGTGACCGTTATGGTATGGCGGTTGAATTCAGAGTACCAATAACGGATGAGTTACAAACCAGTATTGCGGGTCGTTACGATTATTATGATGATGAAACAGCGGTAGATGGCGCGTTCACTTATCAACTTGGTTTAGAATATCGTCCACTTGAACAACTTCTAGTTCGTGCTAACTATGGTACCACCTTTAGAGCGCCAGATATTCACCAAGTGTATGCGGGTCCTTCAGGTTTTTATCAGACATTTACTGACTACTGGTTAGAAAGCAAGTGTGCGCAAATTGTTGGCGAGCAAGCTACAGGCTTATCCGCAGCAGAGCAAGAAGCCGTTGCTTATCAGTGTGATACAAACAGTGCTGGCAAGCTACGTGAATCGCAACAGTTCCAAGGTGAAAGAACGGGTAACAAAAACCTTAAAGAAGAAACGGGTTACTCAGCAACCATCGGTTTTGTTTGGAGCATTACAGACAAAATGGACCTGACGACGGATTTATACCGCATCCGTATCGAAGATCAGGTAGAAAGCTGGGATACCGATCATTTCTTCACAACTGAAGCTAAATGTCGTAACGGTCAAGAGCAAAACCAAGCGTTATGTGATGATGTATTGAGTCGTATCGACAGACACGCAGTGGGTGCACCCGATGTGGCTATGACCGTGGATAAGGCTCGCTCTACATATATTAACCAGTCTTTGAATGAGCAAACTGGTGTAGACGTTAACTATAAGGCGGGCTTTGACCTTGGCGCATACGGTGAATTTAACTTAGATCTTAAATACACGCATGTACTTGAAGTGGTTGATCAAAAGTTCCCAGGTGACAAAATCGACAAAGAGTATCGCGATAGCTACTTAAACAACGACTTCCGTTCACGTTGGGATAACCGCTTTGGTTGGAACAACGACGACTGGAGCGTATCACTTCAGCAAACACGTTATGGCTCTAGTTGGAACGATGAAGACCCAGATCCAATACGTAACCCGTCAGATGATCGCCGAGCATTAGCTAAGCGTTTGAAGCCATGGTTAATTTATAACCTAGGGGTGACATATTCAATTAACGACAATCATTTTGTTAAACTTGGTGTGAATAACCTACGTGACTCAAAAGCACGTAATGACGAAAGTTACGTCTACGGTAAACCTTGGTTTAACAGAGAAAGATACCCAGTAACAACGGCTGTAATGGGTCGTACATTCTCATTGGAGTGGACAGGTCGTTTCTAAACTTTAGTAAATAAAGTTAGTAAGTTATAAATACCCAGCAATTTGCTGGGTATTTTTTGCACATAAAAAAACCTAGGTAAACACCTAGGTTTTTATCAAATTCAACGAATGTGCTTAGTACGTAGCACTGCCCTTAGTACGAGGGAAGGCGATTACGTCGCGTACGTTACCCATACCCGTTACATATGCAACTAAACGTTCAAAGCCAAGGCCAAAGCCTGAATGAGGTACGGTGCCGTAGCGGCGTAAGTCGCGGTACCAGCTGTAGTCTTCTTTGTTTAAGCCCATTTCTTCTAAACGTTGATCAAGCACATCTAAACGTTCTTCACGCTGAGAGCCACCGATGATCTCACCGATACCAGGCGCAACTACGTCCATAGCAGCAACAGTTTTACCATCTTCGTTTTGGCGCATGTAGAAGGCTTTGATGTCACGTGGGTAGTTTTTGATAACTACTGGTGCCTTAAAGTGCTCTTCTGCCAAGTAACGCTCGTGCTCAGATTGTAAATCAACGCCCCATTCAACAGGGAATTCAAACGTTTTACCACAGCTTTTAAGAATTTCAATTGCATCAGTGTAATCAACTTGTGCAAAGTCTTTATCAACAAACTCTTCTAAACGTGAAATTGCGGTTTTTTCGATACGCTGTGCAAAAAACTCCATATCATCACGGCGTTCTTCTAAAACGGCTTTGAAAACATACTTAAGCATGTTTTCAGCCAATTTAGCAATGTCTTCTAAATCTGCAAACGCAACCTCTGGCTCAACCATCCAAAACTCTGCTAAGTGGCGAGATGTATTAGAGTTTTCAGCGCGGAAAGTTGGGCCAAAAGTATAAATTTTTGACATTGCGCTGGCGTATGTTTCACCATTTAACTGACCTGATACGGTTAAAAATGCTTCTTTACCGAAGAAATCTTCAGCGTAGTCTACATCCCCTTTATCCGTACGTGGTAAGTTGTTCATATCAAGCGTTGATACACGGAACATTTCGCCGGCACCTTCACAGTCGCTTGCGGTGATAATCGGTGTGCTGATCCACATGTAGCCTTGTTCATGGAAAAAACGATGAATCGCTTGTGATAAGCAGTTACGTACGCGAGTCACTGCGCCAATCACGTTAGTACGTGGGCGAAGGTGGGCATGTTCACGTAAATATTCGATACTATGACGTTTTGCAGCCATAGGGTAGGTGTCTGGGTTTTCTACCCAGCCAAGTACTTCAACTGAATTAGCTTGAATTTCGAATGCTTGACCTTGACCTTCAGATTTAACTAACACGCCTGTTACTTTTACAGAGCAACCAGCGGTTAAGCGGGTAACTTCATCATAATTATTGAGCGAATTAGGGACAACTGCTTGGATAGGATCAAAACAAGAACCGTCATGAACGGCTAAGAAAGAAATACCTGCTTTTGAATCGCGGCGTGTGCGGATCCAGCCTTTTACTGTTACTTGGCTGTCGACCGCAACGGTGCCTTTTAGTAGCTCCGTTATCGCTATGTGGCTCATCTTCACTCCAATGATATAAGTTACCTAATAATTATTCGATTGTACCTGAAAAACAGTGCAGGCACGTGAACCGTATATTACCTTTGATAAAGCAATAAAAAAACACTCAATTGCAACTCTTTTACAAGTTAATCCGTTTGCAATGGAATTAGCCTCGTGTTTTGGTTGTTTTTTGTTCTATTTGGCAGCGTTTTTGAATAATGATACGCGCCGGAGCGGTAAACCATGATTATATTGTAAAGTTATGGCATGATAGTCGTTTATTTTATGAAGTGATATTTCTGACTTTAGGTAACGTTATTGTCGATGAAACAAGTTTTTATTTTGAGAGGCTTACCCGGTTGTGGTAAGAGTCATTATGCGCAAACACTAGCGGACGAAATGGTTGCTGGTGATGAAACACAATATTTGATCTGTTCTACAGATGATTACTTTTACAATGATGCTGGTGACTATCATTTCGAAAAGTTTAAACTACCCGAATACCATAACTTAAATTTGGCACGCTTTATCAATGGCCTAAGTGAAGGCATTCCATTGGTTATTTTAGACAATACCAACATTAAAAAATGGGAGTTTGTGGCGTACAGTACCGCGGCAACCGCAATGGGTTATCAGGTTAAAGAAGTGATTGTCGGTGAAGTAAAAGACAAATCTATGCAACACCTTTATGCCAAGCGTAACACGCATGGCGTAGCGCTTAGAACGATTAGTAAGATGGCTTATATTTTTGAGTGGTAACTGGCTGTATTAAGTTACAAGGTGTTTACATTGTGTGCTATTTGTTTCATAGTCAATTGACCAATTACGAGTCAAAGGAGACTGGCCATGAAAATCAAGTTAAATAAAAAGACTATAAAAACACTTAAGCAACCGCCTAAAGAGCAGTTAGATGATAAAGCGACGCGGCAAATCGCAGGGGGTGGTTTTACCTCTGAGTGGTTTAAAGAGTTAAGTCGCATGTATTGTTAATGAATGCGATGATTAGATAAAGTAAAAAGCCAACGTTAACACGTTGGCTTTTTACTTTTTATTGCACAATTATTTGCGTTGGAACTCTGATGTTTCGTTCCATGTTGGCCATTGTGTTTGCTGTGAAATATCGTAACCTACTTGATAGAACAGCTGTAAGTCTTGTACTGCACCACTTAAGTCCCACTCGTCACGGTAGCGATCACATGGTTGATGGTAACAACCACGTAATACCAGACTCATACGTTTGCGATAGTCAGCGGTTTGTTCATCGAATGCTTCAGTACCGCCGCCTGCGTACATTGCAGGTACACCCATGTTAGCAAATGCAAAGTGATCTGAGCGATAGTAACCGCCTGACGCAGGTTTTGGATCGCCAGATACCACGCGTCCTTGGGCTTTAGCCGCAGCTGCCAGCATGTTATCTAATGACGACTTACCGATACCCACCACACTGATATCTTTTACTTTACCTAGTAGATTTAAGCTATCCATGTTGATGTTAGCAACAGTTTTGTTAGCTGGGATCACAGGGTTTGCAGCATAAAACTTAGAACCTAATAAACCTTGCTCTTCTGCGGTTACAGCTAAGAAAGTCATCGAGCGTTTAGGACGATTTGGCAATTTAGCAAAGGCTTCAGCTACTTCAATCATGCCGCCAGTTCCGGTAGCGTTATCATGGGCACCGTTATAAATCTGATCGCCTTTGCGATTTTTATCAGTTCCAAGATGATCCCAGTGCGCCGAATAAATCACATGCTCATCGGGTTTTTCGCTACCAGGCAGGGTTGCGATAAAGTTGTATGACGTTGAGGTTTTAATTTTACTTTTTACCGTCACAGATGCAGTTAAATCGCCCATGTCTAAATGGTACGCGCCTTTGGCTGCATTGGCTTTGGCAGTTTCAAAGTTCAAACCCGCTTTTTCAAATAGCTCTTTAGCTACGTCAACCGTTACCCAACCTTCAACTGCAACGCGGTCCATGTTGTTATTGGCTTTTTGAAAACCAAATTGCTCACCACTCCAAGAGTTTTCTACAACACTCCACGGGTATGATGCGGGGGCTGTTTCGTGGACGATAATTGCACCAGCCGCACCTTGGCGGCTTGCCTCTTCAAATTTGTATGTCCAACGGCCATAGTAAGTCATGGCTTCACCAGTAAACATACTTGCGTCTTTGGTAGCAAAGCCTGGGTCGTTCACCAGCATAACAACTGTTTTGCCTTTTACATCTAACCCTTCATAGTCGTTCCAGTTATACTCTGGCGCGTTTACGCCATAGCCTACGAATACCAGCTCAGAGTCTTTAATTGACTCAAGGGCACTGATGCGGCTAGTACCCATGACCATGTCTTTTTTGTATTGGTATGCTTTACCGCCAATGTCTAACGTCATGTTTGAGTCAGCTTCGATAGACACTAAAGGCACTTCTTGGAAGAAGCTATCGCCATTACCTGGCTGATAACCGAGCGCTTTGAATTGCTCGCTCAAGTAAGCCAATGTCAGCTCTTCACCTTTTGATGATGGGGCTCTACCGCCAAACTCATCGGATGCCAGTGTTTTTACATGCTGTGCGAGTTGTTCGGCATTTATGCTGTTGTAAGCTGCTTGCACATCTGCGCTGGTATTAGAAGCTGTACTTGCACAGCCACTAAGCACCGCGATAGTCAAAGCGCTAAGAGTCATTTTTAATTTCATAGCAGTTCTTATGTTTTTTATTAAAGACGGCTAAGTATAAACACAAAAATTAAAAATATTCGAGCAACTGCGGCAGGTAGCGGACCGGTGCGCTCAGTTGTCATTGGCGCTTGGAGTAACTTGGGGTAAAATGTCGCAAAGAATTTTATGTAGTTAGTAATGAAAAAATTCACGCCACCTGAAAAATTTGAGCCGCACAGATTAGCTGGCGGAGCATTTGCACATTTGAACCAAATTTTTAAGCTTAACGAGCAAACTGATTGGCCTAGCTTCAATTGGCTCAACAGTCTAGTTGATACACAAAACCATCAAGCTAAGCCTATTGAGTTTGTTAGTGATGCCGAACTTCAAGATGAGACGCGTTATTATGAGCAGATCATTTATGAAACAGGGCAGGTACCAACCAGAGAACAAAATTGGCATGATTTATTTGGAGCCATGATCTGGAGTTTGTTTCCTAAAAGCAAATCATTACTCAATAAACGTCATATCGATGAAATAAATGAGCACGGTTTAAAGCGTCGCAGCAAACACCGCAATGCGTTGACTCTTTTTGATGAGTGCGGCGTTATTATTGCGATGACCGATGAAGCATTTTCGTTAAAACTTAAGGCGCATCAGTGGCAGGACGTTTTTGTGGATAGTCGTACGCGTTGGGGACATGATATTAAGCCATTTATATTCGGTCATGCTAATTATGAAATGCTTACGAAGCCCTTTATTGGCCTAACTGGAAAAGTGTTGTGTGTGGTGGTAGATGAGTGCTTTTTTAGCTTGGATCTGACAAACCAGTATGACGCGTTAGATGCTTGCTTGGTTGATATGATACAAAACGAGGGCGTGCTTGATGATAATTCAGCATTGTCTCCGTTACCGTTGTTAGGCGTACCCACTTGGTGCGACGACAACCAAGACCCTGAATATTATAACAATACCGACTATTTCAGACCAAAACGAAGGAATACGCATGATAGAAGTCAAGGCGCTACAAAAGCGCTTTAAATTGACCAAAGAACATCAGCAAAAGGGTAAGTCTAAAGACGTAAGAGAGCACGATGGCTATTTTCATTCGGTAAAAAACGTCAGCTTTTCGTGTGCTCAAGGTGAAGTGTTAGGGTTACTAGGCCCAAGTGGTGCAGGTAAAACCACAACGCTACGTATGCTCTCTACCGCATTGAAACCTGATAGCGGACAAATAACCATCAATGGTCAAGATATTATTAAAAAGCCATTAATTGGGCGACGCTCTATTGGCTTTTTGTCGGGTTCTACTGGCTTATATGGGCGCTTAAGTGCGCGAGAAAACGTAGAGTATTTTGCCAAATTGCATGGCTTAAAAGGGCGGGAGCTTAAGTCTCGATGCGATGCTCTGTTTGAGAAGCTCGATATGACTGAGTTTTTAGACAAACGAGCAGAGCACCTTTCAACAGGTATGAAACAAAAAACCAATATCGCACGTGCCGTTGTTCATCAGCCGGATGTTGTGGTGCTAGATGAGCCAACAACTGGTTTGGATATTATGACCACACAAACGGTGATTAACTTTATTCGAGAACTTAAGAGTAATGGTACACCTGTGATTTTTTCAACACACCACTTGGATGAAGTTGCGCTGCTGTGCGATAGAATTTGCGTGATTGATAAAGGGGTAAGCTGTTTTGACGACAGTGTGGCGCAGTTTAAGGCGCAAGGGAAGAGCGATGAGCTAAACCAAGCCTTTATGAATCTGTTACAAGGAGCTGCACATGTTTGAAGTATTCAAAAAGGAGTTGTTAGAGCTTGTTAGAGACCGTAAAACGTTATTTTTTGTGTTAGCTCTACCGATGCTTATATTTCCTGTAATTATGGGGCTAGTGGCGTTTTTAGGCTCGCAGGCAGCACTCAAAGCAGAGCAAAAAGTGCATACTTATTACATCGTTAATGAACAAAACAGTGAGCAATTTGCTGAGCGGGTCTTTTACCATAAAAGCTTTAAGAAATATGATGGAAAACACCAGTTTTTGTCTATTGAGGACTTAAAGCAAGCAGTGCAAAGTGGCGCGATTGATGTCGGTATATATTTAGAGGCCGACCCAACGCAAACTATTGAACAGGGTGAGCAAGCAAGTTGGCAAGTGGTTTTTAATGATGCACAGAGCATTAACTTTATCTACGATAGACTAAAATCAATTGCTAATGAACTCTCTGATTCTTTGCGCGAACAAGCATTAGTTGCATTAGGAGTCGATAAAAGTAAGCAAGCAGCAATGTTGCAGCCTATCTTAGTTAGCAAAGTTGACACTGCTGATAAACGTGAAAACATTGGCGAAAAACTCGGGGCCTTTATCCCATATCTGTTGATCCCCTTAGTTCTTATGGGGGCGAGTTATCCGGCTATCGACCTTGGCGCGGGAGAGAAAGAGCGAGGCACCTTAGAGACCTTGTTATTAACGCCCGTCACGCGCACGCAACTGGTGCTTGGTAAGTTTTTAACGGTTTTACTGAGCTCTTTAGCTTGCGCCACTGTCACCGTGTTGAGTATGGCTATTTGGGTTTCGGTTGCAATTAGTTTTGTCGAGCTTGATACCATAAAGTCAGCATTCTCAAGTGTTACAGGCGTTGATTTTATGCTGATATTTGCACTGTTGGTGCCAATAGCGGCTATTTTTTCATCTTTAGTATTAGCGATTTCTATTTATGCTCGTACTTTTAAAGAAGCACAAAATTATATGGCCCCTTTAAGTATGGGGGTGTTTTTGCCAATCGTTATTTCGTTGATGCCAAATATGGTACTCAATGCAAAAACAGCGCTCATTCCTGTCACGAATGTGGCACTGGCAATTAAAGAAATTGTTAAAGGTACGGTGGATTACGGATTGCTAAGTATGATTGTGTTAACGTCGATAGGACTTGCTGCTCTATTACTGGCCTTTTGCGTTAGGTGGTTCTCAAAAGAAACCGTGTTATTTAGATAGCGGGTTAATTAAAAAGCGCGACTAATCGCGCTTTTTATATTTTCAGCAAGTAAGAACACACTTTTATGCTGCTTTGGCATCACCTGATGCTTTTATTTTATCAAGTTCAACTACATTAATAACGTGCTGAATATCAGACCAATGCAATAACTCAATACGGCCGCTTTCACCCTCGACCAGCGCGGTACAATTCTCAATCCAATCGCCATCATTGCAATATACAATGCCATCTTGTACTTTTATGGCAGGTTGGTGAATATGACCACAAATGATGCCATCCACGCCCTGTTTTTTAGCTTCATGAATTGCCGCAGACTCAAACGCGCTAATGGCTTCGCGGGCTTTATGAACACGGTTTTTAAGCCAAGATGCCAACGACCAGTAGTGGCCACCATACAGGCGGCGTACTCGGTTCGTCCAGCGATTTAAAAATAGCAAAAAGTCATAAGCAGCATCGCCTGCAATACTGATCAGCTTGCTGTAGCGTGTTGCTGAATCAAAGTCATCGCCATGTAATAGCAAAAACTTTTTACCTAGTGAAGTGGTATGAATAAATGTTTTGTGCACTTCTACGTTAAACAGACTCTTGCCCACATAGCTTCTAAACGTTTCATCGTGGTTACCAGGAATATACACCACCCGAGTACCTGATTCTGCTTTAGCTTGAATGCACTCAAGCACTTTATAATGTGAAGGTTGCCAATAAAATTGGCGCTTCATTGACCACAAATCAACAATGTCGCCCACCAGATAGAGCACGTCACAGCGCGTGCTGTTTAAAAAGTCTAGCAAGTAGTCGGCTTTGCAATCCTTGTAGCCTAGGTGAACATCCGAGATCCAAATGCTCGGGTAGTACGTTGTAGTCATAGTCAGTGGCCTCAAGCGTAATAAAAACTAAACTAATGCGCTTAGATGAACAAAGCATTACATAATTACGACATATTGGAGATATTAAAAATAAAACAAACAAAAGCGTGAATAGACAATGGATAGCATACTTTTAAACTTAAAAAGGCGAGGGCTGTATGATTACTGCTTTGTTTTAGAGTTAGAAAAATAACAATTTGTGATATCGTATTTCTGCACTAAGATTTAGAATACTTTAACGACTTGGATTGAGCCGTGTTCAAAGCTTGGTTTTGGTCATGTCGTGTTTATCATTTAGTAAAGATATCAATTTTAGCCCTATTTACAGGGGCAAAAAAGCAGCAAGGATTTAGCATGCGTAAAACAATAACTATATCAATATTATTAAGCCTCTCCTTAGTAGCCTGTACAACAAACCATACAAAAAACACACCAAGCAAAGGGCCGGTAAAGTTTATCGATTTAACTTCCGATACAAGTCAGACGTTAATCGATGACTATTGGGTTGTTACAAAAAAACAAGAGCCTTTATACCCAGTTGACGCGGCTAAACGCGGTGTATCAGGCTGTGTTGACTTAGAAGTTGGCATAAGCAATGAAGGCAAGATGATCGTGTACAAAGTGAAAAAATCATATCCACAAGGGATATTTGATGACTATGCTGCGGCTGCATTGTTGAAGTGGCGTTGGAAAGCCGCAGATGCAAATGTTGATAAGTTACCTGTGCTTACTTTGATGCATATGGGTTTTAAAGTGATCGGTTCGAAAAACAAACAGCAAGCGCAAGAAGAGTGTGGCAAATTTCACGTTTAGTTGCATGGAGAAGGGCAAGGATTAACGTCTATTATAGAGACTTATTCAATGACAAGTAATTAAAAGTTTGGCTATTGAGTACAGGCAAAAGTGAAAAAAAGTGACGGTTTAGTCACCGTTGGCTATACATTAATCATGATGTTTTTTGTTGTGACGGTATGAGTCAATGGCGATCACTTTAACAAACGAAGAAAAGCGCATTTTAAAGAATGTGTCGATTCCGCCACGCCCTGAAGTGTTAATCCAATTCTCTCAAGAGACCAAAAAACCAGAGCCTAACATCAGTGCAATTGCCAATATCTTGCACGCGGATATTGGCATCTCAGCGGCTGTACTTCAGGTTGTAAACTCTGCAGCATTTCGTCGTAGTAGAGAAATAGAGTCTATTGATCAAGCGATAATGACGCTTGGCCTGAAACGCTTAGTGCCTCTGGTAAAAGCGGTGGCATTGAAGTCAACTGTTGGACATAACTCAGCGATGGCCGACTTTTGGGAAGCGCAAACAGAAATTGCCCAATATGCCTCAGTGCTCGCCAATGCGCTGCAGAAACCATCGTTGGCTAA
Organism: Pseudoalteromonas caenipelagi; assembly: GCF_013140855.1. Taxonomy (GTDB): domain Bacteria; phylum Pseudomonadota; class Gammaproteobacteria; order Enterobacterales; family Alteromonadaceae; genus Pseudoalteromonas; species Pseudoalteromonas caenipelagi. The sequence goes on along the minus strand of NZ_JABBPG010000001.1, from coordinate 361,333 downwards.
CCATGCTTATATGCTCGGTCTATTTCATTTTGTCGGCGTACCAATTCTTAATCAGCATTTTGATGATTATGAAAAAATAATTTCATTAGCTGATGAAAGCGGTTGGGATCTTGCCGCTGTGCAAGAAATGGCTCAGTACAAAACCAACCATGCAACCATTGGCTCATTACTGGCTGCCCAGTGGGGATTACCCAAAATCATGGTCTATGTGATCTATTATATGCACGATGTAGAGGGTATTTTTAGTTCAGGTGAACTTGATAGCACAGGTCTTGGATTATTGAGTATCTTAAAAGTTGCAAGGCATAGTGCTTTTTTAAAAGCTAATCCAGATAAAGAGGACCCAGAGTGGCAAGCGGTACAAGAGGATATTCTCGACTTTCTTAAGATTGATGAAAGTGAATTGTCTGACTTGATTTTGTCTATTGATGAGTAGCATTGCATGTCTTAATTACCATGTCCCTAAAATATGGAAATGCACGCTCGCTGTGATTGTTTTGTTCCCGATCAAAGTAAGCGAAACCGACAAACCCTGACAAAGTGCTAACCGCATAATTTAGTGTTTTAGGCTAGTTGTGTGAGTATCGGTACTCATGTAACGCTCCCACACAGGAATAAATGCCTATTTTACTGATTTGGGGAAAATATTATGCCAGTGAGGACTCTATACAACTGGCATAATCTGTTTTAAAGCGTGGTTAATCTCGCTTGTGGGTCATTTTATTAGCCGTTTTAACGGCGTTTTTATTTGTTCCTTCGTCGAGAATAATCGGGTCGAATCGCTCGTTGGGGGGAATATCCTCGATACGGCGCAGTGTATTCACTTGAATATGAGGCCACAGCGTTGTTTCACCGCTTGAACCGAACATAAATTCAAAGTCGACAATTTGTTCATATTGCAGCTGTTGAATGGTTTTTTGGTCTTTCCTTCGTTTTCCCAATCATCTATTTCAACTTCTTCAATCCACATGCGATAACGCATTCTTACTACTCGACAATAGCGCTCAATCATCACATTGTTGACGGTTGCCCCCTGAACCCCCGTATCGTGCCGAGAGTCCAACTCGATTAAATCGTACGATTTAAAATTCACGGTGTCGTTAAATTCTTTGAGCGTTAAGTTTGGTTGTACTGTATAGGGGTACCTAGCACCAAATTTATCATAATTGAAAATCCGCAAGAAATAGGCTTGGGCACTGTTAAGACCGAGTTCTTCGCGGTTTTTTTCTGTCCATTTGGGTTTAGTATCTATAGTGGCACCTTTGAAATCTCTCGTTGGGTTTAGTCCCATTGTTGGTGATATTGCTAAATACTGTGGCTCCCAAAGGTCTGCAATATGTGGTGCATCAATATATGGTTTTTCGTCCGAAGAGCAACTTTGAGTTATATTGCCCGTAAGGTGAATGGTCGTGCCATGCGGGATCACCCCGGAACGAGATATCGAATGCGGTGGTACAAACTGAGGACCTAGTTCTCCTGGTCCAATTACTGGTGCACCACCATCTTCTTCAACCGACTCAACACTTGAAGGATGCTTGAATAGGGTATGTGGATTTTGATATTGACCATTATCTTGCCAAGGCATGGTGTTATCACCAAGCCACAGGTACATACCATTCTCAAAGTGCTGTAATATTTCGTCATTATCGACAATTGCTGTTTCATACTTAACTGGACCATTAAATTGCTCGTTTGACCCCGCACGATTACGGACAGGCTCATTCACTTGCGTGAACGTAAGCTGCTCTCGATATTGTTGTGACTTAAAGTGAAAAACGCCAAAGATGGTTTCAGCAGAGGTCCCCGGTGAAGGCATACAGGTTGTATGCAAGCCTTTTGGCCCACCTTTCCAATTAACCCATGTACCATGGAGTTTTTGTAAAATACCAAATTGTGCTTTATTAGGTTCACCCTCGTGCCATTCTGGGTAAGGTCTGACGGATGATTCTTGTGTTTCTTTAGACATAGTGTGCTCCATATTTTCCTTGCAAAATTACCAGCACCGTCAATCAGAACGTTTCCAAAAACGCATTTTTAGAGAAACGCACAGACGATTTGTAGGGTAACTATTCATATGAAGAATGAATCAATTTATAAACCTAAACAATTACAGGCAAATACATGGTATTGGCAATAACCAGTACAAGGTATGCGAAGAACTCATGTCAGTTTGTTTTAGGGAATACTTTGTTTATGGCAATCAGTGTTTTGAATTACAAAATGTATTTTAAATGAAAGGAAATATGATGATGGGTTTAGTAGAGGGAGGGTTAAGCAATCAACATGACTTAACTTAACACTCCAAATAGCTAATTCCGTCAGGAATTAGCCTCGGATCTGCGCTGAAATTGCTGCAACAGCTTCTTCGATATCAAGCATCAGCTTTTCACCTGTGCGGCGGTTTTTAAGTTCCACTTGGTTGTTATCCAAGTTTCGCTCACCTATCACAAGTGTATATGGTACGCCAAGTAGCTCCATATCGTTGAACATTACACCTGGACGCTCTTTACGGTCATCAAACAACACATCAATACCGGCTTGCTTAAATTCGCTGTATAAGCGCTCTGCAATCTCAGGAATACGATGAGACTTATGCATATTCATTGGCACAATCGCTAGTTCAAATGGTGCAAGTGCGGTAGTCCACTTAATACCATAATCATCATTGTTTTGCTCAATAGCAGCTGCAACGATACGTGATACACCAATACCATAACATCCCATGGTCATGATTTGGTTTTTACCGTTTTCGCCAAGTACACCTGCATTCATTGCTTCTGAGTACTTTGTACCCAGTTGGAAAATGTGACCAACTTCAATACCGCGCTTAATTTGCAAAGTACCCTTACCACATGGACTTGGGTCGCCTTCAACCACGTTGCGCAGGTCAAATACTTCGTAGTTAGTAACGTCTCTGTCCCAGTTGATGCCGCTGTAGTGTTCGCCATCTTTGTTTGCACCTGCAACAAAGTCTGCCATCACTGCTGCGCTTCTATCAACGATAACAGGTATGGTCAGGCCAACAGGACCGAGTGATCCAGGGTAGGCACCAATGGCTGCAAAAATATCTTCTTCTTTCGCCATTTCAAGCGGTGAGTCAATAAGCGGATGCTTCTCAGCTTTTAACTCGTTAAGTTCATGGTCACCACGTAGGATCAATGCAACTAAGCCGCGTTGTTCATTTTCATCAGGGACACCGTAAACAATCAATGTTTTAACGCCGCGATGTGGCTTAACACCATGCTTGGCTTTTAGCTCGGCAATAGTTTTGGCTTCAGGCGTTGCAAAGGTGTTTAACTCTTTACTTGGCTCTGGCCGCGCTTCAGTAGGTGCGAGTGCTTCTGCTTTTTCAATGTTTGCCGCGTAATCACTGTCTGTACTGAATGCGATGGCGTCTTCACCAGATTCTGCTAATACGTGAAATTCGTGTGACACGCTACCACCAATTGAGCCTGTATCAGCGATAACAGGGCGATAGTCAAGCCCCAAACGCTCAAACACATTACAATACGCTTTGTGCATGCGCTGATAAGTTTGTGCTAAACACTCTTCAGTCATATGGAAAGAGTAAGCATCTTTCATGGTGAATTCGCGTGCACGCATGACACCAAAACGTGGGCGTACTTCGTCACGTACTTTCGTTTGTACTTGGTATAAGGTTACCGGTAACTGCTTATAGCTGCTGATCTCTTTGCGTACAAAGTCGGTGATAACTTCTTCGTGTGTTGGGCCAAGAGCGAACGGTCTGTTGTGTCTGTCGGTGATGCGAAGCAGCTCAGGACCAAACTGTTCCCAACGGCCAGATTCTTGCCAAAGATCGGCTGGTTGAATAACAGGCATGAGCATTTCAATTGCACCTGCTTTGTCCATTTCTTCACGCACAACTTGCTCTACTTTGCGTAGCACTTTTAATCCAGATGGCAGCCAAGTGTATAAACCTGAAGCCAGTTTGCGGATCATTCCCGCACGTAACATTAACTGGTGGCTGATAATTTCAGCATCTGATGGCGTTTCTTTTAATGTCGCCAAAATATATTGACTGGTACGCATGATGGTTCCGTTCGTAATGTAATTGTTTTTCAAAAGTCTAGCGCGTAGTTTATCAGCGCTAGGCCGCTACACAAAGTGTTTATTCGTGGGTTATCTCAATCACTTTATTGTGTTGTTCGTCAACTTGCCAACGAATATTGAATTCGTACAAGCTCATGCCGTAAAACTGGGTTTGCTGTTTTTGTTTTTTATAGGCAGGGCGTGGGTCTTGTTTTAACACATTGGTGATAAATTCTCGCAGGTCGGGATATTGCGTTTGCTTGACGAGGAAATCACTTGCTTGGTCGCTAAACTCGACTGTCATTGGTGTTTCAGGGCGCGTATCTGCAAAACCTGCACTGGCATCCGTCATTGCATCGGAGTAGGGTAAATAAGGCTTGATATCAACAATTGGCGTGCCATCTAGCAAGTCTATACCTGAAAGTAATAGGGCCAACTGACCATTTTTATATTCTACCCCTTCAAGTTTTACCGCACTCATGCCTATACCGTTTGGGCGAAATGTGGCTCGGGTAGCAAATACCCCCTTGCGTTCGTTACCGCCTAAGCGAGGAGGGCGAACCAGTGCAGAGTAACCTTTGTCGGCTGTTTCGTGAAAACGAAACAACAGCCATAGGTGACTAAATTCTTCAATACCACGAACAAATTCCTCTCGACTAAAGTCTTCACAAAATACCAGCTTAGCTTTTGCTTGTGGTACAAGCCTAGGTTGGCGTGGAATAGCAAACTTTTGTTTATAAGGCGATTGGATAAAGCCAATCGGTTGAATTTGATAGCTTTGCACTGTTGTAACGTCACTACTTTAAATAAAGGCGGCCGCGATTGTAGCGCGTATGGCAGCGATTATCTATGTTCAAGCGATTATAAGTAGTGGCAGTTAAGTTAAAGCTCAATCTTCAATGGTGCGCTGTAATAAAGATTCGGTTTCAATGGCGATTTCTTTCATTTTTATCGCGTATAACTCGAGCTTTTTTTGTTCTTCGGTTTTTGGCTTAAACTGTGGTACTGGTACAGGGTAGCCTGCTTTATCCATGGCAATAAAGCTGATAATACAGTGATTGCTTTCAACTAAGGATTGTTTTTGTGGGTCGCCACAGCGTACGCGAATAAATATCTGCATACTGGTTTTTCCGGTATGGGCAATTTGCGCTGATACTTCAACAATTTGCCCAACTAGAATAGGGCGTTTGAATCGCACCCCAGCTACAGAAACGGTGACGCAGTAACTGCCACTCCAACCGGCGGCACAGGCATAACCTGCTTGATCTATCCATTTCATAACAATGCCACCATGTACTTTGCCGCCAAAGTTGACATCGGTAGGCTCTGCTAAAAATCTAAATACTACTTCTGAGTGTCCACTCATAGCTCAATGCTCTTCATTGCGACTTTTGATTAAGTATATGCAATATTTAGATTTTTGCTGGATTCTATAGGTGGTAATAAAAAGGGGCCACAGGCCCCAGCAATTTAGGTTGGATACAGCTTAGTAAAGTTACATATTGGGATAATTAGGGCCACCAGCACCTTCTGGTGTCACCCAGGTGATGTTTTGGCTTGGGTCTTTAATGTCACAGGTTTTACAGTGCACGCAGTTTTGCGCGTTGATAACAAATTGTTTGTCACCTGCATCATTTTCATTTATTTCATACACGCCTGCTGGGCAATACCTTTGCGCGGGCTCTGCGTATTTTTCTAAATTAACCGTGATTGGAATGCTTGCATCAGCCAATTGTAAATGACATGGCTGCGACTCTTCATGGTTGGTATTTGATAAAAATACTGATGAGAGTTTGTCAAAGCTGAGTTTGCCATCAGGCTTTGGATAGTCAATTGCTTCACACTCTGAAGCTGGCTTTAACGTGGCATAGTCGTGGTGTTCATCTTTGAATGTAAATGGCAGAGAACCCGAAAAGATATTTTGATCTAAGGTGTTATATGCGCCACCTAAAATGCGGCCAAACTTGTGGATCACAGGGCCAAAGTTACGAGACTGATAAAGCTCATCGTATAGCCAGCTTGATTTAAACTTATCTGCAAAACTGGTTAAATCTGCTGCTGGTTGTTCACTGCTTAGCGCTTCAATAATGCTATCTGCGGCTAACATGCCCGATTTCATCGCGGTGTGATTACCTTTGATTTTGGCAAAGTTAAGCGTACCTGCATCGCAGCCTACTAATAAACCACCAGGGAAATGCATTTTCGGTAAGCTATGGAATCCGCCTTTAGCGATTGCACGAGCACCATAAGAGACGCGTTCGGCACCTTCTAATACTTGCGCAAATACAGGGTGATGTTTCATACGCTGAAACTCATCAAACGGGCTTAAATTCGGGTTGCTGTAGTTTAAGTCAATGATCAGACCTACCACCACTTGGTTATTTTCAGCGTGATACATGAAAGAACCACCATGGGTGTCGTTCTCTAATGGCCAGCCAGTGCCGTGTACGACTGTGCCTTCTTTATGTTTAGCTGGATCGATTTGCCAAATTTCTTTAAAGCCAATGCCGTAGTGCTGTGGGGTGGCATCTTTATCAAGTGAAAACTGCTTAATCAGTTGTTTACCTAAGTGACCTCGACAGCCCTCTGCAAATACAGTGTATTTAGCACGCAGTTCCATACCTGGCATATAGCTGTCTTTTGGTTGGCCGTCTTTGTCAACTCCCATATCACCGGTGATGATGCCTTTCACTTCGTCATCTTCAACAATCAGTGAATGGGCACTAAAGCCTGGGAATATTTCTACGCCCAGCTGCTCAGCTTGTTCGGCTAGCCAGCGACATACGTTACCCATAGAAACAATGTAGTTACCATGGTTTTTGAATGTTTTTGGCACCGCAATATGGGGAATGCTGGTGGCATTATCTTGATTTTTAAAAAGATAAATATCATCTTGCGTTACTTGCGTGGTGATTGGTGCGCCTTTTTCTTTCCAATCGGGTAGCAGTTCATCTAATGCTTTAGTCTCAAAAACAGCCCCAGATAAAATATGTGCGCCAACTTCTGAGCCTTTTTCAACGACACAGATCATGAGTTCTTTTTCTTGTTGCTGTGCCTGTTGTGCGAGTCGAATTGCGCAAGATAGCCCTGCAGGGCCTGCGCCAACAACCACAACATCGAATTCCATGGTTTCACGTTCAACCATTTTAACCTCACTATATTTGACGGTGTATTAACTAAAAAGAGGTTTTAGTTTTTATTACGTTAAAGTAAGGTTATTTTAGGTTGACGTTTACGTCAACAGGAAGTAGTCTGATTCCATAAAATAAATATGTTGACGTAGACGTCAGCTTTAAGAATAACCAGATGATGGAGTAACCATGAAAGTACTTGTGCCAATCAAACGTGTGATTGACTACAACGTCAAGGCAAGAGTTAAGCCAGACAACAGTGATGTTGATTTAACGAACGTTAAAATGGCAATGAACCCATTTTGTGAGATTGCAGTTGAAGAAGCTATACGCTTAAAAGAAGCGGGCACAGCTAGTGAAGTGATCGCCGTATCTATTGGTGACAAAGCTTGCCAAGAGCAGCTTCGTACCGCTTTAGCACTAGGTGCCGATAAAGCTATTCATATTGAAACTGACGCAAAACTTGAGTCTTTACATGTTGCTAAATTGCTTGCCAAATTAGTTGAGCAAGAGCAGCCTGAGCTGGTTATTCTGGGCAAACAGTCAATAGATTCCGATAACAATCAAACGGGTCAAATGCTGGCTGCACTTACAAACCGTAGCCAAGGTACATTTGCCTCAAAAGTAGTGATTGAAAGTGGTAAAGCGCAAGTAACACGTGAAGTAGATGGCGGTTTACAAACAGTCTCTTTAACGCTGCCTGCCATTGTCACAACTGACTTACGCTTGAACGAGCCTCGTTACGCATCACTGCCAAACATCATGAAAGCAAAACGTAAACCACTAGATGTGATTACTGCTGATAGCTTAGGTGTCGATCTTGCACCTCGTATTGAGCTGGTTAAAGTTGAAGAGCCAGCGAAGCGTGAAGCAGGTGTTATTGTTGAGAGTGTTGAAGAGCTAGTAACCAAATTAAAAACTGAAGCAAAGGTGATCTCATGAGCGTATTAGTTATTGCAGAGCATGAACATGGTCAACTAAAGCCAGAGACCGCAAAAGTTGTCAATGCTGCTGTTGCCATTGGCGGTGATGTAGAAGTATTGGTTGCCGGTCACAATGTGGCTGATGTTGCAAACAGCGCAGCATTGATTGCGGGCGTTAATAAAGTACGTGTTGCTGATAGCGCAGGTTTTGAGCACCAACTTGCAGAGAATACCGCTGACTTAATCGTTGAGTTAGCTTCGGGTTATAGCCATATTTTAGCAAGTGCTTCAACAACGGGTAAAAATACTTTGCCACGTGTAAGCGCGCTTCTTGATAAATCGCAGATTTCTGAGATTATCGCGGTCGTTGACGCTGATACGTTCAAGCGCCCGATTTATGCAGGTAATGCCATTGCGACTGTGAAATCGAATGAATCACAAAAGGTGATTACTGTACGAGCCAGTGCGTTTGATGCACAAGGCGAGCAGGGCGCATGTGAGATAGAAAAATTATCAATGAACTTTGATAATGCACTAAGCGCATTCGTTAGCATTGAGCAAACTGAATCAGAGCGTCCAGAGCTTAACGCTGCACCAGTTGTGATCTCTGGTGGTCGCGGTATGCAAAATGGTGAAAACTTTGCGTTACTAAATGGTATTGCTGACAAACTAGGTGCAGCCATTGGCGCATCTCGTGCCGCTGTTGACGCTGGCTTTGTACCAAATGATATGCAAGTAGGTCAAACGGGTAAAATCGTGGCACCTGATTTGTACATTGCAGTTGGTATCAGCGGTGCAATTCAACACCTTGCTGGTATGAAAGATTCAAAAGTAATTGTTGCAATAAACAAAGACCCTGATGCGCCAATCTTCCAAGTAGCAGATTATGGCCTAGTTGCTGACTTATTCGATGTGCTACCAGAGCTAGAAGCCGCATTATAAAAGAATAATAACAATTCTGGTTGTTAAAGCCGTTGTGCCGTATGGCCGCGGCTTTTTTTATGTTTGGTGTTTATCGTTAATGGCGGTTAGCGACCTAGTTAACCTATGTGCAACCACTTTTTAGTTAGCCTTAAACTGTTTCTAATTTTATCTAACTTACTGCTAATTAATATGATACTTTAAAGCTTAATATCGTATAACTGATGCGCCATACAAAGGAGCTTTGTAAGTGGATTTAATACGGGCAATTCAACAAACGTTAAAGAAACGCGATGACTACCCATTTGCTATTTACGAGTCCATAAAAGAACAAAAACTACTGAATGTACCAGTACTAAACCCGTTACTGATAGTTGTACTTAAAGGCATTAAAGAATTAGTCATCGAAGGAGAGGTTATTGCCTGTAAAGCAGGAGATTTTATTTTTTTGACTGATAGTCCATCGGTAGATATGAGAAATATACCAGCACAGAGTGAATACCAAGCGTTGCTAATAGAGTTTAGTCATGATGATTTTTTAGGGTTTAGCTCAACTAAACAGGCGCAAACGCAGTTTTGTATTGGCAGTTTAACACCATCATTAGAGCCATGCCTGAGCCAGTTTATCCAATCAAGCGATTGGGCTCCTGAGTCAATTATTGCCAGTAGGCGTAAAGAAATTCTGTTTTTGCTGAGTCACTTGGGATGTGCAGATGCATTATCTTCAGTTGCAGTCAGTAAAATCAGCAATAGGTTGCATAGTTTGTTTTGTGAACCAACAGATGAAGATTTAAGCATGCAGCAAATATGCGATAGTTTGGCCATGAGTGAATCAACACTGCGTCGTAAACTAAAATCAGAAGGTACAACCGTCCAAACTATAAAAGACCGAGCTAAACTTGGCCTAGGTTTGCATTTATTACAAAGCACAGATTATACCATTGGGGTTATTTCGCAAATATGCGGATACCAGTCGCAGTCACGCTTTACGGAACGATTTAAAAGCCGTTTTGGATTGACTCCTACGCAACTAAGAAATACTAAAAAGGCGGTTTAAGGCGAAACTTTGGCGGTATAAAGCGAAACTTAATGCATCAGCAAGCTATGATAGTGATATCAATAACGAAAAAGGAAAATTAACATGCGTCAGTATTATAGTTCTATAGTTGCGGTTGTCGTTGGTTTGTCAAACTCTGCGATGGCAAGCTCGCTAACATTAACCAGTGATGATATTAGCAATGGTGTACACATGTCTAAGCTGCAGGAGTTTAATGGATTTGGCTGCACAGGCTCAGATTTATCTCCGAACCTTAAATGGACCGGGGCACCTAAAGAAACACAGAGTTTCGCAATAACAGCCTATGACCCTGATGCACCCACAGGTAGCGGTTGGTGGCACTGGCAAATAGTGAATATACCAGCCACAGTGACGGAACTAGCAACTGGTGCGGGTGGGGCTCAGAGTAAACAGATTCCACCAGGAAGCTTACAAATTCAAAATGATTATGGGGTTGCAGCATTTGGGGGCGCTTGTCCACCAGTAGGGCATGGAGTACATCGCTATCAATTTACTGTACACGCACTGTCAGTTGAGCAATTAAGTGTTACTGAGCAATCCTCAGGTGCTTTAGTTGGCTATATGATCAACGCACACACTATCGAGTCGAGCACAATTGAAGCGTTGTACCAAAGGGATAAATAGCAGGTTATGACCCAAGTTTCATTTACGGCTTAAACTTGGGCTACGTATTTTGTACGTTTCTATTTAAGTAAGCTCTTTGCTAAATTCTCAATAAGTATAAATTGCCGTGCGGTGTCTTTTGCCCATAAGTGATCTGCGCTGTTAGCTGTGTGACTTCTTCTATCAGTGCTTTTTCATGTTCCACAAACTAACGAGCGCATTAGCAATAAGGTCAGCGTGTTTTTTAACTGTACGTCAATACCTGCAAAGGCCTACTGTTCTTTATTGCGCTCGGTTACGATACTGATATATCAAAAGTATAATCCGATTAAGAATGACAACAAGATGGTAATAATAACGATGCCTGTCATAGCTCATGCCTTTTTAATAATAACAAATGCGTGTTTTGACAATTACATTGCATGCTACCACTTGTATTAAATCACGTAGAGCTTTGGTTAAGGAGAATGTCTTCAAGGCATGATCTGCTATGGCGGTAATTTTAAAAACTAACAGCTTTAGCAAGGGATATGCTGTTAAATGCTAAAGAACTAGCTGATAAATTTTATTGGAGTAATAACAGAAAGTAAAAATTATTAAGAAAATTTATTTCTCGTTGATATTTAAATTTATTGTGGCTAAGTATTTAAAATAAAGAAGTAAAACCGACCTAAAAGGTTGGTTTTCAGGTACAGTCATGTTAGTTTATTTTTATCTATTTCAGTATTTTACAGGTGTTTTTTGACTTTTATATTAATTTAAATTTTAACTTTAATTAACTTGTATGATGATTTGGTTTTTAAATTTTAAGCTATTACTGGTTCTATAAAGTTAAAACCGCTCTTTTTTCATTGACTTTATTGGTTGAAATACAATCAATACGCCAGTGTTAATTTTGGTGATAATTAGGCGAAATTATAACCAATCAAACTATAAAGAATAAACAGATATATTGGAAAATAAAATGATAAAGACACTTGCCCAGGAATGGAAGCAGGCAGGAGTGCAAGATGGTGATATACTGCTTTTGCACAGCAATATTAAGCGAACATTTAAGCGATATTTAAAAATAGGGATCAAATTAAGTGCTAATGACATTTTAATGTCGTTTATTGACGCTGTTGGTACAAAGGGTACGTTGATATTACCGCTATTTAACTTTGATTTTACCAAGGGCGTACCGTTTGATATTAGAAACACGCCTTCACAGATGGGAGCTATTACGGAAGCTGCTAGAATGTATCCTTGCGCCATTCGAACGGGCCATCCAATTTATTCTTTTGCGGTAATAGGTCACCATGCCAGCAAGTTTGAAAATATTGATAACTATAGTGGCTACGGTGCTGACTCTCCTTTTGCATTACTCAAAGATCTAGATGGAAAGATCGCAGTCTTGGATCTGCCTGATCAAAATAGTATGACCTTTTACCACCATGTAGAGGAAATGTTAGAAGTTGACTACAGATACCATAAGACGTTTTGTGCAGATTACATGAATGCCTCAGCAGAACAATCAAAAAAAGAATATGGGTTGTTTGTACGAGACCTCGATAAAGGCGTTGTGACGCACGTTAATCCAGCCGGAGAGTTGATGTGGGAAGCTGGTTTGTATTCAGGTGATAGGCCTAAAGAAGGGACTGGTTTAAGAGTTATATCAGCTCAGAAAATGTATGATTTCGTTTCTGACTTAATAAATACGGGCAAAGCTATAAATACGCTGTACCGAGTAGAGGGAGTGGATGGTGTATAATATAGGCCAACAAATGCATCAGCTGTGTCAAGAGCTCTTTCCAATATGTCGCAGTATTACAGGAGATGGGTTTCGAGAGTCTCTTTCTATATTGAAAAAGCACATACCAGATATTAGAGCGGTAGAAGTTCCAACCGGTACCAAATGTTTTGATTGGGAAGTGCCTAAGGAGTGGAATATAAGAGAAGCTTATATTATTTCACCTCAAGGTGAGAAAATATGTGATTTGAAGCAGTCAAATCTGCATGTAGTTGGTTATTCTATTCCTGTTGATAAAGAGGTCGACTTAGAAGAGTTACAAAAACATTTGTATTCACTTCCTGAACAACCTAATGCAATTCCCTATATAACTTCTTATTATCAAGAACGTTGGGGGTTTTGTATAACCCATGCAGAAAGAGAAAAGTTAACGAAAGGACTATATCGGGTTTATATAGACAGCGAACTAAAAATGGGGTCGCTTACTTATGGTGAGCTCATCATTCCGGGTGAATCGGATAAGGAAGTCTTTATTTCAAGCTATCTTTGTCACCCATCTATGGCAAACAATGAACTTTCGGGACCTGTTGTTACAACTTTTTTGGCAAAATGGATATCGAAGTTAAAAAACTTGAAGTATACCTATCGCATCGTAATAATCCCTGAAACGATAGGCTCTATCACTTATCTGAGTCGTTACTATCAACATATGAAAGAAAAAGTGATAGCTGGGTTTAACGTATCATGCGTAGGGGATGATCTTGCCTATTCATATTTACCTTCTCGCCGAGGAAGTACGTTATCAGATAAAGTTGCTTTACATGTACTTGAAAATTTGCAACCTGACTTTGTGCGTTATAGCTTTCTGGATAGAGGCAGTGATGAGCGGCAGTACTGCAGCCCTGGTATAGACCTACCAGTTTGCTCTATCATGCGCACTAAATATGGCGCTTACCCTGAATATCATACATCACTTGATGACCTAAACCTTGTTACCCCAACAGGTTTACAAGGTGGCTTTGAAGTATTGCAAAAATCTATTGAAGTACTTGAGATGGATGATCTTTTATGTACGTCAGTTTATTGTGAACCACAGATGGGTAAAAGGGGGCTGTATCCGACTTTAAGTACCAAGACCAGTGGTACTCATGTAAGAGATATGATGAACTTTATTGCATATTGTGATGGCTTTTTGAGCAATTTAGAAATAGCTAACATCATTAAAGTGCCATTGTGGGAGCTTAAAAGTATTATTGATACGTTAAAATCTGAAGGTGTACTTGAGCCGGTCGCAGTACACAATGGCAAATCTGATTCATTAATACACAAAAAAACAGTGCCATTAGAGTTACCATCAGATTTTGATCTTAAACGATATTTTGATATGCAACCTGTCTAATTTTAACAATTAGCCTGTAAGGCTTTGGCAAGTAGCCAAGCCTTACTCTAGTTACTAAAGTAATATAACACTTAGGTAATGAGTTCATATCTCCATCGCTATTGTGCTTTCTCTGAGCAATTGTGTGGCGTGTTCTTGTTGGCAGTGGGTAATAGATTCGTTTGGAAAAACCCATACTGAGTTAGTTGCTAACTCTTCAGTAAGAGCTGATGCTGTGCGCAATGTAAACGCAAATGACTCTGTTGGACTGTTTGTTAAATTAAACTGCTCAATGTTACATGCTAACGCCAGGAAATTTTCGTATATCTCGGAGCTTAGCTGTTTAGCCATATAGTGTTCGATAAGCCTATTTGACTGATTGTTATATTTCTGGGCCAAGGAGACTTTCATTTTTTTCGCGAAACTGAGTTTATCCGCGATCGTTTTACCTTCTGTATCTTCATTATTTTTTACTAATGATGTGTGTATTTTTTCAAGAGAGAAAATTTGATGAGAAACAGCTTTTAGCTGTTTTGATAGCTCCTGCATACTCGTCGACTGATATACATCATTTTTAACATGCTGTGGCACGCTACTGAGCGTTTTAATTTTTAATATCATCGCAATATGAATACCTTGTGTGGGGGCGTACAGCGTTTCAACATTAGCTAAAACCGAAAGCTGTTTTGCTGTGCTCGTTGAATCAATTAAACTATATAATTGGGTCGATAATCTGGATAACTCTTCGCTTTTAGGCTGTGCGTCGGCGTTAAAACCAATAGCGAGTAGGTATATCATTAGTAACCTAAACATTGAGGACCTCTTGAGTTTTCTATTATTAAGCATTAACAGAGCGAAATTTTGGCCCAGCAAAGTACTAGGCCAAAAGCAACTTAGTGACTATTAGCCTGCGCTAAGTTGAACCAACCAGTTTTGCCATTCACTTTCATAAGCGTTTGTCCAATAAGAGATCTGCTGCTGATATGCAGACCAATTAGCTTCTCTCGTATTGCTTCTGAGTATACGTACGTCATCAAGGTGGCGCTCCATCATAAAGCGTGCAGCTAGATAGCCCCAACGGTAGATCTGATCTGTACTGTTACTGTAATTTGTGTTCAACACAGTTCCTAAAGACAAGTTTTGACCTGACTGACTGATCAGTGCAATGGCATCCGCATTGTTGTCTTTTAGCGAGATGTACTCTGCTAATCCTTCACTCCACCATACGGTGTTTTCAGGATAGTCAGAAAAGTTGCCTTTTAGGTTAAAACGACCATCCAAATAGTGAACGTATTCATGCTCTAAGTTCCAAATTGCAAATTCAGGCCTTAGCCAGTCTGCTTCATGGGCATAAAATGTAGCTTGATTATTTGGGTCCGTAGCGTTTCCTTCGATATACATACCCCCATTGTTGGTGTTAATGCCATAAAAACGAGAGCCATAACGGTTATACTGTTGATAATCATCAAAAATCACCATTAATAAATCATCATTTAAGTCGTTACTTACAGGCTGCCATGCGGTCTCTAATCGCTGATGAAAGTAAGATTCTTCATCGCCAACTAACGCACACGAATCGTTAAACTGTGTATTTGTCATATCTTGTGCTTGAAACCTTAACGTATCACTACAGGTATGGCGTAAAGGTAAGATATTATCTGGTGTTGGCTTGCCTTTGGCTAACACACTGGTTGTTGAAACCGCTAGCAAAGCACTGATCACGATTGGATATTTCATTTTTTGTTCCTCCGGTTATTGTTGTTTTATGTTTAATCCGGCCAGATTATTCTGTAATGTATAGCACCAATGAATAATGTATACAATATTCATTGGTGTGTTTTTTAACTAATTTACAACATGAAAATTGGGGTGGAAGCGACTAAAATGGCAGTGGTATCGTAAAAAGTTCATAAAATCATATGCTTTACGAGGGAAATCTGACTTGGCGAAAATTGCGTTTTTATCAAAATCTTCTTTAATAAATAATTAACTAATTAAAAACACTAAGTAGGTTTGATTATGAATGGTAAATTGTTGGGGATCGTACTAATTATTGTGGGTGTTGCTTTAGTGGCGTGGGGGTACAATATTTATGACTCCGCAGAGTCTCAATTGGGTAGGGCGTTGAGCGGAGAGACTCCAATAGAAGCGTGGGTTGGCATGGTGGGTGGTGCACTTTGTGTGGCTTTGGGTGTTTTTAAAGTAAAGTGATTTCTATTGCGCTGCTATTGCCTAGTAAGGGGCCTAACTGTAGGCCCCTTTATTGGGATAATATGTTAGAGCGTTTTCATATATTCAATCACTTGCCATTTTTGTTCTTCGTTAAGGTCAGTGCCATAGCTATGGCCTCGATTTGAATTGCCAGGCATGATCTGACCACTGTTATTGTTTACTTTGAATTTGTTTAATCCTTCATGTGTGACGTAGCCAACATTGACAGGGTCAAATTCACGACTACCTACCCAAAACTCAGTAACACGCTGCTCAGGCTTTTTCATTAATTCATACAGGTTTGGTACTGAGCCATTGTGTAAATAGGGGGCGGTTGCCCAAATACCGTTCAGTGGTCTGCCTTTATAAACGCCACCATCTAGTGTGCCGTCAGCACAATCTGTTTCGGCTTCATCTGCTTTTTCGCCACGTTTTTTAAGGTGTTGTACTATTAAATTTTCAAGCTCTTTGACAACGCTTATCTTACTCCCGTCAGCATCAGTTCGCTCAGGGATATTGCCGGCTTTAAGCGCAAGTGGTAGGTCTTTCAACACCAGCCCTACAACGCCATTTACAGGGATATCAATCGCATTATCAACCTCTTGAAACGTTGAACCAATTACAATGCGCTCTTTTGTGCCCTCTAATATCAGTGTTTTTGCCATGTGGCATGAAGCGTTGTAGGCAGTCACAGGATCGGTGCCAAGTTCGCTGATAAGCGTTTGGTTCGCTACATAATCTAGATGCTCCTTGTCGCGCGGTATCACTTGGTGGCAGCTTGCGCACTGCTGCTGATAGATAAGCTCACCTTGAGCCGCTTTTTGTGTATCAATGGCTGGGAAGTATTGAAGTGGCCATTGCGGCGACTTAAGTGTTTTCACCCATGATTCTAGGTTACCTAGGCCAATCATATCGACGGTCGAACTATATCTAAAGTGTTTACCCCACAGACGTTGCCAAAATGGAGCCTCTTTAATCTCTAATTCACCAAACACGCCAACAACTTCGCCAATATTTCGAACCAATGGCCCCACAATTGGAGTGTTTGGTGCAGAAGCGTTCCATTGCACCACATCCGATTGGTGGGTACCCCAAAGGAATGGGTATGACACTGGGCCCGTAGGTGTATTTTTATTGCTCAAATCATTGAGCGCAAATGCTGTGCCTGCGTTTTGTATATTGCCAAATGCATCGAGTCGAGCGTAGCTTGTAAAGTCTTGTGGATAGTCTTCAGGCAATGAGTTTACAACTTGTCGTTGTGCAGTTTGCAGTGCAACGCTCTGCAAACGCTCCTTTAGTTTATTTTTACTAGTGGTGTCGTAGCTTGAACCTAGTACGTTTCGTGCAAACCGTTCAAACTTTTCATCATCGTTTAGCGTTTTATTAAGTGCAGCTACTAGGCGGTCAAAAAACAATACAAAGTTGGCCAAAGTAGGGGCACCATCAATGAGAATTTTTGTCCCTTTGTAATCTAACTGATTAGTATGGCAAGCCGCGCACGTCATCCCAACCCAGTTTTCACCAGTAGTTTGGTTGCTGTGCAAAGCAAACCCTATTGGGAGGCCCCCGGGGTTCCTTGCGCTTGCTTTAACTGGCAAGTAACGTAGTGACTCCATATGCTCAGTATGGCGAAACAGCTGGGTGTTATCGGCTTGTTCAAGCCATACAAACCAGTTGTAAGGAATAATTTGTGAGCCTTGATTGGTAAACCAAAAATTTTCACTGATTTGTTGGCTCCAACCTTGATCTAACCAGGTTCTTTTAGGTACTTCGCCTTGTTCTGGTGTTATAGAAATGGGATCTGGTTGGGCATTATGTTGATTTGTACTACAGCCGACAACGGTCATAAGACCGACAGCGCTCAATGCAGCCGCGAGACGTAACTTGCTCATTGGTATTCCTCGTAACGATAAATGTAAAATAATAGTTATTAATTGTTACAATAGCTATTACAAAGAATTACAGACGGGGAAAATGCAATGCTAAGAAAAACAACAGGTTTCCTAACATTGCATTGGAGCGTTAGAAATAAGCGCGAATACCTAACTTGATGTTACGACCCGGCAGTGGCGCTTGCTCTTTAATAAATGAGCTGTGAACAAAGCCAAGCTCATCTGTCAGGTTATCAAGGTTAAGGTAAGCAACAAAATCGATATCACTTTGTGCAAAGTCATACTGCATGCTTGCGTCTACTAGGGTATAGCCGGCAGTTGTGGTTTCGAAGCTAGTGATATTACTTTGCTTGTTGTAGCGAGTAACGGTTAAGTTGCTGGTAAAACCGTTGTGTGAATACTCATACTTTATGCCAAGTTTGTTGCTAGGAATACGCGGAAGTGACGCGTTGTTTTTTAGCTCTGCAGTGAGTGTATCCGCAAAAAACTTCACGCGATTTTTGTTGTTAATGCTGTAGTGAGCATCCAACTCAAGACCATATAGTCGCGCATCTTGACTTGCAAACTGGAATACGGGCATTGCATCTTCGTGATCATGATCTGCTACCTCAATGCCGTGCGCATCACTAAACATCAACCCGGTATTTTTTTGATAATAATAATTGTCGATATCATTATAAAATACGTTGATTGTGTAGCCAAAATCGCCGATAAAGCGACGAAGGCTTAAATCTATATTCGTTGCTGTTTCTTGTTTTATATCGTTTGGTTCAAAATGCACTTCGCCGTCTTCAAGGTGATACCCTAAGCCAAGCTCATAAGTACCAGTGGCAATGTGTGTGCCATTGGATAGTAATTCAGCAGTGAGTGGAGCGCGCTCTGAACGAGAGAGGTTTAATGCGACGTTGTGGCCGTCAGTAAATTGATACACACCGCCAATAGAGGTACTGATGTTGGTCATATCTAGCTGATACGCAATTTCAGATGCGGCTTCTTCGTGCTCATCCTCATCGTGTGCTTCATCATGACTGTGATGATGTGTTTGTTCGGTGACTGTGCTGCTCAGCTGGTAGTCTTCTATACGGGCACCTAACTCCAGTGTAAAGTCACCAAAAGTGCGCTCTTCAAGCAAATATAAAGCATGAGACGTGGTTTTGGTTGCTGGAGTAAAAGCTTCCTCGCCCTGAGCTTTATAGTCGCTATTACTGTAGTGGTAGCCAAAAATGCCGTGCCACTGACCCAGTTTATGCTCAAGGCTTGTGCGCAGCTCTTTTGACTTATTACTAAATGTTGTGCCTACAGCTTCGCCCTCAATTTCACTGTGTTGATAATCAGTGAAGCCTGCACGCACACTAACTGACTCTATCCACTGGTTATGTAGAGCGTAGTTTAATAATGCTTGCCAACGGTCTTGCTTGACCCTTGCAAACACATTACCTTCCTCTGTGTGTTCATCGTGTTCATCGTGTTCATCGTGTTCATCATGTTCATGATGGGCGTGACTGTGAGCGGGTATACCATAGTCTGTATCTATACGTCCGTAAGATAGGCCCATGGTTAAATGTTCATTAATAAAACTGGTGCCCAAATTAAACTGTTGAGAGTCGATAAATGTATTGTCGACTTTGTTTGCAAGTTCAGCGTGTTCTTCGTGCTCTTCAGCGCTTTCATCTTCGTGATGTGCTTCTTCAGGCAACGTGAAACTAGGGGTGTCGTAGTCTCCGCCTTTACGGCTTACACCATCAAAATGGAAGTTAAAACCATTGTTACCAGTCTCTAATAAAGCGGCATAGGTATTAGTGTTAGACACGCTGTCATGACTATAATCGGCTGCGCCACTGATTGACTCTAAAATATCGCTTGGTATGCGGTTATCAACAACGTTTACTACACCGCCAATAGCACCAGAGCCGTATAGTAAAGTAGCTGGGCCACGCAAAACTTCAATTTGTTGAGCCGATAAACTGTCATTGCTGTTTGCGTGATCAGGGCCAACACGCGATGCATCGCTGCTGTCTAAACCGTTTTGCATAACCTTAACGCGAGGACCGTCTAACCCTCTAATAATAGGGCTTGATGAAACCGGTCCAAAGTAACTTGCATTGATACCTGGTAAGCCTTTTAAGGTTTCTCCTAAAGTTGGTTTAGCAGCGTTTTTTAATTCATCACCGCCTAATACTGATACAGGGGCGGCCATTTCTACATTGTTTTTGTGCAATGCTGAGGCAAATACGACAATACTTTCAACAGCACTGGGTTTAAGCGTAACGTTAACAAAACCGCTGTGTTCATTTATTTGAATACGCTCATCTAGGTAGTTGTTTTTAGATATATGAAGTTGAGAATCGGCATCAACAGGAATTGAAAAAAGGCCGTTTTTATCTGTACTGATTGATTGAGACTTACCGTGCAAATGAAGTTTTGCGCCGCTTACAGGTTGATTATTGTGATCAACCACTTTGCCTTTTATCTCGCCGGCAAATGCATAGGAGGAAAATAAAGCGGAAATAATGGCACTGCTTAAAAGGGACTGCTTGATCATAATTTTCGACTTCTAATAAAGAATGAATGTTTAGTGTTGTTATAATATAACACTGCAAATCTGCACTTTCAATAATGTTATATTATAACTTAAACTTTTTTTGATTATGCGATCATAACTCCTATAGTTAGAAGGAATGTAAATTTAGGTACTGATTATGAGCAAACCGTTTGTTTTTAAAGCACGATTGAATGTTGCAGACTTGTTCCACCATGCAAATCATCAAGAAGTGTTTACAACTGCATTGCAAAAAGCTGAAACCTTAGATCATTTTGTTTTAAAGCTTTTGGGATATTGTGCCTTATCGTATGAACAAGAAGCACATCTTAATAGCCTTTCTGAAAAGCAAAAACCCGATGTTTGGTTGGAAGATGAACAGGGTTATATTACAGTTGCTTTGTATGCGGGTGAGATGGATTTAGAAGATATTGTACGCGTTGCTAAGCAATCTCAAAAACTCGTATTACTTATCAAAGAAGGCGCTCAATGGTTTGACTCTGTGAGTGAACGATTAAGCTATGTAGATAATATCAGTATTTTCCAATTGGAAGCTGACTTTATTGACTCCCTCAGTGAGGCATTAAGTCGAAGTTTGCATTGGGATATTGTTATTGAACAGAATCAGATAAGTGTAAGTGATAAAACAGAATACTACGAAACTACTGTAGTTAAGTTAGTGTAATGCTATGAACTCGTACTTACAGCATTAGAGGAATTGTTTTAGAAGCGCTAAGTTGCGTCTACTGAGTTTAATGTAATCAAATCACATCGTTCTATCTTAATTAGTGTAAAAAATCATCATAACTACACTGCTTTATATCAAGCGCATAAGCTGACACATATTCTATTGTTGTTAAATTTAGGCAAACATAGGAAGCGGCAGATAAGTTCGCGTTAATCAGTAACAATCGTCATGTGTTAAAAAGCATTCAAGCTGTGCGTGCATGCTGCGCTGACATGGCATCAAGGTAACGCTCCACACTATTATATTATGGCACTGAGTGCACTAAACCGAGCCAATGTAGCGTTAAACCTATTTAATGGGCATTTTAAGAACATCACACCTTTTGTTCAGTTGTATTCACAGTATTTGCTGTATGCCTCACTTCAGGCTGGCTTCCCTATAGAAATGTTAGTATTTTCTCATTGCAACAGTATTTTACGTTTTAATCTGATAAGTAATTTCCAAACCGTTAGTTAGAAAGACTTGCTCTAAAGCAAGGTACACTATGGGAAATAAACGAGAGACCTTAATTGAAACTATTTATAGGGGAAAGTAGATGTTTGCAGTAATCTTTAAGGCTAAGACTGGCGTGCAAGATGCAGAGTACTCAAAAACAGTGGGGCTGATGCGTGATTTGGCATTTTCTAAGTACAACTGCCAAGATTTCATTGCGGTAACTGAAGGGGAGCAAGAAATAGCAATTTCTTATTGGAACTCGCAAGAGGACATTCAAAGATGGCATCGGGATAGCCAGCATAACGTTGCCCAACAGATGGGTAGGGATAAATGGTATGCGTCATATACCGTAGAGGTTGTTGAGATAAAAAGGCGCTACAGCTTTTCTGAATAACTAATAAATGGCGTGATTAAACTATTTTCTTTGTCAGTCTAACCTTTTGCGTTAACGAGACTATTTAAATACTGTTATGATCGCGGCGTCGTTGACGACGAGTCGTTATTAACATAACAGAGAGTTAAGTTGATGCTAGAAGTATTAGTACTGGCTATCGCACTGAGTATGGATGCGTTCGCTGTTGCTATCGGGCTTGGCTCGAAAGAAAAGCAGCATATTGCAAGTTTAGCTATAAAAGCCGCCATCTATTTTGGCGTTTTTCAAGGTCTGATGCCGCTTATCGGCTATTTAGGCGGTAAAGGGGCACTCAGTGTTATTGATGGATATGCACACTGGGTAGCATTTTTATTGTTGCTGCTGATAGGCGTTAAGATGATTTATGAATCGATATCTGAAAGAATCGAGGATGATTTCAAACACATTACCAATAGAGTGATGTTTATGCTCGCTATTGCAACAAGCATAGATGCAATGGCTGCGGGCTTTTCTTTAACATTATCTAATCAAAACCCGTTTGTCGCTTGCGCGCTAATCGCAATTGTAACGTTTGGGTTTAGTTGGTTAGGTGTATTCATTGGTCATAAAAGCGGCACTTGGTTAGAAAATAAAGCGGAATGCGTTGGTGGTGTTGTGCTAATACTGTTGGCTTTTAAAATACTACTCATCTAACTAGCTTTAGCTTCGAATAAATGAATTTGCCCAATAAAATGATTGCGCATTAACTACTTATCGGAAACATCCTTACATGTGCATATTTAATTGCCGGTTCAGCTCTGCCCACATAATATCGGGCGAAAAAGTTGTTGTCTGCTAGTATCAGACAGTGCCCTTGGACATTAAAAAAGGTAAAGCAAATGAAGACTGTTATTGTAGTAATAGGATTGGTTTTTCTCTTGAGTAGTTGCAAGCTCACTCGTGTAGAAGGCGAAGTGCAAGATGTAGAAGTGCAAGTCAGTACAAAAGAAAGCGCTGAGTCAGATAACCCAAGTTCCGCCAAAAAATGCCCACCGGGATTGAAAAAGCAAGGGCGTTGTAAAGACTAAACCAGCTTTGCTGGTATTCACATATTGAGATTTTATAGGAGGCCAAAATGTGGCTTAGATATTTAACATTTGCTTTGATTTTTTTATCTGTAGGTGCCTTTGCGCAGCAATCAATTACGGCAAACGAGCTGTTAATAAACCAGATGTCTCATAATGCTTATACGATTATCGATGTAAGAAGTGTAGATGAATACAATAGTGGCCATCTAAAAGGTGCCATTAACATTCCCCATAATACTATTGATGAGCACAGTGAAATCTTGAGTAAGCTAAAAAGTAAAGATCTGGTTGTCTATTGCCGTTCTGGCCGTAGAGCTGGGTTATTCATCGACAAACTTACTGAACAAGGCTTTAAATTGATACACCTTCAGGGGGATATGAAAGGCTGGCAAGGGGCAGATTTACCGACAATTAAACAATAAGTGTGGTTATTTTAGCTTTACAACTTTCAGTAAGCTTATATAAAAAGACTTATATTGGGTTGAGTTATGCTCTGCAGTGTTGTAATTTAATCAAGCCATGATGTAATGGCATATAATAATTTAAGGAAAGATTATGAAATTAAAATTACAAAAGAAAAACATTAAAAAATTATCAGAAAAGAAAGAAATTTCTAATAAGTTAACACCTGCAGTCGGTGGCGCAGGCAGATTAAGTGCTGATTGGGCATTTACATGTGGTTGGGGTGACCGCGAAGACACATGCATTCAGCCATGGTAAACCCTGATTATTATTGGGCGCCTTAGGCGCTCAATTTTATTATTCACGTTATATTGATTTTATTGTGCGTATTTAATACTGGTAATCAACCAGAGATAATCTAGTCAATGTCGTAAGAAGTATGTGAAAATGCCGAGAAGCACAGAACTCCTCGGGCAGTAATGCTTATTCTAGACCCTGTTTTGTGTATAAAGTTACTTTGTCTGATACTAAAGTCACTTTAATATGTTTGCCTTCGTTACCCCATGTACAGTTAGTGTGTAGAGTTTTTTCTTCGCACTTATCAGCAGAGCCTAAAATAGCTTCTATTTCTGTTTTATCCATGCCAACTTTAACTTTGTTATAGTTTTCCATAGTGACTTTTGAACAGCCTACAAGTGTTAAAATTGCTGCACCAACTAGTAGTTTTTTCATAATTTTACCCGTCTTTAGTGTTTGTATTTTCTGATTTGAAAGATGATCCCAAGTTTTGGATGATCTAAATAGTGAATGTCGCCGCTATAAACTCTTGTAAATTGTGACATTCTTGCGGTTTGAATATTTCCATCATCAGCAAGATAGCGTATATCTAAGTTGCTAGTGACATATAAATAGTGCTTTACATGGATCTTCAGTAATCCTTCAAGCTGCCAATGATCAATGTCGTTTTCTTGTTGCACAGAAAAAGGTTTGTCTAATAGCCCTAAATAACCTTCTTGTGAGAGCGTGTCGATTAACTTATAGCTAATAGGGGATTCAAACTGTTTTCCGGCAAAGATTTTCATAAAAGGTGCTCTGCGCATACTTTGCTCTGGAAAGCGCCATCCTGTATGTAGAATAGGTTTTAACCCTTTACTTTGCAGTTGTCTCAAAGTATCTGCAAATTGCAGCTGCTGCTGTGATAATAAGTAAATATTGTCCATGTGCTCTTGTGGCTCTGCATAGGGAGAGATTGGCAGAGTCTCATAATGAGAGATGTAATCATGACTTGAAGGGCAAGCCCAAGAATATGAATCATAGACTTTCTGTGCTATCGGACGAGGGTCGAAATCAGCATCTCCCTCAAGGCAACGTTGTTGCCCTTGAGCATTAAACCCGTCGGTAAGTAAATCAAGTTGATTATTACCTTTGATTAGCGGGTGAACCAAACTGAAATCTTCTCTTAGTAAAGGAGAAGGTTGTTGTTCAAATGCAATTAACTCTACTTCAAACCAGCGCAATGCATACGCTGACATAGACTGCGTCAGTGCTAAAAATAGTACAGATATTTTTACTAAATGCTTCATGCAACAGCCTTTTTATTAAAGTCTTCGATCATAGCACTAATAAGCTTCAATCGCTCTTGTCCATTTTTTTCTTCTATTGCGAAACGCAATTTACTTGCGCCTTCCATCTTATAGACGCGAGGGTTGCTTTGTATCAAAGCTATGATGAATGTTGGATTAACCTTAGTTGAATCGCTAAATTCAAAATAGCCGCCTTTATTATTTGCCTCAACCTTACTAATGCCAAGTAGGTTGGCTTTTTGCTTCAAAAGTTGCACTTGAAACAGGTTTTTTGCAGCATCAGGCAGTAATCCAAAGCGATCAATTAGTTCAACTTGTAGCTCATCCAATTCATCAGCAGTGTGTGCGCTGGCAATACGCTTGTACATGCTCAAACGCATGTTTACGTCGGGTATATAATCATCTGGAAGAAGTGCAGGGATCTTTAAATCAACATCTGTATGCTGTTGTAACAAGTTATCAAGTGTTGGTTCTTTTCCATCTTTTAGCGCTTGTACTGCCTGATCTAACATTTCCATGTACAGATTGAACCCGATAGATTGGATCTGCCCGCTTTGGTCGTCACCCAGTAGCTCACCTGCGCCCCTAATTTCTAGGTCGTGGGTTGCAAGTGCAAAGCCAGCGCCTAAGTCTTCTAATGACTCAATTGCCTGTAAGCGCTTAACCGCATCTTTAGTTAAACTCTGGGTGTTTCTGGTGAGCAGATATGCATATGCTTGATGGTGGCTACGTCCAACACGACCGCGCAGTTGATGCATTTGCGCAAGCCCCAATTTGTCAGCTCTGTCCATGATAATGGTGTTAGCAGTGGGAATATCGATACCTGTTTCAATGATGGTTGTACATACTAAAACGTTATGCTTTTGATGATAAAAGTCACTCATCAAACGCTCAAGTTCGCGTTCGCGCATTTGTCCATGTGCGACTGCAATGCTTGCTTCAGGGACAAGCGCGGCTATGTCGGCAGCAGTTTTATCTATAGTTTCAACGTTGTTATGTAAGAAGTAGACTTGGCCACCGCGTTTTATCTCACGCAAAATAGCTTCTCTTATAAGGTCATCATTTCTCTCTTTGACAAACGTTTTTATTGCCAGTCGCTTCGCTGGTGGGGTCGCAATAATAGATAAATCACGCATTCCACTCATTGCCATATTCAATGTACGAGGAATTGGGGTAGCTGTGAGAGTTAGAATGTCTACATCCGCTCTAAGTTGCTTTATCTTCTCTTTTTGTCGAACACCAAAACGGTGCTCTTCATCGACGATCAATAATCCCAAATCACAAAATTTAATGTTCTCTTGAATGAGTTTATGGGTGCCAATAACGATGTCAATTTGACCATTTGCTAGCTTGTCGAGCGTATCTTTTTGTTCCCTAGCGCTGTTAAAACGTGATAACACGCCTATCTCTACTGGTAAGTCAGCAAATCTATCTTTAAAGTTTTCGAAGTGTTGTTGTGCCAGTAGGGTTGTGGGAACCAAAACCGCGACTTGCTTGTTATCATTTATAGCCGCAAATGCGCCACGCATTGCAACTTCTGTTTTACCAAATCCAACATCGCCACATACTAATCTATCCATCGCTTGGTCAGATTGCATATCTGCTAAAACTGCTTCGATTGCATTACGTTGATCGTCGGTTTCTTCAAACGGGAAACTTTGAGCAAATTCTCGATACAGTGCGCCATCCAGTTTAAACGCATGGCCCGGTTTGCTTTGTCGCTTGGCATAAATATCTAGTAATTCAGCGGCCACGTCTCTGACTTTTTCGGCAGCTCGACGCTTGGCTTTTTCCCACACATCTGAGCCGAGTTTATGCAGCGGAGCCGATGCTTCCTCACCACCAGAGTAGCGACTTAGCATGTGTAGGGCCGATACTGGGACGTAGAGCTTTGCGTCGTTAGCATATGTAATGGTAACAAACTCTGTCGCCACGCCCGCAGCATCAATGGTTTGCAAACCAATATAACGGCCAACACCATGGTCTAAATGAACAATTGGCTGACCTTCTTTTAACTCGGCTAAGTTACGAATAAGTGCATCTTGACCTTGTTCGTACTTGTGTTTGCGGCGTCTTCGTTGAGAGACTTTTATACCCAGCAACTCTTGCTCTGTAATTATACTCAGCGCAGGATTATTTATTTTTCCTGAGCCTAATAAACACACGCTTTGCTCAAGTGGGCTTACAATTAAACCCACATCTGTTTTATCTGCGACAAACGCTGAAAAACCAGAAAACTCTTTGAGTTTAAGCCCTGTAGGTTTTAACAAAGTAATCAGGGATTCACGACGACCATCAGATTCTACGCTAAATAGTACTCGGCCTTGTTGCTTTTTTTGCGCGGTTATATAGTCAAGAATTTTACTGTATGGTTGGGCTAGTTTGTGGTCAATTCGAATATCGTCCACAGTGCTGGCCAACAAGTTAGTATGTCCAGCTTTAGTGCCAAGCTTTGCTTGACTAAGTTTGATACGCCCATAGCGGTTAAAATTGCCATATAACTCTTCTATTGGCTGATATAGCTTGGCTGGCTCAAGTAATGGTCTTAACGGGTCAACTCGGCGATTTTCGTAACGCTTTTCAACATCTTGCCAAAACGATTGCGCCGCGTGTTCTATATCGCCAAGATGCATTATGGTTGCATCTGCTGGTAGGTAGTCAAATATTGTTGCCAGTTTTTCAAAGAAAAGTGGCAGGTAGTACTCAATCCCCGCCGGCCAGTTGCCTTTACTGACTTGCATATAGATAGAATCTTGCTCAGCACTTGCACCAAATGCTTCGCGATAAGCGATGCGAAAACGTTCAATATCAGCATCGTTAGTTGGAAATTCATGAGCAGGTAGCAAATCGATTGCGTCAACTTTCTCATGTGAACGTTGTGTCTCGATATCAAATAAGCGAATACTATCTAATTCATCGTCAAAAAAATCAAAGCGGTAAGGGTGTGGGCTGCCCATGGGGTATAAATCCACAATCGACCCTCGCACGGCAAATTCGCCATGCTCCATGACTTGTTGAACATGTCGGTAACCCGACTCACCTAGTGCTGACTTTAACTGCTGTGCATCAATAATATCACCTACTTTATACTTCAGTGCATTACCATAAATAAACGCTGGCGGGGCAGTGCGAAGCATTAAAGTAGATACTGGAACAATCAAAACACTGTCATTTTGCTGCTTAAGGGCATTAAGTGATGCCAATCTTGCAGATATAATATCTTGATGAGGGGAGAAGTGATCATATGGCAAAGTTTCCCAGTCAGGGAAAACCATTACGGGTCGCTCGGGTAGTAAATAACCGAGTTCTGTTTCCAGACGCAATGCAGAGGGCGTATCAGGGGTAACGATTACAACCAATTCATGGTGCTGCGCTATACCTGAACTGAGTGCAACACTTAAACCACTACCACTGAGCTGCCCCCAGTGAATTTTATCGGTTGGGCTTTTTACCCATGGTAGCTCGCTCCAATGCGCAGATGCCATTGAACACTCCTATTTATTGTTATTTAGTCTCGGTAAATTTTACACAGGTCTTGATAATGATCGATGCGGCGATCTCTCAGATATGGCCAAATGCGGCGCACTGATTCACTACGTGCTTGATCAATTTCTACCACAAGCGTCTGCTCTTGGGTTTCACTTGCGTGAGCTAGCATTTCACCTTGTGGACCCGCAACAAAAGAGTTGCCCCAAAATTGGATACCTTCACTTTGCCCACTTGGGTCTTGTTCATGGCCAACACGATTAACGCTTATCACTGGTACTCCATTGGCAACAGCGTGTGCGCGTTGTGAGATTATCCAGGCGTCGCGCTGGCGTATTTGTTCATCTTGATCATCTCTAGGATCCCAGCCGATAGCGGTCGGATAAATGAGCAACTGCGCACCAGCCATTGCCATTAACCTCGCCGCTTCAGGGAACCATTGATCCCAGCACACCAGTACACCAAGTTTACCAACAGACGTTTCGATTGGGGTAAACCCTAAATCGCCAGGAGTGAAGTAAAACTTCTCATAGAAACCAGGATCATCAGGAATGTGCATTTTTCGGTACTTTCCAGCTATGCTGCCATCACTTTCAATGACGACGGCTGTGTTGTGGTAGAGCCCTGTCGCACGTTTTTCAAATAACGACGTAACGATAACAATATTTAGCTCGTTGGCAAGTTTTGAGTAGAAGTCGGTGCTTGGGCCTGGAATCGGCTCTGCCAAGTCAAACAGGTCAGTATCTTCTGTCTGACAAAAATACAAGCTACGGTGTAACTCTTGAAGTACCACGAGTTTAGCCCCTTGTTTTACCGCTTCTCGAATACCTTGTTCCGTTTTAGTTGTATTGTGTGCCAAATCGTGTGTGTTGGCATGCTGTACTAAACCAACTTTTAATAATTGTTGACTCATGATGTGACCTATTTTAGAAAACCACGTGGTAGCTGCATTGTTATACAGTGCAAGCTACCGAATTGATGAATGATTGGCAGGCAATTTATACCTATTACAGTGTGTTCTGGATACGCTTTTTGTACTTGAGATAACGCAAGCGAATCTTGCTTATCGCCGTATACGGGCACTAATACAGTACGGTTGATTATCAAATAATTTGCGTAGGTGGCAGGCAAGCGATCGCCTTCTTTGTTATAAACTGCTTTTGGCCAAGGCAGCGGCACTAATTTATAACTTTCTCCTTGGCTAGTTTTAAAGCTCATTAATTGCTTTTCCATAGCACTTAATGCTGCAAAATGCTCGTCGTTTTGCTCTTCACACTGAACATAAACAAGCGTATTGTTGGGCGCAAACCTTACCAAAGTATCGATATGGCTGTCGGTATCGTCACCTGCAAGATAGCCATGGTCAACCCATAAGAAGTCGATGGCACCTAACTCGTCTTTAAGCAAAGACTCAATGCGTTGTTTATCATATTCTGGGTTGCGATTGGGGTTGAGCAAACATTCAGAGGTGGTCAATAAAGTACCATGCTCATTAATCTCTATACCTCCGCCTTCTAGTACAAAGTCTAAGGCTTTATATTGATTAAGAGGGTTGGCCGTTTGCTTAACTAATGAGCGGTTAATAGCGTTATCGAGTGCAGCTTCAAATTTGTTACCCCAGCCATTAAACACAAAATCTTTTATTACCAGTTCACCTTGTTGATTGGCACAGGTCAAAGGGCCATGATCGCGAGCCCAAGTGTCGTTGCAGGGCGTGACAACAAAAATGATTTTTGATAGATCAACGTCAGCTTCAAGCAGCAGCTTTGTAATATGCAATTTAAGTGGCTCGTCGTGCGCAACGATTAGCACAGATTGCAGCTGACTGATGTGCTGACACAAAGTAACGTAAACAGGCTCAACATCATCTAGAATGCTTGCCCAGTCTGTGTTTTGATGCGGCCAAGTAAGCATTACAGCGTCTTGAGGCGCCCATTCAGGTAAAAGTCTAAAGGTCATGATAAAACACTAATAAATAACTAAGCCGTTAGTTTATCATTGTGCTCGAAGGTGTCAGCTATTTTGTTCTTTATTCTGCTCTGATTGGCGTTTTTTTAGCTGTCGGGTTTGTGCATGTAGGCTTGCGCGGACGACTAGCTCGCGATCTTCGTCCCTAATATTGCTAAAAGCAAGTGAGTATTGAAATTTGCCCGATGGCAGTTTATCTATTGCGATGATTTCACTGAAACAGTAAATGGCTGCGGCTTCCTGACGTAAAAAGAGTTTAGTCCGAAACGCACTGCCAATTGAATATTCGATTTCTGAGCTAAAGCGAATACCTCCACCACCATAGGAATCGCAAAAAATGTTGTCTTCATCGGGCTGTTCGGTGGCGAGAATATGGCTCATCATCAAATCTATTTTTCGCGACTGTGCTTGCAAGAATGCAGCTAGCTCAGATGCAAAATCGCCCATATTTCTTAAGGGACTGAGCATACTATGGTCAAGCTCTTTCATTTCGGTGCTTAATTTGAACAGCGCGGGGATCCGTGATTCTAGCTCTGCAAGAGTTTGCGGAACTTCATCCTGGCTGGTCACTTTAAGATTGACCTGATTTGCGTCGTCTACTTGAAAGTACTGTTCAAAGTTTTCCAGAAGTTGCTGCTTGTTCATATCACGACCACACTGACCTTTTATTTAATATTAACGGGTTAGCACTAAAAACGCCATAGATGTGCACATTACATGTATTTCAAAACGAACTATTTCGAATAAAAATCTGTACAAGTGTCATTTTGTAACAATAATGTATTACACCTGTTACCTAAAAATTAACTTTTATCAGAGGTTTTATATGGATATAATCGAAAAGGACGTAGAGGCCTTAACTTACGCATTGTCCTTGCCAAAAAATTTAGTGATCAGAAATGCAACGCGCAACGATGTTAAAGATATGGCAAAAGTAACGTGTGAGAGTTGGCAGCTAGCATTTCGACCATTCCTTCCTAGAGAGGTACTTGCTAAAGGGACGCCCGCATTTTTTGAGCAAATCTGGTTATCAATCTTGACTCAACCCGAAAAGCACAACGCGATATTAATCTGCGATGGTCGAAAAATAGCTGCATGCGGCGCAACTGGTGGATATAGAGCCTCTCACAATCCTGTCAGTCGAAAAATATGTAAACTAAACGCAGGTGAGCTATATCGGGGATATGTTCAGCCTAGCTACCAAGGCAGGGGCCTTGGACAAGCATTACTCAGAGCTAGGTTGCTCAAGCTCTATGAGGAAGGATATCAAAAAGCGTATACCTGGATTTATGCCAAAAACAATCGAGCACGCTCTTTTTATGAGAAGCATGGGGCGGTAAATTTGGATAGCGCACAGGGATTGACCATGAATAAGTATCCCTTTGAAGAAGTGTGTTATGGACTTGAAGTAAATAGAGTTTTTGACTTTCACTAGATAAAATAGCTATAAATGTAAAATTTTAGTGATGCATGTGAGTTTAATGTTTAGCGATTTCGAGTGGGAGGCTATTATCATTCTGTCGAGTGAATAAATAATTCGATTTGAATTGTGTATGCAATTAGAAATTCTCTAAATATATGTAAAGTTAATTATATAATTCACATAATTGTTGAATTTTAAATTTCTTTAAGGATAAAAGATGACTATACATCGCGTAGAAGTTGTTGTTGATTGCGAAGCAATTGAAAATGGTGCTGCTGGAAGTCGAGCAGTAAATATGTATGCATCGCAAGAAATTGTGCTTAGTAACTCATAAGGTTCTTATGAGTTAAGTATCCGGGTAAATAATGACGACATCATCCGTTGGAGTGCTTATCCAAAAGAGACTCAACCCGAAGGAAGCGACGAAAACTATTCAGTTATCATCGATGCAGAACATGACTGGAATAATAATACGCTATTAAAAGACTGGACAGCTTACCAAGGTAACGCACCAGTGTACGTTTATGAAAACGACGCAATTCCAATGACACAAGATCAGCGTGTTAATATTGTGCGTCAAACTGCATATCAGCCGTTTGTACAAGCCAACGCGACGCTACCAGGCCGTCCAAATCCGGGTGTGTCACAAGTAGAAGCCTATACCTTTTATGTGAAAGTTTACAAAGGTACTGAGTTAATCAAAGAAATTAACTGGGACCCATATGTAACGGTTGTTCAACCTTAATTATGTAAACATAGTTTCCAAAGAAAAGGCGACCTAAGGGTCGCCTTTTTTAGTGTTATGCTAAACCTTCGGTGGTTTCAACATGTTCCTTTTTATGTTGTTGCGCAATTTCGTCAGCGAGCTCTTCTCTGGAGCGTTTTTCCGTGAGTCGCCTGTTTGTTAACCAGAAAAAGAATAATGGAACAAAAAATATTGCTAAGAAGGTTGCGGCCATCATACCACCCATGACGCCAGTCCCGACGCTATGTCGAGCGCCTGCCCCCGCGCCAGAACTGATCACTAAAGGAACTACGCCCAAAATGAAAGCTAGTGAAGTCATAATAATTGGTCTAAACCTCAATCTAGCTGCTTCTAATGAAGCTGCGCTTGCACTCCAGCCCTGTTGATGTTTCATTAGCGCATACTCTACGATCAGTATTGCATTTTTGCTGGCTAAACCTAGCAGTGTCACTAGACCAATTTGAAAGTAGACATCGTTAGTAAGTCCTGCAACCCATATTGAAACTAATGCGCCAAATGTACCGAACGGTAAGGCCAATAGCACTGAAAAGGGCAGTGACCATCGCTCATAAAGGGCGGCCAAAATTAGAAATACCATAATGACAGCCAAACCAAGTGCTAGGCCAGTTGTTCCTGAACTTTGCTTTTCTTGATATGCGGAACCTGTCCAGTCATAGCTCATATCCGGTGGTAACACTTCACGTGCAATACGTTCCATTTCTGCAATTGCTTGACCTGAGCTATACCCTGGTGCCGCTTCCCCCAATAACTTAACGGCAGATAAATTATTGTAGCGTTCAAGCGTATCTGGACCTCGGCTGTACTCTATATCAGTAAATGCGGAAATAGGCACCATATCACCGTGATTGTTCTTTACATATATGCGGCCAACATCTTCAGGAGACATTCTAAACTCAGCTTCAGCAGAAAGCAGCACCTGCCACGCTCGCCCAAATTTGTTGAAATCATTGACGTAATAGGTGCCTAAATTTGCTGCGAGTGCGTTAAAGGCACTGTTGATGTTAACACCCATAGCTAGGGCTTGCTCTCTGTCCATTTTAACTTTAAGCTGCGGTGCATCAGGGCGCCATAAGGTTTGTAAGCTTGCAAGTACAGGGCTTTTTTGTGCTTCACCCATCAACAACTGCATGCCCTGTTTAAGCTTTTCATGGCCACCTGCACCTTTGTTTTGCAAATAAACTTCAAAACCTCCCGTATTGCCAAGTCCAAAAATAGCAGGGGGGTTGAAAGCAAGTACCAGAGCTTCATTGATATGTGCGGTTTTCATATATAGCTCGCCAACTAAGGACTTAGTATCAATATTGCGTTCGTCCCAATGCTTTTGAGTAACAAACAAAGTAGCTGCGCTATTTTTATAACCATTTCCGATAAAGTCAAAACCGGTAAAGGCGACTACATTTTCATTCGCTGGGTTTGATTGAACTGCTGCGATGACTTCATCAACAACTTCAGCTGTGCGCTCTAAAGAAGAGCCATCAGGTAGGAATATAGCTGAGATATAAAACCCTTGGTCTTCATCAGGCACTAAAGAGCTTGGTGTATTTTTCCAAAGAGCCCCAGTGATAACAACCATCGTAGTAACAAGCACCAAACCTAAAAGCCCGCGTCTAACCATAAAGCTCACTGTGCCAACA
Organism: Pseudoalteromonas caenipelagi; assembly: GCF_013140855.1. Taxonomy (GTDB): domain Bacteria; phylum Pseudomonadota; class Gammaproteobacteria; order Enterobacterales; family Alteromonadaceae; genus Pseudoalteromonas; species Pseudoalteromonas caenipelagi. The sequence continues at coordinate 326,993 of NZ_JABBPG010000001.1, read as the reverse complement.
TAGCGTGCAGTTATCTTTGCAAACAGGTTATTAAACCATAAAAAAAAGCCTGCGGTTTGCTTATGCTCATGCTTCAAAATAAGTACACATAGGGCAGGTGTCATTGTTAATGCTACTACACCAGACAGGCTTACGGAAATTGAAATGGTGATCGCAAACTGTCGAAATAGTTCGCCTGTTAAACCACCAAGGAAGGCAATGGGTACAAATACCGAGCATAAAACCAAAACGATGGCCACGACTGGTCCGCTCACTTCTTGCATAGCTTGAATTGCGGCATCCCTAGCGCTGATGTGCTTTTCATGCATTATACGTTCAACGTTTTCAAGTACAACAATCGCGTCGTCAACCACAATACCGATAGATAGCACCATGCCAAATAAGGTCAATGTGTTAATTGAATACCCAAGCATATACATGCCAGCAAAGGTACCGAGCAATGACACTGGCACAGCTAGTGTAGGTATCAGTGTTGCGCGCCAGTTTTGTAAGAATAGAAATACCACGAGAAACACTAAAACCATTGCTTCCCCTAGAGTTTTTAACACTTCGCGTATTGATACTTCAACGAAACGCGTGGTGTCATACGCCGTCAAGTGTGATAAACCGATGGGAAATTGTGTTTTTAATTGCTCTATTTCTTGCTTTACTTGCTCTGCAACATCGAGTGCGTTCGCGCCAGGTTGTAAGAAGATCCCCAGTAGCACAGCTTGTTTGCCGTTAACAGTACCCGCAAAGTTATAATCTTTTGAGCCAAGCTCTACACGGGCAATGTCTTTAAGTCTTAAGTTTGAACCATCTTGATTGACGCGGATTAAGATATCTTCAAATTCTTCAGCACTAGATAAACGCCCTTGTGCGGTGACACTGTATACCAGTTCTTGCGCGTGCTCCGCAGTGGGGGTGGCACCGATTTGACCTGCAGCGTATTGAGAGTTTTGCTCTCTAATTGCAGCCGATACTTCCTCGACAGTCACAGCTAATTGGCTCATTAAATCTGGACGAAGCCAAATACGCATAGCGTAATCTTTAGCGCCAAATATTTGTACGTTTGTAGTGCCTGGGATCCGTTTGATTCTATCGAGCACGTTCATCGTGACATAGTTTGAAGTCCAAAGACTCGTTCGAGAATCGTCTGGAGAATAAAAGGCATGAACTTGCAAAAAGCTCGAAGAGCCTTTTGCGACAACCACCCCTTGACGACGAGTTTCCTCGGGCAGTCGAGCTTCAACCTGTTTTATACGATTATTAACATTTACCGCGGCTTGATCTACATCGGTACCAATTTCGAACGTAACAGCAATGGTTGTTACGCCTGAGTTGGTGCTCGTTGAGCTCATGTACATCATCCCTTCGACGCCCGTTATGGCATTCTCAATTGGCGCAGCAACGGTTTGTTCAAGTACCTCTGCTGAGGCGCCGGGATAAACAGCAGTAACCTGAACCACTGGCGGTGATATTTCGGGATATTGAGCCACAGGCAAGCTTCGCATGGCTGCAAGGCCTGCTAATACAATGACGATAGAGATAACAAAAGCAAAGATGGGTCTATCTATAAAAAAACGTGAAAACATGGGTAATTATGCTCCCTCTTCGGCCACTTGAATTGGCATTCCGGGGAAGAATATTCTTGCCATACCTTCTATTACTACATTTTGACCTTCCTGTAGGCCTTCTCGGATCACCCAGAAGTTTTTACCATTTTTTTGCACCCACTCACCAACTTCAATGGGCGCGGGTAATGCCACTAGCGTGCCTTGCTCATTTTTAGTTGCGATGTAAACAAACTTGCCTGTGCCATTGTCTAGTACCGCTCTTTGAGGAAGTAACACAACATTATGCCGAATTGCACCATCTAAACGTACACGAACGAATTGGCCGGGCCTAAGCTGTGAAGCGGGGTTTGCGACCTTTGCTTGTAACTCACTTGTCCCTGTATAGCGGTTAACCCTTACATCAGAAAAGTTAACTTTACCCGTTTGAGAATAAATGCTGCCATCTTGCAATATAATCTGCGCACTAAATTCATTGTTTTTTGGTAATGTAAGGCTGCCGTTTTCCACATCTTGACGCATTTTGAGTTGCTCGCGCTCAGAAAAGCCGAATCGAACTCGCATATTGGTTGTATCGGTGAGCTCGGCAAGCAATAGCTCTGGTCCAGACACATAACTCCCTTCAGAAACAAGCTCTCGGCCAATGATACCTGAAACTGGCGCTTTAACTTGGGCGTACTCTAGATTTAATTTGGCTTCGTTCAATGCCGCCTTTGCCAACTCTAAATTTGCAAGAGAAATATCATAGTTAGAGGCAGCATTATCAAAGTCTCTTTTAGAGACAGAGCGTTCGTTGGTCAGAGTTTCAAATCGGTCTCTTTCGCGCTTATTTTGTGCAACCTGAGCTTTAGCAGCATCGAGTTGAGCTTGAGCTTTTTCTAATTCTAGCTTGAACGGCTCTAAGTCGAGTGTAAATAAAGATTGGCCTTCATTAACAATCTGGCCTTCCTCGAAATTTCTTGATTCGACTATCCCTGATACTCGGGCTCGGATCTCTACCTCTTTGTTACCTGCAAGCGTTGCCGGTAGTTCAATGGTGATAGGTACATTAGTTTTAGCCACATTTTGAATGCTCACCGCAGCGGGTGGCATCGATTGTTGAGATGATTGATTTTGTTGGTCATTGCAACCGAATATGAATACAAGTGTACTTAAAGATAATACGATTAGTTTTACACGACTAAAGAAGTGTGGATACATATTTACTCCAATTCCCATTTTTGCAGTAATTTTACTTTGCATTTAGATGTAGATATTTAGGCGTCGTATATAGTTGTGAGTGACCAAACACGACTATTACCCTAACCAGAGGGTGTCCATACCATATACAATATATACCATCGTGAACTTTTATGGACGACTTTTGGACTTTTGTAAGGGTAAACGCAAGTGTATACCTTTTTTTTATTTTGGTAAACGATGGCGTTTACTATATCTTTTGAATTTTTTTGTTAAAATATGGCTAATTAAATCAAGTGTTAGCGTATTCAGTTGTGAGTTATTCAATAAAACAAGAAGACATTTTGCGTGCGGCAATCACGCTGTTTGCACAAAATGGATTATCAGCAACAACCATGGAACAAATTAGCGTAAATGCGAACGTCTCCAAACGCACGCTTTATAAACATTATGCGAATAAAGAAGCGCTGTTTGATGCTGTGGTCGATTTACTCATTTCGAGGATTGAACCGCTTACGGCTATTCAGTTTATCCCAAATTATGATTTCAAAACTCAACTTAAACATTTGGCTATAAGCGCAGTGACGTTACTCAGTGACGAAGACTACCTGACATTAGCTCGTATTGTGATCATCGAATCCATGAAGTCACAGCAGCAAGCAGACTCCTTAAACGAGCGCTTTATGAACTGTGAAAAGGCCCTGTTACAATGGTTTGAAGACGCGTCGTACGCTGATTGTTTAGGCCGCTTTGATGCGCAAATTGCTGCCGCAATTTTTTGGGGCGGATTGAAGAAGCTAACCTTCTGGGAGCAAGTGATAAAGTGGCAAGCACCTTTAGATGAAAAGGCGCTTGAGGAGTTAATCGAGCAAGTGTGCTTGCTATTTTGCTCAGGTGTTACTCAACACCAATAAAGCCACCAGTTTGGTGTGCCCATAACTTTGCATAAATACCACCTTTGTTTAGCAGTTGCGTATGTGTTCCTTGTTCCACAATCTTTCCCTGTTCCATAACAATTAGCTTATCCATTTGCGCAATGGTTGATAGCCTGTGCGCGATAGCAATAACCGTTTTTCCTGTCATTAATGTATCTAGGCTATCTTGTATTGCTGACTCGACTTCTGAGTCGAGTGCAGAAGTCGCTTCGTCTAAGATTAAGATAGGAGCGTTTTTAAGTAATACTCTTGCTATGGCGATACGTTGGCGTTGACCACCTGAGAGCTTAACACCTCGTTCTCCAACTTGAGCATCAAAGCCTTGGTTACCCTTTGCATCTTCAAGCTGTTGAATGAAATCATATGCTTGGGCTTGCACAGCAGCATCTATAAGTTCTTGGTCGGTTGCATCAGGTCGGCCATATAAAATATTATCACGTACACTTCGGTGAAGCAGGGAAGTGTCTTGTGTCACCATCGCAATTTGTTGACGTAAACTTTCTTGCTTAACGGTACTTATATCTTGGTCATCAATCGTGATCGCGCCATTGTCCAAGTCGTAAAACCGCAGTAGTAGATTAACTAAAGTAGATTTTCCTGCGCCAGAGCGGCCAACAATACCCACCTTTTCGCCGGGCTTAATAGACAAACTTAGATTATCAATTACGTTACTTTGGGTATTTTTATCAATGCGTTTATACGCGAAATTAATACTGTTGAAATTAATAGCACCTTGCTTAAATTGCAGCTGTTGAGCATTAGGCGAATCTTTAATTTCTATGGGTTTGGATAGGGTAGTGATGCCATCAGCAACAGTACCAATGTTTTCGAACAAGCCACTTAGTTCCCACATGATCCACTGTGACATACCATTCAAGCGGAGCGCCAAACTGACTGTTATCGCAATTGCACCTACCGTAATTGCGTTGAAAGACCATAAATAGAGAGATAATGCAGCGACAGTAAAAATGAGTAGGTAATTGAGCGTTTGGACCAGTACATTTAGGCTGGTTGCAAGGCGCATTTGTTTATATACAGGCTGTATGAACACATCCATACTGTCTTTGGCATATTGCTCTTCACGCTTGGTGTAGGAGAAGAGTTTTACTGTGGAGATATTTGCATAGCTGTCTACGATTCTTCCTGTCATTTCGGAGCGAGCGTCAGCTTGTTCACTAGAGATTCTTTTCAGCCTAGGAACAAAGTAAATTTGTATAGTGACGTATAAAAATAACCATCCCAACATGGGCAACATTAAACGCATGTCGGCCTGGCCAACAAGGGCGAGCATAGCGCCAAAATATACGACGATATATACAAGCACATCGAGTAATTTCATCACCGTTTCTCGTATTGCTAACGCAGTTTGCATAACTTTGGTTGCAATACGGCCTGCAAACTCATCTTGGTAGAAGCTCATACTTTGATTTAATAGATAACGATGTGCTTGCCAACGAATGGCCATGGGGTAATTACCAAGCAGGCTTTGGTGCAAAATAGCGGAGTGAAAGAATACCAGTATCGGAAAAACTATCACGGTTATTATTGCCATAGAAGTTAGCTCGGAACGTTTGCTTTCAAATAGTGCTTGTGGTGTGTATTGAGATAACCAGTCGACTAGATTTCCCATAAACGAAAATAGTGTGACTTCTAGAATAGCAAGCGCTGCAGCACAAAGAGACATAAAAAATAGCGGCCATTCCATCCCTTTTGTATAAAAACGGCAGAATGCGTAAAGAGATTGAGGAGGCTGAGAAACAGGCGCATCAGGAAAAGCATTGGTAAAGCGTTCGAAAATTTTATACATCATAATTCTCTTTATTATTACGTGCGCTATTTTATCTATTCGCTTAGAAATAGCACGTTATCAAAACGATTATTGGGCGGGAAAATGGATAACTCACACAATAAAAAACCGGCGTAAGCCGGCTTTTATCGAATCTGAGACTAAGCGTAATGCTTAGTTGCCATTCTCTTCTGCAAACTTTTTGCACGCGGCTTTGTCTTCGCATTCACCGTATAAGTACAATGAATGGTTGGTAAGCTTAATGCCATTTTGTTTAGCGATTTCATCTTGTCGAGTTTCAATCACTTCGTCTTCAAACTCAACAACTTTACCGCACTTTAAACAAACTAAGTGGTCGTGGTGAGTGCTACCAGACAGTTCAAATACAGACTTGCCACCTTCGAAATGGTGACGGGAAACGATGCCCGCGTCATCAAACTGGTTTAAAACACGGTAAACCGTCGCAAGACCAATTTCTTCACCTAAATCTAGTAAAATCTTATAGACATCTTCAGCACTGATATGCTGATTGTCTGGCGATTGTAAGATTTCAAGAATTTTAATCCTTGGAAGGGTTACCTTTAAACCTGCTTTTTTTAATTCTAAGTTGTGATCAGTCATTAAATCTGTCTCAATCTATTATGTGTATTTATCTTAGGTTATTTGCACGACGCTGCTTTACCTAAGAATAACGTGCTATGCATTTAAGTGCAAAGCATGAAAAAAATATCAGTCTTCAAGCTCTGCAAGGCACATTTCATCGTAAACCTGTGCACACCAGTCTTTGACTCGCTGCTCAGTAAGCTCTGGTTGACGATCTTCGTCTATGCCTAAACCTACAAAGTGGTTGTCATCAACAAGTGCTTTAGATGCTTCAAACTCGTAACCGTCTGTTGACCAGTTACCAACAACGATAGCACCACGCTCTGTAACGATGTCGTTGATCATGCCCATCGCATCTAAGAAGTATTCAGCGTAATCTTCTTGGTCACCACAACCAAAAATAGCTACCAGCTTACCTTCAAAGTCAACTTCTTCAAGTTCCGGGAAAAAATCATCCCAGTCACATTGTGCTTCACCATAATACCAAGTAGGAATGCCGAATAAGATTAGGTCAAATTCTGCAATTTCTTCTTTACTACTTTTTGCAATGTCTTTGACGTCTACAAGCTTTTTACCTAGCTCTTTTTGTATCATCTTAGCAACGTGTTCAGTGTTGCCGGTATCACTGCCAAAAAATATACCTACGCTTGCCATTAAATACTTACCTTCTATCTATTATTCGCTAATTTTTCTTGCAAGATAGTTTCTATCAACGCGCTACGGCTGAGATTTTGCTCATCAGCCATGTCACTTAGAGCTTGATAAAGCTCTGAAGAGACTTTGAATTCTACGCGTTTTAAACCTCTTGCACGATCACGCTTAATTTGATTGCGCTTGTTAACCTTTAATTGCACTTCTCGAGGAAGTGGGTTGGTTTTTGGTCGGCCTGGGCGCTTTTCATTTTCAAATAAGTCAATCGTGGTTCTATCTGTTTCAGATTTTGCCATTTCTAACCAACACCTGCACCTTGCCAGAAGACTTGAATTAGTCCTTTAGCAATGAATCCTGAACAGCCCAAAAACAACACTAACCAAACGATGTACCTACCAAATTTTGGAACATCGCCTTTTTTAAGAACGTCTTGTATCGCCATTCCAATAAAAAAGAAGATCCCCGCTAAAGCGAAATACAGTCCCAAGGTTTCAAATTCATTTATAAACTGACTGACCATGTGCGCTCTACTAAAAACTCAAACGGCGCGTACTATAACATAATCATTCACGATAAATTAAGGTCGTAACGCAAAAACAAACGGATTATTGAAGAAAATCAATAATTGAACGATTCACTGCTTGAGGTTTCTCTGCATGCAGCCAATGCCCTGCGCCGTTGATAACCTTTGCTTTCGCTTTGGGAAAGCATCTTAAAATCGCACTTTTATGCTCAGGTAGAATATAGTCTGAATTATTACCTTTGATAAATAGGGTATCACACAAGCAAGAATGAGTCTCATTAATATTTGATGTTATTTTGTTATAGTTTGCTGCGATAACGGCTAGGTTAAAGCGCCAAGTAAAGCGACTTTCGCTGTTTTTAGTCAGGCTCTTAAGCAAAAACTGTCTTACTCCAGGCTCGTCTATATCCTGCGCCATCAGCTTATCGGCTTCACTTCTGCTATTTAACTGTGGGCTTTTTGAAACCGCATTAAGCCCATGGATGATAGCCTCATGACGAGCGTGATATGCGACTGGAGAAATGTCTAACACAACCAATCGGTTCACTCGTTGCTCTGCCAACATTGCGACTTGCATTGCTACTTTTCCACCCATTGAGTGACCGACTAAGTGAGTATCGGTAATGCCTAGATGATCCATAAGAGCGAGAATATCGTTCGCCATAGTAGGGTAATCCATTGCGTCATCATGAAACGAGTGGCCATGATTTCTCAAATCGACGTTTGTTACTGTAAAGTGTTCGCTCAGTGCTTTTGCAATGATATTTAAATTATCCAACGAACCGAACAGTCCATGAATAAGTACAACATTTGGCCCTTGGCCAGTTTGTGAGTAGTTAAGTAACATTTTCTCTCCTAGCTTAAGGGATTAATTGTGCCAGTGTTAGGCAAAAATTCAAAGCCGTAGAGTAATATGCGAAATCAGGATATAATCGCACACAGATGCAGAAAAATTCAGTAATGACAGGAAAAGCATGAAGAAAATAGAAATAGATGACGAACTTTATCAATACATCGCTAGTAATACACAAAGTATTGGCGAAAGTGCTTCACAAATATTACGTCGTTTATTGAACCTCTCTACTGACAGTAATAGAACGAACGCCATCTGTGATGAAAGTACGCATGTTACTGAACAACCCGAACAAAGCACAGATACAGCAGTTGAAAAAGAATCAGTTGAATCTAACGCTAATGTATTTAACATTCTAAACAAAGAAGAACTGGCCATGCAAAAAGGTGTGGTTGGGCGCTTTTTGTTTATTCTTTGCGCTTTACATCGTACCCATAAAAAAAGCTTTCATAAAGTGTTAGATATCAAAGGGCGTGATAGGATCTATTTTGCAAAAAGCAAAGAAGCGTTACTTGAAAGTGGTAGTAGTATGAATCCCAAAAATATTCTTGATAGCGAATATTGGGTGATGACCAACTCAAATACGACTCGTAAGAAAATGATGCTTCATGAAGTCGCATTAAGCTTAGGCTACACTGAAGCGCAAGCCGAAACTATCCGAGACTACCTATAAGGACATCTTATGGCAATCCATCCAGGTGCTGGGAAACCAGTAACACAGTCGCAATTGGTTAATATTCCAAAACTTGTCTCTGCTTATTATATTAATGAGCCAGACCTTGAGCAAAATCCTGAGCAATGTGTTGCTTTTGGTACATCAGGTCACCGAGGCTGCTCATACGACGTCAAGTTTAATGAGTCGCATATCTTAGCGATCACTCAGGCGATTTGTGATTACAGAAAAGCAAATGATATATTTGGCCCTTTATTTTTAGGTAAAGATACTCATGCACTATCAGAAGCTGCTTTTAATTCTGCTATTGAGGTATTGGTTGCTAATGAAGTGCAGGTGATAACTCAAGAAGATGACGACTACACACCTACACCGGTGATCAGCCACGCAATTGTTTGCCATAACAAAGAAAATCCAAATGAATTGGCTGATGGTATTGTAATTACGCCTTCGCACAATCCACCTGAAGATGGTGGTTTTAAATATAATCCTCCTAATGGCGGACCTGCAGATACTGATGTAACAAAATGGATTGAAGATAGAGCAAACAAGTTACTGCTAGAAGATTTAGTAGAAGTGGAACTATTTTCGTTTGCTAAAGCAAGACGTTCTGGGTTTATAAAGTATCAAGATTTGATCACCCCGTATGTAGACGACTTAGCAAATATTATTGATTTGCAAGCAATAGCAAAAGCGGGTGTATCGATAGGTGTAGACCCTCTTGGTGGTTCAGGCATCAACTTTTGGCCTGTTATAGCGCAAAAATACAATCTCAATTTAACGGTTGTTAATGATCAAATCGATCCGAGGTTTGCTTTTATGCCGCTCGATAAGGACGGCAAAGTACGTATGGATTGCTCATCTCAGTATGCGATGGCAAATTTAATCGCAATTAAAGATGACTATGATATCGGTATCGGTAATGACCCAGATTATGACCGCCATGGTATCGTTACCAAAGATGGTCTAATGAATCCGAACCATTTTTTAGCCGTGGCTATTGATTACCTTATTACTCATAGAGATTGGCCAAGTGATGTAAAAATTGGCAAAACATTGGTTTCATCGGCAATGATTGACAGAGTAGTGCAGGCTAACAATCGCGAAGTTTATGAAGTACCTGTAGGCTTTAAGTGGTTTGTTAAAGGGTTAAGCAAGCAGTGGTTAGCATTTGGCGGTGAAGAGAGTGCTGGAGCCTCGTTCTTACGTCTAAATGGAGATGTGTGGAATACCGATAAAGATGGCTTTATTTTAGGTTTACTGGCCGCAGAAATTTTAGCGGTAACAGGCAAAACACCATCACAGCGTTACCAAGAGCTTGAAGCACAGTTTGGTGCGCCGATATATAAAAGAATCGATGCACCTGCGTCAGCTGAGCAAAAATCACGATTAAAAGCGCTGAGTCCGGAAGATGTAAAAGCCGATCAGCTGGCAGGTGATAAAATAACCCAAATATTAACCAATGCTCCAGGTAATAAAGCTGCGATTGGTGGCTTAAAAGTCGTGACGCAAAACGGTTGGTTTGCGGCTCGCCCTTCTGGCACAGAAGATATTTATAAGATATACCTTGAGTCGTTTAAAGGCGAAGCGCATCTTGAACAGTTAGAGCAAGAAGCGAAAGCGTTAGTTGATTCAGTTATTAGCTAGTTAAAGTTTTGAAACTGAGCCATGCTATTGCATGGCTTTTTTTTATCTAAATATTATCTACCTTTGTATGTTAGGTAGTTTCTCTCACAATTAGAACTTGGTGACCGTATGTACCTAGAAGAATTAAAAACCACAGGCGATTTTTTAACACTGACAAGAAACAATGAGTTCTATTTGCCGCCCGAACGATTTACGTTAGGCAATGGCACAGTGGTAGATGTGCTAGATACAGGTGTGATCCAGTTCACTCCTAGTAGCTACGGCCATAAAGATATCGTTTTATCTAGTGCTGTTCATGGTAATGAAACCGCGCCGATTGAAATATGCGATGAGTTAATTCAAGCGATTATTAAAGAAGAGCTATTGCTTAAGCACCGCGTACTGTTTATTTTTGGCAACCCCAAGTCGATTAATATCGGTGAGCGCTTTGTAGAAGAAAACTTAAACCGCTTGTTTAATGGCACACATGCACAAGGTGGCGTTGAAAATGAAGAGCGCAAACGTGCTGCTAATTTAGAGCAATATGTTAGAGAGTTCTTTACTTCGGTGGAACAGGGTAGATACCGCTGTCATTACGACCTACATACCGCTATTCGAGGCTCTAAAAACGAAAAGTTTGCCGTTTATCCATTTTTACACGGTAAGCCTTGGAAAAAGTCACAGCTACAATTTTTGTTAGCCTGCGGTGTAAATACTGTACTCATGATGCGCACAGAAGCAACGACATTCAGCTATTTTTCTTCAAAGCAATTTGATGCAGACGCATTTACGGTAGAATTGGGGCAAGTTAAGCCGTTTGGCGAAAACGATATGAGCCGTTTTGCAAAAACAAAACAAACATTGTCTGCATTAATTAGCCAGGATAATATTGGATTTGGTGATTTTAATTCATCGGATTATGAGCTTTTTCAAGTCCATCGGACCATTAATAGAACACAACAAGATTTTAGTTTTCCATTTTCAGAAAGTGCTGAAAACTTTACCGGGTTTGCTAAAGGTGAATTGCTTGCTGTAGATGGTGAGACTAGATATTTAGCGGAAGTAGAGGGTGAGGCGATAATTTTTCCAAATGCCAATGTTGCACTTGGTCAGCGTGCTCTGTTGACAGTTATTCCTATGGAAGTTGATGAAAAATTTGTATAACCCACTGTTATAAAAAGATTTAGCCAGCCGTAATAAAATCTTTCCAAGCATAATTATGCAAATTAAGGGTTATTCATCTAGGATTAGTTGAATAACCCTTTACGTTAACGTAAAGTGTCGGTAGTTTTTATTTAATCAATTTGCATTTGTTGAACAGATTATTTTTACAAACTACTGCCAGTTCATAATTAAAATATTCAATGTGATTGGTGCTGTTCAAAACTAGCGTATGTACATACATGCCTGATAGCTGCAAATTTGTTATGACAACAAGAGAAGGTAGGTTATGACTAACCCCAATAACATATCGTTAAATATCAGCCACGCGTTGAAGTTTATAGATAGCCACGCCCTCGATATTCCGATGTTGACTATCTTAGGTGACAACGGTGAAGTACTCGATGGCGCGCAAGCACCAGACATAGATAAAGACACAGCACTAAAACTGTATGAAACGATGCGCTTTATTCGTTTATTGGATGAACGTATGCAAGCTGCACAACGACAGGGTCGTGTGAGCTTTTATATGCAGTGTTTGGGCGAAGAAGCGGCAATTACTGCAAGTGCTGCAGCTTTAAAGCAAGATGATATGATCATGGCTCAATACCGTGAACAAGCGGCTATCGCTTATCGCGGTTTTACCCTTGAGCAGTTCATGAACCAGTTATTCTCTAACGAAAAAGATTTAGGAAAAGGCCGTCAAATGCCTGTGCATTACGGTTCTAAAGAGCTGCACTACCTGACTATTTCTTCTCCTTTGGGCACACAAATTCCCCAAGCCACAGGCTATGCGTATGGCCAAAAGCTTAAGCATATAGACAAAGAGACTGGCAAATTAGAGTCAGAAATCGATAACGTGACCATTTGTTACTTTGGTGAAGGTGCGGCATCTGAAGGGGACTTTCACGCAGGTCTTAATATGGCAGCGGTGCATGAAGCGCCCGTTATCTTCTTTGCACGTAATAATGGCTACGCAATTTCAACGCCTGCGGATGAGCAGTTTAAAGGCGATGGTATTGCCTCTCGTGGTGTTGGTTATGGTATTAAAACCATTCGAGTTGATGGTGCAGATGCACTGGCGGTTTTTGCTGCAACACAAGCTGCTCGTAAGATTGCAGCTGAGCAAGGTGAGCCGGTTTTAATTGAATCAATTGCTTATCGTTTAGGTGCGCACTCAACTTCAGATGATCCTTCTGGCTATCGAAGCAAAGAAGAAGAGGCTGCATTTAAAGCCAATTGTCCAATTGAACGCTTTAAAAAGTGGTTATCGAAGCAGGGCTGGATCGACGAAAAAGAAGATGAAGCTGCAAAAGATAAAATTCGCGAAGATATTTTAGCAGCGGTTAAAGTTGCAGAAAAAGTACAAAAGCCAGCGCTTGAAGAGCTTGTGTCGGATGTTTACGATACGCCTATTCCGTCATTGCAAAAGCAATATGAAGAATTAAAAGAGCATATAAAGCAGCACCCAGATGCCTATCCAGTGACAGCAGGGAGAATTAAATAATGGCTAAAATGAATATGCTACACGCCATTAACTCGGCGCTAGATATCACCATGAATGAACACCCACAGGCGTGTATTTTTGGTGAAGATGTGGGTTATTTTGGTGGTGTTTTTAGAGCAACGTCTGGCTTACAGGAAAAGTACGGTAAGCACCGTGTATTTAATACGCCTTTAACTGAGCAAGGTATTTTAGGCTTTGCCAACGGCTTAGCTGCGTTTGGTGCACCAGCACTTGCTGAAATTCAGTTTGCTGATTATATATTCCCTGCGTTTGACCAGATTGTAAATGAGTCTGCTAAGTTCCGTTACCGCAGCGGTAACGAGTTTAACGTCGGTAACTTGACGATACGCACGCCTTACGGTGGTGGTATTGCAGGTGGCTTGTATCACTCACAATCACCAGAAGCATATTTTGCACACACGCCTGGTTTAAAATTGGTTGTGCCGCGTAACCCTTATCAAGCTAAAGGCTTGCTAAGAGCTTGTATTAAAGATGACAATCCAGTGATCTTCTTTGAACCAAAACGCTTATACCGTGCATCGGTAGGTGAAGTACCCGAAGAAGATTACAGCATTGAGATTGGCAAAGCAGAAGTAGTTAAAACTGGTTCAGACGTTACTCTACTGGCCTGGGGCGCGCAAATGGAAATCATTGAGCAAGCCGCCGCAAAAGCAGAAGAAGCTGGTATTAGCTGTGAAGTGATTGACTTACGAAGCATTTTGCCTTGGGATGTTGAAACAGTTGCTAAGTCAGTTGTTAAAACAGGGCGCCTAATTGTTAGCCACGAAGCACCGATAACTAACGGTTTTGGTGCAGAAATAGCGGCGACAATCCAACAAGAGTGTTTCTTACACCTTGAATCGCCTATTGCTCGAGTATGTGGTTTAGATACGCCTTATCCACTGGCGCTTGAAAAAGAATACGTACCTGATGCATTGAAAGTATTCGCTGCGATTAAGAAATCTGTAGAGTTTTAAGGAATAGTCATGGCAAAAGAATTTATCTTACCAGATATTGGCGAAGGCATTGTTGAGTGTGAAATCGTCGAATGGTTAGTTGCAGTGGGTGATGAAGTGAAAGAAGATCAGCCAATTTGCGACGTTATGACTGACAAGGCGCTTGTTCAGATCCCCGCCGTACATGACGGTGTTATCACCACATTGCACTACGAAAAAGGCGAAATAGCCAAGGTGCATGAGCCATTATTTGCAATGGAAGTGGCAGGCAGTGCGCCTGCAAATGACAGCACTGCGGGTGAAGAAGTGTCAAACTCGCCAGCTAATCAAGGGGCTTCGCAACTTGAAGATTTTATTTTACCAGATATCGGTGAAGGGATTGTAGAGTGTGAAATCGTCGAATGGTTAGTCGCAGAAGGGGATGAAATTAAAGAAGACCAAGCTGTTTGTGATGTAATGACTGACAAAGCTTTGGTGCAGATCCCTGCAAAACACGATGGCATTGTAGAAAAGCTCTACTACCAAAAAGGTGACATTGCTCAAGTACACAGCCCACTATTTCAGTTGCGTTTAGCTGGGCTCAGTGACGCGCCAGCAGAAGCAAAAGTTGAAGTGAAAGCGGCCGCCCAAACGGTTAAAGCTGCAAGTCAGCAAGTACAAAAAGCACAGCTGCCTGCCAATGGTAAGGCAATAGCATCACCTGCCGTTCGTCGCCTAGCGCGTGAGCATGATGTTGACATCAACCAAGTGCCTGGCACAGGTAAGAATGGTCGAGTGTATAAAGAAGACATTACGCGATTTGTAGAAGGTGGCGCGTCAATTAGCTCTGGAGCTAGCGCTGCTGCAACGACCAGTTCGTCAAAATCGACACAAAACCAAACATCTGGCGGCACGCGTGTTGAGCCAATTCGTGGTATGAAAGCGGCAATGGCTAAGCAAATGGTGGCCTCTGTTTCAACTATTCCTCACTTTACGTTTAGTGATGAAATTGACTTAACAGAGATCATTGCGCTGCGTAAAGAGCTTAAGGAGCAATACGCCAAAGAAGGCATTAAGTTAACGATGATGCCGTTTTTCATTAAAGCATTGTCTTTAGCGCTAAAAGAGTTTCCGGTTGTGAATTCTCAAGTGAATGATGACTGCACAGAAATCACTTATTTTGATGACCATAATATCGGTATGGCGGTTGACTCTAAATTGGGGCTATTAGTACCAAACATCAAAGGCTGTCAAAGCAAATCAATTGTAGCGGTTGCGCAAGAAGTAACGCGTTTAACAGATGCAGCTAGAGAAGGGCGCGTATCACCAGAAGATTTAAAAGGTGGTACGATTTCAATCTCAAATATCGGAGCAATTGGTGGCACAACCGCAACGCCTATCATCAACAAGCCTGAAGTGGCGATTGTAGCGCTAGGCAAACTGCAACACTTACCGCGCTTTGATGACAAAGGTAATGTGGTATCAAGAGCCATTATGCAAGTGAGCTGGTCAGGCGACCACCGTGTAATAGACGGTGGCACTATTGCAAGGTTTAATAACCTTTGGAAAGCCTTCCTTGAAAACCCTGCCAAGATGATGATGGCAATGAGTTAACTCATTATTAATTATCAAAAGCCCAGCCATGTTGCTGGGCTTTTTTGTTGGCCCGCGTTTTTCGATTCTTGCTTAAGTAAATTCTCGTTTTGACCTTTGACTCTTGTGGATTATTTGGGGACAAAAAGGTAGTTAATATGTTAATATTTGGCATAATTAAAATTTGTTAGTTGGTGTGATGTGGTTCTAGTGGGTAGAGCATTAACCTGAATTCACTGTTATACCAATAAATTGAAAGCAATTAGAGGATAAAATGAATAAATTTGTGATGCTTTTTCTAGCATTTTTCTCGGTGCAAGCATTTGCTGGCAAAGATGTCGGTACAAGTCAGGTAAATTATGTCTATCAATTGGACAGCGACTCAACTGTTTTTGAGTTTAACTCTAACGTTCCCCATGGTTGCGGTAGTTCTTTATATCGAGTTAAAAGCCCAAACGAATCGGTAGCGAATAGGAAATTTTCAATTGTGCTTACAGCCTTCACCACGAACAATAATTTAGCATTCCATGATACAAAAACTTGTGAAGGTAATAGGTCAGTTGTATCTTGGGTAAGAGTAACGAAATAATCAATGGGGGCAGAGTCTGTACGATCCCCACAAAATCATTATACGTTTCAATAATCATTTTCAGCTCCCACATTTTGAAGCTGCTTAATTGCATTTAAGCAGCTTCGCATATACAGCCTTACGCCTTTATCTACAGCGACACGTTGACCAATAAATTGTAATGACAGTATGTTGCCTGTTTTTAAAGAGTTAGCTTGGTACTGTCTATGCTTGTTCTCAAGTTTAACCGTCATGCCTAAAATCATAAGAAACCAGTGTGCCAAGGTGGTGAGCAATACAAGCAAGGATAAACGGCTTTGAATGGTTGCTTTATTGTATGTGAACCCTTGTCCAAAACGCCGACTTTTCATATCTCTAAATCCTTCTTCTATCTGCATTCTTAGCTGGTAAATCTTGACTAGCTTAGTTGCAGAGTTACGTGAATAAGGAAGTGAGCTAGAGATAAGCCATGGATCTCTCGCTGATTTAATATGCACTTTTGCATGCTTTGATTGTTTTGGTTTTCCCGAACGATTGAGTGCTTTTCTTCCTTTCGCTTTTTGCTTGTAGACAACAAGCTGGCACTTTAGGGGGTTGCTACGAGCAATGCAGCCAATAAATGCTTGAGCATGTTGTGTCGCTTTTCTGTAAAGGTGTGTAATACATTGCCAACACTCCCCGTCAACAGAGTAAAAGTTTGGTAGTCGGGTTCTACTAACAAAGTCCGAACCTTGTGCTAACACACTGCGAAACCAAGGTGTTTTAAAACCTGCATCAGTGACAATAATAGGCTTACAATCTCGCTGATAAAATTTGCAAAATTTGTAAAGGACAGGCACTCGAATTTGAAACTTTAAGTGACTTTTCTATACTTTGAGTTCTTCAAAATCATTTCAATTCTCAGTTCAAGGAGTGAACGATGGGATTAGCAAGGAAGTGTCAAATTAGCCTATCCGATACTAAGTATTATCACTGTGTTTCGCGTTGTGTTCGCCGTGCGTTTTTGTGCGGCGAAGATAAACTCACGGGTAAGTCGTATGAGCATCGACGAGGCTGGGTAGAAGAGCGTTTGTTGTTTTTAGCGCAGGTGTTTTGTATTGATGTCTGTGCCTATGCGGTGATGAGTAACCACACTCATATTGTGCTGTATGTAGATGATAAAAAAGCACAAAGATTGGGTGATAGAGCTATTTTACTACGTTGGCATAAATTGTTTAAAGGCACACTGCTCAGCCATAAATATCTCAATGGTGAAGCGTTAGATGAAGGTCAGCGGTTCTTTTTAAGTAAAGATATCAAAGAGTACCGAAACCGCTTATCGAGCATTAGTTGGTTTATGCGCGTGCTAAACGAGCACATAGCCCGCCGTGCCAACAAAGAAGATAAATGCACAGGCCACTTTTGGGAAGGGCGATTTAAAAGCCAAGCGCTGTTAGACGACGCAGCACTGATGGCCTGCATGGCATACGTAGATTTAAATCCAATACGCGCGAAAATGGCACGGACCCCGGAACAATCAGAACATACCAGCATCAAAAAACGCTGTGAAGCTGCCACATTAGGAAAACAACCTAAACAACTAGCCCGTTTTGTAGGTAGTCCCAGAAAACATATGCCAAAAGGATTGCCTTTTGAGCTGAAATCTTATCTAGAGCTGGTTGAACTCACTGGAAAATGCATACGAGCAGATAAACGAGGGCACATAGAATCATACCAAGCTCTGATTCTGCAGCGCCTCAATATTCAGGCCGAAAACTGGCTAAAACTGACCACCCAGTTTGAACGTGTTTTTCATGGTGCCGTAGGCAAAGCACATTCGTTAGATATGTACTGTGAACGCGCACAACATAAACGACGAAGCAGTATAAAAAGCAGTAAAACGCTGTTAACTTAACCTCAATAAGTCAACCTAATCACCTACACCTCGCTAAGGCATAGACCGAGATGCGATAAACTGTGCCAGTAGCTTTGTTATTTTAATGTAATCAACAACCAAAAAGCGATTTTAGATTACTGAAAGTTACCTTTTGGGAACGTGCAGATTAAGTTAAATGTGAGTTTGGTAAATTAAAGGGCCCAAGGCGCAAAATTTAACCGAGATCCTTTTTAAGTGTGTGTCCTTTTTAAGATTGGCGACTCAACTGTTTTTGAGTTTAACTCTAACGTTCCCCATGGTTGCGGTAGTTCTTTATATCGAGTTAAAAGCCCAAACGAATCGGTAGCGAATAGGAAATTTTCAATTGTGCTTACAGCCTTCACCACGAACAATAATTTAGCATTCCATGATACAAAAACTTGTGAAGGTAATAGGTCAGTTGTATCTTGGGTAAGAGTAACGAAATAATCAATGGAATAATCAATGGGGGCAGAGTCTGTACGATCCCCACAAAATCATTATACGTTTCAATAATCATTTTCAGCTCCCACATTTTGAAGCTGCTTAATTGCATTTAAGCAGCTTCGCATATACAGCCTTACGCCTTTATCTACAGCGACACGTTGACCAATAAATTGTAATGACAGTATGTTGCCTGTTTTTAAAGAGTTAGCTTGGTACTGTCTATGCTTGTTCTCAAGTTTAACCGTCATGCCTAAAATCATAAGAAACCAGTGTGCCAAGGTGGTGAGCAATACAAGCAAGGATAAACGGCTTTGAATGGTTGCTTTATTGTATGTGAACCCTTGTCCAAAACGCCGACTTTTCATATCTCTAAATCCTTCTTCTATCTGCATTCTTAGCTGGTAAATCTTGACTAGCTTAGTTGCAGAGTTACGTGAATAAGGAAGTGAGCTAGAGATAAGCCATGGATCTCTCGCTGATTTAATATGCACTTTTGCATGCTTTGATTGTTTTGGTTTTCCCGAACGATTGAGTTCTTTTCTTCCTTTCGCTTTTTGCTTGTAGACAACAAGCTGGCAGGGAAGTTACTTTTTGGGAACATATCGGTTAATATTGAAATGAACTTGAGGGATTAAAAAGACAAGGTCAGAGATTTTAAGCATGACTTTAAGAGCCTGTCCATCTTAGTTTGTCCATCTTAGTTTCTATTAAAGTCGGATTCGTAACAGTTTGTTCGGTTCCGCTTCGCTTCACATTTTAGTAAACTATTAATCAGCCCCATATTTGGGCGTTAGCTTTCACAAGGAAACCTCATGAAAAAATTTCTACTACTACTTTTAATAATGTCGCCTCCGGTGCTTTCAGGAACAATCAAATGTACTGGCACTGTAGAAAAATTAGGTCTTCATTCATCAAATAAAATCATGCTTAAGTTAAGCTCCATGAATCAGGCTGTGTTTATTTGTCAACCGAATCAAGAGTGGAGCGTTCCAGGAACGAACTACAAAACTAGTCCGGAGATGTGTAATTCTTTGCTTTCAATGTTAATGCATGCCAAATCCACTAACGCTCAAATGGGCAGCGTCTGGTTTGACGGGGACGATGTCCCTACGAGCTGTAACGGTTGGGAAAGTTGGAAAACTGCAAATATTAGATATTTTCTATATTAAAAAGGTAATCTATGGGGTCAGAGTTGTTGATTTTAATAATACTATTTAACGGCTGCTTCTGGCGCGAAACTGTCCTTAGTCTCTAACTCAATTCTGTCCAGAAATGACTCGGTTGAGCGTCCTTATCGTAAATAGATTTAAGATATTAATTTGCTGTTGAACGACCAAGCTTGGCACATCAGCGACTGTCTGGTTTTATTGAGGTCTATTGAACGAATCTGACAGGCCAAATTTAAGACTTATTCAAATCATTAACCTGAAAAATGGCTTGTATTTTTACTTCACTCACTTATTTTAACGGCACTTTTTAGTGGCAGGTTAAATTAGTTCTAAAACTGCGTTGCGCTCCCTCATCTAATTTGTTTATCTCAAAGGGCCTGTCGGCCTTTTGAGATATAAACATATTTTTAATCTGACTTATTCGCTGCAAGAGTGCACAAGCGCTGTATCTGTGTTGGTATTGAAAGATATATTAGAAACGACTAAATTAAGAGGTCCTTTGCTTGCGATAGCAAAAGGGCTATACACTTTTGCCATATTGTCGGTGTCGTTGGCAAAACAATTAGTAGCAATGTGAATTGTTTTCCACTTACCCTTATCCTTATTTGTAACTAATTTTGATAGTAAAACTCCTTGCGAACACGCCACATCGCAATTGATACCAACTTTTGCGTCATTCGATACATCACTATTGAGCAACATATCGAAACTTAGCACACTTCCTTTGCTGTTAAATGCACGCAAGTCTTCAGGAAATACATGAGCGATTGCAACTTTACTGATCTCACTACTCATAAAATGAATTGCACGTGCATCTTCTTGTACAAATCGGTCTGTGGTTCTCACCCTTACACTCTCTAATTTTGCAGTATTGCTTGTCATGGTCAATGACTTTTCAGCGCTATGCAGTTGTAACGACCAAGGAGATTTTACCGTGCCTTGCATAATCGCTAATTTACTAACAGAGTTTGCAGTCTGAGTAATTTCTTCAGACAGTAACGGCAGGTTTGTTTGGTCGCGATAAGTTAATCCATAGCCATAGGCAAATAGGGGGGCGTACTGTTCGTTACCAACATTCACAGCGGTATCATCTGGGCTGTTAGGCCACGAAAAAGATAATTGACCTTTAAAGTCGTGGTTAATTTTTCCATCAGCGTTACTAAACAGTACATCTGCAACACCTTTACCTTCAGAGCCCGGTAACCAAGCGACGACAAATGCGTCAGATGCGTTTATCTCTGGATTGACCCAAAGAGGGCGGCCAGTAATAAACACCGATACCACAGGAATACCTTGGGCTTTTAATTGCTTTAAGAGCGCAAGATCTTTAGCCTGACCTCGTTGATAATCAAGGTTGTCTAAATCCCCATTTCCCTCAGCGTATGGTTCTTCACCAAAGACCACGATTGCTACATCGGGTTTGTCAGTAAATGACCCGTCAACACTGAGTTGCACTTGTCCGCCGTGCGCAGATACAACGTCATTTATACCATCATAAATCGAACTACCACCAGGGAAGTCTTCATTACTGTTACCTGTGCCTTGCCATGTAATAGTCCAGCCGCCCGATTGTTTGCCAATGTTGTCGGCACCATCACCTGCCACTAAAATACGCGTGCTAGGTTTAAGTGGTAAAATACCGTCATTATTTTTAAGTAATACCAGCGACTCGCGTACCGCTTGACGTGCAACCGCACGGTGTTCAGGGTGACCGATCAGTTCAGTTTTACCAGAAAGCGCTCTGTTTGCAGGGCTAGGCTTGTCAAATAAGCCCGCCCTAAATTTGACTCTGAGAATACGAGACACTGCGTCATCAATTCGGGTTTGGCTTATTTCGCCATTTTTAACTTGCGCTATCGTATTTTCAAGCAGCGGTTTCCACGCATTAGTGGGAACCATAAATATATCAAGTCCTGCATTGATACTTTGACTGCAGTTTTCATTACTACACCCAGTCACTTGGCCGTGACCATTCCAATCACCGACCACAAAACCGTCAAACCCCATTTGAGTTTTTAATACATCGGTGAGCAAGTATTTGTTGCCATGTATTTTTTCACCATGCCAACTGTTAAAAGAAGCCATCACCGATTGCGCACCAGCACCCAAACCTTGTACGTAGCCCTGAGCATGTATGTCAAACAGGTCTTGTTCGTTATCAAGGTTATTACCTTGATCATCACCACCTTGAGTGCCACCATCACCAACAAAGTGTTTAACGGTGCTAATAACCTGTTGATCACCTAAAAAGCCATCACCGGGTCGACCTTGCAATCCTGATACAATTGCTGCAGCGTACTTGCCAACGATGGCTGGGTCTTCAGAATAACCTTCGTAGGTGCGACCCCAACGGTCATCACGCACAACGGCAACGGTTGGTGCAAATACCCAATCAATGCCGGTAACCATCACTTCTTTTGCTGTGATAGCGGCTATTTTTTCAATAAGCTCTGGGTTATTAGCGGCGCCTAACCCTATGTTATGAGGAAATAGAGTCGCGCCAATGACGTTATTATGTCCGTGAACCGCATCGGTGCCCCACATGGTAGGAATATTAATCCCATCAAGGCTATCGTCTACAGATGCTTGATACATCTTTTCGGCCAACGCTATCCAGTCAGCAGGCGTAGCGTGCTTGTTATTGTTTGGAAATGCGCCCCCGCCATTTAAATATGAACCAAAGCCATAGCGGCGCATGTCTTCAACGGTGACATCGCGGATCTCTGGCTGGATCATTTGTGCGACCTTTTGCTCTAGCGTCATTTTTGCCAGTAGCGCGGATACCTTGCTTTCAACTGTTTTATCTACAGGCACAGTTTTGGGCAATTTAGGCCATATAGCCGTGTTTGCAGCGTGTGTCGTTTGCTCTGTTTTTGAGTCTAAATCTTGTGCACAGCCCGATAACCCAAAAGCGGCGATCATGACAGGGGTGATTAAAGAAATTCTTGGCATCATAATTTTTCCGGTTGAATGTCGAAGCGTTTAAATTTTTGTGGTGTCGTACCTGCAAAACCGTAGTAAGCGATATAAACAAAGCACAATAAGGGCAATACAAAAGAAGCCTGTAGGCCGATATTATCGGCTAGCATGCCTTGTAGTAGTGGCACAATAGCTCCCCCTACGATAGCTAAACATAATAAGCCAGACGCTTGGGCTGTTTGCGCTTTCAAAGAGTTAATAGCCAAACTAAAAATTGTTGGAAACATAATAGAGTTGCATAAGCCCACTAGCAGTAAAGACCACATTGCCAGCGCACCATTGGTAAAAATTGCCAACAGCACCAGTATTGCGCCCATAAGCGCGTGGAATACAAGTACATTTGCTGCATTCACCTTTTGCATTACGGCTGCACCAACAAAACGACCAACCATTGCGCCGCCCCAATAGTAGGTAATCAAATGGGCAGCATGTGCTTCTTCAAGCCCCGCAATGTTTTCAAGACCAATGTAATTGATTAAAAAGCTGCCAATGGCTACTTCACCACCAACGTATAAAAATAAAGCAACTGCGCCCAAGCTCAAATGTTTGTGATGCAAAATAGCAAAACGACTGGTCATCGTATTTTGCTCTTCGTTATGCTTAACACTGGGAAGTTTTATCAATGCAAATACCAAAGCAAGAGCCAATAACATGCCAGCTAACAATAAATAAGAAAACTGAACTTCGCTGCCATCTTGACTGGTAACTCCTGCAGATAAAATCAGCATACTGCCAAATGCTGGCGCTACAGTAGTGCCCAATGAATTAAATGCTTGAGTCATGGTCAAGCGAGAAGATGCTGTTTTGGGGCTGCCTAATATACTTACAAACGGATTTGCTGAAACTTGTAATATTGTAATTCCGCTGGCTAAAACAAATAACGCCCCAAGAAACAAGCTATACTGAGCCAATGCTGCTGCAGGATAAAAAAGTGCACATCCTAGAGCGGCAACCAGTAACCCAGTTACAATACCTCTTTGAAAACCCAGCTTAGCAACCAATTTTCCCGCAGGGAGTGAGACCACAAAGTAGGCACCAAAAAAGCAAAATTGGATCAACATAGCTTGAGTGTAGTTAAGCGAAAACATTGCTTTGAGGTAAGGGATCAAAATATCATTTAAGCAGGTTATAAAGCCCCACATAAAAAACAGTGTTGTGAGTGCACTTAGTGCAAACATATTATTTGTGCCGCTGTGCTGTTCAGCTGTGCCATGTGGTGGCATTACCGGTGGAGACCCTGCCATACTTGTTCCTCATTATAATTAAACTTTTTATTTTAATAGCTTAGCGATTTAAATATTAAAACGGCTTGACCATTTACTAGATTACCATTAACGTTAAGTAAAAATGTAAGCGCTTTCATTTATAGCATAGTCATGATGTAAAGCAACAAGCAAGGCTTTTTTGTTATCGAGTTTTAATAAATCGAAAGCTGCTTTAAACGATAAAAAATTAAGAGTAGAACTAATGAACTCATTGAAGTTGTCAAACATGTCACCGCTTAACGACCCGTCTTTTATGTTTGGCGTTGCCACGTCTTCGTTTCAAATTGAAGGTGCGCGTGGGTCAAGGCAAGATACGATTTGGGATACGTTCTGCCTTAAAAAAGGTGCGATTGCAGACTCGTCCAATGGTGATACAGCCTGTGAGCATGTTAAATATTGGCAACAAGATATACAAATGATCGCAAATCTAGGTGTGGATGCATATCGCTTTTCTATTGCGTGGGGGCGTGTAGTGAACCAAGATGGTTCCCCAAACCCAGAAGGATTAGCGTTTTATAGTCGTCTTTTAGATAAGCTAGAAGCGCTAGATATAAAAGCATTTGTTACGCTATACCATTGGGACTTACCACAGCATCTTGAAGATAAAGGCGGTTGGTTAAACCGAGACACTGCTTTTGAATTCGCCCATTATGTGGATATTGTCTCAAAGGAATTTGCACATAGAGTGTATTCGTATGCAACACTCAATGAACCTTGGTGCAGTGCATATTTAGGTTATGAAGTGGGTATTCATGCACCAGGTTTAAAAGGCAAGCAGCGAGGTAAGCAGGCGGCGCATAATTTGTTACTCGCACATGGCTTGGCGATGCAGGTGCTGCGCAAAAATAGTCCAAAGAGCAAAAATGGCATTGTGCTTAATTTTAGCCCTAGTTATGCTGCAAGTAGCAACGAACAAGATATTGCAGCTGCTAAGCTGGCAGATGAACACTTTAATCAATGGTATTTACGACCTATTTTGCAAGGGAGCTACCCAGACATTATTCACTCTATGCCTAAAGAGCACCGACCACAGGTTGAAGCTGGAGATATGTCGCTCATTTCGCAACCGATAGACTTTCTTGGCGTTAATTATTACAGCAGGGCAATTTACCAGCACTGTGAGCAAGATGGTTTTAAGGTTTGTTCACCTCAGAGTATGAATCTGACAGATATGGGGTGGGAGGTCTACCCGCAAGGTCTGGTTAAATTATTAACCGACTTAAATAAGCGCTACACTTTGCCAGACATCTATATTACAGAAAATGGTGCCGCAATCGACGATAAACTGATTGATGGTCAAGTGGTTGATAACGCGCGGATCGCTTATTATAAAAGCCATTTAGATGCTGTTGAGCAGGCGATAGTTGCAGGCGTGAATATCAAAGGGTATTTTGCTTGGAGCTTAATGGACAACTTTGAATGGGCGCTAGGATATAAAAAACGTTTTGGTATTATTTATGTTGATTACCAAACCCAGCAAAGAACACTTAAACAAAGCGCCTTGGCATATCAAGATATGCTGCTATCGCGAAAAATATAGAGACAACATTTATGCTGACAAAAAAAGAAAAAATAGCATATGGATTAGGGGACACCGCGAGTAATTTAATTTTTCAAACAGTTATGATGTTTTTATTGCTGTTTTATACCGATGTGATGGGGATTGAGCCCGCGCTGGTGGGCACACTGTTTCTCGTTGTACGTATATTTGACGCGGTCACCGACCCACTGATGGGCGCTATTGCAGATAGAACGCATACTAAATACGGTCAATATCGTCCTTATTTACTATGGCTTTGCGTACCATTTGCCCTCATTAGTGTTTTGGCTTTTACTACGCCTGACTGGCCATACAATTTAAAGGTGGCTTATGCGTTTGTCACTTATGCTCTATTAATGTTGGTGTATACCGCTATCAACATTCCGTATTCTGCTTTAGGCGGCGTCATGACCGCCGATCCTCAGCAACGAGTCTCGCTGCAATCATATCGGTTTGTATTTGGTATGCTTGGCGGGCTAATCATCGCAGCAGGGACTATGCCTTTGGTCGACTTATTGGGCCAAGGTAATGTGCAAAGGGGCTATCAGCTCACTATGGCTGTTATGGGAGTTCTTGGTTTACTATTGTTTTTATTGTGCTTTTTTGGCACAAAAGAACGCGTGATCGCTAAGCCTAGCGCATCAACCCCATCACTCTCAAGTGACTTTAAATTGTTATATAAAAACTCTCAATGGCGTATTTTGTCATTGGTGGGTGTAAGCCTACTGACAGGGCAAGTGCTTAAAGCATCACTGGCAGTCTATTATGTAAAATATTATTTAGACATGCCACAAATGGTCAGTCATTTTGTGACCCTAGGAATGGTTGCCAGCATTTTAGGGTGTGCGTGCTCTAGTTGGTTGGCGAGTAAAGTGTGTAAGGTAAAAGCCTATATTGTGCTACAAATTTTGGCTGCATTACTGTGTGCACTGGCGTTTTTTGTAAAACAAAGCCAGTGGCAAATTGCATTTGCACTGTTTGCACTGTGGAGCTTTTTTTTGCAAATGGCTACGCCTTTACTGTGGGCTATGATGGCAGATACTATCGACTATGGGCATCTTAGAACCAAACGCCGCGTCACAGGAATGGTCTATTCATCAGTGGTGTTTTTCATCAAAATGGGCATTGCATTGGGCGGTGCTATGGCTGGTTGGTTACTTAGCTATTTTGGTTATCAAGCTGATATGGCACAATCAGAATACACACAACGTGGCATTGCTTTAAGTTTTAGTATATTGCCAGCATTTGGCTCTATTTTGGTTGCTTTTTTAATGCGTAATTATGCACTCGATTCGCAAATGATGTTATCCGTTCAAGCTGAGCTTAGCGAGTTAAAGCAGCAACATAGTCATTAGTTTTTAAGGAAGTGTATGGCCACCATTTATCAAGTCTCTGAGCTGGCGGGGGTATCGCTAGCGACAGTGTCTCGAGTAATGAATAATAACGCTAAAGTCAGCGATAAAACCAAACAAAAGGTGTTAGATGCGATGGCTCAGTTAGGCTATCAACCTAACTCGATTGCTCAGTCGCTTGCGTCTAATCGCTCCAATAGTGTCGGTGTTTTAGTTTCTGAACTTCATGGTCCATTTTTTGGCGATATGATGAGTGCTATCGAAGAAACACTGAGGTACGAGGGGAAGCACACCATAATTACCTCCGGTCACTCAGATGAGAAAAGAGAAAAAGAAAGCATAGAGTTTTTAATTGGCCGCAAGTGCGATGCGCTTATTTTACATGCAGAAGCGGTCAGTGATGAGTACTTGCTGGAGCTTGAGCAGCGAGGAATAGAGTTTGTCTTAATCAATCGATATATAGAAAGCCTCAAAAACAGGTGTATTTGCCTCGATAACCGTCAAGGTGGCTATCTAGCTACGCAACACCTGCTTAACCTGGGCCATCGACAGCTAGTTTATGTCTCTGGGCCTCTTTGGAAGCAAGATGCGCAAGCGCGCTTAACAGGGCATAAACAGGCGCTCAATGAGGCAAACATAGCATTTACCCAAGCTCAGCTGTTTGAAGGTGACTATCGACAGGACTCAGGGTGTAAAGGGCTAGACTATTTTTTAGAACGGGGTCAAAAGTTTACCGCAATTGTGTGTGCAAATGACGAAATGGCCTCGGGCGTTATGAGTCGAGCTAGGCAATTAGGTATCGTGGTACCTGATGAGCTATCTATCGTTGGTTTCGATAATATTATCTATGCAAGTTATTTGTATCCAACATTGACTACCATAGACTATCCAATTTATGACATGGGTAAAATGGCTGCGTATTCGATACTAAAAACGGTATACAACAAAAAAGATGTGCAAGTGACGCCTGTATTTGTGCCCAAGCTCAAGGTGAGAAATTCGAGTATTCAGCACACATAGACTATAACTAGCTGATATTAATACTAAATAAAACTAAAAAAAATGAGCGTGTGATATTTTATTTGACTATAAGCAGCATATGCTCTAAGTTAAATGTAAGCGCTTTCATATTTTTTTGAAGTTAATTGTAAGCGCTTACATTGTGTGCTTCTTTAAAATGTGAACTACGTTTTCGAGAAGCTATAAACAATCGTGTGGTCCGGGGATCAATATGACAACAAAACATTTTAACAAGTCGGTGTTAGCAACGAGTTTATCGCTTATTTTAGCAGGTAACTTTGCACCTAATGCAGTGGCTCAAGAACAACAAGAAAACATCGAAGTTATCGAAATTTCAGGTATCAAGGGTAGTTTAATCAAATCAATGGACGTGAAGCGAAGCGCTACAGGTGTTGTAGATGCCATTACCGCAGAAGACATTGGTAAATTCCCAGATGCCAACTTGGCCGAATCGCTACAACGTATTACGGGTGTGTCGATAGACCGCAGTAATAACGAAGGTAGTAAAGTAACCGTACGTGGCATGGGACCTGAGTTTAACTTAGTCACCTTGAATGGACGTCAATTGCCCACAGTTGGCGGTCGTTCATTTGATTTTGCAAATATTGCGACCGAAGGTGTCAGTGCGGTCGAAATTTACAAAACAACTAAAGCAGATTTACCAAGCGGTGGTATTGGTGCAACCGTAAATATGTTAACTGCGAGACCTTTAACGTCTCCAGGTCTAAAAGCGTCACTGGGTGTTAAAGGGGTACTTGAAACCTCAAATGAAGCGGGCGATGATATTACGCCTGAAGTGTCGGGTATTTATAGCAATACTTTCAATGATGATAAATTTGGTGTGTTGTTGTCGGGCTCTTACCAAGACAGAAACAACCGTGAAGAAAAAGCGGCTATCGACAACTGGATCCCCAATGTAGACTTGAGTGCTTCACCAAATCTTGACCTCACAGACAACAACCAGCGCTCGGATGGTGCAACGTGGTACCCGCAAAACTCTGGTTATTCAATTAATGATAATGAGCGTACTCGTGTAAACGGCCAGCTTGTATTGCAATACGCAGCCAATGACGACTTTACAGCAACAGTTGACTATACCTATTCAAAATTAGAATTTGAATCAAATCGGAACGCCTTTGGTGTGTGGTTTAACAACGGCGGTAACGTTAAAAGTGCCACGATTAACGAAAATGGCACATACACCAATGTAGCGGAAGTTGGCGGCGACTATGCAACTAACCTAAGCCGTGCAGAATATGTAAATGAAAACAAGTCATTAGGGTTAAACCTGCAATGGCAAGCATCTGACTCTCTTAAATTTGAGCTTGATGCACATGACTCTTCTGCAACCAACAAAGGTGCTGGGTTGGGTAATGATGCATTTGTGATCATAGGCAACACGTCTTGTGGTTTTTGTGATGATGCAGGCGATGCGTTTGGCCCGAATACTGCAAATATTAATGTGAAGACCAATGCGGTGTCGGGTAGCGGCGTGCCTTTGTGGGGCTTTGACTTAGTTGACGGTCAAGGTAATCCTCAGGCTGAGCTTACAGGCGCAGACATGGGTTCGTTATTTGGCGCTGTAACGCAAGAAGATAAAACTAATGATATGACCCAGTTCCAGCTTAAAGGTGAATGGGTTAACAATGAAAGCGGCTTTTTAAACAAAGTGTCTTTTGGTGCAGCACGTACAAAAATGGAATTTAGACAAACCACTGCTTACTCACAAAACTTACCAGCCGGTTGGTGGAACTGGTCAGCAGTACACTTCCCTGATGATATGTTTAACCGTGTCGCAATTGATGGCATGTTAGATGGTTTTTCGAATGCTGGAAATAAGCCAGTTAATTACTATCTAACTGCCGATTTCGACAAAGTTCTTAATTTGTTTGAAACCATTGAAGATACCATCGCTCCGGATATTTTCAACGATGGTTGGCCGCAGGAGGTCAATGGTCAATTTCAAGCCGGTCCAATTGATAATGATAGCCGAGTCAAAGAGACAACAACATCACTTTATACTCAAGCTAACATGACCTTTGATGTTGCAGATAGACCATTAAACGTGTCAGTAGGTGTACGGTACGAAAAAACCGACATTGACTCGATGGGTTTGGAGCGACCTGCTGTTGCTATGGAGTGGGTAAATGGTAATGAATGGGAATACGTTTATGCATCAGAGCAAAGTTTCTCCGATGGTTCAGGCGAGACTGAAGAGTTTTTACCCAGTATTGATATAGATTATGAGCTAATGGATGACGTGATTGCACGTGCGTCGTACTCACGCTCTTTGACACGTCCACCTATTGGCGCATTAGGCTCAACCAAAAACTTTGTTGGCAATCCGAAAGTTGGCCAGCGTAAAGTTGAAGTAGGTAATCCTCAGTTAAAGCCTTATGTCGCCGATAATTACGATGTGTCACTTGAGTATTACTATGACGAAGGTAGTTATGTGTCTGTGGGTTACTTCAATAAAAAAGTTGATAACTTCCTTGTTAATGTCACAACCAATGAGACGATAGAAGGCCTTCGTGATGTCTTTATCGGGCCGCGAGCTGAAGAAGCACGCGAGCAGTTGATTGCAGAAGGTATCCAGCCGTCAGATCAGGCCATCCACGACCGCATCAATGCCAACATGGGCGCTGAATCTGGTTCGCGTATCGGTGCTGATGAGACAGATCCATTAGCCTCCTTTGCGGTTTCAAAAGACGTAAACCTAAGATCATCTAGTTTATATGGATGGGAGATTGCACTACAACACATGTTTGGTGATAGTGGCTTTGGTGTACAAGCAAATGCGACTATGGTTAACGGTGACGTAAGCGTAAATCGCGATATCACAACGCCGCAGTTTGCGTTAGTGGGCATGAGCGATTCAGCCAATCTATCGGCAATTTACGATAAAGATGGTTTATCGGTCAGGGTTTCATACAACTGGCGTGATGAATTTTTGTCTGATTTTGATCAGCACTCTTCACCTGCATTTACGGAAGCTTACTCACAAATTGACGTAAACGTAAACTATCAAGTAACGGAGCAGTTGACGGTATTCTTTGAAGGATTGAATATCACCGAGGAAACGCAGCGTGTGTACGTGCGTTACCCTGAGCAATTCTTAAATGGTGCTCAATACGGTGCTCGCTATAACTTAGGTGCGCGTTATACTTTCTAACCTGCGTTTGGAACCGTACTATTATTAATATAAAGCCGCATTTAACTGCGGCTTTGTTTTATAAAATGTCACGAGATAACAGCATATGGCACAGACTAAACAGATAAAACGTGTACTTATTGTTGGCGGCGGAAGTGCCGGTTGGTTAACCGCATGTGTGCTTGCTGCTACGCATAGCCACGAGGTTGAAATAACGCTCATTGAATCTGCAAATATTGCGACGATTGGTGTTGGCGAAGGAACATGGCCAACAATGCGTAACACGCTAGAGAAAATAGGAATAACGGAAGGGGAATTTATACAAAGATGTGATGCGTCATTCAAACAAGGCTCTGAATTTGTCAATTGGGCTAAGGCACAAAATCATTCGTATTATCACCCATTTTCTTTGCCTGTTGGGTTCGAACAAGACATTGATATGGTTTCACCTTGGCTAACGGTTAAAGATAAAGTCGATTTTGCCCACGCGGTAAGCGCTCAAGCTTACTGGTGCGATGAAAACAAAGCACCTAGGTTGCCCAGTGATATACAATTTGCAGGCAAAGCTAATTATGGTTATCACCTTAACGCGGATAAATTCGCGAAGTTACTTAAAGAGCACGCGACAGAGCGACTTGGCGTAAAACTTATTGTAGATGATGTATGTAAAGTCCTTGGCGATAATGATGGCGATATACTTGCCGTTACGAGCATCGACCATGGTCAAATTACTGCTGACTTGTTTATTGATTGTACAGGCAGTAAATCACTTTTATTAGGTGAGCACTTTAAAGTCTCTTGGTTGTCACAAAAACACATATTGAAAAATGACAGCGCAGTTGCCGTACAGGTCATGCATAGTGACGAGCAAGCAAAAATTGCGTCATGCACTAAATCAACAGCCCAACCCTATGGCTGGATATGGGATATTGCATTGCCAACCCGCAGAGGCATTGGTTATACCTTTGCAAGTGAGTATTGTGACTTTGATACTGCGAAGCTGCAACTAGCTAATTATATCACTGATCAAGGCTTAGAAGCGCCAGCACCCAGTACATTTAAAGAGATCAAATTCAATCCAGGATTTAGAGAAAAGCTTTGGCACAATAACTGTGTGGCAATCGGTATGTCTGCAGGTTTTTTGGAACCGCTTGAAGCGTCAGCTTTGGTTATGATAGAGCTAAGTGCTCAATATCTCATTGACAATTTCCCCAAAACGCATTCGATGATGAATGTGGTTGCAAATCGGTTTAATGCCAAATTTGTTTATCGTTGGCACCGCATCATCGACTTTTTAAAATTGCATTACGTCTTAAGCAGTCGTGATGACACGGCCTATTGGCAAACCATGCGCGCTGAGCATATACCGCAAACTCTGCAAGAATTGCTATTACTTTGGCAATATCAGCCACCTAAGCACAGTGATTTAGATCACATCGATGAGGTTTTCTCTGCGGCAAGTTATCAGTATGTGTTATTTGGGATGGGATTTTCTTCAACGCTGTATCAGAGCGCTTGGTCAGATCAAATAAATCATGAAGTGATAAATACTCTGTTCAAACAAGTTACACAAAATGCACAGCGAGGGCTAGGCACGTTACCAACTAACCGAGACTTGTTAACGAATATTACCAAGTTTGGTATTTCAACGATTTAGTTAAAGGACGTTTTATGAGTCAAGAACAACTACTCGATAATATTACTCACAAAGATATCAAAATACTCACTCAGCGCAGTGCAAGCCTTGGCGATGATGTGAGTATTACCCGGGTATTTCCGTCAGAATTTGCGCAACTACAAAGCGATTATCCAATATTTTTTAAAAAGAACGGCCAAACAGGGCAGTTCGAAGCGGTTGCGTTGCTTGGATTTAACGAGCGGGAAAACTTGTATCTAACTCAGAGTGGTTGGCAGGCACAATACATACCGCTGAGCATTCTACGCCAACCTTTTCTAATTGGTTTTGTCGAAAAGCAGCTAAATGGCATTCCGGTGAGTGAACCGGCAGTACATATTGATATGTCACATCCAAGGGTAAGTACACAACAAGGAGAGGCGTTGTTTTCAAGCCAAGGTGGCATGAGCGACTATTTGCAAAATGTTAATAGCATCTTGTTGGCAATCCATAGTGGGCATAGTCAAAGTGAATCTTTTGTTGCTAGCTTACTAAAATATGAGTTGCTAGAAAGCGCGTTAATTAATGCGGGAACTGCACGTTTAAGTGGCTTGTACACTATCAATGAGGACGTACTTTCTCGCTTGACAGACAACGCCATAGTAGAGCTTCATAATCAAGGCTATCTACAGCATATTTATATGGTGTTGGCGTCATTAGGTCAGCTAAGAAAGCTGGTGCGAATGAAAGAGCAGATAGAGGAAAGATAACGTGTTAAACGGGCATATAAAGGCGTACAGCAATTTGACCGCCCAAGAAATGGTTGCAATTGTTATTGCTCAGTCTAAAGAGCGCGTGCCGCAACCTTTGGTGTTCAAAAATGCGGTTAAGGACTGGCCGATTGTTGTGGCGGCAAATCACTCCGATGGAGCATTTTGCGATTATTTGAAGCATTTTGATGCTGGGGTAGGTGTTTATGCCTACCAGTGCGAAGCGAAGTACAAAGGCAGGTTTTTTTATACATCAAGCCATACACAAAAGAACTTTTCGCAAGTAAAAACGCATCTTAAAGATATATTCTGCCAATTACTTAATCAACGTAGCGAAAATCAGCCAAGCCTTTATATGGGGTCAACTACCTTAGGTTATTGTTTACCTAATTTACAGCAAGAAAATAATTTACCTATGCTTGAGCTTGCCCCATTGGTGAGTATCTGGCTTGGTAATCAAAGTGAGGTGGCAGCACATTATGATGTTCCCGATAATATCGCGTGTGTTGTTGCGGGAAAGAGGCAGTTTACCTTGTTTGAACCGCAACTGATCGATTGCTTATATCCCGGGCCCATCGACTTTACACCTGCAGGGCAAGTCGTCAGCATGGTTGATTTTTCGAAACCAGATTATGTAAAGCATCCTAAATTTAAAACCGCATTAGAGGGCGCAAAATTTGTAGAATTAGCGCCTGGTGACGCGATTTATATTCCTAGTATGTGGTGGCACCATGTCAAAAGTACAGAGTCTATCAACGGTTTAATAAACTATTGGTGGCGTCAAAGCGAGGCCTATCTAGGGTTACCAACGGATGCGTTACTTCATGCCATTTTGTCTGTTGGGCATTTGCCGAGCGCTCAGAAACAAGCATACAAGGCGGTATTTGACCATTATGTATTTTCTGATAATGCACATTCTCATATAAACCAAGATGCGTTGGGGAGTTTAGGTGAGATTGATGAGGAAATGGCAAGGAAACTGCGTTGGCAAATTATTCAGAAGCTCAATAGTTAACTTCAAAGGAACGGTTTTGTCTCTGCTCTGAGCTGACTTGGGGTTTTGCCGGTCCAGCGCTTAAAGGCGCGCCGAAAATTTGTAATATCAGTAAAAGCCAGCGCTTGTGCCACTTTTTCATTGGAGTAACCTTGCGCGGTAATGTATATAAGAGACTGCTGTTTTTGCCATTCATCTTTAAGCATTTTGAAGCTGGTATTGTGTTGTTTTAGCTTACGTTTAAGTGTTGCACTACTTATGCCCATTACTGTCGCGATTTGTTCGCTGGTGGCTTTTGGCATTTTTGTTATTAGCTGTGCTAGGTGTTGCTTAAACCCTATTGTGTAGTCAGATAACCTTGATTGTTTAAGATAATAAGAGGTCATAGCTGGGAGCGCATTGTCGCGTTTGTTAAGCAATATGGCGCGGTCAACCGATACTATAAACATCGGATGAGCAAATGAATAATGACAACTTAAATGGCTATGGAACTGCTCAATATGATTAGGTGGTGCGATTGGAAATTTAATATGAAATCCGTGCGACTCTTGTCTTTTAGCCGGCTTGTTGAAATGCCACTTCAGCAAACATTCAATTAAACCCGCTAATAGCTCGTAGAAAAACCCTTTAACGACTTCACAAGGCTCGCACACAGAGAAATTTACCACAAAATGCACTTGCTCGTTCCCATAGTAGCTTTTTGCATACATGTAGGGGAATAGCTCATATTGGGTAAGCTGACTTATTCTAAACATTTGCTGTAAATTTGATGCGTGCATAAGTGCTTGAAACGCATTGCCATGCAAGCTGTGAAATAAGCGCTCTGCAAGTAAAAAGCTAATGCCATCGGCATTCAATAGTTTGGTGGTATTACTGATCACACAGTGTAACTGTGCAAAACTGACTCGTTTCGTTTGCTTATTTAGGTCATCGTAAAATAGCTTAGAGCCTTTGAGTATTTTGTCGGGCATCACCCCTCGTTGTGCCGCCATTTCAACGATTGGTAAAATAAGCGTATGCGCATCAAAAATGGCATCTTCCACTTCATAAAACTGCGCCATTATGCCGCCGACTTTTGGGTATTTAACTGTGCATTAATACGAGCAAGTAAACTTGCTTGTTGCTCGCCCTTGTGTGCTTGTTCACATAACCAATGCACGTCATTACTTCCGGAAATTAAATGGCCTTGCGCGTATGGCCTATGGTTAGAAACTCTATCAGCAACCTGATTGATAACTTGTTTTGCCGTGCTCAAATTGGTGTTAGGCATCAGTACGATAAACCTATCGCTGGCATATCGACAGGCTAAATCTGAGTCACGTAGATTTAACAAGATAATTTGGCCCACATCAGCAAGTAGGCTATTGGCCTTCGTTACACCATATTTTTCGTTAAATACTGAGAACTCTTTTATATCAATTAAAGCAATACAAAATGGAATATTGTGGTGCTTTAATGCCAGTAACTCTTTATCAATTTGCTGTTTCATATATTCGGCGCGGTATAAGCCACTTATAAAATCGGTTAAACCATATTCGCGATAAAAGCGCTCTTTTTTTAACAACATAAAGTTTAATATTTGCTGTTCTTGGTACCAAAAGTACATTGCAAAAGACATGAGTATCATCCCAATAAATGCGGGAAACGCCTCAAATGCACTGAGCCAAGTATTAGCGCTATCAAAACGGTAAAACTCATCGAGGAAGTCCATAAGCATCGAAATGTGCATTGCAGATAAGCCAAAAAACAGTAACAGGGTGACGTTTCCTTTGGGTCGAGACAGTAGTGTTGCTATCAGCCAAAGTAGCGTCATAAAGGCAATACCCCCTTCACAGATACAATCTATCCAATCTACTGCATCAGTATTTTTTAGTGTGCTGTTGCTTGCAACCGTTAGAATTGTGGTAGGGATCACTATGGCCAGCAGTACCCACAATGGCTTGTGTAGTTTAAAGAAACTTTGTTGTATAACGCTCATTTATTGCCTTAGAAGTCTAAATTTTTTAGAGATGTTGGTAATTGGCTCGATTTTCTACGCGAGTATCAGAACACAGCCAAGCGCATTTAAAAGTATTGCTCAAAAGCATATCGCTTGGCAGGGTTAAAATAGCTCACGTAACGGGACAAAAAGATGACAATTAACGAACTTTTACGATGAATTTCCCTTCAAAATGGCAAATTGGCTAAAAAAAGGGGGGTCAAAATGGCTCAAAACTGCCTTAAATCATACGCATTAATGCTAATTTAGACGCTTTTCAAAAACATTGAAATATTTCTTACATATCAATTCTCTATTGTTCGGTGCCGTCGTAGCAAACAACTGTTTGTAAAAATTACCGTGTAACTAGAGAGTAGCAATGAAACCGTTTACATTTTCAAAATCTAAAGTCGCTTTAAGCCTAACTTGTGCATTATTTGCATCTTCAAGTTTTGCAAGTTCAATCGCTGGTAAAATCGCAAGTGAAGAAAAAAACGTTTTTTTTCAAGGTGCGAGAGTAACTATTGAAGCGCTTAATAGGAGCACGGTAAGTGCAAGAGATGGTTCTTTTAAATTAACAAACCTTCCTGCTGGCACGTATACGCTGCAAGTTGATTACATCGGGGCTAAATCAGTGCGCAAAACAGTCATCGTTGGCGCTGATGGTACCGTAAATGTTGATGTATTTTTACAAAGCGACGATGTAACACTTGAAGATGTCATTGTTATAGGTCAACGCGCTGGCCAGGCAGGGGCGCTCAATAGACAAAAAAACGCTTTAGGGATCAAGTCTATCGTAAGTAGTGATTCAATCGGTCAGTTACCGGATCAAAATGCAGCTGAAGCGTTACAACGTTTACCAGGGATGTTTATTCAACGAGATCAAGGCGAGGGGAGATTTGTCGGGATACGTGGCATAGATCCAAATTTAAATAATGTCACTATTAATGGCGCAAATCTGCCATCTCCGGAAGCGGGTGTTCGCAGCGTCGCTATGGATGTGATCCCAAGTGAGCTAATTCAAAGTTTAGAGGTGAGTAAAACGGTCACACCTGATATGGATGCATCAGCAATTGGAGGCA
This sequence comes from Pseudoalteromonas caenipelagi, assembly GCF_013140855.1. Classification (GTDB taxonomy): domain Bacteria; phylum Pseudomonadota; class Gammaproteobacteria; order Enterobacterales; family Alteromonadaceae; genus Pseudoalteromonas; species Pseudoalteromonas caenipelagi. The sequence continues at coordinate 289,591 of NZ_JABBPG010000001.1, read as the reverse complement.
GCATTGAAGTTAAGAGCTTAAGTGCGTTTGATAGAGATGGAACAAGCTACAGCGCAAGCGTGCAAAATACTTATAACGCACAAGTTGAAAAAAGTAGTCCAAAGTTGTCTGCAAGCTATAGCGATGTATTTGAATTGTCCAAAGGCTATGACTTTGGCATTGCATCAGCACTATCTTGGTCGCAAAGGCGATTTGGCTCTCATAACATGGAAACCGATGGCGGATGGTATGCCACTGACCTTCAAAGGAGCAACGGTAATACAACATCAGTGCTATCAGCTGAAGAAATCGAGCAGCGTCATTATACGATTGAAAGGGAGCGCCTTGGAGGTGCTATCAATTTAGACTTAAAAGACGAGCAGGGGAATCTATATTATCTAAAAACACTCGTTAGTGAATTTTCTGATGATGAGTATCGCCTACGTAACGAATACAAGTTTGATAAAGGCGAGCTGGTTGCATCAGAGTTATCAGCTAACTCAGCATTGTTTCAATCAGCAAAAATGGACAGAGATACAAAAGATAGATTTGAAGAGCAACAAGTTGTCTCAATAGTTACTGGTGCTGAACACCAATTAAATGAATGGGTAGTGGAGTACAGTTTAGGTTACTCGAAGTCTAATGAAAAAGAGCCGAATCGCCTCGACACCAGTTTTGCAGGAAAAGGCTTTTGGCTTGGCTATGCAAGCTTAGGAGAAAAGCCAACTCTCAGTGCAAGTGATGATGCTTTCGACTTGAATAAGTTTTCTTTGGATGAAGTTGTTGTTGAAAATAACTTTAGCGAAGATGAGTCGACAAGTTTCAAGCTAGACTTGAGTAAAGATCTGGTGATTGCTAATTACAACGCACAACTAAAATTTGGTGCTAAGTACACACAACGAGAAAAACTTAAAAACGCCGATATCATCGTGTTTGATGGTGGTTTTGATGAGGTAGTGGCAGAGCAATTCAAAATAAACGAGCCCAACTATGACTTAGGTAAGTTTGGTTCGGGATTAAGTCAAAATGCCCTGAAAAATTTTGTTAAGTTAAATCGCAGTTCATTTGAAACTAACCACCTAGAGAGCAATATCAAAAGCGCTGGTGGTAGCTACACATCTGAAGAGCAGATCGGGGCTGCGTATTTGATGTTAACAATGGATATTGGTCAATGGCAGGTGATATCGGGGTTGCGCTATGAAACGACCGATTTTAATACTAATGGCAACAGAGTTGAGCTGGTCACCGATGAAGTGAACGATATTGAGCAAACCAACATCTCCAAGTGGCACGCTAACAAAGATTACGATCATCTACTGCCGAACTTAACTGTTCGCTATGAATATAAGGATAATTTAATTACCCGTTTTGCCTATACTAGCACGCTTGCACGACCAAAGTTTTCAGACTCAGCGGCATTTGCGATCATAGAGACAGATACATCCATTGACGATGGCGTCATTGAAATTGAACGCAAAGCAGAAGTTGGCAATCCAGAATTGGATCCGTACGAATCTAACAATCTTGATTTTTCCATTGAATATTACTTATCTGGGGTAGGTGTTATTTCAGCAGGCCTATTCTATAAAGACATCTCAAACTTTATTGCCATAGAGCAAGTTCAAGGCTTAGGCGTTTGGTCAGGTTACAAAGAAGTAATGCAAGCTCGCAATGGCGGCAGCGCCGATTTAAACGGCGTAGAGCTGGCTTTTAGCAAGAACTTTAGTAACGGATTGATGTTTAGCAGCAATGCTACATTTATTGATGCGGATCATAAGCTGCAAAATCAATCTGACACGGTGGCTAACGTGATGCTTGGCTATGAAAACGATCTGCTTTCTACCCGACTTAGCGCAAGCTACAAGAGCAAAAGTTTTCAACACGAAGAGCAAGGAAAGCGAGTATACCAAGATGCTCATTTACAACTTGATTTAAGTGCAAAATATAATATCACTGAACAATTCCAGTTATATTTCAACGCCATAAATCTAACCGACGAACCGTACTACCTTTATCACGGTGCCCACCAGTACAACTATCAATATGAAAGCTATGGTCGCTCTTATGAGTTCGGTGTGAGTTTTAATTCGTTATAAGTTTGTGGAGGCAGCCAATGCAAATTGGCTGCAATTAATATGAAATACATTTTTACCCTATCTGCATTTTGTTTAGCCATTGCTTCTGTTAATGCAACGGCCAAAGACACGGACAACGATAGTTCATCAATAAGTTTTTTAGCATTTGGTGATGGTGGTTACAGCACTGACTATCCAAAGCAAAAACATATCAAGCATCCAAAAAATAAAAACCAGTTTATAGCGTCTGAAAAACAAGATTGGTTAGATGATCACAGGCCAATAGAGGAGTTCGATCATGCTCCAATATTTATTTATCCAAATACCAATATTGCCACGGAGCAAAGTGGCGCTAAAGCAGTGGGCCAAGCGATGGCTAGGCTATGCAAAACACGTGAATGCGAATTTGCGATTCAGTTAGGGGATAACATCTACCCAGATGGCGCTGACGCGAACGATGGCAAAGATGATGAAAAACGCATGAATGACCTCATTTTAGATCCACTTAAGCCGCTTTTTAAAGGCAATGAGTCGCTGGTGGTCTATTCGGCACTTGGCAATCACGATTGGAAAACGTCGCGTAAAGGGGTTGCACTGCAAACTGCTTGGATGGCGAAGCAGCCAAATTTTGTGATGGATAAGCAAGGCTACTATCGCTTCAAACGAGGAGTGCCGGGTAGTGATGTCGAGTTTTTTGTGATTGATACCAATATGTTGTTGGCTGGCCAACATTACTACGAAGTTCCGCTTAATGAGGATGGGTCGGAACAAAGCTTAGCGAGTGCGCTTGCAAAAGGACAAGCTAAAGTAGAAGACATTGAGCAGCATGAAACACCATTAAATGGTGAAGATCACAAGCAACTAGCTTGGCTCGCAAGCGGATTAAAAAACTCAACCGCCAAGTGGAAAATCGTGTATGGTCACCACATTTTATGGTCAATTGGCGGTACTAAATACGATGAAGGGCATGTTTTGCGAAGGCTTATTTTACCTGAACTTTGTAAGTACGCAGATGCTTATATTGCGGGCCATGAACACGACTTAGAGCTTTTAACGGATGATTGTACTCGGGTGTTACCGCCTAATCATGCAAAGCCAAAGTTGCCGTTGATAATCAGTGGTGCGGCATCAAAAATGCGAGGGACTCATACGCCTTTTGCTCAGTACCAAGCGCGTCAATATCCTGAATATGACTTAGTTTGGGCTAAAAGTTTTACTTGGGGGTTTGCGCACATTGAACTTGATAACGTATTAGATAAGTTATCAGTTAACTTTTATAGCACACCAAAAGATGGAACGGGTAAACTGATAAAAGAACGCAGTTTTAGCTTTAGCCATAGAAGCCACTAATAATGTCATGTTTCAAAAAACTGTTGCAGCTATTTAAATGAACATCGCACAAAACTAAACGCGATATTTTATACAACCGAATATGGTGTTACACCAGAGCCTATATGGGGACATTTGTTACATTTTAAAGTCCCCTTTGTATGACTATGTATCTTTGATATTGAATTGAAACGAAAAGTTTTTATGTCAAAATTATGAATGTTTTTTTACTTTGGTTTGGCCGAAAACAAGCTTGTTTTGTGGTATTTATTAAATTAATTTCTTGAATAACTTTTAATTGTTAGATTATTTATCTTTCTCCTAATGTTTGATATATAACTATTGATAAAGATCATTGCATGCCTTTACCTTATGTGATTTATTGAAGATGAAGGTTTGGCCAATCCTGCTCTATTCCAGTGCAATTGCTGCTGCGCTTTTTTATAAAAGTAAAAAGTAGCTAATAGATGCGCTGGTTGTTCTCAATTAATCAATAACGCGTGATGTGCGCAAGATACACATCAGTTAAAAAACAAATACTGTGTTATCAATGGAGTAAACTTAAACCTCCGCTGTTGGTCATAAATATAGTGCCAATTAGGTTGATAACGACAGGTTTATTAACTAATTATTAAATGTTGATGACGATTGTAATTATATCGATTACAGCCACAACATCGTTGAAAAAAAGGTGAGGATTTTACCTATGAAGAGACAGAAAAGAGATCGCTTAGAAAGAGCACATTCACAAGGATTTAAAGCAGGGCTAGCAGGTAGATCAAAAGAGTTATGTCCATATCAACAAGTTGAGCCAAGATCTGAATGGCTGGGTGGATGGCGCGAAGCGATTGAAAATCGTAATACCTTTAAAACTTAACAACAAACCGTATTAGAGACAACAGAGCCCCATAATGGGGCTTTGTTGTTTTAAGCGGATTGGTATTAAAAAGCGCTTGTATCTTGGAATAGGCCTACTTTTAGGTCTTTGGCTTCATAGATAACTCGGCCATCAACTTCAACTGTACCATCAGCCATACCCATAAACAGTTTACGTTTGATAACACGCTTCATATCTATTCGGTATGTTACTTTTTTAGCGGTAGGAAGAATTTGGCCGGTGAATTTAACTTCGCCTACACCTAGAGCTCGACCGAGACCTGGGCCACCAGACCAGCCTAAGAAAAAGCCAACAAGCTGCCACATTGCATCCAGACCTAAACAACCTGGCATGACAGGGTCACCTTTAAAATGGCAGTCAAAGAACCAAAGGCTAGGGTCAATATCTAGTTCAGCAATGATATGACCTTTGCCAAATTCGCCACCGTTGTCGTTTATTTCGATGATGCGGTCCATCATTAGCATGTTATCGCTGGGCAGGCGGCAATTACCCTCGCCAAACATTTCACCACGACCACATATTATTAATTCTTCTTTTGTATAGCTATTTTTTGGTTCCATAGTTCACAATCTTTGCTAAAAATTTCGGGGTTACTTTAGCGTACAGATGTACGCTAAACAACTCTGAACAGTTAAAATTTGTACTTTTGTAAGAATAATTCTCATTAAAATTGAATTCTCCTACGCTTATAGGGCGATCTTTGTCTTAAAAAACTTTATAATAGCCCTAGTATTAAACTAATTTACCGGAAGTTTATGATCCTTTTTGTAGATGCACTAACAGTCATTGATTTTTCTTTCCTTTGTAACAAACGTGGCGCAGTTGGTGAAAGTTGGATAGTCGATATGACTTTACACGGACAACTAAACGATGAATCAATGGTTTTGGATTTTGCTTTGGTTAAAAAACAAATCAAACGCATCATTGATGAAACGATTGATCATAAATTGGCCGTTGCGAAAGGCTTAAATGGTGATGTTAAAATCGAAAAAGGTAGAGTTGAATTAGACTGTCACTTTGGGGATGCTAATCACCTAGCGATGAGTGCGCCCCAAGAAGCCGTTTGCTTAATTGAAGGTGAAGAAGTGACAGAGCAAACGGTGATCGAATTCTTAAAGTCCGTCATCATGCCAAATATGCCCAGTAATGTGAAAGACATAGGTATTGAGCTTAGACCTGAACGAAGCGAAAGCTTTTATTACCACTATAGTCATGGCCTAAAAAAACATGATGGCAATTGCCAACGTATAATTCATGGTCATCGTTCACAAATTGGTGTGTTTGTTGATGGCATGAAGCACCCAAGATTACAAAAAGAGTGGTCAAGCAAATGGCAAGATATCTACCTAGGTACGCGTGAAGATATCATTCAGTCGACAGAGCTTAAGTTTGTTACAGCTAAAGAAAGTGACATCTGTTTTGCATATGAGTCTACGCAAGGTTATTTTGAGCTGGCTATTAGTGAAACTCGCTGTGATATTTTACCTTGTGATACCACGGTCGAGTGCATCGCAGAGTACCTTGCAGAGCAAATCAAGCAACAGATGCCTGATAAAGCGATTACCGTTAAAGCGTATGAAGGCGTTGGTAAAGGAGCCATTGCCCATGCTTAAAAAGGGCGTTGTGATATTAAGTGGATTACTTTGCTCACTGGGGCTTACACTACAAGCACATGCTCTCGAGTTAAAAGGCAATCTCACTCAAGGTGGCATGGTTATTGGCAAACTAGATAACGTGAGCAAAGTAAGCTTTAATGGCAAGCCGCTCAAACTTACACCCAGCGGCGAGTTTGTGTTCGGGTTTGGGAGAGATGCGCAGCCTAAACATGTTTTAACGTGGGTTGATAATAAGCAAGTCAAGCACGAAAAAGAAATCGTTATCAGTCAGCGGGAATTTAAAATAGATAAAATCACTGGCGTTGAAAAAAAATATGTGTCGCCTCCTAAATCGGTGCTTGAAAGGATCCGCGCGGAAGCGAAAGCCGTTCGACAGGCACGCGCGACAGAGTCAAATCTAGAATACTTTAAACAGCCAGTACTTAGACCTGCACTTGGTCGGATTTCGGGAGTATACGGTAGTCAGAGATTTTTTAATGGAAAGCCGCGTAATCCGCACTATGGCCTTGATATAGCAAATAAGACTGGCACTCCTGTATTAGCACCGCTGCCTGGCGTTGTGACTTTTGCAGACCCAGACTTGTATTACAGCGGTGGCACAGTGATTGTTGACCACGGCTATGGTATAAGCTCTACCTATATTCATTTAAATAAACTGTATGTCAAAGTGGGCGATAAGTTAAGCACTGGTGACCACTTTGCAGATATCGGAGCAACGGGTAGGGTAACTGGCCCCCATTTGGATTGGCGCTTTAATTGGTATAACGAGCGACTAGACCCTCAATTATTAATGCAAGATACATTGGCGAGCAAAAGTAGTAACAAATGACACAGATAGATAAAGAAGCAATTATTGCAAAACGTATTGAAGATTCGGTAACATCGATCACTAAAACAGTATTTCCTGGTAGAACAAATCACCACAATACGCTATTTGGTGGTGACGCCTTGGCTTGGATGGATGAAGCTGCTTTTATTGCTGCAACTAGGTTTTGTCGAAAGCCTTTGGTAACAATTTCATCTGATAGAGTAGACTTTAAAGAGGCTATTCCTGCAGGTACTTTTGCTGAGCTGGTATCGCGCGTAGTTCATGTTGGTAATACAAGCTTAAAAGTTGAAGTAAAAATCTATCTAGAACGTATGCATAAAGACGATAAGCATTTGGCTATTTCTGGTAGCTTTACCTTTGTAGCTGTTGATGACAACCACAGACCTACACCTGTAGTCTGCGACAAAATGCTGTCTGGTTTTTGTTAAATTTTATTAGCCACTAATGTGGCTATATGTATGGATAATAAAGAACACATCATACAGTTGTTTTTAATAGCTATCACTCAGCATTAGTGCGGTCAATTGAATACATTTTAACAAAGGAGCAACCAAGGCATTTGCGATATGCAGTCATGGCGAAAATTCAACAATCACATATCCCCCCATGCTAACAGCAGTTACAATAATCGTTTTTTAAAGCAACTTATTGCAGCTTTTAAATTTCTATCATTGATGGTGATTACTGTGCTCTTTATAGAAAAGCGCACTACACTTTAACTAATGGCTAATACAATAATATGAGATTCACTGCCATTAAAGTTTGTTTAATCAACAACAATAACTTTGTAACTCTTGAAACCTCCAAGGAAACTATTGTGATAGATAAAAAGGTATTTGCGCAGCTGTCTTATGATGTAGGGGAGGAGCTGGCGCTGCAGCTTTTAAGTGTTTATGTAACTGAATCACGTGAACAAATAAAAGAGTTAGCCATCAGCGACAGTCTTGATGCTATTCAATACCTTGCACATATCTTAAAGAGCAATAGCAGCAGTTTTGGTGCATGTCTGTTAGCACAAAAGTGCGAGTTAATAGAAATGACCGCAAAGCACCATGATATTAAGCTCTGTGAGCTAACCCCATTGATAGAAAAAGCAACAACTTTAGCCGAACAAGCTTTCTCAGATGCAATTAAACTGATAGTCAGCAAGCAAGCTAATCACTCTTAACTAACAGCAATTGAGTAAACACAACATGCAATTGCTCGATATTATGCAAATGCTTTGCGCAATGACTGCTACACAGTGCGGAATTTGATATCTGTGCAATTGCTGCGGGGGAGAGACTCATATCACAAAACTTATAACCGACCATTTTTTTTAGCCAATTAACAACAGTTTCTTCTTTAAGTTGTGCCATAACACTATTTTCTCGTGAGATATTTTCTACAAATATCTTACATGCGCTGGTGCTCTGAAGTGCGTGTGCAATATTACCTACCAGAAGTGCGGGCATTACACTAGATATAGTGCTACCTGGGCCAATTAATACAACGTCCGCATCATTTATTGCTTTTATCGCACTTTCGTGGGCATTAACAGGTTTGGTAAGGCAAATACGCTCGGGTAACTGGTTTAATGCATCTATTTCACATTCACCAATGAAGGTTTGACCATTTTGCATCGTTGCAACGAGATCGACAGGTTCATCAGACATAGGGAGGACTGTTTGAGAGTTGCCTAAAATAGCATTGAATTGTGCAACGGCCTCAGTCGCGCTATTGGTTAATTGTAGTAAACCTAGTAATGCCAGATTACCAAGACTATGACCTTCGAGTTCTCCGCCGCTAAAACGATGTCCGAATACAGTATGTAGTAATGAGTTGTCTTCTACAAGCTCTAAGCAGCAGCGCCTAATATCACCTAATGCAACGCATTGTTGAGTGTGCCTCAAGCGACCAGTACTACCACCATTATCCGTCGTGGCAATAATCGCGGTTAGATTACTCGCTAAAGGTTTGATCGCTTTTAATACTTGCGCAAGGCCATGGCCCCCACCTAAACATACTATTTTCATTGTAGACAACTGATTTATAACGAGTGCAGATATACAAGCATAGACTATTCCACAAATCTCAGTATACAGCTGAGCAAAAATTTATAGATAGAGGTGGAACATTATAGATGAACATCTAGCAGGTCTCGTAACTAATCAAACAAACGCGCTTATATTGAATTAGGTGCAGCCATAAAAAACGAAAAACACTTTAAACCAGATATATAAATAAAGTAAAAGCAACGCGCTTGTTCGAAGCGCGTTGCAAATCTATTTAAAGTACCATAGCTGCTATCCAGCCGAATATGAGTAGGGGAATGTTAAAGTGAATAAATGTAGGCACAACTGAGTCCCAAATATGGTCATGCTGTCCGTCGGCATTTAGGCCTGATGTGGGTCCTAAAGTTGAGTCTGATGCCGGAGAGCCAGCATCCCCCAAAGCACCTGCAGTTCCTACTAGTGCAGCGGTTGCCATTACCGAAAATCCTACTTCCATACACAGTGGGACAAACAAAGTGGCGATAATAGGCACTGTCGAAAAAGAGCTACCAATCCCCATGGTTATTAACAAACCAACTAATAAAATCATTGCTGCAGCAAGCGGTTTGTTGTCGCCAATAAAATCAGCGCAAGCACTCACGAGACTTGCTACATCACCTGTTGCTTTCATTACTGATGCAAACCCTTGGGCCGAGATCATAATAAAACCTATCATCGCCATCATTGCAACACCGCGACTAAAAACGTCGGAGCTTTGCTCCCATTTTACTATACCAAATACGCTGAACATCATTACCCCAACAAGGCCACCTAATATCATTGAACCACTGACATTTTGCGCTATGAGTGAGCTTATTACTGCAATGGAACCGATGATCATCACCTTTTTAGGGTTCTCAACTTCTTTCGCAGCCGCAGTTTCTGCAGCTTCATTATGACGATATTCTCGCGCTTTTTTGTAGCTAAAAAATACCGCGATAATAAGGCCAATGAACATCCCGATTGCAGGAATGATCATCGCAATGGGTACTTGTGTGTTGATCATGTCTAGGCCATTATCATATAAATTTTTGTGCAATATTGAATAAAGATAGATGCCGCCAAAACCATAGGGCAAAACCATGTAAGAAGTTGCTAAACCAAAGGTTAATATACAGGCGATTGCTCGACGGTCTAAATTAAGTCGGTTTAGCAAAGTCAGCAAAGGTGGTATCAGTATGGGTATAAATGCGATATGTACAGGAACTAAATTTTGTGATGCTATCGCACAGCATAAAATGATTGCCATGATAGTAAAACTTAACATGCGAGTGTGGGTTTCGTCAGAGCTTTCAACAGCACTGAGCAACTTTTGCGCAAGAATATGGGTTAACCCTGACTTTGATATAGCAACGGCAAAGCCACCTAACATAGCGTAGCTAAGCGCTATTTCCGCACCACCAGAAAGCCCACTGTTAAACGCGTTCATGGTGTCGGTTAAACCCAGTCCTGCACTCAGTCCAGCTACCATTGCACTGACGGTCATTGCCACGATTACATTAACGCGAACTAGCGATAATCCGAGCATTAATATAACACCTATAATTACTGCATTCATATTGTTCTCTTTGCTTTTGTTTTTATTGAATTTATCAAATTTTTGGCATGAATGTTTTGATTTTTGCCAAAAGTTTTTCCCTGATAGCGGTTTGCAGAAAAGTCAGCATAAAACCGAATTAATGCATCGCTTTGCTGTGGAAACTGCTGTTGTAATAATGCTATCGATTGCTTTGGTGCTGTATGCTCAAGGTTGATAGATGATAATGCAATCAATCGACGATAATGCTTAATTGCATCTGGTTCTTTGCTCTTGCTATTCAATTGAATATAAAAAAATAAACTTGTGAATATCATGCCCAAGGTGAGGATTGCTATTACACCAGAGAAATGTTGATAATTTTTACCTAACATAGCTTCTAACATTGAAGTTTGCTTTTGTTGGTCAAAATTTAATACCCATCGCGTCCATTGATAATCAAGCTCTTCAAGTTTTATCCGTAGCCAATTGATGGACGCAAAGTCAGAAAAAGCAGCTAAGCTCATGCCTAGATTTGATTGAAATTCGTTGGCCAAAGGTTGGTATTGAGATAGTGAGCCTTGCAGTCTTTCGGGTGAGACCCAGGCGGTTGGGTCTAAGCTTTTCCACCCTTCATTTGGTACAAAATATTCTACCCAAGCATGCGCATCATATTGATAAATACTGAAATAGCCTTGCTTTTCATTATACTCAGCGCCCAAATAGCCAGACACAAGTCTGGCAGGTATACCAATGCTTCGCATCATCATGGCTACTGTAGATGCGTAATGCCCACAAAAACCACTTTTATACTCAAATAAAAACTGGTCTACCATATGCTCTGATGTCGTAACTTGTGGGCTCAATGTATAGCTGAATTGTTGCTCTATAAAGTATCTGCGCATCACAGTGATAAACTCTGCCGTTGTGTTCGTTTGTTGATCCCATTGCTGTGCAAGATTTTGTGCGCGAGGATTTAATCGTTTTACAATTGTGGTGTTGTTTCGATATTGCCAGCCGGACAGGGTAGTGTTGGCATTGCCTTTTGCCGGTGTTACCACATACTCAAATGTTGAGGTTAGTTTATCGGTTCTAAACAAAGTACCAAAGTAGCTACTTTGTACCAGAGCAGTTGGACTGGTTGAAAACCCTAATGCATATAACCAAGGCGTATTGCTCGGTTGTGCAATAATTGTATAAGAGGGCAGCTCATCACGTTTTTTATAGCTAATAGGGGCTTTTTGTAAGTTTGCTATGGTCCACTGCTGCCCATCAAATTTGTCATGTATGATGGCACGCCAATAAAGTGGAGTTTGGCCTTGTTGAATACTTGTCTCGTTGAGCAATGCCCTAAAGGCTAGTTCATCTGATTGTGATAACTTGGAAATACTAAACGGGCTTACAGTTTCAGATAATCCGGTTTTCGCAAGCTGTGGCCCCGGCATCTGCCAAAAAGCAGGCAGTCTTGGTAAAAACAAAATTAAGAAGACGCTCAGTATGCAACTAAGCATTATTTTAGAAATGACAAACTGGCCAGCGGCTTTGAATGTGCCTACCTTTTGCAAGGTCTGCATTAAAACAAGGTTAAACCCGAGCATAATCAGCACAAGTAACGCAACATATAGGCTTTGCGAGAATAAAAACGCACAAGGAAAAGTAAAAAAGTTTAATACTAAAACTTGTCGCCATTGTTTAAGTGTTGTTGCCTGAATTACTTTTAGTTGGCAAGCTAACAACATGAGTGCGACAAAAACACTTACTGTACTTTTTAAACCTATTGACATCACCGTGATAGCCATACCAATTAAAGCCACAGCGTTTAAAATGGCATTGCGTATTCCTTGTTTATTAAGGCTCAATAGCACGCTATGCCAAACAGCTAAACACATCATCAGCGCATTAAATGCAAAACCAAACTCGGTGAAGGGCAGTAGTGTTATTATTAAATAGCTAAGCGTGAAGAACAGTGAATTAGTAGTCACTCAAAGCCTCCAAGCACTTAATTTTATGTGCCTCTCCGCGGTTTGCCGAAAGCTCAAAACCACCTAGTTTGAATGCATATAGCGTGTCGGATGCTTCGGCTTCTAATACCAAATAACTTAGTTTAGACAATCGTTGTTCTACAGTACCTTGTAGCAGATCATAATCAAATCTTACTACTTGGCTGCCCAGCTCTCCTTCGTATTCTTTTACCAGAAGCTGCTGCGACTTAGCATAGTGTTTCCAAGAAACTCGATGCATATTCATACCAGATTGATAAGGGGTCAACTGTTTAAATTCGTCTACAATTGGCGAGGAACTACAAAGATCATTGCTGTTTTCATTTGATGTAAACGCATAAATAGGGTCATTGCTTTCGAGTGGATTTGGGTATGCATAAATAAACTTGTTGAGATACAAATAGCTCCAAACACTTACTAAACCAAATGGAAAGTGGCTCATAAATTTAAATTGCCCAACTAAGTGTTTACCGCGTTTAACCTTAAATGACACACAGTGCAAAATAGGCTTTTCGACATTTAGAATATGAATCGGCTCTTCCAATGCCTCGTTATCAATCGTTAGATCAAGCAACGGCTTACTTGTGGCTATTGCTAAAGTAACTGAGGGCGGGGTATTACAATGTGCAGAATTAACCGTAACTAACTTTATCTCGCTAGCGCTGAAGTTTAAATAACCATAGAGCAGTGCAATGATTAGGAGCATTATCATCAGATAAGATACTGCTAGTAAAAGGTTATTTTGATAATTTATACCCAATAAAAAATTAAGCACACATACACCTATAAAGCCCGTGCCCATAGTTGAGGGCAGTATGTAGATGGTATTGTGTTTAAAAGTGATTGAGTCTGCGGTGTGCTTTTTTCGAATAAAGCGCGCAAAAAGCTGGTTAAACGTGCCGAACATCAAAGTGGTATTTCAACCTCTGACAAAATGTCCGATACTGCGTTATCTTGTATATGACATGGAATATTAAGCCTGTGAGCGGCAATACTTGCAAACACAGCTTGCACGTCATCTTGTGTGGCATAGTCTCGGTTATCCATCAGTGCCCATGCTTTTGCAGCACTGCCCAATGCAATACTGGCACGTGGCGAAAGGGGATCTGAAAACTTCCCACAATCACGGGTATACCGAACTAATGCAAGAATATAATTAACCACAACTGGCGCAAGGTGAACCTCATTACATTGTGCTTGTAACTCGATTAGCCTCGCTTTATCGAGCACCTGTTCAACATTGTTCTCGCTTTGGCGTTTAACACCCAATATCAGTTTTTTCTCAGCTTCTTCACTTGGGTAACCCAAGCTAATACGCATAAAAAAGCGGTCTAATTGCGACTCGGGGAGAGGATGTGTACCTGCTTGATGTAACGGGTTTTGCGTTGCGATTACAAAAAAAGGCTCTGGCAGTGGATGACTGATACCGTCAACTGTGACTTGCCTTTCTTCCATAGCCTCAAGCAAAGCGCTTTGTGTTTTGGGGCTTGCACGGTTTATTTCGTCTGCAAGCAACACTTGGCTAAAAATTGGTCCGCGGTGAAAATGGAACTGATGTTCTTTGGCATTAAATATTGCAGACCCAAGAACATCAGCTGGCAGTAAGTCACTGGTGAATTGTACACGCTGGTAGCTCAAGCCAAGTACATCCGCCAGTCCGTGAGAAAGCGTAGTTTTACCCATACCGGGTAAGTCTTCAATCAACAAATGACCACGACATAATAAACTGCAAACCGCGAGTTTTATTTGGTGTTCTTTGCCGAAAATGATATGAGACAACTTTGACGTGATAGTTTCTATTGAATGACTCATGCAATCATTTCTATACGTTTTAATACTGTATCAACTTTTTTTGCATTAAAAGGTTTTGCGATAAATCCTTTAGCGCCAAGCTCCCAGGTATTTTGTACATTCTCAAGACTGTTATGACCAGAGCACATAATAACGTGCGTATTTGGATAATGGTCATTAATATATTCTAAGATTTGTGTGCCGTCGGTGTCTGGAAGTTCAATATCAAGGAAGATTACATTAGGGGGGTTGCTAGTGAGTAGGCTTTTTGCTGATTCAAAATCCTGAGATTCAAAAATTTCTTCAAAGCCCAAGTCGGTCAGAATATTACTAAGATAATCTCTTATATCTTGTGAGTCGTCGATTATTAAAATCGGCTCCAGTGGTTTGACGAATTCCATATAACGATACTTCATATTGTTGATATAAAAACATACTAAGGCATCAAAACCGCAAGCTCAATAACTTTGGCGTTACAATTCGATGTTTAGGTATAAAAAACCTTAATGTCCGATACCGTCTAGTATTGGACTTTAAAGTTACTGGGGTATTACAATCGGGGTAGCTTCACACAAAGACACTTAATGACCCATAATTTATATTATGTTAAATGGTGTAAGTTTCTATGTTTAGCGTCTATTGATGCTGGTTTATTTAAGATGTTTTTATGTGTTCCAACTCTCCTTCATTTTCTAACCGTGTTGATCAATACATAAGGTGCTATCATTAAGTCAATAAGAAGTGCAGCTTAAGTATTCAAGGGAAAGTATGGATAAAAGAAAACGAGAGCGTTTGGAAAAGGCACATAAAAGTGGTGTTAGATTTGGGTTAGCGTCTAGGCGAACCCTGCTTAGATATGTTTTTGAACTTGAAAAAGTTGAAATTAGCAAAAAATTAGCGAGAGAAATATATATAGCCGTCCATAGACAAGCCACCGATGCCAAGCCTGTTGAAAGTTATAAAATTAGAATAAAGTTCTTTTCAGTTATTTTTAGTGGGTTGCTATCAAAGTGTATTAGTTTACTAGACCAAGGTACATTCAAAATCGATAAAGATACGATTATCGGTACGTTGATTTTAAAACGAATTAGGAGAGACTATAAAGCAGTACAATGCCTACTGCTGAACATACTTTGTTCAACCCTTCTTGGCTTATTCACAAGTTTTACGAGCTCAGCCTTAGGTATGGGGATTGGTTCGCTTCTTTTCCTTATTGCTATTAAAGCGAGTCACAAAGTTCTTGAGTATCGAATTGACAAAGGCTTTTACGGTGACAATGAGTATGAAGCTAGGGAAATACTACAGTTTATTACAAGTGATGGGGGCAACAAATTTGATAAAGGTAAAAAAATAAGAGCATTCCAATCTGCTAGTGAAACCCATAGCCTGAATCGTCCCGTTGGAGTGAAAGCATAATGGATTTAAATACTCTGACCAAGTACATTAAAATGGCTTTAGATCTTTTGTTTGTTAAAGATCCTGTTGCTACATCAATGGGGGTGCTGTTTGGATGCATATTACATTTGTTATTAGCTATTGTATCTCTGTTTGTTAGTCCTGCTGCTGCCGTCACAGAAGAACTCAGTAAGATAAATATTGCTTATCTTATTGCTCTTGGAATATTTATACTCAATTGGAAGAATTTCTTGCATAGACCTAAGATCAGTTATGAGGCTGAGTACGCTATAGCTTTGCTAAAGCAAGGTCAAAGCGAAGGCTTAATATCTAAAACTGATGCTAGATTGCAGTACAAACGCATTGTGACGGATGAAATAGATAAACTGGTCGATTCGATGAACAATGCAAAAGAATAAACCATATACTATGTAAACCACTTTCCCCCTCCCCTTAGCTCCATCAGTTTTTACACTCGCTAATAATTCGAAACATGGGCGATGTGAAACAATGGAGCATATGCCACTCCCAAGCTCTTGCGTGTATAGGCTGGTTACCAATAGCCAACATTACTTAAAATAAGCGAAAATTATGACGCAAATATATTATGTTAAAAGCCATCTTTTTAATATGTTTATGCTCTACCTTCCTATCACCAAAGAAAAATTTAAGGCAGTTGGCAAATATATTAGCGCGCATAAATAAAAAACTCGCTCCATAGAGCGAGTTTTTAGTAAGGTAAATTGGGTTGATTAAAATTCTTTAACCACTTTCACATCACCCGTTACAGCGCTTGATGATACAAAGCCGATGGTATCAGGGTTGCTGGATACCGACTGGATCACTTCAGCGTCATTGGCTGCTTCTTTAGGAGGTGTGCCCTTCCCTGTAAAGATCAGTTTTGACCAATACGCTTTTAGCTGTGCAGATGACTTGTTTAACACCTTAGTATTAAACTCTTCTGTTACTGGGTTACCGGCATCTTGGCCAATGGGAATAACTTTGTTACCGTTACTGAAAGACTTCTCTTTACCCGTGTAAATTCGATTAATGGTCGAATCATCAATTGTGCTTGCGTTACTTGGGTGAACAATCACTGATACGGCTGCAAATGAATGAGCGCTTAGCGCTAAAAATGCTAAATAAATTAAATGTTTCATCGCTTAGCTCCTAAAATACTACGTCAACGCCAAAGGTGAGTGCTTTACTGTCGCCGGCAACGGCGAAGTCAAACGAATCATCTTTAACTCTGTCATATTGCACTTTAAATGCAGCGGAAGGATGAAAATTCCAACGTACACCTACAGCAGTAGTATCGTGCTTCTCGGTATCACCATCTCCATCTTGCTCATAGTTTGAGTACATAACGTATGGTGTTACTTCACCAAAGCGATAACCTGCACTGATCATGTAGGTATCAAAGTCGCTGTCTAGCTCTAAACGGTTTAACTCAGATAACACAAAAAAGTTTCCAAAGTCTGCATTTACTGCAAGACCATAAAACTTGCCATCCCGTGTATCTTTACCATTCCACATGGTTGGTTCACCATTAACAAAGCGTTTGTTGGTATAGCGCATATGCGTTAAACGAATTTCTAGCCAATCATGACTTAAGTTAACTACGCCACCTAAAATGTCTTCCCAGATTTCACGAACCGGCGCTCTAAAAAAGAAGTCAGATAACAACTTATTTTGGTCGTCATCTTCTTTACCAGTGTAAATATTTGCTGACAGTCCCCAATCTCCAACAGAACCGTTGTATAACAAATTTACCCCTTCATAGTTAAATATTTGCCATGTATAGTTGTCAGCTGGCGGTCGCATCCATACGTAGGCATAGCCAACATCGTAAAAATCTGAGTAGTAAAAAAGTGGTAACCGCTTCTTACCAGCTTGAATCGTCCAGTTATCATTCAGCTCATAAGATATGTAAGCCCATTCAAATTCTGCGTCGTAGTCATTGGCACCACGTGCAACAATTTGCCCGGTAACACTTAACCCTTCGCCTAAATCACCTGTGACCTGCAGGCCTATAAGTGACTCTGGTGAAAAGGAAAAATCTTCTGTATATGTACTTACGATCGGATAGTCAGCAAGAAACGAGGGCTCAATATCATATTGAGGTGCACCGTTACCGCTGAGCACTTTACCACCGTTTATACTTGCAAAACCTGAAATGTTAATCTCTGCATGAGCTGTCGTAGAACACAGAGCAGCGATCAAGAGAGTAGTTTTTAGTTTCATAGATAGCTCCGCCTAATTTATGAGTTATTGGCATGCTAAGTATAGTTAACCCTACGAAAAAGAAAGTTTTATTGATAAAAATCGGAATATGGCTAAGCTTATCATTAGGGGAAAGTGCCAAATAACGGTAGCTAAGCCTTTAAAAAGGCTGTTAGCAAGGAACAACGCAACTTAGGTTGTCACATTGTTATATTACAAGGTGTTATATGTCGAACTTATTGCATTTTAAAAACATGAGTATTTCAAAAAAAATCCATGCGATAACCATAGTTGCAGTTGCAGCATTTATTGTATTGGTAATGATTAACTATACCTCTTTGTTGGAGAATCAGCGCTCACTTGATGAATTAGAAAACCAAACTTACAAATTATTAATTCTTACGTCTGAAAACGTCACTGCAATGCAAACACTTGACGAAACCTATACTCAATCGGTCACTTTTGGGGACGCTGAGTTAATCAGCAAAGCTGCGGCCACGCAGAAAAAGCTGGTTGAAAACCTGCAACAGGTCCCTACTCTAAATGATAATTTCCCAACCTCGAATACAGTAAGGGATCTACAACAGTACGGGAAAATTGCAAAACAAATCGCTACCAGCATGATTGATGGCACCGCCGATTTTGCCAAGTTGCCACAAATAGCTAAACAGAAAAGCGATTTATTTGAAGGAATATTAAAAACTCTCAATGATGATAAAAGGCGCGCTAATGAGCGTTTTTCTGAGCTTATCAACAATACCAAGTCAAACGCTGACGATGCCTTAACGATGATGTTTTTCGTTGCGGTGGTTTCGCTTGCATTGGTGATTGTACTTGCAGTAATGATAGCCAGAGGTATTAGTTCTTCCGCTGGTGAGGCTGCCGATAATTTGCATCTGCTCGCAGAAGGTAAAGGGTCGCTAAGTTCGCAACTGACCGTTTCATCTGAAGATGAAATTGGTCAAGTATCGAAAAACTTCAATGCATTTATAAATCTGTTACGCGGTACGGTTGAAGATGTTATTGCTGTAGTTGAGCCATTAATGGAAAACTCGACTCGCTTAGTACAAGGTATGGAGTCCGCAGAACGCGCCACCCAGCAGCAATCCAGCGATGCTGAGGTAGTTAGAAACTCAATGGAAGAGATGAAACAAAGCGTTGGAGATATTTCTCAATCAGCAGCTTCAGCGTTTCAGGCTGCAGAGCTTGCAGAGAACGCTGTAGATGAAAGCTTAAAGCAAATAAATGTATCTGTTGCGCAATCTAAAGACTTAAGCGAAGAGATTAATAAAGCAGCAGTGACAATTAACAAACTGGCCGACGATACTCAAAACGTGACTCAAATTCTAAACGTTATTACATCCATTGCTGAGCAAACTAACCTGCTCGCTCTAAACGCCGCCATTGAGGCTGCTCGTGCTGGTGAACAAGGTCGAGGATTTGCGGTGGTTGCAGATGAAGTACGTGAATTGGCGTCACGAACCGCTAAATCAACCAATGAAATTCGCGAGCTTATTAATATACTGACAGTCGCGGCGTCAGATTCTGTGAATGCCATGAATACAGCTAGAGATATGGCAACCAATAATGCCGAAGCCGCACAGGCAACGGGTAACTCAATTCAACTTATTTCAGAGCAAATATTGGCAATCAATGGCATGAATTCACAAATCGCTACTGCGACCGAAGAACAAACTTCGGTTGCTGCGATGGTAGTAGACAACGTTTCTAATATGCATAGTTCGTTTGAAGAAACGATGACAGCTTTGGTGCAGGTAGGAGATGTTGCGCAGAATTTACATAAACTATCAGATAACCTATTAGACTCTACTTCTAAATTTAAACTCTAATAGCGGAATTTGGACATTAAAAAAGGCAGCTTAAGCTGCCTTTTTTGTTTCACTTAATTTATTTAAAAATTAAAGTGCAACGATGTTCTCTGCTTGAGGACCTTTTTGGCCTTGAGCTAGAGTGAATTCAACGCGTTGACCTTCAGCAAGAGTTTTGAAACCATCGCCTTTGATTGCGCTGAAATGAGCAAATACGTCTGCGCCATTTTCTTGAGCGATAAAACCAAAACCTTTAGACTCATTGAACCACTTAACGGTACCAGTAACTGTGTTAGACATAATATCTATCCTGTAAATTAAATTTTAAATTGCTGACTATCATCAGAGTCAGACGGAATAGCACAAAAAATAAATGATATTTAAAAACTACAGGACGGAGGTACTAACGTTAACGCTTCGAAATGGAGTGTGTATATATTCTTACTTTTAAGCTGGAGCCCACTATATAGAATTATGAGCTTAAGTCAACTAAATTTTTTCAGTTATTTCTGAGTTTTGTTATTTTTTAACCAATTTGGTGGGTAACTGCCCTGCAACACCACCAAAGCTTTTAAAAAATTAATGAAGTGCAGCAGTAAAGGGGATCTCTTCGCATATCTTTGCTTCGGCAATTAAGATCTCTTCTAATCGTTCATCAATCATTTGCTTATCAAAGTATTCGTACGCTAATTCTACAAATAGGTTTTTGTGCTTTTCTTCAGACTTTGCAATCGCAACGTAAAAATCCTTTTCTTTACCTTCAGGAAGCGCTTCTGCCACTAAAGAAAATCGCTCATGGCCTCGCGCTTCTATAACCGCCGCAACCAATAAACGGTCAATTAAAAACTCATCGCGGCCATTTCTGAACAAAGCTCTAATTTTTTTAACGTAAAGATCTTTTTGGTCATTCCCAAGCGTTATACCGCGCTCGGTCATTAATTTAAGTACTTGCTTAAAGTGGATCATCTCTTCAATCGCAAGATCCGTCATTGCTTTTACTAATTTAATTCTATCAGGATAATGACTTAGCATAGATACTGCCATTCCTGATGCTTTTTTTTCAGCTGCGGCATGATCTTGTAAAAATGTACCAAAGTCTGCAATGACTTTATGTGTCCATTCAAATGGGGTGTGGTATTTAAGTTCAAACATAACTAATTCATAAGGCTATAAGGCATAAAATTGCGGCCATTCTATCGTATTAGTGTTGTGACGCAAAGTGTCTGGTTCACTTGCCCAGTGCTGGCAATAACAAAGCATCTTTATCTACTTTACCATTTCGTGTTGATGCAACTTTTAGTGGGTGGCGAACGCTATTCCAAGCGGTAACTTTGCCAGCTTTATTTGTGAAAGGCATTGCTTTGAGATTGCTATTTGCAACACCTAAA
This sequence comes from Pseudoalteromonas caenipelagi, assembly GCF_013140855.1. Taxonomy (GTDB): domain Bacteria; phylum Pseudomonadota; class Gammaproteobacteria; order Enterobacterales; family Alteromonadaceae; genus Pseudoalteromonas; species Pseudoalteromonas caenipelagi. The sequence continues at coordinate 268,690 of NZ_JABBPG010000001.1, read as the reverse complement.
AAATTGCAGAGCACCTCTAGCGAGTCAGAGGCTGATATATCTAGGATTATGTGTTCTAACTTGTTGGTACTTAAAAATGCCAAAGCTTGTGCTTTGTGAGTTTCATAGCAGCGCTGTAAAAAGTCATAATCACTTGCTAAATCCGGGGTAAGGCCTTTAAAAGTATCTAAAAAGCAGCGCTTGATGGTGTCATTGAACCCACCATCATCTCTTAGCAAATTAGCTGCCATTCTGCTTAATAACTGCGAGATTGACGGTAACCATAATGTTAGGTCACGTTCTAAGTAGATAAAACGGCTATTGGGGTATACCTGCGCGAGAGATTGGTAATCGTTAAAAATGGGGGTATCGGCTATAACCTGTGCATTTTTAAACGTTTGTATTGTATAAGCCGTATGTGCAGTTGCAAATCCAAGTTCTAAACATGCGATACAAGCGCTGGTAGTGCCGGTTCTTGGTAAACCTATGATAAAGATCTTTCGACTCATAAACTTTAGCTATACAGCCCATTCCATAGCAAAGCGGTTATTATAACAAAGGGGTTAAAAATACGATAGGCACTGGGGAGTACCTATCATTGCAAAGGGTTTTATTACTTAATTAAATAGATTGCATACACTTGCGCTTCAATCGTAATAGCTCCAGTGTTGTACGCTTCTTTATAGCTACCTGACTCAGAGTCCATCATTTTCATTGCTGGCGCTTGGCGTAGATAAGGCACGGTAGGCGCATTGATCGGCGCAAACGACGCTGAATAAAGTTTATCCACTTCTACATCAAACGCACCGGCTAATTCCTTTACCGCTAATTTGGCGTCTTTTATTGCCTTTAACTTTAACTTGTCGGTTAACTCTTCGCGGTTACTAACGCTAAATTCTGTATTGTTAAACTCTGTGATACCAGTGTCCACTAGTGCTTGAAGTAGCTCTGGATAGCTTTCAATTTTCTTCAAAGTAAGCGTTAAGCTACGGGTTACTCTAAATCCTTCAAACTCTTCTTCATTAGTGTTGCGGTTATATCGAGTTTGCCGATAAACATTAAGTTGCTCGGCATGAATATCATCTTTTTCAATGTCGAACCGCTTAGCTAGTTTAATGGCTTTGGCCATTATATCATCAACTTTCTGCTTGGCCTCGGGCAGCTGCTTACTCTTTTCAACGATTGCCACTCTTATGGTTGCTCTATCAGGCTGAACCTGTATTTTCGCTTGCCCTTGAACATACAGGTGAGGGTCATCAGGTACCGTACTGGCAAATGAACTTACACTAAATAGAGAGGCGGCTAACACGCTTAAAATACGCATAATTAAATTCCTTTGGTTGCAATTAGCTGTATTGAATCATATTACACTTAATGATCACTGAACGAGAAATTGAGCCCGCAATGATTGGCGAATAAAAATGCTTTCTTGCTCAAAAAACAAGTCCTGGTGAAACTCTATAATATCTTGCTGTAATTGCTTGTCATCCATTGCTTGGTTAAAAAGAGTAATTGCTTGTTTACCAACATCTGAGTTAGAGCAAACAAAATAGCCAAATGTTGCATCTGGCGCACCAGAAATCTTATGAAAAGTAATGTCTTTTTGACGAGATTTATGTGGATGGTCGTAATTAAAAACTGGCGCGTATTCTATGATAGCGTCAAGTTTGTCTTGTAATAACATCTTTCTAAGCCTAGCTGCACTGTTGGCGCCTTCATTTACAAAAACATGGTCTTTTATCTTTGCCAACATGAGGTCAATCTCTTCTCCATATGAGCGCCCTTTCGCCACGCCTAGCTGCAAACCGTACTTTGTAATAAGTTCGTCAATTGATAAACTCTCGGGAAGAGACAAATTGCTATGTACGATTAATCGATTGGCAGGAAATGCGGTAAAAGGGAATTTGCTATAGAGAGCCTGTTTTTCACGAACTGGCGTTTTAGCTTTATTATAAAGGCAAGTGGTGGGATGACTATCCAATTCACGCCACTCTCTAATTCTGCTTGCTGGTATATGATTAAAGATAAGCTTGCCATCTAAAGCTTTTTGCACTTTCATTAAAATTACCATGGCGGCATCAGTAGGTTCATTGGCTTTTGCTGGGTCAAAATCAGATGCTAAATCAATCACCAAAGCGTGACTTCTACTAATAAACAAGCTTAATATAAAAGCGCTTAACAAAAGGTATTTCATACAACTCTCAAAACATTAGTTTAAAATTACCTCCTTGGTTTGTGTATTAACTATAGATATAAAAAAGCCAGCATTCACTGTGCTGGCTCAATAATTCATTAAATACTACAACGCTTGTAGTTACGATACTCTGGCAACCAATAGTTCTTTTCAATTGCCGCCCATATTGCATCGTCTGACATTTCTAGTGCAACACCTTCTTCCATCGCTTTTTTGGCAACTGCAAATGCAATGCGCTTACTTAGCGATTCAATTTCAACAAGTGCTGGTAACAAGCTACCCTTGCCAGTATTCGCCCATGGAGAAGATTCAGCCAAGGTTTCGCTAGAAACCATCAACATGGCGTCAGTAATGCTCGTGGCTTTAGCTGCTATCACACCTAAACCAATACCAGGGAAAATATAACTGTTGTTACACTGCGGAATAGGATAAACAGTACCGTTAAAGTTTACTGGGTCAAACGGACTGCCAGTTGCTACGATAGCCTGTCCTTGAGTCCACTCAATCACGTCTTTTGGATGAGCCTCAACTTGGCGAGATGGGTTACTTAACGGGAAAATAATAGGACGTTCACAGCCGTTGTGCATAGCACGAATAACTTGCTCCGTGAATAATCCTGGCTGACCCGACACTCCAATCAAAATATCAGGTTTGGCACAGTGCATTACATCTAAGAGCGCTGCATAGTCACCACTGTATGACCAGTCACTTAGTGCATCTTTGCTTTGTACCAAGGCAGCTTGGAAATCTCGAAGATCTTCCATACCTTCTGTTAGCAAGCCATACCTATCTACCATATAAATTTGGCTGCGCGCTTGCGCGTCTGATATGCCTTCGGCCACCATTTGACTGATTATTTGCTCTGCAATACCACAACCGGCAGAACCAGAGCCAACAAATACCACTTTTTGGTCAGATAGCTTTGCGCCTTTGACTCGACATGCAGCGAGCAATGAGCCAACAGTCACTGAAGCCGTACCTTGAATATCATCATTAAAGCTACAAATTTCGTTACGATAACGTTTAAGCAGCGGCATGGCGTTAGGTTGGGCAAAATCTTCAAACTGTAATAACACGCTTGGCCAGCGACGTTTAACCGCGCAAATAAATAGCTCTAAAAATTCGTCATACTCTTCTTGGCTAATACGTTTATGACGAGCGCCCATATACATTGGGTCGGCAAGCAACTTTTCGTTGTTAGTACCTACATCAAGCATTACAGGTAGCGTATAGGCTGGGCTGATACCTCCACATGCGGTATATAAAGATAGCTTACCGATAGGAATACCCATACCGCCTATCCCTTGGTCACCTAGGCCTAAAATACGCTCCCCATCAGTTACAACGATGACTTTTACTTTACCTTTAGTAGCGTTACGTAAAATGTCATCAATCTGATGGCGTTCTTCATAGGCGATAAACAAGCCTCGTGAACTACGATATATATCAGAGAACTTTTCACAAGCATCGCCAACTGTTGGTGTATAAATAATTGGCATCATTTCTTCTAAATGGTCGCGCACCAAACGGTAATAAAGCGTCTCGTTGTTGTCTTGAATCGCTCGAAGGTAAATATGCTTGTTTAAATTGTCGCTAAAGCTTGAGTATTGTTGATAACAACGCTCAACTTGCTCTTCAATGGTCTCATAACGTGGTGGTAATAAACCTGCTAAGTTAAAGCTTTCTCGCTCACGTTGGCTGAATGCACTGCCTTTATTAAGTAACGGCGTTTCTAAAAGATTAGGACCAGAGTATGGAATGTATAAATAATTAGGATCTGTTTGTTTAGTCATATTTACAAGTTTTGACACATTTTTATAGGCTGAGAGATCATTATTGCCCAAAGTGATTAAATTTCAATGAATTTCACTCACATCAGACCAATGTAAAAGACCCCATCTACAGATTGTATTTTCTGTAAACAGGGCCGTACAGTATATCGTAAACTTACTTTTAAGCCTACGATTATCGTGTGTTTTCGCCTAACGCAATGCCTTCGCGGCGCGGGTCTGCACCACCATATAATTTACCATTTTTTACTTCAATAGCATGTAACCCGGAGTTTAAATCTCTTACCTGCACGTTGTGGCCTTTTTCTTTAAAGAACGGCACTAAGTTTACAAGTTCGGTACCTTTTTCAAGTGTCGTATATTTATTACGGTTAGTGACTCTGGGTAAATTGATTGCTTGCTGAGGCGTTAATTGCCAATCTAGTACGCCTATCACAGTTTGTGCAACGTAGTTAATAATACGGCTTCCACCCGGTGAGCCCACAACCAAGCGTAAACTACCATCTGGATTGAATACCATCACTGGTGACATTGAACTACGAGGCCGCTTGTTGGCTTCAACACGATTAGCAACCCACTTCCCTTCTTTTTTAGGACTTAAAGAAAAATCAGTAAGCTGATTGTTTAAAAGATAACCGTTCACCATAACGGTTGAACCAAACGCCATTTCGATAGAGCTGGTCATGGACACTGCATTGCCTTGACTATCAACAATTGATACGTGAGTAGTGGAAGGTAATTCATAACCGTCACCTTGCGCATAAGCAATGGCACCTTGGGTGGGATCTCCCACAGGTACATTGTGGTTGTCTTGGTCTGTTATCAAAGCTGCACGTTTTAACAGGTAATCATCTCTTAGCAGCGCTTTTGTAGGAACCGTTACAAAGTCAGGATCGGCCACATAATGGTTTCTATCAGCAAAAGCCAAACGTGACGCTTGCGTAAATAAATGCAGTGCTTGTGGGTCGTTTGGCGCATATTGTGAAAGATTTTTGCCTTCAAGTAATTTTAAGATTTGTAATACGGCTATACCACCACTGCTAGGTGGTGCCATCGAACAAACCTTATATTGGTGATAATCGGTGCAAATCGGGGTTCTCTGCTTGCTTGTATACTCTGCTAAATCATTTTTATCTAGCTTACCTGGCGCTATTTGGGCATTTTGCACCGCGCTTACTAACTGTGCAGCATTTTCGCCTTGATAAAATGCGCGTATGCCATTTTTTGCTACTTGTTGATATACACTCGCAAGTTCGGGGTTTTGCTTTACAGCACCCACTTTAAGCGCTTCACCATTGGGGTAAAAATAATCTTTTGCAGGAGACAATTGTGTCAGGCCTGGGTTGAGTTTTTTCTCCAGTAACATGTTCAGCCTAGGTGATACCACAAAGCCTTCAGTAGCTAGTTTAATCGCGGGCTCGAATAACGTTTCCCAAGGTAACGTCCCATATTGCTGATGAGCTTGTTTAAAAGCATGTAATACCCCAGGTACGCCCACTGAGCGCCCACCAACGACAGCTTTAATCCATGGGACCGCTTTGCCATTTTCATCCAAAAAGAGTGTGTGGTCGGCCTTATTGGGGGCCGTTTCTCTACCATCAAAGGTCACGAGCTTATTATTCTTTTTATCAAAATATAAAATAAACGTACCGCCCCCAATACCAGATGATTGAGGCTCTACTAAGGTAAGCACAAGTTGTGTTGCTATTGCCGCATCAATTGCGCTACCGCCTTGAGCGAGCATTGATTGCCCAGCTTTTGCGGCGTAAGGGTTTGCAGCTGCAACCATAAATTGCTGTGCTGAAACTTGTTCTTTATATTGTAAGCCCGTTGCAGCTTCCGGTTCTCGTGTTTCTCGTTTTTGACTGTGTTGAGCGTTATCATTCGAAGTACAACTACTGAGTAAAAACAAGAGCGCTAGGTGCAGTGCGTATTTCATTTATAATCACTTATATTCATTGAAAACATTGGCATGATAAAAGCAAACAGGCACAATATGCAAAAAATAACTGCCAAATACCATGATTGATCTACCTCTAAGCAAGCGCTACACCCTCCCCCCAATAACGCTCATTCTAGTGAGTACTTTATTAATGCTATTCGATACGCATTCGCTCTTTGCATTCGACAGGGATTTAGTACCTGCACAATGGTGGCGTGTTTTCACAGGCCAATTTATGCATAGTAATTGGACTCATTTACTGCTCAACGTTATTGGTATTGTTTTTATATGGGTTTTACATGCTGAGCACCGCTCTGCTAAAGAGTACTTCTTCCATATAATATTTTTAGCTCTGTGGACCGGTCTAGGCATTTGGTTATTTTGCCCTGACATTGGGATCTATACAGGTTTAAGTGGTCTGTTACATGGAGTGATTGTGTGGGGAGCGCTTAAAGATATTCAAGTTGGCATGCGCTCTGGTATTTTGTTGTTTATAGGTATTTGGGCAAAATTAATTTGGGAACAAGTACAAGGGCCAAGCGTTGAAGTTGGTATGCTCATTGACTCTAGAGTGGCCATAGAAGCACATTTGATTGGGGCTATTGGCGGTCTGTTTTTATATTTTTGCTACTGTTTGATATTAGCTCGCAGAACTACGCCTAATTTGCCTTAACAGCGCTGTTCGTGTATGGTCTGCGGCCAAATCACCCCCTACGTTTTTAAGAAGGCTTCGACTTAGCTGATGACACAATATAGGTCTGATATTGATGGACTAAGAGCAATTGCAGTCCTAATAGTATTATTATTCCATTTGGACATTCCTTTTATAACTGGTGGCTTTATAGGTGTTGATGTATTTTTCACCATCTCAGGCTTTTTAATTTCCAGTATCATTATAAAAGCGAATGCGAATAATCATTTTTCGTACATTGACTTCTACATTAGACGTGCAACTAGGCTTTTGCCTGCATACTTAACGGTATTAGTGACCACTATTATTGCTGGTATTATTATACTCACGCCTTATGCACTTAGTGACCTTTTAAGAAGCGCGATTGCGTCTGCGCTGTTTTTCTCCAACATATTTTTTATGCTTAATGAAAGTGGTTATTTCTCCTCCACCACTCATGAAGCCCCTTTATTGCATACTTGGTCTCTTTCCGTAGAAGAACAATTTTACTTATTTATGCCATTATGTATTGTATTGTGGATGAAGCTGTCAAAACACAAATTAAGAGCTTTAATACTAATATTCAGCCTGATTGCCGCGTATTTGGTCTCATATTTTTTGACTCAATATAGCGCTAAGTTGGCCTACTATTTTATTGCCAGTAGAGCTGGTGAGTTTTTGATTGGTACTGCCGTAGCGGTATGTTTGTATCATTATCCTGAACACTTTAACCTAAACAAGTTTGCCTCAAATTGCATATTTGTAATTTCACTCGCTTTAATTTTAGTAAGTGCAATGAATATTGACTCAAAAGATAAGTTCCCAGGGCTGCTGACGCTTTTACCATGTTTTGGCGTAGCAGGTATAATAATCGCTGGTAAAAACCTAAGTTGTTGGTCATATTCAGTGCTTGGCAACAAATATTTAGTTTTTATAGGCCTCATATCATATTCATTGTATCTATGGCATTGGCCTATCATTTCTTACTTAAAAGTATTGGGTATTGAATTTACCGCTGTTGTCCAGCTTTGTGTTGCGACTTTATCAATGTTATTAGCTTATTTAACTTGGCGGTACGTAGAAAACCCAACTAGACACTCAAAAACAATAAAGACCAAAAAAGTCGCGTTATTACTGTATACAGCACCTGCAGCAGCATTAGTTTTAGTTTTCTTTGTTGCTCATAATGCACAGTTTTTCCCTCACAGGTTTGACCAAACTATCGTGCAAGCAGAAGTGGCGCTTCATAGTAAACCTGAACAGGGAAAGGGTGTTTGTATGACAAATGACGTGACGATTAGTGAATCGCACACGTGCATGCTTGGCAATAAAGAAAAATCTAAGATAGATGCAGTTTTATGGGGAGACTCACACGCAAACCATTTTAATGGTTTTGTGGATGTAATAGGACAACATTTTGATATAAAAGTTTTGGAAGTATCACGTGGTAATTGCCCTCCATTACTATCTTTGTATGTAAATACAACTAACGCTAGAGAAGCCTGCATAAAAAGGAATAATGACGCGTTGGCCTATATATTAGATAAAAAACCTCGGTATGTATTCCTAGCGGGCGCTTGGGCTGGTTATACACAAGGTAACCTATTGTCAAAATACGAGCAGAATAAAATAGCAGCCTTAAATGAGACTATAGAAATTACGCTTAATCAGTTAATTGCAGCTGGCATTTACCCTATCGTTATTGAAATGCTACCAAGACAAAAAGTTGATAATAGCCGTTGTTTTTTGAAAGTCCATGCAAATAGAACATCTGACGAGCTAGAAGACTGCAGGGTCAGCGCTACTTCAGCTGCTTTTCCCGATATTAGCAATGCGTTTGCGTTTCTAAAAGATAAGTACACTGAGCAAGCATCATTTGTTTCAGTAGAGTCTATTTTTTGCGAGGGAAGTGACTGCCCAACCTACCTAAATAACATACCGATCTATCGTGATAACAATCATTTAAATTTGTTGGGTTCAATTGAACTAGGCAAACGGTTTATCAAACAAAACCCGAGTTTTTTGTAACCCCAAACTCAAGTTAAGCGCAGATTTTATGCGCTTAACTTGAGAGTTTGCATGCTTTATTACATCAACAATGTTCGAAACTATTAAATGCTATATTACTCTTCATCCAATAATGGCGCTCTATGGCCAGGTTTTGCCAGGATTTCGAGATAAAAAGAAGGTAATTCGGCACCAACCGCATGATCAATGTGCTTGTTTATTTCTGCAACTTTAATTACGTCAGCTTGTTCTTGCGTCGCACCAAAACGACAGTCAAAGTCCCAAAAATCAGCCCCAGCAGGTAAGTTTTTATTGCGCTCTCTACGGAGGTATTTTTTTATTTCATACTTAATTGCATCAACTAATCGAGCAGGTTTTAGTTTTGGGTGCGTTAACGCAAAGTTTTTTCTCATGGTGTTCTCAATGTCAGGACAACCATCACACAATGGTTATCGAAGTTTAGGAAAGTGTTGCCCTATTTTAACGCATTAAATGTTTACAGGCGATTAAAAGCACTGGCTATTAGCAAATAAAAGCATTTTTAGCGGATACTTCTCGCGTTCTCCTCTAACAAATCAATAAAACAGCGAACTTTAGGTGAAAGATGTTTTTTACTTGGGTAAATGGCGTACACATTTACTTGTGGCAGTGGGCACTGTTCAAATAGCACTTCTAACTGCCCTTGAGCCAACTCTTGTTTAATGTAAAACTCAGGTAATCTACATATTCCGATGCCAGCGCATGCCATTGCCGCTTGCATATTACCGTTATTTAACAAGGCTTTTTGTCTAACGTTGACAGTAAACTGTTCTCCTTGAGCATTTACAAACTCCCACTTGTTTGGAGATTTGAGGTTCGAATAACAAATACAATCGTAATTTGTTAACTCTTTAGGGTGATGAGGTCGGCCATAACGCGCAATATAATCAGGCGAAGCAACAACATATGTAGGGCACGAAAATAATCGTTTACAAATTAAACTCGATTCTTGAAGCTCTGGCGCAGCACGCACCACAAGATCAAACCCATCCGCAATCACATCGATTCGTTTATCACTAAGATCGATATTGAGTCTAACATTGGGGTAACTTTGTACATACTTTTCAATCACAGGCTGTATGTAGCTTTGACTAATACCAATCGGACAGCTTATTTTTAACTCCCCTTTTGGGTTGTTGTCATTGTGCGTTAAAAGTGTAAATGCATCAGTGGCGTCATTGACTAACTGCTCACAATAGCCATAGTAGAGCTCCCCTTCGGGGGTTAAAGCAATGGAACGCGTGGTTCTATTGAGCAACCTTACCCCGAGGCGTTCTTCAAGTTTGTTGATCTCTTTACTAATGTGAGAATTTGAATGCCCTAGTACACTGGCTGCAGCACCAAAACCACCACTTTTAACAACTTGCACAAATATTGGAATGCCATCAAAAATATTATTAGCCATATGGAAATAGTAACTTTACAAATGAGTTATTAAATAAATTTGAATGTCAATATACACTGGGTTGCATAAAATGAATACAACAAAACAAACCCATTTAGGAGAGTGTTATGAAAGTTTTAGCATTTGCAGCAAGTAGCAGCCGTCAATCAATTAACAAACAATTAGCGCAGTACACTGCGTCATTCGTTGAAGGCGCAGAGGTTGAGTTAATTGATTTGAATGACTTTGAAATGCCAATCTACAGCGCGGATAGAGAGAACGAAATTGGAATACCAGTCCAAGCTCAGCAGTTCTATAACAAAATCGGTGAAGCCGATGCGATTATTGTGTCATTTGCGGAGCACAATGGTACCTACACTGCAGCTTATAAGAATATATTTGATTGGGCATCTCGTATTAATCAAAAGGTGTATCAAAATAAGCCAATGGTGTTGCTCGCTACGTCACCAGGACCTGGCGGTGCAAAAAGCGTTTTAGCGAGCGCAACAGGCTCAGCACCTTTTTTTGCAATGGACGTAAAAGCCAGTGTTTCGGTGCCAAGTTTTTATGATGTTTTTGACAGTGAAAAAGGTGAAATTAAAGACGACGCTTTAAAGCAAGAATTGAAACAATCGACTTTTTCGTTGCAGTTATAAGAAATAATCTGAGCCAAACACTCTGTTTGGCTCTTGACAAAAAATTAACTGATAAAAACCGCAACTTTTTCTATTTTATTGCACTTATCGCTATTGATTAGTGCTTTAAATTACCCCATTTTACTCCTTAGATATATGAGTCTGTATGCAAAGTATGCAGAGTTTGATTTTTGTTATTTCACTGAGGTGATTATGAAACGCGTTGTGTTATTTCTACTAACTAACTTAGCTGTAATGCTAGTGTTGGGAGTGGTTTTATCGGTCTTAATGTCGGTGTTTGGAATTTCGTCCAGAAGTTACAGCGGCATTATGCTTATCGCTCTGGTGTTTGGTTTTGGTGGTGCTTTTATTTCGCTATTTATGTCGAAATGGATAGCAAAAAAATCAACTGGTGCGATGGTCATAGAACAAGCTCGAAATGAAACAGAACATTGGCTATTGCAAACTGTTGCGCGTCAAGCACAACAGGCCAACATAAAAATGCCTGAAGTTGCCATTTATGACAGCCCAGAGATAAACGCTTTTGCCACGGGGCCGAGTAAAAATAACAGCCTAGTTGCGGTAAGCTCTGGCCTGCTGCATAACATGAGTCAAGATGAAGCCGAAGCCGTATTAGCACATGAGGTCTCACATGTTGCAAACGGTGACATGGTAACACTGACGCTTATTCAAGGTGTGGTAAATACTTTTGTAATCTTCTTAGCAAAGGTGCTAGCTGGCATTGTAGATAATTTCTTTAGAGGTGATGAAGAAGGTACTGGCTGGGCGTATTTTGTGTTTGACCTAATTTTCCAAATGCTATTTGGTATCTTAGCGTCAATCGTAGTGGCGTACTTCAGCCGTAAACGCGAATTTGCAGCTGACAAAGGTGCTGCTAGCTTAGTTGGGGCGCACAAAATGCGTGCCGCGTTAGAGCGATTAAAGCAAAACCAAGAATCGCAACTTGAAGGCTCAATGATGGCTTTTGGTATTGCATCGGGTAAAAGCTTATCAGAGATGTTTGCATCTCACCCACCGCTTGAACAACGCATTCAAGCACTTAGATAATGAATTACTAGCCCAACAAAGCGCCCTACATGGGCGCTTTTTTATTTCAGTCCCCTTTTTCATGTTTGTGCTCTTTTAGCTTTTTGTGCTTATTTTTATTCTCTTTTGTTACGCGTTGTCTTTTATCTGGAGTTCCATCATTGTTTTTTCGTTTGGGCCCTGATTTTATTGGCATAGAGTGTATCCTCTATTTGTCTACTCTACCTATAAAGTGTAGCCTGTATCTTAAGAAATCTGACAAGCAAAACCAGAGCCGTTGCGTATAAACCGCTATTAGCGAATGAGTTGAAATGCCTAGTGAATTAAGCTCGCTTCCTTTACTGTCATGAAAGGCGTAAAGCTGCTCGGATGACGTTGAATTATAAGTCGTGCCAATACCATATTACGAAATTGAATATAATTGAAAAAGCCTCAAATTAAAGATAACTTGAGGCTTTTTTTAATAAGACAACTTAAAATGATTGCTTGAAGCTTACATAATAAGTGCGCCCTCGTGTGTCATATAAGTCACGGTCATAATTACCGCTTTTATTAAACCTTGGCTCTTCATTAGTTAGGTTCGTCACACCAACATTGATAACACTGTTCCAAGGCGTGTTGTACGAATATTTTAAGTTATGATAAATAACAGAGCCTACTTCAAAGAATACGCTGTCGCTATTATCTACATAAACATCTGTAATTTGGCTATCAATGTAATTTGCGAAGTAATTTAGTGAGTGCGCATCAATGCTGTAGTCCAAACTTGCGTTAATACGTAAGTCAGGTAGACCTTCTGTACCACCTTGGTTGTCGGTCAAACTTCTTACGCCACCATCAATTTCAGTCCACTTATATTTCAACATTTTAGAAATAGCGAAGCCTGACTTAAAGCTGCCAAAGTCTGTTTCATGATTGGTATTAAATTTAATATCTAGACCTTCGCGTTCACTTTGGCCGATATTAACCGTGGTGTTGATGAGGTAATCAATACGGCCATTGGGCAAAATAGCAACATGCGTATTTGGATACACGCTCGAAACCGACTGACCTGCGGCCGCCTGGTTTAACTTTGCCTGGGCTTTAAGTAATTCATCGTTGTCGATGTTATCAATCAGGTTTTCAGTATCTAAGCGCCAGTAATCAACCGACACATCAAAGTTATCCGAAATATCCCACACTAAACCTAAGTTAACAGACTCTGATTCTTCTGGCCCTAGTTTTAAGTTACCGCCAGAGCGCACTGGTGCGGTTTCTTTGGTGGTACATGAATCAATATCTTCGCCCTTAGATTGGCAAAGTGGGTAGTTAATTAAACTAATAAACCCTTCGGTTGTTCCCTTGTATAAGTCAGATAAAGTCGGTGCTCTAAAACCAGTACCAAAAGAAGCGCGTACAACGACTTCCTCGATAGGGTTATAACGTACTGCTATCTGAGGGTTAAACGTGCTGCCAAAATCAGAGTAGTCATCATATCGCCCCGCTAAGTTTAATTCTAAGTTGTCAAGAACAGGTAATACAGTTTCAAAAGACAGTGCTGAAATATCACGGTCGCCCGCTCCGCCAGATCCACCGTTACCACCAAGGATAAGACCAGCTTCTGCTAACGCATCTACCTTTGAATCTAGGGCTTCTTCTCTGTAGCTTGCATTAAAGTAAAACCCTACGCTGCCACCTGCAAGTTCAAACAAGTCAAAGCCTATACCAGCTTGTACTTCTCGTTGGGTTGATACCATGCGTTTATCATAGTTTGCAGCTGCACCTAAGGGCAACTCAGAGTTTGGATCTCTAGGGTCCCAGCCAACAAAGCGGTTAGTTTCCTCATCCCAACTACCAACTAAGTCATTTTGTGCGCCATCTAGCAAGTAACCCGTTCCCCAGGTAAAGTTTGTATATTTGTTATAGGTATAAGATACATTCCAGTTAAAATTATCTTCTTCACCTTCTAAACCCACCAAATAGTCAAAGACAGTGTCATGGTGTTCCGCAAGTCGCTGTCCAGCTGTATCAAAACGATAACCTATACCTGCATCTGGGTCTGCTTTTAGCTCCTTGAGCTCTATGCCTTCATCTGTTGTGTAAGCAGGCAGACCATTTGGGACCTTAATGCTCGCAGGTACTGGTGCGGATATATCCATCGTTTCATTTTTTGCCCAATATGTACGAGCAACAAACTTCAAACTGTCGTTAATCTGGTAATTATAATTAACAAGTGCATTATCACGCTTTTGTGACGTAGAAATTGCCGAGGCTTTGGTGTAGTCGTAACCACATAAAGTGTCACCTGGGTAGTCACTATCTTCAAGAACACCTACAAACTTATCACCGTAGACACTCGCACAATCTGATTCATTCGCAAATGGATGCTCCCACATCCAGCCACCTGCAGCACCTTGTTTTAATACCCGGCCCGTAGGTGATATGTTTACCCAGTCTTGAATATCGTTCGGATCCCCGCCTTCTACAACAAATGGGCTTGTATACCAGCGTTCAGAGTTCAAGATCACTTGCTTTTCATAATGTTCAAAACTAAATACAACATTCCCTTTACTACTTTCAAGGCCACCGCTGACATAAAAGTTACTTGAATCGCCACCCGCTTGCGTCGGTCTGTCTAGGCGACCACCAATTTGTAATCCATCCAGATTTTTTTTAAGAATAATATTAACAACGCCTGCGATTGCATCAGCGCCGTAAATCGCCGACGCACCGTCCATTAATACTTCGATGCGATCCACAGCTGCCATCGGTATTGTATTTAAGTTTGCAGCACCACCATTGAGTACGGGGGATTTTGCCATTCTTGTGCCATCTAGCAATACCAAAGTATGTTGAACATCAGAGCCTTTGAGTTGAACGGTAGATTGCGATCCCCAGCCATTATTTGAGCCACCGCCCCAAGAGCCAAAAGAGTTTAAATTTGAATTACGTAGTGCATCTCCTACGGTCGCAAAACCTGCATTTTGCAAATCTTCAGCACTGATAGTTGTGATTGGCGCTGCGCCTTCCATATCAATACGTTTAATGCGTGAACCTGTGATTTGAATGCGCTCAGGCACTTTTTTTACTTCGGTTTCATCTGCCGCCACGCAGAAAGATCCAGAAAATGCTGTACCAACAGCCAATGCTATTAGTGAACGACTGTATGCTTTTTGATCCAACCCCAGAAATGTCGTTTTCATTGATTTCTCTCTTGTTATTAATTATGTGCATATATCGAAGCGTTTCGAGTTTTCGAATAACCTCGCTATATTTATATATTATATATTGTATACAATCCAGGGTTTTATTAAAAAAATGTCCCGTTTTAAGACATCACATCGGGGCGGATTTAAATAAATCAATTTTATATCATGTGGTTACGTGCGACGTTCATCGCTGGACAGACCATTTATATTTGAGAATAGTGAATGAGCGATTATTGTCTGAAACTCAATTTATGTTTGCCAAAAAGCATTTTGCTCTAAGAAGTGTGAAATAGCACTCAAAGACTTAAATTTGAGTGCTTTGTTATTCAATGCGCTTGCTAGCTGTGACTTTTAGTATACACGCGATAGATAACCGCCAAAACCAGACATAAAGCCGCAGGAATAAACAAGGCTTTGAATAAAAACTCGGTGTAAAATAACACGCCAGCTGTGCCACCTAAAACAAACCCAAATATTATAAATAAGAATAGCGAGGCCTTTCGTCTATCAAGAGGCTCTCCTCTAAAAATAGACCCCAACATTATACCAAGATCTGTAAAAATGCCTGTGACATGAGTTGTTCTGATAATTGCACCGCTATATGTTGTAGCCAGAGCATTTTGAAGGCCACATGCTGCTGAAGCAAAGAAATGGCCATAAAACGAGCCTGAAAATAAAAGCCATGATGATAAACACAACATAACACACTCAACGAAAAGAGCTGTATCGTAATGTCTACCTAATTTTAGTGTAGAGCCATGCAGTAAAAAGCCTGATATTGATGCACCCACTAAAAATGAAACTAAAATGCCGATAAGGTGTAGTATTTTTTGAAGCGAATGACTTAATAACTCAATACCAAGCAGAGTTGCTGTTCCTGAAAGATGAGACACCGACTGGTGTTCAAAGCCGAGTAAACCGATTGCATTAACACAACCAGCAATGAAAGCTAAAATGAAGGCGCCAAGTTCTACCCACTTTGGCAGTTGAGATATCAAAGTTCGAACTCCCCTTTTACCGCTAACGCCCAAACATAGGGCAAATATAACTTGATTAAGATAAGCGACACAGGAGCAAAATCCAACTGTTATTTGTCCTGATTAGACTGTGAGAGTGACGACTCATCACCGTATAGGCACAGACATCAACACAAAACACCGTGCTAAAAACAACAAGTGATCTTCTACCCTACCTCGGCGATTACCTGTAAGCCTATCTCACCGTCCAACAATGCGTGACGAACAAAGAAAATAACGGGTACCTGACAAACTGATTTGACACTTCCGTGATAATCCCATCGTGCACTCATTAAACTTAGAATTGAAATAGTCTCCTTGATGGGAGGCATTGGAGCAGCCATACTCCTTGGTTATATGATGCAAGTTAAGCGCGTTTAACTCTTGCCCAAGGGCAAAAAAAGGGGATTCTAATGGTTAGAGAGACTAGTTAATAACCGAGTTGTGAGCGCATTTGTGACGGAACTTCACCAAACAGACGCCGAAATTGTTTGCTGAAGTAACTCGGTTCAGAAAATCCGCATTGATAAGCAACTTGTGAAATCGGTAGCTGTGTTTCAATCAGTAGCTTGCGGGCATTTTCGAGACGGACTTCATTGATAAACTGATTTGGCGTTTTCGCCAAGTGCTTTTTAAAGCGACGCTCTAAGGCACTCACCGACAAGTGTGCAAGCTCCGCCAATTCATCAATACTGATCTGACGATGATAATGCTCACGAATAAACTTCACAGGCTCTTCAACAGCACGTACATGAGAAAGCGCTTTTGAGGTTTTTTGTAAGTGCCGAGTCACACCATAAGTGCCAATAACATTACCATCGTGATCTTTTAAAGCATGCTTTGATGTTGAAAACCAACCAAGCTCACCTTGTTGGGTTTGATTAAGCTCTAAACGGTCAGTCACTATGAAGCCTTCCATCACTCGCTTATCATCATTGACGTACTGAAACGCTAAGTGTTTTGGCGAAAAATCAAAGTCTGTTTTTAACAAAATTTGCTCTAGGGTTTTATAACCCTGATGCTCAATAAAATGTTGATTACAATGCAAGATTCTACTATCGGTGTCTTTTACCCAAAAGAGAATATCTGGCAGTAAATCAAATGCAGCAATCAGCTGATTTACACCTGATTTTTTTATTATTTCATGTATATCCATTGCTTGATTTTGTCTCTATCCCGAATAGCCACATATATTTTAAACGCCGATTTTGTTGCATTGCCAACCGAATTTTTATTATCACTTGTTGCTCAAGCTTTCCTATTATCAACATCATGATATTAAAAGTAGCTAACGCTATTTAAATTAGGAGCGCTTAATATGAGCAAAGCTAAAATCCGCATGGCGATGGTTGGCGGTGGCGAAGGTGCTTTCATTGGCGCTATTCATCGTATTGCAGCGCGATTAGACGGAATGATAGAGCTTGTTGCAGGCGCATTTAGTTCAGATGCTAATAAGTGTAAAGCAACCGGCGAATTACTGGGGCTAGATAGCAGTCGTTGCTACGACAGTTACCAAAGCTTATTTTCCGCAGAGGCAAAATTACCTACTGATGAGCGTATCGACTTTGTGGCAATTGTAACACCAAACCATTTGCATTTTCCCGTGGCCAAAATGGCACTTGAACATGGTATTCATGTGTTATCAGATAAACCGGCAACGCTAACACTTGCAGAAGCAAAACAATTACAAGCCATCATTGCAAAGCAGCAAGTTTTATACGGTTTAACCCACACTTACACGGGTTACCCCATGATAAAAGAAGCTAAACACCGCGTTAAAGCCAGTGAGCTTGGCACGATTCGCAAAGTGATTGTAGAGTACACCCAAGGCTGGTTATCTCACAGTGAAGACGAAGGTTCAAAACAAGCAAGTTGGCGTTTAGATACGAGTAAGTCTGGTATTAGCTGCTGTATGGGCGACATAGGTGTGCATGCGGCTAACTTAGCCGAGTATGTTGCTGGCCTCGAAATTACAGAGCTTTGTGCTGATTTAAACCATGTCGTTGATGGTCGGTCCCTTGATGATGATGGTACCGTGCTACTTAGATTCAATAATGGCTGTAAAGGTGTTTTACTGGCAAGCCAAATCGCAATAGGCGATGAAAACAACTTACGGCTACGCATTTACGGCGACAAGGCAAGCCTTGAATGGTCACAGCTTGAGCCTAATAGTTTATGGCTGCGTGGTCACAACCAACCGTCTATTTTACTCAGAGCCGGTGTGGGTGAATTACACCCTGACACACAAAACGCACTGCGAGCTCCTGCAGGTCACCCAGAAGGCTACCTTGAAGCATTTGCTAATATTTACCGCAATTTTGCTGCGCAAATTCACGCATTTAAACAAGGCGACCACGTAACAAACTCATCATTTGATGTACCTGGCATCAATGAAGCTATGCGTGGTATGGCATTTATTGAGCACGTAGTTGCTTCATCAAAGCAAGACATCAAGTGGCAAAAATTACAGGTTGGATAATAAAGAATGAATAAAATCAAAGGTCCAGCAATTTTTTTGGCGCAGTTTATTTCTAAAGAAGCCCCCTTTAATAGCCTTCGTGGCTTATGTGAGTGGGCAAGCGGTTTAGGTTACAAAGCAATTCAAGTACCAACCTCTAACCCCGAAATTTTCGATTTAGAAAAAGCAGCCCAAAGTCAGCAATACTGCGATGAAGTCACTGGTATTGCCACCGAGTATGGACTTACAATTTCAGAGCTATCAACCCATTTGCAAGGCCAGTTAATTGCTGTACACCCTGCATATGATGAAATGTTCGATAACTTTGCCGCAGAGCATGTAAAAGGTAATCCTGCAGCACGTACAAAATGGGCAACTGAGCAGCTGATGCTGGCAGCAAAAGCAAGCAAGAACCTTGGTTTAACAACCCATGCGACTTTTTCGGGGTCATTTTTATGGCATACCTTTTACCCATGGCCACAACGCCCACACGGGCTTGTTGAGCAAGGCTTTAGCAAACTTGCCAATCGTTGGTTACCGATTTTGGATTGCTTTGACGAGCATGGTGTGGATGTGTGTTATGAATTGCATCCGGGTGAAGATCTTCATGATGGCGTGACGTTTGAGCGCTTTTTAGCGGCAACAGATAATCACCCGCGCGTTAATATTCTTTATGATCCGAGCCACTTCGTATTGCAACAGCTCGACTATTTAGCGTTTATCGATATCTATCATTCGCACATTAAAGCCTTTCATGTCAAAGATGCCGAATTTATCGCCAATGGCCGCTCAGGGGTATATGGCGGTTTTCAAAACTGGCAAGACCGACCAGGGCGTTTTCGCTCTTTAGGAGATGGGCAAGTTGATTTTAAGCAGATTTTCAGCAAGTTAACTCAATATGGTTTTGATGGTTGGGCTGTACTTGAATGGGAATGCTGCTTAAAGCACCCTGAAGATGGAGCAACAGAAGGTGCTGAGTTTATTAAAGCTCACATAATAAACCCAACGGACAAAGCCTTTGACGATTTTGCCAGTGGCACAACAAACACTGTGCGTAATAATCGAATTTTAGGTTTATAAAACCGATAACGATAGGACACACAATATGGACAACAATAATTATAACCGCATAGTCTTTCGGCTTTGTTGTATAGCACTGATTGTGACCTCTATGACCTTTGCTATCCGTGCTGGTATTTTAGGTCAACTTGGCAGCGAATTTGGTTTAACCGACACCGAACTTGGTTGGGTGAATGCTATGGCATTTTTGGGCTTTCCCGTTGCAACTATGGTCGGCGGTATTATTTATAACGCTATTGGTGCTAAAAAATTAGTGGTGTTAGCGTTTATCTGTCATTTACTTGGTCTGATTTTTACTATTACTGCCGATGGCTTCTGGGGCTTATTAGTTTCTACCTTTTTGATTGGTTTTGCTAACGGCTCTGTTGAAGCTGGCTGTAATCCACTGATTGCAGAAATGTATCCTAAAAATACCACCACAATGCTAAACCGTTTTCATGTTTGGTTTCCAGGTGGCATTGTGATTGGCGCACTTGCTTCTAACGTTATGTCGGGAGCGGGCCTAAATTGGCAGTGGCAAGTGGCATTAATTTTAGTTCCAACTGTTATTTATGGCGCTATGCTAATTAAAGCTCAGTTTCCTCGTTTTGATATCCGTACTCACTCAACCACCAGTAATATTCGCAACTTATTCACGCCGTTATACATCTTTTTAATTGTGTGTATGACGTTCACCGCAACTACTGAGTTTGGTACACAACAATGGATTGAGCGAATTTTAGGTTCTTCAGGGGCTTCTCCTATGGTGGTATTAGCCTTAATCACCGGCTTAATGGCTGTTGGCCGATTCTTTGCGGGTCCAATTGTTCATAAGCTTAATCCTAGCGGTGTGTTACTTGGTTCTGCCATTTGTGCAAGCTTAGGTATTTTTATGATGAGTCAAGCCAAGGGCAGCATGATTTATCTGGCAGCTATGCTATTTGCACTAGGCGTTACCTACTTTTGGCCGACCATGCTTGGTTGCGTTGCTGAATACATTCCAAAGTCAGGAGCGCTGGGTATGTCATTGATGGGCGGTGCTGGCATGTTTGCTATGAGCATCTGGAACCCTGTAATTGGTAGTTGGATAGACGCTGCCCGTTCATCGGCAAAGGCAAGTGGTGCAAGCGCTGAACAAATTGAAATTTTAGCCGGACAGGCTGTATTACAAAATCTACTGATCTTCCCAATTATTTTAATCGTCGCATTCATTGGGTTGCATTTAGTAGTTAATAACAACAAACGCACCGAAAAATGTGCATCTTAAGCAAGTAAATCGTCGAGGAACACTATGTTTAAATCTTTTAAAGCACTGACTTTAATGCTTACCGTTAGTAGCTGTGCACTCGCTAATACGGCTGACAATCAGCTTACACTACAAGAAAAACAAGCTGGCTGGCAGTTATTGTTTGATGGCAAAGATATGTCGCTGTGGCGCAATTTTAAAAGCGAATCTTTAAACCCTGCATGGGTTGTTGAAGATGGCGCTATGACATTAACTAAAGGTGGCGGTGATGTGCTAACCAAAAAGCAGTACCAAAATTTTGAATTACTGATTGATTGGAAAATCTCTACCAAGGGTAATAGTGGCATTTTCGTACTGGCTGATGAAACTGGGCAGATGATTTACTCACATGCTCCTGAAATTCAAATTATCAACAACGAAGAACACCCAGATACCGAAATTGATTCTCACTTAGCGGGTTCAATTTACGATTTATTTGCAGCGCCAACTGCGGCACACAAACCTGCAAATAGCTGGAACCATGTTCGCATTAAAATGCAAGACAACCACTTACAAGTCTGGCAAAACGGTATCAGTACTACCAGCATTGTTATTGGTAGTACAACATGGAATACACTTGTTAAAGGCAGCAAGTTTGCAAGCTGGAAAAACTTTGCAACAGCAGAGCAAGGACATATTGGGCTCCAAGACCACGGTGACAAAGTGTGGTTTAAAAATATAAAAATTAAGGAGCTATGAGATGTCTGATTTTAAACATAAGGTATTAGTGGTTGGCTCTGGTGCTGGCGGTGCAATGGCTGCTTATACACTGACCAAACTTGGTCACAAAGTCTTATTACTTGAAGCCGGTCGTAATTATGACCCGAAAGCAGAAAGCCCGATGTTTCGCCGTAACAACGAAGCCCCGCTTATGGGTGCTGGTAATAAAGACAAAAATTTTGGCTTTTACGATGCAACCGTTGATGGTGGCTGGCAAGTGCCTGATGAACCTTATACTAGCGCTAAGGGCAGTGACTTTTACTGGTGGCGTGCACGTATGCTAGGTGGTCGAACTAACCATTGGGGCCGTTATTCATTACGCTTTAGTGAGCACGATTTTAAAGGTAAAAGCCGTGATGGTCACGGTGCAGACTGGCCATTTGAATACGCTGATCTAGCACCTTGGTACGATAAAACAGAAGAGCTTGTTGGTGTATGTGGTACTAATACCGGCCATGAAGATATGCCTGATTCATCACCCGGTATTTTACAGCCACCACCAAAACCGCGTGTTCCTGAGCTTTTAATTGCTGCTTCTGCAAAGAAAATTGGAATTCAAGCAGTGCCTATGCACCGCGCGGTACTAACCCGCCCTAAAGATGACCGCATGGCCTGTTTTTATGCAACACCATGTGGCTCTGGTTGCTCGATTGGTGCTGCTTTTCAAACCACGACATCGCTCCTACCAATGGCAAAAGCCACGGGTAACTTAAAAGTAATTACCGATGCAATGGTTAAATCAGTTAAGGTTGATGAGCAAGGTAAAGTAACTGGGGTAACGTATGTTGATAAACATACGGTCACAGAGCATGCCATTGATGCTGATGTGGTTATCTTAGCCGCCAGTGCCTGTGAATCAGCACGTATTTTACTAAACTCAAAGAGCAAGAAGCATCCTAAAGGCCTTGCTAATTCAAGTGGCCAAGTCGGTCGAAACTTAATGGACTCGACTGGGGCATGGTTAGGTGCGCAAATTCCAGCACTTAAAGGTCGCCCTCGTTATAACGAAGATGGCCATACCGCTAATCATTTATTTATTCCTTGGTGGGGTCATAAAGCACAAGCTAACAATGAGTTAGACTTTCCACGGGGTTATCACTTTGAAATTGGTGGTGGCTTTAGACAACCGGGCTCTGGTGTGTCGGGTGATAAACAAGGCTACGGCCCTGCCCTTAAACAGCAAATTCGTGATGCATATGGCTCTTACGTAGGTTTTGCCCTTCGTGGTGAGATGCTACCGAACAAAGATACCTATATGGAAATAGACGAAAACGTTAAAGACAAATGGGGTATTCCGGTATCAAAGTTCCACTTTAAGTGGTCTGATAGAGAGTTAAAGCAAATCGAACATGGTTTAAAAACCGCGAAGCAAATCTTAGAAAACATGGGCGCAACCGTTGGCGACCTCCCTCCAGCTGAAAAAGCAATTTCAAAAGGCGGCGAAATTATCCACGAAGTGGGTACCACACGAATGGGGAGCTCAAAGAAAGATTCTGTCACCAATCAATGGGGTCAAACATGGGATTGTAATAACCTATTTGTTATGGATGCGGGTGTATTTGCTTCAAACCCTCATAAAAACTGTACGCTCACCATCATGACACTGGCAATGCGTAATTCAACGTGGCTTGCTCAACAAATCGATAACGGGGTACTTTAATTATGCATCATCGTAACGAACATGAATCATATAACTATGTTTCTAACATGAGTCGCCGAGAGTCATTAAAATGGCTTGGTTTATTAGCAGCTGGCTCAGCGGTTGGTCTAACAACTGGCTGCACAAAAGTACTTGAAGATGACATCGCAGTCTCTGCAAAAGCGCATTGGCCTGATTTAGATATTAAGCCTGTGACAGCTAAAGGCTATGGTCAAGATCCTAATTTAGTGATGCCAACTGAATCACCATGGCCTCTGACCTTAACGGCAGACGAACTGACATTAGTGGCTCTATTAGCTGATTATATAATACCGCGCGAAGGTGATATTCCTTCAGCCAGCGAGCTACAAGTACCGGCAGTGATCAATGAGTGGGTGAGCGCGCCTTATGAAGGCCAACAGCGCGACCGAATTAAAATTTTAAATTCATTAGCTTGGCTTAACGATGAAGCACAGCTTCGTTTTAAAAAGCAATTTGTTGCGCTTAGCGAAAAGCAACATCGCGCGATTTTAGATGATATTGCGTTTTTAAACGAGCAAACACCTGCGCAATTTCAGCGTATTGGTAAAGCCTTTTTGCGCTTTAAAGAGTTAGTGCTCGCAGCCTTTTTCTGTACACCTGAAGGCTGTAAAGACATAGGTTACCTTGGCAATGTTCCCATTGCTGGTGATTACCCTGGGCCTTCAGATGAAGCAAAAGCCCATTTAGATCAGGTTTTAGTTGAACTTGGTCTAAGCGAGTATGCCTATACCGATTAACTTTGCCCACTTATGTTATTTTTAACTCAGTGCAGGGGGTACTCCCCTGCTTTTTTAGAATAAAACAAAGATCTCTTGCTCGGTTTCAACTTTGGAAAATTAATACGCAAATTTATCCCTTAACCTATAACAAGTTATGAGTTGAAGCCCAACCTCTCAAGCTTTAGACGTCCATTCATTCGCTTCAAACAAGTTTGAGTGCCAGTCCATAAAATGTAACTCATTAGTACAAGCCGGGCTCAGTATCACAAAAAATTGACACCTTTTTCAGGATAAGTAGCAATTTCTCTCTTATTTTCAATGCCTAAGCAATAAATGCGAGTGTATTTTCAAGCTTGGTTTAAAAAGTGCATGAGCGTATGGAAAGTAACAAAAATTAAGAGTGCCACCAAGATGAATCAAAACACAAATACAGTGTATGTGTTAAGCGGATACGCTAAATGTTCGACCACACACCATAGCAAATACAAACCCGGCAACAAACACTCTATTGGCCTGCTAACAACCGATGAAAATTATCAAGATAACATTAATCAGCTTAAAACCTTTATTAAAGATTTAGGCTGGGAGTCTGTTACGTTTTGCATGGTTGAGGAGGTTAATGATATTAGCTCCTTGTCTAATGACGTTTTGATCTCAAGCTTTCTTCGCGCGCAGAAAAATGGTCAATCATTGGTGGTAAACGATCTCCCAATTACAGTGCATTAAGATGAAAGTAAGGTTTACGAAGTAACTGTAGACGCCTACTTCAAAGTTTGCCTACTCTACTTTGAGAGCTGTATATTTGAGTCAGTAAAACCCAATAGCATTAACTTTCTAATGCACCAACCAACTAACGCCTAAAAAGTTTGGTCATCTATAAGCCCTAAAAAGGTTAACTGAATTTAGTTAACCTTTCTGGTAATCGTACATTACCAGCACTGAACAGGATAAGGCGCCAAGACCCTATTGATTGATGTCCATCTCGTATTGCTTAAGTATGGTCAATATATGCTCTGGGATCAGCGACTTTTGCCCTGTTTTCATATTAAACATCACCACAGTTGCATACCCTGTTGTGCATACTGCCTGTTGTGACTCACTAAACGCCTCGTAGCACATGGTGAAGCGGTCTTCTTTTATATCGGTAATATATGAGCCGATATACAAAGTATCTGGAAAAGTTACCGGTCGTTTGTATTGCGCATAAGTATCGCGTAACACAGGGCTATATGTGGGTTCTGATAATATAGAAAGTAGCCCCGTTTGTTTTAAAAAATCTATTCGTGCGGTTTCGAAGTAACGAAAGTACGACACGTTATTCACATGCCCCAACGCATCCATTTCTCCCCATACCACATTAATTTTGGTATTAACTGCAAACTTCTCGAAAAATTCTTGCATGATTTTGCCTTTAGTTTTTGTTACTGATTTGAGAGTAACAACTCATCGTACCAGTAACAAGCGCTTGGCAAAAGATTATCATATTCTTCGCTAAGGAAGTCGATCATTTCATCCAAATTTCATGGGCCTAATGATGTTTTATAATCAGAAAAGTCCTCTTGAGTTTGAGTCCTGTGGGCATATTTTTTTAGACAGAACCACATTTGAACCTGTGTAAATGAGATGTAACTCCACTACTTTACTGGCACGCCTGTTACAACTTAGTTGGCAGGATCAAATTGAATGACTAAACAATAACCACCATCCGGACGCCCGGATGTATATATAGTTCCAGACTTGGCTTGAGACGCCCACGCTGCCAATACTACAGAAATTATTGTGGTATTCTTTTGCTCTATTAACATCCAACCGTAAGGCGTTCCTTCACAGTTTGACGGCAACCTCGTATCCATCATTACCATCAGACCGTCTGTTGTAGCCGTGATATTTTTAATTTTTCCCGATTGATAATTTTCTGCAGCTATAACAGGTTGCACAGAAAGTAGCATGACGAATATTATTAATGCATTTTTCAAGTTAAATCTCCTTAATTGACTAATGGGCTATGAGTTGTAACGCCGTTTTATGCGGCAAATTGGAGGTGGCTAAAATAAGTGAGGAACGAACAAAAAGCAACCGGCCTCTTGTAATGTGAGGCTTTTATGGGTGTTTTACTATCTCAAGGTCTGAATCTGGTACGACTATAAACCCTTGCAATATAACTTTTGCCAACACTGAACTCCTGAAACGTATAACAGCTTATTCTCTGCGAAAATGTAGGAATAAATACCTACAAAACGGGGCCATATTACGTGTACCTATTTTTTCATGTAAAAACTTCAATGTAAACAAAGTCTAAAAAGCTTTCAAAAAACACTCCGTTAAAATTGGACATATTGGGCCATAACAATGTAATTGGACAAAGAACTGGATATAAAAACAGTGCATTTTAACAAATGGAATTGCTTATGAAGTCTCCCTTTTTAACTATGGTGCAAGAGCCCATTTATACACGCCCCCCAATATACTCGTTACGCTGAAGTTGAGTTATTAGGAAGTCATCTTGTCAATCAACAACATGTAGCACAAGGCTCCCAAGCGCAGGCATTAAAAGCGCTTAGCAGTCTTTAACAAAGCATTTTTAAATATAGATTCAGTTAAGCCGAGAACAGTTACTCTAAAAAAATCGACAGCCACAAATCAATAAAGGAGATACCACACGGCTACCTCCCCTATTGTTAGCAATTAACTCTGGTAACCTAGCTGCTTACTTATTATCACGGTTATCAACAGCAAAAGGCTTGATAGCCACAAACACGCTTCAAGGCCATAGCTTTGATAGATAACGCCAGAGAGCACAGTACCAAACAATCTACCCGCAGCATTTGCCATGTAGTAAAAGCCAACATCGAGTGAGACACCATCACTGTCAGCAAATTTAACAATCAAGTAGCTATGCAGCGATGAGTTAATCGCAAATACGCCACCAAAACATAGCAAGCCGATAACAATCACCCACATTGGGGCGACTTGGTTTGTCAGTGCAACCGCAATAGAAGCAGGGATTATCGTTAGTAACATTGCCCAAAACGTCAACTGCTTAGCCGGTATCTTAGGTTTGTTTTTATGGTTAGTAATTTTTGGCGCGTTGGCCTGCACTATGCCATAAAAAATAATCCAAGCGGCCATAAATCCCCCCACAAGGGTATGATCCCAGCCAAAGGTTGATGACAAAAATACTGGCAAGGCGACCACAAACCAAACATCTCTAGATGCAAACAAACACAATCGGGCTGCAGACAAAATGTTGATTTGACGACTTTTGGATAGCAGCTCACTAAATTTAGGCTTAAACTTCTTTTTACCTAAATCTTGTTTTAACAACACTAAACTGCACACCCAAGCAACGCTTAATAACCCAACCATCGCCCATAAAGCGCCCACAAAACCCATAGCTGCCAACAATGCACCACCTAGAAAGAAGCCAACACCTTTAAGTGCGTTTTTAGACCCTGTGAGCCTAGCAACCCATTTATAGAGTGTACCGTCTGCATTTTCAGGTACTAGCAGCTTGATTGCGCTTTTGGCGCTCATCTTGTTTAGGTCTTTTGCTATGCCTGACAGCGCTTGTGCTGCCATAACATAGCCGACCGTTAACCATTGCGGATTTATGGCCAACATAACCAGTGAAATTATTTGCAAAGCTAAACCAAGGTTCATGGTTTTATTGAGTCCTAGGCGGGCTCCTAACCAGCCACCTAGCAAGTTAGTTACAACGCCAAAGAACTCATAAAACAAAAACAGCATCGCAATGGCAATCGCGCTATATCCAAGCTGATGAAAATAAAGCACCACAAGCATGCGCAGCGCGCCATCAGTCAGGGTAAAAGCCCAATAGTTACCAGTTATGATGAGATACTGTTTTATCTCACTTGAGAGCTGTCTTACCATCGTCTTTATACAAAACGCTTAGCAACAACGTAACGAACCAGATCGGCGGTACGGTTTGCATAGCCCCACTCGTTGTCATACCAAAGATACATTTTAACTTGCGTACCATTGACCACCATGGTCGATGGTGCATCCACAATTGAACTGCGTGGATCGGTACGATAGTCAATTGACACTAACGGGCGTGTTTCAAAGCCTAAAATATCTTTTAACTCACCTTCGGCAGCCTGTTTCATCCAGCCATTTATTTCGTCGATGGTCGTCTTTCGACTAACTTCAAACACACAGTCGGTGATTGATGCATTGGCAAGTGGTACACGGATCGCATGACCGTTCAATTTACCTTTTAATTCAGGAAAAATGTGTGTTATAGCCGTTGCAGAACCCGTTGTTGTTGGGATCAAACTCATACCACACGCTCGAGCACGTCTGAGGTCTTTATGAGGTGCATCTAAAATCGTTTGCGTATTGGTGATGTCGTGGATAGTGGTCATTGAGCCGTGTTCAATGCCAATTTTGTCTTGCAGGACCTTAACAACTGGCGCTAAGCAGTTTGTGGTGCAAGACGCTGCAGTTACAATGTCATGCTTTGCTTCATCATATTCTTGATGATTAACACCATACACAATGTTTAAAACGCCCTCTTCTTTGACTGGCGCAGTTACCACAACTTGTTTAACGCCTTGGTCAAGGTAACCTTGAAGCAACGCTTTGGTTTTCATTTTACCCGATGCTTCAATCACTAAGTCACAGCCAGACCAATTAGTTTGGGCAATTTCTTTATTATGAGACACACTAATTTTATGACCATCAATCAGCATATGCTGATCATTTGCATCTACTTCAAAACTCCAACGACCGTGCACCGAATCAAAGTTCATAAGATGAGCCAGTGTCGGTGCATCTCCCGCAGGGTCGTTAATATGAACAATGTCTATGTTGTTGCTTGCATATAACGCACGCATGGTAAGACGACCCATACGGCCAAATCCATTAATTCCTACTTTGATTGTCATTGTGTTAGTCCTAATTAGTTGTTGCAACAAGAGGCCACGCGCTCTGGTCGTGATCCCATGCTGTTTAGTTTGTCTGTGGCGGTTTGTAAAAATGCTTGATTATGTTCATAGGTTTGGGTGATTACACTTTTAACCCAGTCTGCTAGTTGTTCATTGATACGGTAATAAACCCATTGCTTGTGTTTGCGATCGGTCACAATCCCTACCTTTTTCAGTTGTGCAAGGTGACGTGAGATTTTTGGTTGGCTAAGTTCAAGTGCTGCCATTAATTCACATACACACAGTTCTTGCTCCTGTTCAATTAATAACAGGCACAGTAATCGCGTGTTATCAGCGAGTGCTTTGTAAAACGTAAGTAAGTCCATATTTTTCTCGACTACTAGAATATATGGAAAATCATATATTCGTTTATCCATATATTCAATATTTTTCTATGAAATCGAATGGCAATTGATTATAGCGTGACTCTTGTCATACTCAGTAACACATCAACAGTACAGGAACATGACATGAATAAT
The DNA here is from genome assembly GCF_013140855.1 of Pseudoalteromonas caenipelagi. Taxonomy (GTDB): domain Bacteria; phylum Pseudomonadota; class Gammaproteobacteria; order Enterobacterales; family Alteromonadaceae; genus Pseudoalteromonas; species Pseudoalteromonas caenipelagi. The sequence continues at coordinate 239,452 of NZ_JABBPG010000001.1, read as the reverse complement.
AATCTGGCCAGTTTAGAAGTTAATTTTGATGGCTTAGTAGGACCAACCCATAATTATGCAGGGCTATCTTATGGAAATGTGGCCTCATTAAATAATGCCGATGCAGTTTCAAACCCAAAACAGGCTGCCCTTCAGGGGCTTGCAAAAATGAAAGCAATGCATGATATGGGTTTAAAACAAGGTGTGTTTGCGCCCCATGCTCGTCCCGATGTAGACGCCCTCAGGCGTTTGGGCTTTACTGGCAATGATTCGCAAGTGATCAATAAAGCAGCTAAAGAGTCACCCGTTTTACTTCGAGCAGTTTATTCTGCATCAGCGATGTGGACTGCTAATGCAGCAACCGTTTCACCCTCTTTAGATACACAAGACAATAAAGTGCATTTCACTGCGGCCAATTTAAATAATAAATATCACCGTTCATTAGAACCACAGACGACGACCGCCTTGCTTAAAGCAATGTTCAACAACAACGACTATTTTGTGCATCATACTCATTTACCCGAACAGCCTTTTTTTGGCGACGAAGGCGCGGCCAACCACACGCGTTTATGTGATAGCCATGGTAGCAAAGGACTTGAATTGTTTGTGTATGGTGCAAGTAGTCTTAATAACTCAATCCAAGGGCCTAAAAAATATCCTGCCAGGCAAACACTAGAAGCAAGCCAAGCAATCGCCAGACTTCACCATATTAATCACAGCCAAGCTATATATATCCAACAAAACCCAGAGGTGATCGACCAAGGAGTATTCCACAATGACGTCATCGCTGTGGGAAATGAAAATGTACTGTTATGCCACGAGCAAGCATTTTTAGACCAACCCTCAGCCTTAGACAAGATTAATCGAGCATACATTGGTGACAAACCGCTTCATATTGTTGAGGTGCCAACGCAATCAGTTAGTGTTGAAGATGCAGTAAAAAGCTACTTGTTTAACAGTCAGCTAGTCTCTCTAGAAGATGGCTCTATGATGCTGGTAGCACCAGAGGAGTGCAAAAACAACAGCAACGTGAGTCAATACATTGAATCTTTGCTGTCCATGAACAACCCTGTCAATACCGTTAAGTTTTTTGACCTTAGACAAAGCATGCAAAATGGTGGCGGCCCAGCTTGTTTAAGGCTAAGAGTTGCATTAACCGAGCAAGAACTTGCCCAAGTAAACCCCGAGGTTATGATGAGTGATGATAAGTTTTCAACATTAATAACTTGGGTAGATAAACACTATCGAGACAAATTAACAGATAACGACCTTGCAGATCCGCAATTAATTGTTGAAACACAGACGGCGCTAGATGAGTTAACACACATACTCGCACTTGGAAGTGTTTATCAATTTCAACGTTAGCCAAATTTGAAACTAAAAAAGCCCAGCAGAGCTGGGCTTACAACTTAGGGAAAATAATAACTAATACTTTGTATTTGCAATTCGCCTAATAAGTACACTCATTAAACGCCTGTAAACAATATATGATATATTGTATACAATCAAGAGTTTCAAAATTTTTATTTCCCTTCTGTTTATATAAGGTTCTATAAATTCCGTAACTTACTGATTACAGACTCAAAATCTTCACCCTTAATTTCCTTACGGTATTCAGCGCGCATAGCTGATAAGTACTCATATGCGAGGTCTTCAGCACGGCGTAATCCAATATCTGTTGCATTCCAACGTTTAGTCGGCTTTCCAGGGAATGAAGCGCCAACCATACAATCTAAAGGTGCCATTATACTATTATCTGGTTGTTCTTGCTCTGCAGCAGCACTTAAAGCTGGTACTGAACGGCCACCAAAACAACGACTTCCAAATGTTTGCACTCCTCCCATAGAGTAAGATTTTGCATCAACCTTTGCGCCTAATGATGCCAATTTACTCGCCATAGCGCTGGCCTGCGATTTAACAAATGCCTCACTTACATAACCTTTAACATGGCGTTCTGTAAGTACAGCCAAGTTGAGGGTTGCAATTAGAGAATAAGAAGAAGTGAGCGCATAAGCATTACTATTATATGATGAGTCATAAGCCCTATGTTCACGTAATGCATTCACGTAAAACAACAACGAAGTCAATATAGAGGGGTCGAAATTACTGCCACTAAGGGAATCTTGATAGTAATCAAAAGTATTGCTGAATGAAGCGAGCTGGCTCTTAGCATCATGAACAGCATCATTTATGATCACTCCAAACACCAAATTTTCAATTTTTTGCAAATCTTCAGCATGTAAACGAACAATCTGTGGGCCTGCTTCTCCCCCACCAAATAGCAAGTTAGAGATGAAATCCTTTGCTCCCCCTTTAATGGCACTTTTAGCACCGTCTAAAATCCAACCGCGAATTAGTTCTGTGGTTATCAAGCCCTGAATATAAGCAGATTCAGAGATTTCAAGCTCGCTTTTAACCAGCTGCTGAGTTGAATTCGTAGTCTCTTCGCTCGCTACAGTAGCCATTGACGTAGTTATAGCGAGGGCTATTGCGGTATTCTTTATATATTTAAATTTCACAATACTTTCCTTAATTTGTAGATTTATAAATGAACATAACTGTTCTGCTTTGGTTATTACTCGTAAAGCTAAACTTTAAGTACATTTAGTGAATTTAAAGCCCAACTTATGAATAATTCGTGGATCCTTCAATTTCTGTTTGATGTTTAGTTACATGAGACTGAAATATAAGCAGAGAAATACAAGCTACAAGCGCTATTAACGAGAAGACGCCCCACATCAGCTCGGGCTTGCCTTCTTTCAAAGCGAGCTCACTGTAACTCCAGCCTGACAAAAAGCCTGCAAATAAAAAACCCAACGCCATAGAAACAAAGTAGTAGCCCATATACACTGCGGTTTGCTCTTTTGGTGCGATAAATGCCACGTACTCCTGACTTTTAGGCGACGTAAACATCTCTCCTAGCGCAATCAATAAAATAACCGTTGTCACCAAAATACCACTTACTATATGGTTGCTGCTGGCTAGTAATATAAATGCAGAAGCCGTGATAACTAACCCGCAGGCTAGAACATACATAGGGTTAAACTTTTGGCATAAATAGCTTACTAAAATCTGCAGTATTACAATCGCTGCAAAGTCCAGATTGATAAGATACTCAGGGTTTATCTGTCGATATGCTAGGAGTTGCTCGGTAAATTGAGCGATGTGAATTGACTGTAGCCCATTCACGGGGTCGCTCAATACTGCCATATCAGCAACTAACAGCTTTAAATCTTCCAGAGGTACGTTTACTTTTAAATGTACCCATTCAAGTCTTAACGCCTCAAAGTCAACGGCTCCGCCAGACGCCAATGTGATTGATAATTCGTGTAAAGCCTGTCCAATGGCGGCTTTGTCTACGTAGGCAAAAAACTCAATCGCACCTTGCCCAAACATTGCGATAAAATTGACTAAGTCACGAGTATCTGCAAAGTCTCGAATAAAAAGCGGTAAGGTATAAAATAACTGGTTATAAACACTCCAAAACAACGATAAGATAAGCAAATAAATTGCAAATCTAGCATTACTTATACGCACCTTTTGACGCCACCAAGATTCAGAGTTTTCATTGCCAACAAAATGCCATAGCACGTTTATACCCAGCCAAGTCAAAATGCAAAACACGCTGTGTAGGTAGCTTAACCAACCAACGCCTGCAGCCATAAATAGTGCGATTGATACAAATACCAACAGCGCAAATCTAGCATTACCTAAAACGGTTTGAGCTTGAGTTATAACGCTTTTTAGGTGTGTAGATGTTGTTTGTAACGACGGCGGGTCACGATAAAATATCAGTACTGGAATGAAATTAATAGCAATCCAAAATGCTGACATCATAAAGACCGCATCCCAGCTAATTGCGCGCATTGAACCAGCTATTAAAGGCCCCAAAAAACCGCCAATGTTTACCATGGTATAAAAAATACCGAACCCTAAGCCTCTATTTTTATCATTGGTACTGTGTGCGATAGTACCAACAACAATCGGTTTAAAGCAGGCCGCTCCTAAAGCGATACCACTGAGTACTATAAAGAACCAGCCAAACGACTTAACGTGTCCAAGCAAAAAGTAACATGGCGTCATAATACTAAAAGAGATAATGAACATACGTCGATAGCCAAGCTTATCGCCTAATGCGCCAGTTAATACGGGTAATAGATATAAAAAGAAAGGAATGATCCCTTGTATTGCACCTCGCTGAATGTCTGTGAACCCAACCCCCCCTTGGCTTAATGGCGTTGTCATATAAATAGACGAAACAGCAAAAAACCCATACCAAGCCAGCCGCTCAAATATCTCCATGATATTGGCAACATAGAACCCAGAACCAAATTTATACTTTGTGGTATTTTTTTTGTTATTCATTTTGATAATTAGGATTGATATAGTGAGCGTATATTGAATACAATATACCTAATTAATAAAAATGAGAACACCATAATGCGAAAGTTATTAGTAATTTTTTTACTCTTGGCGGTGGGTTGCACAGGGCTGGAAACCGCAAAAAAATCAAAAATCAGCACCGATGATATAAAAAATATGCGTGCAAACGTTCATGTAGTTGGCCGAACCAGTACTTTGGAAGATATTCATATTGCTTATTTAGGAAAGACAATTCCTTCGACATACAGTAATGGCAAAATTGGCAATAGCCGTGGCTATAACTGGTGGGTAAGCAAACATTTTGCTTTAAAAAGTGATTTGTCTGAAAAAAAAGTGCGTTTATACCTCGAACTTTTAGAAATGGCCTACCCTCACTATGTTGAGTTATTTGGCATGGAGCCTAAGAATATTAACAGTCAACGTATTGCAGTTGTGTATGGTAGTTCACGAGCAAGATTAAAAGAAGCAATGCTGGATGATGGTTTTTTAAGGGGGATCCACAAAACCGCAGGCGGCGAAACCATGTATTACAACCGAGCAGGCTATAACTTTCCGAGCCATCGAGAACACCATCAACGTTACATCGTCATTCACGAAACAATGCATGCATTTCATATGGCGTTAAACGGACACTCAACATGGGCGCCAAACTGGATCACAGAAGGGCTCGCTGACTCAATCGCAAGCCACGTTTATAACCCTGATAAAAAACAACTAACAGTAATGGTATTTGATAGAGCCCCGATGAATTACATCACCACTGGGCTTGAACAATATGAACAGAGCAACAACCCATCGATTGAACAAATCAATGACGACCCAGAGCTCAAAAGAGGCCTTAACTTTTTTGTTATTCACTTTTTAATGTCGGACCCGATACGCCAATTGTATTTTAAACGATATTTGCAAGAGTTAATGGCACTCAACCCTCACTCTGAACTGACACTACCAACTGCAAATAAATTACTAAAAAGCACCTTTGCTGATTGGCAAACGTTAGAAAAACAATTTGCCCAGTTTGTAGAAAACATTCAGCCTACTTTTAATATTGTGTCTGGGCCATGGGAGCAAGATGGCAATGCGTATTGGCTTCGTAGTGATGATGCAAAACATAATCATCAGCTTGATATTTCTCCTAGTAAAACCGCACACCATCCAACGCTTGATTTTCCAAAACCTGAATTACCAATACAAATTAAGGACACGCAATGGTTGTATGCTGCAAAACTTGAATTAGAGCCGTCACAACTTAAACGAGGTGAAATTGGTTTAGCGTTTTACAGTAACGGTAAATCAATACCGCTTACACTTGTTGGCGCAAATCGTTTCGAATTAGATTTATCTGAGTTAGGAGCAGGTAAACAAATGCTTGCTTTAAGGCCCGAATTAAAGAAAGATTTAAGCCAGAATAACGCCTTAGTATTTTCGGTTAGGCAACGTAATGATGAGCTTTTAACCTCTGTTTATTCACAACATCATCACCAAACTCTAAAATTCAAACTTCCGTCCAACAGTGCCTTTAATGACAATAAAGTCAGCGTGTTAGGAAATGGCATGAATCATAAAATCACTCCGTACTTACATAGCCATAAATTTACATTACCTAATTTAAGTGAGAATAACCCAGATCCTTGGTACTTTAGTAACACCGACCAGTTCGTTGAATTGCTTAATACCTGTGAAGACGCATTAGAGCTACTTAACGATTGTCGCACGCAATTATCTAACTTGGCTAAAAAACTAAAAACTCCCAGTGAGCATAAAGAATTAAGTCGCCAGTTAGATATCTTACAAACACAATGGCAACCGTTAATAAAACACAAAGAACCTCAAGCTCACCCTTCGCCACGCTATGATGATTCCTTTGATGGAGTGCAGATGGCAGTAAAAAGCGAAGATGGGTTGACTATCACTATGTCTGGCCCTTACTCAGGCGAGACGAGTGGCACATTGTCGGTAAATTTCTATTCATTTAAGCACCCCGAACAAAGCCGAAAACTGTGGACAACACAGGTCACTATTAAGCCATACGAACAAAAGTTTTGGTTTGCAGATATCTCAAACTTTGTTCAGTTGAGCGAAGGTGTCATTGAGATACAAGCAAGGTTAGATGTGGATGGCGAACCACTGCAGTTATCAGAATCGATTGTAAAATAAGCGCCTAGCGTCAGCTGGCCTCTGTTAGCGTGGATGGTCAGCTTTTTTGTGTGCTTGTCGCGCCAATACAAGGTTAAAAGTTAGCAAGACAATAATCGCAACTATCCATATATAAAACCCTACCCCCAATCCTGTTATGGGCGTCCCACCTCCTTCGTTAAAAAACCATTGCTTAGCTTTAAACGAACTCAGCGCTAATACTAGTGCCCCACCTGAATATATCGCAGCACGCTTATAGCCTTTTAAATAACAATGGACCAAGGCGATAATAAACAGTGGGTTAGCAAACCAAGCGGGATCTAATGTAACAACCCCCCACCACCCCCATAGCAACAGTGAATAGCCAGCCAAAGACGCTTGCTCAGCAAAATGTAATGCGGGTAAGCACAGCGATACCAAGTAAAGTGCACAGCTCACAATTAATACCGATTGTTTATAACTGGCAAGTGCACTCATAAGAAAAATTTCCTAACTAAATTTTGATGCAAATCGACCTCAACTGCTCGACAACACCTTTAAAATATAGCAAATTAAAGCTGTTGGAAGATAACGAAAAGGAAAATTATGTTTAGCCACATTATGCTAGGGGCCAAAGACATTGCCCAATCAAAACAGTTTTATGATGCCATTTTAGCCGTGCTGGGTTATCCAGCGGGCGAAATAGACGAATATGGCCGATGTTTATATGTAAACTCTCAGGGCATTTTAGGACTCACTTTGCCTATTAATGGTGGATCAGCATCTCATGGTAATGGCATGACAATCGGCTTCAAAGTTGAGAGTCCCGAGCTGGTTGAGGCGTGGCATGCTGCTGGAATTACTAATGGTGGTACGAGTTGCGAAGAGCCCCCTGGTCTTAGAGAGAGATTAGGAAGAAAGCTATACTTGGCTTATCTACGTGACCCCGCGGGCAATAAAATTTGCGCGACCCACTTGATAACTGACTGATTAAAATAAAAATTATAGCTTGATATCAACATACAATGTGAATAACTTGTCAGATTCGAAAACAGGGCTCTAATCAAATCTGACAGGCGCGAACGTGCTATTCAAAGTCGTTCAAGCATTGCGAGTAAATTAGACGAATTTTAACGGCCACTTAAGCGGACAGAAATTGTTGGTTAAAATATGAAGCAAAACCTAACCAACTGCTTTTGTTCTTGTTTAGTTTTTTGTTCGCTATTTATTGACCACCAAACTTTCTCTAGCTATCGGTTTTCCATGCAGAATAATCGTTTCTATACTGTTCCAAGATTCTATAGAGTCTAAGGGGTTTGCTTTAAGCAACAGAAGGTTAGCAATTTTGCCAACTTCGACTGTACCGTAATCATCATCAATTTTGAATTGTTTAGAATTATTAATGGTTGCGGCCGCCAGCACTTCTTCGGGCGATAGCCCTGCGGTAATCATCGCTTTCATTTCTTGGTAGGTTGTCAGCCCAGGTTGATTGGCAAAACTAGGGCTTCCGGGGAAGTCCGAAGCCAATAAAATAGGATGGTTAGAACCTCTTAGATATTGAATGATTTTATTCCCTTTTCCTATTCGCCCATATAAAAATGCATCTGAAATTGATTGATCAGGCATTCCATCAAAGCCAATTCGAAGCTCTTCTTTGAACCACTGCGCTTCCGTTGTTCTATACCAATCTATAAGTGACTTAGGTGTAATAGATGAAAACTCAGGGGAATTAGTAATAGTAGGAAGCATTACTTCACCTAAACCAGCAATCACTCTTTGTGTAGGCATATAGCCTACTTCGTCATTAATCATTATATCTAGAGTGTTAGATATCTCCTTAGGAATATTTTTCTCGCGATTATATTGTCCCCAATTCCACATGCCATGAGCGATAACATCAACACCTGCACCAAGTGCTAATTGCTGCATATCTAAGGCATTCGCATGGGCTACTATGAGTAAATTAGATTTTTTAGCAGATAGCTTGATACGTTTTAGCGTGTTAGTTGAAAGTGTTGCCCATTGGTTAGCATTACCATAACCGTCTTCAAAATAAAGCTTTATACATGAAGCACCTGAATGGGCAATCTTAGCAATTAATCTTTCTACAGAATTTTCTTCGGTTGCTTGTGCATTTTCATCAATTAGATACGTAAACATTGATCTTGATAGATCGTCTCTTTTCTCTACATATGGAAAGGTATTTTTTGATGTTAGTACTTCACAGCGAAAATAATCCGGACGAAGAGACGCGGAAGTAAAATAATTGAAACTCACTCCCGGATTCGGATCAAGTATTTGAGTGACCCCATGATATAAAAAGCTTCTTGGTTGTTGTTCAAAATAAGCTTTTACGAGTTTCGGATGTTTAATCGCTACGGGTTCAACACCAAACCCCATACCAGGGATTGATGATACATGCGCATGACTATCCATAAGACCTGGCGTTAAAAATTTGCCCATACCATTTATTTTATGATCGTAGGATGTAATCTTTTTGCTAGTTATTTCGGTAATTCGTCCATCACTTATTAATATATTCATCTGCACTTTTGGGGCTTGCAAGTGAGGTGAAATGATAGTGACATTTTCAATTAGAACTAAGTTCTTCGCTGATGAGGCAACAGAAAACAATGAAATTGAGAGTAATAATGCTTTAATCATGATACTTCCATGTGAGATTAATTAAATAGCTAACGAATGATAGGGACTCCCCGGCCACTTCGCCAAATTGTGTCATAGTGGCAATGAACGAATAACCTAGACAGCCATTATTAAATTATCAAAAAATGGACGTGTAAAGCTAGTTACTTTTATGTTTTCACATCAAAAGTAACCATTCCAGGTTCGGTGAGCGCATAGCAACCTTTTACCACTGCAGATTTTTTATTGATGAACAAAGTCCAGCACCTTTTTGTAAACGACCAGATTTCAGGGCATAGGCTTTTGCATCACTTAAGTTAGTCATATTGACGGTCTCTGATTGTTAGAAACGCCAATGAAAGCCTCTACTCACAATGAGTAAAAATTGAAAACAACCTCTGCTCATTTAATGAACTGGTTATAAGTTATTAAACGTTACCGTAAACTCTACCCCACCTAATTTACTTTGTTTTGCGTAAATGCTTCCACCATGTGCGAGCACGATTTGCTTACAAATGGCCAACCCCAATCCTGAGCCGCCCAAATCTCGCGTTCGCGATGACTCTACGCGATACAATCTATCAAACACTTTTTCTAATTCAGGCTCTTCAAGCCCCGGCTCAGAGTCGGATACGATTAGCTTTACACTCTGTTTATTGCTACTCGTAATTGACTCTAATGAAACTTGCGTCTGCCCGTGCTCGTAAGTGTAAGCCAAGCTATTATTTAGCAAGTTTATTATTATTTGCTTAAAGCGCTCAGGGTCCACATTGCACATAAGAGGCGATGTCGGCTTATGTACCAATAATGCTTGGTGCTTTTGCTTAAATTGGCCTTCGAAATCCCCCACCACATCATCAATTAGTTCATTGAGATCACAACTTTCTTTAGATAACTGCATGACGTTATTATCGTATTGCGCAGAATGGTAAATATCTCTTATCAGATTATCTAACTGCGATATTTTGCCGTGAACTTTGGCATAGGCTTTATCTATATCGGGCTCAATATTGTGTTCTAGTAACTCTATAGAGAGTTTCAAGGCTGTAAGTGGAGTTCTTAGCTCATGGGCAACATCAGACAGCAGTTGGTTTTTCTCTTCTAAGCTATTGGCTAACATATGTGCTTTTAAACTTGCCATACGCTGTTTGGCCATCTGTCTAAAGTAGATCATCAATAACACGCCAACAACCAACAACATAATTAGCAGTGCAACACCCCTTTGCAATTTCAAATTATCCAATTGGAATTGTTGTAGCTCTTTTTCTTTTTGCAGTAAGTTAAGCGCTTGCTCTTGGCGGATCACTTCTACATTTTGTTTTAATCTTTGTGTCTGTTTCTTTTCCAAATACTCATAAAGTCTTTGTCGAGCGTGAAGGTAGTCTTTAGTCGCTTGATACGCCGCACCAATATCACCGGACTCTTCGTATAACTGCGCCCTAGTTTTATGTAATTCTTGCTCATACTGTAAGCCTATGTTTTTCATAGCCAGTAAAATCGATATTTGCTTTTGTGCTTCTGCTACATCATGCTGCTTCATCGCAATGTCCAACAGTGTCATACGAACAGTATGTTCAGTGCGTTTAGCGTTTGTTTCTAAGGCTAGCTGCAAAGCTTCATCTGATACCTGCTTGGCTTGTTCAAGGTTGCCTTCTGCCATGAAAACATGTGCCATATTGCTCAACTGCCAGCTTGTGTCACTATTCGAGTGCATCTTACGCGTTAGCTCAAGTCCTTTTTGTATATGTTCTTTGGCTAGTTCAAGTTCGTTGGTAGAGGTATATACTTGGCCTAATTTACCGTGGCTATTAGCTATGTGATAAGGGTTGCCTAATGATTGGTCAACCTGTAAAGCCTGTTTGAAGTGTGATAAAGCACTTGGATATTGCTTCATATCCCTATAAATCTCGCCTATGTTGTAAAGAGAATCTGATATTCCTTGCTGATTGTCATTCTCTTTACGAATAATCAGTGACTCTTCATGATGCTTAAGCGCAAGTTCGAGGTTGCCAGTATAGTCATACAATACACCAATCTGATTGTGCATTGTCGCCAATTTAGATTTATCGCCTTTACTATATTCCAAAGCTAGCTTTGCATAGGCGATAGCTTGATCATAGTCTGCTTGATCTCTATAACTACCACTTAATAGTGAATACAGGTCAGCGCTTAACATTGCATGTTTAGATTTATCGTCGCCAAGCAACTGTAAGCCTTCTTTGGCCATGGTTTTGCTAAGATTTACATTACTTTGCCGGTCCGCGATCATAGCAATTAATAACGCCGATTCAGCCCTTTGCACCGGAAAATGCTCAGCATCATTCTGTTTATACAGCATTTGTGCGTTTTCTTTTGCTTCGTCGAATTGGCCTAGGTTGATTTGTGAGAAGGTAAGATAAAGATTAAATGTGAACCACGCGTCTCTGTTGTTCTTAAAACTGTACTGCGGGTCTTTAAGTAAGTTTTGCGCATGTATCAAAGAGGTGTTTGAATCGTGATTTAGCTCCTGCTTCAACTGTTTTTCTAATTCCTGCCAAGTTTCGTTAGCAGACAAACTCACACTAAAAAATAAGGTCATTACGACAAGGTATTTACATGTTTGATAAACTTTATTAAACACGGCCTTCAACACAATTACAGCAAACGTAGTGACAGTCTAACCCAAATAAACCTATTTATGGAACTGTTCTGAAATTACAAATAATTACACAAAGATAAACTAACACTTCAGAGCAAAGGTCAGGTTACAAAGAACTATTATATAAGTAGCACCCTACTCGGTTGCTATTGTTCTATATACTTCACTACGGTAGTGCGTTTTACCCGCATAGATAATTTGGCCATCTTTTACATCAAATCCTAAGTAGGCATTTAACGGTTGTTTGGCAAGCGGCTGCAAAGTATCAGCTATTTTATACGTGCTTAATGTCTCTCCATAACGGCTTACAACATAGAGCGTATTATCTTCTACCAACAGTCTAGAAAACTCGGGTAAATCTCCTATCAGTGACAGTTGTTCAGCGCTAACGTTGACGAGAATTTGCTCGGGAAGTGCGCGATATAAGGTGTTTTCTTTATCCACATAGTAATGTACATCAGGATGCTTAGGATCGGCTAGAACATATGAAAATTCGCTGTTTAGCTGCGCGACTTTTTGCATGTCGGTGTTCATTATCCAAACTTGTTTTTGGTCCTGCTGTTTAATTGTGATAGCAAACAGAGTTTTGGTGAGCCATTGTTGACCGTGTATATATCCGTCTATAAAAGTATCTTTAATTTGTGATTCTTGTTGTGTCGGCACTAACCATAGGCGATGTAAACCTCGCAAAAGTAAAAATGCATCGTCATCTGACAGCGCCATAGATTTAATTCTAAAGTTGTGCGCTAATTCCGTCACCAGTCTTGCTGATTCATTAGGTGCTTGATAATACACTTGTGTATGACCTGAGCGATTTGATAAAAAGTAGTGCCCCGCTTTGTTATGGGCAAATAATGGCTCTCTGTCAATAACACTACTGTTATCTAATACATAATTGGTTGATAACCACTTTATATCAATATTTTTATCGCTACTGACAAACACATAATCTACACCATTTGGATGACGCACAGTGTTACAGCATAGTCTCTCATTAACGTTCGCAATTAAAGTTTCGCTGTCACTTTGTAATGATTGATACATCAATCGACTATTTGGCGCAGGTGTAATATACAAAATGCCTTGAGCGTTTTGGTCCCAAATCGCATGTTCAACAATTGTAGTCAATTCTTTTATTTGCTCTACATTACCCGTGGCAGCTTGGTAGGCAAAGACGCCTGTTTTGCCAGCGAGTGAATGAGCAGTGATAAGGAGTTGGTCCTTTGTTGGATGTATATCAAGGGACGCCATACGCCATTGACTACCCAGCTCAATATAAACGCTTTGCAGCGGCTCCCCCTCTTGAGCTTTATACAACTTACTGTCATGCTCATACCTTTTAGGGTGACCCAAAACATAAAGTGTTTGGCTACGCGCAGCAAATTGTGAGCTATGTATTGTTAGCTCAGCACACGAAGAAAACTGTTTTTTATCATCTGATAGCCTAATATTGTTTTTATCGTAGGTAGTGCTGAACCAACCACATTCGGGACCATTGCCCCTGTAAAGAAGCGCTCCATTTTGGTAGCTCACTAGCTCTTCTATGTTTTGGTCGCCCATATCTATTTGTGACGGCACAGCAGTTTTACTATCGCTTAACCAAAGCGTTTTTCCTCTTTGAGTGGCGTTAATAAACAGCATGTTTTCTGTGCCATCGATAAATACCGGCGTATTTTTTGAGCCATGAAAGCGACTTAACGTTTGTGTATCTCCATAGTGATACGCAGTAGACATTGACCCTATTGCTACAAATACAGCGGTTAAAGTTAGTACCAATACTGTGCTGATTAACCATCTTTTTACAGGCTTGGACTTGGGGAGGGATAATTGACCAGAAGCACTGGTCGACCTTACCTGATATTCCACTAAGGTAACGTCACATACAAAACGATAGCCTTGCTTTGGAACTGTCTGAATATATTTAGGCTCTTTGGCATCATCACCTAAAGCCTTACGCAAATTAGCAACCAGCTTATTAATTGCGTTATCTGTAACAATAATGCCGTTCCAAATTTTACTCTGTAATTCATCACGGTTAATTATTCTATGAGGGTTATCTAAAAAGTACTGCAACAAAGCAATTTGCCGAGGGTCAAGATTTACTACAGTAAGATCTTTTGATAGACGAGATAAAGCAGGATCGAATTGAAATTCACCGAACTGTAATACTGACATTTAAATTTTCTTTTTTCTTTTGCGCGATAGCATAGTAAGAGGTTTGTTGATTAATGCAAATAGTAATATGTATTAAAATGTGAATGGGCGCTGTTAAACAACGCCTTTCATACTGAGTAATGAGTTAGTTCTGTTGACTCATTGCCGATAATATATTTAATTCACTACGCTTTATTTCTTTTAGCAGTGCAACTCGGTTCATTTCCATAAACAACCATAGCTTTATTGCTATTTGACTCAGCAAGCCAACAATAAACCAGACGCCCCAAAACACTTGTAATGAGACAGTCGTAGCAATACAAAACTGATAACCCGCATATACGAAGCCAAATGTTATAATTAGTGCTGCAATACTCGACAAAATAACCCAAACACGCATACTACCTTGATAGATATCTGATAAGCGATTAAACAAGCTTCTATCGTCGCTCATAATTGTATCCAAATGATGCTGCTCTGTTGTTAAGCTCGCTTTGATTTTCTCATCAATATTCATCTTCAATGCTCCTAACTCTCTGTTTGTTCACTTGCCAACTGTGCAAGCGTTGCTCGCGCTCTGTGCAAAGTAGACTTCACCATACCTATCGCCATCTCAAGTACAGCACCAATATCTGTAAGCGTCATCTGCTCAAAGTAAAATAAATACACGATGTGACGTTGCGTATCCGGTAATTTATTAATCAGTATTAGTATATCGTAATGCAGACCTATATCCTTCCTCAAAGGGTGTCGGCAATGTGTATTGCTATTTCACTTGCATTCATAACACTCCAAAATAATAAACGCTTTTATAATAGGCACGTTAAGGCAAAAAAAGGTTCCAATTTGTGTAAATAAACTTCATACCAATAAGTTCGTCCCATTTTAATACAACTACATTGTCATTGTATTGCTCAAATAGGCTATACTAAGCGCATGCAACTTACTGTTTAATTAAGTAAATTTTAGTGAGCTATGAAGTATCTACTGTTGTTATTTACCCTTGTTAGTTTTACTTTACACAGTGAAACATATCACTTCGCATCAATTAACTACCTTACAGAACAAGAAGTTGGTCGCATTGTTTTGACTGAAGTATACCAGCAGTTAGGGATAAACATCGTAATTACCCCTTTACCCGGAAAAAGAGCCCAGCACACTACAGCAAAAGGGTCTAATGATGGAGAAATCATGCGTATATATAGTTATGGGTACGAGACCCACTCAACTACGAGAGTGCCAACCCCCTACTATTTCCTTGAGACCATGGTTTTTACCAAAAAAGGCAGCTCAATCAAAATCAATAATCCATCGGATCTTGCAAAATATCAGGTTGTTAAAGTAAGAGGTGTAAAACATACTGAAAACATTACAAGAGGCTTTGAGAATGTCACTGATACAGATAATACGGCGCAAATGTTTAAATTAGTGCAGGCAGGGCTTGCTGATATTGCTATTACAAACAGAATGGATGGTTTGGTCGTACTTAAGAGTTTAGGCATAACAAATATCGTCGCCCATAAAAAAAGCCTTGATAGGCTCCCCTTATATCATTACATAAGAAAAGACCACGTAAAGTTGATAAAACGCGTAAACGACAAGCTTCAAGAGTTAAGCCAAAATGGCGGACTTGACGAAATCATCTCAAGGGCTGAACATGAAGTCTTTACGCGTAAATTATCAACGGATCACTAATCGCGAGTCTAACGATAGCAAAGTAATATCATGCTCAAGATCCCACCACTGTGACTGTTACCAATAATAATACATTATTGAGTAAATTAGACTAATATAAAGACTAAATAATAAGCACTTTGTGCCGATATAGTCATAAGCCGCTATAAGTTATAGAGTATTTTTGATCTTAGAAGTCTGTAATGAGCTGTAATAGCCAATTATTGTAAATGATCTTAAACTCACTATATTTGCTATAAGTGGTACAGGTTGTGCATTGTTTAACCAGTATTGTTTTTATGGACCTTACATGATGAAATTGTCAAAGGAAGAAACTAAGTTTATTTCACAAGTACTCAAAGATGAAAACGAGCCCCACTTTGATATATGCTTAGAAGAGAGCCATGCTTCACAACTCAAACATTGGTTACATACTTTGAGCCAAGCATCTGACATTCAACTTGTAGCTAAAATAAACTCTGAGGTCGTCTATTTCCCCGCACATATACATACGTCGGACAATGGCTCAGCAACTTTTTCCTGTGACTTACCAAATATATTTAATGCTGAGTCGAGTAACCGTTACTGGGTAACCCGACGTTTGTCTGGTATTGTTTTAAAGGCCCCATCAATTTGTACGCCCTTCCCTGTTTTATCATTATCATTATCAGGACTCGTTATTCGAACTCACCCTTTTATGGCTATGACGCTCAAAGAGGCTTTAACGCAAGATGTCTTGGAACTGCAATTGTTAGACGGTAAAAGGGCAACTTTTGAAGTTGAACTTTCAAGAGTTGTAAACGACACCGCGGTGTCGCTTGAAATTATGAATATACATGAGGGTTTAGCAGCGCTTAAACAAACGATATTCGAACTTTATAGTGAAACCCTAGATTAAAAGAGTTAAGCAAATTGGCTTATAATTACACGTGTTGCGAGTAACAAAAATACAATACCAAGGGCTTTATCAATGACCCCTTGTTTGGATTGTAAATCAAATTTTTGCTTAGCTTTTGCGCTTAGTACTGATACAAAAAAGTACCAAGCCGTATCGATAACCAATACCGTTGCACACATTATAAACGCTGTTGCGCCATCAAGCTTCTCAGGCACAATAAACTGCGAAAAAAGAGCGAGGAAAAACACCGCTAATTTAGGGTTTAAAAATGCTATCGCAAATCCATCTTGCGCCGCTTGTTTATAGTTTACTGTAGCCTTTTCTGAACGTATCTCTACGCCTTTAGATGTACTTGTTAGAATTTTTATCCCCATGTACGCTAGGTAAATTGCACCGCCTATTACCATGGCTTGAAATAATGCAGGATAATGATTGATCAATCCAGCCAAGCCCAGCAATGAGATCATGGCATATAAACCCACGCCTACGCCGTGAGACATACTCGCTACAATGCCGTGTAATGCACTATTATGCAAAGAGTGCTTAAGAACAACTGCGAGACTAGGGCCTGGTGACATAGCACCCAAAATACATATCGCAGCCAAACTCAACCAAGTAGAAACTTCCATTCATAGTCTCCTATATTTAAAGCAATATGGTATGAAATATAAAAGAGGATGTCAGCCAAATTAGTTAAAACAACTGCTGAAAGTGAGGTAAATGAGTGTAAAGGCCCTTTACACTCTATCGCTTAGAGGTTTTCAACCTCTATTAAGTAAGTTTCTGCTTGCTGAAGTATTTCTTCCCGATGGCTTTGTGCCTTTTTACGCCAATTGGCATAAACTAATTTTTGCCTTGGGTTATTACTAAACTTAGCTTCGTGAATAGTCATAAACCGCCAATATAAAGAATTCAAGGGACAGGCCTTTGCACCAACTATTTGCGTTACGTCATAATCGCATTTGCCGCAGTAATCGCTCATATTTTTTATATAATTCCCGCTCGCTGCATAAGCTTTCGAACCGACAATACCGCCATCAGCAAATTGGCTCATACCGCGGGTGTTAGGCATTTCTACCCACTCTAGTGCGTCTATGTATATTCCCAAATACCATTGTTCCACTTCATCTGGGTTGATACCCGCCAACAAGCAAAAATTGCCAGTTACCATCAATCTTTGAATATGATGCGCATAAGCAAAATCAAGTGACTGAACAATCGCATACCTAAGGCAATTCATTTTAGTATTGCCATCCCAAAACCAGCTTGGCAATGGGTTATGTGCAGATAGAGAATTTAGCTGTGCGTAATTTGGCATATTAGCCCAGTAGATACCGCGAATAAACTCTCGCCAACCTATTATTTGCCTAACAAAGCCTTCAATTTGCGAAAGCGACACACGCTTGTCGTTTTTCAAATAAAAATCAATGGCTTTGTTGACGACAAAAGCAGGACTGATCATCTTGCTGTTTAGAGCAAAAGAGAGCCTAGAGTGCACCAAACTCCACTGCTTTTGTCCAAAAACATCGTCAAGTTCACAACTCATCGCATCTTGAAAGCGGCCAAAGTTTTCAAGGCAGTGTTGGCAAAAGTAATCTACAAGCTCTTTAGCTTGTGTTCGAGTTACAGGCCATAATAAGCTGTTATTGATGCGACCAATTGTTTTTATTTTGTGTCGCTTAATACGTGCAACGATTAATGATATATCGTTTTGAAACAGTAACGGCTCAGGGACTTTTGGGTGATCACCACTCTTGAGCTTATTTCTATTTTGTTCGTCATAATTCCATTTGCCGCCAAGAGGCTGGTCGCCTTGCATTAAAATGTTAAATCTCTTGCGCATTTTACGGTAAAAGGCCTCCATTCTATGGCTTTTTCCTGCTTTAAAATCCGTCTTGAGCATGTTTTCATTTAAATAGAAATGCTCTGTCTCAAATGGTTTTGTAGCAATTTTGAGATTGCTAGAAAACTCCTCCAATTGCTTTTTTAGTCTGTATTCATCTGGTAGCTGGTATTCAAATTGTTTAATATCATAACGCTCAATCAATACTGACAATAACTCAGGTAAGGTTCGGTAGTGAACTGTATCATCTAGTGTTAGATGTAACACATGATGAGCTGCTGTACTAAGTGCAGACGCAAAGTTCTCCATCGCACAAAAAAACGCGCAGACCTTTTGGATGTGGTGGGTGGTGTAACATGCTTCTTGATGCAACTCAGCGATAACATAAACCACATCGTCATTTTTATCTTTAAACCAACTATGATGTGCATTGAGTTGATCACCCAGTACCAACCTCAAAATTTTATAGTTGTCTTTCATTCGACCACCTTTTTAATAACGTGACGGGCACAAGCACAGCGCTTTGAGCAATATTTGACTTTATCCCAATCTCTTTGCCATTTTTTTCGCCAAGAAAATGGCAACAAGCACACTGCACAGGTTTTTGTAGGTAAATATTTTTTATTCATATGTTGGGCCAATCTGCTTCATCAACCAAATCATAGACATGCTTGTCGTCATACTCACCATGCCATTTCTTTATGAAATCCCCATTTTTATCATACAGTTGAGTCTGCTTGCTTAAATTAAAGTGTCTGCCGCCTTGAGGGTCTACTCCGACACCGGCAATGTATTGCCAGTTCCCCCAGTTTGAAGCCACATCATAATCAATAAGTTGCTGTTGAAAATAAGCAGCACCATAACGCCAATCAACACCCAGTTCATTAACCAAACAGCTCGCAACTATCTGTCTACCGCGATTAGACATATACCCTGTTGCGTTAAGTTGGTTGATACAGGCGTTAACTAAGGGATACTTTGTTTTTCCATTACACCACTGAGTAAACCTATGTGCGTAAAAACTGGTTAATGGCTTGCTCTTTGCTACCCCCTGAAATCGAAAAAATGATTTACCACGGCTTTTAAGTAACCACTGAAAGTACTCTCTCCATAACAACTCAAAACCAATCCAATATGTTGACTCATTTTTACAACGGCTTTGCTCGTACTTAATAAGCTCATGCCATATATATCTTGGAGATACGTTGCCCATCGCAAGGTACGGACTAAACTTGGTAGAATTATATTTGCCGTCTAGCTCGTTACGAGTCTTTTTGTACGTTAGCGGCGCTGAGGAGCTGAAGTAATCACAAATATGTGAAAGTGCGCCTTGTTCTCCACCCAAAAACTGCAGCTCGGCAAGCGGTTCGTCGCAAATCAAATCTCGCTCAACCTTATCAAGAACATGATTAACACTGTCGCTGTGCTCTACTGGTTGTACATCGATGGACTTTGGCCATAAAGCAATGTCTTTAGAACTCAGTTTTCTTACGGCAAAATTTTGTTTTTCCACGTACTTTCTAAAGGCCGAAAATGACTGCAAGGGAGTTTGCTCAGTAACAATTTGCTCTTCACTAAACAAAGTGCTTGTACAATAGCTGTTGACTGTCACTGATGGGAGTTGCGCTTTAACTGATTCTATTTCCTTTTGCTCGTAAAACCCAAACTGCACAGAGGTGACTATGTGTGTGACTTTATGCTGTTCAACAAAGTCCATAATCTCAGTCACAGGATTGCCCCATTTCAGTATTAAACGGTGGCCGTGGTTACTCAGTTGACTATGTAAGTTTTTTAAAGATCCTTTCAAAAACTGCCAACGGTGTACGCCCATACTTTTTTGAAAATAGTTTGTTGGTTTAAACCAATCGCTGTTTATTACAAACATAAAAGCAACTTCGTCATGGCGATTCAAAAGCGCTTCTAAAGCCGTATTATCATTAAGTCGCAAATCATGCGTAAACCAATAAAGCGCCTTAGACATTGCGGTCTCTCTCCTTAAACACATCCTTATATGTCTACGGGCAGTTAAAAAAAAAAGTTCAGTTTGCAAATAAAAGTAATGGTAAGGAGGCTACAAAAATTCAGTTAGGCAAAAACAAACGAGTAAGATCAATGTATTACAGAGTAAAAGTTCAATAATCACCTTTTTGTCACGCAATTTCCCCACTTTTTCACGCCTTTCCTTGGCCGCTAAGGCACTCTTTTGCAAAGTTACTTTAAGCAGGAAAAAAATATGAACTACGCTAACTGCCTAACCCTTAGTTTATTGCTACCGGTACTCACGGTACATGCCAATAACGAGTTTAAAAGGTCACCGCTCAGTATGACCAAATTGAAAGTATCGCCGATTATTGATGGCTATGTGAATGAACAAGAATGGCAAGGTGCAAAGCTTATTGATCAGTTTGTTGAATTTAGACCTAACTTAGGCAAAGACGCTCTATACCCCATTAAAGCAAGAATTGCCTACGATGAATCGTATCTATACATTGCCGCACAAATCACTCAACCAGCAAAGACAATCACAGACAGAGTGCTTACTCAAGGTGATAGGATCTGGGATGAAGACTACTTTGGTATAACATTAGACACAAACTTTGATAAGCGTGATGCCTATTTATTTCATGTTACCCCATCCGGTGTAAGAGAAGATGGCTTAGTTGATGGGACGCAATATATCGCACAGTGGAGCACAATATGGTATGCAAAAACCCAACGCACAGAGCAAGGATGGAGCGTTGAGATGGCCATACCGATGCAGTCGGTGTCATTTGACCCTAACAAAAGCAATTGGGGCCTACAATTACGACATAAACTCTCCAAGCCATACAAACAAATTTACTGGAACATTAATGATCCTCAAAATGGAGGTTGGACTGCGCCACAAGTTGCACAAATAACAAATCTTCACGGGCTTTCACAAGGAAAAGGCATAGAGCTTAAATCAGGCATCAGTTTTAAAGACAACCCTAAAGAGTCAAAGTGGACTCCTTCTTTGGACGCATTTTATAAATTTACACCCAGTGTCACTGGCGTGCTTACCCTAAATACCGACTTTTCTGGCACCGATGTCGATGAGGTAGATATTAATATGACTCGTTTTAACCAGTTTTTTGTAGAAAAGCGGGATTTTTTTTTACAGGATAGTCAGGTATTTAGCTTTGGTGACTTTAACAATGATGACTACAATGGTATGCCATTTTACTCCAGAACAATTGGTCAAGGGCCACAAAGTGGCGTATTAGATATTGATTGGGGTACAAAGTTGACTGGTAAGTTAGGTAATACAAGTTTTGGCTTACTCAGTGTAAACCAAGAAAAAGATGGCCAGCCAGAAGATAAAACCCAACTAACTGTTGCGCGAGTTAAACACCAAATTGGTGAAGCGCATCAATTTGGCGCAATGTTAACAGATGGCAGCGCCAATAGCAGAGATAATGACCGGCTTTTTGGCGTTGATTACCGCTATGCAAACGATATATTCGACAATCAACAGATCAGAGCATTTGCTTGGTATCAGCAAACGCAAAAAATGTACCCTGAGCAAGATACCAAGGCATATGGTGCACAGATAACCTTACCCAATGACCGAGTATACTTGCGAACAAAGTATCGATATTTGGGGGAAGATTTCAATCCTGCACTGGGCTTTGTAAACCGAAATGGCATTAATTATTATGAACTGGTATCACACTTTAGAGAACGTCCGCAGTCTGGAGTTCTGAGCGAATATATAAATTACTACCAAGTTAACTATCACTACTATCAACGTAATGATGTAAACAACAACTGGCTGAGCAAAAAGTACCTCATCAGACCGATGCGTATAGAAATGAAAAACTCATCAATCTTTCAACTTCAATATATCGCAAGGAAAGAGCGATTAAAGAAGCATTATGCAATGGGGAGAAGTATTGGGTTTGAGGCTAAGGATTATAGTTTTGACCAGTGGGAAGCGTATTATCGCACACCTACAGATCAAAGTGTTTTTGGCAACATAACGCTCAGTTCAGGCGAATTTTATGACAGTGATCGACAGCAAGTGCTTGCGGAAATTAATTACAAGCCTAATAAGCATATCTTACTTCAACTTAGTAGGCATCATCACTATTACAGCAAAAATATTTTAAGCGAAAACATGTACAACACGCGTTTTAAAGCAAGTATCGCTTTTAACAACCAGTGGTCTTGGAATACGCTAATCCAGCACAATACTCGAGCAGATAGCTTATCTATTTTCAGTCGCTTACGATATCAAAGCGCCCCAGACGAGCTGTACCAAATCAGCGTAAACAAAGGCTATGATTTAGAGGATGGCTGGCATGAAAGAACAACAAGCTTTGACGAGAAGACCATAAAATTAAATTACATAAATCGTTGGTAGCTTGGATGTTTGAGGATTAACCATCTCTCATAAATAAATGGAATCACAAAGCTTGTGTAATCAGAAAAAGAATATCACGCTAGCGTTTTATACATCTTAATATTTGAGAAAAGACTAAATGTTTAAGATACACTATATCTTTAGCAACTGCCCTAAACTCTTGTAAGAAGTTCATCGGACATTTAAACAGGACATCATGTTCAGGCACTAATTCATTTAGTGCCTCTTTATAATAGAACTCTTTTACTTTAGCCGATACATCATGGTTGCAAATATTTTTATCTCCGAATAAGGACCTGACTACGATGTCAGACTTATTTATATTTTCCATAGTTTGGTGTATTTTGAACCGCTTTTCATGGCTTTTTATATTTACGTTTAATGGTGGCATTACCGTGCTTTTGTCTTGAAATGAAATCTTAAGAACACGTCGGTTTTTAGAATTTCTATTTGGGCTAGCTCGATGAAAAGCCGTTCTATTAAATAAAAAAGTATGACCTTTTTCTCCAGTCACACGAAAGAAGTTTGAGTTTTTGAACAATCTAGAAAAAAAGCCTAAATTTTTATTACAGATCTCAAACGCACCATCTCCGTCATTTACATCAGTAAGGTAGATAAATAAAGTTATATGCTGGACGCCTTTAGTTTTGATGTCGTATATACAGTCAATGTCTCTATGCCATCCATCTAAAAAGTTATCAGCTGCGATATGAGGCTTGTCTTGTTGACCTGTTATTTCATATGAATGAAAGTGATATAGAACAGGGTTAGGAAAAAAACTGAAAATCAATGAGATAAGTTTGGGTGTTACGATGTCATTAAAAACACCGGATTGATATAACTCTAAAGCATCCGCATAGCGCCTTTCGCCACTTTTGTTAGCAAAGATTATATCTAACGCAGCGTTGAGCTTATCGATGACACGTTCTTCATAAAGTGGCTCCAAAAAACAAACCGCATTTTCTTTTAGAGCCATATTTAGCAATCTATTACTTTGTATCGAATCATGCATATTTATACATTCCGATTATCATGCATAATATAAATATGGAACCATAATAAGTTATGTATTCACTTAAGGAAAATATACCTATCACGGCAAATAAAATTGTCGCCGTACAAGATGTAATTCCAATAATTTCCTTCAGCTTATGTTTTAATGAACTCGGCATACTTCTAATAAATCCAATATTTAAAAATAAAACAGCAGTCTAAATGTAGAATAGCTTTAATATGTCATGATAACCATAAATAAATTGCTTTACCACCTCAACCTAGGTTTTACCTTTAGATACAATACCTTCCAAGGATTAAACTAATTCACCTAAGTGTATAACGTACATATTTCAACGAGCCTTAAATATAAGAAATAATATTATTTAAAAGCGACATTCAAAAATACAGCTGTCATTAATATTGGACAAACAAAACGAACATATTGGGCAAACCAGTAATGTGCTCCTTTGCACTCAAGGCTTAACTGATTACCTCGCTTCCATATCCATCCAACAGTTACAAAATAAAACAAGCCCATTAATGGCAGCTGATATTGTGTAAGCAGTGTTATGACTAAGCCAAACAACCATTCAAAATTTACGATAATGGTACTAGATACGCTAAAGACAATTGCAGTCACTAGCCACGTCGCCCCTTTTCGTTGCATACCATGGCTTTCAACTAAAAACGATACTGGTATTTCAGTTGAAGAAATCGTCGATGTCACCGATGCGATTGACATCAGTACAAAGAAAGTTAACCCAACCCATAAACCAATTGCGCCCATACTTGAAAACAGCTCGGGTAATACGGCGAATATTAATCGTCCCTCACCGACCAACTTACCATCTTGAAAAACCTCCACACCGTTGTGCTGTGCCACAAAAATTGCAGGCACAATTAACAAACCAGCTAAAAATGCAACACCTGTATCCAGAGCAGCAACGCTCAATGTTAGTTTGGGTAAGTTTTCATTTGGCTTGAGGTACGAGCCGTAAATCATCATACAGCCAACGCCCAAAGATAATGAAAAGAACGCCTGCCCCATTGCTGCAATCACCAAGTCAGGGTCAGTCACTTTAGAAAAGTCGGGTACTAAATAAGCGCTAAAACCTTCTGATGCGCCATCTAGCGTGGCGATATAGGCAATAAGCGCGATTAACAGTAAAAGTAGCATTGGCATGAGTCGTCTTGACCAAGTTTCAATACCCGACTTAACCCCTTTTAATATAATACTGGCTGTAAGTAGCAACATGAGTGGGGTAAAAATGAAGTTTCTTAGTGTAGAGTCACTTTTTAAAAACTCACTAGCTTGCTCAAAACCAAAAAGTCGACTCAGTGGTTCAAGAGAAAATGCCAGCATCCAACCTGCAACGATTGAATAGAAACTCAGCATAATAATTGCACCGAGCAAGCCTAAATAACCAGCCCCTGCACCTATTTTTGGCGCTTTTTCTTTCCAAGCCTGTCTGAGTGCGTTTACCGGGTTAGATTGCGCTTGGTGTCCCAAGTAGAGCTCTGTATATAGTGCTGGAAGCGCTAACAGAAATATAACAATAAAGTAAACCAGCAAAAACGCGCCGCCACCGTGATTTGCAGCTTGGGTAGGAAACCCCCATATATTACCTAGACCAACTGCAGCGCCTGCTGCAGCCAGAACAAAGCCAAGTCGGCTTTGAAAACCATCTCGCAATTGAGCCATATTATTTATAATTTAGTTATTGTTTTAGACGGCTGATTATACTTAAGTTGTTAAGAAATGCGAACGAAATAGGTCCATGATATTCTGTTACTTGAAAACTTAAGACGTATTTGATGTGTAGGGTAAATTAATCCCCCTAGGTGGCACCCAAGAATGTATTTTAGGTGCCACTATATGGATTATATTATGCAGACTCTAGCAGTTTTTCATGAATAGACTGCACAACATGATCCGAATGGGATTGTTCCACCAAAAAACAGAGGTTGTGTTTACTTGCACCATGGCAAATCAAACGAATATTAAATTCGCTTAATACTTTCATTAAATTCATTTCATGCTGCTTGAGTTGGATTTCAGAGCCAATCAATGCCACTAATGTGAGGTTGTTTTCAACCGTAACATGACAAAACTCACTTAATTCATCAAGACACGCTTGCTCCAATTCTGGGCGAGACGCATTTTGAGCATTATCTAAGGTAATTGCCACACTGATTTCAGAAGTTGTAACCAAATCAACCGAAATATTATGTGCGCTTAATATCGTAAATATTCTGGCCAAAAAGCCACTGGCCAGAAGCATTTCTGGGCTCTTGAGAGTCAGTAAAATCTGATTTTTACGCTGTGTTACCGCTCTAATTCCAGGCGCTGTAGATTTTTCGCGCTCAATCCATGTTCCACCCGCTTGCGGATCGCGACTTGAACCGACAAATACTGCGATGCCGCTTCGACTCGCAGGCAGAATTGTTGCAGGATGTAGCACTTTTGCACCGAACGTGGCCATTTCAGCAGCCTCATCAAAGCTCAGACGCGCAATCGGTGACGCCTTTACGCACAATCTAGGATCGGTGCTAAAAATGCCGACAACATCTGTCCAGATATGCACGCTTTTTGCGTGAATCGCTTCAGCAAGCAATGCGGCACTATAATCTGAGCCACCTCTTCCTAATGTTGTTGTTTGACCATAAACATCACTGCCAATAAACCCTTGCGTGACTAGCACTTTATCATCTAACAAAGGCACTAAGCGTTGTTGTGCTGCTTTTGCTGTCGCTTCAATATCAGGTGACGCCTTACCAAAGCGGTTGTCGGTTTTCAAAACTGTACGCACATCAAAGCGATCAGCATTTAAGCCTAAATTTCGCAACACTTGGGTAAATAAATACGATGACAGACGCTCGCCAAAGCTCAGCATTTCATCACATTGTTGCGCACTCAAGGCGGGCAACGCGGCTAACGATTTAAACTCTACGAGTGTTTGCTCAAATCCCTGTGCTAGATCAGCATCTAGGCTTAACTGAGCGAGAATGGCATTTTGAATATCGATAACAGCTTGCACTAACTGTTGACGTTGTGCTTCATCTGCTTTTTGTTGAGTCAACGTGACTAAATGGTTTGTAACGCCTGCGCTTGCACTAACAACGACCACTCTAACTTGACTGTCATCATTTATAATCTGAGCACAGCGATGCATGGCTGGATAATCGGCTACACTTGTTCCGCCAAACTTTGCGACTGTGTACTGCGAATTCATGATATCTCCTTTTGACCGCTTCAATAGCAATCATAAAAAACAGGAGAACTTGGCAATAAAGGTACTGAAAGATAGTTGAATTGACCTCTGCCAGAAGCTCTCCACCAATAACGGTGACAGTTCCGAGGATTCAGCCCCGTAAACCGAAAAGTGATGGCGACGTACCATAACTCTCCTCGGCGAATACTTCCCTCTTCAACAGTCACTGGTTTTCGTCACCTACTGTTAAATACCTAAGCATCGCACCTCTTCTGTATATTTTGCCTTGATAAACCTGAATCAAAACAAAATAAAAGCCCACTAACTAATTAGTGGGCTGATAGAAAGTATCTTTTAGCCGTCTAGGTGTCAAGTTTTTATTACCTAAAATGGCTAAAAAATATTTAGATAAACTGGCCAGATATATATGCGCCAGCATAACCTAATGTATAAGCAATCAATAAATACAATGACATTCTTAAGTAGCTCATAAAGGTCAATGCTTTAACTTTACTCATAGCAATAATACCCGCAGCTGAGCCAATCACTAACATAGAGCCGCCCACGCCAGTTGCATAGGTAAACATTAACCATTGTTGTGCCGTCATCGTGATATCTGCTTTTAATAATGCCGCGGTAAGCGGTACGTTATCTACAGCAGCAGATAATAACCCCATTAAGTAGTTTGCATATTCTGGGCTCATGTATACATATAAATCAGTAAACATGGCGAGTACGCCCACCTCTTTTAATGCGCCAACCAGCAACAACACCCCAACGAAAAACAGCAACGTGTCGTATTCAATTTCGCGAATATAGTCGATGATTTTTTTGTTCACGTCTTTTTTGCGCATTAAAAATTGCGCAACTAAAAACATTAAAGATAAGCCAAACAGAAATGTTAAAAGCGGGGGTACTTGGTACTGAACACTCAAAAATAGCGTTGCGAAGATCGTAGACATAAAGATAACTGCAATCGTAATGTCTGTTTTCTCTATTCGCCTTTGCTCATCTTTATTAAATTCTAAGGTACTGTTCATACCAACCGACAGCATAGCTGCCAGCGCAATAACGCTCGTCAAAGCTGGTGCTATCAAAAGTAATAAATCAGGAATAGTGACTTTGTCAGCTAAAAAGATCATCAGAGTCGTTACGTCACCAGTAATGAGCGACACGCCCCCACTATTAACACTAAAAATAATCAGCGTTGCGTACTTAATTAGCTTTTTGGGGTCTAATTTCAAAGACATAACAACTGCAAGAGAAATCAGCGTTGCTGTGATATTATCTGAAATTGAAGAAAACACAAAAGCAGATATACCAACTAAAAACATAAGCTTACGTTCACTTATCTGCGCTGGCATAACGCGATGAACGATGTTTTGAATAAACCCCTTGGAATTCAAATAAGCAACAAATGTCATTGCAGCCATTAAGAATAACCATAGAGTGGCAATTTCAAGAATGTTATGATCTAGTTGATGTTGTACAGTTTCTGGGCTTTGCCCATGAATCGGAGATATGAAAGCGATAATCCAACATAAAGTACCAAAAAAAAGGGTAGTTTTGGCCTTGTTTACATGGATGATATCCTCTATAACGATAAGCACGAACGCAATCGCTATCAGGGTAAGGATAATGGGCGTAACCATATTGCGTAAACAACCTGTAAGTAAAATTAATAGAGTTTGAAGGTAACGTGTAAATCGGCGCGAAGAATAGCATTTGCTGCATGTATTCGCTACGGCTACAAGTAATTAATTTACCCTGCTTGTCATAAAATTGATACAAACTGGAAAGTTATGATCCCAGCAAAAAAAGTATTGAACACACTCAATGAACATTGGGGTGTGTTAGAGCTGCTTTTTAAACGGTTTAAAATGACCGATTTCAGCCTAAAAGACGTTCAAAACGTCATAAAACATAAAAACCCACAGTGGACCAGCGAACGGATTTTCAAAGAGACAAACCGTCTGCTAAATCAAGAGATTATTATACCTCTGGCAAAATCTTCGCAATTAGAAATAAACCGAGCGATAGCCGATTTTGCTAGTTTCTTATTGCAAGAAGAAGATCTTGGTTTAGCAGAAGAAATTACCGTACTTGTAAAAGATTTAGAACGTCTAGGAACCCGATTACAACAAGCGGGTGATGAGGGTGATTTTAGTGAATTACGCCGGTTTAGCCGTATCATGGATGAACGCGTAAGAAAGATTGTGAAATTATTTCAACATAACGAAAGCGCAATTTTTAACCTTGTAGAGCAAGCAAAATCCGATAGTAGTAATCTCTCTCTGCAAAAGCGTTATAAAGCGGTGATCGAAGCCTTCGATGAATACATAGAACCAATGCTCGAAATGGTCGATATTCGCGGCGATTTTCATGCATGCTTTGCCGTTATAGAACAACAGATCAGCAATCAAATTGAAAGCATAGAATTATTTGGCCGCGGTGCAAACGACAAGCGCATGTTAGAACAGCTACGCACCCGAATTTTAGATATGCACCTCATTGGTCGTGAAAGCTTGCGTAAAAGTGCCGATATGCTGATGCCTTTGCGTGAAGAGCTACGACGCAACACCTTGATCACAAGGCAAGCCGCTAAAGTATTGGGCTTAATTAGAAAGCGCGGTGTTGATAGAATGCTGACACCTGTGCAGCCAGATTTTGTCTCTGATATTCAGCGTTTTTCGCTTGGTCAACAACGACATATGGTTGCCTATATGGCAAGCTTAGCGCAATTCGAGCATGAGGATTATCAATTACCTGATCATACCGATGTGCCAGCTTACCAAAGCCCAAATATTCCAGATTATAACGATGTTCGCACATCATTCACCAAGCAATTTACTGGTAAGGGCAATCAGCGCCATGCATTGCTGGGCTTTTTAAGCGAACACTACCCTAGTCTTGATGCCGATGAAATGTTGTTTTTATACCAAAAACTGATCAGCGACGGACATTTTGAATTACAACAAGATACACAGCGAAGCAAAGTAACCATTTGTGACCATACCTTCGCGCTATACCCGTTCAATGCAAGCAAAGTACAAGAAACACCTAATGACACAAATTAATTTATCTGAGCTCAGTGAGCTGCAAGCTATCAATAAAAAGTTAGTCAGTGGTTATCATATCAGTGAGCAAGACACTACTTTATGGCAACAACTCGATCAACATATAGAGGCTTATCAAGCGCTGTTTAATGCGCTCGGTCATGATCTTCAGCATGATGCACGTGGTTTTTATTATCTTGCAAGCGACGAAAGCACACCCAATATGGGCAAAATATCTCGAGCGATAGCATTAACTGTGTTTATTTTAATCGAACACTATGCAAACCAAGGTAAAGACCCGCTAAAGGCACTGTTTGACGAAATCGCTGATTTGGAGCTTATGCAAACATTAGTACAACTCAATAAACATTTGTTTGATCAGCTTGAGATTTTCTCTGGCTCTGATTTACGTAAAGACGTGTACCTACGAATGGTTCGCTTAGGCCTAGCAAAAGAAGTTGAACAAGGTTTTATGCATCTAGCACCTATATACAGATATATCGACGCATTAATGGAAGTAAATGAAGACAGTTTTGACGAACTCGAGGAAGAAGTATGAGTAAGTTATATGGCTTAAGTAAGCTGGCACTATTAAACACCGCAGGTTATGCAAAGTGCGTCATCCCGTTAGATAAAAGTGCTTCGATATGTGCACCTAACAATACCGGTAAGAGCTCGGTTATCAACGCCCTACAATTTCCCTTAATCAACGACTTACGTTTAACTGAATGGGATGGGCACGATCTTGAAGAAACGCGTAAATTTTATTTTTCGACCGACCAATCGTATATCTTGCTAGAGGCTAACCTTCCCCATGGCGATGTTGTGATTGGCGTTGCAGGGCTTGGAAAAATCGCAGGATTTGCGCATCAATTTTTTTGTTTTCCAGGCAAATTGAACTTAGATGACTTTACCCAACAAAAGAGCATTATTAAGTACACTAAACTCTTTAAGCATCTTGAAGCGCAGGGTAAAAAACCAATTGAATTAAAAGCGCAAGAGCTAAACGCGCTACTCACTGGCGGCGCAACACCGTATGACGGCGACGTCAATCTAAAAATGATCCCGCTAAACAATGTTCAAGACGCCGCTATTTATAAAGAGATTTTTCGCCGTATTTTAAACTTGCATAAGCTTGGAGCCAATGATGTAAAACGCTTTATGCTCAGAGTGTTTGAACGCCATATGTCTAACTCTCGCGTTGATTTTTATGAGGTATGGCGGCGCGCATTTGACAAGGTAAATCGAGCTCGTCGTGAACTCAATGCCCTTGAGTCGATGCAAGAGCCAATTGCTGCGCTTGAAAGCATGTTAGATAGTGAAGCAACAATCAAAGGCAAGTTAGCCGCCTTCGCGCCAAAAATTGACGTAGCGCTTGTTGATTATGACCAATATCAGCAAGAACATTTGGCTGAACTTAGCGCCCAGCTTGGAGACATTGAGCAAGAAAAGCATGATTTTGAACAAAAACAACAGCTGTACTTGCAACAGTCCAGAGACATTGAACGCCGCCAAACACAAATTGAACAGTGGTTTACTGACTTTTCTGCGCTGAAAACTGAATTTGAACTAACGAATCACGCCACACTCAAGACCAACCTGCAACTGTTAAAAAAAGAATATGAGCAATTGTCTTTTTCAATCAATAGCGCACAAGGTCAGAGTTTACACACTTTAGATTACCGAATTAACGAAACACAAAAACAAATCAAAAGCTTAAAGTTGCAGCTTAAAAACTTAGAGTTCAATTTGTTTACTCGTATGCGTGAGGATTTATCGCTCAAAGAAGTTGAAGAGATATCGCGGATTTTAAATCCTGATTTGTTGTCATTTGCGACCACAAATCTTGGTGATATCACGATTACCGATGACGATGCTTTTGGCGGCTTCTTAGAATTACTATCGGCAAGTGTTAAAGGGGGTGAACTTACCCTACCAGGCGCGACGATAAAGCTGAAAAAACTAAGCCCAGTGCAAATGCAAAGTGGCGAAAACAAAGAGCAACTAAAGGCACAACTTAACGCCCTACAGCAATCTTTAGTTGAATTTAAGCAACAGCGTGAAGTTGCAGCAAATGTGGCACAAAAGCAGCAAGAAAGAGATGTATTATATGATGAGTTAATGGGTCTAGAAGCAGCGCTGAAACGTTTTGAGCAATACCAAACTATGTTGCAATCGGTCGATGCGCAGGAGTTGTTGCGTGAACAGCTAAATGCTGAGAGAGACCAAGTTGACGAATACTTACAAGATGTTCAACGCAACGCAGGCTCTATCTCTGATAGACGCTCTATCATCAAAAGTAAGCAAGACTTACTCACCCGTCAAAGCGACAGGTTACGACAGGTCAAATCAGAGCGAATTGACCATACGCTCGACATCTTCACAGGTAAGCAAACGCCCTATCCTGTGGACGTTAAATTAGATTTCGACAATTTAGCCGAGGTTGTGCATCAGTTTAATAAAGAGTGTAACGAGTTAAGAAACTTGGCAGTTAATGTCCGTAATACCTATTTGCATATCTATAACGCGGGCATCACTAAGTTTGACAATGAAACTGATGAAAATAGTAAATATGCAAAACTTATCAGCGCTTATCATAATCTTGATAACGAGCGAGACGCCGTTGACCGTCAAGCGCGCGTTGCACTTACAGAGGTTGCAGCAACTATAAAAGGGTTGCGAGAAGATCTCGATAGGCTTCGCCGTGAAATGAATAGCTTTAACAAAGGTATCAGTCAGCATCGCATATCAAATTTACAGTCATTTAAGATTAATGTTATCCCGCGTAAAATGCTTGTTGATAGTATTGATACCATTATTAGTACGTCAGATAACTATGAAAAAGGCGATAACTTTGACCTTTTATCATCTCAGCCAAGTGATGAAAAAGCCCTTAATGAGGCTAAAGATCATTTGATTAAGTTAGCCAGCGATAAAGCAGGGCTTACGCTAACAGACTTATTTGATATTCGCTTTGAAGTTGTTAACCGAGCTGGTGAAACTGAACATTTTGATAAAATTGATTCTGCTGGCTCAAACGGTACTCGTATTACCATTAAGTTATTATGTGGTATGTTGTTTATTCGCTATTTGCTTTCTGATCAAGAACAAACGCTTTATCGTATTCCTATTTATATCGACGAAGCGGCTGACATTGACCCACAAAACCAAAAAGCCATCATTGAAACAGCTTTGAGTTTTGGGTTTGTTCCTATTTTTGCATCGGTTAAACCACAAATTAGTTGCGATTATTTAGTACCAATTCGTAGCGTTAAAAATGGCAGCCAAAACTGGGTAGATGAGAAAGACTGGATAGAAGTGGAACATAATACCGCGCAAACAGTCTGATCTTAAAAGGTTTGATAAGAATACCCAGCGGACGTTGAAAATCCGCTGGGCCAAGGAGACTTAACATGTTCAAACATATTGTATTAACAGCACTACTATTACTCATCAGCGCGTGCTCATCATCGCCTGATTGGGATTATGATAAGTCGGTTCAGTTTGGTAATTATAAAACCTTTGCTTGGGCGCCAGATGCAAAACTCCAAGCCAGCGCAAGTGACTATCAAATCAATGAGTTGATGGAAAAACGCGTTCGCGCTGCAATTGCGCAAACCTTATCAAGCCAAGGTATTGCATTAGTCGAACAGGCTAATGCTGATATGCTAATTAACTACCACGCCTCTGTAGAGAGTAAAATTGAAGCAGACACACTCAATACCAGCTATGGCGTACGTTGGAATTACTGGGGTTGGGGCGTGCAAACCCACACCACAACCCGAGAGTATGATGTTGGCACACTGGTCATTGATGTGATTGACAATGCATCTAAACAATTAGTTTGGCGTGGTGCTAAAGAAGGTAGATTGCGTAACAAGCAAACACCAGAGCAAAGAGAAGCATCAATCAATAAAACGGTAGGTGATATTTTGCAAAACTTCCCACCCAAAGTGCAGTAATAAAAATCTAAGGCCAAGCGATGCTTGGCCTTTTAGCACAGAAACTTAGTTTGTCATCGTTTCTAGTTCATTTAAGATAGCAATAGCCTCGGTCGAACTATTGCCACACACCCATTCGGTTGCTTTAAAATCATGGCACACTTTGGGGCGTTCTGGTTTACCAAATAATTTGCACAAGTTGTCATCTGTGAGGTTTTTACAACGCTCGCCCGCAGGTTTACCTTCTGGGTGATTAGGAAAGCTAGAACTGATACTTGGCGCGATGCAGCAAGCACCACAATGTAGACGACACTCCACGCATTATCTCACTTATAATTGACATAACGCGTAGTGTATCACTTTTGCTGTCGATTTCGAAAACGCTTAATTTGATTTTATAAATCCGCCCTGCGCTCGGACTGATTTAATCGCTTCATCGAGTTGCTCAACAATAGCGCGGTGTTTTTTGTGTAACAGGTGATAGCCAATTTTTTGTTGTATAAAAAAGTGATTTGGGTAATTGGCCAATACATCCTTCGTGTAATCATCAAATACAACAATTGCATAATCGACTTTATCTTGGCTAAATATTTTAAGAAGTGTCTCAAAACTTGAAAACTCGATTAGGCTAATCGTGCTGTCGGATAACAGCTCTGTATAAAACTCTTTTGCCGCGATTAAACCTAACGAGCGATTTGAATTTTTGAATACAGATAAATCACATTGCAACTTTGGCTGACAAAGTAGAACCACATCTATTTGGCTTATTGGTGTTGGCACAACAATAATATTTTTATAAGAGTCAATAAATTCTAATGATTTGGCTGTATCTGCATCTATAACACCTTGATCTAATAGCTTCAAAGCACGTTTATCGTTTATCAATTCAAACGTTGGTTCGATTCCGATTTTACGATAAGCCTTGGCCAACAATGGCACATAATAGTGAATGATCCCTTTATGCTCCACATAGCTTATAACAAAAGGTGTATTTTCTTGCTTTACTACATTAGCAAACAGGTTGCATGACAAAAATAACAACACAATGACACTATGCTTCATTCAACCCCTTAACCTAAAAGATAAAAAATGTTCTTTGTATCAATATAAAGAATAGCTCTAATCAACGCGAAAACATACAAATAGATACGTGTCGCACTAAGTATATGCCACACCTGTTGTGTGGCATATAATTTTACTTGGGCTGTGAAACCTCTTCTAGCGGAATATGGGCGCTTGCTGTAGGGCTTCGGTAAACTAGCTCTTTGTCATTTTTTTTCTCTATTCCCTTTTTAACATCAGCCTGCTTTTTGTTGTGTTGCGGTGCGTTTGATAACGAAGGGCCCAAGCTATTTTCTGTATTTAAAATGAGCGGTAAACCGTCCTTCCCCCCGCCTATAACAACGACTTTTGCATTATTGGACTTAGCTAGCTCTATTGTCGCTTCTATACCTCGCCATCTTAAATAAGTCTCTGAGATACCGCCACTCACCATTTTCTGAAACGCAGCAATACCTCTGGCTTCTGTTTCTTTACGCTGTGCTTCTTTTTCTGCAACCTCTAAACGCATATCATATTCTTGCTGTAAATAGTGCTGATTTACTTTAGATATAATCGCATTATGTACCTTTTCTGGCACGTTGACACCTCTGATCAATACATCATCCAAGTTCACTAACGCGTGTCCTTGCATGCCTTCTGAGGCATTTTTTAAGATTGTCTGCTCTTGTAATTTAAGCTCGTTCAGCACTTTACCAAGCAGTTGTGCTTGAACATCCATACGCTGAGAACCGTAAACTTCCTCAGCAGTATAATTAGACACAATCACCCGCACCGCAGAGCTTACTTCAGGTATCACCATCTCGTTGACATAATCTTTTCCAACTAGCTGATGTAAAAATGGAATATGATTAACAACTGGGCGATAACGCACGGTAACATCAAGCGTGATACGTAAACCTTGATTGGTAATCGCATGTACCTCTCTATTTGCGGTTTGAAAGCGACTAGAATAAATCACAAGCTTATCCCACGGCATTACCAATACTGTACCTTCGGAAAATGGTTTTTCTAAATATGTCCCTCCCCCGAGTCTTTTCCATAACACCCCGACTTCCCCCGAGTCGACCCTAATAAATACCACTGGGACCAAAGCAACAATCAAAAACAATAATATCAACAAGGTCACGCCAGCCCTAAAGCGCCAAGATATGATCCGGTTTCGTAGTTTAGGGTAATAACGCTTTAATACGCGCATCACAATGTTGGCGATAATTATCACCAAACATAATGCACCTAGGGCTAATAACCCTATATCTGGTGGGATAATTATATTCATGAGGAAACCCCCTCACTGCCTGCCATGTTATGTTCCATTAATTGTCCTTCTACCATTTTTAAATGTACATCCGCTAAATGGAAATATGCATCATCATGAGTAATCGCAATCACTGTATTGCCGCGTTCTTTTAACTTAGGCAACACTTGTTCGTAAAATTTGCGTCTAAAAATTGGGTCTTGATCCGCCGCCCACTCATCGAAAATATAAATAGGCCGGTTCTCTAAAATAGTGCTAAGTAGAGCGAGACGTTTTCGCTGACCAGTTGATAAGTCAACTGTAGAAAACTCACTATTTTCAACGCTCACTTTTGTATTCATTTCTAAAAACACCAACCAATCATCAATTTCTTGCTGCGAGCCTACACGGATCCCATACAACTGTTTGAATAAATGAAAGTCAGAAAAAACCGCGGTAAACAAGCTACGATATAAGTCTTGTTCATTGTTTGTGATTGCTCTACCGTTAAGTAGTATTTGCCCCGCTTGTAGTTCATATAGCCCGGTAAGCATGCGGATAAAGGTCGTTTTACCACTCCCATTGCCACCAGTCACAAAGGTGATTTGCCCGGGTTTAATGGTTAAATCCACAGGCCCTACAAAAAACGGTCTTTCTCCTTCAGGGCGATGGTGTTGATAGTACGCTCCCTCAAGTTTAATTTCTTCAAAAGTACCAATTTCTGATGGTCCTTTCGCACCTTGTTTTTGTGCTTTTTGCGACGCGAGCTTCAGCTCGTTTTCAAGATCTAAGACGTTGTTAGCTGCCTCACTGGCCGTGGTATAAATGGGTATACCACCGACGATACTGGTGATTGGACCAATTAAAAATAAAGATGCTGTTGTAACCTTTATCACTACATCGGTGTACACATTTGAAAGCAAAGGGACAATAAAAACCATCGCGCCTGTGGCCGCAAAAAATGTAATTTGAGACAGTACAAAGTCAGTTGCAAATAAGGTTTGTGTAGTGGTTTTGGCATTTTTAGCTCGAGTTGAATCGGCGATGAATTCGTTTTCTAAGTCATCCGCTCTGGGATTACTGAGCTTAACTTCCTTAAAACCATCCAATAGGTCAGACAATCGGTGAATAAGCATGTTTTCACTTTCAAATGATAACTTCATGTTTTTCTGTATTTCATTAGCACGAAGTCGATGAATACTCGCCCCTAACATGATCAATACCGAAACAACCAAAAACGCCACAAACGAGTGATAGGCAATATAGAGCGAGGTGAAAAATACTAAAGTTATTGACTGACCAATAATGACAAACAATTGGGCCGATTGAGAAATCGTTTGTAGCTCTTTACTAAGGGTGTTGAATATTCTCTCTTTACCAATTTTCTCAAGTGTCGATAACTCGGTATATCGTACACATTCAAATAACTCAACACGCAGTCCTGCGATAGCCTTTTCGACAGTCCTCGCAGCTTTAGTCATTAGGCGCTGTTGAGTAAATCCGTAAATAGCAATTGTTAAGCTAAATAAAATCAAGTAATAGAGAATGTGATTCTCTCGATTAATATCAGAGATGTTCTCAGCAACATTATTGATCAAAGCAAGGACCAAAGCGTTAGCTAGACCTGAAATACAACCGAGAGCAACAAAGTTCCGTTTCTTTATTTTTATGTTTCGACTTATTAAATCGTATAATACCATTTGCGCTTCTTTATTATTTTTTTGCTCAAATACGAAAGTGACAGTGAGCAGCTTTAAATTCCATGTTTACCTAAGCGAGCATTAATAAAAGCTCAGAAGTTTATTCTTCTTCCTCCGCAACAGGCTCCCTTCGCTTAGCTAAAAACAAAATCAATAAACCAGCTAAGGGTGTAAAAACTAAAGAGATCAAGAAAAACCCAACAGGTCCTGCAAATGTATTGCGACCCCAGTAGCCCGACAGAATACACAAGGCCAAATATAGTATTACCAACATATCACATTCCTAGTTTTTGGTTAGATAACAAATAAACCAGCAGATTTCTGCTGGTTTATCAAGTTACTACTAGCTAGCAGCGTTCACTTGTGTATCTGCGTTGTCTTTGTCTTTTCTATACTTTGCTGCAATCTCAGAAACGTCATCCTTAATACTCGAAAGATTAAGGTCTAACAAAGTTCCGCCATGCTCAAAGTGTCGAATAAACGTTGTGCCAACAGCATGCGAAGATGCTGCTGATACAACAGGCATAAACGCTAGTGAGCTTAAAGTGCCGATTATTGGAACGGCCTTCAAAAAGCTGCTTAAGCCTGCCCCGCCTAATGTTTGTGGAAATGAACCACCGATCACCGCTGAAATAGTACCGCGCAGCTTATTCTCACTATATGATTGCCCATACACTTTCGCGATTTCACCAATCATTTTTATTTGAATGCCTGTCAAAGCTACTAAGTCAACCGCCGGTATTGGGATAAGACCACTACCAAACGACCACTTTGTATACTTATCGACAATTAGCTGTGCGACGGCTTCGCGATTTTCAACCTCAACATGATTTGCATCTTGCTCGGTCTTAGCCTCACTCGCCTTTTCATCCTTCGCCGTTTTTGTCGCTGTCATATTTATTCCTCTATGATTTTGAATTAAACAGTTGTTAAACATATCAAGTTATGCAAACACTAATTAAAGCTTAGTTGCTAACTTGCCCTTTTTCACTTTCTAACTTCATGAGCTAAAAAGTAATTCTTTTATCCTGCGTACAACACAAAGATAAGTGAAAACGAAATACAACTGCTCTATTTCCCTTTCGAAAAGACTGACGACTCTCTTAAGCATCATTAAGCACACTTTGGCAGCTAACACTGCGGTGCTTATCGTTGTAAAAGATAATGTTTCTAATTTCACTTGAAATACAATCTGACTCAGTACCCGTTTTTACATAGTTACTAAAAACCATTACCGCTTGGTCGCGCTCAATTAAGCGATTAAAGCTGGTTACCCATGAATACGGATAGCTTCCCGAGTATTGTAAAAACTTCTCATATTGCCTGAGGTTTGTATCATTGGGATTTTGCGGGCAATTGGCAACTTTCCCATATTGATTTGGGTCGATATAAGTTACAAACCAACCATACCCATAGTATTCACAAGACTCAGTGCTATTGGTATTTGAGTATGGAGCAAAGGCTGCTAACTTTTGTGCTTCACTTAAGATCTTGGTTGTGTATAAGCCTTGATCCCACTTTTGCATATCTTCAACTGTTGAATACATATCACCGGCTGAATACAACACCAGCGGGTTACTGTAAGGATTGACCAGTATATCCTCGTAAGGTGCGGGTCCACCTACCGCAGGAGGACGGCCATTTGCTAATGGTAAGTACTGGTTTTGATTGTAAATATAGCCTGTCGTCATATCGCTATAGATACCTATCGGACTAAACGAGCCACTGTCGCTCATAGCTAGGGGATCTAAAATATGTTCTTTAAGTAGATTTGCAAACCAAAAGTCCCGCGAAATATCACCTTGCTGGCCCGCGGCTAACTGCTCGATAATATTGCCGATAAGATAATAGTTACAGTTGCTATATTGATATTCAGAGCCCGGTGTAAACGATGGTTTATCATCTTGCGATGTACATGTACAAAAGCGATTACTAAAGTCTTCAGGGCCATTCAAGTTTAAAGCCGAGTCATATAAAAATGGCCGCCATCCATAGTTATCGTAGACCTCCTCATTGTCACTGTAATTATCAATGCCTGAGGACATTGTCAGCAAATGATGTAACGACACATCAGCGCATTGATTTTTTGGATACCAAGGTAAATGATCGCCAATTGTTTCTTGTCGTAAATCTTTGCCATCCAACATTCGCATTAAAATTGCAGCAGCAAATGCCTTTGTATTGGAGCCAATTCGATACTTAGATTTAATCGTGTTTTCAACACCATACTGCATATTCTGTGGACCACAATTTGCTTGATACACTACTTTATCTTGAGAAGTTATATAGATAGTTCCGAAAAATACGTTTTTATCGCAGTAGTCGTTTACTGTCGTCGCTATCATTTCAATTTGACTTGCCGTAATTGTGGTATTTTTGGCTACGCTCTTTTTTTGTAAACAAGACGCCAAAATTAAGCTTATCAAACACAAAATCGTAATTTTAAACCGAGAATGCAAAAGCCATTTCATTGTTTATTTCCTCAACAAATGTCTATTATTTGCCAACCACACAACTACTAACAAAACGTTATCGCCCGAGAATATGAGCGCTCTTTTTTACAACTACTCAACTAACTATTTTTGCCATGCCGACAAGTACTTTTCTAACCCCTGAATACGCTTGGCGACCATGGGTAAACAACATATTATCTAACAACAAAATATCGTTTCTTTGCCAAGGGTAAGAAAAAGTCAGATCTTTGTAGACTTGGTTTATAACGTGTATGTCTTCATCTGCTATCACACTGCCATCACCATAAAATGCATTTCGAGGTAACTTACCTTCGCCAATACTTGTTCGCATCAGATCTGATGTTTGCCCGTCAATACTAGAGGCATGAAAAAGGTGGGCTTGATTGAACCAAACCTTTTCACCTGTTTGTGGGTGTTTCGCTACAGCCGGACGACGTTGACGAGTTTGTAATCGGTTTTCATACCATTGATATTCAATTTCATTCGCGTCGCAATAGGCTTCCACTTCACACTTACTATCTGTTTGAAATACCTCTTGCCAAGGTAAGTCTATATCACCGTAGTTTCGGACATACATCACTCCTAGCCGTTCAAACTTTTCGCGTATTTCCAAGGGAATGTTTTTGTATACCTCGCGACTATCCGCAAGTGGTGTGTCACCGCCACTTTTTGCGGGGATCACGCAAAAAAAGCCCATTCTCATTGGCCATTTATTTGAGTAAGCATTTTCATTATGCTGAAGTATCACTTGCTCACAATGATATTCGGTGGTGGTGTAAATGTTATTTTTCAATGCGGTGCGAGGTGAAGAGCGGTACATATACTGACTCAAAGGCTCTCCAAATATTGTTTCTAGTATGCTGCTAAATTGATTGCTGCTTACTATATTAAGACCCCGCAACAAGGCAAACCCGTCCTGGTTTACCCACTGGTTAACCTCATCGATGTGATTTTTTATCCATGCTAGTCCACTTTGTTTTTCAGATGAAAGGTCGTGGATCCGATGATCAATAACCCCTGAATTTGTATCCATCTTTACTGACAGTAACTGGTCCATTTTTTTCCCATCCTTTAGCTAGGTAAGGTGTACAATGTAGAACAAATATTTTACAACTGTTAATTCAAAACGTAATTCTTTTCTAAAATCTTCACAACCGCCGCTACATGCGATTTTTGCAGTATGCTCAAATGATTACCTTCAACTTCATAGGTCTCTACAGCGCCACATAATATGCTCCACCCCATATCAGGTTTAATATCTTGACCTTCAAAATGACTCGTCTGAGTAGCTTTTATCACAGCGGTGGCGGATGTAGCTTCAATAGGCTGAAGCTGTACTGGTGCATTCAGCTGCGCAGCAAACACTTTGGCAAACCTGCTGAGCTGTGAAATTGAAAAGTGATATCCTGCGGCGTTTATAACTTTAAATATCCAGCGTAATCTTTGCTCAGGCTTAAGCGCGCTATAGTCTTGTTGCTGAGTGTCAGATAATGATATATAGAAGAACTCTAAGATGTTGTCCACCATAAGTTGACTGCACTGTTCATCGTTGATTGGCGTATGTACAGTCACAGGTAATGGCGTATCTATTACGGTTAGTGACAATTCAAACTGGGCCGCTTTTTGCGCTGCCTGCCTAACTATTTCATAGCCGATAAAACTACCAAATGAATGTCCAATAATGTGCGCGTTACACACACCTGCTTTTTCTAACTCAGACAAATAATGCGAGGCCGTTAAGGTTACAGAATTAATCGTCTTGTCTTCATCTACTATTTTATCTGGCTGTAAACCATAGACAGGGATACGTTCATCAAGGCCTTGCACTAAGCTTTGAAATGCCATTAATAGACCTCCCGCCCCTGCTATTAAAATAATTGGTGTGTAACCCTGCTGCCCTGTTTGTAAACATAAAACAGCTTTATCCTCTAAGGCCACTGATGTACGTCTAATTCGCTTTTGTAACGCATTACTAAGCGTTGCAATTGTTCGATTTTCAAATATCAGCTCTATGGGTAAATCGAGATCGAGTTCATCACTAAGTTCACCAATCAAACGCATCGCAATTAAAGAGTGGGCACCTAGCATAAAGATATCTTCATGCATGTTGATATTCTCTACATTAAGTAGCTCTTCTAATCGAGCTGATAGCGCCCGTTGTAGCGGTGTTTTATGTTCACTCTCTGAGCGTCGTTGTTTTCTATTAATGTTTTGTGCTAAAGCTGCGAGCTGCTTTTTATCTACTTTTCCGTTATTTGTAAGTGGTAAACTATCTAGTAATTTGAAGTGTTCCGGTAGCATGTATTGGGGTAATCGCTCAGACAAAGCTTGGCGAACATCGCTAAGACTTATGTTGGCGATACAGCTTATCAGAAATGCCACCAATTGATTTGCACCATTACTATCTTGTCGTATCACCACTGCACATTGCGCAATGTGTTTATTGAGTAACAAATTGCGCTCAATCTCTGCAAGCTCTATACGATAACCTCGCACTTTCACTTGCTCATCTAAACGGCCTAAATATTCTACTTCTGCGTTGGCGTTTATTCTTACTCTGTCGCCGGTTTTATACCACCTTTGACCGTTTGCCTTGTCGTAAATAAAGACACTATCTGTTTTTGCTTTATCTGCTAAATACCCTCTGGCTAAACAAACACCCGATATATATAACTCGCCAACCATGTACTCAGGTAATACACGTCCATGTTTATCAAATATTGCAAGTGTAGCCCCTGCGACTGGCAGACCAATCGACAATCGTTCGTTGTGTAAGTGCGTCACATCTTTTAGCGTTGCTGATATTGTCGCTTCCGTTGGGCCGTAGGCGTTAATTAAGCGAATTGATTCACCGTAATGTTGCTGCCACACATTCAGTGCGCCCGTTTGCATCTGCTCCCCCCCTATGGTGATCAATCTTAGCTGAGCACCTAAATCAACACGCTCCTTAGCTAACATGTGCCAATATGCCGTTGGTAAGCTCATTAATGTAAGGGAACATTTGCTAGAAACTGTTGCCAAACCTCGGGCTGTTAACAATTGATTTGTGTCTGCCATTACAAGTGTGGCGCCATTAAGTAGCGAGCAAAATACTTCTTCTGCAAACACATCAAAGCTACAACTGGCAAACTGCAAATAATTATCTGTGTGCGTAATGCCGTAACATTTACTCAAAAATGCCACATAATTGAGAACACTACTTTGTTCCACCATCACTCCTTTAGGAGTACCCGTTGTGCCTGATGTATAGATCACGTAACACAGGTTGTCACCACGGCTATCTATATTTGGGATAGGCAAGTCAGGAACATTTGACGAAAGCGTGTTTAGATCAATTATCTTGGCTGCCGGTAATTTGCCCTGCCAGTCTCTGTCAATTGTTATCAATGCGGCGATACCTGCATTGTCAGCCATGTAATGGCGACGAGCATGAGGTAATTGTGGTGAAATAGCCAAGTAAGCAGCGCCAAGCTTCAAGCAAGCTACAACCGAGATAACTAGTTCAAAACGCTTATCTAAACAAATTGCAATAATGGGTTGCTGAGCATATTGCCCAAGCTGTTGGTGGATGTAACTGGCAAGCTTTTCTGCGCGCTCATTCAATTGCGCGTAATTCATTTCTATACAGTCGTGTGAGTTATAAAACTGTAGCGCTGGTTTATTTGGGTATAACGCCACCATTTGCTCAAAGCGCTGCACTAAGCTGTCGGTTTGCTCAAAACTAACTATTTCATTGCTCAGCAATGTCGTATTGAAAGTGTCTAATGTGCTTTGATGCAGCTGCTCATCAGCTAACAAAGGTAGCTTACATAAAGGTACATCAGGTTGCGTAACGAATAGACGCAATAAATGGCACAATGTTTCTAGGCTTTGCTCTACAACTTTATGGGTAAATAGGCTTAAATCATAGCAAAGACTTAATGTTAACCGCTCTGAATCTCCAATAACCAACGTCAGTGGGTAATGTGTATGGTCTACAAATTGCTGACTTTGGACTTCAAATGGGACCTCATCGGCGTTATCAAGCGGTGCTGTTGGATAATTTTCAAACACATATAATGCATCGAACAGCTCACTACCATTATCAATATTACTCCAGTCGTGCACCTGTGTCAGTGCGCTATGGCAATATGTTGCAAGCTGTAAA
Organism: Pseudoalteromonas caenipelagi; assembly: GCF_013140855.1. GTDB lineage: Bacteria > Pseudomonadota > Gammaproteobacteria > Enterobacterales > Alteromonadaceae > Pseudoalteromonas > Pseudoalteromonas caenipelagi. The sequence goes on along the minus strand of NZ_JABBPG010000001.1, from coordinate 194,919 downwards.
TGGTTTTGTTTAACCCGATTTAAGTAGACTAACGCACTATCATTTATATCAACATCTAGCTTTACCGCTTGGGTATTTATATATAACCCAACACGTTGCTCAACATCCGTCAAATCTGAAGGTCTACCAGAGATGGTTTGACCAAATAGCGCATAATCACTGTCACAACAAATACTCAGCCAATAACCCCAAACACCTTGCAGAATATGATTAAGCGTAAACCCTTGTGCTTTAGCAAATTGATTCAGCTGGGACCTTAATTGCGAGTCAATTGCAATATCAATTTGAGCCACTTTACGCTCATCTAGCGTATGGTCACAGGTGATATGTTTGACCAACAACGTTGGCTCATCAACACCCGATAAATAGCTCTGCCAAAACGCCTGCTCAGCACTGCCGTTTTGTTTTTGCAGATACGCAATGTAATCTTTGAATTTATCTTCTTTAATTTTGACAGTTTGACCACCTATTCGAGCACTATAGTAGGACAATAGGTTGGCAAATAATGTTGGCTGTGACCATCCGTCCATTATTAAATGATGATAAGTCCAAATGAACCCATAACGATTACCTAATAACGGCACCAACCGCAGTCGCATACAAGGCGCTACGGTTAGGTCTATCCCTTCACTGTACTCAAGCTCTGCTAGCGTTTTAAGATACTCATGTTCAGCCATACCACTGAGTAAAAACAGCTCGGAATCATCAATTTGTAATGGTAATTCCACGCTTTCTATTACCACTTGTAAAGGTTCGTCCGTTGCCTTGATAAATGCGGTTCTTAATATACTGTGCGTTTTTAACAGACATTGCCAAGCGTAACTGAACGCTTCAACGTCAAACGCGCCATCAAACACCATAGAAACTTGCTCTAGATACGGCACATCTTTACTAAATGCATTACGTTGACTCACCAGCCACATGCCTTTTTGCAGCATACTAAGTGGGTAAATGTCGGCAATAATTTGGTGATTATAAGGCGCAATCAGCTTGTCTAATTGAAGCCTAGAAACGCCCGCTAATAAGTTAAAATCACTTGGCGTATATTGACGAAGCTGAGTATTCGAGCAATGCGCAACTACTGCCTTTAAGCTCTCTTCTAAATGGGTTGCTAATTTTTCAATGTCTGCACTATCGAGCCTGTTAGCGTCGTAATCAAAGTTAAACGAGAGCCTGCCATTGTTGATGGCTGCGGTGATCTGTAGGCCATAATACAGATGATTACGGTCACTGTGTAAAGCGCCGACTTCCTCGTTGGCACCAGCTATCAGAGCGTCATTATTTATCGCATTGTCTAGCTGCCCTAAATAATTAAAGAAAATTTTATCCTGGCTATTAATATGCAATGACTGGCGGATATCTTGTGATTGATGGCCATAACGCAGCGCACCATAGCTACTGGCAATGTCCGTCACATACGCGAGCTGTTCTTTAACAGTGCAAATTACTTCATGTAAAGAGGCTGCATTACTAAATAGGTGAAATGGATACATGGCTGTTAGCCAGCCGATACAACGCTCAGCTTTAACGGCCTTGTTGAGCATTTCTCGACCATGGCCTTCAAGCATAATAATTTGTGAACGCGTTTGATAATGCACCATAGCGCACCACTGTAATGCACTAAGTAGTAGCACCTGCACAGAAGTGTTATAAGCCATATTGGCATCTTGAACCAACACATCGGTTAATTGCTCAGAACAAACATGCTTATATGTTGTCGCTTTTGGTGTTTCTCCATCTGTTAGCTTTCGCAACTGCAACATAGAGACACTATCTGCACCACGCTCAACAAGCGATTGCCAATGCCCCAGAAAATCTTGCTGCTGCGCCAGATCTAAGTAAAATTGACTCACCTGATAGAGTGATGCGGTGCGTTTTGGTAACACTATTTGCTGATCATCAACAGCACGTTCGCAAGCGTGCTGAAAGTCTTCTAGCAACAAACGCCACGAAACACCGTCAATGATCAAGTGATGCGCAACAATCAGCAGTCTGTTATGAGATTCGTCTTGGGGAGTTTTGAAAAAACAAACTCTAAACAGTGGCTTGTTGATAAACTCAAAGCTTTGCTGCGCTTTATTCGCTATTTGTAATAAATCACACTGCCATTGACGACTTTCACGCAAGTCAGATCCTTGCCATATTTCATGGCTGTGCACTCGCGCTTGTACTGCCAACTCATTGTGACTATTAACAGTCAAACGCAACGCATCATGTAATTCAATTATGCTATCTAAGGCTAGTTGCATATGCCCGACGCCTAGAAGTTTATCCGTCGATAACAGTAACGCCTGATTCCAATGCGTTGGTTTTTCAAATGCTTGTTCAAAAAACCACTTTTGTATGGGTAAAGGGGCAATCGGCCCACTATGCGAAGAGACTGCGTCGGCACTAGAAGACGCTATTTGCGACCCTTTAATATGTTCAGCAAGACGGCCAACGGTGTTGTAGTTAAACACATCAGCCACAGATATTTCTATGCCTAATGCACGAGAGCGACTCGCTATTTGAATACTTAATATCGAATCCCCACCAAACGCAAAGAAGTCATCATCGAGCCGTAAGTGCTTCGTATTCAATACGTTGTGATATAAGTTTAATAGCTTCCCTTCTAGGGTCTCAGAATTGTGATGTTTATCTACTGTTTGTAGCTCATCGCGAATTTGCGGGTTGAGTGTACTGACCAGGTCATTTAAAGCGTGATGGTCAACCTTACCATGAGGTGTTAATGGTAACGACTCAAGCGCGATATAGTGGCTGGGATGCATGTATGCCGGTAGCTTGGCTGATAAATGGCTTTGCACAACCTGCACAACGCGCTCCTTAGTAAACAAGGCTGCATCGAAACACAAAAATGCCACCAGCTGCTTTACACCACTTGCTAAGGAGCAAAGCTGAACGACGCATTCGTCAAGCTCAAGGCAAGATAAAAGAACCTGCTCGATCTCTCCAAGCTCGATTCTATAGCCTCTTAATTTAACTTGATTATCAAGGCGCGAAATATAAGCTATCTTGCCATTTTCATTTAACCTTACCAGATCCCCTGACTGATAGGCCCTAACATGTTGCCCAGTAGGTGTATCTAACATCACAAAGCGTTTCTGAGTAAGTTCTGCTAAGTTCAAATACCCGCGAGCCAAACCCAACCCTGCGATGTATAACTCACCTATCATCCCCGCAGGCACTGGTTGTTTATTCTTATCAAGAATATACAAATAAGTATTATCTATCGGTTCGCCGATATCTGGCACTTTATTAGATAATGTGACAACCCCTGAAGTGGTCACGACCGACGCCTCTGTCGGGCCATAGTTATTAATGATAGAAAATGGCAGTGAAGACACATCAATGCGATTAAGTTTATCTCCTCCAACCAACAAATAAGTCAAATATTGAGGAGTGAAAGCATCATCTGCCAATATCGCCTCAGCAATTGGTGTAGCAAGAAAACAATGTGTTACTTTGTAATGTGTAAATAGTTGCGCGAGTTTATCTGGCGCATTTAATATAGGCTTAGGCACAGTTATAATGGCAGAACCTGCGCATAGATAGGGCCAAATTTCCCAAGCAGCTGCATCAAACGCAATATTTGCAGTTTGGCTTGCCACACTGTGATCGTTTACGTTAAAGCTGCGGTTATGCCAGTTGCATAGATTCATTAATCCACAATGTGGGATCATGACCCCTTTGGGGTTGCCTGTAGTACCTGATGTATAAATCACGTACGCAAGCTGCTGTGAATTTATTAAAGGCAGACAATGCTCGCTATGAACATGATTGATTATATCCTGCTCGGTATAGTAGTCATCTATACATATAATGCGAGAGGCTACGTTAGCAAGCACGTTAAATTTATCAATGTGATCACTGCGCGTTATCACAAACGCAGCACTGCAATCTTCGCTAATAAAGTTTATTCTATGTTGAGGATAATTAGGGTCAACCGGTACATAGCAGCCACCAGCTTTTAATATACCAAGCATGGCAACAATCAGATCTGAACCAAAAGGCATGCTTACTACAATGCATTGTTCGTGCTTGACCCCCTTGGCAATTAAATACTGCGCTAGTTCATTACTACGCTGATGTAGCCATTTATAACTGACATGTTGATTTGTATCTGAGTCAATAAGCGCGGTACGCTCTTTATCAGCACTAGCCATTTCAATAAATTCATCTAATACCGTACGGGAGTAAGCTTCATCAGTGTGACGACCTTGAATAACTAGTTGCTGAGACTGACATTTAGTGAGCAATGGCAAAGTACTTACCGCTGTGGCTGGTTGCTCTATAACTTGCTCAACCAATACTTTAAACGTGCTAGCCAACGATTCGATAGTTTGTTCGTCAAACAAGGCACTGTTGTATACCCAGTTAAAACGCAGTTGTGCATCGTCTTCATGACAACTTAATTCAATATCAAACTTCACATTCAGAGCATGCTCATCAATTGCTTCAGCGTGTATTCCTGGAAGTTTTAACTCGCTTTCAATCTGTGGATTAAGTGAAAACGTCAGCTGAAATACACTTTGATGGCTCAAGTCTCGAGTTAGTTTTAATCTTTCAATGATCTGCTCAAAAGGCATTTCTTTATGCATATGAATATCTTCAAGCAGATCTTTTTGTTGCGCTAACAAGCTTTCAAAACTGATATCATCGGTGAGCACGGTTCTGATTGGCAAAGTATTTACAAAAAAGCCAATCATATGTTCCAACTGAGTATGATTTCTGCCTGAAAAAGGAGCACCGATAACCACATCATGGCTATTACTAAATCGTGCTACGGTTAACGAAAATGCAGTATGTAACCAAGTAAACAAGGTTATGTCTAAGCGTTGGCAATGTGCGCGAATAGCCGCACCAAGCTGCTTGGAAAATTGCAGTTGATACAGCTTTGCTTTAGTAATCTGCTGTTTGGCTCTCGGACTATCCACTGGTAAGTGGTGCAAAGGTGGTGCACCATCAAGATGGCTTAGCCAAAATTGTGCGTGCTCATGCAGCTTTTCTGCGTTCATTACATCGCGTTGCCAAATAGCATAATCTCGATATTGAACAGACAACGGCGTTCTTAATCCCTCTGGCAAGGCATGCTTAAACGCGTAGCTTTGATAAAACTGCGTAAACTCTTTAACGAGTATATGCAAAGACTGTGCATCACTGGCGATATGATGCATATTCACTAGCAGTCTATGTTTATCGACGCCCAGCTTTAGTAAGGTAACACGCAGCATAATATCTTGATTTAGCTTAAATGGCGTTTGTCTATCGTCCCTGAGTATTTTTAGCCACAATCTTTCTTGCTGCTCGTTTGTCAGTTCATTTGCATCAACATAGTTCACAAGCTCATCATAGGATTGTTTGATTTGCTGGTACGGCTGCCCTTGTTTTGAACATACAAAACATGTTCTTAATACTTCATGACGCTCAACTATCGAATACCAGGATTGGGTAAACGCATCTATGTTTAGCTGCCCACACAGTTCAAAGGCTGCGCTCATATGATATTCAAGACTACCTTGTTGAATTTGATCGATGCTCCACAAACGTTGTTGCGCAAAAGACAAAGGTATATCGCCATGATGCTCGCGACTCGTTAATTTCAATTGCTCAGAAGTCTGTCCGATATAATGGTGATTATGTTGTGCGATTTGTGCTAATGACTTAACTTCTGGACGTTGGAATAAATCTTTGAGTGTTACATTTAATTTGGCTTTTTCACGCAACTGAGTGATTGCTTGTGTTGCCAATAAAGAATGCCCACCTAGTCGGAAAAAGTGATCGTCACGGCCGACACTGTCTAATTGTAATATTTGAGCAAAGCAATCCGCTATTTGCCTTTCAAACTCAGTATTTGGCGCGTTGAAAGGCTGTGGCTGAGGTGTCGATGTTGCTAGTGCCAATAATGCCTTTTTATCTACTTTACCGTTACTTGTCAGAGGCATGCTGGCAACCGAAGTTATGCTTGTAGGCAACATAAACTCCGGTAGAGTTTGCCTTAGATAGTGCTGGATCTGCGCTGTTAAATCTTCAAAATGCGCCTCTTTGGCTAACACAACAAATGCACAAATTGATGAGCCGAGTGCTTCATCTTGTTTGAGCAAAGTAACGACTTCTAAAAGCCATGGGTGAGTGCGAAGTTGGTTTTCAATTTCACCAAGCTCAATACGATAGCCCCGTACTTTTACTTGGTCGTCAATTCGACCTACATAGACTAGCTCGCCATTGCAAAGGGAGCGAGCAAGATCGCCAGTTTTATAAAGCCTGCTGGCGTGTTCACTATATGGATTAGTGATAAATCGCTGCTTATTAAGATCTTCTTTTTGCCAATAGCCGCGACAAACACCTTCACCACCCACATATAATTCGCCAATTGCACCATAGGGCAAAGGCTGTAAATGCTTATCAAGCACATAACAAGATGTGGTAGGTATTGGCTTACCTATGTTGCTGGTACCTTGTTCAATGTCTTTATGCGTTATTTGTTTATAAGTAACATGTACGGTTGTTTCGGTGATGCCGTACATATTAATGAGTTTGCTATCAGTAAATTGCAGCGCCCAAGGCTTTAATTTAGCAGGTTGTAGCGCTTCACCACCAAAAATAACATAACGAATACGGTTTTTCGCTTGCAGCGCCCTATCGAGTTTGAGCATGTTATCTTGCAGAACATAAAACGCGCTAGGGGTTTGATTTAAAACTGTGACTTTTTGCTCAATCAGTAATTTTGCAAATGCTTCGCTATCTTTGCAGGCCTCTTTACTAACAACAACAAGTCGGCCACCAAATAGTAAAGCGCCGTACATTTCCCACACAGAAAAATCGAAGCAAAACGAATGAAATAAGGTCCATACGTCATGTTCATTAAAATCAAACAAATTGGGATTAGTAAAAAGTAATCGCACAACATGGCGATGCTCAATTTGTACACCTTTTGGCCGCCCTGTCGTACCCGACGTATAAATCATATAGGCCAGATTTTTCCCCGAGATTGGCATTCTCAGGTTAGCGTTGCCGTTATGAATGCTACTTGTTTCAGCCTCGCTAATATTAATCACCTGCATGCCAAAAAAGTCAAAAACGGCGGCACTTGTGCTGTCGCAGATTAACACATCCCCACCAACATCCTTGATGATGTATTCAATACGGTCAGCGGGATAATCAGGGTCGATTGGCACATACGCACAGCCCGCTTTTAAAATAGCAAGCAAGGTGACGACCATATCAACATTACGTGTCACACTCACAGGTATAAGCTGCTCTGCCTTTACTCCATGATCTATGAGTAAATGAGCCAATTGATTAGCCCGATAATTAAGTGCTTGATAAGTTAACGTCGAGTTTTCATCTACGAGTGCTATTTGCTCAGGGTAACGCGTTACTTGGCGCTCAAATATCTCAACAAGATGAGTATCTGACGGCCACTGTACCTGTGTGCATTGAGGTTGCTTTAATATCTGCAGAGTTTGCTGTTCGTCTAACAAGGGTATGTGCACACAAGGCGTGTCTGGATAAACACAAACATGCTCTAACAACACTGCAAAACTGTCTGCCCAGTGCACAATTGTGTCTAAGTCGTACAGTGCATCATCAAATTTCCAATTAAGTAATATGCCTTGCTCTGATAACTGCACATTCAGTTCTAAATCACACTTAATTGCACACTGGTGATTAGTTTTGGGTTTGACCTCTTCAATGGTTAAGTTAGGTAATACAAAATGACTGTCGCTGGCTTGTTCTAGAGTAAACAAAATCTGAACCAACGGATGGTGACTTAAATCGCGTTTGCACCCCAGCGCATCAACCAACTTATCAAACGGCACAGCTTGATATTCAAATGCCTCGAGTATGGTGTGTTTTTGTTTCTCTAACCAATGACTAAATTGACTCTCATCATCCAGTGAAGCTGGGATCACTATGGTATTGGCAAATAAGCCGATTAAATTGTTAAGCTCAGGGTGGTTACGGCCCAAAACAGGTGTGCCCAGTGCGACTTGTTCATTTTGGCTAATACGACCAATAAACAACATAAAGCAACTAAGCACCCACATGAATGACGTAACGTGATGCTGCGCTACTTGCTTTAACAACGTTTGAGCGAGTTCACCATCGAGCATTTGGCGGTATATTTGTCCACTCGTAGATTGTACCGATGGCCTTGGTCTATCCGTAGGCAGTGATAATATCGGGTCCAAATCAGCAAGTTTGCTACGTAACTTCGCTACTGCGCTATTTAAATATGCGTCGTTTAAAGTTTGCCTTTGCCACAGCACGTAATCGGCATATTGAATGGGTAATGGTGGCCCTTCATAAGCCTTATCTTCAAGTAGTGCGCTGTAGTGAGTTTCAAGCTCACTAACCAAACATAGCAAAGACGCACCGTCGGAGATGATATGGTGCATGTTAAAGGTAAGCCAATATTCATCATCAAGACATATGAGTAACACACGTAACAAAGGCCCTTGTTCAAGATCAAGAGGCTCTTTTTTAAAACCCTCGATTAACTGTTCCGCTTCAGCCAATAGTTTTTCTTTAATTTGTGCATGCTCTAAATCAACATGGCTTTTGCCTTCGCTAATATTAACAGCAACAAATGGTACAGATATGTCAGGTGAAATAATTTGCTGTGGTACACCTTGTTGATCAACGACAACGCGTGTCCTGAGTATTTCATGCCGCTGCACAACTTGCGCTATTGCTCGCTCAAATAACTGAACTTTAAGATATCCCCGCATCTTAAACACAGCTGACATATAATATTGCTCACCACCTTGTAATTGCTCAACGAACCAAAGCCCTTCCTGTGCATAGCTTAATGGGATCTTTGCGGGTCTTGGATATGGCTTTAACTGCTCCTTGGTGTATGCCTGATTCATTTGCTGAGCTTGTTTGCGCGTAACAAAATACTCAATAATCTGAGCTTTATGGGCAACAACCTTTGCCTTTAACTCTGGTGGAAAGTCACGTGTTTGTTTGAACGCCAATCCACCATTTTTTTCATACAAAGTGACACCTGCTGCAAGTGCTTCGCCGATTAAGTTTTCAATTTGTATTGTCTGCTCATTCATCATAAAAACATCTCTTCAGAAGTATCACTGGTGCTATCTTGGGGATTAATATTTTCAGCCGCTTGATTGATTGCGTACCACTGTGACAACGCTGCAATCGTTGGACGTTCAAATAGTACTTTGACTGGAATGTCTATATTGAGCTGCTCTTTAATTATGGAAGCACATTGTGTTGCCAATAAAGAATGCCCGCCAAGTGCAAAAAAGCTATCTGTGATACCAACACTTTGCACATTAAGTAGCGCGGCAAAAATCTCTGTGAGCGAGGTTTCTAATTCGTTACGTGGCGAAACTTTTTGTGTAATTAGCTCACTTTCATTGCTGATTAATTGCAACTTTTTAGTGTCGACTTTGCCATTTATGGTAAGCGGCACAGCATTTAGAGCTATCACTTTGTTCGGTTGCATGTAATGAGGCAAAAATTTAGCAACATGCTGTAATAACGGCTCAAGCTGCTCTTGACTTAACACGTAGTAGGGTTTGTCTTTTGGACTGTTGCCATCTTCTTTGAGGACGACAAATGCTTCAAGTGCTTCTTGTTGTTGGTTTAACAATACAACCGCTTGCTCAACCTGTGGCACCTGAGTTAAGTGATGCTCCACTTCACTTAATTCGATTCGATAGCCCCTGAGCTTCACTTGATGGTCATAGCGGCCGTAAAACTGTAATTGCGTCGGCTCACCTTGCTCGTCAGTTAACCAACGAACTTTATCGCCACTACGATAGTAACGAGTTGCACTATTTTTACCTGGTAAGGTCATAGACACAAATTTGTCTTTGGTTAGTGCCTGATTATCGAAGTAACCCTGCGCTAAGTTTGCTCCAGATATATATAGCTCACCACAAACACCAAGCGGCACTAGCTGTTGATGCTCATCAACTACTAACAGGTGCGTGTTCATTATTGCTCGTCCGATAGGTACGTTATGCTCTCCTTGGGTGATCAGCTTTTGGATATCATCTTTATTAACGCTGTAAACACAAGTACCTACCGTCGCCTCTGTCGGACCGTATTCGTTAACCCATAAACAATTGGGTAATACGTGAGCGAACTGCTCTAGTAACTGAACACTCAGGGCTTCACCGCCAACTACCATTACATGGGTGCTTAACACTGGCTGCGCGGGAAGATAATTTAGCAGCGCTTGTAAGTGTGCGGGCGTGAGTTTAAACAACCCTGACGTTGGTGAGAAAACCTGACTCGCTAAAGTATCTATAAGCGTGTCATCGTCAGGCAGTACCATAACAGCAACGCCACTAAGCAATGGTGCCCATATGCTGGTCACCGAAGCATCAAAAGCCAAAGGCGTGCTCAAAACGGATACTTTTTGTCGCTCACCTAAATAGTGTGCTTGGGCGTGATTTAAATAGACGCTAATATTTGCATGGCTAATAGCCACGCCTTTAGGCTGTCCTGTTGTACCTGATGTGTAGATAATATAGGCAAGATCATCTGCCGCTACTTTAACCTCGGCACTGAGCACATCCGTTATATTGCGCTGTGTCAATTCATCTATATTTGCTACAGCGATTGCAGCCTGTTCACAATACTCAGCGATACCAAGTTGCTGAGTTTGCGTATTGGTCACTAAGCAACTGACGCGTGCATCTTGAATGATAAAATTAGCGCGTTCAATTGGTAATTTAGGGTCAACTGGCACATATGCAGCCCCCACATACCACGTAGCAATGACTGCTACAATCATATCGCTTGAGGCAGGCAAACAAATCGCTACCCTATCGCCTTTTTCAACATTGTTAGCCCTTAACAACGCGGCCAGTTGCAGCGCTCTTTGCTGTAATTCAAAGAAACTTAACTGCATGCCACTGGACGTTATCACTGCCACATCATCAGCGCAGCGAGTCATCACTTGATTAAGTTGCGTAACCAATGAATGCACCTCATCGCAACGGTTTTCATCATCGCTTTGGTTCGGAGCAAAAAGGTTTGCAAGATACAGCTGCTGCTCTGGTGTGTTCAAAGGGACTGTGGCGATGTTCAAACTAGGCGTTTCAAGTAACGCCGTAATCATTACGCTGAACGAGTCAGCCAGTTGTTTGATACTGGTTCGTTTGAATAACGATGTTGCAAAATTCCATTGCAGTTCAATACCCGAATCTCGCTCAATGGCATTAACTTCTAAGTCAAACTTCATGTTATGCGCTTGTGTAGGCAATTGAGTTATTTGAAGATCAGGGAGTTCAAACTCAGTTACTTCATTATTTTGCAGAGCAAATAAAATTTGGAACAAGGGCTGATGGGCTAAGTTTCGCTCAGGCTGTAACAGCTCAACTAGTTGCTCAAAAGGCACAGTCTGATGTTTAAATGCATCAACAATTACATTTTTTTGCTGCTGTAAAAATGCGGCAAAGCTCTGCGTCCCTTCAGTTTGCGCCCTAATTACCAGTGTATTAACAAAAAAACCAATTAAGTCAGAGACTTCCGACTGTTCTCTACCCGCAACTGGTGAACCAATTAATACATCTGAGGTTTGACTAAAGCGCATCACCAATAATGAAAACACACTGTGTAACCACATAAACAGGGTTACCCCTTGCTGAGCACACTGTTTATGGATAGCCTGCGTAATGCTAGGTGACAAATACTGAGTATACGTTTCACCCTCTAATTGCTGTAATGAAGGCCTTGGTTTATCCAAAGGCAATTGATGCAAACTTGGGATGTTCTGCAATTGATTTTGCCAATAGTTGAGCGAATTTTCTACCTCTTTTTGCTGTGCTAGCTGTCGTTGCCAATAAGCAAAATCAGCATATTGAATTTGTAATGGTTGACTTAATTTGGTTGGTAATTGAAAACCACTTTCACCATTAAAGTGGCGATAAAAAGCAATGAACTCTCTTACCAAAATGGCCATTGACCAACCATCGCTGGCAATATGATGCATGTTAAAGTGGATGTGATGGTGCTGCGCCGACAATTTAATAATCATCACGCGTAGCAATACATCGGTGGTTAAGTTGAACGGAGCTAAAAGCGCTTGTTTTTTTAAGTTTGCTATTTTGTCAGCGATTGCCTCATCATCGTTCGTCGATAAATCATGAACGACACACGGCACGTCAAACCGTTCATTTATGAGCTGCTCTGGTGCTTCGCCACTGCTGCCTGGCAAAATATGCGTTCTCAATACTTCATGGCGACTAATCACGGCGTTTAATGCTTGTTGAAAAGCATTGATATTCAGCACCCCTGTAAGTTCAAAACTAGCCGGCATATGATATTGGGTAGCGCCTTGCTGAACTTGCTCTATTAACCACAGGCGATGCTGAGCATAAGACAAAGGGAGGCGTTTTGAGCGAGACACTGAAACAATGATATTGCTGTCATCAATTAACGGGCATTGTTCTAAAGCCTCGGCAAGAGACAAAACACTTGGGGTTTTAAACAATTGCTCTAACGTGATATCAAAATTTTTGTCTGCTCGGATTTGACTAATGAGGCGAATTGCCAGCAGTGAGTGGCCACCTAATTCAAAAAAGCTGTCCTCCAACATCACATTGGGCGCTTGCAACATCTCGCTGTAAAGCTGCAACAAATAAGCTTGCAGCGCGGTTAAAGTGGCAAGCTCCATTTTTGCAGGCGGTTGCACTGCAGCATTAACAAACTGTGTATGTAACGCGGTTAAATCAACTTTGCCGTTAGGTGTCAGAGGTAAATATTCAACTTGGTTGAATTTACTTGGCACCATGTAAGCCGGTAACTTGTTTGCCAAGTGCTTTTTGAGCTTTTTAACGTCAAATGATGAGTGTGGCGTGACAACATAATGAGCACATAGAAATGCCCCGTCCACATCCATCGTTACTGCGCAATCAACAATCGCGTCAAATGCTCTGATGTGATGGCATAGCGAACCTGTATCAATACGATAACCACGTAGTTTAATTACATCATCAGAACGCCCACAGAACCTTATGTAACTGGGGACAATCCCATCCTTCGAGTACCATTTAACAATATCTCCCGTGCGATAGAAGCGTTGCTTTACAGTCCCTTCTTTGAAAGGTACGCGGATATCTACAAACTTTTTATCATTTAATGGGGTTTGATTTATATATCCTGGACTTACCACAGGGCCACAGATCAGCAGCTCACCAGGCGTGTTAAATGGGGCAAGCTGATCAAATTTATCAACCACTATCATGCCAACCTGCTCGATAGGTAAACCAATAGGCATATCAGGCAGTTTTTCTAGATCACGGAGCGAGAAATGCGGTTCAACGGTATAAATGCTCGATCCTACGGTCGTTTCGGTTGGTCCATATTCATTTATCCAACTAACTTGCGGAAGTCTATTTTTTAAGGAGCTGATCAGTGAAACAGGCAGAGCTTCTCCCCCTACCACGACGATATGTTTACAATCATAATTAAATAAACCGTCAGATAGTGCTTGTATAGCCTGTAAATGAGCTGGTGTTAATTTAAATAACACGTTGTTAGGCGAATGAAATAACGCCTCTGTCAGTACTGAGAGCTGCGACGCATCGTCCGATAGAATGTTAACGGTTCCTCCGGTGATCAGCATCGGAATAAGCGATGTTACCGTAGCGTCAAAAGCAAGCGGCGTACTGACTATGGATTCTTTGAGCTCTTCAGTGTGCTCTATGTACTGTGTACAGGCATGTTGCAGATAAGCGTTTAGATTGCTGTAAGTGATAGCCACGCCTTTTGGTTTACCCGTAGAGCCCGATGTATAAATGATGTAGCAAAGTAGCTCATGAGCGTTGTGTGTATGGAACACTTCAGGGTAAGTTGCTGGATAGATACTAAAGTTGCCCTGTTGCTCAAAAATATCATCAAGCAATAAAAAGTCAGTACCACATTCAATCAATCTAGGTGCATCTGAACTTAGCGCTAAGATGAGCGTCATATTTGCATCATCGACGATAGTTGCTAGCCCATCTACTGGCGTGTCAATATGCAATGGCACATAGACGTGCTGCGCTTTTAATATGGCTATAACACCGAGCACCATATGCATACTGCTTGGCAACAAAATGCCGATTCGACTTTGAACAGAGAACTCCATTTCTAGTAAGCTATGCGCCAGTTGGTTAGACAACATGTCCAACTGAGCGTAGGTAAGCGAGGTATTGTTGTTTCGAACAGCAATATGATCGGGCTGTTGCTGGGCTAATAAGCTAAATTTATGCACCCAATTTGGAGCTTGCACAGCGTCAATTTCTACATAACGCGCATACTTCAACAGCTGCGCTTGTTCAACTTTAGAGCATACTTCTAGCTTAGCTAACTGGGTATCTGAGTGAGTTAAACACTGTTCGATAATATGACAATACTGTGCAAAAAAGCGTTCAATGCTCTTTTGATCCCACAGCGCGTTATCATACAGCCACTCTACAACTATCTGTTCGTGACTATCAATAACACTGACTTCTAAATCGAGCTTAGCTTGGCGAATTGGCGCATCAAGCAGTTCAACCTGTACCCCTTCTAGTTGTAACGCCTCGTTAATTTGATTATTGACCCTAAAAACAATTTGTATCAGCGGGTGAATGGCAATGTTTCGCTCAACATTTAACTGCTCAACGAGTAAATCGAAAGGGATAGATTGGTTTTGCAACGCTTCATTAAGCGTCTGTTTAAAAGAGCAAAGCGCTTGTGCAAAGGTATTATCTGGGTTGACCTCATTATACAACACCAGCGTATTGATAAAATTACCAATGAGTGGTTCAAATTCGCTCGTTTCTCTACCAGATACAGGGGTCCCTAAAGCGATTGTTTGCTGCTGTGATAAACGGCTCATCCATACGCCAAATGCGGTTTGTAATACCAAAAATAATGTATGCCCAGACGCTTTTATGTATTCACGTAATTTAGCTTCTAAACTGGCAGGCATCGCCTGACAATATAGCGCTCCACCAACGAGCGATTCGTTGCGTCGTGCTCTATCCGTCGGCAAGTCGTGTACTTTAGGAATGCCAGCCAGTTTTGTACGCCAGTAATCAAGTTCGTTTGTATTGTTGGCTGATTGAAATTGATGACGCTGCCAATAAACATAGTCAACATAACTGTTTGACAGTTGCTGGTATGATGGCAGCTCTCCTCTAATATGTTGAGCGTAAAATTGCGTTAGCTCTTTGCAAAGAATGTCGATTGACCACCCATCTGAGACAATATGATGCATAGTAACAATCAACACGTGCTCTGTATTTTGCAACCGAATCAACTGCCCGCGAATCATTAAATCTCGTTCTAGATCAAAACTGTGCTTATAGTCAGACTCAATCGTTTGCTCAATTCGGTTACTTTGATGATGAGCATCAAGTGCTGTTAAATCGTGAAATACTAACGAAAATTTTGCTAGCTCATTTTCGAATTGCAGAGCATCAGCACCTGATTCAACCTTATAGTTGAACTTTAGAATACGATGACGCTCAATGATGTTATTGAACGCGGCTTCTAGCGCATTACGGTCAAGCTCACCATGTAATTTAAATATCCCTTGCAAATTATATTGACTGCTATGGCCTTGAAATTGATCAATAAACCAAAGTCTTTGCTGTGAAAATGACAAGGGATGGTGAGTACCAAAGTGCACACTTTCATTTTGTTTGTAACCCTTATTGCTATTTTTGTCGGCACTG
Source organism: Pseudoalteromonas caenipelagi (assembly GCF_013140855.1). Lineage (GTDB taxonomy): Bacteria > Pseudomonadota > Gammaproteobacteria > Enterobacterales > Alteromonadaceae > Pseudoalteromonas > Pseudoalteromonas caenipelagi. The sequence goes on along the minus strand of NZ_JABBPG010000001.1, from coordinate 179,233 downwards.
TCGATTTGTGCGCGCTGTAAACATTCAGCAAGCTCAGCTATCGTTGGATTTGCAAAAATTGTTTTGAGTGACAGCGATATTTCAAAACTATCTCTTACCCTGTTGAGTAGTTTCATCGCCAGTAAGGAGTGTCCACCGATAGCAAAGAAATCATCGTGTATACCAATTCGGGTGCGCCCGGTTAACTGCTCAAATATATTTGCTAGCGTCCTTTGCACGTCAGTGCTAGGTTCAACAAAGTTTGCACTATCCAATTGTAGAGGTTGTACGCTAAGCGCGTTGCGATCAATTTTACCATTTGCAAGCATAGGTAACTGTTCACACACAACAATCACACTTGGCACCATTGGCTCTGGCAAGTATAGTTTTAAATCCGCTGTTATATGCAGTTGTATTTGCGCAGTACTCAATCCATTTGGCTCAGGGACTACAAACGCCACAAGCGCTGCAGAGTCTGCTTGAGGTTTGCTGATGACAACGCCAGACTTAACTTGCGCCAAGGCATTTAACTTAGATTCAATATCTTGTAAATCAACTCTGAAGCCACGTATCTTAACTTGGTTATCCAAGCGGCCAAGATATTCAAGTTGCCCCGCATTGTTTAATCGCACCTTGTCTCCAGTACGATAAAAGCGCTGTCCTTGTATTGTCACAAAAGCGTCTGCATTGATTTCAGGTGCATTGATATAGCCTAACGCTACACTGTCACCACCGATGAATAGCTCTCCTGCGCTACCTGCCGGAACACTTTGTAAATAGCTATTTAGCACTTTTAAGTAAACATGAGAAAACCCGTTACCAATGCTATAGCTCCCCCAGTTGCTCTCGCTGTTCCACGCCAACTTATAAGCGCTCACCCCAATACATGTTTCAGTAGGACCATAGTGGTTATATATATGTGCATCTGGACAATAATCGCGGACTGCTTGGACCAAAGATTCAGTCAAAGGCTCGCCGCCTAAAACCCATTGCTTGACCACTGTTGAGGATTTCTGTTTGATGGCTAACGGCAATATTTCATTGGCAAAAGAAGGTGTGATCTTAACTAAATTTATTTGCTGTCTTTGTAGCTCATTGACAATAAATTGCGGCTCAAGCTGTGATTGCTTTGCTGCAAGAAATACAACACTTCCGCCATTCGCTAACACAGGGTAAATACCTGTTAAACACAGGTCAGTAGCAAGACCCGTCAGTACCGCAGACTTTGTCTGAGAGGTAAACTCTATAACTTCACCAACGCCCTGAATATAGCTCGCTAATGCTCTGTGCGGTACCATCACCCCTTTTGGCACACCGGTAGACCCGGAAGTAAACATAACATAGGCACAATCATCAGGTTTAGTATCAATACTTATGGGCCCTATGAATGCTTCGTTCGCGATGAGCGTTTCGTATGCATTCACCATAATTGATTCATCAGTGAGTTTTGCTGTGTCGTCGGCACTCAATACATCTGAATTAATGGTGATCAAATGGGTGCTGTTAGCTTGATTTAATACCTCTAAAATGCGTTTTAACGGCGTCCCCTGCTCAATCGGTAAATACGCAAGGCCAGCTCGCATTATTCCCAACATTGCCACTAAGCTATCCGCAGAGCGATTCACGAGCAATGCAACAGTTTTATCATCAGTATATCGCCTGTTATTTCTCAGGCCGCTGGCTAATTGCGCGCTCAGTGAGTCTAACTCTGCGTAGCTATATTTATTGTCACCGTCGTCATATAAGGCGACCTTTTGAGGATGTTTTTTAGCTTGCTGTGTAATTAGCTCAACAATACTCACAAATTGTTGTTGTGTAGGTTGATGCGTTAAAAGCTGATCTGCCTTTTGCACACTGGGTAAGCTTGCGTGTGCAATACTTTGCTGATGTTGGTCACAAAATGCTTCTACAAGTGCGATAAAATCAGACGCAAACGTTTCTATGAACGCGCTATCAAATAACTGTGTGCTGTAATCTATATTTGCGGTTAAGCCCGAACCATTTCGTGACAGATTAAGCGTTAAATCAAATTTTGCACTGTGGTTATCAAGAGGAACTAGTTCAGCAGATAACCCATGCGCTGAAAGCTTATCTGTATCAACACCATTGTAATTAAACAGTACTTGAAATAAAGCTGAGTGTGCGCTCGATTTTGGTAAATTCAATGTTGAAATAATGTCTTCTAGTGCAACATTTTGGTTCGCTAAAGCATGTTTAGCCATGTCCTTAACCATAGCGGCAAGCTGCGCAAAAGTAACTGACTGTTCAAGCCTAACTCGCATCGGTAAGGTGTTGATGAAACACCCAATCATATCTTCAAACTCAGTTTGAGTGCGATTTAAAACGGGCACACCTAAAGTGATATCTTGCTTATGACTATAGCGATACAATAAACCATAAAAAACGCTTAAAAAGCCAACAAATGGTGTTATTTCGATGTGCTGGCAGCGTTGCTCAAAGCGTGACAGCAAATCATTAGCAACCGTAAAATAAATGGTGTCGCCGTCATAATTTTTACTCGCCGAGCGAGCATGACAAGTTGGTAGCTCAAACAACTCAAGACTGCTAAGTTGGTTTTGCCAATAAGCAAGCTGCTTTTGATAATCGTCAGTTTGTCTAAATTGCGACTCCCAATACACATAATCTCTATATTGCAAGGGGTTATCATTGGCAGCAGTCCGTTCGCTCAATTCTTCTAACAAGGCTTGAACAAATAAACCAACCGACCAGCCATCAGCAACAATATGGTGCATCGACAAATACAACCATTGCCCTTGCTCACCCGACTCGTCTGCAAATAAAGTCCCCCTAATGAGCAGCTCATTTGCTAAATCAAAGCAGTATGTCAGCTCATTATGTAGTTGTTTAATTAAACTCGTTTTTGAGGTGTTAGGGTCAGTTGGTCGTACAGTTAAGCTAAACTGATATTCTTCGTTTACTTTTTGAATCCCGCCACTTTCACTATCAAAGAAGTTGCTTCTTAAAATATCGTAACGAGACAACAAGCTATTTATTGCAAAGTTCAAGGCATTGGCAGAGATAGCACGAGAAAGCTTAATCAGACCGGCCATGTTATAAGCGTATGACTGCTGTTCATACTGAGAAATAAACCAGATCCTTTGCTGAGCGCTAGATAAATTCCCTTGTTTGTCGTCGTGCTGACTCATGTAACTTATCAGATGCTCTTTATTAGCCTTAATTTGGGCTAATAAAGCCTGAGGCACACTCTCTAGTTTTGTTCTTAGTTTTAGCTTGCCACCTTGCAGATATACATAAATACCACGACTATCTAAGTCAGCTAAAAATTCTTCTATTGCTATCGTATCCATAGTTACAAGTCCATCTCCGTCATGGATTGATCGGCTAAGGCGTCACCAATATCCCTGCCACTGATAATGTCACTCACCTGCTGAACTTTTGGCACTGCGCCGGATGCAGCTCTCGCTTGCATGAGGTCATCAATTCGCTGCGCAAGCTGACTGACACTTGGGTAGTCGAACACATCGGCAACGGTTACTCTAATATCAAACCCTTTATTAATATTTGACACCAATTGCATAGCTAATACCGAGTTACCACCACCATCAAAAAAGCTCTGAGTCGTGCAAAAATGCGAAGTCTTCAAAATTTGCTCGAAGTACTTTAATAACTTTTCTTCACTTAATGTTGTGGGTGAGCTAAGTTGTGCTGGTTTGTAAGATTGCACTGCTCGCGATTTGGGTAGCGCGTTAATATCTAATTTACCATTGGCTGTTTTAGGCCACTCATGAAGCCAACAAAGCTGCTCAGGAAGCATGTAATTTGGTAGATATTTTGTAAGAGACTGGCGTAGTTTAGGTAATGCCCAACTAGATGATAAGTTGCCTTTATCCACCCCATAGGCACATAAGATACTCGCGTTTTGCGCTTCGCTTAATACCAGCACTTTTATATCGCTTGTACCTAGTAATTGTGAGATGTGATACTCAATCTCATTCAACTCGATACGATGACCATTAAGCTTAATTTGCTGGTCAAGGCGACCTTGTAGTTCAATCTCTCCATTGGCGAGGCGACGAGCTCGGTCTCCGGTTTTATAAACCCGTTGCGACAGTTGTTCATCAAATTGATGATCTATAAATCGCTGCTGCGTCAAGTCTGTACGATTTAGATAACCTTTCGCCAAACCATCGCCCGCTATCCATAGCTCCCCCCATACTCCAATGGGTAGTGGCAGTGATTTAGACTGAGCATGTTCGTCCATAACATATAGCCCTGTACTTGCGATACCATTACCAATGGTGATCTGGCTGGCATTATCTATTTGCCGTACAGACGACCATATCGTTGTTTCAGTTGGACCATACATATTCCAAAGCTCAGCGCCAGCAGTGAGCATCTTCTGTGCTAACACTCTGTCTAGTGGCTCGCCGCCACATAGCACTTTAAGGCCCGCTACACTGCAACTATCCGTGTTTAACAACAAGCGCCACAATGTTGGTGTAGCTTGCATATGCGTCACTGAGTGTACACCCAGCTGCTCAATGATAGCCTCAGGATCACTACATATTTGCTCAGTCGCGATAATCGTTTGCGCACCCACAGTAAGCGGTAAAAATAACTCAAGCATTGCGATGTCAAAAGCGATGGTGGTAATGGCTAGCATTTTGTCATCACGCGTTATTCCTGGTTTATCACGCATAGCCCGCAGCAAGTTGCTTAGTGCACCATGAGAGATCTCAACACCTTTAGGCTTACCAGTCGAGCCTGAGGTATAAATGACATATGCTGTATGTTCGGCGGTTACACAATTACTAAGTTCAGTGTTTGGTTGAATATCGATTTGTTCAGCTTCGTTGTCCAAATTCATCACATCACAACTGACAGTTTCTGTTAGCTCACTAACATCCGTTGTGCTATCACAAATTAGCAACGAAACCTGTGCATCTTCCAATATATCTTTAATACGCTGCATGGGATAAGCTAAATCTAAAGGCAAGTATGCGGCACCGATTCTGAGCACCGCAAGTAGGTTTATCAGTAACTCGTTGCGTCTTGGTAAAGCAATAGCCACCAATTGGCCTTCACCGATCCCCTTGGTGCGCAAGTACAGAGCCATTTGATTAATACGCTTATCTAAATCATTATAACTCAGCTGTGTTTCAGCGCATTTTACTGCAGTTTTTTGGCCATACTTTTTAACCATATCTGCAAAATCATCTAAAAACACCGATTGCAGAGTCTGCGTTTGTGCGTTTTGAAACGCAGATAACAGTACCTGCTGATAAGCCTGATTATCCAGTAATGAGCACGCTTTGCTCTCTAACAGATCAGATTCTTTTAGTTGGCCAAACAACCCTATTAATTGACGTAGATTGTTTTCGATCCAGCTTTTATCAAACTTTCCTTTATTGTATTCAAGCTGTAATGACCATTGCTGACCAACACACGTAATATTACAAGACAACTCGAACTGGTTATATTTGGCCAAAGTGTCAATATTCTTAGCGGTTATTCCCTTAAATTCAGGTAACGCACCGACCTTATCCATGTTGAACATGACAGTAGGTAAGTCCAAGTCTTGATTTGCCAGTGCAGAATATGGGTAATATTGATGTTCAAATGCATCTAGCAACTGCGTTTGCACCGCTTTTACTAAAGTGCCTACATTGGCATGAGGCGTACAATCTACAACGATTGGCAAAATATTGGTGCAATAGCCGATTAAGCCGCTGTCTAACTCATCACTATCATAATTTGTTGCCAGTAACTGCCGACAAGAAACGGGAATAAGCACCGCGATGGTATTTTGCCGCGTTAATCTGTTTAACCATAAAACGTACATGGCCAATTGCGTTGCAAACTGTCCAACTCCCAATGATTTAGCAAGGTTTTTAAGATTATCTATCGCCTGATGGGCAATTGCATATTTAACACCATCCACTTCGTAATTGTGTGTGCTTGGGGCATTCGTTTTAACTGCAAGTGAGAGCGGCTCAATACCTCGTAACTGTGCCAACCAATATTGCTCGTCATGAGCATAACGAGACGATTGACAATACTCATTCAGTGCGCAGTTATAGTGAGTAAAATCGATAAATTGCGGATTATTTTTCCCCTCATCATCATTATAACCACACGCTATTGCATTAATAAGTTGTGTTATTGCCATACCATCATAAAGCAAATGGTGCGCAATCACGCTCAGGTAGTAGCAATCGTTTGGTGATTGAATTAACACAAAGCGGATCAGCGGCTGGGCGTCAAAATCAAATGCTTCGTATCTTAGCTCAGAAAGTTTGCCGTTTACGTCGTCGCTACTTAAACACTTCTCGATACGAACAACGGGGTTGCTACTTGTTCGTTGCTTGTGGCACAAATTATCAATATCTACGCCATAACTCAAAATAGGCAACACATCGTATAACTGCGTTACCACCTCAACTAAGCGAGTAACATCTAACTGCCCTTGAAGCTTGACTACCCCCTGTAAATGATAGGCTAATGCGCCCTGTTCGCTGCGAAGCGCTAACGCTAATAGTTGCTGCTGTGCTTGGTTTAAAGGGTCAGTGTTATCAGTATTGTTATCCTCAGGGTTACCAAAGTATCCTGCGGATTGCAAAGCGAGTACGCTGTCTTTGACAGCCATAATAATTGTATCTACATCTTTGTCGGTGTGCGCATCACTTAAAAAGCAGTTGCGTCCTTCCCAAATAAACACGCCACGATTGAGCATTTCATAAAAGAAAACATCCAGATTTTGATTAAATCTAAAGCGAAACAGCGAAGTAAAAGACTCTATGCTAATAGGCACATTGTGCGCTGCAAAAAACTCATTCAAGGTGGCTTTTAAATAATTGGTTTTGTCCGCTATTTTCGCTTGGCACTGCGCACCGCGCTTTTTGATTTCACTCAGTACCGCTTTTGCACTTGCCATAGCCAAGGGGTGTTTACAAAATGTACCGGCAAAAAAGGTTGTGTCTACTTCTGGGAAAGAGCTATCTCCATATTGCCAATCTCCACCATCGATGGCGTCTAAATATTTTGCGCTACCTGCAACCACGCCAATCGGAAGCCCTCCGCCGACAATCTTGCCATAGGTCGCCATATCAGCTTCAATTCCAAGTAAAGCTTGGACGCCACCGGGGTGGGCTCTAAAACCGGTGATCATCTCGTCAAATATTAAAGCAATATCCAGTTCTTTGGTCAGTGCTCTGAGCGCATGCAAAAAGCCCCAAGGCTGGAGTTCTGGATGGCGGCTTTGTACTGGCTCTACTAATACAGCAGCGATTGAATGGGCATTTTGGCGGATCACGTCAAGTGCTTCGTCCGAGCCATAATCCAAAACGATATTATCCTCAATCGCGCCTTGGCGTACCCCTGAACACATTGGCTCAACATGGTTGCCATCTGGAGTCGGATGAGCAAGAGTACCGTCGTAATGACCATGATATGCCCCCTTAAACTGGACAATTTTATTTCGCTTGTTAACAGTGCGTGCTAGCCGCACCGCTGTCATTACAGCTTCGGTACCTGAGTTGCAAAATGTTACTCGCTTAAGGCCCGTTAACTCACTAATTAGCTCTGCCACTTCACACGCGAGCGGACTTGCCAGACCCAATTGCAGCCCAGAATCGATTTGTTCGTACAGTGATTGGGTAATAAACTCGCTTTTATGACCAAATAAGTTCACGCCAAAATCCATGGTAATATCAATATATTCATTACCATCAACATCCCAAATTCGTGAACCCAGACAACGTTTCGCAAACACCGGATAAAGCATTTCTTTGCTCGAAAGCCTAAAGCCCGCAGAAGCTCTGCAATCAGCCAAATGTGAACGGTGTATGCTAACTAGATTTTTTGAACTTTGCGTTTTACCACAATAGCGACTGGCTAAATCTATTTGGTGTTGTTTGATTTGCTCATTGTCATTTTGCACCACAACGTGTTTTGCTTGAAATCCGGGTAACACACTGCTCTTTTGTGGTGTTTGCGTAACACTCGCTTGGGCCATGCTGGGGGTATGTCGAATTAAAGGTTTAGCAGTTTGAGTTGTGCTCACACCTGAACCTTGTAACATTTGCAGCTGCCTTGAAGTAACAGCTTCAACACTCAGCCTTGCTTGTTCATTGGTCACAATTGCAGCGGCTTGAAGTTGCTCGCGGCAAATCGCTGCAATTGTTTGTTCACCTAATGCTAATTCATCAAGTAACACGTTGTTTTGTTGAGTCTCTTGTTGTACAGACGCAGCCAAATCACATTGATTTGTTTGGCTTAAATAATCACTATTGCGCTCTATATAATCAACTAAACGATCAACCGTGCTAAGCTCCTCGTAGAATTGTCGAACGCTGAATTCTAATTTAAATTCTTTCTCGTAAGTTCTGACCGCCTGCATGATCATCAGCGAGTCAACCCCCATTTCGAGTAACGGCTGATGACTATCAATATTATGGGTAGGGATAGACAGCTGCTTAGATAAGGTCAGTAATACAAACTGACGAATCGCATCTGAACGGTCCTGAGATACAACAGGTTGGACTGATAAAGATTCGAAAGAGTCATCGCGCCCCATCCAATATCGCTCTTTTGCAAACGGGTAAGTAGGTAACGGCTGGCGAACATACCCCGTTTGCGGATAGATAGCTTGCCAATCAAGCTGCACGCCGATTTCAAACAGCTTAGCAATTGCCTCTAACAAGCGTGATTTATCATCGCCTTTGGCATTAAGCACAGCAATAAATTCACTGTTATCTTTTGGGCGGTTCTCTTGTACCAATGTGCTAAGCACGGGTTTTGGGCCAATTTCAACAACACAATATTCATCAAACTGTTGTAGAGCATTTAGCGCTTGTGCAAATTTAACTGGTTGGATTATTTGCTCTACCCAATAACTGTGCTGGCACAATGCCTGTTGCTCAGGTTTTCCTGTTACTGAAGAAATAAACTCGCAGTTAGGTGAAGACAATGAAACGCTTTTTACCACATCCTCAAATTTATCAAGGATCGGTTTCATAAGTGGTGAGTGAAACGCTCTGGCAGTATTGAGTGCCTTGAATTTAATCGACTTGCTATTCAACTGTTCACAAATCGCCTCTATGGCCTGCGAGCTTCCAGAGAACACCACGCCACTTAACCCATGGAAGGCGGAGATCGCGGCTTCGCTTTGGTAGGGTTCAAGCAACACTTTAGCCAATTGTTCATCACATCGCGCTGATACCATAGCACCACCAGATTCAAGACCAGCCATCAGCTGTGCACGCGCAGATATCAGTTTTACAGCATCTTCTAGCGAGAAAACCCCTGCTATACATGCAGCAGCATACTCACCGACACTATGGCCTATCAACATATCTGGCTTGACACCAAAGCTGACTAATAGTTTTGCCAATGCATATTCAACGGCAAAAATAACCACTTGAGTCCATTTAGTTTGGTTAGTGATTCGGTCACTTTCTTCGCTATATAACGCCTCAATTAAGCATTTATCAAAAATATCTCGTAATAAAACATCACACTCGTCTATGGCACTTTTGAACACGCTTTGGCTTTCATATAGCGTTTTTCCCATCTGTGCATATTGAGCGCCCTGACCGGTGAACAAAAACACGGTTTTGGGTGAGACTTGATGTTCTTCAACATGCTCATTGTAATGCAATAGATTCTCAACCAACTGCTTTCTAGTTTGCGCATATACAGCTGATTTTACAGATTTTTTCAAAGGTTTAGTGTGTGCAGCAGTCAGTATCAGCGCATCAAATTGCGCCGAATTAAAGTTTTTGAGCTGGTTCCCATAACTTTTTGCTAAGGCAATCAGTGACGCTGACGTTTTTGCACTCAGCGGTAAAATGTAAGGTAAACAATGTGATTCTAAATCTATAGATTCACTGCTCCGCGAAGGCGCGCTTTGGCAAATAACATGAGCATTGGTGCCACCAAAACCAAATGAGCTAACCCCTGCTAGAAGTATATTTTTTTCACTTTTTGGCCACTCGATTGTTTTGGTTTTAACCGTAATTGCGATTTTATGCCAAGGAATATGCGAGTTCAGCTCATCGCAATAAGGCTGCCCAGGGATCTGTTGATGCTCAAAACATAGCAAGGTTTTAATTACTCCAGCAATACCGGCACCAGATTCTAGGTGGCCAATATTTGCTTTTGCCGAGCCAACGATTAATGGCTCCGCACCAACTTGGTTTTCCCGATACACTTTGTTTAAAGCGGATACCTCTATTGGATCGCCAAGCTCTGTACCTGTGCCATGTGCTTCTACGTACTGAATCTCTTTAGCCGATAGCTGAGCATCGTCAAGCGCTGCGCGAATAACGCTTTGCTGCGCAATACCATTGGGTGCAGTTAGGCCATTACTACGCCCATCTTGGTTAAGTGCACTGCCCTTTAGTACGCCATAAATTGGATCTTTATCTGCTAATGCTTGAGCTAAGGGTTTGAGCAGTAAACAGCCAACGCCCTCGCTTCGTACGTAGCCGTTCGCACTATTTGAAAATGTTTTGCATAATCCATCAGGCGAAAGCATCTGCGCATTTTGGCAAGCATTAGATACCTCATCACTTAAAATAAGGTTAACTCCTGCAGCCATTGCCATCGGCAATTTTCCACTGCGCATTGCTTGCATTGCCTGGTGCAACGCAACTAACGATGACGAACAAGCAGTATCAATTGCTAAACTCGGACCCGTAAAATTGAATGTATAAGAGAGTCTATTTGCTGCAATGCTTAACGCGGTACCGGTGCCCAGATAAGGGTTATCTGCTTGTACTTGATTAGAAATGCCAAAATAATCATTTTGAGAAATGCCAACATATACCCCGACCTCTTGACCATAGAGCTCAACCGGTGAAAGCCCTGCCGACTCTATCGCATGATAGGCCGTTTCAAGTAGCAATCTATGTTGCGGGTCTATGTGCTTTGCCTCCGTTGGCGACAAAGAAAACATTGCAGGGTCAAAACAATCGATGTCTTCGAGATAGCCGCCTAACCTTTGCATATTGAACTTAGGACATAAATGTTTGCGTGACTCACTCGCGTTTGCAATCGCACTTTGCATTTGTGACAGTAACTGCCAATACGCCTCTAAGCCATTTGCTTGAGGGTAGCGACAGGCCATACCAATCACCGCAATGTCTTTGTTGTTTATAGTGTGCGTTGATAAACGCTCATTTTCAGTCTCGCCTTGTGCTGTTTGCCGCTCTTGATTTGAACCGATAAAAGCGCGCCGTACTTGCTCAAACTCGCACAGATAGGTAGCCAGCTGAGCAATGCTTGGGTATTCAAAGAGCACCGTAGGTTCAAGTTCAATGTCATGTAACTCAACCAATTCACCAGACACACGTACAGCCTTCATTGAATCAATACCAAGTGACTGAAATGTTGCATCTACGTCAAGTGAGCCTGCGCTCTTTTCAACCTCTTGGGCAATAACGTCTTTAAGTGCACACTGTACCCGCTCTTGTAAGTGAGTTAATTGATTGGAAGCCTCTTTTTGCTTGTAGTTATTTTGTTTGGGCTCTGTCGAAGCCTGTAACGGCTTAGTTCGCGCAATTGTTTCGAAGCTGTTTTGCTCATAGTGACGTTTATTTTCTTGGCGCTGAATTTTGCCACTGGATGTTTTTAAAATGCGACCAGGTTTTATTAGTACCAGTTCATAGGGGGTAATATCATGGTTTTGAATGATAGCTGTGGTCATTGCAGAAAACACGGCATCGCTATCGAGTTTTCTGATTGCGGTACGCTTAACTTGCTGCACCACCACGAGCCCTTCTTCACCTTTATCTGTTGTTACTGAAAATGCGGCTCCGCCATTGTTGTCCAAGGCATCATGAGAGAGGCTAACACTGAGTTCTATATCTTGTGGATAGTGGTTTTTCCCTCTGAATATCAGTACATCTTTACAACGACCAGTGACGTATAAATCACCGTTATGCAAAAAACCAAGGTCGCCTGAACGCAAGTATGGTTGTTTCTCATCAGCATCAATAAAACCATTAAACACTTCTAAGGTTTGTTCAGCGCGTTGCCAATAGCCTTTTGCAACACTTGCGCCTCTAATCCATATTTCCCCTACACAGCCATCTTCCAATTGCAATTTGCTTTGCGCGTCAACAATCGCAATTTTATGGTTATGCCATGTGGTGCCGCAAGAGACGGCATAATAGGTAGATGCATTGTTAGCAGCGCTTAAATCACAAAATGGTTCATTATCTTGATTTTGATCTAGCAGTGACGCTTTACCTTGCTGTAATTGCTGCGTATCAAGTTTTAATACTTTTGCACCATCACCTAATTTACTGCCCGTCACAAATAACGTTGTTTCTGCCATACCATAGCATGGGGATATTGCAGCTCGTTTTAGCCCACAGCTTTTAAATTTTTGATAAAAACGCTCAAGCGTACTCGCTCTTACGGGCTCTGCGCCATTTAACGCTCTGCGCCAACTTGATAAATCAAGTGTTGCCAACTCTTCATCTTTTATCGTGTCAACACACAAATCATAAGCAAAGTTAGGTGCACTCGATGTAACTCCTTGAGTGTCGCTTAGTAGTTTTAGCCAACGATAAGGCTTTTGCAAAAAGAAGGTGGGGTTCATCAACGCAGCACTTGCGCCAATATAAATCGGGTGCAAAATACCAAAAATAAGCCCCATATCGTGAAAGTGCGGTAACCAGCTGACAATCGGAGTATGTTCGTCGTGACCGAACGCCTCTTTCATCATTTGTTCGTTATCAATGATGTTAGCGTGATCGACCATAACGCCTTTTGGTGTGCCTGTTGAGCCTGATGTATATTGCAAAAAGGCCAAGTCAGATGGCTCTATGCTAATATCTTGCCAAGACATCGGTTCGTGAGATTGTGATAGTTGTTCATCAGTGGTGTACAACGGGACTGACTGCAAACTTGCTTCTGTTTCGAACAAAGGAGCAGCGATTTCAGATATCTTGAGGGTCGTTAATGCCCCCGTCGCGCCTGCATCTTCAATTATGTTTCGTAGCCTATCAATATTCTGGTTTTTTTTAGGAGGATAAGCTGGAACGGCGATAACACCGGCGTAAAGGCACGCAAAAAATGCTTCAATAAACTCGACTCCAGATTGATATAGCAGCAGCGCTCTATCGCCTTTTTTAAAGTGAACTTTAAGCCCTGAAGCAATTAACCTCGCTCTATGATCTAGTTGAGCATAAGTGAGAGTTTTACAGGGTTGTTCATCATCGAAGAAATATTGATATGCGACATCATTGCCACGAGTCTTAGCCAGTGCGACTAAGGACGCTACTATATTTGTATTCATTCCGTGCCCATCAACGTTCAGTACAGCAAGATGCAACCTACGCCGTACATATACGGTTATAATTGATAAAAACCAACTAATGTAATTAGTACAATAAATAAAGTTATGCAAAACTTCAGTTTGTACATCCTTGGGTAATCAGCAAGGAAAAACACTGATTAACTACTCCCAGTACTTATAACCAACATATAGTCATTTAGTTACATTTATTAAGAGTCAAGCAGAAATCACATATCTCGTTTACACGACAACAGAACTACAAATAATTCCTTAGAACTTAACGGTTTCTTAGTTTATTTCACTAACAATATCATACGCCTAATTGTAAACACAAAAACAGAAATAAAACAACAAATTAACATTAAATTTAACTTCTTTGTCATGATATAGCACACCCTCTATATAGCACCTATGGAAGTTCACACTAGACGCTACATGAATATCCAAAGTATCAACAAATCATCGTTTCATGATCAAATGTGCTCTAAACCTTTATTTTCTAAAAAGCTTAGCCTAACTAATTTATTTTGCTAATTTATTTTTTTGCGATTATTTTTTATACAAAAATAAAGGGGAAGCGGTTTTTTAAGGCTCTCATTCCTAAACGCTGTTTTAGAGCCTCTTTATATTTACTGTGAGTTCGCGTTCAGGCAATAGATAAATTGTGCGAGAAAAGACTGAGTTTGTTTTTGATGTCAGACCCCATTCTTGATATAAGTCTTTCTATAGAAAAGGTCTGACAGCTTTGTTTACTAGCGAGACGTAGCTTAAGGTTGTAATAAGGTTTTATGCATTAGCTTCTAGCAAGTCGTAAATTATATCTTCTACTTCTTCAAGGTTATCTTCTGTGACAACCAAGCGTACCTTAGATTCATCTAAATCAAATGCTTCTTTAAAAAATCCTGAAAAGCCTCGAGCTTTCCTGTCGATTTCAAAAATCACATCTAATTGGTAACCCCGATTTAAAAATACCACTTCCACTTCGTCAAACTTACCATGAAAGTCGCCAGAAATAGTCTTAAATTCGAGTTCTTGTACGAATGGTAACCTTGAAAACGATACCGAGTCTACGCCTTCACAATCGGCGTCATAAAGCTTAAAACCGAGATCTTGTAACGCATCAATGACCGTTTGTTGTAACTCAGTTGGTACGACAAAAACATAATCTTTGTCTGTTTTATCAATGGCCATATCAATGTCTAAATTCGTCTCCAACCATGTTTTTGAGTGGCCAACAGTGATTGGTGTTTCTTCTTCTAGGTCAAACGAAAATGAAAAATGCTTTTCTTCTCCAGGCTCAATCGTAAACTTTTCCTTTATTTGAAAACGTGACAGGGTATGCTCTCGCACTTCTGTGACTTCTTCACCTTCATCGTCTTCATACTCAACAGTGTAGTTACACATAACATCAAGATCTATTTTATTGATCTCTTGCGCCACTTTGCCGCCGACCACCTTAATCACACCAGTTAGTTCTTCACCTGGTGATAGTTCGTTATGATCCAATACGGCATCTACCTTTGCAGCACCAATTCCTACACTACCGAGTACTTTTTTGAAAAACGACATACTTATCCTTATAGTTATTTAAAAATGATCTATTTACACGTTTCTATTACACTAACTTATTGTCTTACATAAAAATTAATGCTCAACTGACTAAGCCATATCACTGTAGATATGCACTAGATTAGCAACTGAGGATATAAATTTATTTATATCCTCGTAGCTGTGAGCATTGCTGAGGTTTGTTAGTCTAACTTTTCACAAATTGCCTTAGCGTTTGCCATATTATTGGGGTCACATAATAAAAATGCTTCGCCGTTCTCCCCTATCATTTGGCCTCTCCATTGGAGGGCGTTATCTGAAAGCTGAATATTCAGATAGCCAAACCGACCTTGCGTATTAACAATACTTGGTATGCCATCAAGCATGATTGATACACTTTGGTTGTCAGTTGTGTTACTCAGGCTCACGCCGCTATTGCCAACCACAATTTGTGCAGGTCTACCAGCCTTGGCCTTATCATTTGGAGTAACTGACTGATATAGGTGCATATGACCAGACAATGACAACGCTACTTTATCTGACAATGCTTGTTGTTTGGTCTCAGACAAAGCAACTTGTAATTGCTTATTTAATGTATCTAGAGGTGATACAGCATTGACTCCCCAGATTGGTCGATGCGTCATAATCCAAGTGGGATTTTCTGAGCGCTCAGCAAACGTATTTAACTTGTCAAATTGTTGTGTATATTGTGCAGTCAACTGGTTAGTTGCAAGTTCATCACAGGCATTAGCCGAATCAAACACCCACACATTTAAATTACGCAACGGCAAACCATACGGTTCAATCATTACGATATGCTCAACCGCTGACGATGGCGGATTAGTATAACTACCTTGCGCTGGACAAGACTGCTGTTTTATTGACTGATTAAATTGCGCCCCAGGTCCAAAAAAGTAAAACCAACCAACGCCTGCTCTGGAGCACAACTCATGATTACCGCGCGCAAATACCCAAGGAGCACTCCCGATTAACTCTTGTGTGCTTTGAAAGAAGTCAACACGCCAATTAGACCAACTATCAGGCCTTGGACTTCCTTGTGAGTTTTGGCTGTAATAGGTTTCGTTTAGCCCACAACTTTTACCACCATAGCCACCATCTCCCGCATCATAGGCATATATATCACCACTGATACTCCCTGAGGTTCCTCGGTAATTATAATCTCCCATGTGCAGCAACAAATCTGGTGGATTTGTTGCTGCGTTATTGGCCAAAGTCTGGAAGGGTTCAGCCGCTTGGCTGTCACACACTTTGCTTTTACACCCGGTATCACCAAATATTTGAATATTTTTTGGTTCTAGTGATGATTTAGCAAGCTTTAGATTACTTTGGGCTACTTGATAGCTTACATTCGGTTCTAACACTGCTTCGCAAACAGTCACTGGGAACAAACTTGGGTCTGGCCTTTGCGCTCTCATTACGCTTTTTATTGTGTTTCCAAACTCGCTAACAATATTAGGACACTCACTTGAGTCTTTTAAGACACTGTCGACTACCACTCTGGCGTATACAAGCACTGAGCCATCGCTAGCTGGTGCAAGCATAGCGTATGCAGCGAGTAGATTATTATTTATAGGTGGTTTATTCGATTCTTCGTACTGAACACAGCTTGATAGCAAAAGTGCTACTGTGATTGGAAGGTGAATTATGCGCATGATATTTATTCCTTTATGTTGATCCGATCTTTATTTTAATACAAAGCACAAGGTTCACACGTCTATGTAATAAAACGCCAGCTTAATCGCTGGCGTTTTTAGATGTAAATTAAAGGTTTTCTTTAAACAACTTATAAATACGGCGATATTCGTCTAACCAACTAGAAGGCTGCCTAAAGCCATGCGGTTCAACTGGGTAAATCGCTGTTTCAAAGCCTGTTTTTTCAAGCTCAATTAAACGCTGAACAAGGCGAACAACATCTTGAAAGAACACATTGTCATCAAGCATAGGTGCATTGATCAACAATTCGTTTTTTAGCCCTTGGGCAAAATAGATTGGTGAGCTACGCTCATAAGCAATCGGATCAACATCTGGGTGGTTCAAGATATTTGACGTATAACCGTGATTATAATATGCCCAATCTGTAACAGGTCTAATTGCTGCGCCAGCTTTAAATACATCAGGCTGGGTAAACAGCGCCATAAATGTCATAAAGCCGCCGTATGAGCCACCATAAGTGCCAACCGCTTCTCTATCTACATTGGTGTTGTCTACCATCCAATTTACACCGTCAACTAAGTCTTCGATTTCAGGCTTGCCCATATGACGGTATATTGCGGTACGCCAATCTCTACCGTATCCTTTTGATGCTCGGTAATCCATATCCATCACCACGTAGCCTTCGCTCGCTAATAGTGAATGAAACATAAATTCTCTAAAGTAGTAAGACCACCCCATATGCGCATCTTGCGTATATCCTGCACCATGGTTAAAGATAATAGCTTTACGCTTTTTACCTGTTTCCCCTGCAACATAATCTGCTGGGTAATACACTTTTGAGTAAATAGGCGCTTCACCGTGGCTTGATGGTACTGCGACGATTTTAGGCGCAATTAATTTTTTGTTGGAAAATGCCTCTGAAATAGTGTGAGTAACACGTTTTGCTACCGCATTTGGTTGCACGTCTGTTACGTATAACTCTTCGGGCATCATGATTGTTGAGTGCGTTAATAATAACTTGCTTTCATCGGGACTTAGGTTGTAATCGGTCATACCGTTTAAATCGGTAAGTTGCTCACGTTCACCCGTGCGCGTATTCACACGATATATTTCGTATATGCCAGGGTGTTTTACATTAGCTTTAAAGTAAATATGCGCATCGTTTTTAGCTAACGTTAAATCTGAAACTACAAATTTGCCATCTGTTAGCTGAGTCGCTTTCCCATCGATAGGCTTAGTGTAAATATGACTATAACCGCTTTGCTCTGATAAATAGTAAAGTGTATTGGCGTTATTAAACCAGCCAAAATCATTGTGTGCATAGTTTACCCATGCATCGTCATGTAAACGGTGTTGTGAAACAAACTGCTGCTTGTCAAAATCAATCGTAGCAATCCACCTATCTTTGTTATCCCACGCTTCCAACATCAGTGCTACTTCATCACCTGCACTATTCCATTGCACAGGGTCAAGGCCCCAAGGCGGCATTAAGTTGATGTCACGCGGTGCCGCTTTAGATTGGTATGTTTTACCTTCACGCTCGGCATTTTCTTTTTTCACTGCCGCTAATACATCTTCATCATAACCTGGCAAAGTGTCGTATGAGAGTTCAGTTTGTTGTCCAGAGGTGATATCGATGAAAATAACAGTAGAAGCATGACTCTTTGCATCCGCTACTTTGCGTCTCGCTGGTACTGATTCTATGTGGCCATCTTGGCTGACATAATTTGGCATAATATCACCCTCGTCACGCCATGAACGAGGGTCGCTTATCACCGCAATAAGCTTGTCACCAGCTGGAGATAAGCTTGCTTCTATTAGCTGCTTACCTTTACCTAAATAAAAGTGATTATCTGCAATCGTGGTATTTTCAGCCTTTAATGCTTCTTCACGAGCTTGCTTGTCTGCTTTATTTTTGTGTTGTAACGCAACAAATTCGATCAGTTTATGTTGCTCTTTTGCGATGTACGTACTTGGCTCTTGTAGACCTTTAGGCGCTTCGCTTAAGTGCAGTTTTGCTATTTCATGAGTAAGTCCTGATGCTAAATCAACTCGATAAAATGTATTATCTACACGATATGCAAGTTCACCCGAATTTAAAAACTGCAAATCGTATTCAGTCTGTGAGCTATGAGTTATTTGCTTAAGATCACCTGATGCTATCTGTTTAACAAACACGTTACCTTTAAACGTATACGCTTGATAACGACCATCGCGAGAGTAAATCGCGTCTTGTGCTCCGACAGAGTGAAGTTGCTCAAGCATCACCTTTTGTGGCGATGATGAGGTAGTGACCATAAAGGTGTCACGTAGCTCATTACCCACTTGTTTTTGCTCAAAAATAACAGTGTTGCTATTTGCTGCCCAAAACGCATTCTCAGGCTTGCGACTGATCCAATCTGGATGTGCCATCGCTTGCTCTAGAGTGATGCTTTCACCACCAAAATCAACTGGCGTGGCCACTACGGATTGTATAGGTTGGTCCACTACTTCACTTTGCTTTGTTTGGCTTGTTGTTTGACAGCCCGTAAGCATCAAGCTGGATGCAACGGCAATAGACAGAAGAGATTGTTTGATCATAGCGCTTCTTTTAAGTTGTTATGTTTTTGCCATTAAATCAAATGTGGTGGGTAAATTCGATATATTTAAGACTAACAACCGAGTTTTAAGATAAAAAAAGGCCAGTAAATGTTACTGGCCAAATACTCTCTGCGCTCACATAGTCGCTGATGGACAACGATTATGAAGTGAGGCCTATCCACGCCTCAAAATATCAGACCAGTAAAAAAAGGATCAGTTCAATAAAATTTAAATTAATTTATCTAAAATGAGTATGAGTAGCACACCACTGACAATTACCCAAAGCACAGTGGCCATTGCAAAAGGCCGCCAGCCAGTTTGATATATCACCGACTTAGATACGCATGTGCCTATTAAAAATAGCGTCGCAACAAGCATATGCTTAGCGCCAAAATACAACGTTTGCCAAATTGCTTGATAAGCATTTAGAAAACTATTGCACATTGCAGCTAATAAAAAGCCAAATATAAATAAAGGAATGCTGGCACGTTCCTCACTTCGCCAAAATACCCCAGCTGCGGCTGTGTAAGGTATGATCCACATAGCACGCGTAAGTTTTATCGTTGTCGCTATACCCACCGCAAGCGGACTAAAGGTGGCTGCTGCTGCAACAACGCTGCTGGTGTCATGAATAGCTAAAGCAGCCCAAGTTGCAAACTGCTCATCACTAAGCTCTAACAACTCGCCAATCCAAGGAAATAACAATAAGCCAATTGCATTAAGTGAAAATACCACTGCTAATGCTACGGCGATTTCGTGCTGTTTTGCTTTGATAACAGGCGCCATCGCAGCAATGGCACTGCCACCGCAAATGGCGGTACCAAAAGAAATAAGCACCCCCGTATTTCGATTGAGCCTAAATGCCTGGGTTAAGAGCTCGCCGAGTCCAATTATTGCCGTGATACTGACAATAGTAAGCACGATGGAACTACGGCCAACCTCCAGTACATCTATGATATTCACATTGAAACCAAGCCCAATCACTGCCGCTTTTAATAACCACTTGCTCACTTTGTTACTTTGAGCCTCAAAAGGGTTACCCAAGAACCAAGCAAATGCGAGCCCCATAGCAAGGGCTAAGGTGGCGCTAATGATTGGCGTAAAGCTAAAAGCAAAAAGCGCGAAAAAAATGAGCTTAATATGCTGTTTTTTTATCATATGTGTTTATCAAAATCTTACGCATAAAAAAGCCGAGCTAAGCTCGGCCTGTTTATTATTGAATACCTTTGAGGCTTTGCGCTGTTTGCGCAACACCCGGGTAATCTTGCTCAGGCAATAGTTCAGCAAGTTGCTCCAAGCGCTCACCTAACTGTGATAAATCATTACCTGACACATTGATATGACCCATCTTACGTCCCAGTTTAGCTAATTTACCATACCAATGGCTGGTCGTATCAGCTACGCTCAAAACATCAGTAGATATAGATGCTTGCCCAAGTACATTGATCATAGCCGTAGGACGCAATAAATCGGTAGCGCCTAATGGTAAACCAGCTACTGCACGCATATGATTTTCGAATTGGCTGACATGACACCCCTGCTGAGTCCAATGCCCTGAATTGTGTACCCGTGGTGCTATTTCATTAACCAATAACTGCCCTTGTACATCAAAAAACTCAATCGCCAACACACCGACGTAGTCCAACTCTTTCGCTAACGCATTAAATGCGTCCTGCGCTTGTTGTTCAATCATTGGCTTTTCTTTACCTGCAATTGATAAGGTAAGCACCCCGTTTGTATGCTGGTTTTCAGTTAATGGATATGTTTTGCATTGACCATTTTTACCTCGCACCCCAATAATAGATACTTCTCTATCAAACGGGATCATTTTTTCAGCGATTATGGTATGTGGTAACGCCTCGGTTCCTGATTCTAAAAACTCAGCCATTTCTGACCAAATAGGTTCTACATCATCTTGGCTCTTGACTCGCCATTGGCCTTTGCCGTCGTACCCTGCTTGGCAGGTTTTTACGACTAAGGGCATTCCTAAATTATCAATAGCGGCTAAAAAGTGACTTTTTTCTGTAATTAACTGATACGGAGCACAGGCTACCTTAGCCTTATCTAACAAAGCTTTTTCTTTGGCTCTATCACCACCGGTTTTTATTGCTTCTGCACCCGGGTAAAATTTTCCGCTTTTCGCACATAAGGCCAGCACATCATTTGGAATATGCTCAAATTCAGCTGTGATAGCGTCACTTCTGTCAATAGCTTGCGCTAACGTGTAGGGTGTTACATCAAAAGTAACAGGGTTGATAACTTGTTTTGAGCCAACATCATACGCAAGAACGTGTAAGTCCAAATGAGTGGCCGATAAACTCATCATACGAGCCAGTTGCCCAGCTCCCAATACTAAAATATTCATATTACTCGGCTGGGTTTGGGTTAGCTAGTACGGTCTCGGTTTGCTCCTTTCGGAACGCTTCCACTTTGGCAAAAATCTCAGGCTGCTGACAGCCTAATATCTGCGCTGCAAGCAAGCCTGCATTCGCAGCGCCTGCATCACCAATCGCTAATGTCCCTACGGCTACACCTTTTGGCATTTGGCAAATAGACAGTAAAGAATCTACACCATTTAAGGTTTTTGATTTAACTGGAACACCCAATACCGGCAAACTAGTAAAAGCAGCTGCCATACCAGGCAAATGCGCTGCGCCGCCAGCGCCTGCGATGATCACTTTAATGCCTCGCTCTGC
Organism: Pseudoalteromonas caenipelagi; assembly: GCF_013140855.1. Classification (GTDB taxonomy): domain Bacteria; phylum Pseudomonadota; class Gammaproteobacteria; order Enterobacterales; family Alteromonadaceae; genus Pseudoalteromonas; species Pseudoalteromonas caenipelagi. The sequence continues at coordinate 157,468 of NZ_JABBPG010000001.1, read as the reverse complement.
AGCACTTGATGCATAATCTGCTAATAACTGAGGAGTACGGTGAGCTGAAACTACTTTTGTCTCATATTCGATGCCAAATTTGTCGAGCATGTCCGCAGCATGCTGCATTGTAGGCCAATCTGATTTAGAGCCCATGATAATGCCAACCGTCATAATAAATCCTCGGTATTGAATTAAACGATACGTTATAAACAACTGTTTTAAGCAATAATTGGGGTACTTAAAACAACTTTAATTTTTGCGCGGTATTATACCTAAATAGCGAGGTAATACCATTATTTTCGGGCTTACAAGCTCGGTATGTTGCACTGACTCATAACTTTTAAAAATCATGTGCACTGTGATTAAATAAGCTTTTTGTAAATAAAAACCGCGCTTAAGCGCGGTTTTTATTTTGGTTACTTAGCTTGCTCTTGCGTTGCTAAGTACTCTTCGTAGTTGCCTCTAAAGTCAATGACCTTACCATCTTTGATCTCCCAAATTCTGGTCGCCAATGACGAAACAAATTGTCTATCATGTGATACGAAAAAGAGGGTGCCTTCATACTGCTCGAGCGCTAAGTTCAACGCCTCGATTGACTCCATATCCATATGGTTGGTCGGCTCATCCATTAGTAAGATATTATGTTTGTGCATCATTAACTTACCAAACAACATTCGACCTTGCTCACCACCTGATAGCACCTTTACTGACTTTTTAATGTCATTTTGAGAGAACAGCATACGGCCCAAATAGCTACGAACAACTTGTTCATCATCACCTTCTTGTTGCCATTGTTCCATCCACTCAAATACGGTTGTATCTTTTTCAAATTCATCCGCATGGTCTTGAGCATAGTAGCCAATATTGGCATTTTCGGACCATTTAAACTCACCTGTTTTAGGTGCTAATCGGCCAGCGAGTGTATGCAGTAAAGTTGATTTACCAACACCGTTTTCGCCGATGATAGCGATGCGCTCACCCACTTCGATTAACGCTTCTAAGCCACTGAATAAAGTGCTTTCATAGCCCTGCGATAAACCATTTATTTCAAGGGCATTTCTAAATAACTGTTTAGACTGTTCAAAGCGAATAAACGGCGTTTGGCGAGATGATGCTTTAACCTCATCCAATTGGATTTTATCTATTTGCTTCGCACGAGATGTTGCTTGCTTTGCTTTAGAAGCATTTGCAGAAAATCGTGACACAAATTGCTGAAGCTCAGCTATCTGAGCTTTTTTCTTTGCGTTTTCGCTAAGCAGCTTTTCGCGCGCCTGAGTTGCAGCAAACATATATTCATCATAGTTACCTGGATAAACTCTCAGTTCACCATAATCTATATCTGCCATATGCGTACATACAGAGTTTAAGAAATGACGGTCGTGAGAAATAATTAGCATGGTGCAATCACGCTGATTAAGTACTTCTTCAAGCCATTTAATTGTATAGATATCCAAGTTGTTGGTTGGTTCATCAAGTAGCATAATATCAGGGTCTGCAAACAACACCTGTGCAAGTAGTACTCGAAGTTTAAAGCCTGGGGCAATTTCAGACATTGGACCATAATGTTGCTCGGTAGGAATACCAACACCCAACAGTAACTCCCCCGCTTTAGAGTCCGCAGAGTAACCGTCCATTTCAGCAAATTCAGTTTCCAGGTCAGCTACTTTCATACCATCATCTTCACTCATCTCTGGTAAAGAATAAATACGGTCTCGTTCAGCTTTAACTTCCCACAGCTCCTTATGACCCATGATCACAGTGTCGATGACACTATATTCTTCATAAGCAAACTGATCCTGATTTAGCTTGGCAAGGCGAGTATTAGGCGAAACGCTGACGTTACCTGTACTTGGCTCAAGCTCACCGCCCAAAATCTTCATGAATGTAGATTTACCACATCCATTTGCTCCGATCAGACCATAACGATTACCGTCGCCAAATTTTACTGAAATATTCTCAAAAAGAGGTTTTGCACCAAACTGCATGGTGACATTAGCTGCGCTTAAAATAATGGGCTCCTAGGAAAGTTATCGTGGGCTTACTGTCACTAAACAGCAACCCGAAACCTAAAAACCCAATTTTAAACTAATCCGAGCAGTAAAACTATGTTAGTTCGGCAGGTTTGTGCGATGAAGGTGCTTGTTTAGCTAACTTCATGTAATGAAAAAACTCTTTAGGGCCCATAATCAACATCAATACTGCCAGCCCACCAGGTATCAAAACACATTTCAATACTGGACCTAAAATATAACTGTAAAAGTAGAGAAATGGTAAAAACAACACGTATCCTAAAATATTCATACTACACCATCCTTAAATTGAATTTTGCAAAATTGAGCACGCTCATTATGAATTATGAGCGCGCTCAATTTCAAGTGCAATATATAATTTTTTACGCCTATGCTAGACTAAATACCTCTAACTTACTGGAAGTAATATGAATAAAAAATCATCAACCAAACAACGTATACTTGATGCTAGCTGGAACTTATTCATAGAGCACGGTTATGCACAAACAACTACTCGGCAAATTTCACAATCTGCACAAGTTGCTACAGGCACCGTGTTTTCTCACTTTCCCACTAAGCTAGATATTTTAAAAACAGCAATGCACGAGCGGATTGAGCAAGTTTTGCTGCAAGCATCTGAAACCGAGAAATTACATACCCCAAGGCTTAGACTTAGGCACTACGCAAAGTATCTTTATCAATTTTACCTAAGTAATCGCGAGTTTAGTAAAGAGCTTTTGTCTGGCATTATTTGGCAGCAAGAATACTTCTCTGCTCAGCTCGAAGCGTTTAAAAAAATGTTGTTTGCAGGCCAGCCATACGATGTGCACAAAGCTGACATCATGATGGACTGTTACTTTATGACATTGCTAGTAGGATTGAATGATGACAGTGCAACAGTGGATTCACTCGTACGCTTGCTTAGCAACAAGTTGCAATCGATACAATAAGGTTAAAAACACCACGCTATAAACCTCTTTAAAGTGACACTAATTTACTGTATTCGCTGTTTTCTAGCTTTATAAATCCTTGCCGTTCTAATAACTTAACGGAACGTAAATTCTTCACTTGAACCCGCGCCAATAGTTTAATATCACGATTTATATTAATAAGTTGGCCGATATTGGTTATTACACATTCTATTGCTTCGCGCATAATACCTTGCCCCCAATGTAAGGGGGATAACTCAAAGCCAAGATAAACTTCACTCAACTCGCGGTTATACTCATAAAGCCCAATACACCCTATCATGCCACTAGTTTCGCAATTAATGCTTAATCTCACGCCTAAACCAAGGTAGCTTTGCTCTAAATCCCATTGGATTAACGCTTTTATTTCAGAGGATGAGATAGACTCGCCATAATCGTTGAATTTGGAGATTAAGGGGTCGTTTAATAGCGTATGCAGTGTTGTCATATCACGATAAGTGATTGGCTTGAGCATGAGCCTCGATGTGAATAGCTGCATAACTTTAGGTTCTCAATTGGCAATTGGCGAAATTAGTATAAACTAGAGCGTAAAAATAAGTCTAACGCGGAGTTTTTATGTCGGACGATTTTAAGGTTATTCCCCCAACCACTAAGGTATTGTGCCCTGAACGAGGTGAAGGCTGGACTTTAACTGGCATCACAGGAATCAATGAGCATACATCGGTTATGTTTAACGGAGTGCGTTATACCATCCCTGCAAAAATAATAGTTGAAGAGCTTTTACCTAACTACCTAAGTCAAAACTCAACAACTGAATAGAGGTGTGTACAAAGGCTAATGACCATCATTAGCCTTGTAGTTTAATCCCCAACAAATCGGTTAATGCCGCGTATATCTGAAGTTTGGCTTTTTCTTCGCTATAGGGTGCCACGGCTAACAAAGGGGCTTCTAGTCTTTTGCGCAAGCTATCTAAGTTTTCATCAAAATTAGCCATGTTTGGGTCAACTTGATTGGCTATCCAACCAACACATTTAACGCCTTGCGCCTTGAGTGCATGACTGGTCAAAATCGCGTGATTTAAACAACCAAGCTTCATACCCACAACCAATATAACTGGCAGCTGCTCTTTTTGTACCCAGTCGCAAAGATATTGTGTGTCATTAATTGGTAATGCCCAACCACCAGCCCCTTCAACTAGCGTAAACTCAGCACCAAGTTTTGCCAGCTCACGATAATAGTGGCTCAGGTTGTCCAAAGTGATTTCTACGCCCGCTTGTTGAGCTGCAATATGTGGTGCAATTGGCGGTTCAAAACATATTGGGTTAACTTGCTCATACTTACCATGAACTGACGACGATTCCATAAGCGTCAAAGCATCATCATTCACTAACTGACCAAAAGCTTCTTCGGCCCCTGCCGCGATTGGTTTAAAACCTATCGCTTTGCGTTTGTGCTGTGCCAAGAATTTGAGCAATAATGCCGTAATATGCGTTTTGCCAACCTCAGTGTCTGTGCCAGTAATAAAAAATGCACTCATAATTTCACTAATTCCATAATTGCGACTTCATAGCTTACCACCGCTTGATTATGTTCAAGTGGATAGCCTGTAAGTAATCTTTCGTAACGCTTTTTGCCCATAAGTCCAGCATATTGAGTACTTTGGTTTTGTAGCTGGTTTGCACCAATACTTTTAACTGATTTGAATGCATCTTTTGCACTTGAAAAACAGTCTTTAAGGCAAACTTGCTGCGCTCGCTTGATTTCAAAACCAGCCTGTTTAGCAAACAGTTCTAATTGCTGCAACGTCAAAAACTGATTTATATGGCATCGATCATCTAGCACTTGCCATGCGTATGCTATTTCTTTTAACGAGCCGTCCAACACAGATGACAGTACCACGTGAGCATTTGGCTTACACACCCTTGCTAATTCTTTGAACAACTGTGCTGGCGACTCACTCCATTGAATTGCAAAATTTGAAAAAATCGCGCTAATGCTGGCACTTTGCAATGGCAAATTGTCCATGTCAGCGCATACACGCCACGTATCTTCTGGCCCTTGGCTCAACATACCTTGGCTTAAATCTATGCTTAATACGTTGGATGCACAATTAGCTAAGTACTCATGATGCAATAACGGCCCAGCTCCCAAGTCCAACAAACAGTCATAATCATTTTTTAACAATGCAAACAAACGACTTGCAGCTTGTTGCTGCACGCGTGCATGTTGTTGGTATTGCTTAGCAGCTTTTGAGAATCTTTCAGCCGTATGTTGCTTCACACCTGAATGCGATAACCCAACCTGCTGTGTTATTGCATTCATAATTGCACCTCTAAGTGTCTAACTAACTCAGCAATATCTTGCTCTTGGTGCGCCGCCGTTATAGTGATCCTCAGTCGAGCCGTGTTTTCAGGTACTGTTGGCGGACGAATTGCGCTTAACCATATGCCATTTTCTTGTAATCCCCGTTGTACTTCTAGCACATTTTCTGCGCTTCCCAACACAACGGGCTGGATAGGTGTATCAGAGGGCATAACCGCAATATGCGCTTCGTCACATAATCGCTTAAACATATTGATGTTGGTATTTAATTTATCTCTTTGAGCATGAGCATCAAGCAATCGTTGTAGTTGAAATGAAGCAGCATTAACCATTAAAGGAGACATGGCTGTTGAATAAATGTACTCGCGATTAAACTGCAACAAATAGTCAATAAACGCCTTACTACCCAACACTGCTGCACCTTGGCTAGCCATAGCTTTACCAAATGTAATCACTAAAATATCTGGCTTGCTGGGATGTAATTGGCATGAACCTAAGCCGTCATTACCCAGCACACCAAACGCGTGTGCGTCATCTAACATCAACCACGCATTATGCTGCTGCCTTAAACGATATAATTCATCAAGTGGTGCAGTGTCTCCGTCCATTGAGAACACACCTTCACTCACAATAAGTTTGTTCTGGGCGGATGACTTTTCAAGCCTAGCTCTTAAGTGCGCCATATCATTATGATTAAAACGCACATGCTTTGCCGAGCTTTGCAATGCACCATCGATTAAACTGGCGTGATTAAGCTTATCTTGAAATATTGCACTGCTTTGCGTTGGGCTCATTTCGTTAAACAAGGTCTTCAACACACTAGAATTAGCGCTGAACCCTGTGCTAAATAGCAACGCAGATTCAAAGCCTAACAATTCACACAGCTTATCTTCAAGTCGTTTATGACAAATTTGATAACCAGTGACCAATGCGGAGCTTCTGCTCCCCGTTGCGCAGGATATATTGTCACATTGCGTATCAGCGAGTCCAAGATAGTCGTTACTGGCAAAATTAAGATATGTTTTGCCTGCAATGGTAATCTTACGCGCACTACTTTGCTGCACATGCGCCCGCTGTCTAAATAAAGCTTGTTGCTTTCGCAGTGCCAAGCTTTGCTTGATATACTCAAAGGCCATTAATTTGCTTCGTAAAACAGCTCAGAAGTCGCCTTATCGGCAATCGCAGAAGACAACGAGGCTTCATATGCTTCGTCTGAGTAATCATGGCGCTCTTCAGGCTTCATGCCTAACTTTTTAAGTAAGTTCATATCAGCATCAGCTTCTGGATTTTCTGTGGTTAGCAACTTATCCCCATAGAAAATTGAATTTGCGCCAGCAAAGAAACACATAGACTGCATTTGTTCATTCATTGCTGTACGACCTGCAGATAAGCGAACATAGCTTTTCGGCATCATAATTCTAGCAACAGCAATTGTACGAACAAACTCAAAATGGTCTAAATCTTCAACATCTTCAAGCGGCGTACCTTTCACTTTTACTAACATATTAATCGGCACACTTTCTGGTTGCTGAGGCAAGTTAGCCAACTGCATTAACAAGCCAAAACGGTCTGCGGCTTGCTCACCCATGCCTACGATACCGCCAGAGCACACCTTCATGCCTGCATCGCGCACGTTGTCAATGGTGTCTAAACGGTCTTGATATGTTCGAGTAGTGATGATCTGTTGGTAATACTCAGGTGATGTGTCTAAGTTATGGTTGTAATAGTCTAGGCCCGCACTTTTAAGTGCATGTGCTTTGTCGTTATCGAGCATCCCCAGTGTCATACAGGTTTCAAGACCGAGCTCTTTTACTTCCTTGACCATTTTTTCAATGTAGGGCATGTCTCTATCTTTTGGGTCTGACCATGCTGCGCCCATACAAAAACGTGTTGCACCTTTTTGTTTTGCTAGTCGTGCCTGCTCTACAACCTTTTCAACTTCCATCAAGCGCTCTCGTTCAAGGTCGGTCTTGTAATGACCCGATTGAGGGCAATACTTACAATCTTCTGGGCATGCGCCGGTTTTAATTGATAGTAGCGTTGAGATCTGCACCTCATTAGGGTTAAAGTTCTCACGGTGAATACTGGCAGCTTTAAATAATAAATCGTTGAACGGCATTTCAAATAATGCTTTTACTTCTTGATGAGTCCAATCGTGACGAACTGTAGCCATGTCTATATTCTCTTTTTTATAAAATTCTGCTCAAAAATAATGCAGTTAACTTGACGATGATTGGCTTAGTCTACTTTGTGTCGTAGTATTGTCAACGCCAACCAGTTACCTTAGGTTTACCAATGGACACTTTTACAGCAATTGATAAAGAATTTGATAAAAAGCATATTTGGCATCCTTATACATCCATGCTCAACCCACTTCCGTCATACGGCGTAACGCATACCAGTGAAAACAAAATTTACCTCGATACAGGTGACGTGTTAATAGATGGAATGGCATCTTGGTGGAGCGCTATTCATGGCTACAACCACCCAAAACTAGTCGCATCGATTCACAAGCAAGCGAGTACCATGAGCCACGTTATGTTTGGCGGAATTACCCATGCCCCAGCTATTGAACTATGCAAAAAGCTCATTAGTATTACACCAAAAACGCTAGACCGAGTTTTTCTTGCTGACAGCGGCTCGGTAAGTGTTGAAGTCGCGATAAAAATGGCGCTTCAATATTGGATTAGTAAAGGCCATAAAGGTAAAAATAAACTGATGACTGCCCAAAAAGGCTATCACGGGGATACTTTTGCGGCCATGAGTGTGTGTGACCCGGTCAACTCTATGCACAGCATGTATCAAGGTTTTTTGCCTGAACATATTTTTGTAGCCGCACCTAAAGCTAAATTTGATGAACAACCATCGCAACAAGAATTAGACTCCCTTGAACAAGCGTTTTTAGAACACCATCAACATGTCGCTGCATTCATTATAGAGCCCATTGTGCAAAACGCTGGTGGCATGAATTTTTATAGCCCCTCCTATTTAGCTAAGGTGAGGCAATTATGTAATAAGTATGATGTGTTACTCATACTTGATGAAATCGCCACTGGGTTTGGCAGAACAGGGAAAATGTTTGCCTGTGAGCATGCTGGTATCGCGCCAGATATAATGTGTATTGGTAAAGCGCTGACAGGCGGGACGATGACCCTCTCCGCAACACTTACCAACGAAAAAGTAGCTGTTGGTCTTAGTGAAGGGGAAGCCGGTGTATTGATGCATGGCCCAACTTTTATGGGCAACCCTCTTGCTTGCGCAGTAGCAAATGCAAGTATAGACCTATTATTAGAAAACAATTGGCAAGCACATATTAATAGAGTTAATTTAGCCATGGCGGAACTCAAACGCTGTGAAAGTTTAACGTCTGTCGTTAACGTTAGAATACTAGGCGCTATTGGTGTTGTTGAAGTAGACAAAGCGGTTGATGTCGCTAAAATACAGAGGTTTTTTATAAGTAAGGGGGTTTGGATCAGGCCATTTGGCAAACTTATCTACATAATGCCGCCCTACATATCATCAACTGAAGATATTCATAAACTTGCGGATGCAATCTATCATGCTATAGACAAACAACAATACTAGCATTTAGCAAGCCACGGCAACGGTGTTGTGGCTTAATTGTTGCTAAGTTAGCTACAAAGTTCGAAATTACACAACAAAATCTGTTACAATGTATCGCTTTTACAGCAACGAGTAAAAGTACGAGGATTTATGCAGCAAACCGTCAAATTACAGCCTGCACAAGCGTATCAAGCGCCAAGGTTTACCGTTTACCAACATCGTCAAATCGACAAAATTGAACAGCTAGATAAACTCCCCGAGCATTTACGTTTTGAAATGAAAGTCGTCGCAAATGTTTTTCCGTTTCGTGTTAACAACTTTGTGATTGAAGAATTGATTGATTGGCATAAGGTACCAAACGATCCTGTTTTTCAACTGACCTTTCCACAGCGCGGCATGCTTGACGACGAGTCTTACGAGCAAATGGCTGCCCTTTTAAAGCGCTCTCATACTGCTGAAGAAGTTTTTCAGCTCGCAACTCAGATCCGCCATAGACTTAACCCACATCCAGCTGGGCAAATGGAAAAGAATGTCCCAGAGTATGGTGGAGAACGCGTAGAAGGTATTCAGCACAAATACAAAGAAACCGTGCTATTTTTTCCTTCACAAGGGCAATATTGCCATTCATATTGTACTTTCTGTTTTAGATGGGCTCAGTTCGTTGGCAAAGCAACCCGCTTTAATAATAACGATGAGGATCTGTTACACAATTATTTAGCAGAACATAAGGAAGTAACCGATCTGTTGATGACCGGCGGTGACCCTATGGTGATGCGTACGGTTAAACTACGTAAATATTTAGAAGCGTTAACAGAGCCACGTTTTGATCACATTAAAACCATACGTATAGGCACCAAGTCACTCACCTTTTGGCCATTTAGATATGTAACAGACCCCGATGCTAAAGAACTACTAGCGCTCTTAGCTGAACTCGTAAATGCGGGTAAGCATGTATCTATCATGGCCCATGTTAATCACAAGCAAGAACTTCGCACAGACATTACCAAAGAAGCAATTCGACTTATTCGTAAGACCGGTGCCCAAATTAGAACACAAGCGCCTTTGCTTAATAATATTAATGTTGACTCACAAATGTGGAGCGACATGTGGAAAGAACAAACACAAATGGGCATGATCCCGTATTACATGTTTATTGAACGTGATACCGGTGCTAAACGCTACTTTGAACTGCCTTTATATAGAACATGGGAGATCTTCCGCGACGCCTATAAGAATGTATCTGGTGTCAGCAGAACTGTACGTGGCCCTTCAATGAGTGCAGGACCTGGTAAAGTTGAAATTTCTGGTGTGGCACAGATCCACGGTGAAAAAGTGTTTGTATTGCGCTTTATTCAAGCGCGTAACCCTGACTGGGTTCAACAACCCTTCTTTGCTCAATATGATGAAAAGGCAACTTGGTTGAATGATTTAAAACCCGCTTTCGGTGAAGAAAAGTTCTTCTGGGAAGATGAATATAACGCAATGTAATTGTGTAAATTAAATTGGGTAGCTGTGCCCAGCTGCCCTCTTTTAAGGAGCGTTCCATGATTGAGGTTTATCTAGGTTTAAGCTTATTAATTGGACTTATCATAATTTATGAAGCCCGTTATATCTTGAGCGCACCTAACAATCCAGTCACACCTGTTACTGCTATCACTTCAATCATTGAGCTTGTTTGGGCTATTGTCTCAATTTTTGCGTTGCTTTATTTACCGTTTTCAAAATGGCAAATATTGTTGCCCACTTTTTACATCACACACAATGTCATAGGCTGGATATACGGATTTTGGCTTGCTGGCAAACTTACAAAGCAAAATTCAAATCAGTTGGTGATTCCATCCTGGTATGCAAAGTTTTCTTTTAACTTTGGTATTATATACACGGTACTAGGTATGCTTGCTATCATCGCTTTTTGATAGTGAATTAGAGACGAATGTACTATCAGTCACAACTCGCCTCTATCTCACTTAGGCTCTAAGTATTAACGCATCCACAAAAGCGCCCATTTAGAGCCATTTGGCTCCACACCTTTACATAAGGAAGAACCTAAAGAGTTCGGCTTGTAAGTACCACGCGCTACCCAGCAATATCCGCCATGAACATCACCTTGCCAGCCAATATAAGTATCAGTGCTCGTATAAGTAACATAACTTGGGTTAGAGCAACCAGCATACGACGAGTTAGGATTGTTTAACCCTGTTCTACAAGTTGGTTGATCTGCTCTCATAGGCATTGCAGCAACTTTATCTTGATACGCCCAGGTTGTCCTTACTTGTTCAAGTTCAAATGTAGAGAAGTTCACACCATACACCGCTTTACCGTCGGCACATTGTGCTTGAGAACAGGCAATTTGCTCTCTCACATCTATAAATCTTGATAGACTCCCTTTGTACATCCAAAGTTTACTCGGGTTATATGGTGATGCTTCAGGCTCATCTGAATATTGTGTTATGTTTTTAACCCCACCAGCATGGTTTTTAGGAAAGCTCCCTACTAACGTCCAACCACCACCATCTGTTGTCATATCGCAATAAACACTCAGTAGGTCGCCATTATCACCAACGATATCGTACACACCATCACCTGTGCTTACACCTGCTTGAAGTATGTCTCTACAGCTTGAAAATTGATTTTGTGGATTAAGAACAAGATTCCAATCGCCACGAGTTCCTTTATTTGAATGCCATGTTCCCGAATATGCCGTGTCGCTTAACGCACCTGTAAAATACATCATTTCGCTGTGATCAGGTTTGCTAATTTCAAAATGTACTAACTGCGTATCTGCACTTGTTCTACCTGATAAGATTTCGGCATCTGTTTTAGCTACAAAGCGCTCGTTTGTACCTTTAAAATCTATGTCCATTGATTGCTGATTTACTAGCTGACCATCGAGTACATTGTCAAAGTAAATTGTATGTGTTTTATTAAATTCACTCTGCGCAAATACTGAACTACTAGATAGTGCGGCAGCGATGATTACTATATTACATTTCATAATTTTTAATCCTTTTGTCCCTTACTAAAAGCTTAGATATTACTTGAGCTGGTTTACTGTGTTTCTGTCATTTCTATTTCGTACAGTTGACCTATTCCTTCATAGTTATCACATTTAACATCAACTCTTTTCGTCGATGTATTCAATGACTTTTTACACGTAACGTTTTGCGCTTTTAAACCAAATTGTGCGATGTATTGTGCCACCTTTGCATCAATTTTAGTTTTTAACCCCTCTGGGGCTACTGCGTAAAACTTGTCAAACTGTATGTTCCAATCTTTTACGTCGGCTTCTTTTGCAACTCCAAGCCACCCCATACCTAACACGGTGGATTGTTCAACATACTGCCCCTTTAAAAACATAAAAGCCAATACATATTGTGCGCCTTTGTAACCCATCTGCGCAGGCTCTTTGAGCAGCTCAAAAGCTTGTTCATAATTACCACTACGGTATAGTTTTAAACCGTTCATTTCCGCTTTGTATAACTTTGTTTCGCTGACTCGAACAATTCCAGTAGAGCCACAAGCGCTAAGGTTAATCAATATAAATGCACAAGCGATAAGTATTAGTACACGCACGTACTTTTCCTTATAAAGTTATTTATGAAAACATCTATTTTATTTAGCGTTATCACCGTTCGATTATAACGATAACTGCAACATAAGAAGATGTGGCATTATACTGGCGTACAGTATTTAGGTCCAATCTAGGTCAAATTGACAACTAAACGTCCACCTTAGCTGATAACTGCGTTATGCACCTTTAACTAACTGGGCGAATGAGCCCCCTTGTGTTCCAAATTATGGTTAATCTATGATTGTCTAGTAGCCGAAAACTACCTCAGTAATAACTCATTTAGGCAGCAATGAGACGAGATAAGAGACTACCGCGTAACGTCCCTATCGTGTTTACGGCAAACAATTTTAACGGCTAACCGACGTAATAAAATTGAATAGGTTTAAGCATTGCCACTACAGATTAGCTGCTTAAAAGCAGCTAAAAAGAATTGGGAGAAGGTTCATAGTGTTAGGTTTTTGCTCGTGCTGACAAACCAATAGCATTCATTAAAACATGTTTGCTTTGCTCTAAAGTTCTACCTGCCGTATCAACAACCACTCTTTCAGTCGTCCATTGATGGTATTCACGTTCAATAACACTCTTCCACGTTGGAAGTTGTAACTCTGGTATATCAGAAACTCTAGTCTCTATCCTTTGTTTATGTTCTTTCAGATCAGAGCAAATAATTTCAATTTCAATAAATTGGGCACTAGCACTAATTGCTGTATTTCTCCACAACTCTCGTGACTCATTTACTGGATTTGTAGAATCAGCAACAACTGACTGCCCAAGCTTTAAATTTTCTGATGCTATAGTTGAGGCAACCTGATAGCCCTCGTCATAAATCTGTTTAATAGCATGGTTTTTTAAGGTTTGTTCAATCGTATCAATACGTAGATAAACAGCACCTATAGTTTCAGACAAGTATTTAGATAGCTCTGACTTACCTGTACCGGGCAAGCCACCAAAAATATATAACAATTTAATTTTCCCTCAGTGATCTTATAAAAGCCTAACGTCTTGTTCACCTGAAAATTAAAAGCGCAGCGAGTAATTTTTGTGTGTAGCGACTTGTTAGGCTTCTTTGCCCATGCAAATTGCGACACGTTGAAGCCCTGCATCGCGGTGAACTTCACCTTTGTTAAATTCTTCACTTTCAATCGTAGCCAGAAGGTTACGCCGCTGAGGATAACGAACAAATATAAAATGATCCCAGTGCTGTGCCAGCATACAATCCTTATCACTGCTGAATATACAAATGGGCTTTCCACCATAAACTGGGTACGCCCCTCTTCTGAGCAATTCAAAACCTGCTATCTTGGAATAGCGATCATATGCCTCCTTTCCGCTGACATTTTTACTGCCTTCGTTAACGTCACTGTACTGGGCGACCGGCTTATATTTATTTAAGTTGTAGACAAAAAGTGTCTCGTCAAGATTTTGGGCTCTTGCTACTTCCATTTGCTTGTCATCTGGCCAAACAGCAATATTTTCTGCGCTCCAATTAGCGCTAGGTGTGCCTTTATCAGTAGTCCCTTTGAATAACCGAATAAGCCGTGATATCCACTTGACCAAATGAAAAACAATCGGTGGTTCTGGCTTAATCACTAAGATGGCATACTCAGAACAAAACCGCTCTAGAGCACCACCGAGGGTGGACAAAAAATCGAGGCCCTTTTGTACTGAGTAAAATTCGTCAATCAGAATTTCATCTACCAGCATTCCTTCTCGAGCAACAGGGTCTGCCTTAACTCGGTATAATCTTTTACCACTAAAGCTATGCTCACTTTCATTCAGCCATGTCTTATAACCATCTATATCGCTTATTTTCAGATGGTAAACAAAAGACACACGATTTGCCCCTTCGCCTGCTATGGTTTTGCGGCATGATTCAATATCTAGCGAAGTGAATATGTGCATTGGTTTTTCCTGATGATAGTTAACACTCAAATAAAGGACTTTAAAGTTTGGTTATAAAAGCGAAGCCAAGCTCTTTTAGTCCGCGTTGATTTGTTTGTTAGCTATCGCTTTATCCACAATATCTTGAGTAATAGCTTGATAAATTGGCTCCCAATCAACCTCGGTATTTTTTGAAGTAAACTCAAGATCGATATAACCACCATCATTTGGCACAAAAGTTTCAATTGTAACCAAACCTGTGAACTCTTTGTAAGTGAAACCCGCACCTTTCAATATTTCTTTGACCCTATCATTTTCTAGTCGGTAGTTATTAATAGAGTTTCTGACGAGAAAAAATCCTTGGAGCCCTAAATTTTCTGGGCTAAGAGAATAGACTTTTGTAAAGCTAACACTTCCTGTTAAAAATTTATAAACGATGAACAGAACAACAAAAGCTAGAATACCTAATTTGATTTTTTTACGTTTGGCTTTTTTTTTATTCTCAATCTCGGAATATATATCTGATACTGACTTCGACACAAAAATCTCCTTGTAATAGTTAACGCACGCATAAAGCGGTGAGTAGCAGTTTGCTAAAATGTAAAACGAAGTGGAACCGAGCAAACTGCTACTAATCCGACTTTAAGGCCTTGTTAGCACTTGTTATTTACTGGTAGCTAAGCGAGTTGCTAAACCTAAAAAGATAAAACCTAATAGCCCATCTATGTGGCGGCCTGAGTTAAACTTTTTACTAACTAATTTACCAAATTGGCTAAATGTTACTGAAAATGCACAGTTTACTAATAAAACAAAGCTACTAAGCAAAACTCCAAGTATTAAAATTTGGACTGAAAGTGAGCCTGTTCCCGTTGTAAATTGAGGTAAAAACAGACTAAAAAACAATAAAGCCTTTGGGTTAAGCAGGTTATTTAATAACCCCTTATTTATCAAGCTTAAGTCGGTTAAATTTTCACTACTAAATTGAGTGTTAGAGGTTTGTTGATTATTGCGGTACCAACTTCTTAACATTTTTATACCTAAGTAACTCAAATATAGGGCACCAACAATTTTTATAACATACGCAAAGAAAGGCATTGATTGCATCAATTGCCCTAAACCTAAAGCCACGAGTAAAGTTTGAAAAATACCGGCGAAAAAGACACCAATAGCTACCATGACCCCCGCTTGAACGCCCTTCGTCGAAGAGTAAGTAGAAATAAGAACTAAATCTGGGCCAGGTGATATGGCCAGAAAGAAAATTGCAGTAAAAAACACAGGTAAAATTGAAAAATCTATCATCCAGATATCTCGATATTCATTAAAAGTGCTAACGCTTACCTAACCGGCGCTAAATAGCAGGGTAAAATTAGCGACGAAGGAGCGCAGCCTGCAGTTTTGCGTCCCTTTTGGGTTAGGCACTTGTTAGCTAATAAAGGATGATATAACTAACTTTTAAATATCCATTATGAGTAGAGCATGTTGCGCCATTTGCATCATCCATATAAATGGTAAGTGGCTTTTCAGCCACTTTAGCGGCTAACAACAGAGATGATGCGGTATCACTACCACTACACTTCCATGATGTCGTCCCTTCTAATTTAAAAGCAAACTGTTTCTTGTTACTGCTATCTTTACAACTAATATGCTCAGCCATTAACATACTTACTTTTCCAGAGCATGAGATATCCTTCGCATGAGCACTATTCACTATCAATAACAGTGCTATCAATACACTTATCTTTTTCATATACATCCCATATTGAATTATTAGCTAACGCCTCGTTAAGAGGCAAACAAGTTGTTGGCTAAAATAAGCGAGGAACGAGCAAAAGCCAACTGTTTTTTTCCTTTTAAACGGCTTTTTAGCACTACAATGTACTCACAAAGTGATTAATTATAGATTTTTTAATTTCTGGGGCTGTCTCTTGGCTGAAACCGTGGCCTGTTTTATAAGAGTTATGTACTACTTTATGCTTAAACTGCTTATTTTTTAAATAAACTTCTATGTCTTTAGACATTTGAAAAGACGGCCAAACTTGATCACTTTCTGCTGAAATCAAAAGTATTGGACCATTAATATTTTCAAATTTAAATAAGGATTTATTGACGTTAGTTTTATTTTCTAATGCAACAGTGAATCTGTCGATTAACTTAGCATTTGAATCCAACTCTAGGCCTAAAGCTGGTATATCTTGACCTTCAATTGTCCAAGCTGACTTCGGTATTGTTAGACCATACCAAGCAACCTTACTTGGAGTTGTAACAACTATAGATTTTATACGGGAATCCATACTTGCTAATAAAAATGCAGCCTCTGAACCTCTAGAGCCACCAACCACACCAATTCTAGATGAGTCTATTAAAGGGTGAGTTTCCAAATAGTTAATTGCATCAATGAAATACTCCATTGGTATTTGATCTAGCGTTTGAGAAATACCTTTTTCTTTAAAATAAGCTAGTCCTAATACAGCAACACCGTGAGGTGCGATCATTTCTCCATTTGCATTACCAGTATCTAATCCGCCCTCAGAGCCACCAAAGGCAATTACTACAGGAAGTTTTTTCTCTGTTTTTGGTAAGTATAAGTTAGCAACTAAGTTTTTATATTCGACTTTATTTATCTCATAATCATAATTTTCAGCTTTCAGTGAAAAAGAAACTAATGAAATAATTAAAAGTAAAAATGGTATAGATTTGTGCATGCTATCTCCTTGTAGTGCTAACAACCGCATATGCGGAACAAAATGCTTGGCTAAAATTGTGTAGCAAAGCGAAACCGAGCCAAAATTTAGCAGTCCCACACTTAATTGGCTTGTTATATATACATTTAGCTCTGACTAGATTGCTTTAAATTGTTAAGTAAAGCAAGACTTAAACCAATTAATGGGATATTGGTTGTGACTGGGTTAAATGCCTCAATTAACAATTGAGGTTGTAATAGTGCGACAAATAGTAATAAACCAATAAGCGCAAAAATATTTAAGAAACAATATAGACGAAACAATATAGACAGACGAAACAATATAGACAGACGAAACAATATAGACAGACGAAACAATATAGACAGACGAAACAATATAGACAGCCATTATTAAATTATCAAAAGGTGAACGTGTAATGCCAGTTCCTTTGATGTTTTCACATCGAAAATATCTATTCTGCGAATATTTAGGCCTTTGCGGGCATTATTTTTTAGGCTTACTCTAGGTTTTAAGGCTTGATTGCAAAGTGCTAGGCGCAGCTTGGCCTACTTTGTCAGCATGAGTGTGGTTGAAGGTTTTGGATTGAAATTGTGCTTTAGCCGAAAAGCTGTTCACAATGACTGATGCCAGTTCGCCGCTTTACTTCTAAATGTGCGTAGTAGCCGTCAAGCTTATTGGGCCGACCGACAGGCCCTTTGAACACTTTAGTAAATTGTGTGGTGAGCTTTAGCCAGTTTTCGGGGGCTATGTTTAATCGCTCTAAAATAGGCAGTGTGCGCTGCTCTATATGCCCGCGCTTGTCTTCTCGCATGCAGCGGCCGGTGAGTTCAACTAGCTCTAAGTAAGACTTTAATTCAAAGGGAACTCCTTTAGGCATGTGCTTTCTGGGGCTGCCTGCAAAGCGAGCGAGTTGTTTGGGCTGTTTTGCCTCTTTCTCGGCGTTATTTTTTACGGCATCAAGGCGTTTTTGAACGCTGGTGTGGTCAGAGTCTTCTGGTGTTTTTGCCATTTTCGCTCTGATGGGGTTTAGGTCAACATACGCCATACATGCTGCCAGTGCAGCTTCATCTAGCAGTGCTTGAGATTTAAATCTCCCTTCCCAAAAACGACCTGTACAGTTATCTTCTTTATTGGCTTTTCTGGCTATATCTTCATTGAGGACGCGCATAAACCAACTGATATCCGCCAGTCGCTCTCGATAATCTGCAATAGTGCGATTTAAAAAGAATTGCTGCGCCTTATCTAACTTATCGCCTTGTAGGTATTTTTGTGTCAGCAGCGTGCCCTTGAATAGCTTATGCCAGCGAATAAGTATCGCTTTATCATTTAGTCTTTTCGCTTTTTTATCATCCACATACAACACAACATGGGTATGATTACTCATCACCGCATAAGCACATACATCGATACAAAATACTTTGGCAAGCGCGAGTAGCTTATCTTCTACCCATTGCCTACGGTGTTCATAGCTTTTACCCGTTATCGTGTCATCCCCACACAAAAATGCACGGCGAACACACCGTGAAATACAGTGATAATATTTAGTATCAACCAAACTTACCTGTCTTTTACGTGCCGTTGCCATCAAGCTGCCTACCTTTTGACCAGATAATTAAAAGATAGGCAATGACCAAAAAACAAGCAAATAAAAGTGGGTGTCTCGTTTATTTTTGTTTTGCGTCCTTTGGTTGAGGCACTTGTTAGGGCCAATAGCTAAGATTTAACAAGCTGCACATAAAAAACCGCTGCAACCATAGCTAGCATAAACAAAATCAATAGCGTGAAAAAGCTAGAATTTGAAATACGTTTAAGAATAATTACAAGCTTGTTTAATGATTTACCTGCATCAGTTGCTACCCATGCATCACTTACATTTGATGTATAGTCATGTAACTCTCGACAACTATATGGGTGCTTAAAATATAGCGTCTCAATACCTATACCCTTAGATTTACAGTGGTTAAGCAAGTACCTCTCCAAATATATACAAATAAAAAAGGGGGCCCCAACGCCTAGCATGGCCAGACCGGTAATTAATAATGAAATTGAAACTACTACAACCTCATATACTGATAACTCACCGAAATCTGGTTGGTACCCCGATAACATACCAAAGGATATAAGAGCAAAGCCAAATATAATAGCAAGACCGCTTACCATGAAAATAGCAGCGAAAAATCCAGTAAAAATATATGTCACTATCCTTGATATCATTCCGAATGGGCCCTAACGCCGTGCTCTGGGGCAAACCGAAGCGCAGCGTAGGTTTTTCCCTAGCAGCACCTTGTTATGCCTTACCTACGCCAAACCACGATTTGAGCTTTGAACCCCATTTTTTCTCGTAGAATGGCTTAGTTTGATTTATAAAGTACTGGCTAAGGCCAGAATCATTTTCATTGACCCTATACAGATCAACAGGCTCGCCTTCGGGCGCGGTATCGCCAGCTACAGCGCCAGCCTCTCTCATAACCTTTTCAATATCACCATCTGCCTCTATGCCAACTATTAGATGAGGTTTCTCATCAACAGATGTGTCATGCATGAGTGCCAGATAAGCTTTTTTAACACTGCCATGTTTTGCCAATAGCTGGGTCAATGAGTCAACCATCTTTGAAGGGTAATTAGAAGGTTGCCCCAGTAGTACCTTAGTTTCTTTCTCTACCACTCTCTGGGATGGAGCCTGACTGATACCAATAGATAACAAATGTGCAACTTCTTCAGGAACAAATTCTTTTCCATAGTCGGATTTTGGATTAAGAAATAGCGTAGCTCCTTGCGTCATTTCAAACAAAGAACGTACTGGTAGGGCCAAATATGATTCTTCGCTATTGATTGATTTTTGCAACACTTCTAGCGAAGAAAAGAAAGGAATTACAGGTGAGCCATCTGCTTTTTCCCAATGTTGTATCTGAATTTTACTACCAGCTTCGAGATCCACTTCTCCGCCCGTGCCTGAAACTCCCGTTGTACCAAGTAAAAATACCTGAGAACTTAGTAGAACTTCACAGAATTGTGGTCGATGGGCTGGCTCGTCAGCTGCCAACCTTAGAATTTCTTCTAGTTTATTTTCTTCGGTTATTTCCACGATTCTTCCTTTAGGCATAACGCCCCATTCAGGGGCTTTTAATCGTTGGCTAAAATAACGAACGCAGTGAGGAAAGCCAACGGTTAAAAGTCCCGCACTGCAATGGCTTGTTATAACTACTTTTCATCTTCGTCATAAATTATTGACGCAAGAGCTGGGCGTACTACCGCAAGAATTAGAACAATAATTACAAGAGCGCCCATAACTAACTTAACTACTTTAAAGAACCATGGCTTCTGCCATATTTTTCCGGTTTCTTCTTCCAATTTCTTTTGTTGAATAAATGCATCATAAGCTTTATTCAGATCACTGTGTTTAGTAATTTCTGGATACTCAATGACAATACCGATTTTTGCAAGTGAGACACGAGCTAACTCTGACTGTTCTTGGTTTACATAAAGCATATGGTTTTTTACATCGGCATAATAGTAAATACGCTCTTGATCTAACACATCTGCGATTTTAACTGAGTCAACTAAACGCATATCTTGAATAAGCGGTCTATAAATTGGACTATCTTCATTTGCCCATTTAACAATAAAAATAGCAATTAGCATTGATATACATAAAACCAATAGCAGCTTGTGTTCTTTTGTGATTAGTTTATTAATTTTATTTCTCCGTGATATCGATACTAAAGCCGAGCTGACGAGTAGTTATAACGCCGCAATAAATGGCAAGTAATGCTTGGCTAAAATTAGCGAGGTACGAGCGCGAGCCAAGCTTTACGCGTCCGTTTTTAATTGCCTTGTTATAGCGAATTTTAACATGTACCCGCCAATAGCTAAGCACACCATGCCAACAAGTAAAAATAAAAATATGTGACCGGTAACACCTAAGTGATTGATAAGGAATGCCCCACGACCATAATAAAGATCGTTTGCCAAAATGCTGACGTTGCCGTTTACAGTTAGTTCATAAAAAAGATAAAAACTTCTTAATGCTATGGCAGTAAATAATATACCTCCCCACAAAAAGCCCCTTTGATTTTTACCGTATAAATCAAATATAACTAGCGCCAAGGACAATAGACCAAGATTAAAGAGAACGACTTTATAAAAGCTAACTGAAAGCTCATCATTCAAGTATCTGATGTCATAGATTACAGCTATCAAGATTAACAAAAGGCTAATAGAATACTTCATTCGCTATAACGCCTCAATAACCGGCGCAGCTTTGCTGCGTCCGGCGCCGAAGGCTCGTGGTTAATTGACTTGTTATGTGTGGATTTCAAATCGGAGTTGTCCGCCTTGGATTGTGACCGAGCCAAAATCACCTATTACAAGAAATGAACCATCTAGTTCCTTGAGGTCATCAATGCTTCCATAGTCAATAGAGCCATCTGGATCTGTGGTTGACTGGACGGACTCTTTTGATTTCAAGCCACTTATATTCTTTACGCCCACAAATTCAAGAGTCGCTTTCCGGTAACATGTATGCTCATCTTTCTTGGGAGCGGTGTAATGCTCTGACTCGGGCCAAATGCTTGCCTCTAACTCGAAAGACAAATGGTCATTCTCGTGACTCCAATTCAGAACAAATGAATCATTTAGATCAATACCTTTGAATATTTCGATTTGAGACCACTCCATGTTCATACGCGCTTACACATAACGCCGCAATTTGCGGACGGAGTGAGATGGCGCTTTTTTGTGCTCTGCACAAAACGTGACAGCTCACGGAGTTCCGCAAGATTGCTTGGTTAGGTTGGTTTTCGGACCGCTTTCAGCACTGAACTAGGA
Organism: Pseudoalteromonas caenipelagi; assembly: GCF_013140855.1. Lineage (GTDB taxonomy): Bacteria > Pseudomonadota > Gammaproteobacteria > Enterobacterales > Alteromonadaceae > Pseudoalteromonas > Pseudoalteromonas caenipelagi. The sequence goes on along the minus strand of NZ_JABBPG010000001.1, from coordinate 135,681 downwards.
GGGACCGAATACCCAAATGATGTCAATCCCATCACATTTGTTCACACTTATGTAAATTCAATTTCTGTTATCGTAGGCTTTTCGTGAGCGTTTTATTTCATTATGGTTTACTTGCGCCCACGAAACTAACTCATACAAGGGTTTGACTAGCCCTCTCCCCATTTCTGTAAGCTCGTACTCCACCTTTACTGGTACTTCGGGGTAGACGGTTCGAGTAACATACCCTTCTCGCTCAAGGTCACGTAGTGTTTGTGTGAGCATGCGCTGTGATATACCTACTACTCTGGATTTCAAGGCATTAAATCTATCAGGGCCTTCGACGAGAGAAAATAAAATCAACATAGACCATTTGTCACCAATTTGTGCCACTACATTACGAATGGGGCAATCGTCGTTGTTGTTAAATACCCGTCTTTCGACTTTCTCCGTGCCTATCACATTCGATTGTTTGTTACTCGCGTTCACGTTGCAGCCCTCTTACTAGCTTCTATCTATGGGTTACCAAAAAGTACCTATGTTACATTTTGGTGCCTTCTTGTAGTGTAGGTTACTATTATATACTATGGAATTCAAATGGTGATTACTTCAAACAAATACATAGAGAGGAACTAATTATGTGGAAAATCATTGCATCGATACTGTTAATATGGGCAAGTACTAGCGCATTTGCACAAAATGCTGAAAAACTGGTTATTGATCTGCAATCATTACAAAAACCCAATTGGACAGAGCAAGAGCTTGCAAACGCCGCCTTGGTTACGGATTTTGTTCAGAATTTGATGAACAACCATGATTTCGACTACATTTTAAAGCACTATAATGATAGTGCATATATTCAGCACAACCGCAACCTGCCTGACAAAGTCAGTGGTTTAGTGGGCTTTTTGAAAGAGTTTGTTGAAGAATATCCCGACTACACTTATGACGTAAAACACATCTATGTTGATGGCGATTACGTTATCTTTCACTCACATGCCACTTTAGAGGAAGATGATAGGGGCAATGATGAAAAAGGCATGAATATTATCGATACCTGGCGCCTTGACGATGGTCGCATTGTTGAACATTGGGACTCAATTCAGGCGCTTGATACCTTTATGCGATTCTACTCACTGATTAGCGGTGGCGATATTCGGAATGATAATGGCGTGTTTTAGTTGAAAAACGGCTGAAGGCATGGGGTAACAATGTTGTTCACCCTAATGTCCTAGTGACAAAGCGAATTTATGCGACACGACCTAACGCCGCGTTAAGCGAACTAAAATTGTTGGTTATAATGTGAAGCGAAGCGGAACCTAACCAACTGTTTTAGTTCCGTTTAAACGCCTTGTTATACATTTAGAACTTAAATCGTCGGATAAACTCGACAAACGCTCCAGTAGTCAACGCAGCAACAAGACTTCCAGATAATACGTAAACTATTACATCAACTATTAAATTTAAAGTAACCCAAATAGTATTATATGAAAGCTTTAATTCAGTTAGTAAATATACTTTCTCGGGATTAATTTCATATTGAATATCACTGTGCTCGGTAGCGGGGTGACACCTCAGTAACTCATAATGCTTGAGAAACTTTACATGAAGTAGTTCTGTAATATGTTTACATAGCCATTTATTAATAAGCGTTGCAGCTATAAAATCTTCCAAATTAGATGTTTTATAACCAAAAGAGGCTGTTCCTGAATAAAGTTCAAATTCTTGGTCTTCTTGGTAAGAAGAAAAAGAAAGTAGCATTTCTAATAGTTGCTCACCTAAATATGCCTCTAATAGTGTTAATTTCAACCATTTACCATACCCAATGGATTTATCACTTTTAAAGAATATCTTTTTTAGAACACTATCTCTCACGCAAACTCCAAAATGTATAACGCTTGGCTCTGGGGCTGCATGGAGCGTAGCGTAATGCAGTCCCTAGCAGCCACTTGTTAAGTTCACACCGCCACATTATACCCAGCGGCCTTGAGCTCTTTGATTATTGAATAACCACTTTCTTCAATACTATTTGTAAACGATTTATACACTAAACCACTTACGTCGCTGGGCAGCGATACTGCACCTGTATGTAAGCAGCACACTCTAGACCGACCAAGCTTCCCGACGAAATAACCAAACTCAAAGATGACATTTGGCCTTGCTCGTAACTCCAGCTTCCTCTCTCCTTCTGGCAAATCTGACTCAGCAGATAAGTATGCGATTTCATCGGGAGTTAGCAATATAAACGCATATCCTACATCGCTATGCTTCTCAAATTTTTCAATAATTGTATTACCTTCATCGGCCTGTCTGTGGAGTACAACAGGTTCCAAGCCTAATTCAGTAAGAAATATTTCTAACTCATGCTTTGCTTTCTCGTCATGCCCATGCACAACAAAAACTTTATTTGAACGAGGAACGCCTTCAGCACTAACTTCAACTGCGCCAACTTCAGGTAGAACTTCATCGGCAATGCTCGCTCTGGCTGCCTTTAGAGCACTGAGAATTAGCGTTTTAGCATTAGTAAACCTTTCTTGGCCATTACCTAAAACCCTAATTCCAAGACCACGTTCCAGAGTATGCGCAGGAACCGAATCTTCACCAAACTTAGCATTTATGAATGTTTTTGCTCTAGATTGCCAAACTATCCATTCCTCAGAGTACGCATTTGGATTCCCGTATTGTGAAAATCCGGAACAAAAATTTTGGAAGGTAAATGCTTCACCTTGTTCAATCAGTTCTTCAATTACTTTTAAGGTATTGCTCATGACTTCCGTATTGAAATTAACGCCGTGCTAAACGGCACAAAATGCTTGGATAAACTTTGCGAGGAACGAGCACAGCCAAGCTTTTTGTGTCCGCCCTTTAAGCACTTTGTTATATGCACTATTGCACGTTTACTAGTTTTCCATTATCGAACGTAAACCTAGCAAATTCAGTAATAATTACATTTTCTTCTTCAACGATAAAGCTGTCTGGATTTGCTTGCCTTAGAAGATGGAGAATATCTTTTTGATTATACTCCGCTGCCCCTTTCACTATTAGCTCACCTAAACTCTTTATTGATTTGTTGGCGTCATCATATTCATAAGATAAATAAGTATTTGTAACGCCTTGATCTATCAATGCTATAAGCCAATACAAGTTGCTTGAAATTAATAGCAAAATAGAAACGAAGAAAGAGATCTTCCATTTATTTCGAAACATGACATCCCCTGTGCATATAACGCCGCAATAAGCGGCAAATAACACTTGGCTAAAATTAGCGACGGAGGAGCGCAAGCCAAGTGTAATGCGTCCGCCCTTAATTGCCTTGTTATATGCCTACGTGCATGTGACCTGTTTGCCTTTATGCACCGTAATAACAACACGCTTATTTATTTCGTTATTGGTAACGTATCCGCAATTACCGTGATATGCAACGGAATTTGCAATGATGACTTTATAGCGATACGTACCATCTTTGGGTTGCGACAAAGAATAATGAAGGGTATTGCTGGCACCGATAGAAATAGAACCGAAGTCGAGGTGGCTACTAGGTATATCAATTTCCGCTTGAGTCACTGTAGCACCCGAATTATTCACAATCGTGATGCTCGGTAAGATAAGGAAACTAGCAAAATAAAGCGCTGTAATTAATGTGACAAGACTCAAAGCTATTTTGACAAGAAGTTTCATCCAGTTCCCTTTGGCATATAACGCTCGCCTAACCGGCGCGAAATAGCAGGCTAAAATTAGCGACGAAGGAGCGCAAGCCTGCTGTTTTGCGTCTCTTGGTTTAGGCACTTGTTAGGTGCGATTTTTATCAATATCGTTACCACACTTATAACAATTTGCAGATGGTAAGCGATATTTGTAAAAACCTTGCATTACTTGATTTCTGTGACACTTTTGGCAGGTATAACCTAAAGCTTTAATTACTAATAGAATACCAAGTACCATGCTACCGATATAAAACGGGTTAACAAAGAAGTTATCAACGGTTGTATGTTGTAATTGGTAGCCTATGATGCATAAGATTAACAAAACCAAATATATTTTAAACTGAACACAACGCTTCAATTTAGCCTCTCTTTCACCGGAGCACCTAACGCCGCAAATAAACGGCAAAAATTAGTTGGCTAAAATTTGTGAGGAACGAACAAAGCCAACTGATTTTTGTCCGCACTTTTTAATTTGTTTTGTTAGCAGGACTATTTATGGTTGATGCATACCCCAGATAATAAAGAGTACTAGGGCAAGACCAACCCAAGCTAAAAATATTTTAAACAGGCTGCTTTTTTGTGGTTTGAAAAAATACATAATGCCACGAAAGACTGTGTATAAGACAACAGGTGCCACAAATACAATTAGCACAAAATAAAGTGTCATCAAACCTAACAACTAACTCTCCAGCTTCAGTACTGCTAACGCCCGCATAAGGGGCTGACATTAGTTTGCTAAAATGTGCAGCGTAGCGGAACTGAGCAAACTGTTAGCAGTCCCGTGCTTAATGCGCTTGTTATATTTTCTTACTCGGCCAAAAAATTAAGAGTAAATGAATAGGTGGTATGCAAAAAAGAACCGTAAACCACTTATGAAGCCCCATATCTAAAACCCGTTTATAGCATCTGTGTATGTGAAGTGGTATTTGTAAAAACCATACAGAAAATAAATCTAAACTAAACCCACGACCGACAAGTTGCCCATCGCTTATTTTCAACCTCTTTTCGATGCCGCCAATATCAACCCCAAAATAATTGAAAATTAAAGTCGCTGCGATAGGTAATACGATCCAGATTGAAACCATACTCCAAAAGAAATCACTCCTTGTGTAATAAGTACGGTATTTATTTTTTGGTAAACCTTCATCGTCCTTGGTAATACTACTTTCCATTTACTCAAAACCTTATTGAAAATATAACAGTGTATTAGCGTGAATTCGCGTTAATGTTCTACCCATTAGCCCTACAACACACCAATTAACAAATTTAATTGCGCTAAATATTAGCATGTTAGCCGCCATTTTGTCCTCAAAAAGTAACAACGCTCACAGAGCAAAACGAGAATCTACTTAAACGAGAATGAGTCAACTTATCTAAAATAATTAAAACTCATTGCAATCAAATGGTTAGGTAGATTTTTAGGTCTACAGGTGAACAATTTGAACAAAAATTAACGGGGTCTCTAGTTGCAAAGTTTGATGCCTTAAATTATACCTGTATAAAACCACAGTAAATGGATTTACTATGAACAAGTCACCTTTTTTGGAATCTGTACGCGTAGAGCTTAGAACTCGTCGCTATAGTTTAAAAACTGAAAAAGCTTACCTGCACTGGATCAAACGGTTTATTTTGTTCAATGATAAACGCCACCCAGATGAAATGGGTAACCATGAGATTGAGCGTTTTCTTAACCATTTAGCTTGCAACAGGCTTGTAAGTGCAGCAACCCAAAACCTCGCGCTATGCGCTATCATATTTTTATACCGCTATATCATTAAACAAGAAATTAAAGGTTTAAATTACGCTTCTAGTCAAGTAGAAAAAACATTGCCTACCGTACTCACACATAATGAAGCCACGCAAATAATTAGTCATTTACCAAGCAAATATGGGCTCATAGCGAACATGCTATATGGTAGCGGCTTACGTATAAATGAAGCGTTATCCTTGAGAGTGAAAGATTTAGACTTTAATCAAGGTACAATTTTTGTGTTTAGGGGCAAGGGTAAAAAAGACCGTTACACACTGCTACCAAAAAGTTTGCATCAGCCATTGCAGCAACAAATAGAAAGAGTAAAACAATTACATAAACGCGACCTAAACGAAGGCTTTGGCATGGCATCTTTGCCCCCGTCACTTATCAGAAAATATAAGCACGCTGTGAAAGATTTTGCGTGGCAATATCTGTTTCCTTCAAGCACACGATGTGTACATCCGTATGATAGCTATATATGTCGCCATCACTTACATGAAACAACTTTCCGCAAAGCACTGCGTGTAGCTTTACTAAAAACGGACATATGTAAGAGAGTAAAAGCGCACACTTTTAGGCATTCATTCGCGACTGAATTGTTGCAATCGGGCTCGGATATAGGCACAGTGCAAATGTTGCTTGGGCATGAAGACGTTAAAACCACACAAATTTACACTCACGTAATTGGTAATACCTTTGCCTACACAAGCAGCCCTATCGACAAATAAAAAAGGCATGTACCAAACATACATGCCTTTTAAAATGCTTATTTAACGCCTAGTTACAAACGAATACCGCCGTCAATTTCCACCACACGACCAGTGAAAAAGTCATTTTCAATGATGTACTTAGCTGTATGTGCAATTTCTTGAGCCTCACCTAAGCGCCCTACTGGCTTCATTTTCACTAAACGCTCTTTGGCTTCTGGCTTCATGGCATCGGTCATGGTTGTGCGAATAACACCCGGTGCAATGGCACCAACGCGAATGCCAAAGCGACCTAGCTCTTTGGCCCAGCTTGTAGTCATGGCAACCACACCCGCTTTTGCCGCTGAGTAATTGGTTTGCCCCATGTTACCTGCGCGCGCCACGCTGGACATGTTGATGATCACACCACCTTCACCCGCTTCTACCATTTTAACCGCTGCTTCACGGCCACACAGGAATACGCCAGTTAGGTTTACATCTATAACCGACTGAAATTGCGATAGCGCCATTTTGTCGATTACTTTACCTTCTTTGGCTTTGAGTAATAAACCATCACGAAGAATGCCTGCGTTGTTAATTAATACTGCAATATTGCCGCAATCTGCTTGGATGGCGTTGAATACTGCCTCTACTTCACTTTCAACACTCACGTTAGCGATGTAGGTGTGCACCTGCGTGCCTAGTTTACTCAATTCAGTCTTAGCACTGGCTAGCACGTCTTCTTGCATATCGATCAGCGCAAGATTTGCGCCTAGCTTTGCCATTTCGGTTGCCATTGCAAAGCCTAAGCCCTGCGCACCACCGGTGATCACTACGGTTTTATTGTTAATATCCATAGGGTTACTTTTCACTATATAATTTAAAAATTGCGCTAAAGTCTTCTGCGCCTTTGCCTTGATTTTGCATCAGGTTGTATAAGTTTTTGGCCATCGCACCTAATGGTGTTGCCGAGTTGGTTTGCTGTGCGGCTTGCTGCGCAAGACCTAAGTCTTTGGCCATTAAGTCAACCATAAAACCTGGTTTATAGCCATTTGAACTCGGTACATTCTCTTGTACATTTGGGCATGGATTATAAAGCTCTAACGTCCAGTTTCGGCCAGAGCTGTTGAGCATGATCTCGCTGAGCACCTTAGGGTCTAAGCCGTGATCAATACCCATCTGCAACGCTTCACTGGTTCCAGCCATTAAAATACTCAACAGCATGTTGTTGCAAATTTTAGCAACTTGCCCGGCACCAATATTCCCCGCATGAAATATGTTTTTACCCATGTCGGTTAAAATACTGTTAGCACGGTTAAAGTCGGCATCACTGCCACCCACTATAAAGGTTAGCGTGCCCGCAGCTGCGCCTGCCACTCCGCCAGATACTGGCGCGTCAACAAAGCTAATGCCTGCTTTTGCCAGCTCGCCGCCAACAAACTGCGCCGATTCTGCATCAATGGTTGAGCAATCAATTACTAAAGTTGATTTATCTAGATGGTTAATTAAACCATTTTCACCACAGTAGATCATGCGTACATGCTTACCCGCTGGCAGCATGCTCACTACAAATTCTGCATCTACACAAACTTGCTCAACGGTCTCTGCCGCTTTTGCGCCTTGTATAGTTAGATCGTTCACTGCGCTTTCGTTTAAATCAAAAACCGTAACGATATGGCCCGCTTTAACAAGGTTGCTTGCCATTGGGCCGCCCATATTGCCTAGGCCTATAAATCCAATCTTTGCCATGTTCTGCTCCTTACATATCCGCCAGTGGGTGTGTCTGCTCATCCCATTTTGGCGTTAAAAACGCCTTAATTGTGCTGGCAGTTACCTCAGAGACTGAGTTAAATTGCCATTGCGGCGCACCATCTTTATCAATGAGTAGTGCTCGCACGCCTTCTTGAAACTCTCCAGCATTACCTGCTTGCACACTCATGCCTAGCTCAAACATAAAGCACTCTTTTAGGCTCTTATCTTTACCAGCTTTAAGTTGCTCATTCACTAGCACTGCACTAAGTGCTGAGCCATGTTTTAGTGATTTTTGAGCACGACTCAACCATTTGTTGTCATCGCTCGGTAACGCCAAAATGTAGTCAACTTGCGCCTGCAATGAGCTTAACGAATCAAGTTCATCAAGTTGCGGCTGAATAGCTTTAAGCTCGCTTTTAGGTGGCTGCGCTGAGTTTTTATCAAGCTCTAATAACACTTCGGTTAGTTTTTCGTGATTTGAGCTGCTCGCTTTATCCCAGTTAATACCCAACAGTTCAGCCAACAGTTCACCGTATTTATCAGCATCAACAAAGTGATCTGCAAGGCCGGTGTAGCGTGCATCACTGGCATTAATCGACGCACCAGTAAGACCTAAAAATAACCCTACACCTTGTGGCATTTTATTGAGGAAGTAGCTGCCACCTACATCTGGGTATAAACCAATGGTTATTTCAGGCATAGCAATACGGGCAGTTTCGGTGACCACTTTGTGGCTAGCACCAGCCATCAAACCTAAACCACCACCCATAATAATACCGTTACCCCAAAGTAGAATTGGCTTAGCGTAGGTATGAATTTGATAATCTAGGCGATACTCTTCAGCAAAAAAGGTCTGAACATAATCATTGCCATCATTTGCTGCCATTGCTTTGTATAAGCTAACTACATCGCCGCCAGCGCAAAATGCTTTTTCACCTTCGCCTTTTAACACCACCATAGCTACTTGGTCATCTTTGGCCCAAGCATCCAATTGCGGCGCAAGTAAACGGATCATATCAAGGTTAAGTGCATTCAGCGCTTTTGGCACATTGAGTGTGGCAAACGCAACCTGCATACCGTTATCGCAATCTGCCAACTCAAAAATAACGGGCGCATCAGCTTGATTGAGTAACTGTAACTTTGCCATTAGCCATTCACCCAGTTTGGTTTACGTTTTTCTAAGAATGCATTCACGCCTTCTTTTTGATCTTGGGTGTCAAACAAAGTCACAAATAACTCACGCTCTAGTGGTAGCGCACTATTGATTGTTCCAGTACGGCCTTTTTGAATAAGCGCTTTACAGGCTGTAACAGCAACAGGACTTTGCTCACCTACTTTTTCTGCCAGTGCTATTGCAGCATTAAGTGCTTCACCAGTTTCAACCACTTCTTCTACTAAACCAATTTGCTGGGCTTTATCTGCTTTTAAGCGCTCACCACATAAAATCATACGTTTAGCCCAACCTTCGCCGACTAACCACGACAGGTTTTGTGTACCACCTGCACAAGGTAGTAGGCCAACTTTGGCCTCTGGTAGTGCCATTTGTGCTTGCGCTTCGGCGATACGAATATCACAAGCAAGAGCAACTTCAAGGCCACCGCCCATTGCAAAACCATTGATTGCAGCAATAGACACGCCTCTAAAATCACTCAGTGTTTCAAACGCTTCACCAAATACACGTGACATATCTGCAGCTACGCCTTTATCGCCGCTGGCAAATACGTTTAGGTCGGCACCCGCCGAGAAGAACTTTTCACCTTCACCGGTGATCACCAACGCATAAATGTTTTTATCTGCGTTTAATTCGTTTACGAGCTCTTTTAATCCAACTAAGGTATCGCGCGTCCACGTGTTTGCAGGTGGATTGCTCATGGTGATAACTGCAGTGTTGCCTTGTTTTTCAAGTTTTAATTGTGCACTCATGATGTTCTCCTTATAAAACGCTTGCTGCGCCCTCAGCTAAAATACGGCGTGCGATGATCACACGCATGATCTCGTTAGTACCTTCTAAAATCTGGTGTACGCGTACATCACGCACATGACGCTCTAGCGGGTATTCTTTGATGTAACCGTAACCGCCATGAATTTGCAGCGCATCGTCACATACTTTAAAGCCCACATCGGTTGCAAAGCGTTTTGCCATGGCACAGTAAGTGGTTTTTTCGCTGTCGTTGGTATCCAATTTAAATGCTGCTAAGCGCACCATTTGTCGCGCCGCCACAAGCTCGGTGTTCATATCTGCAATTTTAAACTGCAATGCTTGAAATGCAGCAAGTGGCTTACCAAATTGCTCGCGCTCTTGCATATACTGTTTTGCGGTATTCAACGCTTGTTGCGCCGTACCAATCGAGCAAGTTGCAATATTAATACGACCGCCGTCTAGGCCCTGCATAGCAAACTTAAAACCTTCGCCTTCTTGACCAAGTAAGTGCCCAGCTGGAATACGTACATTTTCAAGTGTTACTAGTCGTGTAGGTTGTGCGTTCCAGCCCATTTTTTCTTCGGCTTTACCATATACAACGCCAGCAGCATCTGCTGGTACTACAAACGCCGAAATCCCTTTTGGACCTGCTTCGCCAGTGCGCGCCATAACCACAAGTACGTCTGTTTCGCCAGCACCTGAGATAAACATTTTTGAGCCGTTTAATACGTACTCATCGCCTTCTTTAACCGCTTTGGTTTTAAGCGATGCTGCATCCGAGCCTGAGCCTGGCTCAGTTAAACAATATGACGCGAGCAGTTCACCCATAACGAGTTGGTCAATATACTTTTCTTTTACCGCGTCAGTGCCAAAACTGGCAATCATCCAAGTTGCCATGTTGTGTATGGTCAACATCGCGGTCGTTGCCGTACAGCCCATTGATAGCTGTTCAAAAATTATACTTGAGTCTAAACGCGATAAACCAAGGCCACCCGCCTCTTCTGGCGTGTATAAACCACAAAAGCCAAGCTCACCGGCTTTTTTAATCACGTCTTTTGGAAAAATATGTTCGCGGTCCCAAAGTGCTGCATTTGGAGCCAGTTCGCTCATTGCAAATTGATACGCAGTTTCGGCGAATGCCTGTTGATCTTCGGTTAGATTAAAGTCCATAAAGACCTCTTGTTGTGTTGATGACTAAGCCAGATAAACTCTGGCTTAGTTAATAATTATTGTAATATTCTTTGAAACGCTGAATTACTTCAGGTTAATACTCATATTTGGACCAGACGCGATATCGTCTTCAAACCAACGTGAGGTAATGGTTTTGGTTTCTGTGTAAAAACGGACACCTTGCTTACCGTAAGTGTGTTGGTCGCCGTAGAACGACCCTTTCCAACCTGTGAATGAGAAAAACGGCAGTGGCACAGGAATTGGTACGTTTATACCCACTTGACCCACTTCTATTTCATGTTGGAACTTACGTGCCGCAGCGCCACTTGACGTAAACAGTGAGGTGCCGTTTCCGTAAGGGCTCGCATTAATAAGGGCGATTGCTTCTTCCAATGTATCAACAAACATACATGCCAGCACCGGACCAAAGATTTCTTCTTTGTATAGGTCCATTTCAGTCGTTACATCGGTAAATAATGTTGGACCAACCCAGTTGCCTTTCTCATACCCTTCAACCGTGCAATCAGACCCATCTAATAAACAGGTAGCGCCTTGTTGTTTTGCACTTTCAATCAATGACAAAATACGCGCTTTAGCTTGCGGTGTTGTTTGTGGCCCGTAAGCCGCTTCTGGGTCATTCCAAATACCAGGGCGAACTTTAGCAAGCGCTTCTTTTAAGTCATTCACCCATTCTTTAGATTGACCAACAAATACAGCGACCGAAATCCCCATACAACGTTGACCTGCAGCACCCACTGAAGAACCAACTAGGTTATTGATCAATTGCTCTTTTTTAGAATCTGGCATGATCACCATGTGGTTTTTAGCGCCAACACATGCTTGCACGCGTTTAAGGTGTTGCGTGCCTTTAGAGTAAATATATTGACCTACTCCACAAGAACCAACAAACGAGATAGCGCGAATCTCAGGCGCTTCTAAAATCTGATCTACTTGCTCTTTGGCACCATGAACAACTTGTAAAACGCCTTTCGGTGCGCCAGCTTCTTCAAATAACTCAACCAAGCGCATTGGCGTGAGTGGGTCTTGCTCTGACGGCTTAAGAATAAACGTGTTCCCACAGACAATAGCCATTGGGAACATCCATAGTGGGATCATCGCTGGGAAGTTAAATGGTGTAATACCCGCACATACACCTAATGGTTGCATATATGAGTAAGTGTCAATCTTACGAGCTACGTTTTCTACCGTTTCACCCATCATCATTGATGGCGCATTGGCCGCTTGCTCAACCACTTCAATACCACGCCAAACGTCACCTTTTGCATCTTCAAACGTTTTGCCAAGTTCGTGACAGATGATTGTCGCAATTTCATCATGGTGCTCTTTTAACAGCGCAGCATAACGCATCATTATGCGGGCGCGCTCAGTGACTGGTATTTCTTTCCATGTTTTAAAGGTTTCTTGTGCAGAGTCAATTGCTGCGCGCATTTCTTGCTCTGTTGCACAAGGTACTTGCGCAAGAACTTCTTGAGTTGCAGGGTTTACAACATCAATCCATTTGTCGGTTGATGATTGTGTGAATTCGCCGTTGATGTATAAAGGTACATGGTGCATTGTGCACTCCTCCCCAGATTATGTGTCATGGCACCAAAGGCTATAATAATTGTCTTGCCTGTCATTATGGTGCCCTAAAAATTGTATTTAGACTTCTACCGCTAGAGCCACGGCTTCACCACCACCAATACACAGTGATGCGATACCTTTAGATAAACCACGATTACGTAGCGCGTGGATAAGCGTTACTAAAATACGTGCGCCACTTGCGCCAATTGGGTGACCAAGAGCACAAGCACCGCCGTTTACGTTAACTTTGTTGCTGTCTAAGCCCATTTCATTGATAGCTAGCATAGTCACCATGGCAAACGCTTCGTTGATCTCCCAAAGATCAACATCGTCTTTGCTCCAACCTGCGCGCTCTAACAAAGTATTCATCGCGCCTACAGGTGCTAATGTAAATTCAGAAGGCAACTGAGAGTGTGTTGCGTGACCTGCAATCTTACAAAGTGGTGTTAAACCGTGACGTTTCGCTTCAGACTCGCTCATTAACATAAGTGCTGCAGCACCATCAGAAATTGATGAAGAGTTAGCCGCCGTTACAGTGCCGTCTTTTTTGAATGCAGGACGTAGACTAGGTATTTTTTCAGGGCGCGCATTACCTGGTTGCTCGTCAATGCCTACCTCTACATCACCTTTGCGAGTAGATAAAACAACCGGTGTAACCTCGTTCGTAAAGCTGCCATTTTCAATGGCTGCATTGGCTTTGCTTAAAGAGCCTAAAGCAAACTCATCCATTTGCTCTCGAGTAATGCCGTATTGATCTGCGGTGTCTTGCGCAAAACAACCCATCGCTTTGTTGTCATAGGCATCTTCTAAACCGTCAGCCATCATGTGATCTTTTATTTCACCGTGGCCCATACGCATGCCACCGCGCGCTTTAGGAATGAAATAAGGCGAGTTAGTCATGCTTTCCATACCGCCTGCAATCGCCGAATTGATGCTGCCAGCTTTTATTAGATCATGTGCTAACATCGCCGCTTTTAAGCCTGAACCACATACTTTGTTAATGGTGGTTGCGCCTGTTGAGCGTGCAAGACCCGCATGCAGCATAGCTTGACGTGCTGGTGCTTGACCTAAGCCTGCTGGTAACACACAGCCCATGATCACTTCATCGATTGACGCATCACTTAAGCCCGTTTCAGTCATCACGCTTTTAATCGCACTTGCGCCTAAATCCGTTGCACTGGCGCCAGATAAAGCGCCCATAAAGCCACCCATAGGGGTACGTTTTGCGGCTACGATGACTACAGCATCATTACTCATTTTAAACTCCTATTCACAGATACCCTTAGTTATGGCATCCTGCTTAAACGATTTATTAATTAATTTGAGCATACATAATATTTACGTTTACGCCAACGTAAATCTAAAATCAAGCAAAGTGCGATGTCTGGTTTTGTAAACATTTATTGCACACCTAGCTTTCCAGATGGCGTTTTTACTCAGTTTCGTGGTGATTTTTTGTCATATAAATCACTTACACCCCACCTAATACTAAAGCATGATTTTCACTCACAGCTTTACCTTTACGTAAACTTCACTTATATTGGACAAATCAGTATTGAAGTCAATGTGTAAATAATCATGCAAGATAACCATAACGAAGAAACCTACTCAATCAGCGAGTTAGCGAAAGAATTTGATATTACAACGCGCAGCATACGCTTTTATGAAGATCAGGGCTTGCTATCTCCCGAACGTCACGGACAAACCCGTGTTTACTCAAAACGCGACAAAGTGCGTTTAAAACTGATCCTCAGGGGCAAGCGTTTGGGCTTTACATTGGCAGAAACTGGCCGTTTATTTGAGCTGTATGACGCTGATAAATCAAGCGCTAAACAGCTGTCAACCATGTTGCAACTTATCGAAGAGAAAAAAGCCGACTTAAGTCAACAAATGGACGACATTAAAGTTGTGTTGATGGAGCTGGTCACAGCCGAGCGCCGTTGCCGCGACACGTTAAAGAATTTAGAAGAATAACCTCTCACAGGATAACTATTATGAGTACCGTATCTTTATATAAAGAAATGAATTTTGGTTTAGGCGAAACTGCCGACATGATCCGCGATCATGTTAATAGTTTTGCAACCGCAGAAATCGCCCCACTGGCAGAAAAAACAGACTTAGACAACAGCTTCCCAAATCAACTGTGGCCACAATTTGGTGATATGGGTTTATTAGGTATCACTGTGCCTGAAGAGTTCGGTGGTGCAGGCATGGGTTATCTTGAGCACGTCGTTGCGATGGAAGAAATAAGCCGTGCCAGTGCCTCAATTGGTTTAAGCTACGGCGCACACTCAAACTTGTGTGTTAACCAAATCAACCGTAACGGTAACGACGCACAAAAGCGTAAATATCTACCAAAGTTAATCAGCGGTGAGCATATCGGTGCGCTTGCGATGAGTGAGCCAAATGCTGGCTCTGACGTGGTATCAATGAAACTTAAAGCCGAGAAAAAAGGCGATAAGTACATTTTAAACGGCAATAAAATGTGGATCACCAATGGCCCAGATGCAGATGTTTTGGTGATTTACGCTAAGACTGACTTAAACGCGGGTTCAAAAGGGATCACCGCATTTTTGGTTGAAAAAGATTTTCCTGGCTTCTCTACTGCGCAAAAACTAGACAAACTAGGTATGCGTGGTTCAAACACGTGTGAATTGGTATTTGAAGACTGCGAAGTGCCTGAAGAAAACATTCTTGGTGGTTTAAACGAAGGCGTTAAAGTACTGATGAGTGGCCTAGACTACGAGCGTGTAGTACTTGCAGCAGGCCCTCTGGGCATTATGCAAGCATGTATGGACATCGTTGTGCCTTATATTCACGAGCGTAAGCAATTTAACCAGTCTATTGGTGAATTCCAGCTTATCCAAGGCAAAATCGCAGACATGTATACGCAGATGAATGCCGCTCGTTCATACGTTTACACAGTAGCAAAAGCCTGTGACCGTGGTGAAACAACCCGTAAAGATGCCGCGGGTGCCATTCTATACGCTGCCGAATTGGCAACAAAAATGGCGTTAGATGCGATTCAAATTTTAGGCGGTAATGGCTATATCAACGAATATGCCACTGGCCGTTTATTACGTGATGCAAAACTATATGAAATCGGCGCGGGTACTTCAGAAATTCGCCGTATGCTAATCGGACGAGAGCTTTTCACAGAAAGCCGCTAAGGATAAAACATGACTGTACTTAACTCTTCAGTTAACCCTCACGACAGTCAGTTTAAAGCAAACAGCGAAGCCATGGCTTCGCTGGTTGCTGATTTAAACGACAAAGTCGCTACGTTATCTCAAGGCGGCGGTGAAGCCCTCATCGCCCGTCATCAAAGCCGCGGTAAATTGTTTGTTCGTGACCGCATTAACACCCTACTCGACGAAGGCTCACCCTTTTTAGAGATCTCACAATTTGCAGCTTTTGGTGTGTATGAGCAAGACATTCCCTGTGCAGGTGTGGTTGCGGGTATTGGCCGTGTGCAAGGCATTGAATGCATGATTGTAGGTAATGATGCCACCGTTAAAGGCGGTACTTACTTTCCACTGACGGTGAAAAAGCACCTGCGTGCCCAAGAAATTGCTGAGCGGTGCCATTTACCTTGTATCTACTTGGTAGACTCAGGCGGTGCTAACTTACCAGAGCAAGATGAAGTATTCCCAGACAAGCTGCACTTTGGTCGTATATTCTACAATCAAGCGCGTATGTCAGCCAAAGGTATTCCACAAATTGCTGTGGTTATGGGTCTTTGTACCGCAGGCGGTGCGTATGTACCAGCAATGGCCGATGAAAGCATCATAGTAAAAGAACAAGGGACTATTTTCTTAGCAGGTCCACCGCTGGTTAAAGCAGCCACAGGTGAAGAAGTCAGTGCTGAAGATTTAGGTGGCGCGGATGTACACTGTAAAACCTCAGGTGTTGCCGATCACTATGCGGAAAATGACGAGCATGCTTTATCTATTGCCCGCCAATGTATCGCTCGTATCAACCACCAGCGCCCCACTCGCCCTATTTTAAAAGACGTAAAACCACCACGCTACGATATTCGTGAAGTATATGGCATTGTAGGCACCGACTTGAAAAAACCCTTCGATGTTCGTGAAGTCATTGCCCGTGTTGTGGATGATTCTCAGTTTGACGAATTCAAACGCTATTTTGGCGAAACATTGGTAACAGGCTTTGCCGAAATCTATGGTCACCCTGTTGGTATCGTCGCCAACAACGGAATCTTATTCTCTGAATCTGCCCAAAAAGGGGCACACTTTATTCAGTTATGTGCACAACGCGATATTCCACTGCTGTTTTTACAAAACATCACCGGCTTTATGGTAGGGCAAAAATACGAAGCTGAAGGTATTGCTAAACATGGTGCGAAGATGGTAACTGCTGTGTCGTGTGCTGACGTGCCTAAGTTTACTGTATTAATTGGTGGCTCATATGGCGCTGGGAACTACGGAATGTGTGGTAGAGCTTATGAACCAACCATGATGTGGATGTGGCCAAATGCCCGTATTTCCGTGATGGGTGGTGAGCAAGCCGCGGGCGTACTAACGCAAGTTCGTCAAGACGGTCTAGCACGTAAAGGTGAAAGTATGAACGATGAAGAAGTGGCTGCTTTTAAAAAGCCAATCATCGAACAGTACGAGCAACAAGGTCATCCTTATTACGCCAGTGCACGCCTGTGGGACGATGGTATTATTGACCCTTCAGATACCCGCACTGTATTAGGTCTTGCGCTTGAAGCAGCCGCAAATGCACCACGCAAAGAGTCAAAATTTGGCATCTTCAGAATGTAATAGGAGCAGACTATGTCGGTCACTTTAACGATAACAAAAACAAAAGTGGCGATTTTAGAGTTAAGTCGCCCAGAAAAACATAATGCGTTCGACGATGCCGTAATTGCTGAGCTTATTCAGTGTATTGAGCATGCCAATAGCCTTGAGATCCGTGCCCTTGTGCTTAAAACACAAGGCAAACACTTTTCAGCAGGTGCAGATCTTGGCTGGATGAAATCAATGGCGAACAACAATTACGATGAAAACGTTGCCGACTCCGCCAAACTTGCCAAGTTAATGTCTGTACTTGCAACTTCACCTCACCCAACATTATGTTTGGTGCAAGGGGCAGCATTTGGCGGTGCATTAGGCCTGATTGCGTGTTGCGATATTGCTGTTGCAACAGTCGATGCAAAATTTTGCTTAAGTGAAGTAAAACTGGGCCTTATCCCTGCAGTTATCAGCCCTTATGTAATTAAAGCCATTGGCGAGCGTCAAGCGCGTCGCTACTTCTTAACAGCCGAAGTATTTAAAGCTGAACAAGCACTATCTTTGGGTTTAATCCATGAAATCAGCGACGACCTAGAAAAGAGCCAGCAGTATTTTATCGATACCTTATTGAACAATGGTCCAGCTGCGGTGCAATCAGCTAAATCACTTATCAATGAAGTAGCAAATAAAGAAATAGACGAGCCGTTAATAGCGCACACAGCCAAACGTATCGCTGAGATTAGAGTAAGCCCTGAAGGGCAAGAAGGCTTAAGTGCCTTTTTTGAAAAGCGTGCGCCAAGTTGGCAAAACGCGGCAAAACAGTAAGGGATAAATCATGTTGAAAAAGATCCTCATTGCAAACCGTGGTGAAATCGCCTGCCGCGTTATGAAAACAGCCAAACGACTGGGTTTAAAAACTGTCGCGGTATACTCAGATGCTGATGCCAATGCTTTGCATGTGAAACTGGCGGATGAAGCCTATCATATTGGTCCTGCGCCCAGTAAAGACTCATATTTAGTTGCAGATAAAATACTGGAAGTTGCCAAATTAGCTGGTGCAGACTGCGTGCACCCAGGCTATGGCTTTTTATCTGAAAACAACACTTTTGCGCAAGCCTGTGAAAATGCGGGTATCGCATTTATTGGACCATTGGCCAGCTCAATTGAAGCTATGGGTTCAAAAACCCGAGCCAAAGAAATTATGGCACAAGCAAGTGTTCCTTTAGTGCCGGGCTACTATGGTCAAAAGCAAGATAGCGACTTTTTAGCCGCTGAAGCTGAAAAAATTGGTTACCCCGTACTTATCAAAGCCGCGTTTGGTGGTGGCGGTAAAGGCATGCGTGTGGTGCGCCAAAGTAATGAATTTTTGGCCGCACTTGATGGCGCCAAACGAGAAGCGCTGGCAGGGTTTGGTAATGACCTCGTGTTGTTAGAACGCTATGTTGATACACCTCGTCACGTTGAAGTACAAGTGTTTGCTGACAATCATGGTAACTGCGTGTATTTGGGTGACAGAGACTGTTCACTACAACGTCGCCACCAAAAAGTAATTGAAGAAGCCCCTGCTCCCGGTCTCACTGATTTCTTACGCAAAGAAATGGGAGAAGCAGCGGTGCGCTGTGCCAAAGCCATCAACTATCGTGGCGCTGGTACCGTTGAGTTTTTATTATGCGGCGAAGAGTTCTTCTTTATGGAGATGAACACGCGTCTGCAAGTAGAACACCCTGTCACAGAAATGGTCACAGGCTTAGACTTAGTTGAGTGGCAAATTCGTGTTGCCAACAATCAGCCACTGCCGTTAACGCAAGATGACATTGAGTTAAATGGTCATAGCTTTGAAGCGCGTATCTACGCCGAAGACCCACGCGAAAACTTTATGCCGTTCTCTGGTGAGCTGACGCACTTGTCATTTCCCCAAGAAAGTGAAGGGGTGCGTATTGATACCGGTGTGCAAACGGGCGCAGAGATCAGCTCGTTTTACGACCCAATGATTGCCAAGCTCATTGTGCATGGGCCAGATCGCGAAACTGCCTTGTTGAAATTGCATCATGCATTAGAAGAGGTACATCTTGCTGGCGTAAAAAGTAACATTGCATTTTTGCATCATTTGTCAGGTCACCCAACTTTTGTTGCGGGCGCGCCTGATACACACTTTATCGATAGCCAAACAGACACGCTTACTCAGCAACCTGAGCCTCTTGCGCAGATGATCTTACTCGCGGTGGCTGCATTTATTAACCATACTATGCCTCGTAAAAATAATACACCTTGGCAAAGTTCGCTGGGTTTTAGATTAAACCAAAGCGCAAAAGTAAACGTACCATTTTTTGATGGACCTGTTGAAGCGACATTAAGCAACGAATTAATAAGCGTTGAACACGAAGGCAAAGCAATTAGCATCAGCGCATCGCTTGAACAGACCCTGCTTAATGCCATCATTGACGGTAAAAAATATCAAGCGAATGTAGTTGTTGAAGATGACTCTATTACTGTGATGTATCAAGCGCATGCACACACTTTTGAGCTGAAGTCTAAGCATTATATCAGTGAGCATGAGCACGAAGCCGCACCACTGGCTGCGCCACTTAACGGAACTGTTGTGAAACATCTACAACCGCTTAACAGCCAAGTAAGTAAAGGTGATGCCGTGGTGATCATTGAAGCGATGAAAATGGAATATACTTTGAATGCACCATTTGATGGCACATTAACCAGTTATTGCTTTGCAGAAGGCGCATTGGTTAGCCACGGCGACATGCTGGCAATTGTAGAGCCTGTGGAGGCATAACATGGCATATCCGACAAGTGTTCGAATAGTAGAAGTGGGTGCTCGTGATGGCTTACAAAACGAAGCAAGTGTAACTACAGAGCAAAAAATCACGCTCATTAATGCACTGTGTGACGCAGGTCTTAAAAATATCGAAGCAGGCGCCTTTGTATCGCCCAAATGGGTGCCACAAATGGCCGACTCAACAGATGTTATCAAAGGGTTAGGCATTCACCCTAACGTTACTTTTAGTGCGTTGACCCCAAATTTAAAAGGCGCTGAAGCTGCACTTGACGTGGGCATTAAAGAGTTTGCCATTTTTACCGCAGCCAGCGAAGCGTTCACACAAAAAAACATCAATTGTTCGATTGATGAAAGTATTGAACGATTTAAACCCGTTGTGGAACTAGCTAAGCAGCGCGGCGTAAAAGTACGCGGTTATGTGAGCTGCGTACTTGGCTGTCCATATCAAGGTGAGGTCGAACCAGAGGTCGTGCTTGATGTGTGTAAACAATTGTTGGCTATGGGTTGTTACGAAGTGAGCCTTGGCGACACCATCGGTGTTGGCACGCCAAATAAGGTACAGTCGTTACTGACCCTTCTGCTCGAACACATCAGTGCTGATAAGCTTGCGGTGCATTTTCATGACACCTACGGACAAGCTTTAGCAAACATTAGTAAAGCGCTTGAAATGGGCATTTCAACACTTGATAGCGCCGTCGCCGGTTTAGGTGGCTGCCCTTATGCAAAAGGTGCGTCAGGAAATGTTGCCACAGAGGATGTTGTTTACTTACTGCAAGGGCTTGGCATTGACCCCCAAATTGATTTAGAAAGACTAGCCAAAGCTGGCTGGGCAATTTGCGAGGCGCTTAATAAGCCCCCAGTGAGCAAAGTCTCTTTGGCTTTAAAAGCGAAGTGCGAATAAAAAATATACATAATTTATGCGTTATTTACAGACTGATGCATATTGAACAATAAACAATCTTTAGGAGTGGGCTAATGGCCGGTTTCGATAAAGTAGTAACAAGCTATGCCGAAGCAATGGATGGATTAAAAGATGGTGATACCATCATTGCTGGCGGCTTCGGATTGTGTGGTATTCCAGAAGGCTTGATCAACGAAATTAAGCGTAAACAAACCAAAGAACTAACCGTAGTGTCAAATAACTGTGGTGTTGACGATTTTGGTCTTGGCATTTTGTTACACGATCGCCAAATAAAAAAAATCATTGCGTCTTACGTTGGTGAAAATGCTTTATTTGAACAGCAATTGCTTGATGGCATCATTGATGTTGAACTAACACCACAAGGGACACTTGCAGAAAAAATGCGCGCTGGTGGTGCGGGTATTCCAGCATTTTACACAGCTACGGGCTACGGTACGCCCGTAGCTGAGGGTAAAGAAGTCAAAGAGTTTGACGGCCGCCCTTACATTTTAGAAGAATCAATCACTGGCGAGTTTGCGATTGTTAAAGCGTGGAAAGCAGACCGTTATGGTAATCTTGTGTTTCGCCACACAGCGATGAACTTCAACCCTATGGCTGCGACCGCTGGCAAAATTACGGTCGCTGAAGTTGAAGAAATTGTTGAACCTGGTGAATTAGAACCAAGCCAAATTCATACCCCAGGTATTTACGTTAACCGCGTGATCAAAGGCAACTTTGAAAAACGCATTGAGCGTGTTACTACGCGTAAATAAGGAGAATTATAATGGCTTTATCACGTGAACAAGTAGCAATGCGCGTAGCCCAAGAGCTACAAGACGGTTTTTACGTCAATTTAGGAATTGGTATTCCTACCCTTGTGGCGAATTACGTCCCAGAGGGGATTGAAGTAATGCTGCAATCAGAAAATGGCTTATTAGGCATGGGTCCGTACCCAACTGAAGACCAAGTTGACGCGGATATGATCAACGCGGGTAAAGAAACCGTGACAGCTGCGACAGGTGCTGCAATATTTAATAGTGCAGATAGTTTTGCCATGATCAGGGGTGGTCATGTAGACTTAACGGTTCTAGGTGCATTCGAAGTTGATCAACAAGGCAATATTGCGTCTTGGATGATCCCGAAAAAGTTAATTAAAGGCATGGGCGGTGCGATGGACTTAGTTGCCGGCGCACAAAACATCATTGTTACTATGACCCATGCAAGTAAACACGGCGATTCAAAACTGTTAGAAGCATGTACTTTGCCACTAACGGGTGTGAATTGTGTCAAAAAGATCGTAACTGACTTAGCTGTGTTAGAAGTAAAAGACGGCGCATTTCATTTGCTAGAACGCGCGCCGGGTGTTAGTGTTGATGAAATTATAAGCAAAACAGCAGGTAAGCTAATCGTCAATGGCGATATTCCTGAAATGCAGTTTGCCTAACACCATGTACCGACCTCATTCCCAGTGCCAATGGCGCTGAGTTACCCAAAACCCCTCTCACGAGGGGTTTTTTTTATCTCATAATTTATCTTTTGGAACAAACTCTAATACTGTCGCATTAATACAATATCGATCAGCTCCTCCAGGCCCTTCTTTTGCAAACACATGGCCTAAATGAATACCACTGGATTTTGAACGGATCTCAGTACGGCGCATACCATGACTATTATCTTCATGATAGGTGACGCTGCCTTTCACTGGGTGTTTAAATGACAACCAGCCAGTCCCTGAGTTGAATCTGTCTTTGGTATCAAATAAAGCAGCGCCACTGAGTTTATCGATAAATATCCCTTCTTTGCTGTTTTTAAACAAGTCATATTGTTTGCAAAATGGCGCGTCCGTTTTGCTATTAAATGCCACCTTGTAAGCTTCGCTATCTCCTAATTTGAACACGCCCAAGGCGCGATAAAAATCGTCTTTATTTATCAACCCTTGATGACCATAAACCTCTTTCCCTTGCTCTATAAATAAGATAGTTGGGGTTGCCCAGGTCGCTGTGGTTAAAGTAAGTCCCTTAAGCTGATTCGCATATCTAAAATGTAAAGGAATACTGCCTTGATAATCATTCAGCACGGTTTTTTTTAGCTTTTCACAATAAGGACAGTAGCTTTGCGAATCAACGACAACAATATGCTTACCCACCAAAAGTGCTTTATTGTTTGGTTGTTTATGGTGCTTTTCCTTAAACACAACACCTGTTGAGTGATCAGGGCAATAACCATTTGGGTTCTTTGCCAAGTAATTTTGGTGGTACTCTTCAGCTGGATAAAAGGCATCTAAAGATTTAATTTGCGTTTTAATTTCACCATAGCCTGCTTCACTTAACAGCGCTTGATATTGCGCTTGCAGCTTTACTGCAACTGCCTGCTGTTCTGGCTCACTGTATAAAATAATTGAACGATATTGGGTGCCAATGTCATTGCCTTGACGGTTTTTTTGCGTTGGGTCATGACTCTCAAAATAGCGCATCAATAACTGCTCTGTACTTAGCATATTAGCGTTGTAGGTAACTTTAACAACTTCCGCATAGTTATTTTCGTCAAAGCGCCTTTTTGCTTGTGTTATGGCCTTATAACTTGCTTTAAAGCCTGAGCCATCCGCATAGCCTGATTGTGCGTCCAGTACGCCTTGCATCGCCTCATAGCGTTTTTCAGCCCCCCAAAAGCAACCCGAACCCAGTACAAGTGTTTTAATATGAGAACTTGCTTGTGGTGGTGTTTTAACAGCATCCGGTTGGGCCAATACCCACATACTCACTATTGCCGCTAAAGTAGCCCAAATATACACACTATATTTTTTCATATCGCCTCTCACATAATGGTGTCTCTATAGCTAGACCTTGTTGCAGTTATATTCATTTCATGTGTAAAACCCAAAAACTAACTCTAATATTTGACGTTTCGACGAGACTGACTTAAAAACGGACACGTTTTGCGGTAAAAGCAGAGCTCTAGATAAGATGAGAGGTTATCAATGAAGTTACTAACCAAGCTGAGTACCATCGCTTTAACAGTTGCCAGCATAGGCAATGCCGAGGCTGCACAGTTTAAGTTCACATCGCACTTAGCAGAGGCTGGTACGCTCGTGGTGTTTAAAAATACCCAAGATGAAAGCGATTTTACTTTTTTAAACAAAGCAACGCGAAAACAGCTTAATAAAGCCGTAAACAGTGCTGGCTTCACAGCACAATATGGCAAAACTATGCAACTACTGGCACCTACCAATAGCAAATACGAGCGCATTGTATTAGTTGGAGTCGGTGACAAAGATGAATTCAACGCAGCCAAAGCAGCCAAACTTGGCGGAGACATACATGCCTTCGTGAAAAATCACAATGGCAAAAATATCGCGCTGGCATTCGACAAAGTATCTGGTTTAGCAAGTAACAGTGAATTAGCTGCACACTTTGCTCATGGCGCAAACCTGCGGGACCACCAATTTGATATCTATAAGAAACAAAAAGAGCAAACTCTAACTAGCTACATGGTAGATGTGGATGATAACTCTACAACAACACAAATATACCAACAGTTAGCAAACATTGAACAGGGGGTTTTTCTAGCTCGAGATTTAACATCTGAAATTGCCAGTAACATGACACCTGTCGATTTCGCCAATGCCGCCAAAGAGCTTGAGCAATATGGGGTCAAAGTAACCGTACTTGAACCCGAGCAAATAAAAGAGCTTGGTATGGGCGCGCTTGAAGGTGTAGGCCGTGGCAGCGAACAAGGTGCTCGACTGGTTGTTGCACATTATGAAGGCAGCAACGAAACCCCTATCGCCCTAGTGGGTAAAGGGATCACATTCGATTCGGGTGGTTACAGTATTAAAACAGGTAAATCTATCGCTCGTATGAAATCTGACATGGCAGGTGCAGCAGCAGTGCTTGGTACTGTTAAGGCAATGGCACTTAGCAAAGCAAACGTAAATGTTGTTGCAGTCATGGGCATGGCAGCCAATATGGTTTCTGAGCAAGCTATTGCGCCGGGTGACGTACTGCGCACAGCTGAAGGATTAAGTGTTGAAGTACTCAATACCGATGCGGAAGGTCGCTTAGTGCTCAGTGATGCGATGTGGTACGCTCGAACTTACTTCCAACCCGAGATCATGATTGATATAGCAACCCTCACCGGCTCAAAAATACGTGCGGTCGGTAATCGTTACAGCGCAATATTTTCTGACGATGAGCATTTAATTAAAGAACTAACACACGCAGGTGAACATGTTAATGAACCTGTTTGGCGCTTACCGCTGGGTTATAAAGATATGCTTAAGTCTAACATTGCAGATCTGAGCAATATAGGACATGACGGACCAGGTGCAACAACAGCGGCTTCATTTTTGCAGCACTTCGCGGGTGACACGCGCTGGGTACATTTAGATATTGCTGGCAACGTGTTATCCAGCAAAGCTTCTGGAGAAGTGCCTATAGGTGGCACAGGCTATGGTGTACGCTTGTTAAGCGAGTGGCTTTTATCCAATAAATAAGCTATTCAAAAAGCCATAGATAATATGGCTTTTTTATTAAGCTTGCATTTCTCCCCTACCAGTTAGCTATACTAAGGCCAAGATAATAAAAAAGAAAACAACTATGTTAGATGCGCACAGTTACTTATTAGGTGAAAACGCGTTAGTGGTTGCACTACACACTGACAAGCCCTCACCGAGCGAACAACGTCGTTTATTTGCTTTAACGGTCAGCTTACAGCACAGCAATGCGTTTTTAGACATTGTGCCTGCGAAAGCCTCAGTTACTGCCTATTTAGCGGATCCAAGTCAATATCAGTATTGGCTCAAAAAAGCGATGCTCTTGTGGGAAGAAAGTGAAGAGGTTGCTTTTAATGTACAAACCCACCACATCGATGCAATTTATGGTGGTGAACACGGTCCAGACTTGATGGATGTTGCGCAGCGGCTAAACCTAAGTGCTAAACAAGTCGTCGAATGCCATAGTGAATATACCTATCAGGTGGAGTTTTTGGGGTTTTTGCCCGGTTTTGCTTATTTGGGCACTCTACCCGACCCCCTGCAGCTACCTAGAAAATCGACCCCTAGAAAGCAAGTCCCGAAAGGCTCTATCGCCATTGCTGAAGACCTGAGCGCAATATACCCTAGTAGCTCTCCCGGTGGATGGCACTTGCTTGGCCATTGCTCGCATACCTTGTTTGATCCAACAGCCAATCCACCAAGCTTATTTGCGCCCGGCGATAAGGTGATTTTTATACCAAATAAGGAAGGGATATGCTGAGAGTAATCAAACAAGGTGTCATGGCGAGTATTCAAGACATAGGTCGATTTGGCTACCGTCATTATGGCGTATGCAGAAGCGGAGCATTAGACCCATTTGCGGTGTGTTTAGCAAATATGCTGTTAGATAACCCACCACACCAAGCGGTCATTGAGATTACAATTGGCTTGGCAGAATTTGAATTCGCTCAGCCATGTAATTTCGCTTTAACAGGTGGCTGCTTAAACGCCAAACTAGCAGATCGCCCTATTTACCCCGGTTGGCGCTATTATGCTCATGCAGGTGATAAACTCACCTTTGCCACCAGTGCAAGCGCACAGCGTGCCTACTTTACCGTACAAGGTGGCTTTGCCTTAGAACCCACCCTTTCATCCTATTCTACTGATTTACAAGCCGGTTTTGGCGGCCACCAAGGACGAGCACTGCAGACCGACGATTGCCTCAACTATCAAAAATCATCAACTGAGTTAGCCCCTCTAGGCGTAAAACAGCCTGAATACAAAAAACAGGTACGAGTACTTAAAGGGCCGCATTGTGATAAGCTGCCAGCGGGCTCGTTCGAGCAACTTATTAACGCGCCTTGGACAGTTAGCGAAGTAAGTAACAGAATGGGTAGCAGGTTTAGCAGTGCCTCTTTGCTAAGCCATAATGTAGCTATTGCTACACAAGCGGTTCACCCTGGTGTAATCCAAGTTCCCCCAAGTGGCGAGCCCATTGTTTTATTAAATGACTGCCAAACAACTGGGGGCTACCCAATTGTAGCGACCGTTATCGACGCTGATTTACGCATGTTTAGTCAACTTGGCGCTAATCAGCAATGTAATTTTGTTGAGTGTGACCTAACTCAGGCACGTAAAGCCAGCGATAAACTCAGTGCTCATTTAGCACAATTTAATCTGGCAAAGAATAATAATTAGAGTGATCATAATGAATGAGTTGAACCTATTACCCTTGATAGGTATTGCCGTTGTAGTGCTTGGCTTTGCACTACGATTTAACCCCTTATTGGTGGTCAGTGTTGCTGGTTTGGTTACCGGTTGGGCTGTTGATCTAGATTTTTTTACCTTGATTGAAACTTTTGGTGAAAAGTTCATGAACGCTCGCCAACTTGCGAGCTTTTTGCTCATTTTGCCCATTATTGCTCTATCCGAAAGATATGGACTACAACAAAGAGCTAAATCTTGGGTCGCAAGTATAAAATCCGCTACCACAGCACGTATTTTAAGCCTTTACTTTGTAGTTCGTGAATGCTCAGCAGCGCTAGGCTTATTAAGCCTAGCAGGTCAGCCACAAACGGTTAGACCATTGCTTGCTCCCATGGCATTAGGGGCTGCGGCAAATCTACACGGTGAGTTACCTAAGCATGTAAAAGATATGATCAGTGCCCATGCAGCTGCTTGCGATAATATTGCGGTGTTTTTTGGTGAAGATATTTTTATCGCGTTTGGCGCGGTACTACTTATGGACGCGTTTTTGAAAGAAAATGGCATCGAAGGCATAGAGCCGTTGCACATTGGCCTATGGGCAATCCCCACCGCCATTGCAGCCTTGATTGTACATTTGTTTAGACTCGCTCGACTAGAAGCTAAGATTAGCCAGCAAATGCAGGCGCATACGACTAGCCAAACTCATAACTTAAGTGAGGAGCTATCATGAGCACGCCAGTAACAATACAAACAGAGGCTTCTGCGGTTTTATCAATCAACAATATATATTTATTGATTGGTTTTGTGGTGATGTTTTTGGTTGTAAAAACAATACAAGATCAGGGCCATCCAAAAAAATGGACCACCGCGCTTTTTTGGTTTTTATTTGGTAATGTCTTCTTGTTTGGTGACTTATCCATTAAGGTATTTGGTCCATCAATTACCTATCAATGGGTTGGGTGCAGTGTATTAGCAATCGCTCTGCTTGCTGGTTTAGGCAAGGTATCAATGGGCAGTTACGACGTGCCTACTGATGAAGAGCTCCAAGTAAGTGCGGAGCGCCTAGGAAATCGGTTATTTATACCCGCGGTGATAATTCCTGTAGTCACGGTTGTGTGCACGTTACTTTTGAACAATATTAACATCGCCAATATTTACCTGTTCGATCAACGTCACGTTACGTTAGCGGCACTCACATTAGCCTGTGGAATAGCCTTGCTAGTTGGTTGGAAAATAACTTCTGGTTCCCCCTTGCTAGCACTGGGCGAATCTCGTCGCTTGGTCGACTCTATCGGTTGGGCCGCAATCTTGCCACAAATGCTCGCCATGTTGGGCGGAGTGTTTATAGTGGCGCAAACAGGTACCGCTATTCAAGATTTGGTGACGCTATTTATATCTCCAGATAATCGCTTTATGCTGGTAGTATTATACTGTGTGGGCATGGCGCTATTTACTATGATTATGGGTAATGCATTTGCCGCGTTTCCAGTGATGACAGCAGGTATTGCAGTGCCCTTTTTAATACAAGGACATGGGGCTTCCCCTGCTCCTTTAGTTGCAATTGGGATGTACTCAGGGTACTGCGGCACCTTAATGACACCAATGGCAGCAAACTTTAATATTGTGCCAGCAGCGCTACTTGATCTAAGAGACAAGTATCAAGTGATCAAAGTTCAGATCCCTACCGCGTTGACCTTGCTTGCGATTAACATATTGCTCATGTATGGAGTGATCTTTAATGACTAAAACACAAAAACCCAGCATTTTAATTACTGGCTTTGCCCCGTTTGATGGTGAGCAGCTCAATCCCTCTTGGCAAGCGGTATCTGAACTAGAAGGTGAACACATCGGTGAGTGTGTGGTCCATACCAAAGAGCTGTCATGTGAGTTTGGCACCTCTTTGAAAGAGCTTCATCAAGCCATCGATAAATATGCACCTCAGCTTGTGCTCTGTATAGGCCAAGCGGGAGGGAGAGCGGATATATCCATTGAGCGTGTTGCAATTAATATAACCGATGCACGGATCCCAGATAACGCGGGTAAACAGCCGGTTGACACTCCTGTCATCGCCGGGGCGCCAAGTGCTTATTTCACCAATCTGCCAATTAAGCGAATGTTAGTGGCTCTACAACAAGCACAAATACCCGCTTCTATTTCAAACTCAGCAGGCACCTATGTATGTAATCACGTTATGTACGGCTTAATGCACTTAATTAATCAACACGATACGATGGTTAAAGGTGGATTTGTGCATATCCCTTATTTACCATCGCAAGCGATAAACCATGCTAATGCGCCAAGCATGAGCTTGGAGACTGTAGTCAGTGCACTGCGCGTAATGATTACTTGCGCAATGCAAGATAAACAAGATATAAAAATTGCCGCTGGTACAACCCATTAATTTTGATGAAATATTAGCTTTAATAATTACTTTAAACAGATAAGATGACGCAATCAACGCTTTCAAATAAGAAAGTGATCACATCGCCCAATGCTTTAAAACAAATCGTGGGCGGTAGCGGTGGCGAGCAATTTGCCAAAAGAAGTAAGACCGATTTAAGCCCTTATTTCACCATTTAATACAAAGGATTTAAAACCATGCAAAAACGTATTGTCGCGGCGCAAAAAGTCATTACTTCCACCAAGCTTCTCAAGCAGATTTCTGGGGGCAGTGGCGGTGAAAAGTTTCCAAGAGAAAAGCGCCGTAAATTCAATTAACCTATCACTTTAGGCTAGTTCGATAGCTTTCGCGGTATACATTCAGTTTCATTTGTCTATACCGCTATTTACACTTCACTATATTATCTGTGGTTGCTCGATTTTCACCATCACCTCGCTTTTTAAAAGAAAGTGTAACCTCACAAAATTCCCCCTATTTCCCATAATTTCGCTGTTAAATGTTTCAGGTTTTAGAAGTTTCATGTGACTTCGATAGTTAGTTCTGGTAAATCTATATCAAACAGTACCTGTAACTCGCTTATTTTGGCACTGTTAACGTATAAAAATAAATCAATACACAGGAATGAGGTAATTTATGTGTTCTATTTTCGGCGTATTGGAGCTTAAATCCGATCCCACCCAACTTCGCTCTCAAGCGATAGAAATGTCAAAGCTACTACGCCACAGAGGACCAGACTGGTCTGGTGTTTATTCATCAGATAAAGCCATTTTAGTTCATGAACGGCTGGCTATTGTCGGTGTGTCAAGTGGCGCTCAACCACTATACAACCCTGAAAAAACACATATTTTAGCGGTAAACGGTGAAATTTATAACCATAAAGAGT
The DNA here is from genome assembly GCF_013140855.1 of Pseudoalteromonas caenipelagi. Lineage (GTDB taxonomy): Bacteria > Pseudomonadota > Gammaproteobacteria > Enterobacterales > Alteromonadaceae > Pseudoalteromonas > Pseudoalteromonas caenipelagi. The sequence continues at coordinate 105,224 of NZ_JABBPG010000001.1, read as the reverse complement.
TGGCAAACGAGCTAACAACTGATTTTGACTTTCAAACAGAATCGGACTGCGAAATTATTTTGGCGTTATACAAGCAAAAGGGGCCTGAGTTTTTAGATGACTTAAATGGCATCTTTGCATTTTGTTTGTACGATGAGGAGCAAGACGCTTATCTAATCGGTCGTGACCACATTGGTATTATTCCTTTGTATACGGGCCGAGATCAACATGGCAACTTTTACGTAGCCAGTGAAATGAAAGCATTAACACCAATTTGTACTCAAATTGAAGAATTCCCTCCAGGTCATTATCTATACTCAAAAGAAGGTACTATTCGTCCTTACTATCAGCGTGATTGGCAATCTTATGACGCAGTAAAAGAAAACCCAGCAAGCTCTGAAGAGATAAAACATGCGCTTGAGGCAGCGGTTAAACGTCAGCTTATGTGCGACGTACCCTATGGCGTGTTACTTTCTGGTGGTTTAGATTCTTCGGTAATTTCTGCCATTACCCAAAAGTTTGCAGCAAAGCGAATTGAAGATAACGACACAACAGATGCTTGGTGGCCAAAACTTCACTCTTTCTCAATTGGCCTTGAAGGTTCGCCTGATTTAGCAGCAGCACAAAAGGTAGCTGATGAAATTGGCACCGTACACCACCCTATTCACTTCACCGTACAACAAGGTATCGATGCATTAAAAGAGGTGATATATCACCTTGAAACGTATGATGTAACGACTATACGTGCATCAACACCTATGTATCTTATGTCTCGCCAAATCAAAGCGATGGGCATTAAGATGGTATTATCAGGTGAAGGTGCTGATGAGTTATTTGGCGGGTATTTATATTTCCATAAAGCACCTAACGCGCAAGAATTCCATGAAGAGTTAAACCGTAAAGTCTCTAAACTACATATGTTTGACTGCTTACGCGCTAACAAGTCAATGGCAGCGTGGGGCGTTGAAGCACGTGTACCATTCTTAGACAAAGAATTTGTTGATGTTGCAATGCGCACTAACCCTGAACATAAAATGTGTAAAGATGGTCGTATCGAGAAGCATATTCTACGCGAAGCGTTTGATGGGTATTTACCTGACGAAGTGTTATGGCGTCAAAAAGAACAGTTCTCAGATGGTGTGGGCTATAGTTGGATTGACTCATTAAAAGCCCATGTTGAAGAACTCGTAACCGATCAAGAGTTAGAAAATGCGCAATATCGCTTCCCTATCAATACGCCTGATAGTAAAGAAGCCTATTTCTATCGCCAGGTCTTTACTGAGCACTTCCCTGGCGATGCAGCAGCAAATTGTGTGCCTCACGGTAAGTCTGTCGCTTGCTCAACGCCACAAGCTCTCGCTTGGGATGAATCATTCCAAAATAATGCTGACCCATCTGGTCGCGCAGCTAACGTGCATAATGAAGCTTACCAAGCGTAACTCTTCGCAATAAACAGAAAAACCCAGCGATTGCTGGGTTTTTCATATTTTAAATTGGTATATTAAATAAAACGTTTAATAATAAAATCAACTTTGACGCGTTTGGCCTGACCCAGCAGCTTTTTCACAGGCAGCGGATAATCTTCAAGCGTCTCAACGTCCTCTGGACCTGTTAACAGTCTACAATTTGCCAAAATAGCCTGCTTCTCACGCTCTATATCTGCCAAAATTTGTTTGTTTGGATCTTCAATCAATATGCCATTTTCAATATCAAGACCCCAGGCTCGTGGATTAAGATTATGTCCACTGAGTAAGTGAGTATGATTATCTTTGCAGATCCCTTTTAGATGAAATGAGTTATTACCCTCTTTCCACAAATACACTTTAAGATGTCCGGACTTAATAAAGCGATGCTGAGATTTTAAAAACTTTCTGAGGATGGTTTCATACAGATAAGGCAGCGCGCCAATTTTGCTAAAAGGCTGACTAGGGCAAATATAAAAATCGTTTGCCGTTTTGTCGCCAACAACAATTGTAACTTGCTGTCCTTGCTTCAATAAGCGTCTCAAAGAACGTAGCAATGGTGCTGGAAAGTTAAAATATGGCGTGTAAAGTACCAATTCTTGCTCAGTGGTATCAAATAAACTTTTAATTAAGCGATTAAGTTTATTGGTACGCCTACCAAACCCTAAAAATGCTCTTATGTTTAAGTTATCCCTACAATCAGCACCAGCCAACGTATATTTGGCCTTTTTAAGGTCTCGCATCAGCTTCTTTTGAGCAAGCTTGATATCTGCTAGTTTAGGCAACGGTCGCTTATCCAAGCGTGCAACCGCTTCTGAACTTAACAGATAATGATCTGTAAACTGGCAGAAACTATCCGCAAGCTTAGCTTGGTTGATAACAAAATATCTGTCTAGTCGATACTTATCTTCATAATGCAGATAAACATTATTTAAACTCGCTCCGCTGTACAATAGCGTATCGTCAACTACAAACCCCTTAAGGTGTAATACACCAAAAAGCTCTTTAGCTTTTACAGGTACTCCATACACCTTAACGTTACTGTTAGTAGCTTCTAGCGCATCACAATATAGCTTTGCATTGCCTTCTGACTTTTCTTCGCCAATTAACCCTCGTTGAGCACGATGAAAATCAACCAGTACATTTATTTCTAAAGACGGATTGGCCAAAGATGCGTCATGCAAAGCGCTCAGAATTTCCCTGCCTGCTTCATCATTTTGTAAATACAATGCGGTGATGTATATCCTTTTCTTTGCTTGGCGTATCAGACTAATAAGCTCATCATGATACTGTTTTGCATCCGTTAAAACTCTGATTTCATCTGCTGCCAATGCAAATCCAGGTGTATCCTGCCAAAATGCCATAAATACCTATTCGTTAGGGGTTATTCTTAAATGAATAACAAAACAAAATTACTAAGAACATACCAAAAAAAAAGCGTGTGGTCATGCAATAGCGTCAGTTTCACGATTGATGGATGAAATAACCATCAAGTACACTATTTTTGACAACTATACGATTTATTCAAAAACGAAATTTGCGTTTTATTTTACATCTAGGTTGAATTACTTAGAATCGACCTCATTGATTCTTGGCATTTAAATTTTAGGAATATCCCATGAGTGACGTTAAACACTGCAAACTACTTATTTTAGGTTCGGGTCCTGCAGGCTACACAGCAGCAGTCTATGCCGCACGTGCAAATTTAAACCCAGTACTTATTACTGGTATGCAACAAGGTGGCCAATTGACGACCACAACTGAAGTTGAAAACTGGCCTGGTGATGCGCACGGTTTAACTGGCCCAGCTCTAATGGATCGCATGAAAGAACATGCTGAACGTTTTGAAACAGAAATTATTTTCGACCACATTAATAAAGTTGATGTAACTAAGCGCCCGTTCACTTTAACTGGTGATCAAGGAACATATACGTGTGATGCACTTATTATTGCAACAGGCGCATCAGCTAAATATCTAGGTTTAGAGTCAGAAACTGCATTTCAAGGCCGAGGCGTATCAGCATGTGCTACATGCGATGGCTTTTTCTATCGCGGTCAAAAAGTAGCCGTTGTTGGTGGTGGTAATACTGCAGTTGAAGAAGCGCTATATCTGTCAAACATCGCAGAAGAAGTGCACGTTATTCACCGTCGTGACTCTTTTAGAAGTGAGAAAATATTATCCGACCGCCTAATGGAAAAAGCGAAAAATGGTAATGTTGTTTTGCACTTGAACCGCACACTAGATGAAGTTTTAGGTGACGAAATGGGTGTGACTGGTATTCGCATCAAAGAAACTGACTCTGAAAATACCGAGCAATTAGACCTTGCAGGTGTTTTCATTGCTATCGGCCATAAACCAAATACAGATATGTTTGCAGGTCAGTTAGAAATGAAAGATGGCTACTTGGTTGTGCAATCAGGTCTAAATGGCAACGCGACTCAAACGAGTATTGAAGGCGTATTTGCCGCAGGTGATGTATCAGACCATATATACCGTCAAGCAATTACCTCTGCGGGTACTGGCTGTATGGCTGCATTGGATGCAGAAAGATACCTAGATAACCTAAAATAGCAGGTTACTAATAATGGGAGCTCTGGCTCCCATATTATTTTCCCTCAAATTGCGCTATGTTAACTCACACATCTAGTTCACACCTCCTTGTATGACTCAACAACTGTTTCACTTAAGCTTAAACGACGAGCAATTTCCACCTTGTGAATTTGCCTTAAAAGACCCTGATGGCTTGTTAGCGATTGGCGGGTGCCTTAGTATCAAAAGACTTAAAAATGCATACGCGAGCGGTATCTTCCCGTGGTTTAACGAAAATGAGCCAATCATGTGGTGGTCGCCCAGCCAACGCGGCATTATTGAGCTTGATGAGTTTCACATTAGTAAAAGCCTTAAAAAAGCTCAGCGTAAACTGAACCCCGTCGTGACGGTGAACATGGCGTTTTCACAGGTGATTATGGCCTGTCGCAAACAACGAATTAATAATGAAGGTACTTGGATTAACAGTGATATGTTACTGGCTTATCAAGAGGCTCATAAACAAGGCTTAGCGCACAGTTTAGAAATCTGGCATGACGGTAGGTTAGTTGGTGGTTTGTACGGTGTGATGCAGTCTGGGGTCTTTTGTGGTGAATCTATGTTCTTCCATATACCTAATGCATCTAAGCTGGCAATGTGGGCACTCGTTAACTGGCTTAAAAAACACAATGCGCATTTTATCGACTGCCAACTCGAAAATCCTTACCTTACAAGTTTAGGTGCAAAAGTTGTATCGCGAGAAGAATTCTTGACTAGACTTAACATAGCGGCACAATTTAGCGTGCCAGACACAATGTGGCTTGCTCAAACATTGGATAACATTTATGACTGAACATTTCCCTTCTAAAATTGGTTTAAGTCAGCAGTTTAGTTGTAGCTATTTACCTGAGCAACAGGAGCAGTTGCTGGTAATATTGGACCCTAGCTGTTATACCCCGGCACGATTTGAGGGATTATTAGAGTTAGGCTTTAGACGTAGCGGCGATCAGATATATCGTCCCCATTGCCCAAAATGTAGTGCCTGTCAGTCTATGAGGATTCCCGCGAAACGCTTCATTGCTTCAAAGTCACAAAAAAGAAAGTTCAAAAAAGCGATTAACGATTTCTCAGTTACTGTTAGCCATAAAGAACGTGATGAGTACTACCCACTTTATGAAAAGTACATTTCATTGCGCCACAGTGACGGCAGTATGTATCCACCTAATAGATTACAATATGAAAGCTTTTTGTTTTGCCATTGGCTACCAATCACGTTTCTAGAATTATGGCACGAGAGCAAACTGATTGCGGTAGCGGTCACAGATACAATGCCGAACTCACTGTCAGCCATTTATACGTTCTTTGATCCAGATTACGAACAGTATAGCTTAGGGAATGTTATGATCATGGTGCAAATAGATCATGCAACTAAGCTAGATAAAGACTTTGTTTATTTAGGGTATCAAATAGACAGTTGTAAAAAGATGCGCTACAAATCGCAATTTTTGCCCTCACAAAGATTTGTGAACGATGTTTGGATTGATCAAGTAAGCTAATTTTAACGTTGCATCTGCTTATGCTGTACGTTTAAATTGACGCTATTATTCACTTCCAAGTGCTTATTGGCCAATTAAATAACAAATTTTTGGCCCTTACCTTTACTTATCGTCTGCTTTTGGGCAAAATCTGCAGCGTTTAATTATTCAAAGAGGTGTTACGCTACACATGGCGAAAGAAGACGTAATTGAAATGCAAGGCACAGTCCTTGATACTTTACCAAATACAATGTTCCGCGTTGAGCTAGAAAATGGTCACGTGGTTGTTGCACATATTTCAGGTAAAATGCGCAAAAACTATATCCGTATTCTTACTGGTGACAAAGTAACGGTAGAAATGACACCGTACGACTTAACCAAAGGACGCATTGTCTTCCGCGCTCGTTAATAGAACGGTGTAGAACCCTTAAGTCAGGTTGTATTTTAAAGTACGGCTATATCATGTTTGTACTTTAAAATTGCGCTGAGGTTAAAACCAGCGCTCAACAAAAAGCCTAGCAAATGCTAGGCTTTTTGACGTTTGGTATTAACTACAAATATCAAGCAGACACCAAAGTTGACTCATATCTAAAGTCTAACTCTCCAGATTTAACACCCACTTTAACATTGCCTCCTTCACTTAACTTACCAAACAAGATTTCGTTTGCCAGTGGCTTTTTAAGCTTGTCTTGGATAACTCTAGCCATAGGACGTGCTCCCATCGCTTTATCATAACCAAGTTCTGCCAGCCACTCTCTTGCAGCTGAGGTAAGCTCAAGGCTAACCGATTTTTTATCAAGCTGTGCTTGCAACTCAACAACAAACTTATCAACTACTTGCAAAATAACCTCTTTTTCAAGATGGTTAAACCAAATAATGTTGTCTAGTCTATTTCTAAATTCAGGCGTAAACACTTTGTTGATCTCAACCATCGCATCATGTGAATGGTCTTGATCTTGGAAACCAATAGACTTGCGTATGGTCTCTTGAACACCTGCGTTGGTTGTCATTACAACAACGACATTTCTGAAATCGGCTTTTCGCCCATTGTTATCAGTTAATGTGCCGTGATCCATAACCTGAAGAAGAATGTTGTAAATATCTGGATGTGCTTTTTCAATCTCATCTAAAAGCACAACCGAGTGTGGATGTTTAATAACTGCATCAGTTAATAAACCGCCTTGCTCGAAGCCAACATACCCAGGAGGTGCACCTATAAGGCGGCTAACTGCATGTCGTTCTGAGTACTCAGACATGTCAAAACGAATAAACTCCACGCCCATACACTTAGCTAGCTGCTTAGTGACTTCAGTTTTACCAACACCGGTAGGACCTGCAAATAAGAATGACCCTATCGGTTTATCTTCATTGGCCAGACCTGAACGCGACAAGCGAATTGCTGACGTTAATGCATCTATCGATTGATCCTGACCAAACACTAACATTTTTAGATTACGGTCTAAGTTTTTCAACGTTTCTTTATCACTATTCGAAACGCTTTGCTGAGGTATTCTAGCAATCTTCGACACGATCATTTCGATGTCAGACACGCCAATGGTTTTCTTGCGTCGCGAGATAGGCTGCAATCGTTGATTTGCACCTGCTTCGTCAATAACATCAATTGCTTTATCAGGCAAATGACGTTCATTGATATATTTTGCACTTAACTCCGCCGCTGCGCGCAATGCTTTTTGTGTGTAACGGATACCGTGATGTTCTTCATAACGCTCTTTAAGGCCATAAAGAATTTTTGTTGTATCGGCAACACTAGGCTCAACCACGTCAATTTTTTGAAAGCGTCGAACTAATGCGCGGTCTTTCTCAAAAATATTTTTAAATTCAGTGTATGTAGTAGAACCCATACAGCGTAGTTGGCCGCTTGATAACAGTGGTTTAATTAAATTTGACGCATCCATCACGCCGCCAGATGCAGCGCCAGCCCCAATAATGGTATGAATTTCATCAATAAACAAAATTGCTTGTGGCTTTGCTTGAAGCTCTTTTAGAAGCGATTTAAAGCGTTTTTCAAAATCTCCTCGATATTTTGTACCAGCAAGTAGCGCCCCCATATCAAGCGAATAAACAACCGCATCTTCTATTACTTCAGGCACTTGTTTGTTGATGATGCGATAAGCCAACCCTTCAGCAATTGCAGTTTTACCTACCCCTGCTTCACCCACCAATAGTGGGTTGTTTTTCTTACGTCGACACAATACTTGAACGGTACGCTCAACTTCATCGTCTCGCCCAACTAACGGGTCGACTTGACCTGCCTGTGCTAATGCATTTAGGTTGGTTGTGAAACTCTCCAATTTAGTTTTGTCATCAGTTTGAACTTCACTTGTATCATCATGAATATCTTCATGATCATCATGGTCTGATTCTTCGTCAACTTTCGAGATACCGTGGGAGATAAAGTTAACAATATCCAAACGACTAATATCACTCTTTTTAAGAAGATAAACTGCTTGGCTCTCTTGCTCCGAAAAAATTGCTACAAGTACGTTTACTCCTGTTACTTCGCTTCTACCTGACGATTGCACATGAAAAACAGCACGCTGTAAAACACGTTGAAAGCCCAAAGTAGGTTGAGTTTCTCTATCTTCCTCCAGATCTGGAATTACGGGAGTTGTCTCATCAATGAACTCTGACAATTCACGTTTTAAATTTTCTATATCAACCCCGCAGGCGCCCAACGCCTCTCCTGCTGAAGGGTTATCGATTAGCGCCAATAACAAATGCTCTACTGTCATGAATTCGTGGCGGCGTGTACGTGCCTCACGAAAAGCGGCGTTTAAGGTAACTTCTAAGTCTTTATTTAGCATTGGCAACCCCCAAACGAGAATTAAAAAGGTTATTCTTGCTCACAACTACATAGCAACGGGTGCTCATGGTCGCGAGCGTAACGATTGACCTGCTCAGCCTTGGTGTGGGCAATATCTGCAGGATATATACCACATACAGCTTTTCCCTCATGATGCACTTTCAGCATCACTTCAGTTGCTCTTTCGCTATCCATATTAAAAAATGTCATTAAAACTTCAATTACAAACTCCATTGGCGTGTAATCGTCGTTGTTTATAATGACTTTGTACTTACGTGGAGGGCTCAGCTTTTGCTTTGCACTTTCACGTACCGTGTCTATCACACCTGAATCTTTCGTCCCACTCATAATAAATATAGTCTTGTCTTGGTAACTCAAGCAAACTTGAATTATAAAATAAATAAAATGTTAAAAAAAACGTTAAAAAACTTGACTGACTGCTTATTTAAACTACAGTCGTTATAGATTGCTTAATCTATGGGCAGTCTAGCAAATTATAAAGTTTAGATTAACTAAATTAGTCAACTTATAGAAGGATGTAGAAGTATGGCTTGCGGAAAAGTCAAATGGTTCAACAATGCCAAAGGGTTTGGTTTCATCGTAGAAGACGGCAGTGAGGAAGATATCTTTGCCCATTACTCAACGATTGTAATGGATGGATACAAAACGCTTAAAGCTGGTCAGGATGTAACATTCGAGCTACAAGAGGGGCCGAAAGGTCTGCACGCTACTAACATCGCCCCTCGCGATGAAGAAATGGCGTGACGTGATTGTAGTTTTGGCTATCGGAAGCGGGTTGCATTTGTTGCTCGCTTCATATTTCTTATAATTTTTATCTCTTCCCCTTTAAAATTTCTAATTAGCCCTCAGATATAATGCTTGCTACAATACCGCTCGTTGTCGTCAGGTAGGTTAGATATATTTATTTACCCTTTGAGTAAAAATATCTAACAAACTTGCTATAACCTGTTGCCTTAGGCAACATAGCATTCCCTTTGCATTGTTGAATGGCTGTAAAAGCCACAAAATCTAGGAATGATGATGACATCAAAAATTATTTATACAAAAACCGATGAAGCTCCGGCGTTAGCCACCTATTCATTGCTACCGATCATTCAAGCATACACCAATGCCGCTGGCGTAGAAGTTGAAACTCGAGATATTTCTCTTGCGGGACGTATCATCGCTAACTTTCCTGAGTTTTTAACTGAAGAGCAGCGTATTGGCGATGCACTTGCAGAGTTGGGTGAATTAGCTAAAACCCCAGAAGCTAACATCATCAAGCTACCAAACATTAGTGCTTCTGTTCCTCAGTTACGCGCCACAATTAAAGAGTTACAAGAAAAAGGTTATGCCTTACCTGACTACCCTGCTGAGCCAAAAGACGATAAAGAAGCAGCTATTAAAGCGACTTACGACAAAATCAAAGGCAGTGCAGTAAACCCTGTACTTCGTGAAGGTAACTCTGACCGTCGTGCTCCAACATCAGTTAAAGCATATGCGCGCAAGAACCCTCATTCAATGGGTGCTTGGGCTAGCGACTCAAAATCTTATGTTGCCAGTATGAACGAAGGTGACTTTTTCGGGTCTGAGCAATCAACAACGGTTGAGCAAGCAACCGACGTACGTATTGAACACGTAGCTAAAAACGGTGATGTAACAGTACTAAAAGCAAGCACACCTTTATTAGCTGGTGAGATTATTGACGCATCTTGTATGAGCGTATCTGCGCTACAAGAGTTTTTAGCTGCAGAAATTGCCTCAGCAAAAGACAAAGGTGTACTTTTCTCACTGCACATGAAAGCGACAATGATGAAGGTATCAGACCCTATTATCTTCGGTCATGCTGTAAAAGTGTTCTACAAAGATGTATTCACTAAACATGCTGAGCTATTCGCTGAGTTAGGTGTTGATGTAAATAACGGTCTAGGTGATGTTTACTCTAAAATTCAGCAGTTAGATGACGCTAAACGTCAAGAAGTTGAAGCTGACATCGCAGCAGTATACGAGTCAAGCCCAGCAATCGCTATGGTAGATTCGGACCGTGGTATCACTAACCTGCATGTACCAAGCGACGTGATCATCGATGCATCAATGCCCGCAGCTATTCGTACTAGCGGCCAAATGTGGAATGCGCAAGGCAAACAACAAGATACTAGCTTTGTGATCCCTGATCGTTGTTACTCAGGTGTATATCAAGCAACTATCGACTTCTGCAAAAAGAACGGCGCATTTGACCCTCGTACTATGGGTACTGTTCCAAACGTAGGCTTAATGGCACAAAAAGCGGAAGAATATGGTTCACACGACAAAACGTTTGAAGCGCCTGCTGATGGCACAATCCGTGTCGTTGATAGCAACAACGGCAACGTGTTGTTATCTCATGATGTTGAGCAAGGCGATATCTGGCGTATGTGTCAGGTTAAAGACGCACCTATCAAAGATTGGGTAAAGCTTGCGGTTAATCGCGCACGTGCAACTGGTGTTCCTGCTGTATTTTGGTTAGATGAGAAACGTGCTCACGATGCCGAGCTAATCAAAAAAGTAAATGCATACCTTCCAGAGCACGATACCGACGGATTAGAGATCCTCATCAAAGCGCCTGTTGAAGCAACTCTGTATTCACTAGAGCGTATGAAAGATGGCAAAGACACAATCTCAGTAACAGGTAATGTATTACGTGACTACCTAACTGATTTGTTCCCTATTCTTGAGCTTGGCACAAGTGCGAAGATGCTTTCAATCGTACCACTTATGAATGGCGGTGGCTTATTCGAAACTGGCGCCGGTGGTTCAGCACCTAAGCACGTACAACAATTTGAAAAAGAAAACCACTTGCGTTGGGATTCTTTAGGAGAATTCTTGGCTCTAGCGGCTTCTCTTGAACACTTAAGTCAAGTAACTGGTAACGCTAAAGCACAAGTGCTTGCTGATACGCTCGACCAAGCTACAGGCAAGTTCTTAGATGAAAACAAATCTCCATCACGTAAAGTCAATGAGCTAGATAACCGTGGTAGTCATTTCTACCTTTCTCTGTACTGGGCTCAAGCACTTGCAGCACAAACAGCAGATACACAGCTGCAATCTCAATTCACTGATATTGCACGTGACTTAGAAGCTCAAGAGCAGACAATTGTGGATGAATTAAACGGTGCACAGGGCAACGCCATGGATGTTGGTGGCTATTATCAGCCTAACGACGAGCTTGCATTTGCTGCTATGCGTCCAAGTAATACATTTAATCAAATCTTGGCTAAATTAGTTTAATACTAAAAGTAAAGAATCAAAAAAGCCTGCTTTTGCAGGCTTTTTTATTTATAGATAGCAATGTTTAGAATTGATATCTATATGACAGTTTAATGTCTCTTCCCCTCGCTCTATACTCGCCAAACGGCTTACCCGCTTTTTCACCAAACGGAATTATAGATGCCGTACTGTACGTTTTATCTAGTAAGTTATTTACATTTAAGGTCAATGTAGAATTACTGCTCATTTGATAATTAACGGTTCCTGAGAGTATTTTGTTTGAATCTTTATCGGTTAATGTGTCAACACTGCTTCGGCTACTCATTGAAAGCGACATACTCCAATATTGCGATGGTGAATAAAGCAATGAGGTCATCGCATATGTTTTTGGCACCAATTTGTCAGATGGAGATGTTGTTTGGCCCTGCTCGATAGTTGTTTTATTATTAAATAAATGAGTGATAAAGCCTTTTAATTCGAAGTTTGGAAAAAGCCTAGCGCGCCACTCAAGCTCTAGCCCCTCTGTTTTATTATCAGCAATATTACCTAAGAAAACGTTGTCTTCCTCAACGCGAAAGTCGATCAAATCGCTAATATTATTGCGATAAAAACTGGTGCTAAATGTGAAGACTTGGTTTACGTATTGATAAACTATTTCTAGCGATTCTAAAGTAGTTGGCTTGAGCTGACTATTACCAACAGTAAGCCCACTTTCTTCATCGTACAAGTCTCCTAATGAAGGCACTCTGTATGCCTCTCCATATATCAACTTGAAGATATGTGTTTGGCTTGGTGTATAAATAACCGTCATTCTAGGGTTTGTTTTATCATCGACATCATTATAACCATCTCGTCGCAACCCAAAAGTCGAACGCCAATGCTCACTCCAGTTAGACTCTAACTGACCATACACCATCCTGATTTTACGCTTTTTATCTTGTACAATGCGCTGATTTGGCTGTGTTAACTCAATAACTTCACCGAAAAAGTCAAGCTCACCAAATATATCGTAATTACTACGCAAATATCCGCCAGGCACTTGAGAGTGAACAACTTCCGTTCCAACTGAAAGCCTGTGAGAGTCTGCAATTTGAACACTATAATCCGCATTTACTCGATATGAATCGTGTGTAAAGTTCTCACCAAATAAAAAGTCGCCCTGTTCAAATGGGCCAGTCCCTTTAAGCTCTAATGCAGAGAGAGATTTTCGTTTCGCTTTTGAATATTCTACGCCGACGTTAAGGTTCCAAACATCTTGCCCCCGGGCTTCATATTCTAATCGTGATAACCAATGTTTAGTATCTACCTTGTTAGTTCCGTCTCGCAGGCGCCTAAACAGGTAATGGTTATTTCGAGTAGAGTTAAAATAGTGATTTCTAAAAGTGAATCCTTTATACGATGCCAACAGCTCTAGCTGTTTTGACGCATGCTCATCGTTGGTTGACTCTTGCAGAGCAAACCTATCAAACACATTGTCAAGCGTGTCTCCATTATCTTCATACCAATGAACATCCATGCCAAGCTTAAGGTCATCGAATTGACGTACAATACCACCGTTGAATTCTTTTTTAGCAAACGAACCAACCGAAAGCGCCAAGTAATTATCAACTTTGGTAATTATATTTATGACACCATGAAAAGCATTTGAACCATATAACGTTGAGCTGGGACCCCTTATCACTTCAACTTTCTCTACGTTATGTAAACTCACAAATCGGTCAATATAATTAATGCCGCCAGTGTAGTCTTCGTTTAAGCGCTGACCATTCATTAGAACCAACAAGGTGTTTGCATATTTTTGTGGGTGACCACGCGCAATAAGATAAGACTGGTTTCCATCCACTGAGTTATACATGGAATAAAAACCGGGTATATGAGCAAAAAGTTCGCTCAGAGTTTCAATACCAAGCAACTTTATCTGCTGCGCTGAAAAGTAACTGACTGTTGATGGCGCATATTTAAGTTGTATATCTGTTTTCGTAGCTACAGAAATAGGCACATTTTGTAATTCTTCTAATGTCAGGGTAAAAAGTTCATCCTGACCACGACATGGCATCATAGTAAGTACACCAATAGCGCTAACAAAATAGACCACTCGCGTTTTTATCATAATATCCAGTTGAGTTTTTCAGCCTCGTTATACTTAACTTAGTAATATAACGTGAAGTTGTCACGTAAAAACAAACGATAAGACAAAGCTTTGTGGTTCAGGGTTTAGCAATGTTACAATCTATCTCGTTGTGACTATCTGGTGAGAAGATGAACAAAAGTCCCCAAAAAAAATCGCTATTTAACAAAGCAAAACGCACGAATAAATTCGCGAAAACAAGAACAATTAAGCCTGCACTCCCGCCCGAACAGGTAAAAATAGTGCTATTCAATAAACCTTTTGATGTTTTATGCCAGTTTACAGATGATCAAAACCGCAAAACACTTGCCGACTTTATAAAAGAAAAAGATGTGTATGCTGCAGGACGTTTAGATAGAGACAGTGAGGGACTCTTATTACTGACCAATTGTGGGAAGCTACAACATCAGCTTACAGATCCAAGTAAAAATTCGCACAAAACCTACTGGGTCCAAGTCGAAGGAGTGCCATCTCAAGAAGCGATTAAAGCGTTATGTGATGGGGTTGAGTTAAAAGATGGCCTTACTCGTCCAGCTAAAGTTGAGATCATGGCCGAACCAGATATTTGGCCTAGAACACCGCCAATAAGAGAGCGAGCCAATATCCCCACAACATGGTTAAGTATAACGATTAGCGAAGGAAAAAACCGTCAAGTCAGGAGAATGACAGCACATGTAGGGCACCCTACTTTGCGTTTGGTCCGAGCAAAAATTGGCAAATATACATTAGACGGGCTAAAAAACGGCGAATATAAAGTACTTGCCAAGCAATGAATGCCTTATCAGCTTTTAGCATAGGGCTTTTGCATGCTATAATCACGGCCTTTCCAAATCAGGTAAATTTACAGCAAACATTATGAGCGATAATAGTCACATTAAAGTCATCGTTGGCATGTCCGGCGGTGTAGATTCTTCAGTTTCTGCATACTTATTAAAAGAGCAAGGCTATCAAGTTGAAGGCCTGTTCATGAAGAACTGGGAAGAAGATGATAATGATGAATATTGTGCTGCTGCTGAAGATTTAAAAGACGCACAAGCCGTCTGCGATAAGCTTGGTATTGAGCTACATACAGTAAACTTTGCGGCAGAGTACTGGGACAACGTATTCGAATATTTTCTTGCAGAATACAAAGCTGGACGCACGCCTAATCCAGATATCATGTGTAACAAAGAGATCAAGTTCAAAGCCTTCTTAGAATTTGCAGCGCAGGCACTTGGCGCCGACTATATTGCAACTGGTCACTATGTTCGCCGCGAAGAACGTGATGGCAAGTTTGTCATGTGCCGCGGCCTTGATGACAATAAAGACCAAAGTTACTTTTTGTACACATTGAGTCATGAGCATATCGCACAAACTCTTTTCCCTGTGGGTGATATTGCTAAACCTGAAGTACGCCGTATTGCAGAGGAACAAGACCTAATTACCCATGATAAGAAAGACAGTACAGGTATTTGCTTTATCGGCGAGCGCAAGTTTAAAGACTTCTTACAAAAATTTTTACCTGCGCAACCAGGAAAAATTGAAGATACAGATGGCCATGTCGTTGGCGACCATGAAGGCTTGATGTATCACACACTTGGTCAGCGTAAAGGTCTTCTTATCGGTGGAATGAAAGAAGGTAATGGCGAGCCTTGGTATGTGGTTGACAAAGACATCGAGCGAAATGTACTTATTGTTGGCCAAGGCAGTGAGCACCCTCGCCTATTCAGTAATGGCTTGAATGCAAACCAGTTGCATTGGGTTGACAGACAAGGCCCTAAAGGCACTACTCGTTGCACGGTTAAAACACGCTATCGTCAAACCGATATTCCTTGTACTTTGCTAGTTGGTGAAGATGGCATGGCTCGGGTGCTATTTGATGAACCTCAAAAAGCGGTAACACCAGGCCAATCAGCGGTATTTTACGCAGATGAGGTGTGTTTAGGCGGCGGTATTATTGATTCGGTGATTAAGTAATGTCAGCAAATTATGTGATGCCCTTGGCAGCAATGTGCCAAATCACAAAGTTAGTACAAAAAACAGCTAAGTATGGGCAGTTTAACGAACGTGAAACCGAAAGCTTTTTACGCAGCATTGTAAACCTAACTCCTGATAAGCCTGAAGATGTCTACTCTGATCCGTTCGCTTTAAAATCGGGCTACCGTATTTTATTGTCTCAATTGTCACCTCAAGGCGATAAAGACGTTGAAATGGTCAAATATATAGGCAGTTTAATGCAACTTGAACGTGCTTTGATGAGTAATAAAAGTGCGCTTGACGAGTTAGCTAAACGACTAAAAGACGTAGAGCGCCAACTGCAGCACTTTGACATCACAGACAGTACCATAATTGCAGCTTTGGCAGATATTTATAGCGAAGTAATCAGCCCATTAGGTCAAAAAATTCAAGTCTTCGGAGAACCTGAGTTGCTCAAACAAAGTGCCACTCAGCAAAAAATTAGAGCACTATTACTTGCGGGTATTCGTAGTGCCGTACTTTGGCGTCAACTCGGTGGAAAACGCCGTCAGTTCTTCTTTGGTAAAAAGAAAATTATCGCCGAAGTGCAAAAAAGAGTTTAAAAATATCGTTCAAAACCAATTATTTTAGGAGTAATTATGGAGCTTTCAGCGTTAACCGCTATCTCTCCAGTGGATGGTCGCTATGGTAGCAAAACTACCGAATTACGTGGCATATTCAGTGAGTTTGGCTTAGTAAAGTACCGAGTGACTGTAGAAGTGCGTTGGCTACAAGCACTGGCGAAGGCACAAGGCATTGCTGAAGTACCTGCTTTCAGTGAACAAGCAAATGCGTTGCTAGATAGCATCGTAGATAACTTCAGTGAAGCAGATGCTGCGCGAGTAAAAGAAATTGAGCGTACCACTAACCACGATGTGAAAGCTGTTGAGTACCTTCTAAAAGAAAAGGTTGCTGATAACGCCGAACTAAACGCAATCAATGAATTTATTCACTTTGCATGTACTTCCGAAGACATTAATAACTTATCTCATGGTTTAATGTTAACAGAAGCAAGAGATGAAGTTTTATTACCATACTGCGACAAGCTGCTTGCAGCTATCAAAGAAAAGGCAATTGAATATCGCTCAGTTGCTATGATGACACGTACTCACGGCCAACCTGCATCTCCATCTACTATGGGTAAAGAATTTGCTAACGTTTATATCCGCTTACAACGCCAGCGTGAGCAAATCGCAAACGTGCAAATTCTAGGTAAAATCAACGGTGCCGTTGGTAACTACAACGCGCACCTAAGCGCTTACCCTGATTACGATTGGCATGCACACGCTGAGCAGTTTGTTACAAGTTTAGGCTTGACTTGGAACGCATTTACGACGCAAATCGAACCTCACGACTATATTGCAGAGCTATTTGACGCAATCGCTCGATTCAACACCATTTTGCTTGATTTTGACCGTGACGTTTGGGGCTATATTGCGCTAAATCACTTCAAGCAAAAAACAGTCGCTGGCGAAATCGGTTCATCAACGATGCCGCATAAAGTAAACCCGATTGACTTCGAAAACTCAGAAGGTAATTTAGGTCTTGCTAATGCCATCTTTGCACATTTGGCACAAAAGCTACCTGTTTCTCGCTGGCAACGCGACCTGACCGATTCAACCGTTCTACGTAACTTAGGTGTTGGTATGGGTTATGCCCTAATTGCTTATCAAGCAACCCTAAAAGGCGTAAGCAAACTTGAAGTAAATGCAGATAAGTTACTTGAAGAACTTGACCAAAACTGGGAGCTACTTGCAGAGCCAATTCAAACGGTTATGCGTAAATATGGCATTGAAAAACCATATGAGAAGCTAAAAGAGCTAACCCGAGGTAAGCGAGTAAATCAAGTTATCATGGCAGACTTTATCGACGGTCTAGAACTACCAGAAGATGTAAAAGCACAAATGAAGCAAATGACTCCAGCTAATTACATTGGCCGTGCAGAAGCTTTCATCGACGAGCTTGTATAACTTCGAACAAAATTAAGTTATAAAGCGAAAGAGTAAAATCTTTCGCTTTTTTTATGGAAAATTTATGTATCAGCTAACCATTAATGATTTAACTATTGCGCAATTTTTGGCGCAGTACTGGCAGAAAAAACCACTATTAATTAAAGGTGGATTTAGTAATTTTGTTGACCCTATTGAACCTGAAGAGCTAGCTGGTTTAGCGATGGAAGAGGCCATAGAATCTCGCCTTATCACAAATCATAATGATGATTGGCAAGCTTATCACGGTCCTTTTGAAGACTTTTCTTTGTTAACTGATACAAATAGCACCCTGCTCGTTCAGGCCGTAGACCACTGGCACCCAGATGCATCGCAATTAATAGAGCCGTTTCGTTTCATTCCTAACTGGCGCATTGATGACTTAATGATAAGCTACTCCACACCAAATGGTGGTGTTGGCCCACATTTAGATCAGTATGATGTGTTCATTATTCAAGGCCAAGGCAAGCGTCACTGGCGGGTCGGTATGCCCAATCCATCATTAAAACAGTTTGCTCAAAATAAAAGTTTGCTTCAAGTTGAGCAGTTTGAAGCGCTCATCGATGCGGTTCTAGAGCCTGGCGATATACTTTACATTCCTCCAGGTTGCCCTCACGAGGGGTATGCCGTTGAAAATTCAATTAATTATTCAGTCGGTTTTAGAGCACCAGATCAAAAAGACTTAATTTCCAGCTTTGCAGACTATCTTATCGATAATGAACTTGGTAACACACGTTACAGTGACCCTCTTTTAATCGAACCAGAATCAATAGGACTAATCAGTGATGACGAAATTGATACCGTCCAAAAATTAATGACGGAGCTGCTCAAGGACAGATCTAAATTCAAGCATTGGTTCGGTACAATGATTAGCCAACCAAAGCACGATATGGATCTTGCACCGCTCGAAGAACCATTAGATTGCGAAGCGCTCTTTGAGTACCTAGAATCTGCAGAGTTAGTTTTGCGAGCCGGGGGGGTTCGCAGTGTTTATCAAATACAACCTGAGCAAATATTGCTTAGTGTCAATGGTGAAACTTACCATTTACCCTTATCATCATTAGCTGGTGTGCAGCTGCTAACTGATACAAATAGTTTTACAGTCGCACAAATTAAAAATGAATTAAATTGTGTGGAACTTATGAAAACCTTTACTAAACTGATTAGTGAGGGAACGTATTACTTACAAGAAGGCGATGAGTTTGAGTAAGCCAACATTGGGCGCTCAAACTGTGACCGTTGCCAAGTAACTTTAGGTTTATTTTTTATCATTGTACACCCATTGTACAATGATAAAATTGGCGCAAAAATATGCACTTAAAGACTTGGGAACCTGCGCAAATACGCTAAGTATTAGGTGGAGGAATCATGAGTTACCATGTTGACAAGGTCAGTTGGCTTCATAAAAAAGCGCAATTAAAGCAAATCCGTGAGCGCGTTTTTGTTTATGAATTACACATACCCAAGGAGGTTGAATTTGACGCTTTAGATGCAGAGTCAGATCACGTTATTATTTGCAACGACGACGATGAACCTGTTGGTACGGGAAGGCTAAGTCCTGACGGTTTAATAAGCCGTATCGCCGTTATTCAATCTCATCGAAACCGCGATGCTTACACATCACTTCTGAATTACTTAGTATTACTAGCCAGTGACAAAGGGTTAGATAATATTTACGTAAACTGTATCTTAGATGAGGTGCCTAACTTTGTAGAAAATGGCTTTTTAAAACAGGGTTGCGTATTTATGGAAGCAGGGATCCCAAGGCAAAAGCTTAGGTGCCCTATCTCCGCATTTAGAACTGAGCCATTTACGATGCTTCATTGACCCATAGTTCATCTTTTTCTGCAATTTCATAGAGGCCGTGGGCTCTATTTACCAGTAAGTTTGCGAACTTAGCTTGAGTTTCATCACGTACGCCCGCGGCAACTATTTCATCAGCTTTAAGCTGCCAGCGATATGAAAAATGCTTGAGTGCTTCTCTGGCTGTGGCTGCACCGCTTATATCCATATGATCTGTTGGTAAACGACCAGTTACCACCCAATAGATTTTGCCAGACTGTGATTTCATTTTCCAAATAGCACAAAGAGGTGCTAAAAAACGACTCTCTTTATCAAATACCGTGCTTGGAATAATGCCTTGTTCAGCTAGATATTTTTGTGCATTTTGGAAGCATTCTCTTTGCCACTGCTTCTCTAATTCTTCTCGTTGTTGAGGTGTTAATTGCTGTTGTTCGCTCATGTTCTACTTCTTTGTTAAGCTTGTTTTAATGCCAGTAATGTACGGTTTTGATAGCGCCCTTGCAAGCCCTTAACTAAAAGCATCCATCCTATGTGATGGCATATTATCTCACAAAAGCTACGCTGTACTATAGATTAAGTGTTGCCAAGTACTTGTGCTGGGTCAGTTTTTGTTGCTTGCCAAGCTGGATAAACGCTGGCACTAACAGCCAGTAATAAAGTCACCGCTAGCGTGATAAAAATATCTGACCAAATCAGTTTTGAGGGCAAAAATTCTACAAAATATACGCCCGCAAGGGGGTTACTGCCCGCCTCAGCAAACAGGGCATTAAATAAATTTGGTAAGTTGATAGCAAGTAATACCCCAACAACAGTACCAATAAAAGCACCAATCACAGCGTAGGTAATGCCCTGAAGTGCAAACGTCGCAAAAATAGTGCTATCTTTTGCCCCCATCGTTTTTAAAATAGCAATATCAGCTTGCTTATCTTTGACTTCCATCACCATTGAAGAAACGATGTTAAAACTTGCGACAGCAATAATAAGAAAAACGACTAAAAACACGATAGTCCTAACCATTTGAATATCTTGGTAAAGGCTTCCTTGTGTTCTAAACCAACTGCTGACATAAACGAGATCAGAAAGAGTTTGTCCAGCACTCATTGCAATATCATGCGCATTAAAAATATTATCGACTTTTGCCCTTAACCCGGTAACCTGTCCCTTATCAAGACCCAATGTATTTTGTAGTGTTTCTAAATGGGTCAAAGCGAGCGATTCATCTATTGGCCCCCCCATATTTATAACGCCAACAAGCTGCAAGGTAATGCGTTTTGGCGCAGCTAGTGGTTGTTCTGAATGCTGATTTGCAACAAGAACGGTAACTTTATCTCCGACATTCACACCCAAGGACTTTGCAATTTTCTTCCCTATGATGATCTCATTTAATTCAAGTTGAGCAACGCCCTTCCCTTGTACGTAATTGCCAACGCCTGACACTGTCTGGTGAAGCCTAGGCACAACACCTTTTAACTGAGTGGCTTTGAGTTTGCCTTTAAACTGCACCATAGCGGTTAAGTTAATTTCAGGTGTTGCAGCAATAATATGTGGGTGTTCTTTTAGCGTTTCGACTTTTTCATGCCAGTCATTGATTGGATCATAAGGCGATTGATAACTAACATGAGGAACCACTGACAGAAGGCGCTCCTCGAGTTGTTGCTCAAAGCCGTTAATAACAGACAATGCAATAATCAAAACGGTTACACCGAGCATAACACCTAAAGTAGAAGCCTTACTTAGTAAGCTTACAATACCCGTTTTGTGTTTGGCATGACGAAACCGCTTACTCAAAAACGCACTAAGCATGACTAACCTCTGCTAATACGCCGTCATCAAGCTGAACACTGCGGCCAAGCTTTGCTGCCAGCTCTAAATCGTGCGTTACCACCACAAAACTGGTATTTAGCTGCTTATTCAGTTGCGCTAATAATTCATAGATACGTATGGCGTTATGCTTATCCAAATTCCCCGTTGGTTCATCAGCAAGTACTAAAGCAGGTTTAGTAACTAGCGCCCTTGCAATTGCGACACGCTGTCGCTCACCACCGGATAATTCCGATGGCTTATGAGATGCGCGATTTTGTAATCCCACTTTCTCTAACATTGCAAGCGCCTCTGGCTCTGCTTCCTTAGCGCTTACCCCCCTTATTAATAGCGGCATTGCAACATTCTCTAGTGCGGTAAATTCCATCAATAAGTGGTGAAACTGATAGATAAAGCCCATGTTTTGATTTCTAAATTCGGCTTGTTTTGCACGAGACAACTTACCAACTTCAACACCTTTAATGCTCACTTTGCCAGATGAGGCTGTATCAAGAGTCCCTAGAATATGTAATAACGTACTTTTACCGGAACCCGAACTTCCCACGATGGCTAACATTTCTCCCTGTTGAACCTGTAAATTTACCCCTTTTAGAACTTCTATTTGGGCTTTGCCATCTTGATAAGACTTGCCTAGCTTTTGACAATCAATGACTAAATTACTCATACCTTAATACCTCTGCAGGTAGCACATTCGCCGCTTTCTTTGCCGGATATAACGTTGCTATAAAACTCATAAAAACACTTACTAATGCCATTATCACTAACCCTGATGGAGAAAAAACCACGGGTAAACGTGCCCCGCCAAGTAATGACAAACCACTAAATGCGAGAATTTCATTGATATAATTGGCAACAACAATTCCCAGCAGCACGCCAATCACAGTTCCCACTAGCCCGTTATATAAGCCTTGCACCATGAATACTCTGCCGATCATTTGTGGCGTAAAGCCTAAAGTTTGTAAAATGGCTACCTCTCCTTGCTTTTCGCTCACCATCATTGATAATGCCGATAATATGTTAAATATCGCAACGATGACGATAAGCCCTAAAAGCAGTGACATGATGCGTTTTTCCATGGCGACCGCTGCGAATAAAGTGCCCTGTTGTGATTGCCAATCATCCACTTCAAACTCGCTTTTTAGCTGTGGATAGGCCGCATAGAAATCATTGAGAGAAAAAGCATCGTGCAAAGTTATACTGAGGTCATATGTTGAACTGTCCGCACGGCGCATCAGCCTTGCTAAACTCTTGCCGTCGGCAAACGCCAGCGATGTATCCGCTTCACTATTTGAGTCGTAAACCGCCGCGATAGAGAAAAGCCGTTGCATGGGCACTCTACCCAACGGCGTATAACTCGAAATGTCGGGCATAATAACGCGCACCTCATCCCCAACTCCAACCCCCAGTTTACTCGACAAATAGCGGCTAATCATAAGCTGATATTTGCTTTGTGCTAATCGGTCACTTGAGCCACTATAAATGTGCCGTTCTACCGGATTACTAAATCCTTTGAATATCCCTTGCAATCTAACGCCAACTAATTCTTTATTTGTTTGTAAAATCACATCGGAAGTTAAATAAGGTTGGATGCGCTTTACTTGCTCACTGCTTGTTAATTGTTTTATTAATTGTGCGCTGCTATCAGACCTAGAGGATTGTTTGAGCTGGACATGGGGTATCAAGTCGAGCATTGCCGTTTTGAGAGATTGTTCAAAGCCGTTCATTACCGAGCTGACCGTGATCAAAGACATCAAACCTAGAGCGATACCTGCAATAGAAAAAAAAGAGATAAATGAAATAAAGGCGTTACCTTTGGCAGCTTTGGCATATCTTAAGCCGACAAATAGGCTAACTGGCTGAAACATATTTAATTTTGATTATTTTTAAATATTAATGCAGCGAATACTACCATAAAGCGGTACTGCTTGGGTACGCTGCAAATTGTAAAAAAATATTGAATATCCGATAGTTAAATTAGATTTTTCGTGTAAAATGCGGTCAAACTCGCGGCATGGAAGTTTTATGTTGTCTTTATCACGATTTAAGCACATGAATTTAAAGGGCGATTTATTTGGAGGGGTGACTACTGCTATCATTTCTCTTCCGCTCGCACTCGCCTTTGGTGTTGCCTCTGGAGCCGGTGCTGAAGCCGGTATGTGGGGTGCAATTCTCGTAGGCCTTTTCGCTGCTCTATTCGGCGGCTCCACCTCTCTGATTTCTGAACCAACAGGTCCGATGACGGTTATTATGACCGCAGTGTTGACCTCCATGATGGCAAAATACCCTGAAACTGGCATGGCCATGGCATTTACTGTTGTGATGATGGCAGGCGCATTTCAAGTTTTGCTTGGTACGCTAAAATTAGGGAAATACGTAACATTAATGCCATACAGTGTGATATCTGGGTTCATGTCTGGTATCGGTGTGATATTAATTATTTTGCAAATTGCACCTTTATTGGGCCATAAAGCGCCTGCGGGTGGTGTTGTCGGCACCTTGTCTGCACTACCTGATCTTGTAATGAACCTACACTTTTCTGAACTCCTACTCGGTATTCTAACACTCGGCATTCTTTTCTATTTACCACAAAAATATCGCCAATATGTACCCGCACAGTTAGTTGCACTTGTAGCCATTACTTTATTTTCTATTATCTTTTTTGATACTGATAGCATTCGTCGAATAGGCGAAATACCCAGTGGCTTGCCCGATATTGTTTGGCCAACCTTTGGAGCCGAGGTATTTACAGAAATGGTGATTGATGCACTCATATTGGGCACTTTAGGCTGTATTGATACCTTATTAACTGCCGTTATTGGCGATAGCTTAACGCGTACTGAGCATAATTCTGATAAAGAGTTGCGTGGCCAGGGCATTGCTAACATGATATCAGGCTTATTCGGTGCACTACCTGGAGCAGGCGCAACCATGGGCACTGTAGTTAATATTCAAGTAGGAGCACGCTCTCCTGCGGCGGGGATCACTCGTGCACTTATCTTGATGGCGGTTGTCTTTGTAGCCGGCGGATTGACTGAGCCAATTCCAATGGCTGTGCTTGCTGGGATTGCAGTGTATGTAGGGTTTAATATTTTAGACTGGAGCTTTATCCAGCGCGCACACAAACTCAGCTTGATGCAAATGGCTATTATGTATGGCGTTATGCTGCTGACGGTGTTTGTTGATTTGATGGTTGCCGTTGGTCTGGGTGTATTTATTTCTAACATCATAGTGATAGAACGTTTGAGCCGAGTGCAAGCTGAGCAAGTTAAAGCCATCAGTGATAGTGATGACGACGTACCAATGAGTGATACTGAGCGAGCGCTATTTAATCAAGCTAACGGTCAATTGCTCTATTTTTACCTCTCTGGTCCAATGATCTTCAGTGTATCAAAAGCAATTGCTCGCCAACACCGAGATATTGCTAAGTATAAAGCAATGGTTTTAGATTTAAGCGATGTAGCAATGCTCGATGTTACGGTAAGCCTAGCGCTAGAGAATGCGATTATTGACGCACTTGATGTTAATTGCGATGTATTTATTTATTCACCAAATCCTGAAACCAGTGACCAGCTACATCGCTTCAATATTAACGAGCGATTAGGTGGCAACGCGTTTTGTGAGAGCCGAGAAGCAGCACTTAAATCGGCCCTGTGTGCTATGAATTCTGTTGAGCAAACTGCGCTACCAAATGATCAAGCAGCAGGCGCAAACTGGTAGGTAAATATTGTCTGGGCGGATAAAGTGCCCAGACCCCTTCCGGCTCTGGCCGAAAATTAGGTAAGACCTCCACTAGCTTCTGTTGTTGTAGAGCGGTTTGAACGTAGTAATGTGGCAATTGAACTAGCCCGAGTCCTTTGCACGCCGCATCTAACAATGCCCAACCACTGTTGCATATTAAATTACCATGAACACTGATATTTCGCTCTCTAGTCGCATCTAAAAACCGCCATGTGCGACTGTTTCCAATTAAGCAGTTATGTGCTGACAACTCATTTAAACTATATGGCTGGCCGTAATTAGTAATGTAAGTGGGTGATGCACATACCAGCGTATTTCTAGTGGATAGCTTTCGCGCTTTAAGCGATGAGTCCTTTAAATGGCCCAAACGAATAGCCACATCAATACCCATCGAGACGATATCTAATTGTTCATTACTTAGTAGCATTTCAACGCTGACTTTAGGGTATTTACGCATAAAGTCGTGAACAATGGGCATAATGTAACGCTCCCCAAACATCACCGGCGCCGTCAGTTTTAGTACCCCTGAAGGTTGCTGATCACGTTGTCGAAGTGCTAATTGCGCATCATGGTATGCATGCTGTAGGTGTCTTGCATGAGTTAAGAATACTTTGCCCTCTTGCGTGAGTGTTAATGTCCGTGTGGTGCGCGTTAAGAGCTGATGATTCAATTGCTGTTCTAGCTCTTTGACTCGTCGACTCACCTGAGCAACTGACGTGCCCAGTTGCTTAGCTGCTTGAGTAAATGATCCCAACGTTGCTACAGCAACAAACTCATCAATACCAGTCCATCTGTCCATTATTACAAATACGTAAAAGTGTTTTAGATATTTTGATATTATCAAAAATTAGAAAGTAATTATACTTTACCCATCTTGTATTAATAACAATGAGAAACAACCATGTCAGAATTTATAAAATCAAAAGCAGCTATCGCTTGGGGGCCAGGACAACCTTTAAGTATTGAAGAAGTCGACGTCATGATGCCAAAAGCAGGTGAAGTACTTGTTAAGATAACCGCTACTGGCGTGTGTCATACCGATGCGTTCACGCTCTCAGGTGAAGACCCTGAAGGAGTATTCCCTGCTATTTTAGGCCATGAAGGTGCTGGCATCGTGGAAGCCGTTGGTGAAGGCGTAACTAGCGTGGCTGTTGGCGACCACGTCATTCCGCTTTACACACCAGAGTGCGGCGAGTGCAAATTCTGTAAGTCAGGAAAAACCAACCTGTGTCAAAAGATCCGTGAAACCCAAGGTAAAGGGCTTATGCCGGACGGTACCACTCGCTTTTATAAAGATGGAAAACCTATCTATCACTACATGGGCACCTCAACATTCTCTGAGTATACCGTGTTACCAGAAATTTCTTTAGCTAAGGTAAATCCACAAGCACCACTTGAAGAGATTTGTTTATTAGGATGTGGCGTTACAACCGGTATGGGCGCAGTAATGAATACCGCAAAAGTACAACCAGGTGATACGGTCGCCATTTTTGGACTAGGTGGTATTGGTTTATCCGCAATTATTGGCGCTACCATGGCAGGCGCAAAGCGCATCATAGGTATCGACATTAACGAAAGCAAGTTTGCTTTAGCAACTAAGCTTGGCGCCACTGATGTTATCAATCCTAAGAATTATGACAAACCAATTCAAGAAGTGATTGTAGAGATGACCGATGGCGGTGTTGATTTCTCTTTTGAGTGTATTGGTAATGTTGATGTTATGCGCTCTGCACTTGAATGCTGCCATAAAGGTTGGGGAGAATCTGTGATTATAGGGGTTGCTGGTGCAGGCCAAGAAATATCTACTCGCCCATTTCAGTTAGTAACTGGTCGTGTATGGCGTGGCAGTGCTTTTGGCGGCGTAAAAGGTCGTTCGGAGCTACCTGAAATTGTTGAACGCTATATGGCTGGCGAATTCAAATTAGATGACTTCATCACCCATACCATGGCCCTTGAAGATATTAATGAGGCATTTGAGCTAATGCATCAAGGTAAGAGTATTCGCTCGGTTGTTCACTATAAATAAGAGGCTTTTATGGAACTTGTCGCCAGCAATAAAGTAGTTGGCGGCTGGCATAAGCGCTATCGCCATGCTAGCACAACTACTCAATGTGATATGACCTTTGCGGTTTTTTTACCTGAAATTACCAATACGGGACAAAAAGTACCGGTGCTCTACTGGTTATCGGGTCTGACCTGTACCGATGAAAACTTTATGCAAAAGGCCGGTGCTTTTAAAGTTGCCAATGAATTAGGTATTGCCATTGTAGCGCCAGATACAAGCCCTCGAGGCGATAACGTACCTGATGATCCCAAAGGCGATTATGATTTTGGCTTAGGTGCAGGATTTTATCTTAATGCAACCATGCCGCCATTTGATAAACATTATCAAATGTATGACTATGTGGTTACTGAACTGCCACAGCTCATCAAAAGTCACTTTCCTGTAACACAACAGCAGGCGATCAGTGGTCACTCTATGGGCGGCCATGGGGCACTAACGATTGGTTTGCGCAATATAGAACAGTACTCCAGTATATCTGCGTTTAGCCCAATTGTGCATCCTCAACAATGCCCCTGGGGTATCAAGGCGTTCACAGGTTATTTAGGAATTGATACTAAAACTTGGCAGAAATATGACGCAACTGCGCTTATGTCTACCAACGAATTTGAGCAGCCAATACCTATTTTAATAGATCAAGGTGATGCAGACGGCTTTTTAGATGAACAGTTACAGCCATGGCATCTGCAAAAAGCGGCTGAACATATCAACTATCCGCTTACCTTTAACATGCGCGAAGGATACGATCACAGTTACTTTTTCATCAGTAGCTTCATAGATGAACACTTGCGCTTTCACGCATCACACTTTTAACAGTAAAAGCGAGTGTGTAATTCGCTCACTCGCTCGTTTGTGCCTTTTTAATTTAGTCGCCAGTGACATTACCTGATTGCTCCAGTTGTAAGCGCAGCATTGCAAATTGCCTTGCTCTCTCCCACAATAGGGTAAATGACCGTTTTATATAAAGGCAAATCATGGAAGTTGAACATCAGGAAATTGCCAACTTTTTAGAAGCTTACCCACCGTTTTGTGATTTACCAGTAAAGTGGTTAAATAAACTTGCCAGTCACGTTGAAGTAAGTTACTACCGCGAAAACAGCGAAATATTTGAGTACGGTCAGCAAATTACTTTTTTATACGTTATACGCTCTGGTGCCGTTGAGTTATTCCGTCGTTCCGGAGAGCTGTATCACCGTATTTCTACCGGCGGTATTTTTGGACACCGCGGCTTGTTGATGAACCGACAAGTACGTTTTGGCGCAAAAACACTCGAAGATACCTTAGTTTATTGTATTCCTGTAGATATCTTTGACGAATACTGTCATGAATTTGAGTTTTTTGCAGACTACTTTGAGGCTGACGACAACACCCGTTTAAAAATGACTGTCTCCGAAAATGCCGACAATAATGATTTGACCACAGCAAAGGTCACTAAACTTATCTTAAGGGACGTTGTATATGTTGATCAAAACAATACTGTACAACAAGCTGCAAAAGTTATGGCCGAAGAGCAAGTGTCATCACTACTCATATTTGACCCAGCAAAACCGATAATGGAAGACCCAGAAGAAGATGATGCGCAAGTTGTTGGGTTAGTGAGCGACCGAGATTTACGCACTAAAGTAGTCGCGCAGGGCTTACCCTACGATACCCCCATCGCCGACATTATGACGACTGATGTGCTGATCATTGACTCTAATGCATACGTGTTTGAAGCAATGATGCTGATGTTAAGAGACAATGTACATCATTTGCCGATAGTGCATAAACGTAAGCCTATAGGTATGCTCACATTGTCTGATATTTTACGCTATGAATCGCAAAGCAGCTTGCTGTTTGTACAAGGTCTCATGGAGCAAAAAAGTGTTGACGATTTAGCACGCTATTCAACGCAACTGAGCACAATTTTTACTCGCATGGTCAACGAAGATGCTAATTCGCATATGATAGGCTCGGCGATGTCTATCATTGGTAAAACATTTAAACATAAACTGTTAGAGCTTGCTGAAGCCAAACTTGGTCCGCCCCCAATTCCGTACTGCTTTATCGCCTTAGGCTCAATGGCCCGTGATGAGCAACTAATTGTGACTGATCAAGACAATGCCCTGATATTAGACAATTGTTACCAAGCAAATGAACATGGCGCTTACTTTGAACAGCTTGCCAAATTTGTCTGTGATGGGCTTGCAAACTGTGGCTATAAATATTGTGACGGCGGTATCATGGCGAGCAATCCAGCTTGGCGACTCACCCTAGAACAATGGCAAGCCCAGTTTAACGACTGGATAGAAAACCCAAAACCAGAGGCTCTATTGAACAGTTCAATATTTTTCGATTTGGAAGGGGTTTGGGGAGAAATAAAATGGGCAGAAAAACTCACCGCCTTTATCAGTAAAAAAGCCCAAAACACACCTAACTTCTTGGCCGCTATGGCTCATAATGCACTAAGAAGAACCCCCCCTTTGGGGTTCTTTAACGGCTTTGTGCTTGAGCAAGATGGTGCACATAAGCGCTCGATGAACATTAAACGCCGCGGCACAGCCCCCCTTTCAGATTTAGTACGCGTGCACGCTTTAGCGGTTGGGTCTAGAAAGCAAAACTCTTTTGAACGCTTAGAAGACATCAACGAAGCCAATATTTTACCCAAGGGTAAGGTACAAGACCTAGAAGCAGCGCTAGAATATATTGCAATAATGCGTATCAAGCATCAATCTTGGCAAATTGAGCATGGCGAAAAGCCCGATAACAGTTTGCCACCCGAAACTTTATCTGAGTTCGAACAAAGAAACCTAAAAGAAGCCTTTGGTGTATTAGACAAAGCACAAAGCTTTTTGAAGTTTAGATATCAAAACAAAGCAAAAATGAAATAAAGGTGGCATTGATGTACCTACGCAGTGCAATGAATTATGCAGGGTAAAATTATATCGTGGCAAAGCCGTTTTAAGCGACTTGCCGAGGTTACAAAAGACCCTCGACTGAAAAACTTTTACCAACAAGGCGTTCCTGACCCATTTGCCTCCTTGGAAAGCACCGACTTCGTCGCGCTAGACTTTGAGACAACAGGCTTAGACCCAGCTAAAGATGATATCGTCAGTGTTGGCGTTGTGCCATTTGACCTTAAGCGGATCCGCTGTGCGCAAGCCAAGCATTGGTTAGTTAAACCTAATTGTATGCTCAGTGAGGAGTCCGTTATCTTACACAGGATAACCCACTCACAAATTGCAATGGCGCCAGATTTAAGTGACGTTTTAGACGAAATATTGTCTGCATTAAGAGGCAAAATCATCGTGGTGCATTATCAGTTTGTTGAAAAAAAGTTTTTTCATGCGGCGTTGATGTCAAGATTGGGTGAGGGTATCGAGTTTCCTGTCATCGACACGATGGTGATAGAAAAACGTGCTATTGATAAGCACCGCTCTTGGCTAGACTGGATCTGTCGTAAGCCAATTCCTTCTATACGCCTAGCTGATTGCAGAAAGCGTTATGGCTTGCCATATTATCAGCCTCATCACGCCTTGTCTGATGCATTGGCAACAGCCGAACTGCTACAAGCGCAATCGCAATATTACTTAAACCCAAAAACCATGATTAAAGATATTTGGGGTTAGTTTAAATCTGCTAAAAAAGCGAGATCAGATGTTAAGGCAATTAGCTTAACAGCTCCAAATCTTCATCAGGAAGACGACATATGTACGCTTGGGTACTGTCGTCTTCCTAGTTAATCTCGTCTTTCGCCTTTCTAATTATCCTAAACTAATCTGTCAGTAGCTGTTTTTAGGCTCCGTTCGTAGTCCTAAAATTAAGCTAATGCACATTAATAGCAGTACAAAAGTAAACGGCAAACCGGTAGAAATCGCACCAGCTTGTAACGCTTCAATCGCTTCAGTACCACCAATCCAAAGCAACGCAGCCGCAATAGCCCCTTCCGTACTCGCCCAAAAAATACGCTGAGGTATTGGCGCATCAATTTTGCCGCCAGCTGTAATACTATCAATCACAAGAGAGCCCGAGTCTGACGAAGTGATGAAAAATACCAAGACTAAGATTATGGCGATTACAGATAAAACATTACTCATAGGCAAGCTATCAAACATTTGGAACATCGCTAACGGTACTTTGGTTAGCCCTTCAGTACCCAGTGCACCAACCCCATTTTTTACCTGGTCAATGGCAATTCCACCGTAAATTGACATCCAAACGACCGTAACAAGTGTTGGAATAAGCAACACAGCGGTAATAAATTCACGAATTGTGCGCCCTTCTGACACGCGCGCAATGAACATTCCTACAAATGGTGACCATGAAATCCACCATGCCCAATAAAATACCGTCCAGCCTTGAAACCAAGCTTCATCTTCACGACCATGTGGGTTGCTCAATGGGATGATATTTTCAACATAAGCCAGCAATGTGGTTGGGATGTTTCCTAGCACAATGGCAAAGCCAACCGCACCGACAAACACAAGCAACACTAGAGCGATAACCATATTAGTATTACTAAGTACCTTAACACCACCATCAATACCGCGTACAACTGAGATAATTGCCAGCGCAGTCACCCCGATAATTATGCCAATTTGCAGCCCTAGTCCTGCTTCAACTCCGAATACATGTTCAATACCAGCACCTGCTTGCTGAGCACCTAAACCTAGCGATGTTGCCAAGCCGAACAAAGTCGCTAACACCGCCAGAATATCAATAATATGACCAGGCCACCCCCAAGCGCGATCACCTAAAATAGGGTAGAAAATCGAACGAATAGATAGGGGTAAACCTTTATTGTAAGCAAAAAATGCTAATGACAGCGCCACGACCGCGTAAATAGCCCAAGGGTGTAAACCCCAATGATACATGGTTGCCCCCATCGCCATTTTCGCAGCTTCTGGAGTATTTGCGGTCACGTTCAGCGGCGTTTCGTACCAGCCTGTATAATAAGCAACGGGCTCTGCAACCCCCCAAAACATCAGGCCAATACCCATGCCTGCAGCAAATAACATCGCTAACCATGACACTCGAGAATAGCTAGGTTTAGCATTTGCTCCCCCCAGGCGAATCTTACCAAACGGAGACACCACCAGAGCAAGGCAAAAAACCACAAACAAATTGCCCGACCACATAAACAACGCGTCGAAGGTACCAATAATGTCCCATTTGATACCATCTAAAGTGGATTTAGCAACTTCGGAGTCAACAAGTAAAATCGCAACTAAAAACGCCAAAATTAATCCCGCACTAACACCGAATACGGGGTTGTGTACATCAAATCCCCACTTTTGAACATTATCTTGTCCAACCGTGTAATCGGTATTATCAATACTGTACTTATCGTGGTTATTACCCATGATATCCTCTTGCTTTTCATCGTGATACAACACAAGCCACATATATAGAACACATTTAGAGTGCCTGTATTCGTTTTATGACCTAGGTATGAAACAGTAAGTAGTGCAGTTGCAAAAATTTTAAAATGTAGCAACTGACATGCGTCTGAGCCACATTTCAAGTTGTTATAACCAAAACGCCTAAATTAGCATTACCGCATTTACATCTTAAGTGTTACAAAACAATAGCTTATAAACATCTCGCGCAAACCAGAAATAATGCAAATAACGCAGTACAGCGTTTTAAACAGAGTGATATAAGATGGGTTTATGTTAGTTACAGCGACAACGAGTGCCTAAATTATTGTAATTAAGATAAACCAACCAAACTGTTGATGCTTCAGCTTGTTATTTCAACCTCTAAATTGGTCGATACAACTTGCAACCACTCTTCCCTACTGACTCCTTTAGTTTAGGGCTTCATATTCAAAAGTAAATGAAAGCTGAATATTTTATCTTAAAATCATATGCTTCTAACCTATAAACACAAGCGATTGGTGGTTTAATATACGGTGGGTAAGCAGGTCTTAAGACATAATTTGTAAGCTAACTAAGGCTTACAATTCTATGGTGGTATTTTACTCAACACCAAGCTAGTGTCGACAGGCAATATTAGCATGCTTATAGCATTTTACAGTTACGATAGCTCACCTATACTGTTAGCTAACTAACACAATTTATTGGCTTTTTATATGTTTCGTTGGTGTTCATTAATATTTCTGACACTTTGCTACAACACTTTAGCGAGCGTTGAAATTTTAACTAGCCAAGAACCCCCTGTGAACTTTCGTTCGAGGGATGGCGCACTAACCGGCTTTAGCGTTGATATTGTAAAAGAAATGCAAAAACGTGTGGACGATAAAAGTGATATTTATATGTACCCGTGGAAGCGCGCCTATAACATGGCCCTTAAAAAGCCCAATGTCATTCTTTTTACCATGAGCTGAAACCCTCAACGTGAAGACAAGTTTTATTGGCTAACACAAGTGACAACGCGTCATTCTATTCTATGGGGTCAAGCTAACGGGCGTTTAAAAATAGAGTCGCTCGTTGACGCATCGCGAGTAAAAGGAATTTGCGTTATTCGTGGAGGAAATCGAGAAGCTTTCTTAGCAACAAAAGGATTTGAAAACTTGGTCCCTGTCGAAGCCCCCGGACAATGTTTGAACATGCTACTTGCAGGACGCATTGAACTCATTTTTATGTCGTCACTTGAAGTTGCGTCACTTGCCACGATGCACAACACCTCGAAGACAAAGTTAGTCCCTTTGTATAAGGTGTTTAGTAATAAAAGCTATATTGCTATGTCAAAAAATGGAACTTCAGCGCAAACAGTTAAACAATGGCAAGATACAACTCAAGCAATGAAAGACGATGGTACTTTTTCACGTATAGCAAACAAGTGGAGCGACTATATTTTAAAGCATTATGCAATGCCAACATACGTAAAAAATAACGTTCTTATATTCGAGCAAAAGAGGTAACGGCGCTTTATGAGGTATGAGTTTTTATTAAATGAGAGAATTTCAATGCGATATATGAGTAATGTAGCATCCTGATTTATATAAATTGCAAATGACAAAGTACTAAATTCACTGATTCAAACAAAAAGGCGCTCATCCTGAGCGCCCAACTTTGCTTAACAATTCTTAGTCATTAACTTAAATCTGTGTACTGATTATTTCCGGTCAAAGAGATCTCTTTGTCAAATCCTGGAATAGACACGGCATCTTTACCAATTAGTAGCTCTGATTCATCTATTTGACCTTCTCCAAATCGATAAATAAGTTGGTATTGCCCTAAGTCTGCTGCTTGTTGATAACTGTGTTGTGCCTGCTGAGTAACCATACTTTTTTGTTGGTAACTAGCAAGCACATCATCATTGTAGCGTTTTCCTAGTAGCTTCATTGTTTGCTTAGGCGAGAACACCGTTGCAGTTGCATTATTACCGCCAAACCCTTTCGAGTTGATAAAGGCAATATCCATATCATCGCACTCATAATGTTCGGTACGAATGTCTAAATGCTCACTGTATACATCATCTGCAACGCTATCTATTGTTGTGATCCCAGGCATAATATTGTGACTGAAGACCCCTAGAGCCATGGCTAATTGATCACCACTGGCAGGAGCAATCGTGTGCCCAACATAGGCCTTTGGCGCAGCGATTTTCCAATTATTAATTGCAAACGCCTCAGCGACCTTATGGTAAATTAAGGACTCTGTAACCCGATTTTGCGGTGTACTTGAGCCATGAGCCAAGATAAAACTACGTTCACGCAACGCTTCACTGCCCGCTATTTGCTCAGCTAACGCAACCGATTTTGCCATCGTAATATAATTACCAGGTCCTGGGGCAGTAATTGACTTTTTAATACCATCAGCATTAACAAACACATCAACAACAGAGCCCATTACTTGTGCGCCCAAAGATAATGCTAGCTCGTCATCCATTAATATAGCGACCTGTGCGCCCTCACCTATGGTAAAACCACAGTTTTCACCAAATGGACGGCTAGTACGTCGATAATCAACCTCGTCACTATTATCTAATTTTTTCAGCCCTTCTTCGTTGGCAAGCGCACCCATAGTGCCAAAGCCTTCAATCACTTCAGGTGTTAAAGCACACTCAACGCTCGCTACAATCGCAACACGAGTGCGACCGGCTTGAATATCATTCACCGCAGAACGTAAATTATATAGAAATGTAGCGCATGCTCCAGAAGTACTAAATGCAGTACCTACGCTACCTGTAACGTATGCGTTAATAAAGTCTGTGGACATGGTATTGAGGCCAAGCGCAAGCTGTTTAGTGCTTACGCGCTCGCCTTTCATTCGGGCACGGATCAACCCGCCAAATCCCTCATCATTCATTTGGCCAGCAATTGATGCTGAATAGGTGCCTATTTGGTCAGGTCGAACACTATTCATTACTGTATGCCAATCAAGACCTGTTGAGCGCACAGCATCTGTCGCTGCAAAAATCGTCGCTTGCAAGCCTCTTGGCTGATAACGACTGTTATACATCGCTGCTGGGTCAAACCCCGTTGGAAATTGACCCGCTGCTTTAATTGGGTTGTCGCGGTAACTATCGTGCTTGATTTCTAACTGATCGGGCACAATCACGGTTACTAACTTGCTATCCAACTCAGTAACCTTCCAGCTACTTGGTACTGGTGTAGGTAAGTCACGCTTTTTACAAGTGAAACGCAAACCAGTGTCATCACAGCCTTTAATTGTCAGCTTTTGCTGCCAATGCGTGGCATCTACATCAAAATGGTTACTTTCTATTTTACGGATCAGCGTACCCGCTTTTATTTGCTCGCCAAAACGCGCTTCAATTTGCGCTTTTTCGATTACTTCACCATCGCTTGTCACTAACTGGCCATCTTGATAACGAACCAAGTTCATAAGCGTGGCTAAGCCTAAAAATGTCTCTTGTCGTGCGCTTTGCGTTAATTTATCTAACACAATACGACGGAATCCTTGATGAAATGAAGTACGCCCAGCGGCGTTAATGCCCCCCATTCCAACAATAATTGGTAGTGCTGTCATTTTGATTTGTTCTGTTTAGCCAAATATGTACTGATTTTAATTGGAACTTTAAATTTAGATAATGCAAAATTGGCCACATATTGCAAAAAATTAGCCATAAGGGAGTGGTCAGTCCAGATGAATCAGCCAATTCACGTTGCGTTTACCCTTTACAGACACATGCTATTCACCAGCGTGACGTTACCTGCAGAGATGCTCAGAGCAGGAGAAGCGTTCGCAAAGCGACACCTAGGCAGTGACTTTAGGCCACTCAAACTATCGTGGCTAAGTGACCCTGAGCACATCATAGATAATGAACTTGGGCTTCAATTAAAGCCAACAGGTAACTTTAGTGAATTGTCATATCAAGACTATGTGATAGTACCCAGTATCTGGCGAAATCCCAGACCCGTTATTCGTCAAACAGCTCAGCTTGCAAATGACTTAAAAACCAGTTGGCAAAATGGCGGCACCATTATTGGCGTAGGCACAGGCGTTTGCTTTTTAGCCGAGTCAGGTTTACTTGATAGTCACCCTGCAACCACGCACTGGCATTATGCCAAGCAGTTTGCTCGTTATTACCCTTCAGTCGATTTAAAACCTGACTTTTTTATCACCCAATCTGAGCGTATTTACACCGTTGCTAGCTTAAATGCACTGGCAGATGTCATCGTACACTTAATCGCTTTATTGTATGGCAAAGCTGCAGCAAATCATGTTCAGCAAAATTTTTCCCATGAGATTCGTAAGCCCTACGAAGAGCAAAGATATTTAGAAGGGGCTGTCGACAAGCACCCAGACGAGCAAATTGCTGCCATTCAGTTTTGGTTAAAAAACAACTACAACAATGAGTTATCTCTTAGTGAAGTCGCAGCACAATTCGATATGAGTCAACGTACTTTTAATCGACGTTTTAAATCTGCAACAGGACAAACTGCCACCGACTATTTGCAAGCTTTGCGCCTGGAAAGTGCCAAGGAGCTGCTTGCAAATAGTAATTTATCAATTCAAGAGATAGCCATGTCTGTTGGCTTCAATTCTCAGGGACTACTTACGCGAATATTCAAAGCGCGGCTGAATCAAACCCCTAGCGAATATCGAAAAGTAGTTAGAAAAAAACTATTTTCGTAACGATTATTATATTTACTATCCATAAGCACTAATTCGCTCGCTTTAACGCCAGAAAGTCATTGGTAGCTGGCCCCACGCAAATAATACAGCGCATAGTACCAACAACAAAACTAATGCGAGCATGTCTAGCATTTTCATCTTGTGTTCAGACACTTTATAAAAACAAAGATACAAGGAGTATAAAGCGGATATAGGCAACAGTGCGGATACAAGCGCCAGCGATATGCTGGCCGCTGTTACATCACCAAATGCCAAAAATGACTGCTGAGAATAAAAATATGCTGGTACAGTAAATAGACTTACGTTAACGCTGACCAAGCCTACGCCATGTAATCCTAATCGATTGCGCGTTATTAGTCTGTACACACCAATAAGTAATAGATACAACAACGCCAATAGACCTAGTATCAAACTGACCCAATAAAACAGAATGTCTGTGATTGGCCCTTTTTGATACGTTTTAAGACCGTCGCTAAGCATCAGTTTACCGTTTTGGGTTTGGTACAGCACGTGTGAAGCCTGCACCCGAGTCTCGTCGCGATAAAGGTTTTCACCAATAGGCATCAAACGTTTGTCCTCTGATTGTAAAGATTTAATCGTTAGGTTGTGGCCATTGCCTTCAAGCCAAATAAAATTGAATAACCTATCTAAAAACTCAAACTCGACTCTGCTGTTAGGCGATAAAAAATATAACCCAGCTAATTGCAGCTCGTTCTGTACGGTGTTTGCAGCCAAAGTAGGAGCCTGTTTTCTAATGGCTAACTTGGTTATAAACAGCTGATTAAACTTTTCATAATCAGCTTGTTCGCTATCCGTATTAATGGCATAAAAAAAGCCTTTTTGTTCACTAGGAAATAAGCACATGTACGCTCTAAAACCAAATGTGGTTCCTGGGTGACACATGCCTACTACGCCATGTCTATCTCTTATCGCAAAAGCTAATCCATGACCAATATCCAATCCAGCTTGATGAGCGTCAGTGCCATCAGGATATCCAAGCATTGTCATCAGGTGGGGAGCAACAAAGGTCTGCCCTTTCAAACGACCATCACTGAGCACAAATGCCATATATTTAACCATGTCTTGTGCCGTTGTTGTA
The DNA here is from genome assembly GCF_013140855.1 of Pseudoalteromonas caenipelagi. Classification (GTDB taxonomy): domain Bacteria; phylum Pseudomonadota; class Gammaproteobacteria; order Enterobacterales; family Alteromonadaceae; genus Pseudoalteromonas; species Pseudoalteromonas caenipelagi. The sequence continues at coordinate 66,970 of NZ_JABBPG010000001.1, read as the reverse complement.
AATTGACCAGAAGCGCGTAGATACATCGCTACCGCAGTTTGCTCAACATTGTTTTCATGGTAACCCATAGCAAGCAATGGATCGGCTTTATCACCAACCTGAGAAACAAACTCAAACGTACTCGCGTGCATTTCTAAGGGTTTTAGTAATTCATTGTCTAAATACGCTTCGTACCTTTGCCCTGTTACACGCTCGATAACCATTGCTAACAGGGTATAACCCATATTCGAGTAGAGATACTGTGTTCCTGGCTCAACTCTGACTTTTAGTAGAGTCTTGTCTTTGGACATAAATGCATGTGCAAGTGGTGTATCTGGTAAAGGCGAGGTGTTTAAAAATTGCCACATTCGAATATTGTCGATACCCGCAGTATGAGCAAGCAAATGCTTTACGGTGATTGCAGAGGTTCTTGCCCAAGGATTATCGAAGGGTAATTCAGGCAACAACAACTCTACATTGCTCTCTAGAGATAACACGCCTTGCGTTATTAATCGCAAAACACCGATGGCAAGCACAGATTTTGATACGGACCCTACATGCATCTTTTGCTGTGCTTGCATTACCTGCGATTTGGAGACATTCGCAAAACCAAAACTACCAGTTTCTACTTGCTGATCAGAAATCGTTGCCCATGTAACTCCTATTAAGCCCTCTTCGCTGACCACCTCATTAATTCGCTTTTCAAAGTCTTGGTCGCTACTGGCTTGCGAGTCCATCGCACCTAAGATGCTAACTATGATTATCAGTAGTCTAAGCACAGCTTTATTTATCATTATTTTCCCTAGCTTACGGTTTGTATTATTCTTTAAGTGCAGCTAACTTAACTTGCTCAATGTGAAACGAATGTGAAATACCTTTCACACTTGCTTTCCCATTAAAACCTTAATTTTTTATCCTAAAAACTGTACTGACATTGCTGTTGTGCAAATGGCTAAGAGCTGTGTATTTGATAATGGAAGAGTTAGAATAAAGTTGACATGCAAGTAAATTGAATTAGAACCACAGCAACACAAACAAATACAGGTGCTTTGCTGATGCTGACCCACATATTGATTAAATAAAAGACAGGATAGAAAAAAAACAGCAAAAGAGTATGTTTAGATTATTACTCTCTATTATTACCTACTGAGTATTATATAAAGGAGTTTAGTCGAACTTGTGTATCGCTTTCATCAAATAAGCCTGTAGTATTGGCATTTCATGATAGGACGGCTAAATAAAAGGGAAAATATGCAAGTTTTGTTACTTAAATAATAAAGAGGAAGCCTATAAAAACATCGCGACCTCTTTTTGAATTCAAGAGATTAACAACCTAGGCGACAGCTCCAACCTGAATCACCATCACCATTGTGACACTTATCTGTTTCATCTATATGCATAAAACCACCAGCCACATTAGGTGTAAAGTTTACAGGTACAGCCTTACTATCTCTGCTCAAATTTTTAAATTTCTTCTTATTCAATTTTATTTTCATAATAACACTCCTTTTACATTCTATAAACCAAACACAAACATAATGACAGATTGATTATTTTGCAAGCAATAAATTTTACTGCATTACTATTAATAAACATGACATCCATAATAAAATTATCAAAGAGTGAAGGTGTAAAACCAGTTCCGTTGATGTCTGCTATAGCTCTATTTTAAGACTATAAATTATGCGCAGCTCGTTCATCTTTGCACTCATATGAACCCATTTCAAACTCTCTACAAATCCAAGGGCGATTTTCGTAGATAGTACACATAAAGCTTTCTCGGTCTAAAGCTGAACACCAACCATCAGAAAGCCTAAGCATTGTTTCGGCCCCCCAAGCATCACGCTTTATATGTGATTCTGGCACTCCCGTGTCTGAGATAATGATAACCTCAAGGCGACAACAGCAAGCCTTACAGTTTGAGCATAAAATTTCAGGCGTTGATTGGGTTTTGATAGGTATATTCATAAGGCTTATCTTTAGGGCTAATCGTACATTATACCTAAATTTATCTGTTCTGCCTGATGTTTAATATGCCAAGGATTAATAAACATAAACGTGACAACCGCAATCAACTTGCCACCCCATCGTTCACTCCTTGCACTGAGAATTGGGTCTAACTTAGAAGAACTGAAAGTTTAAACAAGACACCCAAGGTTTTAAGTTTGAGTGACTATCTTAAGTTTGAGTAGTTTGAGTGACTGTCCTTTATGGCTCTGCCTTATGGTTCTTAAGCGTTACAACTCAACGCAAACCAACAATGCCACGCGTTTAATCATTTTCTGCACTTAAGACAGACCACCGCTGCCATGAGCCGACAGCAAACAGGCCGCCAATAGATAAACATATACCAGAACTAATTAACCAAAATGTCAGGCTGTTTTCTGGAAACATTGGCATTAACCCAACGAAAGCAATGCCACGTAGTAAAAAAATACTGGTGATCAGGATTAATGCTAATTTTATAAGTGGTAATCGCTTAATTGCACCAGAACCAGACAAGGCGTAAAACGCAAAAATAAGCAGTACCAAGACGATAACAGAGGTAACAATTGTCGGGTACCAATGTCCTTGCTCTGACATCTGTGCCATCAGCTCACCGGCTCCAAAAAAGCGATACCAATCGCCTCCGAAAGCAATACAGCCAATATGAGCAAGTGCAGCAGTAAAACAACATATTGACGCAATAAATAGATACTTATTTATTGAACTGTTCATCTTTACTCCCTTCAAGTTTGAATGCCTGTCCTTGTAGTAATACCGAAAACCACCTCACCAACGCCCGCTGATTTAGTAATAAGATAAGAAATATCATCCGAAAAACCAAAGCTACTAGTGAGTAATTTTTCCAAAGGTGCAATGTGGACTAATTTAGGAAAAATGCCGTGATACAACCAGCTAAAACTTATGATGTATCGTGCTATTTGAACAGATGACACTACTGACTTCCTTGTATATATAACGCCGCGCACAGCGGCTGGCAAAACTGGCGATTTTTGTGCGGCACGCACAAAAAGTGACAGGTTTGACAGTCCGTTGCTGCGCCTTGTTCTGTGTAGCCCTAACATCGCTATTTAAACTAGAACTAGAATTGCTAAACAATTGGTGGCTAGTTTGAAACTTTAATCCCGCCGATACGTGGATAAGGTTTTCCGCCAACTGTATAGCAAGAAGATTGGTATAATTGTACATCTTTGCCAGAAGCTAACGCTGTTAATGCTGCGGAATACATTCTATTACCATCATCCCAATTGGATCTTATCGCCCAGACTGTCCCCCCACAATCAGGGGAAGGAATATTTGTTTCTATCAAAATAGGATAACCACCTTCACTATCTCCTTGGCGATACATTTCTGGTTGAACTGAGCTAATAGCTCCTGGTCCTTTCCAACCATTTCCTGCAAAACTTGCATTGCTCAATGCAATACAAATGATCGATGTGAATAATTTAATTTTTCGTTTCAAAACGTAACTCCCAATTTAAAAAACACAGAACAGTGTATTAGCGTGAATTCCTAAGATGGACAGGCACTTAAAGTCATGCTTAAAATCTCTGACCTTGTCTTTTTAATCCCTCAAGTTCATTTCAATATTAACCGATATGTTCCCAAAAAGTAACTTCCCCTACAGATTTCCTATGATGGACAGGCACTTAAAGTCATGCTTAAAATCTCTGACCTTGTCTTTTTAATCCCTCAAGTTCATTTCAATATTAACCGATATGTTCCCAAAAAGTAACTTCCCCTACAGCAAACCGCGGTTTATTTGCTGATTACCTTTGAAATTACAATGCAACTCGCACAGTTTCTCGCACCCTGCGCGATGTTTTTGTAAGGTGTTTATGTGGTGAGTCTTTTATTTAATTAAGCCAATAATGCTTTGCTGATTTTAATGTTGCTTCGTCGTTTATGTTGTGCACGTTCACAGTACATATCTAACGAATGTGCTTTGCCTACGGCACCATGAAAAACACGTTCAAACTGGGTGGTCAGTTTTAGCCACTTTTCGGCCTGAATATTGAGGCGCTGTAGAATCGGAGCTTGATGTGATTCTATGTGCCCTCGTTTATCTGCTCTAATACTTTTGCCTGTGAGTTCAACGAGCTCTAGATAAGATTTTAATTCAAAAGGCACTCCTTTGGGCATGTGTTTTCTGGGACTACCTACAAAGCGGGCTAGTTGCTTAGGTTGTTTGCCTGATGTAGCAACTTCACAGCGTTTTTTGATGCTGGTATGTTCTGATTGTTCCGGGGTCCGTGCCATTTTCGCGCGTATTGGATTTAAATCTACGTATGCCATGCAGGCCATCAGTGCTGCGTCGTCTAACAGCGCTTGGCTTTTAAATCGCCCTTCCCAAAAATGCCCAGTGCATTTATCTTCTTTGTTGGCACGGCGGGCTATGTGCTCGTTTAGCACGCGCATAAACCAACTAATGCTCGATAAGCGGTTTCGGTACTCTTTGATATCTTTACTTAAAAAGAACCGCTGACCTTCATCTAACGCTTCACCATTGAGATATTTATGGCTAAGCAGTGTGCCTTTAAACAATTTATGCCAACGTAGTAAAATAGCTCTATCACCCAATCTTTGTGCTTTTTTATCATCTACATACAGCACAATATGAGTGTGGTTACTCATCACCGCATAAGCACAGACATCAATACAAAACACCTGCGCTAAAAACAACAAACGCTCTTCTACCCAGCCTCGTCGATGTTCATACGATTTGCCAGTGAGTTTATCTTCGCCGCACAAAAATGCGCGACGCACACAGCGTGAAACACAATGATAATAACGGGTATCTGACAAACTGATTTGACACTTCCTTGCTAATCCCATCGTTCACTCCTTGAACTGAGAATTGAAATGATTTTGAAGAACTCAAAGTTTAGACAAGACACCCAAGGTTTCAACTTTGAGTGCCTGTCCTTATAAATCCTCATTTAGAGAGTAAAGCTAAAAAGCATCAACCAAACTATTATGCACAACTGCGTACCATACCAGGTATTGGCCTTATTCTAGCCATGACTATTTTGTATGAAATTGGTGATATTAATCGCTTCGAGTCTGTACAAAAATTTGCATCTTATTGTCGACTAGTTAAGTGCAAAGCAGAATCTGCTGGCAAAACCTATGGCACCAGCGGCAATAAAATTGGAAATGGACACTTGAAATGGGCATTCAGTGAAGCCGCTGTGCTTTATTTACGTGGAAATGACAAAGCTCGGTGCTACTTAAACAAATTACAAAAACGCATGAGCAAAGCCAAAGCACTTTCAGTGCTCGCCCATAAGCTCGGTCGTTGTGTTTATTTTATGCTTAAGAACAAAACGGTATTCGACGATGAACGTTTTTTAAAAAGCTAAGTCGCACAATGGGGTGAGCTCTACACCTAACTAGATAAGCACGAACAACCATGCATTATTTGTGTTTCTGTCAGTAACAGCTGAATTTTACAGGTAAGTGTTGTCGAAGTAATAAGTTATTTGGCCTTGATTAGACACCCCATTGGTGCGCATTTATTTAAGCAATGAATTGAATCGTTTACACCTTAGCTGAGCCTTTAACTAACTGGACGAATGAGCCATCCCCTTGAGTAGCGCAAGATTAAGGTTAACCGATGAATGTCTAGTGGCCCTAAACGATAAGTTGTATCGACTGATTTAGGCAGCGATGAGATCGCAATAAGAGACCCTCAATATGTGTTTGCCGTAAACGATTTTAACGGCTAACCGACATAACGAAGTTGAACAGGTTTAAGCGTTGCCAATACAAATTAGCTGCTTAAAAGCAGCTAAAAAGAGTCGTTACGCTTACTTGACCGGAGAAGGTTCATATGTGTTATACGCTTGCTGATTTACCATACCAAAACACTTCTTCGTGCCAGTAGTGAAGCACCCACGACTTGTCTTTTGGCCAAACTGAAACATCATCACTTGCACCATAGCAAAAGTCATCCCAGTACTGAATGAACAAATCTGTATTGGTGAGAACAGCAGTATCTGGTTGCCATGACACAATAATATCGCATTTGGGCAATTTATTAGATAGCCACTCTTTCACTTCATTTTCATCGTTTGCTTCAATACTCGTAATCTCTTTAAAAAGCTCATTACTAGGTGAGAAGTCATTTTTATCAGATGGAAATGTTAATGATATTTCCCAAACTTCCTTGGCTGATTCCATTGATAATGGCGTAATCTGGGCCAATTCTTTCGGACTAAGTAGACGATATTCTTCCTCGGTCCATCGCCATTTTAGTGGAAATTTATCAATGCTAGTTGTTTGCACGATACTTGATTCCTAGGAGCGTATAACGCTTTGCTAATGGGCGAAATACATGTTTGCTAAAATGGCGAAGCCAGCAAACTGTATTTTGTCCCGTTAAGTAACTTGTTAAGTTTTGGCTAGCCTTGAACATAAAACTTCGACTACCCCAGCCGCATTAAAATTTAATTTGTAATGATACCAATTTTCATCATCCCAGGCCTCACCTTGCCTTAAATGTTCTTTTACCCACTCAGAATCATGAACAATATGACAAGAATCAAATCTTTCAGTATCAGATATCTCATACTCTGCGTTTTGAAATTTGAAGCCTAATGTATTCTCACATTTTATAGAAATGTGTTGTTCTCTCCAATCAGAGAACTCAAGAACTAAATCTGAGCCATCAAATCTAAACTTGATGTCTTCACCGTCCGCGACTGAAAAGCCTAGATCAACTATTTCTACGACTTCGCTCATAACTCTCCAAGAAACTTAACAGTGTATTAGCGTGAATTCGCGTTAATGTTCTACCCATTAGCCCTACAACACACCAATTAACAAATTTAATTGCGCTAAATATTAGCAGGTTAACACTCATTTTGCTTTCAAAAAGTAACAACGCTCACTGAGCAAAACGAGAATCTACTTAAACGAGAATGCAAAAAGCTTATTAGGAACTTAAAATTTCCATAAACTTATATACTTAAGGAATATTGCAAGTCTTTAGCCGCACAATCAAAACATTAATTAACGGGGTCTCAGGCACCAAAATTTGCTCTCTTAAGTTATACCTTTACAAACCCACAGCAAGTTGGCCTGCCAAGATTCGAAGTATTGCCATCCAAATTAAACGTTAAAGCCAAATATTTAAATCACAAACATACGCCAATTGCCACTTGATATAGCTCTTCGCTACACCAACCGACTTAACTGATTCGCGAGTCGTTTAGATTACATCGCCGCTAATATTTCATAGTTGTAAGTTTGCCCAGCCACAGTGTACTCGCATTCATCACCTACCCGCTTACCGTTCATAGCCTTACCGATTGGTGACGATGGTGTGATCACCAGAATAAGCTCTCCCTTTACTACAACTTTTAACCCGCCTTCACTGGGACCGAGGTAAAACCAATGTGTGTTGTCGTCTATATCTATGGCCTTTATTAAACTGCCAAGGCCTATTTTAGGGAGTACGTTAACGTCGTAACTTTGTGCAAATAAAGAAATTGATTTATGCACCTCATTCACACGCTCGCTTTGGCCTTGTGCTAAATAACCAGATTCAATACTTAAAGAATCATACTGAGTTTCAGCCACGCTTTGTTCGTGTGTTGCATCTTCATGTGCACTTTGGGCCGCTTGCTGCGCTTCGTTCAGTTTTGCTTCTAATGCAAACTTAATATGTTCAATCACGATGAGTTTATTCATGGCACTACCTGATTACATATAAAGGAAAGGTGTTAGTGAGCGTATCGCCTTGCGCGTTAAGCATCGTCAGTGTAAGGCGCCATTGCATTACCTCTGTAGTACATAACCCTACCATTGTGGTGGCCGAATATACGTTGTTTTGTTGGGGCGCAAAAAAAACTGGGATATATCCCATATTCATGGTTTCGCCAGATAACATTGCTGACTTCAACTCGTACCCCTGCGGTATTTTTGCAAAAACCTTAAACTCACGTTCACCTACAATGTGTGCTTTGGCGTACCACAAATGGATATCATTGTGTGATATGCAGGGCTTTTGGGCAATGCAATTCACATCTTGTAACGAACTTTCACTTTTTTCTGAACTTTCATGTATAATGTCTGAAGGGTCTGAGCATGCGCTCAATAAACTCGCAGCAACAAGCGCGTAAAACCAATGTTTGCTCATTATTTGTCCAAAATGGCATTTACAAAACTGCGACATAGTAATGCAGAATTTGTAGATATTCCACAAAGGTCAATAATTGAGCAGTTTTAGGGCCAAAATTTGATTGATGTCATAATTTTAGGTGTTTGAGGTATCTTTTCTTTTGCAAAAAAATTATCATTTCCTTGCAAAAATAAGGGTTTCTCAAGTTGGTTTTAAATAGATTTGTGTAGTCAGATTTATTTTCAAACGAACTTGTTGAAATAATAAGCAGGGCCTGTTAACGCAGGTAATTCATTTCTAATCGCATTAATTGCAGCGGAATCCAGAAAATGAGCCAAACAGTAGCATCACAAACTGAGTACAATTATAAGGTTGTACGCCAATTCGCTATCATGACAGTGATTTGGGGCATCGTTGGCATGGGCGTTGGTGTTCTTATTGCAGCCCAACTCGCTTGGCCGGCATTGAACTTTGACACTCCATGGTTAACTTACTCTCGACTTCGTCCGTTACACACGAACGCAGTAATCTTTGCATTTGGTACTAGTGCACTTTTTGCAACATCTTATTATGTTGTTCAACGCACTTGTCAAACGCGTCTTTTTTCAGACAAATTAGCAGCTTTCACCTTCTGGGGTTGGCAGGCTATTATTGTTTCAGCAGCCATCACACTACCTTTAGGTATTACTACATCTAAAGAGTACGCTGAGCTAGAGTGGCCAATCGATATCGCTATTGCGGTCGTATGGGTAACTTATGCTGTGGTGTTCTTTGGTACGCTCATCAAACGCAAAGTATCTCATATCTATGTAGCAAACTGGTTTTATGCTGGTTTCATTATTACCGTTGCTGTACTACATATTGTAAACAGCATGGCTGTGCCAGTATCGCTTACTAAATCATACTCAATCTACGCAGGTGCTGTAGATGCAATGGTTCAGTGGTGGTATGGTCACAACGCTGTAGGCTTCCTTCTTACTGCTGGTTTCTTGGGTATGATGTACTACTTCGTGCCTAAACAGGCGGGTCGTCCAGTTTACTCATACCGTTTGTCGGTTGTTCACTTCTGGGCACTTGTTTCTCTTTATATCTGGGCAGGTCCTCACCACCTACACTACACAGCACTACCAGACTGGACTCAGTCACTAGGTATGGTTATGTCTGTTATCTTATTCGTACCTTCTTGGGGTGGTATGATCAACGGTATCATGACGCTTTCAGGCGCATGGCACAAACTACGTACTGACCCAGTACTTCGTTTCTTAGTTGTTTCATTGTCTTTCTACGGTATGTCTACGTTCGAAGGCCCTATGATGGCAATTAAATCAGTAAACGCGCTTTCTCACTATACTGACTGGACTGTAGGTCACGTACACTCAGGTGCACTAGGTTGGGTTGCAATGATTTCTATCGGTGCAATTTATCACCTAATCCCTGCACTATTCGCTCAAGGTAACATGTATAGCGTTAAGCTGGTTAACACACACTTCTGGTTACACACCGTGGGTGTTGTTCTATACATTGTTGCAATGTGGATCTCAGGTGTAATGCAAGGTCTAATGTGGCGTGCAGTAAACGCAGACGGTACTTTAATGTACAGCTTCGTACAATCTCTTGAAGCATCAAAACCGTTCTACATCATGCGTTTCTTAGGCGGTGTGTTCATCGTTGTCGGTATGCTAGTTATGGCATATAACGTGTTCCGCACTGTTACTGCAAAGAGTGGTTCAATCACCACTGATGCAAACGCACAAATGGCTTAAGAGGTGTAGATTATGAGCAATAATAATTCAGCCAATAACAAACACGAAATCGTTGAAAAGAACGTCGGCCTGATGGCTATTCTAACGGTATTCGCAATTAGCTTTGGTGCACTTGTTGAAATCACACCGTTGATGTTCCAAAAAGACACAACTGTGCCTGTAGATGGTCTACGCCCTCTTACCGCACTTGAAATGGAAGGCCGCGATATTTTTGTCCGTGAAGGTTGTTACAACTGTCACTCACAAATGATCCGTCCTTTCCGTGATGAGGTTGAGCGTTACGGTCACTACTCTGTTGCTGGTGAGTCAGTATGGGATCACCCATTCCAGTGGGGTTCTAAACGTACTGGTCCTGATTTAGCACGTGTAGGCCAACGTTACTCTGATGACTGGCATTATGCACACTTAATGGACCCTCGTTCAGTGGTACCTGAGTCAAACATGCCAGCTTATCCTTGGTTAGATGAAAATGTACTAGATGGTAAGTTAACCGCCAAGAAACTTGAAGTATTCAAAGGCTTTGGTGTGCCATACACCGAGCAGGATATTCAAGGCGCAGAAGCAGCAGTAAAAGGCAAAACAGAAATGCAAGCCCTTATTGCTTACCTTCAGCAACTTGGCACACACTTGAAGTAATTATTATGGATTACGGCACATACAGAGGCATTTTGACTCTGGTAATTTTGGTACTATTTATTGTGATTGTTGCTTGGGCATATAGCAAACGCACTAAAAATCGTTTTGATAATGCAGCTAATGCCATCTTTGAAGATGAAAAAGAGCACAAGAAAACAATCTCTAACGAGGAAAAGGAGTCTGAAAAATGACTAGCTTTTGGAGTATTTGGGTTATCGTATTAACCCTTGCATGTCTTGCTCTGATCTTTGGCTTATTGCTTTGGAACCTAAAGAACTACGTAGGTGTTAAAGAAGGCGAAAGCTGTGGTCACGAGTTTGATGGAATTGAAGAAATCAATAATCCACTACCTAAGTGGTGGACTTATATGTTCTTCGCAACGTTTGTTTGGGCTGTGTATTACCTAGCAGCTTATCCTGGTCTTGGTAACTGGCAAGGTCTTGCTAAGTGGACAAGTTCAAACCAAGGTGTTACGTCTCTTGCTGAATCTAAAAAAGCAACGGAAGAAGCGTTAGCCGCTGGTGAAAAGGTTCAATTAGACCAAGAGATCATCGCTGCTGAAGAGCGTTTTGGCCCGATTTTTGAGGCGTTTGCTAAGCAAGACATCGAAACGCTTGCTAAAGACGAAAAAGCCCTTGAAATTGGTCAGCGTTTGTTCTCGCAAAACTGTGCTCAATGTCACGGCTCTGATGCACGTGGTGGTACTGGCTTCCCTAACTTGACAGATAAAGACTGGCTATACGGCGGTACTCCTGACAAGATCAAAGAAACCCTACTACACGGTCGTATTGCTGCAATGCCACCTTGGAAAGCAGCACTTGGTGAGCAAGGCGTAAAAGAAATGACGGCTTTCGTGCTTAGTCTTTCTGGTCGTAAAGTTAACCAAAAAGACGCTGATGCGGGTAAAGCTAAGTTTGCTATGTGTGCTGCGTGTCACGGTATGGACGGTAAAGGCTCAGTAGCCCATAACTTACCATTCGGTGCACCTAACCTAACTGATAATATCTGGTTGTACGGTGGCTCTCAACGTGCTGTTGAAGAAACACTTAACAACGGCCGCGCTGGTGTAATGCCAGCTTGGAAAGATATTTTAGGTGAAGACAAAGTTCACTTATTAACAGCTTACGTATATAGCTTGTCACAAGATAAGTAATAGATACTTAATAGTTAATTAAGATCAAAAAAGCCTCCGTTTGGAGGCTTTTTTTTAGGTATTTAACAACAAATACGATAAAATATCGCCACACTTTTCAAGCATTAGAGTCGTTATGAATCCTACTCCGTGGTATAAAAATTTCTGGCCTTGGTTTTTAATGTTTTTCCCGCTTGCAACCATTGTTGCCTGCGTCGTTTTAGTGATGGTAGCTGTAGGCAATGGCCCCGATATGGTGGTTGATGATTATTACAAAAAAGGCAAAGCCATTAATTTAGAGCTGACCAAGTTCAATAAAGCTAAAGCACTGTATTTACATGGCGACCTGCAAGTTGATAACGACTATATTAAATTTGTATTTACCAAAGGTGACCATAGTAAAGTCAAAGCATTAAAAGCATCGTTTTATCACAGAACGATTAAAAAGTATGATTTCAACACCAACTTACTTCCTAATGCCAATGGTGAATTTACTGCGGTATTAGAGCCCATTCAACAAGGCGCATATACCGTATTCTTAGAGCCTATGGATGGTAGTTGGAAGCTCAAAGAAAACATTCAGCTCCCGACCCAAGAAAGCATAAAAATATCTCCTGAGTATAAGTAAACGCTATGGCCGGAACCTGCTTTCATTGTTTAGAGCCGATTCCGTCAGGGTTTTCTGGCGAAGTGCTCTATCAAAACGAACCGCAAAGTGTATGTTGTATTGGCTGCCAAGCAGTGGCGGAGACTATTCTCTCGCAAGGGATGAGTGATTATTACAAATTTAGAACCACCTCTGCGGGCAAGGTTGACGAGTTAGTTCCCGAACAGCTTTCATTTATCAGAAGTTATGATAATGAAGATGTGCAACAGGATTTCGTCACCCATCAGGGTGAGCTTAGTGAAGTACTACTGAGTGTTGAGGGTATTAGCTGCGCCGCCTGTGCGTGGCTAATCGAAAAGCAGTTGCTGGCGCTTGGCGGTGTCACGCGTGTTGATGTTAATACCTCCACACATCGCGCTATGATAATTTGGGACACTAAACAAATTTTGCTCAGTGATATTATCAAATCGCTGATGCAAATTGGTTATAAGGCCTACCCTTTTCAAGCTGATGATGAAGCAGCGCAAAAGCAAGCTGTAGCAAAAGCCTATATTCGCCGACTCGGTGTTGCAGGCCTGATGACCATGCAAGTCATGATGTTTGCGTTTGCCATGTACTTTGGCATGTTCTCGGGAATGGAGGAAGATTTCGAGCAATATTTTCGCTGGATAAGCTTAGTGCTCGCCTCCCCGGTAATTTTATACTCTGCATTACCATTCTTAACCAATGCCATAAAGGGTTTAAAAGCCAAACAGCTGAACATGGACTTACCTGTTTCACTTGCAATTTTTGGGGCTTATGGCGCAAGCTGTTACGCTACAGTAATGGCAGTAGGTGAAGTCTACTTTGAGTCAATTTGTATGTTCACCTTCTTGTTGCTGCTGGGTAAATATCTCGAGTTTAGAGCAAGGCTTAAAGCCAGTGAATTTACCGCAAACTTGCAAAAGTTGTTGCCCCTCACCGCACGCAAAATTTCGCACGTGGGTGAAGAACACATTGTTGCGGCGAAAAATCTAAAGCTAGCAGATAAGATTTTAATCAAGCCAGGCGAAACGATTCCTGCGGATGGCATCGTTTTTGAAGGTAGCACCAGTGTCGACGAGTCCATGATGACGGGTGAGCATTTACCTGTAAATAAACATATTGGTCAACAAGTATTTGCCGGAACTGTTAACCATGATGGGGTTATCAGTGTAGAGATCAACAAAATTGGTCAAAATACTCTACTTAACCAAATTATTCGCTTGCAGCACTCAGCCTTAAGTAAGCGCCCAAAGTTAGTGGAAATAACCGATAAAGTTGCCCAATGGTTTGTTGCATGTTTATTGGTTTTTGCATCTCTAACGGCAATTGGTTGGTATTCTATCTCTCCTGAACAAGCATTTTGGGTCACTATTTCGGTGCTGGTTGCCACCTGCCCTTGTGCTTTGAGTTTAGCTATCCCCACTGCCCTTACTTGCGCAGTTGCAACCCTCACCAAAAAAGGGGTGCTGATAAAAGAAGCACACGTACTAGAAACGCTTACTAAGCTCACTCGCGTTGCCTTTGATAAAACAGGTACGCTGACCGAAGGGCGATTTTCGATTAACCATACTGTGTTAATCAATGACAGTTACAGCGAACAAGAAGCACTTGCCCTAGCAGCAAGTTTAGAACGCTATTCCGAACATCCAATCGCAGCGGCATTTGCAGAGCACTTAACGCAGCACCATCAACTAACCAATGTCGCTGTTCACCCAGGTGTTGGGATCAGTGCCCAACATGGCAATGACACCATTGCTATTGGGAAAAGTACTTGGTTCGGCGGTACTAAAAGTCAGGCTCAAGCGACGTTGTTTATTAATGAGCATGCCATTGCTGACTTTCACCTCGACGATAAAGTACGAGACAACGCTGAAGCAGTTATAAACGCATTACAAAGTAACAACTTAACTTGTCACCTTCTCACAGGAGATAGTAGTCGTGCTGGAGCACAACTGGCAGAGCGTCTAGCGCTAAACTCATACCAAAGCAGCTGTTCTCCACAAGACAAACTAAAAGCGGTTGAGTCTTGGTCAAAGCAAGGCGCTGTCGTTGCCATGGTTGGCGATGGTGTAAATGATAGCCCTGTTTTTAACAGTGCCCACTTATCGATTGCGATGGAAACCGGTGCCGACATTTCTAAAAATGTTGCGGATGTGGTACTACTAAAAAGTAACCTCAGTGCCATATTGGACTTACACAAGGTGGCTTTGCAAACTCGGCGTATCATCAAGCAAAACTTAGCGATTTCATTGCTTTATAATGCATCAATTCTACCTCTCGCCGCTTTCGGACTGGTACCTCCTTGGATTGCAGTTATTGGTATGTCAACAAGCTCTATAATAGTGATAGGTAATTCACTAAGGTTATTAAAATTATGAGTATCATCTATGTGTTAATCCCTATCGCTATTTTATTTGTGATAATTGCCATTGGTATCTTTTTTTGGGCGGTAAAGAGCGAGCAATTTTCAGACTTAGAAAAGCAAGGGCATAGCATTTTGTTTGAAGACGATAAAGAGCAACACAAAAACGCCAATGAACGAGATTAGTTTACTCAGTGCGTTTATTATGGGCTTGGTCGGTAGTGGCCATTGCCTAGTTATGTGTGGCGGTGTTGCTTCTAGCTTGCAACTTGTGGCCCACTCTCTTAAATCATGGCTCGTTAGCGCTCTTTATAATCTAGGCAGAGCAAGTAGCTACATGGTCGCGGGCGCACTTGTTGCCACCTTGGGCAGCACATTTGCCAAACAAAATACCACCTTTGCACTTAGCCTCAAGTTTCTCAGTGGTGTGTTTATGTTGCTAGTTGGCATTTACGTCATGCGACTAGCAAGCTCACTTAAGTGGCTTGAAAGCTTAGCTAAAACCGTGATTTGGCAGCACTTAGTTAAGTTAAATAAACACCTGTTGCCAGTAAAAAGTTATCCAAGAGTGTTTGTTTATGGCATGTTGTGGGGCTGGCTACCATGTGGACTCGTCTACTCAGCGTTAACTTGGACTTTGCAAGCCAGCTCTTCGCTTCATGGTGCAATGATTATGTTGTGTTTTGCACTTGGTACGCTACCAGCAATGCTCGTAGTTGGCCAATCGGCGCAACAACTTAACCGCTTTTTAAATCATAATCTGGTAAGATTGGCATTTGGGAGTATTTTCATCTGGTATGGTATTTATCTCCTAATCATTGCAACCGATAGATTAGTACATTAACCTAGGTAAAACGTATTAAAGAATGGATTTATTATGGATTTAAGCAACCAACAGCGTGGCAAAAGCCAATGCACAATCAGCTGCAATAACTGCAGCATCAGTCAGCTGTGTTTGCCATTCACACTCAATGGCAGCGAAATGGACAAACTCGATGAAATTATCGAGCGCAAAAAACCATTGCATAAGGGGGATTACTTATTTGAATCCGGCGCACCACTTAATGCTATTTTTGCTGTTCGCTCTGGCTCATTTAAATCCTATACGCTTTCAGAACAAGGTGATGAGCAAATTACTGGCTTTCATTTAGCTGGTGACTTAGTTGGCTTTGACGCAATTAACAAAATGCAGCATCAAAGTTTTGCCCAAGCTCTTGAAACATCCATGGTGTGCGAAATCCCATTCGAAACGCTAGATGACCTAGCAGGTAAACTCCCTAAGTTACGCCAACAGATCATGCGCCTGATGAGTAATGAAATAAATTACGATCAGGAAATGTTATTGCTATTAAATAAAAAAACCGCCGAAGAACGTTTGGCCACATTTATTTTCAACCTCTCAAATCGCTTTGGGGAACGTGGCTTTTCACGCAAAGAGTTTCGCTTCACCATGACTCGAGGTGAAATTGGCAACTATCTTGGCTTAACCGTTGAGACAATTAGCCGCTTACTCAGTCGTTTTCAAAAATCTGAAATTATCAAAGTTGAAGGTAAGTTTATTACCATTTTGGATATTCCTGCGCTGGCAAAAACTGCAGCCATTTCCATTTGATCTAAAACAACGAATTACGGGTAAATTCTTTAACCTTGCGCTAAATCAGTTACACTTAAAGTTAACTGATTTAGCTAACAAAGCACGTTAAGGAATTTGCGATGGATAAGATTAAACGCATTTTAGCCGTTATAGACCCAACCAAAGCGCAACAAGACAGCTTACAGCGCGCCATTACACTTGCAAAAAAAACCGGTGCTGAAGTGACCGCGTTTTTATCAATTTATGACTTTTCCTATGAAATGACCACTATGCTCTCTAAAGATGAGCGCGAAGCTATGCGAGATGCGGTTGTTAAAGATAGAGAAGCATGGATAGATGAAATTTTACAAAACGTGAATGGCATCAACATTCATAGCCAAGTGCTATGGCATAACCGCCCGTATGAAGCAATTATAAAAACTGTTATAAACGATGGCTATGATCTTGTTGTTAAAGGCACGCATCAACACGACACATTAAAATCTGTGATTTTTACGCCAACCGATTGGCACCTTATTCGCAAATGTCCTGCTCCCGTATTACTGGTAAAAGATCAAGACTGGCCAGCTCATGGTCATATCCTTGCTGCAGTGAATGCTGTAAGTGATAACGACCAGCATTTGGAGCTAAATAAACGTATCATTAGCGACGCGCAGTTTATCTGCCAGCTCGCTAACGCCAAACTAAGTTTAGTGAACACCTACCCTGCGACCCCAGTTAACATTGCCATTGAAATTCCTGAGTTTAATCCAACTCAGTACAATGAAGCGGTGAAAAAGCACCATGAAGAAGAAACCTTTGCGTTAGCAGCTTCTTTCTCTATCTCTCAAGATGATTGCATTGTCAAAGAAGGTTTACCAGAAGATGTGATCCCCATGGTCGCAAAAGATAAAAAATCTGAGCTTGTGGTGATCGGAACCGTTGGCAGAACAGGCATTAGCGCAGCCCTAATTGGTAATACCGCAGAACATGTAATCGACAGTCTTGACTGCGATGTGTTAGCGCTAAAACCTGATGGTTATAAAAGTCCATTAGAAAACTAATCATGCAAATTGAAAAGCCCCTCAAACGAGGGGCTTTTCAATTCATGGTCTCTGACTAAATGTTGGTCACGTCAATAAACAGCGACTCGTCAATGTTGGTCGAAGAAACAACCGCTTCTGAAAACTCATATTCTTGTCGCTCTTCACTTCTATCCAGTGGCAAGTTTTCAAAATCAAATAATGCTTTATCTGCCAATTGACTTGGGCTTACGTTTTGCATTGATTTAAAGATATTCTCTACGCGTCCTGGGGTTTTCTTATCCCATTCAACTAGCATAGATTTGATATTTTGACGTTGTAAGTTTTCCTGAGAACCACACAAGTTACACGGAATAATTGGAAACTCTTTTTGTTCAGCATATCTGATAAGATCATTTTCACGACAATAAGTGAGAGGACGTATCACCACATTACGTCCGTCATCTGAACGTAACTTAGGTGGCATCCCTTTGAGACGTGCACCATGGAACATGTTCAAAAATAATGTTTCAACCATATCATCCATATGGTGGCCCAGTGCAATTTTAGTTGCGCCAATTTTCTCCGCAAACGAGTACAAGGTGCCACGACGTAAACGTGAGCAAAGACCACAGGTCGTCTTTCCCTCTGGTATTTTCTGTTTTACTACTGAGTAAGTATCCTTATCTACAATGTAATAAGGAATATTCAGCGAGTCAAAATACTCGGGTAGTATATGTTCAGGAAACCCAGGCTGCTTTTGGTCTAGGTTAACCGCCACAACGTCAAAAGAAATCGGCGCGACCTTTTGCAACTGAAGTAGAATATCAAGCATAGCAAAGGAGTCTTTACCACCGCTGATACAGGCCATAACAACATCACCTTGTTCAATCATGCCGTAATCTGTAATGGCGTTACCAACGTTTCTTCTCAGTCGTTTTTGTAGCTTATTAAATTCAAAAGCTTCTTTTCGCGTATCTGTTTGACTCATTTACCTACCCACATAGTCAGTGGCGCTGACTAAATTTGCAATGGAAATTCAAGGGCGGCAATTATACGGATTTTTTGCGTAACGAACTAGCTTAATCTACTTCTAATAACAGAGATATTGCCATAATTGTCTAAAAAATGGTGAGTTTTCTTTACACTGTAGCGTAATGTAAATGGACATAACACAGCGGGCACCGTTGTATCTATCTATGATAAAACGATTTACTGGTATGCTGCGAGCACTCAGGCGTAACACTCTAAAGCGCTCTTTTCAAACTGTAAAAGTCCTGACTCTAGCTGTAAATACCGTTTATCACTTTTACTACTCGCTAGGATTGGGCTTAAAAAAGCATCTAGCTATTCTGTGAGTCTATGTACTCTTTAACTATTGACTCGGCGCGACGAAAATCATGTTCGTTCAAACAGCTATTTATATTGCCCACCAATTCTTCGGGAAGCCATTTATCAACTTTGCTGAGCGCTTTTTCAACTTTATCAGCATCATTGCTGCTGAGTGTTTTAAGTACACTTTTACACGCATGTTCTGTTTGATGGGTAAACTCTACAACACGCGCTTTTATAGTCGGATCCAGTTCTCGGTTGTTAGATAAGTATTCCCTTATAAGCTCAATAGTCTCCCTCATGCATTGAGCAAGCTCTTTCAATAGCTCTAAATAATCCTCGCTCTCCTCTTCTAATAAAACCTCTAACTGAGTTGATAGCTCCCATAAGGGCTTTAATTGTAGTGCGCCCGCAGAGCCTCTTAGCTTATGACACAGCCTTTGTGCTTCCACATAATGAGCTTTTTCCAGTTCATCCGTCATTCTTTGGATATCATTTTCATGATGTTCTAAAAATACCGCAAGCTGACTTTGATAGCTTTTCTTATCTGACCACTTCTCAAGACCCAAACTTTCACTAAAATAGGGGTCATTAAGTGTTTCATCGCGGTAACTAATTCTAGCTTTGCTCACCCCTGAACTGTTTTGCTTTTTTGTACAACGCAAAACAGTGCCAATAAGCTCCTCAACATCAAATGGTTTTGGAACAAAATCATCCATACCAGCGCGAATTGCCGCATCTCTATCCGCCTTGAACACCGCCGCGGTCAAAGCGATAACGGGTATATTTCGCAGTTCACCATTTTGTTTAATTTCTCGTGTAGCCGCGTAACCATCCATCACTGGCATTTGTACATCCATCAGTATTACATCAAATTTCTGAGGAGATTTGGTTAATATTGAAAATGCTATCGAGCCATTTTCAGCCAGCTCAACTTGAGCACCTTCACTGCTTAAGATATTCTCTGCGACCATTCGATTAATCTCGTTGTCATCAACCACAAGAATTGTTAACCCCTCTACTCGCCTTGCTTGTGAACGCACTATTTTATTTTTAATTCCACCGCGGCGATTTTTAATCTCCAATAAGCTGTTGTATAAGCTCGAACTTGTAACAGGTTTTGTGATAACCGCATCTATCAATTTACTTGCAGGGTTGTCATACAGTTTATCTCTATCAGCAGCATTAACCATTAATATGACCGGAGTATCAAAATCAGGCATTTGCTCATGAATTGAGGTCACAGCAGACAAGCCATCAATGCCTGGCATACGCCAATCTATCAGCAATACATCAAACGTCGACATGCCAAGCTTTTCTAGCTTATCTAACACTCCTTGACCAGATGATGTTGACTCAGGACGCCAACCTAAGCTCATTGCTGTATCTACAATCAAAGACAGCGCTACGTCATGATCATCTGCTATTAGTATCCTTTGATGTAGCATATGTGGCATAGAGTTAGTAGCAGGGTCTGATAACGGGAAGGTAAGTTCAAAGTAGAACTCACTACCAACGCCCTCCTCACTGAATAATTGTAAATCGCCCCCCATTAGCCCAACTAATTGCTTACTGATTGTCAGACCCAGACCTGTTCCGCCAAATGTGCGGGTGGTTGATGCGTCAACTTGAGAAAATGCATTAAATATGGTTTTCTGTTTTTCTTGTGGAATACCGATACCGGTATCTCTAACTGAAAAGCGGATCCTGACCTTTTCATTGTGTATATAATCATTAACCCGTGTCATGCCAACCACTACTTCACCACGCTTTGTAAACTTCAACGCATTACCTGTTAGGTTAATTAACACTTGTCCAAGTCTTAGCGGATCGCCTTTTAAGCTCTCAGCGCCTTGAGGGATGGCAGACATAATCACTTCGATAGGCTTATTTCCCACCGATGAAGACATTATATTGGCAACGTTATCAATAACATCAGCCAATTGAAAAGCAACACATTCAATATCTAAGCGGTGTGCCTCTATTTTTGAAAAATCTAAAATATCATTGATAATACCAAGCAGGTTTTCCCCTGAATGGTGAATTTTCTGCACCATATTTAGCACAGTCGGTGAAAGTGGTTGTTTTTGAAGTAAGTAGGTCAAACCCAATATAGCATTCATCGGTGTTCTTATTTCATGGCTAATGTTGGCCACAAAATTACTTTTAGCCTCGTTGGCCTCTACTGCCTTTTGACGGGCCAAAATCCAGCTCTTTCGTACGTGTTTCTACTTTTTCTTCTAGTGATTCGTTTAATTCACTTAATAAACCCTGAGTTTCTTTTTGTATCGTTATGTCTCTAATTATGGCCGCAGCACCAATTGCTTTATTGTTTCTAACCGTAAACGGTGAAAGAGTCACAGATACATCAATTGGGTTACCTTGTGCATCACGGGCAATAAAGTCAAAAGGCACCATCAAGTCATCATTTAAATTTTGTATTCCTTCAAGTGAGATCCGCGAGCTCTCTGGCGGCACAAATAATTCAAAAATCGATTTGTTAATTGCTTCATCTTCGCTAAAACCAAATATTTTCTGCGCAGCTTGATTCCAGCTCGTGACAATACCATTCCGATCCATGCCTATGATTGCATCGGATGATCCTACAATAATGGCTTCATATTTATATTTTGCCTCAAGCAAAGCGTTTTTCTTATTTGCATTGTTTTGATACACGGCCCCCACCAGTATCACGATCAAAGTAAATATAACGATCAGCACAATTGTTTGTTGTCGTCGATCAGCGACTATCTGCTCTAACAGTGGCTGTGGCACTGCAAGCACCATGTTAAGGTAATCAGGAGCCCCAGAGTAAGAGAACAATAAGCGCTTTTGTAAATATAAAATATCTCACCCAGCGCTTACATCATAAGCCACTGAAAAACCGTTATCAGCTGCTAATGGCTCAAATAGATCATCCCAAGCATTTGAGTTTCCGAGGTCTTCTCCAAACGTCATCGCATTATTAGGGTGAATTTTAAAGTCCCCACGCTCATTAATTAAATATAAATCTAATTCTTTACTGAGATCTTGTTGTATTTCGTCCAGCAAAACTTGTGCTTTTATGTTGATAATGACAAAGCCAAAAATCTTTTGGGTTTGATCAAATACGGGCATGGCAACTCGTAAGGTGGGTAGATAAGGAAAATCAAGTTTGCCAAATTCGCGGTTTAAATTTAGGTCTGATACGTATAGCTCTCCTGGGTGCAACTTAGTTATAACTTTAAAGTAAGCGCGCTGAGCCTTGCTTTGAAGCGCACTGTCATCAACTATCGAGACAATTCCATCTCGCCGTTCAACACGCACAATCTCTTTGCCATTATTAGCGACACCCACATACCTTAATTGGAGAATATCAGAATGATTATCAATATAGCTTTTAAATATTGTCTGCAGTCTAGCGATCCATTGCGATTTAACAGTACCATCAAGGGGGTCAACATCATTATTGCTCGCAGCGCGCATTATTCCTTTACTGGTGGTGTTGCATACAAAAAGCGCAGCTCTCTTTTTTTGTCATCTAATTGGCTTATAAGCAAGTTATGCCGCAAAGAGAGTTGGCTGCTTATTTCACTGTGAAATTCTCTCTTTACGTCTAATTTAGTGTGGTGATCAAGTATAATAACGAGCACCACGCCAAGCGACATGACACACACTACAAACACCCCAAACGTACGATGTTTGAATAACCTTTTAAATCTACTCATATGTTTTAGAAACTTAAACATGGTAGGGCCGTCCTTTGATTCATCAGCCTACATAAGGTCTAGCAGAAAGAATAAAACCTTGCAATTGATTGGTCGGTTAAAATTAAACAGGGCTTGACTGAAGAGTTGCTTTCAAGGTAGGTGTCTGGCTCAACAAACATTGAGCCAGTGCGTGTTGTTACTTAACGATCCAAGGAGTGACTTGTTCAATGGTGATAGTTGCATTGGGTGTATTGAGCATCACAGCGTTATCTTGCCATGTTTCATTCACCTCAAAGGTGCAACTCTGTTGAATACATTGCACTTGCTCATCATCAAAGGTAACAGGATGGGTAAATGCGACTTTTATACCCTTTTGTTCAGGTAGTAAAAAGCCCATTAATTTACTAATAAAAAAGCCCGATAAGCCTGAAAGCAGTTCTTCAAATTCAGTATGAAGCTGATAAATATCGGCTTTATTCAAATTATTCGCACTAAAGTGATCAGCCTCAATTTGAAACTTAAGCTGACAATCATGTTTAGGGTTTTGCGGTTCAATAACCACTACGGCTTTATCTTTGTCGAGCTTTTTGTCATATGGCAATAACAACTGAGCATCTTGGGTGTAGGTCAAAGGAGCACTGTTATTTTCGGTAACAATTTCGCCCTTTGCAATTGTGCATGGCTCAAGCGTCGCTATATCAACAACATAAAAGTTAACACGAGCGAACTCGAAGTTGCCTTTTTCAAGCACTTTTAGTCTATCGTAAAAGCCATCGTATGAGACCACGAACTCTTTTGCGCTTACGTTATGAAAATAGCCAAGCAATACCAAAGCAACGGCTAAATACTTTTTATTCATCAAAATAATCTCTGTTATGGCGGATCATATCATTTAACTCTTCAACGTAGGCATCACCACGCTCCGAGTAAGCAACGAGCCCAGGCGTTAAAGTTGTCGCCTCAATCGGTAACTTTTGTGCTCTTAGCTGTGCTCTCATAGCTCTTAACTCACTATACGCGCCATGAGTATTTATGTTCCGAAAATAAGATTTAACGGCATCTCGTACAGATTGAAAAGCAGCAACTTCATGTGCAGCTTCATCATCTCTGTGTTTTGGCACCATTCCGCAGCCTTTCTTGTAACACCACTGCCCAAAAAAGTTTAGCCCGATACGAGCAAAACGAGATGTACCCCATGCGGATTCATTTGCAGCTTGCATTAACGCAAGCTCCTTTGGAATGACGTCAACATGTTCTAAGGCATTTTGTAACGACACCACTGATATTTCAGTACTATCTAAACGATAGTAGTCAAATATGGTGTGTAGCTTTTTAAGCTGAGCTTTTGTTAAAGACTCATCAGCTTGCAGCATCATAAGCGCAATCTCAACTGTTGCCCTTTGTTGTTTGATCAGCTTATTTTCTGCAATCACATGAGGTTTAATAAAATCAAAAAAACGTTTTTTCTTCTCTTTTACATCCCTAATCGCCGCAAAGTTAGGGAGGTTCACATTGTGTAAAGGCTTCTCAATCACCTTTGGTTTAGCGGGTTGCTTTGTCGGCAACTTTTCTTTTGCCGTTTGTAACGAGTTTGTTGGATAAATAAAAGGATAACTCAGTGCCCAAATAGACACTAAGGCTATCAATAATTTAATAATTCTGACTTGCATGTCTGTCCTCTTGGCTAATGTGCCAGTCAAATCCATTATTTAGACTGTAAGTTACCTAACCAGCTTGTTAGTATCGGTATACAAGCACATAGCTATATTTTTAACGTATAAATCAGCGCCAGATTATACTTAAACTTATAATTAAACGCGAATTTCTGTTTTCTCATCGTATAAAAGTATAGCCTATTGATCATTGCAATACGGAGCATCTATGCAAACAGTTTGGCAACAACGATTATCTCAGCAACATAAACATCGTCCAAATGACAACCGCTCTCCTTGGCAAGTTGACCGTTCACGAATTATTCATGCCGCAGCATTTCGACGTTTGCAGGCAAAAACGCAGATCATGGGTATTGGCGTTAACGATTTTTATCGTACGCGCCTGACCCATTCTTTAGAAGTATCGCAAATCGGAAGTGGTTTGCTTCGACATTTGAAAATTAAAAACCCTGAATTTGCTCACTTTCCCTCTACAAGCTTAATTGAGACGCTGTGCTTGGCCCACGATATTGGTCACCCGCCTTTCGGTCATGGTGGTGAAACTGCGTTAAATTACTTGATGAGAGATCACGGCGGTTTTGAAGGTAACGCGCAAACATTAAGAATCGTCTCTAAGCTTGAGCCCTACAGTAAGGGGTTTGGCATGAATCTCACTCGCCGTACACTGCTTGGGTTTGTTAAATACCCAGCAATCATTGACACACTATGGTTCAACAAGCCCACACACGATAGCAAGCAACGTTTTATAAAGGCAAACGATTGGCTGCCTGCAAAAGGCGTGTATCGATGTGATAAAGACGTATTTGATTGGATAATTTTGCCATTTTCTGAACAAGATCAAGTGTTGTTACAACAACATCAAGTCATTGATCAGTACCGCTGTAAAACGCAATTCAAATCCCTCGATTGCGCTATTATGGAGCTTGCTGACGATATTGCCTATGCGGTTCACGATTTAGAAGATGCCATAGCGACAGACACCTTAACATACTCTGATTGGACACTTTACGCCCAGCCTAAACTGGCTTCTCTTAGCTCTCCCTGGATAGATGAAAACCTAGATAATATAAGTGAGCGACTATTTTCACGAGATGAAGCTTTGCGAAAGGACGCTATTGGCGAGTTAGTTAATTTATTCATAGTTAACAGTGCTCTGTCAGTCCAACATCAAGATTTTGAATCTCCGTTGTTGAAGTACAGTGTCACCCTAGATGAAGAGTTTTCAGACATACTGGATATATTGAAAATATTTGTGTTTGAGCGACTGATCAGAGAACCAAAAATGCAGCAAATTGAGTTTAGTGGGCAAAATTTACTGATTGACTTGTTTCGAGCGTTGGCCAGTGATCCTATGAGGTTATTACCTTACACTACACAAGAACAATATCAACTTGCACAATCAGAACAAATGCAGATGCGCATTTTAGCGGATTATCTGTGTGGCATGACCGATGAACATGCTC
Organism: Pseudoalteromonas caenipelagi; assembly: GCF_013140855.1. Taxonomy (GTDB): domain Bacteria; phylum Pseudomonadota; class Gammaproteobacteria; order Enterobacterales; family Alteromonadaceae; genus Pseudoalteromonas; species Pseudoalteromonas caenipelagi. The sequence goes on along the minus strand of NZ_JABBPG010000001.1, from coordinate 41,587 downwards.
GAAGAACACATAAACGACTATTTGCTAGTGAGTAAAACCAAAAAGCCGAGTCATATGATTCGGCTTTTTGTTGAACAGCTGCAGATATTGTATTCAATCTTAGCCGTCAAAATATGGTGCATGCTATTACAAGCAAATTAGATAGCTGTTTTGCCGTACTGCTTAACAAACTCTTTAACAGGCATGTCATTACAACGTAAGCTACGCGCTTTATGACCGTGCACAGCGATGCTTGCAACACCATCTTTAGCTGCTTTGATACATAATTCAGTTTCTGCAGAAGGTGTTTTAGCAATAAGTGCAACTTTCTTTTCTGCTAGCTCTTGGATGCTTTGATCTGCTTGTTTTGCGATCTCACGCACGTCTTTGCCATTACAAACCAAAGTCTGTGAAAAACGAGAGATAAAAATACCGTGCTTTTGTGCTTCCGTACGAGCAGCGCTAAGTCCTTGTTGGGCTGCAATTACACAAACTTTTGATTCAGCCGAGGCATTGGCTGGTGTGTATTCTACCTGAGCAGATACTGAAGTAACCGTAGAAAGTGCAACAATTAGTGATAGAGACTTAAACATAATATACCCAATATGAACGAATTTGCGCGCATTATATAGCCAACTTTTGCATTGTAAATGATAAATGCTTTCTTTTTTGCTCATTTAATAGGCTATTTACATCTAAGCAAACTGTTCAGCGAGCTCCGCTAACAACTATCTATATTTTTACAATGAAAGTTCAATTGTTAACCTCTCCCATGTCTCATTGGAGATGTTCATTCTCAAATTTTTGACCATACAAAAGCACTACCTTATCCAATTAAAGTTCCTTTTATGGGTAAGTATTTAATAAGTATATAGCATATCAAACTAAATACTCAGCAATGAGCCGCTCAATTAAAACATTACAAACACAATTTACATTTTCACTACAAATACTTGCATTAACAAATGCAGAGACTATTTTTAATTTTGTTATCCAACATAATTTATATTCTTTGTAACTCACATAAGGAACTCACTATGTTATGGTCTGTTAAAAAAGTAACGTGGAAAGTCGTTCTAGCAGTCTCAGCTTTTAGTTTGTTTAATGCTTCAAGTGCATTTGCCGAGGTAGCAATTGTTGTTCACCCAAGTAATGCATCCACCTTCGACCAAGAAACGATTAAAAAAATCTTCTTGGGTAAATCTAAGTCATTTTCAAATGGCAGAGCTGCAATTCTGATCAGCTCTAGTTCTGGAGACCCCGCAACTGACGAATTCAATACCAAAGTCATTGGTAAGTCGAGCAGCCAAGTAAAAGCATACTGGTCAAAAATCTTATTTACGGGTAAAGGCACCCCGCCTCAAGAGATGGACTCAGCGAGTGATATTATTTCTGCTGTCTCTTCCAATCCAGATGCCATTGGTTACGTCGATGCCGGTGCTGCCACCGATGCAGTTAAAGTCGTAGCAACATTTTAAGCAGGGGTATAAATATGAAAAACTTATTAACTGTTACGTCCACCATCGCGATGCTTGTGTCAACTTGTGCACTCGCAGATGTAAATATCAGTGGCTATGGTTCAATTATTGCGGGAAAAACACTCGGTACGGTTGACGACCCATTAAAGCCCGGACAAACTCGTGATGAAATCTTCACAGCTGACTTTTATGACGTGGGACAATATAAAAACGATTTAACCTTTAAAGCTGAATCAATGTTTGCAGTGCAAGCGGTTATAGATTTAGCTGATAACTTTTCTGCAACTGCCCAACTTGTAGCAAAAGGGGTTGATGATTTTGAGCCAGAGTTTGATTGGTACTATGTCACCTATCAAGCCTCAGAAAATCTACGATTTATGGCTGGTCGGCGTAATATACCAATGTACTACTTTTCGGAGTTTTCTGAAGTCGGCTATGCATACCCTTGGATGCGTCCGCCTTCAAATTTATATTGGTGGCAAGTGACCCAGTTCAATGGCATAAGTGCAATGTATGACTTTGAAATGGGAGGATTCTCAAACACTGTAACCTTCTTTTATGGTAATGAGTATTCGGATGATAACGTTGAAATGCTTTACTATAACAAGTTATATGGCGGTAATGCTCGTACAGTCAACGAATTTTGGACCGACATTACCGGTATGAATTGGAATATCTCCGGTGATAGTTTTGATTTGCGCTTCGTATATTTTACAAACGACCGTGATAGAGAAACCATTCAACAAGACGGCAGCATAGACCCGTATACACCGTTTTCTCAGACGTTTATGGGATTAGGTGGTAACGTTTCACTTAACCAGTTTACCTTACTCTTTGATATCAATATGGTAGATTATGACGATAATGTAGGAACCGAATTTCCGACCTATTTACTCTCTTTGGTATACAACTGGGGTGACTACCAGCCATATATCTCATATTCCAAGGCAGATCATGAGCGGACTAAGGGTGTGCCAACTGAAGATTTAGAAGAACATTATGTACTTGGCTACGGCTTACGCTACAACTTCTTACCTAATGCCGCTTTTAAAATCCAGTATGATAAATTTGTTGACCAAGGACATAAACCTACGGGTTGGGCCTACCATGGTGATTCACGTGCTATCACGTTCGGCGTAGACTTTGTATTCTAAATTCATTGCCCTATCAACTGAAGCGCCCTTTAAAGTTTAAAGTGGCGCTTTTTATCACCCAGAATTATTCACAATAACGCCTCACTTATTGCACACGAAATATTTATTAACCTCAGATTTATATACAAGCTTTGCGGTAGTAAATATTCCAGCATTGATATGTCTGTCTATCTCATGGCGCTATTTTGTTCAACATTCAAATTCAAGCTTCTTTACGCATTAATAACTGGGTGTTACAAAGCTCCCCCTGACTTTACCAAAGTGCTTCACATGTAATTTCACGCATCCAAAGCTATGGTTATTTAGCTGTGAGTCAATGAATGATATTATTCAAACGCTTAGTCTTGATCAGGCTAACTTTGACTGAAACAGCAAAACAAAATCTTCTAAATACAACTAATGCACCAATGACAGCAATATCACTAGTATAATAAGGTAGTTAAAAATGAAAATTATCTCTTTTAATATCAATGGACTAAGAGCGAGACTCCATCAACTTCAAGCTGTGATTGACAAACATCAACCCGATGTTATTGGTTTACAGGAGATCAAAGTACACGATGAAGCCTTTCCTGTTGAAGATGTAGAAGCGATGGGCTATCACGTTCATTACCATGGTCAAAAAGCACATTACGGCGTCGCTTTACTCTCAAAAATGCCAGCTAAGCAAATCCAAAAAGGCTTTTTAAGTGATACTGATGAATCTCAAAAGCGTATGATTATTGGTACTTTTGATAGCCCATCAGGTAAAGAAGTAACCATTATGAATGGCTACTTCCCCCAAGGCGATAACATCAATCATGAGACAAAATTTCCGTATAAACGCCAATTCTACGCCGATCTCATGAGCCATTTAAATACCCAATGTGATAATGAACAAGCACTTGTCGTAATGGGCGATATTAATATTTCTCCGACAGACTTAGACATTGGTATTGGCGAAGCCAATCGTAAACGCTGGCTAAAAACCGGTAAATGTTCATTCCAACCTGAAGAACGCCAATGGCTAGATACACTTTTAAGTTGGGGTTTTAAAGATACGTTTAGAGAGCTCAAACCTGATGATACCGAGCAATATTCATGGTTTGACTATCGTTCTCGCGGCTTTGACGACAACAGAGGGCTTCGTATAGATGTGATCCTAGCCACCGATACATTAATGCAGCATTGTGTAGAAAGCGATATCGATTATGAACTGCGTGGGATAGAAAAGCCATCTGATCACGCACCTATTTGGGCAACATTTAATATTTAATAATGTGGTTCTCGATAGTGATGGCAGCCCTTTTTGCTGCCACAATCAACAAACAAGCTTACTCTACATTACTTGCTCGCCCTGCTAGACAAACCGGAGTGTTTGCCTGTGCGCTGTGCTTGGCATTGCTGTGGCAAATAAAAGCAGGCATATTAGAACACCTCAACATTCATATTCTAGGGCTCACAGCAGTCACTTTAATCATGGGCTGGCGACTGGCTTGTCTAAGTGGACTCATGGCCAGCTTGTTGCTTATCTCTTTTACTAAAATGTCTTTTGAGCAACTGCCGGAGTTTCTAACTTTAAGTGTTTTTATCCCCATTTACATAAGCTATGGCCTGTATTTATTGTGCTATAAGTTTCTGCCGAGGCATTTTTTTGTCTATATTTTTGTGTGTGCATTTTTGTGTGCAGGTGCAGTAGGTGCGACTAAAATACTTATCAGCGGAGGTTACTATTACTTATCTGGCCTGTATGACCTAACCACACTAAAAGAGAATTACATATTCTATGCTGTTATCATGTGGTTCCCTGAAGCTATGCTAAATGGCATGTCCATTACATTACTTATTACCTATCGCCCTCATTGGGTTAAAACTTTTTACGATCAGGAATACCTTAACAAATGACTTTACTGTATCAGTGCCCTTTGTGCTCAGCGGCACTTTCACAACATAAACAAAGCTTATGTTGTGAAAATCGTCACCAATTCGATTTTGCCAAAGAAGGTTACGTTAACCTACTCCCAGTACAGAATAAAAAATCTAAGCAGCCGGGAGATAATTTGCAGATGGTGCAGGCTCGACGGGCATTTTTTGCCACTGATCACTATGTTTTTTTACAACAAGCCATCGTAAACCTGATAAAAGGCTATCAGCCTAATATGGTTATAGATTTAGGATGTGGAGAAGGGTTTTATACACAGGCTGTTGCAAACGCACTAGCCAACCAAACAGAAAGCCAAGTATATGGTGTTGATATATCCAAATCAGCGATTAAATATGCCGCTAAACGCTATAAAAATGTGAATTTTAGTGTCGCATCAATTAAACAAGCCCCTTTTCCAAGCGGCACAGCAGATGTTCTACTGAGTGTATTCGCGCCCGTTTTTGCAAACGAATTACATAGGCTATGTGCCGCCAGTGGCACAGTATTAATTGTAAGTCCAGGGCCTAAGCATTTATTTGAATTAAAACAGTTTATCTATGATGAAGTGCAGCTGCACGAGCCGATAGAAACGCCTAAAGGCTTCGTTTTAACTAATCACACGCTAGTTGAAGAAAAACAAAAAATCGAGTCACAGGTTATTGAACACTTAATACAAATGACCCCTTTCGCATGGAAATTTAAAGATACCCATTACCAAATGCTCAATCAGCATGCCAGCCAAGATGTTACACTGTCTTTTTATCTAAGCGAATTCAAACGAATCTGAACACTCTCAGCAGCTCTTGCTGATTAGAGCTGCTCTTTTGTGAATGCTTTATCCATTTTATCGAACATATCTGTAAGTAATTTTGCAAGATCTCTGTAACGAGGTTTTCTCGACGATATGGGCCTGTCGTAACCATTGGCAACCATTTTGTCATAAAGCTCATTGTACCAAAAACACAGTGACGGGTTCAGTGGTGTCTCACAACGTTTCCCAAGCCACAGTAACCCTTGAACAGGTAAAGATAAAAAAAACAAAGCGATTGCTATTGCTTGTGGAAGGTATTGCATTCCCAGCTGACTGGTTTGAAAAAACACCGTAAAAATTGCCAAAATGGGCATCACAGACAACGACATTTCTGTCGCTTTAACTACTCTAAATTCCGCAAACATAGGCGCAAGCTCTTTGCGCATAGGCCACTCCTTTGCGTATTGGCGTCCAAGCTGCACTTGTGAAATAAGACTATTTTGCATCATCACTCCTAGGTGCTAACTTTTAAGTAAAAATTCGGGTAAAATTACTAATCACTAAGTCAATTATACCTTTGTATAGCGTGTAGCTTATTCGCCACTATGCCTTAAGCTTAATATGCGTTTACTGTTATTGTCAAAACGGAAAGTCATTATGTCATCTTCCCATGTTCTGGTTTTAAACTGTGGTAGTTCAAGTCTCAAATTTGCCATCATTGATATTGAATCTGGCGCTGAAGTGCTTTGTGGCTTGGCTGAATGCCTTGCCGAGCAACATCCGTTAATCAAATACAAATACGACGGCGCCAAACAAACGATCACTTTAAATGAAGGTGATGCGCACCAAATCGCAATAGCTCGATTGGTTGAACTCGTTAAACACCTTGGCCTAGATGAGCAGCTAATTGCCGTGGGTCATCGTGTTGTTCATGGCGGAGAGCACTTTACCCACTCAGTATTGATAGACGATAACGTACTGCAAGCAATTAAACAAACTAGTACGCTGGCACCACTTCATAACCCAGCGAACCTTTTGGGTATTGAAGCGGCAAAAACTGCATTCTCAACATTGCCACAGGTAGCAGTTTTCGACACGGCATTTCATCAAACAATGAAACCGCAAGCCTTTTTGTATGCCTTGCCTTACTCTCTATACAAAAATCACGGTATTCGCCGCTACGGGTTTCATGGTACTAGCCACTATTACGTATCGACCCAAGCGCATCAAATCTTAGGGCTAGATAAAAATAACTCTCGCATTGTAAGTGCCCACCTAGGAAATGGTTGCTCAGTCACAGCTATTAAAAATGGTCAGTCGGTAGACACAAGTATGGGTCTCACACCATTAGAAGGGTTGATGATGGGCACTCGCAGTGGTGATATAGACCCCGGAATATTCGCGTTTTTAGTGAATCAATTAAAATACTCGCCAACGCAAGTAGACCTTTTGCTGAACAAACAAAGCGGATTGCTTGGGATCAGCGAGCTTTCTAACGACTGTCGTACCATTGAGGAAGCGGCAACAAATGGTCACGAGCAGGCAAAACTGGCGCTAGACATATTTTGCTATCGCCTTGCTAAGCAAATCGCCGCTTTTGCCGTACCTCTTGCGGGCCTTGATGCGCTTATTTTCACCGGTGGGATCGGTGAAAACTCAGACGTGATCCGCAGCAATGTTGTATCCCAATTAGAATTTTTAGGCTTGCAGTTAGATAATAATAAAAATCTTGCTGCGCGATTTGGCCAGCAAGGGGTGATCACTTCAAGCAATAGTCCATGCGCAATTGTCATCCCTACTAACGAAGAGTGGGTCATTGCAACAGATTCCGCAGCCATAGCAAAGGAGCAATAATATGGGACGTCGTATTATGCTCATCCCAGTATCAACTGGAGTCGGCTTGACATCTGTATCGGTCGGCTTAGTTAGAGCGCTTGAACAAAAAGCAGTTAAAGTTAACTTTTTCAAACCCATCGCTCAACCTCGTAAAGACGAACAGGGGCCAGAAAAATCTACCCTGATTGTTAAGCAGGGTTCAGCCGTCAATCCCCCGCTACCGTTTGAACTAAGCTATGCAGAGCAAATGATCGGAGATGGTAAAGGCGATGACTTACTTGAAGAAATCGTAGAACGCTTTGAAAGTGCTATAGCCGACGATGAAGTGGCTATCATTGAGGGGATGGTCCCTACCCGATTACAGCCATATGCTGGGAGAGTGAACCGTGAAATAGCACAAACGCTCGGAGCAGATATCGTATTTGTGCTCACACCAGGGAACGACAGCAATGAACAACTCGAAGATCGCTTAGAAATTGCCGCCGGTAATTATGGTACGGTGAATCATACGCGCGTATTGGGCTGTATTTTTAATAAAGTGAATGCACCACTAGACGAGCAAGGCAGAGCGCGTGCCGACTTGGTGGATCAGCATCAACCCGAAGCACTTGAAAACGAAATGCATCGCCTTGCGTCGTTACCTATTTTTCGTAAACACCCGTTCATGCTGCTGGGGTGTATACCATGGGATTTTGACCTAGTTGCACCACGAGTGATTGACTTAGGTAACTATCTCAAGGCAGAGATAATTAACGCTGGCGATATGGAACATAGACGTTTACGCCGCGTCACATTTTGTGCAAGAACGGTATCAAATATTCTTAATCACTTTACTCCTGGGGCTTTGCTCGTCACGCCAGGAGATCGTTCAGATGTACTAGTTGCCGCTTGCCTTTCAGCAATGAATGGCACCAAGATAGGCGCCATACTGCTAACAGGCGGGTTCAAACCAGAGCCTCGCATTATGACTTTATGTGAGCAAGCAATGGAAACTGGCTTACCAATCCTTGCAACAACAGCCGACACTTGGCGAACGTCACTGTTATTACATAATTTTAATATGGAAGTACCTAGTGATGATGAACAACGCATCGATAAAGTAAAACAGCATAATGCAAGCCATATCGACTCAGATTGGTTAGATCAACTAGCAGTCGGGGTGGCCAAAACACGCAAGTTATCACCACCAGCATTTCGCTACTTACTTACTGATTTGGCACGTAAAGCCAATAAAACAATTGTTTTACCTGAGGGCAACGAGCCCCGTACAATTAAAGCAGCTGCAATATGTGGTGAGCGAGGCATTGCAAAAACAGTACTACTTGGCGAGCGCGAAGAAATCGAACGTATCGCAGCTCAACAAGGTGTTGAACTAAATGACAATGTAACTATTTTAGAGCCGCAACAGCATATTGATAAATACATAGCACCTATGGTTGAACTGCGTAAAGGCAAAGGTTTAACTGAAGTTGTTGCGCAAGAGCAATTACAAGATAACGTGGTCCTTGGCACCATGATGCTCGCATTAGATGAAGTGGATGGTTTGGTGTCGGGCGCGGTGCATACTACTGCAAATACCATTCGACCGCCTTTGCAGTTAATAAAAACAGCTCCAGGTTCTTCCTTAGTCAGTTCAGTATTTTTTATGTTGCTACCTGATCAGGTGTTGGTTTATGGCGACTGTGCGATAAATCCAGATCCAAGTGCAGAGCAATTGGCTGATATCGCTATTCAATCTGCTGATTCAGCTGCAGCATTTGGGATTGAGCCTCGAGTTGCAATGATCAGCTACAGCACAGGTACATCTGGTCATGGGGCCGATGTTGATAAAGTTCGCGAAGCAACAAAGTTAGCGCAGCAAAAAAGGCCTGATCTCGAAATTGATGGACCACTACAGTATGACGCAGCAATCATGGAGAATGTTGCCAAGAAAAAAGCACCTGATAGCAAAGTGGCAGGTAAAGCCACCGTTTTCGTATTTCCTGATCTAAATACGGGTAATACAACATACAAAGCGGTACAGCGAAGTGCCGAACTGATCAGCATAGGCCCAATGCTGCAAGGTATGCGCAAACCTGTAAATGATTTGAGCCGCGGTGCACTAGTAGAAGATATTGTCTACACAATTGCGCTTACAGCAATACAAGCACAACAAATCTCTGATCAACAAAGATAATTATCTACAAGCCAAGGTTTTTAAGGTTAAACTTACTAAACTCTTGGCTATACTATTTAGATTAAACTTATTGGAAAGAGTTAGAGCATGTCAAAACAAACGCTACAACTGCTCAGCCAAACGTTTACCATTCACAGCCTTGATTGTGATGCGAATATTCCTCGCGAGGTGGTAAATGCCAGTATTTTTTTCATTGCCAAAACAGAGGATGAGCTATCTATTGTATGCCCAAGTACCATCAAACTCGACAGCTTTGCAGCGGAGAATGATTGGCGAGTATTGGAAGTCATAGGCCCGCTCGGGTTTTCATTAACTGGTATTATGGCAAATATTTCTGGTGTGCTGGCAAAGGCACAAGTATCAATCTTTTCCGTGTCAACTTACGATACAGACTATATACTGGTAAAGCAGCAGCAAATTGACACCGCTATAAAAGCGCTCAAAAAAGACGGATATCTGGTTCTATAAATGCAATTTTCTAAAGCAGTCGCCTACGCCCCCATCACATCGCTTAACAATCTCTTTATGAACCTAGCAAGCCCTTTTACCGGTAAGGTCCTCCCTCTTGACGTACACCCAGAACCCCTATTTTCAACCGGGATACTAGGAAGAGGCGTGTGTGTCGAAATGACGGGCAACAAAGTGACATCGCCAGTTAGCGGAACTATTGAACAAATAAAGCGAAAAGGGTGCGAATTTATTATCGTTGCAAATAACGGTCTAAAGCTGCTGGTTCACGTACAACTCCCCAGTGAATACGCATCTGTTGACAGACAGCCTATTAATGCATTTGGCAAAGAGCAGGTCGAGCAAGGAGAAGTCCTTACTTATTTCGACTTACCAACATCGCAAATAAAAATATTGGGAACGCTCATAGTGCTCAATGCAGATAAGCTAGGACCATGTTATTATCCTTTAAAACAAGTGAGTGCTGGGCAAGACCCCCTACTCACCCTAACCAGAAAGTAACCAACATAAGGCCATAAACAATGACCATCATGTACGGTATCCCAAACTGCGATACAATAAAAAAAGCAAAAAAATTTCTTACCGATAACAACATTGCATTTAACTTTCATGATTATAGAAAAAACGGGTTAGATGAAACCTTGCTTGATACTTTTTTTTCACAGTTAGGATGGGAAAATGTACTTAATAAACGCGGTACGACTTATCGCGCTTTAACTGAAGAACAAAAGCAAACACTCAATGAGCACACAGCAAAGGCACTTTTACTAGAAGCCCCAGCCATGATTAAACGCCCTATACTCATACATAATGACAAATATTACCTAGGCTTTAAAAAAGAGCAGTATCAAGAGATTTTTTCTCTATGAGTAAACATATAACGAGTGACGTTGTAAAACTCGCCCAGTCCTTGATCCAGCTTCCTTCGGTAACACCAGAGGATGCGGGATGTCAAAAACTGATGAATAGACGTTTAAGTGCTATTGGCTTTGATATAGAAGAGCATTTTTTTGTAGATACCCTTAACACTTGGGCAAGAAAAGGCAACTCGGCCCCCCATTTTTGCTTTGCAGGCCATACAGATGTTGTACCAACGGGCGATGAGTCTGCATGGCAATATCCGCCATTTGACGGTCAAATTCATGAGGGTATGCTTCATGGACGAGGGGCTGCAGATATGAAAGGCTCTTTGGCTGCAATGATTGTCGCGACAGAGCGCTTTGTTGAAAAGCATCCTGACCATAAAGGGTCTATCTCTTTTTTAATCACCTCAGATGAAGAAGGGCCTTTTGTCAATGGGACAACGCGTGTCGTTGATGTGCTCGAAGCGCGTGACGAGAAGATAGATATGTGCTTAGTGGGCGAACCGTCATCGCGCTCTTCCCTTGGAGATGTAGTTAAAAATGGACGCAGAGGCTCTCTAACTGGTCATCTAAAGATAAAAGGCAAACAAGGCCATGTCGCGTATCCTCATTTAGCCTCCAACCCGATCCACAAAGCTGCGCCTGCTTTAGCCCAGCTAAGTGAAACAGTTTGGGACCATGGTAACGACTACTTCCCTGCCACCAGCTTTCAAATTTCCAATATTCAAGGTGGGACTGGCGCAGGCAATGTAATCCCCGGTGTTTTGTACGTACAGTTCAACTTCCGTTTTAGTACAGAAGTAACTGAGCAAGAGTTACAAGACAAAGTCCACGATATTTTGCGTGCCCACCAACTCGAATACGAAATCGAATGGAAATTAAATGGTCTGCCTTTTTTGACAGAGCCCGGCCCATTATTAGACGTCACTCTGGCTGCAATCAAAGAAGTGACAGGGACCATTGCAACGCCAGAAACATCAGGTGGTACCTCTGATGGGCGTTTCATTGCGCAAACTGGCTGTAAAGTTATTGAGTTAGGGCCGCTCAATGCAACCATTCACCAAGTAGATGAAAGTGTGAGCATTGAAGATCTAGATAAACTGGCGCTTATCTATGAACTCATACTTGAAAAATTGCTCACTTGAGGAGAAGTATGGACTATTCCCAAATCGCATGTGGGCTCGTTGAAAGCCATTTAACCGATTGGCATGGTAAATCAGTTCATCGTGATATCGTCAATGATTTGTCTGAACTGACACAAGCTGCGAAGCAGGCTGGGTTCGATTTGCGTGTTGCCTCTGGTCACAGAAACTTTGAACGTCAAGCGGCTATTTGGAATGGTAAGTTTGCCGGGCAAAGACCTGTATTCGATTTACAAGGAAGAAAAATAACGCTAACTAAACTAAGCGAGTTTGAAAAATGCCAAGCAATTATGCTGTTCTCCGCCCTACCTGGAGCCAGTAGGCATCATTTTGGTAGTGACTTAGATGTATATGCTAAAAACTGTTTAGAGCCGACTCAATCTTTGCAACTTGAACCTTGGGAATATGATGCTGGTGGCCCTTTTGCCGAGTTTAACCTCTGGCTAGATGAACACATACTAGAGTATGGCTTTTTTCGGCCTTATGCGTGTTTTCAAGGAGGAGTCGCTCGTGAACCATGGCACATCAGCCACCTCAGCGTCGCCTCACTTCTAGAGCAATACCAGAGCATTGACAATATAGCTGCGACGCTAACAGCTCATGATGTTTTAGGCAAACAATGTATTTTGCACCACTTGCCTGAGCTATATCGTCAGTATATTTGCAATATCACGCGACCCGCTTAACGGGTCGCAGCATACAGATGCCTGTCGTTTTCCTATGCTTGACGATAACTTGCGAAAAACCGTTGCATACGTGCCATTGCAGGCTCTAGTTCATCTTTATGGGGTAGAAATACTAACCTAAAATGGTCCGGCTCAGGCCAATTAAAGGCACGCCCATGTACTAACAAGATTTTCTCTTCTCGTAGCAAGTCCAGCATCATTTTTTCATCGTTTTTAACATTAAACTTAGCTGTATCCACTTTGGCAAAAGCGTATAGTGCGCCTTTAGGTTTTACACACGACACACCATCAATGTTATTTAGGCCTTCATATGCAATGTTACGTTGCTCAAAAAGGCGACCACCTGGCTCAATCAGAGCATCAATCGACTGAACCCCACCAAGTGCCTGTTGAATTGCAAATTGAGCCGGAACGTTGGCACACAAACGCATAGATGCGAGCATGTCTAACCCAGTAGCTAAGTCGCTCATTGCGCTCACTTTGCCACTTAAAATCATCCAACCCATACGTAACCCTGCAGCACGGTATGTTTTTGCCAAACCATTAAACGTGATCACCGGTAAATCGTCACACATTGCCGCTATGGACGTGTGCTCAGCGCCATCGTATAAGATCTTTTCGTATATCTCGTCAGACAAAAGTAGCAACTGATGCTCGCGTGCGATATCAATTAACCCTTGAAGCAATGTTTTATCGTACACCGCACCGGTTGGATTATTTGGATTGATTAATACCAATGCTTTGGTTTTGTTGCTTACCTTTTTCTTGATATCCTCTAAATCAGGAAACCAGTCTTGTTGTTCATCGCAGCGATAATGCACTGGTGTGCCACCTGCAAGTTTTACCGAGGCAGTCCAAAGAGGATAGTCTGGTGCTGGAATAAGCACTTCATCGCCATTATTGAGCAATGCCTGCGTGGTCATTTGGATCAGTTCACTCACACCATTGCCAATGTAAATATTGTCTACACTGATATGTGGTAACGATTTTTGTTGGTAATGTTGATATACCGCGACTCTGGCAGAATACAACCCTTTTGAGTCGCAGTAGCCTTGAGCTGAATATAAATTACGTATGATGTCGCGATGCATATCCTCTGGCATATCAAAGCCAAACGCGGCTGGATTACCTATATTGAGCTTTAATACTTTAAGCCCGTCTTCTTCCATTTTTTTTGCTTGAGTTAACACCGGTCCACGGATGTCATAGCAAACACCGTGAAGTTTGTTACTTTTTGTGATTTTTGTCATTTATCCCCCCATTTCCACCGCTTAGCATAGCCCAATTAGGCTTATGAAAACTAGGGGGATAAAACAAGATATTGATGATATTTTTAAAAGTTATGAATTCATTGAAAGCCACTGTAATAATTGAGACTTTGAGCCAACCACTTGTTCAGTAATTATCTCCATATTTTCAGTTACAGTCTCCTCATCTCCTTTGATTAAGCCCAGCTCTATTGCTCTTGCTGTACTACTCAAACTTATTGCGCCAAATTGGGCGGCGTTCGATTTTAAGCTATGGGCATGACGAATCGCTTCTTGCTTGTCTGAGTCTAGTGCAAGTTTAAGATCGTTCTCCAGCCTTTCAAACTCACTACAACAAAAAATCAAAGTATCTTCAAACTGCTCCCCTAGCAAAGATTGCATACTTTCCAATGCCTCATTATCAATACTTACACTCATAAAGTTCCCTTCCAACAGGTTATTGTTACTAATGCTAGACAATTCGCCTTTGCTTAGCAAAACAATTTGATATTTATGATAACATTTATTACATGACTTAGATTTAGAACAAACAATGAAAAGAAGTTGCTGCCCTAAATGCCATTACCCAAACACCACTTGTGTTTGCCAATATATCAGCCCCCTCATAGCGAACAATACCAAGATTGTCGTGTTGCAGCATCCAAGTGAAGTATCTATTGCCAAGAACACCGTGCGGCTGCTTACCCTGCAACTATCCAACATTGACGTATTCACTGGTGAAAGTCCCGCGGATTTTGAAAACGCAAAACAACTTATCGAAAATCGCCAATGTGCTCTGTTATATCCCAGTGAACATGCTATTTCAGTTCAACAACTAAGCAATCAACCCAAACAAATTGATACGTTGGTTGCTATTGACGGTACTTGGAAAAAGGCACATAAAATTCTGGCGCTTAATCCATGGCTAATGAAACTTCCCGCAGTGACATTTGCAAAACTTCCGCCTAATCAGTATCGAATTCGTAAAGCTGAGCAGGAAAACAGTTTGTCTTCTCTAGAGGCCGTCGCTTTGTTTTTAAATGAATATGAACGTATAGATCAACAACCTCTGTTAGCCTTGTTAGATGGTATGATTGCTGAACAAATTAAATTTATGCCCAGTCACGTCAAAGCTAGGTATGAATAATAATGGCTCATATCCCTCGGATAACTTCAGGGTTTAAACGACAAGGCCCAGAGTATCGCTTTGGAGATCAGACAGACTTCCATGAAATTAAGCACACGTTTGGTTTCAAGACAATTACAATTGGTAGTTGGGTTACTCCTACAGAGCAACGACTAGGCGCAAATTTAATTTATGATGCCTTGGCAGATCTTGCACAAATACTTCAAGTACCTCCATTTGTGATCGGCCTTAAAGGTACATTAAACTTTGCACTCGGAACTGGTGGCCAACTTGGCGTGCAAGCGCATTATAATGCGTCAACAAGAACTTTAGCGCTGGCAAAAAATGCAGGGGCTGGCGCACTTGCCCATGAATGGTGGCACGCATTTGATCACTATATTTGTAAACATGTTTTCTCACATTCTAGCGCTCATTCATTTGCATCAAGTTTATGGCTACAACACCCCTTGAGCAATAACCACCCACTCAATTTGCAACTTGCCAAGTTTTTCAAAATGATTCTTTTATCGAGCAAAGGAGATAAACCAAGTCAATTCTTTGAGCATGCTAAGCAACTAGATAGCCAATATGGCCTGCTTTATTTCAGTCTCCCTCAAGAATTGAGTGCTCGGGCTTTTGAATCATGTATTGCTTACAATACTTCAATCAGCAATGAGTATTTAGTCAGTGGCGTTAAAAACAGCGAACTACAACAGCTAGGTGGATTCCCAGACTTAGCGCTTAACACCGTCCTTTCAGAAACAATCTTTGACTATTTTAAAGCGTTAGGTATCGCTTTACATCATCACTCTGGCTGACTTTGTATAACCATTGCAAATACTCATCAAATGCTAGAGGTTTTGCAATAAAGTAGCCTTGTCCATAATCGCACCCATAGTGTTGCAAACGAGTGTAACTTTCAACACTTTCAATACCTTCAGCAACAACTTTCAAACCCAAACTATGCGCCATATCTGACATAGCTTTAGCAATAGTTTGGTTACTTGTGGAGGTTTCAATATCCATAATGAACTGTTTATCAATTTTTAGCTCGTCAAACCCCAAACGACTTAGATAAGCCAATGATGAATAGCCAGTACCAAAATCGTCAATTGCCAGCTTAACGCCTACACTACGATAATCGTCAAGTACATTCTTCAGGTTGCTTTCATTAGCAATAGTCACTGATTCGGTGATTTCGAGTACTATTTGTGACGGGTTCAAGTTAAGCTCATTAACTAACGTAATCAAATGCACTAACAACTCTTTTTTTGCCAAGTCTTTACCTGACATATTCAAAGATAAAACGTGCCCCGGATACTGTTCTATCAGTTGCTTTTGGTAGTTAAGGCCTTTTTCAATTACTAGCTCCGTCAGAGCATGAATCAGTCCCGACGATTCTGCAATAGGAATAAATTCATCTGGTGGCACTTGCCCTAATTTAGGATGAAACCAGCGTAATAAGCCCTCTGCTCCAAACACTTTACCCGTCGCCAGATTTACCTGAGGCTGCAAATACAAACTAAATTGGTCATCATCAATCGCCTCTTTTATAGCCGATGATATTCTCATTCGTCGCTCAGAAATAACAGAATTAGCAAGGTCGAATATTTGCCAACGGTCACTATGTTCTGCTTTTGTTGACAGCGCCAACATCGCTCGTTGTATTAAACCCTCTGCTGTTTTAGCATGTATTGGAGAGTGAGCAACGCCGACTTCTATCTCATCCACAAGCCGAGTGCCTTTGTACTCTATTCCATCTTCAAATACCCCCGATAAAATGCATACATATTGCTCTATTTGGCTCAAAGACAGCTTTCCAAGCAAGGTTATGCCGAACGTGGTGTCATCCAAACGAAATATCTCTGTTTTAGTTGCCGTAGTGTCGCTGAGTGTGACTGTGCCATAGGTATCCAGTTGCAAATACAATTTACTGATTAATTCATTTAGGTGTTTGTTTGCTTGCTCAATACCGATGTTCATACGTATCGATTTGATCACCAAAGGCCTAAAAAGTAACAAGGTATGATGCGTATTGCCTTGCGCTAATTTCCGTAAGTGTTGATTCAAAGCAAAACGATTCGACAACCCTGTGTCAGGGTCATGCAGACTGTAAAATACTATGCGCTCTTTGTGTTTTTTATCATTTATAAAAACATGAAACATCAATAGTAAAATATGAGTAGCAATTGCTAGTCTGCTGATTTCCAACATTTTCCCATTAGCAATAATACCTAATTGCACACCAATCCATACAAGGCCCAGTGTTAACATTGGTAACCAAGCGCCTGCCATCAACCAAATATCTTCTTTAAATTCTCGTCTCATATGGTAGTACATCGCTATCAACGCAGCGCTCGTAACTAGGCAAGCCAATGCTTGAAATTGATTTGATAAAGACGCTTGTATACCAAAAGAGATCACCGCGATCGCTACAAGCGAGCCAGTAATTCCCCAAATTACGTACGAAAGTGTATTTTTATCTCTCATGGATGAGAAATATGATTGCTGGTACGCCAAACAACTAGCACACGCTAATATCAGCCAACTACCATTAAATGACGCAATAGCCTTCCCGACCCCCACAGGTAAATAGAAGTAAATACTGCCATTATTAACACTGCATTGAATCGCTAGCAGGCTTATATAAACGCCGAGTAAGGCTAAGTGTTTCCCCTTTGCTAGTAAAGCCATAGACACTAAAGACAATGCAACAAAGTACAATAACCCTAATTCAATACCATACCAAAACAGCAGTGTTTGACTGTGCTCTTTAAAATCCACCTCAGACATAATATGGTAATCAAATTTAACTGTATAAGGTGCTCGCAAATGAATATAAACTTGAGTGTTAGGCTCTGCGCTTTGATACGTGATGTGAGGAGAGATACTTTGCAACCGAGAGACTGAAGAATTATTTTTGGGAACACTGACCTTTTGGACCACCTTGCCTTGCTTTACTAGATAAAGTTCAAGAAGGCTATTAATTGGCTTATCTAAATATATCACTTGAGAAGATTTTGATGCTGTTAGTTGAGAAACATCAACCTTTAGCCAAGTTGACACCAACTTAGGCGCAATAGGTTGCTGCTCTTGTAACGGTGTGAAATCATTTTGGATTTTAATTATGTCGTCAATTGACTTCAGATTGCTAACATCAAGATAAGTAGATGTGGACGAAGCCTGCGAAAAGCAGCTCATTACCATTGTCAGACAGAGCACAATGCCCCGAATGGCTTTGCAGATACCCATCTTAACTCCTTTAAAATTCATCACGCACTTTGCACACGATTACTAATTAGTATGGAAGCTTTCTGAGTTATTGCTAACTAATTAAATATAAAATGGTGGCGATTGCCTTACGCTCTTATACGCCACCAATTGCCTGAGGTTACTAATCGTTATTATTATCAGCACTTATACGACTGGCAACAGCACTATTCTGGCCCTTATATTTTGCATCTTTGCGAATATTGTATGGATTCTCTGCAGGGCTTGTCATTGTTTCAAAACTCAATGCCCCTATTTTCATTTTTGGCCTCAAAGCTAAAGGCAATTTACCTGAATTGTAAAACTCAAGCACAATATTGCCTGACCAGCCTGGGTCGATACGATGTGCGGTAACATGTACCATTAACCCGAGCCGGGCTAATGATGATCTGCCATCCAGCCACCCCACCAAATCAGCAGGTAAAGTCACGGATTCGTAGGTAATCGCGAGTGCGAGCTGACCTGGATGAAGGAAGAATGCTTGACCGTCTTCGAGCACAATTTCGTCACTCATTATCGACTCCATTGCCGCATTGATTTGGTCTTTAGGGCCACTTAAGTCAACATAGGGTGCACCATGATCCTGAAACACTCTAAACTTATTGCCGAGTCTCAAATCTACCGTGATCCCCGAAATCATGTCATCACTGGGAGCCGGCTCTATTAGAATTTTCTTTTCTTCAATTGCTTGTTTTATATGTTTATCTGACAATCTCATTAATCAGTCATCCGTTATGACGATGTCAACAGTTGACGTCGACAGCGCTTGATAATAAAGCATGCTACTTAGAATCTGAGCACATGCTATGTAATGTTCAAAAATGCCTGCATCGTGAGCTAACATTGCTTGTTTATGCTCCGATGCTTCTCTAATTTCAACGTTAAGCGGTATTTCAGCTAACAGTGGCACACCATGTCGCTGAGCGAGTTGCTCTGCGCCGTGCTTACCAAAAACATGACTCTTTTCACCACAATGCGTGCAGATGAAGTGGCTCATGTTCTCTACTATCCCTAAAACTGGTAAATTCACCTTGTTAAACATGGCTATGCCTTTTTGTGCATCTAACAGGGCAAGATCTTGTGGTGTCGTCACAATCAGTGCACCACTTGCGGGCACTTTTTGCGTCATGGTAAGCTGAATATCTCCCGTGCCAGGTGGCATATCGACGATTAAGTAATCAATCTCACCCCACTGTGTTTCGTTAAGCAATTGGCTAAGCGCCTGCGATGCCATCGGCCCACGCCACACCGTTGCATCTTCTGGGGAGACTAAAAATCCGATTGATTGTACCTTAATTCCATCTTTAATAATTGGATTAAGCGTTTTGTTATCTTGTGTTGTTGGTTTTTCATCAGCCACCGAAAATAATGAAGGGATAGATGGCCCATAAATATCCGCGTCAAGTACTCCAACCTGTGCGCCTTGTGCTTGTAATGCGCGCGCAATGTGAACAGCGGTTGTCGACTTTCCTACCCCACCTTTCCCTGAAGCAACGAGTACAATGTGTTTAATCTTTTTATACTGGTATTGCTTTGGCAAGCTGCAAGTTATTGTTACATCAATATGTTTATTAAGTCTTTTAGACAACATATCGCTTAACATATATGCCATACAACTGGCGGCAAACGGCAGTTGCAACACTATTTTTATCGGGCTTTTTTGCACATCAATAGAGCTTATCCAATCAGTTTGAATCCCTAAGGGAAACACACTGTTTTTAAACGACGTCAATTCACTGATGATCTGCTGCTCTATTGGATTATCTTTTTTAAAAAGTTTATTGAGACCAAACATAGAAATAAAACGTACTCTGGTGATGAAAAAGGCCTCGGAATTATGTAACATTCAACCCATTAAAACCAGTCTATTGATGCTTTACATCCAGAGTAAATGGAAAGTGTAAGCTTAAACTAAGCGCTTTGGTTGATAATTAATCACAGCCACGCGACAATTTTGGAAAAGTTATGACGAAGAGAAAAATTCTCATCACGAGTGCATTGCCTTATGCAAATGGACCAACACACCTTGGTCACATGTTAGAGTACATACAAACCGACATCTGGTCTCGCTTTCAAAAATTGCGTGGTCACGAGACATACTATGTATGTGCCGATGATGCTCATGGCACCCCCATTATGCTCAATGCCCAAAAACAAGGGATCACGCCAGAAGAAATGGTTAAAAATGTAAGCATTGAACGCCAGCGCGACTTTGCTGATTTTAACATCGAGTTTGATAACTACCACAGTACACACAGTGAAGAAAACCGCGAGCTAAGTGCACTTATTTATAAACGCTTAGACGCTAAAGGTCATATTAAAAAGCGTACCATTTCACAATTATTCGACCCTGAAAAGAATATCTTTTTACCTGATCGTTTTGTAACAGGTACCTGCCCCACCTGTGATGCACAAGACCAAAATGGCGATAGCTGTGATGCATGTGGCGCCACCTACAGCCCAACGGAACTAAAAGACCCACGTTCAGTGATGTCTGGTGCAACTCCTGTATTAAAAGACTCTGAACACTTCTTTTTCGATTTGCCAGCATTTGAAAGCATGCTTAAAGAGTGGTTGCATTCAGGATCATTACAAGCAGAAATGGCAAATAAACTGGAAGAATGGTTCGCAGATGGTTTACAGCAGTGGGATATAAGCCGTGACGCACCATACTTTGGCTTTGAGATCCCAGGTGCGCCGGGTAAGTACTTCTATGTATGGCTAGACGCTCCCATTGGTTACATGGCAAGTTTTAAAAACCTATGCGACAAAAAAGGCTTAGATTTTGATGCCTATTGGGGTGAAGACTCAGATGCAGAGCTTTATCACTTCATCGGTAAAGACATCATTTACTTCCACAGCTTATTTTGGCCTGCAATGCTCGATGGTGCTCAGTTCCGCAAGCCTACGAATGTATATGCACACGGCTTTGTAACCGTAAATGGTGCTAAAATGTCTAAGTCTAAAGGGACATTTATTAAGGCCCGTACGTATTTAGATCACTTAGACCCTGAGTTCTTGCGTTATTACTTTGCCGCTAAACTCAACAGTGGCATTACGGATCTCGATTTGAACTTAGAAGATTTTGCTCAGCGAGTAAACTCAGACCTTGTGGGCAAAGTCGTTAATATCGCTTCTCGCTGTGCCGGGTTTATCAGCAAAAAGTTTGACGGCAAAATGAGTGAAAACATTCTTGAGCCTGAACTGATGTCGCAGTTTAAGAGTGCCTCAGATACCATCGCTCAATATTATGAGCAACGAGAGTATAGCCGAGCTATCCGCGAAATCATGGCACTTGCCGACAAAGCAAACCAGTTTATCGATGCCCAAGCTCCATGGGTGCTTATCAAGGATGAACAAACACAAGGTCAAGCGCATGATGTATGCTCTGCTGGTCTTAATATGTTTAAGATATTAATGACTTACCTAAAACCTGTATTACCTGGTATGGCAGCAAATGTTGAGCAGTTCTTAAATACACAACTTACTTGGGAAAGTGCCCAAGAATTGCTAACTGGCCATTCTATCAACAAGTTTAAAGCGCTCATGCAACGTGTTGATATGGATAAAGTAACTCAAATGCTTGAAGAGTCTAAAGAGAGCCTAGAAGCGAGCAATAAGCCAAAACTAGACCCAAACAGCCCACTTGCAAAAGAGCCAATCAGCGAAGAAATAGAATTTAACGACTTTGCTAAAGTTGACTTACGTGTTGCTAAAATAGCCAAAGCAGAGCATGTGGAAGGTGCAGAAAAGTTGCTTAAACTGACCTTAGATTTGGGTGGCGAAACGCGCCAAGTGTTTGCCGGAATAAAATCAGCTTATGCACCAGAAGATATTGAAGGTAAGCTGACGGTGATGGTTGCTAATTTAAAACCACGTAAGATGCGTTTTGGTATGTCAGAGGGTATGGTTTTAGCGGCTGGGCCTGGCGGAAAAGAAATTTACATTCTAAATCCTGACGAGGGTTCGGAGCCTGGCATGCGAGTCATGTAACATCGTATCATTATTAAATATTAAAAGGCCCGCTGAGGGCCTTTTTCATATCTGTCTATTGAAATTTGTCTTAAATATTACAAAACTCGTCATTATGTAATGCTTTGTTACAACTTAGGAACCTAAATAAACAACTAGACATATCTTATAGTTTATTATCCTAGCTATCGGTATCAATTTATACCTGATACCTACAACATCAACAGTTGGAAGGAAGATAACGTGGCTAGTAAAAAACAAATATTCTTACCCCTTGCGGTATTAGTGGGAGGCATCGGTGCAGCAGTCGCTTTTTCTGCTATGAAACAGCCCCCTGAAAAGAAATCTGAACAAGTGGTCCACCCACTTGTTGAAGCAAAACCCATCACAGTTGCTCCGATGCAACTGAATGTCGACTCGTATGGACTCGTCAAGCCAAAATATAGCACTGAACTGGTTGCACAAGTGAGTGGCCAAGTTATTGCCGTATCAGATGCTTTTGTAAAAGGTGGATTTGTAAAAAAAGGCGATGTACTTGCCCGTATCGATCCTAACGACTATGAAGCTGCACTAATAGAAGCTGAAGCAAACCTCGCTCGTGCAAGTTCAGCTTTAGAAATTGAACAAGCTCAAGCCCATGTAGCAAAAACTGAATGGCAACGCATTAAAGATAATGCCAACGCAACAATTCCGTCTGAGCTATATTTACGTAAACCACAGTTAGCAGAAAAGTTAGCAAGTTTTCGAGCTGCGCAAGCAAGTGTCAAACGTGCTAAACGTAACCTTGAGCGCACTTATATTAAAGCGCCCTATGATGCTATTATTGAAAGCCGTAACTTAAGTTTAGGCAGCGTGGTTAACGCAGGCAGCCAGTTTGGTGTTTTAAATGCAACGTCTGTTGCAGAAATTCGTCTTCCTGTTGCTGATAACGAATTACAATATTTAGTGAACGGCGGCATTAATGCAAACGTTACCTTAACTGCTCAGGTTGAAGGTAAACCTGCAAAATGGCAAGGGAAGATCGTTCGCAGCGAAGGCGTCATTGATCAACGAAGCCGTATGACATACCTTGTTGCACAGGTAGATAAACCCTACTCTGATAAGCGCACAGCGCTTCGTTTTGGCGCTTATTTAAATGCTACAATCGATGGTAAGACCATTGATAGCGCCGCCGCGATCCCTCAACATTTAGTGAAAAATAACCGCATCGCAATCCTTAACAACGACCAAACATTAAGCTTCAAGCCAATCAATATTGTTCGAGAATATAACGGTCATACCATTGTTGATGCTGGTGTAAACAACGGCGAGCAACTTATTACCTCTGCGCTTGAATATCCTACAGAAGGCATGCAGCTTAGATTAAATGATGCAATGGCTCCTGTAACGGATACTCAGCTTGCGTTGAAAGAGGAGTAAGGTATATGAGTATGCCAACTGAAAAAGGCTTGATTGCGTGGTTTGCACGCAACCCTGTTGCAGCCAACCTGCTGATGATATTTATTTTAATCGGAGGATTACTGACTGCATTTTCGATCCGCAAACAGATGTTTCCGCAATTTGAAAGCCACTGGTTAAGTGTTCAAGCCATATATCCAGGTGCCGCTCCTCAAGAAGTTGAAGAAGGGATCACGATTAAAGTTGAAGAAGCAATGGAAGGTTTGGAGGGGATCAAACGTATGATCACCTACTCCAACCGCGGCTTTTCACAAACTTGGATTGAAGTAGAGGATCATTATGAGCCTCTGGTCGTATTAGACGAAGTAAAAATGCAAATTGATTCGATACCGAGTTTTCCAGTGGGTATGGAGCGACCAATCGTAAGCTACGATAAATTCAAACAAGAAGTTATGTGGTTATCTTTGTATGGCGACCTTGACAATAAACAGTTAAAAGAGCTTGGCAACACGATCCACGATGAAATGCTTGCATTGCCAGGTATTAACTTGCTTGAGTTTCATAGCGGCCTAAATTATGAAATTGGTATTGAGATCAGCCCTGATAAACTAAGAGAGTATGGCTTAAGCTTTAGGGATATTTCACAGGCAGTTAAAGCCTTCTCAGCCAATATGTCGGCTGGCCAGATTCGTTCTGAAAATGGTTATATTTCAATGCGTGTTGAAAACCAAGCGTACCGTGGTAAAGAGTTTGAAAATCTACCATTACTAACGCTTGAAGATGGTGCACAAATCCGCTTAGGTGATGTTGCAACCGTACATGATGGCTTCGAAGAAGGGCTTCAGTACTCTAAATACAACGGTAAGAATTCACTCACTTTTGAAGTTCAAGCCTCAAAAGATCAAGATATCACTAAAGTCGCTACGACCATTAAAAATTACCTTGCTGAACGTAATAAAACGCTTCCTGCGGGTGTTGAGATTGAACCTCTTATCGACTTGACGTACTACCTAAACGGCCGCTTGAACATGATGATAGAAAACATGATCTTAGGCGGCATTTTAGTCATGTTAATGTTAGCACTTTTCCTACGCGTCAGATTGGCATTTTGGGTAATGATGGGTTTGCCAGTCTCTTTCCTTGGTGCATTTTTACTGATGCCGATTGGTTCCCTTGATATCACCATCAACTTGGCTTCTCTGTTCGCCTTTATTCTCGTACTGGGGATTGTGGTAGATGACGCCATTGTCGTCGGAGAATCAGTACACTCTGAGATTGAAAAAAATGGTCACACTTTAGACAATGTTGTTCGAGGAGTTAAACGTGTTGCAATTCCAGCCACATTTGGCGTGTTAACAACCGTTGCTGCATTCTTGCCGCAAACTTTTGCTACAGGCCCAGCTGCAGCGTTTTCTAAAGCAATTGGCGGTGTTATCATTTTATGCCTACTGTTTTCTTTAGTTGAGTCTAAGTTGATCTTACCAGCTCACTTGGCAGCTATGAAAAACAAGCCTAGTAATCCCAAAAATCCATTCCATCGCTTACGTGCTTCATTAGATGCTGGATTAAAACACTTTATCGATAACCTGTATCGCCCATTCATTGTACGCTGTATACATTATCGTTATACCGTCATTATCGGTTTCTTGAGCATAATCATTGTTACTGCCGGGTTATTTGCTGGCGGGTTAGTTAAGTTTGTTGCTAACCCTAAGATCCCACATGATTTTCCACAAGTTAATATTGAGATGAATTTATCATCATCTGAAACTGCAACATTGCAAACTGCACAAAAAGTGGAAGATTTGATCTTAGCCGTTGATAAACAAATTGAAGCTAAGTACGGAACAGGTATGGTAAGAGACTTGTCTGTTAGTTTACGTGGTCGTACTAGAGCAAACATTATGGCAATATTGGTTGAGCCTGACTTACGCCCTATTGATACATTTGCGCTCAGTGCAATGTGGCGAGAGCAAATGCCACCGTTGCCAGGCGTTAAAACGCTCAATATCGAAGACAGCATTATGAATGGCGGTCGCGACGATGGCGATATTAACTTCCGCTTAGAAGGCAAAGACAAGGACCAACTTAAAGAAGTTGCCAATTTACTGAAGGCGAAGTTAAACGGTATTGCCGGTGTCGGTGATGTAAATGATTCAATGCAAAGTGCAACTGATGAAGTGCAACTAGAGCTTAAGCCTCTGGCTTACAGTATGGGACTGACATTGTCTGACGTTGCTTCACAAGTTAACTTTAGCTACTACGGCCTTGAAGCACAGCGTATATTGCGCAATGGCGAAGAGGTTAAAGTAATGATCCGCTATCCAAAGGATGCTCGCAACTCGATTAGCGATATTCAGGATGTGCGTATCATTAGTCCTTCAGGTGCTGAAGTGCCGTTGATTGAGGTAGCTGACGTTAAATTAGTTGATGGTGTAAATCGCATACGTCGTGAAAATGCAAAACGTACCGTAAACGTATGGGCCTCTGTCGATACTAACCAAGCAGAACCCTTTAAAATTGCAGAAGAAATTAGAGATGAATATCTGCCAGCACTACTTAAAAACTACCCTGGCGTAACCAGTAACGTGGCTGGCCGTATCGAAGAGGAAATGAACAGCGTAGCAGAACAAGTCAGAGATTTCGCATTATCGCTAATGATTATCTTTGCTCTGCTTGCGATTCCACTTCGCTCATATTCACAGCCAATATTAATTATGTCAGTGATACCATTTGGCGTAGTTGGTGCTGTTATCGGTCATATCGTTATGGGTATGACCATGAGCAGCCTATCATTTTTCGGCATCATTGCAGTAGCCGGTGTGGTAGTCAATGACTCCCTAGTGATGGTTGACTTCGTTAATAGAGCGCGCAAAGAAGGGGCTTCTATTAAACAAGCGGTTGTAGACGCGGGATGCTTGCGTTTTAGAGCAATCTTACTGACTTCTTTAACAACTTTTATGGGCCTAGTACCCATCATTATGGAAACTAGCTTACAAGCACAGATTGTGATCCCCATGGCTGTATCCCTTGCCTTTGGTGTACTTTTTGCTACGGTGATCACCTTGATACTTATTCCATGTCAGTACGTGATGTTGGAAGACATCAAAGCGCTTTTAAAAAGACGTTCAAAAAAAGCTGACATAAACACAGCTGTCACAGAACAAGTTTAAACTTTGTATTTACCCAACCAAAAAGCTCGTTTAAATGCGAGCTTTTTTTATTTCAACCCCTCTCTTACCTTTACATATCGTTAATTTGATTACAAACTTAGGCAATCTAGAACTATTTCAATTTATTATGAAAATTATACAAACCATTCTAGTAGCGCTTAGCTTATTTTTAGTCGCATGTGGGGGGGAAGATAAACCCAGCGGTGACGAAGATACGCCAGGATACACTGCAACTCTCTATTTTGACGCATTGTACAACAAGAATAATATTAACTTGGCGCTGGAACATGCTACTCCAAGGCTAGCACGGATAATGCGCTCTTACGGTACTGCATCACAATTTACAAGAAACCTTGTTAATATGCAGTTTGATGAAGTGACCATAGAAATTGATATGACAAATGCCAGCTTAAGAGAACAATATGGCGACCATGCCAAAGTAAACATGGTCTTTACAGGCTATTTTAATGGCGAAAAAGTGGATGACATGCGCAGTGTGCAAATGCTTCGGAAGAAGGGCAAATGGTACATTGATAAAATCAACCCTGATCCATTTGCCAGATAATGTTAATCAAAAACATCAACCGCAATCGCTTTCAAACGCAGATCTTGCGCTTCGACAAGTGATTGCGCTTCTTCACTTGTTAAGACTTGATCTGTTTGTGCCATTTTAACTAGCTCAGCAAATGATTTATCAAAATCGAGTATTTTAAAACGCTTCTGCCACTGTTTAAATTTGCTGCGAGCTGACTGAGTTAGCTTGTATTCAATATAAGCCTGCTCTAGCTCTTGTATCGCTCCACCCGCTTCAACTGTACACAAGTGACTTACTCTTTCTCGCGCACTTTTGTCAGATAAAGTATTTTTGCAAAGTATACTTATTATGTGATTCGAAGGTCCTTTCATACCATGCCCAAATAAATGGCAACTTCGCTTTATTATTTGTGCCACTACTCGGTTAGTAAAATTATCTATAAAGCAATCAAGTGCATTAAACCCCTCTTTTAAATGATGGGAAATTGCATAATTGACCGCGTTAAAATCTCCATGCTGACGGCCATCGTGTTCATACTTTTTTAGCACGCATGATGCGAGGTATAAGTGGCTCAACACATCACCTAAACGGGCTGATAACATCTCTTTACGCTTCAACTCTCCACCAAGCTTCAGCATTGCTATGTCTGAACACACGCTCAAACACACACTCAGCCAATTTAGCTTTTTATAGAACACCTGCGTTGGACCAGACGTTTTTACAGACAAACCATGCCCTCTTGTCAGGCTCAACCATAGCATTTTCAGTGTATTGATACTGGTGTGCTGCAAGTGCGCCATAAGTAATTTGTCAAACTCTCTCACTCGCTCCGTCCCTTCAGAGTCTTGAATAAGTTTGATTTGTTGAAAAATGTACGGGTGGCACCTTGTTGCACCTTGCCCAAAAATCATCAAATTGCGCGTTAATATATTTGCCCCCTCAACCGTAATTGAAATTGGGATCCCAGTGTAATTGTTCGCCAAATAGTTGTTAGGCCCTTTTTGTATTCCCTTGCCGCCATGAATATCGAGTGCGTCATTCATAACTGTGCGCGACATTTCAGTAAGGTGGTACTTGGCAATGGCAGTGATCACCGCTGGGCTTTTTTTCATATCAATGGCCTGAGCCGTTGTTTGTCGGCATGCTTCAATGCTATAGGTCAAACCGACAATACGCGCCAAGCTCTCCTGTACGCCTTCAAAATCAGCGATTGATTGACCAAACTGCTCCCTTATTAAACTGTATGCAGTTGTGGTTCTTGTACACAAGTGAGCGGTGCCAGCGCTTAACGCAGGTAACGAAATTCCTCTTCCGGCACTTAAACAAGAAACTAACATTCGCCAACCTTTGCCTATTCCTGCCTGCCCCCCAATAACCCAACCCAGAGGAATGAAAACTTTACTGCCTTGCGTTGTGCCATTCATAAAGCCATGATCTAATGGGTTATGCCGTGGTCCCACTTTAACGCCTTTGTGATTTGTTGGAATAAGTGCACAAGTTATACCTAAAGCATGTTTGCCACCAAGTAAACCTTCGGGGTCATAAGCTTTAAAAGCCAAACCGAGTAATGTTGCTACCGGTGCTAATGTGATATAACGCTTTGACCACGTAAGTTCTAGGCCAAGTACTTTTTCACCTTTAATGGTCTTTTGGCATACAACGCCATAATCATCAATTGCCCCCGCATCCGATCCTGCTTCTAGTGCTGTCAATGCAAAACAGGGTAACGCCTCCCCCGTTGCAAGCTTAGGCAACCACTGCTGCTGTTGCTCAGAAGTACCATAATGCAGTAAAAGTTCCGCCGGACCTAAGCTGTTTGGCACCATTACAGTAACCGCTGTTGAGAGACTTTTACTCGCTATCTTAGCAACTATCGTAGAATTAGCTTGAGCACTGAACGCTCTCCCGCCAAACTTTTTAGGAATTATAAATGCAAAAAAGCCATGCTCTTTGAGAAATGTCCAAACCGCTTCTGGTAAGTCTTTATCATGCCTAATTTGCTGTTCATCAAGCATTGATAGTAACGTTTCGAGCTCGTTATCTATAAATGCTTGCTCGTCACTGGTAAGTTTTGGTGCATCTATTTGATGCCATTTTTGCCAATTCGGGCGACCCGAAAAGAGTTGAGAATCCCACCAAGTGTCACCCGCTTCCATCGCTTCTTGTTCAGTTTGGCTCAGTTGTGGTAAAGCGCGTTTGAAGTAACGCATTACTGGCAATGTTATAAACCTATATCGAAATGTTTGCACCGAAAACACGATACATATCAAAACGATTACTAAAACGATAATGCCCATCATATAGACCTCCTGTTCGTAACGCTTTAAGTATGCTTAAAAATCACACAAACTCAATTTATTGACTCAGATGGCCTCAGTTTATTTGTCCCTTTTGTACCACGCTGATATCATGACCTGCATCAATAACAACAAGTGATAATCAAATGAAACCATTATTCAAACTAAGCCTTGGAGCCTGTGTTGTAGCGACTGCACTTTCTCTGTCTGGCTGTAATACAACTTCAGCTTCATCACCAGCAGTCACTGAAAAAGACGCTGAAAAATTCCTTGCTGATGCACAAACTACCCTTGAAGATTTAAGTATTAGAGGCAACCGAGCACAGTGGATTTACGCAAACTTTGTTACCGAAGATACTGCAGCCCTTGCAGCAAGTGTTGGCCAAGAATCTACAGATACGGTTGTGCGCTTAGCAAGTGAAGCCGCTCGCTTTGACAAAGCAGATCTAAGCGAAGACACTCGTAGAAAAATGGATAAACTTAAACTGTCTCTCACAATGGCTGCGCCGCAAAATGCCGAAAAATCAGCTGAGTTAGCATCGCTACTTGCAGAACTTGATGGTCTATATGCAAAAGGCAAATACTGTAAAGATGGTGATAATTGCGCAAGTCTTGGTGATTTAACCAGCAAAATGGCAACAAGTCGTGACTACAATGAGTTACTTGATGCATGGCAAGGCTGGCGCCAGATCTCAAAACCAATGCGTCCACTGTTTGAAAAACAAGTTGTATTGGCAAATGAAGGTGCACAAGAGCTAGGTTATAAAGACACTGGCGCAATGTGGAGAAGTAAGTATGACATGCCTGCTGATGACTTTGCTAATGAACTCGATAGACTGTGGGGTCAGGTTAAGCCGCTGTACAATGCACTACACTGCCATGTTAGAGCAAAGCTAGGTGAGCAATATGGCGAAGACAAAGTGCCTCAAGACCAGCCTATTCCTGCACATTTGTTAGGTAATATGTGGGCACAGCAATGGGGTAACATTTACGATGTGGTCGCGCCTGAAAATGCCGATCCAGGTTACGATGTCACTGAACTACTTGAAAAACATAACTATACCGAAATGGATATGGTTAAGGGTGCAGAAAAATTCTTTACCTCGATGGGCTTTGCACCTTTACCTGATACTTTTTATGAACGCTCATTATTCTTAAAACCACGCGACCGTGACGTACAGTGTCATGCATCTGCATGGAATTTAGACAATCAGGACGATGTTCGTATCAAGATGTGTATTCAGCGCACTGGCGAGGAATTCTCAACAATTCACCACGAGTTAGGTCATAACTTTTATCAACGAGCATACAAAGCGCAGCCTATCTTCTATCAAGACAGCGCAAATGACGGCTTCCACGAAGCGATTGGTGATACTATCGCCCTTTCTGTTACACCTGGATATTTGAAAAAAATAGGCTTACTTGATCAGGTGCCTGATGAGTCGAAAGACATTGGGCTCCTTATGCGTATGGCTTTAGATAAAGTTGCATTTATCCCGTTTGGATTGCTTGTAGACCAATGGCGCTGGAAAGTATTCTCTGGCGAAATTACGCCAGAGCAATACAACCAAGCTTGGTGGGACTTAAGAGAGAAATATCAAGGTATTCAAGCGCCAATTGATCGTTCAGAAGCAGATTTTGATGCCGGTGCTAAATACCATGTACCAGGGAATGTGCCTTATACACGCTACTTTTTAGCTCATATTCTTCAGTTTGACTTCCACCGTGCATTGTGTGAAACCGCGGGAAACAAAGAAGCAATTCACCGTTGCTCTATTTACAAGTCTAAAGAAGCAGGCGAAAAGCTTAATGCCATGCTAGAGATGGGCAGTAGTCGTCCGTGGCAAGAAGCATTAGAAAAAGTAACTGGCAAGCAACAGATGGATGCGACCGCTATTTTAGATTACTTTGCACCGCTACAAAAATATTTAGATGAGCAAAACAAAGGCCGTCAATGTGGCTGGTAATGAGCTAGTACTCTAAATGTAACAGATAGCCACACTCTGAAACATATTTTCAGTTTATCTCCTTTGTTTTACAAGCTATTGTGTAAGGCAAAGGAGAATCTATGAATATATACAGAGTGTGGCAATTAGCTCTTTTTGAGCTTACCCGCCTATTTGCAACAAAACGTGGTTTGTTAGCCTTAGCAGCCTTTGCTATGGTCTGGCTCATGATTTTACGTTACCCCATCGGGCATGCCGTGCCATTTTTGAGTAGCCCACAATTTTCTGAAGCAGCACAAGAACTTGCTGGAAACATAGGACTACGCGAATTGGTTAGTTGGCCACAAGCAGAACTTGCCATATTCTGGCTTATTGCACTGTACAGCTTTCCGCTATTTTCATTATTTGTTTGCTCGGATCAAACCGTAGGAGACAGACAAAGAGGCACTTTGCGGTTTTTAAGCCTGCGTAGTACACGAGATGAGCTACTACTTGGACGATTCTTCGGTCAATTCATAATCATAATATGCTTGATCGCACTAACTGCATTGGCAACTACTATAGTAATGGCTTATCGAGCCCCTGAATTGGCACTTTCAGGCTTAGGCTTGGCAGTTACTTTAATTTGTCAATTGAGCCTCACTGCGATGCCTTTTATTGCTCTTATGTCTTTACTCAACCTAATATGTAGCTCTTCTCGCTTATCTATCGTACTTGCGATACTGCTTTTTACTTTAGGCAATGCTTTGTTGTCCTATTTAAGTAGCTACTTACCTTTACTCGATGTGCTATTTTATGCGTTCCCTGGTGTTCAACTTATGGATATTGCCCCACAAACAAACGTTCCCTTTACCCTCTGGCTGATCCCATTACTTCAGTCTTGCGCGTTACTTGCATTAAGCATTGTTGTATTTAGGAGACGTTCACTATGAGCACCTTAATAGAGGTAAATCATTTATCTAAGTCTTTTGGTTCTAAAAAAGCCCTTAATAATGTCAGCTTTACCATTGAATCAGGAGCCACCACCGCTTTAGTTGGCCCTAATGGCGCTGGTAAAACCACGCTGTTCAGTGTGCTGTGTGGATATCTGCAACCAGACAGCGGCACGGTACGCATACTCGGACAACCACTTGGCCATCCAAGCTTGTTTGGCAAGCTAGCCGCACTACCTCAAGATGCAACATTAGACCCCAGATTCTCTATTCAAAAGCAACTATGCTTTTACGGTTTATTACAAGGCTTGAGTAAAGTTGAGGCATTACAAGATACAACAAGAGTCCTTGAGCTTGTTGGTTTAAGTGAGAACCACAACTCAAAAATTAACGAGTTGTCTCATGGTATGAGAAAACGTGTTTGTATTGCACAGGCTCTGTTGGGCAACCCCAAAATTGTCTTACTTGACGAAGCAACTGCGGGACTTGACCCTATTAATGCAAGAGAGATTCGCTCGCTGATTTCCTCTTTAAGTGATGACGTGAGCTTTATTCTTAGCTCTCACGACTTAGCTGAGCTTGAACGTTTATGCAGCCATGTTTTGTACTTAGATAAAGGCATATTGACTACTCACAATCGCAACGAACAAACGGGTAGTAGCAAGTACCTTACCCTTCAATTGCAAGATCAATATAAAGATGCAAAGGAGCTGCTCAAACAACTTAGCGGCGTACTCTACGTGTCACAAAGTCAGAACAAAGAATTTATTATTGAATATCAGGCTAGCCATGATCAATTTGATATACACTTACTTAAGTACTGCTATAAAAATAACTGGCAGTATCGTCAATTGGTCAACGGCCATACATTAGAGAATCAACTATTCCAGAAGGATTAATATCATGGGACTATTGAGCGGTATTTTAGGTAACGCCAGTGAAGTGGATAACGAAAAGCTCGACAAGCTACTGAATGATACATTGGTCGAGGGAGAACATATTGAAAAAGCCTACCAAGTTATCCGTGACATGTTTGTTTTTTCTAATAAACGCTTATTGCTCATTGATAAACAAGGGGTAACAGGCTCTAAAGTGGAAATATTGAGCATTCCTTACAGTAAAATCACGAAGTTTAGCAAAGAGAGTGCTGGTCACTTCGACTTAGACTCTGAACTAAAAATTTGGGTCGGCTCAGATCCAACTCCAATTGCCAAAGAGTTTAAAGCTGGCGACAATATCAACGAGGTTTACCGTATCATCAGCACGTATGCGCTTTAATAAAAAAGCACTTGGTCGTTCCAAGTGCTTTTTCAAATGTATCTATTTGCTGTTAGCCTGTTGCGCTTATCAACAAACTTTAAAAGCGAGCGTTGTTTAATTTACTCCAAAGAGACAACCCTACTTTTTCAATAGCGGCACTAAAACCTAGCCCAACTTTCTCAGCAAACGTTTTTTTGCTACGAAAACTCACTTTATACAACTGGTGCGTTTTATCTAGCGACATGAGTACATCATCACTGGTATTTATTTCATCCACCAAATTAAAAGTTTTTGCATGTGTCGCAAACCAATGCTCGCCTGTCGCTACCTCAGAGATATCAAGCTTAGAGCGGTGTTCAGCCACAAAAGATTTAAACAACCCATGAGTATGTTCAATTTCTTCTTTAAATTTTTCACGCCCTTTGTCAGTATTTTCACCGAACATAGTTAGGGTGCGTTTGTATTCCCCTGCCGTAATTTGCTCGAAATCGACATCGTTTTTCTTCAAAATCTTATTAAAGTTAGGGATCTGTGCGATTACCCCTATGGAGCCTACAATAGCAAAAGGAGCGGCCACTATTTTATCAGCAACGCAAGCCATCATATAACCGCCACTGGCAGCCACTTTATCAATACACACCGTTAAAGGTAGACCCTGCTGCTTAACTCGGTTTAATTGCGAAGCTGCTAACCCATAACCATGCACAACTCCACCACCACTTTCCAAGTTAATCAGCACTTGGTCTTTGCTTTTGTCAGCAATATTTAAAATGGCACTGATCTCTTCTCGTAGATTTTTTACTTCGTGTGCATCCATACTGCCTACAAAATCGACCACAAAGATTCGTCCCTCAGGCTCTTCCTTCTCATGCTTTTTTTGCGCCTTTTTATGCGCTTTTAACGCCTTTTTGTCCAATGCCTGTTCGATAAAGCGTTCTTTTGTTTGCGCCATTTGCGCCGATAAGTCTTTAAGCTCGACTTCTCCTGACTCGCTTTTTGGCTTTTGGCTTGCGCCGACTATTAAGGCAATAATTGCACCTATCGCTAATACTACTGTGATAGCTTTTGCCAAGAACAAACCGTATTCAAATAAAAATGCCAATATTGACTCCCTGATATCTAATTTAAAACCAATAAAAAAGCCGCTAATTAGCGGCTTTTAATAGTGAAGCAATTAAAATCAATTAGCAATAACCGCAGGGTTAGTAATCTGCAAATAGAGCCCTTTTGATTTCAAGAAAGACACAATTTGAGTTTGCATTTCAACCGTTGCCATTGCATGACCCTGTTGCGTACCACCGGCATTTTCGCGATATGTCGTAGTAACAACTGAACCATGGTTACCTTGGCTAAAGTTAACAACATAGCTCATTGGTGTTTGTGACATTTGAGTTTCGGTAACCGTCTGCAGTCCCATCATACGAGCAAGTGGTGTGCTGCCTGAAAGCGGATTTGTTGTTGTTGGAGGAATGACAGTATCTGCTTTATTTCCATCAACACCGCCCGTAACCACGCTCATGTATATTGGTGTTTGCACTGCTTGAACTAAACCTGCGTAATTCAACGGATCTGCGCTATCCAATGCTGTTTGAGCTGCATAAACAAACTGCTGAATGATGCTCTTAATCGCTGCTAGAGATTGCGTATCACCCGTCTCAGCTAAGTGTTTTGTGTAATAAACAAATGCGCATGGCGCTACCGCTGATAAGTAAGTTGAGTCTTGTGGATTAACTTCAATGCCATCAGGCACTGGACATTGTGACACCGCATCCGTAGCAATAAACGAAACAAACCCTTTCGTTGCTAAGTTATTCGCAGCAAGTAATACCGAGCCTTGTACAAAAGGACCAAACTCTTCCGACTCAGCTAAGAAACTTGCAATACCACTACCACCACTAGCAAGCGCTGCACTTTGTACTTTAAACAAAGAATCGACTTGTGGGTCTAGTGGTAGATTGGCATGAGCAATAAAGCTTGGTGCAACTATAGAGCCTAAAGAGTGACCAACAAAGCTCACTTGAGTTGGATTTAAACCCAGAGCAGGATTAACAAAGTTTAGGCCTAAACGAAGACCCAGTAAGTCCACTGATGATTGACGTAAGTTGTCACGTGCAGCCAATAATGACGTTAAGTTCATGTAAGACAGCACTGAGCCTTTGCCTGAAGTCGCATTGAAGTCATCAATACCGTCACCATCTATATCCAAGCCACGCTCACCATGCATTGGATGGTCGATAGCCACTGTCGCAAAACCTTGAGCACTCAGTGCAAGCGTTAAACCAAGCATTGCTTCTTTGCTCGTTGTGATACCATGCTGAAGGATAACAACAGGCCAACCTGTCGCAGGCATTTCAATTCCTAACGCTTGAGGAATAGGCTTAGTAATTTGAACTGGTACGTTTGCCAACCATTGTACTTGAGGGATAGTGTTGTATTTAGTTAAAAAGCGCGTTTGATCTAAACCAAAATCACGCAATACACCGCCAGACATAGCCGCACATGCCGCGTCATTTGTGTCTGCTTGAGGTGCTGGAAGTGTACCACCTATCGCCGCTTTGTAACCTTGCACCATTACCGCACTATCACACTGAGCACGCCAGTAGGTATCTGCTGCACTACTGATGTTTTTTGTAGCCGGTTTAGCTGAATACATTGGTAATTGAATACTGCCGCGCATGTACTGTACCGCTTGGAACGGCGCTCTTGTTTGTGGGTCAGGAATAACTGCAGCAAGCACATCAGCCACGGTCATCATAGGTTGTTCAGGAACAGCTAGCTTTGGGTTACTGCCAGTCGCTATACTTGCCGCCATCAACTTTTTAACCGTGCCAACAACTGGGCCAACCGATTGCATTGTTGCCGCTGCGGTGTAAATAATATTTTCTTTACTTAAAGTACCCTCAGAAGTTACTGCATTTTCGTAGCTTCTAATCACAGCCTGCAACTTTAACTGAGTATCGGTTACCAGCGGTGCCTCTTGACGCAATAATGTATACGTAGACGAGGATTGTACCGAGCGCCCATCTTCCATTGTTAGCGAGTCAGTTAAAACTGTAATGTAAGTTTTACCCGCTTTGAAAGGTTTAAGAGGTTGAATGGCAATGCCATCTTTAGTGCTATTGAGCACTGAAATAAAATCGCCCGTAATACCGTTGGTCAGTTCGCCAACAACACGGCAAGCAATGCCCGCAGGAACAGACTTACATTGCTCATCGCTTTGATCTGCGCCCATTACAACTTCAAATATTCGAACCGAAGAAGGATCACTTGCAGATTGTGCACTGATTGGGTGTCCAGCAGGTACATCCAAATTAATCACATAAGGCATCTGCGTTGACCAGCCATCTAACGCACCTAGAGACAAAGAAGGTGATGCGTAATTAGCACGCGCAAGCGCTACATTACCGTTTTGATCAAGTTCACCAGGAAGATTAAGGGTGCCATCTTTTGTACCATTAAGTAATAAATCGTTAGGAACAGAAATCACACTGTTGGATGGATCAAATTTAATACTCGCTGAGGGAAGTACTGGGGTAGATTCCTTTTTTACATCTTCTAATGTTTCACCGCCACCACAGCCAACGAGGACTGAAGAAACCGCGAGTGAGAGTAGCATTTTTTTCATTTTATAGGCTCCGACATAATCTTATTATTATTAGTGCTCTAATTCGTTAAAACTATGTAATTGTGTTTTTAATAAGACATTAGACCAGTTAAACTTAACGTAAAGTGTAGCCTTTCGCCACCTATATTTACAATAAATTCGATAACTTGTGATAAAATGCCAAAAATTTACCAGTTGAGGTTAAAAATGCACGATTATCAAGCCCCGGCAGACGCCCTAAAGAACAAAACAATTTTAATAACCGGTGCTGGTGACGGTATCGGAAGAGTGGCGGCTCTTACCTATGCAAAACATGGCGCAACCGTTATTTTACTTGGCAAAACAACTAAAAAATTAGAGTGTGTATACGATGAAATAGTCAACAATGGTTATCCTAAGCCAGCTATTGTGCCGTTAGATATGCGCGGCGCGACCAAGCAAAATTATCGTGATTTAGCCGCCACTATTAAGCAGCAATTTGGTAAACTAGATGGATTACTCAATAATGCCTCAATATTAGGCTCACTAGGGCCACTTGAACACTTCTGTGTATCCACGTTTGAAAACATTATGAAAGTGAATGTGACAGCCCAAGCGATGATCACCAAATATATGTTTCCATTGTTACGTAAAGCGCCAAAAGCATCCGTGATTTTCACCTCATCAGGTGTGGGTCGCAAAGGGCGTGAATTCTGGGGTCCATATGCTATTTCAAAATTTGCAACTGAGGGTATGATGCAAACTTGGGCCAGTGAAGTAGGCAGAACCAATATACGCATCAACTGTATTAACCCAGGTGCAACCCGCACAAGTATGCGTGCTTCTGCATTCCCAGGTGAAGATAGAGATGCACTAAAAACACCTGAAGAACTAATGAATACGTACTTATACTTAATGAGTGATGATTCGTCTGGTGTAAACGGTCAATCTATCGACGCCCAGCCTAAATAAGCTGATATTCACAAAGTGATAAGCCTTGAGCCTTATCACTTTGTGAATACAACGTTGCTATCTCGCTTCTTCCGAATAAGTCACAACAAAAGCGAATCATTCGTCTTTGAATAATTTTTCTATTCACTCGCCTTTTCAGTTTTTCCGCGTGAAATTACTGGCATACTTTCTGGATTATAAAAAGTGGCTTAGCTGTTAGTCGTATAGTTATAAGTACTTTATATTGATAATATATTTATCCCAACTTCCACAATGCCTTCCTTTTTTAACCGGAATGTTAAAATAAATAGTACCCTGCTTTGTCAAGAGCAATTATCGATCACATACAAAATAATACCACTATATAATTTGACTAACTTGCTATAAAATTAACAAATAAGTAAATCAACTATTTACCAAAATTATATAGGCTCACATTGGCTAATTTTGAAACACATTTTCAATCGTCCATAATCACAAGTGCTGCTTTTAGCTCTACTGTTCTAGCTACCTCACTTGCCAATCCCCTTGATACTTTTATTCTATTTATCATAGGCAGCTTATCGGGCTTACTGCCAGACTTAGACGCTGATAAATCACGGTCTCTAAATAGTTTATTTTCAGTACTCTCTTTATGCGCAGCAATTGGCTTACCATTAATGATCAAATTTGATTCGCTACTAACCCTTTGGGGTAGCGCTCTATGTGTATATACAGTATTGATGCATATTGTTAAACCTCTTTTTGAAAGCTTAACCGTGCATCGTGGCGCGATGCACTCATTACTATTTGTGCTTATGTGCTCGCTAATTTCTATACACTTAGCTCTACTACTTGGCAAGTCATTGTCGTTTTCAGTGCTATTATCTCTTTCTGTTGGTATAGGCATGCTAACCCACCTTATATTAGATGAATGCTACAGTGTGGATATTAGTAATAACGAGATCAAAGCGTCATTTGGTAGTGCGTTAAAACCAATAGCACTGGGTGCACCTTGGGCAAGTTTAATACAATTATGCATTATCGGTGGAGCTCTATATTTATTGGTTCCATACAAAGAAAAATTACTTACAGTAGTTCAATCATGGCAATATAAATTAGCAGCGGTGCCTTTGATGCCGAACTTAGAAGCACTAAAAATTTGGGTTTAAATAAATGAGTCTGAGTTGATTATTTAGCCTAGACGAGTATTCATTGGGAAATACTGCTCTTTCGTCATCTCAGCCCAAAGTGAACTCATGTGATTTTGCCTGCCATTGCCTTTGCAATTAGCCTTAACAGTCATGCACTAAGTCTGCTAAGCATAACACTCAAACATAACGCTCCCTTGCAACTGAACTCACTGTTCTTTTGTGCTCTTATCACATACACATTTTCCGACACAACTTAGTGAGTTACTTATCTGTATGTTTCTATACCACGTTCAACTTTTGTCATTAATGAAATTAAAAAGCGACATCTGAATTTTCAGATTAAACTTAGTAGCCAAGGAGTAATTTTCTTTACGACTTGCTATGAGGGTTAGTAATGTCAAAAGTACTATTAGCGTTACTGGTTGGTTGTTTAGTTGGAATGGTGATTGGCGCCTGGCTTGGCTATAGACTTAACATAGGTAGGGATAGAAGGGCCGAATTCAACGAGGCGATTGAGCCTATACGCACTGCATTGATGAAAGACGAGCCAATCACAGAGCAAGACATTAGTATTGTGATAGCCAAGCTTGGCAGAGATGGTAAAGCCGTGCTTAATACCTACCGGAAAGTCTATCAGCCTAAAATGCAATTAGCTGAAACTATGCTCAAAAAAGACTACTACGGTAAAGTGAAGTGCACTCGTGAAGAATACATTCAGTCTAAGCAACTAAAAAAAGAAGCGATGGCTAGCCTACTTGCAAAGTGTAAACACCTTTAACTAATGCTCGTGCAAATGTTTAATGACAGTGAGCGAAGCTAAAGTGCAAAGGGTTAACGACAACGAACACAGTGAGTACGTTTCCTTTGCGCAAGGTGAAGTATAGTGCAAAAGGTTAGCGACATGAGCGAAGCTAAGGTGCAAATGTTTAATGACAGTGAGCGAAGCGAAGTCATTCCATTTGCGCAAGGTGAAATGAGCTGGTTTAGCTGCTGCTGAGGGATTCACACCTCAAACGTCGGATGGCGCTTCGCTTATCACGACCTACGTGGTGAAAAGGGTTAAAACAGTGTGGTAGCTTGGAAAAGCGCAAAAACCGTGAAGGGTGATTAAAAAGGTTGCTTATTCCACGGCCATCAACGGGTCTGCGTTCTATAAACTGGCTACCTTCACCTTGCGCTAATTCGTCTCTTTATCGAAGTGCATAACCTCAGCATCCCAAGAGACGATTTAGCACCAAACACAAAAAAGCCCGACTCTTTCGAATCGGGCTTTCTCTTAATAAGGGCATTGGTCCGCTATGGAATAGCCGCTATGGAATAGGATGTTCTACTTTCACATGGCAGCTGCCACACTATCATCGACGCTACAGTGCAAAGGGTTAACGACAACGAACACAGTGAGTACGTTTCCTTTGCGCAAGGTGAAGTATAGTGCAAAAGGTTAGCGACATGAGCGAAGCTAAGGTGCAAATGTTTAATGACAGTGAGCGAAGCGAAGTCATTCCATTTGCGCAAGGTGAAGTGAGCTGGTTTAGCTGCTGCTGAGGGATTCACACCTCAAACGTCGGATGGCGCTTCGCTTATCACGACCTACGTGGTGAAAAGGGTTAAAACAGTGTGGTAGCTTGGAAAAGCGCAAAAACCGTGAAGGGTGATTAAAAAGGTTGCTTATTCCACGGCCATCAACGGGTCTGCGTTCTATAAACTGGCTACCTTCACCTTGCGCTAATTCGTCTCTTTATCGAAGTGCATAACCTCAGCATCCCAAGAGACGATTTAGCACCAAACACAAAAAAGCCCGACTCTTTCGAATCGGGCTTTCTCTTAATAAGGGCATTGGTCCGCTATGGAATAGCCGCTATGGAATAGCCGCTATGGAATAGGATGTTCTACTTTCACATGGCAGCTGCCACACTATCATCGACGCTACAGTGCAAAGGGTTAACGACAACGAACGCAGTGAGTGCGTTTCCTTTGCGCAAGGTGAAATGAGCAGGTTTAGCTGCTGCCGAGGGACTCGCCACCTGAACCAGTTTAACCGCTGCTAAGGGACTCGCCACCTGAACCAGTTTAACTCTGTTGAGGGACTCACGCCTCAAGCGTCGGATGGCGCTTCGCTTATCACGACCTACGTGGTGAAAAGGGTTAAAACAGTGTGGTAGCTTGGAAAAGCGCAAAAACCGTGAAGGGTGATTAAACTATGAAGGTTGCTTACTTCACAGCCATCAACAGGTCTGCGTTCTATAAACTGGCTACCTTCACCTTGCGCTAATTCGTCTCTTTATCGAAGTGCATAACCTCAGCATCCCAAGAGACGATTTAGCACCA